>NZ_CP043661.1:0-4800000 GCF_014217565.1 Kribbella qitaiheensis
ATGACTGACCATCCGGGCGAAGAATTTGTCGGCGAAGAGCCGCTGGTGGACGACTTGGTCGACGAAACGCGTCGGCCCGAGGACGTCCCGCACAGTGAACAGCCGGCCGATGACCAGCCCGATCCGCTCATTGCCCCCGAGCAGCCGAACTGATCCGGGTTTTCACGGCAGTACAGGGGGAACCGGGTCCGCAGGAATCACGGGGCACTCGAGGGCCCGGCGATTCCAGGTCCCGGTGTTCAGAAAACAGCGGCGGGGCCGCCCCGGCCGGGCAGGAACTAATCGGGTGGTTCGATCGGGCCGCCCTGCCTTCCGGGTAACCCGGGCCGCCTCGCTTCAATCCTGCGTGCCGGCGTTGTCGATGAGCTGGCTCGCGATCTGTCCGAGTGGCGTGCCGTTGGTGCGGGAGAGCTTCAGCAGGTGGTCGAAGGCCTCCTCCATGGTCACGTTCGAGGTTTGGACCAGGACGCCCTTGGCCCGTTCGATCACCACCCGCTCGTCGAGGGCGGCCCGGATGCGGGCGACGACGTCTTGGGCGGACAGCCGGCCGGAATGAATGATCGCCACGGTGGCGATGTCGGCGAACGCCTGGCCCACCTCGCCGATTCCGTCGGTATCCGGGCCGGCACTGAAGAACAGGTTGAGGGCGCCCAGGGCGTGATCGTGCCACAGCAGCGGATAGGCCCGCGCAGCGGCGAACCCGGCGGCCTCGAACGCGTCCAGGAGTTTCGGCCAACGGGCACCGATCTCATCGACACCTGTCGCGGCGACTTGCTGCCCGGTGCGTACTGCTTCGACGCAGGGCCCGTCGTCGATCTGCAGCTGGTACAGCTCGAGCTCGTGGGCCCGGTGGCTGGTCGAGGCCAGCAGTTCGAGCTTCTCATCGTCGGGTCGCGCCAGCACCAGGCCGCCCGCGGCCGCGCCGACAGCGCGAGTGCAGCCGGCCAACAGCGAGGTGGTCACGCCGACGACATCGTGTTCGACCGTCAGGGTGGTCGCGGCGGCGGCAAGTTCGCGGACCGCGCGTGCCTGCATCGCGCCGGTACCCGCCGCGCCCTGGTCGTACTGCGATGTCATGAGTCTCCCTCGAGGAAGTGGAGGCGACGGCCAACGACCTGATCGGCGATATCGGCCAGATTGGTGTCATTGGCGTAGGCGTGCGCGCGCAGGATCGCCAGCGCGTCGTCCGCGCTGAGCCGGAGTTGGGCAATGACCATGCCGGTTGCCTGATGGATCCGGGATCGCGACGACCACGCGCCCGCACCTTCGACACCGTCGCCTTGGCTTGGGTCGCGCAGCAGCGCCACCCCTACCGAGTTGGCCAGGAACTGTGCGGTGTCGTCCGCCTCGGCGACTTCGGTGGCGCCTCGCAAGTACAAGCTCAACGTGCCGAAGGTCTGGCCGGCCCGGGTGCATGGCGAAGCAGCGGATCGAGATGTCTTCGCCGACGACCTGGCGGGCAGACCGGGTGAACTCGGACCAGCGCAGGTGGTCCGCTGCCGCGCCGAGTCGCGCCACTACCGGCTGCCCGGTGTGGAATGCGTCCATGCAGGGACCCTCGCCCAGTACGTCCTGCAGGTCTTCCAGCCGCTTCGCGGTCTCGTCGGTCGCGGCCAGCATCAGCCGGCTGGGGGAGTCGTTGTAGACGCAGATCGAGGCGCCGTCGGCACCCAGGATCAGCCGGCACGCCTCGGCCAGCCGTTCGGCCAGATGCCGGTTCCGGTCGCTGGCCGCAGCGAGCCGGGCCAGCCGCGCCAGAATCGCCACTCGCTCGGTCATGCCGATCTCCACCTCCGGCAAGCGATCCCCGTAGTGGCAATCCACTCACACATCCCGTTGTCCCGCCAACGCTACTCCTTCCTTCGGTCACGTTCAGTGCGAGCGGACTGGGTGCCGATGGCACCGGAACCGAGCGGCGCGGCTAGCGGCGTAGCTGCAGTTCAGCGCTTGCAGAGCGAACTGCACGACCGCATCCACGGTCTCCTCGACGCCGCCGGCGTCACGCAACTCGACCGCCAGACGAGCGAACTCGGCAGCCGTCTGCCCACCGCTCGTCGCCAGGCCGGACTCCATGGGCGGCTCAATCTGAGCACCACGCCGTGCGGCGTCATCCATACCGCCATCATGCGCCCAGGCCGGACCGGGCCGGCCCTCAGCGGGGAGCGCCGGCCCGGATGACCACTCCTGGCGAATGGCGTCGGCCGGCATCCACGAGTCTGAGAGAGGAGCGAAGACGCCTGGAAGGGTGCGCAGCTTCATGCGGTGAACACCTCCGCGAGCCACGGGACGACGCCCTTCGGGCCGAGCGTCCGGAGGTGGTCGACCGGTGGCTTGTCGACCACCGCCCGTACGTCGTCCAGGCCGCCCGGCGCGAAAGGCTCGGCGGCGTCGATGAGATCGTGCAGGCAGCGGCGGGTCGGCCGGGACTCACCGGTACGAAGGTCCAGCAGCTCGCCACGGACGCCGTCGCGAAGCGCGGCCCATCGGTTCTCCGCGATCCGCCAGGTCGGCGCCGGCGATTGAAGCGTACCTAGCCGATGGAGCTCGGCCAGTCTCGCAGCGAGCGCGTAGACGAACCGGGCGATCGCGCTGGTCAGACCTGTGGTCGCCTGTACGTCGAGGACCCGCAGTTCGAGAGTGCCGTAGCGCAGGTGCGGCCGGAGCTCCCACCACCATTCCGAGCTGCCCATCACGGAAGCGCCCCAGGCGAGGTCCGTGGCGAACTCCTCCCAGGAGTTGATGATCGGGGGCACTCCCTGGCGGGGCAGCTCGGAGGCGATCACCGGTCGTACGGAGCACAGACCCGTGTCTCGTCCGCCGGCGAAGGGAGCGGCGCCCGCGAGCGCTGCCAATTCCGGGAGAAGGTCCCGCAATGCGTGGTAGACGCTCAGCGTGCAGTCGGCGTCGCCGAAGGCCAGATGCACCTGCAGCGAGGAGACCAACTGCCGGCCGATGACTTCGCCGTACCGGGCCCTGAGCCTGGCGGCCCTGCCCGTGGGAGACAACGCGTTAAGTCCGTCGACGAGTGGGTGGACGGGTGCGGCGATCACCGCCAGATCGGAACCACAGCCGGCGGCCAGCAGTTCGCGGCACGAGCGCAGCTCGTCGACGGCACCCGCCACGGTTTTGTGAACGGACGTGGCGATCTCGATCTGACCAGCCAGCAGTTCCGGCTTCACTCGCGGATCGCCGATGTCTGCTATCAGCGCGGCGGCTTCGGCGGCGGGCAGCCAGGTCCCGCGGTGCACCAGCAGGAGTTCCTCCTCGAACCCTACGGTCCCGGGGACCGTGCTCGAGAACAGCGATCGCAGCACCTCGGCGTCGGGCGGCGCTCCGGTTTCCGGTCGGCCGGAGACCGGAGAACCGCTGGATCGTTGGACCGGCCGTCGATCGATCACGGGCACATCCAGCATCGAGTCTCTTGTCCCACTCCCGTGCCGGGGTGGCCTGACGGCTTGGTCATCTGCTCGCTTTGTTCAGCCGGCGGCGATCTGCGGACAGTTGCCCTCGGCACCGGCGGAGCGGACGATCGCGTCCGGAAGGTCGCGTAGCGCATCCTCCACAACGCGGGCGACCGAGTGGTCCCAAGCGGCTTCGTCACCGGCCCAGACCTGATGGATAAGGACCGCCGACACTCTTTGCATGGACCTGTTGCAGCGGCGGGCCAAATTCTGCAGAAGCTTGTCGGCCTGGCCTAGGTTCAACCCGAAACACTCCACCAGGACGCACCTGGCCTGTTCCAGGCAGGCGGCATCCTTGCGGGCGAGAAAGAGATTCGGTGGGAGAGAAACCCCGGCGGGCCGCGGTTCGCTCGACCTGAGTGAATCTGACTGGCTCATGGCGTGATCGCCTGTTCGTGCTCAAAGCCGCAGGCAGTCTCTCAGGCTTCTTCGTAACCAGTGCGCCAACGGAACACTCCGGTACCCCGCTAGCGGTCCTTCAATCACCGATCCCGACATCCTCGAGCGACGTGGATCTTCGTCATCACCCTCTGCGCTGTCCACCAACTGCTACCGCGGATGCGGACGCGGTGCGAACGGTTCCCCGCGGCCGTTCATCTATTCGCCCGCGGCCGGGAAACACCGGAGATCGGAGAGCCCCGCCACTCATCGCGCATGTGTGGGTCATCGCCGGGTACTGGCACGCCCCGCAGGCCTGGGTGATTCCGAAGGGTGCCAAGAACGCCGGCGCCGGGTGTCAGTGGGCCAAGACCCTGACCACCGTGGACACCTGGAACAAGGCGGCCGCGGCGCGGATGCGGACGGTCCAGCAGAAGGGCACCTTCTTCACCGGCCTGTTCACCGGCAACAATCGCCGACGAGCAGATCAAGGCCAAGTACCTCAAACCCAGTGGCGACGCCGGTTTCGACGAGGCGATCAACAACTACTACCAGAGCCTCGACGTGGGGAAGGCGCTGAACCCGTCGGCGCCGGATCCGAGATCGATGCCGCCTGGAAGAGCGCCGTGACGAAGTCGTTGGCCGGCCAGGTCGCTCCGCAAGCGGCACTGGACCAAGCGCAGAACGTCTACGCGTTGATCTTCGTACCGACCGGGACCGTCGTGGCGCTGGCGCTGGCGATGATGCTTTGCCGGGTGGGCCGCGCGGCCGGGTTCTTCCGGACCTCCTTCTACCTGCCGGTGATGACCCCCGCGGTGGCGGCCAGCGCGATGTTCCTGCTGCTGCTCAACGGTCAGCGCGGCCTACTGGGGTCGGTATCCAGGGACCGAACTGGACCACGGATCCGGGCTGGCTGAAACCATCGCCGATGATCTCGGGCGCCTTGTCTTCACGATCATCACGCACACGATCGCCGCCCTGCAGATGTTCGACCAGGCCTACACGATGTTCTACGGGCCGCAGCTGAAGGCGACCGCGTCGGAAGAATCGCTTGTCTACATGGTCTACCTGTTCCAGAACGCCTTCCAGTTCTTCAAGATGGGCTACGCCTCCGCGATGGCATGGCTGCTGTTCCTGATCATCCTCGTGATCACGGTGATCCAACCGCGGATCGGCAAGCGCTACGTGTACTACGAGGGCGAGAGTGAGCGATGATGGTCGACTCGGCAATGGTTCACGTGCAGGCGGTCGAGAGGATCGCCGAACCACCGACGGCGACGCGCCCGACCGTCCCCGTCGGGCCGGATGGCGGCGGATCTCGTTCTATCTCGGGCTCACGGTGGCCACCTTCGCCTGCTGTTATCCACTGCTGTGGCTGGTCAGCGCCTCGCTGAAACCGAAGGCCCAGGTGTTCGACAACCGGCCGATCCCGGAGATCTTCCAGCCACAGAACTATGTGGAGGTCTGGACGACGGCGCCGGGCAGTTCCTCCTGGGCGTCCCCGGGAGTTGTTCGAAGCCGCGCGGGTCGACGGCTGTGGTTACTTCGGACTGTTCCGGCGGATCGCGCTGCCACTGTAGTACCACTGGGAGATCGCCATGGCGGCGAGCGTGATCGCCACGGTGCCGATGATCATCCTGTTCGCCCTCGGCTCGCCGACCTGACCTATCGGTCGCGTTGACCGAGGAATTCCGCCGGAACCGGGATTGCGGCGGTTTTCGGGGGATACCGAAGGCGCACTTCATCCCCTGGCCGGTTCTGCATCGGCTTTCAGAAAGGTAGGACCGTGGCTGACATGAATCGGGGTGCCATGACCGCGACCCCATCCAGAAGGCGGCAACTGCCGTCGGAGTGGTATTCCTGGCTGTCGGTGTGCGCGGCTTCATTCCCGGGATCACCACCGACTACGACCTGCTTTCGTTCGGCGGGCACCATCCGATGGCGAAATTGCTGGGTATTTTCCAGGTGTCCGTGCTGCACAACATCGTCCACCTGCTGTTCGGAGTGGCGGCCCCGGCCCTGGCCCGTACTGTCCAAGGCGCCCGGGCCTACCTGATCGGTGGCGGCATCATCTATTTGGTGCTGTGGATCTACGGGCTGGTGATCGACGAGACCAGCTCGGCCAACTTCGTGCCGCTCAACACGGCCGACGACTGGCTTCACCTGGTGCGCGGTACCACTGCCCGGGTCGCCAACGTCCGGCCGCCGCTGGATGGCGCGTACGGTGGGAAGTGGGCCACCTTCACCTGGTAGCCCCCCCCGGCTGGGTGAAGGTGGCTTCGCAGCGGCGCTATTGTTCTTTGCGGTCGGTGCGGTGATCCTGTGCCTAGCCGCACTTTTCCTAGGGGGGAATTGGAATGAGCCGATCAAGGTGGCGCGACGTCGCGCTGGATTTCCTGGAACGGATGGGTTGGTCCGCCGGGCAACTGTTCTTCGCGACGTTACTCGCGGGCGGTATGGCGGCCTCTGCCGCCGACCTGCCGTGGAAGTACGCGGGGACGATCGCCATCGGCGGCGCGGTGTCGTCCTTCGTTCTCACGGTGGTGCAATACCTGGCCGGATTAACGAATCTCAGCTTCTGGCCCGATGCGCTCGTACGCCTGCTGAAAACGTTCGTCAGCTCGTTTGCGGCCTCGATCGCCGCCGCCGGCGTCCTCGACATCCTGACGTTCGACTTCAAGACGGCGTTCAACGTGGCGTTCCTCGCCACGATCGGGGCCCTGGGCAAGGGCCTGCTGGCCCGCGAATCCGCCAAGGCAACTCCGGACGCCAGAGGCCCAAGCCCCTCGACACTACCGACCGAGACCTACGAAGCCGCTGTGACTGCTCCGGTTCCAAGCCTGAAGGGTGCGGGTGGCTAGTCAAGGCCTAGTGCCCCGAGTCCGAAGTTCTTTGACGTGGACCGGCGCCCACTGTCAAACAACTTCGGACTCGGGGCACTAGGTGATGATGTGGTCGAGGGATTCCAGGGGGAGGAAGACAGGTTCTCGGGTGGCGATGGATTCTGTGTGGGGGCCGGCCAAGGGGTCTGCTGACGCGTAGGCGGTCAGGTCGAGGCCGGTTGCGTCGGCGAGATCGGTGACGGAGATCTGGAAGGTTCGATAGGGGCCGAGGACGAAGCCCTCGACTGCTTCTACGCGGGAGCGCTTCTCCAGCAGTTCGCGGATGAGGTCGCCCTGGCTGAGCAGGTAGGCAGTCGCGTGCAGCTTCTCGCCGCCGGCCGCGAGCATCACGACCAGCTTCCAGAACTCCTGCGGGACGGCGAGACCGCTCGTGAGCTGGGGGTCGTCTTCGCGGAAGATCGGGCCGGTGAAGACACATGCCCTGAAGCCCTCGGTCCGTGCGCTGTCGAGGATGTAGTTCTCCAAGCCCTGCCAGAGCTGCTTGCCCTGGTTCAGCCGCGAGTGCTGAAGGGCGGCGTTGGTGTAGTGGAACGTGTCGAAGTTCGCCAGCGTCGCCAGCTCGGTCACGTTGCCGATGCCGGTCGCGGCGGTGTCCCAGTTCGGATCTTCCCGGCGCACCAGGTGGCCACGATCGATCTCGGGATCGTCGTAGTCGTCCTGGCCGAGTTGGTCCTCGATCGGGATCCGCTCGTCGGCGAACCACTTGTCGCCGGTCCGCTTGATCTTCACCGGGTGCTCGCCGTTGATGTTGACCGCGGTCATCAATGGCTGCTTGCGGCCCTGGTGGTACTTGACTCCGAAGTGCGTGTATCTCAGCTCGAAAGGCTGCCGCTTCGTCTCGTCGCTCGGACGGGCGAGCGATTGCTCCAGGGCGGCGGCGATGCCCGGCCAGGGAGCGCTGAACTTCTTGCCGAGGAAGGCCGGATCGTAGCCCTTCCGGTCGGTGAAGAAGGCAACCGGATGCGAGCCGTCCCGGGTCGACTCGGTGCGGAGCCGCTCGGCCGGCTGAGCTCCCGCAACCATCAATGGCCGCTCACCGGCGACCAGCTTCCGCAGGGTCTCAACGCCGACGGCGCTGTTGGCCACGCCGTACAGGCCGGAGTAGTGCAGGCCGACCACCTTGCCGTCCTCGAGGCTGATCAGCGGAGAGCCGGAGTTCCCGCCGAGACTTGTGCAGTCATGGGTGAGCGCCTTCTGGCCACCGAGTGCCTGCATGACGAAACCGGGTGCGAACCGCTTCACCTCGTACAGGTCCTTGAAGTAGCGGGCTTGGTCCTCGCGGTTGTTGCGAGGGTCGTACGCCGGGTAGCCGATCAGTGCGACCCGCAGACCTGTCTGCGCCTCGGAATCCGCGAGTTGCAGCGCGGAGGGCAGATCGTCACCCGTGATACGAAGCAGCGCGACGTCGGCGGAGGCGTCGTCGGCCAGGTAGATGATCTCCGTGACCTGGATCGGCCTCGCGTCGCCGGGGTTGGAGTTGACCTCCTCCTTGAAGTCGATCTCGGCTCCCAACCGCAGCCCGCTGACCGGCGAGCGCAGGAAGACTCCGCGACCATCGGCAGCACGCGTGGCAACCTCCTTGGCCACATGCCGGTTGGTCGCGATGACGCGCGTCTTCGCGTCCTTCTCTTCGATGACCCAACCCGTGCCGCCCCAGGCCATCGAGTGGTTGACGAACTCCACCCGCCCGACAGACAAGACATTCGGCTCGACGCCCTTGATGAGGGCGTCGGTGCCGGCGGCGAACTCGGGCAACGGCTCCAACGTGATCTGGTCGTTCTCGACGACGAGAGGCGGCCGGCCGATCCGCCTGACTATCGCCTCCAATGCGTCGATACTGACCGCGCTCTCGAGCGGGCTGCCCTTGTCCATCTCGTCAGCGGCCCGAGCCGGTACTACAGCTGCCGGGAGCCGGCCGTCCGCGATCGCCTTGTCGATCTCGGCCCTCAGCTCCGGTGCGTTGTCCAGCCTGGCCTGAGCATCCTGCAGTCGCTGTTCTTCGTTCCCGTTGGTCATGGCCGTGGCCTTTCTCCGGAGACCTGCATGCTGCGCTGGGGGAGTCGAAGGGGTCGCCCACTGGGGACGACGAGCAGCGCGATCCCGGGCACGAACGCGCTGGGAACGTTCCGCGCGAGCAGGACGGCTGCGGCGTCAACCGCGGTCCCGTCTGCCGCCGCGCGAGTCGCTGCGTCAATGGTTGCCGGAGCCCGCTTACGCAGCAGACCCAGTACATCGCCGTCGTGCCACGCTTCCAGTTGCGAGACGGCGCGGTCGATCGGGTTGGGTTCGGCGGCCAGCGCCGCGATCCGATCGGCGATCGTGACATCGATCGGGCGATCCCACTCGGGTGGCGTCGCCCCGCTTCCGTAGGACCAAGAGCCCGCCGTCGTACGACGCCAGCGTTCTGCGCAGCGCGCCACCAGATTGAGATCGCGATCGCCCCGCAAGCACGCCGCCGCACCGATCAGCTCCGCGAGCAGCCCGAGATCGGTCAAACTCTGCAGCGAAAGCGTAGGCGCGGTGTCCACATAGTCGCGCCATGGGGGAGAGCCCAGCGGGGCAAGGTTTCCCAGCTCGTTCAGGCGTTCCCGTACTGCGGCGGCGTAGTCGACGAGGTACTGGTGCGCCGGCAGTTGCCTCATCGTGCCCACCAGTTCGGCGAACGGGGTGACTACAGCCAAAGCCCTGGCCGCGAGCGTCGAAGGGTCGGCCGCGTGCCTATCGATGGGGCCGATCCGGGCAGTGATGCGCTCCCAGCCCTCGCCGCTGCCGAACTCGGAGCGGTCGGTGGACCTCCAGTAGTCGATGGCTTGCCCGGCCCCGTCGAACTTCCGTTGCGACTTGACCGGTACGGCGGCACTGTGGATGGCGAATCGCAATGCGGCGCCGGCGAGGCCGGACAGCGAAGGTTCCATCACCAGAGCGGCGACGCGCTGTCCGATACCGGGCTGGTCTCCGAACACCCGGACAGCACCGTCGAAGTCGAACTCAGCGGCCAGCTCCACCCTGCAGACGGCGTTCAGCTGATCCTTGTCCAGCTGTTCGCGCAGTTGGGGGCGGTACCAACCGTCTTGTTCCTTGAGCAAGGCCCTGGCATCCGACCATCGGCCGGAGCGCCACAGGAACGTGAGCGCCGCGTCCGCGTCCGGACCGTTCGGGTCGAAGACGGCGCCGGCAAAGGTGCGATCGTAGATGTAGTTCCCTTCGAGCCAGTCCGATCGATCGTTCATCGACCGCAGTTCGCGGGTCGCGTACGGATCCAGTGCGGTCCCGGGCACGACCCGATCACCGCGGTAGCTGGTGGACCGATCGCCTTGGGATCGATGGACGACGTCCTGGGCTGTCGCAGGCAACTCGCTGATCGTGATGAGGTCGAGCTGCGCCAGCACCGCAGGCGCGATCAACGGGACCGCCGACTCCCGACGCATCAATTGAAGACGGTGGTAGGCCGCCTCGATCTGACACCATGGCTCGGTCCGTGCGGCGAACCATTTCGCTGCCGCCCGGTCGATCCGCGCGGACTTCGCCGGAGCCGACTCGTACAGGAGCGGCAGCAGCACAGCCCGCATGTCCGATCGATGCCGCAAGAAGCCGATGGCGAGTGGATCGGGCTCGACCAGCCAGTGCTGGGTCGCCAGCGCCTGAAGGAGTTCCTCGGCGCGCGCCGGGCTGAGCTTGCCCAGGCCGACCTGTGGTCCGACGACCTCGCGGATCACGTCGGCGTTGATCCGTCGTACGACCAGCCCTGGATTCGCGAGCATCTTCAGGTCGGGATCGTCGATGCGCGAGAGGATGAAGCGGTACAAGGACGCCAGCGCCACCTCGCCGCGCTTACCGGCTTTCGCCAACTCACCGGCGCCATGCTCGTTGGTGAACTTGGCCGCCAGCCGTAGCGCCAACGGGTTACCGCCCGCGATCGATCGGATCAGCTCAAACGAACCAGGGTCGACGTCGAGGCTCTCCAGCAGCCGGTCGGCCCCGGAGTCGGCCAGTCCACGTAGGGGGAGATGTTCGCCGATGCGGGCCTGTGTACTGTCCAGCGCGTTGCCGCGGCCGGCACCGACCACCGCGATCGTCACCCGGGTCACGGAGGCGAGTTGATCGAGCCAGTCGAAGAGGCGGCCAGGGTGCGTCTCGCCGCGGCCACGCAGTACTTCCAAGGTGTCGAGAACCAGGAAGATACGCCGCGGCGGACTGGCGAGAGCATTCGCCAGGGCCAGGCCCAGATCCTCCGGGACCAGTTCCGGACTGTCGCCCTTGAGACTCGCGGCGCCGGGCAAAGTGCTGGCAGCCTTCGACCTGGCCTGCTGGATCGGCTGTTCGGCCCCGGGCACCTGGGCGGACACCTGACGGGCCAGTTCGAGGGTCAGGCCCACCGTGTCCTGGACGTCGAGCCCGGCCCGGTCGAAGTCGAACCGAACCACGACCCAATCGTCTCCCTGGCCGAGCAGCCGGGCCGCGACCTGTTCGACCAGGGTCGTCTTGCCAACGCCGGGAAGGCCCTCGATGTAGAGCGCGCTGGCCGGTCTGCCGGTGGACTCGGTGTCGAGCCACGCGATGATCCGCTGTAGCTCCTCCTCCCGCCCGAAGAATCCGTGGCTCTCCACGGTTCGAGCGGCCGCGACAAAGTCCAGATGGGTGAGCGCTGCCTTGATCGCAGGCAGTTGCCCGTACTGCGGCGCCAGCGACCCGGCTCGGCCGAGACCGACTACCAGCCGCTCCAGCGTGCCCCGGTCGGTGGCAGCGCTGACCACCGCCGAAACAGCGTCCGCGGTGAAGATCTCCTCGGCGGCGATGGCATTCAGGAGATCCTTGGTGGGTTGATCTTCCGCGCTGTCCCTTCGCTGCGCGATTGCCGCCGGCAACTGGTTGGAGCTTGCCAGTGCGTCGAGGGTTCGGCGGCGTTCGGCGCCGCGCATCAGCCAGTGGTCGCCGCCGGCAGCCATGGACCTGTCACAGGTCCGCGAGAGGCCGGCCGCGATGGCGGTGAGCTGCGCCGGATCGACGCTGGTCACCTGGTCGATGCTCCGCAGCGCCTGTGCCGGTTCGAAGGGTCCGGACAAGGCGGCGTACTGGCGGGCCTGGTCGACCCCGGCGGTGACGATGGACTGGTCCTGCCCGTCGGGTTGGGCCATGGCCTGGGTCGAGCCGGCGTCGTACGCGGTCATATCGTGGTCCCTGCGCTCTCGCGAAGCACCTGCAGGTAGGGCTGAAGCCGCGTGACGACAGTGCTGAGCGTCGCGTCGCGGTAAACGCCGTTGAACTTCTCCGATCCGACCAGTGCCACCTGGGTCATCGCTTCGATGCTCTGCTGATCAGCCTGGCCGGCGAGGCTCTCCGCGGCTCGGGTCAGGCAGTTGAGGACGTCCTGCCGGGTGAAGCCACCGACGTAGTCGACCACCAGTCCCGGTGGTCCCGAACCGCCGTCCGCCGGGGGACCATCGGCTCGGGCCGCGTCCGGGCCGGAGAACTCGAGTCCTGCCAGCGGGAGGGTTTCCAGGCCGGCGATGACGAGCCGGATCCGGGGCTGGACCAGACAGGAGGCGACGAAGCCTTCCAGGTGGAGCCGGGCCGGCTCCGAGAGCGGCACCGACGGATTGTCGACGAAGAACCAGACCGTACGGCCCGTCTTCGTGGCCGCCTCGTTCACCGCGGCCGCGAGCCGGTTCGCCTGGTCGCGCGCGGCGGCTTCGGCAGCGGCTTGGCCGGGATCGACGCCGCCTGGCGACGGGATGGCGTTCATCGCGACGCCGGCCGACTGGACTCGCTGGAAGATGTCGGAGACCAGGTCGGACACGGGCTCGTCGAGAGGAATCCGTACGGCGAGATGCTCTCCTCCTCGCCGCAGCAGCAACTCGTTGAGGATCCGGTAGGAGAAACCCAGGCCGGTTTCGTCGCCACTGCTGACATTGCGCCGCTTCACCCGGACTCCGCGCACTCGGCTGTCGTCCTGACCGGCCGCCGCGACGGCCGAAACGAAGAGATCGCGGCCGATCACCAGTTGCGAGTTCTCGCCGTCGAGGTGCCAGAGCTCCAGCGGAGCGATGTCTTTGCCGATCAGCTCGGCGACGTCGGCGGCGAACAGCGACAGCGGAACGAGTCGCCCGTCGTCGAGCTTGCCGCCGTTCCGTCCAGGGCCGCGTTGCTGCCGGCCCTGGTGCAGTCCGAACAGCTCGAAGCGGCTGTTGAAGCAGGCGCCTCCGGACGACCCTTCGGCCGTCTCGATGTCATGACGCATCCGCGCGGTGACCTTGCGAATCTTCCAGGTGGTCCCCTCACCCAGTTGTTCGTCCTGGCCTTTGGGGAAGTCGAGCAGATACAGCTTCGACCTCGAGACCACGGCCGGGGGGACCGGCGGCAGATGCGCGAAACCCAGGTGACGTGCCGCCGGAGTTCGCAGCGCCAGCAGGGCGACATCGTGCCGGTCCAGGACGTCGGAATCCGCGTGGGGCGCTTCGTTGATCCATTCTCTGTCTCCACAAGGAGACGCGTACGACGGTGGCACACCGGCCGGATGCTTGCTGCCGTCGGCCAGTACGACGGTCACCTTCGGCTCCGGATTCTGCTCGACCCCCGGACCCTGTACCCGGACGACGTGCCAGGCCGTGAGTACGAGGCCGGGACCGACCAGGCACCCGGTTCCCCTGAACGTGTCGTCGACCTCGACCCGGCAGCGGAAGGTCCTGGCCCGTTGCAGGAAGTCGGCCATCCCGGCCAAGTTGATCCGGGCGTTCTCGGGTACGTCGGTGTCGACCTCGATGCCACGGGCGAGCAGGGCCTGGACGAACGCGTCGCTGAAGCCGGTCGACTGGAGCAGGTTGACGCAGAGCTCCGCGGCGTCCGTGTTCAGGACGGCTGCAGCGGCGTTGAAGGAGTCGAGGTCCGGCGGCTTACCGTCGCCCTGCTGGATCGCGTGCAGTGCCTCGTTCGCGACAGCGGGGAACTCGTGGATGATCTCGATCAGGTCCGTCTCGGTCCACATCTGCAGGCCTCCCCGTGGCCGATCTCAGACCGTCTCGGGGGTGGGCTCGGCGAGCCAGTCGGGCAACTGGTTCGGCGCGTAGGTCTGGTACCGCTGCCAGAGCCGGCGGTTGTTCTTGTTGGTGGGATCGCCGAATCCCAGGAAGCGCAGCGCGTTCCCGCCCAGGAACGCGTCGGTCGCCGCCGCGTCGAACTTCGCCCGGTACAGGTCGCGATAGGTCGACAGGAACTTCTCCCAGTCGGGGTAGATGGCCAGCATGAACCAATCGGTCCCGTACATCAGGCGCCGCTGCATGGTCCTGGTGGTGTTGTCGGAGAACATCTTCTGCAGCCGATTGAGATAGGGCTGCGAGATCCCTTTGTCGTAGATCTTGTGATTGCCGGTATCGGCGAAGAGGAAGTCGAACCGGGTGGCGGCCGCCGCGATCTGGTAGATCCACGCGCTCTGCTGCTCGGCCGGATTGGCGCCGCCGAAGTGGCCGAGATTGAGATGGAGGCCCTCGTACTTCTCCAGCGCCTCGATCCAGCCGCCCGGTCCGGCGAGACCCGCTTGCTCGTACGCCGTACTCGCGTACTGGGAGTTGTTGCAGTGCGCGGTGATCGGCACCTGTTCGGTCTCGCACCAGGAGTAGAGGTCGGCGAGAACCTCATTCAGTTCGGCGGCTTCGGCGGCGTTGACATCGCCCACCGGCACGTTGTTGATCGGCCGGAACCCCATCGGCGGATAGACCTTCACGCCGACGAATCCGAACCGGTGGACGGCATCCTTGGCGACGTCGAGCGGCGTCTCGATGTCCCGGGCCCGGCGCGCCCGGACCTCGTGACGTGGGTCGAACCCCACGAACGGATGGATCCGCGCACCGGTTCGCCAGGGCAGCAGGCCGAGCATGCTGAGCCGGCTGATCTTCTCCTGCAGGATGACCTGCTGCCGGATCGTCGTCTTGGCGCTGTCGCCGAGCGCTGCGCCCAGATCGACCAGCATCGGGCAGAACAGATCCACGTCCGGATAAGTGGACGTGAGGACGCCGGCCAGATCGAGCCGCGACTTGGTGAACAGCTTGGCCCACTTCACTCCGCGGCGTAGTGCGCGGGCGAGGTCGATCGGACCTTCTTCGTCGCCGGCCGCTCGCACGTCGTCCGCGGCGAGATCCTGGGCGGCTCTGAAGGCCAGCTCCGGATTTCGGGCCTGCAGCTCGACCAGTTCCGCATCGACCTCGCGCTCGAGCTGGTCGAGGGGATCGACGGTGGGCGGAGCCGGCAGCACCCCCTCCAGTGCGTCGTCGAAGGTGCTGCTGCCGAGCAGGGAGTCGAGCCGGGGCTTCTCCTCGGCGTACCCCGGGGCGCCCTGCTGGACGATGACGTCGAGTAGACCGGCGACGGCTGGACTGATCACCGAGTCGTGCAAGGCGACATGCTGCACGAATCCGCGCACCGGCAGGTCATCGGCGTTGAAGTTGTGGCAGTGCACATCAACGATCGGCGTGGTCATGGTCTGCATTCCCCCCGACGTTCCGGGGAAGCCCGGAGCCATCAATCCCCTTGTTACTCTCCGTCAGCGCATGGGTCAATAGTCGGCCGCTCGCCGCCCGTTGGGGATTGACCTCGGGGCGGGTACGTGTCAATCTGCTGGGCGTTAGTGCTCATGATTGATGAATTATGAACAATAGAGTTCATTATTTGTTCATCGGTAGTGCTCGACCCCGCTGGTATGCCGCCCTGATTTCACAGAGGAGTAAGAGCATGAACCTCGGGCAGCAGTTGATCGCGAACGGTTCTCCTTCAAGGGGTCTCCGAGGCCATGCCGTCGGACAGCCACACGGGGGTGCTCCAGCGGTCGCTACGCCCGCAACCACAGCCCATGGATCGACTTCGACAACGTGCCGGCGGCCAGTAACGTCCGGTTGAGTTCGTTCCCCACCGACTACACGAAGCTGCCGCGGGTCTCGTTCGTCATCCCGGATCTGTGCCGGCAGCCCACAACTCATCGCCCACGACGCCGAGTCACCAGGCCCGCTGTGAGCAGCCCGGCGCTGTGGCTCTGCGAGCTAGTCCAGCGCCTCGATGCAAGCCACGAGGTCGTTCAGTAGGCGGTCTTGCTGAGGTGCGGAGAACGGCGCGAGCATCCGCTGTTCGACGGCGCGTACTGCGGCGCTGGCGGCGCGGAGTTGTTTGCGGCCCGCGGAGGTGAGTTGGCTCGGCAGGGCGCGGCCGTGGGGAGCGGTCGCCGGGCGGGTGATCAGGCCTCGATCCTGGAGCCCGCGGAGGACCAGGTTCATCGACTGGCGGGTGACGAACACCGCCCGGGCCAGCTCCGCGTTGGACAGCCCGGCCTGCTGGGAAAGCACTTCGAGGCAGGAGTACTGCGGCACGGTCAGGTCAAGTGGCCGTAGGGCGGTGTCCATGGCGGTGCGCAGTGCGGTAGCCGCTCGTTTCAGCATGTAACCCACCGCTTTGTCCAGGGGGCCGACCTGTTCGCCTTGACTCATGTCAACATCCTGACATACATTTCGGATGTCAGCACATTGACATACAACTGGAGGACGACATGACTGTGACCGGACCGGACTTTCTCGCTCTGCAGGTGCGCGACCTCGACCGTGCGGCCGAGTTCTACGAGTCCCGCCTCGGCCTGCGCAGGCTGTCGGCCAACCCGCCCGGCGCGGTGGTGTTCGACACCAAGCCGATCTCGTTCGCGGTGCGGGAGTCCTTGCCTGGCGTCGATCTGGACGCCGCCGCTCCGCGCCCGGGCCTGGGGGTCGCGCTGTGGCTGCACTCCGATGACGCGCAAGCCCTGCACGATCAGCTGGCCGACGCCGGCGTGCCGATCGTCGCGGACCCGTTCGACGGTCCGTTCGGCCGCACCTTCGTCTTCGCCGACCCGGACGGCTACGCGATCACCATCCACGACAAGGCCTGACGGCGATGGCACCTCATGAGGTGACCGTTGAAGTGCTCGGGCCTTGGTCGCTTGCCACGAGCAAGCGATTCTGGGAAGGGTTTGCACCCGCCACACTGCCGTCGCAGCGGGAGCTGGGGGAGATGTGGACAGTGTTCCGGGTCGAGGGTGACTGGAGCAGAGTCGAGGTGCGAGTGACCCAGGAGGGCAGCTCGGCGCGGATGGTCGTCGACGGTGATGGCGATCTTGAGCGGGCGGCTGCCCAGGCCTGCCGGTTCCTGTCCTTGGATATCGACGGCCGCGGCTGGCCTGAGGTCGGGCTCCGCGACGAGGTGATCGCGGAGGCCCAGGAACGGCTGCCCGGTCTGCGGCCGTGTGGGTTCCATTCGCCGTACGAGGCCGCGGCCTGGGCCGTGCTGTCCCAGCGATTGCGGATCGTGCAAGCCGCGAAACTTCGCGATGACCTGGTTCGTGTTCATGGCCAGGGCGGTGCGTTTCCTGCCCCGGACCAGTTGCGCGCTCTCGACCTGGATCTTCCCGGCCGCAAAACCGAGTACCTGCACGCCGTTGCCGAAGCAGCGCTGGACGGCCGGCTCGACGGTGACGCCCTTCGCGCGATGGAGGTCGAGCAGGCTGTGCGCGTAGTACAGGAAGTAAAGGGCCTCGGGCCGTTCGCTGCTGAGTTGGTCGTCCTTCGCGGGGCAAATGCCCCCGATGCAGTCCCGCACAACGAGCGTCGCCTGGACGACGAGATCACCTACCGGTACGGCGCCGACCGCACCCTCGCGGAAGTGTCGGCGGCATGGCGGCCGTTTCGGACCTGGGCGGCGGTTCACCTGCGGACTCTGCGCGAAGAACGCACCCACGAGATCAGTGGCCGCAGCCCTTCAGGCGGTGGCGTTTCGCCTGTGACGTAAGCCGTCCACGAGGAGATCGATCATGCGGTTGGTGCAGGTGGCCCAGCGGGCCGGAGTATCGGCGCAGACGGTGTAGAATGCGGTCAACAACCCTGAGCGGCTCGCTCCGGAGACGCTGAAGCGGATCCTGGCGGCGGTGGACGAACTCGGGTACGAGCCGAACCTGTCGGCGCGGGCACTCCGGAACCGCAGTTCGTCGCTGATCGCGTTCAAGACGCGGCCGGCCCGGCCGGACAAGGCGCCGAAATGGCCGTACCCCGCATTGTTGACGACGACATCGAGTCCGTCGAAGTGCTCCTCCGCAGTGTGGACGGCGTCGCTGACCGCGGCGGCATCAGTGACGTCGAATGTGATCGGCAAGATCGCGTCCGGGTACTTCTCGGTCAGGCCGGCGAGTGCCGAGATATCCCGCGCGGCCGCGGCGACGCGATCGCCGCGGCCGAGTGCGGCGCTGGTGAACGCCTTTCCGAAACCCCGTGAGGCTCCAGTGATCATCCAGGTCATGGTGTGCTGGTTTTGAGTCATGCCCTGACCATCGTCCGTACGGCGGATCGGAAGAAGGCTGCGTTCTGCCTGGGAGCGCCACACCCACCCTTCACGTACTTGTGCATGCCTACGATGGCGGCATGGCGACTGCTCCACTTGGTGAATACCCGCGGGCCCGTCGCGCGCAGGTGACACCTGCGGACGCCGGTCTGGCAACGTACGGCGTTCGCCGCGTTCCTGGGCTGCGGCGCGAAGAGGTGGCGATGTCGGCCGGGATGAGTGTCGACTACTACATCCGTCTCGAGCAAGGTCGCGAAAAGAGTCCATCGGCCCAGGTCCTCGACGCGCTGAGCCAGGTTCTGCAGCTCGACGACGACGCTCGGCTACACCTCTATCGCCGGGCAGGCCTTACCCCCACACCGACCCGGGTGAGCGTCCCGGAGCGCGTCGATCCCGAACTGCTGCGGTTGATGGACATGTGGCCTGACAATCCCGCGATCGTCCTCGGCCGGGCGTACGACATCCTCGCCGGTAATCGCCTGGCATGCGCGCTGTTCGACGGGTTCAAACAAGGCCCCAACCTGCTGAAGAAGATCTTTCTCGATCCTGACGCACAAGTCTTCTATCGCGATTGGGAGCAGGTCGCGCGCTACACCGTTGCGGGCTTTCGCCTGCTGCAGGGACGGACTCCCAACGATCCGCGAATCCGCGAGGTCGTTGAGGACCTGTCCCGGCGAAGCGCCGACTTCGTTGCGATGTGGGAACGGCACGAGGCTCGCGGCACCCGACTGGCGAGCAAACGGTTCCGTCACCCTGAGGCGGGTGACCTGACCCTTCGGATCAACGCCTTCGACGTACGTTCGACTCCTGGACAGGAGCTCATCGTCTATCACGCCGAGCCCGGCACCAGCAGCGCAGAAGCCCTTGCCCTCCTAGGAACCCTCGCCGCTACCGGCGAGGAGGAGCCCGTCCACTCTGCTCTGACACTGCCCGGCTACCGGCCGAGCTGACGACACCCCCGGGCCCGGCGGTCCGGCCTTGTATTAGTCCCTCGGGGTTACCGTGAGAGCGATCATGTCGCTGAGCAGAGGACGAGTAATGCTGGGTCTGCCCGCGCAGGTTCGCGCCTGCCTCTTCGATCTCGATGGTGTGTTGACCGATACCGCGGCGGTGCACGCGGCAGCTTGGAAGGAGATGTTCGACGACTATCTCCGGGCCGCCGCCGACCAGGCAGGCACCGAGTTCGTTCCGTTCGACAAGCACGCGGAGTACGACGAGTACGTCGACGGGAAGCCGCGGACCGATGGCGTCCGCGACTTCCTGGCGTCGCGCGGGATCGAGCTGCCCGAAGGTACGCCGGACGACAAGCCCGGCAGTGAGACCGTCAACGGTCTCGGGAACAAGAAGAACGAAGCAGTACTGCGCCGCATCCACACCGACGGCGTCAAGGTGTTCGAGGGGTCCAGGCGCTATCTGGAAGCGGCCAAGGCAGCGGGACTCCGACGAGTCGTTGTGTCGTCGAGCGCGAACACCCGTGAGGTGCTGGAGGTGACCGGCCTGGCGCCGCTGGTGGAGCACCGGGTCGACGGGGTGACCATTCGCGAGGAGAACCTGCACGGCAAGCCGGCGCCGGACACCTTCCTGGCCGGGGCGAAGTGGTGTGGCGTCGAACCGTCCGAGGCCGCCGTCTTCGAGGATGCCCTGGCCGGTGTCCAGGCGGGTCGCGCCGGCGCCTTCGGATTCGTCGTCGGCGTCGACCGGGTCGGGCAGGCCGAAGAGCTGACGAAGCACGGAGCTGACACGGTGGTCACCGACCTGGCCGACTTGATCGACCAGGCGGAGGACGCCAGATGATCGATCGTGGAACGCGCCCGATCGAGCCGTGGCAGTTGCGGGAGACGCAGTTGCCGCTGGACGAACTGGCCCAGGCCGAGTCCCTGTTCGCGCTGTCCAACGGCCATATCGGGCTGCGCGGCAACTTCGACGAGGGCGAGCCGTACGGCATCCCCGGCACCTACCTCAACTCCTTCTACGAGCGACGCCCGCTGCCGTACGCCGAAGCCGGCTACGGCTATCCCGAGTCGGGCCAGACGCTGGTCGACGTCACCAACGGCAAGCTGATCCGGCTGCTGGTGGACGACTCGCCGCTCGACGTCCGGTACGGCGTGGTGAACGCGCACGAACGCTGCCTCGACTTCCGTGCCGGGATGTTGCGGCGCGAGGTCGACTGGACCTCACCGGCCGGCAAGCGGGTCAAGGTCCGGTCCAAGCGGCTGGTCTCGTTGACCCAGCGCGCGGTCGCCGCCATCGAGTACGTCGTGGAGGCGGTCGACGAACCGATCCGGCTGGTGGTGCAGTCGGAACTGGTCGCGAACGAGACCCAGCCCCGGCTGTCCGACGATCCCCGCGTCTCCGCCGTCCTGGAGAGCCCGTTGCAGGCCGTCTCGCAGGACTCCGACGCCGAGGAAGTCATCCTGGCGCACCGGACCCGGGCGAGTGGGCTGTTGATGGCCGCGGGAATGGCGCACCTGGTCGAGTGTTCGGCGCGGATGGAGCAGGACGTCGACGTACGGGAGGACTGGGGACGCCACACGATCATCTGCGAGCTGAAGCCGGGGGAGACCCTGCGGGTGGTGAAGTTCCTCGCTTACGGATGGTCGGGTCTGCGGTCGGAGACGGCGGTGACAGACCAGGTCTCGGCGGCACTGGCAGCGGCCAAGTTCTCCGGCTGGGACGGGTTGGTCGAGCAGCAGCGGGACTACCTGGACGACTTCTGGGACGCGGCCGATGTGAAGGTCGAGGGCAATCCCGAACTGCAGCAGGCTGTTCGCTTCGCGTTGTTCCACGTCCTGCAGGCCGGCGCCCGGGCCGAGCGGCGGGGCATCCCGTCCAAGGGGCTGACCGGCGCGGGGTACGACGGGCACACGTTCTGGGACACCGAGGGCTTCGTGTTGCCTACCCTGACGCTGACCGTGCCGGACGCGACCGCCGACGCCCTGCGCTGGCGGCATTCCACCCTGCAGTTGGCGAAGGATCGGGCCGCGGAACTCGGCCTGAAGGGCGCGGCCTTTCCCTGGCGGACGATCCGGGGCCAGGAGTGCTCCGGGTACTGGCCGGCCGGTACTGCCGCCTTCCATCTCGATGCCGACATCGCCGCGGCGATCGAGCGCTATCACGCGGCCACCGGCGACGACGACTTCATCCAGGAGTGCGGCCTGGAACTGCTGGCCGAGACGGCCCGGCTGTGGATCTCGCTCGGGCACCACGACCGGCGCGGCAAGTGGCACCTGCCCGGCGTCACCGGCCCCGACGAGTACAGCGCTGTTGCCGACGACAACGTTTTCACCAACCTGATGGCCGCCCGCAATCTGAAGACCGCGGCGAGGATGGCGGCCAGGTTCCCCGACGATGCCCGCAAGCTGGGGGTGTCGGTGGAGGAGGAGGCCACCTGGCGTGATGCCGCTGCCGCGGTGTACATCCCGTACGACGAGGAACTGGGGGTGCATCCTCAGTCGGAGGGCTTCACCGGGTACGCGGAGTGGGACTTCGAGGCGTGGAAGGGCCGGTATCCGCTGCTCCTGCACGCGCCGTACTTCGAGCTGTACCGCAAGCAGGTCGTCAAGCAGGCGGATCTGATGCTGGCGATGTACTGGTGCGGCGACGAATTCACCGCGGAGCAGAAGGCCCGCAACGTCGACTACTACGAGCGGATCACCGTTCGCGACTCGTCCCTGTCGGCCTGCGTGCAGGCGGTGACCGCTGCCGAGGTCGGGCATCTGGATCTCGCCTACGACTACGCGTACGAGGCCGCGCTGATCGATCTACTCGACCTGCACAACAACACCGCCGACGGTCTGCACATGGCCTCGCTGGCGGGTGCGTGGACGGCGCTGGTCGCCGGCTTCGGCGGTCTGCGGGAGCGCGAGTCCGGGCCCTGCTTCGACCCTGCCCTCCCTGGCGGACTGACCGGCCTGACGTTCACCGTCCGCTGGCGCGATGTCCGGCTGCGCGTCAAGATCAGCCCGGACGAAGTCACGTACGACGTCCACGACGGCCCGACCGCAAGCCTCGCCATCTTCCACGCCGGCGAGAAGATCTTCGTGAAGGCCGGCACCCCGGTAACCCGCCGCCTGACCCCAAGAAAGCCGCTACTACCCCAACCCGTCCAACCCATAGGCCGCGAACCCCTAGCAGCCTTCGGCCGAACCCTCGGCGACCGCGGCACGTCCTGACGCTGGCGAGACCTGCACAGAACCTTCACGAGTTGTGCGCTCTTCCTGAGCAAACCTGCTTCTAGGCTCGCAGCATGGGAGTCAGCGAAGTTGACCGGAGGATCCTCGTGGTCGAGGACGAGCCGGTGATCAACCAGGCGGTCACCGATCGCCTGCGGGGCTCGGGGTACGACGTGGTGCAGGCGTGGGACGGGCCTGGTGCGGTCGCGATGTTCGAACAGACCGCGCCGGATCTGGTCCTGCTGGACGTGATGCTCCCCGGCTTCGACGGCCACGAGGTCTGCCGGCGGATCCAGGCCGGCCGGCCCGTCCCCGTGCTGATGCTGACAGCCCGGGACGACGAGGCGGACATCCTGGTGGGGCTGGGCGTGGGGGCCGACGACTATCTCACCAAGCCGTTCCGGATGCGTGAGCTGGTGGCCAGGGTCGCCGCGCTGCTGAGGCGGGTCGACCGTGCGGCCGAGCTCGCCGCCCACACCAGCAGCGATCTGGGCGATCTGCGGATCGATCCGGCCTCGCGCCGGGTCTGGGTCGCCGACACCGAGGTGCATCTGACACCGACCGAGTTCGATCTCCTGCTCTGCCTGGCAGCCAGCCCTGGTGTCGTCCTGACCAGGGAGAACCTGTACGCCGAAGTCTGGGGCTGGCCGGGTGCCTCCGGGACCCGCACGGTCGACAGTCACGTCAAGGCGCTGCGCGCCAAGATCGGTGCGGACCGGGTCCGCACAGTTCACGGCGTCGGCTATGCCCTCGAGTTGGTGGCGCCGAATGAGTAGCCCGGTGCTGGACCAGGTCCGCTCGGTCAAGGTGAAGCTCGGCCTCCTCGTCGCGATCAGCGTCACGGTGGCCTCGGTCCTGGCGGCGGTCGGCGCCACCGGCAGCGTGCCGGTCTGGCTCAGCGTCCCGGTCACGGTGGCTTTGGCCCTTGGCGTGACCCAGTTGCTGGCCGTCGGAATGACTTCGCCGCTGCGCGAGATGACCGCGGCCGCTCGGGTGATGGCGCGCGGCGACTACTCCGGCCGGGTCACCGCCACGTCGAGCGACGAGGTGGGTGAGCTGGCCCGGGCGTTCAACCGGATGGCCGAGGACCTGGCCGCCGTCGATCGCCAGCGCCGCGAACTGGTCGCGAACGTGAGCCATGAGTTGCGTACGCCGCTCGCCGCCTTGTGCGCAGTACTCGAGAACCTTGTCGACGGAGTAGCCGAGCCGGACCCCGTGACCCTGCGGACAGCGCTCGACCAGGCCGAACGGCTCACCGCCCTCGCCTCCGACCTGCTCGATCTTGCCCGGGTGGACGCAGGCGAGACCCAGCTGTCCACCACGCAGGTGCCGGTCCTGGAGTTGCTGGAACGCGCGGTAGCTGAGGCGGAGGTGAGCGGCCGAGAGGTGGGCTACGACGTACGGGTTCTGCCGCCGGGGCTGACTGTCCCGGCCGACCTGGCACGACTCCACCAGTTGGTGGCCAATCTGCTCGACAACGCGTCCCGGCACAGCCCTACCGGCGCCGTCGTCCGAATCACCGCCCAAGGGAACGCGACCGGCTGGCGGCTCGAGGTCGCCGACGAGGGGCCGGGGATTCCGATCGCCGATCGGGACCGGGTCTTCGAGCGGTTCGGGACGCTGGGCGAGGCCGAAGGCGGTGGCGGTACCGGCCTCGGTCTCGCGATCGCCCGCTGGGTCACCGAGCTGCACGGCGGCACCATCCACTTCGTCGAGCCCGAGCCGCGCAGTACGGGTGCCCGGGTCCGCGTCGAACTTCCGCACCATCCCGTCCACAAGAAAGTTCAGGAGCCAGTGATGACGAAGCCGGCCGATAGTCCGCCACCAACGGCACCGATCGCACCGACCCCACCAGCCGCGGCTGCGGTGGCCAGGGCGCCGGAGTCGGGACTGGACATGTTGTTCGGCAGCTTCTGGCCCGATGCCCGCGTGCCCGGGAAGGTGCGCGCGGTGCTCTACTGCCTGGCGGTCGGCCTGCTGGCCGGCATCATCCTTCCGTTCCGCGACCTCGGGATCGGCACGTTCGTACTCCTGGTTGCGGCCGGCGGCGTGATCCTGCGCTTCAGCGTCAACCGCCGGTCCCGCTTCACCCAGGCCTGTGCCGTGCTCTGTCTGCTGCTGGCGTCGACCGTTGCCGTCAGGGACGCCGAGTGGATCGCGATTCTGTGCCTCTTCGCCGGTGGTGCGGTCTGCATGGCCGCACTGGTGAACGGCCGCACCCTGCCCGCATTCGTTCTGGCCGGCATCGCCTGGCCGCTCGCCGGCCTCCGCGGGCTCCCGTGGCTGGGTCGCTCCCTGCAGGCTGTCACTGGTCTGAAGGCAAGTGCGGCGGCGCTGCGAACAGTCGTGTTGTCGGTCCTCGGGGTCCTTGTCTTCGGACTGCTGTTCGCCTCGGCCGACGCGGTCTTCGCCAAATGGGCGGGCGCGATCGTCCCGGACCTGGAGTTCGACTCGTTCGTACTACGGGCGTTCCTCACCGTCGCGGTCGGCGGCGTAGTGCTGGCCGCGACGTACCTCGGGCTGAACCCGCCGAAGGTCGAGCCGGCAGCCGGTACGGTGCGGCCCGTCGCGCGGCGGTACGAGTGGCTCGCACCAGTGCTGCTGGTGGTCGCGGTCTTCGTGGTCTTCCTTGCTGCGCAGGTCACTGCAAGCTTCGGCGGCCATGCCTACCTCAAGCGGATCACCGGGCTGACCTACGCGGAGTACGTCCATCAGGGCTTCGGTCAGCTCACGGTAGCTACCGCACTCACCCTGCTGGTGGTCTGGGCGGCCGCGCGCAAGGCACCTCGTACTACGGCCGCGGACGTGGCCTGGTTGCGCGGATCACTCGGCCTGCTTTGCGTACTGACCCTGGTCGTCGTTGCGTCGGCCCTCTACCGGATGCACGTCTACCAGGAGGCCTACGGCTTCACCCAGCTCCGCCTTCTGGTCGACGTGTTCGAAGGCTGGCTCGGACTGCTGGTGCTCGGCGTGATGGTGGCGGGTCTGACGCTCCGCGCGAACTGGCTGCCCCGCGCGGCGTTGCTCAGCGGCGCCGGTCTCCTGTTCCTGCTGGGCGCGATCAACCCGGATGCCTGGATCGCGCAGCACAACGTGGACCGGTACGCTGATACCGGTAAGGTGGATTGGCCTTTCCTGCAAGGGCTTTCGGACGATGCGGTCCCGGTCCTCAACAAGCTCCCCGCCGACGCGGCCGGCTGCGCGCTGAAAGGCCATGACGTGAGCGACGACGACTGGCTCGAATGGAACCTCGGTCGCCATCGCGCCCAGTCCATCCTGAAAACAGTGCCGAAGGACGGCGTCTGCCCCGGCCGTACCAGCTAGTCCTGAAAGACTGAAGGCCCCGACCGGGTGGGGCGGGTTCACGTGGTCGGGGCCTTCAGCAACTAGCGCTTAGCGGTTGCTGAGCTTGGTGTACTCCTGCTTGGTCATTTCGTGGAGTTCGTGCGAGGCGGTCTTCGGCTTCGGGCTGCCGCCGCCGACGTCGCCACCGCCGAAGCGGATGTTGGCCCAGTTGTTCTGGGCGGTCAGGGTCGACTTGCTGCCGTCGCCGTTGATGCTGGTGGACGTGGTGTCGGCGGTGTCGCCGTCACAGTTCCAGTCGATGCCGGCGTTGGCCGCACCCGACGTACGGGTGGTGCCGTTGGCGCACTTCCAGGACGTCTTCCAGGTCGAGGCCTGGCTGGTGTTCAGGCCGACCGACTCGTTCAGGCTCCGCTCGTTCAGCGCGGGCGGCGCGAAGGTGGAGTAGCTGAACCAGCTGGCGCCGCTGGTTCGCGGTACGCCATTGAACTGGAAGGCGTAGTTCATCACGCTGAGGTAGTTCGGCTTGTAGTTGACGCTGTCGGTGCCACCGTGGGTCAGGCCGAGGTCGTGCCCGAGTTCGTGGATGAAGGTGCCCACGTTCATGTTCTCGGTGACGGTCCACTGGCACTTCGGGCCCATCGTGACGATGAAGGTGTCGTTCGGGATGGCGAAGGCGTTGCCGCTGCTGCAACTGTTGTCGTAGTCGTCGGCCCAGAGCATGTAGTGGAAGACGGCCTTGCGGACCGAGGCGAAGTTGGCGTTCTTGATCGCGTCGGTCTGCGACTCGGCGGGGGACAGGTTGCTGTCGTAGGGCACCTGGTTGCCGCCGCCGAGGTCGTACGCCGCGCCGGCCGCCGCCCCACCGTCGAGGTGGATCCGGATCCCGGTACTGCCGTCCGGGTTGCTGATCGGCGCGTTGGCGAAGCTCTGGACGATCCGGTCGAACGCTGCCGTCGAGGCCAGTCGCCCGCTCATGTAGTCCATCTCGACGAACAGGTCCTTCTTGTTCGGCGTCGCGCCGAGGGCGGGCAGGTCGACGTCGACGACGCCGTCACCGTTGGCGTCGTAGCCATCGGTCTCCCAGGCATCTGGCAGCGAGTCGCCGTCCGTATCAGTCGCGGTAGTAGCGGCGGCGAGGGCTGGCGCCGGTGCGGGCGGTTGCTGCTTGTCCGGCGCGATCGAGGCGACGGCACCACTGGCAGCGGCGGCGGTCAGAGCGAGCGCGGACAGCGTGGCGAGCACGACGGCGCGAGGGCGGAATTTCATCGATCTCCTCAACTGGGGCGGGGCGGCGTTTCCACAGAATGAGGTCGATCGGCCACTGAATGCAATGATCATCTGCCGATGCGAGGGGTTTCCCGCAACCTGAACGTTGGCCCAACAAGGGGTTTCCCCTCTGCGGCCGGTCGGCTGTTCAAGGCGTTACTGAGTACGGAGTACAGGCTCCTGTGGTTCTGACAGGAGGGCGATGCGGGTGCGCGGGCGCTTGGGAAGACGAACAACGAGAAGACGAACGACGGGACGACGAGCACCAGAACGAGAAAGGCTCCAGGGCGAAGAGAACGCGAGGCCGATCTGCCCCGCCACGAAGACCAGGCCGGCGACTGCCATCCACGGCCGCCAGCGCTGCGGCCGCTGAAGGTCCGTCTGCGCCAGCCGAAGGGCGCCTGCCCGTACTTCGGGGTCCGCTGGAACAGGTCCGGTACGCGCCGCCCGGATCGCCGCCGTCCGGTCGGTCTGCGTCGCCTCGCCGAGCGCTCGCCGCTCTGCCCGCCACCTGAACTTGAGGGGGAGGGTCGTTGCGACGGCCAGAACGACGCCACCGACCGCTGCGAGCTCGAAGGCCGGCAGCAGGCTGTCGCCGCTGGCCAGGTTCACCGCGAAGAGGATGGCGGTCCAAGGAATCCAGGTGACCGGGAGCAGGGCCCAGACCGGCATGGACAGCAGGCGATCGAGTATGGGGCTCGCCGAGGCCAGGCGGGTCTACTTTGCCGGGTTTGTCATCAGGCGGACGGCTTCGACGATGTGCTCGCGGAGGGCCTGGGTGTCCTCGGTCTCTTCCGGGAAGTGGCCGAAGGGATTCGCCGCGGTGTAGGCCGTGGCCAGCGTCATCACGACGGTGAGCAGGAAATCCGCGGGGAAGTCGGGGTTCGTCTTGCCCTCGGCCTGGGCCGCCGCGATGCCGGCCACCTTCGAGTCCTGCGCCATCGCGCGCGCGGCCGGCTCGGTGGCCTGCTCCTCCAGGTTGGACCAGGCGAGCAGCCGCATCAGGTCGCGGTTCTCCATCGCGAAGTCGAAGACGCGCCCGGCCTTGCCCGGGAGATCCTCGGGGGTGGGGTCCATCTCGGCGTAGACCCGGGAGAGGTGCTTGTCGAGCACGGTGGTGAACAGCGTCTCCTTGTTCCCGAAGTAGACGTAGATCAGGTTCTTGTTGCACCCGGCCGTCTTCGCGATCCGGTCGACGCGCGCGCCGGCCACGCCGTATGCGGAGAACTCCGCCATCGCCGCCTCGAGGATCCGCTCCCTGGTCACGTCGGCCTTACCCATCAGCTCACCTCATCCGTTCGGGCCCAGAGTAACAATTGACTAACTGGTTAGCCAGTTGTACGCTCGATTTAGGTAACCAGTTAGTCAATTTTCTCTCTCAGAGGTGTGCGATGACCACGAATCTTCCCGGCGGCGCACTGAAGCTCGCCGACGACCTGACCATCAGCCGGATGGGCTACGGCGCGATGCAGTTGGCCGGCCCCGGCGTCTTCGGTCCGCCGAAGGACCACGACGAGGCGATCGCCGTACTGCGAACCGCCGTCGAGCTCGGCATCACCCACATCGACACCAGCGACTTCTACGGCCCGGTGGTCACCAACGAGCTGATCAAGGAAGCGCTGCACCCGTACGCCGCGGATCTGCACATCTTCACCAAGGTCGGTGCCCGGCGCGGTGACGACAAGAGCTGGATCCCGTCGCTCGATCCCGAGGACCTGAAGGCGCAGGTGCGGCAAAATCTCGACCACCTGGGGCTCGACGCCCTCGACGTCGTCAACCTCCGCGCGCCTGGCCTCGAGGAGACCACCGAGATCTCGATCGCCAAGGAGTTCACCGCATTGGCCGAGTTGCAGCAGGAGGGTCTGATCAAGCACCTCGGTCTCAGTAATGTCTCTGCTGCGCAGCTCACCGAGGCGCAGCAGATCGCCCCGGTCGTCACCGTGCAGAACCTCTACAACCTTGCCCAGCGCAACGATGACGAGCTGGTCGACCGGTGCGCGGCCGAGGGGATCGCCTACGCCTCGTTCTTCCCACTCGGCGGCTTCAGCCCGCTCCAGTCGGACACCCTCACCACCGTCGCCACCCGCCTCGGTGCCACCGCCCAACAGGTAGCCCTCGCCTGGCTCCTCCAGCGCTCCCCAACCATGGTCCTCATCCCGGGCACCTCCTCCGTCGCCCACCTCCACGAAAACGTCGCCGCGGCCACCCTCATCCTCCCCACCGACGCCGTCACCGAACTGAACACCATCGGCAAGTAGCAGGCTCTGTGTCACCTGCAACAACCTGCAAAACAAGGGTTTTGCAGGTTCGTGCAGTGCAGTACACCTGTTGCGATCAGTGATCGGTTCATAGCTTCGAGCTGTCTACTTTCCGAGTACAAGGAGATGGCATGAAGAACTTGCGTAGAGCCGCTACGGCCCTGATGGTGATGCCGCTGGCGATCGCGGGACTGGTCGCATCGTCCGGAGCGGCGTCGGCCTCGGCGACGGGCAGTGCCGGCAACGAAGCCACGGCTTCTGTGGTGGTGGGGCCGGGCCAAAGGGGGCACACGTGTAGTGGATACACGTACGCGGACTCCACTCACACCCGCTACTGGCAGACCTGTGCGTGGGTTGATCTCGGACACGTGTTTTTCACCGTCGAGTTCGGCAACTCGAGCAGCTTCGACTGGAACCCCTGGCTGACCTACGAGGACTACTACTCGTCCGGTACGGCCATGACCTGTGTGGATGGGCATGAGGACGCGTTCCTGGTCGCTGCCCATTCGACGCGAGGCACTGCCCCACAGCACTGCTGGATCCCCCGTGCGCGGGGCGCTTATGCCTCTATCGGGAAGGTTTGGTACAACAGCTCTCAGACGAGCGCCGTGGAGCAGCACAGTCCGACCCTTCAGGTTCTTTAGGTCCTGAGTCGCTGCCCCGGAACATCTGTGCCGGGGCAGCGGTTGGGGTTGATATGCATGGTGAATACAAGGTGCCTGGTGGGAAGTTGGTTGTGGCTGATCTCGACGTGGCCGACGAGGTGGTGCGGCGGGGTCGGATCAGTGGGGACTTCTTTCTCGAGCCGGATGATGCGCTGGCGTTGATCGATGCTGCGCTGGCCGGAGTGCCGGTTGGGGCGTCGGTGGCGCAGATCGCGGCTCGGGTGCGGGGCGTGCTGGGCGATGGCGTCGAGATGATCGGGTTTTCGCCTGAGGCGGTGGCTGTCGCGGTACGGCGTGCGCTGACTGGCGCGTCGGCGTGGACGGATCATGCGTGGGAGTTCGTCCACGACGTACCGCGGGAGCCGGCGTTGCAGATGGCGCTCGACGAGGTGCTGGCCGAGCAGGTCGGGTCGGGGGAGCGGGCGCCGACGTTGCGGATCTGGGAGTGGGCCGCGAACGCGGTCATCATCGGGAGCTTCCAGTCGCTCGCCAACGAGGTGGATCTGGGCGGTGCCGCCAAGAACGACGTGACAGTCGTACGGCGGATCAGCGGCGGCGGGGCGATGTTCGTCGAGCCCGGCAACACCATCACCTACTCGCTCTACGTACCGGAGTCGCTCGTCTCGGGGCTGTCGTTCGTCGACTCGTACGCGTTCCTCGACGACTGGGTGGTCGGCGCGCTGAACGAGCTGGGCATCGCCGCGACGTACCAGCCGATCAACGACATCACCTCGCCGGCGGGCAAGATCGCGGGTGCCGCGCAGAAGCGGTTCGCGGGCGGCGCAGTACTGCATCACGTCACGATGGCCTACGACATGGATGCCACGAAAATGCTTCAGGTGCTACGGATCGGCCGCGAGAAGTTGTCGGACAAGGGCACCACGAGCGCCAACAAACGAGTCGACCCGCTGCGCAGCCAGACCGGTCTGGAACGTGGTGAGGTGATCAAGCGACTGGTCGGCACCTTCGCCGCCCGGTACGGCCTCGCCGACGCCACGATCGACGACGAGACGCTCGCCGAGGCGCGACGCCGGGTGGAGACCAAGTTCGGTACCGAGGACTGGCTCACCCGGGTCCCGTGACGGATCCCCACCCGGCGGAGGGCGGGGGCGTGGGCTGGGGCTGGGGAACGGGGCAGAGTTTGATGCCTCATCGGGCACGACCTGACCGGGCCGGCGAGGCTAACGTCGGGGTATGGCGGACCGGGCGCGCCGTGCCCATGACTCCCGAGCAACCGCACCGGTTGCTGGGAGGAAGCAGCCTGCGCCGGAACACGAGCTGGCGAGGCTGCAACGGCAGGTGGGGAATCGGGTCGTCTCCGATTTCGTCAACGGTCTCGCGGTCCAGCGGCTCAAGGAAGGCGACGGGCCCTCGCACGACGTGGGGGTGATCCAGCAGCAGCTGAATCTCGTCAGCGGTGTGGCCCGCCTCGCGATCACCGGCCGCTTCGACGCGGCGACAACCGCCGCCGCCAAGGCGTTCCAGCGCAAGCTGATCGCCGAGGCTGTTGCCGGCGTGGTGGAGGACGGCATCGTCGTCGGCGTCACGCACGCCCAGCTGAAGACGCGTGCGCCATCAGTCACCATCAGTGGTACCGACACCGTCGTCGTCGGTCCGGGGAACACTCAAGTTCCCATGAGCCCCGCGCTCGGAACGCACAAGAAGGTGCTGGCCGGCGCCAAGGGCGTCGCGGTCAAGGAGTTGCAGGAGCGGCTCAACAACAGCGGTGCCACCACCGGCAAGAAGCTGGTCATCGACGGCATCTTCGGTGGCCTGACCGACGCCGCGCTGAAGGAGTTCCAGACCAGCGCCAAGGTGACCGCCAACGGAATCGCCGACCCCGGTACGTGGGCGAAGCTCGAGACCGCCGGTGCCGCGAGCCAGGGGCATGTCGAGTTCGACTGGCGCGAGGAGGTGGAGGGCGTGAAGAACGTGGGCCTGCGCGCGGCGTACGACTGGAAGCTCTCCAAGACCGCGCTGGCGATCAGCGTCGGGATCACCTTCAACAAGAAGCACGGTGGGGTCGAGGCGAAGATCGGCCAGTGGCTGAGCGACATCAAGGAGATCTGGAGCACCTTCAAGGCCGTCAACCACAGTGATCCGAAGAAGAAGAGCATGAACCTCGACTTCAAGGCTGTTCGCGGCGGCTCGGATCACGCCGTCGACGTGTTCAGGTTCGACACCGCGCTGCCGAAGAAGCAACGCGGCGACAGCCGGTCTAACTCGGGCACCTGGTACACGATCGACCCGCGTCGCTCGATGGCTCCGCACGAGTTCGGCCACCTGATCGGGCTCGCCGACGAGTACAACCGGACCGAGGACCACTACGTGACCACCACCGGCGAGGAGCCGGACGTCGGCGACCCGGCCGGCGTGGCCGCGGACGGCACCAAGCTCGCGACCAACATCAAGGCCAACCTGCCGCTCAGCGACGTACTGGCAGCCCCGATCGCCGCCGCTGACGACAAGCGCTGGGGCGCGAAGCTGGCCGGCGTGGTGAACGGGGGCCTGGGGGAGAAGCAGGGCGGCTTCTCTCGCTTCGTCGCGCAGGAGTATGCCAAGGCCAATGCGGGCGCTTCGGTCTACGACGACATCCAGGCGGCGTTCAACGCCAAGGCGGTGACCGGATTCCAGGACAACTTCCGCCTCGCGGTCACCCCCTTCCTCTACTCCAACAAGAGTCTGATGGGAACTATGGAAACCACACCGGCCAAGGGCGGCGGAGGTCTGAAGGCCGCGGATCACGAGCACCCGATCGAACCGCGGCACGTGCAGCCGTACGTGAACCTGCTGGCCAAGGAGTGGACGCTGCAGACCGGCGCCGCCGACGTCTGGAAGCCGGAACGCCGATGACACTTCGCCTGACGCTCAGCAACTACGGCTCGTCGACGCTCGAGATCGGCCTCGTGATCGACGACGACGGCCACATCACCGGCTGGCAGACGTCCGGGTGGCGGGTCGGCCGATTCGCCCGGGACCTGACCGCGAAGGAGCGGACGGAGCTCGACCGCGCACTGGAGTCGGCGCGGGCCGCCGACGCGCAGGCACCTCCCGCAGAAGGGCCTCGGTCGCCCAGCGGCTCGACCGAGCAGTTGGTCGCCGATGGGTTGCCGGACGCAACCTTCTCCTCCAATGCGAGTCCGCCGCCGGGGTTCGAAGAGCTCATCCGCGTACTCCGCGGCGTCCGCGAAAACCTCGCCGACTCCCCGTCGGCCGCGATCGAGCTCGAAGTCTCCGGTACGCCGTTGCGCGCGCGACTCAAGCACATCGGGAAGGAGCCGATCGACGTACGCGGTGACAGCGAGCTTCGCGTCGAGGCGCTCATCTATGACAAGGACTACGCCGTACTCGAGCGCGAGCTCCACACGGTTGACGCCGCCGGCCTGGATGGTGCGCTGTCCGACGGCTGGGAGCTGGAGCTCGTTGCTGGGCTGTCGTTGCCCACACCGCCGCGTGGCGGATTCCTGAGCGTCAATGCTGGTCCCCTGCGGGTCGACTCCATCGGTGACGGCGTCCTCCGGCGGGCCGAGTTCAGTTGGGTGACCGAATGACCGTTTCCGGAAAGTCGATCGAGTCGCTGCTCGACGGAGTACCAGAGCAGCCCGGTACTGCGCTGCGCCTGTCCGAGTCGCCGTTGTGGGACCGGCAGCGGCGCTTCTACGACCGCGGTGCGCCGGACATCTGGGGGAGTGGCGCCGTACCGCACGGCATCACCGGCAACCCGCGGATCGCCAGCACGTACGCCCGGATCGCCCAGGAGTTCCTCCGCGCGAGCATGACGGCTGACACCGCGGAGGTGCCGCACATCGTCGAGTTCGGGGGCGGGACCGGCCGGTTCGCGTACCTGTTCGTCCGGCAACTGAGAGCGCTTGCTCCCGGTCTGCGCTTCACCTACGTGGTGACCGACTTCGCGGCCGATCGGGTGCAGGCGTGGGCCGCCCACCCGTCGTACCGGCCCTTCATCGACGAAGGCCTGATCGACTTCGCCGTCCTCGACGCCGACAACCCCGGCCCGCTCGAGCTTCTCGTCTCCGGCCGGACCATCACTCCCGGCTCGCTGCGCGCACCGGTGATCGGCATCGCCAACTACGTGTTCGACACCTTGCGCCACGACTGTTTCGCCCTCAGCGGCGGCGACCTGATGGAGCTGAAGGTGGCGCCGGTCGGCGACGACCAGGAACCGTCGATCGAGTGGGAGAGCGCTCCCTGTGGTGAGATCGCCGATGATCTCGCTGCCGTCCTCGACCACTACCGGGACTGGCTGGACGACACCGCCGTTCTCGCGCCGGTCGGCGGGATGCGCTGCCTGGAGTTCCTGGACGACCTGACCCAGGGCCCGAGTCTCGCGATCATCGCCGACAAGGGGCACCGGACCAGGGTAGAGCTGTGTTCGTACCCCAGCCCATCAGTGGTGTTCCACGGCAGCGCGTTCTCGCTGATGGTCAATTTCGACCTGCTCGCCCGCTGGGTACGGCAGCGTGGCGGCGTCGGGATCCTGCCCACCGAGCCCGCGAACAGCCTGGTGGTCGGTGCTTTCGTGCAAGGACCGATGCCGGAGCCGGAGCGGCTGACCGCCTGGGTTCAGGACCAACTGGTCGATACCGGTCCCGACAACGCGTTCAGCCTCCGCCCCTTGCTCAGTACGGCGAGTTCGCTGTCGCTGGAGGCGATGCTGGCGAGCCTGCGCCTGTCGCGATCCGACCCGACGTTGCTGATCGAGTTCCTGCCCACCTTGCTGGACGTCCTGCCGGGCGCTCCCGAGGTCGTCAAGAACGAGATGCACCGGCTCCTCGGCCAGGTCTGGGACAACTACTTCCCGATCGGCGAACCGATCGACATGGCATTGTGCATGGGCCTGATCCTGTCCGCCATCCAGCGTTTCCCCGACGCGATCGAATTCCTGGAGCTCTCGGTCAAAGATCACCCGGAGAGCGCGCCCGCGGCGTTCGCGATGGCTGTGGCGCTGCGTGGCATGCGCGATCTCCGCGCGGCCCGGGACTGGGTCGACCGCGCTCTCGAGTTCGAACCCGGCTTCTCCGAGGCGCGCTCGTTGCGGGCCATGCTGGCCGAGTCCGACGCGGGAGTGTTCTGATGTTCCGCGAGGTTCTCGACTTCCTGGCCGCTGACGGTTGGCCGGTCGCGCCCGACTCCTTCGACGGCGTTCCGTGCATCCGGACGCGGTTCATCGGCAGCGCGGAGGCCTGGGACTGCCGCGCGCGCCCGTACGACCCGTTCGGCCAGCTCGCGTTCGAGTCGATCCTGCCGATCAGCGTCGATGCCGGCCAGCTCGAAGCCATCACCCAACTCGTCGTTCGGGCGAACTGGCGGCTGCTGACCGGCGCCTTCCAGCTGGATCTCGACACCGGCGAGCTGGTGTTCCGGACGATGGTGTTCCTGTCCGACGGGGTCGAACTGCCCGAACCGCTGTGCCGCGGGCTGATCTACAGCAACGTGCTCACCGTGGACCGCTGCCTGGCCGAGTTCAAGGCGGGCCCGCCGCCGGTGACGACCCGATCGAGGCCTACGAGCGCCTCGCGCTCTGAGCGCGATTGTTGCCTGGGCGACGGGGTACCGGGCGAGCAGGCGGAAAGGAGAACTCTCATGCCTGCTGGTTCGAGCAAGAAGCGTGAGCGACAGTACGAGCACATCAAGGCCGGACTGAAGAAACGCGGCCGCAGCGAGGACACGGCCGAGGAGATCGCCGCCCGCACGGTCAACAAGGAACGGGCCCGCTCCGGCGAGGCCAAGGCTCAGCTCGCCAAGGCCGTCGGCCGGGGCTGACCCACTCCCTCTCCTCGTACTACCTGCCGCCGGGTGTTCTTGACGAGTTTCGAACACACATGGTGAAACGTTTTCGCGCGATCAGCGATAGGTGGTGTGGGGAGAGGAGCGGAACGGTGCTGGGGACTGACATAGGGCGACGACTGATCGCGCTGCTCCGGATCGTGGAGCGCACGGCTGGTGACCACGCGGACGTGGTCACCGACGACGCCCTGCTCGACGCCTGGTTCGGCCCGCGATCACCCGCGGCACACCGGGAAATCCTCTGAGTGACCCCCGGGCGAACAGTAACGCCGAAGTTATGCACAAGCTGCTGCCTGGGTGGCTCCGAGGATGCATCATATGGACGTTGACCACTCCAGCAACGTGGGTGGCTCTGGCCTTGATGCATGCCTGGAGTACGACATGTTCAACCCCGCAGAATTGTCCGTCGCCGACGTGTTCGCGCGCCTGGCGACCGAGTTGCACGATTCCGACGGTGTCGACGAGACCGTCGACGCGGTCGTGGAGTTCGCCGTCCGGGCGCTCAGCTGCAGTCATGCGGGTGTCGTCTTCGTGGCCCGTGGCGGCCGGCCGGAGATCGCCGCGGTCAGCGATCCCGCGATCAGGACCATCTACGAGTGCCAGATCGACGTCGGTGACGGTCCGATGGTCGAGTCCCTTCGCGAGGGGGCCGTGGTCCACATCCCGGATGCGAAGGCCGATCCGCGCTGGCCGAGCTGGTCCGAGCTGGTCAGCGGGTTCGGCATCCATTCCGTCCTGCATCTCCCGCTGGCGGTGACCGACCGGCGCGTCGGCGGCGTACTGAGCGTCTACAGCACCGCCCCGGCCGCCTTCACGGCCGACGACGAAGCGGTCGCGCACATCCTGGCCCGGCATGCGGCGGTGGCGCTGTCCTCGGCGCGCGAAGAGGCGAGCCTGGCGCAGGCGGTCGACGCGCGGAAGTTGATCGGCCAGGCGATGGGAATCCTGATGGAACGCTTCGACCTGGACGCCGACCGGGCCTTCGAGGTGCTGAAGCGCTACTCGCAGGACGGCAACATCAAGCTCCGCGAAGTCGCCCAGCAACTCGTCGACACCCGCAAGCTGCCGCGCTCGTAGTACCGGCCGGGTGCTCGCCGAGGCGCACAGTACTCAGCGTGGTGGTCGGAGGGCTTCGCAGTACTCAGCCTGGTGGTCGGAGGGCTTCGCAGTACTCAGCCTGGTGGTCGGAGGGCTTCGCAGTACTCAGCCTGGTGGTCGGAGGGCTTCGCAGTACTCAGCTTGGGCTTTTTGTGTTGTCCTTCTCGGGGGCGTTGCCCCAGCGGCCGCCGCCCTCGCCACGCATCTCCATGGACAACGCCATCACGATCGCGCGGGTGGTGCTGCTGCCGAAGTACCCGAGGCTGTACGGCTCGATGAGCGCGCCTGCCTCCCAGTACGGCACTCGCTGGGCGCCGTACTTGACGTAGCGGACCGCCGGCTCGTCGCCGACCTTCACCCGTGCCGCGCACTGGGTGCAGGCCGGCACTCGGCGCGTTCCACCGTTCGAAGGAGTCCATTGGATGTCGAGGGTCGACGGGCCGTGCTGCGGGTTGAAGAAGCAGGGGGACCGTCGCTCCGGAACCGGCTGTCCGGCGGCGCGGGCACGGACGCAGGCGACGGCGTACCGGCCCTCGGCCAAGGCGTCGACGACGGTGCTGATCGCGTCCGCGGCGCGCAGGTGGGCGACCTTGCGGCCGGCCGACTCGTAGGCATCGAGCGCGCGCTGGTAGTCGTGCCGGGTGTCCACGTCGAGTTCCTGACCGGCGATGACGACGTCGAGGCGGCTGAGCTCCTCACCGAACTCGGTGACGTCCTCGTCGGCGACCTTGCGGATCTCTTCCAGCTCAGCGGTATCCATCCGGCGAGCCGCGCGCCGGTCCCACAGATAACGTCCTGCCAGTGCGGCACCACCGCCCCCCAGCAGGAACACAAGCCACTCCATCCACAGATGGTAGGTCCGGGGCGCGCCCACGGACAGGAGTCGAGGCACCAGTCCGGAGCCACACGCGGTAGGTAGGGTCACACAACCGGACAGGGTTCCTCGGTACCCTGGCGGGCGCCGCTTGCCGGCCGGCCGACCGGATAGGAGACGATGTCCACCGTGACTTCTCGACGTACCCAGGACTCTGAGCCGCGGCCGGCGCCGACAGAGGTCGATCCGGCCGTCGGGAGCCTGAGTGTGGGCCTGGGCGGCGTGGCCGGCCGGTTCGCGCGGCTCGGCGGCTCCTGGTGGACGCCGTTGCGGATCGCACTCGCGGTCTGCACGATCACCTTCGCGCTCGGTGTGCTGCAGAAGGCGCCCTGTATGGAGGCGGGCTGGGACCGGCAGAGCTGGCGGCCGTTCAAGGCGCTGTGCTACTCCGACATCGGCTACCTCTACCAGGAGCGCGGCTTCGCCGAGGGCAACCGGCCGTTCCTCGACACCGGTAACTACCCGGTGCTGGAGTACCCGGTGCTGACCGGTGGGTTCATGGAGGTCGCGGCGAAGATCACCTGGCAGATCACCGGTGATCCGAAGAAGGACCTGACCGTCGAGCAGAAGCGCGATACCGCCGGGGTCTTCTTCGTCGTCAACGTTGTGCTGCTCTTCCTCTGCACGCTGCTGCTGGTCGGTCTGACCGTCGCCACCGCGCGCGGCGTAGCAACTCGCCCCGGCGCGGCTCGTGGGCAACCACTCGACGCCCTGTACGTCGCGGCCGCGCCGGTGCTGGCGTTCACCTCGACGATCAACTGGGATCTGTTCGCCGTCGTACTAACTGCAGGCGCGATGTACGCGTGGTCGAGAGGTAAGCCGATCTGGTTCGGCATCCTGCTCGGGCTCGGAACGGCAGCGAAGTTCTACCCATTCCTGCTGCTCGGTCCGCTGCTGATCGTCTGCCTGCGCGGCCGCAAACTGTGGCCGTGGTTCCAGGCGACGGTCGCCGCGATCTTCGCGTGGGGCCTGGTGAACGCGCCGATCTACCTGCTGGCCAAGAACGAATGGATGTCGTTCTGGGTCTTCAACGACGAGCGCGAGAGCGACTACGGCTCGATCTGGTACGTGCTGAAGCTGGCCAAGCACGAGGTCTCCGACGTGAACCAGCTGAACATCGTGATCTTCGCGGGGCTCTGCCTGTCGATCGCGATCCTCGGGCTGATGGCGCCGAGACCGCCACGCTTCGCGCAACTGGCGTTCCTGGTGGTCGCCGCGTTCCTGCTGATCAACAAGGTGTACTCACCGCAGTACGTGCTCTGGTTGCTGCCGCTGGTCGCGCTGGCCCGCCCGAAGTTGCGGGACTGGCTGATCTGGCAGGCCTGCGAGTTGTTCTACTGGATGATGGTCTGGCTCCATCTGGCCCAGTTCCTGGCGCCCGGGCAGCCGGACGCGCCGGACAAGATCTACTGGTTCGCGGTGATCCTGCGGATGGCCGGGACGCTGTGGCTGATGCTCGTCGTCGCCCGCGACATCCTGCTGCCGGAGAACGATCCGGTCCGCCACGGTGACCTGGTCAACGACCCGAGCGACGGTGTGGTCTCCGACCTGCCACCTCGTCAGTTGGACCCCGCGCACGCCTGAAGAGCAAGGGGAAGGAAGGCGGGCGTGGCCGTCAGAGGTTGAGTTTTGCCACGTCGAGGTTGCCGCCGCTGACCACGGCGGCAGTCAGGCCGTGGAGCTCGATCTTGCCCTCGAGCAGCGCCGCGAAAGGGGCGGCCGCTGCTGGTTCGAGGGCGAGCTTGGTGCGGGACATCACCAGCCGGGTCGCCTCGATCAGGGCGGCCTCGCTGACGCGGACCACCTGATCGACGTACTGCTGGATGATCGCGAAGTTGTGCGTCCCGCAGACCGGTGCAGCGAGACCATCCGCGACCGACTTGGCGGTAGGGAGCTTCTGCGCTGAGCCCGCTTCGAGGCTGCGGCTGACCACGTCGGCGGTCTCGGGCTCGATGCCGATCACGCGGATCGTGGGCTTGAGCAGCTTGACCGCCAGCGCGACGCCGGAGATCAGACCGCCGCCGCCGACCGGGACCAGCACGGTGTCGATGTCGGGGGAGTCGGCCAGCAGTTCGAGGCCGAGGCTGCCGTGCCCGGTGATCACGTCGAGGTCGTCGAACGGGTGGACGCCGGTCAGCTTGCGCTCGTCCCGGATCGATTCGTACGCCGCGATCAGGTCGCCCTCGACGAGCTCCACCTGAGCGCCGTACGCGCGAGCCGCGTCGATCTTGGCCGGTACGGCGGTCTTCGCCATCACCACGGTCGCCGGTACGCCGGCGTCGCGGGCCGCCCACGCGAGCGCCCCCGCCGCGTTCCCGGCCGACACCGTGATGACGCCGCGCTCGCGCTCCTCGGGAGTCAGCTGGAGTGTCTTGTGGAGCAGGCCGCGCACCTTGAAGCTGCCCGTCTTCTGGAACAGCTCCGCCTTCAGCGTCAGCCGGCCGCCGAAGATCTCGTCCAACGCGGTGGATCCGAGCATCGGCGTACGGTGAATCCGCCCTTGCAGACCGGCGGCGGCACGGCGAACATCCTCGAGGCTCGGCATACGCCAGACCTTAGTCGCCTACTTGCTGACCGGTACCTGCCAGAGCCCGACGAGCGCATCGATCAGCCCGGTCGCCAGACCTTGCCAATCGGCGCGCGGCACCGGCGTACCGTCGGCCAGGCCGCGTCCGTGCTCGGCGAGCATGTGCACCATCAGGTGCCGGAGCATCGCACTGCGTTCGAGCCGGACCTCGAGCGGCAGCGCGGGCAGACTGCGTCGCAGCCCGTCGATGATCTGCTGCAGGGACGGCGAGGTCAGGGATTCGGCGATCATGATGTCGCGCAGCTCGGGATCCGTCATCACCTGCGCGCCGAACCGGGCGAACCAGGTCGGACTGCCCAGGCCGGCCAGGTGGTCGGTCGCCGGGCGGACCAGGCAGGTGATCCAGTCCCGGACCTCCAGGCTGTCGCCGAGGTCGGTCAGCATCCGCAGCCGATTCTCCGGGTGCCCGCGGCGACGGCCGTAGAGAAGCTTCTCGCCGGCCGCCGTACCGGTGAACTTGGTGCGGCGGGCCCATTCGCGGCACTCGGCGAGCACCGGGCAGGCGGTGAGGCACAGCTCGCGGGCCTTCCGCTGCTCCCACGGGCTGGCGGTTTCGTCGTACGCGGGACCCTGGCCGACACAGGCGGCGCGGCTCATCCACTGGTCGGCGGGGTCTGCGATCACAGTCAGCGTCGGCCTCATAACCCTGACGGTATGCGCGTTCCCCGCCGTCCTGCCGGCGGTCTTACTATATGAGAGTAATGCTACTCAATTACTATACTTAAGCTAGACGGCTGGCGACCGCTGTAGCCAGCTGGACGTCGGCGGCCGGGTGCTGGGGGAGGAAGAGGTAGGGCTCGATGAGCTCGACTTCCATCAGCAGGAAGCGGCCGGTCACGACGACCCCGTCGACCCGGGCGTAGACCGGTGCGTGCTTGCTGTCGACCGCGGCCAGTACGGCGTCCGCAGCGGCTCGTACTGCGGGAGTCGGGTCGGCCGACGTCGCCGTACCTCCCATGTCGCTCTGGACCCGGTAGTCGCCGTCGGCCGGGCGCTTCAGAACCGAGTGGCTGTACTCGCCGTCGAGGTAGATCAGCGACCACTCGCCCTCGGACTGGATCTCGGGCAGGAACGGCTGCACCAGGTAGACGTCATCCGGCAGATCGCCCATCGCGCGGCTCAGCTCGCCGGACCCGGCCAGACCCCGGATGGTGTTGTGCGCGGTGGCGCTCACCGTCGGCTTGATCACGATCTGCTGACCGTCGAGCCCGGCGACCACCTCGTGCAGGCAGGCGCCGGCCGCCACCTGGGACGGCACGATCGCGACACCGCGCTCGCGGAGCTCCAGCAGGTACCGCTTGTCGCCGTTCCAGCGGAGCAGGTCGGTGTCGTTGAACACCGGTACGCAGGCCTTGTCGAGCTGGCCGAGCCACTCGGTGAACTCCAGGTACCGGGTGTGGTAATCCCAGACCGACCGGAGCAGCACCGCGTCGTACGACGACCAGTCCACCGACGGATCGGTCCAGACCTCCGCGACCGGGTCGAGTCCCGCGGTCCGGAGCGCGGCCGCGAGCGGCAGGTCGGCCGGGTGCAGGTCCGCGTGGTCGGCGGAGGTGGCAAGGGCGATGCGTGTAGTCACGTCGATCAGTGTCGGAGCGCTTCAGCCGGAACGTCAAACTGCGGTCCAGCGGTCAAGCGGTGACGCAGTGTGATGGTGGCGGCGACGATGACAGCCGCGGTCAGGTAGAACAGGCCGGGCTGGTGCTCGTGTCCGAAGCTGGCGTAGGAGAGGTAGGCGGCGGCCGGGACGACCAGCCATTCGAGCTGCCCGGCGAGAACGGCCAGGGCGATCAAGGGCAGCCCGTACCACGGGTAGGTGGGCGTGGTGATGAGTAGCGCGGCGCCGTACAGCCAGCAGCAGGTGACCGCGATCGGCTCACGCCCGTGCCTGCGGATCGCCAGCAGCGCCAGCCCCACGGCGAGGATGCCGGCAGCGAGCTGGCGCGCCTCAGGAGGCAGCACCAGCGCGAGAATCGCCGATCGGGAGCTGCCGTCGGAGAACCCTTCCTGGGTCAGATAGCCGGGCAGGAAGCCGACTACCAAGGTGCCGGCGACGAGCAGATGGGGGATGTACGACGCGATGAAGGTGCCGACGGCAACCAATGGTGTGCGAAGCCTGCGGGTGGTGAACGCGGGGAGGAGCAGGAGGGGAAGGAGCTTGACGCTGGCGGCGGCGCCGAGGAGTAGCCCGGCGACGACTGGTTTGCGTCTGGCGGCGGCGAGTACCGCGGCCACGATGAGCAGGGCGGCGAGGACGTCCACGTGGGCGGCGCTGCCGGCTTCCAAGGTGACGATCGGTGACCAACCCCACATAGCCGCCCAGCGTGGATCACGCCCGCGACGGCGTAATTCCACAGCGAGTAACGCTGTGAGTACTACGGCGAGTAGTGCCGCGGCCAGTTGGAGTCCTTCGGTGCCTGCTGACCAGGGGGTGAGCAGAGCGACGGCGGTGAAGTACGCCTGGGCCACGGGCGGATAGATGGTCGGTACGCGCGGGCGGTTGATCTTGGTGCGTGGATCGTCGGTGGAGAGGGCTGTCACGGCCGCTGAGTCGTGCGGGACGCGTGGTGGTCCGACTACGCCGGACCTGTCCGTGGGGGAGAGGCCCGGGAAGAGCAGCGGGTCACGTAGTTGGGCTAGGCCGTCGTCCAGCGGCACATGCGAGTACGGCGAACTGCCTGAGAGCTGGACCCTGCCGTCCCACACGTAGCGATAGGCGTCGGTGCTGGTGATGGGTGCGGTGGTCAGGCCAGGCACCTGGCAGAGCGCGGCGAAGGCGACCACGAACAGGATGGTGCGGTTGCCTTCGGGGCGTCTGGTGATCAGCCAGACGACTCCCGAGACTCCCGCGAAGGCGGTCAGCAGGACAGCGTTCTGCCACCAGTTGGCGGACTCGGCAGCGATCACCGCTGCGCTAGCGGCGGCTGCAAGCAGCCCCCCGACTGCAAGGCGGAGGTGAGGGCTCTTGCCCGGCCTGGTGCCAGAGTCACTCACTGGTGGGCTGCCGTGAGTAGGGCGGAGGTAGTTGAGGTGCTGCAGCGGCGGAAGGTGAGGAAGGCCCGGCCTTCGGCACGCCAGTCCTCGGTGGCGAGCAGGTCTGCCGCGAGGGCGTACCGGAGTACGGCGCGGCTTCCTACCCTTGCCCAAGGCAACGGGTGTGAGCGGCGGCTGGCACTGCGCAGGACGATGGGCGCGGAGTCGTCCAGGTCGTCGTCGGGGTCGACCTCGACCAGGACGAGTCCTTCCGGCCGGACCAGCTCGGCACAGCGCCGCAGGAGTGCCTCCGGGGCGCCACCGATGCCGATATTGCCGTCCATCAGCAGGACGCTTCCCCAGCGGCCCTCGCCCGGCAGCGGCTCCTGCACCGGCCGCCGCAGCGCGGGAGCGCCTCGCTCGTTCGTCAGCATCACTGCCTGGGCAGAGATGTCTACGCCGAGCGCCGGGATCCCTTGTTCAGCTAACGCGGTGACTATCCGGCCAGGACCGCAGCCAATGTCCAGGACCGGTCCCTCGCAGCGGCTCAATGCCAACCTGTCCACTGCGTCGGCCGGCGCCTGCCAGCGGTCCACCTCCGACAGCGACGTCACCGTGCGGCCGTCGGCGCCGGTGGCAACGACGCGTGCGCCCTCCAGCGCCTTGTCGAAGAGCAGCGACGGGTGAGCCGAGTGATGCAGTCTGCGGTGCAGCCGGGAGGTGCGCAGATTCGGATAGGTCGTCGCTATAGCCGCAGCGTCTGCAGGCGTATCCATATCCCGCAGCGTCGGCACGAGGAAAACGCTGTAGCCGAGTGACCGAAGCCGCGCGAGCTGGTCGGCACCGGTGTGATCCGTGGACATCGGTACGCCGACAAGTGCGCGGCGATCGGGTTGTTGAAGGCCGAGACACCAGTAGCCGCCGTCCTCGGTCAACCCGAGCACCGCGTCGTACTGGGACCAGTCGGCCCGGAGCAACGCCGGGGTCACCTGCGGGGTGTCCATGCCGATCAGCAGCATCGGCGTACCGGCGTACGCATCCTCGAAGGCCGCAGCCAGTCGCTCGTCGAGGCCGTCACCGCGCTGCGGTACGACGGTGAAGCCGGGCCAGGCCTCGGAGTTGCCCTCCAGCGCGAGCACCTTTCGGCGTACGCCGGTGGCTCGTACGGCGGCCAGCGTGTCAGCGAGGGAGGCTCTGGCCAGCGCAGCCGCTTCGGCCGGGGTGAACTCGGTCTGGAGCCGCGTCTTGACCCGCCCCGCGACAGGTTCCTTCGCGATCACGATCAGGGTGTCGGCTGTCATCGGCCGAGCACCTTCGTCATGTCCTTGACCGCCCGGGCGGCACCGAGCGGCGTACCGGTGACCTTGGAACGGCCCGAGCGTGGCAGGTAGTCGACCTCCACCTCGGCGATCCGCCAGCCTGCGTCGGCGGCGCGGACGACCGTCTCCAGCGGGTAGCCGGAGCGACGATCCACCAGTCCGAGGGCGAGCAGTGCCTCGCGGCGAGCGGCCCGCATCGGTCCGAGGTCATGCAGCCGTACGCCGGTGCGCCGCCTGATCCGGCGGGACAGTTCGGCGTTGGCAAGGCGGAGGTGCCACGGCCAGACGTCTCGGGACACAGGTCGGCGTCGGCCGAGCATCAGGTCCGCGCGCCCGGACAGGACCGGCGCGGTGACCCTTACGAGCTGGCGAGGATCGAGAGACGCGTCTGCGTCGAGGAAAGCGACCACTGGCGCCGTTGCGGCTTCCAAGCCGGCGTGGCAGGCAGCACCGTACCCGCGCACCTCACAGCTGACCACTGTGGCTCCTAGCCGTGCCGCGATCTCTGGTGAGCCGTCGGTGGAACCGTTGTCGACGACAACGGCACGGACGCCATCGGGGAGTCTGCCGAGTACCCATGGCAGGGCGGCGGCCTCGTCGAGGCACGGGAGGATGAGGTCGACTTCTACTGACTGCACCATTCGACGGTAGGGAAGTTCCCGCGGCTACTGGGCCGGAACGCGGCTACGGCTCGCTTACGGCGACTTCCCGACAGCTCTCTGTGGCGCTTGGCGGTGGCTGGAAGATCTAGGCTCGTGCCGTGGCTACTCGTGTTCTAGTGGTGGACGACGACCCGACGGTGTCGAACGTGGTTTCTGCGTACCTGACCAAAGCCGGGTATGAGGCCCGCGTGGTGGCCGACGGCGTACTGGCGCTCGAGGTCTGGCAGCAGTGGAAGCCCTCGGTCGTAGTACTGGATGTGATGCTGCCTGGTCTGTCGGGCCTGGACGTCCTGCGCCGGATGCGTGCGGCCGATGACGGTGCCGCCGTGATCATGTTGTCCGCTCGCGGTGAGGAGGAGGACCGGCTTGTGGGGTTGGAGGTCGGCGCCGACGATTACGTCGTGAAGCCGTTCAGCCCTCGCGAGCTGACCCTTCGGGTGCAGGCGATGCTGCGCCGGGAGGAACGCCTGGGTGGTGTGGATCTCACCCCGACCAAGCTGACCGCTGGGCCGATCACTGTCGACACAGCTGCTCGTACTGCGTTCCTGGCTGACGCTGAGCTGTCACTGACGCACCGCGAGTTCGACCTGCTCGCCTTCCTCGCCGCGCATCCCGGCAAGGCCTACACGAAAGCGGAGCTGCTCCGCCGGGTCTGGGGCTGGGACTTCGGCGACTCGTCGACGGTGACCGTGCATGTGCGCCGGCTGCGGGAGAAGATCGAGGTCGACCCGTCCGATCCGCAGCTAGTGCTGACGGTGCCGCGCACGGGCTACCGGTTCGCAGGGGAGGCCGAATGAACCGCGACACGATGACCATCCTCACGCTGACCACGCTGTCGACGTTGGTGGTCGCGGCGATCGGTGGCGCGATCTTGTGGCAGTTCCGGCGCCGCTCGGTGCGGATCACCATGATCGTGGCTGCGCTCGCGCCGATGGCTGCCGCGCTTGCCGCCGTGCTGCAGAGCGTGCGGGCAATGTTCATCTCGCAGCACGACTCGCTGGTGGTGCTGTGGACTCTGGCGTTCTCGGCGCTGCTGGGGCTCGGGATGTCGGTGCTGCTGGGTCACTGGATCACTGCAGGGTCCCGAGACATCGAGCGTCGCTTGCGGCACCTCGGCACGTCGTACGAGCCTGCTGTGGCCGGTAGTAAGGGCAGCGTGCCTCTGGAGCTGTCTGCACTGACCGACGAGCTGGAGATGACTCGTAAGCGGCTGGCGGCCTCGTCCCAACGCGAGCGTGCTCTGGAGGCCAGCCGGCGGGAGCTGGTCGCCTTCATGTCCCACGACCTCCGTACGCCGCTCGCCGGGTTGCGGGCCGTCTCCGAGGGCTTGGAGGACGGGGTCGTCGACGACGTCCCCGGGGCGCTTCGGCAGATGCGCACCACGGTTGACCGGATGACCGGGTTGGTGGACGACCTGTTCGAGCTGTCCCGGTTGTCGGCCGCACCGCCGCCGCGTCGACGGTCCGCGGTGAGTCTGCGGGAGTTGGCCGAGGACGTGGCAGGGGAGACCTGTGAGCACGCGCGCTCGGAGGGCGTGAAGTTGACGGTGAACATGCCTGATGACGACGACCGGCTCGCGGTGCATGGTGATGCGGACGAGCTGACCCGAGCGGTGACGAACCTGGTCGGCAACGCGATCCGGCACACCGAATCCGGCGGAACCGTGCAGCTGTCGGTAGATCGCGAGTCCGACGGCCGAGTCCGGCTGGCCGTGACCGACGGCTGTGGCGGCATCCCCGACGACGACCTGGAGCGAGTCTTCGACATCGGCTGGCGAGGCGACGAACAACGCACCCCGGCCAACGCTTCAGTCAACAGCAGCGGTGGCGGCCTGGGCCTGGCCATCGCCCGAGGCGTGGTCGAATCCCACGAAGGCACCATCGCAGTAACCAACGTCACCGGCGGCTGCGCCTTCCAGATAGACCTCCCCCCAGTCCCAGCCACCGCCCCGTAGGTCGCCTCAGCTACCTGCCCAACTGCAACCACCCGCGCGCTCAGCTGTCGGCCCCACTCCGCAGTAGCCTCAGCCACAGACCGCTTCAGCTACTCGCCCACCCCGCAGTAACCGCAACCACCCGCGCGCTCAGCTGTCCGCCCCACTCCGCAGTAGCCTCAGCCACAGACCGCTTCAGCTACTCGCCCACCCCGCAGTAACCGCAACCACCCGCGCGCTCAGCTGTCGGCCCCACTCCGCAGTAGCCTCAGCCACAGACCGCCTCAGCTACTCGCCCACCCCGCAGTAACCGCAACCACCCGCGCGCTCAGCTGTCCGCCCACTCCGCAGTAGCCTCAGCCACAGACCGCCTCAGCTGTTGAGCAGGTCCGTGATGCCTGTTCTCAGGTCGTAGTCGGGCTTCCAGTGGAGGGTTTCCCGGAGACGCTCGGACGACGCCGTGATGTGCCTGACGTCGCCAAGGCGGTAGTCACCCGTGACGACGGGCGCGGGACCGCCGTACGCGCGGGACAGCTCTTCGGCCAGATCACCGATCGTCCGGACGGTCCCGCTGCCCACGTTGTACGCCGCGAACTGCGGATGGTCACCCAGCGCGCCGGCAGCCGCAGTCACCGCAGTAGCCACATCGCCGACATGGACGAAATCGCGCCGCTGCCGACCATCCTCGAACACCCGCGGCGCCTCGCCCCGCTCCAACGCGGAGCGGAACAGAGCAGCAACCCCGGCGTACGGCGTATTGCGCGGCATCCCCGGCCCGTACACATTGTGGAACCGCATCGCCGCAACCCGCCCACCCGTCTCGCGGCACCACGCGACCGCCAGGTGCTCGCCATTGAGCTTGGTGGCGGCGTACGTGTTGCGCGGGTCGGTCGGCGCGGTCTCGTCAACCAATCCGGGCCGCAGCGGATCACCACAGAACGGACAAGGCGGCTCGAACTGCCCACCCTCCAGGTCCTGCACCCGCCGAGGACCGGGCGCGACGACACCATGCCGATCGCACTCGTACCGGCCTTCGCCGTACACGACCATCGAGCTCGCGTAGACCAGCTGACGCACCTTCCGCCGACCCATCGCGCGGAGCAGCACCGCCGTACCGAGGCTGTTGCTGCTGACGTAGTCGTCCATGTCGTCGAGATCGACACCCAACCCGACCTTCGCCGCCAGATGCACGACCTTGTCGACCCCGTCCAACGCCCGGTCGACGACCTCGGCGTCACGGATGTCGCCGACGATCAACCCGTCCAGCGCGGGCGGATTCTGATGGACATCCGCACGGAGGGAGTCGAGTACGACGATGTCGTGGCCCTCGGCAACCAGTTGGCGGTGGACGTGTTGCCCGATGAAGCCGGCGCCGCCGGTCAGCAGGATTCTCACCAGAGGTCCACGGCGGCCGTGCCGTCCAGCGAATGCCGGCACTCGCAGTCTTCCGCGGATTTGGGCAACTGCCCGATCACCTCGGCCAGCAGGTCCTTGAGTCGCTCGATGCTCCGGCCGAACACCGCGAACACCTCCGCCTGCGTCACGCCCTCACCGGCGGCGATCCCGGCGTCGTGATCTGTCACCACGGCGACAGAGGTGTAGCAGAGCGCCAGCTCCCTAGCGATCGAGGCTTCCGGCGCGCCGGTCATCCCTACGACCGACCACCCTTGCTCGGCGTGCCAGCGCGACTCGGCCCGAGTCGAGAACCGCGGCCCGTTGATCACCACCATCGTTCCGCTCGCCACCACCCGACCCGGTTCCACGTCGCGGAGCGCCCTCGCGTCCTCGGTCACCGCGGCCAGATGTTGGTTGCCGGCGGCAATCACGGCAGCGCGGCCGACGGCGCAGTACGGGTCGGCGGGGGAGACGTGGACGACGGGGCGCCCGTCGGCGTACACGGTGTGTTTGCGGCCCCAGGTGCGGTCGACGTACTGGTCCGGGACGACGAACGTGCCGGGGGTCAGCTCAGCCTTGAGCGAGCCGACGGCGCACGGTGCGAGGACCTGCCGTACGCCGAGTTCGCGGAGCGCCCAGAGGTTCGCGCGGTAGTTCACCTGGTGGGGTGGGAAGCGGTGGTCCGCGCCGTGTCTGGGGATGAACGCGACCTCGCGACCGTTGACCTCGCCCACCACTGGTGGTTCGCTCGGCCGCCCGAAGGGGGTGTCGAGCTCGACCGGCCGCGCGCCGGACAGGAACGAGTAGAAGCCGGATCCACCGATCACACCGATTTCTGCCATACCTCTGACCCTAGAAGCCGAAAACGCCGCGACTACGCGATTCGCCGACACCGTCAGCAGCCCGTAATCGCCCCGGCCCGTACCGGAGTCGGTGGTTCCCTCCGCCGCTGGGGGTTCCCCCACTGGTGTGCGAGTGGGGGAACCCCCAGGGGGAGGGGGGAACCCCAGGAGGGAGGGGGAACCACCCGCTTCGGCTGAGCGGGTGGTTCCCTCCGCGGAGGGGAGCCCCGGCCCGTACCGGAGTCGGTGGTTCCCTCTGCGGCTGGGGGTTCCCCCACTGGTGTGCGAGTGGGGGAACCCCCAGGGGGAGGGGTGAACCCCGGGAGGGAGGGGGGGACCACCCGCTTCGGCTGAGCGGGTGGTTCCCTCCGCGGAGGGGAGCCCCGGCCCGTACCGGAGTCGGTGGTTCCCTCTGCGGCTGGGGGTTCCCCCACTGGTGTGCGAGTGGGGGAACCCCCAGGGGGAGGGGTGAACCCCGGGAGGGAGGGGGGAACCACCCGCTTCGGCTGAGCGGCTGGATGGTCGAATGGGGGCGTGCAGGCGTACTGGGTGCTGGTGGTGGTGGGAGGTCTGCTGTTGTTGCTGGGCGCCTACCTGAGCTGGACTGCGGGCAGGTTGGATCGGCTGCATCACCGGGTGGCGACCGCGCGAGCCTCGTTGGCGACAGAGCTGGCGCGGAGGTCTGCACTGGTCGCGGAGCTCGCCGGTAGCGGGGTACTCGATCCAGCGTCGTCCCTGCTTCTCCTGGATGCGGCACATCGAGCCCGAACAGCCGAGACCGAGGACCGTGAGCAGTGTGAGTCGGTCCTGAGCAGAGCAGTCGCTGCGACGGCTACCGACATCGAGCCGTGGTCCGTCGAGCTAGGGGTCGCTATGCGGCGGGTGCAGATGGCCCGGCGGTTCCACAACGACATAGTGGTGTCGACGCGGAACCTGCGTACCCGGCGCCTGGTCAGGTGGTTCCGGCTGGCCGGACATGCCCCACTGCCGTGCACAATCGAGCTGGAGGATGGCAGCTGATGACTGTGACCGAGGAGGCGTTCACTGAACAGGTGGAGCGACACCGGCACGAGCTGCGCGTGCACTGCTACCGGATGCTCGGCTCGTTCGACGAGGCCGAGGACATGGTGCAGGAGACCTTCCTGCGCGCATGGCGGCGGCGGACGGACTTCGAGGGCAGGTCCAGCTTCCGTGCCTGGCTGTACCGCATCGCCACCAACGCCTGCATCGATGAGACCCGTCGTCCGCAGCGGGTGCTGCCGCATCAGCTCGAGCCTGCGTCCTTCCCGACCACAGCAGTGCCCGCGCGGGAGGACTTGCCCTGGCTGCAGCCGTTCCCCGACGTACTGCTCGACCGGGCGGAGGAACCCGACGCCGAAGCCGTACGGCGGGAGACGATCGAGCTGGCGTTCCTGATAGCCATCCAGCACCTCCCGGCGCGGCAGCGCGCAGTACTGATCTTCAGGGACGTGCTCGGCTGGTCAGCCAAGGAGACTGCCGAAGCAACAGACCTGACAGTGGCAGCCGTGAACAGCGCGCTGCAACGAGCCAGGCCCGTACTGCGGGAGCAGTTGCCGGAGCGAAGGATGGAGTGGGCGCCGTCGCAGGACCCGTCGACGGCCGAGAAGCTGCTGCTGGCGAAGTACATGGAAGCCTGGGAGCGGGCGGATCCGGCAGCGATCGCCGCGTTGATGCACGAGGATGTGCGGATCACCATGCCGCCGTGGCCGTTCTGGTTCCAGGGCCGTGCCGATGCCCACCGCATCATGGCGGCGAACCTCGAGCCGACCGGCATGGCCTACCGCGGCCATTGGCAGTTCCTGCCGGTCGGCATCAACCGCCAGCCCGCGCTGGCCGGCTACCTCCGCAAGCCCGGCGACACCCTGTACCTGCCGTTCGGCGTCGACGTCTTCCGGGTCGAGAACGGACTGATCGCCGAAATGACCGCCTTCGAGATCACCGACTTCCCCCGCTTGGGGCTTCCCGATCACTTGGCGTCGGCGTAGCACTCGACGATGGCGGTGTCGAAGGGGAAGCGGGTCGGGGTCTCGCCGAAGGTGATCCGGCCGGCCAGGTCACTCGCGGGCCTGGATCGCCGCGGCGACCTGATCGGCCTCGTCGGCGGGGCAGTGCACGATCACCTCGTCGTGCTGGAAGAACACCAGCTCGGCCTTCAGCGTGGTGATCGACTGGCGGAGCGCGGCCATCATCAGCAGGGCCCAGTCGGCGGCACTGCCCTGGACCACGAAGTTCCGGGTGAAGCGGCCGCGGGCGCGGGCCCGGCGGCTGTCCTGCTGCGGCTCGTCGATCGGTGGACCTTCGAGCAGCGCGGCGTCGATCGGGGCGCCGTCGGGCGGACAGGTGCGCCCGAGCCAGGTCCGCACCAGCTTGCCCTCCTCGCCGGCCCGCGCGGCGTCATCGACGTACGCGACGGCCTTGGGGAACCGCTTCCGCAGCGCGGCCAGGTTCTGCAGCCCATCACCTGACGTCTGCCCGTAGACAGCGCCCAGTACTGCGAGTTTGGCCATCGCGCGATCGCCCGAGAACGCCTTGTCCGAGACGGCTTTGTAGAGGTCTCCCGCGCTGCCCGCGACCTCCATCAGCCCCGGATCGCGCGAGATCGCCGCCAGCACGCGCGGCTCCATCTGGGCGGCGTCGGCGACGACCAGCCGCCAGCCGGGATCGGCCACCACGGCCCGGCGGATGACCTTGGGGATCTGCAGCCCGCCACCGCCGTTCGTGATCCAGCGCCCGGACACCGTGCCACCCGGAACGAAGCCTGGGCGGAAGCGGCCGTCGTGGACCCAGTCGTTCAGCCAGGTCCAGCCGTTGGCGGTGTAGATCCGGTAGAGCTTCTTGTACTCGATCAGGGGCTCGACGGCCGGGTGGTCGATGTTCTGCAGCTCCCACCGGCGGGTCGAGGTCAGCTGGTGGCCGGCCTGCTTGAACGCCTTCAGCACGTCGGCCGGCAGATCCGGCCGCACCCGTCGGCCGAAGGCGGTCGACACCTGGTCGGCGAGCTCGGTCAATCGGCGCGGCTCGCCACCGCCCGCGAACCGCTCACCCAGCAGCTCGCTCAGCAAGGCCCGATGCGCGTCCGCGCTCCACGGCAGGCCGGCGCGGTCCATCTCGGCCGCGATGAGCCAGCCGGACGACTCCGATGCCGTCAGCAACCGCATCCGGTCCGGGAACTCGGCCTCCTGGTGGCGCCGCAGTTGATCGGCGTACACCCGCAGGAGCGCCTCGAACGCGACCGGCTCGGCTTGGATCTCGAACAAAGACGACTGCTCGCCCGGATCGACTCCACGCAGCGGTGGATCGGCAGGAATCGGGCCGCCGGACAACCGCGCCCACGCAGCCGCGGCCGAGTGCGGCTCGCCGAGGCGTCCCGCATGCCCGAGCAAGAGGGTCTCGCTGTTCTCGATGTCGTAGCAGCGCTCGACCCGTACTCCGGCAGCCAGCAGCCGCGGGTAGATCTCCGAGCTCGACCGCCACACCCACCGACTCACCTGCGGACGCGACCCAACAGCTGCCGCCAGGTCGGGCTCGTGCAGCACCTCGCCGGCCGGCTGACCGTCCGGATGCAGGGCGACGAGAACCGCCCCGCCACCCTCCTCCGGCGCCACCGCCCACCGCTCGTCCATACCCCGAATCCTCACACCTGCCGCCGACATTTCCGCGACCCCTTCCACCCGCCCTCCTCGCCGCCATTCCGTGAGCCTCCCCGCCCCGCCTTCCCGCCGACTCCGTCAGCTGTAGGTGGGGTGGCTCCCTGTGAGGCCAGTGGTGGGAGACTGGACTTATGTGGCGGGGGAGTGATCTGGATCCGGCGGACGGGACCAAGACCGAACAGGTCGAGGCCCTGGTACTGCGGCGGATCGAGCGGGGTGACCTGTCGATCGGGTCCCGGCTCCCGTCGGAGCGCGTGCTCTCGGAGCGTCTCGGGCTCAGTCGGGTGACCGTAGTACGGGCTCTGGATCAGTTGCGGGCTGATGGCGTGCTGGAGACCAAGCGGGGCTCCGGGACGCATGTGCGGCCGCTGGACCGGTTGCTGGACCCGATCGCTCCGGCGTCGACCGTGACCGCTGGCGATCAGCCCATGCTGGACCTCCGCTTCGCCACCACGGCTGCTCCGCACGACGTTGCTGAGGTTGCAGCGCAGGTCGTGGCCGAGGGACTGCCGCAAGCGATGGGCGGAGACGGCCCACCCTCGGGTGGCTCACTAGACCTTCGTACTGCGCTAGCTGAGCGCCTCACGAAGGAAGGCGTTCCGACAGAGCCGGGCCAGCTAACGCTCACCGTCGGTGCGGCTGCCGGTCTGAACGCAGCCTTGGCAGGGCTGGACCTGGGACCAGGAGTAGCGATCACCGAGTCCCCGACGTATCCCGCGGCCTTTGACCTGCTCAGGAAGCACCGGCTGGATGTCGTGGGCTGGCCGGCCGGTGTCTGGGACACGGATCAGTTGGCGCACCTCTGCAGGCGGCACAAGCCGAAGGTGATCTACCTGCAGGCGGACAACCACAACCCGACCGGCCTGAGCCTGCCCGCCGATCGCCGTACTGCGGTGGTCGAGATCGCCCGGCGGTACGACGCTGCGCTGATCAGCGACGAGACCATGCGCCCGCTCTGGTTGGCCAGTGGCGACCAGCCCGACCCGCTGAGCCGCTACCCGCGCACAGTAAGTGTCGGCTCGCTCAGTAAGACCGTGTGGGGTGGGCTGCGAGTCGGCTGGGTCCGGACCGGGCGGCAGCTGCGCAGGCGGATCAACACGTCCGCACAGCTCAGCGTGGTCTCGCCGAGTGCACTGGACGACCTACTGGCGCAGGCGATCCTCGGCAGGCTCGACCGGGTGATCTCCCGACGCAAGACGCGGCTGCGGGCCAACCTGCAAGCGCTGGAGAGTGGGCTGAAGACCCTGGATGGCGTGGCCTGGGCGACCCCCACCGGTGGGATGACGCTCTGGCTGGAGCTGACAGAGGTCAGGGCGCGCCGGGTGCTGGACGCGGCCCGGCAGCAGGGCCTGCTGCTAGGTGCCGGCGACCTGTTCACTCCCGACGGCACTGACCGGCGGCATATCCGGATCCCGTTCACCGCCCCACCGGCCACGCTTCGCCTGGTCGTCGCCCGCCTCGGCGCCGCGCTTGCTCAGTCCAGTTGATCTGAGGTGGACTGAAGTCGGGCGGCGGTCGAGACCTAGGCTGGGGCTGTGACGAGCCGCGACCAGGAGGATGCAGTGACCGAGACCCAGAACAGCCCGCAGACCGGTACCGCGAAGGTGAAGCGGGGCATGGCCGAGATGCTCAAGGGCGGCGTGATCATGGACGTGGTCACCGCCGAGCAGGCGAAGATCGCCGAGGACGCCGGTGCCGTCGCGGTGATGGCGCTCGAGCGGGTCCCGGCCGACATCCGTGCCCAGGGTGGCGTCTCCCGGATGAGCGACCCGGACATGATCGACTCGATCATCAGCTCCGTCTCGATCCCGGTGATGGCCAAGGCCCGGATCGGTCACTTCGTCGAGGCACAGGTGCTGCAGAGCCTCGGTGTCGACTACATCGACGAGTCCGAGGTGCTCACCCCGGCCGACTACGCGAACCACATCGACAAGTGGAACTTCACCGTTCCCTTCGTCTGCGGCGCGACCAACCTGGGCGAGGCGCTGCGCCGGATCACCGAGGGCGCGGCGATGATCCGCTCCAAGGGCGAGGCCGGTACCGGTGACGTCTCCAACGCCACCACCCACATGCGCCAGATCCGCCAGCAGCTCCGGCACCTGCAGAACCTGCCGGAGGACGAGCTGTTCGTCGCCGCCAAGGAGCTGCAGGCGCCGTACGAGCTGGTCAAGGAGGTCGCCGCTCTGGGCAAGCTCCCGGTCGTGCTCTTCACCGCCGGTGGTATCGCCACCCCGGCCGACGCCGCGATGATGATGCAGCTCGGCGCCGAGGGCGTGTTCGTCGGCTCCGGCATCTTCAAGTCCGGCAACCCGGCCCAGCGCGCCGAGGCGATCGTCAAGGCCACCACGTTCTACGACGACCCGGACGTGCTCGCCAAGGTCTCCCGCGGCCTGGGCGAGGCCATGGTCGGCATCAACGTAGACGAAATTGCAGCCCCGCACCGCCTCGCAGAACGCGGTTGGTAGTCGACCGCACCTTGTCCCGTTCGCCTCAGCTTCCAGCGTAAATTGGGTGTGGGGTCCTGAGGTGGTCGGTGCTGAAGGCCCGTCGATCAGGGGCGAACAATTTTGAGCCACGGCATGGACCGATCGGGCTGGTGTTTTGGTCCAAAGTGGGGAGCTAGTCGAGGATTGAACGCAACACCGAGTGGCGCGTCTCTCGGATCGTGGCTGACGGGGTTGTCTCGACGTAGGCTGGAGGCCGTGCAGTGTGCCTGCTCCCAGGGCTACACGACTGGCGCGAGGATGCCGGCGGTCAGCGCCAGGTAGGACCGCGATCCAGACACTGAACCGCTGGCTAATGAGCCGCCAGGGATTGTGCAGTTCGCGCAGACGTCAGTGGTCACGACAATCTGGTGCGCTGTATAACGCCGAAGGCGTTTGTACGGCGCAGTAGTCGGCGAGGTTGGTCCGCGGCACCAGAGCCTTGGTCAGGACAAAAGTCGAGACCAGTCATCGCCGCGGCAAGCAGGCCACCACAGCGACCCCAGCAGATTCACTACCGATGCCCCTAGGCCCCGACGTCGCCCCTACCCACCGCCCTTCGGCGACACGCCTGGGCGCTACTTGTCTGACACCGACCGTTGTGACAGCGTGCAAAGCCTCGTTGGCTGACTTTGTCCGTGGATGAGCGATGTCGCATGTAATTTTAGCCCGTGTAAGAAGTGCTCGCTTTGCTGGATTGAAGGAACCGCCCTTGTCTCCCTGGCGACCGCCGACGCGAGGCGACGCAGCCATCAAGCTGCTCGACGTAGTGTCCAAGACGCTCGCGGCGGCGCTGCTGCCGCCGGTAGTGGGAACGGTCGTCGGTGAGAGCATCGGTAAGGGCCTCGACCTGCTTTCCAGTCAGACCGATCCCGGGCAAACCAGGTTGGTCCGGCAGATCGAGGCCATCGCCTCGTCGGTCACGGCGGCGGCAATCAATCAGCACGAGTTCTCGCGTGTCGCTTCGAACGATATCGAGGCGGCCATCCTCGCGGTCGCCGAAACGCTGTCCTCGGTGACGATCGACGGCGCGGTAATCCGGCAGTCCAAGTACTCGGCGATCGGCTTGGCCGATCACTACCGAAAGAACTCCACCGAACTGCTGGCGCGGGCTGGCCTGGGCGAGGCGGAGTACGCCTACGTCCGTATTCTCGAATCGGTCAGCCACCAGGTTGTCTCTGTTCTGCGGGTGTCTCCTGAGGCCCACGGGATGGCTCTCGCCGAGCTCACGGTCGAGCTTGACGCGGTTCGGAAGAAGCTCGGCGATCCTGCCAGTCTCTATGCGGAGCTGCAGTATGCGGCGCTTGACGAGTACCTGCTGACGTATCGGCTGGATGCGGGTAAGAGGTTGGCCCGTCCTCGACGCCGCACGAGTGGCGGTGCTAAGCGGTGGGTGCCTATGGCCGTGGCCTATGTGGAGCCGCGGGACGCGAGCATGAACGACCTCGGGCCATTCGATGAGTCACTGAAGCAGCAACGGAGGATTCTGGTCGAGGCCGATCCAGGCCAGGGCAAGAGCATGATGCTTGTACAGACCTTCTTGAGGTTGCTGGCAGGCAGCGGAGGTAATGATGGTTCGTTGACTCCGATTTACCTCGACTGCTGCGGCCCTCCGCGAGTTCCCAGACCTAGAGGAGTCCGTTGCCCGGGTCAACAAATGGCTGCCCAAGGGTCCGGACGGCTGGGTCGAGCGGTCGGTGCGAGCGGGCGAGGCGATGATACTGCTGGACAACATCGAGCATCTCCTCGGTGACGACGAGTCGCGAATGAGAAACGAGGACGACTTCGACAGCTTCATCGCAGAGGTCGTCGGAAAGTCCGCGATCGTCGTGGCGGCGCGTCGTGGAACCCTTGGCGACGGCTGGGCGGACCGCAACGGATTCTCGGTGATCAACCTGGAACAGTCCAGCGCCGGTCAAGTGCTTCAACAGGTCGAGCAATGGCATGAGGCTGTAGCTTCGGAGTGCGAGACCGTCGAGGATCAGGAGAAGGTTGCTGCGCGCGGCAGGGAGCTGGGAATGGCTCTTGGTCAGCTCTCCGCACTGATGGGACTGAGTCGCAATCCAAGAATCTGTGCTCTGATGTGCGAAGCTTTTCTCGACTCATCACTGTCCCTTCCTCGTGACTGGATCGCCCTTGTGGAAGATGTGCTGGAGCGGTTTGCAGAGGAGGACTCCCGACTGGACGCCCCAGCAGTCAGTGGTACCGCCCGGATGCGAGACCTTCAGTGCGGCGTCGCCCGCTGGGCAATCCATAATGAGCCGCCCTTCGACCCGGGCCATTTGGCTGACGCTGTCCAGGAGTTGACTGCAGGCTGGGGCGTGGAGGGGAGCCCGTCGGTTGTGGTCGAACGCATTCTCTCCCGTACCACTTTGTTACGACGCAGTCTTGGAGGTCTCGCGTTCGTCAACGACGAGATGCGGGATCATCTCGCGGCCGGTGACCTCATCGCATCGGGCAATATCAACTACCTTCGCGCGGAGGCGCGGAACCTGAGCAACCCCCGACTCGTCGTAGCCGCTGCTGGCTCTGCCCGCCACCAGCGAGCAACGGAGCTCGTTACTGCCTTGCTGGATGATGCCGAGCAGTACCCGGATGCATCCGAGGCGTTGGTCGTCACGGCGTACTGCTGCGCAGCCGCTGCCCGCTCCCTTGAGTCTGCGACGCGTAGCCGGCTGCAGGATGCGGTGGTGGCCGTGGTCCTGCAGGGAGACGTCGAACGGCTGGCACATCCACGGCTAGCCCCGCTGGCGCTCGATATGCTCGTGCGCATCGTCCAAGACGACGGCCTCGCAGCCGCCGCGGTCGCTGCCATCGAAGTAGGGTCGCGTCATGGTGATGACGCGTTGCCGGCCCTCCGGGCCATAGCTGGGTGCGGGGCTGGCAACTGCCAGGAAATTCTCTGGGAGTCCTGGTCGCGATTCGATGTCCGACTCTTCGCCAAGACGGTGCTGAGTGTGTGCACCTCAGTGCCTGACATCCTCGTGATCGACAGCCCAGAAAAATTCGCCGCGGTCGCGGACCTGCCTTTGGTTGGGACTGTCGAGGTGGTATGCCAGGTGGATGCCGCCGAAATTAGGGGGCGTGAAGATTTGACCGTTCGAGTGGCTGATGCCGCCATGATAGCCGCCGCGGGTGATCTCGGCCCGAACTGTACGATGATTCTAGTAGCCGGAGGAGGATGATTGTGGCAATAGAGGCGGCAATTTTCTCCCTTAGCCAGAATATTATGTCGGCGGCCATGGACGTCTGGTTTTCCCGGCGTCGCCCGAATCAGACAATGGCTCAACTTATCCAGGATCAGGTTCCTAATTCGATCGAAAGGCGCAGGCTGGAACGGGCTTTCGATGAAATGCAGGAAGTGGTCATTGATCGACTGATGCAGGACACTCGCGCACAGCGACTTCCGGAGCACGAGAAGAATGCGGCTGTCTTGGCCGCCGCCGACAGTTTCCGTATTGCTGCGCTGACGCAACAAGATATGCTTACGGCGGCTATGAGCCCGGCAGCGGTCGCGGAAACTGTTCGTGAACGCTCGTGGCAGGTACGAGGCAATGCCCAGCTCACAGATCTCGGGATCCAGCTCTACGATTCCCTCGTTGACGAGACGTCTTCCATCCTGGTTACGATCGTGAGCTCGCTACCCGGTTGGGATAGTCGGGCACTCAACTATCTCCTGCACAAGCAGGAGGATCTTGGATTGGCGCTCGCCAAGGCCCTCGACCGACTTCCTTCGTCGATCTCACCTGAGCCGATGATCGACCCGTTGATCTCCTACCGGCAGCATGTGGTCAGTGCACTGGACCGGGTCGAGACGGTTGGTTTCCCGGTGTCCGACTCGGTAAGCGGTCTTCGGGTCAGTGAAACATTTATTCGGCCGGACGTCGTCGTCGCGAACAGTCGAATGCCATTGGACTGGGCTTTGGCAGATCATCGACGCCTGTTTCTCCACGGTCCGGCTGGGTCCGGTAAGACTAGTATCCTGAAATGGCTCGCGATCAGTTCTGCTAGGCAATCACTGGACGGGTTGATTGCCTCGCTCAACGACTATCTACCGGTCTACATTCCTTTGCGTCGGGTGTTTTCCAACTCGGAACCGCCGCTGCCTGATGTCAATAGTCTGGCCCAGATCGCATATCCGTCGTTTCAGGCCGAGCAGTTGCCGAACCTGGTTCGGCAACGCTGTGAGGCCGGCTATCTGTTGCTGCTGCTCGACGGCTTGGATGAGATCGAGGCTAGTTCTCGTCTGCGGTGGCTGGCTTGGCTTTCTGAGATGACCGAGCTTTACCCGAAATGCAGATTTGTCGTCACCTCGCGCACGGCCCTCTTCGACCTAGAAGCGCTGGTTGATCTGAAGTTCACCACCTCGTACCTCGAGACGCTGCAGAACTCGTCCAAGATCCAACTGATCCGTCAGTGGTTCGCGGCGGCGGGTTCGGTCGCAGATGTCTGGGCTGGATCGTCTCCCACGGAGTCGGCCGCGAAGTTGGTCAGAATCATTGAGACTAACAGTCGGCTGAACGATTTGGCGGCGACGCCGTTGATGTGCACGCTAATCTGTGCCCTTTTCCGCGAGCGTGGAGATCTGCCGCTTGTCCGGGCTGATGTGTATTCCCAGTTCATCGACATGTTGGTAGAGCGTCGCGACACCGAGAGAGGTATACCAGGCATCGGTAGTCTGCCGAAGCCTGAATCTCTCATGTTGTTGGAAGAATTAGCTCAGCTAATGATCCGTGACGGTGTCTCCGAGATATCGCGGGAGTACGCACTAGAGGTCGTGGAACTGGCTGCCTCGTCAATGCTCAGGTTGCAACTAGAGCCGAGCGAAGCATTGAACCATCTGCTGACTCGCAGTGGACTCCTCATCGAGCCGGCGGCTGGGCGAGTGCAATTTGTCCACCGTACGCTGATGGAATTTCTCGCGGCCCGGAGTTTCGTCGAGAATGATCGTATCTACCTTCTCGCCGAGAAAGCGCATGATCCTGCCTGGCGTTCAGTGACTGTTCTAGCCGCATCGCAGGCCCGTCCGCGGCAGGGGGAGCAACTGGTCGAAGAGATGCTGAGCCGGTGCTACGAGGAGCCCAAGTGGCGGGCGGCAGTAGCGGCGGTGCTTCAGGAAAGTGTCGCTAGCATGGTCAGTCTGAGTCCTTCATTGCGGGAGAGATGTGAGGCTCTTTGGCGTCAGCAAACAGATCGCCAAACTCCACAGGCGCTGCTTTCTCTCGATGCCGGCACACCATCGGACCTAACGTCGCTCTACGAATGGCTGGCCGGCGATGACGGCATCAGCAGGTTCGGCTCCACGCTGATATCTAGAGTTCCAGGCGGCGAAGGCAGGCCCCGTCTGGTCATGGCCGGAGACGAGCCGCTGAACCTGGGGCGTGTCGTCCAGTCAGTGCTTGACTGGCGCCGGGCACGATTGCCGGGGCGTGAATTCGGTGTCTTGATCGAGGATGGGAAATCTCGGATCGTGGTGGATTTCTCCGATGCTTCTGTGCGCGATCTAGGCGGATATCACAGTTGGTGACTGCCACGGCTGGGGTGCGTTGGCCGTGGTCGGACTGCGAGATGGCCGATGGAGGCCCAGCCCCCACCAGTGCAACCCGGAGGTGGGGTAGAGCGGTTGAAGCCCAGCAACCTGCTCTCGTTGTCCACAGAGAGCGCTAGTAGCGTGTCGCTGCTTAACTCTGGAGGGGCTGGTTGGGAGGTTTGGGTTGGCAGATCTTCCTTTCCCTCTGCCGGACAGGACTGTTGTCGTGGCGTCGCAGGTGAAGCGTCCGGTCAGGTTGGCTGAGACGGATCGTGAGTGGCTGGTTCGGATGACCAGGACGGGTGTGCATCCGGCTGCGGTGATCAGGCGGGCGCGGGTGCTGCTCGCGCTGGATGCCTCGGTGGGTGAGATCGGTTCGCAAGAGGGGATCGCGGGCCCGGGTCGGTGTCTCGACCGAGATGCTGCGGCTGATCGCTCAGCGGTTCGCCGAGACCGGTGGCGATGTGGACGCCACGATCTCGCGCAAGAAGCGCGAGCATCCGCCGGTGGCTTCGCCGGTGACCGGCGAGGTCGAGGCGAGGCTGATCGCGCTGGCATGCTCCCAGCCACCCAAGGGCTATACCCGGTGGTCGCTGCGGCTGCTGGAAAAGCAGGTCGCGCTGGTCGAGGACATCCCGGACCTGGATCACTCCACCATCGGGCGGGTGTTAAAAAAACGAGGCTGCGTCCTCATCTGAAGAAGTGCTGGACCATCCCGCCAAAAGCGAACGCGCAGTTCGCCGCCGCGATGGAAGACGTCCTCGCGGTCTACGCCCGCCCCTACGATCCGGCGTGTCCGGTGGTATGCATGGACGAGAAGCCCTACCAACTCCTCGGCCACGCCCGCGCCCCGATCCCCGCCACACCGGGACAGGACCTGAAGGAAGACAGCGAGTACGTCCGCCACGGCACCTGCTCGATCTTCTGCTGGGTCGAACCCCTGCGCGGGTGGCGACGAGTGGACGCCCAGCCACAGCGCACCAAGATCGACTGGGCCTACCAAGTCGAACGACTACTGACCCAGGACTACCCCGACGCCGAGAAGGTGGTGCTGGTGATGGACAACCTCAACACCCACACCACCGGATCCCTCTACGAGGCGTTCGACCCGGCCAAAGCGTTCGCGTTGGCACAGCGCCTGGACATCCACCACACCCCCAAGCACGGCTCCTGGCTCAACATCGCCGAGATCGAACTGTCCGCCCTCACCCGCCAATGCCTGGACCGCCGCCTCGACGACCTCGTCGCACTGAACACCGAACTCGCCGCCTGGCAGCAAGCCACGAACACCGCCCAGCGCCAAGTCGACTGGCAGTTCACCACCGACGACGCACGCACCAAACTCCGCCACCTATACCCCAACAGTTAGATGCGACGATCTACTAGTGGGGCGTGTCATTAATTAGGTAACGGTTGGTGGTGGGTCAGAATGGGGTATGGCGAACCGTCCTGCTGCCGCGTTGGTGCTTCGTGAGGGTGATCGGGAGCGGTTGGTGTCGTTGACGCGGTCGACGACGGTTCGTGCTGGGTTGGCGTTGCGGGCGCGGGTGGTGTTGCTGGCTGCGGGTGGGGTATCGAATACGGCGATCGCGGAGCAGGTGGGGTTGTCTCGTCCGAAGGTGATCGGGTGGCGGCAGCGCTACGTGCGCAGCGGGATCAAGGGTCTGGATGATGCCGAACGGGTGGGCCGGCCGCGCGAGATCGATCACGCGATGATCGTGGCCGAGACGTTGAAGCCGCCGCCGAAGCGGCTGGGGGTGACGCACTGGTCGTCTCGGCTGCTGGCCGTGCGGCTCAAGGTCGGCAACGCGACGGTCGCGCGGGCGTGGCGTGACTATGGGGTGCAGCCGTGGCGCAGTGAGACGTTCAAGTTCTCCACCGATCCGGAGTTGGTCGCCAAGGTCACTGATGTGGTCGGGCTGTATCTGGCGCCACCGGACAACGCGATCGTGTTGTGTGTCGACGAAAAGTCGCAGATCCAGGCTTTGGACCGGACTCAGAAGATGCTGCCGATGCAGCCTGGTTTTCCCGAGCGCCGCACCCATGACTACGTCCGGCACGGCACCAGCACGTTGTTCGCGGCACTGGAGATCGCCACCGGCACGGTGACCGCGGCCTGCAAACCCAGGCACCGCCACCAGGAGTTCCTTGCGTTCCTCAAGCAGATCGACCGCGCCTACCCCGACGACGGCACCGGTCAGGAACTGCACCTGGTGATGGACAACTACGCCACACACAAACGGGCCGAGGTCCGTGACTGGCTGGCCGCGCACTCCCGGTTCAAGGTCCACTTCACCCCGACCTCCGGGTCATGGCTCAACCTGGTCGAGGTCTGGTTCGGCATCATCGAACGACAAGCCATCCACCGCGGGACCTTCACCTCGGTCAAAGACCTCAACACAAAGATCCGAGCCTTCATCACCGGCTGGAACGACCGCTGCCACCCCTTCGTCTGGACCAAGACCCCAGACCAGATCCTCAAGAAAGCCAACCGTCACCGAACTTCAGAAACGCTCCACTAGTGCCGCGTCTAGTGAGGTGCCGCGCGTTTCCCGGACAGCTTTTTCACGGTTAATTCACGCTGCGAGCTGCTTTTCCAGGTACTCGTCATGGGCTTGTTGTGGGGTTCGATAGCCAAGCCCTGAGTGGCGACGTTTGGTATTGTAACGCAATTCGATGTAGCGGGCAACGTCGCGGCGTGCATGTTCGCGGGTGGGATATTCAGTGCGATAGATACGCTCGTTCTTGAGAGTTCCGAAGAACGATTCAGCCATGGCGTTGTCGTAACAGATGCCGGTCCGGCCGACCGATTGGCGAAGATTGTTCTTCTTCAAGGTGGCGGCGAACTGGGCGGACGTGTAATTACTGCCACGGTCGGAATGAAAGATAGCGCCGTCAGCGAGTTCATGGTTCCGGACAGCCATTTCGATGGCGGCCTCGATCAGTGGGGTCTTGTAGTTATCGTCCATCGCCCACCCGACCACCGCCTTGGTGTGGCAATCGATCACGGTCGCCAGATAGAGCCAGCCCTCCCAGGTCGAGATGTAGGTGATGTCGCCGACCATCTTGAGACCTGGAGCTTCCGCGGTGAAGTCGCGCTCGACCAGGTCCGGGATCGCGCCGGCCAGGCCATCTCGCTCGGTCAGACCGTGCCGCCACGGCCGCGGCTGACACGGCTCCAGGCCCAGCTCCCGCATCAGGACCCGCACCAGTTCGAGCCCGCACGGCACGCCCCAATCCACCAGATCGGCATGCACCCGCCGGTACCCGTAGGTGTCGTCGGACTCCTCGAACGACTTGCTGATGATCAGCTTGAGATCGGCTCGGCGCTTCGCCGTCACCGAGACCGGCCGGTTCCGCCACTCGTTGAAACTGGACCGGCCCACCCCGAACCATCGGCACATCTGAACAATCGATGGCGCATCAGCGTCCTTGTAAGCCTTATTATCCGCATATTCCGCGTCGATGAACTCGAACCTTTCGCTCATCGATGATCCTTGGCGAAGTACGCTGCGGCTTTTTTCAAGAACGTGAGCTCCATCTGCAACTCCCGCGTCTCACGCTCAAGCTCACGCAGCCTGGCCCGCTCATTCACAGTGAGCGGCGGCTCCTCGCCGGCATGATCACGCCGATACGCAGCTACCCAATTACTCAAAGTCCCCGGATTGATACCGAGCTCTTTCGCTACCTGAGCTACTGGCCGCGAAGTCTCGATCACCGACTTCACAGCTTCCTCCCGATACTCAGGAGTGAAATTCCTCTTCGAACGCGGCAAAATCTTTCCTTTCCAGACAACCCAATCTTAGTTTGGGCACTGTCCGGAAGGTTCGTAGCACCTCATAGAAACGTTGGGGTTGTAACCGTGTTCGGGTTGACCTGGCCGGGGTTGGTTTTGGAGGCTGTCGTGTTGGAGGTGGTGATGGCTCGACAGCCTGAGGTGTTCGTGCGTTCCTTGGAGCCCGAGGAAGCGGCTCGGTTGGTGAAGATCACGCGGACGACGAAGGACCGGGTCCGGTTGCGGCGGGCGGGATCGTGCTGGCGTCGGTGCAGGGCCGTAGCGCGGTCGAGGCTGCGGGCATGTTCGCGATGAAGGCGCAGTACGCGCGGGAGGTGATCCACGCGTTCAACGAGTCCGGGTTCGCGGCGCTGGACCCAAAATGGAGCGGGGGCCGGCCACGCAGGTTCGGGCCCCCGGTGCGTGAGACGGTCTGCCGGGTCGCGAAGACGCCGCCGCAGAAGCTGGGTCGCCCGTTCACGACGTGGAGTTTGTCGAAGCTGGTCGAGTACCTGGCCGGGCACAAGAGCATCGCCATCAGTACCGAGTCGGTGCGCCAGATCCTGCGTCGAGCCGGCATCAGGTGGCAGGTGAGTGTGCCAGTCTGATTTGGCCCCACTTGGGGCGGTAGTGATGGCTTGATTTGGCTCCACCCTCGACCATCCAGTCCTCTACGTTCGTGTCGTCTGCCAAGGCGATCACGAGAGGTGGAGGGGTTGAAGGAGAGATCGAGAGTGGAGCAGTTCGAACGTATCCGACGCGAGCGTCGAGATGAAGGTTTGTCGATCCGGGCACTGGCGCAGCGCCACCAGGTCCATCTGAGGTGCCACGCGCTTTCCGGACAGCTTTTTGATGGCTGATTCAGGCGGCGGATTGTGTTTCCAGGTAGTCGTCGTGGGCTTGCTGTGGGGTCCGGTAGCCGAGCCCTGAGTGACGGCGTTTAGTATTGTAGCGCAATTCGATGTAGCGGGCGATATCGCGGCGTGCATGGTCGCGGGTCGGGTACTCGGTTCGGTGGGTACGCTCGTTCTTGAGAGCGCCGAAGAACGATTCGGCCATCGCATTGTCGTAACAGATACCGGTCCGCCCGACTGATTGGCGAAGATTATTGTTCTTCAAAGTCGCGGCGAACTGGGCGGAAGTGTAGTTGCTGCCCCGGTCGGAGTGAAAGATTGCGCCGTCGACAAGATCGTGATTCCGCACCGCCATGTCGATCGCGGCTTCGATCAGCGGGGTTTTGTAATTGTCGTCCATGGCCCACCCGATCACAGCTTTGGTGTGGCAATCGAGCACGGTCGCCAGATAAAGCCACCCTTCCCAGGTCGAGACATAGGTAATGTCTCCGACCATCTTGTGCCCCGGAGCATCAGCGGTGAAGTCCCGATCTACCAGATCCGGGATCGGGCCGGCCTGGCCATCCTGCTCGGTCAGACAGTGCCGCCACGGCCCGCGGCTGGCACGGCTCCAAACCCAACTCACGCATGAGCTTGCGCACCAACTCCAGCCCACAGGTCACACCCCAGGCCACCAGGTCGGCATGCACCCGCCGGTACCCGTAGGTCTCGTCGGACTCTTCGAACGACTTGACGATGATCAGCTTGAGTTCGCCTTGGCGGCGCGCAGTCGCCGACATCGGACGGCTCCGCCAATCATTGAAACTGGACCGTTTCACCTCGAGCCACCGGCACATCTTCACAATCGACGGCGCATTTCCGTTCTCTCGGGTCAACCTGTTGGCATACTCCGCATCGATGAACTCGAACTTTTCGCTCAACGATGATCCTTGGCAAAGTATGCTGCGGCTTTTTTTAGGAACTCGTTTTCCATCCGGAGTTCTCGCGTCTCCCGCTCCAGCTCGCGGAGCCGCGCACGCTCGTCCATGCTCAATGCCGGTTCCTCGCCGGCATGGTCTCGCTTAAAGGCGCTCACCCAGTTACTGAGGGTTCCCGGGTTGATGCCGAGCTCTCTCGCGACCTGAGTGACAGAACGTGAAGTCTCAATCACCGACTTCACAGCTTCCTCCCGATACTCAGGAGTGAAATTCTTCTTCGGACGCGGCAACATCTTCCCTTTCCGGACAGCTCAATCTTAGTTGAGCCGCTGTCCGGAAGGTTCGTGGCACCTCAATCGGCGCACGGTGCGTCTGGCGTTGGGTGATGCGGTGCCTCCGACGCGGAAATCTCCAGAGCGTGTGGCGCCGGTGCTGGGCCCGCATCTGGCCACGATCGGTGGCTGGCTGACCGCGGACCTGGACGCCCCGAAGAAGCAGCGGCATACCGCTCGCCGGGTCTGGCAGCGGCTGATGGAGGAAGAGGGTGTCGTGGTGGCCGAGTCCAGCGTGCGGGGGTTGGTCGCCCAGCTGAAGACCGAGATCGGTGGGGACCGGGCGCAGGTGATGGTGCCCCAGACTCATGGACCGGCCGAGGAGGCCGAGGTCGACTTCGGGGAGTTCACTGCGGTGATCGCTGGGGTGGTGATGAAGGTGTTCATGTTTTGCCTGCGGCTGTCGCATTCGGGCAAAGCGGTCCATGTTGCCTATGCCAATCAGACCCAGGAATCGTTCCTGGATGGGCATGTGCGTGCGTTCGAGGCGCTGGGTGGGGTACCGACCGGGATGATCCGTTACGACAACCTCAGGCCCGCGGTGATCCGGGTCGCGCTGGGCCGGGAACGGTTCGAGCATCCACGGTTCATCGCGATGCGCTCCCACTACGGCTATGACTCGTTCTTCTGCGCGCCAGGCTTAGAGGGTGCTCATGAGAAGGGCGGTGTCGAGGGCGAGATCGGCCGGTTCCGCCGACGGCACCTCACTCCTGTCCCGCACGTGGCATCGTTGGCCGCGCTGAACCAGGCCCTGGCCGCCGCCGATGCCCGCGACGACGCGCGCCGCATCGGTGCCCGCGCCGAGACCGTGGGAGCGGCCGCGGCCCGTGAACTGGTCTTGCTGAACCCGCTGCCGAGTGAAACCTTCGATGTCTCGGCCCCGCTGTCATGCCGGGTCGACGCCAAAGCACGGGTCTGTGTCCGCCAGTCGTACTACTCGGTCCCGGCCCGGTTCGCTGGTCGCCGGCTCGAGGTTCGTCTCGGCGCCACCGCGGTGATCGTGCTCGACGCAGGCAAGGTGATCGCTGAACATACCCGGTCGCTGCACAAGGGCAGCGAGGATCTCGTTCTGGACCACTATCTGGAAGTCCTCACCCGCAAACCCGGCGCCATGTCCGGGTCCACCGCCTTGGTCACCGCGCGAGCATCCGGGGCGTTCACGGCGGTTCATCAACGGTTCTGGGACGCCGCCCGCAAGCAACACGGCGACGGGCCCGGCACCCGCGCCCTGATCGGGGTGCTGTTGCTCCACCGCACCATGACCGCGACCGTGGTGAGTGCGGGCATCGAAGGCGCGCTGGTGCTCGGAAACTTCGATCCCGACCTGGTCGCGGTCACCGCACGCAGCGCGATGACCTCAGCCGGCGCGACCTCCCCGCCGGTCCCGGTTCCACCCACCGCGTCCCACGCTGCGACGACCCAACGGCCGACGCCATCACTGGCCGACTACGACCAACTACTCCAGAAAGAAACCGCATGAGCCCCGCCACGAAAACCGCGCCAGCCGCCACCCCGACGACCACGGTGACCGCCCTGTCTGACCCCGCCGCCGAGGCCGCGATCCACGCCGCTTGCCGACTACTCGCACTGCCCACCATCCGCGCCGAAGCCATCGCGATGGCCGAGGCCTCAGCCAAGCAACGCCTTACCCACAAGGCATTCCTGGCCGAAATCCTCACCGCGGAATGCGACGAACGCGACGCCCGCCGCCGGATCCGGCGAGTCAACGAGGCCAAGTTCCCCCGCACCAAACGCCTCACCGAGTTCGACCACACCGTGCTGCCCGACCTACCGGCACCGACGCTGGCACACCTGGCCGGCGGCGGCTGGATCGACGCCGGACAACCACTGGTCCTGCTCGGCGACTCCGGCACCGGGAAAACACACCTGCTCATCGCACTCGGCACCGCAGCAGCCGAGCAAGGACGCCGGGTCCGCTACGTGACCACCGCCGCCTTGGTCAACGAGCTCGTCGAAGCCTCAGACGACAAACAGCTGTCCCGCGTCGTGGGCCGCTACGCCCGACTCGACCTGCTCTGCCTCGACGAGATCGGCTACGTCCGCCTCGACCCACGCGGCGCGGAACTGCTCTTCCAGATCATCACCGCCCGCGAAGAACGAGCATCCATCGCCTGCGCATCCAACGCCCCATTCTCCGAATGGGGCGCCACCTTCACCGACCCCCGCCTCGCCGCCGCAGTCGTGGACAGACTCACCTTCAACGCACACATCATCCAGACCGGCACCAAGTCCTACAGACTCAACACCACCCGGCAAACCCGCAGCCGAACCGCCACCAACTAACCCAAGACAACACCACCAAAACAAGCAGGGTGGGGCCAAATCAAAGCATCACAGCGGGGCCAGATGGGGTTGTCATACTCAGGCAGGCGACCAAGACCTGGAAAGGCAGCCGGGATCCCGACTTCGCCGCCAAGATGGCCCGTGTTCTCGACCTCTACGACCATCCACCAGCCGATGGCCGGGTGATCTGCGCCGACGAGTTCGGTCCGTTGAACCTGCAGCCCAGGCCCGGCAGGGGCTGGTTTCCCACCGGCCGCCCAGCCCGGTTGCGGGCCACCTACAACCGCAACGGCGGAGTACGGCACATGCTCGCCGCACTCGATCTGGCCACCGGGCAGATGTTCTACCGGTTCCGAGACCGCAAACGGTGGCGGGAGTTCCTCGGGTTCCTCAACAACTCCGGGACCGGTTCCCGACCGGGAAGCTGTATGTCGTGTGCGACAACTATGGACCCCACAAGAAGGCCGAGGTCCTCGAATGGTGCCAGGCCAACCAGATCGAGATAGTGCTCACCCCGAGCAACGCATCCTGGCTGAACTGGATCGAGTGCGAGTTCACCGCCCTGCGCTACTTCACCCTCGACGGCAGCGACTACCCCAGCCACACCGCCCAAGAGAACGCGATCACCGGCTACGTCCGCTGGCACAACAAACACGCCCAACCCAAACGACACTTCGCCATCGACTCCAAAATCCGCCGACCCGATTACCTCCCCAACGTTGCTTGACGAGGCACTAGCCCAGATATTTCATGGAGTTCCGGCGTGTCGTTGGGGGTCCTTGTTTAGTGGGGTTTTTGGCCGTTGGTCGGGGTGGTGGCGTGGGTTGGGCCCGGCTGTCGCGTCGGGTGGGCGGGTTCCGATGTTCCTTGGGTGGTAGGGGTGTGGGGCCGGGTCAGGTGGCTGGCCAGGGGGCTGCGCGGAGGCGGTCGAATGCTGTTGCGAGTTGGTGTGCCCAGGGCCAGTCGGTGTCGAGTCTGAGGTGCCGGCCGCGGGCGGTGCGGACGAGGACTCCTGCGGTGTGTGAGGTGCCGCGCGTTTCCCGGACAGCTTTTTCACGGTTAATTCACGCTGCGAGCTGCTTTTCCAGGTACTCGTCATGGGCTTGTTGTGGGGTTCGATAGCCAAGCCCTGAGCGGCGACGTTTGGTATTGTAACGCAATTCGATGTAGCGGGCAACGTCGCGGCGTGCATGTTCGCGGGTGGGATATTCAGTGCGATAGATACGCTCGTTCTTGAGAGTTCCGAAGAACGATTCAGCCATGGCGTTGTCGTAACAGATGCCGGTCCGGCCGACCGATTGGCGAAGATTGTTCTTCTTCAAGGTGGCGGCGAACTGGGCGGACGTGTAATTACTGCCACGGTCGGAATGAAAGATCGCGCCGTCAGCGAGTTCATGGTTCCGGACAGCCATTTCGATGGCGGCCTCGATCAGTGGGGTCTTGTAGTTATCGTCCATCGCCCACCCGACCACCGCCTTGGTGTGGCAATCGATCACGGTCGCCAGATAGAGCCAGCCCTCCCAGGTCGAGATGTAGGTGATGTCGCCGACCATCTTGAGACCTGGAGCTTCCGCGGTGAAGTCGCGCTCGACCAGGTCCGGGATCGCGCCGGCCAGGCCATCTCGCTCGGTCAGACCGTGCCGCCACGGCCGCGGCTGACACGGCTCCAGGCCCAGCTCCCGCATCAGGACCCGCACCAGTTCGAGCCCGCACGGCACGCCCCAATCCACCAGATCGGCATGCACCCGCCGGTACCCGTAGGTGTCATCGGACTCCTCGAACGACTTGCTGATGATCAGCTTGAGATCGGCTCGGCGCTTCGCCGTCACCGAGACCGGCCGGTTCCGCCACTCGTTGAAACTGGACCGGCCCACCCCGAACCATCGGCACATCTGAACAATCGATGGCGCATCAGCGTCCTTGTAAGCCTTATCATCCGCATATTCCGCGTCGATGAACTCGAACCTTTCGCTCATCGATGATCCTTGGCGAAGTACGCTGCGGCTTTTTTCAAGAACGTGAGCTCCATCTGCAACTCCCGCGTCTCACGCTCAAGCTCACGCAGCCTGGCCCGCTCATTCACAGTGAGCGGCGGCTCCTCGCCGGCATGATCACGCCGATACGCAGCTACCCAATTACTCAAAGTCCCCGGATTGATACCGAGCTCTTTCGCTACCTGAGCTACTGGCCGCGAAGTCTCGATCACCGACTTCACAGCTTCCTCCCGATACTCAGGAGTGAAATTCCTCTTCGAACGCGGCAAAATCTTTCCTTTCCAGACAACCCAATCTTAGTTTGGGCACTGTCCGGAAGGTTCGTAGCACCTCAGTGGAGGATCTGGTAGCGGTAGGTGGCTGGTTCGGTGCGGGCGAGGGTGCCGGTGAAGCACAGTGCTTGGGTCCAGGTGAGTAGGTCGGCGGCGGTGAGGGCGAGTTCGAGCCAGCAGGCGTTGGCGGTGTAGGCGTGGAAGGGCAGGTTGCGCATTCCGGTGTCTTTGCCGGTGCGGATGCGGTCCTCGACGCGGGCGTGGCTGCGGTGCTCGTGTTCGAGGTCGGGGAGTTGCTGTCCGGTGGGGGTGTCGGTGAGGAACGCGGTGAACCGGTGTCCGTCGATGTCGGTGAACGTCAGTTGGGCGCCGGGGTGGGGCCGTTCGCGTCGGACGATGACGCGGGAACCGGCCGGCCAGTTGTCCAGGGTGAGCAGGTCTGTCAGTTCGGCGACCCAGGCGCCGCGGCGGGGTTGCCCGTCGGCGTTGTAGGCGGGTTGCCAGGCGTGTTCTGGGGTGGCCAGGATCGCTTGCTGCAGGTTCTCGTCGACGGAGAACCCCAGTGAGTATCCGATGCCGCGGGTCCGGAGCGCGGCAGCGAAGGCGTGGGTCGCGCCGGCCGAATCAGCGCTGGCCATCACCTGGGGTCCGTCGACCTCGTCCGGTCGGGGCCGGGCGTTCTCGGGCAGTGCGGCGATCGCCAGGTCGAGCACGGTCACGTGGTCGGCGGCGGTGTTTGAGCCTGCGTTTCCGGGCCGGAGCAGCCCGGCCAGTGCTTCACCGCCGGACACGTCGGGGCGGTCCAGGTAACACAGCAGCGGATGGAAGCCGAACCCTTTCTTCCAGGTGGGTGCGGCGTTTTCCTTGTCCGAGTGGGCAGTGAGCAGGGTCGCGTCGAAGTGCAGCCACAGGGCTTTGATCAGGTCCGGGCCTGCGCCGGCCGCCCAGACCAGCTCGCGAGCCTTGGCCCGGGCAGCCCGCAACAGGTCCAGTTTGAGCTCGTCGACCTTGTCGACCACCCGCCACGCGGTCGGGTCGGAGGCGACCGGCCCGAACAGGCGCGGCTGGTCGCGCAGTGTCCGCAGGTGCCGCAGCGCGTCACCACCGTCGGCGATCGACACCGCGACATCGACCAGCACCTGCCCCGGTGCATGCAACGGCGGCAACCGGTAGGTATCGATCAACGCCTCGGTCCAGCCGTCTACCAGTCCGGTCGAGGTGGCAAGCTCCCGCAGCAACGCCGTCCCGGCGTGCGACACGAGGCCCTTACCATCCGCCGACACCTTGAACCGGGACCCGCCCTTGCTAGGCTTCACCTGAGAGTGTCTTTCTGTTCGAGATCATTGAGTCTTCGCAAACCCAATTTTCCCTTACAGGCAAGGCACTCTCGCCTTTTCACCTCACGTGTCGCCACAATTTTCGTGAAACGTGGAGGCTAGCGTTGTCGGAAGGGCCGCCAGCGGGTCGGCAAGGGATGAAGCGGGAGACCAGGTGAGTGCATCGCGGTCGTATTCAGCTGGGGTGAGGGCTGCGTTGTTCACCTTGAGCCGGGGACGGTGTTATGCGCCGGACTGCGTGCAGCAGGTGACACGCTTCATCGATGGCGAGCCCAGTATCAACATTCAGATCGCGCACATCCACGCCTTGGAGGAGAACGGGCCGCGCTTCGTTTCGTCGTTGACGATCCCTGAGCGCAACCTGTTCAGGAACCTGCTTTTGCTGTGCCAGGCGCACCACAACCGGGTTGACAGCAAGCAGTTCGAGCGCAGCTTCCCCGCCACACGATTGTTGAAGTGGAAGCGAGATCGCGAAGGTGACGCCGGGGCTGAGCTCGCGATGGTTCAGATCAAGGACAACGAGGCGCTGAGGGAGCTGTTTACCGACGCGCTGCATGAAGCGAAGGTGGAGCTGCTTGAGGCGATCGGACGTGTCGAGAAGGTCAGCCTGAATCAGGCAGCGATGCTGCGGACGCTGGTGGATGAGTCTTTCGGGCAGCCCCGACTAAATGAGGATGCCGTCGCCTCTTTGGAGCGATCCGCACGCATGCTGGTCGGCCTGGAGGATACGGCGGGTGTGCTGTATGTCGCCTCGCAGACCATCAATGAGGACACGGTGATTTCCATTCAGTCGGCGACCAAAGAGTTGAACACCGCGGTCGGCCAGGCGAAGGAGATGGGTCACTCGCTGACTGCGAAGCTGGAGTCGTTCGACGTAGGGGATCGGCCGGTCGACGAGGTTGAGCCTGCGGTGTATTACGTCGACCAAGGGAGCAAGTGGCTTTTCTTCCTGCGAGGTATGGGCGTCGGAGCGGCGCTCGTAGCAGTCATCATATTGGCGATCGTGATTACCAGGGCCAGAAGCGGTGCTTGAGTGCGAATCAGGAATATGGAGGGGTGGTTTCTCACCGCGTGAGCGATGGACTCGAGGCGGCGAGCAGCGTTGCGTCGTCCGGGTATCGTCGGGCGGACTGGGCAGCTGACCGATCGCGGCTCCGACCTCGACCCTCCTCAACGACTGGCCCGAAAGATTCTGGTTTGCTGGGACGCGTCTCGAGAGGTGCGTCCCCGGTTGCCTCCGCAATGCTTTGTCGGTCGGAGAACTCGTGGGACTCGTACGCGCTTACGCCGAGATCTGGAACAGGTCGGCCGCGCACGAGCAGCTTGCCCCGGACGCCGTCGAGCGGGTGCGCTGAGCAGCTGCTTGCCGAAGGCTCTCCCAAGATGCTTGGGCGCCAGCCGAAAGGTTGTGCGCAGTCGCCTCAACCGCTTCAGGCAGCGAGGTCAGCGCTTCAGGCTCAACTGTTCTACGCGACGGCCGGCTATCGTCTGCAGCTTTCTTGGTCCAACTCTCGCCGAGCCTCCGTCCACTCGGACCTCGCCCAGGCCGGTATGTCGGGTTCGTCGGAGCATTGACGAACCCGACGCTGTGCATCGGCGCAGCTCTCCGGCTAGAGGATCCGGTCTTGGTGCGCGCTGGCTTCCTCTCTCAACGCATCGAGGAACTCGTTGTCGACAACTTCGTCGTCGGTGTCACTGCCGTCTTCTGGACCGTAGTCGGCGGACTCGCGGTACAGCAATAGACAGCCTCGTATCCCGTCGAGTAGGTCCTCCAGGAGATCCTGTGCGGGACGCGTGGGATCCAATGGCGTCAGGCGCGGCATCAGGCCCGCCATTAGTTCCTGGTCGCCGGGCCCGTACTTTTCAGCTTTCGTCCGTGCCTGCTCGATTTCATCGATCAGCGCTTCCGGATCAGGGATCTTGCCTTCAGTAACCGTCATCGCGGCTCGTACGAGGCCCACGACGATCGCCCGCGGACTCTGACCCGCCTCAAGCAGCTCCAAGACCGCGGTCGGGGTCCGAACGGCGAGCGCTTCGATGTTGTCCGCTTCGGCCACCACCAAAGTCGGATCGCAGTCGGGCCTGCTCGGCGGCAACTCGTGCGGCTGCCTGCAGCCAGTGCGCCGCCGCAATGGCGGCGGCTGTGGCGTCGACCTCCTCGAAAAGTCGCGAGGAGCCCAGGGGTTGTTCCTGGAAGATGTCGTTGGCCGCGAGGACTTGCAGTGGTGACGCATCAGAACGCGCCAGTGCCACTGCCTGCTTCGCCCGGCCCGTTAGGTCTCCGAGTTCGGCCCGTTCGACCGCGTCGATCTCCTCCGAGACGTCACCGGCAACCTGTTCGATCAAGTAGGCGCTGGCTATTGAGTGCAGTACCCGTCCGACGCGATGAGCCGCCTCCTCGACGCGAAGGTACGACTGCTCCAGATAGCCGTCTTGGGGCAGATTGGGATTCCGCAATGCGTCGATCACGCCGCCGAACGCGTCGCGTTCGCCTTGTCGCCGCCATCCTTCGGTGTTCGGCTCCATGCTGTCCGCAGAGCTAGCTGGATTGGTGTAGCAGCGCCATAGGTGCCTGGATAGGCCCGACAGGGCGGACGCCAGGCGCAATGCGCCTTCCGCGGACACATCTGTAGGCAGCGTGGCGAGAGTATTCGCGAGCCGGCCGACCCCGATGTTCCAGCTCGTCACGAGGGCATGTCGGGTCGTGTCGTATGCGTAGTCGGTCACGCCACGGAGCGTAAAGGGGACCAGGGACAGTTTTCGTTGGCGGCTCTCTCCGTATGGCTAATCTGGGGTTTGCGACGTCGGCGCCGCCTAAGATCGCCGGCGTGGCTAACTCGATGCACGATTGGCTTCCTGAGCGGCATCTCAGCGTGGCCGCGACACTTTCACATGCCGATGAGCTGATCGGCCAGGTCGGAGATCTGCTCTTCGATTACCAGAGCCAGACTGAGGGCGTCTTCGGGCTACGTGAGGTTCCGGTGGGGGCGTTCAGCCGATCCGTGGTCGATCGAGTGGCGCCGATCCCGCGCAAGGTGCCGCTACTGGTAGCTGATGCGCTGGTTGCCCTGCGGGCCGCGATCGAGCACGCACTGTTCACGGAGGCCGAGTTTCTCGATGGCTCGCCCCTGGACGCCAAGGCCGCCAGACTCGTCGAGATGCCAGCCTCGGACAGCTACGAGAATTTCGAGGAGTGGAAGAAGAGGCGGCTACGCAACGGTCCGTTGTCGCTGCGAGATGGCGGTGAACTCGCGCGCCGGATCGATGGGCTGCAACCCTTCCACCGCCGGACAGACCCTCAGCTGCATCCTCTGGCCCGTTTGGTGCTCCACACGAACCACGCGAAACACAGGGCGCCGGCGATCACGGCAGTCCGGCTGGCTGCCCTGTACCAAGACGACCAGCGCCCCCGCTCGCCGCGCGATCTGCCTTCTCGCCCGGAAGTGCCGCTGCGTGTCGGTGACGTCATCGCGGAGGTCCCGCTGGGCACAGCAGTCCCCATCACATTGTTTCCGACCGTCGGGATCAATCGGCCGGGCACGGACCGGTGGCCGGTACTGATACAGGAGCTCGATGAGATTTCGGAATGGGTCCGCACCCAGGCGGTACCACGGCTTGTCACCGGAACCGAGCCGCCAGCGCCGGAGCTTCCGACGCGGTACGCGATCGACATCGGTCACCAGGATGAACGCCATGCGATAGCGGCGGGATCGACAATCTCAGCTGCTGATCGCCATATGCAGCGCCTGACCGCCGCAACGGCTCGGGGCGATCTGGGTAGCATTCTCGCCCAGATGGACCGCTCGCTGAGCGAGCACCAGCTCGTAGCGTGGCTGGCCCAGCTGACCGATGACGCTGTACTCGAGCGAGTGTCCAAGCTGAAGGCGAATGAAATCCACGACCCCGGCACCATGCGCCAAAACGTCAGGCTTCTGGAGGGCCTGCGCGATGAGGCACGGGCCTTCGCCCAGGCGAATCAGACTGCAGCGAACTGATCGGCCGCACACGCTCATCACGGCCGCGACCTGACGGAACCGACAGCGACCATCGTCATGAGGTGGCTCCGGCCACGACTGCGGATGACAATGACTGGATGGCAGGTGCAGAACATCCACGCTTGACCCCCGACTGGCGCCGCGAGCCGTGCCTGGGTTGCGGCGAACTGGTCAAGCGGCAGCGAGGCGCCTGGAGCGAGATCATCGGAACACGGACCGGTAGCTGGATCGCCGCGGTACCGGTCTCAGCAGGTCAGATGGTTGCGACGGACCCTGAGAACGTCCCGACTTCGGCTCACGTGTTGGGCGTCGCCCACATCTCGTGCCTGCCAGATGCTCTTGCGACGATCCGCCGAGGCGATGTCACTTTCCACACGGATCTAGAGATCGCGCTCCTCGATACTTTACCCTCGGTGACGCCTTTGAATCTGCCATCGAGTCAGACCGAGTGTTTGTTCTGTGAAGGATTTACCGGTGCCGCGCTGACCGACGAACACGTCTGGCCGGCCCTGGATGATTCGCGAGTTCGAGGCTCGGGGCGGAGCCATTGACAGCAGCGGACGGAGTCGGCCCGCCGTACCGGTGGTGCAGGTCTGTTCGGACTGCAACAACCGGTGGTTGAGCGTCCTGGAGAACGACTGCAAGCCCTTGCTGCTGCGCATGTGGAACGAGCCGACGACGCTCAACCCACAAGAGCGCGAACTGCTGGCGGTATGGGCGACCAAGACCGCGATCTCCGTCGATGCCTACGGATCTCCGTCGATTCCGCGTGGCTTCGCCTATGACCTTCGTGTCGGCAGGCGCCCTTCTCCGGGCGTGTGGGTCTGGGCCACCGCATTCGTCGGACCGACCAGATACGCCGCTGCCTGGGGCAGCGACGTACGGCTGGCCGCTCTGGAGGAGCTGCCCGGACCTCACGGACTGACGATCACATTCACCGCTGGCCCGGCTCTGTTCCAGGTGATGTTTGTCTACGAGCGTGGCGAGTTCGAGGTGGACATTCGAGCAGACGACGCCGCTCTGCTGATGGCCCTGTGGCCGACCGCTGCCGAGACCTACCAGTGGCCGCCTGGAGGATTCGATGACGAGGCCGCAGGACGACTGGTGGTTCGGTTCTCGGGCTCTGACCCCGATCAACCGCTCTCGGACAGCGCTGACCGTGTCACCTGATGTCATCATCGAGCTGCCCGCAGCGGGTCTGGACTACGCTGGCGGGTATGGACGTACTACCGACTCGCTGGCGGGAATCAACAATCTTGGGCCACGGCATCAACGTCGACGAGATCCCGCAGCCGCACCGCCTCGCCGAGCGCGGCTGGTGATCAAGCAGGACCTGGGCTGCCGCGAGTGACGGATCAGGTGATCGGCGAGCGGGCCGCGCGTGAGCTGCGCGGTCTCGCTCGCGTCCTGGTGCGGTCCGGGTACGCCGACCGCGCCGCCGTGACGGCCGCGTTGACCGAGGCCGTGCGGGAGGATGCGCCTTCCGCCGACCCGGCCACGCTCGTCCCGGAGCTGATCGACGAGGCCGTGGCGGCTCTTGCTGCCGACTCGGCTGACTGGCCCGACGAGACCGATCCCGACCGGCTGGACGTAGTACTGGCTGAGCTGGAGTCGCTGGGTGTCGTGGTGGTTCGCTACTGCACGGACCACCACGACGCACGGCAGGCGTTGGAGGCTGCGGCGGAGCCGAAGGGCCTGGTGTTCTTTACCGACACCGATGTCTGGCACGCCGTCGATTTCGGGATGCTCGAGCTGAAGGTCTGGCACCCGGACACCGCCAACGTGGCCCCCGGCGAACCGCTGCTGGACGACGTACTGGCGCTACTGCACGAGCGCGACCTTCCTGCCGTCTTCGACGAGGGCCGCATCGAGACCACCCTGACCTGGCAGCGCCGGGTCGGCTACTGAGGCGGAGGAGCGAAGTGAGCAAGCCTGTGATCGGCGTGTTCGCCCTGCAGGGCAACGTGCGGGAGCATCTCGCGATGCTGGCCCAGGTCGGCGTCGAAGGCCGGCCGGTACGCCGTCCGTCGGAGCTCGCCGAGGTCGACGGGCTGGTGCTGCCGGGTGGCGAGTCGACCACGATGGACAAGCTGGCCCGGTCGTTCGAGCTGTTCGAACCGCTGCAGAAGCGGATCGCGGACGGGATGCCGACGTTCGGGACCTGCGCCGGGATGATCATGCTGGCGAACGAGATCACCGGCGGGATCGAGGGCCAGGAGACGCTCGGCGGACTCGACGTCACGGTCCGCCGGAACGCGTTCGGGCGGCAGGTGGACTCCTTCGAGGCGGACCTGGAGTTCGCGGCTTTCGACACGGCGTACCACGCGGTGTTCATCCGGGCACCCTGGGTGGAGCGGGTCGGCCGGGAGGTCGAGGTGCTCTCGACCGTGAGCTCTGGCCCGGCTGAAGGTAGGATCGTCGCGGTTCGTCACGATCGGCTGCTGGCCACCTCGTTCCACCCGGAGATGACGGGTGACGCCCGGCTGCACGGATACTTCGCTGATCTGGTGCGCGACCACTAAGTCAGTTGCAGGCGGTAGAAGGGTTGGGTTCGCGATGTCAGGCCACTCCAAATGGGCCACCACCAAGCACAAGAAAGCGGTCATCGACTCGAGGCGCGCCAAGCTCTTCGCGAAGCTGATCAAGAACATCGAGGTGGCCGCCCGCACGGGCGGTGGTGACCTCGCGGGTAACCCGACCCTGTACGACGCGGTCCAGAAGGCGAAGAAGTCCTCGGTCCCGAACGACAACATCGACCGCGCGGTCAAGCGCGGCTCCGGTGCCGAGGCCGGTGGCGCGGACTGGCAGTCGATCACGTACGAGGGCTACGGGCCGAACGGCGTCGCGATGCTGATCGAGTGCCTGACCGACAACCGGAACCGGGCCGCGGCCGACGTACGGACCGCGATGACCCGCAACGGCGGCTCGCTCGCCGACCCGAACAGCGTCGCGTACCTGTTCCACCGCAAGGGCGTCATCGTGGTCAACAAGGAGCAGGACGGCAAGTCCTACTCCGAGGACGACGTGATGGAGGCCGTCCTCGAGGCCGGCGCCGACGAGGTGAACGACGACGGTGAGTCCTTCGAGGTGATCAGCGAGGCCAGCGACCTGGTCAAGGTCAGGACCGCGCTGCAGGAGGCCGGGATCGACTACGAGTCGGCCGACGCGTCCTTCGTCCCGTCGATGACGGTCGACCTGGACGCCGACGGCGCGGGCAAGATCTTCCGCCTCATCGACGCCCTCGAGGAAAGCGACGACGTCCAGAACGTCTACGCCAACTTCGACGTCTCCGACGAGGTCATGGAACAGGTCAGCTGACTTTCCGTCCTTCGCCTGCGCCCCGGAAGAGGTTTCTGGGGCGCTGGTCGGTTGTGGGCGGACAACACGCCTTACTCATGGGTAACATGTCCGTCATGGCGACTCAGGTGTTCGGGATGTGGGAGAAGTTGCGCGGCGTACCGGGTGGGACCCGGGCGTTCTCGCTCGCGTTCACCTGGAAGGCGCCGTACTTCCGGTCCATCCGGCCGCGATTCGTGCAGGTGAGCCCGAACTACGCGTCGCTCGTACTGCCGAAGCGGCGGGCGGTGCAGAACCACATCGGCACGGTGCATGCCATTGCCGTGTGCAACGGTCTGGAGGCCGCAATGGGCGCGCTGGCCGAGGCGACCGTGCCCAGCGGAAAGCGGTGGCTGCCCAAGGGCATGGAGGTCGCTTACCTGGCCAAGTCGACCTCAGACCTCACCTGCTCGGCAGAGACCGACCCGGACGCCTGGAGCGCGGGCCCCCGACGTACCGGTCCGGGTGAAGGCGGTCCGTTCCGACGGCACGGTCGTGGTCGAAGGCACCATCAACCTGTGGGTCACCGACAAGAAGTAGTAATGCGCTCGCCCGCGTGAACAAGGGCGTCGTAGGGTCGTCCCGTGACTGATGCTGTGCGACTCGTCGACATTGCTGTTGAGCACCTCGACGACGTGATCCGGGTCCGATCCCGGTCGTTCGGACCGCTGGACGCAGCCAGCCGGGACGACTGGATGAAGGACGCCAAGGAGTTCATCGACGGCGGCCGGTACCTCGGGGTGATGGACGGCGACGAGGTGGTCGCGGCGGCCCGGTTCTGGGACTTCCAGCAGTGGTGGGGCGGCCGGCGGGTACCGATGGCCGGTATCGCCGGCGTCGTGGTCTCCCCGGAGTACAGGGGGCGTGGGGTCGGCAGCTTGCTGATGCGCGGCGTACTGCAGCGTGCGGTGGACAAGGGCTTCCCGCTCACCGCGCTCTACCCGGCGACCACCGTGATCTACCGGCACCTCGGGTACGAGTTCGGTGGTGGCCGGTACCGATTCAGCTTTCCAGCGGTCGGCCTGCGAGCCCTTGGTGGCAAGGAAGTCCCCGTACGCCGGGCGGGCGCCGACGACGCCGCACGCATCCTCGAGTTGGTCGCGCAGGCGCACACTGCCGGTCGTACCAGCGGTCCGCTCGTCTGGTCCGAGTCGAAGGTGGCCGACTGGCTCGCTGACGACGACAACTTCGGCTATCTGGCTGAGGACGGTTTCGTCGTCTACAACTGGGAAGGCGGCGACCTGCGGGTCGACGAGATCATCGCCGGCTCCGAAGCGACCGCACGTGCTTTGTGGGCCACTGTCGGCTCCGGCTCCTCCATTGCGCGCACTGTGAGTGCGTACGTGCCTCCGAGCGATCCGATCCATCTCCTGATCGAGCAGGAGGCCGACAAGAACGCCCAGCTCCAGCGGTGGATGCTCCGCCTCCTCGACGCCCCAGCAGCGATCGCCGCACGCGGCTTTGGGATTGGCGCCTCGCTGGAGGCCGACCTGGAGCTGGAAGACGCTGAGCTGCCCAGTAACACCGGCCGCTGGCATCTGTCGGTCGCGGACGGCTCTGGCTCACTGACCCCTTCCACAGCGAGCAGTGAAGCCCTCCGCCTCACCGCACGCGGCCTAGCGGGCCTGTACGCCGGTACGCCGCTCGCCACGTTGCGCCGGGCGGGCCTCGCTCTCGGTGGTTCGCAGGCGGCCGATGCTGTCTTGGACACCGCGTTCACCAGCGCGTCGTACATGCTCGACTACTTCTGAAAAGTTCGGGCGCGTCGATTTCTTGGCGACCGGGCCGGGCTACTAGGGTTGTCGAACAAACGTTCGGAGGTAGTCCATGCGCGTACTCGGTGTCGACCCTGGCCTGACCAGGTGCGGCCTCGGCGTCGTCGAGGGCTCACCCGGACGGCCGCCGGCGCTCGTCGCGGTCGGCGTGATCCGGACTCCGGCCGACCTGGACGTGGCCAAGCGCCTGGTCCGGATCGAGGCCGGGATCGAGGAGTGGATCGCCGAGCACAAGCCGGACGCGGTCGCGGTCGAGCGCGTGTTCGCTCAGCACAACGTCCGGACTGTGATGGGGACGGCGCAGGCTTCCGGGGTCGCGATGGTGGTCGCGGCCCGGCACGGACTGCCAGTGGCGCTGCACACGCCTAGTGAGGTCAAGGCCGCTGTCACCGGGTCGGGGCGCGCTGGCAAGGAGCAGGTGACGGCGATGGTCACCCGGATCCTCAAGCTGGCCGAGCGCCCGACTCCGGCCGATGCCGCGGACGCGCTGGCGCTGGCGATCTGCCACGTCTGGCGGGGCGGGGCGACGAGCCGGCTGCAGGAGGCCGCTGGGAGCCGGGCTGAGCTGGAGGCGAAGGCGCAGGCCCAGTCCCGGTTGCAGGTCGCGAGGTTGAAGGCAGCGGTGGCGGCGCAGGGTGGGCAACGATGACGACGACGGCGCGCGGCTGCGTCGTAGTACGGGGAGGTAGTCGATGATCGCGTTCGTGCGTGGCCCGGTGGCCGCGATCGGGCTGGACAGTTGCGTGATCGAGGTCGGGGGAGTGGGCCTGCAGGTCTACTGCCACCCCGGGACGCTGGCGACGCTCCGGCCGGGTCAGGAGTTCAAGCTGGCCACCTCGATGGTGGTGCGGGAGGACTCGCTGACTCTGTACGGGTTCTCGGACGCCGACGAGAAGGAGCTGTTCGAGCTGCTCCAGACCGCGTCGGGCGTCGGCCCGAAGCTGGCTCAGGCGGCGCTCGCGGTACTGAGCCCGGATCAGCTGCGGCAGGCTGTCGCAGCCGAGGACCTGGCCATGCTGGTGAAGATCCCCGGCGTGGGCAAGAAGGTCGCGCAACGACTCGTGCTCGAACTGAAGGACAAGATCGGTGCACCGTCGCGAACGGTTTCCGGACGCCCGCTGCAGCCGGCCGAGGCCTGGCGCCAGCAGGTGCATGCCGGTCTGGTCGGGCTCGGCTGGTCCGCGCGCGACGCCGAAGACGCCGTGATCGCCGTGTCCCCCTTGGCTGCGGGCACCAGCGAGCCGTCGGTGCCTGACCTGCTCAGGGCCGCCCTCCGCGCGCTGTCGAAGGCATAGCGATGGAAGACAACGTCCGGCCGCTGGTTTCGGCGGACCTCGCGGATCTCGAGGAACGCAAGATCGAGTCCGCGCTCCGGCCGCGCACCCTCGCGGAGTTCGGCGGCCAGCGCCGGGTCAGTGAGCAGCTGGAGCTGGTCCTGCATGCCGCCCGTGGTCGCAACCGCGCTCCCGACCACGTGCTGCTGTCGGGTCCGCCCGGGCTCGGCAAGACCACGCTGGCGATGATCATCGCCAGCGAGTTGTCGGCGCCACTGCGGATCACCAGCGGTCCGGCGATCCAGCACGCCGGCGACCTGGCCGCGATCCTGTCCGGGCTGAACGAGGGCGAAGTGCTCTTCCTGGACGAGATCCACCGGATGTCGCGTCCCGCCGAGGAACTGCTCTACATGGCGATGGAGGACTTCCGGGTCGACGTGATCGTCGGCAAGGGGCCGGGCGCGACCGCGATCCCGCTGGAGATCCCACCGTTCACGCTGGTCGGCGCGACGACCCGGGCGGGCTTGCTGCCGGGGCCGCTGCGGGACCGGTTCGGGTTCACCGGGCATCTGGAGTTCTACGAGGCGGCCGAGCTGGAGAAGATCGTCAACCGGTCCGCCGCCCTGCTCGAGGTCGACATCACCGCCCAGGCCCGCGGCGGAGATCGCGTCCCGGTCCCGCGGCACACCCCGGATCGCGAACCGGCTGCTGCGCCGGGTCCGCGACTTCGCCGAGGTCCGCGCCGACGGCATCGTCACATTGGCGCTGTCGAAGTCCGCCCTGGAGCTCTACGAGGTGGACAAGATGGGTCTGGACCGGCTCGACCGCTCCGTCCTGGAGGCCCTCTGCCGTCGCTTCGGCGGCGGCCCGGTCGGCCTGTCCACGCTCGCTGTAGCCGTCGGCGAGGAACGCGAGACGGTAGAAGAGGTAGCCGAGCCGTTCCTGGTCCGCTCCGGCTACCTCGCCCGCACCCCACGCGGCCGCGTAGCCACTCCCGCAGCCTGGCGCCACCTCGGCCTGGCGGTGCCGAAGGGCGCCACTTTCGCCGACACCCTCTTCGACACCGAGGACGAATAGCCGGGCACGATCTGGCTGGTGAGGGCGTTGGAAGGGGTAACGAGTAACGCAAACGTGACCCGGTGTTATGAGGTACTGAACGCCGCTCGGGGTTAGACTCCCCGGTGGCCTGACCTCGGGCCATCCCGCCGTACCCTGCGCGCCTGAGCAGAGCGCGCAGGACCCCCGTTTTCTCTACGAAGGATTCTGAGCCCCGATGCAACTGATCGCCGTACCGATGGCCTCCTCCGGCGGAGGGGGCATCACGCTCCTGCTCCCGCTGATCCTGATCGTCGGGATGATCTGGTTCATGAGCCGGACGCAGCGCAAGCAGCGCCAGAAGCAGGCCGACACGGTCGCCCAGCTGGTGCCGGGCACCAAGGTGGTCACCACCAGCGGTGTGGTCGGCATCGTCGAGGAGGTCGACGACGAGTACGTCACGCTCGAGATCTCCGAGGGCGTCCTGGTCCAGTTCGTGAAGGGCGCGGTCGGCCGGGTCATCCTGGACGAGATCGAGGAGCCGGCAGATGAGGCTGCCGACGCCGACGACGAGGAGCCGGCCGAAGAGGTCCGGGACACGGTGGACGTGCCCGAGACCGGTGAAAAGGTGCAGGACAAGGCGAAGCTGCCGCCTACGCACACCGAGAACTGATTTTCCGTCCTATCGGCGTGCGGCGCGCGGGGGTCATGGTGACCCCGCGGCGCGCCCAGTAACGCAAAGGTTGAATCTGACGTGGCAACGACGACGACATCCCGCCCGGGACGGCTCCTGATCGTCCTGGCGGTCATCCTGGTCATCTTGTTCGGGGTGATGGGGCTCACCAAGTCCTGGCAGCCCAAGCTCGGCCTGGATCTGCGCGGTGGCACCACCATCACGCTGACCGCCAAGTCGCTGGCCGGCGGTGGCCAGGTGACCGCTGAACAACTCTCCGAGGCGAAGAACATCATCTCCGACCGGGTGAACGGCGCCGGTGTCGGTGAGTCCGACATCACCACGTCAGGCCGCGACCACATCAACGTCGCCGTGCCGGGCTCGAACCGGGACGACCTGGTCAAGCAGGTCGGCCAGACCGCGTTGCTGTACTTCCGGATCGTCTACGACGCGCAGGCCGGCGCCCCGTTGCCGCCGACGCCGAGCACCACGCCGACAGGCAAGCCGTCGACGAGTGCCACGCCGAAGCCGAGCTCGACCATCAAGCCCCCGTCGACCCCGGCCACCACTCCGAAGGGCCGGGCCTGGAGCAGCGTGCTGTCGGGTGCCACGCCGACACCGACGCCGACCCCCAAGCCCAGTACGACGCCGACGCCCACGCCCAGTACGCCGGCCACACCCGGCGCCCAGTTGCCGAAGGCGACCGGTGACCCGCTGAAGTGGACCCCGGACGCGACCACCCAGGCCGCCTTTGCGGCGGCCGAGTGCGCGACGATCAAGAAGGACGCCGATCCGAACCGCGACCAGCCGGACAAGCCGCTGATCTCCTGCGACCAGCAGGGCCAGTACAAGTACCTGCTCGGCCCCGCGATCCTCAAGGGCACGGAGCTTTCCGACGCCAGTGCGGGGATCCCGCAAGGTGGGTTCCAATGGCAGGTCAACCTGAAGTTCACCGGTGAGGGCGGCAAGAAGTTCCTCGACGCCACCACGAACATCTCTCAGCGCGGGCAGGGCCAGAACCTGTTCGCGATCGTCCTGGACGGCGTCGCCATCTCCACCCCGAGCGTGACGAACCCGATCCCGGGTGGCCAGGCGCAGATCACCGGCTCGTTCTCCGAGCCCGAGGCCCGCCAGTTGGCGAACGTCCTGAAGTACGGCGCGCTGCCGGTCTCGTTCGAGACCTCCACGGTCGAGACGGTCTCGCCCCAGCTCGGTGGCGACCAGCTGTCGGCCGGGATCGTGGCCGGCCTGGTCGGCCTGGGCCTGGTGATCATCTTCTCGTTCCTGTACTACCGCGGGCTCGGCCTGGTCGTGGTGTTGTCGCTGGCCGCGGCCGCGGCGCTCACCTACGCGTCGGTCGTACTGCTCGGCAAGTCGATCGGGTTCACCCTGACGCTGGCGGGTATCGCCGGTCTGATCGTCGCGATCGGTATCACCGCGGACTCGTTCGTCATCTACTTCGAACGGCTGCGGGACGAGGTCCGCGAGGGCCGCAGCCTGCGCTCGTCGGTGGAGACCGGCTGGACGCGGGCGAAGCACACCATCATTGCGGCCGACTCGATCTCGCTACTGGCCGCGGTGGTCCTCTACATGCTGGCGGTCGGCGGGGTGAAGGGCTTCGCGTTCACGCTCGGCCTGACCACCCTGATCGACCTGCTGGTCGTGTTCATCTTCACCAAGCCGATCGTGACGCTGCTGGCCCGGACCGACTTCTTCGGCCACGGTCACAAGCTGTCCGGCCTCGACCCCGAACACCTCGGTGTCGAGCGGTTGCCAGGCCAGATGAAACCGACAGGCCGTCCGGCGTCCAAGTCTTCCCGGCCGACGCGCAAGCCCGTGGGAGGCGAGCTCTGATGTCGAAACTCGGAAACATCGGTGCCAAGTTGCACCGCGGTGAGGTCTCCTACGACTTCATCGGCAAGCGCAAGCTGTGGTTCTCGATCTCGATCGCGCTGATCGTCATCTCGCTCGGTGGCCTGTTCGCCAGACACCTTGCCCTCGGCATCGAGTTCCGGGGTGGCGTCGAGTACCAGACCGACGTGAAGGTCACCAGCAGTACCGTCGGGGACTTCACCAGTGCGGTGAAGGCGACGAACGCAAAGGACCTGGGCGACCCGGTCGTCACCACGGTCAACGACAACAAGGTGCGGGTGCAGACCCGGCCGCTGAGCCAGGACGACATCGCCAAGGTCCGGTCGGCGATCGCCACAGAGGCGGCCGTGCCCGTCGACAAGGTGAGTACCTCGCAGATCGGCGCCTCGTGGGGTTCTCAGATCGCGAACAAGGCGATCTGGGCCCTGATCGTGTTCCTGGTCCTGGTCTTCGGGGTGATCTGGGCCTACTTCCGGGAACCGAAGGCCTCGATGGCCGCGATCCTCGCGCTGATCCACGACGTCACCATCACGGTCGGCGTCTACGCGCTGATCGGCTTCGACGTCACACCGTCGACGGTGATCGGCGTCCTGACAATCCTCGGCTACTCGCTGTACGACACGGTCGTGGTCTTCGACAAGGTTCGCGAGAACACCCGTGGCATCACCGGGTCGAACCGTTTCACCTACAGCGATGCGACCAACCTGGCCGTGAACCAGACCGTCGTACGGTCGATCAACACCACGTTGATCGCGCTGATGCCGGTCGGGTCGATCCTCGTGGTCGGCACCGTGGTGCTCGGCACCGGGCCACTGAAGGACCTGTCCCTGGCGCTTTTCGTCGGTATCGCCGTCGGCGCGTACTCCTCGATCTTCATCGCTCCGGCGCTGCTGGCCACCTTCAAGGAGCGCGAGCCGGGCATGCAGGCGCTGCGCCGCCGGGTGCTCGCCAAGCGCGGTGCCACTGCCACCACGGCCTCCGGTACGCCGGTGCCGGTGGCGGCCGGGGCTGCTGCCACGATCGTGAACGAGCCGAGCGCGCGCAAGCAGGACCGCCCGAAGGCCGGCACGCCGGTCACCTCGAGCCGGCCGGTGAAGTCGTCGACCTCGGCAGGACGCCCGCAGCCGACGCGCAAGCCGCGTTCCAAGCGCGGTAAGTGATGCGGTCGCTGGAGCAGGTCCTCAAGGAGGGCATCCGCGACATCCCGGACTATCCGCAGGCGGGAGTGATGTTCAAGGACATCACCCCGCTGCTGGCGGACCACGAGGGCTTCAGCATCGTGGTCCAGGCGCTGGCTGCCGCGGGCCGGGACGCCGATGGCAAGGTCGTCGTCGACAAGGTGGTCGGGATCGAAGCCCGTGGCTTCATCCTGGCCGCTCCGGTCGCGCTCGCTCTCGGAGCCGGGTTCGTCCCGGTCCGGAAGAAGGGCAAGCTGCCGGCCGCGACGTACGAGGAGTCGTATGCGCTGGAGTACGGCGAGGCGACCATCGAGGTCCACCAGGACGCCTTCGAGCCGGGGGACCGGGTGCTGGTGATCGACGACGTGCTCGCCACCGGCGGCACGGTCGAGGCCTGCCTGCGGCTGGTACGGCGCTGTGGGGCCGAAGTGGCCGGTACGACGGTATTGCTGGAACTGTCCTTCCTGCCGGGCCGCAAGCGACTCGAAGGGGAGCAGCTCAGCGCTCTCGTCACTGTCTGAAGTCGTCGGTCACGTCAATTTGGCGTGTTGTCCACAGCCCGTGTCCGCCTCGCTGGTCCGTGCCCCCTAGACTGGTGCTCTGTCGGCGGAGGGATACGAAGTGGGCGAAGACCCGGCGATGACTTCTGCGGTACCCGATGTGGTCCCGCACGAGCCTCCGCGCGCGCCTGCCGCTGTGCGCCCGGTGGTCACTCCTTCGCCGCCCGCTGCCGCTCCACCCAGTGCTCAGCCGCCGAGGATCGCACCCGCCAGGGTGCGAGCCCGGCTGGCTCGGCTAGGCGGCACCAGGCACCCGAACAGGGCACCCATGCTGGAGCCGCTGTTCCGGGTGGTTCGCGCCACTCACCCCAAGGCCGACCTCGCGATCATCGAGCGCGCCTACCGGACGGCCGAGAAGCACCACACCGGCCAGCTCCGCAAGAGCGGTGACGCGTACATCACGCATCCGCTCGCGGTGGCGACCATTCTGGCCGAGCTCGGTATGACGGCACCGACCCTGTGCGCGGCGCTGCTGCACGACACGGTCGAGGACACCGACTACACGATCGACGAGCTGAAGAAGGACTTCAGCGAAGAGATCGCGATGCTGGTCGACGGCGTCACCAAGCTGGACAAGGTCAAGTACGGCGAGTCCGCGCAGGCCGAGACGATCCGCAAGATGGTTGTCGCGATGGCCAAGGACATCCGGGTGCTGGTGATCAAGCTCGCCGACCGGCTGCACAACATGCGCACACTGGGCTTCCTGCGGCAGGAGAAGCAGGAGCGGATCGCCCGCGAGACGCTCGAGATCTACGCCCCGCTGGCCCACCGGCTGGGTATGAACACGATCAAGTGGGAGCTCGAGGACCTGTCGTTCTCGACCCTGCACCCGAAGGTCTACGACGAGATCGTCCGGCTGGTCGCCGAGCGCGCGCCGTCGCGCGACGAGTACCTGGCGGCCGTGATCGAGCAGGTGCACGAGGACCTGCGCGCATCCAAGGTCAAGGCCACCGTCACCGGCCGGCCGAAGCACTACTACTCGATCTACCAGAAGATGATCGTCCGCGGCCGCGAGTTCGGCGACATCTACGACCTGGTCGGCATCCGCGTGCTGGTCGAGTCGGTCCGGGACTGTTATGCCGCCCTAGGTGTCCTGCACGCGCGATGGAATCCGGTGCCCGGCCGGTTCAAGGACTACATCGCGATGCCGAAGTTCAACATGTACCAGTCGCTGCACACCACCGTGATCGGCCCGTCGGGCAAGCCGGTGGAGCTGCAGATCCGGTCGTTCTCGATGCACCGCCGCGCGGAGTACGGCATCGCCGCGCACTGGAAGTACAAGGAAGACCCGAACGCGCCGACCCCGGAAGCGGGCGCCGCGCCGACCACGGACGTCAGCACCCCGAACGAGATGCCCTGGGTGCGGCAGCTGGTCGACTGGCAGCGGGAGACCTCCGACCCGTCGGAGTTCCTCGACTCGCTGCGGTTCGAGATCAACAACTCCGAGGTCTACGTCTTCACTCCGCGCGGCGACGTGATGTCGCTGCCGACCGGGTCGTCGCCGGTGGACTTCGCGTACGCCGTGCACACCGAGGTCGGGCACCGCTGTATCGGCGCCCGGGTGAACGGCCGGCTGGTGCCGCTGGAGAGCACGCTCGAGAACGGCGACGTGGTCGAGGTGTTCACCTCGAAGGCGCAGGGCGCCGGACCGTCGCGCGACTGGCTGACCTTCGTCAAGAGTCCCCGGGCCCGCAACAAGATCAAGCACTGGTTCTCGAAGGAACGCCGCGACGAGGCGATCGAGCACGGCAAGGACGCGATCGCGAAGCAGCTCCGCAAGGAGGGTCTGCCGCTGCAGCGTCTGCTGTCGCACGAGACCCTGACCGCGGTCGCGAACTCGCTGCGCTATCCCGATGTGACCGGCCTGTACGCCGCGGTCGGCGAGAGCCACGTGAGCGCGCAAGCCGTAGTACGGCGTCTGATCGAGACGTACGGCGGGGAGGAAGGCGCAGCCGAGGACCTGGCCGAGGGGCTGCGGTTGCCGCAGACCCGGGAGCGCCGCAAGCGCACGGCTCGCGGCGACGCCGGTGTCATCGTCAAGGGTACGACGGACATCCTGTCGAAGCTCGCCCGCTGCTGTACTCCGGTCCCCGGCGACGAGATCATCGGCTGGGTCACCCGCGGCGCCGGTGTCTCGGTCCACCGAGCCGACTGCGCCAACGTGGAGAACCTGCAGACCCAGCCCGAGCGCATCGTCGAGGTCGAGTGGGCCCCAACGGCGCAATCGGTCTTCCTGGTAGCGATCCAGGTCGAGGCACTGGACCGGGCCCGGCTGCTGTCGGACATCACCAGGGTCCTGTCGGACTACCACGTGAACATCCTGTCGGCGGCCCTGACCACGACCCGCGACCGGATCGCCAAGTCCCGCTTCACGTTCGAGATGGGCGATCCGACCCACCTGGGCCATGTGCTGAAGGCGGTCCGCTCAGTAGAAGGCGTCTTCGACGTCTACCGAGTCACCCAGTAACCAGTGCTCAGCAGGCCGCAGCTCACAAGACGCGGCCTGCTGACACTGAGCGCTGCCGCACTCGCCCGCGGACGTTCAGCCTGTGCAGGAGGCCCTGAGCTGCCGACGCCTGCAACTCCGCGTCGCCACCTGGCACCAATGCAACCTCACCACCGCCCGGCCAAGACCAACCGCATCGGCATCTCAGTCATCCGCTTCCGGCCGCCCGAGTACGTCTCCGGCACCACCCGCCCCACCACGACCACATCCACGCCGCCTACCGCACCTAACCAACGACAAGCGCCCCGGCTTCGGACGCCGTGCTGCACCTTCTCCGAGCCACAAAGCACCTCAAGCCATTTCGCTCACGCTGCGTTGGTCTGCAGGTGTTACCAACGGCGGGGGAGGCGGGGTTGCTGGCTCAGGAAGGCGCCTACGGCTAGTTCGAGGGCTGGGTAGGAGCCCCAGAGGTCAGGGCGGCGGACGGAAATGATGTGCCAGCCCAGCGCATCCAGCTCAGTACGGCGTACTTCGTCTCGTTGCTCGTCCTTGGTTTTTGAGTGCCATCGGTCGCTGTCGTACTCGAGGCCCAATCGTCGACCGTCGTTGACCGGTTCCGGGTAGGCCAGGTCGAGTCGGTAGTCACGCTGTGGCCCATGTACGCGAACCTGGAGCTGAGGCTGGCCGAAGCCGGCGTCGATCAGCCGGAGCCGAAGCCAGGACTCACCAGGCGACTCGGCCCGGCGGTCGGCGTACTCCAGGATCTCGCGCGCCTGTGTGATGCCAGCTCGACCCGCGTACGCCTCGGACGCCGCACGCACAGCCCAGCGATCGGCGATGCCTGAGCGGAGCATCGCATCGACCGCCGACAAGGCGAACGGGCGCGGAAGCTGCATGGCGAGCTCGACTGTTGTGGCGATCGGGCTGGTGACCCTGACGCCCGCCACCTCGACGACCTCGACCGGCTCGCGCGTCCACTGGATGCCGACCTCTTCCCGGCTACCGAGAGCCGTGGTGGCGATGCCGTGTATCCAAGCAGCAGTCAACCCGCAGGCGATGCCGTCAGCCGGCAGCAGAAGTGCGACGGCTGCCGCGCGTAGTTCTCGCGAGTCGGGCACCCGCGTGTCGACGTACACACCTTTGAGCACCTCGCGGATCTCGGCCCCAGCAAGTAGCCAACGCAGCTTCTTGCCCACCTGGCGCCCGGTGAACGGCAGACCACAGAAGTACAACGGAAACTCAGCAGGCAACATCGCGACAGGATGACCGATCCAGCCCACCCCATGCTTTGCGTTATCCACAGCCGCGGTTTGGCGGCCAACTGCAGGCCGTGAAGCGCGCCCTCGGTGTCGGGGGCCTATGGCGTGGTCAGGTTGCGCGGAGCGTGATTGGGCAGGTCGACTGGCTTCAAGGCCAGGTCGTCTAAGGAGCCTCCGTCGACTGCGGTGCGGACTCTATGTGCACTGGCTGAGTGTTCCGGGCCGGTCGCATGCTCGGGCCGCGCACAAAGGCGCGGGACCGCCCGCGCTGGTTGCGGCCCTTGTGCATCCGGTGAGCGTCTTCCGGGGGCAGATTGCTCAGCTGGTGCACAAGGACGCCCATACTGGCGGAGGACAACGCTGGAGGCTCGCCTGCTGTTGGGTGTGGTCGGCGACCTGGGGTGGGTGGGGGTAGCGCCGACGGAGGAGGGGCGGGCGGGGCGCCGTACGGGTGGGCCCCTGCCCCGCTCCTCGTGGCTGGCTAGCTGAATTCGGCTAGGGCGTTTTGGGCCTGGGTTAGCCATTCTCGGCGGGCTGCGATGGATTCGCGGGCCTCGTTGGCCTTCTTGGTGTTGCCCTGGGCGTCGTGTTTGGCGGCCTGCTTCTCCAGGTCCGTGATGAGGGACTGGAGTTGCTTGACGGTAGCCTCGGCGCGGGCGCGGGCCTCGGGGTTGCTGTTGTTCCAGACCTCGTCCTCGGCGGACTTGACGGCCTGTTCGACGGCGCGCAGCCGGCCGTCGATCGAGCGCATCGAGTCGCGCGGGATCTTGCCGATCGCGTCCCAGCGGTCGAGCAGGTCGCGGAGCTGGTCGCGGGCGACCTTGGCGTCGCGGACCGGCAGGACGGCCTCGATCTCGACCAGGAGGGCTTCCTTGGCGGCCAGGTTGGCGACCTGCTCCTCGTTCTCCTCGGCCTGTACTGCGTCGCGCGCGCCGAAGAACGCGTCCTGGGCGCTGCGGAACCGGGCCCAGAGCTTGTCGTCCACCTCGCGCGGCGCGGGACCGGCGGCCTTCCACTGCCGCATCAGTTCACGGAAGCGGCCCGAGGTCGGTCCCCAGTCGGTGTTGCCGGACAGGCCTTCGGCTTCGGCCGCGAGGCGTTCCTTCACCACGGCCGCCTCGTCGCGCTTGGAGGACAGCTCGGCGAAGTGCTGCTTGCGGTGCCGGGTGTACGTCGTACGGGCGGACGAGAACCGGTGCCACAGCTCGTCGTCGCTGGACTTGTCGAGCCGGGGGAGTGCCTTCCATTCGTCCAGCAGCTCGCGCAGCCGGGTGACTCCGTGCCGCCAGTCGGTGCCGGCGGCGATCGTCTCGGCCTCGATGGCGATCTTGGTCTTGGCCTCGCGGGCCTCCTCGACCTTCGCCGCGCGTTCGGCCTTCTTCTTCTCGCGCTGCTGGGCGACGAGTGGGCTGAGCGCCTCGAGGCGGCCGCGCAGGCCCGTCCAGGTCGCCGACGGCCTGAGCCTCGTCGATGGCGCCGGTCACCTTCTTCACGGCTGATCGCGCGTCGTCGGGGGAGACGGTGCCGGCCTGGACCCGCTTCTCCAGCAGGTCGACCTCGAAGGCGAGTGCGTCGTACCGCCGGGTGTAGAAGGCGAGCGCCTCCTCCGGGTTGGCGTCCGGCCACTGGCCGACCGCTCGTTCGCCGTCCTTCGTCCGGACGAACACCGTTCCGTCGTCTGCTACCCGGCCCCAGCTTTCCTCGGCCACAACTCGCCCCTTCCGGCGGTATGTACTGCGCTCGTGCCCATTCTGGTCAGTCGCCGGTTCATCCGCGCCGACCGGGTCCAGCTGGGCGCGTCGGGACCTGTCCCGACGCTTATCACTGAACAATCACAAACTCCCGTCCGCTACGCAACGGGGTTGCCATCACAATCCGCTGTGCAATGCGGGTCGGTACGGCGCAATCCGGTTCGAAACTCGTATCGCGGGACCGGTAACCTTGGCTGGTCCCCGATCTTTTCCAGGAAGGTAAGTCGTGCTCATCGCCGGGTTCCCCGCGGGTTCGTGGGGTACGAACTGCTACGTCGTCGCCACCGGCCAGGGCGCGGAGTGCATCGTCATCGACCCCGGTCAGGAGGCGACCGCGGGGGTCGAGCAGGTAGTTCGCGAGAACAAGCTGAAGCCGGTCGCGGTGCTGCTCACCCACGGCCACATCGACCACATGTTCTCGGTGCTGCCGGTCTGCGGCGCCTACGACAGCACCGCCTGGATCCACCCGGACGACCGGCACCTGCTCAGCGACCCGATGGCCGGGATCAGCGCGGAGAGTGCCCGGATGCTGCTCGGCGGTAACCACACGTTCGCCGAGCCCGACGACGTCGCCGAACTCGAGGACGGGCTGAGCCTCGAACTCGCCGGCCTGCGGTTCGCGGTCGACCACACTCCCGGGCACACGAAGGGCTCGGTCACCTTCACCACTCCGTACGACGGGCCGGAGGACGTGCCCGCCATTTTGTTCTCCGGGGACGTGTTGTTCGCCGGATCGATCGGCCGGACGGATCTGCCAGGCGGCGATCATCCGGCGATGCTGCATACGTTGGCCACCAAGATCCTGCCGATGCGCGACGAGATCGTCGTCCTGCCGGGTCATGGTGGCCAGACCACGATCGGCCGGGAAAAAGCGACCAACCCTTACCTGCAGGACCTGGAGATATCGAAATGAGCAAGGCCTGATGAGCAAGATCGGACCCATGAGCGGGTTCCCCGAATTCCTTCCCGCGGACCGGATCGTCGAGCAGCACTTCCTCGATGTCGTCCGCGAGACGTTCGAGCTGCACGGCTTCGCGTCGATCGAGACGCGTGCCGTGGAGCCGGTCGAGCGACTCTCGAACCAGGGCGAGGACGCGGACAAGGAGATCTACGGCGTACGCCGGCTCGCGGCCGACGGCGAGGACAGCGCGAGCATCGGGCTGCACTTCGACCTCACGGTGCCCTTCGCCCGCTATGTGCTGGAGCACGCCGGCAAGCTGGCGTTCCCGTTCCGCCGCTACCAGATCCAGAAGGTCTGGCGGGGCGAGCGCCCGCAGGAGGGTCGCTACCGCGAGTTCACCCAGGCCGACATCGACATCGTGGACAGCGGCGAACTGCCGAACCACTACGAGGTCGAGCTGCCGCTGGTGATCGCCGAGGCACTGGGCAAACTGCCGGTGCCGGAGTTCGTCATCAAGGTGAACAACCGCAAGATCCCCGAGGGGTTCTACCGCGGGCTCGGCCTGACCGACGTGGCCACCGTGCTGCGGATCGTCGACAAGATCGACAAGTTGGGGCCCGACAAGGTGGTCGAGCGGCTGATCGAGTCCGGCGCCACCGACAAGCAGGCGAGGCTGGCCGTTCAGCTGGCCGACATCTCCAGCACCGACACCTCCTTCGTCGAGAAGGTCCGGGCGCTCGGGGTCGAGCACGAGATCCTCGACGATGGCCTCGAGCAGCTGAGCCAGGTGATGGCGGCCGCCATCGAGCACGCTCCGGGTCTGCTGCAGGCCGACCTCCGGATCGCGCGCGGGCTGGACTACTACACCGGCGCGGTCTACGAGATCTACCTGGTCGGGGACGAGTCCTTCGGCTCGATGGGTGGCGGCGGCCGGTACGACGCCCTCGCGAGCGACGGCAAGACGACGTATCCGGGGGTCGGGATCTCGATCGGCATCTCGCGGCTCGTCCACCGGCTGATCAGCAAGGGCCTGCTGAAGGGCACCCGCAGTACGCCGACCGCCGTACTGGTTGCCCTCAACAACGAAGACGAGCGCTCGGACGCCCTCCGGACGGCGGCAGCCCTGCGCGCACGGGGGATCCCGGTCGAGGTGGCTCCGGCCGCGGCCAAGTTCGGCAAGCAGATCAAGTTCGCTGATCGCCGCGGCATCCCGTTCGTCTGGTTCAGCACCGAGAACGGCCCAGAGGTCAAAGACATTCGCAGCGGTGAGCAGGTGCCGGCCGATCCGGCGACCTGGACCCCGCCCGCGCACGACGTACGCCCCAGCATCGAAACCCCTCAGGAGATCTCGTGATCCGTACCCATTCCGCCGGCTCGCTACGGGCCGAGCACAACGGGCAGACCGTCACGCTGGCGGGCTGGGTGGCGCGGCGGCGTGACCACGGCGGCGTCGCGTTCATCGACCTGCGCGACTCCAGCGGTACGGTCCAGGTCGTCATCCGGGACGAGGAGGCCGCGGGCGAACTGCGCGCGGAGTACTGCCTGAAGATCGTCGGCGCAGTCTCGCCGCGCCCCGAGGGTAATGCGAACCCGAACCTGCCGACCGGCGAGATCGAGGTCATCGCCCTTGAAGGCACAGGGGTCGAGGTTCTGTCTGAAGCCGCGCCGCTGCCGTTCCCGGTCGAGGAGCACCACGCGACGCCGGTGAACGAGGAGGTCCGGCTCAAGTACCGGTACCTCGACCTGCGTCGCCAGGGTCCGGGGGCCGCACTGCGGCTGCGGAGCAAGGTGAACAGCGCGGCCCGGAACGTGCTCGCGAAGCACGACTTCGTCGAGATCGAGACGCCGACGCTGACCAAGTCGACGCCGGAAGGCGCCCGCGACTTCCTGGTCCCGGCCCGCCTCAACCCCGGCTCGTGGTACGCGCTGCCGCAGTCGCCGCAGCTGTTCAAGCAGCTGCTGATGGTGGCCGGGATGGAGCGGTACTACCAGATCGCGCGCTGCTACCGCGACGAGGACTTCCGCGCCGACCGGCAGCCGGAGTTCACCCAGCTCGACGTCGAGATGAGCTTCGTCGACCAGGACGACATCATCGCGCTGTCCGAGGAGATCCTGACCGAGCTGTGGAAGCTCGCCGGGTACGAGGTGCAGACGCCGATCCAGCGGATGACGTACGCCGAGGCGATGGCTCGCTTCGGCAGCGACAAGCCGGACCTGCGGATGGGTCTGGAGCTGGTGGAGTGCACGGACTACTTCAAGAACACGCCGTTCCGGGTGTTCCAGGCGCAGTACGTCGGCGCGGTCGTGATGCCGGGTGGCGCCGACCAGCCCCGTAAGCAGCTGGACGCGTGGCAGGAGTGGGCGAAGCAGCGTGGTGCGCGCGGTCTCGCGTACGTGCTGGTCGGTCAGGACGGCGAGCTCGCTGGTCCGGTCGCCAAGAACCTGTCCGAGGAAGAGCGTGCGGGGCTGGCCGATCACGTCGGTGCGAAGCCGGGCGACTGCATCTTCTTCGCGGCCGGTGCGGTCAAGTCGTCGCGGGCGCTGCTCGGTGCGGCGCGGCTGGAGATCGGCCGGCGCGGTGGGCTGATCGACGAGTCGACCTGGTCGTTCGTCTGGGTCGTCGACGCGCCGCTGTTCGAGCCGGCCGATGACGCGACTGCCGCTGGTGACGTGGCTGTCGGTTCGGGTGCGTGGACCGCGGTGCACCACGCGTTCACGTCGCCGAAGCCGGACTCGCTGGAGACGTTCGACACGGATCCGGGCAGTGCGCTCGCCTACGCGTACGACATCGTCTGCAACGGCAACGAGATCGGTGGTGGGTCGATCCGTATCCACCGCGAGGACGTGCAGAAGCGCGTGTTCAAGGTGATGGGACTGACGGACGAGGAGGCGACCGAGAAGTTCGGCTTCCTGCTCGACGCGTTCAAGTTCGGCGCGCCGCCGCACGGCGGGATCGCGTTCGGCTGGGACCGGATCACCGCGCTGCTGGCCGGCGCCGACTCGATCCGCGACGTGATCGCGTTCCCGAAGTCGGGCGGCGGCTTCGACCCGCTGACCTCGGCCCCGGCGCCGATCACCGCCGCCCAGCGCAAGGAAGCCGGCGTCGACGCCAAGCCGGCGCCCAAGGGCGAAGAGAAGAGCGCACCGAAGGAATAGCAGCCACGGCGGGCGTCGCCTGTCGACGCCCGCCACTTCCCGGCTGGGAAGGCGAGCAAGCTCGCAGCTGTAGCTGAGGTCCGCTCCTGTCGCACGCCTCGCCTCTTGCTTCCTACGCCCCGCGGCCCTCAGGGCAGTGGGGCGTTGTGCACTTGAGCAACGGCTGGTTGGCGGTGGGAGGGTGGCGGTCCTGCCCCTCCTCCCGCCCCAGGAGACCTCATGCTCAGACGCGTTCTCACTTCCGCTCTGGCCTTGGCCGGAGTCGCCGCGACCGGTCTGGTTGCTGCTACACCGGCCCAGGCTGTTGCCTTCCAGACGACTGCCAACAACCTCAATGTCCGCTCGGACGCCTATCTGTCCGCCTCGGTGATCAAGGTGCTGGCCGGGCCGACCTCGGTCGACGTGGACTGCCAGAAGTCGGGTGACTCGGTCACGGTGCCGGGCCGGGGCCGCGACGACCTGGTGGGCTCACCTGCCGGCTCATGGTGGCTACGTGACCGTTGGATACATCAACACGACGGAGACCAAGCTTCCCGGCGTACCGGACTGCGTCGTCAACCCGAATCCGCCGACCGGCGACGTCACGCTGGCCGACGTACAAGGCATGTTCGGCAGCAGGATCGCGAATCCCTCGCTCGTGCAGACCGGTCTCCCGTCGCTGAACCAGGCGATGCGCGACGCGAACATCAACACGCCGTACCGCAAGGCCGCCTTCCTGGCCACGCTGGTGCACGAGTCACGGCTGGAGTACAACATTCGCGAGATCGGCGACACCCGCGTGTACGGCGGTCGCGGCTACATTCAGCTGACCGGTGACTTCAACTACGGACCCGCCGGCCGGTACTTCGGGATCGACCTACTCGGCAACCCCGAACTGGCCCGCTCGCTGCAGTGGAGCGCCCCGATCGCCCGCTGGTACTGGACGGTGGCCCGCAACATCAACCCGATGGCCGATGCGTTGAACATGGGCAAGGTGAACGCGGCGATCGGTTACCCGGCCGGTGCCGAGGACCAGCGCCGCTGCGACTCCTTCAAGAACGCGATCCGCTACCTCACCGGCTCGGTCCCGGCGGGCGTGATCTGCACGCGGTCGAAGGCGTTCTCTGGTGACACCAGCAAGCTGACCCGGGCCCAGTTCGACGCCCTCGGCAAAACCCCGGGCACCGTCGGCTGACAGTCGGCGAACAACGACCTGATTACCGAGTGTGCCGTGGCAGTTACCTGCCACGGCACGCTGCATTCGGTCGAAAGGGTTGAGCATTGACTGGAACGGGTGGAAAGTAACTGTGAACTGACTTGCGCTAGGTACTTTTTAACCTCTCAGAGATCGCCCCTCTGCCCCGCCCCGGGAGAAGTCATGCCGAAGCCCAGATTCCGCCGTCTCCTCATCTCAGTCCTGGCCCTGGCCGGGCTCACCGCCGGCGGTCTGATCGCCGCCACCCCGGCGCAGGCCGCCGTCTTCCAGACCTATGGGAGCGGGGTCAACGTCCGCGCCGACGCGTACCTGTCGTCAGCCATTGTCCGCACTCTGTCCGGTCCCACGTCCATCGATGTGGACTGCCAGAAGGAAGGCGACCTGGTCACCGTGTCCGGCGGTTCCAGCAAGTGGTGGGCGCACGTCCCCGCCTTCGGTGGGTACGTGACCGTCGCCTATGTGGCGATCCCCGAGGACAAGCTCCCCGGCGTACCGGAGTGTGGCGGTACGCCGCCGCCGACCGGTGGCGACATCACGCTGGCCGACGTGCAAGGCATGTTCGGCAGCAGGATCGCGAATCCCTCGCTCGTGCAGACCGGTCTCCCGTCGCTGAACCAGGCGATGCGCGACGCGAACATCAACACGCCGTACCGCAAGGCCGCCTTCCTGGCCACGCTGGTGCACGAGTCACGGCTGGAGTACAACATTCGCGAGATCGGCGACACCCGCGTGTACGGCGGTCGCGGCTACATTCAGCTGACCGGTGACTTCAACTACGGACCCGCCGGCCGGTACTTCGGGATCGACCTACTCGGCAACCCCGAACTGGCCCGCTCGCTGCAGTGGAGCGCCCCGATCGCCCGCTGGTACTGGACGGTGGCCCGCAACATCAACCCGATGGCCGATGCGTTGAACATGGGCAAGGTGAACGCGGCGATCGGTTACCCGGCCGGTGCCGAGGACCAGCGCCGCTGCGACTCCTTCAAGAACGCGATCCGCTACCTCACCGGCTCGGTCCCGGCGGGCGTGATCTGCACCCGGTCGAAGGCCTTCTCTGGTGACACCAGCAAGCTGACCCGGGCCCAGTTCGACGCCCTCGGCAAGGTGGGCGGCGGCCTCGGCTGACCCGAACCGCCCCGAAGACCGGCCGGACGCCACTGAGGGTTCGGCCGGTCTCCTGCCTGCTACTGCCTACCGGCGGCATCGAACGCCCACCCTCGACCTCTTGTGCTTGACCTTGAGCTGTTTGTATTTCCGGCGTGACCGCGCCGGCCAACACCAAGCGCGGGTTGCGGCGTTCCCAGCACGTCGTGGAAGGCTGAGGGCATGATCATCTCGGTAGATCCGGCCGCCGCCCGGCCGCCGTACGAGCAGGTGAAACAGCAGATCGAAGCGCTGATCCGGCGAGGTGAGTTGGCGCAGGGAACCCGGCTGCCGACTGTTCGCCAGTTGGCCGGCGACCTGGGGCTGGCGGTGAACACGGTCGCCCGTGCGTACAAGGAGCTGGAAGCGGGCCAACTGGTCGAGACCCGCGGCCGCAACGGCACCTTCGTGCTGGCCTCCCGCAGCCAGGTCGACGACGAAGAGACCCTCGCCGCCGCCACGGTCTTCGCCCGAGCCGCCCGCCGGGCAGGCCTCAGCGTCGCCGAAGCCACCCGAGTCCTCCAGAAGGCCTGGTAACTCAGAGCATCTCGCCCGCGGAGCGGGCAGGGGCGGAAACGATTCCAAAATTCTCGCCGACAACGTTGTCCGAGGTATCGACACGCGTCGTCACCGTTGTTAACCTCGCCGTCATTTGACAGCGATGTCAACGACAGGGGAGTGGTCACGATGGTCTCGAGACGAACGTTCCTGGCAGGCAGCGGCGCGGTGACGGCAGGTGGGTTCGGGCTACTCCCGGGCCTCCAATCGACCGCGCTGGCCGCCCCTTCCTCGACGTCCGGCAGTCCCGCCCGGCTGCTGCCGGCCTTCGCTCGCCCGCACCACCTGCACTACGGCGACGTCAGCAAGCTGAACGGCGCCGACCAGACGTTGCTTACAACGTTGCAAGGCGTGGTCAACCGCGCCAGGCCCGAGCTCTACTTCAGCTTCGACACCGGCACCATGAGTACGCCGGACGCCAAATGGCTGGCCGACATGCGCCTGCCAACCACGACGTACAAGAACCCCTTGGACCTGGTGGCCAAGTACCGGCATCGCGTCCGCGGCGCCATCGTCCACGATCCCGCCGTCCCCGACTCGCTGAACGTCGCGACCACCCTGGCCGGGCTGGAGGACGCGGTCGTCGCCAACGCCGATCAGGCCAAAGCGCACGGTCTGCGAATCGTCAAGGACCTGCGCGGGATGTTCGACGACGACCGGGTGAAGACGTACCGGTGGCAGCTCGACAACCTGTTCCCGCGGGTCACCCACAAGCTGCTCGCCGGCCTGCCGCCGACCCGGGTGGTGCCGGTCGAGAACGTGCAGTGGAAGGAGATCGCCCGCGAGACCCGGCAGATCCGCGACTCGTCGAACCGCGGCAGCTACGACCTCGATGTGTCGGCCGAGCTCGGTAAGGAGGCCGTCTACGTCCGGTTCGCCGACTCGTTCACCGACGACGGCTGGGGTGGCTCGGTCGCCGAGGTGACGGTGAAGGCGAACGGCACCCAGATCGCCCACTTCCTGCCGGGCACTCCGGACGAGGCGCAGTACCTGTTCGACGGCGTCAACTCGTCGATCGGCGGCGAGGCCAACCGCTTCAGCGACGGCGGTGGTTACTTCATCTACCGCTTCGAACCACCCGCCGGTACGACGTCCTTGGTGATCACAGCCACGATGTGGAATCAGTATCTGGTCGCGGCGACCGACACCGCACCGACCCGGATCGAACCGTTCGCGTACTTCCGCGACTACGTGGTCGCCACCAAGGCTCTGGTGAGCTGGCTGCCCCCGGGCGGTGAGACCGGGGACCTGCTGATCGAGCACTTCGCGAAGTACCCGACGCTCGCGCCGTACATGGGCTGGTTCGCCAATGACGTCAGTGGCGAGTGGGACGGCGTCGACCTCGCCTCGCAAGGCGGTTCGCCGGTGATCGCGGCCGACTTCTACATGAACGGGACGGTCCACGCCGGATTCACCGCACCGATCTCGGACAAGGTCCGGCCGGTCCGGCGGATCAGCAAGCCGAAGAACAAGGTCTATCTGACGCTGACCTTCGGCGAGGGCGACAACATCCAGTACTGCCAGCGGCACATGCGCGATCTGTGGGACGACCCGAAGCGTGGTGAGGCTCCGGCCAACTGGACCATCAGTCCGCTGCTCCTGGAGACCGGTCCGGGGTTGTTCAGCCACTTCCAGCGGACCGCGACGGCCAACGACCTGCTGGTCTGCGGACCGTCGGGTGCGGGCTACACCTACCCGGGATCGTGGAAGCCCGACCAGTTCACGCAGTTCCTGAAGCTGACCGGCTCGGTGCTGCGCCGGACCGGGATAAACCAGGTGTACTCCTACAGCCACCGCGAGAACGACAAGTGGGTGCTGCTGTCGGAGGAGATCGCCCGCGGGTTCGCGAAGTACACGCCGCTGAAGGGGATCATGCAGACCTGGGACGGCGATCTGCTGGCGGTCCGCCAGGGTGGTCTGCCGATCGTCGGGCAATGGGGCGCACCCGGCAAGGCAGCGGAGTACAAGGCCGCGCTGGACGCCCGGGTCGCGCAGTGGGACGGCGCGGCCCCGCTGTTCATCTCCGGCGGTATCAACGCCTGGTCGTGGACCCCGTCGGACATCGCGGACCTGGCCGCACTGCTCGGCGACCCGTACGAACTGATCCTGGCAAACACCTTCTTCGACCTGCTGAACCGCACGCTGTAAGGGAAAGCAAGGGAAGGAAGGCGCTCGTGGGCGGGTGGCCCACCACTGGTTACCAGTGGTGGGCTACGTCGATGACCAGGCGGGTGGTGTTGGCGGGACCCGGAATCAGATGGGTCTGGAACGGCAGCCGGGCCCGGACGCCGAGCGCCAGAGTCGTCCGGCCTTCGAAGCTGCCGCCCCAGGCCACCTGGCGGAAGGTGTCGTACCCGGCCACGCTGGTGACCTCGCGGAAGTTCTTCAACGGGTACGTCGGCCGGCCGTCCGCGTCGTAGGAGTTGGCCTCGATGTCGATCCGGAGCTTGGCCCCGCCGCGCAGCGCGATCGGCGTACCGGAGCCGTCCTGGACCACCACTGAGACGTAGGAGACGCGATAGGCGGCCGACTTGCCCGCGAGATCGACGACCAGCCGGTCGAAACAAGGATGCTGTCCGGTGCGGATGTCGTGCACCGCGGTCGCGGACCAGCGAGTGTTTGCCTCAGGCAACGATCCCCAGTAGGTCGCGCAACTGCTGCCGCGTTCGGCCCGGATCGGACTGGCCTGCGCCGGTACGGCGACCGCGCCGCCCGCGGTGACGGCTGCCACGGCAAGTGAGGCGAGGGTGATCCGGACAGGGTGTCGAACGGTGTTGAGCATGGTCGTTGTCCCTTCCGTTCCGCTTTTCCAGTGCCCACTTCTTCGACGTGCCAATAGGGGTGACGGTTGACACGGCAGCGGGCAGGATGGCGGGTGATGACACCTGATGAGCTTCTTGACGTCTTCCACCACCGGATCCGACTGCCCGACGCGGACACGATTCCCGGCTGGAAGACCGAGCATGTCGGCCCGGTCCACCGCTCGTATCTCGACGGTCCGGGCGGTGGCGGGTTCGTCGAGACGCCGCGAGGGCTCGGTGCCGACCCGGACGCGGTGATCGCCGGCGAGATCGCCTTCTTCCGTGAGCGCGGCCTGTCGTTCGAGTGGAAGATCTACGCGTACGACGAACCGGCCGACCTCGGCGAACGCCTGATCGCGGCCGGCTTCGTGCCGGAGGACCCCGAAACCCTGATCCTCGGCGAGGTGGACCGGATCCTCCAGCGCCCGTCCGCGCTGCCGTCCAAGGTCCTGCTCCGGGACGTCGACGAGCAGGCCGACTTCCACCGGATCGCGGTACTGATGGACGCCCTGTGGCACAACGGCCTGGAGCGGATCGAGGAGCGGCTCTCCGCCGAGGCCCGGATGTTTCCGGACCGCCTGGTCGTCAGCCTGATCGAGGAGGCGCTCAAGGCGCCCGACGGCCCGGCCCTCACCGCCGCCTGGATCCGGTTCCATCCGGGGACAGGCTTCGCGAGTCTCTGGGGCGGTGGCACCCTGCCGGAGTGGCGGCGCCAGGGCCTGTACTCCGCGATCCTGGTCCACCGGGCCAAGATCGCCAGCGAGCGCGGCTACGCATTTCTGCGTGTCGACGCGTCCGAGGACTCCCGCCCGATCCTGCAGAAGCTGGGCCTGCACGCGGTCACCACCACCACGCCGTACGCCTTCACGATCTGAACACGCGGGGTTGGTGCACGGAACGACCGGGTGAGGTTGTACGTTGCGGAGACCATGGCACTGACGAAAATCACCTCGCGCTTCCGCCGGCTCCTGCAGCGCCCCGGCTCGATCGACCTCGGCCCGTACGAGCGGCTGACCCAGCTGGTCGCCGAGGCGGAGGAGTCGGTCCAGTCGCTGTCCGACGACGAACTCACCGAGGTCGTCACCGAGATGCGCAAGCCCGACGGGCTGGACGAGGACGACCTGATCGAGTTCCTCGCACTGGCCCGGGAGGCCGGTCAGCGGGCGATCGGTGAGCGGGCGTTCGACGGCCAGATCGTCGGCGCGCTGGCGCTGCTGCGTGGCCGGATCGTCGAGATGGCCACTGGTGAGGGCAAGACCCTGGCCGGCGCCTTCGCCGCTGCCGGGTATGCGATCGGCGGCCGGCGCGTCCAGGTGATGGCCGTGAACGACTACCTGGCCGAGCGCGACGCCGAGTGGATGGGCCCGATCTACGCCCTCCTCGGGGTCAGTGTCAGCCACATCGGTCAGGCCTCCACGCCGGAGCAGCGCCGCGAGGCGTACCAGGCCGACGTCTGCTACGCCCCGGTCACGGAGCTGGGCTTCGACGTACTGCGGGATCGCCTCGTCACCGATGTCGCAGACAGGGTGACCGTGAAGCCCGACGTCGCACTGGTCGACGAGGCCGACTCTGTCCTGATCGACGAGGCCCGGGTGCCGCTGGTGCTGGCGGGCGCGACCAGGACCGAGGAGCTCGACGACGACGTGGTGGCGCTGGTCCGCACCCTGCGCGCCGGGGTCGACTACGAGGTCGACGGCGACGGCCGGACGGTCGCGCTGACCGACAGGGGCACGGACAAGGTCGAGAAGCAGCTCGGCGACATCAACCTGTACGAGGACGAGAACCTCGACCGGCTGACCCAGATCAACGTCGCGCTGCACGCCGAGGTGCTGCTCCGCAAGGACGTCGACTACCTGGTCCGCGACGGCAAGGTCAGCCTGATCAACAACAGCCGCGGCCGGATCGCCAAGCTGCAGCGCTGGCCCGACGGCCTGCAGGCGGCCGTGGAGGCCAAGGAGGCCGTGCCGGTCAGCGACTCCGGTGAGGTGCTCGACAGCATCACCGTGCAGGCGCTGGTCAGCAGCTACCCGACGCTGTGCGGCATGACCGGTACTGCGGTCGTCGTCGGCGAGCAGCTCCAGGAGTTCTATGACGTCGAGGTGGCCGTGGTGCCGCCGAACACGCCGAACGTCCGGATCGACGACACGGACCGGCTCTACCTGACCGTCGAGCAGAAGAACGTCGCACTGGTCGAGCACATCAAGGAGATCCACGAGACCGGGCGGCCGATCCTGATCGGGACGCACAGCGTCGAGGAGTCCGAGCAGCTCAGCGACCGGCTCGAGGCCGCCGAGGTGACGCACGTCGTACTGAACGCCAAGAACGACGCCGAGGAGGCCGCGATCGTGGCCGAGGCCGGCGTGCCGGACACCGTGACGGTCTCGACGCAGATGGCGGGCCGCGGTACGGACATCCGGCTGGGCGGTCGCGACGGGTCGCACGACAAGGACCGTGCCGCCGAGCTCGGTGGGCTGTGCGTGATCGGCACCGGCCCTGCACGCGTCGTCGCGGCTCGACGACCAACTGCGCGGCCGGGCCGGCCGGCAGGGCGACCCGGGTGGGTCGCTGTTCTTCGCCAGCCTCGGCGACGAACTCGTCACCCGGTACTCCGTCACCAGCGGGCTGCGGCCGTCGCCGGACGAGCACGGCCGGCTGACCGACCGCAAGGCGATCGCGATGCTGGAGCACTCCCAGCGGGTGGCCGACGGCGCGAACGCGGAGCTGCACCGTACGACGTGGTCCTACCACCGGCTGACCGGGCAGCAGCGGGCGATCCTGCTCGACACCAGGGAGAAGGTGCTCACCGAGGACCTGGCGGCCGAGGAGCTCGCCGAGCGGGCCAAGGAGCGGTACGACGAACTGGTGGAGGAAATCGGCGAGGAGACGGTCAAGGAGGCGGCGCGGAAGATCGCGCTGCACCACCTCGACCGCCGGTGGACCGACCACCTGGCCTATCTCGCGGACCTGCGCGAAGGCATCCACCTGCGCTCGCTGGCCGGCGGAATCGTGCACATGAAGCCGATCGACGAGTTCAACAAGTCGGCGATCGCGTCGTTCGACCCGCTGATCGCGGATGCCTGGAACGACGCGGCGGAGACGTTCAAGGAAGCCGAGATCACCGCTGACGGGTTCGACGAGGAGGCGTCCGGCGTACCGCGGCCGACGGCCACCTGGACCTACCTGGTCAACGACAACCCGTTCGGCACCGAGGCGGACCGGATCCTTGGCCGCCTTCGCAACGCCATCAGGCCCGGCGCCGCGGCCCAGTCGGAGGAGATCCTCCCCGAGGAGTTCGACGAGGACGAGCTTCCGGAGGAACTCCGCGACCTCGACGAGGACGAGCTCTCGGACGACCTCCCCGAAGAACTCTGCGAGGCAGCATCCGACGACGAGGCAGCCTCCGACGACGAGACCCCCGAGGCCAAGAAGGCCGACGGCAAGGACTGACCGGTGGAGGCTGCTGGATCATCGATCCAGCAGCCTCGCCAGTACGTCAGCCGTTGCTGATCGGGGCGGTGACGACGCGGTTGCGGCCGGCGTTCTTGGCGGCGTACGTCGCGGTGTCCGCGGCCAGCAGCAGCACGTCGAGGCGGTCACCCGCGGCCGGGTAGGTCGCTGCGCCGATGGAGCAGGTCAGCCCGTCCACCGTGGTGGAGCCCGAATTGGTGGTGACGGTGATCGAGAGGGCCGCGACCCGGCGCCGGATCCGCTCGGCCGCCTGCGCGGTCTCGTCCTCGCTGGTCTTGGGCAGCAGGATCGCGAACTCTTCACCACCGAGACGGCCGACCAGGTCGTCGGTCCGGATCTCGCGCTTCAGCTCCGCCGCGATCGCTTTCAGCACCTGGTCGCCGGCCGGGTGACCATAGGTGTCGTTGATGGCCTTGAAGTGATCGAGATCCAGATAGAGCACGCCGAGCGAGGTGTGGTCGTGCTGGGCGCGCTCGAGCTCCTTGGTCGCGATCTCGTGCCAGAAGACGGTGTTCGTGAGCCCTGTCTGCGGATCGGTGCGAGCCGCGAACTGGAACTGCCCGACGAGCAGCGAGCGGTGCAGGCCGAGGACGGTGATGAGCAACGTGACGGTCAGCCAGGGCTGGTCCATCAGCAGGGCCGCGGTGGCGATGCCGAGACCGAGGGCGCCGGCCACGATGAACTGGTCCGACAGCCTGCCGAGGACCTTGCGGGCGGTGCTGTCCGGGTTGGACAGCAACAGCGCGCCGATGACGAGGGCGTAGTTGACGAACCAGTACGCCGTCGCGGCGGCGACCACCGCGATCAGCCCGACCAGACCACCGGCATAGCGGAGATCCGAGCCGGGGTTGATCGCGTACAGGCATACCGCGGCGGCGGCCGCGGCCAGCACCACGGTGGAGGTTGAGAAGACGGTGCGGTGCGGAGCGATTCGCCGCAGTCGGTACCAGGAGTGCAGGAAGCTCAACGCGATGATCGCGACCGCGAGAGGCGGCGGCAGGACCAGTACGCCGGCGAAGGTCCACATCCCCTTGAGGTTCACATAGGGAGTGCCTTCGGCTGCACTGCGCCGGAGCCGCTCGATCTCACGCCCTGCCTCGATGTGGATCGCGGACCCGACCGCCAGTACGCCGAACCGGATCCAGTCGCCCGAGGCGATGTCGACACCGACGAACGAAGCGGCCACGACGCCGATCGCGAGCAGGTCGATGGCCAGCACGTAACCGATCACCGCTGACGGGGCAGACCACAGGGCCCAGTGCATGGGTGAGGAGGAGGTGCCGCCGTCGCTCTCGCGGCGCCGTCTGCGCTTTGGTCTCCAATGGCGGATACTCGGCATTAGCGTTTCTCCCAACCCCCCACATTCGTCCTCACGATCAGCGTAAACGTGACATCACCCGATGTCACTGGGCTGATCAGGTTGCGTTAGGCGATCCGGCTTCCGGGAAGGAGGTGCGTCGTGATGCGGAACAACGAGTGGTGATCCTTGTCCTCGGCGCCTCGCCCCAGCCTTCTCCCAGTTGACCAGCAGGTTACGCGCGTTGGTAGCCACGGCCAGCACCGGCTGCGAAGGCGACGCCGCAAACACCCGCAGCCGCGACCACCAGAGCCGGCTGCCAGCGGTCCGCCGCCGCCCCGGCGACCAGGACCCCTATCCCCTGAGAGACGATCAGCGCAGTGCGGGCCAGGCCGATTGCCTGACCCCGCTGCGCGTCAGGGATGTCCTGAACGAAGGTTGCCTGGGCTGTCACCAGGTAGGACGCGGACAGCCCTGAAAGCGCCCAGAGCGCCACAGTCGTCCACAGGCCGGGCTCGAAGGCGCAGAAGATCAGGGGGGCGCACGACGCGATCGCGAGCCGTCCCATCAAGGCCAGCCGCCGGGTGGGCGCCACCCGGGAGAACAGCAGGATCCCCACCACCTGCCCGGCCGGGTTCGCCGCGAAGAGCACGCCGACCGCCAATGGCCCCCCACCGACTGCCGCGGCGTACGGAGCAGCGAGCCCTTCGACCGTGATGTAGAAGCCCGGCACACAGACCAGCGCCGTCAGGTACCGCAGCTTCCGGTCGTTCCAGACGAGCCGCGCCCCAGCCGACAGGGAACCCCACCAGCTGGGCTTGGCCATCGGATCGGCCCCAATGGGGACCGGCCGTTCCCGTACGCCGAGTTGCAGCAGGACCGCCGAGATCGCGAAGGACGCCGCGTTGAGGACCAGGGCCTGGCTCGTCCCGAGCGCGGCGACCAGACTGCCGCCGGTGACGAAGCCGACGAGTTGGGCGGTCTGGTTGGTGACAGCGGACAGTCCGGTGGCTGCCTTGAACTTGTCGCCGGTCATGACCGTTGCCAACATCGCTGATCTGGCTGCCTGGAAGGGGGCCGAGAGTAGTTGCACCACAACCAGCAGCACGCACAGGATCCACAGGGGCGCGCCAGGGATCGCCATCAGAGCGACCAGTACTGCGCGGGCGGCGTCGCAGCTGACCATCACGCGCCGACGGGGGTAGCGGTCGGCCAGGCCGGACAGCAGTGGGCCGCCGGCGATGTCGGGCAGGAAGGTGAGTGCGTACGTCAGCGCGGACAGCCCGGCCGACCCGGTTCGGTCGAACACCAGGATGGCCAGCGCCACGCGTGCCAACTGGTCGCCGATCACCGATCCGAGCAGAGCCGTCCACAGCCACCGGAACTCGGCTACGGCGAAGACTTCGCGGTAGGTGGCGGGCCGGTCGGCAGGGTCGGTCGGGGCGGGGTCAGGGGGGCGGACCATTCGCTCAAGTTACCCAGATCCCCTTACCGCGTGCCTACCGATCCGGTGAGCCGTTACTGGTTCGACGCCCGATCCGGTCAAGTACCACCGCCGACTGCCCTGAAGCGAGCGATTGACCCCGAGTTCGATCCGCCGGGAACCGGGCAGGGCGTAGTACGGGAGTGTCGGTGGGCGTCTGTAGGCTCGCCGGGTGAGTGATGGTCTGTTCGATCTGCCTGGAAGTCCCGCGCCCGCCAGGGGTGGCGGGAGTCTGGCGGATGCCGACCACACCTCGGCGCCGTTGGCGGTCCGGATGCGGCCGCGGAGTCTGGACGAGCTGGTCGGCCAGCAGCACCTGCTCGCGCCCGGATCGCCGCTGAGGCGGCTCGTCGAGGGCGACCAGCCGATGTCTTTGCTGCTGTGGGGGCCTCCTGGCACCGGGAAGACCACGATCGCGGCGGTCGTGTCGCACGCGACCAACCGGAAGTTCGTGGAGCTGTCGGCCGTCACGGCCGGGGTGAAGGAAGTCCGGCAGGTGATCGACGGCGCGCGCCGGGATCTGTCCCGCCCGGGCAACACCGTCGAGACCGTGCTGTTCATCGACGAGGTGCACCGCTTCACCAAGGCCCAGCAGGACGCGTTGCTGCCCGGCGTGGAGAACCGCTGGGTCACGCTCGTCGCCGCCACCACCGAGAACCCGTTCTTCTCCGTCATCTCGCCACTGCTGTCCCGGTCGCTGCTGCTGACGTTGGAGTCCCTGACCGACGACGACATCGCAGTACTGCTTGATCGGGCGCTCGCCGACGAACGCGGGCTGAACGGCGAGTACGAGCTGGCGGACGACGCACGCGACCACCTGCTGCGGATGGCCGGCGGCGACGCCCGGCGCGCCCTGACCTACCTGGAAGCAGCAGCAGGCGGCGCCAAGGCAAGAGCCACCGCAGACAAAGCGGCCGACGGCGGTACGGCGTTGATCGACCTCAAGACGCTCGAGACGGCCGTTGATCGGGCGGCGGTCCGGTACGACCGGGCCGGTGACCAGCACTACGACGTGGCGTCGGCGTTGATCAAGTCGATCCGCGGCTCCGACGTGGATGCCGCGATGCACTACCTGGCAAGGATGGTCGAGGCCGGCGAGGACCCGCGCTTCATCGCCCGCCGGCTGGTGATCTCGGCCAGCGAGGACATCGGCATGGGCGACCCGACCGCACTCGGTGTCGCGGTCGCCGCGGCCGACGCGGTCCAGCTGATCGGCATGCCGGAAGCCCGGATCAACCTCGCCCAGGCCGTCGTCGCGCTCGCCCTCGCACCGAAGTCGAATGCCGTCATCATGGCGATCGACGCCGCCATCGCCGACGTGCGGGCCGGCAAGGTCGGCCCGGTCCCGCCGCATCTGCGCGACGCCCACTACGCCGGCGCGAAGAAGATCGGCCACGGCAAGACCTACCAGTACTCCCACAACGACCCACGCGGCGTGGTCCCGCAGCAGTACGCACCAGACGTCGTCGACGACGCCGAGTACTACAAGCCCACCCGCCGCGGTGGCGAGGCGACCTACGCCGACCGCCTGGCCGGAATCCGCAAAATCCTCAAGGACCGCTGATGGACCGGGTCGCCGCCCACGTCGAGGCCTTCAACGCGGCCGTCACCACCGGCGACTGGACCACCTTCGCCGCCCGTTTCGCGCGGGATGCCCGGATGACCTTCCCCGGCCTGCCGATCGGCCCGTACGACGGTCGCGCCGCCATCGCGCAGGCCTACCGCGACAACCCGCCGACCGAGACGATGACGGTCATCGGCAGCGGCGACGACCAGACGATCCGGTTCCGCTGGGCCTCCGGTTCCACCGGCGCGATGCAGCTCCGCTGGACCCCCGACGGCCAGGTGGCAGGCCTCGCCATCACGTTCGACTGACCGGCCGTTTGCGCAAGGGGCTGGACCGAGTTGGTGAGGGACTGTGATGTGGGGGATGGTGTCCAGTGGGGGAGTCGATGCGGGCGCGCGATAAAGTCGGGCGGTCCACGAGGTGTCAACGGAAGGTGGATCGTTTCCCATGAGCGTCGGTGAAGTCGCGGGGCTGATAGCTGCCTGTGCGCTGCTCATCCTGGTTGGCCTGCTGGCCTACCCGATCCTGAAGCTCGGCAAGGTGCTCGACGAGACCCGGATCATGGTCAAGGGCGTCGCCGACTCCAGCGTGCCGCTGCTCGGCGAGGTGACGAACACCGTGGCGACCACCAACGCGCAGTTGGCGAAGGTCGATGTGATCACCGACAACGCGAGCACCGTGACAACCAACGCGGGCCGCGTTGACGTCTTTGTTTGCGGCGACCGCGGGCGGCCCCCTGGTGAAGGCAGCTGCTTTCACCTACGGCGTACGGCGGGCGCTCGGTGAGAGTCAGCGCCGCGACGTGTCCCGCCGGGTGAAGGACGAGATGAAGGCCGAGCGCAAAGCGAAGAAGCGCGGTGACGTGCGATGAAGCGGATCCTGTGGTTCGTCATCGGCACCGTCGTCGGCGTCTACGTGGTGACCCGGCTGAAGAAGCGGGTCCAGGTGCTCGCGCCGGACAGCCTGCAGCAGTCGGCGGAGAAGGTTGCCACCGCGATCCGGCACTTCGGTGACGAGGTCCGGGTCGGGATGGCCGAGCGGGAGACCGAGTTGCGGGACGCACTCGGGATCGAAAATGCAGACACTACGCGTGAGGACTACCGGTAACACCCATGGAAACCAGTGAGATTCGCCGGCGGTTCCTGAACTTCTTCTCGGAGCGCGGCCACACGGTGGTGCCGAGCGCACCCCTGCCGTCGCCGGACCCGAACCTGCTGTTCAACGTCGCGGGGATGGCACAGTTCGTGCCGTACTTCGTCGGCCAGCAGACCCCGCCGTACCCGCGCGCCACCAGCGTGCAGAAGTGCGTCCGGACCCTCGACATCGAGGAGGTCGGCAAGACCACCCGGCACGGCACGTTCTTCCAGATGAACGGCAACTTCTCGTTCGGCGACTACTTCAAGGAACAGGCCGTCCAATACGCGTGGGAGCTGGTCACCAAGCCGCAGAGCGAGGGTGGCTACGGCTTCGACGAGTCGGTCCTGTACGCCTCGGTGTACTACGAGGACGACGAGGCGATCGACATCTGGAAGCGGGTCGCAGGGCTGCCCGACGACCGGATCGTCCGGCTCGGGATGAAGGACAACTTCTGGTCGATGGGCATCCCGGGTCCGTGCGGCCCGTGCTCGGAGATCCTGATCGACCGGGGCCCGGAGTTCGGCGCCGACCGCGACTGGGAGGCGGGCGACCGCTACCTGGAGTTCTGGAACCTCGTGTTCATGCAGAACATCCGCGGTGAGGGCGGCGGCAAGGAGGGTTACCCGATCCTCGGCGAGCTGCCGAAGAAGAACATCGACACCGGTCTCGGCCTGGAGCGCGTCGCGTACCTGCTGCAGGGCGTCGACAACATGTACGAGATCGACGAGATCTACCCCGTGATCGAGCGGGCGTCGGAGCTCAGTGGCCGCAAGTACGGCGTCGAGAACGTCGACGACGTCCGGTTCCGGGTCATCGCGGACCACGTCCGCAGCGCGCTGATGCTGATCGGCGACGGAGTCACCCCGGGCAACGAACAGGGCGGTTACGTACTGCGTCGCCTGCTGCGCCGCGCGATCCGCTCGATGCGCCTGCTCGGGTACGAGGACCCCAGCCTGGTCGAGCTGCTCCCGGTCAGCCTGGAGCAGATGAAGAAGTCGTACCCCGAGCTGGTCGCCGACTTCGGCCGGATCAGCCAGGTCGCGTACGGCGAGGAGGAGGCCTTCCGGCGGACACTCACCGCGGGCACGAGCATCTTCGACCTGCACGTGAAGACGCTGAAGTCCGCGGGCACCGCCCAGCTGGCCGGCGACCAGGCGTTCCAGCTGCACGACACCTACGGGTTCCCGATCGACCTGACCATCGAGATGGCCGCCGAGCAGGGTCTGCAGGTGGACACCGACGGCTTCCGGTCGCTGATGAAGGAACAGCGCGACCGGGCCAAGGCAGACGCACGGGCTAAGAAGGCCGGCCACGCTGACACCTCCGGCTATCGCGAGCTGCGGGAGAAGGGCGTCACCGAGTTCACCGGCTACCAGGAGCTGGCGACCGACTCCCAGGTCCGCGGACTGCTCAAGGAGGGCGTGGTCTCGACCTCTGCCGAGCCGGGCGAGACCGTCGAGGTCGTGCTGGAGAAGACCCCGTTCTACGCGGAGTCCGGTGGCCAGATCGCCGACGAGGGCCTGATCGTGGCCGACGGCGTGAAGCTGCGGGTGCTCGATGTCCAGCGTCCGGTCAAGGGCCTGATCGTGCATAAGGTCGAGGTGGTCGAAGGACTGCTGCGGCCCGGGCTCGACGTGCACGCGCAGGTCGACCACGAGTGGCGGGTCTCGGCCTGTCAGGCGCACTCCGGCACGCACGTCATCCACGCCGCGCTGCGGCAGGTGCTCGGCCCGAACGCGCTGCAGAGCGGTTCGTACAACAAGCCCGGCTACCTGCGGCTCGACTTCGCCTGGTCGTCGGCGCTGGACCAGGCGACGCGCAGCGAGATCGAGGAGGTCGCGAACCTCGCCGTACGGCAGGACCTCGCTGTCTCCGCGCAGTACATGACCCTGCCGGAGGCTCGGGAGTGGGGCGCGCTGGCGCTGTTCGGCGAGACGTACGACGAAGAGGTCCGGGTCGTCGAGATCGGTGGACCCTGGTCGCGTGAGCTGTGTGGTGGCACGCACGTCAAGCACTCGTCGCAGGTCGGCGCGCTGACGGTGACGAGCGAGTCGTCGGTCGGAGCGGGTGTCCGCCGGCTCGAGGCCTTCGTCGGCATGGAGGCGCTGCACTACCTCGGCAAGGAGCGCTCGCTGGTCCGGCTGCTGTCGGAGAACCTGAAGACCCGGCCGGAGGAGCTGCCCGCGAAGGTGGCGGACCTGGCCGAGCGGCTGCGGGTCGCCGAGAAGGAGCTGGAGAAGGTCCGCGCCGGTCAGGTGCTGGCCGCCGGGGCCGAGCTGGCGTCGAAGCCGAAGGACGTCTTCGGGGTCGCGTACGTCGGCCACCGGGCACCCGACGGCGTGAACGGCGGGGACCTGCGCAAGCTGGCCCTCGACGTCCGCGGCCGGATGCCGGCCGACAAGCCGGCCGTGATCGCGCTGCTGAGCGTGAACGACGGAAAGCCGGCCGTGGTGGTCGCGCTGAACGACATCGCGCGCGAGTGGCGGCTGAAGGCAGGCGACCTGGTCCGGGTCGCGGCCGAGCAGCTCGGCGGTCGTGGCGGCGGCAAGGACGACGTCGCGCAGGGCGGTGGCACGGACGCCGGCGGTGCCGACCAGGCACTGGCCGCTGTCGAACATTCCATCGGCCAGCTCGTCACCGGCTGACATGCGCCGGGGGGTGCGGGTGGCGCTGGACATCGGTGATGCGCGGATCGGGGTGGCGAGCTCCGATCCGCACGGCATCCTCGCGACACCGGTCGAGACCGTACGGCGTGGTCCGGGCGACCTGGACCGGATCTCCAGTCTCGTCGCGGAGCTCGAGGCGTTCGAGATCGTCATCGGCCTGCCCCGATCGCTGTCCGGCGCCGAGGGACCGGCCGCGGTCAAGATCCGTGCGACCGCGGAACTGGTCCGGCAGAATGTGCTGACCCGTACCGCGGGGGAGACTCCAGGCGTGCGGTTGGTGGACGAGCGGTTCAGTACGGTGACCGCCGAGCAGCAGCTGCGAGAACGTGGAAAGAAGGGCTCCAAGCGACGGGCGGTGGTCGACCAGGCCGCGGCGGTCGTGATTCTGCAACACGCGCTCGACTTCGAGCGTGAGACCGGCAACCCGCCTGGGAGGCCCTTGTGAACGGACCATCGGTGGACGAAGACGAACGCGAAGGCCTGCACGACGACCTGGGTCTGCGCCCGGAGAGCCGGGTCGAGCGGCGGGCGAACCAGCGCCGGGCCCGGAACCGGCGCGGCTTCGGCTGCTTCGCGGGGCTCGTCTCGCTGCTGGTGGTCGGCGGACTGATCGGTGGACTGGCGTTCGGCTTCGGCAAGGGCCGCGACGCCCTGGAGAAGGTCTTCTCGGCCCCCGACTACTCCGGCACCGGTACGACGGCGGTGACGGTCGAGATCACCCAGGGCCAGAGTGCGCAGTCGATCGCGGACACGCTGGAGAAGAAGGGCGTGGTGAAGAGCGCCCGCGCCTTCGAGCGGGCCGCCCGCGACAACGCGAAGTCCCGCTCGATCCAGGCGGCGACGTACACGCTGAAGAAGGAGATGTCGGCGAAGGCGGCGCTGGAGCTGCTGCTGGATCCGGCCAAGTCGGTGCTGGTGACCCGGATCGGGTTCCCGAGCGGGCGGACCAAGGCCGAGATCACCGCCATCCTGCAGAAGGCGAAGGCGGCCAAACTGCCGGCCGGTGCGGCCGCGGCCGCGATGTCGAAGCCCTGGTCACTCGGGCTGCCGTCGTACGCGAAGAACAACCCGGAAGGCTTCCTGTACCCGGGCACGTACGACGTACCGAAGGGCGCCACGGCGTTCACGATCCTGAAGCTGATGACGACGCAGTTCGCGAAGACCTCGGCGGTGATCAACCTGCCGGCGACCGCGCAGCGCAAGAAGGTCGATCCGTACCAGGTGGTGATCATCGCCAGCATCATCACCGCGGAGACGAACCGCAAAGAGGACTACGGCAAGGTCGCCCGGGTGATCTACAACCGGCTGGCGGCCGGTGAGAAGCTCCAGATGGACTCCACGATCCACTACGTCGTCGGCCGCAACGGCAAGGTCTTCACCTCGGACGCCGACCGGCAGATGGACTCGCCGTACAACACCTACCTGCACGCCGGGCTGCCGCCGACGCCGATCAACTCGCCCGGCCGGGAGACCTTGCAGGCCGCGTTGAACCCGACGCCGGGGGGCTGGAAGTTCTTCACCCTGGTCAACCTGGACACCGGCGAGACGGCGTTCTCCTCCAGCGCTTCCGAACACCAGCAGAACGTGAGGAAGCTCCAGGCCTGGTGCGCGGCTCACGCCGGTCGGTGCTGATGACTGTGTCATTGCCGCGCCTCCGGCACGGCGGATCATGGGGCTGTCACCCCCGTCCTTCCCTCCTCGCTTTGCTCGTCAGTGCAGGACGGGGGGCCCCATGACTCGTTGTGCCGTGCTGGGCTCGCCGATCGCGCACTCGTTGTCGCCGGCGATGCACAGGGCCGCGTACGCCGAGCTCGGGCTCGACTGGCGCTACGAAGCTCACGAGGTCGGCGAGCAGGAGCTCCGGGAGTTCCTGAGCACGTTGGGCGACGACGTCCGCGGGTTGTCGCTGACGATGCCGTTGAAGCGGGTCGCGCTGGAGTTGGCGGACACCGTCGATCCGGTGGCGGAGCTGATCGGCGCCGCGAACACGATGCTGTTCGAAACCGACGGGTCGAGGTCCGCCCACAACACCGACGTACCAGGTTTGATCGCTGCCTTTGCGGAGCAGGGGATCACGGCCGCCGACACGGCCGTAGTACTGGGTGGTGGTGCCACCGCGGCATCCACGTTGGCGGCGTTGCGTGGGCTGCGGGTGTCCGAGGTGACTCTCGTACTACGGGATCCGTCGAAGGCGAACCGGTTGCTCGATCTCGCGGCCGAGCTAGGGTTGAAGACGTCGGTCGCGGACTTCGGCCAGGTCGAGCAGATCGGTGGGTTCGATCTGTGCGTGTCGACCCTGCCCGGCGGTGCCGTGGATCCGTGGGCGGAGCATTTCGCTGCCGTCGCACCGGTGGTCTTCGACGTCGCGTATCACCCGTGGCCGACCCAGCTGGCGATCGCCGCGCACCGGATCGGTACAGAGCTGTTGAACGGCCTTGATCTGCTTGTGCATCAGGCGACTCTCCAGGTGGAGATGATGACAGGTAGGTCGCCCGCACCCCTGGCGGCCATGAGGGCCGCCGCGCGTGAGGAGCTCGACGATCGTGAGCCAAATTGACCGCCGCACACTTCTGAAGGCCGGCGGCGCGCTGGCCGCCGTCGCCCTGACGAGTTGTTCCGACACCAAAGCGGCCACCGCCGGGCCGGACGGACTGACAGCCGCGGCGCCGGACTGGGCCGGCTTCACAAAAGGCCTGACCGGCAAGCTCTATCGCCCGGGGGAGACCGGTTACGCGGCAGCGCACCAGGTCTTCAATCCCAGGTTCGACTCGATCCAGCCGGCCGGCGTGGTCCGGATCTCGACGGTTGACGATGTGCGCGAGTCGATCCTGTTCGCCCGGAAGAACAAGCTGGTCTGCGTCCCCAAGGGCGGCGGCCATTCGTACGTCGGCGGCTCCACGGTCAGCAACGGGCTCGTCGTGGACGTCGGCTCGGCCCGCGGGATCAGCTACGCGAGCGGCGCGGTGACCATCGGCGCCGGCGCGAAGCTGTACGACGTGCACGCGTTCCTGGACAAGTACGGTCAGTCGATCCCGACCGGGACGTGTCCGACCGTCGGTATCGCCGGGTTGACCCTTGGCGGCGGGATGGGGATCCACACCCGGACGTACGGGCTGACCCACGACCGGCTCATCTCGCTGCAACTGGTCACGGCCGACGGGGTGTTCAAGACAGTCAGCGCGACGCAGGAGCCGGAGCTGTTCTGGGCGCTGCGCGGCGGTGGCGGTGGCAACCTCGGGATCGTCACCTCGTTCAAGATCGCCACCATCCCGGCGAACAAACTCGGCTTCTTCAGGCTGACCTGGACGGAGGCGCAGGCGGCGGCCGTCGTACGAGGCTGGCAGCGGTTCGCGCACGAGGCGCCGTCGACGGCCTGGGGCAATCTGCATATCGATGCCCAGAGCAACGGAACGCTGTCGATCCACATCCTCGGCGTCTCCATCACCGGTTCGGCAGCGGCGGCCGCGGCGCAGGTCGAGTCGTTCGTCGGGGCGAAGGCGACGACCCGGTCCGTGACGGTGAAGACGCACATGGAGGCCGTCCGCTATCTCGGCGGTGGCACGACCAGTCCGCGGACCGGTTTCCTGGCGGGTTCCGACGTACTGCGTGGGCCGATGGACGCCGCCACCATCAATGGAGTGCTCGGCGCGGTGAAGACCGCGGCCCGGGCGAAGGTGCCGGCCGCCGCGATCTTCGATCCGCTCGGTGGTCAGGCCGCGAAGGAGCCGGCAGCGGGTACGGCGTGGCCGTGGCGATCCGCGCTCGGCGTGATCCAGTGGTACTGCGGGACCGCGGCGCACCCCACCTCGGCACAGCTCGCGGCGGCGCAGAAGTTCGTCACGGCCGGGCATCACGCCGTCACGAAGGCCTCGGCCGGGGGCTACGTGAACTACGTCGAGGCCGGCCGCTCGGTCAATTCGTACTACGGCGCCAAGCTCGGCCGACTGCAGGCCGCCAAGAAGAAGTACGACTCGACCAACTTCTTCCGCACCTCGTACACCCTTTCGTAGTTAGCGGCCCGTGGGGGCGGTTAGCCTTCCGCCATGAAGCTGTGGCGGATGGTTGCGGGAGTGTTGGGGTTCGCTGCGGTCGCGGTAGGGGTGACTCCTGCTTGGGCGTGTGCGTGTGGCGGGTACCTGGCGGATGCGGAGTCGCGGGCCCGGGTGTTCGGGGAGAACGCGCTGGTCCGGTTCGACGGCGGGCGCGAGGAGATCGTGTTGTCGATGAACGTCCATGGTTCGTCGAAGAAGGCGGCCTGGATCATGCCGGTGCCGGCCGCCGCCGAGGTCAGTCTGGGGGAGCCGTACACCTTCGAACGGCTGGCGAGCCTGACCGCACCCAAGGTCGTGGTGCGCAAGACGTACTGGCCGTTCCGGGACCTCGGGATCATGGCCGGCGGCCGGGACGGCTCGGTGGGCGCCGCGCCAGGTGCCGGTGCCGGGGTCGACGTCCGCCAGCAGATGACGCTCGGGCCGTTCCAGGTCGTCCGCCTCGGTGGGACCAGCGCGACCGCGGTGACGAACTGGCTGAAGGTCAACGGCTACGCGGTACCGGCAACGCTCGCCACCAACCTCACGCCGTACATCACCGAGAAGTGGGAGATCGTCGCGGTCAAGCTCGCGCCGAAGGAAGTGACCGGCAGCCTGTCCGGGGTGACTCCGCCGCTGCAGCTGAGCTTCGCCTCGTCGCGGATCGTCTACCCGATGCGCCTGAGCAAGGGCGCGACCATGGAGCAGACGGTCACGGTGTACGTCGCGTCGTCCCATCGCGTGGACGCCTCGCAACTGCCGGATCCGTCCGTACAACCGAAGCTCCTGTACGCCGGGCAGTTGACCGACGAGCCGGAGCTGACCGGATCGCAGCACTACCTGACCGCCTACTCGGTCACGTACGCCAACCCGTCGCGAATCACCAACGACTTCGCCTTCACCCAGGCACCCAACGACGCCGAGTTCCAGCGAGTCACCTACCGCACCGAGAACCACCCCTGGCTCAGCACGATCGGGATCCTCCTTGGCATACCGCTCCTGATCGGCGTCGGCGCGGCCCTGATCGCCCGCCGCTCGGTCCGGAGGTCTGCCCGCCGCACTTGAAACCCACCGGTTTTCCACAGGGCAGGCGCTCGGGGGCCGCTGGAGAGTCCCCGATCGTCTAGGCTCATGGATCGTGTCGGCAGAGAACGCGTTGCTCGCCGCGGGTGCCGGCGTGGTGCTCTGCGGACCTTCGGCGTTCCTGCTCGGGCCCTGGCTGATGCGCCGGATCCCCGAGCCGGTGCTGGATGAGGGCGAGACCAAGACTCCGTACGCGGCGCTCGCGGGGCGTGGGTCGGCCGGCAGCTCGGCGTACTGGTGTGGCGGGGCAGCGGCAGTCGCGGGTGGACTGCTCGGGTGGAGTCTCGGTACCTCGGCGGCGCTGGCCGCGTGGTTGCTGCTGGCCGTCGCGGGAGCCGTTCTCGGGTACATCGACACCCGAACGAGGTTCCTGCCGTCGGCGATCATCTGGCCGACGTACGGCGTGGTCGGTGCGGCGCTGATCGTCGGGGCGGCGGTGTCGGGGGAGTGGGGATCACTGCGCCGGGCCGCGATCGCAGGGGTGATCGGCTTCGGAGTGTTCTACTTGCTCTGGTTCGTGTTCCCGCGCGGCGTCGGCTTCGGTGACGTCCGGCTGTCCGGGCTGCTCAGCATGGCGCTCGGCTGGCTCGGCTGGGGACAACTCGTCACCGGTCTGTACGGCGGGTTCTTCCTCGGCGCGGTGATCGGCATCGTGCTGACGCTGGCGAAGGTCTTCAAACGCCGGCAACTCTTCCCGTTCGGCCCCTTCATGCTGGTCGGCGCCCTCATCGGCGTCCTGATGGGCAGCCCGCTGGAGCACCTCTACCTCGGCTGACGAGATGCCCGAGGACGTCGCGTATGAGGCGCCCAACAGCAACACCACCGGCAAACTCGAACTCCAGCCGGACGGAGCAGCTCTCAGGGCTAGCCCGACTACCAGCCGGGGTAACGTCGGATCCAGGCGGTCTGTGGGCCATACTCGCTGTGCAGCCTGGCGGTCTGGGTGAACTCGAGGACGAGGTCGTCGGCCAATTCCAAGATGGTGCCGCGGCCTTCGACGGCGTACACGAGCTCCGCCGGGAGAGCGGTCTCTCCGTGCAGAGCGCCGAGGAGGTTGCCGCAGATCGCGCCGGTCGAGTCGCTGTCGCCCGAGTGCGTCACGGCCAGGGCGAGGGCATCGAGGAACTGCTCGGGTTCGGGATACGCCAGAGCGGCGTACACGCCGATAGAGAGCGCTTCCTCGGCGATCCAGCCGCCGCCGAGTTGCTCAACCGTGACAGGGCCACGCCCAAGGTCGCTTGCCGCCGTCTGGCGTGCGCGGGCGAGCGCAATACTGGTCTCTTCGTGGTCTGGATAGCGGGCCAGCAGTGCCTCGGTCGTATCGAGAGCGGCGTTGAGATCGGCGCCCTGGCAGAGCTGGTGAACGATCGCGGCCAGTGCGCCCGAGGCGAGCTTGCCGGTCGGATGGCCGTGCGTATATCCAGCCGCCTGCGCGGCCGCGTCGAACGCCCACTCGACGTCGAACCAGGTCGCAGGTAACAGACCGAACGGCGCGGCCCGCATGACACCGCCGCAGCCCTTCGAGTCGTTGACCGCCTGCTCGCCGAACTGCCGGATCCGATCCTCGCCGTTCCGGGCCTGGCTGAGGGCTGACAGACAGGTGTTGCCGGGCGCGCGGCGTACGTAGAGCCACTGCTCCGCCTGCAACCACCCGTCGCGTTCGCCACTAGGTGCCGACAGCAACTGAGTGTCGAGCCACCGGTCGTACGCGTGCTGCACGACCGCCACGGTGAACCCGATCCCGCGATCGGTCCGTACGCCGGCGCGGATCAGCCCCTCGACGGTGAACAACGTCATCTGGGTGTCGTCGGTGACGGTGCCCGGGGGCCAATTGGCGCCCCCGGCAACAAACTCCCGCAGCCCACCCGGATGCTTGGCGACGATGGTCCGCCCGTCATCGAACTCGATCGGCCCACCGAGCGCGTCACCGATCGCGCCACCGAGCAGGCACCCCCGCGCACGGCTCCGGTACGCTTCGTCACTCTCCCGTGTCATCGACGCCTCCCAGTCCTTGAGCAGTCGCACGAGAGTAGCGGGGTAGTGCTAGCGCTACCCCCAAGACGGGTCCCAAAGCCAGTTCTTCCGGCGCCGCCGGCTTCTACGGTCGTAGTACAGAACAACCGGACCGCAAGGAGCACACCATGAGCACCACTCTCCGCCGCACCGCCACGCGACTGGCGGCCGCCGGCCTCGCCGCGATCGCCCTCGGCGGCGCAGCGGCAGTCGGCGCCCAGGCAGCCCTCCCGTCCACCACCCCCTGCAGCGCCAACCCGGTCAGCAAAACCTTCGACGTCCTCCTCACCCTCCGCTCCATGGACAACGACACCCAAACCTGCCCTTCCCGCTAACTTCCCGCCGTACTACGTCCCCCGCGCCTGCTTCTGCATCGCCCGCTCCTCGAGGCAATCGCCTTGGAGCGTGGGCGGCCGTCGCACTTCATCGCGGCTATAAATCAAGACTGCGCAAGCTCCGGCTCAGCCGCACCCGTGAAGAAGTTGATAAGCCCGTAAGGCGCGCTCTCGCCCAGGCAGAGGTCCAAGATTTCGTGGGCGTCCGCATAGAACTCCTCGCTTCGCGCGAACATCTCCACCTCGTACGCCGTGACAGCCGCCTCAACATCCCCAGGATTCGCCACGATCGCCCGAGCAAGTTCCGAGCCGTCGAACATCGCCAAGTTCGCGCCGTCACCGGAAGGCGGCATCAAATGAGCGGCGTCGCCGATCAGCGTCACCCCAGGGACGCGATCCCAGCGGTGTCCGTCCGGAAGCGTGTGGATCAGCCGCGCCACCGGCGCCGTCTCGCCATCGGTGATCAGCGCCAACAGTTCCGGCGCCCACCGATCGAACTCGGCCGCGACCCGCGCGCTCGCCGCAGCACCATCCGTGAAGTCGATGGACGAGATCCACTCCAGAGAGCGGTTGAGTTGGGCGTACGTGTGCAGGATGTTCCCCGCCTCGCGGTGCGCCGTGATCCCCTTGCCCGGAGTCAGTGCGTACATCGCGCCGGCGCCGACCGCCTTCGCCGTCGCGGCGTGCCGCTCATCGACGTCGTACAGGTAGGTCTCGACAAACGCAATGCCGCTGTACTCCGGCTTGGCATCGGACAGCAGCGGCCTGATTCTCGACCAAGCGCCGTCAGCACCGACGAGCAGGCTGCTGGTCGCGATCGACCCGTCGGCGAAGGTCAGCTCGTGCCGGCCGTCGCCAAGCGGTTTGACCTCGGTGAGCTTGTGTCCCCACTGGATCGTCTGGTCGGGCACGGACTCGATCAGGATCTGCCGCAGAGCTCCGCGGAGCACCTCAGGACGCCCCGCCGAACCCTCCTCGGGATCGTCGAACAGCACCGCGCCGTCCGCGCCGAGCACCAGCAAGGCCTCGGCGCCCTCGTGGATGATCGCGCGGAACTCGTCGGTGAGGCCGGCCGCCGCGAGCGCGGCCTGTCCGTCGTCCTCGTGGATGTCGAGCTGACCGCCCTGCGTGCGGGCGCCGGCCGAAGGATCCGCCTCGTAGACGGTGGCAGGAATGCCGTGGACGTGCAGAACGCGGGCGAGGGTGAGGCCCCCGAGACCCGCGCCGACGATCGTGACCGTTGTCCTCATAGTCCTGCTCCTTCCGAAGAAAACCGATTGGAATGTCGTTCCACGGCCTAGAATGGAATGACATTCCAGCCATGTCAACCCGACGCCGATGAGACTGCTCGAAAGGTCGCGACGACCCCGTGAAAGAATCGCCGCATGCTGCGCTGGCTCACCGCCGGCGAGTCGCACGGACAAGCGCTCGTCGCCGTACTCGAAGGTCTTCCCGCCGGGGTTCAGGTCACCACTGATGATGTGGCCGATGCCCTGGCTCGTCGTCGTCTCGGCTACGGCCGTGGTGCCCGGATGAAGTTCGAGCGGGACGAGGTGACGTTCGTCGGCGGGTTCCGGCACGGGCTGTCGCTCGGCAGCCCGGTCGCCATCCAGGTCGGCAACACCGAGTGGCCGAAGTGGGAGCAGGTGATGTCTGCCGACCCGGTCGATCCGGAGATCCTGGCCGACCTCGCCCGCAACGCCCCGCTGACCCGGCCGCGACCCGGTCATGCCGATCTCGCCGGGATGCAGAAGTACGGCTTCGACGAGGCCCGTCCGGTGCTCGAACGCGCCAGCGCCCGCGAGACCGCGGCCCGCGTCGCGCTCGGCGAGGTGGCCGCGCGGTTCCTCAAGCAGGCGTACGGCGTGACGATCGTCAGCCATGTCGTCGAGCTCGGCACCGTCAAGGCGCCGTACGGCGTGATCCCGTCGGCGGCCGACGTTGCCCGTCTGGACGAGGACCCGGTGCGCTGCCTCGACGCGGACGCGAGCAAGGCGATGGTCGCCGAGATCGACGCCGCGCAGAAGGCCGGCGACACCCTCGGTGGTGTCGTCGAGGTGATCGTCGACGGTCTCCCGCCGGGCCTCGGCAGCTACGTGCACTGGGATCGCCGCCTCGACTCCAAGCTGGCCGGCGCCCTGATGGGCATCCAGGCGATCAAGGGCGTCGAACTCGGCGACGGCTTCGAACTCGCCCGTACGCCGGGATCGCTCGCGCACGACGAGATCGTCGCGGCCGACGGTGAAGTACGCCGTACGAGCGGTCGCTCGGGCGGTACCGAGGGCGGCATGAGCACGGGGGAGACCCTGCGCGTCCGGGCCGCGATGAAGCCGATCGCGACGGTGCCGCGAGCGCTGCGCACGATCGACACCGTCACCGGTGAGGCCGCGGCGGCGCATCACCAGCGCTCGGACGTCTGTGCCGTACCGGCCGCGGGCATCGTCGCCGAGGCGATGGTGGCGCTCGTCCTCGCGGATGTCTCGATCGAGAAATTCGGCGGCGACTCGGTGGCCGAGTCCTCCCGTAACCACAAGTCGTACCTCGCGAACCTGCCGACCGCGATCAATCCGCGCGAGTGGGGCAACGAGTGAGCAACGCTGGGCCGGTTGTCGTACTGGTGGGGCCGCCGGGATCGGGTAAGTCGACGATCGCGGAGCTGCTCGCGGCGAAGCTCGGCAAGACGCATCGCGACACCGACACCGACGTGGAAACCGAAGCAGGTAAGCCGATCTCGGACATCTTCGTCGATTCCGGCGAAGCCGTCTTCCGTGCGCAGGAGCGGGCCGCGATCATCGCCGCGTTGAAGGACGACGACGCAGTACTGTCGCTCGGTGGCGGCGCGATTCTCGACCCCGACACCCGCGCGGACCTTGCCGGTCACAACGTTGTCTTCCTCAACGTCTCGGTCGGCGAGGCTGCCAAGCGCGTCGGCCTCGGCGTCGCCCGCCCGCTGCTGCTCGGCAACGTCCGCACCCAACTGCGCAACCTCCTCGAAGCCAGGCGCCCGTACTACGACGAGGTCGCCAAACTCACCGTGGACACCGACAACCGGACCCCGGCGGAGATCGCCGCCGAGATCCTGGAGCACCTCGGATGACAGACCAGCCGAACGGCGTTGATCACCCGAGCCGCGAGGACCAGCAGAGCCGTGAGGAGCCGCGCCGGATCCAGGTCGCGGCAGCAGCGCCGTACGACGTTGTCATCGGCAACAATCTCCTCGGTGAACTCCCCGGCCTGCTGGGAGACGACGTACGCCGAGTTGCCGTGATCCATCCTCGTGCGCTCCGGACCAGCGGCGACGCGATCCGTGACGACCTGACCGCGGCCGGGTTCACCGCCCACGCGATCGAGATCCCGGACGCCGAAGAAGCCAAGTCCGCGGAGGTCCTCGCGTACTGCTGGTCGGTACTCGGCCAAGCAGGCTTCACCCGGTCCGACGCGATCGTCTCGATCGGTGGCGGAACGACGACTGACCTCGCCGGTTTTGTCGCGGCCACCTGGCTGCGCGGCGTACGGGTCGTGCACATTCCGACCACCCTGCTCGGCATGGTCGATGCCGCGGTCGGCGGCAAGACCGGGATCAACACCGCCGAAGGCAAGAACCTCGTCGGTGCGATCTGGGAGCCGGCCGGCGTGCTCTGCGATCTGGCAGCGCTGGAATCCCTGCCACGCAACGATTACGTGAGCGGGCTGGCCGAAGTGGTGAAGTGCGGGTTCATCGCGGACCCGACCATCCTCGACCTGGTCGAGAAGGATCCGGCCGGCGCCTCGGCACCGGCGTACGAGCACACCGAGGAACTGATCGCCCGGGCCATCCAGGTGAAGGCGGACACGGTCGGCGGGGATCTGCGCGAGCGGACCACCACGGTCGGTGGCGCGATCGGCCGCGAGGCGCTGAATTACGGGCACACCCTGGGTCACGCGATCGAGCGCCTGGAGCGGTACAAGTGGCGGCACGGTGCCGCGATCAGCATCGGGATGGTGTTCGTCGCCGAACTCGCCCGGGCCGCGGGCAAGCTCGACGACGCCACGGCCGACCGGCACCGCGCAGTACTGGAATCCCTCGGCCTGCCGACTTCCTACCGAGCCGATGCCTGGTCGCATCTGCAGGACGCGATGAAGCTGGACAAGAAGACCCGGGCCGACCGCCTGCGCTTCGTAGTACTGGACGGCCTGGCCAAGCCCACCATCCTCGAAGCCCCCGACCCGAGCCTCCTCGTCGCCGCCTACGCTGAGATCAGCTAGGGCCGGCCTCCACCGCAGGCAGCCTCAGCGTGGTTTGGTGCCGTCGCTCTCCAGCATGATGGTCTTGCCAGCGCCTCCGTCGATCCGGGCGACATACCACTCGGTCAGCGAGGCGCCGACCGGCTTGCCGTCCTTGTCCAGGAACCGGGTCTCGAACCGGAACTTTTCGCCCGGTACGAGCTTCGCCTCGGCCCGGGCCTGAACGTAACCGAGGCCGTCGATCACCTCGCTCGTGAACCACGGGGTCGGCTTGCCCTTCACGACGATCCGGCGCTGGACCGTGACGGCTTCCGCCGGGGCAACGACCCAGCGGCTCGTGGACACCTTCGTCGGCTTGTGCCCGCTCAGGTCAATGACCAGCGCGAAACCACCGCCGCTACCGCCGAGGCCGTCCGGGTATTTGGTGCTGAAAGTCCCGAAGTCGAAGTCGCGCTTCACCCGGCCGTGCGCGTCTTGCGTCGGCATCCGGCCAACGCAGGCGTAGATGCGGTCGCCTGACTTGACCGCGACGGTCCAGCGCGTGCTGCCGACGGGAGGTCCGTCGGCCTGTCCCGCGATCCGGGTCGGATGCAGAATCCTGTCGACCTTCGCGCCGGCTCCGGGCCAGTTGAGCGGCGCCGTTTGGGAGGTCTGCCCGGAAATGTCCCTGGAACCGATCCACTTGGCGCACTCGGTCCCGAACGCCTTCGCCTGAGCGTCGGTCAGCCTGCCCCGGTCGATCGAGATGGTCTTCTCGGTCGGCTCGTTCGTCAGCGCCGTGTCCGTGCCGGCCGATCGACCGGCCGCGCCTGAGCCGTGATCGGATTTCACCATCGACGGCAAGGTGAGCGCGCCGACGGCGACCACGGCGATCGAGGCAGCGGCGGCGACCGGTAGCAACCAGGTCTTCCGTGCGGGCTTCTCGTCGGTGCAGGCGAGGACTTGTTCAAGGATGTGCTGCTTGTCCGGGAGCGGGCGCTCCGCGGGAATCTGCTTGGTCATTCGAGGCCCTCCGTGGTGCCGAGATCGAGGAGGCCGCCCAAGCGCGTCCGCGCCCTGGCCAGCCGGGATTTGACGGTGCCTTCCGGTACGCCGAGGGCCTTGGCCGCTTCGGCGATCGAGCATTCCGACCAGCAGACGAGTTCGACGACCTCACGCTGTTTGGCCGGGATCCGTTCGAGCAGCCGTCGGATCCCGCTCATCGCTCGTTCGTCGTCGACCCGGGCGACGGCCGCATTCGAATGGTCGGGAACGGTGCCGGTGTGGTCGATCAGCTCGATCCGGTCGGCCAATGCGGCCTGCCGCCGGGAGGATCGCAGTACGTTGCCGCACTCATGGCCGGCCATCACCAGCAGCAGCGGCCGGGCGGTATCGAGCGTCAACTGGTCGATCCGGCCGGCCCGGGCCCGTCGCCAGAGCGCGACGAACGTCGCCTGGACGACATCCTCGGCGCTCACCCACGACGACGTACGCCGGAAAGCGAAGTTGTAGACCGCGTCATTGTGGCGATGGAACAGGTCAGCCAGCGCCTGTTCGTCGGCGGTGCGGAGTCGTTCCCAAAGGTCCCGGTCGTCGATGACCGCATCCCTGGGTCTGACTTCCATCCGCCGCACTCCCATCGTTGCCGGTCTTGTACTCATACCGGGGAAGAGTCCGGCAGAAGGGCTTTGGTTCCATCGGGCCTGTGGAATCAACAGGATCGTCCGGCGCCGGGTCTGAGCTCAGCCCAGTTCGTCTGGCAGCGGGGTCTGAGCTCAGCCCAGTTCGTCCGGCAGCGGGGCCCGAGCTCAGCCCAGTTCGTCCGGCAGCGGGGCCCGAGCTCAGCCCAGTTCGTCCGGCAGCGGCCGGTGGTGCAGGACGTCCAGGCGGGAGACCGCTCTGGTCAGCACAACATAAAGACGGTTCAGCCCGCGGGCCTCGGCATCGACGATCGCGGCCGGTTCGACGGCGATCACATGGTCGTACTCGAGTCCCTTCGCAAGGCTCGCCGGTACCACGGCCACCCGCCCGTCTCCATCGGTGTGGACGGTCTCGATGCCGTCCTGCTGCAGCGCGGCGGTGAGATCGGCGATGGCGTCGTCGGCTGCGATGACCCCAACCGACCCTTCTTCTTTGAGAGCGGCCCGTACCGCGTCGACGCAGGTGCCGGCCAGGTCGTTGGTCTTCGTGAGCGTGTATCGGCCGTCCGTACGGAACGACCGGGTCGCCGGGACCTTGGTCCGGAGGCCCGCGAGCAGTCGGTTGGTGATGGCAACCACCGCCGCTGGGACGCGATAGCCGGTGGTCAGAGCGATCACCTCGGCTTCGGGTTTGCCGAGGTAAATGAGCTGCTCAGCCCAGTCGCGAGTGGCCCATGGCGTCGTACCTTGCGCAAGGTCGCCGAGGACAGTGATCGAGCCGTGCTCGCTGCGGCGCGCGATCGCCCTGCATTGCATGGGGGAGAGGTCTTGCGCTTCGTCGATGATCACGTGGCCGTAGCTCGGGCCGCGGCCCAGGAGAGCGCTGACCTCGTCGAGCAAGACCAGGTCCGCGGCCGTCCAGAGAGCGCTCGCCGGCTTTCTCGACCGTTTCCAGGCGATGGCTGCTTGCTCTCGTTCGCTGAGGATGCCGTCGCTCGCCTGGCTCGGATCGCTGAGAAACTCCGCCAGTACTTCGTCTGCTTTGACGGCTGGCCAGGCTTCGTCGACGGCCGGCGTAACCGCACGAGCCATCTTCCGTAGCCAGACGCCGTTGCAGTTCTGCCCTCTGGTCTCGGCCTGCCTCTGGAGTGCCGCCACCAGCCGCGAGATCACACGCTCCCGCCCGATCCCGTACGCCGTGGCTTCCGCGCGGGCATCTTCGACCATCTCCTCGAACTCGTACTGGTTGACCCGCCACCGGTACGAACTGTCCGGCACGACGACCGCGTCGCGCGGCGCCCGGAGTCGCCCGTAGAGCGCTCTCCGCAGTACGTCAGCCATTCGCCCATCGTGTTTCACCAATGCGGCCTCGGCTTCGTCGGTCGCCCGCACCTTGACCTTCTCGCCGATCAACAAGTCGTCTACCGTCGTCTGCTCGACATCCATCTCACCCAGCGTCGGCAGCACGGCGGAGATGTAATGCAGAAAGGCGCGGTTAGGCCCAAGCACCAGCACACCATTCCGCTGCAACCGAGCCCGATGCACATACAGCAGATACGCCGCCCGATGCAGCCCCACAGCAGTCTTCCCCGTCCCCGGCGCCCCCTGCACACAGATCGACTGCTCCAACTCAGCCCGAACCAACTCGTCCTGGTCCGGCTGAATAGTCGCCACAATGTCGCGCATAGGCCCCACCCGAGGCCGCTCAATCTCCGCCCGAAGAATCCCCCCAACCCCAGGAACACCTGATCCCGCCAACCCCTGCCCGCCCAGTCCGGCTCCCACGCCGTGCTCACCCGGTCCGGCTCCCACGCCGTGCCCACCCAGTCCCGCCCCCACGCCGGTTCCACCGGCGCCCGCCTCAACCGCAGCCGCGCCTCCGGAAACCTGGGTGTCTGGTTGGGGGAGGTGTTCGTCTTCGTAGCCGGTGAGGGTGGTGTTCGACCAGCCGTAGCGGCGGCGGACGGCGACGCCTTGCGGGTCTCGGGTGCCGGCCCGGTAGAACGCTGTCGACACCGGTGCGCGCCAGTCGATCACGAGCGGCGGTCGCCCGATCGCGTCCGAGATGTGCCGCCGGCCAAGGTAGTAGGCCTGACCTCGGTGCTCCCCGGCCGACTCGTCCGTCCCGTAGGCGATCCGCCCGAAGAACGGCGGACTGTCACCTTCGTCGCCAAGCTCGCGAGCCAGACTCTTCAGGTAGTACCCGAGCCGCTCAGCCGTATACCGATCCCCCCAGGTGACCTCACCGACAACCACGTTCTCCCGCGCCCCGGCAATCATCGCCCGCAACGCGTCGCCGCAGCGCCCGGCGTACTGCTGCTCCTCCTCGAGCCCCCGCATCCACCCCGCCCTTCTCGCCGGAACCTCTGTCGCAGAAAACTTAACCCGGTTAAATGTTTGTCCAGGTTAACACTTTGCTATTCTCAGCGCATGCCCGGACTACGGACCCGCAAGAAGCAGCAGACGTACGACGCGCTGTCGGCGGCTGCGATCGCCCTGTTCCTCGAACGCGGCTTCGACCAGGTCTCGGTCGCCGACATCGCCGCCGCCGCGAACGTCTCCAAGCCGACCCTCTTCAAGTACTTCGCCACCAAGCAGGACCTGGTCCTGCACCGCATCGCCGACCACGCCCACGAATCAGCCCGCCTCCTCCAGGAGGCCAACGCCGGCGCGATCCCAGCGGAAGGGCGAGTCGCGTGGGCGGCGGGGATACTGCGAGACGCGTTCGTTGCAGGGTTGGACAGGCGAGATCCGGTGACGGGACTGAACGACGATCCCGAGGTGCTGGCGTACTACCGGTTGGTGTTCGAGACGCCGACCCTGGCAATCCGGGTGCAGCAATTCATTGCCGAGGACCAGACGGCCCTGGCAGATGCCCTCGGCAACGACCTGACCGCCGAGGTCGCCGCCGCGCAGCTGATCTCCACCCAACAGGTCCTCGCCAGGCGCAACTACCGCGCGATGGCCGGCGGCATCACCGCAGCCAAGCAATACCCCACCGCCCACGCCGAAGCCCTAACCGCCTACAGCACCTTCCCAGGCACCCACCCAACCAAAAGCAACCTGCGCGAGAGCAAGTCCTGACGGTCTCGCCATCCAGCCAGCAGTCGGAGCGCCGCTCGCCGCCCTGAGAGACGGTGGCGGGACGAGGTGTTCGCGGGGGTGAGTGCGGTGGTGGGGCGAGGTGTTTGCGGGGGTGAGTGCGGTGGTGGGGCGAGGTGTTTGCGGGGGTGAGTGCGGTGGTGGGGCGAGGTGTTCGCGGGGGTGAGTGCGGTGGTGGGGCGAGGTGTTTGCGGGGGTGAGTGCGGTGGTGGGGCGAGGTGTTCGCGGGGGTGAGTGCGGTGGCGGGTTCGCGGTGTCGCGGGGATGAAGTTCGCGGTGGGTGGGTGGGGTGGGCACTAGGGTGTGGGTGTGACTGATTTGGCTGGTGGGCGGCGGGTGCTGGTGCTGAACGGACCCAATCTGGGGCGGCTTGGGTCGCGGGAGCCGGATGTGTACGGCGCGATGACGTTCGCGGATCTGGCTGCGGATTGTGAGAAGACCGGCGCCGAGCTCGGGCTCGCGGTCGAGGTCCGGCAGACCGACGACGAATCCGAGTTGGTCGGCTGGCTGCACGAGGCCGCTGATACCAAGACCCCGGTGGTGCTCAACCCGGCGGCCTTCACGCACTACTCGTACGCTCTCCGCGACGCCTGCGCCCAGCGCACCGCGCCGCTGATCGAGATCCACATCAGCAACCCGGCCGCGCGCGAGGAGTTCCGCCACACCAGCGTCGTCGCCGCCGTCGCCACCGGCACCATCGCCGGCTTCGGCGCCGACTCCTACCGCCTCGCCCTCCGAGCCCTCACCACCCTCGCCCAGTAACCCGCACGGCACCCCGTCCAAGCCCTAACCTGCGGTTGGCGGAACCGCCACCGGCACCACCGTCGGCTTCGGCGCCGACCCCTTCGCGCCGCCCCTCACCAGGCCGACCGAGTAACGCGTCACCGGACCGGGTGCCTCACCAGGCCGACCGAGTAACGCGTCACCGGACCGGGTGCCTCACCAGGCCGACCGAGTAACGCGTCACCGGACCGGGTGCCTCACCAGGCCGACCGAGTAACGCGTCACCGGACCGGGTGCCTCACCAGGCCGACCGAGTAACGCGTCACCGGACCGGGTGCCTCACCAGGCCGACCGAGTAACGCGTCACCGGACCGGGTGCCTCACCAGGCCGACCGAGTGCCTCGCCGGCGGACCGGGTGATTCCACCGCTGGGCCGTGCTGGGGTGCTCACGAAAGAGCTGGGCGGGGGTCTCTTTGGCGTTGACCAAGTCGCGCGGAGCGTTGATGGAGGAAGGAGGTTGGCCGGCTCCAGGGTCGGGGGTGCGCCTGGAGCCCCGGCCGCGGTTGCCCGCGCTACGGATGTCTTTGTGCACCCAGCTCAGTGTTCCGGACCGGTTCGGATGCTCATGCTGTGCACAAAGGCGCGGAACGCCTGCGTCGGTTGCCGCCCTTTGTCGCATCCGCGGCGAGCACTTTTCCGGGGGCGGAGTGCTCAAGTGGTGCACAAGGACGCCCGGACTGCGGGGGAACGGTCCGGACCGGGCCTCGCTCGGTCCGGCGGCCTACCTCCGGCTGCGATCAGTCCCGGAAGTAGAAAGCTGAGAGCCGGCTTCGGACCAGGTCGCGGCGTCGCTGTGGCGCTTCTACTCCGTTGTCATCGGTGGCCGGCGGAAGCTCGTACGGGATCTTCTCTTCGTGGGCGCTCAGCCGATACGCGTCGTACTTCGAGATCGGCGCGTGCTTCTCGACGTACTCGCCGTTCGGGAGCCGGAGGATGATGCCCGTCTCGCGGCCGTGCAGTACGCGCTCGCGATCGGCTCTCTGCAGCGACAACGCGATCCGCCGGGTGATCCAGAATGCGGCGAGTGGCCCGAGGAAGATCAGGATCCGGCAGATCCAGGTGATGGTGTTGATCGAGGAGTGGAAGTTGGTCGCGATCAGGTCGTTGCCGCTGTTCAGCCAGAGCACGCCGTAGAAGGTGATGATCGCGACGCCGATCCCGGTCCGGGTCGGCACGTTGCGGGGCCGATCCAGCAAGTGGTGTTCGCGTTTGTCACCGGTCACGAACTGTTCGATGAACGGATAGAGCGCCACGAACCCGATAAACAGAGGCGGCATCAACAGGGCCGGTACGACGACGTTCCAGCTGATCGTGATGCCGAACAAATGCGACTCGATGCCGGGCATCAGGCGGACCGCGCCATCGAGCCAGGCCATGTACCAGTCGGGCTGGGAACCCGCGGTGACCTCGGCCGGGTTGTACGGACCGTAGAGCCAGACGGGGTTGATCTGCAGGAGCGCGCCCATCATGGCCAGCACGCCGAAGACGACGAAGAAGAAGCCGCCGGCCTTCGCCGCGTAGACCGGCAGCAGCGGAAAGCCGACGACGTTCTTCTCGGTCCGGCCGGGGCCGGGGAACTGCGTGTGCTTGTGGTAGACGACGAGGAACAGGTGCACCGTGATCAGGCCCAGCAGGATTCCTGGGATCAACAGCACGTGCACGGTGTAGAACCGGGAGACGAAGTCGTCACCCGGGAACTCGCCGCCGAAGATGAAGAACGACATGTACGTGCCCACCACAGGCGCGGCCAGGACGAGCCCTTCGGTGATCCGCAGCCCGGTGCCGGAGAGCAGGTCGTCGGGGAGGCCGTAGCCGATGAAGCCCTCGACGATGCCGAGGAACAGCATCACGATCCCGATCAGCCAGTTCAGCTCGCGGGGTTTGCGGAACGCGCCGGTGAAGAAGGTACGCAGTAGATGAATGCTCATCGCGGCGACGAACAGCACGGCCGCCCAGTGGTGGATCTGCCGCATCAGCAGACCGCCGCGGATGTCGAACGAGATCCGCAGGGTCGACTCGTAGGCCTCCGACATGTGGAGGCCCTTGAGCAGGCTGTACGACCCTTGGTACTCCACTTCCCCCATCGACGGGGTGAACCAGAGGGTGAGGAAGATGCCGGTCAGGATCAGGATGATGAAGCTGTAGAGCGCGATCTCGCCGAGCATGAACGACCAGTGGTCGGGAAAGACCTTGCGCAGGTTCTTCTTCCCGAGCTTCCCGATGCCCAGCCGGTCGTCGAGCCACCGCAATCCCGGCGGGAACTCCTGGTTCGCCATCACTCTCACCTCCGTCGAACTTGCTCATAAGTTATGCATGCCTCGCGCGGTCGTGTAAAGCGGACCGCCTGAGCTGCATAAGTTCGGCCAGGTTCACGGGAGGTTGAGCGGGCGCAGTACCGGGTGGATGCCGTGGGCGATCTGGCGATTGCCCGGCGGGTACCGCGGCTGCGGCAGCGCGGGGGTCAGGAGATCCATCGGACGGCGGAGTTGAAGACGCCCGTCCAGTTGAAGACGGCCATGTTGTCCCAGCCGTCGCCGGATCCGTTGATGTCGGCGGGATCCCAGCCGTTGCCGGTGGTGGCGATCCAGGTCGGTTCCCAGTAGAAGACCCCGATCGCGCCGCCCGCCTTGGCCGCGTTCTGGACAGCGGTGAACGCTGCTCCTTGACCGGTCCAGGTCGCCGCGTAGCCCGAGCAGGCCGAGTTGATGCTGTTCGAGGTGCTGTCGGCATTCGCGAGCGTGAACGGCGCTGCTGTCTCTGCCAGGATCACCGGCTTGGCGTAACGGGTCCGGACATCCGAGACCACGCTGGTCAGGTTGGACATCGTGCCGTGCCAGTTGCAGTAGTACGACAGACCGGTGATGTCCCAGTTGACGCCCTTCGCGGTGATGCCGTCGTAGAACCATCGTGCGTTCGAGTCGCTGTCGGCGTCGGCGGTGTGGATGATCACCTGGGTCCCGCTGTTGCAGGCCTTGGTCGCGTTGTAGCCGGACTTCAGCAGGTTGCTGAGATTGGTGAAGTCGTTGTTGACGACCTTGCCGTCGTTCCACAGCATGCCGACGTTGATCTCGTTGCCGATCTGCACGCTGTCGGGTGTGGTGCCCTGCGCCTTGAGGCTGTTGCAGACGTTGTACGTGTAGTTGTAGACATCGGTGGTCAGCGCGCTGATGCCGTGGCTTGCCCAAGCGGCCGGCTTGGCTTGTTTGCCAGGGTCCGCCCAGGTGTCTGAGTAGTGGAAGTCGACGAGGAGTTTGAATCCTTTGGCCTTGACGGTCTTGGCGTAGGTCAACACCTTGGCCAGATTGTTGTAGCCGCTCACGGGGTTGTTCCAGATCCGCAGTCTGACGTAGTTGACGCCGGCCGACTTCAGCACCTCAAGCGGATCGGCCGCCACGCCGGCGGACGTGTAGTACTTCGCGCCTACCTCGATGCCGCGCTGCAACGAGGACACGTCAGCCCCTCGCATGGACAGCGTGCTGGTGACCTGCGCATCGGCACTTGCTGTCGTCCCTGTTGCTGCGAGCACTGTCACCAGCAGTGCTCCCAGAATCGTGACTTTCCTGGTGGACATGGCATCTCCTTGGGTTTAGCGGGGTGGGTCCGGGGCGAAGTCGTGGGCGGCGGGGAGCAGCCTGTCGTGGAAATCGAAGAGGGCCTGGTTCTCCCAGGCGTTGCCTGAGGTGGGGTCGGCCGGGTCCCAGCCGTTGCCGGCGGCGGCGGTCCAGGCGGGCTCCCAGTAGACGGTGCCGATTCCGCGCCCACCCGGTGCCGCGGCGACGGCGTCCTGTACTGAGCGGAACGCCGCTGCCTGACCTTGCGGGGTAGCCGGGTAGCCGGGCACCAGCTCGGAATCGAGGTCGATGATGTTCGGGTACGGTGCGTCGGCGTCATCCGCCAGCGTGAACGGGTAGGCGGTTTCGACCACCAGTACGTCGCGGTCGTAGCGGGCCGACAGCGTGCTGATCGCCGCCTGGAGATCGGCGAGACTGCCGTGCCAGTAGCCGTAGTAGGACAAGCCGATGACGTCGAACGGCACACCCCGGCTCACGACGTTGTCGAACCACCAGGTCAGCGAGTCGACGCCGTTGTTGATGTTCGTCAGGTGCAACAGGATCTGGGTCCTGGGGTCGACGGCCTTCACCGCCCGCTGACCCGCCTTGAGGAACGAGGCGAGGTTGTCCCACTGCGCTCCCACCACCTCGTCGTCCGGGTTGACGTCCCAGGTCTGCCCGAGCGGCCACAGCATGCCCGGATTGATCTCGTTGCCGATCTGGACGTAATCGGCAGTGATCCCTGCCGCCTTCAGCGCGGTGAGAACCTGGTGCGTGTGCTCGTAGACCTTCGTGGCGACCTGCGGAGCGGTGAGGCCCTGCCAGGCCGCCGGCATCGTCTGGCTGCCGGGATCGGTCCAGCGGTCGGAGTAGTGGAAGTCCACCAGGAGTTTCTGATGCGCCTTCTTGATCCGGCGCGCGGTGGCGACGACCTGCGAGGTGGTGTTGTACCCGTCGGCCGGGTCGACCCAGACCTTGAGCCGGCCGAGGTTCGCGCCCGCATCGGCCAGGATCCGTACTGCGTCACCACGGCGGCCGTCGGCGGTGCGGTAGACGGCGCCGAAGTCCTCGTTCTTCGCCAGGCTGGACAGATCCGCACCCCGGATCGCCCTGGTGACCCGGCCGGGACTCAGTGTCAGCCGGTTGAAGGTAGCCCAGTCGCCAGGACCACCTTTGGTCGTCAGGCGCACCGTGCAGCGCGAGCTGGTCACCAGCGCCGAGACGGCCACCCGGACCCACGCCTGGTCCTGGGCGGTCACCGGCGCGACGGCGTACCGGTCACTGCCGCATCCCTGCAGGCTGATCGTCGTCGCTCCGATCAGGCCGCCGGTCCTGACGTAGGCGGCGAACGTCCACCAACCACGGGACAACCCGACCACGTTCTGACTGGTGCTGACGGCGAAGCGGTCCGCTGAGCGATGTGCCAGCTGAGCGCCGGTGTCACCGGTCTCTGTCTTCGCGGCGGTGCGTGTGCCGGTGACCTGCCAGCCCGACAGGCCGGCCTCGAAGTCCCCATTCCGCAGTACGGCGGCGGACGCGTCGGCCCTGGCTATGCCGACGCCGCAGATCAGTGATCCGCCGGCCAACAGGACGGCGGCCTTTCGGGCGAGCCTCACGATTGTTCTCCTTCAGCTGGTGCGCAGGACCCGGACGGCGCCGGCCGGCACCGTGATCGTGGTCGCGTGGTCGGTGCCGGTGAGCAATTCGGTGCCTTGAGCAACGACCTCGGCGGGTTCGGCGGAGTTGTTGATGAGGAACAGGTAGTCACCGCGCTGGATGAGGTCGAGGTCGGCCGGCAGATCGCGCCGAGGGCCGATTCCCGCGTCGGCGTACACGGCAGACATCACGGTGGCGAGCGAATCCGAAGTGAACCGGGTGGCGACGTACCAGGCGGCGCCGTTCTGGTGGCGCCGGCGAGTGAGCGCGGGTCCACCTGCGACCGGACCGTCGACGAATCGCCCGAGCACTTCGGTTGCGTCCGAGGTGGGGACGACCTGCTCGCTCCAGACGTCACCGGACAGGTGGGCGTTCAGACCCTCCACGGTCAGCGAGTCGCCCGCCCGAAGTGGCGCGAATTCCTCGACAGTGAGCCCGAGCACGTCACCCAGCGGCCCGATCAACCCCTGCGGATGGACGCCGTCGTTCTCGTCCACGATGCCGGAGAAGTACGAAACGAGGAGATGGCCACCGGCGGCGACGTACTCGTCGAGGTTGTCCGCCGCGGGCTGGTCGAGCAGATACAGCTGTGGAGCGATCACCAGCTTGTACTTCGAAAGGTCGGCGGCCGGGTGCGCGAAGTCGACGGCGACCTTGTCCTGCCAGAGCCGCTGGTAGAACGCCTCGGTGCGCTCTCGATGGCCGAGATCGACGCTGGGCCGCCAGTCGAGGTCCTGTGCCCAGTTGGACTCCCAGTCCCACAGGATCGCGACGTCCGCGCTGCTCCGGCTGCCCCGAACCTCGCCGAGGGTTTCCACCACCTGGCCGAGGTCGACCACCTCGCGCCAGGTCCGCGTCGTGGCGCCACCGTGCGGCAGCATCGCCGAATGGAACTTCTCGGCACCCTTGCGGGAGGCGCGCCACTGGAAGAACAGCAGCGCATCGGCTCCACGGGCCAGGTGGGTCAAGGAGTTGCGGGCCATCTCGCCAGGCTGTTTCGCCAGGTTGCGGGGCTGCCAGTTGACCGCAGAGGTGGAGTGTTCCATCAGCATCCACGGGTTGCCCTGGGCAAGGGATCTGGTCAGGTCGGCGTCCATGGCCAACAGCACGTGGCTGTCAGGGCGTTCGGCGGTCAGGTAGTGGTCGTTCGCGACCAGGTCGACCTCTTGGGCCCAGGCCCAGTAGTTGATCCCGGGGCAGCTGGAAGCCATGAAGTTGGTGGTGATCGGCAGGCCGGGGGAGTGCTGCCTGATGAGGTCGCGCTCGAGGACGAAACACTGGCGCAGCGCGTGGTCGCTGAATCTGGCGAAGTCGAGTCGCTGGGACGGGTTGAGGACGCTCGCGGCCGCGGCCGGAGTACGGATCTCGTCGAGGTCGCCGTACCGCTGACCCCAGAAGTGCGTGCCCCAGGCCTCGTTGATCGCGTCCAGCGAGCCGTAGCGGTCGAGCAGCCAGCGGCGGAACGCGATCGCCGAGAACTCCCCGTGGCACTCGAGCACCGGAGCGCCGTACTCGTTGTGCACGTGCCACATCGCGACCGCGGGGTGAGTGCCGTACCGCGAAGCGAGGGCGCCCGTGATCCGGGCGACCGCGTCCAGGTAGGCGGGAGCGCTGGGACTCATCGCCCCTCGTGATCCCGGTCCCAGCCGCCGGCCGTCGGCGTCGACCACCCAGGCCCCGGGATGGGCGCGGTAGAGCCAGGCCGGCGGCGCCGCGGTCGGCGTGCCGAGATCGACGCGGATACCTGCCGCGTGCAGCAGTTCCAGGATCCGGTCGAGCCGGCTGAAGTCGAACTCACCAGGACGCGGTTCGAGCATCGCCCAGGAGAAGATCCCGACGCTGACCAGGTCGACGCCCGCTTCGCCCATCCGGGCGATGTCCTCGTGCCAGGTCGCCTCCGGCCACTGCTCGGGGTTGTAGTCACCGCCGAAGGCGAGGCCGCGAAGGCCCGGCGGCCAGGCGAGGACCAGCTCGGAACCGGTGAGCTGATCGAGACGGTCCAGACTCATGAAACTCCTTCTGCGCCGACCAGGAATGGGAACGGTCCCAATAGAAGCATGAGAGTTATTCCGTTGTGAAGAGGGGAATCTCGGCGTTGACATCTGCTGGGCATCCTGTCGTAATGGGACCGGTCACAGTCGAGCACGACAAGAACGGATGGGCATCATGGGCCGGAGAGGTTTCGCCGCGATCGTTATCGCGGCCGCACTGTTGGCGACCGGATGTTCGGGGCAGGATCAGCCCGAGCAGCAGGCGACCGGACCGGTCAGCCTGACGTTTTGGACCTGGGCGCCCAACATGGACAAGGTCGTCGCGTTGTGGAACCAGAAGAACCCGGACATCAAGGTCACCGTCAACAAGCAGGACGGCGGCGACCCTGCCGTCACCAAGCTGCTGACCGCGACGAAGGCGGGCAGTGGCGCCCCTGACGTCATGCAGGCGGAGTACCAGAAGATCCCGACCCTGGTCGCGGCCGAGGCGCTCGCGGACATCTCCAAGGACCTCGACCCGGCCGTCGCCAAGGCGTTTCCGGAAGCGGTCTGGGGCGGCGTGACGCTCGGTTCCGACGCCGTGTACGCCGTACCGCAGGACACCGGTCCGATGGTCTTCTACTACCGCGAGGACGTCTTCAAGCGTCTCGGTCTGCAGGTCCCGAAGACCTGGGCGGAGTACGCCGAGGCCGCGCGGAAGATTCACCAAGCCGACCCGAAGCAGTACCTCGGCACGTTCTCGGCGGCGGACGCGGGCTGGTTCGCCGGCCTCGCCCAGCAAGCCGGCGCATCCTGGTGGGGCGTCGATGGGCAGTCCTGGTCGGTCGCCATCGACAGTGAGGCGACGCGGAAGGTCGCCGACTTCTGGGGCGGCCTGGTCGAGGAAGGTGTCATCGGCAACAAGCCCATGTACACCCCGGCCTGGAATGCGGGCCTCAACAACGGCACCCAGGTCGGCTGGGTCAGCGCGGTCTGGGGACCGGGCGTGCTGGAAGGCAATGCGGCCAAGACGGCCGGCAAGTGGAAGCTGGCTGCGATGCCCCAGTGGGACGCCGGTAAGGAGGCCACTGGTGCGTGGGGTGGATCGGCCACCGGCGTGACGAGTCAGAGCAAGCACGCGGTTCAGGCCGCGAAGTTCGCCGCCTGGTTGAACACCGACCCCGAAGCCGTCAGGGCACTGGCTCAGATCAGTGGCGTCTACCCGGCCGCGACCGCCGGTCAGACCGACGCGCTGACCACGCCGCCGAAGTTCTTCGCCAACCAGCCCGACTTCTACCAGACCGCGGCCAAGGCGGCAGGAACCGTTGCCCCGTTCACCTACGGCCCCAACGTGAACGTCGCCTACAACGCCTACAACGACGCGTTCGGCAAGGCGGCCGACACGAAGAAGAAGTCGGCGTTCCTGACCGCGCTCACCTCGATGCAGGCGACGACGATCAAGGATCTGACCGACGGCGGCTTCACCGTCGCCAAATGAGAGCGTCAGCTCGCCGGCGTCCGCCCCGCAAGGTCGCACCGTACGTCTTCCTGGCACCGGCCATCCTGCTCTTCGCGGGCTTCATGGCCGCGCCGATCGGCTACGCCGTCTACCTGAGCTTCCGTGCGACGAAGGTGAGCGGTCTCGGTCTCGGCAAGGGCGCCCGCCGGGAGGTATGGGCCGGGTTGGCGAACTATCGACGGTCACTGGCCGATCCCGAGTTCGTCGACAGCGTGGGCAGGGTCGCCCTCTACGGCCTGTTACTGGTTCCGGTGATGATGGGCCTGGCCTTGCTCTTCGCGCTCCTGCTCGACAGCGGGCGCGCCCGTGGCCGCGGGTTCTCCCGGACGGCGATCTTCCTTCCGTACGCCGTACCCGCGGTGATCGCCTCGCTGCTGTGGGGGTTCCTCTACCTGCCCGACGTGAGCCCTTTCGCCCACGTCGCGGGCCAGCTCGCGCTGCCGTCGCCGGAGTTGATGTCGTCGCGGTACATCCTGTTCGCGGTCGCCAACATCGCCCTGTGGGGAGGCGTCGGCTTCAACATGATCGTGCTCTACACCTCACTCGGTGCGATCTCGTCCGACCTGTCCGAGGCAGCCCGGCTCGACGGCGCCGGCGAACGCCAGATCGCGCTGCGGATCAAAGTGCCGATCATCGCGCCGTCGCTGATCATGACGTTCGTCTTCTCCTTGATCGCGACGTTGCAGGTCTTCGCCGAGCCGACCACCCTGCGCCCGCTCACCAACAACATCTCGACCACCTGGACGCCACTCATGAAGGTCTACCGCGACGCGTTCACCCGTGACGACGTGTACTCCGCGGCCGCCACCTCCGTCGTCATCGCACTGGCGACCCTCGTGCTCTCGTTCGGCTTCCTCCGCCTGGTCGGACGCCGGGCCTTCGGTCAGGAGGCGCGGCCATGACGGACCTGCTGACTTCGACCGTTCGATCGGCGGAGCTGCCGATGGTGCCGGTTCGGCGCAAACGCCGCCGGAGCTGCCCATTGGCCACGGTGATCCTGCTCGCCGGTGCGCTCTACTGCCTCCTCCCGGTCGTGTGGGTGCTGGTGGCATCCACCAAGAGCGGCAGTGAGCTGTTCTCCACCTTCACCTTCGCACCGGGCACGAGTCTGCTGCACAACGTCGGCGACCTCACGGCGTACCGGGGTGGGTTGTTCTGGCGGTGGATGCTCAACACAGTCCTGTACGCCGGGGGCGGCGCCGCCTTGTCGGTAGTCGTCTCCGCGATGGCTGGGTTCGCCCTGGCGAAGTACTCGTTTCCGGGGAAGTCGGCGCTGTTCAATGTGCTGCTGGCCGGGATCTTGGTGCCGGGCGTGATCCTGGCGATTCCGCAGTACCTGCTGCTGGCGCACGTGGGGCTGACGAACACCTACTGGTCCGTGCTGTTGCCGAGCATCATCAGTCCGTACGGGATCTACCTTGCGCGGATCTATGCGGCAGCGGCCGTGCCGGATGAGGTGGTCGAGGCGGCCAGGGCTGATGGGGCCGGCGCCGCGCGACTCTTTGTCGATGTCGTGCTGCCGATGATGAGGCCGGGCCTGGTGACGATCTTCTTGTTCCAGTTCGTCGCGATCTGGAACAACTTCCTGCTGCCCTACATCATGCTCGGCAACGACAAGTTGTTCCCACTCACCGTCGGGCTCAACGGCCTGCTCAACCAGGGCGCCTCGCAGCCGGCGCTCTACACGCTTGTGATCACGGGGTCCTTGCTGTCGATCGTCCCGTTGACGGCTCTTTTCCTCAGCCTGCAACGGTACTGGCAGACCGACCTTGCGGCCGGTGCGGTCAAGGCTTGAGTAGCCTGGGGACCGTGCCGGAAACCTCGAAGCAGCGCCGCCCGACCATCCGGGACGTGGCCCGGGAGGCCGGGGTCTCCCGGGGTACCGTCTCGCGGGTCCTGAACGGCGGCCACATGGTCTCCAGCGAGGCGCTCGCCGCGGTGACGGCGGCGATCGAGCGGACCGGGTTCTCGGCCAACCAACACGCCAGGTCGCTGGCGACCGGCCGCGCGAACTCGATCGCGTTCTTGCTCACCGAGTCCCAGGATCTGCTCTTCGACGACCCGAACTTCTCCGCTCTGCTGCGTGGCTGCGCGGCGGCGCTCAGCAAGCTCAACATCCCGCTCGTGCTGATGTTCGCCAGCAGTGCGGAGGAACGCCGGCAGACCATCGAGTTCATCAGCGGCGGCCACGTCGACGGCGTGCTGCTGGTCTCGTCCCATGCGGGCGACCCGGTCCTGCCACAACTACTGAAGGCGCAGATTCCGGTGGTCGCCTCCGGCCGCCCGCTCGGTTTCGAACGCAAGATCGGGTACGTCGGCGCCGATGACTACGAGGGCGCCCGCCAGATGACCCAGCATCTGCTGGATGGCGGACGGCGCCGGATCGCGACCATCACCGGGCCGCTGGACACCTCCGGCGGCGTCGACCGGCTGGCCGGGTACAAGGAGGCTCTCGGCGACGCGGTCGATCCTGCCCTGATCGTTTCCGGGGACTACACCCGCCAGAGCGGTGAGAAGCGAATGCTGCAGCTCCTGGAGGTGGCACCGGACCTTGACGCTGTTTTCGTCGCCTCCGACCTGATGGCCGTCGGTGCGCTGACGGTCCTGCGGCAGGCCGGCCGGGACGTGCCCGCCGATGTCGCCGTCGCCGGGTTCGACGACGCGCCGCTGGCCAACTCGGTCGACCCGCTGCTGACGACCGTCCACCAGCCCCTCGACCGGATCGGCGCCGAGATGGTCCGGCTGCTCGTCGAGGTCATCGACGGCAACGAGCCACTCGCCGTCACCGTCCCCACCCACCTGGTGATCCGCCAGTCCACCTGAATCCCGAGCAGGCCCGTGCTCGCTGAAATCTCTGCACAAGTTATGCAGGTGAGATGCTGGCCTGGAGTTCTTCAGCATCGGAGGGTGTTCGGATGGGTCTGAACTACAGCAGCGTCGTTGCGGCTTCCCGGCCGGATGTCTACGCCTGGCACGAGCGGCCGGGGGCGATCGAGCGGCTCACTCCGCCGTGGATGCCGGTCCGGATCAAGCAGGAGGCGGCCGATCTCGCCAATGGGCGGGCGGTGCTGGGCTTTCCGCTGGGTTTGAACTGGGTCGCGCAGCACAGTGGCTCACTTCCGCCCGGGCAGTTCGTCGACGAGTTGACGTCCGCGCCGCTGAACTGGGCGGTGAACTGGCGTCACGTGCACCACTTCGAAGAGGTCGGACCTGAGCACACGCGGGTTACCGACCGCATCGAGAGCAACGTGCCCGGCTTCCTGCTCCGGTCGATGCTGAGCTACCGGCATCGACAACTGGCGGACGACCTGGCCGCCCACGCGCGGGCGCGCAGTACCGGGGCCAAGCCGTTGACGGTGGCAATGACCGGCAGTCACGGCACGATCGGTACGGCGTTGTCGGCGCTGCTCACGACGTTCGGCCATCAGGTCATCCACTTGGTCCGGCGTCCGGCAGAGCTGCCGACGGAACGGCAATGGGACCCGGCCGACCCGGCAGTCGATCTCCTCGACGGCGTCGACGCGGTGGTGCACCTGGCGGGTGTCTCGATCGCCGGGCGCTTCACCGACGACCATCGGCGGGCGGTGGTCGAGTCCAGGATCGCTCCCACGCGAGCTCTCGCGCAGCTCGCCGCGGACACCCAGGACGGTCCGCGGGTGTTCGTCAGCGCTTCCGCGATCGGCATCTACGGACCCGACCGTGGTGACGAGGTGCTGACCGAGGACAGCGAACGCGGCGATGGCTTCCTGGCCGACCTGGTCACCCGCTGGGAGGACGCCACCGAGCCTGCCCGTACTGCGGGGTTGCGGGTCGTCAACATCCGGACCGGACTCGTACAGACCCCTCGGGGCGGTGTCCTCAAGCTGCAGTACCCGTTGTTCGCCGCCGGCCTCGGCGGACCGTTGGGAGATGGGTCGCAATGGCAGGCCTGGATCGGGATCGACGACCTGGTCGACATCTATCACCGCGCGCTGACCGACGATCAACTCTCCGGACCCGTCAACGGCGTGGCTCCGGAGCCGGTCCGCAATCGTGACTACACCACGGTTCTCGCGGGGGTCCTGAACCGTCCCGCGTTCTTGCGAGTCCCAGCGTTCGGACCGCGCCTGCTGCTGGGCGAACAGGGTGCCCGGGAACTCGCCCAGGCGTCGCAACGGGTCGAGCCGACGCGGCTGATCGAGCTCGGCCACTTCTTCAGACACGAAACGCTCGAACCGGCACTCCGCCACCTGCTCGGCCGGGTCCTGGAACCCCGCACCTAACCAGCTCGGCCGTGTGCTGCAACCCCGCACCTAGACCGGTTCGAGCACTCGGGTGGAGGTGTCGACCGGCTTCGTCCTCTTCAGTTGCGCGGCGACAAGTGCACCGAGAACGATCAGGCCGCCGACGAGTTGTGCGCCGGTCAGGCGTTGGTCGAGGGCGAGCCAGCCGAGCAGGGTGGCGACCACCGGGCTGAGCAGGCCGAGGAAGGTGACATCGGTGGGGGACAGCGCTCGCAACCCGCGGAACCACAGCGCATAGGCGACAGCCGATCCGACGATCGTGAGATACGCGTACCCGGCCAGGTTCGCGGCGGTGAGAGACGCAGGGAGCGCTCCCTCGATGATCAGCGCGACCGGGAGCAGCAGTAGACCGCCCGCCACCAACTGCCAGCCGGTGGTCGCGAGCAACGGTGCGGGCGATTTCCACCTCTTACTGAGAACAACACCGGTCGCCATCACCACCGCGCCGCCCAGCGCGGCCAGGACACCCCAGCCGTCCAGCCGCGCATCGGCCCGGAGTACCAGGAGACTGACCCCGGCCACCCCGGCGATCGCGGCGAGAGTGGTCCGAAGCTTGAGGCGCTCAGCGAGTAACCCTGCCGAGAGAACCGCCACCAGCAAGGGTTGTAGAGCTCCGACCGTCGCGGCGACACCGCCGGGCAGCCGGTACGCCGCAACGAAAAGCAGCGCGAAGAACACCCCGATGTTGAGTGCGCCGAGTACGAATGCGCGAAACCACCAGATCCCGCGCGGGAGTTGGCGAGTCAGTGCTACCAGCAGCAGCCCGGGCCGGCAGCGCACGGATGACACCGGCGAGGAGCGGACGACCGGGCGGCAGCAGCTCCGTCGTGACCAGATAGGTACTGCCCCACAGGGCAGGCGCGATCGCCGTGGTCAGGATGAGGGAGAGTCGATTACTTAGCACTAAGACAATGTAGCTCAGCGCTAAGCGAGTTTCCAGGTATCTCATCGCTAAGTGATCTACCTCACTGCTAAGAGATCCCCTAGGCTGGCCGGATGGCAGACCACGTCGATGTCGTGCTGGCCCAGTGGAGCGAGCGGCGACCGGACCTGGACGCGTCGCCGATGGCGGTGATGGGCCGGCTCAAGCGGCTCGCCCAGCTGGTCGACGGCGAGCTCCGGCGCAATTTCGCCGCCCATGACCTCGACTCGGCCTCGTTCGACGTCCTGGCCACGCTCCGCCGCAGCAACGCCGAGCACAGCCTGACCCCGGCCGGCCTGATGCGGTCGTCGATGGTCACCTCCGGCGCGATCACCCAGCGCCTGGACCGGCTGGAAGCGCGCGGCCTGGTCACCCGCAAACCGAGTGAGACCGACGGCCGGGGCGTCCAGGTGACACTGACCAAGGCCGGGCTGGACCTGATCGACGCCGTCCTGCCGGCCCACGTAGCCACCGAGGACAGGTTGCTCGCGGGCCTGTCGGCCGAAGAGCGCACCACCTTGGCCGACGGTCTCCGGACCCTGCTCGAATCGCTCGGCGACAAGACGGACTGACCCGATGGATGCCCGGAGCAACCAGTACGCCGAGTCGCTGCGATCGGCTCTCGCCGGCCGAATGGTTGCCGAGGGCTCCCTTCGGGACGAGCGGGTGACGAAGGCGTTCCTGACGGTGCCACGGCACGAGTTCGTGCCACTGGTGCCGCTCGAGGTCGCGTACGCCGACGACGTGGTGCTGATGAAACGCGACGAGGACGGGGTGGCGATCAGCTCGGTGTCGCAGCCGTCCGTGGTCGCGCTGATGCTCGAACAGGCCGGACTCCAGCCGGGCCACCGGGTGCTCGAGATCGGCTCCGGCGGCTACAACGCCGCACTGCTGAGCGAACTGGTCGGGCCCGGGGGAGCGGTGACCACGGTCGACATCGACCCCGACGTGATCGAGCGGGCTCGGCAGGGATTGGCATCCACCGGGTACGAAGACGTGCGGGTGGTCCTCGCGGACGGCGAGTTCGGATCGCCGGAGAGCGCTCCCTACGACCGGGTCGTGGTCACCGTGACGGCCTGGGACATCGCGCCCGCCTGGGTCGAGCAGCTCGCGGGGAACGGGCGGATCGTCGTGCCGCTGCGGTTCCGCGGCCAGACCCGGTCGATCGCGCTCGACCTCGTGGAGGGGCGGCTGGAGAGCCGGTCGATGCGGCTGTGCGGATTCGTCTGCATGCAGGGCGCCGGGGCCAGCTACGAACGGGTGGTCCCGCTGGAGAAGGACACCGTGAGGCTCGGTTTCGACACCGACCAGCAGGTCGTCGAGCCACCTCCCGACGTACTGCGGCGTCCGGCGACCCAGGTCTGGTCGGGCGTCCTGGTAGATCGCGAGGAACCGCTCTCCGACCTGAACCTCTGGCTCGCCTGCACCCTCGACCGGTACTGCGTACTCACCGCAGATCGCTCAGCGGTGAAGAAGCGCCGCCTCGCGCCGATCCCAGGCTGGGGCACCGCGGCGACTGTCGCTGACGACACCCTGACCTACCTGACCTCCCGAGTGGCCAAGAACACGGAGACGGTGGAGCTGGGTGCCGTCGCCCACGGCCCGGCCGCCGCCGAGCACGCGGAACAGATGGTCCGCCAGATCCAGATCTTCACCACCCATCACCGCAACGGCCCGGGCCCGGCACTGACCATTCACCCGTCAGAACAGCTGACGGAAAGCCCGGACGACAAGGCCTGCCTGCAGATCGAGCGCCCGCATACGCGGCTGGTCGTCAGTTGGTGAGGAGTCAGGTCGTCGGCGGCTTCGGGCGGCCGGCGTTCTGGACTGTCTGCCAGAGTTCGTCGATGTCCGTGCGGTCCTCGACCTCGGGCTTCTCGACCCAGCCGCTGGCCCACACGTTGTCGTCGACGTGGTTGTCGAAGATGGACTCGGCGAACGCCGCGGACCCGACGTACCGGGTCTCCTCGTCGCCCTTCCCGATCGGGGGCTCACCGGTACTGCGTGCTTTGTCCGGCCCGGCGATCAGCGAGCGAGCGTACTTCTGCGCCTCGATGATGCCCAGGTCCTTCTCGTCACAGATCAACCGGACCGCGCCCACCTCGTTGCCGGTCGACATCATCGTGCGGATCCGGCTGTCGAGATCGCCCTTGTTCTGCGGCGCGCGGTTGGCAGGCGGCTGCTGATAAGCCGGCACCCACGGCGGCGGTGTCGGCGGCTGGAACTGGCCGGGTGGTGCGTACCCGCTCTGCGGGCCCGGGTACTGCTGGCCCGGGCCGGTCTGCTGGGGATATTGGCCCGGCCCGGTGATCTGCTGGCCGAAGCGGCCGGTCGTCTGCCCGGCCCGCATCAGTTGCTGGAGCATCCCCGACAACTGAGCCGACGCCTGCGCGCGGCCGGGGTCCTGCACCGGTCCGCTCGGCCGAACCAGCTGTCCCGCCGAGTTGACCGCTTGCCCGGTCGAGTTGACCCGCTGCCCTCGGCCGGCCGGCGGTCCTGAGGTCGGCTGGGTGAACTGGCCCTGGAACTGGATCGGCACGTTGCCGCCCTGCTGGGCCTGGATCCGCTCGATCAGCTTCTGCACCCGCGGGTTCGGCGCACCGGGATTCGTCCCGCCCGCCTTCTTCTTGTTCGCTGCCTTCACGATCAGGCCGACGACGATGAATACCGCGAAGATGATGAACGATGACACGATGCCTCCCGGCGGCCGACCGCGGACCGACTGATGAGGGGTCAACAGCCCCCTGCAGCCCAGCGTAGGCCCCGCTGGGGCCTGAGTGCCCCGCGTTGAAGGTTCTTTGGTGCGTGCCTGAACACCGCAATCACTCAAACAACTTCCAACGCGGGGCACTGGCGACTCACCTGTAAGGTGCGTCGACCGCTACAATTCGGCGTACCGCTGATCACTTTCGAAGGGGAATCCCCGCGTGGCATCGACGAACGACCTCAAGAACGGCATGGTGCTCAACCTGGATGGGCAGCTGTGGTCCGTCGTCTGGTTCCAGCACCACAAGCCCGGCAAGGGCGGTGCAGTGATGCGCACCAAGCTGAAGAACGTGCTGTCGGGCAAGGTCGTCGACAAGACCTTCAACGCCGACGTCAAGGTCGAGGTGGCCAATGTCGACAAGCGCGACATGACGTACCTGTACAACGACGGCGGTTCCTTCGTCTTCATGGACAGCTCCACCTACGAGCAGGTCCACATCACCCCCGAGGTGGTCGGTGAGGCGACGAACTTCCTGCTGGAGAACCAGGACGCCGTCGTCGCCGTGCACGACGACCTGCCGCTGTACATCGAGCTCCCGGCCTCGGTCGAGCTCCTCGTCGAGTACACCGAGCCCGGCCTGCAGGGTGACCGCTCCACCGGTGGCACCAAGCCGGCGAAGCTGGAGACCGGCTTCACCATCCAGGTCCCGCTCTTCCTGACCACCGGCGAGAAGGTCAAGGTGGACACCCGTACCGGTGACTACCTCGGCCGCGTCACATCCTGACCACCGGAAGCTGACAACAGAACATGTCTGCCCGTAGCAAGGCCCGTAAGCGCGCTCTCGACGTCTTGTACGAGTCGGAGGTGCGGGGACTGCCCGTCGGTGGCACCCTGGCCGACCGGGTGGCCGATGGCGACCCGCCGGTGAACGAGTTCACCGTGGCGTTGGTCGAAGGCGTTTCGAAGCACATCGACCAGATCGACGAGCTGCTCGGCGCGCACTCGGTCGGCTGGACCCTGGACCGGATGCCGGCCGTCGACCGCAACGTCCTGCGGATAGGGGCCTACGAGTTGCTGTTCGACGAGCAGGTGCCGGATGTCGTCGCGGTGAGCGAAGCGGTCTCACTGGCCCGGGATCTGTCCACGGACGAGTCGCCCGCGTTCGTCAACGGGCTGCTGGCCCGGTTGCTACAGCTCAAGCCGACGCTGGGCGTCTGACTGTCTGAGCCATACAGGCCCGGTACCGCCACGGTGCGGTGCCGGGCCTTGTCATTGTCCCCGTGCGCGGCGCGGGGGGAACGGCCCCGGCCAGATACTGCGGTTGCCCTGTACCGCTTCGGTACCGAGCACTGCTCTTGTACTGCGTACTGCCTGGTGCTGGTCCTTCATTCCTGCTCTTTCTCGGCGGCCCGTCCCCGTGAAGAGGGGCGGGCAGGCGGCCGCGGGCAAGCTGCTACGAGCCCCGGCCGTCTCTCATTCCCTCGGACTCAGGCGCCTGCTGCTTCGGCGTCCTCGACCTCTCCGCGGGCCTCCGGGTTCAGAACTCCCCAGGAGATGAAGCGCTCGGTCAGGGTGGTCGGCGACTCGTCGTAGATGACCGCCAGGGTGCGGAGGTCGTCCTGCCGGATCGACAGCACCTTGCCGTTGTAGTCGCCGCGCTGGGCCTGGATGGTGGCCGTGTAGCGCATGAGTGGGCCGGCCCTCGCTGGTGTCGAGGTGCTGGAGCGCCTCCAGGTCAAGGATCAACCTGGGCGGTGCGGCAGCGGCCGCGGCGGCACTGGCCGAGCCGGGCAGCAGCTCACGCATCGGCACGCCGAAGAAATCGGCGAGCTCCGCGAGCTTCTGAACGGTGACGGCACGATCGCCACGCTCGTACGAGCCGACGACGACCGCCTTCCAGCGACCCTTGGACTTTTCCTCGACCCCGTGCAAGGACAGGCCTTGCTGCTGACGGATGGCGCGTAGTTTGGCGCCGAGTGACTTCGCGTATTCGCTAGGCACGCTGGATCTTCCCTCCAACTTTGTCTTGTCCGGACCCGTTGGTAACGGGCCGGATGGTGAAACCCCCCATGATTACACAGAGTAACAATATTCTGGTCAAGAGGCCAGCGTCAAGACGGCGTGTCACTTCCGATACGATGTCAAGCGGTCCGAACGTCCTTTAAAGACCCGTCCAGAGAGGCGGGAAAGGAGGAACGGTAGCGATGAGCTCTGCCTCGGTACCCGTACCGCGCACAGTGCTGGATGCTTCCGACATTTCCCGGGCATTGACCCGGATCGCGCACGAGATCCTCGAGCGCAACAGGGGTGCCGACCCCGTGGTACTGCTCGGCATACCCACCCGTGGGGTGGGTCTGGCGACCCGCATCTCCGAGCGGATCGCCGCGGTCGAGGGGCAGAGCGTGCCGACAGGGTCACTCGATGTGACCATGTACCGCGACGACATCGGGCTGAAACCCGCCCGTGCGCTCGAACACACCGACATCCCGCCCGGCGGTATCGACGGCAAGGTCGTCGTGCTGGTCGACGACGTGCTGTTCTCCGGCCGGACGATCCGGGCCGCGCTGGACGCGATCGGCGACATCGGCCGGCCGAAGGCGGTCCAGCTGGCCGTCCTGGTCGACCGCGGCCACCGCGAACTGCCGATCCGGGCGGACTACGTCGGCAAGAACCTGCCCACCTCACTGGTCGAGCGGGTCACCGTGCACCTGACCGAGTACGACGGCGCCGACGCGGTGCTGATCGCCGACAAAACCCCGCAGACGTCCGAACCCCCGAGGGGCAGGACCAACGGTTCTTCGGACGCAAGGGATGAGGTGAGGTTCTGATGCGCCATCTGCTGAGTGCCGGCGACCTGAGTCGCGACGAGGCCAACCTGATCCTGGACACCGCCGAGGAGATGCGCTCGCTGGCGGACCGGCCGATCAAGAAGCTGCCCGCGCTACGCGGCCGGACGGTGGTGAACCTCTTCTTCGAGGACTCCACCCGGACCCGGATCTCGTTCGAGGCCGCCGCCAAGCGGTTGTCGGCCGATGTGATCAACTTCTCCGCCAAGGGCTCGAGCGTGAGCAAGGGCGAGAGCCTGAAGGACACCGCGCTGACCCTGCAGGCGATGGGCGCCGACGGCGTGGTCTGCCGGCACGGGTCCTCGGGCGCACCGCATCTGCTCGCGACCTCGGGCTGGATGACCGGCTCGGTCGTGAACGCCGGCGACGGGACGCACGAGCACCCGACCCAGGCGCTGCTCGACGCCTTCACCATGCGCCGCCATCTCGGCTCGCTGGACGGCCGCCGGATCACCATCGTCGGCGATGTCCTGCACAGCCGGGTGGCCCGGTCGAACGTCCTGCTGCTGGCCACGCTCGGCGCCGAGGTGACCGTGGTCGCGCCGCCGACGCTGCTGCCCGTCGACATGTCCGGCTGGCCGTGCGCCACGTCGTACGACCTGGACGCGACGCTGCCGAAGAGCGACGCGGTGATGATGCTGCGGGTGCAGCGGGAGCGGATGGGCGACGCGTTCTTCCCGAGTGCCCGCGAGTACACCCGGCGCTACGGGCTCGACGTGCACCGGATGGCGCAACTGCCCGACGAAGCGATCGTGCTGCACCCCGGCCCGATGAACCGGGGGATGGAGATCAGCGCCGAGGTGGCCGACTCCACCCGCTCGGTGATCGTCGAGCAGGTCACGAACGGCGTGGCCATTCGAATGGCCGTCCTTTATCTGCTGCTCTCGGGCAGTAACGACACCAACCCCACCGAGGAGCCCCAAGCGTGAAGGAGCGGAGCGAGTTCACCATCCAACACAGCCCGTTTGGTGCCTCATCGGCGCCCGGAGCGAAGCGAGGACGTCGATGAGTTCGTACTTGATCACCGGAGCGTCGATTGTCGGCGGTGAGGTGGCGGACCTGCTGATCGAGAACGGCGAGATCGTGGCCATCGGCAACGATCTGGCCCGGCCGGACGGCGTCGAGCTCGTCGACGGGAACGGCAAGATCGCGCTCCCCGGCCTGGTCGACCTGCACACCCACCTGCGCGAGCCGGGCCGCGAGGACGCCGAGACCGTGCTCACCGGCACCCGGGCGGCCGCGATGGGCGGGTTCACCGCGGTGTTCGCGATGGCCAACACCGACCCGGTTGCCGACACCGCCGGTGTGGTCGAGCAGGTCTGGCGCCTGGGCCGCGAAGCCGGGTACGCAGACGTCTACCCGATCGGGGCGGTCACGGTCGGCCGGCAGGGGACTCAGCTGGCCGAGCTGGGCGCGATGGCGGACTCGGCGGCTCGCGTACGGGTGTTCTCGGACGACGGCGACTGCGTCTGGGACGCGGCGCTGATGCGGCGCGCGCTCGAGTACGTGAAGGCCTTCGGCGGCGTGATCGCCCAGCACGCGCAGGAGCCGCGGCTGACCAAGGGCGCGCAGATGAACGAGGGCGCGCTCTCCGGCATTCTCGGCCTGACCGGCTGGCCGAGTGTCGCCGAAGAATCCATCATCGCGCGCGACATCCTGCTGAACGCTCACGTCGGGTCCAAGCTGCATATCTGCCACCTGTCCACCAAGGGATCGGTCGAGATCGTCCGGGCGGCGAAGAAGCGCGGCCTCGAGGTCACCGCCGAGGTGACGCCGCACCACCTGCTGCTCACCGAGGACCTGCTGACCTCGTACAACCCGGTCTTCAAGGTGAACCCGCCGCTGCGGACCAAGGCCGACGTCGAGGCGGTCCGCGAGGGGCTGGCCGACGGCACGATCGACATCGTCGCCACCGACCACGCGCCGCACCCGGTGGAGGACAAGGACTGCGAGTGGAGCGCGGCGGCCTTCGGCATGACCGGCCTGGAGACCGCTCTCTCGGTGGTCCAGCACGCGATGATCGACACCAAGCTGATGACGTGGGCCGACCTTGCCGACCGGATGAGCTACCGGCCGGCGGCCATCGGCCAGGTGAGCGACCACGGCCGGCCGCTCGAGGTCGGTGCGCCCGCGAACGTGACCCTGGTCGACCCGGCCGTCGAGCGCACCGTCGTACCGGGGGAGTCGAAGTCGCTGTCGCGGAACACTCCGTTCGACGGCATGAAGTTGCCTGGTCAGGTGGTTGCCACCTTCCTGAGGGGTACGCCGACCGTTCTGGACGGGAAGCTGACCCGGTGAAGACCGCACTGGGCATCCTCGGCACGCTGCTGGTGATCGGCGGCGGCTGGTTCGGCATGTACCGCGGCTGGCGCAATCGCAAGGCGCGGCAGGCCGACCTGGCGCCGCTGCCACCCGTGCCGCCGACCGGCAAGATCACCGGTGTCGAAGGCGTGTACGTCGCGACGACGACCGCCGGCGACTGGATGGACCGGATCGCCGTGCACGAGCTCGGCGTCCGCAGCAATGCCGACCTGGACGTCAGTCCGGCCGGCCTGATCTTCCACCGCCAAGGCGCCACCGACGTCTTCATCCCGGCCGACCACCTGACCGGCGTACGGACCGACCGCGGCATCGCCGGCAAGGTGACCGCCGAGGCCTCCGGTCTGGTCGTCGTCAGCTGGAACCACGACGGCCGCGAACTCGACACCGGCTTCCGCCCGCGCCGCAAGGCCGACGCCGCCGGACTGACCGAATCCATCTCGACCCTGATCGGAGCCGAGCAATGAGCCAGGCTGCCATGAAACCGGCCCTGAAGGCGGCGCTGCTGGTCCTCGAGGACGGCCGCGCGTTCGCCGGTACGTCGTACGGTGCGACCGGTGAGACCTTCGGCGAGGCGGTGTTCACCACCGGCATGACCGGCTACCAGGAGACGCTGACCGACCCGTCGTACCACCGCCAGATCGTCACCCAGACCGCGCCGCACATCGGCAACACCGGGGTGAACGACGAGGACGACGAGTCGACCAAGATCTGGGTCGCCGGGTACGTCGTCCGCGACCCTGCCCGGGTGCCGTCCAACTGGCGCGCGAAGCGCACGCTCGACGAGCAGCTGAAGACGCAGGGCGTCGTCGGGATCTCCGGCATCGACACCCGCGCGCTGACCCGGCACCTGCGCGAACGCGGCGCGATGCGGGCCGGGATCTCGACCGAGATCCTCGACCCGGCCGCGTTGCTCGCGAAGGTCCTCGAGCAGCCCGCGATGGCCGGCTCGGACCTGGCTTCCGAGGTGACCGTTGCCGAGGCGTACGTCGTACCGGCTGAGGGCGAGAAGCGGTTCACCGTCGTCGCGCTCGACCTCGGGATCAAGACGATGACGCCGAAGCGGATGGCCGAGCGTGGCATCGAGGTGCACGTGCTGCCGGCCACGGCCTCGCTGGAGGAGGTGCTGGCGGTGAAACCGGACGGCATCTTCATGAGCAACGGGCCGGGCGACCCGGAGACCACAGAGCACCCGACCACGCTGCTCAAAGCCCTGTTGGAGCAGGGGATTCCGTACTTCGGGATCTGCTTCGGCAACCAGGTCTTCGGCCGGGCACTCGGGCTGGGCACCTTCAAGCTGAAGTACGGGCACCGGGGGATCAACCAGCCGGTGCTCGACCGGGCCACCGGCAAGGTCGAGATCACCGCGCAGAACCACGGCTTCGCTGTCGCCTGGCCGGGCAGCGAAAATCAGCACAGTGCTGTGGATGCGCCGCTGGATGCGACCGTGGAAACGCCGTACGGGATCGCTGAAGTGAGTCACGTATCGCTCAACGACAACGTCGTCGAAGGGCTGAAGCTGACCGGCCGCGACGGGAAGCCGCTCGCGTTCTCGGTCCAGTACCACCCAGAAGCGGCGGCCGGTCCGCACGACTCGGCGTACCTCTTCGACCGTTTTGTAGAACTCATGACTGTGTCGACTGAGAAGGGTCGCAGCTGATGCCACGCCGTACAGATATCGACTCGGTGCTGGTGATCGGCTCCGGCCCGATCGTGATCGGCCAGGCCTGTGAGTTCGACTACTCCGGGACCCAGGCCTGCCGGGTGCTGAAGGAAGAGGGTTTCCGGGTCATCCTGGTGAACTCCAACCCGGCCACGATCATGACGGATCCGGAGTTCGCCGACGCGACGTACGTCGAGCCGATCACACCGCAGTTCGTCGAGAAGGTGATCGAGAAGGAGCGCCCGGACGTCCTGCTCGCCACCCTGGGCGGCCAGACCGCCCTGAACGCAGCAATCGCTCTCCATGAGAACGGCGTGCTGGAGAAGTACGGCGTCGAGCTGATCGGCGCCTCGGTCGACGCGATCCAGCGTGGCGAGAACCGCGAGTCGTTCAAGGCGATCGTGGAGAAGCTGGGCGCCGAGACCGCGCGTTCACACGTCTGCCACACGATGGACGACGTGCTCGGCGCGGCCGCCGCGATGGGCTATCCGCTGGTCATCCGCCCGTCGTTCACCATGGGTGGCGTCGGCTCCGGGATGGCGTACGACGAAGCGGACTTGCGCCGGATCGCCGGGGCCGGCCTGACCGCCAGCCCGACGACCGAGGTGCTGATCGAGGAGTCGATCGTCGGCTGGAAGGAGTACGAGCTGGAGGTGATGCGCGACAAGGCGGACAACGTCGTGATCATCTGCTCGATCGAGAACGTCGATCCGATGGGCGTGCACACCGGCGACTCCGTCACGGTCGCGCCGGCGATGACGCTGACCGACCGCGAGTACCAGACCATGCGGGACCTTGCCATCGGCATCATCCGCGAGGTCGGCGTCGACACCGGCGGCTGCAACATCCAGTTCGCGGTGGACCCGGTCGACGGCCGGCTGATCGTGATCGAGATGAACCCGCGGGTGTCCCGGTCGTCCGCGCTGGCCTCGAAGGCGACCGGCTTCCCGATCGCCAAGATCGCCGCCAAGGTGGCGATCGGCTACACCCTCGACGAGATCCCGAACGACATCACCAAGCAGACCCCGGCCAGCTTCGAGCCGGTGCTGGACTACGTGGTCGTCAAGGTGCCGCGGTTCGCGTTCGAGAAGTTCCCGGCCGCCGACGCGACGCTGACCACGCACATGAAGAGCGTCGGCGAGGCGATGGCGATCGGCCGCAACTACACCGAGGCCCTGCAGAAGGCGCTCCGCTCGCTGGAGAAGCCGGAAGCCCGGTTCTCCTGGGCCGAGCCGCCGGCCTCCGAACTGGAGCCGTTGCTGGAGGCAATCAAGACGCCGCACGACGGCCGGCTGCGGACTGTGATGGACGCGATCCGGGCCGGTGCGACGCCGGAGCAGATCTTCGACGCCACCAAGATCGACCCGTGGTTCGTGGATCAGATGTACCTGATCCACGAGACCGCTCTCCAGGTCGCGGCCGCACCGCGGCTGACTCCGGAGATCCTGAAGCTGGCCAAGCGGCACGGTTTCTCGGATCTCCAGCTGGCCGAGATCCGCGGGCTGGCCGAGGACGTCGTCCGGGGTGTCCGGCAGGCGCTCGGGATCCGGCCGGTCTTCAAGACCGTGGACACCTGCGCCGCCGAGTTCGCGGCCACCACGCCGTACCACTACTCGTCGTACGACGAAGAGTCCGAAGTGGCACCCCGTGAGGAACCGGCCGTGCTGATCCTCGGCTCCGGGCCGAACCGGATCGGGCAGGGGATCGAGTTCGACTACTCCTGCGTGCACGCGTCGATGGCGCTGCGCGAAGCCGGCTACTGCACGATCATGGTCAACTGCAACCCGGAGACGGTCTCGACCGACTACGACACCTCCGACCGGCTGTACTTCGAGCCGCTCACCTGCGAGGACGTGCTCGAGATCGTGTACGCCGAGATGCAGGCCGGCCCGGTCGCCGGTGTGATCGTGCAGCTGGGCGGGCAGACCCCGCTCGGGTTGGCGCAGCGGCTCGCGGACGCGGGCGTGCCGATCGTCGGGACGTCGCCCGAGGCGATCCACCTGGCGGAGGAGCGCGGCGCGTTCGGCAAGGTGCTGTCCGACGCCGGGTTGCCGGCGCCGAAGCACGGCACCGCGATGTCGTTCGACGAAGCGCAGGAGATCGCGGCGGAGATCGGCTTCCCCGTGCTGGTCCGGCCGTCGTACGTGCTCGGCGGGCGCGGCATGGAGATCGTGTACTCCGAGGGTGAGCTGACCGCTGCGCTGCGGCGGTTGAGTGGCGACGCGCTCGCGGCGAACTGGGAGCACCCGGTGCTGATCGACCGGTTCCTGGACGACGCGGTCGAGATCGACGTGGACGGGCTGTTCGACGGCACCGAGTTGTTCCTCGGCGGCGTGATGGAGCACATCGAGGAGGCCGGGGTGCACTCGGGCGACTCGTCCTGCGCGCTGCCGCCGATCACGCTGGGGAACGCGGACATCGAGAAGATCCGGCAGTCGACCGAGGCGATCGCTCGCGGTGTCGGCGTACGGGGTCTGCTGAATGTCCAGTACGCCCTGGCAGGCGACGTGCTCTACGTGCTGGAGGCGAACCCGCGCGCATCGCGAACCGTGCCATTCGTCTCCAAAGCGACCGCGACGCCGCTGGCGAAGGCGGCTGCCCGGGTGATGCTCGGGGCAACCATCGCCGTCCTGCGTGAGGAAGGCATGCTGCCCGCCGTCGGTGATGGCGGAACGCTGCCGGCCTCGACGCCGATCGCGGTGAAGGAAGCCGTGATGCCGTTCAACCGATTCCGGACCATCGACGGATCGTCGGTCGACACCGTGCTCGGGCCGGAGATGCGCTCCACCGGTGAGGTGATGGGCATCGACGAAACCTTCGGTACGGCGTTCGCCAAGTCGCAGGCCGGCGCGTCGCAGCCGTTGCCGAGCTCGGGCAAGGTCTTCGTGTCGGTCGCCAACCGGGACAAGCGGCACATGATCTTCCCGGTCAAGCGGCTGGCGGACCTGGGCTTCCAGATCTACGCGACCGAAGGCACTGCCGACGTATTGCGGCGCAACGGGGTCGAGTCGGTCACCGTTCGCAAGAGCAGCCAGGGGCCGGGTCCGAACGGCGAGCCGACGATCGTCCAGATGGTCCAGGACGGTGAGCTGAACCTGATCGTCAACACTCCGATCGGGATCACGCAGGGCGGTTCGCCGCGGATCGACGGCTATGAGATCCGGAGTGCGGCGGTGGCCCGGAACATCCCGTGCATCACGACGGTGCAGGGGCTGGCGGCCGCAGTACAGGGGATCGAGGCGCAGCAGGGCCGGGGACATCGGAGTGCGCTCGCTGCAGGACTGGGCGTCCCGGATCCACGGGATCGCGGATGTGGTGGTGGAGAGCTGAGCGCCATGTCCTTCGACGGGTCCTTGTACGGCAAGGTGGTCCGGCCGGTGCTTTACCGGCTGGGCAAGGGTGACGCGGAGATCGCGCACGAGCAGACGCTGCACGGATTGCGTCGGCTGAGTCGCGTTCCCGGCGCGGTGAGCGCTCTCTCGCGGACCTACGGGTCTCTCCCGGCCGGCCTGGCCCGGACCGTGTTCGGGGTGCGTTTCCCGAGTCCGGTCGGGCTGGCCGCCGGGATGGACAAGAACGGGGTAGCCCTGCCGGCCTGGCGGGCACTCGGGTTCGGCTTCGTCGAGGTCGGCACGGTGACGGCGCAGGCCCAGCCGGGGAACCCGAAGCCGCGGCTGTTCCGGCTGGTCGAGAGCGAAGGCGTCATCAACCGGATGGGGTTCAACAACCTCGGCTCGGCGGCGCTCGCGGACCGGCTGGCGGCGTACGGCGATCTCGGCTACCCGCTCGGGATCTCGATCGGCAAGTCGAAGGTGACGCCGCTGGAGGACGCCGTCGAGGATTACGTCACCTCGCTGCGGCGGCTCTACCGGTACGGCGACTACTTCGCGGTCAACGTGAGTTCGCCGAACACACCGGGATTGCGCTCTCTGCAGGACTCCGGTCACCTCCGGGAGCTCCTCACCGCACTGCATGCTGAGGCGACCTCGCTGTCGGCAGGTGGCCTGGAGCCGAAGCCGATCCTGGTCAAGATCGCACCGGACCTGACCGAGCCGGCGATCGACGAACTGCTCGGCGTCTGCACCGACGTCGGTGTCGCCGGGATCATCGCGACCAACACGACGATCGGCCGCGACGGTCTTGCCGCTACCGATCAGGTGATGGCTGCCGAGGCCGGCGGGCTCTCGGGACGGCCGCTGACCGAGATCTCCGCCAAGACGGTCGCGCACATCCACTCGGAGACCGGGGGAGCGCTCCCCATCATCGGCGTCGGTGGCGTCCTGGATCCTTCCGACGCCGCCCGCCTCCTGGACGCGGGCGCGAGCCTGGTCCAGCTCTACACCGGCCTGATCTATCGCGGTCCCGGCCTCGTACGCCGGACGAACCGCCTTCTGGAGCATCGATGAGAGAGCGAGATCTCCCCATGAGCAACCAGCCCTTCGGCACCCGTCTGCGCGCCGCGATGAACCAGCGCGGCCCACTCTGCGTCGGGATCGACCCGCACGCCCACCTCCTCGACTCCTGGGGCCTGCCCGACACCGCGGAAGGCCTTGCGTCGTTCACCTATGGCGTCGTCGACGCGCTGGCCGAGCACGTCGCCGTCTTCAAGCCGCAGTCCGCCTTCTTCGAGCGCTTCGGATCGGCGGGCATCGCAGTACTGGAACAGGCCACGATCCGGCTCCGTGAGGCCGGGGCGCTGGTGATCATCGACGCCAAGCGTGGTGACATCGGCTCGACCATGGCCGGGTACGCGTCCGCCTACCTCGCCGAGAAGGGTCCGCTGGCCTGCGACGCGTTGACCGTCAGCCCGTACCTCGGCTTCGGCTCGCTCCAACCGGCGATCGACGAGGCCCGCGCGGCGGGGGCCGGGCTGTTCGTGTTGGCGCTCACCTCGAACCCAGAGGGCCCGCAATTCCAGTCCGCCCGCACTACGGCCGGCCAGACCGTCGCCGGCGCAGTACTCGACGGCCTGCGCGAACTCAACGCGGAGGCCGACGACCTGGGATCGTTCGGTGCCGTCGTGGGCGCGACCATCAAGTCGACCGACGAGAACCTCGACATCCGCGGCCCGCTCCTCGCCCCCGGCCTGGGAGCTCAAGGCGGAACCGTTGCGGGGCTGACCGAGATCTTCGGTGCGGCCGTCCGCAATGTCCTGCCTTCCAGCTCACGCGAGATCCTCGGAGCCGGGCCGGACGCCACTTCCCTCCGCGATGCCGCCGCCCGCACCAACGAGTCCTTCAGAACCGTCCTGGGCTACTGACCGTACGGCCGTCGGTAGGCGCAACCTGCTCCTGGGATCGGGCGAGCCACCTCACCCGGCGCCACACCCTCCGCGGGCAAGGGCCCGGACGCCAGCAAGCACTTCGGTGGGGTTCGCCCCTCCGCGTTGGGGTTCGCGCCTCACCGGCGGGCGGGGGCTGCCCTCCGGACCGCCAGGCCATCAATGGGGGTCTTTCTGCCTGGTGGTGAGCGTTGCGAGTGCCAGTGGAGGTGGTCGGAAGCGGGGTATTGATGGGCTGGCGGTCCGGGACGTCCCCAGCGAGCCCGGGATCTGGTCAACCGTGGCGGACGGGGTGGGGCTAGGGCTTGGCGTAGAGCTCGGTGGCCAACGCGATGGCGGCGTGAGTCGCCGGGTGCGGGTCGTGACGGCGCCAGGCAAGGTGGACCGGGACCGGTGGGGCGTCGCGGAGTGGGCGGTAGACGATGCCGTCGCGGCGGTACTGGGTGGCGGTGGATTCCGGGGTCATGCCGACGTAGCGGCCGGTGGCGATCGCCGCCAGCCAGTCGTCGATGTCCTGGATGTACTCCAGTCGCGGCCGGAGACCTTCGGGCCACAGGTCGGCGCTCGTGGTGCCGGTGCGCCGGTCGAGCAGCAGGGTGCGCTCGCGGACCTCGTCGAGGGTGATCGAGCGGCGTCGCGCCCAGGGGTCGTCCGCCGCAAGTACGCAGTACCGGCGTTCGTGGGCGACGGTGACGTGCGCGAAGCGGTGACTGTCGATGGGCACCCGGACCACGGCGAGGTCGCAGAGGCCCTCGGCGAGGCCGCCGGTCGCAGTGTTGGTGCGGACGAGGAGTAGTTCGACGTCCGGGTAGCGGGTCGCCCAGATCCGCTGGAACTCGGCGGTGTGCGACCCCAGAGCCGACCACGCATGGCCGATCCGCAGCCGCGCATGACCGGTCGTCGCCTCGCGGACCAGATCCTCGGCCTCGGCCAGCAGATGCCGGGCACGGTGGAGCACCTGTACGCCGGCTGTGGTGGGCGTGATCGTCCGGCTGGTCCGGTGCAGCAGCCGTACGCCGAGCACTCGCTCGAGGCCGAGCAGATTGCGCGAGACGGCCGCCTGGGAGACGCCCAGCTCGATGGCGGCGTCGGTGAAAGTCCCCGCGTCGACGATCGCGACCAGGCACCGCAGTTGCCGCAGTTCCAGATCCATGACTCCAGCGTATAGATGGCCCCAATGATGCATTTTGCGCATGCTCGCCGCAGGCTCAGGCTCGCACCATGAGGACCGTGAGGCGGAATCTCCAGGTAGAGCCGGACGTCGGGACGAACCGGTCGGCTGGGGTGGCGATGATGCTGGGGAGTGGGCTGTCGACGCAGGTGGGGGCCGCGACGGCTGCGCTCGCGTTCCCGGTGATCGGACCGGCCGGAGTAGTGGCGATCAGGCAGTGGGTCGCCGCGGTCGTGCTGCTCGCGGTCGGACGGCCACGGTTCCGGTCGTTCACAGCCAGACAGTGGCGGCTCGTGCTGAGCCTGGCCGCGGTGTTCGCGACCATGAACCTGACGCTCTACACCTCCATCGACCGAGTAGGCCTGGGCCTCGCCGTCACGCTGGAGTTCCTCGGGCCTTTGGCGGTGGCGCTGGCAGGCTCGCGACGGAAGATCGACCTGTACTGCGCGCTGGCGGCTGCGCCGGCTGTCGTCGTACTGACTCGGCCGCAGGCGAGCACCGACTACCTGGGCATCGGGCTGGGCCTGGTGGCCGCGGCTTGCTGGGCTTGCTACATCCTGCTCAACCGGGCGATGGGACGGGAGTTACCCGGCGTACAGGGCTCTGGTGCCGCGGCTGCGGTGTCTGGGCTCGCCTACGTCCCGATCGGCATCGTCATGCTCGTCAGGCACCCTCCGACGCTCGCCACTATCAGCTACGCGCTGGCTGCGGGCGTGCTGTCGTCGGCCGTCCCCTTCCTGATGGACGTGCTGGCCCTCAGGAGGGGCCCTGCGCAGTTCTTCGGGGTGTTCATGAGCGTGAACCCGGTACTGGCGGCGCTGGTCGGTCTGGTGATGCTCGGCCAGCACCTGGACGGGCTCGCCTGGGCGGCGATCGCAGCGATCGTGGCCGCGAACGCTGTCGCCGCCTCAACTGGCTGGCGACGCGGCAGGTTACGGGGTGGTTCCAGTCCGGCGGTGCGACGTTCTTCACGGCGTGCCCTGCGGGCAGATGACCCCACCATTCGGAAGGGTTGCGGCGACGGGGAGAGCAGGTCTCTCCGCAAGCAAGAGTTAGGAACGGCATGCGTAAGGTTGCGGCCCTCGCGGCGGTAGTGACATTGAGCGTCGGCACGTTGACGGCGTGCTCGGGCGGCGACTACTGCAGCGAGCTGCAGAACTATGCCGAGGCGGTCAAGGGCCTCGACATCAAGGACACCGCGGCGGTCGACAAGCTGCGCACCGAGGCGAAGAAGCTGTCCAAGTCGGCGCCGGACGACCTGAAGGACGACTGGAAGACCGTGCTGGACTACGCCGACAAGGCGAAGGACGCGGGCGGCGACACGACCAAGCTGACCGAACTGGCCAAGAATGACGGCCAGAAGATCGCGGCCGCGTCGACGGCGATCGCCAAGCAGGCGAAGGACACCTGCAAGGTGAACATCGAAGGCAACTGACCACCAGTACGACGAATCGCCCGTACCGCGGGCCGGCCGGCAACGGGCGGTCCGCGGGGCCGGTTCGTGGGGTTGATCGCGACCGGTAGCGTCGGGGGTTCATCCCCGACCGACCGACAGCGAGGCCGAGAACCTGATGCGCACTGTAGTGATGACCGCCGCGATGATCGTGGCGGCCGCCGGCCTGACCGCGTGCACCGAGGAGCAGGCGTACTGCGTCGACCTCGCCGGCTACGCCGCGTCCGCGGTGAACGTGGACACGCAGAACGCCGCCGACTACGTGAAGATCCTCGCTGACGCCAAGAAGCTGCAGGACAGCGCACCCAAAGAGGTCAAGGACGACTGGGCCGCGATCGTGACGTTCGCGGAGAAGGCGCAGAAGGCTGGTACGGACCGCGTTCAGCTGGCTCGGCTGAGTAAGGAAACCGGCTCGGTCACCACGGCGTACCAGGCGATCGCCACGCATGCGAAGGACGCTTGCAAGGTGGATGTCCCCTCCCTGAACTGAGCCTGTCCCGAGGCTGTCCGAAGCCGTGTTAGGTTCACGTTCGAAGCCACAAAACGGGACAGGTGAAACGGTGCCACTTCCTTCTTTGACCCCGGAGCAGCGTGCGGCGGCCCTGGACAAGGCCGCGGCGGCGCGGCGTGAGCGTGCCGAGATCAAGAACCGGATCCGGCACTCCGGAGCGTCCCCGACGCAGGTTCTGCACGAGGGGCAGATCAACGACGTGATCGGCAAGATGCGGGTGAGCGCGCTGCTGCAGTGCATCCCCGGCGTCGGCAAGGTCCGCGCCCAGCAGATCATGGACCGGGCCGGCATCTCCGAGACCCGCCGGGTCCGCGGCCTGGGGACGAACCAGATCGCCGCGCTCGAGCGCGAATTCGCCGAGTGAAGCTGATGTCGACGGAACTGATCACGAGTACGGAACCGATCATGATTCAAACGGGGACGGCCGGGGAGATGGATTCGGACACCGGAAACGCAGCGAGCCGGGCAACGCGCCGGGACAGCGGCACGGCGACTCCGCGCAACAACCCCTCCGGCCGGACCGGCCGTGGACTCGGCGGCGCGCGGCTGACGGTGCTGGCCGGGCCGACCGCGGTCGGCAAGGGGACGGTGGCGGCCGACATCAGGGAGCGCTTCCCCGAGATCTGGATCTCGGTCTCGGCGACCACCCGCAAGGCGCGGCCGGGCGAGGTGCACGGGGTGCACTACCTGTTCGTGTCGGATGCCGAGTTCGACCGGATGATCGCCGAGGACGAGCTGCTCGAGTGGGCCGTCGTCCACAAGGCCGCCCGGTACGGCACGCCCCGGCAGCCGGTGCTCGACAAACTGGCCGACGGCCGGCCCGCGCTGCTGGAGATCGACCTGCAGGGCGCGCGGCAGGTGCGGGAGACGATGCCGGACGCGCATTTCGTCTTCCTGGCCCCGCCGAGCTGGGACGAACTGGTCCGCCGGCTGGTCGGCCGGGGGACCGAAACGGCCGAAGAACGGGAGCGCAGACTCCAGACGGCTACTCTGGAGCTGGCGGCCGAGAAGGAATTCGACGTCACGATCGTGAACGCCTCCGTTCGGGAAGCGGCCGATCAGTTGGTAAAGTTGATTCGATAACCCTCTCCATCTCTGGAAAGAGCTGAACTTGTCTGGCAACCAGCCCGTCGCCATCGGCATCACCTCACCGCCGATCGACGACCTGCTCACCCGTACCGACTCGAAGTACAAGCTGGTGCTGTACTCCGCGAAGCGGGCTCGGCAGATCAACGCCTACTACTCCCAGCTCGGCGAAGGCCTGCTGGAGTACGTCGGACCGCTGGTCGAGACCCACGTCCAGGAGAAGCCCCTCTCGATCGCCATGCGCGAGATCAACGAGGGCGTGCTGACCTGCACGGACATCGACCCCGAGGCCGAGGCGGAAGCCGCCGCAGCCGCGGAGAAGTCCGTCTAACCACCCAGTCATGACCGAGCCCACGACTGCGGCCCACCGGCCGTCTGTAGTGCTCGGTGTCGGCGGTGGCATCGCGGCGTACAAGGTCTGCGATCTGCTCCGCCGGCTGACCGAGTCGGGCCATCGGGTCCGGGTCGTGCCGACCGCGGCCGCGCTGGAGTTCGTCGGCGCGGCCACCTGGGCGGCGCTGTCGGGTCAGCCGGTCACGGCCGACCCGTTCGACGACGTGCACGAGGTCCCGCACGTCCGGATCGGTAAGGGCGCCGACCTGGTCGTCGTCGCGCCCGCCACCGCGAACCTGATCGCCAAGGCCGCCCACGGCCTGGCGGACGACCTGCTCACCAACACCTTGCTGACCGCGCGCTGCCCGATCCTGTTCGCGGCCGCGATGCACACCGAGATGTGGGAGCACCCAGCGACGCAGGCCAACGTAGCGACGCTGCGTTCGCGCGGCATCACCGTGCTCGACCCCGCCGTCGGGCGCCTGACCGGCGCCGATACCGGCCGCGGCCGGCTGCCTGAGCCCGCCGAGATCTTCGCGATCAGTCAGCTGATGCTCGCCGACGAGACCGCCCGGGCCGCGGGGCAGTCCGTCGCTGACCTCACCGGCAAACACGTCCTGGTCAGCGCCGGCGGTACGCGTGAACACCTCGACCCGGTTCGGTACCTCGGCAACTCGTCATCCGGCAAGCAGGGTTACGCCCTGGCCCGGATCGCGGCCGCTCGCGGCGCGAAGGTCACCCTGGTCGCCGCCAACTCGGAGCTGGCCGATCCGGCCGGAGTACAGGTCGTCCCGGTGACCAGCACCCGCGAGCTGTACGACGAGATCACCAGTCGCGCGGTCGACGCCGACGCCATCGTGATGGCGGCCGCGCCCGCCGACTTCCGCCCGGCCGATGTCTCCGGACACAAGATCAAGAAGACCGCCGACGGTTCGGTGCCGGCCGTCAGCCTGGTGCAGAACCCGGACATCCTCGCCACCATCTCGCACGACCGGCAGCGCACCGACCAGGTGATCGTCGGCTTCGCGGCCGAGACAGGTGACGCCGAGCACAGCGTGATCGAGCTGGCCCGCGCCAAGCTCGAACGCAAGGGGTGTGACCTGCTGGTGGTGAACGACGTCTCCGGCGGCAAGGTCTTCGGCAGCGACACCAACGAAGCCGTCATCCTCGACCGCGACGGCGGCGCCCTGCCCTTCCCCTCCGGCAGCAAGGACGCCCTCGCCGGCGTCATCTGGAACCTGGTCGCCACCCACTGGCGATAGTTCCCGCCCACCCCAGGACGCCGCTCCTTCGCCGGGGTGTGCCGATGGACAGGTAATGGTGGCCAGGTCCTAGTGCACTTGAGCGCGACCCGGCACCCGGCGTACGGCGTAGTGGGGTGCACTACCTGTCCTTCGGGACGGCTGTGGACGGTTGCCTTGGCTGCGTTGCCTCGGGAAGGGAGCCGGCTCGCGCCGGGGGTGCGGATGGCGCAGGAGCAGACGGGTCAGGTGGTCGACGGCATCGTCGCCGGGGTCTGGCATCACAGGCGCGCCGGCCGTCGTCTTGAGGTGACGGTCGAACCTCTGCGCGACCTGACCGCGAGGCGGCTCCGCGACCTCGACGATCAGGTCGCCCGGTTGGGCGAGATCGTCGATGCCACCCCGCCCTCACGATCGGCAAGATCACCGTCGGCGCGCACGCCTGGCTCAGCCGGGAAAGCGAGCAGCCCAGGCCTCCAGCGGGAGCTCTACCGCGTTGATGAGCGTTGAGAGGGTGCGGTACCAACCGACGAGCAAGATCAGTTCGATCAGCTGGGCATCGTCGTAGCGGACCCGCAGCGAACTCCAGGTCTCGTCTGACAGCGTCGCCCTGTCGTGCAGTTCATCCGCGGCCGTCACGAGGAGGAGGTCCGGACCGTCGAAAGCCGCATCCAACGGACCGAGCGCCAGCTTGTCGACGAGGTCGCGGTCGAGGCCGACCGCTTCGGCGAAGACGACGGCGTGGACGCCCCATTCGTACTCCGCGCCCGCGCGAGCCGTCGTACGGCTGATCAGCAGTTCGCGGTCCCGGGCCGGCAGCGATCCCTTGACCAGTAGGCCGGATGCCATCGGGTGGGCTCGCGATGCGAGGTCGGTGTTCAGCGCGAGGATCCGGAACAGCAGCAACGGTTCGTAGCCGGAGTCCGGCGGCATCAGCTTCGTCAGCAAACGCTTGACCGCGTCGCTGTACGGCGGTTCGACGGGGTGCAGCCTGGATGGCATCGGGCCTCCCGGAGACAGTGCTACGGTTTTAGTAGCGGAGGATCCCAGCATGCCGCTACGGATTCAGTAGCGCAAGAGAGGGAGATGCGATGACGCCGATGCCCGGGCAGCCGGTACGGGGGTCGCGGACCGGCCGGCCGATCATGGCCGCGTTCGATCTGCTCGGCCGGCGCTGGGTGCTGCGGATCCTGTGGGAACTGCGGGACGGCCCGGTCGGTTTCCGTGCCCTGCAACAGCAATGCGACGACATCTCGCCGACGGTGCTGAACACGCGACTGGGTGAGCTGCGCGAGGCCGGCCTGATCTGGCAGGACGACGCGCGGGCCCATGCGTTGACGGCGCTCGGGCAGGATCTGCAACGGGCGCTGAAGCCACTGCAGGCCTGGTCGGAGCGATGGTCCTCACAAGCCTGAATGTCCACCATTCGGTCACAGATTCCGCGATATGGATGAATTGACCCGGCGGACCTGACCTGTGACCGCTGGCCTGGCATACTGCCCAGGAGCATCGCTGGAGTCGGTGCGAGGTGGGGTAAGCCGTCAGCTGTGTGGCCGGCCCGCTGTGTGGCAGACAAGGAAACCTGAGGGAGAACCGTGGCGAGGCGCCTTTTCACGTCCGAGTCGGTGACGGAAGGTCACCCGGACAAGATCGCTGACCAGATCAGCGACTCCATCCTCGATGCACTGCTGGCCGAGGATCCGAAGAGCCGCGTCGCGGTGGAGACCCTCGTCACGACCGGCCTGGTGGTCGTGGCCGGCGAGGTCACCACGTCGGCGTACGTGGACATCCCCGGGATCGTGCGCAAGCGCATCCTGGAGATCGGGTACGACTCGTCGCTGAAGGGCTTCGACGGTGCTTCCTGTGGCGTCTCGGTCGCGATCGGCAGCCAGTCGCCCGACATCGCCCAGGGCGTCAACACGGCGTACGAGACCCGCGCGGACTCATCCGTCGACGAACTCGACCTGCAGGGCGCCGGCGACCAGGGCCTGATGTTCGGTTACGCGACGAACGAGACCCCCGAGCTGATGCCGCTGCCGATCACCATCGCGCACCGGCTCTCGGAGCGGCTGTCCGACGTCCGCAAGGACGGCACGATGGCGTACCTGCGTCCCGACGGCAAGACCCAGGTCACGGTCGAGTACGACGGTGACAAGGCGATCCGGATCGACACCGTCGTGGTGTCCAGCCAGCACGCCGCCGACATCAGCCTCGACTCGATGCTGACGCCGGACGTGAAGAAGCACGTCGTCGACCCGATCCTCGAGCAGTTCGAGATCGACTCGACCGACTACAAGCTGCTGGTGAACCCGACCGGCCGGTTCGAGATCGGCGGCCCGATGGGCGACGCCGGCCTGACCGGCCGCAAGATCATCATCGACACCTACGGCGGCATGGCCCGCCACGGTGGTGGCGCGTTCTCCGGCAAGGACCCGTCGAAGGTGGACCGCTCGGCGGCCTACGCGATGCGCTGGGTGGCCAAGAACATCGTCGCCGCGGGGCTCGCCGCGCGGGTCGAGGTGCAGGTCGCGTACGCGATCGGCAAGGCCACCCCGGTCGGCTTCTACGTCGACACGTTCGGCACCGAGACGATTCCGGTCGACAAGATCAGTGACGCGGTGCTCGAGGTCTTCGACCTGCGCCCGGCCGCGATCATCCGCGACCTGGACCTGCTCCGCCCGATCTACGCCCAGACCGCCGCGAACGGCCACTTCGGCCGCACCGGCGAAGACTTCACCTGGGAGCGCACCGACCGCGTCGAGGCACTCAAGGCCGCCGTCGCCAAGTAACTCCAGCACCACGCTCCGGCCCGTGCCCCTCCGGGGACACGGGCCGGAGCTTTTAGTGTGTTGCCCACAGGGCTGACGGCATCTGTCGGGTGGCGCGACTAGAGTTCCCGAGTGGCACAGAACGGGGACTCACCTGAGCAGTTGACGCTGCTCCGCGAGACCGTTCGGCGTTCCCGGACCAAGGCGCCTGCCGGGATCACCGCCGCGCTGCCGGTCGCCCGGATCGCGGTGGACGTCTCGCTGCCGCACCTGGATCACCCGTTCGACTACCTGGTGCCCGACGATCTCGCCGAAGCCGCCCAGCCCGGTGCCCGGGTGAAGGTGCGGTTCGCGGGCAAGGACCTGGACGGGTTCGTGCTCGAACGGCTGGAGTCGTCCGACCACGACGGCAAGCTGGCCCGGATCCGCAAGGTCGTCTCACCCGAGCGGGTGCTCACGCCAGAGGTCGCCGATCTCTGCCGCGCCGTCGCCGACCGGTACGCCGGGGTGCTGGCGGATGTGACCCGCCTGGCTGTGCCGCCCCGCCACGCGAAGGTCGAAGCCGAGTCGCTGCGATGCCCGCTGCCGGTCAAGCCGGTGGTCTCGTCGTCGGTGTCCGAGTGGTCGCCGTATCCGTCCGCGCCGGGGTTCCTCGACGCGCTCCGCCGTTCGGAGGCGCCGCGCGCGATCTGGACCGCCGTACCGGGAGCTGACTGGGCGACGGCCTTCGCGCAGGCCGCGGCCGTTTGCGCCTCGGCTGGGCGTGGGGCGTTGCTGCTCGCGCCGGATGCGCGTGATCTCGAGCGCCTCGCCGCCGCCTGCGCCGAAGTACTGGGTCCGGATGGGTATGTCACGTTGTCGGCCGATCTCGGTCCGACGGCGAGGTACCGCGCGTTCCTCGCCGCCTTGCGGGGCTGCACGCGAGTCGTGATCGGGACCAGGGCGGCCGCCTTCGCGCCGGTTACCGATCTCGGGCTGGTCGCGTTGTGGGACGACGGCGACGACTCGTACGCCGAACCGCGCGCGCCCTACCCGCATGCGCGTGAGGTGCTGTTGCTGCGGGCCTATCGGCAGAAGTGCGCCGTCATGCTCGGAGGCTTCGCCCGGTCGGCGGAGACCGCGGCGCTGCTGGAGTCGCAGTGGGCCAACGAGCTCATCGCGGATCGGGCGGTGATCCGCGCGGCTGCGCCCTCGGTGCACATCGCGGGGGAGTCGGACAGGGACCTTGCGCGCGATCCCGGCGCTCGTGCCGCGCGGCTGCCACATCGAGCCTTCGAGATCGCGCGGGAGGGGCTTCGGTCGGGGCCGGTGCTCGTACAGGTTCCGCGGGCCGGGTATCTGCCGAGTCTGGTGTGCCAGACGTGCCGGGCTCCGTCGAGGTGCTCGACTTGCGGCGGGACCTTACGGCGTACGGGCGGTTCTGGGCCGGCGAGTTGCAGCGTTTGTGGGCGGCCCGCGGCTGATCACCGGTGTACCGAGTGCGGGGACACCCGGATGCGCGCGGCCGTGGTCGGTGCGCGGAGAACGGCCGAGGAACTGGGGAGAGCGTTCCCTGGCGTTCTCGTTCGTACTTCGGGTGGCGACAACATGTTGGACACGGTCTCGGACGAGCCTGCGTTGATCGTCACCACGCCGGGTGCGGAGCCGGTCGCGGCGGGCGGCTACAGCGCGGCGCTGTTGCTGGACACGTGGTTGTTGCTGGCGAGGCAGGATCTGCGGGCGCCGGAGGAAGCTGTCCGGCGATGGTTCAACGCGGCGGCGTTGGTTCGGCCTGCTCGCGACGGCGGGACGGTGATCATGGTGGGGGAGCCGTCGGCGACACCGTTGCAGGCGGTAGTCCGGTGGAGTCCGGAGGGATTCGCGACGCGCGAGTTGAGCGAACGCCGTACTGCGCGGCTCGCACCCGCCGCCAAGCTGGCCGAGCTCACCGGACCCAACGAAGCGGTCGCCGATCTGCTGGCCAGACTGCGCCAGCTGATGGATCCCCAAGCAGGCTTGGAGATCCTCGGCCCTGTCGCGCTCGACGACGAAACCAGCCGAGCGGTGGTCCGGACGCCGCGTGCCTCGGGCTCGGCTCTCGCTCGCACGTTGAAAGAAGCTCAAGCCGCCCGCACCACGAAGAAGAACCCCGGCTCCGTTCGCATCCAGGTAGACCCAGTCCACTTCGGCTGACACCACCCCACATGGTTGGGGTGAGGGAAAGCGGAGTCGCTCAGGTGGTGCCCGCTGGTTGGGTGGGGGCGAGGGGGCCGGTCAGGTGGTGCCCGCCGGTTGGGTGGGGGCGAGGGGGCCGGTCAGGCGGTTTCGGCCAGCTGGTTGGGGGTGGAGATGTTGAGGAGTTGGGTGCCGATGGGGGTGCGGTAGTAGAGGACTGCGCGGCCGTCACGGCGGGAGTCGACGACGCCGGCGGCGCGGAGGATGCTGAGGTGGACGCTGAGTGTCGGGGCCGAGATGCCGAGTTGGTGGGCCAGGTGGGTGGTCGACATCGGCAGGTCGAGGTGGCCCATGATCGCCGCGCGGGTTCTGCCGACCAGGTCCGCCAGCGGCGACTCGCTCGCGTCGTGCTGGCTCTCCCACAACCGCCCGAGCCCCCGCGGCGGGTAGGTGATCGTCGGCACGTGCGGCGCCGCGGTCACCGGCAGCGCCGCGGGCCAGGTGAAGACGCACGGCACGAGCAGCAATCCCTGCCCTGGCAGCGGAACACCGTCACAGCTGTACGGCCGATCGATCTCGATCCGGTCGCCGCTGAACCGGACCGACGGATGCAGGTTCCGGAACAGCCGCTCGACCCCGCCGGCGGCCAGCTCGTCCAGCCGGAAGGCCAGGTCTTCTTGCAGTAGCGAACGCATCCGTCGCCAGTCCGGCTCGATCGTCCGCCGCCAGTAGCTGTCGAGCGCGGCCGTGATCCGGTCCAACGCCTTGGCCGGATCAGCCATCAACTCCGGCAGCACCGGATGCGGATGCTCCTCGTGCAGCTTCCCGATCTCCTCGACCACCAGGTGATGCGGCGTCGCGGCGATCGCGGCCAGGCCCGACTCGAAGCTCGTCGACCGCCGCGGCGGTGCCGGCGTGATGAAGTCGGGGATGTAGCCGACCGGCGGAATGAGTGCCCTGAGCAACGTCAGGTCGTCGCCCTCGGCAATCGGGCAGATCTTGCGCAGCCAGGGACCGTGCACGCTGCGGGCCGAGCTGTTGCTGAGCGCCCGGACACTCGTCACGGCCTCCCAGACCGGCGAGAACGCGAACCGGATCCGGCTCACGTCGTCCGCACTGAGCCTGATGGTGATCACTTCGGCACTCTAACCCGGATCATCTCGATTAGTTCTGTGCCTAATGTTCGACACGTCGCCGAGGAGGGTCGAAAGTAGTCCCATGACCACCACCGCTGTGCCAGAGAGCGCTCCCCGCCTTCCCCGGGCATTCTGGGCGCTCTGGGTCTGCCAGCTGGTGAACAGACTCGGCAGCTTCGTTCAGCCGTTCCTGGTGCTCTACCTGACCCAGGACCGCCACCTGTCCGCCGGTACTGCGGGCGCTGTAGCGGCGGCTGTCGGTGCCGGCTCGGTCGTCTCTCAACTCGTCGGCGGCTGGCTGTCTGATCGCTTCGGACGGCGCCGGACGATGCTGATCGGCTTTCTGGGTACCGCGGCCGCGCTGATCCTGCTCGGTTCAGCCCAGTCGATGCCGACCATCTGGGCATCAGCATTCATCGTCGGCCTGCTCGGCGACCTGTTCCGTCCCGCCGTGCAGGCGACAGTCGCCGATCTGCTCCAGCCGAAGGAGCGCGTCCGCGCGTACGGCCTGCTGTTCTGGGCGATCAACCTCGGCTTCTCCGTCTCGACGGTCAGCGCGGGCGTTCTCGCGAGCGTCGGATACAGCCTGCTGTTCTGGATCAACGCCGGTACGTCGGTGGTCGCGGCGCTGGTGATCTGGCGGATGGTGCCGGAAACCCGGCCGGTGCTCGACGAAGGCCCGCGGCGGCAGTTGCTGCCGGTCGCGTTGCGGGACACCACTTTCCTGCTGATGATCCTGCTCCAGATCGGGTACGCGACGATCTACTTCCAGGGCTACTCCACCCTTCCGCTGGCGATGGCCGCCGACCACCTGCAGAGTTCGACGTACGGGTTGGTGATCGCGCTGAACGGCGTGGTGATCGTCGTCGTGCAGCCGTTCGTCAACCGGCGGCTGGCCACCTACGACCGGCCGAAGCTGCTGGCGAGCTCGATGCTGATCGTGGGTCTCGGCTTCGGATTGGGCGCGATCGTGCACAGCTGGTGGGGGTACGGGCTGTCCGTGGTGGTCTGGACGATCGGCGAGATCGGTTTCGCGGCCGTGATCGGCGCGGTCTTCGCCGACCTTGCCCCGGTGGATCTGCGCGGCGGCTACATGGGGCTGGCCGGCAGCATGTCCTTCGGCCTCGGCTCCGTCATCGGCCCGCTGGCGGGCACCAATGTCCTCGAACACGCCGGCCGTACCACGGTTTGGCTCGGCTGCGCCGTCCTGGGCGCCATCCTCTTCGTAGGCCAACTGGCCCTGGCCCCAGCCCTCCACCGCCGGGCCAAGGCAAGCGCCCTCCTCCTCCCTGCGGAAGTCGCCTGACCAGACTCACCGACTGACTACGGACGGGGGTTTCGTAGGGTTGCGGCATGAGTGAGCAGAGGGTGGATGTTGTCGTGTTCGACATCGGCGGGGTGCTGCTGGACTGGAGCCCGGACTATCTGTACGGCGAACTGATCCCGGACGCGGCCGAGCGCGAGCACTTTCTGACCAACGTCGCGAACGGCGAGTGGAACAAGCAGCAGGACGCCGGCCGGAGCTGGTCCGAGGCGGTGTCCGAGCTCTCCGCGCTGCACCCCGAGCACGCCGAATGGATCGAGGCGTACGACAAGGGCTGGCTGAAGATGGTGAACGGCCTCTTCGAGGACACCGTCGGCCTCGTCACCGAGATCCGCGAGCGGGGGATCCCGAACTACGCGCTGACGAACTTCTCCGACGAGAAGTGGGAGGTGGCGAAAGCCTCATTCCCGATCCTGGCCGGATTCGACGGTGAGGTGGTGTCCGGGGTCGAGCTGACGACGAAGCCCGACGAGAAGATCTACCGGATCCTGCTGGAGCGGTTCGACCTGGATCCCGCGCGCACCTTCTACACCGACGATGTCCAGCTCAACGTCGACGGCGCCCGCGCTGTGGGCATCGACGCCGAGCTCTTTACCGACGCCGCCACCCTCCGCGCGCACCTACGAAAGCGCGGTCTCCCGCTCAACAGCTGATCCGAACGGGTCAAGATGGTTGTGACCCGCGCGGTGCGGGCGCCCCGGTAGCTGGTTCAGGCCGTGCTTGCCTGCAGGGATTCCGTGTACTTCGAACCGCCGCCGAGGTGGGCGGCTTCGACGATCAGGGTGTTGGCCTGGCAGCTGGGCGCGGTCAACGCCACGTCCGGTGGCGTCGCGTAGATCCGTTGCGGGCGGCCGATGCCGGGTTGCCAGCGCTGGATCTGGAAGGCCTCGGCGCCGTTGGTAACGGTCCGGACCTCCCAATGAATCCAGTTGCCACAGGCAACGATGGTGTCGGTGACGATCTGGCCGAGCGACTGGGCCGGGCTGTCGGCGCCGGTCCGGACGTAGGCCTTGCTCTGGTACTGGTCCGGATCCGCCGCGCCGACCTCCGACCAGATGGTTGCCCCGCGCAAAGAGACACCGCTCCACTGGATGCAGTTCTTCGCCGCCGCGATCGGCCGGGCCGGCCCGCCCGGCAATGCGGCCGTGAAGAGCCGCTTGCATCGCTGGGGAGTCGACGGCGCGGTGATCTGGCTGAACGTGACCGAGTCGGCAGACACGACGGGATCGGCGATGTAGCCCGGGTCGGCCACGCAGGCCACGCTGCGCGACTTCAACGTCGCCAGCTCCGCGACGATCAGGCAGGACCGACCGTGGCTGTCGGTGCTGCTGTAGGCGAACACCCCGTCGTACGCGCCGATCTCGGGTTCGGAGATGCGGGGGAGCGCTTTCTGCTTGGCGAGATCCGTTCTCGCACCAGAGGCGAGGGCGTACCGATAGGCACGGATCTCCTGCGAGGGGCCGTCCGAACGGATCTCCTCGACCAGCGCCCACCGGTCGTCGATCACCACCGGCGACTGAGCGACGAACCCGGGCCGGCGGCACATGCCGTACGACGACCCGCTTGCTCGCTCGATCGGTGATGGCGGTGGTCCCCGCCTCGTCGCTGCTGCGCATCACGAGGTACTTCGGCAGCGCCGTCACCACATGCTGCCCGTCCACCGGCTGGCGGGGCAGCTTCGTCCACGTCGGCGGGCCGCCCGGCTTGCCCGAGCTTCCCGGCGGCGTACCGGGCGTTGATCCTGGCGTGGTGGTCGGTGGGCCGCTCGGCGGCTGAGGGGTGCCCGGCGTGCTTGCCGTAGTACCGGAGGGACTTGGTGGGGGAGCGCTCTCCGGCGAGGAGGAGCAGGCGCTGACGAGCAACGCCAGCGCCACCACGGCCGCCGCGATCGACGGGCCCACGCCAAACGGCGTACCGGCTGGGGTGTTCTTCAGGTGCACGGGATCAGAGACCGATGTTCTCGAACGCGTTGGCGAGGGTGGCGTTGAACATGGCCGAGGCCGGGATGTTCTTCGGGCCGTCGGTGGTGTTCCCGCGGCTGTTGAAGCGGCGCTCGTTGAAGACCTCGAAGATGCCGATCGTGCCGTTCTTCATGTCATAGCCGCGGCCGACCTGGTAGTGACCGCTGTGGTTGAAGGCGAGGTACGGGAAGTACCGCTTCAGCAGCTGGACGTGCTCGATCACCGGGGCCGGAGCCGCGTCGCCGAGGTGCTTCTGGTGGATGGCGAGGAACTTCTGCGAGTTCCAGTGGCTGACGTTCTGGACGATATAGGTGCCGGCGGCAAGGTCCCACTTCGTCTTCAGGTTGGTCTGCTTGACCATCGACGAGATGCCGGTGCCCGAGTCGGACGAGCCGAGGTCCTTGGCCCAGGAGGCCTGGGTGTCCTTCTGCTTGTCGTCGGCCCAGTCGATCGACTGGAACGTCGCCGGACCACACCAGTAGCCCTTGTCCTGCGAGACCTGGAAGCCCTTCATGATGTACGCCGAACTCGGCAACGGCTTGGGCGTCGTCGGCGTGGTCGGACTCGATGGCGTCGACCGGGTCGGCTGAGGCGTGGTGGTCGGAGTCGGCGTGGGCGTCGGCGTCGGCATACCGGGAGTTGCGGGTGCTGTCGACGCGGAGTCGAACAGGCGCAGCGAGCGGGCCTTGGCGCGGCCGTCCCACGCGGTCTGCATTTCCTCGAGCTCAGCGGCGACCCGCAGGCCCTTCGGCATCGCGGCGCGCTCGGCAACGAACGCCACGGGGGACTGGTCACCCGTCGCGATGTCCTGCTCGACACCGGTCTCGCCGGTCGCAGAGCTGTCCGGTGCCGGCGCCGTGACGGCCGCACTGATCTGCGCGCCGGTCGGGATCTGGTCGACGAATCCGAGGCCGAGGCAGTAGTTCTCCTCGTCGAGCTTGAAGCAACGCATCACCTGGGTCGACTGCTCAGCGGTAGTGGCCCGGAGCACCTGGTCGTTCGGCGAGGTCTGCTCGACCTGCTGGGCCAGCTCGCTCCAGGAGCGCGCGACCGGCGGCCACTTGTCGTCCGCGGCGGTCGGATCCGGCCCGGGCGGGACCGACGGCGTGCTGGTCGGTACGGCGGTAGGTACCGTCGTCGGCTCACTGATCGGCTCACTGATCGGCTCACTGATCGGCTCACGGATCGGTTCGCTGGTCGGAGCCGGCGGCGGAACGACGGGCGCGGATCGGGCAGACGGATCGCGCGGCTCGTACGCGGCGGCGGTTCCGGCCAGGGGCGCCTGCGCGAGCAGAGCGCCGAGGAGGATCAGTGCTACTGCCCCCCGTGTCGCTGTGGGCATGGTGGTCTCCCGTGGGCGTTTGTGACTGTAGTGACTGTAGGTACGCCTGAGGCCACAGTACGTGCTCACGGCAACAATCAACAGCCCCGCCAGTCCCACCCACCCCACCGGCCTCCGGACCGCCAAGCCATCAGTACTGCGTCCGTCCGGTGAACCTCCTCGCCGTCGCACGCTCACCGTCCGCCAGATCGCGCCCTACTGATGGCCTGGCGATCCGCCTCTCATCTTCAGGTGCTTCGCAGGCCGCGGTGCGGGAACTGGCGGGCGAGGGGCGCACTAGACTAAGTCGGTCCCCTGTCTGTGACTGCTGTGGAGTATGTGTGTCGGTCCAACCCATCCGTCTGTTCGGCGATCCCGTTCTGAACACCAAGGCCGACCCCGTCGTCGACTTCGACGCCGAGTTGCGCCGGCTGGTCGCAGACCTGACCGAGACGATGCGGGAGGCACCCGGTTCCGGCCTGGCCGCGCCGCAGATCGGCGTCGGTCTGCGCGTCTTCACCTACTTCATCGAGGGCGAGCTCGGCCACCTGGTGAACCCTGAGCTGAGCGTGTCCGCCGAGGACCAGTTCGGCCCCGAGGGCTGCCTGTCGATCCCCGGCCTCACCTTCGACTGCCGCCGCGCGATGAACGTGATCGCCGGCGGCTTCAACATGTACGGCGACCCGGTGGTGATCGAGGGTTCGGACCTGCTCGCCCGCTGCATCCAGCACGAGACCGATCACCTGGACGGCGTACTGTTCGTCGACCGGCTGGACACCGAGACCCGCAAGGCCGCGATGAAGGCGATCCGCGAGGCGGAGTGGTTCGGTGCCCCGCCCCAGCTCAAGGTCTCGCCGCACCCCACGAACGGATTCGGTCTGTGAGAGTCGTTTTCGCCGGCACCCCCGAGGTGTCGGTCACCGCGCTGAAGGCCATCGTTGCCAGCGGCCACGAACTGGTCGCCGTGGTGACCCGTCCCGACGCCCCGGCCGGCCGCGGCCGCAAACTGGTCGCTTCCCCGGTCGCGCAGTACGCCGAGGAGCTCGGCGGCATCGAGATCCTCAAGCCGGTCAAGCCGAGCGACCCCGCGTTCCTCGCCCGGCTCACCGAGATCGCGCCGGACTGCTGCCCGGTCGTCGCGTACGGCGGGTTGCTGCCGCAGGCCGCGCTCGACATCCCGCCGCACGGCTGGATCAACCTGCACTTCTCCGTCCTCCCGGCCTGGCGAGGCGCCGCGCCCGTGCAGCAGTCGATCATCTCCGGCGACGACGTCACCGGCGCGAGCACGTTCCGGATCGTCAAAGCACTCGACGCGGGACCCGTGTACGGCGTCCTGACCGAGCGCATCGGCCCGAAGGACACGGCCGGCGATCTGCTCACCAGGTTGTCGGTCTCCGGTGCGAAGTTGCTGGTCGACACCCTCGACGGCATCGAGGCAGGCGCTCTCGTAGCCCAGGAGCAGCCGGCCGACGGGATCACGCTCGCGCCGAAGCTCACCGTCGAGGACGCCGAGCTGGACCTGGCCGCGCCCGCGCTGCGGGTCGACCGCCTCGTCCGTGGCTGCAACCCGTCGCCGGGTGCGTGGACCACCTTCCGCGGTGAACGCCTCAAGGTCCTTGTAGTCAGCACAGTCGATGACGAGCTGAAGCCGGGCGAGATCCGCGCCACCAAGTCCTCGGTGCTGGTCGGGACCGGGAGCAAGGCGATCGAACTGGTCACGGTCCAGCCGCAGGGCAAGAAGCCGATGGCCGCCGCCGACTGGGCGCGCGGCGTACGGATCGTCGACGAAGACCGGCTGGGCTCCGAGTGAGCGACCGCAGTCCCCGCAACCGGGCCCCGCAACGCCGTCCGGACCAGGTCCGCCAGCTCGCCTATCGGGTGATCCGGCAGGTCACGGCCGAAGACGGCTACGCCAACCTCGTCCTCAACAAGGCCCTCCGCGACCAGCGGATGAGCGGCCGGGACGCCGCGTTCTGTACCGAACTCGTGCACGGCACGCTGCGCTGGCAGGGCACGTACGACGCGGTGCTCGCGCGCTGCGTGTCACGTCCCCTGCCCGAGCTGGACGCGAACCTGCTCGACCTGCTCCGCCTCGGCACGCACCAGCTACTCCGGATGCGGGTCGACTCGTACGCTGCGGTGAACGAGATGGTCACGCTGACCCGCTTCGAGGCCGGCCAGAGCCGCAGCGGCCTGGTCAACGCCGTACTCCGGAAGGTCAGTCAGCGCACGCTCGACCAGTGGATCGCCACCATCGCGCCGTCACGTGAGGACGACGAATACGGCTATCTCGCGATCGCCAAGGCCCACCCGCGCTGGGTCATCGAGACGTTCGACGACGCGCTCGGTGTCCGTGGGATCGAAGGCGATCTGGTGGACCTGCTCGACGCCGACAACGACCCGCCTCGCGTCACGCTGGTTGCTCGTCCCGGCCTTGCCGAGCTGGATGAGCTGGTCGAAGCCGGAGCGACCCGCACGCGCTGGTCGCCGTACGGGGCTGTGCTGCAAGGCGGTGGTGATCCAGGGCGGATCGGTGCGGTCGCGACCGGGCGTGCTGGTGTGCAGGACGAGGGGTCGCAGCTTGTCGCGGCCGCGTTGGCCACTGCACCGCTGGAAGGCGAGGACGCTCGCTGGCTCGACCTGTGTGCCGGCCCTGGCGGCAAGTCAGCCCTACTGGCCTCCTTGGCGAACCAGAGAGATGCCTTGCTCACTGCAGTCGAGCCGCAGGAGCACCGGGCCGAGCTGGTGCGTTCCAACCTGCGTGCGGTGCCTGGTGATCACACGGTGCTCGTCGGAGACGGTAGGAACCCGACCTGGCCTGCTGGCTCGTACGACCGGGTGCTGGTCGACGTGCCGTGCAGCGGACTCGGCGCACTACGCCGTCGGCCGGAAGCACGCTGGCGGCGTACGCCGGAAGACGTCGCTGGGCTGCAGCCGCTGCAGGAGGCGCTGCTGGCGTCGGCGATCACCTCGGTGCGCCCTGGTGGAGTCGTGGCCTACGTGACGTGCTCGCCGCACTACGGGGAGACCCGGGCGGTCGTGGACGCCGTACTGAACGGCCGCAGCGACGCAGAGGTCGAGGACGCGCGGGAGCTGTTCCCAGGCGTGCCAGCGCTTGGCGGTGGGCCGGATGTGCAGCTGTGGCCGCATCTGCACGGCACCGACGCGATGTACCTCGCGCTCATTCGCCGCCACTAGTGCCCCATGTCGGAACACTAGTGTTCATTCTGCGGACCGGGTGTAAGGTGCGTGGTGGCCGACGGTCATGATTGAGGCGTGACGACGACTGAATCCCGCCCTGCCCTCGGTACGCGACAGAGTCAGATCATCGGTCTCAGTGCCGCCTTCGGCATTGGCATGCTGGTGGCGATCCAGTCCCGGATCAACGGCGAGCTCGGCAACCGGCTCGGCGACGGCGTACCGGCTGCCCTCATCTCGTTCGTCTCCGGCCTGCTGATCCTGCTGGTCGCGTGCCTGGTCATCCCGCGCATCCGTACGTCGCTCGGCAACGTCTGGCGGACCATCCGGACGAGCTCTGGCGAGCAGGGCCAGCTCCGGTGGTGGCAGTGCATCGGGGGAGTGGCCGGCGCGTTCCTGGTGGCTACCCAGTCCATCACCGTCTCGGTGATCGGCGTGGCTGTGTTCACGGTCGCAGTCGTCGCGGGGCAGGCCGTCAGCAGCCTGGTGGTCGACCGGCTCGGCTTCGGACCCGCGGGGCCACAGCCGTACACGACGCTGCGAGTAGTCGGTGCTGTGCTCGCACTAGGCGCAGTGGTGCTCGCAGTCTCCGACCGGCTGAGTCACCCGTCCGGCCTGCTGATCGCAGTACTGCCCGCATTGGCCGGGATCGGCACGGCCGTGCAGCAGGCGATCAACGGCAGAGTGGCGCGAACAGCGTCGTCCGATGCCTACGGCGCACTCGCCGCCGGCTTCATCAACTTCATGGCGGGCACGACCGCACTCGCTGTGGTCTTCCTGATCGACCTGTTGTTCCGCGGCCTGCCCCACAGCCTGCCGACCGATCCCTGGCTGTACTTCGGTGGCGCGTGCGGCGTGATCTTCATCAGCTCGGCAGCCGCCGTGGTGAGAGTCGTCGGCGTCTTCGTGCTGGGGCTCGGCACGATCGCGGGTCAGCTGATCGCCAGCCTGCTGATCGACCTCTTCCTGCCCGCCTCCGACCAGGCGGTCACCTTCCCGGTGGTCGCGGGTACCCTGCTCGCCCTCGTCGCCGTCGTGGTCGCCGCGATCCCCAATCTCAGGCGCGGCTGACCCTCAGGCGGCGGACATCTGCTGGGTCAGGACCTCACCCAACCGGCGCTGCCGTCGGCTCCGCGGGGAGCTTGGGCTTCCGGCCTCTCCGGACAGCGCGTAGTACCCCTTGGGACACCGCGACGCCGAACAGGACGATCAGCGCGCCGACCGGCTGGTACCAGGTGAGGTGTTCGTCCAGTACCAGGACGCCGACGATGATGGCGAAGATTGGCATCACATAGGTGACCATCGAGGTCATGCTGGCACCGACCAGCCGGATCACCCGCAGGTTCAGCACGAACGCGATCCCGCTGCCCAGGGCGCCCAGCGCGACGACGCTGCCGACCACCTTGAGCGAGAGATCCCACGGCATCGGCGGCGCGTGACCGGCGACGATCGGGGCCACGATCGCGAGCTGAACGCTTGCGCAGAGCAACAAACTCGCCGACAGGGCGGTGCCGGACAACTTGCTGCCGGCGATGAACCGCTTCTGGTACGGAATGGCCACGCCGTACGAGCAGGCAGCTGCCATGCAGAGCAGCTGGCCGGTCAGGTCGGCACCGCCGTGCAGCTGCCAGGCGCCGAGCACGACGAGCATGCCCAGGAAGCCGAGGAGCAGCCCGATCGCCCGCTGGGCCGTGAACTTTTCGGTTCTGAAGACCAGTACTGCGATGGGCAGCACCACGAGCGGGGTGATGCCGTTCCAGATGCCGGCCAGGAGCGACGGGACGCGCTGTTCGCCGTACCCGAACAGCGTCCAGGGCAGCGCGGAACCGATCGCGCCGAGCACGAAGGTGTGCATCCAGATCCGCGGCTCGCGCGGCAATGACTGACGCTTGAACGCGAGGACGACCAGCAGCACCGCGGAGCCGGCCAGCACCCGGCCGAGCGCGAGGTACACCGGGTGGAGTTCGCGGACCGCGACCGAGATGAACAGGAAGCTGCAGCCCCAGATCGCGGCCAGCAGGAGCATGGTCGGAAGCCAGGCGCGGATGGGAGGCATGTCAGGAGTCGTCTGGGTGCTCACTCCTGACATCCTGCAATAGATCGCCGACATTTTCCGCATCCTGCCCGGAATTGGGCAGCAGCCCGACTTCCACGCGGTCCTGCCCGACCCTCGCCCCGGCTTCGGGCCCGGGCTCCGCCGGCCCCCCGCGACGCGGGTGCCGGTCCGGACAGCACCGAACACGTGGTGACACCTGGCGGTTGGCCGGCATCCGTGGAGAGGATGGGCGGCATGGGTGCCTTCGAGGTTGATGCGGTCCGCAAGCAGTTCCCCGCGCTGAACGAGGGGGCCGCGCATTTCGACGGCCCGGGAGGGTCGCAGACGCCGCAGGTGGTCGCCGACGCGGTGGCCGCGACGATGGTGTCGGCGCTGGCCAATCGCGGTCAGCTGACGCCGGCCGAGCGTCGCGCCGACGAGGTGGTCCTCGGCGCTCGCCAGGCGATGGCGGATCTGCTCGGCACCGACCCGGGCGGCATCGTCTTCGGCCGGAGCATGACTCAGCTGACCTACGACTTCGCCCGCACACTCGCGAAGAACTGGGGACCAGGCGACGAGATCGTCGTGACCCGCCTGGACCACGACGCGAACATCCGGCCTTGGGTCCAGGCCGCGGAGGCAGCCGGGGCCACGGTTCGCTGGCTCGCCTTCGACCCCACGACCTCGGAACTCGACGATCTCGAGCCGTTGCTGTCTGACCGCACCCGGCTCGTCGCCGTCACCGGCGCCTCCAACCTGGTCGGCACTCGCCCCGATCTACCCGCCATCGTTGAGCTTGTGCACGCGGCCGGAGCACTCGTGTACGTCGACGGCGTGCACCTGACCCCGCATGCGCCGGTGGACGCTTCCTTCGCGGACTTCTACGCCTGTTCGCCGTACAAGTTCTTCGGCCCGCACTGCGGCGTGCTCTCGGCGGCGCCGTCCTTGCTCGACGGGCTGCGGCCGGACAAGTTGCTTCCGGCAAGCAACATGGTGCCGGAGCGGTTCGAGTTCGGCACCCTGCCGTACGAATTGCTCGCCGGAACGACCGCGGCCGTGGACTTCCTGGCCGGGCTCGGCGGAACGGGGGAGAACCGCAGAGAGCGTTTGCTGACTTCTCTCGCGTTGCTCGAGCTGTACGAGGACAACCTGCGGGAGGACCTCGAAACCAGGCTCGCCGCGATCGACGGCATCACCCTCCACGGCCACGCGCAACGCCGTACGCCGACTCTGCTCTTCTCCGTGGCCGGCCTTGAATCGCGTGAGGTCGCGGCCCGGCTCGCAGAGGCCGGCGTCAACGCACCGGCCGGGTCGTTCTATGCGCTGGAGGCCTCCCGGCATCTCGGCCTCGGCGACACCGGCGCAGTGCGAGCCGGCCTCGCCCCCTACACGAATCAGTCGGACGTAGACCGGCTGGTCGAAGGTGTCGCGCAACTGAGCACCTGACCCTCCATCTCCACCGCCCCGAGGAGAACCGCCCATGCTTACCAAACTCCTGACCTGTATCACGGCCCTGCTCATCGCTATACCGTCGACTGCTGTTTCTTCGTCGGCGGCAGCTCCTCCCTCGGATCCGGCGCGGGCCGAGTTGCGGGGGATCGTCGAGAACGTCACCGGCGCGACCGGTAAGCGGTACGGCGTACATGACGACGCCGGTCACGTGATGGACACCGTCAAGATCATCCAGGACTCCACCGGCGGCTACCTCGCCGTCTCGCACCACCTGGCGAGCGACGGCCATTTCCGTGTCAACCTCGCGACCTCGACCGATCTGCTCAACTGGCACTGGGTCCGCGAACTCGCCGGCAGCAACACCGGCCCGGCGTCGCAACCGACCATCGCGCAGGCGTCGAACGGCGGGTTCGTGATGGCCTGGGAGCAGGAGAAGCCGGGCGGCGGAGACAACCATCTCGCCTTCCGGTACTACGCCGGCAGGACCGACCTGCTGGCCGGCCGGGTCGGCAAATCGTTCGACGCGGCCAGGCGGCTGTCTTCGTGCGCCGAGGGGACGCCGAACATGTACAAGATCACGCTCTCTCCCGATATCGAGCACTCCACGATCGACATCGGCGGCCACTACTACTGGAACTGCGACCGGGACCGGCAGCAGCGCGGCCAGTTGACCAACTTCAACTCCTGGACGAACTCGGCCCAGTCGAACTACGACAACGCCCTGCTCTACTGGGGCGTCGGCGGCAACATCGGTGACCGCGACCAGGTGTCCTTCCGCGGCTACAGCTTCGGCCTGATCGAAGGCCAGTACACCAAGGGCGACTTCGGCTCGTGGCGCACGTTCGTCTACGACTACCAGACCGGCAACGCCGACCGCACGACGATCCGCACCGACGCTGGCAGTACGGCGTTCGCGAACCCCACAGTGAGCGCTCTCCGCGCTCCGAACGGCCAGTCCGCCATCCTTGTCACCCTCTTCATTCCGAGCGAGGGCGCCGGTGCGGGGGAGTCGGGCGAACTCATCTATTACAAGACGTTATGACCTTCTCCGGACTGGGTCCCCGAAGCCTTGACTGCTCTGGAAGTTAATAACTAAAGTCAATGGGGTAAGTCGGTCCCCGCTTGCGGCTGACTTCCGGAACACGATCTGGAGGAGTCCGCGGAGTGAACGAACCGACCAACGTCTTCGTCCAGGCGACAGCCGGCGACTCCCTGATCGCCGCTACAGGCAATGGCCAGACCTGGGCCGCCGCCGGCATCGAGGTCAGCTGGACCGATCCCGACATCTTGGTGAGCGCGACCCGCGACATCTCGCGGGTCGCGCTTCGCTGGGACCAGCCGATGGCCCCGGAAGTACTGGTCCTCGGTGACGCCTGGGAACGCTCGTACGGCGATCTCCAGTGGCGTCATCTCCAGCCGGAGCGCCTACTCCCGTGGTACTGGCTGGCGCACGACCGTCAGAGCGGCTCGACCACCGGGATGGGCGTCGACGTCCACCCCGCCGCCTTCTGCTCGTGGACGGTGGATCTCGGCGGCGTGACTCTGTGGCTCGACCTCCGCAACGGTGGTGGACCCACCCGGCTCGGTGGCCGTTCCCTGGTGGCCGCCAGTGTCCGGCGGTTCGAGGACGCCGGTACGCCGTGGCTGACCCTGGGGGCCGCGATCGAGTCCATGAGTTCCCGGCTACCGGCGCGACCTGAGCCCGTGCCGGTAGTCGGGGCGAACAACTGGTACTACGCGTACGGCGAAGGCTTCGACGAGAAGGCCGTTCTCCAGGACGCCGCGACCGTGGTCGAGTTGGCCGATGGGCATCCGATCAAGCCGTTCTCCGTGGTCGACGACGGCTGGAACCCGGGCGGCAACGCCTCGGGCGGTCCCTGGGAGAGCGGTATCTCCGGGATCTTCGACGACATGGCCGGTACCGCGGCCGCCGTGAAAGAGCTCGGCGCGCGGCCGGGACTCTGGTTCCGCCCGCTGCTGTCGCGGGAGAGCGGCCCCTGGCAACGCACCGGCCAGACCGACGGCTTCGGCCGCGCACTCGACCCGTCGTACCCCGAGGTACTCGACCTGGTTCGCGCGGATCTGCACCGGTTCCGCGACTGGGGGTACGAGCTGGTCAAACACGACTTCAGCACGTACGACATCTTCGGCCGGTTCGCCCCGGCGATGGGCGCGCGGCTGACCGACGACGGCTGGCAACTGCACGACACCACCCGCACTACGGCCGAGATCGTGCTCGCGTTCTATCGCGAGATCCGCGCGGCGGCGGGCGACGTCGTACTGATCGGCTGCAACACCGTCGGCCATCTGGCCGCGGGACTGGTCGACATCCAGCGAACCGGTGACGACACCTCCGGGCGGGACTGGGAGCGGACCCGGAAGATGGGGGTCAATTCGCTGGCCTTCCGGCTGCCGCAGCACAACCGGCTCTTCACTCTCGACGCCGACTGCGTGCCTTGCACACCGCAGACGCCGTGGGAGCTGAACCGCCAGTTCCTGGATCTGGTGGCCCGATCGGGGAGCGCTCTCTTCGTTTCCATCGATCCCGCCGCCCGGACGGAGCGGACGGATCGCGACCTGAGCGACGGTATACGGTTGACATTGAACGGCGGCGACGGAGTCGAGGGTGGGATCGAACCGCTGGACTGGCTGGTGAACAGCACGCCGAACGTCTGGCGGGCCGGTGACGGCGAGGTCCGGTACGACTGGTCGCGGCTCTGGGGCGCCGACCCGGCTGCGGGCTGAGGGCGCCGTGGTGCGAGGACAGGGGGAGTGGTGAACACCGAACAGCCTCCGGCCGTGGTACGCCGGGGTACCAACCTGGATCGGGTGGGCGGCTTCAACGACACCGTGGTGCTGGACGCGATCCGGCGCGCGGACGGACTACTGAGCCGGGTCGAGATCGCGGCGGCGACCGGTCTTTCCGGCCAGGCCATCTCCAACATCACCCGCCGGCTGCTGGAAGCCGGCCTGGTCCGCGAAGCCGGCCGGCAGAAGAGCACCGGTCTCGGCAAGCCGCGGACCCTCCTCGAACTCGAACCCACCGGCCAGTACGCCGTCGGCGTGCACCTGGACCCGGCCGTCGTCACGGTGGTCGTGCTCGATCTGACCGGCCAGGTGGTCGCGCGCCGGCGGACCGAGACGCCGGCCAGCACCGACGATCCCGATGTCATGATCGCTGGAATCGCTGCCAGCGTGGAAGAGGTCATCGCGGCGGCCGGTGCGCCGAGGGAACGTGTGGTCGGGGTCGGGATCGCTGCTCCTGGGCCGATCGACGTCGACCGTGGTGTCGTGGTCGACCCGCCGAACCTGAGTGCGTGGCACCTCGTGCCGCTTCGCGACGCCCTGCGTGAGCGGACCGGCCTGCCGGTGCTCTTGGACAAGGACGTGACCGCCGCGGCCTCGGCCGAGAAGTGGGCCGGCGGCCCCAACGGTCGCGGCAGCTTCGTCTTCTTCTACCTCGGCACCGGCGTCGGCGCCGGTCTGGTGATCGGCGACGAGGTGGTCCGCGGTTCGTCCAGCAACGTCGGCGAGATCGGTCACGTCATCGTCGACCCCGACGGGCCGCTCTGCTACTGCGGCCGGCGCGGCTGTGTCGGCGAGACCAGCCAGCCCCGGTACCTCGTCCAGCAGGCGGTGCACGCGGGAGTACTTGCCCAGGGCATCGATATCGACGATCGGCACGCCGTCGACGTCGCGTTCGCCGAGCTGTGTTCGCAGGCGGGGGCCGGCTTCGGCGCCGCCCGTGACATCATCACCGCGCTGGCCGAACGGATCGCCAAGGTGGTCGAGGACATCGCGAACCTGCTCGACCTGGAGCGGGTGGTGTTCGGTGGACCGCACTGGGACCAGCTCGCCCCGTTCTTCAACGAGTTCGTCCGGGCCGCATTGGTGGAGCGGTTCCTCGTTCGTTCGGTGCATCCGTTCGTCGTGGCCGGGACGTCGCTCGGTGCGGACGTCGGCGCGGTCGGAGCGGCCAGCCTGGTCCTCGACCACACGTTCTCGCCAAACCCCTCCGTACTACTGCTCGGACCCGTGGAGAGCGCTTCCGCCGCGATCCAGCTCGGATCTGCTGAAAGGTGATGTGTTGATGACCGGTATCGATCGCAACGTTCTGGCCCGCGCCGTCGAGGAGGTCCGCCGGGCGACCGGCGACCCGATGATCGCCGGGATGTTCGAGCGTTCGATGGCGGAGAACCTGCCGGCCGTCGCGGAGCGGCTGCCGGACGGGACCACCTTCGTGCTGACCGGCGACATCCCGGCGATGTGGCTGCGCGACTCCGCCGCCCAGCTCCGCCCGTACCTGGTGCTCTGCGGCGACGATCCCGCCTTGCAGGACACGCTGATCGGCGTACTGCATCGCCAGCTCGAGTACATCGCGATCGATCCGTACGCGAACGCGTTCAACCGGGCCGCCGACGGTGCCGGACACACCACGGACGAGACCGAGATGTCCCCGTGGGTGTGGGAACGCAAGTACGAGATCGACTCGCTCTGCTACCCGATCGAGCTCGCCTATCGGCTCTGGCGGATCACCGGTCGCAAGGACGTGATCGACCACCGCTTCGTCGCGGCGGCGACCGCGGTGCTGGAGTTGTGGACGATCGAGCAGAACCACGAAGAGAACTCGAAGTACCGGTTCCAGCGGCATGACGACCGGCCCACGGACACGCTGGTCCGGGAAGGACGCGGGCGGGTGACCCAGCCGACCGGGATGTCGTGGAGCGCTTTCCGGCCCAGCGACGACGCCACCGAGCACGGGTTCAACGTTCCGGGCAACATGTTCGCCTCGGCCGTGCTCGGCTACCTGGAACTGATCGCCCACGAAGTGCTGGACGACGATTCGCTGGCGGCCCGGGCGAAGGAGCTGAAGGCCGGTATCGACGACGGGATCGCCCGCCACGGCATGGTCGATCACCCCACGTTCGGCCGGGTCTACGCCTACGAGGCCGACGGTGCCGGTGCGCAGTTGCTGATGGACGACGCGAACATGCCGAGCCTGCTGTCTGCACCGATGTCGGGGTTCGCCGCGCCTGACGACCCGGCGTACCTGGCGACCCGGAAGCTGTTGCTCAGCCCGGAGAATCCCTACTACTACAGTGGATCCGCCGCGGCCGGAATCGGTAGCCCGCACACGCCGCCGGACTACGTCTGGCCGATCGCGCTCGCCGTCCAGGGCCTGACCAGTACGTCGGCCGACGAGCGGCAGCACCTCCTCGAGGTCCTGCGCGACACCACCGGCGGGACCGGGCTGATGCATGAGGGGTTCCACGTCGACGATCCGACGAAGTTCACCCGGGAATGGTTCTCGTGGGCGAACGCCATGTTCTGCGAACTGGCACTCGCCCACGCCGGCCACCGGTTGCCCGACTAGGTCACATCGCGGCGGCGGGTGGTGAACGCGGCTACGGCGACGAAGACCAGGCCGTAGCCGAGCAAGGTCAGGAGAGCGCGATCTCCGCCGACGGCATCGCGTACGCCGGGGGGTGCGTCGGTCGCGGACATCCCGGTGACGGCGTAGATCAGGGAACCCGCGTTAGCGCCGGGTAGCGCGTCGGACAGGAACTCCAGGCCCGGCAATAGGCTGCTAACCAATCCGGCCAGCAGCGCTTCGATGCCGAGGATCCAGACCACGCCCAGGCCGATCGGCAGGGCGACGTTGCGGAAGGCAATCGCCAGGGCGGCGCCGGCCAGGCACCACACTGAGAGCACCAGCCAACCGCCTGCCAGACCTTGCAGCAGGTCGAGCGGACCCGGCCAGTTCATCTCGGCGCCTTCGCCGACGGCGATCCCGAGGCTGCAGAGCGAGCACGCTACGAAGATGCCGAGAACCCAGACTGCGATGGCCGTGCACAGGCCTAGTAGCTGGCCTGCCAACAGTGCGCCGCGTCCGGGACGCTGGGTGAGGATCGTCTTCAGCGTGCCCCAGGTGTACTCGCTGCCGATCACGACCGCTCCGAGGACGAGAGCAAGCGCTCCCGCGAAGACCGGGAACCCGCCGAGCGTGTTGTCCAGAACGTGTTCCGGCAGCACGCCGCGCAGTACTTCGGCGCGGGGGATCCCGTCGGTCTGCTGGTTGCCGTCGCCGGTCACGTAGCCGAGGTACGGCAAGACGTAGCCGAAGACGAGGCTGAGTACGAGGCCCGCGCCGAACAGCACCCAGACGGCGGATCGCTTGCGGAGCTTGAGCAGCTCGGCTCGATAGCTAGCCAACATCAGCCTTCTCCTTGCTGGTGGTGAGTTCGAAGAACACGTCCTCGAGCGCTCGTTCGGTACTGCGCAACTCGGAGACCGCGATCCCGGCCTGCACCAGGATCCGGTTCACCTCGGCCGCTCGAGCGGGATCGACGGTCACCCGCAACGTGTCGTCGTACTGGTGGACGACGTCGCCGAGAGCATCCCGGAGTACGGAGTGAGCGCTCTCCAGCGGCGCTGCGCGGATCACGAGTTCCTGTTGCCCGCGGAGCTCCTCGACGTCGTGCTCGGCGACCATCCGGCCCTCGCTGATGATGCCGACGCGGTCGCAGATCTGCTGTACCTCGCCGAGCAGATGACTCGACAGCAACACGGTCCGGCCTTCGGAGCCGAGCTCGCGGATCAGCCTGCGCATGTCCCGCATCCCGGCGGGGTCGAGGCCGTTGGTCGGCTCGTCGAGGATCACCAGTTCGGGATCCTTCAGCAACGCGGCCGCGACGCCGAGCCGCTGCTTCATCCCCAATGAGTACGTCGAGAAGCGGTCGCGGGCCCGGTCGGCGAGGTCGACGAGTTCGAGGACCCGCTGGATCCGGGATCGCGGCACTTCGGCGTACTCGGCGAGCAGTCGTAGGTTGTCGAGCCCGGACAGGTACGGGTAGAAGGCCGGTGACTCGATCATCGAGCCGGTCCGGGCTAGTACCTGGGCCTGACCGGGCGAGCCGCCGAGGACCCGCACGCTGCCGCTGGTCGGCGCGATCAGGCCGGTGAGGATCCGCAGCGTCGTCGTCTTGCCGGCGCCGTTGGGACCGAGGAATCCGTACACCTCGCCCGGTTGGACGAGCAGATCGACACCGTCGACCGCGAGGGTGTCGCCGTAGCGTTTGGTCAGGCCGGTGATCTCGACCAGCGGGGCAGTTTCACTCATACCTGAACCCTGCCGGTCGACTACCGGTTGCCGCGTCGGCCCGGGGGAGTGACCCCGCCTACCGCCGGGGGAGTAGGTCACCCCGAGGCACCCCGGAGCCGACAGGTCCTACTCGGCGAGGGTTGGAGCGGCGTGTGTCCACCGGCGGTTCTCGATCTCCTCGATGATGAAGCGGGCGAACGTCGGTGCGGGTCACCTGCCAGCCGCCCTCGGGCGTCTGTCCGTCCAGTACACGACAGGTGCCGGTCGGCGGGTCGTCCAGCAACCGGGTCGGGCGGACGAAGGTCCAGTCGAGTGAACTCACCCGCACGATCGACTCCATCAGCCGCCTGTCGTCGTACGCCTCCTTCATCAGCGTCGAGGCCAGGACGCGATAGCTCAGCTTGAAGTTCGGATCGTCCCGCCGTACTCCGGCCGACGTGATCGCGATCAGCCGCGCACCCGCGGTCGCCTCGAGCGCGGCAACCAGCGCCCGCGCGGCGTCGGAGTACAGGCCGGAAGCCTTCCGCCCGGACGGCCGATCGCGGAGACCACCACGTCCTGCCCCTTCACGGCTGCCCGATCGAGGCAGGATCGCGCAGATTCGCGGCCACGACCTCGACCCCGGGCAGTTGCACGGGTGTCCGCATCGCCGCCGTCACCGCATGCCCGCCGGCCGCCGCCTGTCGACCAGGCACCGCCCGGTCGTCCGCCCGCGCCGAAGATCACGACCTTTGCTCTTGCACTCCCCGATTGTCGAACACTGTTCGTCTTACGACACTTTACTGCGCCAGCTCCAGGCGCTGCGGGTGTGGCCACCGACTACGCGTGCCGCAGCCTTGCTTCTTGTTCGACAAACTGACGCACGGTTGGAATTAGTGGCCGGATCCGGCCACGAAGGTCCCAACGGGTTGTCTGCGAGGTATTTCGATTGATAGAAATGAAACGATTCATGACTGTTCGTTGAGCACGCCCGGCCGCCCACACGCCCGTCCGATGGAGCAATCGAGTGCAGACAACAGCTGAGAGCCCGGCGCCGCAGTGGCTGCGTGTCGAGGATCATGACGCGCGTCAACCCTCGGCCGGTCGTGCGCTGTCGACCGCGCATTCGTCCCACCCGCGGCTGTCGTGGGTCGTGCCGCTGGTCCGGCAGGGCCAGCGCCAGATCGCTTACCGGGTGATCGCGGCCGCAGGTGATGGTGACCCTCGGGAGATCGCGGAGACGGCGGCGGAAGCACTCCTGCTCGACACGGGCCGGGTCGAGTCGGCTGAAAACGCTCACGTCAGGTGGCCGAGCCGGCCGATTGTCGCGCACAGCAGACTTCGCTGGGCAGTGCAGACATGGGACGAGCACGGTACGGCGTCGTGCTGGAGCGAGCCGGCCGAACTGGTGCTGGGACCGCTCGAGCTGACCGATTGGACAGCAAGCTGGGTGGCGGTCTTGCCGACCAAGGCAGTCCGCCGCAGCTTTCGCACCGATCAGGCTGTCGCCAGGGCCACCCTGCATCTAGCCGGGCACGGGCAGTTTCGGGCCGCGATTGACGGTACGCCGGTCAATGCCGACGCCTGTGACCCGTCCCGCACTGCGCTGTCCCGGGCGACGGTGCGCAGCTACGACGTCAGCTCGCTGCTCGAGAGCCCGGCGGAACACGTGGTCGCGGTCGCGGTAGGGATCGGCCACTACCGGTTGGCGCTGCAGGCGGCCCGAGTGCTCGCCGAGCTCGTCGTGGAGTTCGCGGACGGCAGCGTACGACGTATCGGCACAGGGCCGGACTGGCGGTACGCCGACAGCCCCGTCACCACGGACGAACCCTTTTATCTGGAAGCACATGACGCCCGCCGCGGCCGAGACTGGGCCAGTCCAGGTGCGGATAGCTCCGGCTGGCCGACGGCGCGGCCGGCAGAAGGTCCGGAGACCGTGACTCCCGACGCCGGGCCGCCCGTCTGCGTGGTCGAGGAAATCGTCGCGACCCGCGTCGCGGAGTCGTCGGGCGCGGTGTATGACGTGGGTCGGAACGTCGCGGCAAGGAGCCGAGTCGTCCTCCACGGCGTCGAGCCCGGAACTGAAGTGGAGATCGTCCACGGCGAGAAGCTGGATGCGGCAGGCCAGGTCGACACCCTGAACATCCGGCTACCGGACGATGCGGATCGCGAGCGCCAACTAGTGCGCTGGATCTGTAGGGGTGATCACGAGGTGATCGAGGCGTGGTTCGCTGTGCATGGCTTCCGGTACGTCGAGGTCCGCGGGCTGCCCGCCGGAGCGCGTGCCGAAGTGGTGGCCCGGGTGCTCCATTCGGACCTTGCTTCGACGGGTTGTTTCCAGAGCGACGATGCGCTTCTGGACCGGATGGTGGAGATGGCGGCGCGGACCCAGCGCAACAACACGCACTCGCATCCGGAGGACTGCCCGACCCGTGAGCAGGGTGGTTGGACAGGGGACGCGTCGGTATCCGCCGAGGCGGCCTTCTGTCACCTGGACATGGCCGGCGTGTATCGGCACTGGCTGACCGATGTGATGGCTGACCAGCGCGCCGACGGCGGCATCCTGGGCGTCACGCCACACCTCCAGGGGGAGGCCCTGGTTCAGCCCGCCGATCCGGTGTGGGGATCGGCGATGACCGAGATTCCCTTGCAGCATTGGCGAAGTGTGGGGGATCCCAGTCTGATCGAGCTGACCTTGCCTGCGATGCGCCGGTGGGTCGAATGGCAGCTGGGGACAGTCGAAGGCGGCGTTGTGCGGCACGCGGACATCAGCTACGGCGCGGACTGGCTGGCGCCGGAGCAGACACCGCCCATACTGCTGCAGACGGCGGCGGTCATTCGCTCACTCCGAGCGCTCGCCGAGCTCGAACGTGCGGTGGGTAACGAAGCGCACGCGGCGGACCGTGACCGGCAGGCTGATGACCTGGTGGGCACAAGCCGATCACAGTTCCGCGACCCGGTGACGGGAAAGTGGGGGAACGGCAGTCAGGCCTCCGGCGCGGTTGCGCTGATCAGCGGCATGGCGAACGGGTCGGAACAGCGGCAGCTCACAGAAGCGATCGCGGTAGACATGCACCACCGAGACAATCGGCTCTCGAGTGGCTTTGCGGGTACCCAATCCGTAGTACGGGCGATGAGCGCCGCGGACGGTGGGATCTCGCTCCTGGATGCCCTCCATCAGCCGACCCAGCCTGGGATCGGCTCGATGCTGGTGGACGGCCCCGGAACATTCTGGGAAACGTGGTGGATCGACGACGGAAACGTCGGCGTCGCCTCGCTCGATCATGTCGGCCTGGCCGCGCCGTTCGCAGCCTGGGCCTGGAGGACCGTGGCCGGCATCGCACCGCTGACCGCCGGGTATCGACGGTTCGCGATTGCGCCACGGCTGCTCGGGCCGGTGGGCCACTGTCGGGCGCAGTTGGAGACTGGCCGGGGCCGGATCGAAGTCGTCTGGCAGCTCGACGGCACGGAGCTGACTGCCGAACTGGTCGTTCCTGTCGGCGCCGTGGCTGTGGTGAGTCTGCCAGGCGTGGAAGCCGAAGATCTGCTGGTAGACGGACGTCCGGCCCGCGATCATCCGCGGGCGAAGCTGACTGCCGGCGGGACGGAACTCGAAAGCGGTCGGTACCTCCTGGTTGCTTCAGGAGTGGAGCGAGCGGAGCGAACTGCCGCCATAGGCGCCGCACCGGACGTCCCACCGGGTGGATCGTGCCGCGTGCCGGTGATGGCAGCCGAGAGGACAGCGGCGACGATCAAGTCGGGCTGGAAGGTGTCGCAGGCTGACGGCCAGCTGCTCGTCACCGCCGGACCTGACGTGACGGTCGGCGACAGTGCCGAACTCGCCTTGATCGACGCGGACGGCCGACCTGTCGCACGGCGTACGGTTCGCGCCGGTGTGAGCGGCACGTGGTTGTCGAACGGAGTCTGTGATCCACGCTGGACAGCGGACGACTCGATGACCGTGGAGGTTTTGGAGAAGACCTACGTCTGTACGCCGGTGTACCACGGACCGATCCCGTCGCCCGTAATCGAGGCTCGGCTCCCGCAGTTGCGAGCCGGCGAAACCCGCTGGCTGAGGTTGCCGTTCGCGGACCCGGTCGATCTCGGCCCAGCGACGGTTGTGCACGCCGAGTTCGACCTCTGTGGGCCCTATCTGCCGGGCCGCACGGTGATACCGGTACTCCGGATCACCACCGCGCCTGGGGAACGCCGGACCGGGACGACCCGGGCGCTGCCGGTGAGCTGGAACCGGGTGGCCGTCGACGTGGCTGGGTGGCCCGGCGCGAAGGAGATCACCGAGATCGCGGTCGGCCTCGTCTGGAAAGACGTGCACGACTGGGCCCGCGGGCCGAAGTACGAGATCGGGGCGGTCAAGGCCGCCGATACCTTGTTCCGGGTCGGCAGAGTGGGGTGGACGAGTGCACCGCGCACGTGGTGAAGAGCCGGTGACCGCCGACGAGTGGTTGTCGCTCGACGACACCATCCGCGCCCAGTGGGATGACGACGTCGTACCGGGAGATGACGCGATCCTGCGGGACTGTTGTCAGTCGATACCGATGCCGCGCCCCTACGTCGCTGGTGGTGCGCCGACTTCTCCGCCGTGGTACCGGACGATGTTCAGCTGGGACGCGTACTTCTCGAATCTGGCGCTGCTGGCGCATCGTCGCCTCGACCTGGTGAAAGACGCGATCGAGAACTACCTGGCGATGATCGACCGGTTCGGGTACATGCCCAACGGCAATCAGGTCCCGCTGGCGACCAGATCGCAGGTTCCGCTGTTTCCCGACAGCATCGCCCGGTATCTAGCCGCGAGTGCTGATGGTGACCTGCTGGAACGTGCCTATCCGAGGTTGGTCGAGGAGTACCGGGGCTACTGGCTCGCCGACCATCATCGGACGCCGGCCGGCCTGGCCACGAACCGCGATCTTGGGGATCCGAACCTGGATCCGCGACTTGCTGCCGAGGCCGAGACCGGACTCGACTTCACCAGTCTGTTCGAGGGAAATGTCAGCAACACGGTGCCAGTGATGACCAACTGCTCTCTGGTGCGCTACGCCCAGGTGCTGGCGGGCATGGCGGCCAACCTTGGTCTTCGCGGCCATTCGTCCCAGTGGAGGGCTGAGGCGGCCCAGCGCGCAGAGCGTATTCGTGAGCTGTGCTGGAATTCCGAGGCCGGATTTTTCTACGACTATGACTACGTCGCTGAGCGGCACGTCCGGCAGGCGTCTCCAACTGGGTACTGGCCGCTGTGGGCAGGCGTCGCCACGGCGGAGCAGGCCCGCAGTTGCGTGGACTTTCTGCCGCGGCTCCTCCAGCCGTTCGGATTGGTGACCACCGACACGGCTGCCGAGTCGCCCTTCGGTGCCGCACTAGGCAATGAAGGTTTGCAATGGATGTATCCGGCCGGCTGGCCGCCGCTGCAGATCATCGCCACATGGGGGCTGGAGCGCTACGGCCACGTCGAGCCGATGCGGCGGATCGCGATGCGCTATCTGGAGATGGTGGTCCGGAACTTCCGGCACACGGGCGAGCTGTACGAGAAGTACAACGTGATCGACGGCGGTATCGAGCTACCGAATGCCCGCTATGGCACCCTGCCGCTCCACGGCTGGACCAGCGCCTCGGTGGTGCTGATCGGCAGGCAGCTCTTCTTCGATCAGCCGATCGATGACCAGGTCCCGGAGTTCGCGCCTCCGTGGTCCGACTGACCAGGTGCAGTCGGGCCGTCAACCCAAGAGCCCGGAGCTGGGAGCCGTTGCCGGCTTCCAGTTCCGGGCTGTTGCGCGGGGTCAGTCCACGCCGGTGCCGACGATTCCCTTGATGTACCACTTCTGGAACAGGAGAAAGATGGCCAGTACTGGTGCCAGGCTGATCACGGCAGCCGCCAGTCCGACGCTCGGCGACACCAGTGAGTACTTTCCTGAGGCGAGCGGAGCCAACGCCACGGTCATCACCTGGTGGGCCGGATCGGGGGCGACGACCTGCGGCCAGATGTAGGTGTTCCAGGCGGTCAGGAAGCTGATCGAGCAGTACGCCGCCAAGGCCGGTTTGGCCAGTGGGACGGCGATCGAGGCCAGCACGCGAAGCCAACTGGCACCGTCCATCCGGGCCGCCTCGATCAGCCCCGCGGGCAGGCTGGTGAAGGACTGCCGGAAGAGCAGCGTCGCGAAGGCTGTCTGCCCGGCGATCGGCAGGATCATCCCGGCGTACGTCCCGACCAGCCCCAGTTGATGGGTCACGATGAACAGCGGGATCAGGGTCATGTTGCCCGGAACGAACATGGGGACGACCAGCACACCCAGCACGGCGGCCGTCCAGCGGAACGGAATCTTCGCGAGCGCGAATCCGGCAGGCAGCGAGACGGCGAGTTGAACAGCCACGATGCCGATGCTGAAGACAAAGGAATTGACGATTACCCGTGCGGACAGGAAGTGGTACGCCTCGACGTAGTTGTGCCAGACGACATTGGGCGGTACCAGATGCGGCGGATAAGCGCGGACGTCGGCGGCCGACATCAGCGACGCCGAGACGAGGTAGATCAGTGGCGCCGCCATGACCAGCCCGAGTGCTGCGATGGCCGCGTATCGCCCGGCCGAGTTCAGCCGGCGCCGGCCGCCAGCAGTCAGTTGTGTGCTCATGATGGTGTCCTGCGCAGTCTCTGGACTGTTCGGATGATGACGATCAGCGCGGCGATGATGGTGAGCTGGAGCAACGACAGCGCGCTGGCGTACCCGATGTCGCTGGACTCGAACGCCGTCAGGTAGGCGTAGAGGGCTAGCGTCTGGGTGTGGCCCAACGGTCCTCCTTTGGTCATGATCAGCGAGGTCTCAAAGGATCCGCTGACAAAGTTGATGGTCTGGAGAACCGTCACCAGGACCGTGGTGGGGACAACATTGGGCCACGTCATGCTCCACAGCTGGCGCCAGACTGTGGCGCCGTCGAGGGAGGCAGCGGCGTAGATGTCGTCCGGGATGCGCTGCAGTCCCGCCAGGTAGAGGATGATGACGAGCGGCAGTGCCAGCCAGATCAGCATCAGCACCAGTGCCGGCAGGGCCCAGGTTGTGTCGGTGAGCCAGTCCTTGCCGTCGGCCCCGAACAGGCTGAAGAGCCAGTTCGCGACACCCGAGCGCGGGTCGTACATGTACGACCACAGCACCGCCGCAACAGCCGATGATGCGAGCATGGGCGCGAAGTACAGGATCCGGAGTGCCCCGACCCCGCGCAGCCGGCTGTTGATCAGCACGGCGAGGACGAAGCCGACGACGACGGTCGGCGCGACGCCGAACAGGACGAACTCGGCGGTGATCTTGAGCGAGGTCCAGACCTCGGGATCGTCGAACAGACGCTGGAAGTTCGCCAGCCCTACCCACGCCGGCGGCGTGAACAGATCCCAGGCAAAGAAGCTGAGTCCGAGTCCGGCCAGTGCCGGGACCAGGACGAACAGCGTGAACGCGATCATGCTGGGGGTGATGAACGCGACCGCGGTCCAGTGGTCCCGGCGCCTGCGTCGGCGGGCTCCGGGCGAAGTGGGCCGTGGGCTCTGAGCCGTGGGAGCGCTCGGGGTACCGCGTGGCCTCGGTGGGCTCACTGTTGTCACGACTTCCTCCTCGAAAGCGCCGTCGCGGTCTCCGCCTCCGTCCTGACGAACGCGGGGACCGCGAAGCCGGGCTACTTGGCTGCCTGCAGCGCCTGATTGACCTTCTTTTCAGCGTCACCGAATGCGTCGGCCACCGAGCGATGCTGCAGCACGACCTGCTGGATCGCGGTCAGCACGCTGGCGTCCAGCTCTCCTTGCGCCTTACCTGGCAGCTGCACTGCCAGCACTGCGGTCTTCGCCGCAGAGACGAAAGCCTGGTCGTTGGCCGGAGGCGGTGTGGCATCTCGCCAGCTACCGCTGTCCAGGCCGTCGGCGGTGGGCGGAACCACCTGGCCGGTCGCCTGTGCCAGCTTCATGCCTCCGTTCCTGTCGTAGAACCAGCTGAGGAATGCCCAGGCCGCGTTCTTGTGCTCGCTGGTCTTACCGATCGACAAGCCGTACGAACCTCCGCCGGCGGTCGGCTTGCCGTCCACCGTGGGCATCGTCTGCACGTCCCAGTCGTCCTTCAGCGTCGACTTGACGGTGGGTACGGTGGCATGGACGCTGAACGCCATTGCGACGTTGCCGTTCTCGAACTTGGCCTGGGCCGAGTCGTTGGCGGAGTACGCCGGCGAGGTGTGGCCGTAGGCGTTTAGCAGTTCCGTCCACGCGCCGACTGCAGCCGGCTGCCCGATTCCCGACTTGTTGGTCTTCGGGTCGTACACGTATCCGCCGTGGGCCTGGATCACCGGGTTGTAGATCTCCGGGTGCGTCCCAGCGCCCAACGGCGCGGCAAGGCCGATCGTCTTGCCCCCGGACTTGGTCTGGACGTTGTTGGCGACGCGGTACAGATCGCTCCAGGTCCAAGAGGGGGATGGTATCGGTTCGCCGTACTGCGCGAGCAGCTTCTTGTTGTAGAACAGCACTACCGCGTCGGCGCTGACCGGCAGGCCGGTGATCTGCTCAGGGTGATCGAGAGGCCGGTACTGGCCGAGGAACTGCGGCAGGAAGTTGCTGCCCTTCAACCCAGCCTTGCCTTCCTCCAGCCAGGAAGCCAGGTCGGACGTGACGTTGGCCGCGGCAAGCCGGTTCGCCGCGTTGTCGACGTTGAAGACCAGGTCCGGCAGCTTGCGACTCAGCGCCTGGGTCGACAGTTGCTGGATGAAGTCCGGTCCGCCGTCGGGCAGTGACTGGATGGTGACCTTCCGGTCGGGGAACTGCTTCTGGTAGGCGTCGACGTACTTCTGGAATGCGGGAACCAGGCCGTTGACCATGCCGAAGGAGATCGTGCTGCCGTCGACGGGATCATCGGCGGCGCTCACACCCCCGCCGCCGCTGTTGTCGGGGCCGCAGGCAACGGCTGCCAGGAAGGCGGGGAGAAGCACGAGCGCGGCGATGAGCCGGTGACCGCGTCGTGCTGACTGGTGAATGGGCATCTGACGTGTCCTTCGGTTGATGGCCACCCGCCATGGAGCGGTGGCCATTTGAAAGCTTTCAAGCAGCATGCGGGGAAGGCCAAACTGCTGTCAAGAGGTGAATGTCGGCAATTGGGTGCGCGAATTCTTCCCTTTCTTATAAACCAAGGAAAAGGGCGCGACGCAGCGACCGCGACGGTCGCGGTCGTCCCATTTATAGGTATTCCTGAAACTGGTCTTTTATCGCCCGAACACGACTCGCGAACGCGCCATCTCCTCCGAGTTCTCGAAGGCCAAGCCGATTGGACCGACGGCGCGGCCGCCCAGCCCGTAGTGCGCCCAGGTGCCGGTCGCGCCGTCCAGCAGAACGGGCGCGACGTCGTAGTCCTCATGTTGTAGCCGGGCAAGACTGGCTGCGATGCGCGGATCGGCCAGAGCGGTTGAGAAGCGCGGCATGGTGTCAGGGATAGCGGGTATCCAGAGTGACTGCCGGGAACGGTTTTCCGGCGCGGTACTGGTCGACGAGGTCGCGGACCAGCTTCAGGTAGTAGAAGCCCCAGCCGTCCGACTTGGCCCCGGCAAGTCGGGTCACCTTGGTCGGTTCAATATCGTTGCTCCCGGCAACGCTGTATTGGTCGGGGCGGCCGAACTCGTTCCATTGCTGGACCATCAGGATTTCAGGCTCATATTCGTAGGCGGCCGTCATCATCTCGACCAGGTAGGCGCCGCTGTTGCGGTTGTGCGCGTCCCAGTTCAGATAGGCGCCCGGCGCCTGGTTTCCGGCGTTGGCGACGACGGTGGTCATCTGCTCGGGCCGCTGCTGGACCGGGTTGCTGAAACCCATCCAGCCGGTCAGCCCACCCGAGGTCGAGTTGTTCACGGCCTGGAAGACGACCTTGCGGCCGACGAGGTCCGCAACGTTCCATTGCCGGACATAGAACCTGTCCTCGTCGCCGGGCGGCGTCGTGTGACGCAGGATCTCGTTGGTTGCCGCGTCCCGCAGCAGATAGACATTGCGGCCGTTCAGGTTCGGCAGGTCCGCACCGGAGTCCATGTCGAAGCCGATCGCGTTGAACGCGATAGTGCGTTGGGTGATCGTGAACGGGGGACTCGTCAGTGTGCCGACCCGCTGCTCGCCGCCGTCGGCCGGCTTGCTGGTTGCGGCGGTGACCTCGATGTCGACTCGGAGAGCCTGGTGGGTCTTGATTTTCGACACCGCCCATTCGCCGGTCGCCACCCAACCCTCGAGGCCGTCGGTGGCGAAGTCGGCGATCGGGGTCTCGACCCCGTTGGCGTATGCGACGCGGTCGATCCAGCTCCATTGGCCACCGGGATTGAGGACGATCTCACGGAAGGCGCCCATCCAGCGCACGGTCAGGGCCGGGTCGCTCCAGGTCGGCGGGTTGGTGGTACGAGCGCCGGTGTAGACGGACACGAGCGGTTTGCCGTCGTGCAGCAGGAACATCTTTCGGTACGCCGGGTTCGCCAGGTACTTCGTCTTGATCCGCTCGATCTGCGTTGCGAAGTTGGGAGTCCCGGCCTTCCCGTCGTCCAGTCCGAGGAGGAGGGTGACGTCGGGCCTGGCGTCTTGCGGCATGGCGGCGTACACCTCGAGCAGGGTGTCGGTGCCGGCCATGATCTTCTCCGCCGTGCCGCTGGTCCAGTTGCCGCCGAGGTTGTTGGACCAGTCGATCAGGATGTGGTCGATGCCGGTGTAAGTGATCCATTCGGCGTGCTGCCGGATGACGTCTCGGTCTTGGGAACTGTAGGTGCCCAGGATCGGGACGGCTTCAGGACGGCCCCAGCCGACGGCGTCGAACCAGGTCTCGTACCCGATGCCGATGCGGGTCTGGCGGCGCGGCGCGGCGCGGTTGCGGGAGCGTGCGGGTCGGCCGAGGTCTTGGGGGCCGATGAAGCTGGGTGCGGGGGCGGCGGCGGCCGGCTGGAGTCCGGTGGTGGTGAGTGCGGCGCCTCCGGCGGTGGCTGCGGTAGCAGCGAGGAAGGACCGGCGGCCTACGCCGCTCGACGGCTTCGGTGCGTCAGACTGGTTGCTCATACTTGTTCTCCTTCGTGAAGGTGGTGTGATTCGCCGGCCTGGTTCAGCGGAATTCGTGGCCGCGGACCAGGTGGTCGGCCTCGTGGACCCGTAGATGTCCGAACGCGCCGGAGACGGGATCGCCGTCGCCGTCCATGCTCAGCTGGATGAATCTGGTGTTCGGGCCGACGGGAACAGGCAGGACCATCGGGTGGGGGATCCATCCGGAGGGGTGTGGAGCGTCCAGCGTGCCGACCAGGCCGGCGGCGAGGTCGTAGACGCGATAGTCGGAACCGCTGCTCGACAAGATGTACCAGTGGGGGCCGATCTTCGCCATCTTCGTGCCCTCGTAGTAGATGCCGGCGTTGTCGTTGACACCGGCAACCATTGGCTCGCGGAAGTCGTCGTCGCCGAAGGCGTACGAGTAGGTGCGTCCGGACAGGCTCAGCGCCAGCCGCCATCGGCCGTCCACGCGTACGGCGTACGGATCGATGCCCTGGGCCACAATCTTGGACCGGAGGAGGTGCACGCCATGCAGTACGTCGGCTCCGCTCGTGGTGTACTCGGTCGCGAAGTCGCCGTAGACGTCGGCGTCGCCGAAAGTCACCGCAAGCACCCGGAAACGCCGGATCGCAGGATCGTAGATCACCTGTCCGGCATGGTCACCGAGTACTGCGCCGTCGCGGCGCTGTTGGTAGATCTTGCCGATCTCCTCCACACGCGTGTAGTCGCGAAGATCCATCCGGAACACGCCCATGTGCGCAGCTGGTATGCCCCCGGCGAGACCGTGGTTGGTCAGCGTGAAGTAAAGCTGGTGACCGCGGATGTAAGGCCTGCCGTCCGGAAGCGAGACAATGACGGGGTCGCGAATGCCTGCCTGGCCGTAGTAGCCCGCCTGGACACGGCTGAGGACGATCGTCCCGGCATCGGCTCGCACCCCGAACCCGTTCCGGTACGCGGCGAGCATCTGCTCGGCCGATCCCGCCGGCGGAAACATCACCCGGATCGTGCGGTCGCCGGTCACCGGTCGGCCGTTCTCGTAGGCCTGTCCCCAGGCGATCACGTCGTCGCTGTTGCCCCACCAGGACAGCTTGCTCGACGGGTTGGAGACTTCGAGGTAATAGGTGCCGGCCGGCAACGGCTCCGCGAGGTCGAGATATTGCCACGAATTGTCGGGGACGTCGGTCAGCCGCGATCGGGTGACCTCGGCGCCCGCCGGCCCCTCTCGGCGAAGAGTCAGCGTGAACGCGCAGTCGGTCGCCTGCCACGTGCCGAACATGGAGCCGACCTTGGTGAACGGCTCGTCGACGGTGAACAGCTGCCCCTGCGTTCCGTCAGCGGGGACGACGGGCGCCGTGTCGAATGCGGCATTGGCGATCCAGCGGCCGAGTCCGCGCAGGTCCAGGAGCGTCCCGACCTGATCGGAGCCGGTGAGCACCCGCCATCCCCGGGCGTTCTCCTCGTCGCGCACGAAGACGTTCGCGCCCGGACCTGTCGCGGTCAGGGCAAGTCGGAACGGGGTGGTGAGCTCCGCGGTCACCTGCCCGAGCGTGTGGACCTCGCCGTCCACGCACACATCGATGCCCGTCGTCCGGCTGGCGTGGTTGTACCAGCCGAGGAGATAGTTGCGTTCGTCGCGGACGAGGCCGGTCAGGACGGTGTTGTGATGCAGTGCCTCCTCGGCCAGGGACTCGACGTCGACGATGACCGCGCAGTACGGCGCCTCCTGTCCCGTGGACGACTTCACCAGGGTGAAGTAGGGCTCGCGGCCGTTGGCTCTGAATGCTCCGTCGCCGACGCTCACCCCGGCCGCACGTTCGGCCGTCGGCCGCAGCAGCTCGGACTGCGGGGAGCGGCCGTCGGCGAAGGAGTCGTCGAGCCGGACGAAGTTCGGCGAGATGATCGAATACGGGACGCTGAGAGCAGTGGTCGAGAAGGACAGGTCGGACGGCTGCAGGGTCCGTACGTCGAGCTCGGCGTCAGCGGCGACGGCGTGAGCGGGCCAAGCAGCGGGGGCAGCACCTGCCGCCATGCCCAGCATCGCGAGCGATTTCAACGTTGTACGACGGGTCAAGCCTCGCTGCAGCTCGCGTTCGTTCGGCTGGTCAGGTGCACCTGACTGATCTGACACTGGCACTTGCGACTTCCTTCCGTGCGGCATCGCGTGAACGACAACCGGTCGAGGATCAGCCGTGGACTAGGGGTAGCGGGTGTCGAGGCGGACGGCCGGGATCCGGGCGCCGCCTCGGTACTGCTTGATGAGCTCGCCGACCAGGTCGAGGTAGTAGGTGCCCCATCCGTCGGAGTCGGGTCCGTCCCTGCCCGACATCCTGGTCGGCTCGATGTCGTTGCTTCTCGCAACGTCGTACTGGTCGTTGTGCACGAACTCGTTCCACTGCTGGATCAGCATGACCTCGGGCTGGAACGCGAAGATGTCCTGCAGATACCAGACCAGCGTGGCTCCCGACATCCTCGGTTTGGCCGAGTAGGTGGACCAGTCGGCGAGTCCCGGCGTGGTCTCCGCCGAGGCCATTGCCATCGCGGCGACGGAGAACTCGGCCACCTGCTGGGAGATGTTGCAGACCGCCATCCAGCCGGTTCCGGTCGCGTTGCGGTTGTCCGCGGTGAAGACCACCTTCCGGCCGAGTAGTTCGCGGACGTCCCAGCTGATCGGCACGAAGTAGTCGGCGGTGTTCGGGGTGTGCTCGCGGCGCAGGACCTGCCCGGTGGTGGCGTCCTTCAACAGGAAGTAGTTGGACCGGCCGCTGTTGTCGGGCTGGTCGATGCCTGCGGCAAAGAAATGGATGAAGGTGCCACTGACCTCGAAAGGCGGACTGCTGAGCACACCGGGTTTCGTCGCTCCCCGCGTCGTCGGGTAGGCGCCCTCGGGCGCCTTGAGCCCGGACTGCGAGTTCGGTGACAACGTCCAGCCAGGGCCGACCTGCCAGCCGTTGAGTCCGCCCGGGCCGTCGGCGGTCCCGTAGAAGGTGAAGGTCATCAGTCGGCCGGCCGACTGCTTGACGCGGTTGAGGTACTGCGATCCGCCCACGTCGGGAAGGCTGTCGCCACTGTCGAACCACCAGGCCGGCGTACCGGCAGGGTCGGAGAGCTCGAGGTAGTACTGGCCCGCCGGTGCACCCTCGATCACCAGGTCTTGCCAGGAGTTGTCCGCGAAGTCGGTGAAGGTCCTGCCGGCGATCTTCTCGAGGGCGCCGTCCGGCGTCCCGGAGTACAGCGTCATCGTGATCCCGCTGGTTGCCGAGCCGTAGGTGGCCAGCAGGACGCTGAGTTTGGTCAGCGAGCTGCCTGAGAAGGTGAAGGACTGGCCCACTGTCTCGCCCGTCTTCAACGGCGGCGTGGCTCCGCCGTTCTTGGGCTGTCCTCCGGTGACGACTCCCGACCCGAACTGTGACACCGCGGTCGACGTGCCGCTGATCATCGGCGCGCGGTCGATCCAACTCCACTGGCCGCCAGGGTCACCCACCACCTCGTGCAGTGCGGTCATGTACCGGAGGGTGAAGTCGGAGTCGTCCCACGTCGGCGGTGGTGCGCCGTTCGGACCGCGGTACACCGACAGCAGCGGCTTGCCCCGGAACTCTTGAAGGAGCGCTCGGTACTGCGGGTTGCCGAGGTACTTCGCCCTGATCTCCCTGAGCTGCTCCCGGAAGTGCTCGGTGTCGACCGCCCCGCCGGAGTCGGTTCCGATCAGAAGAGCGATCTTGGGGTGACGAGGCAGCCGAACGTACTGCGCGAACACGGCGTCGGTGGCATCGATGATCTGCCGGGCCACGCCATTGGTCCAGTTGTTGTCGCTGAGGTTGTTCGACCAGTCGATCAGGATGAAGTCGAAACCCGCACCCGAGATCCACTCGGCGTGCTGGCGGATCACCTTGACATCGTCGGAACGGTAGCGGCCGAGCACCGGAATCGCCTCGGCGGTGTTCCACGTTGCCACCTTCGGCATGAACCAGGTTTCGTAGCCAATGCCGATGAGTGTCTTCTTCCGCGCATCGAGGGAGACCGGCCCGGTAATGCGTGGCCTTGCGGCGTAGGGGTTGCTGCCGGCCGAAAGGGGCGTGGCAGCGGCAATGCCGGTGCTGCCGAGAGCCAGGCCGCCTGCCGCGGCGGCCGACCCGAGCAGGACAGACCTGCGACCTACACCGCCGCCGACGGCAGTGACCGTTGGCCGTTCATGATGTGTCATGGGGTTTCCTCCGTCGGAAAAGAATCAGCTGATGCCGTAGCCGAGTAGAGACTCCTGGACGGCGCCTTCGCAGCTGGCCGAAGTGCTGACGAAGTGGTCGACCATGGTCCGGCATCGGTAGAGCGGCACGGTGATACCTGCTGACGGGGTGGCAGCGGCGTAACCGGTCAAGCCGAGTTGGCGTTGTCCCTCGCAGGTCGCGTCGGGGGAGAGGAAGTAGTCAGCCGAGCCTGCCTTGCAGGCGTACAAGGCGCGATTCGCCTGTGAGCGTGGGGCTTCGTACAACGAGGCGAGCCTGGCCTCGGATCGGTATCTGGTCGTGTCGACCCAGCCAGTACTGACGATGTGTGAGTTGAGGGACGCGCTGAAGTAGCGAGTCAGTGGGAGCTCCGGGCGCCCCGGTCGCCAGGTGATCGTTTTCAGGTCCCACTGGTTGGGATCGGCGCTGGCACCCGCTGCGGCGGGTGAGGCGTCGGCTGCGGGACGGGGGTTGCTCGCTGCGTAGTACAAGGTGATGTTCGGATAGCTGCCGATATTGACGTTGCCGTAGCTGTCGCGAACCATCGATGGGATGAAGTTCAGTTCGTAGCCGGAGCGGTCGGTGTCAATGGTGGTGAGTTCGGTCCATGCGCCGCCACTGGTGAAGCCGGCCGCGGGGATGCGGTAGAGCGTGTACGAAAACGCCTCGCGCTCAGCGATGCCGCCGGTCGTGGACGCGGGCCTGAAGCCGATCTCCATGGCCACGTACCACGAGTTCGTCTGCGAGTCGTAGCCGAATGTGCCATTGCTGGGGTATGGCCAACCGTTCTCGCTGATCTGCTGGCGTGCGCCGAAGTGTCTGCCGTCCGAGGATGTCACCCGGTAGTAGTGATGTGCGGTGGTGTCCCAGAACATCAAGTGGATGCCGGCTTGGCCGTCACCGTTGTACGGCGTGGGCTGGGCTACGCCGTACGCGCCTGGGGTGGGATTCGCTGCGGTGACGACCGGCGAGGGGTCCTTCTTCCAGGTGACGCCGTCGTTGGAGAACGCGACACCGATGGAGTTGGCGCTGCCGTCCGGCTCGGCGGTGCCGACGTAGTACATCGCGAGGTGATAGGTGATCCCGTCGCCCAGCGGGTTGCTGAAGGTGCCTCCAACCACACCCGGATTGCAGGTGAAGACGTGGTCCCAGGCGCCGGCCGTCGGACCCAGTACTGCGACCGGAGTGCTCTGGGCGCCGGTGGCGGTGTCGTAGGTGGCGTACAGAATCGCGTCGGTGTTCTGGCTGGGATTGCTGGGGTTCGCAGCCTGACCGCACCACCAGATCCGCTGGACCGAGCCTTGCTGGATCACCGTCGGCGTGTAGTCGTAGGCCGGGCCGCCGTTGTTGAGGTGAGAGACCGTGATGCCACCGTCCACTGTGTCTGCCTGGCCGGCTGCTGTGTTTGTGATCACCAGGACCAGCGCGATACCGGTGATGACGAGGGCGCGAATGGTGCGCATGTTCCGGCTCCTTCCATGGCGAGTCGGCTTGCTCTGACGCGAGCCAGCCGGCAGGAACGACGGCCACATTCCTCGTTGCTTTCAAGGGATTCAAGACCGGACAGGCCTACTGACCGGATGCGGCCACCGGCCGGTGAAGGCAGGTGCGGGCATGGCGAAACTCACCTGTGGCGCAGGTGAGGTTGCCCTCGCTGAGTGGTCGACTGAGACCACTTTCACCTGACTTGATCGTTGCCCTTGGCTACAAACTGGGCACGCATCAGGTTGCTCGGATGTGGACGGCTATGCGGATGTTGGGATCGACGTTTTGGCAGTGGATGCTGATGGTGGCGCGGCCGGTCCAGCCGCGCGGGCAGTTTGATGCGGCTGTCACGTCATGCGGCGCCGGATGGCCGGGTAGCCCGGTAGCCGCCGTCGAGAGAGTCTCAGATGTCCTCCAGGAGGGATCACCCCGCCGAAGCGAGGAAGATTCGCAGCTCCAAATTCTTACCACGTGGCTTACCACGTGGTAAAGATGTGGGAACCTCAGTCTTCGAACTGCTGGAAATCGGCGCCAGAGCGTGGTGACCGACGGTGGGCAAGATGAGCGTGGAGCCGCGGCGACTCCCGAACCAGCCGCGCGAACCAGCCGCGCGAACCTGCTCGGCGCGGACCAGGCCCTTCAGCGCGGTTGAGGTGGCTGGTTGCGTCGCGATCCGTTCCGGATCAGGCCCAGGATCGCCAGCTATGAGCCACTAGGACGGTGTCAGCTACGCGGAGATCCCCGGGTTTCGACGTGGGCCCTCGTGGCAGGCCAGGGTCCCTCCGGAGGCACTGATGATCTGGCTGTCGGCCAGTGTTCTCCCTTCCTGTGGGGCGGTGAGTTCCAGCCGGTTGTTCGAGTCCTTGCTGATCAGGAACATCGGTTCTGGCTCGATGTCGACGCCGATCAATGCGGCCTGCTCGGCGAGCACCTGGTCGTTGGTCTCGCGGTCGAGCACCGAGTAGAGGCCGTCGGTGTTGGTGGAGATGATTCGGGCACCGGCGAGCGTCTGTGCCTGGCCGATTCGCCAGCTGAGGAGCTGACCGATGATGCGCATCGAGATGATCTGGTTGTTCATGCGGATCGGGTTCTTGTGTGATGCGTCGCCCGCGCCGGACGCGGCGTTCAGGATGAGTTTCGTCCCGTTGCGCAGGGTGGTCAGGCGCTCCTTGCCCGACCGGTCGAGTCCGGGCTGTTTGAGATCGCGTCCGAGGCGCTCTTTGTCGAAGAAGGTCGTTGCGTAGCGGTCCTCTCCCAGCTCGGGGTTGTAGAACGCTCTCATGTTGCGCAGCAGGTTCGGGTAGTAGCTCGTGAAGTCCTGGTGTGTGACGAGGTCGGCCGAGGTGCGTGCGTATTTCGGGTGCGGCTTCGTGGAGGCGTCCTCCCTCACGATGAACAGCTCGGGTGCCTTCTTCACAGGGTCGGTGCGGTATTCGGCCGATCGGGCCGCGGACTTCGCCAGTACCGCCTTACCCCGGATGACGAAAACCCGCCGGGGCTCATGCCGTCCGCGATCGCTACGTCCAGGGCTTCGTCGTCCGGCCGCTGTGTCGCGAGGAGCTCTGCCGGGTCAGGGACCTGTGTTCGGGCACGTTCCGGCTGCCCTGCCTGGACCGGATCGTCCTTCTTTGGTCTTCGATACCTGACTTTGCCCGGATCGGATCCGAGGAGCACGATCCGTTTGTCGACGGTTGTGCCGTCGAGCAGCGCGAGCGTGTTGTGCTGGCGTTTCGCTTCGGCCACGAAGTCCCTGGGGTCGGGGCAGAGGCGCCGGGCCAGGCCGAGCATCATCTTGATCGCGCGGTGCTCCGCGCGGTCTCGATGGAGCGTCTCCACGTCGGCCTCGGCCGCCCGTCGCTCTGGAGAAGAGGCGTTTGGTCAGCCGAGCCAGCCGGGGCGGACGAGGCCGGTTTGGTAGGCGACGACGACGAGTTGGGCGCGGTCGCGGACGCCGAGCTTCACCATCGCGCGGCTGACGTGGGTCTTGGCGGTGGCTGGGCTGAGGACGAGGCGGGCGGCGATCTCGTCGTTCGAGAGACCTTCGCCGACCAGCGCGACGATCTCGCGCTCGCGCTCGGTCAGTACGTCGAGTTCCTTGCTCGCGTGCGGCTGCCGACTCCGCGTCGCGAACTCCGCGACCAGCCGCTTGGTCACCCCAGGCGACAGCAGCGCATCCCCCCGCGCGACCACCCGCACGGCCTGAAGCAGCTCAACCGGCTCAGTGTCCTTCACCAGGAACCCACTCGCCCCGACCCTGAGTGCCTCGAACACGTACTCGTCCAGATCGAACGTCGTCAGGATCACCACGTGAACCTCGGAGAGCGCTTCATCGGCCCCGATCTGCCGCGTCGCCTCCAGCCCGTCGGTGCCCGGCATCCGGATATCCATCAACACCACATCAGGCTTCTCCGCCCGCGCCACCTCGACCGCCGCGGCACCGTCAGCGACCTCGCCGATCACCGTGATGTCGTCCTCAGCATTGAGTAACGACCGGAACCCGGCCCGCACCAACGCCTGATCATCAGCCAGCAACACCCGAATCATCCCCCTAACCTAGGCCACCCCCCGGCCACCCAGCCCACGCCAGTCACCCAGCCCACCCACCCAGCCGACCCACCCCAGCTCACGCCAGTCCAGCGCACCCACCCCAGCGCACCCACCATTCCCGCACAGTCCGCGCGGTCCGCACCCCCTCGCCTTCCCTGACCCGCACTCCGACTGCGAGCTAAGCCAGCCCGGCATCGTGCGCCAGCAGAGCGATCTGGGTGCGGTTCCCCAGATCCAGCTTGGTGAGGATGTGGGAGATGTGCGCCTTCACCGTCGCCACGCTCATGAACAGCTCGGCCGCGATCTCCGCGTTCGCCTTGCCCTGGGCAACGGCCAGCATCACGTCGTACTCGCGCGGACTCAGCCGCTCCAGCGCCGCCCGCGCCTTCGTGTGCGAGTCCGCCTCCGTCGCCGCCCGATCCATCAACCGCCGCGTGATCGCCGGTGACAGGATCGGATCGCCGGCCGCCACCCGGCGTACGGCCTCGACGATCTGCGCCGGGGGAGTGTCCTTCAGCAAGAACCCGCTCGCTCCGGCCCGCAACGCGTGCAACACGTTCTCGTCGGTGTCGAAGGTGGTCAGCACGACCACCTCCGGCGGATTCTTCCGAGCCCGCAGCCGCCGCGTCGCGACGATCCCGTCGACCCGCGGCATCCGCAGATCCATCAACACCAGATCAGGAAAGTGCTTGTCGATCGCCGCCGGTACCTCGTCCCCGTCGGCCGCCTGACCCACCACGGAGATCCCATTCGCACCGTCGAGCATCATCTCGAGACTCGCCCGGACCAACGCGTCGTCGTCCACGACCAGCACCCTGATGGTCTCCGAGTTGCTCATGCGGGCCACGGTAGCGAGGCGTGCAGCCGGAACCCGCCATCGGCCTCGCCGTGATCCAGCGTGCCGCCCGCCAACTGCACCCGCTCGGTGAGCCCGACCAGCCCGGTACCACTACCAGGCGTCAGCGGTACTCCGTTCCCCCGCGGATTGGTCAGCTCGATCTGCAACGTCCCACCCGGCTGCCCTTTCACCACCAACGTCACCGGCCGCCCGGCCGCATGCTTCCGCGCATTGGTGAGCCCCTCCTGCACCACCCGGTACGCCGTACGTCCGGTTGCTGGGGGCAACGATTCCGGCGCGGTGACGGCTTCGTCGTACCGGATCTCGGTGCCCGCGTCGCGGGACTCGTCGACCAGCCAGGTGAGATCGCCGAAGGTCGGTTGCGGTCGCCCGCCTGGTAGCTCCTCGATCTCGCTGTCCCGCAGCACGCTGATCACCTCGCGCAGCTCGTCGAGCGCCTGATGGACCCCCGCGCGGATCACGCCGGCCGCCTGCGCCAACTTCTCCGGTGAAGAATCAGGGCGGTATTCCAGCGCGCCGGCGTACGTCGCGAGCAAGGACAACCGGTGCGCGAGTACGTCGTGCATCTCGCGGGCCATCTTCGTCCGCTCGAGCGTGCGCGCTTCGGCCACCCGGCGACCTTGCTCGTTCTCGGCCCGGAGAGCGCGTTCTCGCAGCGAATGGAGCAGCGCCCGCCGAGCCTGCGTCCATTGGCCCCAGCCGAGCAGGGCCGCGTGGACGGCGATGTCGAGGACGAGATACCAGCCCAGATTCAGGCCGTGGATCGGCCGCCAGATTCCTTGGACCAGATGGCCGAGCGTTCCCGCGAGTGCTATCAGCGCGGCGATCCGGAGGGGGCGCCGCTGCGCGACCGTCAAAGTGCCGACCGTAGAGGACGGGGTCGCCGCGGGGGAGAGCATTGCCAGCGCCGCAAGCGCCAAGGACGCCTGGATCGGCCGGCGGCCGAGGAACAGAATCGACCCGCAGGCAACCACACCGACCACGATGTCGAAGATCAGCCAGCCGGTCGACTCGGAACTCGACTGACGGCCCACGAGGGTTGTCGCGGTGAGCAGGCCGATCGCGCTCACCGCGATGATGTTGGCCCTTCGGCTCGGCCTCGCGACCACGCAGCTCTCCTCCATGCCGCCGACAGTAGGCCGCGGGGGAGCATCGCCGCCACCGACCAAAGTCGAAGCCGCGACGACCTTGGGTGGTAGTGGCGCAGCCGCCCGGCCGATGTCAGCGGCGGGCGCTCTCCCGGATGGTTGGCGGCATCAGAACAGATGGTCGTCAGCAGAGAGGCAACGAGATGAGCATCAGAGAGAACAGTCAGAGTGAAGCTACGCAAAGCGGAAGTGACCGCCCTCGTCGGGTGGAGGGCCGTAGCCGGCTGGTCGTAGTGGGCATCACGGTCGTGGCGGCGGTCGCATGGTGGGCTGTGCTGTCGCAGGTTGCGGGGATCGAACTGCAGGCGAGGCAGGGTACGGTCATGCGGATCAACGGGGTCTCGGTGTTCGTCGCCGCGACAGCGATGGCCTTTGCTGGTTGGGGATTGCTGGCGATACTTGAACGCCGTACGTTGAACGCCCGTAAGGTCTGGACGGTGGTGGCGATGATCGCCTGTGTTACCTCGCTCGGCAGTCCGCTCTCCAGCGGCATCGGAGTGGGCGCCAAGCTCGGGCTGGCCTCGCTGCACCTCGTCGTCGGCGTCGCGGTCATCCTGGGCCTACGCCGCACCACGCTCGGCGTCACGGAACGCTGTGTCTGAAGGAGTGCAGCGGATGACGATGCGAGCGACCGAAGCGCCCTGGGGCGACTACGAGGTGGCGAAAGCAGAACTCATCGGTGGCCTGCGCGGAACAGTTCTCGAACTCGGCGCCGGACGAGGTGCCAACTTCAGCAGACTGGCCGCGGACGTCGAGTGGATCGGGCTGGAGCCGCACGCGAGTACTCGCCGGGCGTTGGTCAGGACGGCGGGCTTCGGGCGACTGAAGAGCGCGAAAGTCCTGGCGGCTCCGGCCGAGAACATTCCATTGCCCGAGGCAAGCGTCGATGCGGTGCTGTCGACGGTGGTGCTGTGCTCGGTGACCGACCTCGTCGCAGTACTTGCCGAAGTACGGCGAGTACTGCGACCCGGCGGGCAATTCGTCTTCTTCGAGCACGTTGCGGCGCCGCAGGGCAGCTGGCTATACCGGCTGCAACGGGTCGCCGCACCGGTCACCCGAAGATTCGACAAGGGCTGCAATCCCGCCCGAGACATCGCCAGTGCGATCCAGCTAGCCGGCTTCGCCTCGGTCGATCTCCACCGCTACGTCAGGCCGGGCCCGCTTCGCATTCCATTCATCGCGGGCACGGCTGTCAGAGCCGCGCTGCGCGGTAGAAACCTTCGATGTGGTCCACGACCAGCTTCGACGCCTCGTCGGCCTGACCTGACCTGATCGCCGCGACAATCGCACGATGCTCGGCCCGCAGACCTCTCGCCGTCGCATCCCAGTCCGGCAGATTAGGCACCGCCGCCAGCACGTACCCGTGAATGGCCGTCCGCAACGACGACATCACCGCCGCGATCAACACGTTCCCGGCCAGCGCCGCCATCGCCACATGGAACTCCGCATCCAGCAGATGGAACTCCTCCGGCGACAGCCCCGCGGCATCCATCCGATCCAGCAACTCCTCGGCTACCCCCAGCCGAACCCCATCGACCTCGCCCCCCGCCCAACTGTCGTCCGCACCTGCCTGCACCTCGCTGTCGGCGCCCGCCTCTCTCCGTCCGGCTGCTTGGCGTCCGGCCGCTTCGCGGGCGGCCCACGATTCGAGCAGGACGCGGGTCTGCACGATGTCACCCATCGGCAGATGGTTGGTTGCCAGATGCAACCGCAGCAGCGCGGTCAACGGCGAGGCCGGCTCGGCGACGATCACCGCTCCCGCCTCGGGCCCGGACCCGGTCGCCGTACGGACCACACCCATCGCCTCCAGCACCCGCACGGCCTCGCGCACGGACGGCCGGCTGATCCCGAGTTGCTCGGCCAGAGATCGCTCTCCCGGCAGCCGCTCCCCGAGCCGCAACCGCCCCGCCGCCAGATCGGCCTCGACCCGGCTCAGCACCAACTCGTAGTTCTTCACAACGCCCCACCCGACCCGGCCGCACTTCTCATGGGTGGAGTGTAGCTGTGTGGTCGGACCACAGGTTATGCTGTGGTCCGACCACAGAGATCCCCGGCTGAGAGAGCGTTCCCGATGACTGATCGACAGCTGCCGCGCTGGTCCGAGCTCAAGCCGCTGCTGCGGGCCAAGCCGGTCACCGTCAACCCGACCGAGCGGCGACTCGAGAAGGCGCTCACCATTGCCGACCTGCGCGCGATCGCGAAGCGCCGTACGCCGCGCTCGGTGTTCGACTACACCGACGGCGCCGCCGAGGGCGAGATCAGCCTGGGGCGGGCCCGCCGGCTCTTCGCCGAGATGGAGCTCCAGCCGTCGATCCTGCGCAACGTCGCCGACATCGACCTGGGGACGACGATCCTCGGCAAGCGCACGGAGCTCCCGTTCGCGTTCGCGCCGACCGGGTTCACCCGGATGATGAACCACGAGGGTGAGAGCGCGGTAGTCAAGGTCGCCGAGCGGCTCGGGATCCCGTACGCGCTCTCCACGATGGGAACGACCTCGATCGAGGACGTCGCGGCGGTCGGCCCGGACGCGCGGAAGTGGTTCCAGCTGTATGTCTGGAAGGACCGGGAATCCGGCGAGGACCTGGTCAAGCGATCGGCTGCCAGCGGGTACGAGGCGCTGATGCTGACCGTCGACGTGCCGGTCGCCGGCGCCCGGCTGCGGGATGTGCGGAACGGTTTCACGATCCCACCGTCGCTCACCGTCAAGACGGTGCTGGATGCGTCCATGCATCCCGCCTGGTGGGCGAACCTCCTGACCACCCGGCCGCTGACCTTCGCGTCGCTGTCGAGCTGGGACGGGACGGTCGCGGAACTGCTGGACCAGCTGTTCGATCCGACGATGACCATCGACGACCTGAACTGGATTCGCTCGATCTGGGACGGCCCACTGATCGTGAAGGGCATCCAGACCGTCGAGGACGCTCGCCGGGTCGTGGACGCCGGCGCGGATGCGATCGTGCTGTCGAACCACGGCGGCCGCCAGCTGGACCGGGCTCCTACACCGCTGCGGATCCTCCCGGAGGTCCGGAAGGCTATCGGCAGCGACGCCGAGATCTACCTGGACACAGGGATCCTGAGTGGCGCCGACATCGTCGCGGCGATCGCGCTGGGCGCGGACGCCTGCCTGGTCGGCCGCGCCTACCTGTACGGACTGATGGCCGGGGGGGAGCGCGGCGTCGCGCGGGCAGCAGAGATCCTCACCAAGGAAGTACGCCGGACCATGGCTCTGCTCGGCGTTTCCAGTGTGGCCGACCTCAACCCGTCCCACGTCCGCCTGCCCTGACCCGGGGCTTCGCTAGAGGTCGGCCGGTTCCAGTGGTAGGTGGGCGACGATCCGGAGCCCACCTGTCGGAGTGCGGCTTGCAGTGAGCGTTCCGCCCAGTGCTGTGGCCCGCTCACGCATCCCGATGATCCCGTTGCCTTCCTTGGGCGGTCCGGCCAGAGACCGGCCATCGTCATCCACCTGTACTACGAGCGCGCGCTCGCCGTACTGGATGCGCACTGTCGCAGTAGACGCCTTGGCATGCCGTACGACGTTGGTGAGCGACTCCTGAACGATGCGGAACGCGGCACGATCCAGGCCGGTAGGTAGCGATCGCGGATCGCCATGGATCGTGCTGTGTACCTCCAGCCCGGCCATCGAAGTACGGCTGATCAGGCTGTCGAGGTGTTCCAGCCCCACCACGGGTTGCCGTGGTGCTGCTTCGTCCGACTGCCGCAGGATGCCGACGATCGACCGCAGCTCGACCAGTGCTTCCTTGCTGGCCTCCTTGATCGCTGCAAGTGCTGGAGCGGCCTGCTCTGGTTGGCGATCGGCCAGGTGCAAGGCGGTCGACGCCTGCACGTTGATGAGCGAGATGTGGTGTGCCACGACGTCGTGCAGCTCCTGCGCGATCCGCAGGCGTTCCTCACCCGCCTTGCGGAGCTCCTCCTCGCGCCGCGTCTCGTTGGCCGCCATCACCCGTTCCCGATGGCCGCGGAAGAGCTCGGCGATGAACCCGAGGACGACGAAGCAGGTGCCGACCAGGAGAACCTGGTAGATGCCCTGACCACTGATCCCGAGTGCCAGGCGGCCCAGCACGTGCCCGGCGTACAGGGCGACCAGCGCTGACCAGCCGGCCAACCGATAGCCGCGCCGGATCGCTGTGAAGACAGCGATGACGAAGCTGAAGATCACCGGGCCGTATGCGTACTGCATCAACATGTAGATGAGGGTCGAGCCGACAGTTGCCCACAGCACCGGGATCGGCTTCGTCCGGAGCCAGTAGAGCGACACCGAGCCGAGTAGCAGAAGCACGACCATGAACCAGTCGGCCGCCCGGCGATCTGTCTCACCGCGAGAGGCGCCGAATGAGCCGACAACCGCCACGATGCTGATCACCGCAGGCAACAGCACCCGCCTCAAGCGGTCGGCGTGCAGCGGTTCGATACTGGTCACTCTACGAACCGTAGATGGCCACCGCACCCGCTGTCATCGTCGCCACGTGGTACTTCGCCCTGCTCCACCTGCAGTACGCCGTGGGGTCCGTGCCGCGAACGCCCCGGCTCAGTACTTCGTCTGGTAGATGCCCGCCTCGTACTGCAGGCCGTAGTACTTCTCCAGGTCGGCCAGGTCGGCGTCCTTGCGGTCCAGCGCCTTCGCGATCTTCGCACGGCTCGGCACCGCATCGGGGTCCCACGTCTCGGGCTTCCAGAGCTGGGAGCGCAGGAAGGCCTTCGAGCAGTGGTGGAAGATCTCCTCGATCTCCACCAGCAGCGCCAACTGCGGCCGGCTGCCCTTCACGATCATGTCGTCGAAGAACGGCGCCTCGCGGATGATCCGGGCGCGGCCGTTGATGCGCAGAGTCTCGCCGCGGCCCGGCAGCAGGTAGATCAGGCCGACATGCGGATTACTGAGGATGTTGATGAAGCCGTCGACGCGGCGGTTGCCCGCGCGCTCGGGGATCACGATGGTGGTGTCGTCCAGCACCTTCGTGAAGCCGGCCGGATCCCCCTTGGGGGAGACGTCGCAGCCGCCGTCCGCGTCGGAGGTGGCGATCAAGCAGAACCGCGATTCGGCGAGCCACTGCCGGTCCAGCTCATGCAGTTCCTTGCGAACCTTGTCGGCGGTGCTCTGCAACGGCGCCGGGACCACCTCGCGTAGCTCTTCGTACGAGGTGATCTCGACCAGTTCTGCTGTCTCTGTCAGGCGGTCCATCAGGCGACGCACTCCCCATTGAGCGACGGTTCGACCACCTGGCTGGCGGGCCGTGTCCGTGCCGCCCATCGTACGGTGGGACCAATCGCGACACTGGTCCCCAGGAACAGTGCACCGACGACCAGCCAGCCGATCGGGCCCCAGCCGAGTACCAGCGTCGTCAGCAGCGCCGGGCCCAGCATGCGGGCGATCGCGGGGCCTGTTCCGAAGAAGCCCTGGTACTGACCCTGCTGGTCGGCGGGGGCGAGACCGAAGCTGATCTCCCAGGCACCGGAGGCGAGCTTCATCTCGCCCAAGGTCAGCAGAGCGGCTGCGACTGCCAGTACTGCGGCGGCGCCGACCGGCGTCATCCCGAAGGCGGTGAGGGCGAAGACGCTGCAGGCGGCCAGCATCGCGACGCCGGCGAACCGGACGGAGCGGGTCGCAGTACGGAGGTCCGTGACGCTGCGAGCGATGCGTACCTGGAACAGCGTGACGCCGAGGGTGTTGACGATCAGCAGTGAGGCGACCACCCAGCCGGGGGCGTTGGTGCGCTCCACTATCCACAGCGGTGCGACCAGGCTCAGCAGTGGCATGAACATGAGCATCACTGCGTTGAGCAGCGCGAGTACGGCGTACGGGCGGTCGTGCAGGACGGCCAGGCGCGGCTCTCCGGCGACCCGGAGGGCGACTGTGACCTGCGGTACTCGGTGGATCAGTACCGCGGCGATGAGGAAGCTGGTTGCGTCGATCGCGAAGACAGTCAGGTAAGCCGGGGCAGTGTCGAACCGCAGTGCGACTCCGCCGAGTGCAGCGCCTACGGCGAGGCCTCCGTTGACCGTGGACTGGAGGAACGCCCGGATGCGGGTGCGCTCGGCCGGGGCGACCAGTCCGGCCAGCAAGGCCTGCCGTGCGGCGGTGAGGCCGGTCTGGCTGCTGGCGTAGGCGATCGCGGCGATCAGGAAGAGCGGGAAGCTCCGGACGAAGAGGAACGAGCCGACCGACAGTGCGGTGGAGAACGCCAGGAGGATGGCGACGCCGCGCGGGCCTTTGCGGTCGGCCAGGTTGCCGAGCGGTACTCCGGTGAGGAAGCCGACCAGCCAGGCGATGGTGAGGCCGAGGCCGACCTGGGCGGTGGAGAGGCCGACGACGCGGGTGAAGAACAGCGCCGAGGTGACGATGAAGGCGCCGTCACCGACGGAGTTGGCCAGCTGGGCCATCGCGAGGTTCCTGGCGGCACCGGCGGGCGGGAGGAGCCTGCTCAGCCGGCTTCCGGTGGCCTCGGTCGCTCCGGTCGAGCCGGTGGCTTCGGTGGCGGTCCGGTCAGTGGCGGTGCTGGTCATCGTCGGTCTCCTTGCTCGCGCTTCGTTGTCTTGAGCCTAGGAGTACAGCGGCCCAGAGGTCAGGTCCATTTCCGCCGCATCTTGGTGGGCCAATTGCATTGGGTCCTGGTTGCGCCCGGATTGCCCTGTGGACAACCGTCGGACGGGCTTCGGATCGCGGCACTTTGTAGGTATGAGCTTCGAAAATCTCCCCAGAAACTGGCCCGAGTGCCCACTCTCGGACTCCACCACTGCCGCTGACGTCGTCGACCTGTGCCTGAGCGAGGGGGATCGACGTCTCGGCCTCCTCAAAGTGATCTTCTGCGACGAACAGAACCGCTTCCACGGCTGTGTCGACATCGAGTTGCGCGACCGTTTCGGCCAGCTCCAGCTGGACGACTGCCGCACAGTTCTCAAGCCGGTCGTCGCAGCCGTCCGAGCCAGCCCCGGAATCGGCCTGCTCCTCGCGCTAGGCCGCCCGGGGCCCGAGAGCTGGCCTCCGATCGACAACGAGTGGGCCGAAGCTGTCACCACGGTCTGCGCCGAGGCTGACATCCGCTTGGTCGCCTTCTACGTCGCCAGCGCCGGCCACGTCCACCGCGTCGAGGCGACGGTCGATGCCTGAACCGCGCCGGTACAGATCACTCACCCGGCGGATCGCCCGTTCACCACGAGTAGATGAGCAAGGGCACCGGAGAGCCGCCGTGCTCACTCTTCAGCGGAGGTGTCTCGACCCAGTCCAGACCAACCATCCGCGGGCAGTCGCAGTCGAGGTCGTCAACACCAAGTCGCGGCTCCCCGTCCGCGACCTCGACCCGGAATACCGTGGTCACCCCCGATGGGTAGGGCACCCGCGCGACCTCCCGCGCTCCCACCACCTCGAGGCCGACCTCTTCCAAGACCTCTCGACGCATAGCGAGCGCAGGCTCCTCACCCGGCTCGATACCTCCGCCGGGCAGGGTCCAGTATTCAGGTCCGTCGTGTCGGCCAGGCTCGGTCTGAACCCGCTCCCGCACCATCAGAACCCGGTCGCCCCGTTGAATCACAGCTGCAACCCGCATGCGCTCGCTCATTGCGACACCCTCACACCTCGGAGGGTCGGCGCTCGGGTGAGCCGGAAATGGATCCGTACTAGAACACGCGTTCGAACGTCTGTACTGTGGTGGTTATGGCTGGAGGGCTTCAGGCTTCGTTGCTGGATGCGTTCGAGGATCCCGAGCTGGGATCGCTCGACGGGGTGCAACGAACGGAATTGGGTCAGGGCGCGTGGATCGACGTGCTCCCCGGTTGGTTGGCGGGGGCCGATCAGGTCTTCGATCGCCTTGCCGTCGAGGTGCCCTGGCGGGAGGAACGGCGGCAGATGTACGACCGGGTGGTCGACGTACCGCGCCTGTTGTGCTTCTACGGCGAGAGCGACAACCTCCCGCTGCCCGTCCTTGACGAGGCCCGGGAACTGCTCAGCGACCACTATATGGAGGAGCTCGGCGAACCGTTCCGCACCGCCGGCCTTTGCTACTACCGCGACGGCCGGGACAGCGTCGCCTGGCACGGCGACAAGATCGGCCGCGGCGCCCGCGAAGACACCATGGTCGCCATCCTCTCCGTCGGCGAACCCCGCGTCCTCGCCCTCCGCCCCCGCCCCGGCAGCACCACCGGCAAAGTCGCCTCAACCATCCGCTACCCGCTGGGCCACGGCGACCTCATCGTCATGGGCGGCTCCTGCCAACGCACCTGGGAGCACGCCATCCCCAAATCCACCACCCACACCGGCCCCAGAATCAGCATCCAATACCGCCCCCGAGGCGTCCGCTGAGTAACGGCTGCCATCCACAACCTGGCTGACCTTGTGGACAACATGGCCGGATCTTGACGATCGAGAATCGCCTTGAAAACAAGGGTCTTTCGGTTCGGAAACTGTCGGTGGATGGGTCTAGGGTTTGGGGTATGGACCTCCTGGCGGATGCGCGGCCCGCGTACACGATGAGCGGCGAAGAAGCAGTCGCCGCTCTCGATGTCGCGCATGCCGAGATCGCGCGGCTGGAGACCTACCGGCTGAAAGTCACCGCCCGCCTGGACGAGACCGGCTACACCAAAGAAGCCGCCGGCCAAGACACCGCCAGGTTCTTGTCCACGAGGTACCGCCGCAACCTGTACGCCACCCGCCAGGACCTCACCCTGGCCAAAGCCCTCCCGAAGTATCCAGCCGTCACCACAGCCCTCCCCGACCCGTATACACCGGCCGACCACGAGGCCACCATCCACTCCGCCGACGCCGCGAGCATTACCGGCACCGACGCCACCGACGCCACCGACGCCAGCGGCAATGGCGGTAGTGCCGGTGCTGGTGGAGACAACGAGGAAGCCCTTCCGGTGCTGCTGCATCCGGAGCAGGCCGAAGCGATCGTGTCCGCGCTTGAAGCCGTCCCGGCAGCTGCGATGGTCTCGGTGGAGACTCTGCGGGTCGCCGAAGAACAGATGGTCGAAGCCGCCCGGCACCTGGCGCCGGCTGACCTGAAGAAGTTCGGCCAGCGGATCCGGGAGATCCTCGACACCGACGGCCCCGAACCCGCCGAAGGAGCCGCTGAGCGGCGCGAATCCCTCCGCCTCACCAACGCCGACCACGGCGTCAAATTCTCCGGCTACCTCGCCAACGCCAACGCCGAACTCCTCAAGACCCTCATCGAAGCCGCCGCGAAACCCCGCAAAATGGACGGCGAACTCGACTGCCGCTCCCGTGACAAACGCCAAGCAGACGCCCTCACCCAGGTCCTCACCATCGCCGCCGGCACCGGCGACCTCCCCAGCCACGGCGGCGTCAAGCCCCACGTCACCGTCACCATCGACTACACCGACCTGAAAACGATGGGCCGCGACGCCACCGGCAACCTCCAATTCGGCGACAACCTCTCCGCCGCCGCGGTCCGCTGCCTCGCCTGCGATGCCGGCATCATCCCCATCGTCCTCGGCTCCAACTCCGAACCCCTCGACGTAGGCCGCGAAGAACGCTTCGTCACCAAGGCAATCCGGCGGGCCTTGAACAAACGCGACAAGGGTTGCGTCGTCTGCGGACTACCCCCGCGCTACTGCCACGCCCACCACATCGTCCACTGGATCGACGGCGGCCCTACCTCGCTGGACAACCTGGCGTTGTTCTGTGGCACCGACCACAAAGGTGTGCACGCTGGCCACTACACCGTCACCATCACCAACGGCAAAGTCCACGTCACCCGCCCCACCTGGGCCGCCGCACCTCGCCTGACCAAACCACTCGGCAGACCGTCGACACCACAAGGCCACCCCTACAAGAACGCGCCCACCCCGGACGGGCTCGCCAATCCAAGCGGGCGTGCTGCCCCGCGCGCGAACACTGATCTGGACACGAACGTCGAGCTGGACGCGGACGTTGATGTTGGCGCGCTTACCGGCCCGGGCACATTCGCCGCCCGGAGCGGGCAAGCCACCATGGTCGCGAACTCAGATCTGGACGCGCACACCGCCTCTGGCGGACACGACGGCGTCGCAGCGACCACCTGCGAAGACGACTCCTGCAATCACAGCCACACCCCGGGTGCCGAAGCCGAGACCAGTTCATTCACCGGAACCGACAACGACCCGTTCTGGGGGCAAGGCCGCTCCAATCGGACCCATCGCCCGGTCCGCGTCTTCTCGCTGGTCAATGACCCACCACCACTAGCCGCGCAACGCCCTGCCGACTTCGACCCCTGGGCCCCAGAAACACTCGACACCGGATAGCCGCCCCGCGATGGTTGGCGCCGCCGGGTAGGTCGCACGCTGCGAGTCTGGCGGCATCAGCTTTCTGGGTGCAGTTGGCCTGCTCACTCGATCCACCAGTTCGGCTGAACCGCGGATGGCTGAGACTGGAGCGACGTGCGACGTGCGACGTGCGAGCTGGAGGATGCATGCGGGAACTGGTGGTCCGGAACTGTTCTGTCCTGGTGGTCCCGGAGGTGGGGGAGTGCCGCGTTGACGAAGCGCAGGACATCCACATCCGGGACGGCGCGATCACTGCGATCACCGCCACCGGCGCGCAGCCCGACGGCCTGTTGGATTCCGCTGACGCTCGGTCGGCGGATGATGTCGAGGTGCTCGATGCGACCGGTCTGCTCGCCGTGCCGGGGCTGACCAACTCGCATACGCATAGTCCGATGGTGATGATGCGGGGCGCGGCCGAGGATATGTCGATCGACGACTGGTTCAACCGCAAGATCTGGCCCATGGAGGTTAACCTCACCCCTGAGCGCGTGAAGGTCGGTGCGCGTCTCGCCTGTGCCGAAATGCTGCTTGCGGGGGTCACCACTTTCGTCGACCACTACTCCCACGCCGACCAGATTGCCGAAGCGGCCCTGGAATCCGGCATCCGCGCGGACCTGGCGCCCACCTTTTTCTCTTCCACCGGCACAGAGGGACGAGACGCCGCGTTCGCCGCAGCCCGCGAGATCCGCACCCTAGGTCTATCGGTCGCGAACGGCCGCCCTCCGCGCATCACGGCCAGCCTCGGCCCGCACGCGCCGTACACGGTTACCGACGAAGACCTACGCCGTACTGCGGAAGTCGCGCGAGCCGAAGGATTCCGGATGCACCTGCACGCAGCCGAAACCGAGGATCAAACTCAATCGTCGATCGACCGCCTCGGCGTCACTCCGATCGAGGTGCTCGCGCGAACTGGCGTACTCGGAGCCGGCACCCTCATCGCCCACGGCTGCGGCATCCGCGACTCGGACCTGCCACTGATGGAACCCTTCGCCGACCGTACGGCGATCGCCTGCTGCCCCAAGGTCTACCTCAAGCTCGCGATGGGCTCGACCACTCCCATCAAGTCCCTCCAGTCGATCGGCATCCCCATCGGCATCGGCACGGACGGAGCCGCCGTCCACAACACCCTCGACGTCTGGGAGTCCCTCCGCCTCGTCGCCCTCACCCAGAAACAACGCGAACAGGAAGCCGAGTGGATGACCGTCTCGGACACCCTCCGCCTAGCCACCCGTGGCGGTGCCACCGCAGCCGGCCTCACCCACCTGACCGGCGCCATCGAACCAGGCCGCCGCGCCGACATCGCCCTGCTCGACCTCGCCGCTCCCCATCACCAGCCGATCCACGATCCCCGCGCGAGCCTCGTCTACTCCACCCGCGCCAGCGACGTAGTCCACGTCCTCGTAGACGGCGACGTGGTAGTCCGCAACCGAACCCTCACCACCGTCAACCTCCCCGACATCATCGAAGACGCCCGATCCCTCGCCCACACCCTCGTAGACCTCTCCGCCAACTCCACCATCCAGACCTACGCCCCGTGAACCCCCAGCACCTCGGTCCCGCGAACCCCCCAGCACCTCGGTCCCGCGAACCCCCCAGCACCTCGGTCCCGTGAACCCCCAGCACCTCGGTCCCGTGAACCCCCAGCACCTCGGTCCCGTGAACCCCCAGCACCTCGGTCCCGCGAACCCCCCAGCACCTCGGTCCCGTGAACCCCCAGCACCTCGGTCCCGCGAAACCCCCAATGCCTCGGCCCCGCAGGACCTCACCCTCGGACCCACGACGTACTAGGCCTGAGTCGGCGAGTCGCCTTCGCAGAACTTCCGCACTGCTTGGAGTTCGTCCTCGATAATCTTCAGTTGATCGGCGACGGCCGTTTCGGGGGTGCCGGCAGGAAAGAAGATCGTGAACTGGTACTCGCTGCCGTCCCCGTTCGGCAGCACCCGAGTGAACCCGCCGACCCGGTGGTCCTGCGCGCGAAGAATGTCGACCGTCCCGTGCTCCCGCGAACCACGCACGATGAGCCTCAGTTGATCGGTGCCGTTGTCCACCACCCACTCATCACCACTGGGCTCGATGGTGGGCGCGAACCCAGGTGCCCAGCGAGGCAGGTTCCGCGCATCAGCGACGAAGTCGAACACCTCGGACGGCGTTGCAGCAATGGAGATCGTCCGCGTCTCGGCGCGGCCCGCAATAGTAAGCATATGTAGATCATATGCTAATGCGTACGATATGCTACTGTTTACCATGACCGAGTGGAACGCGAAGACTTCGGAGCCCTGCTAGCTCAGGTGATGCGCCGCGTCATGGACGCCGAGCGCCCCATCCTCACCGCCCACGGCCTCTCCATGTGGGCTTACAGCGTTCTCTCGCGCCTGGCAGACCGCCCGATGGAAACGCAACAGGCTCTGGCAAAGTCCATCGGCTACGACAAGTCCCGCCTGATCGCCCTCTTGGACGACCTGGAACGCGACGGCCTACTGACCCGCCAGCCCGACCCCTCCGACCGCCGCGCCCACACCGTCACCCTCACTCCGGCCGGCAAGGCCCGCCTCCACGCCGCCAAGACCGACATCCACGCCATGGAAGACGACCTCCTCGCGCCCTTGAGCCCCACCGAGAAGCGCCACCTGCTGTCGGCCCTGCCCAGACTCGCCCAAGAACCGTGACCAGAGGCATGCACAAACGAGCCGGTCCCCGGCTACCGAAGTAGCCGAGGACCGGTCGTTCGTACTACGGGTTAGTTGACCGTGAAGGACTTGGCGGGGGAGACCGCCGTCGCGTGGTCAGCGTCGGCCTGGAAGACGACGCGGTAGGTGTAGGTGCCCTTGGCCGTCGGCTTGATGGCGAAGGCGTAGTTGCCGGTGGTGTTGAGCTTGGTCGAGGTGATGGTTGACCAGGTCGAGCCACTGAGGCGCTGCAGGTAGACCGGCGAGCCGGCGTGCTGCGGGCGGACGTAGCCGTAGAAGTTGGTCGTGGCACCGAGCTTGATCGTGGCCGGGGAGACGTTCGACGTGATGGTCGGACGAACCTCGACGGTGAAGTTGCCGGTGCGGGAGCCCAGCAGATCGGCTGAGCCGTTGTAGCCCCAGGCGAACACGGTGGAGACCGAGGGGGCGTAGCCGACGACGCTGAAAGTGCCGTCTGCGGCCGTGGTCTTGCGGGTGATCTCGCGCCATACCGTGCCGTTCTTGTCACGGCCGTAGAGCGAGATCGGTACGCCGGCCAGGGCCGCGTGCGTGTCGATCCGGGTGACCTTGCCGCCCAGCGTGACGCCGCCACCGAAGTCGATGATCGACTTGTCGGCGGTCAGCGACGTCGAGCTGCCGATCAGCTGAGTGGTGGCAGCAGTGGCGCTGTACTTGCCGCTCCGGTCCTTCACCCAAGCGCTGAAGGCGTAGCTGGTCGCGTTGGCCAGGCCGGTCGCCGTACCGGACGTCGTAGCGCCAGCAGCGTAAGCGGTGCCGGCAGTCGGCGACGCAGGCGGAGTGGTTCCGGCTGCGCCGCGTACGACGACCTGGTCGAGGTCGGTCAGACCCGGCAGGGTCCAGCTCAGCGCGGCCGTGGTGTAGGCGCCGGTCGCGTCGAAGCCGGTGACCGCTCCGGGAGCGTTGTCGACCGTGCGGAACACCGAGGTGAAGTTCTCGCCAGTCGCACCGCCGGTCTCCTGCACGCCACTGACCGAGATCCGGTACGGCGTGTTGTCGAGCAGGTCCGCCGTCGGCGTGATGGTGATCTGCTTGGTGTCGGCCGCGTACTCGGCAGTGCTCGGCACAACCGCGCCGGTCTTGCCGTTGAGCAGCCGGACGGTGCTGTCGATGACGCTGGCCGGCGACAGGTCGGTCGCGGAGGTGATGACCGGCTTGACGCTCAAAGCGACACCGGTCGAGTACTCCGGCACCGACGAGTTCTGCACCCAGGTGTGGTCGAAGGCCGCGGGTCCGGCCGACGAATCGGCGTACGAGACGGTGTAGGCCCGGCTGTCACGCGACCCGTTGTAGTTGCGGACCGAGATGTAGTTGTCGCCGGCCACCAGGTTGACGTTGACGCTGGCGGTCACCGGCTCCGGGTTCTCCGGCTCGGAAGCGACCTCATCGCCGCCGATCTGCTGGAGGTCCTTGTCGTACACCTTCACGACAGGGGCGAAGTTCTGAGCCCGGTTCAACCAGTCGTAGGTCGGGCTGGTGACGTTGATCGCCACGCTGCGAGCTGCCGCGCTGGTGATCTTGTACCAGTCGACGTCGCCCTCGATGCCTGTCGCGCCGGTGATCGAGCTGCCGGTGATGGCAGTGGCGCGAGCCGGTACGTCGTTGCCGTCCGGTCCGGCGCTCCAGAACTCGGGCGCCCAGGCGCCACCGAGAGCGTTGTAGGCGTCAAGGATGCCGGCGCCGTAGAACGGGTCGAGACCACGCGGGCCTGCGTCACGGGCAGTCGACTTCAGGCGGTCCATGATCTGGGCCGGCGTATAGCTCGGGAACTTGTTCCGCAGCAGCGCCGCGACGCCCGCGACCATCGGGGCGGAGAACGACGTGCCGCTGTTGGTCCAGTACGGCAGGTAGCCCGCCGGGGTCAGGCCGCGCGGGCCGGTGGAGATGATGTTCCAGCCGGGGGCCGCGATGTCGACCCAGTCGCCCTGGGTGCTGAAGCTGGTCAGCGCGCCGTTGTTGTCGGTCGCGGCGACCGACAGGACCTCGGGGTACGACGCGGGGAAGTGCGGCACGTTGACGCCGGTGTTGCCGGCCGCCGCCACGACGACGACGCCCTTGGCGACCGCGGCCTTGACCGCGTCGTGCAGCAGGCTGTCGTCACCGTCGCCGCCGAGGGACATGTTGATCACCCGGGCGCCGTTGTTCGCGGCCCAGTTGATGCCGGCGATGATGACCGAGTCGGGGCCGGAGCCACTCGAGTCGAGCACCTTGACCGGGAGGATCTTGACGTTCCAGGCGACACCCGCGACGCCGGCACCGTTGTTGGTGTTCGCGCCGATGATGCCGGCCGTCATCGTGCCGTGGCCGTTGTTGTCGTTCGGCGTCGTGCCGGGCTGGATCTCGTTCCGCCCGGCCAGCACCCGGCCCGCGAGATCCGGGTGACCGGCGTCGATGCCGGTGTCCAGTACGGCGACCGTCTGCGCACCTGCCGTCTTGGTCAGGTCCCATGCCTGCGGCATCCGGATCGCCGACATCGCGCCGGCCTGGTCCGAGCCGTAGTACGTGTCGTTCGGTACGGCGGACGCGGTGCGGATGTAGTCCAGGGACGCCTTCTCGACGCTGGCGTCGGCCTTGAGCGCCTTCAGCATGTCCGGCGCTGCCTGGTCGCTGGTCACCGTGACGAGGTCGGTACCGACGGCGGCCGAGGACCGGCTCTTGACCTTGCCGAGTGCCCTGGACTTCGCGGCGGCAGACGCGGTCTTCTTGAACTTCACGAGCACCGTGTTGGGCGCGTACGCGTCCTTGGCCGGCTTCGCGGTGCGCGCGAAGGTGGGCTTGACGGCGTACGGGCCGGGTTTCGGCTGAGCGGCGTTGCCGGACGAACCGGTGATGGTGACCAAGGTGGCAGCTACCAGAGCAGCGGGCACAGCAAGGCGCAGCAGATGAACTGGGCGGATGGGCACGGACCCCCCCAAGGGTCTCAGAGTGACTTTGTTGCAGGAGTATCTCAGAGGGTGGGAGCAACTTTCCCGACCGCTGGATTGTCAAAAGCTGCAATTTCGCTCCGACGTCCCGGCCGGACCGCCTGAACCGGGCGGGATTGAGCTATAAGGCGAGGAGAACCATGAAGTACATGCTGTTGATCCGCCCGGACGTCGATTTCTCCGGCGAGGTGCCGGCCGAGATGGTCGCGGCGACCGTGGCCTGGGTGGAAGAGATGACAGAGCGTGGCGTCCGGTTACACGGTGACGCGATCCGGCCCGCGTCCGAGGGCGTCGGCGTCAGTCGCCGGGCGGGCAAGGTGATCACCACCGACGGCCCGTACGCGGAAGCGAAGGAGCAGATGGGCGGCTACGACATGCTCGAGTGCCGCGACCTGGACGAAGCGATCGAGATCGCCTCCAAGCACCCGGTCGCCGAGATCGGCGTAGTAGAGGTACGCGCAGTCGCCACAATCGAGTAGCTGTTGCCCACGGCCCCGTCCTGCGGGGGCGCTGGTTGCCCTGGGCGCCCGCACTGCGCGGTACCGGCTTCTGGGAGGGGAGCCACCCTTTCGAACAAGACAACATGGTCAGCGCACCCCGCCCTCAACCGACAGGCGTGCGCCGAGCCGGTACCTCAGGCCTGTGAGCCGCGGTGACGCCGACGGAGGGGCACGCCGATCAGTGCGGCGACAGGTCCGGCAGCGAGCAGGATCGCCAACGCGGCATAGCCGTAGTTCAAGGCCGCCGCGGTGGCGATACCTGCCACCAGCAACGGTCCGCCGGCGTCGCCGAGCTCGCGGCCCAGCTCCGCGGTGCCCATCGTCTGACCGAGCCGAGCCTCCGGGGTCGAGGCCGCAAGGGCAGCGAACCCCACTGGCGTGATCAGGCCCGTCCCTGCGCCGATCAGGACCGCCGCGAGCAGAATCCCGGCAACGCCCGGCAGGGTCGCGCATCCCAGCCCGGCCGCCGCGAGCGCCAGGCCGCCGCCGAGACCGATCCGAGCGGTCAGGCGCCCGGCATCCAGGGCCCGCCCGGCCCACGGCTGGACCAGCGCGGCAGTGGCGGCGAGCACCGAGACCGCCGCACCGGTTGCGATCGTCCCCAGACCTGTCGCCGCCCCAGTGACCGGGAGAAAACCGACACCCACCGACAGGGCCGCAGTCGCGCCGGCCAGGGCGGCAGTCGGTCGCAGGAACGCTGGATCGGTGACCCGGCGAGCCAGGTCGAGCACCGTCTGCCGCTTGCGTGGCAGCGGCGGAATTGCCGGCACGGCCACCAATGCCCAGGCCGCAACCAGCAGACCGAGGACAGTCATCACCGCGAACAGCAGGCGGAACCCACCCAGCCACACCAAGGCGCCACCGAGCAGCGGGCCGAGGGTGTAGCCGATGCTCTTGTAGAACCCATAGCTGCCGAAAGCGCGGCCGTGCTTGGCGGCCGGGTTCAGTCTGGCGACCAATGCCGAGGCCGCTGGTGAGAACGCCGACGCCGCCGCGCCCTGGCCGAGGCGGGCTGCCCACAGCCAGCCTGGACTGTCGGCGAGCACGTACAACCCCGACGCCAAGGCGAAGCCGACCAGGCCGGCCAAGAGCACGGGGCGAGCGCCGACCCGGTCGGCGATGGTGCCGAACACCGGCTTCAACACGACCTCTGCGCCGTCGTACAGGGCCAGCAGCACGCCTAGCGTCAGCAGCGATCTGACCGCGTCGTCGGAGAAGCCGCCGAGGTTGGCAGCGACCGCGTGCGCGCCGAACGCGGTGGTGAATCCCGCTGCGTACAGCGGCGACATCCGCCGGCGTGATGCTGCTGCCTGGCTCGAAACCGGTTCAGTCATACCCCATTGGTACCTGGCTGACTGGATCTAAGGTGGGGAGCCCCTCACCCCCACCACCTGAACTCGTCCCAGAACCAGTTCCTGCACCACCTCAGGTGCAGCATCTGAAGGCGTCTGAGGTTGGGGTTGGCTGCTGGGGGGAGTGAGGTGGTGACGGTGGGTGGGGGGAGTGTTAAGGGGGCGTATGGAATTTCCCGGCTGTGATTGCGGAGGGAGGGACGCGGGAACCTATGGGTGGAAACTCGACGGGAGTTGTGACGGTGAGCGGGCGCTGGGGGCGTCGACAGCCGCGGATCTGTTGCTCTGCGCAAGGTGACAGGAGCCGTGCGTGAACCTCGTCGATTTGCTCTGGCCGCACCCCCCGCGGGCATGGCACGATCGGCCGTCGGGGGAGATACGTCACCAGGGGGCAGGCGAATGGCGAAAGCCAAGCGGGCGAACCACCGGACCGGTTCGGAGCGTGTTGACGAACCGGGTTGGGAGGCTGCGGCCGTCACCGGGAGTACTGTCCCGGACGCTAACGGGTACACCGGGCAGAACGGTCATGGTGGCAACGGTCAGGGCAGTGACGGGCAGGGCAGCAATGGGCAGGGCAGCAATGGGCAGGGCGGCAGCGGTCAGGCCGCGGAGGGTTCGCAGGGCGCTCGGCAGCAGCACGGCTCGCAGAACGGTCAGCAGCCGCAGAACGGTCAGCAGCCGCAGAACGGTCGCCAGCCGCTGAACCAGCAGGCCCAGGGCCGGCAGGCGCCGGGCGAGCAGGCGCAGGGCCAGGGTCGACAGGGCCAGCGGCCTCAAGACCAGCAGCCCCAGAACCAGCAGCAAGGCCAGAACGGACATGGCCAGAATCGGCCAGGCCAGAGCGGGCCAGGCCAGAGCGGACCGGGCCAGAGCGGGCCGGGCCAGAGCGGGCCGCGGGGGCCGGGGGCTCCGTCCACGCAGGTTTGGCGGACTGTGCAGGCGCCGCAGAACGGGCAGCCCGCGGCGACCGGGCCGGAGCGGGTCGGCGATCTGGATACGCCGGTGAAGGTGGATGAGATCGCCGTCGCGGCGATGGCGCTGTCCCAGAATCTGCAGGCCGCGGCCCGGGGTATGCCGGAGTCCGTTGCCTCGCGTCAGTTCCGGCGCGATCTCGACGAGGCCGCCGACACCTTCCGGGAGGCGGCGAACGAGCTGGAGATGACGGCCGGCAACCTGATCCGCCTTGCCGCGAACGAAGGTCAGAGCTGCGGCGTCACCTGGGGTGACTGCCCGGACCACGGCCTCACCTTGATGAACGTTGGTGACGTGGTCACCTGTCACGTCCTCGGCTGCCACCGCGAGTACGAGGGCGTGATCGAGCGCTGCACGCAGCCTGTCGCCTACCGGGTCGTGGACGCCGCAGGGCCGGCGTTGATGACGTGCGCCGGGCACGCGATCGCCTGCCGCCTGCACCTCGACGGCGCCGTCATCACCCTCGCCACCGACAGCCTCGAACTGCTCTGAGCTTCAGGACATTCTGAGAGGTTGGTCCGCCGGAACGGACCAACCTGCGTCAGAGAGCGGTTACTGGATGCGGCACGAGGTCAGCTGGTCGTTCGCGTTCGGGGTGATGGTGGTGAAGTTCGGCGTGTCCGCCGTCCTGGTCCAGCTCTGTCCGGAGAAGTTGTCCTCGGCAAAGATCGTCACCGACCAGTCGGCCGGAACCCGCACCGACGGCGCCCAATTGTCCTGTACGCCGGCCGCCTGTAACTGGGCTCGAGTGTAGTTGCCTTTGGCAAGCGATTGTCCAGTCGCACCGAGGTAGTCCACGTGCTCGAAGAAGGTCACGCTGCCGGCGCCCTGGCTGGGCATCGGCTGTGTCGGCCTGGTCGCGGTGACCGCGATCTGCCCTTTGAGCATCCGGCCGCCGTCATTCGTCAGCCTCAGGTAGTAGTCGGACGAGCAAGCCGTGCCGTCCTCGTTGAGAGCGCGAATCCCTGACCCGGTGGGGATCCAGGCCGAACTCTCGGGGGTCTTGGCGATCTGGTTGCCCTCGTTGAACTCGTCGAACATCGAGATGTACATGCCCTGCACACCGACCCGGGTCTGACGGAAAGAGTGCTGCCGACGGTGGCTCCGGCGGCGGCGGTGGCCGCTGATGCGGCCAGGAAAGTGCGTCTGGTGAGTGACATGTGCAGGCTCCTGTGGGGCGGGCAGGACTGCGGAGAGTGGCGTGAGCGTACAAACGGGTCCTTCGACGCGCAAGACTTCGCTGCAAAACCTCGACGGAACCTTGCAAGATCATGAGCACTTGCTCTCAAGGATCGTTCCTGTACGCCGGAAAGCGCGATCTCGTCCGCTCCGGGGTGATCTGGCGTTGATCCGAAGAAACTTCCTCGCAACATCTTGACGTGGACCACCCCGCTACTTAGTTTGTTGGCTCAACAGACAAAGTCTGTGACTGGCATCACAGATGCCGTTTTCTCCTGTCGGGGGAGAAGGGGTGGGGTCCGCATGACATTGACCGAGGGAAGTCGTCCGGGCCGCGGTGTGGTCGCTGCCGATCACGTCTCACTCCGGCGGAACAACCTGTCCGTGGTGCTCCGGCACGTGCGAGAGATGGGATCGCGCTCTCGCGCCCGGATCGCCGCCGACACCGGTCTGAACAAGGCGACCGTGAGTAGCCTGGTCGCCGAACTCGTCGAACGCGGCCTCCTCCGCGAAGGTCTTGCCGAGTCCGAACGCGGTGCCCTCGGTCGTCCCGGCCAGCTGGTCGAGCTCGACGGCAGCGGGGTCTGTGGAGTCGGCGCCGAGATCAACGTCGACTACCTGGCCGTCACCGCGCTCGACCTGAGCGGCGAGACCGTGATCGAGCGCCGGTTGCCGCTGGACGTCGCGCACCTCGACCCCGGTACGACGATGGACGAGTTGGCCAAGCTGATCCTCCATGCCGTCGCGGCGGTGGATTTGCGCGGCGGACAGACGGCCGGGGTCACTTTGGCGGTGCCTGGTCTGGTGCAGAGCGCGACCGGTGCACTCAAGCTGGCGCCGAACCTGGGCTGGGCGGAGGTCCCCGTCGTCGAGGCGATGCGCGACCGGCTCGGCCATCCGGCGTACCCGCTGCGGGTCGACAACGAGGCGAACCTGGCCGCACTCGCGGCGTACGCCGAGATGCAGATCGGGCCGGAAGACAAGATCCAGGATCTGGTGTTGCTCACCGGCGCCGTCGGTGTCGGTGGCGGCATGGTCACCGGTGGACATCTGTTGCGGGGCGGACGCGGGTTCAGCGGCGAGGTCGGGCACATGCCGGTCGCACCGGCCGGCGGGACCTGCGGCTGCGGCCGGACGGGCTGCTGGGAGACGGTCGTCGGGCTGACGGCTTTGTTGAACAAGGCAACGGATCCGGACGACCCGGTGCGGGACCCGTCGCTCGATGTGGAGCAACGACTCGCGGAGATCACCAGTCGGGCCGACGCAGGGGACAAGCGGACGCTCAAGGCGCTGGCCGATGTCGGCAGCTGGCTCGGGATCGGTGGCGCGATCCTGGTCAACATCCTGAACCCGGACGTCCTGGTGCTCGGTGGATACTTCGCGGTCCTCGGCCCGTGGCTGAAGAATCCGCTGGAGGTGGCGATCCGGGATCGCGTGATCGCGCCCGAGGGCGGCGGCTGCCGGGTGATCCAGTCGGACCTCGGTTTCACCGCGGCGGTCCGCGGCGGCGCCCAGATCTCCCTGGACCAGGTCTTCCTGGACCCGACCCTCGTCGGCCGCGAATCAACGGGGACAGCCCAATGACAAAGGCCGGCGCGATGACGAGGGACAGCGCGACGACCGCGGTGACGCAGTGACCGATCGGAGTGGGACGAGGAGTGGCGCAATGGGTGGGGCGATGAGTACGGATACGACAGACGAGTTGTTGCGGATGGCGGGGATCGTCAAGGAGTTCCCCGGCGTACGGGCGCTCGATGGCGTGGATCTCGACGTACGGCGTGGGGAGGTGCATTGCCTGCTCGGCCAGAACGGCGCCGGGAAGTCGACGCTGATCCGGGTCCTGACCGGCGCGCACCAGCCCGACGCCGGCACCATCCACGTCGACGGCAACGAGGTGTCGCTGAACAGCCCGACGGACTCCATCCAGCTCGGGATCGCAGCGATCTACCAGGAACTCGACCTGGTTCCGGATCTCACCGTCGCGGAGAACGTGTTCCTCGGCCACGAACCGGCGAGGTTCGGCCTGACCCGGCGGCACGAGACAACGGCCAGGGCTCGCGAACTCCTCACTGGCCTCGGCCACGGCGAGATCCCACCGGGCCGCCCGGTCGGGCTCCTGAGTGCCGCCGGTCAGCAAGTCGTGAGCATGGCAAGAGCGCTCTCCCGCGACGCCCAGCTGATCGTGATGGACGAGCCGTCGGCCGTGCTCGACTCCGAGGAGGTGGCGAACCTCTTCCGGGTGATCCGCGGCCTCACCGCCCGCGGTGTCGCGGTCATCTACATCTCGCACCGGCTCGAGGAGATCCGCGCGATCGGCGACCGGGTGACCGTGCTGAAGGACGGCGCGACCGTCGCGACCGGCCTCGACGCGCGCGAGACCCCGACCGCCGAACTGATCCGGCTGATGACCGGCCGCTCGATCGAGTACGTCTTCCCGCCCCGCGTCGAGATCCCCAGCACCGCACCCGTGGTCCTCGAGGTGGAGAACCTGTCCCGCCCCGGAGAGTTCGCGGAGATCGCTGTCTCGGTGCGAGCGGGGGAGATCCTCGGACTCGCAGGCCTGGTCGGCTCGGGCCGGTCCGAAGTACTGGAGACCGTGTACGGCGCGCGCCGGGCGGCGACCGGCGTCGTACGGGTCGACGGCAAAGAGCTCAGGCCGGGTCGCGTGCAGAGCGCAGTACGGGCTGGGGTCGGGTTGGCGCCGGAGGAGCGGAAGAGCCAGGCGTTGCTGCTCGACGAGGCGGTCTACAAGAACATCACCGTCTCCACGCTCGGCCGGTTCGCCAGCATGGGCTTCCTGAACAGTAGGGCCGAGCGCGAAGCCGCTGAGGAGCTGACCAGGGCACTCGACGTACGACCGGCCGGGGTGGACCATCCAGTCCGCAACCTGTCCGGCGGCAATCAGCAGAAGGTCGTCCTGGCCCGCTGGTTGCTACGCGATTGTCGCGTGCTGCTGCTCGACGAACCGACCCGGGGAGTCGACGTGGGAGCGCGATCCGAGATCTACGCGCTCGTACGCAAGCTGGCCGCCAACGGGGTAGCGATCGTGCTGGTCTCCAGCGAGGTCGAAGAGGTGCTCGGTCTGGCGGACCGGGTCGTGGTGATGCGGGAGGGGCGGGCCGTCCACAGCGGACCCGCGCAGGAAATCGACGAGCACCGGGTCCTGGATCTGGTGATGGAAGGAAGTGCCGTGTGATGAGTGAGGAAGTCGCACGACCCCCGGTGACGGACCAGCCGGACCAGCCGGACCAGCCGGCGGACCGGACAGCATCGACGCAGGCGACTGTGACGCAGGCGCCCGGGACGACCGTCAACCGCGGCGCGGGCATGGCGGGCAGTCTGTTGAGAGGTGGAGTCGGCCGGAACCTCGGCCTGGTGATCGCCCTCGTGGTGCTCTGTATCGTCGGCGTCGCGACCGGTGGGGACCGGTTCGCCAGTGGGGCCAATGTGCTCACCATCCTGCGCCTGGCCGCCGTCATCGGCGTGGTCAGCATCGGGATGACGTTCGTGATCACCGGCGGCGGGATCGACCTGTCGGTCGGTGCGATGGTCGCACTCGCCTCCGTCTGGGCGACCACGCTGGCCACCCAGCAACTGGGTGCCGACTACGGCTGGATCTTCATGGTCAGTACCGCGCTGCTGGTCGGCGCGGCCTGCGGTCTGGTCAACGGGTTACTGGTTGCCTACGGCAAGATAGTCCCGTTCATCGCGACCCTGGCGATGCTGGCCGGAGCGCGCGGACTGGCGGAGATCATCTCCGACCGGAAGACCCAGATCATCACGGTCAACCCGTTCGTCGACTTCTTCGGCGGATCGCTGATCGGCGTACCGGTGCTGGTCTGGATGTTCCTCCTGGTCGCCGCGGCCGGCTGGGTGCTGCTCAACCGGACCACCTTCGGCCGCCGGACGTTCGCCGTCGGCGGCAACGCCGAGGCGGCCCGGCTTGCCGGCATCAAGGTGCAGCGTCACACTGTCGCGCTCTACGTCCTGGCCGGGCTGTGCTGCGGGATCGCCGCGGTGATGCTGATGGCCCGTACGACGACCGGCAGCGCCACCCACGGACAGCTGTACGAGCTGGACGCGATCGCGGCGGTGGTGATCGGCGGCACCTTGCTGTCCGGCGGCCGCGGCACGATCGTCGGCACCGTGATCGGCGTACTGATCTTCACCACCTTGAACAACGTCTTCACCCTGAACAACCTGAGCATCTCCGCCCAGTCGGTGGCGAAGGGCCTGATTATCGTGATCGCGGTCCTCCTCCAGCAACGCCTGGCCGCCCGAGCCACCTGACCGGGGTGGTGGGGTGGGGGTCAGTAAGTGCGCCGCGCCCTAGGTCTGAGCAGTCGCAAGAACCCCTGTAGGTAAAGCATCTCTTTGGAGGACAAGATGTCCGCACGTCCCGCCCGACTACTGATCACCGCCGGCCTGGCCGGCCTGAGTTCGATGGCGCTGATCGCCTGTACCAGCAACACCCCCGAGGCCGAGAAGTCGACCGACACCGGGTCGAAGGCCGCCGCGGTGGCCAACGACGCGCCCGGCAAGAAGGTCAAGATCGGGTTCTCCGCTCCGGCGGCCGACCACGGCTGGATGGGTGCGATCACCAAGGCGACGAAGGCCGAGGCGGCCAAGTACCCCGACGTCGAGCTGGTCGTTGCCGAGGGCACCAACGACGTCAACCTGCAGATCAGCCAGGTGGAGACGTTCATCAACCAGAAGGTGGACGCGATCGTGCTGCTGCCCTTCGACGGCGCGGCGCTGACCGCGGTGGCGACGAAAGCGATGCAGGCCGGCATCACGGTGATCAACGTCGACCGCGAGTTCGACAACTCGTTCGCCGCCCGGACCACCGTCCTCGGCGACAACCACGGCATGGGCGTCTCCGCCGGCACCTACGTCTGCGAGCAGCTAAAGGGCAAGAAGGACGCGGTGATCGCCGAGATCGCCGGGATCGACTCGCTGCCGCTCACCCAGGCCCGCAGTACCGGGTTCAAGGAGGCGCTGGCCGACTGTGGGCTGAAGGTCAGCAACCGGGTCGCGGCCGAGTTCACTGTCGAGTCCGGCGAGAAGGCGGCGGCGAACCTGCTGCAGGCCGCTCCGAAGATCGACGCGATCTGGAACCACGACGACGACCAGGGTGTCGGCGTGATGGCCGCGATCAAGAACTCCGGTCGCAAGGAGTTCTTCGTCGTCGGTGGCGCCGGTTCGGCGAACGTGATGCGCGACATCAAGGCCGGCAACACGCTCATGCGCGCCACCGTCATCTACCCGTCGACGCAAGGCGCTGACGGTGTCCGACTGGCTCGGCTGCTGGTCCAGAAGAAGGCCCTCGGCGACCTGGTGGAGGTCGAGGTCCCGCGTCAGGTCCAGCTGTACGCACCCGTCGTCACCAAGGACAACGTCGACCAGTACCTGCCGACTGCATTTGAAAGCTGAAGGGAAGGAAGGCGCTGGGAGAGACCAGTACCTGCCGACCGCCTTCGAGAGCTGACAAGGAGAACTACCGGTATGACGAACCTGGGCATCGGCCTGATCGGGTACGCCTTCATGGGCGCCGCCCACTCGCAGGCCTGGCGGAACGCGCCGCGTTTCTTCGACCTGCCGCTGCACCCCGACCTGAACGTCCTGTGCGGTCGTAACGCGGAAGCGGTGCAAGCCGCCGCGACCAAGCTCGGCTGGACCGAGACGGAGACCGACTGGCGCAAGTTGCTCGGCCGCGACGACATCCAGCTGGTCGACGTCTGTACGCCGGGGGACAGCCACGCCGAGATCGCGATCGCCGCGCTCGAGGCCGGGAAGCACGTCCTCTGCGAGAAGCCGCTCGCCAACACGGTCGCCGAGGCCGAGGCGATGGCGGCCGCGGCGGCGAGGGCGTCCGCGCGGGGGATCAGGTCGATGGTCGGGTTCACCTACCGGCGCGTGCCCGCGATCGGGCTGGCCCGGAAGCTGGTTGCCGAGGGCAAGATCGGCACCATCCGGCACGTGCGCGCGCAGTACCTGCAGGACTGGATCGCCGATCCCGAGGCGCCGTTGTCCTGGCGACTGGACAAGGAGAAGGCCGGTTCGGGCGCGCTCGGCGACATCGGCGCGCACATCGTCGACCTGACGCAGTACATCACCGGCGACCGGATCACCGAGGTGAGCGGTCAGCTGGAGACCTTCGTGAAGGAACGTCCGGTCGCCGCGGAACACAGCGGCCTGGCCGGTACTGCGGGCGCCGAGCGCGGCCCGGTCACCGTCGACGACGCCGCGATCTTCCTGGCCCGGTTCGGCGAAGGGGCGCTCGGTGTCTTCGAGGCGACCCGCTTCGCGACCGGCCGGAAGAACGCGATCCGGATCGAGATCAACGGCAGTAGGGGCAGTCTGGCCTTCGATTTCGAGGACATGAACCTGCTGCACTACTACGACGCGACGGAGCCGGCCGATACAGCCGGCTTCCGCCGGATCCTCGCGACCGAGCCGGTCCACCCGTACGTCGCGGCCTGGTGGCCGCCCGGGCACCTGCTCGGGTACGAACACGGCTTCACCCATCAAGTGGTCGATCTGATCACCGCGATCGCCGAAGGTACCGACCCGTCCCCGTCGTTCGCCGACGGGCTGCAGGTGCAACGGGTGCTGGCGGCGGTCGAGGACAGCTCGGCCTCCCGACAATGGCAGGAGATTCCTGGATGAATTCATATACACCGACCAAGGACGACAAATTCTCGTTCGGACTGTGGACCGTGGGCTGGGAGGGCGTCGACGTCTTCGGTACCGCGGTCCGCGCCCCGCTCGACCCGGTGCTCGCGGTCGAGAAGCTGGCCGAGCTGGGCGCCGCCGCGATCTCGTTCCACGACGACGACCTGGTGCCTGACGACGCCAAGCGGCAGCAGACGCTGGAGCGCTTCACCAAGGCCCTCAGCGACACCGGCCTGGTGGTCGAGATGGCCACCACGAACCTGTTCGCCCACCCTGTCTTCAAGGACGGTGGCCTGACAGCCAACGACCGCGACGTACGCCGGTACGCGCTGGCGAAGGTCCTGCGAAACGTGGACCTGGCTGCCGAGCTCGGCGCGAAGACCTATGTGCTGTGGGGCGGCCGGGAAGGCGCCGAGTCAGGTGGCTCCAAGGACGTCCGGTCCGCGCTGGACCGGTACAAGGAGTCGATGGACCTGCTGACGGCGTACGTCCGCGAACAGGGCTACGACCTGCGGTTCGCGATCGAGCCGAAGCCGAACGAGCCCCGCGGCGACATCCTGCTGCCGACCATCGGGCACGCGATCTCTTTCATCAACGACCTCGCCGATCCAGACCTGGTCGGGATCAACCCCGAGGTTGGGCACGAGCAGATGGCCGGCCTGAACTACGCGCACGGCATCGCCCAGGCGCTGTGGCACGGCAAGCTGTTCCACATCGACCTCAACGGGCAGCACGGTCCGCGGTTCGACCAGGATCTGCGGTTCGGCGCCGGCAATCTCCGTGAGGCGTTCTGGACCGTCGACACCCTGCTCGGGTCCGAGGCCCGGCCGGGTTACGACGGCTATGTGCACTTCGACTACAAGCCGCCGCGCACCGAGGACCTGGACGGCGTCTGGGAGACGGCTCGCGGCTGCATGCGCAACTACCTGATCCTCCGCGAGAAGGTCCAGGCCTTCCGCGCCGATCCAGAAGTTGTGAAGGCGCTCACCGCGGCCCGGGTCACCGACCTCGCAGTACCGACTCTTGCCGACGGCGAAACGCTGGACGAGTTGCGCAAGGCGACTTATGACCCGGACGCACTGGCCGAACGTGGCCTCGGCTTCGAGTATCTCGACCAACTGGCGATGGACCACCTGCTCGGCGTTCGCTGAGCAGTTCTCCCGCGCAGGGCAGAGCACGGGAACCGCAGTAGCTGAACTGGCACTACCAGGGCCGAAAGATCCAGGGACCCGCCCTGGAACCCGCCCGGTGCTCCGGCACCGGGCACAGATGGAGCGCGCGCCTTATCCGACCCATGAGGAGCAACCCCATGATCCAGCTACGCCGGCACGGAACGCTCATCCGTGCCCTCGTGCTCGCCCTGATCGCCGCGTTGGCGATCCCCTTGTCAGCGACACTTCCCGCGCAGGCCCATCCCGGGCACGGGGACGAGACCTTCAACGCGCTGATCTTCAGCAAGACCGCCGGCTTCCGGCACGACGCGATCCCGGCCGGGATCCAGGCGATCAAGGACCTCGCCGCCGGCAACAACTTCACCGTCACCGCGACCGAGGACGCGGCGATGTTCAACGACACCGAGCTGGCGAAGTACGAGGTCGTCATCTGGCTGTCCACCACCGGTGACGTGCTGAACGCGGACCAGCAGGCGGCGTTCGAGCGCTACATCCGCAACGGCGGCGGCTATGCGGGCGTCCACTCGGCTTCGGACACGGAGTACGACTGGCCCTGGTACGGCAAGCTCGTCGGCGCGTACTTCGACAGCCACCCGGCCGGTACGCCGAACGCGACCGTGAAGGTCGAGGACCACGCGCACCCGTCCACCAAGGATCTGCCGACCACCTGGCCACGCACCGACGAGTGGTACAACTACCGGACCAATCCGCGCGGAGCAGTTCACGTGCTCGCGTCGCTCGACGAGTCGACGTACACGGGCGGGAACATGGGCGTCGAGCACCCGATCGCGTGGTGCCAGGACTACGACGGCGGCCGCGCCTGGTACACCGGCATGGGCCACACGATCGAGTCGTACTCCGATCCGGCGTTCCGCGAGCACCTGCTCGGCGGGATCAAGACGGCGGCGGGCGTGGAGCCGGCCGACTGTGGCGCCTCGCTGGATGCCGGCTACGAGAAGGTCACGCTGGACGACAACACCTCCAACCCGATGGAGCTGTCGATCGCCGATGACGGCCGGGTCTTCTATATCGACCGCAACGGCGCCGTGAAGATCGTCAAGACCAACGGCACCGTCGTCACCGCGGCCACCCTGGACGTCTACACCGGCCAGGAGTTCGGCCTGCTCGGGATCGCGCTCGACCCCGCGTTCGCCACCAACGGCTTCATCTATCTCTACTACTCGCCGACCGGATCCGATACCTACGACAAGGTGTCCAGATTCAAGCTCACCGGGGACACCCTCGATCTGGCCAGTGAGAAACAGGTCCTGCGGATCGACACCCAGCGCGAACAGTGTTGCCACGCGGGTGGCGCACTCGAGTTCGATGGCCAGGGCAACCTTTTCGTCGCCACCGGCGACAACAGCAACCCGTTCGACTCGGACGGCTACGCGCCGCTCGACGAGCGCGGCGGCCGCTCGGCCTGGGACTCCCAGCGCAGCGCGGCGAACAGCAACGTGCTGAACGGCAAGGTGCTCCGGATCCACCCGGAGGCGGACGGCACCTACACGGTCCCGTCGGGCAACCTGTTCGCGGCCGGTACGGCGAAGACCCGTCCCGAGATCTACGCGATGGGTTTCCGCAACCCGTTCCGGATCGGCATCGACCCGACCACCAACCACCTCTTCGTGGCCGACTACGGCCCGGACGCTGGTCAGTCCTCGCCGACTCGCGGCCCGGACGGCCGGGTGGAGTGGAACATCCTCGAGAAGCCCGGCTTCTACGGCTGGCCGTACTGCGTGGGCAACAACACGCCGTACAACGACTTCGACTTCGCCACCGGTACTTCGGGCGCCACGTTCAACTGCAACGCGCCGGTGAACAACTCGCCCAACAACACGGGCATCACCCAGCTGCCGGCCGCGATCCCCGCGACCATGTGGATGGGCAAGTCGAGTACCGGTGTACCGGAGGTCGGTGGCAGTGGCGCACCGATGACGAGTGGCGCGTACAAGTTCAACCCGGACAGCACCTCCGACCGGAAGTGGCCGGAGTACTTCGACGGCAAGGCCGTGTTCGCCGACTGGAACGACAGCCGGTTGTTCTCGGTGCAACTGAACGACGACCGGACCAAGGTCGCGGACGTCTCCCGGATGCTGCAGGGGATGAACTTCATCCGGCCGCATGCGTTGCAGTTCGGACCAGACGGTGCCTTGTACGTGATCGAGTGGGGGAGCGGGTTCGGTGGTAACAACGCTGACTCCGGCATCTACCGGATCGACTATGTACAGGGGAATCGGGCGCCGATAGCCCAGTTCACGACGGACAAGACCTCCGGCCCGGTGCCACTGGATGTCGCCTTCGACTCGGCCGGATCACGAGATCCGGACGGGCAGCCGATCACCCTTGCCTGGGACTTCGACGGTGATGGCACGACCGACAGCACCGAGGCGAAGCCGTCGCACATCTACACCACTCCTGGAGTGTTCACGGCCAGGCTGACCGTGACCGACAGCGATGGCCGGACGGCCGTCTCGAACAAGACGATCACGGCCGGCAACACCGCGCCGACGATCACGGTGGACGGCCCGGTCGACGGCGGGTTCTTCGACTTCGGCGACACGATCCACTACAAGGTGACCGTCACGGATCCCGAGGACGGCACGATCGACTGCAACGACGTGATCACCCAGCCGGGGCTCGGCCATGACGAGCACGCGCATCCGTACGAGCAGTACCACGGGTGCGAGGGGACCTTCCCGCTGCCGGGCGACGAGGGCCATGTCGGGGCGAACATCTTCGGCATCGTCACCGTCACGTACACCGACCAGGGCGCGCCGGGCTCGGGCCGGATCACCACGCAGAAGGTGATCCAGCTGCAGCCGAAGACGCGCGAGGCGGAGTTCTTCGACGAGACCGGTGGGCCGGGCGCGACTCCCGGCGTACAGGTCGAGGACACCGGCGACGTGGCCGGTGGCGGCAAGAACATCGGGTTCATCGAGGACGGCGACTGGTGGGGCTGGAAGCCGACCAACCTGACCGGGATCGACCAGATCCAGCTGCGCGCGGCCTCGCCCGATGCGGGTGCGACCGTGCAGGTACGGCAGGGTTCGCCGACGGACGGCCCCGTCATAGCGACCATCCAGGTCACGCCGACGGGTGCCTGGCAGACGTACGGCAACTTCACGGCACCGGTGAGTGGCGCGTCGTTGGCCAGTGGGCCGCTGTACTTCGTGAAGACGACGGGCCAGCTGAACGTCAACTGGGTGAAGTTCATCGGCAAGGGCGTGACCGAGAACGAGCGTCCGGCCGTCACTGTGACGGCCTCCACAGTCCAGGGACCTGCGCCGCTGAAGGTGGACTTCACGGCCGCGGCAACCGATCCCGAGGGTGACCTGCCACTGTCCTACGTCTGGAGCTTCGGCGACGGCGCCACGGCCACGGGCGCTTCCGTGAGCCACACCTACACGATTGCCGGCACCCACATGGCGACCGTGAAGGTGACTGACGCCCGCGGTGCCGCCGGTAGCGCGAGTGTCAGCGTCAAGGTGGACGCAACCGCTCCACCGACCTGCCTGACCGGCCGATCGGACGGCTTCGACGGTACGTCGGTCAACACGTCCCGCTGGAACTCGATTGTCAGAGGCAACCAGGAACTTGCCGTCAGCAACGGAAACCTGAATCTGCCGCTGACCGCGACGGACATCTACGGAACCGGCAACACCGGTACGCCGAACCTCGTGCTGCAGTCGCTCCCGGCAGGCGCCTGGCAGGCGACGACGAAGTTCACCTTGCCGGCCCGTCTCGCTTACCAGCAGGCCGGGTTGATCGTCTACGGCGACGACGACAACTACGCCAAGATGGTGATCCAGGGCCGGAACACCACCTCCTCGGCCGCGGACCGGGTCTTCCAATTCATTCGCGAGGAGAACGCGGTACCGAACGAGGTCGCGGCGTCGAACACGGCCAACCTCGGCGCGGACTACCCGGACACCGTCTGGGTGCGGTTCACCAGTGACGGTGTGAACCTGAAGGCGTCGTACAGCGCTGACGGTGCGACCTTCACGGAGATGTCGGAGACCAAGCAGCTGGCCGGGATCGCCAACCCGAAGATCGGTCTCTTCGGCCTGGCCAACCGGACCGAGGCATTGCCGATCACCGCGCAGTTCGACTACTTCACCATCACCCCGGACGACACCGCCGAGCAGCCCACACCGGATGACGAGTTCACCGGTACGACGCTCGACGCCTGCCGGTGGTCCGCGAGCGTGCGGCCCGACCCCACGGCGTACCGGGTGACCGGTGACAAACTCGAGATCGACACTGGCAAGGGCGACATCTACCAGGGCACGGCCACGAACCCGAAGAACCTGCTGCTGCAGCCGGCTCCCGACGGCAACTGGACGATCGAGACCAAGGTGGACGGGTCGGCCTTCGACGAGGCGTACCAGCAGGCGGGCCTGATGCTGTACGCCGATGACGCGAACTACGTGAAGTTCGACTTCCTTGCCAGCAACGCACCCGGTGGCACCGTCAGCCGGGGGATCGAGTTGCGCAGCGAGGTCGCGAACGCGATCGTCGAGCCGGCTCCGAACGCCTCACCGGCACCCACCCAGGGCGTCTGGTACCTGAGGCTGGCCAAGAGCGGGACGACCTTCACCGGCTCGTACTCCGCCGACGGCTTCGCCTGGACCGCCTTGCCGGCCGTGACGAACACGGCCGTCGGATCGGCCAAGTTCGGGATCTACGCCTTCGGTGTGGATCAGGTCGCGTCGAAGACGGCGAAGTTCGACTACTTCAAGCTGGTCAAGGACACGGTGGCGCCGCAGGTCAATCTGTCGCTGAACCCGGGCACGCCGTCCGGTCTCGGCGGCTGGTGGAACGACGCGGTGGTCGCCACGGCGATGGGTACGGACGATCAGCCCGGTCAGGTCTACCTGGAACGGAAGATCGACGACGGGGACTGGGCCGAGTACACGGCTCCGATCACCGTGTCGGCCGAGGGCACGCACACCGTGCAGGTCCGGGCGAGTGACACCGCCGGGAACGTCTCGCCGGCGGAGTCCGTGACGGTCAAGCTCGATCGGAGCGCGCCGAAGGCGACCGTCACCGGGATGACCAGTGGCGGGACGCTCGGGGTGGCCTCCGTGGCGACAGTGGCCGCGACCGCGACGGACGCGTTGTCCGGAGTGGCCTCGGTAGCGCTGACCGTGGACGGGAAGCCCGTCCCCGCGGGCGGAAAGCTGGACGGCGTGGCACTCGGGCTCGGCGCTCACGTGCTCGCCGTCACGACGAAGGACAAGGCCGGCAACACCGCGGTGACCAACGTTCCGTTCACGGTCACCGTGTCGTACGCCGAAGCCACCAAGCTGGTCGAGCGGTACCGGGTCGCCAAGACGTTGCCATCGGCAACAGCGACGATCCTCAAGGTGCAGCTCGCCCGGGCCGAACAGCAGCAGACCCGGGGCCATCGGGCCGTGGCGATCGTCGCCATGAACCTGTTCCTGGCCCAGGCGGCGACGGTCAGCGACGTACCTGCCCGGACGCTGCTGACAGCTGTGGGTCAGGACCTGTTGGCGAGGATCTGACCCGATGACCGTCGCCGTGCGAAACCGCATCCTGTCCGACGCGGAGAGGCGTACAGGAGCTCTCGACGGACCGGAGTGGTTCGGCCCCGCTCCGGACCCCGGGAGAGCGGTTTCGCACGGTCGGCGGGGGACCGGCTCGTCCGGTCCTCGTCCCCGGCGCCGGGGCCTGCGCTCCGGTCGCGGCGCCGGGGACACCCGAACACCCGAAGACGAGAAGGAGTAGACGTCATGGCACGACCGATCACCCTGTTCACGGGCCAGTGGGCCGACCTGCCGTTCGAGGAGGTGGCCCGGCTGGCGTCCGAATGGGGCTACGAAGGCCTGGAGATCGCCTGCTGGGGTGATCATCTGGACGTCCGGAAGGCGGCCGAGGACGAGTCGTACGTCCGGAACCGGCTGGACATCCTGGCGAAGTACAACCTGAAGGTCTGGACGATCTCCAACCACCTGCTCGGCCAGGCGGTCTGCGACGACCCGATCGACCAGCGGCACCAGGCGATCCTGCCCGCGCACATCTGGGGCGACGGGGACGCCGAGGGCGTTCGGCAGCGGGCCGCCGAGGAGATGGCCACGACCGCACGGGCCGCCCGGGCGCTCGGGGTGGATGTCGTCGTCGGCTTCACCGGATCGTCGATCTGGAAGACGGTGGCGATGTTCCCGCCGGTACCGCAGTCGATGGTCGACGCCGGCTACCAGGACTTCGCCGATCGGTGGAACCCGATCCTGGACGTCTTCGACGAGGTCGGCGTCCGGTTCGCGCACGAGGTGCACCCGTCGGAGATCGCGTACGACTACTGGTCGACGACCGCCACGCTGGCGGCGATCGGGCACCGCGAGGCCTTCGGCCTGAACTGGGACCCCAGCCATTTCGTCTGGCAGGACCTCGACCCGGTCGGCTTCCTCTGGGACTTCAAGGACCGGATCTACCACGTCGACTGCAAGGACGCGAAGCGTCAGGTCGGCAACGGCCGCAACGGCCGGATGGGCTCGCACCTGGCCTGGGGCGACCCGCGGCGCGGCTGGGACTTCGTCTCCACCGGCCACGGCGACGTCCCGTGGGAGGCGTGTTTCCGGATGCTCAACACGATCGGCTACACCGGCCCGATCTCGGTCGAGTGGGAAGACGCCGGCATGGACCGCCTGGTCGGTGCGGCCGAGGCCCTGCAGTTCGTCAAGACCCTCGCCTTCGACCCGCCGACCGCGTCCTTCGACGCGGCGTTCTCCTCCTGAGCCGAGCTGAGTCGAGTTGAGTGCCTGTGGTGCTGGACCCTGCTCAAGCCCAGCACCACAGGACATCTCGTACTACGGCCGCCCGGGCAGCCGGTAGTTGTCGCCGAGGACCTGACCCCGGTCGGGCTTGTAGAGGTCGAAGCCACGCGAGTTGCACTGCAGGCCACCGTTGATGCAGTGGCTCACCAGCGCCGCCAGCGTTTGCGGGTCCCAGGCGTTGAAGAAGTCGTAGTGCCAGGAGTACCCGCGCCCGCTGGCCAGATGGATCTGGCTCTCGTCGCCGTCAGCGGGGAACGCGATCTTGAACTCGAGCATCGGCAGCGCGACCGGGTGGTCGGCCGGACAGACGAGGTTGACCGGGTAGGCCATGTGGCTCTTGTGATCGGCGGAGTCCAGGTGGACACCGTCCCAGCAACTCGGCGCCTGGTAGCGGACGTTCAGCTGGGTCCCGGCCGGGCAGTTCGCCGGGAAGTCCCAGTTGTGCGTGGTGTTGCCGCACTCCCAGCCCTCGACGGCACCGGGTGCGGTCCGGAACTGTTCCTGGGTCGCGGCCGGGCTGCCGACGACGAACCGGATGCCTGGCGGGAACGGACGGACGTCCTGGTACCGCAGGATGCCCGACTTGTAGTAGATGGTCTGCGCCCAGGTCTGGATGATCGGCTGGTCGCCCCGGAACATGGTCGGCCACCAGTACGCCGAGTTGTCGTCCGGATTGAGGCAGGTGTTCGTGTACGGTCCGGTCGCGGTCAGCGACTCGAACGTGGTCGCTGCGTTCGTGCTGGTGTTGCCCACGAAGCTGTGTTCGTGGGAGGCGCCCGGCATGTTCGGGAACACGATCGGGTCGTTGGTCGCGCGGTGATGGACCGTGCAGTTCACCTGGAACTCATGGTGCGTGACCAGGTTGTCGGCCTGGGCGGAGTTACCGGTCGCGGCTGTCAGCAGCGCGGCCAGGGTGAGGGCGGCGATGCCGCCGGCGGACAGGACTTTCTTCCTTTTCTTGAACACGGAGCTCCTCCTGTCGAGGGATTCCGCGGGGCGGCGGCCATCTTCTTTCGACTACAGCGGCTGGCCCGCGGTGGGACACATCGCGGGAGAGCGCTCTCTGGAACAGCCTCATCCCGGCCCTGCCCGGTGTCAAGAGCGCCCCGGTTCCGGAACCGGCTGAGCGTGACGAGGCGTTGACAAGGAGGCAACGCAGCCGTAACCATCAGCTCACGAGAGAGCGCTCTCTGATCTCTCGGCCACCGGCAACCCACCCCTGTCCCGTGCCGGTCGCTGTGCCGAACCGCCCCTCATGCACACAGCGAGGAGTACCCCGATGAATTTCCTGATAAGACACGCCCGGCTGCAGCCCCGAAGTCGCAGACGTCGTGTCCGTTCGGCGATCGCGGCCACGGTCGCGGCCGCCACCGTCCTGCTCGGCAACGTCGTCCTGGCCGGACCCGCCCAGGCCGCAACCCTGCTCTCACAGGGCAAACCGGTGACTTCCTCCGCCGACGAAGGCGCCGGTACGCCGGCCTCCGCGGCAGTGGACGGCAATCTGAACACGCGCTGGTCGACGCCCTTCAGCGATCCCCAGTGGCTCCAGGTCGACCTCGGCGCGTCCGCGGACGTGAGTCAGATCGTGCTGCGCTGGGAGGCGGCGTACGCCACGGCTTACCGGATCGAGGTGTCGAGCAACGCCCAGAACTGGAACCCGATCTACAGCACCACCACCGGCCACGGAGGTACGGAGACGCTCAACGTGACCGGCAACGGTCGCTATGTGCGCTTCTACGGCACTCAGCGCGTCGGCGGCTACGGCTATTCGCTGTGGGAGTTCGAAGTCCACGGCACTCCCGGTGGCAGCGGACCGCCTCCGGGCACCGGCACCGTGCGGGTCGCGGGCAGTCAGGGCAACTGGCAGCTGCTGGTGAACAACGCGCCCTTCACGATCAAGGGCCTCACCTGGGGTCCGCCGGCGAACGAGGCGGCCCAGCGCCTGCCCGACCTGAAGTCGATCGGCGTCAACACCGTCCGCACCTGGGGGACGGACGCGGGTTCCAAGCCGCTCTTCGATGCCGCGGCTGCGAACGGCATGCGCGTGATCGCCGGCTACTGGCTCCAGCCTGGTGGTGGACCCGGTAGCGGTGGCTGCGTCAACTACGTCACCGACGCGACGTACAAGGCCAACATGCTGGCCGAGATCCGGCGCTGGACCACGGAGTACAAGGACAACCAGGGTGTGCTGCTCTGGAACGTCGGCAACGAGTCGGTGCTCGGCATGCAGAACTGCTTCTCCGGCACCGAGCTGGAGAACCAGCGCATCGCGTATGCCAAGTTCGTCAACGACGCGACCAAGGCGATCCACGCGATCGACCCGAACCACCCGGTCACCTCGACCGACGCCTGGACCGGCGCATGGCCGTACTTCAAGCAGTACACGCCTGACCTCGACCTGCTCGCAGTGAACTCGTACGGGCACATCTGCGATGTCAAGCAGGACTGGATCAACGGCGGCTACACCAAGCCGTACATCGTCACCGAGGCCGGGCCGGCTGGTGAGTGGGAGGTCCCGAACGACGCCAACGGAGTACCGAACGAGCCTACGGACCTCCAGAAGCGCAATGGCTACCTGCAGGCCTGGAACTGCATCACCGGGCACGCGGGTGTCGCACTCGGCGCCACGCTGTTCCACTACGGCACCGAGAACGACTTCGGGGCTGTCTGGTTCAACCTCACGCCGGCCGGCGAGAAGCGGCTGTCGTGGTACGCCGTACGGCAGGCCTTCGGTGGTCAGCAGGGCGGCAACACGGCACCGGTGATCAACAACATGACGCTGAGCCGTACTACGGACGTCCCGGCCGGCGGCACCATCTCGGTGAACGTCAACGTGACCGACCCTGACGGGGACGCGTTGACGCACGAGTTCAAGGTGGGCGGCAAGTACATCGACGGCAGCGGTGCCCTGGTGGGTACGCCGTCCAGTGGCAACGGGCCGTTCACGGTCACCGTGCCGCAGCGGCTCGGGGTGTGGAAGCTGTACGACTACGTCCGTGACGGTCACGGCAACGTGGGGATCGAGACCCGGTCGTTCCGGGTCGTTGCCCCTCCGGTCGAGGGCACCAATATCGCCCGGGGCAAGACGGTGACGGCCTCGTCGTACCAGCAGGTCGGCAATGGCGCGCCGTACCCGCCGTCGAACGTGACGGACGGGAACAACACCACCCGGTGGGCCAGCGACTGGTCGGATCCGCAGTGGATCCAGGTGGATCTGGGGTCGGTGCAGTCGTTCGACCGGGTCCAGCTGATCTGGGAAGGCGCGTTCGCGCGGTCGTACCGGATCGAGGCCTCCGACGACGGCAACAACTGGCGGCAGGTCTACACCACCGCGGACGGGAACGGTGACGTCGACGATCTCGCGCTGACCGGATCGGGGCGGTACGTCCGGCTGACCGGGACCCAGCGCGGGACCGGCTTCGGCTACTCGCTCTACGAATTCGGGATCTACCGGCGCTGAAATGGGCCAGGGCCCGGCGGTCGTGGCAGCGGCCGCCGGGCCTGTGGACAAACGACAGGGGAGACGGTGTTGTCAGAGATACGATCCGGTGCCATGAGCACGAAGCCTGCGAATCGCGAGCCCACCTTGGAAGATGTCGCCTCGGTGGCCGGCGTTTCGCGCGCGACCGCGTCCCGGGTCATCAACGGCAGCGACAAGGTCAACGCCCAGATGATCCGGAAGGTGCGGCAGGCCGTCGAAACGACCGGCTACACGCCGAACAAGGCAGCCCGGACGCTGGTGAACGGCAAGACCGGCTCGATCGCGCTGGTGCTGTCCGGGTCGGACGGCTCGGCCGAGCAGGTGTTCGGCGATCCGTTCTTCGGGCGGATCGCCGGTGGGGTGGTCAAACACCTCAGTAATGAAGGGATCCATCCTTCGATGGTGCTGGCCGATTCCGACGAGGCGCGCGCCAAGGCTGTTGCCTAAGTACGCCGGGGTGGTGCCGACGGCGCGCTGCTGGTCTCGACGCATGCGGACGATCCGCTGCCCGGGTTGTTCGTTGCCGAGGGACTGCCTGCGGTGCTGTTCGCCAGGCCGGGTCGGCCGACGCCGATCAGCTTCGTGGATCTGGATCATGACAAGGGTGCCGCGCTGGCGGCCGAGCGGCTGGTCGACCGGGGTTGCCGGAAGATCGCCACCATCTCCGGGCCGCCGGCGGTGCTGGCGGCGCAGGACCGTGAGAAGGGGTTCCGGCAGGCGATGGCCCAGCACGGGTGGCCTTACATACCGGTTGCTGTCGGCAACTTCACCCGGGAGAGCGGCGAGCTCGCGATGAGGCGACTGCTGCGCGACCACCCCGACCTGGACGGTGTCTTCGTCGCCAACGACCTGATGGCCGAAGGGGCACTCCAGGTACTCCACGACCACGGCCGCCGGGTCCCCGACGACGTCGCGGTGATCGGCTTCGACGACAGCCTCCCGGCCCGCCAGTCCGAACCAGGCCTCACCACGATCGCCCAGCCCCTCGAGAAGATGTCCGCCGAAATGGCCCGCCTCCTGCTGGCCCGAATAGCGGACCCCACCATTCAACCCACCTCGGTCATCTTCGCTCCCCAGCTGGTAGTCCGAGAGTCCGCCTGAGTCCCGTGCGAAGCCGAGCAGGTGCGAGCAGCTGAGCCCAGGCGCCCGGGCAAGACGGCCGGATCAAGCGGCCGGGCCAGGCGGCCGGGCCAGGCGGCCGGATCAAGCGGCCGGGCCAGGCGGCCGGATCAGGCCGCCCGGTTCAGCCCATCGGGCCAGGGATCAGAGTCACGCGGCAGGGTCGGGGATGAGGGTTGCGGACTGGGTGGTGATCCAGGGGAGGTCGGCTTGGCGGGACCAGCGGTTGACCTCGGTGGCGAGCGCGGCTGCGCCGAGTGCGTTGCCTTCGTCGCGGGTGAGCACGGCGAGCAGGGTCTGCTGGGCGAGGGCTCCGAGGAGGTGACCGATCTGCTGGCGAAGTTCGGTGGAGCGTTCCCAGTGCGCGCGGGCCAGCTTCAGGTCGCCGGCTGTGTGGGCGTGGTCGCCGAGATGTCTTAGCGCCAACGAGATCACCATCTTGTCACCGGAACTCTTGCCGAGCTCGAAGGCGGCCGTGTAGTGCGCGAATGCCTCGTCGGGCAGCACTTGAAGGTTGTCCGCGATCACGCCCGCATAGAACGCCGCATGCCCGGCACGAGCCTCATCAGGCGCAGTCGCCTGCAGTGCTTCAGCTTGCAGCCCCAACTCCTTGCCCAACTCGGCAGCGCCCTGTTCGGCGCCCGGCTCCTCGCCCTCGGCGCCCGGCCCCTCGCCGTCGGCGCCCGGCCCCTCGCCGTCGGCGATCGTGTGCTCGCGGGCGAGCGCCTTTCCGTAGGTCTTGCGGAGCGTGAGCATGGCGAGGTCCCAGCGGTGGATCTCGTCGGGGGACTCGGTGAGTGCTTTTTCGAAGAGCTCCAGGGCGGGTGCTGCGGTGTCCACCACCTGGGCGAAGTCCTGGTCGACGGCGACCTCGGCCCGCGCGGCGGCCAAGGCCAGCTTCTCGGCGGAATCGGCCGGGGTAACGGCTTCGAGGAGGTGGGTGGCGTCGGCCCAGCGGCCGGATCGCATCAGGGTGGCGGCGGAGCGGAGGACGGCGGAGAGCGCGATCTGGGTCATCTCGGCAGAGTATTTTGATGTCGAAAGGTTTGACAACAAAGCTTCATGCGCCGAATACTTCGGCGCATGAAGGATGCGATCGACCAGCACATCGAGCTGTGGGCCGCTCGGGAACTGCCAGACCTGGATCTGCGGGTGGAGGGCATCTCGACTCGGTTGCACGTGCTGGCGAAGTACCTGGACCGGCGTCGCGACGCCGTGCTGGCCGGCCATGGGCTGCAGTGGTGGGAGTTCAAGACGCTGCACATGCTGCGCCGCGGCGGTCCGCCGTACAAGGCGACGCCGGGGCAGCTGGCGACCCAACTCAACCTCTCGCCGGCAACGCTGACGAACCGCCTGGACGCACTGGTCCGGCAGGGCTACGTACTGCGGGAGCACGACCGCGACGACCGCCGGAAAGTGGTCGCAATGCTCACCGACGCCGGTCTGAAGATCTGGCAGCAGGGCATCGGCGACATCAGTCGCGTCGAGGAGGAGCTGGTCGGCGAGCTCGGCCGGGCGGACCAGGACCAACTCATCGGCCTGCTCCGCCGCCTTGTACTGGCGACCGAAAGGTCCTGACGACCGGACCGAGGATGCAGAAGCGGCCGACGACTTTGTTGCGCTCAGTAGTTGATGTCAAGAACGACCAGTCGGCTCCGACTTACCGGTGAAGGCGCCCCAGACAGGGGGCCCGGGACTGGAGAGCGGACCGATGGAACCGATGAACCTGCTGGTAGCGCGCAGGACGGTCGCCGACGACATGCGACGCCAGGTGAACCCCCTTCCGGACGGAGCTGCACAGCAACGCCGGACCCGGATCACCCGCCAGGTGGTGAACCTGTTCAGGCGCTCCGTGACCAGGCACTCGCGGTCGGCCGGGAAGCCCGCGGCTGCACCCCGGGTCGTGTCAGAGTCGTTCGGTGACTGATACGACGAACAAAGCGGCTGTCCTACTGGCGGCGTACGACGATCAACTGCGGGGCGGCAGCGAGGCGGCCGACGTGCCGACCAGCACCGACGGACCGGTGATCCGGGTCGAGTATCCGAACCGTGGCTTCGTGAGTTACCGCTCTCTCGAGGGCGTCGACGATCTGGACGCGTTGATCGCACGGCAGCGGGACTACTTCGCGGAGAAGAACCAGCCGGTGGAGTGGAAGACGCGGGGTCACGATCTGCCCGCCGACCTGATCGACCGGTTGACGGCCGCCGGGTTCGTTGCCGAGGAGCGCGAGACGGTGGTCATCGCCGAGAGCGCGGACATCGTCGAGCGGCTGAGCGGGCGCGACCAGGTCGACGGCGTCACCATCCGGCGTACGGCTGAGGAGTCCGGCTTCGCGCGGATCGCGGCAATGGAGTCGATGGTCTGGGACCAGGACTGGTCCTGGCTCACCGACGACCTGATCCGGCGCCACGCCACCGGTCTGACGGACATCTTCGTCGCGGAAGCCGGCGGCGAGGTCGTGTCCGCCGCGTGGGCCGTTTACAAGAAGGGCACGGACTTCACCGGGCTGTGGGGCGGTTCCACCCTGGCCGAGTGGCGGGGCAAGGGGATCTACAAGGCGCTGGTCGCGGTGCGCGCCGCCCGGGCGGTGGAACTCGGCTACAGGTACCTCCAGGTCGATGCCTCGGACGACAGTTCGCCGATCCTGCAGCGGCTCGGATTCCTGGCGGTCACCACCACCACCACGCCGTACGTCTACACGCCCCAAAGCTGACCCAGAGCTCTTCCAGCTAGGCGTTCAGGCTTCTCGTCAACACTGGTTGTGGCGCTCAGGGATTTGCTCGCAGGTGGTTGACGATGAGGTCGGCGACCGCTCGCATGCCGGCCTCGTTCGGGTGGTACGGGACGCCGCCGAAGGGGACGAAGCGGAAGCCGGTGGTCCATGGCTCGGGGGAGCCGACCGCGTGGTCGAGGCTCGCGCTCGATGCGGTAATCAACTCGGCATCGGTCCTCTCCGCAGCCTTCGCGAATGCGGCGGCCAGACCTTCGGCCATCATCACGACACTCGGCAGTTGCTCCTCGTTGAGCGGTACGTCGAGTCGCGGCCGGGTGCCCGGTCCGACCAGCGTGAGGTAGTCGACGAGCAGGATCCGGCTGCGGGGAGCGCTCTTCCTGATCTGGGTCGCGATCTCGGTCAGCGAGTCGGCGGCAGCGTCGTACTCGCTCTGATCCTTCAGATAGCTGACGCGGGCCCGGATCCGGTTGCCGAGCCGCTTGGCGATCAGGCCGACCGGCCGGGCCAGCGTGTTCATCAGGCTGCCGCGGATGAAGGTGCCGATGTAGTCGAGGTCGTTGCCGCCGATCGTCACCGTGACCAGTTCCGTCTCGGGGCCGATGGCACCGAGCTGCGGCGGTGCGTCGTTCTGCGATTCGGACAGGACGTTCGCGGTCGTCGCCCCGGAGTACGTGACGTCGACGAGATCCAGCTCCAACGCCTCGGCCACCAGGTGCGCGTAGTTGCGCTGCGACCGGCCCGAAGCCTTGTCGAGCCGTGGCTTGACTCCGGAACCGGCAGCGAACGAACTGCCCAAAGCGACATAGCGACTGCCAGGTGAGATCACCGCACCGAAGATAGCCGCTGTGCGGTCACGATGTGCAGGCATCCCATCCTGGCCGGGCTTCCAAGACGTGGTCAGTTCGAGGCGATCCAGGGGTCCTCGGGCTTGCTGCCGGGGCTGAAGCCGTTCGACTCGGCCAGTGTGGCGGCTTCTCCAAGGCCGTGGCCGAGGGCTTCCGGGAGGTGGGCGTCGCTGCCGAAGGTCACGCGGCGGCCGCCTTCCTCCCGCCACCATTTGAGGATCGTCGGGTGGAGCGGGATCCGGGTGTTGATCTCCAGAACGCGCTCTCCGGCGGCCAGCGCGCTGAGGGCGTGGCGAAGTTCGTCCTCGAAATCGGTCGGCCTGAAGGCCTCGCTGCCGCCGGGCCAGGAGCGGACGGGATAGTCGACGTGGGTGAACACCTCGAAGGCATCCGAGCCTCTCACCATCCGCGGGATCTCCGCCAGGTACGCGCGGAAGACCTCGTCGGCAGGCCGGTGCGGAAACAGCTCCCAGGGCTCGGCGTACTCGTCACCGTCGAGCAGGCAGTGCAGCGAACCGATCACCCGCTCGAAGGTGCCCTGGGCAAGGAGTCCGGCGACCTCGGTCACATGCAGGTGAGGCTGCCCGACCTCCATCCCGGTCAGGATCCGCAGCTCCGGGTACTTCGCCCGGCAGCGCTCCACCGACTCCAGATATCCCGCGACATCGAGGACGGGCGCGTTCAGGATCCCGTCGGTGACCAGGTCCGCGAACTTCTCCGCGAGGAATCCGGCCCGGAACGGCGTGAAGTCCACATGCTCGGTGAACGAGACCGCCGGCAGCCCGAGCTCCATCGCCCGCGCGCAGGTTTCCTCCATCGCACCTTGATTCGCGTCCCACGAGAACTGGCTGTGCACATGTCCGTCAGCAGGAAGTCCCATCCGTCAGCTCCGGACCATCTGCCGCCGTCGCACCACATCTTGAAAGTCCACCTCGCCACAGTAATCCGGGCCGGAGGGCACCGCCCGGGTGATCGGGCAGCCACCCAGGCATACTCCTCGGGTGATCGACCACTTCGGTACCGCCGCGATTCGTGAACGAGTGCTGACCGCCTGGGCGGGCCGGACCGGTGCGGTTCCGGGAGGACGCGAACGCCGAGGAGGACCTCGCGCTCGGCGGCTACCTCGACCGGGTGGTGATCGAGCTGGCCCAGAACGCAGCCGATGCCGCCGCCCGGGCGGGCGTGCCGGGGCGGGTGCACTTCTCCTTCCACGAGGGAACCTTGGTCGTCTCGAACACCGGTACGCCGTTGTCCGCCGAAGGAGTCGAGTCGCTCGCGACGTTGCGGGCGTCGGCCAAGCGCGACGATGCGGATGCCAGCGTCGGCCGGTTCGGGGTCGGGTTCTCGGCGGTGCTCGCGGTGACAGACGAGCCGGTGATCCTGTCGCGGACCGGTGGCGTCCGGTTCTCGCGCGCGGACAGTGCTGCTGCGGTCGCCGAGGCGGGCGTAGGGTCGCCGGGACTGGTGGACGAAGTACGGCGTCGTGATGGTCAGGTGCCCGTACTCCGGCTGCCGTTCGAGGCCGACGGAGAACCTCCCGAGGGCTACGACACCGCAGTGATCTTGCCGCTGCGGGACGAAGCCGCGGCCGAGCTCGTACGACGGTTGCTCGGCGAGGCTGATGACGCCTTGCTGCTGGCGCTCCCCGGCCTGGAGCGGATCGAGATCGATCTCGATGGGGCGGTGCGGGTGCTCGCCGACGCCGAGTCGCGGTGGTACGTGCGGCGGGCCGGCGGGAGCTTCGACGAGAACGACAGAGAGCGCTTGCTCGCGGATCGGCCGACCGAGGAGCGCTGGCGGCCGCACTGGTCCGTGCTCTGGGCGTTGCCGCGTGATCCGCTGGGGGAGGTGCCTTCGGTGGTGCACGCCCCGACGCCTACTGACGAGCCGTTGTCCCTACCGGCGTTGCTGTTGGCAACCTTTCCGCTCGATCCCTCCCGGCGGCATGTTGCCGCGGGGCCGTTGACCGATCGACTCGTTCACGAAGCGGCGACGGCGTACGCCGAACTGCTGCGGATCCGTGCTGAGGAAGACGCCAACGTGCTGCCGTTGGTGCCCGTCGGGCTGGCGGCCGGCGGGCTCGACCGTGCGCTGCGAGAGGCGATTCTGGCCGCCCTGCCGACGACTCCGTTGGTCCGCTCGGTCGAAGACGGATCGCTGCTGCGGCCGGGCGACGGGGTGGCTATCGACGGCTCGGACGACGCGTTCAACTCTGTCATGGCTCCGCTCGTGCCGGGTCTGATCGCCTCTCCCCGTCAGGATCGGACCGCACTGGATGCGCTCGGCGTCCGGCGGCTCGAACTCGCCGACCTGGTCGACCAACTCGGTTCGGTGGCCGAGACGCAATCGCCGGAGTGGTGGCGGGAAATCTATGGAGCGCTCTCCGAGATGGTGACGGACGCGTTGCTGCGCGAGTCTCTCGGGACTCTGCCGGTTCCGCTGGCGGACGGTCGGCTTGTTCGTGGCGTCCGTGGCCTGCTCCTGCCCGGCCACGAGTTGGCGGCCGACGTACTGGCTGTCTTCGGCGAGTACGGCGTACGAGTGGTGCATCCGGACGCCGTACACGGAACGCTGGAACGGCTGGGAGCGCTCTCCACGACGCCGCGCGCGTTGCTGGAGGACAGCGCCGTACGAGTTGCGGTCGAGCATTCCGGTGAGGCCGATGATCCCGAGGTCATCGCCAACGCCGTACTGACCGTGGTTGCCGCCGACGCGTCCCAGGCAGAAGGTCTGTGGTGGCTGTCCGACCTCGTACTGCGAGACGCCGACGGCGAGCTGGTCCCCGCGAACGCACTGGTGATTCCGGGATCGCCCGCGGCGTCCGTGCTCGATGACGAAGAGGTCGCGCCGATCTCTACCGAGATTGTTGATCGCTTCGGAATCCCTGCCCTCGAAGCGATCGGCGTACTCAACTCACTCGGGATCGTGGCTGCTTCGGACGTCGCCCTCGATGACCTGCCCGAGGCACTGGCCGACCTGGACGGGATCGAGGACTGGGCGTACGACGTCGCGCCCGGCGGCTCGAGGTTCGGGGCGACGGTGGGGGAGCTGGCCGCGATCCGCGACCTCGACTGGGTCGTGGACGACGCCTGGCCCGAGGTCCTCGAGTTGATCGGCGCGTCGCCCGAGCTCCGGCGAGCCTTGGTGGAAACGGTCCGGGTGGTTGGTCCGGACGACCGGCCCGCCGGCGGACCGTCGTACTCGGCCTGGTGGATCCGGGAACACCTTCTCCTCCCCGACGGCGAACCGCTGGCCGGGCGAGCGGATCCTGACGCTGATCCGGTGCTCGCGGCGTACCTGGACGAGGCACCCGACTGGACGGCACGGTTGGATCCCGAGATCCGGACCGCGATCGGCCTGGTCCGCGAGGTCGGCGATCTCGAGGCCGACGGCGTCGCGCAAATCCTTACCCGGATGGCGGATCCCGCCCGAGAGATCACAGAGAGCGCGCTCCTACGACTCTGGAACCACCTCGGCCAACTCACGGTCTACGCCCCGGACCCCCCGACCGAGATCCGAGTCCTCACCGGCGAAAGCGCCCGCCCAACCACTGCGGAACAGCGCGACGAGTCGGTCGGTGGCGGTGCCAGTACTGCGATCGTCGCCGCCGGCGAGGCCGTCGTCGCGGACGCACCGATGTGGCTGCAGCGCACAGACCTCGGTGGTTTCGTCGTGGCCCGGGGTGTAGTGGCAGACGGCCTGGGTGATCTGCTCGACCTCCCGATGGCACAAGAAGTTGCCGAGGGCAAGATCGACGCCCCGGGAACAGCGGCCGACGTACCGGCGATCGTTCGCGAACTCGTGCCGCGGACGCCTGAACTTTGGTGGGAACACGAGGAGCTCACCGTCGACGGCGTCGAGGTCTCCTGGTGGGTCAGCGAAGACGGCGAACCACATGCCGCAACGTTCGACGGCCTGGCGAAGGCTCTCGCCTGGGCCTCCGGTCGCTGGGACCAACGACACGTCATCCTCGCCATCCTCAGCGACCCGCCCCGCGCCTCCGAACTCCTCGTCGACGCAGCCTTCGACCGCGGCACCGACAGCACCGAGTAGCACCGATCGGTCTCCTCGGTGCCTGGACCTTTACAGGGCCGGATGCACACGAGACTCTCGGAGCACCAGCCGGCGAGTCCGGCCTTCGGAGCCAGACCCAGAAGATCACCACCGATGAAGCGCGGCCGACGATCCCGGTACCGAGGGCGGCCGGATCATGGCACCGGCCCTGATGGAAGGCGATCTGAGCTTGGCCGACCTGCCTCGGTGCTGAAGGGGATCGCCACTTCCGCATCGGCGTTCGAGCAGTTCCACGCGCCCGCTGTCGCCAGCCTGATGGTGTCGTCGCTCAGCCCGGCCGAGCGCGACGAACTCGCCGCCCCGCTGCAGAACCCGGACCTCAGCCGCAATTGGAGCACCGACACGAGCCGGTCGTCGCTCGTCCAGACCATCCTCGACCGCCTCCAGAGCCTCCGCACAGACGGCTGATTCGTCTGGTTGTTTGGCGGGCAGAGCTCGCCTTTGTCGGCCTCATTGCCCAGGTGCCAGTAACGCCGTGTTGTCTGTTTGCCGTCAGGCACCTCCACCGCTGAGCTTTGTTGTGTTTTCCCTTGTAAAATTGGGGAAACAGGGTTGCCTGCCGATTTGTAGCGGAGGTCATCCGGTGCGTAGAGTCGAACACATGTTCGACTCGAATCTGGATGATCTCAGTGCGAAGGCGACGCTTGCTGCGGCGGCGCGTTTGCAGGAGGAGCGCACCCGGATCGATGTCGATTTGATCGAGCATGCGCAGCATTTCGCTGATCTTCATCCTGACCCTGCTGTGATTCCCGGTCATGTCGAGGCGCCGCCTGGTGGTGAGCGGGGCAAGGTGTACGGCGGTCAGGGGTGTCCGGGGGTGGCGGAGTTCGCGCCGGCCGAGTTTGGTGCGGTGACCGGTCGTAGCAAGGTGTCGGCCGCGTTGTTCATCGGGCAGGCTCTGGCGTTGCGGCACCGGCTGCCGTTGACGTGGGCGCAGGTCAGGGCTGGTCATGGTGAGGCGTGGAAGGCGTTGCAGATCGCCAAGGCCTGTACAGGGTTGCCCGAGGAGGGTGCGGCGATTGTTGACGAGCGGGTCGCGGACATCTTCGACGGGTTGACGCCACTGCGCCTGGCCAACATCGTCAAGGCCGTCTTCTGGCAGGTCGACCCGGTCGGGGCCCGGGCCGAGGCGGAGCGGAGGGCCCGTGAGCGGGGTGTGTGGCCCGGCCGGACCGACGAGCACGGCACCACGATGTTGTCGTCCGGGCGTCGACTGGTGACGTGATCCGTTTCAACGCGACCGTCCGCGAGGTCGCTGGCGCTCTGGCCGCTCTCGGTGACACCGACCCGTTGAACCAGCGCCGCGCGAAGGCGATCGGCATCCTCGCCGACCCCGCCTTCGCCCACCAACTCCTCCAGGTAGCCCAGCACCTCACCAACGCCGGCCCCGCCGGCCCTTCCACTGCTCCCGAGCAGGCGACTGCAACGGGGCTCGAGACCGTGCCCGAGCCCGCGACCGCACCCGAGTCGGAACCCGCGCCCGAGCCCGCGACCGCACCCGAGTCGGAACCCGCGCCCGAGCCCGCGACCGCACCCGAGTCGGAACCCGCGCCCGAGCCGGAATCCGAGTCCGCGATTGCAATCGCAACGGCGACGGCGTCCGCGACGGACTCCGCGGCCCCGACCGTGCCCGAGGCGGCGACGGTGTCCGGATTCGGATTCGGATTCGGATTCGAGTCCGGGTTCGCGGTTGCAACCGCGACGGCCACGGACCCCGCGACGGTGTCCGAGTCCGAGACCGCGGTGGGCGCCGACATCGCCAGTGATTCGGCAGTCGCTAGGCACAAGGACTGGGATTGGGGTATCGGTGAAGAGCCCGATGCCGATGCCGACCGGGATTCGCCGCATCCCAGCATCGCCGGTCATCCGCTCGATGACTGGACACCGGCCGCTGCCCTTGTGCCTCAGCCGCTTGGCCCTGTCCGTGCGTTGAGCCCACTGCCCGGTCCAGTGCCAGGTCCCGGTCCACGGACCGGTGCTCCGCCCGACCCGGGCTTGGATTCTGGTCTCGATCTGGGTGCTGGGCTCGGAGACGAACCGGACCAGGCTGCCAAGCCTGGCCCGGGGATGGGTGCCGCCGCGCGCCGGGAACTCGCGGGGAAGTTGGCGGCGATCAAGCAGGCCGCCTATCGCGACGGCATCGGCTCCACCGGCCGGCGTGGGCCGGCCCGGACGTTGTTGTACGCGCACATCGCCGACGCGACCCTGCTCGCCGATGAAGGAGTCGCCCGCGTTGAAGGGTTCGGGCCGGTGTCTGTGGCACGGCTTGGTGAGCTGCTTGGGCATGACCAGGTCGTGGTGCAGCCGGTGATCGACCTCAACGACGACACCGTCAGCGCCGACGCCTACGAGATCCCGCACCGGATCCGGGAGCGCGTGAAGCTGACCCATCCGGTTGAGTTGTTCCCGTACGGGTCCGCCGAGACCGGGATCAACACCGATCTCGACCACATCAAGCCCTACCGCAAGGACGGACCGCCGAAGCAGACGAACACAGCCAACCTGGCGCCGCTGGGGCGGCTGAGCCATCGGATCAAGACGCATGGAGGCTGGACTGCCACGCGCCTTGACGCCGACACCATGGAATGGATCACCCGGTACGGGTTCAGGCTCCACGTCACCCACCGCGGCACCACCGCATCCGGCCACCAGACGAATTCGCCTGAGCGCTAAGGCGACCTGCCAGGCCCTGCCATTGTGGTTGGCAGCCCACAGTCGCGACGCGTTCATGCCTCTTGCGGGCGAGAAACGCAGTGACGGAGAGCTCGGCGCGCAGCGGCAGACCGTCGCGGAGTTGCTCTCCAGCCTCAGCAACGGTCGTGAAACCGAAGCGGGCCAGGAGATACGCGCGCAACGCCCACGTCTTCCGCCTCCGCGGCACCCGGGCCGGCCCCTGACCCGGCTCGATCACCGGCGGCCCCATCAGCCGGATGCTCGTCATCGCCCCCCTCCCCGAGGTACTCGGCATGCGCCGCCAGCGTCTGGTCGGCGCCGTCGTCGACTGCAGCGGTACGTCGGCGAGCTGGGCCGCGAACTGGGCGCGATCTTCCTCGGAGAGCGTTCCCGTGAGTTTGGTGATCGGTCCGTAGAACTGCCCGAACCGCTCGGAGAAGTGCTCCGCGGAGCGGCACCGGAAGACGAAGTCACGCTTCGTCAGCGTCACCCACTCGACCGGTCCCCGAACAGCTCGGCGAGATGCTCCTCGGTACCCCACAAGGTGCCCGGCCGGACACCCGCGGGTGGCGGCGCCCACTTCGAGACCGTCTCGAACACCTGCCCGACCGGCCCGCTGCTTGTCCTTGATCGCCTCGAAATCCACAGCCGTACTCGTCATGCGACTTCCCCCAATGAAGAACCCAGTCTGGTCACCGCCCTCGCGGCGTAGCCAAAAACCTCCTGCACACCGTGTGACGAGGCGGGTGAGAGCTCAGGCGGGCCGCCAACTACGGAGCGCGAACCATCGTTGTCAGTGGTTGGTGTTTGCACTGATCAGCACGGTGAGTACTTCCGTTGCAGCGTTAGAGCCAGAGCCTTGCCAACGTTGTCATCGGTATTTATAGTCCGAGGAAATGTTTCCAGAACGTAACCGCCGGATGACAGCTGGTGAGCTGAAGGGAACCATCGTGAACGATGCGCCGCGCCCGCAATTCGAAGACGTAACAGACGTCCTCCGCCATCAGGTCACCCGCCGGACCGCGATCGGAGGCGGTGCCGCCGCTCTGACCGCCTTCCTGGCCGCGTGTTCAGGCAAGGGGTCGTACTCCGACAAGCCGGCCAACAAGCCCGCCGCGACCAAGTCGGTCCAGATCGGCAAGGCGAACATTCCGACGCCGCGCGACCAGACGGTGACTATCGCCCAGGTGGAGTACACGGTCTTCAACAGCTGGAACCCGTTCATCCCGAACGGCATGGCGCACGCCGCCGGCCTGGAGACGCTCGCGCAGGAGCCGATGTTCCTGCTCAACCTGGCGACCGGCGAGCTGGTCAACTGGCTCTGCACCGGCTACAAGTACAACGACTCGTTCACGGAGCTGACGTTCAACTTCGATCCGAAGGCCAAGTGGAGCGACGGGCAACCGCTCACCTCGGCCGACTTCAAGTTCACCGTCGAACTGCTGCGGGACCGCAAGGATCTCCTCGGCGGCGGTGGCGACCTGTCCGAGTTCGTGAAGACAGTCGAGACCCCGGACCCGCAGACCGCCGTGATCAAGATGACGAAGGCCACCCCACGGCTGCACTACGGGTTCATCGCGGCCATCGCCGGCCCGCAGTACTCGGTCATGCCAGAGCATGTCTGGAAGGGTCAGGACCCGACGAAGTACCGGGCGAATCCGCCGATCGCGAGCGGTCCCTACGTGCTGAAGCAGGCGATCCAGAGCCAGAAGATGTTCGTCTGGGAACGGAATCCGGACTACTGGAACAAAGACAAGCTCGACCCGGCGCCGAAGTACGTGATCTTCCAGAGCACCGCCAAGCAGTTGGACTCGGCGTCGCTGGCGTTCGAGCGGGCCGAGTTCGACGTCGGCTCGATCGACGAGCAGCACGCCAAGCAACTGCGCAACACCGGCTACCCGAGCCTGGTCACCACCCAGTTCCACGACCCGAACCCGCGGGTCTTCTGGCTGAACAACGATCCGGCCCGCGGCGTGATGGCCGAGGCGAAGATGCACTGGGCGATCAACTACCTGATCGACCGGGAGAAGATCGGCAACAACATCTGGCCGGTCAAGGTGCCGCCCGCGCAGTACCTGTGGGCGGACTATCCGAGCAACGACAAGTGGAAGAACGACGAGCTGGCCGCGAAGTACAAGTTCGAGTTCGCGCCGGACAAGGCCGTCAAGCTGCTCGACGAGATCGCGCCCAAGGGCGCCGGCGGCAAGCGGATGTACCAGGGCAAGGCGATCAGCCTGGAGATGATCACGCCGTCGCCGGTCGACGGGCAGGAGTACGCGATCGGGAACCTGCTGAAGACCGAGCTGAACAAGGCCGGCGTGCCGACCACACTGCGCAGCCTGAGCGGTTCGGTGCATGACGAGAAGTTCCAGCGCGGTGAGTACGACATCGACTCCCAATGGGCCGGTGCGGCCTTCGATCCCGAGCAGATGTACACCGACTGGGAGAGCAGCAAGGCCAAGAAGGTCGGCGTCAACGCCGTCGACAAGAACAAGTCGCGGTTCCGGGACCCGAAGATGGACGAGCTGTCGGCGAAGCTCGCCCAGCTCGACCCGACCAGCGCCGAGGCCAAGCCGCTGCTGGATCAGGCCCTGGAGATCTACTTCCAGAAGCTGCCATTGATCCCGACCATCCAGACCGGCTACCCGTCGTACTTCAACACCACCTTCTGGACCGGCTGGCCGACCGACGACGACCTGTACCAGGTCCCGCTGAACTGGTGGCCGCACTTCGTCTTCGTTCTCGGCAAGCTGAAAGCCACCGGACAGAAGGGCCCGGCGTGACCGCGACGGCCCCGCCAGCCGAGGCCGTCGAAATCACCGCCAAGAGCGCAGCCCGTAGTGGGCTGCGCGCCTGGCTGTCGCGGCATCCGCTGGCGGCGTACGCCTTGCGCCGGTTCGGGTTGTACCTGGTCGAGTTGTGGGGCGCGCTGACCGTCGCGTTCTTCTTCTTCCGGCTGATCCCCGGTGACCCGGTCCGGACGCTGATCCAGACCCTGCAACAGAACTACATCTACAACCAGCAGGCCAGCACCGAGGTGATCGCCCGGTACCAGCACGAGTTCGGGCTCGACGGCAACATCTTCACCCAGTACCTGAAGTACATGAACAAACTGATCCTGCACGGGGATCTCGGGCCGTCGCTGATCAACTACCCGACCCCCGCGCAGAACGTGATCCTGCATTCGTTGCCCTGGACAATCGGTTTGCTGGGCATCTCGGCGGTACTGGCCTGGGTGCTCGGGATCATCATCGGCGCGGTCGCCGGCTGGCGGCGCGGGAAGGCCGGGTCGGCGATCATCACGAACCTGTCGATCGCGCTCTCGCACGTTCCGTTCTTCTTCGTCGCGCTGATCCTGGTCTACATCTTCGCGTACACCCTCGGGATGCTGCCCGCGCGATCGGCGTACGACTCGAACATCAGTCCGGGCCTCAGCCTCGACTTCATCGGCAGCGTGCTGAAGTACGGGTTATTGCCGGGCCTGTCGATCGTGGTGATCGGCGCCTTCGGCTGGATCCTGTCGACGCGGATGCTGATGGTCCCGGTGCTCGGCGAGGACTACCTCACGTACGCCGAGGCGAAGGGCCTGAAGCCATGGCGGATCCTCACCCGCTACGCGTTGCGGAACTGCTACCTGCCGCAGGTGACCGCCTTCGGGATCTCGCTCGGCTTCATCTTCAACGGCAACGTGCTGGTCGAGCAACTGTTCAACTACCCGGGACTCGGGACCACTCTGGTCACCGCGATCCAGCAGTTGGACTTCAACACGATCCTCGGTGTGACGGACATGGCGATCTTCTCGGTGCTGACCGCCGTACTTCTCCTGGACCTCCTCCTGCCCCTGCTCGACCCACGCGTCAAGTACTGGAAGTGATGACGATGCGAGTGCTGACAGCCGTACTACGTACCGTCCGGGACAGCAGGCGATTGGCTACGGGACTGGTGATCCTGGCGCTGATGGTGCTGCTCGCTTTGTTCAGCCCGTTGATCGTGCATGCCATCGGCAACGGACACGACCCGCTCGAGCTGGCGGCATACGAGAAGTGGCTGGTGCCGTCGGGGGATCACATCCTGGGCACCGACCAGTTCGGCCGGGACGTGCTGGCGATGGTGGTCAGCGCGATGTCCGTGTCACTGCAGATCGGTGCGATCGCCGGCGTGATCTCGACCGTGGTCGGCGTGATCGTCGCGTTCGTGGCCGGCTACAAGGGCGGCTGGGTCGACGGGGTGCTCTCGACGTTCACCGGGATCCTGCTGGTGATCCCGACGTTCCCGCTGCTGATCGCGCTCTCGGCGTACGCGAAGAACGTGAGCCTCTTCCGGGTCGGGGTGATGATCTCGATCTTCAGCTGGCCGTTCGCGGCGAAGACGATCCGCTCGCAGGTGCTGAGCCTGCGCTCCCGCCCGTACGTCGACCTGGCCCGGGTGAGCAAGGCCCGCGACCTGGAGATCATCGGCACCGAACTGCTGCCGAACCTGCTCCCGTTCATCGGGGTCGGCTTCGCGTCCTCGGCGCTCGGCGCGATCTTCGGCCTGGTCGGCCTGGAGGTGATCGGGCTCGGACCTGGCGGCGTGATCGACCTCGGCCAGATCATCTTCAACGCGATCAACACCGGCGCGCTGACGCTCGGCGCCTGGCCGATGTTCGTCGTACCGATCGTCTTGCTGACCTTGCTGTTCGCGGCGCTGAACATGGTCAACATCGGACTCGAAGAGGTCTACAACCCACGGCTGAGAGGAGTGGCCGGTGAGTGACGACACCGTACTGGAGGTGGCCGGTCTCGAGGTCACCTATTCGACCAACCGTGGTGATGTGAAGGCCGTGCAGGACCTCGACCTGTCCGTACGCCGGGGCGAGATCCTCGGCATCGCGGGGGAGTCGGGCAGCGGCAAGAGCACGCTTGCCGTCGCCTTGCTCAGATTGCTCAAACCACCGGGCCGGGTGACGGCCGGCAGCGTCGAGTTCCGCCCGGCCAACAGGTCTCCGGTCGACCTGCTGAAGGTGCACGGAGAGCAGCTCCGGGTGCTCAGGTGGAGCGCGCTGTCCTATCTGCCACAAGGCTCGATGAACTCGCTGAACCCGGTGATGCGGATCCAGGACCAGTTCCGCGACGTCATCCTGGAGCACGCGCCGGAACGCAAGGAAGCGCTCTCCGAGATGATCCCGCGGTTGCTCGGCCAGGTCGGCCTGGAGCCGCGGGTCGGGCGGATGTATCCGCACGAGCTGTCCGGCGGGATGAAGCAACGGGTGCTGATGGCGATCTGCGTCGCGCTGGAACCGGACCTGGTGATCGCCGACGAACCGACGACGGCGCTCGACGTCACCATCCAGCGAGTGATCCTGCAGAGCCTCGCGGACCTGCGCCGGGACTTCGGCGTGACGCTGATGGTCATCTCGCACGACATGGGAGTGCACGCCCAGCTGGTCGACCGGGTGGCGGTGATGTACGAAGGCCGGCTGGTCGAGGTCGGCGACGTCCACCAGGTCTTCAAGGACCCGCGGCACGACTACACCCGGCAGCTGATCGACTCGATCCCCAAGCTCGGAAGGAGGCCATCATGAGCGTCATCGAACTCGAAGGCGTCGAGCAACGCTTCCACGCCCGTGGTACCCCTGACGGCTACCTGACCGCCCTCAAGGACGCGACCTTCACGTTGCACTCCGACCCGCCGCAGATCGTCAGCCTGGTCGGTCAGAGCGGCAGCGGGAAGTCGACCATCGCCCGCAACATCCTCGGCCTGCAGAAGCCGACCGCGGGCCTCATCAAGTACGACGGCAAGGACATCTTCAAGCTGTCCCGCGCGGAGAACGACAATTATCGCCGCAACGTCCAGCCGGTGTTCCAGGATCCGTACTCGATCTTCAATCCGTTCTACCGGGTGGATCGGGTGCTCTGGAAGGCGGTCAAGAAGTTCAACCTCACGCGTGACCGGGCCAAGGGCCTGGCCATGATCGAGGAATCCCTGAACGCCGTCAGCCTCGACCCGGCGAACGTTCTCGGCCGCTACCCGCACCAGCTCTCCGGCGGTCAACGGCAACGCATCATGCTGGCCCGGATCCACATGCTCCGGCCGGAGTTCGTGATCGCCGACGAACCGGTCTCGATGCTGGACGCCCAGATCCGCAAGACGTTCCTCGACATCCTGCTCGACTTCCGGCGCGATCACGGGATGACGACCCTCTTCATCACCCACGACCTGTCCACCGTCTACTACCTCGGCGGCGATGTGATGGTGATCAACAAGGGCAGCATCGTCGAACGCGGCGCGGTCACCTCGGTGATGCACGAGCCCTCCCACCCGTACACCCGCCTGCTGCTCGACTCGATCCCGCCACCCGACCCCGATCAGCGCTGGACCAACCGCATCGAGGTCGACGACTCCGGCGACCAGACCCCGGCCACGGCACCGCAGGAGCCCGTAGTGTGACGAGTGGTTGCTGAGAGCAAGCTGAGGCGGGTGTCGGTGGGGCCGGGCGTCCGGAGGGCTGAGACAGTGGTCGGGTGATCCTTGCTCTGGTGGGTGCGTTCGGTGCGGCTGTTCTGTACGGCGTGGGTACCGTCCTGCAGGCCGAAGGGCTTCGCCGGTCGGCCCGGTCGACGGCGACCACCTTGTGGGGACGGATAGAAGCAGGCTGGCTGTACGTCGTGGGGCTGGCGCTCGACGGCGCCGGATTCCTCGCCTCGGTCGCCGCCCTCAGATCGCTTCCGCTGTTCATCGTCGAGTCCGCCGTCGCGTCGAGTGTGGCCGTGACCGCCATCCTGGCTGCGATCTTCCTCGGCGGCCGGCTGGACCGGCCGACCGTGATCGCGCTGATCGTCGTCGGGCTCGGGCTGGTCGGTCTTGCCGCCGGAGCTGTCGAAGGCCCCGGCCGAGAGCTGACCGGCTCCGCGGCCGTGCTCCTGCTCGTGCTCACCGTCCCGGTCGCGGCGGTCGGCCTGCTCGCGCTGCGGATGCCGGTCGGGCGAGCTGTGCCCGTGCTGGCCGTCGTCGCCGGCCTCGGCTTCGGCGGGGCGGGAATCGCGGCTCGTACGCTGAAGGTGGCCACTCCGTGGTGGCACGAGGTAGGCGATCCGGTGTTATGGGCCTTGGTGATCTACGGCATTCTGGCGCTGGCCGCCTTCGGGGTCGCCTTGCAACGAGGCTCCGTGACCGTCGTCGCCGCGATCACCTTCAGCATGGAGACTGTGGTGCCGGCTGCGGTCGGCCTGATCTGGCTGGGGGACAAGATCCGGCCCGGGTTCGCCTGGCTGACCGTATTGGGGTTCGTCCTTACTCTCGGTGGGTCGGTGCGGCTGGCCAAGTTCTCCACTGCCGAGTCGATGATTGAACAGTGACCAAACAGCGGACCGTACGCCGGTTGGCAGTGGCGACCGTGGCGATGATGCTGTGCGCCGGCGGTCTGCTCGCCACCACCGGCACGGGTGGCACGGCCGATCGGGAGAGTACGAGCCTTCCAGCGACGCCTTCACCGGGTAGCAAGGCGTTGAAGGTCGTGGCGCTCGGCGACTCGGTGACCTCGGGCGCTGCTTGTGGCTGCGCCGCGTTCCCTGGGGTCTATGGCCATCTCTTGAGCCAGCGGACCGGCGTACGGGTGGCTGTCGACAACCGAGGGGTGAGTGGTCTCGACTCCGAGGGGCTCCTGCAGCAGCTTGACGAGCCTGGTTCGGCCACGGGCCCGAGCGGTGAGCGGCGCGGACGTCGACCTGCTCACGATCGGCGCCAACGACTTCGGGGATCACCACGACGAGATCGTCGAGGCGAGCTGCGCGAAGGCCGGCGCCGGCGATTGCGTCAGCGACGAACTGGCGCAACTGTCCAGCGACTTGCGTCGCATCTTGAGCCGGCTCCGCCAACTGCGTGCCGATCGGCCGACCACCGCGTTGGTGACCGGATATTGGGACGTTTTCGAGGACGGCCAGGTCGCACGGCAGAACTTCAGCGCTGACGGGATCGCCGCCACGGTCGACCTGACCAAGCGGGTGAACGCGGTCATCGCCGCGGCCACGATCGCCGAAGGCGCGATGTCCGTCGAGCTGTCCGGTCCGTTCCAGCGCGCGGGTGACATCACCAAGCTGCTCGCGCCCGACGGCGATCACCCCGATGCGGCCGGGCATCAGCTGATCGCACAGGTCCTCCTCGCGGCCGGACTGCCCACGATGAGGCCGCGATCATGACCCGCTTCGGCCGCTTCCTGGCCGCCGTACGACGACCAGGTGTTCGCGGGCGGTCCACCAGCGCGGCCGTCGTCGTGGTGGCGCTGGCTCTGGCGGTCGGAGCGTTGATCCTGCTGCTCCTGCTCCAGCGCGCCTTGATCAACAGCGTGTCCGATGCGGCCGGCGACCGGTCGCTCGACATCGCGACCCAGGTGAAAGAGGACGGCCAGCGCGGTCTGCGGGAGGAGCTGGTCGAGAACACCCGGCCGAGCCAGCTGATCCAGGTGCTGGACCAGAACGGCGCGGTGGTGGCCAGTTCGTCCCGGCGTACGGAGCCGTCGTTGACGGACCTGCGCCCGGGTGACGGCCAGATCCTGCGCAACGAGATCGGCCGGATGCCGTTGGTCGACGACGACCACGACTTCCTGATAGTTGCCCGTGGCACCGAGTTCGAGGGTGCCCGGTACACGGTGGTGGTCGCCTCGTCGCTCCAGACCCAGCGCGAGACCGTCGAGACCGTGGTCTTCTACCTGCTGCTCGGGTTCCCGTTGCTGCTGCTCCTGGTCGGGCTGGCGATGTGGATCCTGGTCGGCCGTGCGCTCTGGCCGGTGGAGCGGATTCGCGCGCAGGTGCACGGGATCGGTGCCGGCCAGTTGGCCGAGCGGGTCCCGGTGCCCGCCACCCAGGACGAGATCGCGCGGCTGGCGGTCACCATGAACGAGATGCTGGATCGATTGCAGTCGGCGCAGGAGACGCAACGCCGGTTCGTCGCCGATGCGAGCCACGAGTTGCGGTCGCCGATCGCCACCCTCACCGCGGCGCTCGACGTCGTCGTGGTCGATGTCTCCGGGCAAGCGTGGCTGGATCTGCAGCAGGTGATGGATGCCGAGACCGGCCGGATGCGCCGCCTGGTCGAGGATCTCCTGCTGCTCGCCAAGGCGGACGACGACGCCCTGCGGTTGCAGGGCTCCGACGTCGATCTGGACGACCTGATCGAGTCCGAGGTCCGCCGGCTGCGGAGTTCCGACGGGCCGGTCGTGCAACGCGACGTACAGACGGTCAGGGTTCGCGGCGATGCGGACAAGCTCTCCCAAGTGATCCGCAACCTGGTGGAGAACGCGAGCCGGGCCGCGAGGAGCACTGTCCGCTTCACGCTGGCAGAAGAAGCCGGTACTGCGTTGCTCACGGTCGAGGACGACGGTGACGGCGTGCCGATGGCGGACCGGGAGCGGGTGTTCGAGCGCTTCGTCCGCCTCGATGCCAGCCGGGACCGGGGCAGCGGCGGATCGGGGCTCGGCCTGGCGATCGTCAGCGAGGTGCTCCGCTCACACGGTGGTTCTGTGCGGATCACCGACTCCCCGCTGGGCGGTGCGAGGTTCGAGGTGACCCTGCCGACCGAGAGCCCGTCGCCCGGGGGACGGTAGACGCGACGGTGAGGGTGACCGCCGATCGGCAGGGTCGTACTAGGAGGTCGTCGTCCGCTCGAGGCCTAGTTGGGCGCACAGCCACGGGAAGATGTAGCTGAAGGCGGACTCGGCGAACTGCCAGTTGTGGGTGCCGGGCAGGACCGTCAGCTTCGAGGCGATGCCCTGCTTCTTGCCGGCAGTGATCAGCAAAGTGGCCTCTCTGGCGTGCAGCTTCTCCTCGGTGCCGTCGAGGTACCGGCCGGTCAACGCCGGGAAGCGGCCGTGCTTCGCGATCACCGTCAGCGGGTCGTGTGCGGCGTACGCGGCCGCGGATCCGCCGAACAGGTTGGCGATCGTCTGCGCCTTGTCGCCGGTGTTCGGGAACAGGTCACCGGAGATGTCGACGAAGTGCCCGAAGGCGGTCGAGTGTTCGGTGGTCAGGCCGATCGCGCAGGTGCCGCCCATCGAGAACCCGGCCACCGCCCACGCCTTCGGGTTCTTCGAGGCGCCGAAGGTCGAAGTGATGTACGCGGGGATGTCGCGGTACAGGTGGTCCTCCGCCTGGCCGTGCGGGCCGTTGACGCATTCGGTGTCGTTGCTGAACGCGGCCGTGGCATCGACGAAGACGAGGATCGGACCGAGCCCGTGGTGATGAGCGGCGTACGCCTGGGCGGTCTTGACCGCGCTGCCGATCCGCACCCAGTTCTCCGGCTTGGAGCGCTCGGCGCCAATCATCTCGACGACGGGCAGGACCGGATGGCGCGGCCCGTGGAACCACACCGGTGGCAGGTAGACGAGCTCCTGGCGATGCGCGAAGCCACTCGGTACGGCGGGGATCGTGACGCCGACCAACTCGCCTGAACGAGCCCCGGCCGGATCCTTGTTGTCCTTGATCTGTGCGAGTGACACCTGCCCGGGCGGCTGCTGACCTTGCAGACCGGCCACGGCCGCCCCGACCGTCGGGTAGTAGCCGACGAACTGATTGATGCCGTTGACACCGACCACCGCCGCGAGAACGAAAGCCAGTACTGCGGCCAGCCGGCGACCCCAATGAGCACTCGACCAGCCCACGCCCAGCAGCACCAAGGCACCGAAAGCACCGGACAGCCAGATCCAGACGCGCACGGGCAGCGGGTCGGTCATCCCCACCGCCGGCGCGATCACCTTCACGACCAGCACCCCGGACAACGCCGTCCCGACGACCACGATCGGCAACCGCCGCGTCCGCCACCTCGCATCCCGCCACCCGATCGCGAACAGCAGCACCACGACCGCCACGATCTCCAGCGCCACAGGCAGCCAGCCTTTGAGCAGCGACACCTCAACAACCATCAAACGCCTCCCCAGAATGAACTACCCACCGTCGGCTGCGAGGCGGTAGCCCATACCGCGGACGGTTTCGATGGCGTGCCGGTCGAACGGGGCGTCGAGTTTCAGCCGCAGATAGCGGACGTAGACCTCGACGACGTTGGGATCGCCGTCGAAGGCCGGATCCCAGACCGACTCGAGGATCTCGGTCTTGGTGACGATGTCGCCGCGGTGCCGCATCAGGACCGGCGTCCAGACGCCGCGGCGACGGAGCTCCTCGAGCACCTTGTACCCGTTCAGCTTGGGCAACATGATGTCGAGCACGATCACGTCGTACGCGCTCTCGCTCGCCGCCCAGACCGCGTCTTCGCCGTTGTGCACGACCTCGACCACGAATCCGGCGTCGGTGAGGCCGCGGCGGACCGTGTCGGCCAGCCGCACCTCGTCCTCCACCATCAGCACCCGCATACCCCCAGTCTGACCTCGGGCCACTGAGAATCCGCTGAATGCCGCTCCGGCCGGCCCCTTCCGGCGGCGACTCAGCGACTTCTCAGCCCGACCGGGATACCGTCGAAGGATCTCGAGGGGGCTCATATGGCATTAGCAGGTCTGATCCGGGGCGGAATCGTCACGCTCGTCATCGCGACGGCGGTCGCCTGTGGCGGACACACCGCCAGGCAGGACACCAGCTCGCAGCCTTCATCGGCTCCGACGACGCCCCGTAAAGAGGTGATCAGCAAGGACGACACCTGTCCACCCGCACCGCCCGCCGAGCCGGTGCCGCCGTCACCGCACCCGGGCAAGGTCACCAAGATCCTGCTGGTCGTGCTGGAGAACAAGAACCCCTGCGCCAGCACCAAAGGCATGCCGTACCTCGCGGCGCTGGCCGACAAGTACGCCAAGGCCGGCCTGTACTACGCGATGGCGCATCCCTCCCTGCCGAACTACCTCAGCCTCGCCGGCGGCTCCACCTTCGGCATCCGCGACGACCGTTCACCGGCCGCGCACAAGCTGACCGGACCGTCCGTCTTCGGCCAGGTCCTCGAGGCCGGCGAGATCGCGAAGACCTACGCCGAGGACATGAAGTCGAACTGCCAGCTGGAGCAGGGCAAGAACGACCCGTACGCCGTCCGCCACAACCCGTGGCTCTACTTCGCCTCCGACACCGAGCGTCAGGGCTGCCAGCAGTACGACGTGCCGGCCGGGACCGTGACGGAAGGGGAGTTCCACGACGACGTCGCCAACGGGACCCTGCCGACCTTCGGATTGCTGGCGCCGAACCTGTGCGACGACGCCCACGACTGCCCACTCGGCTCGGCGAACACCTGGCTGACGAAATGGTTCGCCCCACTCCTGGCAGGGCCCGACTTCGCCTCCGGCCACCTCCTCGTCCTGATCACCTTCGACGAGGACGACAAGCACGCCGGCAACCGCGTACTCACCGTCGCGGTCAACCCTTCCCTCCACCACCTGGTCATCGGCACCCGCCTCGACCACCTGGCCACCAGCAAGGCAGTCTCCACCCTCGTCTCGGCCCCACCCCTCCGCGAAGCAGCCAAAGCCCCCGACCTCTTCACCGCCCTCGGCCTCGCCCACTGAACTCCCGCTTGCGATGGCGGGTCAGGCGGTGATGATGGCCGGATCGGTGACTCCGGCCTCACCGGTCTCGACATGACCGGCGAAGCGGCGGAGGAAGCCGTTGTCACCGGCAACGACCACCGATACGTCGTACCAGCTGTTGGTGCGGTTGAGGTCCACCTGGTAGGTCGCCTTGGTGCCCGCGCGCAGCTTCAGCACCTTCGCGCGGCCGCCGTACGCGTTGGTGATGGTGAAGGTGGCCTGGCTGCTGCCGGTGTTGGTGAGAGTCAGTTCGAGGTCGCCGTTGCGGCCGTTGTGCCGAGCGGTCACCTCCGGACCCGCGACGGGCTTGCCCTTGAAGGTGCGCAGGAAGCCGTTCGGGCCGAAGACGGTCAGGTCGGTGACGCCTCCCGAATAGGCGGTGTTCCAGCTGTCCGACAGCGTCTTCCCGGCTTCGGTCGTGTAGGTCCATGGCCCGTCCGTGCGATTGGCGGAGGTGACCAGGAACTGTGCGCCCGCCTGCTGTCCTGAGGCGAAGGTCAGCGCGAACTTGCCGGTGCTCGGCGTCGCGGCGCCGTCCACACTCGGTGCATAGGGCAACGGTCGGGTACGCCGCCGGCCGCGCTCCTGGACCGGCAGCTTGCCAACGGCCGGCGGCGTCGGCGCATAGTCGGGGTGCCGGTCGTTGTCCGGCGGCTCGTAGGCCGCGGTGTCGGGCAGCCGGTCGACCTTCGTCGTCGACCTGGCGAAGTCGAAGGCCGAGCTCAGGTCGCCGCAGATCGCGCGGCGCCAGGGCGAGATGTTCGGTTCGTGGACGCCGAACCGGCGCTCCATGAATCGGATGATCGACGTGTGGTCGAGCACCTCGGAGCAGACGTATCCGCCGGTGCTCCAAGGCGACAGCACCAGCATCGGGACGCGCTGGCCGAGACCGTACGGACCGGCGGCGTACTTCGTGCTGCCGGGGAACAGGTCGGGCTGGACGTTGACGGTGGACAGGCCCTGGTTCGCCGAGCCGGGCGGGAACGGCGGGACGGCGTGGTCGAAGAAGCCGTCGTTCTCGTCGTAGGTGACGAACAGCGCCGTCTTGCTCCAGGTGTCCGGGTCCGACGTCAGCGCGTCGATCACCTGTGAGATGTACCAGGCGCCGTAGTTGACCGGCCAGTTCGGGTGCTCGGTGAACGCCTCCGGTGCCGCGATCCAGGAGATCTTCGGCAGCGTGCCGGCCTGGACGTCGGCGCGCAGCCGGTCGAACAGGCCTTCGCCGGCCTTCGCGTTCGTCCCGGTCCGGGCCTTGTCGTAGAGCGGGTTACCCGGCGTCGCGTTGCGGTAGTTGTTGAAGTAGAGCAGCGAGTTGTCGCCGTAGTTGCCGCGGTACGCGTCGTCGATCCAGCCCCAGCCGCCCGGCCCGTCCAGCCCGTCGCCGATGTCCTGGTAGATCTTCCAGGACACGCCGGCCTGCTCCAGCCGTTCCGGGTACGTCGTCCAGCCGTAGCCGGCCTCGTCGTTGCCGAGGACCGGGCCGCCGCCGGCGCCGTCGTTACCGGTGTAGCCGGTCCACATGTAGTACCGGTTCGGGTCGGTGGAGCCGATGAACGAGCAGTGGTACGAGTCGCAGATGGTGAACTTGTCCGCGAGCGCGTAGTGGAACGGGATGTCCTCGCGGGTCAGGTAGGCCATCGTCGTCGGCGACTTGGCCGGCACCCACTGGTCGTACTTGCCGTTGTTGAACGCGCGGTGCCCGTCGGGCCAGCTGTGCGCGAGGTCCTGGATGAACTGCATACCGAGGTTGTCGGCCTCCGGCCGGAACGGCAGCACCTCCTTGCCGCCGCTCGTCTGGTGGAAGACGGACTTGCCGCTCGGCAGGGTGACCGGTCGCGGGTCACCGAAGCCGCGGACGCCGTTCAGCGAACCGAAGTAGTGGTCGAACGAGCGGTTCTCCTGCATCAGCACGACGATGTGCTCGACGTCGTTGATGTCGCCGTTGCGCCGGTGCGCGGGGATGGCGGCGGCCCTGCTCGATGCTGTTCGACATGGCGGCGAAGGCGGCGGTGCCACCGGCCAGCTGGAGGAATCTCCGGCGGTTGAGTTCTGGCATGTCTGATCTCCTCGTGGGCGGGACGGTCGGAGTGTTCAGCGCGCACGCTGCTTCCACAGCACCCTCATCTGTACAGCCGTCGGACGTCAGATGAACTGCTACTTCGGCGTGTCGTTCAGGCTGCGGCCGGGATGTCGGTGAGGGCGTAGTAGACGGGGAGGGCGACCCATTCGCCGATTATCGGGAGGTGCCCGAGTTCGAAGATCGGCCAGGCGGCTTCCTCGAGTTTCCGCCGGTTCGCGGCGATCAGGTCGGGATCGCCGTTCGTGCCCGATTGGCAGGGGCCGGCGAATGAGAATCAGCAATGGTTTGGTCGTGGCCGGACCATAACGTGCAAGAATGTACGGAAACAAGGAGGAATGTGCATGCTTGCGGCGCAGCGGAAGGACCTGATGCTGGCCCGACTGGCCGGCGACGGGCGGATCGTGGCGAAGGATTTCGCCGCGGAGTTCCACGTCTCCGAGGACAGCATCAGGCGGGATCTCAGGGAGCTGGCCGAGGCGGGCCTGTGCCAGCGGGTGTACGGCGGCGCGCTCCCGGTCTCGCCGGCGGTCGCCGACTACTCGACGCGGCAAACGGTTGCGGTGGACAGCAAGACCAGGGTCGCGGCGACCGCGGCCGCACTGATAGAGCCAGGCAGTGCGGTGATCCTCGACGGCGGTACGACGGCGTTGGCTGTGGCGCGAGCGTTGCCGCCCGAACTGGAGGCGACGGTGATCACCCACAGCCCGACGATCGCGGCAGCCCTGGGGGAGCATCCGTCGATCGAGCTGTTCATGATCGGCGGCCGGATTTTCAAGCACTCGATGGTCGCGAGCGGTGCCGCGGCGGTGGAAGCAGCCCAGGCGATCACGGCCGATCTCTTCCTCGTCGGCGTGACCGGCGTCCATCACGAGGCAGGACTCACCACCGGCGATGCCGACGAGGCGGCGATGAAACGCGCCCTCTCCCGCCGGGCCGGCGAGACCTACGTCCTCGCCAGCTCAGAAAAACTCGGCGCCGCATCGCGCTACCCGGTTCTGCCGCTGCACGACATCACGGCGGTGATCACCGACGCGAAGGCCACCAGCCGCGCAGTACAGGACCTCGAGATCGCAGGCGTCCGCATCCTCGGCGCAACCTGACCGACGCGCTCGACTGCCGAAGTACCGGTGTCCCCGACCCGCGCCCCGTCCCACCCCCACCCCCACCGACGCCCCGCCTGCGCTTGCGTCCGAAGAACTGGAGGGACGTGTGTTCCACTTCTTCGGACGTAAGGCCTTGGAGCAGATCGATGTCCCCCGCAGGGCGGGCTCCGGGGGCGTCCCGATGGGTTGGGCAAGTCGCCCGCAGCGTGATTGGGCAGTCGGCCGGCGCCAAGTTCGGCGGCGCCTGGGATGCCCCCGTCGGCCGCAGTACGGACATCTCTGTGCACCGGCTGAGCGTTCCGGGCCGATCGCACGCTCAGGCCGTGCACAAAGGCGCGGAACGTCAGCGCCGGTGGCGGCCCTTGTGCATCCGGTGAGCGTTCTCCGGCGACGGAATGCTCAGCCCGGCCGGTGCACAGAGACGCCGGACTGGGGAGAAATGCCGCACTGGGAGAGACGCCGTAGTGGGAGAGACGCCGTAGTGGGAGAGACGCCGTACTGGGAGAGACGCCGTACTGGGAGACGGGGGGGCTTGGTGGGTTACTTGGCGATGGTTACGCAGGTGGCGGTGGACTTCTTGGTGGGGTCGCTTTCCGAGGTTGCGGTCAGGGTGACTCGGCCGTGGGCGGCTGAGTTCGGGGTGTGGAGGGCTTGGACCGGGACGGTGATGCGTTGGCCGGTCTTGGCGGTGGTGAGGGCGTTCTGCAGGTTGACCGACCAGCCACGACCGTCTGCCTTCGCGGACAGCCGATAGACGTCGGCGTTGAGGTACTTGCTGACGTCCTCCGGGTGCTGGCCCGCGGGCGGCGCGGCCTTGCCCGTGTTGGTGAGCGGGAAGGTGCAGGTGGTGACACCGTTGGCCGGTCGGCCGACTGTCGGCAGCAGCCGTACGCCGCGCTCGGCCGGACCGGCGCCGTCGAGCGACTTGACCGCGACCGTGTAGGAGAGGACGCCCTTGCCGTCGCGGTGCACGTTGGTGATGTAGAAGTGCAACCGGTTGGCGGCGTCGACGTACTCGTACTCGCTGCCGGAGTTCGTCCCCGCGTGGAACAGGGCGTCCGAGAGCTGGCGGTAGTCGCCGATCGTGATCGGGACCTTCGTACCGTCGGGGAGCACGTAGTCGGTCATCCCGATGTTCTGCGGATTGGCGTCGATGACCCACTCGAAGGGTGCCGCGTCGACATCCTTGGTCTTGGCCAGCAGCACTCCGGAGTCGGGCGTGAACGAATCGGTGCCGACCCGGTCGACCACCTCGACGGTGTAGTTGTTGTAGCCACGGCCGTCGCACATCGGATCCGTCTTCGGATCACAGGCCGGCGCGAGATCGCCGCCACCGAGCTGGAGGTTGATCCCGGACAGCCCGGTGGCGCCCGGCTGGATCTCCCGGGCAGTGACGTCGGCGACCACCACGCCGGACTGGGCCAGCGCTTCGCGGTTCAACCGCAGTACGTTCTGCTCCTCGACCATGCCGAGCTTGATCTTGTTGCGCAGCATGTGTTGCGCGCCCATCGACGAGCCGCCGGTCGCGGGGATCATCCAGCGGCTGTGTGGACCACCCGGCCCATTGAACGTTCCGCGGCTCAGCATCTCCCAGATCCCGGAGTACGAGCGCCGGGGCGGTACGCCGAAGGGGTTGTTGTAGTTGTCCCCGATGCCCAGGACATGGCTCAGCTCGTGCGCGTACGTCGACATGCCAGAGCTCTCGCCCTGGGTGGTCGAGCCGCCACCGGCGTTCGGCCACAGGGACGAGCCGGCCGCCCACGAGGTCCATTCGACGTACCGGGTGTTCGACCAGTTCGGCAGGGCCGGGTCCGGCGGCCCGAAGTCGTCGGTGACGTCTTCCTTGGTCGGGAACTTCATCGACCCGAACTCCTGCCAGGTGGACGATTCGTCCTGGCCCGCGCTGAGGTAGAAGACGAAGTCGAAGCCCGCCGGGACCTGGGCACCGACATCGGCGGCCCAGGCCGCGCGCGCATCGGTCCGCAGGTTCTTGGTGCAGTTGTCACCGGCCGGGCAGGCGCTGCCGCCCTGGAACTCCATGCCGTACTCGTAGGACTTGCCGGGCATCTGATACGCCCCGAAGGCAGTGAGCTGTACGCCGTACCGGCCGCCGGAGTCCTCCATCCAGTATTCGTGGATGGTGTGGCCGCGATTCAGCGCGCCGGGCTTGTTCAGGAAGTCGCGGTAGAACGCGGGCACCTGGTCGCGCGGGATGCCGTTCGCCTCGGCGCTCGGGTTGCCGAACGGCGTCGAGTGCTTCGGCTGGGTGATCACGAACGGCTGGTTCGGGTAGTCGAGTACGACGAGCGCGCCCTTGAACGTCCGGACCGACCCGGTCTTGCTCGGGTCCGCCCAGTTCGTTCCCGGCGGCAACTTGTAGTCGGACCAGGTCATCTGGTCCGGGTTGGCCCAGTTCTGCGGGTCGATCGGGCCGGCCGCGGTGGCCAGTCGCGCGGGGGAGGCGCTCTCCTGCCACGGCTGGGTCTGCGGCCAGTTGTCGTACTGCCAGGCGTTGGCCGGGTCCGGTGGTTGCGACGGCGACGGCGACGGCGCGGCGAGCGCGAGGCTGGGGACGGAGACTGCGGCGAGTACTGCGATCAGCCGCAGCGGAAGGCGGAATTTCCGGTGGTCGGGCACGGGCGGGCATCCGATCTACATGGGCGGGAGAACGGCTTCTCACAGCTTGCCCTGCCCGCGGCGACGGCGACAGCCGATGCGGCCTGTCTCCATCGGAAAGACTTCTGGATCAAGCGCTCCGGCCCTGGGCCGCGAACTCGGTGCCGCGGGCATCGAAGAGTTCATGAACAAGAAGTCGGTCCGGCTCTGAGCCGGCCCGGGTGGAGGACCGGTTCGCGCTCCCGGGCCCCGGTGGCGTACGGTCACAAGATGCCCGTTTCCGGCAAGTTGAAGGCCCTGATCGTGTGCGAGACGTTGTCCGGTTCGACCCGGCTCGTCGCTGAGGAGATCGGGAAGGGGATCGGCAAAGGACTCGATGTCGAGATCATCGAGGTGAGCAAGGCACCGGCGCAGCTGGACGCTTCCGTTGCCCTGCTGGTGATCGGCGGTGCCCCGCAAGCATTCGGGAGCACCCGACCGACAGCGGATCGGCCGGTTCCGACGCCGGACAGCGGTCTGCGCACGTGGCTCGGCGGCCTCACCGGTACGGCGAATCTCGCCGCCGCGGCTTTCGACACCCGGCCGATGCACAGCCGGCGGCTGCCCGGGTCGGCGGCGAACGGCGTGTCGATCCTGCTCGGCAAGCGCGGCTACACGCTGGCAGCGACTCCGCACAGTTTCTGGCTCAAGGACGCCGCGGAGAACCTCGCCATCGGCGAAGCGGCTCGTGCCCGGCGCTGGGGCGACGAGCTCAACGGGGCTCTCACCAAACTCCGCAACCCCGCCCCCGCGCGCTACCGCCCGAAGGCCGGCCACTCCGGCTAGTCCCGGTCACACCTCGCGTCGGCCGGCCGCCGCGGCAACCTGTCCGATGCTGCGCTTGCTGGCCGAGCACGGGTGCGGGTAATCCCACGCACCCTCCTACGTCGGCGCTCCCACCCATCCCGGTCCGCCGTTCCTGCGTCGCGGCTGGTGGGTAGGTGCAGGCGCGCTGCGGGCGGGTGTTGTCACCAGAAGTTCTCGCCGTTGACCTTGACGGTGTGCGGTTGTCGGGGCAAGCTCGCAGAGTTTGATCTATTGGTATGAATTTGATCCATAGACCTCTCGTGAGTGCGCAACTTTGTTCCCTGTCGCCGCCCCGCTCGAAGGGAAATGCAGATGTCCGTCACGCGCAGGAAGTTCATCGCTACGTCTGCCGGTGCCGTCGCGGCCGGCATCGCGGCGGGCCAAATCGCCCCCGAGACGGCCCGTGCCGGTACTACGGGGACGTTGACCGACGCGAAGCACATCGTGATTCTCATGCAGGAGAACCGCAGTTTCGACCACTACTTCGGGACCCTGCGCGGAGTGCGCGGTTTCGGCGACCGCAGCGCGATCCAGATCCCCGGTGGTTACAGCGTCTTCAACCAGCCCAATGGTGGCGGCCGCCACTACCCGTGGCAGTTCAGCAAGACCAAGCCGGCCGGTGGTGCGGACCCGGAGCGGCTGGCACAGTGCAACGGCGATCTCGGCCACGGCTGGTCGGACCAGCACAGTGCCTGGAACGGCGGCAAGCTCGACAACTGGGTCGCGGCGAAGGCCTCGGTCCGGGCGCTCGGTCACCTGGTCCGCAACGACATTCCCTTCCACTACGCGTTGGCGGACAGCTGGACGATCAACGACGCGTACTTCTGCTCCATCCTGAGCGCAACGGGCCCGAACCGGACCTATCACTGGAGTGGCCAGATCGATCCCGGTGGCGTCGCCGGCGGACCGGCGTACGACGGAGGCGACGAATCCGGGCTCCGCTGGCAGACCTACGCCGAGGCTCTCGAGAACGCAGGAGTCAGCTGGAAGGTCTACCAGAACGCCTCCGACAACTACGGCGACAACGCGTTGGCCTACTTCGCCCAGTTCCAGAACGCGCCCGCGGGCAGTGCACTCCGCGTCAAAGGCATGTCGTCCGTACCCCGCGTCACCGGTCGTACTCCGGACGACATCCTGGCCGCGATCCGCGCGGACGTGACCGCCGGGACGCTGCCCCAGGTCACCTGGATCGTCCCCAATCAAGAGGTTTCCGAGCACCCCTACGCGACTCCGGCCGACGGCGCGAACTTCGTGCGCGGCGTGATCGAGGCGCTCAACGCCGACCCGGCCGTGTTCGACTCCACCATCCTCTTCCTCAACTACGACGAGAACGACGGCTTCTTCGACCACGTGCCGCCGCCCAGCGCCCCGGCCGGAACCGCGGGGGAGTACTGCAAGGGCGCCGCGATCGGTCTCGGCTTCCGGGTGCCGCTGCTGGCGATCTCTCCGTGGAGTCGCGGCGGCTGGGTGAGCTCCGAGGTCTCCGACCACACTTCCGTACTACGGTTCCTCGAGCGCTGGACGACCGCGATCGGCAAACCCGCGACGACGCCGAACATCAGCGCCTGGCGCCGGCAGGTGTGCGGGGATCTGACCGGGATGTTCGACTTCGCCCACCCGGTCTACGGACTGCCGAGCCTTCCGGCGACCCCGACGATCGGCTACGGCAGCTGCACCCTGTTGCCCAACCCGGCTCCGGTGGACAACGCGCTGCCGGCGCAGGAGCCGGGCACCCGACCGGCGCGAGCCCTGCCCTATCAACCCACTGCGAATCTGGACCGCCTGGAGATCGGAGCAGCAGGGAAGATCCTCGTCTGGCTCGCGATGTCCAACACCGGTACGGCGGCCACCCACCTCGCGGCGTACGCCAATGCCTACCGCACCGGCGGACCTTGGCAGTACACCGTCGGCCCGCAAGGCAGCACGAGCGACTTCTTCAACTGCGGCACCGCCTTCGGAGACGGGAAGTACGACCTGTCCGTCGTCGGCCCGAACAGATTCCTTCGCCGCTTCACGGGCAACGCCACCACAGCCGGCAAATATCTGTCTGCAAGTGCTTCGTACGCCGCGGCGCCCGATACCGGCAAACTCGCGATCTTCTTCGAACTCACCAACACGTCGACCGCATCGGTCACGTTCACCATCCGCTCGAACAACTACCGCGGCGACGGCCCCTGGACCTACACCGTCCCCGCCGGCGCCTCGACCACCGACTACTTCAACGCGATCGCCTACACCTCCGGCTGGTACGACTTCACCATCACCGCGAGCTCCGACGCCTCCTGGACCCAACGCTTCACCGGCCACCTGGAAACCAGCACACCATCGGTGTCAGGCTGACGGCAGTCAGGACCATTCCCAGGCGATGCCGATGAGGCCGCGGTCCACCGACGGTACGACGACGTGGACGCGGCCGTCCGGGCTCATCATCAGTTCACGCCGCAGGATGTCCGGCTCGCCGGAGTGATGGCGGCGGAACTCGCTGACCCGGACCGGCATCGCCGCCCGGTCGAACTTGATCTCCAGGACGTAGTGGGTGCCGGGCCATTCGTGGAAACGGTAGTAGTGCTGCGACTCGATCCCACTGCGGTCGTCGATCTCGTAGCGGACGACCGCGGTGTCGCCGACGGTCAGCATCCGGTCCAGCAACAGCTCACCCAGTACGGCGCCGTCGTCGGGGTCCCGCGCCACCCGGCCGGTGCGGCAACCGGTCACGCCGCGTGGCGCGATCAAGGTCACGTCACAGCCTGGTTCGCCTTGGTGCACGACGATCTGACGGTCGGTCTCCTTGACCGCGACCAGGGTCTGGACCACCCGCTTCGAGGTCACGCTGCGATCCGCGCCGATGACGATCTCCTCGACCACGGTGACACTACGCAGCCGGCCGTGGGCGTCCCGCCGTACTTCGTCCAGGAGGCGAGCCAGCGTCGGCGCGTAGTCGACCACGGCGTACGGCGTGGTCTCGACGATCGGCTCCGAGCGTGCCGGCGGGATCCGGACCGCCAGCCAGCCGACCGGGAGATCCAGGAGTTCCTCGAGCGCGGTGACCACCGCGAGTGAGCCGTGCCGGGGATGGCGGCTGCCGTTCTGCCACGTACTGAGGGTGGCGACACCGACGTGCAGACCGCTGCCGGCCAGTTTGGCCTGGATCCGGTTGAGAGCCAGACCCCGATTCGCGATCGCGGTACGGAGGGCGTCGGCGAAGGGCGCGTCGGGGCTGATGTCCGGGACGTGGATCCGCGCTTCGGTCATGGTCGTGATCCCTCGATGAGGCTTGGTCCGCCGTCAGTGTAAACGTTCACAGCTGGACGATGGTGACCGGCGTCACCTGCTGTTCACCGCGGGTTCGCCGTTCACACCGCCTCCGCGCGCGATTCCAGGTCCTTGTCCAGCGGTGATCGGGTGATCACGATGAGTCCCCTCACCGCCCCACAGAGGAGGACCCATGAGGAGGGTCAGGACCCGCCGTACCCGGTCATTGCTGCTGGCAATGATCATCGGGCTGGCAACGCTCGTCCCACTCGCCCCGGCGGCCTCGGCCGCGCCGGGCAGCTGGTATCTCAACCTCACCGGCCAGTCGCAGCAGAAGTCGAACTGGTGCTGGGCCGCGTCCGGCAACAGCGTCGCGACGTTCTACGGCTACAACTACTCGCAGAACCAGTTCTGTAACCTTGCCTTCGGCAACGCCCAGAACGCCACCTGCCCGAACAACCAGGCGACGCTGGGCAACGACCAGCGCGCGTTCGGCTCGATCGGGATCAGCCAGGGCAACTACGTCTCCGGCACGCTGAGTTTCAGCACCCTGGTCACCGAGTTGTCGAACAACCGCCCGGTGATGACCCGGATCGGCTGGACCGGCGGTGGCGGCCACATGATGGACATCATCGGCTACGACTCGTCGAACAGCACGATCGAGTACTACAACCCCTGGCCGGACGACCAGCGGTACAACTACTCGACCTACAACTGGTACCGGTCCAACTCGCAGTTCACCTGGACGCACTCGCTCTACCGGATCGGAGCCTGAACCATGGCGCCCTTCAAGCAGCATCTACTGAGGATCGCAGCGGCGCTGGGGATCGGCACGCTGACGGTGTTCTCCGCGGCCGCGACCGCCGGTGCGGCGACACCAGGCCCGGATCTCACCGCGGCGTCCGGTGCGGCCCACTCGGCCCAGGCCGGGCAACTCCTCGACAAGGCCGCGCAGCAGATGGCTCAGCGGTCCGGCCTGGCACCGTCGGCGAAGGCGGCATCGGCGAAGGCGGCCCTCGTCGTACAGCAGGACACCGTTCCTGTGTACGCGTTGAGTGCCGATTTCGTCCGGTCGCGGTCGAACGAGGTCGGCACCCTTTGGTACGTCGCCACCAAGGCGACGAAGGGGAGTGCCGTGATGACCGTCTACACGGCTCCCGACAAGGCCACCGGGGCCTGGCAGCCGGTCAACATCGCGACCGGTGACACCGAGGCCAAGATGGCTGCGGCGGCCCACGGCGCGAAGGTGCTGACCGAGCCGCAGATCGGTGCCTGGTACGCCGTTTCGGGTAACCAGATCCGCGCACTCGACCCCGATGGGATCAAGGCGATCGGGACCAAGCCGATCAGCCTCACGTCGTACCGGCAGCAGGTCGCGGCCCGGTACGCCGACAAGCAGGCGGGCAGTGCCTACGCGAAGAACGGCACCGCTGGCGGGTACGACGTCTCGGCCGCGGCGCCAGCCACGGCAGAGGTCCAGTCGGAGTCGAATCGTGGAGCCTGGATGGTGCTGGTCGGCGGAGCGGGTGTGGCTGTCATCTGCGGTCTGCTGACCGTGGTCGCTCGGCGTAGGCGAGTGCTCGCCTGACCTTCGAGAACCGATGAGGCCGCAGGCTCCGACAGCTGCGGCCTCTAAGGTTGCGTGCGTGACCAACGTGAGGGCGTCCCACATCGTCTGGGACTGGAACGGGACTCTGCTCAACGACAACACCGTGGTGCTTGCCGCCGTCAACGATGTCTGCGCCCACTTCGGCCGGGCCGCGCTGACCTGGGAGGAGTGGCAGGGGTTCTACTCACGACCGGTGCGGCCTTGCTACGAGCGGGTGCTGGCGCGCGTCCTGACCGACGAGGACTGGGTCTCGGTCGATCGGCTTTACCACGATCGGTACGACCTGCTGCTGCACACCTCCGCGCTCGCCCCCGGCGTACCGGACGAGTTGCATTCGTGGATGGCGACCGGGCGCACGCAGTCGCTGTTGTCGATGTGGTTCCACTCGCAGCTCCTCCCAACCGTGGACGGTCACGGGCTGACCGAGCTGTTCCAGCGGATCGACGGACTGCCGGGGGAGCTCGGTGGCGAGTCCAAGACCGAGCACCTGGTCCGCCACCTGGAGGCGCAGAGCCTGGATCCGGCCGGCGTGCTGGTGATCGGCGATGTCGTAGACGACGCGGAGGCCGCGCTCGCGGTCGGCGCGCAGTGCATCCTGGTCGCTACCGGCGGGATGAACCGGGCGGCGCTCGAGGCGACCGGCGTACCTGTGACCTCGACCATTCCCGAGGCGGTCCGGCTGATCGCCTGAGCTGTCCAGGTGCTGGATAGAGAATGCTGCAAGGCGGGCTGCCTACCGTCGCCGGGTATGAAGCCCACGCGTACTGACCACCCCTGCACCCACTGTTCCCGGTGGACCTCAAGGTCGGCCGGCTGATGGCAAGGCGACTGCAATGGCAGCGTCTGAAGGACCGGCCGGATCTGGCCGCCGGCCCGGTTCGAACGGCACTCGACGACCTGGATGCCCTGGTCGCGCCGATCGACCCCGGACTGGCGGACACGGCCGCATTCTGCGCCGAGTACGGCGTTCCGCTCGAAGCGTCCGCGAACTGCCTGATCGTGGAGGGCCGCCGGTCGGCCGTCACGAGGGTAGCGGCCGTCGTCGTACTGGCGACCGCGCGTGCTGACGTCCGCGGCGTCGTCCGGCGACATCTCGACGTCCGCAAACTCTCCTTCACCGCCCACGACGACGCCGTCAGCCGGACGGCGATGGAGTACGGCGGCATCACGCCCATCGGGCTACCGGCTGACTGGCCGGTGCTGGTGGACGAAGCCGTCACCACGGCGGGCTCGGTGATCCTCGGCAGCGGGATCCGCGGCTCCAAGCTGCTCGTCGAAGGCTCGGCCCTCCGCCGCCTGCACGCTGCCCAGATCCTCCAGCTGGCGCTGCCCACCGTCGACGCCGACATCGAGGTCGCGCGCCCAGCCCTGTCCGGCTTCTAGCCCGTCTCCAACCCACCGCCCCAAGGGTGTGGTGGTGGGTACCGGTCGTGGCGAGATGGACAGCGAAAAGATGGACGCCGAGTTCGACGTGGTTGCCGACTGGACCAGGGCAGCGGTCGAGCAACTCGGTGCCGACCATGCGATCCCGGCCGGCTGCCGCGGCAGCGCGAGTCCCTCCGCGCTCGCCTGGCTGGCCGAGGCGCTCGAATTCACCGCCGGGACGAGGCTGCTCGACCTGGGTGCCGGGATCGGCGGTCCGGCGGCCTGGGCGGTCCGCCGTTACGGCGTACGGCCTGTGCTGGCCGATCCGATGGAAGGTGCCTGCCGCGCCGCTGCCCGGCTGTTCGGCCTGCCGGCTTTCGAGGCGGACGGGACGGCCGTTCCGTTGCGAACGGCATCAATCAGTACTGCGTGGTGTCTCGGCGTCCTCTGCACGGTCGAGGACAAGGCCGGCCTCTTGGCGGAGCTGCACCGAGTCCTCGCTCCCGGCGCCGGCCTCGGGCTCCTCGTCCTGGTCGCCCAGACCACCCACCTGGATCCGATCCCGGCGGGCAATTCTTTCCCGACCCAGACCGAGCTCCAGGACCTCTTGAGCCAGAGCGGCTTCACGATCGAGGAACAGGTCGCCGACCCGCGCGACACACCGTCCTCCTGGACCCGCCGGACCGACCGCGTCGACGCTTTGATCCGCCGGCAACACCACGATGACAAGGCCTACCTCCAGGCCGAGGAACAAGAAGACCGCCTCGGCGTGCTCCTCTCCAGCGGCCAGCTCAGCTCCCAGCTCCTCCACGCCACCCGCTCGAGCCGAGCCTGGAGCTGATCGGGGTCAGACGCTCCGGAGTACGGAGACCACGACGCCGAGGACGGTGGCCTGGTCGCCGTCGATGACTTCGTACTCCGGGTTGCGCGGTTCCAGGAACACGTGGCCGTTGCGGCGGCGATAGACCTTGACGGTCGCCTCGTCGTCGATCATCGCGGCGACGATCTGGCCGGAGTGGGCCTCGGACTGCTGCCGGACGACGACGGTGTCGCCGTCGCAGATCGCGGCGTCGATCATCGACTCGCCCCGCACCTTCAGAGCGAAGACGGTGCCACGCCCGGTCAGGCCGCGCGGCAACGAGAGGAACTCGTCGACGTGCTCGATGGCGGAGATCGGCGTACCGGCCGCGATGTCACCGACCACCGGCACGGAGACCGAGTCGTCAGAGGTCGACTCCGACGGGGCTGACCGCAGGAACGCCCGTACGTCGATCGGTCGCGACACGGAGGCGCTGCGACGCAGAAACCCCTTCTCCTCAAGGCTCGTCAAGTGCTTCGACACGGAAGAGGTCGACCGCAGGCCGACCGCATCGCCGATCTGCCGGCTGCTCGGGGAGTACCCGTTCTTGACCACACAGTCCCGGATCACCCCCAGGATCCGCTGCTGCCGCTCCGGCAACACAGAGGTGTCCAACTGACCGAACGGCTCAAGATCGTCGTAGCTCACCGCGAAATACTAGAGTGCGCTGGACCTCTGCCCGGTACCGCCTCGCAGGTCGGTGAAAGGTATCGGACAGTTCGGCTCGGATGCGCAGCTCATCAGGTCGTCGCAGCCGACGGCGAGGGCCGAACGCAGGGTTGCCGCGATCACCGATAGGTCGGCGATCCGGGTTTCGATGTCGGCCAGTTTCGTGGCGGCGCGTTCCTTCAGGTCCGTGCCGTGATGGTGACCGCCGACCTTGAGCAGGTCGGCGATCTCGTCCAGCGAGAAGCCGAGGCGCTGGGCGGCCTTGATCACGCGGAGGGTCGTCACGGCCTCGGGTGGGTAGAGGCGGTGGCCGCCGTTGGTGCGGTCCGGTTCGGCGAGTAGGCCGCGGCGTTCGTAGTACCGGAGAGTCTGGAGGTTGACTCCGGCTGCGCTGGCGACCTGGCTGCTGCGGAGCTTCATGAGAGTGCGGCGGTGGCTCGGGTGGCCAAAGCGTCGAGGACCGTACTGCGGGTCGGTGGGACCGTGGCGGTCAGGAGGATCTCGCCGTTGTGGCTGGGGGAGAAGGTGAAGGTGAAGAACGAGCAGCAGTCCGTTTCCCGGGCGGTGAGCGCTCTCGCGGTTTCCTCGGCAGCGGCGTCGAGGCGCAGTTCGAGAGCCGAGTCGGTGCGGACGACAGCTCGCAGGGAGGTTGCGAAGAGGTCGTCGAACTCGGCGACTCGTAGTGGTTGCTCGGCGGTCGGCAAGGTGCATGCATCGGGCACCCAGTTCTCTGTACTCATGGAACGACGGTAAACCCGTACCCCGGTACCGGATGCAAGCTGATTGGATGGTTGGTATGGGTGGCTCACTCAGCGGGCAGCAGCGGTTGGTTCTTGGGTGGTTGGCGGAGCTGGCGGTGCCCGCGGATGAGTTTCCGTCGGCGAGAGACGTTGGTGTTGTCGAGTTCGTGGAGCGGGTGCTTGCCGAGGATCGGCCGGACTGGTTGCCGCGGGTGGTGCGGGGGCTCGAGGTTGCTGGGATGGAGCCCGACCTTGACGTAGTACTGGCTGATCCGGACGGGGCGTGGCTGGTTCGGCTGCTGGCACAGGGGTTCTATGCGGGCGAGGGGCAGTACGACGGGCAGCCGGCGGCGTGGGTGATGGTGGGCTGGCAACCCGCTGCGGGTGGGCCTTGGGAGCCGGTCGAGTTGGAACTCGCAGTCACGCCTCGGGCGGCGTTGGCTGATCGGTATGACTGCGTGATCATCGGGTCGGGGGCTGGTGGGGGAGCGGCTGCGCAAGTGGTTGCCGAGTCGGGGCGGTCGGTGCTGGTGGTCGAGACCGGGCGGTACCCGGCCACCGATGACCTGACGCGTGACCATCTGCGGAACCCGCGCTCGGTTGTCGGGCTGCCGGCGCCGACCGACCCGGATCCGCGCGGTCGGCCGAGGGTGTCCGTCGTGGATGGCGAGCGTCGGGTGGTGCTGCCGCCCGACGGTCGCTGGGGCAACAACGCGTTCACCGTCGGCGGTGGCACTCGCGTGTACGGCGCGCAGGCGTGGCGGTTCGTCCCGCGTGACTTCCGGATGGCCAGCACCTACGGCGTACCGGAGGGGAGTGGGCTGGCGGACTGGCCGATCAGCTATGACGACCTGGAGCCGTACTACTCATTGGCCGAGCAGCGGTTCGGCGTGAGCGGTGGTGGGGTCGACCCGTGGCACGACCCGCGCTCGATCCCACTGCCGATGCCACCGATGCCCCGGTCCGCGACCACGCAGCGCCTCGCGGCCGCGGCCGAGCGGCTCGGGTGGGGGACTCTCGACGTGCCGCTGCTCATCAACTCTGAGGACCGCGACGGCAGATCCGGCTGCGTGCGCTGCGGACAATGCGTCGGGTTCGCCTGCCCGGTCGAGGCCAAGGCAGGCACTCACAACACTGCCTTGCCGGCCGCACTCGCCACAGGCCGCTGCACGCTGGTGACGGAGACGACAGCTGAACGGTTGGTCGTCGACAGCCGCGGCCGCGTCACCGGCGTAGCGCTGGTGGCTGCCGATGCCGACGGCCGGATCTGGCGGCGTACGGTCGACTGCGCGGACGTCCTCATCGCCGCCGGCGCCACCGAAACCCCACGCCTGTTACTGAACAGTGCGCACGACGGCGAACCAAGGGGACTAGGCAACAATCTCGACCAGGTCGGCAGGTATCTCCAGGCCCATGTGTACGCCGGCGCGGTCGGCCTCTTCGACGACGAGGTGGCCGAGCTGATCGGCCCCGGCGTATCGATCGCGACCTGCGACTTCCGCCACGGCAACGACGGGATCATCGGCGGCGGAATGCTGGCGAACGAGTTCGTCCCGACCCCAGCGGCGACGTACGACTACCTGACGGGCGCCGGCCTGATCCCGCGCGCGGGTTCGGCGGGCAAGCAGGCGATGCGGCGCGAAGCCCGGCGGATGCTGCGTGTGGTCGGGCCGATCCAGGAGGTTTCGTCGGCCGATTCCAGAGTGCGGGTCGACCCTGGCGTCGCCGATCGATTCGGCAACCCGGTGGTGGAGATCAGCGGATCAATTCATCCCGAGGACTTCCGCGCTCAGGCGTACATGAGTGAGAAGGCCAGACAGTGGCTGGCCGAAGCAGGTGCAGTCCGTACTGCGGTAGGCGGCGCCGGCACCCCCAACAGAGCCAGCGTCGGTCAGCACCAAGCCGGCACCTGCCGGATGGGCGACGATCCGGCCCGCTCTGTCGTCGATCCGGACGGCCGGGTCTGGGGGCACGACAACGTGCGGATCGTCGACGGCTCGGTCAACGTGACCAACGGCGGCGTGAATCCGGTCCTGACCATCCTGGCCGGGTCCCTGCGGACAGCCGCCCACCTGGTGAGCTAGCCGGACCCGGCGCGCTGGGGAGCCCGGAGCAGGAACCCCGGGCTCCCCAGTCGTTTCACCAGCTGTTGTTGGAGATGTCCTGGCCGAGGATCACCTGGTCGTAGGTGTTCCCGTCGTTGTCGTCGGTGTAGGCGACAGCGACTTCGGCGTACGGCGAAACCGCGACCGTCTGCTGCTCCTGACGACCGAGAGTGGCCTGGCTGAGCCGCTGCGCCGACAGCCTGCCCGCATCGGTTCCGTTGGTGCCGAAGCCACGAACCCACACATCGAGGTCCGTGGCCTGTACGGTCCAGCCGACGACCGAATTCGACTGGTCGTCCAGCCCGACAGACGGCGCCTTGCCTCCGGCCGCTACCTCGACCTCGGTGAAGCGAGGGGTGCCGGCCGAGTCGTAGGTGCGGGTCCAGGCGCCCGCCGTGCCGGTGTGGTCGGATTCCCAGGCGACGGCGAAGTCGCCGTTGAAGTTGGCTGCCACCGACGCGTGCCTCTGCTGACCACCTCCGTTGGTGTTCGCCGTACGGCGCGAGAGGGTGGCCGCGCCGTTGGTGCGCGCCAACCGGATCAGGCCGATGTTGTACGACGCGTTGGCGTCACCGTCCTCGTCCCAGACGACGACTGCGTCACCCGAGGCCGACACCCCTACATCCGGGTTGTGATGCTGGCCCGTCGTCTGTGAAGCGGTCACCTCCCAGGCGCGAGTCGTCGGACCGGTGAATCCGGCTGCCTTGACCATCGCCTGGGCGCCGGTCTGGATGTCCTCCCAGACCACGGTGAAGGCGACAGCGGCGCTGGAAGGTGCACCGTCCGGGTCGACGGCCACGCGCGGGTTGATCTGCTGGCCGTCCGCACTGGTGTTGGCGTTACCCGAAGCGGTGACCATGCCTGCCGTGTTCACCACCCGGTACGGGACGTTGTAGAACCCGTTGCCGTCCGGGTCGTCGGCCCACACCACGACGGCGTTGCCCTTGTCATCAAGGCCGACGTCGGGGTGGAGGTGACGCCAGTTGGTGACGCCGCTGCTGCCACCGGCGGACAGCTTGACCTCGTACGCCGCCGCACCGTTGTGGAACAGCCGCAGGTAGATCTCGCTGTGCGCGTTGTCGGTCGCGTCGGTGGTGTCGCGGTCGTCCTCCCAGACGACCGCGACATAACCGTTGCGATTGGTCGCGATCGAGGGCGCGTCCTGGTCTCCGGTGGACGCGCTGTTCGCGGTCTGCCAGGTCGGTGTCGCCAGGGCGGCACTCGCGTTGGTCGCAGTGAAGACGACCGACGAGGCCAGCACCGCAAGGGCGAGGAGCTTCTTCATGGTCAGCCCCCTCAGACTGCCTGAAGGCCGGGCCGGCCTTCTTCGATGACGAAGGACTTCGCGGTGGTCGCCGCGGCTCCGTGCTCCGACACCTTGGCCACGGCCCGGAAATCGGCATGCATCTGCGTCGGGCTGATCGTCGTACGGACGTAACCGCGGCGGTTGTTGTAGAACTTCAGCCACGGGTTGGTCCCGACGTCGGGAATGGCGGTGGCGCCATCACCGTCACCGCTGGAGGTGACCGAGCTGGTGACCAGTTCGGACCCGATCACGGCCGATGCCGGGTTGTTGTAGTCGGCAACCAAGTTGCTCGCCCAGGCACGGTGCACGTCGCCGGTCAGTACGACGGGGTTGCGGACGCCGCGATCGACCCAGCCCTGCTGGATCCGGGCCCGGGAGGCGCGGTAGCCGTCCCACGAGTCCATGCTCGCGCCGGTCGAGTTGAACCGGCGCGCGAAGAACACCTGCTGACCGATGATGTCCCAGGTCCCCTGGTGCTGGGAGAGACCGTCGAGGAGCCAGGACTCCTGCGCGTTGCCGGGCAGGCTGCGGGAGGCCAGATCCGCGTCCGAGCAGATCTTCCAGCCGTCGCCGCAGGCCTGGTCGTTGCGGTACTGCCGGGTGTCGAGCATGTGGAAGGTGGCGAGGCTGCCCCACCTCAGGCGGCGGAACAACGGGATGCTCGCCCCGTTGTTGGCCTGCGCCGGGCGCAGCGGCATGTTCTCGTAGTACGCCTGATAAGCGCCGGCCTGCCGAGCGGTCCACTGCGCGGCGGTCAGCGCCGGAGTGTTGTTCTCGCGGATGTTGCCGGCCCGGTTGTTCTCGATCTCGTGATCGTCCGGTACGACGATCCACGGTGCGACCGCGTGCGCGGCCTGGAGATCCGGGTCCGACTTGTATTGCCCGTAGCGGCGGCGATAGTCCGCGAGTGTGGTGATCTCGGCGGTGCCCGCGTGCAGCCGTGGGCGGCCGGCGGTCGCGCCGTACTCGTAGATGTAGTCGCCCAGATGGAGGATGACGCCCGGGTTGTCCTCGGCCATCCGCCGGTAGACGGTGAAATAGCCCTCCTCGTAGTGCGAGCAGGACGTGAACGCCATCAGCAGATCGCGTCCGGCGGCACCGAGTGCGGGTGTGGTGCGGGTGCGGCCGACGGGAGAGATGTGGCCCTGGGCCCGGAACCGGTAGAAGAAGTCCGAGTCGGAGTTGAGGCCGCCGGCGACGACATGGACGGAGTGCGCGGCCGCGTACGTCGCCGTGACCGATCCGGAGGCGACCAGCGTGGTGAAGAGCTCGTCGGTCGCTACCTGCCACTCGACGGCCACGTTGGCGTCGGCCATGCCGCCGTGACCATCGGCATTGAGGGGGAGGGGTGCCAGCCGCGTCCAGAGGACGACGCTGCTCGCGTCGGGTTCACCGGAGGCGATCCCGAGCTGGAACGGATAGGGCACTGCTGCGGTGGCGTTGATGACACTGGAGTAGGCGGGAATCGCGGTGGCGCCGGCTGCCGCGAGTCCGCCGAGGACAAGGGTTCGACGACTGATGGGTTTCATGGAGCCTCACCTTCGGGAGCACACATGACGTCAGGTCACCGGAAAGCTGAAGTGGGCGGAAACTTCCGGGAACCTCAAGGGCGGTGGTAGTGCGTTCCCATACTGGCGGGGTTTATGTAACTTTTCTACGGCGCGCCGGGAAACAGTGCCGGAACCTGTCAGCCTTCGCGGGCGGCGGTCAGGAGTTGCTCGAGGTGGGCCCGGGTCAGTTGGCCGCCGGAGAAGGCGACCAAGCGACCGACCGGGAGAGCGCCGAGCAGCACGGCCAGGTCCGTGCCGGCCGCTTCCGCGGTCAGCTCGGCACCGAAGGTGGCGCTGAGAAGACCGCCCAGAGCCGTGGCCGTGGCCGGGTCGCTCAGTGCCTCGGCGAGGGAGGACTCCAGCGTGACGGGAAGCCGGAACTCGTCACCTGTCACCTCGACGGCGACCTGGCCGCGGAGGTCGCGACTGGAGGAGCCGACGGATACGACGTACTCGCCGCTCTCCACCAGCCAGCAGTCCACCCGGACGTCCCAGTAGGCAAGGTCGGCGCGGTCGATCGTCGTCTCGACGGTCGCACTCTCCCCGGGCGCCAGCGTCGCGCTGCCGAACGCGACCAGTTGCCGCGGCGCGCGCTCGACCGAAGAACCCGGCACGGAGACATAGAACTGGGCGACCTCGCGGCCCGTACGAGTGCCGGTGTTGGTGATCGTCACCCGCGCCTGGAGCGACGGATCGACGACGAGATCGCTGTACTCGAAGGTCGTGTAGGACAGGCCGTGCCCGAAGGGGAAGGTGACCGGGAGCTCGCGCGCGTCGTACCAGCGGTACCCGACCTGCAGGCCCTCGCCGTACCGGACGTGGCCGTGCTCGCCGGGGAAGTTCCCGTACGCCGGTACGTCCTGCAGCCGGACCGGGACTGTTTCGGTGAGCTTGCCGGACGGGTTGACCGCGCCGAAGAGCACGTCGGCGAGCGCGGCACCACCGCCTTGACCGAGGAGCGCGGCGTCCAGGATCGCCGGTGCGATGGTGATGGGAGCGACCCGTAGTACGGAGCCGTGGATCAGGACCACGACCGTCCGAGGCTGGGCCGCCACGACCGCGGTGAGCAGTTCGAGTTGCTCGGGCGGGATCTCGATGTCGGCACGGTCGGCGCCCTCGGATTCCTGCCGCGCCGCAAGGCCGAGGAAAACCACAGCGGTGTGCGCAGTGGCCGCGGCTTGTACTGCGTCCTCGCGCAGCGCGGCGGCATCACCGGAGCCATCGGTGCTGAAGCCCGGCGCGAAGGTCACTTCGGCGCGGGCCCCGATCTCCTCCATCGGCACGTCGAGCCGGGTCGGGGTCACGTGCGAACTGCCGCCGCCCTGATAACGCGGCTGCTGAGCGAACTCGCCGATCACGGCGAGGTGCTTCGAGCTGTCCAGCGGCAGTAGGTCGCCCTTGTTCTGGAGCAGCACGATGCTGCGCGCGGCAGCCTCCCTGGCCAGCAGGTGATGCGCATCGGCGTCGAACTCGGCGCCCTCGCGATGCGCTGCCGTCGTACGGGTGGCCAGGGCTGTGACGCGATCGGCGGCGCGGGCGACCCGCGCCGGGTCGAGGGAACCGTTGCCCACGGCCACGACCACGTCGTCGTCGGTCGCCGCGCCACCGCCTGGCATCTCGAGATCGAGGCCGGCGGCAACGGCCGCGGGCCGGTCGGCGACCGCACCCCAGTCACTGACGACGACTCCCTGGAAGCCCCATTCGTCGCGCAAAACCTTCGTGAGCAACCATTCGTTCTGCGAGGCGAGGACACCGTTGACGCGGTTGTAGGAGCACATCAGGCTCCACGGATCCGCCTCGGCGACGACTCGCTGGAAGGCGCGCAGGTAGATCTCGCGCAGCGTCCGCGGATCGACGTCCGCACTGACCCGCATCCGGTCGTACTCCTGGTTGTTCGCCGCGAAGTGCTTCACACAGGCGCCGACCCCCTCGCCCTGGACGCCCCGGACCCAGGCGGCACCGAGGACGCCGCTGACGAAAGGGTCCTCGGAGTAGTACTCGAAGTTGCGGCCGCAGCGCGGATCCCGCTTGATGTTGATGCCCGGGCCGAGGAGCACGTGGACGCCGAGGGCCTGCGACTCGCGGCCGAGGGCCGTACCGATCCGCTCCACCAGCCCGGGATCCCAGCTCTGGCCGAGCCCGGCCGCCGGCGGGAAGCAGGTCGCCGGAACGTTCTCGGCGATGCCCAGCTGATCTGACGCGGCAACCTGCTTGCGAACTCCGTGCGGGCCGTCGGTGAGCACGATAGCCGGCACCGGCCCGACCTGCTTGGTGGTCCAGAAGTCGGCCCCACTACCCAGCGCTGCCTGCTCGGCCAGTTCGCTCATGTCATCAGTCCTCTTGATCGGCCGCGGGCGGCAGCATGGGGTAGTCGATGATCGGATAGAGCCCGACGGTGAACCCGTACGTCGTGTCGCCGGCGCGGGGCAGTTGGTCGAAGTCGTGGATCAGCCGGTCGACCTGCTGCCAGAACTCCGCCGCCCGTTCCTCGGGGATCCGGGCGTGCCGGATGAACGACCGCATCTGGCCGGAGTCGTAGGCCGCGGCCGACTCCTTCATCGCGACCTCGAAGTCGTTGAAGTCATGGGGCAGTGCCGCGCCCTGGCCCTGCCGGCCGAGTCCGACGTAGAACATCCGGGCCGCGCGACCGTAGTACCGCTCGTCGATCGCCCGCACCCGCTTGGTCCGGACGACGCGCAGGATGCCGGCCGCGGCGAGCACGTTGACGTGGTGCGCGACGGTGCTCTTCGGGCGTTTGACCGCGGCGGCCAGCTCGGTGACCGTCGCGGCCCGCTCGTGCAGCAGGCCGAGGATGGTCGTGCGCAACGGATCGCTGATCGCCCGCACCTGCTCGGCGGTGGTGAGCTCGATCGTCTCTTCGAGTTCGTAGTCCGGCACGTTGGTCGCCATGATCGGGCCAGCCTAACGAAGGGGCTCGGCGGTGAGGGCGATCGTGAGGTCGAGCACCGTCCGGGGGTCGTCGAGCCGGTCGCCGAAGAGCTCACGAATCTGGCCCATGCGGTATCGCACTGTCTGCGGATGGACGTGGAGAGCGCCGGCGACCTCGTCGCGTCGGCCGAGCTGGAGAAGCCACTCCCGCAGCGTCTCGATGAGCCGCTCGGCCGTGGCCGGGCGGAGCTTGGCGAACGGCGCGAGGACCCGCTGCCGGAGATCCTCCAGTGCCGCCGGGTCGGACGTCACGACCAGGGTCGCCAGGTGATGCTCGGTGTCTACCGGTGCGCTGGTTTCCACCACCAGCCCGAGGCCGCGGGTCCGAAGGACTCTGACGTACGACGTACGCGCGGCGGTCCAAGGTTTGTCCGGACCGACCCACGCCTGACGTCCGCGCAAAGTCCGCAGCAGGGCGGGTCGCGCTGAGCCGTGCGCGTCGGGGACCAGCAGGACCGTCACGTCTTCCTTCTCCAGCTCGGGCAACTCGTCCTCGGTGCGAAGGGTGCGCGGATCCAAGGAGGCGAGAACTCCACGGACGTGGGCATTGGGCAGGACCACGGCGGTCAACGTCTGCGGTGGCTCCCAGCCCGCTCGCTCCGCCCGGTCGACGAGCTGGTCCGCGCGATCTCCCTGCAAGAGACTCCGGCTGAGCGCCTGCAGGTAGCGCTGCCGGACCTGACCGCTGGTCGCAAGCTCGTCGGTATGGCCCGCGACGCTGGCGGCGGAGAGTTCGTCGATGTAGGCGAAGACGAGCTCGGCGAACTTGGCCAGCGTCTCGGCCGAGAGTCCCACCTCGACGGCGGTGCCGGACAACTCTCGCCAGGAGACTCGAGCGCCGACTCTATAGGCGGCGAGCAGCGCGTCCATGCTGCGGCCACTCCGAGCCTCACCGCGGCCGAGGATGTAGGCGCCTTCCAGAGCCGGAGTCAGCGGCGTACCGGGGTCGCCGCTGCTGGCCAGGCGGAGAAATCCGCCGAGTGCGAGCTGGACGGCACCCTCGATCTTGGCGCCCATCGGGCCGGCCAGGGCATTGGTGTAGCCGGGCACTTCGGTGATGATCGCGTGGACCGTGTTCTGCGCGATGTCGACCAGGCGGGAGCGCAACAGGTCCATGGCCGCCTCGCCGAGCTCAAGGTCGGCAGCTCCCCGCGCGGTGCGGCTGGCGTGACGGATGCGATCGGAATCGGGCATTGTTTGTTCGCTCCGTACAAGATCGGCCGACAGATTCACCGCTTACGGTCATGAAATTACACCTCCTGTCGAGGACTCTGGAGTGCATGACCACTTTCGTGCCCGATCAAGGCGTCCGGGCGACCCCTCGTCAGCGCCTGCGTGAGCGGGTCTGGCAGCTGGCGGCCGCGGCGACGCACCCGTTCGATCCGGCCGACTACCTCGATATGTTCCGGCCGCTGCGACCCGGCGCCGAGCTGCGGGCCCGCGTCGTCGAGGTCCGCCGGGAGACCGCCGACGCGGTGACCGTCGTACTGCGGCCTGGCGGCGCCTGGCGCGGCCACCAACCGGGTCAGTACGTCCGGATCGGCCTCGAGGTCGACGGCGTACGGCTGTGGCGCTCGTACTCCCTGACGTCCGCACCCGGGAACGGCCTGCTCACCATCACGGCGAAGGCTGTCCCGGACGGTGTGGTCAGCGCTCACCTCGCCCAGGAGTTGCAGCCCGGCCAGTTGGTGCACCTCGACCAGGCCGTCGGCGACTTCGTGCTCCCCGACCCGGCGCCTCGCAAGGTCCTCTTCGTCACCGGCGGCAGCGGCATCACCCCGGTGATGGGCATGCTGCGGGCCGGCCTCGATCGGCTGAGGGACGTCGTACTGGTTCACTCCGAGGCTTGTGCCGATGACGTGATCTTCGGCAGCGAGCTGCGTGGCTTCGCTGAAGAGGGTCACCTCCGGCTGGTCGAGCAGCACACCGATACTCACGGCCGGCTCGATGTGGCGGCCCTCGCCGTGCTCGTGCCCGACCTGGCCGAGCGGGAGGTCTGGGCCTGTGGTCCGGCCGGTCTCCTCGACGCGCTCGAAGAGCAGTGGGCGGACCCCGGACTGCTGCACACCGAGCGCTTCCGGACCGCTCTGGCCGAGCCGGGGGAGGGCGGGACCGTCCGATTCACCGGGGCCGGGGTCGCTTTAGAACTCGACGGCGCGACGCCGATCCTCGACGCGGGCGAAGAGGCCGGCGTGCTGATGCCCTCGGGTTGCCGGATGGGCATCTGCTTCTCGTGCGTACTGCCGCTGCGTGAAGGGTCGGTTCGCGACCTCCGCTCCGGCGACGTCACCACCGCCGCCCCCGGCGACGGCGTCCTGATCCAGACCTGCATCTCGGCCGCGGCCGGCTCCTGCGACATCGACCTCTGAGAGAGATCCCCTTATGACAGTGCTGCAGAAGAAGACCGACAACCCGATCGCTCACCTGACCGGTGCGGACATCGAGGAGATCGGCCGCCGGCTCGACGAGATCCGGGCCGACGTCATCGCCGAGCGTGGCGCGTCCGACGCGGCGTACATCCGCAAGGTCATCAACGTGCAGCGGAAGCTGGAGCTGTCCAGCCGGGCCGTGCTGTTGCTGTCCCTGTTCCCGCCGGCCCTGGCTGGTCGGCACCGCGGGTCTGTCGGTGGCCAAGATCCTGGAGAACATGGAGATCGGCCACAACGTCATGCACGGCCAGTGGGACTGGATGCGGGACAAGAAGATCCACTCGACCACCTGGGAGTGGGACCACGCCTCGCCGTCGGAGCAGTGGAAGCACTCGCACAACGAACTGCATCACACCTACACGAACGTGGTCGGCAAGGACAACGACCTCGGCTACGGCATCATGCGCGTCGACGAGGACCAGCGCTGGCACCCGCTCTACCTGGCCCAGCCGCTGTGGAACTTCATCAACGCCTGCTTCTTCGAGTACGGCATCGCGGCGTACGACCTGGAGCTCGGGAAGAACCTGGCCACCAAGAAGCGCCGCCAGAGCCCGGACTTCAAGGCCCGCACCAAGCAGGTGTTCAAGAAGATCCGCGGCCAGATGACGAAGGACTACGTGATCCACCCGCTGCTGTCGGGCCCGTCGGCCCTGCACACGCTGGCCGCCAACGCGACGGCCAACGTGGTCCGCAACATCTGGGCGCACTCGGTGATCATGTGCGGTCACTTCCCCGAAGGCGTGCAGACGTTCGAGCGGCGCTCGATCGAGGGCGAGACCCGCGGCGAGTGGTACCTGCGACAAATGCTCGGCTCGGCCAACATCTCCGGCGGCCGCGCGATGCACATCATGACCGGCAACCTGTCGTACCAGATCGAGCACCACCTGTTCCCGGACCTGCCGAGCAACCGGTACTCCGAGATCGCGCCGAAGGTGCAGGCGATCTTCGAGGAGTACGGCCTGACCTACACGACCGGCCCGCTGCCGAAGCAGGTCGCCTCGGCGTGGTCGAAGGTGATCCGGCTGTCGCTGCCGAACGACTTCGGTCAAAAGGTCAGGTCGCGGGTTGCGGGCGGCCGGCAGGCGCTGCCCGCCTAGTCCTGCTCAGGAACGTGGGCGGCGGGGCGCTTCCTTCAGGCGCTCCGCTTCCCGCTGTACCTCGGCCTGGGTGGCGCGCTCACGCTCGAGCCACTCCGGGTTCTCGTCCCGGAGCTCCTCGATCTGCTCGGTGGTCAGCGCGTCGGTGACCCCGCCGCGGGCGAGGCCGGAGATCGAGACGCCGAGCCTTGCCGCGACCACCGGCCGGGGGTGCGGGCCGGTACGGCGGAGCTCGCGCAGCCACTCCGGCGGGTCGTTCTGCAGCGTGTTGAGCTCGTCGCGCGAGACGACACCCTCCTGGAACTCCGCGGGGGTGGCTTCGAGGTACACGCCCAGCTTCTTCGCCGCGGTCGCGGCCTTCATGGTCTGGGTGCTCTTTTGCGACGTCATGGCGTCAAGGGTAACGACGATGCACGGCCGCCATGACCACCATCCTTCAGGGCCCGTTAGCCTGAGCCGGTGACAGACTCCGACGGACCGGCCTCCTTCAAGCTCGCGTACGTCCCCGGGGTGACGCCGACCAAGTGGGTCCGGGTCTGGAACGAGCGGCTGCCCAGGGTGCGGCTGACGCTGATCCCGGTCACCGCCGCCGAAGCGGCCGACGTCGTACGGGCCGGTGAAGCCGACGCCGGGCTGGTGCGGTTGCCGATCGACCGGACGGGTCTGAGCGCGATACCTCTCTATACCGAGACGACAGTGGTCGTGGTGCCGAAGGATCACGTCGTGACCGCGGCCGAAGAGGTGACCTTGGCCGACCTCGCTGACGATTTCATACTGCATCCGCTCGACGACATCCTCGGCTGGGAAGAGCTTCCGGGGGAGCCGGCGTTCGAGCGGCCCGCGACGACGGCTGCCGCGATCGAGCTGGTGGCGGCGGGAGCGGGGCTCCTCGTGGTACCGCAGTCGCTGGCCCGGCTGCATCACCGCAAGGACCTCACCTATCGGCCGTTGTCGGACGCTCCGGAGTCGCAGGTCGCGCTGACCTGGCCGGAGACCGAGACCACCGACCTGATGGAACAGTTCATCGGCATCGTCCGCGGCCGGACCGTCAACAGCTCCCGCGAACGACCGCCGACGCCACCCAAGGCCAAACGCCAGGACACCAAGAAGCAGGACCCCAGGAAGAAGGCCGCCGCCGGCCGCCGGCAGCCCGCCAAACGCGGCAAACCCCGCGGCCGCTGAGAACCTCCGGATCCGGCTGTGCCGCCGCGATTCCTGACCGGCCGAGGCTGACACGGTACTTAATCTTGACTGATTCCAGAAAAGGGGGCAGACTCCGGAACGTGCCGACGACCTCCGAGATCGAGCAGCTGTTGCGTGGGGCAACGCTGCGCGTGACCAGGCCGCGGGTGGCCGTGCTGACTGCCGTCCACGGCATTCCGCACGCCGACACGGACTCGATCATCGGGGCCGTGCGCGCCGATCTCGGCGAGGTTTCGCACCAGGCCGTGTACGACGTACTGCGCGCGCTGACCGAGGTCGGTCTGCTCCGGCGGATCCAGCCGACCGGCATGGTCGCGCGGTACGAGTCGCGCGTCGGGGACAACCACCACCACGTCGTCTGCCGGTCGTGCGGCACCATCGCCGACGTGGACTGCGCCCACGGTTCGGCCCCTTGCCTGACGGCCTCGGAGGATCACGGCTTCGTGATCGACGAGGCCGAGGTCGTCTACTGGGGCCTGTGCCCCGACTGCTCGGCCAGAACCGGTACTTGATCAATCCCTTTACTCCGGAAGGTACTCCCGTGTCTGACAAGCCTGACGCCGAAGTCGGCGAGATGAATGAGCCGAGCCAAGCCCAGTGTCCGGTCGACCACGGTCGTTTCAAGCACCCGACCGAGAGCGGGAGCAACAGTGACTGGTGGCCGAAGCAGCTCAACCTGAAGATCCTCCGCAAGCACCCCGCGGTGGCCAACCCGCTGGGCGCGGACTTCGACTACGCCAGGGCGTTCGGCACCGTCAACCTCGACGACCTGGCCACCGATGTCGACGCGGTACTGACGACCTCGCAGGACTGGTGGCCGGCCGACTTCGGTCACTACGGCCCCTTCATGATCCGGATGGCGTGGCACAGCGCCGGCACGTACCGGATCAGCGACGGCCGTGGTGGCGCCGGCGCCGGTATGCAGCGCTTCGCGCCGCTGAACAGCTGGCCCGACAACGGCAACCTGGACAAGGCGCGCCGGCTGCTCTGGCCGGTCAAGCAGAAGTACGGCCAGTCGATCTCGTGGGCCGACCTGATGATCTTCACCGGGAACCGCGCGCTGGAGACGATGGGCTTCAAGACCTTCGGCTTCGCCGGTGGCCGCGCGGATGTCTGGGAGCCGGACGAGGACGTCTACTGGGGTCCGGAGCAGACCTGGCTCGGCGACGACCGCTACACGGGTGACCGCGAGCTGGAGAACCCGCTGGCCGCGGTACAGATGGGCCTGATCTATGTGAACCCCGAAGGCCCGAATGGCAACCCGGATCCGCTGGCCTCGGCCCGCGACATCCGCGAGACGTTCGGCCGGATGGCGATGAACGACGAGGAGACCGTCGCGCTGATCGCCGGCGGGCACACCTTCGGCAAGACCCACGGTGCGGCCGACCCCGAGCAGTACGTCGGACCGGAGCCGGAGGGCGCGCCGCTGGAGCAGCAGGGCCTCGGCTGGAAGGGCTCGTTCGGCAGCGGCAAGGGTCGCGACGCGATCACCAGTGGTCTGGAGGTCACCTGGACGGCGACCCCGACCCGGTGGGGCAACGCCTTCTTCGAGAACCTGTTCGGCTACGAGTGGGAGCTGACCCACAGCCCGGCCGGCGCCAACCAGTGGAAGCCGAAGGACGGCGCCGGCGCGAACACCGTGCCGGACCCGGAAGACGGTTCGCTGGTCCGTACGCCGACGATGCTGACCACCGACCTCGCGCTGCGGGTCGACCCGATCTACGAGCAGATCTCACGCCGCTTCCTGGAGAACCCGGACCAGTTCGCGGACGCGTTCGCCCGCGCCTGGTTCAAGCTGACGCACCGCGACATGGGCCCGATCCAGCGCTACCTCGGCCCGCTCGTGCCGCAGGAGGAGCTGGTCTGGCAGGACCGTGTGCCTGCCCTCGACCACGAACTCGTCGGCGATGACGAGATCGCCGCGCTCAAGACGCAGCTACTCGACTCGGACCTGTCGGTCTCGCAGCTGGTCTCCACCGCGTGGGCGTCGGCCTCGACGTTCCGTGGCAGCGACAAGCGCGGTGGCGCGAACGGTGCGCGGATCCGCCTCGAGCCGCAGCGCGACTGGGAGGTCAACGAGCCCGACAACCTGCGGCTCGTACTGCGTGTCCTGGAAGGGATCCAGGAGTCGTTCAACAGCGCCGGTGGCAAGAAGATCTCGCTGGCCGACCTGATCGTGCTCGGTGGCGTCGCCGGTGTCGAGAAGGCCGCCAAGAACGCGGGCTTCGATGTACAGGTGCCGTTCACCCCGGGGCGTACGGACGCCACGCAAGAGCAGACGGATGCCGACTCGTTCGCCGCGATGGAGCCGACCTCGGACGGCTTCCGGAACTACCGCGGCAAGGGCAACCGGCTGCCGTCGGAGTACCTGCTGGTCGACCGCGCGAACCTGCTGAACCTGAGCGCGCCGGAGCTGACCGTCCTGATCGGCGGCCTGCGGGTGCTCGGTGCGAACCACCAGCAGTCCTCGCTCGGCGTCCTCACCTCGGCGCAGGAGTCGCTGACCAACGACTTCTTCACGAACCTGCTCGACATGGGTACGACGTGGAGCTCGGTCTCCGAGGACTCGGAGACCTTCGAAGGTCGCGACGCCTCGGGTGAGGTCAAGTGGACCGGTACCAGGGTCGACCTGGTCTTCGGCTCGAATTCCGAGCTGCGAGCGCTGGCCGAGGTCTACGCCAGCGACGACGCCAAGGAGAAGTTCGTCCACGACTTCGTCGCCGCCTTCGACAAGGTGATGAACCTCGACCGGTACGACCTGGTCTGATCTGTTCCACGTTTGCTGTCGAGGGGTCCAGGCTCGCCTGGGCCCCTCGGCTAGTTGCGGTCCGTGGCTGGGCGGGCACCTGAAATCACTGCGGCGCTATGTCAACTTCGAGCCCCCTGAGCGCATCTATTAAGTGTCTCTAAGGGGGGACAACTCATGAAGTTCATCCACACCGATCACAAGCCGATCCGCCGACCTCTCCGAGCCGCCTTCGCCATCCTGGCAGTTGCGGCCATCCCGGCAGCCGCGGTCGCCGTACCGGCCGTCGCCGACGCGTCCACGACAGCCGCCAGCTCGTGCCCCACCGGTTGGGGTTCATTGCCGGAGGCAAGTACTTACCGTGGCCTCGGCAAGCTGACGAACGTCCGGACCGGTCGGCACGACTGTTTCGACCGCATCGTCTTCGACGTCAAAGGCAAGCCGTCCTGGTTCGGCGTGCGCTACGTCACGAACGTCTACACCGTCGGGGAAGGGGCCCTCGTGCCGCTCCGTGGCGGCGCCAAGCTGGAGATCGTCCTGTCCGTGCCTTCGTACGACGATGCCGGCAACGACACCTATCACCCGGCGAACGTCAACGAACTGACCAACGTGCACGGCTACCGGACCTTCCGGCAGGTCGCGACTGCGGGCAGCTTCGAAGGGGAGACCACGATCGGGCTCGGCGTCCGCGCCCGCCTCCCGTTCCGCGTCTTCACCCTCACCGGCGCAGCGAACACGAGCCGCATCGTCGTTGACGTCGCCCACCACTGGTAATAGTGCAGAATTGCCCGTGTGAGTAAGGATGCGACCATCGGCGCGAGCAGCGCGCCAGCTGTGCCCAGGTGCCGGTAGATGTTGGTCGAGCTGGCGGTGGGGGACGCGTACGGGGCCGGGTTCGAGTATGCGGATCCGGCCTTCGTCGCGACGCACAACACGGTGCGCGGCTATGTCCAGCATCCGACGCACGCGGGTATTGGGCCTGGTGCCTATACCGACGATACGCAGATGACGATCGCCGTTGCCGAGCACCTGATTTCCGCCGAGCCATGGACGGGCGAGCGGCTGGCGGATCGATTCGTGACGGCGTTTCGGCGGGATCGGCGCGAAGGGTACGCCGGTGGGTTTTACCGGCTGCTGTCCGAAGTACAGGATGGTGCCGAGTTGCTGGCTCGGATCGATCCGAGCAGCGACAAGAGTGGGGCGGCCATGCGGGCCGGGCCGGTGGGGCTGCTGCCGACGGTGGCCGACGTGCTGCACCACAGCGCGGTACAAGCTCGCGTCACGCACGACACTCCGGCCGGCATCGAGGCGGCGCAGGCGGCGGCGCTGGCTGTGCATTACTGCCACTACGAGCTGGGTCCGTTGGCCCAGCTCGGACCGTGGATCGACCGGCAGGTGCAGTCCGTGGGTGGTCGGGGCGGGTGGTCGCAACCTTGGCGTGGCAAGGTTGGCGCACAGGGGTGGATGAGCGTTCGCGCTGCGATCACAGCGATGACCAAGAGCACCAGCCTGAGCGACATTTTGCGGAGCTGTGTGGCTTTCACCGGTGACGTCGACACTGTCGCGACCGTGGCGCTCGGCGCGGCGTCGCGATCGCCGCTGGTGGTCCAGGACCTTCCGAACGTGCTGCGGCGCGGGCTGGAGAACGGCCCGTACGGGCGTGGTTACCTGTGGAATCTTGATGCCCGCTTGCTTTCCTGCACGTCACCGCTGGCGGATCCGGCCGGGCCTTCGGTGGTGGGGCTGTGGGGTGACGATTCGCTCTTTCAGGGAGCAACGGAGGCCGACCGGGTCGCATTCGTTGCTGACGGCACCGGTTGGTTTGAGCACGCCAATGCGTTCGCCACCGAGGTCGAGCGCTTCAACTGGGAGCAGTTGCCCGCTGGGCGGATACGGATCGCCTTCACCCGCTACCTGTACCTGGAGAGCGGCAAATCTCCGGAGGCCAAGGAACACTGGCACTCCGAGCGACTTCTGACCGCCCGAGTGGGGCGGGGGACTGATGCCATCGACGGCGAAGCGACGGTGCTGACGTTGGAGGCCGCCTCCGAGCGGCCGCGTCGATTTGCGCTGGTTCGCGCCGACGTCACCGCCGCCGCTGATCCGGCTGGGCCCATCGATTGACCAATTGTCCGGTCTGACGGTCGTGCGGGGATGGCGTCATGTGGCTATCCGGAGGACATCGCCCACGCGATCGCCGCCAAGAACGGCTGGCAGGTACGCCGGGACGGTGCTGACTGGCGTCGCGTGGTTCCTTCACCGTTGCCGCAACGAGTGGTGGAGCTCGATGTCGCCGAGCTCCTGCTCCAGAACGAGGCCACAGTGGTCCTCGCCGATTTTGGTACGCCGTCCGCGCGGGCGTTGGGGGCGATCTCGGTGGGCGAACTGGAGGCGCTGTCCTTCCCGTCCGGCGGTCCCATCCGGCCCCGGTCGTCCTTCAGTTCCTGTCGGCGAAATATACCTACAACCCGTCGCGGCTCGCGGTGATCTATCGCCCGGCGGCCGGGAGGTGTTGGATGGAACTGACCGACTATGTCAGGAGAAACATGTCGAAACCGCTCAAGATCGCGGTGCTGGGGTTCTGGCACGTCCACGCCGGGGACTACGCGAAACAGGCCGAGCAACATCCCGGGACGGAGCTGGTCGCCGTCTGGGACGACGACCCCGCGCTCGGCCAGGCTGGTGCGGATCGGTTCGGAGTGCCGTACACGGACGATCTCGACGCTCTGCTCGCCCGCGACGACCTGGACGGCGTCACCATCACCACGGCGACCAATGTGCACCGCGACATCATGGTCAACGCGGCGAACGCCGGCAAGCACATCTTCACCGAGAAGGTGCTCGCGCCTACCGTCGCGGAGGCAGAGGAGATCATCGCCGCCGCCGACGCCAACAAGGTCAAACTCGTGGTCTCGCTGCCCCGGCTCGCGCACGGCTACACGCAGGCGATCCGCGAGGTGATCGACAGCGGCGACCTCGGCCGGCTCACCTACGGCCGCGTCCGGCTCTCGCACGACGGTGCCATCGCCAAGAACGGGGGAGAGGACGGCTGGTTGCCCCGCCGCTTCTTCGAGCCGGAGACGGCGATCGGCGGCGCGCTGACCGACCTCGGCTGTCACCCGGTCTACCTGCTCCAGCTCTTCCTCGGCGCGGATCCCGAGACCGTCAGCGCGACGTACCGGTCGGTGGCCGGTCGTGACCTGGAGGACAACGCGGTCGTGACGGTCGGGTACGCCGATCAGAAGATCGGCGTGATCGAGGCCGGGTTCGCGAGCCCGAACCCCTTCACGATCGAGATCTTCGGTACCGAAGGCAGCCTGACCTACACCGACGAAGGCAACCTCCTGCAGGTCAGCGGCAAGCAACTGCTCGTGCCGGACCACAGTCAGGACGCGTTCGGCCAATGGGTCGACCACATCGCAGGAGGCACCCGCGCCGACGACAACCTCGCCCGGGCCGTGGAGCTGACCCGGATGGTCGTCGCGGCGAACGAGGCCGCGGCGGCGGGCCGGGCCATCTCTTACCAGGGCCCGACGGCCTGATCGTTCTCCCCACCCCACGAACGAGGAGACACCCATGCCACAAATCAAGGTCGGCCTGATCGGGGCCGGCGGCATCGCGTCCGCTCACATCAAGGGCTACAACGCCCACGCCGACCGGATCGGCGTCATCGCGGTGGCCGACGCGGTCGAGGAAACGGCTGCTGCCCGCGGCGCCGAGCTGGGCGCCACGCCGTACACGGACTATCGCCAGATGCTCGCCGCGGAGGACCTCGACGCGGTCGACATCTGCCTGCCGCACCACCTGCACCGCGACGCGATCGTCGCGGCGGCCGAGGCGGGCAAGCACATCCTGTGTGAGAAGCCGCTCTGCCTGACCGCGGCTGAGGCCAAGGACGTCCGTACTGCGGTCAGCGCCAGCGGCGTCACCTTGATGTGCGCGCACAACCAGTTGTTCATGCCGGCTGTCGCCAAGGCGAAGGAGTTGCTGGAGGCGGGAACCCTCGGGACCGTCTACGAGGTGCGGACCACCGACAGCTTCTACAACGACTTCGACCCGGCCAACATGGGCTGGCGCGCGAGCACGAGTACGAGCGGTGGCGGCGAGCTGATCGACACCGGCTACCACCCGACGTACCTGATGTTGCACCTGGCCGGCGGCTTACCGGTCGAGGCGACCGCGATGCTGTCCACGCATCGGCTGAAGTTCATGGAGGGCGAGGATTCCGCGCAGGTCCTGATCAGGTTCGACAACGGCGTCGTTGGGCAACTGGTCACCAGCTGGGCCTATCAGCCGGCCGCCGGCACCGAGCGCTTCTCGGTCGTCGGGGAGCTCGGCGCCCTGCACAGCGACGGGAGCTCCGTCACCACCAAGCTCCGCTCCGGCGAGACCAGCACCATCGACCTGGAGCCCGTTGACACCTTCGTCGCCGAGATCGGCCACTTCGCCGACTCCCTGCTCAACAAGACCCGCCCGCTGCACACCGAGGAGGAGGGCATCGCTGTCCTGGGCATCCTGCTCGCCGCCTACGAAGGCGCTCGCAACAAGACGATCGCCCCCGTACTCCGAGCCGATTGAACCGACGCGGGATAGTTGAGGAGTGACCAGTACCGCTGACGAGAGCGCGTCGGAGCAGACGACGGCCGTGAGGCTCGAGAAGCGTGTCCTGGTGAAGGAGGTCTGGCTCGTCCTCGCGCTGTCGCTCGGCGCATCGGCCGTTTCGGCCCTGATCTCCTTCACCGGGGTGCTCACCTCGCATCGTCCGTTGGGCGATCAGACGGCGGTGATCGTCGGTTCGCGTGCTCCGGGGCGGCCATGGCTCGACCTCGCCTGGCAGATCTTCGCGGTGGTGACGGCGTTGGTGCCGGTCGCGCTGGTGGCCCACCTGCTGGCGCGGGGTGGTGAATCACTGCGGACGCTCGGGTTCGACCGACGGGACCGCCGCCGGGATCTCGCCCGTGGAGCGGCCGTGGCCGCGGGTGTCGGTGCCGCCGGGTTGGCCTTCTATCTCACGGCCGTCGCGGTGGGAGTGAGTCTGACCGTCGATCCGGCGCAGCTGCCCGGAGCCTGGTGGCGGGTGCCGGTGCTGATCGCGGTCGCGGCGCAGAACGCGATACTCGAAGAGGTCATCGTCCTCGGATATCTGACCCGGCGGCTGGAGCAGCTGGGCTGGTCCTTCAGGAGCAGGACGGCCGCGAGCGCCGTGCTGCGTGGGTCGTACCACCTCTACCAAGGATTCGGCGGCTTCGTCGCGAACCTGGTGATGGGTGGGCTGTTCTGCTACCTGTACCGGCGGTGGGGACGCGTGATGCCGCTGGTAGTGGCGCACACGCTGATCGACGTGGTCGCGCTGGTCGGAGCGACCTACCTGATCGGGAAGGTCGGCTGGCTACCCGGCGGCTGATCCGGTCAGTGTGGGAGCTTGCGGGTGTCGATGAGTTGCTGGGCGACATCTCGGAGCTTGGTGTTGGTGTCTTGGGAGTAGCGCTTGAGGATGGCGAACGCGCGGTCGTCGTCGACGTCGAAGCGCTCCATCAGGATGCCCATCGCCTGGCCGACCAGCTTGCGGGCGTCGACCGCCGACGTCATGGTCTCGTCATGCCGCGCGGAGGCGACCGCGACGGCGGCATGCCGGCCGAGGATGTGCGCGATCGCCTCGCCGTCCTCGCCGAACGCGTTCGGGCCGGGGCTGTACAGACCGAGTACGCCGACCGACCGGGTGGTGCCGCCGCCGATCAGCAGCGGAACGTCCAGCACGCTGCGGACCCCCAGGGCGGCCACCTTCGCAGCCCATTGGGGCCACCGGTCGTCGGTGAAGGTGTCCCGGATGAGCACGGTGGTGTGTTCCCGCAGGACGGTGACCAGGGGACCGACCGAGGTACTGAGCTGCAGGTCGTACACGTCCGCGACGACCGGGTCGGTCACCGCTGCCACCTGCGGCCGGCTACCCCTCGTGTTGAGTGCGACACCGGCGTAGCTGCAGTTGAGCGCCTGCAGAGCGAACTGGACGACCGCGTCGATGGTCTCGCCCACCCCGTCGGCGTCGTGCAGCTCGAGCGCCAGCCGGGCGAACGTTTCCGCCACGTCGGCGGAAGCGGGATCAAGCGGCGTCATGGTTCGCTCCAGGCAGGTGTCAGCACCAGGAGCACCCACACCTCAGGAGTGATCCGAGGCCAAAGGTAGTGCACCGCCTCCGTGGTTTACCGGAGGGGTGTCAGCGTGGCGGTTTCACCAGCGCATCAGACCAGGTAGCGATCGCCGGGGCGCAGTACTCGGAGCCAACAGCAGCCGTATCCTTCGACGCGGTGGCGGAAGGTGCCGTCGGTTCCGACCTCGGTGACAGCCCCGCTGAGAAGGTCCGCGACCCGGAGGCCGGCAGCCGCTCCTGCCACAGCGATCGTCACCTCCGCAGGTTCGTCGGCGAAGTTGTGCAGGGCGATCACCGTGCCGCCCTCGCAGTCCGAACGGTGGGCGAAAACCGAGGGGGCCTCGGTGGCAAGGATCGTGCAGGTACCCCAGGACAGCTCCGGGCTCTCCCGGTAGCGCTGGACCAGGAGCTTGATCCAGCTGAACAATGAATCGGGATCCCGTCGTTGGTCTGCGACGTTCACGTACTCCGGGGACAGTTCGCCTTCCACCATAGGCCGGAACAGGTTGTCCGGATCGGCGGCAGAGAAGCCACCGTTGACGCCGCTGGTCCACTGCATCGGAGTCCGTACCGCGTTGCGCCCGTCCACACTGAGGTTTTCGCCCATGCCGATCTCCTCGCCGTAGAACAGCACCGGCGTACCAGGCAGGCTGAAGAGCAGGCTGTAGACCATCTTGATCCGGGCCGGGTCGTTGCCGAGCATCGGAGGCAGCCGCCGGCGCAGGCCACGGCCGTACAGCTGCATGTCCTGGTCCGGTCCGAAGGCGTCGAAGACCTCCTGCTTCTCCTGCTCGGTCAGCTTGTCGAGGGTCAACTCGTCGTGGTTCCGGACGAAGGTGCCCCATTGCGCCTCTTCCGGCGGAACGGGTCGTTCGTTCAGGGCCTTGACCAGTTCGGCGGGATCGGACCGGGCCAGCGACAGGTACAGCTTCTGCATCCCGATGAAGTCGAAGCACATCGTCAGTTCGTCGCCGTCCTCGTCGCCGAAGAACTTCCGGGTGTCCTGGTAAGGCAGGTTCACCTCGCCGAGGAGGAGGGCATGTCCGTTGCGCCGGTTGAGGAATGCCCGCAGGTCGCGGAGGTAGTCGTGCGGGTCCGGCAGCGCACCGGCGTCCTGCGCGCCTTTGGTGTCCAGCAGGAACGGGACGGCGTCGACCCGGAACCCGGACAGCCCGAGCTGCAGCCAGAACCCGATGATCCGGATGATCTCCTCGCGGACCTGCGGGTTGGCGATGTCGAGGTCGGGTTGCTGCTTGTAGAACTGGTGCAGGTAGTACTGGCCGGCCTGCTCGTCGTACTGCCACAGGCTGGTCTCCTGGTCCGGAAACACGATGCCCTCGGCGGCATCCGCGGGCGGTTCGTCGCGCCAGACGTACCAGTCCCGGTACGGCGATTCCCGCGACGCCCGGGCGCTCTGGAACCAGGGATGCTGATCGGAGGTGTGGTTCACCACCAGGTCGGCGATCACCCGGATCCCGCGATCCTGGGCCAGCGTGATCAGCTCGACCAGGTGCCCGTGCGTGCCCAGCCGGGAGTCGACGCCGTAGAAGTCGGTGATGTCGTACCCGTCGTCGCGGTCCGGCGTCGGATAGAACGGCATCAGCCACAGACAGGTGACACCCAGTTCGGCGAGGTGGTCGATCCGCTGCGACAGCCCGCGGATGTCGCCGCGGCCGTCCCCGTCGGTGTCGAAGAAGGTCTCGATGTCCAGGCAGTAGACGACAGCGTTCTTCCACCAGACATCGGCGGTCTCGGTCAGCCTCACGGTTGGCTCACTTCCAGTTGGGGGAGGACTTTCTCGCCGAACACGTCGATGAACTCCGACTGCTCGCGCCCGACGTGGTGCAGATAGATCGCGTCGAAGCCCAGCTCGGCGTACGAGTTGAGCCACTCGGCGTGCTGGGCCGGATCGGACGACACCCGGACCGCCTGGTGGATGCCATCCGGTGGCACGTGCTCCGCGGCCTGGTCGAACGCCTCGGCCGTGTCGGTGTCCCAGCAGAACGGTGGGGCGAAGACGTTGGTCCGCCATTGGTCATGGGCTAGTTCGAGCGCCCGCTGCTCGTCGGCGGCGTGACTCAGATGCACCTGCAGGCAGACCTTGCCGCGTCCGCCGTTGTCCTTGTACGCCGAGATCATCCGGCGCAACTGGTCTTCCCCGGCCCGCGATGGTGATCATCCCGTCGGCCCAGCCCGCGCACCACTTCGCCGTACTGGTGGACACGGCCGCGGCAAGGAGCGCCGGCGGCTCGGCGGGTGGGACCTGCTCGTGGGAGGCATGAAAGCCGTAGACGGTCATGCCTCCACGTGCCCCGACCGGCGCCGTCGTACACGGTCAGATCGCGATGATGGCCGTGTCAGCTACACCGAGCACGGCCGCTGGGTCGCCGCCGACGGGTACGAGCACCTGGTCGAGCTCGAGGAGCGGTTCATCGAGGAGTTCGGGCGAGCGGAGTACGACATCGCCCGGGAAGTCATCGAGCGGGTCGTGGGACTGCTGGATCAGCTGGCCTCGGAACAAGAAGACCGCGACGCGGGCTGAGGGTCAGCGGAGGTCTTCGGACAGGGACTTCGCGGCCTGGGTGAGCAAGGGGACCGCGCGTTCGACCAGGTCCTCGGTCATCCGGCCGGCCGGGCCCGAGATCGAGATGGCCAACCGGGACGGCGCGTCCGGCACCGGTACGGCGACGCAGCGGACGCCGAGCTCCTGCTCGCCCTCGTCGATGGCGTAGCCCTGCTCCTCGGTGGCGTGCACCTGGGACATGAACGCGTCCGGGTCGGTGATGGTGTTGTCGGTGTGCTTCGGCATACCGGTGCGCTGCAGCAGGTCGCGGACGTCGTTCTCCGCGAGCTGGGAGAAGATCGCCTTGCCGACCGCGGTGCAGTGCGGGAGCACCCGGCGGCCGACCTCGGTGAACATCCGCATCGAGTGCCGGGACGGGACCTGGGCGAGGTAAACGATCTGGTCGCCGTCGAGCATCGCCATGTTGGCCGATTCGCCGAGCTCGTCGACCAGCCGGGCCAGATGCGGGCGGGCCCAGACGCTCAGCATCCGCGACGAACTCTCGCCGAGGCGGACCAGCTTGGGTCCGAGGACGTACTGCCGCGAGGGCTCCTGGCGCAGGTAGCCGAGGTCGACCAGCGTGCGGACCAGGCGGTGGATCGTCGGCAGTGGGAGGCCGGAGGCGGTGGCCAGCTGGGACAGGCCCATCATTCCGCCGGCGTCGGCCATCATCTCCAAGAGGCCGAAGGCGCGCTCGATGGACTGCACGCTGCCGGACCGGCCCTTGCTGCTGGTCTCTGCCGTGCTGCTGGTCTCCGCCGTCACGGTGATCCCACTCTCCTCGAAGCTTCCGGATGACGGAAGTTTACCGCCAGATGGTGGAAGCAGGGCGCTCTTGCAACTTCCGTAGTACAGATACTAATATCCGCATTACGAAATCTCGAGGATTGAGGTGCGGTCAAGTGGAAGATGCACTCCTTGCTGAGCTGGATCGGCGGCTGGCGGATGCCGACGCGGAGCTGGCCGCGACGTACCCGGGCGAGCGTGGGGTCCGGCAACCCGTCCATACCGTCTACGTGCCCGCCGACCGGTTCGACGCCGGGACGGTCGGCGAGTGGGGACAGGGTGCGCGGGACGCATTGGTCCGCCATGCCTCGTCGCGGGCGGAGTTGGCCGAGGCGCTGGAGTTGCCGACGAATCTGTCGGCTGAGGTCTACGGGCGCGTTCTCGCCAAGTTGGAGCGCGAGCCGATCGAGGATCTGCGGATCGACTTCGAGGACGGCTACGGCACCAGGCCTGACGAGCAGGAGGACGCGGCAGCCCTCAGCGCGGCCCGTGCGGTGGCCGAGTTGGTCAAGACCGCCGAAGTCCCGCCGTACTACGGACTTCGGATCAAGTCTTTGGAGGCGCCGAGCCGTCGTCGTGGGGTGCGGACGCTTGACCTCTTCGTCGGTGAGCTGGCGGCAGCTGGTGCGTTGACGGACGGGTTCGTCATCACGCTTGCCAAGGTGACGTCGGTGGAGCAGATCGAGGCGATGGTGATCGTGCTCGCGGCGATCGAGGAGGCCCACGGGGTGCCCTCGGGGTCGCTGAAGTTCGAGATCCAGGTCGAGACGCCGCAGGCGATCCTCGCGCCGGACGGCACCACGCCGTTGGGGCGCATGATCCGGGCCGGCGCGGGACGGGTGACCGGTCTGCACTACGGCACCTATGACTACTCGGCCTCGCTCGGCGTCGCAGCCGCGTACCAGAGTATGGAGCACCCGGTCGCCGACCACGCCAAAGACGTTATGCAGTTGGCCGCGGCGGGCACGGGGGTGTTCGTCTGCGACGGCTCGACGAATGTTCTGCCGGTCGGCGATCGCGAGGTTGTGCACGCTGCCTGGCGACTTCACCTGCGGCTGGTACGACGTTCGCTCGCGCGCGGCATCTACCAGGGCTGGGACATGCACCCCGCCCAGCTCCCGAGCCGCTACGTCGCCACCTACTTGTTCTACCGCGAAGGCCTCGAGTCGGCCGCCGCGCGGCTTCGCGCCTACCTCGGCGGCGGCGACTCCGGCTACCTCGACGAGCCCGCCACAGCAGCAGCCCTCGCGAGCTACATCCTCCGCGGCCTCGAATGCGGCGCCACCGAGCTATCGGAAATCAACACCCTCATCGGCATAGGCACCCCCCAACTAGCAAAACTGGCCCGCCGCCCCCTCCGTCCATAAGACCACCCCGCCTCAGTCCCGTGGGGGCCAAGTCGTGCGGAGCGTGATTGGGCAGGCTGGCTGGCGCGAAGGGCGAGGGCCTGAGTAGCCCCCTGTGGCCTGCGGTACGGCTGTCTTTGTGCACCGGCTGAGCGTTCTGGGCGGAATACATGCTCAGGTCGTGCACAGAGGGCGGAACGCCGGTGTCGGTCGCCGGCCCTTGTGCACCAGGTGAGCGTCTTCCGGCGGCGGAATGCTCAGCCGGTGCACAAAGACGCCGTACTGGGGAACTGGGGAACGGGGGACGCCGGCGGTGGGGGGTCCGCTCCGCGGTCTGGTGCTTTGGCCGGCTTTGTGGTGCTAGGCGCGGGTGAGCTTTGCCAGGAGGCGGCGTTGGGTGGTTGCTACCTGGCTGGCGAGGGTGGCTTCGTCGACGGTGATCACCGTGTCGTGTTCGACCACCGGGCGGCCGTTGACGAGGAGCAGTTCCAGTGGGGGTGGTGAGCCTAGGACTAGGGCGGCTACTGGGTCGGCGATGCCTGCATGGGGGAGGGTGTCGAGTCGCCAGACGGCGAGGTCGGCGAGTTTGCCTACCTCCAGGGAGCCGATCTCGTTCTCGCGGCCGAGGATGCGGGCGCCGTCGAGGGTTGCCATCTCCAGTGCAGCCCGTACGCCGAGCGCCTGCGGGCCGCCTCGGGCCCGAGCGAAGAGCAGTGCGTGCCTTACTTCTTCGAGCAGACTGCCCGCTTCGTTGCTGGCGGCACCATCCACGCCGAGGCCGACCGGGCAGCCGGCCGCCCGGAGGTCCGCGACCCGCGCGATCCCGGCCCCGAGACGCGCGTTGGAACTCGGGCAGTGCGCGACCCCGGTGCCGGTCTGGCCCAGCCGCTTGATCTCCGCGTCGTCGAAGTGGATGCCGTGCGCGAACCACACATCCGGCCCGGTCCAGCCGAGCTCCGCGGCGTACTCGGACGGCGTACAGCCGAACTTCTCGTCGCACCAGTCGGCCTCGTCGGTGGTCTCGGCCAGGTGAGTGTGCAGCCGGACGCCCTTGCGGCGGGCGAGTTCCGCCGACTCGCGCATGAGTTCGCTGGTGACGCTGAACGGCGAGCAGGGTGCGACCACCATCCGCAGCATCGAGTCCGGTGCGGGATCGTGCCACCGGTCGATCGCCGCCTCGGTCGCGGCCAGGATCTCGTCGCGGTCCTGGACCACGGAGTCGGGTGGCAGTCCACCGTCCTTCTCGCTCAGGTCCATCGAACCGCGCGCCGGGTGAAACCGAAGTCCCACCTCGGCAGCGGCAGAGATCTCGGCCGCCAGCAGGTCGCCGCCGGGGAAGACGTAGTGATGATCGGCGGCCGTCGTGCAGCCCGTCCGCGCGAGCTGGGCCAGCGCGCCCTGGGCGGCCGTGTGCACGGACTCCTCGTCGATGCCGGCCCAGACCGGGTAGAGCGCGGTCAGCCAGCCGAACAAGGTGGCATCGACGGCCAGCCCCCGGGTCACCCATTGGTAGAGATGCTGATGGGTGTTGACGAAGCCGGGGGTGACGAGGCATCCCCGGCCATCGATCACCCGCGCTCCCTCGTGCCTCGGTGCGGGCCCGGGGCCGACGGCAACTATGCGGTTGCCGTCGGCAATGACGTGTCCTGAGGTGAGCTCACGGCGTTCCTGATCGAGCGTGACGATCGTGGCTCCGTCGATGATGATCAACAGAACCCCGGTACTGCGTGCCAGGCCGACCCTGCATCCGTGGCGTCGTCGCGCACGACGGTCGCCTCGATCAGCCCGTACGGACGATCGGCGGCGATGAACACCTCGCCCGGGTTCTCCACGTCGAAGGGGCTCAGGTCGACCAGGAAGTGATGCTTGTTGGGGGCCGAGAACTTGATCTCCGCGACCTCCGGGTGGCGCTCGAGCACTGCCTCGCCCATCCCGTACAGCGTCTGCTGGAGCGCGAGGCTGTGGATCCGCGCGAACTGTTCGAGCAGCAGGCCCTTGATCTCGTCGTACGACTTGTCCCAGTCGACGTCGGTGTGGTCGTAGCGCCAGCGGGCGACCAGCGAGGTCGCGAGGATGCGGTCGTCGGTCTCTGGCAGGGTCGTGTATTTGTCCTTGAGGAAGCCGTGGAACTCCGAGCCGGTGGACTTGAGCACGGTCAGGTCGCGGATGCCCGACACGACGTGCGCCCTGCGATCGTCGCCGCGGCCCTCGACGTTGACGACCGTCGTCCGGATGCCGCTGCCGCCGCGGACGAAGGAGTGGTCGTGGCCGGCGCCGTCGACGGAGATCCGCTCCCACTCGTACTCCTCGATCTCCACCCGCGCGCCGTCGGCGGCCGAAGAGGCTTCGAGGAAGTGGTCGCCCAGCGTGAGTGCGAACTCTTCGATCGCGCCGACGCCCTTCTCCTTGGCGAAGGCGAAGGCGGTGTTCTTCTGGCTGTCGGTCGGCAGTACGTCGGACTGGTCGCCGGTCGTGTGCGCGTTCTCGAACCGGCCACGCAGTGCGGAGGAGACGTTCAGGTCGCGGATCTGGTGCCGGGGGGTGTCGCGGTAGATGCGGACGACCCGGCTCTCGGCCTTGCCGTACTGGTTGGCTCCCAGGTGGATCGCCATCGGTCAGCTCCCTCGATAGGTAGAAAACGCAAACGGGCTGAGCAGCAACGGCACGTGATAATGCCGCTCGTCGGTAATCGTGAAAGTCACACTGATCTCAGGAAAAAACAGCTCTTGCCCGGTAGCCGCCCCGTACTCCGCGACATCAAACCGAAGCTGATAGTTGCCAGGCTCCAACTGACCGCACGCGAAATCGGTAACGCGGCCATCAGCATCCGTAGTACCGCTCCCGACCAGCGCTGCTGAGGTCAGCTGGTGGAGGTGGACGGGGATGCCTGGGGCGGGGTGGCCGAGCGCGGTGTCCAGGACGTGGGTGGAGATGGTGCTCATGCGGGGATCTCCTTGCCTAGGGCAATGAGTTTGGTCAGGCGTAGTACGGCTATTTTGCGGAGTTCGTCTTGTACTACGTATGCCTCGGTGCGGGGGTCGTTCGTCAGGCGATGGTGGAGGGCGGTGAGCATTTCGGAGGCGGTGAGGCCGGTGGCGCAGATGAGGAAGACCTGGTTGAAACGTTGTTCGTAGGCCTGGTTGCCGGCTGTTAGTGCTGCTCGTACTGACGGGTCGTCGCCTACTCCTGATTGTTCGTTGCGGGACCAAGTTGCTTCGGTGGTGTTGCCGTTGGCTCGGTCGCCGATTCGGGGGTGGGCTGCTAGGGCCTGAGTGACCTCGGTGGCGTCAAGGTCTCGTGCCGCCTGGTCGGCGACCGCGGTGAGGGAGGGGAGGTCGTCGTACGGGCGGGCGGTGAGGATGCGGTTGACCCAGCGCGGTACGTCGCAGCAGGCGGCGAGCAGGGGGCGCAGCTCGTCGGCTGGTATGGAGTTGAAGTTCTGCAGGTCCACCGATCACACCTTTCCGGAGGAGTCGTTCAGCAGTTGGCCGTCGATCCAGACGGCGCGGATGTCGGCCGGGGTGCCGAGGGTGAAGACCCGGGCGAGGGTGTCCTCGGCATCGGAGGCGTGCTCGATCCCGACCGCCAGTGGCGAACCGTCCAGCGGGCGCAGCAGCTGAGCGTCGAACCGTTTGCCAACACTCAGATCGCCCACGTCGGCGCCCAGCCCGAGCGCCTTGGCGCCGGCGGCCGTCGCGAGGTGCAGCAGATGCGCGGAGCTGAGCGGATGCCCGTGATCGCCGAGCAACTGCTGACAGAAGTACGCCTGCAGTCCTTCCTTAAGCAGTGAGAACCCAGTGCCCGCACCAACATCCGAACCGAGCGCGACATGTACGCCGTGGTCGAGATGCCGTCCCAGCGGGAACAGTCCACTGCCCAGCACCGCATTGCTCGTCGGGCAGTGAGCCACCGTCGCACCGCTCTCGGCGAGCAGCTTCAGCTCGACATCGGTCGGGTGCACGTTGTGCGCGAACACGCTGCGATGGTCGACCAGCCCGTGCCGCTCATAGGTGCTCACGTAGTCGCTGCCGCCGAACAGTTCGGCGACCGCAGCGATCTCGGCCTCGTTCTCGTTGAGATGCGAGGTGAACAACGCGCCCGGAATCTCCTCCAGTACGCGCTGGCACGAAGCGAGCAGCTCGTCCGTGCAGGACAGCGAGAAGCGCGGCGTCACGGCGTACCGGTTGCGTCCTACTCCGTGCCAGCGAGACGCCAACGCGAGCGATTCGTCGTACGCGCGCTCCGGCGTCGTCAGCAGATCCTCGCGGATGATCCGGTCGCTCACGACCAGCCCACTAGTGATCCGCAGGCCGACCCGCGAGGCCGCGGTGAAGAGCGTGTCGACCGCCTCGGCGTAGTGCGCCCCGAAGACCAGCGCACTCGTCGTACCGGCTGCCGCGAGGCCACGCACGAATTCGTCGGCGACGCTCGAGGCATAGGCCGCGTCGGCCATCCGCGCTTCTTCGGGCAGCGCGTACTTGTCGAGCCATTCGAGCAGCGGCATCCCCATCCCGCCGACCGCCCGGATCTGCGGGAAGTGGACGTGCGTGTCCACGAACCCGGGCAGCACCAGCCCACCGGTCAGATCGACGATGTGCTCGGCCGGATGCGCGCCGCGAATCTCCTCGAAGGGGCCCCGGGCAACGATCAGGCCGTCCTTGACCACGAGTGCGACGTCGGTACCGACCCGCAGCTTGCCGCCGGTGAACGGGTTGTCGGGGGTATCGAGAAAGGTGCCTCTGAACAGCGTCATGCTTTTGCCTCACGATGAACCGGCGCGGAGTTGCGCTCGGCAACGAACAGTTGGAGCAGCCAGGCGGCCACGCTGACAGCGATGACGGCCGGCTCCTTGCCTGGCAGGTCGGACAGCCCGATGGGCGTGACGATGGTGTCGATCGCCTCGGCCGGATGACCGTCGTCGGCGAGCTTCCGGCGGAACCTGGTCCATTTCGCGCTGGACCCGATCAGCCCGATCGAGGCCAGCTGCCCATTGCGCAGAGTGGCGTCGCAGAGAGCTGCATCCTCCGCGTGGTCATGGGTCATCACCAGCGCGTGAGTGCCCGGCGGCAGTTCGGCGATCACCAGCTCCGGCAGCACCGGAACGTGATGCACGTGAACTCCGGCGACGGCGTCGTCGAGCACGGACAACCGCGAAGGCGCGAGCTGGTCCGGCCGAGAGTCGACCAGGTGCAACTCGACGTCGTGCCGAGCCAGGATCCGGGCCAGCTCAAGCCCGACATGCCCGACCCCGAAGATCGCCACGGACGGGACGACCGGAAGAGGTTCGAGCAACAGCCGCACCTCGCCGCCGCAACACTGAACCCCGTGCTGGTACGGCGCCTTGTCCGACAACGCGAAGTCGAGCGTCTCCGGCGACGTGGCCCGATCCGCGAGCAGCGCACGAGCACGCTCGATCGCGACCGACTCCAGATTGCCGCCGCCGACAGTGGCCCAGACCTCGTCCTCGGCCACGACCATCTTCGCCCCGGCCTCGCGAGGAGCATGGCCGCGAACCGACATCACCGTCACCAGTACGCCGGGCCGCCGTTGCTCGCGCAGCCGCTGAACTGCCTTCATCCACTCCATCTCGGTCGTCACCCCCTGCTCAATCCGGCGGGTTCGAGCGAGCGAGCCCGGTCCAGCGCCCAGTAGACGGCTTCGGGGGTCGCAGGCGAAGCGAGATCGACGCTCGTCCCGGCCGGCCCGAACGCCGCCGCGGCCTGACGCAACGCCTCTCGGACCGAGAAGGCCAGCATCAACGGCGGCTCGCCGACGGCCTTCGAGCCATAGACGGCACCGTCTTCATGAGCCTTCTCCAGCAGCCGGACGTTGAAGACCTCCGGCATCTCCGAGAAGCTCGGCAGTTTGTAAGTGCTAGCAGCCTGCGTAGCCAGCCGGCCCCGGTTCGGACCCTCGCTCTCGTCCCACCGCAGATCTTCCAGCGTCAGCCAGCCGGCGCCCTGGACGAAGCCGCCTTCGATCTGACCGATGTCGATCAGCGGACTGAGGCTGTCGCCGACGTCGTGGACGATGTCGACCTGGCGCAGCGTGTACGCGCCGGTGAACCCGTCCACCTCGACCTCGGCCGCCGCCACGCCGTACGCGAAGTACTTGAACGGCTCGCCCCGCATCGCGTTGGCATCCCAGTGCAGTCCCTCGGTGCGATAGAACCCGGCCGCCCACAGCTGAACCCGCTGGAGATAGGCCGCCTTGACGACCTCTTCCCAGCTCAGCGTCCCGCCGTCGAAGACGATCCCTCGCACAGTGCCATCCACGAACCGGACGTCAGCAGGGTTGATGCCGAGCTTGCCGCTGGCAACTTGTTCGAGCCGCTCACGGATCTGCTCGCAGGCGTTCTTGATCGCCGCACCGTTGAGATCGGCACCGGAGCTGGCCGCGGTGGCCGAGGTGTTGGGCACCTTGTCGGTCCGCGTCGGCGCCAGCCGGACGTGGGCGAGCGGTACACCGAGGCTCGTGGCCGCCACCTGCAGCATCTTGGTGTGCAGGCCCTGTCCCATCTCGGTGCCGCCGTGGTTGATCAGCACCGAGCCGTCCTTGTAGACGTGGACGAGCGCACCGGCCTGGTTGAACGCGGTCAGGTTGAACGAGATGCCGAACTTCACCGGCGTCATCGCGACCGCCCGCTTGGTGTTCGGGTGGGTCGCGTTGAACAGCTCGATGTCGACCTGCCGCTGCGAGATCTCGCCGGCTTCGAGCACCTCGCTCCAGCACGCCTCCAACCGCTCGGCGTGACGGACAGGCATCCCGTACGGCGTACTGTGCTGCGGCTCGTAGAAATTGCGGCGCCGCAGCTCCATCGCGTCGTACCCGAGCAATGGCGCGCAGCGGCCGAGCAGGTCCTCCACGACGAGCATCCCCTGCGGTCCGCCGAAGCCGCGGAAGGCCGTCTGCGAGGTCTTGTTCGTCTTGGCGATCCGGCCGTCGACCCGGACGTTCGGGATCCAGTACCCGTTGTCGATGTGGCACATCGCGCGGGCCAGCACCGGCTCGGACAGGTCGAGGCTCCAGCCACCATCGGCGGTGAGCGTCGCGTCGAGCGCCACCAGATGTCCCTCGTCGTCGAAGCCGACCCGCCACTCGCTGTGGAAGCCATGGCGCTTGCCCGTCATCGTGACGTCCTGGGTGCGATTGAGCCGCAGCCGAACCGGCCGGCCGGTCAACGTCGCGCCCAGCGCCGCGATGGCGGCGAAGCCGTGCGGCTGCATCTCCTTGCCGCCGAAACCGCCGCCCATCCGCAGGCACTGGACGGTCACGGCATGGCTCGCCACGCCGAGGACGTGGGCGATGATCTCCTGGGTTTCCGACGGGTGCTGGGTGCTGCTCTGGACGAAGATCTGGCCGCTCTCGTCGACCATCGCCAGCGCGGAGTTGGTCTCCAGGTAGAAGTGCTCCTGCCCGGCGAACTCGAACTCCCCGGAGAAGACATGCGGCGCAGCGGCAAGTGCCGCCTCGACGTCACCGCTCTCCAGGTGCCGCCCGATGCCCTGGAAGTTGCCTGCGGCAATCGCTTCGCGAACGGTCACCAGCGACGGCAACTGCTCGTACTCGACCTCCACTGCCGCGGCTCCGAGCCGAGCCGCCTCCCAGGTCTCGGCGAGCACCCAGCAGATGGCATGACCGTGGAACATCGCCTCAGCCGGGAAGAGCGGCTCATCGTGCTTCACCCCGGCGTCGTTGACCCCAGGAACGTCTTCGGCGGTCAACACACGAACAACACCCGGTACGTCGTACGCGGGCTTCACCCTCAGCGACAGGATCCGCGCATGCGCGTACGGCGACTGAACCGGGAACGCATGCAGGACGTCGCGAGTCCGTACGACGAGGTCGTCGGTGTAGAGAGCCTTGCCGGTGACGTGCAGCGCGGCGCTCTCGTGCGGCAGCGGCAGGCCGACGACGGCTTGCTGTGGTCGTTGCGATAGTGAGCTCATCAGCTCACACCTCCAACTGGGCATAGAAGCGGAGCAGCGACTGACCGAGCATTGCCGACCGGTACGACGCACTCGCGCGGTGGTCGTCCATCGGCGTGCCCTCGGCGGCCATCACCGCGGCTGCTTCGCGGACGGTCTGCTCGGTCCACGGCCGACCCGTCAGCGCATCCTCGGTCGCCCGAGCGCGTAGTGGCGTGGCAGCCACTCCGCCGAGACCGATCCGGGCTTGGGTGACGACACCGTCCGCGACCTCGATCGCATAGCCGACCGCGACGCTCGAGATGTCGTCGAAGCGGCGCTTGGCGATCTTGTGGAAGGCGGTCATCGGTGCCAACGGCAACGGAACGAGGACGGCCCGGATCAACTCGTCCGGAGTCTTCAAGGTCTGCCTGTACCCCGTGAAGTACTCCGCGAGCGGCACCACCCGATCACCGCGGCGGGACGTCAGCACGAGGGAGGCGTCGAGGGCCAGCAACGCGGGCGGCGTATCACCGATCGGCGAACCGGTGCCGAGATTGCCGCCGATCGTGGCGCCGTTGCGGATCAGCCGCGACGCGAACTGCGGGAACATCTGCGCCAGCAGCGGCACCCTGCCGTCGAGCAGCCGCTCGATCTCGCTCAGCGTCAGCGCGGCCCCGATCCGGATCTCACTGGACCCGACCTCGAACTCACGCAACTCCGGCAGCCGATCGACGGCGACGACCAGGGCAGCCCGGACGCCGCGGAGATTCACCTCCACCCCGGCATCGGTCGACCCGGCCACGATCCGGGCGTCGGGCCGATCGGCCAGCACACCCAGCACGTCGTCGAGACTCGCCGGCCGGAGGAATTCCGCCCCGTCGACCGCCAGTCGCGTGGCCGCCGGTGGGGGAGGAGGGGACAACCTACGAGCCGCGAACGCGTCGTTGTCTTCCGGTACGCCGAGCGCGTACGCCGCGTCGCGGATCGGCCGGTAGCCGGTGCACCGGCACAGGTTTCCGCTGAGCGAGTGCAGGTCGAAGCCGTTCGGGCCGTGCTCGTGGTCGTCGGTGCCGTGGGCGGCCGCAGTACGAGCCGGGCGGTAGTACTCGGCCGCCATACTGCAGACGAAGCCTGGCGTGCAGTAGCCGCACTGCGATCCACCGCGGACGGCCATCTCCTGCTGCACCGGGTGTAGCTCGGTGTCCTTCCCCAGACCCTCCGAGGTGACGATCTCCTGGCCGTCCAGGGCTGCGGCCGGCAGCAGGCAGGCGTTCACCGCCGTCCACTCGGTCGGACTGTCGATCCCGGGCCGGGCGACGAGGACCGAGCACGCACCGCACTCACCCTCGGCGCAGCCCTCCTTCGCGCCGGTCAGGCCGCGGTCGCGGAGCCAGTCCAGCAAGCTGGTGTGAACGGGTACGCCGTCGAGGCGGGCGTCCTGGCCGTTGACCTTGATCGCCGCGGCGCGGAGGGTCTGGGGAGTACTCATCGGCTGCTGCTCCAGCGGGTACGTGCACTGTGGATGGGATTGGCGTCCTGCAGGAAGTCGTCGAAGCGGTAGCCGGCGATCTTCGCGATCTCGAGCAGCGCGGCGGCCTGTTCCTGGTTCTCACAGTTGCCGAGCCGGATCCGGCCCTGCTCGACGATCCGGTCGAAGGACTCCGCGTCCCGGACCGAGATGACGAGCGGGAAGCCGAAGCGTTCGCGGTACGCCGCGGTGATGGCGGCCAGCTCGTCGCGATCCGGCTCGGGGAGATAGGTCAGGCCGCGGGCGGACTGGTCCCGCAGCGACGCTTCGCCGCTGAGGCCGTCGGCGACGAACTGCGATCCGAGCTGCGGGTAGGACTCGATCAGGTCGCGCTGCTCCTGCGGCGATCCGGAGAAGAGCGCCTCCTGGAACGACCGGCGCAGCGCGTGGGTGTCAGCGAACGGCCGCATCGTCCAGGCCCGCTCGACCATCCAGGTGGGCCCCTGGAAGAGGCCGGAGAAGGTGGTGACGAACCCTTCGCGGGTCATCTTGTTCACCTGGTCCAGCCGGACGATGGTGTCACCCGGTACGCCGGCGACCGCGGGGCCGAAGTCCTTGCCCACGTGGTGGAAGAGCAGGTTGAGGCCGATCGCGGTCAGGCTGCCGAGGGTGATGCCGCTGCCGAAGATGATCTCGGCCCAGCCCGGCACCGCCTGGGAGATCTGCGGCTGCGCCGTGACGTACATGGCCAGGCCGACGCTGGTCGCGACGATGACCACGTTGCGGTGGTCGTGGAAGTCCACCTTGGCCAGCGTCTGGAAGCCGACCACCGCGACGGTGGCGAACATCGCCAGGGCGGCGCCACCCAGTACCGGGTGCGGGACGCCGGCGACGATCGCGCCCGCCTTGGGCACCAGGCCGAGCAGGATCATGATCCCGCCGGCCGTCGCGACCACCCAGCGGCTCTTGACCCGGGTCAGCCGGACCAGCCCGACGTTCTCGGCGAAACAGGTGTAGGGGAAGGAGTTGAAGACACCGCCGATGGTGGTGGCCAGGCCGTCGGCGCGCAGGGCGCGAGCGATGTCCTCGCGGCCGATCCGCTTCTCGACGATCTCGCCGGTGGCGAAGACGTCACCGGTGGTCTCGACCGCGGTGATCAGCATGACCACGATCATCGAGATGATCGCGGCGATCGAGAACTTCGGCCAGCCGAAGTTGAACGGTGTGGTCACCCCGACCCAGTCCGCACCGGTGACCGCGCCGAAGTGGGCGTCACCGAAGGCCCACGCGACCGCCGTACCGGCGACCAGTCCGACCAGTACAGCGATCGTGGCGAGGAAGCCCTTGAAGACGCGCTGGATCAGCACGATCAGCGCCAGGGTGCCGAGGGCGTAAGCCAGGTTCTTTCCGCTGGTCGGGTCCGAGGTCGGGCCCGCTCCGCCGGTCGCGTCCCCAGCCGCCACCGGCAGCAGCGCCAGCCCGATGATCGTGATGACCGAGCCGGTGACGACCGGCGGGAAGAAGCGGATCAGCTTGCTGAAGAAGGGCGCGATCAGGAAGGTGGCGAGGCCGGCTACGAGGACGGCGCCGTAGATCACCAGCAAGCCGCTGGTCCCGCCACCGGCGGCGAGGCCGATCGCGATCATCGGCGACACCGCGGTGAAGGTGACGCCCTGCAGCAGCGGCAGCCGGACCCCGACCTTCCAGAAGCCGACGGACTGGATGATGGAGGCGATGCCGCAGGTGAACAGATCTGCGTTGATCAGGTGCACGAGCTGCTCGGTGGTCAGCCCGATCGAGTTCGCCAGCAGGATCGGTACGATCACCGCGCCGGCATAGAAAGCCAGCACGTGCTGGGTGCCGTAGACGGCCAGCCGTCCCGGCGACAGCACCTGATCGACCGGATGACGTGTGCTGTTCGGTCTCGGGTTCGCCTTCATCGGGCACCTTCCAAGGGGTCGCGGGCGGTTCTGGCCTGCACGACAGCTTGGGCTCAGGTGCTAGTCGATTGCACCCGATAAACCTCCGAACTTGCCCCGTTCCGGCCCCGCCGGATTTGGAGGATCCTCCAAATCCGGGCGATTACAGCGACTTGAGTGCGAGGAACACGTCGACCCGGTCCTCGAATTGCGACAGATCGCGACCGGTCAGTTGCTCAATGCGTTCGATCCGGTAGCGAACGGTGTTCACATGCAGGTGCAACGCCTCGGCTGTCCGGGACCAAGAACCGGACCAGGCGAGGAATTCGTCCAGCGTGGCGATCAGGTCGGCGTGGGTTCGCCGATCGTGGTCGAGCACCGGCCCGAGCACCCGGTGCGCATACGTCCGCCGTACGTCGTCAGGCACCGTGGCGAGCAGGAGGACATGCGAGGCGACCTCGTCAGACGTCACGACTGAGATCCGGGTCCGGCCGGCCAGTGCCGCCCGCTGGGCGAACCGCGCCTCCTCCAGCGCGCCGGTCAGCGCGTCGACGGTGGTCGCACCGCTGATGCCGACCGTGAGTCTCCCCTTGCCCAGGCCGGGAGAGAGCCGGCCGAACGCGCGGCGGAGCAGATTCGGGAGCTCGGGAGAGGACGGCAGCAAGGCGACCGGCAGGCCGTCCCGGCCCGCTGCCACCACTGCTGGTCCGACCGTGAGCGCGACGTCCTCGAACACCGTCAGCGCGATCTCGGCCGGCCCGTCGTCGCGCAGCTCGCCCACCGCGATCGCCAGCGGGCGGTAGGAGTGCACGCCGGCCTGCCGGAGCCGGGTGGCGACCTCGGCGGGCGGACCACCGGACTCGATCAGCGCGAGCGCGTCAGCGACCAAGGGCCGTAGTGCCAGCCGGCCTTCGTCGCGGCGTACGCGATCGAGTGCCGCGATGGCGGCCAGCTCCTGCACCGCCTCGACATGGGCACGCGACCACTGGGTGTGGTCGCCCTCGACGACCAGCAGCCAGGCGGTCAGCCGGTTGCCGAGACCCGACCCGATCGGGAACAGGCTGTAGGCCGTACCGCCCGCGTCGGCGACGGCAGGCGTGCGATCGGCGGTCAGGAACCGCCGGGTGACCGCGTCGAGAGTGTCGTCGTCGAGCGGGCCGGGACCCGGTACGACGTGCCGTCCGGTGGAGGTGATCACCCGGGCGTCGTGCCCGATCTCGGTGGAGATCCGGGCGGTCAGCTCGTCGAGGCTGCGGCCGGAAGCGATCGCCGAGAGCAGCTGGCGCTGCCGGACCAGACTCGCCGACAACCGAGCGCCGGTGTCGGCCGAGCCGGCGGCGGCGACGTACTCGGTGACGTCTGCGAAGGCGACCTCGGTCGGCACCTCGACCAGGGTGACCTGGTGGCGACGGCAGGCCTCGAGCAGGTCTTCCGGGATCATCCCGAGCAACGCCGCGCCCGCGAGGATCGTGGTGGCGCCGCGGTCCGCCACGGAGGCGACGAAGGTCTCGCTGTCCGCGGGGCTGCGGCGCCAGACCAGACCGGTCAGAACCAGCTCGCCGCCGTTGAGGTAGTTGCCGGGCTCGAGCAGGTCGGTGGTGATGATCCGGCCGATCGGCCGGTCGTACGCACCGCTGGCCGCATGCAGCAGTCGAAGCCGCAGGTCCGGTACGTCGAACAGCTCCGAGAGCAGCATCTGTGCCTCCTCCGACCGGTGCGATGACCGCATGGGGTCCTTGGAGGAACGTACAACGCAGGCCCGCGCGCGCGAAAAGCGTGCTTGTCAGAGGAGGGTCCGTGCGGGCATCGAACGGGCCTGATCGGGCGCTTGCTGCCTGGTGCTTGACGGGCTCGGTGCGGCCATTCTATGGTCATTTCGCATAGCAGAAGCAAGTTTCCACAATGCGGAATTATGAGAGAAGGATTCATGAGCCACCCGCTGCCCTACGCGGTGAACTGCTCGATCCTGTTCACCGAGCTGCCGCTGCTGGAGCGCCCGGCGGCCGCTCGGCAGGCCGGTTTCGAGGCCGTCGAGTTCTGGTGGCCGTTCGCCGGGGCGGTGCCGGCCGATCACGACGCCGACGCCTTCGTGACCGCGATCCGCGACGCCGGCGTCCAGCTGATCGGCCTGAACTTCTTCGCCGGTGACATGCCCGCCGGCGACCGCGGCCTGGTCTCCTGGCCCAAGCGAGCAGCCGAGTTCCGGGACAACATCGACGCTACCGTCGGCATCGGAGAGCGGCTCGACTGTCGGGCCTTCAACGCCCTCTACGGCAACCGCGAAGACGGCCACCCGGCGGCGGAGCAGGACGAACTCGCCGTCGAGAACCTCAGGCTGGCTGCCAAGGCCGCGGAGCGGATCGGCGCCACCGTCCTGGTTGAGCCGGTGAGCGGTGCGGAGCGCTACCCGCTGCGGACCGCGGCCGACGTACTGGCCGTCGTCGATCGGGTGGAGGCGGCGAACGTCGGCCTGCTCGCCGATCTCTATCACCTCGCGGTCAACGGCGACGACGTCGATCAGGTGATCGCGCAGCACTCCGACCGGATCGCTCACGTTCAGATCGCCGACGCGCCCGGCCGCAACGAGCCCGGCACCGGCACGCTCCCGCTCGAAACCCAGCTGGTCGCGCTCGCGGCCAACGGCTACGACGGCTGGGTCAGCTTGGAGTACAAGCCGGCCACCACCACTGACGACAGCTTCTGCTGGCTGCCGCGCGAACGCCGCGGTCTGACCGGCACCCCTAAGGAGATCCAGTCATGACGAACATCGCCTTCATCGGTCTCGGCATCATGGGCAGCCCGATGGCAGTCCACCTCGCCAACGCCGGTCACGACGTCACCGGTGTCAACCTCGACCCCGAGCGGGCCAAGCCGCTGATCGAGGCCGGTGGCCGCGCTGCCGCGTCCATCGCCGACGCGGTCAAGGACGCCGACGTGGTCTGCGTGATGGTGCCCGACTCCCCGGACGTCGAGCTGGTCCTCGCGGGTGAGGGCGGGGTGTTCGAGAACGCGCGAACCCATGCGCTGATCATCGACTTCTCCAGCATCCGGCCCGACATCACCATCGAGCTGGCCCGGCAGGCCCGCGAGCGCGGCTTCCGGTTGCTCGATGCGCCGGTCTCCGGCGGCGAGGCAGGCGCGAAGAATGCCGCGCTGTCGATCATGGTCGGCGGCGAGGCCGGCGACTTCCAGGTGGCCAAGCCGCTGTTCGACGCGGTCGGCAAGACCATCGTCCACGTCGGAGCGAGCGGGGCCGGGCAGACGGTGAAGGCAGCGAACCAGCTGATCGTCGCCGCCAACATCCAGGCGCTGTCCGAGGCGGTGGTCTTCCTGGAGGCGTACGGCGTCGACACCTTGGCCGCCCTCGAGGTGCTGGGCGGTGGACTGGCCGGGTCCGCGGTGCTGAACCAGAAGAAGGAGAACATGCTGTCGCGCTCCTTCGAGCCGGGCTTCCGGATCGACCTGCACCACAAGGACATGGGTATCGTCACCGCGGCCGCCCGCGAGCGAGGCGTCGTCGTACCGCTCGGTTCGCTGGTGGCTCAGCTGGTTGCCTCGGCCCGCGTGAACGGCGACGGTGGCCTCGACCACTCCGCCCTGCTGCGTGGCGTCGAGCGGCTGTCCGGAAAGGCGTCGAACTGATGGCCAGGATGCGCGCGGTCGACGCCGCGGTTCTGATCCTGGAGAAGGAAGGCTCGACCCAGACCTTCGGTCTGCCGGGTGCGGCCATCAACCCCTTCTACAGCGCGATGAAGAAGCACGGCGGGATCAAGCACGTACTGGCCCGGCACGTCGAAGGCGCCTCGCACATGGCCGAGGGCTACACGCGGGCCAAGGCGGGCAACATCGGTATCTGCATCGGTACGTCGGGGCCTGCCGGTACCGACATGATCACCGGCCTGTACTCCGCCTCGGCCGACTCGATTCCGATCCTGTGCATCACCGGCCAGGCGCCGGTGGCCAAGCTGCACAAGGAAGACTTCCAGGCGGTCGACATCGCCTCGATCGCCAAGGCGGTCGCGAAGTGGGCCGTCACCGTGATGGAGCCGGCGCAGGTGCCGGGGACGTTCCAGAAGGCCTTCCACCTGATGCGCGAGGGCCGGCCGGGTCCGGTACTGGTCGACCTGCCGATCGACGTCCAGTTGGCCGAGATCGATTTCGACATCGAGACTTATGAGCCGTTGCCGGTGACCCGGCCGGCCGCGACCCGGGCTCAGGCGGAGAAGGCGCTCACGCTGCTCAACGACGCCGAGCGGCCGCTGATCGTTGCGGGTGGCGGGGTGGTCAACGCTGATGCGGCCGACCTGCTGGTCGAGTTCGCGGAGCTGGTCGGCGTGCCCGTCGTGCCGACGCTGATGGGCTGGGGAACGATCCCGGACGACCATCCGCTGACGGCCGGCATGGTGGGTCTGCAGACCTCGCACCGCTACGGCAACGCCACCTTGCTGGCGTCCGACGTCGTGCTGGGCATCGGCAATCGGTGGGCCAACCGCCATACCGGGTCGGTCGCGACGTACACCGAAGGCCGGAAGTTCGTGCACGTCGACATCGAGCCGACCCAGATCGGCCGGGTGTTCGCCGCGGACTACAGCATCGTCTCGGACGCTCGTGCCGCGCTGGAGGCCTTCATCGAGGTGGCCAAGGACTGGGCGGCGGAGGGCAAGCTGGCCGATCGGTCCGCCTGGGTGGAGGAATGCAGGCAACGCCGTACGGCGCTGCAGCGCAAGACGCACTTCGACAACGTGCCGATCAAGCCGCAGCGCGTGTACGAGGAGATGAACCGGGCCTTCGGACCCGAGACGCGTTACGTCTCCACGATCGGGCTGTCGCAGATCCAGGCCGCGCAGATGCTCCACGTCTATCGGCCGCGGCACTGGATCAACGCCGGCCAGGCCGGGCCGTTGGGATGGACCATCCCCGCGACCCTGGGTGTCGCCGTCGCCGACCCGGACAGCACGGTCGTGGCGCTGTCGGGTGACTACGACTTCCAGTTCCTGATCGAGGAGCTGGCGGTCGGGGCGCAGTTCAACATCCCCTACATCCATGTCGTCGTGAACAACTCGTACCTGGGGCTGATCCGGCAGGCGCAGCGCGGACTCGACATGGACTACTGCGTTCAGCTGTCGTTCGACAACATCAACAGTCCTGAACTCAACGGCTACGGCGTCGACCACGTCAAGGTCGCCGAGGGCCTCGGCTGCAAGGCTCTGCGGGTGTCCGACCCGGCCGAGATCCTGCCCGCCCTGGAACAGGCCAAGAAGCTCCTGGTCGAATACCAGGTGCCGATCGTCGTCGAGATCATCCTGGAGCGCGTGACCAACGTTGCCATGGGCACCGAGATCGACAACGTCACCGAGTTCGAGGAGCTCGCCGAGCACCCGGAAGACGCCCCCACCGCGATCGCACTGCTGACCTGATGGCAGCGCTCTCGCCTGGAGCGCCGGGCCCCGGCCTTCCCCCGCCCCAAGTCGCGCCACGGGCGCGTGCCTCCTCTCCTTCGTCGCCCCGAGCGAAGCGAGGGGCGGGGTGCCGGGTTGTTGTTGCCTCGGACAAGTTCAAGGGCACGTTGAGCAGCGATGAGGTGGCTGCCGCGGTGGGTGACGGCGTACGGCTGGTTTGTCCGGACGCTGTTGTTGACGCGGTGGCGGTGGCCGACGGTGGCGAGGGAACCCTCGCCGCCGCGGTCGCCGCGGGGTTCGAGCTGGTACGGCGAACTGCCACGGGGCCAACCGGTCATCTGGTGCAAAGCGGGTTCGCCCGCCGTGGTGATACCGCTGTCGTCGAGTTGGCCGATGTGTCGGGTCTGAGCCGGCTGCCTGCGGGGGAGCCGGCTCCGATGACGGCGACCTCCCGTGGGACCGGTGAGTTGATCGCTGCCGCTATCGACAGTGGTTGCACGCGGGTGATCCTCGGTATCGGCGGCAGCGCCTGCACCGACGGGGGAGCGGGGCTGGTTCGCGCGTTGGGTGCTCGGCTACTCGACGGCAGCGGCTGGGACCTCGCCGAAGGTGGTGCCGCTCTAGCTAGGGCGGTGTCGCTCGACCTGACCGCACTGCGTGAGCGGCTGGCCGGAGTACAGATCGTCGTTGCCTGCGATGTCGACAACCCGCTGACTGGGCGATCCGGTGCAGCAGCGACCTACGCTCCACAGAAGGGCGCTTCCCCGGCGCAGGTCCAGGAACTGGACACCGCCCTGACCCACTGGGCGGACCTTGTGGCCCGCGCTGTCAAGCGGACCACCCGCAATGCCCCCGCTCCCATGGCGGGCCGCGATGCTCGCGACTCTCGCGGTCACGCGCCGCCTCGCGAGACCCGCGGTCACGCGCAGGCTCGCGATCTGCGTGACGCTCACGGAGCGGGCGCGGCCGGGGGAGTTGGGTTTGCGGCGATGGCCCTGCTGGGGGCGGAGTTGCGGCCCGGGATTGAGCTGGTGCTTGAGCTGGTCGGGTTTCATGAGCAGCTCAAAGGCGCTGACCTGGTGATCACTGGTGAAGGGGCGCTTGACGAGCAGACATTGCATGGGAAGGCGGTCGCGGGGGTGGCGGCAGCGGCCCGGAAGAGCGGAATCCCCGTGGTCGCGGTCTGCGGGACCAACCGGCTCGACTCCGGCAGGCTGCGGCAGGCGGGGATCGCCGCGGCGTACGCGCTGACTGACCTCGAACCCGACGTACGAAAGTGCATCGCCGATCCCGCTCCTTTGTTGCGGCAGCTCGGCGAACGGATCGCGGCCGATCGGCTTCCAGCGTTCGACCCACCACAGAGACCTACGATGACTGCAACTGAGAGGGGCGTCGTATGACCGCGCTGGACCTCGTCATCCGGGCCCGCCGGATCGTCGGTACCGCGGGCGAGCTGCCCGGCACCGTCGGCGTCAAGGACGGCCGGATCGTCGCCGTCGAGCCCTACGACTCCGATCTCGAGGGCGCCGACCAGCTCGTGCTGGCCGACGACGAGGTGATGATGCCCGGCCTCGTCGACTCCCACGTCCACGTCAACGACCCAGGACGCACCGACTGGGAGGGCTTCACCACCGCCACCCGGGCAGCCGCGGCCGGTGGCGTCACCACGATCATCGACATGCCGCTCAACAGCATCCCGCCGACCTGCGACGTACCGGCGCTGGAGCTGAAGCAGAAGGTCGCCCAGAGCCAGGCATCCGTCGACGTCGGCTTCTGGGGCGGCGCGATCCCCGGCAACGTCGCGGAGTTGCGCCCGTTGCACGAAGCGGGCGTCTTCGGCTTCAAATGCTTCTTGCTGCACTCCGGCGTCGACGAGTTTCCGCCGCTGAACCCGGCCGAGCTGGAGCTCGCGATGCGCGAGATCAGCTCGTTCGACGGATTGCTGATCGTGCACGCCGAAGACGCCCACCGAATCGACCACGCGCCGGCACCGAACGGCGCGAGCTACGGGGATTTCCTGCGGTCACGGCCGCGAGAGGCGGAGAACGCCGCCGTCGCCGACGTCATCGGTCTAGCGGCCCTGACCGGCTGCCGGGCGCACATCCTGCACGTGTCCAGCGCCGACCTGCTGCCGATGCTGGCCGCGGCTCGCCTCGACGGTGTCCGGATCACCGCGGAGACCTGCCCGCACTACCTCACCTTCAGTGCCGAGGAGATCCCCGCCGGCGCCACGCAGTACAAGTGCTGTCCGCCCATCCGCGAAGCGGCGAACCGCGAGCTGCTCTGGGAAGGCTTGCGCGACGGCCTGATCGACCTGGTGGTCTCCGATCATTCGCCGTCGACGGTCGATCTCAAGTGCCTGGACACCGGCGACTTCGGCGCGGCCTGGGGCGGCATCGCCTCGCTCCAACTCGGCCTGCCCGCGGTCTGGACGCAGGCGCGCCGACGAGGCTTCACCCTGACCGACGTCGCCGGCTGGATGTGCCAGGCGCCGGCACGACAGGTCGGCCTGCGACACAAGGGCCGCATCGAGATCGGGTACGACGCCGACTTCAGCGTCTTCGCGCCCGACGAGACGTTCGTGGTGGACGTCCATGCCCTTCACCACAAGAACGCGCTCACGCCGTACGACGGAATGCCGCTGACCGGTGTGGTTCGCCGCACCTGGCTCCGGGGCGCATCCATCGCGGCCACCCCACAAGGACACCTGCTGAACCGAGGAGGACAAGGATGACCTACTACTACTCTCCGGCCGGCGGACTCCCGCCGCAGACCGAGCTGACCACCGATCGCGCCGTCTTCACCGAGGCATACGCCGTACTGCCGCGTGGCACCATGCGCGACATCGTCACCAGCCAGCTGCCGTTCTGGGAGAACACCCGGCTCTGGGTGCTCGCCCGGCCGCTGTCCGGCTTCGCCGAGACCTTCTCGCAGTACATCGTCGAGGTCGCTCCGGGCGGTGGCAGCGACAAGCCCGAGACCGACCCCGGCGCCGAGGCCGTCCTGTTCGTTGTCGAAGGCAACTTGTCCCTGACGGTCGCGGGTGAGAAGCACGAGCTCGAGCCGGGTGGGTACGCGTTCCTGCCACCGGCGGCCGATTGGACGGTGCGCAACACGAGCGACCGGAAGGTGGTGTTCCACTTCTTCCGCAAAGCCTATGAGCGGGTGGAGGGGATCGACCTGCCGGAGGCGTTCGTCACCAACGAGATCGACGTCGAGGGCCACGCGATGCCGGACACGGAGGGGCGCTGGAAGACCCAGCGGTTCGCGGATCCGCTCGACGTCCGCCACGACATGCACGTCAACATCGTCACCTTCGAGCCCGGCGGTGTGATCCCGTTTCCGGAGACGCACGTGATGGAACACGGCCTCTACGTGCTCGAAGGCAAGGCCGTCTACCTGCTCAACAAGGACTGGGTGGAGGTGCAGGAGGGCGACTTCATGTGGCTGCGATCCTTCTGCCCACAGGCCTGCTACGCCGGCGGTCCGGGCCGGTTCCGCTACCTGCTGTACAAGGACGTCAACCGTCACCCGAAGCTTCCGCGGCAGCTCCTGTGACCGCGGCTGACTGAACACCCTTGTGACTGTCCCATCTCTGCGTCGTTAGGCTGTTCGGCGTAAGACCGGACGGTGAAGGGAACCTCGTGACTGCCAATGAAGAGCTGACGGCTCAGCGCGATCGTGCGCGCAAGGACTACGAAGCGCTGGTCGCTCGTGGGCTGAAGCTGGATCTCACCCGAGGGAAACCGTCGCCGGATCAGCTCGATCTCGCGCTCGGACTGCTGGAGCTGCAGGGTCCGCCGACCGCCGCGGACGGCACCGACCTGCGCAACTACGGCGGTCTCAACGGCCTTCCGGAGCTGCGGGCGATCTTCAGCGAGGCGCTTCAGGTGCCGGCCGGCCAGTTGCTGGCCGCCGGTAACTCCAGTCTCGAGCTGATGCACGACGCGGTGGTGTTCGCGATGCTCAGCAAGGTGCCGGGTGCCGACCGCCGGTGGGCGGACGAGCCCGAGATCGCGTTCCTCTGCCCGGTGCCCGGGTACGACCGGCACTACGGCATCTGCGAGCGCTACGGGATCACGATGATCCCGGTGGCGATGACCCCCGACGGACCGGACATGGACGCGGTCGAAGGCCTCGTCGCCGAAAATCCTGCGGTCAAAGGCATCTGGTGCGTGCCGAAGTACAGCAACCCGGACGGTGTCGTGTACTCCGACGAGACGGTTCGCCGGCTCGCCGCGATGGAGACCGCGGCGCCGGACTTCCGGATCTTCTGGGACAACGCGTACGCCGTCCATCACCTGGCCGACGAGCCCGCCGAGATCGCCGACATCCTCGCCCTCGCTGCCGAGAACGGTCACGCCGACCGGGTCTTCGTCTTCGGCTCGACCTCGAAGATCACCTTCGCCGGTGCGGGCGTCGCCTTCTTCGGCTCCTCGCCGGCGAACGTCACCTGGTGGCTGAGCCACACCGTGAAGCGCAGCATCGGCCCGGACAAGATCAACCAGTTGCGGCACGTGCGATTCCTCAAGGACGCCGAGGGTCTCCGGGACCACATGGCTCAGCACGCCGCGGTGATCCGGCCGAAGTTCGACCTGGTCGACAAGATCCTCACCGCCGAGCTCGGCGACAGCGACCTGGCGTCCTGGACCAGCCCGGCCGGTGGCTACTTCATCACCCTGACGGTGCCGGAAGGCTGCGCCAAAGAGGTGGTCGCGAAGGCCAAGGCGGCCGGTATCGCCCTGACGCCCGCCGGCGCCACCCACCCGTACGGCGACGAGCCGGCGGACCGCACGATCCGGATCGCGCCGACCTATCCCGATCCGGCCGAACTCCAGACCGCGATCACCGGTCTGGCGACCTGCGTCCGGTTAGTTGCTACGAACAAGCGCTTGAACGCGTGACGCTGCGCTGACGGGGTGTGTTCGGAGTTTACGAACTCTGGACACGCCCCGTGCTGACACGGTCTACTCACCCTGATCGAGTGGAGGATCGTGACAGGAATCAGGCTGGACTCGGTGTCCAAGGTGTACCCGGGAGGCCATCTGGCCGTCGATGAGTTGACCCTCGAAGTCATGGACGGCGAGTTCATGGTGCTGCTCGGGCCGTCGGGTTGCGGCAAGACCACAGTGCTGCGGATGATCGCGGGGCTGGAGGATCTCAGCAATGGCGCGGTGTGGTTCGGCCGTACCGAGGGCACGGCGCTGACCCCGAAGGACCGTGGGGTCGCGATGGTCTTCCAGAACGGTGCGCTGTACCCGAACCGGACGGCGCGCGAGAACATCATGTTCCCGTTGCGGATGGCGGGCGAGGACCTGGTCGAGGCCAACGCCAAGGCGTCCGGGCTGGCCCGGATCCTCGGCATCGACGGCGCGCTCGACCGGTTGCCCAGGACGCTGTCGGGCGGCCAGCGGCAGCGGGTCGCCATCGGCCGGGCGATCGTCCGGCAGCCGAAGGTCTTCCTGATGGACGAGCCGCTGTCGAACCTGGACGCGACGATGCGGACCGAGCTGCGCCAGGAGATCGGCTCGATGACCCGGGACATGCACGTGACGACGGTCTACGTGACGCACGACCAGGTCGAGGCGCTGACGCTGGCCGACCGGATCGCGATCATGCGGGACGGCAAGATCGAGGACGTCGGCACCCCGGCGCAGGTCTACGACGACCCGGCCACCGCGTTCACCGCGGGCTTCCTCGGTACGCCGAGGATCAACCTGATGACCGCGATCGTCCAGGTCGCCTCCCACCACCGGGTCACCCTGGACCTCGGCAGCCAGACGATCGCGCTGCCACCGACGGACCGCAGATCGATGATCCTGCGCGACCACGCCGGTGAACAGGTCATCGTCGGAGCCCGCTCGGACGCCTTCTCGGTGACCGCGGGCGGCGGCGACGCGAACCAGTTGTCCGGCACGATCCGGGCGCTGGAATTCCACGGCCACCAGTGGATCGCCTTCGTCGACGCCGGTCTCGAGTTGCTGAATCCCGATCTGATCGGCCTCAGCCGGCGTCGCAAGGTGAGGACCGGCCGGCCAACCTCGCACAGCGCGGGCTCTCGGGTCCACCGCAGCGCCGGACGCCTGTCAGCAGTGGCGTCCAAGGTGCGATCCCTCGGCCGGGACAGCACGCCGCCCCCGCTGGAGCCACTCGCTTCGGCGACCCATCGGCGGTCCGACCTCGTCATCGAGATCGACAACGTCGTCGGCCTGAAGACGCACGACCAGATCCGGCTCACCGTGGACGTCTCGCGGATCCACATCTTCGACCAGCGCGGCCGCCGGGTGGACCGCGTCAAACGCTGAGCCCGCTGGGCCCCTGCTCTTGCCGTCCAACGCAGAGCCCCGTCCGGCAAACTGCCGGACAGGGCTCGTACTGCGATGGCGTCAGCCGAGGTGATCGCGCCAGGAGCCGGGTCGGGCGGGCCGCGTTGGTCGGGCCGGTCAGCAGAGCCAGATCCGCGGGCTGACCCCATCGGGTCCGCTGCACCTTGTGGGGGTTAGCCCCGCCGAGTGGGGGTCGGCCCCGCCGTGTGGGGGTTAGCCCAGCTGTGTGGGGGTTAGCCCAGCTGTGTGGGGGTTAGCCCAGCTGTGTGGGGGTTAGCCCAGCTGTGTGGGGGTTAGCCCTGCCGTGCGGGGGTTAGCCCAGCCGTGAGGGGGTTAGCCCAGCTGTGTGGGGGTTAGCCCTGCCGTGTGGGGGTTAGCCCAGCTGTGTGGGGGTTAGCCCTGCCGTGAGGGGGTTAGCCCAGCTGTGTGGGGGTTAGCCCTGCCGTGTGGGGGTTAGCCCACTGGTATGGCAGTGGGCTAACCCCCAGGAGAGGAGGGGAGCGCATTGATGGTCACCGGGGTTGCCGGTGGGGGTCGGCCCTGCCGTGCGGGGGTCGGCCCTGCTGTGTGGGGGTTGGCCCTGCTGTGCGGGGGTTAGCCCACTGGTATGGCAGTGGGCTAACCCCCAGGAGAGGAGGGGAGCGCATTGATGGTCACCGGGGTTGCCGGTGGGGGTCGGCCCTGCCGTGCGGGGGTCGGCCCTGCTGTGTGGGGGTTGGCCCTGCTGTGCGGGGGTTGGCCCATTGGTATGGCAGTGGGCTAACCCCCAGGGGAGGAGGGGAGCGCATTGATGGTCACCGGGGTTGCCGGTGGGGGTTGGCCCTGCTGTGTGGGGGTTGGCCCTGGTGTGTGGGGGTTGGCCCTGCTGTGTGGGGGTTGGCCCTGGTGTGTGGGGGTTGGCCCATTGGTATGGCAGTGGGCTGACCCCCAGGGGAGGAGGGGAGCGCATTGATGGTGACCGGGGTTGCCGGTTGTGGGCTTCGGCGGGTTGTTGGCGGGTTGTTGGCGGGGGGCCGGGGGGCCGGGGGGCCGGGGGCGTTGGGGGGGGGGGGAGCCGGCCGGTTAGCCGTCCGACTCGGGGGCCGGGAGGTAGGAACCGGGCACGTCGGCCGGGGCGACGATCTTGGCTTCGCCCGGGTACGGCGTGGACCAGTCGTGGGCCTGGTACCAGTCGAAGTGGTTCATCTGCGCGGGGTTGGCGAAGTCGGCCCGGGCATTCGGACCGGTGGTTCGCTGCTGGGACTTCCAGGCTTCCCACTTCGCCGCGACGTCCTGCTGATCCGCCGGTACGACGGCCTTCGGGGCGGGCGCCGCGTTCGGGTTCTGCGCCGCCGGAACGTCCGCACCGCAAGGCGGCAGGGTACTCAGGCCCGCGGTCAGCGAGGTCCGGTTCGGCACCGCTGTGAACGGGGTGAAGTCGGGCTTCGTCGTGAACGCAGTCGTCATCGGTGTGGCGGCGGTGTCCTTCTGGTTCATCGGCTTGATCCCGAGGATCTGCTCGATCGTCCGGATCATCGTGATCTGGGTGTAGTAGCGGCTGTCGACGACGCCGTGCTGCGCCCAGGGGCTGATGATCTGGATAGGAGCCCGGTGGCCGTCGATGTGGTCGAGACCGGCCTGGGAGTCGTCCTCGACGATGAAGATCGCCGAGTCCTTCCAGTACTTGCTGTGCGAGATCTGGTCGACGATCTTCGCGGTGGCGAGGTCGTTGTCGGCGACCTGGGCGGCGCCGTTCGGCGGTCCACCGGTGTGGTCGTTGGACAGCCAGAACATGTTCAGGTTCGCCGGTCCGGTGGCCTCGAAGTCACGCTTGAAGATCTCGGCCTTGTAGATGTCCGGGACGCTGGTGTCGAAGAGCGGGAAGCCCGGCACCGAGACGGCGTTGAGGGACGGAATCGCCGAGCCCGTGGTGATGGGGTAGGCGGTGTTCTGCCCGGTCGCGGCCATGTTCTTCGTGTCGCAGTACAGGTTCTGCCAGGTCGCGCCGGCCGGCTTGCTCTCGATCGACTGGAACTCGCCGTAGTCCTTGACGGACTTGCCGGCCGCCTGCGCGCCGGTCCAGATGAAGCCGCTCTTCTGGTGGCCGAGTGCATCGTTCTCGGTGTCGTAGCTGCGGGTGTACTCGCCGGCCGAGGACTCGGTGTACTCCGGGTTGTCGGCCTGCATCAGCCAGTTGTGACCCTCGGCGGAGTTCGTGCCGATGTCGTAGGTGTTGTCGTACAGCCCGAACTGCTTGGCCATCGCGTGCTGGTTCGGCGTCACGTTCTCGCCGTACTGCGCCAGCGCCGGGTCGCCGTTGCCCGCCGGGATGTCGCCGTACACCTGGTCGTAGGTCCGGTTCTCCTTGACGATCAGGAAGACGTGCTTGATCGTCGAGGGCTCGCCGAGCCGGTTCGGCACCGGCACCGGCTTCTTGTTGCCCTGGCCCGCCCGGGCCGCGCCCTTGGTCCAGCCGTTCTGCTGGAAGACCTTGTCCGTGCCCTTGCGGACGGTGCGGTCATCCGGCAGCCGGAACCGGGTCAGGCTCGACGTCGTGTCGTGGGTGCCGCGACCGGCGGCAGTCGTCGTACGGCGGGCGTCGACCCCGCGGGTGTTGGAGACCACGATGTCCTTGCCGACGGTCGCGAGCTCCGCCGGGAAGTAGTCCGTCGGGAGCAGACCGACGTAGCTGACGGGCTCCAGCGGGCTTCTGTAGTTGTAGACGGCAACCGCGTTGGCCCGGCCGAGCGACACCAGCAGGTGGCCGTCGTCGGTGAGCGTCACGCCGTCGGGTTCGTAACCCACAGAGGCCTCGGGCCACGGCTGGGTGGCGATGGTCTGGACGACCTTGCCGCGCCGGGTGTCGATGACGGAGACGTTGTTGGTGGCGGTGTTGGTGACGAACACGACGCCGTTCTTTGCGTACACGGCGGTCGGGTGCAGGCCGACGTCGATGCTCGCGGGCGCGGCGGCCGGCTTCGACAGGTCGATCACGCTGACCGTGCCGGTGGTGGTGGCAGCCGTGATCTGCGAGGCCGGCACCTGCGTGCCGTACGACTCGATCGTGGGCTCGCCGGGTTTGGCCGGACGGCCGCCCTCGTTGCTGACGTAGAGCTTGTCGCCGACCATGACCATGTCACGCGGCGCGTTGCCCACGGCCCAGCTCTGCTTGACGGTGCCGGTCGCGGTGTCGATCGCGACGACCTTGTTCTGGCCGTTCACCGCGGAGTACACGGTGGAACTGTCGGCCGAGAACACGGCCTCACCCACCAGTGCGCGCTTCGCGCCGTCCGCGGCGATCGTGACGAAGGTCGGGTTGGCGAGGCTGCCGTCCGGGTTCACGGTGAACCTGCGGTAGCCGTCCGACTGGCCCAGCCACAGCTGCGAGCCGTCGGGGGAGTACGTCGGGCCTTCCTGGCCGACGTCGTTCTTGGGGATCTTCAGGTCGGCAGCGGCGTTGTTGCCGACGTACTGCTGCACCTTCCAGGTCTTCAGGTCGACGATCGCGAGCGCCATCCCGCCATCGGTCACGGAGGCGGCCAGATGGCCGCCGTCCGGACTGACCGTGGACGACATGATCTTCCCCTTCTGGAGGAGAAGACGCTCGCCCAACGGTTCGACGTACTGGTCGCTGGAGACGACCTGGCCCTTGTCGGTGACCTGGCCGACCTGCTCGGTGCCGAACTGAACGGTCGAGGCGACCGCGGTGCCGGCAAGGGTCACGGCGATGGCGGTGGTTCCCGCGGTGACCAATGGAATCCGGCGGCGAAGAAGGCTGGTTAGGCCTTTCTCGTCACGCCTACGACGGCGTGTTACCTGCATGGGGGCTATCCCTTCGGGGTGGACGGAAGCAGTTCGAGGTTGCCGTCGAACTGCCACAACGGGTTCGGTTCGTCGCCTGCCGGGGTCCGGACCAGGAAGAAGCCGTTGACTTCTTTCGGTCCGTCCCCGTCGGCGACGTACCGACCGAGCGGGTTGATGTCGAGTTGGTAGATAGCCGAACCGGCTGCTTCGACACCTGGCAGGTGCCAGCTCACGACGCAGCGCCAGTCGTTGCCGGGACCGACGGCCGAGACCTGGCCGCCACCTTTGGTGCAGGCGGCGGAGGTCTGCTGTTGCTCCTCGGTGACGTCGGGCCGGTTGAGCTGTTTGGTCTGCAGGCGATAGAGGTGCGCGAAGGACGTGGCGACCGACCGCTGCACCTTGTCCTGATCGATCCCGGAGCCGCCCCCGGTCGCGGCGGTCAGCACCCCGGCGGTCAAGGCGAACAGGACGACGAGCGGCAGCAGGCCCGCGGTGAACGCCAGCCGGCCTGACCCGTCGTGCGCCGGGTTCGTGAAGTCACGCCGTACGAAGAGGAAGTAAGCCAGTGCCGTCGCGACGACCACCCACACCAGACTGACCGCGATGCCGATCAGCAGCGGTCCGAGTTGGGCCGGACCGGTGAACAGGCCGTTCCAGCTGATGAAGGCGTAGCCGGGCAGGGCGTAGCGGATGGCGACGGGTACCGGGAGTTGCTGGACGAGCTGCATCGCCAAGGCGACCACCGCAGGAAGCAACAGGCCCATCGGCGACCGGCCCAGCGCGACGGACCCGAGCAGGCCGATCGCGGCGAGAGCCAGGGTCGGGGCGAGCGCGCAGGCCCAGGCGAGCAGGACCTTCCCGGCGGCGTCGCCCGGCGACAGCAGCTGGCCGTCGAGGCCGATCAGGGACCTGTTGCCGACGACCGCGAGGCCGCTGATCGTGCTCGAACACACCAGGCCGATCACGAGCAGCACGATGACGGTGAGGCTGGCGAGGGCCTTCGAGACGAAGATCCGTCGCGGCGACCGGACCGCCACCAGCAGGTGGCGCCAGGTGCCCAGCCGGTCCTCGGCCGCGAACACGTCACCGGCGACCAGCGAAGTCAGCAGTGGGAGAGCCCACGAGCCGGAGAAGCCCAGGATCACCAGCGGTCCCGCCCACCCGGTGGCGTGCATCCACCGGCCGAAGAGAGTGTCGACCGGGAGCGAGGCCTGCCGGCTGATCACGGCGACGAAGAGCGCGGGCCCGAGCCAGCAGGCGATGATCACCAACCGCACACGCCACTGCGAGACGAGCTTGACCAGCTCGAACCGGTAGCCGCGCGCCACCGAGACCGGGCTCGCGACCGGTGCCTGAACAAGGGTCGCGGTCATCGATTCGTCTCCTGCTGCTCGGTCAGGGCGAGGAACGCGGCCTCGAGTGGCGACACCACCGGTGCCAGCTCGCGCACCGCGATACCGCCGTACACAAGGGCTTTCACGAGTTCGTCCATGGCGAGCACCGGCGCGGACACCACCAGCAGCTCGGCGTCTTCTCGTACGCCGTCGTCGACGACCCGGACGCCTTCCGTTTCACCAGCGATCCGCCGAGCGGCCTCGGCATCGGAGGTGGTCAGCCGGTAGTCGAGTTCACGGGTCTCGGTGGCCAGCTTGGTCAGCGGTCCGGAGAAGGCGACCCGGCCGGTGGAAAGGATGGTGACCTCGGAGCACAGTGCCTCGACGTCGTCCATCCGGTGGCTGGACAGGACCACGGCCGTTCCGTCCGCGGCGAGCCGGGTCAGTACGCCGTACACGTGCTTCTTGCCGGCCGGGTCGAGTCCGTTCGAGGGCTCGTCGAGGACCAGGAGTCTGGGCTTGGTGAGCAGGGCGGCGGCCAGGCCGAGCCGCTGCCGCATGCCGAGGGAGAAGCCCCGGATCCGGTCGTCGGCGACGTCGGTGAGCCCGACCTGGTCGAGCACGTCGTCGATCCCTGCTGTCGGCGCCTTCCCGCGCAGGGCGGCCAGCGCGGCCAGGTTCTGCCTGGCGGTGAGCGAGGGATAGAGGCCGGGTCCGTCCACGAAACCGGCGACACCGTCCGGAGCGGCGAGCGCCCGGCCGACCGGCGTACCGAGGATCTCCAGGGTGCCGCTGTCTGCGACGGCGAGGCTCAGCAGGAGGCCGAGCAGGGTCGTCTTGCCGGCGCCGTTGGGTCCGACCAAACCGTGGATCTGGCCCGCCGCCACCTCCAGCTCGATGCCGTCGAGCGCCACGACCTCGCCGAAGCATTTGCTGATTCCGCGCGCGCGGACAGCCACCTGCTCGTCCATGAGTACCCACTTTCCTGGCCTCTATGGAACATAGTTTCGCTATCCGACCGAGGCGAGGACCGCAGGTTTAACGTTCATAGAACGGCAGGCGACCTGCTGTGCGGTTCAGGCGGGCGTGGGCGACTTCTCGATGTCCGGTTCCGCGACGTGGCACGCCGCGGTGTGCCCGTCGCCGAGGACGCGGAGCTTGGGCGTGACGTGGTGGCATTCGTCGACGACCAGCGGGCAGCGCCAGCGGAACCGGCAGCCGGGTGTCGGGTCGATGACCCTGGGCGGCTCGCCGGTGTCGCCCTCGACGCCGACGGTGAGCGGCGCCCGCGGATCGGGCACGGCGCCGAGCAACAGATCGGTGTAGGGGTGCTTGGGGTTGGCCAGGACCGACTCGGTCGGTCCGGACTCGACGATGTGACCGGCGTACATGATCATCAGCTTGTCGGCGACGTACCGCGCGCTCGCGATGTCGTGGGTGATGTAGAGGAACGACACCCCGGCCGTACTCCGGAGCTCTGCCATCAGGTTGAGCAGGCCGATCCGGATCGACACGTCGAGCATCGAGACCGGCTCGTCGGCCAGGATCAGTTTGGGCTTGTGCGCAAGGGCTTGCGCGAAGCCGATGCGCTGGCGCTGACCGCCACTGAGCTCGTACGGATAGCGCTGCATGATGTCGGCGGCCCGGGGTCAGTCCTACCGCCTCGACGACTCGCTCTGCCTCTTCGTGCCGCTGCGCCTTGGTGAGCTCACCGCTGTGCAGCTTCAGACTGCGGGTGATGCCGTGCGACACCCGGAAGGCAGGGTTGAGGGAGCTGAACGGATCCTGGAAAACCATCGGTACGTCGCTGCGGTAGGCGAGCTGGTCCCGGCGGGACCTCAGGCCGGACAAGGCGCGTCCCTCGTAGAAGATCTCGCCGCTGGTCGGTTTGTAGACCCCCGCGAGCAGTCTGGCGATGGTGCTCTTGCCACTGCCGCTCTCGCCCGCCAGCGCGACGATCTCCTGTCGATCGATAGTGAGGTTGACGTCGTCGGCGGCGTGCAACATCTGGCGGGAGAACCCGCGACCGACCCGGAAGTGCCGGGTCAGGTCCTTCGTCTCGAGCAACGGCCCGGTCGCCGCCTCGGCGTCGGTGGGGGAGACTCTCGTCGCCGTCATGGCGTCGCCTCCTTCACTGGTTCGGCCACTGCGGTTTCGGGAGCGTGCAGCAGACAGCGGGCCTGGACGGAACCGACCTGATAGAGCTCGGGCTCGATCTTGGGACAGTCCGCGAACGCCTCCGGACAGCGCGGATGGAACCGGCAACCGCTCGGCGGGTGGGCGAGATTGGGTGGGCTGCCGGGAATCCCGGTCAGCGGCACCTTCGGGCCGCGGATCGACGGGAACGCGTCGAGCAATCCCTTGCTGTACGGATGGGCCGGATGGTCGAAGACCGCCCGGGTGGCGCCGAGCTCGACCACCTGGCCGGCGTACATCACCATCAGCTGGTCGGAGAAGTGGCTGACCAGCGACATGTCGTGGGTGACGAAGATGACAGCGAAGCCGAGTTGCCGCTGCAGCTCCTTGATCTGGACCATCAGCGACCGCTGGGCGACGACGTCGAGGGCCGAGGTCGGCTCGTCCATGATGATCAGGTCCGGGGTGAACAACAGCGCCATCGCGATCATGGCCCGCTGCCGCATCCCGCCGCTGAGCTGGTGCGGATAGCTCTTGAGGTGGATCGGGTCGATGCCGACCAGCCGCATCACCTCGGCCGGACGGTCGTCGGCCACGTGTTCGTCGTGCGCCATGATCGCGTCCCGGAACTGCGCGCCGATGCTCTTCACCGGGTTGAGCGCGTTCATCGCGCTCTGCATCACCACCGAGAAATCGCGCCAGCGCAACGCGGCCAGGCTCTTCTCGCTCATGGCGACCAGGTTCTGGCCCTGGAACACTACGCTGCCGCCGGTGATGGCGGCCGGCGAACTCAGCAACTGGGCGATCGCGAACAGCAGCGTGGACTTGCCGCAGCCCGACTCGCCGACCACCCCGACGAACTCACCGGCATGGACTTCGAGATCCACCTTGTCGACCGCCACGACCGGACTGTCCCCGGTGTCGTACTCGACGGTGAGATCGCGGACCTCAAGAATTGGCTGACTTGACACGTCGCCTCCGAACCGGCCGCAGTGCGGGGTTGCTGATCTCGTCGAACGCGTAGTTGAGCAGGGCGAAGGAAACACCGAGCAAGGCGACCGCCAGGCCCGGCGACAAGGCCCACGCGGGCAGGTCGTTGACCAGGGCCCCTTGGTTCTGCGCCCAGTAGAGCATCGTGCCCCAGCTCAGCGAGTTGGGATCGCCGAGCCCGAGGAACTGCAGGCCGGCGGCCGTCAGCACGGAGTACAGGGCGGCGCCGAGGAAGTTCGCGACGATCAGCGAGGTCATCGTCGGCAGCATCTCGACCACGATGATGTACGACCGGCGCTCACCGCGGACCCGGGCCGACTCGAGGAAGTCGCGGTTGCGCAGGGACAGCGCCTGCGCGCGCATCTGCCGGGCGCCGTAGGACCAGCCGGTCGCGACCAGCACGATGATGATCACCGTCAGGTTGCCCTTACCGGCGTACGTCGCCAGCACGATGATCAGCGGGAATGTCGGGAGCACCAGGAAGATGTCGGTCAGCATCGACAGGCCGTCATCGGCCAACCCACCGAGGTAGGCGGCCGAGACGCCGATGACGACCGAGAGGATCGTCGCGCCGAGACCCGCGACGATCGCGATCACCAGCGACTCGCGGGTGCTGTAGATCAGTTCGGCGTACACGTCCTGGCCGAGGCCCGTCGTACCTAGCCAGTGTTCGCCGGACGGTGGCTCCAGCGGCAGGTCGCCGATCGCCCGTGGGTCACCGTGCAGCCACGGGACGAACAGGTGCGGGAACGCTGCGAGCAGGATGAAGAGGAAGAGCAAGGCCGCCCCGAGCATGGCCTTGCGGTTGTGCATGACGGCCCGCAACAGGCCGCCCCGCGGCCGCCGAGTCGCGCTCGGTGCGGGTGCTGCTGCCGTTCCGGCGACGATCGCGCTCATGGGCTATCCCTTCGTCCGGGCTCGCGGGTCGAGCAGGAACACCGCGAAGTCGCAGAGCAGGACACAGATCAATACGGCCAGGGTCACCAGCAGGAAGAGTGCCTGCAGCAAGGGATAGTCCGTACTGACGGTGGCGTTGTAGAACATGTAACCCAGTCCGGGGTAGTTGAAGACGTACTCGACCAGGATCGTGCCGGAGATGACGAAGCCGAGTGACATCGCGAAGCCGGACAGGTTCGGCAGGAACGCGTTCCGGCCGGCGTACCCGAACATGATGCGCCGGTTGGGGATGCCCTTGGCCCGGGCCATTCGGACATAGTCCTCGGCCAAGGTGGTGATCATGTTGTTCCGCATGGTCAGGATCCAGCCGCCGATCGCGGTGATCAAGATGGTGCCGGCCCGGCAGGATGCCGTGCTTGAGCACGCTGACGATGAACTCGCCGTTGAACCCCGGCGTCAGCCCTTGGTCGTAGTTGAAGTCGTTCGGCAGGATCGGGTTGTTGCCGATCGCGAACAGCGAGATCAGCAGCAGCGCGACCCAGAAGTACGGCAGGGCCGAGGTGACGATGAAGACCGGCGGCACGATCCCGTCGATCAGCCCACCGCGCCGCCAGCCGGCGATCGTCCCGATCAGCGTGCCGAGGACGAACGCCAGCACGGTCGCGATGCCGACCAGCCCGAGCGTCCACGGCAACGCGTCGCCGATCAGCGTGGTCACCGGGACACCGAGACTGCTGCCGATCGACACGCCCCAGTGCCCGGTCACCATCGCCTTCAGGTACTCCGTGTACTGGAGCAGGATGTTCTTGTCCGGATCGAAGCCGAACTCGGCCAGCACGGTCCGCAACTGCTCCGGCGAGACGACCGAGCCGCCCTTGCTGAACCGCTCCCGCAGCGCCTCCTCGGGGCTGCCCGGCATCAGCCGCGGGATGAAGAAGTTCAGCGTCATCGCCGCCCAGAGAGTGAGCACGAAGAAGCCGAGGCGACGGATCAGAAACCTCACGGCTGACAGCTCCTTGTGCTCACTCTCGCGGACGCCCTGCTGCGGGCGCTGACTGCTGTTCCTGTACTGAATACTTCTGTGCCGGCTACTTCTGGGCCGACTTCGAGTACAGGTTGCTCAGCACCTGCCCGACGTCGGGGATGTTGTACGGCGCGGGCTGGGCGAAGGGGTTGTCCTGCGTCGGCCAGCCGTCGATGTCCTTGGTGTTGTACTGGTACCAGTCGACCGACTCGGTGGTCGGGATGAGCGGTACGTCCTTGATCATGTACGACGAGATCTGCTTGATCAGCTTGACCTGCGTGTCGGGGTCGGCACTCGCGTACTGGTCGAACAGCGCGTCCACCTCGGGCTTCATGTAGCGCTGGTAGTTGCTGCTGGCCTGCTTGCCGATCGGCGCGGAGTTCTTCGAGTACAGCAGTTGCCGCAGTTCGTAGTACGGCGTGGGTCCGCCGGACTGGCTGGAGTACGCCAGGTCGTAGTCACCGGTGAAGAGCTTCTGGTTGTACGACTGCTGCTGCAGGTCCTGGATGGTCAGCTCGATGCCGACGGTCGCCAGTTGCTGCTTGACGACCGCGAGCGACGCGTCCCAGTCGGTGTAGCCGGTGACCGTGATGACGCTGAGCTTGAGCGGGTTCGACGACGAGTAGCCGGCGGTCTGCAGGAGTTGCTTGGCCTTGTCCGGGTTCGGCTTGTCGTAGCCGGCGGCGGTCAGCGCGTCCTTGTCGAAGTACTTGTCGAAGGTCGGCGTGACGACACCGGCCTGGTTCGCGGCCGGCTGGTAGCCACTCTCACCGATCTTGGAGATCTGCTCCCGGTCGAGCGCGTAGGCGATCGCCTGCCGGATCGCCAGATTGCTGGTGATCTTGTGGGACGGGTCGAGGTTCGGGATGATCGCGACATTCGCGGTCGGCGGGAACCAGTAGTTGTTCTCCGGCGACTTCGACTTGTAGAACTTGTCGATGTTCGGGATGTACTGGCCACCCCACTGCGCCTTGCCGCTCTGCAGGTCGAGGTTGGCCGGGTTGTTGTCCAGGTACGCCGGGTACTGGACCTTCTCCAGGTAGGGCTTGCCCGGCTGCCAGTAGGTGCCGTTGGCAACATAAGAGATGTTGTTGCTGCTGCACGAGGCGACCGTGAACGCCCCGGTGCCGACCGGCTTGGTGTTGGCCCAGGTGGCGGACTTGGCGGCCGCGTCACCGGTCGACCAGATGTGCTTGGGGACGATGCCGATCTGGTTGGCGAAGTTGAAGAAGTACGGCTCGGCGGGCGCCTTGAACTGCAGCGTGACCTTGTCGCCGGCAGCGGTGACGCTGGTCAGACCCGCGCCCGTCCACAGCGAGTACAGGTCGAGCGCCGGCTGCTGCTTCATCAGGTTGAAGGTGAACGCGACGTCGTCGGCGCTGAAGGCCTGGCCGTCGCTCCACTTCACCCCGGAGCGGATGGTGAAGACGATCGAGTCCTTCTTCGGCGACCAGGCGAAGGACGTCGCCAGCATCGGGGTGGTCTCGCCGGTCTTCAGGACGTTGACGAAGGTCAGCGGTTCGTAGACGAAACCGAGGGCTTGCTGGTTGACCGCCGGGTTGAACGGGTTGAACTGGCACGGCCAGGTCTGCCCGCCCACGTTGGCGATCGTGACGGTGCCGCCCTTCTTGTACGCCCCCTGAGCGCCACCACTGCTGGTCGACGCCTGGGGATTGCTCGATGACGTGTTCCCGATCGGTTGGTCGCCGCCGCCACAACCGGCGGCCAGGAGGCCGACGGCTATCGCGGTGACGCCAACACGCTTGATGGCCCTCATCGTCTCTGCCTTTCACTACTTGAATTGATGATCATGCGAAGGCCCCCTCGTCGAGGACGGCGCCGGCGGCCCTGGACCCCAAGGGCGAGCGCACCGACCAGCGGCGCGTCCGAGGGGAACCGGGCCACCGTCAACTCCGGTGGGAAGGGGACTGCCGCGTCGAGTGCGCGGCGTAGCTCAGGTGCGATCCGGTCCCAGGAACCGGCCAGCCCGCCGCCGACCACGATCCGGACCGGGTCGATGGCGATGGCCAGGTTGACGACATGCATCGCCAGTTCACGGTTGAACCCGGCGGTCAGTACTGCGGCCTCCGGCTTGGTCTCGGCCAGCGCGAAGACCTCGGCCGCTGTTACTTTCAGCCCGAGGCGGCCACTGCCCGTCGCCTCGAGCGCCTGGCCGCTGACGACCTCCTCCAGGATCGTGCGTTCCGTCGAGTCGATCCATACGTCCGCAGCCGCTCGCAGGCTGTAGCCGATCTCGCCGGACGCACCGTGCGCGCCGGAGATCACCGTGCCACCGGCAACGATCGCCACCGCCAGACCCGTGCCGAGATTGAGGTAGATGCCCGGATCGCAGTCGACAAGGGCACCCCAGCGCAGCTCGGCGGCTGCTGCTGCCTTCACATCTGTCGCGAGCTGGACCGGTACGCCGGGGAAGGCGTCTCGCACCAACTGTCCGAACGGGAGTTCGCCCCAGCCGGGAAAGGTCGGTGCGAGCTCCACGCGGTCGTCGTACGGAATGCCGAGTGTCGCGGCACCAACGGCCGCCAGCCGGCCGTCCGGGGCCACCTCCGCCAACAGATCGTGGGCAGCGGTCAGGCCACGGGCAAGCGCGGCCCCGGCTCCGGCCTCGGCCAGACTTTCGACAGTCGTGACACCGAGACGTCGGCCGGAAAGGTCGCAGACCGCCACGGCGATCTTCGTACCGCCGAAGTCGAGTCCGAGGACCACCGGCGAACGAGTCATGGGCTGGCACCTCCTCGTGCCTACCAAATACAATTAATCGGAAACTACGTTAACAATCACTGTCGACACAAGGCCTCTTGGTGACGTAGGTATTAAGAGTTCGCAACGTAAGGAGCTTCAGATGACGGTTGTCGCGGGAGGTGCCGCCGCGGCCCGCCCGCGACTGATCCGTGCGATCAACGAGCAGGTGCTGCTCGATCACATCCGCCGGTCCGGGCCGCTGTCGAGGACGGAGCTCGCCAATCTCTCCGGTCTGTCGAAACCCACGGTCTCCGCGGCGCTGGGCAGCATCGAGCGGGCCGGACTCGTGCACGCGACCGGTCAGCGAACCGGCAGTCCCGGGCCCGCCGCGATCTTGTACGAGGTGCGGCCGGAGGCGGGGTTCGTGCTCGGGCTGGACGTCGGACGCGAGTTTCTGCGCGGCGCGGTGACCGATCTGGCCGGCACCGTTCGCAGTCGACTGAGCGTGCACACGAAAGCCGGCGACGCGATGGCCCGCGTGCAGGAGTTGGCCGATCTGGCGAGGACGTTGCTGGCCGAGGCCGGCATCTCGTCCGCCCAGCTGATCCAGACGGTGATCGGAAGTCCGGGTGTCTACGATCCGGGGCTGGACACGTTGACCTTGACCGGGCGCATCGGCTGGGACTCCCCGGCCGTACTGGCGGCGCTGCGCCAGGAGTTCGGGGCGACGTTGATGATCGAGAACGACGTCGATGCGGCGGCGCTGGCCGAACGCGTGCACGGTCATGGTCGCGGCGTCGAGAGCTTCGCCTTCGTCTCCGTCGGCACCGGTATCGGGATGGGGCTGGTGCTCGACGGCAAGCTGCGGCACGGCTCGCACGGGGTGGCCGGCGAGATCGGCTATCTGCCTTTCGCCGAAGGCAGTGGCAGCGACGCGCGGGATGCCCGGAAGCGGGGCAGCTTCGACGCGTCGGCGTCGGCCGCGGCCGTGGTGCGAGCCGGCCGGCGCGCCGGTCTCCGGGGTGCCTCCACGGCCGAGAAGGTGTTCGCGGCGGCGGCGCGTGGCGATTCGGTCGCGGCCGCGGTCGTCGCCGAGGAGGCGCTGTTGGTAGCCAAGGCGGTGTGCACGGTGATCACCGTCGTCGACCCTGACCTGATCGTGCTGGGCGGTGGCATCGGGCAGGCGCCGGGCTTCCTCGAGGCCGTCGTCGACCAGTTGCGCCGGTTGGCGCCGGTGCTGCCGGAGGTGGAGGTGAGCGTCCTCGGCGTCGACACCGTCGTGGCCGGCTGCCTCGCCGCCGGTCTGGACCAGGCCTGGCAACACCTCGCCGGCCACCGGATGACCAGCTGACCCGGGTCGGTCGGCAGCCCGTCGGCGGATATTCGGTGGCGGGCCGGCGGCAGGCGCTGGTAGCGTGCTCGATCTGCCTTTTCCGTATCTGCGTGAAGGATCGAAACGAACCGGATGGCCTCCGGGGCGGGACCCTGTTGATCGCCGCCAGTCCGTCGTTCGTATCCGTGCCAACGCGAGTCGAGGCTTCTTTCCATGGTCGAATCCGTACCTGTCCCTGCTTTGCCCGAACTCCGAACCGAACGAATCTTCCTGGACGAGGCCCGCGCCGCGCTGGCCCGCATGCACGCCGACGTGCTGGTGCGAGACATCCCGGTCATCGGCGGTGAGGACAACGACGAACGCTTCACCAACGAGGCCAACGCCCGTGCCCACCAGAACAGGGTGCTGGCCCTGGTCGACCTGCCGGACGTGCCGCTGTTCTTCGGCCTGCTCGACTACGAGCCCGGCACCATCGAGGGGATCGACCAGATCCACATCGGCCGCCGGCACGTGCACGACGGCAGCGGCGTCCCGCTCGTCGTCGACTGGCGGGCCAGGGTGTCGGTGCCGTTCTACCGGGCGACGGCGGGCGACCGGCAACACGTCGTACTGCGGCGTCGCTACGGCTTCTCCGATGCGGCCGAGCTGACCGGTTTCGAGGACGAGCCGCTGGTCGGAGTCATCGAGTCCGATCAGGCCGACAAGTTCCTGCGGGCCGAGATCGAGCGGCCGCGGACCGGGCCGATGCGCGACATCGTGGCCACCATCCAGCCGGAGCAGGACGACCTGGTCCGGGCGCCGTTGCATCCTTCCGTCTGCGTGCAGGGTGCGCCCGGTACCGGTAAGACAGCCGTCGGCCTGCACCGCGTGGCATACCTGCTTTACACCGAGCGCGAGCGGCTGAGTCGTGGCGGTGTCGTGATCGTCGGGCCGAACAGTTCGTTCCTCTCCTATATCCGCAAGGTGCTGCCCGCGCTAGGCGAGGTCGACGTACGGCAGATCACGATCGAAGAGCTGATCACCCGGCCCGCGACGGCGTCGGACGAGGCGGAGAACGCGCGGGTCAAGGGTGATGCCCGGATGGCCGACGTACTGCGGAAGGCCTTGTGGTCGTACGTCGGTAAGCCGGCCGAGGGAATCCTTTACAGCAAGGGATCCAGGCGCTTTCGGGTGCATGACTACCAGCTCGGGGAGATCGTCTCCGCGCTGTACCAATCGACCAGATACGCCCCTGGCCGGAATGCTCTCGCGCAGCGGGTCGCGCACGCCGTACTGGTTCAGATGGAGCAGAGCGGCGATTCGCCGGACGATCGGGTGCAGAATGCCGTCGCCCGGTCGAAGCCCGTGAAGGATCTGCTCGCCGCGGTGTGGCCGCAGGTCGTGCCTGAGCAGGTGCTGCACCGGTTGTTCTCCGACGCGGAATTCCTGGCGCAGTCGGCCGACGAGCTCACCGAGGACGAACGTACTGCGCTGCTTCGGCCCAAGGCGCGTGGTTCCTGGAAATCGGCGAAGTGGTCGGTCGCGGACGCGGTGCTGCTCGACGAGCTGGAGGACCTGATCGAGCGTCGGTCCGGCTCACTCGGCCACCTCGTCCTGGATGAGGCGCAGGACCTGTCGGCGATGCAGTTGCGCGCTCTCGGGCGGCGCTGCCGGACCGGGTCGGCGACCGTCCTCGGCGACGTGGCCCAGGCGACGACCCCGTGGGCTGCCGGCTCCTGGGACCGGGTGCTCGGCCACCTCGACAAGGCGGATGCCGTCATCGCCGAGCTCGATCGGGGGTTCCGCGTACCGGACCAGATCATCGACTTCGCGGCGAAGCTGCTGCCACAGATCGCACCGACGCTCGGCGTACCGCGTGGTGTCCGTACGGTCGCCGACGCGCTCTCGATCGTCCCGGCCGACGAGCTCTCGTTCGCGGACGCGATCGTCGCCGCCTGCAGGACCGCACTCACCGGCGAAGGCTCGGTCGCACTCATCGCGGCCGACGACCAGGTCGCCGGGTTGCGTGACGCACTCGCCGCCGCCGGCCTTCAGCCGGCGCTCCTCGGCGCCAGCGAGGACGCGATGGAATCGTCCCGCCTGGTCTGTGCCCCCGCCTCTCTCGCGAAGGGCCTCGAATTCGACGCGGTCGTCGTTGCCGAACCGGCCCGCATCGTGGCCGCCGAACCCCGCGGCCTCCAGCGCCTGTACGTCGTACTCACCCGAGCCGTCAGCCACCTCCGGATCATCCACGCGGAACCGTTGCCCGCGGCCCTGAACCGGTAAGCCGCGACGCTCGGTGCGCAAGGTTGACCCCGGGTAGCGGACTTAGGTAAGGCTTACCTAGCATATGGGGCCCGTCCCCGTTGCTCCCACCACGAGTTCCTGATGCACCCGCGGCCCGGCTTCCACTTCCTGGACTAGTGCACCGACGGAGGAGGACGCGAAGCGGGTGTACATACAAGAGCGCCCGGTGACGTGGTCACCGGGCGCCTTGAGGGAGTGCTGTCAGCTGAGGGTTGCGAGGGTGTCGTTCCAGGTTTTGGACGGGCGCATGATGGCTGCGGCCTTGGCGGGGTCGGGCTGGTAGTAGCCGCCGAGGCCGACCGGTGAGCCCTGTACCGCGAGGAGCTCCTCGATGATGGTCTGCTCGTTGGCGGCGAGGGTCTCGGCCACGGTGGTGAAAGCCTTGGCCAGCTCGGCGTCGTCGGTCTGCTTGGCCAGCTCCTGCGCCCAGTACAGGGACAGGTAGAAGTGGCTGCCGCGGTTGTCGATCCCACCGACGCGACGGGTCGGGGACTTGTCCTCGTTCAGGAACGTCGCCGTCGCGCGGTCCAGTGTGTCAGCGAGGACCTGCGCCCGCGCGTTGTCGGTCGTCTGCGCCAGGTGCTCGAAGCTCGCGGCCAGGGCGAAGAACTCGCCGAGGCTGTCCCAGCGCAGGTAGTTCTCCTTCACCAACTGCTGGACGTGCTTCGGCGCCGAGCCGCCGGCGCCGGTCTCGAACAGACCGCCACCGGCCATCAGCGGCACGACCGACAGCATCTTCGCGCTGGTGCCCAGCTCCAGGATCGGGAACAGGTCGGTCAGGTAGTCGCGCAGCACGTTACCGGTGACGGAGATGGTGTTCTCACCGCGCCGGATCCGCTCGAGGGAGTACTTGATCGCGTCCACCGGCGCCAGGATCTTGATGATCAGGCCCTCGGTGTCGTGCTCGGTCAGGTACTTCACGACCTTGCCGATCAGGTTCGCGTCGTGTGCGCGGGTCTCGTCGAGCCAGAACACCGCCGGGTCACCGGTTGCCCGGGCCCGCGTGACGGCCAGCTTGACCCAGTCGCGGATCGGCGCGTCCTTGGTCTGGCAGGCACGGAAGATGTCGCCGGCCTCGACCGCCTGCTCCAGTACGACGTTGCCGTCGGCATCGACCATCCGGACGGTACCGGCGGCCGCGAGCTCGAAGGTCTTGTCGTGGCTGCCGTACTCCTCGGCCTTCTGCGCCATCAGACCGACGTTCGGGACCGAGCCCATCGTCGACGGGTCGAAGGCGCCGTACGCGCGGCAGTCGTCGAGGACGACCTGGTAGATCCCGGCGTAGCTGCTGTCCGGCAGTACGGCGAGGGTGTCGTGCTCCCCGCCGTCCGGACCCCACATGTGCCCGGAGGTGCGGATCATCGCCGGCATCGAAGCGTCGACGATCACGTCGGACGGCACGTGCAGGTTCGTGATGCCCTTGTCGGAGTCCACCATCGCCAGCGCCGGGCCGTCGGCCAGCTCGGCGTCGAAGGAGGCCTTGATCGCGTCACCGTCGGCCAGTGCGGCCAGCCCTGTGTAGATCCCGCCGAGGCCGTCGTTCGGGGACAGCCCAGCCGCGGCCAGCGTCTCGCCGTACTGCGCGAACGTCTTCGGGAAGAAGGCGCGGACGACGTGGCCGAAGACGATCGGGTCGGAGACCTTCATCATGGTGGCCTTCAGGTGCACCGAGAACAGCACGCCGTCGGTCTTCGCCTGAGCGAGCTGGGCGGTCAGGAACTCGCGCAGCGCGGCGACGTGCATCACCGAGGAGTCGACGACCTCGGCGGCCAGGACCGGGATCGACTCACGCAGTACGGACGTCTCGCCGTCGGCGCCGACGAACTCGATCCGGAGCGTGCCGTCGGACTCGATCACAGCCGACTTCTCGGTCGAGCGGAAGTCGTCGGCGGCCATCGTCGCGACGTTGGTCTTCGACTCAGGGGTCCAGGCGCCCATCCGGTGCGGGTGGGTCTTGGCGTAGTTCTTCACCGAGGCGGGTGCGCGGCGGTCGGAGTTGCCCTCGCGCAGGACCGGGTTGACGGCGGAGCCCTTGGTGCTGTCGTAGCGGGTGCGGATGTCCCGCTCGGCGTCGGTCTTCGGTTCGTCCGGGTACTCCGGGAGCGCGTAGCCCTGGCTCTGCAGCTCCACGATCGCGGCCTTGAGCTGCGGGATCGAGGCGGAGACGTTCGGCAGCTTGATGATGTTCGCACCCGGCGTCTTGGCCAGGTCGCCGAGCTCGGCGAGCGCGTCCGGGATCCGCTGGTCCTGCGTCAGGTGGTCGCCGAAGACGGCGATGATCCGCCCGGCCAGCGAGATGTCCCGGGTCTCCACGCCCACACCGGCCTGCGCGGCGTACGCCTGGATCACCGGCAGGAGCGAGTACGTCGCCAGGGCCGGGGCCTCGTCCGTATGGGTGTAGATGATGGTCGACTCAGTCACCGCGTATGTCCTCTACTCCGTCGATGTCGCTCCTCGGGCCACCCCGTGGAGGCAACCCCACCTTAGTCGGCGGACCGGCCGCGCCCGGCGGCGAGTGGCGATGGTCACGACAACTCCAGGTAGTGGTGGCCGGGCTCTTCCGCAGCGGGCGGGGAGGAGCTACCTTCGCGATACGTGAGAGCGCTCTCACCTCCTGCCTTCGTCTTTCCGCCCCCTGGAGGTGGCACCCGTGATGCCTAGTCCCGAAACAACCCGCCGACGGTCGCGCCGGCGCGCGACCTTGATCGCGATCGTCCTGGCCGTCTGCTCGACCCTCCTGGTGGGCGGCGTAGCGACGGCGGCCGACGACTACACGCAGTCGGCCGCGTCGCTGAACGCGACCCAGGCCCAGATCTCGTTCACCCCGACCACGTCGGCGCTCTATGTCGACGTGCACTACACCGTCACCGGCCAAGGGCAGCAGAACGTCCGCATGACCCTCAGCAGCGGCACCTGGCGGACGACAGTGAGCGGGCTGTCCACAGGGACCGTCGTCGACTACTGGTTCACGTACGAGAAGAGCGGCCCGCAGTACGACACGCCACACTTCTCCTACACCCACGGCGGTAGTACGACTACGGCTGTCGCGACGCCGACCTTCTCGCCGGCGGGTGGCCAGTACTCGTCCGCCCAGACGGTGACGATCTCCACCACCACCTCGGGCGCCACCATCCGCTACACGGTCGACGGGTCCACGCCGACGGCGTCCTCGACGCTCTACAGCGGCCCGATCAGTGTTCCGTCGTCGCGCACGGTCAACGCGATCGGCATCAAGTCCGGCCTGACGAATTCGACCGTGGCGGGTGCGACGTACACGATCGGCAGTACGCCGGCGAGTTGCCCGACGCAGTCCGACGTACCGAACTTCGGCCCGAACACCCGCATCTTTGACCCGAGCATGTCGTCGGCGACCATCCAAGCGCAGCTCGACGCGGACTTCAACGCGCAGAAGGACACCCTGACCGCGCAGATGGCCAACCGCCGGGTCGCGCACCTGTTCAAGCCCGGCGCCTACAGCGTGCACGACGACGTCGGCTACTACACCTCGGTCGCGGGCCTCGGCCAGAACCCGGGTGACGTGGTCATCAACGGCGCGATCACGGTCGACGCTTTCAACGCTTCCGACCAGGGCGTGGCGCTGCAGAACTTCTGGCGGTCCGCGGAGAACATGGCCGTCAACCCGGTCGGCGGCTCGGATCGCTGGGCCGTCGCGCAGGCCGCGCCGTTCCGCCGGATGGATATCCGCGGCAACCTGCAGCTCTACCCGGCCAGCTACGGCTTCGCCAGCGGTGGCTACATCGCCGACACGAAGGTGTCCGGCGAGACCGCGTCCATCTCGCAGCAGCAGTGGTACACCCGGGACAGCAACCTCGGCAGTTGGGCCGGTGGCGTCTGGAACATGGTCTTCTCCGGTACTACGGGCGCTCCCGCGACCACCTTCCCGAACCCGCCCGAGACCACCCTGGGCACCACGCCGGTCTCACGCGACGTGCCGTATCTGTACATCGACGGGGCGGGCAAGTACCGCGTCTTCACGCCGTCGCTGCGCACCAACGCGTCGGGCGCGAGCTGGGCGAACGGCTCCACCCCTGGTACGTCGATCCCGATGAGCCAGTTCTACGTGGTGAAGGCGGGCGACACCGCGTCGTCCATCAACTCCGCACTGTCGTCCGGCTGCAACCTGTTCTTCACCCCGGGCGTCTACCACCTCAACCAGACGCTGAACGTGACGAAGGCCAACACCGTCGTGCTCGGTATCGGCTACCCGACGTTGATCCCGGACAACGGCGTCAACGCGATGCAGGTCGCCGATGTCGACGGCGTACGGCTGAAGGGCCTGCTGTTCGATGCCGGTACGACGAACTCGGCGGCGCTGCTGACCGTCGGTCCGTCGGGCTCCGCCGCGAGCCACGCGGCGAACCCGACCACCCTGCAGGACGTGTTCTTCCGCATCGGCGGGTCGATCGCCGGCCACGCCACCACGAGTCTCGTTGTCAACAGCAACAACACGATCATCGACCACATCTGGGCCTGGCGAGCCGACCACGGTAATGCCGGGACGTGGGGCTGGACGCAGGCGACCGGCGATACCGGATTGCTTGTCAACGGCAACAACGTGCTGGCGAGCGGGCTGTTCGTGGAGCACTACCAGAAGAGCCAGGTGATCTGGAACGGCCAGGGTGGCAAGACGATCTTCTTCCAGAACGAGATGCCGTACGACGTGCCCAACCAGGCGAGCTGGAACCGGCCGAGTGGGCGCAACGGCTACCCGGCGTACAAGGTGGGGGACAACGTCACCTCGCACGAGGCGTGGGGGTTGGGCAGTTACAACTTCTTCAACGTCAACCCGTCCGTCAGTGCCTACAACGCGTTCGAGGTGCCGAACAACGCGAACGTGCGCTTCCACAGTCTGTGCACGGTGTCGCTGAACTACCAGGGCGTGATCACCCACGTCATCAACGACACCGGCGCGGTGACGCCGCCGGGGACTGTCCCGGTGAACGTGGTCAGCTACCCGTGAGCTGAGGGAGCCCGGTGCCGCACGGCACCGGGCTCCCGCCCCGCACTAGGCTGGCGTCGTGGACGATCAAACGAGCTGGCGCGAGCAGCGGCGGGAAGCCTCGGCCGCCCATGCCGCCGCGCTCGAACGACGGAAGGCCGCCGAGACCGAGCAGGCTCGCGGTCTGCTGGCCGACTTCATCGAGAAGCTGCACGCGGCGGGTATCGAGCCCCAGAAGCTTCGGGCGCCGGTCGTCGGCTCAGGCGCCAGTTACAAGACCGGCATCACCGGGTGGTATCTGCGCCGCAACAAGTCGCTCGGCATCGACACCGACGGCAACTTCTACATCCTCGGCGTACCGGCCGGCCTGAAGGCCCGCCTGGTCGGCGTACGGATCCTGCCGTCGGATCCGCCGCTCGTCATCGGCCAAGGCGCCCGCGACGGCGAATCCCTCCCGCTGAAGAGGCTGCTCGAACTCCGCCTGACCGAAAGCGGGCTGGTTTAGAACGACTGTCGGCTCGGTCGGCGTGGACCGGACCGCCAGGGATGCGCCGTCCTCGCCTGGCGACCGGCCGGGTCACGCTTGTCCCCGCCTGATCCCACCAATCTCGCCTTGGCCACGCGAGCTCAGGCGGCGGGTTCGGACACGATGTCGGGGGCTTGGACAAGGTATTACGTGTCCCAAGTCCCCAGTTGGTGTCCGGAGTCCCCAGTTGGTGTCCGGAGTCCCCAGTGGGGCGGTGAGAATTCCCGGCGGCTGTGGGCGCTCTGTTAGGCGCCTTTGACGTAGACCCAGAGGTCGTTCTCCCGGGCGAAGTGGCTGATCTCGTGCTGGTCGCCTGGTTGTCCGTCGGCCAGGTAGTGGGCGCGGAATTCGACGGTGCCTTCGGTGTGGAAGGCGCTGCCGCCGGCCGTGTTGAGGATGTCGAGGGCGGTCCATTCGAAGTTCTCTTCGAAGGTGAGATGCGGTGGGCGGCTCGCCGCAGCCCAGGTGCGGAGCAGGTAGGCGGCGTCGTGGACGACATAAGCGACGTACCGCGAGCGCATCAGCTGCTCGGCGGTCGCCGCCGCCTTCCCCCGGTGCAGGCGTCCGCAGCAGTCGTCATAACCAGCGTCGAGTCCACACGGACAAAGTTCGGCCATGCGAGACAACCTAGTGCCCGCGGGCGACGGTGGTGGCGATCAGGAGGACCGTGGTGGCCGCGATGGCGGCGATGACCGCCGTGACCCCGATCCAACTGACGGTCAGGGGGAGCAGGAGGATGACGGCCGCGCAGGTCAGCAGGATGGCGGGTGGGATGACGGGCTCCTCGACGAGCGGTGCGTGGACCGCCCAGAGGAGGATGAGGAACACCGCGACCGGGATGGCGACGGCGTACGTGACTTCGAGGTGTCCTGCCTCGACGTGGTGACCGGATTGCTCGACGGCGACCTCGAGGCCGGCGCCGAGGGCGGCCAGGGCGGCGAAGATGCCGTAGTGGCTGTAGCCCCAGAAGTAGGACCAGTTGCGGTTGGCGCTGAGGCCTTCACCCGCCGGTTCGAGGAAGTAGAGCCACCAGAGCGCGAACAGCAGGACCAGGGCCGAGATCGCGATGGTGACGAAGGAGCCGCTGATCCCGTTGGCATCCAGCGCGCCTTGGACCCCGGTCGCCGCGGCCAGCACGCTCTCGCCGAGCAGGATGATCGTGAAGAGGCCGTAGCGCTCGGCGATGTGGTGTGGGTGCCAGTTGGTGGGCATGGTCCGCTCGGCCCAGCGTGGTACCAGCAGGTCGAGGACGGCCATCACCAGGAACAGCGGGAGCTGGGCCGATGACGGCAGCAGGCCCGTGTCCAGGACGACGAGGCGGAGGACCCAGCCCACCTGGACGATGGCGATTCCAGCGGCGTAGCGGAACGCCGTACGCCGACTTGCCGGGTCTTCGATGCCGGCCCGCACCCACTGCGCGACCAGGGCGATCCGCATGATCACGTAGCCGAACGTGACGGCGCGGAAGTCGGAGTGATCGGCCGCAGCCGGTACGCCGGCGGCCAGCACGAGGACGCCTGCCATCTGCAGCATCGTGAGCAGCCGGTAGGGGACGTCGTCGGTGTCGTACGACGAGGCGAACCAGGTGAAGTTCATCCAGGCCCACCAGATCGCGAAGAACACCTGCAGGAACGGCACGATCGAGGTGAGCCCGTGGGCCTCGGCGATCTGGTGCGCGAGCTGGGCCGTGGCGGCCGCGACGGCGATCACGAAGGTCAGGTCGAACAGCAGTTCGAGCTGACTGGAGACGCGGTGCGGTTCGTCGATCGGCCGCGCGCTCATCCGTACCCGGATGGGCATCCGGGAGCTTGCTGGGGGCAAGGTTCCACTCCTGTCGGTCAGCAGCTGAGACAGCACAGCAGTCCCAACTGTGGCAGAAGGGGAAGGAGCCGCTGTCACAGCCGGGCGGGCTCTCCGGTCTTAGCTGGTGACCGGACAGCAACGAATGCCCCGGCGGACAAGGAAGGTGTGCCATGAGAATCGTGGTAATCGGCGGTACGGGCCTGATCGGATCGAAGCTCGTCGCGAAGCTCGGCGAGCACGAAGCTGGTCGAGAGCGGCTACTTCCGCGCCAAGCTCGCCCAGGAGAAGCTGATCGAGGACTCGTCGATCCCGTACTCGATCGTGCGCGCGACCCAGTTCTTCGAGTTCGTCCCGAGTATCGCGGACGCCGCCACCGACGGGAACACGGTCCGGCTGGCGCACGTCTTCTTCCAGCCCATCGCCGCTCAGGACGTAGCCCAGGCAGTCGGCCGGGTCGCGGTCGGTGCGCCGCTGAAGGGCCAGCTGGAGGTCGGCGGTCCGGAGCGCTTCCGGATGGACGAGTTCTTCCGCAAGGTAGTTGCCGAGAGCAACGACATGCCCGAGGTCGTCACCGACCCCAAGGCCGTCTACTACGGAATCTCGCCGACCGAGAGCGCACTCGTCCCCGCCGACGACGCCAGCCAAGGCGAGACCACCTACGCCACCTGGAGCCAGCAGTAGTAACTACTCGCCCGGCGGTCGGGTCCAGGCCGGCGATGTCGGCTACATGTCGAGCACGATGTCGCTGGTCGGGCGGGCGCAGCAGATGAGCGCTTCGCCTTCGGCCGCCGGTTCCAGTGGGGTGGGGGAGTAGGTGACCTGGCCGGAGAGGACCGGGGTTACGCAGGTGTGGCAGACGCCGGTGCGGCAGCTCCAGCGGGTCGGGACGTCGCAGGCTTCAGCCAGTTCGAGCAGGGTGGTTTTGGCGAACGGGGTTGAGATGCCGCTCCGGGCGAAGGTCACCATCCGGCCGGTTCCGGGTGGACCCGGTGGCTGGTGCGGTGGACGGCTGACCTGCCCGGCGATCCCGGGGTTGATCGGCGGCAGGGCACCGAACAGCTCGGTGTGGATGCGATCCGGCTCGAGTTCGGCCGCGATCAAGGCCTCTCGCATGTCGGCCATGAACGAAGCCGGCCCGCAGATGTACGCACTCGCCTCGGCCGGGAGCGCCAACTCCAGCAGCTTGTCTTTCGTCAGGCGGCCCGTGGTGCCGCTGTAGTAGATGTGCTCGCGCGCGTTCGGCAACAACGCGAGCAACTCACGTGCCTCCGCGGCCAACGCATGTTCCTGCGGCCCGCGTGCGCTGTGGATCCACCAAACCTCCCGCGTACTGCGGACGCTCGCGAGCTGATGCAGCATGGCCAGCACCGGCGTGAGTCCGATCCCGGCCGAGATGAGCAGGGCCGGACCGGTGGCTGTCCCGAGCACGAAATCTCCGCGCGGAGCGGCCGCCTCGACGACAGTGCCGGGCCGAAGTTTGGTGGTCAGATAACCGCTGACCACGCCGTACGGCTCGTGCTTCACGCTGATCCGGTAGCCGTCGCTGCCGGGAGCGGACGACAACGAGTAGCTGCGAACCGGGACCCGGATGTCCGGGTCGGCGATCTTCAGCGTCAGGTACTGGCCGGCCTGAGCAGCTGGCAAGGGTGTCCCGTCAGGCGCGGACAGGTAGATCGACGAGACCATCGAGTTCTCGGCGACCACGTTCGTGACCTGTAGCGGCCGGAAACCGGGCCAAGAAGGCTCGTTCTCGGAAGAGGTCTCCAGCAGGTCGCGGAACGACGTCTGCCAGCCTGGGCTGAGCGCGGGGATCTCGGTGGCGCGGCGCAGGACCTCCGGATCGCGGTCGGGCAGATAGAGCAGCGCGTCCACCGCGGCGACCGACAAGGCGTTGGGACCGGTCCTCGTCTTCACGATCTGATCGCCGGCCTGGACCTCTCCTTCGGTGATGACCCGCAGGTAGAAGCCCGGGCGGTGGTGAGCGACCAGCAGCGAAGGAAGCTCGGGCTCGCCCATCCGCAGGCCGACCCGGTAGCAGGTGACGCGCGGCTGGGTCACCTCGAACTCGGCCGCACCGATGCGATACCGGTCGCCGATACAGACCTCGTCGTCGGGCATCCCGGCGACGGTGAAGTTCTCGCCGAACTGGCCGAAGCTGAAGTCGTCGCGGCCGAAGTACTCCTGCCAGTACTGGTAGGACTCGAGCTGGTAGACCATCACGGCCCGCTGCTCGCCGCCGTGCCCACCCTTGTCGCCCTGGCCGTCACCGTCGATGTTGAGCCGGCGGACCATCGCGGGTCCGTCGACCGGATACTTCCAGATACCCGTGAAGACGGTTTTGCCGTTCCACGCCACGTCTTTCGGCATCCCGACGTTCACCGACAGGATCGAGGACTTGCCGGCCGCTTCCCTAGCGAGTGGCCCCTGTTGCCAGGGCAGGCCCATCTGCCGCTCCTTTCTGGAGGTCTCTCGAGAATGTCACTCAGGTCAATGGTTCGCCACCGTCGACCTGCAGCTGTTGTGGATGGCAGGTAAGACGGCGCTGGGCGTCAGGCGAGACGGATGTGGAAGATGGCTTCGTGCGCGTCGTGGCCGTCGACGTTCAGCGGGATGATTTTCGAGGTGATGAAGTCGAGCTGGACCGTGCCGTCGCCGGGCAGCCAGTTGATCCGGTCGATGCCGCCTGTGTAGACCGAGTGCTCGTTCGGCTGCGCGGTCGCGGTGTCGTAGTTCGGGTTGTTGGTGTCCGCCGTCCAGATCACCAGGGTGCCGTTGTTGTGGTGGGCCATCACGCGCTCGCGGTGGATCTTCTTGTGCAGGTCCCAGTAGGGGCGCAGGTTCGGCCGCTGCGCGCCGTTGTAGGCGTTGTACAGGTAGTGCGTGTTCATCAGCGTGAACTTCAGCCCCGGATGCGCGTTGTGCTGGACGACGACCTCGTTGATCCAGCGCGGCGGGCTCACGTCGGGAACGACGCCGTGCACGAAGATCGGGTCGGAGTTGTACAGGTTCCAGGGTTGCGGGACGGAGATCGGGACCCGGTACGAGTTGGGATGGTTCAGGAACATGTTCGTGTAGGCGTCGCCGAAGGACTGCGAGATCATCGCCGGCTCGCCGGTGTCACCCTCGCTGATCTCCTGCCAGCCGACGAACGGCCGGTTGCCCGGATCGCCGTCGCGGACGGCCGCGATCGCCGCCTGCCGGGCGCCGAGGTTCTTCCGGCCGATGTTGGCCGTGATGATCGGGAGCCGGATCCAGTCGCCGGCCGCTTCGGCGCTCCCGGCGAGCGAGCCGGCCACCGCGGCGCCGGCCACCACGCCTCCGCCGAGCTTCAAGGCCTGCCGTCTACTGATCCTGTTGACCATTTCCTACCTCCACAAGAGCCTGGCCTTCCGGCCAGTAGGCGAATTTCCTGGACGTTGGTGAACCTGGGCCACACCACACCACAGCCCATCCCCACCGCACTTCGTTCTCGACCAAACCCGACCACGGCGGACACTTCCTCGCCGTGGAATCGCCGGAGACCTTCGTCGCCGAGATCACCGCGGCCTTCACCGACTACCTCCCTGGTTGAGGTGGAGGCGGCGGAGGAGTTGGGCGTTGGCGGCGACGACGATGGTCGAGGCTGACATCAGGACGGCGCCGATGGCGGGGCTCAGCGTGATGCCGGCCCAGGCCAGTACGCCGGCGGCAAGCGGGAGCGCGACGACGTTGTAGCCGGCTGCCCAGGCGAGGTTCTGGGTCATCTTCCGGTACGACGCCTTGGACAGGCGGATCACGCCCGTCACGCCGCGCGGGTCCGACGAGGCCAGTACTACGCCGGCAGACTCGATGGCGACGTCCGTCCCGGCACCGATCGCGATACCGACGTCGGCGCGGGCCAGCGCGGGGGCGTCGTTGACGCCGTCGCCGACCATTGCCACTGTGAATCCGCGGGCCTGCAGTTCGCTGACAGCCTTGTCCTTGTCGGCAGGCAGTACCTCGGCGAACACCTCGTCCAATCCGAGGTCAGCTGCCACCGCACGGGCAACGGGCTCGGCGTCACCGGTGATCATGACGAGCTTGGCGATGCCGGCTGCCCGGAGCTGTTGGACTGCTTCCCGTGCCTCGGGCCGTACTTCGTCCTCCAGGGCGATGGCCGCGATCACTACGTCGTCGCGCAGGAGGTGGAGGACCGCGGCGCCTCGGTTCGACCATTCCTCGGCGTGGTCGCGCAAGGAGTCGGGGACTGTCGCGGCCAGCTCTCGCAGCAGCGCTGGTCCGCCGACGGCGTAGGTGGTTCCGTCGATGACGGCCTGGACGCCGCGTCCGGTGAGCGACTTGAATTCGGCTGCTTTCGCGCGGCCGCCGCGCTGGTCGGCGGCGGTGACGATGGCGCGCGCTAGCGGGTGCTCGCTGTCGGCTTCCACGGCACCGGCGATACGCAGTACGGCGTCTTCGTCGATCCCGTCACCTGCGACGCCGGTCACGACGTGCTCGCCCTTGGTCAGCGTGCCGGTCTTGTCGAACAGGACTGCCTGCACGGTGCGCATCCGCTCCAGCGCCAGCCGGTCCTTGACCAGGATGCCTGACTTGGCTGCGACCGCGGTGGACAGTGCGATCACCAGCGGAATGGCCAGCCCGAGGGCGTGCGGGCAAGCGATGACCAGGACGGTGACGGTCCGGACGACCGCCTCGTTGAGGGTGCCGAAGGCCCACCAGGCGATAAAGGTGATCAAGGCAACGGTGGTGGCGATGTAGAACAGCATCGCGGCGAACCGATCGGCCAGGACCTGCGCGCGTCCGCTCGACTCCTGTGCTTGCGCGACGAGCCGCTGAATCCCTGCCAAAGCAGTGTCATCGCCGACCGCATCGACCCTTACGCGAATCGCGGAGTCGGTCGCGACGGTCCCGGCCACGACGCGGTCGCCGATGGCGCGAGAGACCGGCCGGGATTCGCCGGTGATCATCGATTCGTCGAGCTCTGCTGCGCCGTCGACGATCTGACCGTCGGCGGGGACGCGGGAGCCGGACCTGACCAGGACGACGTCGCCGATTCCGAGCTCGGCCACCGGGATGGTCTCGATGCCGTCGTCGGTGACGCGGTCGGCATCATCGGGGAGCAGCGCGGCCAACGCGGCGAGCGCGCCTTGCGCCTGGCCGATCGCCTTCATCTCCTGCCAGTGGCCCAGCAGCATGATCGTGACGAGCGCGGCCAGCTCCCACCAGAAGTCCAGGTCGAACAGCCCGACGCTGGTCGCGAGCGACGCGACGTACGCGACTGTGATCGCCATCGAGATCAGCAGCATCATCCCGGGTACCCGGTCGCGGACCTCGCGGATGCCACCGACCAGGAACGGCCAGCCGCCGTAGAGGAACACGAACGTCCCGAGCACCGGACCGACCCAGCTGATCCCGGGGAAGTCCAGCTCGTAGCCGAACCAGTCCATCACCATCTCGCTGGTCGCCACGATCGGCAATGTCAGCAGCAGACTCAACCAGAACTTCCGCCGGAACATCTCCGGATCGTGCCCAGCATGCTTGTCGTGCCCCGAGTGGTTGCTGTGGGCATCCACTTCGTGATGACCCGGTACGCCGTGCTCAGTGACCTTCGCCATGATCATTCCTTTCACTGCCCGCTTCGTCACCACCCTTAACACTATACCCCTATGGGGTATTCCGGATGTCTCAGCCAACATATCGATTTCCGAGCTGATGGGGGTTTACCGTGGCGGGTGAGATCCGCTTCGAGGAGAGGGCGGCTGACGACGCCCAGCTGTTGGTGCTCCTGAAGGCCGCGTTCGCCGAGTTGGTCGAGCGCTACGGAGCGGTAGGTCGCTCCCAGGTCAAAGGCGATGCGCGCTACCTCGTTGTACTCGGCGACGCCGGCATCGCGATCGGCTGCGGCGCAGTACAGGCTTTCGGCCCGGGCACCGAGCATCCCGGCGACGGCGAGCTCAAGCGCATGTACGTCGTACCGGGGTCGCGTGGGCGTGGGTATGCCCGTGCGTTGCTAGGTGGCCTTGAGGAGTTGGCGCGAGTGGCTGGGCATCCGGTGCTGCGGCTGGCGACGGGTGAGCGACAGCCTGAGGGGATCGCGCTGTACGAGTCGAGCGGATACGCCCGCACGGCGCCGTGGGGCAAGTACGTCGACCAGCCTCTCACCCACTGCTACGCGAAAGACCTGCGCGAGCTCTGAGGGCGTACCGAGTGAAAGCCGGTACTTCGGACACGTAGCCGAGGTCGCTGCGGGAGATCGCGTCGTGCAACGCCACCGCGATTCGGCTCCACCAGGTCGAAATCCATCTCCGCCACCGTCGCGGCGATCACCTCGTCGCCGTGGCCGAACCATTTCTGGCTCCGCCGCTGCCGCAACTCCTCAAGTGCCGGCACCGTTGGTATGGCCCTGCCCCTCTGCCGGCAGCCGACGGGTGTCGATCAACTGTTGGGCGACGTCGCGCAGCTTGGTGTTGGTGTCCTGGGAGTAGCGCCTGAGGATGGCGAAGGCGCGGTCGCCGTCGACGTCGAAGCGCTCCATCAGGATGCCCATCGCCTGCCCGACCAGCTTCCGGGCATCGACCGCGTGCGCCATCGAGATCTCGTGGCGCGCGGTCGCGACGGCGACCGATGCGTGCCGGGCGAGGATGTGCGCGATCGCCTCGTCGTCGGCGCCGAACGCGTCCGGATCGGGGCTGTAGAGCCCGAGTACGCCGACGGTCCGGCATTGGTCGCTGCCGGTGACGAGCGGTACGTCGAGAACACTTCGTACTCCGAGCGCGCTGACCTTGGCTGCCCAGTCAGGCCATCGCTGCTCGGTCGTGGTGTCCCGGATCAGCACGGTGCTCCGCTCTCGCAGGCAGGTGACCAGCGGTCCGGTCTCGCTGTCGAGCTGCATCTGGTACGCCTCGGCGACGACCGGATCGGTGACGGCGGCGACTTCCGGCCGGCCGCCCCGGGTGTAGAGGGTGATTCCGGCGTACGAACAGTTCAGCGCCTGTAAGGCGAACTGGGCCACGGCCTCGACCGTCTCCACGACGCCGTCGGCATCGTGCAGCTCGATCGCCAGCCGCGCGAACGTGTCGGCCACGTGCTGATGGTCGAGCTGCACGTGGGAGTCCAAGGGTGCGTCAGCGGCACCCGCTCCGTCGGAGTGAACCATGCGCTCATCATGGCAAGCCGCCTCGAATTCACACCACCAGCACGCTCTGTAGCCGAAATTCCAGGCTTGCCGTGGGGGGACGGCCGCTGTGATCACCGAACGGCGTAGCGTGACAGGAGTGGTGGACGCCACCGATCACGGCCCGAGGCGGAGAAGGTCATGACAGACCATGCGGTGATCCTGGCCCGGCTGGCGCGGCTCGCGGCGGCCAACGCGCGGGACCGCCACCTGGCCGAGCGGTTGTGTGAGGCGTGCCGGCTGATCCTGAGCGTCGACGCGGCCTCCATCACGGTGAGCAACGACAGCGCGAGCAGGATCACGCTCGCCGCGACGAATCAGCTGGCGGCGCGGCTGGAGGATCTGCAGGACGTGCTGGGCGAGGGACCGTGTCACGACGCGTTCCGGACCGGTCAGCCGGCGGTCGTCGACTTCGACGAGGAGACCGGGCGGCGCTGGCCGGAATTCAGCCGGGCCGCGCGCGCCGAGGCCGGCGCCGGCTCGGTCAAATGTTTCGCGATGCGACCGGGGAAGCAGGTGTTCGGCACGTTGAGTCTGTACATGTCGAGTACTCCGCAGGCGGCCGAGTCGGACGAGACGGCGCAGTTCCTCGCCGATGCCGTCGGCGCGGCGCTGCTGCGTGACCCGTCGAACGAGGCGGGCGTCACGGACAGCGGCGCGTGGTCCTCGCGGGCGGCGATCCACCAAGCGACCGGCATGGTCATCGCTCAGCTCCGGCTCGGGCCGGATGACGCGCTGGCCATTCTGCGAGCACACGCGTATGCGCATGAGACCACACTGGCTGAGATCGCCGAGCTGGTTGTTGCCCGTCGGCTCGACTTCTCCCAGGGAGACTGATGACCATGCACGAGAACGCCGGACGCGCGGGCAACGCGCTGCACGAACTGGCGGTCGCGACGGCCGGCCTGCTGGGCGAGCAGGACGTGATCGGGATGACTTCCTCGCTGCTGGCGGGCTGCAGTCGCGCGACCGGAGCCGCCGCGGCGGGTCTGGTGGTGGCCAGGCCGGATGATCGGCGACTCGAGTTGCTCGCCTCGACCAGCCATCGCGCCGAGCAGATCGAGCTCTATCAGCTCCAGGCCGACGAGGGGGCCTGTGTCGACGCGGTGAAGACGCTCGAGCCGGTCACCGTGGTCGGTAGCGCGCAGATCGCCGACCGTTGGCCGACGGTGGTGCGGGCTTTCGCGGCGGCGGGATACACGGCCGTCCACGCGGTTCCGATGATCTGGCACGGCGAGGCGCTGGGCGCTGTCAATCTGTTCTTCGTCGACGGCGGATCCATCGACGAGATCAGCGAGATCGCCCAGGCCTTCGCGGACGTGGCTGTTGTCGCCATCGTTCACTCCGGCCGCGTGACCGCCCAGGACGTGGTTGCCCGCTCCCGGGCCGCGCTGGACCAGCGGATCGTGATCGAGCGTGCCAAAGGCGTGATCGCGTACGCCGGGAACGTCCCCACCGACGAGGCGTTCGACCTGCTGCTGGCGCTGGCCGGCAGCAGCGGGCGCCCGCTCGGCGAAGTCGCCGGCCAGCTCATCGACCACGCCGTCAGCACCAATTGAGGATCAGTTTCGCCGACGGGCCGCCGCCAACCCCGCGGGGGGCGCACCATGAGAGCTCCAGGGACGAGTGGTCCCGGTGCTGCGGCGCGTCTGGAGTCTTGAGTGTGTTCAATCACCGTGAACTGACTGCGGCCGACATCTTCGCCCGGCTCGCGGTCGACCTCCACGCCGCCGGCGGTATCGGCGAGACCGTCGAGGCCGTCGCCAAGTTCGCGGTGCACGCGCTCGGGTGCAGCAGTGCGAGCGTAGTTCTGATCAGGCGGGGACGTTCGCCGGAAGTTGCCGCGGTCACCGATGAGGCACTGGCGGAGCTCTACCGCCGGCAGATCGACACCGGGAACGGACCGCTGATCACGGCTGTCAAGGACGATGTCGTGGTGATGGTCGCCGACGTGTTGACCGATGATCGCTGGACTGCCGAATGGGCAGCCCAGGTCGCCGCGGCGGGAATCCGCAGCGCCTTGCACCTGCCGCTTCCAGTGGCGGGCCGGCCGGTCGGCGTACTCAGCGTCTACAGCGACGCGGCGAACGGGTTCTCCGACGACGACCTGGCGGTCGCTCACATCCTGGCCCGGCATGCCTCGATCGCTGTCGCCACCAGGCGGCAGCAGGACACCCTCGGCCAGGCTGTCGATGCCCGCAAGCTGGTGGGGGTCGCGATGGGGATCCTGATGATCAGCTACGACGTCGATCAGGCCCGCGCCTTCACGATTCTCCAGCGCTATTCGCAAGACACCAACACCAAGCTGCGCGACGTCGCCCAGCACGTGATCGACACCCGCAAACTCCCGAACGGGCGGCTGCCCACCTGAGCCGTCAGGCCGGTGCCGGCTGCCCGTGGTCCCGGTTGCCGCCGGTGTAATGGATCGTCTTGACGGGCGATCGGGACGGATAGGGGCCGCTGGCATAGATGTTGGTCTCGACAATCTGTCCGTCGGAGTCCTTGATGATGTGCCGGACACCCGCCCAGCGGGCCACCTCGGCGCCGATCGTGAGTTGCCTCAACCGCGGTCCGCCGCTGGAGAACGGCTGATCCGAACCGACCCGCCGGCTCCTCCACACCCCGTGCTCGCAGTACGTCTCGACATCTCTGGTGTCCACGGCCTGTTCCCCTTCCCCGATGATGATCGGGGCCCCGGTACCCGCCGTTTCCGGCCGCAATCGTGGCGAGCCGCACTGTTCGGGGAGTTGGGCAACTGGTAAAAGTGGCGAATGGACAGGCCGAGGATCGTCATCATCGGAGCCGGGTTCGCCGGGTTCCATGCTGCCCGCCGGCTGTGCCGGCTCGCCAAGGGCCGCGCCGACATCCTCGTGGTGAACCCCACCGACTATTTCCTCTACGTACCGCTGCTGCCCGAGGTGGCGACCGGCATCCTCGAACCGCGCCGGGTGAGTTGTCGTACGACCGGCTCGTGATCGCTGCCGGAGCGTCAACAAGCTCCTGCCGATCCCCGGGATCGCCGAGCACGCGCACGGTTTCCGTGGCATCCCCGAGGCCGTCTTCCTCCGCGACCACCTGACTCAGCAGCTCGAACTGGCCGACGCGACCGATGACGGTCTTCGCCTGTGGTGACGCGGTCGCCGTGCCGGACCTCACCCGACCCGGCGAGATCACCCCGATAACGGCCCAGCACGCCGAACGACAAGGCAACCGGGCCGCGGACAATGTCGCAGCCAGCCAGCCAGCCAGCCAGCCAGCCTGACGGGCGGTGCGCTGAAGCCCTACAGCCACAAGGATCTGGGAGGGTAGATAGCTCCGGGGGGTAGTCAGGCGTGGTCGCCGTCCAGGAGTTCGTGGAGTTCGGCGACGGCCTTGGTGATGTTGTCGTAGTCGTTCTGGGCGGCGCGTGACTCGGCGCTGATCACACCGCACCGGTGCACGCGGCGGAAGTCGCCGTACGGGAACTTGTAGTGGCCCTGGCGCCGGACTGGCCGGTGTCCGCTTCGTCGCCCGCCCCAAGTGCCCGGAGGCGTTGTTCGTCATGGACAGGGAGGCCGCGGCACGGTTCAGAGGTTGGCGCCGGCTGACTGCAGGCGCTTCGCCAGGATGCGACAGCGCTCACCCAGCTCCGGCGGGTCCAGGGCCTCGAAGGGGTGGCCGAGCAGGACCATGTGCATGAGGACGAAGTCGAGGCTGCCGCCCCCGCTGAGTACCTCGCAGTGCTCGTCGTCGCGCGGTCGCACGACGGCCGCCGACGCCGGAAGTTGCGCGCGCACCGTTTCGGCCGGTGCGTGCACGAGGAAGCGGGCCTGGTGCAGGTAGACCCGGCTCGCAACGGCTTCTTGGACGTACGACGCTGCGTCGGGCGCCGGGCGGGGGCGGAAGTGCCAGGTTCGGGCGGCCACGTCGGTCATCTTGTCGACGCGGAAGTTGCGCCAGTCGTCGCGGTCGAGGTCGTAAGCGAGGAGGTACCAACGCCGATCTGAGGCGACCAGGCGGTAGGGCTCGACCCGACGTCGCCGTACCTCGCTCCCGGACGGGTAGTCGAAGCCGGCCTCGACCTCGTCGCGGCAGGCTCTGGCCAGCGTCATCAACACCTCGGGATCGATCGGCGGCCGACCTCCGCCGAAGGACTCCACCGAGCCGGAGAGGGCCCGCACCTCGTGCCGCAACCTGGTCGGCAGCACGCGGTCGAGCTTGGTCAACGCCCGTACTGCGGCGTCGCCGGCACTCGCGACGCCAGCACCCGCCCCGGCGAGCAGCGAGACCGCGGTGGCGATCGCCTCCTCGTCGTCGAGCAGCAGCGGCGGCAGGTCCTTTCCAGGGCCAAGCTGGTAGCCGACGCCCTGACTGGACTGCACCTGATAGCCGAGTGTCCGCAGCCGCTCGACATCGCGGCGTACGGTGCGTGAAGTGACGCCCAGCCGGGAGGCGAGCTCGGGGCCGGTCCACACCTGGCGCTGCTGCAGCAGGCCGAGCAGGGTGAGCACCCGCTCGGTCGTCCCTAGCTCGTCGTCCATGCGACCAGCCTGCCAGATCTAGCGGACCGATCCTGTCCGCTTGGGGTGTCAGGGTGGGTCTATGCAAATCAACGCTACGAACGGAGCAGACCGATGAGCCGCGAGATCCAGGTGACCTTCGACGCCCATGACCCGGCGGCTCTGTCGCTGTTCTGGCGCGATGTCCTCGGTTATGTCCACCCCGGCCCACCCGGAGTCGAGCTCGCCGAGGGCGACGACCCGCTGGCAGCCTGGGACGAGTTCCTCGAGCGGCCGGCGTGCCGATGGCGGAGCGCAACACGGCCTCGGCTCTGGAGGATCCGGACAAGCGAGGCCCGCGGTTCTTCTTCCAGCAGGTGCCCGAGGGCAAGGTCGCCAAGAACCGCCTTCACCTCGACATCCGGGCAGCTCCCGGGTTGGAGAAGGACGAGCGGATGGCGGCGCTGGAGCTCGAGTGCGATCGGCTCGTCGCGCTGGGAGCGACGCGACAAAGCAGGCACGAACCCGCACCGCCGTTGAGCCTCGGTTTCATCGTGATGACCGACCCTGAGGGCAACGAGTTCTGTCTGGACTGAGGTGGGCGGCGCACTCGGCCGCGACGGCGACAGCCAGCGTTTCGGGCGTGTCGTCGTCGCGTTCGGGGACCAGGTGATGGACCGTGCCGGTCGGCCGGCGTGATCCCGGCGGCGGCGACGTCCTGGAGGGAGGCCCGTCATGAGAGATCCTACGGGAGAGCGCTGTTGGTGGCGCATGGGTTCGGACGGATCGGGGTACGGGCGGGGACAAGCATTCTGACCGTGGTCCAGAGATGAGGCTGCGCCGTGACTCGACAAGTCGCGAGGGTCGATCATGCTTTCTGGCAATACCCCCACCTCAGTACCGACGCAGTGTTCCACGCCCGAAGAAAGGGCCGAGCGCGAAGCCGCCACCAGAGCGTTGCTGGAGCGGCGAGCGCGAAGCTCCGATGAGGCCGAGCGGCAGGAGCTGCTCGAAGATGTCATCGAACTCAACATCGAGATCGCCCGGGGCATCGCGCACCGGTTCCGCGGGAGGGGTGCGGAAGCCGATGACCTGGACCAGGTCGCGTTCCTCGGACTGGTCAAGGCGGCCCAGCGCTACCGGCTCGAGGAAGATACGCCGTTCATCGGTTTCGCGATCCCGACCATCCGCGGCGAGGTGAAGCGGTACTTCCGCGACTGCGCGTGGACCGTGCGGATCCCGCGGCGGTTGCAGGAGGTCCAGGGGATGATCCTGACCAAGCTCCCCGAGTTGCAGCAGCGACTGAACCGCGAGCCGACGCGGGAAGAGCTCGCGGCGTACCTGGCCGTGGAGTTGGAAGACGTCGAGCAGGCGCTGGCCGCGACAGGGTGCTTCAAGGTGCTGTCGCTGGACCGGCCGGCAGAGGAAAGAAGTCTGTCGCTGGCCGACGTGGTCCCTGCCGAGGAGGACTGGACGGTCGGTCAGCTGGAGGCCGTCGACATGTTGCAGCCGGTGCTGGCAGACCTGGGACCGCGCGAGCGGCGCATCCTGGAACTGCGCTTCGTCGAGGGCTGGATCCAGGCCGACATCGGCAAGGAGATCGGCGTCAGCCAGATGCAGGTCTCCCGCCTGCTCAGCCAGATCCTGAACGACCTCCGCGCGAAACTCACCCCCGCACCCGCGGCCGCCTGACGTGCGACTGAGACGGAGCGATCCGGCGAAGCCCGGCCTGACCCGGCGGGGCCGGGGCAAGGGATTCGGCTATCTCGATGCCGACGGCAACGTTGTCGACGATGCCGCGGTGGTCGAGCGGATCCGGGCGCTGGTGATTCCGCCTGCCTGGAACGATGTCTGGATCTGCCCGCACCACAACGGGCATATCCAGGCGGTCGGGACGGACGAGGCCGGCCGTCGTCAGTACCTGTACCACGACGAGTGGCGCACGTCGCAGGATGATGACAAGCATGATCGGGTGAAACGCCTGGCAGCCCGGCTCCCTGAGTTCCGCGCGGCGGTGGATCGGGACCTGTGTACGGCGGGGCTGGGCCGGGCCCGGGTCCTGGCGACCGCCCTCAGGATGCTCGATCACGGTGTCTTCCGGATCGGCAACACCCGGTACGCCGAGGACGCGGGCAGCCGGGGTGCCGCGACGTTGCTCCGCGACGACGTACGGGTCCGCAAAGGCCTGCTGGTGTTCGACTTCATCGCCAAGGGCGGTAAGCAGCGCACACTCGAACTGAAGGACGACAAGCTCGCCGCGGCGGTATCCGCGCTCAGACGGAGCAAGCACGACAACCCGCGGCTACTGGTCTTCCACGACAAGTCCGGTTGGCACGAGATCGATGCGAGCTCGATCAACGCGCGGTTCCAGGAACTCGTCGGCGACCAGTACACGGTGAAGGACCTGCGCACCTGGACCGCCACCGTCCACGCCGCGGTGGACCTGGCCGAGGCCGATCCGCCGCAAACCGAGCGGACCGCCAAGAAGGCCGTCAAGGAGATGCTGACCGAGGTGTCGGAGCATCTGGGCAACACCCCGACGGTGGCCCGCGCATCGTATGTGGATCCGCGCGTCATCGCGCAGTACGAGGAAGGCCGGACGATCGCCCGGGCGATCAAGAAGGTCGGTTCCGACGAACTCGAGCGGCAGAAGGTCCGGGAGAAGCTCGACCCGTCCGTCGCCCGCCTGGTCGCGGAAGGTGGTCGGCAACGCAAGTGAAGGCAGCGGGTCTCTCCGCGTACATCGCCGCGGCGTAGGCGTCGAACGGCAGGGTCGCGCCGGGAACCTGTCGACCGGCGCAGTTCCGTTTGCTGGGTGGGTATCACGTGGTTATGGTGCGTTTCCGCCTCGTCTGGGGTTGTGCGTGCGGCCTGGTGGTCGCGCTGGGGATCGCGGCCGCAGTGCTTGCGCTGCCGGCCGTCTCGCTGGTGCCGTTGTTCCTGGTGCCGGGGTTGCTCGGCTTCCTCACCGCGCTGATCGCCCGGATGGATGCCGATGCCCAGGTGGGTCTGGATCGGCTGCGGCGGGCGATGACGACGGGCCTGGTAGTCGGGTGCGCGTGCGTCGGCGCTGCGGGGCTGCTCGCGCTGCTCGGACCCGGCGCCTTGCTGATCGGGGCTTTGGTGGCTGGGACCTCGCCGCCCGTCGTACGGCGGTTCCTGCCGAAGGCCGACAAGGGTGATGAGCTTCGCCAGCAGCCGACTTTGCTGCTTTGTCGTCAGTGGCAGAGCAGCTACGAGGCGCTGAAGATCGAGCCTGTTGCCTCGCGACGGCTGGAGATCGTCCGGGCTCGGGCGCGGTGTCTCGACGAGCTCGAGCGGAGGGATCCGGCCGGGCTGCAGGCGTGGCTGGCCTCCAACGCCAGTGCTGCGGGCGATCCGGCCCGCTTCCTGAGCGAACCTCCGTCGTCCAGCTGATAACGCTGGCGCCCGGAGTACGGCGAGGCTGGGAGTTCCGGAAGTTGATCGTCCGGAACGGGGGTTATCGTCGCAGGTGTGGACATGCTGACTGATGAGCAGATCGCTGAAGCGGACCTGAAGGACTGGCGGAAGCTGGGGCAGGGACTTCATGCGCGCTATGTAGTCGAGGGGTTCGGCGGCGGGTTCGTCGCCGCGGTGGGGCAGGCAGCAGATGCGCTCGGGCACCATCCGCGGGTGGCGATGGGGAGCGGGTACGTCGATCTGAAGGTGATCAGCGACGACGCTGTCTATCGCGACGGCGAGGGCACCGAGCACATCATCGAATGGGTGACGGAGCAGGACCTCGAGCTCGCCCGGCGGATCACCGAGATTGCCGCCGAGCAGGCGGTGGTGGCTGCGCCGAGTGCGATCACGGCGATCGAGATGGCGATCGACACCGCGCACATCGAGAAGATCGCTCCGGTCTGGGCGGTTCTGCTGACCGGAAGCACCGAGGCGCAGGGGCGCGGGAGCACCGGCAACGACATCCGGGACGCCACCGGGCGAATGCCGATCCTGTGGTTCCAGAAGACCGATGAGCACGAGACGCCGCGCCAGCGGTTCCACATCGATGTCTGGGTGCCGGCCGACGTGGCCGAGCAGCGGATCGCCGCGGCCGTCGCCGCCGGTGGGATCGTCGTCGACGACAGCCAGGCGCCGTCGTTCACCGTGATCGCCGACCAGGACGGCAACAAGGCGTGCGTATGTACGCCGCCGGATTCGGCGAAAGAGAGCTGACCGGCGGCCGGGTCGCGCTGAGCGAAACCCGAGTGCCGTTCGGTCAGGCGGTCGCTAGGCTGCCTGGGTGATCGAGCTGCCGCCGTCCTTCCTGGCGATGCCTCGCTGGTGGAACGAGGGGCAGGAATGGCTGGCGTCGTTGCCGGCGAGCGTCCGGGACCAGTGTGAGCGATGGAATCTCCAGCTCGACGGCAGGCTCGCGCACGGGTCGAACGCGATCGTCGTACCAGTACTCCGGTACGGCGAACCGCTGGCGCTTCGGATGTCGCCTCCTGGTCGGGAGGTCACCGAGCAGATCCACGCGCTGAGCTGGTGGAACGGCCGAGGCATGGTGCGATTGGTGGAAGCCGAGGCCGACCGGGGCGCCATGCTGCTCGAACGCCTCGGCAGTCCCTTGAGCGACGCTCCGCTCGCCGAGTCGATCGGGATCCTCGGCGGTCTGATGCGTCGGCTCGCGGTGCCGGGGGACCCGACGTCCTGGTCTACTGCCGAGATCGCAAGCCGCCGGGCCGCTGAGCTCGAGCCGGAGTGGGATCGGCTGGGTCGCCCCTTCGACGAGGCTTGGTTGCGTGAAGCTGAGCACCTCGGTGGTGGCAGGTTGGCAAGCACCGAGCACGACCTGGCCGTCAACGGTGACTTCCACGCGGATCAGGTACTACGCGGTGCCCGCGAACCGTGGCTGGTGGTCGATCCCGTGCTCTGTCGCGGCGACATCGAACTCGACCTCGCCCGGATCCTCTGGATGAGCATCGACGCGATGAAGACCGACGGCGAACTCCTCGACCACTTCGCCACCCTGGTCGCGACAGCCGAACTCGACCGGGACCGGGCCCGCGACTGGGTCGTCTTCCGCACCACCGACTATTGGCTCTGGGGCCTCAAGGCCGGCCTCACCGAGGACCCGATCCGCTGCCACCGACTCCTCGGCGCTTTCCTCTAGGTCGCGCCGCGCTTCCGAGGTCAGGCGGCGACCGGGGCGGCTTCCGGCGTACGGCGAGTGGTGGTGCTTCGGGCGCCGAAGGCGAGGCCGAGGGCGGTTGCGCCCAGGGCGAGCATCGCCGGGGTGAGCCAGGGCGAGACGACGCCGGCTGAGTACGTCGTACCGTCGTCGAGCTTGCAGTCGAAGCGCAGCGGCAGGTAGCCGGCGTCGTAGCCAGTGACGTGGCTGATGGAGCTGGGCGTCGGCGCGGACAGCCGGCAGGCGGGCGAGGGTGACGAGTCCGTGCCGTGCGACGACTCCGATTGCTGGGCGCCGATCACCACCACGCCGAACGCGTAGCCGCCGACGGCCAGCGCGCCGGTGAGCAGAGCCAGCCCACGTAGGACGCGAGCAGCACGCCCCGCGGGGCGCCGACGGATCAGCGCGACCAGCGTGCTGACCAACCCCCAGCTCGCCACCAGCAGGCTGACCAGGAAGACGACGAGACCCACGAGGAAGACCATCGTTCAAGTCCACCACACGGGAGGGCCGTCCCCGACCCACGGCAACGCGACGGTACGTCGTGGGTCGGGGTCGAGTCAGCTGGTGCAGGGGAGAGTGCCGCTGCGGAGGCGTGCTGGCTGGTGTTGCCGTCGTCGGACCAGAGCACGGTCTTGTGGCCGGAGGTGCAGGTCGACTGCGGGGCGATCGTGAAGCCCTCGTTGTTGAGGTTCGACATGCCGGACGGGCGGCTGTAGGTGGCCGTGACCGCGAACTTGCCCTGGGCATTGAGATCCAGGGTCTTCGTCTGTCCCGAGCAGGTGTCGTCGCACTCGGCCCAGAGGTGGCCGGTCTCGGGTTCGAACTCGAGATCCATCACCCCAGCGAAGCCGGTAGTGATGGTGGCGACCCGGGTGTAGCTGCTGCCGGACAGGCTCAGGGCGTAGGCGTAGATCGTGGCGTTGTCCTCGAGACCTAGGAAGTACAGGCCGGTTCCGTGGCCCGAGTAGCTCCTGGGGGAGTAGGCCGCGCCGGTGTGCTCGTCGCGGAAGCCGTGCGCGGTGAGGAAGCTGTCAGGGATCCAGGAGATGGCTTCGAGACCGCCGTTGGGGTCAACGTCTGGCAGGTCTGGGGTGAGGTTCCATTCGCCGGTCGCGTTCAGGGAGGACGCCGTCGAGTTGGGGTCGAAGCGGAGCACCTTGAGCAGGCTGTCCTCGTCGTTCTTGTTGTCCCGCTCGGTGGACACGAACAGCCCGTCGGGAGTCGCGACCACACCTTCGGCATCGGGGTCGCCGTTGCCGTTGCTGTAGTGCAGTGCCTTGCCGCTACTCGGGCTAGGTTTCCACTTCGCGCCGTCGGGGAGGAGTTTGTAGATCATGCCGGGGCCGTTCTTCACCGCCCACACCACGGTCGGGCTCTGGAAGGACAGACCGCTCAGGTTCGACCCGAAGACATTGCTGCCGTCAGCGGTCGAGACCGAGGATCCACCAGGCCAGGTGGTCGCAGTCTGGGCGCTCCAGCCGTACGACGTACTGGACAGCGCGAGCCCTGCGACAGCCAGGGAGACAACGGTGAGTCGTGCTTTTCCAAGCCAGCTCATCTAAGACCTTTCTCGTGGGGCGACGAGGTACAGGTGGTCAGAGTGTTTCCCGCCAGTAGCAACAGTGGCAACCCTGCACCTGTCGTCCTGGACTACGACTGACCTGGTAGGCGAGATAGGCCACACCTGTGCGGACTTCCATTTAGTAGGACGTCCATGCATATAGTTGGGTGTCCTACTAAATGATGAGGCTGACCTAAAGGTCGCCGATCGCGGGAACGGAGCACGATGGTCAACCGGCATGGAAGGGCTGGGCAGCTACTGCCTCACCGAGCCCGAGGCCGGTTCGGATGCGGGCGCGTTGCGTACGACGGCTCGTCGGGACGGTGACTCGTATGTGCTCGACGGAGTGAAGCAGTTCATCTCGGGCGCGGGGTCGTCCAGCGTGTACGTCGTGATGGCGCGTACCGGCGAGCCGGGGCCGCGTGGCATCACCGCCTTCGTGGTGCCGGGTGACGCTGCCGGGCTGTCCTTCGGGGCGAACGAACGCAAGATGGGCCGCCTTCACCGTGGCGAACAAGGCTCTGCAGTTGCACGGCGGCTATGGATATCTGAGCGAGTACGGCATCGAGAAGGTTGTGCGCGACCTGCGCGTGCACCAGATCCTGGAAGGGACCAACGAGATCATGCGACTGATCGTCGGGCGCGCCGTCATCGAGGAGGCCGCATGAACGACGCTCCTGTTCTTATCAGCATCGAAGGTGCGGCGGGGCACATCGTCCTCAACCGGCCGAAGGCCATCAACGCGCTGACCCACGAGATGGTGACGATCATCCAGGCCGCGCTGGACGAGTGGGCCGACGACCCCGCAGTACAGACCGTTGTGCTGACCGGAAGTGGAGAACGCGGGTTGTGCGCGGGTGGCGACATCGTCTCGATCTACCGCGACGGTCTCGCGGGCGGCTCGGAATCGGTGGCGTTCTGGGCGGACGAGTACCGGCTGGATGCGACCATCGCCGACTACCCGAAGCCGTTCGTCGCGATCATGGACGGCATCGTGCTCGGTGGCGGGATCGGGCTGTCCGCGCACGCTGATGTCCGAGTGGTCACCGAGCGATCCAAGATCGGCATGCCTGAAACCGGCATCGGGTTCTTCCCTGATGTCGGCGGCACCTACCTGCTGTCGCGCGCGCCGGGGGAGTTGGGTACGCACCTGGCGCTGACCGCTGGTTCGGTGCGGGCGGGCGACGCGATCGCTGTTGGACTGGCCGACTGGTACGTGCCGAGCGACCGGCTGCCGGCTCTGCTTGCGGCCCTCGCCACGAAGGCGCCGTCGGAGGCCGTCGCGGCGGTGGCGGACGATGCACCGCATTCGGCGTTGCTCGCCGATCGGGCCTGGATCGACGCGGCGTACGAAGGCGATGACGTGGTGAAGATCCTGGCTCGGCTGGCCGGTTCGGAGGCCGAGGCGGCTCGTGAGACTGCCGTCGTACTGGCTTCGAAGTCACCGACCTCGGTGCAGGTGACGCTGCGGGCGTTGCGGAATGCGTCGGATCTGCCGTCGTTGCGGGATGCGCTCGATCAGGAGTTCCGGCTGTCGGTGCGCTTCCACGGGTCGCACGACTTTCTCGAGGGGGTGCGGGCGCAGGTCATCGACAAGGACCGCAATCCGCGCTGGTCTCCGGCCGACCTCGACGATGTCGCCGAGGAGACGGTCGCCGCGTACTTCGCCACTCTCGGCGCCGACGAGTTGGGACTCGGACGATGACTGTTACCGCTGTCGGATTCATCGGGCTGGGCAACATGGGTGGACCGATGGCCGCCAATCTGGTCAAGGCCGGTTACACCGTGACGGGCTTCGACCCGTCTGAGGTGGCGCGTTCCGCGGCTCAGGAGGCCGGCATCGTGATGGTGGGTTCGCCTGCCGAAGCGGTCGCGGGTGCCGAGGTCGTCATCACGATGCTGCCGAGCGGTCGGCATGTTCTCGATGTCTATCAAGGCGCCGCAGGGTTGCTGGCGGCTGCGCCGGCCGGTGCGCTGTTCGTGGACAGGTAGTTTCTTGCCCGTGAACCGGGACGGCCCCTTATCTCCCGTAGTTGTTGGCGAAGCGGGGATCTACCACGGGACTTCGCCCGCGTCCTCGAAGAACTTTCCGTTCGGGCCGTCGTCGGGCAGGGTCGCGAGTTCGACGGCGATCGCAGCGCCCTGTTCGGGGGTGCGCACGCCGTGGAAGCCGTTGAGGTCGGTGGCGACGTAGCCGGGGCAGCCGACGTTGATCAGGATGTTCGTGCCGCTCAGTTCTCTGACGTACTGGAGGGTGACGGCGTTCAGGAAGGTCTTCGACGGCGCGTACGCCACGGCCACGGGCCCCGTCCTCTGCTCGGCACCCGTACCTGCCTGCCGGGTCAGGGAGCCCACGCTGCTGGACATGTTCACGATCCGCGGCGAGGCGGAGCGGCGTAGCAGCGGCAGCATCGCGTTGGTGACGCGGATGACGCCGATCACATTGGTCTCCACGACCGTGCGGATGGTGGCGGGATCGACCCGGGTGGGATCCTGCGGCATGACGCCGGCGATCCCGGCGTTGTTGACGAGTACGTCGAGGCGCCCGGCCCTTTCCTCGATCACCCGCGCGGCGGCGGTGACGCTCGCGTCGTCGGTTACGTCAAGCGGCACGCCGAACGCGTCGACGCCCGCCGCGCGCAGTTTCCGCACCGCGTCCTCTCGGCGCTGCTCGTCGCGTGCGCCGACGCCGACGCTCAAGCCGAGGGCGCCGAGGCCCGCGGCGATCTCGTAACCGATTCCCTTGTTCGCGCCGGTAACCAGCGCAATCGTCTGCTCGCTCATGGGAACGATGCTGCCTGGGCCATCCGGCGCAGGTCCAACACCGATTGGGTGAGCAACGATACCGGTCAGGTATGGATCCGGCGTACCGTGGCTGGATGGAAACCCGGGAGCTGCGCTACTTCGTCGCCGTCGCTGAAGAGCTGCACTTCGGGCGCGCCGCGCAGCGGCTCGGGATCGCACAACCGCCCTTGTCGCGGGCGATCCAGCAACTCGAACGCCGACTCGGGGCCGTACTGCTCGACCGCACAAGCCGCGCCGTCACACTGACCGAGGCCGGCTCGGTGCTGTTGACCGAGGGCCGCGCGGCTCTGGACGCGGTCGACACCGCCGAACGCCGGACCCGCCGCGCCGCCCTCGCCGCGACCGGCCGTCCCGGCACGGTCCTGGTCACGAAAGCCAGCGCGTCCAGCGAACTGCTGGCGGAGCTGCTCGACGCCTACGCCGCCGAACCCGGCGCGGTACCCGTCGAGGTCATCCTGTGCGGCCCGGCCGAGCAGGGACGACTCCTACGCGAGGGCCGGGCCGACGTGGCGCTGCTGCACACGCCGTTCGACTCGACGGCAGGGTTCCACACCGAAGAACTCAGCACCGAGAACCAGGTCGTGGTTCTCCCCGCCGGGCATCCCCTCGCCACCCGGCCGCAGGTGCGCATGGCCGACATCACCGGTCTTGACGACCTGCCACTGCCACGCTGGCCCAACCCCGACGGCACCTACCCGCCCGGCCCAGGCCCCCAGGTCCGCGACCACGCGCAGTTGCTGCAACTGGTCGCCCTCGGCCGCGCCTGCGCCGTCTCCCCGGAATCCTGCAGAACCCGACTGACCAGCGACCTCGTCGCCGTGCCCGTGCTGGATGCGCCCCCAGTCACGACCGTGATCGCCTGGCCACCGCACAGCAGATCCCGGGCCGTCGCCGACCTTGTCAGGATGGCGACACGCCTCTCCCCGAAGCAGGCCACCCAACCAACGAGTCAAAGCGCCACCTGACGAGTCACGGCACAGCCGACAGTACGTTCCTCGCTGGCAACGGTCGCGGCCGTAGTACCAGTCGTGGGGGTTAATTCACGGGATTAAGAATCATGGGTTCGGACTCTTGACTTCTTGTTCGGCAGCCATCAAAGTTCCAATATCCTATCCGATATGTGGTTGTTGCCGGTGGCTGTCGCACCACAGAGAGAGGTCTCACCGCTCATGACCAGGTTCCTTCGAAACAGGCGACGCGGGGCATTCTCGTGGGGATTCTCGTCGTCGCCGCGCTGCCGGTCGGACTGACTGCCTCCGCCGCGCGCGACCCACGCGGAACAGCGCCCGCTCAGAGCGCTGCCAAGGCGAAGACGACGACCAGTACTACGAACGCGAGCATCTCCACGCCCGCGACCGTCACCACCGCGGCGAGCCCGTCACTCGGGCCGGCGGGCGCGGCGGCTGCCAAGCCCTACATGGGCTGGAGCAGCTACAGCATGCAGGTGTACTCCAACGACGGTGGCAACTGGATCAACGCGGCCCAGATCATGGCCCAGTCGGACGCGATGCACAAGAAGCTTCAGCCGTTCGGCTGCAAGTACATCAACATCGACGCGGCCTGGAACGGGCTGCGGGTGAAACATCGCGAGTCGGTGGAGGCGATCGCCGGCGCTGTCACCGGTTCGCTCGCTCGCCCGGACTCGCTGATCGTCGGCCGGGTACCGCGGCCTGCTTGGCCTCGGCCGGCACCTGATGGAGTTGTCCGTTCAGCCGTTGCACATCTGACACGTCAATCTCCTCGCTGGGTTTGGGTTGTGGCCATTGGGCTGGGGATGCGGCCTCGGAGGGGTTGCGCTCGAGCGGGCCTTCACCACCTGCACTGTCAGCTCGACCTTGCTGATCGGCGCGGTCTATCTTGTCGCCGCGGTGGGGACCTTGGGCATGTACATCGCCTCGCGCCGACTCGGAAAGCTGCTATTCAAGTAGTGCGCTGAACAGCAAGGTGGCGGAGGTGGCGCCCGGATCCTGATGACCGACGCTTCGCTCACCCAGGTAGCTCGCGCGGCCTTTGCGGGCGAGCAGGTCGATGGTCGCGTCCCGTCCTGATTCGGCGCCGCGGAGACCTGCCTGGAAGATGTCGGTGTGGTCGTACTGCGCTGCCGCCGCGGCGTCGAGTGCGTCGATGCCGGGAGCGAGTGTGTCGTACATGGTCTTGTCGCCCGCGACGGCGCTGCCCCTGGCGACGACGCCCGCGAGTCCGGCGCGTAGGCCGAGGGCGAATCGGCGGGCGTCGAGGTCGTGGTGGTTGCCTAGGGCATCACCTAGGCAGAGGAAGAAGCTGCCGAAGAGTGGGCCGGCGGCGCCACCGACATTGCTCACCGCTGTCTTGCCGACCCAGCTGAGGAGGCCGCCCGGGGCGTCGGGTGCGGAGTCCAGGGTGGCTGAGACGACGGTGAAGCCGCGGCGAAGATTCGTCCCGTGGTCGGCGTCGCCGATCGCGGCGTCGAGCGCGTTGAGTTGGTCGTGGTGCGAGTCGACGAGGGTTCCGAATGCGGCGATCCAATGCCTCAGGAACTCGACGGTGATCACGAACGTCCGTCCTGCGCGGCGGGCAGGGAAGCGGCGAGGTCGACGGCACGATCAGCCGCCGTGCGGGACAAGGCGAGGTAGACCAGACCCGCGACTACGCCGGCGCTGAGTTCGGCGACCAGATAGACCGGCAGCTGGGCGAAGTTGACCTGGCCGCCGGCGACCTGTTGGACGAGCATCGGACCGACCGTGCGGGCTGGGTTGATCGAGGCGCCGGTGATGGGGGCAACGGGGATGATCGCGCCGAAGACCACGAAACCGATCGCGAGGCCGGCGAAGCCAGGGGCCGCCTTGCGGTGCGTCGCGCCGAAGACCGTCAACACCAGGATGAAGGTTCCGACGAACTCCGCGGTGAACGCCTGCACGACGCCGATGTTCTCGCCGTACGTCGCGACGCCGAGACCGAGGTCGCTCGCCTTGGAGCCGAGGACGCCGAGGATCGCGGCGGCTCCGAGCACCGCGCCGGCCAGTTGAGCTGCCAGATACGCCGGGACGAGTGACCACGGGAACTTGCCGGTCGCGGCCAGGCCGAGCGTCACGGCCGGGTTGATGTGGTTGCCGGAGATCGGGCCGAGCGCGTAGACGGTGGCGACCACCGCGGCCGCGAAGGCGAGCGAGATCATCCCGAGGTCGGCCATCGTGAAGGGGGCCGAGCCGTTCACGATCAGCGTCGCCGGGACCGCGCCGACGCCGACGAAGACCAGGATCGCGGTACCGATCAGCTCGGTGCCGAGTCGTTGGGTCAGGGAGTTGTCGTCCATGGGAGTCCTTCCGGGAGCGATCGGAGTACAGGCCGGGGGCGATGCGAACCTGAAGGCCGTTCGACATTATCGAATAGTTCTCGGAAGATACGCCTGTGGTTCACTGCTGTAAAGATGTGTTCGATCCTTGGAGGAGAACTCGGATGATCCAGTCCGTCGACCGGGCGATCCGGATACTCGCAGTGCTGCAGGGTGCCCGCCGGCTGAGTCTGTCCGAGGTGGCCGGCCGGCTCGAGTTGCCGCCGTCGACGGTGCACGGAATCCTCAAGACCCTGCAGGCGCACGGCATGGTGGTCCAGGATCGCGACTCGAATCGCTACCAGCTGGGTCCGGCGGTGCTCAAGCTCGGCAACGTCTACCTCGACACGTTGGAGCTCCGGTCGCGAGCGGTCACCTGGTCGGAAGAGCTGGCCCGCCGCAGCGGTCACGCTGTACGGACCGGTGTGCTCACCTTCGACGAGGTGGTGATCATCCATCACGAGCCGCGGCCTGACGGGAGCCGGCAGATGCCCGAGGTCGGGATCGTCATCCCTGCGCACGCGAGCGCTCTGGGGAAGGCGCTGCTCGCATTCCTGCCCGAGCAGGCAACTGGTCTGATGGCCGGCGACAAGCTCCGGAGCATGACGTCGGAGACGCTGGTCGATCCGTCGGTACTGCGTGCGCAGCTCGCCGAGGTCGCCCGCGAGGCGCTGGCGACGGAGCGCGAGGAGGCGGTGCTCGGCGAGGCCGGAATCGCGGCGCCGATCTTCGACGCTTCTGGTGCGGCGGTCGGTGCCATCGGCATCGTTCTCCCGGCCGCCGACTGGCCGCCGGCGGAGTCGACCTTCACTGCGGTCCGTGAAGCGGCCCGCAACATCAGCCGGGAGCTCGGCTCACCGCGCTGGCCGGCCTAGCCCCAGCCCTCGAAGTCAGCGGCTGGTCTTTACAGGCAGATGAACCGCGGCTTACTGTGTGAAATCCATTCGACATTATCGAATGAGATTCACAAGAGGAGGCGACGGTTGTGAAGAAGCTTGTCAACGGTGTGAGCGACGTGGTGCCCGAGATGCTGGCCGGGTTCGCGCTGGCCAACCCCGGGATCGTCGTCCTGGGTGACGGTGTGGTCGCCAGGGCCGATCGCGAAGAGCTCAGGCAACGCGGGCAGGTGGCGTTGATCTCCGGCGGCGGCGCTGGGCACGAGCCGGCTCATGCGGGGTATGTCGGGCCGGGCATGCTCACCGCGGCAGTCGCCGGTGACGTCTTCAGCTCGCCGTCCGCCGACGCCGTGCTGACCGCGATCCGGGCCGTCGGCGGCGAGGGCCGGCGTCCTGCTGATCGTGAAGAACTACACCGGCGACCGGCTCAACTTCGGCCTCGCCGCCGAGATCGCCCGCGGCGAAGGCATCCCGGTCCGGATGGTCGTGGTCGCCGACGACGCCGCGCTCGCCGACAGCGACGAGAACGCGGGTCGCCGCGGCCTTGCGGGAACCGTCCTGGTCCACAAGATTGCCAGCGCCGCCGCCGAAGCAGGCAAGCCGCTCGACGAGGTGGCCCAGGAAGCACTGGAGGCGGCGGGGTCCGTGGCGACGATGGGTGTCGCGTTGTCTGGCTGCACGGTCCCGGCGGCGGGTAAGCCGGGACTGGATCTCGGCCCGGACGAGATCGAGTGGGGCCTCGGCATTCACGGCGAACCGGGGGTCGAGCGCGGCAAGATCTCCTCCGCCGACGAAGTAGTCGATCGGCTTCTCCGGCATCTCGTCGCCGACCGGCAACTCAAGGCCGGTGACCGAGTGGTTCTGCTGGTCAACAACCTCGGCGGCACCCCGACGATGGAGCTCGGCATCATCGCCGGCCGCGCGGTCGCGTTCCTCGCCGGGCACGGGATCAAGCTCGAGCGGCTGTGGGTCGGCACGTTCCTCACCGCACTCGAGATGGCCGGCTGCTCGCTGTCCCTCGCGCGGGTCGACGACCACGTGCTCAGTCTGCTCGACGCTCCCTCCCAGACGAGTGCCTGGCCGACTCACCTCGGCAAGGTCTCGACCCACACCGAGGAGCCCCAGCCCCGCGTCGAGCCATCAGCACCCACTACGACAATCGGCGATCACCTCAAGCTGCCGGTAGCTGCCGTCTGCAACGCCTTGATCGCGGCCGAACAAGAGCTGACCGACCTCGACCAGATCGTCGGCGACGGTGACCTCGGCATCAGCCTCGCCCGCGGCGCCCGAGCTGTCCTCGACGGGCTGAACCAGTACGACGGCACCGACGACGCGACCGCGCTGCGCGGCATCGCCGGCACAGTGCGCCGTACCGTTGGCGGCACCTCAGGTCCGCTCTACGCAGCCCTCGTACTTCGAACCGCCACGGCCCGCGCAGCCGGAAAGCCTTGGCCAGAAGCCTTTGCGGAGGGAGTGGACGCCATAGCCGAACTGGGCGGCGCGAAGATCGGCGACCGGACGATGCTCGACGCTCTCATCCCAGCCGTGGCCGCGTTGCGGACCGGCGCACTGGGTGAGGCGGTTGCGGCAGCCAGGAAGGGCACAGATGAGACGGCGGGGATCATGGCCCGCCGGGGCAGGTCGAGCTACCTCGGTGATCGCGCGCTCGGCACGGTCGACCCCGGCGCCGAGGCGGTCGTCATCTGGCTCGAAGCCCTCGCAGACGTTCTGACCCCAGTCAGCTGAATCAACTTGCGAAGCCACCAATAGGCGCCGCGGATCGTGGCCTCGCTGCTCGGCCCAGGCCGGTCGGCAGCACGAAGCTGGACTTCAGCTTCCGCGGCGACTACCGCGACGACGTCCACGCGTCGACTGCGGCAGGTGCGGCGATCAACTTCACCTTCCGCGGTACTGCGGTGGACTGGGTCACGGCGCTGGCTCAGGACCAGGGTGAGGCCGACGTCTACCTCGACGGCAAGGTCGTCACCAGGGTGAACCTGCACAGCGATGTGCGCGTCACCACCCGGCAGGTGTTCAGCAAGACCGGTCTGACGGATGCGCAGCACACGCTTCGCATCGTGAAGATCTCAGGTGACCAACTGCGGAACGACATGATCCGCTACACGCTGGCGAAGTAGCTCCAGCAGGATGCTTCGGCGGGCCGGGAGATTCTCCCGGCCCGCCTTGGCGTTCAGCGCGCGTTGAGCTGGTGAAATGAGGGGGACCAGAACGGCGGCGAAGGAGTACGGGGATGAGCGAGAAGGTCTGCATCGTGACGGGCGGCGGCGGTGCCCGGATCGGCAACGGGATCTGCCGGGCGCTGGCGGCCAAGGGCTGGACCGTGGTGGTCGCTGACCGGGATGTGCCGGCCGCCTCGGCGGTGGCCGACGAGTTGCGCGGAGCGGGCGCAACCGCAGTACCGATGGCTTTGGACACCACCGATGCCGAATCGGTGCGGGAAGTGGTCGCCGCGACGATGAGCGAGTTCGGGCGACTCGACGGCCTGGTCAACAGTGCCGGGGTCGGAATGCGCAGGCACGGCGGCGAGGCGACGCCCGAAGAGTTCGACCGGGTGCATTCGATCAACTACCGCGGGCCGTGGAACTGCATCCGGGAGGTCCTGCCGATCATGCTGCGGAACGGCGGCGGCAGCATCGTCAACATCGGGTCGGTGCACGCGGCCGGTGCCACCGAGACCTTCACCCTGTATGCCGCGACGAAGGCCGCGCTGACCGCCCTGACACGGGGGATCGCGCGGGACTACGGGCTCCGGAACATCCGCTGCAACATCGTCCACCCCGGAGCGGTGGAGAGCCGCGGCAACGAGCACCTGCTGGCCGACTTTGTCGCAACCAAGCAGATGCTTCCGCGAGCCGTCGAGGCGATCGACATCGGCAACGCGGTCGCCTTCCTACTCTCCCCGGAGGCCCGCGCCATCACCGGCATCGAACTCTTCGTCGATGCCGGCACCACCGCCATGCTGTTCGAACAACTACGTCCGGGCGAGCATCAGGACTGATCAGCGGCCGGGGAGGCGCTCGCTAGGGCCGCAGCGGCATCGGGCAGATCGGTTCGGTGGCGGCGTCAGCCAGATCGTAGGCCACCATCGGGCACCGCTGGCAGTACAACAGCCCATCGCAGGGGTTGGTGACGAACTCGTGCTCGTGGATCGCTCGGTGACCGTTGTTCTCGTTCGACGATTCGGTCACGGTCCTCTTTCCCCAGGGAGGCTGCGGTCCGTCCCCGGTGCCCCGCCGGCGGATTTCCACGCATCTACGCCGGATCGGCCGCCGCGTCCACGGCGGGTAGGTCGGCGCGGATGACGAGCAGCCGGTGCAGCATCGTCAGCTTGATCGTCGACTCCAGCGCCGGCCGGAGCCGCGCCAGACACAGGCTGCCACCGGCATCCGCCGCCAGTTGGTGGAGCCGCACGAACGCCCCCAGGCCGCTGGAGTCGCAGAAGGCCAGCTCGGCCAGATCCAGGATCACCGAGCGGCCCGCCTCGGCCGCCGGCTGGACGACCGCCATCAGGTCGCTGATGGTGCCGAAGTCCAGCTCGCCGTGGACGCCGATCACGACGTCGGGCCCTCGGTCCAGCACCTCGACCGACAGCATCTCTTCACTCACTGTGCGTGCCTCTTAGCTTGCGGGTGTCGATCAACTCCTGCGCGACGTCACGCAGTTTGGTGTTGTTCTGTTGTGAGTAGCGCTTGAGCATCTCGAACGCACGGACCTGGTCGGTGTCGAAGCGCTCCATCAGGATGCCCATCGCCTGCCCGACGAGCTTACGCGCGTCCACTGCGGCGGCCATGGCTTCACCATCCTGGGCCGAGGCGACGGCGATCGACGCGTGCCGGGCCAGGATGTGGGCGATCGCCTCGTCGTCGGCGCTGAAGGCGTTCGGCTCGGTGTTGAACAGCGACAGCACGCCGATGAGTTGCTGACTGATCCACATCGGCACGTGCAGGTACGACCTGACCGGGTACCGCGTGACCTTGGCCGCCCAGGCCGGCCAGCGCGTCTCGGTCTCGACATCCACGACGTGTACGACGACGCCCTCGCTCAGAGCTGTCTGTAGCGGGCCCTCGCCGAGATCGAACTGCAACTGATAGATCGCGGTGACCAGCGGGTCGGTCACCGCCGCGATCTCGCGGCTGCCCCGCAGCGTGAGCGTGACGCCGGCGTAGGAACAGGCCTCCGCCTGGAGCGCGAACTGCACGACCGCCTCGACCGTCTCGTCCACGCCGGCAGCGTCGTGAAGCTCGATCGCGAGCCGGGCGAAGGCGTCCGCTCCGAGCGTCTCCGACGGGCCCATCTCAACGGACAGGGTCGGCTGCTCCACCTGGTAGCTCCTGACCTCGGGGGGCCGAGCTGACTGATCCATGGCCATACGATGCCTCCCCGCGAGTTCCGCTCCACCTGCGACGCGGAATTAGAGCACAGACCGTTGCCTGACTGGAAGGGGAGCTCCCAGCGCCAGCAAGGCGGTGTCGTCCGCGAGGCGGGGGCCGAAGCCGGCCAGTACGGCGGAGAGTGCTTCGACGAGCGCGGCCGGTGACGTACCGGCGTACTGGGTGGCGAGTGTCCGCAAGGCCTCGGGGCCGTACAGATCACGCTTTCCGTTGACCCGCGCCTCGGTCAATCCGTCGGTGTAGAGCAGCAGCATGTCGCCCGGCCCGAGGGTGACGTCGGTCAGCGGAAACTGCGAGGACGGCAGGATGCCGATCAGCGTTCCGTCCTCGCTGAAAAGGAATTCGCAACTGCCGTCAGCGCGGATCAGCAGGGGTGGCGGGTGGCCGCCCGATGCGAATCGGAGGGTGACTTCGCCCGTCTCGAGGTCGCTCCGCAGGGTCCCGAAGACGGCCGTGCAGTAGCGCAGGTCGCCGCCGGCGTACCGCTCGTGCAGTACTGCGTTCAGGGTGCCCAGCGCGGCGGTCGGGTCGTGCATCGCGGCAGCTCGCAGGGTGTAGCGAGCGACCGAGGTCACCGCGGCGGCGGTGGGACCCTTGCCGCACACATCGCCGAGGAAGAAACCCCAGCATTCGCTCTCGATGGCGAAGACGTCGTAGAAGTCGCCGCCGAGCTGGTCGGGCGAAGCGGTGTGGTAGTACGCGGCGGTGGCCAGACCCGGTACGTCGGGAATAGTGGCCGGTAGCAACGACTGTTGGAGGACGGCAAGCGCGTCCTGCAGTCTGGCGCGGTCACCCTCGGCCTGCCGCCGGGCCGCTTCGGCCGCCTTCCGCTCGCGCAGCAGTTCCTCTTCGTACGCACGCCGGATCCGCGCGTCGAAGACCGTGGTACGGACCAGGACGGGACCGCCGGCGTCGTCGTACTTGACGACCGACGACACCAGGACCGGTATCCGGCCGCCGCCGTCCCGCTTCAGCTCCAGGGCGACTCCGCCGACCTCGCCCTGCATGCGTAACAGGGGAGCGAAGTGCGTCTTGTGGTAGAGCTTGCCGCCGACGGTGAGCAGGTCGACGAACCGGAGCCGTCCTACCACCGCGTCCCGGGGCAGACCGAGCCAATCGAGCAAGGTGTTGTTGACCTTGACGATCGTGCCGTCCATCGACGTCGTGAGCTGGCCACAAGGGGCGGCCTCGTACGCCTCCTCGTCACTGTCCACCTGCACTGTCACTTCAGGGCCGCGACACTGCTTGTCGTTTCAGGCCCGCAAGAAAGTCTGTGATGGCCCTGTTGGTGGCGTCGGGGGCCGACAGGTGTGGGCAGTGCCCGGCGGCATCCAAGGTGACGAGAGTGGACCCCTCGACGGCCGTCCGTACGTAGGCGCCGACCTGGCGCGGTGCGATGACGTCCTCGGCCGACTCGAGGATCAACGTCGGCACCCGGACCGCTGCCAGGTCCGCGCGGGAGTCGGACAGGAACGTCGTCCGGGCGAAGACCCGGGCCATCGCGGGATCGGTGGCGCAGAAGCTGTTGGTCAGCTCCTCGCCGAGGTCGGGGCGGTCCGGTGTACCCATGATGACCGGTGCCATCGCGGCCGACCAGCCGAGATAGTTCGACTCCAGCGAGCTGAGCAGCTCGTCGATGTCCTCGACGCTGAATCCGCCCTTGTAGTCACCGTCGTCCACGTAGCAGGGGGAAGGGGCGACCATCACCAGCGCGCCGATCCGCTCCGGCGCCTGCTGGGCGGCCAGTACGCCGATCATCGCGCTGACCGAGTGCCCGACGAACACGGCGTCGGTCAGCTCGAGCGCGGCGCAGACCTCGACGACATCTTCGGCGTATCCGCTGAGCGAGGAGTAGCGCGGTTCGTCGAACGCGGTCAGGTCGGACCGGCCGGAACCGACGTAGTCGAAGAGCACCACCCGGTACTCCGGCGCCAGGGCGGGGACGGTCAGCCGCCACATGTTCTGGTCGCATCCGAACCCATGAGCCAGCACCACGGCCGGGCCGGCCGGATTACCGGTGACCACGACGTGGTTCCTGCGCAAGATGTCCACCCCGCCATCCTCGCAGTTACCGCGGCGGGTAGGGCCCCACGGGTTACTCGTTGCGTTTGCGATGGGTGATCACCACCAGGTCCACCACGGCGACGACCGCGAACCCCACCGCCGCGACGACGAACGGCACCGGCACCTTCAACACCACGAAGGCGACCGCCGCGCAGCCACAGACAACAAGCCCGAAGGCGGCCAGCACCATCCGCAGCGTCAACGCACTACGCGGTGCCGGGGGAGTACCTCTGTCCGCCATGTCTTATCCGGTGACACCTGTCCGGTGGTCCCAAACCCTGAGCCTATGCTGGGGGCGTGTCCACGGAGTGAACCTGGCGGTTCGCGGCTCAGAGCGTCAGTTACCATAGTTAGGTAAGGCTTACCTAATTATGGACTGGGAGATCATGAGAGACCTCCGTGTCGCCGTTGTTGGCGCCGGGCCTGCGGGTATCTATGCGGCCGACATTCTGACCAAGGAGCACGACGGAGCCCACGTCGACCTGATCGAACGGCTGCCCGCGCCGTTCGGGCTGGTCCGGTACGGCGTGGCGCCGGACCACCCGCGGATCAAGGAGATCATCAAGGCGCTGCACCGCGTCGTCGGCCGGGACCGGATCCGGTTCCTCGGCAACGTCGAGTACGGCGTCGACCTCAAGCTCGACGACCTGCGCCGGCACTACGACGCCGTCATCTTCGCGACCGGAGCCATCAGTGACCGCGAGCTCGACATCCCAGGCATCGACCTGCCCGGCAACCATGGTGCCGCCGACTTCGTCAGCTGGTACGCGGGTCATCCCGACGTACCGCGGGACTGGTCGCTGGATGCTCGCCAGGTCGCTGTCATCGGAGCCGGCAATGTCGCGCTCGACGTGGCCAGGATGCTGGCCAAGCCGGCGGACGAGCAGCTCAGCACCGAGATCGCGGACAACGTCTACCAGGGTCTGAAAGCGAACCAGGCCACGGATGTCCACGTCTTCGCCCGGCGCGGACCGGCCCAGATCAAGTTCACCCCGATGGAACTGCGCGAGCTCTCGCACTCCCCGGCGGTGGACGTGATCGTGCACCCCGAGGGCTTCGAGATCGACGAGGCGAGCCAGCGGGCGATCAATTCGAACAAGGGCACCCGCCTGATGGTCGACACGCTGCTGAAGTACCTCGAGGCGGAGCCGACCGGAGCCGAACACCGCATCCATATCCACCTGTGCCACGCGCCGGTCGAGGTGCTGGGTGCTGAGCGGGTCGAGGGATTGCGCACCGAGCGCACTGAATTGCAGGGCGACGGCACCGTCCGCGGCACCGGCGAGTACGTCGATACGCCGGTGCAGGCGGTCTACCGCGCGGTCGGGTATCTCTCCTCGCACCTGCCCGGGCTCCCGTTCGATCACCAGGCCGGTGTGATGACCAACGACCGCGGCCGGGTGCTCGACCTGGATGACGTGCCGCTGGCCGGCCTGTACGTCACGGGCTGGATCAAGCGCGGCCCGATCGGCCTGATCGGGCACACCAAGTCGGATGCGGCCGAGACGATCGCGAGCCTGCTCGCCGATCTCGACGGGCTGCCGCGGCCGGAGGTGTCCGATCCCGACGCGATTCTCAAGCATCTCGCCGACCGCGGTGCGACCGTCGTCGACGCCGACGGCTGGTCCCGCCTGGACGCCCACGAGCTCGCACTCGGTCAGGGCCAGGGGCGCGAGCGGATCAAGGTCGTGCCCCGCGAGGAGATGATCCGGGCAGCCGGCCCGACTGAGGAATGAACCGGGTACCTTCTCGACCTCCGGACGGTCGATGACCCCCTGCATACCTAGTATCTAGATACCGAGTATGCAGTCGGGGTATCGACCTACCGAGGAGAGACATGAACAGACGAGTTGCCATCGTTTCCGCACTGGCCGTCGCGACCCTGGCCGGGGCTCCGCTGGCCGCCCAGGCGGCGCCGGCACGCCCCTCCGCCCAGGTGGATCAGCCGTACACGCACCTGGTCACCGGCCATACCTGGAGCACCGGGGGTACGTACATCTCCCACGGCGGTGACATCAAGCTGAAGCTGACCACCCTCCCGAAGACCACCGACGTCCTCGTCGAGGACTGTGAGAGCGGCGGGGATCTGGGCGACGTCCAGGCCTTCACGAAGAAGGCCCCCAGCCACGTGCTGGCGACCGACGTACCGGCGGGGACCTGCGTGCTGATCCTCTTCCAGTCGCATGCGAAGAGCGGCGCCTACCAGGTCAAGGGCACTCTCAGCTACTGATCCGGCTCGGGTTATTCAGGCACAGGTGCCGCGACGAGAAGCCCGGTGCCTGTGCCACCTGAGCAGATCGCGGCCGGCCGTGGGTCGCTGAACCAGCCGCGCCATCGAAGGAAAAAGCACCCGCCACCGAACAGCAGAGCGGCCACCCAGTAGAGCAAGGCGGTCAGCGCGACCGCGCCGAAGGCGGCGGTCCAGGAGACCCCGATCGATGTCAGACCGGCGACCAGAGCGCCTTCGCGCGGGCTCGCACCATGGACGCCGGGAAGCACTCCGGCGAGCTGACTCGCGCCGAACACAGCGATCAATTGGAAGGCCGACACCGAGTCGCCAACCGCCTGCAGGGCCCCGATCAGCAGGCCCAGGATTGTGGCCTGGTAGCCGATCGACAACGCGACACCGGCCGCGAACACCCCCGGCGACGGCCAAGGCAAATTGCCTGCCAGACCAGGACGCCGACGGCGTACGACGAGGGCCGCTGCCAGCACGATCGCGGCAAGGCCGAGCGCACCCGCGAGCACGGTCCAGGGCAGGGTGATTCCGCAGACAGCGACGGCGACGACCAGTCCGACGGCGCCGACGAACCGGTCCAGGGCGACGGACGCGATCGCCGACGAGCGTCGTACGCCGGTTGCTTCCAGGCGGTGAACCCGCCAGACGTCGGCGCCGGCGTGCCACGGTGAGATCAGGCCGAGGATCTCACTCTCCGCATACGCACGCACGTGCCACGCCCGGGTCCGCCCGCTGGCGGACAGGGCGTGCCAGCGCAGCGGGCACAGGACATATTTGCCGATCGCGAACGGCAGCAGCCCGACGACGGCGGGCAGCACCGACGTGTGCGGGACCCGCTCGACGTTCCAGAGCGAGATCATCACGGCGCCCAGCAAGGCGCTCACCTGAACGGCGCGATTGGTGACGATCGCCCGCGCGACCCGGAAAGGTGTCTTGAACTGCTCTTGCCTCACACGCACGACGGCCTCCTCTCGGCCAACCGAACGGCGTCGCCGGGGCCCGAGTCGCTTGCCCCCGCCACTCGGTCAGACCATAACCGCCCGGCCCGACCCCCGCATCCCGCCGCCCGCGCGCCGCCTACTCGTTCAACGGCCGTTCAGCGCCCGTTGTTGATGGGTGATGGTGATCGGCCCGTACTCCGAGCGGTTGGTCAGCCGAGTGCTTCGAGGTTCGTCTGCCGACCACCAGTTGATCGCCCGGGCGGGTGAGTTACCCACCAGTGAAGTAAGGTGAGACTTACTCAGCCGTTCCGGCCGAGTCATTGAGGCCTGCGGGGGTGGGTGGAATCGCCGTGATGAACAGTTGGGACGAAGGTCGCCGGATTCGGGTGATCAGGACGGCGCGGTCATGACCGCCGCCGGTACTCCGTCCGCGCGCCGGACGAGGCGTGGGCGCCGTCGGCCGTTCTCGGTCGAGGCGCGGTTGGCCGAGCACGTCGACCGGCTGGGCGAGGAACATCCGCCGATCCCGGTGGACAGCGCGGACTACTCGATGAAGCGTCCGGAGGTGCTTGCCGAGCAGTTCGGTCCGGTGCTCACCTACATGGCGCGAGTCGAGCTGGAAGTCGAGCGCAACGTCCTCGAGCTGAACCTGTTGCTCCCGGATCCGCCCGCCGTGGACCAGCACTTCTACGCCGATGTGTGGCTTCCGCAGGAGATCCATCACGGGTTGCTGCTGGACAAGCTGCAGAGGCTGGCCGGCCTGCCGCCGTCGGACCCGGACCTCAGCTCGATCGAGTTCAGCTATCGGGTCCTCGGTGCGCTCGGTCGCTGGAGCCCCGTCCAGGACGTGAGCCGGATGCTGTACTACCTCACCGGCGTGGCGACCGAGCAGTCGGCGATCCTTGCCTACAACAAGCTTCACCAGGGGCTGCTGGACCTCGGCGAGGAGGCGGTCGCCTCGACGATCATCGCGCCGATCCGGCGCCAGGAGCCGGGCCACTTCGCCTACTACAAGATCGCCGCCCAGGGCCTGTGGACCGAGCTGTCCCAATGGCAGAAGTGGCTGATCAGGACGCTCCGCCGGCACACCTTCGAACCGGTCGGCGCGTACACCAAGAAGCAGTGGGCGGAGTTCGGTGCCGTGATGCATCACCTTGGCATCACGACCGAGGACGGCACCGGGGTGAGTCGCTACGCCCAGCAGATCGGGCGGGTCGAGATGGAGTTGCTGTGGGCCCAGCGCCAGGGGTTGCGGGTGCCCACCTACATCGTCGACTCGCTCAAGTCCGCCGCGAAGCTGGCGGCCGCCGATCGCAGCGTCGCGGGTTGACCAGCTTCTAGCGGAAACGCTGCGGCTGGGAGCGAGCCGTGAGGATGACGAAGGCCGCCGTGGCGAAGGCGGTCAGGGCGGCCGGGATGAAGAAGACGTGCGGCAGGCCGATGGCTGCCACGCCGAGGCCGCCGATCGCGCCACCGATGGCAGAGCCGACCGGGATTGCGCTGAGGAAGACGCCGGATGCCGTCCCGACGCCCTCGGGGTTGAGGTGCTGGGCGATCGACACTCCAAGCGCTCCGACGCACGCCCAGAGGCCGGCCGTGAGAGCTTGTCCGAGGAACAATGCCCAGACCGTGGTGCCTGTCGCGTAGGCGAGGTTTCCGCCCAGGCCGAGTGCGGCTCCGCCCGTCATCACCGCCAGTGCTCCGTAGCGGTCGGCCAGCCTGGCCACCAGGGGGAGCAGCAACAGCTCCAGCAGTGGCTGGATTCCGATCACGGCGCCGCGCATCGCGTCGGAGACGTGGAGTTGTTCGGCCATGTAGATCGGCAGGTAGCCGAACTTGATGGTGTCGCCGGTCATCGCCAGGACGCAGACAGCGGTGAAGACCAGCAGCGGCATCAGGTGGTCGATCTGTCGCCGGTTCGGAGGTCGTAGCGGCGGCGCCAGGTCCTGGTAGCGCTCCACCCGCTGGCGGCCGAACGGGATGAGCTGTGCGAAGACGCAGACAGCGGTTGCCGCCAGCAACGAACGGAGGCCGAAGACCCCGCCGTACCAGCTGCCCAGGACGGGGCCGAGGATCCAGCCGATCGTGAACGCCATCCGGATGGTGGCGATCACCCTGTTGTCCGATCTGGTCGGGTGCCGGCTCAGCTCGTCGCGGCAGGCAGCGAACAGTTGCGCCATCGAACCGCCCGCGATGCTCAGCGCCAGTGCGCTGATCACGAACGGCAGCCAGACCGACCGGGCGGCCGCCATCGCGAGCCAGCCGAGCGCGCCGATGATCGCGCAGAGACGGAACCAGAGCAGCCGCTCAGGGGTTCGGTCCGACAGCCTGCCGATGAGGAAACCGGCCAGCGGGGCGGCCAGGTTCGTCACGTAGTAGAGGCCGGCCACCGGCAGCGGCGTACCGAGCTCGCGGACCAGGAAGAGGGTCAGCTGAGGCGTCGCTGCCGACGTACCGATTCCGGCGATCAGCAACGACAGGAACGCCGAACGATAGAAGCGCGACCGGACGACAATCCCCACCGCAGACTCGGATCGGTCGAGCATGACCCTCCAGCCGCTGTTCAGCACCGTCGGTAAACGATATCCGGCCGGCCAGGATGACGGTCCGTCATCTCGATGGTCGAGAAACCCGGTCACCGAGATTGGCGTCCTGCGCGGGGGTACCAGCTCAGGGCCGGAAGGAGGCCACGTGCGACTGATCGACGCCAAGCCGCTGGACGACGACGCGCTGCAAGGGCTGGACGCGTACTGGCGGGCTGCGAACTATCTCTCCGTCGGGCAGATCCCGCGCCGCCGCCAAGATCCCCGCCCTGGTCTACCTGCTCGCGAACCCGTTGCTGACCGAGCCGTTGCGCCCGGAGCACATCAAACCGAGGCTGCTCGGCCATTGGGGTACGACGCCCGGGTTGAACCTGATCTATACGCATCTGAACCACGTGATCCGCGAACGCGAGCGGGAACTGATGTACGTGATCGGTCCCGGTCACGGCGGGCCCCGCGATCGTCGCGAACAGCTGGCTGGAGGGCAGCTGGACCGCGACGTACCCGAGGGTCACCCAGGACGGGCCGGGGATGGCGAGGTTGTTCAAGCAGTTCTCCTTCCCCGGCGGGATCCCGAGTCACGTCGCGCCGGAGGTGCCTGGGTCGATCAACGAGGGTGGCGAGCTGGGCTACTCGCTCAGCCACGCTTACGGAGCCGCCTTCGACAACCCGGATCTGGTCGTCGCCTGTGTCATCGGCGACGGCGAGGCGGAGACCGGGCCGCTGGCGACCTCGTGGCACTCGAACAAGTTCCTCGATCCGCGCCGCGACGGCGCGGTCCTGCCGATCCTTCATCTGAACGGCTACAAGATCGCCAACCCGACCGTGCTCGCCCGGATCGGCGACGAGGAGCTGGAAGCGCTGCTGCGGGGCTACGGCCATGAGCCGTACCTCGTCGACGGCTCCGAACCGGCCGGTGCATCAGGCCCTGGCGGCCGCGATGGACCGCTGCTTCGACCGCATCGACGAGATCCAGCTGGAAGCCCGTACTACGGAAGGTCAGCCGCGCCAGGCCTGGCCGATGATCGTGCTCCGGACGCCGAGGGGCTGGACGGGGCCGCACACGGTCGACGGCGAACCGGTCGAGGACACCTGGCGGTCGCACCAGGTACCGCTGTCCGGCGTACGGACGAATGAGGACCACCTTCGGCAGTTGGAGGACTGGCTGCAGAGCTACCGTCCGGAGGAGCTGTTCGATGGCGACGGCCGGCCGTGACCGAGCTCGGACATCAGCCGCGCGATGTCACCCGCCATCGACCTCTTCGAGTACTGCGTGTGTGCGGCGTCCGCGGCCGGTTTGTCCGACTGGCCGTAGCCACGGAGGTCGGGACACAAGACGGTGAATTCCTTCGCGAGCACCGGCGCGACCTGGTACCAGGTCGTATGGGTACGCGGGTGTCCGTGTAACAGCACTACCGGCGGTCCCGAACCGCCGTGGCGTACGCGGAGACTGACTTCGCCGACGTTGATCTGGCTCAGCTGAAATCCATCGAACATGTGCTTGCAGGTACCACATTCGTACTCCCGAGTGTCAGCTGGCAGCCATCGGCTGGGCCGACTCGGCGGTATCCCAGTTGTCGAGCAGGTAGTGGGCGAACAGATTGTCCACACCGAGGCAGCAGGTCGCACCGAACAGGATGCCGGCGACGGACTCGGGGTGCTCCTCGGCGTAGCCGTCGCACAGATCGTGGGCCGCGATCTGCTCGTGGACGGCGTCCGCCTCGACATGCTCGGTGAAGTAGCGAGCCGCTACCGGTCCGGCGCCGAGGCGGGTCGCGCCGGCGGCGTACCGGCGATTGGGCAGAGTCGAGGTCATCTCCAGCGCGGCCAGGTGGCCGAGCAGCGCCGGGGTCCACTGGCGATGCAAGGCGAAGGTCGACATGACGTTCGAGATCGCGAGCGTGACTGCCGGTACCTCGGGGACATAGCGGCCGTAGGAGTCGTCGAGGTCGAGCCAGCGCATGGTCGAGCGGAAGAGTTCGGCGTGCATCCGCTCCGGCCGGCCGCCGCCGTACTCGTCGGCCTGGATCTCGACCAGGGCCGTCTTTGCCGGGCCGTCGAGGCGGGGGATGCCGAAGCTGTGCGGGTCGGCCTCCTTCAGTTGGTAGACCGACCGGTTCAGGACGAACTCCCGGAACTCTTCCAGGCCGGCGTGACGATGCAGGAAGGCCGCCAGGGAAGGGCCGTCATCTCGATCGATCAGGTCGCGGAGCAAGTCGGAGGGCTTGCCGTCGACAGTGGCCGGCCAGTAGGTGGCGCAGAGCCACTCGAGCCAGGGGTGTTCGAGCTCGGCCCGGAACGCCAGGATGTCGAGGTCCCATTCCGCCGCCGGATCGACGTCGTCGAAGCCGCGGTAGTGCAGTTCGTAGCAGCACCACAGTGCCAACTGCAGATCGTCGTCAGCCCAGGGCTGGTCGTACTCGCCGACGAGGGGAGACGGCACGAGGCGGCCATTCAGGTGATCGCCGAGCCATTGGGTGAGTGGTCCGCGGGGTGGGGGAAGCTGCATGGTTCTGTCTCCTTCACGACCCAGCGCCGGTACCCGCGGATTCACGGGCCATGCCTGGCCGGAAAGTGACGTCGGCCTCCCGCCGACTCAGTGACCTGCTGACTTGCGGAGTTCGGGGAGGACCTCGGTGCGGTAGAGGTTCATCATGTCGACCGAGTGGGGACCCATGTTCGCGACGTAGATCTCGTCGAAGCCGGCCTCGACGTACGGTTCGAACGCCTTGAGATGATCGGCTGCCTTCGCGCCGCAGGTCACGGATTCCGCGGTCTGCTCCTTGGTGACCAGTTGGCTGGCCTGTTCGAAGTGGCGCGGCGAGGGCAGCACCTGGGACAGCTCTCCGGGGAGGCCGGCGTTGCCCCAGATCCGGTGCGCCTGCTCGATGCCCTCGTCCTCGGTGGGCGCATAGCTGACCTTGAAGCCTGCCTGGGTGAGCTTGTCACCGCCGCCGTTCGTACGGAACCGCTGCAGCAGGTCCTTGTCGGGCGTGGTGGTGATGTAACCGTCGGCGATCCGGGCGGCCAGGTCCGTCGCTTGCGGCCCGAATCCGGACATGTAGATCGGCAGCGGCGAGTCCGGGCGGGTGTAGATCCGGGCGGTGTCGACGGTGTAGTGCTTGCCGTGATGGCTGACGAAGCCGTCCTCGGTCCAGAGCCGGCGGATGATCTCGACGGCTTCCTCCAGCATCTCCAGCCGTACGTCGACCGTCGGCCAGGCGTCGCCGAAGATGTGCTCGTTGAGAGCCTCACCGCTGCCGATGCCGAGCCTGAAGCGACCGTTGAGCAGTACTGCGCTGGTCGCGGCGGCCTGGGCGATGACGGCCGGGTGGATCCGCACGGTCGGGCAGGTGACCGCCGTCGTTACCGGAAGCTCGCAGACCTGGGAGACCGCGCCGATCATCGACCACACGAACGCACTCTGCCCCTGCTCGTCGTTCCAGGGGTGGAAGTGGTCGCTGATCCACAATCCGTCGAAGCCGGCCTCCTCGGCCAGCCGCGCCTGCTCGATCAACTGCGCCGGTGTGTATTCCTCGCTGGACAGAAAATATCCGATCTCCATCTACCCGTGGTACCCAGGAACGGGCCGCGCAATCGGCGTCCTGGACCTCGTCCTGGTTCGGGGGAGCGGAGCGGGGTACTCGAAGGCAATGGAACCTGAAGCTGTGGTCGAGACGGCCCGACGGTTGGCGGAGGCGCTGAAGCCGGGCGACCTGGACCAGACGTTGAGCCGGATCACCGCGGCAGCAGTCGAGGTACTGCCCGAAGTCGACTTCTGCAGCATCACCATCCTGCATGCCGACGGCAGCCTGGATACCAGCTCGCCGACCGATGAGAAGCTGTGGAAGCTGGACCAGGCGCAGTACCAGTTCCGTGAAGGTCCTTGCTACGAGGCCGCGACCACCACGGTTCATGTCATCTCCCCGGATCTCGCGAACGACGAGCGCTTCCCGCAGTACGCCGCGGTCGCCGTCCGGGACGGGATCCGGGCCCATGCCGGGCTCAGGTTGTTCGACGGACCGAAGGGTCGCGCGGCGCTGAACCTGTACTCCGAGACGCTCGGAGCGTTCTCGGACCTGGCCTCGCTCGGCGCCCTGTTCGCGCACCAGTCAGCGGTGGCGATCGGCTACGCCTACGAGATCCGCGAACTCCAGGAGGCCGTGAAGACCCGCGGCCTGATCGGGCAGGCGGTCGGTATCGTCATGGAGCGCTACAAACTGAACGACCAGCGCGCCTTCGCATTCCTCGCCCGGCTGTCCCAGCACGGCAACATCAAACTGAGACGAGTCGCCGAGCAACTCGTCGCCACCGTCCCACAGCCCACCGACGACCGCTGATCCGCACGCCACATACCCGCTGGCCGACCAGCAGGGTTGGAGTAGGTGGTGGTGGATCATCAGGTGCGGGTGATGACCTGAAACGTCTGGTGGCGCTTCGGGCCCCGGCGGCGTGAGCGTCAGCCCGGCAACCTCAACGCGGCCGCCGACGCGATCAGGGCATGGTGCCGCCCTGTTCGGCTATACCAAGTTGTACGGCCAGGTGCCTGGCGGAGGGGGAATACCTGCGGGTGCCGCAGGCGCAGTACGGGCCGATCAAGGTGTCCCATGGACGCCGGCCGGCTCTGTCCGACGGCCCGGCCGCGTACGAGATGTTCCAGCAGAAGCAGGACGGCGCGATCAAGATCCTCCTGACCCCGTAAGAGTCTGCGGATGGATCGGCGCAAAAGTTTTTTCGCGCCGACCCATCCGGGGTGGTGATGGTGGCGAAGTAGGGGTGTCAGCTGCGGGTCGCGGGAGCGGCCCATCAGCAACTGGTGGCGACAAGGCCGGGTGGTTCTCCGGTGTTCGCCGGAATGACCAGTCGCCCCGGCTCAGTCACCTCACCGAAAGAGAGATCGTCATGTCCAAGAACGTTGTCCGGCTCGGCCTCGCCGCGTCCGCACTCTCCCTGCTGTTCGTCACCGCTGCTTGTGGCAGCAATAACGACAAGTCGAGCAGCAGCCCGTCGACGACCACGTCGTCCTCGGCGCCGGCCCCGACCGACACCGCGAGCTCCGCCCCGGCCGACAACACCTCCGGACTGGTCGGCCCGGGTTGCGCCGACTACGCGAAGGCGAACCCGTCCGGTGCTGGTTCGGTTGACGGTATGGCTGCCGCTCCGGTTGCCACTGCTGCTTCGGGTAACCCGTTGCTGAAGACGCTGGTCGCGGCTGTGTCGGGCAAGCTGAACCCGAAGGTCGACCTGGTCTCGACGCTGAACGGTGGTGAGTTCACCGTGTTCGCGCCGGTCGACTCCGCGTTCGCCAAGATCGATGCCAAGACGATCGCCACGCTGAAGACCAACGACGCGCTGCTGTCCAAGATCCTGACCTACCACGTCGTCCCGGGTCAGCTGGACGCGACCGCGGTCGTCGGCAAGCACGCCACGGTCGAGAAGCAGGACGTCACCGTCTCCGGTTCGGGCGACAACCTGATGGTCAACAACGCCAAGGTCATCTGCGGTGGCGTGAAGACGGCCAACGCGACGGTCTACCTGATCGACTCCGTGCTGATGCCGCCGGCGGCCTGACGATCCCGTCGCCCGGCATCACCGGGCCGGTGTCACCAGGCCAGGACACCAGATCACGGTGACACCGACCCAGCAGTGACGGTGGTGCCTCCCAACTCCAGGGAGGCACCACCGTTTTTTGTTTCCCGGCCCACCCATCCACCGGCCGGGCTGCCTCGAATGCTGGGTGATGCGGCTGTGATCCAGATCACAACATATGCGATCGAGTCGCATCTACGGGGGACTGGCCGCCGGCACCCGCCGGCGGCCACGTAGTACCGGAGAGAGGGAAGGAACAGTCATGAGTGACGCAACACGACGCGGATTCCTGGTGTTCGCGGGTGCGGGCACCGCGGCCGCGGTCGGCGCGGTCGCCGCGGGGCCGAAGCTGTTCGGCGACCAGCCGGACGCCGCGCCCGCGAGTACGCCGCTGCAGCCGGCCGACCTGGCGACGGCGGAGTCGTTCGTCGTCCACGTCAAGGACGTGAAGTCCGGGCAGCTGGCGATCCTGGTCGGTGACCGGGAGGTGCTGGTGACGGATCGCGAACTGGCCCAGCGACTGGCCGGAGCGGTCACCGCCTGAGCGGTCGCCGTCCCAGCGCCTGAGCAGTCGGCGTTGAGCAGTCGGCGTTGAGCAGTCAGCGTTGAGCAGTCAGCGTTGAGCACCATCCAAAGCGGCTCCGGCAGACCGCTCCTTTGCAATGCATCTGCAGTTCCCATGGGAGGAAACCCAGACATGTCTTCGCATCGCGAAGCGCCGGAGATCTCGAAGGATCCGGTTGCCGACAACACCGACGTCTACGCGTTCGTGAGCCCGGACAAGCCGGACACGGTGACGCTGATCGCCAACTTCATCCCGTTCCAGAACCCGTTCGGCGGGCCGAACTTCTACGAGTTCGGCGACGATGTGCTTTACCAGATCCACATCTCCAACGGCGGTGACGGCAAGACGGATATCAGCTACCAGTTCCGCTTCCACGCCGAGATCCGGAACAAGAAGACCTTTCTCTACAACACCGGCCCGATCACCTCGATCAAGGACACCACCTGGAACCGGCCGCAGTACTACTCGATCACCCGGGTCGAGCACGGCCGGTCGCGGATCCTGGCTCGCGACCTGGCCGCGCCGCCGGTCAACGTGGGCGTTCGTAGTACGCCGAACTACGCCAAGCTCGCCGGTCAGGCGATCCACACCTTCGGCACCAACCGGAAGGTGTTCGCCGGTCAGCGCGCGGACGGCTTCTTCGCCGACCTCGGCAGCATCTTCGACCTCGGCACCCTGCGGCCGTTCCAGATGGCGCACCTGATCCCGTCCGCCGCGGCGATGGGCGTCAACGGGTTGCAGGGCTCGAACGTGCACACGATCGCGATCCAGGTGCCGATCAGCGACCTGACCTGCGACGGCAAGACGCCGAAGGACGTGATGGACCCCAAGTCCGTCATCGGCGTCTACGCCTCGGCCAGCCGTCAGCAGTCCAAGATCCTCGACGACATCCTCGGTATCCCGGTCTGGCACGGCCCGCACAAGCAGGTCTCGCGGCTGGGCAACCCGCTGTTCAACGAGGTCATCGTGCCGATGGCCGAGAAGGACAAGTGGAACAGCCGGCCGCCGTCCGATGACAAGAAGTACGCGGAGTACGTGACCAAGCCTGAGCTGGCCGGGTTGCTGCCGGTGCTCTATCCGGGCGTGTTCCCGAGGCTGGCGGCGTACAAGAAGCCTCGCGCCGACCTGGCGGCGATCCTGCTGACCGGCATCCCGAAGGGCGTAGTACCGGGGTTCCAGAACTACACGGGACCGGTGCAGGCCGACTTGTTGCGGCTGAACGTCGCCGTACCGCCGTCGAAGTCGCCGAACCCGCTCGGCCTGGTGGCGGGCGACGCGGCCGGATTCCCGAACGGGCGCCGGGTTTTCGACGACGTCGTGACCGTCGAGCTGCGGGCGGTGGCCGGACTGACGATCCCGCTGGTCGATCCGTCGTACACGATCGACGACGCGGCCGGTGCGATCAAGGACGGTACGTCGAACACGAACTCCGACTACCTGAAGACGTTCCCGTACCTCGGTACGCCGGCAGGCGGTTACCAGAGCAAGCCGGGCGTTCCGGCGGTGTCATGACGCTCACCAATGCCGAGGAGAACCCGCATGCGGGCAAGGGATCGTCGGTCCTGCTCGACATTGGCGACGACGTGGGCGCGATCGTGATCACCCTGCCGGCCGACCTGGAAGACGTGGAGATCGAACGCCGCCCGGTCGGCTGGTCAACCGAGCCTGCAGCCGATCACGACCACGAGCCTGCAGCCGATCACGACCACGGGCATGCTGAGGAGCACGGCCATGGGCATGGGGAGCACAGTCACCGCTTTCCGCACGTGGCGGTCGTGCCGCGTTCTTCGCCTGATGGAGAGTTGGTCCACTCGGCTGTCTTCTTCGACGTACCTGAGGGCAGCTACGAGCTGCATGCACTGCCCGACGGGCCCGTGCGACTCACGGTGGAGGTAACCGGCGGCCACGTCACCGAGGCGACCTGGCCGGAGTAGTACAGAGGGCTGCCGGGATGACCCCGTGCACATCCCGGCAGCCCTGCCTGTTTCGGCACCCCGCTGAACCGCGGGGGCGTTCGGGCTACTTCTTGAAGGCGTCCTTGACGTTCTCGCCGGCGCTCTTCAGATCGGCCTTGGTCTGGTCGGTCCTGCCCTCGGCCTCGAGGTCCTTGTTGCCGGTCAGGTCTCCGATGACCTCTTTGGCCTTGCCTGCCAGCTCTTCGGCGGCGTTCTTGGCCTTGTCTGCGATACCCATTGCTGTCAACTCCTGTTGATCGACCGGCCCGGTGGAGCCGGTGTCCGTGGGATTCCCTGGTCGGGCCCGCTTGTCCACCGCGCGCGGGGTCACTGCACGCGGCTCGTGGGTTTGGTGCCGCGGGCGACGCGTAGCTCGATCCGGTGGTGGAGGTCGTCGCGGCCGATGACGCGGTGGAGGTCGTCGGCGGTCAGTTCGGCCGCGGCCCGTACGGCGTCGAGGTCGGTGGCGGGCTCCAGGGTCGCGGTGAGTTCGGCGACGAGCTGGCCGCGATCCAGGACGATTCGCCCGGAGCCGCTCCGGATACCCGGCGTTTGCGCGAGCACCTTGGCGGCAGTGGCAGCGGCGGCCTTCGCATCGGCGGTGAGGCGTCCGGTCGCGTCGCTGCCGGTGAGGCGGAGTTGGCCCGTGCCGCGGCGGGGGAGGTGCCGGGACAGCCAGCTGAGACCGAGGCCCACCAGGAGCAGGCCACCGAAAGCTGTTGCCCAAGGCCACCAAGACGTCCGCGGCAGGTCGGTGAGCGCACTGATCTCGAGCCGGGCCGGCGACGTCGGGGATCAGGTCGTAGCGCCAGCCGAGCGCGGCTGCTCCCGCCGCGATCAGTACGCCGGCGATCGCGAAGGCGGCGATCCGATCGAAGGCGACGAGCCCGCGACGCATCTCAGTTCTCCTCGACGGTGACCCGGGCGCGAACCCGGGGGAGCGGTGTGACGGTTTGCAGCCGCTGTCCGATCGCGGCGGTCAGGTCGTCGCGGACCTGGCTCGCGTTACCGGTCGCAGTCGCGGTTACCCGCAGTCTGTGTCGCCGGGCCTTGGTGCCTGCCGCGGTGACCGAGTCGATGGTCGTAGCAGTGTCCGTGGCCAGCCGGGCCGCGTCGCGGTAGCGGATCCAGACACCGGCGTCGCCGACAGCCAGGTGGGTGGTCTTGCGCGGCTTCACCGCGGCGATCAGGAACCAGACCCCGATCAGTATCGCGGCGATTCCGGCGGGGATCATCCAGTCGACCGGCTTCAGCACCGAGGCTTTGCCGAACAGCCACTCCAGCCATGAGGTCCCGCCGATGGCACCGGCCGAAACGAGCGCGTCGCGGACGCCGACGGCGCCGACAGCGGTGACGGCAAGAGCGCCGATGATGCCGGCTGTTGCGGCGGCGGGTAGGGCGACCGGCTTTTTCGCTGGTGTGCTGGTCACTCCACCCTCCTCGGGATCTTGGTGCTCGGGATTTCGACAGCGGAGATGTCCACGCTGACCGCGTCGATGACCAGCCCGGTGAGGTGGGTGACGGTGCTGCCTACCCGGCCGCGAATCTCGGCGGCCAGCTCAGCGAGCGGATGTCCCCACTCCACGGCGACCTCGACGGTGAGCCGGGCTCGTTGTCCGGCCAGCAGCGCGTTCGCCTTGGGCAGGTCGTGTCGGAAGGTCGCCTCCTGCCGCAGTACGCCACGAGCCTCCAGCGCGGAGGCTTCAGCAATCCGTTCGACCACGCGGGGGCTGATGATCAACGCGCCCCGGTCGCCAGGTTCACCGCGATCGCCAGGACCGCCCGGATCGCCGCGGTCGCCCGGATCGGGCTCGATCGGCTCGACGCTCGGGGCGGCGAGGGCGGTGTCAGCCACGGCCGCGGCGTGACATCAGGTCGTCCAGCCCTTTGGTGCCGTCGGTCAGGTACCGGCCGACGGCGAATCCGACCGCGCCCAGTACGAGCGCCAGCAGGAACCCGCCGAAGCCGCCGGCTGCCGCGGCGATGGCGATCAGCAGGCCGGCGAACAGGCCGATGGTCGAGGTGTTCACGAGTTCTCCTTGAAGTGGTGCGGCTGTTACTGGACGCGGCGTTCGGCGGGGGTGTCGTCGGGAGTGTCGTCGTCTTCGCCTTCGAGGTGGATGTCGCTGACGGCGATATTGACCTCGGTGACCTCGAGGCCGGTCATTCGCTCGACCGCGGAGATCACATTGCGCCGGATGCCCTGGGCCAGATCCGCGATGCTGACGCCGTACTCGACGATGATCTGCAGGTCGATCGCGGCCTGCCGCTCGCCGACCTCGACCGTGACGCCCTGGGACAGGTTCGTCTTGGAGCCCGGGATCCGGTCCCGGATCATCCCGACCGTGCGCGCCGCGGTACCGCCGAGGTCGTAGACGCCGCTGACCTCGCGGGTCGCGATGCCGGCGATCTTCGACACCACCGTGTCGGCGATCGAGGTCTTGCCCTGGGAATCGGTGCTGTCGGCAACCAGCTCCGCGGCCGGCTGTCCGACCGGCTTGAGCGTGGATCCGGTGGGGGTGTTCTGGCTCATCGGTGCATCCTTCGATTCGGAGTACGGGATGGTTTGTCTTCGGTAGGACGACGGGCTCGGATGGTTCGTCACGGCGGGTTCGGTGTGAGCACGATCACCAGCTGGGTACTGAAAGCAGCGTGACATCTGCGAGGCTGGCGTCGTCTCTATTTCAACGGGCGCGCCGATACGTGCCCGCGGATCAGGGCGCGGAGGAGGAAATCGGTGACGACCGCTGACGCGGCAGGTTCTGGGGCATCGGTGGCCCCGGCTCCTGGTGGCCTGGCCGAGTTGGACGAGGCAACTCTGGTCGCCAGGGCGCGCGACCGTGACCCCGCCTCGTTCGAGCTGCTGGTCCGCCGTTACCAGCGGCGCATCTACTCACTTTGCCTACGGATGCTCAACGGCGCCAGCGGTGAGGCCGAAGATGTTGCGCAGGAAGTGTTCCTGACTGCCTGGCGACGGCTCCCGGAGATCGAGTACGACGGTGCCTTCGGCAGTTGGCTGTATCGCACGGCGACCAACAAGTGCCTGACGATCCTCCAGCGGCGCAAGCCGGTCGACGAGATCGATGAGCACAACACCCCGATCGAGACCGGCGTCGACGGTGACCCGGCGCGGGCGGTGCACAACAGCGAAGCGATGAGAGCCCTCACGCTGGCACTCGCGCAGCTGCCACCGCCACAACGAGCCTGTTGGCTGCTGCGCGAGGTGCACGGCAGGTCGTACCAGGAGATCGCCGACCTGGTCGAGACGACACCAACAGCGGTCAGAGGCCGGATAGCCCGAGCACGAGCAGAGCTGGTGGAGGTGATGAAGCCATGGAGATGAAGCCCACGCAGGAGACCGCTCACCTGCTGCCGTGTGGTCGCAGCGTCGAGGATGTCTGGGACGACCTCGAAGCCGGACGGGTCACCGACCACGCTCTCCGCTGCCCGCATTGCACTACGGCGCGGGCCGGCCTGGATGAGCTGACCGAAGCCACCCGCTTGCTGATCGACGACCCGATCGAACCGCCGGTCGGGTTCCTGGACAAGATCATGACCGCGGTGCGGGCCGACCTCAGCCTCGGCCGGTCGATCCCGCTCACCTCGCAGGTGGACGTCTCGACGTACGCCCTGGCCGCCGTACTGCGGTATGCCGTCGATGGCGTCGACGGGGTCCGCGCCCACGAGTGCCGGATCGAGGTGGCGCCGGACAACCCAGGGGCTGTCCGGGTGTGGATGTCGGTGGCGCTGCGATTCGGTTCTGGGCAGGTCACCGCGCTGGACCAGGCCAGGCATCGCGTCGCTGCCGCCTTGCCCGAGAGGATCGGGCTGGAGCTCGAGACGCTGGACTTCGAGGTCGTGGACGTGTGGATGGAGCCGGGAGAGCAGCGATGAGCGCCGGCAGTCTCCTACCGCCCGGCCTTCGCGCCGAGATCCGCGCTGCAGAGGGTGCCGCGGGAGCTGCCCGTGCCGTGCCCGGCGTAGTACGGCTGCAGCCTGGGGTCTGGGGATTGCTGCGCCAGTTCGCCACGCAGGCCTGGACGCAGGCCACCGGCAAGCCGCTGCCTGATATCGGCGGCGTCGACGCGGACCTCACCGCCGAACAGCTCCGGATCGACCTGCGGGTCGTGGTCAGCATCTTCTACCGGGCAGCCGACGTCGGCGAAGCGGTCCACGACGCCGTCATGGCCGCGGTCGCACCGATGACAGACAGGCCGCTGCAGGTCCGCGTCCACATCGTCGAGATCGACCTCGAGCCGGGAGGTTAACGGGCCGGCGGGTTGGCTTCGAGGGTTACATTGGCTATGTTACATCTGTAGTGTCTTATTAGCCGATGGACAGCGGAGATGATCCCGATGCCGGACCAGCTCGTGGAACAAGCATCTGAACGCCTCCTCGCTTCGGCGGCGCGGTTGTCGCGGGACCCGATGACCGAGATCGACTGGGAGGCGCCGGTCGACGATCTCTACGGGCTGTCGCCGGAGTGGAGCACCCTGTACGGAACGGCGTACTGGGAGGAGCTCAGCGAGGAGCAGCGGCGCGAGTTGAGCCGGCACGAGGCCGCGTCGGTCGCCAGTACCGGGATCTGGTTCGAGCTGATCCTGCAGCAGCTGATCCTCCGGGACGTGTACTCCACCGATCCGGCGAGCAGCGAGTTCCAGTGGGCTCTGACGGAGGTCGCCGACGAGTGCCGGCACTCGATCATGTTCGCGCGGGCGACCGGCAAGCTCGGAGCGCCGGTTTACCGGCCGTCGTTCGCGACCCGGGAGCTCGGGCGGCTGTTCAAGACCCTGGCTGTCGGGGAGGCCGCGTACGCGGCGATCCTGGTGGCCGAGGAAGTCCTCGATGTGATGCAGCGTGACTGGATGCGCGATCCGCGCGTTCTCCCGCTGATCCGTCAGGTGAACAACATCCACGTCGTCGAGGAGTCCCGGCACATGATGTTCGCCCGGGACGAGACCCGGGAGGCGCTGGTCGGTGCCGGCCGTACGCGGCGCTGGACCAGTGCGCTGGTGATCGCCATCGCGGCCTGCGTGATCGTGAAGGCGATGGTCAATCCGGCGGTCTACGCCAACGTCGGTCTCGACAGCGCGCGAGCCGTTCGGGAGGCAGCGGGCAACGAGCACCATCGAGCGCTGATGCGGTCGAGCTGCGCTGGTCTGATGGAATTCCTCGGCTCGACCGGCCTGCTCACCGGACCCGCGGTGCGCATCTATCGCCGCGTCGGACTGATCTGACCTGCGATGACGTACGTCGTCGGCGGTGGTTGCTGTAGCGATGCCAGTTGTGTCGCGGTCTGTCCGGTCAACTGCATCCACCCCTCTCCCGGCGAACCCGATTTCGGTCAGACCGATGGAGTGTTCATCGATCCGCAGGTCTGCATCGACTGTGGTGCCTGCGCCGAGGCTTGTCCGGTCGACGCGATCTCCCCGCTCGACCAGCTCGCGGCGGACGATCATCGGATCGCCGCGAACGCGACCTTCTACACCGACAATCCGGATCGTCGAAGCGATGGCGGCCTTGCGTCGTGGGGCCCGCCATCCTTCGATGCCTGGACGGCCGCTGCCTTGCCGATGAAGGTGGCGATCGTCGGTGCCGGGCCGGCGGGCCTGTACGCCGCACGGGAGCTCCTGCTCCGCAGTACGGCCGAAATCAACTTGCTGGACAAGCTTCCACACGTCGGCGGGCTTGCTCGCTACGGTGTCGCGCCCGATCACCCGGACACCCGCCAGATCGTCGGCGTACTCGAACGGGTCGCCCGTCATCCACGGATCCACCTACGGCTGGGTGTCGAGTTCGGCCGGGATGTCGACCATGCGCAACTGGCGGACAGTCATGACGCGGTGGTGTATGCGCTCGGCGCGCCAGAGAGCCGGTTGACCGGGATGCCGGGGGAGGACGAGGCCGGAAGCTGCAGCGCCTCCGATTTCGTTGCCTGGTACAACGGTCACCCGCGCATCGATACCTGTCCGGTCGACCTGCGCGGTCCAAGGGCTGTTGTCGTCGGCAACGGCAATGTCGCGATCGATATCGCCCGCCTCCTGCTGAGTGATCCCGAGCGGCTGGCGAGAGCGGAGCTGGGTCCGGCAGTGAGGCATGCGCTGACTGCCGGTGAGATTCGCGAGGTGGTGCTGCTGGGACGGCGCGGCCCCGACGTCGCGGCGTACTCCGAGTCCGAGTTCCGGGAGATCGTGGGGCTGCCCGGGGTCACGACCGTCGTAGCCGATGCACCGGGTGTCGGCAAGGCCATCGAGGCGGGAACTGGCCGCGCCGGATTGCTGACCGGCGTACGGCGTGAGGCTGTCGATCTGTCGGCCGATCCTCTGCCTGGTCGTCGACTGGTCCTCCGCTTCGGAGCAGCGCCACAGCGGTGGCACGACGGCACGCTCGACGTGAGCGACGGCCAACCGATCCGGGCCGGCATGCTGATCAGCGCGATCGGCTTCCACTCGCCACCAGTACCGGGTCTTCCATACTCCGACGGTCGCATCCCTCAGGCCGACGGGCGCGTCGTCGGAATGACGAACACCTACGTCACCGGTTGGCTCCGACGTGGCTCCAGCGGCGGCCTCGGCCACAATCGCTTGTGTGCCGAGGAAACAGTCACCGCTCTGCTGTCCGACGCATCGAGCCGAATCGCCTTACCTGTCGTGTAACTTCCGCACGGCCGGACCGCTTTCGTCGAGCGGCCGGCCGGACTGCTTGAGCAGGACCAGGGCGACGGCGGGGAAGACCAGGACCGAGATGAGCCCGGCGCAGATGAGCGCGGCGGCGGTCACCTCGGACATCAGTCCGGTCGTGACGCCGATCTGCGTCGCCGTCACGATGAACGGCAAAGAAGTTGCCTGCAGCAACGCCATCGCCGCGGTCGGGCGCGGACCAAGTGTCCGCAACGACAAGTACGCCGGTACGCCGCGGGCAATCAGTAACGCTACCAGGAAGAGCGGCACCCGGAGCAATGCCGCTGGATCGTCGAGCAGGCCGCCGAGATCGAGCCGCAGCCCGCTGGTCACGAAGAACACCGGAATGAGGAAGCCGTAGCCCAACGCCGCCAGCTTCACCCGGAACTGCGGATGCGAGCTGGAGTCGCGGTCGACCATCCCGACGACGGCACCCGCCAGGAACGCGCCGAGAATGGTCTCCAGACCGAATTGCTCGGCCAGGGCGACGAAGGCGACCAGCAGGACGACGGCGGCCCGGACCCGGATCTCGGCGGTGGTGTCCTGCAACCGGTACAACGCCGCACCGAGCTTCTGCGAGCGGCCCGCGGTCGAGACGACGACGCCCGCGACAGCGACCAGGACGGCGAACAGCGCGACCATCACGATTCGCTCGCCGGCACTACCGCCCTCGGTAGAGAACAGCAGCGAAAGCACCAGCACTGCGGCGAAGTCTGCGACGGAAGCGGCCGCGATGGTGGACTGCCCGACCTCGCCGTCGACCTGCCCGGCGTCCTTGAGGACCGGAACGACCAGACCCAACGAGGTTGCCGACAAGGTGATCGCGAGCAGGAAAGGACTGTGCACCCAGCCGGCCGCGGCGAAGCCGGCGCCCGCGACTCCGCCGAGGACGAGCGTGATCAGGTAGCCGAGCAGGGCCAGTCGCAGTACCCGGCCGCGCAGTCTGTGGACGTCGATCTCGAGACCGGCCAGGAACAGCAGGAACCCGAGGCCGAGCAGCGAGACGATCTGGACCGGCAGATCGACGTCGACCAGGCCGAGGCCATGCGGTCCGAGGACGATGCCGGCCACGATTTCGAGCACGACGGCCGGGATCCGGAAGCGTGGAGCGAGCCCGAGTAGCAGTGGTGCCAGTAGGGCGACCAACACGACGGCGAACAGGTTGGTGAAATGAACACCCGGCATGGCGGCTTCCCAGGGTCAGCGGTCGCGGGGGAAGTTGCGGAAGGTGTCGAGGAGCCGGTCGCGGGTCTCGTCGGAGAGACTCTCCGGCGGGAGCTGGCCGACCTCGTCGATCGTGCGGCGCATCTGGTCGAGGTAGATCTCGCAGCCCTCACAGATCGCCAGGTGCTCGACGAAACGTCGTTCGGTGTCGCTGTCCAGCGTTCCTTCGAGGAAGGCGGTGACGAGTTCGACCAGTTCGGCGCAGGTCATCAGGCACCTCCCGCCGCGGCGGCGTAGTACTGCTCGAGGTGGGTTCGGACAGTTGCCCTTGCGCGGTGGAGCAGGACTCGCTGGTTGGCCGTCGAGATCTCCAGCAGAGCGCAGACCTCGTCCGCGCTCTGCCCGTCGATGTCCCGCAGCGTCAGTACGACCTGCTGGCGGGCAGGCAGCCCTTCGAGCGCAGTCGCCACGACCGCACGCACCTCACGGGCGAGCACCTCGCTCTCGGTGCTCGGCCACGTCTTCGGGAACGCCAGCCACCCGCCCGGGTACGGATCGTCCGGGCCGCGGAAACGGCTCTGCCCGACCGTCGGTCCGTCCTCTGCCAGCAGGCTCGCCCACGGGACCGTGCGATGTTCGCGGACGCCGCGCTTGCGGGCCGTGTTGACCAGGATCCGGTAGACCCAGGTCTTCAGCGACGACCGGCCCTCGAACCTGCCGATCCCCTGGAACACAGCCAGCCAGGTGTCCTGGACGACCTCCTCGGCGCTCGCGTTCGTCGACACGAACGTCCGCGCGAGCCGCAGCATCGAGGTGGACCAGCCGTCCAGCAGACGGGCGAACAGTTCCTCGTCGCCGGCCCGGAGACCGGCGACCAGGACATCGTCGGAAGGCAGGGCCGCAACCACAGCTCGACGGTAATGGACAAAGTCCGTCCGGTACTGCGTCGCGACCATTACTCCTGCCTTACCGGTGCCGCGACGTCAGCGGTATTCGGGGTTCTCGAAGTCGAACCGGCAGCCGGCATCCCACTCCGAGCGCTGGTTGCCGTACGCCGGGATCCCGCCCGCGTCCTTGAGCATCCGGGCCAGGTGCAACAGGTTCCAGGTCATGAAGGTCGTGTTGCGGTTGGTGAAGTCGTTCTGCGGCCCACCCGATCCCTCGTCCAGGTACGACGGTCCGGGGCCGGCCTCGCCGATCCAGCCCGCGTCGGCCTGCGGCGGGACGGTGTAGCCGAGGTGTTGCAGGCTGTAGAGGACGTTCATCGCGCAGTGCTTGACGCCGTCCTCGTTACCGGTGATCAGGCAACCACCGACGCGGCCGTAGTACGCGTACTGGCCGGCGGAGTTGAGGATCGAGGAGTTCCCGTAGAGCCGTTCGATCACCTGCTTGGTGACGGAGCTGTTGTCGCCCAGCCAGATCGGCCCGGCGATCACCAGGATGTCGGCGGCCATCACCTGCTCCTGGATCGCCGGCCACTCGTCGACGGCCCAGCCGTGCTCGGTCATGTCCGGCCAGACGCCGGTGGCGATGTCGTGGTCGATCGCCCGGACGACGTCCACCTGTACGCCGTGCTTCTCCATGATCTTGCGGCTCACGTCGACCAGGCCCTCGGTGTTGCTGCGGTCGGGCGATCGCTTCAGGGTGCAGTTGATGAACAACGCCCGCAGGTCGTCGTAGTCGGTCATCTCAGGTTCTCCTTGCGTGGTCAGGGGATTCACAGCAGTTCGGCGTCCTGCTCGATACAGAGCAGAGCGGGTCCGGTGGTCGCGAAGAGTTCGGTCATCGCCGCTTCGAGGTCCTCGCGGCGGTCGACCCGGAGGCCGGTCGCGCCGCAGAGCCGGGCGTACTGCGCCCAGTCGGGGTTGACGAGGGAGGTGTGCCAGACGGGATAGTCGGCGGCAAGCTGCTCCTTGCTGATCTTGCCGAGCGCGTTGTTGTTCAGCAGCACGTGTTTGATGCCGATGCCGTATTTCACGGCGGTGGTCAGCTCCGCGGCGTACTGGCCGAAGCCGCCGTCGCCGGTGACCGCGAGGACCGGTCGGCCCGGTGCGGCTGCCCAGGCGCCGAGTGCCGCCGGATAGCCGAAGCCGATCGAGCCCAGGTAGCCGGACATCAACACCGGCTGGCCTTTCGACTCCAGGTAGCGGCCCAGCGAGTACGCGTGGTTGCCGACGTCAACAGTTACGACGGCGTCAGTCGGCAGGTGACGTGACAGTACGTCGAAGACGGCCGCCGCGGAGACACCCAAGCCGCGATCGTCGTTCACCCGGCGTGCCTTCTCCGCCCGCCAGATCGCCCAGCGCTCGGCCAAATCCGGCCGCTGGTCCTCGGCCTTCACCTCGGGAAGCCTGTCCAACAAGGCGTTGAGGCTGAGTGCCGCGTCGCCGAGAACGTCCGCCGTGACGGCGTCGAACCGGCCGATCGCGGCATGGTCGTCGTCGAGCTGCACGATCGCCTTGTACGCCGCGATGCCGGTGTGGTTGGAGAACGAGGCGCCGACCACGATCAGCAGATCCGACTCGTTCATCAGCCAACTGGCCACCGGCGTACCGCTGCGGCCGAGCACGCCGGCGCCGAGCGGGTGCGTGTCCGGTACGAGCCCCTTGGCCTTGAAGGTCGTCAGCACCGGGGAGTTGAGGTGCTCGGCGAGCCGGCGTACCTCGTCCTCGGCGGCTCGGGCGCCATGTCCGACGATCATCACCGGCCGGCGCGCGTCGCGGATCAGCGCGGCAGCACGAGACAGCGCGTCCTCGTCGGGACGGATGAGCCGCGCCGAGAGACGTCCGCGCGGAGACGCTGCGGGGGAGTCGGAGGGCAGAACCTGTACTTCGTCCGGCAGCACGAGATGAGCGACACCTCGACCGTCGATCGCGTGCTTCACCGCCAGCCCGGCAAGCTCCGCGTGGTCGCTGCCGGCCTGGATCGCCGTGCTCGAAATCGCCACGTCCTTGAAAACCGCGGTGAGGTCGAGATCCTGGAACGCGCCCCGGCCGAGCACCTTGGACGGGACCTGGCCGGAGATGGCGAGAACGGGGGAGCCGTCGAGCTTGGCGTCGTACAGGCCGGTCAGCAGGTTGGTCGAGCCGGGGCCGGCGATGGCGAAGCAGGCTGCGGGGCGGCCGGTCAGTTTGCCGTACGCGCTGGCGGCGAAGGCTGCCGCGCCCTCGTGCCGGATGCCGATGTAGGTGAGTTCGCCGCGCGCCTCGGCCCGGCGCATCGCCTCGGCGAACCCGAGGTTGGAGTGCCCGACCATGCCGAAGACGTGACTGATGCCGTGGGCAACCAGCGTCTCGACCAGTACGTCGGACACCGTGCGAACCTGCTCCGGTACGGCGGGTAGCTGGACGTAGACGCCGTCGGTCCGTTCATCGACCGGGTACGCCGTCACGCCGTCCGAGAAGCCCTCCGGCGGTTGCCCGGTGATCGGGTCGTAGTCGTATCCGTGCCACGGGCAGCGCAGCAGACCCTTCTCGATCGAGCCCTCGCCGAGCGGTCCCCCTTGATGAGGGCAATGGTTCTCCAGGGCACCCAACCGGGCTCCGCATCGTGCCAGCGCCACGCTCCGGCCGTCGACGACCACGCTGCGAACCCGCCCGTCCGCCGGTACGTCGACCGGGTCGACCCGGTGCCAGCCGTTCCGGGCCACATCGCCGGCGTTGCTCTCGGCCTCGTCCCCGGCCAAGTCGTCGGCCATGTAACGCCTCCCCATCTCGGTGACACGGATACCTCTGATGGGTCAGTGCCGGCAGCAGGCCAGGCGTTACACGAGGAGACTGTGACCATGGACGAATGGAGACTGGACAGCACCCGGAGAGCGCTCCACGGAGTTGCCGAGCTGATCCTGGCCGGGCCGCAGTACCGGCTCGGCGGCGGGATCCGGCTGCGCGTCGTACCGGGTGGGTTCGGGACCGTCGCCATGCCGGACCTCCGGGTCGATGGTGACCTGCTGGTGTGGCCGGACGGGTCGATCGAACTCTCCGGCGGGACGTTCGCCGAGCGGGCCCAGGAAGCCGGGGTGGAGGCGAGCCGGCTGGACGATGTCTACTCCGGCGGGCTGAAGATCGACCCGGACTCGCAGATCGATCTCGACCCGGCTGCCGCCAGGCTGATCGCCGACGCCTTCGGCCGCGGTGATGCCGCGCTCAGGGCCTTCGCCGCCGACAGCACACCGATCCTCTGGCCGGAGCACTTCGACGTCGGCATCACGGTCGACGAGATCAACTACGGAGTCTCACCCGGCGACGACGGCATCGCGGAGCCTTACGCGTACGTCGGGCCGTGGACCCCGCGGACCGGCGACTTCTGGAACGCGTCCTTCGGGGCGACCCGACTGATGGCCGACCTGCCGGACGCGGGTGCCGTTCTCACCTTCTTCCGGACCGGCCAGGAGCAAGCCGGCCTGGAGTGAGTGACTCACCCAGCTAGTGTCCTGTTTCTGAAGTTCGCTGGATAAGTTGGTCTCGGGTGTTTTGTCCTGTGCCGCGTTGGCGGTAGTGGCTTCGGCTGCGTGGCAGTAGTCCTTCGCCCGCCGGGATCGGGTGGGAGTTCGTTCGCCGTCGGGGCACCGGGGTCTGGTGGGGTTGGTCAAGTGCGCGGAGTGTGATTGGGCGGGTCGGCTGGCTCCGAGGCTGTGTGCGTCTGGGATGCTCCCTGTTGCCTGCGGTGTGGGCGTCTTTGTGCATCGGCTGAGTGTTCCGGGCCGATCGCGTGCTCAGGGCGTGCACAAGGGCGCGGAACGCCCGCGTCGGTTGCCGGCCTCTGTGCATCCGCTGAGCGTTTTCCGCGGGCGGAATACTCAGCCGGTGCACAAAGACGCCCGCACTGGGCGTCGGGGTTGGCTGCCATCGGTGCGGCCTCAGACACCTTCCGGGGAGCGGGGGGGGGCCGGGGGCCGGGGAAGGCCTCGTCCCCCGCCCCGGCATGGTGTCAGACCTATCCAGCGAACTTCAGAAGCAGGACACTAGTAGGCCCGTACGCCACGGCCTGCTTGGCGAGGTTGCGGACACTCGCCAGATCACCGAGGTCGGCCTGGACGAAGTCCGCCTTGCCACCGACGTGACCCAGGTCCGCCGGTCACCGCGGTCAACACGATGATCGGCTACCTCCGCACGTTGCAGCGGTAGGCGTCAGGACAGGGGGTCGCGGTGGTCGCGGGCCGGCGGCGAAGCCGACGATCACCTGTACTGCGGCCAGGCAGCTGAAGACGACGAGGGTCGCGGTCCAGCCGCCGGTGTGTTCGGCGAGGTACCCCGCGATGACGGGCCCGGTCGCGGCCAGGAGGTAGCCGACGGATTGAGCCATACCGGACAGTTGAGTGGTCTCGTGGGGCGAGCGGCCGCGGTAGCTGATCAAGGTCAAGGCGGCGACGAGAGCAGCCCCTTGGCCCAGTCCGGCGATGACGGCCCACACGATGACGAGGTCCGGTACGAGGAGCAGGCCCAGCAACGCGATCACGATGGGGGTGCTCGCGACGACCGCGCCGGCTCGCTGGCTGACCGGATTCTTCATCAGGCGGGGGATGGTCAGACCGCCGACGAGGCCGAAGCCCTGGAACAGGAAGAGATGGATGCCGGCCGTCGACTCGGAGACGCCGCCGGTCGTGATCTCGATCGTGGGCAGCCAGTTGACGAGGAGGTAGAAGCTCGTCGACTGCAGGCCCATGTAGAAGGTGACCAGCCACGCCATCGGCTGCCGCCACACACTCACCGGCGGATCACCGCCGTCAACGACCACCGGTGCGATCGGGCCGGAGTTCGAGTGCGCGGGCAGCCTGACCAAGGCGACGACGAGAGCGAGCCCGCCCCAGACCGCCAGCGAGAGACGCCAGTCGGCCAAGTTCGCGATCGGCACGGCCAGGACCGAGGCGAGAGCGGCTCCGCCGGTGATGAACGCGGTGTACACCCCGGTGGCGCGAGACACGTGGGCGGCGTAGTCGCGCTTGATCAGGACGGGGACCAGGACGTTGCCGACGGCAATCGCTGCGCCGATCACGATGGTGCCGATCCACAGTCCGACGTGACCCGTGTACGACCGGGCGACGCTCGCGGCGGCCAGGACGAGGAGCGAGACGAAGACCGCTCGCTCCATCCCGAGTCGCCGGGAGGCGAGATGGACCAGCGGCGAGGCGAGCCCGAAGGCGACCAGCGGGAGCGCGCCGAGCGCACCCTGCGCCGCCTCGCCGAGGTTCTCGTCGAGGCCGATCTGCGGCAGCAGCGGACCGACGGCGGTCAGTGCGGGGCGCAAGCTCAAAGCGACGAGGAACACGCTCGCGGTGATCAGCGGAGCCCGCGTCGCCACTTTGCCCGACCCCGTCACGAAACCACGCCCTCTACCTCGCCCGACTGAAGAAGTTCTCCCTTCAACTTGTAGTCGGGGCGATCCCGCGGCCGTACCCCGGGGTGGCCGTCAGCGTCGGGCCTTGAGTCCAGGGCGATGTCGATGAGCTGGTTCTCCTGGCCACCGATCAGGTTGCGGCGCCCGCTTCGGTAAGGAGCTGAGCGCCCGGATGCGACCAGCTCGCGGAGCGAACAGCGCCGGAGGTGTCTCAGCCGACCGAAGGGCCGAGGCCCAGGGATTGGGGCGTGCTGGAGTCGGGGGAGGGTTGGTGGAGGCCTTCGTCCAGGGGGCCGAACTCGGTCATCAGTGCGGCGCTGCCGCCCCACGGGGTTTGTTCCTCGGCGATCAGGGTGTTGGTGGTCAGCAACAGGCCGGCTACCGACGCACCGTTCTGGAGGGCGGATCTGGCCACCCTGAGCGGATCGACGATGCCCATGTCGAGCATGTTCCCGTAGCGGCCTTCGAGTGCGTCGAAGCCGTCGTCCGGGCCGAGCTGGCTGATCCGTTCCAGTACTTCGGCGCCGTTGTAGCCCGCGTTCGCCGCGATCAGGTAGGCCGGTTCGCGGAGCGCCAGCCGGACGATCTCGACGCCTATCGCGTAGTCGTCCTTCACTTCGAGGTCGTCGAGTGCCGACGCCGCATGCAGGATCGCGACGCCACCACCGGCGACGATGCCCTCGGCCATGGCCGCCCGGGTGGCCGACAAGGCGTCCTCGACGCGGTGCTGGAGTTCCTTCAGTTCCGCGGGGGTCGGTGCGCCGACCTGGATCACCGCGACCTTGCCGGACAGCGAGCCGATCCGCTCGGTCAGTACGTCCTCGTCGACCCCGAAGGTCGCCCGCTCCAGCTCGGCACGGAGTTGCGTGAGCCGGAAGGCCACGTCCTGCTCATGGCCGGCGGAGGCGACGATCTCGGTCCGATCAGCTGTCACCCGCACCTGGTCGGCGCGGCCGAGCTGGTCCAGTGTCAGCGTCTCCATCGTGAATCCCGAGTGCCGGCTGAGAACCGCGCCGCCGGTGATCGCGGCGATGTCCTCCAGCTTGTGCAGCCGCCGGTCGCCGAAGCCCGGCGCCTTGATGCCGACGCAGCGGATGTGCCCGTTGACGTGGTTGTGCACGAGCATGCTGAGCGCGGTGCCCTCTAGGCTCTCGGCGATGATCACCAGCGGTTTCGGGTCCCGCATGACCTTGTCCAGCAGCGGCATCAGCTGCTGCACCTTGGTGATCTTCTCGCTGCAGAGCAGGATGTACGGGTCGTCGAGGACCGCGTGCATACTGCCCGGATCGGTCACCATGTACGGCGACAGATAGCCGTTGTCGAACTCGAATCCCTCGACGAAGTCGACCCGGATCCCGTGGATCGGGGACTCCTCGACGGTCACGATGCCGCCGTCGCCGACCGAGTAGAGCGCCCTCGCGATCACCGCGCCGACCATGTCGTCGTCGTTCGCCGAGATCCCCGCCACCCGGGCGAGGTCGTTCTCGGTGGCGACCGGGTGGGCGACCTGGCGCAGCCGCTCGACCAGCCGCGCGACCGCGACGTCGATACCGCGCTTCACCAGCACCGGGTTGCCGCCGGAGCCGATCGCCCGCATACCTTCGCGGACGATGGCGTGCGCGATCACGGTCGCGGTGGTGGTGCCGTCGCCGACGATGTCGTTGGTCTTGATCGCCGCTTCCTTGACCAGTTGGGCGCCCATGTTCTCGAACTGGTTCTTCAGATGGATCTCCCGGGCGATGGTGACGCCGTCGTTGGTGACCACCGGCGAGCCGGTGATCTTCTCCAGGATCACGTTGCGGCCCTTCGGGCCGAGCGTCGACTTCACCGCCTCCGCCAACTGGTCCACTCCGGACAGCATCAGCTCGCGTGCCTGTGCACCGAATCGCAGTTCCTTGGCCATCGGTCCCTCCTCCTTCGACTGCCCGGTCAGGGCGAACTGTGTGCTCGGATGAGTCTGCTAAGGAACGAGGATCGCGCGCCCTCGGACCCGGCCGGCGTCGAGATCGGCGATCGCCTCGGCGGCGGCGTCCAGTGGGTAGGTCCTGGTGTGCAGGGTGACCTTGCCCGCCTGCGCGAGTGCCATCAGCTCGGCCAGTTCGTTGTACGTGCCGACGATGTTGCCGATGATGTTCCGCTCGGTCGAGATGATGTCCAGGGTCGGGATCCGCAGCTGGCCGCCGTACCCGATCACGAAGTACGAGCCGCCCGGTGCGGTCATCGTGAAGCCGTCCGCCTCGGCGCCCTGCTCGGCGACGAAGTCCAGTACGACGGTCGCGCCGGCGCCCCCGGTCAGATCCTGGACCGCGCCGATCTGGTTGCCATCAGCAACGACAGTGTGATCGGCGCCGAGCTGCTCGGCGAGTTTCAGCGCCTCGGGGTTGCGGTCGACCACGATGATTGTGGTGGCGGTCAGCGCGGCCAGGCACTGGATGCCGATGTGGCCGAGCCCGCCGGCCCCGATCAGTACGCAGGTTGTCCCTGGGTACACCAGCGGGATCGCCTTACGGACCGCGTGGTACGCCGTGATGCCGGCGTCGGCGAGGGCCGCGACATCCTTCGGCTGCGTGGCCGGATCGAGTTTGACGCAGGCCCGCGCGGAGGTGAGCAGGTACTCGGCCATCCCGCCGTCGCTGTCCAGGCCGGGGAAGGTGCTGAACGCACAGTGCATGTCGTCGCCGGCCCGGCAGGCGTGGCAGAGCCCGCAAGTGGGGGTCGGGTGCAGGATGACCGTGTCGCCGACCTCGACGTTGGTGACGGCGGAGCCGATCTCGTGCACCCAGCCGGCGTTCTCGTGGCCGATCGTGTAGGGCAGCGCGGGGTCCATCGCGCCCGCCCACTGTCCCTCGATGATGTGCAGGTCGGTACGGCACACGCCGGCGCCGCCGATCTTGACGACGACGTCCAGAGGCCCTTTGACGCTGGGCTCCGGGACCTCCTCGACCACTGGTTGCTGGTGGTATCCGTGCAGTCGAACGGCTTTCATCCCTCGTCCTCCTCCTCACCCGCACCGGTGGTCGGGTAGCGGTGTCGCAGCATTCCCCGGCAGATGCCGGTGTTGGCCTCGATGCCGACCCTGGAGACGCGGGCCCTGCCCAGGTGCATCGACACCGCGGTACCGGTGATGGGGGCACCGGTACCGGGGTCGACGAGCAGGGGCGCGGCGGGATCGGTGCGGAGACCGAGCTCAGCACGCCGTCGGCACAGTCTGTCCAGCTGTGCCGACGGCGGCGTATCCGCGAGCGTCATCGTCGTCAATGCCGCCGGATCCAGACCGGCCGCCAGGAGCGGCCGGCAGACCTGATCGGTGCCCGCGAGCACCGCCTTGGTCAGGAAGGTCCGCCGCAGCTCGTCGAGCTCGCCGACTGCCTCGCCGGCGAACGACACGGCGAACCCCGCGCGTGCCGCTACGCCGGCGTTGATCTCCGCCGACGCGAAATGGCCCTCCAGCGCCACGTCGGCGCTGCGCACCTCCGGCAGTGCCGACACCACGTCGTACGCGTCGGCGACCATCAGGAAGGCGAAGTTGGGTGCACAGAAGTACGTCGGCAGCCGGAGCCGCACCCGGGCGTCTCCGGCTGCCGACACGATGCACTCCGACACGAAGCCGAGCGTGGTGATCGGCTCGTCGAGCTCCGGGTCCCGGACGGCGTCGAGCGCTGCCAGGACCCGGGACCGCTCCGTCACCGCCGCTGTCATTACTGGGTGACCAGCTTCGCGTCGTCCTGGGCGGCCGGCTCGGCGCCGGCCGGCTGGAACTCGCCCGGCACCTTGATGTCGTACAGCTTGGCCGCGTTCAGCCCGAGGATCTTCTTCTTGCCCTCGACCCCGAGCCGCGGGTAGTCGGAGTACTCGTCGCCCGCGGGGAAGTCCCAGTCGACGAAGCCCTCGATCTGCCACTTCGGCTCCCAGATGCCGTAGTCGCTGCCGAACGTCATCTTGTCCTCGCCCACCCAGAACAGCAGTTCGCCCATCACCTTGGCGAAGAACCGCGGCCGGGCGTGCATCAGAGCGCCGATCACCACCGACAGGCCGGCGTACACGTTCGGCTCCTGGGTGGCCATGAAGCAGAAGTCCTCGATCCGGGGCAGCCCGACGTGCTCGACGATGAAGTTCAGGTCGGGGAAGTCGGTCGCCGCGTGGTCGATGTCCGACACGTCGAACGCGTCCTTGTCCAGCGGCCAGATCGTGGGGCCCTTGTGGACATGGATGTTCTTGATGCCGAGCTCCTGGCTGGCCTCGAGGAAGCGGTACGCCTCGGGGTCCTTGAGCGTCCAGCCGCGGGAGCCCTCCCGCCACTCCGCCGTGTACAGCTTCACGCCGCGCGATCCGTACCGTTCGACGTTCGCCTTCAGCGTCGCCAGGCCGGCATCGCCTTCCCGCGGGTCCCAGCGGGTGTTGTAGATGAACTGGCCCGGGTGGCGCTCGCCCATCTCCGCATTGCGCTCGGTGGTGTTGAATCCCTCCTTGTACCACTCGGTCAGATAGGTGGGCTGGAAGACCGCGATGTCCACGTGACCCTCGTCGAAGACGTCCTTCATCAGGTCGTCCTCGGAGTACTTCTGGAACTTCTCGATCGACCAGTGGGTGTCGGCGGGTCCGAGGCTCTGGTACGCGTGGAAGCACTCGATCCAGCCCTTCGCGTACTGCTCGGCCCCCGGCACCCAGTTGTCCGGTGCGGCGTTCCAGTAGTGCATGTGGCTGTCGACCACGAAGTACTTCTCGCCGTTCTTCTCGTACACGGCTGGCCTCCTGACGGACTCAGTGCGCGGTGAGGTCGAAACCGATGAACTCGGCGGCGTCCTCGGGATTGGCGAACATGATCGTGCGGTCGTCCTCGTGGATCATCCGGCCGTAGTGGGTGGACATGTTCTCCTCGAACTCGGCGGCGTCGAAGAAGCCGGGCTCCTCGCCGAGCGCCTCGGAGATCTCGGCGTAGTCGACGACCATGGTGCCGACCGCGTCGACCCGGATCATCGACGGCAACGGCGTCACGGTGACGTTGTCCTTGGTCCGCATCACGTCGGCGACGACCATCCCGACCTGGTTGTTCATCAGGGTGAAGCCGCACTTGTTGGAGGCGGTGTTGTCGGACTTGAACGGGCTGTCGACGACCGCCTTCAGCGTGGTCACTGGGTCAACTCCTTCGGCTCTTCCAGACCCAGCCCGGTGACCAGGCCGCTGAAGCGGCTCTTCACCCGGTCGAGACCGTCTTCGAATCGTGGTGGCTTGCTGTCCGGCTGCGACCACAGCGGTTGCAGGGTCCTGGCCGCGGAGATCGCCCGGCCGGCCCACAGCGACGTCCAGTCCTGCAGCTGCGCCTTGTTGTGGTCGGCGAACTCGCGGTCGTTGGTGAGCAGTTCGAACATCGCCTTGGTGTAGCGCAGATCGCGCTCGGCGAAGTCGTACTCCTCGGAGCCGACCACGGTCGGTGTGACGAAGTCGCCGTTACCGGGAGCGGCCTGCTGGACCAGGTGGCTGCGGAACAGCTCACCGACGAGTGGCTCGAAGACGATGTTCGCGGCGAAGATCGCCTCGCACCAGTCGTCGATCGCGGTCAGCTGCTCGGCCACCTCGCGGACGCCCTGCCAGGCCGGGTCGGACTTCCACGTCTCCAGGTGGGCGGCGCCGTCGAACCCTTCGATCTCCTCGCTCAGCGTCAGGTTGTAGAGCGCGAGGTCCTGGGCGGCACGGATCCGGTGCATGCTGTTAACGGAGATCGCGTTGTTGTGCATGTTGGTGGGAGCACGCCGGTTGGCGTTCGCGAACAGGTACAGGCCGAGGCCGTGGTCGACGTGCATCCAGGCGCCGACGTGCTGCTCGACGAACCGGATCCAGTTCCGGTTCCACTGCTCGAACGCCTTCGACTGCCGGGCCGCGTCGATGTTCTGGTTGAGCTGCCGGACGACGTTGGAGTTGTACCGGTACAGCGTCATCTCCCACTCTTCGTTCGGATCCCGGAACTCGTGCCAGCCGGTGGCCGGCCAGTCGTAGCCCTTACCGCCCGAGCCGGGGAACCGGGCCGGTTCCGGCCGGTCGGAACCCCAGGCCTTCAAGGCGGTCCAGTCCAGCGGGTAGCCGCCGCGGCCGTCGGAGAACCCGTACAGCCAGCCCTGACTGAGGTAGTGCCTGGGGTCCGGCTGGACCTCGACCGTCACGTCCTCGTAGTGGGTCTGCTTGCGCTTCTGCGGCTCGTAGTAGTTGTACCGGCGGGCCGTCGAGTCGGGGAATACCTTGGCCCCGGCCTCCGCGTCGGTGAACACAGGCTTCGGAACGCTGCGTTCGGGTGTGATCGTCATCAGGTACCTGCCTCATCCTTGCGTCGCGTTGCCCGGCAGGGGCCGGACCGGCCCCGGTGGACAGCGGCGTGCCGGCGTCACCGGTAGTGGTGAACTTGTCGTAGAAGATGCGCTTCTGGGCGACACCCAGCTGCTCGAGCAGTGGCAACGCCGCCTCGACCATCGGCGGCGGCCCACACACATAGGCGTCGGCGCCGGCCAGCCCGGACTCGTGCCGCGCGACCACATCGGTGATCAGGCCTGTTTCGCCCTCCCACCCGTCGCCCGGTTCGGGCTCGGACAGTGCCGGCACATAGCTGAACCTCGGCAACCGGTCCGCCAGCTCGCGCAGTTCGGTGTCGAAGCAGAGGTCGCGACGACGCCGCGCCCCGTAGTAGTAAACAGCCGGCCGGTCGATGCCGCGTTCCGCCATCGAACGCAACAGGGACAGGATCGGTGCCATCCCGGCACCGCCGCCCAGGAAGACGAGCCGGGCGTCCGGGGCGTCCCGGAGGGTGAACACCCCGAACGGCCCGGTCAGCGTCACGTCGTCCCCGACCGCCAGCTGCTGGTCCAGGTACTGCGAGAACAACCCGCCCGGGTACACCCTGATGACGAACTCGAGCCGGCCACCGTCCTTGGTGGTCGTGTTCGCCATCGAGAACGAGCGGGTCAGGTCGGTCCCCGGGACATGGAAGTCGACGTACTGGCCCGGGAAGAACTTCAGTTGGGTGGGTTCCTTGAGCCGGAGTACGAGGTGCCGCATGTCGTGCGTCACCGGCTCGTTCGACGACACCTCCGCGGTGGCCTCCTGGATCGGCAGACCGGAGCGGATCATGTCGGCGTCGTAGTTCAGCAGCTCGATCGTCAGGTCCTCGTACGGATGCGCCCGGCAGAGCAGCGTGTAGCCCTCTTCGAGCTCGTAGTCGGGCAGGGCGAACGTGGAGTACCGATCCAGCTCGATGTCCTCACCGTCGAGGACGAACGACTTGCAGGCCGAGCATTGCCCCTCCTTGCAGCCGTGCATCAGCATGATGCCCTGCTCCGCGGCCGCGCGCAGTACGGTCTGGTCCTCGTCGACCTCGATCTCGATGCCGACCGGTTCGAACCGCACGACATGCTTGTCGCCCATGGAGGTCCTTCCGGTCGAGTCGGTGCTGGTTGGCCGAGCCGGGGAGTGGGGAGGGACGGCTGGATGCCGCCCTCCCAACCCGAGGGGCTCACTCCTCCTTGGGGGCGCGGCCGGCAGGACCACCTCTGACGTAGCGGGCGGCGAAGGCCTGCCGCTCGTCGGGGGTCATCTCGTTCAGCAGCACGTTCGGGCTCTGCAACGGCGGGCAGCGGCGCAGGTGGTCCAGCGTCCACATCTTGTCCGGGTTCAGATCCAGGTGCGGCTGCGCGACCATCGTCTTGCCGTCGTCACGGACGAAGCCCATGTCGGACACGACGTCGGCCCAGTTCCAGCCGTGGTAGAGCGTCTCCCACTCGCGCATCCCGATCAGCTTGCCCATGTTGGGCGTCTCCCGGCCCTGGTACGTCGGCCGGAAGGCCGTCGCATCGGTCCAGTGGCACGGCTCGCTGCAGTACGTCCGGACCTGGCCGTCGACCTCGTCCATCACCATGTCCTCGCGGACCAGGCAGGGGACCATGCAGGTCCAGCAGCGGTGCGGGTACTCGTAGTCGACGTCCTCGAACACGATCGGGTGATGCCCGTTCGGGGTCGCGAGCCGGTTGTAGGCCTCCCACCACTTGCCGTACTTGTCGTACCAGCCGGGGTACTTGAACTCGAACCACTCGAAGTCCTTGTCGGTCATCGGGTCGATCCGCCAGTAGTTCGCCAGCCAGCCGGTGGCGAAGAACTGCGCCACCTCGTGCACGTAGCCCTTGTTCCAGATCTGGTTCCAGGACTCCTCGATCAGGTCGTGCGGGATCTCGAGGCCGTACTTCTCCAGCGGCACCAGGTAGCTGCGGTAGTAGTCGTCGTAGATCCAGCGGCGCCACATCTCGGCGTAGCTCTCCCGATCCTTGCGCCGGTCCTTGGTGCCGTACTCGATGAAGGTGCCGATCGCCGCGTCGACGACGCGGTGGTTGTTCCACCAGGCGTACCGCAGGTCGCGGGCCAGCAGTTGGTGGTTGCCTTCGTCGGCCAGCGCCATCAGCAAGGTGGCGTAGCCGTTGCTGATGTGCCGCGACTCGTCGGACTGGACCGAGTGGAAGACGGTCGGCAGCAGGTAGTCGCCGTTCGCGGCCGCCTCGGCGGGCATCGCGACGAACAACGTGTTGGTGAAGGCGGTCTCGGCCACGATCGTGAGGTAGACACTGGCCGCGGTGATCGCGTCACCGGTGATGAAGCCTTCCGCGAACTGCCGGCCGATGGTGCCGCAGTAGTCGCTCTGGAAGTTGCGCAGGCTGGAGTTGAAGCCCGCCGGGTCGATGTAGTTGTTCATGTACAGGCGCTTGAGGTTCTGCTGGATCGTCGAGTGCCTGACCTCGTCGATCATCTGGATCGCCTGGCCGTTGTGCAGTTCGGGGTTCGGCACGGTGCGGAACAGCAGCGGCATCGCCCGCGCGGCGGAGATCTCCGGCAGCGGGATGATGCTCAGGAACAACTTCTGCCACTCCAGCCAGCGCTCCTGCACCTGGCGGAACATGTTGCCGCGGATGGCTCCGTCCGAGGCGCCGTAGACGCGGTGGTCCTTCTCCTCCTGCATCGGGAAGTACGACCGCAGGACCTGCTTCAGCGGGTCCTTCTTCTGCGCCTTCTGGAACGTGTAGTCGGTCCCGTACTGCGAGACCGGCTCGTGGTACGCGGGTTCCCAGGAGAGTTCCTGGATCTTCTGATGGGCCTTCGCCACACTTTGGCGACTCATGGCACTCCTCACCTTCGCGGTGGCCGCCGGCCCTCGAAGGGCCTACGTCTTGCCTATTGCCTTGCGTTTGAAGTACATCGCCGCCGTACCGGCCGGGAGGTCTCAAATTGAGACCCTGTCGTCAGCGGTCGCCGAACACTGCTTGCCTGATCCGGGCGAGCTCGGCCTCGGAGTCGGGCAGCGTCCGCGTATCGCCTGGACTGGAAGGCCGGATGCCGAGCGTCAGCAGCAGGGCTCCGGCCGCCTCGCCGGGGTCACCCGCCGACCCCAGTACGGGGTGCAGACCGGCATCGGCGAGCTGGTGGAAGACCGCGTTCACGATCGTCCAGGGGTTGTAGGTCTCGTCGTCCATGGAGTACCTCCTGCTCTGCTCCCCATCCCACCCCCGCGCGAGCGGCCTGAGTGTCTCAATCTGAGACAGCCGGATCGCCGGGAAGCACTAATCTGGAGAGGGCGATGCCATCGGTGGGGGAGCCGACATCTCCGCCAGGTCCCCAGCCGGTCGCCAGGAGGCTCTGTGGACGAATTGGCACCTGTGTCAGGTGACAGCAGCCGGCTTGCCGAGGCCAGGCTGAGCTTCCTGACGTACGACGCGTTCCCGGTCGGCGACGTCCGCCGTCCGGTACTGGCGTCGTGGGTGCGGTCGCGGCGATGGAATCTACCCGCCGACCGGATCGACCTGCCGTACGTCGCGGATCCCGAACTCGACGTACCGCTGACCCGCAGCGCGACCCCGGTACTGCGCCGGCTCCACGAGCACCTCGCCGGCCAGCCGATCAGCGTCATTCTGACCGAACGCAACGGGATGGTGCTCCGCCGGCTGACCGACGACGCCGAGCTGAGCCGGCACCTCGACCGGGTCAATCTCGCACCGGGTTTCAGCTACTCCGAACAGTTCGCCGGCACCAACGGCATCGGTACGGCGCTCGAGCGCGGTGGGCCGATGCACGTCTTCGGGCACGAGCACTACGCGGAGGATCTGGAGGACCTCGCGTGTGCCGGAGTACCGATCAAACACCCGATCAGCGGCAAGACGGTGGGGGCCATCGACCTGACCTGCTGGCGCAAGGACGCCGGTTCGCTGCTGATCGCGCTGGCCAAGACCACCGCGGACCAGATCCGCGCGGCATTACTGAGTGACAGCTCGGCCCGGGAGCAGGAGCTGCTCCAGGAGTACCTGCTGGCCGGACGGCGGTCCGGTGACATGGTGCTCGCGGTCAACGACGACCTGCTGCTGATGAACACCAGTGCCCAGCAGAACCTCGACGCCAGCGACCAGGCTGCGGTCCTCGCCCATGCCGCGGACATTCTGGCCCAGACCGCGGGCAGTGCCCTGGCGGTCGAGCTCCCGAGTGGCCGAAGGGTGCGCATCACCTGCCGTGCGGTGCCCGCGGACGGACGGGGAGCGGCCGCCGTCATCCAGATCACCCGGCAGACGACCGGTCCCGGTTCAGCGAGCTTCAACGCGAATCGGCCGCCGTCCAGGCCGGAGCTGCCTGGCATCGTCGGCAGGAGCGCACCCTGGCTCGCGACCAGCCGAACCGTCGACAACGCCTATCGCGCCGGGCAATGGATCGTGCTCACCGGCGAGCGAGGCACGGGGAAGGTCGCACTGGCCCGGGCGGCCCATCAGCAGAACAACCGGGCCGGATCGTTCCACCTGGTCGACGCCGCCGAGTCTCCGGACCACATCGAGGCGGAGCTGGCCGACGACACTGTGCAGGCGCTGGTGATCCGGCATGCCGAACGGCTCGTCCCGGCCCGGCTCGACGAACTGGTCGGGGCCTTGCACAGTGGGCGCGAGCGCCGGCTGTCGGAGCCGCCGTGGGTCGCACTGACACTGACGACCGGAGACTCGACCGAGCCCGACCTCGGCGAGTTGCTGACGGTGTTCCCGATCACCGTCGACGTGCCGTCGCTGCGGCATCACATCGACGACATTCGCGAACTGGTCCCGCACTTCCTGAGCCAGCTGAGCCACGGCGACCTGACCTGCTCACCGGAAGCGATGCACCAACTGCTGCGGTCGGCCTGGCCCGGCAACATCGCCGATCTGCAGGAGGTGCTGAAGCAGGTCGTCCACCACCGGCGACGGACCGGCGTGATCACGCCGTCCGACCTGCCACCCGATCTCCAGACGAGGAGCCGCCGCAGTCTCAGCCAGCTGGAGGCACTCGAGCGCGACGCGATCATCCACAGCCTCCTCGACAACAACGGCAACAGGCGCGACGCCGCCAAGTCGCTCGGGATGTCCCGGGCCACCATCTACCGAAAGATCCACGACTACGGAATCCGCTGACCGCCGGACCGGATAGGTTCGCGGGATGAGGATGACTGTCGTCGGCTGCGCCGGTTCCGCACCCGGCCCCGACTCCGCCGCATCGAGTTACCTGGTCGAGAAGGACGGCTATCGGCTGCTGCTCGATCTGGGCGCGGGCGCCGCTGGACCCCTCCAGCGCTACGCCTCGGCAGAAGACATCGGTGCCGTGATCTTGTCGCACGCGCATTCCGACCACTGGTCGGACGTGACGCAGCTCAGCTACTACCGGAGCAAGGCAGTCCGCGACGGATCCGACTGCGGGCCACTGCGAATCTTCGGACCGGCAAACATGAACGAGGTCCTGACGACCAATCCTGTCGATTTCACCGCAACGATCACGCAAGCGGGAGACCTCGACCTCGGGCCGCTGCGAGCCCGCCTGGCCCAGGTCCAGCACGGCGATCCGGAGTGCTGGGCGACCAGGATCGACGACGCCTTGTGCTACCCGGCCGACACCGAACCGTGCGCGGCGATCGAGGAGCTGGCCGACGGCTGCGGCGTACTACTCGCCGAGGCGTCGGGATTCGACGCCGACGGCCCGATGCGCGGACACCTCACCGCCGGGGACGCCGGCCGACTGGCGGCAAAGGCCGGATCGAAGCTCCTGATCCTCACCCACCTGCGCGCCTGGCAGGACCACCTACGCCTCCTCGACGAGGCAGCCCAGCTGGCCGGATGCCCCGTCGTCCTGGCCAACCCCGGTCTGCGAGTCGCGCTGTGAAGGTGTTTCTGTCGACTGACATGGAGGGGACCGCCGGGGTTGTCGACTGGGGGCAGGTGCGTGGGCCGAGTACGGAGTACGAGTACTACCGGGGGCAGCTGCAGTCGGAGGTCAATGCGGCGATCGACGGTGCGCTTGGCGCGGGGGCGACCGAGTTCCTGGTCAATGACTCGCACTCGACGATGCAGAATCTCCGGCCGGACGAGCTCCATGGCCGGGCGAGCTATCTGTCGGGCAAGCACAAGCCGCTCTACATGATGCAGGGTCTCGACGACTCCTTCGACGCGGCGATGTTCATCTCGTACCACGGGTCGGCGGGATCGACGTCGTCCGTGCTGCACCACACGTACAACCCGCGGGCCATTGCCGAAGTGCGCCTCAACGGTGTGATCGCGGGGGAGGCCGGGATCAACGCGCTGGCGGCGCTGGCCCACGGGGTTCCGGTGGTGCTCATCTCGGGCGACCAGGTGACGATCGATGAGGCATTGCCGTTCTGTCCGGAGATCGAGGCGGTCGTAGTCAAGGAATCCGTCTCGCACAATGCCGCGCTGTCCCTGCACCCCGACACCGCGCGTGAGCTGATCCGCGACGGTGCGCAACGCGCCCTGGAGCGGTTGGCCGACGCCCGGCTGCCGAGCATCACATTGCCTGCCGAGCTGACCGTCCGGTTCCACAGCCATGCTTTCGCGGAGCTGGTCTGCGCCCTCCGAGGCGTCGAGCGGCAAGCCGAGAAGGTCGTTGTCATCAGCAACGACGACCCTCTCCAACTCTTCCGCGCGTTCATCGCCACCGTCCTGCTGACCAGGGGTGTGAGCGAGTAGCGGCGGGTTTTCGGCCACTGGCGAGTTCTTCGTCCCCTGGCGGGCTATTTCCGCGGTATCGGGCGAAGATCGCGCCAGCCGATCCGGCCGACGCGCCGCGGCGGCCTGGCGGGCCGCCGCGGATGCTGCGCTCTCAGCCGAGGTAGTCGCGCCAGGGGCCGGTGATGGCGAGGGTGATGCCGGGGGTCTGGATGTTGACGAAGAGGACCTTGCCGTCCTCGGAGAAGGTCGGGCCGGTGAACTCCGAGTCGTTGAGCATGTTCCGGGCGATGGCGTACGTCGGGCCGCCGGGGGTCGCGCTCAGCACGTGGCTGGAGGCGTTGCCGTCCTCGGCCAGGATGAGCGAGCCCCACGGGGTGACGGTGACGTTGTCCGGGCCGTCGAAGTTGAAGTCCTGGTACCGCGCGCTCGGGCCCTGGTTGGCGGCGGCGTTCGCCGGGAAGTAGGTGACCAGCTGGATGGTCTGGGCCTTGTAGTTGTAGAACCAGACCATGCCCTCGTGCGGGATCCCGTCGGCCGGTACGTCGGTCGTACCGGACTTGGCGAACGAGTTCACGACGTACACGCCGTCGTGGGTGCCGTAGACGCCCTCGAACTTCTTGCCGCGGGTGACCTGGCCGTCGGTGAACTGCTTGCGAGTGGAGACCGTGACCGCGTCGCGATCGGGCACCGGCACCCAGGTGACCCGGAACGGGCGAAGCAGCTGGGCGGAGGTCAGGTAGGCGACGTCCGGGATCGGCTTGCCGTCGTCGTTCAGGATCGCCATCGCCTCGAGGACGCCGAAGTTGACGTTCTGCAGGTCCTTCCAGCTGTCCTTGCCGAGCCGGTAGCCGGCCGGCGCGGTCCACCGGTAGAACGAACCGTTGGGGCCGGACGCGTCCTCGGACAGGTAGATGTGCTGCTTGTCGCGGTCGATGGCGAGCGCCTCGTGCGCGAACCGGCCGAGCGCCTTGAGCGGCACCGGGTGCGCGGTCTCGCCGTCGCCCCAGACCTCGAAGACGTAGCCGTGGTCCTTCAGCCGGGTGGTGCCGTTGGCCTTGTTCTCGGTCTCCTCGCACGTCATCCAGGTGCCCCACGGCGTCGGGCCGCCGGCGCAGTTGGTGAGCGTGCCGGAGATGCCGACCCACTCGCCGTGGTTGGTGCCGTCACGGCCGACGGAGATGACGGTGCAGCCACCGGCCGCGCCGACGCCCGAGTCGTAGACGGTGCCGGGGATCTGCGGTACGCCGAGGGCGCTGTTCCCGCCGATCTCGTGGTTCTGGATCAGCGTGTACTGCTTGGTGCCGTTGCCGAAGACCGCCGTACCGTCGTGCAGTTCCGGCGTCGGCTGGCCGCTCTTCAGCGTGGTCTGGCCGGCCCGCGTGACGATCGCGTACTTGAAGCCCGGCGGCAGCGCGAGGATGCCCTTGGGGTCATCCATCAGCGGCGGGAACGGCCGGTTCGCCGGGTAGGGCCGCGAGGCCGGCGCGGGCGTGGCCTCGGCCAGCGAAGGGACGGCGCCGACAGCGGCGAAACCGACACCCGTGGCGCCGACGGCGGCACCCCGGAGTACGGAACGGCGATCGAGGGACATGGTGGAACTCCTTGAACAGTGATGGATTCAGCGCAGCTGCGGCGGGCGGCCCCGAGACGCCGTCCCCGCGCCCCGATCCTTGACCCGCCCGGCGGCCACCAGGCAAACACCACCTGAACAACCACCCCCACCCACGACCACTTCAGTGCTCAGTCACCGCCCGTACCGGTAGGTTGCACGCTCCGCTCATGACCAGGGCGGACGGGGCGCTCAGTGGTTGTAGGTCGGCAGGGATGCTCCGGTCGACTAGTGCTCGCGCTCAGACTTGTCGTCGGCGGGGATGGTTTGGCTGGGGGCGGGGTGCACTGCCTGGCTGGAGGTTCGGGGGCGCTCGTACCAGCGCCGCCACGTCGCTGGTCGCGCCGTTCAGCGACGGCGGCGCCGGTGGAACAGCATCGGCCGAGTTGTTCGGTGGTGTAGTTCGGATGTACGGCGGAACGGTCGGCAGCTTGGCCGTGATCGCCAACGCGTGGTACTTGCCCTTGGCAACGATGCCTCGACGCTGAGGTAGTCGCCGTACCCGGGCTCGGAGTACCAGCCCTCGGTGGTGCCGCCCATGATCTCTTCGACCAGCCGGTCGGCGTCGGTGTTCTGCTCGTACAGCTTGTTCGTGCCGACTTGGCCGCCCAGCTCGAGAGCCTGCTCGATCTCCGCCCAGGCGTCGGCGACCTGGTCCTGCGAGGTCAGCACGAGCTGGGCCACTGAGCCGGCGCCCCAGGAGGGCTTGAGCAGCAGCGGCGGGGTCAGCGCCGCCGGCGCGCCGTGCAGATCGGCGGCGGAGTCCACCCGACGGAACCGGGGGATCGGTACTCCGGCGGCCTGCCACGCCTGCCGCATCAGCCGCTCGTCCCGCGCTACCCGGATACCCGGTCCGGCACCGGCGAGGCCAAGCCGGTCCGCTGCGTTGGCCACTGCCAGTACGGCGAACTCACTGTCAGATCGTGAAGGCCTCACTGATCTTGGTCTGCGGCACACCTCCGTGCAGCGCCTGGTAGAACGGGTGGCCCGCGGTCAGGTCGGCACGATGGATCGGCCTACCGGTGATCGCGGAGGCGTAGAGCGCGGTGACGAACTCCATCGTCGGCCGGGTGTTGGTCAAGGTGGTGTCGTGCGTGTCGCCGCTCAACAGGTCGTCGACCAGGCGGTTGAGTTGCGCCTCGTGGTTGCTCGGCACGTCCTTGCCCGCCGAAGCAGTCCACGGATCGGCCCCGATGGCCTCGGCCGCCGAGTCGCCTGTACGCCGTCCGCCGGGATCCAGCCCCAGCTTGGCCGCGTCATCCTGGCCGGGTGCCGGAGAGAACGACCAATCCGCGTCGGAGTAGCCGTAGACGTGGTCGACCTCGAGAGTTCCGCCGGTCGTGTCGATGCGGATCCTGCTCAGCTCCCGCGGCGACAGCAGGCTGTTGATCACGGTCGCGACGGCGCCGCTCTCGAAGATCACCGACGCCATCGACACGTCCTCGAACTCCACCGGACGATCCAGCCGTACTGCGGTGGCGCTGATCGTCCGCCAGGGCCCGAGCAGGTGCAGCAGGAGGTCGATCTGGTGGATGCCATGGCCGAGCGTCGGCCCACCGCCCTCGCCGACCCAGGTGCCGCGCCACTCCGGGTCGAAGTAGCCGCGCGGCCGGAACCACAATGTCTCGCAGACGGCAACCTGCGGGATGCCGAGCGCGCCGCGGCCAAGGAGCTCGGCCGCCCGGACCGCTCCGGATCCGTGCCGATGCTGGAAGACCACGTAGACCGTGCCTTCGCTCGATCGCTCGGCCGCCGCCACCGCGTCCATCTCGGCCAGACTCAGCACGGGCGGCTTCTCCAGCAGGACCGACTTGCCGGCGGCCAGGACCGCGATCGCGATCTCGGCGTGGCTGCCGGGTGGCGTCGCAACCGAGACCAGGTCGGGATCCTGCGCCGCCAGGAGCTCCGCCACATCGCCGTACGGCGTCGAACCGAACTTCTCGGCGAGCGCCTGCGCCTTCGCCTCGACGATGTCGGCGACACCGACCAGGGTGGTCCGGCCGGTGCTCGCATAGCCCTCCGCATGGCGACGGCTGATGTTGCCGCAGCCAACGATCGCGACCTTGAGGTTTGTCACTGAGCCGCCCCACGCAGGACCGCCTGCTGCTGGGCCGTCAAAGCCAGCCGCATGGTTTCGAACGTGTGCTCCTGCGGCGCGGCCGTCGTGGTCCGCTCCTGTACGTCGTGCACGAGGTCGGCGTAGTAGGTCAGCTCGACGTCCGAGCAGTCGACGTACTGCGTGCTGTCCTGATCGACCAGGAACAGATGGTCGCCACCTTGCCGGCCGGCGATGTCGACGTACTTGCGCATCTCGATGTAGCCCGCGGTGCCGAGGATCATCAGCCGGCCGTCGCCCCAGGTCGGCAACCCCTTGGGCGTGTACCAGTCGACCCGGATGTAGCCCTGGGCGTTGTCGCTGCGGAGCAGCACGTCGCCGAAGTCCTGCAGACCGGGGGAGTCGGCGTTGGCGAAGTTCCCGACCGTGCTCGCCACCACCTCGGCGGTGCGGGCGCCGGTGAACCAGAGGAACTGGTCGATCTGGTGGGAGGCGATGTCGACGAGGATTCCGCCGTACCGGCTCTTGTCGTAGAACCAGTCCGGCCGGCCGGCACCACCGCCGAGGTGGGCGCGGTCGCCGATCCGGTGCGGGCCGAGCCCGATGGTCTGCACCACAGTGCCGATCCGGCCCGCGCGGACCAGCTCGCCGGCCCTGATCACGCAGCGCACCTCGAACCGCTCGGAGAACGTGACGGACCAGAACCGGCCGGTCTCGGCGACCGCCTTCTCGATCTCCTCGAGCTGCTCGAAACTGACGCAGCCGGGCTTGTCGGCCACGACATCCTTGCCGGCCCGCAGTGCCGCGACGGCGATCGGCCCGCGCCGGTCCGGCACCGCGGCGGTCACGATCAGGTCGATCCCGCCGGTGGCGATCAGTTCGTCGGGACTCTCGACCACCGGGACGTCCGGATAACGTTTGCGGACCTCGGCGGCGATCGCGCTGGACGCATCATCGGTCGCCATCGCGACGAACTCCGCACCGGCCTCGATCAGGCCGGCGATCTGACCGTGGATGTGGGCGTGATCGAGACCGACGGCGGCGAACCTGACGGTGTTGGTGGAGGTCAACGGTATTCCTTTCGATTCAGCGCGATGCTTCGAGTGCCTGGGCGAATTCCTCGGCGATCTTGTCGCCACCGCCGCTCTTCCACTTCTTCACCGCGGCCGCCCAGGCGGAGACCGGTTTGCGGCCCTGGATGATGTCGTTGGTCACCTGCGTGATGTCGTCGGTGAGCTGCGGTCCTTTCCGGACGTTGGTCTCGGAGTACATGCCCGCGACCGGGTCGGTCAGGGCGGTGGGGACGGTCTGCTTCATGGCGTTGAACTCCGCCTCGCTGTTACCCTCCTTCTCCGGCAGGAAGATGGTCCAGGGGGCGTCCGCCTGGTACATCAGGCCGAGCTGGGTCTCGCAGAACCCCCGGTCGTTGAGCACCGGATTGCCATCGACAGCAGTGTGATGGACGCCCGGCAGACCGAACTTGCGGAAAAGGTACTCCGTGGTGCCGAACGGCGTCGCGAGGAAGTTCAGGTACGACAGCAGCGCCTCGACCCGGCCCTCGGACTTCTTGCTGATCGCGGTAAGCCGAGAGCCGGAGCGCCCATCCAGACCCGGCCCTGCCCCGAGCCGTCGTGCTTCGGCGGCGCGATGACGGAGATCCTGGCCTCCTTGGAGACCGGGTAGTCGCGCCGTAGGCGATTGATAATCGATGGTTTGGCGTGGGGCGGGGGAACAATGTCACCATCGGTCACAGGCACTCCTTTGGTCATCCCAAAAAAAGTGATCGATCCACTTCTGAGCCGGTAGCTAACCGCAGCCCGTAGAGGGTGTCAACCTCTCGTCGGGGATTCGGCGGCCGCCCGGGCGGGGTCGGTGCTAGCCTTCGTACGCCGCCGCGTGAACGGCTGGGCGCGAGGAGGGACACGTGGCAGAAGCAGAGCCGAAACGGCCGGCGACCATTCATCAAGTGGCGAGTCTGGCCGGTGTATCGCACACGACGGTTTCCCGTTATCTGCAGGACAAGGACAGCCTGAAACCGAAGACCAGGGTCAAGGTCGAGTTCGCGGTCAAGACCCTCGGCTATCGCCCGAACCTGGTCGCACGCTCGATGCGGACCCGGCGGACCAACCGCCTCGCGATAGTTCTTGCGGCCGGTCCGTACTTTCCGGGAAGATTGCTCGCGGCAGCGTTCGAAACGGCACATCGTGCGGGATATCAGGTCGAGGTCGTCAGTATCGAAGGTGGCGCCCGGGTGCGTGCGGAACGCATCGATGAATTGGCCGAATCCGGTCAGGTCGAAGGAATTCTTGCTATTTCTTCCATTGATCTGAAAGGTAAAAGATCGCGCCGGGTGCCAATTGTCGAGAGCGATATCTACGATGATCATCTGCGTGGTCTTGGCGAGCTGGCCGACGCCTCGCAGGTGCGCGAGATCATCGAATACCTGAGCTCATTGGGGCACCGGACGTTCTTCCACGTGGCCGGTGCGCAGACCCATGCCTCGGCCCGTAACCGCAAGAGCGTGTACCTGGAGACGATCGAGGACCTCGGGTTGCGATCGGCCGGCGCCGTCGACGGTGATTGGTCGGCCCAGTCCGGCTTCGACGCGATCACCAGCCTGCCGGACGACTGCGGGGTCACCGCCGTTGTGGCAGGCAACGACGGTGTCGCCCTGGGGGTGATCCGCGGTGCGTGCTCGCGCGGGTGGGAGGTGCCGCGCGATCTCAGCGTCTTCGGCTGGGACGACGAGGAACATGGCAGGTTCTCGACGCCCTCGCTGTCGACGGTCGCGGTCGACCGAGAGGCGCGGGGTCGCTATGCGATCACCCGTCTCCTCGCCGAGATCCACGGCCAGCCGGTCCCGGAGCCACCCAACCGGACCATCAACCGCCTCATCTTCCGAGAGTCCACCGCGCCTCCACCATCCGCAGCCAGTCGTCGCCGATCAACTGACTGATCCGTCGAGACTCCTCCACACCGTTGTCAGCGGAAGGGGTCGTGGTCGACCTCGTGGCGCACTGCCTGCAGCGCGTCGCGGAGGTCGGGCAGTGTGACCGAGCCGAGAGCCAGGCGGAGCGCATGCGGCACCGTCGGTGTGGTTGCGAATGGTTCGGCGGTGGAGACCGCGATCCCTTGGTCAGCCAGCGTTGCCGCGATCCGGTCCGGGCGCGCATCAGGGGCCAACGGCAACCAAACGAGGTACGACGACGGATGCCCGGCAAAGGGCAGCCCGGCCAGCACCTCGGAGGCGATGGATTGCCGTAGGCGGGCGTCGTTGCGCTTCGCCATTTCGAGGCGGTCGACCGTCCCGTCGTCCAGCCACCGGCAGGCGATCGCTGTTGTCACGCCAGGGACGTGCCAGGTCGTTGCCCGGATGACGCGCTCGAGTGCCGGTACGAGTTCCACCGGTGCGGCGATGAAGCCGACCCGGAGACCGGGTGCGACGCTTTTCGAAAGGCCCGACACGTAGACCGTGAGGTCGGGGGCGAGCGTCGCCAGCGGTGGTGGTGCGTCGTCGATCAAGTAGGCATACGAGGCATCCTCGACGATCGATACGCCGTACCGGTTGGCAATCGAGACGAGCCGCGCCCGCTGGAAGGCGTCGTACACCCAACCGAGTGGATTGTGCAGGGTCGGCATCGCATAGACGGCGCGGACCCGGCGTCGCCGGCACAACTGTTCGAGCGCGTCGAGATCGGGCCCGGACCCGGTCACCGGCAGGGGGGCCAACTCCAGCCCTAGCGTGCGAGCGAGCACGATGAACCCGGGATACGTGACCGCGTCTACGGCGATCACATCACCCGGCTGGAACAGGGCCATCGCTGTCACTGCCAGACCGTGCTGGGCGCCACTGACGATCAGAACTCGTTCCTGGCCGACATCAAGTCCCCGTCTGTGCAAGTGACGGGCGACCGCGGCCCGGTCCTGCGCACGCCCACGATGCGGCTGATAGCGCAGCAGCGCATCGAGGTCGCCGGCTCCGGCGAGATTTCGCAACGCCTCCCGCAGCAGATCGGCCTGCCCGGGAACCGAGGGGGAGTTGAAGCTCAGATCGATGGCGTCGACGGCCACTGCCCTTTGATCGGTCCCGTCGCCGGCAGTGGCGGCAAGGTCGCGCACGAACGTGCCCCGGCCCTGCTCGGAACTGACCAGGCCCATGGCTTCGAGTTCGGCGTACACCCGGGACGCCGTCGCGACCGCGATGCTCTCGTCGGCGGCGAGGCTCCGGTGGGTGGGGAGGCGATGCCCGGCCGGCCACCGGCCGGCGCGAATCTGCGCAGCGAGCGAGTCGACCACAGCCTTGTACTTCGGCACCCTCACGCCCGCATTGTATGCAGGACAATTCTTCGACTGTCATGGATCGACGGCTCTAGCCTGCGGTGACCGAAAAGGAGCCCGGCATGCACCTCGCGATCCTGACCTTCGACGGCTACAACGAACTCGACTCGCTCATCGCCCTCGGCATTCTGAACCGCGTCAGCGCGCCTGGCTGGCGGGTCTCGATCGCCGCCCCGACGCCGCGGGTGTGTTCGATGAACGGCGTCACCATCGACGCCATGATCGATCTGGATGAGGCCTGCACCGCCGACGCTGTCATCGTAGGTAGTGGTATCAAGACCCGCGAAGTGGTCGAGGACCCCGCCATCATGAACACACTGGGCAGGCTGGATCCCACCCGGCAACTGCTGGCCGCGCAGTGTTCCGGCGCGCTGGTCCTGGCCAGGCTCGGGCACCTGAAGGACGTGCCCGCCTGCACGGATCTCACTACCAAGCCGTGGGTCGTGGCTGCCGGCGTCGAGGTCCTCAACCAGCCGTTCTTCGCCCGCGGCAACCTCGCCACCGCCGGCGGCTGCCTGGCATCCACCTACCTTGCCACCTGGATCATCGCCCGCCTCCACAGCCTCGAAGCCGCCAAGGAAGCGATGCACTACGTAGCCCCAGTAGGCGAAAAAGACGACTACGTCACCAGAGCCCTACAAAACATCACCCCCTACCTTGAGCCAACCGTGTCAGGCGCGCTGATCGGCACGTGAGTCCAGCGATTGAAGGCTTCGGGGGTCACGTTGCTTCCGCAGAGGATGGTTGCGACGGTCCTGCCGTCGAATCGTCCCTGTCCTTCCAGGATTGAGGCGACTCCCAGTGCTGCGGCTGGTTCGACCACCAGCCCGGCGTGAACATGAAGAAGACGCATCGCTTCGACAATGGCTGCCTCGCTGACCAGGACCGCGTCGTCCGCGATCGACGAAAGATCGTCGAGTACTTCGGGGATCACGTACCGGCCGGCGACCCCGTCGGCGATGGTGCCGGGGGCGCCGACCTCGACCGGGTGACCGGCGCGCAAGGCCAGCGTCATCGCCGGCGCGTTCTCAGGCTGGACGCAGATGACCTCGGTGGTCTTCCGCAGACTCTTGAGCGCGAAGCCCACGCCGGATGCCATCGCGCCGGCACCCAGCGAGATCAGTACGGAGTCGAGCTCGACGGGCGACTCGGCGAGTTCGACCCCGATCGTCGCGGCTCCTTCGCAGGTCCCGATGTCCCTGCTGTCCTCGACCAGGAACGCACCGGTCTCGGCGGCGTACCGGGTGGCGGTTTCAAGGGCGGCCTCGATCTCCCCGTCGACCAGGATCACGGTGGCGCCAAGGGCTTTCATCCGCTCGAGCTTCAGCGGATTGGCGGCCGAGGAGGCGACCACCGCGACGCCGATGCCACGCCGCCGGCCGCTGTACGCGAGCGCCTGGCCAAGGTTCCCGGCGCTCGCACAGACGGCGGCGTCCGCATCGCCTTCCAGCCTGCTGAGAACGGTCTCGGTCCCGCGTCCTTTGAAGGAGCGAACGGGATTGAGCGTCTCGACCTTCAGGATCAGCCGGCAACCAAGCACGTCGCCCAAGGGTTCGCATTCGTACTGCGGGGTGTTCAGGAACACCGGATCGATCTGGTCACGAGCACCGAGAATCCTCGCAAGCTCCAACCGCATCCCGACCTCCACCATCGTCTCGATACACCCGGCATCACGCTATGAGGACGCGGGATCTCAGGGCTAGGTCGTCCATTGTCTCCAAGACGTGGAGGCGGTGGACTCGCGTGGGCATTCGGAGGGTTCGGAAGGTTGCTACGAGGTCGCGGAGCTCGGCGTAGGCGTCGCCGGTTACGTCTTCGGTCAGTTGGAGGTAGCCGGCCAGGAGTGGGCGTTCTACGGCGAGGGCGAGTGCGGCTTGTTCGTCCGCCGGTTCGACCGGGAGGTAGATCCGGCCGATGTTGTAGCGGCCGATCCAGGGGCCGCGGATGACGAGATCGATCGGTGCGTCGAGCTGCCGCGGCTCATCGCTGCCGTGTACCAGGGTGGCGTGGAGCCGGTCGGCTCTCAGTTCGAGTCCGCGCCACCAGATCAGTCCGGCCAGGCGTGAACCCGCCAGGGCCTTCAGGAAGGCCTCCGGTCGCGGGTCGGCAAGGGGGAGGACCAGTGAGTGCACAGGTGGCCAGAATTCACCCGGTCCGGGATCCGGCCCGAGCGGACCGCGAGGCCGGTCGGTCAGCAGTGGAAGGTGACGCGCTCTGTAGCGCTCGTCGAGCCGCAACGAGTCGTGGTCGTCCCACTCGTACTCCTGCTCCGCGAGTACGTCGAGCAGATCTGACATCGCGACTCCCCGAGCGAAGGTTGACTTGGAGTGTGCTCCAAGTTTTACGGTCTTCTGGTGACTACGAAACGCGCCCTGGCCGACGAGCCGCCGACTCTGACGATCGCACAGGTTGCCGAGCGGACCGGGCTGTCGGCGGACACGCTCCGGTACTACGAGAAGGCCGGCCTGATCGAGCGAGTCGGACGCAACACGGGCAACCAGCGCCGGTACGCCGCCTCGGATCTGGCCTGGCTGGAGTTTCTCCTCAGGCTGCGGGAGACCGGGATGTCCATTGCCGAGATGCAGCGGTTCGCGCAACTGAGGGCGATGGGGGATACCTCGGTCGGTGACCGATTGGTGATGCTGCGTGAGCATCGCGTCGCACTAGGTGAGCGCATCGCTGCTCTGCTGGCCGATGCGGGCGCGGTGGACGAGAAGATCAACCACTACGAACAGCTGCGGTCGAAGCAGCAAGAGACGGACCAAGAATGAGCGTCACCACCGCCACTGACCACGCCGAGACCCGGAGCGACCGCTTCGAGCGCGGCCTGGAGGTCCTGACCAGGATCGACGGCGAGGCCGGCCGGAAGGTCGTCGACTCGCTGGCGGACATCTCACCCGAGCTCGGTCACCAGGTCGTCGCCTGGGCGTTCGGTGACATCTATGACCGCCCCGGACTGGCACCGCGCGACCGCCAGCTCGTCACTCTCGGCATGCTCACCGCTCTCGGTGGTTGCGAGCCGCAACTCGACGTACACATCAATGCGGCCCTGAATGTCGGCCTGACCTGCGAGGAGATCGTGGAGGCGCTGCTGCATTCGGCCGTGTACTGCGGGATGCCCAAGGCACTCAACGCCACCTTCGTGGCCAAGAAGGTCTTCTCCGAACGCGGCCTGCTCCCCGGGAAGAAATAGTCCGACGGCCTTGGATGGGCGTCTGGACGAAATTGGGAGCATACTGGGGTTGATGGAGCCTTCCCGCGCGACGACGCGTCGTCACTTGTCAACGAGTCCCTTCAAGCCCAGGGTGCCCGACCCGATCAAGACGTTCGAAGAAGGTGACCGGGTCTCCCACGACAAAGAGGGGATGGGCCGGATCACTGCGGTCGAGGGCACTCACGCGGTAGTTGTCGACCTCGGCGGCGGCAAGCTACTGCGCGTCCTTTCGCCCTTCGACAAGCTGCACCAGCTCTAGCCATTCACCGGCTGGTGCTGCGCTCGCTTCGGAACATTCGCCGGTAGGCGGTCGGTGAGACGCCGGCGGTGTCCCGCAACTGCTGTCGCAGGTTGGTCCCGCTGCCCAAGCCGGCTCGCCCGGCGATCTGGTCGACTGTCAGATCTGTGTCCTCCAGCAGTTGCCGGGCATAGTCCAGTCGCTGCATGGCCAGCCAGGTCCCGAGGCTTACCCCGGTCTCGGCGCGGAACCTGCGAGTGAAGGTCCGCACACTCATTCGCGCGTGCTCGGCAAGCTCGACGAGACTGAGTGGACGGCCGAGCTGCTCGGCAGCCCACGCGCGAGTGGCCGCAGTACCGCCGTCTTGTACGGGCGGGATCGGGCGCCGCACGTACTGCGCTTGCCCGCCGTCGCGTCGCGGCGGTACGACGCACGCGCGGGCGACCGAACTGGCCACCGCGCTGCCGTGGTCGCGGCGGACGACGTGGAGGCACAGGTCGATGCCGGCAGCCACTCCTGCCGAGGTGAGTATGTCGCCGTCGTCGATGTAGAGCACGACAGGATCAACCCGTACTGCGGGGAACAGTTGCTGGAGCTGCTCCGCTTCGGCCCAATGAGTAGCAACTGGTCGGCCGTCGAGGAGCCCCGCGGCGGCGAGTACGAAGGCGCCCGTGCAGATCGCCAGCAGCCGGGTCCCGGGCCGGATCTCCTTGAGGGCGCGCAGGACGGCGTCGTCGAGAAGGCCGTTGTTGTCGACGATCTCCTCGAGCAGGTCCGAGGGAGGGATCACGACGGAGTCGGCAGTGGCGAGCACCGAAGCGTCGTACTGGACGCTGATGGCGTAGTCCTCGGAGGTCTGCACGGGTAAGCCGTCCATCGTGCACGTCACCACCTCGTACAGCGGGTTCTCCGCTGCGAAGGCGCCGCCGAAGATCCGCGACGGGATGGCCAGCTCGAAGGGGACGACGCCGGGCAACGCCAGGACGGCGACGCGATGAACAGCTGATCGAGACATGGCCCGATAGTTGCACATGATGTCCATCAGGCCAGTAGGCAAGCCCCAAACGGCGCGGAAGACTTCGAGGCATGTCAATGAACGAGAAGATGATGCTCGCCGTGGTCGCCGAGCGCAGTGGTGGACCTGAAGTCCTCGAACTGCGGGAGGTGGAGCGGCCAACACCTGGCCTGACCGAGATCCTCGTCCGGGTGCACGCGGCCGGAGTGAATCCCACCGACTGGAAATCCCGCACCGACAACGGCGACGAGGCCTTCCCGGCGATCCTGGGCTACGACGTGGCCGGCGTCATCGAGGAAGTCGGATTCGGTGTGACCTGGTTACGGGTGGGCGACGAGGTCCTGGGGATGCCGAAGTTCCCGCTGCTGCCCGGCGGCTACGCGCAGTACGTCGTCGCCCAGTCGCGACAGTTCGTGCGCAAGCCGAAGGCGCTGAGTTTCGAGCAGGCCGCGGGACTGCCGTTGGCCGCGTTGACTGCGTGGCAGGGCCTGGTCGAGACCGGGCAACTGCGCTCGGGGCAACGGGTGCTGGTGCATGCGGCGGCCGGCGGCGTCGGTCACCTGGCGGTGCAGATCGCCAAGAGCCTCGGCGCGTATGTCATCGGCACCGCGAGTGCACCCAAGCATGAGTTCGTCCGCTCGCTCGGAGCTGACGAGGTGATCGACTACCGCAACGAAGACTTCGCCGACGTACTACGAACGCGGCCGGTCGACGTGGTCTTCGACCCGATCGCGGGCGACACCAGTCTCCGCTCGCTCGAAGTGATCAAGGACGGCGGTTCGCTCGTCTCCATCCTCCCCGTTGACGAGGCGGCCGCGGCAGAGGCGCGGCGGCGGGGAATCCACGCCGAGTTCACTCTGGTGGAGCCCGACCGGCTGGCCCTCACCGCGATCACCGAGCTCGTCGACCAAGGCAAGCTGCGCGTCGAGATCGACTCGGTGTTCCCGTTGGCCGAGACAGCGGCAGCACACCGACGCGGTGAAACCAACCAAGCCACCGGCAAGATCGTCCTCCGCGTCATGGCGGAGGACTGATCCTGTCGATGGATCGAGGTCAGCTGCACAGAGCGGTGTCCAGGGACTTCGCTACTCGCCTGGCGTCCTCGATGGTGGTCGGCATCGCGGTGACCGCGAGGGCGGCTTCGCGGCCGTCGGTGGTGACGGCATTGCGGGTCTCGAAGCCGAAGATGTCGCCGCCGTGGGTCCAGGCGGTGCCGCCGCAGGAGAGCTTGAGCTGTGCGATTCCGAGGCCGTACCTGGAGCCGCCGACGACGTCGAAGTCGGGGGCGTCGACCGTGGTCAGCATCTCCTTCAGCTGTGCGGGCTTGAGGAGCTTGCCACCGATGAGCGCGGTGAAGAAGCGGTTCAGGTCGGCGGGGGTGCTGATCATCTGGCCGGCGGACCAGCCGAGGGACGGGTCGAGCTCGGTGACGTCGGTTTCCTTGCCGTCCGGGGTGGTCTTGTAGTAGCCGTGCGGGTGCGGGCCGAGGATCCGCTGGTCGCCGAGGGCCGGCCAATAGGTGTCGCGGAGCCCGCGCGCTCGATCACCCGGCGGGTGATCTCCTCACCGATCGGGCGGCCGGTCACCTTCTGCACGATCAGGCCGCGCCACTGACGAACAGCCCCAGCCAGAGCGCGGTTCGAAGGGCCGAGCCCCGAGCCTTCTGAGGTCGAGCGGTGGTGTTCTGCTCGACTGTGTTCGAGATGCGATACCGGTCGGCCATGACTGCTCCTTCAGCGACGTTGTGGATGTCACCAACGCTAGGGACGGCGCCGCCGCCGAACCATCCAGCAGCCAGGCGGACCGGAGTACAGCAGGCTGTACTCTTTGGCGCGCCAACTGTCGGACCGATCCTCGGTGCCTTACGTTCTTCACGAGGAGGTGGCATGTCCGTCGAGGAGTACGACCGGCGTCCGCGCAGGCGTTTTCTGCTGTCCCGGCTCGGGCCGGCGGTCGATGCGCTCGAGCACCTGGTAGGTGGCTGGGTACTGCGCTGCTGGCCTTGGCCGCACTGGTATGGACGCTGATCGTCGCCGCGAGCTGCCTTGTCGGCATCGGCTATTTCCTGATCCCCTCCGCTTTGCAGGCGACGCGCGCGATCGCGGACCGGGAGCGGGCCCGACTGACCGCCTGGTCGCTGTGAGCGTCTTTCTCGGAGCAGCGCGGCGCGCTCTTGCCCGGGATCCCGCAACTGCGGATGCGGCCTTGGCGAAGGCGCAGGGTGCCGCCGAGCAGGCGCTTGCCGGGTTGCGAATGGTTGCCCGCGGCATCCTTCCGCCGGTACTCGAGGATCGCGGACTCGCCGGCGCGCTCACGAACCTCGTCAGTAGCTTTGGTGTCCCGTGCGACCTGGAGATCGACGTCACCGCGCGATGCGCGGCCTCGGTGGAGGCGACGGCGTATTTCGTGGTCGCGGAGGCGTTGACCAACGTCACCAAACACAGTGGAGCCACCAGCGCCGGGGTCGTGCTTCGTCAGGAGGGCAACAAGTTGAGCCTGCGCATCCAGGACGACGGCCGGGGTGGAGCCGATGCGGACGCGGGGACCGGGCTGACCGGGATCCGCCGCCGGGTCGAGGCCTTCGACGGCCGGCTGACCCTCACCAGTCCGGCCGGCGGCCCGACGATCATCGAAGTGGAGTTGCCATGCGGATAGTGATCGCCGAGGACGACGCGCTGCTCCGAGAGGGACTGGCACAGTTGCTGCGGGCCGAGTCTCTTGACGTGGTGGCGACGACGGACTCCGTCGAGCCCTTCCTGGCCGCGATCGACGAGCATCGTCCAGATGTCGCCATCGTCGATGTCCGGATGCCACCGACCCATACCGATGAGGGGATCCGCGCCGCGGTCGAGGCTCGCCGTCGTCAACCGGGGTTGGCGGTGCTGGTGCTGTCGGCGTACGTCGAGCAGGCGTTCGCGACCGACCTGCTGGCGGGTGGGGCCGGCCGCCTCGGATATCTGCTCAAAGAGCGAGTGGGGCGGGTGGACGAATTCCTGGACGCCTTGCAGCGCGTCGTGGCCGGCGGGACGGCGTTCGACCCCGACGTGGTGCGGCAGTTGCTGTCCCGGCCTCGTCAGGACCACACGCTCGAGCGATTGAGCCCCCGCGAGCGCGATGTGCTGGCACTGATGGCCGAAGGACTCGGCAACGTGGTGATCGCCGAGCGGCTGGTGATCACCGAGGGCGCCGTCCACAAGCACATCCGCAGCATCTTCGCGAAGCTGGAGCTGTCGCCGGACGATCAGGCTGATCGTAGGGTCGCGGCGGTGCTGCGTTATCTCGACGGAGTGCAGCGAAGGTAGTGCCTGCTGTACCACCGAGTCGCCAGTTGGTGGGATGTCGGCGGCGGTCCGGTCTTCGTAGCGTTGTGGGTATCCACTCAGCATGCGCGAAGACCGAAAGGCAAGCCGATGTCGGTAACCATGGATCCAGGCCTCCAGCCGGCCCGAGTAGCGGCGCCGAACGGCGTCGCGGCGGTACGGGTGGAGCACCTCACCCGGATCTACGAGGGTGGCGATCAGCCGGTTACGGCTCTCGCCGGGGTCGATGCGGCCTTCGGTAGCGGCACGTTCACCGCCGTGATGGGCCGGTCGGGGTCGGGCAAGAGCACCCTCCTGCAGACGGCGGCCGGATTGGACCGGCCGACCTCCGGACGAGTCTGGATCGGCGACAGCGAGCTGTCCCGGCTGTCGGAGAGCCAGCTCACCCGGTTGCGCCGGACCAAGATCGGATTCGTGTTCCAGGCGTTCAATCTGGTCGGCGCGCTCACCGTCGAGGAGAACATCACGCTGCCGCTCCGGCTGTCCGGCGTACGGCCTGATCGCCGCTGGCTGGCCGAGGTCGTCGATCGGGTCGGGGTCGGAGGACGCCTGCGTCATCGTCCGGCCGAGTTGTCCGGTGGGCAGCAGCAACGGGTCGCGATCGCCCGGGCGCTGGCGATGCGCCCGACCGTGGTCTTTGCGGACGAGCCGACGGGAGCCCTCGACGGACAGACCGCCGCCGACGTACTCGTACTGCTGAAGTCGATCGTCGACGACCACGGACAGACGATCATCATGGTCACTCACGACCAGGTGGCAGCGTCGTACGCGGACCGGGTGATGGTGCTCGCCGATGGCCGCATCTCTGCTGACACAGGGGGACAGGCATGACCGGGCTCGCACTGCGTCTGGTCCGGCATCGGCCGGGCAGCATCCTCGCCACCCTGATCGCCCTCGCCGCCGGCGTCATGATCCTGACGGGGACGGGCGCGCTGGTGGAGTCCGGACTCCGGCATCGGCCGGAACCGCAGCTCTACGGAGGTGCCGATCTCGTCGTCGCCAAGCGCGACATCACCTTCACCGGCAAGGAATTCGGGGGCGACCCCTACACGGCGACGGTTCGTCTCCCCGAGTCAGGCACGGTGCCGGAAAGCCTGGTCGATCAGCTTCGGCAGGTGCCTGGGGTCTCCGTGGTCGTCGCCGATCAGTCGATTCCGGCCGTCGCCTCGGCTGCGGGAAACCGCCCGGTGGCCGGTCACAGCTGGAGCGCCGCCGCGTTGGCGCCGTACAAGCTCGTTGCCGGCGGCAAGCCGGTAGCTGACGACCAGCTCGTCGTGAGCGCGAAGCTCGCGACCGACGGCTCATCGCAGGTAGGTCGACAGACAGAGCTCGTGATCGGCGGCGTTGCGCACGAATTCACCGTCAGCGGGATCGCTGAGGGGCTTGAGAACGCGGTGTACCTCACCGATGCCCGTACGGCGGCGCTGGCACCGCATCCCGGTCAGGTGGAGGTCGTCGGGATTGTGGAGGCAGCCGGTGCGGATCGGGCGGCCGTTGCGTCGGCCGTCGAGAAGCTTGCCGCATCGGTGTCCGCGAAGGCGTACGCCGGTGCCGATCGTGGGCTGGTCGAACGCTCTGATATCGCCGCGGCGCGCGGTTTCCTGGTCCAGGTCGGTGCCGCGCTCGGTGGCTACATCGTGCTGCTGATCGTCTTCGTGGTCGCGGGCACGGTAGGCCTGTCGATCCGGAGCCGGCGGCGCGAGCTGGCGTTGCTGAGGGCAACTGGTGCCACGCCTTGGCAGCTACGGCGAATGTTGATGGCCGAAGCGGCCGTGATCGGCCTCGCCGGCTCGGTGATCGGCGTCCCGACCGGATTGCTGGCGAGCCGGTGGCTGGGAGATCAGCTCATCGCGAGGGACTTCGTGCCGACCGGCTATCCGATGGCTGTCGGCGTCCTGGCAGCACCGGCCGCCGTCTTGATCATCATGCTGCTCGCGGTGGTCGCGGCCTTGCTGGCAGCTCGCCGGGTTTCGGGGATCCGGCCGGTCGAGGCACTGGCCGATGCGGCGATCGAGCCGGCGCGCAGTGGCAAGGTGCGTCTCGGCTTCGGCCTTGCATCTCTCGTCGGTGCCATCTCGTCCAGCGCTGTGGCCTTGGGCGCTGGTGGGCAGGCGGCACTCGCCGGCGCGATGGGCATGCTCTATCTCTTCGTCATCGCTGTCGCTCTGCTGGCTCCGTGGATCAACACGTCCGCCGCCAGATTGCTTGGTCCGGTCCTGCGCGCGGGTTGGGGCAACAGCGGGTATCTCGCCTCGAAGAACCTGACCGCGAACGCGCGGGGGATGGCGATCGTGCTGACGGCACTGGTTCTGGCTGTCGGGTTCGGTGGATCCGTGTGGTTCCTGCAGGACAACCTGGAGCGGCAGACCGTTCAGCAGGTCCGCGCCGGGACACTCGCGCAGTACGCCGTGGTCTCGTCGGCTGGTCTGCCGGCGAATGTCGCGGAGCCGCTCCGCAACGTTTCTGGCGTAGAGGCGGCGACGGCGGTACGGCGTACGTCGGTGATCGTGAAGGTTCTCGAAGACGCCGAGGCGGTTCCGGCGCAGGCGATCGATCCTGCCGATGCCGCCGCGACGATGGACCTCAAGGTCAAGGAGGGCAGTCTGGCCGAGGTGAACCGCAACAGTCTCGCGGTCTCCTCGATCCAGGCCTCCTCGCAACACTGGAAGGTGGGGGACACCGTCGACGTGTGGCTCGGCGATGGAACGCCGGAACGTCTCCGGGTCGCCGCGATCTACGAACGCGGCTTGGCATTCGGCGACTTCGTCCTGGACCGGGCGACCGTCGGCCAGACGCCGGACCAGGTCCTGATCCGGACGTCGGGCAGCGAGGCCGAACTGGCGAAAGCCGTGGCGCGGATTCCGGGCGCGGCCTTGGTTCCGACCGACCAGCTCACGGCGGAGCTGGGGAAGGATCTCGCCATCAGTGCGTGGCTCAACAAGTTGCTCATCGCCGTGATGATCGGCTATGCCGCCCTGTCCGCCGCGAACACCATGATCATGGCGGCGCTGGCGCGTCGGCGTGAACTGGCGGTACTGCGCCTCAACGGCGTCACCACCCGCCAAGTCAAGCGAATGGTCAACGCCGAGCAGGCCGGCCTGCTCGGGGTCGCTCTCGTGATCGGCGGCGCGATCGCGGCCGTGACCCTGACCGCGGTGGTGCATGCCGTGACCGGAAGCGCGTTGCCTTACGTGCCGCCGGTCGGCTGGGTGGCGGTGCTCGGTGGTGCTGGGGTGCTGGCGATGACCACGACGATCCTGCCGATCGGCCTGCTACTGCGGAAAGCGTCCGTGGCGGAAGCCGGCACCAGGTAGCTCAGCCGGCCGCGGTGATGGCGATCGGGCGGAAACCGCGCGACTGCACGAGAGCCGTGACCAGCAGCATGGTGGCTTCGGTGGCCCTGGCGGTGGTGATGGATCCGAGATCCTCGATCCACTCGCCGGGCCAGCCGATGCTGATGAGCAGGTCGCGGACGACGGCCTTTGCCGATGCGTCGTCCGCGGAGAGGAATGCGGTCGGCGGGACCGACAGGCTGTGGGGATCGGTCATCACGCTGAAGAGCATCGTGTTGAGGGCCTTGACCACGCGAGTGTCCGGAAGAGCCTCTTGGAGCAGTTCGCCAAGACTCCCGGTCGGGTAGCACAGCTCGCCCGGTCTGCCATCGACCCGCTTGGTCGCGTTGGCGAGGTCGATCAGAATCTTGCCGGCGAGCTCGCCGCGCAGTGCGGTCAGGCGAGCGAGGCTGCTGTCGCCGGGAGTTGCGTTCACGACGATGTCGGATTGCCTCACGGCAGCGGCGTGATCGGCGAACGTGACTCCTGGACCGGCCCAGTCGGAGGTGCTTTGGGCCCGGGTGCCTACGACGACGGTGTGGCCGGCTTTGGCGAAGGCTCCGGCCAGTCCGCTTCCGACGCGTCCGGATCCGAGAACGGCGATCGTGGTCATGGTCATGGTCATGGTCATGGTGGTTCTCCCTGAGGTCATCGGATGGCGGACAGAGTCGTGACGGCTTGCAGGTGTACTCCGGGTGCCGCGGCGAGGAAGTCGTCGCTGGCCAGGGTCCATGGCCGTCCTTGGATGTCGGTGATCGTTCCACCGGCCTCCGCGACCAGCAGCGCGCCGCTGACAAGGCCGGACCGGACCTCGCTGAACTGCCAGAAGACGTCCATCCGGCCGGCCGCGACCTGGGTCAGCTGCAAGGTGGCGGGCACCGACGTTCGCAGTACGAAGCCGTCGGTGAGCATCGCCGAGGTGGACTCGCCCATCCGGCGTACAGTCTCCGCGTTCTCACCCGGCTGTGCCTGGCCGGTCCCGACGTACGCCGAGCGCAAGTCGGACTTGGCCGACACGTTCAGCGGGGTGCCGTTCTGGAAGGCGCCGCCGCCCGCCACCGCCGTGTAGGTGTCGCCGGTCATCGGCAGATGCACCGCGGCCAGCACCGGGCGGTTGTCGCGGATCAGGGTCGCGGTCACGGCCCAATCAGGAAGGCCGTGGACTGCGTTGACGTTGCCTTCGACCGGGTCGGTCACCCACCATTCCCCGTCGGGGAGCAGGCTGGAGTCGAGTTCCTCCTCGACCCAGCCGGCGCCCGGCCGGGCCGCGAGCAGCGCGTCGCGCAGGTAGGCGTTGGAGATCGCGTCGTTGGCGGCGAGGGCGGCCCAGATCGCAGGCAGGTCGGCAGGGCGGGCGTCGGCGGTGAATTGCTCACGAACACGCTCACCGGCCGTGCGGACGGCGTCGATTGTTGCGGTGAGCAACTGGCCGTCCTCGGTCAGGCCGGGGATCGGCGTGGTTTCGGCAGTCATCAGGTTCTCCAAGATCAGGTGGTGTGTTCTCAACCCAACCTCGGAGTTCGGATGACGTCCAGTGCAATCTAGGCAATGTATGATTTACCGTCATGCAATTGGATCTGAATCTGCTGATCGCCCTCGACGCGTTGCTGGAAGCGGGGAGCGTTACCGGTGCGGCGGAGCGGCTCCATCTCTCGCCGCCGGCGATGAGTCGTACGCTCGGCCGGCTGCGCCGCGCGATGAACGATCAGGTGATGGTCCGGACCGGTCGCACAATGACGCCGACGCCGCGGGCGGTGGCGCTTCAGGCGCAGGTCCATGTTCTGGTGCAGGAGGCTCGCGCCGTGTTGTCGGCCGAGCAGGAGCTCGACCTGGCGACTCTCGAGCGCACCTTCACGATGCAGTGGCACGACATCGTCACCGCGGCAGTCGGGCCCGGGCTGATCTCCGACCTGCAGCGGACCGCACCAGGTATCCGGCTGCGGTTCCTGTCCGAGGCCACCACCGATACGGCCGACCTGCGCCACGGCCGGGTGGATCTGGAGATCGGCGCGACCATTCCGGCCTTGCCCGAGATCGCTCACACGACGGTAGGCCACGATCGGCTCGTCGTCGCCATGCGCCGGGCTCATCCGTGCGCGACCGGCGACCTCACGGCCGAGTTGTATGCCGCGCATGACCACCTGACGGTGTCGCGACGCGGCCGGCTTTCCGACCCGGTGGACGACGTGCTGCAGGCACTCGACCTTCGTCGCAAAGTCGTCAGTTCCGCCCCCACAGCGATGGCAGCCCTGCTGTTCGCCCGCACCGCGGACGTCTTGGTCGTGGTCCCCGAACGAATGAGCCGCAGCTTCGTGGAGTCGCTCGGTCTACTGACCCGGACCATCCCGCTGGAGCTGGAGCCGCTACCTGCCGTCCTCGCCTGGCATCAGCGCTACGACACCGACCTCGCGCACACCTGGCTCCGCACCGAGATCCAAGCCGCACTAACAGCCATCCTCACCGCGGCCGACTGACGCCAAGTGTCGCTTCGATCGACTCGATTTGGTCTCGGTTTGCTCGCGGCATTGTCACAAGCGGTCGAGTTCTGTTGCTCTGTGCATCAATTGGGTACCTGAGGAAACAACAGTTCTCGGGAGGTAACGATGCGAGTCGCGGATCGGTACCAGCTCGAAACCGTTGTGGGCCAGGGCGGGATGGGTAGGGTCTGGCGCGCTACCGACGAGGTCCTCGGCCGGGCGGTGGCAGTCAAGTTGCTCAAGCAAGGCAGGGCCGACGACGCGGTGGAAGAGAGATTCCACCGGGAAGCTCACGCGGCCGCGGTGGTCAACAATCCTCATGTCGTCGGAGTTCATGACTTCGGGCCGCATCAGGGCAGCTTCTTTCTCGTGATGGAGCTTGTCGTCGGGAGCACTCTGGCGGCGGTCCTCCAGCGATCGGGACCGTTCAGTCCGCCGGCCGCCGCGCGGATCGTCGCGCAGGCCGCCGACGGACTGTCCGCGGCGCATCGCGAAGGAGTGATTCACCGCGACATCAAGCCGAGCAACCTGTTGATGGCCGGTGACGGGACCGTCAAGGTCGCCGATTTCGGAATCGCTTGTTTTCTGGGGGATCCAGCTGGTGAACCGACCCACGACGGGCGGATTCTCGGTACGAGCTACTACGTCGCCCCGGAGCGGGCGAGGGACGAGCCGGCCGGCCCGGCTGCTGACATCTACTCGCTGGGCTGTGTGCTCTACCAGTTGCTCACCGGCGGTCCGCCTTTCGTCGCAGACACCCCGACCGGCGTACTACGCCAGCATCTGGCGGGAACTCCGACCTGCCCGGCCCGGCTCGAGAGAGGGTTCGGGCGTTACCTTATGCGCATGCTCGCGAAGAGCCCAGCGGACCGGCCCGCCGCCGATGAGGTCGCGGACTGGTGCCGGCAGGCCTACCTGAGCGCTCCCACCGACCTTCAGCCAGAGCCCGGTACGCCTGCACAACCGTCATTCCTCCCCATGACCGAGACCATGGCGAGCCACGGATAGTCGGCAGCGGTACCCATCACCCCGTGCTGGCCTGTCCTCGCCCGGCTGAGACGGCATGGCCGAGGTGGGCGTCCTCAGCAACGCGGGACGCCGGCAGCAGGAGTTCAGTTCGCGCCCTGGGCTCCAACCCAGCTGGAGCCTGCCGGATTCGGTCGGGAAGGGGCTGGTTGCGCAGGGGGTGTCCCGACTGACAGGTAATGGTCGCCGGGATCGCCCTGGATACCGACTGGCTGAGCGTGGCTCCCATCCGACGGACCGGCTATTACCTGTCGGTCGGGACGGCCCTCTCGGATCCTGGGATTCCCCCCGTCTCCGAGGTCCGCCCCCAGAGGAGGGAGCAGCCGCCTCTTGAGCTCGATCCACCTGAGGGGCCGTTGTGGGTGCCGAACCGATTTTGAGGGTGGGGTGGGCGTTTGGAGCGTGGTCGGGTGCCGGACCTTACTACCGCTAGGGCCGCTGGGATCTCAGCGGGGGAGTAGGGCGGCTTCCTGGAGTTGTTGCCAGATCTCGGACTGGTCCACCACGGTGACGCCGAACTTCTCGGCCTTGGTGAGTTTGGCGGCGCCGACGTCGGCGCCGGTGATGAGCAGGTCGGTGCTGGCCGAGACGGACGAGGCGATGGTCGCGCCCGCCTTCTCGCAGAGTCGCTGGAAGGCTGGCCGGGCGACCTTCTCGCCGGAGCGTGGGTCGTTGATCGAGCCGGTGACGACCACTGTCTTGCCTGCCAGCGGTGCGCCGGCCGCGACGACCGGTGGGAGGTCTTCTTCGCGGACGTCCAGAGAGACGCCGGCGGCGCGGAGGCGTTCGAGCTCGGGGCGCAGCCGGGTGAGGTGCTCTATCAGTGAGGCGGCGACCTTCGGCCCGATGTCCTCGACGGCGACGAGCCCGTCGACGCCCGCGTCGGCAACCTCTTCCAGCGAACCGAATCCCGCTCGGCAGACCCTGGTCGCGGTGCCTTCGGAGGCCATCGGGATCGCGAGGCCGATCAACGCCCGGCGGAGGCCGACCTGACGACTCGTGTCGATCGAGTCGATCATCCGGGCCGCCGAGATCTCGCCGATACGGTCGAACTCCAGCAGCCCTTCCTTGGTCAGCCGGTAGAAGTCCGACGGGTGCTCGAGGATTCCCGCCTCGGCCAGCCGTTCGATCCAGACCCCGCCGATGGCGTCGATGTCGGCGGCAGCCCGGGACGCCCAGTGGATCAGTCGCCGTACGGTCTGGGCGGGGCAGGCCACATTGGTGCAGAACAGTTCGCGGCTGTTGCCTTGCTCGGTCAGGGGCTCCTGGCACGACGGGCACACCGAGGGCGGGACGATGTCTCGCTCCTCACCGGTGCGCTTGGAGGCATCGAGCACGCCGGCGACGAACGGGATCACGTCCCCGGCACGGCGGACCAGCACTGTGTCGCCGATCTTGATGCCGCGGGCACGGATCACTTCCTGGTTGGCCAGCGTCGCGCGGGTGACCGTCGTACCACCCACGAAGACGGGCTCCAGCCACGCGACCGGCGCGATCTTGCCGGTTTTGCCGACGTCCCAGACCACGTCGGCCAGCACGGTGGTCTTCTCCTCGGCGGCGAACTTGAACGCCATCGCGCCGCGCGGCGAGCTGGACCGGGTCCCGGCGGCCGCGAAGGCGTCGCGATCGGCCAGTCGCAGTACGGCGCCGTCCAGGTCGTAATCGAGCTTGTTGCGCTGCTGCTCGATCGTGGTGATCACCGCTTGCGCGGCGGCGGCGTCAGCGCAATGCCGCATCTCGGCGGCGGTGAACCCGAGCGTTTGCAGCGCGCGATCCAGATCGGCGTCCGTGTTGTCGGCGTCGCTGAGCAGGTCGAAGGCGAGGAACTGGAGGCGCCGCTCGGCAACAGTGGCCGGATCCTTCGCGCGCAGGGTGCCGGCGGCGGCGTTCCTCGGGTTGATCAGGGGCTTGTCCGGGTGAGTGTTGTTATAGGCAACGAAGGTGGAGCGCAGCATGACTGCCTCGCCGCGGACCTCGATGCGGCCCGACACATCGAGCCGGTCCGGGACTCCATCGGCCAATGCCCGTACGAGCGGGGTCACGTCGTCGCCGGTCGTGCCGTCGCCGCGGGTGATCGCCCGTGCCAGCTTGCCGTTCTCGTAGACCAGGGCCAGTGACAGACCGTCCAGCTTCGGCATCACCACCACCGATTGGCCGGGAAAGCGGCTGAAGAAGGCCTCCACCTGTTCGGGGCGGGTCGCCTTCTCCAGCGACAGCATCGGCCGCGAGTGCCGGATCGGCGCGTGCAGCACCGCGGGCGCGCCGACCTGCTCCAGCGGATTCGGGTCGGGCGCCAGCTCGGGATTCGCCTCGATCAGCGTCCGTAGCTCGTCCTCGATTACGTCGTACTCCGCGTCCGCCACCGACGGCGAACCCCGGTAGTAGGCGTCGCGTAGTACGACGATCTGATCAGCCAGTTCCTGAATCCGCTCCCCAACGTCCACGGCTCAGGACCCTACCTGGGTACGCCGACAAACCGCCCTGGACGCGGACCAACACCGGCGCCAACAGCCACGGCCAGACGATCCCGTCCGGTCTGCTCGGTCCCGCGTCCTTGCGCCCGCGTTTCACCGTCGAGGTCCCGCTGAAGCGGTAGCCGCGGTCAGTCGCAGGTGTCGCAGATGCCGTTGGCCGGGGTCTGCAGGTTGCACTGGGGGCACTTGTTGATCGGGCGCTCGGCGATCGCGGCCTTGCGGGCTCGCGCGCGGGCGGCGGCGAGCTTCGGCGGGATCATCGCGCTGCCGCCACCGGCGGGCAGGCCGGCTGCCTCGAAGTGCTGGTAGTTGGCGAGGCGCGCGTGCGAAGCGTGCGCATCCGGGTCCGGGGGAGTGGTGCCGGTCGCCGCACCCACGATCGCGGCGTACCCGTCGAAGACACTCTCGTCCGGGTTGACGCACAGCGCCGACAGCATCGGCTCACCACGACGCAGGCTCTCCGCGGAGACCTCGGCGAGCACGCCACCGATCCACTGCCGGGTCGGCTGCTTGGTCCGGATCCGGGTCAGCTCCTGTACGCCGGCGGCGATGTCCTTGAGCTGCACGAGCGCCTGGTACTTCTTGGCCGCGACGAGCAGCATCTCCCGGGCGGCACCCGCCCACTCGATCCGCGCGGTGGCCACGCCGACATCGGACACTTCGCGCCAGGGGCGGTCCTCTACGTCCGGAAGATCGTGGTCAGGAGCGGCGACATCGAAAATGGACACCCGCGTGACCCTAACGGGCCCAGCTCCAATCAGCGAAACCGCCGCCTGCCGCGACCCGGCGGTACGCGGTATTGACCGGTCGCAGGCGGTGACCTAAATTGTGTCGAAACGCTTCGACGAAGCGCTTCGACAATCGGCCCGGAATCCTCCAGCGCACTCTGACCCGCGGTGTCGTCGGCGCGGTCGAGTGACCCGGCACCGACTCTCGAAAGAGCAACCAGATGAAGTTCACAGACGGCTACTGGCAGCTGCGTCCGGGGCTGACCCGGCTGCGTCCGGCCGCGGTCGAGAGCGTGGAGACCACGGAGCGATCCCTGGTCGTCCACGCCCCCGCGAAGCAGATCGTCGGTCGTGGCGACACCTTGAACCAGCCGCTGTTCACGATCACGGTCACCTCACCGGCGGCAGGGGTGATCGGCGTCCGGATCCAGCATCACAGTGGTGGGTTGCCGCCGCGGCCGGCCTTCGAGCTGGCCGCCGAAGAGACCCACCCGGTGAAGATCGAGGTGGACTCGGAGACCGCGCGGTTGACCAGCGGAAACCTCACGGCGGTGATCGGGCTGGACGGACCCTGGGACCTGCGGTTCGAGCGGGACGGCCGGCTGCTGACCGATTCCGCCGCGCGCAGTATCGGCCTCATCACCGACGACCGGGGGCGGCAGTTCCTGCACGAGCAGCTCGCGCTCGGCGTCGGCGAGACGGTCTACGGCCTCGGCGAACGATTCGGGCCGCTGGTCAAGAACGGCCAGGTCGTCGACATCTGGAACGCCGACGGCGGCACCTCCAGCGAGCAGGCCTACAAGAACGTGCCGTTCTACCTCAGCAGCGCCGGGTACGGCGTACTGGTGGACACCCCGGCCAGAGTCTCCTTCGAGGTCGGCTCGGAGGTGGTGTCGCGGAACCAGTTCAGCGTCGAGGGCCAGGAGCTGACGTACTACGTCATCGACGGTCCCGAACCGAAGGACGTGCTGCGCCGCTACACCGGGCTGACGGGTCGGCCGGGCCCGGGTGCCTGCCTGGTCGATGGGCCTGTGGCTGTCGACTTCCTTCACCACCGACTACACCGAGGAGACGACGAGCAGTTTCGTGGCCGGGATGGCGTCCCGCGACCTGCCGCTCAGCGTCTTTCACTTCGACTGCTTCTGGATGCGCCAGTTCCACTGGTGCGACTTCGTCTGGGACCCGATCGCGTTCCCCGACCCGGCCGGCATGCTGAGCCGGCTGAAGGAGCGCGGGTTGCGGATCAGCCTGTGGATCAACCCCTACATCGCGCAGCGATCGGTTCTGTTCGAGGAAGGCCGGCGGCTCGGCTATCTGCTCAAGCGGACGGATGGTTCGGTCTGGCAGTGGGACATGTGGCAGGCCGGGATGGCGATCGTCGACTTCACCAATCCCGACGCGACCGCCTGGTTCCGGTCCAAGCTGCAGGCGCTGATCGACCTCGGCGTCGACTGCTTCAAGACAGACTTCGGTGAACGGATCCCGGCCGAGGACGTGGCCTGGTTCGACGGCTCGGATCCGGAGCGGATGCACAACTACTATCCGCACCTCTACAACCAGGCGGTCTTCGACCTGCTCACCGACAACCGTGGTGCGGGCGACGCAGTCCTGTTCGCACGGTCGGCGACGGTCGGTGGCCAGCAATTCCCGGTGCACTGGGGTGGCGACTGTGAGTCGACCTTCGAGGCGATGGCGGAGTCGTTGCGGGGCGGCCTGTCCCTGGCGTCGTCCGGCTTCGGCTACTGGAGCCACGACATCGGTGGCTTCGAGGGGACCCCCGACGCCGCGGTCTTCAAACGGTGGGTGCCGTTCGGTCTGCTCTCGTCACACTCCCGCCTGCACGGCTCCGGCTCGTACCGGGTTCCGTGGGCCTTCGACGAGGAAGCGGTCGACGTACTGCGTCGCTTCACCAAGCTGAAGCTGTCCCTGATGCCTTATCTGGCAGTGGTTGCCGAGGAAGCGCACACCGACGGTACGCCGATGATGCGGCCGATGGTGCTGGAGTTCCCCACGGATCCGGGCGTGGCGTACCTCGAGCGGCAGTACATGCTCGGCCCGGATCTACTGGTCGCTCCGGTGATGAGCAAGGACGGCGAGGTTCGGTACTACCTGCCCGAGGGGACCTGGACGCATCTGCTGACCGGCGAGCAGGTGCCGGGAAGTCGCTGGATCACCCAGACCTACGGCTTCGACAGCCTGCCGGTGCTGGTTCGTCAAGGTGCGGTGATCCCTTTCGGTGCCGTCGACGACAGGCCCGACTACGACTGGTCCGACGGCGTGGAGCTGCGCTGGTTCAGCCCGTCGGAGGGCCAGGTCAGCCGCGTTCGTCTCCCCGGGCCGAACGGGGAGACGCGCGCTGTCGTCGAGCTGACGCTGACCGGCGGTGAGGCAGCTGCCCGGGTGGTTGAAGGCAGCTGCGACCGATTCACCGTCACCGTTCGAAGCTGAGCTCCCGCAGCGCGAGCGACGCGCTGGAGAAGACCAGGTAGACCGCGTGGACCCCGCGAGCTTCGGCCAGTGGGGTCCCGCTCTCAACCCAGCTGTGCCGATGACCGGTCGACGGCACCTGGAGCGTGCCCAGGACAGGGCCGTGCAGCGGATCGTCGAGCCGGAGCTCGATCGTCCCGCCGTTGTCCTCGGCGGCGACCAGCGCCGTGCACCGAGTGGCCCCGTCAGCCAGGTCGACATCCTCGAACAGCAGCCAGGCGCCGTCCTCGAGGGACCGCACCGCATCGCCGCGGTCGGGCGCGGCATCAGTCAGGGTCACCGCGCAGTAGTCGTCGAACGCCGTCGCCTGCAAGGGCATCGACAAGACCGCACGCGGCGGAATCCGCTCACCCAGTACGTCGAAGGCGGCTGTCAGTCTGATGTCCGTGCAGGATCGGCCCACCAGAATGCTGTGCCGCGCCGTCTCGACACAACGCCGGTTGCGGGTGACGTCGAAGAAGGCGAGGTCGGCCGCGGGCAGTGAGAACTCCACCAGTGAGCTCTCGCCTGCCGCCAACGACACCTGCCGGAAGTCCCGCAGTTGCCGCAATGGCTGCTTGGCCCGGGACCGTTGCTGATGGTTGTAAAGCTGGACGATCTCGCGTCCGGCGCGCGTCCCGGTGTTCGTCACGGTGAGGCTGACCAGCAGTTCGCCGTCAGCCGGGACGGAGGTCGTGCTCAGCTGCAGGTCGGAGTACGCGAAGGTCGTGTAGCTCAGTCCGTGGCCGAACGGGTAGAGCGGCGTACCGCGGAAGTACAGGTAGGTCGCGTCGGTGCCGACGATGTCGTAGTCGAACAGGTCGGGCAGATCGGCCGTCGACCGGTACCACGTCTGGGGCAGCCGGCCGACCGGGTCGAAGTCCCCGAACAGCACCTCGGCCAGCGCATGGCCGTACTCCTGGCCGCCATGGGACGACCAGAGCACTGCCGGCACGTGCTCGTCGGCCCACTCGATCGAGAACGGGTAGCTGCTGGACATCACCAGCACGGTCCGGGAGTTTGCGGCATGGACCGCCCGGAGCAGCCGCTCCTGACCGGCCGGCAGCTCGAGGCAGGCCCGGTCCTCGGTCTCCCGGCCGTTCACCAGCGGGTGGTTGCCCACGACAACGATCGCGACGTCGGCGGCCGCCGCGAGCTCGGCTGCACGGGTCGCTCCGTCGATCAGGGTGACGAGCTCGAAAGCCGTTGCCGCCTCGGCGTCCCCCGCCGTCGCCATCGCCCGGCCGTCGGGACCGATGGTGACGAACCTGCCGCTGTTGCGGTGTCGAAGGACCGTGGTCGTGTGGCCGGTGGCGACCAGCTCGAAGGTCTCCTTGACCTCCCAGCTGTTCGGCCCGGGATGGTCTGCGGTCAGCGAACCGTTGTCGGCGACCGTGAGGTAGGCCCCCGTGCTCGCCGACCGCAGCGTCCAGGCGCCGCCGCCGAAGTCGAACAGGTCGAAGGCGCCGGACGTCGCCAGCGTGACGGAGCCGTCCTCCTCGGTGCCCAGACAGCCGTCGTTCGTCCGCAGTTCGATCAGGTCCACACCTTCACAGAAGTCCACCGCGTCCGGTCCGAGCCGTTCGGTCAGCCCGGTCCGTGCGGTGACCTGATACGGAAGGGTGCCGGAGTACCAGTCCTGGAAGAGCACATCGGCCAGGGGGCCGACGATCGCGACCCGTCGGGTGGTCTCGGCGCTGAGCGGCAGCACCTGGCATTCGTGCTTCAGCAACACGATCGACTGCCGGGCAGCCTCCCGTGCCAACTGCCGGTGCGCCGGACAACCGACCACGTCGGCCGCGGGGGAGCCGTACGGATCGAGTTCGACCGGATCGAACTCACCCAACCGGAACCGCACGGCCAGAGCATGCCTGACGGCCTGGTCGATGTCCGCTTCGGTCAGCAGCCCCCGCTCCAGTGCGCCGGACAGGTGCCGCAGCGACGGCCCTGCGTCGCTGTCGTCCTGGGTGAAACTGTCCACCCCGGCCCTGAGCGCGGCCGCGTAGGCGGTCTCGGCGTCGTCGAAGTAGTGCTGGAGCTCGGTCAGGTTCGCGGGTGCGCCGGCATCGCTTACCACCAGCAGGTCGTCCTCGGTCCAGGTCCGGACGACGTCGTTGATCAGCGGGCTCAGATGGGCCGGCCGTCCGTTCACCAGGTTGTACGACGGCATCATCGCGACGGCCGCGCCGGCCGCGATCGGTGCCTGGAAGGCCGGCAGTTCGTAGTCGTGCAGGACCCGGGGCGGCAGGTTGCTCGAGCTGGTGCACCGGTCGGTCTCGTTGTTGTAGGCAAGGAAGTGCTTGAGCGTCGGTGCGGTCTTGAGTGTCGCCTCGTCGTCGCCGATCAGGCCCCGGCCGTAGGCGACGGCCAGTACGCCGGTCAGCCACGGATCCTCGGAGTAGCCCTCTTCGTTCCGACCCCAGCGAGGGTCCCGCAGGGGGTTCACCACGGGCGCCCAGACGTTCAGGCTGACTCCCACCGGGTCGCGGTGATGGAACACCCGGACCTCGTCGGCGACCGCGGACCCGACCGCCCGGACCAGCTCCGGATTCCAGCTGCTGGCCAGCCCGATCGCCTGCGGGAAGACAGTCGCCGGGCCGAGCCAGGCCACCCCGTGCAGTGCCTCGGTGCCGGTCCGGAACGAGGCCAGGCCCAGCCGCGGAACGGCCGCCTGATGCTGGTGGAGCAGGCCGAGCTTCTCCGGCAGGCTGAGCCGGTCGAGCAGGTCGCCCAACCGCTCCGGCAGCTTCCGGGCCGGGTCGCGGAACGGCTGCGGGACCTGGCTGGGCGGCGAGGTGCTCATCGAATCGCACTCCGAACGGGGTCGTCGTCGGTTGACGGTGTCGGGCTGAGGGAGGGTCGAAGCGCTTCGACGACCGTGCCGGGCGGTTTGGGCGGGCCGGACGGCAGGCGATCGAAGCGCTTCGATCAGCGGGTGAGTGAGAGCGTCGCACCCTCGGCGGCAACGGTCAAGATCTCAGTGCGGAGACGGCCGGTAACCGGCCGGAGTCGAGGCTGTCCAGGGAGCGGGCGACGGCGCCGATCGCCGTCGCGTCGTGGCCGAAGGTCGAGGTGACGACCTGACAGCCGCCTGCCTCGGGTGCCAGCGCGTCGTCGGCGAGCTCCTTCTCGATGGCCGGCAGCAGCCAGCGTCCCAGGGCCGCGTACGAACCGCCGAGGACGATCAGTTCGGGGTTGAGGATGTTGGCCAGCACCGAGACACCCCGGCCGAGCATCGTGCCGGCTTCGGACAGGACCTCGAGGGTGCCCGTCTCGCCGGCCTCGGCGCGGCGGACCAGTTGCTCTGTCCCGACCTGCGGGTCGGCGTCCGGCAGGCCGGCCGGATCGAGCCGGGCGAGGATCGCGGGAACACCGGCGACCGCCTCCAGGCAGCCATGCCGCCCGCAGCCGCAGAGTGGACCGTCCGGCGTGATCTGGAGATGGCCGATCTCGCCGACATAGCCCAGATGGCCGCGCAGCGGGCGGCCGTCGCAGATCACGCCGGCGCCGACACCGGTGTCGCCGGTCAGATGGATCAGGTTGGTGCTACCGGTGTGCGGGCCGTAGCGATGCTCGGCCAGTGCGCCGAGATTGGCGTCGTTGTCGACCAGCACCGGGAAGGCCGGCCGGCCGAGCGCCTGCACCAGGTCCTTGCCCAGTTCGACGTCTCGCCAGCCCAGTCCGGCGGCCAGCACGACGGTGCCTTCGTAGTTGATCAGCCCGGGCACCCCGACCGTCAGGCCGAGCACGTCACGGCCGGACGAATGGACCGCCGTGACCGCGCGGCGAGCCAGCGCGGCCAGTGCCGCGATGGCCTTGGCCGGACCGGCGTCAGCAGCCGGGCCGGAGCGGTGCCAGCGGAGTAGTTGATCGCCGGCCGCGTCGTAGGCGATCGCAGTCAGCCCGCGGGCGCTGATCTCCATCCCGATCGCCGCGTACGACGAACCGTCCAGCACCAGCAGGGTGGCCGGACGGCCGACATGGTTCTGGGTCTGCTCGGTCTCCCGGACCAGCCGCCGGCCGATCAGGTCGCCGACGATGCTCGTCACGGTGGCCTTGTTCAGCCCGGTCCCGGTGGCGATCGCCGCCCGGGAGCAAGGGGCCTCGGCGCGCAGGAATCGGAGTACCGCGGCCAGGTTGGTGGCGCGAACGTCGGTGTGGTCCGCGGTGTGAGTGGTCAAGGTCCGTCCTGTTCGGCTCGGTCGGCGCGGGATGCGGCGACGGATCAGTTCTACACCTTGTGGGGCGATCTGGGGTGAGCTAATTTGTTTGGCTACCAGCCCAACTAACTCTACTCCGGGACGGCCCCCGTTCCCAGCTTGGAAGGAAAATCATCGTGAACGGACTTGGAGGCGGTTCGACGAACCGCCGCACCTTCCTGTCCCTGCTCGGAGCCGGTACCGCGGTCGCCGCCGGCGGCGCGACCCTGTCCGGTTGTTCTTCCGGCTCGAAGGCGAGCTCGGCGGGCGGCCGCGCCGAGACAGAGGACAAGCTGACCGGTCTGCTGCCGAAGTACATCGCCTACGAACCGGTCAAGCCGGACCTGGCGGGCCTCAACGGCGCGGATCCGGCGTTCACGAAGTACCCGGCACAGCTGGTCCGGGCGCTGCCGGACAAGCCGGTGACCAGCGGCAAGGAGGTCAGCGCGATGACGCCGCTGTGGGGCCCGTTGCCGCCCGGCCTGGGGAAGAACTCCTACTTCGACGTGAACAACGAGCGGATCGGCGCTCCGGTCCGCTTCAACGTGGTCAACGGCGGCGAGTACGGCGACAAGCTCGGACCTGTGCTCGCGGCCGGCAACGTGCCCGACCTGCTCTGCATCCCGGGCTGGGAGATCTCCGGCCAGACCCGGTTCGGCCAGGCGGTCGACAAGCTCTTCGAGGACCTCACCCCGTATCTGGCCGGTGACAAGGCCGCGGCGTACCCGATGCTCGCCAATCTGCCGACCCGCGCCTGGGCGTACGGGGTCTGGAACTCGCAGCTCAAAGCCGTGCCGTTCCCGGGCAACGGGCTGCCCTGGGCGCTGTTCTACCGCAAGGACCTGTTCACCAAGCTGGGCGCCGCTCCGCCCAAGAGCGCCGACGACCTGCTGACCCTGGGCAAGCAACTGACCGACGCCAAGGCGAACCGCTGGGCGTTCGGCTCGATCATGGACGAGGTGGCCAGGGCGTTCCGGGCACCGGCGGGGTGGCGCAAGGACTCCAGCGGCAAGCTGATCAACAAGATCGAGAGCCCGGAGTTCGAGGAGGCGGTGGCCTTCACCCGCAAGCTGTTCCAGTCGGGGTACGTGCACCCCACCGTGGTCGGCAACGCGAGCGCCGATCAGAAGCCACTCTTCGAGGGCGGTCAGATCCTGGTGTACCAGGACGGTCCGGGATCGTGGGCCGAGGCGCTGCAGCGGCAGCTTCCGATCAACCCCGCCTTCGACATGCAGGCCGTGATGCCGTTCGCGCACGACGGCGGAGAGGCGATCGTCTGGAGCGGCGACCCGGCGGGCATCTTCACCTTCGTCAAGAAGGGCCTCGGTGAGGCGCGCATCAAGGAACTGCTCGGCGTCCTGAACTACACCGCCGCCCCGTTCGGCACCGAGGAGTACCAGCTCGCCGCCTACGGGCAGGAGGGCAAGCACTACATCAAGGAGAGCTCCGGCGCTCCCAAGCTGACCGCGCTGGGGACCAAGGAGGTCGCCAACACCTACATCTTCCTGGGCGGACGGCCCGAGGTCATCACCCAGAGCCAGTACCCCGGCTACGTCCAGGCGATGAGCGCCTGGCAGAACGAGTCCTGCAAGCGGTTCGAGAAGAACCCCTTCGAGGGGATCCGGGTCGAGGCGCCGTCGAAGATGGCCGCTCTGAACCAGCCCTTCGACGACAAGCTGCAGGACATCCTCCGGGGCCGGCGGCCGGTCTCGGAGCTCAAGACGGCGGTCCAGGCCTGGCGTTCGGGTGGCGGGGACGAGGGCCGCGACTTCTACGCGAAGGTGCTCAGTGACAACGGTCGATGAGGTCCGCGCACCGGTCGAGCAGAAACCGGCTCCGGCGCCACCGCGTCGGGCCGGCCGGCCGAACTGGCGGCTGAGGCTGCGGCGCGACTGGCCGCTGCTGTTGATGGTGACCCCGGTGATCGTCCTGCTGCTGGTCTTCCATTACCTGCCGACGCTCGGCAACGTGATCGCCTTCCAGGACTACTCGCCGTACGTCGGCATCCGCGACAGCGAGTTCATCGGCCTGACCAACTTCAGCCGGTTGTTCAGCGAGGCGGCGTTCTGGAAGGCGCTGCTCAACACGTTGACGATCACCGCCTTCCAGCTGGTGTTCTTCTTCCCCATCCCGATCCTGCTGGCGCTGCTGCTGAACAGCGTGCTGTCAGTGCGCGTCCGGACCTTCATCCAGGGCGTCGTCTACCTGCCGCACTTCTTTTCCTGGGTGCTGGTGGTATCGCTGTTCCAGCAGATGATCGGTGGCGCCGGTCTGCTCGCCCAAAGCCTGCGTGGCCATGGGTTCCAGGCCGTCGATCTGATGACGAAGCCCGACTCCTTCATCCTGCTGGTCACCTCGCAGGCGGTCTGGAAGGACGCGGGCTGGGGCATGATCGTGTTCCTCGCGGCGCTGAGCACCATCAACCCGGCTCTCTACGAGGCCGCGGCGGCCGACGGCGCCAACCGCTGGCGCCGGCTGTGGCACATCACCCTGCCGGGCCTGCGCCCGGTGATCGTGCTGCTGCTCATCCTGCGGCTGGGTGACTCCCTCACGGTCGGCTTCGAGCAGTTCATCCTGCAACGCAACGCCGTCGGGGCCGACGCGGCCGAAGTGCTGGACACCTACGTGTACTTCGAGGGCCTGCTGGCCGGTGACTTCGGCTACGGCGCCGCAGCCGGTCTGTTCAAGGGCGTCGTCGGCCTCGTGCTGGTCCTTGTCGCCAACAAATTCGCTCACTTGGTGGGCGAGCAGGGGGTGTATTCCCGCTCATGAGCTCACAAGCAGTCAAGCCAGTCGCCGCCCTGACCCGGCGACCACGCAACCCGGAACGGCCGGTCTGGGAGGAGGAGCCGACGCTGGTCGGCCGGGTAGGCAAGCCGGTCGTGCTGGCAGTGGTCTTCCTGGCCGTCGCCTTCCCGCTGTACGTCGTGGTCGTCACCAGCCTGTCGACCACCGAGGCCGTCACCCGCGCGGGTGGGCTGGTCGTAGTACCGCGGGACCTGACCATCGCCGCCTACGTCCAGTTGCTATCCGGCGGAGTGGTCACCCGTGCGCTCGTGATCAGCGCCCTCATCACGGCCGTCGGTACTGCGTTCAGCCTGCTGATCACCATGCTCGCAGCGTACGGGCTGTCGCGGCCGGGATCGTTGTGGCACCGGCCGTTGCTGTTCATCGTGCTGCTCACGTTCCTGTTCGGGCCCGGGATCATCCCCAGCTATCTGCTGGTGAACTCGCTGGGCCTGATCGACAGCTACGGCTCGCTGATCCTGCCCACCGCGATCTCGGCCTTCAACCTGATCGTGATGCGCGCCTTCTTCATGGGCATTCCCGGTGAGCTGATCGACAGTGCCCGGATCGACGGCGCCGGCGAGTTCGCCGTGCTGACGCGGATCGTGATGCCGCTGTCCAAGGCAGTGGTCGCCGTGGTCGGCCTCTTCTACGCCGTCGGCTACTGGAACGCCTTCTTCAACGCGATGCTCTACCTCAACGACAACAGCAAATGGCCGTTGCAGCTCGTACTGCGGACGTACATCGTGCAGCAGCAGGCTCTGCCCAGCGGCGCCGGTGGCGTCACCTCGTCGCCGGCTCTCGGACTGGCACCGGCACCGGGTCTGGCGATCAAGATGGCCATCGTCGTGCTGGCCGTGATCCCCGTGCTGCTGGTGTACCCGTTCATCCAGAAGCACTTCACCAAGGGCGTCATCATCGGCGCGGTCAAGGGATAGCTATCTTCAGAAGGAGTGGGATGAATCTTCCACGCAGACACTTCCTGGCCCTGGGCAGCGCGGCGGCCGTCGCCGTCACCGCCTCGACCCAGCCGGCGGCGGCGACGCGGTACCGGCAGTCGGAGGGGTATCGCTGGCGGAACGTGGAGATCGTCGGCGGCGGCTTCGTCACCGGCATCATCCATCACCCGAAGCAACGCGGGCTGGTCTATGCCCGGACAGACATCGGCGGGGCGGCCCGGCTGGATCCGCGGACTCAGCGCTGGGTGCAGTTGCTGGCCTGGGTCGGCCTCCGGGACTGGAGCCTGACCGGGGTCGAGAGCCTGGCGATCGATCCGGCCGATCCGTCCCGGCTCTTCCTTGCCGTCGGCACCTATACGAACGAGTGGTCGCCGATCAACGGGGCGATCCTGCGCTCGACCGACCAGGGCAGGACGTTCCGGCGGACGGACCTGCCGTTCAAGCTGGGCGGCAACGAGCCGGGTCGATCGATGGGCGAGCGGCTCGCGGTCGATCCCTGCGACGGCCGGATCCTGTACTTCGGCACCCGCAACCAGGGCCTGTGGCGAAGCACCGACCGCGGCGAGACGTGGGCACGGGTGGAGAGTTTCCCGGCCACCGGTACTGCGGGGATCGGGCTCGGCTTCGTCTTCTTCGATCAGTGCGGCGACCGGCGTGGCAGGCCGACGCGGACGATCTACGTCGGGTCGACCGACCCCGCCAATCCCTTGTGGCGCAGCGATGACGCGGGGCAGACCTGGTCGGCCGTGCCGGGGCAACCGACGGGACTCATGCCGCATCACGGCGAGCTCGCCTCCGACGGGCAGCTCTACCTGACCTACGGCGATCTGCCCGGACCGTACGAGATGTACAACGGCGCCGTGCACAAGCTCGATACTGCGACCGGCGTCTGGACCGACATCACCCCGTTGCGCCCGAACACCGGCGGCGAGGCAGGGTTCGGGTACGCGGGGCTCGCGGTCGATCCGCGCCGGCCCGGCACGGTGATGGTCTCCACGATGAGCAGATGGGGTCCGGTGGACGACGTGTTCCGGTCGGTCGACGGGGGAGCGACGTGGCACTCCATCGGGTCGAAGATCGTGCTGGACACCTCGGGCGCGCCGTATCTGGATTTCCACGAGACGCCCAAGCTGGGCTGGATGATCGGGGACATCTCGATCGACCCGTTCGACTCGGACAAGGTCATGTACGTCACCGGGGCCACCATCTTCGGAACCGACGACGTGACGAACGCGGAGCAGGGCCGTAGTACGCACTGGTCGGTGCGGGCCCAAGGGCTCGAGGAGACGGCAGTCCTCGACCTGATCAGCCCGCCGTGGGGACCGCCGCTGGTCAGCGCGCTCGGTGACATCGGCGTTTACCGCCACGACCGGCTGGACGTCGTACCGCCGGACGGGCAGGCCGCGAACCCGGTCAGCGGGAGCTCGCCGAGCCTCGACTACGCGGCGAAGACCGAGGGATTCGTGGTTCGGGTCGCGTACGGCGGCAGTCTTCAACGCGGTGCTTTCTCGACCGATGCGGGGGCGAGCTGGCAGCCGTTCGCGGGCGAGCCGGCCGGTTCCAGTCAGCCTGGGAAGATCGTGGTGAGCACGGACGCGCGGACGATCGTCTGGGTGCCGGGTGACGTGCTACCGCACTACTCGCGCGATCGGGGGGCGACCTGGACATCAGTGGCCGGCCTTCCGCAGCAGGTCGCGATGGTCGCCGACCGGGTGAACCCGAGCCTGTTCTACGCCTTCGATCCGGCCACCGGTACGGCGTACCGGAGTCTCGACGGCGGCGTGAACTTCTTGCCTTCGGCAACTGGACTGCCGACCGGTAGCGGCAAGCTCGAAACGGTGCTGGACCGGTCCGGGCACTGCTGGCTGGCGACCGGTGCCGGTGGTCTGTATCGCTCGGTGGACCAGGGCCTCAGCTATCAGCGGGTGACAGGAATCGAGGAGGCGCAGACCGTCGGGTTCGGCAAGGCTGCGCGCGGACGATCCGGCATGGCGGTCTACAGCTCAGGCAGAGTAGGTGGAGTGGACGGCATCTTTCGATCGGACGACAGCGGCGTGAGCTGGACCCGCATCAACGACGACCGGCATCAGTACGCCTCCACCAACGAGGCGATCACTGGCGACCCACGGGTCTACGGGCGGGTCTACCTGTCCACCAACGGTCTCGGGATCCCTTACGGGGAGCCGATATGACGGGCCTGTACTTCGGGGGCGACTACAACCCGGAGCAGTGGTCGCCGGAGGTGTGGAAGGAAGACATCGCGCTGATGCAGCGCGCCGGCGTGAACCTGGTGACGGTCGGAGTCTTCGCCTGGTCCAGCCTGGAGCCAGAGCCAGGGCGGTACGAGTTCGGCTGGCTCGACCAGGTGATGGACCTGCTCCACGACGGTGGGGTGCAGGTCGACCTCGCCACGCCGACGGCATCACCGCCACCCTGGTTCAGCCGGCTGCATCCGGATGCCCTGCCGGTGAAGCCCGACGGCTCCCGGCTGATGCACGGGAGCAGGGATACGTACTGCGCTTGCGCGCCGGCCTATCGGGAGGCCGCGGCAGGGATCGCGCGGGCGCTGGCCGGACGCTACGCAGGGCATCCTGCGCTGGCGATGTGGCACGTCCACAACGAGTACGGCACCGTTTGCTACTGCGACCATGCCGCTGCGGCGTTCCGACGTTGGCTGCAGCACCGGTACGGCGAACTGGATCGGCTCAACGCCGCTTGGACCACCGCGTTCTGGAGTCAGGGTTACGCGAACTGGGAGGACATCCAGCCGCCGCGGGCCACGCAGTACTTGGTGAATCCGACGCAGGCGTTGGACTTCCGGCGATTCTGGTCGGACGAACTGCTCAGCGCGTTCTCCGAACAGAAGGCGATCCTGCGCGGCTTCTCCCCGGACCTCCCGGTCACCACGAACTTCGTGTTCGGGGGATGGGTGCCGGTCGACCATGCCCGCTGGGCAGCCGAGGTGGACCTGGTGGCGATCGACCACTATCCCGGCAGCGCGGGCATCGGCGCGGAGGAGCAGACCGCGTTCGGCGCGGACCTGGCTCGCGGCTGGGCCGGTGGACGGTCGTGGCTGTTGATGGAGCAGGCCGCCGGCACTGTGCATGACGGCGGCCGGCTGCACACCAAGGAGCCCGGCCGGATGGCCCGGCACAGCCTGGCCCACATCGCCCGCGGATCGCGTAGCGCGATGTTCTTCCAGTGGCGAGCCTCCAGGGGCGGCGCCGAGATGTTCCACTCCGCGATGGTGCCGCACGCCGGTGCGCAGAGCAGGCGGTTCGCCGAGATTGCCGAGTTCGGCTCCCGGCTGCCGCGGCTGGCGGAGATCGAGGGAGGCTCGGTCCTGGCCGAGGTGGCGATTCTCTGGGACGCCGAAGCCTGGTGGGCGATGCAGTCGACCCAGCTGCCGTCCTCCGACCTCGACTACCTCACCGCGGTCGAGGCAGCGCACAGGCAGTTCTGGGCGGCCGGCATCGGTGTCGACTTCGCCGCTCCGGCGGCGGACCTGTCGGCGTACCGGCTGGTCGTCGTGCCCAGCCTCTACCTGGTCTCGGAGGAGACCGCCGCCTCGATCGCCCGGTACGTCGAAGGCGGTGGGCACGTGCTGGTGACCTACTTCAGCGGGATCGTGAACGCCGACGCGCAGGTGTGGCTCGGCGGCTATCCGGGTGCCTTCACAGAGGTCCTCGGGTTGCGGGTCGAGGAGTTTCACCCGATCAGCGAGGTGAGCCTGGCTTCCGGTGCCTGGGGGAGTCTGTGGAGCGAGGACGTGCAGCTGGCCGGTGCCGAGGCCGTCGACCGGTACCGCGGGGGCGTACTCGACGGATCGCCTGCCGTCACCAGACATCAGTACGGCGATGGCGTGGCCTGGTACGTGTCGACCCAGCTCGACGATGACGCGTACCGGTCCCTGGTGACGAAGGTGACTCGCGAGGCAGGGGTCGACGATCCCGAGTTGGCTGCCGGGGTCGAAATGGTCCGAAGACGATCCGGCGCAACCACTTGGACCTTTTTGATCAACCACGGCGACGCGGAAGCCGTCGTACCGATCGCCGGGTATGAACTGCTGTCGTCCGCCGAGATCACCGGACAACTGGTCTTGGCCGCAGGTGCTCAGGCGGTGGTGAGGAACTGAAGGTCAGGGTGCGGTGCTGGTGCTCGCGCGGGCGGTCAACTGCGCGGGCACCAGCGTCACTGCCGGCGCCTGGTTGCCGTCGAGCTTGGCGATCAGGGCCTCCACTGCCTGCTGGCCGATCTCGTCGGCCGGAAGGGTGACCGACGACAACTTGGGCACCTGCCGTTCCGCGACGTCGTCGGCGCAGATCGCCAGCAGCGACATGTCCTCGGGGACCCGCCGGCCGAGGCTGCGCAGCACATCGAGCAGCGGGCCGATGATCGGCTCGTTCTGCACCACCAGGCCGGTGATGCCGGGATGCTCGCGCAGCAGTTCGCCGACGGTGCCGAGGACCGCGTCGAAGGTGGACTCGCAGGGAGTCTCGATGCCCTGGATTCCTCGCCGCTCGGCCGCGGCCTGGAAACCCGCCATCGTCCGGGCGGCGAAGCCGGTCTGGCGTTCGTAGACCGCCGAAGGCGTTCCGAGCAAGGCGATCTCGCGATGCCCGAGATCGGTCAGGTGGTCGACGCACTGTTCCGCGGCAGCGAAGAAGTCCAGGTCGATACAGGTCAGACCCTCGGTGTCGGCCGGGATCCCGATCAGCACCGACGGCATCGGCAGCTCCCGCAGCAGCGGCACCCGCTCGTCGTGGAGCTCCACGTCCATCACCACCAGCGCGTCGACGAGTGCGCTCTGCGAGACGCGCTCGAGGCCAGAGCGGCCTTCGTCCGCGGTCAGCAGCAGGACGTCGTGGTCGAACCGGCGGGCGGTGGTGACCACCGCGGTGGCGAACTGCATCAGCACCGGCACATGCATGCCGGCGCGCAGTGGGATCACCAGGGCGAGCACGTTCGACCGGCTCGAGGCGAGCGCGCGGGCGCTGGCGTTCGGCCGGTAACCGAGCACTCGGACGGCTTCCTGGACGCGGTCGCGCGTCGCACCGGAGATCGATCGCTTGCCGCTGAGAACATAGGAGACCGTGCTGGTGGCCACCCCGGCCTGGCGGGCGACGTCCGCGATCGTGACGATGGCTTTCCTCCGCGATTCGGGCCTCAGAAAATTGAAGCGCTTCGATTTCAGGATAGTGCGTCGAGGCCGGCAAAGTCGCTGGTTCACGGCCGGTCGCCTGCAAGGTCTGGCGCGGACCGCTTCGGCGTTCTACAGTGTCGTCACACTCGTCGAAGCGCTTCGATTTCTCGCTGTGAAGATTTCGAAGCGCTTCGACAAAATTCTGTCCCCTGCGTTCGCCCAAGGCCCGGCCGCCGGTCGGGCTCGACGAGAGGAACGGAAATGGCGAGATGGTGCAAGGCAGCAATCGCAGTGCTGGTAGTGCTTACCGCGGGCCTGGTGACGGCGGCTCCTGCCAATGCGGCGACCTGGTCGTCGTCGGACAAGTGGGGCTCCTGGTCGAACGGTGGCTACACCGTGCGCAATGACGTCTGGGGCGGTGGAGCCGGCGCCCAGACCATCTGGGCCAACTCCTACAGCAACTTCGGAGTCTGGGCGGATCACCCCAACACGGGTGGGGTGAAGGCCTATCCGCATTCGGCCCGTAACATCGGCCGGCAGGTGAGTGCGCTCGGTTCGTTGACCAGCAACTTCAACGTCTCGAGGCCGGGCGGTGGCGCGTACACGTCGACGTACGACATCTGGGCCGGCAACAACGCGTACGAGATCATGTTGTGGATGAACAAGCAGGGCGCGGTCGGCCCGATCGGCAGCAAGCAGGCGACGGCCTCGGTGGGTGGTCACAGCTGGGACATCTATCGCGGCAGCAACGGCGGCAACGAGGTCTTCTCGTTCATCCGTACCTCGAACACCAATGCCGGGTCGGTCGACATCAAGGCCGTCCTGAACTGGATTCGCGGCAGGGGCTGGATGGGTGACACGACTGTCGGCGAGGTGCAGTTCGGCTTCGAGATCACTTCGTCGTCCGGCGGGATGAACTTCACCACCAACTCGTACTCCGTTTCGTCCAGCTGACCGCCGGACCCACCACCCGGGGCAGCCGTCCCGGGTGGTGGGTTCGAGGTGGAACGGTCGTGATCGATTGTGTTCGGTGTCTTCTGCCGGGCGACTGGTTCCGGGAAGGTGGTCGGATGTCGATCGCACGAGGCTGGCAGGCCCTGAGTCCGGCGGTTCGGGCGGCAGCGCTCGAGTCGGCGGCGCGGCGACGTCGGACTGGCAGACGCTGACCCGAGTAGCCGCCGGCGAAGTCGCGCTGCTGAACTCGAGCCCGGAGCAACCGCTGGGAAGACCTGGGGCTACACAGGCGCCAGCGCGACCTCAGGCACTGTGACCGGCGACCTCTACAACACGTTGCGGTACGCAAAGAACCACGAGTCGCTCGTCTACACCTTCGATGGCCTCGAGCCGGGGACGTACACCATCCACGCGGGCTACTTCGATCCCTGGCCTTGGGCCAACCGGGCGGCGCAGGTCTCGGTCAACGGCGCGGTCGTGGATCAGGAACGACTCTTCACCGCTTCCAACGAGGCCGCGGAGTACCGCGACATCACCGTCGGCCCGGACGGCAAGGCCACCGTCACGATCACCCCGACCCCCTCACCCGACATCCAACTCAGCTGGCTGATGGTGGCCGGCAACTAGAGACCCCTGCCTGGAGGGCGTTGTGGATCGCGGTGGTTCAGGGGCCACCCTGGGGGTCGACGGTCTCGTTGATCTCTTCGGCGATGCGGCGGAGTTTGACGTTGCGGTGCTGCGAGAGGCGGGCGAGGAAGGCGAAGGCGCGCTGGTCGTTGAGTTTGTACCGCTCCATCAGGATGCCGACCGCCTGGCCGATGGTGGTGCGGGTGTGCATCGCTTCCTGCAGGCTCTGGATCTCTTTGGCGTACTCGATCACGGTCGCGGCCTGATGGGCGAAGAGCCGGCTCAGTACCTCGAAATCCGCGAAGGCTCCGACGTTGCGGGAGTACAGATTGAGCGCGCCTTGGGACTTGGGAGCGTCGAACAGGCGGATGCCGGCCTGGGCCCGGATGCCGGCCGCCACCGCGGCGGCGGCGTACGCCGGGAAGCGCTCGTCAGCGGCAAGGTTGGGCGCGGTGACGTGGACCGTGTCGGTCGCCGCGTCGTAGCAGGGGCCTTCCTTGAGCCGGTACTGCGTCGCGTCCAGGTCAACGATCAGGTCATCGGTCGGCGCCGCCGTCTCGAGGCTGCCGTCGGCGTGCAGAACGGTGATGCTGGCGTACTCGACACCAGGGAGCACTTCGACCGCGGCCGCGGTGATCTTGTTCAGCGTCTGGTCCAGATCGCCGGCTGAGAGCGCCAGCGACAAACGTCGTGCGGTCTCGATCAATCGTTCGTCACCCATCAGTACCGAGTACCCACCTCTGGCACAGGCAACCTTGACGTGACGCTGGGTGCTTGGTCCGGGGTGGTCGGGTGGAAGTGAGTGCTTGACAGGGGGCGGGGGCGGTTTCATGATGCTGACACTCGATGTTGATAACTGCGCAAAAAGTGCTTCTTCGTTCAACAATGAGCAGAGACCTTGCTCAAGTCGGCTGAAGAAGCGGCAGTCCGCCCCCACGCGAGGAGATGAGCATGACCAACGTCAACCGCCGGAGGTTCCTCCAGTTGGCCGGTGCCGCCGCCGCGGCCACGGCGTTGCCGGGAGTGATCGAGAGGGCCGCCGCCATCGCGGCGGCCACTCGTACCGGCACGATCGCGGATGTCGAGCACGTCGTCGTACTGATGCAGGAGAACCGCTCCTTCGATCACTACTTCGGCTCGCTGCGCGGCGTCCGCGGTTTCGGGGATCCACACCCTGTCTCGTTGCCCAGCGGCAAGAGCGTCTGGCATCAGGCGGCTGCCAACGGCACCGAGACGCTTCCCTTCCGGCCGGCCAAGAGCAATCTCGGCCTGACCTTCATCGAGGATCTGAACCATGACTGGAACGGCACCCACAAGGCCTGGAACGGCGGCAGGTGGGACCAGTGGATCCCGGCCAAGACCACGACCACGATGGCTTATCTGACCCGCAACGACATTCCGTTCCACTACGCACTGGCCGACGCGTTCACCATCTGCGACGCCTACCACTGCTCGATGATGTCGGCCACTGACCCCAACCGTTACTACATGTACACGGGCTGGGTCGGCAACGACGGCTCCGGCGGCGGCCCGGTGATCGGGAACGAGGAGGCCGGCTACGGCTGGAAGACCTTCCCCGAGGTCCTGGAGCAAGGCGGCGTGTCCTGGAAGGTCTACCAGGACATCGGTTCCGGCCTGAACGCCGCCGGCGGCTGGGGCTGGGACTCGGATCCGTTCATCGGCAACTACGGTGACAACTCGCTTTTGTACTTCACCAAGTACCGCAACGCCCAACCCGGCAACCCCTTGTACGACAAGGCCCGGACAGGAACGAACGCGAAGGCCGGCGACGGGTACTTCGACAAGCTCAAGGCCGACGTACTCGGCGGCAATCTGCCGCAGGTCTCCTGGATCGCCGCCCCCGAAGCCTTCACCGAACACCCGAACTGGCCGGCCAATTACGGCGCTTGGTACCTGTCGGGTGTCCTCGACGCACTCACCGCCGACCCGGAGGTGTGGAGCAAGACCGTGCTGCTGCTCACGTACGACGAGAACGACGGTTTCTACGACCACGTGGTACCGCCGTTTCCGCCGGCGTCTGCCGCCCAAGGTCTGTCCACTGCGAGCGTCGCCGGTGAGATCTACACCGGGGGAGCGGGCTCGAGCTACAACACCAACCTGCCGTACGGGCTAGGCCCGCGGGTGCCGATGCTGGCGATCTCGCCCTGGAGCACCGGTGGCTGGATCTGCTCGCAGACCTTCGACCACACCTCGATCATCCAGTTCATCGAGAAGCGCTTCGGCGTGACCAACCCGAACGTCTCCGACTGGCGGCGGACGGTCTGCGGCGACCTCACCTCGGCCTTCGACTTCACCGGTGCCAACAGCGCGAAACCGACGTTGCCCAGCACAACGGCGTACAAGCCGCCGTTGCCCCACAGCACGTCGCCCTCCTACCATCCCGTGCCGCCGGCGACAGGCGCGCTTCCGCAGCAGGAATCCGGCACCCGCTCTGCGAGGGCTCTGCCTTACGACCTCGCCGTGGATACCAAGGTCGTGAGCGGCCGGATGCAGTTCACCTTCGCCAATCGCGGCACGGCCGGGGCCGGCTTCCATGTCACCTCCGCTACGCGGAGCGATGGTCCGTGGCCGTACACGGTCGGCGGCGGTAAGTCCCTCGTCGATACCTGGGCGCTGCCCTCGGGAAGTACCTCCCGCTACCAGTTCTCCGTGCACGGTCCGAACGGGTGGGTCCAGGAGCGGGCCGGCGTCATCGGCAGGCTCGGCCCCGAGGTCACGGCCCGGCACAACCCGAGCACCGGCTACGTCGACCTGACCTTCATCAACGGCGGCACGACCGCCGTGACCTTCAAGGGTGTGGACGCCTACGAGCCGGCCTCGGCGTACACCTACACCGTCCAGCCCGGCGCTACCCGGGCGGTGCCCAACTGGGGTGTTGCCGCAGGCAACCGTTGGTACGACATCACCGTCACCAGCAACAACGACACCGCGTTCGTACGCCGGTTCGCCGGCCACATCGAGACCGGCGCTGCGTCCACGAGCGACCCGGCCATCGGCTCATGACTCTTCCCTCGAACGGAGCCCCCGTGAAAATGCATCGACGACTGGCCGGTCTCGCCCTAACGGTTGTTCTGGCCAGCACCGGTCTCGCAGTGACAACTCACCACGCGGCGGGTGCCGACACCGTGGCCGCGAACACCAGCACCGCGATCGGCGCGAAGCCGATGATGGGCTTCAACAACTGGGCGCGCTTCACCTGCGCCGCGCAGGCCCGCCTCGACGGCACCCGGACCGGGTATTCGTTCCAGCAGTTCATGCAGGACCAGGCGAAGGCGATGAAGGACACCGGCCTCGTTGCCGCCGGCTACAAGAACCTCACCGTCGACGACTGCTGGATGCAGCGCACCAGCGCGGGCTATCTGCACGGAGCGGCAACCTGGGGCGGTAGCAGCCAGCCCGGCTTCGACTTCGAGCTGACCGACTATTCCAACTACGTCCACAGCCAGGGGATGGAGACCGGTCTCTACAGCACCTCGGGCGTCAACACCTGTCAGGGCGTGCCCGGCGGAGTGCTGGGACACGAGCAAGTGGACGCGAATTCCCTTGCCTACTGGGGAGTCGACTCACTGAAGCTGGACAACTGTGGGACGACCAGCAGCAACCGTCAGCAGATCTTCACCACGATGGCGAATGCCCTGAAGACGGCAACGGCCAACACCAGCAGGAAGATCCTCTTCAACGAGTCCGCGCCGGCCGGCTACGGCCCGACCACAGCTGAGAAGTACAACTCGATGGACTGGGTCCGGACGCTCGGCCAGATGTGGCGCGTCAGCCCCGACATCGCCGTCTGGCATGGCGACAGCGCCTCGGCCTGGAACTGGCCGCACGGCGGCGACTACTACGAGGGTGGGGTTTTCCAGAACCTGAACGACACCGTGGCGCTCGCCCGCTACAACGGCCCGGGCAACCACAACGACGCGGACATGCTGCTGATCGGTGACAACAAGCAGCTCACCGTTGCCGAGCAGCGCAGTCAGTTCGCGCTCTGGTCGGCGATGGGGTCCCCGCTGATGATCAGCTCCGACATCCGCAAGATGGCTGCCGATCCCACGACGTACGCGCCTCAACTGAACATCCTGAAGAACAGCGACATCATCGCCGTCGATCAGGACGCATTGGGCGCCGGCGGTTACCTCGCATCCCGCGACAACGCCTCGGCCACTGCTGGGATCGATGTCGTCGTCAAGCCGCTCGCCGGCGGCCGCCGCGCGGTCGCAGTACTGAACAAGAGCGCCGCCTCGACGAGTTACACCCTGGACCTCGCGCGGGTCGGCTTCGGCAACACCAGTTGCACCCGCACCGCCCGGGATCTTTGGAACCACACCAACCTGTCGGTCCAGTCGTCGATCACTACGACCATCGCGAGCCACGACACCGCGATGTACACCGTCGACCCCGGAAGCTGCGGGACCCCCATCCCCGTCGGTCAGATCCAGGCGCCGCAGAGCGCCTTCCAGGCATCCGCCCTTTGCCTGGACGCCTACTCCGGCGCGGTGGCCGGTAACAAGGTCGCCTTGTACTCCTGCACCGGCAACAGCAACCAGCAATGGCAGCGCCAGGCGAGCGGCGTTATCTCGTCGCTGCAGAACACTGCCCTCTGCATTTCCGGCGACTCCACCGGCCTACGCCTGGCCACCTGCAACACCAACGACACCAGGCAGAAGTGGACCTACAACCGCTCCGGCCAACTACGCCAGGCCAGCGGAGTCTGCGTCGACATCGCAGGCAGCGACTTCTCCAACGCCAGCTCCGTAGTAGCCACCTATTCCTGCGGCACCCACCAACCCAACCAAACCTGGACCGCCCCCTTCGACACCCCGCCCGCTGCCTGACCATGCGGATTGCCTGGTCAGCGCGAAGTAGTCCTACGGGGGCCTGGACGTCTTTGTGCACCGGCTGAGTGTTCCGGGCCGGTCGCACGCTCAGGCCATGCACAAGGGCGCGGAACACCCCCAGCGGTTGCCGGCCTTTGTGCATCCGGTGAGCATTTTCCGGCGGCGGGATGCTCAGCCGGTGCACAAAGACGCCCGTACGGGGGGCGGTCTGAGTGCGCCGAACGCGTTGTCTTCCTCGCGCACCGCGCGATGACCTTCCCGGAGGGCCTCAGATCTGGTTGGCGGGGGGAGCGCCCTGCTGCATCGTGGTCTTCTCGACCACGATGCTGGTCGCGTACCGCGGGGTGCCCGGCGGCTCGCTGTCCGTCCACTCCCCGGCGTACTTCTCCGCGATCGAACGCTCCAGCGCCAGGTCCGGATCGGGGGTGAGGTCGCTGACCGTACCGCGGAGTTCGATGTAGTGGGTCGGGTGCGCGGGGTCGACCACCACCACCGCGATCCGGCGATCACGGCGCAGATTGCGGAGCTTCTGGCGTCCCTCGACCAGGCTGATGCGGACGGATTCGCCGTCCCAGAGGAACCACAGCGGAGTGACCTGCGGTTCGCCGCGCTTCCCCACGGTGGAGACGAAGGCAACCGCCGTCGACCTGAGCAGTTGATGAAAGGCGATCGGGATTTCCATTCCCGCAGAGTACGGCGTTCGTCATCCGGCCGGTGGAGGTTTCGGCGGCGACGCGGGATCGGCCGATTCGAGCGGCTCGAAGGTGACCTCGATCGTTTCGGCGGCCTTGTGGCGCTGGGCCTGGGCGTACATCGCGTAGGCGCGATGGTCGGCCGGCGTCAGGTCGGTGGCCGAGTCGGTGAACAGGGCCAGCAACGAGCGTGGGTAGAGCCGGTAGGCGATCACCGAGTTCAGCTCGGCGCCGATCACGGCGATCACCGAGGCGGCGTAGATGAGGCCGATCAGCCCAAGCGTCAGCGCGAAGACGCTGTTCACCTCGCTCGTCTTTGCCAGTACGTCGTTGACGTAGATGCCGCCGAGGCGTTCGAGCAGATGCCAGCCGAGAGCGGTCAGGAACGCGCCTGGAATGACCTTCCGGAAGGCCGGCCGAGGGCTGGTGCCCGGGCGCAGGCAGAGCGTCAGCATGGCGGTGAGCACCAGGACGGAGCCGATCGAAACGAGCCACCCCATGCCGTTGGCCACGTCGCCGGACATCGATACCTGGCTTCCGACCAGGACGGTCAGGGTGGCGAAGCTGAGGACGGTGAGACCGGCCAGTGACAGCAGTGCGCCGGACCGCAACCGCCCGCGGAACGGGTTGGGCCGACCGTTGCGGGGGACTCCCCAGGTCACGTTGACCGCGTTCTGCACCGCCTGTCCGAGCCCGATGACGCCGTACACCGCGGCGAGCGTGCCGACGATCACGGCGGCTGTGCTGCCCTGCAGACCCTGTGGGGTCGCCAGTTGGGTACCGACGATCGGGAACTCCTTGAGCGCCGACTCCAGGACGGCCTTCTGCAGGCTCTCGTTGCCCTGCAGGACGAACCCGAGGACGGATGACGAGATCAGCAGCATCGGGAAGATCGCCGCGAAGGCGTAGTAGGTGACGATCACCGCGAGATAGCTGCCCTGGTCGTCGAAGAACTTGTAGATCACGGCGAGCGGAAATCCGAGGCGCCGATGCCGCCGTTGCACGGTGTCCAACCGCTGCCCCAAGGTGCTCACGCCCCCACCGTACGATCCCGGCCCCCGGATCCGCTCAGCGCCGCCCCGCCTCAGGGCCGTCGAAGGCTCCGAGGCGCCGGGAAGTTGCCGCAGGCATCGGCAACGGGCGTGCACAGGTTTCGGGTTTCAACGCTGGAGCGTGGGTACCGGCGGGAGTACGAAAGGTACGACAGCTACGCCCCGCAGTGGCGGGGCCTGAGGAGGAGCCAAGAGATGGGCAACACCACCGAGTCGGTTGATGTCGAGGCACCGATCAGCGCCGTCTACAACCAGTGGACCCAGTTCGAGTCGTTCCCCGAGTTCATGGAGGGCGTCGATCAGGTCAAGCAGCTCGACGAAACGCATACGCACTGGGTGACCAGTATCGCGGGCGTGACGCGTGAGTTCGACGCGACGATCACCGAGCAGCACCCCGACGAGCGGGTGGCATGGGCGTCCGACTCCAAGCCGCGGCATGCCGGTGTGATCACGTTCCACCGCCTGGCGGACACGACCACCAGGGTGACCGCTCAGATGGACGTCGACCCGGACGGAATCGCCGAGCAGGCGGCCGACAAGACCGGACTGATCAGTCACCGGGTCAAGGGTGACCTGAACCGGTTCAAGGAGTTCATCGAGAAGCGTGGCGCCGAGACGGGCGGCTGGCGCGGCGATGTCAACCGCCCCGGGGTCTGAGACGGCCAGAGCGTACTCGACGAGAGGATGAATCGGTGAAGGCCGTGATGATGACCGGCGCCGGCAGTGGGATCGGCGCGGCAACCGCCTTACGTCTGGACCGGATGGGCCTGCGGGTCTTCGCGGGAGTCCATGACGCCGCCGACGGTGAGATCCTCGGCAGGCAGACATCGAGTTCCGTCAGCACGCACCAGGTTGATGTGACGGATCGTGCCTCGATCGAGGCCTTCGTCGCGACGGTGGACGCGGAGCTGGGGTCCGATGGTCTGACCGCGGTGGTGAACATCGCCGGCGAGGGGATCGCGGGTCCGCTCGAGCTGCTCCCGATCGACAGCTTGCGGGAGCAGCTCGAGGTCAACGTGATCGGGCAGGTGTCGCTGACCCAGTTGGCCTTGCCACTGGTTCGGCGTACCGGCAGCGGCGGCCGGATCGTGTTCGTGGGCTCGATGGGCGGGCTCGTGTCGGTCCAGCTCGCCGGCGCGTATCACGCGTCGAAGTACGCGATCGAGGCGATCGGCGATGCCTGGCGGCAGGAGTTGGCGCCCGATGGGATCGCGGTGTCCATCGTCGAGCCGGGGCCGATCGCGACGCCGCTGTGGGCGAAGGCCGTGCAGACGCTCGACCGGCTTCCGGCCAACGAGCGCTACGCGGCCCGGATCGACGCGTTCCGCGAGTCGCTGCGGAGCGCGTCCAAGAACGGCATCAGCCCGGACAAGGTCGCCGAGGTGATCGAACACGCGGTCACGGCTGATCGACCGCGCAGCCGCTATCCGGTCGGAGTGGCCGCCAGGGTGATCCCACCCTTGCGGCGGCTGATGCCGGACCACCTGTTCGACAAGGCAGCCCGTCGGGTCACCGCGCAATGACGACATCGTGAGAAGGGGATTGTGATGGGTGATTACGAGGCTTCGACCGTCGTCGACGTCGCGGCGAACATCCTGTTCGACTACTTGTCCGACATCGAGCGGCTGCCGGAGTACCTGCCGCAGATGACGGAGGCGCGTCGGCTGGACGAACGCTCCGAGCAGGCGCAGGGGCTGGAGGCGCGCCGGCCGGGGGAGCCGGTGCGGGAGCGGGTCGAGGTCGCGGCGGTGATCGATCCTGATGATGCTCCCGAGCATGAGGTCAGGAGCGAGGCGATCTTCGAGATCGTCGAGGAGGGCCGGAAGCTGCGCTGGTCGGCGCCCGGACCGCACGAGTACCACGGTGAGCTTGACGTCGACTTCGTCGCGGACGGCAGTTCCAAGCTGACCGTTCGCCTGCACACCGACAACGCCGAAGGCCCTTCGATCGACGAGGCACTCCAGCGCACGGTGACCGGCATCAAGTCCACCGTGGAAGGATCCTCGGCTCAACCCCGCGAGACCCCTGGTGCCTGATCCACGGCATCACGACCTGGTGATCATCGGTGCCGGCTCGGGCAACATGGTCGTCGATTCGTCCTTCGCCGATCTCGATGTCGCGATCGTGGCGGACGGGCCGTTCGGAGGCACCTGCCTGAACTTCGGCTGCATTCCGTCCAAGATGCTCGGTTACACCGCGGACGTGGCCCGGACGGTCGGCGGAGCCGCGCAGTACGGGGTTGAGGCGTCGCTGCGGGGAATGCGTTGGCGGCAGGTGCGTGATCGCGTGTTCAGCCGGCTCGATGCCGAGTCGGCTGAAGGCCGGGAGGGGCGCGAGAAGAGCGACTTCATCACCGTGTACGACGGTCATGCTCGGTTCACTGGACCGAAGCGGCTTCAGGTGGAGCAGGGCGAGACCTCTGTCGCGATCGAAGCAGAGCAGATCGTGCTGGCGACCGGAGCGCGACCGACGGTGCCGCCGCAGGTCGCGGACTCGGGCCTGCCGTTTGAGACCTCCGACACGATCATGCGCATCGACCAGCCGCCGCGGCGACTCGCCGTACTGGGCGGTGGGTACATCGCGGTGGAGTTGGCGGAGGTGTTCGCCGCGGCGGGGAGCGAGATCGTCATCGTCGAACAGGCCGAGGAACTGCTCGGTACGCAGGACGAGAGTGTGTCGGAGGCTTTCACTGAGCTCGCCGGTCGCCGTTTCGAGCTGCAGTTGGGGCGGGAGCTGACGCGGCTGGAGGGCTCGGCTGGTGAGCTCCGGCTGGTGCTGGACGACGGCACAGTGGTTGAGGCCGACATGCTGCTGGTCGCGGTCGGCCGTACGCCGAACAGCGACGGGCTCGATCTGGCCAAGAGCGGTATCGAAACGTTCGACGATGGCCGGGTGGTGGTGGACGACTATCAGCGCACGGAGGCGGACGGCGTCTTCGCGCTCGGCGACATCTGCTCGCCGTACCAGCTCAAGCATGTCGCGAATCGGGAGGCCGAGGTGGTGGCGCACAACTTGCGGCATCCCGACGAGCTGCGGGCGACAAGCCACGACGTCGTACCGGCCGCGGTCTTCAGCAATCCGCAGATCGCGTTCGTCGGAGCCACCGAACAGGACTGTCGCGATGCCGGCCGCGATTACGCGGTCGGCACCACGCGGTACGCCGACGTGGCCTACGGCTGGGCCCTGGAGGACACCGACGGCTTCTGCAAAATCCTCGCCGACCGCGACACCGGCCTCTTACTCGGCGCCCACCTGATGGGCTCCCAGGCGCTAACCCTGATCCAGCCCCTGGTGCTTGCGATGACCCTGGGGATAGACGCAAAAACCCTTGCCCAGCAGCCGTATTGGATCCACCCCGCCCTCAGCGAGGTAATCAGCAACGCCCTCCGCGCCCTCTGAACCGCCGCAGGACTCCCGGACCAGTCTCCCCGGCGCCCGAGTAATTACGTCAGGCCGGCCGGCGGCCGTGGTCGACCGTCCGGCCGATCAACCACGCGCACCGACGCCCATCCGCCGGAGTGTAGAGCCGGATTCTCCACCCCGACGGCATCAAACGACTGCCTGACAACCGCTCGCTCACCTTCCAGAACCTCGATCCGGGATCTACTGTCAGGCGATGAGCAAGCAGATCATCAGGACCGACCGCGCCCCCAGTTCGCCGTTGTACAGCCAGGGTGTGCGGGTCGGGTCGACCATCTACGTGTCAGGCACGGTCGGTATCGATCCAGCGACCGGCCAAATGGCGGGTACGACGATCCAGGAGCAGACGCGGCAGGCGTTCCGCAACTGCGAGGCGATCGTCGAGGCCGGCGGCGGCAAGCTGGCGGACGTAGTACAGGTGACCGTGCTGCTCACGAATCCTGACGACTTCGCCGGGATGAACGAGGAGTACGCGAAGGTCTTCTCGACCGATCTCCCGGCCCGGGCGGTCGCCAAACTCGGAGTGGTACTGCCGAACGTCCTGATCTCGGTCATGCTGACAGCACAGCTCTCAGACTGAGGGCGTCGGGTCTGGGTGCTTGACGAGGATCGCGCGGGTGTAGAGGAGGCTGAATCCTCGGCGTTGGGCGTTTTGTTGTGACCTTGATGCGGGCTGGGTGGTGATGACTCCGACCTCGCAGCCGGCGGTTGCGGCGTCGGCGAGACGAGCCGACAGGAGCGCGGACTGGATGCCGTGGTGGCGGTGGGCGGGAGCTGTCGCCGCGCCGGCGAACTGGGCGATGCCTTCTGCTGTCCGTAGCCCGGCGCCGCCCGCGATGGCGCCGTTCCGCAGCGCGATGTAGCGAGCGATGTCTGCCGTGGCGGCATCGCGTTCGGCGGTCAGGTAGGTGTCGCGGGGAAATTCTTCGCGCCACGGAACGCCTTGGGTGTCAGGGACGGCGACAGCGTCGGCCATCAGGTTGAGCCAGATGTCGAACTCGTCGTCGCCGCTGGGCCGGATCTCGACGCCGTCCGGGGTGACCGCGTCGTACTTGTCCTCGATCGCGATGCCGAGCACGTTCTCGAACGACTCCAGTCGATAGCCGCGCTCGGTGAGGGCGAGGGCGATGTCCGGGTCGGCGAGATGGGGAAGCTCTACCTGTACCGGTGCGCCGAGGGCGGCGTACGCGCGTTCGATCTCGTCGAGTTCGGCCGCGGTCGGTACTCCACCGAAGCCGAGCCCGACGACCTTGTTGAACGGTGAGTCGTCATCGGCGAAACTCGCCAGTCCGCCGGCGACGGGGATGACGAAGCCGCTGCCCGTACGGCGATGAGCCGCGCGCGCCGCGGTCTCGATGAGTACTTTCTCCACCCGCTCGATTCGCTCGGCCAGGGCGACATCGCAGAACAGGGGTGATTGGTCGTTGTTCAGAGCTGGTGAGGTTCACTTTCAGACTTCGGGCGTGCGGGGAGAGGTTGGTCCAGCCAGACGCGGTCCCGCAGGGGGACCCCGTCGATGATGATCGTTTCGGCGTAGCCGGTGTCGGGGGTGAACGCGTCGCGCTCGATGCGAAGCATGCGGAAGCCTTGCCGCTGATAGAAGCGCAGATTGCCGGTGTCGGCCGCGGCGGTCGCGACCAGCAGCCGTACCGCGGCGCGTTGTTCGCAGTACCGGATGGCCGCGGCGACCAGCGCGCGGCCGATTCCCGTACCGCGGCGGCTTTCGACGATCGCCATGCTGTTGAGCTCGAACGCCTGCTCGCCGCTTGCGATCAACTGCAGCTGACCGACGAGTTCGCCGTCCTCCTCGGCGACGAGCACCTCACCGAGGTTCAGGTACTTGTCGATCTGCGAATCCGAGTCGTCAGCGAGCCGGAACAACGGTCGCAGCGGCTCGCGGTCACCGTCGTACGGGCCTATCACCATTCCACCACCGTCCCACGCAGGGCCCGCTCGGCGCGCGTCCTTATTGTGCTGGCGGACCAGAGCCGGGTTCGTCTGGCGGCTCCCGGCTGCTGAGGGCCACGTGCTGACACACGGCCCGGACGACGGGGCAGATGATGTTGTGAATCTGTTCCGTCAGGACGAAGCGGACTTCTGAGGGACGGCGCGCGGGGTGCGCGGGTCAGTCCCGGCGCAGGCCGGCGATGAGGATGTCGACCAGGCGGCGGGCGTCGTACCGGGGGTTGTTGCCCGCCCCCGCGCAGAGGCCGCCGACCCCGCGCATGAGTTCGTAGGCATCCAGGTCGGGGCGGATCTCGCCGGAGTCGGCGGCGGTCTCGAGCAGTTGGGTGCAGACGGGCAGCAGCCGATCGAGGAAGTAGGTGTGCAGCGGGTCGAAGCAAGGGTCGTCGGACTGCAGTACGCCGGCGAGTCCGTGTTTGGTGACCAGGAAGTCGACGAACAGGCTGATCCATTGCTTCAGCGCGGCGTGCGGACTCGTGCTGCTCGCCAGGAGGGCTGGTCCGGCCTCGGCGAGGGCGTCGACCTGATGCCGGTAGACCGCCAGGATGAGATCCGCCCGGGTCGGGAAGTGCCGGTAGATCGTGGCCGTTCCGACTCCCGCCTGGGTTGCGATGTCGCGGATCGGCGCCTCCACACCGGACTTGACGAAGACAGCGGCGGCCGCCGCCAGCAAGGTCTCCTCATTGCGCTGCGCGTCCGCCCGCTTGGGCCTGGCCACGGATGGTGCGCCCGCGTCGCTCACCCGCATCGTCTCCTTCGCCTTGGCTTTACTAAACGGGACACTGTCCCGTATGTTCGATTCGGGACAGTGTCCCGTTTAACCCTATGGTCGCAGATCGAGAACCGGGCCTCCAACCGGCCCAGGTACAAGGAGCGAAATATGTCCACCTATCTGCTGGTGCACGGCGCCTGGCACAGCGGCCAAGCCTGGGACCGCGTGGTCCCGGGATTGACGTCAGCGGGCCACCAGGTGCTGGCGCCGTCGCTGACCGGCCACGGTGACAAGGCGCATCTCCTCACTCGCGAGGTAGGACTCGACACACACGTCGACGACATCGTCAGCCTGATTCTCGAGGACGACCTCACCGACGTGATCCTGGTCGGGCACAGCTACGCCGGCCTGGTCATCTCAGCCGTGGCCAACCAGCTCCCTGATCGAATCGCGGAGTTGGTCTACCTCGACGCGATGGTCCCGGAGGACGGCGAGACCGCGTGCGACGTGATGCCTGTGACCAAGCTCCTGATCGACCTCGCCGCCAAGTCCGGCAGCGACTGGCGAATCCCGCCACCCGAACCACCGTCGTCCTCGGACCTGTTCGGGGTCACCGACCCATCAGACATCGCCTGGCTACGCGCGATGCTGTCAGACGAGTCGGTCCGTTGCCTACAGCAACCAGTACGCCTGGACAATCCACTCGCGCACACAATCCCACGAACCCACATCCACTGCGTAGTAGGCGTACCAGAGGGCTACGCCCGCCGCCCCGTCCCCGCCACCCAACCAAACGGCACCCCTGCGCAAGTCTGGGAACTCCCCACCGGCCACGACAGCATGATCACCATGCCAACCGAACTAACCAACCTCCTCCTCAAACTCAGCTAGCCCACCCCTCGAAGGCCGTCGATCTCATGCATGGCCGGCCTCACCAACTCGCTCCAGTTCCAGCTAGCGCTAGCGCCGGCGTAGGAGGGGTGTGGGGACACGCCCATGGGACGACCCGGGTGGGTCGTCCCATGGGGTGGTGGGTCAGCAGTTGCCCATGCGGGCTACTCGGGTTCGCCAGGTGCCGTCTGTGCCGAAGTACTGCTGGGCGGAGATGGCGCAGTTGCCGTTGGAGGTGCCTGCGTCGATGGATGCCGATGAGTACTCGCCGTACAGCGCGGTGCTGTTGTCGCTGACCGAACCGATGAAGTACAGGAGGTCACTGGCGGACAGCGTGGTGATGGGCTGACCGGCCTGCAGTTGGTTCACGGTCAGAGATACACCCTGGCCCGCGTCGGCGTCGGTGAAGACCCAGCTGAGGTAGACGATCGGGCCGGCCGGGGAGATCCCGACGGCGATGGACGGGTTGAAGTCGTCGGTGTTGTTGCCGTGGAACGCGTCGGCGGTGATTGCCGTGTTGTTGGCGATGTTCACAGCGCCGTACCGCACGGTCGGGAAGCCACCGAAGTCGCGCACATGGGTGAACCAGATCTTGCTGCCGTCGAAGTACGGCGTCGAGCGGATGTCACCGGCCGAGCTGTCGAGACTGATCGCGTTCGGCTGCCGGGCCGGCCGCGTCGGCGCGGTGAAGGGTGCGGAGATGTCGGCCTGCAGTGTCAGCGTTGCGCCGCTACCGCCAGAGTTGCTCAGCCGGTAGAGCCGGTACCCGAACCCGGGGAGCGAGCCCAGGAAGTACGTGGACGGGCTCGGCACCATCGGGTTGCCGGCGGTCGTGACCGGAGCGACCGCGGAGGCGGTGCTGAAGGCGTTGAAGCTGAGCGACGTGTTGTTGTACAGGATGGATTTGCGCAGCCCGAAGAGGGTGAAGGTGAGGCCGTTGTTGGTGTTGCGAGTGGAAACCAGCAGGGCGTTGGCGTCCTGACCGAGGGTCGGCAGGTCCATCTGCATGTTGGCCGGGAAGAGGCTGCCCCGCATGGTGATCCGGTAGACGTTCCAGATCCCGCAGGCATCAGAGGTACGGCTCGCCGCGGCGTACATGGCGGGAATGGCGTTGCCCGGCTGGATGATCATCGTGATCAGGCTGAACCGTTTGTTGACCATGTCGTACTGCAGTCGCGGCTTGATCAGCTTGTCGCTGCTCCTGAGCAGCTGGTTGAGAGTGATGCCGCCGCCGCACTGCACGACCCCGGTCCGGTTGGTGACCTGGATGAACCGGTTGGCGAGTTCGACGATCTGGCTGGGGCTGGATGCCGCGGACGGGTCAGGCACCGTGCAGATGCTGCAGCCTTGGCTCCGGTTGATGCCGTCGAACTGGCTGGAGATGTGCGGCGCCAGGCTGGGTGCCAGCTTGCCAGTGCTGCCAGGTACGACCTTGCTGGTGCTGCCAGGTACGAGCTTGCCGGCGGCCGCGGTCTGACGGGGTGCTTGAAGGTGCGCCGCCTTGGCCGCTGCCCGGAAGTCCGAGGCCTGCGGCGTGGCACTACCGCCGCCTGTGGGTTGTGCCGCTGCCGCCGAAGGGATGCTCGCGGCCGCGGTCACGTTGTTCGCCCCGACGAGGGTCGCGGCGGTCATCACCCCGATGACCGCCAGGGCTACCGGGCGGGCAAGCCGTCTGCGACGACGGATGGAAGGAATCTGCATTGCGGTGCCTCTCTCACTGAGCGACGGCCCCCTGCCGTCGTTGTCTCAGGCTGGCGAGCAAGGCTGGAACAGCTCTGAAGCGGCGCTGAAACGTCGGCCGGACGTGGTTCGAAAGTCCCTGCGTCCAAGGGCTGCTGTCCGATACCCTGAACTTCGGGGGAGGGGGCGGCGATGCGGATTCGTCTGCTCGGAAACATCGACGTCGTTCTGGACGGTGCGGTTCTGCCGGTACCAGGGCTGCGGCGACGCGCGCTGTTGGCAGCATTGGCCTTGCAGCGAGGTGCCGTGGTCGACAAAGACCTGCTCGTAGGCATCGTCTGGAACAAGGACGCGCCTTCGACCGCCCTCAACACCCTGCAGAGTCATGTGTCCTATCTACGGGACCTATTGGGCGACAGGGGAGTGATCCAATACCGTCGCCCTGGCTACATCCTCGATGTGGAAGGCACCGACACGGATGTCGAGCTCGCCGAGAATCTCTTCGACCAGGCCGTCCGCACCACACAACTCACCGACCGTGCCCGGGACCTGCGCGCGGTCGTCGACCTGTGGCGTGGCCCAGCCCTTGCCGACGTCGCCGGGTTGCCCTGGCTCGAGGAGCAGGCCGACCGGCTCGAACACCTGCATGGCCGAGCCGGGCACGCGTTGCTGGAGACTCGTTTCGCGCTGGGTGAGCATGCCCAGCTGATGCCCGAGCTGGAACAGCATCTGCGGGACAATCCTTTCGACGAACAGATGCACGGCAATCTGATCCTCGGGTTGTACCGAGCCGGCCGGCAGGCCGACGCACTCACGGCGTACCAGCGGTTGCGCACGACCCTGGCCGAAGAGCTAGGCATCGAGCCCAGCCCGGACCTACGCGAGTTGGTTACCGCGATCCTCCGCCAGGACCCCGCCTTACTGCGGCCGCCGGAATCACTGGAGCTGTCGGGTCCGCCGATCCCTGCGCAACTGCCCGCGCCGGGTGCCACCTTCACCGGCCGGCAAGTCGACCTGGACCGACTGGACACCCTGCTTGCAACGGAGCGCGGCAGTCTGGCGATCGGCACCATCGCCGGTACGGCGGGGGTCGGCAAGACCACCCTGGCCTTGCAGTGGGCCTATCGGGTCCGCGACCAGTTTCCCGACGGCCAGCTCTTCGCGGACCTGCGTGGCTACGATGCCGGCCCGGCCGTACGGCCCGTCGACGCATTGACCGGCTTCCTGGCGGCGCTGGGTGTGGCGGGGGACCAGATCCCTGTGGACGTTGACCAGGCAGCCGCGCTCTACCGCACGATGATGGCCGGCCGCCGGATGCTCATCCTGCTGGACAACGCTCGTACTGCGGACCAGATCCGCCCTTTGCTGCCAGGCGAACCAGGGAGCCTCGTGCTGATCACCAGCCGCGATCGCCTGAGTGGACTGGTCGCCTGCGAAGGAGCCCTGCCGCTACCTCTGAACGCGCTCACCGAGGCGGAGGCGCATCAGCTACTCACCAACGTTCTCGGCGAGGCCAGGGTGATCACCGAGTCGGACGCCACTGCGGAGCTTGCCCGAGCCTGCGCTTTTCTCCCGCTGGCTTTGCGAATCGCTGCCGCCAATCTGGCCTGGCAACCACATCGACGGATCGACGACTATTTGGCCGAGTTGCGTATCGACAGGCTGCGGATGCTCACCATTGACGATGACCCCGAGCAGGGAGTCGCAGCAGCCTTCGACGCGTCGTACCAGGCCTTGACTGTCCCGGCCCGTCGCCTCTTCCGGCTTCTCAGCCTGGTCCCCGGCCTCGACCTCACCATCCCCGCCGCTGCGGCCCTGAGCGGAATCGAGGTCGCGGACGCGCAGGTTCTGGTCGGCCGGCTGGCTTCGGCCCACCTGCTTGACCAGCCGGCATCCGGCCATTACGCCTGGCACGATCTGCTGCGCGCCTATGCGGCCGATCGCTCGGACGCCGAGGATTCGGAGGCGGATCGCGTAGCAGCGAGCCGGCGTCTGTACGACTGGTATGTCGAGGCTGTGGTCGGCGCGGCAGACCTTCTCTACCCGCACATGCTCCGTCTGTCCCGGACAGCGAGTGCTCACATCTTCGCGGATCGTGCAGCCGCGCTGGACTGGCTGGACACCGAGCGGGCGAATCTGGTCGCCGCCGTACGGCAAGCGACCGTGCCCGAAGCGGCTTGTGTGCTTGCCGACGCACTGCGTGGCTACTTTCACCTACGGCGCCGCTCGACGGATTGGCTGGTCGTCGGTGAGTCCGCGCTGAATGCCGCCACTGCACTCGACGACGTCCGCGCCCAGGCGGCAGCGCGACACAGTGTCGGGACGGCTTACCGCTGTCTGGGAGATTCACCGAGTGCCCTGCAGCACTATGACGAAGGCCTGCGGTTGACCCGGCTTTCCGGCTGGCAGGAGGCCGAGGCGACCGCTCTCGGCAACCTCGGCATCGTCTATCAAGCGCAAGGGCGGCTGAAGGCGGCGGTCGGCCGGCTCACCCTGGCGATAGCGCTCGATCGCCGCATCGGCCGGACCGCGGGCCTGGCCAACAACCTCGGCAACCTGGCCGCCGTCTACCTGGATCAAGGGAGCCTGGAGGCGGCCGTCGACTGCTTTGATGAGGCGCTCGAGCTGAATCGCCGCTCAGGCAGCCGGCACGGTCAGGCTCTCGCCCTGACAGGCCTCGCGCAGGCATACAGGGAAGCGGGCCGGGTCGACGATGCGATCGACCGGTTCACCGAGGCCATGCAGTACTGCGTTGAGATCGGCGACCGCGACGGACAGGCGATCGTCCACATCGGACTCGGCGAAGTGGCCCGGGACCAAGGTCGAACCGCGGACGCCCGTGAGCACGCTCATGCAGCACTCACGCTGGCTCGAGACGGCGGCGACCCGCGTACCGAAGCGCTCGCCCTCAACCTCCTGGCCTCCGCAGTGAGCGATCCACACGAGGCACTCAGACACAACACCCGAGCTCACGAGCTGGCCGAGCGGACAACCGTGCCCCGCAGCCAGATCCAGGCCATGCTCGGACTGGCAACCGCAACCCTCCGGCTCGGCGACCTCGCCCAAGCCGGCGCCCACGCCGAACGCGCCACGACCCTCGCCACCCACTGCGGCTACCGCCTACTCGAAGCCGAAGCCCGCGCCACTTCGGCAAGGATCCATCTACGCCTTGGCGAACCCCAGCAGGCAACCGGCTAACCCAGGTAAGTCTTCCAGGCGTATCTGGTGGCTGCTCAGTTGCCGGCGGTGCGGGTCAGGAGGCGGCGGCGGAGTCGGTGCAACTGTGGCATCAGCCCGTAGATGACGATCGGTACGGCGATGGTCGCGAGGACGAACGTGCGCACGACCGGGGTGAGGGTGCCGAGCCAGCCACCGAGAGCAAGGTTGAGAACGGTCAGGGTCGGGAAGACGGCCAGCCAGATCATCAGGGCCAGCTGATGTTTGGTCGGCGGCGCAGGAATGCTGGGCAATGCTTTCGGTGCTGAAGTGGTCATGTCCCAAGGTTGGGGCCGCGGGCGGGGATCGGCTACCAAGGTTGCTGTTTGTGGGAAAGGGGCGTCAGATGAGTGCGTGCAGGACGCCTCGGCAGTGGAGATCGCGGCAGTGCTCGGTCGGGTCGCGGGCCGGCTCAAGCGAGTCCGCGGACAGCGCCGGCTGACGCTCACCCAGGTTGCGGAGGCGACGGGGACGGCCGGGGTGAAGCCGCGACGGCGCATCTACACCCTCAAACGCGAGGTACTCACCGGCGGCGAGGCGTTGGGCACCATGTCCTGGGGCCGTGACACCGACGAGCACGAAGCTCGTGAGCAGTTGGCCGCGTTCGTCGCTGCTGGCGGCACTCTGATCGATACGGCCGCGGCGTACGGCGAACCCGAACTGGGACCCGGCGAGGATCTCGAAGAGCACGCTGTCGCGGCTCGAGAACGGGCAACGGCGGCCAACTCTTGAACTTCTTCTTGCGTTGTCGCATGCCTATCGTGTCCCGCTTGACGACCTCGTCGAGGCGCCGGCCGAGGGCGATCCGCGCCTCCAGCTCAAGCCTGCTCGCATCAAGGGCAGGACCGTGATCCCGCTGACCGGGCAGCCCGATGGCGTGCAAGCCTGGAAGATCGTCATCCCGACCAGCAAAGTCACTCCAGAGCCACGGGCACATGACGGCTACGAGTGGATCTACGTGCTGTCCGGCCGCATGCGTCTTGTGCTCGGCGACCAGGACTGGGTGCTCGGACCCGGCGAGATCGCCGAGTTCAGCACCCAGCTGCCGCACTGGTTCGGCAGCACAGGAGACGACCCCGCGGAGATCCTCAGCATCTTCGGCCGCCCCGGCGAACGCATGACCATCCGAGGAACCCCACCCCAGGCATAGCGATCGAAGCTCAGCGGTCGTCGGGGGCGGGACGCAGGTCGAGGCGCATGAGGATGCGAGGGTGGCCGGCCAGGACGGAGGTGGTGTCGGCGGCCTTGGTGAAGCCGGCGTGATCGAAGTTCTTCCGGAGTCCCGCGTACGCCATCGTCAGGTCGACCTTGGCGTCGCCGTTGTCGAGTGGGTACGCCTCGATCACCGGTGCGCCGTGGTTGCGGGCGAACTCGACAGCGCCGCCGATGAGGCTGTGCGAGATGCCCTGCTTGCGGTGCCCGGGCCGTACGCGGACGCACCACAGCGACCAGACAGGTAGATCATCGACGTGCGGGATCTTGCGGTTGCGGGCGAACGAGGTCTCCGAGCGTGGTGCGATCGCGGCCCACCCAACCGGGACATCGCCGTCGTACGCAAGCACTCCGGGAGCCAGCTCGGCTCGGCACAGTCCAGCGACATACTCGCCCCGGGCGGGACCGCGCAGCTCATTGTTCAGCTTGGACGGGATCCGGTAGCTAAGACACCAGCACACGTTCGACCCAGGCGACTTCGGACCGAGAACGGCGCGCACATCCTCGAAAACCACAGCCGGTCGAACCTCAATACTCATCACCCCACAATTCCACAATTCCAAAGCTGGCCGACGGTGCGGGGACATGCCGGCAACGCGTGCTGTGGAGCGCGGGCTAGCGTTTTGCGGGGGTGTAGGTCAGGTGGGTCACCCGGGATGATGCGGCCGTGTGGGTCTGGGCCAGGGCGAGGCGGTCGGGGTCCACACGGTCGAACAGGCGGATGCCGGTGCCGAACAGGACGGGCGCGAGGGTCACCGAGAATTCGTCGACCAGGCCGGTGTCCAGGTACTCCTGAATCGTCTCGGCGCCGCCGGCGATGCGCACGTCGCGGTCGCCGGCGGCTTCGCGAGCCTGGAGCAGTGCGCTCTCGATGCCGTCGTTGACGAAGTGGAAGGTAGTGCCGCCCGGCCGCTCCCACGGGTCACGCTTGGTGCGCGTGACGACGAACACCGGGGTGTGGAACGGCGCATCCTCCGGCCAGGCCAGCTCGCCGGCCTCGAACATGCGCTTGCCCATGACGCTCGCGCCGGTCCGCTCGTACGTCGCCCGGGCGACGTCGTTGTCGAGTCCTTCCTCGCCGCCCTCTCCGAGCTTGAGGTTCTCCCGGAACCAGCGCTGCGCGAGCAGCCACGCCTGCAGCTCCGACCACTTCGCCATCCAGCGCTGGACCTTCGGGTCGTTCTGACCCCCGGGCGAGAAGACGTCCTCGACGGGTACGGCTTCCGGCGCCATGAAGCCGTCCAGCGACATCGTCACGCTGAAGAACACCTTTCCGGCCATCAGCTTTCCGCTCCGTTCCGGGTGAGTTCGGCGACGTACGCCGCCAGGTTGCGCAGGGTCTGCTCGCCGCCCTCGATCGCGTGGTACTTCTCCGCGGCCTCGTCGCGTAGTTCCTTGGTGCGGAACACCGTGCGCATCACGATCCGGGTCCGGTCCCCGGCCGGCTCGAAGGTCAGGAGCGACTCGAAGGTGTTCGGGTCGTCGCGGGATTCGCCGTGCAGCAGCGCGATCCGCTCCGGCGGGACGATTTCCCGCCAGGTGATCCACTCCTGGTAATCGGTCCCGTCCGGCCCGTGCATCACGAAGTCCCACACCCCGCCGACGCAGAACTCGAAGGACCGCGTCTTGGTGCTGAAGCCCTCCGGTCCCCACCACCGCGACAGGTGCCGGAGTCCTGTGAACGCCTCGAACACAAGCTCCCGCGGGGCGCCGATCACCCGGGAGATCACGATCTCGCGGTCCGCGGTCGCCTGCGCGGGCTCGCCACCGCTACTGGTCGTCGTCATCGTGTGGTCCCTCCTGCCTTGCCTGCTTCAATTCCTGTACGTACTCGTCCAGCCGGTCGAAGCTCTCGCTCCAGAACCGCTCGAAGCCGCCCACCCACTCGTGGATCGGCCGCAGCCCGCGGGCGTCCAGGTCGTACAGGCGCTGCTTGCCCGCCCCGCGGACCCGCACGAGCCCGACCTCCCGGAGGACCCGCAGGTGCTTGGACGCCTGCGGCTGGGTCATCCCCAGGTCCCGCGCCAGGTCGGTCACCGGCCGTTCGCCGCCCCGCAGCAGCACCAGGATCTCCCGCCGCTGCGGTTCGGCGATCGCGTTGAACGCGTCCGAGGTCGTGGCCGCTCGTGCCATGGCGCCATCATATGCCCATATCGGAATGCGTCAATCCTCTTCGCACCACAGGACGGGCTGTCCGCACTATTTCCGGCGGAGGTCAGGCTGTGGCGAGTTGGGCGACGATGGTGTCGATGTTGCTGATCAAGGACAGGTGGCCTTCGCCGGGGACCAGGTGGGTGGTTGCGCCGGCGACGTGCTCACCGAGCCAGCGCCCGTGGTCTCGCGGGACCATGCGGTCCTGGTCGCCCTGCCAGATCGAGACGGGCACCTTGATGGCGGCCAGGTCGACGCCCCAGTCGGTGAGGAACGCGAGGTCGTCGTCGCGCCAGCCGTCGTACCCGCAGGAGACGGCGGCACGACAGGACTCGGCCAGGTAGCCCGCGAGGCCGTTGTTCAGGGCGGCCTGATCGACTGCGGACAGCAGGTCGCCGAACGCGGCGACGACGTCGTCGGGCCGGACATCCTTCAGGCCGGCGCTCGCCGCGGTGAGGAATTCGTCGAGTGCTTCTTTGCCGGTCGCCGCAGCCCCGAATTCGGAGAGGTTGTCCTCGCCCATACCGGCAAGCCAGTCGAGCCCTGCGGCGTCGTACGGCGCCACGCCCGCGATGATCGCCGCAGCCCGGCATCGGTCCGGAAGTAAGGCCGCGCAGGCGAGTGCGTGTGGACCGCCACCCGACCATCCCAGCGTGACGAAGTCATCAGCACCGACAGCGTCGAGCAGCGCTGCGACGTCGTCCGCTACGTCGGCCACCCGGCGACCCGGCTGCGGACTGCTGTCGCGATAGCCCGGTCGACTGTGCGTGACAAAGCGCATCCCGTGCCGGGCGGCCGCCTCGGCGACGGGCCCCAGGACCATGGCGACACCCGGCGTGCCGTGGTGCATCACCAAGGGCCGCCGACCGGCCGGCCCCTCGACCAAGTACTCCAGAACTCTGCCACCGCTGACTTCAAGTCGTTCCACTAGGCGATCGTAGGCCCGGCGGGGCAAAGGGATGCGCGTGAGCGGAGGCGATATCTGTACATACTTCACACAGAAAGAATCCCTCCCCGAAGCCGATTCAGGGTCGAGGCCGCCTGGTCAGCGAAGTACGGCCCAGACGGTTTTGCCGCCGGTCGTGGTGGGTGACCACCCCCAGGAGGCCGAGAGTGCGGTGACGATCCGAAGGCCGAATCCGTTGGTGGATGGCTGGTTAGGGATTGTTTCGAGCTGCATCGGCGGCTCTGGGGCGAGGTCGGTCACGGCGACGGTGAGCAGTCCGCGGCGTAGCTCCAGCCGGTGGATCAAGTCGCCGCCGGTGTACCGCAGGGCATTGCTGACGAGCTCCTCGCTGACTGCGGTCGCGTCTTGGGTCAGGTTCGCGCAATCCCACGTCGTACAGGTCTGGCGGACCTGGCGACGGCCGGCCGGAGCGCTCTGCAAATCGTGCGGCAAGACCCTGAGTGTCAGCCGGCGGAGCGGAAGGTCTCTTGCCGCGGTCATGGCCTCGGCGAGCGTTGAGGCGATCCGCAGGTACCGCTCGAGCGACCGGGATCGTAGTCGCTGCTCCATTTCGGGAGCTGCGACGAGCAGCAGCGGCACCCCGGACCACAACGCTGCTTGCCGTGCGACCACGGCGAAGATGCTCAACGTGTGCACTTGGCCGACCTGTAACCGCGCCAGGTCGACCAGAACGGCTTGCGGCTGATCAGCAAGGCACTTCAGCAGAGCATCTCGCAACTGAGGCGCCGTGGAGACCGAGAGCAACCCAACAGGGGCGACGATCGTCATCTCGTCGTGTGCACTCAACCCGATCTGGAGTGCAGTCGGCGGAGGCCCGGAAGCTGGACGAGATTCCCGATCGGGCATGGCGAGTCGCCTACTTAAGTTGTGTCCGTCTCTTGACCCACCGTCGCACGGATGCGCCCCGCTGTCACCGGCGCATAACTTGAGTACCTTCGAGGGACACCCATCGCCTCAAGCTGCGGTCAGTTGACCGTTGCTGGTGGGACGCCGTCGCTCTGGAGGACGGGTTTCTTCTCGCGCCTGCGGGGGAGCATCAAGGCCGGCACCAAGGTGAGGCAGACCAGTGCCCAGGCGACCCAATAGGTGTGGGAGAAGGCTGTCGCGGCGTCGACCAGTCCGCGGCCGATGGATGCGGGGTCGAGGTGGAGCCGCGCAAGACTGTCCGGCCGGGTGTTGGAGAGGATGGCGGCCTGAGTCTCGCGGAGTCCATCGCCCACGCCGGGGACGCCTTGCGTACCGGGGATGATCGGCGAGTTGTTGAGCTGGTTGGTGAGGATGACCGACATCGTCGCGACCCCGCAGGACGAGGCGATCTGCTGGCTGATGTTGAGCAGCGTCGACCCGCGCGCGACCTGGGGACCGGACAGGGTCCGCAGCGCCGTCGTGAACAACGGCATCATCGTGCCGCCCATCCCGAAACCCATCACGACCAGCATGGCGATCAGGACGGGGTACGGCGTGGTCGCGGTGATCTGGGTCAGGCCGAACATACCCACCACGATCAGCCCGATCCCGAAGGGCACGATGCGGCCCACCGGGATCTTGTCCACCAGTCGCCCGGCGATCGGCATGGTCACCATGGCGCCGAGTCCCTGTGGCGCCACCAGGAGACCCGCATGCAGCGTGGACTCGCCACGGATCTGCTGGAAGTAGGTCGGCACCAGCAGCAGCCCGCCGAAGAAGGCCGCGGCGAACAGGAACATCGTGATGATCGAGATGGTGAGGTTGCGATCGCTGAACAGCCGCAGATCGAGCAGCGGGTGCGCCGGCCGGAAGGAGTGCCAGACGAACGCCGCCATCAGTAGCACCCCGGCCAGTACCGAGATCCACACCCGCGGCGCGGTGAAGTCACCGCCCTCGGCGGGAAGCGAGGAGACACCGAAGAGGAACAGCGCGAGCCCGGGAGACATCAGCGCCAGTCCGAGGAAGTCCAGCGACTCCGACCGGTGGGCGGTGTCCGGCGCCAGCGCGAACCAGGCGTAGACCAGCGCGGTCGCACCGAGCGGGACGTTGATGAGGAAGATCCAGTGCCAGCTCGCCACCTGGATCAGCCAGCCGCCCAGGATCGGCCCCAGGATCGGGCCGAGCAGCATGGGTACGCCGAGGATGGCCATCAGCCGCCCCATCCGGCGGGGTCCCGCGGCCTGGGTCATGATCGTCATGCCGAGTGGCATCAGCATGCCGCCACCGAGCCCCTGCAGGACACGGAAACCGATCAGCATGTCGATGCTCGACGCGGTGGCGCACAGAGCCGATCCGGCCGTGAAGAGGAAGATCGCGCTCATGTAGAGCCGCTTGGTGCCGAACCGATCGGCCGCCCAGCCGGTCAGCGGGATGACGGTGGCGAGCGCGAGCGTGTACGCCGTGACCGTCCAGGCGACGTGGGAGTAGGCGATCGGGCCGTCGGCCGAGCCGAACTCGTCCTGGAAGGTCGGCAGGGCGACGTTGACCACCGTGATGTCGAGGATCGACATGATGGCGCCCAGCACCACCACGCCGGCGATCTTCAGAACGGCCGCATCGATGTTCTCGGGATAGTCGGACCGGGTCGCTGGCTGGCTCACCGTGGTCTCCCCCTGAGCGCGAGATCTGATCGCCAACGAGCGTACGCGCGACCTCCGGCGGGCACGAGCACATTTTCGATGCTCGCGTCCGCCGCCGCCTGGGTCTATTCGCGCCAGCCGGTGAGTTCGACGGACTTGCCGGTGTCGACCCGGAAGGCGAGCTTGATGGCGATCTCGGCCCCGGCGGCCAGTTCGAGCTTCCAGGTGAGTACGCCGAGGTCGGTGGTTTCGGCCGGCTCCGGTACGGCGGTGATCGGCCTGACGGTGATCTCGTGGTCGCGTGGTACCGGCACTTGATCGAGCACCGTGATCCGGGCCTGGCGCGGGGTGTGGTTCTCGATCTTGGTCTCGTACTCGACCTCACGCCGGCGGGTCGACCCGAGCGTCGCCTTGCCGGCGGTACGGCGTACCAGCTCGCGCTCGACGCGGATCCGGTCGTCCAGACCGAGGGCGAGCTCGACGTCTTCGCCGGGAGCCCACATCGGCAGCGCGGCCGAGCCGACGAAGTCCGCCTCGTGGAAGACAGCGGCCCTTCCGGCGGGCAGCGTGTGCGTTGACGAGTTCACCACCGTGGCCCGCAGATGGACGTCGGCCGACCGGACCGGCGCGGTGATGTAGTCCAGCTCGGTGTCGAGGTCGACGGACGCGATCGTCGTACGGTGTGAGGCTCCGTCCGCGGGCACGGCAACCGGTCGCGGCGGGCTGTAGGTCGCTGCTGTGATGCCCTGTTCGACAGTCGCGACCAGGTCGGCGAAGGGGGGTGCCGCAACTGACTCAAGGCTCTGCGCGCCGAACGAGGCCGGTCTGGCAACGTCACGACTCAGCGGGGCGCCGGCCGGCGCGACCGGTACCGGCGGGTGGTAGCGATCGAGGTACCAGGGGTCTAGCTCGGGCACCTTCGCGGTCACCATCGGGCGCGCGGTCGACAGGGTGAGGTCGCACTCCGGCCAGTCCTCGCCGGTGTGCTGGGTGATCAGGCCGTACCAGCTGAGGGTCAACTGGTCACCCGTGAGACGGACGTCGTACGAGCTGGTCCAGCCGGCGCCAGGCACGACGTACGAAAGCTCGATCTCCACCTCCGCCTCGGATTCCAGAGCCAACCCGACAGCAGCCGAGCGGCGGTCGGGAGAGCGTTGCGCCGCGATCGCGGCAAGCCGGCGGTCGGCAGCCGCAAGGCGTTCCTCGGCCTCGTCCCGCTGCTTGGCCAGCCCCCGGCGCTTCGCCCGTACGGCGGACAGCCGGCCGGCCAGCGACTCGGTGAACTCACCCAGGTCGAGGCTCGCCTCGCCGGCTGCAAGGGTCCGGGCGAAGGTGCCGCCGGCCCGTCGGCCCAACTGTGCCAGGAACTTGTCGAGCTGGACCTGGACCTCATCGGCATCGGTCAACTCGTCGACCTCGGCCTGGGCCTCGACGCGTTGGCGCGTCAGCTCGGCCACGGTTTCGTCCGGCGCCTGCGGATGATGCCGCATTGCCACGTCCACGCCGAGCACAGTGGCCGGTCCGCGGCCGGAGACCCGGACAGAGTCTTCCTGCAAGGCAAGGGGCAGCGACTCGACGTACACGGTCTGGTCGCCGGCCGGCGCGCTGATCCTGCCTCGCCGGGTGATCCGGGCCCGGTCGGGATAGACCACCACGGCCACGATCGGTGCGTCCACTACGAGTTCGCTCATCTCCCGACAGTAGCGGCGTCCGGGCCGGATCCCCCTAGGCGCCCACCTGCCCCGAGGCGATGCGTCCAACCCACCCTCGGCTGGCCCCGGAGACCTCGTCTGCGAGCGACACGCATTGCCCGCTGAAGCGGTAAAACTCTCACTACAGTGAGTAGTTGCTGGTAGGTGAGGTGGCGACGTCGGGGGAGGGGCAAGCGCTTCGAGGTGAGGTGGCAACGATTCCATCAGAATCCGAGCTCGTTGAGGGGACGCCGTGATTGATGCTCGACTTGTGGCCGTTCTGGTTGCCGATCGGGTGACGGGGCGCTTCGCCGACAAGACACGCGAGGTCGCCAGGTACGTACAGAAGGTGGACGGGCGGGTCGAGATCGTCTTCACCGGCCGCTCCGGATCGTACAAGTACGGCCCGGAGCGGGTGCGGATCGTCGCGCCGGTCGAGCGTGTTCGCCTTGGCGAAGGTCGGTTGGTCGAGGTCGACGGCGCCATCTGGGAGACCGCGACGGAGGTCTGCACCTTTCACGGCCCGGACGGGGCGTGGTCACGTGTCTTCTACTCGACGGGGCAGGGTGAAGCGCGCCGCAGCCGACCGGCGGCGCAGGTGCGGATCGTCACGGATGCTGCGGGTACCTCGAGGGTCCCTTCGCCTTCGGCCTGGTCCGCCTGCTCCGGCGCGAGCTGAAATCCGCCTGACGGTTTCCCGGCCGATCGATAACTTTGATCACCGCGGGCGCATCTAGTAGGTGTCCTGAGGGGGGCAACGTGAATTCTCACACCATCAGTCCTGCCCATGTTCGCCTACCGATCCGCACCGCTGCTGTACTGCCCGACGGCTACACCGTGCGTCCTGCTGAGCCTCGTGATGCCGAGTCGCTCTTCGGACTGCTCTCGGCTTACAACACGGCGGTGGTCGGATTCGCCGACTGCACGCTGGAAGCCGTTGCCGACAGCCTTGTCGAGCCCGGCATCGACCATGTGACCGATAGCTGGCTGGTGCTCACTGGGGACGGGGTGCTGGCGGGGTACGCGTCGGCGTTCGGCAAGGGTGACCTCCAGGTGATCGGCATCGAGGTGACCTCGCAGGACCCGTCGGTGGCCGCCTGGCTGTTCGACCGGGCGATGTGCCGCGCCCGGGAGATGGGACGCGATCGCGGCCATCCCGAGATCACCGTCGATCTCTGGAGCTACCGGGCCGACGAGTCGCTGGCCGCTCTGCTGGCGGACAACGACATCACTGCCTGTACGACGTACCACCGGATGCGGCTCGACCACACCGGACCCGTCGCCGCGCCCAACCCACCCGCGGGCGTCGTAGTACGCCGCGGCGCGCATGACGACGCCACCCGCTGGGCTGCTCACGAAGTCATCATCGACAGCTTCCGCGGCCAGTTCGGCTTCGTCCCTCGCCCGCACGACGAGTGGGTCGAGGCGCTCGAGGCGAGCTCTATGTTCGCCTGGTCACAGCTGATTCTGCTAGAGATCGACGGGCGGGCAGTTGCCGTACGCACGTGCTTCGACGATTTCATCGAGTCCGACAACTGTGGCTACGTCGGCATGCTCGGCGTAGTCGAAGAATTCCGGGGGAGGGGATTGGCGAAATTCCTCCTCCAAGACTCCTTCGCCGCCGACGCGGCCGCCGGTCGAACCGGCACGATCCTTAACGTCGACACCAACAACCCGACCCCGGCACTCGGCCTCTACACGTCAGTCGGCATGACCCCCACCCTCGTCCTCAACGGCTGGCGCCGAGTCGTACCCACCGAGCCGGCTAGCTGATCGCCAACAACCTCCACGAGATCCGCCACCACGCGAAGTAGGTCCAGGCCCAGTAGGGCTCGGGGCTAGGTGAGTTTGAGGACTCGGGCTGATGGTTCGCCGGATGGTGCTGTGACGGTTAGTAGGTCGTCGTACCAGGTGAGGGACCAGCCGTCGAGGGAGGCTGGGAAGAGCGGGGCGATCGTGCCTGTGGGGAGCTGGAAGGTGATCTGGGTCTGGTCTCCGGAGCGGTGCCAGAGGGTTAGGTAGCGGGGGTTGGGCCGGCCAGGCCGAGTGCGACCCGTTCGTCGGTCCAGTGCGTAGTCCGACTGGCCAGAACGGCGTGGTGTGTTCGAGTTCCGGCAGGATGGCGCGGTGGGCCGCCAGGGCCGATCGGACGAGTTCGAGTTCGTCGGCGGTCATCCTGTTCAGGTGGCCGGACAGGTACATTCGGCCGAGGATGCCGTTCACCAAGCAGAAGGTGAACTCTTCGCGGGACGTGCCGTTCCGCGGATAGGCCCAGTTGCCGGCCTGTTCGGGAAGGACGGAGGCAGGTGCCGCCGCCGCGATCGTTGCGTACAGCAATGGGTCCTGCTGGTCCGAGGTCGACTGCAGATGCAACCGGGACAGCATCGCGTAGTCCATCCGCATCGCGCCGGACGCACAGTTCCCAGCAGCAGGTCGGGGTGCCGGGCATGATCCCTGCCCACGTACATCCCCACAGGCGAGTAGCCCAAAGCAACGACCCACCATCCCGCGCCATGGTCGAGGAGCTTCCTTGACAAGACGAGTGTTGTCGGCGTCCTATCAGAGGTAAGTCATTGGGGGAGCTGAGCGGAGACGATGGGCATTTACAGGAATGCGGTGCTGCCGCGGCTGATCAATGTTGCGTGCGGCGTCAAGTCGGCGCGGCCGAACCGTGAGCGCGTCTGCGCCGGGCTGGCCGGCGAGGTGGTCGAGATCGGCTTCGGGACCGGGCACAACGTTCCGTTCTACCCCGCGGCGGTCACTGGCGTCGCGGCGGTCGAGCCCGCGGATCTGGCCTGGAAGCTCGCGGCGAAGCGGTTGGCAGACAGTGGCGTGCCGGTGCGGCGATCGGGCCTCGACGGGCAAGTGCTCCCATTCCCTGATGACACTTTCGACGCTGCCCTGTCGACCTGGACCATGTGCACGATCCCCGACCTCGACGCTGCGTTGTTCGAGCTGCGGCGCGTACTGCGGCCGGGTGGCACGCTGCACTTCCTGGAGCACGGGTATGCGCCCGACGAATCGGTGGTGCGCTGGCAGCACCGGTTGGAGCCGATGAACAAGCGGCTGTTCGGCGGCTGTCATCTGACCAGGAGAATCGACGACGCCGTACGAGCTGCCGGGTTCGACATCGTCGAGCTCGACCAGTTCTACGAGGAGGGGGCGCCCAAGCCGATGGGGGCGCTCAATCTCGGAATCGCCACCTCCGCCTGACCTACCCCCGGCCAGCTCGATCAGCCTGGCCGAGACGCCGTGTTACTTACGGGCTGCCAGACGACCGTACGGCGATCCTTCGCCCCGTTGTTCGGACGTGCAAGAACCCAGCTACTGCTATTGGCCGGTGGCCTGCGACAACCGTTGCTGGAGTCCGGTCGCACGGAGTGCTCGACGGCTCAGCGCCAGGCGTAGGGCAGCCTCGGTGCCGACGACCCGTACCCGGTCCTGGGCGCGAGTGACGGCTGTGTAGAAGAGTTCGCGGGTGAGGAGTCGGGACTCTTCGCCTGGCATCAGGACGGTGACCTCGGCGGCCTGGCTGCCTTGGGCTTTGTGGATGGTCATCGCGTGCAGGGTCTCGATGTTGCCGAGTCTGCTGGGGGCGAAGTCGAGGCGGCCGCGGGAGCTGTTGATGAAGACTCGCAAGGAGCCGTTGGGGAGTCGGATCGTCACTCCGACGTCGCCGTTGTAGATGCCGAGGGCGTAGTCGTTGGCGGTCACGAGCACCGGTCGGCCGACGTACCAGGTGTCCCAGAGCGGGTCTTCGGTTTCTTCGGTGATCCAGCGCTCGACTGTCCGGTTCCAGTAGTTGACGCCCCAGGGGCCTTCCCTGTGGGCGCACAGCAGGCGGTGGCGGTCCAGCGCTTCCAGGGCGGCGTCGGTATCGCCCGCTTCGGCGGCTTGCCGGATTGCGAGTACGTCGGGAAGCAGGGCGGACCGGAGGGCTTCGCGAGGGTCGTCGTCCTCGATGAAGCGCACCCGGTCACCGCCGCTGCGCAGTACGGCGAGAACGTCTTCGGGGCGGTCTTCCCGGACGGCCAGTGCCAGGTCGCCGATCTCGCTGCCGAAACGGTGAGAGGTGCGAAGCTCGGCCGCTTCGATGTGTCCGCCACCGACCAGGCCGTCGACGAGGTCGGCGAGTACCGCCCCTGCCTCGATGGAGGCCAGTTGGTCGGGGTCGCCGACCAGTATCAGCCGGGCCTCGGGCCGGACGGCTTCCAGCAGCCGCGCCATCATCGTCAGCGAGACCATCGAGGTCTCGTCGACGACGATGATGTCGTGCGGCAGCCGGTTGTCCCGGTCGTGGCGGAATCGGGTCGACGAGTCGGGGCGGCCACCGAGCAGCATGTGCAGGGTCCGGGCGTGGAAGTCGCCCAGCCTTTCAGTGTCTTTCGCATCAAGGCGTTGGGTCATCTCGCGCCGGACCGCCTCTTCAAGACGACCCGCGGCCTTGCCGGTTGGTGCGGTGAGTGCGATCCAGGGACGGCGGTCCCCGGCGATCTCCGCCTGTTCCGCGAGGACAGCCAGCAGGCCGGCGACAGTGGTGGTCTTGCCCGTGCCTGGACCACCCGTCAGAACCGTCGTCCATTGCCGCGCCGCAGTCTCTGCTGCGTTGCGCTGCTCGACGTACGCAGTACCGGGGAAGAGCCGGTCAAGTCCTGCAAGCAAAGCTCTTTCGTCGGCGATCTCTGGTGCGGTTCGGCCGGCTCGGCGGCGAAGGTCCTGCTCGACTTGTTCCTCCTCCCGCCAGTAGCGATCGAAGTACAGGCGGGTGTCCTCGAGGTGGAGCGGGCGCGGATCGGCGAGCAGGGGACTGACGGCAAGAGCCGCGAGCCATTCGTCCAAGGCGGGCCAGGCCAGCTCTTCGCCGTCCTCGCCGACTTCGTCACGGACCTCGGCGAGGTCGAGGCAGATGGATCCGGCCCGGACGGCTCGCGCCACCAATGCGCAGGCGAGCGCCACGGATTCGTTGCTCTCAGCAAGCAAGGCTGTGAGTCGGGAGGCGACATGGACGTCGGCGGCCAGAATCACGCCGGCCATGTTGAAGTCACGCAGGATCCCGGTGGCGGTGAGCGCGAGTGTGGAGTCGAACTCGTCGACTGTCGTGGTCATGTCGCCCTCCCATCGAGCAGATCGGACAGTGCCAGCACTAGTGCCGCGGGCATCGGCCAACTGAACACCCCTGCTGGGTGCCCATCTACCAGAGGTGTGTCCGGTCCGCACATGCCGCGCAGATAGAGGTAGATCACCCCACCGAGATGTACTTCGGGGTCATAGTCCGGGAGCCGCCAGCGGAGGTATCGGTGCAGCACCACCGAGTAGAGCATCGCCTGCAAGGGATAGTCGGAGTGCAGCATCGCGGCGCCCAGCTGATCCTGCCCGTACTCCGCGGAGGTGGCGGGTTCCTCTGGATCGCCGAGCCGGTTGGTCTTGTAGTCGACCACCACGAACCGATGGCTCCCGCCATGAGGGACACGCAGTACGACGTCGATCGACCCGGACAGGTAGCCTCGCAGGCTCTGTCGGCCGAGCAGTGGCTGTTCGAGCCGGTCGGCGTACGCAAGGAGCGGGTCGTCGGCTGACAGGTGGGTGCGCAGCAGCGGCGCCAACTGGGCCAGCTGTACGTCGGTCGCCACCGCGTGATCGCCCCCGGCCAACGGGATCTCGAAGTCGAGCTCTCGGAGCCGGTCGGCTCGGCCCAGATCGCCCAGGGTCAGCCCCGGAACGAGCGGACCGAGGGGGGTGCTGTGAAGTGGCAGCATCGCCGTGGCCAGCGCATCGGGGGTCACGTCGACTCGCCAGAATCGCAACTGCTCGCGGACCCTTCCGGCCAGCTCGGCGTGCAGATCGGGCGATTGGGGGTCCGCCTCTTCGAGCACGGCATGCACGAGTGATCCGAACGTGGCTCCCGCCGGCAGACCGTCCATCGGAGACGGCAGTGCATCGGTCTGAGCGGCCCCAGGTGCTGGTACCGGATCTACAGACTCGTCCTCCAGTTGGCTTTCCTCCTGCTCGCTGACCACACCGCTCGCCTGCTGGTCAGCCGCCCGGATCAGTCCCGAGTACGACGTACGGCGCCAGGCGATGTCGACCTCACGGGAGAAGGTTCCGACCGCGAGTCCGCCGGGCAACTCCTCAGGTACGGGCTCGACATGCTCTGCGATCAGCGATTCCTCGATCACGGGGCCGCCGGCCTGCTGCCAGCGCCGCAGCCAGACCAGTACATCGTCGTCGGACGCTGCTCTTTCCAGGGTGTCGGGCACGACCGGTTCGCCCTGCTTGCGGGTGCGCAGCAGCCGGGAGATTCCTCCGTTGACCTCGTCCCACGACGGCGCCCACCAGGCCACGACCTGTGACTGGGCACGGGTCAGCGCGACATAGGTCAGCCGGATGTCGTCACCGGCCTCCTCGGCCCGCCACTGTCGCTGGTTGGCTTTGTGGCCACGGTGCCCCTTGCCGCCGAGGTCGAGACACCGCTCGCCGTCCTCGTGGAAGAGAATCAGCTCGGTGTCCTCGACGACGTGACGGTTGAACGCGAAGGGCAGATAGACGACCGGGTACTGCAGGCCCTTGCTGACCCACACAGTCATGATCTGTACGGCGGCGGCGTCGCTGTCGAGCCGACGGGTTCGCTCCGTCGTGCGGCCCCGGCCGGCGCACTCCTCGCGTAGCCAGTCGAGCAGGGCAGGCAGCCCGAACCCTTCCCGATGCGCGGTCTCGTGCAGCAGCTCTGCCAGATGCGCGAGGTCGGTCATGTCCCGCTCGCCGTTGCGCCAAGCCAGTACGCGCTCGGTCATGCCATTGACCTGCGCTGCCTCGAAGACCGCCGCCACTCCACTGGTTCGCAGGCGGTCTGCCCAGGCCCGCAAGGTCTGCCCAGTCCGGTCGGTGAGCTCCTCGCCGCCGGCGTACAAGCTCGTCGCGGTCTCGCCGAAGAACATCGTGGTGGCCGCGGCCCGGACCAGGCCGGATCGATGCGGTTGCTCGAATGCCTCGAGCAGGCGAAGCCAGTCCTGGGCGGCCTGCGACGCGAAGATGTCGAGGTCACCGGAGTAGACGGCCGGGATGCCCGCCCGGGCGAGTTCCTCCCGGCACACCCGCGCGTCCTTGTGCGTCTCGACGATCACCGCGATGTCACCGGCGCGGAACGGTTGACCGGCGTACGTCGCGTCGGCGGCCAGTAGACGGCTGATGTCGCCGGCCAGATCGCGAGCGATGTGGTCGCGAAGATCATCCATCGGGATGCTCTTGCGCCTGCTCGAGCCGAACTGCTCCCGTCGCGCGACCCGGAGCCGGAAAGGCGCGTCCGACGGCGCTCCGGTGAGCCGGCTGCCCTGGTGGTGGGCGGCGACCGGGTGAACGACGATGTCCTGATGGCCAAGTCGGGCGCCGCCCAGCACGACCTGCAGGCAGTCGACCAGCGGCTGGTCGCTGCGCCAGTTGGTACCGAGGGTGCGCCTTTGGCCCGCGGTCGCGGCGGCCGCGAGGTACGTCGCGATGTCACCACCGCGGAAGGCATAGATGGCCTGTTTGGGGTCGCCGATCAGCACCAGGGTGCTGTGACCGTTGAACGCGGCGTCGATCACCTTCCACTGCACCGGATCGGTGTCCTGGAACTCGTCGACCATCACCACCGACCAGCGACGCTGCATCCGCAGTCGGGCCGGGGCGTCGGGTTCTTCCAGGGCAGCGGCGAGACGGGTGAGCAGGTCGTCGTAGCCGAGAATGCCGAGACGGCGTTTGCGCCGCTCCAGCTCGGCCCGGACGGCTTGCGCGAACTCGACGCGGACGCCCTCGGGTGAGGCCTCGGCGTACTTCTCGGGTACCAGCCGGGTGTGCGGGTTGGCGACCGCTTTGAGGGCGATCTCGAGAGCGGTGCCGCGCGTGATGGGCGGCTTGTCCGCCGAACCCCCGAAGAGATTGAGATACAGGTCGTCGACCACCTCGGTGACGAGCGCCCTCAGGTCGTCGACCAGGGTGACCCCTGCGTCGGTGTCACCTGCGACGCCGAGCGAGCGCAGTACGAGCTGGCAGAACTGGTGCGTCGTGGCGATGGTGGCCGCATCGAAGTTGGCCAAGGCGTCGCGAAGGCGCAAGTGCCGTACGGCGATGTCGTCGGCGCTGCCCTGGACGAGGTGGCCGAGTAGACCCTGGTCGTCACGCCAACGGTCGGGATCGGCCAGTGCGAGCTCGGCTTGCAACAGTTGTGAGCGCACGCGTTCGCGGAGTTCCTGGCTGGCCGCGCGGCCGAAGGTGATCAGCAGCATCTCGTCGAGCCTGGCCCGGCCCTCCGCCACGAAGCGGGTGACCAGCCCGGCCAGGGCATAGGTCTTGCCCGTGCCGGCACTCGCCTCCAGCACGATGGTTCCCGTCGGCAGTTCACCGAGCAGGTCGAAGGCCTCCATCACGTCGCTCCCTGCTCGAAGCGAAGCATCGGTTCCCAGAGCCGGGCCGCGTACGCGCCGAGTCGCGTCGGCTCGCCGGGGCGTTCTTCACCGGGACGTGTCGGGGCCGTCAGGACGTCCAGCCGGGCATGCGGGCCCCAGATACGGACGTGGGCGGGGTCGGCGTTCTCGCCGTCGAACTTGGTCGGGCGCCAGCGACGCTCGGCAGCCGTCATCGGGTCGTCGTCGGTACGGCGTGCCTGGCACCAGGCGAACGAGGTCTTGAGCGGAAGCGGAAGCGGTTCCCGACGGCCGGCGTCGTAGATCGCTGTGAGGTCGGCAAGCAACGCCCGGGCTTGCGGCCCGACCGGACCGAACAGCCGGCTCGCCGGGCTGCTGGGGTTGCGTCCCCGGCCGATCGCCAGAGCTGTCCAGTTGTGGTCCTCGTCGTGGGCGGACAGGGCGAGCAGCAGGATCCAGGAGGACAACAACTGTTTGGCGTCGAGGCGGGAGAAGCCGACCGAGACCAGCCGATAGGCGTACACGCTCGGCACGGTGCCGGTCAGTCTTCGGCCACCGCCGAGATCGACGTCCAGATCGAAGGCCCTGGCGCCCACCTGCCGATGAGGATGCGCACTGATCGCGATCTGTCTGGCTTCATCGCGGACCTCGGTCGCGGTCCGCCAACCGAGTCTCCCCGGTGGCAGGGTGCCTCGCCGCCACTCTGCTTGGAGGGCGTCGTTCGGATTGACGCCGGCCAGCATGTCGCGCAGCATCCGGTCTCCGACCGACCACTTCTCCAGGTTGTCGATCTCCACCGGCATCACGTCCGACACGCCGTCGACCTCCCAGGGCAGGGTCAGGTCGAGCGCCCGGAAGTACCCCTTCACCGGATGCCGGAAGAACGCCAGCAGATCGGCCAACGCGATGTCCTCCGTCCTGGCCGACGGCAGCTGCCCGGCCTGGAACTCGGGCCTTGACGGCCGGGATCCAGCGGCGGCTCGTGCCGCTACCAGGACGGTCGGGTCGAACGTGAACGGTCCCGGGGTGCCGAGCCGGCCGGCTTCGAGGTTCTTGCGGTCGAAGGGCTGGAGCGGGTGCTTGATCAGGACGGCCTCCCGGACCGCTGTCATGGTGGTGCGGTCAAGAACGTCAAGGAGCTCGCCGAGCGGTACTGCGGGCGGCCGCGGCTGACCCGAGTATTCGTTGGCGCCGGTATAGGTGATCACCAGGGACTCGGTCGCGGCGAGCAGCGCGTCGAGCAGCAGTTGGCGATCCTCACTGCGTACGTCGCGCTCGCCCGTCATCGGAGTCCTGGCCAGTACGTCATCGCCGTCGGCCAGGCCGAACCGCGGGAACACACCGTCGTCGAGGCCCAGCAGACACACGACGCGGTGGGGGACCGAGCGCATCGGCACCATCGTGCAGACGGTCAGCGTGCCGGTACGGAAGTTGGCGCGGGTCGGCCGCCCGGCCAGGTGGCTGGACAAGAGCGCACGGACATCGGGCAGCCGCAGCGAGGTCTCGGCCAGTGGGCCGGCATCGGCGGCGACCTCGGCGAACTCGCGGTGCACCTGGCCGACCTGCCAGCTGTCGTCGGGGACCACCCGGGTCAGCTGATCGATCCCTTCGCGCAGCGCATCGAGCCACGCCGCGAGCGGACGCGTGCCGTCGAGCCGATCGGTTGCCGTCCGCAACCGATCGACGAACTCCGCGAACCGGCCGGTCAGCTCGATCCGGGTACTGCCCACGTCGTCGAGTGGCAGCGTCGTGTTGATCCAGGCGTGCGAGTCGGCGGACATCGTCACGCCGGCCAGGATCCGGTCCAGGCCGAACCGCCAGGTGTTCTGCTGATAGCCGGCCAGGCCGAACGGTTCGCGGTGGTGCTGGTCGAACGCCCAGCGGACTCCCGACTCGCGGACCCAGGCCGTGATCGTGTCCAGGTCGTCGTCGGTGAACCGGAAGCGACGGCGTACCGGGTCTGTCTGGGCGAGGTCGAGGATCTGGCTGGCGGTGGCTCTGCTGCCCGCGATCCCGAGCAGCTGGGATGCGACCCCGAGCAGGGGATTGGTCTGGGTGAGTGATCGGTCGGCCAGTTGCACCCGCAACCGATGTGCCGGGTGGCCGTGATCGTGAAGGTCTCCGAGGCCGAAGCGAGCGCTGATCAACGGCGCGTACGTCTCGATGTCGGGGCACATGACGAGGATGTCGCGAGGCTCCAATGTCGGGTCGGCCTGGAGCATCCCGAGCAGTACTTCCCGCAGTACGTCGACCTGCCGCGCGACGCCGTGACAGGCGTGCACCTGCACGCTGCGGTCGTCCGCAGCCAGGTGGCGACCTTCGGAAGCGATGAGGTTGCCGCGCAGGTCGTGCTGCAGCCAGCCGAGAAGTGTGTCGGGTGCTGTTGGAGAAGGAATGTGTCGATCAGTTGCCGGCGCAGTGGCGAGAGCTAGCTGCAGCTCACGACTGTCCCGCCCGAGCGTGGCCAGGAGCGGGTGGTCGGCCTGCTGATAGCTCGTGTCGGCGGCCCGGTCGCCTGCGGCAGTACCGACGGAGCTCAGACGTTCCCAGAGCGCGTTGCTGGGATGGGGGAGCCAGAGGTGTACGTCGCGGTGCTCGGCCACGGCGGTGAGCAACTCGATCTCGGTGGCCGGGAGCCGGGTGTGTCCGAACAGCGAGAGTCGCGTCGGGAGCTCGAGGGACTCAGGCTGATCGCGAAGCCGGGCGAGAGTGTCGGTGTGGCGAGTGTTCGGCGGCGGAGCGTCTGTTCGGCCGACCAATCGGCGCCAGAGCTCGGGTTGCCAGGCCAGGTCGTTGTCGAGTGCATCGCCACGGCCGTCGGTGTCGCGACCTGCGCTCCAGTCCGCGAGGAGGGTAGGCCGCTGGACGGCGTACGAGGCGAAGAGGCGTGCCAGCCGCGCCGCCACGGCGTACCGGCGGCCTTGCCGTAGTTCGGCCTCGGCGCCGGTGTCGAAGTGCCCGAGATGCCTGGCCACTGGCTCGCACCAGGCGTCGTCGAGAGAGCTGTCGAGCACGGCCAGCAGCGGCCAAGCCATCGCGTCAGCGGCCCACGGGTCGTCATCGGCGAGGCCCAGTACCGCGGATACGAGCGAGCGCGGTGTCGTGAACCGGACCCCTGCGCACACCCCGTCGCCTTGGCCTGGAGCGGCGCCCAAGCGATGGGCGAGTCGCTGCGAGAGCCAGCGCTCAACGCCTTTGGCCGGCACCACCACGAGTTCCTCGGCGAACGGATCGGCAAGAGGTACGGCGAGCAGATCACCCAGCCCGTCGGCAAGCACATCCGTGCGCTCGGCGCGGTGCAGGAACAGAGTCACTGAGGCAGCATGCCACGTACCGCCGCACCCTCACGCCAGACTCGACACCTCGCAGCAGAGCAGTCAGCTCAGTGCGGCGGCCTTGCGTAGCAGGACTGAGCGTTCGCGGTGGTTCGCGCACAGCCGGGCCGCCAGTTCCAGCTCGGCACGCGCTTCCGGTCGCCGGCCGAGCCGGGCCAGCAGTTCACCGCGTACGGTCGGAACCAGATGCGAACCGGGGAGCCGGTCCAGGGCGATCAGCTCGTCCACGATGGCCAGGGCTTGCGCCGGGCCCGAGGCCATCGCCACGGCGACGGCCCGGTTGAGCTCGACCACCGGCGAGGGCGCGACCCGGCCGAGCGCCTCGTAGAGCACCACGATCTGGTCCCAGTCGGTCGCCTCGACGGAGGGCGCCGACGCGTGGACGGCGGCGATCGCGGCCTGCAGTCCGTACGGGCCGAGGCCGCGGGGCGATGCCTTGGCCAGCGCGGCCAGCCCACGCTGGATCGCCGAGAAGTCCCACCGCTGCCGGTCCTGGTCCTGGAGCAGGACCGGCGCACCGTCCTGGCCTGTCCGGGCCGGGAACCGGGCGACAGTCAGCTCGCACAACGCGAGCAGGCCGTGCACCTCGGGTTCGTCGGGTTGCAGCGCGGCCAGCGTGCGGGCCGGCCGGATCGCCTCGTACGCGACGTCGGGGCGCAGCAGCCGGTCGCCAGACGTGGCCGTCGACCCTTCGGTGAAGATCACGTAGAGGACGCTGAGTACGCCGCCCAGTCGCTCCCGGCGCTCGCCGGCCGGCGGTAGCTCGAACGGCACGCCGGCTGCCGCGATCGTCTTCTTGGCCCGGGTGATGCGGGCCTGCACGGTCGGCACGGGGACGAGGAACGCACGGGCGATCTCCTCGCTGGACAGGCCGGCGACCACGCGCAGGGTCAGCGGTTTGCGGATCACGCCCTGCATCACGGCCGCGGAGACGGCGAGCGCAGTACCGACCAGCCAGCACGGCAGCACGCGTGGCAGTTGGAAGTCGAGCACGATCTGCGCGGCCTGCTCACCGGTCTGCCCGTCAGGAGTGCCGGCCCGGCCGCGGCCACCCAGGTGACCCGCTGCCGGCTGGTCAGTGCGCCGCTCCTGCCCGCCCCGTAGGTGTCCGAGGAGGGACACGCACCTGCATGATCACCGTGCTCGCCGAGCTCGGCGAACTCCTCGTCAAGCTCAGCTAGCCCGTCCTCGAGAGGCCGTCGATTTCGGGCATGTGGGTCTCGGCCCATTCGCGGAGGGCGGCCAGCGGTTCGTCGAGGCTGTGGCCTAGTGGGGTGAGTGAGTAGTGGACGGCCGGAGGAACGCTTGGTTCGACGCGGCGGGCGACGAGGTGGTCGTCTTCGAGACCGCGCAAGGTCTGGGTGAGCATTTTCGCCGAGACGCCCGGCGTACGGCGCTTGAGATCGGCGTACCGAAGCTCGCCCGTTTCGGCGAGTGTCTTGACGATCATCGCGACCCATTTGGTGCCGATCCGGTCGAGCAGCCGGCGGGTGGGGCATTCCGGGCTGAAAAGATCGCCGCGCGGAGCGGTCACCTGGGAGTGACCAGGTGTCGAAGAAGTGCGGTCTTCCATCCTGCCTCCTCGCTTTCTACCGTTGACCAGGTAACCAAAGGTAACCGAGGAGGCCTGATGATTGACACCGGTACCGGTCCTGCGGTCGTGTTGCTGCACGGGTTCCCGCACACGTTTCGGCTCTGGGATCTGGTCGTCCCACGGCTCGCTGCGACTCACCGGGTCATCGCGCCCGACCTGGTCTTGGGCGGGTCGGCACTGGAGTTGGCAGGCCGGCTGGCGGAGTTGCTCGACTGGTTGGGCGTTGAGCGCGCGACGATGGTCGGAATCGACGCAGGTGTCCAGGCGGCGGTGGGATTCGCGCTCGGATATCCCGATCGCATCGAGCGACTTGCGGTCATGGAGGCCGTCCTGCCGGGTGTCGAAGGGGCGGAGGCATTCGCGCACGGCGGCCTGCCATGGTGGTTCGGCTTCCATCAGGTTCCGGGTCTGGCGGAGAGAGTGCTGGTTGGTCACGAGCGGGAGTACATCGAGTGGTTCCTCCGGGCCGGCACCGCCGATGGTGAAGGGGTCGGCCACGAGCTCACGGACGCATTCGCCTCTGCCTACCGGGGAAGCGAAGCTCTGGCCGGCGCATTCGAGCACTATCGGGCTATGTCGCGTACGGCGGGGGAACTGGCGCCGCTACTGGCCGAGCAAGAGCTGAAGGTACCCGTGCTGGCAATCGGCGCTCGCCCGGTCGGTCCTGCGCTGGCTGCCCAGCTCGCGCCGTTTGCTGCCGACCTCACCACGACCCAGCTCGACAACTGCGGACATCTGATTCCTCTGGACGCACCGGATCAGCTGCTGGAAGTGCTCATTCCGTGGCTGAGCCCAGGCTGACAGTCCTCATCAAGACGCGCCCTGCTCCTGACCTTCCGCGCAGCGAGCCAGCGTTACTGGCGGCCAACCATCACCGCAAACACCGGCTGGGCCGCCGCCCGAGCTTCGCCGCCCGCATCGGCTACCGCACGGGGTGGGAAGGGTCATGCGGGGGTCATGACCCTTCTCGCCCGGGCGTCACTCGCTGATCTTGAACTTCGCCGAGGTGACCAGTTCGGCCAGTTGGCGGCTGGTGAAGACCGGTTGAGTCAACGGCGGCCGCTGCTGGTCTTCGAACCTCCTGGCCTGTGCGAGGATCACGACGGTGCCGTCCTCGTGGCGGTAGGTGGCCCACTGGTCGTAGTCGGAGTGGCCTTTGGTGGTCACCACGCCGACCTTCTTGCCGTCGACGTCCACGACGCTGCAGGTGCCGGTACCGCCCCGGAACCTCTTCGCCAGCTTGCACGGCTCCGTGGCCGATTTGCCGTCGGGCGTGGTGGAGTTCATCAGCAGCCTGCCCACCCTGCCGCCCCGCTCGACCGGGATGGTGGCCGCGTACTCCCAGTAGTCCTGCTCCCCGTCGTTGGACGCGTACTGCGCCTGCGGGTACCTCAGCGGGTGACCGTCCGCGCCCTTCAGGTCGGGCGTGCTGAACCCCGGCGGGACCGACGAGCTCAGGTCGTCCATCAGCTTCACCACTCGGACCACGCGAGGACCGGCGCTCGCCGTACGGTCCGTCTGGCCCTCCGGCCACGGGTCGCCGCTCTTCCGGGTGGCGGTCGGCACCGGCTTCGGCGTGGTGCTGCCGGTTGCCACCAGGTCGCCCGCCGGGCCGCCGCCGCTGAGGCTCGCGACCAGTGCGGGACCGGCGCCGATGCCGGCCACCAGCGGCACGACGGCGATGCCGGACCATGCCAACCGGCGCCGCCGCCGGGCGGTGCGGCCCCGCACGAGTGCGTGCGAAGGGTCCATCGACGGCGGTGGGGTGCTGCGCTCCATCAGGTCACGCAGTCCTTGATTGAGATCCTCTTCGTTCATCGAACCCTCTCCTCTTGCAGCAGACCGCGTAGCGTCTGTAGCCCGCGCGCGGCCTGGCTCTTGACGTTTCCTTCCGAGCAATCGAGCAGCGCAGCCGCCTGCTCGACGGAGGCGTCCTCCCAATACCGCAGAACGAGTACGGCGCGCTGCCTCGGCGGGACCTTCATGAGTGCGGCCAGCAACACCATCCGTTCGTCGGCCAGCCCGGACCCCGGTGCCGGCCGATCGGCCGCCTCAGCCCCGACCGACTCGAACCGGAACCACCCCCGCCGTCGCTCGGACAGGAACGTCCGCACAAGGGCCTGCCTGGTGTAGTTGTCCATCGCCTCCCGCCGGTCGATCCGGTGCCACGCCAGGTAGATCTTCGTGAACGTCTGCTGAACCAGGTCCTCCGCTCGATGCCAATCGCCGCACAGCAGATACGCCGTCCCGCGCATGGCGCCGGAACGCGCCGCGAAGTACGCCTCGAACGCGGCGTCCCGTTCGCTCATATGTCCTCCCCGATCCTTGGTACCGAGTTAGACACGCCTACGCCCAGTTGGTTGGTTGCATGGCAGCTGTCCAGGGATTGGGGACTTTGGGCCCTGCTGTGCGGCTGGTGGTGGGCCTAGCGTCGGCAATAGGAACGTCCGATTTGCTGGAGGAGTTGCCATGAGTATCAGTGCCACTATTGCGGTGGGTGTCGACAGTTCGTGGGCCGCGGCCGGTGCTGTCGACTGGGCTTTGGAAGAGGGGCGGATCGGCTCACGGCCGGTCAAGGCGATCCATGTCGTCGACGCCAAGCCGGCGGCAGGACCGTACTTCGCCGCGCCGGGCGTTGGAGACGGTGCGAAGCGGCTGGCCGCGGAGGTCACGGATTACCTGGCCGGCCACGGTGGTCAGGCGGGGCACGGTGCGGACGTACTGACCGGCGCGCCGGCTCGGACGCTGGCACATGCGGCCGAGGGTTTCCGGATGCTTGTCGTCGGGCGACATGGTCACGGGATGCTGGAGCGGCTCCTGATCGGGTCCACTGCGGAGGCCGTCGCATACGAAGCCAAAGGCCCTGTGGTGGTCGTCCCGGCGGGGTGGCTGCCGGGCGACCGTACGGCCCCGATCGTGGTTGGAGTCGACGAGTCCGAGCTGTGTCAGGCCGCCATCGAGTTCGCGGTCGGTCTGGCAGCCGAACGGCACGCACCGGTTCGGCTGGTGCATGTGTGGGATGTCGTCAGCGTCTATACCTGGGACGTCGCTCCGGCCTCGGGGACGATCGCCGAGTGGCGCGACAACTTTCTCGAGCGGCTGGAACGTACCGCGCAGTTATGGCGGGACAAGTACCCGGAGGTGAAGTTCGAGACCGATGTCAGGCGGGGGCACCCGGTCTACGACCTGGCCGACGCGGCTGACGACATGGAGGCTCAGCTTCTGGTGCTGGGCGGGCGCAATCACAACCGCCTGGCCGCCATGCTCCTCGGGTCGACAGCCCGCGGCATCCTGCACCAGGCAACCTGTCCGATCGCCATCGTCCACGAGCCCCGCGTCACCCTCTGAGTGGCCGCCGTCTTTCAACGCGAGCACGGCAGGGTCTCCAGACCCTGTCCAGCCCGCCGAAGGGCCTGCGCCGGTGGTGTGTTTCGGCTCTGCCGGGCGCGGGGCCGGGGGAGGAGGGTCGACTTGATGGAACATCCCTGAATCATGGAGGTCGACCGACCATGAAGGCACTTGTTTACAACGGTCCTGGGCAGCGGAGCTGGCGCGAAGTACCGGATCCGGTGATCCAGGATCCCGAGGACGCGATCGTGCGGGTGGACGCGGTCACGATCTGCGGGACGGATCTGCACATCCTGAAGGGCGACGTACCGACCGTCGATCACGGCCGCATCCTCGGCCATGAAGCAGTCGGCACGATCACCGACGTCGGCGCGAGCGTCCGCGGAGTCACCCCGGGCGATCGGGTGCTGGTCTCCTGCATCAGCTCTTGCGGAAGGTGCGAGTACTGCCGGCAGGGCAGCTACGGGCAGTGCCTGGGCGGGGGCGGCTGGATCCTCGGTCACCTGATCGACGGAACCCAGGCCGAGCAGATACGCATCCCCTTCGCCGACCGGTCGCTGTACAAGCTGCCGGCCAACGTCAGCACGGAGGACGCGCTGTTGCTGGCAGATATCCTGCCGACCGCGTACGAGGTGGGCACGCTCAACGGGCAGGTCTCGCCTGGCGACACAGTCGTGATCGTCGGCGCTGGTCCGATCGGCCTCTCGGCAATCACCACCAGCAAGCTGTTCAGCCCGGCCAACGTCATCGTCGTCGACGCGGCACCGGCCCGGCAGAAGGCGGCGCTGGAGCATGGCGCGGACCTTGCGTTCGGTCCTGAGGACGACGTCGTGGCGCTGGTCCTGGGACTGACCGGAGGACTCGGAGCCGACGTCGCGATCGAGGCAGTCGGCGTACCGGCCACGTTCGAGTTGTGTACCCGGGTGGTCCGGCCGGGTGGCCACGTGGCCAACGTCGGCGTCCACGGCGCGTCCGTCACGCTGCACCTGGAAGACCTGTGGATCAAGAACGTCACCATCACCACCGGCCTGGTCGACACCTCGAGCACACCACGGCTGCTGTCGATGCTGGCTGCCGGACGGCTCGCGATGCCGGGTCTGATCACCCATCGGTTCGGCCTCGACGAGATGCAGGACGCGTACGACGTGTTCTCACGAGCGGCCGAGACCGGGGCACTGAAGGTCGCGCTGTTCGGCGATACCGAGCACTGACCGATGCCGGCGGCAATGGAGTCGGCGGGAATCGACCTGTACTGGCTCCCGTTGGCCGATTCCTGCAGGTTGTTGACGTGCCGGGAACCACTGACGGGCTGCTGCGGGAACAGCAGCCCGTCAGTGGTCGTCCTGAGGTGGATCAGGTGAGGTTCACGGCGGTGGACCAGTCCCAGTCGCGGATGTCGGGGAGGTCTTCGCCGTACTCGAGGATGTAGGCGTGGTGCCGGACGCGCTGGTCGGTGAGCCACTGGCGGAAGCCGGCTGCCTGCTGGCCCAGGCCCGGGACACGGTCGATCACGTCGATGGCCAGGTGGAAGCGGTCGAGGTCGTTGCGGACCACCATGTCGAACGGCGTGGTGGTGGTGCCTTCTTCCTTGTAACCACGGACGTGGAGGTTGGCGTGGTTGTGCCGGCGGTAGGTCAACCGGTGGATCAGCGAGGGAGAGCCGTGGTACGCGAAGATCACCGGCTTGTCGGAGGTGAACAGCGCGTCGAACTCGGCGTCCGGCAACCCGTGCGGGTGCTCGGTCGCGGGCTCGAGCCGCATCAGGTCGACCACGTTGACGACTCTGACCTTCAGCTTCGGCAAGTGCTCGCGCAGCAGGGCTGCTGCTGCCAGTGTCTCCAGGGTCGGTACGTCGCCGGCGCACGCCAGTACGACGTCGGGATCGCCGGCCTCGTTGCCGGCCCAGCTCCAGATGCCGAGCCCCCGGGCCGTGTGCAGGACGGCCTCGTCCAGGTCGAGCCAGGAGGGACCAGGTTGCTTGCCTGCGACAACGACATTGATGTAGCCGCGACTGCGCAGACAATGGTCGGCCGTCGCCAGCAACGTGTTGGTGTCCGGCGGCAGGTAGACGCGGATGACTTCGGCCTTCTTGTTCACGACGTGGTCGATGAACCCCGGATCCTGGTGCGAGAAGCCGTTGTTGTCCTGTCGCCAGACGTGCGAGGTCAGCAGGTAGTTGAGCGACGGGATCGCGCGTCGCCACGGCAGCGCCCGGGTGACCTTGAGCCACTTCGCGTGCTGGTTCACCATCGAGTCCACGAGGTGCACGAATGCCTCGTAGCAGGAGAAGAAGCCGTGCCGGCCGGTCAGCAGATACCCCTCCAGCCAGCCCTGGCAGGTGTGCTCGCTGAGGATCTCCATCACCCGGCCGTCGACGGCGAGATGCTCGTCGGTCGCCAGCGTCTCGGCATTCCACGCCTTCGAGGTCGCCTCGTACACGGCGTCGAGCCGGTTCGAAGCCGTCTCGTCGGGACCGAACACGCGGAAGTTGCGATGCTCGTCGTTGGCCCGCAGCACGTCCCGCAGGAACGCGCCGAGCACCCGGGTGGGCTCATCAGGTCCACTGCCAGGGAACGGCACGCCGACCGCGTACTCCGCCAGCGAGGGCAGCTCGAGGTCGCGGGTCAGCAGCCCGCCGTTGGCGTGCGGGTTGGATCCCATCCGGCGCACGCCCTCAGGGACCTGGGCAAGCAGCAGCGGAACCGGCCGGCCTTCCGCGTCGAACAGTTCGCCCGGACGGTAGCTGCGCAGCCACTCCTCCAGCATCGCCAGGTGTTCAGGCGAGGTCCGTACGCCGGACAGCGGCACCTGGTGCGATCGCCAGGTCCCCTCCACCGGAACCCCGTCGACCTCGCGCGGTCCGGTCCAGCCTTTCGGCGTACGGACAACGATCATCGGCCACGGGCGCCGCGGCGTACCGGGCTCGGCCCGTGCCTCGGACTGGATCGCGGCGATCTCGTCGAGAACCACGTCGAGCGTGGCGGCGAGGGTCTGATGCACCGGGTCGGGGTCGGAGCCCTCGACGAGGTAAGGCTTGTAGCCGTAGCCCTCGAGCAGACTGGTCAGCTCGTCGTCACCGATCCGGGCCAGGATCGCCGGGTTCGCGATCTTGTAGCCGTTCAGGTGCAGGATCGGCAGTACCGCGCCGTCGGTGCGCGGATCCAGGAACTTGTTGGAGTGCCACGATGCCGCGAGCGGTCCGGTCTCCGCCTCTCCGTCGCCGATCACGCAGGCGACGATCAGGTCCGGGTTGTCCAGTACCGCGCCGAAGGCGTGGCTGAGCGAGTAGCCCAGCTCTCCACCCTCATGGATCGACCCGGGGAGCTCCGGCGCGACGTGACTGGGAATCCCACCAGGAAAGGAGAATTGGCGGAACAAATGGTCCATTCCGGCCGCATCGCGGGTGACGTCGGGATAGGTGTCGGTATAGCTGCCCTCGAGCCAGGTGTTCGCGGCGATCGCGGGTCCGCCGTGGCCAGGGCCGATCACGTACATCATGTTCAGCTCGTGCTGCCGGATCACCCGGTTGAGGTGGGCGTAGAGCAGGTTCAGTCCGGGCGTCGTACCCCAATGACCGAGCAGTCGTGGCTTGATATGTGCCGGCTGCAACGGTTCGGTCAGCAAGGCGTTGTGCATCAGGTAGATCTGCCCGACCGACAGGTAGTTGGCAGCTCGCCAATAGGCGTTCACTGCCTCCATCTCATCGGCTGACAGCGGCTTGTCCAGTACTTGCTGCATCGTCCCTCCAGGGGCCTGTTGTGCGCAGACTGCCACGGCCCCGCCGACACTTGACACCCCTCCCCGAACCTTCGGTCCCTTTGCCGCCGAAGAGGGGCCCTTGGTCCTTGCTGTCCCGGGCGGACGGGCCGTTCGGCACCTCGGTAGGGGTCCAGGGGCCCTGCCGCTGGGGACGCGACGGCGACAGGCTCAGGGTGTCCGAAACGAATCGAGAGGACCCATCATGACCACCACTCCGCACCGGCCGCAGACCGCGACCCACTCGGCGCCCACAACTACCCGTGAGCAGGCGAGGACCGTCGGTGTCGCGGCCGGTCGTGCGTTCGCCGTACTACGGATCGCCTTCGGACTCACGTTCCTCTGGGCCTTCGTCGACAAGGTCTTCGGCCTTGGCTACGCGACTCCGGCCGGCAAGGGATGGCTGGACGGTGGCGACCCGACCGCCGGGTTCCTCGGCAAGGGAGCCAAGGGACCGTTCGAGAGCTTCTACCACTCGCTGGTCGGTGACTTCTGGGTCACTCCGCTGTTCATGATCGGCCTCGCGGGTATCGGCCTGGCGCTGACGCTCGGCATCGGGATGCGCATCGCCGCCGTCGCCGGCACGCTGCTCTACCTGATGATGTGGGCCGCCGCCCTGCCGCCGACGACCAACCCGGTGATCGACGACCACATCCTCGGCGCCATCACCCTGATCACCCTCGCACTCGTTGCTGCCGGCAACGTCTGGGGCCTCGGCCGAGGCTGGAACAAGGTCGAGCTCGTGCAGCGCTACCCCTGGCTCCGTTGATCGCGACTGAGTAATTGACCGAGGAGAGAGGCGAGTCAGATGGGAACCAGGGCAAGGACCGGACCGGTGGTTGTCGAGGTCGAAGGCACAGTCGAAGGCCTGCGCGTTGTCGACTACGCCTGCGAGGAAGCGATGCGGGCCGGCGTCAGCCTGGTGCTCGCCCGCCCGTACTCCGCGCAGGCGCCCTTCTCGCCGATGATGCCGCTCTACGCCCCGAGCTCGCCGGCTGACCTGGCCGATGCGGAGCTCCGGGTGGCGGTGGCCCACGTGCGACAGCGGGTCGGAGAGTCGTTGCCGGTCACCGCGGTCTCCAGTGCAGGATCGCGGACGGCCGTGCTGTCCCGGCTCGCCCGCAACGCCCGGCTGCTGGTGGTCGGCCGGGTCGAGGTCCGGGTGCCGTTCCGCTTCTTCACCACGCCGACCGCGGTCGGTCTGGCTGTCCGCGCAGGCTGCCCGGTCGTCGTCGTACCGAAGACCTGGAAGCCGTCGATGACCGATCGCACCATCGCGGTCGGTGTGGACGGTACCGCGCTGTCCTGGGAGGCCGTCGGTTTCGCCTTCCGTACTGCGGCCGAGCGCGAGGCGAGGCTGATCACGCTGCACGCCGAGCAGGTCCTGCTTCGCTGGACACTCACCGATGACGATGGCGGCGACACCTGGGTAGCCCGGGCCGATCTGACCCTCGCCGAGACCCTCGCGGGGTGGGCCGAGCAATACCCCGAGGTCACCGTGACACGGATGGTGACCGCCGATCCTGTCGTCACCGCTCTGGCCCGGGAAGGCCGGGCAGTCGGACTGCTCGTGCTGGGAGTGCATGGCGCCGCCTCGTCGGGAACCGATCGCGTGGCGCAGCGGGTGGTCGCGACGGCCGACTGTCCGGTCGCGTTGGTCCCACACGAGGTCAGCGATGCCGAGTACGCGGCCCACCAGACCGACGACGAGACTCTCGTCTTCTCTAGCCAGTGAGGTGCACATGTCCGGCAAGTTGAAGGCGCTGACCGGAATCCACCCGGAGACCGCGGTGGCCGGGTGGGACGCGCTTGCTTCCGACGGGTCCGTCGTTCACCTGCGGCCTATCCGACCTGACGACGAGTCGACGTTGAAGGAGCTGAACCACCGCTTGTCGGACCGCTCGATCTACCTGCGGTTCTTCGCGATGGATCGGGTCTCGGCCGATCAGCAGGCGCATCACCTGGCCGAGGCTGACCCGCTGCAAGGGACGGTGGCCCTGGTGGCCGAGCTCAAGGGCGCGGTGGTTGGGGTCGCCAGCTACGAACCGATGCGCGCCGACGAGGCCGAGATGGCCTTTCTGGTCGACGACGCGGTTCACGGCCGGGGGATCGGCACGCTCCTGCTGGAGCAGCTCGCGGCCGTCGCCCGTGAGCGCGGCGTACGGCGATTGCATGCCGACACGCTGGCTGACAACGGGCCGATGCTGCGGGTCTTCCTGCAGTCCGGATTCCAGCAGGTGCGCACGTTCGACAGCGGAGTGGTGGAACTGTCGATGGACACCGCCTACGCCACGCACACGCTGGACAAGATGACGGAGCGGGAACGCGGGGCCGAGGATCGATCGCTGAAACCGCTGCTCGCACCGGGCAGTGTGGCCGTGATCGGCGCCGGGCGGTCGCCGGGTGGCGTCGGCCACGAGGTGCTGACGAATCTCACCCGCGGGGACTTCGCCGGACTGCTGTTCGCGGTGAACCCGAAGGCCGACCGGATCGGGGAGGTCGCTTGCTACCCGTCGATCGCGGCGGTTCCGGGGCCGGTGGACCTGGCCGTGATCGCGGTTCCGGCCGGCCAGGTGCTGGCCGTGGTCGAGGAGTGCGGGCTGGCCGGTGTGGGCGGTGCCGTGATCCTCAGTTCCGGATTCTCCGAGCTCGGTGCCGACGGCCGGACCGTACAGGAAGAGCTTCTGCGCGTGGCGCGCCGGCACAGTTTGCGGCTGATCGGGCCGAACTGCCTGGGTGTCGTCAACACGGCACCCGGCGTACGGCTGAATGCGACGTTCGCCGAGATCCCGCCGCTGTCGGGATCGCTCGCGCTGGCCGCCCAGTCGGGCGCCGTCGGCATCGCCGTGCTGGATCATGCGAGCAAGGCCGGTCTGGGTATCTCCGAGTTCGTTTCCCTGGGCAACAAGGTAGATGTCAGCGGCAACGATCTGCTCCTGCACTGGCTGGATGATCCGCGCACGGACGTGATCGGTCTTTACCTCGAGTCGTTCGGCAACCCCCGGAAGTTCGGCCGGCTCGCGCGGCTGGTCGGACGGACGAAGCCTGTCCTGGTGGTGAAGGGTGGTAGGTCGGCGGGCGGCCGCCGCGCAGGTGCGTCGCACACCGCCGCCGCAGCGACCCCGGACACCGCGGTCGATGCGCTGTTCGCGCAGTGCGGCGTACTGCGGATGGAAACACTGGAGGAACTCGTCGATACCGCGCGGGTTCTGTCCGGGCGTCCGTTGCCGCGCGGCAGGCGGCTGGCGATCGTCGGGAATGCCGGCGGTGCCGGAGTACTGGCCGCTGACGCCGCCGGCGCGCTGAACATCGACGTACCGGAGTTCGGCCCGGCGACCTCGGAGGAGCTGCGAGAGCTGACCGGTGCGGTGGGTGCGGCCAATCCGGTTGATCTGGGCGCGGCCGCGACGGCGCTGACGCTGGAGTCCGCGCTTCGCGTCATCATCGCCGGCGGCGAGGCCGACGCGGTGCTCGTCAACTATGCGGTCACCCGCGCCGGCGATGTCGACGAGGCGTACGCCGCGATTGCGCGCGCCACCGCCGGAGCGACCGTTCCGGTGCTGGTGAACTGCCTCGGTGCCGCGGATGCCGCCCCACAGGTGGTTCTTCCCGACGGGTCCAAGCTGCCCGTGTTCCCGTTTCCCGAAGCGGCCGTGCGGGCGCTCGCGCAAGCGATGCGGTACGCCGAATGGCTGTCCCGCCCGTTGGGGATCGAACCTGTTGTCGGCGGAGTCGATCTGGGCGATGCCCGACGAGTTGTGCAGCACTATCTTGCCTCGAACCCCGAAGGTGGCTGGCTCGATCCACAGCGAGCCGAGCATCTGATGCTCTGCGCTGGGATCCCCGTCGTCCCGGCGCTGGCCGTGTCAGGTCTCGAGGCAGCCGTCGACGCGGCGGCGCGGGTGGGTTATCCCGTCGTACTGAAGACCGGGGCACCAGACGTCGTACACAAGACGGACGTGGGTGGCGTCCGGCTGGGCATCGCAGACGCCGTCGAACTCGAGCAAGCGTATCGCGAGCAGACCGCAGCACTCGGCGATCCACGAGTGGTCGTCCAGGCAATGGCTGCCAAGGGGATCGAGTTGGTCGCCGGGCTGGTGCGGGATCCGCTGTTCGGTCCGGTGCTGATGGCCGGGAGCGGCGGCGTACTGACGGATCTTCTCGCCGACCGTCGGTGGGCGGGTCTGCCGCTGACGGACCTGGATGCGGCGGAGCTGCTGCGTTCATTGCGCTGCGCACCTTTGCTGGCCGGCTACCGCGGCGCGACCGCCGCCGACGAGCCCGCGGTACTGGATGTACTGCACCGGATCGCCTGGTTGGCAAAGGCCTTGCCGGAGATCGCGGAACTCGACATCAACCCGCTGATCGCCACCCCGTCCGGAGCCTTCGCCGTCGACGTGAAGCTGCGGCTGACCCCAGCGGCAGTCGAGCCCAACTGGCAATCCCGCAACCTGCGCTGAAATGGGCCCGGCCCGCCGAGGAGGCAGGGCCGGGGTCTTTCACGGCTCCTGGTGGACGATCGCCAGCGGACAACGCGTGTGGTGCAGCAGGCCGCGAGACACCGAGCCCAGCCGCAAGGGCGTGAAGTGCGATCGCTCAACGCCGCCCACGACCATCAGGTCGGCGTATTCGGAATGCTGTGCGAGCACCTCCACCGGATGCCCGGGGCGGAAGTTGCTCCGGAACACGACCTCCGGGTATTTCTCGGGCCAGCCGGCCAGCGCCTCACGCAGGACCCGTTGCGCGTCCTGGTGCCACGGTGCGCGCTCCGGATTCGCCCGCAGCCCGAGCGGCAACTGTGGGCCGGGGTCGGAGGGAACATGGACGAGCACCAGTTCGGCGTCCCGCTCGGCGGCGGCCTCGAAGGCGAATCCCAGCGCGCTCTGGCCGGAAGGCGAGCCGTCCACTCCGACGACGATCAGTCCCTCCTCGCTGCGATCCGGCTGCCAGCTGTCCGGTACGACGACCAGCGAGGTACGAGCGAGCGCAGTACAGATCTGTGAGGTGGACCAGGCCGTGAGCTCGGCGAAACCACCGCCGTCGCGCCGGCCGATCACGAGCAGTCGCGCCTCGCGAGACTCCTCGAGAAGAATTTCCGCGGGACGCCCTGACCGGCTCTCCAGCTGACCGTCGGTGCAGCCCAACCGGGCCAGCTCGGCGGTGGCCTCGTCGTGCATCAGCGTGTCGTCGGAGCCGGGCTGCTCGATCACGTGGATTGCCTTGAGCAACCAGTTGCGCCGCGCGGCCTGATCGGCGGCCCAGTCGAGCGCCAGCAGGCCGGCCCGGGATCCGTCGACACCGGCAACCAGGAACGGGCGGGATTGTGTGGGCACGACAGGCACCTCCTCGAATCAGTACTAGCGGACGAAGGTCTCGACGGGGCGCCGGGGAGTTGTCGCCTTCACGGTGCTGTAGCCGAAGCGGGTCACCATCTGGGCGAAGCCGGGGATCCCGGTGGCGCGCTGAACCGCGCATCGCAGGTCGTCGAATTCGAGCGGCTGGTTGAGGAAGGACGCCTTGAAACCTTCGCGGGTCGCGGTGAGCAGGACGTGTTGCAGGGCGAGGCCCGCGGTCAACTGATCGGCCGCGCGATCCATCGCGCGGCCGTTCACCTCGAGGCGCAAGGGCTGCGTGTTGTGCATGCTCGGCGCCGCCACGGCCGCACTGAGTAGTACGTCGATCTGCTTCATCGACAGCTGGTCGTCATGCATCAGGCCCTCCTCGGACTGCCCGGACGGCCACTCGCTGCCCGTGTTCCCAGCCTGTCGCGCCGAGCGGCCGGGCACAGCAGGCATCAGTCCTGAAGGAGGGGGACCTTAGTCAGCGACGTACGGGGCGCGCAGTTCCAGGACGGTGCCGTGTGGGTGGTTGGATCCGAGCTGGATGGCGCCGCCCAGTGCCGCCGCGCGTTCCTCGAGATTGCGTAGACCGCTGCGGTGCTCGGTGGAGCTGATCCCGATGCCGTCGTCGGAGATCCGGGCAGTCACATCCGCGCCGGTGGCGATGAGCTCGACGGTGACCGCGGTTGCCTGGGCGTGCCGCACCACGTTCGACAGCGACTCGCGTACGGCGGCGAGGATCTGGGGCCGCACCACCGCCGGCACAACACTGTCGATCGGTCCGGAACAGACAAGGTGCGGCCGGAACCCGAGCGGGCCGGCGTACTCGTCCACCAGGGCCTGTACGTCGGAGCGCAGTGACTTGCGCCCGGGCTCCTGGTGCAGCTCGAAGATCGCGGCGCGCAGATTGCGGATGGTGGCATCGATGTCCTCGACCGCCCGGCCGATCCGCTGCTGGACCTCGGGCGTGACGATTCGGTGCATCCCCTGCAGTTGCAGCCCCGTCGCGAACAGCCGCTGGATGACCAGGTCGTGCAGGTCGCGCGCGATCCGGTCCCGATCCTCGAGAACCGCCAGCATCGACTGGTTCCGCTGGGCCTGGGCGCGGTCCAGCGCCAGCGTCGCCTGGTTGGCGAACATCTGCAGCAGATCGGTCCCCGCGGTGACGCCGAGCACCGCACCGCGCTCCGCTGAGACCATCAGGATTCCGCCGGTACTGCTGGAGCCGGTCGGCAGCGGTGCCAGGATCGTTCGGCCGAGGTTCTCGAACTCGGGGAATTCGGGCAGCGCCCCGGTCTCCTTCGCGAGCCGGCCGATGTCCTCGATGACCACCTGTTTGTTGCCTGCCAGCACCTCGGCAAGCAGCGGGCGGTCGGCAGCCAGCCGTTGACCGAGATACTGGGCGAACTCGGGCGGTCCGTCGATGGCCTCGATCACCAGCTCGCCGTGTTCCTGCAACAGGACCGCTCCCAAGGTCGAGTCAGAGACTTCGCGGGCGCGGGTCGCGATCAGGTGCAGTGCCTGCTGCGGTTCGAAGTCGGCCAGCATCAGCTGGGTGATCTCGGTGGTCACCTCGTGCCAGCGGCGGCGGCGTTCGGTGTCGGCGTACAGCCGGGCGTTGTCGATCACCACCCCTGCCGCCGCGGCGAGCGCGGTCACAGCGCGCTCGTCATCGCCGGTGAAGTCGGCACCGTCGGTCTTCTCGGTCAGGTAGAGGTTGCCGAAGGCATGATCACGGGTCCGGATCGGTACGCCGAGGAAGCTGCGCATCGGCGGATGGTTCGCCGGGAACCCGAACGATCGCGGATGGTCGGCCAGGTCGGTGAGCCGCAGCGGTTCCTGGTGGTCGATCAGCAGACCGAGGATGCCGTGGCCCTCGGGATAGGGGCCGATCGCCGCGATCTGCTCCTTGGTCACGCCGCGGGTGATGAAGCGGACCAGCCGTTTGCCGTCATGGCCGACCACGCCGAGGGCGCCGTACTGGGCTCCTGCCAGCTCACAAGCGGCACTGACGATCCGGTCCAGCGTGCTGGTCAGGTCGAGGTCGGTACCGATCCCGACGACAGCGTCGAGCAGCGCCCGGAGCCGCTCCTGAGAGTCCATGATCTCGTCGACGCGACCCAGGAGCTCCTGCAAGAGGGCGTCGAGACGGACCCGGGACAGGCCGGTGAACTCCAGCGTGCCTTCGTCCCAGGAACTTCGCTGGTCGTCCGGACCCGCACCCATAGGCCTCACCGTACGGAACATCCCCCTGGTTGGGAACGGTTCCGCTGAGTAACCGGAACTGAGCCCTCTCAGGTCCAATACCTCGGGCTGAGGGACCTTCGGCTCTGATCAGCGGTCGCGGACGGCGATGGAATGGGTGCAGGACCATCGCAGCAAGGAGACCAGAGATGACTGTCAGAGTGGGGATCAACGGCTTCGGGCGGATCGGGCGAGACTTCCTGCGGTGTGTCCTGGCGCAGGAGACCAGCCAGGTCGAGGTGGTCGCGATCAACGACATCACCGACACGGCCACGCTGGCGAACCTGCTGCAGTACGACTCGACATACGGGCCCTTGCGGGAGCGGGTCGGGCACACCGCCGGCACCATCAGCATCGGCGCGAAGACGCTGCGGGTGACCGCCGAGCGCGAGCCCGCCGCACTCGACTGGAAGAGCGTCGGCGTCGACATCGTGATCGAGTCGACCGGCCGGTTCCGTACTCGCGAGGCCGCCGCGGCTCACCTGGATGCCGGTGCCCGCAAAGTCATCCTGTCGTCCCCGGGCAAGGGCGTCGACGCGACGCTGGTCCTCGGCGTCAACGAGGAGACCTACGACCCGGCCAGGCACCACATCATCTCCAACGCGTCCTGTACGACGAACTGCGTCGCGCCGATGGTGTCCGTGCTGCACGGTGCCTTCGGGATCGAGCACGCCCTGATGACCACGATCCACAGCTACACCAACGACCAGGTGATCCTGGACTCGCCGCACAAGGATCTTCGCCGTGGCCGGTCCGGTGCGGTGAACCTGATCCCGACGAGTACCGGTGCCGCGAAGGCGGTCGGCCAGGTCATTCCCGCGATGGCAGGCAAGATCGACGGCGTCGCCGTCCGCGTGCCCGTGGTGGACGGTTCGCTGACCGACCTGGTGGTCGAGTTGTCCGAGCCGGCCACGGCCGAGCAGGTCAACCGGGCCTTCGCCGACGCCGCTTCGGGCTACCTCAAGGGTCTGCTGCGCTACAACGAGGACCCGATCGTGTCGCGGGACATCATCGGCGACCCTTCGTCCTGCATCTTCGACGCGCCGCTCACCCAGGCGAACGGCAACATCGTGAAGGTCTTCGGCTGGTACGACAACGAGTGGGGCTACACCAGCCGGCTGCTCGACCTGACCGAACTGGTCGCCGAGGCACTCAACTCACCGGATGGAGGCGCGTCGTGATGTCCGATTCACCGTACGTCGAATGGCAGACCGCAGGAGGTCGCTTCATCATCACGGACGCCGCGTACCGCGAGTTCGTCCGGGCGGCCCGGCTGCGTCCGCTGATCGCCACCCAGCTCCGGCGGCTTCGCGAAGGCGCGGACCTCGTCGCGGTCGGTGCGTTCATCCGTACCGCGTTCTTCGATGCTCAGCTCCCGTCCGGACTCTCCGAGGCGATCGCGTACGGCTACGGCGAATTCGGCGGCTCCGAGCCCGAGCTGGCGGTGAGTTGCGTGCCGGCCGGCGAACCGCTCGACGAATTCCTCACCGGTCCGCAGGAGATCTTCCTCAACGTCAAGGGCGACCACACCCTGCTGTCGGCCTGCAAACGGTGCTGGGCCTGCGCTTTCAACGATCGGGCGATCATCTACCGCGAGGTCCGGGGGATCGATCACCTGGCGGTCACCTCGCTGGTCGGTGTCGAGTTGATGACGGTCCCCGCCCAGACCACCGAGCCCGTCCTGGTCAGTGCCGAGAGGTGAGGTCCGCTGATCTGCGGTCATCCTGCGAGGATCGCAGCTGACGTCGTCCCGGGGAGGAACCCACCGAACGTGGGACCAAAGGCCCTGGTGCGCGATCGCCGGCCAGGACCAGACTCGGCAGCCTGTGCAAGCGATGACGTAGCAGCGTCAGAGGGTGGTCGACCATGATTGGTATGTCAGAACTGGAGCGAACCCGGCTGGAGGACCTGCTCGGTGAGCCTTTGATCGCTCCCGATCCACTGATCGACGTCAAGCAGGCGGCGGCTGTCCTCGGCCTCACTCCCTCGGCCGTCAGGAGCCTGCTGCGGTCGGGTGTGCTGCCCCATGAGGAGCCGGCCGACGGTCGGCGGCCCACCCGGACGATGCGGCTGGCGCAAGTGCTCGCCTGGGCGAAGGAGCCATCACGGATCACCGTCGCGGTGGCAGCCGGCATCCTCGGCGAGTCGGCAACGGCCGTCCATCGGTTGACGGCCGTCCGGTTGCTCAACTGGTACGGCGGGCTGCTGCCGCTGGACCGCGGTGAGGTGGAGAAGCTGGTGACGCGACGACGCGACTGGCTCACCTTGGCCGAGGCGGCCAGCGCGCTCCGGGTGTCCCCGGAGGAGGTCCACGACCTGCTGAGATCGGGCGCGCTGACCCACACCAGCGACGTCAGCCGGCCGGTCGACCAGGAACAGCTACCACGATCGGTATGACCGACGACCTCGACGAGTTCGAGGCCGGCCCAACCGGGACCGTTCCGCCGTCAGCCGACGACGGCGATCGGCCCGCGGCGGAGTACTTTGCCGTCGGCGAGGACGATGACTTCGTCGAGCTCGTCCAGGTCTGTCCGGCGGTGGGTGACGAGCAGGGTGGCGCGGCCGCGGGTCGCGGCGAGGATGTCGCGGGTGAGTTCGGCGGCGGTGGGCTCGTCGAGGTGGGCGGTGGGTTCGTCCAGGAGCAGGACCGCCGGGTCGGCGAGCAGGGCTCGGGCCAGAGCCAGCCGTTGGCGTTCGCCGCCGGAGAGTTGGCCGGCCCGTTCGCCGACGGTGGTCTCGAGGCCGTGGGGCTGACGGTCGACCCAGGCTCCGAGGCGGGCCTGGTGGAGTGCGTCCATCAGCTCGACGTCGGTGGCGTCGGGTTTGCCGACGAGCAGGTTGTTGCGGATGGTGCTGTCGAAGAGGTGATCGTCTTGTGCGCAGACGACGACCTGGCGGCGGAAGGCGTTCTCGTCGAGTTCGTCCAGCGGAATCCCGCCGTACGTGACCGCGCCGCGTTCGGTGGCCAGGAAGCCCGCCAGGGCGGCGATCAGGGTGCTCTTGCCTGCGCCGCTCTCGCCGACCACCGCGATCCGGCGGCCGGGTTGGAGGCACAGGCTGATGTCCTGCACGGTCGGCCGTGGAGCTCCTGGCCAGCGGGCATCCGCGCCGAGGATCTTCAAGGTATGGCCGATGACGTCTTTGTTGCCCCAAGCAACTGAAGGAGCAGGCAGCCGCTCCAGAGCACGGAGCCGGTCGACCGCGCGCAGGCCCCGGACGAGATGCCGAACGGCGGTGGGCAACGCAGTGGTCAGCTCGAAGGCCGCCAATGGGGTCAGCGCCAGGACAGCAAGCTGTACGCCGGCCAACTGTCCGGCGCGGAGAGCCTGGATCCCGACGAGCAGCTCGCCGACCACCGTCAACGCCAACGCGATGCCGCCGACTGCTGAGCCGGCTCCGGCGCCAATGGCGGACCGGCGGGCCAGGGAGGTCAATCTGCGATCATGAACCGCGATTCGCCCGAGCACCGCCTCGGCCGCGCCGTAGGCGATCAAGTCGGGCGCACCGGTCAGCAGTTCGTGGACCGGGTTCGCGAGGGCCGCCCGTGCGGGTGCGAGCCTGCGTTCGGCCCGGCCCGCAACGGACAGGGTGACCACGGGCGCGGCTACGCCCGCTATGAGCAAGCCGATGAGCAGGACGGCACCGGCGGCCGGGAGCAGTGCCCCGAGCAACACCACGGTCGCAGTACCGGTGATCAGGGCGACAGCGATCGGCAGGATGGCGCGGACCAGGAGATCCTGGACCGCTTCGACATCGCCGACCAGATTCGCCAGCACATCGCCGGAGCGGAGCTTGCCGAGTCCGGCGGGCGCGGCCCGGTCGAGGTCGAGCCAGGCTTGCACGCGGGTCCGGGCGAGGACCCGGAAGGCGGCATCGTGGCCGACCAGGCGCTCGGCGTACCGGAGGGCGCCGCGGCCGATGCCGAACGCGCGAACGGCGACGATGGCGACGGTGAGGTAGAGCACGGGCGGTTGCCCGGCGGCTCGTGAGATCAGCCAGCCCGAGGTCGCCATCAGGCCGATGGAGCAGCCGAGGGCCAACGATCCCAGTACTGCGGCGGCGACCAGCCGCCACATTTCAGGCCGCGCGATCCGTAGCAGCCAACGGGCGGAGGTCACGCCGGCACCTCGGCCGGGGCCAGCTCGATCACGTGGTCGCACAGACCCAGTAGCGCCGCGCGGTGCGTGACCAGTACTACGGTGCGTCCGGCGAAGGCCGCCGGCAGCGTGCTGAGCAGCTCGTGTTCGATCTCCGGGTCGACACCCTCGGTCGGCTCGTCGAGCAGCAACAGCGGAGCGTCGAGCAACAACGCCCGGGCCAGGGCGATCCGTCGGTGTTGGCCGGCCGAGACGCCGTTGCCTCGCTCACCGATCAGCTTCTCCAGCGGTACGTCGACCCGCGCGGCACAGGCGGCACGTCGTACCGCGGAGTCGTCGGCGTCCGGGCGTCCGAGCCGGATGTTCTCGAAGACGGTGCCGGCGAACAGCACCGGCTCCTGCCTCAGCCAGGCGATCTGGGACCGCCAGTGGTCCGGATCGGCGGTCGCAAGGTCGATGCCATCGACCAGGATCCTGCCGTTGGCTGGACGGGTGAAACCCAGCAGTACGGCGAGCAGAGTGGATTTGCCGCAGCCGCTAGGTCCGACGATGCCGGTCACCCGACCGGCGGGAACAGTCAGCGAGAGACTGTCGATGGCAGGCTGATCACGGTCCGCGCCGGCGACCGTCACCTGGTCGAGTTCGATCGTCCGATCCGCTGCGAGCCGCGCGGAACCTTCGGCGGGGACAACCTGGTCGAGAACCGAGAAGACCTGTTCGGCGGCCGCAAGGCCCTCCGTGCTGGCGTGATAGTGCGCACCGAGCATCCGGAGCGGCAAATAGGCCTCGGGCGCCAGGATCAGCACCAATAGCGCCGTCTGGAGATCGAGCCGGCCGTCGACGAGACGCAGGCCTACTGAGACTGCGACGAGCGCTACCGACAGGGTCGCGAGCAGCTCGAGTACGAGTGACGACAGGAACGCGATCCGCAGTGAGGCCAACGTGGCCCTGCGCTGCCTGTCGGCCAGTTTCTCGATGGTGGCGACCTGCGCCCGTGAGCGGCCGAAGGCCTTCAAGGTGCCCAGCCCGGCCAGTACGTCCAGGAAGTGGTGCGTTAGGAGCTGCAGCGCGGCCCATTGCCGGGACATCAGCTGCCTGGTGGTCAGACCGACCAGAATCATGAAGATCGGGATCAGCGGCAGGGTGACGAGGACGATGGAGGCGCTCAGCCAATCGGCGGCGAACATTCGGGCCGCGACCACCAGCGGAACAAAGCACACCAGCACGAGTTGCGGCAGGTAGCGGGAGAAGTAGTCGTCCAGAGCATCGATCCCTCGGGTTGCCAGAGTGGTCAGCTCACTGCTGCGTTCGCCGGTCAGCCAGCGCGGACCGAGCCGCACCACCTGACGAAGCAACCGCATCCGCAGTTCGGACTTCACCGCCGCGGACGAGTGGTGGGCTGTCACTTCGGCGAGCCACCCAAGCACTGCACGGCCGGCCAGTGCCGTCGCGAGCAGGATCAGCCGGTGGCCCAGCTCGGGCAACCCGGCATCGTGCAGGAAGGCGTCGGTGATGATGCTCGCCAGCAGCCAGGCCTGGGTGAGGATCACCACCGCCTGGCCGATGCCGATCAGGACGGACAGCGTCAGAAATACCCTGGTGGCCCTCGTGTAGCGCAGCAGACGCGGGTCGATGGCGGGCATCAGGCGGTGACCTTCTGGACCGGCTGCTGGACGTCGGCGCGGCCGAGGCGCTGACGGAAGACCCAGTAGGTGTAGCCCTGGTAGAGCAGGACCACCGGGGTGAAGATGACCGCGACCCAGGTCATGATCTTCAGCGTGTAAGGCGTCGAGGCCGCGTTCAGCGTCGTCAGGCTGAACGCCGGATCGGTGGTTGACGGCAATACGTTCGGGTAGAGCGTGGTGAACAGGGTCGCGCTGGCCAAGGCGATGGTGGCCGCGGTACCGAGGAAGGCCCAGCCCTCCCGGCCGGACCACGAGGCGGCCAGCCCGCCGATCAGGCAGAGCGCGGCGGCCAGTGCGAGCGTCCAGGTGATCCACGAGCCGTCGAAGGCCTGCGTCCAGCCGAGGAACCCGGCGGCCGCGACCACGGTTGCGATCCCGACCGGCGGCACCAGCCTGAGCGCCCGATCGTGGACCTCGCCGTGCGTCTTCAGTGCCAGGAAGATCGCGCCGTGCAACGCGAACAGCAGCAGTGTGGTGACTCCGCCCAGTAGCGCGTAGGGATTGAGCAGGGTGAAGAACGACCCGGCGTACTCGTGATCGGCGCCCATCGGGACACCGCGCACGATGTTGGCCAGCGCTATGCCCCAGAGCAGAGCCGGTACTGCGCTGCCGCCGACGATCACCAGGTCCCAGCGGCGATGCCAGCTGGCGTCGTCGAGCTTGCCGCGGTACTCCAGTGCGATGCCGCGGAGGATGAGCGCGACCAGGATGATCAGCAGCGCGAGGTAGAAGCCGGAGAACAGCGTCGCGTACCAGAACGGGAAGGCCGCGAAGGTCGCGCCGCCCGCGACGAGTAGCCAGACCTCGTTGCCGTCCCAGACCGGGCCGATGGTCCGCAGCGTCACCTTGCGGTCGACGGCGTCCCGGCCGACGATCGGGAGCAGCATCCCGACGCCGAAGTCGAAGCCTTCGAGAACGAGATAGCCGGTCCAGAGGACAGCGATGAGCAGGAACCAGATGTCGGTGAGTGCCATCGGAATGCTCCTCAGTAGAGGAAGGCCGGTTCAGCGGCCTCCGGGTCGGACGGCTCGGTCTCCGCGGGAACCTCCCGCGCGAAGCGGAGCAGGAGGAACACCTCGACCACCGCGAGTACGCCGTACAGGAGGGTGAGGACGATCAGGGAGGTCAGCACGCTGCCGGCGCCGACGCTGGGGGAGACGCCGTCGCGGGTCTGCATCAGCCCGAAGACGATCCACGGCTGGCGGCCCAGCTCGGTGAAGATCCAGCCGAGACTGTTGCCGAGCAGGGGCAGCAGCGGCACGACCAGAGCTGCCCGGATGAGCCACTTGGTGGCCTTGCGCCGCCTGCGCAGTTGCCACAGCGCGAGCAACGCGATCGCCGCCGCCAGGACCCCGGAGAGGATCATGAAACGGAAGGTCCAGTAGGTCAGCGGCACGTTGGGCTTGTAGGACCCCGGGCCGAACCGTTGCTCGTACGCCGCCTGGAGGTCGTTGATCCCCTCGACCTTGCCGTTCAAGGTGCTGGTCGCCAGGAAGGACAAGCCGTGCGGGACCTTGAGCGACCAGACCTCCTTGCTGCCGTCGAGCGAGCCGATCGTCAGCAGGGAGAAGGAGGCGGGCGCGGAGGTGTCGTAGAGCGCCTCGGCCGCGGCCATCTTCATCGGCTGGGTGTCGGTCATGATCTTGGCCTGGATGTCACCGGTGATGACCAGCGCGACGGCTGCGACGAGCGTCGTGATCGCACCCAGCTTGACGGCCGGCCGGAACAGGCTGCCGTGCTCGCCGGGGTGGCGGAGGATGTGCCACATGGCGATGCCCAGCATGAACGCGCCGGCGGTCAGGAAGCTGGCGGCGATCGTGTGCGGGAAGGTCGCCAGCGCGACCTTGTTGGTGAGTACCGCGCCGAAGTCGTGCAGCTCGGCGCGGCCGGTGGCCTGGTTGTAGGTGTACCCGAGGGGCCACTGCATCCAGGAGTTCGCGGCCAGGATGAAGTACGCCGACAGCTGGGTGCCGATGGCAACGAGCCAGATCGATGCCAGATGCACCTTCTTCGGCAGCCGGTCCCAGCCGAAGATCCAGAGGCCGAGGAAGGTCGACTCGAGGAAGAACGCGAGCAGTCCCTCGATCGCCAGCGGCGCCCCGAAGATGTCGCCGACGAACTTCGAGTAGTCGCTCCAGTTCATCCCGAACTGGAACTCCTGGACGATCCCGGTCACCACGCCGATGGCGAAGTTGATCAGGAACAGTTTTCCCCAGAACTGCGTCATCCGCCGGTACTTCTGCTTCTGGGTCCGGTACCACGCAGTGTGCAGGCCCGCCACCAGAGCGGACAGCCCGATCGTGATCGGCACGAAGAGGAAGTGGTAGACGGTGACGATCCCGAACTGCCACCGGGCAAGGTCTATGGCATCCATGGCACTGACGTTCGCAGCCGGAGCGGTCCGGCTCCCAGAGCCAAAGGTCCCTTTGTCAGGGGACTCTCAGCTCAGACGAGCAGGGCTGGACGATCTCGACGCGCCAGTTGGCGGGCGGCCCGATCGGTGGGTCGTGATAGATCTCCCACGCCTCGCCGGACGGGCGGACACCACGCAGGCGGAGCCAGTCGCCGAGCTGGTCGTAGGCGCGATCGATCTCATCGTACGGACCGGCGTAGGCGATCACCGCGACCGGACCGGCCGGCAGCTCGGAGCACTGCACCGTTCCGTCGGTCCGCACCGGAACCCCGACCGGGAATCCTGCCTCGATCTCGATCCGGCCGTCAGGGAGCGGGCGGCGGCGGGTGAACGGGAAGCCGTTGGCCACGATCCGGTACCCGCGCAGGCTCTCGGCGATCTCGTTGAACGCGGCCAGCAGCCAATCACTGACGTCCGCGGGAGACAAGACCGCTCGCCGGACAGCCGTCGTCTGCGCTGCGACCGTACGATCCTCGACCACTGCGGTACGCATGCCCCCTCCTTCCCGGCTCAGTCCGTCAGCGCACGATCGCGACGGGGCAGGTGGCGTGGTGGAGGACGTGCTGGCTGGTGGATCCGAGCAGTAGACCGGTGAAACCGCCGCGGCCACGGGAACCGACGACGACCAGGTCGGCCGACTCGGCGGCGTGCAGGATCGCGCGGGCAGGCTGTGCGGGGATCAGCTGGACATCGACCTCGGCGCCGGGGTGGTCCGCGCGCAGGCCGGCCAACGCCTCGGCCACCAGTACCTCGGTGGCCCGGTGGACCTCGGCGTTGTCGAAGACGAGCTCGCCCCGGCCGTTCTCGTACGTCGAGAACGGGGTGTTCCAGGCGCTGACGACGACGAGCCGGCCGCCGAGCAACTCGACCTGCTCGAAGGCGAATTCGGTGGCCTGCATCGACTCCTTGGACCCGTCCAGCCCGACCACGATCGTCGGCCTGTGCGGCGGCAGCGGCAACGTACGCGAGGGCACGACGACGACGGGGCATTGTGCGTGCGTACTGACCTGGACGGCGACCGAACCGAGCAGCATGCCGGCGAAGCCACCGAGTCCACGAGTACCGAGAACGAGCATCCTGGCGCCGGCGGTCTCCTCGACCAGCGCGGCAGCCGGTGCGCCCTCAAGCAGCACGCTGCTGACATCGAGCTTCGGGTGCTGCAGGCGGATGGACTCGACCAGGGCCTGCAGCCCTCGCTCGCGGACGGTGCGCAGAGCTGCCAGCGGGACGACCTTGCCGGGCGAGGGACGGCTCATCACGAGGAGCTCGAACGCCTCCCCGATGCGTAGCGGTGCCTCCTCCCGGACGGCTTGACCGGTAGCCCAGGCGAGCGCAGCGGTGCTTGCTGGTGAGCCGTCGTAGCCGACGACGATCGGGGCTGTCTGGGACGACATGGTTCCTCCTCGGAGCGGATGGTCTCCTTCGACCGTCGCCCCGGACCAGGGTGTTCCGGCAGGGCTGTTGGTCCCGACCTACCGGGCCCTTGGGGCCTCAAGTGGTCGGCCTTGGATCACGGTTCGGTCCCAGGAGCGGCGTGGAGTGCCGGCGCTCGCGCGGGCGGGATAGCCGACTCGGAGGATCACCTGTGGCCGGGCGCCCTGGCCGACCAGTTCTTGTACCCGGGATCGCAGGTGGATGTATTCGACTGCCTGGTTGAGGAACGAGACGGCCAGGTCGTACGAGGTGGCAGCGAGCAGCGCGTGTTGTAGCGCCATCCCGGCTCGCAGCCACTCGGACGGCCGATCGCCTGGTGTTGTCAGGATGCCGATCAGTGGCTGCTGCTCGAAAGCGGCGACTCCGCGGCCGGGGCGCTCGAAGCCCGCCGACAGGTCGCGTACGGTCGCGGGTCCGATGGGTAGCGGGCCGAGAGCGTCCGCCGGAACCCCCTCCACGTCACGCTCGCCGCCGACCCATTGCTGCCGTTCGGTCAGCCTGTCCTCGTCGTGTAGATCCAGGTCGTCAGCCACGCGCAGGATGCCGCCCAGTTGCCGGCGGCCGGCGGCGTCGAGCCAGCGCAGGTCTCCTCCCTCGGAGCGTGCTGCGGCGGCCATCCGGTCGCGCACCCGGAGCGGGACATCGAGGTCCATCATCGGTCCGCGATAGGTGTGCCTGCGCCGGAGTTCGCCGTACAGGGCCGCCAGCGAGGGAGTCGGTGACCGTCGGCTGCCGAGGAACACCCGGGTGACGATGTCCGGGCGGTCAGGATCGGGTTCGGTCGCGAAAGTGGTTTCGTAGCCGAGCGAGGCCGCGGCCACCCGGAGGTTGAAGGTGGCGGCGCCGAGCCCGATCAGGATCAACCGGCCGGACCGGTCCGCGGCCGGCAGGCCCCTGGCTTCGTCGAGGATCACGTCGACCACCGGCCCGTTGATCTCGAAGCGCCACGGCTGCGTGTTGTGCATCGACGGCGCGGTGCCCGCCGAGCTGATCAGGAGGCCGATCTCGTCCTGGCTGAGCAACGGCCCGCCGGCACTCTTCGTCGTCATCGGAGCTTCTTCTCGAAGGTGTGGACTGCCGCGGTCAGTTGTTCGGACTGGTCGGGAGTGAGTTGGGCGGTCAGCCTCGGTGCCTCGAACTCGCGGCCGAAGCGCAGGACGACTCTGCCGAGGGCTCGCAGCGCGCCCAGCGTCTCTACGGCCCGCAGTTGGAGCTGGTCCGTCCGGCCGAACCGGATCAGATCGAGCCGGAGCTCGTCCAGCCGATCGACCAGTTGTGCCAGTTCGCCGGTGACGACCGCGCTGTAGGTGCTCAGAGCGGCGGGAGCCTCATTGTCGGGGATGGCGGGCAGCATCAGAGCGCTGTCGGCCACGAGCCGGGGGAGTACGCGATGCCGGTACGTACCGGCCGTTCGTTGCAGGGTGATCAGCAGCTTCTCCGGTGCGGTCCAGCCCTCGCTCGTGCACTCGTCCTCGAGTATCGCAAGATCCGTTTCCCAGCGAGTGATCTCGGTCTGCAGTGTTGCCATGCCGACCATCAGGACTCCTCGGTGCCACTGTGGACGAAGGTGGAGACCGGGCGTCGCGGAGTGGTGCCCTTGACGCTGCTGTGGCCGAAGCGGATCACCATGTGGGTGTAGCCGGGCTTGCCGGTGACGCGTTGTACTACTCGGCGGAGGTCGTCGAACTCCAGTGGCTGGTTCAGGAACGACGCCTTCAGCCCGGCCCGGGTCGCGGTGAGCAGGATCCGCTCGAGTGCCAGGCCCGCCGCCAATTGATCCGCCGCGCTGTCGGCTTCCGTCGACAGCACCGCCAGCGCCGGCTCGGCCTCGAAGAAGGTCCGGGGCCTGGTCTGGTCGGCGGGCCGGGTGCCCAGGTCGCGGACCGGCGATGGATAGACCGCGGATCGTGGACCGAGAACAGAGCTCGGTACGCCGTCGGCGGTCCGCGCCCCGCCGACCCAGTGAGCCCGTTCGGCCCGTCGGTGCCAGTCGCCGATCTCGCGCAGATCCGTGTCGACCAGTAGGCCGAGCACCTCCTGGACCTTCGGCGCCGGCAGCCAGGTCAGGTCGGCCCCCTCGGCCAGCGCGGCCTGGATCAGTGCCATCCGGTCAGCCGTCGACAGTTCCACCGGCCGGACCGCCTCCCGGCTGGTGTGGCGGCGGGGAATCTGCTCGAAGAGGCCCTTCAGTACCGGGTCGGGTTCGGCGGCCGGTTCAATCACGATGCGGGCGACCAGGTCCGGATCGGCGGCGTCGGGTACGAGACCGAACCCGGTGCCGTAGTCCATCGACGCGGCCGCGCAGCGCAGGTTGAAGGTCGCGGCGCCGGCGGCGATCCGCATCGCGCGGCCGGTCGGGTCCTCGGCCGGCAGTGAGCGGGAGCCGTCCAGGAACACGTCGATCACGTGACCGTTCACCTCGAACCGCCAGGGCTGGGTGTTGTGCATGCTCGGCGCGGCGACGGCGGCGCTGAGCAGTACGTCGATCTGTTCGCTGGACAGCTGCTGCTCGGACATGGGGTCCTCCTCGACGTGCTCGGCGCGGCAACTGCTGCCGCTCCTTCAGCCTCGTGCAGTCGTGGTCCTGCCCGCAGCAGGCATGGGTCCTGACCACAGGGGCCTTTCGACACCTCCGGGCCGTGACCACAGAGCGGTGGATCTCTGCGGTCAGCCGGTGGATCTCGCGGGTGAGTTCGGTGTTCGTCCTGAGCTCCTGCTCCTGCGCGACGAAGTCGTGGTCGGCCTTCGCCTGCTGGAACGCGGACTGCCGGTTCTGCCCGATCATCACAAAGGCCGACAGGAAGATCGCCTCGAGCGAGACGATCAGGGTGAGTTTCGGCCACGGATCCGCCTCGAACACCAGCATCCAGAGCGCGAACAGGCCGCCGTGCAGGTAGACGAAGGTCATCGATCCGGCGAACGCCGTGATCGCGTCGGCGACCCGCAACTGCAGATCCGCCGCCCGGGCACGCTGGTGGGCGACGACCACCGGATGATGCCCGCCGCTGCCGATCAGGTCCGGGCGCCGACGTGGCGGTGAGGTCGAGGCGGTCATCCGTGCTGTCCTCGGAGTGCGGCCGGTCGGCTGCCCCAGGCGACCAGGCGGCGGCCCTCCAGTGATTCGATGCCGAGCCGGATCAGGTGGTGATCGTGGTTGGGAGCCCAAGGGTGCAAAGGCAGGGCACGCCGCAGCAGCTCGGCCTCGTCGGTGTCGATGGCGGACAGGTGACCTGCCGCGGTCACGGTCCAGCCGAGATGCCGGTCGGCGTCGATCTCGTCGGCCTCGAAGGCCACTACGTCACCGCGCTCGGCGGCCCGGTACTTGTCGCCGTCGGTGGTCGCGAAGATCACTGCGTCGCCGTCGACCAGGAAGTTCACCAATCGGATGGCTGGGAGGCCTCCCTTGGTGAAGACCAGGCGGCCGATCGGCACGGTGGACAGCAGCCGCAGGCACTCGGCATCTGCCAGGATCTCCATCCCGGTGTGGTCGAAGCGGCGCGGCACCGTGTTCATGACTGGTCTGCCCGGTGCCGGCACAGGTCTACTGTGAGGTTCAGGACGAACCGGGAGTCGGGGAGTGGCGCGAGATGGCGATCAAGGTGTTCCTGCTCGACGACCACGAGGTGGTCCGGCTCGGTCTGCGGCAATTGCTGGAGGCCGAGGACGATATCGAGGTGATCGGCGATGCGGGCACGGCGGCCCAGGCGCTGGTCCGGGTCCCGGCGCTGCAGCCCGACGTCGCCGTACTGGATGTGCGGCTTCCCGATGGCGACGGGATCTCGGTGTGCCGGGAGATCCGTTCGGTGATGGACGTGCCGCCCGCCTGCTTGATGCTGACGTCGTACTCCGACGACGAGGCGTTGTTCACGGCGATCATGGCCGGTGCCGCGGGATACCTGCTCAAACAGGTCAGCGGGACCGATCTGGTCGGAGCGGTCCGCCGGCTGGCGGCGGGGGAGTCGTTGCTGGACCCGGCGATGACGACCGCCGTACTGGAGCGGTTGCGGCATCCCGCGGAGGAGGACGACGATCCGCGGTACAAGTCGCTGACCGAGCAGGAGCGCAAGATCCTCGATCTGATTGCCGAGGGCAAGACCAACCGGCAGATCGCCCAGGCGATGTTCCTGGCCGAGAAGACCGTCAAGAACTACGTCTCCGGCCTGCTGCGCAAACTGGAGATGGAACGCCGCACCGAGGCGGCCGTCTACGCGGTCGAACGCAATAGGCGCCGGCCGTAACCGTGAGTGCGTGCGGATTTTCGGGTACATGACGACTACCAGGGTGGCTTGCTGACCGGTGGCGGGACCAGGGTCGAAAGTCCCCAACTCCCGCGATGCACCACCAGGCACGGATCCGGCGTTCACTGACTGCTCCAGTTCGATCACGGCGTAGACCTCGCGGTCACCGCCTGCGCGCAGTCCGGTACCGCTTGCGTTCAGCAGCCGGCGTACCTCGTCGGACCGAGTCCGACAACCCGACTCCAACGGGCCTTTGGACCATTGGAGCGAATCAGTTGGCGCGGTCCCAGCCTCGGCGGGGGCGGTGGCTGCCGAGGTGGGCGTTGTCGCGGCTGCGGTAGACGATGTAAGGACGGGTCAGGTAGCCGACTGGTGCGCTGAAGACGTGGACGAGCCGGGTGAAGGGCCAGAGGGCGAAGAGGCCGAAGGCAACCAGCGCGTGGAGCTGGAATCCCAGCGGTGCGTTCGCCAGCAGGGACGCGTCGGGGTGGAAGGCCAGGAAGGAGCGGTACCAGACCGAGACTCCTTCACGGTAGTTGTACTCCCCGCCGATCGTCAGGATCGATCCGGCGATGGTGTTCCACATGCCCAGGACGATCACGACCGTCAGGAAGGCGTACATCACCTTGTCCATCGCGGTCGTGGCGGAGAAGACGGGGCCGACGGTACGCCGGCGGTAAACCAGGATCGCCAGGCCGGCCACCGTCATCACGCCGGCCAGCAGGCCGCCGGTGACGGCCACCAGGTGATAGGTGTGCGGGCTGACGCCGACGGCGTCCGTCCACGACTGTGGCACGAGCAGGCCGACGATGTGGCCGCCGACGACGCCGAGCATGCCGAAGTGGAAGAGCGGGCTGCCGATGCGCAGGAGCCTGTTCTCGTAGAGCTGCGACGAACGGGTGGTCCAGCCGAACTTGTCGTAGCGGTAGCGCCAGAGATGACCGACGACGAACGTCGCAAGGCAGAGATACGGAATGACGACGAAGAGGAACTCACTCATCTGCGCGCCCCCGGGAACGTCGGCATCGGCAGCAGAGTGGACCCCGTTGCGGCACCCGGGCTGAACTGCGGACCGGCGAACGGGGCGAGGCCGACCTCTTCCTCGGGAGGTCCTTCGGCAGCGAGGCGGCGTACGGCGTCGCGCTCGTCGCCGCGCAGCGTCGGCAGGGTGGCCGTGACCGCGTCGATCAGGTGCGCCCACGGTGAGCCGAGGTCGCGCAGCGACAGCCGGAGCAGCTCGAGTCCGGCCCGGTGGTCCAGCATCAGATCACGACCGAGCCGGTGATCGATGGTGGCAGCGAATTCGAGGACGACGCAGAGATGGTCGGGCAACTCCGCATCGTCGAGTTCGAACCCGGCTCGCTGGTAGGTCTGCTTGAAGCGCAACAGCGCCATGCCACGCTTGCGAGTGTCGCCGTGGGCGAAATAGGTCAGGAACAGGTTGCAGCGGCGGCGGTTGTCGAAGGTCTCCACGTAGTCGGCCTGAAGCTCGTGCAGCGGTGTGGCCTCGAGGTGGTCGAGGAAGAGCCGGATGGAATCGCCGATGGCTGGTGGCAGGCCGCGAGAAGCCGACCTGAGCAGGTCGGTGCGGGCGAGCAGGTCCGGGTCGGGGTAGTCGAGAAGCAGGGAGACCGACTGCCAGCCGATGGTCAGCTGGTCCGGAGGCAGCGTCAGTCTGGGTCGTCGGCTGCTCACGAGCCGGAACCCTTCGGCGGGAACATCCCCGGAGGTGAGCCTTTGCCGTCCCAGTTGAGCAGGTTCACGCGGCCGCTCAGGTCCTGGTCACCCGCCAGCGTGTCCGAGGTCTGCCGCTTCTGAAGCATCTGGAAGTTCTCGACCGCGATCGGTGTCGGCGTTCCGGAGCCCTCGCCGAACAGGTCGTGCTGACCACCGCCGTACTCCGAGACCGAGCACTCGGTGGACAGTTCCTCCAGGGAATGAGCCTGCTCGGTGTGCGCAGGAGGAATCACATAGCGCTCTTCGTACTTCGCGATCGCGAGCAGGCGGTACATGTCGTACATCTGCTCCTCACTCATTCCGACCGCGGCCGGGATCGAGGCGTCCGGATCGCGACCCAGGTTGATGTCGCGCATATAGCAGCGCATCGCCGCGAGCTTCTTGAGCACACCGTCGACCGGTACGACGTCGCCGGCCGTGAACAGTTCGGCGAGATATTCGACGGGGATCCGCAGCGCGTCGATCGCCGCGAAGAGGTTGCCCTTATCCTCGGCGTCCTCTCCGGTCTCCGCGACCACCTCGACGACGGGGGACAGCGGCGGGATGTACCAGACCATGGGCATGGTGCGGTACTCCGGATGCAGCGGTAACGCGACCTTGAAGGTGTTGATCAGGGCGTAGACCGGGGAGCGTTGGGCCGCGTCGATCCAGTCGCGGGCGATGCCGGCCCTTCTCCGCCTCGCGGATCACCTCGGGATCGAACGGATCGAGGAACACGTCGCGCTGCGCCTCGTACAGGCCCTGGTCGTCGGTGGTGGTGGCGGCTGCCAGGACCTGGTCGGCGTCGTACAGCATCAGGCCGATGTAGCGCAGCCGCCCCACGCACGTTTCAGCGCAGACGGTCGGCAGCCCGACCTCGACCCGCGGGAAGCAGAACGTGCACTTCTCCGCCTTGCCGGTCCGGTGGTTGAAGTAGACCTTCTTGTAGGGGCAGCCCGAGACACACTTGCGCCAGCCGCGGCACTTGTCCTGGTCGACCAGGACGATGCCGTCCTCTTCCCGCTTGTAGATCGCGCCGCTGGGGCATGATGCCGCGCAGGACGGATTGAGGCAGTGCTCGCAGATCCGCGGCAGATAGAACATGAAGGTTTGCTCGAACTCGAACTTGACCTTGTCGGCGATCTTCTTCAACATCGGGTCGCGGTGTGCGGTGGCGGTGGAGCCGCCGAGGTCGTCGTCCCAGTTGGCCGACCACTCGATCTTCATGTTCTTGCCGCTGATCAGCGACTTGGGCCGTGCGACCGGCGTGTGTTCCTGGGCGGGAGCGTCGGTGAGGGTGGAGTAGTCGTACGTCCACGGCTCGTAGTACTCGTTGATCGAGGGCAGCTTGGGGTTGGAGAAGATCGTCAGCAGATTCTTCAGCCGCCCGCCACCCTTGAGCTTCAGCCGGCCGCGGCTGCCGAGTTCCCAGCCGCCCTGCCATTTCTCCTGGTCCTCGTAGGTGCGGGGGTAGCCGAGCCCGGGCCTGGTCTCGACGTTGTTGAACCAGACGTACTCCGTCCCCGATCGGTTGGTCCACGCCTGCTTGCAGGTGACCGAGCAGGTGTGGCAGCCGATGCACTTGTCGAGGTTCATCACCATCGCCATCTGCGCCATGACCTTCATCAGTACGTCACGTCCTGGCCGCGTCTGCGGATGATGGTGACCTCGTCACGTTGGTTGCCGGTGGGACCCAGGTAGTTGAACGCGAAGGTCAGCTGGCCGTACCCCCCGATCAGATGGGACGGCTTCACGAGCAGCCGGGTCAGCGAGTTGCGGATGCCGCCACGCTTGCCGGAGGTCTCCGCGATCGGTACGTCGATCAGCCGGTCCTGCGCGTGGTACATATACACGGTCCCCTCCGGCATCCGGTGCGAGACGATCGCCCGGGCGACCACGACGCCGTTGCGATTGACGGCCTCGATCCAGTCGTTGTCCTTGATGCCGACCTTGACCGCGTCCCGGTCACTCATCCAGATGTTCTGGCCGCCTCGCGACAGCGAGAGCATGAAGAGGTTGTCCTGGTACTCCGAGTGGATCGACCACTTGTTGTGCGGGGTCAGGTAGCGCACTGTCAGCCCTTCGACCTGCCCGGCCGATCCGTCGGACACCGTGCCAAGTGCCGGCTCCGCGAACAGCGCGGCCATGTTCAGCGGTGGCCGGTAGACAGGCAGGCCTTCGCCGAGTTCGCTGATCCAGTCATGGTCGAGGTAGAAGTGCATCCGGCCGGTCAGGGTGTGCCAGGGCTTCTTGCGCTCCACATTGATGGTGAACGGGGAATAGCGCCGTCCGCCGGTCTCCGAACCCGACCACTCCGGTGAGGTGATCACCGGAACCGGGGGCCCCTGGGTGTCGGCGAAGGTGATCTGCTTGCCTTCGTGCTCTTCGGCCAGGTCGGCCAACCGGACACCGGTGCGTTTCTCGAGGGTCTTGAATCCCTGGGTCGCCAGGTGTCCGTTGGTGGTCCCGGACATCGCCAGGATCGCTTCGCAAACGTTGACGTCCTTCGTCAGCGACGGTCGGCCGTCGGCCACGCCACCGCGGACGGCGCCGTTCTTGGCCCGGAGGTACTCGACCTGCTTGCTCAGTTCGAAGGTGACGCCCTTGGTGGTCGCGCCGAGGGTGTCCACGAGCGGGCCGAGTGCGTTCATCTTGTCGGCGACGGCGCCGTAGTCCCGTTCGACTTCGACGAGTTTGGGCATGGTGACGCCGGGGATCGGCTCGCATTCCCCCTTCTTCCAGTCCCGTACGACGCCGTGCGGGTTCGCCATCGCGTCCGGGGTGTCGTGAGTGAGCGGTACGGCGACGACGTCAGTACGGACACCGAGGTGGGTCGCGGCGAGCTCGCTGAACTTGGCCGCGATCGTCTGCCAGGCATCCCAGTCGGTGCGGGTCTGCCACGGCGGCGCGATGGCGGGATTGAACGAGTGCACGAAGGGATGCATGTCGGTGGTGTTGAGGTCGTGCTTCTCGTACCAGGTCGCGGCCGGCAGGACGACGTCGGAGAAGATCGTGGTGCTGGTCTGCCGGAAGTCGATGGTCATCAGCAGGTCGAGCTTGCCCTCGGGGGCCTGGTCGCGCCACTTCACGTCGACAGGGCGCCGGTCCTGCGGTGTCTCGGTCGCTCGCACCGAGGAGTCGGTGCCGAGCAGGTGTTTGAGGAAGTATTCGTTGCCCTTGCCGGACGAGCCGAGCAGGTTCGCCCGCCAGACCGACAGGATCCGCGGATAGTTGCCGGGGGCATCGGGGTCTTCGCCGGCGAAGTCGAGGTCGCCGGACTTGAGCTGTCCGACGACATAGTCGCCGACCGGCATGCCCGCGGCGGCCGCGTCGTCGCTGAGGTCGAGTGGATTGCGGTCGAAGGTGGGATACGACGGCATCCAGCCCATCCGGGCGCTCTGGGCGATGACGTCGGCCGTGGACATGCCCGCGAGCCGGCCCTTGCCAGTGGTGGCGGAGAGCGTGTCGGCACCGAACTGGTCGTAGCGGAACTGATTGGTGTGCAGGTACCAGTAGGCGGTCTGGATCATGTTGCGCGGCGGCCTGTTCCAGTCGAGCGCGTTGGCGATCTGGGTGTACCCGGTGATCGGGCGGACCTTCTCCTGGCCGACATAGTGGGCCCAGCCGCCGCCGTTGACCCCCTGGCACCCGGTGAGGTTGGTGAGGGTGAGGAAGGCGCGGTAGATCGTGTCGGAGTGGAACCAGTGGTTGGTGCCGGCGCCCATGACGATCATGGATCGGCCCTTCGACTCCTCGGCGTTGCGGGCGAACTCCCGCCCGATCCTGGCAGCGGTTGCGGCCGGTACGCCGGTGATCGTCTCCTGCCAGGCAGGCGTGTACGGCGATTCCGCGTCGTCGTAGCCCTTGTTGTCCCCGGTCGGCCAGGCCCCGGGTAGCGTCCGGCCGTGATCCGAACGACCGACGCCGTACTGGGCGAGGAGAAGGTCGAAGACGGTGGTCACCAAGTGGCCGGCCACCCGGCGTACGGGCACGCCTCGGGGCAGGTCGGCGGCGGCGCCGTCGGTGGTGTCGAAGCGTGGCATCCGGACCACGACCGACTCGGAAGCGGTGTCGAGCAGCGAGAGGACCGGATCGATTTCGCCGAGGTCGAGGTTCCACTTGCCGATGCCTGCCTCGCCGTATCGGTGCCCCAGCGACCCGTTCGGGACAACCGCGGAACCGGTGCGGGAGTCGATGAGCACAGTCTTGAAGGCGGCGTTCTCGTCGCCGGAGTGATCGGCCAGATCGGCGGCGGTGAGGAACTTGCCGGCGGTGTATTCGCCGTCGGCGGTCTCGTCGAGGCGGACCAGGTGGGGTAGGTCGGTGTAGGTCTTCACGTACTCGGTGAAGTAGGGCGTCTGCCGGTCGACGAAGAACTCCTTGAGTACGACGTGGCCCATCGCCATCGCGAGGGCGGCGTCGGTGCCGGGCTTGGCGGGCAGCCACTCGTCGGCGAACTTGACGTTGTCGGCGTAGTCGGGTGCGACGGCGATGACCTTCTGCCCGCGGTACCGGGCTTCGGTCATCCAGTGCGCGTCGGGGGTGCGGGTGACCGGGAGATTGGAGCCCCACATGATCAGGTAGCCGGCGTTCCACCAGTCACCGGATTCCGGCACGTCGGTCTGGTCGCCGAAGACCTGCGGTGAGGCGACCGGCAGGTCGGCGTACCAGTCGTAGAAGCTCAGCATCGAGCCGCCGATGAGGTTCACGAACCGGGCACCGGAGGCGTGCGAGACCATCGACATCGCGGGGATGGGGGAGAAGCCGGCGACCCGGTCCGGACCGTACCTCTTGATCGTGTGGACGTGCGCCGCGGCGACGATCTCGCCGGCCTCGTCCCAACTGGCGCGGACCAGACCGCCCTTGCCGCGGGCAGCCTTGTAGGCCTTGGCCCGCAGCGGGTTCTCGACGATGTGCTCCCATGCCTTCACCGGATCGCCGTCGTGCTGAGCCTTGGCCTCGCGGAACATCTGGAGCAAGACGCCGCGCACGTAGGGATAGCGCACGCGGGTCGGTGAGTAGGTGTACCAGGAGAAGGCCGCGCCGCGGGGGCAGCCGCGGGGCTCGTACTCCGGGGAGTCCGGCCCGGCGGACGGGTAGTCGGTCTGCTGGGTCTCCCAGGTGATGATCCCGTCCTTGACGTAGACCTTCCACGAGCAGGAGCCTGTGCAGTTCACGCCGTGGGTGGACCGCACGACCTTGTCGTGGCTCCAGCGATCGCGGTAGAAGTCGTCGGCTTCGCGGCCGCCGACCCGGGAGATGGTTCGGAGGTCCTGCGAGACGGTGCCCCGGGTGAAGAACCTCCTGCTGCGGACGAGGGCCTCTGTGAGGGAGCCGTCCATCCCGGGGGTGGACGTGGACTTCTTCCGCGAGTTGGTCAACGAGATTCCTGTCCCTGGACGGCGGTTCGGCGGACGACGGTGACAGTGAGGAGCAGCGCGAGGACGGCGGTACTGGACAGCATCCACAGCCCGATGGCGTACGAGTCGGTGCGGCCGTAGACGTAGCCCATGATCAGTGGCGGGATGAATCCGCCCAGCCCACCGGCCGCGCCGACCAGTCCGGTCACGCCGCCGACCCTCGAGGGATCGGTGACTTTGGCGATCAGGGCGAAGGTGGCGCCGCTGCCGGATCCGAGTGCGGCGGCCATGGCGAGGAACGCGAGGGTTCCGACGCCGTGCAGCGGCGGTGTGCCTGCCGAGATGCCGGCGCAGATGACGACGACACCGAAGCCGGCGGCCAGGACCGGTATCGCGCCGACTTTGTCGGCGAGCCATCCTCCGGCCGGGCGCATGATGACGGCGATGAGCACGAAGCCGGCCATCCGGTTCGCCGCGTCGGCCGGGGTGAGGTGGTGCGCGGTCTTCAGGTACGCCGGGAGGTACACCGAGAACGCGACGTACCCGCCGAAGGCCACCGCGTAGAGCAGGCTGGCCTGCCAGGTGATCGGGAGCCGGGCGTTGGCCGAGATCCGCGCTGCCAGGGATGTGGTGGGGACGATCCTGCCGGGTGCGTCGCGCAGGATCAGCCAGGCCGCGAGTGCGTAGCAGGCCAGTACCGCGGCGGTGATGAGGAAGGGCGACTTCGCGCCCAGGTGAGCGGTGAGCTTGACGGTGCTGAGGGCGCTGATCGCGGTGCCGCCCATACCGGCTCCGAAGATGCCGATCGCGAGGCCGCGCTGCTCGGGCGGGAACCAGGCGTTGACGAACGGGACGCCGACGGCGAATGCGGTACCGGCGATGCCGAGGAAGAATCCGCCGACCAGCAGCAGCGCGTAGGAGTCGAGAGCGAAGAAGGCGAGGAAGAGGATCGGGAGGATGGTGATGCCCGAGATGACCGGGAACATCAACCGGCCGCCGTACCGGTCTGTCAGCCCACCCACGACGATGCGGCCGAGTGAGCCCACGACCACCGGTACGGCGACGAGCAGTGCGACGTCGGACTCGGTAAGGGTGCCGATGCTCCCGGTGGACCGGAAGAGCGGGCCGAGCGGACTGATCAGCGCCCAGGCCCAGAAGTTCACCGCGAACCCGACGGTGGCCATGGCAAGCATCAGCCAGGGTGACCGCGTGACTACGCGGGTCTGAGGCTCCGAGGCCGACAGAGCCGTCATCGCTTCACTGGGTTCACACGGCTCACCATGACCCTCTGTGGCCCCATTGGCAATGGAGGTGCTCATCTCGTCAGTCCTTTCGGAGGAAGGGTCTAGCCGTGTCGGCGGTAGTCCATACCGCGCTGCCAGGGAGCGGATTCGATGGCGTGGATGGCGGCCCCGATGTCACTGGACCAGGCTCGGATCAACTCCCAGTCACGCGCGTCGCCGGACAGTTCGCTGCGGGCGAGCCGCTTGGCGATGAAGCCCTTGGCTGTCGCTGGATCCAGCCGCCCGGCGAAGGTCATGGCAGGCGTGGCCCCGATGCGGTGCGCCAGTCGCTTCACATTGCCCGGCATCTCCTGGAGCTGGTCCTTGTCCGGCCCGACCGGGCCGCTGTGGAACAGCCAGACCTGCCGGGACCGCAGTTCTTCGCGGTACTTGCGCAGGAACCGGACCGCCTCCGGACGCCAGCGTTTGACGTAGATCGCACTGCCGAGAACGACCGCTTCGTACTCCTCGATCGACCCGACCTGATCGACCTCACAGACGTCGACCTGATGGCCACCTCGCTCCAGTTCCTCGCCGATCGCAGCGGCGATACCAGCTGTCGCACCCATCTTGGTGGCGTAGGCCACGAGTACCTTCCTGGACATCTCTTCCTCCCGATCTGCCGGCCGTTCGATCCGCGTCGTGGTCGCCCGGACGGTCGTCGGCCACCAGCACACGCCTGTCCCCGGCCTGCCAGCAGAGGCGAAGGTCCTCAGTTGGCCGGGACGGCTATTTCCGGCGCAGCTCCGCGGCGTGGTCGGGGACCTGGGTCTGCATCACCCGTGGCGTCCGTTGATCTCCCTTGGACGGGGGGGCGCGGGGGGAGTGCGAGCGGCGGGCGCTGGACTCCTGCAGCTTGACCAACTCGGCCTGAAGCCGCAGCAACTCACGCTCGTACGGCTTCTTCGGCATCCGGCCGACGGTCCGGTTCGCCTTACCTTGCTTCGGAGTCATCTGCTGCCTCCCGGCTTCGGACCCGAGCTTCTCTCAGATCCACGATCGACCGGAAAGGTGCCGTCGGCATCGATGGCCCGCCGCAGTACCGACATACTGGGCAAATGACGGTCGGGGCAGGCCTCAGAGGACTCCGGGGTGGGCTACGTGCCGACCTGATCGCCGGAGTGACTGTGGCCGCGTACCTGGTTCCGCAGGCGATGGCTTACGGTCAGCTGGCTGGGTTGCCGGCGGTAGCGGGCTTGTGGGCGGTGCTCGGTCCACTGGCCGTGTACGCCGTGCTGGGTACGTCGCGGCTGCTGTCAGTTGGTCCCGAGTCGACGACGGCGCTCATGACGGCGACGACGGTAGGGGCGATCGCAGTCGGTGATCCTTCCCGCTACATGATTCTGGCTGCCACGCTGGCCTTGATGGTCGGAGCGATCTGCCTGGTCGCGTGGCTGCTCCGGCTGGGATTTCTTGCCGACCTGCTGTCGAAGCCGGTGCTCGTCGGCTACCTGGCAGGCATAGCGGTGCTGATGATCGTCGGCCAACTCGGACGGATAACGGGTGTCGCTGTCACGGGCGACAGTCCGGCGGCCGAGGTCGTTTCCGCCGTCCAGCAGTTGGGGACCTGGCATCCGGCCACCTTGGGCTTGTCGGTCGCCGTACTCGGTCTGTTGCTCGCGTCCGCGCGGTGGACGCCGCGTCTGCCGGCGCCGTTGCTGGTGATGGCTCTCGCTGCCGCGGTCGCTGCTGTGGCCGGCCTGGGCGATCATGGCGTGGCCCTGATCGGATCGGTTCCGTCCGGGCTGCCGATGCCGTCCTGGCCGGCGATCAGTGCCGACGATCTGAAGTTGCTGATCCTGCCCGCGTGCGGGGTCGCGCTCGTCGGCTACACCGACACGGTACTCACCGGGCGGGCGTTCGCCGGCGAACGGCAGGAGCGTGTCGACGCGGATGCGGAGTTGCTGGCACTCGGTGTGGCGAACCTGACCGCCGGAGGCCTGCACGGATTCCCGGTCAGCAGTAGCGGCAGCCGTACTGCGATCGCGGCCGCCGCCGGCGCGAGGAGTCAGGTGTATTCGCTGGTAGCTCTTGGTGCCGTCGTGATCACCTTGCTGGTTGCGGGCCCGCTGCTGGCGACGTTCCCAGCGGCTGCTCTCGGTGCGCTCGTCGTCTATGCGGCTTTGCGGCTGGTCGACCTGGGTGAATTCCGGCGGTTCGCCCGGTTCAGGCGCAGTGAGTTCGTGCTGGCGGTCGTGACCTGCCTCGGTGTCGTCGTCCTGGACGTTCTGTACGGCGTACTGGTCGCGGTGGCGTTGTCCGTGCTGGACCTGTTCCGCCGGGTGGCCAGACCTCATGACGGCATCCTCGGCATCGCGCCAGGTATCCCGGGAATGCACGACGTCGACGACTATCCCACTGCCCGGCCGGTGCCCGGATTGGTGGTGTATCGCTACGACTCGCCGCTGTTCTTCGCCAACGCCGAGAACTTCCGGCGGCGCGCGCTCGCCGCGATCGGGGCATCGCCGGAGCCGGTCCGCTGGCTGCTGCTCAACGCCGAGGCCAACGTGGAGATCGACATCACCGCGATCGACGCCCTCGATGCTCTGCGGGAGGAGCTCGGCCGGCGAGGGATCTCGCTGGCACTGGCCCGGGTCAAGCAGGACCTCCGCGACGACCTGGCGGCCGCCGGTTTCCTGGACCGCCTCGGCCCTGACCGCATCTTCTTCACCCTGCCCACCGCGATCGAAGCCTTCCGCGCCGACCCCGGGCCGGCACCGACCACCTGAGATCGAAGCACTCGCGCCCCGGACAGGATCTCCATGCCGGAGCAGTACCGGAGGCTGAAATCACCGGGGGAATTGCCCGTCGGTTCATGGTGGCTAGGGTTCAATCATGGGAAGCAGCGTGTACGTCGCATCGGTCGAGGGGTACACCGGCAAGTCCACGGTGGCCCTGGGGGTCCTGCAGGAGTTGTCCAAGCGGGTGGAGCGGGTGGCAGTGTTCCGGCCCATCGTGCGGCCGGACACCGCCCTGTACGGCGGGCGCGACTACGTGCTGGATCTGCTCACCTCACATGACGCGGTCTCGTCGCCGTACGAGGAGGGCGTGGGAGTCACGTACGACGAGGTGCACGCCGATCCCGATGCCGCGCTGGATCGGATCGTGCAGCGGTATCGCAAGGTCGCCGAGCGGGGTGACCCGGTGCTCATCGTCGGGAGTGACTACACCGATGTGGGTACGCCGACGGAGTTCTCGTACAACGCCAGGATCGCCGCCAATCTAGGTGCGCCGGTGCTGCTGGTGCTCAACGGCGCCGGTCGTGCGCCGGAGGATCTGCGCACGCTGACGGACATGGCCGGCGCCGAACTGAAGGCCAATCACGGCTCGCTGTTCGCGGTGATCGCCAATCGGGTGGACAAGACCCGGCTCGCGGAAACCGTTGCCGCGTTGACCAGTGCGGCGGTTCCGGCGTTCGCCATCCCGGAAGAGACGCTGCTGAGCGCGCCCTCGGTGGCTGATCTGATGGGCGCTGTGGACGGAGGGTTGCTCAGCGGGGACTCTCGGCTGCTTTCCCGGGAGGTCAGTGGGTTGGTGGTGGCCGGCATGACGATGCCCAACGTGCTCGACCGCCTGTTCGACGGCGCTGCGGTGATCACCGCAGCGGATCGTCCCGAGGTGGTGGTTGGCGTACTGATGGCGAACGCCTCGCAGAACTTCCCGCAGATCTCGGCGATCTTCCTCAATGGCGGGTTCGCGTTGCCGCCGCAGATCGGGCGGCTGATCGACGGCGTCGGCAGCACGATGCCGATCATCGAGACCGGCCTCGGGACGCACGCGACATCGACCGCGCTGACCGCAGTACGGGGCCGGCTGACGAAGGACTCGCCGCGCAAAGTGGACCTGGCGCTCACGCTGTTCGACCAGTACGTCGATGGTCCGGCGTTGCTGGACCGTCTCGCGGTGGCACGGAGCAGCGCGGTGACGCCGCTCATGTTCGAGTACCAGCTGATCGACGAAGCAGTTGCCGACCGCAAGCACATCGTCCTGCCGGAGGGTGAGGAGGAGCGGATCCTCCGGGCGGCCGACGTACTGCTGCGGCGGGGAGTCGTGGAGCTGACCCTGCTGGGTGATCCGGTCGTGATCAGTGCGAAGGCGGCCGGTCTCGGGGTGGACATCTCGGCGGCGCGGATCATCGACCCCGACGACGTTGTGCTGGGGGAGAGGTTCGCGGCGGAGTACCACCGGCTGCGTCAGCACCGTGGCGTCGACCTCGACCGGGCCCGCGACCTCATCAGAGATGTCTCCTACTTCGGGACGATGATGGTGCAGCTCGGTCTGGCCGACGGAATGGTGTCGGGTGCGGTGCACACCACCGCGCACACGATCCGGCCGGCGCTCGAGGTGGTGAAGACGCTGCCCGAGGTGTCGGTCGTCTCCTCGGTCTTCTTCATGTGCCTGGAGAACCAGGTCCTCGTGTACGGCGATTGTGCGGTCAACCCGGATCCGACCGCCGAGCAGCTGGCCGACATCGCGATCTCCTCTGCCGCGACGGCGGCGGCTTTCGGGATCGAGCCGCGGGTCGGGATGCTGTCGTACTCGACCGGAACGTCCGGCACCGGATCCGATGTGGAGAAGGTGTCGAAGGCAACGATGATCATCAGGGAGCGGGCGCCGGAGTTGCTGGTGGAGGGGCCGATCCAGTACGACGCGGCGATCGACAGCGCGGTGGCGAAGACGAAGCTGCCGGAGTCCTCGGTGGCCGGCCGCGCGACGGTGTTCATCTTTCCCGACCTCAATACCGGGAACAACACCTACAAGGCGGTGCAGCGCTCGGCGAACGCGGTGGCGGTAGGCCCGGTGCTGCAGGGGCTGAAGAAGCCGGTGAACGACTTGTCTCGTGGCGCCACTGTCCGGGACATCGTCAACACCGTGGCGATCACCGCCATCCAGGCGCAGCTGGCCGAGCGGAGCAAGGGCTGATGAGCTCCTACGTCCTTGTGATCAACGCGGGTTCGTCGTCGCTGAAGTACAGCCTGGTCGACGCCGAATCCGGTGATGCTGCCGCGGCCGGTGTCGTCGAGCGCATCGGTGAAGCGGAAGGTTCGCACCGGCATCGCGGCCCACGCGGCGAGACCCGCTCGACCTTGGTGATCGCCTCTCACGAGGAAGCGTTGCAGGCGGCGATCGAGGCCTTCGCCGTCCAGGGACCAGCGCTCGACGAGATCGAGCTGGTTGCCGTAGGCCACCGTGTCGTGCATGGTGGTTCCGCCTTCGCCGAGCCCACGTTGGTGGATGACGAACTGCTCGCGAAGGTCGCCGAGCTGGTACCGCTGGCGCCGCTGCACAACCCGGCCAACTTGACCGGCATGCGTGTCGCCCGGCGGCTGTTCCCGCAACTGCCGCAGGTTGCCGTGTTCGACACGGCCTTCCATCAGACGCTGCCCCCGCAGGCGTACACGTACGCAGTACCGCGGGAATGGGCCACCGAGCATGGGATCCGGCGCTACGGCTTCCACGGCACGTCGCACGCCTTTGTCTCCGGAGAGGCTGCGCGGATGCTGGGCCGGTCTGAAGTGAACCTCGTTGTACTCCATCTCGGCAACGGATGCTCCGCGACGGCCGTTCGGGGCGGGCGGTCCGTGGACACCTCGATGGGGATGACCCCGCTCGAGGGACTGGTGATGGGCACCCGCTCCGGTGACCTCGATCCTGCGATCCACGCGCACCTGTCCCGCGAGCTGGGCTGGCCGCTGGACAAGATCGATCACGCGCTGAACTTCGACTCCGGACTGAAGGGTCTGGCCGGCTACAACGACTTCCGCGAGCTGTCGCGCAGCCGGGCCGCGGGCGACGAACGGGCCCAGTTGGCCTTCGACGTCTTCTGCTACCGGATCAAGAAGTACGTCGGCGCGTACTACGCCGCGCTGGGCACCGTCGACGCGATCGTCTTCACCGCCGGCGTCGGCGAGAACGACCCAGCCGCCCGCGCCGCGTCACTGGCCGGCCTGGAGCGGCTGGGAATCCGCGTGGACCCGGCACTCAATGCCGCCTCCTCGGACCGGCCTCGCGCGATCTCCACCGACGCGAGCCCCGTCGCGGTCCTGGTCATCCCCACCAACGAGGAATGGCAGATCGCGCGCGAAACCGTCAGCGCGATCCGGTCGCGCCCGCCACGGGTCTGAACGACCGGGTCGCCCGGACGATGTTCTGCCTGTTACGGGACCTTCGTCCCATGAGAGGGGTCATTGGGCGGTGGGAGCAAGCCAGGAAGACGGCGAGGATGAGGAGTGCCCGGGAAGGCCCGGGATTTGGAGAGGATGACGGATGACGCTCTGGCACGACGGATCCATGAGCGGTTGGGGATACGTCCTCGTGATCACTGGGCTGGTCGTTTTCGTCAGCGCGGTGGTCTTCGGCGCGATCGCCTGGGCGCGGTTCACTGTGGTGGCCGGCACCTCGCCCGTCGCCGAGCCGGCCCCCGAGTTGCTGCTGGCCCTGCGACTGGCGGACGGCACGATCGAGGTCGATGACTACGAGCGGCGTCTGGACGCCTTGCACGACCACTACCCGGCCGCGCCGACCCGGCCCCACAGCCGATCCGATGAGCCCTATTCAGGCGTGCGGATCATGCCTTAGTGGATTCGCCGGACGCGCGGCGCTTGGCTACCTGACGCAACTGGGTGATCCGCGCCGTTCCCAAGGTCAAGGTCAGCAATGTCGCCGCGACGGCGGCGATCAGCAGCATGATGGCCAGCGGCGCCGACCCGTCCAGCCACAGGAACGACACCTCAGTACGCCGGGTGTTCTGCAGCAAGAACACGATCAGAGCGACGAACAGCACCGCCGCCGCGCACAGCCCGACCCACAAAGCCCCCACCCGCGTGGACGGAACACCTACCGCGGCCGGGACCTCGGCGGGGGCTTCGCCTCGATCGGACTGATCCTTGGGCACGGGTTCGACCTGACCCGAGTCGGCCGTGGAGGTCGGCAGCGCATCACCGGGGCGGTGAGGCAAAGCAGCGCTGGTCTTGCGGTTCCGGATCGCCATCTGTGGCTCCTCGCGGTCCCCGGACTGGCTGGCGTCCCAACAGACGCGTCACGACCCGGATACACCCCAGACTACGCCTGACGACACCCAGGTAGGAGACCCTGCCAAGCCTGGGAACGGCTCCTGGCCGATCGAGCTGGATTCCGCCGCCGCCGTGCCCGGCCCGAACTCGCCCGCGTGATGTAGGTCGTCCTTAGGCGGTGGCGTGCTGGCCGATGATGAGGATGTTGCCGTCGGGGTCCTGGACGCGTGCCTCGCGTTCGCCCCAGGGCTGATCGACGGGCTCCTGAGTGATCGTCCCGCCGGCCTTGCGGATCTCGTCGACCGCGGCCGCGCAGTCATCGACGTACAGCCACAGCGAGATCGCCGGAGTACCCGGAGCCTGTCTGTACGCCGGATCATGGCCGAGGCCGAGGGCTGCCTGGCCGAACCGAAGGCTCACGTACGCCGGTGTGCCCTCTGGAGGGAACTGGTAGACCTGCTCTCCGCCGAGGACCTCTGTGTAGAACTGCAGTAGTCGCGGCAGATCGCTACTGACCACAATCGGGAAAACGGTGTCGACGATCATCGCAGTTCTCCTCGCTCGAGTAGATGGTTTCACCCACGTTGACGAACGAGCCCGTCACAAATCGACAGTCGATCCGTTCGGACCCACGTGGCAGGCACCTCATCCGGCTGATGCACAAGCGGTGCAGGTGCGAGCTACCGGACGCGCTCGGAGCCGGTCGTCCCAGATGGGTCGGCCGCAGCGCTCGCACGTTTCGTAAGTACCAGCAGCAAGGCGTTCCTCCGCGGCATCGATCTCCGTGAGGTGCCTGCGAGCCTGCTCGGCCAGCGCACCGAGTTGGGACCGTTCGAACGCGATCGTCGACCCCTCAGGATCGTGCTCGTCATCGGCGTTGCTGTCACGCGAGGCAGCCACGATCGCGTCGAAGTCGCCAGTCAGGCTCGCCAGGCGCTCAAGAGTCTTCTGCCGCTCACGCTCAAGCCGAGTACGCCGATCGTCCATCCCTCCATTCTGAACCAGCTCGCCACGGCGTGATCGCTGCCCACGGACCCGAACTCGGCTGGTGCGTCAAGAGCGCGTCTCGGATGAGTGCCACCGGCCACCGACAATTCGCCCGGCGACGCGATTTCTAGGGCGTTACGTCGAGGGCCGGGTCGGGTTTGCTGACGGTCGAGTCGCGGGCGTGGACGGCAGCATGGTCGACGTCACTGTGGGTCATGGCCAGGTAGGCAACCAACGCCGCGAAGAGGAGCAGCCCGATCCCGGTGACGGGGCCGGTGCCCCAGCCGACACCGCCGTCGTGGGTGCCCTTGCCGAGCCAGTCGGCGACCGAAGCGCCGAGCGGTCGGGTCAGCACGTACGACGCCCAGAAGGCCACTGTGACGTTGAGGCCGAGCTTCCGTAGGCCGAGCGGCACCACGATGAGCACGGCGAAGAGCAGGATCGACCAGGTGAAGCCGAGGCCGAAGTCGATGGCGGTGGCGTCGCCGACCGCGGTGCCGAACAGGGCGACGCTGAGGACGGTGGCCCAGTAGCGCACCGGGTGGTAAGTCTCGGCCCTCAGCTGTACCTGAAGAGCGGCGAAGAAGGCACCGATCCCGATGATGGCGGCCAGTGGGATGCTGACGGTGCCGAGGAAGTCCGAGCCCGTCTCGCCGATCCCGGTGGTCAGCAGCTTGACTACCCAGAACCTGAGGAAGACCGCGGGGACCTTCGGGGCCGAGAACACTCGCGTACGCATGGGTCCCGAAGCCTAGATTCCCCAACCTGATAACCACCTGAGTCTCGGGAGCGCCCGTACGGCGCGACGACGGCCTCAGGCGTCTCTGCGGCCGACAAGGAAGAGGGCAAGGGCCAGTGGGACGAGTACGTAGACGGCACAGATGAGTAGACCCAGTGCCGGTGAAGGTGCTCCATCGACAGGTGGGCGGGTGGAGATGAGCGCGTTGCCGGCGGCCCAGAGGTTCCACTTGGACGGCCAGCTGATCCAGCCTGACAGGTTTGTAGCCACGAGTGGGACCACGAAGACCAGTCCGAACACGGCGCTGACCGCTCCGGCTGTGTGCCGGATGATGGCGCCGAGGCCGAGTCCAAGGAGAGTCAGGGCAACCAGATAGATGCCTGCGCCGGCTACCGCGCGTAGGGCAGCGCCATCGCTCAGCGGGACGTCCAGATGGACACTGCGGAGTCCGAGCTGAGCGACCAAGAAGCTGACGAGGGAGAGGATCTCGCCTACCACCAGTGTCATCGCTCCGAGTACGACGGCTTTGTCGATCAGCACGAGCCGGCGCCGGGGAGTCACCGCGAAGGTGGTCCGGATCTGCCCGGTCGTGTATTCCGAGCTGATCGCCAGCACCCCGATCACGCCGAACGCCAACTGGGCGAACGCGAGCCCGTCGAAGCTCAGATTGACAGGATCGAAGGCGGCCTTGTCGACGGTCGACCAGGTCGGGTAATCCTTGGCGCGGCCGGTCGCGGAGAACAGGCCACCTAGTACTGCGACCGCGAACGCGGCGGCGAGGCTCAGCGGCGTCGAGCGGACGGATCGCAGTTTGGTCCATTCGGAGAGCAGCATCAGTTCGTCCTTCCGGTGCGGTACTGCGCGGCGTCGTCGGCCAGATCCAGATAGGCGTCCTCCAGCGATCGCCCGTCTGCGGTGAAGTCGGACAGCGGGGTGTCGGCGAGCAGCCGGCCGCGGCCGATCACGATGAGGTGGTCGGCGCCCTGTTGCATCTCGCTCATCAAATGGCTGGAGACGAAGACGGTCCGGCCTTCGTCGGCCAGGCCACGAAGGAGCCCTCTGATCCAGCGCACACCTTCGGGATCGAGACCGTTGACCGGCTCGTCGAGGAGCAGGACGTCGGGCTCGCCGAGGAGAGCGGCCGCGATTCCGAGGCGCTGTCGCATGCCCAGTGAGTAGGTGCCCACTCGACGGGTGGCAGCTTCGCTGAGGCCGGTCAGCTCAAGTACCTCAGTCACTCGGCTTCCGCCGATCCTTGCCGCCTGAGCGATGCAGAGAAGATGGTTGCGAGCAGAGCGACCTGGATGGGCCGAGTTTGCGTCCAGTAACGCGCCAACCCGCTGTATTGGCTTCGCGAGTGCGTAGTACGGCTTGCTGTTGATCAGTGCCCGTCCGCTGTCGGGCCGGTCGAGGCCGAGCAGCATTCGGAAGGTGGTCGACTTGCCGGCGCCGTTCGGGCCGAGAAAGGCCGTGACGCGACCGGGCTGGGCGGTGAAGGTGAGGTCGTCGACGGCCTGTGTCGATCGATAACACTTGCTGAGTTGGTGTACTTCGATCATCGGATGCTCCAGTGGATTCGGCTTGCGTGTTGCCACGATGTCGGTGCGGCCTGGTGCTGGGCATTGCACTACGGGGAGAGATCCGCGTCCGCCCGCGGGTTGAGATCTGCCGTCAGACGTATGCCTGGAGGGTGATGACCGGGCGATTTCAACGCCCCTACTGTCATAGCTATGGACAATCGGGTGCCTTTGGTTGCGCGGCTACGGCCGGGTCAGGTGCTGGCCGTGGAAAGCGCACTAGCGGGTGCATATGGAATTGCAGCCTGGGTCTTGTTCACTCACAAAGGCCAGGAGCCTCTGCTGGCGCTGCTGGGTACAGCGCTCGCAGCCGGGGCAATCGTGCTCACCAGACGCCGTCCGGTCTGGGCCTTCGTGACTGGGTGGATTCCGCTCGCGCTGATGCCGATCGACAACTCCCTGGGCTTCATTGCGGTAGTTCCGCTCTGCTACGCGCTGTTTCGGATAGCTGGACTCCGCAGCCGGCATACCGGGCTGGCAGCGCTCGCGGCGGCCGAAGCAGGTGCGGTGGCGACGGCCCTGCCCGGCTTCGATCGGGCGGGTGCGGTCGTGCCGTTCGGGATGATGTTGCCGGTGCCTGGGTGTGTGGGTACGTCGTCGCCCAGCAGCGACTGCACAGCAGGGAGTTCGTGCTCCAGCAGGAGCGGATGCGAATTGCGCGGGAGCTGCACGACATCGTTGCCCACAGCATGAGTGTGATCACTGTGCAGGCGGCCTACGGTCACCTGATCATCGACGAGCGGCCGGCAGAAGCGCGCATCCCTCGCGGCGATCGAGGCCGCCGGACGGCATACCCTCGCCGAGCTGCGGCAACTGCTCGGCGTGCTTCGATCGGAGCAGAACGATCCGGTGGCGCTCGGTCCGGCGCCGGGGCTGGGCCAGTTGGATCAGTTGATCGAGCACACCGGCTCCGCAGGGGTCGAGGTGCGGCTGACCGTGACAGGTCGGCCTGTCGACGTACCGGCGGGGATCGACCTGTCGGCGTACCGGATCGTTCAGGAAGCACTGACGAATGTCGTCAAGCACGCGGCGATCGGAACGGCCGAGGCGCTCATCGACTACCGCCCGAGCGAGCTGGCGATCAAGGTCACTGACCACGGCGCCGGCTGCCCGAACGGCAACGTGGGGACCGGGCACGGTCTGATCGGCATCAGCGAACGCGTCACCCTGTACGGCGGGTCGCTGGAGGCTGGGCCGCTGCCGGACCACGGGTTCGAAGTGTCAGCTCGGCTACCGCTGATGGAGCGTCCGCTATGACAGTGCGTGTACTGATCGCCGAGGATCAGGCTCTTGTACGCGCCGGGCTCACGGGGATCGTCAGTACTGCGGACGACCTGCTCGTCGTCGGCGAAGCGGCCACCGGCTCGGCCGCGGTCGAGCTGGTGGCCGGCTGCCAGCCAGATGTGGTTCTGATGGATATCCGGATGCCCGGAATGGACGGACTGCAGGCGACCCGGCTCGTCACACAGTCATCGGCGGCGAAGGTACTGGTGCTGACCACCTTCGACCTGGACGAGTACGTGTACGCCGCGCTGCGCGGCGGGGCGAGCGGGTTCCTGCTGAAGGACACCCCGCCGGCGGAGTTGCTCGCCGCGATCCGGGTCGTCGCGGCAGGCGACGCGTTGCTCGGACCATCGATCACCCGACGCCTGATCGACGAGTTCGCGACCCGGCCGAAACGCCACGAGATACGCCCCAGGATTCAGCTGCCCGCGATCACCGATCGCGAGCGGGAGGTCCTGCTGCTGGTAGCGGAGGGACTCTCGAACGCCGAGATCGGCCAGCGGCTGCACATCGAACCGGGAACAGCCAAGACCCACGTAGCGCATCTCCTGACGAAACTCGACGCCCGAGACCGAGTGCAACTGGTGATCCTCGCCTTCCAGGCCGGCCTGGTCAGCGCAGTCTGAGTCAGCCGACGAGGCGGTTGCGGATGGCGGTGAGGACGGCCTTGTCTCCGGCGATTTCGCCGGCATCGCCGGTCGCGCGGTCGATCTGGAGTTGGTGACGCCACCAGGCGATCCTGGCGTGATCAGTGGCGCGCACCGATCGGTACTGCGCTTGCAGGTCGACTGCGGCGAGACCGACTTTCACCGCGGCTTGACGGATGGTGACTGCCTTGCGGCTCGCGACGGCCTTCCTCAAGGCCTGAAGGGTTTCTGAGAACTGTGCGCTGAGCTTGGTTGGAACGCGGACCTCGTGCCGGTGGGCGATCCAGGTCTGGTTGAGGGTGCGTACGAGCTGGTCGGTCAGCCGCCAGTCGTGGCGTCCCGCGGCGACGAGGACTCGGGCGGCTGTCGTATCGAGCGCGATGAGCCTGCGCGGTCGGCGGCAGTGGATGCTGTCGGCCGGGATCGCGAGGGCAGCCTCGTAGGACTCGCCGGTGGCGGCTACCGACGCCTGGAACTCGCCGTACGCCGGGGCGAAGATCTTCTGCTCGATGCTGCCGTCAAGCTCCAGATTCCGGACTCGGATGGCGCCGGGTACCGGGCCGCGTGGGCCCGCGACGGTCAGTCCGGTCGCGGTGACGGTTGCCACCTCCAGTACGAGGCCGGGGATGTTCTCGGGGCGGAACACGTCCCCGACCCGCGGATGTGCGGGCATGATCATCCCGGGTGGCCCGTCCCGCCCGGCGAGCCAGGTCCCGGAGTGGTCGTGGATCACGCCGTCGACGTAGTTGTCGACCTTCTCGCCGAAGTACCAGACCGAGCCGTCGTCGGCTTGTGCGTAGTAGTCGACAGCGACCTCGGCCACCCGCCCATCGCCGTACGCGACGAACTGCTGTACGACGGTGTCAATGGTCTTGCCACCCCAGCGGATCGCGACAGGGGTCTTCAGCCGGGTCGTCTCGAACCGGAGCTTCTCGCCGTCTTCCGAGCCAAGCTGGAGCAGCTGATCCAGTCTTCTTGCCGGGAACAACGGGTTGGTGATCCGGGTGGGATGGCTGAACGTCGGCTTGGCCAGATCCACCCTCCCGGCAGCTCTTGCCGGGACTGTGGTGGTCGCCAGGCCGCCTGACATCACGATCGCGGCCAGTCCAGTGGTGAATGCCTTCTTCGCAAACTTCATCATGCCTCCGGTGCATCGGTCGGCGACTGATCTCGCCGTCTCCGCAGCACGCTGGCACCATCCGCCTGAACCAGGCCTGAATGCGACCCTGCTCAGGCGTCGCTCGCGGGCAGACGGATCTCGATCACAGCGCCGTCGAGGGCTGCCGCACCGTTTCCGGCCACCTCGACGCGGCCGCCGTGGGCCTTGACGATCTCCGCGACGATGGCGAGACCCAGGCCGCTGCCGCCGTCTTCGCGTCCGCGAGCTGTTGCGAGGCGGACGAACCGCTCGAAGATCCGCTCCCGGTCGGCGGACGGGATTCCCGGGCCGTCGTCGGCGACGGTCAGAACCACCTCGCCGTTCGACTCGCCCAGGGTGAGCGCGATCCGCTTATCGGCATAGCGGCTGGCGTTCTCGGTCAGGTTGTGGAGCATCCGTCGCAGCGAGGTGTCGTCGCCGAGTACCCGGCCGGCCGATACGGCGGAGGTGTCGATCTCGAAATTCGTTGCTGTGCGCAACCGGTGCGCCTGGTCGAAGACTAGATCGTCCAGGTCTACCGGCAGCTTCGGCAGGTGAAGGTCCTGCTCGTCGGCCCGGGCGAGCAGCAACAGGTCGTCGACGAGCCGCTGCATCCGGAGGTTCTCCGCCTGTACGGTGCCGGCCAGTTCCTGCAGGGACGACCGATCCGGATGCGTCAGAGCCACCTCGACATGCTGCCGGATCGAAGCGATCGGCGAGCGCAGCTCGTGCGAGGCGTCCGAGACGAAGCGCCGCTGGCTGTCTTGGGCTTGTTCCAGCCGATCGAGCATCCGGTTCATCGTCGCGGCCAGCCGTCCTATCTCGTCGCGGTCGTGCACTGTCGGCACCCGGCGATGGAGTTCGGCAGCGGAGATCTCGTCGACCTCTCGCCGGATCGCCGTCACCGGCGCCAGCGTCCGCCCGGTCACCGTCCAGGCGACTCCACCGACCACCAGGAGGATCAGCGGCATCCCGACCAGCAGCACCCGCGTGACGAAGCGCGTCGAGTCCAGTACGTCGACCAGCGGCCGCCCGACGATCACTTGAGCTCCGCCTGGCTGCTGTGCGATCGCGGCGGCGAAGAGGAAGTCCTCGTTGTATCCGGCCGGCTCGGCTTTCACGCAGCGCGCCCCCGGGTCGGCGTACCGGCGTACGTCCGGAGCAGCGTCGATGACCTTGCCAGAGGCATCGACCAGCTGAACGAGTTCGCCAGGCGTGGAAACCCGCGTACCGGGAAGGCTCGAAGCCAGCTGTGCCGCGCGCTCGCGGGCATTGGCACAGACCTGATCCGTCAGCGCCGAGCTGAGCAGCGCGACCAGAACGAGCGCCCCGGCGACCAGGGCCAGGCCGACGACCAGTACTGCGGCCAGCGTCACCCGCACCCGTACGGTCATCGCGCTCTAGCCACCATCGACTGCCAGCCGGTACCCCGCACCGCGCAAGGTCGCGATCGACGATCGCCCGTACGGCCGGTCCAGCTTGTTGCGGAGTCGCCGGACGTAGACCTCGACGATGTTCGGGTCGCCCTCGAAGTCGTAGTCCCAGACGTGGTCGAGGATGGTCTGCTTCGACACCACCGTCCCCTGACGGCGGAGCATGAACTCGAGCAACGACAACTCCCGCGCCGTCAACTGGACCTCGACGTCGCCGCGCCAGGCCCGCCGCGCGGCCGGGTCCAAGCGGAGATCGCCGGCCGTCACGACAGCCGGCCGCTCGGCCGCACCTCGTCGCACCAGCGCGCGCAACCGGGCGACCAGTACGGCGTACGAGAACGGCTTGGTCAGGTAGTCGTCGGCGCCGGTGTCGAGCGCCCTGACCTGGTCGGTGTCGGCATCTCTCGCTGTCAGCATCAGGATCGGCGTCCAGACCCGCTCGGTCCGCAGCGTCGCGCAGATCTCGAACCCGTCGACCTCGGGCAGCATCAGATCCAGCACGAGTACGTCGTAAGGGTATTCGCGGGCCAGCCAAAGCCCGTCGGTCCCGGTCAGGGCGACGTCGACGGCGAAGCCTTCGGCCTCCAGCCCGGTCCGTAGTCCGGCGGCCAGGCGCAGCTCGTCCTCGACCACAAGCGCCCGCATCTGCCACCTCCTCCGCGGCGATCCTGACTCATTGTGGCTGAACAGAGGCTGAATGCGGCGTTCAGCCGGCGTTCAGCACGGCGGATCTAGCGTCAGGGCCATGGCGAGTCTCGAAGCAAGCCTGCTGAGCAGGCGGTACGGCGACCGGGTGGCTGTCGACGAGCTGAGTTTCGTCGCCGAGCCAGGCGACATCCTCGGTCTGCTGGGGCCCAATGGGGCGGGTAAGACGACGACGATCCGGCTGCTGACCACCATCCTCCGGCCGACCAGCGGATCGTTCTCCGTCGCCGGTATCAAAGGGGACCGGGCAGCGGAGATCCGGCAGCGGATCGGCGTACTGCCGGAAAGCGCCGGTTATCCGGGCCGCCAGACCGGCCGGGAGTATCTGCGGTACTCGGCCAGGCTGTTCGGTCGCGACCGGGCCGGCGCCACCAGGATCGCCGACCGCCTGCTGGCCGATGTCGGGCTGAGCGATCGGGCCGGTTCGCGGATCTCGACGTACAGCCGGGGCATGAGGCAACGACTCGGCATCGCCCGGGCGTTGATCAACGAACCGGCCGTGGTGTTCCTGGACGAGCCCACCCTCGGCCTCGATCCGGCCGGACAGCTCGAGGTCCTCAGCACCATCCGGCAGATCGCCCTGCAGCGCGGCGCGACCGTCGTACTGTCGACCCACACCCTGACCGAGGTCGAGCAACTCTGCGACAGCCTCCTGATCCTCCACAACGGACGACTGCGGGCGGCCGGCTCGGTCTCGGACGTGATCGCCACCGCTGGCGCCGCCGGACTGAGCGAGGCGTTCCTGACCCTCACCCAGGAGAAGCCATGAGTACCGTCATCGCTGAGCAGGAGAGCCGGGACCTGTGGATCGGTGGGCGCGGACCGCTGTTGCTGTTCGCGTTCAGCGTGCTGCTGAGTGCGATGACCTACCTCGCCGCCACCAACCGCGCGATGAACTTCCTCGAGCAACGCGAGGCCGTCAACCTGACCGTCCAGGTCTCGCTGTCCGTCGGCGTACTGCTGACACTGGTGGTCAGCGCAGACACAATCAGCGGTGAGAGAGAACGAGGGACCCTCGAGGCACTGCTGCTCACTCCGGTGTCCAGGCGAAGCATCGTGAGCGGCAAACTGTTGGCGGCGTTGACGATGTGGCTCGCCTGCCTGGTCGTCACGGTGCCATACCTGTGGGTCCTTGGTCGAGGGGTCGCGGTAGCAGGGCAGGCGGCGCTGCTGACCCTGATCGTCGGCACCCTCGTGGCAGCGGGCCTCGGCGGTCTAGCCCTGCTGATCAGCGCATGCACCAACTCGAACAAGACCAGCCTGGCATTCAGTCTGCTGCTCCTGCTGGTCTTGTTCGCCCCAACGCAGCTGCCGGCTTTGCCGAGGACCGGCTTCGGGGATGTGCTCGTCCGGATCAACCCGATCGGCTCGGCGCTGCACTACATCTCCCAGATCCTGGTTAATCGCCGCAGCTGGACCTACGACCTCGGCTATCTGCTTTCCCCCGCTCTGCTTGCTGTGTTGGTGGCCGGCGTGCTGATCGTGACCGCTCCGAGAATTGTCCAACTGACCGGGGGAGTGGGTTCCAAATGAGTTTCCTGAACCTGCTGGCCGCGACGCTGATCGCCGTAGCACCCGCCGCGACGCCGCAACCCGCCATTACCCTCACTGCTGACCGACTCAACGTCGTGACCGGCCAGACCGTCTCCCTGCAATCGACGATCACCAGCTCGGTCGGCGGGTTCGCCCACCTCAACGTAACCAGCCTCGACGGCGTGTACGTCGACCTGGAGGACTGGACCAAAGACGTAACCCAGCCCGTGGCGACGGACGAGGAAAGCCAGCAGGAATGGGAGGTCCAGGCAGTCAACAGCGGCCACTTCGCGTTGTACGTCGTAATCATTCCCCCCAACGGCCCGCTGGTCGTCAGCCCACCCGTCCACCTCACCGTGGCCTCCCGACAGACCCTCGACACAGGCGGCGCACTACCAGTCGCCTTGGCGATCCCCACCATCCTCGGCCTGGCCGTCCTGGCAACACGCCTCCGCCCAGCCCGATAGAACGCGTGTCGCACTGCCATCCCTGACTCGCCAGATCCCGGAGCGGCGTGTGAGTATGCGTGGATGGCGGACTCGGAGTTTGTGGTGCGGGTGGCGACTGCAGCTGAGCATGATCGTTTCGTGGGTTTGTTCGCCGCGGCGATGATGTTCGAGAGTTCGCCTGACGATCTGGATCGGGAGTTGTTCGAGCCGGAGCGGGCGCTGGTCGTTATGGACGGTGACGAGTTCGTCGGTACTGCGAAGGCGATGAGTCGTGACTTGTCGGTTCCCGGAGCCGTGGTTCCGGCGGCGCATGTCACCGCGGTCGGGGTCCGTTCGACGCACCGGCGACAGGGGATCTTGTCCGGGTTGATGGGCCGGCAGTTGCGCGAGGTGCCGGAGGCTTTGGCGGTGCTGTGGGCGAGTGAGTCCGGTATCTACGGCCGGTTCGGTTATGCCCCGGCTGCGTGGGTGGTGTCGTACGAGGCCGATTTGCACCGGGTCAAGCCGCATCCCGTCCGCGGCGATTTGGGCGGCGTGGAGGAGATTCGCGCCGAGGAGGCACTGCCTCTGTTGGCGAGGATGCTCGGGGAGTTGCAGGCGAGGCGTCCAGGAGTGTCGGGTCGGTCTGAGCAGTTGTGGCGCAAGCGGCTTCAGGACCAGCCCGAGCATCGCGGTGGGATGACGGCGCGGCATGTCTTGGTGCATCGCGATGGCGCCGGGATCGTGGACGGCTATGTGTTGTGGCGCGGCAAGATGGGCTGGGGACCCACCGGGCCGGCCAGTGAGGTGGTTGTGGAGGAAGTGGTCGCCGTCGAGCCGACGGCGTACCACGCGCTGTGGTACCACCTGCTGACTCTGGATCTGGCCGCCAAGCTGGAGTACGGCAAGGCTGCGGTGGACGAGCCGCTGCAGCAGTTGGTGAGCAGTCCGGTCGCGCTTGGCCGGCGGGTGACCGAGTCGCTGTGGGTCCGGCTCACCGACGTCCCCCGCGCGCTTGCGCAGCGTCGCTATGCCACCAGTGTGGACGTGGTGATCGAGGTGACCGATCACCTGGTCGAAGCCAACAACGGGCGGTTTCGGCTGATCGGCGACACCGGACACGCCAGCTGTGAACGGTCTGAGTCCACGCCCGATCTCTCGATGTCGGTGACCGAGCTCGCCGGAGCCTACTTAGGCGCTCGGCCGCTGGCTGAGTTCGCCGCGACCGGCCGGGTCACCGAACACACTCCCGGTGCCCTGTCCGCGGCCACCAGTGCCTTCGGTTGGCCCGCCGCGCCAGTCAGCCTCGAGATCTTCTAGAGCATGCCGAGTGCCTGCCTGGCATCGCGTCGATGGCGCTCGTCTTGGCCGATCTGGTCCAGGCCAGGCGACTATTCGGCGTTCGGAGGATCGACGGTCGGCTTGGAGAGGCTCAGGTGCGTGCTTACTTGGTAGCGATCACCGCGGTAGGCGGCGCGGGTGAACTCGAACCTGCGGCCGTTCTGGTCACGGGTGGTTCGCTCCAAGATCAGGATCGGAGCATCCAGTGGGAGGCCGAGCAGGGCGGACTCGATGGCATCGGCCGCTGCTGCCGCGTGGGTCTGTTCGGCATCGGTCGGGATCACGCCATAACGTTCTTCGAGCAACATGTAGAACGAGCTCTGCTCGATAGCCCGCACGTCGAACTCGGGGACGATCTCCTGCAGAACGTGGATCGTCTCCAGACAGATCGGGTCGCCGTTGACAAGGCGTTGCCGGGCGATCCGCAGTACGGCTGTGTTAGGTGTGATCCCGAGCCGGTTGCCGATCAAGGTGCCGGCTTGGATCGTGGCGTGGCTGAGAACCCTGCTGGTCCAGGTTCCGGGTGCTGCCGGGTAGGTCGCTCCATGGGTGCCGGTGATCTGCTGAGCGACCTTGGGGCTGCCGACGAACATGCCGCGGCCGTGCTCGCGAATCAGCCGGCCATCGCGAACCAGGTCGTCGACCACTGCTCGAAGGGTGGGTCGGGAGATCTCGAGTTCGGCAGACAGTTGGCGCTCGGACGGGATCGCTTGACCGACCGCCCGCGACTCGACCAGCCCGAGCAGGTACTCGCGGGCCCGATCTCGCTTTCGCAGGCTGCCTACCACGAGGACCCGTCCTTAGTTATGTCGGAAGGTCTCGCATTTTACGCCGCTATGCCAGGTCGGCTCGTTGCCGAGGCATCGTTTTCCACCTGGCATGCGGCGCAGGAATCAGGCCCGGCCGGATTCCTGCGCCGCAGCTCCCGGGGCAGAGCTCAGTGCTCCGGCGGCTGGTAGTTCTCGCAGCTCCCGGTGTTGATCAAGGTGTCCTGGTAGGTGGTGTCGTGCTTGCGGAACTTCTCCACGCGGGCATCGGCCTGTGCCGGCGAGACGGTGTCGTTCTTGGCGTAGTAGGCCCAGTCGATCTGCTGGTGGTACTCGCTTGTCGCTGTGCCCTGGTGCGCATCCAGATCGATGAACCACAGGTTCCAGTTCATGCTCATGTCCTGGCGCGGCAGGATGGTGTTGCCGTCCTGGTCGACGGTGTGGTCGGCAGTGAGCTTGCCGTCGATGTAGTACCTCGCGTGGCCGTTGCCGACCTGCGTGACGTAGGTATGCCAGCCGTTGAGCGATCTGGCCTGGCGGCTCTCCGCGGTGCGTGCGTCCCACGGGTCTTCTCGGAAGGTGTGCCAGCTCGTCTGGAAGTTGATGGGGCCGGTCTCTCCCCAGCCTCCGTTCGGCAGGTATTCGGTGAAGTCGAGTTCGCTGTAGATCGGGTCATAGTCGAACTTTGTCGGGCCGATGGCGAACGCGGTCTCGTTGAGGTGGTCGCCGTCCGGTCCGGTGGCCGGCTTGTCGGCGTACCGGACGCGGGTCGCGTAGGTCCCGTTCCGCAGGTTCATGGTTGTTCGGCGGAGTTCGGCGTTGGTCGTACCGGGGGCTGTGCCGTTGGTCGTCGCCCGGAGCTGAGCGACCTTCTGGCCGCCGGTGCTCACGAAGGAGACGTTGCTTGCCGGCCACGCTGTGCCCGGCACGCCGGGGCCGCCCATTTCACTCCGCGCGTTCCAGCCGTGGTCGGCGAGATCAGGATCGGTAGCCGACTTGTACTGGAAGTCGTCGAACAGTACGCCGCACGTACCTGAGCTGCGGTCGGCCTGACCGGTCGAGCCGATGGCGGCATTGGCGCCGCTCACCATCGAAGCGATCGAGGCGGCTGCGACGAGGAAGATTGTCGTTCGCTGACGTGACATGACTCTTCGGTTCTCCTTCGCGGCAAAGATCGGGCGGAAGGGCCGCCTGATCGTTGAGCATGAATGCCGCGTGAGTGAACCGCAAGAGGTTCGCCGATCTTTTCGAATGAATCCAGCATAAGTAATTCCACCGGGTGGTTGTTGCCAAATACACTGGTAAATACCAAGAGTTGTTCGCTGCCGGACAGAGCGCCCAGATGGTATTTACCAGTTGCTTCACTCGCAGTGGCGCCCCGACCCAGAACGAACACGATCATGCCGAGCCGGGCTCCACGCGCTCTTCGCTGGATGGCAGGGGTCGAGGTGCTCGCCGGGGTCGCAGTGGGATGATCGGTCGGTGAAGATTCTCTCGATTCAGTCTGCGGTCGCTTTTGGGCACGTGGGTAATTCGGCGGCCGTCTTTCCGCTCCAGCGGATCGGCGTCGAGGTGCTGCCCGTGTACACGGTGAACTTCTCGAACCACACCGGCTATGGAGCGTGGCGCGGGCCGATGATCAGCCCGGACGACGTGCGAGAGGTTCTCCTGGGCATCGAGGAGCGCGGAGTACTTCCGCAGATCGACGTGGTGCTTTCGGGGTACCAAGGTGGCGAGGGGATCGCCGACGTCATCCTCGATGCGGTGAAGCGGGTGAAGGCGGCGAATCCCGCGGCGGTGTACTCCTGCGACCCGGTGATGGGGAACGCGAAGTCCGGGTGCTTCGTCGCTCCGGCAATTCCGGTGCTGCTGCGCGATCGGGTGGTTCCGGCCGCCGACATCATCACGCCCAACCAGTTCGAGCTGGGCTTTCTGACCGGCACCGAGCCTGACAGCCTCGAGTCCACGCTGGCATCGGTCGAGCTCGTGCGCGCGACCGGGCCGCGCACGGTGCTCGTCACCAGCGTTGAGCGCCCTGACCGCGAGGACGGCACGATCGAGATGCTCGCCGTTGACGACAGTGGCGCCTGGCTCGTGCAAACGCCGTACATCCCGATGAAGGCGAACGGCTCGGGTGACGTGACGGCTGCGCTCTTCACGGCGCACTACCGCCGTACGGGCGATCTCGCGGACGCCCTCGCCCGGACAACCTCGAGCGTGTTCGAGTTGCTTTCGCGCACGCACGAGTCAGGAGAGCGCGAGTTGCAGCTCGTCGAGTCACAGGACGCCTACGCCAACCCGCCGATGCAGTTCACGCCGTACCGCGTCGCCTAACCAGCTCACGAGGCCCTTGCTCACGGCGGCCTAGGATTTACGGCTTGGCAACCTTCGAGGTGAACGCCGTCTTTATCTCGTCCTCGACACGGATTGCGTCTTGCTCGCCCTCCAATTTCACGTACGCGTCGAATATCGCGTCCCGGGCGTCGGCCGCCAGGTCTCGGACGTCGTCCACATCCGCCTGGGCCGGGGCCTTCACCCCGGCGACCTTCTTCCAGCCGGCCATGAGGTTCGTCAAGGAAGTATCGACCAGCTGCAGTCGCTGGAGGAGTGCCGTTTCGGCGGGCGTCGGGCTCTTCATCGCCTTCATTTGCTTGAGTTTTGGCTGCAGCACGGCTGACTGCCAGGCGGCGAAGGTCTTGATGTGTGCCGCGGCAGCCGAGAGCTTGGAGGTCGGCGCCGCCAAAGTGTCGAGACCTTCAAAGGCGGCCGAGTTCCGCATGAGGAACTCGAGCAACTCCTTGTGGGCGCCGTACATGACGTCGAACATGCGCTTGGCATGGGCGATCTGATCGGCGTCGAGCGGGTTGCTGTACTTGGAGGCCGCTACCGCTTTGATCACGTCCCTGCGGATCTTGGTGTCCGCGAAAATCTGGTCGGCCGTCTTCTTCTGGTCGAGCTGCTCGCGGATGATCAGGACATCCTGGTCGGTGTGACGGGACTCGTGGTAGAGCGTCCCGACCACTTCGGTGACCTCGGCCACCGTCAGGTCCTTGAGGGTCTTCGGTATCGTACGACTGCTGAATTTCGAGACGTTCACCTGCACCTTCCAGGCTTTGGAGTCGAAGAGGCCGGATGCGCCTGCGCCAGACACGAACGTCCACCCGAACAACGGGACACCGTAGCCGTTCAACTCCACCCCGATCGTCTTCATCATGGAGTTGGCGAAGTTTTTGAGCGACATCCCGGGCTGCGTGGTCCACAGTTTGACGGCTTGGTCCACGTACTTGTCCTGGCTCGTCTGTCTGTCGAGGCCGTAGCTGAGACGCTGCACGACCGGCGCCGCGGCGGCGACCTGCTGACGGCCGAGCAGCAACTGACTCACACCGCGGTTGCCGGCGGCCCGCTGGAGCATGATGATCGACTCTCCGGTGGGCTGGCGCCGGTCCGGCCCGACGAGGTCGGGACGATGTGGCCCCTGCCAGCAGCGTGTGCTACCGCTGTTCGGCACTCTTGATGCATCGATGCGGTGCGATCGCACGGGTCAATCCTTCCGGAAGACACCTCCCCTGAACCGTACGCCGGCTTGCTCGAATCGGCGAGACCGGATCGAACCGGCCCCCCTCGACTGAGCTCACTCTTCGGCCAGTACGACGACCCGGTCGCCGGCGCGGAGGGTCAGCGGCTCGTTCTTGGGTGGGTTGAGCACGACGCCGTACTCCGGCGGCCGGTAGAACTGGTCGTGGACCCGGTACCCGATAGCGGTCTCGCCGCGACGGCGGGCGGCCTCGGCGATGGTCGCGAAGGTGGCGGGGGTGTCCGGCCGGAGGTAGTCGGTGGCGGGCTTGAGGTAGATCTCGGCGTTCTCGGGGTTGAACAGGTCGTCGAAGACGGCGGCGAGATGCCGGTTCTCGGTGAGCTGGGTGAGCAGCAGGCTGATCAGCTTGTCACTGACGACGAAGTCGTCGGCGCGGGTCACCTCGGCGATCTCGCGGTTCGCGTCGTCGTTGATCTCGCTGACGATCGAGTACGGCTGGTCCATCGAGGTCGCCAGGTCGCGCAGATGCAGCAGCGTGACCAGCGTGCGTGCGTCCGCTTCCTGTGCGCCGATGTCGTCGGCCGACAAGACGATCACGTGCTGATAGCTGCAGACGTCCAAGGTCTCCAGTTCGGCACGATTGGTGGGGTCGCACCCTCTCGCTGAGATCGACAACGTGTCCGGACTTCCGGTCGCGACGGCGGAGTCGCGGCCGGCTATTCGTAGTACGGAACCTGGATAGGCGAAGGCGTCGAGCAGTTCGAGGATCTGCGGTGCTCGCTTGTTCCAGCCGATCATCAGCGTCTTGGTCGGCACCTGCGTCTGCGTGACCTGCGGAGCGATGGCGGCTTCGATGATCGTGGCCGGTGCCTGGGTCAGCCGGATCATGGTGTCGTCCTCGGCCAGCACGATCAGTTCGTCGCCGGTCGCGATCGGCTGGCCGGCGGGTGGGTTGAGGACGATGGAGTCGTCGCTGTGGCGCAGGCCGACCGGGATGCCGAGTTCGTAGGCGTGTGCGGCATCACCGAAGGTGGTACCGGCCAACGAGGGCTCGGCTCTGAGGTAGAACTCGTTGCCGGCGAAGGCGAGCAGGTCGGCGCACACCGCCGAGAGGCCCGATTGGCGATGGGCGTTGACGAGCAGCCGTACGGCGAGCTCGTCGGCACCGATGAGTTGTGCCCGCGGTCCTCCCGCCAGGCGGGCGGCGGGGAGGTTGGCCGAGTCTGCCACGGCCGCCACGATGTGCGGTCCGGCCGTGCCCGTCGCTCGGCTGCCCAGTGACAGCAGCACCTTGATCACGTGGATGTCGGGATCGGCCGAGTCGGGCGGCAGGACCATGACCGATCGAGCGGTGGCCAGGCTGACCAGCGGAAGATCGGAGGGGCGCAGTGGGCTGCCGGTCCGGCAGACCACGGCCGTCTTGCCGAGGTCCGGGACGCGGGCGCGGATGGCGTCCTCCATCTCCACCTTGTCCTTGTCGGCGAGGATCGCGACACAGGATCGGCGGTTGCTCTTGTTGGCCTCGGCCAGTTCCGCCACCACGGTGAAGATCTGCTCGGACCAGCCGAGGACGACGGTGTGGTCCTGCTCGACGATTCGCGAGCGGCCCTTGCGCAGTACGGTGATCTTGTTCTCGAGCCCGGTGGTCAGCACGCCGATGAACGAACTGACGATGAAGATGCCGCCGAGCGTCGCGATCAGCATCAGGGCCAGAAAGACCAGACCGCCCTGATCGCCGCCCATCGTGCCCGGGTCAAGGGTGCGGAGCAGGCTCATCCACAGCACACCGTGCCAGCCGCCATGGCCGCCGACGTCGCCGGGCGCGAAGAGGAGCAGTAGCCCCGATACCATCACGACCAGCAAGGCCGAGGCGAGACCGAGCCAGCCGATCAGCGCAGGAGTCCCTCGCGACATCGTGCCGTCGAACCAGTACCGCGCTCTGTCCCGCCACATACCGAAGCCCATCTCCCACCCACGCCGCCGATCTGCCCCGGGCGCACTATGCCATCACGATGCCTTCCGCGTCGCCGGTTGGCCGGTTGATCAGGCTGCTAGGTGAACGCTCCAGCCTGGGCATGGTGGACCACGTCGGCATTGACAACGTCGCCGCAGCCCGGGCCGCGACCGCGCACCTGGTCGAGCTCGGCCGTCGCCGCATCGCCTTCATCGGTACTCAACGTCGGCCGACGTCCGAGATCGCGCGCCTTCGCACCACGGGCCCCACAACAGGGCGCGTCCTTCAGGTGGCCACCATCGAGACAGCGATCGCCGGCATCCCAAGGGCGAAGCAGATCAAGGAAGCCCGGATCCAGCGGTATTTTAGGAGAACGATTCGGCTGAGGTCCGCCGCGGTTGTGAGCAGGCTGGTCTGCTCATCGAAACCGGTACTGCGGACTGCGTCGGGCAGGTGCCCGGTTCTGGCGGCCCGGTGGATGTCGGCGAACGACGTCACCGGGGTGCCGCCGCTCCAGGAGCTGCGGCGGTAGCGAGGCGTCAGCGCGGTCAGCAGACAGCCCAACGCAGCAAGCCAGAGCAGGCAGGCCAGCAACCACGAGGAACCACAGACGCTGTTGCCGGAGCAGCGGGACGGATCGAACCGGCTGGTTCCCAAAGGTGCTCCCAACCCGAGCCCCATCGCCGCGATCAGCAGGGAGGCTTTGGTGTCGGCTCTGACGATCTCGCTTCGCAGATCAGCCACCATCTGAACGGCCAGAGTTCGCTGGACGCCGACCGCTTTGCCGCGACAGGTCCGTCGGCTCGGCTGCCTACGCGCGGGAATTCGGCTGCCACTGGACAGGCCGGGTCTCATGACAGGATCACCAGGCAGACGCCGCCGACCGCGCCGCCGATCAGGGCTTGCCGATGAGTGATTTCGGCGGAGGCGTTCCGAAGAGCGTCGGCGAGCGTCAAACCGAGGCCGTGGACCAGGCAGGCGAGCCCGCACACGGCCTCGCCGTACAGGAATGCCAGTGGCAGGGGGCGTTTCACGAGCTTGCGAGAGATCGTGGTGCCCAGGTACTCCGGCGTCAGGAACAAGGCACTGGTCGCATCGACGATCAGATCGATGCTTGCCGGCAGACGGATCGCCAGCGGGTGCAGTATCCAGCGCAGGAACAAGTACAGCCCCACCGCGAGCCCCACGGCGTACTCAACGGTCATCGTCGGGTCCCGGTGGCAGTTGGTGATCAGCGTTCGGATCGGGAGAGGGGAGTTGCTGTTTGTAGAGCGGGCGTTGGGTCGTCGTACCGTCGGCCGCGTTCGCCAGGATCTCCCGCAAGGTCTTGATCGCCAGCTGAGTCGGCTCCTCGAGCATGTGGTCTTCCAGTTGCCCGGCGTCGATCATCTTCTGAATGAGCTGCAGGCGGTTCGCCATCGCCTGTCGCTCGTCTGCGCGCCGGCCTTCGAGGACCAGTGGAAGATCGTCGGGGTTGCGAGCCAGCATCAGTGCCCACAGGTTGTCGTCCTGACGGAACAACTCGTTGTACCGGTCGACCTTCGCCTGGATGATCTCGTGCTCCTGTTCGGAGGCGGCTTTGGCACCCAGATGCCGGGCGGCTGCCTGGACCGTGCCGTAGCCGCTGCGGCGCAGCGAAGCGAAGTGTTCGAGCGCGTCGCTGTCGAGCCCGAGACGGACCGCGCAGTCGACCCGGAGACCGAAGTCGGCGCCGATCCTGGCCTCGTCCAATGCGCGGTTGACTGCCTCCTCGGCGGCCGCGTTGTCCTCGATGGCGAACAGGCGGGTCTGCTTGGTCATCAGCCGGCGCAAGGCCGGCTCGACGGTTGCCCGGACATCGCGAACGCCGCGTCGTACGACGGTCTCCGGGGCGGCGACGAACCAGCTCACGTCTACCTCGGTCTGGAAGAAGAACGCGTCGCCCTGACTCGGAAGGCGGTACTCGAAGTACTGGTGATGATGGGCGACGTCAACCTCGTAGAGGGTGCGGAGGTTCCGGACGACGAGTTCACCGCGGGTCGGCTGGCGGTCGACGCCGTACGTCGTAACGCTGCCGTCGGCGGCGAGGAGAACTACGGCCCGGTCGGCGGACGCCTCAGGACGGCTCCGGACGAATTCGAATCGCCGAAGGCCCCGGACGGTGAGGATCGGGTCGTTGAGGACTTGCGGCCGGTCGGTCGGCAGACCGCCGGGATCAGATACGGACGGGGACATCGGTACTCCTCAGAGGTCGGCAATCGATGGGACCGGAAGGCGTTCGCGCAAGCGCTCGGCGACCGGCAAGGCGGTTGCCGGAGCGGTTGCCGGCAGATAGCGCAGAAGGTGGTCGAGCCGGGCACTCTCGTTGGGTGAACGGGCCAACCCACTGAACAACCTGCCGAGCTGGGTCTCGAGATCCTGATCCCCGCCGGCCAGGACAACCCAACGGGCAAGGCATTGCCGAGCGTCCTTGTTGTCCTTGGTGTCGTTGAGCATCGTGCGCCACAGTTCGCTGTGGTAAGCCCAGGCTGCTCGGTTGGAAGCAGCCAGGCGAAGCAGGATCGGCCGGCTGGCCGCCCGCGAGGACTCTCGCCTGTCCGCGGCTCGCAGGAACGCCCGGAAGGCGAGGGGCCGGCACGGGTTGCCTGCGGTGGCCCAGTTGGTAAGCGTTCCCAGTGTTTGCAGGGCGACCGGTCCGGTCAGCAGATCTGCGACGGTTTGGACCAGCTCGCGGGCCAACCGTTCGTCCTGGGCGGGTTGGCGTGCGATGGTGTGGATGAGGCCGATCGCTGACCTGCCGAGCAGGTCGGCGAGAACAGAGACGGTCCGTGTGGTGGTCCAGCGTTTCGCGACACTGCCGTCGGCCCAGTCGCGCAGCAGACCCCGGACCGAGGCCTCGGCGCCTTGGTCGACGGCGGTGGACAACGCCCAGGCAGCGAGTTGACGGCGGCGGAGCAGGTCCGACCCGGCCCACGGAACCAGCAACCGGTCGCGGACCGTGGCGAAGTCCACTGCGGCCAGGCAACCGGCTGCTACCGCAGCTCGAACATGTCTCTGCTGGCGAGTTGTGTTCCCGAGTTCGAGCAACCAGCCGATGATCGGCTCGCGTGCGGCAGGGTGCTCGGACCAGACGTGGCGCAGCAGGATCGGCCAGGTGGAGCGATAGCGAAACCCAGTCAGCCGGGGCCGGCCCGCCGGTGACCTCCTCGTCGTACTCCACCGCCCGGGCGCGTGCCAGCCGTGCGCTGCGGTCGGTGCCGAAGATCGACAACCCAGCGGGCCGGACCGGATCCTCCTGATGCTGGAATGCGAGGTAGAGGGCATCACCTGCTTCCGCGATGACCGGGTACGGCGACTGGTCGAAGACGGCGAGCGCGATCAAGAACGCCTTGTCTCGTAGCGAACAGCCGGCATCGGCGAATAGCCGGCGAGCCAGCCTCTCGGCAGCGTCTGCGCCGTACGCCGTGAGCTCGTCGGCGGTCAGACCACCACCGAGATGGATGAGCAGGATCTGGGCGAAACCGGCGATCTCGGCCGGTGCCGGATCGGCCGACAGGTACGCCTGGGTTTCGGGGAGCTCGACGGCCGCCGCCCAGGCCGAAGGCTCCGCGACGGCGCTGAGATGGGCCGTGAGGATCTCGACGGGTGGAATCGATTGCACCGTGCACAGCTCGTCCAGGGAGTCATCCAGCGCCGCGTGGTGGTCCATGGTGATGACCAGGTAGCCGTCGGACTCCTCCAGGAACCGGCGCGCCGCGTGAAGATGGAGCTGACGCAACGGGGATTCGGCTGTGGTGGTGAGGTCGGCGACGAGATGCCCGGTTCCTGGCTGCAGGACGTCGACCAGCCGATCAGGGGTGACGGCCGGATCGAGAACGACCAGGGGATCGCGCTCGGTGAGTACGTTCGCGAGCATACTCAGCGACACCATCCGCCGTCCGGAATCAGCTGGACCGCGCAGCACGAGAATTCGCTCGGCGCGAAGACGACTGAGCAGTACGCCGTAGTCTCGCGGCTCGGCGAACCTCCGGGTGAGTTCAGCGCGGTAGCCGGCCGGCACTGGCCCGCTGACCAGTGGACGCGCCAGCTCGGTCAGGGGGTAGATCTTCACGATCTTGTCGCCCGCCACGACATCGCCGCTGACGCTCGTCTCACCGAGCACGTTCGCGCTGCTTGCCAACAGATGCGGTGCACCCGCACGGAACTGTCGGGCGGCTTCGTCGGCTGTCACAAGCTCGTCGTCGGCGGCTGCCGTGCCGACGTCAGTTTCCTGTGCCTCGGCTGTCATGCCGGTCCGCCGTGCACGGTCTTGTTCCCGCCGACAGCATCTCCCTGGACCGTGACGGCTCCGTTGAAGAAGTTCCCCGAAGCGGGCGGCGAGGGCTGCGCCGGTGGCTGATCGGCCGGGCTGCTGGTGTTGCCGGCCTGTCCGTCAGCAGCAGGCATCGCCGTGTGCACCCAGGCGGGCAACGGCCCTTCCTTGCTCACCGCCACGAGGCGGTGGAATCGATCCACCCTGATGCCGCTGTGGTCGTGCCGGACCACGTCGCGATGGATGGCGTCCGACACGCACAGGACGCTGGGTTCGCCGGCATCCGCCAGGGCCTTCCGTAGTACCTCGGAGTTGATCAGCCGGAACGCTTCGACCACGGGCGGCCCGACGGCACCGTCGGAGGTGATCTCGACATCGCCGGCATGCAGGACCGTTCGCATCCGGACTTGGGCCGACTCGCTGGCCAGCCGGTTGTAGTCGTACAGGGCGGTCGGCAGGTCGGTCAGCAGCGCCCGGATGACGCGGACCTTCGGAACGCCCGCGTCGAGTAGTACGAAAACGCCGTCCCCGCGGTCCTCCGTCCGGACACTCATCTGCTCGATCCCCGCACTGGCAAGTACTCGACGCAGGATCGAGTACAGCACGCGGTGGGCCTCGGCCTGTTCGAGATGGAGCCGTGGTCCGAACTTCTGGATGTCCAGCAGCAGGATCGTCTTGTGGACAGGATCGCCCATGGTCTACCTCCGGTTCGGGATGAGACCTCAGCATCCCGTCCTTCGGAGGGCTCCGAAAGGACCGCTGTCACGGGCCTTGTGTGACGGATTCACCTTCGCTGTAGATACGGCGCAGAACCTCAGGACGCAGTACGACGTACTGCCGGCCGCGGGTCGCCACGAGACCGCTCGCGCGGAACTCCTTCAGTACCCGGGTCACCCCTTCGCGGGAAGAACCGACCGAACCGGCCAGCTCCTGCTGGGTCAGCGGAACGCGGATCAGCACCCCGAGCGCGTCCCGCTCACCATGGACGTCGGCCAACTCGAGCAGAAGCCGCGCGAGTCTCTGACGCACAGTGGTCACGGCTTGTTGGAGCAACTTGCGATCGGACGTACGCCACCGATCGGTCGTCAGTGCGAGCAATTGCCGCATCGCTTTGGGCTGGTTGTCCAGAAACCGCGAGAACGCGTCGGAAGGCACGTTGCGCGCCTGCACTGGTTCGAGCGTGGTGACCGTCATATTCCGGCTGGTGCCATCCAGCGCCGCACTCTCGCCGACCACATCGCCGGGTCCGCGCATCGCCAGCAGCCCCTCGTGACCGTTTGCTGAGTTTGCTGTGACCTTGAGCCAACCACTGCGGACCAGCAGGACATGAGTCGACGGCTCGCCTTCGCGCATCACCACGGATCGCGCCGGATAGCGAAGCTCCACCCCGAGCCGGAGCGCCTCCTCCCGGCAAGCGCTGTCCAGTCGCAGCAGGTAGGGAACCTGATCATCAAGACGAAACGGGTCGAACGACCCTGGCTGCTTGGTCAATGCGTACTCCCCGGCTATCGCTACTCCCTGTGCCCGTTGGTCACCTTACGTGAGTCTCGTCCGCCCGGTCCGGCCCGGCGTTTCGCGCGGCCACGGACGGGAGCTGTCGGCGTCGGCACCTACAGGTCACCTACGGGAGAAGGGGATGTACATGTTCGGACAACGGGGCTTTCCACCTGCGAAGCTGCACAGCAGCGGGTGGAACCCATATCCCTTCTTCCACGTCGGTGCGGCGTTTCCTTGTCCAAGTGCGCGATCAGCAGGGTCGCGTCGAAGTGCAGCCACAACTGTTCGGTCAGGTCAGGTCCGGGCCGGCACCGACCGCCCAGGCCCGCTCCCGGGCTGTTGCCCGTGCCGCCCGGAACGCTGCAAGCCGGGCAGCGTCGATCTTGTCGACGACCCGCCACGCGGTCGGATCGGACGCGACCGGCGCGAACAGCCTCGGCTGGTCCCGCAACGTCCGCAGATGCCGTAACGCGTCACCACCATCGGCGATCGTCACCGCCACATCGGCCAGCACCTGCCCCGGCTGATGGATCGGCGGCAGCGAATAGGTGTCGATCAGGGCCTTGGTCCACCCCTGCACCAGCCCGGTCTCGGCGGCCAGTTCCCGCAGCCGCGCGGCCCCGGCATGCGACACGACCCCCTTACCATCTGCCGACACCTTGAACCGGGCCTTGCCCTTGGTGCGCACCACCCGAGAGTGCCTTCCTGTTCGAGATCATTGGTTCATCGCAAATCCAATTTTCCCTTACAGGCCAGGCATTCTCGCCTTTCACCTCACGTGTCGAACCAATTTCCGTGAAACGGCGAGGCTAGCCGGGAGGTTCCTGACCTGTCGACGGTACCGTCTAGGGCCGCATAGTGCAGAGAGGTTCTGCCCAGCCGGGTGTCCACGTTTGTTGCTAACGAACCGCCGGCGCTGCAATTGCTGCCCGCAGCTGAACGACCACAGCCACCCGAGGATCTCGTCGAGACGATGCGTCGCGGGCGGAGCTGGCCCGCCGGCCCGCGCTGGAACTTAGGCCGGTGATCGTCGTCGGAGATCGGGGACACCACCGGCAGTCCCCAGCCCGCGGCGTGGCGGCACAGCGACGACAGCCGGCGGGGTGATCGAGCCCGCCGCCACTCCGTGGTCCTGCTGCTGAGTCATCCACATCGTCACCTCACCCCGGTGTTGTGCCGCTATCAGGTCCTGGTGGCGATCTTCGTAGTTCTGAAGGCGATCGGGACCGTGACGAACCTGCGTGTAGGTGATCACGGACCTGGCGCCGCTCCAGGCGGCGCGACGCTGATGTGAATCAGTGAGATGTTCCAGCCCGGCGGTTTCGCTGACGAATCAGACGTCTGTCTGCCGGGCGAGGTGACGGCGCAGGTCGACCGCGCCTGATCGACCTCGGACCCAGCAGTGGTGTGTGCTGGCGGCACAGGGAATGGATGCCGACGAATTGGTGTGGCGGATCGTCTGAAATGGCGGATCTGGGGCCGCCGACACGCCACGACGGGGGCGAGCAACGAATTGAGTGGTAAAAACTATGTTCGGGTGCCGTCGCGTCTGGGGGGTGGACCAATGGGGCGACTTCGCGGTCCACGGTGTCGACGAGCAGTTTGCCTGCGAGTGAGTATGGGGATCATGTGGGCTGTGCCAACGCTGAGATGACATTTGATCATCTTTCGAACTCGCCGGCGGTCAAATGTTTGTTGTCATTGAACCACCGAGGCGTGATGGGGCGGAATTCCTTTGCCTGTGCGTGCTGATCGACATGTCGGGAATGGCCGGTACGAGCTGTCGCAGGGAGATCACGATGGATGCCCACGAACCGGACATGCCTGTGTCGCCCGAGCATCTCAGCAGTGCCACGGAATTCGTGGCTGCGCTGAACCGGCTCCGGCTCTGGGCCGGAAAGCCGTCCCTTCGGCGAATGCGGGTGCTCGGTGGTCAGACCACGACGGCCCACGGCGCCGTGGACCTCCTGCCGCCGAGTACCACGTCCGGCATCCTCAATGGGGAAGGCCTGCCCCGGTTGCCGAGGATGGAGTTCGTGGAGGGGTTCGTCGCCGCCTGCCTGCGTGCCCGTGGCCAGGCGACGGCGGAGATCGAACGGGAGGTGGTCCGCTGGCGCGAGACCTGGCGCCGCCTCGCGGCATCGACGAACCTCGGGGCGCCGGCGGCAGGCCGGAAAGAGGCCGAGGACGGCGTGATGGCGGTTGGCGCGCTGGGCACGGGGATCGGACGCAACGACCTGCCCGGTGACCTCGCCGATTTCACCGGCCGCGGGGCCGAGCTCCGGTGGCTGTTCTCAGGTCCGTCCGCGGACGACGGTGCTCGCGCCGCGACGACGGTCGCGGTGATCGACGGCATGGCCGGGGTCGGGAAGACGGCGCTGGTCGTGCATGCCGCGCACCGCATGGTGGAGCGGTACCCGGACGGGCAACTGTTCCTCCGGCTGCACGCTCACAGCGCGGGCGCGCAGCCTGTGGGGCCCGAGTTCGCGCTTGAGACCCTGCTCCGGGCCTGGGGTGTGCACGGCGACCAGATCCCGGAGGAGCTGGAGGCACGCGCGGCTCTCTGGCGGGCCCAGCTCGCGAACCGCAGGGTGCTCACCGTTTTGGACGACGTGAGTAATGCCGCGCAGGTCCGGCCCCTGCTACCCGGGTCGGCCGGCTGCCTGACGCTCGTCACCAGCCGACGACGCTTGGTGGATCTCGACGCCGCTTCCACACTGTCCCTGGACGTCCCGCCGCCGGGTGACGCGATTGCCCTGTTCGCCCGGGCACTCGGGAACGACCGTGCCGCTCACGAGTTCGTGGCCGTCGGCGACGTGGTGCGGCTCTGCGGATACCTGCCGCTCGCCATCCGGCTGGCGGCGGCCCGGTTGCAGGCGAGGCGGGCGTGGTCGGTGGCCTACCTCGCCGAACGGCTGCGCAACAGCGGGCGCAGGCTGGACGAGCTGGCCGCCGGCGACCGGCGCCTCACCGCCGCGCTCGCGCTGTCCTACGAGCAGTTGGCGCCCGCTGTGCAGCGTGTCTTCCGGCTCCTGTGCATGCTCGCCGAGGACGACATCGACGCCCGCGTGCTGGCCACGACGGCCCACTGCGACATCGCCGAGGCCGAGCAAGTCCTGGAGGCGTTGCTGGATGTGCACATGCTGCAGCAATCCTCGGCCGGGCGGTACCGCGTACACGAGTTGCTCCGGCTCTACGCACGTCTGATGGTTCGGGAAGCCGAGGCCGAGGCCGAAGCCGAAGCCGAAGCCGAAGCATGCCTACGTCGGGGCTAGGGCATCCGGCTGCTTCCCGAAGCGCGCCCTCCAGCCCCTGTGACGATGGGGTGAGCGGTCTGGCGGACGTTAGTCCTTTCGGTGGTGTCGGGCGAGTGTCCGACACTTTATTCATAGTTTTATTCATAACTAGTTTCTCGCTGTCCGACACCGTTCGATGTTGTCCGGAGTAGCGTCGTATCTTGCGCTTCATACCGCAGCGTGATGTGCTCGTAACCTGCTCGAGTGACTGATCGACAGGGGGTTGGAATGGGAATGGACCGCCTTTCGGTCATTCTTCGCAGTGCAGTAAAAACATTTCGGGTACCCGCTGCGCAATTCGCTGTGCACAGAGGCGGGACGACCACCACTTTCGAGGTGGGAGAATCGGAGCCCGGGAATGGAGGAATTGTCTCCGGAACGGAGAAGTTCCCCATCGGCTCCATCACGAAGGCGTTCACCGCCACCACGGCAATGGTGCTCGTGGCGGACGGGGAGCTCGGCCTCGACACCTCGGTGGCGGAGTACGACCTCGGCTGGGCGAGTCTGCCCATGCCTCTGTCCGGACAACTGACGTTGCGGCACCTCCTGAGCCACACGAGCGGCCTGCCTGACGCCGGTACCCCGACCGGCTCGTCGCCGCGCGGGTACCTGCTCGATTGCTGCCGCGACATGGCGGACATCCATCGGCCGGGCGGGCAATTCTCCTACTCCAGCGCTGGCTACGTCTTGGTCGGCAGCCTGGTTGAACGCGTGACCGGCATGTCGTGGCGGGAAGCCGTCGACGCCATCGTGCTGCAGCCACTGGGGATACCTCCCGTCTTCATCACCGATCCCACCGACGAACAGCAGGTCGCGGGTCATTCGGTGAACCGTGCGCTGGAGCGGACCCGCGCCGTGGCCCAGACCCTCACGCCCGTCGAGGAGCCCGCCGGCGGGTTGGCCATGAGCGCGTCGGACCTCGTCGCCTTCGGCCGAATCTTTCTGGACGACCCCGGCGTCCCGGTCGGCGTGCCGCTGCCCCCGGAGTACCGCGCCCAGATGCGCACCCCGGTGCCGTCGGCTCAGCCCTACGGCCTGGCCGACGGCTGGGGTCTCGGCCTCGCCATGTTCGACTCCGGCCCTTCCCGATGGTGGGGCCACGACGGCAACGCCGACGGGACGTCGTGTCACCTGCGGGTGGACCCGGCGGGCACGGTGATGGCCCTCACGACCAACGCGAACACCGGGTACGCCATGTGGCGACAGCTCGTCGCCGACATCGGTGCGCCCGGCCTCGCGATCGGCGAACACGTCGCTGCCGCGGACACGGCCTCGCCCGCGGCGGGGACGGGCGCAGAGGAGTGCCTGGGGAACTACACGAACGGGGACACCGGGTACGCCGTGGTCAGGCGGGATGGTGGTGGCCTGCGCATGGCGGTGGACGGCGAGCCGTTCGCGGAGCTGACGCTCCACGACGACCTGCACTTCACTGTGCGCGACCTCACCACCGGCGATCTCACGCAGACCGGCCGGTTCCTCCTTGACGACGCGACCGCTCGCGTCGACCGGATGCTCCTCGGCGGCAGGCTCGCCTGGCGCGAGTAGGCCGGATCCGCAGTTCACGCAGCCCCCGGCCGTTCGAGTGGACACTAACCGCGACGGGAAGGTCGAACATTCATGGTGCTTCATGACACGAGGTCGAGCGCGGCCCTACCGGGTCCGGGCGACGCCGTCCTCTCGGTACCGTGCCTGTTCGCCGAGCAGGTCCGCCGACAGCCCACCGCGCCCGCGGTGACGTGGGGAGAGCGCACTCTCACCTACGCCGACCTCGACGCCGAGGCGAACCGCGTCGCGCATCAACTGCTGCGCCGCGGTGTGCTGCCCGAGCACCGCGTCGGGCTGCTGACGGTGCGGTCAACGCAGACCGTCGTCGCGGAGCTGGCCATCCTCAAGGCCGGTGGTGCCTACGTCCCCGTGGATGTCCGCGCGCCGCGGGAACGCATGCGGCTGGTGCTGGCCGAGGCATCGGCCTCGGTGCTGATCACCGACCCGACCTGGCTCCCGGTGGCGGAGGAGATTCACGCGGGCCCGATCGTCGTGCTGGACGACCGAGTAGCGCCTACCGGGCCGACGACCGACCCCGGCGTGCGGCCCCACCCTGACCAGTTGGCGAACGTCATGTTCACCTCCGGCTCGACCGGCGTGCCGAAGGGAGTCGCGGTGCGGCACCGCGACGTCGTCGCGCTCGCCACCGACCCGCGGTTCCGCACCGGTGCGCACCACCGGGTGCTGCTGCACTCGCCCGCCGCCTTCGACGCCACCACCTACGAGCTGTGGGTGCCGCTGCTGGGAGGCGGGCACGTCGTCCTCCCGCAGCAGGAAGACGTGGACGCCGACGTGCTGCGCGAGCTGGTCGCCGACCACGCGCTCACCGCACTGTGGCTCACTGCGGGCCTGTTCCGGGTCGTGGCCGAGGACGCCCCGGAGTCGTTCACGGGGCTGCGGGAGGTCTGGACCGGCGGGGACGTGGTGCCGGCGACCGCCGTGCGCCGGGTCATGGCGGCATGCCCTGGCGTGGTGGTGGTGAACGGGTACGGCCCGACGGAGACCACGACCTTCGCCACCTGCCACCCGATGTCCGACTCCGACCAGGTGCCGGACGTGATCCCGATCGGTCGTCCACTCGAGGACGTGCGGCTGCACGTCCTCGGCGCCGACCTGCGGCCGGTGTCCGACGGCGAGCCCGGCGAGCTGTTCATCGCCGGTGCCGGCGTGGCCCGCGGCTACCTCGGCCGTCCCGGCATGACCGCCGAGCGGTTCGTTGCGGACCCGACGGAGCCCGGCTCGCGGATGTACGGCACAGGGGATCTGGTGCGGTGGAACGTGGCGGGCGACGTGGAGTTCCTCGGCCGGGCCGACGACCAGGTCAAGGTCCGCGGCTTCCGCATCGAGCCCGCGGAGGTGGAGGCGGCGGTGGTCGCCCACCCGGCGATCGCGCACGCCGCCGTCGTGGCGTGGGACAACGCGGCGGGCGGCAGGCAGCTGGCGGCCTACGTCGTGGCGGTGGCCGGCTCCCAGATGCCGGCGGCCCGGGAACTGCGCTCGGCGCTGGAAAGGCAGCTACCCGCCTATATGGTGCCCTCGGCGTTCGTCCCACTGGACGCCCTGCCCCTCGACCGCAACGGGAAACTGGACAGGCGGGCCTTGCCCGCGCCGGTCCAGGACGCTGAGAGCGGCGGCACGGCGCCGCGCACCGACACCGAGCGGGAGCTAACGCGCATCTGGGCCGACGTGCTCGGTCTCGATCGCGTCGGCGCCGAGGACCGGTTCGTCGACCTCGGCGGCGACTCGATCTCGAGCATCCGCGTCCTGAGCCGTGTCCGGGCCGCATTCGGTGTCCGACTCTCTGCGCGCGACCTGTTCGACGCGGGAACCGTCGCCGGGATGGCGCGGCTACTGCCCGACCCCGCACCCGGCGCGCACGACGACCGAATGCCGCCCGCGCACCGCGGTGCCGTGGTTCCGATGTCCCTCGCCCAGCGGCGGTTGTGGTTCCTGGCCGACTTCGCGCCAGGAGGCACCGAGTACTACACCGGCGTCGGCGTCCGGCTGTCCGGACCACTCGACCTGGCGGCGCTGGAGAACGCGTTCGCCGCGCTGGTCGCGCGGCACGAATCCCTGCGCACCACCTTCGCGGAGGTCGACGGCGACGGCGTACAGGTGATCCACGAGACCGGCGAGCTGTCCGTCCACGTCACCGACCTGTCCCACCTGCCCGACAACGACCGGCCGTCGGCGCTCGCGACCGCGCTGCACAGCGAGGCGACCACTCCGTTCTCCCTCGAACACGGCCCGCTCGCCCGGGCGCTCCTCGTGCGGCTGGCCGAGGATGAGCACGTGCTGGTCATCAGCCAGCACCACATCGTCACCGACGGCTGGTCCATCCGGCTGCTGGTTGACGAGCTGGTCGAGCGCTATGCCGCGGGGCAGCACCAGGACACCGCATCCGGCGACCGGCCGGCGGACCACGCGGAGCACGGGCGCCGCGTGGACTACGCGGACTACGCGGTGTGGCAGCGGCGGCAACTCACGGACGCCGCGCTCGCCGAGCAGCTGGAACATTGGCGGCGCAGGCTCGCCGACATCGTCCCGCTGGAGTTACCCACCGATCGTCCCCGTCCACCGGTGCACACCAGTGCCGGTGCCGTCCACCGCAGGCCCCTACCACCCGAGGTCGTCGACCGGCTCACCCTGCTGGGACAGCGGCACGGCGCCACGCTGTTCATGACCTTGACCGCGGCTGTGAAGATCCTGCTGGCCAAGTACGCCAACCAGCGCGACATCGCACTCGGTGCGGTGACCTCCGGCCGCGGCCACCACGATGTCGAAACCATGCTGGGATTTTTCGTCAACACGCTCGTCCTGCGCTCCGACGTCGATCCCGCGCTGAGCTTCTCAGACTTCCTCGCCGCCGTCCGCGAGACCACGCTGACCGCTTTCGCCCACGACGACGTGCCGTTCGACCGGGTGGTCGACGCTGTGCGTCCCGAGCGCGACCCGAGCCGCGCGCCACTGGTCCAAAGCGTCGTCGTGCTCCAGCAGGCCATGGTGGCGCCCCGCACGGTTCGCGGGCTGCGGGTCACCGAGCACGACCTGCCCCGGCCGTCTGCACGGTTCGACCTGCTCGTGGAGTTCTGGCCGCGCGACGGCTCACTCACGGCGGCCCTCGAGTACAACACCGACCTGTTCGACGAGGCCACCGTCGCGGGCATGGCAGAGCACCTCGAGGCGCTACTCACCGCCATCGTCGAGGACCCGGACCGGCGCGTCGGGGACTTCTCGCTGCTGTCCGAGGGCGAGCGGTGCCGCTTGGTGGCGGACGCGTGCGGCACGACGCACGACCTCCCGGACCGGACCCTCCCGGAGCTGTTCGCAGAGCAGGTCGCCAGGACCCCCACCGCGGTGGCGGTGTCGTGCGACGGCACCGCGCTGGCCTACGCCGAACTTGCCGCGCGGGCCAACACCCTGGCCTGCCGACTCGTCGCGCTCGGGGTCGGCGTCGACCAGCCGGTCGGCGTGCTGGTCGCCCGCTCGATCGACCTCGTCGTCGCCGAGGTCGCCGTGGTGACGGCCGGCGCGGCGTACCTCCCCCTCGACCATCGGCTGCCCGCGGACCGGATGCGCGCGCTGCTCGCCGACGCGGGCGCGTCGGTGCTCCTCGTCGACGAGTCCTCGGAGCGGCTCGGCCACCAGGTGCACGCGGGCCCGTGCGTCGTCGTGCGCACCGGATCGGAGCCGGCGGAGGAACCCGCCCCGGCGCCGGGCGTCGCGCCTCGACCGGACAACCTCGCCTACGTCATGTTCACCTCCGGCTCGACGGGGGTGCCGAAGGGAGTGGCGGTCCGCCATCGCGACGTGGTCGCGCTCGCGTTCGGCCACGGCTTCCGCACCGGCGCCCACGAACGGGTCCTGTTCCACTCGCCAGCCGCGTTCGACGCGTCCACCTACGAGCTGTGGGTGCCGCTGCTCGGCGGCGGGCAGGTGGTGGTCGCCCCGCCGGGAGACGTGGACGCCGAGGTCGTCCGGTGTGTGGTCGTCGAGCACGGCGTGACGGCGCTTTGGCTGACCGCCGGGCTGTTCCGTCTCGTGGCCGAGGAGTCCCCGGACTGCCTGGCGGGAGCGCGGGAGGTGTGGACGGGTGGTGAGCAGGTCTCCCCGGACGCGGTGCGCCGGGTGCTGGCCGCCTGCCCGGGCCTTGTGGTCGTCGACGGCTACGGCCCGACGGAGACGACGACGTTCGCCACCCAGCACCGGATGGCGGCCCCCGAGGACGTCCCCGACCTGGTGCCGATCGGGCGGGCGCTGGACAACATGCGGGTGATCGTGCTCGACGCGGCACTGCGGCCGGCGCCCTTCGGCGTGCCCGGTGAGCTGTACATCGCCGGCGCCGGGCTTGCCCGCGGCTACCTGAACCGGCCGGGCCTGACCGCGGAGCGGTTCGTGCCCGACCCGTTCGGCCGGCCGGGGGAGCGGATGTACCGCACGGGTGACCTCGTCCGCCCGAACCGGGCGGGAGCGCTGGAGTTCCTCGGTCGCTGTGACGACCAGGTGAAGGTCCGTGGCTTCCGGATCGAGCCGGGCGAGGTGGAAGCCGCCCTGGCCCGGCACGAGGACGTGGCCCACGCGGTCGTCGTCGTACGGGGCGACGCGCGGAGCAGGCATCTGGTGGCCTTCGTCGTGCCCGCCCCCGCGGCGACCGTGGACACCGCCGCGCTGCGCGGCTTCGCCGAGCGGGTGCTGCCGGGGTACATGGTGCCGTCGCGGATCGTGCCCTTGGCCGAGCTGCCGCTCAACCGCAACGGGAAGGTCGACAGACGGGCTCTGCCGGAGCTGGCTGCCGAGATCCCTCGCGTGCACCGCGCACCGCGCACCGATGTCGAACGGACGCTCGCCGGCATCTGGGCGGACGTGCTCAGGGTGCCGCGCGTCGGGCTCGACGACAACTTCTTCGCCCTCGGCGGCGACTCGATCCTGAGCATCCAGCTGGTCTCCCGCGCCCGCCGGGCCGGACTGGCGTTGACGTCCAAGGATGTCTTCGTGCACCAGACCATCGGGCAGCTCGCACTGCGCGTCGCACCGGACGCCACCGCGGCTGGCCGGACCACCGACCACGGGGCCGTCAGCGGCGCGGTGCCCCTCACCCCGATCCAGCGGTGGTTCTTCGAGACGCAGACCGTGGACCCCGAGCACTTCGCGCAGATGGTCACCGTGCGGCTGGCCGCGGAGGTCGACCACGACGCGCTGCGCACCGCCCTCGCGGCGGTCGTGACCCACCACGACGCCCTGCGGATGCGGTTCGAGCACGACCCGGGAGGCGGCTGTCGCCAGCACAACACAGCCGTCGCGCCGGTCGAGGTTCTGCGGCCCGAGCACACCGGTTTCGACCTCGCTCAGGGACCGCTGGTGGCCGCCGTGCCCGTCGGGGACCGCGCCCTGCGGCTGGTCGTCCACCACCTGGTGGTGGACGGGGTGTCCTGGCGGATCCTGCTGGACGACCTCGACCGCGCCTACCGACAGGTCGTCTCCGGTGCCCCGGTCGACCTGGGACCGAGGACGACCTCGTTCAAGGAGTGGGCCGAGCGGCTTACCCGGCACGCGCGCAGCGGCGGGTTCGCCGGCGAGCTCGGCTACTGGGCCGATGTGCTGGCGGGCCACGACGCCGGGCTGCCGACCGACCGCGCGGGTGCGAACACCGTGGCCGCCACCCACTCGGTCACGGTGCGGCTCGACGCCAGGGAGACCGCGGCGCTGCTGCATGACGTCCCCGGCGTCTACCGCACCCAGGTCAACGACGTGCTGCTGGCCGCGCTCGGCCGGGCGCTTGGCCGCTGGGCCGGTCGGGACCGGGTGCTGGTCGACCTCGAAGGGCACGGGCGTGAGGAACTGTTCGCTGACGTCGACCTCTCCCGCACCGTCGGCTGGTTCACCACCCTGTTCCCGGTGGAGCTTCCCGTGCCGGACACAGACTGGGGGACCGCGCTCAAGGCGGTGAAGGAACAGCTGCGGTCAGTGCCGAACCGCGGCATCGGCTACGGCGCCCTGCGCTACCTCACCGAGGCCGGTACGACCGCGCACGCGCCGGATCCGGCGATCAGCTTCAACTACCTCGGGCAGTTCGATGCGCAGGCCACGTCGGACGGTCCGTTCGAGGGTGTGCCCGGCGCGCTCGAGCTTGACGCGTCGCCGGACGCACCCCGCCCACACCTGCTGGACGTGGTGAGCCGCGTAGCGGCCGGCCGACTCGAGGTCACCTGGTCCTATTCGGAGCACCGGCACCACCGCGCCACCGTAGAGCGCGTCGCCGAGGACATGTGCGCCGCGCTGCGCGAGATCGTCGCCCACTGCGCCCGCCCGGAGGCGGGTGGCCGCACACCGTCGGACTTTCCACTGGCCAAACTGGACCAGGCCACAGTGGACAGGATCGCCGGCGACGGGCGCTCGGTGGCTGACATCTATCCGCTCACCCCGATGCAGGCGGGCATGGTGTTCCACGGCCTGTCTCAAGGGGATCAGGGGGTGTACCTGGAGCAGATCGCGTTTGTGCTCGACGGCGTCCCGGAGCAGGCGGTGCTGGGCCGTGCGTGGCAGGAGGTAGTCGACCGGACCCCGGTGTTGCGCACCCACGTAGTGTGGGAGGGCCTCGATGAGCCCCTGCAGGTCGTCCGCACCCGACCGGTGGTGCCGGTCACCCACCTCGACTGGCGCCGGCTGTCCGAAGTGGACCGGGAAAGCGAACTGGCGCGGCTGCTCGAGACCGACCGGCGCGCCGGCCTGGACCCAACGGCGAACCCACTCATGCGGGTGGCTATCGCGCGCCTGCCTGGCGACGCCGTCCAGGTCCTGTGGACCTTCCACCACCTGCTGTTGGACGGCTGGAGTGTCGTCCACGTCCTCGCCGACGTGTTCGCCGTCCACGCGGGCACGACGCCGCCGGGCCGGCCACCCTTCCGGTCCTATCTGGAGTGGCTCGCCGCGCAGGACGACCGGCTCGCCGAGGAACACTGGCGCCGCGTGCTCGCTGACCTGACCGAGCCGACCCCGCTGCCGACCGACCGGCCGAGGACGGGCGCGCACACTACCCGGTCGTCGGCACACGTCGCGACCGAGCTGACCGAGTCCGCGTCCCACGAGCTACGCAACGCGGCGGCGCGCCACGGGCTGACCGTCAACACGCTGGTGCAGGGCGCGTGGGCGCTCGTGCTGTCCCGCGGCAGCGGCCAGCGGGATGTCTGCTTCGGCGCCACGGTCTCCGGGCGCCCCGCCGCCCTTGCCGACGTCGAGCAGGTCGTCGGGGTTTTCATCAACACAGTGCCGGTACGCGTCAACGTGGCCGACGACGCGCCGGTCGGGGAGTGGCTGCGCGGGCTGCAGGAAGCCCAGGCGGAGTCCCGGCGGTTCGAGCACGTGCCGCTGACACGGCTGCGTTCGTGGAGCGGTGTTCCCGCCAGGGCGAACCTGTTCGACAGCATCCTCGTGTTCGAGAACTACCCGGTGAACGACCGGTCCGCCGCAGCGCACGGGCTCCGGCTGCGAGACCTGCGCGCGGTGGAGACGACGAACTATTCGCTCGCCGTCGTCGTCGCGCCCGCCGAGCGCATGGCGATCGAGTTCGGCTACGACCCCGCGTTGTTCGACGCCGCCACCGTACGGCGCCTCGCCGAACAGCTGCGGACGGTGCTGGAAGAGATCGCGGCGGGCCCACAACGCAGGGTGCGTGATCTGTCGACGTGGCCCGCCGACGAACGCGAGCGGATCCTGGGCAGCTGGAACGACACCGCACACCCGGTGCCCGCAGGCACCGTGCCGAGCCTGTTCGCCGAGCAGGTCCTGCGTACGCCTGATGCTCCGGCGGTGGTGGCCGACGGCGCCACGATGAGCTACGCGCAGTTGTCGGCACGCGCCGCGGCGCTCGCGCACCGGCTGGTCGCCGCTGAGGTGCGTGCCGAACAGCCGGTCGGCGTGCTGGTGGACCGGTCGGTCGAGCTGGTGGTCGCCGAGCTGGCGGTCCTCATGGCGGGCGGGGCGTACCTGCCCCTGGACACCAGGGCACCCGCCGATCGCAACCGCGCTGCGCTGACCCGGGCGGGGGCGTCGGTGCTGCTCACCGACCGGACGTGGGCGGCGACGGCCGGCGCAGTCCACGTCGGGGAGACGATCGTGGTCACGACCGACGAGCCCGTCGATGATGCCGCCCCACCGGATGTGCCGGTCCACGCGGACAACCTGGCGTACGTCATGTACACGTCCGGCTCAACCGGCACGCCGAAGGACGTCGCGGTTGCCCACCGCGACGTGGTCGCGCTGGCGTTCGACCGGTCGTTTCCCGGCGGGGTCCACGACCGGGTGCTCCTGCACTCCCCGCAGGCCTTCGACGCCTCGACCTACGAGCTGTGGGTGCCGTTGCTGAACGGCGGGCAGGTGGTCGTCGCGCCACCGGGCGACGTGGACACCGACGTCCTGCGCCGGGTCGTGCGCGACCACGGGGTGACCGGCCTCTGGCTGACGGCGGGCCTGTTCCGCCTGGTCGCCGCCGACAGGCCGGACTGCCTGCGCGGGGTCCGGGAGGTGTGGACCGGTGGTGACGTCGTACCCGCCGAGGCTGTACGCCGTGTGCTGGCCGCGTGTCCCGCGCTCGACATCGTGAACGGCTACGGGCCGACCGAGACCACCACCTTCGCTACTCGCCACCGGATGCCCGCCGGCGAGCCGGTGCCCGACTCCGTCCCCATCGGGCGGCCGCTCGACAACATGCGGGTCCACGTGGTCGACGCCGACCTGCGCCCGGTCCCGGTCGGCGCACCCGGCGAGCTGTGCATCGCGGGCGCCGGGGTCGCGCGCGGCTACCTGAACCAGCCAGGGGCCACCGCGGCACGCTTCGTCGCCGACCCCTTCGGGCCGCCTGGGTCGCGCCTGTACCGCAGCGGGGACGTCGTGCGCTGGCGCGCCGACGGGGTGGTCGAGTTCGTGGGCCGGATCGATGATCAGGTCAAGATCCGTGGCTTCCGCGTCGAGCCCGGCGAGGTCGAGGCGGTGCTCGGCGCGCACCCCCGCGTGGCGGCCGCGGTGGTGACCGTCCACGCCGACCGGCCCGACCGCAAGCGGCTGGTCGCGTACGTGGTGGCGGCGCCCGGCACCGCCGTCGACGCCGCCGCGTTGCGCGCGTTCGCGGGCGGCGCTTTGCCCGATTACATGGTGCCCTCGGTGGTGCTGCTGGACGCGCTCCCGCTGAGTCCGAACGGGAAGGTGGACCGCCGCGCGCTGCCCGTGCCGGACCTCGACTCGGTCGACGAGACCGGCTACCGGGAGCCGCGCACGGACGCCGAGCGGGTGCTGGCCGAAATCTGGGCCGACGTGCTCGGGGTGGCGCGGGTCGGGGTCGAGGATGACTTCTTCGAGCGGGGCGGCGACTCCATCGTGGCGATCCGGGTGGCGTCCCGGGCCCGGCAAGCGGGGCTGGACCTGATGCCCCGCGACCTGTTCGAGCGGTCCACGATCGCCGAACTCGCCGCCCTCCGCACCGCCGTCGGTGCGTCGGGGAAGGACGGGCGCGGCCCGGTCACCGACGTCATACCGCTCCTGCCCGCCCAGCACCGGGTCCTCGCGACGCCGGCCGGCCGGCCCCACGGCCGCGACGGTGTCGACAGCGTGGTGGTGGAGTTCGGTGAGGCCGTGGACGAGGGGGCGCTGCGCACTGCCCTCGCCGCGGTCGTCGCCCGCCACGACGCGCTGCGGCTGCGCTGGACGCAGGCCGGCGGGCGGTGGTGCCAGCGCGTCGCGCCGGCCGGTGTGCGCCAGCCGGACGGTACTGTGGAGGACCTGGCCGACGGGCTGGCGCTGGCGGCAGTACCGGCGCCCGACCACCGGTCGGTGCGGTTGTCCGCGCACCGGCTGATGCTGGACCGGACGTCGTGGCGGATACTGTTCGACGACCTGGACCGGGCCTACGGGCAGGCCGTGCACGGCAGGGCGGTCGACCTCGGGCACCCGGCGACGTCGTTGGCGGCGTGGTCGGCGGGCCTGTCCGAGCACGCCAGGGCTGGCGGGTTCGACGACGAGCTGACCCACTGGCGGGCCACCCTCACCGGCGCCGGCCGCACGCGGACGGCCGAGGTCCGCGGCGGGCCTGCACGTCCCACCCGCTCGCTGGACCTGTGGCTGACCGCCGACCAGACCGAGGCCCTGCTGCGCGAGGTCCCTGAGGTCTACCGCACGCGGACCGAGGACGTCCTGCTCGCCGCGCTGGGACGGGCGCTGACGCGGTGGATCGGCCGGGGCGAGGTGCTGCTCGACCTCGAGCGGCCGGGTCGGGAGACCGCGCTCGCCGACCTGGACCCCTCGGGGACGGTGGGCCCGCTCACGACGGTGTTCCCGGTCGCGCTCGACGTTCCCGAGCAGGACTGGGGCGCGACGCTGAGGTCGGTCAAGGAGCAGGTGCGCGCCGTGCCCGGCGGCGGACTCGGCTACGACGCTCTGCGCCACCTCGCCGGTGTGCCCGCGCTCACCGACACACCGCCGCCGGAGGTCGCCTTCGCCTATCTCGGCCGGCTCGACCACACCACCGCCCTCGGCTGGCACGTCGGCGACCCGGAGCCGGGAGCGGAGCAGGACCATCCGCTGCGAGTGGTGGCCGGCGTCGACCACGACGTGCTGCGTATGACTTGGCACTTTTCCCCGGAGGCCTACGACACCGACCGCGTGCGTGCCCTGGCCGAGGAGACGCTCACGAACCTCGGTGCGCTCGTCGAGCACTGCGCCCAGCCCGGCGCGGGCGGACGCACCCCCTCCGACTTCCAGCTCGCCGGCCTGGACCAGGCCACCCTGGACGCGCTCGCTGGCGACGGCCGGTCCGTCGAGGACATCTACCCGGCCACCCCGATGCAGACCGGGATGATCTTCCACGGCCTGTCTCAGGAGGGCAGGGGCGTGTACCACGAGCAGCTGACCTTCGTGCTGAGCGGCGTCGCGGCGCCAGAGCTGCTCGGTGCGGCGTGGCAGCGGGTGGTCGACACCACTTCGGTGCTGCGCACCGCCCTGGTATGGCACGGCGTGACCGCGCCGCTGCAGGTGGTCCACCGGGACGTCACCCTGCCGGTCACTCACCTGGACTGGTCGGAGCTGTCCGAGGCGGAGCGGCGGGAGGCGCTGGCCAGCCTGCTCGACCGCGACCGCGCGGCGGGCCTCGACCTGACCGCCGCGCCGCTGACTAGGGTGGCCATCGCCCGGCTGTCCGCGACCGAGGTGCGGGTGGTCTGGACCTTCCACCACGCGTTGCTGGACGGGTGGAGCGTCCTGCACGTCCTGTCCGACGTCTTCGCCGCCCACGAGGCCCTGACCGAGGGCGACGGAACCGGACCGGCGAAGCGCCCTCCGTTCCGGGACTACCTGACCTGGCTCGCGCGGCAGGACACCGAGGACGCGCAGCGGCACTGGCGGGCGGTGCTGGCCGGCTTCGACACCCCGACTCCGCTGCCCTACGACCGGGCGCCTGCGGCGGACCACCGCCCCCACTCCGACGACCGCGTGACCGTGCGGCTGGCGGAGCGGGAGTACGAGCGGCTGCGGTCGGCGACCCGGCGCCACGGGCTGACGATGAGCACGGTCCTGCACGGCGCCTGGGCGCTGCTGCTGTCCCGCTACAGCGGCCGGGACGACGTCTGCTTCGGGATGACGGTCTCGGGACGCCCGGCCGACCTGCCGGGCGCCGACGAGATCACCGGGATGCTTCTCAACACGCTGCCCGCCCGGATCGCCGTCGACCGGACCGCGCCCGTGGCCGACTGGCTGCGCCGGTGCCAGTCCGCGCTGGCCGAGTCGCGCCGGTTCGACTTCCTGCCACTGTCCCGGATCCGCGCGTGCGGCGATGTGGTCGCGGACGCCGAGCTGTTCGACAGCATCGTCGTGGTCCAGAACTACGCGAGCGACGAGGACGCGGGCGAGGCCAACGGGCTCGCCTGGCGGGACCTGCGCGGGATCGGCAGGACCAACTACCCGCTGAGCGTCGTCGCGAGCCCCGGCCGAGGCCTCACCATCGACCTCGGCTACGACCCCGGCCTGTTCGACGAGGCCACGGTCCAGCGGATCGCCGCGCACCTGCTGCGGGTCCTCGACCTCGTCGCCGCCGACCCGGGCGCCGAGCTCGGCCGGATCGACCCGATGTCGGAGCGGGAACGGCGCCTGGTGCTGCGGGCGTGGAACGACACCGCGTGCCCGGTCCCCGAGCTGACCGTGCCCGAGCTGTTCGCGCGGCAGGTGACCCGCGCTCCCGGCGCGACCGCGGTCCGGTCCGACGTCGGCACGATGACCTACGCCGAGCTCGACGAGCGGTCGAACCGGCTCGCCGGCCTGCTTGCCCGGCTGGGGGTCGCCGTCGAGCGGCCGGTCGGGCTCCTGATGGAGCGGTCGGCCGACGTCGTCGTGGCCGAGCTCGCGATCCTCAAGGCCGGTGGGGCCTACCTACGTGCCGCTGGACGTGCGGGCGCCGCTGGCGCGGCTGCGCACGGTCGTGGAGGGTTGCGGCATCGGGGTGCTGGTCACCGACCGGTCGTGGCAGCAGGACGCTCACGCCGTCCACAGTGGTCCGGTCGTGGTGGTGGACGACCCGGCGGTGTGGCAGGAGCCCGCCGATTCGCCGACCGCCGTGGCGCGCCGGGACAACCTCGCCTACGTGATGCACACTTCGGGCTCTACCGGTGTGCCCAAGGGCGTCGGAGTGCGACACCGGGACGTGGTCGCGCTCGCCCTCGACCGGAGCTTCCGGGGCGGCGGTCACGACCGTGTCCTGCTGCACTCGCCGCTGGCCTTCGACGCGTCCACCTACGAGGTGTGGACGCCGCTGCTCACCGGCGGCCAGGTGGTGGTCGCGCCGCAGGGAGACACCGACGCCGGGCTGCTGCGCAGGGTGATCCGGGAGCACGGTGTGACGGCGGTGTTCCTCACGACCGCACTGTTCCGCGCGGTCGCCCAGGAACGGCCCGACGCGTTCGCGGGGGCTCGCGAGGTGTGGACCGGTGGGGAGGCCGTCCCCGCCGCCGCGCTGCGCCGGGTGCTCACCGCCTGCCCGGAGCTGACCGTGGTCGACGTGTACGGCCCGACCGAGACCACCACCTACGCCACCTGGTACCCGATGACCGACGCCGACGCGGTGCCCGACGTGGTGCCGATCGGCCGGCCCCTGGACAACACCAGGGTCTTCGTGCTGGACGCCGCGCTGCGGCCGGTGCCGCCGGGGGTGGCGGGCGAGTTGTGCATCGCCGGAGCAGGGCTCGCCCGGGGATACGTCACCGGCGCGGGGCTGACCGCGGACCGGTTCGTCGCGAGCCCGTACGGGACGGCGGGGGAGCGGATGTACCGGACCGGGGACCTCGCGCGCTGGCGACCGGACGGCGTGCTCGAGATCCTGGGCCGGATCGACGACCAGGTGAAGGTCCGCGGGTTCCGGATCGAGCCCGCCGAGATCGAGGTCCGCATCGAGGAGGACCCCGCGGTCCGCGCGGCGGTGGTGCTCGCCAGGGAGGACGAGCCGGGCCGCAAGCGCCTGGTGGCTTACCTGGTGCCCGCCGACGGGGCGGTCGTTCCGGTCGACGAGCTGCGCGCCGCGCTGGCGCGGTCCGTCCCCGACTACATGGTGCCCTCGGCATTCGTCGTGCTCGACGAGCTGCCGCTGACCGCCAATGGGAAGCTCGACCGCCGCGCCCTGCCCGCGCCGGCCGCGGGCACAGCCGGGACCGAGTACATGGCGCCTGAGACCGATACCGAGCGGGTGCTCGTGGCGATCTGGAGTGAGGTGCTCGGCGCGGAGCGGGTCGGGACGACGGACGGCTACTTCGAGCTCGGCGGCGATTCCGTGCAGAGCCTGCTGATCTCGTCGCAGGCCACGGCCTTGTTCGACGTGGCGGTGTCGCCGCGAGAGGTCATGACCGCCCGCACGGTCGCCGGGCTGGCGGAGCTGGTGGAGAACAAGATCTTGAGCGAGGTCGAGCTGGCCGAGTTCGATGACAGATCGAACGACGACCGATCAAGGAGACCGAGATGACGTTGTCGAACCGCGACCGCTTCGCGGCGTTACCCGCGAACCTGCGGGAGGAGGTGCGCCGCAGGCTCGCGGGCGCCGCCGAGCGGTCCACGGTCATCCCACCTGCCCCGCAGGGGGTGCCGCTGCCGCTGTCCTTCGCACAGCAGCGGCTGTGGTTCCTCAACGAGTTCCAGCTCGACCCGGCCGGGTACAACAGCGCGCTCGTCCTGCGGTTGCGCGGCCCACTGGAGTCACCGGCCCTCACCGGCGCCCTGCAGACCCTCGTGGACCGCCACGGGTCGCTGCGGACCACATTCGACGAGGTCGACGGCGCGGCGGTGCAGGTCGTCAACCCCGCCGTCGAGCTGTCCGTGCCGGTGGTCGACGTCGCGCCCGGTGCGCTCGACGAGGTGCTGTCCCGGGAGTACGCGCGGCCCTTCGACCTACGGCGTGGCCCGGTGTTCCGTGCGCTACTGCTGCGGCTGTCCGGCCACGAGCACGTCCTGTTGCTCAACGCGCACCACATCGTCACCGACGGCTGGTCGATGGGCGTGCTGGCCGGCGAGCTGAGCACGCTCTATGACGCGGCGGTCCGCGGCGAGCAGGTGGAGCTGCCGCCGCTGCCGGTGCGGTACGGCGACTTCGCGGTGTGGCAGCGGGAACGCGCGTCCGCGGAGCTGGAGCGGCACCTGGACTATTGGCGGGAGCAGCTGTCCGGACTCGCTCCGCTCGATCTGCCGATCGACCGGCCCCGCCCCGCGGTCCGCACCTCGGCGGGCGCGCTGCACGAGTTCTCCGTGCCAGGGGAGGTCCTGACCGCACTGCACGGGCTCGCCAGGAACCAGGACACCACCCTGTTCACCGTCCTGGCCGCCGCGTGCCAGGTGCTACTTGCCCGCTACGCCCGTCAGGATGACGTCGCAGTGGGAACGGCGGTCACCGGCCGCGGCCGGGCCGAGCTGAGCTCGCTCGTCGGGTTCTTCGTCAACGTCCTGGTGCTCCGCGCCACCGTGGATGGCGGGCAGACGTTCCGGGAGTTCGTCGCCGAGGCCAGGAACACCGTCCTCGACGCGTTCGACCACGACGAGGTGCCGTTCGATCGGCTGGTCGAGTCCCTGCACACCGAGCGGGACGCCAGCCGCAACCCGTTGTTCGACGTACTAGTGGTGCTGCAGAACACGCCGAGCAGGCGCCCCCAGCTCGCCGGGCTCGACGTCGAGGGCATGGGGCTGACGCGGCGTGCCGCGAACTTCGACCTCACCCTGGAGTTCGAGGAGCGGAGCGGCTCCAGTGACCTGTCTGTCGCGCTGGAATACAACACCGATCTGTTCGACTCGGCGACCATCGCCCGCATGGCCGAGCACCTGACGACTCTGCTGCGGGCGCTGGTCGACCACCCTGACACGCCGATGGCGCGCCTGCCGATGCTCACCGACACCGAGCGGCGGCAGGTGCTCGTCGAGTGGAACGGCGCCGGTCACTCCACGGTGACGGCCACCCTGCCGGAGCTGTTCGCGGCCCAGGTCGCCAAGACACCCGAGGCGACGGCGGTGACCTGCGAGGGCACCGACCTCTCCTACGCGGACCTCGAGGCGCGCGCGAACCGCCTCGCCCACCGGCTCGCCGAGCTGGGTGCCGGTCCCGGCCGGTTCGTGGCACTGGTCCTGCCCCGGTCGATCGACGTCGTCGTCGCGGTACTGGCCGTGCTCAAGACCGGCGCGGCATATGTCCCCGTCGACCCGGGGAACCCGGCCGACCGCATCGCCGCCACGCTCCAGGACTGCGATCCGGTCTTGGTCGTGTCGGCCGGCATCGCCTTGCCGGAGCTGGATCCCGACGTTCCCCGGCTCGTGCTCGACGACCCCGCCGACCGCGAAGGGCTCGCGGCGAGCCCGGCCACCCCGCTCGACCCGGAGGCCGGGCTCGTCCCGGGCAGCCCCGCGTACGTGATCTACACCTCCGGCTCCACCGGCGCCCCCAAGGGCGTGGTGGTGCCGCACGCGAACGTGGTCCGCCTGTTCTCCGCCACCCGCGACCGGTTCGACTTCGGCCCTCGGGACGTGTGGTCCCTCTTCCACTCCTACGCGTTCGACTTCTCCGTGTGGGAGCTGTGGGGCGCGCTGCTGCACGGCGGCAGGCTGGTCGTCGTGCCGCACGCCGTGTCGCGGTCGCCGGAAGAGTTCCACCGGCTGCTGGCGCGCGAACGCGTCACGGTCCTCAACCAGACGCCGTCCGCGTTCTACCAGCTGGTGGCCCAGGACAAGGCCGTCGGCGGCGGACTACCGCACCTGCGGTACGTGGTCTTCGGCGGCGAGGCGCTGGACCCGCGCCGTCTCGATGGCTGGTACGCCCGCCACCCCGAGGGCGCGCCGGTACTGGTCAACATGTACGGGATCACCGAGACCACGGTGCACGTGACCCACCTCGCGCTCGGGCGCGACGACGTACGGCGCGGGGGCAGCGTGGTCGGCAGCGCCATCCCCGACCTGCGCACCTACCTGCTGGACGCGACGCTGTCGCCGGTGCCGCCAGGGGTGACCGGCGAGCTGTATGTCGCGGGCGCCGGGCTGGCGCTCGGCTACCTGAACCGGCCCGGCCTGACCGCCGATCGGTTCGTCGCGAACCCGTTCGGCGAACCCGGCTCCCGCATGTACCGCAGCGGCGACCTCGCGCGCTGGCGCCCGAACGGGAACCTGGAGTACCTGGGACGGGTCGATCAGCAGGTCAAGATCCGCGGGTTCCGCATCGAGCTCGGCGAAATCGAGGCGACGCTGCTGCGCCACCCCGCAGTCGCCGAGGCGGCCGTGGTGGTGCACACCGACGGCGGTGCCGGCGTCAGTGGCCACCAGCGGCTGGTCGCCTACGTCGTGCCGGCCGACGGTGCCGAGCCCGGTGCGGGAGAGCTGCGCGACGCGCTGCGCCGCGGCCTGCCCGATCACATGGTGCCCTCGGTGTTCGTGACGCTCGCAGAGCTGCCGCTGACCCGCAACGGGAAGCTCGACCGGCGGGCGCTGCCGGCCCCCGGCGAACAGGCCCGGCGCGACTCGGTCTACGTGCAGCCGCGCACGCCGACCGAGCGGGAGCTGGCCGGCATCTGGGCCGAGGTGCTGCGGGTCGACCGGGTCGGCACCGAGGACAACTTCTTCAGCCTGGGAGGCGACTCCATCCTCGGCATCCAGATGGTGTCGCGCGCCAGGCAGGCCGGTCTGCACCTGACGGCGCGGGACGTGTTCCGGCACCAGACCGTCGCCCAGCTGGCGACCGTGGTCGACGCTGAGGACGGCGCGGTCGCGGTCACCCTGCCCCAGCTCACGGGAGCCGCGCCGCTGACCCCGATCCAGCAGTGGTTCCTCGCGCACCATGGTCCGCTGCCGCACTTCGCCATGTCGACCTTCGTGACGCTCGCCGAGGGCGTCGACACGGCCGCGCTCCGCGTCGCGTTCGACGCGGTGGTGGCCCGGCATGACGCGCTGCACACCCGGATCGACCAAGTGGGCGGGCAGTGGCGCCAGGACGTTCTGCCCGATGCGCCCACCGGGCTCCTGCGCGTGGTCGACCTGTCCGAGATGGCGGTGCCGGACCGGCAGCAGGCCGTCGAGGACGCGGTGTTGGCCGCTCAGGGGAACATGGACCTCGATGCCGGCCCCCTGGTCGCCGGCCTGCTGTTCACCGAGCGGGGCGCGCCGCCGCGGCTGTTCGTCGCCGCACACCACCTCGTAATGGACGGCGTGTCCTGGCGCATCCTGCTCGGCGACCTGGAGGCCGCTTACCGGCAGGCCGCCGAGGGCGTTGCGATCGAGCTGGACCCGGTCGGCGCCACGCACGCCCAGTGGGCGCACTTGCTGGCCGAGCACGTCCGTTCCGGCGGACTGGACGGCGACCTCGACCACTGGCTGGCGATGTCCGAGCGCGCCGACCCAACGCTACCCGTGGACCGCCCTGGCGCGAACACTGCGAACACCGCGGACAGCGCCCGCGTGGTGACGGTCCGGCTCGGCCGCGCGGAGACCGACGCGCTGCTGCACCAGGTGCCGCCCGTCTACCGCACGCAGGTTGACGACGTGCTGCTCAGCGCGCTCGGCCGGGTGCTGGCCGGGTGGACGGGACGGGACCGCGTCCTGGTCACCATGGAGGGCCACGGCCGCGAGGAAATCCTCGATGGCGTCGACCTGTCCCGCACCATCGGCTGGTTCACCAGCCAGTACCCGCTCGCGCTGGCCGTTCCGGCCGCGCCGGACTGGGCGGCGACGATCAAATCGGTCAAGGAGCAGTTGCGAGCGGTCCCCCAACGCGGCCTGTCCTACGGCGCCCTGCGGTACCTGGCCGAGCCCACCCGGCTCCCCGCGGGAGCCGAGCCGCGCATCAGCTTCAACTACCACGGCCGATGGGACGTGGCCACGAGCGAGGAGAGCATCTACCGCGCCCGCTGCGCACCGGCCGGTCGCGACCATGCTCCGGACAGCATCCGCCCGCACCTGCTCGACGTCGTCGGCGCCGTCGAGCATGGCGAGCTGGCGTTGAGCTGGATCTACTCCGACCAAGTGCACGACGAGAGCACGGTGCGACGGCTGGCCGAGGACATGGTGCGGGCGTTGCGCGACCTCGTCGAGCACTGCGCGCGCCCCGATGCGGGCGGCCGCACCCCGTCGGACTTCCCCCTGGCCCGGCTGGACCAGGCGGGTGTGGACCGGATCGTCGGCGACGGCTGTGGCGTCGAGGACGTGTACCCGCTGACGCCGCTGCAGTCCGGGATGCTGTTCCACAGCCTCGTCGACGGCGGCGCGACCGCCTACTTCGACCAGTTCCGCCTTCGTCTGCACGGCGTCGCCGATCCGGAGGCCTTCGCCGACGCCTGGCAGCGGGTGGTCGACCGTACGCCGGTCCTGCGCAGCTCGCTGGTCTGGCACGACGTGGACGAGCCGGTGCAGGTCGTGCACCGCGAGGTGACGGTCCCGGTCACCCACCACGACTGGCGCGCGCTGGACGAGGCCGACCGGGACGTGCGGCTGCGTACGCTGCTGGCCGAGGACCACGCCGAGGGAATCGACCTGACCACGCCGCCGCTGATGCGACTCGCCATCGCGCGGTTGTCCCACGACGAGGTCCTGCTCGTCTGGACCTCCCACCACGTCGTGCTGGACGGGTGGAGCACCGCCCAGGTCTTCGATGAGGTGTGCGCGCAGTACGCGGCGATCACCGAGGGCCGCCACCAGGATGTGGTGACCCGCCGCCCCTTCGGCGACTACGTGCGGTGGCTGGGCGAGCAGGACGATACCGCGGCGGCAGAGCACTGGCGAGGCGAGCTGGCCGGGTTCACCGCACCTACCTCGCTGCCCTACGACCGGCCCCCGGTCGAGGCGCACCGGACGGAGTCCGGTGCGGCGGTGACGGTCGAGATCGGAGCCGGGGACGCGGCGCGGCTGCGGGAGCTGACCCGGCGCCACGGCCTCACCGCGAACACCGTCGTGCAGGGGGCGTGGGCGCTGCTGCTGTCGCGCACCAGCGGCGAACGGGACGTCGCGTTCGGTACCACGGTGTCGGGGCGCCCGGCCGAGCTGCCGGGCGTGGAGTCGATGGTCGGCATGTTCATCAACACGGTGCCGGCCCGGGTCCGGGTGCCGAGCGGCCAGGACACCATCGCCTGGCTGCACGACCTGCAGGCCGCGCAGGTCGAGTCGCGCCGGTTCGACCACGTGTCGCTGGCGCGGCTCCGGTCCTGGAGCGACGTCCCTGCCGGCGTGAACCTCTTCGACAGCGTGGTGGTGTTCGAGAACTACCCGCTCGCCGGTGTGACGGTGGCGGGCGGGGTGCGGGTCGTCGACCTGGCGGCCCGTGACACCACGAACCTGCCGCTGGTGCTCAGCGCCTACCTCGGCGAAGACCGCTTTGTCCTGGAGCTCGGCTACGACCCCGCGCTGTTCGACGCGGCGACCGCGCACCGGCTCGCGGACCTCCTCGGCGGCCTGCTCCGGGGCATCGTCGCCGACCCGTGCCGGCCGCTCGCGCGACTGCCGTGGCTGTCCGAGGACGAGTACCGGCGCACCGTCATGACGTGGAACGACACGGCGATGCTGGGCAGGCCGTATCGGGGCCTCGGAGCGCTGTTCACCGAGCAAGTGCGGCGCGCACCAGGCGCCGTCGCCGTGGTCGATGGAGCGACCAGCCTCACCTTTGCCGAGCTGGACGTGCGGGCGAACCAGCTCGCGCACCACCTGGCCAGCCACGGCGCACGCCGCGGCAGTGTTGTGGCACTGGCCTTGCCAAGGTCGGCGGACGTAGTGGTCGGCATCCTCGCGGTACTGCGGACCGGCGCGGCCTATCTGCCGATGGATCCGGCGCAACCGTTCGACCGCCTGGAGTTCCTGCTCACCGACTCCGGGGCGGGCTCGGTGCTGACCCACCGTGCCGTGGCCGGGCGACTGCCGGAGACCGGCGCCATCCCGGTCGTGCTGGACGAGTGCGCCGGCGACCTCGGCGCCTGGCCGACGACCCCGCCAACCGCGCCGGAGAACAGTGCCGGCCCATGGGACCTCGCCTACCTCGCCTACACGTCGGGCTCCACGGGACGACCCAAGGGCGTGATGATCGAGCACCGGCAGCTCGACCACATCGTCGCCGCGTGGGACGACCGGTACGGGCTGTCCGAACGGCCACTGCGCTTCATCTGCGTCACCGGGCTGACCGTGGACCTGTTCACCGCCGACGTACTCCGTTCCACCTTGTTCGGGGGTGCCGTGGTCATCGCGCCGGAGGATGTCGTCACCGACCCCGCGCGGCTGCTGGACTTCGTCGATGAGGCGGACGGCACGGCGATCGAGCTGGTGCCGTCCATGGCCACCGCACTGGCCGAGGAGGCCGCGCAGCGGGCGCGGCCGCTGCCCCGTTTCGACCTGCTGTCGATCGGCTCCGAAGGATGGCGCACCGGCGACTGCACCGAGCTGCTGGACCACCTCACACCCGGCACCACCGTCGTCAACGTCTACGGCACCACCGAGACCACGATCGACACCTGCGTGTTCGCCGCGACCCGTGACGCCCTGCCCGACGCGGCGTTCGTGCCGCTGGGACGGCCCATCGCCAACACGCGGGTACACGTCCTCGACGCCGACCTCAACCCGGTCCCGGTGGGGATCTCGGGCGAGCTCTGCATCGGCGGGCACGGGGTGGGGCGCGGGTACGCGGGCAAACCTGGCCTGACCGCCGAGCGCTTCGTCGCCGACCCGTTCGGTCCACCGGGGGGCAGGCTGTACCGGACCGGCGATCGTGGCCGGTACCGGCCGGATGGCACCATCGAGTTCCTCGGCCGCATCGACCACCAACTGCAGATCCGGGGGTTCCGGATCGAGCCGGGCGAGATCGAGCACGTCCTCTTGGCGCACCCCGACGTGGTCGAAGCCGTCGTCGTCGCGCGCAACGACGCGGCCGGCCCTCGGCTGACCGCCTACATCGTCGCGCCGGGCGCAGTGGTGCCCACCGCGGTCGAACTGCGGACGTGGCTGAAACGGTCGCTGCCGGACCACATGGTCCCGTCGACGTTCGTCCCGCTCGACCGGTTCCCCCTGACACCCAGCAAGAAGGTGGACCGGCGCGCACTGCCCGAACCGGACTGGAGCGAGGTGACAGATCCCGGCCACGTCGCGCCCACCACCGACCTGGAACGGGCAACGGCTCGGATCTGGTCGGAGGTTCTCGGCATCTCGGGCATCGGCGTGCGGGACAACTTCTTCGCCCTCGGCGGTGACTCCATCCGGAGCATCCGGGTCATGTCCCGGCTGCGCGCGGTCCTCGGCACCGACCTGTCACCGAGGATGCTCTTCGACCACCCGACGGTCGCCCAGCTCACGGCCGCGGTCACGGCCGGCGACGACGGTGCCGGTGGTCCGGCGCCCGCCGCGATCCCGGTGTCACCCCGCGACGGTGCGGCGCCGATGTCGTTCGCACAGCAGCGGTTGTGGTTTCTCAACCAGTTCGAGCCCGCGGGCAGCGAGTACGTCACCCCTCAGGTGCTGCTGTTGCGCGGCCGGCTCGACGTGGACGGGCTCCGGCACGCGCTGACCGCCCTCATCGCCCGGCACGAGTCGCTGCGCACCACGTTCGACGTGGTCGACGGAGAAGCCGGGCAGATCGTGCATCCACCCGCCGCGCCACCGGTCCCACTGCTCGACCTGCGGCCACTGCCGCGGCACGAGCGCCACGCGGAGCTGGACGCCGTGCTGCTCGAGGAAGCCACCCGCCTGTTCGACCTGCGCGAAGGGCCCCTGCTGCGAGCCCGCCTGGTGCGGCTGGCCGACGACGAGCACGTGCTCAGCCTGATGATGCACCACATCGTGACCGACGGCTGGTCCAGCGGGGTCATCGCGCGCGACCTGGGGGAGCTGTACGGCGCCGCGGTCGAGGCCAGACCGCACGACCTGCCTCCACTGCCCCTGCAGTACGCCGACTTCGCGGCATGGCAGCGTGCCACACTGTCCGAAACGGACCTCGCCGGGCAGCTGGCGTTCTGGCGCCGTCAGCTCCAGGGCGTGCCACGGCTGGAACTGCCGACCGACCGGCCGCGGCCCCCCGGCGCGCACCACCAGCGGCGCCGTGGTGGAGGTGAGCGTTCCGAGCGAGGTCACCACGCGGCTGAAGGTCCTGGGACAACAGCAGGAAGCCACGCTGTTCATGGTCCTGGTTACCGCGGCCCAGGTGCTCCTCGCGACCTGGTCGGACCAGGACGACGTCGCACTGGGCACGGTGACCTCCGGACGCGAGCGCACCGAGTTGGAGAACCTGGTCGGGTTCTTCATCAACACCGTCGTCCTTCGGTCCACGGTGGACCGGCACGGCGCCTTCCTCGACCTCCTGGCAGGTGTGAAGCAGACGGTGCTGGCCGCCTTCGCCCACCAGGACGTGCCGTTCGAGCGGGTCGTCAACGAGGTCCGGCCGGAGCGGGACACCAGCCGGACCCCCCTGTTCGACGTCATGCTGGTGCTGCAGAACATCCGGGAGCAGGTGGCCGACCTGCCGGGCCTCGTGGCCGAGGAGCTGCCCGTTCCGGTCGTGACGGCGAGCTTCGACCTCACGATCCAGTTCGCGGAGCTGGACGGCGGGCTGCACTGCGCGCTCAACTACAACCGCGACCTATTCGACGCGACGACGATCGAGCGTATGGGTGCGCACCTGCACACCCTGCTCACCGAGATCGCAGCCCATCCCGACCGGCCGGTGGCGGAACTGTCACCGCTGCCCGCCGCCGAACGCCACCAGGTGCTGGCCGAGTGGAACGACACCGCGCGGGAGGTGCCGGACGCCACCGTGCCCGAACTGTTCTCGGCGATGGCGGTCCGGCTGCCGGACCGGACCGCGGTCAGTGACGGCACGCGATCGATCTCCTACCGGGAGCTGGACGTCCTCGCCAATCGGCTGGCCCACAAGCTGGTCGCCGCCGGTGCCGGGCCGGAGCGGTTCGTCCTGGTGTCACTGCCGCGCTCGGTGGACCTGGTGGTGGCCGTGCTCGCTGTGCTGAAAGCCGGTGCGGCCTACGTGCCCGTCGAGCCGGGGCACCCCGACGACCGCACCGCGGCGATCCTCGCAGACCTCGACCCGGTCACGGTGCTGGACACGGTCGACGCAGTGCGCGCGGTGGACGGCTACCCGGACACCGATCCCGGCACCCGGCCCGGCGCTTTGGACAACCCGATGTACGTGATCTACACCTCGGGATCGACCGGCCGCCCGAAGGGGGTCACGGTGACCCAGCGGTCGGTCGTGAACTACCTGCTATGGGCGGTCGACGCCTATGCCGCCCTCGGTGAGTCGGCCCTGCTGCACACCTCGGCCGCGTTCGACCTGACCGTGACGACGCTGTACGGGCCGCTGCTGGCCGGCGGGTCGATCCGGATTGCCGACCTGGCCGAGGGACCGGGAGAGCCGTGCGCCTTCCTCAAGGCCACCCCGAGCCACCTCGGTCTGCTCGCGACGGTGCCGCCTGAGTCCGCGCCGACCTGCGAGCTCGTGGTCGGTGGGGAGCAGTTGCTCGCCGCCGCGGTCAGCGACTGGCGGCGGGCTCACCCGGGCGGCACGGTGATCAATGAGTACGGGCCGACCGAGGCCACAGTCGGCTGTATGGAGTTCCGGATCGAGCCGGGCACCGACATAGTCGCCGGCCCGGTGCCCATCGGACACCCGGTGTGGAACACCCGCGTGTACGTGCTTGACCGGTTCCTGCGGCCGGCGCCGCTCGGTGCCGCCGGTGAGCTGTACGTCGCCGGCACCGGGCTCGCCAGGGGATACGCCAACCGGCCGGGCCAGACCGCCGACCGGTTCGTGGCCTGCCCGTTCGCGGCCGCCGGCGAGCGGATGTACCGGACCGGGGACCGTGCGCGCCGTCGTGCCGATGGCGCCGTGGTCTACCTCGGCCGGGCCGACGACCAGGTCAAGATCCGCGGCCACCGCGTCGAGCCCGGCGAGGTGGCGACCGCGATCCACCGCCACCCGGACGTGGCTGAGGTGGCGGTGGTGGCGCGCAGGGACGGCCAGGACCCGGCCCGGCTGGTGGCCTACGTCGTACCGCGTCCCGGCAGCTCGTGTCCGGACCGGACGGCGACGGTGGCGTTCCTGAAGCCGTTGCTGCCGGAGTACATGCTGCCCTCGGCGGTCGTGCCCATGGCCGTGCTGCCGATGAGCGTCAGCGGAAAGCTGAACCGCGAGGCACTGCCCGCCCCCGACTTCGGCTCCGCGGCGGGGTCGGAACGGGTGCCACCGCGTACCGACGCGGAACGCCTGCTGGCCGAGATCTGGGCCGACGTGCTCGGGCTCGCCGAGGTCGGCGTCGAGGACAACTTCTTCGGCCTCGGCGGTGACTCGATCCTGAGCATCCAGGTCGTGTCCCGGGCGCGGCAGGCTGGGCTGCGGGTGACCCCCAAGGACATCTTCGGGCATCAGACGGTCGCGGAGCTGGCCGTCGTCGCCGGCTCGGCGCTGCTCGACGAGACCGCCCACCTGCCGGTCACCGGACCGGCGCCGGTGAGCCCGATCCAGCACTGGTTCCTCGACGACCAGGTGGCGGCGGGAGCAGATCCCCACCACTTCACGATGTCGCTGCACCTGGAGCTGGCCGACGATGTCGACGAGCCGGCATTGCGGACCGCGGTGCTTGCTCTGGGCACGCACCACGGCGCCCTGCGCACCCGGTTCGAGCGGGGCGACGAGGGCTGGCGCCAGACCGCCGACCCGGACCTGGCCACGGTCGAGTTCTCCGTGCACGACCTGACCGGCCTCGACGACGAGGCTCGGTGGAAACGACTCGCGGACCTCGGCGACGCCGCGCAGGCGATGCTGGACATCACCGAGGGCCCGCTGGTCCGGGCCCTGCTGTGCCGCCTCGGCGCCGGCCGACGCCCGCGGTTGCTGCTCGTCGCGCACCACCTCGTGGTCGACGGTGTGTCCTGGCGGATCCTGCTCGCCGACTTGCGCACGGCCTACGAGCAGGTCCGCGCCGGTGCAGCGGTCCGGCTGGCGCCGGTGGGCTGCCCGTTCGACCGGTGGGCGCTCCGGCTGGCCGAGCACGTACGCGGTGGGGCCCTCGACGACGCCGTCGACCACTGGGCCGACCAGTCCATCACTGACGACGAGCTGCCAGTGGACCACGCTGGAGCGAACACCACCGGCTCGACCGGCACCGTCGCGGTCGGGCTGAGCGCCGAGGACACCGAGGCCCTGCTGCACCGAGTGCCTCAGGCGTACCGCACCCAGGTCAACGACGTGCTGCTCAGCGCGCTCGCCAGGACCCTATGCGGGTGGACCGGACGGCTGCGGACCTGGGTCGCGGTGGAGGGACACGGCCGGCAAGGCGTGCTCGAGAACCTGGACCTGTCCCGAACCGTCGGTTGGTTCACCGCCCAGTTCCCGGTGGCCATGGAGGTGCCGGCCGAGGCGGACTGGGGCGCGACGCTGAAGGCGGTCAAGGAACAGCTGCGGGCTGTGCCGCACCAGGGGTTGAGCTACGGGGCATTGCGGTACCTGAGCCCCGACGGGTCGAGGGCGCGGGCGGCCCTGGACCAGCCGATGCCGCCGGTCAGCTTCAACTACCACGGCCGGTTCGACGTGGCGGGCGACGACGGTCTCGTTGTGGCGCAGCATCCAGCCCTCGGCCGGGATGCCGCCACCCACAGCCCACGGCCGTACCTGCTGGACGTCATCGGTGCAGTCACCGGCGGCGTGCTCGAGCTGGAGTGGCAGTTCTCCACCGCGGTGCACGACGAGGCGACGGTGCGCGCGCTGGCCGAGACGATGGTCGCGGACCTGCGGGAGATCATCGGCCACTGCACGCGACCGGACACTGGCGGCCGCACCCCGTCCGACTTCCCGCTCGCCGGGCTCGACCAGGCGGCCGTGGACCGCATCGCGGGCGACGGCCGCGCGGTGGAGGACATCTACCGGCTCACCCCGCTCCAGTCCGGCATGCTGTTCCACAATCTCGTCGCCCCGGGCTCGGGCGCCTACCTCAACCAGGTCCAGCTGCGGCTGCGCCAGGTGAGCCGGCCGGAGGCGCTCGCCGAGGCGTGGCAGCGCGTGGTGGACCGCACACCGATCCTGCGCAGCTCCGTGGTGTGGGAGGGCGTGGCCGAGCCGCTGCAGGTCGTGCACCGGAGCGTGCGAGTGCCGGCCACGTACCACGACTGGCGGGACCTGCCCGCGGCCGAGGTGGATGCGCAGGTACGGCGGGCGCTGGCCGCCGCCCGTGCCGCCGTACTCGACCTCGCCGCCGCGCCGCTGTTGCGGCTGGTCGTCGCCAGGATGCCCGGCGACGAAGTGCTGCTCGTCACCACGTCGCACCACATCGTCCTGGATGGCTGGAGCACCGCGCAGGTCTACAGCGAGGTGTTCGACGAGTACGCCGCGATCGTCGCCGGCCGGCCGGCGACGGCCGGCCCGGGACCGCGGCGACCGTTCCGCGACTACCTGGAATGGCTGGCGGCCCAGGACCCCGGACAGGCCGAGCAGCACTGGCGGCAGGTGCTCGCCGGGCTGACCGCGCCCACCCCGCTGCCCTACGACCAGGCGCCACGCGAGGCGCACGCGGCCGAGTCGGACGAATCCGTGCTGGTCGAGTTGCCCGCGACGACCTCGGCCCGGCTGCGAGACATGGTGCGGGGCAACGGTCTCACCCTCAACACGGTGGTGCAGGGGGCGTGGGCCCTGCTGCTGTCCCGTTTCAGCGGCGAGCGGGACGTCGTGTTCGGCACCACCGTCTCCGGCCGGCCCGCTGAGCTGCCCGGCGTGGAGTCGATGGTGGGCATGTTCATCAACACCGTGCCGACCAGAGTGGATGTCTCTAGTAAACAGTCACTGTTGCCCTGGCTGACCGCGTTGCAGGCAGCGCAGACGGAGTCCCGCCGCTACGAGTTCGTGTCGCTGGCCCAGCTCCAGTCCTGGAGCGACCTGCCGGCGGGAGCGAGCCTGTTCGACACCGCGGTCGTATTCGAGAATTATCCGATCGACACCACCCCGGCGGACGAACAGGGCGTCCAGGTCGCCGGGATCGAGGCGTCGGACACCACCACGTTCCCGCTCCTGCTCAGCGCCCACCTCGATGACCGGCTCCACCTCGAGCTTGCGTACGACCCCCGGCTGTTCGCCGCCGCCACCGCGCGGCGGCTCGCCGAGCACCTGGAGTCCGTGCTCACCCGCATCGCGGCCAGGCCGGAGCGGTCGCTCGCGGAGCTGTCCGCGCTGCCGGAGCCCCAGCGCGACCGCGTCCTCAAGACCTTCAACGACACTGGCCTCGACGTGCCGGCCGCGACGGTGGCGCAGGTGTTCGCGGAACAGGTGCGGCGTACGCCGCACGAGACTGCCCTGGTCTCCGGCCCCGACTCCCTCGACTACGCCGAGCTTTACGCGCGGGCCAACCGCCTCGCGCGCCTGCTCGTGGCGAAGGGTGCCGGGCCGGAGCGCGTGGTGGCGCTGGCGCTGCCACGTGGCGCGGACATCGTGGTCGCCATCCTGGCCGTCCTCACGTCCGGGGCGGCCTACCTGCCGGTCGATCCGGACCTGCCCGCCGACCGCGTCGCGTTCCTGCTGGACGACGCGCGGCCGGTCGTGGTGGTCTCCGCCACTGGCGCCCCCCGGGTGTGCCGGGACCGGGCGGACCTGCTCCTCGACACCGAGGAGACGGCGGCAACCCTCGCCGCCCTGTCGACCGCCGACTTGACCGACGCCGACCGGAGCGCTCCGCTGCACACGGGCAACCCCGCCTACCTGATCTACACCTCCGGCTCGACGGGCACGCCTAAGGGTGTGCTCGTCGAGCACCGGGCGCTCACCAACCTGTACTTCGACCACCACACCCATCTGATCGGGCCGGAGGCCGAAACCGCGGGGCGGCGGCTGCGGTTCGCCTCGACCGCGACGTTCTCGTTCGACACGTCGTGGGAGGGGCTGCTGTTCCTGGTCGCCGGCCACGAGCTGCATGTGCTCGATGACGACGTGCGGCTCGACGCCGAGGCGCTAGTCGAGTACGTGCGCAGCCGCCGGATGGACGTGCTGGACCTGACCCCTGCCCACGCCCAGCTGCTGGTGGCGGCCGGTCTCCTCGCCGGCCCGCGGCACCGCCCCCGGATCGTCATGCTCGGTGGCGAGGCGGTTGGCGAGGCGCTGTGGCGGCAGGTCGCCGCGGCACCGGACAGCACCGGCTACAACTACTACGGTCCCACCGAGTGCGCGGTCGACGCCGTCGCCGCCCCGGTCGTCGGCGACCGCCCGGTGATCGGCAGGCCGCTGCGCAACGTCACGGCCTACGTCCTGGACGCCGAGCTGCGTCCCGTGCCTGTCGGTGTCACCGGCGAGCTGTACCTGGGCGGCGACCAGGTGGCGCGGGGCTACCTGAACCGGCCGGGGCTGACCGCGGACCGGTATCTCGCCGACCCCTTCGCCGACCCGTCAGCCCGGCCCGGCGCCCGGATGTACCGGACCGGCGACCTGACGAGGTGGACCGAGGAGGGCGTGCTCGAGTACCTCGGCCGGGCCGACGAGCAGGTGAAGGTCCGGGGGTTCCGGATCGAGCCGGGCGAGGTCGAGACGGCGTTGCTGGCCCACCCCGACGTCGCCGAGGCGGTCGTGATGGCCCGCAGCGAGACGGGGCACCAACGGTTGGTGGCCTACGTCGTGCCGACAGAATCCACCGAGCCGCCGGGGTCCACGCGGCTGCGTGAGTGGCTCGGCCGCTCGCTGCCCGACTACTTGGTGCCGTCGGTGTTCGTCCGGCTGGACCGGCTCCCGCTCACCCCGAACGGCAAGGTGGACCGCGCCGCGCTGCCGGCCCCGGATGGGGTGCCCGACCGGGAACGCGCCTTCGTGGCGCCGAGGAACACCACCGAGGCGGAGCTCGCCCGCATCTGGGCCGAGGTGCTTGGCGTGGAGCGGGTGGGGGTCGAGGACAACTTCTTCGAGCTGGGTGGCGACTCCATCCTGAGCATCAAGGTGATCTCGCGGCTCCGGGCCGCGTTCGACACGGCCGTGTCACCGCGTGCGGTGTTCACCACGCCGACGGTCGCAGGCCTCGCCGCGGCGGTCGGGACGGCCGGGAGCGGCGCCGTCGCCGGCATCTCGGTGGTTCCGAGGGATCGCCCGCTGCCGCTGTCGTTCGCCCAGCAGCGGCTGTGGTTCCTCGACCAGTTCGACCCGGACAGCAGGGCCTACCAGTCGTCGTTCGCGGTGCGGCTGCGCGGGGACCTGGACGTCGACGCGTTCGCCGGGGCGATGTCCGCCCTGGTCGCCCGGCACGAGTCGCTGCGCACGACCTTCGACGAGTCCGACGGTACCGGCGTGCAGGTTGTGCACCCGCCTGCCGAGGTGCCGGTGCCGGTCACCGACCTGACCGCGCTGTCCGAACAGGACCGCGCGGGCGAGCTGGACCGGATCCTCGCCGAGGAGAGCGGACGCGGGTTCGACCTGCGCCGCGGCCCGCTGCTGCGGGCGCGGCTGGTTCGGCTGGCCGTCGACGAGCACGCGCTGGTCGTGATGATGCACCACATCGTCACCGACGGCTGGTCCAACGTCGTGATGCTCGGCGACCTCAGCGCGCTGTACGAGGCAATCCGCGCGGGCGGGGCACCGGACCTGCCGACACTGCCGGTGCAGTACGCCGACTTCGCCGCGTGGCAGCGGGAGTCCCTCGGCGGGCTGGACCAGCAACTGGGCTACTGGCGCGAGCAGCTGGAGGGGGTGCGCCCCGTCGACCTGCCGACCGACCGGCCGCGGCCCGCGGTGAAGACCACGAACGGCGCCGTGCTGGAGTTCGCGGTGCCTGAGGAGGTCGTCGCGCGGCTCAAGCGGGTGGCGAGCCGGCAGGACGGCACGCTGTTCACCGCGGTGGTCGCCGCGGTCCAAGTGCTGCTCGCGCGGTGGTCGGGTCAGGACGACGTCGCGGTGGGAACGGTTACCTCCGGCCGGGAACGGCCCGAGGTGGAACGCCTCATCGGGTTCTTCGTCAACACGCTGGTGCTGCGCTCCCGGGTGCGGGAGGACGTGTCCTTCCGCGAGTTCCTCGCCGAGGTGCGGAACACCGTGCTGGCCGCCTTCGCCAGCCAGGACGTGCCGTTCGAGCGGGTCGTGGACGACCTCGCCCCGGCGCGCGACACCAGCCGGAGCCCTCTGTTCGACGTGTTGGTGGTCCTGCAGAACATCCCGGACGAGACCGGGCGGCTCGCTGACCTGGACCTGGCGGAGGTCGACCTGCCGTCGGTCACCGCCACGTTCGACCTGACCTTCGAGCTCCAGGAGATGCCCGGCGGCGGGCTGCACGCGGGGCTGAAGTACAACACGGACCTGTACGACGCCGAGACCGTCGAGCGAATGGCCGGCCACTTCCGGGTCCTGTTGGACGCTATGGGGGCCGAGCCGGACCGGCCGCTGGCCCAGCACTCGCTGCTGGCCGAGGATGAGCGTGGCCTGGTGCTGTCGGTCTGGAACGACACGCGCCAGGAGTTGCCGGCGGTGACGGTGCCTCGGCTGTTCGAGGACCAGGTGGCTTGTGGCGCTGAACGCGTGGCGGTGAGCGACGGGGACCGGTCGGTGACCTACGGCGAGCTCAACACGTGGGCCAACGCGCTGGCTCACAGGCTGGTCGGCCAGGGCGTCGGACCGGAGCGGTACGTGGTGGTGTGCCTGCCCCGATCGGTGGAGCTGCTGGTCGCGCTGCTCGCGGTGCTCAAGGCCGGTGGGGCCACCGTCCCGGTGGAGCCCGGCCAGCCCGCGGAGCGGATTGCGGTGATCGTCGACGACGTGCGGCCGGTGGTGGTGCTGGACGACCTCGCGGACGTCCACGTGGTGGCCGGCCACCCGGACACCGACCTGACCGACGACGACCGCGCCTGTCCGCTGCGCCCCGACCACCCGGTGTACGCCATCTACACCTCCGGCTCCACCGGCGTGCCCAAGGGCGTGGTGACCACTCACCGTTCGCTCGTGAACTACCTGTCGTGGGCGGTGCGGGGGTATCCCGGGCTGGCCGGGACCGCGGCGCTGCACACGTCGGTCGCGTTCGACGGCACCGTGACCACGCTGTACGGGCCGCTGCTCGCCGGGGGCGAGATCCAGGTGGCCGACCTCGACGGTGGCGCTGCCGCGCCGTGCACATTCCTCAAGGCGACGCCGAGCCACCTCGCGCTGCTCGACACCCTGCCCGCGGGCGCCCCCCCGACCGGCGAGCTCGTGCTCGGCGGCGAGGAGCTGCTGGGCGCCGCGGTCGAGGGGTGGCGCGCGGCGCACCCCGGTGTCACCGTCATCAACTCCTACGGGCCGACCGAGACGACCGTCGCCTGCGCGGACCATCGGATCGAGCCGGGGGACCGGTCGGCACCGGGTGCCGTCCCGATCGGACGCCCGGCGTGGAACACCCGGCTCTACGTGCTCGACCGCCTCCTGCGCCCAGTGCCGGTCGGTGTGGTCGGGGAGCTGTACGTCGCGGGCGCCGGGGTGGCAAGGGGCTACCTGAACCGACCCGGCCCCGACTGCCGACCGGTTCGTGGGCTGCCCGTTCGGCTCCGCGGGCGAGCGCATGTACCGCACCGGTGACCTGGTGCGGCGGCGGTCCGACGGCGACCTCGTCTACCTGGGCCGCGCGGATCGGCAGGTCAAGATCCGCGGGCACCGCGTCGAACCCGGTGAGGTCGAGGCCGCGCTGCTGTGCCACCCCGACGTGGTCGAGGCCGCGGTGGCCGCCCCGGAGGCACGCGGTCACCGCAGGCTGATCGGGTACGTCGTACCCGCGCCTGCGACCGCGGCGGGACCGGACGACGAGGTGCTGCGGACGTTCCTCGCGGCACGCCTGCCGGACTACCTGGTGCCGTCGGCTTTCGTCCGGCTCGACGCGCTGCCTAGAACCCCCAACGGCAAACTCGACCGCGCCGCGCTGCCCACTCCCCGGCCGGAGCCCGACCCCGGAGCCGGGCACACACCGCCTCGTACGCCGACCGAGCGGATGCTGGCGGACCTGTGGGCCGGCGTCCTGGGCCTGGAACGGGTCGGGGTGACGGACAACTTCTTCAGCCTCGGCGGCGACTCGATCCTCAGCATCCAGGTGGTGGCCCGGGCCAGGAAGGCAGGACTCCGGCTGACAACGAAGGACCTGTTCCTGCACCAGACCATCGCCGCGCTGGCCCCGGTCACGACGGTGGCCGACGCCGGTGCCGTCGTGTCGGCGCCGGTCACCGGGCCAGTGCCGCTCACCCCCATCCAGCACCGGTTCTTCACCACTCACCGGGCCAACCATCACCACTTCAACCAGTCGGTTCTGGTCGAGCTGACCGAGGACCTCGACGAGCGGTCGCTGCGGCGTGCGCTCGATGCGGTGGTCGGCCACCACGACGCGCTGCGGATGCGCTTCGTCCACGCCGACGGGCGGTGGCACCAGGAGAACGCACCGGCCGAACCAGTGGCGCTGCCTGTGGTGCACGACCTGTCCGGGCGGGATGCCGACGACCAGGACGCGGCCATGACGACGGTCGCCGACGAGCTGCAGCGCGGCTTCGACCTGGGCGGCGGCCTGCTGCTGAACGCGGCGCTGTTCGACAGGGGCCCGGGGCGGGCGCCGTGCCTGTTCCTGGTCGCGCACCACCTGGTGATCGACGGGGTGTCCTGGCGGATCCTGCTCGACGACCTCGACACCGCGTACCGCCAGGCCGCGCGCGGTGACGCCGTCGACCTCGGCGCGAAGACCACCTCGTTCCGGGATTGGTCGCACCGGCTGTCCGGACACGCCGCCGGCGGCGGTCTGGACGGAGAGTTGGACCACTGGTCGGCTGCGCTCGACACGTGCGCCGCCACCGCCGCCCCGGTGCCGGATGTGCGGCCGATGACCGCGCCCCGGGTCCTGCCTGTCGTGCTGAACGCGGCTGACACCGAGGCCCTGCTGCGGATGGCGCCCACCGTGTACCGCACCGGCATCAACGACGTCCTGCTCACCGCGCTCGCGTGGGCGCTGTCGAAAGGGACCGGGCAGGCACGTGTCTGTGTCGACCTCGAGGGCCACGGTCGGGAGGACGTCTTTCCCGACGTGGACCTGTCGCGGACCGTCGGCTGGTTCACCACTCAGTTCCCGGTGGTGCTCGACGTGCCGGCGGGCGACGTGTCCGGGTGGCGCGACCTGGTCCGCGCCACCCGGAGGCAGCTGCGGGCCATTCCGGCGAACGGTCTTGGCTTCGGTGCCCTGCGTCACCTCGGTCCCACTGCGGCACGCGCGCGGCTCGCCGGCGTTACTCCTCGCGTCGGGTTCAACTACCTAGGGCAGTGGGATGCGCGGCCGGCGGAGGGCGGTCAGGGGCTCTACCAGGCCGTCCTTTCTTCCATCGGGCAGGACTACGACCCGACCGATCGGGATGAGCACCCCGTGGAGATCGTGGGCGCGGCCGAAGCCGGGCGACTGAGCTTCGCCTGGGCCTACCACCCGCAGTTGCTGGCGGAGACCGAGGTGGAGCCGATGGTGGCGGCGTTCACCGACGCGCTGGTGCGAATGGCCGAGGAGTGCCGGGGGGACGGGGAACGCCGATGACCACACTCGTCCAGAACCGTGAGTACCGGCTGCTGTGGACGAGCCAGGCCGCGTCGGAGTTCGGCTTCAGCACGGCGATGATCGCGTTCCCGCTGGTGGTGTTGACGACGACCGGCTCGGCCACGGCGTCCGGGCTGGTGCTGGGTGCTGCCGCGGCGGCCCGCCTGCTCGCGGGCGTGCCCGCTGGCGTGCTGATCGACCGGTGGAACCGAAAGACCGTGATGGTCGTGTGCGAGGCGGTGCAGGCGCTGGCGGTCGCGAGCCTGGTCGTGGCCCTGTGGTGGGACGTGGCGAGCGTTGCCCACATGGTCGTGGTGGCCGCGATCCTGGGACTGTGTACGGCGTTGTTCGAGCCGGCGGAGTACTCGTGCTTGCCGGCGCTGGTGCCGGCTCGGCAACTCCCCGCGGCGGTGGCCATGAACACGGCGCGCAGCCACCTCGGTCAGCTCGCCGGTACCGCGGCGGGCGGCTTCCTGTTCGCCGTCGGCCGGTTCCTGCCGTTCGCCGTTGAGGTGCTCAGCCACCTGTTCGCATGCATACGGCTGATGTTCCTGCGTGTGCCGCCGCGCACCCAGCGCCGCGAATCCACGAGCCGCTTCCGCGACGAGCTGGGCGAGGGGTTGCGCTGGATGTGGCGGCAACGCCACATTCGCGCGGTCGCGCTGTGCGCAGTCAGCCTCAACGCCTTTTTCACCGCCTACTACATCGTCATCATCGTGCTGACGGCGGCGCGGGGAGTCACTGCGGGCGAGATCGGCGTCATGGCCGCGATGCTCGGCGCGGGAGGCATCCTCGGTGCCGTCGCCGCCCCTGCGCTGTGCCGTCGGCTGAGCCCGTACGCGTTGATCGTCATGGTCTTCTGGGTGCTCGCTGTGCTCGCCCCGCTCGCGGTCGTGATCGACAGCGGCTACCTCATGGGCGCCCTGTTCGCCGCCATGGCGTTTCTGCCACCCAGTGCGAACACTGCGATCGCCACCCAGCAGTTGCTGCTGACCCCCGAACGTATGCGCGGGAGGCTGAGCGGGGTGATGGCCGTCGCCACCGGGACGGCGAGCGCCGTCGGACCACCACTCGGCGGGCTGCTTGCCGAGCTCTTGCCCGGGAGCCGAGCCGTGCTGCTCTGCACGGCGGGCATGGCGGCCGTCGCGCTGCTGGCCACCATCGCCCCGCCGTTGCGTACCTTCCCACGACTCACTGATGCGGTAGCAGATTCACCCCGACAGAAAGGAACGCCCGATGGATGACGAAGACACCCGGTACCAGGTTCTGGTCAACGACGAGGAACAGTACTCGCTCTGGCCGGTGACCCTCGATGTGCCGCCCGGCTGGCGCCCGGTCGGCAAGGAAGGCGATCGGCAGGAATGCATGTCCTACGTGGACGAGGTCTGGACAGATATGCGACCGCGGAGCCTCCGCGAGCAGATGGACGCCCCGAACTGATCGCGATGCGGATGACGGGGACGATTGCCCGTCATCCGCATCTCCTGCACAACCATAAGAACGTCGGCACCGAGACACCGCGGTCGCCACGGTGCGGCAGCCGGGACCGGGTAGCGCGCGGCGCTCGCAGACGCGAATCCTCAGTACCATGACCGGCCAGTTGCAGACAGCCTGTCTGACTGGTTGGCCTCCTTGAGCAGGGCTTGGCGTCGCCCAGGTTCGCTCTGCCGCGACGGCTTCGCGTGCTACGGATCTTACCCGTCGCGGACCGCGGTTGACCGAGGAACGCACTCGCACGATCCAGCGCCTGGTAAAGAGTGAAGACGTCCACGGCGCTCTCATCTGCTCCGTATCTGCTCCGTTGGCCACTGACCAGCAGCGAGTGTCACCCGCAATCGCGCCGCGACGAGCCGGCGCCTCCTACCAGCGCGGGCTACATCGCGGTGGCCGATCCGGAGGGAAACGAGTTCTGCTTGGACTGAACACCACGAGGACCGAACCGATCGCCTTCGTCCGGGCAGCCACCGACGGGGAACTTCACCCCGGTGAGGTCTTCGGAGACGGCCCACAGCCGCTGCTGGACGGCGCTACTACGACTGGGCGTTGGTCGCCATCACCGCAGGTGATCCGACGGCCATCAGCACCTGGTGATCCGCGCTGGGACTCCTGGCACCGCTGGGCCGCCCCTGGCCCTGCTCGCCCACGCCTTCCTCGCCATCACCGCCGCCCGCGAACGCTGCGACCAGGCCCCGACCGACGACGGGACCAGCCCCGAGGGCCCGATCCCGCTCACCTGCAATGAGATCCAGCGCCTGTTCACTGCGCCGACCGTCCGGTCGGCCCGCGACACTGCCCACCGACTGCGCTGGTCCACCTGGCGGCGACGCCACCAAGCCCGCGCCCGCCGCAGTCACGACCGCCGTCAGGCAGCCCTTCCACTTATGAAGATCACGATCCCAGGCGGGAGTGCCCGTTCGTTTCTCCCCCACGCGAGGGAGGCGGATGGTCCGCGCGGTGGATGCGACCGGTGCGGCGGCAGGGGGAACCTTGAGTGTCAATAATGCGGAACCGGAGGTCACGGTGGCTGTTCCTACGAAATTGCAGACACATACCGGCTCCAGCCCGCCGTTGCGGGACGCGGGGTGGGCGGCGTGGTCGCGGCGCTGGCCCACGTGGGCGCCGCACGCCGCCGCGGTGTGGGGCGTGTTGTTCGCCGCAGTCCAGGTCACGTGGGCTGCATCAGGCGCCACCGTGCCCTGGTCGCCGGATGTCGCGTATGCGCCGACGATCCAGCTCCTGCTGGCGGCCATCGCAGTCCTGGCTGCCGGAGCCTGCCTGGCCACTACCCGGACGCTTGCCAGGCGTGGCCGAGTGATGGTGGCAGCGGCGCTGATCCTGGCGGTCCCGGTTTTTGTGATGGGGATGGCCAGTCTGCCGGCGCACTTCGTGGTGCTGGCGTCGTTCTCCGGGGTGGACAGCATCACCGGCCTGGCGCATGACCTGTTGAGCGCGGTGGGCTCCGCTCTTCTCATCCTCGTCGGAATGTCGTACCGCCGACGGATGCAAGGCAGGTGCCCTCGGTGCGGACAGGACCACGTGGGTGGTTTTGACGGTCCGCTTGCCCACCCTGGACCCTCCGTCGCGTCGAAGCGAACCCGAGTCGCGGTGTACCTGCTCATGTGCGGGCTTCTGCCGTGGGCTGGGGTCAAGACCATCTGGACGCTGGGTGGCGATGCGATCGGCGTCACGGCGCAAGGGTGGCGGGAGACGAATGCAAGCGAGTCGGGGCTGGCAAAGGCCCTCGCATCGGTGGGAATCGATGTCACCGTGCTGGCCGCGATGGCTGCGATTTTCCTGTTGCTGGGACTGCTGTACCCGTGGGGGCAAGTGTTCCCCCGATGGACCCTGATCCTCTCCGGGCGGCGAGTCCCACGTCTACTGCCCTTGCTGCCAGCGTGGTTGAGCTCCGTCGGCCTGTCGGTATACGGAGTCGTCCTGCTGATCTACGCCCCGCTCAGCGCCACCGGAGTACTGCCGAAGCTGAAACCGTCGGGGGGAGCGTTCACCACCAGTTCCGGGATCACCTGGATGGTCGCCTTCGGCGGTCTAGCCTTCGCCGGCCTGGGCTTCGGCCTCATCGCGGCCGCCCGTTCCTACTCCGCCCGGACCCGCCCCATCTGTGCCAGTACCGCCACCCGCGTACCGGCGCCGTCCGCGCAGGATCAAGCTCCGCCCCCCGCCAGCGATCACGATCTACGGCTGGAGTACTAACCTTCACGTTTCACGGAAATTGGGGCGACGCGTGAGATAAAAAGGCGAGAGTGCCTTGCCTGTAAGAGAAAATTGGGTTTGCGAAGACTCAATGATCTCGAACAGGAAGACACTCTCGAGTGAAGCGTAGCAACGGCAAGGCGCGGTTCAAGGTGTCGGCGGATGGTAAGGGGATCGTGTCGCACGCCGGGACCGCGTTACTGCGGGAACTGGCCACCTCGACTGGGCTGGCGCAGGGGTGGACCGAGGCGTTGATCGACACCTACCGGTTGCCGCCGCTGCACGCACCAGGACAGGTGCTGGTCGACGTCGCCGTGTCGATCGCCGATGGCGGCGACGCGCTGCGGCATCTGCGGACGCTGCGGGACCAGCCGCGCCTGTTCGGGCTGGTCGCCTCCGACCCGACCGCGTGGCGGGTCATCAACAAGGTCGACACCGCCCGGCTGGACACATTGCGGGCCGCCCGGGCCAAGGCACGCGAGCGGGCCTGGGCGGCCGGCGCGGGCCCGGACCTGACCAAAGACCTGTGGCTGCACTTCGACGCGACCCTGCTCACCGCGCACTCGGACAAGGAAAACGCCGCACCCACCTGGAAGAAGGGCTTCGGGTTCCACCCGTTGCTGTGCTATCTCGACCGCCCAGACATCTCCGGCGGCGAAGCACTGGCCGGGCTGCTGCGGCCAGGCAACGCCGGCTCCAACACCGCCGCCGACCACGTCGCAGTGCTGGACCTGGCGATCACCGCACTGCCAGCCCACGCCCAGCCCGGCGCAGCCGACGGACCCAAGGTGATGGCCAGCGCCGATTCCGCCGGCGCAACCCACGTGTTCGCTGCCGCGCTCCGGGCTCGTGGGATCGGGTTCTCGCTGGGCTTTGCCATCGACCACAACCTGCAGCAAGCGATCCTGGCCACCCCGAAACACGCCTGGACCGAGGCCTACAACGCCGACGGACAACCCCGCCCCGGCGCCTGGGTCGCCGAACTGACAGAGCTGCTCAACCTCACCAACTGGCCAAAAGGGTCCCGGGTCATCGTCCGCAAAGAACGACCCCACCCCGGCGCCCAACTGACCTTCTCCGACATTGACGGTCACCGGTTCACCGCGTTCCTCACCGACACCCCCACCGGCCAGCAACTCCCCGACCTCGAAGTGGAGCATCGCGGCCACGCCCGCGTCGAAGACCGCATCCGCACCGGCAAAGACACCGGTATGCGCAACCTGCCCTTCCACGTGAGTATGACAACCCCATCTGGCCCCGCTGTGATGCTTTGATTTGGCCCCACCCTGCTTGTTTTGGTGGTGTTGTCTTGGGTTAGTTGGTGGCGGTTCGGCTGCGGGTTTGCCGGGTGGTGTTGAGTCTGTAGGACTTGGTGCCGGTCTGGATGATGTGTGCGTTGAAGGTGAGTCTGTCCACGACTGCGGCGGCGAGGCGGGGGTCGGTGAAGGTGGCGCCCCATTCGGAGAATGGGGCGTTGGATGCGCAGGCGATGGATGCTCGTTCTTCGCGGGCGGTGATGATCTGGAAGAGCAGTTCCGCGCCGCGTGGGTCGAGGCGGACGTAGCCGATCTCGTCGAGGCAGAGCAGGTCGAGTCGGGCGTAGCGGCCCACGACGCGGGACAGCTGTTTGTCGTCTGAGGCTTCGACGAGCTCGTTGACCAAGGCGGCGGTGGTCACGTAGCGGACCCGGCGTCCTTGCTCGGCTGCTGCGGTGCCGAGTGCGATGAGCAGGTGTGTTTTCCCGGTGCCGGAGTCGCCGAGCAGGACCAGTGGTTGTCCGGCGTCGATCCAGCCGCCGCCGGCCAGGTGTGCCAGCGTCGGTGCCGGTAGGTCGGGCAGCACGGTGTGGTCGAACTCGGTGAGGCGTTTGGTGCGGGGGAACTTGGCCTCGTTGACTCGCCGGATCCGGCGGCGGGCGTCGCGTTCGTCGCATTCCGCGGTGAGGATTTCGGCCAGGAATGCCTTGTGGGTAAGGCGTTGCTTGGCTGAGGCCTCGGCCATCGCGATGGCTTCGGCGCGGATGGTGGGCAGTGCGAGTAGTCGGCAAGCGGCGTGGATCGCGGCCTCGGCGGCGGGGTCAGACAGGGCGGTCACCGTGGTCGTCGGGGTGGCGGCTGGCGCGGTTTTCGTGGCGGGGCTCATGCGGTTTCTTTCTGGAGTAGTTGGTCGTAGTCGGCCAGTGATGGCGTCGGCCGTTGGGTCGTCGCAGCGTGGGACGCGGTGGGTGGAACCGGGACCGGCGGGGAGGTCGCGCCGGCTGAGGTCATCGCGCTGCGTGCGGTGACCGCGACCAGGTCGGGATCGAAGTTTCCGAGCACCAGCGCGCCTTCGATGCCCGCACTCACCACGGTCGCGGTCATGGTGCGGTGGAGCAACAGCACCCCGATCAGGGCGCGGGTGCCGGGCCCGTCGCCGTGTTGCTTGCGGGCGGCGTCCCAGAACCGTTGATGAACCGCCGTGAACGCCCCGGATGCTCGCGCGGTGACCAAGGCGGTGGACCCGGACATGGCGCCGGGTTTGCGGGTGAGGACTTCCAGATAGTGGTCCAGAACGAGATCCTCGCTGCCCTTGTGCAGCGACCGGGTATGTTCAGCGATCACCTTGCCTGCGTCGAGCACGATCACCGCGGTGGCGCCGAGACGAACCTCGAGCCGGCGACCAGCGAACCGGGGCCGGGACCGAGTAGTACGACTGGCGGACACAGACCCGTGCTTTGGCGTCGACCCGGCATGACAGCGGGGCCGAGACATCGAAGGTTTCACTCGGCAGCGGGTTCAGCAAGACCAGTTCACGGGCCGCGGCCGCTCCCACGGTCTCGGCGCGGGCACCGATGCGGCGCGCGTCGTCGCGGGCATCGGCGGCGGCCAGGGCCTGGTTCAGCGCGGCCAACGATGCCACGTGCGGGACAGGAGTGAGGTGCCGTCGGCGGAACCGGCCGATCTCGCCCTCGACACCGCCCTTCTCATGAGCACCCTCTAAGCCTGGCGCGCAGAAGAACGAGTCATAGCCGTAGTGGGAGCGCATCGCGATGAACCGTGGATGCTCGAACCGTTCCCGGCCCAGCGCGACCCGGATCACCGCGGGCCTGAGGTTGTCGTAACGGATCATCCCGGTCGGTACCCCACCCAGCGCCTCGAACGCACGCACATGCCCATCCAGGAACGATTCCTGGGTCTGATTGGCATAGGCAACATGGACCGCTTTGCCCGAATGCGACAGCCGCAGGCAAAACATGAACACCTTCATCACCACCCCAGCGATCACCGCAGTGAACTCCCCGAAGTCGACCTCGGCCTCCTCGGCCGGTCCATGAGTCTGGGGCACCATCACCTGCGCCCGGTCCCCACCGATCTCGGTCTTCAGCTGGGCGACCAACCCCCGCACGCTGGACTCGGCCACCACGACACCCTCTTCCTCCATCAGCCGCTGCCAGACCCGGCGAGCGGTATGCCGCTGCTTCTTCGGGGCGTCCAGGTCCGCGGTCAGCCAGCCACCGATCGTGGCCAGATGCGGGCCCAGCACCGGCGCCACACGCTCTGGAGATTTCCGCGTCGGAGGCACCGCATCACCCAACGCCAGACGCACCGTGCGCCGATGGACCTGGTGGCGCTGCGCCAGTGCCCGGATCGACAAACCTTCATCTCGACGCTCGCGTCGGATACGTTCGAACTGCTCCACTCTCGATCTCTCCTTCAACCCCTCCACCTCTCGTGATCGCCTTGGCAGACGACACGAACGTAGAGGACTGGATGGTCGAGGGTGGAGCCAAATCAAGCCATCACTACCGCCCCAAGTGGGGCCAAATCAGACTGGCACACTCATCCACGCCTACACAGCCAACGCCTGCTGGCTCGAACTCGCACTCACCGCCGCAGACCTCCTCACCTGGACCCAAGCACTCTGCTTCACCGCCAACCTGGCCCGCACCGAACCAGCCACCTACCGCTACCAGATCCTCCACACCGCAGGAATCCTGGTCCGCACCGCCCGCGGCCGGCACCTACGACTCGACACCGACTGGCCCTTCGCAACCCACCTCACCACCGCATTCCAGCGCCTCCGCAACGCCCCCTGGCCAGCCACCTAGCCACAACCCCCGACCCAACAACCAAGGACCCGGAATCCCGCCCACCCGACGCGACAGCCGGGCCACACCCACGCCACCAACCCTCAAACCGCCTAAAACAAGGCACCAGAAGACACGCCGAAACCCCATGAAACATCTGGGCTAGACAGACCACATCGTCGCTGGTCAGGAGCACCTTTCAGTTCACCAACACAGCCCTCATCCCCGAGAGCCGTGAAAGCGCCGGGCTAACTAGACCAGACCGGGGAACACTCCAATCGTGCACAGCCTGTGTCGTTCGTTGACTGATCAGGGGATGATGCAGCGATGGGTTAGCTGTCCTGCGATAGTAGGCGAGATGTGTCAGCTGAAAGGTACCCGCCGAGCGGAGCCTCGGCAGGTCAGATACTAAGAGCCAGTCGGCCAGCGACGAGTGGAGATGAAGCCGGATGAAATGGTGGAGGTGCTCCGCGCCGTCGATGCCTGCGGGAGGGAATCATGCCGGGTTTTCAGGGGTTTTCACCTCAGGTAGCTGAGATAATCCGGAATGCTGATCGGACGATACGATATGTAGTCCCTGGAGAGCGGCGCCGTCTCTACAATCAATGGCGCGTCACGATGGGAACGATCGCCCCGGTGGATAGTTTTTATGTTGCCTTCTTTCGAGATGATCGGTATCTCGTAGTCCCGTATATATTTGATGAGCCGCAAGAGTATGAACCGCCCAGCTTCCAGATGTACGGATCGGAAGGAATGGCGGCGTGGATAAGGCGCTACGCGAAGCCATATGTATACGGCATGGATAATGGAAGTCTGCTGAACAAGGGGCATTCATTTGGTGACGAGGAGCGTCTTTCTGGTGACGCAATCGTGATTCCTCTCCTAAGAACATCATCCGACGGACAAGTGGTCATCGGGATCGCTTCGATGCAGACCTATCGATCAAATGTATACACCGAAGATACTGCCCATGCCTTCCAGATCCTGGCGCGAAGCGTTTTAGTAGCGTTAGCGCGCGAACTTGAAGATGAGGGCCATCAAAGGATGTTGCTAACTGCTGGCGAAATGGCGTCCGATTCCTCGGTCTCGGTGGCAGATATCATCGAGGACTTCGGGCATAAGCTGGAAAGCTTGCGCCTTAAGATCGACATGCTGATCAAGAGTGAACTGTTGAACCCCGAGCGCTTGCGGCAAGATCTCACCGATCTGCGTGAGCTATGCGAGCGAAACCAGTCCGAGGTTGCTGAATTACTCATGGTGCCGTCGCTGGATGCTCGGGCGCTATTGGGAAAGCTGACGCCGCGCGAGACGGAGATTGCGGAGCTCATTTGCATTGATCTTACCAATGAGGAGATTGCCAGCAGATTGAGTATCTCGGAGCCGACGGTTAAGACTCACGTCACTCGCATCCTGAAGAAATTTGGCGTGCGCCAACGTTCTGCGGTCGCAGCCAAACTTCGTCCGTTCGGATAGTAGGGTATTGCCGTCTGTCGGCCTCACCATGCGAAGGCAAGCGTCGGCCGGTACCGCTCGCATATACGACTTTGTCTTACCTCCATAGTCAAGCATGTTCCGACTTCGTCTACTGGTCGGCCGGGCGACTGCTTGCCCATAATGGCAAATACGGCCAGATAGCGGGACCAATAAGTCCATGCGCGGCCGGCATGTTCGAGCATCGGAGGGTATTATGAGAAGGTTGAAAGTCGTACTCGGAAGCATGCTTTTGGCATTGGTGCCAGTCACCGTTCTCGCTACTCCAGCACACGCGGCGGTGCGCCTCGGAGGGGTGTCGGTTGCTGGCGCTTGCGCCAACCAATGGCCCGGGAGCCAAGTCGTCCTACTTAGCCAAAACGTCTTCGGCTGGAAGTGCAGGTTCTGGAGCTCGCTCGGACCTGTCTACTACGGCGTCAACCTCAATCAACAGTGCGCTGCGCAGTACGGTGGAGGCGCTTACGCCTCATACAGCGATTACAACAATCCCTACTCGTGGAGCTGCTACAGGTAGGTGTCGCGCGCGTGCCCCGCCTTTGCTACTCGAAGGCGGGGCCCATTGCCTCCGTGTTGCTAATCAGCGGCCGCTGGCCAAGCCTTCCACTCCAGCACGGTCGGACGATCGCCTCCACCGCTCAGGAAGTCCGTGACCGCACTACCTGCCTGCACTATCGACACCTCAGAGTCCTGTGGCCATCCTTCGTCGTGACCCCTGTAGCTGGTCCGCGGATCCGGGACATGGACGCGGAACTGCCGGTCAGAGACTCGGCCGGACCAGGAGCGGCCCGGTCCAATCCGAGCTCCGGTTCTTTGTAAGCCGTTCAGTAAGTCACTTAATTGCTTCAACTGCCTGCCTGGCGCGGTGTCTTTGGCGAGAACCGGCCTATCGGGCCGGACCCCACGCCCGCCAGCTGGACACGCCACCTTCACCACAACATTGCCTCAGGCCACGGCACTCACCCCTACGCCAAACCCTGGTGAGAAAACCTCACTGGTAGCATTGCTTGCTGACCTCGCTAATCTGGGGTCGATTAACGGCCGCCCACTTGACGCCTCGAGATGCGAGCGGTGTCGAAGCGGTCGCAAACTCTTTCCTGACAGCGCTGCAGATTGCCAGTAGGCGGATAGGCCGAGAGCATACTCGACCTGAAAGGTGCCCGGTTTCGTAGGGAAGATCTGCTGGCCGGATCGTCGGACGGCTGACGGTCGCCTCAGGCCGAGGCTGCGGGGTTGACGCCCGAGCTGACGGCGCTGGTCGTGCTGTGGCTCGGCGGCACCCGCGCGGGGCAAGCCGGGTCGCGTACGCCGACGAGCTGCTGTTGCCACCAGCTCGGACCTACGAGTTAGGCCGCGCCTGGCTGCGAAAGTGAGCCAGGTTGCCCTGGGTCGTAACGGTATCGGAGTGGTCGGCCCCGAGGAATCGCAACTGGTCGGCGAATAGTTCTTCGGTAGCGGTGACCGCACCGACGATGTCGCCAGCCTTGCTGCGCCAATTGGGCCAAATTGTTGCAGGTGATCCGAACATTTGGGTGGTCCGGGCCGAAGACCTGAAGGGAGTCGACGGGCAATTCCTCTAGGCAGTTGCGGCTCCCACTGCATCTCCGGCTTCGCCTCGCCAGCGCGCCAGGTTGCTACGAGCATTGAGGGTATGCGGATGGACGAGACCCTGCATGCGTATTCACTCGGTGAGCAGTTCTTTAAAGGCAGTGGGGCCCCTTACCATCCGCCGACACCTTGAACCGACCTGCCGCCTTGCTACTCTTCACCTGAAAAAGCCTTCTTGTACGGGGACAACTGGACTCTCCACAAGCCCGATTTCCCTTACAGACAAGGCGCTTTCGCCTTTTTACCTCACGTGTCGCACCAATTTCCGTGAAACGCCGAGGCTAGGACGCCGGTAACCTGCGGTTGGGTGGCGGCGAACCTTACGCAGGTTTCGAAGACGGGGCACTCGGTGCGGCATTGTCGGACCCAGGTGGCCGATCTCCTCGAGCGGGGTGTCTTGGTCCGCGTCCCAATCGGCCGGTGTCGTCGGCACGGCGTGAGCGTGACCATTGCTTCGTACAGGTCATCTGCGGTGCGGTTGATCAGGTGCTGGTCGCGCCCCATTCATGGGCGGGGACGTCGTGGAGGTGTTCGGTGAATTCCCAGAGGTGGTTCTCGTGGTCGAGGGACAGGTACTGGCGCAGGCCCCAGGGTTTGTTGCACGGCTCGTGGAGGATTTGAGCGCCTTCGGCGAGCGAGTGTGCGTGGTGCTTGTCGACGTCCTCGACCCAGACGATCAATTGGGCGGAAGCAGGTGTGCCGGTAGTCGGGACGGTGAGGCGTTCACCTGCCTTGGCGAGCATGACCACGCCGCCGCCAGTGTCCAGGTCGGCGTGATGGACGATGCCGTCGACGGTTTGGCGGAGTAGCTCTTGGAAACCGAACACCCTGGTGAGCCAGTCGATCGCGGTCGGTACGTCGGTGTAGGCCAATTCGACGACGACCCGAGGGAATCCAGCGGCGGGGTTGTACACCAGCACCTCCCGTTGTTGGCGATGGCCGGCCTTGAGGAAGACCGGCCATCGTGGTCTCAGAAAGTGAGCTGGGGAGCGGCGGGGACGTGGCCACGCAGCGAGTACGGATCCAGTACGTCGTCCGGCCGGCATTCGATCGACATCTTGGTGCCGAGCCCGAGCTCTTCCGCGGCCGCCATGATGACGTCGAGGGCGAGGTGGTCCTCGAAAGCGACGCCGGTGGAGTCGAAGACCGTCAGGGTCTGGCGATGGTGAGCCCACTCTTCGGGATGCGCGCACAGATAGGCCAGTGACGGCCCGATCTCGTCCTCGGCGAGCTGCTGGCATTCGCCTTCGTTGCGGGCCTGTTCGCGGTGGTCGACGCAGACGAGTGCTCGCCGCAGCAGGCTGACCGGGAGTTCGGTTTTGCCGATCTCGTCGGCGCCGAGTGAGTTGATGTGCAGGTGCGGACGGTGCTCGCCGTCCGGAAAGACGGGCCCTGCGCCCACAGGGACCGACGTGGCTGTGCAGAGTACGTCGGATTCCGCCAGGACGCGCTCCGGGGAGGCGAATTCCAGGTCGAGTCCGAGGAAGGCGGCGCGGCTGAGAAAGCTCTTTGCGTGCTGCTCTTCGATGTCGAACACCAACACCTGCTTGATGTCCATCACCTGGCTCAGTCCGTGGAGTTGGGTGACGGCTTGAGCGCCGGCGCCGATGAGTCCGACGACCTGTGAGTCCGGATGGGCAAGGCGTCTCGTTGCGACAGCGCTGGCTGCACCGGTGCGAAGCGCGGTGAGCAGGACGCCGTCGGCGAGGGCGACCAGTCGGCCGGTGTTGTCGTCGATCCGGGAGACCGTACCGAGGATGGTCGGCAGGTGGTGGTCGGCGACATTGCGCGGGCTGTAGGAGACCGTCTTGACAGTCACTCCGAGTCCGGGGTCGCGGTGTGGCATGGTCTCGATGACGCCTGGGATGTCACCGGTTCTGGTGAAGCCTGTGCGCATGGGCGACTCGGCCCGGCGGCCGTGGCCGAGCTCGGTGAAGCCGGCCTCGAGGGTCGAGATCATGCGCTGCATCAGCGCGTCCCGTCCGACGACGTTGAGCAGCCGCACCATGTCGTCCTGGCAGAGCAGCCAGGTGTCCATCAAGATCACTCCTCTGGTTGGTGTCGAAGGTCTGGTCAGGGCGTCCGGTTGGCGGCCAGGGCGCGCAACGCGACCTTGTCCGCCTTGCCCACCGGCGTACGTGGCAGCTCGGCGACCGATTCGATCTTGTCCGGGATCTTGTAGGTGGCCAGACCTCGTTGCCGCAGGAACGCCTTCAGGGCCGGGGTTTTGAGGTCCGCGTCCCGCAGTACGACAAAGGCGTAGGTGCGCTCCCCGAGGACCGCGTCCTCGACGCCGATGACAGCCGCGTCCCGTACGCCGGGATGCGCGACGAGCTGCTCCTCGACATCCTCGGCAGGGACCTTGTCGCCGGCCCGGTTGATGACGTCCTTCAGCCGGCCGACAACCACGATGTTGCCGTCCGGCCCGCGTCGCACCAGGTCTCCGGTCCGGAAGAATCCGTCCGGGGTGAAGGAACCGCTGTTCTGCTCCGCGGCCCGGTAGTAGCCGCGAATCGTGTACGGACCGCGGGCCAGAAGCTCACCGTCGACGTTGTCCGCCACCTCCAGCCCCGCCTCGTCGACAACCCGGATCTCGTCGTCGGCGGCGAGCGGGCGTCCTTCGGTGTTGAGGATCACGTCATCCGGATCATCCAGCCGGGTGTAGGTGAGCAGACCTTCCCCGACCCCGAACCACTGACTGAGTCCGCAGCCCAGGTACTTGCGCGCTTCCTCGGCCTGACCAGGAGTGAGCTTGGAGCTGCCGATCTGAAGATGAACACCCGACAGGTCTACCGGCGTACGAAGTGCGTGATCGATCCACATCCGCACGGTGGCAGGGACCAGCGTCGTGAAGGTCACCCGTTCTTCGCGGATGAGCTCAAACAGCTCCGCAGGCCGGGGAGTGGAAGCGAGCACCACCTTGCCGCCGACGAGCAGCGTTCCGAACAGCCCTGGGCAGCCGAGGGCGGAGTTGTGAGCGACCGGATTCACCGCCAAATAGGTCGAAGAAGCATCGACCTCGAGAGCCTTGGTCGTCGCCAGCATGTTGTATGCGTAGTCGTCGTGAGTCCGGGGGATCAGCTTCGGCAGGCCTGTTGTCCCGCCGGACAGGAGGAACAACGCCGGCTCGGAAGGATCCAACACCGGGTATGCCGTCTCGCCGGCGTCCAGGCTCAGCTCATCGGCGATCAGCAACTGCTTGACGGCGGGGACCTCCTGCTGGACCTCCTGCGCGAGCTGCTTGTAGTCGAAGCCCTTGAACTCGCTCATGACGACTAAGGCGATCGCACCGGAGTGCGAGCACAGATGCACGAGCTCGTGCTTGCGGTGTCCGGGCAACGCCATGACGGGGATCGCGCCCAGCCGGAACAGCGCGAACACCACGGTCGCGAACTCCGGCACGTTCGGCAGTTGGACGACGACGCGGTCGAGTGGACCGATCCCGAGGCCCGCGAAGTGCCGCGCCAGCCTGTCTGATCGGTCGGCCACCTCGGCGTACGTCAGGCGTTGCTCGCCGCAGACGATCGCCACCCGGTCGGCATGCTCGGCGCATGTCTCGAGCAGGAGATCTCCGAGAGGCCGCCCCTGCCAATAGGCCTGGCGGCGGTACCTCTGTGCGAGTTCGTCGGGCCAAGGGACGCAGCCTTCGAGCATGTCGAGCTCCCGGTCAAGCTAGGCATCATTGATGACGGACGACGCTGGGTCTTCACGGTCGGACATGTGGCGCCAGACGCCAACCCTGCTGACAGAGACGCGACAGGAGTCCCTTGTGTGGTTGGGGAATCGCCGTTGCCCTGTCCGGTTTCTGTCAGTGTGGTGGTTCCGACTGAGGTTCTTTCCCTAGGATCCGCAACGGGTCACGCATCTATACGCCGCTGAGCTAAGGAGTTGGGCTTTGTCCACGGTTCCGGAGTTGTTCGAGTCGACGGTTGCCCGATTCCCCGATGCGCCGGCGGTGATCTTCGATGACACCGCTTCGACGTACGCCGAGCTGAACGTGCGCGCGAACCAACTGGCCAGACGCTTCATCGCGCTGGGCGTCGGCCCTGACTCGTTGGTGGCGGTAGCGGTACCGCGGTCGGCCGATCTGATCACGGTCCTACTGGCCGTGCTCAAGGCAGGCGGCGCATACCTGCCGCTCGACCCGACGTACCCCGCCGACCGGCTCGCCTACATGCTCACTGACGCGGAGCCCGCGCTCCTCGTACGGTCGGACGAGGTGGCCAACCCGAGTGCGGAGCTCGCAGAGTACGTGGTCGATGATCCCGACTTGCGTGCGCAATGCGAGCGAGAGGCAGCCAGCGACCTCGCGGACGGCGATCGACTGTCGCCGTTGTACGCATCCCATCTGATGTACGTGATCTACACCTCTGGCTCAACCGGTACGCCGAAGGGCGTCGCGGTGACCCACGTGGGCACAGCCGACATGATCGCGACGCATGCTGAGCGGATCGGCGTCGGTCCGGGCGATCGGGTCCTGCAGTGGGCATCGATCAGTTTCGACGCCGCGTTCTGGGACATCACTTTGGCGCTGCTGTCCGGCGCAGCCCTCGTGATGGCCTCGTCCGATGACGTTCTGCCGGGCGATCCGCTGCGTGAAACCCTGCTCAGATACGAGATCACGCATGCGACCCTGCCGCCGGTGGCGCTCAGCGTCACTGATGCGGAGAGTTTGCTGCCGGGCGGAACGGTGATGTCGACGGGGGATGCTTGTACACCGACGTTGGTGCGCAAGTGGGCACCCGGTCGCCGGATGTTCAATGGCTACGGTCCTACCGAGGTGACGGTCGGCTCGACACTGAGCGGACCGATCGACGACGGCGACGAGATCACGATCGGCACGGCTTGGACTGGGGACAGCGTCTACGTCCTCGACGACCAGGTGCAAATGGTCGCCGACGGCCAAGAAGGCGAGCTCTACCTCGCTGGTCCTGGACTCGCCCGTGGCTATCTCAACCGACCCGGAATCACCGCGACGCGTTTCGTGCCCGACCCGAACGGCGAGCCCGGCAGCCGGATGTACAGGTCGGGGGACCGGGGCTCTTGCCGAGCGGACGGCGAACTGCTGTTCGCGGGCCGCGCCGACGCCCAGGTCAAGGTGCGCGGCTTCCGGGTCGAGCTCGGTGAGGTCGAGGCCGCATTGGCCGGCCACCCAGCTGTTGACCTCGCGGTCGCCGCGGTTGAAGGCGATCTGGCCGACGCCCGCGTGGTCGCCTACGTGACGACGTCCGCGGGGATGGAGGTGACAGCAGGCGAACTGCGCTTGCACGTCGGCCAGTCGCTGCCGGAGCACATGGTCCCGTCGACCGTCACTGTGCTTGATCAGCTCCCGACCACGTCGAACGGGAAGATCGATCGCGCCGCCCTGCGGACCGAGTCGGCTCGCAGCGAGCCGGTGAAGCAGGAAGCCGGTTGGCAGGACGGCATGGCGTACGACGAGATCCTCTGTGCGATCGTCGCCGAGATCCTGGATCTGCCGGTGGTGACACCGGACCAGAACTTCTTCGACATCGGCGGGCACTCTGTCCTGGCCACGAAGCTGGCCGCGCGGATCAGGCAGGACCTCGGCATCAAGGTGCCGATGCGGTCGTTGTTCGAGGCAACCACCATCTCCGAGCTGGCCCGCGCAGTGGAGAAGGCGGCCTGAGTCAGCTGAAGGTGGTCGGTAGGCTGCTGTGACCGTAGAGGAAGTTGGAGTAGATCCGTGCGGGCGGTCCGTCGAGTTCGATCGACCGCACGGAGGACGCCAGGGCGGACAGCAAAGCCCGCAACTCGGCCCGGCCAAGGAAGGCTCCGACACAGAAGTGCGGCCCGTGGCCCAACGTGACGTGCTTGTTGGGCTTCCGCGCGAGATCGAAGCTGCGAGGATCGGTGAAGACGGCCTCGTCGTCGTTGGCCGAGGTGTTCCACAACGTGACGATGTCGCCGGCCCCGGACCGCCTGATCGCCGATCTCCAGATCGGTGAGCGCCGTACGGGCGAAGTGCATGGCAGGCGTGACCCAGCGCAGTACCTCTTCGACGGCGTCCTCTAGGGCGACGTTCCCGGCCCGTAGGTTCGCCCACTGCTGAGGGTTCTCGGCCAGTGCCTTGACTGCGCCGACCGCCGAGACGCGGGAGGACTCGTCACCGCCCAGGATGAGGCTGTAGCAGTTCAGGGCGACCTCCTCGTAGGTGAGCAGGCGCCCGTCGACCTCGGAGGTGGCGATCATGGTCACGACGTCGTCGCCGGGCGTCTCGCGGCGATGTTTGGCCAGATCCGTGAAATACAGCACGATGTTGTTGCGGGCGACCAGGGCGTCCAACTCGTCGACCTCGGCGCTGTCGGAGGACAGAGCCAGCTTGTTCCACTTGAGCAGCTCCGCGCGGTCGCCGTCCGGGATGGACAGCAGGTCGCAGATCGTGCTCATCGGGATGTGCTCGGCGACCTCGGTCGCGAAGTCGAACGATCCCAGCTCGGCCACCCTGCGGATCAGCCGGCTCGTCCGTTGCTCGACCCGTTCGGCCACCGCTCCGAGGACCCGGGGCGAGAACGCTCGGAGCATCAGATTGCGCAGCTGCTGGTGCCGGGGGCGGTCGGTGACGGCGAGCATTTTCCCGCTGGCGGAGTCGTCGCCTCGCAGTAGGACGTCCAGCACTGTTCCGCGGGCCGAGCTCAGCTGTTTCGCGTTGGCGTACGACGACTGGACGTCCGCGTGTCGGGAGACGACCCAGAAGCCGGGCAGTTCGCCGGGGGACTCATGCCAGTAGACGGGGCGCTCGGCCCGGACCTCCTGCCAGTAGTCACGTGGCTCATGGTCGACGAAGGTCGCGTGATCCGTCAGTTCGAGTAGATCGACGGGGCTCATCTCTGCCTCCTGGAAACAGACCGGACACGGGTTCGGGCAGGTGCCGGTACAGACGGCACGGGACAGCGTTACAAGGTGCTGCGGCCGGTTCGAGGTGTCTTGCGTACTTCTTTCACGATGTGACTGAGAGCGGAAAGATTCTGGCCCCGGCCCTGGGTGGCAATGCGACGCTCGAAGTCCGATTTGAGCTTGTCGGCTTGAGCGTGAGGTGGAGGTCATGGCCCGTAGTACTGGTCGAGCTTGGCTCCGGCGGTCGCCCGCAATCCCCAGTCCTGCAATGCGACTCGTCTGTTTGCCGCATGCCGGTGGGTCGGCGGCGAGCTATGCCGGCTTGTCTGCCGAGCTGCCGCAGCAGGTCGAGCTGGTCGTTGCTCAGTACCCCGGTCGCGGTGACCGGTACGCCGAGCCGGCGGTGGAGGACATCAGCCGGATGGCGGCCCAGATCAGCGCGGAGCTGCTGGCACTGGAACCGGCCCCGGTGGTCCTGTTCGGGCACAGTCTCGGCGCACTGGTCGGCTACGAGACCGCGTTGGCGTTGCATCGCAGCGGAGTACCGCCTCTACAACTCGTGATCTCCGCATCGCCGCCCCCGCGGCTGGCCGGTGGAGGCGACACTCATCTTCGCGACGACGATGAGCTGTGGTCGATCGTGTGTGGGTTCGGGGGAGTCGAGCCCGAAATCGCTGCGGACACCGACCTGCGCAGCGTGCTGCTGCCGACACTGCGCTCGGACGTCAGGACCAACGAGCTGTACCAACCACCGGTCGCGCCGCCGTCACTCGACTGCCCGGTCCTTTGCTACCACGGCATCGGGGATCCGCTGGTGGACGAGCAGCAGCTCGCCGAGTGGGGTGATGTCACCACCGGCCCATTTTCCGTACGCCGTCGCGCGGGTGGCCACTTCCACGTCTTCCAGGACGTTGGCGGCCTGATCGACGAGGTGCTCGCCGAGATCAGCGTTGACGCCCACCGACGGAGGTCGTTGCCGTGAGCATCGCGGAACGTTCGATCATCGTGACCGGTGCCGGATCTGGTATCGGCCGGGCGATCGCCCGGCACCTGGCCCGCAACGGCGCCTTGGTCACTATTGCCGGCCGCCGCGAGGCTGCGCTGAAGGAGACCGCCGACGGGATCGACGAACCGGTCCAGATCATCTCGGCCGATGTCGGCGCGCCGGGTGGGGCCGAGGAGATCATTGCTTGTGCAGTCGATCGGTTCGGCCGGCTCGACGGGGTGGTCAACAACGCCGGATTGGCCCGCTTCGGGGCGATCGACGAGATCGATCCGGACGAACTGGACGCGATGTGGGCGGTGAACGTGCGCGGTCCGGCCGCGATGATCCGCTGCGCGTTGCCGCAGCTACGCGAGAACGCCGGTTCGGTCGTCAACGTGTCGTCCGTAGCGGGTGTGCTCTCGATGCCGGGACGCTCGTTCTACGGGGCCAGTAAGGCGGCGCTGAACAGCCTCACCCGGTCACTGGCGCGCGAACTGGCACCCGGGGTGCGCATCAACGCCGTCCTGCCGGGCCCGGTGGACACGCCAATGTGGGAGGAGCTCGGCCTGACTGAGGAGCAGACCGGCACGCTCCGCGAAAACCTGCTGGCCGGTACGCCGATGGCCAGGTTCGGTGAAGGCGATGAGGTCGCCCGCTGGGTGTCGAACCTGCTCGATCCCGACTTCTCCGGCTGGATCACTGGAGCGCTGATTCCAGTGGACGGGGGCCGCACCAGCTAGCCGCAGACAACCGCCGCACTGACCTGATACGAGAGGCGACCGCGCCTATGACTACGAGTTGGGGACCGAAGCGATGAGCCATCCACCTGTTGCGACCGCGATTCCGTCGTCGTCGCTCCACGAGATCTTCCGCGCTGCCGACGCCAGGGAACTGGCCACCGGTTCACCGGTGATCAGACTCCATGTCGGTGAGCCCTATTTCACCCCACCGGCGGAGGTCGCCGAGGCGATTGCCGACGCGCAGCGGGCCGGCCGGACGTCGTACACCGACGTCGAGGGGCTGGCGGAGTTGCGGCGCGGACTGGCTACGAAGCTGGACCTGGAGAACGGCCTCGACACACCCATCTCGAGGATCTTCGTCACCCCGGGTTCCTGTCAGGGATTGTCAGCGCTGCTGCTGTCCATGGCCGAACCGGGTACCGAGATTCTGCTGCCTGAGCTGCACTGGCCGATTCATGTGCAGCAGGCCCTGCTCGCCGGTCTGCGTCCTATCTTCTACGCCTTGGACGAATCGCACTTCCCGGACCCCGACTCCATCGCTGCCGTATCGGGGCCGAACACGCGCATCCTGCTGGTGAACTCACCGTCCAATCCGACCGGTGCTGTGATGGATGCGGACCGGCTGCGAGCTCTACTCGCGCTCGGCCGTGAACGCGGCTGGCAGCTGATCAGTGACGAGGCGTACGAGCACTTTGTGTACGAGGGCAACCATGTGTCGATGGCCAGCATGGAGCGCGACCTTCCCGACGACCAGCGCATAGTGCACAGCGTCTTCACCTTCTCCAAGAGCCTGGCGATGACGGGGTACCGGCTCGGCTACGTGGTGACGGCGACCGATGCGGCCGCCGCCGCCCTGCGGGTGGTCCAGGAGGCGGGCATCATCGCCCCGCCGACCCCGGTTCAGTACGGCGGAATCGCGGCGCTCCAGATGCCCGCGGCGGCGGAGGTCAACCGGAAGCTGGTGCAGCAGAACCGGGACGAGGTGCTGCCCGCGCTCCGCGACGCCGGACTGTTGCGTGAGCTACCGGCCGGTGGGTGGTACGCGATGCTCGACATCAGCTGCACGGGTCTGTCGGCGGAAGACTTCACCGCCCAGCTGCTCGAGGAGCGCGGTGTTGCTGTGGTACCGGGATCGGGCTTCGGGCTGCGCCCGCAGCTTGACGACCGGGGAGCACTCGTGGCGATGGAGACCGACGCGAAGGCCGGCGACCTGGTCCGGATCGCCTTCTGCGTCGATCCCGAGGTACTGAAGTCCGGCGTGGCCGAACTACTGGCCTTCGTCCAGGACCGGAACGTCCGGTAGCGCCATGGCCAGCCTCACCTACGCCGACTATCTGCAGCTCGACAAGCTGCTGTCCATGCAGGAGCCCCGAACCTCCAACACGGCGGATCGCGAGGTCGTGCTCGCCGAGCACTTCTTTATCGTCGCCCACCAGGCATCCGAGATCTGGCTGAAGCAGATCATCGTCGACCTGCTCGCGGCGACCGACGCGCTGCGTCCGGACTACGGAAACCCCGACGCCAACCTGAGCGTGGAGTACCTGGACCGGGTCAGCAGTCTGATGGGTCTGCTCCACGATCAGCTGGTGGCGCTGGAAAAGATGCCCCTGCGGCACTTCGCGGAGTTCCGGCCACATTTGGGCACCGCGAGTGGCGCTCAGTCGCAGCAGTTCCATCAACTGGATGATCTGCTCGGCAACGACGAGCGGCCGGATGGCTTGTTCGCCGCGTTCGAAGGCTACGTCGCGGCCCAGGGAATGTCCGTCGGCACCGTCTGCCGGCTCGGCGCGAGCACTGGCGTACTGCACCGGGTCGCGGAGGCGTTGATCGACATCGGGAACGGCTTCTGGCGGTGGAAGATCGCCCACCTCGGGATGATCTCGGCGATGCTCGGCGAACAGCCCGGCACCGCGGGCAGTTCCGGAGCGGGCTACATCGCCAGCCGGATCCACCTTCCGTTCCCTGAACTTCGCCGGCTCCGCGGGGAAGTTCACCAAGCCCTCGTCCCCAGCGGCACGCCAACTTGAGTTGGGCACCTCACCGCGGTGGCCGGGAGATGAACGAGGGACCATGGCTGGCAGGTAGCCATGGTCCCCGGTGAACATCCGGTGTGCGCCGCAGGATGCCGGAGCACACCTGGCGGTGCCTATGCCTCAGGTGCTTCGAGGACGTAGCCCTGCCCCCAGGCCGTCCTGATCGCGAGGTTCACGTCGCCGAGCCGGCGCCGCAGCCTCATGATGTGCAGGTCGAGCGAGTTGCGGGTCGGGGCCGAGGTGCAGTCGTTGAGACGCTGCGACAGTTCGTTTCTCGACACGACTTCGCCGAACCGCTCGACGAACAGTTCCATCAGTTTGATCTGCGCTGACGAGATGGTGACCAGCTGGTCGTCGAAGTACAAGGTGCCCACGGAGTCCAGCCGGGGGACACGCGAGCCGTACACCCTGGTGAACAGGGCCTCGACGCGGGCGTCGAGATCCGACCGGGAGATGGGCGGGCGTACCCAGTCCTCCCGGGGGTCACTGCAGACGGGCGGTTCAACCCCTGCTTCGACGACCAGCAGGCACGGAATTCCCTCGTTCTTGCAATGGGAACGCACCTCCTCTTCGATCGGCCATCTAACAAATTTCACCGCGGTTCTCGAGTGGTTGGGCAAAAGATCCCCCAAGGTTCAAATATACGGAGATGGTTCGGGCGGTCCGTACTTGAAGTAGTTGCAAAAAAGATCACTTCAAATGATCTACTCAGAGAGATGTGCAAGTGTTTGAATCAGGGATGCCGAGTGTTGCCTCGCAATGCAGTGGCATCATTGTGCCCTGGCGCATTTGGGCCCCACGCCCTTGGTTGCGTATACAAAGAACGACCTGCTGTAGCAGCCTGGTCAACCTGATCAGATCGTTGAAAGCTTCGCAGACCTCCTTCCCCAGTGAATTTCGGATGGTGCCGTCCACCATACGGCGCCAGCGGGCCTTACCCCCGGTTCGTGGACACGGGTGGTGGATTATGCCGCTGATGGGAGCGTAGCGGGGTAGAGGGTTTCGTAGGTGTTCGGGGAGTGGTAGCGGCACCAGGAGTGTCGCCTGCGGGTGTTGTAGCGGGTGACCCATCGGAACACTTCGCGGCGGCAGGTGGCCTCGTCGGGCCAGGAGTTGTGGTCTTGGAGGACCTCTCTTTTGAGGGTCGCGTTGAACGACTCGGCGAGTGCGTTGTCGGCGCTCGTGCCGACCGCACCCATGGACTGGGTCACGCCGAGGGCGTTGCAGAGGTTGGCGTAGTCCTTCGACGTGTAGACCGATCCGTGGTCGCTGTGGAACACGGATCCGGCCAGGCTGCCTCGGGTGAGTTCGGCGGCTTTGAGGGCGTCTTCGACCAGTTCAGTGCGCATGTGGTCGGCGACAGCCCAGCCGGCCAGCCGGCGGGAGTAGCAGTCGATGACCGTTGCCAGGTACAGGTTGTTGCCGTCGGCAAGTGGTAGGTAGGTGATGTCGCCGACGTAGCGCTGGTTCGGGGCGTCGGCGGTGAAGTCCCGCTTCAGCAGGTCGGGCACCTTCTGATCGGCTGGCTCGGGGATTGTGGTGCGGACCTTGCGGCGGCGCCGGTAGCCGGCGATGCCGTGCTCGCGCATCACCCGGGCGACCCGCTTGTGGTTCACCCGCTCACCGGCGTCTGCGCCGTCGTTGAGTTCGGCGGTGATCCGCGGAGCACCCTGGGTCTTGTCGTCGTCGTGGACGGCCCGGATCCGTACCGCCAACGCTGCGTCGGCCTCGGCCCGCTCGGCGCGGGCAGGGGCGGCCTTCAGCCACGCGTAGTACGACGAACGCTCGATGTCGACGAGCATGCACAGCCGCTTCACGCCCCAGCCGAGGCAGGAGGTGGTGGAGTGGTCGGCGACGAACTGGAAGCGGTTCACCAGTTCGTCTCCCCGGCGAAATACTTGGCCGCCTGGCGCAGGATCTCCCGTTCGGTGGTGAGCTTGGCCTGCTCCGCCCGCAACTGCGCGTTCTCGGCCTCGAGCCGGGCGATCCTCGCCTCCGGCGACTCCGGTCCAGCACCGGTCGGCGTCTCACGCCGACGGGGCCTGGACGAACTGCTGATGGTGCTGCCGTCGGCGGTCGTCTTCTTGTCCGTCCCGTACAGGTCGACCCAGCGTGCCAGGGTCGCCCGCTCGACCCCGAGATCGGCTGCGATCCCGCGCAGCGTCGCTCCCGGAGTGGACTCGTACAAGTCAACGGCCTGCCGACGGAACTCCTCGGAGTAGTTCTTGCGGGCCATGGTCCTGATCATCTCGCTTCCCCAGCACATGGCTGGATTCAGCGTGTCCAAGAACCAGGGTCAGGGCCCAGCCATTCCGGGCCATCGTCCCGACGGCCCGTTGTCGATCATGCCGTATTGCACCAAATCGAGTCCTGTCGACGCGCGTGGCGATCGATAGCTGCATATCCCGGCATGTTTATTCCAGTGCGAAGAAAATGCCGCGCCGGCACTTTATATTTGATCAGATAAGGCCACTCGGGCTAGTGGTTCGTGATTCTGGCGCAGGTCTGTCAGGCCGGTTGACCCATCTCGGTGCCGTTACGAGACTCGGGAACGCCACATGCTCTTTCAGGCGACCTGAGTAGGAGTTGTCCGTATGCGTTCTTGGGGTGTGACGCCAGCGCAGGAAGCGATGTACCTGGCGCAGGAACTGGCCCCCGACCAGCCGAACAACGTGGCCATCATCTGGGATGTGGCGGGCGATCTCGATCCGGATCTTCTGGCAGTGGCGCTGCGGCGTGCGGTGGCCGAGGTGGGCCCGCTGACAGTGAGCTTCGTGCGCGACGACACGCAGGTCCGGCAGGTGGCCAGGGACCCGGGCGAGTGGTCGCCCTTCTTCCTCGATGTCAGTGACGTCAGCGATCCGTCGGCCGACGCCCACGACTTCGTCCGTGCTCAGGTCAGCCGGAAGTTCGATCTGGCCCGGGATCTTCTGCTGCGGCTGGGCGCGGTCCGTCTCAGCTCGACGCGGTCCCTGGTGGTGCTGGTCTTCCACCACATCGTCACCGACGCGTTCGGCGTCATCAACCTCCTGTCGCAACGGGTCGCGGAGCTCTACACGGCGCTGAACACCGGCCAACCGGCTCCAGCCCTGCCAGTTGCCGAGGTCGCCGTCGCGGTCGACAAGGACAGTGACTACCGGGCGTCCTCCCGGTTCACCAAGGACGAGGAGTTCTGGGTCGCTTACCTGGCGGCCGAATCGGCGCCGGCCCGGTTGCCCGCCGGCGTACTGCCACCGAAAGTTACCGACAGCATCCAGATCGCGGACGAGGTGCGTGGCTGGGACGACCTGTCCGAGCCGCTCGGCATGATCAGCGCGACGCGTGCCGTCCCGGCCGCGGTCGCCGAGCAGTGGGCCGCGGCAGCCGACTCGTCGGGAAGTTCGGTGGCGAACCTGCTCGTTGCCGCCTCGGTGGCCTTCTTCGGCAGTCTGTCCGACAGTTCGCGGCCGTTGTTCTCGTTCACCGTCAACAACCGACTGGCCGCGACGCGGCGAGCCCCCGGGTTGCTGTCGAACATCCTTCCGCTGCGGGTCGAGATCCCGCGCCGGGGGACGCTGGCCCAACTGGCCGAAGCGATCGTCGGGGAACGTCGGTCACTGCTTCGGCACGCAACCCACCAGCTGTCGCTCATTCAGCGAGCGACCGGTCAGGCGGGTGCCGCCAGGAGTCCGTTCGGGCCGATTGTGAACGTGATCCCTCAGATCGAAGGGCTCCAGCTCGGCGACTGCCGGGCGCGCTTCGTGGGCGGTGCGTTCGGCGCCCTGGACGAGGTGATGGTCTCCACCTACGACGACGGACAGCCCGGTAGCGACCTTTACGTCCGCTTCGACGCACCTGCCGCGTTCTACTCCGGCGGAGATGTGGCTGCCCTGGCCGACAGGTTCGCCGCCTTCCTCGAAATCGCGATGGCAGATCCGCGGGCCGAGGTCGCGGATCTCACCGATGTCGATGCCACCGAGCGCGCGGAGGTTCTCGCCACCTCGCGCGGGCAACAGGTCAGCAGGTCCGGCAGCACGCTGACGGAGCTGCTCGACCAGCAGGCGGCGGCCACGCCGGACGCTGTGGCCGTTCGGTTCGAGGACACGTCGTTGACCTATCGCGAACTGGCCGAGCGAGGTGGCCGGCTCGCGCGGTTGCTCGCCGCTGAGGGCGCCGGTCCGGAGGAGTTCGTTGCGGTCGCGATCCCGCGTTCGCTCGAACTGGTCGTCGCGCTGGTCGCGATCCTGAAGGCTGGTGGCGCCTACCTGCCGGTCGATCCGGACTACCCCGATACCCGCATCGAGATGATGCTGAATGACGCGGACCCGGCTCTGCTGCTCACGACTCAGGCACTGGCCGACAGGCTTCCGCAAACGGACACCACCCCGTTGGTGATCGATGGCGTTGACCTCGACGACGGGCCGGTGTTGGACGTACCGGTAGCGGGTTCGAACCCCGCATACGTGATCTACACGTCCGGCTCGACGGGACGCCCGAAAGGCGTCGTGGTGTCGCACGCCGCGATCGTGAACCGCCTGCTGTGGATGCAGGACCAGTACGGGCTCGACGCCGCCGACCGGGTGCTGCAGAAGACGTCGTCGTCGTTCGACGTCTCGGTCTGGGAATTCTTCTGGCCCTTGATCACCGGAGCGACCCTGGTCGTCGCCCGGCCGGACGGGCAGCGCGACCCGTTCTATCTGGCCGAACTGATCGACCGGGAGCAGGTGACCACCCTGCACTTCGTACCCTCGATGCTGGCCGAGTTCCTGCGGGTGGAGCACACAGCGTCCGTCAGCAGCCTGCGCCGGGTGGTCTGCAGTGGTGAAGCACTACCGCCGGACTTGGCCGAGCGGTTCCATCAGGTCGTAGGCGGGGTCCCGCTGTACAACCTTTACGGGCCGACCGAAGCCGCCGTGGACGTGACGTCCTGGGAGTGCGTGCCCGGGGCAACAGTCGTGCCGATCGGCCAACCGATCTGGAACACCGAGCTCTATGTACTCGACAGCTCGCTGCGGCTGGTGCCGCCCGGCGTGACCGGTGACCTCTACATCGCCGGCGAGGGGCTTGCCCGTGGCTACAACGGCCGGGCGGTGTTGACAGCGGAGCGTTTCGTCCCCTGCCCGTTCGGGGCGGCGGGCACGCGGATGTACCGCACCGGCGACCTTGCTCGCTGGAACGCGGACGGCGAGCTGGAGTTCGGTGGCCGGGCGGATCAGCAAGTGAAAGTCCGTGGCTTCCGGGTAGAGCCGGTCGAGATCGAGGCTTCGCTGACCCAGCATGGCGGGGTGGCCCAGGCGACCGTCATCGCACGCGAGACCCGTGACGTTGCCGATGGCGCTCAGTTGGTCGCTTACGTGATCCCGGTCGCTGCCGGCGGGATCGGCAACGCAGACGGGGACCTCGACTTCCGGGCCGGGCTGACCGCGGGCGAGCTGCGAACCTTCCTCGCTGCCCGCCTTCCCGGCCATCTCGTCCCCGCGGCGTTCGTGTTCCTCGACCGGCTCCCGTTGACCGGCAGCGGCAAGCTCGACCGGTCGGCGTTACCGGCACCGGAGTTCGCGGGGGAGCCGTTCCGGGCACCCCGTACGTCGGACGAGCGGGCGCTGGCGGAGGTCTTCGCCGAGGTGCTCGGGCTGGCCAGAGTCGGTCTTGACAGCGACTTCTTCACCATCGGTGGCGACAGCATCAGGGCCATCCAGGTGGTCTCTGGGGCTCGTGCCTGTGGCTTGGTGGTGAGTCCGCGCGACGTCTTCGAGCGCCGTACGGTGGCCGCGCTCGCCGAAGGCGTCGGTCAGCAAGCCGAGCACCAGGTGCTCGATGAGCTCGATGGTGGCGGGGTCGGCTGGATGCCGCTGCCTCCGATGGCCAGGTTGGTGGCCGAGCGTGGCCCGGGTCTCGACGGATTGACTCAGTGGCTCTTGCTGCAGGTGCCAACCGAGGTGACCGGCGAAGAACTCGTCGTTGCTTTGGGCTCTCTTCTCGACTGCCACGACATCCTGCGCGCGTGGCCGGCCGACGGCGGTCTCGTCGTTCGCCCGGCTGGAACCATCGATGCGGAAAAGTTGCTGACCCGGGTGCGGTGGGACGGTGACTGGGATTCGGGCTCATGGACTGCGCGGCTGGAAGCCGAAGCCGCGGCCGCAGTGCGGCGGATCGATGCGGCCGCCGGGATCATGCTGCAGGCCGTCTGGTTCGAGGCCGCCGATGGAGGGCCGGCCAGACTTCTGCTGGCCGCCCATCACTTGATCGTCGACGGTGTCTCTTGGCGAGTGCTGCTGCCAGATCTGGCAGCAGCTTGGCGAGCGGCCCGCGCGGGGACCGAGCTGGCCCTTCCGGCCGTGACCACGTCGGTGCGGCGTTGGCTGCATGCCCTCGACGAGGAAGCGATGCGTCCCGCGAGGACTGCCGAACTCGCGCTGTGGAAGGACGTACTCGAGGGGCCGACGATGCCTGTCGGCAGCCGTCCACTGGATCCGGACGTCGACCTCACCGAGACGGCGAAGACAATCCGGGTTCAGGTCCCCGTCGAACTCACCTCGACCTTGCTCAACTCGGTCACAACGGCCTTCCGCTGTGGCGTCGACGACGTCCTGCTCGCCGGGCTGGTCCTCGCGCTGCGCAAGCGCCAGGGCGCAGGCCGCGGTGCCGACGCCGCGGTGATCCGGTTGGAGGGTCACGGTCGCGAAGAGGAGGTTGCGCCCGGAGCCGATCTGTCCCGGACGGTCGGCTGGTTCACGACGCTGCATCCCGTGCGACTGGATGTCTCGAAGATCGACATCGCCGACGCGGTGAGCGGCGGTAAGGCCGCGGCCACCGCGCTGATGGCAGTCAAGGAACAGCTCCGCGCTGTACCGGACAAGGGCATCGGCTACAGCCTGCTGCGGTTCGCCAATCCCGAAACGGCCGCGGTTCTCAGGCAATATCCGGCGGACGAGATCGGCTTCAACTATCTGGGACGGTTCGCCTTCGCCGACTCGCTCGATGGTGGCTGGCCGCTGGCTCCCGAACGCCCGGAGTTGGTCGCCACCCCATCACCGGACATGCCACTGCTGTCGGCGCTGGAGCTGAACGCGGTCGTCACCACCGGCGCGGAAGGGGAACAGCTCACCGCGCTCTTCACCTTCGCCGCCGGTGTCATCGCCGAGGACGAGGTCGACCAGTTGGCCGAGCTGTGGGTCGCAGCCTTGCAAGGGCTGGCCAAAAACGTGCAGAACGGCGGCAGGGGGATCACCCCGTCCGACGTGTCCCTCGTGGCCGTCACCCAACGGGAGCTGAACACCTGGCAGGACCGGTACGGCGACATCGCCGATGTCTGGCCTTTGACTCCGCTGCAGTCGGGCTTGTTGTTCCACTCGATGCTCGCCGGTACGGCGTTCGACGCGTACCAGACCCAGTTCGTGTTCCGCCTGGCCGGCCGGGTTGAACCAGCTGCTCTGCAGGCAGCGGCACAGGCCATGCTCGACAGGCACCCGAACCTCCGCACGGCCTTCGTGCCGATCTTCACCGGCGACAAGGTGCAGGTGCCGGTCGACGGTCTGCAGGTGCCGTGGCGATCCGTTGACCTCCGCGGAGCGACCGACCGTGACGACCAGTTCGAGCGGATCCTCGCCGAGGAGCGAGACACCCACTTCGATCCGGCCGTGCCGCCGTTGCTGCGGTTCACCCTGGTCATACTGGAGCCGGACCGAGCCGAGTTGGTGCTGACCGCACATCACGTCCTCTTCGACGGCTGGTCGCTACCGCTCATCATGCAGGAACTCATCCGCCTGTACGGCGTCGACGCCGCAGCGGTGCCAGCCGGGCGAAGCTACCGGGACTTCCTCCACTGGCTGTCCCGCTATGACCGCGAAGCCGGGGCGCGTGCCTGGGCCAAGGAGCTTGAAGGGCTGCAGGAGCCGACTCTGCTGTCGGCGGCGATCACCGCGCCGGAGCTGGTTGCTCCGATCGGCGGGGTCGGCCAGCTCGATGTCTCGCTGTCTGCCGAGAACGCCGTTCTGCTCTCGCAGCGCGCGGCCGAGGTCGGCGTCACCCTGAACACGGTGGTTCAAGTCGGCTGGGCACTGGTGATGGCCGAACTCACCGGCCGAGATGACGTCCTGTTCGGTACGACGGTCGCCGGCCGACCCGCCGACCTCGACGGTGTCGACGCGATGATTGGCCTCTTCATCAACACCGTGCCCGTGCGGGTCCGGTGCACTCCGGGTGATTCCCTGGCGGAGTTGCTCAACCGGGTGCAAAACGCGCAGGCGGCGCTGCTGGACCACAACCAGTACGGGCTGGGGGACATCCAGCGGTCGACCGGGTTGAGCACTCTCTTCGACACGTTGGTCGTCTTCGAATCCTTCCCCGTCGACCGCGCCGGCCTCACCGAGGCGACCGCGTCCTCGGGGATCGTGGTGACGGGCATCCGCCCGCACGCGTCGACGCACTACGCCCTCACCTTGCTGGCCGCTGCCGACCCGCAGTTGCGGCTGACTTTCCAGTACCAACGCGATGTACTGGACGAGGTCGGCGCAGGCCGGATCGCGGCACGACTGAGCCGCGTTCTGCAGCAGTTGGCCGCCGATCCCCGGACGGCTGTGCGTGAGATCGACGTGCTGGCCGAGGACGAGCGCGACCATCTGATCCGGGTGGTCAACGACACTGCCGTCGATCTGCCGGATGTGACCGTTCCAGACCTCCTGGTGCAGCAGGCATTGAGGACTCCAGACGCGATTGCCGTCGAAGCGGTCGGTCGGTCGCTTACCTATCGGGAGCTGCACCGGCAGGCGAACCTGCTCGCGCACGAGTTGATCAATCGAGGCGTCGGGCCTGACTCGGTCGTCGCCGTGGCACTCCCGCGCACGGTCGAGCTTCTGGTGGGACTGCTCGGCGTCGTCAAGGCGGGTGCCGCGTACCTTCCGGTCGACCCGAACTACCCCAGCCAGCGAGTCGCCACCGCGCTCGCCTCGACCCGGCCGATGCTCCTCGTCACGGACGCCGAGACCGACGCGCTCATCCCGGACACCGACGTACCGTGGCTGTATCTGGAAGATGTGCTCAGCGCTGCCGGGGGACGCGACAGCGACCCCACCGATCTCGATCGCATCCGGCCGTTGCGTTCGGACAACCTCGCGTACGTGCTGACCACCTCCGGCACGACCGGCACGCCCAAGAGCGTCGCCCAAACCCAGCGAGTGCTCGTCAACTCCGTACTCCGGATGTGCGACTACCTGGCCGAACCACTCGGGTCCAAGTTGTTGTCGGGCACCTCAGTCGGGTTCGACATCTCGGTCTGGGAGCTGTTCGCCACGCTTTGCTCGGGTGGTTGTGTCGAGCTGGTCCGAGACGTGCTGGTGGTCGGTGAACGTGACCGCTGGAGGGGCGGCGTGATCAGCACCGTCCCCTCCGCCTTTGCCGAACTCGTCGATCAGGTCGGGGCACGGCTCGAGGTCGGCACCGTTGTCCTCGGAGGTGAGGTGCTGACGACCGCGTTGATCGAGCGGGCGCGGGCAGTTCTGCCAGACCTCCGGATCATCAACACCTACGGCCCGAGCGAGACGTTCTACACGACGGCCTTCACGCTGGAGCCGGGCCAGGAATGGACCCAGGGCGCCAGTCTGCCGATCGGCGGACCGCTCGGCAACATGCAGCTCTACCTACTCGGACCTGGCCTCAAGCCAGTGCCGCCCGGGACCCTTGGCGAGCTGTACTCCGCGGGTTCCGGCGTGGCTCGCGGGTACTACGGGCTGCCCGGGCTGACCGCAGAACGGTTCGTACCGAATCCGTTCGGCGAGCCCGGGGCGCGGATGTACCGCACCGGCGACAAGGCACGGTGGACCCCCGAGGGTGAGCTGGAGTTCGTCGGACGGGTCGACCACCAGATCAAGATCCGTGGCTTCCGGATCGAGCCGGCCGAGATCGAGTACGCGCTCGCCGCCCACGCCGCGGTGCGTCAAGCCGTGGTGATCGCACGAGAGGATCAGCCGGGCGATGTGCGCTTGGTCGCCTATGTGACTCCGGAGTCCAAGGACGCCGCCCCGGTGGTCGAGGAGTTGCGGGCGTTGGTCGGGTCGCGGCTACCGGCGTACATGGTGCCGGCGGCGGTTGTCGTGCTGGCGGCGTTGCCGCTGACACCGAACGGGAAGCTGGATCGCTCGGCGCTGCCGGAGCCGGAGTTCGAGGGCGGGGTCTATCGGGCTCCGAGCACGCCGCAGGAGGAAGTGTTGTGTGGGTTGTTCGCCGATGTGCTCGGAGTCGAGCGAGTCGGAGTGGACGATGACTTCTTCGCGCTGGGTGGGCATTCCTTGTTGGCGACGCGATTGGTCGCGCGAGCCCGGACCGTGTTGGGGGTGGAGATCCCGATCAGGGCGGTGTTCGCCCAACCGATGGTCGCTGGTCTGGCCGCGGAACTGAGCAGCTCAACTGGTGCCCGGCTGGATCTCCGGCCGGCGGTTCGGCCGGATCCGCTGCCGCTGTCCTTTGCGCAGCAGCGGCTCTGGTTCATCGACCGGTTCGAGGGGCCGTCGTCGACCTACAACATTCCGCAGTTGCTGCGGTTCAGCGGGGAGCTCGACACGGCCGCGCTGCGTGCGGCGCTGGGTGACGTGGTGACCCGGCACGAGGCTCTTCGAACCGTCTTCGGTGAGATCGACGGTCTTCCCTATCAGTTGGTGATCGACCCACAGGATGTTCAGCTGTCCTGGGAGGACCGAGGGCGGATCGAGCCCGATGCCGAAGCGGCTGCCGTTTCGTCGGCGGCGAGCTACCGGTTTGACCTGTCGTTGGACCTCCCGCTGCGGGCGTGCGTGTTCCAGAGTGGTGTGGATCAGCACGTCCTGGTGCTGGTGATCCACCACGTCGCAGCTGATGGTGGATCGATGGCGCCGCTGGCCCGGGATCTGTCGGTGGCGTATCGCGCTCGTGTCGGTGGCGTCGTACCGGCGTGGGCGGACTTGCGAGTGCAGTACGCCGACTACGCCTTGTGGCAAAGAGAATTGTTGGGGGAGGAGTCTGACCCAGGCAGCCTGTTGTCGATGCAGGCCGGCTATTGGCGCGGTGAGCTGGAGGGTATCCCTCAGCCGTTGCCGTTGCCCACCGACAGGTCGCGGCCGGCGGTCACGAATTATCGGGGCGGGATCGTCGACTTCACGCTGTCCGGCGAGGTCCTGGCCGGTGTGGAGGAGTTGGCCCGCGCCCGCGGGGTGACGGTCTCGATGGTCTTCCAGGCGGCGCTGGCAGTTCTGCTGCATCGCCTTGGTAGTGGCGATGACGTGACGATCGGCTCTCCGATCGCCGGGCGGACCGACGACGGGCTGAGCGACCTGATCGGGTTCTTCGTGAACACCTGGGTACTGCGGGTCCAACTTGTCCCGGAGCGTGGATTCGAGGCGGTGCTCGACGGCGTACGGGAGAAGGCGCTGGCGGCGTACGACAACCAGGATCTGCCGTTCGAGCGACTGGTTGAGCTACTCCGGCCAGAGCGGTCGACGGCGCACCATCCCTTGTTCCAGGTGATGTTCGCGTGGCAGAACAATGTTCGGCCTGAGCTGGACCTGCCGGGTGCCGACGTCTCGGTGGAGCCGGTGACGACCGGGACCTCGAAGTTCGATCTGTTCTTCAACCTGTCACCGGACGACTCCGGCCGGGCGGTGGTCGGTGGCATCGAGTACGCGGCCGACCTGTTCGACCGCGCGAGTGTGGAGCAGATCGCGGAGCGGTTCGTCCGGGTCGTCGAACAGGTTGTGACAGATCCCGCGATCCGGGTCGGGACGGTCGACGTCCTGAGCTCGGGGGAGCGCGACCGGCTGATCAGGGGGTGGAACGACACGGCGGTGGACGTCGGGCCGGCGACGGTGCCGGCGCTGTTCGCACGGCAGGCGCAGAACGCGCCCGAGGCGATCGCGCTGAGCTACGGCGAGGAGTCCGCGTCTTACGGGGAACTGAACCGGCGAGCCAATCGGTTGACGCATTGGCTCATCGAGCAGGGTGTGAAGCCCGAAGCGCGAGTCGCTGTGCTGCTGCCGCGATCGATCGACCTGGTTGTCGCGCTGCTCGCCGTCTTGAAGGCCGGCGGTTCCTATGTACCGGTCGACCCGGACTATCCTGCGGCGCGAGTGGAGTTCGTGGTGTCGGACTGCGAACCCGTCCTCGTTCTCGACGCGCAACGGCTGGCCGAGGCAGAGCTGGCGGGTTGCAGCGACGAGGATCCGCAGGTCGCGGTCTCCCTGTCGAACACGGCCTATGCGATCTACACCTCCGGCTCGACCGGTACGCCGAAGGGCGTGGTGATCGAGCACGGCGCGCTGGTGAACTTCTTGGTGTCCATGCAGGACCGGTTCCAGCTCACCTCGAATGACCGGCTCCTCGCGGTCACGACAGTCGCGTTCGACATCGCCGGGCTGGAACTGTTCCTGCCACTGCTCGCGGGAGCCGGGGTCGTTCTGGCCGACAAGGAACAGGTCGCGCAGCCGTCGGTCGTCTTCGATCTGATCGAGAGGTCCGGCGTGACGATCATGCAGGCGACCCCGTCACTGTGGCAGATGCTCGTCACCCACGACCCGGCTCGTCTCGCCGGCCTGCGGGTACTCACCGGCGGCGAGGCGTTACCGGCGCCGCTCGCCGAGGCGGTGGGCAAACACGCGGCCCAGGTGACGAACCTCTATGGGCCGACGGAGACGACGATCTGGTCGACCGTCGCGGACGTGGTGCCCGGCGTGTCTCCGACGATCGGCCATCCGATCGGGAACACCCAGGTCTTCGTTCTGGACGACTCTCTGCAGCCCGTGCCCGCCGGCGTCCCGGGCGATCTGTGGATTGCCGGTGACGGAGTGGCTCGTGGGTACTACGGCCGACCGGGGCTGACGGCTGAGCGGTTTGTGGCGAACCCGTTCGGCGTACCCGGGGCGCGGATGTACCGCACCGGCGACAAGGTCCGGTGGAGCACCGCCGGGGAGCTGGAGTTCGTAGGCCGGGCCGATCACCAGATCAAGATCCGCGGCTTCCGCGTCGAACCGGCAGAGATCGAGCACGCACTGGCCGGCCACCCTGCGGTCGGTCAGGCCGTGGTGATCGCTCGTGAGGACCAGCCGGGCGATGTGCGGTTGGTGGCCTACGTGACGCCAGCCGATGAAGGCTCAGCGCCAGTGGTCGAGGAGTTGCGGGCGGTCGTAGGCGGCCGGTTGCCGGCATACATGGTTCCTTCGGCGATCGTCGTCCTGGCGGCGCTGCCGTTGACGCCTAACGGCAAGCTGGATCGCGTGGCGTTGCCGCGACCGGAATTCGGCGGCGGTGCCTATCGGGCTCCGTGCTCGCCGCAGGAAGAGCTGTTGTGCGGGTTGTTCGCCGAGGTACTGGGAGTCGAGCGCGTAGGCGTGGACGACGACTTCTTCGCCCTCGGTGGGCATTCGCTGCTGGCCACCCGATTCGTCGCCCGGGCACGCATCGTGCTGGGTGTCGAGATCCCGATCAGAACAGTGTTCGCCGCGCCCACGGTCGCCGGGCTGGCGCTGCGCTGCAAGGACCTGTCGGCCTCCGTCCGGAAGCCACTGCGCCGGATGACTGAAAGGTAGATGACGACCATGATTCCCTTGTCCTACGCGCAGCAGCGGCTGTGGTTCATCGACCGTCTCGAAGGCGCGTCCGCGACGTACAACCTGCCCGCCGCTTTGCGGATCAGAGGCCGGCTGGACATCGACGCGATGGTGGCCGCCGTGCACGACGTGATCGGTCGGCACGAGAGTCTGCGCACCCTGATCGTCGAGGATGCCGACGGCAACGCCTACCAGCAGATCCTGGCAGTCGACGCGGTCCGGCTGGATGTCCCGGTGATCGACGTCGATCCGGACGGCGTAGCCGGACTGGTGGCTTCAGTGGCGGGCTACCGATTCGATCTGTCCGCTGATGTCCCGATCAGGGCGTGCGTCTTCCGTTGTGGGTCCGAGGAATTCGTTCTGGCGCTGGTGATTCACCATGTTGCTGGTGACGGTGGGTCGATGGCTCCGCTGGCCCGGGATCTGTCAGCTGCCTACCGAGCCCGCGCGGCAGGCGTAGTACCGGAGTGGGAGGAGTTGCCCGTCCAGTATTCCGACTACGCGCTCTGGCAAAGGGACCTGCTGGGTGACGAGACCGACCCGGCGAGCTTGTTATCGGTCCAGGCTGAGTACTGGCGTGGCGAGTTGGAGGGCGTTCCGCAGCCGCTCGCGTTGCCGTCGGATCGGATTCGGCCGGTGGTGGCGAGCTACCGGGGTGGCACCGTGAAGTTCGGCCTGCCTGGTGAGATTCTGGGTGCGGTCGAGGAGTTGGCGCGGGCTCGCGGAGTGACTGTGTCGATGGTGTTCCAGGCTGCCCTGTCGGTCTTGCTGCACCGGATGGGTGGTGGCGACGACCTGACGATCGGTTCGCCGATCGCGGGACGGACCGATGAGGGGCTCAACGACCTGGTCGGGTTCTTCGTGAACACCTGGGCGCTGCGGGTGCGGCTGGCGCCGGACCGAGAGTTCGGCGCGGTGCTGGACGGCGTACGGGAGAAGGCGCTGGCGGCGTACGACAACCAGGATGTGCCGTTCGAGCGGTTGGTGGAGCTGTTGCGGCCGGAGCGGTCGACGGCTCATCACCCGTTGTTCCAGGTCATGTTCGCCTGGCAGAACAACGTCCGGCCGGAGCTGGACCTGCCGGGGCTCGAGGTCTCGGTGGAGCCGGTGTCGACGGGCACGGCGAAGTTCGACTTGTTCTTCAACCTGTCGCCGGACGAGTCCGGTCGTGCGGTGGTCGGGGGGATCGAGTACGCGACCGACCTGTTCGACCGATCGACCGTGGAGGAAATCGCTGCGCGTTTCGTCCGAGTGGTCGAGCAGGTGGTGGCGGACCCGTCGGTGCGGATCGGAGCGGTCGACGTACTGAGCCCGGGGGAGCGGGATCGGCTGGTCAGCGGCTGGAACGGCACCTCGTTGACAGTGGAGCCCGCGACGGTGCCGGTGTTGTTCGAGCGCCGCGTGCAGTCTGCGCCTGACGCGGTAGCGCTGGTGTACGGCGAAGAATCGATCTCATACGGCGATCTGAACCGCCGTGCGAACCAATTGGCGCACTGGCTGATCAAGCAAGGCGTCCAGCCTGAGTCGCGGGTCGCGGTCGTCTTGCCGCGGTCGGTGGAACTGGTAGTGGCGTTACTGGCGGTTCTGAAAGCCGGCGGTTCGTACGTCCCGATCGACCCCGACTACCCCGAGGCCCGAGTCCGGCATGTGGTAACGGACTCCGAGCCCGTCCTGGTCCTCGATGAGCAGCGGCGGGCCGAGCTGGATCTGACCGGCTGTCCTGACGACGATCCGCGGATCCCAGTGACGCTGGCGAACACGGCGTACGCGATTTACACCTCCGGCTCCACCGGTACGCCGAAGGGCGTGGTGATCGAGCACGGCGCCCTGGTGAACTTCCTGGCCTCGATGCAGGAACGGTTCGAGTTGTCACCGGAAGATCGGCAGCTCGCCGTCACGACCATCTCGTTCGACATCGCCGGGCTGGAAGTGTTCCTGCCGCTGCTTGCGGGCGCCGCTGTCGTGTTGGCCGACAAGGAGCAGATCTCACAGCCGTCGGTGGTGTTCGAGCTGATCGAGCAGTCCGGCGTGACGGTCATGCAGGCTACTCCCGCGCTGTGGCAGATGCTCGTCAGTCATGACCCGATGCGGCTGGCCGGTCTGCGGGTACTCACCGGCGGCGAGGCGTTGCCCTCGGCGCTGGCGGAGGTGCTCTGCAAGCACGCGGCGGAGGTGACGAACCTCTACGGGCCGACGGAAACGACGATCTGGTCGACGGTTGCCGACGTGATCGCAGGCGTCGCACCGACGATCGGCCGGCCGATCGGGAACACGCAGGTGTTCGTGCTGGACGAGTCGCTGCAACCGGTGCCGATCGGCGTGGCCGGCGACCTGTGGATCGCCGGTGCCGGAGTTGCTCGTGGCTATCACCGGCAGCCGGGACTGACCGCAGAAAGGTTCGCGGCGAACCCGTTCGGCGTACCGGGTGCGCGGATGTATCGCACCGGCGACAAGGCTCGGTGGAAGGTCGGCGGTGAACTGGAGTTCGTCGGCCGTGCCGACCAGCAGATCAAGATCCGTGGATTCCGGGTGGAGCCGGCGGAGATCGAGCACGCGCTGGCGGGCCATGCCGGAGTACGCCAAGCCGTGGTGATCGCTCGCGAGGACCAGCCCGGGGATGTACGTCTCGTCGCCTACATCACTCCGGAGGCCCGGGACAGCCGAACCGAAGAAGGCGCGGCCCAGCAGGTCGAGGAATGGCAGGTCGTCTACGACCAGGCCTACGTCGACTCTGCCGACGAGGAGTGGGGCGAGGACTTCGACCTGTGGAAGTCGACCTATACCGGTGAGGCCATTCCGCTGGCGGAGATGCGCGCCTGGCGCGATGCGGCCGTGCGGCAAGTGACTTCCTGGTCGCCTCGGCGGGTGCTCGAGCTCGGTGTCGGCTCCGGACTCCTGCTCGCCAACATCGCGAGCGGCGTCGACGAGTACTGGGGCACGGACTTCTCGCCGGCCGTCATCGACCGGCTGCAGCAGCAGGTCACGCAGGCCGGTCTCGCGGACCAGGTCGAACTGCGGTGCCAGCCGGCTGATGATGTCAGCGGGCTACCAGAGGGCACGTTCGACACGGTGATCGTGAACTCCGTCGCGCAGTACTTTCCCAACGAGGCCTACCTGGAGTCGGTGCTGGCCTCGGCGTGGGAGTTGCTCGCGGTGGACGGCCGGATTGTGCTCGGCGATATCCGGCGCAGGGCGTCGCTGGCGTTGCTGCAGACCGGCGTACATCGGATTCAGCACCCAGGTGCCGGGGCCGGGCTTGCCCGTGCGGCCGTCGAGCAGGCAGTCCTGCTCGAGAAGGAGCTGGTGGTCGACCCGGAGTGGTTCGTCCGCTGGGCCGAGCGGGCAGGAGCGGGACTTGACATCCGGTTGAAGGATGGCGACGCCCACAATGAACTGACCCGGCACCGGTACGAGGTCGTGCTGCACAAGGTGTCTGTGGATGAATTGAAGGACGGTGGCAGTTGGCCGGCCGTCTCTTGGCCGGGAGATCTCGAACGGCTCAAGCAGATGGTGTCTGGCAATGACCCCGTGCGGGTCACCGGTATCCCCAATGCCCGGCTCGCGGACGAGGCGGCTGCCGCGCGTGAATTGGGGCTGGAGGCAACAGATTCTTCCGGTGTGCCGGGTCTGGACCCTGCTGTCCTCCAGAAATGGGCGACCGAGCTGGGATGGGACGTTCTGCTGACGTGGTCGCCGCAAGCTGTCGACCAGTTCGACGCTGTGCTGACGCCCTCGGGCCAATTCGCCGGTCGCGCGCTGACCGGTACGTATGTCTGCGCCGCCGGACAGCGACCGGCGATCAACGACCCGGCTGCCGCACGCGGCATCGGCACCTTACTGACCACGCTGCGCGGTTATCTCCAGGAGAAGCTGCCGGAGTACCTGGTGCCTTCGGCCGTCGTGGCAATCGGCTCGGTACCGCTCACTCCGAACGGCAAGCTGGACAGGCGTGCGCTACCGGCGCCGGACTACATCGCTGCGATCGGTGGCCGTGCGCCGGCCACCCCGGAGGAAGAGGCGCTCTGCACGCTGTTCGCCGAGGTGCTCGGTCTCAGCCGGGTAGGGGCCGACGACGACTTCTTCGCCATCGGCGGTCACTCGCTGCTGGCGACTCGCTTGGTCAGTCGGGTGCGGTCCGTGCACGGAGTGGAGATTCCGATTCGGGCCGTCTTCCAGGCACCGACGGCCGCGCGATTGGCGCCGTACCTGTCGGAGGACGCAGAGGTCCGGCTGCGGTTGGAGAAGCGCGATCGCCCGGATCGGGTGCCGGTGTCCTTCGCCCAGCAGCGGTTGTGGTTCATCCATCGGTTCGAGGGGCCGTCAGCGACGTACATCATGCCGCTGGCGCTGCGGATGAGCGGCGGCGTCGACGCCCACGCTCTCCGCCAGGCGCTCCAGGACGTGGTGACCCGTCACGAGTCGTTGCGGACGATCTTCGGTGAGGCTGATGGCGATCCGTTCCAGCAGGTCCTGGCCGCGACCGAAGCGTCGGTGCCGTGGCAGGAGCGCGATATCACGGAGGACCAGCTGGCCCAGGCGCTGCGCGACGCGGCATCGGAACCACTCGATCTGTCCTCGGAGATCCCGCTGCGGGCGTGGCTGTTCCGGCTGGGGGCGGACGAGTCGGTGTTCATGATTCCTGTTCACCACATTGCGGCGGACGGCTGGTCGCTCGGCCCGCTGGCCACCGATCTGGTGACCGCCTACGAGGCACGCAGCGAGGGACGCGAGCCGGAGTGGGAGCCAATGCCGGTCCAGTACGCGGACTACACGCTGTGGCAGCGCGAGCTGCTCGGTGACCGCAACGACGCCGAGAGCCTGTACCAGCGGCAACTCGACTACTGGACGAACCAGCTGGCCGAGCTGCCGATCGCGGTCGGGTTGCCGACCGACCGGGCCCGTCCGGCCGTCGCCTCACATGCCGGCGACCTGTCGTGGTTCCAGTTCGGCGAGCCGTTGACGGCCGGCATCCGGCAGTTGGCCCGCGACTCCCGCGCGACCGTCTCGATGGTTCTGCAGGCGAGTCTCGCCGCGTTGCTGACGAGGCTCGGCGCCGGCACCGACGTACCGATCGGCTCACCTATCGCGGGTCGTACGGACGAGGCACTGAACGATCTGGTGGGCTTCTTCGTCAACACCTGGGTACTCCGCGCCGACACTTCGGGCGACCCCAGCTTCGAGGAGCTGATCGGCCGAGTTCGCGAAGCGAGCCTGGCTGCCTACGACCACCAGGACATTCCTTTCGAGCACCTGGTCGAGGTGCTCAACCCGGTCCGGTCGACCGCGCATCACCCGCTGTTCCAGGTCTCGCTGGCGCTGCAGAACAACGAGGCCCCCGCGTTCGCGTTGCCGGGGCTCGCGGTCTCCCACGAGCCGGTCCTGCTGGGAACCTCACGATTCGATCTGTTCCTGAGCCTGACCGAGCGGAACGAGGAAGACGGGTCGGCACGACTGACCGGCGTCGCGGAGTACGCGACCGATCTGTTCGACGCCACGACGATCGAACTGCTGCTGGACCGATGGCGGCATCTGTTGGAGCAGTTGGTCGCGAGGCCGGCTGCGCCGCTCGCGGCGGCGGACATTCTCAGCGACAGCGAGCGGACCCTGCTGGCACGCTGGTCAGGCCAAGAGCGCGCCAGTGCCGCGGTGGACGGCACGGTCCACTCGCTCTTCGCAGAGCAGGCACGTCTGCAGCCGGATTCGATCGCTCTGGTCTCCGGCGACACGGCCTGGACGTATGACGAGCTGGATCGCTGGGCGAATCGAATCGCGCACTACCTCTCGGATCACCGCGCCGGCCCGGAGAGCCGGGTGGCCCTCGCACTCGAGAGGTCGCCCCTGCTCATCGCGAGCATTCTCGGAGTACTGAAGGCCGGAGCGACCTATGTGCCGGTGAATCCCGCTGACCCGGCCGAACGCGTCGAGTTCGTGCTCGCCGATGTCACACCGACTGTGACGCTGTCCGAAAACTTGGCTGATGAGATCCTGGACTGCTACCCGGACACGGCGCCCGCTGGCTACCGCGGCGCCGGCGCGAGTGCGGCGTACGTGATGTTCACGTCCGGCTCGACCGGCCATCCCAAGGGCGTCGAGACGACTCATCGCAACGTGATCGACCTCGCCCTCGACAAATGCTGGAGTGGTGACGCGCACCGCCGCGTACTGGTCCACTCACCGCACACATTCGATGCCGCGACCTACGAGTTGTGGGCTCCGCTCCTGCATGGAGGTACTGCAGTTCTCGCACCGGCGGGTCGACTGGCGACGGCTGACCTGGCCAACCTGATCACCGATCATGGGATCACCGGTCTCTGGCTGACCGCCGGACTGTTCGCAGTGGTGGCCGACCAGAAACCCGAATGCTTCGCGCAGGTCTCCGAGGTGTGGGCCGGTGGCGATGTGCTCTCGCCGACCGCCGTACGGCGGGTGTTGGAGAGCTGCCCGGGTGTCGTGGTTGTCAACGGCTACGGTCCGACGGAGATCACCACGTTCGCCACTCGCTATCGAGTGAGCGACCTGGAATCCTGCACTGACCCGCTACCCATCGGCGAACCCATGCAGGGAAGCCGATTGTTCGTACTGGACGAGCGGCTCAAGTTGGTACCGTCGGGCGTCGTGGGTGAGCTCTACGTGGCCGGCGACGGAGTGGCCCGCGGCTATCTCGGTCGGCCCGGACTCACCAGCGAGCGGTTCGTGCCCGATCCGTTCGGGCCACCCGGCGCGCGGATGTACCGCACGGGCGACCTGGCGCGCTGGAACTCGAGCGGGATGGTGGAGTACGCCGGTCGTGCTGACGACCAGGTCAAGCTGCGCGGCTTCCGGGTCGAACCAGGCGAGGTCGAGACGGTTCTTCGGCAGCAGGACGGCGTCGCGCAGGCGGTCGCCGTCGTGCGCAAGGACAGTCTCGGCGAGCGGAGCCTGGTCGCTTACGTCGTACCGGATGGGACCGCCGCCTCGGATGGGGACGCCGTCAGTCAGGTCGACGAGTGGCGTGAGATCTACGACGTCATGTACGGCGAGACCGAGGTCGACCAGAACGCCGTCGGCGATGACTTCACCGGGTGGAACCGGTCGTACACGAACGACGCGATCCCGCTGGAGGAGATGGTCTTGTGGCGTGAGGCGATCGTGCAGCGGGTCGTTGAGCTGGAGCCGCGCCGGGTGCTGGAGATCGGTGTCGGTTCGGGTCTGCTGCTCGGCCCGCTCGCGTCGCTGGTGGACGAGTACTGGGGCACGGACTTCTCTGCCCCGGTGGTCGAGCGGCTCCGCGTGCAGGTCGGCGCGGACCCTGCGCTGGCCGACAAGGTGACCTTGCGAGCGCAGTCGGCCGATGACGCAAGTGGGCTGCCGACGGAGTACTTCGACACGATCATCCTGAACTCGGTCGTCCAGTACTTTCCAGACGCGGGTTACATGACTCGGGCGCTCGATCTCGCGGTGGGCCTGCTCGCTCCGGGTGGCCGGATCGTGGTCGGCGACGTTCGCAACCACGCCACATTGCGAGCCTTTCGTACGGCGGTGCATCGCGCGCAGCATCCGGGAGACGCCGGTGCCGTCCTGCAAGCAGCGGTCGAGCGTGCGCTGCTCGGTGAGAAGGAGTTGACGCTGGACCCAGGGTTCTTCACCGCCTGGGCATCGACGCAGGACGGCGTCGCGGTCGACATCCGGCTCAAGCAGGGGAGCTATCACAACGAGCTGACCCGGCACCGGTACGAAGTAGTGCTTCACAAGCAGCCGGCCTCGCCATTGCGTCTGGATGCGTTGCCAACCGCCGCATGGGGAACCGATGCGCGGTCGCTGCCGGATGTCGAGCAGGAACTGGCCCGCCATGGTGGCAGGCTCCGAGTGACCGGGATCCCGAACCTACGCCTGGTTAGTGAGGCTGCGGGGGAGGGGCAGCCCTTCGACAGCCGCGGTGGTCTGGACCCGGCGCAGGTGGAGGAATGGGGATCTGACCGCGACCTGCTCGTCTACTGCACCTGGTCGGCTGAAGGCTCGAGCCGTTTCGAAGCGATCTTGCTGGCCGATCGCGGGGCGCCTCAGTACGACGGTGTCTATCGGGCAGGGCCTCCACAGGGCGAGCTGGCGAACGCGCCGGTCGTCTCGCGGATGGCGTCGAAACTTCCGTCGCAGCTTCGGCGGGAGCTGTCCGCACGGCTGCCGGAGTACATGATCCCGACAGAGATCGTCGTAATGGATCGATTGCCGCTGACCGCGAACGGCAAGGTCGACCGGGCCGCACTGCCCGAGCCTGACCTGGCCACCGGTGAGTATCGTGCGGCGAGCACTCCGCTGGAGGAGAAGGTCGCCGGTCTCTTCGCCGAGATCCTGGGTGTCGACCGAGTCGGCCTGGACGACGACTTCTTCCTGCGGGGCGGTCACTCGCTCCGGGTGATCCGGCTGATCTGGCGGATTCGTGAGGAGCTCGGCGTCGAGGTGCCGATCCGGACGGTGTTCCAGTACCCGACGGTGGCGGAGCTCGCCCCGCAGCTCATCGATGGTGGTGAAGGCGGTTTCGAGGACCCGTTCGCCGTCGTGCTGCCGATTCGGACCGACGGTGACCGGCCGCCGCTGTGGTGGCTCCATCCGGGAGGCGGGTTGTGCTGGCCGTACATGGGTTTCGCGCCGCACCTGGACAAGAGCCATCCGATGTACGGCGTACAGGCTCGGGGGTTCGACGGAAAGTCCGCCCGGCCGTCCTCGATCGAGGAGATGGTCGACGACTATCTGGAGCAGGTGTTCAGCATTCAGCCCACCGGGCCGTACTACCTGCTCGGCTGGTCGTTCGGCGGCACTGTGGCCCACGCCATGGGCGCGGAGCTGCAGCGACGCGGTCACGAGGTGGCCCTCCTGGCGTTGCTCGACTGTGTTCCAGCGAGCCACTTCGCCAAGTTCGACGCACCGGACGAGGCGATGGTGCGGGAGTTCCTGGCGAACTACATGGGACACCTGTCGGGGATGGAGGAGTATCCGTTCCTCGTACAGACCGCCTCGTCGATCCTGGTCGAGCACACCGTCTTGATGCAGAACTACGAATCTCCGCTCTTCCGCGGCGAGGTGGCGTTCTTCAACGCGCTACTCGATCCGTCGAACCGCGAGAAGCGGGAGCTGGAGATCGAGTTCGACGTGCTCTGGCAAAAGCACGTCGAGGGTGAGGTGCGGCGCATCGATCTGGACTGCACCCACCAGGAGATGTATTGGCCCGCCAACGCGGCCGGGATCAGCAACACGATCAACGGATTCCTGACCGACGGACGGCGTCGCAACGAACAGACCCCAACGAATGGAGACGACCGATGAGCGTGAACCCCTTCGACGACGAGAACGGCGAGTTCCACGTCCTGGTCAACGACGAGAACCAGCACTCGCTGTGGCCGGTGTTCGCGGAGATCCCGGCCGGCTGGCGGGCGGTCTTCGGCCCGGGGGGACGGGCCGAGAGCCTGGCCTATATCGAGGAGAACTGGACCGACATGCGACCCCGGAGCCTGCGCGAGGCGATGGCCGCCGACGCGGGCTGAACGGCGCGAAGGTCGCAGGCCCTCTCCTCGTTGCGATACCCCCAGTCAGAAGTTGGATACTAAGTGTCAGAACCGATAGAAGTGTTTGCTGCCGCCCCGCCGGGGACGGACGAGGAGGGGGACACGATGGCGCTCGATCCACAGCTTCATCAAGCACTTGCGATCTGGGCCACAGCCTGCGCGGAACACGTGCTGGGGAACTTCGAGCGAGTCGTACCGGACGACGCTCGACCGCGCGAGGCGATCGAGGCGGGCCGGGCGTGGGTGCGTGGCGAGCTGAAGATGACTGATGCCCGCAAGGCCGCGTTCGCCGCGCACGCGGCCGCGAGGGAAGCGCCGGATGCCGCCGCGACGGCGGCGGGCCCGTGCGGCCGGTCACGCGGCCGCCACCGCCCACGTGTATACCCACGCTCCGCACGCGGGCACCTACGCCGCGACCTCTGCGGGGAAGGCAGCCGAGCTGGCGGGAACCTCAACAGGTAAGACCGCGGTCACTCAAGAGCGCAGTTGGCAGCTCGAAAGAGCCCCCGAGCAAATCCAGCAGATCGCGCTTCCGCTCAGTCGCGGTGCGTGATGCCTCAGCGAAGGCTGCGGCGCGGGCGGCCGGCCATGCCGCGGCGACGGAACACGTTCACGCCCATGCACGACATGCTGCGAACTACGCGGCCGTTTCGATAGGTGAGGCAGTACCTAGTACAGCGTGTGACAGACCAACTGCAGAAGGAGATGTCATGGTGGTGTCGGCCACGCATGAAGCCGCCCCGCGAGACGCCGGGCGACTGGACACCGAGTTCGTCATCGAGACGGTGGATCTACGGATGCGGTACGGCGCGAAGGATGTACTTTGCGGCGTTGACCTCCGGGTGAAGCGCGGAGAGGTGCTGGCCCTGCTCGGACCGAACGGCGCGGGGAAGACATCGACCATCGAGATTCTCGAAGGATTTCGACTGCGTTCGGCCGGGGAGGTCAAGGTGCTCGGCATCGACCCGGCGAACGGCGACGAGCAATGGCGGTCGCGGATCGGCATCGTCCTGCAATCCTGGCGCGATCATGGGACCTGGCAGGTACGCGAGCTACTGAACCACCTGGGCCGCTACTACGCGCCGTACTCCACCACCGACCGAGTCCGGCCGTACCGGGCGGATGAACTGATGGAACTGGTCGGTCTCACGAAGCAAGCTACGGCGCGGATCGGCCGTCTTTCGGGCGGTCAGCGACGCAGGCTCGACGTCGCCGTCGGGATCGTAGGAAAGCCCGAACTGCTGTTCCTGGACGAACCGACGGTCGGGTTCGATCCGCAGGCCCGGCAGGAGTTTCACGAGTTGGTGCATCAACTCTCCGGGCTGGGAGAGACGTCGATCCTCCTGACCACTCACGATCTTGCCGAGGCAGAGAAACTCTCGGACCGGATCGTCATCCTCGCCGGCGGCAGGATTATGGCTGATGGTACGGCGGCTGAGCTGGGCCGCCAGGTGGCCGGTCAAGCCGAGATCAAGTACAGCCGCAACGGCCAGTCTCACGTCGACACTGCTGACGACGCCACCGCCTTCGTGCGCCAACTGTTCGCCGAGCACGGCGACGAGATCGGTGATCTCGAGGTGCACAAGCCGAGCCTGGAGGACATCTACATGACAATGGTCCGCGAGTTCGAGGCAGGTCAATGGACCGACACGTCGACGCTGCCGGAGGTGACCCAGTGAGCCCCCGGATCGTCGCGGTTCAAGCAGGTTTGGACCGGGGCTGGATCGAGTTGCGGAAGAAGCTCGCCAGCCCGTGGGAACTGTCGGGAGAGGTCTGGCCGTGGATCATCGCGGTGGGCGTCATGTATGCGCTAAGGGACAAGAACGTGCCCGGCACCGACTTCTCCATCGGGCTGCAGTCCGTGCCCGGGATCGTCGGGATGAGCATCATCTACACCGGTCTGATGGGTCTGGCGCTGGGGCTGACCACGGACCGGGACGACGGAACTCTGTTGCGGATGAAGGCCGTTCCGAACGGAACGATCGGCTACTTCATCGGCAAGATGGTGAGCCGGGCGGGAATCACGACGGCTTCGCTGCTGATCATCTTGATCCCTTCAGTCCTTCTGTTCGGTGACCTTCAGGTGGACAGCTTCTCGGCCTGGGCGACGCTGATCGGCATCATCGCGCTCGGTCTGATCGCGACCCTGCCGATCGGTGCCGTCATCGGAGCCGTGTTCGGCAGTGTGCAGAGCCTCGGGTTGGTGATGCTGCCGGTGATGGGCCTGATCGGTATCTCCGGGATCTTCTACCCCATCACGGCTTTTCCTGAATGGGTGCAGTGGATCGGGCAGGTGTTCCCGGTGTACTGGCTCGGGCTGGGCATGAGGTCTGCCCTACTTCCCGATGCGATGGCGGTCGCCGAGATCGGCGGCTCGTGGCGTCATCTGGAGACCATCGGTGTGCTTGGCGTATGGGCCGTGATCGGCTTTGCGTATGCACCGGTTGTCCTGCGCCGGATGGCTCGACGCGGTTCCGGCTCGTCCGTCAAGGAGACGCAGCCGGCTGTCGCCACCACTGCCGCATAAGCGCGAGATCGTCGTACTGACAGATCTTTGATGGAGTTCCAGTGAGGCCTGGCTCACGGCGATAACGTGCGGGAAGTCGAAGACCCGGAGGAAACATGGCTTCCCGCACCGCCCTTGCCTCAGCCCGCCGCCGCTTCGCGGCCCTCACATCGCTCTTCCTGCTCATTTTTCTGGTCCAGGCAACTCAGCCCGCACCGGCTGCCGCGGCAACGATCACAGCGAACGATCTGTTGGCCGGCTTGACGGTTCAGGCAGAGGTCAGCGTCGGCTATGACCGGTCGCTCTTTCCTCACTGGATCGATGCCGATGGGGATTCCTGTGATTCTCGCGAGGAGATCCTGATCTCCGAGTCCACGTCGGCGCCCGTGCTGGGCACCGCCTGCAAGGTGATCTCCGGCAACTGGAACTCGTGGTATGACGGTGCCAGCTGGACCAACCCGAGCGACGTCGACATCGACCATGTCGTCGCGCTGAAGGAGGCCTGGGATTCCGGCGCCAGCGCCTGGACCACCGCGAAACGCACCCGCTATGCGAACGATCTCGACTATGCCTGGTCCCTGGACGCGGTCACCGATAACGTCAACGCCTCGAAGAGCGACCGGGACCCAGCCGAATGGCTGCCGCCCCTCACCACAGTCCGTTGCGACTACGCGATCCATTGGACAGCCGTCAAGTACCGCTGGAGCCTCAGCATCAACACGGCCGAGAAGACAGCCCTCACCAATCTCTTCGCCGGAACCTGCGGAGAGCGGTCAATTTCAGTACCCCCCGCCGGTTCATGAGCCAGCCAAGCACCTTCGGCCGCGAGCTAGGCGATCTAATCCGTGATCAGATCGTTGTCGTCAGCAACATGCTGACCCGCCACAAACCGATACCAACAACACAGACACTAAAGGCGGCACGATCTCTCGTGTCGCCTCTTCTGCAACATCCGTTTCAGTGTCCGAGGGGGGACTTGAACCCCCACGCCCCGTAAAGGGCACTAGCACCTCAAGCTAGCGCGTCTGCCTATTCCGCCACCCGGACGAGTGGTCTGACCGCCGGAGCGGTGCTGACCGGAGAACAGTAGCAAAGAACATGGGGGGAATTCACATCGGGTGGGAGGGGGTGTTCGATGGGGTTGTTCGATCTTCAAGGGGATGGGTGGGGACGATGGTGGATGTTGATTTGGCAGGGATCGAGGGGGAGCGGGAGCGGATCAGGGCGGAGTACCTGAAGGCGGGGCAGGGGTCGTCGGCGCGCGGGCTGCATCACACTGCGTTGCTGTGTGCTGACGTGGAGCGGACGGTCAAGTTCTACCAAGGAGTGCTGGAGTTTCCGCTGACGGAGATCGTCGGGAACCGGGACTACGAGGGGTCGAACCACTTCTTCTTCGATATCGGGAACGGGAACCTGCTTGCGTTCTTCGACTTCCCGGGACTGGACCTCGGCCCGTACGCCGAAGTGCTCGGTGGGCTGCATCACCTGGCGATCTCGGTCGAGCCGGCCAACTGGGAGCGGTTGCGGGGCAATCTGGACGCGGCGGGAGTGGAGTACGAGGAGGAGAGCGGTACTTCGATCTACTTCCGCGACCCGGACGGCGCCCGGATCGAGCTGATCTCCGACCCACTGGGGGAGATGTACGGGCTCAGCGTGCTCTGATCATCGGGGTACGCGAGGATGGGCCCATGACAACGCCGACTTCCAGCGACCGTCCGTACAAGCCCGACGCGGAGGTGGTGGACCTCTGCGCCGACCTGATCCGGTTCGACACGACGAACTACGGGAACGGCAAGAGCAACGGGGAGCGCGACGCCGCGGAGTACGTGGCGGCGAAGCTGGACGAGGTCGGGATCGAGTCGACGATCTACGAGTCCGAGCCGGGGCGGTCGACGCTGGTCGCGCACTGGGAGGGCGAGGACCAATCGGCGGATCCGCTGCTCGTGCACGGGCACCTTGACGTCGTACCGGCCGATCCGAAGGACTGGAAGGTCGACCCGTTCGCGGGGGAGATCTTCGACGGGTGTGTGTGGGGCCGCGGCGCGGTCGACATGAAGGACTTCGACGCGATGGTGTTGTCGGTGGTCCGGGCACGGCAGCGGGCCGGGGTGAAGCCGCGACGGCCGGTGCGGCTGGTGTTCACAGCCGACGAGGAGGCCGGCGGCCTGTACGGCGCTCAGTGGCTGATCAACAACCATCCCGAGACGGTTGCGGACTGCACCGAGGGGATCGGTGAGGTCGGCGGGTTCTCGCTGACGGTGAAGGACGACCTGCGGCTGTACCTGATCGAGACGGCCGAGAAGGGCATGAACTGGATGCGCCTGAAGGCTCGCGGTACGGCGGGCCACGGGTCGATGATCAACGACGACAACGCGGTCACGAACCTGGTCGAGGCCGTCACCCGGATCGGCAATCACCAATGGCCGTTGCGGCTCACGCCGACGGTGAAGGAGTTCCTGAAGTCGCTGGAGGACGTGCTTGGGACCGAGCTCGACCCAGAGGACATGACGACGACGCTGGCCAAGCTGGGCAGCTTCAGCCGGATGTTCGGGGCGACGATCCGGAACACGGCCAACCCGACGATGCTGAACGCCGGCTACAAGGTGAACGTGATCCCCGGCGACGCGGAGGCTCATATCGACGGGCGCTTCCTGCCGGGGTACGAGGACGAGTTCTTCGCGACGATCGACGAGTTGCTGGGTGACAAGGTGCAGCGCGAGACGGTGATCGAGGACATCGCGCTGGAGACCGAGTTCAGCGGCGGGCTGGTCGACGCGATGAAAGCCTGCCTGGCGGCCGAGGATCCGCAGAGCCGGACCGCGCCGCTGCTGATGTCAGGTGGCACGGACGCCAAGTCGTGGAGCCGGCTGGGCGTGCGCTGCTTCGGGTTCGTGCCGCTGCAACTGCCGCCGGATCTGGATTTCATGGGCATGTTCCACGGCATCGACGAGCGGGTCCCGACCGCGTCGCTCGAGTTCGGCTCGCGGGTGCTGGATCGCTTCTTCGACGAGGCCTGACGCCCGTACTGCGAGCCCGCCGCCGCTCGGGTTGACGGGGGCAGCGGGCTGCGAGCTCGTACTGCGGTCCGCCGCCGACTCTGATTGCAGTGCGCGGTGGGTCAGAGGTTGAAGCCGCCGGAGACGTCCAGGTTCTGGGCGGTGACCCAGGCGGAGTCGTCGGAGAGCAGGGTGGCGATGACCTTGCCGACGTCGGCGGGTTCGCCCAGCCGGCCGAGGGCGGTGCGAGCTACCAGACCGGGGATGACTTCGGGGTACTTCTCGAAGCCGTCGTCGCCGAGGCGGGTGCGGGTCGGGCCCGGGGTGATGGAGTTGACACGGATACCGCGCGGGCTGAGTTCCTTGGCCAGGTAGCGGGTCAGTACGAGGAGTGCGCCCTTCACGGTGGCGTAGACCGAGTAGCCGGGCTCGACGCTGTTCTCCAGGGCCGATCCGCTGGAGATCTGGAGGATGGCGCCACCGTCGGCCAGGAGCGGCAGCAGCGTCTGGGTCAGGAAGAAGGGGCCCTTGAGCAGGACCCGCAGCAGCCGGCCGAAGAAGTCCTCGGTCGTGTCCTCGAACATCGCGCTGGCGCCGATGCCGGCGTTGTTGACCACGTGTTCGAATGTCCAAGTGTCCCAAGTGGTCATAAGTGCATCGGCGACCGCGTCCCGGAAAGCCGCGAAGGTGCTGCTGTCCCCGAGGTCCAGGGGAAGGGCGACGGCGGTGCCGCCGAGCTTCTCGATCTCTGCGACCGTGTCCAGGCCGCGTTGCTTGTTCCTGCCGTAGGTGAGGATCACGCCATCGCCGCGACGCGCGATCTCTAGGGCAGCGCTGCTACCGATCCCCGAGCTTGCGCCGGTGACTATTGCGACTCGCATGAGCTTCATTCCCTCGGTTTCGTTGGTTGATTCAGTCAACCAACGGACCTTTGGGAGGTGTTAGGGCAATAGTCCGTACTCCTTGCACGATCCTGCCTACTTGGCAGGAGCGGTACGGCGAGCCGGTGTCAGGTGAAGGGCTTCCCGCAGCTTCGGGAGCAATGCGGTGAGGCGGGGCAGTGGGGTCGTGCCGGTGACGAGGCTGAGGGTGAGGCGGTGGCGGAAGGGGGCCGGGATCAGTTGTTCGCCGGGGCGGAGTTCGTGGGAAAGTGCGCTGCGGGGGACCAGGGCGAGCTGGGAGCGGCGGCGGGCCATGGCGACGGTGGTGCCAAGGGTGACTCCGCGGCGGGCTTTGGCGCCGAGGGCGATCAGGCGGGAGCAGATCTCGTCACTGCTGCGGTCGTACGTCGAGAACGCGAGAGAGCGGTCTCTGAGGGGTTGCTTGCCGGTGCGCGGGAGGTCGACGCCGCTCGGGACGAAGAGGACCAGTTCGTCGCGGCCGACCGGGCGGGCGACGGTTCCGCGCGGCAGCACCATCTGGTCGGCGATCGCGATGAAGGCGGCGTCCATGGTGCCCTCGGCAACTAGTTGGACCAGGTGCCGGCCGTGGTCGACGTGTTGATCGATGTCGTCGTCCGGGAGTTCGGCGTCGAGGACCGGGAAGAGGATCGGGGCGAGGCTGGCGAAGGTGCCGATGGCGAGGCGCGGACCGGCCGCGGCGGAGCGGGCGGCGTCGTACAGCTCCGCGAGGTGGCCGAGGATGTGCTCGGCGCGGCGGGCGAGTTCGGCTCCGGCTGGGGTCGGCCTGGCACCACGGGTGTCGCGGACGAACAGCTGGGTCTCGCAGGTGCGTTCGAGCCGGGCCAGGCGCTGGGAGGCGGACGGCTGGGAGATGCGGAGTTCGCGGGCCGCGGTACCGACCGAGCCGGTGCGGCTGATGGTGAGGACGAGCTCGAGGTCTTCGACCGACGGTGATGGTGCCATAGGGACAGACTATGGGCAATAGGTAGTTGCCGCTGGCTACCGGTAAGGCGTGGATGGGCCGAGGATCGAAGGGTGAGAGCTCGTCGAGATGCGCTGTTTCTGTTGATAGGAAGCGGTTCCGCGGATCTGGCCTTTCGGATCGCGCAGGTCGCGTTGCCGCTGGTGGTGTTGAGGGAGACCGGTTCGGTCGCTGCCACGGGGCTGGCGGGTGGGGCGGCTGGGATTCCCGTGTTGCTGTCGCCGTGGTGGGCTCGTCGGGCGAGGCAGTGGATCGATTCTGGGCGCCGGCTCGCGATCGTCGCCGCAGTACAGACGTCGGCATTGGCGATGGTTCCTGGTGCTGCGGCTCTTGGGTTGTTGCATGTGGGCGTACTGATTGTCAGTGGGTTGATGCTGGGTTCTGGGGACGCGTTGGCGACGCCGGGGCGGAGTGCGTTGCTGGCCGATACCGGAGATCGCTGGGGGCCGGACAAGGCCGTGGTGTTGCTGACGTGGCAGGACGGCAACAGGCGCATCGGCATGGTGGTCGGGCCGTCGATCGGGGCGGCGGCCGTGGCGGTGGGGTTGATGAACGAGTTGTTGTGGATCGAGGCGGTGGCGGTTCTGGTGGCCGGGCTGCTGGCGGTGAGAGTTGTGGGGGAGCGCTCTCCGGAGGCGGAAACGGTGCCGTCGATCCGGGGGAGTCTGAGCGGGCGGCCGGAGGTGTTGTACGGCTGGATCGCCCGGGGGACGGGAGCGCTGACGTGGTTCGCGTTTACGTTGGGGTTGTCGGTGATCGGGGCCGAGCGGGGCCGGCCGGGGGTCTATCTGGCGGCTGGGATGTCTGGGTACGGCGTTGGTGCGGTGGTCGGTACAGCGGTGTCGCTGGCGGTTGTTCGACGGATGCCGCCGATACCTATGGCTTCGATCGCGTGGGCTTGTATGGGGCTGGGGTGGGTCGGGATGGGGGTGTGGACCACGCCGGTCGCGGTCGCGGCGTTCGGGGCGTTGTCGGGTGTGACCGTCGTGCTTGGGATCGCGGCGATCTCGATCCTGATCACGAGATCGTCGGTGGGTGCGGAGCGGCGGGCTTTGTTGTCAGGGCAGTCGGTGGTGGTCAACGCGGGCAGCTCGGCCGGGTTGCTGATCGGTGGACCGCTGATCGCGATGGCGGGCGCCGAGCACACCCTGATCGGGTCGGGGCTGCTCACGAGCGCGGTCGCGGTCGGCGTACTGGTGGTGAGCAGGAGCCGAGCCACCCGGCAGAGCGACGGGGCAAGGCGGGAGGGAGATGAGGCTGGGCGGGAGGGAGATGAGGCTGGGCGGGAGAGCGGCTGGGGCCGGCGGGAGGGAGACGAGGCTGGGCGGAAGAGCGGCCGGGCCTGGCGGGAGGGAGATGAGGCTGGGCGGGAGAAACATGGGGCTGCGGGGGAGAGCGCGCACTGCCAGACTGCGAAGCATGTCCGAGATCACGATCACGACCCTTGCCGAGCGGCCGGAGCTGCTGGACGAGGCGTACGAGTTCGACGGCGGGTGGCCGGAGTTCATGATGCACGACCTGATCGCAGGCTCGCTGTTCGGCCGGGTGCTCGAGTTCTTTCCCGAGCACTGCCTGGTGGCGACAGAGGACGGTGAGCTGATCGCCCACGGGCGGAGCATCCCGTTCGTGTTCCCGGACGAGGACCGCACCGAGTTGCCCCCGGCCGGCTGGGACAGGGTGCTGCAGTGGGGCATCACGGACCACCGTCGAGGCCGTACGCCGACTGTCTCCAGCGCGCTCGAGATCAACATCAGGCCGAGTCACCTGGGCCGAGGGCTGTCGCACGAGATGCTCGCGGCGATGCGCCGTACGGTGCAGGCGAAGGGCCACAAGACGCTCTACGCGCCCGTTCGGCCGAACGGTAAGCAGGACCCCACCCAGCCGATGACGGACTACATCCAGCAGTTCCGCGAGGACGGGCTGCCGGTGGATCCGTGGTTGCGCGTGCATGTGAAGGCGGGCGGGAAGATCCTCAAGGTCGCGCCGACGTCGATGGTGATGGCTGGCTCGCTCGCGGAGTGGCGCGAGTGGACCGGGCTGCCGTTCGATCGGACCGGCGAGGTGATCGTGCCGAAGGCGCTCGTGCCGGTTCACTGCAGCGTCGAGCACGACCATGCCGTGTACGTCGAACCGAACGTCTGGGTCCAGCACGACCTCTGACACCCCGAATACCCCAACTAATCGGGGGTATGCAGCTGTATAAGTACGCCGGACCATCGGCGACATGACACAGACAAAGCAGGACCAGGTAGGGCACGACCCAGGCAGGGTCTGCGCCGCAGCCTGCTGATCAGCCAGGAGAGGCCTGTCAGCCCGGTCGGACCTGGCGTGATCGTCCTGGACGCCGATCTGACCATCGTCTCGATCAGCCCGGAGGCCGAACAGTGGCTGGCCGGGCTGGACGACCATGAGCATGAGTTGCCTGTCGCCGTCAGGGCTGCGGCCCTGCAACTTCAGCGGCTGAACGAGTTGCCGACCGGGGTCTCCGCGGAGGTGCTGAGACTAAGGACCCGGTCTGGTCGCTGGCTCGCGGTGCACGCGTCCACTCTGCGAGGCGCTGTGGAGCAGACGGCTGTGGTGATCGAGCCGGCGACGTCGGCTCAGCTCGGCTCACTGCTGCTCGACGTCCACGCGCTCACGCCTGCACAGCAGCGCGTGACAGACCTCGTACTCCGGGGCCGCTCCACCCCGGCAGATCGTCGACGAGCTGCATCTGTCGCCGCACACGGTCCAGGAGCACGTGCACGCGGCGTACGACAAGGTCGGCGTCGGCAGTCGACGCGAACTCATCGCAGCACTCCTGGGTGAGCGCTAGAGCGTCCGCATCACCTTGATGATGCGGCGGCGGAGCCAGACTCGCCTGGTGCCGTCGGGGTAGCGCCGTAGCCGCGCCAGCTCCCAGCCGCCGTACTCGGCGTGCTCGGTCAGCAGGCGGCGTACCGCGCCGCGGGTCTCAGTCCGGGACACCTCGAACTGTTGCAGCTCGTATTCGGCCATCCACACCTCCACAACTTCAGGCACAGCCTCACGAAACGTCCTCCAGCGCCGCCGCGATGGCCGGCGGCAAGGTGAGCTCCTCCACCCCCAGCACCGACTTGAGCTGCATCGCCGTCCGGGCCCCGACGATCGCTGCCGTCACGCCCGGCCGGTCCCGTACCCAGGTGAGCGCCACCTCGAGCGGAGTCCAGCCGAGCCCGTCGGCTGCCCGGGCCACCGCTTCAACGATGCCCGAACCTCGGCCGTCGAGGTAGGGGTCGACGAATCTGGACAGATGCTGAGACGCCGCCCGCGAGTCCGCCGGGATGCCGGTCCGGTACTTCCCGGTCAACACACCACGGCCCAGCGGCGACCAGGCCAGTACTCCGATGCCGAGGCCGCCGGCGGCGCGAATGGCGTCCGCCTCCGCGTCCCGGGCGAGCAGCGAGTACTCCACCTGGTTCGACACCGGTACTGCGCGGCCGGGCCACGCCTGCTGCCAGGTGACCGCCCGAGCTGACTTCCAGCCCGCGTAGTTCGACACACCGACGTACCGGACCTTGCCGGAGCTCACCGCGTAGTCCAGCGCCGACAGCGTCTCCTCGAGGGGCACGTCGTCCGACCAGGTGTGCAGCTGCCAGAGATCGATGTGGTCGACGTTCAGCCGGCGCAGGGACCCCTCCAGGTCGCGGAGCAGGGCGCCGCGGGACGTGTCGGTGATCCGCTCGCCCCGCCGTACGCTGAAACCGGCCTTGGTCGCGATCACCAGGTCGTCCCGCTCGACCACGTCGCCCAGCAGGGTCCCGATCAGCCGCTCGCTGTCACCGTCGCCGTACGCCGCGGCCGTATCGATCAGAGTGCCGCCAGCAGCGACGAACGCGGCCAACTGCTCACGAGCTTCGTGCTCGTCGGTGTCACGGCCCCAGGACATGGTGCCCAGGCCCAGCCTGCTCACGGCGAGGCCGCTGTGACCTAGATAGCGCTGCTGCATGTACCGAGCCTATTGCGGGTCACCGACAAGGGCTCGTTAGGCTCGCCTGTCATGCGACTCGGACTCAACATCGGCTTCGTCCTCGGTGGCGACGATCATCTGGATCATCTCAAGCTGGTGAAGGAGGCCGAGGCACTCGGATTCTCGGTCACCTGGGCCGCTGAGGCCTACGGCTCGGACGCGGCCACGCTGCTGACCTGGATCGCGGCGCAGACCTCGACCATCGAGGTCGGTGCCGCCGTCTTCCAGATCCCGGCCCGGACCCCGGCGATGACCGCGATGACCGCGGCGACCCTCGACCGGTTGTCCGGTGGCCGGTTCCGCCTCGGCCTCGGGGTCTCGGGCCCTCAGGTGTCCGAGGGCTGGCACGGGGTGCGCTTCACTCAGCCGCTACTCAGGACGCGTGAGTACGTTGCCATTGTGAACTCCGCCCTTCGTCGCGAGACCGTCGCGTACGACGGGAAGTACTTCACCCTCCCGCTGCCAGACGGACCGGGCAAGGCGCTCAAACTGACCATCCGGCCCGTTCGCGACCATGTCCCGATCTACCTGGCCGCGGTCGGCCCGAAGAACCTCGAACTGGCCGGCGAGATCGCCGACGGCTGGCTCGGCATCCTCAACGACCCCGCTTACCTTGGAGAGCAGTTGAATCACATCAAGGCGGGTCGCCAGACCCGCCAGCCAGGGCTTGGCCTGGACGACTTCGACGTGGTGGCGTCGGTCCCGGTCATGGCCGGCGACGATCTCGCGGCGGCCGCCGACCCGATCCGGGGCTACACCGCCCTGTACATCGGCGGCATGGGCAGCCGGGAGAAGAACTTCTACAACGCGCTGGCGGTCCGGATGGGCTACGCCGACGAGGCCAAGGAGATCCAGGACCTGTTCCTGGCCAAGAAGCATCGTGAGGCGATGGCCGCCGTACCGCAGCAGTTCATCGACGGCATCTCGCTGCTCGGTGGCAAGGAGCGGATGGCCGACAAGCTCACGGCGTACGCCGAAGCCGGTACGACGACTGTCGCCATCACCCCGTTCGCGTCGTCGGTGGAGGAGCGGATCGCCCACATCCGCACCGTCGCCGAGGCGCTCGACCTCGCCGGGATCGGTGACTGACACCACATGTCCATCTGGGACGCCATCATCCTCGGCATCGTCGAGGGGCTCACCGAATTCCTGCCCGTCTCCAGCACGGGCCACCTCACCATCGCTTCGAAGCTGCTCGGTCAGCAGATCGACGATCCGGCCATCACCGCGTTCACCGCGGTGATCCAGTTCGGCGCGATCGCGGCGGTCGTGCTGTTCATGTGGAAAGACATCCGCCGGTACGCCGTCGCCTGGTTCCGCGGTCTGCGCAACCCCGAGCACCGGGGCGAGTTCGACCACCGGATGGGCTGGTTCGTGATCGTCGGCTCGCTGCCGATCTGCGTCGTCGGGTTCCTGGCGAAGGACATCATCTCGGGGCCGCTGCGCAGTCTGTGGTGGGTCGCGGGCTCGCTGATCGCCTGGTCGTTCGTGATGGTCGCGGCCGAGCGGCTGAGCAGCAAGGCACGGCCGCTGGAGAAGGTCACCCTGGTCGACTCGATCGTGATGGGCGTGATCCAGTGCCTGGCGCTGATTCCGGGCGTCTCGCGTTCGGGCGCCACCATCACGGCCGGCCTGTTCCGCGGCCTCGACCGGGTCGCGGCGACGCGGATGGCCTTCCTGCTGGGCATTCCCGCGCTGGTGGGTGCTGCCGTTTTCGAGTTGAAGGACGCGCTCAGCGGCGACGTCGGCATCGCGCCGGTGCTGGTCGGTACCGTCGTCAGCTTCATCGTCGGCTATGCGTCGGTCGCCTGGCTGATTCGGTTCGTTGCCAAGCACAGCATCGAGGTCTTTGCCGTCTACCGGGTGCTGCTCGGAATCGTCATCCTGATCCTGCTGGCGACCAGCACGATCACCGCCACCTGACACCCCGTACCGGACTTTCCTTACGTCCGAAGAACCGGAGGGACGTGTACTCCAGTTCTTCGGACGTAAGGAAAGGCGGGGGGTCAGAGCCAGCCGGCGCGGCGGAAGGCGGCGTACATGATGGCGCAGGTGACGAGCATCAGCGCCAGTACGCCGTAGTAGCCGTAGTGCCAGGTCAGTTCGGGCATGTGGCGGAAGTTCATCCCGTAGATGCCGGCCAGGGCGGTGGGGGCCGCTGCGATCGCCACCCAGGCGGAGATGCGGCGCATGTCGTCGTTCTGCTGGACCGAGACGCGCGCGAGGTGTGCGTTGAGGGCCGAGCTGAGCAGCGTGTCGAGCGCTTCGGTCTGGTCGGAGACCCGGATGACATGATCGGCGACGTCGCGGAAGAACGGCGCGGCCTCGCGGCTGATCAGCGGGACCGCGCCGTGCGCGAACGACTCGATCGGTTGCTGCAGCGGGACGATCGCGCGGAGCATCTCCAGGACCTCGCGTTTGAGGGTGTAGATGCGTTCCGCGTCGCTGGTGCGTTCGGGGGAGAAGACCGAGGTCTCGATCTCGTCGACGTCCACCTCGACGGCCTCGGCGACCTCTTCGTACCCGTCGACGATGGAGTCGCAGATCGCCCAGAGCACCGCGGCGGGACCGTGGCCGAGGACGGACGCGCGCTCCTCGAGCTCGGCCCGGGCGGTGGTCAGCGGGGCGCCCTCGCCGTGCCGGACGGTGACGACATAGCGCTTGCCGACGAAGACGCTGACCTGGCCGGTCTCGACCGCGTCGCCGCTGTCGGGGTACCAGAGTGTGCGCAGGACGACCACGATCGAGTCGCCGTACCGCTCGACCTTGGGCCGCTGGTGGGCCTTGAGCGCGTCCTCGACGGCGAGTTCGTGCAGGCCGAAGAGCTTCTGGACCCGGCTCATCTCGACCGCGGACGGTTCGTACAGACCGATCCAGCCGAAGCAGTCCTCGTGGTCGTCGATCGCCTGGGCGACGGTCTCCGGCTCCTTGGCGAGGTCCTGGCGTACGCCGTCGGCGTACACCCCGCAGTCGACGATCACCCGGCCATTCTGGCACCCGGGATCCGGTCCGGGCCGGGTGACGGCGGAAATACGCCGTACCGAATTTGTCCCGACCGGATAACGTGCGGCTATGCCCACGGTGATTCTGGTCCGGCACGGCCGCAGCAGTGCCAACACGTCCGGCGTACTGGCCGGCCGGACGCCAGGGGTGAAACTCGACGACACCGGCGTGCAGCAGGCGGCCGCGGTCGGCGACCGGCTGGCCGCGTTGCCGCTGGCCGCGATCGTCACCTCGCCGCTGGACCGGTGCAAACAGACCGCGGCGGCGATCGCGAAGCACCACGAAGGGTTGCGTCCGGCAACGGATCGGCGGCTGACCGAGTGCGGGTACGGCGACTGGACCGGCAAGAAGATCCCCGACCTGGCGAAGGACCCGCTCTGGGCGGTGGTCCAGCAGCACCCGTCGGCGGTGACGTTTCCGAACGGTGAGTCGATGCGCGGGATGCAGCAGCGCGCGGTCGACGCCATCCGGGCGCACGACGCGGCCGTTGCCGCCAGCCACGGTCCGCACGCGATCTGGGTGGCCGTCTCGCACGGCGACGTGATCAAGTCGATCGTGGCCGACGCGCTCGGACAGCACCTGGACACGTTCCAGCGGATCGTGGTCGACACCGCCTCGACGACGATCATCACCTACACCGCGACCCGCCCGTTCCTGGTCCGGCTGAACGACTCCGGCAGCGAGCTGGCCTCGCTGGTGCCGAAGCCACCCGCGAAGAAAAAGAGCACCCGAAAGTCCGCAGTACAGTCCTCGGACGCCGTCGTCGGCGGCCGCTAGATAGGGTCGAGGTATGGCGCGCGTAGTGCATTCGTATGACGATCCGGACCGGTTCGTCGCCGGCACCGTTGGTGAACCCGGTGCCCGGACCTTCTTCCTGCAGGCCCGGGCCGGTGCCCGGATGACGTCGGTGGCCTGTGAGAAGGAACAGGTGATGGCGCTCGCGGAGCGACTCGACGTGATGCTGGACGAGGTGGCCCGGCGGTTCGACCGCGACCCGGTCACGCCGGTCGGGGCCGACGACACCGATCCGCTCGAGCAGCCGATCGAGGAGGAGTTCCGGGCCGGCACGATGACGCTGGCCTGGGAGGCCGACGCCGAGAAGGTCGTGATCGAAGTCTTCGCGGTGGTCGTCGCCGAGCCGGCCGAGGAGGAGCCCGACCCGGTCGCGGCGGCGCTGGAGGCCGACGACGGCGAGGTGTTCATCGTCCGGATCAGCGAGGAGCAGGCCCGGGCCTTCGCCCGCCGGGCGGTCGCGCTGGTGGCGTCGGGGCGGCCGACCTGCCCGTTCTGCGGCCGGCCGATCGACCCGGAGGGACACATCTGCCCACGCGCCAACGGTTATCGCAGGCACGTAACCGAATGACCGATCCCGACCTGCTCCGCAGCGGGGAATTGTCCCTGCATGGACGCCTGGTGGCTGCCTCCAACGGCACTTTCCAGGGCTCGGTGAGCCTCGGTGAGGACTCGGCCACGGTGGTCTACAAGCCGGTCCAGGGGGAGCGGCCGCTCTGGGACTTTCCGGACGGCACACTGGCCCAGCGCGAGTACGCGGCGTACGTCGTGTCCGAGGCGCTCGGCTGGTCCGTGGTGCCGCCGACCCTGCTGCGCGACGGGCCCCTCGGCGAGGGCATGGTGCAGCTGTGGATCGATGAGGTCGAGCGGGAGCCGGGTGACACCGAGCTGGTCGACATCGTCCCGCAAGGTCGCGTCCCGAAGGGCTGGGTCGGCGTGCTCGATGCACTCGACGGCCGGCACAACCCGGTCACGCTGGTCCATGCCGAGACCGATCCGCTGCGCCGGATGGCCGTCTTCGATGCCATCGTCAACAATGCCGATCGCAAGGGCGGGCATGTGCTCGACCCGGGCGACGGGCGGGTGTTCGGGGTCGATCACGGGGTCACCTTCAACGCCGACGACAAGCTGCGGACGGTGCTCTGGGGCTGGGCCGGCGAGCCGGTGCCGGCCGACCTGCTGGACGACGTACGGCGGCTTGCTGATCAGCTGGCGGGGAAGCTCGGGCAGGAGCTGTGTGAGCTGATCACGGCGGTTGAGCTGACCGCGACCCGGGAGCGGTGTGCGACGTTGCTGAAGACGGGTGTGTTCCCGCTCCCGAGCGACGACTGGCCGGCGATTCCCTGGCGTTCTAGCTCTCTGCTGGGGGTTCGACCGTGGTGCGGTCGAGACGGGCCGGAGCGGTCGAAGGCTGCCACGATGCGGGAACCGTCGGGCGCCGTTGCGGAGATGGTGTCGTCCGATCCGTCGTACGGGATCTTGAAGTGCTTCAGGTAGCCGCGGACGACTCGCCGGTGGTCGGCCGGGAAGGCGCTGACGGCGGCCATCAGCAGGCGCGGGGTGGCGATCGGGTCGAAGCCGGCGATCGGGAGCAGGCTGTCGTCGACGTGCAGGTAGACCGCGCCCTTGCCGTCGTTGATCGGTGTGGACCAAGTGCCGTGCCCGCCGAGTACTACGCCGGCTGCGATCGCGAGGGTGGTGGCCGCCTGGTGAGGAGCGGAGAATCCGGCCAGCTCCGGCTCGCCGCTGGTGAACTCGAGGATCCCGTACTGCGTGCCGAACTCGCGGATCCGCAGCGTCGGCGCGATCGCCGGGTGGTCCTGGCTGAAGCTCGGGTTCGCCCAGCCCCACAACCAGGTCTGGGTGAGATGCGAGAAGCTGCCGAGAAGGGAGACGCCGGTCAGTACGCCGTCGGCGCCGGTAAGCGTCCTGGCGTCGAGGTCGGCCCAGCGATCGGTGGGGCCCAGCGTGGCGTTGAAGAGGTCCTGTTGCTGGATCGCGGCAGCCGCCACGGTCGCGCCGAACTTCTGGAACGGGCCACTGAAATCCTTCGGCGTGTTCATCGCGGCGGAGGTTAGCTGATGGGTGGGTCCGTCCGCTCACCGATGCGGGGAATGGAACCGGATCACGGCGCGAATTCGCTGACTGGATAGGCTCCGTCCCATGCAGGCGTGGACGAAACCAGAAATCCCGGTCGTACCCGGGCCGGCCCGGCGTCTTCGCCTCTACGACACCGCTTCCGGTGGCCTGGTCGAGGTGCCGCCCACGGACGGCGAGACTGCGCGGATGTACGTCTGCGGCATCACGCCGTACGACGCGACGCACATGGGCCACGCTGCGACGTACGTCACATTCGATCTGATCAACCGGCTGTGGCGCGATGACGGCCACGAGGTCCGGTACACCCAGAACATCACCGACGTGGATGACCCGCTGCTCGAGCGGGCGGCCGCGACCGGTGTCGAGTGGACCGACCTGGCCGAGCGCGAGATCCAGCTTTTTCGCGACGACATGACGGCGTTGCGGGTGATCCCGCCGCAGAACTACATCGGGGCGGTCGAGTCGATCCCGCTCGTCGTCGAGCGGATCGCCGAGCTGCGGAAGGCGGGTGCCGTCTACGAGGTCGAGGGCGATCTGTACTTCTCGGTGAAGGCTGATCCGGCCTTCGGCAGCGTTTCGTCGTACTCGCCGGAGTTGATGCAGGAGCTGTTCGGCGAGCGCGGCGGGGATCCTGATCGGGTCGGCAAGCGGGATCCGCTGGACTGCCTGGTGTGGCAGCTCGAACGGCCCGGAGAGCCGGCGTGGGAGTCGGAGTTCGGTCGCGGGCGGCCGGGGTGGCACATCGAGTGCTCGGCGATCGCGCTGCGGTACCTGGGGATGACGATCGACGTACAGGGTGGCGGGTCGGACCTGATCTTCCCGCACCACGAGATGTCGGCCAGCGAGGCGCAGTGTGCGACGGGGGAGTACCCGTTCGCCCGCGCGTACGTGCACCAGGCGATGGTCGGCCTCGACGGCGAGAAGATGTCGAAGTCCAAGGGCAACCTGGTCCTGGTCTCGAAGGAACGCCTGGCCGGCACCGATCCGATGGCGATCCGCTTGGCGCTGCTGGCGCATCACTATCGGACCGACTGGTTCTGGACGTCGTCGGATCTGGTTGACGCGCAGGCGCGCCTCGACGTGTGGCGGGCGGCCGTTGGTCGCGGCTCCGGGCCCGATGGCGCGGCCGCGGTGGATGCACTCCGAGCTGCCCTGACCAACGACCTCGACACAGTGGCAGCCCTCGCCGCCATCGACCAATGGTCCGAGACCAACGGCGACGACACCTCAGCCCCGGCACTCGTCGTCCAGGCCCTCGACGCCCTGCTGGGAATCAAGCTCTAACCCGTACGGCGATCAGTTGGCGCTCCTGCTTCGTGGGTTGCCTCGGAATAGGCCACCGCATCGGCCGCACCCGGTGAGCTTCACCTGGTTTCGCGGTCTCCGGTGCGGGATTGTGCCAGTCGAGGTGGCAGCTACCCGGATCCCGCGGGGATGTGTGAGTCGCCAGGCGTTGATCGGTGTGGGCGCCGATGCTGGTAGTGCGAGGGGGGGGTGTGTCCCGGGCGACAGGTAATGGGTGGCTGCTGTCCGGGGTGTCACGCTCAGCCGGGTGGCGCCGGGGCCGGATTCGGGGACTATTACCTGTCGCTCGGGACACCGGAGCAGCCTGGTTGTGGCTAGCTGGAAACTTTCTCTCGGGATGGGCAAGTTTGTTTCCGCCAGGCCGGGGATCGGCCTGGTTCGGGCCGATTGGGGGTGTAGCCGGACACCCAGGTAGGCAGTGGTGGAGCTGGGCGGGGGGGTGGTGGGTGCCTACTGGGTCGTGGTGGCGCTCAGGCTGGTCGTCGGCGGGGGGTGGTTTGGGTGGGTGGCGGGGGCACTGCCTGGCTGGCGGTACGGCGCGTGACGTCGGCGGGGTTGGGGTGGGATTCGGGTGCCGGGTTGGTGGCTTGTGGTGGTGCCGGGCCAGGAACCTGGTGCACCTTTGCCGACGCCGGCATGTCGCCACAGTGGTCAGCGGTTCCGGGATAGCTGCGTCCTTGCCTGGTCGGGGTGGTGGGTGTCAGGTGCCGAGCTTGCTCGGTCCCGCAGGGACGCCGAAGGCGCACTTGATACCCGGCAGCTCGACCAGCACAATCCCGCAGCCCGGGGACGCGAACCCGGACCACCCGCACCCCCACGAACCCGGACCACTCCGCGCCCACGAACCCGGACCACCCGCACACCCACGAACCCGGACCCCCGCACACCCACGAGCCGGACCACCACCCGCACACCACGAGCCCGGACCACCCGCACGCCCACGAGCCCGGACCACCTCACCCACCCCACGAACCCGGGCCAGCCGCCCCGACGAACAGGTGCGCCGCACCGCTGGTTCCAGCTGCGATGTAGGAGCCGCGTAGTGGGATGACCGGCCGATGAAGGAGGGGTGACGCGGCCTTCGGCGTACGAGGTTATTCGGGACGATCCGTGTTGCGCCGCCGCAGATACCGTTCGAACTCGGCCGCTATCGCGTCGCCCGAAGCCTCCGGGAGGTCGGTGGTTTCGCGTTGTTCTTCGAGGGACTGGACGTACTCGGCGACCTCGGGGTCTTCTTCGCTGAGTTCGTCGGCGCCTCGTTGCCAGGCGCGGGCGAGTTCGGGGAGGTCGCCTTCGGGGATGGGAAGGTCCAGAAGGGCCTCGAGCTTGCCCAACAGGGCCAGGGACGCCTTCGGGCAAGGGGTGCCGGCGATGTAGTGGGGGATCGCGGACCAGATGGAGACCGACGGTACGCCGAGGGTGCCGCAGAGGTCGGCGAAGACGCCGGTGATGCCGGTGGGGCCTTCGTAGGTGGACGGCTCCAGGCTCCAGTTGGCGGTGAGTTCGGGGTCGGACGACGACGCGCTGACCGGGATCGGGCGGGTGTGCGGGGCGTCGGCGAGCAGGGCGCCGAGGACGACCACCAGCTGGGCGTTCGAGTCGTCGACCAGTTCGAGGAGTTCGCGGCAGAATCCGCGCCAGCGCATGTTCGGCTCGATACCGCGGATCAGCAGGACGTCGCGGCCGGTGTCGGTCGGCCGGGCCAGGAAGATCCGGGTGGTCGGCCAGGTGAGCCGGCGGACGCCGTCGGAGTCGAAGCCGACCTGCGGCCGGTTGACCTGGAAGTCGTAGTAGTCCTCCGGGTCGATCGCCGTGACGAGCTCGGCCTCCCACTCGTCGATGAGATGGTCGACTGCGCCGGTGGCCGCCTCGGCGGCGTCGTTCCAACCCTCGAACGCGGCGATCACGACCGGGTCCCTCAGGTTCGCGAGATCTACCACTCCCGCCACCCCCTTGTCCTAGTCGTCTGAGGAGCTCCCGGCCCGGCCGGGAGCAGGGTGCCAGCCTACGTCCATCACCCACCCGACGCCGGTGCTTTCACGCCCGGCGGAAGTGTCGAGCCGATCCGGACCGGACCCGCCGTACGGCGGCTGACAGCAGCAAGGGAAACTTAGGACATGACCCTTCGAGCGGTGCTTTGGGACATGGACGGCACGCTGGTGGATTCGGAGCCCGTCTGGGCCCGGGTGCAGCTGGAGTTACTCGCCGGGCTGGGCGCGATCTGGACGCTCGAGGACTGCGTCAACCTGGTCGGCAGCGATCTGAGTGATGCGGTCGATGCGTGGATGGCACGGATCCCGGCCGGCGCGATCGAGCGGGAAGAACTGGCCGAGCGGATGTACGGCGAGGTGGTCGGGACCTTGAAGGAAGAGGTCGAGTTCCGCCCGGGCGCTGTCGAGCTGTTGCAGGCGCTCAACGCCGAAGGCATCCCGTGCGCGCTGGTCTCCGCGTCGTACCGCGTCATGATCGACGCCGTGCTCTCGCACCTGCCACCTGACCTGTACGACGTGATCGTGGCGGGCGACGAGGTCACCAACGGCAAGCCGCATCCCGAGCCCTATCTCACGGCGGCCCGCGAGCTGAAGGTCGATCCGGCCGACTGCATCGTGATCGAGGATTCGCCGGGCGGCACAGCCTCCGGTACTGCGGCCGGCGCGTTCGTGATCGCCGTGCCGCAATGGGTCACCATCCCCGCGGCACCGCGCCGGTTGGTCGCCGAGTCGCTCGAACAGTTCACTCCCCAAACTCTGCGCGACCTGCTGGCCTGAACCTCACGGAGGAGATGCGCCTGTCGCGCAGTACCGTCTTTGGTGCCGGCGATGGTCGGGAGGTAGCGTTTCGGGGCCCTCCGGGGTAACCGTGGCCACGGGTGGGGTCGCGAAGTCGAGAGGGTGGAATTGGTGATAGCGGTGAAGCGCCGGGCGGTAGCCGGCGTGCTGGTGGGGTCACTGGCCGTACTGCTCGCCGGGTGCGGGAAGAACGATCACCCGGTCAGCCAGGGCGGCACTCCACCTCCGCCGAAGCAGACGGTCCTCAAGGTCGCGACGACCGACGCCGTCACCTCGCTGGACCCGGCCGGGCCGTACGAGATCGGCTCGCGGACCCTGCAGGCGAACATCTTCCAGACCCTGCTGACGATCACCCCGGACAAGCCGACGCCGGTCCCGGACGCGGCCGACTGCCAGTACGACGCCCCGACGATCTACACCTGCAGCCTGAAAAAGGACCTCACCTTCCCGAACGGGCACGAACTGACGTCGTCGGACGTGAAGTTCAGCTTCGACCGGATGCTCAAGCTGAAGACGCCCGGCGGCCCGGCCGCTCTGTTCACCTCGGTCGCGTCGGTGACCACGCCCGACGAGCTGACGGCCGTGTTCAACCTCAAGCGACCGGACGCGCGACTGCCGTACCTGCTCACCATCACGGCCGCCTCGATCCTCGACGAGGAGTTCTACCCGACGTCGAAGCTGCTCAACGACACCGCGATGGGCAGCGGCCCGTACGAGCTCACGTCGTACAAGGCAGGCCGTCAGGCTGTGCTGACCAAGTTCACCGGGTACCGCGGGGCGCGCGGGGCGCTGAACGGCGGTGTCGAGCTGAACACGGTGGCCGACTCGGCCGCGCTGACCCAAGCGGTGACGAGCGGCAAGGCCGATGTCGCGCTGCACGGATTCGGGCCGACCGACCTGGACAAGCTCCGGTCGGGGGACAAGGTCCAGGTGGTCGAGGCGGAGTCCGCGGAGACGCGGTTCTTCTCCTTCAACTTCAAGTCGGCCACCGCCCGAAGACCTGCCGTACGCCGGGCCGTCGCGCAGCTCCTGGATCGGGCGACGCTGGTCAAGAAGGCGTACGCAGATCACGTCACGCCCTTGTACTCCGTGATCCCGCCAGGGTTCGGCGGCCATGTCGACGCCTTCAAGGCGGAGTACAAGGAGCCGAACAAGGCGGCGGCGACCATGATCCTCCGCGACGGAGGTCTGACCGGAGTGGTCACGTTGACGCTCGGCTGGACCCCGACCCACTACGGCCCAGGAGCGAAGGCCGAGGCGATAGAGGTGAAGCGCCAGCTGGAGGCCTCCGGGCTCTTCAAGGTGAACCTCCGCGGCGTCGAGTGGCCGCAGTACCAGCAGCTGGTGAAAGCTGGAACGTTTGATCTCTACCACGCCGGCTGGACCCCGGAGTACCCGGACAGCGACGACTATCTGGTGCCGATCGTGCGTGAGGGCGCGGTGTTCCAGAACGCCTACCGGTCGCAGAACGCGAACAAGCTGATGGATCAGGAAATCGCTGAGCAGAACCAGCTTGATCGCGAAGAGTTACTGGAGAACCTGCAGCGGGTGCTGGCCCACGACGTACCGGCTCTGCCCAGCTGGCAGGGTCGGCTGACCGTCGTCGCGGGCAAGGACATCAAAAACGTCGCGGCAACGCTGAATCCGCTGTCTTTCGTGTACTTCTCGTCACTGCGCAAGTAACGCTCCGCGATCCTTCCGCGACGCGTGGTGCCACGGCATGGTTTACTGCCGGACGTCCACGATACGGGACGATTTCCTAGTCATCACGATCGGGCAACGCACCCATTCCGGAGTTTGACTCCGCAACGTAATGGCGGCAGGTTTAGGCGGCAGCCGCTGCGAGCGGCTGGCGGAACAACACATCGGACAGGGGTAGCTATCGCGTGACCACACCACTCGAGGTCGAACCCGGGGGAGCGGCGGCGGGAGATCCGGAAGCCATCTTGCAGGGCACCACCCGGATCGAGGGTCGCTCGCTGTGGCGGATCTCCTGGACGCGCCTGAAGCGGGACAAGGTCGCGATGGCCGGCGCCGTCGTGGTCGTGTTGCTCATCCTGATGGCGGTCTTCGCGCCGTTGATCGTGAAGCTGCTCGGTAGCCCGCCGAACGAGTTCCACCAGAACCTGATCGACACCAAGGGCGGCACGCTGGCCCCGATCGGCAAGTTCGGCGGCATCAGCAAGGACCATCTGATGGGCCTGGAGCCCGTCAACGGCCGCGACATCTTCAGCCGGGTCGTCTACGGCTCCCGGATCTCGTTGCTGATCGCGTTCTTCGCCACCCTCCTGTCGGTGGCGATCGGCACCACGATGGGCATCGTGGCCGGCTTCTTCGGCGGCTGGGTGGATGCCGTCATCAGCCGCCTGATGGACATCTTCCTGGCCTTCCCGCTGCTGGTCTTCGCGATCGCGCTGGCCGGCGTGATGCCGGACGAGGCTTTCGGCCTGAAGGGCAACACACTGCGGATCTGCCTGCTGATCTTCATCGTCGGGTTCTTCAACTGGCCTTACATCGGCCGGATCATCCGCGGTCAGACGTTGTCACTGCGCGAACGGGAGTACATCGACGCCGCCCGGAGCCTCGGCGCCAAGCGGCCGTACATCCTGTTCACCGAACTGCTGCCGAACCTGCTCGGCCCGATCCTGGTGTACGCGACGCTGCTGATCCCGACCAACATCCTGTTCGAGGCGGCGCTGTCCTTCCTGGGCGTCGGAATCCGCCCGCCGACGGCGTCCTGGGGCGGCATGCTTTCGGACGCCGTGAACTTCTACACCCTGCCGCACTTCATGTTGTGGCCCGGCCTGGCCATCTTCATCACTGTGCTGGCCTTCAACCTGTTCGGGGACGGTCTGCGCGACGCCCTCGACCCGAAGGCCCGTTAGTTCCATCAAGTAGTCCCCGGTTTGACTTGGCTCCTGAGAAGAAGGGGTGGATCGGAAACGATGAACACCAGACGAATCAAGACAGCGATCGCCGCTACCGTGGTGCTCGCTCTGTCGCTTTCTGCCTGTGGCGGTAGCGACAACAACAGCGGCGGCTCGTCGGGCGGTGACACCGCGAAGGCTGAGTTCAACGCAGCGATGACCAAGGTGTTCAACGCCTCGGACAAGAAGGGTGGCATCGTCAAGTTCGCGGACGAGAGCGCCCCGGACTCGGTCGACACCGGCGACACCTACTACGGCAGCCAGTGGGACATGGTCCGGCTGTACAGCCGCGCGCTGACCATGTTCACGGTCGCCCCGGGCGATGCCAGCAACAAGCTTGTCGGCGACCTGGCCGAGGACGTCGGCAAGGCGACCGACGGCGGCAAGACCTGGACCTACAAGATCCGCAAGGGCGTCAAGTTCGAGGACGGCACCGTCATCACGTCGAAGGACGTGAAGTACGGCGTCGAGCGGTCCACGGACAAGACCGTCTTCCCGGACGGCCCGGCGTACTTCGACTCGATGCTCAACTGGCCGGCCGGCTGGGCGGGCCCGTACAAGTCCAAGGGCATGAACACGGACTCGGCGATCTCGACGCCGGACGACAACACCATCGTGTTCCACCTGAAGACGGCCTTCGCGGGATTCGACTACCTGGCGATGACGCCGCAGTCCGTTCCGGTCCCGGCCGCGACGGACCAGGGCGCGAAGCAGAAGCAGCACGTCATCTCCTCCGGCCCGTACATGTTCGCGTCGTACGCCGATGGCAAGAGCTACACGCTCAAGCGCAACCCGAACTGGGACCCGGCGACGGACCCGAACCGCAAGGCATTGCCGGACGGCGTCGACATGCAGATGAACGTCGACGCCGAGGACATCGACAACCGGCTGATCTCCGGTGACGTGGACATCGCCCTCGCGGGCACCGGTGTCACCGCCGCCACCCAGAGCCGGGTGCTGGGTGACCCGGCGCTGAAGGCCCGTGCCGACAACCCGACGCTGGGCCGGCTCTGGTACACCTCGATCAACCCGACGGTGAAGCCGTTCGACAACATCGAGTGCCGCAAGGCCATCGAGTACGCGATGGACAAGACGTCCTACCAGACCGCGTACGGCGGCGAGTTCGCCGGCGGTGCGCTGGCCACCACCCTGCTGCCGCCGATCATCCCGGGCTACAAGCAGTTCGACCTGTACACGACGCCGGACAGCAAGGGTGACCTGGCCAAGGCCAAGGAGTCGCTGACCAAGTGCGGTCAGCCGAACGGCTTCTCGACCAGCATCTCCTACCGCAACGAGCGGCCGAAGGAGAAGGCGACCGCCGAGGCGTTCCAGCAGCAGCTGGCCAAGATCGGTATCAAGATCACCCCGAAGGGCTTCCCGAAGAAGGACTACTTCTCCACCTACGCCGGCAACCCGCCGTACGTGGCGAAGAACGGTCTCGGCCTGGCCGTCAACGGCTGGGGTGCGGACTGGAACGACGGCTACGGCTTCCTGTCCCAGATCACCGACTCCCGCGTCATCCGCGAGACCGGCGGTTCGTCGAACACCAGCGTGCGGATCCCCGAGGTCGACAAGCTGCTGGATGAGGCGCAGGGTGAGCTCGACACCGCCAAGCGCGAGGGTGACTGGGCCGTGATCGACCAGAAGGTGATGGAGCAGGCAGTCATCTACCCGGGCGTCTACGCCAAGAGCCTGTTGCTGCGGGGCAAGAACCTGACCAACGTGTTCGTCAACCCGCAGTTCGGCATGTACGACTACCTGTCGCTGGGCAAGCCGTAACTCGTCCGTCTTCTTCAGATTAGGTAGGTGAAGGCACTTGGTGGCCGGTCCGGAAGTCGATTCCGGACCGGCCACCGACGCCGAGGTCCGTGGTCACATACATCATCCGGCGGCTGATCGCCGCCGTTGGTCTGCTCTTCATCGTGAGCGTCATCACGTTCTCGATCTTCTATCTGGTTCCGAGGCTGGCCGGCGCGACGCCGGAGACCCTCGCGACCAGGTACGTCGGTCGGACCGCGACGGCCGAGACCGTCAAGCTGACCGCAGAGAACCTCGGTTTTTACGACCCGATCGCCGTCCAGTACGGCAACTGGGCGAAGGGCATCTTCGTCGGTGAGAGCTACGACATGGGCACCGAGATCGAGCACTGCCCGGCGCCCTGTCTGGGCTACTCGTTCATCACCCGGCAACCGGTCTGGCCGGACCTGCTCGACAGAGCGCCGGTGACGTTGTCACTGGCCGCCGGGGCGTCGGTCCTCTGGTTGCTGGGCGGCGTTTCGATCGGCGTCCTGTCCGCGCTGCGAAGAGGCTCGCTGTTCGACCGGGCCGCGATGACGCTGGCGCTGGCCGGCGTCTCGATGCCGATCTTCTGGACCGGTCTGATGTCGCTGACCTTCCTGAGTTACAAATTCGGCTGGTTCAAGGGTGGCGGCAGCTATGTGCCGATCACCGAGAACCCCCTCGCATGGGCCCAGTCGCTGCTGCTGCCCTGGATCACCCTCGCGTTCCTGTTCTCGGCGCAGTACGCGCGGCTGACCCGGGCCGGCATGCTCGAGACGATGAACGAGGACTACATCCGGACGGCCCGGGCGAAGGGCCTGAAGGAGAACGTCGTCGTGGTCCGGCACGGCCTGCGCGCCGCGCTCACGCCGATCCTGACGATCTTCGGTCTCGACCTCGGCCTGCTGCTCGGCGGCGCGGTCCTGACCGAGAAGGTGTTCAGCCTGAACGGTCTGGGCAAGTACGCGGTCACCGGCATCTCCGACCAGGACATGCCGAAGATCATGGGCGTCACCTTGCTCGCGGCCTTCTTCATCGTGATCTCCAACCTGGTCGTCGACATGCTGTACGCCGTCGTCGACCCGAGAGTGCGGCTCCAGTGACCGAGAACAGCGCACCCACCAGGAACAACGCCTTCCTGCAGGTCCGCGACCTGCGGGTGCACTTCCCGACCGACGACGGTGTGGTCAAGTCCGTCGACGGGTTGTCCTTCAGCCTGGACCGGGGCAAGACGCTCGGTATCGTCGGCGAGTCCGGCTCCGGCAAGAGCGTCACCAGCCTGTCGATCATGGGCCTGCACAAGGCCGGTACTGCGCGGATCTCGGGCGAGGTGCTGCTGGACGGGCAGGACCTGATCAGCTCGAGCCGCGAAGAGGTGCGGCTGCTCCGCGGCAAGCGGATGGCGATGATCTTCCAGGACCCGCTGTCGGCGATGCACCCGTACTACACGGTCGGCGCCCAGATCATCGAGGCCTACCGGGTGCACAACAAGGTGACCAAGGCGGTCGCCCGCAAGCACGCGGTCGAGATGCTCGACCGGGTCGGCATCCCGCAGCCGGACAAGCGCGTCGACGCCTACCCGCATGAGTTCTCCGGCGGGATGCGGCAGCGCGCGATGATCGCGATGGCACTGTCCTGCGACCCCGACCTGCTGATCGCCGACGAGCCGACCACGGCGCTCGACGTCACCGTGCAGGCGCAGATCCTGGACCTGATCCGGGATCTGCAGAACGAGTTCAACTCCGCCGTGATCATCATCACCCACGACCTCGGCGTGGTCGCCGAGCTGGCCGATGACATCCAGGTGATGTACGCCGGCCGCGCGATCGAGTACGGCACGGCCCAGGACATCTTCGACCGGCCGCAGCACCCCTACACCTGGGGCCTGCTCGGCTCGATGCCACGGATCGACAAGGAACGGACCGAGCGGCTGATCCCGATCAAGGGCACGCCGCCGAGCCTCATCAACGTGCCGCCGGGCTGCGCGTTCAACCCGCGCTGCAACTACGCGCACCTGAACGGCGGTGCCAGCGAGACCGAGGTGCCGGAGCTGCTCGACATCGGCGGCGGACACCAAGTTGCCTGTCACCTGTCGCCCGAGCAACGCAAGCACGCCTGGGAGACCGACATCAAGCCGAAGCTGTGAACGCCGAAGCTGTGCGGGCTCGAACCATGACTGCCGAATCTGGGAACGACGGAGCGCCACTGTGACCATTACTGACACCGAATCGGGCACCGCGACCCCGCCCGTGGGCGAGGAGCTGCTCGCGGTCACGGGTCTGAAGAAGCACTTCGCGATCCGGAAGGGCCTGCTGCAGCGCCAGACCGGTGCGGTCCAGGCGGTCGACGGCCTCGACTTCACCGTTACCAGGGGCGAGACGTTCTCGCTGGTGGGGGAGTCCGGCTGTGGCAAGACGACCACCGGCCGGTTGCTGACCCGTCTGCTGGAGCCGACCGACGGCACGATCGTCTTCGAAGGCCGCGACATCAGCCATCTGTCCGAGGGCCGGATGCGTCCGCTCCGCAAGGACGTACAGATGATCTTCCAGGACCCGTACGGCTCATTGAACCCCCGCCATACGGTCGGCAAGATCGTCGGCGCCCCTTTCAAGCTGCAGAACGTGAAGACTCCGGGCGGCACCAAGAAGGCGGTGCAGGAGCTGCTGGAACTGGTCGGCCTGAGCCCGGAGCACTACAACCGGTACCCGCACGAGTTCTCCGGCGGTCAGCGGCAGCGGATCGGGATCGCCCGAACGTTGGCGCTGCGGCCGAAGCTGATCGTGGCCGACGAGCCGGTCTCGGCGCTGGACGTCTCGATCCAGGCCCAAGTGGTCAACCTGCTGGAAGACCTGCAGGAAGAGTTCAACCTGACCTACGTGATGATCGCGCACGACCTGTCGGTCGTCCGGCACGTGTCGGACCGAGTCGCGGTGATGTACCTGGGCAAGATCGTCGAGATCGCCGACCGGGTCAGCCTGTACGAGAAGCCGATGCACCCGTACACGTTGGCGCTGCTGTCCGCAGTACCGATCCCGGACACCAAGGGGAAGGGCGGCCGAGAGCGGATCCGGCTCCAGGGCGACGTCCCCAGCCCGATCAATCCGCCGCCGGCCTGCCGCTTCCACACCCGCTGCTGGAAGGCGCAGGACATCTGCAAGACGGTCGAACCGCCCTTGCTCCAACTGGCCCCGGGACATCAGGCGGCCTGCCACTTCCCGGAGAACCAGGCGGGCGGCGAAGCTCCGAAAACCGGCACCGCACGGCAGGGCACGCCCATCGCGACGCCGGAGAGCTGACAGCCGGCACGCAGCTCCAGTACCGAAGAGCCGCCCGGGGAGATTTCTTCCCGGGCGGCTCTTCGTCGAACGGGCGGTCCGCCGGGACGCGATGAGAGCGGGAAATGGTTGGCCCGTACTACGGTGATCTTGGGCGGACGATGCCGGTCTCGTAGGCATGGACGATGACCTGGGCTCGATCGCGCAGGCCGAGTTTGGTGAGGATCCGGCTGACATGGACCTTCACCGTGGGCTCGGAGATGTAGAGCTGCTCGGCGATCTCGCGGTTCGACCTGCCGCGGGCGATCTCGAGGAGGATCTCGCGTTCTCGCTCGGTGAAGCTTTCGAGCGGCTCTTCGGCCGGCGGTCGCGCGGGCTCAGGCAGGTGTGGGGTGAACTTCTCGATCAGCCGCCGGGTGACCGCGGGCGCGACTGCTGCCGCGCCGCTCGCGACGACCCGGATGCCGTTGATGAGATCGGCGGGGAGCGCGTCCTTGATCAGAAACCCGGAGGCGCCGGCGCGAAGAGCGGCGTACACGTACTCGTCGAGGTCGAAGGTCGTCAGCACCAAGATCTTGGCGGGCGAACCGGACGCGACGATCTGCCGGGTCGCCTCGATCCCGTCCAGAACCGGCATCCGGACGTCCATCAGCACCACGTCCGGGGCGAGCGTTCTGGTCAGAGAGAGCGCTTCCTGCCCGTTCCCGGCCTCTCCGACCACCTCGAGATCAGGCTCCTGGTTGAGAAACGCCCTGAACCCCAGCCGCAGCAGAGCTTGATCATCGGCAAGCAAGACCCGAATCACGCCCGCACCGCCTTCTCACTCGAAAGGTCTGGTTGAGGTGAAGGCAGGGCAGGTGGGTCGGGAGTGTGGGGGAGGTGGGCGGTCAGGTGCCAGCCGGTGGGGGTGGTGGGGCCGGATCGGATGGTGCCGCCGTAGGTGGTGGCTCGTTCGGTGATGCCTAGGAGGCCGTGGCCGCCGGGGGTGGTCGGGCGAGGGGGAGCGCCGGCGCCGTCGTCGGTGATGGTGAGGTCGACGCTGTCCGGCGTACGGAGGAGACGGACCTCGGCGCGAGCCTTGGGACCGGCGTGCTTGAGGGTGTTGGTGAGCGCCTCTTGCACGATGCGATAGATGATCACCCCGGCGCCGGGAGAGAGCGCTTCCTCGTGTTCTCCGACGACGCTCAGCTCGACCTGCAGCCCGGCATCACGCACCTGAGCGACCAACTCGTCCAGGTCGCCGAGGCCCGGCTGTGGTGCGCGCGAGTGCCCATCACGCAGTACGCCGACCATCCGCCGCATCTCGGACAGCGCTGCCCGCCCGGTGATCGACGACTGCCGCATCAGCTCGGTCGCCTGCTCGGGATCGCTACCGGCGGTGGCGGCTGCCCCGTCCGCCAGCGCGACCATGACCGCGAGGTTGTGGGCGACGACATCGTGCACCTCCCGCGCGAGCTGCGTCCGCTCGGCTACCACCGCGATCCGCGCCCTCGCGTCGAGCTCTTGCTGAAGATGTCGCGCTCTCTCGCGATCCGCCTTCTCCCGCAAACGCAAGGAGATCGCGAGCAAACAGGTGGCGGCCACGATCGAGCCGATCCCGATCAAGGTCGACAGCTGGCCGCTACTGGTCAGCGTCGCCACGACGACCGCGCTCAGGACCGCTGCGAGGGCGGGCCACAACTGGATCATCCGGGCGTACCGCGCAACGCCGTACAGGGCGAAGAGCGGGGCGAAGACCAGATAGACCCCTGGGACATTGAGGACGACGCAGAGGCCGACCAGGGCGAGCACCGACCAGAACACAGTGACCGGGGCACGCCGCCGCCAGATCAGCGGCAGGTGGACAGCGGCGAACAGCAGCCACGTCGGCCCGGCGACACCGGGCCCTGGCCCGATCGCGCCGGACGCGTTCGACCCGCCGACCGTCGCCGGGAGCACGATCAGCGCGAGCAGCACCGTCAGGCAGGTGTCCACCAACCGCGGCGGCTGGATCACCCACTGACGGCTCCCCGGACGGCCTGGGTTCCACCAATGACTGGTCATCGGGTTCTCCGGTGGTTGGTCAACGGATCTTCACCTTCGTCGCGGTTTCAGATGTCCCGGCGGCGCAGTAGCGCCGCGGCCCACGCCAGCATCAGGATGACCCACCCGAGGACCACCACGCTCGAGACGCCGGGGGAGAGCATCACGTCCGGTGCGTCCCCGACCTGGACCATCGCCTCCGACGCGTTCCGGAACATGCCCTGAAGAGCGAGGGTGGGGAAGTACGGCAACACGCCCTGGAACGACGCGGGCAACGCCGACAGCAGCACCGACGGCAGAACCACCAGAACGAGCACGTACGCCGACAGGGCGCCCGCGGTACTGCGGAGCAGCGTTCCCAACGCGAGTGCCATCAGTCCGGCGGCCACCGTCGCGCCGACTGCTCCGAACAACGACCGGACAATCCCCGGATCCCCCAGCGAAAGGCGGAGGGCGCTGTCCGTGAAGGCCTGATAGGTGAGGAACGCACCAAAGTATCCGAAGAGCAATGCGGGCGTCGCCACGACGACGAGAACCACGGCCTTCGCCCACAACACCGGCAGGCGCCGCGGTACTGCGGTGAACGTCGCCCGGATCACGCCGGACTGGAACTCGCCGCTCATCATCGTCAGCCCGAACACCCCGACCGCCACCGCGAACAGCAGGAAGCCGCCACCCACACTGAGAGTGGGATCGGTCGGCCGGGCGTGATTGGTGTGGCCGATCCAGCCGGACAACGCGCTGAAAACCACCGGCAGCGCGATCAGCACGGCCCAGTTCGTCGAGGACAGCTTGGTCCCTTCGGACCGGAGTACGCGCTGGAAGGCCGGCCCGTCGATCATCGCGCACCGCCCGAGAACTCGACCGAGTCACCGGTCAGCTGGAGATAGGCCTCTTCGAGTGAGGCGTGGCCCGAGGTGAGCTCGGCGATCGGCAGATCGGCCAGCAACCGCCCGCGGCCGACCACCACGAGCTGGTCCGCGGTCAACGCCATCTCACTGATCAGGTGGGACGACACGAACACCGTCCGCCCCTCCGCGGCCTGATCCCGCAACAAGTTCCGCAGCCAATGCACGCCGGCCGGATCGAGTCCGTTCGCCGGCTCGTCGAGGACCAAGGTGGACGGCTCACCCAGCAGCACAGCCGCGACCCCGAGCCGCTGCCGCATCCCGAGCGAGAACTCCGCCGAGGAGCGCCCGGCGACCGAAGTCAGCCCGACCAGGTCGAGCACTTCCTCCACCCTGCTCGCCGCGATCCCGTGCGTCTGCGCCAACGCCAGCAGATGCCGGTACGCCGTACGCCCCCGCTGCACCGGAGTCGCCTCGAGCAACGCCCCCACTTGCCGCAGCGGCTCCCGCAGCTCCGAATACAGCTGCCCGTCGATCGTCGCACTTCCACTCGACGCTCTGGCCAGCCCCAGCAGAATCCGCATCGTGGTCGACTTGCCCGCCCCGTTCGGCCCGAGAAACCCGGTCACCCGCCCCGGCCGCACCTCGAAACTCAGCCCGTCGACCACCACCACATCGCCGTACCGCTTCGTCAGCCCACTGATCTCGATCATGCCTGCGACGCTAGAGATCGTGGCGACACTCGACGTCCGGCAGACGGCTAGTTCCCGCTCTCCCCACTTACGTCGAAAGACGTACTCGATCGGGGGCAAGCGAGGACTGCTCGTGCGGAGACTGAAGCGGAATCTCAACCTAACGGTGTGGTCGGTAGGGCTTGCCGCGCGGCGGCGCGTTCGACAATGTCGAACGAGGGTCGTTGTGCCGCCTGGCAGACGCTCTTAGATTCCAATCCTCCGTGGTCGTCACGGAGTGGAAGGGAGACCAAGCATGGCTACGACTGAGGCGGTCAAGGCGAAAACCCTTCTGGGGGAGTGTTCCGCCGAGCTCGCCGGCACGTTCATCCTGATCCTGTTCGGCTGTGGCGTCGTCGCCCAGGTAGTCGCCGGTGGTATCGGCGACCACGACTCGATCGCGTGGGCCTGGGGACTCGGAGTGACACTGGGTATCTACGTGGCGGGCCGGATGACCGGCGCGCACCTGAACCCGGCGGTGACGATCGCGCTGGCGGCGTTCCGCGGGTTCAGCTGGAAGAAGGTGCTGCCGTACTCGGTGGCACAGTTCCTCGGAGCGTTCCTGGCGGCGCTCGTGGTTCGCTGGAACTACACCGAGGCACTGCACAAGGTCGACCCGGGCCTGACGATCAAGTCCCAGGGCGTGTTCTCCACGCTGCCCGGTAACGGCAGCATGGATCTCGGCGTCCACCTGTGGGGCGGCTTCCGGGACCAGATCATCGGTACGGCGATCCTGATGATGGTCATCCTGGCCATCACCGATCTCCGCAACACCGCACCCGCGGCCAATCTTGCCCCGTTCATCGTCGGCCTGCTCGTGGTCGGCATCGGAATGGCCTGGGGCACCAACGCCGGCTACGCGATCAACCCGGCCCGCGACTTCGGGCCCCGGTTGGCATCGTTCTTCACCGGGTACGGCGGAGCGATGAAGGATCAGTTCGGGGACGTCTATTTCTGGGTGCCGATCGTGGCACCGATCATCGGCGCGCTGGTCGGCGCTGCCCTGTACGACCTGCTGGTCGGCCGTCACCTGCCGATCTCGGACGAGGACGAGGAGCCCGGCCGCATCCCCACCGATGAGGCAGCGGCCGGAGCAGAGACGACCACCGCATGACCACCCAGTGTGAGGAGAGGACTTTCCATGGCTGACTTCGTAGGTGCCGTCGACCAGGGCACCACGAGTACCCGCTTCATGATCTTCGACCACTCCGGTAACGAGGTGGGCAAGCACCAGCTCGAGCACGAGCAGATCCTGCCGCAGGCCGGCTGGGTCGAGCACAACCCGGTGGAGATCTGGGAGCGCACCAGCTCGGTGATCCGGACCGCGCTGAACGCCAACGGCCTGCATGCGAGCGACCTGGCGGCGCTCGGCATCACCAACCAGCGCGAGACGGCCGTGGTCTGGAACCGCAAGACCGGCCGGCCGTACTACAACGCGATCGTCTGGCAGGACACCCGGACCGACCGGATCGCCTCGGCGCTCGAACGCGAGGGCAAGGGCGACGTGATCCGGCAGAAGGCCGGCCTGCCGCCGGCGACGTACTTCTCGGCCGGCAAGGTGCAGTGGATCCTGGAGAACGTCGACGGGGTCCGCGAAGCGGCCGAGGCCGGTGACGCCGTCTTCGGCAACACCGACAGCTGGCTGATCTGGAACCTCACCGGTGGCACCGACGGTGGTTCGCACATCACCGACGTGACGAACGCCAGCCGGACCATGCTGATGAACCTGGAGACGCTCGACTGGGACGACGAGCTGATCTCGTTCTTCAACATCCCGCGCCAGATGCTGCCCGAGATCCGGCCGTCGTCGGACCCGAACACCTACGGCGACACCCTGACCAACGGCCCCCTCGGCGGTCAGGTGCCGCTGACGGGCATCCTCGGCGACCAGCAGGCGGCCACCGTCGGCCAGGTCTGCTTCAAGCCGGGCGAGGCGAAGAACACCTACGGGACCGGCAACTTCATGCTGCTGAACACCGGCACCGAGCTGGTGCGGTCGAAGGCCGGCCTGCTCAGCACGGTGTGCTACAAGTTCGGCGACGAGGACCCGGTCTACGCGCTGGAGGGATCCATCGCGGTGACGGGTTCCGCGGTCCAGTGGCTGCGGGACCAGCTCGGCATCATCTCCGGTGCCAGCGAGACCGAGACCCTGGCCCGTCAGGTCGAGGACAACGGCGGTGTGTACTTCGTACCGGCGTTCTCCGGTCTGTTCGCACCGTACTGGCGCTCCGACGCGCGTGGCGCGATCGTCGGGCTGTCCCGCTTCAACACGAACGCTCACCTCGCGCGCGCAACACTGGAAGCGATCTGCTACCAGAGCAAGGACGTGGCGGACGCGATGGAGAAGGACTCCGGCGTGAAGCTCGACGTACTGAAGGTGGACGGCGGCGTCACGGCGAACGAGCTGTGCATGCAGATGCAGGCCGACATCCTCGGTGTACCGGTGAGCAAGCCGGTCGTCGCGGAGACCACGGCGCTCGGGGCGGCGTACGCGGCCGGCCTGGCCACCGGGTTCTGGAAGACCAAGGAAGAGCTGGTCCAGAACTGGAACGAGGACAAGCGCTGGAGCCCGGAGTGGAACGACGAGCAGCGTGCCGAGGGGTACAAGGGCTGGGAGAAGGCCGTCAAGCGCACTCTTGACTGGGTCGACGTCGACTAGTTCGAGCTGCAGTACGTAGTACAAGGCTGGATAACGGAAGGAAAGCACAGTGGGCGCAGTGGCTCTGTCACCGCAAGCGAGGTCCGAGGCCATCGACGCGATGGCGGACGGCCGGGAGCTGGACATCCTGGTGATCGGCGGTGGGGTGGTCGGCACCGGGTCGGCCCTCGACGCCGCGACCCGGGGCCTGACCACGGGGTTGCTGGAGGCTCGTGACTTCGCGAGTGGCACCTCCAGCAGGTCCAGCAAGCTGATCCACGGCGGCCTGCGCTACCTGGAGATGCTCGACTTCCGTCTGGTGCACGAGGCGCTGCAGGAGCGCGGTCTGCTGCTGCAGCGCCTGGCACCGCACCTGGTGAAGCCGGTGCCGTTCCTGTACCCACTGCAGCACCGGTGGTGGGAGCGGTTCTACGCCGGCTCGGGCGTCGCGCTGTACGACGCGATGGCGCTCAGCTCGGGGCTCGGCGCGGGTCTGCCGATCCACAAGCACCTGACCCGACGTGGCGCCATGCGGCTGGCGCCCAGCTTGAAGAAGTCCGCTCTGGTCGGAGCACTGCAGTACTACGACGCGCAAGTCGACGATGCTCGCCACACGATGGAGCTGGCCCGTACTGCGGCGTCGTACGGCGCGCACGTCGCGAACCGGGTCAAGGTGACCGGGTTCCTCCGGCAGGGTGAGCGCGTGACCGGGGTCCAGGCGAAGGATCTGGAGAGCGGCCGCGAGTTCGAAGTACGGGCCAAGCAGGTCGTGAACGCGACCGGGGTGTGGACCGATGACACCCAGGCGATGGTCGGCGAGCGCGGGCAGTACCACGTGCGCGCCTCGAAGGGCATCCACCTGGTCGTGCCGAAGGACCGGATCCAGTCCAGCAGCGGGATGATCCTGCGGACCGAGAAGTCCGTGCTGTTCATCATCCCGTGGGGCCGGCACTGGCTGATCGGCACCACCGACACCGACTGGAGCCTGGACAAGGCGCACCCGGCCGCGACCAGCAAGGACATCGACTACCTGCTCGACCACGTCAACGCGGTACTGGTGACGCCGTTGACGCGGGAAGACGTCGAAGGCGTGTACGCCGGGCTCCGACCCCTTCTGGCGGGGGAGTCGGAGAGTACGTCGAAGCTGTCCCGCGAGCACGTCGTCGCGCACGCGGCGCCCGGACTGGTTGTCGTTGCCGGTGGCAAGTACACGACGTACCGGGTGATGGCCAAGGACGCGGTCGACGCGGCCGCGAACGCGCTCGACGGGCGGGTGCCGAAGTCGGTCACCAAGAACACCCCACTGGTCGGCGCCGACGGGTACCACGCGATGTGGAACCAGCGGCACCTGATCGCGCGGCGGTCCGGGCTGCACGTGGCCCGGATCGAGCACCTGCTGAACCGGTACGGCGCACTGATCGACGAGGTGCTCGCGCTCGTCGAGAAGGATCCGTCGCTGGGGGAGCAGTTGCCCGGCACGCAGGACTACCTGAAGGCAGAGGTCGTGTACGGCGCCACGAACGAAGGCGCCCGCCACCTGGACGACGTACTGGCTCGTCGCACCCGGATCTCGATCGAGGCCTGGGACCGCGGCGTGGAAGCAGCGGACGCGGCCGCCCGCCTGATGGCCCCCGTCCTCGGCTGGGACGAGGCGACCATCGAACGCGAGGTCTCCTTCTACCAGCAACGCGTCCGGTCCGAACGCGACTCCCAGGAACAACCCGACGACGAATCCGCCGACAAGGTCCGCCTGGGCGCCCCCGACATCGTCTCCCCAGTCTGACCCTGCCACCGCTTGCGTCCGAAGAACCGAGGGGTCTGACCCTCGGCTCTTCGGACGTTGTCGTTCAGTGGGTCATGACGGTGGCGATGAGGGCGGTACCGGGGGCGGTGCGGCCGCCGGGGCCGGGGGAGGGGGTGGTGGTTTCGGTCGTTAGGGGGTCGCCGCATTCGGAGCAGCAGATGGTCGGCGTGGTGACCTCGCCGCACGTCGTGTGGGTGAAGCGGATGGGCTGGCCGGCGGGTGGGGTTGCCCAGCGGTCGCCCCACGCGGTGAGGGCGATCAGGATCAGGATCAGTTCGCGGCCGGGTTCGGTTAGCTCGTAGGCGTACCGGACCGGGTTCTCCTGGTACGGCGTACGCGCAATCAGGCCGGCCGTCATCAGCGTGTTCAGCCGATCGGTGAGCAGGTTTCGCGAGATGCCCAGGTCGGTGACGAGTTGGTCGAACCGGTCCAGGCCCAGGTAGAGGTCGCGGAGGACCAACGGGCTCCACCAGTCGCCCATCACCTCCAGCGACTGGGCGAGTGAGCAGTGCATCCCGGCGAAGCTCGTGTTCCGCATGCCGCCATCCTAGTCAGTTGCGCCATTGAACTCACTGGTCCTAGGGTGGGGAGCTCACCGACGGAGGGATGTGGGCGTGTACCACCGATTCGTGGCCGGCAAGGTGCGACAGGCGTTCGCGGAGATCAGCGCGGGCAACTGGGAGGCGATGGTGGCCGGCATGGCGCCGAAGTTCACCTACCGGTTCTACGGCGACCACGCGTTGTCCGGCGAGCGGCATACGCACGAGGCGCTTCGGCGCTGGTGGGAGCGCTGCTTCAGGTTGTTGCCGGAGACTCGTTTCGAGGTGCGGGACGTACTCGTGGCGGGGTGGCCCTGGCACACGAAGGTGGCGACCGCCGTCACCGTCGACGTCGGCCTGGCCGACGGGACGCGGTACCAGAATGTCGTGCACCAGTTCCTCACCATGCGCTGGGGCAAGATCACCGAGGTGCGGACGCTGGAGGACACCGCGGTGCTGGAGCGCACCCTGGACCGACTCGCCGCGGCCGGCATCGAAGAAGCTCACGCCGCCCCGATCACCGACGAGGTGCCGGCCGCCGCGTGAGGGCATGTCGGCTGAGGAAATCTGGTGCGGCTGACTACTGGTCCGGGCGGATCCAGCCGAAGGTTCGCTGGACTGCGGCTTGCCAGTTGGCGTATTCGGTGGAGCGGCGGTCGGGGTCCATGTGCGGGAGCCATTGGCCGGCTCGATGCCAGTTGCTGCGGAGGCCCTCGAGGTCGGGCCAGTAGCCGACCGCGAGGCCGGCGGCGTACGCGGCGCCGAGAGAGACCGTTTCGGTGACCATCGGCCGCACCACCGGGACGTCGAGCAGATCGGCGAGGAACTGCATCAGCAGGTTGTTCGCCGTCATCCCGCCGTCGACCTTCAGCGCGGTGAGCGCGATACCGGAGTCCGCGTTCATCGCGTCGACCACCTCCAGCGTCTGGAACCCGGTCGCCTCCAGCACGGCCCCGGGCCAGATGGCCCTTCGTGATGTACGACGTGAGGCCCGCGATCACACCTCGCGCCTCACTTCGCCAATGCGGCGCGAACAACCCCGAGAACGCGGGCACGATGTAGGCGCCGCCGTTGTCCTCGACGGTCCGCGCGAGCGTCTCGATCTCGGCCGCCGTGTGGATCAGCCCGAGCCCGTCGCGGAACCACTGCACCAGCGACCCGGTCACTGCCATCGAGCCTTCCAGCGCGTACGCCGCGGGCTCGGAGCCGATCTGGTACGCCACGGTGGTCAGCATCCCGTGCGTCGACCGGACGATCTCCTTGCCGGTGTGCAGCAGCAGGAACGACCCGGTGCCGTACGTGCACTTGGCCTCTCCCGGGCTGAAGCAGGTCTGGCCGAACAGGGCGGCCTGCTGATCCCCGAGCGCCGCCCCGATCCGTACGCCGGGGAGCACCTCGGTCGCGGTCGCGAAGACCCCGGACGACGGCCGGATCTCGGGCAGCACCGACCGCGGCACGTCGAAGGCCGCGAGCAACTCGTCGTCCCACTCGAGCGACTCGATGTTCATCAGCATCGTGCGGCTGGCGTTCGTCACGTCGGTCGCGTGCAACCCGCCGTTCGGACCGCCGGTGAAGTTCCAGATCAGCCAGGACTCCATCGTGCCGAAGAGGACCTCGCCTCGCTCCGCGCGACCTCGCAGTCCGGGGGTGTGGTCGAGCATCCAGCGCAGGCGCGGCGCGGAGAAGTACGTCGTCAGTGGCAGCCCGCACAGGTCCGCGAACCGGTCCGCGCCCTCGTCGCCGGCGAGTTCCTTGACGAGCCGGTCCGTCCGGGTGTCCTGCCAGACCACGGCGTGCCCGATCGGCTGACCGGTCCGGCGGTCCCAGAGCAGGCTGGTCTCGCGCTGATTGGTGATGCCGATGGCAACGATCTGGGCCGGCTCGGCACCGATCTGCCGGATCGCGGACGGAACCACCCGGGTCACGTTGCGCCAGATCTCGGCCCCGTCGTGCTCGACCCAGCCCGGTCGTGGGAAGTACTGCTTGTGCTCACGCTGCGCCACCGACACCAGCCGCCCGCGCCGATCGAACAAGATGCAACGGGTCGAGTTGGTGCCCTGGTCCACGGCCGCGACGTACTGCTCAGCCATCAGCGCTCCTCACGGAGATCGCGGCCGATGGCCTCGGCGGTGGCGCGGACCATCGTGACCAGGTCGGTCCGGTGCCGCAGCCGGCTGTCGCAGATCCGCTCGATCCGGCCCGTCAGTCCGACCGCACCGACCACCAGGCCACCGAGCCCGCGGATCGGCGCCGCGATCCCGGCCAGCTCGATGGTGTGCTCCTCGAACTCACCCGCCCAGCCTTTGGCCCGTACTGCGGCCAGCTCGTCGAGCAACTTGGCAGGCTGGATGATCGTCCGGGTCGTGTAGGCATCGAGCTTGCGTGGCTTCGCGGTCCCACCGGCGTCGAACGCGAGGACCGCCTTGCCGAGCGCGCAGGCGTGCGGCGGCAACGTAGTACCGACGTCCAGGTTCTGGTCGCTGTCGTCGGGGCGGAAGACGTGGTGGACGACGACGACCTTGCCCTCGACCAGCCGGCCGACGCGGACGACCTCGCCGCTGCGGGAGGCGAGCGAGTCGGCCCAGTTGATCGCGCGGCTGCGGAGCTCGTTCGGATCGAGGTAGGTCTCACCGAGCCGGCCGAAGGCGTCGCTCAGGTGGTAGTGCGCGCCGCTGTGATCCTGCTCGACGAAGCCGACCTGATGCAGCGTCCTGACGATGCCGTGCACGGTGGCCTTGGCAAGTCCGAGCGCGTTGCCGAGATCGGCGACGCCCAGGCCGTTCGGTGCCGCCGCGAGAAGTCGCAACACAGCCGCAGCCCGCTCGATGGACTGCACACTGCCCGGCATTCCCGCAGGCTACCTGTGAATCTCTTTCCTGGCTCCGGTTCGCGGACCGGAGCGGCCAGGTCATTCGGTGGCGATCGCCCGCAGTACGTCCAGGCGCGCTGCGCGGCGTGACGGCCAGACTGCAGCGAGTACTCCGACGGCTGCCGCGACCACCACCGCGATGACGAGTTGGAGCACCGGGATGTCGAGCACGCCGAGTCCGTCGTCGACCATCACCGCCTGGATCGCGGCCCCGAACAGGACGCCGATCAGGACTCCGAGCAGAGCGCCGAGCAGGCTGATCGCGATCGATTCCACCTGCAGCATCCGGCGCAGTTGCGGCCGGTCCATCCCGATCGCGCGGAGCAGGCCGATCTCCCGGGTGCGTTCGACCACCGAGAGCGCCAGCGTGTTCACGATGCCGAGAATGGCGATCAGTACGGCGAGTGCCAGCAGCATCCCGACGACGGCAAGGGCGGCGTTGATCGGTCCGCGCTCGCCTTGTGCGTACGCCTGCTGATCCCGGACCAGCAAGGTCGGGTAGTCGTGCAACTGACCGATCACCGCGATCCGGACCGGCGCGAGGTCGGTGCCTTGGGCAACCTCGACGTACAGGGTGAGATCGGTCGAGGCGCCGCCGAGCTCGGTGAACTTCGGCAGCGAGACCACGATGCCGTTGAGCTGCCGGTTCGGTTCGATCACGGCGCCGACCGTGACCTGGTGCTTGCCGCTGGGGGTGATGACCTGGACGGTCTTGCCGACGGTCAGGTCGAGAGTCCGGGCGACGTTGCGCGGGAGGACCGCCTGGCCTGCCTTGAGCGCGTCGAGCGAACCGGACTCGACCTTCGTGGTGATCGAGCCGCTCAGCGTGCCGTCGTCGACACCGCGGAGCTGGAACGGCCTGGCGCCGACCTTGGCGGGCATCTGCCGGACCCGATGCACGGCGGAAACGCCCGGTACCGCGCTGATCCGGTCGCCGATCCGGCCGCTGAAGCCGTCGCCGCCGTCGTTGGTGACGACCAGCTCGGAGGTCCCGATCGCGTCCGTGATGCTGCGGTCGACGGACGCCTTGGCCGAGGAGGCGATCACGACGAGACCGCTGATCAGGGCGAGCGAGATCATCAGGGCGGACGCCGTCGCGGAGGTCCGGCGGGGATTCCGCTCGGCATTGCGCCGGCCGAGCGTGACCGGCGCCTTGCGCCCGAACGGCGACATCAGCCCGCGTACGGCGTACCGGCTGATCAGTGGGCTGGTCAGCACCACGCCCAGCAGCGCGAGGGCGGCGCCGAGGCTCAGCAGGATGGCGCCGGCGAGGCCGCGGACGGACTGGGCGATGGCGTAGAGGGTGGCCGCCATCAGGAACATGAATCCGCCGACGAGGAGCCGGGCGAGCAGCGAGCGTTCGGGGATGGTGACGTCGTCGCGCATGGCTGCGACCGGGGGAAGCTTGCCCGCGCGGCGGGCTGCTGGGTACGCCGCGGCGAGGGTGACGCCGATGCCGACGATGTAGGCGGCGATGACCGTGGCCGCGCTGATCTTGAGGGCGGCGCTGGGGATCGCGAGGTCGAGATGCTGGTACGAGAACTGCAGCCCGGCGGCGACTCCGGCGCCGAGGAGCAGTCCGAGGGTCGAGCCGATCGCGCCGATCACGAGCGCCTCGGCGAGGACGGTGCCGGTGACCTGGCCGCGGGAGGCGCCGATCGCGCGCAGCATCGCGAGCTCGCGGGAGCGTTGCGCGACGACCATCGCGAAGGTGTTCACGATCAGGAACGCGCCGACGAAAAGGGCGAGGGCCGCGAACAGGAGCAGTACTGCGCTGTAGCCGCCGAACGTGTCGTTGAGGGCGCTCTCGCCTTCGGTCGAGACCTGAGCGGCGGTGCGGACGCGGACCTCCGGGCCGGCCAGGGTCGCGATCGCCTTGCTGACCTCCTGCGGGTCCTGACCGGGACGGACCGCGACGCTGATCGAGGTCCAGCCGGGTTGGCCGAGGAGGAAGAGCTGAGCGGTCGCGGGGTCGAACGTGACGAGTGGCGTGCCTGCCGACGAGCCGGAGAGGGTCGGGGTGGTGATCGCGGTGAGAGTGGCCGTCACGGCTCGGGCGGGGGTGATGACCTTGACCTTGTCGCCGAGCTGGAAGCCCTCGCGGTTGACGGTCGACTGGTCGAGGCCGAGCTGGGTCTGGCCCCAGGGCTGGTTGCCGTCGAGCAGCTTGAAGGGGGCGGTCAACGGGTTGTGCGGCCAGCCGGCGGCATAGATCGGTACGCCGTACGTGGCGGTTGGTTTGCCGTCCGAGCCGATGATCTGGACGCCGCCGACGAGGAGCTGCGGGTCGATGCCGGCCACGCCCTGGATCGCGGCGATGCGGTCGGCGAGGCCGGAACTGAGGGTCGGCGGCTTGGCGTTCGCCGTACCGGGTGTCGTGTCGAGTGCGGTGACCGGTGTGACAGTGATGTCCGCCGAGCTGCCGGCGAAGTTCTTCTTCAGGGCGGCCGAGAGGGTGTCGGTGAAGATGAGGGCGCCGGCGACGAACGCGACGCCGAGCAGAACGGCGACCGTGCACAGGACGAAGCGGAGGCGGTGGGCGAGCACCGACCGCAGGCCGAGCTTGAGCATCAGCCGACCTCGAGTTGCTTCATCGCATCCAGGACCGACTCGGCGGTCGGGTCCAGCAGTTCCGAACGCAACCGGCCGTCCGCGAGGAACAGCACCCGATCGGCGTACGCCGCGGCGCTGGGGTCGTGGGTCACCATCACCACCGTCTGGCCGAAATCGCGGACCGAGCGGTGCAGGAATCCGAGCACGTCGGCGGACGAACTGGAATCGAGGTTGCCGGTCGGCTCGTCGGCGAAGACCACATCGGGCCGGGAGACGAGGGCCCGGGCGCAGGCGACCCGCTGCTGCTGACCGCCGGACAGCTCGGACGGCTTGTGGGTCAGCCGGTCGCCGAGGCCGATGGTCGCGATCACGGTGTCGAGCCAGGCCTGGTCGGGTTTGCGGTTGGCCAGGTCGAGCGGGAGCGTGATGTTCTCCAGCGCGGTCAGCGTCGGGATCAGGTTGAACGCCTGGAACACGAATCCGACCCGGTCCCTGCGCAGGTGGGTGAGCGCCTTCTCGGGCAATCGGGTCAGATCGAGATCGCCGAACAGCACCTGACCACTGGTCGGCCGGTCCAGTCCTGCCAGGCAGTGCAGCAAGGTCGACTTACCGGACCCGGACGGGCCCATGATCGCCGTGAACCGGCCCTTGCCGAAGTCGACGCCGACGTCGGCCAGCGCGTCGATCCGGGTCTCCCCGGTGCCGTAACTCTTGCCGACCGCCACGGTCCTGATCGCCACGTCCGGGCCGGCCTCGGCGCGCGCGGGCTGGTTCGAACCGGCGACATCATCCACAGTCACGCCCCGAACGCTATCGGTCCGCCGGTCCGCTCCCGGCCACCGCACCCGATCAGCCGATCAGCCGATCAGCCGATCAGCCGAAGGCAACGAGGCGTTGACACTGCGACCACCGTGGAGCACCTTCTGGGGTAACAGGCCACCGAGGGGAACAGGCGAGGGGTCGCCAGGGTGGCCTTGGGGGGCTGCTATGACCATGTCCGAATTTCCACGGATCAACGTTCATCACGGCAGGGGGAGACAGTTACAGCGGGAGAAGCGGCGCCCGGGTCGAGGGGTGCTTGCCGGCACCGTTGCCGCGCTCCTGATAGCGCCGATGGCGCTCGTCTGGTCGACGCTGCCGGCCGCGGCGGCGAATCTGACCGCCACCTTGGTCAGGACGGTGTCGACCGCGAACTACAACCCACCGTCACCAGACCCGTCGGGTATCACCTACAACAGTGACCGCAACACTTTGCTGATCTCGGACGCCGAGGTGGACGAGGTCAGCATCTTCCGCGGGGTCAATCTGTACGAGACCAGCCTGTCCGGCGTCCTACAGGACACCGGCGTCACGACTTCCTACACGCACGAGCCGGCCGGCATCGGCTACAACCCCGCCAACAAGCACGTCTTCCTGTCGGATGACGACCAGGCGCGGGTGTACGAGCTGGCAGGGGGTCCGGACGGGCGCTACGGGACGAGCGACGACGTCCGTACGACGTTCAGCACCGCTGCGTTCGGAGGTGGGGACTCCGAGGACGTGGAGTTCTTCCCACCGACCGGTGAGGTGTTCGTGCTGGAAGGCGCGGACACCGACATCCATCGGGTGTCACCCGGTCCCGATGGGCTCTTCAACGGCGTGGCGCCGACCGGCGACGACATCGACACCGAGTTCGACATCGGCCGCTACGGGGTGGACGACCCGGAAGGGATCGGCTTCTACCCCGGGCGCAACACCGTGCTGGTCGTCGACAGCGCTACGGAGACGGCGTACGAGTTCAACCGCAACATGCAGCTGGTGAACAAGATCAACATCGCGGCCTCGAACCAGGTCTTCGCGGCCGGCATCACCGTCGCACCCGCGAGCAACGACCCGTCGCGCTGGGATCTGTACATCGTCGACCGCGGCGTGGACAACGACACGAACCCGGCGGAGAACGACGGGAAGCTGTACGAGATGTCGGTCCAGCTGCCGCCGATACCGAATCTCGCCCCGGTCGTCTCGGTGGGCAATGATCAGCCAACGCATGTCGGCGAATCGCTTGCTCTGCAGGCCGTCGTACGAGATGACGGGCTGCCCACGTCGGCGACGACGGTCGACTGGCAGCAGGTGAGCGGCCCGGGAACAGTCACCTTCGGATCGCCGTCCTCGGCCCAAACCTCGGCGACCTTCAGTGCCGCAGGGACGTACGTCGTACGGGCTGTCGGTAGCGACTCCGCACTGTCCGGGTCCGACGATCTGCAGGTCGCTGTCGTCGCTCCGGGCGGGGCTCTTCCACTCGATACCCCGGTCCAGAGGGCGTTCGACGATGTCGAGCAGCGGCCCACGGGGTACGCGGATTGGGTCGGCACGACGCTGAACGTCCCGAATGCCGGTACGACGACGCAGACGGTGGGGCTCCGCTTCGACAACCTCGACGTGCCCCAGGGCGCAACGGTCACGGAGGCGTGGGTCCAATTCACCTCGGCAGGGGCGAACTCCGGCACGACCGCCGTACAGATCTACGGCATAGCGGAGAACGACACACCGGCCTTCACCACGTCTCCGACGGGTGTGACTTCGCGTCCACGGACGCAGGCACATGCCACCTGGAACGCGGCCGCGTGGACAGGAACAGGCCAGGCCGGTACTGCGCAGCGCACGGCCGATCTGCGCGTCGAGGCGCAGGAGGTGCTCAGCCGACCGGGTTGGCGGCGAGGGAACGCGTTGGGATTCTCCTTGAGCGGCACAGGGGAGCGCCGTGCGTCGTCGCACGACGGTCCTGCCACGCCGGTGCTGCACTTGGCGTACACGGTGCCGGGCGGCAACACCGCGCCGGTCGCCGCGTTCACGTCCAGCTGCACCGGCCTGTCGTGCACCTTCAACGGCTCGGGCTCGTCCGATGCCGAAGGCCCCATCGCCGGATATGCGTGGAACTTCGGCGACAGCACCACCGGTACAGGAGCCCAACCGGCTCATACCTACGGTGCAGCCGGCACCTACACCGTCGCGCTCACCGTGACTGACGGCGCCGGGGCGACAAACACGGTCACCCATCCGGTCACGGTGGGGGGAACGTCCACCGGGATCGCCTTCCACGGCGCAATCGGATACAACGGCAATACGACGAGCCCGGCGTTCGCAGTGCCGAGCACCGTGCAGGCGGGTGACGTGCTCGTGCTCTTCGCGACGCTGAACCTGACGACCGCGACAGTCACCGGACCGACAGGGGTGACCGGGTGGACCTCGATCGTCAACGTGGTGTCCGGCTCACAGCGGACGATGGCGTGGTCGAAGATCGCGTCGGCGAGTGATGCCGGCCAGGCAGTGCGCCTGACCTTCGACACCTACGCCAAGGTCTCCCTGCAATTGACGGGATATGGGGGTGCCTCGCTGGGCACGGTGGGCCAACGGTCCGACACCACCGCGGTGACCGCGCACGTGACGCCGACGGCGAACGTGAGTGCCGCTGGATCATGGTTGCTGTCCTACTGGGCGGACAAGTCGTCGACGACGACGAACTGGACCAGCCCGGCCGGTTCGGTGGACAGGGACGAGCGGATCGGATCCGGCAGCGGACTGATCGCATCACTCGTCGCGGACAGTGGAGCGCCGGTGCCCACCGGTAGCGCCGGCGGGCTGACAGCAACCACCAACGCGGCCAGTCGCGCGACCATGATCACCATCGTCCTCCCACCATCGGGGTGAGCGACGGGGTCTGACGGAGGCGGCCTCGGCGTCAGGGTCGGGGTCGCCTATCGCTGAGAGAGGGCGCCGGGGGAGATATCCACCCGGCGCCGGCTCCCTTGGCGGGAGGTGTCAGGCGTCGATGACGACCGGGATGATGACCGGGCGGCGGCGCCAGTGGCGGTAGGTCCAGTTGCCGACTGCGCGGCCGACCAGTTCCTCGAGTTGGTGGACCTCGCCGATGCCTTCGCTGGCTGCCTTGGCGAGGGTGTCGGCGATGATCGGCTCGACCGCCTTGAAGGTGGTGTCGTCGTGGACGAAGCCGCGGGCCAGGAAGTCCGGCGGCTCGGCGAGCTTGCCGGTGTGTGCGTCGACCAGCAGGACGACGGTGACCACGCCCTCCTCGGCCAGCGCGCGGCGGTCCTTCAGGTTCGCCTCGGTGACGCCGCCGACGGTCATCGCGTCGACGTACACGTAGCCCGCGTCGACCTTGCCGGTGATCCTGGCGCGGCCCTTGTCCAGGTCCACCACCACGCCGTCCTCGGCGATGATCACGCGATCGGCCGGTACGCCGGTGGCCACGGCGAGCGCCGCGTTCGCCTTCAGGTGCCTGTACTCACCGTGGATCGGCATCACGTTGCGCGGCTTGACCAGGTTGTAGCAGTAGACGAGCTCGCCCGCGCTGGCGTGGCCGGAGACGTGCACCTTCGCGTTGCCCTTGTGGACGACGTTCGCGCCCCAGCGGATCAGGCCGTTGATGACCGCGTAGATCGCGTTCTCGTTGCCGGGGATCAGCGAGCTGGCCATCAGCACGGTGTCGCCCTCGCCGATCCGGATCATGTGATCGCGGTTGGCCATCCGGGACAGCGCGGCCATCGGCTCGCCCTGCGAACCCGTGCAGACCAGCGTGACCTTGCGATCGGGGAGCTTCTCCAGCTCCTTCAGGTCGACGATCAGGCCCTTCGGGATCTTCAGGTAGCCCAGATCGCCGGCGATACCCATGTTGCGGACCATCGAGCGGCCGACGAAGGCGACCTTGCGGCCACCGAGCTTGGCGGCGTCGAGGACCTGCTGGATCCGGTGCACGTGGCTGGCGAAGCTGGACACGATGATGCGGCCCGGCGCGGTCCGGAAGACCGTGTCGATGGCCGGACCGAGGTCCTTCTCGGCGGTGGTGAAGCCGGGCACCTCGGCGTTGGTGGAGTCGGTCATGAACAGGTCGACGCCCTGCTCGCCGAGCTTGGCGAAACCGCGCAGGTCGGTCAGCCGGCGGTCGAGCGGGAACTGGTCCATCTTGAAGTCACCGGTGTGCAGGACGACGCCGGCCTTCGTCCGGATCGCCACCGCGAGGCCGTCCGGGATCGAGTGGTTGACGGCGAAGAAGTCGCACTCGAAGGAGCCGAGCTTGCGCCGGTCACCCTCCTTGACCTCGATCGTCTCGGGCCTGATCCGGTGTTCCTTCAGCTTGGCGGTGATGAACGCCAGCGTCAGCCTCGAACCGATCAGCGGGATGTCGCCGCGTTCCTTCAGCAGGTACGGCACGCCGCCGATGTGGTCCTCGTGGCCGTGGGTCAGCACGATGCCGTCGATCTTGTCGAGGCGGTCCCGGATCGAGCTGAAGTCCGGCAGGATCACGTCGACGCCCGGCTGGTGCTCCTCCGGGAACAACACACCGCAGTCCACCACCAGCAGCCGGCCCTTGTGCTCGAACACGGTCATGTTGCGGCCGATCTCACCGAGCCCACCCAGCGCGACGATGCGCAGGGCGTTGTCCGGCAGGCGGGGCGGTAGTCCCAGGTCGGGATGCGGGTGACTCATAACCTGGACGGTATCCGAGAGTGGTGGGGGTTCCGGGCACCGACCGGTGTGAACCGGACCTCAGCCGCACCTGCTAGCACTCCGGCGAGCCAGCTCTCCGGCCCTTCGAACGGCATCAGACCCGGTCCTTCGGCGGCCATCAGCCGTCGACTCCGACCAGGTCGACGCCGGCCGATTCCTCGGCGACTTCCTCGACCGAGCGAACCGGCAGCGGCGGGGGAGTGCCACCCCACGCCGGGCAGAGCGCCTTGTGGTCGCACCAGTCGCACAGCGGGCCCGGGCTGGGTCGCCAGTCACCCGACTCGAGCGCTCGCGTGATCGCCAGCCACAACGCGGACACCTTGCGCTCGCAGGCGCGCAGATCTGCCTCGTCCGGGACATAGCGGACGATCTCGCCATTGCCCAGGTAGACCAGCTGCAGCATCGCCGGAACGACACCGCGCAGTCGCCAGAGCACGAGCGCGTAGAACTTCATCTGGAACAGCGCCTTGGCCTCGAAGAACTCCGACGGCGACCGCCCGGTCTTGTAGTCGACCACCCTGATCTCGCCGGTCGGCGCCACATCCAGACGATCGACGTACCCCCGCAGCGTGAGGCCGGACTCCAGCTCGGTCTCGACATACAACTCTCGCTCGGCGGGCTCGAGCGCGTTCGGGTTCTCCAGCGTGAAGTACTTGCCGAGCAGTTGGTGGGCCTCGGCGAGCCACTTCGCGAGCTCCTCGCCGCCGGCATCCTCTGCGAACAGCTCAGCGACCTCGGGCTCGGCTTCGAGCACGTGCTGCCATTGCGGCTCGAGCATTTCGGCGGCACGCTCCAGCGTCCGCTGGCCGGCCGGCAGATCGAAGAGGCGCTCCAGCACGCCGTGCACGACGGTTCCTCGGACCGCTGCCGACGACGGCTTCTCCGGTAGGCGGTCGATCACGCGGAACCTGTACTTGAGTGGGCAGCTCATGAAGTCCGCCGCCCGCGACGGGGACAGTGCCCCCCGTGGGTGGCCGTGCACATCAACTGCCGCTGCAACACTCATACCGGAAGGCTAGGCGAGACCACCGACACTCTGCTCGCGCGCCGCACGTTGCCTGTGGACAACCCGCTGTACGGGCTCACAGCGAACTCCCAGCGGACTTTCGGGAAACCATCGGCCCCGGTTGTCAGTCTTGGCAGCACAGCCGACCGAGGAGACCGAAATGACCCATCCCCACGAACACGACCTGGGCCTGGTCCACGACCTCGGCATCCTCCGCCGCCGGAACGTCCTCCGCCCTTTCGCAGGCGCTGGAATTGCCGCCCTGGCGGGATGTGCCGCCGACTCGACGGACATCGCCGGTACGCCGAGCAGGGCGACCACTCCGACCGCCGGCACCAGCGCCGGTACTCCGTCCAGCAGCAGCTCGTCGACGGCTTCGACCTCGGCAGCCTGCGCCGAGGAGATCCCCGAGGAGACCGCTGGACCCTTCCCTGGCGATGGATCGAACGGCCCGAACGTGCTGACCACGTCCGGGATCGTGCGAAGGGACCTGACCAAGTCCTTCGGATCGGCCTCCGGCGTCGCGAAGGGGGTGCCGCTGACCGTGGAGCTCGTAGTACAGGAGAGTGCGAAGTGCACGGCACTAGCAGGTGCGGCCGTCTACGTGTGGCATTGCGACGCGCAGGGGCGGTACTCGATGTACGACGACGAGATCAGCGGCGAGAACTACCTCCGCGGAGTACAGGCGACCGATGCCCAGGGCAAGGTCACCTTCACCACGATCTTCCCCGCGGCGTACGACGGACGCTGGCCGCACATCCACTTCGAGGTGTACGCGTCGCTGTCCGAGGCGACCGCTGCAGGGAAGATCAGTGCGACCTCGCAGCTCGCGCTGCCGGAGGAGACCTGCAAGACCGTCTACGCGACCAGCGGGTACGACGGGAGCACACAGAACCTGGCCCGGACCTCGCTGCAGCGCGACATGGTGTTCGGTGACGGTGACGGTGACGACGGCGGCGTACGGCAGCTGGCTGCTGTCACTGGCAGCGTGCAGGAGGGTTACGTAGCTCGGCTCACCGTGGGCGTGTAGCACGGTGTTACCTGTCGACCAGTAGCGTTACCTCGATGTCGGAGCCGCGTGATCCCCAAAACCCCGTCCAGCCTGCCGGTACACCGCCCGGCACCTGGGTGCTCGGGCGTATCAAAGGGGTCCGGCTCACCATGCGGGTCACCTGGCTGCCCGTCGCCGTACTGCTCGCGCTCGGCTTCTCCACTGTCATCGGCGAGCAGTTCCCGGAACTGGGTGGCTGGAGGTACGTCGCGTCGTTCGCCTTCGTGGTCGCGTTCACCGTCTCGATCCTGATCCACGAACTGGCGCACGCGCTGGTCGCGATGCGGTACAAGATCCCGGTGACCGAGATCAACCTCGGCTTCTTCGCGGCCGGCACCCACATCGAGGGCGAACGCAAGACCCCGTTCGAGGAGTTCGCCATCTCGATCGTCGGGCCGCTCGCGTCGCTACTGGTGGGCGGCGTCGCCTATCTCGGATCGCGGGCTGTCGACGAAGGCGTGGGGTATGTCGCGCTGTTCGAGCTGGCCCTGGCGAACCTGATCGTCGGGGTCACGAACCTGCTGCCCGGGCTGCCGCTGGACGGCGGCTGGGTGTTGCGGGCGTTCGTGTGGAAGCTGACCGGCAACATGCACACCGGCACGATCGCCGCGGCCTGGGCCGGCCGGCTGATCGCGATGGCCGTACTGGCCGCGCCGGTCGTACTGCAACAGGTCTTCGACCGGCAGCCGACCATCATCGACTTCGTGATCGCCCTGCTGGTCGGCTTCTTCCTCTGGATGGGCTCGACCGCGTCGCTGATGCAGGCCCGGTTGCGGCGCAAGCTGCCCGCCTTGCAGGTACGCACGATTGCCCGCCGGGCGATCGCAGTACACGCCGGTACGCCGGTGTCGGAAGCGGTCCGACTCGCGTCGGAACAGCGCGCCGGTGCGGTCGTGGTGATGGACGGCGAAGGCAAACCGCACGCCCTGGTCTCCGAATCGGCTGTCAACGCGGTCGCCCCGAACCAGCGCCCGTGGACCACCGTCGGCGAGGTCTCCACCCGGATCGCCGCCGGCCACATCATCGGCGTCAACGACACCGGCGAAGAAATCCTCGCCACCCTGCGCGAACACCCAGCCTCGGAGTACCTGGTCCTGGACCCCGAAGGCCAGGTCTACGGCGTCCTGGCGACGGCCGACGTCGAAGCGGCCTTCCGCGGCAGGTGAAAGCTCCGCCAAGGGTCAACCCACCCCGAGTGGCGCCGACCTGCGAGCTCGGCCCCCTTCGGTGTGCTCCGCCCCTCCCATCCGCCAAGGGTCAACCCACCCCGAGTGGCGCCGACCTGCGAGCTCGGCCCCCTTCGGTGTGCTCCGCCCCTCCCATCCGCCAAGGGTCAACCCACCCCGAGTGGCGCCGACCTGCGAGCTCGGCCCCCTTCGGTGTGCTCCGCCCCTCCCATTGGGGTTCCCCCATCGCTATACCAGTGGGGGAACCCCCACCAGCCAGGGTGAACCCCCACAACGCTCTGTGAAGCCGGTGCGCGAGGTCGCGGCGTCCTGGGGCGGGTGGATCGAGCGGCTGACGCAGGAGGCGCGAAGCGGGCCTGCCTGAGCGACCCGGCAGAGGCGGGAAGCGGGTCACCACCGCGAGCTTCCCGCGCAGGTCGATCCCCTTTGGGGGTGGGTGGAAGTTAAGGTGAGCGCCTTATGTCTGATCTTCGTGATTTTCCTGATGCCTCGTTCTCCGGGGTGCACCATGGTCCGTTGCAGGCGGGCGAGTGGGTCACCTTGTCCGACTCCAAGGGCCGGCGGCACTCGGTCTTCCTGGAGCGGGGGAAGGTCTTTCACACCACCAAGGGTGGGATCGAGCACGACGAGCTGATCGACGGGCCGGACGCGGTGGTGGTCCGGTCCAAGGGCGGCGTGGAGTATCTGGCGCTCCGGCCGTTGATGGCCGACTACTCGGTCTCGATGCCGCGCGGTGCGGCCGTGATCTATCCCAAGGACACCGCGCAGATCGTCACGATGGCCGACATCTTCCCGGGCGCGAAGGTGGTCGAGGCAGGCGCCGGTTCCGGCGCGCTGACCACCGCGCTGCTGCGCGCGGTCGGGATCAACGGTCAGGTGATCTCGTTCGAACGGCGTGAGGACTTCGCCGAGGTGGCCAGGAAGAACGTCACCGGGTTCTTCGGTGCCGAGCACCCGGCCTGGCGGCTGCAGGTGGGTGACCTGGTCGAGTCGCTCGACGAGGAGGACGTCGACCGGATCGTCCTCGACATGCTCGCCCCCTGGGAGTGCGTGGACGCCGCTGCGGCTGCCCTGGTCCCGGGAGGGGTGTTCTGCGCTTACGTGGCCACCACGACCCAGCTGAGCCGGGTCGTGGAGACGCTACGGGCTCACGGCGAGTTCACCGAGCCGCGCTCGTGGGAGTCGCTCGTGCGCGACTGGCACGTCGAGGGACTGGCGGTCCGGCCGGGTCACCGGATGCAGGGTCACACCGCGTTCCTGGTCACCGCCCGGCGGATGGCGCACGGCGTGCAGGCGCCCCGGAAGAAGCGCCGGCCGGCGCCTGGCGCGTACGGCGACGACTATTCCGGGCCGCGTAAGTCCGATACGCCCGGAGACACGCCGGGAGCAACGGATTCATCCGCAACCGACACGTGATGGGATTCGGCTTGCTAGGTGAGGTTTTCTGGGTAAGGTCCATAGGGTCGAGCCCCACATGGTGAGGTGATGATCGTGGCTGGAGACGAGAGTCCTACCGCGGCAGAGCTGCGTAACCAGGTCAGGTACCTGGAGGCCGAGGTCGCAGCGTTGCGGCGGAGGTTGTTGGAGCACCCGGCGGACAGCCGGTCGCTCGAGAGCAGACTGTCCGAAACCCAGACGTCCTTGGCGAGCGTGACCGCACAGAACGAGCGGTTGGCGGAAACGCTGCGCGAGGCCCGAGAGAAGATCATCGCCCTGAAGGAGGAGGTCGACCGGCTGGCGCAACCGCCGTCCGGTTTCGGTACCTTCCTGGGTCGCAACGACGACGACACGCTGGACGTGTTCACCGGGGGACGCAAGCTCCGGGTCGCTGCGAGCCCATCAGTTGACCTGGACGCGCTCAAGCTCGGCCAGGAACTGATGCTGAACGAGGCGCTGAACGTGGTCGAGGCCTGCGACTTCGAGGTCGTCGGTGACGTGGTGATGCTGAAGGAGCTGCTGGCCGACGGCGAGCGGGCGCTGGTGATCGCGCAGGCCGACGAGGAACGGGTCGTCCGGCTCGCCTCGCCACTGCTCGACATCGCGCTGCGGGCCGGCGACTCGCTGCTGCTGGAGCCACGCTCCGGCTACGTCTACGAGAAGATCCCCAAGTCCGAGGTCGAGGAGCTGGTCCTCGAAGAGGTGCCGGACATCGACTACACCCAGATCGGTGGCCTGTCCGGCCAGATCGAGCAGATCCGGGACGCGGTCGAGATGCCGTACCTGCACAAGGACCTGTTCCTGGAGCACGAGCTCAAGCCGCCGAAGGGCGTCCTGCTGTACGGCCCGCCGGGTTGTGGCAAGACGCTGATCGCGAAGGCGGTGGCCAACTCGCTGGCCAAGAAGGTGGCCGAGAAGACCGGTGCGGAGGGAAGATCGTTCTTCCTCAACATCAAGGGTCCCGAGCTGCTGAACAAGTACGTCGGCGAGACCGAGCGGCACATCCGGCTGGTCTTCCAGCGGGCCCGTGAGAAGGCCTCCGAAGGCATGCCGGTGATCATCTTCTTCGACGAGATGGACTCGCTGTTCCGCACCCGCGGTTCCGGTGTCTCCTCCGACGTCGAGAACACGATCGTGCCGCAGCTGCTGAGCGAGATCGACGGTGTCGAGGGCCTGGAGAACGTCCTGGTCATCGGCGCCTCCAACCGCGAGGACATGATCGACCCGGCGATCCTGCGGCCGGGCCGTCTCGACGTGAAGATCAAGATCGAGCGGCCGGACGCCGAGTCCGCCCGCGACATCTTCTCGAAGTACCTGACCCCCACGCTGCCGCTGCACGCCGACGACCTCGGCGAGTTCGGTGGCGACCGGCGCGAATGTGTCAACGGGATGATCCAGCGCACGGTCGAGCGGATGTACACCGAGGCCGACGAGAACCGCTTCCTCGAGGTCACCTACGCCAACGGTGACAAGGAAGTCCTGTACTTCAAGGACTTCAACTCGGGCGCGATGATCCAGAACATCGTCGACCGGGCCAAGAAGATGGCGATCAAGGCCTTCCTGGACGACAAGCAGAAGGGTCTGCGGGTGCAGCACCTGCTGCAGGCGTGCGTCGACGAGTTCAAGGAGAACGAGGACCTGCCGAACACGACCAACCCGGACGACTGGGCCCGGATCTCCGGCAAGAAGGGCGAGCGGATCGTCTACATCCGTACGCTCATCTCCGGCAAGCAGGGCACCGAGCCGGGTCGCTCCATCGACACGGCCACCAACACCGGTCAGTACCTGTAAAACCTCACACCAGCCGCCCCGGTCCATCTCGGACCGGGGCGGCTGGTGCTTGTGGACGGCCACTGGCCCCTACCACCACGGCTGTCTGATCGCCAGGTGCCTGGGACCACCAATCCCCTTGTCGTGAGGCGGTGCTGGGAGGGGAGTTGGTCAGGGTTTCCCCTGATCCGGTGCAAGCCGGTCGCGGCGTACCGTCAGCGTATGGCGACGGAAGAGATCCGCAAGGACCTGCGCGCGGCTGTGGCTGCGCGGCAGGAGCTGGGGCCGGACTACGAGCCCGAGATCATTGACGGGTTCCTCGCGAAACTCGATGCGCACACCGCTCATCACTTCGCGATCCCACCGGTGCAGGCCCCCAAGCCGAGCCAGGAAGGCGATCCGGGCGGTCTAGCGCTGGCCATCATCTCGGTCACCGCCGGCATCCCGATCACCGCCATCGCCGCCGCCCAGGAAGGCACCATCGCGATCATCATCTGCTGGGGCGGCCTGGTCGGCATCAACCTCGCCCGCTCCGTCACCCGCTTCATCAGCCGCCAGCCCTAAGACAGCGGCACCGGGTTGCCGTTCTTGTCGAAGGCCCGGAATTCGCGCACGCTGTGTGGCTTGGGTAATTGAGTGAGGCTGTCGGTCGCGTCCGCGTAGGCGATCCCGTCCTGAACAACGCCCTCGTACCAAGGGCTCGCGCCGCCCGACCAGACCCAGCGTGCCTGGATCCGGGTAATCTCGGGACGCACCCGGTACATTCCCCAGGTCTCCTTGATCTCGATCAGTGGAGCGCCGTTCGGCGGCATGCCCCCTTGCACGTAGGTCAGCTCGTCGATCGTGAGCATGCCCTGAGCCGGAGTAGGTCCGGCAGTCCAGCGACCGTCGAGGACATCGTCACCCTGACCTGTAGCGGTACAGAAGAGGATCCCCAGGCTGTGGCCGGGCTGAGCTTTGGGCTGCGAGACCCTCATCAGGGCCACCACGCCGGTCAGGTTCTTCGCATTGTCGAGACTGGCGAACCGTTTCACCTTGCGGCTCCACAGCACCTCGTCCGCAGGCTGGTACAGGGCGGTTCGGCAACTCTGCTTCAGCTTTGCCAACTCGGCCGCGCTCGCCGGCCCCAGATCGACCGTGATCGCGTCCGGCACCGGCGAATTGATGACCGGAGGCGCGGTCTTCTCGCCCCAGTGGCCGGCGAGGGTGGCGCCGGCGATGACGGCTGCGACAGCAGCCACCGCGGCAATCGGGACGGCCCAGCGCCGCGGCGTTCGGCGTACTGCGGGGTGCATCACCTGGTTGCGGAGGCGGGCACGCTGAGACTCGGAAAGCGGAGGTACCCGCGGCGGAGCCAGCTTCGTGGTCATGAGAGCTCCTCGGAGAGCGCGATCCGGGACAGCAGGTCGGGGAAGCGGCGGCGGGTGCGGTGCAGGCGGGCCTTGACGGTGCCGATCGGTACGCCGAGGGCGTCGGCGGTCTCAGCCGTCGTCAGGCCGGACCAGACGACCAGTTCGAGCGTCTCCCGTTCGTGCCGGGGGAGCTTCGCCAACGCGCGGCGGATGGCGGACATCCGCTGTTCGTCATCGAGTTTGCGGGCCACTTCGGCGGCATGGTCGGGACCGGGCGAGGGATCCGGCAATCGCTCCAGCATGGTCCGGAACCGCCTTGTGGTCCGGAACAGGACGCGGCATTCGTTGCCGGCGACGACCAACAGCCAGCCGCGGGCACTAGGTCCAGTCATGGGTCCTGGTGGGTTCCGCTGAAACCGTCGCCAGGTGCTCAGAAACGTCGCCTGGACGACATCCTCGGCGGTGGTCCAAGAGGCGGTACGGCGGAAAGCGAAGGCATACACGTCGTCCGCGTACCGGTCGAACAGCTCACCCAACGCGTCCTGGTCCCCAGCTCGAAGCCGGTCCCACAACTCCGCATCGGATCCGGCGGCCATCGCGGGCTCCGTCTCTTCGGTCTGGATGATCTTCACATCGGTGAGTGGCCGCTCACCTACCCGATGGTTGCGTCAGAGCCGGGCCAGCACTCCCGAGAGACCGCTCTCCACGAATTCCGGCTGCTCCGTGCCGAGACCGTGGACGACCTCGTACCAAGGGCCCAGTCGATACCAGTCGTAGGCCCGCCGGACCAGCTCTGGCTCCGGTTGGTAGGTCTCGGCAGCTGCCTCGGAGAGCGCCGGCGGAGTGGCGTGCAGGAGCCAGCACAGGTCCAGACCAGGGTCGCCGATATGCGCGTCGGTCCAGTCGATGATGCCGGTGATCCGACCATCGTGGACCCGGACGTGGTCGGGCCCGAAATCCCCGTGCACCAGCGTGGTGTGGCCGCCGATGTTGTCCAGCAGTTCCGCGCCACGGACCCGGTCGGCACCAGACAGCAATGGCAGCACCTGCGCACGCATCTCAGCGAGGATCTCGACGCGCTCGGCCGCTGCCGTCACCGGATCCAGTGCTCCGTGCGCAACAGCTTCGAGCGGATCCACAGCGTGGAGCGCTCGCAGAAATGATCCGAGCTCGCGGCCCAGCGCGGTACTGGCCTCTTCGATCGGCTCACCGACCAGCAGACGATGGCGTACGCCGTCCTCGGTCGGCTCGGGGATGGGGATAGGCAGCGGGAGTTGCGGAGCGAGCCAGGGGAGGAGGCGGGTCTCGGCGAGCAGTCGTGGGCCGACCTCCGGGCGCCGGGGAGCCCTATGCAGCCAGTCGCCCTCCAGCCAGGCGCGACTGTCCCAGCCGTTGTCGGTGATCGTCATCCGAACGACCTCACCAGCGGGCCGAGCATGGCGGCGGTGTCCGGCATCACCGGCCAGTCGGGGTCGTCGAGCCTCGCGATCAGCTCGGCGGGGGACATCCACGCACCCCAGGCAACCTCTTCCGGCTGATGATGGACCGGACCGTCCCAGACGCACATGTAGAGATAGGCGTGGTACGACGTGGCGTCATCCGCATAGTCGCCTTCGGGCAGCTTCACCAGGTCGACGTCGGTGATCCCGAGCTCCTCGGCGAGCTCGCGCACAACCGCGTCGTACGGGTCCTCACCCGCCGCCACGACGCCGCCGGCCGCGAAGTCGTAGTACGAGGGGTAGACGTCCTTGGTCGGGGTCCGGCGATGGACGTAGATGTCGCCGGCGCTGTTGCGGACCAGTACTCCGGTGGCGCCGTGGCGCAGGTTGTCCCGCCGCATCACCGATCTCGGCGCGCTACCACACACCCGGCCGTCGGAGTCCAGCAACGCCACGAGTTCGTCCATTTGGGCAGTCTCACATGTAACCCTGTGGACACGTCCACACCTTTAGTCGGCCTTACCGCGTAGGCTCGAAGCATGAGTGTTCGGCGGATCATGGGCACCGAGACCGAGTTCGGGATCTCGGTGCCGGGCCAGCCAGGGGCGAACCCGATGCTGACCTCCAGCCAGGTGGTCAACGGCTATGCCCAGACGCAGCCACTGGCGCGCAAGACGAGGTGGGACTTCGACGAGGAGCACCCACTGCGGGACGCGCGGGGCTTCGACCTGAGCCGGGAGGTGGCCGACTCCAGCCAGCTCACCGACGAGGAGACCGGGCTGGCCAACGTCATCCTGACCAACGGAGCGAGGTTGTACGTCGACCACGCCCACCCGGAGTACTCGGCGCCCGAGTGCACCAACCCACGCGACGTGGTGGTCTGGGACAAGGCCGGCGAGCTGGTGATCATGGAGGGCGCGCGGCAGGCCCGGCAGATCCCCGGCGCGCCACCGCTGAACCTGTACAAGAACAACACCGACAACAAGGGCGCGTCGTACGGGTCGCACGAGAACTACCTGATGCGCCGGTCCACGCCGTTCGCGTCGATCGTGCGGCACCTGACGCCGTTCTTCGTCAGCCGCCAGGTGGTCACCGGCGCCGGGCCGGGTCGGGATCGGCCAGGACGGCAACGCGCACGGGTTCCAGATCAGCCAGCGGGCGGACTACTTCGAGGTCGAGGTCGGCCTGGAGACGACGCTGAAGCGGCCGATCATCAACACCCGCGACGAGCCGCACGCGAATCCGGACCGGTACCGGCGGCTGCACGTGATCATCGGCGACGCGAACCTGTCCGAGATCTCGACGTACCTGAAGGTCGGTACGACGTCGCTGGTGCTCGCGATGATCGAGGACGGCTGGCTGACGGACGACCTGAGCGTCGACCGGCCGGTCTTCGCGCTGCACGAGATCAGCCACGACCCGAGCTGTACGCACCAGATGACGTTGAAGGACGGCCGCAAGATCAACGCCGTCCAGCTCCAGGTGGAGTATCTGGAGCAGGCCCGCAAGTACGTCGAGGACAAGTACGGCGACGACGCGGACCGGCAGACCAAGGACGTCCTGCAGCGCTGGGAGAACGTGCTCGACCAGCTGGCCACCGACCCGATGAAGCTGAGCGACCAGCTCGACTGGGTCGCCAAGCTGAAGCTGCTGCAGTCCTACCGCGACCGTGACGGCCTCGACTGGGACGACTCCAAGCTGCACCTGGTCGACCTGCAGTACGCCGATCTGCGGCCGGACAAGGGCCTGTACTACAAGCTCGTCAAGTCCGGCCGGATGCAGCGACTGGTCAGCGACGAGGAGATCCGGATGGCCGTCTCGCACCCGCCGACGGACACCCGCGCCTACTTCCGCGGCCGTTGCATGCAGCAGTACGCCGGTCAGGTGGCGGCCGCGTCCTGGGACTCGGTCATCTTCGATCTGCCCGGTAAGGAGTCATTGCAACGAATCCCGACCTTGGACCCGTTGCGCGGGACAAAAGCTCATGTCGGGGCCCTTCTTGACCAGTGCGACACCGCGAGTGACCTGGTTCGCACCATTACTGGGGGCGCTGCCGGGTAGGGTCTGCCGTAGAAAGAAAAACCACTGCGAGGGTCGGTTGGGCGGCCATCGCGGGCGGCGGTTCTAGGAGGTGTGTGCGATGGCGAAGGACGGCGGGCAGCAGCACAAGCAGCCGAAGCGTTCGACGACCGAGGAAGAGGTCACCGAGGTCAAGTCGACCGAGGACGCCGCCGAGCGCAAGGAACGGCTCGACGACGACGTGGACTCGATCCTCGACGAGATCGACGAGGTGCTGGAGGAGAACGCGGAAGAGTTCGTCCGCGGCTTCGTGCAAAAGGGTGGGGAGTGAACCGCTAGATGACATTCGATGCCTCCGGCAGGTTGCCGGAAGCCTTCCTGGTCCCAGGTGGCTCGTCCTTCATGGACTTCCTGGCCGGGCACGCGCCCGACCTGTTGCCCGGACGACGCTCCCTGGGATCGGCTGACTTTTCCGCCGACGTTCCGCACGGTACGACCATCGTCTCGGCCACCTTCCCCGGTGGCGTGCTGATGGCCGGCGACCGGCGGGCCACGATGGGCAACATCATCGCCCAGCGTGACATCGAGAAGGTCTTCCCCGCCGACGAGTACTCCGCGGTCGCGTTCGCGGGCTCGGCCGGCTTCGGAATAGAGATGGTCAGACTCTTCCAGGTCGAGCTGGAGCACTACGAGAAGCTCGAGGGCACGACGCTCAGCCTGGACGGCAAGGCGAACAGGCTGAGCGCGCTGATCCGGGGCAACCTGGCGATGGCGATGCAGGGCCTGGCCGTGGTGCCGCTGTTCGCGGGCTACGACGAGGAGATCAAGGGCGGCCGGATCTTCTCGTACGACGCCACTGGCGGGCGTTACGAGGAGCAGGCCTTCCACAGCGTCGGCTCGGGTTCGCTGTTCGCCCGGGGCGCGCTGAAGAAGCTCTACCGGCCGGACCTGACCGCGACGGAGTGTGCCACGGTCGCGGTCCAGTCCCTGATCGACGCGGCGGACGACGACTCGGCGACCGGTGGACCGGACATGCTGAGGCGGATCTTCCCGGTGATCGGCGTGGTCACGGCCGACGGCTACAAGCGACTGCCCGAGGACGAGGTGGCCTCGATCGTCGACAGCGTGTGGGCGGCCCGGCACGAGCGTCCCGACGGCCCGGCCTCCTCGCTGATCTGAGCAGCTCGCCGACCTGAGTCTGCCCGCGCTTCGAAGACAAGGATTTCCATGAGCGTTCCGTTCTACGTCTCTCCCGAACAGCTGATGCGGGACCGGGCGGACTTCGCCCGGAAGGGCATCGCCAAGGGCCGCAGCGCGATCGCACTGCAGTACGCCGACGGCATCCTGTTCGTCGCGGAGAACAGGTCACCCGCCCTGCACAAGGTGGCCGAGATCTACGACCGGATGGCGTTTGCCGCGGTCGGGCGGTACAACGAGTTCGAGAACCTGCGGATCGCCGGCGTCCGACTCGCCGACATGCGTGGGTACTCCTACGACCGGCGCGACGTGACGGGCCGGGCGCTGGCGAACGCGTACGCGCAGACGCTCGGTGCGATCTTCTCCTCCGGTGGCGAGAAGCCGCTCGAGGTGGAGATCCTGGTCGCCGAGATCGGCAACACGCCGGCTGCCGACCAGATCTACCGGCTCACCTACGACGGCTCGATCGCCGACGTGCGTGGGTACGCCGTGATGGGTGGGCCGGCCGAGCAGGTCGCCGACTACATCGGCGAGCACTATGCCGAGGGGATCTCGCTCGCGGGCGCCCTCCGGCTGGCGGTGGACGCACTCGGCCACGACGGCACCGACACCCGGCAGCTCGAGCCGGACCAGCTCGAGGTCGCCGTACTGGACCGGACCAGGTCCCAGGTGCGCAAGTTCAAGCGGATCTCCGAGGAGACGCTGGCCCGGATCCTGTCCGAGTCCAGGCCCGACACCTCGCCGTCCGAGCCGGCCGCGCACTCCGAGGCCGCCGAGTCGGTCAACGGCGGCAACTACGAGAGCGCGAGCACGGACGGTGCTTCGGCCGACGACGACGCACCGGTCGCGCCCCCGGAAGACCCGGACACCAGCAACCCGCTGTGACAGCCGAATCGACGCCCGCCGGAGAATCCCTTTCCCCGGCGGGCGACTCGGGTGGTGTGGGCTCCGGACCCAATGGGTCCCCTCGGCCTGCCGATCCGGAGCCGTGGGTGTTGCTCGAAGAGAAGCCGGGCTTCGACGGGTTCCTGACCGTGAAGTTGCGGCGGTACCGGTTGCCCGACGGGCGTGAGGTCGACTGGGACGTCTTCGGTCCGGAGCTGGACTCCGGGTTCAGCTCGGGTGTCACCGTGCTGCCGCTGACGCCGGAGGGCCGAATCGTCACGATCCGGATGTTCCGCGCCGGCCCGGACCAGGTGGTTACCAACCTGCCCGGCGGTCTCGTCGATCCGGGGGAGGACCCCGAGGCCGGTGGTCGTCGTGAGCTGGAAGAGGAGACCGGCTACACCTGCGAATCGATCGAGGTGGTGGGCTGGCTGTGGGCGAGTTCGTCGTCGGTCTTCCGTAAGTACGTAGCGATCGCTCGCGGCTGCCGTCCGGACGGGCAGCAACACCTGGACGAAACCGAGGACTGCGTCCCGGTGGAGCTCACAGTCGACGAATTCCGCACCGAACTCCGTAAGCCCGGCCAGATGACCGGCACCGACGCGGCCTACGTGGCCCTCGACCACGCCGGCCTCCTCTGACCAAGCGCCGTTCTGGCCGGGGTATTTGCGTTGCGTGACCGTTTGGGTGCGCTCTAGCGTGCGCGCATGACTGGCGACCCGTTCGGCGACGAGCGACTGGTGGAGCTGTACGACCTCGACAACCCGGACGGTGTCGATCACGCCTACTACCGTGCCCTGGCCGACGAGCTCAAGGCAACGAAGATCCTCGACTTCGGTTGCGGCACGGGCCTGCTGACCCGGTCTCTTGCAACGCCCGGTCGCGAGGTCATCGGCGTCGACCCGAGCAAGACGATGCTGGACTACGCGCGGAAACAACCCGGTGCCGAGAGCGTCACCTGGATCGACGGTGGTTCGACCGCGGTCGACCAGACCGGCGACGCCGATCTCGTGCTGAGCAGCGGCAACACGATGATGTACGTCAGCACCGAAGAGTTCCCGGCCGTCCTGGCGACCCTCGCAGAAGCTCTGAGGCCTGGCGGAGTGATCAGCTTCGAGAGCCGCAACCCGGCTGCGCGTGCGTGGGAGCAGTGGGGCCGCGACGCGACGTACGGCGAACGCGACACCTCGGTCGGCCACCTGATCGAATGGATGGAGGTCACCGAGGTCGACAACGGCCGCGTGGTCTTCGACGCCCACAACGTGTTCGAGGACGGCCGCGACACGGTCTCGACCAACGTCCTCTACTTCCGTACTGCGGAGGAGATCACCGCGGGCCTCGAAGCAGCCGGCTTCGGCTCGATCGACGCCCGGGCCGGCTGGAACGGCGAGGAACTCACCGACGCCTCCCGTCTCTTCGTCGTCAAGGCAATCAAGAAGTGACGTCACGGCAGGCACTTGAAGAGCACCTACGCGCAGTGAATGAATAGACGACGCGGATCCTTCCGCCCCGAGGAGTCGCCATGCCACGCCGCCGTCTGACGCTGCTCACGGTGCTCGCCATCGCCGTCCACTCCCTCGCCCTCATCCCCGCCGCCGAGGCCGCCGTGCCGAAGGTCAACCTGACACCCGAACCGCAGCAGCCCAACCGGCTTCCTCCACTCCGGCGCCCTCGCGTGGTCGGCCGATGGCGAGAGCTGGACCGAGCTGACCCGCGGCACGACGGCCGAAGTACGAGTCACCGCAGCGGCAGGCACCCAGGCCCGGTACGTCCGGTATCGCGCGCTGGCGCCCAACCCGTCGTACTGGATGGTGGTTCGCGAGTTCGCAGTACAGGTGACTGACGGCTCGGAACTGGTGCTGACGGCAAGCGGCACTCCGGCCGGCTCGGCACTGCCGGCTGCGGTCGATGGAGACACCAGTACTGCGTACGCGGCCGCCGGCGGGCCGGTTGCCGGTGACGCGCTGACGGTGACTGCGTCGGTCCCGACGAAGGTAGACCGAGTCACGGTGTTGCAGCGGACCGACGCGGCAGCTAAGTGTCGGCTGGAGATCAGGACGCCTGCAGGCTGGGAGTCGCTCGGTGCTCTTCGGGGTGCCTATACCGCAGTACAGGTTGATGGCCGGGAGATCGAGGCGGTCCGGGTGGTGTGGTCGGCCGGAACCGGCGCACCGCAGGTGGCCGAAGTGATCCTGCGCAAAGCCGAGGTGAATCCCACCCGATCCGGCGGGTAAACTCCGAGGCGGACCGCGACTGGCGTTCGGGTGGATCACCACCGGGGAGCGGTTCGCCGGAGTTTCCGGCCGAAGCCGCGCGCCTGGGTGACCGACCTGTTCGTCGACGCCCGAAGGAGCGCGCCATGACCTCGACCGAAACCACTGCCCGCCTGATGATCGGCACCAACCTTGCCGCCGAGATGGTGGCGAAGGCGGCTGAGCGGGCCAAGAAGCTGCAGGACGAAACCGGTGTCCAGCCGTGTCTGGCGGCCGTGCTGGTGGGGGATGACCCGGCCTCCGCGACCTACGTCCGGATGAAGCAGAACCGCAGCAAGAAGGCCGGGATCGCGTCGCGGAGCGTAATACTGCCTGCGGAGACCACGACCGAGGAACTCGTCGCGGAGCTGACGAAGCTCTCGAACGATCCCGAGGTGCACGGGATCCTGCTGCAGCACCCGGTGCCGGCGCAGATCGACGAGCGGGCCGCGTTCGAGGCGATCAACCCGGCCAAGGATGTCGACGGCGTCACCATGCACGCGTTCGCGGCGATGGCGTTCGGCGAGCCGGGCTTCCGGTCCTGCACCCCCGGCGGGATCATCCGGCTGCTCGAGGCGTACGACGTACCGCTGGAAGGCGCGCACGCCGTCGTCATCGGCCGCAGCCCGATTCTCGGCAAGCCGGTCGGAATGTTGCTGCTGGCATCGAACGCCACCGTCACCTACACCCACTCGAGAACCCGCGACCTCGCGGACATCGTCCGGACCGCCGACATCGTGGTCGCGGCGGTCGGCAAGGCGAACTTCGTCCGGGGTGACTGGCTGAAGCCCGGCGCGGTGGTGATCGATGCCGGATACAACGAAGGCAACGTCGGTGACGTCCACTTCGAGGAGGCCGCCCAGGTGGCGAGCCTGATCACCCCGGTACCCGGCGGTGTCGGCCCGATGACCATTTCGTTGCTGCTGGAGCAGACCGTCGACGCCGCGGAACGGCTCCGTTAGGGGCAGAATGCGAGACGGACAGGCAGCCGATCCGGGAACTGGCTAGGGTTGGCTGGCTGAGTAAAGGCGAACTAGGAGGCAGGCACTGTGGCGGTACGGGCGATCCGGGGAGCCACCCAGCTCGAGAAGGATGAGCGCGAGCATCTGCTCGAGCGATCCGCGGAGCTGGTCCGGGCGGTGCTGCAGGCGAACGATCTCGAGTCCGAGGATCTGATCAGCATCCTGTTCACGGTCACGCCGGACCTGCATTCGGAGTTTCCCGCGGTGGCCGGCCGGCAGATCGGCCTGACCGACGTACCGCTGATGTGCATGCAGGAGATCGACGTGCCGCACGCGCTGCCGCGAGTGGTCCGGATGATGGTGCACGCGGAGTCGGCGCGGTCGCGGGAGAAGATCCAGCACGTCTACCTGCATGGTGCGGTCAGCCTCCGGCCGGACCTGACGGGTGCCCAGTGACCGAGCTCCGCGGACCGGTCCGGATCGTCGGCACCGGACTGATCGGTACGTCGATCGGCCTCGCGCTCGCACGACTCGGTGTCGTCGTCGAGGTCGTCGACGCCGATCCTGACAACGCGCTGATGGCCGAGCGGATCGGGGCCGGCTCGCGGCTGGTCCAGATCGAGCCGCAGCTGGTCGTCGTCGCCGTGCCGCCCGATCACGTCGGCGCGGTGGTGGCGGAGCAGCTCAAGCAGACCGATGCGATCGTCACCGACGCCGCCAGCGTGAAGTCGAAGCCGCTGGCCGAGGCACGCGCACTCAGCTCGGCCGAGGACCTCACCCGGTACGTCGGCAGCCACCCGATGGCCGGTTCCGAGCGCAACGGCCCGCTGGCCGGCCGTGCGGACCTTTTCGACGGTGCGACCTGGGCGATCACGCCGCACGAGACCAGCTCTCCCGAGGCCGTCGAGCTCGTACGGCGGCTCGCCGAGGCCGCCGGCGCGCGCACTGTCGAGCTGTCCGTCGGAGACCACGACCTCGCGGTGGCCCGCGTCTCCCATCTGCCGCAGCTGATGTCGTCCCTCGCGGCCGGCACCCTGGTCGACGCCCCGGCGGCGCACCTGGAGCTGTCCGGCCAGGGCGTTCGTGACGTCACCCGGATCGCGGCCAGCGACCCCGGCCTGTGGACCCAGATCGTCTCGGCCAACTCGCCGGCCCTGAGCGGCCTGCTGGAAGGGATTCGCGACGAGCTGGACCGGCTACTCATTGCCCTGGGCAAGGAAGAGTCGGCCGAGGAGGTCACCGCAGTACTGAACCGTGGCGTCTCCGGCGCCGTCCGGGTGCCTGGCAAGCACGGCGCACCGCACATCGAGCTCGTTCCGGTGCTCGTCACGATTCCCGACCGGCCCGGTCAGCTGGCCCGGCTGTTCAACGACGCGGCCGCTTCCGGCGCGAACGTCGAGGACCTGCGGATCGACCACAGCCCCGGCCGCCCGGTCGGTGAGGTCGAGCTGGACGTCAAGCCGGACTCGGTCGAGCAGCTGGTCCGGGTACTGACCGAGCGTGGCTGGGCCGTGCACCGGTAACCTCTGGCCATGATCATCGCTGTCGACGGCCCGAGCGGTTCCGGTAAATCGAGCACGGCCCGCGGTGTCGCGACCAGGTTGGGCCTGCAGTACCTCGACACCGGCGCGATGTACCGCGCGGTCACCTGGTCCGTCCTCGAGCACGGGATCGACCCGGCGAACACCGAAACGGCCGCCGCCCGGGCCCGCGATCTGGAGCTGGCGATCTCCACCGATCCGCAGCACCAGACGATCGGCGCCGACGGGACTGACGTCACCGAGGCGATCCGGGACCCGCGGATCAGCGCGGCCGTGAGCAAGGTCGCTGCCACCAATCTGGACATCCGGGCCGAGCTGATCAGCCGGCAGCAGGCGATCATCGCCGCCGCCCAGCCGACCGGCGGGATCGTCGTCGAGGGCCGGGACATCGCCACCGTGGTGGCCCCGGAGGCCGAGCTGAAGGTCGTGCTGATCGCCGACCAGGAGGCCCGGATGGCCCGCCGCAAGGCGGAGCTGGCCGAGGGTGCCGTGTCGGCCGAGCAGCTCCGGGACCAGATCGTCCGCCGCGACGCCGACGACTCGACCGTCGCCCAGTTCCTGGTGGCCTCCGACGGGGCCGTCACCGTCGATTCCACTCATCTTTCGCTGGAGGAGGTCATCGACGTGATCTGCCGGCTGGCGAAGGAGGCCGAGGCCGCCCCTCGCGACCGGGAGTCATGACAGCCGAACTCACCGGCCACCGGGAGCTCCCGCGCACCGATGACCTGGATCCGCTGCCGTACCGGCTGGGCCTGCCGCTGCGCTGGCTGATCGGTCACTACTTCCGTCAACGCTACGACCTGACCGTGCACCGCGAGGACCTGTTCCCGCGCACCGGCCCGGTGCTGGTGGCCCCGAACCACCTGGGTCTCCTGGACGGACCCCTGCTAGGCGCGATCGCACCCCGGATGGTGCACCAGCTCGGCAAGATCGAGGCCTTCACCGGGTTGCAGGGCAAAGTGCTGGTGAGGGTCGGCCAGATCCCGATCGACCGGTCCGCGTACGACGTACTGGCGGTCCGCCGGGCAATCCAGGTCCTGCGCGGGGGCCGGGCACTGACCATCTACCCGGAGGGGGCCCGCGGACCGGGGGACTTCCGGCGGATTCGGACCGGGGTGGCCTACCTGGCCGCCGTGACCGGTACGCCGATCCTGCCGGTGGCCCTGCTCGGAACCAGGCAGCCGGGCGGTGACGTGGACCTGTTTCCGCCTCGGGGTACCAGGCTGGATGTGGTGTATGGCGAACCTTTCACTGTCGAGCGCGTACCATTTCCCAGGAGGCACTCGGACGTACGCGTGATTGCCGACCAGATCGGCGACGTGTTGCGGGCCCATGTGCAGGCGGCCGTCGCAGCCACCGGCAACCCGCTTCCGGGTATGCCAGACCAGAAGGATCCTGATGAGTGACCTGCCCACCCGCTACGAGTTCGCCGCGGAGCCGACCCACGACCGCGAAGACACCGGGCCGCTCCCGGTCGTTGCGATCGTCGGCCGGCCGAACGTCGGCAAGTCGACGCTGGTGAACCGGATCATCGGCCGCCGCGAGGCAGTGGTCGAGGACACTCCGGGCGTCACCCGGGACCGGGTCTCGTACGACGCCAACTGGGCCGGACGCGGCTTCACGCTGGTCGACACCGGCGGCTGGGACCCGGACGCCGTCGGCTTCGCGGCCCTCGTCGCCGCCCAGGCCGAGGTCGCGATCAACCTCGCGGACGCCGTGCTGTTCGTGGTGGACGCGACGGTCGGGATCACGGACTCCGACGAGGCCGTCGTCCGGGTGCTGCGCAAGTCCGGCAAGCCGGTCGTACTGGCCGCGAACAAGGTGGACGACCAGCGCGTCGAGGCCGAGGCGATGAACCTGTGGAGCCTCGGCATCGGTGAGCCGTTCCCGATCTCGGCGATGCACGGCCGCGGTACCGGCGACATGCTGGACGCCGTCCTGGCCGCGCTGCCGGACGCTCCGGCCGAGCGGGACGCCGTGCTCGGCGGGCCGCGCCGGGTCGCGATCGTCGGCAAGCCGAACGTGGGCAAGTCCTCGCTGCTGAACAAGGTCGCCAAGGAGGACCGGGTCGTCGTCAGCGACATCTCCGGTACGACGGTCGACCCGGTCGACGAGCTGATCGTGCTGGGCGGCAAGGACTGGCGCTTCATCGACACCGCCGGCATCCGGCGCAAGGTGAAGAACGTCCAGGGCCACGAGTACTACGCCAGCCTGCGCACCAACGGCGCGATCGAGCGGGCCGAGGTCGTCGTGGTCGTGATCGACGCGTCCGAGCCGATGACCGAGCAGGACCTGCGGATCATGAACACGGTCGAGGAGACCGGCAAGGCGCTGGTGATCGCGTACAACAAGTGGGACCTGGTCGACGAGGACCGGCGCTACTACCTGGAGCGCGAGATCGACCGCGACCTGGTCCAGTTCCGCTGGGCTCCGCGGGTGAACATCTCCGCGATGACCGGCCGGCACATGGAGAAGCTGGTGCCGGCCATCGAGGCGGCGCTGGACGGCTGGCAGACCCGCGTCCCGACCGGCCAGCTGAACGCGTTCCTCGGCCGGCTGGTGGCGGCGCACCCGCACCCGGTCCGGTCCGGCAAGCAGCCGAAGATCCTGTTCGGCACCCAGGCCACCACGATGCCGCCGACCTTCGCGATCTTCACCTCGGGCGCCTTCGAGCCGTCGTACCAGCGCTTCATCGAGCGCCGGCTCCGCGAAGACTTCGGCTTCGTCGGCAGCCCGGTCCATGTCCAGATCCGGCCCCGGGTGAAGAAGCCCAAGAAGTAATCTCGGCCTGTGTAGAGAACGCTGAGATCACCGGACCCGTTGCCCTCAGCAACAATGCGGCAGTCACGGCCTGGTGGTCACCGATCGAACTTGGTAAAAAGCACTCGCTGAATGGGGTAAGGTTTACCCGCTCGCTGCTGCTGGAGTGAGCATTCGGGCTGTGGCCTAGTTGGTAAGGCGCCAGTCTGGGGGACTGGAGATCGCGAGTTCAAGTCTCGCCAGCCCGACACCCGAGCAAGGGGCACCGATTTCGATCGGTGCCCCTTTTCGTTGCTCCTCCCCGTCGTCCCTGGTCCGCTCTTGATTGCGCTGTAATGATGTAATCAGGAGGCGCATCGTGATAGATGACGGCGTAGACGACAGGGCTGACGACGACGTACTGGATGGTTACTCCCGGGTGGTCTCGGGAGTGGCCGAACATCTCATCCCGCGGGTGGCCAGCCTGCGGGTCAAAGGCCGGCGGGGCGACTCGTCCGGATCCGCCGTCGTACTGACCGGCGACGGGCATCTGCTCACCAACGCCCACGTGGTCGGCGACGGCGACAGCGCGACCGCCGAGTTCGCGGACGGTACGACGGCGCAGGCGGCCGTGATCGGCGTGGACCGGTTGTCCGACCTCGCGGTACTGCGGGCCGATCGCGCAATACCCGACCCGCCGGAGTACGGCAACGCGGACGGCCTCAGGGTCGGGAACCTGGTAGTTGCCGTGGGCAACCCGCTGGGGCTGGCCGGCAGCGTGACGGCCGGCGTGGTGAGCGCTCTCGGGCGTTCTCTGCCGGTCCGGTCCGGGACGGCGCAGCGCATCATCGAGGACGTGATCCAGACGGATGCGGCGCTGAACCCGGGCAACTCCGGGGGAGCGCTGGCCGACGGCAAGGGCAGGGTGATCGGCATCAACACGGCGGTCGCGGGAATCGGGCTCGGCCTCGCGGTTCCGATGAACCCAACCTCGCGCCGGATCATCTACGCGCTCCTTCATGACGGCCGGGTCCGCCGCGCCTACCTCGGCCTGGTTACCACGCCCGCACCCCTGCGCCCACAACTCGTCGAGCGCTTCGGTCAACGAACCGCCCTGCGAGTCGTCGAGGTGATCTCTGGCAGCCCCGCCGCCGACGCCGGCCTCTGCGCAGGCGACCTGGTCCTCGCGGTCGACGGCACCCCGCTCCGCGACGCCCAATCCCTCCAACGCCAACTCTTCGCCGAAGCCATCGGCCGCCGCACAGAGATCACCGCCATCCGCAACGGCGCCCTGGTCGACGTCGTCGCCTCACCCGCCGAACTGACAGACCGCTAGTGCCCCGTGTCCTTCCGCGCGGTCAGTTCGGGTAGGGGAGTGGTGCGCGCAGGAGTACGCAGGTGCCAGGCTTGAGGGGAGCGTTAGGGAAGGTGAAGTCGCGGGTGACCTCTTCGAACCTGAACCTCTGGTGGAGGTCGAGGATTGCCCCGTTCGCGAGGTTGGCAAAGTAGTAGATCTCGTCGGCGCGTTCGGCGGTCCAGCGCATCCTGTCGATGGTGAGCAGTTCGCCGATCCCGTAGCGGCGCCACTTCGGCGCGATAATCAATCCGATCAGGTAGTACCCGCTCGGCGCGGTATCGGCCGGCATCCCGGACATGAGCTGATGCCGGATCACGCCGCCGTACCCGACCACGTCATCGCCCGCGCACGCGACCGCGACGTACCGGTCGGGATTCTCGAGATCGGCCAGCAACCGCTCTCTGCGTTCCGCGACGCTGCCGCCTGCCCGCGACACGATCAGCCGCGCGCACACCTCGAGATCTTCAGAGAGCGCTCCCCGCACCGAGATCGCAACTCCCGTGCTCGCTCGCGTCTCATCTGGCCGGTAATCAGCGAAACCTGTCACAAGTTCCACCCTAAACCGACGTGGTCAAAGACTTACCCCGCAGCTACTGTCACTGTTAGCAGTTGCCCCACTCTGAAGACCGCCCCCTTTGGAGGAATGCCATGCGTCGTCGCACTGTCCTCGGCTCACTCGTCGCAGCCCCGTTCGCCGGCGCCGTACTGGCCGAGCCGGCGGCCGCGGATGTGACCACCACGATCGACCCACGGACGGACTGGGGTGCCTGGGAAGGCTGGGGCACCTCGCTGTGCTGGTGGGGCAAGGCGCACGGCAACCGTGACGATCTGGCCGATATCTTCTTCACCCGCAACACCGTTCAGTACCAGGGGCAGGCCCTACCCGGCCTCGGCCTGAACATCGCCCGCTACAACGCCGGCGCCTGCTCGACGAAGCCGATCAACGGTGAGTCGATGGTCCGCTCACCCAACATCGGCGACGCGCCAGATGGACGGCTACTGGCTCGATTGGTCCAGCTCCGACCCGTCGTCGGCCAGCTGGAACTGGTACGTCGACAGCGCGCAGCGCAACCTGATGTGGAAGGCCCGCGACCGCGGCGTGAACCGGATCGAGCTGTTCTCGAACTCCCCGATGTGGTGGATGTGCCAGAACCACAACCCGTCGGGCGCGGCCGGCGGTGGCGACAACCTGCAGACCTGGAATCAGCAGCAGCACGCGGTCTACCTCGCCACCGTCGCCCGCTACGCCCACGACCACTGGGGCGTCGACTTCGCATCGGTCGAGCCTTTCAACGAGCCGGACGGTTCGTGGTGGAAGGCCGACGGCAGTCAGGAAGGCTGCCACTTCGAGTCCTCGACCCAGCGGCCGGTGATCAACTACCTGCGATCCGAGCTGAACGCCCGCGATCTCGGCTGGATGCCGATCGCCGCGTCGGACTCCTGGGGCTACGACTCGGCGCTCTCGACCTGGAACAGCTTCGACAGCACCACTCGCGGCAACGTCGCCCGGATCAACGTGCACGGCTACCAGCAAGGCGGTGGCCGCCGAGACCTCCTGTACGCCGCCGCACAGGCAGCCGGGCGACCGATCTGGAACTCGGAGTACGGCGAGGACGACGCGAGCGGGATGAAGGCAGCGAGCAACCTCAACCTGGATTTCCGCTGGTTGCACCCGAAGGCCTGGGTCTACTGGCAGGTGGTTGGCGGCGGCGGCTGGGGACTGATCCAGGATGTCGGCAACGGGACGACGGGACCGGTCAACACGAAGTACTTCGTACTGGCGCAGTACCTGCGACACATCCGGCCGGGCATGCGGATCATTGACGGCGGCAACGGCAACACCGTCGCGGCGTACGACGCGGCCGCGCGGAAGCTCGTCGTCGTCGCGACCAACTACGGCACCGGGCAGTGGCTGAACTTCGACCTCTCGAAGTTCGGTCATCCCTCGACGGACGGAGCCGCGGTGGCGAGGTGGGCGACCGTCACCGGCGGCACCGAGCGATATCAGGCGCATGCGGACACGATTGTCAGCGGCAACCGCTTCTGGTCCTGGTTCGAGCCGAACACGATCCAGACCTTCGAGGTAAAGGACGTATCAATTTGATCGCGCGATCGCGTTGCGTACCGGCTCGGTGATCCGGACACCGACCTAGGATCGCCGCGACGGGGCCGAGCGGATCACGAAGGAGGCAGAGTGGACGACCGGGTCGTGCGGGCGCGCGAACTGTACGAGCAGGCCATTTTTGCCGGGACCGAAGGCGTTCTCGCCAAGGCCGATGCCGAGCTCGACGCCGTCGAGGCGGATCTGGCACTGGCCCGCGGGCGGGTGTTGCACGGGCGATTCGTTGCCTGCGACAAGGAAGATCCGGCCGAGCTGCCTTTGTTTCAGCGATCCGCCGAGCTCTATCGCAAGCTGGGAGACCAGCGCGGCGAGGCCGAGGCCCTCTTCTGGATCGGCTGCTTCTACCAAGTGGTGTGGAAGGACGACGACGGTGCCGTCGACGCGCTGACCCGATCAGCCGACCTGGCCCGCGAATCCGGTGACAAGCTGACCCTCTCGTACGCGCTCCGCCACCTCGGCATCGCCGCGCATCAGGCCGGCCAACTCGATGCCGCCCGGAGCCAGCTCGAAGAGTCGACCGCCCTCCGCCGCGAGCTCAACTTCCTCCCAGGCGTGGCCGCGAACCTGGTCGGCCTCACCTACATAGCCGCCGCCCAAGGCCGCACTGCCGACGCCCAAACCCACGCCGAGGAAGCCACCACCCTCGCCAAAACCGACGGCGCGACAAAAATCCTCACCCAAATCACCGAAGCCCGCAGTCACCTCTAGCCCATGCCGGCTGGGCACGCGAAGTACGAGAACCCACGCCGGGCCGGGCCCCGCAGGACGGGCTGCCGGGCCGGGCCCCGCAGGACGGGCTGCCGGGCCGGGCCCCGCAGGACGGGCTGCCGGGCCGGCGGTCGTGAGCTGCGGACTTACCAGCCGCGTCCGCGCCACTCGGGGAGGCTCGGGCGTTCGGTGCCGAGGGTGGTGTCGGCGCCGTGGCCGGGGTAGACCCAGGTCTCGTCCGGGAGCCGGTCGAAGAGCTTGGTCTCGACGTCGTTGATGAGTGACTCGAAGTTCTTCTTGTCGCCACGGGTGTTGCCGACGCCGCCCGGGAACAGCGAGTCGCCGGTGAACAGGTGCGGCGCGCCGGTCGGGTCGTCGTACAGCAGCGCGATCGAGCCCGGGGTGTGCCCGGCGAGGTGGATCACCTCGAGACCGAGCCGGCCGACCTTGATCCGGTCACCGTCGCCGACCGTCTCATCGGTCTGCACCGGGATGCCCTCGGCGTCCTCCCGGCCCGCGACCGTGGTCGCACCGGTCTTGGCGACCACCTGGGCCAGCGCCTGCCAGTGGTCACCGTGCTGGTGCGTGGTGATGACCCGGGTGATGCCGCCGGAGCCGATCACCGTCAGCAGCGTGTCGGCGTCGTTGGCCGCGTCGATCAGGACCTGCTCGTCGGTCTGCCGGCAGCGCAGCAGGTACGCGTTGTTGTTCATCGGACCCACGGCGACCTTGGAGATCATCAGCTGGGCCAGCTCGTGCGTCTGCACCGGCCCGCCGACGTGGACGTTGCCGTGATACTCCGTCATGCGTTCTCCCATGTCGCTAGCCCGTTCAGTCCTGCCGTCAGCCCCACGCCGGTACGCCGGGAAGCGCGCCGTCCGCCGAGAGCGTGCTCCCGTCGTCGCGACCAAGCACCCAGCTCAGCAGGGCCGCGCTGCCGCCAGTGACGATCCTTGCACCAGCCGGACGCGCAGGCGACGTCCACTCGCTGTCGGAGCTCCGCAGCACGACCGGTATGTCGTCCGGCCACCGCGTGGTCACGTAGGTGAGCAGCACCTCGCGCAGCTCGGCCGGCACGTCGTCGAAGGAGTACCCGATCCCCAGATCGACGTGGTGGACCTCTACCTCGTTCAGGCGCGCCACCACGATCTGGTCCGCAGTACGGACGACTCCGCTCGGCCAGGAGATCTCTGTGAGCCACGCCACTTCGGGCAGGTCCTCGAACCGCTCCCGTAGCCGGGCCTCCGCCGCCACGACATCCTCCACCTGCACTGCGAGGGGCCGCGCGGCCCCAGCGGCGATGTCGTCCTCACGGGCTTCCACGGATGCGTACATTGGTTTGCGGATCCCCGTCAGGGCCCAGTCGCACAAGTTCACCAGCGCGTCGGCGTTCCGGGCGAGGTGGGTCAGCACGTGGCCCACCGTCCAGCCGGGCAGTAGCGACGGCCGGCTCACGTCGGCGTCCGTCAGCCGGGCGAGAGCGTCCAGCAGGCGCCGATCGGCGGAAGGTAACTCCGCCAGCAGGCGGCTCGTTTGCTCGGAGGGAACCATGGGCTGAGAGTATCGAATATGCTTTCGAAAGAGGTCGTGGATCCGGTCCGGATCGCTGATGGAAGTTTTTGTCGGTGGGCCTCGTTAGCATGACCGGGCATGCCCCAGGTGTCGGTTCCGGAAGCCTCCGCGAGGCGTCCGGCCGCCCAGAAACCCTCGAGAACCGCTGAGAGTGAGCTTGTGTCTGACCGTCTGATCGTGCGTGGAGCGCGTGAGCACAACCTGAAAGACGTCTCGCTCGATCTGCCGCGCGACGCCATGATCGTCTTCACCGGGCTGTCCGGGTCCGGCAAGTCCAGCCTGGCCTTCGACACCATCTTCGCCGAGGGCCAGCGGCGCTACGTGGAGTCGCTGTCGGCGTACGCACGGCAGTTCCTCGGGCAGATGGACAAACCGGACGTCGACTTCATCGAGGGCCTGTCGCCGGCCGTCTCGATCGACCAGAAGTCCACCTCGAAGAACCCGCGCTCCACCGTCGGCACGATCACCGAGGTGTACGACTACCTCCGGCTGCTGTTCGCCCGCGCGGGCCGGCCGCACTGCCCGGAGTGTGGCGAGCCGATCGCCAAGCAGACCCCGCAGCAGATCGTCGACCGGGTGCTGGACCTGGACGAGGGCACCCGGTTCCAGGTGCTCGCGCCGGTGGTCCGCGGCCGCAAGGGGGAGTATCTGGACCTCTTCCGGCAGCTGACCGGCCAGGGCTTCAGCCGGGCCCGGGTGGACGGCGAGACGATCCAGCTGACCGACCCGCCGAAGCTGGACAAGCAGAAGAAGCACACCATCGACGTCGTGATCGACCGGCTCGCGGTGAAGGGCTCCGCGAAGCAGCGGCTGACCGACTCGGTCGAGACGGCGCTCGGGTTGTCCAGCGGCATCGTCACGCTCGACTTCGTCGACCTGCCCGAGAACGACCCGCATCGCGAGCGCCGGTTCTCCGAGAAGCTCGCCTGCCCGAACGACCACCCGCTCGCGATCGACGAGCTGGAGCCGCGGTCGTTCTCGTTCAACTCGCCGTACGGCGCCTGCCCGGTCTGCTCGGGTCTCGGCACCCGGATGGAGGTGGACCCGGAGCTGCTCGTCCCGGACCCGTCGAAGTCCCTCGACGAGGGCGCGATCCAGCCCTGGGCCGGCGCCAACGTCTCGCAGTACTTCGAACGGCTGCTCGGCGCGCTGGCCAAGGACCTCAAGATCAAGACCAGTACGCCGTTCGCGGAGCTGCCGGCGAAGGCGAAGAAGTCGCTGCTGACCGGGCACGACCAGCAGGTCCACGTCTCGTACAAGAACCGCTACGGCCGCGAACGCTCGTACTACACGACCTTCGAAGGCGTCATCCCGTACGTCGAGCGCCGGCACGCCGAGGCGTCCAGCGACACCAGCCGGGACCGCTTCGAGGGGTACATGCGCGAGGTCCCGTGCCTGGCCTGCAACGGCGCCCGGCTGAAGCCGATCTCGCTCGCGGTCACGATGGGCGGCAAGAACATCGCCGAGATCGGCGCGATGTCGATCGACGAGGTGCACGCCTTCCTCGCCGACATGGAGCTCTCGCCGCGGGAGAAGCAGATCGCGGAGCGGGTGGTCAAGGAGATCGGCGAGCGGCTGCAGTTCCTGCTCGACGTCGGCCTCGACTACCTGGCGCTGAACCGCCCGGCCGGATCGCTGTCCGGCGGCGAGGCGCAGCGGATCCGGCTCGCGACGCAGATCGGCTCCGGCCTGGTCGGCGTGCTGTACGTGCTGGACGAGCCGTCGATCGGTCTGCACCAGCGGGACAACCGGCGGCTGATCGACACCCTGGTCCGGCTGAAGGACCTGGGCAACACGCTGATCGTGGTCGAGCACGACGAGGACACCATCGACCACGCCGACTGGGTGGTCGACATCGGTCCGGGCGCGGGCGAGCACGGCGGCCAGGTGGTCGTCTCCGGCACGGTCGAGGATCTGCGCAACCACCCGGACTCGATCACCGGCGCGTACATCTCCGGCCGCAGGGAGATCCCGATCCCGGCGGTCCGGCGGCCGCTCACCGAGGGCCGCGAGCTCACCGTGTACGGCGCCCGTGAGCACAACCTGCAGGACATCGACGTGACGATCCCGCTCGGGGTCTTCGTCGCGGTCACCGGTGTCTCGGGGTCGGGCAAGTCCACGCTGGTGAACGACATCCTCTACACGTCGCTGGCGCGCCAGATCTACGGCGCCCGGACCATCCCCGGCCGGCACACCAAGATCTCCGGGATGGAGCACGTCGACAAGGTCATCCACGTCGACCAGTCGCCGATCGGCCGGACCCCGCGCTCCAACCCCGCGACGTACACGGGGGTGTGGGACCACGTCCGCAAGCTGTTCGCGGAGACGCCGGAGGCGAAGGTCCGGGGCTACCAGCAGGGCCGGTTCTCGTTCAACGTCAAGGGCGGCCGCTGCGAGGCCTGCTCCGGTGACGGCACGCTGAAGATCGAGATGAACTTCCTGCCGGACGTCTACGTGCCCTGCGAGGTCTGCCACGGCGCGCGGTACAACCGGGAGACGCTCGAGGTCCACTACAAGAGCAAGACGGTCGCGGACATCCTGGACATGCCGATCGAGGAGGCCGCCGAGTTCTTCGCGGCGATCCCGGCGATCGCCCGGCACCTGACCACGCTGAACGAGGTCGGCCTCGGCTACGTGCGGCTCGGTCAGCCGGCGCCGACGCTGTCCGGCGGTGAGGCGCAGCGGGTGAAGCTGGCGTCCGAGCTGCAGAAGCGGTCCACCGGCCGGACGGTGTACGTGCTGGACGAGCCGACCACCGGTCTGCACTTCGAGGACATCCGCAAGCTGCTCGGCGTGCTGGGCAGCCTGGTGGACAAGGGAAACTCGGTGCTGGTGATCGAGCACAACCTCGACGTGATCAAGACCGCCGACTGGATCGTCGACCTCGGACCGGACGGCGGCCGTCGCGGTGGCACCTTGGTCGCCGAAGGTACTCCGGAGGAGGTCGCGACCAACCCGGCGTCGTACACGGGCGAGTTCCTGGCCGAGATCCTGCAAGGGCCGGGCCGCAAAGCCCAGCGCGAAGCAGGCGATCACCTCGGCCATGAAGGTGCCGGTGAAGAAGTCGGCGGCGAAAAGGTCAGCAGCGGCGGCGGTCAAGAAGGCGGCCGCCAAGAAGACGGATGCCAAGAAGACCGCTGCGGCGAACAGCACTGCGGCGAAGAGCACTGTCGCGAAGACGGCGGCCAAGAAGGCACCCGCCAAGAAGGTCGCGGCAAGGCGGGCCGCCGGATAGACCTCGACTGGCTCGAAGAGTCCTGGCAGCGGTCAGGAGCACCCGGTACGGCCGTGGCGCTCCTGACCGGCGGTCGGCTGCGAACCGAGCTCTATCTCGGCACGGCTGCCACCGGGCGACGGTTGACCTCGGCAACGACTTTCGACAGCGCGTCGCTGACCAAGCCGTTGTTCGCCTGGTACGTGCTCGAACTGGCGGCCGCGGACGAGCTGGACCTGTACGCACCGATCACGATCGACTACGCCACGATCGGCGCGGCACCCGACCCTCGCCTCGGACGGATCACTCCGGCCATGGTCATCTCGCACCAGACCGGCCTGCCGAACTGGCGACCCGACGGCGAGCAGCTCCGACTGGTGGCGACGCCGGGGGAGCAGGTCGTGTACTCCGGCGAGGGCTTCCAGCTTCTCCTGAAAGCGCTCCAGAACACGCGCGGCCCGGACACGGTCGCTGCGGAACTGCGGGATCTCCTGGATCGGTTCTCGATGACCAGCAGTTCGTTCCTCGATCCGCCGGCGGGGTCAGGGCGGCTCGAGGACGGCTCCGGGCAGCTCGCTGATCCCGATGGTGCTGGGCCTGGTCATCTCCGTGTCGCCGCGCCCGCGGTAGGTCACGATGCCTCCGGCCAGGGGTTCGTCAGGCAACCGCGCGACCGGATCGGCGCCTACGGCACGCTCGACGTCACCCTTCCCGACTACGCCCGCTTCCTGGAATCCGCTTTCTGGGGCTGGGATTCGGTCTCCGCCCGCGCGATCCGCGCTCGCCTGACCGGCCCGTACGGCGTACCGAACGGCGGCCGGACGCTCGGCTGGGGATGCTGGTCGCGAGCAGACGGGACGATCGTGCTCCACCAGAACGGCGACAACCCGGGCTTCAAGCATCTGGCCGTGGTGGCTCCCGCGACCGGGGAGGCAATAGTTGCCTTGACCAACGGTGAGGGCGGAGTGGCGCTCACCGACGAACTGGCCGCGAGATTCCGTAGTACGAGCTGACCAACGGCCCACCTTCCGGCACACACCGCAGGGGGTGGGCAGCGGCGAACCCCCGAGCGTTTAGATTAGGCGCGTTGTTCGTCTCGGAGTGAAGGGGTGCATGTGGCGCGCCAGTACGACACCCAGCTGATCGAGTCGGTGGCGGTCCGCCGGCGACGGCTGCGGGAGGCCTGGCTGTTCGGCTCGGCGCGATCGCGCAACACCCTCGACGAGGGTGTGACGAAGCTGTTCGCCAGCGCGGCGATCGCGGCCGTGGTCTGCGCGGGCTGCGTCGGCTACTCCTTCATCCAGGGCCAACGGGGCAAGGGCTCCGGCGGCCCGGTCGCTCCGAGTACGGGCGTCTCCGGCCCGGTCACGCCCGGTACGCCGCTGCCCAGCGGTGCGCCGTCCGGCACCCAGTCCGGTCGTCCGGCGGACACGCCGAGCGCACCTGTTTCCAAGACTTCCTGACCTTGAAACAAAGGGAACCGGGGGCGACCCCGGCCGCGTCTATCGTGGGGCAGGTCGAGAGCAGACACCAAAAATCTTCGGAGGGACAGCTGCTGTGAGTGGCAACCGTTGGAGCATGGGCAAGGACACTCTGAGCACCCTGGCCAAGAAGACCGGCACGGGTACGCAGGACCTCGGCGGCCTGGTCAAGCAGCTCGCCGCGGCAGCGGAGCCGCTGGAGGGCAAGCTGCAGGGTGGCGGCAAGGACGCGTTCATGGCCTTCAAGGGCCGGGTCGACAAGATCGCCGCGGACCTGAACGCCGGCATGTCCGCGATCGCCCAGGGACAGACGGGGATGGACAAGGCCGTCCGCACGGCCGAGACCGACATGACCCAGGCCGCCAAGAAGTCAGAAGGCGCGGCGAACTTCGACGCCGCCAAATTCGGCAATCGCTGAGACGGGGAGTAGCTGATATGTCAGGTCGTACCGGATTCGACAGCACCGCCAGCGGTGAGACCCAGGGCAAGATCACGAAGTTGTCCGCTCAGATCGAGACGCTGCTGTCGCAGCACAAGGCGAACGTCAAGGCCATGCGCGCCGACGCCACCATGACCAAGGTGATGGACGACTACGACGCGGTCGAGGCGAAGTTCGACAAGGCCGCCGCCGAGGTGCATACCATCATCAAGTCGCTGTCCGACACTCTGAAGCAGTACGACGGCATCGGCGAGACCGCGCACAGCGCCGCCTCCACCGCAGTACGAGGTATGACCGGCGGCTGATCCGCCGCCAGTTCCGGGACCGGACGACCAGCGCGCCTGGCGCGCTGGTCCTGTTCCGTGCCGCCCCGGCGCTTCCCACTGGGAAGGCCGGCGCCGGCGGAAGCAGGCCGACCTTGCCGGCGGCCGCAGATCACCCACATCGTTGAGCCCGGTTCGCGCGGGCGTCGAGAGGTCGAGAATGGTCAAGTGGAGCATCGAGGGCGTCGCCGCGATGGGCAGTCTGAAGGACGTCCAGACCCGTGCGCGTGACTTCGAGGGCATCGGGGAAACGCTGGGTACGTCCTTGCAGGACGCCGCTACCAAGTCCTCGATGAACGGCAAGGGTGGCGTGATCGCGCAGGCGATCAGCGAGTTCGCCGACAAGTGGAAGAACTCGCTGCCCGGCATGGTCAAGCGCACCGGTGACGTGCTGCAGGGAACGGCGAACGCCGTCACCGCGCTCGAGAACGGGCAGACGGAGATGGCCCGGGCCGCCCAGCGCGGCATCCAGCTCGCCGAGGGTGTCGACCCGCGCGCCATCATCAACTCCGCTGCCGCGGCCGCCGCTGCCGAAGCCAAAGCCGCAGAGCCCAAGCCGCCGCACAACGTGGTCTGAGACGGGAGCCGACAGATGATCAAGGTCGAAGGTATCCCGAGCTTCCAGGGCAACTTGCAAGGCGTGATCGACGCCGCCGGCAAAATGGTGACCGTCGGCAACCAGATCGTCGGGATCGCGGAGGATCTCGAGTCCAAGTTCCGCAACGGCATGAACGCGCACTACATCGACGGTCCCGAGAAGCACCTGCTGGTGGACGCGATGCTGCCGGTGAAGAACGAGGGCAAGCTGTTCGGCCCCGAGCTCGGCAAGGTCGCGGCCGCACTGAAGGTGTTCGTCGACGAGGTCCGCGGCAACGTCGACAAGCTGAACGGCGTGAAGGGCCGGGCCGAGGCGTGGAAGCGCAAGGTCGGCGACACGCCCGAGGACGAGATCGACGACAACGAGGACTGGGTCAAGGAAGAGAACCAGCTCCACAAGGACATCTCGGACTCGATGCAAGCCATCACCGAGGCCGAGAACCGCTGCGCGAACAAGATCGCGGCCCTGTACGGCGGCCGCAAGTGGGACGAGAAGAGCGGTCACCGCGACGGCGACCCCGAACCGCCGGCGTCCGACGAGGAGAAAGAGCCGCCGTGGGGTAAGCCGCTGGAGTACGACGCGCCTTGGTACGAGGACGTCGGCAACTTCGCGCTCGGTGTCCTGAAGGGTGTCTTCGTCGACGGCATCCTCGGCACCCTGGACGCGCTGACCACGCTGATCCCGATCCAGCCGCTGCTGAAGTCGATGGGTGTGAACAGCATCTTCGGCCACGAACTGCAGGGCTGGAAGGAGTGCGGGCAGGCGTGGAAGGGCGTCGGTCTGACGCTCGCTTCCGCTGCCATGTACGCCGTTCCCGGCGCGGGCCGCGTTCATGCACACGGTCTTCCCGGAGACCGCGGCGTACCTGGACAATGTCGGAATCACCGTGCTGAAGGGCATGGTCGCGTGGGACATGTGGGGCGAGGACCCGGGCCGCGCGCTCGGCCAGGTCGGCTTCAACGTGATCACGACGGTCGGTACAGGTGGTGCCGGCGGTGCTGTGCGCGCCACGGCGATGGCCGGCAAGTACGGCGCGGTCGCGGCGAAGGTTGCCAAGGGCGCCGAACTGGCCGTGAACGTCACCGGCAAGTTCGTTCGGCCCGGCCAGGCAGCAATGGACCTTGCGCTCAAACTGCCAAAGGTCAGCGACCTGGTCATCAAGGTCGGTAACGCCCCGGTGATCGGCAATCTCGCCAAGCTCGGCGGCCTGGACATCCCGAAGGTCGGCAAGGGCATCGACCTCCCCACCGCCCACGTAGGCGCCGACGCCCCCAACATCCCGAACCACACCCCCGTCTCAGTAGGCGGCGGCGACCACACCCCCAGTACGTCGACCACATCCCACGCGGATGCTCCGTCGACACCAAGCCACACAGACACCGGCGGCGGCAACCACACCCCATCCTCCCCAGGCGACTCCACCCCGGCTTCGCACTCGGACACTCCGGCCTCGCACTCCGACACCCCGGCCTCGCACTCGGACACCCCGGCTACGCACTCCGACACTCCGGCCTCGCACTCGGATACTCCGGCTACGCACTCCGACACTCCGGCCTCGCACTCCGACACTCCGGCTACGCACTCCGACAACCCCGCCCCGCACAGCGACACCCCGGCCTCGCACAGCGATGCACCGACGCAGCCGCACGACTCCACCACTCCAAGCCACGCAGACGGGCAAACAACCCCAACGCATTCGCCGGACGGCCCGACCACGCACAGCCCGGATAGTCCGACCACGCATTCGCCGGACGGCCCGACGACGCACAGCCCGGATAGTCCGACCACGCATTCGCCGGACGGCCCGACGACGCACAGCCCGGATAGTCCGACCACGCATTCGCCGGACGGCCCGACGACGCACAGCCCGGATAGTCCGACCACGCATTCGCCGGACGGCCCGACGACGCACAGCCCGGACAGCCCGACCACGCATTCGCCGGACGGCCCGACGACGCACAGCCCGGACAGCCCGACCACGCATTCGCCGGACAGCCCGACGACCCATACGCCGGCTCATCATGATCCGGCTGGGCATCAGCCTGGTCAGGTGGAGCCGCGGTTGCATCCGGATGGTCCGCCCGCTCCGCACGATCCGAACAGGATTCACGACCGTCTCAACCCGGACAGCCCGTCGCGTCCACACGAGCCGAGCACCATCGACTCGCGGCTGCACCCCGACGGCCCGCCCGCGCCGCACGACCCGAACCGGATCGGCGACCGCCTGAACCCGGACAGCCCGTCGCGTCCGCACGACCCGGACACGATGACGCGCACCCCGGACGCCCCCGCCCCGACCCGGGGCGCGGACACCCCGCCGGTGGTTCCGCCGGTCATGCCGGGGATGCACGGACCGGGACACACGCCTGGAACGCACTCTCCTGGCGGGCACCGTCCGGACGGCCGCCACCGGGACGGAGACGGCCCCGACCGTACGCCGAACGATCCGCGGCGCGACCCGTCCCAGCGTCCCCGCGACCCGAACGCGGACCAGCCGCGCACCGGCGCGGACCAGCCACACGGCACGACCCCGCACCAGCCCAACGCGCCGCACCAGCCGAACGCGCCGCATCAACCGAACGCGCCGCACCAGCCCAACGCACCGCATCAACCCAATGCACCACAGCCGCCCGTGCCGCATCAGCCGCCGCAGGGGCCTTCGGGTGCGCCTGGCCAGCACCGGCACGACGTCGAGCCGAACCGGTACCACACCGGGGATCAAGACGGCTCGCTCACCGACCGGCACCAACGGGACGTCGGTGACCCGCCGGTCCGGAACGTCAAGAAGTGGATCAAGTCCGCCAACCCGTTCTTCAAGACCAAGCACCCGGCGTTCCGCAACAACTGCGGTGACTCCAGCCGTTCCTTCGCCGACACCCTGCAGGGCCGCGAGCCGCGGTTGGCCAACGGTGACTTCAGGATCCCGCCGGGCGAACGCCGGGAGATGTACGAGAACACCGGTATCCAGCCGGAGGCGATCCAGGTGCCCGGGGCGAAGAACTCCCGGGAGTACACCGACGGTGCGCTGAAGGCGATCGAGGACAGCCTGGCCGGCAAGCCGCCGGGTACCGTCGCGGTCGTCGGCGGCGCGTGGCACCGGGGTCCGCTGCCGGACGGCAGTCTGCCGCCGGGCAGTGGTCACTGGTTCAATGCCTTCGTCGACCAGAAGGGCCGGGTCCGCTGGGCCGATGCCCAGAGTGGGAAGACCGGCGCGTGGCCGCCGAAGTACGGCAACGGCAAGGCGACCTTCGACGAGCTCGAGGTGATAACCCGCGAGCCAGGCGGCTCATGGACCTCGCCCGCGGCCCCCGGACACCCGGTCAACGCCACCCCGCCACCCCCGCACCAGCCGGGTCCGTACAACCCCCCGGCCCCGCAACACCCGGTACCGAACAACCCTTACCAGCCAGGCCCGCACAACCCGACCCCGCAACAGCCGGTACAGCACAACCCGTACCAGCCGGGCCCGCACAATCCGACCCCGCAACAGCCGGTACAGCACAACCCGTACCAGCCAGGTCCCCACAACCCGACCCCGCAACAGCCGGTACAGCACAACCCGTACCAACCGGGTCCCCACAACCCGACCCCACAGCAGCCGGTACAGCACAACCCGTACCAGCCAGGCCCCCACAACCCGACCCCGCAACAGCCGGTACCGAACAACCCGTACCAGCCGCAGACCCCGCCGATGCCGCAGCACCCACCTGCGCCGCATCAGCCGCCCACCCCGCAGCACACGCCAACGCAGCCGACGCAACACGCGCCCACCCAGCCGAACCAGCCCGGTCCGCAGCACACGCCGACCCAGCACGCGCCGGATGCACCGCATCCGCACGAGGACGGCAAGGTGCCGGGCGAGGGTGAGATCAACCAGCGTCTGAACCCGGAGCACGCTCCGAGTACGCCGGATGCACCGCACCCGCACCAAGACGGCAAGGTCCCGGGTGAAGGTGACATCAATCAGCGCCTGAACCCGGAGCATGGTCCGACCTCGCCGGAAGCGCGCTCGCCTCAGGCGGATCCGGCTCATCCGCAGGCGGATCCTGCGCACCCGCACGCTGATCCGGCTCACCCGCAGGCGGATCCTGCGCACCCGCAGGCGGACCCAGCACACCCGCAGGCGGACCCAGCACACCCGCACGCGGATCCGGCGCACCCTCAGTCGCACCAGCCGGCTGACGGCGTACCGGCAGCGCACGACCGCGCCCCGGACCCGTCAACCCGGCGGGACAACCCGCCGCCGCCGGACGCCCACGCCCCGCACGATCCCAACCGAATCGAAAACGCCCTCCACCCGGACGGCCCACCGGCTCCGCATGCGCCGCATGATCCGAATCGGATCGAGAACGCCCTGCACCCGGACGGTCCGCCGGCTCCGCATGCGCCGCGTGATCCGAATCGGATTGAGAATGCGTTGCATCCGGACGGTCCGCCGGCTGCGCATGTGCCGCGTGATCCGAATCGGATTGAGAATGCGTTGCATCCGGACGGTCCGCCGGCTCCGCATGCGCCGCGTGATCCGAATCGGATCGAGAACGCCCTGCACCCGGACGGTCCGCCGGCTCCGCATGCGCCGCGTGATCCGAATCGGATTGATCGTCGGCTTAACCCTGAGCGGCCGGTTGATCCGCGGGAGAACTACCGGGTTGAGCAGCGTGCGGAGACTCCGCATGCGCCTGAGAGGCCGGTTGATCCGCGGGAGAACTATCGGGTTGAGCAGCGGCCGGAGAGTCCGCATGCAGCCGAGCGGCCGGTTGAGCCGCGGGACGGGCAGCAAGGTGGGCGGGCTGATGACAGTTTTGGGTCCTCGGAGGAGTGGGAGGCTGGTGATCCGGCATTCGGGGAGACCAAGCGGGACGGGTTCGATCCGGGCTTCCACCACAAGCCGCTCGGTGACGACTTCGGGCCCGGCGTGCATGACCCGGATGGTGCGTTCCAGGACAAGGAACGCGCGATCGCGGACAAGTTCGCCGAGGAGAAGGGCTGGCGGGTGGACGGCCGGCTCGAGGACCACACGGTCGAGGGGCTGAAGAACCCCGAGTGCATGGTCCGCAAGGACCCGGGCGACGCGGGCCGGATCACCGAGTTCAAGACGCTCGACCCGCCGAAGCAGGGATCGAACCCGGTCAACGCGGTGAAGCGGAACATCAACGATGCCAGCCATCAGGTGCCGCCGAACGGCGAGGTCGTGATCGACACCCGCAACATCCCCGGGCTGACCGAAGAAGACGTCCTGCGGGCCTACAAGAAGGCACTCGGCCAGCCGAAGGGCGCCGTCGCCGCGGAGGTCCATATCATCCTCGGCGACGGACGCATCGTGACCTATCGGAAGGAAGGCTGATGGCCGACCGGGAGATTCTCTTCCTGAAGACCGCGGCATCGGTCGAGGACGAAGCCAACCTGCTGCAGGAGATGCTCGAGCTCGAGCCGATCCCGCATCAGGCCGGTGCGGCCGACGACGAGTTCGGCCTGCGCGGCCCGGCCAGGACTGTGGACGGGACGCTCGGCTTCGAGGTACGAGCCAACTCGTACTCCGAGGAAGACCCGGATCCCGAGGACGTCCAGGCGTTCGACGGTTATCCGGTCGAGATCGACATCTGGCTGGGCGGTCGTGGCCCGGCGCAGCAGCAGGAGGGCAGGCTGGTCTTCGATCTGCTGGTCGAGGGCCGGCCGGACGTGCCGATGCTGCTCTGCCACACTCTGGACCGGCTGATCGCCGCGTACCTGCCGGGCCGTGGCGTGTACGAGTTCCCGCCTGATACCTCAGTGGACGCGCCGCATGCGGACCGCTGGAAGGAATGGGTGGCGGAGTGAACGGAAGGACAAGACATGCCTGAGAGCGTTGACCAGGAGCTGCTGGATCGCGCGTATGTGCGGCTGGCCGAGTACCACAACGAGGATCTGCCGGAGGGCATCCCCGCGGCCACCCCGGAGGCGTTCGCGGGCTACCAGGTCACGCCGTACGAGGAGTGGTTGATCTTCAACGCCCCGGACGGTTTCACCAACCAGACCTTCCTGGTCAGTGATCAGATGGTCTACGAGACGCCGGGCTGGGAATCGTACGAGGACGCGCTCGCCGAGGCCCGTGCGCTGAAGGCCGCGGGCGCGACCCGTCGCCCGGAAGAACCGGACGACGACGAAGATGATGACGACGAGGACGAGGACGAGGACTGACCAGTAGTCAGCCGAAAGGCTGGCTAGCGGTTCAGCCAGCGGCGCCAAGCGGGAGTGCGTAGCGGCTTCGGCAGGGTGACGGCGGGGGAGCGGTCCAGGTCAACGGGGACTTCGGCGAGGAGTTCGCCGACCAGCCAGTAGATGCTTGCTGTGCAAGGGTCCGCGGCGTCTGCGTTGGTCTTCGCCACCCAGCGGGCGAACTCGTCGGCTCTGGTCTGCATGTCCGCGCGCCGGTCGACCGGACACGCGGCGAGCAGATCAGTGGCCGGTACTGCGAGCAGCAGCCCGCGTCCGCTGCCAGCTCGTGGCATCAGGCGTTCGTGATCGACCAGAGCCATCCCGACGGACTGGTCGCCGGCCCGGTGCAACACGGACCAAGGCGCATCGGCGACGGGCTGGAACGTCAACCCGGTCAGGCCGTTCAGCGTCAGGTCGAGCCCGGACGGCCGGTCGGGCAGATGCAGTCCGTGCATCACCTGCCGTACCTGGGTCAGCCGCTGCCAGTCCGAACCGCTCTGGATGCCGAACACGATCTCGAAGTACCGGCCGAACGGAACGCTCAGCCCGGCCAGCACGCTGCCGGAAGGATCCGACCAGCCGCGAGGCCGCAGCGTGACCCGTTGGCGCGCGGCGACTTCGCCGTACAGGTGCTCGTCGGTGGCGATGCCGATCTCGTCGACGACGGCGCGGAGCCAGTCGTCGACCGTACGCGGCCACAGGTGATTCGGTTGCTCACGGCATCGGTCGATCAGTTCGACCAGTCCGACCTCGGCACTGGACGACAACCCGCCGCGACTCCAGCGCAGCTTGACGAGTGGGCCCGCCGGGTCGAGTTCGGCGTCCGGCAGCAGTACCGGGAGAAGATCGGCGACCAGGTCCAGCACCTGCCTGCCGTCGAACGGTGTATCGGTCATCAGTGATGAGCTCCGCCTCTACTAGAGTCGCGTGCAGCATGCCATCTGAGGCGTTCACACAGTTCAGTCGAGGGGCCGAGCGGCTCAGCTGAGGAGAGAAAGTGTCGACCCGACTTGTGCACCGCCCGGCGCGGAGCACCAGGAGCATCGACACCGGGCAACCGCGGGTGATCGAAACCCCGCCGCCCGGCGCGCGCGGCAAGGCCGGCGGCAACGCGATGCAGGCGTTGATGCCGGCGGTCGGCGTGCTCGGTTCGGTCGGAATGATGAGCACGATGCGGACCGGCACGTCGGCGGTGATCGGCGTGGGCGTGTTGTTCCTCACGTTGATCGGGACCTTCGGGATGGCGTTCTCGTCCCGCGGCCGGGCCGGCAAGGAGAGCCGCGAACAGCGCAACCGGTACCTCGACTACCTGGAACGGCTCCGCGAGGACTTCGGCAAGATGGAACGCTCCAGCCGCAAGACCGCGCTGGCGCTGAACCCGCCGGCCGATGCGCTGGTGGACTGCGTCCGCGACCCGGCCCGGCTGTGGGAGCGGCGTCGCGGCGACTCCGACTTCCTGCTGGTCCGGTGCGCGACCGGGCGGATGCCGGTGGTGCCCGCGACGCTGGCGGCTTCCGGTTCGATGATGGACCCGCCGGACCCGTTCATGATGGCGGAGGCGGAGGCGCTGGCCCGCCGGTTCGCGTTGATGCCCGACATGCCGTTGACGATCCCGCTGGATCTGGCCGGCAACGTCAGCATCGTTGGCGACCGCGACGGCGTAGTACGGATTGCCAGGGCTCTGATGCTGCAGGCCGCGGTGTTCCATGCGCCGGAGGACCTGGAGATGGCGGCGTGTTTCCCGCCGGCTTCCGTCGAGCAGTGGCAGTGGATCGGCTGGCTGCCGCATGCCGTCGACGCGGACCGTCGCGAAGGTCCGCATCCGTTCCGCCGGATCGCCCAGAAGCCGGATGAGCTGGCTGGTCTGATCAGCGAGGACGTGGCTTCGCGCGCAACGCTGGCGAGCGAGGCGAAGCGCGGCTCGCTCGGCAACGGCGACGCGCGCCGGATGATCCAGCGCATGCTCGTCCTGCACGACACGTACGGCGAGGTTGCCACCGAGGTGGTCACCAACGACGAGACGCTGTCCGTGGGAGACGTGGGTGTGACAGTCCTGCACCTGGTGTCCGACCGGATGCAGGAGCCGAGCAACGTCGCGATCCGGATCACCGTGCAGGAAGGCCAGGTGCTGGTCGAGGACCTGCGCGGCGGCGGCTACATGACCGCAGAGGGGCAGCTGGACGACACCCCGCTGGCCACGGCCGAAGGCCTCGCCCGGTCGCTGGCACCGTTGCGGCTGTCCGAGGAGTCGCTCGAAGAGGACGCCTCGCTCAAAACCATCGACTTCATGAACCTGTTGCAGATCGACGACCCCGGCAACGTGGACCTGGACCGGATGTGGACGCCTCGCAACGAGCGCGCGTTCCTGCGGGTGCCGCTTGGTCTGGACAGCGCCGGTCAGCCGGTCGTGCTCGACCTGAAGGAGTCGGCGCAGCTGGGGATGGGGCCGCACGGTCTCTGCATCGGCGCGACCGGTTCCGGCAAGTCCGAAGTACTGCGAACGCTGGTGATGGGCCTGCTCGCGACGCACTCGCCGGAAGACCTGGCGATGGTGCTGATCGACTACAAGGGTGGTGCGACCTTCGCGCCGTTCGAAGGCGTACCGCACGTGGCCGGCATCATCACGAACCTGGTCGACGACCCGAGCCTGACCGAGCGGGCGTATGCCAGCCTCGCCGGTGAGGTGCAAAGGCGCCAGCAGATGCTGAAGGACGCGGGTAACGTCGCCAACATCACCGACTACCGGTTGCTCCGCAAGCAACAGCCGGACCTTCCGGCGTACCCGCACCTGTTCGTGCTGATCGACGAGTTCGGCGAGCTGCTCACGGCGCGGCCGGACTTCATCGACCTGTTCCTCTCGATCGGCCGCATCGGCCGGTCGATCGGGGTGCACCTGCTGCTGGCCAGCCAGCGGGTCGAGGGCGGCAAGCTGCGCGGTCTGGAGACCTACCTTTCGTACCGGCTCGGTCTGCGGACGTTCTCCGCCGAGGAGAGCCAGACCGTGCTGAACACGCCTGACGCGTTCCACTTGCCGCCGCTGCCGGGCTTCGGGTATCTGAAGGTCGACACGTCCGTGTACCAGCGCTTCCGCGCGGCGTACGTGTCCGGTCCGTACAAGGGCGCTCTGGCCGCTGCTGAGGAGAAGGACAGCGACGGTCCCGCCGTCCGGCCGTACCTCGTCACGCCGTACCAGCAGCCGGATCTGGCAAAGCTGGCTGCTGAGGACGAGAAGGACGAGGACAAGAACGACTCGACCGAGCGGACCACCGGGCCGACTGTGCTCGGTGTGTTCGTCGAGCAGGTGAAGCCGTCGTCGGCGCCGGTGCCGCAGGTGTGGCTGCCGCCGCTGCCGAAGGTCTGCACGCTGGACCAGGTCGGTGGTCCGGTGGACATCGGTCAGCGTGGGCTGCAGTTCGCAGTACCGGCGCCGCCGATGTCTCCCGCGATCGGTGTCATCGACGACCCCCGCAAGCAGACGCAGAGCGTCATGCGACTCGACCTGACCCAGGCAGGTGGACACTGCGCCTTGGTCGGTGGTCCGCAATCGGGCAAGACCACCTTCCTGCGATCGCTGGTGACCTCACTGGCGCACAGTTACACACCGCAGGAAGTCGCGGTCTACGCGATCGACCTGGCCGGTGGTGGTCTGCAGCCGCTCGCCGACCTGCCGCACGTGGGCGGGGTGGCGATCCGGACCGACCGGGAGAAGATCCGCCGGACGCTGGAAGAGGTCCGCGGCATGCTCGACCAGCGCGAGCTGATCTTCCGCGACCGCGGCATCGACACGATGGAACGGCTCCGCTCGATGCACGCGGCGGGCGCCCTACCGGAGTTGCCGGTAGCGGACGTCGTCCTGGTGCTGGACAACTACGGCGCGATCAAGACCACCTTCGAGGACCTCGAGGAGCCGATCGCCGATCTGCTCGGCCGGGGTAGCAGCTACGGCATCCACATCGTCACCACGATGATCCGGTGGACCGACGTACGGATGGCCTCGCAGGCACTGTTCGGCACGGTGCTGGAGCTGCGGCTGAACGACCCGGCCGACTCCAACATCGAACGCCGGCTGCAGGAGACGATGCGGAACGCCGGTCCAGGGCGGGTGCTGATGCCGCGGACCAAGCTGTTCGGCCAGCTCGCGCTGCCGCGGGTCGACAGCCTGTTGCAGGACGACGACCTGAGCGAGGCGATGCAGGGCCAGGCGCTGGCGCTCGCGTCCGCCTGGCAAGGCCCGACCGCGCCCAAGGTCCGGGTGCTGCCGCTGCGGCTGGAGCGCAAGACGCTGCCGAACGCGCAGCAGGAGCCGGTGACCGTGCCGATCGGCATGGACGAGACCCGGATGGCGCCGGTGCTGCTGGACATGTTCGACCGGGACGGCAACCTGGTGATCTTCGGCGACACCAAGTCCGGCAAGACCAACCTGCTGAAGCTGATCATGCAGCAGTTGATCGACCGGTACAGCTCGGACGAGGTCGTGTTCGCGGTGATGGATCCGCGCCGCGGCCTGCGAGGCTTCCTGCCGGAGGCCTACCTCGGCGGCTACGCCACCAGCGGCCGGGTCGGTGCCGGGCTGGCTGCCGGAGTCGCCGGCGAGCTGGAGAAGCGGCTGCCGGACGACTCGAACGAAGGAGCGCCGGTGCCGGTCGCCGGACCGCGCGTGATCGTGGTCGCGGACGACTACGACCTGCTGACCACCGGCGGCCAGGCCCCGATGGATCCGTTCCTGCCCTACATCGCGTCGGGCCGGGACATCAACCTGCACTTCCTGATCGCCCGGCGGGCCGCCGGTGCGAGCAGGGCGATGTACGAACCGTTCCTGACTACCGTGACGGAGTCCGGGACGGCCGGACTGGTGCTGTCCGGCGACCGGACCGAGGGCGCATTGTTCACCGGTGCGACGCCGGGGAACTTCCCGTCCGGCCGTGGATTGTTCGTCCGCCGCGGCGAACGCCCGTTGCTGATCCAGACGGCACTGGCGGACGGAACCGCGAGCACCGAAGACGTAGATGGCGGAGGAGAGCAGTGAGCTACGACGTGGTGGCACTGATCGACGGGCGACCGTCGTACCAGGATGTGCTGGCGGGCATGATGGCCGCCGGGCCGGACTGGCTGGTGCGAGATGTGTCCGACGGCGCGGTACTGCAGCTGTGCAACCCCGACGGGGTGCCGCTTGCCTCGCTGGAGGCGCCGATCCTGATCCAGGTGCCCGGCGAGGTGGAGCGCCTGCTCGGGCCGGAGCTGGCCGGCGTTCCGACACCGGTCTGGTGGGCCGAGGTCCGGGCGAACCCGCAGGAAGGTGGGCCCGAGCTGGCCGACCGGTACGCCGCGGAGCTGGTGAAGCGCCTCGGTGGGCAGGTCTGGAAGCCGGCCCCGCCGCCGTTCGACCCGCCGACCGGACCCGCCGGCGCCGACGTTGCTGGAGGCAACAATGCCTAACCCCGTCGAGCTGAGCCCCGCCATCGATCTGCGGACCGACAAGGTCGTCGTGATCATGCAGGACCGCCCGGTGGTCGGTATGTCCGCCTGGTTGGTGGACGCATTGGCCGCCGCGGAGGCGGCGGGACTCGGCGTGCAGCTGGTCACCCCGGCGACCACGCGGCTGACGTTCGCCGCACGGACGACGCTGCTCAGCGGGTTCAACTCGCGCTGGGTGGTGACCGAGCCGAGCGGCGAGGGCGCTTACGACGGGCTGGGCGGCTCGAAGCTCAAGTGGGACGGCCAGATGTTCCAGGCGGTCGCGGCCGGCGAGCAGGACAAGGTCGACATGAGTCCGACCTTCGTCGCCGTCGATCTCGACCTTCCGTCGCAGCTGATCATCACCGCCCGGGTGCGCTACCAGGCCCTCGAGACGACGGTCGTCGGCCGGGCGGCCGAGCAGCTGTTCAAGGACCTGACCGGTGACGAACCGGCCGGCTGGGGGACCGCCGAGCCGGTGTCGCAGCCGTGGAACGTCAGCCAGCTCACGGCGTACTGCCGGCGCCGGGCCCCGAAGCCGACCTGGCTGTCGGTCGTCGGCGGCAAGGACGGCCTGAGCGCCATGGGTGCGGTGGAGATCCACCGCCGGCCGGCCGGCCTGGAGGAGGTCATCAACCTCGCGGTCGCGACCCCCGGCGGCCTGCCGACGCCGGCAGCGGTCCAGGAGATCGCCGACCGGCTCGCGAACACCTTCACGCTGGTGTCGTTCTTCGCCCAAGGCGCCCGCGGTGGAACCGACACGAACGCGATGCCGCACTGGGTCGGGGTACCGGCACCGATGGCGATGGCCGTCGGTAACGACGCGCTCCGGGGCGAGGGGATGGCCAAGGCGCTGGACCTGACCGGTGTCGCGGAGATCACGCCGGTGAAGATCGGCCCGACCGCCTCGCCGGTGGTCTGGTACCCGATCGGCGACGGCAAGAACCAGCTGGACTGGAACATCTACAGCGCGCTGCTCGGCCGGCTGCTACCGCCGGGGACGCCGACCGGCGTACCGGGTCGCTGAGTAGAAGAACTGCTGAAATGACGATCAGAGAGGTGTACAGGTGGCTGCGGTCTACAGCCGGGTGACCATCATCGGCCGGCAACGCCAGATGGACGCCGTACTGCCGGTGGACGAGCCGCTGGGCAGGTTGATGCCGGACCTGTTGCGGATGCTCGGCGAGCCGGTCGATCCGTCCCCTCGGCGCCGGTACCTGACCACGCCGACCGGCCAGACGGTCTCGCTCGAGCTCACCCTGGGCTCGGCGCAGATCGGCGACGGTTCCGTCCTGCGGCTCGCGGCCGAGGGCGAGGTGCCGCCGCCGCCGACCGTGTACGACGTGGTCGAGGAGACGGTGGACGACCTCGAGCGGCGGGGCACCATCTTCCAGCGCAAGCATCGGCACTGGGCCGCGGGCGCCGCTCTGATCTTCGCCCTGCTGGCCGGTGCGATCGCGCTGGCCAGGGCGGTCGACGGTGACGTGGCTGCCTTCGTGTTGCTGGTCGTGGCGATCATCACCGGTCTCGGTGGTGTCGTGCTCGGTCGGTCCGGTCAGAAGACGATCGCGATCACCTTGCTGATCGTGACACCGGTCCTGCTCGCGATCGTGGCCTGGACCCTCGGCAGCTCCGAGGACTGGTCGGCGCCGATGCGGGCCGGGATCGTCGCGCTCGGACTGGCGCTCGGGCCGCTGCTGTTCGCGATGGCAGGGCTGGCCGGTGGCGGTCTGGTCGGTGGCGGTACGGCGATGATCTTCGCGGTGATCTGGATCATCGGGGTGGCAGCCGGAGTGTCCAGCGAGAAGCTGAGCGCGCTGGTGGCTGTGGTGGCGGTTCTGCTGCTCGGCGTGCTGCCGCGCCTGGCGCTGTCGATGTCCGGGCTGACCGCGCTGGACGACAGGCGATCGAGCGGCAACGAGATCGGCCGCCCGGATGTCGAGTCGGCGCTGAACGCCGCGCATGTGGGTCTGGCGCTCTCCGCGACGGCTATCGCGCTGTGGTCCGCTGCTGCGGGCGTAGTACTGGCGCTGCACGGTTCCGCTTGGACTGTGGCCATTGCTGCCCTGCTGGCGTTCCTTCTTTGCGCGCGGTCGAGGCTGTACCCGCTGGCAGCGGAGGTGCTCGGGCTGTTCGCAGCGGCCGGCGTTGTGGTCGCCGCGCTGGTCCAGGATCTGTCCCAGCGATCGGTGGGTGGCACACTTGTGGCAGTCGGGCTACTGGTGGTGGTGGCGATGGTCGGTGCGTTCGGCCTGAGCTGGACACCGCAGGATCACGTGCAGGTCCGGCTCGGACAGGTCCTGGACCAGGTGCAGGTGCTGGCCGTCGTAGCGCTGGTACCGCTGACCCTCGGAGCGTTCGGGGTGTTCAGTGGGCTGCTCAAAGTCTTCTGATCGGATGGTATGACCGGGCCGAACTGGCAGGCGGACATGATGAACCGCCTCGACGACGATTCCGCGGCGGGTGCTCAACCCGCCGCCCCGGTTGTCCCTACACCCGAGCCGGTCGCGCCTGAGCCTGCTCCGACGATGCCGCCGCCCCCTCCGCCTACGGGCGAAGGGTGGGCCGGGCATCAGCAGCAGGCACCGCAGTACCAGCAGCCTGGGTATCAGCAGTACCCGCCGCCGCAGCAGTATCAGCAGCAGCCGCAATACCCGCAGCAGCAGCCGCCGGCGCAGTACCCGGCCCAGCAGTACCAGCAGCCGCAGTACGAGCAGCAGCAACCGCCGTACGGGCCGCCGCCGCAGGTGCCGCCTGCGCCGTACCAGCAGCCTTACGCCGAGCAGTACCCGCCGCAGCAGCAGTACCAGGCCCCGCAGTACTACGACCCGCAGCAGCAGCAAGGCTGGCAGCAGCCTGCTCCTCAACAGCAGCAATGGGAACCCCAGCAGCACTGGGAGCAGCCACCGCAGCAGTGGGAGCAGCCGCCTGCACAGCAGCAGTGGGAGCAACCTCCGGCACCGCTGGAGCAATCGCAGCAGTGGGTGCAGCCGCCGCCACCGCAGCAGCCGCCCCTGCAGTGGGAGCAGCCTCAGCAGCAGTGGGATCAACCGGTGCAGCAGTGGGAGCAGCCTGCGGCCGGTGACGGCAGCTGGAACGTCCCCCAGGAGCAGGAGACCGGCGGCTGGAACGAGCCCGCACCCGACGGCGGTCCGGGATCGCACGCCTACACACCTGCCTACCAGGACCCGCTGGCAGGACCGTTGCCTGCGGCAAGCGGTTCGGTAGGGCTGCAGCACGAGGATCCCTCCGGCGGCTTCCTCCGCAAGATCGGCCGGTTCGCGGCGGAGGCGGCGTACATCGCCGGTGCCTCCGGCCGGATGCAGCGCGACGTCGAGAACATCGCGATCATCCGCCGCCCGATCGGTATCGGCCGGATGATCGGAATCATCGGACCCGTCCCGCAGAGCGGTACGTCGACCGTCACCGCGTTGCTCGCGGACGCGATCTCGTCGCAGCGCGGCGACCTGGTGCTTGCCGTAGACGCCTTCCCGCAGGAGGGCAAGCTGACTCATCGGCTCGACCAGGGCATCGCGAACACGCCTGGTTCACGGGTCCAGTTGGCCAGAGCCGAGCCGACCGCCGACGCGATCAGCGACGTACTGGCGGCCCGGAACGTCGGCGGCGCCAACCAGATCCCGCTGTCACTGGTGGACTGCCCCGCAGGGCTGTTCGAGGAGGCCACCGGGTACGTCGCGGGCGCCGCGCACGCCGTCGCGCTCGTCATCCCGTCGTCCCGCGACGATGCGCTGACCAGCATCAACCTGCTCGACCAGCTGACCACGGATGGTCAGCAGGTGCTGGTCGACAGGGGACTGGTGATCATCGCCGAGAACGTTGCCGACGACCCCGAACCGGTCCGCTGGCTGCAGTCGGCTATCGCGGACCGCGGGCTCGGCTATGTCGTGCTCCCGTACGACGCGCATCTGGCCCGCGCCTGGCCGCTCCAGCCTGAACGGCTCGACCCGGCCACCCGCCGCGCGGTGCTCGAACTCGCGGCTCGCCTGGTTCAACGCGCCACTCGCTGAACCGTTCGGCCGTTCTGCTCGTTCCATCGGTTGTGGCCCGCATTTGGGCCGATCGGATAGAACAGCATGTAGCAAAGCGTTCAACTACTTTCCAGCAGGCTCTTGGAGGTCCAGATTCATGAGCGACGACAGTACGGCTGAACTCACCCGGGCGATCGACACGCTGCGGGACCGGCGAGCGGTGCTTCGCGGTGCCGCGGTGGCAGGTCTCGCCGGGGTGGGGGTGCCGCTGCTCGCGGCGTGCGGTGACGACGGCGATGCCGGCGGCGCGGCGTCCACTCCCACCTCCGCGCCCAGTTCGGCGCCGACCTCGGCGCCGTCGTCCAGCGCCCCGCCGAGCGGCGGGGGACCGGTGCTCGGTCCGGTCTCCGACGTGCCGGTCGGTGGTGGCAAGGTCTTCAACGACGCGAAGATCGTGGTGACCCAGCCGACCGCTGGTCAGTTCAAGGCTTTCACCGCGGTCTGCACGCACGCGGGCTGCCTGGTGGCGAAGGTCGAGAACAACACCATCGACTGCCCGTGCCACGGCAGCAAGTACAGCGTCACCGACGGCAGCGTCGTGGGCGGCCCCGCGCCGGCGCCGCTCGCGGCCGTCAACGTCACCGTCGACGGCGGCAACATCGTCGGCCCTGCCGCCTGACGTTCACACGCGAAAGCCCTCGGTCAGGTGGTGGCCGGGGGCTTCGCTTGCCGTGAAGTGTCAGCGCCGTGCGGCGGCCGGGTCGACCTTGCCGACGAAGAGCAGCTTGTTCGGCGAGTCGGTGCCCGGGTCGTCGACCTTGTCCGAGGTCGCCGCGCCGACCAGCGCCGTGGCCACGTCAGCCGGCTTCGCGTCCGGGTGGGCGCTCAGGTAGAGGGCGATTCCGCCGGCCACATGCGGCGTCGCCATCGACGTACCGCTCATCTTGGCCGTCGCGTCCGGTGCCGTGATGCCGACCGACTCGATGTCGACGCCCGGACCGAAGACGTCCACACACTTGCCGAAGTTGGAGAAGGTCGCCTTGGCATCCTTGTCGTCGGTGGCGCCGACCGTGATCGCGTCCGGCTGGTCGGCCGGCGAGCTGCCACAGGCGTCGGAGCCATCGTTGCCGGCAGCAACGGCATAGGTGACTCCGGAGTCGATCGAGGCCTTCACCGCCGCGTCGAGGGCCGCGTCGGTGCCGCCACCCAGGCTCATGTTGGCCACGGCGGGCTTCTTGGCGTTCTTGGTGACCCAGTCGATGCCGCCGACGACACTCTCGGTCGTCCCCGACCCGTTGCAGTCGAGCACCCTGACCGCGATGATCTTGGCACCCTTGGCCAGGCCGAAGTTCGTACCGGCGATGGTGCCGGCGACGTGGCTGCCGTGGCCCATGCAGTCGACGCCGTTCTGGCCGTCGCCGACCGTGTCGGTGCCGACCGACGCGCGCCCGCCGAAGTCCTTGTGCTCGGCATAGATACCGGTGTCGATCACGTAGACGTTCACGTTGTCAGCCGTCGCGGACGGCTCGAACTTCTTGTCCAGCGGCAGATCCCGCTGGTCGGTCCGGTCCAGACCCCACGCCGGGTCGTCCTGGTTCGCGGTCACCTTCTGGTTCTGCTGTACGAACGCGACCCGGGTGTCACCGGCCATCTTCGTCGCCTGCTCCTCGGTCATGTTCGCCGAGAAACCCTTGATGGACGAGCTGAACTGCCGCCGTACCTTGACGTCGTACGACGTCGCCAGGCTTTGGGTGGTCGCCCGCGTCGCCGCGGCCGAACGGTTGCCGGCGAAGACCACCACATAGCTGCCGGGGATCGCGGTCGGGCTGCCCGCGCCGCGGATAGTGGCGCCGGCCTTGGCCGGTGGGGCCTCACTGGCGGATGCGGTGGTCACCAGGCCGGTCACAGCCAGGCCGGTAGCGGCGGCGACGCCTAGTGCCCCGTGTCGGAAGTTCCGTTGCGCTACCGGCGCCCAGGCACGCACCTCGCGGCCTTTCCTCCGCCACCGCGAGGCACGCACCTGATCACCGCTATCGCTAACGGAACTTCCGACACGGGGCACTAGTACTGCGCGTAGCCGACGTGATGTGGCCAATGGGTTCATGGGCGGAACTCCCTCGAGTCAGCGCGCGGCCCGGTTGCCTCACGCTCGGTCGTGCTCAACCACCCTGAGTGACAGGCTAGGTTCCACGCTCATCCCAACCTGGGATCAAACGAGCGATATGGGGCAAGCCGCAACATGACCTTTGCGCGATCGCAAGGTGGGTCCGGACTTGTCGGCGCCGCGAACTAGGCTGACCAGGTGGCTGATCCTTCCTCCTACCGCCCCGCGCCGGGCTCGATTCCAGATTCCCCTGGGGTGTATCGCTTCAGCGATGCCTCCGGCCGGGTGATCTACGTCGGCAAGGCGAAGAACCTGCGCGCCCGGCTGTCGTCGTACTTCCAGGACCTGGTGAACCTGCATCCGCGGACCCAGTCGATGGTGACGACGGCCGCGAAGGTCGACTGGACGGTGGTGGCCAACGAGGTCGAGTCGCTGCAACTGGAGTACTCCTGGATCAAGGAGTACGACCCGCGCTTCAACGTGAAGTACCGCGACGACAAGTCGTACCCGTGGCTCGCGATCTCGATGAACGAGGACTATCCGCGGGTGATGGTCGGCCGCGGTCCGAAGAAGAAGGGCGTCCGGTACTTCGGTCCGTACAGCCACGCCTGGGCGATCCGGGAGACCGTCGACCTACTGCTCCGGGTGTTCCCGATGCGCTCGTGCAGCAAGGGCGTCTTCAACCGGCACCGCCAGATCGGCCGGCCCTGCCTCCTCGGCTACATCGGCAAGTGCGCCGCGCCCTGCACGGGTCAGGTGAGCCAGGAGGAACACCTCAAGATCGTCGAGGACTTCTCGGCGTTCCTGTCCGGCCAGACCGCGACGTACGTGCGCCGGCTGGAGAAGGAGATGAAGGCGGCGGCGGCCGAGCTCGAGTACGAACGGGCCGCCAAGATCCGCGACGACCTGGGCGCGCTGGAGAAGGCGCTCGCGAAGAACGCGGTCGTGCTCGGCGACGGCACGGACACCGATGTCGTGGCGTTGTCGGAGGACCCGCTCGAAGTCGCGGTACAGATCTTCTATGTGCGCGGCGGGCGAATCCGTGGCCAGCGCGGCTGGATCGCCGACAAGGCCGACGGTACGGCGACGACCGCGGACCTGGTCGAGCGATTCATCCAGCAGATGTACGCCGCGGAGTCCGCCGACACGATTCCGCGCGAGATCCTGGTGCCGACGCTGCCGGAGGACCTGGACGCGCTGACCGACTGGCTGTCGGGGCTGCGCGGTTCGCGGGTCGCGATCCGGGTCCCGCAGCGCGGTGACAAGAAGGATCTGATGGCGACGGTGGAGCGGAACGCGCTGCAGACGTTGACCATGCACAAGACCAAGCGGGCCAGCGATCTGACCACTCGCAACCTTGCGCTGGAGGAGATCCAGACCGCGCTCGAGTTGCCGGAGGCGCCGCTCCGGCTGGAGTGCTACGACGTGTCCAACCTGCAGGGCACCGAGGTGGTCGCGTCGATGGTCGTCTTCGAGGACGGGTTGCCGCGCAAGTCGGAGTACAGGCGGTTCATCATCAAGGGTGTCGAGGGGCAGAACGATGTCGCCTCGATCGCGGAGGTGCTGACCCGGCGGTTCAAGCGACTGCTGGACGAGCGGGCCTCGACCCCGGAGGGCGAGGATCCGACCGCGAACCTGATCGACCCGGAGACCGGGCGGGCGAAGAAGTTCGTCTACGCGCCGGGGCTGGTGGTCGTCGACGGTGGTCCGCCCCAGGTGGCGGCGGCCCGGCAGGCGATGGACGAGCTCGGGCTCGGCGACATCCCGGTCTGCGGCCTGGCCAAGCGGCTGGAGGAGGTCTGGCTCCCCGACGACGAGGACCCGGTGATCTTCTCCCGTACTTCGGAAGGCCTGTACCTGCTGCAGCGCCTTCGCGACGAGGCCCACCGGTTCGCGATCACGCATCACCGTAACCGGCGGTCCAAGTCGATGGTTGAGAGTGTGCTGGACGAGGTACCGGGGCTGGGCGAGGTCCGCCGCAAGACGCTGTTGCGGCACTTCGGTTCGCTGCGGAAGCTTCGCCAGGCGTCGGTCGACGAGGTCGCCGAGCTGCCCGGATTCGGACGTCGGACCGCCGAGTCCGTTGTACTCGCGGTGAACTCGGCGGCAACCAAGGCCGACTCCGGGCGTGCTCCTTCGGTGAACACGGCCACCGGCGAGATACTGGACGAGGACGTCATGCCGGCCGGCGTGACTGACGGGGATCTGGCCGCGGCCGATCGCCCGGACGGGGATTGAACCGGGGAGAACTGAGAACTGATGGACGAGTCGAGCGGCAACCTCATCATCGTGTCCGGGATGTCCGGCGCGGGACGGAGTTCGGTCGCGGACGTACTGGAGGACCTCGGCTGGTTCGTGGTCGACAACCTGCCACCGATGTTCCTGACCACCATCGTCGAGCAGGTCGTCGGCACCGGGGCCTCGCCCCGGCTGGCGATCGTCGTCGACGTCCGGACCGGCTCGTTCTTCGACGAGCTCGGGTCGGCGCTGGAGGATCTGCGGACGAAGGGGTACCGGCCGCTGACCTTGTTCCTGGAGGCGTCCGACGACGTCATCGTGCGGCGGCAGGAGAGCGTCCGGCGGCCGCACCCGTTGCAGGGTGACGGCCGGCTACTGACCGGGATCGAGCGCGAACGCGAACTGCTGGGCGACATCCGGGCCGGCGCCGACCTGGTGATCGACACCTCGAACCTGAACATCCACCAGCTCGCGGCGCGGATCGTGAACGCCTTCGGTGACGAGGAGAAGATCGAGCTGCGGGCCACCGTGGTGTCGTTCGGCTTCAAGTACGGCATCCCGGTCGACGCCGACGTGGTGGCGGACATGCGGTTCGTGCCGAACCCGTTCTGGCAGCCCGACCTGCGCCCGATGACCGGCCAGGACAAGGCTGTGTCAGACTTCGTGCTCGGTCATCCGCTGGCCCAGCAGTTCCTGCAGAATTATGTGGACGTGCTGGACACGCTGCGGACCGGCTATCTGAACGAGGGCAAGCGGTTCGTCACGGTCGCGATCGGCTGCACCGGTGGGAAGCACCGGAGCGTCGCGATGGCCGAGGAGATCGCGAAGAGGCTGCGGGAGAAGGGTTCACCGACCTTGGTCGTGCACAGGGATCTGGGGCGGGAGTGACTGCTTAGTGTCACGAGCTCCACGGGTCGTCGCGCTGGGTGGTGGGCACGGCCTGGCCGCCTCACTGTCCGCCCTGCGCCACGTCACGGACCAGCTGACCGCGGTCGTCACCGTGGCGGACAACGGTGGCTCCTCCGGGCGGCTCCGGCGCGAGCTCGGCGTGCTGCCGCCGGGTGATCTCCGGATGGCGCTGGCCGCCTTGTGCCGCGACGACGAGTGGGGCCGGACGTGGGCGAGCGTGCTCCAGCACCGGTTCCGCAGCGACGGCGAGCTGCACGACCACGCGGTCGGCAATCTGCTGATCGTCGCGTTGTGGGAGCTGCTCGGCGAGGCTGTCGACGGGCTCGACTGGGTGGGCAGACTCCTTGGCGCTCAAGGTCGCGTGCTGCCGATGTCGGCTGTGCCGCTGGACATCACCGCGCGGGTGATCGGCCTGGATCCGCTTTATCCCGAGGTGATCACCGAGATCCGCGGTCAGGCGGAGGTGGCGACGACCGAAGGCAAGGTGGTCGACGTCGCGCTCGACCCGGCCGATCCGCCGGCCTGCCCGGAAGCGCTGGTCGCGATCGCCGAGGCCGACTGGGTCGTGGTCGGGCCCGGGTCCTGGTTCACCTCGGTGATCCCGAACCTGCTGGTGCCGGCGCTGGCTCAAGGTTTGCAGGCGACGAACGCGCGCCGGGTGGTGACGCTGAACCTGGGCGAACAGAAGGGTGAGACCGATGGCTTCTCACCGGAGACGCATCTCGAGGTGCTCGCCGCACACGCCCCCGAACTCCGCATCGACGTGGTCCTCGCCGACTCCGGTCACGTCCCCGACCCGGCCTCGTTACGCCGTACGGCGAACTCCCTGGGCGCGGAGCTGGTGATCGCCGACATCGCTGACGACCACCAGCACCTCCACCACGACCCCACCAAACTCGCCAAGACCTACCGCGAGATCTTCGAGTAGGTCACGTCGGGAACACCGGCTGGTGCGGCTCGATGTGGTCGAGCTTGCAGTGCGCGTTCTGGGTGCAGACCGGTGGCTTGGGCGCCGGGTTGTCCGGGTTCGAATCGAACCTGGCGATCTCTTTGCCGTTGATGCCGTAGTAGATCGCCCAGATCGGCTTGTTCGGCAGGTAGTTGACGTGCTCGCGCGTGACCCACAGGAACCAGCCGTTCTTGGTGGTGGCCACGGATCGGGTGCCGTCCGGTAGCGCGAAGACGATCTTGTCCACATCTGCGGGCACCTGGCCCCACGCGCCGTTGGGCCACGTCGTCACGCGGTAAGGCTGCTCCGCGAACCACTTGGTCGCTTCGCGGTTGTACGTGTCGTGAGGTGCGCCCTTGCCGCTGTTGTAAGCGCAGAAGGTGTACCGCTGGCGGTCGGGGGAGAGCAGGATCGCCCTGAACCACTGGGCCTGTCCCTGGCTGACCTCGACGGACCAGTTGGTCACGGCATCCGTGCCACCACCGGCCTTGTTCCCGGTCCCGTCGCGGACAGAGGAGTCCTGGGCATTGCACAGCGCGCGGATCTGCGCGGTGGTGAAGTTGGTCGCGGCCGGTGGTTGCTCCACCCAGGTGATCTGCGTGGCGGCCTTGGCGGTGACCGTGCTGGTCGGGCCGGAGGCGGGCTGCATCCCTCCGCCGTTGTTCCTCGCCACGTCACCGCCGGTCCATACAGCGACGGCGGTCACGAAAGCGCCGGCGGTGACCGCACCGGCTGTCACCACCCCGGCCCGCCGAAGACGCTGCCCGCGCCGGCCACGCCGGTTGTCGATGGCGCTTTGCTGATCGGCGACCGGCTGCCCCGGCAACTCGTCGATCAGGTGCTCGCGACGCCAAGGTCGCTTGGCCTGGTCGAGCACCACCGACACGACCGCTTTGTGGGCGTAGGTGTTCAGCCCGCCGCTGTGGTCCAGCCGGGACCACGCCTTGTAGACCCGCACCAACGCGTCCTGGGCCGCATCCTCGGCCCGATGCCAGTCGCCGCACATCAGATAGGCGGTCCGCCGCAACCGGCGTACGGCCGCCGTGGTGAACTCGGTGAAATCTGGTTCGTCGCGTCTTCGCATCCATTGCTCCTCTCGGTTCTTCGAGGGAGGAACGACATCGGCGGCCGAAAAGGTTGCTGCCGGGCCGTAACCGGTACAGGGGTCGGAGAGTTGGACCCATGCGGCCACGAGAGCCTTTGACGGCTCTCGGCTGGGCGGGTTCTGTGGTTGTTTGTACTGACAGCCCTTTGTAGTTTGTCCGTCGAACATGAGGGTCTTTGACAGCAGTGGGAGGATTCACTACATGGCGATGACAGCACAGGTGAAGTCCGAGTTGACCAGTATCCAGGTCACAAAACCCTGCTGCCGCAAGGCCGAGGTCTCTTCCGTACTACGGTTCGCCGGCGGTCTGCACCTCGTCTCCGGCCGGATCGTGGTCGAGGCCGAGCTGGACAGCGGCGCGGCGGCCCGTCGGCTTCGCAAGGACATCGCAGAGATCTTCGGGCACCCGTCGGACGTGGTGGTGATCTCCCCGTCCGGGATCCGCAAGCAGACGAAGTACGTAGTACGGGTTGTTCGTGACGGTGATGCGCTGGCGCGTCAGACCGGGCTCGTGGACAACCGCGGCCGTCCGGTGCGCGGACTTCCCCCAGCAGTCGTCTCAGGCGCCTCCTGCGACGCCGTGGCGGCTTGGCGCGGTGCCTTCCTCGCGCACGGCTCCCTGACCGAGCCCGGCCGTTCCTCGTCGCTCGAGGTGACCTGCCCTGGTCCGGAGGCGGCACTTGCCCTGGTCGGTGCGGCTCGTCGGCTGGGAATCGGTTCGAAGGCCCGCGAGGTCCGCAATGTGGACCGCGTTGTGATCCGCGACGGCGACGCGATCGGCGCGCTGCTGACCCGGCTCGGGGCGCACGAGTCTGTGCTCGCCTGGGAAGAGCGCCGGATGCGCCGCGAAGTACGGGCGACGGCGAACAGGCTGGCCAACTTCGACGACGCGAACCTGCGCCGGTCCGCACGGGCGGCCGTCGCTGCCGGTGCACGGGTCGAGCGCGCGCTGGAGATCCTTGGCGACGACGTGCCGGATCACCTGCAGGTGGCGGGAAAACTGCGGCTGGAGCACAAGCAGGCCAGCCTCGAGGAGCTCGGTCAGCTGCACGAGCCGGCACTGACCAAGGACGCGGTGGCGGGCCGGATCCGCCGGCTGCTGGCGATGGCCGACAAGCGCGCCGCCGACCTCAACATCCCCAACACCGAGGCCAACCTCACCCCGGACATGCTCGATCCGGCCTGAGCATGGTCCGATGCCGGTCCCGGTGGTCTGCTGTGGATAGCACCAGTGGGCCGGGTGGGCACTTGGGCTAGTGTTTCGGGTGTAGCGGCAGTGCTCGAAAGCTAGTTTGAGGAGACGTAGTCCCGTGACCGTTCGCGTAGGTATCAACGGCTTCGGCCGGATCGGCCGTAACTTCTTCCGCGCCGTTCAGGCGTCCGGTGCCGACATCGAGGTCGTCGCCGTCAATGATTTGACCGACAACCAGACCCTCGCCCACCTGCTGAAGTACGACTCGATCCTGGGCCGTTTCCCGGGCGACGTGACCGCGACCGACACCGACATCAGCGTCGGCGGCCACACCTTCAAGGCGTTCGCCGAGCGGGACCCCGCCAACCTCAAGTGGTCTGATGTGGGCGCCGACGTGGTGATCGAGTCCACCGGCTTCTTCACCGACGCCACCAAGGCCAAGACGCACGCCGACAACGGCGCCAAGAAGGTCATCATCTCCGCCCCGGCGAAGAACGAGGACCTGACCATCGTGATGGGCGTCAACCACGAGCTGTACGACGCCGACCAGCACACGGTCATCTCCAACGCGTCCTGCACGACGAACTGCCTCGCCCCGATGGCCAAGGCCATCCACGACGAGTTCGTCATCCAGCAGGGCCTGATGACCACGATCCACGCGTACACCCAGGACCAGAACCTGCAGGACGGCCCGCACAGCGACCTGCGTCGCGCCCGCGCCGCGGCCATCAACATCGTGCCGACCTCGACCGGTGCCGCGAAGGCGATCGGCCTGGTCCTGCCCGAGCTCAAGGGCAAGCTGGACGGCTACGCGCTGCGCGTCCCGGTCCCGACCGGCTCGGCCACCGACCTGACCATCACCGTCGGCCGTGAGACCTCGGTCGAAGAGGTCAACGCCGCCGTCAAGGCAGCTGCCGAGGGTGCGCTCAAGGGCTACCTGCGGTACACCGAGGACCCGATCGTGTCGAGCGACATCGTCACCGACCCGGCCTCCTGCATCTTCGACGCCGGCCTCACCAAGGTGCTCGGCAACCAGGTGAAGGTCGTCGGCTGGTACGACAACGAGTGGGGTTACTCCAACCGCCTCGTCGACCTGGTCAACTACGTCGGCGCCTCGCTCTGACGTTTCACCCCTGACGTCGCGTCCGGAAAATCTCGGCCTGGTGAGCGAGGTTCTCCGGACGCTGGCGATTTCAGCCGAAGGGCAACCTGAACTGTGGAGACCATCACTGTGAAGACGATCGATGGCCTCGGTGACGTCGCGGGCCTGCGGGTGCTGGTGCGCTCCGACCTGAACGTCCCGATTGACGGCGACAAGATCGGCGACGACGGCCGGATCCGCGCCAGCGTCCCGACCCTGGTCAAGCTGGCCAAGGGCCGGCGCCAAGGTGATCGTGACCGCCCACCTCGGCCGGCCCAAGGGCAAGCCGAATCCGGAGTTCACACTGGCCCCGGTGGCCAAGCGGCTCGGTGAGCTGCTGGAGTCCGACGGCATCAAGGTGCACTTCGCCACCGACGTGACCGGCGACAGCGCGCAGGAAGCCGTCCAGGAGCTGGACGAGGGCGAGGTCCTGCTGCTCGAGAACGTCCGGTACGACGCCCGCGAGGAGAGCAAGGACGAGGCCGAGCGTGGCGCGCTGGCCGAGGAGCTGGCCGGCCTGGCCGACCTGTTCGTCAGCGACGGCTTCGGTGTCGTGCACCGCAAGCAGGCCAGCGTGTACGACGTGGCCCGCAAGCTCCCGCACGCGGCCGGCGGCCTGGTGCTCGCCGAGGTCGAGGTGCTGAAGAAGCTCACCGAGGAGCCGGCCCGCCCGTACGTCGTAGTACTGGGTGGCGCGAAGGTCTCGGACAAGCTCGCCGTGATCGACAACCTGATCGCCAAGGCGGACAAGCTGCTGATCGGTGGCGGCATGGTCTTCACCTTCCTGAAGGCCCAGGGCTACGAGGTCGGCAAGAGCCTGCTCGAGGAAGACCAGCTGGATGCGGTCAGGGGCTACCTGGAGAGTGCCAAGGCCAAGGGCGTCGAGATCGTGCTGCCGACCGACATCGTGGTCGCGCCCGAGTTCAAGGCGGACTCGCCTGCCACCGTCGTCGCCGCGGACTCGATCCCGGCCGACCAGCTCGGCCTGGACATCGGTCCGGACTCGGGCAAGGCCTTCGCCGCCGAGATCGCCGCGGCCAAGACGGTGTTCTGGAACGGCCCGATGGGTGTCTTCGAGATGGAGGCGTTCGCCGGTGGAACCAAGGCCGTCGCGCAGGCGTTGACCGAGGTGGACGGGCTCAGTGTCGTGGGTGGTGGCGATTCGGCTGCCGCAGTACGGCAACTGGGCTTCGCTGACGATCAGTTCGGGCACATCTCCACCGGTGGTGGCGCGTCGCTCGAATACCTGGAGGGCAAAGAGCTCCCGGGTCTTGCTGTGCTGGAAGAGGACTGACACCAAAATGGCTGATAACGCTGCCCGTACGCCCTTGATGGCGGGCAACTGGAAGATGAACGTCAACCACGTCGAGGCCGTGCACCTGCTGCAGAAGCTGAGCTGGACGCTGCAGGACAAGAAGCACGACTTCGAGCGGGTCGAGGTCGCGGTGCTGCCACCGTTCACCGACATCCGCAGCGTGCAGACGCTCGTCGACGGCGACCGGATGAAGATCGTGTACGGCGCGCAGGACATCTCCGTGCACGACGACGGCGCGTACACCGGCGAGATCTCGGCGGCGATGCTGACGAAGCTGGGCTGCAGCTATGTGCTGGCCGGCCACTCCGAGCGCCGTCAGTACCACGGTGAGGACGACGCGGTAGTCAACGCCAAGGCCACCAAGGCGCTGGCAGCCGGGATCACCCCGATCGTCTGCGTCGGCGAGGGCCTCGAGGTCCGCAAGGCAGACGGCCACGTCGAGCACTGCCTGGCGCAGATCGACGGCGCGCTGGCCGGCCTGAAGCCGGACGACATCCGCAAGGTCGTCATCGCCTACGAGCCGGTCTGGGCGATCGGCACCGGCGAGGTGGCGACTCCGGAGGACGCGCAGGAGGTCTGCGCGGCGATCCGGGGCAGGCTGGAGGAGATTTCACCGGCAGTGGCCGACTCGGTACGGATTCTTTACGGCGGATCGGTGAAGATGGCCAGCGCAGGTGGCATCATGGCCCAGCCGGATGTCGACGGCTGCCTGGTGGGCGGAGCAAGCCTTAAGGTGGACGAGTTCGCCGGTATCTGCCGTTACCTGGATCTTCAGTTAGGCTACTCCTCGTGATTCTCGCTTTTCAGATCGTTGTCGTCATCTGCAGCCTGATCCTGACGCTGCTCGTGCTGCTGCACAAAGGTCGCGGTGGTGGCCTTTCCGACCTGTTCGGTGGAGGGGTCTCGTCCAGCCTGGGCGGGTCCTCGGTCGCCGAGCGGAACCTCGACCGGATCACGATCGGCGTCGGCCTGATCTGGTTCGCGGCCATCGTCGCGCTCGGCCTGCTGTACAAGCTCGGCTGAGAGGGGAGTAGCTCCCATGCCTGGTGGAGGCAGTGCGATTCGAGGTAGCCGGGTCGGTGCCGGACCGATGGGTGAGGCCGAGCGCGGGGACACCGCGCCGCGGCAGCGCGTCGTGTTCTTCTGTGCCAACGGACACGAGACCGCGACCGTCTTCGCGGTCGAGGCAGCGGTCCCGGAGGCCTGGGACTGTCCGAGGTGCGGTCTGCCGACCAGCACCGACGTCAACAACCCGCCGCCGCCCACCAAGATCGAGCCGTACAAGACGCACCTCGCCTACGTGAAGGAGCGTCGCAGCGAGTCCGAAGCAGCCGAGATCCTCGAAGAGGCCCTCGAAAAGCTCCGCGCCCGCCGAGCCCGCGGCGAAGTCATCTTCTGAGCACCGCCAAAGCCCGGGCAGTCCTGCGAGGGACCGCCCGGGCTTTGTCGTGCCTTCAGCCCGTACTGCGGGTCGCGGGCGGGCGCGCGCTTATGGGTAGCGGGCGAACAGCTCGTTCAGCTCGCGCTGGGGGATCTGGTCGGCTGAGAATCCCAGCGTCCCTTGAGTCAGTAGCTCCTTCGCGCTGCGGCGGACGAAGCCGAGGGCGGCGCGGGCGATCGAGCCGCCCAGACTGATCCGGATGACGCCGGCACCCAGCACCTCGCCCGCCGTGAGGGTGGAGGTGCCGAGACCGAGGACGACATTGAGCGGGCCGTCGATCTCCTTCACCAGGGTGGCGATCGTCTCCAAGTCGTTCACGCCCGGCACGTAGAGGCAGTCCGCGCCGGCTTCGCGGTAGCGATTGGCCCGCTCGATGGAGTCCGCGAGTGAGGTCGGTGCGCTGAGAAGCTGGCCATCCGTCCGCGCGGTCAGCACGAAATCCGGGCCGGCCGCCTCCCGTGCGGCAATGATCCGCTCGACCGACAGCTCCTCGTCGTACAGGGTGTGGCCGTCGTAGTCCTCGATGTTGCCGCCCGCGAGTCCCGCAGCACGGGCGAGGATGATCGTCTCGGCGACCTGCTCCGGGCGCGCGCCGTACCCGTCTTCAAGGTCGCCGTTCACCGGGAGGACGGTCGCCGCGGTGATCTGCTGGACCCGCTCGAACATCTGCTCCCGGGAGACCGCGGGCGCGCCGTCCGGCAACGTGTGATCGCCCTTGCCGAGGGAGAAGGCGATCCCCGCGCTGGTGGTCGCGAGGGCCGTGAAGCCCGCCTCCGCGAGTATCACCGCGCTGCCCGCATCCCAGGCGTTCGGCATCACGAACCCGGCGGTGTGCAGCTCACGAAACGTCGTCATGTCCGCCATCTTGTCAGCAGGACCGTTCGGCCGCCGCCGAACGATGGATCAGAACGCCTTGACCATCCTGGCCACCGCAGCCTGTGCCTTGGGTCCGTTGATCAGGTCGCGGTCGCCCTCGGTGCCGGGGGTGTTCCAGTAGAGGTAGAAGGTCGGCAGAGTGAACGTCGAGCTCGCCTTCAGCCCCTTGAGCAGAGAGGTCTCCCGGTCGATGTCCTTGGCCCGCTGCTGGTCGCTCTTGGTCCCCTTGAAGCCGCGCTCGGTCAGACCCCACTTGGTGTCCGCGCCGGGAGTCTTGCGGATCAGTTCGTCGTACCACCGCTCGTGGGACTTGTGCTCGGGCAGGATCGCGGTCGACGGCTGCGTGCCGCCGCTGTAGGTGTCCACGCCGTAGAAGTCGGCGGCCACCCGCCACGGCGCCGGGTTCTTGGTCGAGGCACGGGAGCTGCCCCATTGGTAGGCCATCGCGCAGTACCCGACCTTCACCTTCGGGTTGGCCGCCTTCATCACGTCCCGGACCCGCTTGAATGCCTTGGCGAAAGCCGGGCCGGACATGTTGTCCTCCGGCTCGTGATACCAGATGAAATAAGTTTCAGGTTTGTCCGCGAGCCATTTCGCCAGGTCGCGGAACCGTGCGTCGTAAGTGCCGTTCCCGGTCTTGATCGGGTCGGTCTTGATGCTCACGAAGGGGATCAGGCCTGCCGCCCAGGACTTCTTGGCGACCGCGTCGTACTTCGTCCGGAGGTCGGTCCGCGGGCTCTGCACGCCGTCGACGAACTCCCTGGTGGCCTCCACGCCGGGATAGCGCTGCTTGAGCTCTCCCGGTGAGACACCATCGTGGACACCCATCAGAATCGGTGTCGCCGCCTGCACCGGACTCGCCCCGACGGTCACTCCGACCGCCGCGGCGAGCCCCAGCCCGGTCACGCTCGCGATGATTTTCTTCAGCATTCACCGCATGTTAGCGGGCAATATCTTTCAATGCACGATGCAAGTTAGTAATGAATATTCTTGCAAGAAACAAATTCTTCGTTCAACTTTTTCCGGCGGCCGGCAGACCCTTCGCGGCGGCGTCGTCGATCAGCCAAAGCGTCCGGTCGAGACCCTTGGGCGTTGAAGCCGGGAGGTCGGCGGCAGCCGAGACGGCCTGAGCCACCGCGTCCGCCTTGTCCTCGCCGGAGACCACGAACCACACCTCGCGCGACCGGCCGAGTGTCGGGAACGTCAGCGATACCCGGGTCGGCGGCGGCTTGGGGGAGTCGTGGACCGCGACTGCCCACCGATCCTGCTCCGCGAGCTCGGGATACCCCGGGAACAGGGACGCGACGTGCCCGTCCGGCCCCACACCCAGCATCAGCACGTCGAACGTCCGGACTCCGCTGGCCGCAATCTCGGCTGCGTAGGCGTCAGCCGCCGCCTCAGCCCCTTGCCCGCTGTCAGCAGCCATCGGGTGAACCCGGGCCGGATCGACGTCGACGTGGGACAGGAGTGCGTCCCACGCCTGGGTCTCGTTGCGCTCCGGGTCGCCCTGCGGCAGGAAGCGCTCGTCGCCCCACCAGAACTCGACCCGGCGCCAGTCGATCGCGTTCCGGGCCGGGGACTCGGCCACGGGCCCGGTAGACCACGGCCGCGACGCGACCGCCGGTGAGGACCACCTGCGCGATCCCACCGCCGGCCTGTACGTCGATCAGCCGGGTGATCAGCCTGGCCGCGACGGCGTGGGCCAGGCCCTCGGCGTCGCGGTTGCGGAGGACCTCAGGCGAAATCATGACCGCCCAGCCACCTTCTTCGCCGTGGTCTTGCGCGCCGGCGCCTTCTTGGTCGCGACCGACTTGCGCGCCGACTTCGCCGCCGCGCTCGCCTTCTTCGCCACTGTCTTCTTAGCGGCGGGCTTCTTGGCGGCGGCCTTCTTCGTAGCAGCCGCCTTCCGGCCACGCCCGGATGCCTTCGCCTCGAGCGAAGGCGAGGCCGCCTTGCCCGTCACGTTCGACGTACGGGCCGCAGCCTTCTCCGCTGCCGTCTGGGTGGAGCGACGATCGACGTCGCTGACGACCTTCGCCGAGGCGGGCATCTTCTCCCGCTTGACCATGCACGCCAGCGTCTGGGCGTACACGTCGTCGGGGTCGAGCCGCCTGAGCTCCTCGCTCAGCAACTCGGAGGTGTTCCGCCGCTTCAGCGCGACCGGCCGGTCCGGCTGGCCAGGAATGCTGAACGTCGCCACCGAGCCGTCCGGCCGGGTCAACGAGATCGGGCCGGCCGGAGTGAACATCCGTACCGCGGTGATGCCGGGCCCGCGCGAGTTGCGCTGCTCCACCGGGACGCCGAGCCGGCAGTGCAACCAGGCGGCCATCAGATCGGCACTTGCGTTGCCCTTGGCCGACACCACCTCGGCACCGGTCACCTTCGTCGGGAACTGGTCCAGCGCGGCCGCCATCAAGGCTCGCCACGGCGTCAACCGGCTCCACGCGAAGTCCGTGTCGCCCGGCGCGTAGCCCTCGGCCCGGACGTTGAAGTCGACCGAGCCCCGCCGGGTCGCGGCCGCGTCCGTGACCCGGCGACGGCCCAATGAGCCGAGGGGGTCCTCGTTCGGCACCTTCGGCCCGCCACCCGGCCACCAGACGATGACGGGGGAGTCGGGCAGCAGCAGCGGTGTGATGACGGACTCGGGCACCTTGGCGAGCTCGCCGTGCAGCCGCAGCAGCACCGCCTCGCCGGGAATGCCTTCGCCGACCCGTACTTCGGCGTCCAGGCCACCCGTACCCCGGCCGGGCCGGAGGATCGCCACGAGCACCCGCGACGGGTGTTCGCGGCCGGCCTCGTTCGCCGCCTTCATCGCGTCGTGGTGCGACGCTTCGTCGACGACCACGACGATGGTGCCGACCATGCCCATCGCGGGCGAGCCGGCGTTGCGGCGGGCCTTCAGCAACGCCGACGCGATCCCGCTCGACGTCGTGTCGGTGAGGTCGATGATCATGGCCGCCTCCAGGCGCGTCCGTCGCGGGCGAGCATCTCGTGGGCGGAGTCAGGTCCCCAGGCACCGGAGGCGTACTGCTCCGGCTTGCCGTGCTCGGCCCAGTAGTTGATCACCGGGTCGAGGATCTTCCAGCCGAGCTCCACCTCGGTGTGCTGCGGGAACAGCGGCGGGTCGCCGAGCAGGACGTCGAGGATGAGCCGCTCGTAGGCCTCGGGGGAGGACTCGGTGAAGGACCCGCCGTAGGCGAAGTCCATGTTCACGTCGCGGATCTCCATCATCGTGCCGGGCACCTTCGCCCCGAACCGCATCGTGATGCCCTCGTCCGGCTGGATCCGCATCACCAGGGCGTTCTGGCCGAGTTCCTCGGTCTCCGTCTTGGTGAACGGCAGGTGCGGCGCGCGCTTGAACATCACGGCCACCTCGGTGACGCGCCGGCCGAGTCGCTTGCCGGTCCGCAGGTAGAACGGAACGCCTGCCCAGCGGCGGGTGTCCACGTCCACGCGCAGCGCGGCGAAGGTCTCGGTCGCAGACGAAGCCGGGATGCCGTCTTCCTGCAGGTAGCCCTTCACCTTCGTGCCACCGGCCCAGCCCGCGGCGTACTGACCGCGAGCCGTGTGCAGGTCAAGGCGCTCCGGCAGCTTGACGGCCGCCAGCACCTTCTTCTTCTCCTGGCGCAGCGACCAGGCGTCGAAGCTGACCGGCTCTTCCATCGCGATCAACGCGAGCAGCTGGAGCAGGTGGTTCTGGATCACGTCGCGGGCAGCGCCGATGCCGTCGTAGTACCCGGCCCGGCCGCCGATGCCGATGTCCTCGGCCATCGTGATCTGCACGTGGTCGACGTAGTGGCTGTTCCAGACCGGCTCGAACATGGCGTTGGCGAACCGCAGCGCCAGCATGTTCTGGACGGTCTCCTTGCCCAGGTAGTGGTCGATCCGGAAGACCGCCTCGGGCGGGAAGACCGACTCGACCACCTGGTTCAGCTCACGAGCGCTCTTCAGGTCGTGCCCGAACGGCTTCTCGATCACCACCCGGCGCCACGAGCCCGGGTTCTCCTTGGTCAGGCCGTGCTCGTTCAGCTGCTGCACGACCTGCGGGAAGAGTCCCGGCGGGATGGACAGGTAGAACGCGTGGTTGCCGCCCGTACCGCGGTTGACGTCGAGCTCGTCCACCGTCTCGCGCAGCCGCTCGAAGGCGGCGTCGTCGGTCAGGTCGCCAGGGACGAACCGGAAGCCCTCGGCCAGTTGCTGCCAGACCTCCTCGCGGAACGGGGTCCGGGCGTGCTCCTTGACGGAGTCGTGCACGATCTGCGCGAAGTCCTGGTTGCTGAAGTCACGCCGGGCGAAGCCGACCAACGCGAAACCGGGCGGCAACAGGCCCCGGTTCGCCAGGTCGTACACCGCCGGCATCAGCTTCTTGCGGGCCAGGTCGCCGGTGACGCCGAAGATCACCAGGCTGCACGGCCCGGCGATCCGGGGGAGCCGCCGGTCCTGGGGATCCCGCAGCGGGTTCACCGGACCGGTGGTCTCCTCGTCGAACTCGATGGTCATCGGGCCTCCCGGTCCGGACTGAGGAGTGGAAGGAGCGAAGCGACTGGAGGGACGAGGGAAGACCGGGAGCCAAGGCCCGATGACCCGCCGCGCCGGAGGCGCGGCCTCAGTACAGTCATGCGCCGCCGTCCTCCGATTTGTCAGGTGCGTCGAGTAGGGAGATCAGCTGCTCCACACCGGCGGCGGGATCGGTGAGGTGCAGCCGCAGTACGGGCCGGCCCCGGTCGGCCAGGACGCCGGCGTCGCCCGCGGCCTGCGCCGTGATCAGCGTGCCGAACGAGAACGGGCGGTCCGGGATCTCGACGTCGGCCGATTCCGACGACGTGATCTGCAGGAACACGCCCTGTTGGTGGCCACCCTTGTGGTACTGACCGGTGGAGTGCAGGAACCGCGGTCCCCAGCCGAAGGTGACCGGGCGTCCGGTGCGCTTGCTCAGCGCCGGCCGGATGGCCATCAGGTTCTCGTCGCGCTCCGAGTCCAGATACGCCATGACAGCGAGGTACCCGTCTTCGCCGAGGTTACCAAGGAGCGAATCGAGTGCACCCTGCACCGAGTCGACGCCGTCCAGCAGACCGTCGGTCCCACGGACCTCCACAGCACCGTCGGTGAAGGCAGCAGCCTCCGCCTCGGGCTGGGCGTCCAGCAGACCACGAGCCGCCTTCTTGGCGCTCTCCACGTCCGGCTGGTCGAACGGGTTGATCCCGAGCAGGTAACCGGCCACAGCGGTGGCGGTCTCCCACAACAGCATCTGCCCGCCGAGCGAACCCGACGTCAGTGCGGTCGGTACGTCGCTGGTCGCTTTGTCGGCCAGCAGCGCGTTGACGATGTCGGCCGCGTTGCTGTGCAGCTCAGGTGCGTGCAGACCCTTCACCGCGACCGGCAGCACACCGGTGCCGTTCTTTCCGGTGCTCTCGGCAATCAACTGCTCCGCCCAGTCCGGGAACCCGACGATGTCGGAGCCGTCGGCGGTGATGATCGCCTTGTCCCGGTCGCCGCTTGCGGCCAGTACTGCGCCCAGCAGGAGCGCCGGGTTGTCCGCGGAGTCGTCCTGCAGCGCCGGAGCCGCCTCAGCGGCCTGGTCCAGCAGTTCGGCCACATCGGCGCCGGCCAGACCAGAAGGCACCAGACCGAAGGCGGTGAGCGCGCTGTAGCGCCCACCGACGTTCGGGTCGGCCAGGAAGGTCTTGCGGTAGCCCTCGTCGGCCGAGAGCTTCTCGAACGGCGAGCCCGGGTCGGTGACGACGACGACCCGCGAGGAGGCGTCGATCCCGGCGTCGGTGAACGCCTTCACGAACACGCGACGCTGGCTATCGGTCTCGACCGTGCCGCCCGACTTGCTCGAGACGACGATCACCGTGCGCTGCAGGTCGCCGGCCAGCGCCCGGGCGATCACGCTCGGGTTGGTCGAGTCCAGCACGACGAGGTCGACGCCCGCCGTACGGGTGATGACCTCGGGGGCCAGTGACGAGCCGCCCATGCCCGCGAGCACGATCCTGTCCAGGCCCTCGGCACGCAGCTCGGCCAGCAGCGCCTCGATCTCGGCCAGCAGCGGCCGCGAGGTGTCGTGCAGGTCGACCCAGTTCAGCCGGATCGCCGACTCGGACTCGGCCTCCGGACCCCAGATGGTGGCGTCCTTGGCCGCGATCCGGGAGGCGATCTTCTCGGCGACCAGGCGGTCGACAGTCGCCGCCCAGTCGCCGTTCTGTGCCGCTACTGAGGGAGTGCTCACTTCGTGGCCGCCTTGAGGGCTGCCGTGACGGTGTCCTGCAGCTCGGACCAGGACGCGTCGAACTTGCTGACGCCCTCGTCCTCGAGCAGCTGCACGACCTCGTCGTAGGAGATCCCCAGCTTCTCCAGGTCGGCGATCACCTTACGGTCGCCGTCGTAGTCGCCGGTGACGGCGTCGCCGCGGACGTCGCCGTGGTCGGCGAACGCGTCCATCGTTGCCTGCGGCATCGTGTTGACGACGTTGGAGACGACCAGCTCCTCGACGTACAGGGTGTCCTTGTACGCCGGGTCCTTGACGCCCGTGGACGCCCAGAGCGGCCGCTGCGCCTTGCCGCCGGCGGTCTCGATCTCGCGCCAGCGGTCCGAGGAGAAGATCTCCTCGTACAGCTCGTAGGCGAGCCGCGCGTTGGCGATCGCGGCCTTGCCCTTCAGGGCCTTCGCTGCGTCTTCAGAGGCGGTGCCGATGAATGCGTCCAACCGCTTGTCGATCTCGGTGTCCACCCGGCTGACGAAGAACGAGGCGACGCTGGCCAGCTTGGTCACGTCGTGACCGTTGTCGAGCGCCTTCTCCAGGCCGGTCAGGAACGCGTCCGCGACGGCCTTGTACCGTTCGAGGGAGAAGATCAGCGTCACGTTCACACTGATGCCCGCGGCAAGCGTCTCGGTGATCGCCGGGATGCCTTCCTTGGTGGCCGGGATCTTGACGAAGACGTTCTCCCGGCCGACGGTCTCCCACAGCTCCTTGGCCTGGCCGACCGTCTTGGCGGTGTCCCGGGCGAAGCCGGGCTCGACCTCGATCGAGACCCGGCCGTCGACACCGTCGGTGTCGTCGTAGACCGGCTTGAACAGGTCCGCGGCGTTCCGGACGTCGTCGGTGGTGATCACCCGGATCGCCTGATCGGTCGAGACACCGTCGGCCGCGAGCCGCTCCACCTGCTCGGCGTACGCGCCGGCGTCGGAGATGGCCTTGGCGAAGATCGTCGGGTTGGTGGTCACCCCGCTGACGTGCTGGTCGTGGATCAGGGTCGCCAGGCTGCCGCTGGTCAGCCGCTGCCGGGACAGGTCGTCGAGCCAGATGGATACCCCGGCGTCGGCGAGGTCTTTCAAACGATCGGTCATGTCCGAAGCCCTCCGAAATGTTCTGTTGTGGATGTTCAGTTTTTTGCCGCGGCGTAGGTGTCGGCAGGTCCGACCGGCCCGGAGGCCGCGCGTCCCGCCGGTACCCCGCTGCCACCGAGCTCGGGCCGCCGTGGCGATGCTGTCCTTCGCGGCCTGTACGACGGCGTCGGCCGTGATCCCGAACTCCGTGTACAGCTTCTGGTAGTCGGCCGAAGCGCCGTAGTGCTCCAGGCTCACGCTGCGCCCGGCGTCGCCGATGATCTCGCGCCAGCCGAGCTTGATCCCGGCCTCGACCGAGACGCGGGCCCGGACGGCGGTCGGGATGACCGAGTCGCGGTAGGCGTCGTCCTGCTCGTCGAACCACTCGCGCGACACCATCGAGACGACGCGGGCCTTGATGCCCTCGGCGGCCAGCGTCTTGCTCGCCTCGACGGCCAGCTGCAGCTCGGAGCCGGTGCCGATGAGGATCACATCCGGCGTACCGTCCGTGTCGAGCAGCGTGTAGCCGCCCTTGTGCACGTTCTCCGTGGTCGCGTAGCCGTCCGTACCGCGGGGGTAGGTCGGCACGTTCTGCCGGGTCAGCACCAGGCCGGCCGGGCGGTCGGTGTGCTGGAGGATGGTGGCCCAGGCAGCCGCCGTCTCGTTCGCGTCGGCGGGGCGGACCACGTCGAGGCCCGGGATCGCGCGCAGCGCGGCCAGGTGCTCCACCGGCTGGTGCGTCGGTCCGTCCTCGCCGAGGCCGATCGAGTCGTGCGTCCAGACGTACGTCACGGGCAGCTTCATCAGCGCGGCCAGCCGGACCGACGGGCGCATGTAGTCGCTGAAGACGAGGAACGTGCCGCCGTACGGGCGGGTGCCGCCGTGCAGCGCGATGCCGTTCAGCACCGAGCCCATGCCGTGCTCACGGATCCCGAAGTGCAGGACCCGGCCGTACTCGTTGCCCTGGAACTCCTTGGTGGCGTGCTCCGCCGGGATGAACGACGGCTGGCCCTTCGGCGTCGTGTTGTTCGAGCCGGCCAGGTCGGCCGAGCCGCCCCACAGCTCGGGCAGCTCCGGCGCGATCTTGGTGAGCACCTCGCCGGAGGCCGCGCGGGTGGCGACACCCTTCGCGTCGGCGTCCCAGCTCGGCAGCGCGTCCAGCCAGCCCTTCGGCAGCTCGCGCTTGCTGAGCCGCTCGAACAGCTCGGACCGCTCGGGCGTCGCCGTCTTCCAGGCGTCGAACTTCTTGGTCCACTCGGCCTGCTCGGCCTGACCGCGCTCGACGGCCTTGCGGGTGTGCTCGATGACGTCGGGGGCGACGTCGAAGCTCTTCTCCGGGTCGAGGCCGAGGACCTTCTTGGTCGCGGCGACCTCGTCAGCGCCCGCGGCCGAGCCGTGGATCTTGCCGGTGTTCTGCGCGTTCGGGGCCGGCCAGCCGATGATCGTGTGCAGCCGGATGAAGGTCGGCTTGTCGGTGACCGCGTGGCCCGCCTCGATCGCGTCGTACAGGGCCTGCACGTCTTCTTCGTAGCCGGTGCCGCCGTTGGTCCAGTCGACGTCGTGGACGTCCCAGCCGTACGCCGCGTAGCGGGCGGCGACGTCCTCGGAGAACGCGATGTCGGTGTCGTCCTCGATGGAGATCTTGTTGGCGTCGTAGATCAGCGTCAGGTTGCCGAGCTTCTGGTGCCCGGCGAGCGAGGAGGCCTCCGACGAGACGCCCTCCTCCAGGTCACCGTCCGACGCGATCGCGTAGATGCGGTGGTCGAACGGGCTCTCGCCGGCAGCGGTGTCCGGGTCGAACAGGCCCGCGCTCGCGGCGGGCGGCCATCGCCATCCCGACCGCGTTGCCGACGCCCTGGCCGAGCGGGCCGGTGGTCGTCTCGACACCGGGGGTGTGGCTGTACTCCGGGTGGCCCGGCGTCGCGCTGCCCCAGGTGCGCAGCGACTTGAGGTCGTCCAGCTCCAGGCCGAAGCCGGCCAGGTACAGCTGGATGTACAGCGTGAGGCTCGAGTGCCCGGCGGACAGCACGAACCGGTCGCGACCGGCCCAGTGCGGGTCGGCGGGGTTGTGCCGCATCACCTTCTGGAACAGCAGGTAGGCGGCCGGGGCGAGGCTCATCGCCGTACCGGGGTGGCCGTTGCCGACCTTCTCCACAGCATCCAGCGCGAGCACGCGTACGGTGTCGACCGCATTCTTGTCGAGCTCGGTCCAGTCAAGCTTGGGGCTGGTCTTCTCCGTCACGCCGGCGGCGCTCCTCTCAATGGCTGCGAACAGTCCGTTTGGTCGGTGTCAGAGGGGCCGGCCGGACCCGTAGGTCCCATGCCGTGAGCGCCCCCGCGCTGCACCGTGAGCGAGCCTACTCGCCAAGTCGTCCCCGACCCTTCACACCTCGCCAACCGGACTCGCAGGTTGCTTGTTCCCGAACGTCTCGGACGTCACATCGGTACCCACGACGACACCTGTCCAAGGGCCGGTTAGGGCTCTCCTACGGCCCGTCGTAGACTGTCGAATCGTCAGCGCCGGTACCCCGGCGTCAACCCACTCAGTTCGAGGTGTTCGTGACGGCCGTCGACCCGCGTCCAGCCGCGACGACGTCGTACCCGGCGCCGCTGCCGACCGACCCAGCCCTGGAGATCGATCAGTCTCTGGTGCCGGCGGGCCCGTCGGTGCGCGACGTGATCAAGGCGTACGTCGGTCTGACCAAGCCACGCATCATCGAGCTCCTGCTGATCACGACCGTGCCGGTGATGTTCCTGGCCGCGGGTGGCGTGCCAGGGCTCGGTGTGGTCGCGGCGACCCTGCTCGGCGGCATCCTCGCCGCGGGCAGCGCCAACACGATCAACTGCGTGCTCGACCGCGACATCGACGAGCAGATGCGCCGGACCCGGCGGCGGCCGCTGCCGCGCCACGCGGTCAGCCCGCGCTCGGCGACGGTGTTCGGCATCGTGCTGGGGATCCTGGCCACCATCGAGCTCGGCCTGCTGGTCAACTGGCTGTCCTCGCTGCTGGCGCTGGCGGCGAACGCCTTCTACGTCTTCGGCTACACGATGGTGCTGAAGCGGCGGACCGTGCAGAACATCGTCTGGGGCGGGATCGCGGGCTGCTTCCCGACCCTGATCGGCTGGACCTCGGTCACGAACTCCCTTGCCTGGACCCCGTTGGTGCTGTTCGCCGTGGTGTTCTTCTGGACGCCGCCGCACACCTGGGCACTGGCCATGCGGTACCGCGAGGACTACGCCTCGGTCGACGTGCCGATGCTGCCCGTCGTCGCGACGCCCGTCCAGACGGCCCGGCAGATCCTTGCCTACAGCATCGTCATGGTGCTCACCTCGATCGCCTTGTGGCCGGTCGGTGGCACGGGCTTCGTGTACCCGCTCGCGGCCGTAGTACTGGGTGTCGTCTTCCTGCGTGAGGCGTTTGCCCTGCTGGCACGGGCGAACACCGGCGCCGACGGACCCGCGCTGCGCCCGATGCGGTTGTTCCACTTCTCCAACATCTACCTGGCGCTCCTCTTCATCGCCGCAGCCATCGACCCCCTCCTGCGCTAGACATCGGCCAACAGCCCTTTCCTTCCCTACCGCTCCCTGCGTCTCGCGTGGTCCGCTAGTTGCTAGGGGCATCGAGCGGAATCGCCCGGCAAAGTTCGGGTTGTGCCTGCGGTGGCACAGATAGTTGCCTCGGCGCTCGTTTCTTTCGGTGAACAGTTGGTGGCTGGGAGTCGTCCCGTTGACCTGGCCGGGTCCGAGTGCTGCCATTGGACAGGTCCGCGGAGTGGCTCCAGCTGGGGCGGACGGCGCGTCAGGGGGATGTAGTGGGGGTCAGAAAAGCACGTATAGCAGCGGTTTCGGTGGTGGCGTTGCTCGGTACGACGTTGTCGGTCGGGCCGGCCGAGGCGGGGGTGGGGCACAGCAGCCTTCGACCCGTGGTGACCGGGTTGGACGGGCCTCGCGGGGTCGCTGTCAGCGCTGACGGCCGGAAGGTCGTCTACAGCGTGACCGACGGGTCGGTGTACGAGGCATCCGCGACGGGGCTGAACAAACACATCCGCAAGCTCGGCCAGGTGCCGGGAGGCTTCCCGCCCGCGATCGACACCAATGTCTGGGGCGTGACGTACGCGCTCACCGGTGGTGGCGGGCCGGAAGGCGACAGCCCGCGAGGCGGTGCGACGCTCTTCAAGTTACGGCCGGGTAAGTCCGCGCAGGTGGTCGCCGACATCGCGGCGTACCAGGCTCATGATCCGGATCCGTACGATCTGGAGAACTTTCCGACGGACACGAACCCGTTCGGGGTGGCTGCGCTGCGTGACGGCACCGTGCTGGTGTCGGACGCCGCCGGGAACGACCTGCTGAGGGTCTGGCCGAACGGCCACATCAAGACGATCGCCAGGATCAAGCCGCGCCTCGTCAAGGTGCCGTCAGGTCTGCCCGCCATGGACCCGGAGGGCAACCCGTTGCCGCCGGCCGGCACCCCAGTCATGGCCGAGGGCGTCGCCACTTCGGTGACGGTCGGCACGGACGGCTACTACTACCTCGGTGAGCTGCGGGGCTTCCCGGCCACGCCTGGTACGTCGGAGATCTGGCGGATCAAGCCGGGATCGGTCGGTGCCGTTTGCGACCCGGCCCATCCGTACCGGGGCAACTGCCAGCGGTACGCCGACGGCTACACCTCGATCGTCGATCTGGGTGCTGGTCCAGGAAACAAGATCTACGTGGTCGAACTGGCCAAGGCGAGCTGGCTGCAGTTCGAGCTCAACGGCGCGACCGATGGCGCCCTGTTCGTGCAGTACCGCGGTGGTCACCAACGCGGCGGCTTCAGGCACGAGCTGGCCAAGGGCAAACTCACCCTCCCGGGCGGCGTTGGCGTCAGCAAGAGCGGAGCGGTCTACGTAGCGTCCCCGATCTTCGGCCCAGGCTCCATCGCAAGGGTCCTGCACTAGCAGGACAAACCCGGGGCGCCCGCTTTCACCAACCGGACCAGGCGCTCCGGGTGCTTCACCTGCAGGCCGTCGAAGCGTGATCCCCCCGGTGGGTTCGCCGCCGGATTACCTACGCGAGGGTTGGCCGCCTGACTGGTGGGTTCGGACAGGACGTGGGGACCGCGGACATGCTATTTCTTGTCCGCGGTCCCGAGACGGTGTCCGAGGTCCCCGTGCGCGGACGTATGCATCCAGGCGGAGCCCGACTTGGCCAAGTAGTCCGGGCGCCCCGGGTGCTGGTACTACGTGGAAGTGCGCCCCACGCAGCTCCTCCGTCGCCGCTCCCACCCACCCGGTTCCGCTGCACCTACGTCGCGGCTCGTGGTCTGGTACGGGTCCATTGGGGTTTGCGCACAAGCGAGCAGTCCCCGATGCGGTTGTGCCGTAACCGCTCGCCGTCACTCGCCGACGAGGCCGCAACGGGCCACTTTGTGCATCGGATCAGCACCTGCCGCGCGAGGCAATGCTCGGGCCGTGCACAGCCCCGTCCGCCTTCGGCGACGTCGCGCGGTTTCGGTCAACGGCACACCTGATAGCGCAGGTGAAGCACCCGGTTGCTCTGGAGCACCACGTCAGGATCCTCCAACAGGTGCTGCGCCTGGACGGACCCGAAGTAGCGCTTGCCGGACCCGAACACGACGGGTACGACGTCCATGCGCACCTCGTCGATCAGGCCCGCGGCAAGCACCTGGCCACCGACGTCGCCGGCGGCGATCTCGACCATGCGATCACCTGCAAGCTCCTGCGCCTTGGCCACGGCTGCCTCGACGCCGTCGACAAAGTGAAACGGCGCCTCGAGGTCCCAGCCCTCGGGCTCCGGCCGGTGCGTCACGACGACCACGTGGTCGATCCCGCCCGGCGGTTTCCCGTCCCAGCCGTCCGTCAGGTCGAAGACGTGGCGGCCGACCACTGTCACCCCGATCTGGTCCCAGTACGGCCGGGTGTAGTCGTAGGACGTCTGCGACACCTTCACCTCGCCGCTCTCGTCCAACGGGACGTCACCGCTGGACAACCAGTCGAACAGCGGTCCGGGCTGGTCATTCTCGTCCGCGACGAAGCCGTCCACCGACACCGAGCTGTACATGACCACCTTGCCCACGGGGCTCTCCTCTGCTTTGGGGTGCCCCCAAATTAGCGTGTCGTGAGCTGTCGCTCTTGTAAGAAATCAATCGGCCGGCAGCGGCCAGCCGTCCATCACGTGGCCGGGATGCTCGCGCAGGAACCGCCGCCGGACTTCGACGTACCGGGTCGGCGTGAGCCCGGTGAACGCCCGGAACTCGTGGCCGAAGTGGGCCTGGTCGAAGTAGCCTGCGCCACCGGCGAGGTCGCCCCAGTCGATCGGTCCGGCGGGGTTGATCGCGAACACGGTGGCGGCGAAGCGGTAGGTGCGGGCCAGCCGCTTCGGCGTGACGCCGATGAGCTCCTTGAACCGCTGTGCCAGCTGAGTGCTGCTGACACCGGCTGCCGCGCTCAGGTCGCCGATCGCCAACGCCCCGCTCGTCGCCGCGATGACGCTGCTCGTATGGCGGACCAGCCCCAGGCCGGTGGTCTCGCACAGCCGTCGCATCAGCTCCTCCTCGAGCAGCGTCAGCATCTCGTGCGGTCCGTCCGCCGTGGCCAGCCGGTCTCGCAGCTCAGCAATGGCGGGCCGGCCCCAAACCTGCTCTATTGTCACCGGCCGGTCACACAGCTCGACCGCGGGCATCGGCAGGAACGGCGCCGGTCCCCACGGCTTGAAGTGCACGCCGACGGACCGGGTCCGGAGTGGGTAGCCGAACTCCAGCACGCGGGTGGGCATGGTGACCACGCAGCCGTCGGCGTACTCGGCCGTCTCGATGTCGGTGCCGGCGCGGATGCGGAACGGCGCCCCGAGGTTGACGATGAGCAGCGCCGCGGGCATCGGCGGCAGCAACAGCCGGGCGTACGGCGGCGCACCCTCCAGGTAGTAAAGATCGTCGATCAGCCCGTCCAGCGGCGGTCGCGGCACTCTGGACACGTACTCCACGCCCACAGCATCGCCGACGCCCCGCCGGCATCGCGCGCCGGGATGGTCCAGCCGCGCTGCCGCCAGCATCGAGCCGACGCCGAGACCAGCGTCTCCAGCGCCAGGTTGATCAGGTCCGGCGGGGTCGCGCGGGCGTCGTGTTAGTTAGTAGTGGCGGCGGGCGAGGTGGACATGGATCTCGGCGTTGAGTTCCACCGTTTCGGGGAGGACCTGGAGGGTTCGGCGGAAGACCTGCTCCCGGTCGGCGGGCTGGAGCATCACGTGCGCCGAGACCGTCGACAGTTGTCCGATGTAGTCGTCGGCGCTGATCGTCAGGCGCCGTTCGATCACCGACTGCCGGACGTCGGTGAACCACTCGGACTGCTGGAGCTCCGTGCCGGGCCATCGCATCGGGCGATCCGCAGGTGTGCCGTCGGGCGACGGGACGCCGTCGTCCTCCAGGTACGGCGCACGTGCCGCGCGCACGGCCGGTTCAGGTGGCTGGGGTGCCGCGTTCGCCGTAGACGGCCGTGACCAGGGCGATCAGTACGCCGGCGAAGAACATGTGGATGAGGACGAGGACCCAGGGGAGGCCGGTGAAGTATTGGGTGAAGCCGACTCCACCCTGGAGGAGTTCCATTGCGAGTAGCCAGGCAGCGAGGTTGCGTAGTGCTCGGGAGGTCGCAGTCACGCGCGTTGCGATCACCAGGCCGATGGTCACGCCCAGGAGGCCGAAGACGACGTCGGCGTGGAGTTGGCTGATCACGGTGGGGTCGAAGCCGTTCCGGCCGGTCTGTGGGTCGCCGGAGTGCGGGCCGGCGCCGGTGACAACGGTGCCTAGGGCAACGGCCAGCCAGACCGCCACCACACAAGCGGTTGCGAGTGCGCGGACCACCGGGGGAGTGTGTGGGTAGGGACTGGTCCGGGAGCGGCGCATCATCGAGACCGTCAGCGTGATGATGATCGGTGAGACCAGGAAGTGCCCCGACACGATCCAGGGGTTCAGCCCGGTCAGCACGCTGACTCCACCGATGATCGCCTGCAGCGGGATCCCCAGCGCGGCGGCAGTCGCCAGCCGACGCAAGTCCGTACGTCGTGGCCGGTACCGCATCACCACCAGCCAGGTGAGGATCGCGATCACCCCGACCACGAACCCGAGCATCCGGTTGGTGAACTCGATCGCCCCGTGAATCCCGAGCGCCCCGTGCGGCACGTACGACTCATCCGTACAAGACGGCCAGGTCGGACACCCCAGCCCGGACCCGGTCAGCCGGACCAGCCCGCCGGTCACCACGATGGCGATGTTGGCCACCACAGACGCCCAGCCCCACCGCCGAACCACGTCCAGGCTCGGCTCAGGCACCAGCCGCCAGAATCCAGTAACAGGCTCGCCCTCGCGAGCAGCAGTCTCCGTGGTCACCGGCACACTCTAGAGAAGGTCCCCGTCAGTCCCAGCGGAAGGTCCGGGAGACCAGGTAGGCGAGGACAGCGGACCAGAGGGCGAGGGAGAGGGCGGCGGCCCATGGGATCACGCCTTCGATGGTGGAGTTCGCGAGGCCGTTGGCCAGGGCTGCGCTGGGGAGTAGGCGTACTACGGATTGCATGCCGGACGGGTATTCGGTGACCGGCGTCATCAGGCCGCCGCCTACCAGGAGTAGTAGGTAGAGCAGGTTCGCGGCGGCGAGGGTGGCTTCGGCGCGGAGGAGGCCGGACATGAGGAGGCCTAGGGACGCGAAGGCTGCGGTGCCGCAGATGATCATCAGTAGGACGCCGATGACTGCGGTGACGCCTCCGACGGGCTTCCAGCCCAGGGCGAAGCCGGTGCCGGCCAGTACGGCGAGCTGGATCACCTGGATCACCAGGACGGAGCCGATCTTGCCCGCGAGCAGGCCGGTCCGGGACAGGGGAGAGGCACCGAGGCGCTTGATCACGCCGTACCGGCGTTCGAAGCCGGTCGCGATCGCCAGTGAGGTGAAGGAGGTCGACAGCACTGCCAGTGCGAGCACGCGCGGTACTGCGAGGTCGACAGACCGCCCCTCGCCAAGTGGCAGCCGGTCGCCCAGCCCTGTCCCACCCAGCAGCAGCAACAGCCCCAGTGGGACCACCAGTGCCAGCAGCAACTGCTCGCCGTTGCGCACGAGGAGCCGGAACTCCATCCGGGCGTGGGACAGCACCTTCCGCGGCCACGGCGCAGAACCCGGCTGCGGCGCGTACGTCGTACTCATTGAATCTCCTTGGCCGAGTCAGCAGCCTTGGCCGGCTTGGCAGTCAGCGCCAGGTAGACGTCCTCGAGCGACTTCGTCCCGTGCTCGGTCAGTACGTCGGGAGTGCCGGACGCGATCAGCTTGCCGGCGGACACGACGTGCACCTGGTCGGACAACTGCTCGGCCTCGTCCATCGCATGCGTGGTCAGCACGACGGTCACCCCGTCATCGCGCAGATCCCGGATCAGCTGCCAGATCTCGCGGCGACCATGCGGGTCCAGCCCGGTCGTCGGCTCGTCCAGAAACACGATCTCGGGCCGTCCCACGATCGCCAGCGCCAGCGACAACCGCTGCTTCTGCCCGCCCGACAGACGCCTGTACGGCGTACGCCCGCACGTTCCCAGGTCGAGCCGCTCGACCAACGAAGGCAGATCCAGCGGATGGGCGTGCAACCCGGCGACGTACCGGAGCATCTCCAGCGCGCGGACGCCGGACCAGCTGCCGCCCTCCTGGAGCATCACCCCGATCCGCGGCATCAGCTCGTCGTGGTCCGCGATCGGGTCCAGCCCGAGTACCCGGACCTGACCGGAGTCGGGCCGGCGGAAACCCTCGCAGCTCTCCACCGTGGTGGTCTTGCCGGCCCCGTTGGGGCCGAGCACGGACGTCACTGTTCCGCCGGTTACGGTGAGAGTGAGGCCGTCGACCGCGGTCTTCTCGCCGTACCGGACGACGAGGTTCTCGATCTCGACTGCGACTGGCACGTGTGCAGTGTAGGAAACGCCGCGGCGTGACGCTGCTCACGGTCACCCCAGAGGTCAGGCGGGCCGCCGTGAACCGGTTAGGGCAGCCTTATTTGAAGCGCCCTGGCAATTAGGTGACACTGATGTTGTGAAAACTTCCGCGACGACCAGCCAGGTGCCCTCGGGCGCAGCTGTCGCGCGGGACGAGTCCACCCGGGACCGGGTCGCCCGCTCGATCCTGACCAACGGCCCGTCCAGCGCCGCGGTGCTCGCGGAGCGCCTGGAGCTGACCCCGGCGGCGGTTCGCCGGCACCTCGACCACCTGCTCGAAGAGGGGCTGGCCGAGGCACGCGAGGAGCGGGTCTACGGCCCGCGCGGCCGCGGCCGCCCCGCGAAGGTCTTCGTGTTGACCGACTCCGGCCGGCATGCGTTCCACCAGGCGTACGACGACCTGGCGACCACCGCGCTGCGGTTCATCGCCGAAGCCGGCGGGGACGCTGCGGTCACCGAGTTCGCCCGGCGCCGCGTCGCCGAGGTGGAAGTGCGGTATCGCGACCTGCTCGACGCGGCACCCGAAGGTCAGAACGTGGAAGTGCTCGCCCAGGCGCTCAGCGCCGACGGCTACGCCGCTTCCACCCTGCAAGCCGGTGCCGGCGAGCAGCTTTGCCAGCACCACTGCCCGGTCGCGCACGTGGCCGAGCAGTTCCCCCAGTTGTGCGAAGCCGAGACCGAGGTGTTTTCCCGCCTGCTCGGCAAGCACGTCCAGCGACTCGCCACCATCGCTCACGGTGACGGTGTCTGCACGACACATATTCCTGGCGACGCCGTGAAAAGCCAGCCAGTTTCCCCTATATCCGACAGCGAATCTGCGAGGACTGCACGATGACGCAAACCGCTCACCCGGAGCTCGATGGGCTCGGTACGTACAAGTTCGGCTGGTCCGACAGTGACGCTGCCGGATCCGTCGCCAAGCGCGGCATCAGTGCCGAGGTGGTGCAAGGCATCTCGACGCTGAAGAGCGAGCCCGAGTGGATGCTCGACCTGCGGATGAAGGGCCTGAAGCTCTTCGACCGCAAGCCGATGCCGTCGTGGGGTGCGGACCTGTCCGGCATCGACTTCGACAACATCAAGTACTTCGTCCGCTCCACCGAGAAGCAGGCGACGAGCTGGGAAGAGCTGCCCGAGGACATCAAGAACACCTACGACCGCCTCGGCATCCCGGAGGCCGAGAAGCAGCGCCTCGTGGCCGGCGTCGCCGCGCAGTACGAGTCGGAGGTCGTCTACCACCAGATCCGCGAGGACCTGGAGGAGCAGGGTGTCATCTTCGTCGACACCGACACCGGCCTGAAGGAGTACCCGGAGCTCTTCCAGGAGTACTTCGGCTCAGTCATCCCGGTCGGCGACAACAAGTTCGCCGCGCTGAACACGGCGGTCTGGTCCGGCGGCTCGTTCATCTACGTGCCCAAGGGCGTGAAGGTGGACATCCCGCTGCAGGCCTACTTCCGGATCAACACCGAGAACATGGGCCAGTTCGAGCGGACGCTGATCATCGTCGACGAGGACGCCTACGTCCACTACGTCGAGGGCTGCACCGCGCCGATCTACAAGTCGGACTCGCTGCACTCCGCGGTCGTCGAGATCATCGTGAAGAAGGGCGCCCGCTGCCGCTACACGACGATCCAGAACTGGTCGAACAACGTCTACAACCTGGTCACCAAGCGCGCCACCTGTGAGGCGGGCGCGACGATGGAGTGGATCGACGGCAACATCGGCTCCAAGGTGACGATGAAGTACCCGGCCGTCTACCTGATGGGCGAGCACGCCAAGGGCGAGACGCTGTCGATCGCGTTCGCCGGCGAGGGCCAGCACCAGGACGCCGGTTCGAAGATGGTCCACAACGCGCCGTACACGTCGAGCTCGATCATCTCCAAGTCCGTCGCCCGCGGTGGCGGCCGGACGTCGTACCGGGGTCTGGTCGAGGTCGCGCCGGGCAGCCACCACAGCAAGTCCACGGTCCGTTGTGACGCGCTGCTGATCGACACGATCAGCCGCTCCGACACCTACCCGTACGTCGACGTCCGCGAGGACGACGTGGCGATGGGGCACGAGGCGACCGTGTCCAAGGTCAGCGACGACCAGCTCTTCTACCTGATGAGCCGGGGGATGGCCGAGGACGAGGCAATGGCGATGATCGTCCGCGGCTTCATCGAGCCGATCGCCCGCGAGCTCCCGATGGAGTACGCGCTGGAACTCAACCGGCTCATCGAGCTGCAGATGGAAGGGGCCGTCGGCTGATGCCAATGACTGACACAGCCACCGAAACGTTAATCTCCACCGGTAACCAGGGCCACTCTCACGGGCCAGGATCGCCGGTGCCGCTGCAGGCCCGCAGCGAGCGCACGACGTCGTACGACGTGGCCGACTTCCCGGTGCCCAACGGGCGCGAGGAAGAGTGGCGCTTCACCCCGATCAAGGCCCTGAAGGCCTTGTTCGCGGACGAGGCCGGCACCGAGACGGTCAAGATCGACGCGCACGGCCCCGACAGCGTCGTGATCGAGACCGTCAGCACTGACGCGGTCAAGGCGCTGACACCGCAGGACCGGATCGCGGCTGTCGCGTGGACCCAGGCCGGTCAGGCGCTGGCGGTGCGGATCCCGAACGACGCCGAGCTGACCGAGCCCGTGCACGTGAATGTCGCGGGCCTCGGCGGCCGTGGCTTCGGGCACCTGGTGATCGAGGCCGGCCGGCACAGCCGCGGCACCGTGATCGTCGACCACACCGGCGCCGGCGAGTACGCCGCGAACGTCGAGATCGTCGTCGGCGACGGCGCCGAGCTGCGGGTCGTGTCGATCCAGCAGGGCGACACCGAGTCGATCCACGTCGGTCAGCACGACGCCGTGATCGGCCGCGACGCGAAGCTCAACCACGTCGCCGTCACCCTCGGCGGCAAGATCGTGCGGCTCTCCACCAACGTCCGGTACGCCGGTCCGGGTGGCGACGCCGAACTCCTGGGCGTGTACTTCGCGGAGGCCGGTCAGCACCACGAGAACCGGCTCTTCGTCGACCACGAGGCGATCAACTGCAAGAGCAACGTGCTCTACAAGGGCGCGCTCGCCGGTGACCACGCCCGCTCGGTGTGGATCGGCGACGTGCTGATCCGGGCCGCGGCCGAGGGCACCAACACCTTCGAGCTGAACCGGAACCTGGTCCTGACCGACGGGGCGCGCGCCGACTCGGTGCCGAACCTGGAGATCGAGACCGGCGAGATCGAGGGCGCCGGGCACGCTTCGGCGACCGGCCGGTTCGACGACGAGCAGCTGTTCTACCTGCAGGCCCGCGGCATCCCGGAGGACGAGGCCCGCCGGCTGGTGGTGTCCGGGTTCTTCAACGACATCATCGGGCGGATCGGCGTACCGGAGGTGGCCGAGCGCCTGCACGAGGTGATCGAGGAGAAGCTGGCCCGGACGGCGGCGCTGCAAGAAGCGGCCAAGGCCTGATATGAGCGACACGTTCGAACGCGCCTGCGCGGTGGCCGATGTCCCCGATGAAGGGGTCATCGCCACCGAGGTCGGCGGCGTGGAGGTGGCCGTCGTCAAGAGCGAGGGCCAGTACTTCGCCGTCCGGGACGAGTGCTCGCACGCGCAGATCCAGCTGTCCGAGGGCGACGTCGGGCAGTGCGAGATCGAATGCTGGCTGCACGGCTCCCGGTTCGACCTGCGCACCGGCGCCCCGACCAGCCTCCCGGCGTACGACCCGGTGCCGGTCTATCCGGTCCGCGTCGACGGCGAGGACCTGCTGGTCGACGTCAAGAACCCCCTGAATCAAGCTTCCTAAGCAGACGGAGACAGAAGAAAACCCATGGCGACACTCGAGATCCGCGACCTGCACGTGTCGGTCGACACCGAGAACGGCCCGAAGGAGATCCTGCGCGGCGTCGATCTGACCATCGCCGGTGGTCAGACGCACGCGATCATGGGCCCGAACGGTTCCGGCAAGTCCACGCTGGCGTACTCGATCGCCGGCCACCCGAAGTACAACGTCACCAGCGGCACGGTGACGCTGGACGGCGAGAACGTGCTCGACATGACTGTCGACGAGCGCGCCCGGGCCGGCCTGTTCCTGGCCATGCAGTACCCGGTCGAGGTCCCCGGCGTGTCCGTGTCGAACTTCCTCCGGACCGCCAAGACCGCCATCGACGGCGAGGCGCCGAAGCTGCGGACCTGGGTCAAGGACGTCAACAAGGCGCTCGCCGACCTGGACATGGACGCCGACTTCGGCACCAGGAACGTGAACGAGGGCTTCTCCGGTGGTGAGAAGAAGCGGCACGAGATCGTCCAGCTGGAGCTGCTCGATCCGAAGATCGCGATCCTCGACGAGACCGACTCCGGCCTCGACATCGACGCGCTGAAGATCGTCTCCACCGGCGTCAACCGGTTCGCGGAGAAGGGCGACAAGGGCGTTCTGCTGATCACCCACTACACCCGGATCCTGCGCTACATCACGCCGGACTTCGTGCACGTGTTCGTCGACGGCAAGGTCGCCGAGGAAGGCGGCCCGGAGCTGGCCGACGAGCTCGAGGCCAACGGCTACGAGCGGTTCCTGAAGACCGGCGCCAAGGCATGACCGACGCCCGGACCTTCAGCAGTCCCTTGACTGGATCTTTCGAGAGTCCTCTGGACATGCAGTCGGTCCGGGCGGACTTCCCCATCCTGTCGCGCGTCCTGGCGAACGACTTCCCGCTGGTCTACCTCGACTCGGCGAACTCGTCGCAGAAGCCGGTCCAGGTGGTCAAGGCGATCGAGGATCACTACCTGATCCACAACGCCAACGTGGCTCGCGCGATGCACCAGCTCGGTGCCGAGGCGACCGAGGCGTACGAGGGCGGCCGCGACAAGGTGGCCGCGTTCATCGGCGCGACCAACCGCGACGAGATCGTCTTCACCAAGAACGCCTCCGAGGCGCTCAACCTGGCCGCCCACACGCTCGGCGCTTCGCTGAAGCCGGGCGACGAGGTGGTGATCTCCGAGATGGAGCACCACAGCAACATCGTCCCGTGGCAGCTCGCCTGTGAGCGGACCGGCGCGACGCTGCGCTGGTTCGGCGTCACCGACGAGGGCCGGCTCGACCTCAGCAACATCGAGGAGCTGATCAACGAGCGCACCAAGGTCGTCTCGCTGACCTGGGTCTCGAACGCGCTCGGCACGATCAACCCGATCACCGAGATCGCGGCCAAGGCACACGCTTTCGACGCCGTGATGGTCGTCGACGCTTCGCAGGCCGTGCCGCAGTTCCCGGTGGACGTGTCGACGCTCGGTGCCGACCTGCTGGCCTTCACCGGTCACAAGGTGGTCGGCCCGACCGGGATCGGCGTGCTCTGGGGCCGGTACGACCTGCTGGCGTCGCTACCGCCGTTCCTCGGTGGTGGCGAGATGATCGAGATCGTCCGGATGACCGGTTCGACGTACGCGCCGCCGCCGGCCCGGTTCGAAGCCGGTACGCCGCCGATCGCGCAGTCGGTCGGACTCGGTGCGGCGCTGGACTACCTGTCCGGGATCGGGATGGACAAGGTCGCGGCACACGAGCAGGCCATCACGGCGTACGCGCTGGACGGTCTGAAGACCGTGCCGGGGCTGAAGATCCTCGGGCCGACCGACAGCGTCGACCGCGGTGGAGCGATCAGCTTCGAGCTCGACGGCGTCCACCCGCACGACGTGTCGACGGTGCTGGACACTCGCGGCATCGCAGTACGGGCCGGACATCACTGCGCCCGGCCTGTGCACGAGCGGTTCGGAATGCAATCGTCGACCAGAGCGTCTTTCTACCTGTACACGACGCCGGAGGAGATCGACGCGCTCGTCGATGGCCTCGGATTCGTCCGGTCATTCTTCAAGGTGGACTGATATGCAGCTCGACAGCCTGTACCAAGAGATCATCCTGGACCACTACCGCAGCCCGCACCACGCGGGACTGTCGGACCCGTACGACGTGGAGGTGCACCACGTGAACCCGTCCTGCGGGGACGAGGTCACCCTCCGCGTCGAGCTCGACGGCGAGGTCGTCACCGGCGTGACGCACCAGAGCGTCGGCTGCTCGATCAGCCAGGCGGCGACGTCGGTGATGAGCGACCTGGTGATCGGCAAGCCGATCACCGAGGGCATGGCGACGTACGAGAAATTCCTGGAGCTGATGCAGGGCCGCGGGAATGTCGAACCCGACGAAGAAGTTCTGGAGGACGGCGTCGCCTTCGCGGGTGTCGCGCAGTTCCCGGCCCGGGTGAAGTGCGCGCTGCTGGGCTGGTCGGCCTGGCGCGACGCGACCGCCCAAGCACTCGCGAAGAAAGAAGGAGCACCCAATGTCTGACCAGACCGACGAGAAGATCGAGCTGCCCGAGGTCGACCTCGAGGCCGCCTCGAAGCCGGCCGGCTCGACAGTTGCCGTCGAGGACGTGACCGAGGCGCTCAAGGACGTCGTCGACCCCGAGCTGGGGATCAACGTCGTCGACCTGGGCCTGATCTACGGCGTGACCGTGGACGACACCAACACCGCGATCATCGACATGACGCTGACGTCCGCGGCCTGCCCGCTGACCGACGTGATCGAGGACCAGACCCGGATGTCGCTCGACGGTCTCGTCAACGACTTCCGGATCAACTGGGTCTGGATGCCGCCGTGGGGCCCCGAGAAGATCACCGACGACGGCCGCGACCAGCTCCGCGCTCTCGGCTTCAACGTCTGACACACCTTCGTACTGCGAAAGCCCGGGTCAGGTGGCCCGGGCTTTCGCATGCCCCGATGGACTAGCGTCACCGGGGTGACCCGAATCCTCTCCGTCGGCCCGGCCCGGCTGGAACGCTGGCTGGCCGGCTTCACCGAACGCCACGGCGCCACCTCGTACGACGTGACGCCGGAGCGGCTGATCGCGACGGCGGAGGATAGGGCTGTCGCCGAGGTCGACGTACCGTTCGGGCCGTTGGAGGAGCTGACTCCGGCCGGGCTCGTCGCGCACGTGCTGGCTGACAGGCGGCTCGGGTTGTTGCTCGTACGACGCGGTGGCTACGGGGCCGGTGTGTTTGCCGGGGGAGTGCTGGAGGCTTCGAAGGTCGGTTCGCGGCATGTGCAGGGGACGACCAAGGCGGGAGGGTGGTCGCAGCAGCGGTTCGCTCGTCGGCGGGACAATCAGGCTCGTGAGGCGTTCGCGGCGGCGACCGAGGTCGCAGTACGGATCCTGGCGCCGGCGAAGCTCGACGTGCTGGTGTGCGGGGGAGACCGCAAGGCGATCGACACGGTGCTGGAGGATCCGCGGTTGAAGGGACTCCTCCCGCTGGTCCGGCCGCCGTTCCTGGGGGTGGCCGATCCCAAGCAGAAGGTGCTCGAGCAGGCCGGAGCCGACGCCCGCGCGATCCGGATTCAGATCACCGAGCCGGATCCCTCCTGATGGGTGAACCCGGCCTAGCGATGTTTCAGCAGCATCGCGGGCGGATGTTCGGGATCGCGTACCGGATGCTCGGCTCCGTGACCGAGGCGGACGACGTACTCCAGGAAGCCTGGCTGCGCTGGCAGACCGTCGATCACGCAGGCGTGAAGGAACCGGCCGCGTTCCTCGCCAAGACCGTCACGAATCTCTGCCTGACCCACCTCACCACCGCCCGCGCCCGCCGCGAGACGTATGTCGGCGAGTGGCTGCCCGAGCCCGTCCTGACCGGACCGAACCTGCCCGAACTCAGCCCGCTGGACCTGGCCGAGCAAAGGGAATCGGTGTCGTTCGCCCTGCTCAAGGTCCTCGAACACCTCACTCCCGCCGAGCGTGCGGCCTACGTACTGCGCGAGGCCTTCGCCTACGGTCACCGCGAAGTCGGCGACTTGATCGGTACGACGGAAGCCAACGCCCGCCAGCTCCATTCACGAGCGCGCAAACACGTCGCGACGACCCAGCACGCTCGACCAGTCGACGTCGGCCAATGGCGTGCCCTCGTTGAACGCTTCCTCGCTGCTGCCCAGTTCGGTGACGTCGACCGGCTCGCGGACCTGCTGGCGGCGGATATCGTTTCCCGCGCGGATGGTGGCGGCAAGGTGCACGCCGCTCGCAACCCGGTATCCGGCCGGGACCGGGTCGCGCGCTACCTGATCGGCGTACTGCAACGGTTCGGCGCCGGGGTGGTGCCGACCTTCGGCGAGGCGAACGGCGAGCCGGTGATCGTTGCCGTCGACACCGATGGGATCCGCGCGGTCTGCTTCTTCGAGTTCGACGGCGACCTGCTGACCAGCATGGATCTCGCGATGAACCCGGACAAGCTCGTCCTGGCCGCGGCGCAACTGTCACGAATCGGCGGGCTGTCCAGTCAAGGCTGGTGAACCGAGAGGACACCACCTTGATGAAGACGATCCTCGTCACCGGCGGCACCAGCCCAGCCGGCCGGCCCACCGTCGCGAACCTCTGCTCGGCCGGTCACCCCGTCCGCGTCCTCAGCCGCAAACCGGGTAGCGAGCAGGCTGCTGCGAGCGCCACAGGAGACGCTCACCAACGAGTCGGCGACGACCGCAGTGGATTCCGGCTTCTCTCCGGCGATCTGACGACCGGCGAAGGCATCGCCGCGGCCGTCGAGGGCGTGGACATCGTGGTCCACCTCGCCACGAGCCGCGGCCACGCCGACATCCAGCAGGCGGAGCACCTGATCGACCACGCCCGCGCGGCCGGAGTCGGCCACCTGATCTATCTGTCGATCGTCGGCGTCGACCAGATTCCGATGCCGTACTACCGCGACAAACTCGCCGTCGAGCAGTTGATCACCGACTCACCGATCCCGCACACGATCCTGCGCGCCACCCAGTTCTACAACCTGGTCGACGAAATCCTGACCGCGCAACGCTTCCTCCCGGCCCTCCTGGCGCCCTCCATCCCATTGCAGCCGATCTCGGTCGACGATGTCGCCGAGCGTCTTGTCGAATTGGCCTCCGGCGCGCCGGCCGGACGGGTCGCCGACCTCGGCGGTCCCGAACGCCTTGCCGTCCCGGCCATGGCTCGCGCCTGGAAGCGCGCCCGGGGCTCCCGTCGCCCGATCCTCCCGATCCGGCTTCCAGGTAAGGCTTTCCGCGACTTCGCCACTGGTGCCGCGATGCCCGAGACCGTTCTGCCCAGCAACCGCTCCTTCGACGACTACCTCAGCCGGCGCTTCGGAGTACAGGCATGAAAACAATCATCCGTACTGCGCTGTTGGCACTCGCCGCGCTTCAGCTGACCCTCGGTGTCTGGACCTCGTTCTTCCCGCGGAGCTTCTACGAGGACGTGCCGACGGTCGACTGGACACCGCCGTACAGCGAGCACCTCTTCCGCGACTTCGGTGGCGTCACCCTCGGCACTGCGGTGATGCTGCTCGCCGCAGCGTACTGGCTGGACCGCCGGCTGGTGATTCTGGCGCTCGCCGCCTATCTGACCTTCTCCGTGCCGCACGCGATCTTCCACAGCGAACACCTGATGGAGGACTCACCGGGCCCGTCCGCAACTCTGTTGATCTTGGTGATCCTGTCCGTCCTGCTCCCGCTGCTGGTGATCTGGATCTCCTGGCGTGCGCTCGCGACCGACACCCCAGGGCCTCGGTGACTTGACGACTGTGACAGTACTACTGTCACAATGCGGGGTATGGGTCCACTGAGTGGGGTGAAGGTCGTCGAGCTGGCGGGGATCGGGCCGGCGCCGTTCGCGTGCATGATGCTGGCCGAGCTCGGCGCCGAAGTGCTGCGAATCGATCGGCCGGGCGGTGGGCTCGCGCTCGGCCCGCCGGAGCTGGAGTTGCTGAATCGCGGCCGGCGGAGTGTGGCACTCAATCTGAAGAACCCGGACGCGGTTCGCGCGGTACTCGAACTGATCGCGGGTGCCGACGTACTGGTGGAAGGGTTCCGGCCGGGAGTCGCTGAGCGGCTGGGGCTCGGGCCGGAGGAGTGTCAGGCGGTCAATCCGAAGCTCGTATACGCGCGGATGACCGGTTGGGGACAGGACGGTCCGCTCGCGCAGTCCGCCGGCCACGACATCGACTACCTCGGGTTGTCGGGCGCTCTGCACGCGATCGGCCGGGCCGGCGGGCCGCCGCAGGTGCCGGTGAATCTGCTCGGCGACTTCGCCGGGGGATCTCTGTACCTCGTGGTCGGTGTGCTCGCGGCGATCCTCGATGCCCGGGGGAGTGGGCGGGGTCAGGTGATCGACGCCGCGATCGTTGACGGTGCGGCTCATCTCACGACCGTTCTGCTGGGCGCGATGGCGAGTGGCAACTGGAAGCAGGAGCGCGGAACGAACCTGCTCGACACCGGCGCGCCGTTCTACGACGTGTATGAGACCTCGGACGGTGAGTACATGTCCGTCGGGGCGATCGAGCCGCAGTTCTACGACGAGCTGATCCGGCTGCTCGGGATCACGGTGCCGGATCGCTATGACCTGGCGAACTGGCCCGAGTTGCACAAGACACTCGTGGAGACCTTCGCTTTGCGGACCCAGGCCGAGTGGACCGAGGTGTTCGACGGTACGGATGCCTGCGTCTCGCCGGTACTGCCGCTGGCCGGTGACCACCCGCATCTCGTTGCCCGAGGCATCTTTGTGGAGAAGGACGGGGTACGGCAACCGGCCCCGGCACCGCGGTTCTCCCGTACTCCGACCTCCATCGGGCGCGCTCCGGCACGGCCTGGCGAGCACACTCGTGAGGCATTGACCGACTGGGGAGTGAGCTCGGTCGAGGAGCTGCTCGCGAGTGGAGCCGCCGTACAGGCCTGACCACCCGTCGACCGTAGTAGAAGCTGTACAGACAGGAGAATCGCCCGTGGAACGTCACCTCTTCGATGCCGATCATGATGCGTTCCGCGAGACCGCGCGCGCCTTCTGCGACAAGGAGATCCTGCCGCATCACGAGAGCTGGGAGGAGGCCGGCATCGTGCCGCGCGAGCTGTGGACCGCGGCCGGTACGGCGGGGCTGCTCGGGTTCATGGTGCCGGAGGAGTACGGCGGCGGTGGGGCTCGGGACTTCCGGTTCAACGCCGTCGTGATCGAGGAGATCACCAAGTCGCGGGCGAGTGGGCCGGGGTTCACGATCCACGTCGACATCGTCTCGTCGTACCTGCTGGACTACGCGAGCGACGAGCAGAAGGCGCGCTGGCTGCCCAAGTTCTGCAGCGGCGAGACGATCACGGCGATCGCGATGACTGAGCCCGGCGCCGGTAGTGATCTGCAAGGGATCGAGACCACCGCGATCCGCGACGGCGACGACTATGTGCTGAACGGGCAGAAGACCTTCATCTCCAACGGCATCCTCGCGGACCTGGTGATCGTGGTCGCGAAGACCGACCCGACGGCCGGCTACCAGGGCATCTCGCTGCTGGTGGTCGAGCGCGGGATGCCCGGCTTCGAGCGCGGCCGGAACCTGGACAAGATCGGCTTGAAGGCGCAGGACACCGCCGAGCTGTTCTTCGACGACGTCCGGGTGCCGGCCACGAACCTGCTGGGTGAGGAGGGCAAGGGCTTCATCTACCTGATGGAGAAGCTGCCCCAGGAGCGCCTCGCGATCGCCGTGGTGGCGGCAGCGGCCTGCGAGTCGATGATCGAGACCACCCTGCGGTACGTGAAGGATCGCAAGGCCTTCGGCCGGCCGATCGGGTCCTTCCAGAACAGCCGCTTCGTACTGGCCGAACTGGCCACCGAGACCCAGATCGCCCGCGTCTTCGTCGACCGCTGCATCGAGGAACTCAACGCCGGCACCCTCACCGTCTCCGACGCCGCGATGGCCAAGTGGTGGACCACCGAACTCCAGCAGAAGGTCGTCGACCGCTGCCTCCAACTCCACGGCGGCTACGGCTTCATGACCGAATACCCGATCGCCAAGGCCTACCTCGATACCCGAATCCAAACCATTTACGGCGGCACCACCGAAATCATGAAAGAAATCATCGGCCGCACCATGGGCATCTGAAGCAGCCGTGAAGTCAGGCAGCCGCACGCCTTACGTCCGAAGAACCGGAGGGACGTCACCTCCACTTCTTCGGACGTACGAACCTGTGGGATCGGAGGGACGGTGATCCCACAGGTTCGTGGTTGACTTTGCGCAGCAGGTTTTCAGCTGAGGGAGGTTCCCTGATGGGCATCGTGTCGCCGGGGTTCACCGGTCGTCGCCGGAGTGCGACGGAACTGCCGCCCGGTCAGTACCTGACTCATGAGTTTCCGGTGTTGTCGGCGGGGCCGACTCCGCATGTGCGGCCCGAGCACTGGGAGTTCACGATCTCCACCGAGACCGGCGAGGTGCATCGCTGGGACTGGGCTACGTTCACCTCGCTCCCGGCTGAGGAGATCACCCGCGACCTGCACTGCGTCACGCGCTGGTCGAAGCTCGGCACCGACTGGAAGGGCGTCTCGCTGGACACGCTCCTGGCCGACGTCGAGACCGGGGCCGACTTCGCGATGGCGAACAGCGACGGCGGCTACACGACCAACCTGCCGCTGGAGGACCTGCTCGACGGCCAGGCCTGGATCGCCTACGAGTACGACGGGGAGCCGCTGACCCCCGAGCACGGTGGGCCGGCCCCGGCTGCTGGTCCCACATCTTTACCTGTGGAAGAGCGCCAAATGGGTGCGCGGCCTGGTCCTGTCCGACACGGACGACCTGGGCTTCTGGGAGAGCGTCGGGTATCACGAGTACGGAGACCCATGGAAAGAACAGCGCTACGCCGGCGACTGACCTGGCAGGTCGGCACGGTCACCGAGGTCCGTGAGGAGTCGGCGACCGCCCGGACACTGGTCGTCGACGTCCCCGACTGGCCGGGCCACCTGGCCGGTCAGCACCTCGACGTACGGCTGACAGCGCCGGACGGCTACCGCGCCTCCCGGTCGTACTCGATCGCGTCCGCCTGGACCGGCGAGACGATCGAGCTGACCGTCGAGCAGGTCCCCGACGGTGAGGTTTCGCCGTACCTGGTCGAGGTCCTGAAGGTCGGCGATCCGCTCGAGGTCCGCGGCCCGGTCGGCGGCTGGTTCGTCTGGCAGCCCGGGCAACCCGGACCGATCCAGCTCATCGCCGGGGGATCGGGCGTGGTCCCACTGATGGCGATGCTCCGCGCCCACATCGGCAGCAGCGCCCCCGCCAAGTTCCTGTACTCCGTACGCGGGCCGACGTCGGTGATCTATGCGCACGACCTGAGGGAGGTCGCCACCTCGGAGAATGTCGAGATCACCTTCGCCTACACCCGGGAGGCGCCACCGGGGGAGCCGCGCGTCGGCAGGGTCGACGCCGACCTGCTCAATGCCGTCACATTCGCCCCCGGGGACGACCTCACGACGTACGTCTGCGGCCCGACCCCCTTCGTGGAGGCCGTGGCCGACCTGCTCGTGAGCGCCGGCCACGACCCGGCGCGAGTGAAAACCGAACGCTTCGGACCGACAGGAGGACCGCGATGACCGCGGAAGTTCCCACCTATTTGGATGGCAACGCGGCAGCCGGTGCCCTGCGCGAGGTCTTCGCAGTCGATATCACCGCCGCGATCGGCCAGTGCGACGGCTGCGGCCGGACCGGCGTCTTCGCCGAAGCCCGCGTCTACCTGGACGCGCCCGGAATGGTCGCCCGCTGCAGCGGCTGCGACGGCGTACTGCTCCGCGTGGTCAACACCCCCACCGACACCTACCTCGATCTCCGCGGCCTGACCTACCTGCGCCTCTCGAACACCCCGTAGGTAGATGCCACCAAGCGCTGCTGAGTTTCCGTCAGTTGCTTGTCGGCGCGCTTCGGTTCGTCGTCGGTGTGCAGTGGCCCGGCCTGGGCGGACTCGGCGGCGCGCGTCGTCGTATGCGCCGACCTGGCCGCTCGACGGCGACCACTGAGTTGGGACCTCGGACACCAACTGGGGAGCTGGGACATGACACGTGGTGTCCAAGGTCCCCACTTCGTGTCCGAGGTCCCCACAACTGCCTGGTCTGCGAGGCCGGGATCGGCTCCGGGGTGGCGGGATCCACCGGCAATCAGGCCCCGGGTCAGCCACGGGCGTGCGAGGGGGCCGTTCTTCAGCTAGTGCCCCGTGTCGGAAGTTCCGTTGCGCTACCGGCGCCCAGGCACGCACCTGACCACCGCTATCGCTAACGGAACATCCGACACGGGGCACTAGCGCCGCGGCGGTTTGGTGCGGGTGCGGCGGATGGTGTCGCGCTGGGTCTCGCTGACGGCTCGCTCGTACGCGAGCACCAAGCCCTGGATGGTGACCGGCTTGAACCGCTCGACGAGTTGCTGGATGTGCTCCGGCGGTCCGCCCGAGGCGCGGTAGTGCGGCCAGACCTTGGCCCGGAACACGTCGGTCAGCTCCTCGGCCAGGGCTCGCCCGTGATCGTGGAAGATCCGCGTGATGTCCAGTACGGCGTCGACCGGCAGATCGAGGTCGAGCAGCTCGACCCCGAGGCTGAGATGCGCGGTCGCCACCTGGAAGACGTCCTCGTCCGGCGTGGGCTCGACCACTCCCAGCGCGACCAGCATCTCGATGTCGTCGTCGGACAGCTCCCGCCCGGTACGCCGTACGAGTGCCGTCCGATCGAGCGTTTCGGGAAGGTCGCGCATCCACGGCGTCAGCAGCGTGCGATGCAGCGCGATGTCCTGCGGGGTCGCGTCGGCCGGGATCCGGTCCAGATACCCCTCGATCGCGGACAGCGTGAATCCGTGCGCCTGCAACTCCCGGACCAGATCGAGACGCGCGATGTGCTCTGGTCCGTAGTACCCGACCCGCCCCCGGCGTACGGGCGGCGGGATGAGACCGCGGCCGGCATAGAAACGGAGGGTGCGCACGGTCATGCCGACCCGGGCGGAGAGCTCATCGACGGTCAGCGTCGCCTCGTGCGGAGCGCCGGGTGATGGCTCGGCCGGGACGGGCGATAGGGGCCTTGAGACGGGCATGGCGCAGATCATAGTGGGCCCCCCTTGACCACTGTGACACCATCACTGTCACAATCGGGTTGACTCATTCCTCCGCCGTACGACGGGATCAGCATGACCGCAGCCAGTGAAGCCTTCCTGTACGACGCGATCCGGACACCACGAGGCCGGGGCAAGGCCACTGGCGCCCTGCACGAAGTCAAGCCGGTCCAGCTGGTCACCGGCCTGCTGACCGAGCTGCGCAGCCGCCATCCAGAGCTCGACCCGACCGTGATCGACGACGTCGTCCTCGGCGTGGTCACCCCGATCGGCGATCAGGGCATGGACATCGCCCGTACTGCGGTGCTCGCTGCGGGCTATCCCGAGACGACCGGCGGCGTCCAGCTCAGCCGCTTCTGCGCGTCCGGTCTGGAAGCGGTGAACCAGGCGGCGCAACGGATCCGTTCCGGCTGGGAGGACTTCATCCTCGCCGGCGGCGTCGAGTCCATGTCGCGGGTGCCGATGGGCTCCGACGGCGGAGCCTGGGCGATGGATCCGGAGACCGCTCTCCAGACGAACTTCATCCCGCAGGGCATCAGCGCGGATCTGATCGCCACCATCGACGGCTTCTCCCGCACAGACGTCGACGCGTACGCCGCCGAGTCGCACGCGCGGGCCGCGAAGGCCTGGGCCAACGGGTACTTCGCCCGCTCGGTCGTCCCCGTCGCGGACCGCAACGGACTGCCGATCCTGGATCACGATCAGCTGGTCCGGCCGGGGACCACCGTCGAGACGCTCGCGGGCCTGCCGTCCTCGTTCGCGGCGATCGGCGAGCACGGCGGCTTCGACTCCGTCGCGCTGGAGAAGTACGTCAAGGTCGAGCGGATCAACCATGTGCACCACGCCGGCAACTCGTCCGGCATCGTCGACGGTGCCGCGCTGGTTGCGGTTGGCAACGAGAAGGCCGGTGAGGCCCTCGGCCAGGCGCCGCGCGGGCGGGTGGTCGCGACGGCCGTCAGTGGCGCGGATCCGACCATCATGCTGACCGGACCGGCACCGGCCGCCCGGAAGGCGCTGGCGAAGGCCGGGCTCGAGGTCGGCGACATCGACCTGTTCGAGATGAACGAGGCCTTCGCCGCGGCGGTCATGCACTTCATGGCCGACCTCGGCGTACCGCACGAGAAGGTGAACGTGAACGGCGGCGCGATCGCGCTCGGCCACCCGCTCGGCGCCACCGGCGCCATGTTGATCGGCACCCTGCTGGACGAGCTGGAGCGCCGCGAGCTGCGCTACGGCCTGGCCACCCTGTGCGTCGGCGGCGGCATGGGTGTCGCGACCATCATCGAGAGGCTTGCGGCATGATCAAGTGGACCCAGGACGACGAGGGCCCTGGAAAATACACTGTCACCCTCACCATGGATGACCCGAACGCCTCGGCGAACACGATGAACGACTCTTACCTCGCCGCGATGGGCACGACCGTCGAGCGTCTGCAGGCGGAGCAGGACGCCATCAAGGGCGTCGTGATCACCAGCGCGAAGCAGACCTTCTTCGCCGGCGGCAATCTGCAGCTGCTGTCTCAGATCCAGCCCGAGAACGCGGCCGAGGTCTTCGCCACCCTCGAGGAGGTCAAGCGTCAACTGCGGGTGCTCGAGACCCTCGGCGTACCGGTCGTGGCCGCGATCAACGGGGCGGCGCTCGGCGGCGGGCTGGAGATCGCTCTCGCGTGTCACCACCGGATCGTTGCCGACGTCAACCGGATCGAGATCGGCGTTCCAGAGGTGACGCTCGGCCTGCTTCCCGGCGGTGGTGGCGTCACGCGCTCGGTCCGGATGCTCGGACTGCAGGACGCCCTGATGAAGGTGTTGCTGCAAGGCCAGCGGATGAAGCCCGCGCACGCCAAGTCGGTCGGCATCGTCGACGAGGTCGTGCCTGCCGCCGAGCTTCTCGCCACGGCGTACCAGTGGATCAAGGACTACGACGGCGACGCGAAGCAGCCGTGGGACCGGGACGGTTACAAGATCCCGGGCGGTACGCCGTCCTCGCCGAAGCTCGCCGCGTTCCTGCCGGCCTTCCCCGCGAACCTGCGCAAGCAGCTCAAGGGCGCCCCGTACCCGGCGCCGCGCGCGATCATGAGCGCGGCCGTCGAGGGCAGTCAGGTCGACTTCGCCACCGCGAGCCGGATCGAATCGCGGTACTTCGTCGAGCTGGCGACCGGGCAGATCGCGAAGAACATGATCAACGCGTTCTTCTTCGAGCTCCAGGCGATCAACGCCGGCGCATCGCGGCCGGCCGACATTCCGCAGTACAAGGCCCGGAAGGTCGGCGTACTCGGGGCCGGGATGATGGGCGCCGGGATCGCGTACGTCTGCGCGAAGGTCGGGATCGAGGTGGTCCTGAAGGATGTCTCGCTCGAGGCCGCCGAGAAGGGCAAGGCGTACTCCGAGAAGCTGCTCGCCAAGCAACTGCAGAAGGGCCGGACGACGGCCGGCAAGGTGGAGGAGTTCCTCAGCCTGATCACGCCGACCGTCGACCCGAACGACCTGGCCGGCTGCGACCTGGTGATCGAGGCGGTGTTCGAGAGCGAGGAGCTCAAGCAGAAGGTCTTCGCCGAGATCGCCGGTGTGGTCGAGCCCGACGCGCTGCTCTGCTCGAACACGTCCACGCTGCCGATCACCTCGCTCGCCGACGGGATCGACCGGCCGGACGACTTCGTCGGGATGCACTTCTTCTCGCCGGTCGACCGGATGCCGCTGGTCGAGCTGATCGTGGGGGAGAAGACCTCGGACCGGGCGCTGGCGCAGGCGTACGACGTGGTCCGGCAGATCAAGAAGACGCCGATCGTGGTGAACGACAGCCGCGGCTTCTTCACCTCGCGCGTGTTCGGCACGCTGGTGATGGAGGGCGCCGCGATGGTCGCCGAGGGCGTGAACCCGGTGACGATCGAGCGAGCCGCTACTCAGATGGGCTTCCCGGCGCCGCCGCTGGCGATGCTCGACGAGGTGACGCTGACGCTGCCGATGAAGATCCGCGACGCGGCCCGGGCTGCCGGTGACAATGCGGGCGCCTTCGGCGACCACCCCGGCATGGCCGTCGCCGACCGGCTGGTGACCGAGTTCGACCGGCGCGGGAAGGCGGCCGGGGCCGGGTTCTACGACTATCCCGCGGACGGGCCGAAGCACCTGTGGCCGGGACTGTGGGAGCACTTCGTCAAAGACGAGGTGGACCCGCCGCTGATCGACCTGCAGGAGCGGCTCGCGTTCGCGATGTCGCTGGAGACGGTGAAGTGCGTCGACGAAGGCGTACTGCGCTCGGTCGCCGACGCGAACATCGGCTCGATCTTCGGCATCGGGTTCCCGCCCTTGCACGGTGGCGCGCTGCAGTACATCAACGCGTACGCCGGTGGGCCGGCCGGATTCGTCGAGCGCTCCCGCGAGCTGGCCGCGGCGTACGGCGATCGTTTCAACCCGCCGGCGCTGCTGGTGAAGAAGGCCGAGGCGGGGGAGAAGTTCGACTGAGTTCAGGCTGGGCGGCGGCCGGGATCGGCATAGCTGCCCAGATAGGTGAGCACCGCGTTGAGCGAGTTGCGGAGTGGCTCGACCCGGCGCAGCGTCTGGCTGAGCAGCAGGCCGCCCTGGAGCGCGGCGAGGAGTGACTGGGCGAGGGCGTCGGGATCGGCGTCCTCGCGCAACTCTCCGCGCGCTCGCATCGCCTCCAGGCCACGCCGGAACAGCTCGAGCCACCGCTCGTACCCGGCGGCGAGGTCGGCGCGCGTGTCGGCGTCCGACTCGACGAGTTGACCGGCCAGCGAGCCGAAGTCACAGCCGCCCTGGAAATCCCGCGCGGTCTGCCGCTCGACGACCAGGTCTGCCCAGCGCCGCCAGGCAGCGTACGAATCGAGTTCGCCGAGCTCCGGCGTCTGGTGCAGGCGCTGCATCTTGTCCGCCTGCCAGGCGATGACGTCCTTGATCAGCGTCCGCTTGTCGCGGAAGTAGTGCGTCATCTGGGATCCGCTGACGCCGGCGGCCCTGCGCACATCCTCGATCTGGGTGCCGGCCACACCTTGCTTCAGCACCAGGTCGGCAGCCACCGCGAGAATCCTCGCGCGGGTCGCCCGCCCTTTGGCCGTGAGCTCTGCCATGGCGTCATGGTAACGCTGCAGTGGGATCGCAATCCCATAAAATTGTCATCAACTGCTCGGGATCGTTCGAATCTGACGATTGATGTCCATTTGTGGCGATTTCGGGAGGGTAGTCGGCGTTTCGGTCTTGCGGACGAGCCGCTTTTCCGTCAGGGTGAAGCCGCTTCTCCAACGATTAACCCAGCGGTAATGTCGCGGGGTACCGGATGGTCGACAGCTGCTGTTTCGAACTGTCACTGGTCGGCGCTGTTGCGATGTTTGGGTTAGTTGCAACGTGTCCGAAACCGGAGATGCTTAACTCCGTTAAGTAAATCTTCGGAACCGCTTGCGCCGCAGGGCCGCGGCGCCGCTTTCGGAGGTGTAATTCATGCCAGCTCACCTGCCGTCCGCCGGGATGTCCCGGCGCGACCTGCTCAAGCGCACCGGCGGCCTGGCCGCCCTGGCCGCCTTCACCGCTGCCTGTGGCGGCAATACCGGCCGGCCATCCGACTCCGGCGGCGGAAACAAGGTCAACCTCTCGCAGTGGTACCACCAGTACGGCGAGACCGGCACCAAGGAAGCCGCGCTGAAGTACGCCAAGGCGTACACCGACGCCAGCGTCAGCGTGCAGTGGACCCCGGGCGACTACGGCAGCAAGCTGTCCTCCGGCCTGCTGTCGAACAAGGGTCCGGACGTCTTCGAGAGCCAGCTCAACATCGGCATGGTCAAGAGCAACCAGGTGGTGCCGCTGGACGACATCATTGCCGAGGTCAAGGACGACTTCCAGCCGGGCGACCTCGCAACCAACACCGTCGACGGCAAGGTCTACGGCATCCGGATGATCGTCGATCCCCAGGTCATCTACTACCGCAAGAGCCTGCTGGACAAGGCCGGGATCAAGCCGCCGGAGACGATCGACGACCTGATCGCCGCGGCGAAGGAGCTGACCACCAACAAAGTGAAGGGCATCTTCGTCGGCAACGACGGCGGCCTCGCCCTCGGCGGACCGGCGCTCTGGTCGTCCGGCGGCAGCTACCTGACCGACGACCACAAGCCCGGGTTCACCGGTGAGCGGGCGGCGCAGGCCTTCTCCAAGCTGCACGAACTCTATGCGAGCAAGAGCGTGCTGCTCGGTTCCCCGACCGACTGGACCGACCCGGGAGCGATCAATCAGAACCTCTGTGCGATGCAGTGGATCGGCATGTGGGCGGTGCCGGGCATGCAGAAGGCTCTCGGCGACGACCTCGGCGTGATCGCCTTCCCCGCGCTGGACGCCCAGGGCAAGCCCGCGGTGTACTCCGGCGGCTGGACGCAGTTCGTCTCCGCGAAGAGCCCGAACGTCGACGCGGCGAAGAAGCTCGTCAAATGGCTGTGGATCGACAAGCAGGACTTCCAGGAGGACTGGTCGCTCAACTACGGCTTCCACATCCCGCCCCGCAAGAGCCTGGCAGCCAAGGCCGCCAAGCTGCAGAACGGCGTCGCGGCCGACACTGTGAAGCTCAACGCCGACTATGGCCACACCGACAACCCGGCGTGGACCCCGAAAATGGGCACCGCGTTCGGCGACATGCTCACCAACATCATCCGCAAGGGCGCCGACCCGGCCGGTGAGATCAGCAAGGCGGAGAAGACGGTCAACGCCGAGCTGAGCCGGCTGTTCGGATGAGCACGCGCACCGCGCCGGCCCCTGTTCCCAGGGCGCCGGCGCGGAAGGGCGCCCGGCGGCCCAAGGGGATCGCGGGCAACACGCTGTCGTTCTGGCTGTTCGTCGGGCCGTTCGTCGTCGGGCTGCTGGTCTTTTCCTACGTGCCGATCATCTGGAGCCTGATCCTCAGCTTCTTCGAGGCCTACAACACCGTCACACCGTCGAAGTTCGTCGGCGTGAGCAACTACGTGGACATGCTCACCGACCGGAATTTTTTGTCCAGCCTGGGCACCTTCACGCTGTTCGCGATCTTCATCGTGCCGCTGACGTTCGTGCTGTCGCTCGCGCTGGCGTTGCTGGTGAACCAGGTCAAGATCGCCCGCGCCTTCTTCCGCTCGGTGTTCTTCCTGCCGACGGCCTGCTCGTACGTCGTGGCGTCGCTGATCTGGCGGCTGTCGATCTTCAACGGCGTCCGGTTCGGGCTGGCGAACACGATCCTGGACTGGTTCGGCATCGACGGGATCGCCTGGCTGTCCACGGTCGACCCACCGTGGTACTGGATCCCGATCGTCTCGGTTCGGCTCTGGCTGCAGCTCGGCTTCTACATGATCCTGTTCATCGCCGGTCTGCAACGGATCTCGCCGACGCTGTACGAGGCGGCGTACGTGGACGGGGCCAAGCCTGGCTGGCAGACCTTCCGCTACATCACGTTGCCCCAACTGCGGGCCACCTCGGTCGCAGTACTGATCCTGAACCTGATCGCCGCCTACCAGGCGTTCGACGAGTTCTACAACCTGATCGGCAACGTGAACTTCGCCCGGCCGCCGCTGGTCTACCTGTACGGCATCTCGCTCGGAACGATCCAGGATCTCGGTCACGGCTCGGCCGGTGCGCTGATCCTGGCCGTGATCATCATGTTGGTCACCTTGTTGCAGAACAAGATCTTCGGCTTCGGAAAGGCGGGCGACTGATGGCCGCCATCGACCGTACGACGGGTGCCCCGCAACCGATCGGCTACTCCCGAACTCCGCTCGGGCTGGTGGCGCAGGTACTGCGGTGGATCGCGTTGCTGATCGCCGTGATCCTCTTCCTGCTGCCCTTCTATCTCGTACTGCGTAACGCGTTGTCCACCGAAGCGGATATCACCTCGCCGACGTGGACGTTGTTCCCCAAGGATCTGCAATGGGGGAATCTCAAGGAGCTCTTCAACGACACCCAGGTGCCGATGGCGAGAGCGCTTTACAACTCGGCGGTGGTCGGCGTACTCGGCACGGCGGGTCAGTTGCTGCTGGCATCAATGGCCGGCTACGGCCTGGCCCGCATTCCCTATCGGCATGCGGACAAGGTGTTCTACGCGATCGTGGCGACGCTGATGATCCCGGGTGCGGTGACGTTCATCCCGAGCTTCATCGTGGTGTCGTCGCTGGGTTGGGTCAGCACGCTGCGCGGACTCATCATCCCGACGTTGTTCAGCGGGTTCGCGGCGTTCCTGTTCCGGCAGTATTTCCTCAATTTCCCCAGGGAACTCGAGGAGGCGGCGCGGGTCGACGGCGCGGGACATTTCGGGACGTTCTGGCGAATCGTGGTGCCGAACTCGCTGCCGTTCTTCGCGGCGCTGGCGGCGATCACCTTCATCGGCAACTGGAACTCGTTCCTGTGGCCGCTGGTGATCGGACAGGATTCGTCGTCCTGGACGATCCAGGTGGCGATGTCCACCTTTGTGACGGCGCAGACGATCAATATCCATGAGTTGTTCATGGCGGTGGCTGTTTCGATCCTGCCACTGGTGCTGATCTTCGCGTTCCTGCAGCGGTATCTGATCCAGGGCGTCACGCAGTCCGGCATCAAGGACTGAAAAGACACCCTCGCTTCGCTCGGGGAGGGGAGAGGCGGGATGGACTGCGGCGGGAGCCTCTGACCGGCTCCCGCCGTACCTGCTGGTGCTACTCGGCGATCTGGTACGTCGGGGTGATGATCGCGCGGGCCAGCGTGTGGAAGGCGAGGTTGAAGCTGACCACGGCCGGGCTGGCGTCACCGTCGATGTCCAGCGCCTCGACGTCGATCGCGTGCACCACGTAGAAGTAGCGGTGCACCTGGTCGCCGGCGGGCGGGGCAGCGCCGCCGTACGCCTTGCTGCCGAAGTCCGTCCGGATGTGGAAGGCGCCGTTGTCGAGCCGCTCGGTCGTGCCCGCGCCGGTCGGCAGCTCGGTGACGGTGGCGGGCAGGCCTACGAGCACCCAGTGCCAGAAGCCGGACGGCGTCGGCGCGTCCGGGTCGAAGCAGGTGACGACGAAACCCTTGGTCTCGGCCGGGAAACCCTCCCAGCTGAGCTGCGGCGACTTGTTGCCACCGGCAAACGCGTGGTCGTCGCCGAGCGGCTCGCCGTCCGCGACGTCGGTGCTGGTGACGGTGAAGGAACCGGCCTTGGGAAGCAGGTCGTACGGGTCCGGTGTGACTGGCCGATCGAGCGACATCCGTGATCCTCCGGAGCTGTGGTGCGATGTGGTGTTTCCGACAGTACTGTCCACAGATCGGGGACAGTATTTCAAGGGATGGGGCCGGGGCGTGTTCGTGGAGATGGGAAGATCGTTCCTGGCCGCCTCCAGGCGGCCGCGCGCCGGGTGACTTCCGGTGCGGTGAAGCTAGCTGGAGGACTGCGGTGGAGGAGTTTCTGGCCGGGATCGGCCCGGCGGACGAGACGGCGATGCGGGCGGCGACCGAGCGTCAACTGCTGCTGACCAAGCCGGCCGGCTCCCTCGGCGTACTGGAGGAGCTCTCGATCCGGATCGCCGGGATGACCGGAGTCTGCCCGCCGGCGGTGCCGACGCCTGCCGTCGTCACCGTGTTCGCGGCCGACCACGGGGTCCATGCGCAGGGCGTGTCCCCGTGGCCGCAGGAAGTGACCGCCGCGATGCTGGCGAACTTCGCGGCCGGTGGCGCCGCGGTGAACGCGTTCGCGGCCAACAACCGGGTCGACGTGCGAGTGGTCGACGTCGGGGTCGCCTCGGACGTGGAGGGCCTGGACATCGTGCACGCGAAGGTGCGCGCCGGGACCCGCGATCTCTCGGTCGAGAAAGCGCTCTCTGAGGACGAGGTCCGGGCCGCCATCGGAATCGGCTTCGAGCTGGCCGGAAAGCTGGTCGGCGACGGCTATCGCTGCTTGCTGACCGGTGACATGGGCATCGCGAACACCACCGCGTCCGCCGCCCTGATCGCGACCTTCACCGGGGCGACGGCCGCCGATGTGACTGGTCGGGGGACGGGCATCGACGACGCCACGCTCGCTCACAAGACCGACATCGTCGCCACGGCGCTGGCGCTGCACGAAGTACCGGCTTCTGACCCGCTCGGAGCACTTGCTGCGTACGGCGGTCTGGAGCACGCCGCGCTCGCCGGCTACATCATGGGCGGAGCCGCCCACAAGGTGCCGGTGATCCTGGACGGCGTAATCGCGGGCGCCGCGGCGCTGGTCGCCCAGGCGTTCCACCCCGCAGCAGTCGAGTACTGCGTCGCCGGTCACCGCTCAGCCGAGCCCGGCCACGCGGTCGCCCTCAAAACCCTCGGACTCTCACCCCTCGTCGACCTGGACCTCCGCCTGGGCGAAGGCACCGGCGCAGTCCTGGCCTACCCCATCCTCACCTGCGCCGTCCGAGCCCTCGCCGAAATGGCCACGTTCGAATCCGCCGGCATAACCTCCGGCGAAGACGACGCTGCCGGTGGGGATGGGGTCGCGTGACTGAGCAGGCGCCGTACCTGTCCGGGTTGGTGTTGACCGGGCGGCGGGTGGTTGTGGTTGGTGGTGGGGGAGTTGCTCAGCGGCGACTGCCTCGGTTGCTGGAGACCGGGGCGCAGATCGATCTGATCTCGCCTGCGATCACGCCGACCATCGAGGGGCTGCTGACGAATCCGGATCTGCGGTGGGTTGAGCGCGGATATGCGCCGGGCGATCTCGAGGGTGCCTGGTACGTCGTGGTTGCGACGGACGATGCCGCGGTCAACGACCAGGTTTCGGCCGAGGCGGAGGAGCGGCGGATCTTCTGTGTCCGGTCCGACGACCGGGCTCGCGCTACGGCGTGGACCCCGGCGTCGGGACAGCACGATCACGTGACCATCGGCGTACTGGGCGGCGGCGATCACCGGCGCTCGGCCGCAGTACGGGACGCGATCCTGGAGGAGCTCCGGACCGGTGCGCTCGGGGCTCGTGACTCGCTGGACAAGAAGCCCGGCGTGTACCTGGTCGGCGGCGGTCCGGGCGATCCGGACCTGATCACCGTCCGCGGGCGCAGGCTGCTCGCTGAGGCGGACGTGGTGGTCGCGGACCGCCTGGCACCTCAGCCCCTGCTGGAAGAGTTGCACTCGGACGTCGAGCTGATCGACGCGGCCAAGCTTCCCCGCGGACGATCGGCCCAGCAGGAGGAGATCAACCGGATCCTGGTCGACCGCGCCCAGCAGGGCAAGGTCGTCGTACGTCTGAAGGGTGGCGACCCGTACGTCTTCGGCCGCGGCTTCGAAGAGGCGATCGCCTGCGCCGAGGCGGGTGTGCCCTGGACAGTGGTCCCGGGAATCACCAGCTCGATCTCCGTGCCCGCTGTATCGGGCATCCCGGTCACGCACCGCGGCGTGACCCACGAGTTCACCGTCGTCTCGGGACACATCCCACCCGGCCACCCAGACTCCCTGATCAACTGGCCGGCCCTGGCCCAGCTCCAAGGCACGCTAGTCCTGCTGATGGCGGTGGAAAACCTCCCCAAGATCACCGAAACCCTCATCCGCCACGGACGCTCCGCAGCAACTCCCGCCGCGGCAATCGCCGACGGCACCCTCCCCGGCCAACGCATGATCACCTCCGACCTCGCTGGAATCGCCACCGCCATGTCCACCGAAGGCATCGGCGCCCCCGCCATCGTTGTCATCGGCAACGTAGTGGAAATCGCAAAACTGGTCCGCCAATGACGCACGAGCAGGCGCTTGGCGCGGTGGTCCGCTAATGGCTGAGCTGGTGTCGGTGGACAATGCCGGTGACGGACGGCTGGCGGACTATGTGCAATTGCGGGAGGTGAATCTGCGCCGGTTGCTCGAGGAGGAGCACGGCCTGTTCATCGCCGAGGGCGACAAGGTGATCCGGCGGGCGGCCGAAGCGGGGTACGAGCCGCGATCGTTCCTGCTGGCACCTCGTTGGCTGGACTCGCTGTCCGACGTACTGGAGAAGTGGCCTTCGACCCCCGTGTACGTCGTCTCAGAGGAACTGGCCGAACAGGTCACCGGATTCCACGTGCACCGCGGCGCACTGGCGTCGTACCGGCGTCAAAGCGCCACCTCGCTGGAGACCTTGCTCGACGCGATGCCCGCGATTTCAAGGGTCGCGATCCTGGACGACATCGTCGATCACACGAACGTAGGCGCCGGATTCCGGGCGGCAGCAGCGATGGGCGTCGACGCAGTACTGGTGACGCCGACCTGCGCGGATCCGCTCTACCGGCGCTCGGTGAAGGTATCGATGGGAACAGTCTTCCAGGTGCCGTGGACACGACTCACCTCATGGCCCGGCGACCTGCAGGCGTTGCAGGATCGCGGATTCGTGGCTGCGGCGTTCGCGCTGACCGACGATTCAATCAGCCTCGACGAACTCGCAGCCGCGCGCCACGACCGGCTAGCGTTGATCTTCGGCACCGAAGGCCACGGCCTGAAGCAACACGTCCTCGATCGCTCAGACGTGACAGTCCGCATCCCGATGTCCGGCAACGTCGACTCCCTCAACGTCGCCTCCTCCGCAGCAGTAGCCTTCTACGCCACCCGCCCAACCACCCCCTGACGTCAACCACCCCACCCGGCTGCACCCTGAGGCCGGTGACTCGCGTGGTGCCGGAAGGGCGTCTTCGCCGGAAAAGCGCGCGCAGGGACGGTCGGGCTGTGGCACTCTCGGGAGGGTGATCGTCTCGGTCGGAGCCGATCCGGACGCCGGGGGAGGCGTGCACCATGCGTACGACGGAACGGCTACTGCTGAGGCCTTATCGCGAAGAGGACCAGCCGGCCTTCGCCGCGATGAACGCCGATCCCGAGGTGATGAAGTACCTCGGCGGCGAGCCGCTGACGCGCGAGCAGTCGGACGCCATCACCGAAGGCGCGAACCACCGATTTGTTGCTGACGGCATCGGATTCCTCGCCATCGAACGCCGCTCGGACGGCGCGTTCCTCGGCGCCTGCGGCCTGATGCGGCACGACGCCTGGTACCCCGACGATCTCGAGGTCGGCTGGCGCCTGGCCCGCGAATACTGGGGCCACGGCTACGCCACCGAAGCCGCGAACTCCTGGCTGGCCCACGCCTTCCTCGACCGCTCCGAGCCCCGCGTAATCTCCATCACCGACACCCCGAACCTGAACAGCATCGCGGTGATGAAACGCCTGGGAATGACCTTCGACCACGAAACAGAACTCGTCGAAGACAACACACCCTTCGACGCCACCGTCTACTCCATCACTCCCGAAGCCTGGTCAGCCCACCGCGCCTGAACCCGGCTTACTACATCAGTTCATGGTGCTGTCCGGGAGCGCGGGCCGCATCGGCGGGGCTGGGTGGTGTGGGTCGACTGGCGGGATGTTCGTCCGGTGGTGCTCAATAAGTCCGCTAGCCGACGAGAAACCCGTCAGTGGACCCAGCTGACCGGTGACGCGGCAGTCAGCTGACCGGCGGGGTGCTGGCGCGGAGTACGGGATAGGCCCGCACCGTCCTACGGTTGAGCGCGGTGTCGGTCGTCGTCGCGCGGTAGATCGCCTCCTGCGCGACCGCGTTGAGCGCGACATGGACGGTGGTCAGCTTCGGTACTACGTCGCGCAGCGTGCTGATGTCGTCGAAGCCCGCCACGCCGATGTCCTCGGGGATCCGGAGACCGCGCTCTCTCAACCCAGCAAGCGCTCCCAGCGCCATGTCGTCGGTGACCGCGAACACCAACTGCAGATCCCGTAGCTCCTCGTCGCCCAGACCCAGTACGCACTCACGAGCCCCGGCCCAGCTGAAGCCGGGATGGCGCACCCGCGATGCGGCGTCGGCGACGCCGGACTCGGCCAGTCCGGTGACGAAACCTTCGACCCGTTGCTGCATAGAGAGCAGGGGAGTGCCGCTGCCGAGCACGAGACAACGCTGATAGCCGAGGCCGGCCAACTCCCGGGCCAGCTGACGCGAGCCCTCGTGGTTGTCGAAGTCGACGGTCTCGAACGGCAGGTCCGAGCGGCTGATCAGCACTACCCGCCCGCCGGTCTCCTGATAGCGGTGCAGCTCGTCGATCAACTGCTGCTCGGACGGCGGGTCGACGTACCCGGTGCCGGCCAGGATGATCGCCCTCGGCTGCTGGCCGCGCAGCTCGCGGACGAGATCGAGCTCGCGGTCGGCCTGCCGCTCGGTGACGGCGATCGACACGTGCAGACCGAGCACCTCGGCCTGCTTCATGATCTCGGCGGCCATCGCGGAGAAGTACGGGTCGGAGATCAGGCTGATCACCAGCGCGATGGTTCTCGACATACCGCGGGCCATCGCCTGGGCGGGCAGGTTCGGGGTGTAACCCAGCTCGCGGGCCGCCTCGAGAACGCGCTCCCGGTAGCTCTCGGCGACCTTGCGGGCGCTCCCGTTCAGGACTCGGGAGGCGGTCGGCTGGGAGACCCCGGCCTGCCGCGCGACGTCGTCGAGCGTGACAGGCCGCCTTGGCCCGGCTTCGCTCGGCGTACCAGTCATTTCGGCAGCCTATCGGCCGGAAACCGCTGGACGGCCGTGATGGGATGACCAGCATGCAGAAAGTCGTACTGATCACCGGGATGCAGGCCGCCGGCAAGTCGACCATCGCCCCGCTGCTCGCGAGCCGCCTCGGCCCACCGGCTGCCACGGTGGACGGCGACGTCTACTTCAACGCGGTGGTCGCAGGCGCGGTCGGGATGACCCCGGATCCGTCGCCCGAGGCGCTTCGCCAGCTGCTACTCCGGTACGACGCGAGCGCGCTGGTGGCGCGCCACTACCTCGAGGCCGGCTTCGACTTCGTCTGCTCGGACATCATCCTCGGCGAGCACGTCGCCCGCTGGCTCGACGCGTTCGAAGGCATCGCCGAGCCGCACCTCGTCGTACTGACGCCTTCGGTCGACTCAATCATCGAACGCGAACTGGCCCGCGGCTCCAACTCCTACCGCGACTGGCAAGGCCCCGGCATGACCCTCGCCGACGCCGTCCGCTCACTCCAGACCGGCCTCTCCGACATCCCCCACCGAGGCCTCTGGCTAGACACCACCGGCCAAACCGCCGAGCAATCAGTAACCGAAATCCTCACCAACAACCTAAAGGCGGCCCGCTGGTGAGTCTCACCACCGGTGCGGTTGGCCAGATCAGGTGTTGTGGGCCTGGTCGGGTGCGTGGGCTTCGTCTTCCTGGTTGAGCATTGGGGAGACGGGCCAGTCGGAGGGGTAGTCGGGGGCGAGCTCCTCGGCCTCGGCGTACAGGCGTTTGCGGTACTTGCGGGAGAGGCGGTCGCCGAAGACCGTGCCCTGGGTGTGGTCGGTCTCGTGCTGGAGGCAACGAGCGAGCAGACCGTTGCCCTCGAAGATGACCGGGTTGTTGTTCTCGTCGACGCCGGTGACGCGGGCCCAGTCGGGGCGGGCGCACTTGGTGAAGGCGCCGGGGAGGGACAGACAGCCTTCCTCGCCCTCGTCGAGGTGGCGGTCGTCGCCCTCGGGCAGCTCGAGCTTCGGGTTGCAGACGACGCCCTGGTGCCGGTTGCCGTCCTTGTCCGGGCAGTCGAAGACGAACAGCTGCAGGTCGACGCCGACCTGGTTCGCGGCCAGCCCGACGCCTTCGGCGGCGTTCATGGTCGCGACCATGTCGGCGACCAGCTGGTGCAGTTCCTCGCCGAACTCGGTGACAGGCTTGTTCAGATGGTGCATCGGCTCTTCACCCCACCGGGTGATGGGCAGCACGGAACCGGGGGCTGGCAGCGTAGACATGCCGGAAATCTTATCCAGCCCGAGCCCGCCCGGCCGGAAGTGGGCACCTTGAACACCAACTCGGGGGTTCGGGCAGGCTATTTCATGTCCGAACCCCCCAGTTGGTGTTCAAGGTCCCGGTACGCCGGTACGCCGCGAGCCAGGCGTACCGGCGGACCCGGGCTCAGGCCTGGTTGACCTCGTCGCGCCAGGAGACCCAGTCGCGGAGCAGGCCGAGGTCGTAGTCGGGCCCGGAGACGCTGACGGTGAAGAGGCGGGTGCCGACGTCGAGTAGCGACTTGCCGATCTGGTCGGGCGTCTTGCCGCCGACGCCGGTCGAGCGCTCGATCTCGCCCGGGTCGCGGCCGATCGTCGCGCAGTGCCCGTCCAGTACGGCGTGCTTGTGCGCGATCGTCTCGGCGTCGCCGAAGCCGTGCCAGATGGTCGCGTGCTGCGCCACCAGCTTCAGCGTCTTCTTCTCGCCACCGCCACCGATCAGCACCGGGATGTCCCGCGTCGGCGCCGGGTTGAGCTTCGCCCAGCGCTGCTCGATCCGCGGCAGCGCCTCACCGAGCGCGTCGAGCCGGCCACCCGCGGTACCGAACTCGTAGCCGTACTCGTCGTAGTCGCGCTCGAACCAGCCGGAGCCGATGCCGAGGATCAGCCGGCCGTCGCTGATGTGGTCGACGGTGCGCGCCATGTCGGCGAGCAGGTCGGGGTTGCGGTAGGTGTTGCAGGTCACCAGCGCGCCGATCTCGACCCGCTCGGTCGCCTCGGCCCAGGCCGCGAGCATCGTCCAGCACTCGAAGTGCAGGCCGTCGGGCTCACCGGACAGCGGGTAGAAGTGGTCCCAGTTGAACGCCACGTCGACGCCGATCTCCTCGGCCGCCGCGACGGTACGCCGGATGTCGCCGTACGAGGCGTGCTGGGGCTGGACCTGGAGGCCGATCCGGACCGGGAAGGCGCTGTACGGACGGGGCGTGGAATCGGTCGATGTCATGACCTGAATCCTATACGCCGTTTCGGAGGATCCTCCGGTACGGTCACGATCCGGGCGGCCGGCCGCTGACCTGAATCGGATCGCCGCGAAGGTGCGGCGCGCGTAACGGATCTGCTCTACGGTCGATGTAGCTGTCGAGGGGGAGGGGCCTTCAGCATGCGCATCGAACAATCACGTCGGCGATCAAAAGGCCGGCGGTAGCCGTGCGAGTTCTGCCGGTACGGCCCTGGGCGGACAGGGCCAGGCTTGCTGTCTTCTTCAGCAGGCTTGCCATCAAGGAACATCTCCGTCCGCGCCTGCATGTCAAGCCGCTTGCGGCCGAGCTGTTCCTGACCGACAACTGCAACCTGAAGTGCGTCAGCTGCGCCTGCTGGCGGACGGTCACCCGCAAGGAGCTCGACGGCGCCGAGTGGCGGGACGTGATCGACCAGCTCGCCGCGATGGGCATCGTGAAGGCCAACTTCACCGGCGGCGAACCGCTGCTACGACGCGACGCCCCGGAGCTGATGGCCTACGCCTACAGCCGTGGCATCCGCAATCTGCACGTCAACACGAACGCGGTGCTGCTGGACGAGAGACGCCGTACCGCGGTGCTCGAAGCCGGCGTCCGCAGCTTCAACATCTCGGTCGACGGGCCCGACGCGGAGATCCACGAGCGGATCCGTGGCGTCGAGGGGTCGTTCGACAAGACCATCGGCCGGCTGACCGAGCTGGTGGAGCAGCGCACGCGGCTGAAGCTCCGGGTCCGGATGAACTTCACCGTGATGCGATCCAACATCGAGTCGCTGCCCGAGATGATGCGGCTGGCGCAACGGCTGAAGGTGCAGCTCTATCTCAACCTCGCGACCGACAAGACGTTCCTGTTCCGCGCCGGGCAGGTGACGCTGGAGACCCGGATCGGTACGGAGCAGATCAACTCCGTGCTGGCGGAGGTGGAGCAACTGCTGCGGACCGACGGCCGCTACCTGCCGCACTTCTCCGAGCTGTCCTACTTGCGCCGCCACTTCGACGACGACCTGCAGGCCGGCCTGCCGTGCGCCGAGTCGCAGCTCAAGCTGATGGTGCACTCGACTGGTGAGGTCGGCGGCTGCTGGGCTCACGATGCCCACGACAACGTTCGGGAGAAGACGATCGCCGAGATCATCGACGGCCAGCGTTACCGCGAGGACCACGACCGATTCTTCAAGAAGGAGTGCAAGGGCTGCGGCAGCAACTATGCGCTCAATCTCGCCTGGCGGCCGAGCAGTCACGTCGACAACCTGCTCTGGCACGCGGGGCTGCGAAGCCTCGCGCCGGCTGGTTCATGAGATCTTCGGTCTCCCTGTACGACGCGCTCGCGGCGACGTACGAGGATCACTTCGCGGCGCCGCACCGCAAGGCGTACGACGACCTGGCCTGGGAAGCGTGTTGCGAGGCCATCGGTACGTCGCCCGGCGTGGTGATCGACGTCGGTTGCGGGGTCGGCCGCTGGTCGCGCCGGTTCCTCGGCCAGGGGCATCGGGTGATCGGTATCGAGCCGGCGCCCCGGATGTCGGAGCGGGCCGCGTGTTTGCAGGACGAGAACTTCACCCTGCTCCGCGACCGGGTCGAGCAGGTCACGTTGCCGGCCGGCAACGTGGACGCGGTAGTTGCCATGGGCTCCTTGCAGTACACGGCCGATCCGGCCGCGACGATCGCCCACTGCGCGGCCTGGCTTCGGCCGGGCGGTGTGTTGTGCGTGCTGGTCGACTCGCTGTTCGGGCTCGTGGTCGAGCTCGTCCGCGCCGACAAGGGCGGTGAGGCGATGGAACGGCTCTACAGCCGGCGCGGTGTGTGGCGCATCGACGACCAGGAGGCCGATCTGCACCTTCTCGACGTGGCGAGGCTGGGCAGCGCGTTCGTCCAAGCAGGCTTGGAAGTGACCAGTACTTCGGGGTTGCTCGTCGGCGCGAGCCTCATCGGCCGCGATGACCTGGTGAGCGCGTTGAACGCCGACTACGACCGTCAGCTCGGTCAGGAACGCGTGATGGCCGACTTCCCGGAGCTCGCGGATCTCGGCAAGCAGTTGCTCGTTATCGGCCGCCGGACTGCGTGATCCCCAGTACTGCGCAGACCACCCGCTCCGCATCGGCCGGGTTCATCTCCGACGACATCGGCAGCGCGAGAACTTCCCGAGCCAATGTGTCGGTCACCGGTAGCTCGACGGCGGGTTCTGCGTGGCCCTGCCAGTCTTGGCTGTGCAACACGGGCGCGTAGTACGGCTTCGTGCCCACTCCTCTGCGGCCGAGCTCCTCTGCCAACCGGTCACGGTCGGGGAAGCGAGCCACCCAGTGGACCCAGGCGTGCTCATCGCCGGGCAGCACCTGCTGGGGGATCGCTGCCGGGATCAACTCGGCATAGGCTTCTGCCACTCTCCGGCGGCGTTCAACCAGAATGTCCAGGCGCTCGACCAGGTCGACCGCCGCGGCGGCATGCACCTCGCCGAGCATCGACGATCTCGTCCAGTCGACCGGCCGGATCAACCTCTCCAGGCGATCCGACGGGATGACGACGAAGCCGCCGGCTCCGGCTGCCGAGACCACCTTGGCGAAGCTCATCGAGAACGAGTGCGCATCCGCCTGGCTGCCGACCGGCCGACCGTTGGTGGTGCTGCCGAGGGCAGGGGCCGAGTCGGCCACCAGCTGAACGCCGTACCGGTCGCAGATCGTTCGAAGTGCTGGGTAGTCCGCAGGTGCGCCAAGGGTGTCGACGGCAACTACCAGGCTGACATCGCCGGGCCTCAAGGCCGTCTCCAGTGATTGTGGATCGAGGGTCCAGGTCAGTGGATCGACGTCGCAGAAGCGAAGTTTGTAGCCGAGCTGCGCAAGGGCTTCCCCAGTGGCGACGAAGGTGAAGGATGGCAGCACGGCGACTTGCCCGGGCGAAGCCGGACCGGCCACGGCCAGTACTGCGAGTCGCAGCGCCGCCGTACCGGATGCCGTTGCCAGCAAGGTGTGCTGGTCGGTCAGCTCCAGTCGCTCGCTCAGCAACTCCGCGAGCCGGGTGGTCAACGGGCCGCCACTCTTCAGTACGCCGGACTGCAGCGCCGAGGCGGAGCGGGCTGCCACGCGATCTGGCGCGAACGGCAGCGGCGGAATGACGACCGGAAGGGGCGGGCTGAACTGTGGCACCACCTCGCGACTGAGCTTGCGGACGAAGGATCGCAGCGTCGAGACGAGATGGTGATCCTCGACCACGTCGAGCATCCGGAGGAAGGTCTTGACGTCGAGGTCGCCGGTGCTGTCGTCGGCAGGTGAAGGCAGCACTTCCACCGGCAGGTCGAGATCCAGTTCTTCGAGCACGATCTTGGCCAGGTCGGTGAGTCGCAACTTGCCGGTGCCCGCGTTGATCAGGCCCGCGACATCTTCCCGCAGTACGGCGGTGGCCAGGTCGCTTGCGGCGACGAAGGTCCGCACGCTGTCGGTGACGCGGATCGGCAGGCCGACCAGGGCGCGACGGGTGATGCGGGCAACGACCCGGTCCTGTCCGTGGCCGAACAGATTGGCCGCCCGGAAGATCGTCAGCCGGTTGGCCGGAACCACCGAAGCGGCGAGCAACTCCTGCGCTCGCTTCGCCAGACCATAGACCCAACGGCCGGTCGGATCGGCTTCGGCGAGCTCACGGCAGAGCGGGGCCGCGAGCCATGGCGGGCAAGGGCTCTGGGCCAGCTGGATGGCCTTGTCGCACCAGTCGGTGAGGGCTGCATCGTCCAGTGGGAGCTCGCACTGCTCCGTCAAGGGAGCGGGTGCGCGGCCGTAGACCTCGGCGGAGGAGATCAGTGTGACGTCGCGATTCGCGAGCGCGGGCAGCAACCGGGCAGTGGCCAAGGCGTTGTCGAGCACGAGTTGCCACGGGTGGGCCGAGCGCGGATCGCTGTTGCCGGCCAGCAGAACGACCCGGCCTTCGGGAAGAACCGGTGGGTCGGTGAGCAGGTCCAGTTGATGGAACTCGCTGTCGTCCAGCGGAGGCCGTCTGTCGACGACGGCGATGTGGCGGCCCGTCGTACGGGCATGCTCGCGCACCGCGGACCCGACGAATCCCGATCCACCGACGAGCACCACCGAACGGCTCGTGGCCATGACGGCTCCCCCCTAGTGCCCCCCATCCGCGGCAGGCCCCCCGATGCCACGTTGCGGGAACTGTATCCCGCGCAGATCCCGATTACCATGACCGGATGACGCAGGGGGGCCGGCGGACATTGTTGGTGTCGAGCAGCGGGGGAGTGCTGCTCGACGTACTCGCGTTGCGCCCGTGGTGGCGCAAACACGAGGTGTCGTGGGTGTCGGTGGAGGCGCCGGATACGGCTGAGTTACTGGCCGCGTACGACGTTCGGTGGGAGCCAGAGCTTCGTCCGAGCCAGGTCGTCGAGCTGGTGCGGGCTGTGCTGCGCGCGCGAGCGGTGTTGCGTAGTACGGGAATCGAGCTGGTGGTGTCAGCTGGGAGTGGAGTCGCGGTGCCGTACTTCTTGGCCGCCCGCGTGGCCCGAGTGCCGGCCGTGTGGGTGGAGACGTTCAACGTGATCGGCAAGCCCGGGCTCGCGGCCCGGCTCTGCGCCACGCTGGCGAGCCAGGTGGTCGTCCAGCACCCTGAGTTGCTGGCCCGGCACCGTCGCGCCGTGAATGTCGGTGAACTCTATTGAGCCGCCTCAACGTCTTCGTCACGGTGGGGATGGGGCCGTGGCCTTTCGACCGGCTGATCGCTGCCTGTACGGCGTTGTGCGCCGATCATGACGTGTTCATCCAGACCGGTACGTCGACTGTGGTTCCGCCGTGCGAGCACGCTCCCTTCATCGGCTACGAGGAGACCGTACGGCGGCTTGCGTCGGCAGACGTGGTGATCACGCATGCAGGCAACACGGTGCGGCTGGTGCAACGGATGGGCAAGGTGCCGATCGCGATCGCGCGGGAGGCGGCGCGCGGTGAGATGCGCAACGACCACCAGGTCGAATACCTCGTCGCCGAGGAGCCGCGCGGGACGGTGGTCGCGTTGTGGGGAGCGCTCTCTGATCTTTCTGAGCGGGTCCGGGTGCACCCGGAGCGTTCGGTGCAGTTGCTGGCAGCAACCAAACCACTTGCTGACGTCAACGAAGCCGCGCTGGAAGACCTGATGGATGCGACCGTCGGTGTTGTTGCCTCGGACAACCCGTTCCGGAAGCATCCGACGGCTCGCTATGCCTGGGCTTTCGAGCAACTGCGATCACGGACGGGGCGGCACCTCGATCTCGGCATTGGCGACGGGACCTTCCTGTCAGCGCTGACGGACCGTACTGCGCTGCAGGTAGTCGGAGCCGACCCGCATCCGGGCTACCTCACCTCGATCGGTGCCGAGCGCCCCGGGCAGCGCCTGGTTCGAGTGGGGGAGGAGTTGCCCTTCGCGGATGAGTCTTTCGACTCGGTGACCATGCTCGACGTGATCGAGCACACCCGCAGCGATCAGGCCACGCTGTCCCAGGTTCGGCGGGTACTACGCCCTGGTGGGTTGCTCGTGCTGACGGTGCCGGCGCGGCACGTGTTCTCGTTCCTCGATCCGGACAACGCGAAACTGCGGCTGCCGAGGCTGCATCGCGCGGTGTACGCGGCCCGGTTCGGGCGAGAGGTCTACCGGCAGCGGTTCGAGGATTCGTCGGACGGGTTGCGTGGTGACATGGCCTGGGAGCGGTCGGAGCACACCAATTACCGGGCCGAGGATCTGCTGGAACTGCTTGGCCAGGCAGGGTTTCAGCCGCAGTCCAGGGACGGCGCCAATCTGTTCTGGCGATTCCTGCAGATTCCGGCGCTACTCGCTCCGCAACGAGCGCGGGCTCTCTTCGATGCTCCGCTGCGGGTCGACGGTTCGCTCTTCCGGTCGGCCAACCTGTTCCTGACCGCCATCCGGGTCTAGCGCCGTCCGGAACCAGGCGATCGTGCGGGCGATGCCTTCGTCGAAGCCGGTACGAGGTTCCCAACCATCGAGCACCTTGGTCGCCAGCGCGATGTCGGGTCGGCGCACCATCGGGTCGTCCTCGGGCCGTGGGATGTAGACGAGTTCCGACGACGAACCGACTAGGGCGCGGATCCTGGTGGCGATCTCGTGCACCGTCAGCTCGTCGGGGTTGCCCAGATTCATCGGACCCGGGTGGTCGGAGGCCGCGAACCGGCTGACTCCCTCGACCAGGTCGCCGACGTACTGCACGGATCGGGTCTGGCTGCCGTCGCCGGCGATGGTCAGCGGGACGCCCCGGATCGCCTGGGTGACGAAGGCCGGGATCGCGCGGCCGTCGCCCGGGCGCATCCGTTCGCCGTAGGTGTTGAAGATCCGGGCGATCCCGGTGTTCACGCCGTGCGCACGCCGGTACGCCATCGTCAGCGCCTCGGCGTACCGCTTCGCCTCGTCGTACACGCCGCGCGGTCCGACCGGATTGACGTGTCCCCAGTAGTCCTCGCGTTGCGGGTGCTCGCGGGGGTCGCCGTACGTCTCCGAACTCGACGCGAGGATGAAGCGTGCGCCCTTCTCCCGCGCCAGTCCGAGAGCGTGCAACGTCCCGATCGCGCCGACGGTGAGCGTCTCGATCGGCAACTGCAGATAGTCGACCGGACTGGCCGGCGAAGCGAAGTGCAGCACCAGGTCGACGGGTCCCGGCACGTGGATGTAGTCGACCAGATCACACCGCACCATCCGAAAGTCAGCCGATTCGAGCAGATGCTCCACATTGGCCGGGCTACCGGTGACGAAGTTGTCCAGACAGATGACTTGATAGCCGTCATCCAACAGCCGCTCACACAGATGCGACCCGAGAAACCCAGCCCCACCAGTCACCACAGCACGCCGCATCAGATCCCCCTCCGTCAGCGAGTCCCCCCGGACCCATGCCAGCCAGGGTAAACCCAGCCGATCAGCTGGTCCCGGCAACTTCTGCTGGTCCCCGCAACTTCTGCGCCCACCAGCGCATCGAGTCTGGTAGCCGCGATCTCCGCGGACTCGGCGAAGGGGCTTGTCATGCGTAGATATCGACCGTGGTTCGCCGCGGCAGTGGCCGCAGTACTAGTGCTGGTACCAGGCACCTCGTACGCCGCGCCGCCGGCGCCGGGCGGGCGCATCCTGTACCTCGCCCTCGATGACGCGGCGGGCGGAGGCGCCAAGATTCAGAGCGTGCGGCCGACCGGGCACGACGTGCGGGACACCGGCCGGACGGCGTTCTTCGGCGCGTCGCCCGACTACTCGCCCGATGGCAGCCGGATCGCCTACATCGACGGGTTCAGCTTCCGCACGATGGCGTCCGACGGCAGCGACGACCGGTGGCTGGTCGATGGGGGGTCCGGTCCCGCGTACCCGCGCTGGTCTCCCGATGGCCAGTCGATCGTCGGCGAGGTCGGCGGCGACATCTGGTCGGTCAGCAAGGACGGCTACGCAGGCGGCTGGTCCGATCTCACCGGGGCGCACGACAGCAACGATCTGGTCCCGTCCTGGGCGCCGAACGGACATCGGTTCTCGACGTCGACGTTCAACGATCTCCGGATCTACAGCGCGGACGGCGCGACCACGCTCAAGATCATCCCGCTGCCGGGCGCCTACCGGCAGGCCTGGAACCCGAAGCGCAACCAGCTCGCGGTCGAGGCCCTAGGTGACCTGTGGCTGGTCGACATCTCGTCCGGCGCGATCCGGCGGCTCACGAACACGCCGAACGTGCAGGAGCTGAGCCCGGTGTGGTCGCCGGACGGGCGCTGGCTGGCCTACGGCCGAGGGTCCGGCACGTACAACAACGATGTCCCCGGGCTCGGCGTCAAGCCGGTGATCTGGCTGATGGACAGCAACGGCGGGCACCGGCATTCGGTGGGTGTCGCTGGGATGCCGTCCAGTTGGCGGGCCGCGGGCTGACCCCTGGAGCGACGAAGGTTGATCCTGCGTGCCGGGCCGCCGGCGCGCGGGATCAAGGGGGTTCCGTGGACGAGCCGGATGAGGTTGCGGAGTTCGCGCGGTTGTTCAGCGGGTTCCTCGAGCGGATGCAGAACGCTCCGGCCGAGAACGCGCGGGAGAGTGTCAGAGAGCGGTTGCTGGCGCATCTCGGGGTGGATCCCGAAGAGCTTCCGGTGGTGGCGGCGACGTTCAGCTCCTTCGACCTGCCGAACGTCCAGCTCGCGGTGGAGGCGTGGTTCGACGACTTCGAGGTGATCGGCCTGGCCGGTTCCGATCGCAACCACTACTCGTTCTCGGAACTGCTGGAGGTCTCGGCCCACCGCCGGTACGGCATCGGCTCGGTGGATTATCAGCGAGTCTCGATCGCGGTCGACCAGGAGATGGATTGCGTCGCCTTCGGCTTCTACCTCGGCCGGCAAGGCGATGACCGGTACGTCGCGTTGCTGCGAGCTGCCAACCCGCAGTACGGACGTTCTGGGGTGCAGTTGGAGGTCATTGCTACCAGCAAGGAAGCCGGAGAGCGCTTCCTCGGGGAGCTGCCCGCTCTGATCCTTCAGCACAACGTGTTCCGGGGCCAGGTAGTGTCGTTCGAGGGGCACGAGTTCGGTGCCGGCGTTGGGCCGTTCAGGTTGCATGCGCGGCCAGGGATCTCCCGGGACGACGTGGTGCTCGCGGACGGTGTACTGGAACGCGTCGAGCGCGAGGTGATCGGCATCGCGGAACACCGCGAAGTACTGCTCGAAGCCGGCCAGCACCTGCGTCGCGGCGTGCTGCTGTACGGACCGCCAGGGACTGGAAAGACACACACCGTGCGGTACCTGCTGTCGCGGCTGCCCGAGTTCACGGTGGTGCTGCTGGCGGGCACGAGCATCGGGTACATCTCGGAGGCCTGTGGGCTGGCGCGAATGCTGCAGCCGGCCCTGGTGGTGCTGGAGGACTGCGACCTGGTAGCGGAGGCCCGGGATCACGGCCATGGGGGAGGGCCGCTGCTCTTCCAGGTGCTGAACGAGATGGACGGCCTGACCGAAGAGGCGGACGTCGCCTTCCTGCTCACCACCAACCGCGCCGACCTGCTGGAGCCGGCCTTGAGCCAGCGCCCCGGCCGGGTCGATCTCGCGGTGGAGATCCCGCTGCCCGACGCTCCCGGTCGTGCACGGCTGCTCTCGCTCTACGGGCCGGCCTTGGAGCTCGGTCCCGAGGTCGTCGACGAGGTGGTCGCGATGACCGAGGGCACCACGGCGTCGTTCGCCAAGGAGCTCGTACGCCGGGCAGTACTCCTGGGCGCCGAGAACAACTCCCGCCCCGGCGACGCCGAACTCCGCGCCGCCGCCGAGGATCTCCTCTCCGCCCGCGACACCCTGACCCGCCGCCTGCTAGGCGCCACCGACCCAGTCCCGTACTCCGTCCCACCAGAAGCCACTCCCGGCCTCGCCCCGAGGTCTTACTGACAACGCCCGGTGCTGGTCACCCGCTGCGAGTCGATCACTCGCACACATCGGGAGGCGGTGTCAGCGGAGTTCAACGCGGTCGGGAATTGTCGGAGTGGGCGGATAGGTTTCCGGTCATGGAGCTGCATTGACGACCCGACCCGCCCACCGAGGCAGGGGAAAAGGAGACGCTGGTCGCGTTCCTCGACTTCCAGCGCGCCACCCTCGGCTGGAAGTGCGACGGCCTGACCCCCGAGCAACTGGGCACCGCCGCGATCGCACCGTCGCCGATGACCTTGCACGGGCTGATCCGGCACGTCACCGAGGACGAGCTCGGCTGGTTCGTCGGCACCTTCACCGACAAGCCCGCCGGCTACCCGTACCACTCGCCCGAGACACCCGCGGCATCCTGGACAGACCTCGACCCAGCCAGGTACGCCGACGACCTCCGCCGCTACGACGCTGCGGTCGACCAGGCGCGCGCCGCGATCGCAGACCTGGACCCAGGCACCGTCGGTGAGGACGAAGGCCAGCGCTACTCGTTGCGCTGGGTGCTCACCCACATGATCGAGGAATACGCCCGCCACAACGGCCACGCCGACCTACTCCGCGAACGCCTGGACGGTGTCACCGGCGAGTAAGAAGCGCCCAGGGTGGTGGTCGGGCGGACACGGATCCAAAGGTCAGCACGTACGCCCCGCCTGCCATCACGTGGTGAACGTCATTCCCTGCCGCGCAGCGGGTCGCGACCGATGAAGCCGAGCAGGCGGGTCTGCACGTCGGCGTCGTCCGGCACCGGCACGGCAGGCCCGTACTGCCCCGAGGACCGCAGCAGCTCCTCGATCGGCGCCATCCCGGCGAGCAGGTCAGCGCAGGTCTGCGGGTCGAGCCGCTCGTCCTGGCCGGTGGCGCGGGCCAGGTCCCAGGTGTGCATGAACACGTCCGAGGTGTAGAACCGGTCAACCGCATCCGGCAGCGGCAGCTCGCCCACCATCGGATGCCGGAAGGGGGTGGCCGCCTCCGGCCCGTCGAGCAGCCGCTGCACCGCGTCGGCGTGTACCTGCCAGGCTGCGACCGGGTCTTCCTCCGGCGATGGGCCGTGGTCGAGCACCAGGCCGGTCGCGCTCTTCAGGAAGCCCGGGAACCACTCGACCAGGTGGCCGACCACATCCCGCGCGCGCCATCCGGTTACCGGAGCCGGCGCGTCCCAGTCGGACGCGTCCTGCACCCGGGCGGTGAATTCGGCGGCCACCGCGCGATGACGCTCGGCCGGGCTAGTGGGGAGAGTCATGCCTTTACTCCTTCGACGGTCCCGGCGATCTCACCGGAGGCGAGTAAAACGTCAAGCTTGGCGTAGCCCTGATCCATGCCGATCTCCATCCCGCTGCGCAGCCAGGCGTCCCGGCTCTCGAAGCTGTCGCACAGCGACTGGGTGCGCAGCCGGGTGCGGCCGTCGCCGAGGTCTTCGAATTCGAGCGTCTGCAGCGAGACTCCGTCCGGGTCGCCCTCCCAGGTGAAGGTCTGCACGATCCGGTCCGGCCGGACCTCGTGGAAGCAGCCGTAGAAGCCGAACTCCATCCCGTCCCGGGTGGAGACGTAGCGCCAACTGCCGCCGGTGCTGGCGTCCCAGCGGTCCACGGTGGTCGTCATCCCGTCCGGACCGACCCACCGGACGAACAGCTCCGGGTCGGTGTGGGCCCGAAGCAGCTGGGCCTGGGTGGCCGCGAAGTCCCGGGTGACGCGGATGATCGGGAGCGCCGGATCCGCCTCGATCACCGCCTTCTTCACTGTGTCGATCATGCTGTCTCCTCGCGCGTCGGGTCGTGCCCGGCCGCCTCGTCGTCCATCTCCGCCAGTACGGCGTCCAGCCGCTCGTACCGGGCCTCGGCCCGCTGCTGGTAGCGCTCGATCCACTTCGTCATCAGGTCGAAGACCTCCGCCTCGAGGTGCACCGGGCTGCGGTGGCTCTCCGCGGAGCGGCTGACCAGGCCGGCCTGTTCGAGCACCTTCAGGTGCTTCGAGATGGCCTGCACGCTCACCCGGTACGGCGCCGCCAACTGCCCCACGGTGGCGTCGCCGTCGGTCAGCCGCGCCACCAGGTCGCGCCTGGTCGGATCGGCCAGGGCCGCGAACACCTGCGTCAGCGGGTCACTCATCTCAGCCCCCGAACCTCAACTGCTTGGTTGACGATGACCCTAGGTCTCCAGGCGATGAGTGTCAACCGATTGGTTGACGATGGTGTGCGGCCTGACGGATCGGTGCTGGATGGTTACTGTCTGGGCATGAGCCCGAAGTCGCGTATCGCCCCGGTTCGCTGGAATCCGCCGCCTGTGCCGCCGGTAAGGCAGCCGCGAGCGCTTGATGTCGAGGTGGTGGCGTTGCCGGGCGAAGGTCCCGAGGACGTGCTGATCGACGAGGACGGCAGTGTGGTCACCGGGCTGCTGGACGGGCGGATCCTGCGGGTCAGCGCCGACGGCCGCACGATCACCACGCTGGCCGACACCGGCGGCAGGCCGCTCGGGCTCGAATGGCTGCCGGACGGCAAGATGCTGGTCTGCGATGCCGACCGCGGTCTGCTGACGCTCGACAAGGACAACCGTCTCGCGACGCTGCTCGATGAGGTCGACGGCCGGCCGATGAAGTTCTGCAACAACGCGGACGTCCTGCCCGACGGCACGATCTACTTCACCGACTCGTCCACGCGGTACGGCGTCGCCGAGTGGATGGCCGATCTGCTGGAGCACTCCGCTACCGGCAGCGTCTATCGCCTCACACCGGACGGCGAGCTGACCAGGCTCGCCACCGGGCGGCCGTTCCCGAACGGGGTCGCGCTGAGCGGCGACCGCAACACCTTGTTCTACGCCGAAACCGGGAGCTACGGCCTGTACAAGCTCGACCTGACCAACCCCGACGCCGAGCCCGTACTCGTCGCGTCGGTGCCGGGTCTGCCCGACAACATCGCCCGCGGTTCGGACGGTCTCATCTGGGTCGCGATCGGTTCGCCGCGCAACACCCTGCTCGATTTCCTGCTGCCGAAACAGCCGGTACTACGGAAGGTCGTCTGGGCTCTCCCCGAGGCGGTGAAGCCGAAGGCTGCCGACATCATCGAGATCCAGGCGTACGACGACGACGGCAACCTGGTCCACGACCTCCGCGGCAAGCATGCCGACTTCCACATGCCTACCGGCGTACGCGAGCGGGACGGAAAGGTCTGGCTCGGCAGCATCGGCACCACCACCCTCGCCACCTTCCCGACCCCACCCCGCTGACCCCTGGCACCACCCCTTGCGTCCGAAACATCGTGGGGCAGGACCCTCGCTTCTTCGGACGCAAAGTGTTAGCCGAGCTGCCAGGAACGTTTCGAGAGGCCGTACCAGAAGCCGTCCACGACGGTCTCCGCCGTACCGAGTGAGTTCTCCGCCGCACCCAGCGACACGAAGAGCGGGGCGAAGTGCTCGGTCCGCGGATGCGCGATCCCGGCCGCCGGGCCCTTGTGCAGGAAGTCGATCAGCGAGTCCAGGTCCTGCGCGGCCAGCGCCCGCTGCGCCCAGTCGTCGAACTCCACGGACCAACTCGGTGCGGGCCCGTCCGGCCGGCCGCTGAGGCTGATCGCGCTCAGGTTGTGAGTGGTGAACCCGCTGCCGACGATCAGCACGCCCTGGTCGCGCAGCGGTGCGAGCTTGCGCCCGATCTCGAACAGCGCGGTCGGATCGAGCGTCGGCATCGACACCTGCAACACCGGTATGTCGGCGTCGGGATACATCTCCTTCAGCGGCACGTAGGCCCCGTGGTCCAGCCCGCGCGAGGGGTCGTCGTACACGGGAGTGCCGGGGGACTGCAGCAATTTCCGCACCTGGTCGGCGAGTTCCGGCGCACCCGGGGCGGCGTACTGCACTTCGTAGTACCGGTCGGGGAAGCCCCAGAAGTCGTAGAGTAGCGGCACGGTTTCCGTCGCGGCGAGGGTCAGCGGGGCAGCCTCCCAGTGCGCGGACACGATCAGGATCGCGGTCGGCTTGGCGATCCCGGCCGAGACGGCGGCGAGTTCCTTGGTCCACACACGGTCGTCCGCCAGCGGTGGCGCGCCGTGGCTCAGATACAGCACCGGCGTCCGGCTGATCTCGACTGTCATGGCGGTCCTGCCTCTCGAAGAAGTCTTACCTTCCCCAATGTAGTTGAACCATCAATTTATTCCCAGCTCTCATCAAACCAGGTATGCCGTCCGGCTACTGTGCGAGGCATGCGATTCGGAATCACGATCCTGCCGGAGTACCGCTGGTCGGAGGCGGCGCCGAAATGGCGGCGCGCGGAGGAGCTCGGCTTCGACCACGCCTGGACCTACGACCACCTCACCTGGGGCGGCCTGCAGGACTCCCCGTGGTACGGCACCACACCAACTCTCACCGCGGCCGCGCTCGTCACGTCGACGATCAAGCTCGGCACTTTCGTCACCTCGCCGAACTTCCGGCACCCGTTGGCGCTCACCCGCGAGATCCTCGCGCTGGACGACATCTCCGCCGGCAGGTTCCTCTGCGGGATCGGCGCCGGCGGCGGCATCGACACGATCATCCTTGGCGGCGATGACCTGAGCCCGCGGCAGAAGGTCGACAGGCTGACCGAGTTCGTCGACCTGCTGGACACGCTGCTGACCACGGACGGCGTCGACTACAAAGGCGAGTACTTCGAGACGCGCAACGGCCGCACGCTGCCGGGCTGCGTCCAGCAACCCCGCGTCCCGTTCATCATGGCCGCCAACGGCCCACGTTCTCTTCGCCTGGCCGCCAAGTACGGCGCTGGCTGGGTCACCACCGGCCAGAAGCACGACGGGTACGAGTCCTGGTTCGCCGGGGTCGCCGAACTCTGCGGCCGGCTGGACGACGTCCTCGACGGGAAGTCGCTCGATCGCTACCTCTCGCTGGACAACGCCAGGTATGCCCTGAGCAGCGCGGCCGCCTTCGAGGATGCGGCCGGCCGGGCCGCCGAGCTGGGCTTCACCGACGTGATCACGCACTGGCCTCGCGCCGATGGCGTGTACGGCGGTACGGAGGATGTGCTCGAAGAGGTAGCCGCCGAGGTCATTCCCCGGCTGCGCGGGTAGAGCGCCGGACGTACAGCGGTACGACGTACCAGAAGAAGACGAACCAGGCGAGGACGATCGCGACGACGACGAAGGCGGCGGTCCGGGACAGTACGACGTCGATCGCGAGCAGGACGCCGCTGCTGATCGCCAGGATGAGGAAGAACAGGCCGCCCGCCGCCATCCGGCCGGCGATCGGAATCATCCGGTCCCGCATCTTCTTCTGGAACAGGATCCGGTGGAACGACACCGGCGCCAGGAACAGGCCGACCGCGAGCGCACTGGTGATCAAGGTGCCGGCGAAGACGTCGTGGGTGAACGCGTCCGCTTCCTGGAAGCGGTTGGTGAACGGGATGCTGAGCAGGAACGCGAACAGGATCTGGGTGCCGGTCTGGGCCAGCCGGAGCTCCTGCAGGAGTTCGTTCCACTGGCGGTCGAGCCGCTCGCCGGCGTCCTCGTCCTCGCGGAGGTAGTGGGCGTGGGGGTCGTCGGTCATCGGTCTCCTCGCGGTCGCTCCCGGAAATGTACCCCGGCCGAAACGCTGAAGAGGGCCACACACCAAATGGTGTGTGGCCCTCTCTTTTTCAGTTGTTCAGAAGGCTGATCCGAAGATCAGATCGGGCGGATGTTCTCCGCCTGCAGGCCCTTCTGGCCCTGGGTGATCTCGAACTCGACGCGCTGGTTCTCGTCCAGCGAGCGGAAGCCCGAGGTCTGGATGGCCGAGTAGTGCGCGAACACGTCCGCGCCACCGTCATCCGGGGTGATGAAGCCGAAGCCCTTGTCAGCGTTGAACCACTTGACAGTACCGACAGCCATTGTTGTCTATCTCCTTGATGGCTTGTAACAAGACGCGATCCACACCTCATGAACCGCGTGTCGCCGAAAGGCCCCAGACGACGAAACCGGCCGTACAGCACAGCAAAAGTCAGTGGGAGTCCAAAACTGCAACGCGATAACTGTAGCCGATCTCAGGCTCTGTGTGGGGGGTGATCGGGAACACGTGTCGCGGAAAGTCGCCGGCCGCCACGCTGCGTATCCACCTCGTGGCAGGGCGAGCGGGCAGCGGCGGACCTGGCGTGGCCCGGCCGGAAGACAACGAAACCCGCGCCGACCTGCTGTTTCTTCGCGCGTCCCGCTCCCGCAAGCGATTCCGTCGCGAGACAAGGAAGGACAACAGGCCCTGTACGCCGGGTAGTTGCCCGCCGGGCACGGTCAATTCTGTCGGCGTGTCGCGCGCGCCTGGACAACAGTTGGACGGCAGGCAAAAGTGGCCGTACGACGTGAGACGGAGGCTGGACTTGATCCTCAAAGTGGTACGCAGCGGCGGATTCGCCGGATTGGTCGCGCAGGGAGAGCTCGACACCGCGGCCGAACCGGACAGCGAACGGCTCGAGCAGGCAGTCCAGGCACTGGATCCGGGGCAGCTCGGATCCGGCCGCCCACAGCCCGACCGGTACGTCTACCGCCTCGAGCTGCGCGAGCACGCCGATGCCGAGCCGACGCAGCTCATCGTCGCCGAGCAGGACCTCGACCATGACACCGCCTGGCTGGTCGACCGCGTACTGCGCCGCGAGTAGCCCCCAGAACGAGCAAGGGAGCCCCGGTGAAGAACCGGGACTCCCCAAAGCTTTCAGTGCTGGTCGTGCTCAGTGCCAGTCGATCTCCGGAGCGCGGTAGAAGTTCACGCTCAGCTCGTCCCACCGCGAGCCCTGGGCGCCCAGGCGAACCTTGTAGGTGTTCCAGTCGTGCGAGGACGCCTGGGACCAGCCGAGCTCGGCAATGCCCGGCAGACGCGGGAAGGCCATGTACTCGAGCTTGTCGAGGTTATCCAGCGTCTCCGTCCAGATCGGCGCCTCGACGCCCGCCACCGCCTTCGCCGGCAGGTTCGGGACGAGTGTCGACGGGTTCCAGTCATACGCCGTCTTGACGTCGACCAGACCGGCCCAGTCCTGCCCGTACGGCGTACTGGCGTCGTACTTCATGTCCAGGTAAGCCCTGTTGGCCGGGGACATCACGACCGTGGCGCCCTGCGCTGCCGCCTTGCGGGCCAGCTCCTGCGAGCGCTCGTCGTCAGTACCCCAGTACTGCGCGATGCTGCCGGCCGGTAGCGGGGTGTCAGCGATCTCCTGCCAGCCCATCACTCGCTTGTGCTGCCTCGTGATGGATGACGCTGCCTTCGGCAGGAAGTTGACGTAGTCGGAGTGCGGCGTCGAGTGCGCCTCATCCCCACCGAGGTGCACGATGTCGCCGGGAGTCTGCTGCGAGACCTCACGGAACACATCGTCCAGGAACTTGTAGGTGACGTCCTTGGCGACACAGAGCGAGCTGAAGCCCACGTCGGTGCCGGTGTAGAGCGGCGGTGCCACTCCGTCGCAGTTCAGTTCCGCGTAAGACGCCAGAGCGGCGTTGGTGTGACCGGGGGTGTCGATCTCGGGGATCACCGTCATGTAGTGGTCCGCGGCGTACCGGACGATCTCGGCGAACTGCGCCTTCGTGTACGACCCGCCAGGCGTACCATCGACCTCCAGGCTGCCGCCGTACGTCGTGAGCCGCGGCCAGCTGTCGACCTGGATCCGCCAGCCCTGGTCGTCGGCGAGGTGCAGGTGGAGCTTGTTCAGCTTGTAGAGCGAGGAGAGGTCGATGTAGCGCTTCACCTCGGCCACTGAGAAGAAGTGCCGGGACACATCGAGCATCGTGCCGCGGTACGCGTACCGCGGGGAGTCGGCGATCGTGGTACCGGCAATTCGCCACGGACCGGCTTGCCGCGTGGTTGCGTCGGCCTTGGCCGGCAGGAGTTGGCGCAGGGTGGTGACGCCCCGGTAGAGGCCTTCGGGGGTCGCCGCAGTGATGCTGAGCCTCGACCGGTCGGCCGTCAGCTGGTAGCCCTCTGCTCCGAGCGAGGCCGGACCGTTGGTGGACAGCCGGATGTCCGCGAGACCGGGCAGTACCGGCAGCACAGGCAGTCGGTAGCCAGTGGAGCGCCGCAGCTGTGCGGTGAGCTGGTCGGCGACCTTCTTGGCCGCGCGGCTCTCCTTGGCGGACGAATCGACGCCGACGATGCTCCAGGGCTGCAGCGTGAAGCTCTGGTTCGGCAGCGCGCGCTGCGACGTGGGCTGTGGGATCAAGGCGGGCACCGCCTGATTCTGTGTCTGGGCTGCTGCCGGAGTGCTGACGGCGATCAGGGGAGTCGCTAGCAGGGCGGCCGTGAGGAGGCCGGCCAGCGAGACCCGACGGCTGGGGCGGAGAAGTCGGTCCATGACCGGAAGTGTTCGTCTGCTCACTCCGGGAGTCAAGATCTTTCAGCAAACTCCCTGCATTACTCGGGCGTACGGGTTCGGCTCAGGCGTACTTGCGCGCCATCGCCAGCGCCGGTGCGACGTACGCCGAACCGAACATGACCATGTGCGTCAGGAGCGGGTGGAGCCGGTGCAGGCCGACCCGGTCGGTCCAGCCGTCGGTCAGCGGGTGCGCTTCGTTGTAGGCCCGCAGTACGCGCTCCAGCTGAGGCATGCCGAACAGGCCGAGCATGGCGAGGTCTGTCTCCCGATGACCGCCGTGGGCCGCCGGATCGATCAGATAAACGCCGTCGGCCGACCAGAACACGTTGCCGGACCACAAGTCGCCGTGGATCCGCGACGGACGCTCCGACGGATCGTCGTACGCACCGGCCGTCAGCGTGCGGCACAACCGCTCGAACACCTCCAGCTGATGCCCGTCGATGGTGCCCTTGTCGTACGCCATTCGCAGGTACGGCTGGATCCGGTAGGTCGCGTAGAACTCGCCCCACGACTCCACCGGCTCCAGCGCGTGCGGCAGCTCGATCGTGCCGATGAAGCCGTCGGTGTCCCACCCATCAGGCGGTACGCCGAAGTGGCGTGCGCCGGCATCGTGGATGACCGCCAGGCGCCCGCCGAGTTCGTCGGCCGCCGCACCGGTCGGTGGTACGGGGAACAGCCTCGGTGTGGTCAGGCGGCCGGGGGAGACCTCGAGCGGTTCGACCACCGGCGCGCCACCGGGGACCGCCAGCCAGCGCAGGCCGGCGGCCTCGACTTCGAAGAACCCGGGCGGAGCGTCGTGTCGTTCCTTCACGAACGCGACGGGCGGGACGGTCATGACGGAACTCTGTCAGACCGGCGGCGGATTCGGTTGAGGTGACAGCGAGCTGCGGACTGACGTGTCAACGACCGGGGCGGTGCGGCGCGGAAGGATTTGGACACCGCGTGTCGAAAGGTGCGCGGGGGGTGGTCGACCTGTCATCGTAGGCGGCCGGGCCATCTGACCAGGACGGGCCTGGCCGCAGGGAACCGACTCTGATTCACGATGCTGGAGGACAGATGACGCAGGTGGCAGAGCAGCCGGGCAGTACTGCCGGGCGGCTCGGCTCGGTGGTGTTGGATTGCCCGGACCCACTCGAGCTCGCCCAGTTCTACTCAGCGCTTTTCGGTCTGGAGATCGATCAGCACGGTGACGGCGAATGGCGGAGCCTGACCGGCCCCGGCTCGTCGCTCGCCTTTCGGCGTTCTGAGGACTACGTACCCGCCACCTGGCCGGCTATCGACGCGCAACAACTCCACCTCGATCTGATCGTCGAGGACCTGGCCAGTGGTCACGCGACCGTCGTCGCTCTCGGCGCCGAGCCGCTCGACCCGGTCGATGCCCCGCCGGCGGAGAACGAGCGGGGCTGGCGGGTCTATGCGGACCCGGCCGGACACCCGTTCCGGATCTGCCTGGAATAGCAACATTCGCACCTCCGGCGCCGGTCGATCCTTCGGGAGCGGCCGGCGCTTTTGTCTGCCCATGGGTCTTCTCGGCATTGACAACACATTGTCGAAATGACAAGCTCTTGTCGTGACCGAGACCAAGCAGTCGATCGTCCATCTCGCCGTTTACGACACGCTCGCCGACTGGGAGACCGGCTTCGCGACCGCCCACCTCAACAAGCCGATGTGGCACAAGACGCCGGGCCGCTTCTCGGTGTCGACGGTCGGGCCGAGCCTGGAGCCGATCACCACGATGGGCGGGGTGCGCATCACGCCGGACGTCGTACTCGCCGAGCTGAAGCCGGCCGACAGTGCGATGTTGATCCTGCCGGGGAACGATCTGTTCGCGACCGAGGCGTTCGTGCCGTTCGCGGAGAAGGCTCGGGAGTTCCTGGATGCGGGTGTGCCGGTGGCTGCGATCTGTGGCGCGACCGGCGGCCTGGCGATGGCCGGTCTGCTCGATGATCGGGCGCACACCAGCAATGCCTCGGCGTTCCTGGACGGCCTTGGTTACAAGGGGGGAGCGCTCTATCGCGAGGAGCCGGCGGTGACCGATCGCGACTTGATCACCGCCGGGGCGTTCGCGCCGGTCGAGTTCGCGCGCGAGATCCTGGCGCGCCTCGACGTGATGGAGCCGCAGGTGCTCGCTTCCTGGTACAAGCTGTACGGCAAGCAGGACCCGGCCGGGTTCTACGAGCTGATGTCCGCCTGACCGAGGATCGACGACACGATGACGACGAAGCGTGACCAGGAACTGCTCAGCGCCGCCGCGTTGACGGCATTCAAGCTGAACGGGCAGTTCCTGGAGCTGGCCGAGCATCTCGCCCGCCCGTCCGGTCTGACCGTGGCCTGGTGGCAGGTGCTCGGCGCCGTCATCAATCAACCGCTGTCGGTGTCGGGTGTCGCCCGCGAGATGGGAATCACCCGCCAGGCCGTGCAGCGGACCGCCGACGTGCTGGTCGGCCGCGGCCTGGCCGAGTACCACGACAACCCGGCCCATCGCCGCGCCAAACTGGTGGCGCTCACGCCCGAGGGTCGCGTCGCGATGTCGGCGATCGGCCCCGACCACGCGAATCACGCACGCGAGCTCTCCGCAGTACTAGGCGCAGACCAGCTAGCCGACGCGGTAGCCGCCCTGACGAAGCTCTCCGAGGCCTTGGACGCGTTGGATTTGAGCGACTAAGCCTGAATTGGCCGAGGTCGTTGCGCTCAAGGCCGGCGCGGAGGTATTGGTCACGCGATCATCGAACAGGTCGGCGCCGACCTGACGAACTCAGCCCTCACCCAACCCGGGTCCCGACCGACAGGTATTGGCCGGTCCGTCGGATGGGAGCCACGCCCAGCAAGGCGGTATCCAGGGTGATCCGGGCGACCATTACCTGTCGGTCGGGACGCCGACCGCGCAACCAGCCCCTTCCGGAGCGAATCCGGCATCCGGCAGGCTCCGATGGGGTTGGGAACACCCAGGCAGGCAGTGGAAGGGCCGGGGCAGGCTCGATCCGGTGGTGGTCACGCTCAAATCCGCCGTCGCCGAGGTGGTCCGGGCGAGTTGCCCGGGCGTACTGCCTGGCTGGCGATACCCGACCCACCATTGGCGAATCCGGGTCGAACAGTTCCGGAACCAGACTCGGGGAACGTTCCCTTGACAGCGGGCAGATGACCGACGACTCTCTCAGAGAGCGCTCTCTCAGTCCTGCAGGAAGATGCCGCCCCGTCCTTCTCCTGATTGGTTCCGCTATGTCAAAATCCCCTCCGATGACGCTGCAGCGTTGGCTGATCCTGGTTTCAGCCGCGCTCCTGATCGCGACAGCCCTCGTGGTCGCGCCGGGCGGCAGAGCTCAGGCTGCCGTCACGCTGCTGTCGCAAGGTAAGCCCGCCACCAGTTCGACCACCGAGAACGCCGGTACCTCCGCCGCGGCCGCCGTCGACGGCAACACAGGCACCAGGTGGGCGAGCGCGTTCGCAGACCCGCAGTGGCTGCAGGTAGATCTCGGTGCGACCTCAGCCATCAGCCGCGTAGTACTGAACTGGGAAACGGCCTACGCGAAGTCGTTCCAGCTCCAGGTCTCCAACAGTGCGACCGGCCCCTGGACCTCGATCTACACAACCACCACCGGCACCGGCGGCACCCAGACTCTCGACGTCACCGGCAGCGGCCGCTACGTCCGGATGCTCGGCACCGAACGCGGCACCGGCTTCGGCTACTCGCTCTGGGAGTTCCAGGTGTACGGCGGTACCGACGGCGGTCCGACCGCCTGCAGCACCGCCAACGCCGCCCAGGGCAAGACAGCCACGGCATCGTCCACCGAGAACGGTGGCACTCCCGCCAGCGCGGCCGTCGACGGCAACCCCGGCACGCGCTGGTCCAGCGCCGCGGCCGATCCCCAGTGGATCCAGGTCGACCTAGGCTCGACCAAGACGATCTGCCAGGTCGTGCTCAGCTGGGAAACGGCGTACGGCAAGGCGTTCCAGGTCCAGGTCTCCGACAACGCGGCCGGCCCCTGGAACCCCATCTACACAACCACGACCGGCACCGGCGGTACCCAGACCCTCGATGTCACCGGCAGCGGCCGGTACCTGCGAGTCAACGGCACCCAGCGCGGTACGGCGTACGGCTACTCGCTCTGGGAGCTCGTCGTGCACACCACTGACGGCGGTAGCGGTCCGGTGATCCCGCCGACCGACCCGGTGAACCCTGACTTCGGCCCGAACGTCTCGGTGTTCACCCCGGCCACTCCGCAGGCGCAGATGCAGGCGAAGCTCGACCAGGTCGCGGCGCAGCAGCACACCAACCAGTTCGGCACAGAGCGGTACGCGCTGCTCTTCAAGCCCGGCACGTACGCCGCCGACGTCAACCTCGGCTTCAACACCCAGGTGGCGGGCCTCGGCCTCTCGCCCGACGACGTGAACATCAACGGCCACGTCCGGGTCGAGGCCGACTGGCTGCAGCAGGGTGACAACCCGAACAACAAACAGAACGCCACCCAGAACTTCTGGCGCTCGGCCGAGAACATGGCGGTCACTCCGCCGAACGGCCAGATCGAGCGCTGGGCGGTCGCCCAGGCCGCGCCGTACCGGCGGATGCACCTCAAGGGCGCTCCCGAGATCCAGCTCTGGAGTGGTGGTGACGGCTGGGCCAGCGGTGGCCTGTTCGCCGACACCAAGATCGACAACACCGTGGTCTCCGGCTCGCAGCAGCAGTGGATCTCCCGGAACTCCGAGTTCGGCAGCTGGACCGGATCGGTCTGGAACATGGTCTTCGTCGGTACGACGGGGGCCCCACCGCAGCACTTCCCGGACCCCGCGCACACGGTCGTCGGCACGACACCGGTGATCCGCGAGAAGCCGTTCCTGTACGTCGACAACGCGGGCAGCTACAACGTGTTCGTCCCGGCGTTGCGGCAGAACGCGTCCGGTACCAGCTGGTCGCACGGCCCAGCTGCCGGTACTTCGATCTCACTGAGCCAGTTCCTGGTCGCCAAGCCGGACACTCCGATCGCGACGATCAACGCGGCTCTTGACCAGGGCAAGCACCTGCTGTTCACGCCGGGTGTCTACCACCTGACCGACACGATCAAGGTGACCAAGCCGAACACCGTCGTCCTCGGACTCGGCCTGGCGACCCTGACCCCGGACACCGGCAAGACCGCGATCTCGGTCGCGGACGTCGACGGAGTCAAGCTCGGTGGACTGCTGATCGACGCCGGACCGGTCAACACCCCGGTCCTGGTCGAGATCGGCCAGGCCGGCTCGAACGCCAACCACGCGGCGAACCCGACCTCCTTGCACGATGTGTTCGTTCGCGTCGGCGGCGGCTCGCATCTCGGCAAGGCGACGGTCAGCCTGCAGGTCAACAGCAACAACGTGATCGGCGATCACATGTGGCTCTGGCGCGCCGACCACGGCGACCAGGTCGGCTGGGACGTGAACACCGCGGCGAACGGTCTGGTTGTCAACGGCAACGATGTGACCATGTACGGCCTGTTCGTCGAGCACTACCAACAGTTCGAGACGCTCTGGAACGGCAACGGCGGCAAGACCTACTTCTACCAGAACGAGATGCCGTACGACGTACCGAACCAAGCCGCTTGGACGAGCGGCGGCGGGATGCAGGGCTGGGCGGCGTACAAGGTCGCCGGCAACGTCACGAGCCATGAGGCCTGGGGCGTCGGCAGCTACTCGTTCTTCCAGACCAACCCGTCGATCGTGGCCAGCCACTCCTTCGAGGTCCCGGACACCCCAGGCGTCCGGTTCCACGACCTGGTCTCGGTCTCCCTCGGCGGAGTCGGCACCATCGCCAACGTCATCAACAACACCGGCGGCACAGCCAACGCCGCCACCCAGCAACGGTACGTGGTCAGCTACCCGTAACAGCTACTTGCGTCCGAAGACCCGAGGGCTAGGCCCCTCGGGTCTTCGGACGCAACGAATCAGGCAGTCGTCAGCGCTTTGCGGATGCGTTTGTCCGATACCGGGTACGGCGTACCGAGAGTCTGCGCGAACAAGCTGATCCGGAGTTCTTCGAGCATCCAGCGGACTTCGAGGAGCTCCGGACTCGCGTACTTGCCTGTGGGCACTGCCTTCAGGCGTTTGTCGTACTCCGCGGTCAGCGTCTGGACGATGGCCATCCCGGAGCGGTCGCGCATCGCGTTGGCGCCGATCTTGTCGAGACGTTGCTCGATCCCGCGCAGGTAGCGGGCCAGGTCGGGCAGGCGTCGGGCGCCGGCCTCGGTGATGAAGCCGCGATGCACGAGACCTTCGAGCTGACCCCGTACGTCGGACAGCGCCGCGAGCAGGGCCGGGCTGGATGACCGGGAGATCTGCTTGTCGACCGTGCGGGCATGGGCGAGCACTTGCTCGACCTGTTTGAGGATCGTGAGCACGGTGTCGGCGAGGTCCGAGCGGACGGCATCCCGCAGTACGGAGAAAGCGGTGAGGTTCCAGGCCGGGCCACCTGCCGCTGTCATCAACTGGTCGACCGCCGCGGAGATCGCGTCGTCGAGCAGGTCGCCGACGTTGCGGTGCGGGCCGGCCAGCAGTGTCATCTTCTGCTGGTTCGTCAGGTTGCGCTGGACGACGTCGATCACCGACGGCATCGTCAGCAGCAGAAGCCGGCGGGTGCCGGTCCACATGGCCGCGGTCTGGTCGCGTTCGGTCTCCTGGAGCCTGATCGCGACGGACTTGCCCTCGTCGACCAACGCCGGATAGCCGGCCACGGTCAGCCCGTTGCGGTGCTCCGAGAAGCTGCGCGGCAGGTCACCGAAGGTCCAGTCGGTCAGGGCGGAACGTTCCAGGCCACTGACAGCCTTCGACGCGACCTGCGAGATCGCCGCCTTGGTCTTCGGCTTCAGGCGCTCCTTGAGCAAGGCAAGATCCTTGCCTTCGGCCACTGTCTTGCCATGGTCGTCGACAACCCGGAACGTCATCCGCAGATGCTCGGGGACCCGGCTCCAGTCCCAGTGCTCCGACTCGATCTGAATGTCGCGCAGCGAGCGGAACTCGCGAGCCAGCGCATCCGTGAGCGGTCCTGACGACGGATCCAGGGCCGGCAGCACCTGGCGAGCGTGATCCGGCGCCGGCACGATGTTGCGCCGGATTGCCTTGGGCAACGACTTGATCAGTGTCGTGACGAGCTCCTCGCGGAACCCGGGAACGATCCACTCGAAACCGTCGGCCGTGACCTGGTTGAGCACCAGCAACGGGAGGTGCACGGTGACACCGTCGGCATCCGTGCCCGGCTCGAACGCGTAGGTGAGATCGAACGTCATCCCGTTCTGCGTCCAGGTGAGCGGGAAGTCGCGCTCCTCGATCTCCGCGCCGTCGCGGACGACCAGCGACCGCTCGAAGTCGAGCAGATCGGGATCGCGTTGCCGGGCCTTCTTCCACCAGGTGTCGAAGTGCCGCCCGGTGACGACGTCGGCACCGAGCCGCTCGTCGTAGAAGGCGAACAGGGTCTCGTCGTCGACCAGCAGGTCGCGCCGCCGGCTCCGCTCCTCGAGCTCCTCGACCTCTTCGATCAGCTTGCGGTTCTCGTGGAAGAACTTGTGGTGGGTGTCCCAGTCGCCCTCGACCAGCGCATGCCGGATGAACAGCTCGCGGGAGACCTCGGCATCGACCTTGCCGTAGTTGATCTTGCGCCGGGCAACGATCGGTACGCCGTACAGGGTGACCTTCTCGTAGGCCATCACCGCGCCGGCCTTGCGTTCCCAGTGCGGTTCGGAATAGCTGCTCTTGATCAGATGACCGGCCAGGTCCTCGGCCCACTCCGGCTCGATCTTCGCGTTCACCCGGGCCCACAGCCGCGAGGTCTCGACGAGTTCGGCCGCCATCACGAACTGCGGTGGCTTCTTGAACAGGCCCGAGCCGGGGAAGATCGCGAACTTGGCGCCGCGAGCCCCGAGGTACTGGTGCTGGTTGGCCGGGTCCTTCATCCCGAGGTGGGACAACAGACCGGCCATCAGCGAGATGTGCACGTTCTGCGGGTCGGCGGCCCCGCCCGAGTTCAGCGTGACGCCGATCTGCGAGGCGACCTGGCGGAGCTGAGCGAAGATGTCCTGCCACTCGCGGACCCGGAGGTAGTTCAGGTACTCGCTGCGACACATCCGGCGGAACTGGTTGCCGGAGAGCTCGTTCTGCTGCTTCTTCAGGTAGTTCCACAGGTTGAGGAAGCCGAGGAAGTCCGAGTTCGGGTCGCGGAACCGGGCGTGCTGCTGGGTCGCCTGGGCTTCCGCGTCGGTCGGCCGCTCGCGCGGGTCCTGGATCGACAGCGCGGAGGCGATCACCATCACTTCGCGGACACAGCCGTGCTTGTCGGCCTCGACGATCATCCGGGCCAGCCGCGGGTCGAGCGGGATCTGGGCGAGCTGCCGGCCGACCGGGGTGAGCCGGCGGTTGCGGTCCGACGTGCTCTTGCCGTCGATGGCGCCGAGCTCGGTGAGCAACTGCAGGCCGTCGGTGATGCTGCGCTTGTCCGGCTCGTCGATGAACGGGAACGCGGCGATGTCGCCGAGCCCGATCGCGGTCATCTGGAGAATGACCGAGGCGAGGTTGGTGCGCAGGATCTCCGGGTCGGTGAACTCGGGCCGGCTCTCGAAATGCTCCTCGGAGTACAGCCGGATGCAGATGCCGTCGCTGGTGCGGCCGCAGCGTCCCTTGCGCTGGTTCGCGCTGGCCTGGGAGACCGGCTCGATCGGCAGGTGCTGCACCTTCGTGCGATGGCTGTAGCGCGAGATCCGCGCAGTACCGGGGTCGATCACGTACTTGATGCCGGGCACGGTCAGCGAGGTCTCGGCGACGTTCGTGGCGAGCACGATGCGGCGGCTGGAGCCGTGCGAGGAGAAGACGCGATGCTGCTCGGCGTTCGAGAGTCGCGCGTAGAGCGGGAGGATCTCGGTGTTGCGCAGGTTGTGGTCCTGGAGTGCGTCCGCGGTGTCGCGGATCTCCCGTTCACCGCTGAGGAACACCAGGACGTCGCCGGGCGGCTCGTGGGCGAGCTCGTCGACGGCTTCGAGGATCGCCTGGGTCTGGTCGCGGTCCTTCGTGGCCGGGTCGTCCGGGTCGTTGATCGGGCGGTACCAGGTGTCGACCGGGTAGGTGCGGCCGGAGACCTCGACGATGGGCGCCGGTACGCCGTTGGCGTCCGCGAAGTGCTCGGCGAAGCGCTCGGGGTCGATCGTCGCCGAGGTGATGATGACCTTTAGGTCTGGGCGGCGGGGGAGCAGCTGGCGCAGATAGCCGAGGATGAAATCGATGTTGAGGCTGCGCTCGTGCGCCTCGTCGATGATGAGCGTGTCGTAGCGGCTCAGCTCGCGATCGCGTTGCAGCTCGGCGAGCAGGATGCCGTCGGTCATGAGCTTCACGAGAGAGCGCTCGCTGACCTTGTCGGTGAACCGCACGGCGTACCCGATGGTCTCGCCCAGCTCGGTGCCGAGCTCCTCGGCGATCCGCTCCGCGACCGTGCGCGCGGCGAGCCGGCGCGGCTGGGTGTGCCCGATCATGCCGTGTACGCCGCGACCGAGCTCAAGGCAGATCTTCGGGATCTGGGTGGTCTTGCCGGACCCGGTCTCACCGGCGATCACGACGACCTGGTGGTCCCGGATCGCCGCGGAGATATCGTCCTTGAGCTGACTGACCGGAAGCTCTTCGGGATACGTGATCTCCGGTACTGCGAGCCGCCGCCGCTCCACCTTCTGCTCGGCCTGCTCGATCGCAGTCGCAACCCCTTGCAAAGCCTGAGCGCGCTTATCTACTTCCTTGGTCCCACGAACCCGCTCAAGCCGCCGCCCAAGCTGCTCGCGATCACCGGTCATCACCCCCTCAAGCCGCTTCACGAGCTCAGCCAGCGACACCCCACCATCAGCGTCATTGACTACAGCGTCAGACGTAGGTGTGGGGGAGTTCGGGTTCTTGCCCTGGCGGCGGGGGCGCCGACGGCGGGGCGCCGGACCCTGCGCGGGGGCCGGGTCCGGTGTGGGGCTGGGAGCTGGGGAAGGACTCGGCGATTCGGTCCGGGCATCAGGCATGTCAGCACCCAGCTTAGGCGGCTCACCCCAGCGGCTCATGTGGTTTACCGGCTCAGCAGTTCCGTGCCCTCTGAATCGCCTCAGCAGTCGCGGTAGATGGCGGCTAGCTGGTCGCGGGTGAGTGACGGTTCGGTGAGGGGATGGGCGGCGGCGGTTTGGAGGCCGTCGAGGATCAGGCCCAGGTGCCGGCGCCACACGGTCGGGCTGGTCGTCGCGGTGGCCTCGATCGTGCGGGTGATCGACCAGGTGACCGGACTTCGGGCCGATCGACACCGCGTACTTCGGCCCGGTGGCCGTCGATCTCGCCGACGGGCCGAAGCCGATCACCGAGATCGACGCGGATGCCGCGCGCGGCTCGTTCGACACGCTTGTACTGCCCGGCCATCGAGATGGTCGGTGCTGTCCTCCTGGGCATGCTCGACCGTGGCACCGGCGCGATCCTCATCCCCGGCGGCCTGAGCGGCAAATACCCGATCCCGATGCTGGGTAAGCTCGCGCCGGCCTCGGCAGCGCTCAGGATGTACGTCCTGACTCTGCACGAGGCCTTGAAGGACCAGGGCCTACGCCGCAACGCTCACCATCGGCGGCCTGATCCAGCGCGGCGACATCCACACCGCGGTGCGCGACCACTTGAAAAGCTGGGCGCCGAAGCAGCCGCCGACCTCGACCCGGACCAGATCGCCGACACAGCCTGGGAGATGTACCTGGGCCGCACTGTTCCCGAGAGCGAGTTCAGCACCCGGCCCGTCCCTGCCTGACCGGCAGGGGAGCGAGTTCAGCACGCTGCCCGTGCCTGCCTGACCGACAGGGGAGCGAGGTCAGCACGCTGCCCGACCAAGGGCCGGGCTCGCTGCGCTGGTCAGTCGTCGCGGGAGGTTTGGACCTTGACCGCGAGGACCGGCACGGGCGCTTCGAGGAGAACCCGCTGGGCGGTGCTGCCGAGAATGAGCTTGCCGACCGGGCTGCGGCGGCGGAGGCCGAGGACGATCAGGCCGACCTCCTCTTCGGCGGCTGCCTTCAGCAGTTCGTTCGCGACGTCGCCGGTGCCGACGGCCTGCTGGATCGTCACCTCGACGCCCTGGTCCCGCAGCTTCGTCTCGGCTGCGGCCAGCTCTTCGGAATTGGCGTACCGGGCGTCGACGTACGCGTCACCGCGGCTGGTGTTGAGCAACAGGATGGAGGCGCCACGCAGTACGGCCTCTTTGCCCGCAGCATCCAATGCAGCCTCGCCTTCGGGCGTCGGCACGTACCCGACCAGGATCTTCATGGGGTCACTCTCCCATCAGTCGTCTTCGCCGAAGGTCAGCCGGTCCCGGGACGGCTCGGTGCCGCGGATCCTGGCGACGAGCTCGGGCATGTACGGCCCGAACAGCGCGAACGCCGGAACTGCTCTTCCATCTCAGGTACGGAGTGGTTCCCTTGCCCGAGATCGCAGCAGCATTCCACCAGGAAGTACTGAGGTTCCAGTGTGTGGACCAGCGAGTTATCGTCGATGGGGAGTGCGGGTGGTCGGTCCGTCCGGATTGTCCAAATGGTTGATCCGGGCAACTGGTTCTTCCGGCAGCGACGGTGGAGGGGCGGGACGGCGAGCATGGATGGGGACCTTCCGGGCGTACGGAGCGTGCATCGCGCGCTGGACCTGCTCGAACGGTTCGACGACGAGCACCCGCAGTGGACGCTCGCTGAGCTGACTGCGGCCAGCGGCTTACCAAAGACAACCGTGCTTCGCCTCGTGATGACGCTCGAGCAGCGCGGCTTGGTCGCGGCAACCGGACGGGGCCGCTACGCGATCGGCCCCGGCTTCCTGCGCTGGTCGCGGCTGAGCAGCGCAAGCATGGAGATCCCGCCCGCGGTCCGCGCGGCGATGGGCAAACTCGCCACCGACACCGGCGAGACCGTCAACCTCTACATCAGGGTCGGGCGGACGCGGGTCTGTCTCGCGCAGGCGCAGGGCACTCTGAGCGTCCGGCACACGATTCCAGTGGGAGCAGCACTGCCGCTCTGGAGCGGCGCCGCCTCGAAGGTGTTGCTCAGCGATCCGCCTTTGCTGGCCGCCGATCCGTCCGTCATCGACGACGTCGCCGGCGATTCGCCCTACGGCGCGGGGTTCGCGCAAAAGCTCCGAGCGGAAGCGGCCGCCACCGGGGACGGAGGCGTCGCGATCACCCACGGAGAGCGCGAACTGGGCGCATCCGGTGTCTCAGTCGCCGTACGCCGCGCAGACGGTCGCGTGGTCGCCGCAGTCGGAATCGGAGGACCGACGACCCGCTTCAACGATCAGCGACTACCTGCTTACGTCAGCGCCGTACGACTCTGCGCAGCCACCATCGTCGCAACAGGCTGGAGCGGCTTCAGCGCAGCCTGATCCAGCACAGCATCAGCCTGATCCGTCGCCGCCTGACCGTCGCCGCCTGACCGTCGCCGCCTGACCCATCGCCACCTGACTGAGGTCGGGGCTGTGCTCGCGGCAGGGTGCCCACCGATCGGGTTGCCGAGGTCGGGCCGCGCTGCGGGGTCAGTTCTCGCTGAGTTCGCGGCGGAGGACCTTTCCCGTGGCATTGCGGGGGAGGTCCTCCAGCAGCACCACCTTGCGCGGGGCCTTGTAGCGGGCGAGTTTCGAGCGCACGTACTCGATCAGTTCATCGGGAAGCGCATCCTTGGCCGCGTCTTGAGCCGGTACGACGTACGCGATCAGTCGCTGGCCGAAATGCTCGTCCGGGGCGCCGACCACCGCCGCGTCGACGACACCCGGGTGACTCATCAGGCAGTCCTCGACCTCGACCGGGTACACGTTCTCGCCGCCGGACACGATCATGTCGTCCTCGCGACCGTCGACGAAGAGCCTGCCCCTGTCGTCCAGATGGCCGAGGTCGCCCGTGCTCATCCGCCCATCGACCGTGGTCTTGCTGCTCCCGTCGGAGTAGCCGCCGAAGACCAGACCGCCGCCCGCGAAGATCCGCCCGGTCTCGCCGGTCGGCAGAACCTTGTCGTCGTCGCCGAGGATCCGCACCGAACTCCCGAGGCACGGTCGGCCGACCGTGCCGGGAGCGGCGATCAGCTCCGCGGAGGTCGCGATCGTGGCGATCCCGATCTCGCTGGATCCGTAGACGTCGGACAAGACCGGGCCGAATTGGGCGATGAATCGTTCTGCCAGCGCGGGACCGAGTGCGGAGGCGCCGGAGATCACCGCCCGGAGCGAGCTCAGATCGTGCTCGGCGATCGCGGCCGGACCGAGATCGAGCAGCCGTTGCAGCATCACCGGCACGGCGACGACGGATCCGGCGCGGTTCCGGTCGATGGAGGCCAGGACCTCGGCCGCGTCGTACCGGCGGGCCAGCACCAGCGGCGAGCCGAGGAACAGCGCCAGCATGGAGTTGAGCAGGCCGAGACCGTGGAACAGAGGCGGGCAGATCACCATCGGCTCGCCGGATCGGAGACCGATCCGGTCGAGCGTGCTCGCGGTGAGCCCGATCAGGCCGGCCGCGGTCGGCGCTCGTGGCGCGGCCTTCGGGGTGCCGGTCGTGCCCGAAGTCAGGATGGTGATGTGGCCGGGCTTGTCCGGTTTGGGTGGTTTCGGCGCCGATCCCGCGGCGAGCCCGTCGAGGCCGATCTCGCCGGTGCTGTCCTGCCAGGCGAGCACTCGAGGAATGTCGGAGTCGATCGCGAACTCTTCGTCGTGGATCAGCAGATCCGGGCGGTGCCGCTCGAGCACGGCCTTCACCTGCGGTGCGGCGAACTCGGTGTTGACGAACAGTACGTCCGCGCCGAGCCGGGAGGCGGCGAGAGTCGCCTCGAGGAACCCCCGGTGATTGCGGCACAGCACCGCGACCTTGCTTCCAGCAACAATCCCGTACTGCGCGTGCAACTCGGCCGCCACCTGCGAGCAGCGTTGGTCCAGCTCCCGATAACTCAGGCTGCCGCGCTCGTCGATCACAGCCGGATGGTCCGGATAGCGAATCGCCGCCACCGCACCGAGTGCCGCCATCGACTGCCCCCATTGCCGCAGCGCCCGCTCGATCGGCAGCAGCTGAGACGGCCGCACAGACCGCCAGATCCCCGACCTCGCGAGCCCGATCGAAACCCCTGCGGCCTCGGCCGCGCCGCGCACCAGCCAGTCCGGCGGCCGCATCGGCCCGATCGGCCGCGGCCTCACGACCAACCACCCCGGCGGGTCCGACCGGCGGCCACCGTGCTCGGTGTCGACCAACCACCCACTCCGGTGGCGACCACGCCTGGTGCCGCGCTCACGATTCGCCCTTTGGCTTGTTGGTGCGGCGGAAGTATTGCTCGAACAGCCGGTCCGTCGGCACCCGGAGGAGGTTGCCCAGAGCATCGGCTGGGCGGACGAACGGCGGCGTGATGTTGTGCGGCTTGTTGGCCACGGCGGCGCACACCTGATCAGCCGCCTGCTCGGGGCTCAGCCCAGGCATCCTGTTGAGCAGAGGAGTCGGCGAACTCATCCGCGTGTGCACCAGTCCCATGTAGACGGTCGAGGTCGTCACGCCGTCGTTGCGAATCTCCTGCGACACACACCGCAGCCACACATCGAACGCGCTCTTCGACGCCAGGTACGCCGACCAGCGCGCCATCGGCGGAGTCCGCACCCCTGCCGTCGACACATTGACGATGTGCCCGGATCTGCGTTCCCGCATCGAAGGCAGCAAGGCCAGCACCAGTTTGGTCGGTCCCAGGTAGTTCACCGCGTTCGTCCGCTCGATGTCGTGGAATCGCTGGTACGAGTCCGCGACCGACCGTCGGATCGACTTGCCCGCATTGCTGACCAGGACGTCGACCCACCCGTGATCCGCCAGCACCTTCGCGACCAACTGCTCGATCGACGCGGTGTCCGCGAGGTTCGCCGGGTAGGTCTCGGCCTTGCCTCCTGCCGCGCGGATCTCGTCGGCGACGACCTCCAGTTGATCCGCCGTCCGCGCGACCAGCAGAACGGTCGCCCCGGCGCGTGCCAGCCGCTTGGCCGTCGCCGCACCGATCCCGTACGACGAGCCGGTCACCATGACGACCTTGTCCCGGACAGCGGCAGCGAGCCGGTCGTCGGCGACACTGCTCCGCCCATTGGTCAGGGCGACAAGCAGGGGCCAGCCGAACGGACGCTTCGCAGTCACCATGCCCCCGACATTACCGGCTAGTAGCCAATCTGGGCAGAGCCAACTTCGAGCGGAGAAAACAGTGGGGGCAGCCTCAGTGAGCCTCCCGGGCGATGCGTCCGAGCCAGTCGCGAAACAGCACGCCCATCAGCTCAGGCTGCTCGATCTGCAGGTTGTGCCCGGCCAGATCCAGCACGGCGTACGTCGCCCGCGGGTAGTGGGGGAGCAGCGCGTACTGATCCGCGAACCCCACGATCGCGTCTTGCCGCCCGCACAGCACCAACGTCGGTCGCGTGTACGCGGGACCGCTCTCCGGCGCGACCGTCAACGCCCAGTTCTTCCGGATCCGCTCCATCGCCACGGTGTCGGCGGCATCCAGGCCCGGCACCACGTCCTCGCGGTACTGCCGAAGGACCTCGGCGGTCTGGATCACGGCGATCTCGGTGAAGTCCCCGACTTCCTCTGGGCTGAGCGACTCGATCAGGCCAGGCTCGACCTCCAGCACCACATGGTCCGGCACGGTCCGGTCCGCATTTTCGAGCGCCACTCCGATCGGACAGAGCAGGCTGAGTCCGAGCACTTGCGACGGCCGTTGCGCGACCAGGCCGCGCGCGAGGTACCCGCCGTACGACTCTCCGATCAGCACGAACGGCTCGTCGCCGATCTCGGTGTCGATGAACTCGAGCAGCGCGGCCATGATCCCGTCCGAGTTGTCGATCTCTCCGGCTGGGCTGGCGCCCATTCCCGGCAGATCCGGATAGAGCCGGCGGTACCCGGGCAGGTCGGCGAAGAACGGCTCGAGTGGTCCGGTCATCAGCCGGTGGTCGGGCGTCCAGCCGTGCAGTGCCAGGACTGGGGTGCCTTCGCCGTAGGCGACGTGGTGAAGCGTCATGGTCGTGCCTTTCCGCGCTCGGATCCAGCTGGTCCCGGGGTGCCGATCCAGCTGGCAGAAGTTCTAACAACTCACTCCGACATTTTCTGTCAGTGGCCTAGGCTCGACCTCATGTCCCAACGTTCACTGCATCTTCAGGCCCCCGACGCTACCGTTCTGCGGGCTCGATTGGACCGAGCGAAGCAGGCCGCGGCCGGTACCGGACTGCTGATCGCGCCCGGCTCGGATCTGCGCTACCTGATCGGCCAGGCCGGTGGCTCGTTCGAGCGCCTCACCACGCTCGTCATCCCGGCCGACGGCAACCCGGCGCTCGTAGTACCGAAGCTGGAGGCGCCAGGCTTCGGCGACGTACCGATGGACGATCTCGGGATCGACCTCATCACCTGGGTCGACGGCGATGATCCGTACGCCTTGGCGGCGGCGCGGCTGGGCGGTCCGGAGCGGATCGCGGTCAGCGACTTCACCCCGGCGTTGCACGTGCTCGCGCTCCGCGACGCGATGCCCGGCGTAGCCCAGGTGCTCGCCGGACCGATCGTGCGCGAGCTGCGGATGCGTAAGGACGCGGCGGAGATCGCGGCCTTGCGTGAGGCGGGTGCCGCGATCGACCGCGTCCATGCCCGTGTCGGCGAGTGGCTTCGCGCCGGCCGGACCGAGGCGGAGGTCGGCGCGGACATCGCCGCGGCGATCGTCGAGGAGGGGCACGAGCGGGCCGACTTCGTCATCGTCGGCAGCGGCCCGAACGGATCCAGCCCGCATCACGACGTGTCCGACCGCGTGATCGAGGCCGGCGACGTCGTGGTGGTGGACATCGGCGGACCGATCGCGGCCGGCTACAACTCGGATTCCACCCGGACGTACTCCGTCGGCGAGCCGCGCGATTCCGACGTACCGGCGACCTATGCGGTCCTGCAGGAGGCGCAGCAGGCGGCCGTCGACGCGGTGCGGCCGGGGGTGAGCGCGGAGTCGATCGACCGGGCGGCTCGTGAGGTGATCACGGCTGCCGGACTCGGCGAGCTGTTTATCCACAGGACCGGTCACGGGATCGGCCTCGACGTGCACGAAGAGCCGTACATTGTCAGTGGGAATGAGCTGATTCTTGAACCAGGCATGGCATTCAGCGTCGAACCGGGCATCTATCAGGAGGGCAGGTGGGGAGCGAGAATCGAAGACATCGTGGTGGTCACGGACACCGGCGTGGAGTCCTTCAACCAACGCCCCCACACCTTGATGGCGGTCTGACACCAAGCGCCCGTACTGCGGGTCGCCGGGTGCGGCACGTCTCACGGCTCAGCCGGCGCGGAAGGTCTTGCGGTAAGCGAGCGGTGAGACGCCGAGTTCGGTGCGAAGGTGGTGCCGCAGTGATGCCGCCGTACCGAGACCTGCCGACTCGGCTACGCGGTCGACCGAGAGGTCGGTCGTCTCCAGCAGGTGGCACGCGTGCCGGACACGTTGCTGCAGCAGCCAGGTGCCGGGGGACTGACCGGTCTCGGCCTTGAACCGTCGGCTGAACGTCCGGACGCTCATCCGCGCCTGCTCGGCCAACGTGCCGAGACTCAGTTCCTGGTCCAGCCGTTCGAGCGCCCAGGCCCGGGTCGGACCGGTTCCCTCGGTGCCCTCGTCAGGCATCACCCGCTCGATGTACTGCGACTGCCCGCCATCGCGCCACGGCGGTACGACGCAGTGTCGCGCGGATCGATTCGCGACCTCGCTGCCGAAGTCGCGCCGGACGAGATGCAGGCAGAGATCCACTCCGGCCGCCAGACCTGCCGAAGTAATGATGTCGCCGTCGTCGATGAACAGGAGGTCCTCGTTGAGCAACACCTTGGGATAGAGCGCACGGAACATGTCCGCACGCTGCCAGTGCGTGGTCGCCGGTCGACCGTCGAGCAACCCGGCCGCACCTAGTACGAAGGCGCCGGTGCAGATCGACGCGATCCGGGTGCCCGGGCGGATCAGCGCGAGCGCTTCAGCGACGTCGTCCGGCAGTGTGCCCTCGTTCCGCGGCTGAGGGATGTAGGTGCCGGGGATGATCACGGTGTCGGCCTCGGCCAGCGCTTCCATGCCGTAGTCGGGCACGAGCGAGAACCCGGCGGCGGAGCGGACGGGCGCAGTGGTCAGCCCACAGATGCGTACGTCGTACAGGGGTGTGCCGTCGGAGCGGGTGGCATTGCCGAAGACGGTCGGCGGAATCGTCAGGTCGAAGCCGACCACCGGCTCGAGGGCGAGCACGACGACCCGGTGCGGCTTGACGACATGGAGGCGACTGGAAGAGGCCATGGCCATATCTTGACACATGGTGGCATTCAGGCCACTGTTTCCCGGCCGGAATCTCCGTCATCCTCGGCTGGTGACAATGATCCTGGAGAAGAAGACTCCCCGGCTGCACCGCGCCTGGCCGGTCGCCGCCGTCGGTTTCATCACCCTGATCGGGGCGGCCGGCTTCCGTTCCGTGCCTGGCGTTCTGCTCGACCCGCTGCACGAGGAGTTCGGCTGGTCGCACGCCACGATCTCCACCGCGGTGTCGATCAACCTGATGCTCTACGGCCTGATCTCACCGTTCGCGGCCGCGCTGATGGACAAGCTCGGCCTGCGCCGGGTCGTCAGTGGAGCGCTGGTGCTGATCGCGCTGGGCAGCGGGCTGACCATCTTCATGACTTCGTCCTGGCAGCTCATGCTCTGCTGGGGATTCCTGGTCGGCGTCGGCACCGGCTCGATGTCGATGACGTTCGTGGCGACCATCACCGGGCGCTGGTTCGTGCAACGGCGCGGTCTTGTCACCGGGATCCTCACCGCGGCCGGAGCGACCGGGCAGCTGGTCTTCCTGCCGTTGATCGCCAGGCTCGCGACCTCGTACGGCTGGCGCGTTCCGGCGCTGGTTGCCGCCGCCGCCGCGCTCGCGGTCGTTCCGCTGGTGCTGCTGTTCCTGCGCGACTACCCGAGCGACGTCGGCCTGAGGGCGTACGGGGCACCGGAGGGAAGTACCGCCGGGCAGCGAGTCGAGACGACCGGTAGCAGCGCGATGCGAGCACTGACCGCGCTTCGTACGGCGATGCGTCGACCCGCGTTCTGGATGCTGGCAGGCGGCTTCGCGATCTGTGGCGCCTCGACGAACGGCTTGATCGGCACGCACTTCGTCACTGCCGCGCACGACCATGGCATGCCGGCGACCACCGCCGCGTCGTTGCTCGCACTGGTCGGCATCTTCGACGTCGGCGGCACTATCGTGTCGGGCTGGCTGACCGACCGCTGGGACCCGCGGTACCTGCTGATCGCCTACTACTCACTCCGAGGGCTGTCCCTGCTGGTACTGCCTTCGCTGCTCGGGCCGTCCGCGCAGCCGAGCATCTGGGTGTTCATCATCTTCTACGGCCTCGACTGGGTGGCGACCGTGCCGCCGACGGTGGCACTGTGCCGCGAGTGGTTCGGCGTGGACGGTCCGATCGTCTTCGGCTGGGTGTTCGCGTCCCACCAGATCGGCGCGGCGATCGCGGCGACCGGCGCGGGCGCGATCCGGGACGCGCAGGGCACCTACAACCTCGCTTGGTACTTGGCCGGTGGGTTGTGTGCGGCGGCCGCTCTGATGTCCGCGAGCATCGGCAGGCGTCTCTCGCCGGCCTAGGCGTCTCGGCTAGCCTCGACATTGGTTGAGGTCTAGGGAGAGGGCGCGCGTGGACATCGAGCCTGGTGAGCTGACGGTCGGCCAGTTGGCCGACCGTAGCGGGGTCGCGATCTCGGCACTGCATTTCTACGAACGGCAGAGCCTGATCGTCAGTCGCCGTACGTCCGGAAACCAGCGGCGCTACAAGCGGGACACGCTCCGCCGGGTCGCGCTGATCCGGATCGCCCAACGCGTCGGCATCCCGCTCGCCGAGGTCGCCGCGATCCTGGCGCTGCTTCCCGGCAACAGGACGCCGACCAGGCAGGACTGGGAGCGCATCTCCGAGTGCTGGCAGGCGGAGCTGGACAAACGCATCCTGCATCTCGAGCAGTTGCGCAACGACTTCAAGGGCTGCGTCGGCTGCGGCTGCCTCTCCCTCGACCGCTGCGCGCTCGCCAACCCGTACGACGTCCTCGCGGCGCAGGGACCCGGTCCGCAGCGTCTGGTCGACTCGTCCGGAGCTCCTTGCCATCCGGGATCGTGTTCCTGAACCTCCTTTGTCCACAGGCGTCGCCAGGCGGCGAGCGAACTGGGGGCGGAGGCGTCTAGGGTCGTCGGCATGGGTGAAATGCTGAAGTTGACGGACGAACGGGCGAGTACCGCAGCGGGTGTGATCCGCGCGATCGCCGGTGACGCCGCGCGGTTGCGGGAGGACCAGGAGACCGCCGTCGCGGCGCTGTGCGAGCCGAACGCGCGAGTCCTGGTCGTCCAGGCGACCGGGTGGGGGAAGTCCGCCGTCTACTGGGCAGCCACGGCGATCCGCCGATCCGAGGGTGCCGGACCGACGCTGGTGGTTTCGCCCTTGCTCTCGTTGATGCGCGACCAGGTTGCCGCCGCTGCTCGCGCCGGGCTCCGGGCCGCAACCCTGAACTCGTCGAACGTGGACGCGTGGTCGGGGATCGAGAACGATCTGCGCTCAGGCGCGATCGACGTACTGCTCGTCTCGCCTGAGCGGCTTGCCAACCCTGGCTTCGGCCGGCGGGTGCTCGACGGGCTCGCGGGACAGATCGGCCTGCTCGTGATCGATGAGGCGCACGCCGTTTCGGACTGGGGCCACGACTTCCGGCCGGACTACCGCCGGGTCTCCGACGTGCTGCAGAAGCTGAACCCTCAGACACCCGTGTTGGCCACGACGGCGACCGCGAACGCCCGGGTGACGGACGACGTCGCTCATCAACTGGGGGAGTCCACCCTCGTACTACGCGGGCCGCTGGCTCGGTCGAGTCTCCAGCTCGCGGTGGTGGATGCGTTGTCGCCGCTGGACCGCTTCGCCTGGGTCGTCGACCACCTGCCGAAGCTACCCGGCTCGGGCATCGTGTACACGCTCACGGTCTCTGCTGCGCAGCGCCTCGCGGCCGCGATCCAGGAGGTCCATGGCGCCGCGGTGCCGGTCGCGGCGTACACGGGCGGGTTGGAGGCGGCTGAGCGGGAGAACCTCGAAGACGCACTGCGGGGCAACAACCTGAAGGCGCTGGTGGCGACGTCGGCTCTCGGGATGGGGTACGACAAGCCGGACCTTGGATTCGTCGTCCACGTGGGCTCGCCGCCGTCGCCGGTCTCGTACTACCAGCAGGTCGGGCGCGCCGGGCGCGGGATCGACCACGCGGTGGTCGCGCTGCTGCCGTCGCCTGCCGATGCCGGTGTGTGGGACTACTTCGCCACCGCGACGATCCCGGTGCCGGAGCACGTGAACCGGTTGCTCCGTGGGCTCGAGGCCTACGGGCCGGACCAGCCGGCCACGGTTCCTGCCCTTGAGGCAGAGACCGGCCTGCGCCGCGGCCGGGTCGAGCTGATGCTGAAGCAGTTGGCCGTGGACGGCGCTGTCGAGCGAGTGGAACGGGGTTGGGTCCGTACGGCGGGCGACTGGACGTTCGACGCGGACCACTACGACGGCATCGTCGCCGTACGCCGTCGCGAGGCGGACATCATGCGCGCCTACACCCGCGGCGAACGTTGCCTGATGCAACTACTGCAGGAGTCTCTGGACGACCCGTCGGCCGAGCGGTGCGGACGATGTTCGGTCTGTCTCGGCCTGCTGCCGGATCCGCTCAGCGCGAAACCCGACCCTGAGACCGTCCAGGCGATCACCCGCTCGCTCCGCGGTGAGACGCACGTCCTGGAGCCGCGCAAGATGTGGCCCGGTGGTGCGTTCGGGGCGAAGGGCAAGATTCCGCCCGCTCTGATGGCCGAGCCCGGGCGCACCATCGTCTTCGCCGATGCGCCCGAGTGGCGTGAGGTGATCAGCTCGACCTTCAATTCGGGGACCGGTGGAGACCCGGCGGCGATGGATGCGCTGAAGGCCGGCTGTGTCGCGGCCTTGTCCCGGTGGCGCGACGCGTGGTCGCGCCGCCCGGAGGTCGTCGTCACCCTGCCGGCGGCCGGCTACCGGTGGCTGACCACCGAGATCGCCAACCACCTGGCCGAGATAGGCCGCCTCGAACGCGCCGAGATGACAGTCGACGCGTCAGCGTTCGCCGCCGACCTCTCCTCGGCCGAGGAAGCCCGCGTCTGGCGAGACGGCCTCAGCATCGACGGTCCGACGGCCCAGGCGATCGCCGAACGCTCGGTCCTCCTGGTCGTCGATGCCTCCTCATCCCAATGGCCGATAACCGTCGCCGCCGCAAAACTCCGTGAGTCCGGAGCCCATGCAGTACTCCCGCTCCTCATCCACAGAAAGCCCTAGCGACGCGGCGGCAATCCGCAGAAGGCCCCGGCTGCCGCGGCGAAGTCCCCGGGCTCCTCGGTCAGGTGTGCTGCCGAGGGGTTTCGGTGGTGAGGCCTTGGCGGCCGCCGGGTACTTCCAGGAATTTCAGTTGGCCTACGGCCGGGCTGCCGGGGTGGGTGACGAACCAGAGGAGGCGTTGGCGTCCGTCGTCGCTGGGCATCGCCAAGGTCAGGTGGTCGGGGGGAGGGACTCGGTGAAGGATTTCAGGTCGGAGAGCACGCGGGTCCAGCCGTCCTCGATCATCGGGCGGATGGCGCTGCCGGGGTCGAAGCCGCCGTGGATGACGGTGAGCTTGACCTGATCGCCGTCCGGTTCCAGGTCGAAGCTCACCCTCGACAACGGCTCGGCGGCGGTCTTGTCGCGCAGTTCGTCGTCCATCTCGACCGCCTTCGCGAACTCCTCCGTGATGTGGTGCCACGTGAAAGCGAGTCGCCGGTACGGCTCGTGCTCCAGCACGACCTGGCCCGGTCCGGCCATCGTCACGTCGCCCATCTTCCAGTTCATCGGCGAACCGACCTGCCAGTCGGTCTCGTGGTAGAGCCCCCAGTACCGCTTGGTGAACTCCGGATCCGTGAGTGCCTGCCAGAGCCGCTCGGGCGTGGTCTTGATGTAAGTGGTGTAGACGAAATCGTTGTCGCTCATCGTTTCCTTCTCCAAGCTTGTCTTGAGATCGGCGAACAGCTGCACGCGCCGCCGGTCGTACTGATTGATCCAGCGGTCGGCGATGGCGTTGATCGGTTCGGCGTTCAGGAAGTGCAACTTCTCCCGCCCGCGCCGGACCGTCGTGACGAGATTGGCCGCTTCGAGTGCGGCGAGATGCTTGCTGACCGACTGCCGAGCCATCTCCAGGCCGGCGCAGAGTTCGCGCAGCGTCTGCCCGTTCTGCTGGTTCAGGCTGTCGAGCAGCAGTCGGCGACTGGGATCAGCCAGCGCCCTGAACACCTCGTCCATCGCCACTCCACTCCGACATGCAGCCCACTAGCTGCCTTTACACAATAGGCAGCCTTATGGGTGCATGTCAAAGGCTGAAGCCGCCAAAGCTGTGCACGGGTAGCGCCCTCGCATGATCCGGTTTCGCTGCGGGCACCGGTCAGGACCTATGGAGAAGCCACTTGTCCTCGTCACCGGAGTCACCGGCTACATCGGTGGCCGCCTCGTCCCCGAACTTCTCGCCGCCGGCTACCGCGTCCGCGCGATGGCCCGCAATCCCCAGCGCCTTCGGGACCGGGATTGGTACGACGACGTGGAGGTGGCCGAGGCAGACGCCGGCAACCCGGAGCAACTCGCGACCGCGCTCGAAGGCGTCGAGGTCGCGTACTACCTGATCCACGCCCTCGGCACCGGCAGCCGCTTCGAGTCGCGAGATCGGCATACGGCCCTGACCTTCGGTACGGCGGCTCGCGAGGCCGGCGTCGGCCGGATTGTCTATCTCGGCGGGCTGTATCCGCAGGGCGAGGTGCTGTCGCCGCATCTGGATTCGCGTCGCGAGGTCGGCGAGATCCTGCTCGCCTCGGGCGTTCCGACGACCGTACTGCGAGCCGCCGTCATCATCGGTTCGGGATCGGCCTCGTTCGAGATGCTGCGGCACCTCACCGACCGGCTGCCGTTCATGCTCACGCCTCGCTGGCTGGGCACGCGGATCCAGCCGATCGCGGTACGGGATGTCCTGCACTACCTGGTCGGCAGCGCAACGATGCCGACGGAAGTCAGCCGCGGGTTCGACATCGGTGGTCCAGATGTCCTCACCTACCGAGAAATGATGCAGCGGTACGCCGCGGTTGCGGGTCTGCAACCCCGGCGAATCGTCACGCTGCCGTTGCTGACTCCGTCGCTGTCCAGCCACTGGGTCGGACTCGTCACGCCGGTCCCGAGCAGCATTGCCCGGCCGCTCGTGGACAGCCTGATCCATGAGGTGGTGTGCAAGGAACACGACATCGAGCAGTACGTCGCCGATCCCACGCCGGCGCCGGTGGGCTTCGATCGAGCGGTCAAGCTCGCACTCAAGCGCGTACAGGACCTGGACGTCACCACCAGCTGGGCCTCCGCGTCCACGGCCGGGGCGCCGAGTGACCCGCTGCCCGGCGACCCGGACTGGTCGGGCGGTTCGTTGTACGTAGACGAGCGAGAAGGCGCTGTCTCGACGACCCCCGAGCAACTCTGGTCGGTGATCGAAGGGATCGGTGGCGGCAACGGCTGGTACTCCTGGCGGCTCGGCTGGTGGGCCAGGGGAGTACTGGACCGGGTGTTCGGCGGTCCGGGGCTTCGCCGTGGCCGGCGGAATCCGCAGGACCTGTCTGTCGGCGATCCGCTCGACTGGTGGCGGGTCGAGGAGATCGAGGATATGAAGCTGCTCAGACTCCGCGCCGAGATGAGGCTGCCCGGCCTCGCCTGGCTCGAACTGATCGTGGACACCGACGATCACCAGAACACGATCTTCCGGCAGCGAGCGCTCTTCCATCCCCACGGCCTGCCCGGGCACCTCTACTGGTGGGCGATCAAACCGTTCCACGGCATTGTCTTCGGCGGGATGCAGCACAACATCGCCGAAGCCGCCGGCCGCAGCGGCCCGGTCCGATGGAAGCCGTCCCGCAAATCGTCTTGACGTGGACCGGACGATGGAACCGTGGACATCACCAGTCTGGGCTATCGCACCGACCTCGCCTTGCTCGAAGCAGCCGGCAGCGAGCTGACGGACCGAGGGACCTACGTCGTGGTGCGGACGCCTGCCAACCCGACGTTCTGGTGGGGCAATTTCCTGCTGTTCGGAACGCCGTTCACGTCGGAGAGCGTGGAACCGCGGCTCGAGCTCTTCCGGACCGAGTTCCCGACGGCGGAACATGTTGCCATCGGCATCGATAGTGTCGATGGGGCGGTCGGCGCCGAGGAGGGGCTGGCCGCGGCCGGCCTGGAGATCGACCGGAGCACGGTGATGACCGCCTCGCGGGTGCTGGAACCCAAGCGGCCGAATGAGTGGGCGGAGTACAGGTTCCTGACGAGCGATGACGACTGGGAGCAGTTGGTCGGGCTGACGCTGGCGGCCTCCAGCCTGGAGGAGATCGACGCCGGGTACGAGGAGTTCAACCGGCGCAGAGTGCTGGCTGCTCGCGAGTTGGTGGAGTCCGGCCGGGCGAAGTGGTTCGGCGCGTTCGAGGGCGAGCAACTGCAGGCCTCACTCGGACTCGCGCCGGACGGTCAGGGTGCCGCGCGGTTCCAGACTGTGCAGACGCACCCCGACGCTCGCGGCCTCGGTCTCGCGAGCACCTTGGTGCACCGGGCGTCGAGGTACGGGTTCGATGAATTGGGCGTCGAGACTCTGGTGATGGTCGCGGACCCGGAGTACCTCGCGATCCGGCTGTATCGGGCGCTCGGCTTCACCGACACCGAGACCCAGCTGCAGGTAGCCAAACCGCCCGCTTGACCCGCCCGGTGTGAAGCCCGGCCAGGGTGCGGCCCGTGGGGAACAGGGAACGGAAACGTACGGTAAGGATGGGTTGGGGGCTACCGTTGCCAGCTGCTCTCGTCTGGAGCTGGGGGCCTGCGGTGGCTAGGCCTGCGAGGAGTAGCGGAACGAAGATCTGGCGTTCAGCGAACACCTTGACGGGTACAACGGTACGCAGACGGCCCGGTCGTACCTGAATTTCGCGACGTCGACGTTCGCGGGCAAGGACATTTTGTCGGCGTCGCTGTCGTTGTGGCAGACGACGTCGCTGTCGTGTACGGCGTCCGCGATCGTGACCAGATCGTCGACGCCGGCCACACCCGACACGCGGTGGAGTAACAAGCCCGCGCTGGGCGCGGTGTACGGGTCGGTGTCGGCGGCGAAGGGTTTCTCCAGTGCGTGCCCGGGGGGCCCGGATCTCGGTCCCGATGACCGGGTTGGCGCAGGCTTGGTCGACCGCGACCTACCCGACCGGTGGGATGGCGTTGACGGCCGGGAACGAGGCGGACGCGAACTCGTGGAAGAAGTTCTATTCCACCGTCGCGATCGCCGACCCGTACGTGACGATGACGTGGAACCGTGCCCCGGCGGTACCGGCGGCGCCGACGTTCGTGTCGGCGGTGGCGTATGCGCCGCCGGGTGGTGCGAGTGCGTTGTATTCGCCGTACCTGAACCCGTGGATCTCGACCAAGGGCACCGATGCCGACGGCAACACGGTCAGGTACGTGACCGAGTTCCATGACTCGACCACGGTCACCGCGAGCACCTTGAAGGCGTCCTGTACGACGGGGACGTTCGCGTCGGGGTCGACTGCCGGGTGCCAGACGAACACGAACCTGGCGGACAACACCACGATCTATGCGCGGTCGAGGACGTTCGACGGCCGGTTGTACTCGCCCTGGTCGGGCTGGTCCACCATCCGGGTAGGCGCCACACCGACCTCGGCGCCGACGATCTCGTGCCCGTCGCCTTACGTGATCAACTCCTGGCAGGACAACCTGCCAGCTGCAGATGTGATGTGTACGGTCACGGCGACCGGCACCGGGTTCAACGCGCCTGGATATGTCCGGGTCTCTGTGGACGGCAAGCAGGTCGCGTCGAATATCCAGGGTGGTGCAGCTGGCCAGTGGAAGATCACGCCTTCCAGTGATCCGGCCGTAGCCAAATACACCGCGACCATTTCAATGCAGGCATCCGGGCTGCACCGGATCATCGCGACAGCGGAGACCCCCGCCGGGCGGATCTCGAGCAGCAGTTCCTACAGCTTCGGCTGGGGTGACTCCGGGATCACGTCACCGGCAGTGGACCCGCGGACCACGACCACGGACACGCTCAAGATCGAGGCGTCCGGGCCACCGAAGGGCCAATCGAGCGTCCCGACCGCGAAGGTCCGGTGGCGGATCTCCGGGTACGGCGGCAGCGCCTACGACACGGTCGGCTGGAACGAAGACCCGACCGTGCTCCCGGTCACCGACAACGGTGCTGGTGGGGTGGCGGTGTCGGCACTGTGGGACACCAACAACGCCAAGATCGACCAGTTCCTCGATTCCGACCCCAACACCGCCGGGGTGCAACCGACCACGCTGAACGACCGGGTCCCGGTCCTGCTCGACGTCCAGGTGTGTTTCACCTACGCGTCGTCGTCACAGTGCACGTGGTCGCAGAAGCCCGGCACCACGATCCAGCGTGTCCCGCATGCCTTCGGCAACGGATTCCCCACCGCTGACGCCGGCCCCGGCCAGGTCGCGTTGTGGACCGGCGAGTTCAACACCGACTCCACCGACATCTCCGTTCCCGGCTACACCGGCAGCCTGTCGATCTCACGGTCCCACTCCACCTACGCCGGACCCGCAAACACCGTGAACGGGGTGTTCGGGCCGGGGTGGGTCGCCCACTTCGACGGCGCCGACGCAGGCGCCGCAGGCATGGAGGTGGTCGACTCCACCCGCGTCGACGGCACCATCGCACTGGTTGACGGCGACGGCACCGCGCTGGTCTACGCAGCCCCCAACGGGCAACGCCGCACCACGGCCTCGTTCACGACCGGCACCTGGGTGCCGGCCGATGACGACACCGACCTCGACGGCTCCAAGCTCACCGTCACCGGCACGGGTGCCGCCACGACGATCTCCTACATCGAAGACGACGGGACCGTCACCACCTGGACCCCGACCACCGCACCAGTCGCCGGCGCAGCCACCCTGTTCCGCCCGGCCGGGATCGCGGAGCCTGGGATCGCCTCCAAGACCACCTACTCCTACGACGGGTCCGGGCGGGTGTCCCGGATCCTCGCTCCGGCACCGCCCGGCGTGACCTGTCCGGCCACCGGCACGCTCAACCCCGGCTGCCGTGCGCTGCGGTTCGACTACGGCACCACCGGCACGGCGACCGGCCGCCTCGTCACCGCGTGGCTGGACATCTACAACCCCGACAAGGTCGGTGGCGCAGGCATGGACTCCATCCAGGTCGCCACCTACACCTACGACAGCATTGGCCGGTTGGCCACGGTCACCGACCCGCGGTCGAACCTGGCCACGCAGTACGGCTACAACACCGCCAACCACCTCACCTCCATCACCCCGCCCGGCCAGGTCCCGTTCCAGCTGAACTACGTCACCGTCGACCAGCGCGAAAAGCTCGACACCGTCAAGCGTGACCGCCCGGCCGGCGACCCCGCCGGTGGCACCGCGACACTCGCGCAGTTCGTCTACAACGTTCCCCTGTCCGGGACCGGCCTGCCCGACCTGTCGGCCGGGTCGGTGGCCCGCTGGAACCAGAAAGCCACCCCCACCAACGGGTACGCGGTGTTTGGGCCGGATCATCCGCTGGCCGGTGCGCCAGACTCCGGGGATTGGCAGTACTCCGATCTGCAGTACACCGACGCGTCCGGCTACACGGTCAACACCGCCAAGTACGGTGCAGGTGACTGGCAGTACACATCAACCGACTACAACGACCAGGGCAACACGGTCCGCGAACTCGACGAACGCGCGCTGCGCGCGGTCATCGACGCCTCGATGCCCTCCGGCGCATCGGTCGATCAGCTCGCCACCCTCACCGTCTACAACAGCGACATCAAGAACGCCGCCGAGGACACGGTCGTCACCCCGGCCGGGACACTGGTCACCGACACCTACGGCCCGGCCCGGTTCGCGACGCTGAAAGACGGCACCGTGAAGTGGGTCCGGCCCCACACCCACACCACCTTCGACCGGGGCGCCCCGAACGCGGGCATCAACCCGGACACGACACTCCCGTACCGGCTGGCCACCACCGAAACGTCCTGGGCGCATGACCCCGGCACCGGCGGCGATCTCGACATGACCAGCCAGGCGCTGACCGACTACGGGCCACCCGTCACCGGTGACGCCGAGGGGTGGGCGCTCGGCCAGGCAGGCAAGACCATCACCGATGTCGACCTTAGCGGCGACGAAAGCACCGGCGACATCGTCAAGATCAGCCGCTACGACGCCGAAGGCCGCGTCATCGAAACCCGGCAGCCCGCCTCCAACGGCGCCGACGCCGGCACCACCAAAACCATCTACTACACGGCCGCCGCCAACACAGCAGTCCCGACCTGTGGCCTGAAGCCGCAATGGGCGGGCCTGGTCTGCCAGACCGGCCCGGCCGCGGTACCGACCTCGGCCGCGGGTGCGACGCCGTCGCTGCCGACCACGACCACGGGTGCCTTCACCTACCTGCTGGCACCGAAGACCGTCACCGAAACGTCCGGCACGGTCACCCGCACAAACACCACCACCTACCTCCTCGACGGCCGCACCGCGTCTACGAAGACCACCGTCGCCGGGCTGACCGGGTCGACCCCGAACACCGAGAAGGTCACGACCTACGACCCGGCCACCGGTCAGGCCACCGCCGTCACCGCGAAGAACGCCGACGGCACTACCGCCGGGACCATCACGACCGGCTACGACGGCTGGGGTCGTCAAACCACCTACCAGCCATCGGGTGAACAGGTCACCACGACCGTCTACGACGCCGCCGGCCGCACCAAGACCGTCACCGACGCCAACGGCTCCACCGCCTACACCTACGACGGCACCGACGCCGCCGGCAAAACCGAACACCGCGGACTCGCCACCAAGGTCGACGTCACCACCGCCGGCACCACCTGGACATCAACCGGCGCCTACGACGCCGACGGCTCCATGACCACCCAGAAACTCCCCGGCGGCATCACCCAACTCAACGACTACGACAACACCGGCGAACCCACCGGCCTGCGCTACACCGGCCAAACCACCACCCTCAACGACGACGGCACCACCACCGTCGACCCCAACGGCGGCTGGCTTTCCTGGTCCCTCGACAACGACGTCACCGGCCGCGTCACCCACGAATGGACCCCCGACGGCGCCGCCTTCACCGGCCCCACCGGCGACGCACCCGGCGACGCCATCCCCTACGACCGCGCCTACACCTACGACAACGCCAGACGATTGAGCCAAGTAAAGGATCGCACCGCCGCAGCGACCGGCACCGACATCACCGACCCCACCGCCACCCCATGCGTCACCCGCAGCTACGGCTTCGACCGCAACGACAACCGCCTCACCAAAGCCACTGCAAGCTCGGGTGCAGACGGTGCCTGCAGTACCAGCAGCCCGACCAATGTCACCCGCGCCTTTGACACCGCCGACCGACCAGTCACCGGCGCCAACGGCACCGGCACTTACGCATACGACGTCCTCGGCCGCACCACAAATCTGCCTGCCTCGGACACCCCAAACCCAGCGAACGGCGACATAGCCCTCGCCTACTACGACAACGACCTCGCAAAGACCATCACCCAGGGCACCACCAGCACCAGCTACACCCTCGACGCCCTCGACCGCCGCGCCACTGAGACAGTGGTAACGGCCTCCGGCTCAACCCAAACCGTCCGTCACTACTCCGACACTTCAGATAACCCCAGCTGGGCTACCAAAGGCAGCACCACCCAACTCTATGTCGAGATGGTCGGCGGGGACCTCTCGCTGACCGTCACGGGCGTAGGAAATGCCGACCTCACAATTAACAGTCCTCATGGAGATGTCGTCTCGACGGTTGTCTTGCCCTCGGCCGGTGCCACAGCGGCGGCGATCTCCGGCTGGAATCGCTACGATGAATACGGCAATGCTGATTCCGGCAACGCTAACCTCACGGGAGCCGTCGACTATGGCTGGCTCGGCAGCAAGCAGCGCGCCAATTCCACTTCCGGACTCATTTTGATGGGAGTTAGGCTGTACAATCCGACATCAGGGATTTTCAGCTCGCAAGATCCGGTCGCTGGTGGTAACGCCAACGCCTACAACTATCCTAGCGACCCGCTGAACCAATTCGACCTCGATGGTCAGTTCTGTGAGTGCGGTCCCAGAAGCGAGGTTGAGCCTCCCCCGACCCATCTGCAATTCGGTGGAACCAATGGTGGGAGGGAAGTCGTTGGACATGGAGGTGTGCATCCGCCGGCGCCGAGGCCGCCGAAAAGGAGACCTGGTGCATCCACGACGCACAAGAACAGCAATTCATATAAAGGTCCGACGATCGGCTATCGGATATTCTATCGCGTCGGCAGAGGGAAATGGAGGATCTGGAAATACGGCATCTCCTCCGTCGCTGATTCGCGTGATCCGCGTCCCTGGTCGCAGATTCGCGCCTGCCAAAGGATGATGCTTAGTGGTTGCACTGTCGGGAATATACTCCATTTCCGGACTCGTTACCGAGCTAGGCTTTGGGAGTATCATAAGATTAGCGCGTACTATCGCAGGTATGGTGAGTGTCCACCCGGCCAGAGGGTTAGTTGTAGGTAGGTCTGATGAATGACAATGGTTGGCTGCAAATTCATGCAGGTAGTGAGTATGAGGCAAATTGGGAGCGCTACTTCAGTCAGGCTGAGGAGGAACGAGTGACTGCGCTGGCCGAGGAGCTGGTACCCACGATCGAGCTGCTTGAGTCCGCTCAGTTGTGGCGCGCTGCTTCTGCGGAGAAGCGAATATGGTTAGTCCTGGTATTGCACAAGAAGGCAAGTCGAATCCTGCGTGGCGTATCGGCCGATAGTGGCGGACGGCCCTATGTGGAGACAGTGTTGCCGTGGGAAAACTATGCCGCTTCAGCTGACCAGGAACAGAAGGAATTCATTCTTGATCGCATGGATACCGTTTTTAGGGAACTGTTGAAAAAGAAAGACACTGTGCCAGATTAATACTTTCTCGAGATTCTCGACATTTCGAATCTGCCATACAGATTCAGCGGTTATCGTGGCTCCGGTGGCTATTCGGGAAGATAGCCGCCGAGCTCAAGCGGCCCGTTCGGTGAGGATGGACCCCACCTGCCGGATGGAGAGAAGTGGGCCGACGACTTCCAACACCTCAGCGTGAACTGGTGACCGGAGGAGGTCGTATGGCAGGTCGACGGCCAGACATACCATCGGGTGACACCTGACGACATTCCGGCAGGTGCCGACTGGGTCTTCGACCACGAGTTCTGTCTGCTGCTCAACCTTGGTCTGCGAGGGTTCGCGTACTTCAAGGCCCAAGCTAGTGTCGGTGGACTCATGACTGAATACAGCGCCGGGGTCTACAAACAGCGCAACAAAGGACGGGACCTTGGCAGTTAGCGACACGCGAGATGTGCGGACGTTTCGTCACAAGACGAACCGGGTCGCTGCACCGGTGCTCCAGGTCCTGATGGCGGGGCTGTGGGTTCTGAATGATCCATTGCTGCTGCGTGGGGCCTCGGCCGCGAGCCGAAGCCTTGACCACGCCCGAGGCGGTGGCAGTCCCCGCGATCATGGGGGCTCTGGGGGTCGGCGTGATGGCCTATGCCTGGTACTCGCGAGTAGCACCGACGATGAGGTGGTCATTCGCAATCCACTCAGGGACATCCGAATTCATGGCGGAGTGGACGACATCGATCTGAACTCTCGCCATGTGCGGATCAGAGCCGGAGAGAAGTGGCACCGCTGCTGGGGGGCTGAAACCCCACTCGCGATGCGCTATGGCAAAGACGGAGTTCGAGCAGCGCCAAACTGGCTGTTGCAATGGTGCTACACCGTCGGCCTGCTGATCGTCCGCCGGACGTGAGCTGGAGGAAGCCGACCACGGTGGAGGTTCTCGTGCTGCGGTTGTGGACAGGCCTCGTTGTTTTCTCCGAAATTCACGGAGTTGGTGGCGCCTCCTAAGCAGGGCGTGCCTTCCGGACCGTGGGGGAGCAAACGCGGCGCGGGGTTGATGCGCCTGTATGTGCCCTCGCCGTTCGCACAATTGGTCAATTGTGAGACTGCGAACCGGGCCGATCCGGGTCTGGTTCGCGCCTGCCAGGATTCGCAAAACACCTCTCAAAACTCCCTGGTTTTGAGGAACAGTTCTGCGACGATCTCCGGATGGATCTGACACCTGACGAAGGCGCGGCCGCGGTAGAGCGGCATCCGTGCCCGAACTGCGAGGTACCGCCCGGCAGCGCGTGCCGCACTCGCGGTGGCAAGACCGCCGCGAAGTACTACACGGCTCGGTTTGTCTTGGTGGCTGCGCTGCGTGAAGAGCTGGCTGTCCCGGTGCCGGCCAGCCGGCGGCCCGGTACGCCGTGGGTGCAGGGGCCGGAAGCCGCTTCGGCCGAGCCGGACAGCACCGGCGTACCGATCCGGATCGGCTACGCCCGCTGCTCGACAGCCCAGCAGGAGCTGCAGACCCAGCTCGACGCTCTGGAGCGGGCACACTGCACGCGGGTGTTCTCCGAGAAGATCAGCACCAGGATCAAGGTCCGGCCCGAACTGGAGAAGGCACTCGCGCTGGCCCACGACATCAAACAAGCCGCACCGGACCAGCCGGTGATCCTCACCGTGCACGAGATGAAGCGTCTGGCCCGTAACGCGGCCGAGTTGATGGTGCTGTCGGCTCAGCTGCAGGCCGGCGGAATCGGCCTCGAACTGCTCGCCGGGCCGTTGACCGGCGTGTACGACCCGAACGGCATGGGCTCCATGCTGTTCGCCGTGTGTGCGGTCGCCGCCCAGCTGGACCGCAACTACATCCGCGAGAAGACCCTCGAAGGACAACAGCTCGCCGCGAGCAAAGGCAACCACGGCGGCCGCCCGAAGGTCATCGACGACGACATGCTCGTGTTCGCCCGCGCGCTGCGCGACCGCGGCACCCCCATCGGGGAGATCGCCCAGAAGCTCACCATCGGCACCGGGAAGAGCGCCGGCCAGCAGCCCTCGGTCGCCTCGCTCTACCGGGCCCTGGCCGAAACGCACGGCACCCAAGCCACGTAGCTGGGACCGTTCGTCGCACGGCGCGCTCAAGAGTCTTCGTCGTCGCCGGCGGTGTCGGGATCTCGCAGTGGGCGGCGGCCGCCGCGCAGTTCGGGGAGGTGGAAGGAGTAGTGGCCGTGGACGTTGAGGTGTCGGCGGATGAACGGTGACAGCCGGGCGACGTCGTCTTCGAGGACCGGGTATCCCTGGGCTCGTAGGGTTTCCAGGGCGGTGTTGAGGTAGACGGTGTTCCACAGCGTGATGCAGTTCAGGACCAGTCCGAGCGCGCCGAGTTGGTCTTCCATTCCGGTGTGGTATTTCTGCCGCAGCGCGCCTTTCTGGCCGTGGAACGTGCCGGCCCAGATCGTGGCGGGTCTCTTGCAGGTTCCGCATCGCCTTGATGTCGCGCCGGTACGGTTCGTCGTCGATGTAGGACAGCACGTGCAGGGATTTGAAGATCCGCCCGTAGGCCGCGACCGCGGACCCGAGTGGGGTGGGGTGGCCGTCGCGGGACAGCACCCGCAGCGCGTCGTGGGCGGTGACGGTGCCGGTGTGGATCGAGGCCACCACGCGCAGGATGTCGGGCCAGTGACGCCGGACCGCGCCCAGGTCGACCTTGCCGCGGGATGCGGTGTTCAGCGGTCCGTAGTCCGCGGCCGGGTCGACGCGCCACAGTTTCTGGTCGGGCAGATCGGCCAACTGGGCCGGTAGGAGAACCCGAGCAGGTGCAGCAGCCCGAACACGACGTCGGTGTAGGAGGCGGTGTCGGTGACGATCACCTCCGGGCGCGGTCCGCCGTCTTGGCTGTAGATCACGTCGATGGTGTGCAGCGAGTCGCGTGGGGTGCCGGCCACGACTTTGCCGCCCAGGCCGAGGGCCTGGTCGTTGACCATGTTCAGCCACTGAGCGCCGCGCCGGCGCCCGAAGTACTTCGGGTTCGGGCGGGCGTGGATGGTGGGGATCGGGACCACGAACCGCATCCCGTCGATCGCCGCGACCAGGCCGCCACCCCAGGCCTGGGCCAGCTCGATCTGGGTCTGGGCCTCGATCAGCGGCGCGTTCGCGGCCGCGTAGGTCTCGGCGCGCAGATAGTTCTGATCGACGTGGGACAACCGGTCGCGGGTCAGCGCGGCGATCCCCGACGACGTCCCCGGCGGGTATCCGATGTTGAGGGCGTGCGCGGTCAAGACGGCGGCGATCGTGACGTGCAGGTCGGCCAGCCGGGTCCCGCCGCCGGACACCGCGGTGAACGCTTCGATGAATCGTGGGTGCCACGCCGCCACCTCCAACAACACCTCCGACAGATCCACCCTCGGTAGCATCGCGGCCAGCCGCTTGCGCAGGTCGATCAGACTCGGCGGGTCCGAGATTGCCTCGATGTGCTGCACATGCAACCGGCCCGCGTCGTCGACGGTGACGGCGGTGTTCACCACCAGCCGGCCACAGACCTCCCGGTACGACGTATCCAGTAACCGCACGTGCCCGGCCAGCAGCTGGCCCGGGTCCTCGGGCAGGCCTAGTGATTTCAGCGCGGCCGGTCTCGCTGCGTTCCACGCGGGCCCGTCGAGCAGCTGGGCTCGCGGGTCGCGCCACCTGGTCGACGTCTCCGCATACACGTCGCGGCGGCGCAGCGCCCGGTGGAACCGCTCCAGCACGCAAAACACCCAGGCCGCCTTGTCGACCACACCATCCGGCAGACCCGGCCGGTACACCAGCCGGCGCCACTCGCCACAGCAGCAGTTCGGCATCGATCAGCCGCGCCGGGATCTGCCCCCCGGCCAACGTGCGGGACCGGTAAGCAAGCACCTCCGGGAGGGTACGCATCGCGGCGAGCACCCGCTGACCGTCGGCGGTTGCACCGAGGTCCGCCCCCTGTTCGGCACTGACCAGAATCCGGCGGCCTGGCCGTCGGAGCGTGGACTGCGGATCGGCTGCCAGCGCCTCAACTCCCGCCTGATCGCCTACCGCCAGGCGCTGGGCCTAGACAGTGGGCTGGACGTCCATTCCTTCCGCAGGTCCTATGTCACCCACCTGATCGAGGACGGCTGGGATCCACGTTTCGTCCAGGAACAGGTCGGCCACGAGCACGCCTCGACGACTTCGATCTACACCTGTGTGTCCTCGGACTTCCGCACCCGCACCCTGCGCCGGCAGCTGGATGCCACTGTCGCCGCAGCCCTTGAGTCCCAAGCTGGGAAGGAAAAATGAAGCGCAAGGTCAGCTACACCTGGCGGCTGCGAGACGTGATGGCCGAGCATCGCGTGTTCACCGCGACCGAGCTGATGCCGCTGCTGCGTGAGCGCGGTGTCGACCTGTCCGCCTCCCAGATCCGTCGCCTCGTGTCCGGCACCCCCGAGCGGTTGTCGCTGCAGGTCCTGTCCGAGTTCTGCGACATCTTGTCTTGCACTCCTGCCGACCTGGTGGCCACCACCGCCGAGAACGCCGGCGTCCGCAAAACCGCCACCGGGGATCTCGCAGCCCCGGCCCCGGCCGTCGCGAAACTTCGTCCCCGCCCGGCCCGCATCCTGCCCGAACAGTGAGCCGCCCTTACTCCACCGACGAACAGTACGAACGTTGGCACATGGCGCAGTGCTGCCGCTGCGGCCGCCGCAGGAACAAGGCCGGCAGCTGGCCGGACGGATACGTCTGCCGGACCTGCTCGGACCGCGCGGTGCAGGCCCGAGGGGCCTGTCCCGGCTGCTGTCAGGACCGGGCACTTCCGGGCCGCCGATCCAGCGACGGCGCCGCGATCTGCACCACCTGTGCAGGATTCTCACAGTCCTTTGCCTGCACACGTTGCAGCTTCGAAGACAAACTGCATCGTGGCCGGCTCTGCACCCGCTGCACCCTTGCCGACCGGCTCGCCGAACTCCTCGACGACGGCACCGGCCGGATCCGCCCCGAACTCGTCCCATTGGCCGATTCCCTCCTCGCCATGGACAAACCTCGGTCCGGCCTGAGCTGGCTCACCCGGCGCGGGGCCGCTACTGAACTGCTGGGACGCCTGGGCCGCGGGGAGATCGAACTGACCCACGAGGCATTCCATACCCTCCAGCCATGGCGGGCGGCCGCCCACCTGCGGGAACTCCTGATGGCCTGCGGCGTGCTTCCTGCCATCGACAAGCAGATCTGCTCGCTCGAACGGTGGCTGGTCGACCATCTCGCCGACATCACCGACCCCGACCACGCCCAGGTCGTCCGCCGCTTCGCGACCTGGGAAGTCCTGCCGCGGCTCCGCACCCGTGCGGAGACCAAGCCGATCACTCCAGCCGGCCGGCGCCATGCCGGCGACCAGATCAAGCACGCCACGGCCTTCCTCCAATGGCTCTGCGAGCACGATCTCGTCCTGTCCACCTGCCGCCAGGTCGACATCGACACCTGGCACGTCGAGCACAACGAGCACAGCCGCAACACCGTCCGGGCCTTCCTGCAGTGGTGCACCGCCAGCAAACTCACCAGGCGCTTCCGGCTTCCCGCCGCGGTGATCCGCCAAGCAGCCCCGCTCCCGCAACACGAACGCGTGGACCTGCTCGGCCACCTCCTGACCGACCACAGCCTGCCGCTGCGGCCCCGGGTCGCTGCCGCCATCGTCTTGCTCTACGCACAACCACTCAGCCGGGTGGTCCGCCTCACCATCGACGACGTAATCCACGACGACGACCAGGTTCTCCTGCGCCTCGGACAACCACCGTCCCCGGTCCCCGGACCTGTCGCGACTCTTCTACTCGACTGGATCCAGAACCGGAACAACATGAACACCGCCACCAACCGTGACTCGCGCTGGTTGTTCCCCGGACGCCGCGCCGGGCAGCCGATGCACTCCGACACCCTCGCCGCACAGGTCAACGGCCTCGGCATCCCCACCGTCGCCGGCCGAGCCTCAGCCATCCGCCAGCACGTCCTCGAGATGCCCGCATCCGTCGTCGCCGACGCCCTCGGCTATCACCAAGTCACCACCGCCAAGCTGGCTACCCAGACCGCAGCAACCTGGAGCCGATACGCCGCCGGAGACCACCTACAGTCACCATCCGGCTGGACCCCACAACGAACTCACGACAGTTGAATACGCGAGCCCACCAGTATCGCGGGCCGGTGCGAGCCCGGCCGCCGTGAAAGAGTCGGGAGATGACTGAGAGCGTGGGTGCGCGTGGGGTTGCGCTGGTGACGGGTGGCAGCCGGGGGATCGGGGCCGGTGCGGCGGTTGCGCTGGCTGAGGACGGCTGGGATGTGGCGGTGAGCTACCGCACGCAGGCCGACGAAGCCGCCGAGGTTGTCGCGGCTTGTGAGGCGCTCGGGCGCCGGGCAGTCGCGGTTCAGGCTGACGTTGCCGAGGTCAACGACATCGAGCGTCTCTTCGAGACCGTGACCAACGAGCTGGGGCGGATCGGTGCCGTGATCAACAATGCCGGCATCGTGTCGCCTGCGGGCCGCGTCGCCGACTACGACCTGGCCAGGCTCGACCGGGTGTTCCGGATCAACACGATCGGCGCGTTCCTGGTCGCAGGCGCCGCCGTACGCCGGATGTCGACCGCGCGCGGCGGCAAGGGTGGCGTCATCGTCAACGTGTCGTCGCGAGGAGCGGTGCTCGGCTCCGCGAACGAGTACGTCGACTACGCGAGCAGCAAGGCAGCCGTGGACACGTTGACCATCGGCCTGGCGAACGAAGTCGCGAGCGAGGGGATCCGAGTGGTCGGGATCCGCCCCGGGCTGATCGAGACCGACATCCACGAAGAAGGCCGGCTGGAACGGATCGGTACGACGCCACCGCTGGGCCGGCCCGGAAAGGTCGAGGAGGTCGCGGCCCTGATCGCCTTCCTGGCCTCGGACCGCGCCTCCTACATGACCGGCTCGCTGGTAGACGTCGCCGGCGGCCGCTAACCCAGGCCGACCACCTTCAGCACGTTGGGCCAGGCCTCGAGAGCGGCGTGCAGCGTCGCGTCCTCGACCGTCGCCAAGGCCTCGGCGTAGGCGTCGGTGATCACGTCCGCGACGTGGACCGGCGTACCAAGGGCAGCTGACCGTACGGCGGCCTCCACCATCGCGACGCTGACCACGTTGGAATGCACCTCGGATTGCGGGACCGTCGATGCCCGCACCGCGTCGACGAACTCCACCAGCGAACCGGCGATCTGCTCGGGGTCATCCGCCAGTACAGCCGGCAACGCCTCACCGGAAGCGAGCTCCGCGACAGGCGCATTGTCGCCGTCCCAAGTCGCAGTACCGCCGGCAGCACTTGCTCGCCACCGACCGTTCCATGACGTCTCCAGCCCAGGCGCGCACCAGCTCCCGGTGAACGAGAATCGCGTCCCGTCGGCGAACCGGAAGATCGCGGACGCGGCCGCGTTGCCGTCGAACCAGCTCCAGTCCGGGTTGTACGACTCGCAATACACCGAGACCGGCTCGGAGCCGATCAGCTTGCGGGCCAGGTCGAACTGGTGGATCGCCATGTCGACGAGCAGCGGTTCGGCCATCCGCTCCCGGAAGCCACTGAAGTGCGGAGCCTTGAAGAACTCGCAGGACAGCGACCCGACCGCACCCAGTTCGGCCATCTGCCGCCCGAAGGCCGATCCGGCCCGGAAGTAGCGGCGGGACTGCGACACCATCAGCAACTTCCCGCTCACCTCCGATGCGGCGACCATCGCGAGGCACTCCCGGACAGTCTCGGCGAGCGGCTTCTCACAGAGAACGGGGAGCCCACGCAGCAAGGCATCCACGCTGACCTTCGGATGAGCGGCCGGCACGGTGACGTCGATGACCGCGTCCGCCGAGTCAGCCAACTCGTCGATCGAGGCGGCAACCGGCACGTCGCAGTACCCGTGCTCGTCGGCCGCGGCCCGAGCCGCGTCGACATCCAGATCGACCAGGCCGGCCAGGACGACGTCGGGGTTTTCGGAAATGGTCCGCAGCCAGGCCTGGCCCATGCCGCCGGCGCCTACCTGCAGGAGCCGCAAGGGTTCAGGCATCCGCCGGCTCCTCGATCGGCCCGCCGTACCCGTGCCCGTTGAAGAAGTCACCGGTCTCGTACCGCAGCAGCGTCGGCACCGCCCGCTCCGGACGGTCCGTCTTGGCCCACGCGACGCCGTTCGCGATCACCTTGCGGACGTCCTTGTGGTGGTATACCGGGAAGTCCTGATCGCCAGGGGAGAAGTAGAAGATCTTCCCGTGCCCGCGGTGGAACGTGCAGCCGGACCGGAACACCTCGCCGCCGGAGAACGACGAGACGAAGATCAGCTCGTCCGGCACCGGGATGTCGAAGAACTCGCCGTACATCTCCTGCTGCTCGATCACGATCGGATGTGGCACCCCTTGCGCGATCGGATGGGTCGGGTTGATCGTCCAGACCAGCTCGCGATCCCGTTCGCTGCGCCAGCGCAGGGTGCACGAGGTCCCCATCAACTTGCCGAAGATCTTCGACCAGTGGCCGGAGTGCAGTACGACCATGCCCATCCCGGCCAGCACGTGCTGGTAGACCCGGCCGACCACCTTGTCGTCCACTTCGCCATGCGCGGCGTGCCCCCACCACACCAGTACGTCGGTCGCCGCCAGCACCTCCTCGGTCAGGCCGTGCTCGGGTTCGTCGAGAGTCGTCGTGGCGACCGTCGCTTCGGCTCCGAGGTTGTCGCTGATCCCGGCGGCGATCGTGCTGTGCATGCCGTCGGGGTAGATCTCGGCGACGTGCGGCTCGACCTGCTCGTGCCGGTTCTCGCCCCAGACGAGTACGCGAATCGTCATATTCACAGTCCTTTGAAGTGGGTTACTTGACGGCTCCGCCGATGGCGCCGGCGGCGATGTACTTCTGCGCTGCGACCAGCAGCACGATGGCCGGGATCGCCGAGAGGACCGCGGTCGCCATCACCGCGTTCCAGTTCTGTACCTGGGTGCCGAGGTACTGATAGATCCCGAGCGTCACTGGCCGGACGCCGCCCTTGGTGGTCAAGGTCAGCGCGAACAGGAAGTCGCTCCAGGAGAACAGGAAGCTGAACAACCCCGCGGTGATCAGCGAGTTCTTGCTGATCGGCAGCACGATCGCGACGAACGCGCGGAACAGCCCGGCGCCGTCCACCCGCGCGGCCTCCACCAACGATGGCGGCACCGAGAGCATGAACGAGCGCAGGATCAGGATCGCGAACGGGATGGCGCTGCTGCAGTTGGCCACGATCAGCCCGGGGATCGAGTTCAGCAGCCCGACCTTTTCGTACGCCATGTAGAGCGCGTTGGCGATCACGATGCCCGGGATCATCTGCGAGATCAGGATCGCCAGCAAGCCGATCGAGACCCAACGGGACCGGAATTGCGAGAGCGCGTACGCGCACGGGGTGGCGATCGCCAGGCTGAGCACCACGGTTCCGGCCGCGATGATCATGCTGGTGACCAGGTTGCCGCCCTGTTCGCTGAGCGCCCGCCGGTAGCCGGCGAACGTCGGGTCGAGCGGCAGGAAGCCGGCGGTCAAGGTGTTCCCGGACGGCTGCAGTGAGGCGTTCACCATCCAGTACACCGGGAAGAGCATCACGCCCAGGATCAGTACGCCGATCACGGTGTAGGTCACCCGACGGGCTGTGGAGTCGGTGATCCGCTTGCTCATCCTCGTACTCCTACTCGTCGGCGGCACGACGGGTGCCGCGCAGATAGAGGACCGCGAACGCCAGCGAGATCGCGATCAGGATGTTGCTCAGCGCGGCGCCTTCGCCGAACTTGAAGTCGACGAACGACCGCTCGTACGACTGGGTCGCCAACGTCTGGGTCGCATTGGCCGGTCCACCGCCGGTCAGGCCGAGGATGATGTCCAGCACCTTGATCGTGTAGACGACCCCGAGCATCAGCAGCACACTCGCCACCGCGCGCAGGTTCGGCCAGGTGATGTACCAGAACGCGCGCCAACCCGTGGCGCCGTCCAGCTGCCCCGCCTCGTACAGCTCGTCCGGGATCTCACTCAGACCGGAGTACAGCAGCGTCACGTTGAACGGGATGCCGATCCAGATGTTCACGCCGATCACCACGATCAGGGCGACCGACGGCGAGTTCAGCCACGGCACCGGTTCGTTGATCAGGTGCAGCCCGGCCAGGGTGCGGTTCAGGATGCCGCTGTCCTGCTCGAGGATCGAGCGCCAGGTCGCACTCGACACGATCAACGGCAGCAGCCAGGGCAGCAGGAGCAGCGATCGCAGTACGCCGCTGAGCGGGAACTTCTTGTGGAAGAACAGCGCCAGCGCCAGCCCGATCGCGAACTGGAACGCGATCGAGCCGATGGTGAACAGTGCCGTGTTCGTCATCGCCTGCGAGAACAGCTGGTCCTTCACGACCGTGGTGTAGTTCTTCAGGCCGACCCAGGGTGCCTCGCCGGTGAAGAAGGTCCGCAGGCTGTAGTCCTGCAGGCTCATCAACAGGTTCTTCACGACCGGATAGCCGAACAGCGCGACCATCGCCAGGATTGCGGGCAGTACGAACAGCAGCTTGGTCAGATCCTCGCCGCGGTGGCGCCGACCGGTCGGCCTGCGAGCAGGCTTCCGGCCGGACGCCGCGGCGTCGTTGCGAGTCAACGTCGCATGAGCCATCCCGATCAGCCGCCGGCAGCCTGCTTGAAGGCGTCCTGGGCCGAGGACTTACCGGTCAGTGCCAGCGCGATCGCCTGATAGATCACCTTGGCCGCCTCCGGCCATTTGTCGCCGAGCTTGCCGGTCCGGGCCCGGGCGTTCACGACCTGCTCGGTGAAGGCCTTCATCGACGGGACTTCCTTGACGTACTGGTCGAGCAGCGCGGTCCGCGTCGGCACCGTGAACCGGGCCTTCGCCCAGGCCATCTCGTTCTCGTCCGAGGTCAGGCACTTCACGAAGTCGGCGGCCTTCTGCTGCTTGGCCTGGTCCTTGTTCAGCGGGACCGTCCAGGCTTCACCGCCCAGCGGCGCGGTCGGAGTCTGCCCGGCCTTGTTCACCGGGAACTGGACCACGTCCCACTTGACGTTCGGGCTCTTCTGCAACGCCGGGATCTGCCACGGACCGTTCACCATCATCGCGGCCTTGCCGGCCACGAACTGATCCTTGGCGTCGCCCTGCGTCCAGTTGATGACGCTCTTCGAGGCCGACCCTGACTGGACGAGATCCACCCACAGCTGCAGGGCCTCCGACACCTGCGGGGTGTTCAGATCGGTCTCGTCGCCACCGTTGGTCCACATCGCCGGCAAGAACTGCCAGGCACCTTCGTACGTCGCGTTCGCGTTGAACGCGATGCCGTAGCGGCCGGGTTGGGTCAGCTTCTTGGCGGCAGCCTTCAGCTCGTCCCAGGTCTTCGGCGGCTGGACACCGGCGTCGGCGAGCATCTGGGTGTTGTAGAACAACGCGATCGTGTTCACCACCGGGGCCAGCCCGTAGAGCTTCCCGTCGTACGACGTCGCGTCGACGATGCCCTTCGCGAATCCGTCGGCGCTGACGCCGAGATCGTTCAGAGGGGCCAGCGCGCCGGTCGCGGCGATCTGCTGTACGTCCGGGTTGTCGAGCATCAGTACGTCGGGCAGCGTCTTCGACGAGGCCTGCTGCAGCACTTTCTGGATCAAGGTGTCACCAGGCACCGTCTCCCGCTGGATCGTGATGCCGAGCTTGGTGGCGCAGGAGTCGAGGCCCTTCTGGACCAGTGCCTTGTCGGGGTCGTTGTTGTAGTAGTCCAGGATCGACAGACTCTTGACACTGTCGCCGGACGAGGTCGACGACGATCCGCCGTTGCCGCCGCAGGCTGCCAGCACGAGCGACAGCGTGGTCGCGCCCGCCAGCGCAGCGGTCATCCGCTTGCTGATCATGACATTGCGCTCCTTCAGGGGAGGTGGTCGGTGGCCACTCACAGCGTCCGAGCAAAGCGCTTAACCGCTGGCCGTCAAGGAGTGACATTCACTTGTTTACGAGGGAGTAAACCGCTTAACTGAGGTTGAGAAGGACTATGTTCCTTAGGTCACACAGCTGTCAAGAGTTCAGAGGGGGCCGATTCGATGGTGACGATGCGAGACGTGGCGCGTCAGGCAGGCGTGTCGATCGCCACCGTTTCCTTCCTGCTGAACGACACCAAGCCGGTGACGGCGGCGACCCGGGCGAGGATCGAGCAGGCCATGACGGAGCTCGGCTACCGCCGCAACGTCGTGGCCCGTGCGCTGGCCAGCCGGCGGACGCACATCATCGCGATGGCGTACCCGGCGCTCGATCACCGGTTCGGCTTCTCGGCCGCAGAGTTCTTCACGAGTGCGGCCGACGCGGCGCGCAAGCAGGACTACCACCTAGTGCTGTGGCCCGTCGGCAACGACGGCATGGAGCTTCGCGAACTGGTCGGGCAGGGACTGGTCGACGGCGTGGTGCTGATGGAGGTGCAGCTCGAAGATCCGCGGATCGGCATCCTGCAGAAGACCGAGACGCCGTTCGCGATGATCGGCCGGACCACCGAGCTCGCGGGGCTGTCGCACGTCGACATCGACTTCGATACCACCGTCGAGAGCGCGATCGGCCATCTCCACGGCCTGGGACACCGCAAACTCGTGCTGGTCTCCGGTGACCTCACCGACCCGCGCTTCCACAACTACGGGCCCTACGTCCGCACAGAGGCGGCGTACCGGCGGATCGCCGCGGAGTACGGCGTACAGGTCGTCGTGCTGGAGTGCGCGGACACGACCCGGGCCGGGCAGGAGGCCGCGGCGCGGCTGATGCGCGAGCACCCGGACACCACGGCCGTGCTGGTTCTGAACGAGTACGCCGGACTCGGGGTCGCCTCCGGCCTCAATCGGCTCGGGTACGACGTACCGGCGGAGATCTCGATTCTCGCGCTCCTGATGGCTCCCGAGACCGCGGCGTTGTCCGACCCCGAACTCACCATCATGCGAACACCCGGCCCCGAGCTGGGTCAGCTGGGCACCGAGGCCCTCATCCGCCAACTGGAAGGCGCCGACCCGCTCCCACCGCAACTGGTAGCTGCCGACCTCCTCCCCGGCGCCACCATAGCCCCACCCCGGCGCGGCAAGACGCATCCGAAGGCACGGGTGAAATCAGGGCGTTGACGAAGGAACTTGCGGCGTAGCGAGGCGGGTGGGCTGGGTGCGGCCGCGGACGGTGATCTCCTTGCCGGGTTGCCAATGCGCGGCTTCGGCGGGGGCGGCTTCGGTTACCGCGGTCATGGACGCGACCAGGCGGCCGGGGACCGTCTTCGCGATTTCGGTGAGGCGGGCCGCTTCGTTCACCGGGTCGCCTATGACGGTGTATTCGTAGCGGCGGACGTCGCCGACCGTACCTGCGACGACGATACCGGCGGTGACCCCGATGCCGGCCGTTGCCTCGGGCAACTCTTCACTGAGCCGGCGGGCCAGCGCACGGCCGGCTTGGAGAGCGCTCCCTGCCGCGTCTGGTAGTTCAGTAGGGGCGCCGAAGACAGCGAGTACGGCGTCGCCGGCGAACTTGTTGACGAACCCGCCGGCCGCGTCCACCTCGTCGACGACGAGAGCGAAGAAGCGGTTCAGCAGTTCGACCACCTCGCCGGGCGGCCGGGTCGCCGCTAGCTCGGTCGAGCCGGTCAGGTCGACGAACAGAACCGCGACGAAGCGTTCCTCGCCGCCGAGAGTGTCACTGGTCAGGGCCTCCCGCACCACCGACGGTCCGACGTACCGGCCGAAGAGATCGCGAAGTCGTTCCCGCTCGCGCAGGCCGGCTGCCATCCGGTTGAAGCCGGCTTGGAGCGAGCCGAGTTCGGTGCCGTCGAAGACCGGGATGCGGACGTCCAGATCGCCGCGTCCGATCAACGTCAACGCGTTCCGTACCGAACGGACGGGAGCGACGACGGAACGCGCGGAGAGCGTGGTCAGGATCAAGCCGCAGACCAGTACTACGGTGCCGAGGGCAAGGATGATCACCGAGAGCCGGGTCGCGGTGACGTCGCCTTCGATCAGCGCGAGTACGGCGGTCAGCATCAGCCCCACTACCGGGACACCCGATCCGACCGCCCAGAAGAACACCGTGCGCGCCTTCAGCCCAGCGGCCAGCAGCCGACGTGGGGGAGCCTCATCGGCAAGAGCGCGGGCTGCGATCGGGCGGAGGGCGAACTCGGTCAGCAGGTAGGAGGCGGCACAGGTGACGATGCCGCCGTCGAACGTCGTGACCAGAACGCGGAGAACGCTGTCTGGTTGCAGGACCAGCGTGAGCACGCTGAAGCCCACCGTCGCCAGCAACCAGAGGAACACCTCGATCATCGTCAGCCGGAGCGGGAGCTGAAGCGTCGCGATCTGCTCGCGGCGGGTGGCCGGGCGGTCTTCGAGGACCCACTTGGTGACCCGGAGCCCGAGCCGCGTGCTCCACCACGATCCGATGATCACCGCGACCACGAAGTACGCCGGGATCGCGATCGACCGGGCCACGACGAGCTCGTGGGTGCTGACCGGACCGGGCAGCACCCACACGGCGAGTACGACCACCACGAGGGCGCCGATGACGTTCGTGCCGATGGAGAAGACCGTCAGCAGTGACTGGGCCCGCAAGCGCAGCATCCGCGGACTCTGATCGGCGCGCCCCAGCAGCCACGAGCCGAACGGGCGCCGCTGCAACACCACCTCGGCATCACTCTCCGACAACACCCTCACAGTCTGCTACGCCCAGCACCCGTCCCCGCAACCGCCTCGCCCGGTCCGAGCCTGTTCCTGCGCGGGGGACGCAGTCTTGGACAGGTTTTGGCACGGAGATGACCATGGCCCTAATCGGCCGCGTCATCGGGCCTGTCCATGGGTAATGTCCTGCGAACGACATCTGCCTCAGGAGCCGCTGTGACGCACGACCGCCACTCCTACGCCGAACCGGCGTTGGTCCGCACCACCCACCTCGAGCTCGAGTTCGACCTGGACTTCGCCGCCAAGGTCCTCAGCGGTGCGGCCACCCACACGCTCGCCTGGAGTGGCCCCGGCGACCGATTGGTGCTGGATACGCGCGATCTGACCGTGCTGGCCGTCGAGGGTTCGACCGGCGACGGCTGGGAGCCGCTGGAGTACAGCGTCGCAGTCCCGGCCGCGGAGCTCGGTTCCGCCCTGACGATCCGGACGCAGTCCCAAGAGCGGATCCGGGTCAGCTATCGCACCGCGCCGACCGCGACCGGCCTGCAGTGGCTCGAGCCGTCGATGACCGCGGGCGGCGTGCTTCCGTACATGTTCAGCCAGTCCCAGGCGATCCACGCGCGCAGCTGGGTGCCAGTGCAGGACACTCCGAGCGTCCGGTTCAGCTACGCCGCGCACGTGACCGCGCCGCCGGAGTTGATGGTGCTGATGAGCGCCGACAACGGCACCGCTTCCCGGCGTACGGGCTCGTACGACGTGGTGATGCCCGAGCCCATCCCCTCCTACCTGTTGGCGATCGCGGCCGGTGACCTCGTCTTCGAGCCGACCGGCGAGCGGTCCGGTGTCTGGGCCGAGCCGGAGATGGCCAAGCTGGCCGCGGCCGAGTTCTCCGACACCGAGGAGATGATGCGCGTCACCGAGGCGCTGTTCGGCCCGTATCGCTGGGGGCGCTACGACATCCTCGTGCTGCCGCCCTCATTCCCGTACGGCGGGATGGAGAACCCGCGGATGACCTTCGCGACCCCGACCGTGGTGATCGGCGACAAGTCCCTCGTGACGGTCGTCGCACACGAACTGGCGCACAGCTGGTCCGGCAACCTGGTCACGCAGGACAGCTGGGACGACATCTGGCTGAACGAAGGCTTCACGTCGTACGTCGAGAACCGGATCGTCGAGGCCGTGTACGGCGCGGAGCTCGCGGTGATGGAGACCGCGATCAAGCAGCACGCGACCGTCCTGAAGCTCGATCCGCTGCCGCCGGCTGAGCAGGCCGTCGAGCTGCCCGGACTCAACCACAAGTCGGAGTACCACGGCACGACCTCGCTCGGGCCATTGAAGGGCTCGTGGTTCCTCGAATGGCTGGAGGCGCGGTTCTCGCGCGAGGTGTTCGACCCGTTCCTGCGCGGGTACTTCGACCGGTTCGCGTTCCGCAGCATCAACTCGGAGGATTTCGCCGCGCATCTCGAGGAGCACCTGCTCGACAAGCACCCCGGCGTGGTCACCGCCGACGAGGTCGCCGCCTGGATGGACGAGCCGGGTATTCCCGCCTTCGCCAAGCGCGCCGGCTCGGCACGATTCGCCGTGGTCGACCAGCTGCGCGAGAAGTGGCTGACCGCGGGCGACCTGCCGACCGGCGCGACGGGCTGGACCACCCACGAGTGGCTGCGCTTCCTCGATGCGGCGCCCGACGTGTGGACGGCCGACCAACTGCAGGACCTGGACCGCGAGTGCGGCCTGACCGGTACCGCGAACGGCGAGATCGCGCGCCGCTGGTACTCGATCGTCGCCGCCAGTTCCTACACCCCGGCGTACGACGAAATGGCGAGCTTCCTCACCCGAGTCGGCCGGATGAAGCTGGTGCTGCCCGTTTATCGCGCGTTGGTCGACAGCGGCACCGGGGCCGAGTTCGCAGCCAAGGTGTTCGAGTCAGCCCGCCCGGGCTACCACCCGATCACCATCGCGGCCGTCCAGAAGATCCTCGCGCCAGGCCGATTCGTGGCCTAACTGCCCCCGAGGTCGAGGGTGTAGCGGTGGGTGCGATGGGTTTCGCGGTAGCCGAGGACAGCGTTGACGCGTTGCATGGCCGTGTTGTTGTCGGCGGTGTCGGTGAGAAGGCCGGTGAGGTCGGGGAAGCCGGACCTCGTACTGCGGATGGATTCGGCCTTCATCCACAGGGCCAGACCGTGGCCGCGGTGCTTGGGAAGGACCGCCGTGCCGTAGTGCTGGGCGTCGCCCTTGCCGTCAGCCGGTACGACGAGTTCGGTGAAGCCGACGATCTGGCCGGTGGACTGCTCGATGGCGGCGACGGTCAGGAGGGATTCGCCTCGCCGTTCGACGACCTTGGCGATGTGGCGGACGCGGTTGACGTCCCAGATCTCCGCGCCGTACTCGATGTCGCCGACGGGCGCGTCGTCCATCGCCTTCCGCGCCTCGGCGTACGTCTCCACGAGCTCGTCGGAGACGACGCCCGACCACGATTCGAGGCGATATCCGGGCGGCTCGGTCGTCGGCAGCGAGACCTCGGTCAGCGCCAGCCGCGCGAAGATCAGGGTCAGTCCGACGGTGAAGCCCCGGTTCGCCAGGAAGTGATCGGCAGGCGAACCGGCGGTCGCATCCGCCAGCATGGTCCGTGCCTCGTGCTCTTTGCCGGCCGCCGCCGCGACGGCGAGCAGTTCCGACCCGATTCCGTGCCGGCGCTCGGCCGGGTGGACCGCGAGTTCGAGCTCGGCGAGGTGTGCGGAGGACGCTTTGCTGTTCAGCCGGAGGAACGCGGAGCCGATCGGGTTGCCGTCACCGTCGGACGCGAGCCACGCGATCCGGCGGCTGAACGGCCGATAGTCGGGATCGGTCAGTGGCGTGATTGAGATGGACAAGTTCGCAACGTAACCAGTCAGCGCATCCTGCTGCAACCGAATAGTGAGCGCGGTTTCGGATACGGTGCTGCGGAGACGAACGGCCAGAGGGGAGCCCGGGGTGGAGCAGTACGGGGGAGGACAGATGCGGACGATCGGTGGCGACCATCTGGCGCTGCGGGATCAGGTGCTGGCCGAATTGCGGCGCCGGATCGTGGACGGCGACTACGCGCAGGGTGAGCGGCTGACCGAGAACCGGCTGGCCGACGACTTCGGGGTGTCGCGGAATCCGGTCCGGGAAGCGCTGCGGGTGGTAGAGGCCGAAGGGTTCGTGCAGATCTTGCCGCGCCGGGGTGCGGTGGTGGCGACTCTCGACGAGACGGCGATCCGGGATCTGTTCGCAGTACGGGAACAGCTCGAGACGCTGGCGGCCGGGCTGGCCGCCGAACGGGCGACTGCTGAGGACGTCGAGCGGTTGCGGGCCCTGCTGGCCAAAGCGAGTGCCGCTACCGACGCGGAGGACTTCGACCAGGTCGCGGAGCTGAACAGCGCCTTCCACGTCGCCGTCATCGAGATCAGCGGCAATCGGTGGCTCGCCTCCTTGTCGTCGGCGATATACCACCACGTCCACTGGGTGTTCCGGGTCGGCGCAGCGAAGCGTGCACCGCATTCGTGGGTCGAGCACATCCGCTTGGTCGAATCCATCGCCGCCGGTGACCGCACCGCCGCCGTGGAGGCAGCCCGCCAACACGTAGAAGCTGCAGCCACAGCGGCCCTTGAGCCAGACCAGGCCAGCTAGCGTCCTACGGCGTAGCCCTGCATGCCGCGCGGGTTGGCGGCGCCTGCCAGTACGCCGTCCGGCTCGCGGCTGACCGCGCAGAGCCTGCCCAGGCTCCACGGATCGGCTTCCGTCACCGCGTGCCCACGGCGTACCAGCTCATCCAGTACTGCGGAGCCGATGCGCCCCTCGATCACCAGGCCTCCGGGCTCGCTGGCTCGGGGGTAGAACGACGACGGGAAGCCAGTCGTGTGCCACGCGGGCGCGTCGATGGCCTCCTGGAGGTCCTCACCACCGGCCAGATGGCGCAGCAGGAACAGCAGTTGCCACTGGTCCTGCTGGTCGCCACCGGGTGATCCGCAGGCGAGCACGGGCACACCGTCACGCAGTACGAGCGTCGGTGTCAGCGTCGTCCGAGGCCGCAGCCCCGGGGCGAGCGAGGACGCCAGCCCTTCCTCCAGCCAGAACATCTGCAGGCGACTACCCAGGCAGAATCCGAGCTCGGGGATCGTCGGCGAGGACTGCAGCCAGCCACCGCTCGGCGTCGCGGAGATGACGTTGCCCCACTGATCGATGACGTCGACATGGCAGGTGTCACCACGCGTCGCGCCGTCGGACGACACCGTTGGCTCACCGGTCGTCGGATCCAGCTCATAGTTGCCCACAGCAACCGATGGCAGGGTTGCGACTCTGCCATCGGGGTGGCCCGGTCGGAGATCTCTGGTAGCGCTCTCTCCGATCAGAGACGCTCTCTCGGCGGCGTACGCGGGGGAGAGGAGCGTCTTGAGTGGCACGTCCACGCCATCGCCGTACCAGGCCTCGCGGTCGGCGTACGACAACTTCATGACCTCGACGGTGGTGTGCACGGCGTCCGCGCTGTTTAAATCCAGGTCTGCTGGGTCGCCCAGCTCGGCCAGTACGGCGAGCGACTGCAGCAGGGCCGGTCCTTGTCCCCACGGTCCTGTCTTGGCGACTGTGTGCCCATGCCAGTCGAGCGTGGCCGGCTCCTCCCAGCTCGCCCGGTACGCCGCCATATCCGCGCCGGTGATGAGACCGGCATGGTCCGAACCGCTGGAGTCGCGATGCGGCAGCCGGGAGAACTTGTCGACCGCCTCGGCGACGAACCCTTCGCGCCACGTACGTCGAGCCCGCTCGACCTGGACCTCCCGGTCCGGCCCAGCGCCTTCGGCAGCGACCAGGAGCCGCTCTAGCGTGTCGGCGTACGCCGTGTTGCGGAAGAGCTTGTTGGCGCGAGGCGGCTGACCGTCCTGCAACCAGAGCGCCGCCGAAGTCGGCCAGTGCTCGGTGAACAACTCCTGCACCGTGGTGACAGTGCCGCCGACACGAGCCACCAGCGGATGACCGTTGCGCGCATAACCGATCGCCGGCTCGAGAACAGTGCGCAGCGGCAGACTGCCGTGGTCGCGCAGCAACAACAGCCACGCGTCGACAGCACCTGGCACTGTTGCTGCCAGCGGGCCGGAGCCGGGGATCAGCGACAGCCCGAGGGAGCGGTAGTGCTCGATCGTGGCGCCTGCAGGTGCGACGCCCTGTCCACAGAGCACTCGCGGTGTGGGGTCGGCAGCTGTGGCGATGATCGCGGGGACCTCCCCGCCCGGGCCGTTCAGGTGTGGTTCGACGACGTGCAGCACGAACCCGGCCGTTGCGGCGGCGTCGAAGGCATTGCCCCCGAGCTCCAGGATCCGCATCGCCGACTGCGACGCGAGCCAGTGCGTCGACGAGACCATCCCGAACGTGCCGCGCAAGGTGGGCCGGGTGGTGAAGGTCATGAAGCGACTCCTCTGCTGAGATCAGGTTGTTCGCGTACGTCGGGTCCGGTGCCGTCGTCGTTGACCAGATGGCAGGCGACCCGGTGTCCACCCTCTCCGATGACGCGGGACTCCGGTACCACCGTCCGGCATCTGTCCACCGCCACCGGGCAGCGGGTGTGGAACCGGCAGCCCGACGGCGGGTCTATCGCCGACGGCAGGTCGTCACCGAGCAGCACCGGGCCGGCGCCCTCGCTGTGCCGCCGGGTCCGGCACGGGAGCGGCTGACAACAACGCCTGCGTATAGGGATGAGCTGGTACGCCGAAGATCCGCTCGCGCGGGCCTTGCTCGACGAGCTGTCCCAGGTACATCACTGCGACCTCGTCTGCGAGGTACTCGACCGCTGAGAGATCGTGAGTGATGAACAGGCAGGCGAAGCCGAGATCCCGTTGCAGGTCGGCGAGCAGGTTGAGGACAGAGGCCTGCACTGAGACGTCCAGCGCGCTGGTTGGTTCGTCTGCGACCAGTAGCCGGGGTTCGGAGATCAGTGCGCGGGCGATGCTGACCCGCTGCCGCTGGCCGCCGGACAACTCGTGTGGCGCGCGCTGTGCGACTTCCGGGCGGAGACCGACCCGTCTGAGGGCTTCGGCGACGGCAGCGCGGCTGTTGGGGCGCCGCATCAGTCGTAGGGGCTCACTGACGATGTCGCCGACCGAGAAGCGCGGGTCGAGTGAGCCCGCGGGGTCCTGGAAGACGATCGACACGTTTCGCCGATGCGGGCGGAGTTGCCGCCGGCTGAGGTGGGTGATGTCGACGTCTGCGAGGCGGACCGTGCCGCCGGTCGGTTCGAGCAGGCGCACGATGCAGCGGCCGACAGTGGACTTCCCGGAACCGCTCTCGCCGACCAGAGCGACCACGGTCCCTTGCCGGATCTGTAGTGAAACCCCGTCGACCGCACGGACCGGCCCGAAGTGCATGACGAGGTCTTCGAGCTCCAGTGCATTCACACCGCGCTCCAGGTCACTCACTTCGTGCTCCAGTGCATTCACTTCGGGCTCCAGCGCGTTCATGAGGCCTCCACTGGGTTCCAGCACGCCACCTGGTGGGCGCCGGCGGTCAGCCGCGGCTGCGTCGTAGTACAGGTGTCTAGTGCGCGCGGGCAGCGGTCGGCGAAGGTGCAGGCGTCAGGCTGCGTGGCTAAGGACGGGACCAGGCCGGGGATCTCGCTCAGGCGGTGAGTACCCGCGTGTCTGCCTGCTGCGGGCGACGCTGCCAGGAGCCCTGCTGTGTAAGGGTGTTGTGGGCGGGCGAACAGGTCGTCCACGCCTGCTGTCTCGACTATGCGGCCCGCGTACATGACAGCGACCCGGTCTGCGAGGTCCGCGACTACGCCGAGGTCGTGGGTGATCAGGACGACGCTGGTACCGAGGCGCTCGCGCAGGTTCCGCAGTACGTCGAGGATGCCGGCCTGGATCGTCACGTCGAGTGCAGTGGTCGGCTCGTCCGCGATCAGGACCTTCGGATCGCACGCGACCGCCATGGCGATCATCACTCGTTGCCGCATGCCACCGGAGAGCTGGTGCGGGTAGTCGTCGACCCGGCGCTCGGCCGACGAGATGCCGACGAGCTTGAGCAGCTCTACGCAACGCGCGCGGGCCGCCGTACGGGACAGGCCGATGTGGACGCGCAGTACTTCGCTGATCTGGTAGCCGACGGTGAAGACCGGGTTCAGCGAGGTCATCGGCTCCTGGAAGATGTACGCGATCTCGCGGCCACGGATGGAGCGGAGAGTGCGCTTGTCCGCACCGACCAGCTCTGTGCCGTCCAGCTGGACAGAGCCGTCGACGGTTGCACTGCGGGGGAGTAGACCGGCCAGGCTCATCGCGGTGACGCTCTTGCCGCACCCTGACTCACCGACTACGGCCAGTACTTCGCCGTCGCGCACTTCGAGGTCGACCTGGTCCACTGCCGACACCGGTCCGTCCTCTGTCCGAAACGACACCGAGAGGCCGCGGACCCGTAGTACGGGCGTGGTGGTAATGACTGGGGTTGTCATCGGCGGCTCGCCTTCGGGTCGACGGCGTCGCGCAGGCTGTCGCCGACGATGTTGAACGCCAACGTGAGCAGCATGATCGCGAGGCCGGGCATCACCGCGGCCCAGGGTGCACGCGACGCGAACTGCTGCGCGTCGGAGAGCATCGTGCCGAGGCTTGGCGCGGGTGGCTGGATGCCGAGACCCAGGAACGAGAGCACGGCCTCGCCCAGGATCGCGGCCGGGAGCGCGACGGTGGCCTGCACGATGATCACCGAGGCGGCGTTGGGGAGGATGTGCCGGCCGAGGACCCAGAGGTCGCTGGCGCCCTCGACGATCGCGGCGGCGACGAAGTCGAGCGATTTGAGTCTCAGGGTTTCCGACCGGACGATCCGGATCACTCCCGGGATCTGCGCGATGCCGATCGCGATCGCCGCGTTGCCGAGGCTCGCCCCGCGGATCGCCGCCAGGCCGACTGCCAGGATCAGGAACGGGAAGGCGAGGACGAGATCGGTGAGCCGGGAGATGAGTGCGTCGATCGCGCGGAAGTAGCCGGCCATCAGACCGAGCGGTACGCCGATCACCAGCGAGGTCGCGACGGCCAGCAGTCCGACGTGCAGGGAGGCGCGGAGGCCGAACATGATCCGCGACAGGACATCGCGGCCCAGGTCATCGGTGCCGAGCAGGTAGCCGACCGTCCCGGGTGGCGCGAAGGCACGGTCGAGATGGGTCTGGGTCGGTTCGTGTGGGGCCAGCCAGTTGGCGAAGACGGCTGTGAGGATCGCGGTCGCGAGGACGATCAGCCCGGTGATGGCGAGCGGATTGCGCAGCATCCGGCGAAGAACCTTCCGCCGGCGCGACGGCGTACCGGCGGTTGTGACGGTGACATCGGCGACGGCCATCAGGACTCACCCCTGACCCGGATGCGGGGATCGATGACGGAGTACAGCAGGTCGACCAGCAGGTTGATCACGATGTACGCCGTCGCGGTGACCAGGACGACCGCCTGGATCACCGGGTAGTCGCGCTGGAAGACGGCATCGACGGTGAGCTTGCCGAATCCCGGCAGCGCGAAGATCCGCTCGGTCACGACGGCGCCTGAGATGAGTGCGCCGAGTTGGAGCCCGACGATCGTGATGACCACGATCAGGCTGTTGCGCAGTGCGTGGCGGCCGATCACTGCGCGCCGCGGCAGGCCTTTGGCTTCGGCTGTGCGGATGTAGTCGGCCGATAGTGCGTCCAGCATCGATGATCGTGTCTGGCGCATGATGACCGCGGCGAGGCCGGTGCCGAGGATGAGGGCCGGCAGTACCAGGTGGTGGAGGTTGCCGATCGGGTCACTGAAGAAGGGCACGAATCCTGACGCGGGGAACAGGCCGAGGGCGACCGAGAGGTAGAGGATCGCCATCAGGCCGAGCCAGAAGTTCGGGACGGACAGGCCGAGCAGCGCCAGCGCGTTGGCTGCCCACTCGGCTGGGCGTCCGCGCTGTACGGCGGCGACCACGCCGGTCCCGACACCGATCACGCCCGCGATGGCGATCGCCAGCAGGGACAGCTCCATCGTCACGGGGAGAGCGCTCTTCAGCATCGAGGAAACGCTCTCTCCCGTTCTGATCGAGACTCCGAGATCGCCCCGGGCAGCATGGCTGACGAACCGCCAGAACTGGACCAGCACGGAGTCGTCCAGGCCGTACTGCTCCCTGATCGCCCGGAGCGACTCGGGGTCGCGGTCCTCGCCTGCGAGCGCCAACGCCGGATCGCCGGGGAGCGCTCGCACCCCGAGGAACACGACGATCGTTGCCAGCAGCAACGTGACGAGCGACTGCCAGAGGCGGTGCAGGAGATAGCGCTTCATCGAGTCCTTCCTCCGGCCTTCATGAATTGCCGCTGCCAGGTGTTATCTGGCATTGCTATTTCGCGAAGCCGGCGAAGGCGGTCCGGATCACCCCGTCCGGGTAGGTCTGGACGCCGAGTACCTTCTTCGAGACGCCGGTCAGGTTGCGCTGCCGGTAGAGGTAGATCACCGGGTCGTCCTGCTGGAGCTTGCCGACCACCTGGCCGTAGAGCTGGACCCGCTGCGCCTTGTCCTTCGCCTGCCGGGCATCGGTGAGCAGCTTGTCGACGTCGGGGCTGCTGTAGCCGGCGACGTTCTGGCTCCCCGTCGTACCGACGAAGTTGTAGATGTTCGCGTCCGGGTCGACGCGGCCCGACCAGCCGAGCTGCAGCAGTTCGAAGTCGCCGCGATCCTGCTGGTCCAGCAACGAGGCGTACTCGACCGGCTTGATCACCAGGTCGAACCCACCCTCCTTCACCATCGCCTGCAACGCCTGCGCCAGTCGCAGGCTGTCCGGGTTGTTCGAGGTGATCATCGAGACCTTGTACGGCGTACTCACACCCGCTTGCTTGAGCAGGTCCTTCGCCTTGGCCGGGTCGTGCGCCGGGCAGACCTGAGCGGCATCGCTGGTGAACTCGCTCTTCGGCGAGATCGGCGAACATCCGACTGTGTTCAGCCCGTTGAAGATCGACTTCACCAGCGCGTCCCGGTCGATCGACGCCTCCAGCGCCTGCCGGACCCGCGGGTCCTTCGCGATCGGAGTGTCGAGCTGCTTCAGCGGATTGCCGACGCCGTTCGCGTTGGCGACGTTGATCGTCAGGCCCTGGTAGCCGAGCGACTGGGACTGCAGGACGGACATGTTGCTGTCCTTCTGCAGGGCCGGGGCGTCCTGGCTCGACAGCGAGTCGGCGACCTGTGCGTCGCCGGACTTGAGGTTGGCCGAGCGGATGCTGGAGTCGGTGATGATCCGGTACTCGATCGCGTCCAGGTGGACCTTGGCGGCGTCGTAGTACAGGGGATCCTTGACGACCTTGATCGAGTTCTGGGCGACCCGGCTGGCGAACTTGAATGGTCCGACGCAGACCGGTGCGGTCGAGAAGTTCGCGCCGAGCTTGCTGACAGCGGCGGGGCTCAGGATCATGCCGGCGCGGTCCGCGAGTGCGGCGGTGAGTGGGGCGAACGGCTTGGACAGTTTGATCACGACGGTTTTGGGATCTGGCGTCTCGACCGACCTGATCGGACCGAGCTCGCTCTTGCGCCCTGAGGCGGGGAGCGTGAGACCGCGCTCGATCGACACCTTCACGGCGGCGGAGTCGAGCGTGCCGCCGTCGGCGAACTTGGCGCCCTCGCGCAGCGGGATGGTGAGGCTCAGACCATCGGCCGCGATCGTCGGCAACGCGGTCGCCAACTGCGGCACGATCCTGGCGTCGGGCCCGAGGTCGTAGAGCTTCTCGCACATGGTGTGGAACACGTACCGCGAGTACAGGCTTCGCGAGAGCGTCGGATCGAGCTTGTCGGGATCCGCCGACAACGCGACGGTCAACGTCCCGCCATCCTTCACCTTGGCCGCATCCGCGGCATCACCAAACACGTCCTGCCCGGCAGAAGCACTCGACCCGCCCGGCTGATCCCCAGTGGACTCAACCGGCGAACACCCCGAAACCACCAACGCCACCCCAACCCCGGCCACCCCCACAACCCGCGCCAACCCAGAACCCTTCGCCAACCCACCCCGAAGAGCCGGGAGTTTGGGGACGGAGCCGTCCGAGGCCCGGCGAAGGCCCGCGAGCTTGGAGGCGGAGCCGTCCGAGGCCCGGCGAAGGCCCGGGAGTTTTGAGGCGGGGCCGTCCGAGGCCCGGCGAAGGCCCGGGAGTTTTGAGGCGGAGCTACTCCGCGCCCGGCGGAAAGCCGAGAGTTGGCGGAGGGGTCCGCCTCGAGCCTCGACGGGACCCGCGAGAAGCCAGGACAGCACGCCTGACCGCGGCTGGTCGGACTCGCCCACACCCACCTCCTCCCGCCCTTGGGCCGGACCGTCGGCGAGCGGGTGAGCCTCGGATGTGGCTTGAGTGGTGGAACTGGAACGGTCCAGTGGGCGCCGAGTTCGACGGAGCATTTCGTCCTCCCGGGAGAGCGGTTCCACCGACTGTTTCATGTATACAAGGCGCACGCGCAAGTGATTCGGCGAGTTTCACTGAACCTTTTCGCACCCCCCGCCGGATGAGCCTTGGAACGTTCAACCGAGGACCCACTCCAAGGTCGCCGGCGACTCAGTGACGACCTCCACCAGGCGACACTCCACGCACATGAAGGCGCAAGCGGCGCTGGAGCGGCTGAGTCCGCGCGAGTGCCCTAACACGCTCCGCTATCTCTGCATCACACACAGCAATCCACGGCGCGCGCCGACTTGCTGCGAGGAGTGATCGGCTTATCCCCGATGGTGCGTGTGATGGTCGGCTTATCCCGGATGCTGCGTGTGATAGCAACCGGACCGCCGGATGCTGCGTGTGACAGTCGGCCGGACCCCGGATGCTGCGCACTGACAACGAGGAGGCACCGGCCGCCCAGGTGCTCCGTACTCCGGTCCGCGCCCGCCGCCCACGGACCGGAGTACAGGTAGCTAGTTTCCCCAGAGGGCCGGGTACTCGATCACGCCCGCCGGCACCGGAGTGTCGTCGAGGGGCAGCACCATCAGGTTCGGCCCGTCCTCGAGGAACGAGACGTGGATGTCGAAGTCCGACGCCAACTTGAACCCGAACCGCGGGTAGTAGTCCGCATGCCCGAGCAGAATCACAAGATGCTCGCCGGCCGCCCGCGAGGCCGCAAGCCCGGCGCGGATCAGCGCACCACCCACGCCCTGGCCCTGATAGGCCGGCAACACCGCCAACGGCCCGAGCGACAGCACCGGCACCAACCCGATGTGCACCCGACTGAACAAAATGTGCCCAACGACGACCCCCTCGCCGTCGACAGCAACGAGCGACAACTGAGGAAGCCAGGCAGCAGGATCGCTCCGAACACCCTCGACGAGGTCGGGCTCCAAGGTCTTGCCGAACGCCAGTAGATTGACTTCACGAATGGCAGCGATATCGGCGGAAGTTTCACAACGCGTAATCCAGGACAACGGAAAACCCTTCAGTACAAGGGGATCCCAACCGACCAGCACAGCCGGATCAGGCCGGGCCCCGGGAGATGAGGACGACAGACGAAACCAGGGCGCCGCACAACACGGCCGCCACCATCGCGGTCATCAACTCATCTCCCTTCCCGACTCGAAGTCCTACGGCCACCCTAGTGACCCCAACCCCATCCCGCAGCCGAATTTTCCTCCTCCAAACCGTCAGTTCGTCGACACCGCCTACAAGCGGTCAGTTCGCTGGTACGGCCCGCAACCGTCAGTTCGTTGGTACGGGCTACAGAAGTCAGTTCGCTGGTGTGGGCTACAAGAAGTCAGTTCGCTGGTGTGGGCTACAAGCGGTCAGTTCGCTGGGATGGCGGATCGTCAGCTGTCTGGTGTGGCGAGGGCGGTTGTCGGGTCGCGATCGGCGGGGCCGGCTGGGAGCCAGGTGTTTTCGACGAGGGCGTATGGGTGCCATCGGCCGAGGCGATCCAGGCGGAGTTGACGGTCTGCCGCGGTGAGGCGGTTGCCGGAGACCTCGAAGGCGAGATCCAGATCCTCCCAGGCCGCAAGCAACTCGGTTCGAGCGCGGGCGAGCTCCGATGGATCCGGCGCCCACTCGTGCTCCAGCACATCGAGCCCCGGTGCGCCGCCATACGTCCAAGCCGAAACACCAACAGCAAGCTCCGCCGGACGCCCCAACGCAGTACCAAGCCGCTCGGCAAGCACCGGATAGTCGGCAGCAAGTCGTACGGCGTCCTGCCACTCGTCCAGCACCCACGGATCTGCCGACCCACTCAGGAGCGCCCTCAGCTGAGCCCGAGCCCGCCGAGCCGCATCAAGCACCAGCAACCCCAAGCTCGCCACCTCCATCCCAGCAGGCGCTTGAACTCCAGCAACGACCAACTCGTCCAACCCCACCGTCGACGGCACCTCCGGCACAGCCGGCAACTCGCCCTCCCCACCGCGACGCGGTCGCCCTGACTCACCAGCGGACTGCTCGCCCGAACCGCCTTCAAATTGTTCGGTCGTCCGAGCTGCAAATACCTCGCCGGCAGGTACGCCGGGGGAGGTTGGGGTTTCGAGCGCGGTGTGGGTCGTGCGTTGTTGTAGGTCGTTTAGTAGTTGGTCTTGGGAGCGGCCTCGGATCAGGAGGAGGACGAAGGGGTCCTGGTCTAGTAGCCAGCCGACCTGGTAGCAGAGGGCGGCGGCGTGTTGGCAGGGGAGCTCCCAACCGTCGCAGGTGCAGGTGGGGTCCAGGTCGCCGATGCCGGGTAGCAAGGGTACGGCTGCGTCGGCGGCGGCCTCGACCAGGTCGTGCGGCATCTCACCGTCCAGCAATGCGGCGATGTGCCCGGCGCGCGAACCCACCTCGTCCAGGAAGCGCCGCCACTCGTCCGGGCTCAGCCGATCGACCAGCACCACCGACTCGTACGTATCCTCCGGCGCCTGAACCATCGCCGCGATCCGTCCCGGGCTGACCGTGATCGTGCCGACCTGCCCAGAGTTCGCGAACCGGCGGCCCTTCTGCAACTGCCCGGAGTCGAGCGAAGTGTCCTCCAGCGCCTGGACCCACGACTGCCCCCACCACGACCGCGCCCTCGTACTGCCACGTCTCGCAGCAAACGCCGGGAACCCCCGCGCGACCTCACCACTCATCGCGCACCCCGCAACTCGGCCAGGGCGACCGAGTCGGCGTTCATCGCGCACCCCGCAACTCGGCCAGGGCGACCGAGTCGGCGTTCATCGCGCACCCCGCGGTTCGGCCGGGCTGCCGCGGCGGCGTTCATCGGGTGCCTCGGAGTTCGACCAGGTTGGCCAGGTCGGTGTCTGACAGCTCTGTCAGCGCTGCTTCGCCGGTGGTTAGTACTGCGTCGGCCAGTTCGCGTTTGCTGTTCAGCATTGCTGCGATTCGGTCCTCGATGGTGCCTTCGGCGATCAGCCGGTGGACCTGTACCGGTCTCGTCTGCCCGATCCGGTACGCGCGGTCCGTTGCCTGATCCTCGACCGCTGGGTTCCACCAGCGGTCGTAGTGGACGACGTGGTCCGCGCGGGTCAGGTTCAACCCCGTCCCCGCCGCCTTGAGTGACAACAGGAACACCGGCACCTCGCCGGCCTGGAACCGCTCGACCATCTCCTCGCGCTTCTTCACCGGCGTCCCACCGTGCAGGAGCTGAGTCGCGATCCCGCGATCGGCGAGGTGCCGCTCGAGCAGCCGCGCCATCGCGACGTACTGCGTGAACACCAGCACCGCACCGTCTTCGGCGATGATCGTGGCGAGCAGTTCGTCGAGTAGCTCGAGCTTGCCGGATCGCCCGGTCAGCCGTGCACCGTCGCCCTCCTTCAGATACTGCACCGGGTGGTTGCAGATCTGCTTCAACCCGGTCAAAAGCTTCACGATCAACCCACGCCGCGCCATCTGATCACTGGCCTGTACTGCCTCCAGCAACTCGCGCACGGTCGCCTCGTAGAGCACAGCCTGCTCCCGCGTCAGCGACACCGTCTGATCCGTCTCGGTCTTCGGCGGCAGTTCGGGTGCGATCCCCGGGTCGGACTTGCGTCGCCGGAGCAGGAACGGCCGGACGAGTTTCGCCAGCCGCTCGGCGACCTCCTCGTCCTTGTCCGCCTCGATCGGCGTCGCCCAGTGGCTGCGGAACGTCCCGAGCCGGCCGAGCAACCCGGGCGTCGTCCAGTCGAGGATCGCCCACAGCTCGGAGAGGTTGTTCTCCACCGGTGTTCCGGTCAGCGCGACCCGTGCCGCAGCCGGGATGGTCCGCAGCGCTTTCGCCGTACCGGAGGTCGGGTTCTTCACATGCTGCGCCTCGTCCGCGACGAGCAGCGCCCACCGACGTGCGCCCAGACGGACCGCGTCGCGGCGCAGAGTCCCGTACGTCGTAAGCACGAAACCCGAGTCGGCGTCATCGAGCGATCGCCCAGGCCCGTGGAAGCGGCGTACCGGCGTACCGGGGGCGAATCGTTGGACTTCGCGCTCCCAGTTGCCAAGCAGTGAGGCGGGGCAGACGACCAGGGTCGGGCCCGCGGTCTCGGCAGTCTCCTGCCGGTGAAGGTGGAGCGAGATAAGCATGATGGTCTTGCCGAGGCCCATGTCGTCGGCGAGGCAGCCGCCGAGTCCGAGCGAGGTCATCCGGACCAGCCATTGGAGTCCACGCAGTTGGTAGTCGCGCAGGGTCGCCTGCAACGCGGCAGGCGGCTCGACGACTCCGTCGACCCGGTCTGGATCGGCGATGCGCTCGCGGAGGTCCTCCAGCCAGCGGGTCGGGGTGATGCTGACCTGGCGGCCGTCGATCTCGGCCGTACCGGTCAGCGCGGCGCTCAACGCGTCGATGGCGGTGACCGGTTTGAGGATGCGTTCGCGGGCCTTGCGGGCCAGGTCGGGGTCGATCAGCATCCATTGGTCCCGCAGCCGGACGAGCGGACGGGTCGCCTCGGCGAGCTGGTCCATCTCGGCCTCGGTCAGCGGATCGTTGCCGACAGCAACTTGCCAGCTGAAGCCGAGCGTCGCGCCGCCGCCGAAGAAGCCGGGCATGTCGGACGGCGGACCGTCGGCGGAGGTGATCGTGGCACGGGCGGTGAGCGCGCGACTGAGGCTGCGCGGCCAATGCAGGTCGATGCCGGCGGAGGTCAGCCGCTGGGCGTTGCCCGCGAGCAGGTCGGCGACTTCCTCGTCGGAGAGTTCGATCCGGTCCGGGACAGGGGAGTCGAGGAGGCGGTTGAGCGGAGCCCAGACCCGAGCGGCACGCCGGATCGCGAGAGTCGCGTCGATCCTGGCTCGCGGTCCGAACCCAGGAACATCCATCGCCCACACGTCGGCGGCATCGCGCACCAGCGTCGGATCGTTGAGGCTGTGCAGCTGCACGTCGGCCCGGAACTCGTGCGACTCGGGCAACTCGATCCGCAACGAGATCCGTACGCCGGTGTCGAGTCCGGCGGACACCTCGTCGGCCCACGAACGCAATCGCGGCACCTGCTGTGGCGCCTTCGCCGCGAACAACGGTCCATGCGCCTTCGCCGCCGCAGGAGACCGAGGCATCCCATCCGCGACGGCGTCCAGGAACTCCCGCACCAACTCCTCAGCCACCGGCACCCGAACCCCATTCACCCCCGAACCTGAAGTAGAGGTTGAGACGCCACTCACCGAACCTGCCGTGGAGGTTGAGCTGTCGGTGAGGGGGAGGGCTCGGGCTTCGGCGGGCATGGATTCGGCCAGCTGCAGGATGCGATCGACGTCGGAGGCGTCCAGTGGACCTACTCGCCAGGCGTCGTTGCCGCCGGGGGAGACGCCCGGGAGCAGTCGACCGCGGGCCACCAGTTGAAGGGCGATCAACGATGCAGTACCCCAAAACGCCGCCGACGGGTGTGCATCCGCCGAAGTCCGGGCCCGACCAAGGACCGGTACGGCGTCGGCAACAGGCACCTCGATCACCGGCGTCGCCCGTACGCCGAGGCCTTCGTCGCCACGCATCACCAGGTCGAGCGTCGCCTGCTCGCCGACCCCGAGCGGAAGCTCTCCACCCACCGGATCCCAGAACGCGATCCGCCCGTCCCGTGGTGGATCCGCCGGCCGGAACACCACCGCCAACCCGGTCAGTGCCGCAGCTCCCGCCCCGTTCAGCGTCCCCGCCCGTCCCGCTACCGCCGCCGTACCCGCCAAGCCGACAAGTCCCCTCTAGTAGCAATCCAGCAGATCCGTTCGCCGGCGAACCAGCCGCCGACAACCTTGCTGGTCCGGCAACCGCCGGACCAGCAATTCAGCTGTCAGCGCGTCGCCACCGAGACCTCCGCGTCCGGTTGGTCGAACTGGGTCCGGTACAGCTCCTCGTACCGGCCCTCGTCCGCGAGCAGTTCGGAGTGCGTCCCGCGTTCGACGATCCGGCCGTCCTCGATCACGAGGATCTGGTCGGCCGCGCGGATCGTGGAGAGCCGGTGGGCGATCACCACGGCCGTCCTACCCGCCAGCGCCTCGGCCAGCGCGGCCTGCACGGCAGCCTCCGACGTCGAGTCGAGTGCCGCCGTTGCCTCGTCCAGAATCACCACCCGGGGTTGAGCCAGCAGCAGCCGTGCGATCGTCAACCGCTGCCGCTCACCACCGGACAGTCGGTACCCACGCTCACCCACGACGGTCTCGAGCTCATCCGGCAGCGACCGGATCAAGTCACCGAGACGAGCCCGGGTCAACGCGTCCCACAGCTCTTCCTCGGATGCTTCGGGGCGGGCGAGCAGTAAGTTCTCCCGAATGCTGTCGTGGAAGAGGTGCCCGTCCTGGGTCACCATCCCCAGCGTCTCCTTCAGCGAGGTCGCGGTCACGTCCCGGACGTCGACCCCGGCCAGCCGAACCGCGCCCGAGTCGACGTCGTACAGGCGGGGGATCAGTTGAGCGATCGTCGACTTCCCGGCCCCCGACGATCCGACGAGCGCGATCATCTGACCAGGCTCTGCCCGGAACGAGACGTCGTGCAGCACCTCGACCCCACCCCGGGTGTCGAGCTTCGCGACCTCCTCCAGCGAGGCCAGCGACACCTTGTCGGCAGACGGGTACGCGAAGCTGACGTTCGAGAACTCGACGGCAACCGGCCCTTGGGGCACCGTGCCGGCGTCCGGCTTGTCCTTGATCAGCGGCTCGAGGTCGAGCACCTCGAAGACCCGCTCGAAGCTGACCAGCGCGGTCATGACTTCCAGCCGCGCACTCGCCAGCGCGGTCAACGGCGAGTAGAGCCGGGTCAGCAGCAACGCCATCGACACAACGGCGCCCGCGTCGAGTTGATTGCGCAGTGCATAGAACCCACCGAGTCCGTAGACCACGGCCAACGCCAGTGCCGAGACCAAGGTCAGGGAGGTGACGAACACCCATTGCACCATCGCGGTCCGTACGCCGATGTCGCGCACTCGCCGGGCCCGGTCCGCGAACTCCGTAGACTCCCGCTCCGGCCGGCCGAACAGCTTCACCAAGGTCGCGCCGGGAGCGGAGAAGCGCTCGGTCATCTGCGTGCTCATCGTCGCGTTGTAGTTCGCCGCCTCGAGCCCGAGCGCGGCCAGCCGATTGCCGATCCGCCGGGCCGGGATCACGAAGATCGGCAGGATCACCAGCGCGAGCAAGGTGATCTGCCAGGACACCCGCAGCATCACGACCAGCGTCAGCACCAGCATCACCAAGTTGCTGACCACGCCGGAGAGCGTGCCGCTGAACGCTCGCTGAGCGCCGATGACGTCGTTGTTCAACCGCGACACCAGCGCGCCCGTCCGGGTCCGGGTGAAGAAGGCTATCGGCATCCGCTGGACGTGGTCGAACACGGCCGTCCGCAGATCCAGGATCAGTCCCTCGCCGATGCTCGCGGACAACCATCGGGTGACGAGCCCGAGGCTGGCCTCGCCCACGGCGATCACGGCGATCAGGATCGCGAGCCGCAGTACGGTGCTGAAGTCTTTGTGCCCGACGATCGCGTCGACGACATCGCCGGCCAGCACCGGGGTGGCGACCGCGAGCGCCGCGCCGCCGACGCTGAGCACGAGGAACGCGGTCAGCTTCCGCCGGTGCGGTTGGGCGAAGGCAAGGATCCTTCGCAGCGTCGCCCGCGAGAACGGGCGCTTCTCATCCTGCTTGTGCATCGCGTGGTACATCTGGTTCCACGCGGTCATTTCCATACTCACAGCGGCACTCCGGCGAATCGGTCGGCCTGGATGTCAAGGGTCTGCCGATGGTCCCGCAGGGCACCGACAGTTTCTGAAGGTAGAACCTCAACAATGCTCGAGGTCAAGCTCACACCCTTACTGAGTACGCTGTACGAAGTAGCCGGCCGAGTGTAGCCAATCCGGGAGAATCGCGCACATGAATCAGGAGTACAGCGGTTCCGGCGACCCGGAGAAGAGCCTGTACCTGCTCTGGGGACTGCAGTCGAGGCCGACCCGGGGCCCGAAGCCGGCGCTCACCGTCGAGCAGATCGTCGCCGCCGCGGTCCGGATCGCCGATGCTGAAGGACTGGCTGCAATGTCGATCCGCCGGGTCGCCGACGAGCTCGGCGTCGGCGCGATGACGCTGTACCGCTATGTCCCCGGCAAAGGGGAACTCCTCGACGTCATGCTCGACACCGTGTACGGCGAGCTGCCGCGCCGGAGCGTGAAGGGGGATTGGCGGCCCAAGCTCGACGAGGTCGCCCGGGAGAATCGCCAGCTCTACCTCAATCACCCCTGGCTGCTCCAGGTAGCGGTGAGCCGGCCGCCGCTCGGCCCGAACGTCATGGCGAAGTACGAGTACGAGCTGACCGCGATCGAGGGGATCGGGCTCAGCGACGTCGAGATGGATGCAGCGGTCGCCCTGATCAACGGTTACGTACACGGCGCGGTACGAAGTGCCGTCGAAGCGCGCCAGGTGATCCTCCGGTCTGGTATCACGGACAAGGAATGGTGGCTTGCACACGAACCGCTGCTCGACAAGATCGGCGATACCAAGAAGTTCCCGCTCGCGTCGAGGGTGGGGACGACGGTCGGCCAGGAGTTCGACGCGCCCTATGACTTCGAGCACGGCTTCGAGTTCGGGCTGGCCCGGGTCCTGGACGGGATCGCGACATTGCTGGGGAATCGGTAAAATGCAGTTGTGAGTGAGTACTCACTCAGTTACTCTCGATCGGGTGAGCCCAAGAGCGACCCCGCTACCACCTGACGAGCGCCGTGCCGCGCTGGTGGCAGCCACCCTGCCCTTGCTGGAGGAGTACGGCACCGATGTCAGCACCCGGCAGATCGCCGAGGCGGGCCGGTGTCGCCGAGGGCACGATCTTCCGGGCGTTCGGCAGCAAGGACGCCCTGATCGACGCCGCGATCAGGACCGCGTTCGAGGTCGACTCGCTGATCGACGGGCTGGCGGCGATCGACCGGTCGCTGCCGCTGGAGGAGCGGATGGTCGCTGCCGTCGACGTCGCGCAGAGCAGGTTGCGGAGCGTCTTCAAGCTCCTCCTGGCGATGCGGATGCACCGCCCGCCGGACTGGAAGTCCGACCCGGAGGAGGAGGCCCGCCGCAAGCTGGACGGCGAACGCGCGGACGAGGCCTTCATCGACGTGTTCCGCCAGGACGCCGACCAGCTGCGCTATTCGCCCGCCGAGGTCTGCCACCGGCTCCGGCTGATCACCTTCTCCGCCACTCACCCATTGATTTCGGACGGTCGGACCATGACCGCCCAGGAGATCGTCGACTTCGCACTCGACGGTGTCCGAATCCATCTCCCCGGGGGCAACTGATGCTGCTTCGCCTGTTGCGTACGCACCTGCGTCCGTACGCCGGCAATCTGTCCATGGTGGTCGTCCTGCAGTTGATCGGGACGATCGCCTCCCTCTACTTGCCCAGCCTGAACGCCGACATCATCGACAACGGTGTGGCCACGGGCGATACCGGCTACATCGTCGGCACCGGCGGCTGGATGCTCGGTGTCAGCCTGGTGCAGATCCTCTGCACGGTCACCGCCGTGTACTTCGGCGCCAAGACGGCCGCGTTGTTCGGGCGCGACGTGCGCGCCGCGGTCTTCCACCGGGTCGGCGAGTTCTCCGCGCGTGAGGTCAACCAGTTCGGTGCGCCGACGCTGATCTCACGCAGTACGAACGATGTCACCCAGGTGCAGATGCTGGTGGTGACCACCTGCACGATGCTGGTGGCCGCCCCGATCACGATGGTCGGCGGCATCTTCATGGCGGTTCGCGAGGACGCCGGCCTGTCCTGGCTGGTGGCCGTGGCCGTACCGTTGCTGGCGGCATCGATCGGTCTGATCGCCAGCCGGATGGTGCCGCAGTTCCGCAAGATGCAGGTGAACATCGACTCGGTCAACCGGGTCCTGCGCGAGCAGATCACCGGCATCCGCGTGGTTCGGGCGTTCGTCCGCGAGCCACACGAGGTGGAGCGGTTCGGCGAGGCCAACACCAACGTCACCAACACCGCTATCCGGGCCGGCCGGCTGATGGCGCTGGTGTTCCCGGTCGTGATGCTGATCCTGAACATGTCCACCGTGGCCGTGCTCTGGTTCGGCGCCTCCCGGGTGGAGAGCGGCGCGATGCAGGTCGGCGAACTGACCGCCTTCATCAGCTACCTGATCCAGATCCTGTTCTCGGTGATGATGGCGACCTTCGTGATGATCATGGTGCCGCGTGCCTCGGTCTGCGCCGACCGGATCAGCGAAGTACTGGGCACCGAGTCGTCGGTCCGCCCGCCGGTCACGCCGATCAAGAACTTCATCGGGCACGGCGAGCTGGTCTTCGAGAACGCGGAGTTCCAGTACCCCGGGGCAGCCGAGCCCGTACTGCGTGACATCAGCTTCACCGCGTCGCCAGGCCGGACCACGGCCATCATCGGCAGCACCGGCGCCGGTAAGACGACCCTGCTGTCGCTGGTGCCGCGCCTGTTCGACACGACCGGCGGCCGGGTCCTGGTCGACGGGATCGATGTCTGCGAGATCGAGCCGGAGGCGCTCTGGGAGCGGATCGGCCTGGTGCCGCAACGGCCGTACCTGTTCTCCGGGACAGTGGCCAGCAACCTGCGCTACGGCAACCCGGCGGCGACCGACGACGAACTGTGGGAAGCGCTGGAGATTGCCCAGGGCAAGAACTTCGTCGAGGCGATGCCGCAGGGGCTGGACTCGCCGATCTCGCAGGGCGGGACCAACGTGTCCGGTGGTCAGCGGCAGCGGCTCGCGATCGCCCGGGCGCTGGTCCGGAAGCCGGAGATCTACCTGTTCGACGACTCGTTCTCCGCGCTTGACCTGTCGACCGACGCTCGGTTGCGAGCCGCACTGGCTCCGGTCACCGCCGACGCGTGTGTGGTGATCGTGGCGCAGCGAGTGTCGACCATCATCGACGCCGACCAGATCGTCGTACTGGAAGACGGCGCTGTCGTTGGCAAGGGCAACCATGCCGAACTACTCCAGACCTGTCCTACGTACGTCGAGATCGTTGAGTCCCAGCGGTCCGCGGAGGAAGCAGCATGACCGACCAGAAGGTAGAAGAACCGGCGGCCGAGGACCAGCCCGCCGAGACGATCAAGTCCACCGAGCGACCGACCACCGGCCGCGCGTTCGGGCCGCCCGGCGGCATCCCGGGGGACAAGTCGATGAACTTCGGTCCGTCGGCGAAGCGGCTGCTCAAGCGGTTGCGGCCGCACCGGCTGCAGGTCGGCGGCGTCGTACTGCTGGCGGTCGGCAGCGTCTCGCTGGCGGTGCTGGGCCCGAAGATCCTCGGCCGGGCCACCGACATCATCTTCGCCGGCGCGATCGGCAAGAGGTTCCCGAAGGGCGTCACCAAGGAGCAGGTGATCGAGCAGACTCGCGCAGCCGGGAACGGCCGGCTGGCCGACCTGCTCGGCGGGATCGACCTGATCCCGGGCGTCGGCGTCGACTTCGATGCTCTGCGCAACGTGTTGATGCTGGTACTGGCGCTGTACGTCGGGTCGTTCTTCCTGTCCTGGATGCAGGGCTACATCCTGAACGGTGTCGTCCAGCGGACCGTGTTCGAGCTGCGGTCCGAGGTCGAGGAGAAGCTGAACCGGTTGCCCCTGAGCTACTTCGACGGCGCGCCACGCGGTGAATTGCTGAGCCGGGTCACCAATGACATCGACAACATCTCGACCAGCCTGCAGCAGACGCTGAGTCAGCTGCTCACGTCGCTGCTGACGGTGATCGGAGTGATCACGCTGATGTTCGTGGTCTCGCCGCTGCTGGCGCTGATCGCGCTGGTGACGATCCCGATCTCGATGGTGCTCACCGCGGCGATCGCGAAACGCTCACAGTCGCGGTTCGTGGCGCAGTGGCGGCATACCGGCGCGCTGAACGGCCAGATCGAGGAAGCCTTCACCGGCCACGAGCTGGTCAAGGTGTTCGGCCGGCAGAAGGAGATCGAGGCGAGCTTCGCACAGAAGAACGAGGAGCTGTACCAGGCTTCGTTCGGCGCGCAGTTCATCTCCGGGCTGATCATGCCGTCGATGATGTTCATCGGGAACCTGAACTACGTCGTGATCGCGGTGGTAGGCGGACTGCGGGTGGCGTCGGGCACGATGTCGCTGGGTGATGTACAGGCCTTCATCCAGTACTCGCGGCAGTTCACGCAGCCGCTGACACAGGTCGCTTCGATGGCGAACCTGCTGCAGTCCGGCGTGGCCTCGTCGGAGCGGGTGTTCGAAGTACTGGATGCCACCGAGCAGGTGCCGGACGATGCCGCGCCGCAGAAGATGACGGCTGCGCGTGGCCGGGTCGAGTTCGAGCACGTGTCGTTCTCGTACAACCCGGACAAGCCGCTGATCACCGACCTGAGCCTGATCGCCGAGCCCGCCCAGACCGTCGCGATCGTCGGTCCGACCGGGGCAGGCAAGACGACGCTGGTCAACCTGATCATGCGGTTCTACGAGCTCAACGGCGGCCGGATCACCCTCGACGGGATCGACATCACCGAGCTGACCCGGCACGACCTGCGATCCCGGATCGGGATGGTGCTGCAGGAGACCTGGCTGTTCGGCGGAACGATCCGGGACAACATCCTGTACGGCAACCTGAAGGCCACCGAGGAAGACATGCTCGCGGCCGCCAAGGCGACGTACGTGGATCGTTTCGTGCACAGCCTGCCGGCCGGGTACGACACGGTGATCGACGAGGAGGGCAGCAACGTCAGCGCGGGTGAGAAGCAGTTGCTCACCATCGCCCGTGCCTTCCTGGCCGACCCGCAACTGCTGATCCTGGACGAAGCGACCAGCTCGGTCGACACCCGGACCGAGGTGCTCGTCCAGCGAGCGATGGCCGCTCTCCGCTCCGACCGGACCAGCTTCGTGATCGCCCACCGCCTCTCCACGATCCGCGACGCCGACCTGATCCTGGTCATGGAAGACGGTTCGATCGTTGAACAAGGCAACCACCAGGAACTACTCGCAGTCGACGGCGCCTACGCCCGCCTCTACAACGCGCAGTTCAGCGCCGCAGTAGCCGACATAGACGAAGAAGCCGCCGCAATCCCAACCCCAGCAGCACCCGGCCCAGCCCGCCGCTAACCCCACCTCGAAAGGGGACGCCCATCTCGGGCGTCCCCTTCCCTGTGGACAACTTCGGCTTGGTCTCCGCTGGATATGAGTTACTGGGTGCCCACCACAACCAGGCGGAGGTACGCATGGGCGGCAGGCTGGACGACCGTGGTGCGCCGATGATTATTGATACGGATATCGGTGGGGATCCGGATGACACTGTTGCGGTGGTGGCTGCGGCGCGGAATGTGCCGGAGTTGAAGTTGGTGATCACGAGTGATGAGTACGGCGGGGAGCGGGCGCGGTTTGTTCGGTACTTGCTTGACTTGGTGGGGCGGCCGGATGTGAAGGTGGTCGAGGGGTCGGATCTTGGGAACACCCGGCTGTACTTCGTTGACGGGATGTTTCCGGCCGATGTGCCGAGGCAGGGTACGGATGTTGTCGCCGCGGTTGCGGAAGTGTGCGCGTCGACGGCTGGGCCGGTGCGGTGGGTGGGGATGGGGCCGTTGTCGAATCTGTCGGCTCTGCAGTCGGAGCGGCCTGAGTTGGTCGCGAAGATGGTTGTGACGCAGATGGGTGGGGCGATCGACTATCGGGATCCGTCGCGTGCTGAGCACAACTTCCGGGTTGATCCGGAGGCGGTGATCCGGATGCTGCCTGTGCTGGAGCTTTGGGGTCCCCGCTTTGTGGTCTCCGACGTCACGTTCACGCCGGCCATGGAGATCACCACCGACTCGCCGATCTACAAGAAGTGGGCCGAGCCGGATGCGCCGCCGTGGGCGAAGGTTCTCAAGACGCACAACGATCGCTGGATGGACCGCTATCCGGGCTCGATGCAACACGACGGGTTGACCCTCGCGGCCGCGACCCTTTGGCCGGGCATCCGGTTCGTCCAGGAGAAGGTCGTTCTCGACTCGATCGCGCGGATGAGTCGCAGCGACGACGGCATAGAGATCAGCATGTCGAACAGCGTGGACTACAGCGCGTTCATGTCGTGGCTACATGGCTGCCTTGCTTTCGACTAGCAGTTGATCCTCACACCGGCAGTGAGCGCAGTACCTGCCACCGTGAGGTACGAAGTCCTTCGTGTGCTGCGACCTGCCCGTGTCTCTGTTGTCCTCGATCACGGGTGGATCAGGAATTCTCCCTGTTCGAGCCGGCCAGTTTGTCCGCGATCGGTTTGGGGATTGGGAGGCCGCGGCGGAGGAGTTCTTTGACGAAGGCCCCTACTACGGGGTCGTCGGTGGTCGGGGTCAGTACGACGATGTCGCGGGTGAGTGGGGGATCGAGGCGGCGGATGGCGCCGGCGTACCCGGAGGTCAGGGCGGTGGTGGGGACGAGGGCGATGCCGAGGCCCGCGGCGGCCAGTTCGGCGGCGGTGGTGGTCTGGCGAGTTCGCATGACCGGCGTGAGGACGACGCCTTGGCCTGAGGCGAACTCGGTCAGCCAGGAGTCGAGGCCGTTGTCCGGGTGATAGCCAACAGTCCTGTACTGCGGGATGTCGGCGAAGGTCAACGAGTCTGCTCCGGCCAGGGGGTGGCTGGGGGTCATCGCGGCGACGATCTCCTCCGTGCCGATCAGGTCTGTCGTGGCCTGCCAATGGGTCGGGCGAGGGCTGATGGCTAGGTCGGCCTGACCGGAATCGACCAAGTCCGCCAGTGCGTCGGCGCTGGTGAGTTCGGTCAGGGTGATTTGGATACCGGGGCGGCGTCGGTGCCAGGTTCGTAGTACGGGGGCTAGGAGGGCGGCGGTCATGCTGACTGCGCAGGCGATGCGGAGGTGACCTTCGGCGCCTTGGGCAACGGATCGGCCGACGGTGAGGACTCGGTCGGCGGCTGCGAGGGCGGTGCGGGCATCTTCGGCGACGGCGCGGCCGGCGGTGGTCGGGCGGACGCCGCGGGGGAGACGTTCGAGGAGGGGAGTGCCGATCTCGCGCTCCAGGCCGGCTAGTTGGTGGGAGAGCGCGGGCTGGGAGAGGTGCAGGGTGGCGGCGGCCTTCGTGACCGAGCCGGTGTCGAGCACGGCGACCAGACACTCGAGGGCTCGCAGCGTTGTCATTCGCTCAGCTTATGGGAAGGCCCAGGAAGCTTCATGGCGCGACGGGAGTTCTGCGCTGGTGGTCGGCGTTGGAAGGAGGGCAAGCGTCGATCAAGGAGGAGACATGAGCGTGGAACTGCAGGGCAAGACGGTGGTCGTGGTCGGTGGCAGTTCGGGGATCGGGCGGCAGATCGCGACAGACGCTGCCGCAGCGGGAGCCCGAGTGATCCTGGCGGGCCGAAATCCTGAAAAGTTGGCTGCGTTCGGTGAGCCCGGGGCTGCTGGGAGAGCAGAGGGCCGCGGAGCCGCTGAGAGCGGACCAGGCGGGATCGCGGCTGTTGGGAGCGGTGGGGGCGGGATTGCGGGCGGCGCGATCGAGGTGGCGATGGTGGATCTTTCTGACGAGGGTTCGATCGCCGCGCTGGCAGAGCGGCTGGGGGCGGTCGATCACGTGGTGAGTGTGGCGAATGCTGGTGCCAACGGGCCGGTGACGGGGCTCGAGCGGGACGCCGTGGTGGGTGCGTTCGATGCGAAGGTGATCGGGCCGATTCTGCTCGCCAAGCACTTCGGGCCACGGTTCGCCGAGGGTGGGTCGATGTTGCTGTTCTCGGGGATTGTGGGCTGGAGGCCGTCGGCGGGGAAGACGGTGACGGCGGCAACGAACGGCGCTGTCAGCTTCTTGGCTTCGGCGCTCGCGGTCGAGTTGGCGCCGATCCGGGTGAACGCTCTCTCGCCGGGGATCATCGACTCCGGCGCCTGGGACAGCTTGGGCGAAGGCAAGCAGAAGCTCTTCGAAGCCACCGCCGCCAAGGTGCCGGCACGCCGGGTTGGCCAACTGTCCGACGTCTCGTCAGCAGCCCTACTCGCTCTCACCAACCCGTTCATCACCGGAGAAACCCTCCACGTAGACGGCGGCGCCCGCTTCGCCTGACCCGGCGGGCCAAGTAGGGGAGGGCGGGTCGGAAGGTGTGTGGCGGGACAGCCTCCCGCCGACCCGTGGTGCCTGCCTGCGGTTAGGGAAGGTGTAGGGCGAAGGTGGGCGGGCCGGGTGAACGGTGGTGGCAGCGCCGCGCCGCACGACGGTGGTCAGGCCGGGTGTGGGTCCGGCAGGGGGTCCGCCCTCCGTCGGAGATGGGTGGGCGTGCGGTGATGCGGGAGCCGACGCCGTACGGCGGTGGTGGGTCGGCCGGTTGTGGTGGTGGCAGCTCCAGGCCGGGGTGAGGGTGCTGCGGCAGCGGTTCGTCGTACGGCGTGGTCTGGGTCGGGCGGGCGTGCGGTGATGCGGGAGTTGTCGTCGTCTGGCGAAGGTGGAGCGAGCGTGCGGGAGCGGTCGCCGTAGGGCGGAGGTGGTGGAGCGGTTCGCCGTACGGCGGGGTGGCGGCGGTTAGCCGCGTGCCAGGCGGCGGAGGGCCAGCTCGGAGAGGAGGGCTGCGGCGTTGGGGAGGATTGAGTCGTCGAAGGTGGCCAAGGGGGAGTGGTTGTCGGCGGCTTTGTCCCAGTCGGGGGTGGCGCAGGCGCTGAGGTTTACGTAGGCGCCGGGGACCTCGTTGAGGACGAAGGACATGTCTTCGGCGCCGCAGCTGGGCTGGGGGCGCTCACGAAAGCGGTCTGCGCCGAAGAGGTCGGTTATCGTCTGGCGCGCGAATTCGTACTCGGCGTCGTTGTTCACGGTGACCGGGTAGCCGACGCGGTAGTCCACCTCCGCGGTGAGGCCGTGCGCGGCGGCGATGCCTTCGACGAGCCGTTCGGACGCGACCTTCACCTTGGCGCCGGTCTCCGGGGAGAAGCTGCGCACGGTCGCCTCGAAGAACGCGTCGTCCGGGATGATGTTCTCCTTGGTGCCGCCGGCGATCCGGCCGACCGTGAGGACAATCGGATCGAAGATGTCGAACTGGCGGGTCACCATCGTCTGCAGCGCCAGCACCATCTCGCAGGCGACCGGGATCGGGTCCTTGCCACGGTACGGCTTGGAGCCGTGGGTGCCCGCGCCGACGACGCGAACGCTCAGCTGGTCGGCGGCCGCCATGAACGATCCGGCCTTGCTGTTCCACATGCCGAGCGGATCGCCGGCGGACTGCACATGCAGGCAGTACGCTGCGTCGACCCGCCGTCCCGCCGCCTCCAGTAGACCCTCGCGGATCATGATCGGCGCGCCGCCCGTCGTCTCCTCGCCGGGCTGGAACATGAACACCACATCGCCGGCCAGCTGATCCCGCAACTCGTGCAGCACCTTCACCGCGCCGACCAGCCCCGCGACGTGCAGATCGTGGCCGCAGGCATGCATCATCCCGGGATGCTTCGACGCGTAAGGAACGTCGACCCGCTCGGTCACCGGCAACGCGTCCATGTCACCGCGCAGCAACACGACCGGTCCGGGCCCGCCACCGCCCCGCAGTACGGCGGTGACCGAGGACAGCTCCTTGCCGAGCGTGATCTCGAGGTCGAGGCCTTCCAAAGCCTCCAGGATCAGCGCCTGCGTCTTCGGCAGCTCGAGATCGTATTCGGGGACCTCGTGGAGCGCTCTCCGTAAAGTGATGATCTCGTCGGCGTAGCGCTGCGCGATCTCCAGCGTCGCGCTCATGCCTTGGGTCCGAGGTTCAGGGCGGACATCACGCGCTGGGCACTTCCGCCGAGCTCCAGCAGCTCGACCAGGTCGAGCCACTTCTCCGGATCCTTCACCTCCGAAGGCATGGTCGCGTCGAACGACCCGACCGGCGCGTCCTTGGCCACGGCGACGACCTTCGGCGCCACGTCCAGGTAGTCACTGGAGTCCAGGATCTTGCGCTTGACCGACGGCGACATCGGCGTCGACGGATCGGCCGCCGCGGCACGGATCTCGTCCAGACCCCCGTACGCCGTGATCAGCGACGAGGCGGTCTTCTCCCCGATGCCCTTGACGCCGGGCAGCCCGTCGGAGGCGTCACCGCGCAGAGTCGCGTAATCGGCGTACCGGTTGGCAGGGATCTCGTACTTCGCCAGCAGCGCCTTCTCGTCGTACACATCGGCGCGCCCGACACCCTTGGCGGCGGTGTAGATGATCCGGATCCCGCGCGAGTCGTCGATCAGCTGGAACAGGTCCCGGTCGCCGGTGACCACGTCGACCGGCATCTTGGCCTGGTGCGACAAGGTGCCGATGACGTCGTCGGCCTCGTGATCGGCCGCGCCGACGATGGGGATCCCGAGCGCGTCCAGACACGCGCGGATGTACGGCACCTGGATCTCCAGCCGGTCCGGAACGTCTTCGATCTGGGTCCCGCCGGACGCCACGAACTCGACCCGCTGCGCCTTGTACGACGGGATCAGCGCGACCCGCCAGGACGGTCGCCAGTTGTCGTCCCAGCAGGCGACGAGATGGGTCGGGCGGTGGTTCTCCACCAGTCGCGCGATGAAGTCGAGCAGCCCGCGGATCGCGTTGGTCGGCGTACCGTCGGCAGCCTTCATCGTGTCGGGCACGCCGAAGAACGCGCGGAAGTACAGCGATGCCGTGTCGAGCAGCATCAGCCGCTGTCCGGCGATACCAGTCGTGGTGGTGGTCGTCTCAGCCATGAGGCGATGCTTTCATGCCGGGGCGTCGCGGCAGTAGGGTCACACTCGTGGAGGACCTGGATCGCAAGATCGTCGAGCTGCTCGCGTCCGATGGGCGGATGAGCTTCACCGACCTGGGCAAGGCGACCGGCCTGTCCACTTCAGCGGTGCACCAGCGCGTGAAGCGGCTGGAGCAGCGCGGCATCATCCTGGGGTACGCGGCAACTATCGACCACACCGCGCTCGATCTGCCGCTCACCGCGCTGATCTCGATCCGCCCGATCGACCCCTCCCAGCCCGACGACTCGCCCGAACGCCTCCGCGAAGTTCCGGAGATCGAGTCCTGCTACTCGGTAGCGGGCGACTCCAGCTACGTCCTGATCGTCCGCGTCGCCACGCCGGCGGCCCTGGAGAACCTGCTGGCGATCATCCGGGCCCGCGCGAACGTCGCCACCACAACCACCATCGTCCTCAGCACCCCGTACGAACGCCGCCCACCCGCGCTCTGATCCTCTTCCGCGGTTCTGGGGCCTGGAGGGCTGGTGGCTGATTCGTCGAGTGCCGCGGCGTTGCTGCGACGCGCGGTTCGCGTGCCGTGGCGTTCGGATGGCTGGCGTTCGTCCGGGGTCTTGGACTCCTGATCGCCGGCGCCGGCCAGCACCAGATCGACGGCAAGCGAGATGCTCTGGTCGTACGCCGCCCCCAGCAAGCCAACGTCGTCGCGTTCGGCGGCCTTGCCTGGATCCTCCGGAAGCTGAGGCGCAAGGAGTAGCGAGCGGCTCAGGTGTCCTCGACGTGGCGCTGATATTCGTTGCCGGTGTCGAAGACGGTGTCCAGGTAGTCGTCGGGGGCCAGGTCGCTGGTGCGGATGAGGGAATAGACCTCGGTACCGGACAGGATCGTGCTGACGTCGTCGCCCAGGTAGAAGCACTGAGCGAGGCCGAGATACGCCCAGGTGGTGTCCTCGATGTACTCCGCGGCTTCGTCCTCGGCCAGTTCGATCGCGGTCTCGAAGTCGGACGCCTGCCAGAGCGTGATCCGCTCCTCGTACGGCGACTCGTCGTCCTTGGCATCGATCAACTGGAAGACGCAGCGAACGCTGTACCAGCCCATGGAAACCACCCCATCAGTTCCACCGACCCTAGCCCCAACCCGGCCGGCACGCGCGCCGATTCCCACGAGGGAATTGAGGGTCGCGTCACCTCGCCGGACGATTGCGGCCAAGCCGGCCACGCACTACGCATGGATTCCGAGGAGAGCGATGAAGAGCTACCACCTGTCCGCCACATCACCCGATGGACTGGAAGTCAGGAACCGTCCGACACCGGAGCCGGGCCGCGGGCAACTCCTGGTCCGGATGCGGGCGAACGCGCTCAGCCTGCGCGAACTGAAGGTCCTGGAAGGCAAGTACCCGTTGCCGATCACACCCGGCGTCGTGGCCGGCTGCGAAGGCGTCGGCGAGGTCGTCGCACTCGGGCCCGGCGTTTCCCGTGCCGCGGTAGGCGACCGCGTGGCAGCAACGGTGTTCCCGCAGTGGCTGGACGGACCATTCAGCTTCGAGTACGCCGCCCAGCTCGGCAGTTCGCTCGACGGAACGCTCACCGAGTACGCCGTGATCGACGAACTCGGCGTCGTCGCAATCCCCGCCCACCTGAGCTTCGAGGAAGCGGCCGCTCTTCCTCTTGTCGCCCTGACCGCGTGGAACGCAGTACTGGGCGGTCGCGGCGTGCTGCCGGGTGAAACCGTGCTCACGCTCGGATCGGGCGGTGTCTCGCTGTTCGCCCTGCAGTTCGCGAAGCTGGCAGGCGCGCGCGTGATCGCCACCTCGTCGAGCAAGCAGAAGGCGGAGCGACTTCGCGACCTCGGTGCGGACGAGGTGATCGATTACGGCCAGAACCCGGCCTGGTACGACGAAGTGCGGCAGCTCACCGGATCGCGAGGCGCCGACCATGTGATCGACGTCGCCGGCGTGCTGGACCAATCGGTGCGGGCCACTGCACTCGGCGGCGAAGTGACCCTGGTGGGCATCTCGCAGGGCCTCGACGCCGCAGCCGAACCGTTGTCAGCGGCAACCGTCTTCGGGGGCGGCGTCACCATCCGCCCGATCGCGGTCGGCAGTCGCGCCCAGTTCGTGGCGATGAACCGGGCGATCACCCAGGCCGGACTCCGGCCGGTGATCGATCGAGTCTTCGGCTTCGGCGAGGTCCCGGAAGCACTCGCCTATTACCGGCAGGGAGCGTTCTTCGGCAAGGTCGTGATCAGGCACGACAGCTGAAACCTCCCGCTGGTGTCGTGGTCCCCTGTGCGACGACACCAGCGGGAAAGCCTGGTCAGGTGATCTGGATGAGCTTCTGCGACTCAGCCGCGTTGCGCGACGCCGCTGCCTGGGCGGCGGCCTTGGCGATCGAATCGCCCGCGTGCTGCTTCCACCACTCCTGCCCCTCGGCAGGCAGGGTGTCGATCGGGTCGTAGTACTCGTAGGTGCGGTTCAACGCCTCCGGGTCCTGTTGCTCGATCCCGGTGCGGTAGTTCTTCTTCCAGTACGAGATGCCGCGTACCTCGTCGTACTCGGACAGCTGGTGCACCCAGCGCTTCCCGACGTACGGGACGTCGCAGACGATCCGCGGCGTCGCGAAGCCCGGCAGGTAGCCGAGGATCCCGTGCTGCAGGTGCTGCGCGTCCTTGACCGAAACCCGCCAGTGCTCGGAGAACGGGATCATGTCGCACATGTAGAAGTAGTACGGCGTGATGGTGGCGCCGTCGAGCAGTGCGAAGCACAGGTCGAGCAGCTGCGGCACCGAGTCGTTGACACCGCGCATGAGCACGCCCTGGTTGCGTACGTCGCGCAGGCCGGCCTCGAACATCGCCTTGGTCGCCTCAGCCACCAGGGGAGTCACCGACTGAGCTGCGTTCACGTGCGTGTGCATGGCGATCATCACGCCGCGCTGCCGGCCGAGCAGAGCGACCCGCTCGACACCGGCCCGTACGTCGTCCGACAGCCAGTGCTGCGGCATCCCCATCAGCGCCTTGGTGGCGAGCCGGATGTCGCGGATGTTCTCGATCTCCAGCAGGCTGGTCAGGAACGACTCCAGCCGCGGCCAGGGCATGTTCGCCACGTCGCCACCGGACACGACGACGTCCCGCACCCCCGGCGTACGCCGTAGGTAGTCGAGCATGTCGTCGAGTCGCTGCTGCGGCTTGATGGTGAACTTCAGCTTGTCGATCACCGGCGTCGAGTTGCCGACCAGGTCCATCCGGGTGCAGTGACCGCAGTACTGCGGGCAGGTCGGCAGGATCTCCGCCAGCACCTTTGTGGGGTAGCGGTGGGTCAGCCCCTCCGTGGCCCACATCTCGTGCTCATGCAGCGAGTCGCGGGTGGCGTGCGGGTGCGAGGCCCAGTCGGTACGCCGGTCAGTGAACATCGGCAGCATGTAGCGACGCACTGGGTCGGCGTAGAACGCTTCGGTGTAGTCGTCAGCACCCTCAGGGACGATCGTGTTCAGCATCTGCGGGGGCAGCAGCATCGACATCGTCGCGCGCTCGGCCTGGTCGCGCTCCAGGTCCTCGTAGACGCGCTCCTCGAGCAGGTGGCCCATCACGTCACGCAACTGCTTCACGTTCTTCACGCAGTGCGAGCGCTGCCACTGCACCGACCGCCACTCCTCGTCGGTGACGTCCTTGAACCCCGGCATCCGGGTCCAGTCGGGCTCGACGAGCTCGGCCCGGCGGTACGCGTACGGCTGCTCATTCGGCGTCTCACCAAGGGCAGCAGCGGCAAGCTCCGGGCTGATCAGATCGGTCACGAGTCCTCCTGGGGCTCACTACATCGTCGGTCTCATGTGAGGATAGCGACAGAACTTGCTGTAGATCCAATGGAACACCGCAAGATTTCCGCTATACAGCGATCAGAGTAGTATTTTGCGCGGCCGGACCGAAGTCCGGCCACCGCCACGCCCGAAGGAGGCCTTGTGCCGAACACCCCCGGTTCACCTGTCGGACTGCACCGCGTACTGGAGCCGGCGGGCGTGTTGCCGCAGGCCGCACTGAAGCTGGACAACTCGCCCGGGCTGTGGCCCGACGAGGTCCGGATCTCGGTCGAGCGGCTGAACCTGGACGCCGCGTCGTACCGGCAGCTCGCCGAGGCCCACCACGGCGACGGCGAGGCGGTGAAGCAGGCGGTGCTCGGGATCGTGGCCGAACGCGGCAAGATGCAGAACCCGGTGACCGGTTCCGGCGGGATGCTCGTCGGCGTGGTCGACGAGGCCGGCCCGGAGTCGCCTCTCGGCCTCGAGAAGGGCGACCGGGTCGCCACTTTGGTGTCGCTGACGCTGACGCCCTTGGAGATCACCGACGGCCTCGCCCGCTGGGATGGTCGGGGCGAGCAGGTCCCGGCCGAAGGGCATGCGATCCTCTTCGCCCGGTCGATCGTCGCGAAGCTCCCCGACGACCTCGTCCCCGAGCTCTCGCTGGCAGTGATGGACGTCTGTGGAGCCCCCGCGTTGACCGCGCGAGTGGTCGCTCAGTATGTCGACAAAGGAATAAAGCCTGTCGTGTCAGTAATTGGCGGCGCAGGTAAAAGCGGCTCGCTCTCGCTGGCCGCGGCTCGCCGCGCCGGAGCCTCGAAGACGATCGGCATCGTTCCGGTCGAAGCCGAGCGGACCCGCCTCGAAGCAGCCGGCATCCCCGACCAGGTAGCCCTGGCGGACGCCCGCGACCCGGTGGCATTGGCACAGGCAGTGGAGGCAGCCGGGGGACCGGCGGACATCACGGTCGTCTGCGTCGACGTACCGGGCTGTGAGCACGGCGCGGTACTGTCCACGGCCGCGGGCGGCACGGTGATCTTCTTCTCGATGGCCACGTCGTTCTCGGCCGCCGCGCTCGGCGCGGAAGGGCTCGCGGCCGACGTGACGATGCTGGTCGGCAACGGTTATGTGCCCGGTCACGCGGACTACGCGCTGGAGCTGCTCCGCTCCGAGCGGGGTGTCCGGGAGCTGTTCGAGGGCAGGCTCGCCGCGGAGGGGCAGGATTAGCCCTGTGCGCACACTTCTGACCAACGGTTCCGTCTACTCACCCGCCGACCCCCACGCCACCGCGATCGCCTTCGACGACGGCGTGGTCAGCTGGCTCGGCGACGACACCAGCGCCGCGGCCTACGCGACCGGCGCCGACGAGGTCGTCGACCTGCAGGGCAGGCTCGTCACGCCCGCGTTCGTCGACGCCCACGTCCACGCCGCGCAGGCCGGCGCGCTGCTGACCGGCCTCGACCTGGCCGGTACGACGAACCTCACCGAAGCCCTCGACCGGGTCGCGGCCTACGCTGCGAAGCTCGCCCCGGACGCGGTCGTCGACGGCTCCGGCTGGGACGAGACCAAATGGCCCGAGGGCCGCCCGCCGACGAACGCCGAGCTGGACCGCGCCGCAGACAACCGCCGCGTCTACCTCGCCAGGGTCGACGGTCACTCCGGCGTCGTCTCGTCCTCGCTGGCAACCGCAGTTCCGAACCTTGAAAGCCAATCCGGCTACGACGCCAACGGCCGGGTCGAACGCGACGCGAACCACGCCGTACGCGATGCACTGAGTGAGCTGGTCGGACCCGAGCAACGGCTCGCCGACGCACGCGCTGCCGTCAAGGCCATGGGTGAGCGCGGCATCGGCGCCTTCCACGAGATGGCCGCGCCGCACATCGGTCCGCTCTGGGAGCTCCCGCTGGTCCGCCAGGCCGCTGAGGAGGCAGGCCTCGCCGCGACCCTCTATTGGGGACAGCCGGGCGTCTTCGACAACGTCACGCAGTACGGGCTCGCGGGCCTGGCCGGAGACCTCAACGCGGACGGCGCCCTCGGCTCCCGTACTGCTGCGCTACGCGACCCGTACGCCGATCGCGCGGACCACCGCGGGCACGCGTACCTCACCGCCGAGGAGATCGCCGAGCACGTGATCGCGTGCACCGAGCGAAATCTCCAGGCCGGCTTCCACTGCATCGGCGACGCGGCCCTCGACAACATCGCCCGAGGCTTCGAACTGGCTGCCGAGAAGGTCGGAGTCCAGGCCCTCGTCGCGGCCCGGCACCGGCTGGAGCACGTGGAGATGGTGGACGACGCCGCGATCGCCACTCTGGCCCGCTGCGGCGTCGTCGCCAGCGTCCAGCCGATGTTCGATGCGCACTGGGGCGGCCCGGACGGCATGTACGCCGAGCGCGTGGGCGATCGCTGGAAGGGCATGAATCCGTTCGGCTCACTAGCCCGCGCCGGCGTAGTACTCGCTTTCGGCTCTGATGCACCGGTGACCGAGCTGGGCGGCTGGGAGGCAGTCCGCGCGGCCGCGTTCCACCACGACGTGGACCAGCGCATCACCGTCCGGGCTGCCTTCGCCGCCCACACCCGAGGCGGCTGGCGCGCTGCGGGGATCGACGACGCCGGAGTGCTCGCGACCGGAACGCCGGCGACCTACGCGATCTGGGAGAGCGACGCCGACCTCGTCGTCCAGACCCCGGATCAGCGGGTCGCCGCGTGGTCGACGGATCCGCGCGCCGGCGTACCGGTGCTGCCGGATCTGAGTGACGAGGCACCAGTGCCTGTTTGTCGGCGGACCGTGGTTGACGGCCGTCTCGTGTACGACGCAGAAGGATGGTCCTCGTGACCCGTGCAGCGAAGAAGCTCGACCTCGATCCGGTCACCGTCCGGAAGGCCCGCAGCCTGGCTCGCAAGGCCGGCAAGCCGATCGTCAACATCGCCAAGCAGCACACCACTGTCTCGGTGGAACGCGCCGTACTGCGGTTGGCCGGGCTCGCGGGCGCCGACAGCGAGGGCATCCCTTGGGTGAACCGGCTGGCCGACACCGTGCGCGCCGATGTCGGCCTGGAACACGGTCTCGCGTTGCCGGTGTGGGACGCGCTGGTCCGCGGCGAGGCCGAGGACCTGTCCGTCCTGGCGCAGAAGGCGGCGTCCGGATCGGTGACCTTCCGGCTGCCGGAGGGACGTGACGCGGTACGAGCCCGTACTGCGTCCCGCCGGGCCGCCGCCGCGGGAATGAAGAAGGTCGATGCCCGGCGCAAGGAACGCGACCGGTTGATCAAGCGGCACGGTGATCCCGAGCAGCGGCCGTGGATCTACCTGATCGTTGCCACCGGCGACATCTACGAGGACATCCCACAGGCGCAGGCGGCAGCCCGGGCCGGTGCGGACATCATCGCGGTGATCCGGTCGACCGGACAGTCGCTGCTGGACTATGTGCCCGAGGGCGCTACCCGCGAGGGCTTCGCCGGGACGTACGCGACCCAGGAGAACTTCCGGCTGATGCGGGCCGCGCTGGACGAGTCGTCGCGCGAGCTCGGCCGCTACATCAGGCTGACCAACTACGCGTCCGGACTGTGCATGCCGGAGATCGCGACGCTGGCCGGGCTGCAGCGGCTCGACATGATGCTGAACGACTCGATGTACGGGATCCTGTTCCGCGACATCAACCCGATCCGGACCTTCGTGGACCAGCGGTTCAGCCGCCAGATCCACGCCCGCGCGGGGATCATCATCAACACCGGCGAGGACAACTACCTGACCACCGCCGACGCGGTCGACGCCGCGCACACGGTGACGGTGTCGCAACTGCTGAACGAGTACTTCGCGAAGGAAGCGGGGCTGGAGGACTGGCAGCTCGGCCTCGGGCACGCGTTCGAGATCACGCCTGAGATCCCGGACTCGTTCCGGATGGAACTGGCGCACGCGATGCTGGCGCGGCAGCTGTTCCCGGACGCGCCGCTGAAGTGGATGCCGCCGACCCGGCACATGACCGGCGACGTCTTCCGCGGCTATCTGCTGGACGGCTTCTTCAACCTGGTCGGCGCGATGACCGGACAGGGCATCCTGCTCGTCGGGATGATGACCGAAGCGGTCGTGACGCCGTGGATCTCGGACCGCGACCTGGCCCTGCAGAACGTGCGCTACGTACTAGGTGCCGCCGGCAAGCTTCATGAGGACTTCCACCCGGCACCGGACGGCTTCATCGCGAACCGTGCCCGGCAGGTGCTGGGGGAGTCCATCGACCTGCTGGAGCGGATCGTCGACGACGGCCTGCTGAACGCGATCGGCGACGGCACCTTCGGGCTGATGAAGCGCCCGCAGGACGCCGGCCGCGGTCTCGAGGGCGTCGCCCGCCGTTCCTCGCAGTACTACAACCCGGCCATCGAACTGCTCGAAGACGTAGCGTCCGAACAACCGAGGGTCCCACCCCTCACCTCTTCGGACGCAAGGAAGGGAGTACGCCGGTGAGCATCATCAGGCCGTACGGCGACATGACCGGTGACGGCATGGTGCAGATGTCGTTCACGCTGCCGATCTCGCACGACAAGCGGGCCGAGGGCGCCGCCATCCAACTCGCCAACAAGATGGGCATGGACCCGGCGCTGGTCGTGCATGCCAAGCCGATGGGACCGGACTTCACCTTCTTCGTCGTCTACGGACCGGTGAACCACCTGGTCGACACGAGCAAGGTCGAGGTGATCGAGCGGGACTACCCGCTGCTGTCGCCCAAGGACGCCAACCTCGCCATCCGCAAGGGCCTGCGCCGCCGGCTGACTGTGGTCGGCGCGTGCATCGGCACCGACGCGCACACCGTCGGCATCGACGCGATCATGAACATCAAGGGGTTCGCGGGGGAGAAGGGCCTGGAGTACTACCGGGAGCTGAAGGTGGTCAACCTCGGCGCCCAGGTCGCGGTACCGGAGCTCGTGCGCCGGGCCAAGGCTGAGAAGGCTGACGCGATCCTCGTCTCGCAGGTGGTCACCCAGCGCGAAGCACACGTGCTGAACACCAAGGAGATGTCCGCGGCCTTCCGGGAGGCGTACGCCGAGGAGTCGCGTCCGGTATTGGTTGCCGGTGGCCCCCGTTTCACCGAGGCGATGGCCGGTGAGCTCGGTGTCGACCGGGTCTTCGGTCGCGGTACCACGCCGGGCGAGGTGGCCAGTTACCTTGTCGATGCCCTCGTCACCCGTCGCAAGCACGCACCCGTCCGGAGAACCGCATGACCGAGTCGATGTCCAAGGCAGCTATCGGCCTGGCCGTCACCCATCGCCGCTACATCCCGTACAGCCACGCGCACTACGCGGGCAACCTGGTCGACGGCGCGTACGTCCTCGGCCTGTTCGGCGATGTCGCGACCGAGGTGTGCATCCAGGCCGACGGAGATGAAGGATTGTTCGCTTCCTACTCCGACGTGCAGTTCCTGCAGCCGCTGCGGGCCCGGCGACGTGGTGGAGACGACGGCGACGATCACCCGGGTCGGCAATCGCAGCCGGGAGCTCTCGTTCGTCGCCAAGGTCGTCTGCCGGGGTCGCGCGGACCTGTCGGAGTCGGCCGCAGAGGTGCTCGCGGAGCCGCTCGAGATCACTCGCGCGACCGGCGTCGTTGTCGTACCGGCCCGTCAGGATTGAGTGACACTTTCGTTGCCCTGGGTAACGATAACATGGAGTGCCGAGATGACTCTGTAACGTAACCTCGGCTCCAGGGCGTCTGATTGCCCGGCATGGCAGGCGAAAGTGTTACAACGGCTTGAAGGAGCCTCCGCAGAGGTTGACACCGTCGCCGTGAGCGAGCATCGTTTTGGGAGTCGTCATATCCCGTTTGTCCAACGGTTCAACGAAGTTCGGCCACCGGATGATCCCGCGACGCTGACCAGGCCAGTGCCAGGCTTGAGTCGACGGGGGCTGAGATCGGCGGTGGTTAGCCCCCCGCGGGGCAGAGGTGGAAGAGGCTCGGCGCCCAGTAGACAACAGCCGGGTGGCCCGCATCCAGCGGCCAGCCGGTTGGTCCGAAGGCCGCCGAGCCTCTTCTCTCTGTCCCAAGCCAACCCGTTGCGTCCGAACAGACATGGGTCAGGACCCTCAGCTGTTCGGACGCAAGGGGTTTCCTTCTGCGGCGCCGGATGGTCTCGGATCCCGGCTCGTACAACTTCCGGCTACTGACCGGATACATCCGCGTGCCTCGCGCGTTGTACCGTCGTGCGACCGGTGTCCGCCGGGTCGGTGAGGCGAAGGGGTGCGCGCGTGGATCGGCTGAAGGCTTTGGGGCGGCTACTACCCAGGGTGATCGTGGCGGCGGCAGCCGGCTGCGGTCTCGGCCTGGTCTTCGAACCCCACGACCACCCGTGGCTCGCGGTGATCGCCGTCCCGCTCTTCCTGGCCGCCTTGAACGGCGTCTCGATGAAGGGCGGCTTCCTGGTCGGCTCCGCCTTCGGCATCGCCTACTACCTGGTGCTGGTGCCCTGGCTGAGCATCATCGGTGGCGATGCCGCGATCGCCCTGGCAGTCCTTGAGGGCCTCTTCTACGGCGTCTTCGGCGCACTGGCGAGCCAGACCCTCAAACACCGCCTCTGGATGCTCTGGATCCCCTGTCTCTGGGTGGCCACCGAGTTCGCGACCGGTTCTGTCCCGTTCGGCGGCTTCCCCTGGGGCCGCCTCGCCTGGGCGTTCTCGGATTCGGTGCTCGGCCGTCTCGCGGCGTACATCGGTATCTCGGGCCTCAGCTTCGTCGTGGCGCTGCTCGGCGTCCTCGTCTACGCGGTACTGCGACGCCGTAGCGCCTTCAGCCTGCGACTGGTGTCCTTGGTGGTCGGCGTCGCGATCGTCGGCCTGACCTCGCTGATCGCCCTCTCGACCGACGGGAACGGCAAGACCGTCACCGCCGCGATGGTGCAGGGCAACGTGCCGGGCAAGGGGCTGGAGTTCCTCGGTCGCGCCCGGACGGTGACCAAGAACCACATGAACGCGACGCTCGATCTGGAGAAGCAGGTCCTGGCCGGCTCACAGGTCAAACCCGATCTGGTGATCTGGCCGGAGAACTCCACCGACATCGACCCGTACAAGGACGTCGAGACCCGCCAGGACATCGAGACGGCCGTGCAGGCCGTCAAGGTGCCGATTCTCGTCGGCGCGGTGACCGAGGGGCCAGGCCCGAACGAGCGCCAGACCACCGGCATCGTGTGGGACCCGACGACCGGTCCCGGGCAGCGTTACGCGAAGCGCCACCCGGTGCCCTTCGGTGAGTACATCCCGTTCCGCGACCAGTTGCTGCCCTACATCAAGCGGCTGGAGATGATCGGGCGGCAGACCGCCCCCGGCGTCGGGCCCGGGATCATGCCGATCAACGGCATCACCTACGGCGATCTGATCTGCTTCGAACTGGCCTACGACAACGTGGTGGAGGACGTGGCCAAGGGCGGCGCGCAGATCCTCATCGTGCAGACCAACAACGCGACGTACGGCGGCACGGGGCAGCCCGAGCAGCAGTTCGCGATCACCCGGATGCGTGCGATCGAGACCGGCCGCACTGTGCTGATCGCGTCGACCAGCGGGATCTCCGGCGTGATCCGCCCCGACGGTACGGTCGAGCACAAGTCGGGTCAGTTCGTCTCCGACGTGTACGTCGCCTCGGTCCCGGTCCGCGACGGCCATACGCTGGCCACCACTCTCGGCGGCTGGCCGCAGTGGATCTTGTCCGGCCTGGGGATCATTGGAGCAGCGCTGGCCTTGCTGGCGCGCCGTAACCGCAAGCAAGCCGACCCGGGCACCCCGCCGGCCCCGGCCCCGGACCGCGAAAGCGTGCCTGTCTAAGTTGAGGAGAGGGCTGAGAGCCATGCCGTGGTTCATCGCTGTCGCACTACTGGTCGTACCGATCATCGAGATCTACGTGATCATCCAGGTCGGCCAGGTGATCGGCGGCTGGCCCACGGTCGGGCTGCTGCTGGTCGAGAGTGCCCTCGGCGCCTGGATCATCAAGCGGGAGGGCAGACGCGCCTGGAACGCCCTCCAAACGGCCCTGAAGACCGGACGGATGCCCGGCCGCGAACTGGCTGACGCCGCCCTCGTCCTGGTCGGCGGGACGCTCCTGCTGACGCCTGGGTTCGTGACGGACATCCTCGGGTTCTTCTTCGTCCTGCCGTTCACCCGGCCGCTGGCCCGCAAGGTGCTGTCCGGGTTCCTCGGCCGCCGGATCGTGGCCCAGCTCGGCGGCAACCCGATCACCGGCTTCATGCCGGGCACCTTCCGGCCGCCGACCGAGGCCCAGTACGAAGAAGGTCGCCGGCAGGCTTCGGACGACGTCATCCAGGGCGAGGTCATCGACCCGGACCGCCCCCAGGACAAACCGACCGGCTGATGCCGGTCACGGTGAACGTGTAGGTGCCTGAGCCTGCAGTCAGGCGCAGGGTCGAGCTGGAAGCCTGGCCGACGGTCAATCCGGTGACAGCGCCGGCCGGATGCCCGTTGGTCCACTGCGTGCGACTACCTTCGCGAACTGTCAAGCCGGGGCCGCCGAGCAGCGGCAGTTCGATTGCGGCCAGGGAGAGCGCGGGGACCCGGACGTGCAGAAGGGCCGTCCCCGCGGGATGCGGGGACGGCCCTTCATGCGTTGGATCAGGCGCTCTTCTTGCCGGTGGAACGGGCGCGGTGCAGGTGCGCCGGACCGATCACACCGGAGCGGAGCAGTGCGACCCGCTCGGCGAGCAGCTCCTCGAGCTCCGAGATGCTGCGCCGCTCGCGGAGCATGTCCCAGTGCGTGCGGGCCGGCTTCTCCTGCTTCGGCTCCGGCTTCTCACCGGTCGAGCGGGCGGCCTCGCTGCCGCAGTGCGGGCACTCCCAGATCGCGGGCACCTCGGCGTCGTGCGCCATCGTGACCTCGACCACATGGCCGCGCGGGCAGTCGTAAGTGATCATCTGGCGCGGCGCGAACTCGACGCCGCGGTCATCCTCGAAGCTGACCCCACCCAGCCCCGAACCACGCAGTACGCGATTAGACATGTCAAACCTCCGAGATTCGTCATCCGTGCCAACGGTCGGCCGACCCGGATCATTCCCATTTTGGCATGCCCGAGCCCCAGGTTCGCACCTGACAGCACCGTCATCACGCCCTGTCATCAGGTGTTCACAAATCACCCTGTGTCGCAGGCCACACCCATCATCCAGCCGATAGACGCCAAGTCGGCCTGGCAGGTTCACAGCCAGTTGCCAGGAACTGAGCAACGATTCCTCAGCTGACCGCTCCAGCGTCTGCGTCCATGGTCCTCCCTCGCCACAAACTCCGTGGCCTCAGCGTGCTCAACGTGGCCCTGGTGGCCATCGTGCTGGCAGTAGCGGGTCTGGGAGCCGCCATGATCGCGCTCCCACTCCTCAGGATCTGTCGTCGCACCGGTAGACCTCCGATGACTTATTGACTCTGACATTCGGAAAGCGCTATCTTCCGACGAAATGAGGCGCAAAAAGTACAAATCGCCTCTTCGTCGACAGGAGAAGATGGCATGTCAAGGTCACTGAGATGGTTCGCGGCAGGGGTTGCAGTAGTGGCCGTGGCCGGTTGTGGTGCGGGTGGCGCCAAGCCGGTGGCCCAGGATCCGAAGGCTCCGCTGGAGCTGTGGACCCGCACCACGCCGGGCGGTGACGGTGAGAAAGGGATGAAGAAACTGGCCTCGGCCTTCGAGGCGGCCACCGGCCAGAAGGTCGTGGTGACGGCGATCTTCGACGACTTCGAGACCAAGTTGTCCCAGCGTGCGGCCCAGAAGGACCTGCCGGACCTGGTGCTGAACGACTCCTCGCAGCTGGGCACGATGGTCTCCCAGGGCATCGTCCGCCCGGTCGACCTGGCTGCGGTCAAGGGCAGCGAGCAACTACTGGAGTCCGCCCTTGCCGTCGGCAAGTCCGGCGACGGCAAAATGTACGGCGTCCCGTACTCCGCCCAGGCGAGCGCGTTGCTGATCCGCAAGGACTGGCGCCAGAAGACCGGCCTGGCGGTGCCGAAGACCTGGGATGACCTGGTCACCCTGGGGAAGGCCTTCACCACGCAGGACCCGGACGGCAATGGGAAGGCCGACACCTACGGCCTTGCCGTCCCCGGCTCGACCAAACGCGGCTACGCCTCGTGGTATTTCTCGAACTTCCTCTGGGCCGGTGGCGGCGACTTCATCGCCAAGCAGCCGGACGGGAAGTACAAGCCCGCGATGTCGACACCGGAGTCGGTGGCCGCCACGAAGTGGTTCCGCGACCTGGCCTGCAGCAGCAAGGTCATCCAGCCAGGCGCCGCGACCATGGACACGCCGCCCACCAACGAGACGTTCGAGGCCGGCCGGACCGGCATGTACGTCGTCGGCCCGTACCTGCTGCCTCGTTTCGACGCCGGCCTCGGTAAAGACAAGTACGAGGTCGTGCCGGTACCGAAGGGTCCGAAGGACTCGACGGTGCTCGCAGAGGGCGGCAGCGTCTATCTGATGGCCGGGTCCGCCAACGAGGCCGGGCAGAACGCGTTCGCCTCCTTCATGATCTCGGCCGACGGCCAGAAGCTCGGTATGGAAGGTCAGAAGGCCTTCAACGTCCAGCTGCCGGTGAACAAGAGCGTCGACATCACCACGGTCCGCAAGGACCCGCGCTGGAAGGTGTACGCCGACGCGTACCGCGACAACGGGCGGTACGCCCCGTCGATCCCGAACTGGACCCCGGTACGGCAGGACACGGCCGACACGGTGAACGCGCTGATCGCCGACTGCGACCTCGACGTACAGGCTGAGTTGACCAAGCTCGACACCAAGCTCGCCGATGTCCTCAAGCAGCAAGGCGTCGGCGCCCAGTGAGCGTTCAGGAAGCGCCGCCGGTGCGGACACCGCCCAGGGCACCCTCGGCGCACCTCCGGGCCGGCACCCGGAAACGGCGCCGACGGGCCGGCAACTGGTGGGTGCCGTGGTTGTTCCTGGCACCGGCGCTGATCCTCTTCGCGTACTTCAAGTTCATCCCGATGGCGCGGGCACTGGTGATGTCCGCGCAGGATGTGAAGCCCTACCTCGGTAACACCTGGGTCGGCACCGCCAACTACAGCGAGATCCTGAGCTCGGAGAGTTTCCGGTCGGCGACCTGGAACACGATCGTGCTGGCGGTCGGGCAGACGTTCGGCTCGATGCTGCTCGGGTTCGGGCTCGCGCTGCTGGTGGAGGGGCAGACCCGCAAGCTGAGCTTCATCCGGTCGGCGGCGTTCCTGCCGGTCGTCGTCCCGATGGCCGTCGTCGCCGAGCTGTGGCGGATCATGTACCACCCGACCAGCGACGGCCTGCTCAACCAGGTGATCGGGCTGGCCGGCCCTCGGCCCCTCCGGCTTCATCAACGACCCGGACACCTCGCTCGCGTCGATCGCCGTCACCGGGATCTGGCGGGGCGCGCCGTACGACATGATGATCTTCCTGGCCGGGCTGGCCGGTATCGATCGAGGCCTGTACGAGGCGGCGACCGTGGACGGGGCCTCGACCAAACGACGCATCCTCCATGTCACGTTGCCCGGATTGCGGCCGGTGTTCGCCATCCTCTTCGTGCTCGCCGCGGTGCGCGCCTTCCGGAGCTTCACCGAGGTCTTCCTGCTCACCAACGGCGGCCCGAACGGCTCCACCGAGGTCGTGATGACCCTGATCTACAAGCTCGGACTGGAACAGAACCGGCTCGGTGTCGGCTCGGCGGGCGCAGTACTGCTCTTCGCCGCGACCCTCGTCCTGACTGTCTGCGTCCAACTGCTCCGGAGAAGGAGAGCCGCATGAGCGTCGCCACCGAGACCGCGCTGGGTCTCACCGAGCGCACCGGTACGGTCGCCAAGATCGTCAAGGCAGTGGTCTACACCGGCCTGTTCGTCGTGTTCGCCGGCCCGCTGCTGGCGCTCCTGGTGAGCTCGTTCAACCATGTGTCCGACCCGACCCAGCTGAGCGTGATCCCGAAGACTCCGACCCTCGACAACTTCCGGATCGCCTTCGACCACGGCGTACTGCGGTATCTGCTCAACTCGTTCTTCGTGGTCGGCTTCGGACTGCTGCTGCAGGTCGCTGTCTCGGTCCTGGCCGGATACGCGCTCGCCCGCAAGGTGTTCCCCCTGATGACCGTGGTGCTGGTCGCGATCCTCGCCACGATGATGCTGCCCGAGGAGATCCTCGCGCTGCCGCTGACCCTGGTGCTCGGCGATCTGCCGCTGCTGCACCTGAACCTGATGGGAACGCTCGCCGGCATGATCGTGCCGCTCGGCGCCTGGGCGTTCTCGATCCTGGTGATGACCGAGTTCATGAAGGACGTGCCGCGAGAGCTGGAGGAGGCAGCCCGGATCGACGGGGCGGGGGAGCTGCGAATCTTCGCCCAGATCATCCTGCCACTGTGCAAACCGGCTCTCGGCGTGATCGGCGTGTTCGGCTTCACGATGATCTGGGACCAGTACCTGCTGCCGTTGCTGGTGGCAACCAACTCCTCGAACTACACGCTGCCGCTGGCACTGCGGACGCTGCGAATCGACCCAGTGGTCACGCCGGGTGTGGTGATGGCCGCGTCCCTGCTCGCGCTGCTGCCGTCTGTCATCGTGTTCCTGCTCTTCCAACGATCCTTCGCCCGCGGCCTCACCGCCGGCGCTCTGAAGGGGTGACGGCCATGTCTGATCCGAAGACCTGGTTCCGCCACGACCGCTTCGGCATGTTCGTCCACTGGGGCCTGTACTCGCTGGCCGCCCGGCACGAATGGGTGAAGAACCGCGAGCAGCTCACCGACGCGCAGTACCAGCAGTACTTCGACAGGTTCTCCCCGGATCTGTACCGGCCGCGCGAGTGGGTCTGGGCGGCGCGATCCGCCGGCATGCGGTACGTCGTACTCACCACCAAGCACCACGACGGGTTCTGCCTGTGGGACACCGATCTGACCGACTACAAGGTCACCAACACGCCGTACGGGCGGGACCTGCTCGAGCCGTTCGTCGACGCCTGCCGGGCCGAGGGGCTGAAGGTCGGCTTCTACCATTCGCTGATCGACTGGCATCACCCGTCCTTCCCGATCGACGGTCTGCACCCGCAGCGCGACGACGAGGACGCCAAGGCCGCGCCGCGCGACATCACGAAGTACAGGCAGTACCTGCACGGACAGGTGCGCGAACTGCTGACCAGATTCGGCACCATCGACTACCTCTTCTTCGATTTCTCGTACGCCGGGCGCTCGCACACCTGGGGCGGCAAGGGGGCCGGGGAGTGGGGTGCGGAGGAGTTGCTCGCGATGGTTCGCGAGTTGCAGCCGGACATCCTCGTCAACGACCGCACCGGGATTCCCGGCGACTTCGTCACCCCGGAGCAATATCAACCGGCTGGTCCGATGACCGGGCCGGACGGGCCGATCACCTGGGAGGCCTGTCAGACCCTCAACGGCAGTTGGGGCTACGACCGGGACAACTTCGACTACAAGAGCCCGGACCTGCTCGTGCGGATGCTGATCGACGGCGTCGCCAAGGACGGCAACCTGCTACTCAACGTCGGCCCGACCGGCCGCGGTCTCATCGATCCCGTCGCGCAGGCCGGCCTGGAGGCGATCGGCGACTGGATGCGGCTGAATGAGCGGTCCATCTACGGGTGTGGTGCCTCCGAGCATCCGGCGCCCGCGGATTGCCGCTACACGCAGAACGGCGATCGGCTCTACCTGCACTTGTTCAGCTGGCCGTTCAAGCACGTGCACCTGCCCGGTCTGGCCGGCCGGGTGCAATACGCGCAATTGCTGTCGGACGCTTCCGAGATCCGCCTGCTGGAGCCCGACCCGGAGCGGGCCGCGGAGAACACCCAGCCAGGCGGGCAACCGGCCGGCACCCTCACCCTCGAACTCCCGGTACGCCGCCCGGACGTCGCCGTACCGGTCGTCGAACTGTTCCTCACCCCCACCGCCTGATCGGGAGCACACCATGGAACGTCGTACTTTTCTCGCCGCCGCAAGTGGCGTCGCCGCTGGTGCAGCGGGCCTCGCGACCGGCACGCCGCCCGCCACGGCCGCTCCGATCGCGGAGATCGGCGGCCTCGCCCCTGCCGCCGGCCGTCGCCCGTTCGTGCGCTCGCTCGATGAGCTGCGGCAGGCGATCGGCCGGGCGGTCCCTGGCACGGTGATCACGGTTGCCAACGGCACCTATGACGTACCTGCGGACGCACCGATCGCCCTGACCGGTGTCCGTGGCCGGCCCGGTCGGCCGATCGTCATCCAGGCGGAATCGCCCGGCGGCGTCGTACTGACCGGCGAGCAGAGTTTCGTGCTGACCGCTGCGTCGGACGTCACCCTCGGTGGGTTCGCCTTCCGTCAGCGGCAGACGCTGGACCTTCCGCCGGACTGCCAGCGGATCCGGCTGACGCGGAACGACTTCCAGCTGGCCGACATCGAGGGCGTGCACTGGGTGATGGTGCGCGCCGACTACACGACGCTCGACCACAACGACTTCCACGGCAAGTCCACGCTGGGCATCTACCTCGGCATCGAGGGAGCCGGGACCGACGGGATGGCGCAAGGCGTCCACATCACCCGCAACCACTTCCGGGACCACACCTTCCCCGGCTCGAACGGCGGGGAGCCGATCCGTCTCGGCGTCAGCCCGCGGGCGCTCACCACGGCCGGTGCCGTGGTCGAGTTCAACCTCTTCGAGCGGGCGAACGGCGATCCCGAGGCGATCTCGGTGAAGTCGTCGGGAAACTTCATCCGGCACAACACGATCCGCGACAGCGTCGGCGGGATCGTGCTCCGGCACGGCAACGGCACCCAGGTCGAGGGCAACTTCATCCTCTCCGGCGCGAACGGGATCAGGATCTACGGCAACGATCACCAGATTTTGAGCAACTACCTGGAGAAGGTGAGCGGCGTCGTACTGGGCAGCGGCAACGTCCGGGATCACTTCCCCGGCGAACCGCCGACCTCGCGAACCGGCAACGACGCGCCGGACCGGGTGCGGATCGCGCTGAACACGCTGCTGGACTGCAAGACCGCGATCAGCGGCGAGACCAACCGGACGCTGCCGCCGCTGGACTGCACGATCGCCGACAACCTGCTGGTCGCCGAGACCGGTCAACTGGTGAACATGCCGTTCCAGGACGGCATCAGCTGGTCCGGCAACCTCGTCTGGGGTCAGGCCGCGGATGGCAATGCGCCGACGGGCAGCTTCACTCGCGTCGACCCGCGGCTGACGGCAGGACAGGACGGCGTACGGCGACTGTCGGCCGGGAGCCCAGCGATCGACGCGGCCACTGGTTCCTATCCGGCAGGCAGCATCGATGTGGACGGGGATCGGCGCGGACGCCGGGTCGACGTCGGCGCGGACGAGTTCTCCCATCGCAGGCCCCGGTTCCACCCGTTGACGGCGGCCGAGGTCGGGATCCACGCCTCATGAAGACCGAGCCCGTCGACGTCGCTGTTCTCGGTGATGAGGAGATCGTCCGCACTCACCTTGATCGGCTCAGGCTGGACCTGGTCGTCGCCAGCCGGATCACTCATGTCCACCGCGAGTGGTACCGCCCACTGCAGCCCGATCCGTTTTCGCGGCTGTACCTGATCCTCGAAGGCGAAGGACGCCTGGTGGTGGGCGAGCAGGAGCTCTACCCGAAGCCGGGCGAGCTCTGCTACCTACCGGCTGACGTCCCGGTGTCGTACTCGACCATCAGCGACAACACATTCCGGAAGCACTGGCTGCACTTCTCCGCCCTGATCGGTGACCGGGACATCGGCGAGATGCTGACGCTGCCGTTCATCGTCCCGAGCCGGGCGCCCGCGGAAGCGGCCGCGTTGTTCGAGCAGGTCGGTGCCGCGGACCGCGACCCGCCGGGGCTGGCGACGCCGCTGCGGATCCGCTCCGCCCTGACCGCGTTGTTCGCGCACTACCTGGACAGCGCGCCGCCCGGTTCGATCCGGTTGTCGCCACAGCAGACCGGCGAGTCCGGCATCGTCCGGTACATCGAGGAAAACCTCGCCTCGCCGCTGACCGTGGAGGACCTGGCCGCCCAGTTCGGTTTCGACCTGAGTGCCTTCATCCGGCATTTCCGGACCGAGTTCGGGCTGTCGCCGAAGCAGTTCATCAAACGGGCCCGGATCGAGCGGGCGCAGCGTGAACTGGTGACCACCTCGCGGCCGATGGAGGAGATCGCGGCGGCCGTCGGCATGGACCAGTCCTATTTCTCGAAGGTGTTCCGCCAAGTCAGCTCGGTGACCCCGAGTGAGTACCGCAAGATGTACCGCCCCCGTAGCTAGTTCCCTACGTACTCAGGAGCTCTCATGGATCGTCGTTCCTTCCTCGCGGTCGGCACCCTCGGTGTCGGCGCGGTCGCCCTGCAACTGTCCGGAGCACGCTCCGCCGGCGCGGGGGTCTCGGCCATCGTCACCTCGTTGTCCCAACTCCAGTCGGCGATCAACAGCGCCGGCCCCGGCACGGTGATCACCCTGGCGAACGGCTCGTACGCCGTACCGTCGAGCTCGCCGATCACGATCAACGGCCGCAACGGCACCAGCGCGGCGCCGATCACGATCGTCGCCGAGTCCCGCGGTGGCGTCACTCTCACCGGCTCGCAGAGTTTCGTGCTCTCGAACTCGTCGTACATCACGATCAGCGGGTTCAACTTCCGGCAGAGCACGACGCTCGAGATCCCCACCACCTGCCCGCGGATCCGGCTGACCCGCAACGACTTCCAGTTCGCGACCGTCGCCGAGCACTGGGTGGTGGTTCGCGGCGACGACGTGAAGGTCGATCGCAACACCTTCCACGACAAGTCCACCAAGGGCGTCTACCTGGTGATCGACGGACCGGGCAGTACGACGATGGCCCTGCGCACGAACATCGCCCGGAACTACTTCCGCGATCACTCCTACAGCGGATCGAACGGTGGTGAGCCGATCCGCCTCGGCGTCAGCAGCCGGGCCCTGTCCGCGGCCGACGCGACCGTCGAGTACAACCTCTTCGAGCGGGTGAACGGCGACCCGGAAGCGATCTCGGTGAAGTCGTCGGGCAACACGATCCGGTTCAACACCATCCGGTCGTCGACCGGCGGGATCGTGCTGCGGCACGGCAACGAGAACCGGGTCGAAGGCAACTACCTGCTCTCGGGCGCGAACGGGATCAGGATCTACGGCAACGACCACCTGATCGTGAACAACTACGTGAGCGGCGCCGGGATCGTGCTCGGGAGCGGAACGGTCCGGGACCACTACGACGGGGAGCCGTCGAGCTCGCGGACCGGCAACGATGCGCCGGACCGGGTCACCATCGTGCTGAACACCCTGCGCAACAACAGCCAGGCGCTGGCCGGTGAGAGTCAGCGGACGCTGCCGCCGCTGGGCTGCAAGATCCAGGACAACCTGCTGGTCGGCGACAGCGGTTCGCTGGTCGACATGCCGTACCTGCAGGGGATCACGTGGTCCGGGAACATCCTGTGGGGTGGCGCGGCCAACGGGAACATCCCGTCGTCCGGCTTCACCCGGGCCGACCCGAAACTGCAGGCCGGCTCGGACGGCGTCTGCCGGCTCGGTTCCGGCAGCGCCGCCCTCAACGCGGCAAGCCAGAACCACTCCGGCCAGGTCACCGACGACCTGGATGGCCAGCCGCGGGTAGCCCCGTACGACGTAGGCGCCGACGAGTCGTCGACCCAGCCGACCACCAGGCACCCACTGAACCCCGCCGACGTCGGCCCCGGCGCCGCGTAGTACGAGGCAAGCCGTACGGACCGCCCACTGGTGACGAGCGGTCCGTCGGGTCAGACGAGGCTGGGCTGGGTGTTGCCGGCTTCGGTGATGCCGCGGCGCATGTCGACGCGGGCGAGCAGGACCAGGCCGACCACGAAGAAGATGCCGAGAGCAACGATTGCCGGGCGGTAGGAACCGGTGAGCTGATGGACCAGGCCGAAGACGAGGGTGCCGAGCCAGGAGGTACCCCGTTCGCCGGCCTGGTACAGGCTGAAGTACTCCGCCTCGCGGCCCTTCGGGATCAGCTGGCTGAACGCGGACCGCGACAGCGCCTGGGTGCCGCCGAGGACGATCCCGATCGCGGCGCCCATCGCCAGGAACGGCGCGATCTGGTGCGCGGGCAGCAGGAAGCCGGCGATCACGATCCCCATCCAGACCACCAGGCCGCCCATGATCGTGCGCTGGCTGCCGTACCGGCGGGCGAACCGGCCGAACGCGAGCGCGCCGAAGAACGCGATGAACTGGACCAGCAGGATCGTCATGATCAGGATCTGGGTCTCGAACCCGAGTTGCTTCTCGCCGTACGTCGAGGAGACCGAGATGACGGTCTGGATGCCGTCGTTGAAGAACAGATAGGCGACCAGGAAAAGCAGCGTCATCGGATACGTCCGGACGTGCCGCAGAGTGGCGAACAACTGGCCGAAGCTCTGCTTGACCAGGCTGCCACTGCCAACCTGGACGACGCTGACCGGCGGCCGGTCCTTCAGCCGCAGGTAGGGGATGAAGGTGAACAGCCCCCACCACAGTCCAGCGCTGAGCAGACTGAGCCGGACCGCGGTGCCCTTGCTCAGCCCGAGTGCGTCGTGCGCCGTGACGACGCCGAGGTTGATCGCCAGCAGGATGAATCCGCCGAGGTAGCCGAACGCCCAGGCGCGGGACGAGACGTCGTCACGGTCGTCGGGTCCGGCGATGTCGATCAGGATCGAGTCGTACACGACCAGCGACGACCCGAGACACAGATTGCCGAGGAACAACAGCAGCGCCCCGAGCTCCCAGCGGTCGCCGCTCACGAACACCATGCAGCAGGCGGCGAACGCACCGGCCCAGGCGAAGCCACACATCAGCAACCTCTTGCGAGGCGACCGGTCCGCGATCGCGCCGACGACCGGCAGGAAGAGCGCGGACATCAGGGTCGCCACGGTCACGACGTAGAAGGCCAGTGAGCCGGGCGAGATGCCGAGTCCGAGGACGTGCAGGTTGGTCTGGCAGGGGTCGTCCGTAGTACCGACTCGTCCGCAGGCGGCCTGTTCCGCGATCGACGTCAGGTACGGCGCGAACAGCACGGTGCCCACGGTGGTGACGTAGCCGGAGTTGGCCCAGTCGTAGAGGCTGAACCCCCAGTATTCGCGCTTGTCGACCGTAGCGGGGGCGGAGAGGATTCCCATGCGGAGGAGTGTGGCAGGTGTTCGGGCGATGCGGAGCTAGGACCACTCACCGCGTTCGATCAGTACTTCGCGGAGGAGGTCCGTGCGATCGGTGATCAGGCCGTCCACGCCGTGGTCCAGGAGGCGGCGCATGGCGGCGGGGTCGTCGACGGTCCAGACGTGGACCTGCTTGCCGAGGGCATGCGCACGCCGGAGCAGCCCGGGAGTCAGGACCTTGACGCGGCCGTAGTACTCGGGGATCTGCAGGCAGGCGCCGGGGGAGTCGAACCGGACCGGCGAGAACCGCAGCCGGGCGATCTCGTTCTGGCCGAAGCCGGTCGCGAGCCGCTCGCCGAGTTCGGCCCGGATCCGCCGCACCCGGCCCTGGGAGAAGGACGAGACGCAGACCCGGTCGATGGCGCCGGCAGCCCGCAGTACGGCGGCTGCGGGCAGTACTCCGTTGTCGGCCTTGATGTCGAGATTCAGCCTGGTCGCCGGGAAGCGTTCGAGCACCTCGGCGAGCAGCGGGATCGGCTCGTGGCCGTTGATCCGAGCCTGCTTCACCTCCGACCACGGCAGCTGCGAGATCACCCCGGTACGGTCCGTCACCCGGTCCAGCCGGTGGTCGTGGAACGCCACGACCACGCCGTCGCTGGTCGCGTGCAGGTCGGTCTCCAGGTAGCGGTAACCGAGTCCGACCGCCTGCTCGAAGGCGTGCATCGAGTTCTCGTAGCCTAGGTTGTCCGGATGCAGGGCGCCGCCGCGGTGGGCCATCGCGATCGGGCCGTCGTGGTCCAGGTAGGGATACACACCGGAAGTATCGCCGACTCCGGAGTCCGGACGCGCTGCCGGCCCGGGGCGCCGAACTCTTGTAGGCGCGTCGGCGGTAGCAGTACGTTCGGGGCAACAACCGCGCGCTTCGACGGCACTTATCCGGGTAGAGCGTCCCCCCGCGGAAGCCCGACGTGTACCGCGAGCGGCGGCACTATGCGGTCCCCGACCCTCTCCCGAGCCGGGGACCGCGTGCCGCGCCGCCCGCGACCCGACCGCCGGGCAGCAGGTTGGGTAGCGTTGGGCCAGTGACGGATATCAGCCCGCCCCGCCCGGATCTGTGGACCCTCGATCCGAGCGTCCTGCATCTCAACCACGGCTCGTACGGCGCGGTGCCGCGGCGTACCCAGGAAGTCCTGGCCGCCCTGCGCGCCGAGACCGACGCGAACCCGATGGCGTGGTTCCGCTCGGTCGCGGACCGGTTGACCGCCAGCCGGCTCGAGCTGGCCGCCTATCTGGAGACCGACCCGGCCGGGTTCGCGCTCGTCCCGAACGCGAGTGCGGGCGTCACGGCCGCACTCGCCACCGTCCCGATCGCGCCCGGCAGCCGGATCGTACTGACCAATCACGCGTACGGCGCGGTCAAGTTCGCGGCGGAGCGGTTCGCCCGGCAGCACCAGGCAGAGGTCGTCGTGGTCGACGTACCACTGGAATCCGACGACGACACGGTCGTCTCCCGCATCTCGGCGGCACTGAACGGCAGCACCGCCGTCCTCGTGGTCGACCAGATCAGCTCGGCGACGGCGATGGTCTTCCCGATCCGGCGCCTGGTCGAGGCCTGTGCGCCGGACGGCATCCCGGTCATCGTCGACGGTGCCCACGCGCCGGCGCTGCTCGACGCCCCGGCCGGCGACGGCGCTGATTTCTGGACCGGCAACTTCCACAAGTGGCCCTCGTCGCCACGCGCGACAGCCGGACTGGTGGTTGCCGAGAAGTGGCGCTCGGAGACGATGCCGCTGATCGTCTCGTGGTCCGAGTACGACGAGCGGCTGCCCGAGCGTTTCGACATGCAGGGCACCTTCGACTACGCGCCCTGGATCGCGGCACCCGAGTCGCTACGGGTGCTGAAAGAGCTCGACTGGCCGCGGCGGCGGATGCAGCTGTCGTCAATGCTCGACGAAGGCGCCCGGGTCATCGCGAAGGCGCTCGGCACCTCGGTGCCCGATGTCGTGAACCCGGCGCCGACGATGCGCCTGGTCGAGCTGCCGTTCCCCGGTGAGCGCACGCCTGACGCAGGCGAGGCGTTCAAGATCCGGGTGTCGCGCGAGCTCAAGGCCGAGATCACCTTGACCGGCTTCGACACCCGGATCTTCATCCGCCTCTCGGCGCACGCCTACAACAGCCTCGACGACTACAAGTTCCTCGCCGAACGCCTCCCTTCGGTGCTCTAGCCCTTGATCGCACCCGACGTCATACCGGCGACGATCTGGCGGTTGAAGAACAGGAACATCACCAGCGGCGGGATGGTGATCAGCAGGATGTTCATGAACAACAGGTTGTACTGCGTACTGAACTGACTCTGGAAGTTGTAGAGGGTCAGCTGCACGGTGGCGTTCTGGTCGCCGGGCAGGAAGTACAGCGGGTTGGTGAAGTCGTTGAAGACCGTCACGGACTGGACCACGATCACCGTGACGATGACGGATCGCAGCAGCGGGAAGATCACCCCGAAGAACAGCCGCAACGGCCCGGCCCCGTCGATGATCGCGGCCTCGTCGAGCTCGCGGGGGATCGTCGCGACGAACGCCCGGAAGAGCAGTACACAGAACGACAAGCCGAACGCGATCTCGATCAGGATCAGCCCGGGCATGGTCTTGAACAACCCGAACTTCTGCAGCACCCAGATCGTCGGTACCACGGCTGGCGGGATGATCAGGCCGGACAGCACCAGGAAGTTGATGAAGCCGTTCCAGCGGCTCTTGCGGCGCTGGAGAACGAACCCGGCCATCGCCGCCAGCACGACCATGCCGGCGACGCTGGCCACCGTCAGGATCGTGCTGTTGATGAACGCGATCACCAGCATGTAGTCCCGGGCCTGGACCACCTCGACGAAGTTCTGGACGATCCGCAACTGATGCGGCCAGGAGAAGTCGAGCGAGGCCGCCTGCTGGCGGTCCTTCACCGCCGTCAGCACGATGAACGCGAACGGGATGATGAAGACGATCACCGACGCGACGATCGCGGCGGCGCTCAGCAGGTACTTCCGCCCCGGCCTGTGATTGACGAGCTCGGCGGTGCTCACAGGTCCACCTCCTTGCGGTTGAGGAAGTACGACAGCGGCAGCACGATCGCGGTGACCGCGAGGAACAGCACCACGTTGCCGGCCGTCGACAGCCCGTAGAACCCGGCCTGGTACTGCTTGTAGATGACGGAGGCGATCACATCCGAGGTGAACCCGGGACCGCCCCGCGTCATCGCCCAGATCAGCTCGAACGACCGCAGCCCACCGATCAGCGACAGGATGATCACCGTGACCGTGGCCGGCCGGGACAGCGGCAGGACGATCCTGCGGAAGCTCTCCCACGAGCCGGCGCCGTCCACCCGGGCGGCCTCCAGATACTCCCGCGGGATCGACACGATTCCGGCGATGTAGATCAGGGTCGCCAGCCCGACGCCCTTCCAGATGTCCACCGCCGCGACCGACAGCAACGTGTACTTCGGATCGGTCAGCCACCCGGGTCCGTTGATCCCGAGCACCCCGAGCCCACTGTTGATCAGGCCGTGGTCGGGATTCATCAGCACGGTGAAGGTGATACCGACACCGATCGTGGAGACCAGGACCGGGAAGAAGACGACCGACCGGAGGTAGCCGCGGGCAACGATCTGCGAGGTCAGCAGCACCGCCAGCAATAATCCGAGGACCACCTTGGAGCCGGACGTCACGACGGCGAAGATCAGCGTGTTGGTGAACCCCTTGACCAGCTGAGGCTCGGAGAAGAACAGCTTGAAATTGTCCAGCCCGATGAACTTCGACTCGAACAGGCTCCACCGGGTCAGGCTGAAGTAGAGCGAGGCGAACGTCGGCACGACGAACAGGACGCCGTAGATGATCGCCGACGGCAGGTAGAACCAGTTCGAGTAGGGCGTGTAGACCTTCGGTTTGGACGCCCGCGCCGACGCGGGTGCGTCAGCGCGAGCGCGGATCGACGTAATGGCCACCGACCTCACCAACCAGCCAGACCGAGCTGCTGCGCCTGCTTCTTCACGTCGTCGTCGTACCGCGCGGCGCCGTCCTTGGCCTTGCGGATGCCGGAGCCCACCTCGACGGTGATCTGCTCCAGCGACGGGCCCTTGACCGGTGACACGAACTCCAGCGCCAGGCTGGACGAGCCGGGCTTGTCGAGGTAGGGCTGCATGTCCTTGAGCGACTGCGGTACGTCGGCCGGGAGCTCGCAGCCCTTGACGGCGTACGGGCCGGTCGGGGTTCCGGCGGTGGTCTGCGACTTGCACCCGTCCGGACTGGCGACGAAGGCCAGGAACTTCTTGGCCGCGTCCAGCTTGCCGCCGGTGGTGGACTTCGGGATGTAGTTGGCGCCCGGGGTCCACACGGTCAGGCCGTTCTTGCTCGCGTCGTCACCAGGCAACGCGAACAGACCGACGTTCTTCGCGGCGTCGGGGTAGGTGGCCACCATGTTGGTGACCACGCCGGACAGGATCGGGTACTGCGCACCCTTGCCCTGGGCAAGCATTCGCAGCCCGTCCGGCAGCTTGGCCGACGCGAAGTCCTTGTTCTCGTACCCGGCGTCGTGGACGGCCTCGGTGTGTTCGAAGCCCTTCAGCGCGGCCGGCGACGTCGCGTACTTGGCCTGGTTCTTCGTGTACTTGTCCGCGAACTCCGGCTCGGCCATCACGACGTTGTGGAAGTCGCCGAGGACGAACAGCTGCGAGGTCCAGGTCTCGCCGTAGGTCTGGATCACCGGCGCGATACCGGCCGCCTTGATCTTCGCGCTGTTGGCCATGAACTCGGCCCAGGTCTTCGGCGGTGTCAGCCCGAGCCGGGTGTAGATCGGGATGTTGTAGAGCACCGCGCCGCCCATGAAGCCGCCGACCGGTACGCCGTACACCTGCCCGTCGGCCGTCACGGTCTTCTTGAAGTTCTCGTCCAGGTCGCCGATGTAGGGCTGGTCGCCGAGCGGGACGAGGTTCTTCTGCGGCGCGATCGCCTGGAACAGCGACCCGGTGTTGTAGTTGAACACGTCCGGCATGTCGCCGGTGGCCAGCCGGGTCTTGATGATGTTGTCGCCCTCGGTCCCGGCCCGGCCGGGTCTCGGTCTTGACGGCGATGTCCGGGAACTTCGCGGTGAAGTCCTTGACGAGCTGGTCGGCTGTCTTGACGTCCTGGTCTTGATTGCCGATCAGGAAGCTGATGCTGACCTTGCCGTCGCCCCCGTCGTCACTGGAACCGAGACTGCCGGCGCTGCACGCGGTGAGAGCGAGCGCAGTGGTCGCGCCGATCAGGGCTAAAGCTGTCGAAGGTGGGCGGATCGTCATGATGACCTCCAGAGACGGTTACTGCGTGGCAAGCAAGGAGTCGAGGCGGGCCTGTAGTGCGTCCCCACCGGAGGAGTGCCACCCACCGGCGAACCGGACGAGGGTGGTCGCGGGTGCGTCGAGGTAGCGCTCCAGCCGGCCGGCGAGCTGGGCGTCGTCGACGACCACCCCGGCTTCCACCGCCGCCTCGGCGACGGCATTCCAGCTGCTCTCGTGGTCCAGCAGTTGCCGGATGGTGGCATCGGCGGGAAGGGTTGCCGCCTCGGCGTACGGATCGTCGACGGTCCACTCGTGGTCACCGTGCCGTACCCCGATCGGCTTGCCGCCGGACGGCAGGTGGACCGTGGCAGTCGCGCCGACCGGCACAGTCACCGACAACCGGAACGAGCCGTCCGAGCGTTCCCACGCCACGCTCGCCTCGCCGTACGGCGTGAGGTGGCGCGCGGCCGCACGAGTGAGCTGCGAAGCCGGCAGTGGGTGAACCACGATGCTGCGGTAGCCGGGCGAGCCGGGTGCGAGGCCGGCGACGCGGCGATGCATCCAGTCCGCGACAGCGCCGAGCGCGTAGTGGTTGAACGACGTCATCTCGCCCGGGTTGATGCTGCCGTCGGGCAACATGCTGTCGAAGCGTTCCCAGATGGTCGTCGCGCCCATGGTCACCGCGTAGAGCCAGGAGGGGCAACCGGTCTGCAGGAGCAGTCGGTATGCCAGGTCCGGCTCACCGGCATCGGTGAGCGCGTCAGCCATCAGCGGAGTACCGACGAAGCCTGTGCTGATCCGGAAGCCTGCGGTCCTCACCAGGTCCGCCATCCGAAGCCCTGCCCGACGGCGCTGCTCCGCTGTCGGCAACAGTGCCCACTGCAAGGCCATCGCGTACGTCGTGGGCGCATCGCTGAGCACGCGGCCGCCTTCAGTCGCGTACTCCGCTGCGAACGCGGCGCGGACCCGTCCCGCGAGGTCGCTGCACTCCTGAGCGCGGTCGGCATCGCCGGTCAGCTCGGCCGCGTCGGCGACGATCTGCGCGGACCTCGCCAGGTGGGCCGTGGCGAGCACGTCCGGATCGGCCTTGGCACGGAAGGGGTTGTCCGGCGGCGCGGTCGGGTCGAGCCAATCGCCGAACTGGAATCCGCCGGTCCACAGCAGGTCGGTGCCGGCCAGGTCGGTCATCCGATCCACCCACGCGCGCATGCTCGGCAGTTGGCGAGCGAGCAGGTCGAGGTCGCCGGTGCGCTGGTACAGCACCCAAGGCACGACCACAGCCGCGTCGCCCCATGCCGCCGTCGACGGCGAGGCGTCCCGCAGTACGTCGGGAATGACGTACGGCACCGAGCCGTCCTTGTGCTGCTCGGCGGCGAGGTCCGTCAGCCAGTTGCCGAGGAAGCCGGCACTGTCGAAGAGGAAGCTCGCGGTGGGGGAGAAGACCTGGATGTCACCGGTCCAGCCCAGCCGCTCGTCGCGCTGCGGACAGTCGGTCGGGACGTCGACGAAGTTGCCGCGCATCCCCCAGACGACGTTCTCGTGGAAACGGTCGAGGGTCTCGTCGGACGACTCGAACCAGCCGGTGCGCCGGAGGTCGGAGTTGATGACGACGGCAGTGATGTCTGCTGGCTGGAGGTCCGAGATGCCGGTGACCTCGGCGTACCGGAAGCCGTGGAAGGTCAGCTCCGCTTCGAGAGTGGCCTCGTCGGGGCCGGCCAGGACGTAGCTGTCGGTCGCCTTGGCGGAGCGGAGGGGCCGGACGCCGAGCTCGTCGTTCTCGAGCACCTCGGCGTGGCGTAGGACAACCTCGTCGCCCTGGTTCGCGCCGCGGACCTTCAGCCGGACTCGGCCGACGACGTTCTGGCCGAAGTCGACGAGGGTCTTGCCTGCGGGGGAGGTCCAGATCTTCAGTGCGGGTAGGACGTCCGTGACGCGGACGGGTGGTCCGTCGGGAGCCACGAGCAGCGTGAGATCGGCGTCCAGTACGTCGACAGGGGTCGACGTTGTCGGAGTACGGGTCAGGTCGACGCGCTGACCGTCGTACAGGTCGTCGGCGACGATCTGGCTCTCGCGGGCGGTCCAGGTGCCATCGGTGGCGAGGACGTGGACGGTGCCGTCAGCGGTGGTCACCTCGAGCTGGGCGAGGACAGCCAGCCGGTCGCCGTACACGGCGCTTTGGCCGTTGAAGCCGAGGCGGCCCGCGGTGCCAGCCGTTGCCTACAAGGAAGTCCAGCTCGTTGGTGCCCGGTCGGACCAGATCAGTGACGTCATGGGTCTGGTAGCGCAGGCGGAACTGATACGAGGTCCAGCCGGGGGCGAGTTGCTCGTCACCGACGCGTCGGCCGTTGAGCTCCGGCACGTAGACACCGTGCGCTGTGGCATAGAGCCGGGCCTGCACGATGTTGTCCGGCAGTTCGATGCTGCCGCTGAGGATCGGGGCGGGGGAGCCCACGGCGCCAATGTCGCGAGGGCTGACGAAGCGAGCGGTCCAGTCGTCGGGCTGGAGCAGTCCGGCCTCGACGACGGCCGGCTCACTCCAGTCGCTCCACTCGTCGCCGGTACCGCGGACCCGGATCCGGACCTCGGCCGACTCGCGGGAGGCGAGGGGGTGATCCGGCCACGGCACCAGCACCTGCTCGGGGGAGGTGATGGCGTGTTTCGACTGCGGTACGCCGGCGCGGGTGATCTCGATCTCGTAGCCGGACTGGGCGTAGTCGTCGTCGGCTGCCGGCACTTGCCACGACAGGCGTGGCGCGCCGGTACCGAGGCCGAGGACGGGGCCGTCGTCGGTGCGGTGGTCGAAGCGGAGGTTGACGGGTGCGGCCGTGCGAGGCATTTGCGCTCCCAACATGAAACGATTCAGTGAAAGGCTGTCAGTGGCGAAGTCGAAGGAATCACGGATTGGTGGCGGGAAGAATTCGCCTGCCCCCGATCATGCGACCGGTGCTGTCCCGCGCATAGTCCGCAGTGCACCCGACCTAGCACGAAATGCACCTTGACCCCTATCGTGCGGTGATGGAGGAACCGCCGGTCGAGAACAAAGGGACCCTCGTCCACCTGGTCGAGGGGGCGATGGCGTTCGCCGGTCGCTACCGGCACGAGGGCGACCATCCCGTGCACACGCACAGCTTCTTCGAGGTTGTCGTGGTGATCGGTGGACACGGAGTCCACAACTGCCTTGACGCGCGTCAGGAGCTCGGGACCGGCGACGTGTTGCTGGTGCGGCCCGGTGTGTGGCACGGCTATGAGGACTGTCGTGGTCTGGAGATCTACAACTGCGGCTTCTCCGTGGACCTACTGCATCGCGAGCTCGCCTGGACGCGGGAGGATCCGTTGCTGGGCCACCTGCTCTGGACCTTGCCCTACATGCCCGAGCGGCTTGCTTTTCGACTGGATCCGGCCGCGTTGGCGGAATGTCTCGGGCATCTCGACGGGCTGGAGGACCTCCGGTACCGGCCGGCGAACCTGCATCACGGCGACATCATCGGGTGGCTGTCGCTGTTCCTCAATCGGCTCGCCAGGGCAGCGGGTGACGGTCGCGACGGCACCGGCCAACTGCACCCCGCAGTACTGGATGCCATGCGGTTGATGGAGGCCAGGCCGGCGTACCGCTGGACGCTGACCGAGCTGGCCCTGGACCTGCACCTGGCTCCTGGCTATCTGGTCAGGATCTTCAAGGCAGCCACGGGTTTGCCGCCGATGGCCTACCTCTCCCGCTTTCGCGCGGAGCTTGCCGCCGACCGCCTGCTGCACACCGACGAACCGATCAACCGCATCGGCGAGTCGGTCGGCTGGCCCGATCAGAACTACTTCGCCCGCCGCTTCAAGTCCCATTACGGCCTGAGTGCGACGACCTATCGGGCCCGCTTCACCCGCGTCTGAATCAGCGCCTCGAGGCCGTCGAGGATGCGATCCAGGCCGAAGGAAAGGCCTTGGTTCTGGCCGCCTTCGAGGGTTGTCATCGCTGCGGCCAGGCCGGGGAATCGGTCGGCCTGGGTGCTGAGGATCTCGGTCAGCGCGGCGGTGATGTGGTCCTCGGTCACGCCGGTTGTTCCACCTGGCACGGTCAGCGACTGCTGGGCGATGGTCCGGATGTGCCCGGTGACGACCAGGACTGAATCCAGTTGCTCGCCGCCGGTGAGACCGGTGTTCTGCACGGCCTGTACGCCGCGGTCCATCCAGCTGAGTTCGTTCGGGCCGAGAACGCGGCGACCGACCGTCGATTGCAGCAGCCATGGGTGTTTCCCGAAGGTCGCGTAGAGGTCCATCGCCCAGACGGTCAGCGCTTCCCGCCACTCGGCGAGCGGATAGTCGGCCGGTGTCCCGATAGCGAGGTCGGTCATCACCGCGACGAGTTCGGCCTTGCCCGGCACGTACCGGTAGAGGGACATCTTCGTGAAGGAGAGTTCGCCGGCGACGCGTTGCATCGAGACGGCGTCCAGGCCTTCGGCATCGGCGATCTTGATCGCGGCCCGGGCGATCCCGTCCAGCGTCATCGCCGGCTTCGGGCCGCGGCTCGGCGGCTGGTGAGGCCCCCACAGCAGTTCGGTCATCTCGGCCTTCCCGGTTGCTCACGCGGTCGAACTGTGTCTACCATACACATTATTGTGTCCGGCGGACACAGTTTCGATTTCGGCTCAGGGAGAACCATGAAGAACAAGCGGATCCTGATCTCCGGCGCGAGTGTGGCCGGCCCGGCGCTGGCGCACTGGCTCGGCCGGTACGGCTACGAGGTGACCGTGGTCGAGCTGGCCCCGGCGCTGCGTCAGGGCGGCTACGCCGTGGACTTCCGCGGCAGCGTGAACCAGGTCGTGCTGGAGCGGATGGGCATACTCGACGAGCTCCGGGCCCGGCAGACCGGCGGTAGCGCGATGCGGTTCGTGGACGAGACCGGTCGCCAGTTGATGCGGTTGCCGGGGGAGTTCGCCGGGGGAGACCTCGAAGTACTGCGATCGGACCTCTCGCAGGTGCTCTACGACCACAGCCGCCAACGGGCGGAGTACGTGTTCGGTGACTCGATCGCATCGCTGGACGAGCATGCCGCTGGGGTGGACGTCACCTTCGAGAAGGGGGCAGCGCGCACGTTCGATCTGGTGATCGGCGCCGACGGCCTGCATTCCGTCGTACGGCGGCTCGCGTTCGGGCCGGAGCAGGACTACGTCCGCTATCTCGGCTACCACATCGCCGGGTGGGATGTGCCGAACGAGTACGGCGGGGAGCAGGACGGGTTGATGTACAACGTGCCCGGCAGGCTCGCCAGCGTCGGGCCGGATCGGCGGGATCCGTCCCGGGGCCGGGACGATGTTCATCTTCAAGTCGCCCGAGCTCCGCTACGAGCGGCGGGATCCCGAGCAGCAGAAGGCGATTCTGCGCGACGCCTATGCGGGTCTCGGCTGGCACATCCCGCAGTTGCTGGACGGGCTCGCCGACACGAAGGAGATGTACTTCGATTCGATCAGCCGCGTCGATGTGGACCGCTGGTCAACGGGCCGGATCGCGCTGCTCGGTGATGCGGGGTACGGCGCCACGGTGGGCGGCATGGGGACCAGCACCGCCATCGTCGCCGCCTACGTGCTGGCGGGTGAGTTGGCCGAGTCCGACGGCGACCACACTGCCGCGTTCCAGGCGTACGAGCGTGGGCTTCGCAAGCCGGTCCGCGCCTGCCAGTCCGGCGGCGACCGCACGGGGAAGTTTCTTGCTCCTGCGACCCGCTTCGGTGCGGCCTTTCGCAACCGGACGATGAACTCGCCGTTCCTGCTCAACCAGATGCTCAAGGTCGGCCAGAAGATCAGCAGTCAGCTGCCGATCCGCGACTACACCGTGCCGGTCGCCTCAGCCGAGTAGCGGGAGTTTGTGCAGGAACGACTCCCACGAGTCGGGCAGCCAGCCCGGCACGCCGAGGACGGCCAGGTAGAGCCAGATGGCGACGATGACGCACCCGAAGATGGCCACCGTGCCGAGCGCCTTCAGCCAGGCCGGCTGCCTACCGGTCCAGGCGGTGAACTGCTTGACCCAGTCCTTCACCTTGTACAGGACGCGCTGGGCCCACTCGAACTCGCTGGCCAGCACGGCAAGGCCCGCGATGAACAACGGAATGCCACCCGGCCCCGGCAACCAGCCGGTCAGCGGAGCCGCGATGATAAGCAGCCCACCGAGCACCCCGACGCCGATCCGGTAGAACAACAACTTCCGCGGATTCGCACGGATCTTCCGCCGCCACTCCCAGCGGTCGTCCTGGGCGTCCAGCGTGATGTTGTCGTCCGTGCGGTCCGGACGGGTCTGCTCGGCCACCCCTGAAGCCTACGTGGTCGGCGGATCAGACCAAGGAAGTTGCCTTCTACCCGGGTCAGGCGCTGGCGGGTTTGCCGAACTCCCAGTGCCAGGGCTCCTCGCGGCCGCCGCCCTTGTTCGCCCAGGCGGGGTGGACCCAGCCGTACGTCGCAGCGTTCGACAGCATCCACTGGTACTGCGCGGTGCCGAAGTGGTCGATGCCGCCGCACAGGTCGACGGCTACACCCCAACCGTGGTTCGACGTGCCGGGCAGCGCTGCCAGCGACGGCTTGCGGTCGTACAGGCTGACCTGTGAAGCGTAGGAGCGGTAGGAGTCGGTGATGCAGAGCGTCTTCCCGAAGCGGCTCTTGTAGGCGTTCACCATCGCCAGGTACGACGCGGCCGCGTCGCAGCGCAGCATGTGGCCAGAGCTGCCGCTGAGCCCGCACAGCTTGTCGGCGGGGATCGCGCCGTTGCTGTAGCCACCCCAGCCGGTGCTGGTGCTACCGGTCGCCAGGAACGGCATCGGGTTGACGGCGTCGCCGCCGAGGCGGACCTCGAAGTGCAGGTGCGGCCCGGTCGAGTTGCCTTCGGTGCCGACGGCACCTATCTGCTGTCCCGCGACGACCCGGGCGCCGTCGGCGACATCGATCCGGCTCAGGTGCGCGTACAGCGTCTCGAGCCCGTTGCCGTGGTCGATGCGGACCAGGTTGCCGGCCCAGGCCGGGTGCTCGATACGCACGGTGCCGGCGGTGACCGCGCGGACCGTCGTACCGACTGGAGCGACGAAGTCCTGGCCGGTGTGGTAACCGGACGACCAGAGCGGGCCGGGCTGGCCGAACGGCGTACCGATCTCGTATTCGCCCTCGCCGATCGGCCAGGTCCAGGCGCCGGTGCCGACGTCGTACGACGTGGCCGTGTTGCCGCAGCGGAACTGGTAGGCCTGCGAGGTGGATTCGGGCGGCCGCTGGGGGCTGGACGGCTGGCCGAGGGTCGGGCGCAAGGCGGCGAAGAGGTTGTCGGGGACGGTCGTCACGGTGACGGATCCCTTGGCCTCGTCGGCCGCGATCATCTCGTTGCCGTCGAGGGCGATGCCGATGTGGAAGAGCCCGATCGACTTACTGCCGATCAGCAGCAGGTCGCCCGGCTGGATCGATGCCGTCGGCACCTTCTGGTAGTTCGGGTAGACCTTGCTGATCAGGTTCGGCAGGTTCGCGTACGGCTGCCAGGCGACGCGGGCCGCGCCGAGGCAGCCGTACTTGACGGGGCCGGTGGCGCCCATGCTGTACGGCTTGCCGAGCAGGCTGAAGGCGGTGTTGACCGCGCGGATGGTCTCGGCGGACAGCACGCGCACAGTGCGGCCGGCGCTGACGACAGAAGCCGCGCCGGGGACCGTCCGGCCGGCGGCCACGTACGGCTTGAGACCGGCCGGGAGCTTGGCGGGGTTCCGGATCGTGCCTGCGGCCGGCGCGATCACCTTGGTCGCCGCCAGCTCGGTCAGGTAGGACTGCCACTTGGCGAAGGCCGCCGCGTTGCGGCTGTTCTGCAGCTGGTCGGTCTGCTGGCTGGCGCCGGCCATCTCGGCCATCTGGTTCTGCATGGCCAAGGTGGCGTCCTGGGCCTTGCTCTTGACCTCGAGGCCGAGCGTGCGAACTGTCTGAGCCGCAGTGTCGGCCGCTGCACGCTTCTTGACTGCATCGTCGGCAGCAGTACCGGCTGCGTTCTGTGCGGCAGTCGCCTTCTGGTACTGCGCGACCTGGGTGCTGCCGAGTTGCCGGATAGCTGCCTGGCGGTCTGCGAGTTCCTGCAGGTTCTCCGCGACGGGCGCCAGTGACCACAGCATCGACTCTGTGCCGATGACTGTGGGGATGCCGAGTTGGTAGGCCTGGACGGTGACCAGTCCGAGTTTGTGGCGCTCCACCTCCGACACGCTCTTCTTACCGGCGGCGTACTGCTCGGCCTGCTTGGCGGCGGCCTCGGTGGTCTGTGCTGCCTTCACCGCGTTCGTGTAGGCGATGGTGGTCTTGGCGAAGTCGGCCTGGATCGCGGCGGCCTCGGCCTGGAGTTGCTCGAGGGACCGCTTCACGTCGGTGACGGAGGCCGGTGGCGGGGGAGTGGGGTCGTCGGCGTACGCGGCGTAGGTGGGCAGCGCGACCACGGCCACCAGCGCGCCGATCGCGGCAAGCCGCAGTCGGCGGCTGATCCCCAGCATGCTGTTCCCCACCATCAGGCCCCATCGGTCGCTCTCCGGATGCGCCTCACGCGCGCACGGAACGAGAGCAGCCCCCGTGCGTGCCCCAGCGTAGGCGGGCCGGGGAGCATAAGGAAGGCCTGGTCACCGACAGTGACGATGAGGCAGGACGCACTGCCCGATGGTGACCGCCGTCACGCCCCGCGGAACAGGGCCCGGCCGGTGGCGCGGAGTACTGGTGCGACCGACTAGCATTTCCGTCATGGCTTCGCACTTTGACGTTGTTGTCCTCGGCGCCGGCCCCGGTGGGTACGTCGCGGCGATCCGCGCTGCCCAACTCGGGCTCAAGACCGCCATCATCGAGAAGAAGTACTGGGGCGGTGTCTGCCTGAACGTGGGCTGCATCCCGTCCAAGGCGCTGCTTCGTAACGCCGAACTGGCGCACATCTTCACGGCGGAGGCGAAGACCTTCGGCATCAGCGGCGAGGTCAGCTTCGACTTCCCGACCGCGGTGCAGCGCAGCCGGAAGGTGGCCGACGGCCGCGTCAAGGGCGTGCACTTCCTGATGAAGAAGAACAACATCACCGAGTACGACGGGTGGGGCTCGTTCGCCGACGCCAACACCCTCGAGGTGGCGCTGAACGACGGCAGCTCCGAGACCGTCACCTTCGACAACTGCATCATCGCCACCGGCGCGACCACCAAGCTGCTGCCGGGCACCCAGCTGAGCGACCGGGTCGTCACCTACGAGGAGCAGATCCTCACCGAGGAACTCCCCGGCAGCATCATCATCGCCGGTGCCGGCGCGATCGGCGTCGAGTTCGCCTACGTGCTGACCAACTACGGCGTCGACGTCACCATCGTCGAGTTCCTCGACCGGGTCGTCCCGCTGGAGGACGTCGAGGTCTCCAAGGAGCTGGCGAAGGCGTACAAGAAGCTCGGCGTGAAGGTGCTGACCGGCACCCGGGTCGACTCGATCGACGACTCCGGCGACAAGGTGAAGGTCACCGTCACCGGCAAGGACGGCAACCAGCAGACGCTGGAGGCCGACAAGGTGATGCAGGCGATCGGCTTCCAGCCCCGCGTCGACGGCTACGGGCTGGACAAGATCGGCGTCAAGCTGACCGAGCGCGGCGCGATCGACGTCGACGGGCTGCTGCGCACCAACGTGGCGAACATCTTCGCCATCGGTGACGTGAACGCGAAGCTGATGCTGGCCCACGCGGCCGAGGCGCAGGGCGTGATCGCGGCCGAGACCATCGCCGGGCACGAGACGATGGAACTCGACTACGTGATGATCCCGCGGGCTACCTTCTGCCAGCCGCAGATCGCCAGCTTCGGCTGGACCGAGGAGCAGGCGCGGCTCGAGGGCTTCGACGTCAAGGTCGCCAAGTTCCCGTTCACGGCGAACGGCAAGGCGCACGGCCTGGCCGACCCGAACGGCTTCGTCAAGGTGATCAGCGACGCGAAGTACGGCGAACTTCTCGGCGCCCACCTGATCGGCCCCGAGGTGACCGAGCTCCTCCCCGAGCTCACCCTGGCCCAGAAGTGGGACCTCACCACCAAGGAACTGGCCCGCAACGTGCACGCCCACCCGACGCTGTCGGAGGCCCTCCAGGAAGCCTTCCACGGCCTCGAAGGGCACATGATCAACTTCTAGTCGTTCCTGAAACGGCGGCAGACCCACTCGGTCTGCCGCCGTTTTGCTTTGTCAGGCCAGGAACGTAGTAAGCGTGGTGACGAACTGAGCCGGGTCGTCCAGCCAGGGGGAGTGGCCGGCGGCTGGTCGGACCACGAAGTGGGGGTTGGGGAAGAGGGCGGCGAGCGCGGCGACTGCGGTGGGTGGGGAGTTGAGGTCGTATTCGCCGGCGAGGAGTAGGACCGGCTGTTTGAAGGCGGCCAGTGCGGCGCGGGTTGCCGGCGGGTCGAAGGCGCCGTCGGCGATGAAGGCGGCAAAGGCGTCCAGGTTGCGGTGGCCGTCCTCGGCGGCGTGGTGCGCCTGGGCTGCTTCGTCCCAACGGCCGTAGTAGAAGGGCGCGATGGAGCCGGTCGTCGCCTCGCCGGACATGAGTGCCTTCAGGGCCGCGGACGCCTCCGGGTACCAAGGCTCGTCGCGGCGGAGCTCCGCGACCGCGGCCCGGTCGTCACCGCTGACGGTGATACCGGCGGCCATCGCGCTCGGCGTGATGAGCGCGAGCTTTCCGACGTGGTCGGCGTGCTGCTCCAGATACCGCTGCGCCAGGTTCGTCCCGCCCGAGTGCGCCAACAGCTCCACCTGGTCGAGCCTCAGGTGTTCGCGCAACGCTTCGACATCACCGACGAGCCGATCACACCGGTACGACGACGCGTCCTCCGGTACGCCGGACTGCCCGGTGCCCCGCAGATCGAACAGCACCAACTGCCGATGCGCGGACAGCCCGCCGAGATCGCCGAAGTACAAGGTGTCCTGCATCCCGCCAGGAATGCAGATCAGCGGAGGCCCTTCACCCACCAGGTTGTAGGCAAGTTCGGTCCCGTCCAACGCAGAAAAGGTAGGCACAGCCGCCCACCCTGCCAGCGTGCGTCGGTCTGCGGCAACCGGATTCAGGTGACGGTGAAGGTCCAGCGGCCGGAGCCGGCCGTGTAGGTGGATCCGGTCACTTGGTGGGCTGACCGTATCCGGTCACTCTCTACCTCAGGTTCAGGGTAGGAAGCGGTAGACCGTCAGCAGAGGTTGATCCGGGGTGTGAACGTGCAGCGCCAGGCCGGGCGGTGCCGCGAGATCGACGAGGCCGGCCGCGGCGGCCGGCTCGAACGGGAGCGGAGCGGTCGAACGGATGCCGGGGGCAACGAGTAGCGGGAAGCCGGCGAAGGTGGTGGCGACGCCGTTGTGGACGTGGCCGGCCAGCAGCGCCGTGATCGGCCTGTCGCGCAGTACGTCGGCAAAGGCTTCACCCGACTGCATGATCCACTGATCGAGCACGGGATGGTGCAGCTTGTTCGGCGGGTGGTGGAACGCGACGAACAGCGGGCCGTCCACCGGCTCGTCCAGTACGCCGGACAGCCACCCGAGCGACTCCTCGCTCAGCAGTCCGTGGTCCTCGCCTGGCACCGACGTGTCGAGCAGCACGAACCGCGCCCCGCCGACATCCCGCACCTGATGCACCGGATGCCCCGAGCCCGCCGACTCGACGTAGGTCGTCAGCCCGGTCCGCAACGGCGCACTGATGTCGTGGTTGCCCGGCAGAACGAGCACCGGTACGTCGAACGCCAGCTCGGCCGCGACCTCGGCGTACTCCGTCTCCAGTCCGTGGTCGGCCAGATCGCCGGTCGCGATCACCACATCTACCGGCCGCGAGAACTCCTTCAAATACGAGGTCACCCGGCGCAGGCGATCCCGGGCTTCCGGCGATCCGTCCAGGTGTGGGTCACTGAGGTGGGCGATCACGAACATCCGCGGGCCTCCAAGAACTAACGGTAGACCCGCACCATACCATTAGCCGAGGTCTCCCTCCCACCGATGGAAATGCCTTACGTCCGAAGAAGTGGAGGGACGTGTGCTCCACTTCTTCGGACGTAAGGCTTACCGGGTGGTGACGCGCCGTTGTGGGGCTTGGTTCGGGTGATCCGGTCTGCGAGATTGGCGGCATGGCTGAAGAGGTGGATGTCGTTGTGATCGGGCTCGGTGTCGGTGGCGAGGAGGCGGCCGGCCGATTGGCCGAGGCAGGGCTGAACGTCGTCGGAGTGGATCCGCGACTGGTCGGCGGCGAGTGCCCGTACTGGGGCTGCGTCCCCAGCAAGATGATGATCCGTGCCGCCAACCTGATCGCCGAGACCCGTCGCGTCGACGGAATGGCCGGCAAGGCGACCGTCGAGCCCGACTGGGCGCCCGTCGCGCAGCGCATCCGCAAGGAGGCGACCGACGACTGGAACGACCAGGTCGCGGTGGACCGCTTGGTGAAGAAGGGCGTCACCTTCCTCCGCGAGCGCGGCACGATCACCGGCCCGGGCCGGGTGACAGCCGGCGACCGTGAGTTCGAGGCATCCCGCGGCATCATCGTCGCGACCGGGACCGTCCCGTCGATCCCACCGATCGACGGTCTCGCCGGTACGCCGTACTGGACCAACCACGAGGCGATCGAGGCGGACACGCTGCCCCGCTCGATCATCGTGCTCGGCGGCGGCGCGATCGGCCTCGAACTGACCCAGGTGTTCGCGCGGTTCGGTGTCCAGGTGACGGTGGTCGAGGGATTCGACCGGGTGCTCCCGCTGGAGGAGCCGGAGTCGGGTGAGCTGGCCCAGGCAACGCTCGAGCGCGACGGGGTGACCTTCCGGACCGGCGTCCACGCCAAGCAGGTCCAGCACGACGGCGACACCTTCACGCTCAGCCTGGACGACGGCAGCACGGTCTCGGCCGAGAAGTTGCTGGTGGCAACCGGTCGCCGGGTGGACACCAAGGCACTCGGCCTGGACACGGTCGGGATCGACCCCGAAGCCCGGCAGATCACCGTCGACGAGCATGTCCGCGCGGCCGACGGCGTCTGGGCGGTCGGCGACGTGACGGGTGCGGGCGCGTTCACCCACACCGCGATGTACCAGGCGAACGTGGCCGTTTTCGACGTACTACGAGCCGAGGGCGCGCCGGTTGCCAGCTACCACGCGATGCCACGGGTGACCTTCACAGACCCGGAGATCGGCGCGGTCGGGATGACCGAGAAGCAGGCGCGCGACGCCGGCCTCGACGTGAGGACCGCGAGCAGCCAGATCCCGTCCTCGTCGCGCGGCTGGATCCACAAGGCCGGCAACGAGGGCTTCATCAAACTTGTCGTCGACAACGAACGCGGCGTCCTGGTCGGCGCGACGAGTGCCGGCCCGACCGGCGGCGAGGTGCTCGGTGCGCTCGCGGTAGCCGTCCACGCGGAAGTCCCGGTTCACTCTCTGCAACAGATGATCTACGCATACCCGACATTCCATCGTGCGATCGGAGACGCACTCAAAGCTCTTTAGTGCGGTCTGTTGCGATCGAGTCGCAACTAGAACGACAATGTCCGCATGCACGTACCTGACGGCTTCTTCGACGCGCCCACGTCCATCGCCACCGGCCTGATCGCCGCGGGAGCCGTCGGGTTCAGCCTGCAGCGGGCGAACCGGGAGATCCGCGAGACCGGTCCGGCGCTGGCCGGCCTGACCGCGGCGTTCGTGTTCGCCGTGCAGATGGTGAACTTCCCGGTCGGTGCTGGCACGAGCGGTCACCTCCTCGGTGGCGCGCTCGCGGCCGCGCTGGTCGGTCCCTGGACCGCCGTACTGGTGATGTCGACCGTCCTGCTCGTGCAGGGCCTGCTCTTCGCCGACGGCGGCCTGACCGCGCTCGGCACGAACATCACCCTGATGGGCCTGATCACCGTTGTCGTCGGCTACTTCGTCACCCGCGCCCTGCTGAAGGCACTACCGAAACGCGTCGGCAGCGTGGTCCCGGCGACCACGGTCGGTGCCCTGATCTCGGTGCCGGTCGCGGCCCTCGCGTTCACCGGTCTCTACGCGATCGGCGGCGCGGTCGAGATCCCCCTCGGCAAACTCGCCACCGCGATGGTCGGCTGGCACCTCCTGGTCGGCCTCGGCGAGGCGGTGATCACGGCTGCCGTGCTCAGCGCGGTCGTCGCGACCCGGCCCGACCTCGTCTACGCCGCTCGCCATCTGCAGCCGGACCTGGTCCTGGTCGATGCCGATGGCAACAGCTCGACGGTCTCCCCGGACCGCCCGATCCCGGCCAAGCCGGCCGGCCGGAGCCTCGGCATCGGGATCGCCACCACCTTCGTGGTCGCCGGGGTGATCAGCCTGTTCGCCAGCGCGCATCCGGACGGCCTGGCGTTCGTCGGCGCGAAGCTCGGGTTCGAAGGCGCCGCGAAGAACTCGGCCGTCGCGGGCAGCCCGCTCGCGAACTACGGCGTCAGCGGGATCGGCAACAGCCAGGTCTCCGGCGCGCTCGCCGGCATCATCGGCGTACTCGTCACGATCACCCTCGGCCTGCTGATCGCCAAGCTGGCCTCGCTGCGATCGGCGCGCGCCGACAAGGCCGCTTGATGCCGCCCGCGGCCCGGCTGTGAGCGGTTCGGCCGGAGACGGCCTGCTGGTCGCGGTGGACAGCCGGATCCACCGGCTGCCGGCGCAGGTGAAGATCGTCGCGCTCTTCGTTTTCGTCCTGGCCGTGGTCTCCACCCCGGCCGCCGCCTTCTGGGCTTTCGCCCTGTACGCCGGAATGCTGCTCGGCTGCGTCATACTCGCCAGATTGCCGGCCTTGGTGGTGCTCAAGCGCCTGGCGGTCGAGACGCCGTTCGTGTTCTTCGCCCTTCTGCTGCCCTTCGTGGCGACCGGGCCGCGAGTCGAAGTACTCGGTGTCTCGTTGTCGCAATCCGGCGTGCTCGGGTCCTGGAACGTCCTCGCGAAGGGCACCCTCGGCGTGGTCGCCGCCATCGTGCTGTCCGCCTCGACCAGCCCGCGGGCTCTGCTCGCCGGACTCGAACGACTCAAGCTGCCGTCGACACTGATCGCGATCCTGTCGTTCATGGTCCGCTACCTCAGCGTCGTCTCGGACGACCTGCACCGGATGCGAATCGCGCGCGAATCGCGCGGCTACCAAGGCGGCCGGGCCGGACACCTCAAAGCAGTGGCCGGGGGAGTAGGCGCCCTCTTCGTCCGCAGCTTCGAGCGCGGTGAGCGGGTCCACCTGGCGATGCAGTCCCGCGGCTACACCGGCCGGATGCCGCTGCTCTCCCACTCGGGCGCCGCGCAGGCCCAGTGGCTGGAAGGCCTCGCGATCTCCCTGGCCGCTGTCGTCATCGCCGTCACGGCTAGGGTTGTCGGCTTGTGACCGGTCCCTCGATCCACGTCGAACGCCTCGTCTTCGCCTATCCCGACGGCAGGCAGGCGCTGTTCGGCGTCGACTTCACCATCCAGCGCGGCGAGCGCGTCGCCCTGCTCGGCCCGAACGGCGCAGGCAAGACCACCCTGGTGTTGCATCTGAACGGCATCCTCGGCGCAGTCGCCGGTGGGACCGGCAGCGGCCGGATCCAGGTCGGCGGCTCGGACCTGCACCGCGAACACCTTCCCGAGGTACGCCGGAAGGTCGGTCTCGTCTTCCAGGATCCCGATGACCAGCTGTTCATGCCGACCGTCCGCGACGACGTCGCCTTCGGACCCGCGAACCTGGGCCTGCGCGGCGCCGAACTCGACGAACGCGTCCACGAGGCGCTGGTCCAGGTCGGGATGCAGGACCACGCCGACCTCGCTCCGCACCACCTCTCCTACGGGCAGCGCCGCCGCGTCGCGGTGGCGACGGTGCTTGCAATGCGCCCCGAAGTACTGGTTCTCGACGAGCCGTCGAGCAATCTCGATCCGGCCAGCCGCCGCGAGCTGGCCGACATCCTCAACGGGCTCGACGTGACCTTGCTGATGATCACCCATGACCTGCCGTACGCGTTGCAGCTGTGCGAGCGCAGCCTGCTGATGGACGCCGGCCGGATCGTTGCCGACGGCGCCACTCGCGACCTGCTCGGTGACGCGGACCTGATGACGGCCCACCGGCTCGAGCTTCCCTACGGCTTCGACCCGCTCTCGGTCCCGGGACCGGAGAAGTAGGTCCGGAGAATCAGAACAACGCCACCTACCTGATGCGGCAATTGGTAGTGAATTTCTTACTGAGGTCTTGTTTGTTACTCGCTGGTCGGGGATGGTGACTCACAGTTCACCCCTGCACCCCTCCCAGTGCAAAAGGCGGTCCGCCCATGAAACTCATCGCCGGCTTCGTCAGCGCGGCAGTCGTCGCCACCGCGCTCCTCAGCCCCACCATCGCGCAAGCAGCCGCTCCGGAGTACGTCGCACTCGGCGACTCCTACGCCTCCGGCGTCGGCACCCGCGTCTACACCTCCGAGAGCGGCTCGTGCCAGCGCTCCACCAAGGCCTACCCCTACCTCGACGCTGCCCGGATCGGCGCGCACCTGACCGACGTCGCCTGCTCCGGGGCCCGCGTCGCCGACGTCACGGCCAACCAGCTCGGCCCACTGACCAGCGGGGTCAGGTTCGTCACCGTTCAGGTCGGCGGCAACGATGCCGGTTTCTCGTCGGTGATCACCGAGTGCGCGAAGCCGTCTTGGCTGAGTAACTGCGACGGTGCGATCAACACCGCGCAAGCGACCATCAACAACACGATCCCGGCCCGGCTGAACGGCCTCTACGCGAGTGTCCGGAGCCGGGCGACGACCGCGAAGGTGATCGTGGTCGGCTACCCGCGGCTGTTCAACGGCACCGACTGCAATGCCGGCACCTTCTTCAGCGGTGCGGAGATGACCCGGCTGAACCAGACCGCCGACCTGCTCAACTCGAAGATCTCGGCCGCGGCGGGCGCGGCCGGATTCCCCTTCGTCAACCCGACCTCGGCCTTCATCGGGCACGCGGTCTGCGGCAGCCCGGAGTGGATCAACGGCCTGTCCAACCCGATCAGCGAGTCGTACCACCCGAACACGACCGGCCATCAGGGCCTGGCCAACCTGGTCCAGCCACAACTGAGCTGAAACGGCTCGACCTGCGCGGCGCCGCTGTTCGTGATGTGATGCAGGGGTGCCGCACAGGCCGGCCCGTCGGCTGTCTACCGGGGCCAGTTCGTCCGGTGTCCGAGGCCGGCCCCGGAGGGGTGGCCGACGTCGGGCCCCGGACAGCCGCGAACTTCTCCGACGAGCCGCCGGCCTGGCACGGCAACTCGGGCGGCTGGGACTTCTCCGACCCGATCCCCGGCCAGTGGTGGCTCGACAACGACGCTGTTTATACCTGCTCCAAGTAACACCATTTCCCGAAGCCCCGGCGATCTGGTTCGCCGGGGCTTCGGCTTGTGCGGGGTTGATCGTATATTCCTGTCCAGGTATATATAGATCCATGACCGAGACTCTGACGACCGAAAACGGCCGGACCGTACTCCGGATGGAACGCCGGCTGACTCATCCGCAGGAGAAGGTCTGGCGTGCCCTGACCTCACCGGCCGAGCTCGCCGGCTGGTTCCCGGCCGCGGTCGAGGTGGACCTGCGGCTCGACGGGGCGATCTCATTCACCTTCCCGGACGGCGTCGGCGACTTCCAGGAGGATCCGGACAACAACGGCGTCGTGAGCGCCTTCGAGCCGCCGCGACTGCTCGAATACACGTGGGGCGGGGAGCTCTTGCGCTGGGAGCTGAGCCCGACCGATGACGGCTGCCTGCTCACGCTGACCGCCACGTACGACGATCGCCCGGGCTCGGCGAGCTACACCGCGGGCTGGATCATCTGCCTGGACGCGCTGGAGAAGGTGCTGGGTGGTTCCGCCGTCCCGGCCAAGGACTACGCCGAACTCCACGAGCATTTCATCAAGGTCTACGGCCTGGACCAGGGCGTCGTCGCCGACGACGGGTCGCTCCACTTCGAACGCCAGTTGGTCCGCCCCAAGGAAGACGTCTGGCCGGTGCTGGCCGCAGGCTTCGTTGCCAAGGGCATCGAACCGGGGGAGACCGTCGAGCACGAGATGACCTTGAGCTACCCGTGGCAACACGGCCTGGTCACAGTGGCGCTCCGCGACGGGAACGGCGGGGCCCGTCTGACCCTGACCCAGACGGGTCCCGCGGCGGAGTACCTGGAGGCTTGGCGCGAGCTGATCGAGCGGTTAGCTGCCGACGAGCTCTGACGCGACGTACTGGCGGAGGTGCTCGGCGGTCAGGGAGGCGCTGCTCTCGACCAGATCGGCGGGGATGCCGGTGAAGGTGATCCGGCCGCCGTCGTGGCCGGCGCCCGGACCGACGTCGATCAGCCAGTCGGCATGCGCCATCACCGCTTGGTGGTGCTCGATCACGATGACGGTGTTGCCGTCGTCGACCAGCTTGTCGAGCATCGCCAGCAGTTGGTCGACATCAGCGAGATGGAGCCCCGTGGTGGGCTCGTCGAGGATGTAAACCGACCCGCTCTTGCCCATGTTGATGGCCAGCTTCAGTCGTTGGCGTTCACCACCCGACAGCGTCGTCAGTGGCTGCCCGAGACCGACGTAGCCGAGCCCGACCGTCGACAGCCGGTCCAGGATCGCCCGCGCAGGTCCCTTGCCGAAGAACTCCCGCGCCTCGATCACCGACAGACCCAGTACTTCGCTGATGTTCTTCCCGCGCAGCCGGTAGGCCAGCACCTCCGGGGTGAACCGCTCGCCGTCGCAGTCCTCGCAGACCGACGCCACCTCGGCCATCATCGCCAGATCCGTGTACACGAGCCCAAGCCCCTTGCAGCCCGGACACGCTCCGACGGAGTTCGCGCTGAACAACCCCGGCTTCACCTTGTTCACCTTGGCGAACTCCGCCCGGATCGGATCCAGCAGTCCCGTGTACGTCGCGGGGTTGCTGCGCCGCGAACCCCGGATCGGTTCCTGGCCGGCCACGATCACCCCATCACGCCCAGCCAGTGAACCGTGGATCAGTGAACTCTTCCCCGAGCCGGCGACACCCGTCACCACGGTCAGTACGCCGAGCGGCACCTCCACGCTCACGTTCCGCAGGTTGTGCAGCGTTGCGTTTTCGATCTTGAGCGACCCGACCGGCTGCCGGACATCGTCGCGAACGTCGACCCGGTGATCGAGGTAGCGCCCGGTCAAGGTGCCGGACTTCTTCAGCCCCTTCAGATCACCCGCGTAGCAAAGCCGCCCACCGGCCAGACCGGCGCCGGGACCGAGATCGACGACGTAGTCCGCGATCCTGATCGTCTCCGGCTTGTGCTCGACGACGAGCACGGTGTTGCCCTTGTCGCGCAGTTGCAGCAGCAGGTCGTTCATCCGCTGGATGTCGTGCGGATGCAGCCCGACCGTCGGTTCGTCGAAGACATAGGTGACATCGGTCAGGCTCGAGCCGAGATGCCGGACCAGCTTCACCCGCTGCGCCTCACCGCCGGACAATGTCGACGACTCACGATCGAGACTGAGGTAGCCCAGCCCGATCTGGACCATCGAGTCGAGGGTGTCCCGCAGGCCTTCCAGCATCGGCCCGACCGCTGGATTGGTGATGCCCCGGACGAACTCGGCCAGGTCGCTGATCTGCATCGACGAGCACCGGGTGAGGTCGTGCCCGTCGATGGTCACCGCCCGGGCGGCCTTGTTCAGCCGTGCTCCGCCGCAGTCCGGGCACCGGACGAGCTTCACCGCGCGATCGGCGAAGGCCCGGGTGTGGCTCTGCATCGACTCGCGATCCTTCGCGAGCAGTTGCCGCTTCACCTTGCTGACCAGGCCTTCGAAGGTGAGGTTGCTCTTGCCCACCTTCACCTTCATCGGCGGCTGGTAGAGGAACTGCTCCCACTGCTCGGCGGGGTAGTCCCTGAGCGGCAGGTCCGGGTCGAACAGCCCGGAGTTGGCCATCACCTGCCAGTACCAGGTGCCGACGGCGTACCCGGGCACCTTGACCGCGCCCTGATTCAGCGTCAGCCCGCGATCGACGAACTCGGTCAGGTCGATCTCGGTGGCCTTGCCGAGTCCCTCGCAGGCCGGGCACATCCCTTCGGCCCGGTTGAAGCTGAAGGCGGACGGCGGCCCGGCGGACGGCGTACCGATCCGGCTGAACAGGACCCTCAGCATCGTGTGCGCGTCGGTCGCGGTACCGACCGTGGAGCGGGCGTTGGCGCCGATCCGTTCCTGGTCGACGATGATCGCGGCGCTCAGGTTGCGGAGCGAGTCGACGTCCGGCCGGGAGAGACTGGGCATGAAGTTCTGGACGAACGCGGTGTAGGTCTCGTTGATCATCCGCTGCGACTCGGCGGCGATCGTGTCGAAGACGAGAGAGGACTTGCCGGATCCCGAGACGCCGGTGAAGACGGTCAACCGGCGCTTGGGGATGTCGACGGAGACCCCGCTCAGGTTGTTCTCGCGGGCTCCCCGGACCTCGATGACGTCATGGCTGTCGGCAGCTGGCTGGTCGATGAGATTCGCAACAGGCATACATTCAATTCTTACATTGAGCCACCAGTGGAAGCTTTGCCGCAAAGTCCTACCGTGACGGCGGGTCCGAACCTTCAACAGCCGGGGCAACCTTCAGTTGCACTTCGGCCAGCAGGTCCTGGAGCCGGCCGGCCAGCAACTCGCGATCGGTGGGGGAGAGCGAGGCGACCAGCTCGGACTCGCGGGTGAGCACCTGGTCGACAGTTCGCTCGATCAGATCATGGCCGGTCTTGGTCAGCGACACGATCACCGCGCGCGAGCCGTCGGCCTCCGTACGCCGGGAGACCAGCCCGGCCTGCTCGGCGCGTCCGACTCGCTGCGAGACTGCGCCGGCCGTGACGAGCGTGCAGCGGGTCAGCTCGCGGGTGCTCAGCTCGTACGGCGGTCCGCTGCGGCGCAGGACGCTCAGTAGGTCAAGAGTGGCGGGATCGATGCCCAGGTCGGTGAGCAGCCGGCGCCTGTCGTCGGCGAACAGCTTGGCCAGTCGCCACAGGGGAGTGACGATCTCGATCGAGTCGGTCGGGGTGCCGGGACGCTCCCGTTCCCAGGCTCGCGCGATCTCGGCGGCAGGGTAGGGGCTCGGCGCATCCAGCGGATAGCTGTCCTGGGGCTTGTTCACCGGCATGGTTCGAATGATACGTTTAGGTCTAAACGTTTAGACCTAAACGAAGGAGGCCGGCGTGTCGAGGACGATCGTGGTGACCGGGGGAGCGACAGGGATCGGGCGTGCCGTGGCCGAGCGGTTCGTGGCCGACGGGGACGAGGTGGTGATCACCGGCCGGCGCCTCGCAGTACTGGAGAAGGCTGCAGCCGACCTGGGTGTTCGGGCGGTGGTTTGCGATGGGACGGATCCGGCGCAGGTGGAGCGGTTGCTCGCCGAGCTGCCGCCGCGGATCGACGTACTGGTCAACAATGCCGGCGGCAACACGGACTTTGCCCAGCCCGACGCGGCCGGCGAGCTCGGCCGGCTCAAGGCGAACTGGCTGGCGAACCTCGAAGCGAACCTGCTCACCGCGGTCCTCACGACGACCGCGCTCGCGCCGCGGATCGCCGACGGGGGAGCCGTCATCCACCTCGGCTCGATCGCCGCCGCCAGGGGAGCGGGCTCGTACGGCGCTTCGAAGGCGGCCCTGGCGACCTGGAATCTCGATGTCGCCGCTCAGCTCGGTCCGCGTGGCATCACCTCGAACGTGGTCGCACCCGGCTTCACCGCGGAGACCGAATTCTTCCAGGGGCAACTGCCCGACAGCCGCCGGCAAACGTTGCTTCAGGCAACTTTGACGAAGCGCGAAGGACGGGTCGCCGACATCGCAGAAACGATCTATTTCCTGGCCTCACCCGCCGCCCACCACCTCACCGCCCAGGTCCTCCACGTCAACGGAGGAGCCCTCACAACCCGCTGATTGCACGTCCTCCCGCCCCCCCACCCACCGCCTCCCTTCCCTCGCCTTCGCCCCCCACCCACCGCCTTCCTTCCCTCGCCTTCGCCCCCCACCCACCGCCTTCCTTCCCTCGCCTTCACCCCCACCCACCGCCTTCCTTCCCTCGCTTTCCTTCCCTTTTTCTCTTCGTCGGTGAGAATGGGCGCATGCGAGCCACCGTCAAGGATGTCGCCAAGCTGGCCGGGGTGTCCCCGAAGACGGTCTCGAACGTCATCAACGGGGTGGTCTTCGTCCGCCCCGAGACCCGCGCCCGCGTCGAACAGGCGGTCAGCGAGCTCGACTACGTCCCGAACATGAGCGCCCGCGGCCTGCGCAACGGCCGCTCCGGGATGATCGGCCTGGCGCTGCCCGACCTGCTCCGCCCGTACTCCGCGGAGATCACCCACCTCGTCGTGGAACTCGCCCACAAGCGCGGCTGGGGAGTCCAGATCGAGCAGACGGCGGCCGAGCCGGAACGTGAGTTCGAGCTGCTCTCGAAGGCCCGCGCGCACCTGGTCGACGGGCTGATCCTCAACCCGATCAACCTGGACGACAGTGCCGTGATGACCGCGGGCCCGCTGCCGCCCGTCGTACTGATCGGTGATGTCGATCAGGATGTCGTCAGTCAGGTCGCGATCGACAACGTCGGTGCCGCCCGCGACATGGTCCGGCATCTGCTGGAGCGCGGCTGCCGGCGCATCGCTGCCGTCGGTACGCCGGAGTCGCCCAGCGGTTCGAGTGGCGCCGGGACTCTCGGCGGATTGGCCGGCGTCACCGGCACCGCGGCCGCACGGCTCCGCACCACCGGGTATCACGAGGCGCTGGCCGAGGCCGGGATCGCACCGGATCCGGAGCTCGAGATCGCTTTGGACCGCTGGAGTCCGGATGGCGCCAACCTCGTGGTCAGCCGGTTCCTGGCCGAGCACGAGGCGCCGGACGCGTTCTTCTGCTTCACCGACTCGGTCGCGGTCGGGACGTTGTCGGCGCTGTGGGCCGCGGGAGTCGCCGTACCGGACACCTGCCTGGTCGGCGGATTCGACAACATCCTGGAGAGCCAGTACACCGTGCCGCCGCTGACGACGGTGGACTTCGACCGGCGCGAGTTCATCCAGTCGGCGCTGGATCTGCTCGGGGAGCGGATGGCCGACAAGGACGCCGTACCGCGCCGCATCCTCATCCCGCACCGCGTCATCGCCCGCGCCAGCACCGGCCTGCCGAGCTGACCCGAGCCTCGCACTACCCCACAAAATCCAACAAAAACCAAGATGCTAGGGCTTGTCTGCGGATTCTAACGATGTAATGATCGGTCCCGCCCTGCGAAGGAGAGGCCCCATGGCATCGTTCGACCGTCAGTTCTCCCGGCGCCGGCTCCTGTCCGGAGCCGCCGCACTGGCCGGTGGCGGCCTGCTACTCGGTTGCGCACCAGGCGCCGGCCGCTCGGCCGCCGAGATCAACTACTGGCATCTGATGACCGGCGGCGACGGCATCGTCATGTCGGGTCTCGTCGACGCCGTCAACGCGACGAACCCCGGCTTCCACGCCACCCAGACCGTGCTCGCCTGGGGAGCGCCGTACTACACGAAGCTCGCGATGGCATCCGCCGGCGGTCGCGCACCGGACGTCGCGATCATGCACGCGTCCCGGCTCGCGGGCTACGCGCCCGGCGGTCTGCTCGAGCCCTGGGATCTCGATGAGCTCGCCGCGGTCGGCGTGACCGAGAAGGACATCCCGCCGCTGGTCTGGCAGAAGGGTCAGTACGACGGCAAGCTCTACGCCCTCGCGCTCGACACCCACCCGTTCGTTCTCTACTACAACACCGACCACGCGGCGAAGGCCGGTGTGACGGAGGCGATCCAGACGATGGACTCGCCGGAGGAGTTCGTCGACGTCGCGCGCAAACTGCAGCTGGTGACCGGCAAACACGGTCTGTCCTACGGCTACCTCGGCGACGGCTCCCAGATGTGGCGGCTTTTCTACACCTTCTACCGCCAACTCGGCGCCGAGATGACTCTGGTTCCGGGCAAGCCTGCTCAGGTCGACGAGGCCGCCGCGGTGAAGGTACTGACCTTCGTCCAGTCGTTGCTCGACGACACGATCGCCACCCGCAGCGGCGACGGCGGTACGGCGACCAGCGAGTTCCTGCACGGTGAGAGCGGGATGTTCTTCGGTGGAGTCTGGGAACTCCCGAGCATCAAGGCCGCCAAACTGAAGTTCGACGTCCGCCCGATCCCGACGCTCTTCGGGACCGAGGCCGCGTACGCCGATTCGCACACCTTCGTGCTGCCGCGGCAGTCCAAGGTGGATCCCGACCGACGCCGTCACGTCTACCGGCTGGTGGCGGAGATCCTCAAACGCTCGGTGAGCTGGGCCGAGGGCGGTGGCCACATCCCGGCGTACCAGCCGGTGATCCGGAGCGCGGAGTACCAGGCCCTGAAACCGCAGTCGAACTACGCGGGCATCCCGGCGTACGTGAACTACGACCCGGATGTCTGGTTCGCCGGCGCCGGGAGCGATTTCCAGAACTACTTCGCGGAGAACGTGCAGAACGTGTACCTCGGCAGCGGCGACCCGGCCGCGGGGTTCGACGGATTCGTGAAGCGGCTGAACGTCCTGCTCGACCGGCCGCAACCGGTCTGATCCCGACCCCCTGGAAGGAGACCGCCTGATGTCGACCACTCTCGAAAGTCCCGTCACCAGCACGCCGGTCGAAGCTGCCGGCAAGCAGTCGGCCAGGCGCGGCGAGAGCCTCACCGGTTGGGCCTTCGCGGCGCCGTTCGCGGTGCTGTTCGTGCTCTTCCTGGTGGTGCCTGCCGGCTACGGCCTGTATCTGAGCTTCACCGGCGAGACGCTGACCGGCGCCAACAGCCGGTTGATCGGTTTCGCCAACTACGCCGAAGCCCTCGGCGATCCGGACATGTGGCACTCGCTAGGCAACACGGCATGGTTCACCCTGCTGAGCACGGTGCCGCTGGTGGTGCTGTCGCTCGCCTTCGCCCTGCTGGTGAACCTGGGACTGCCGGGCCGCTGGCTGTGGCGGCTGTCCTTCTTCATGCCGTACCTGCTCGCCTCCACGGTCGTGGTGCTGTTCTGGACCTGGATGTACAACCCGAAGCTCGGGCTGATCAACGGCATCCTGCGCGAGTTCGGGATCGCGCCGGTGGCCTGGCTGCAGGATCCGAAGGTGGCGATGTTCTCGGTGGTGCTGACCACCTTGTGGTGGACGATCGGGTTCAACTTCCTGCTCTACCTGGCGGCGCTGCAGAACATCCCCGAGCAACAGTTCGAGGCGGCCGCGATCGACGGTGCCGGCAAGTGGCGGCAGCTCTTCTCGATCGTGATCCCGCAGCTGGCTCCGACCACCGCGCTGATCCTGACGCTGCAGGTGCTCGCCTCGCTGAAGGTGTTCGACCAGATCTACATGCTGACCAACGGCGGCCCGGGCCGGCTCGACCCGGTCGATCGTGGAGTACATCTACGAGTCCGGTTTCACCGGCTACCGGTTCGGCTTCTCGTCGGCGATCTCTTACCTGTTCTTCGCCATCATCGTGCTGGTGTCGCTGGCGCAGTACAAACTTCTCAACCGCCGGAGTGGCCGATGAGCAGCTACACGTTGTCGCGTGGGATCAAGCAGAGGCACAAGCCGGGGGAGAACCCGTGGAGTGTGTCCCGGATGGTGGCGCTGCTGGTCCTGGCCGTGCTGGCCGTGAGCTGGCTGGTGCCGTTCGTCTGGGCAGTGGTCACCTCGCTGAAGAGTGAGGCCGACGCGGGCGCGTCGTCGATCAGCCTGTCGCCACCGGACGGGTTCAGCTTCGAGGCCTACCGCAAGGTGCTGTCGGCGGGTGACATCCCGGCCTGGGCCTGGAACAGCCTGATCACCTCGGTCGCGATCACCCTCATCACGGTGGCCACCTCGGCCTTGGCCGGTTATGCCTTCTCCCGGATGAATTTCCGCGGCCGGCGCTGGCTGTACGCCGCCATCATCGCGGCCATCATCATTCCGCCGCAGCTGCTGATCGTGCCGCTGTTCCGGCAGATGCTCGCCTTCAACCTGGTCGACACTTATTGGGGAATTATTCTTCCGCAAGCGTTTGCGCCCGCGATGGTGTTGATTTTGAAGCGCTTCTTCGATCAGATTCCGGTCGAGTTGGAAGATGCCGCCCGCGTCGACGGCGCAAATCGGTTGCGCGTGTTCTGGTCGATCGTGTTGCCATTGTCACGCCCGATACTTGCCGCGGTAGCGATCTTCGTCTTCATCGGTGCGTGGAACAACTTCCTCTGGCCATTCATCGTGACCACCGACGCGGACCTGATGACGCTGCCGGTCGGCCTGCAGACGGTGAAGAGCGCCTACGGGTTGCAGTACGCGCAGAACATGGCGTCCGCGATCCTGGCCGCGCTGCCGCTGGTGATCGTTTTCCTCTTTTTCCAAAGGCAAATCATCAAGGGAATTGCGACCACCGGTTTCGGTGGTCAGTAGTTCCTGGACGGGGGTTCCGCCTACCGGGATTCCAGTCACGATCCCTTGAAATCACCGTCACCGTGAGCGAGGCTTCTCCGATCACCTTTGCATCGTGAGGAGCACGGGTGTGTGGCAACGTCACCTAATGCCCGGGGGAACGAAAAGGGGGAACAGTGTCAGCGATGAAGCAGCTCGCCGAGCAGTGCCGTGGTGTGAGGAGTCACGGTACGGCGAAACTCGGCAGGGCTTCGATCCAACCCGCGGTCTGTACCGGCATCCACGAGGTGATCTCGTCGACTCCGACCGGACAATCGCGCCGAGTAGCGGTGCTGAGGCTGAGCAACGGCCTTACCACCACACTGCGTCTGGCCGAGGGTGCTCCGGCGCCTGAGTCCGGCGCAACCGTATTCGTCCAGGGTGGCCGTGGGATGGGCGATCAGCCCGCCTCAGGTGGGGTCACCCTCGCATCGGGCCTGACCAGCTGAGACAGCTGAATCAGTGGCTCGCCGGTCTCAGGTCAGCGCCGAGCTGAGACCGGCAAGCCTCTGGAACAGTTATTCCTCGTCGGGCACTTCCCTAATCTCGATCGGGGAGTACGGCGCCTCGGGCAGCCTGGCCGCCACCTCGGTCGCCCGGTCAAGGCTGCACTCGAGCAGGTAGTAGCCGGCCAGCACCTCTTTCGACTCCGTGAACGGCCCGTCGGTCACGGTCGGTACACCGTCGTGGAGCTGCACGACCCGCGCGTTCCGCGCGGTCAGCCCCTGCGCCGCGATGAACTCACCGGCTGCCTTGGTCTCCTCCGTCAGCACCCGGTGCCGGTCCATCACGGCATCCATCCCGTCCGCCTTCAGCGCGGCCCAGGTGTCGTCGTTGCCGTAGATCAACAGCATGTACTTCATCGGGTCTCCTTCGTCGGCTCGTACCCGCGACGTCGGAACGGACCGCGTCACTTCGACATGATCGCCTCTCGCCAGATCAGTTTGGCCACGTTCGGCTTCACCGCGGTGGTGATGACAGCCATCGCCCGCCGGACGAAGGTGTCGCCGGTCAACTGCGCGAGCATCGCGGCGGCCAGATCCTCCCGCGCGGTGAACAGTCCGTCCGCCTGGTCTTCTTGTACTTCGTACCGCGTCGGTGCCTGGTTGCTGAACAGCCCCGACGGTCGCGCGATGGTCCAGTCGAGACCGCTGTCGCGGACCAACTGTTCCATCCGCCTCATGTCGTCGTGAGTGGTCCTGACCATCACCCGGTTCACCAGCGGGTCGATGACGTTGTTGAAGAAGAAGGCGTTACTCGGTCGCCAGCCGGGTTCGAGGATCACCGAACTCACGACCATCAGCCGCTTCACGCCGTACTCGTGCATGGCGTCGATGATGTTGCGCGCGGAGGTGGAGTAGAGGCTGACAGGCTGCCGGGACGGTTTGCCCCCGACCACCGAGAAGACGGCGTCGCTGCCTGCCACCGCGGTACGAACTGCTTCCGGATCAGCCACATCCGCCTGTACTACGGTCAGCCCGGCACGCGGCTGGACCTTCTCGGGCCGACGAACTGCGGCAACCACCTGGTGGCCGGCGGCCAGAGCCTGCTCGACCAGTTCACGGCCGGTCGAACCGGCCGCGCCGAAGACGACGATGCGCATCTCACTCCCTCGCTGTCCCCGGACGATCCGGTGACGTGCTTGACAATGCCCGGGGAAGCCGACGATATTCAACGCTGATGAATAAATCTCGTGGACGGCCCAGAGGCAACCCGGACACCAAGGCGCGGATCGCCGAGGTGGCCTACGACCTGTTCCTGGAACACGGCTATCGCGGTACGACGGTCCGCCGGGTCGCGGCCGCCGCGGACGTGGACTCCGCGCTGATCAGCTATCACTTCGGGTCCAAGCAGGGCTTGTTCGGTGAGGCGATGCAGTTCCGCTGCGGCAAGTCGCCCGCGATGGCACTGGCGATGCAGGGCGACCAGGGCCGGGTTCGCCGACCGGCTGCTCGACGCGGTGCTCGAGATGTGGGCCGGCACCGAGCCGCTGGCCGAGCTGACCAGGATGGCGCCGCAGGACGTCGACGTACTGGAGGTGCTGCAGGAGTTCCTCGAACGGGAGATCCTCGGCCGGATTGCTGAACTTCTCCGCGGCCCCGATGCGACCGACCGAGCCACCGCTGCCGTCGCCGTGATCGGCGGCCTGATCTTCACCCGCTACCTGAACCCGCTCCGCCCGACCGCCGCGCTCACCGACGCCGACGTGCGCCGAATCCTTGGTCCGGCTCTGCGGGCCGCCCTCAACCCGGTGCGTCCACGCCGGCTGGTTACCGCCTGACAAAACTTCTCGGTGAGGTACCTCTCCGCCTTCCTTCCCTTTGGTTGACCTAGAGCTGGGTCTAGCTCGTAGGGTCGTGGGCATGACGACTGCACAGGAGAAGCTCGGGTCGGGGTTCGGCTACCGGAGTACTGCGGATGAGGTCCTCAAGGGGATCGATCTGAGCGGGAAGCTCGCGGTGGTGACGGGCGGATATTCGGGACTTGGTCTGGCGACGACCAAGGCGCTGGTGAAGGCCGGCGCGCACGTCGTCGTGCCGGCTCGTCGGCCCGAGACCGCGGCGGAAGCGCTCTCTGACGTCAGTAACGTCGAGGTGGACACGCTGGACCTGGCTGACCTGGAGAGCGTTCTCTCGTTCTCCGAGCGGTTTCTCGCCTCCGGCCGGAGCATCGACCTGGTGATCGACAACGCCGCGATCATGGCCTGCCCGGAGACCCGGGTCGGGCCGGGCTGGGAGGCTCAGTTCGCGACGAACCACCTCGGTCACTTCGCGCTCGTCAACCAACTCTGGCCGGCGATCGCTGCCGACGGCGGCGCCCGGGTCGTCGCGGTCTCGTCGACGGGTCACCGCCGGTCGGACATCCGCTGGGACGACCTGCAGTTCGAGCAGGGGTACGAGAAGTGGGCGGCCTACGGCCAGGCGAAGACGGCCAACGTGCTGTTCGCCGTACAGCTGGATGCCTTGGGCAAGGATTCCGGCGTACGGGCGTTCGCGCTGCACCCGGGCGGCATCATGACTCCGCTGCAGCGGCACCTCCCGCGCGAGGAGATGGTCGCGGGCCGGCTGGATCGACGAGAAGACCGGCGAGTTCAACGAGGCATTCAAGACACCCGAGCAGGGAGCCTCGACTCAGGTATGGGCGGCGACGTCGCCTCAGCTGGACGGCCTCGGTGGAGTTTTCTGCGAGGACTGCGACATCGCCGCGGTGTCGACCGACGACGCGCCTGGCGTTCGCCCGTACGCGATCGACCGCGACTCCGCTGCCCGGCTGTGGACCGTCTCGGCCGAGCTCACCGGCGTGAACGCTTTCGGCTGAACCTCCGCCAGCCCGCCTCAGGCCTCTACCGTCGCGGTAGGGTGCTGGTCGCTTGGTTGACCGAAAGGGCTGCAGTGTCACTTCTCGATTCTGACGTCATCGTCACGACCCTTCGCGCCGCCGGTTGCGTGTTCGCCGAGGACGAGGCGGAGTTGCTGATCTCCAGCGCTCGCGACGATGCCGAGCTGGCCCGGATGGTGGAGCAGCGGGTTGCCGGTCTGCCGATCGAGCATGTGGTCGGCTGGGCGGAGTTCCACGGCCTGCGGATCGAGGTGGACCCTGGCGTGTTCGTGCCCCGGCGACGTACGGAAGCACTTGCTGCCGAAGCGATCCGGCTGCTGCCGACCGGGCGCGCCGTAGTACTGGATCTTTGCTGCGGTTCCGGCGCGTTGGGAGTTGCGGTCGCTTCTGCCGGACCTGTCGAGTTGTACGCCGCTGACGTGGAGCCGGCCGCGGTCGCGTGTGCGCGGCGGAACGTGGGACGAGTCGGCGGACACGTGTACGAAGGGGATCTGTTCGATCCGTTGCCTTCGGCATTGAAAGCCCGGGTCGATCTACTGCTCGCGAATGTCCCGTACGTGCCGAGTGACGAGATCCGGCTGCTGCCTGCGGAGGCACGGTTGTACGAACCGCTGGTCACCCTGGACGGCGGATCGGACGGCCTCGGAGTCCTGCGCCGGGTCAGCGCCGAAGCACGGACCTGGCTGACTCCCGGAGGCCACGTACTGGTCGAAACCACCGAGGACCAGTCGACCACGGCCGCCGCGATCTTGGAGGGCGACGGCCTCGCCGCGCGGATGATCACTGACGAGGACTACGCCGCGACCGTGGTCATCGGCACAGCCCCCTGACGGGACTACGTTGGCTTGATGGATACCGAGATCAGGCCGGCGTCGATCGATGATCTGGATGGCGTGGTCGCCTCGACCGCGGCGCTGTTCGCCGAGGACGCCGGGCAACGCGACCCGCTCCGCAATCGCGACTGGCCATCGGAGTACGGCGAGCAATGGTGCCGGAAGTTGCGGTCCGATCCGACGGCACTCGTACTAGTAGCCGTTGGTCACCCTGGACGGCGGATCGGACGGCCTCGGAGTCCTGCGCCGGGTCAGCGCCGAAGCACGGACCTGGCTGACTCCCGGAGGCCACGTACTGGTCGAAACCACCGAGGACCAGTCGACCACGGCCGCCGCGATCTTGGAGGGCGACGGCCTCGCCGCGCGGATGATCACTGACGAGGACTACGCCGCGACCGTGGTCATCGGCACAGCCCCCTGACGGGACTACGTTGGCTTGATGGATACCGAGATCAGGCCGGCGTCGATCGATGATCTGGATGGCGTGGTCGCCTCGACCGCGGCGCTGTTCGCCGAGGACGCCGGGCAACGCGACCCGCTCCGCAATCGCGACTGGCCATCGGAGTACGGCGAGCAATGGTGCCGGAAGTTGCGGTCCGATCCGACGGCACTCGTACTAGCAGCCGTCGGACCAGGCGGGGTCAGGGGCCATCTGGTCGGGATGTTGTACGACCCGTCGGACATGTGGACAGTCGTCCGGGCGGAACTGGTCAGCATGTACGTCCGCCCCGAACTCCGCGGTCATGGAGTCGGCGGCGGCCTGGTCGACACCTTCGTGGAGTGGGCTCGTGCCCGCGGTGCGGCGAGCCTGCAGGTGACGGCGTACGCCACCAACGCCGCCGCACTTGCGCTGTACCAAAGCCGAGGCTTCGCCCCGAAGTCGATCACCCTGACAGCAGAAGTCGGCGCCACAGCCTCTGCCTGATCGGGCAAAATGGGTTGGCTGCGGCGGACGCCGTTAAGGCGTATTCGGCGAAGGATCAGTGACTTACCGGGCGGCGGGCATGGAGGTCGCCGCCCGGTAAGCCGGTTCGTCAGACCCGGCGGAGTACGTGGAGCAGGTACTCGCGGCGGTTCAGTGGGTCGTGGTCGGTTCGGGGGCGGGTCGGGATCCTGCCGGTGACCGGGTGATAGCGGTCGAAGGCTGATTCCAGGACGCCCTCGCCGCGGGTCAGGGCGGGGAGTTGTTGCTCGAGTTTGTAGACCGCCGCTGCTGGGAGCTCGCCTTCGAGAGTTGAGGTCGCTGCGGCGAGCGCCGGCACTTGCGGGATCGCCCGCAACCGCGCGAGTGCCGCCAGGACAGAGCGGGTGGTGTCGGTCGGGATCTCCAGCTGGAAACGGTGCATCGGTTCGAGCACCGTCGTACCTGCTTGTTGTATTGCTTTCATCAAGACCAGCGGGGTCAGGTTCCGGAAGTCGCCCGCGGTACTGGACATGCTCTTGTCGAACACACCATGCGAGTGGCTCTGGCGGGCCGAATACCCCGAATGCGTCATCACCACTGTGCAGTCAGGGATCTGCCAGCCGTGGATGCTCTGCTGCAAGGTCTCCCGGATGGTCTCCTCGACCGCCTTGATGAACGCGTACGGCATCGATCCGAGCTCCACCTCGAGCCGGAAGATCACCCCGGTGTTGACCGGAGCCGGCTCCACCCGCAGACCAACAGTGGCCAGGAACGGATTCGGGTCGACCTTGTTGAACTCGACCGCCGCACCGGGCCAGTTGAGCCGCTCGATGCAGATCGTCGTCGACTCCCGGAAGGTGACCTCGATCCCGAACTCACCGGCCAGGGTGGTCTGGATGACCTCCTTCTGCACCTCGCCGTACAGCGATACGAACGTCTCGTGCCGCAGGTCGTCCTGCCGCAGGTTGATCAGCGGATCCTGCTCGGCCAGCTGGGAGAGCGCGACCTGCAGGTTCCCCTTGTCGGACGTCCGCACCGGCGCGATCACCGTCTCCAGCGTCGGGGGAGCGAAGTAGCCGCTCTCCGCCGCCGCTGCACCACTCCCGCTGCCCTCGCCACGTCGGCCATCGCCAGGGTCGCCCGTGCCAGGGTCGCCCGTGCCATCGGAGCCGTTGCCACCGCCAGCGCTGTTGTTGCCGGCGGCACCGACTCTGTCGCCGATCTGGATTCCGCCGAGGCCCCACAGCTTGCCGATCTGGCCCGCCGACACCTCGGTCCGAGACAACGTCGAGCCGTTGTCGAAGACGCTGATAGCGGTGACCTTCGCCTCCTGATCACCGCGGAACCGCAACCGGTCCCGCGTCCGGATCGCCCCGGAGAACATCCGCACGAACGCGATCTTCTCTCCCGCCGGACCACGCTCCACCTTGAACACGGACCCCGCGACGGGCCCGTCGCCATCGCCTTCGCCGGCCGGCAACAAGTCCCGGATCCCTTTGATCAGGTCGTCCGTACCGGCACCGGTGATCGCGGAGCCGAAGTACACCGGATGCACCAGCGCCCGCTTCGTCTGCTCAGCCAGGCGCGCCCGCAACGCGTCGTACGAGAGCGCCTTCTCATTCTCCACAAAGGTCGCCAGCAACTGCTCGTCGTGCTCGGCCAGCAGGTCGACCATGGCCAAGGTGAAGCCGGAATCGTCTCGCCCGTACGGCGCGAAGCCGGCTGTCGGCGTACCGAGTCCGCTGGTCGACCCCATCGGGATGACCTCGCTCGCGAGCTTGTCGGTGATGGTCTTCACCAACTCCTCGTTGCGCGCACCGGCGCGATCCAGCTTGTTGACGAAGATCAGCGTCGGGATCTTCAGTCGCTGCAACGTCCGCATCAGCACCCGCGTCTGCGCCTGAACGCCCTCGACCGCCGAGACCACCAGCACGGCACCGTCAAGCACACCGAGCGCCCGCTCGACCTCGGCGATGAAATCCGGGTGCCCCGGAGTATCGATCAGGTTGACCGTCACATCATCGATGGCGAACGACACCACCGCGGACTTGATCGTGATCCCACGCTGCCGTTCCAACGCCAGCGAGTCGGTCTGCGTACTGCCGTCGTCAACGCTGCCGACCTCGTCGATAACCCCCGCGGCGTACAACAACCGCTCGGTCAGACTCGTCTTACCGGCGTCTACATGCGCCAGAATCCCCAAATTGAGTGTTCGCACCAATCTCCATGTCCCTTGAACAGGTGAATTCGCCTCTCGGACAAGACATGAAGTGAGATCGCACGACTGCGCTCCTTTGGTGACGACATACGCCGGGGCTCCGGCGCCTCGAGTACAACAGAGCCGCCGCAGCCCCGCCAACAGATTTTCCCATCCGAAGTCGTGCGCCGGCGGTCGAGGCGCGGCTACGCTGCCCCAGATGGAGACAGCTGAGCCACCGATAGACGCCTGGTCCAACACCCTGGGGACACCGCGCGTCGATCGGCTAGCGCACGGCAACCCGGACGTACGACTGTGGTCCGTCTGGGGTGACGACGACCGGCCCTATATCTTGCGGGCTGTCGGGCAATGGCGCCCAGGTGCAAGCCTGACTGACGAACATCGGGTGCTCCTTCATCTGAAGGAGGCTGGAGTCAGCGTCGCGGTTCCTGTCCGCTCAAACGACGGAGCGCTGTACGTGGAGCACCGCAATCGCACCTACGTCCTGGTACCGAGACTTCCCGCCGATGACGTGGAGCATGAGTTGCTGCCGGACGCAGGCGACGTGTGCGCGAGAATCGGTTCGGCTATCGGCGGCCTGCACCTGGCGCTCGCGGAGTACCCCCGGGTCGTCGAGTCGTACGAGCACGATCTCTTGCAACACGCCTTCGAAGGGTCCCGCCCCAAGCTGCCCCGCAACATCCGGGAGCGTTGGATCGATCCGCACGCCGAGGTCGCGAGAACCGTACTGCGCGGGCTACCGATCCAACTGATTCACGGCGACTGCAACTCCGGCAACGTTTTGCTGAGCGAAGGTCAGGTGTCCGGTTTCATCGACCTCGACCATCTACCGGTCGGGCAGCGGATCTATGACCTCGCCTATTACCTGGTCAGTCGCGTCCGCGATCTCATCGACCCGGTCGAGCGGCCCGGACCGGCGCAGCGCGGCCTTTCTCCGCGTCGTCGGTTTGTATGCGGGCGGGTATCACGCGCGGAACCCGCTCTCTGATCTCGAACGCGCGGGCTTACCCGACGCGATGATCGCTGCGGAAGTGTCTCTGACGTCCTGGAGCTACGTCCTGCTGACGGAACTGCCGCACCGTGCCGGTCCTGCCGAGGCAGACAAGTACGCGCGGGGAGTCGACGCACTGCGCTGGATCAGCCGGAACTTCGAGGAGTTGACCGCCCAGGTGTGGATCAGCTGATGGTGGTGCCGATGGGGGAGCCGGTGGTGATGGCGGCGGCTGCGCCGGGGCGGTCGATGTCGAAGACGTGGAGGGGGAGGTGGTGGTCGCGGGCGAGGATGAAGGCGGCCCTGGTCCATCACGCCGAGGCCCTTGTCGATGACCTGCTGGTAGCTGAGGTGGTCGAAGCGGCGGGCGGTCGGGACCTTGTTGGGATCCGCGTCGTACACGCCGTCCGTGCCGTTCTTCGCGACCAGGAGCGCGTCGGCATCGAGCTCGACGGCTCGCTGGACGGACGGATAGTCGGTGGTCGTGAACGGCTGCCCGTTGCCGCAGCCGAGCAGGACGATCGAGCCCTTCTCCAGGTGGCGGAGGGCACGCAGGCGGATGTACGGCTCGGCGAGGTTGTTGATCGGGAGCGCTGTCATCAGCCGTACGTCGGCCTCGCCGAGCTCGTGGAGCTTGCCGCGCAGGAGTACCGCGTTGATGACGGTGCCGAGCATGCCGATGTTGTCCGCCTCGACCCGGTCGATGCCCCAGTCCTCGGCCCGGTTGCCGCGGAAGACGTTGCCACCGCCGACGACCACCGCGACCTCGACCCCGGTGTCACGGGCGGCGATGACCTCCCGGGCGAGGTGGTTCAGCCGGTCCTTGTCGAATCCGAACCCGGCCGAACCGGCGATCGCCTGACCGGACAGTTTGATCACCAGACGGCGGTACTTCGGCATTCCGTGCTCCTCGGATCAGGCGGATGGCGCGGGGTGAAGAGTAGTCCGGTCAGAATGCGGTGATCGACGCGGGGGAACGCTCGACCCGGCTGAGCGCCCGGAGTACCGGAATCTGGCCGTGCCGCCGCAAAGCCAACCTGGTCAGCAGATCGACCACGGTCTGCACGGAACTGTCGGGGAAGACCGGCGTCGGCACCCCGATGCTGACGGCGAGATCGTCCGAGTGCACCGCCAGCTCCATCATCCTGGTGACGAGCATGTCCTCGAGCGTCAGCGACCACGGACCCCACAGTGAGATCCGTACTGCGCGGTCGGGCGTCGTCACGAAATCGGCGCCAAGTCGCGCGATGGCAGCGTCGAGTTCGTCGGCAAGACTGGTGGGCCCGTCGGCCGCGAGTTGATCGCCGCCGGCGCGGATCCGGACGCTGATCTCGTCGTCCGGCGCCGCGTCGATCCACTCCACCCGCGCGTAGTGGTCGAGCAGCGCGATGGTCGGCTCGGAAGGGATCGGCTCGCGCAGGATCTGCGGGATCGCGAGCACCTGGTACGCGAGATGCCCGGCCAGTCCACCCACGCTGAACTCGGCCAGGGCACTCGGCCCGGTCCAGACGGATTCGAGACTCGGCTCGCGGAGCAACCCGGCGGCGATCCGGGACACTGCAAGGAAGTCAGCTCTGATGTCGGTCATCTCTGCATTCTCTCCACGGTGGCTGCGCTGAAAAGGTCCGATCGGGCAGTCTAGGGATCGACCATCCGGTCCAGCGTCCGGTAGGTGCGGTTGCTCGCCGCGGCGGACCGTTGCTCCCGGCCGGTCGCCTCGATGTAGTTCTGGCTGGTGGCGAGGCTGGCGTGGCCGAGCAGCGCCATGATCTCCGAGGCTGTCGCGCCGTCTTCGGCCAGCCGCGTCGCGAAGGTGTGCCGGAGGGCGTGCAGGTTCGCGCCGACCGGGACGCGGTCGTGCAGACCGGCCCAGCGGTAGCAGGACTTGACCAAGTACTCGAGGCCGCCGCGGCCGATCGGCTCACCCTCGCGATCCAGGAGCAACCTCACCGAGCGCCCGAACCGCTTGCGTGGAAAGCGGCGCGCGCACGATTCGACGTACGCGGCAATGATCTTCTCCATGATCGGCTCGACCGGGATGGATCTGTCCCGGCTGCCCTTCCCATGGATGTGCAGCCGCATCTCGCCGGCGCGGCCGGCCAGCGAGTCGGCTGTCAGGGTGCGCATCTCGGCGGAGCGGAGACCGGCGACGAGCCCGAGGGCGATGACGAGCACGTCCCGCTCCGGCCAGGGATCGCGCGTCCGGCGTGCACCGTCGGCTGCTGCCCTCAGCAACCTCTCCGGGGTGTCCTCACCACGCAGCGGCTTGGGGGAGAGGGGAGGGGTCTTGGGTCTCGCCACCGCGCCCATCGGGTTGCCGGTGAGCAGCCCGTCGGCCACACAGAAGGTGAGAAACTGGTTCCAGGTCGACCAGGCACGGAGTACGGAACTCTTGGCGTGGTCGTCGGCGAACGCACCGAACGCGTCCCGTAACACCTGCGGAGTGAGGTCGGTGACATCGAGGCTCTCGGGGTCCTCGGCAAGCAATGCGGTGATGCCGGCGAGATCACGACGGTAGGCGGCGGTCGTGTGGGGGGAGTCCTTCCGCGGCCGGCGGGCCGCGAAGAACGCCGCTTGAGCAGCGAGAACCTTCATACCCGCAGGTCTACCGGACCCCACCGACAGTTTCCGTCCCGGTCCCCCGCACATCGTTGCCCCCAGCAAATATTTATTCGAATTGATGCATAATGCTAATTATGCATGAATAAGAGCGGGCCGGCATTCCTTCCAGGCTTGGAAAAGCTGCAAGTTGCTGCAGAAAGTCGGCAGTAGGGGCGGGGGACAGTATCAGCCTCACTGGCACAATTCCCGCAACGGAACATTCTCGAAGCTGCCCAACGAAGGCGCCGACCGGGATTCCATCGAATGGTTCGCGATGGTCGACATATGGCGATGACAAGGCCGATCTGGTCGCCCGCGACAGCGGCTTCCTGTATCGGCACCCTCGGCAAGGACGCCGGCGCGTTCAGCTCGCGGCTCAAGATCGGCGCCGGCTGGGGGGACTACCCGAAGTACGCCGGCGGGTACGCCACGGTGACGGCGATCTGTGGGGCACCACGGAACGATCAATGCCGGCCAGGACATGGGCCACGGCTGGACCGGTTACCGTCCCGCTACCTACTAACCCAGCAGCACGGAACAGACCGCCGGTACGATAACTAGGATTCTCATGAACGAACGTCCAGCCCGGCACACATCCGGCACACATACAACTGCCGGGCCGGTCGCGTTTTGCGCAGCTCTACGGAGAGCCAACAGCCTGACCCACTGCCTACTGACGGCGAAGAACGCTTCCCTCGACGGCTCTCCCTGGATGTCCGATAATGGACATTATGTCAACTACCAGTCTGCATACAGCGCTCTGTGCCTCGGACCGACCGCAGTCGCTCATCGTCTGGAACCGCTCCCCCAAAGTCCAAGCTGTTGTTGACATTGCTTCAAGGCTGTTAGCAGGATGGGGTTTGGCGTCGGCCGACGCCCAGCCTCTGAGGACCTGCCCCAGCGGGGTCTTTGAGATGGCGAAGGGGAATCCGCCCTCAAGGTCAACTGTCCGTGTCCAGGCCTGTATCGAGTGTCGCGTCGCTGGGGGGCGAGGACATGTCGAGAAGGCTTGTCATGACCAAACAGGGCAGTTTCAAACGCGCCGTCCGCGAACGGGCACGCGAGACCGGGCAGCGGTACACCCAAGCACTCGCCGATCTGGAACAGATCAACAGATCGCCGTTCGCGCGTACCCGCCCGTTCGAACACTTCGACCTCAAGACCCACCTTGAGACGCGGTACGGAATTCAGATCAGCTCGCTGGCACCGATCGACGACGACCCAGCCACGCGGCCACGTGGCTCGTGGCCGGGCCACTACCCGTCGACGTTGCTTGTCCGGCGGGACGACGGTCCGCCATGGATCGCCCGGGTGTTCTCGTCGCAGGCAGACCAGCTCGCTCGTGTCGAGGACGACGCAGAGATCCTGCGGTTCCTGGCTGCGCACGACTTTCCCGCGGAACGGATCGCGCACGATGATCCGGTGTCGATGTTCAACGACAGCGGCGTGATCGTGACCCAGTTCGTCGACGGTGGACGCCCGGCCGACGAGCACGGCCGCAGCGAATCCGCCGAGATCGCACAGGAACTGGGCAGCCTGCTGGGGCGACTACACGCGCTCCCCGCGGCAGACGGCGCGGTCGCCAGAGACGGCGGTGCGGAGGAAGCCGACGGCGGCTTCTACGTCGGCCGGCCGAAACAGGATCTGGCCGCGGCGATGAGCTTTCTGGCCAGCGTCGAGGACAAAGTGACCCCCGACGGTCGGGAGAAGTTCGAATGGCTGTGCGATCAGGTCGAGAACGCTGACGACGCCGAAGGGCTGCCCGAAGCGCTCACCCACAGCAACTACCACCTCTGGGCCGCCGTCGGCATCCCCGGCACGCTCACGATCGTAGGCTGGGCCGGCTCCGGGCGCGGGCCGCGACTACCCGCACTCGCCTGGCTCCTGAGGACCACAGCCGAAGGCAACCCGGACAACATCGACGCCGTCCTGCGCGGCTACCGCCAGCACATCCAGCTCACCGACGATGAGCTCCAAAGGCTCCCCCGAATCCTGACCATGCGAGCACTCTGGTTGGCCTGCCTCGACTGCCAGATAGCGGTGAACAACGGCGACACGCCGACCATCAACGAGGGTTGGATACACCCAGGAAGCACCGAATACGCCGAACGACTGGCGGCGCGCGCTATCGCAGCATTGAGCCAGTGAGCCCAGCCAACAATCGGTGCTCGCCTACTACTCCAGCAAGGCGACAAGCTTCTTCGGCGCGACACCCAGCAGTCAAGGACGACTCTTCTGGGTGAGGTGCTGGTGTTGCCGTTCGTGGACGCCGGCCACCCACTCCCATCCGGTTTTGGCCGATGGGCCGATCCTCGGGTCGTTGAGAACCTGGGTGTCTCGCAGGGCGTGCACGTACGCGCGGTCCTGGTCGATCCGTCGGCGGAGCTGATCAGCTCCGCCGACGGAACCGTGCCCAGGGATCACGACGGTGACGTCGCTCGCTACGCCGTCGAGCAGCTGCAGCGCGGCCAAGTAGTCCTCGATCGGTTCCGAGGCGTTCAGGTCGAGCATCGGGATCAAGACGTCGGACAGCATGTCACCGGCGACGAGAACCCCGCGTTCCTCGATCAGCAGCGCCGCGTGACCGTGGGCATGCGCTTGATGCTCGATGATCCGGACCTCGGGGCCGTCCCAGGGAATCCGCGCAGCTTCTGCGGGCAGGCCGGTGATTTGGCCGAGCAGATCCAGGGGTACGCCGTCGGGGACGCCGGCGGCCTTTGCGACCGCCCCTACTCCCCCGGACAGTCGAGCTTTGGCAGTCGCCGCACAGCGCGCGGTACCGAAACGGGGCGCCGTACCGAGGCCGGCGTGCCAGAGCAGGTGATCCCAATGAGGATGCGTCGAGAAACCCGCCACGACGATCTGGCCCGAATCGGACAGGTCCTTCGCGAGGCAGGCCAGTTCGTCGCCCAGCACCCCGGCGTCGATGACCAACATGCCACCCTGGCCTTGCACGACAATGGCGTTGCTCTGGCAGAACTCGCTCTCATGGACCAGTACACCCTCCGCCACCTGCTTCAGCACGGGCTCCCCTCCCCTGGCGATTGCGTTCTCCAACTCGAGATTGTGATGACGTCAGAGTAAGGGTAGGCCTGCGTGGCAGGCCTCGATGTTGTGGAGCTGGATGTCGTCCCTGCGGCCCTGTTCCCAGTTGTCTCTGGTCAGTCGCCACCGGTTCAGCAGGGCGGGTTCGTCTTGCCTTGTTGCCCAATCGGAGCCGTTGGGCTCGTAGCCGAGGCCTCGCGAGATCGCGTTGGAGCCGTGGTTGTCCACAAAAGCGTCGCTGCTCGCTTCCTTCGACCCGAGCCCGTCGAACGCCAGGTGCAGGATCGCTGCTCGCATCTCATGTCCGAGTCCGCGGCCGCGCTGATCATCGGCCAGCCACGAGAAGCTGGTGACTGTGCCGAAGGTGGGGAAGTCGATTCCGATGAGATCCTGCATCCCGACCGGATGCCCATCCACGACGACCACGAAGTACAGCCGCCAGGCCTCGGGCCCGACCTTCCCTCTGCCACGCCAGATCGCCCGTAGCCACTTGGCCACGCGCAGGTCAGGATCTGTCTCATAGAATGACATCGGGTCGTCGTACGGCGCTGGGTCGGCGTGCGTCTTGCCGGCGCGCACGGCATCCGCGAGCTCGTCCAACAGGTTGTCGGTAGCGCCGCGCAACTCCAGAGTCGGCGTAGTGATGCGCACATCAAGAAGCGGATAGCTCTTCATTGCGCCGATCCAACACCACCCGCCCGCGACGGCCCACATGCTTTTCAGGCTCTTCACGATCCAGGGTGTAGGCGGGGTCTGAAGCCGCCGGTCTCGAGTAGGGATCTTATTCCAGGGGAAGCAAGCGGGGCGTGAGTACGTGCAGGTAGTCGCCGTTCGGTTCGCCGTTGCCGTTGGCACCCGTCAGTACGGCGGGCTTCCAGGCGCCCGTGTACGCCGTGATCAGCTGCGGGCTGTCGAACGAGTTGATCGCGTCGAGCAGGAGTTGCGCGGTGAACGCGACTGTCAACGGGGCCCCGGTGACGGTGCCGGCTAGGGTCTCGGCGCCGGAGGCGTCGTCGTCCGACCCGGCGCGGACCCGGAGCGACCCCACGCCGTACACGAGCCAGATCGGGGTCAGGCCGGCTGCGACGACGCTCAGGCGTCTGACGACGTCTCGCAGGGCCACGCGGTCGACTGTGGCGCTGATCGGGGTGTGGTCGGGAACGATCCGCCGGTACGGCAGGTAGGGGCCGGTCAGCGTGCGGATCCAAGCCGAGCGGGTGAGATTGCGCAGGTGCAGCGTCTCGGCGGTGAGCGACAGCAGCAGCCGCCCGCCGTCGCCGGCAAACGGGCGGGTCAGCTCACCGAGCGCCTTCGCCGGCACGAGCACCTCGAACGGATCGACCTGCTCGGTCAGCCCGACCCGCGCGATGCCCAGCCGGTACCGGTCGGTGCTCGCCAGCTCGACCGCGTCGCCGGAGAAGCTGAGGTTGATGCCTGCCAACGCCGGCACCACGTCGTCCCGCGCGGCGGAGACAGCGACTCGCCCGACAGCCGCGGCGAACGCGCCGGCAGCAAGCGCCGACTGATGCTCCGCTTCAGGTGAAGCGGTTGCCGGGTAGTCGGCCAGTGGCAGCAAGGGAAGAGAGTAGACGGCATCTCCGCAACAGATGACGAATCGGTGGCCAGCCGTGCTGAGCGTGACCAGCCCGGGCGGGAGCAGCTTTGTGATCTCTGCGAGCATCCGCCCCGGGACGAGACAGGTGCCTTCAGCATCGATCTGGCAGTGGAGGGTGATCCGGGGCCGACACCGCGTGGTCCGTGCCGGAGATAGTGGCGCCTTCCGGACCGGCCGTGAGCAGGAGGCCGAGAAGGATCGGCGTACTGGTCCGATGGGGTAGGCCTTTCGCGACCCAACCGACGGCGGTCGCGAACTCCTGTTGATCTGCTACGAGCTGCACGCGCCGCAGCCTAGGAGCAGACCCGAGGCGCCGAACCTTCAGCTAGCTTGAAGGTCAGTGGCCCCCGTGCCTGAGCGCGTCCCGCACCTGCGCGAACCGCACCGACTCAAACACGACCAGCCTGGCCAGCAACGCAGCCAGTACGCCGAGCTGGGCAAGCGCGGCGACCTTGACCGCGCGAACCACCGTTACACCCGCAACTGCGAAGAGCCGCTTTTCACCGCGTATCGGGGATGTTCTTGAAGAAATCTGGGGCGTGGTGTCGGATCGGGGCTGGAGTGTTCGTAGTACGTGTGAGTAGGCGCCTCCGAACCACCAGAAGGGAAGGTTTTCATGAAACTTCTTCTCACTTCCTCGGGCATCCGCAACCCGAGCATCGCCGACGCGCTCGTCGAGCTGCTGGGCAAGCCGATCGCCGAGTCGAGCGCCCTCTTCGTTCCGACCGGCATCTACCCGTTCCCCGGCGGCGCCGGGATGGCGTGGCAGGCGATCTTCGGAAAAGAGGACCACCCCTTGTGCGGGCTGGGCTGGAAGTCCTTGGGACTGCTGGAACTGACCGCGCTGCCGACCATCCGGGAAGAGAACTGGGTCCCGATGGTCCAGGAGGCCGATGCCCTGCTCATCTGGGGCGGCGATGTCCTTTACCTGACCCACTGGATGCGGCAGTCGGGCCTGGCAGACCTCTTCCCGTCACTGAGCGAGACGGTCTACGTGGGGGTGAGCGCCGGGAGCATCGCGCTGACTCCCTACAACTGCGACGCGGAGTTCGACCTCGAGTTCGTGCCCGAAGGCAGCGATATGGCGGAGGGCGGCGACAGGGCGCTGGGGCTGGTGGACTTCACGCTGTATCCGCACCTCGATCGCGAGGGTATGGAGGATGCGTCCATGGCCAACATCGAGAAGTGGGCGTCCGGGATCCCGGTCCCGACGTACGCCATCGACGATCAGACGGCCATCAAGGTGGTCGACGGCGCCGTCGAGGTCATCTCCGAAGGGAACTGGAGGCTGTTCAACGGCTAGTTGAGCAGGTCGAGCCAGGGATGGTTGGCGTCGGCGCCGCGGAGCATCTGCCATAAAGATGAGCCCAGTACTCCGTCTCCGCAGCCTCACCCGCCGCCCGATCCAGCGATTCAGAACTCGTCACGGGCTCCAGTCTCCCCGGCCGGCCTTTCCGGGTCTTAGGCTCGGGTACTGCGACACGATGTCGAGAAGTGTTGGTCGGCTCCGCTCACCTGGTGAAGGGCCGTGAAGACGCGGCCCATGACACCAGGAGACGACATGCCGAAGTACCTGCTTCTGAAGCACTATCGCGGCGGCCCGGAGCAGCACAAGCCGCTGCCTCCGATGGATCAGTGGGCGCCGGAGGACGTCGAGGCACATATGGCGTTCCTCCACCACGTCAGCGAGCTGCTCGAGAAGAACGGTGAGTTCGTCGACGCGCAGGCGCTCACGCCGACGCGTACGTGGGTGCGCTACGGCGGCCCCGACGCGGCGCCCGTCACCACCGACGGCCCGCTTCCCGAGACGAGCGACCTGGTCGCGGGTTGGTACATGATCGACGTCGACTCGTACGAGCGTGCGCTCGAGCTGGCGGCGTACGTGTCCTCCGAGCCGGGTCCCGGCGGCGAACCGATGTACGAGTGGATCGACGTACGGGAGATCATGTCCGAGGCGCCGACGGATGACTGAGCAAGCGTGACCGACGGGTCATCGCAAGGGTTGGACGAGGGCGCGTTGCGCGCCCTCGTCCCCCGGGTGCTTGCGGGCCTGGTACGACGTGGCGAGGATTTCGATGCCGCCGAAGACGCGCTCCAGGAGGCGCTGCTGGATGCGCTCCGGGTCTGGCCGGACGACCCGCCGCACAACCCGCACGGGTGGCTGACGACCGTCGCGACCCGGCGGCTGATCGACGCGCGCCGCAGCGAGATCGCCCGTAGCCGCCGCCAGGAGACGACGTACGACGAACCGGAGCCTGGTGCCGCCGAGGAAGGCGATGACACCCTCTTCCTGCTCTTCTGTTGCTGCCATCCCGATCTCGCGCCGGCCTCGCAAGTGACGCTGACGCTGCGCGCCGTCGGCGGCCTCACCACCCGGGAGATCGCCGACGCCTTTTACGTGCCGGAGGCAACGATGGCGCAGCGGATCAGCCGCGCCAAGCGCACGTTGCGGGGACAGCGGCTGAATCGGCCGGGCGACCTCGCCGTCGTACTGCGGGTGCTCTATCTCGTTTACACAGCCGGCCATGCGGGCCGGGTCGACCTGGCCGCGGAGGCGATCCGGCTGGCCCGGCAACTCACGCTGGCCACCGACGAGCCGGAGGCGCGCGGGTTGCTCGCGCTGATGTTGCTGAACCATGCCCGGCGGCTGGCGCGGCTCGATTCCGAGGGCCGGATCGTGACGCTCGATCGGCAAGATCGCACTCTGTGGTGCACCCACGAGATCGCTGAAGGCGTGCGCGTCCTGCAGTCGGCGCTCGAACTGCAGACCGACGATCGCCCACCAGGTCGCTATCAGATCGAAGCCGCGATCGCCGCACTTCACGATGACGCGGCGAGCGCCGAGGAGACCGACTGGCAGCAGATCCTCGCCTGGTACGACGACCTGGTCGCGCTCACCGAGGATCCCGTACGCCAGTCCCCCGCCGCCGTGCTCGGGCGGGCGGTCGCGGTCGGTCATGTCGAAGGCGCCGCCGCCGGGCTGCGCGAGACGGAACGGCTGCAGGAGGTCATCGGCGAGCGCCACAGGTGGTACGCCGTACGCGGGCACCTCCACGAACTCGACGGCGACCTGCCGGCAGCAGCCACGGCGTACGCCGAAGCCGCCCACCGCGCGACGAATGTTGCCGAGCGGGACCACCTCGTCCGTCAGGCCGCCCGCACCCGAGCCGCTGCCGGTTGAGCGCGTCTATATCCGTTGCGTGCTGGCCTTCTGAGCGCTTAGCGTCACTGGATGACCTCTCACCTTGTGACGCTGAGCTTCGATGCTAACGATCCGACTCGCCTTGCGCAGTTCTGGGCCGGGGTGATCGGCCGCAAGGTGGCGGACGACGGGATCACGCTGCTGGCGAACGACGACTCCGGGTTCGCGATTCGTTTCACCTCGACCGAGGAGAAGAAGACCGAGCCGAACCAGATGCACTTCGACCTGACCAGCAAGTCGCTCGAGGACCAGCAGCAGATCGTGGCTAGGGCGCTCGAACTCGGTGGCCGGCACATCGACATCGGCCAGCTTCCGGAAGAGAAGGATGTCGTACTCGCGGATCCTGAGGGCAACGAGTTCTGTGTCGTTGAGCCGGGCAACAACTTCCTCGCGGACACGGGCGTCATCGGGGCGTTCTCGTCCGACGGATCGCAAGCAGTCGGGTACTTCTGGAGCAAGGCGCTGGACTGGCCGTTGGTCTGGGACGAGAACGAGGAGACCGCGATCCAGTCGGCGCAGGGTGGTTCGAAGATCAGCTGGGGCGGACCGCCGGTGCGCGAGAAGACCGCGAAGAACCGGCTGGCCTACGAGCTCGCGGCCGACGGTGATCAGCAGGCGGAGGTCGACCGACTCGTCGCACTCGGCGCGACCCGCGTCGACAGCCAGGGCGACGTCGTGGCAATGCTCGACCCCGACGGCAACGAGTTCTCCGTAGTCCCGGCCTAGTAGGTCAACCACCACCTTGTACTGCGAGGTGTCGGCCCGCGCCCGTCGTACGAGGCCTGGCACCTTGTACTCCGGGTGTCGGTGGGCGTCGGAGTACAAGGTGCGCGCCGTGCGGCCTAGGCCGCGGCGCGGTCCGAGGTGGGGCGGCGACGCTTGGTGGCGTCGGTGAGGGCGGGCGACTGCCAGAGGCCGTCCGACTGGTAGTGGTGCAGGTCGGTGCCGGGCGGGACGATCTCGTCGATCCGGTCCAGGACCTCGTCGTCGAGCGTCAGTTCGGCGCCCTTGAGCAGGCCGGTCAGCTGGTCCATCGTGCGCGGCCCGATGATCACCGACGTGACCGCCGGGTGCGACGAGACGAACGCCAGCGCGAGCTCGGGCAGCGTCCGGCCGAGGTCGTCGGCGACCTGGATCAACTGCTCGACAGCCTCGAACTTCTCCGCATTGGCAGGCAACGCGGGATCGAACCGGTGCGGAGTCAAGGCAGCCCGTCCCGACTCCAGGTCCACCGGCTGGTTCTTGCGCACCTTGCCCGACAGGAAGCCGGATGCCAGCGGGCTCCAGGTCAGCACGCCCATGTTCAGCCGCTGGGCGGTCGGCAGCAGCGAGCGCTCGATGCCGCGAGTGACGATCGAATACGGCGGCTGCTCGGTGCGGAACTTGCCGTACCCGCGCCGCTCGGAGACGTGGTACGCCTCGACGATCTCCTCGGCCGGGAAGGTGGAGCACCCGAACGCGCGGATCTTGCCCTGGCTGACGAGATCGCTCAGCACCCAGAGCGTCTCCTCGATATCGGTCGCCGGGTCCGGCCGGTGAATCTGGTAGAGATCGATCCAGTCGGTACCGAGCCGGCGCAGGCTGTCCTCGACGGCACGCGTGATCCAGCGCCGCGAGTTCCCACTGCGATTGAGCGCGTCTTCGGTAAGCGGGAAATGCCCCTTGGTCGCGAGAACGACGTCATCGCGACGACCTTGCAGCGCCTTGCCGACGATCTCCTCGCTCTCGCCACCGGAGTACATGTCGGCGGTGTCGACGAAGTTGATGCCCTGCTCCAGCGCGGCATGAATGATCCGGACGCTGTCCTCGTGATCGGGATTGCCGACCGCACCGAACATCATCGCGCCCAGACACTGCGCACTGACCTCGATCCCGGTAACACCAAGCCTGCGATAACGCATCGAAAGACTCCTCAGTTCGTAAGCCGTGCCGCAAACCTAGGAGCTAGACCTCGCTCTAGGTCAACCCTGCCCACCGGCCGCGCCGCGTCGGGGATAAGTGCTCAGCGGGTGAGTAGTTTGTTTGGGAGGATGGGGGGATGCGAGCGGATCGGCTGGTTGCGACGTTGTTGCTGATGCAGTCGCGGGGGCGGGTGACGGCGGGTGAGTTGGCCAGGGAGCTGGAGATTTCCGTGGCCACGGCGCGGCGGGATCTCGAGGCGTTGTCGACTGCCGGGATTCCCGTTTATCCACAGCCGGGCCGCAACGGCGGATGGTCGTTGCTGGGTGGGGCGCGGACGGATTTGAGCGGGTTGAGTGCGACCGAGGCTCAGGCATTGTTCCTGCTGGTCGGGCCTGCTGCGGCTGTCGCGCCTGAGGCGAAGGCCGCGCTGCGGAAGTTGGTGCGGGCGCTGCCTGACACGTTCCGCGCGGATGCCGAGGCGGCGGCCGAAGCCGTCGTGATCGATCCGGCGCGGTGGGGTGAGCACATCAAGGAGCGGCCCGAGATGGTCCGGCGGCTTCAAGAGGCCGTCGTACGGCGGGTGAAAGTGCGACTCACGTACGCCGGGCGCGGTCGCACCGGGTCGGAGCGATTGGTCGATCCGCTCGGGCTCGTGGACAAGGACGACATCTGGTACCTGATCGCCGGTACCGAGAAGGGGCAGCGCACCTTCCGGGTGGAGCGGATCACCGATACGGAGCTGACGGATCTGCCCGCGGAACGCCCGGCCGACTTCGATCTGGCGACGGCCTGGGCGCGCGTTGTCGAGGAGATGGAGCAGAACCGGTCCCTGCTGACGGCGACGGTCCTGATGCAGGAGCGGTTCCTGTGGGTGATGCAGGATCGTCTCGGCAGGCACTGCGAAGTGATCGGCCCGGTGGGCGACGGGCGGGTCAAGATCGAGGTCACTGCTCCTACTCCCCTGATGATCGCCCAGCACCTGGCCGGTTGGGGCGGTCAGCTCGAGGTGCTCGAGCCTCCGTCGGTCCAGGCGGAACTGGTTCGCCTCGGCCAGGAACTGGTCGACCGCTATCGAAGCGATTCTTGAGCCTCGAAAGTGCTGGTGCTTTCACCGTTGGAGGTCGGCCGGTGACCGGTTGTGCAAGTTTGTCCAGGGCCGGTCAACGTTTCCTGCCGGAAGGCCTTGGTGACCGCTTCGCGTGAGTAGGGTGCGGTGGTCGATTTGTCCCGTCCGAGCAACAGGAATCCCGTGACCACTACCCCTCCTCAGTCCCCTCACGATCCCTACGCGGCGCAGCCCGGCGCCGGTGGTGGATACGGTCCCCCGCAAGACCAGTTCCCGCAGTACACACAGCCCCAGCCGGGGCAGCCTCAGTACGACCAACCGCAGTACGGGCAGCCCGGCGTCCCGCCGTCGGGACAGCCGCAAGATCAGCCGCAGTTCGGGCAGGGCTTCCCGCAGCAGGGGCAGCAGCCGCAGGGCATGCCTGCCTATCCGCAGGGTGCGATCCAGTGCCGCTTCTGTGGTGGGATGCCGGCCGTGCAGGCGACCGTTCGCGGTCACCAGGGCTTCCTGATCATGATGCGCTTCCTGAAGCTGGAAGGGCCGTTCTGCCGCACCTGCGGTATCGCGACCGTCCGCAACATGACCGCGAAGAGCCTCTGGCAGGGCTGGTGGGGCATCGGGTCGTCGATCATCAACCCGATCACGATGCTGATCAACATCCCGACCCGGCTCAAGTTCAAGCAGCTGCCGGAGCCGATGCCGGGTGCGCCGGGTCAGCCGATGGACATGGGGAAGCCGCTTTTCCTGCGGCCCGCCATCCTCGGGTTCCTGCTCCCGATCGCGGTGATCGCGCTGCTGATCTGGAGCAGCCAGAGCTCGCCGTCGTCCGCGGGTGTCGGCGACTGCATCCAGAACAAGGGCACGATCAGCAGCCCGAACGTGAAGGTCGTCGACTGCGGTTCCGGCGACGCGGAGTACAAGGTTGTCGGCAAGCTCAGCGACTCGACGAACAGCGATCAGTGTGAGCAGTTCGAGGGCTACACCGTCGCGTACACCGAGGAAGGCCGTTCCAGCGGCTACACGCTCTGCCTCGCACCGAAGTAGCGAGATTCTTCCTCCGGGCCGGCCGGTCAGCCGGTGGTCCGGGGGAAGGTCATCGGCCGAAGGTGATGCGCGCGTAGTACGCGCGGGCCTCCTGGGTTCGGCCGGCGCCGAGGACCCGCAAGGCTTCGGCGAGATCGGGGTAGCGCGGCTCCAGCAGTTCGGCGGCACCCTCCAGGTCGGCTGCCGAAGCGACATCGCGGAGAAGTGACTGGATGACCGCGACCGGATCACTCGTGTCGGTCGGAGGCTCCACGATGGGTCGTGCCGGGACACTCAGGGTGGATTGCTGGGCGGCCCGGATCTCGGCGAGCCGGCGTTCCTGCTCCAGTCGGGGCAACGCCTTCCAGCCGGGCGCTGCCACCTCCGTCTCGAGCTGGAGCAATCTCGACAACACGGCCGGATTGCTGATCTTGGCCCGCTGTCCGGACATCAACTGCGACAGCATCGGTGCGGACAGGCCGAGGACCGCGGCGAGCTGGGCTTGGGAGAGGTCGAGCCGGTCCAGCAGCCGCCGGAACCGCTCCCCCAGCGACTCTCCGTACCATTCCCTCTGCAGGTCGAGGTTCCGGGCGTGTACGTCGGTCACAACGCCTCCGCGATTCCTGTTTGCAAATTGCAGATGCAAACGTTAGGTTCGTGCTTGTTCAAGCCTCAAAGCTCCTGGAGACGCCATGATACGACGCTTCGCCGCTCTCGCGGCCGTCTCGGCCCTCGCCGCCGCATTCTCGTTCGCGAACGCACCTACGGCCGCCGCCGAAGGCGAACTGTCGCCGGTGATGGTCGTGCTGGACTCGTCCGGCTCGATGACCGCGCGGGACGCCGGCGGCACCGGCACCCGGATGGACGCGGCCAAGCGAGCCGTCGGTTCGATGGTCGACGGCCTGCCCGCCCAGGCGCAGGTCGGACTCGCCATCTACGGCGCGGGAACGGGCTCGAGCGGCGCCGAGAAGGCAGCAGGTTGTCGCGACGTCCGAGTCGTTCAGCCGGTCCAGACCGTCGACAAGGCCGCCCTCAAGCGTGCGGTCAGCGCGACCAAGGCCAGCGGTTACACCCCGATCGGCCAGGCCCTTCGGACGGCGGCCGCCCAGCTGCCGAAGGAGGGCCAGCGCTCCGTCGTACTGGTCTCCGACGGCGAGGACACCTGCGCCCCGCCGCAACCTTGCGACGTGGCCAAGGAGCTCCACCAGCAAGGCGTCGACCTGCACGTGCACGCGATCGGCTTCCGGGTCGATGCGAAGGCCCGCGCTCAGCTCGCCTGCATCGCACAGAACACCGGCGGTACGTACCACGACGCCAGCGACGCCGATTCGCTGCTCGGTGTCCTCGGCCGGGTGACGGAACGCGCCCTGCGGCACTACGAGCCGACCGGAAAGCCGGTCACCGGCACCAAGGATCCGTTCACCGCGCCGACCCTCGAACCAGGCCAGTACCTGGACACCATCGATCCGGTCGAGGAGCGCTTCTACGCAGCCGACCTGAAGGCCGGCGAGACGGCGTACTTCGCGGCGACGGCGGTCTTCCCGCGCGGCAACCCGCGCGATATCGAGGTTGTCGACGTCAGGATCACCGGACCCGGTGGCGCGGACTGCTACACCTCCGAGCGCAACCTCAACACCCGGGCCCGGGACGGCGGCTCGCTGACCTCGGTGCTGACCTGGAACGGCCTGGCCGCCGGGTCGAGCAAGACGAAGGCCTGCAGTGTGCCGGGCAAGTACGTCTTCAAGGTCACTCGCGATGCCAACCAGGGTGGCACCGACCGGGTGCCGGTCGAGATCCAGCTGCGGGTCGAGCCCCCGGTGACGGGAAGTCTGGGCGAGGAAGCGCAGCAGAACCTGGTCGGCTTCGCCCAGCAGCCGGCCGGCGCCGTGAAGCCCGTTCGCGCGGGAGGCTCGTTCAACGAGGCGACCACGCTCGACGGATCCGGCCGGTACGGCGAAACCATCTACTACGGCGAGGAGCTCTTCTACCGGGTGAAGCTCGACTGGGGGCAGGGCCTGGCCTACCGGGTCACCTTCGGCGGCGTACCGAAGGGTCCGACGGCCAATATCCGGACCGCTCTGTACAGCCCGGTTCGCGCCGACATCAAGTCCGACACCACCGCCTACACCGGCAGCACCCAGATCCTGCCCTCCGACGGGAAGCCGATCGCGACGCCGCGAACGGCCTATCTGAACCGGAACTCGGCCGAGCAGACGGTCCGGAAGTCCAGCGTCGACGGGTGGTACTACATCGTGGCCAAGCTCGGTACGGCCTTCGGTGAGGACTCGCCGGGCGGCCTGCCGGTGACGATCGACGTGGCAGTAGCAGGCGACAAGGTTGCCGGGCCGGAGTACGGCGCGGCCGGTGACACCGAGGCGACGCCCACGCCGACCCCGACTGCCTCCGACTCGACGCCTTCGAGCCCGGCAACGGAAGCCGGTGACAAGGTCGGTGACGTCCAGCCGGCCAAGGACGACTCCTCCTCGGCGCTGCCTTGGATTCTTCTCGGCTTGGTGTTGGTGCTGGCCGCGGTGGGTGTGGGTGTCGTGCTGGTGATCCAGCGTCGCAAGCCGCCGGCGCCGCCGACGTACCCGAACGGCCCGGGGCAGAACTGGCCTACCCGGCCTTGATCCAGCGGTAGGACGATCCTTGCCGACGGCACTCGACCCGGGTGCCGTCGGCGGTCGTCTCGATTCCGCCGGCCTCCTGCCAGCCGCAGACACCGCCGAGCTTCACCTGTGGGTTGGGCGCAGGAGTGACCGGGCCGGTGGGGATGGTCTCGGGCGTTGTGGGCGGAGTGCTTGTTGGTGAACTACCCGGTGGCGAGGGTGAGCCGCCACCGGTGTCCGGTCCGTTGAGCAGGAGTACTGCAACTACGCCGGCCGCCGCTAGTCCCGCCAAGCCCGCACCGGCCAGTACTACGCGTCGGCGAACTGGGCCGCGTTTCGCGAGGGCGGTAGTAGGCACGACCGGCTTCGGGTGCACGACCGGCGGCGGGTGCTTGACCGGCTGAGGTTCAGGTTGAGGTGGTGCAGCGAGCGCCTGGTACGCCGGTCGGAGTGCCGGCAGTTGGTCGAAGACCTCGATCAGCTCGCCATCAGCGGTATACGCCGGGATCTGCACAGGATCCACGAGAGCTGGAGCAAGTGCGCTCAAGGCTGCAGACGCCGATTCCACCCGTTCGGCCGGTTCGGCTCGCACCAATCCTTCGATGACATCCCAGACGACACTGCCCGCGGAGCCAGCAGGCCGCGATGGCAGCAAGCCGGTGGCTGGTGGTTCTTCGCCAGTCAGCAACTGCCAGCCGGTCACGCCAGCCGCGTACAGGTCCTGCGCGACAGCCGGTGGATCGCCCGCAAGCACCTCAGGCGCGACATATCCCGGAGTACCGACGACCGCGCCTTGTTGAGTGAGACGGGGCTCCCCCAGTGACAGCGCGATGCCGAAGTCGCTCAAGCGCAGTACGGGCAGGGCGGTGCCTGTTGTCTCGAGCAACAGGTTCGCAGGCTTCACGTCGCGGTGGACGACTCCGGCGGCGTGGACCTGCTCCAACGCGGTCAGCACCTGAGCGAGCAATTCCGCGGCGTAGCGCTCCGGCAAAGCGCCGAAGTCGGCGACCAGGTTGCTAAGCGACCCGCCACCGACCAGGTCCATGGCGAGCAGAGCCTGATCGTCCTCGGCGGCCCAGCTGTACGGGCTGAGGACGTTCGGGTGCTCCAGCCGCAGACCCTGCTCGCGGACGAACCGCAGCAGCGCGCCGGCATGCCGCTGACGGAGGACCTTGGCCGCGCAGAGCCGTTGGAGGCGACGATCCCAGGCGCGCCAGACGGTACCGGTCCCGCCTGAGCCGACAGGATCGATGAGTTCGAACCGGCCGGCGAACACATCTGGCACCGGTGGCTCTCCTCTCGCGCGGGACCCCGCATACCTTGCCAGGCTGTTCGGTCCCTCGCGAGCTGGGGGCCACCCCAGGTCAGTTGTAGTACCCCTTCACCACGGCGCTCGCCTCGTCGTACAAGGCAGGCCCGTCCTGTACTACGGGCGCGAACCCACCACCCGGCTTGAGCCCGTTCAGCTGCTCGCCGGACAGCGCGTAGACGACCCGGCCGAGCCCCGAGCGCTCGATCGCGCCGGTGCACATGCCGCACGGCTGGCAACTCGTGTACATCGTGGTCCTGGCGGCGACCTCCGGCGATAGTTCGCGGGCGGCCCACTTGGCGAGCTTGAGCTCGGGGTGCGCGCTGATGTCGTTGTCGGTGATGCTCGTGTTGTTGTCCTCGGCAACCACCGACCCGTCGGGGCCGACCAGGATCGACCCGAAGGGCGGATTGCCGGACTCGCGGGCCGCCGCGGCCAGTTCGATGGCCCTCCGCAGGAAGCCTTCTTCCGATGAGGTCACTTCTTCTCCGTTCCTAGATGCGCCCTGACTGTGGCCAGCGCGTGCCAGGCCGTTTCCGGCCGTTCGGTCTCTGCTGGATCGCCGATGAACGGATCCAGTACTACGGCCACGGCGCCGAGCGTCCGGAGTTCCTCGAGATCGCCGATCACCTGGTCGATCGAGCCCTCACCGGCGACCCGATCGGTCAGCGGTTCGGGAGTCAGCCTGAGCAAGATCCGCGGTGTGAACGCGGGGAGCGCTCTCTGCTCGTTCTCGGCGATCTTCGCGAGCTGGTCGAGGCCGTTCCGCATCCACTCCATCGACTGCCGCAGCGGATGCCACGCGTCGCCGAGGCGGACCGCTCGCCGCATCCCCGCGGTACTGAGTCCACCGACCCAGATCGGGATGTCGCCGCTGCGGTAGTCGGCGTCGTTCTCCCACGCGTCGCGGACGGCGCGGAGCAGCTCGTCGGTCAGCCTTCCGCGCTGAGTGAAGTCGACGCCGAGCGCCTCGAACTCTTGCTTCGCCCAGCCGGACCCGACGCCGAGAACGAAGCGGCCGCCGCTCAGCTGGTTGAGGTTCGCCGCCATCCGGGCGACCAGAAGGGGATGCCGGTAAGGCGCGATCAGCACCGTGGTGCCGAGCTTGACCTTCTCGGTGACGCCGGCCAGCCAGCTCAATGCGGTGAAGGGTTCGTAGAAGGGCGCCGGATATTGCCCGGCGACGTCGGGCGTGATGGCGACGTGGTCGGACACCATCAGCAGGTCGTAGCCGAGGCCTTCGACCGTCCGGGCCCAGTCGCGGAGGCGGCCGGGGTCCGTGCCGGGACCGAAGTTGGGAACGTTCACGCCGATTTCCACCCCGTAAGGCTATCCAGCCGGAATGGTCGTTCTGAAGAGACTCCTCCCGGTATGACGCGCTCTCCGCCGGGGAATTACCGGTATCTTGGCTGGATGACCGAGACTCTCGATCCGACCGACTGGGCCATCCTGGTCGAGGTGCAACGCGACGGACGGATCCCGCTGACCGAACTGGGTCGCCGGGTGAACCTGAGCGCTTCGGCAACCACCGAGCGGGTGAAGCGACTGGAGACGGCCGGGATCATCAGCGGGTACCGGGCCGACATCGACCTGGCCAAGGTCGGGTTCGCCGTGCTGGCCGTAGTACGGCTGAAGTATCCCGGGAACAAGCATGAGCCGCTGCGGAAGCTGCTCGCGGAGCGGTTCGAGTTCCTCGAATGTCTGCGGACGACCGGCGACGACTGCTACACGTTGAAGGTCGCGGCCGGGTCGATGGCGCATCTCGAACAGCTGGTAAACGAGTTGACCGAGTTCGGGAGTACGACTACGAATCTCGTGTACAGCCAGACGCAGCCCTATCGGGGGCCGCAAGGGCCGCCGCCGGAGGTTTGATGCACGTCCTCGACATCGAGGTTTCGCCCGGACTGCTGAATTCGTGGGTCGATTGGCTCGCTCCGGATCGGCAGCCCTTCTTCGTGACAGCGAAGCAGGCCAAGGCGTGGTCGTTGTCGCCTGAGCCGGCGGAACCCGACAAGCAACTGCGCGATACCTACCGGACGTACAACCTGGACAGCCGGTTGAAGTCGGTCTGGCTGGACGAGGCGGGGTTCATGGAACTGCCGCGGCAGACCCGAGGCGCGTTGGTGCGTGCACAGGTGACGCATGACCGAGACGCAGTACCGACTGTTCGCGCCTGGCGGGAGGTGCTCGGGCAGGACATCGCACAGCAGGCAGACGGGCATCGGTTCGTCTGGTGGAAGTCCGTACTACGTGACGTCGCTCCCGTTGTTCTCCCCCGCATCGTGAGTGAGGATTTCGGGCCGAGCCGGCATCGCGCAGTACCGACGTCTGTGTGGTCCGCGTCCGATGGAGCGCTCCCCCGCGCCAGAGAACTGGCCGGGACGTTTCCGGACGGGAGCGGACCGAACTGCTTCGGCACGGTGATGGCGGCGGCCGGGGTTGACGGTGCAGCCGAGGAATGGATGCTGCGGGAACCGTTCGACGCGTGGCTTGATCAGCACACCACGCGCGGTGGGCGCGACGAAGTACCGGGCACTGTGCTCGTCTGGCGCGACAACAACCGTGCGGTACAGCACGCGGCCGTCACCCTCGGCGCCGGCTGGGCCCTCCACAAACCCTCCCAATCCTGGATGAGCCCCCGCAAGATCCGCACCACCCAAGAAATCCTCCGCTCCACCCGAACCCCCGGCTGGCACCTAACCCGCCACACCATCACCACCTGACCGCTACCGTCGCTGGATGGAGTTCGCGGAGCTGGTGGATCAGGGCCCGGGTGGTTCGACGGAAGTATGCGGCGTTCGAGGAGCGGAGGTACGGGCGGAGCTGGTCGCGCGAGGAACTGATGCTGGGGTTCCTCGGCGACGTCGGGGATCTCGCGAAGCTTGTCCAGGGCAAGGAAGGCGTGCGTCCGCGAGCCGACCTCGACGAGGCGTTCGCCCATGAGCTGGCCGACTGCCTCTGGTCGGTGATCGTGCTTGCGGATGCCTACGAGGTCGACCTGGAGAGCGCGTTCGTCCGGACCATGGGTGAGATGGAGGGTCAGCTCTGAGGGGTTTCGACGACGGTGGTGTGGATCGGGGTGCCTAGTTCTACTGTGCGGCTGACTGTGCAGAGGCGGTCGTGGGACATCTTGACCGCTCGGGGTAGGGCCTCGCGTGCCTTGTCGCCGGCTTCGTCTTCGGGGAATTGGATGGTGAACTCGACGGCGAGGTTCTCCATCCGGTTGCCCTGCTCGGGGTCGCGGATCTTGTCGCCGCGCACGACCGCGCTGAACTCGGTCGGCTCGGCCCGGCGGCTCACCACGACGTCGACATCGATCGCGGAGCAGGCGCCGATCGCGGCCAGCAGCAGTTCCACCGGGGTGAAATCGGTGTCGGTCTCACCACCCGATCCGACGGACAGCGTGCCGCCGCGAACGTTGTGGACCAGATACTTGCTGTTCGCGGTGCGTTCGAAGTTGATCGACCGGAGGCTGTCGTCGCCCATGTCCGTCACAATCTGTTGCTGATAGCAACTGTCAGAGGTTGCTCAGCGCGGCGGCGATGGGTGTCTCGCCGGCGATGAGTTCCAGGGTCCGGCCGATCGAGGCCGGGGTTTCGCAGAGTCCGGCAAGAACGGCGGCCACGTCGTCGCGGGTGACGCTGCCGCGGCCGGTCTTGTCGGCGATCAGGACCAATCCGGTGCCGGGATCGTTGGTGAGCGCTCCCGGGCGCAGGATGGTCCAGTCCAGGTCGCGGCCGCGCAGGTCGTCCTCGGCCGCCTTCTTCGCACGGAGGTAGATCGTGAAGCCGTCATCCGGGTCCAGCTCGTCGACGCGGTCCGCGCCCATCGAGCCGACCTGGATGTGCCTTCGTACGCCGGCGCGCTCAGCTGCCTCGGCGAACAACGCCGCGGCGCCACGGTCGACCGTGTCCTTGCGATCGTTCCCGCTGCCCGGCCCGGCTCCGGCGGAGAAGATCGCGACGTCAGCACCAGCCAGTACTTCGGCAACCGCGGCGAGGTCGGCTTTCTCGAGATCCAATACCGCGGCAGTGCCACCAGCATCGGCGATGTCGGCCTCGTGCGCCGGATTCCGCACCAGCCCGACCGCCTCATGACCACCGGCGGCCAGCAGCTTGGTCAACCGCAGCGCGATCTGTCCATGTCCACCCGCAATAACAACTCGCATACCCCCGAGCCTAACTGTCGACGGTCCACACACCAGGCACCCCTTGCGTCCGAACAACCGAGGGTCCCGCCCCACGCCTCTTCGGACATAGGCCATCTTTCGATGGCGCAGACGCTCTTCAGGAGCGGCGCCGGGGGCACCCGGGGCAGCGGCGACGGCGACGGGAGCAGCCGCGGTCACGCCGAACTCCTCCTTACGTCCGAAGAAGCGGAGGGACGTGTCCTTCAGTTCTTCGGACGTAAGCAGCCGTTGTGCCTCGGAGGAGTCAGGAGGGGTGGCGGAGGATGGGGCGGAGGGTTTCGAGAACGGCGGGGTCTTCGATGGTGGAGGGGATGGCGACGTCGCGGCCGTCTGCTATTCCGCGCATTGTCTTGCGGAGGATCTTGCCGGATCGTGTCTTCGGTAGCGCCTCCACCACGGACACCTCTCGGAACGCCGCCACCGGCCCGATGTCCCGCCGTACGGCAGCCACCAGCTCCTCCTGCAGTGTCTCCGGCGAGATCTCCACACCCGCCTTCAGTACGACGAAGCCGCGTGGCAACTGACCCTTCAAGGCATCGTGTACGCCGATCACCGCGCACTCCGCGACCGCGGGATGCGCCGCCAGCACCGCTTCCATGCTCCCGGTCGACAGCCGGTGCCCGGCGACGTTGATGACGTCGTCGGTGCGGCCCATCACGAAGATGTAGCCGTCGGCATCGATATAGCCGGAGTCGCCAGTAAGGTAGTACCCGTCGTACTGACTGAGGTAGTTGTCGATGTAGCGCGCGTCGTCGCCCCACAGCGTCGGCAGCGCACCGGGCGGCAACGGCAGTCTGATCGCGATCGCCCCCTCCTCCCCCGCCGCCAGAACGGTTCCGTCGGCAGCGAGGATCTGGACGTTCCAGCCGGGCAGCGGCACCGTGGCCGAGCCGGGCTTGGTCGGCAATGGTTCGAGGCCGTGTGGGTTGGCCACGATCGGCCAGCCGGTCTCCGTCTGCCACCAGTGATCGACGACCGGTACGCCGAGCTTGCTGTGCGCCCAGTGGTACGTCTCCGGGTCGAGCCGTTCGCCGGCGAGGAACAGCGTGGCGAACCGATCGAGGTCGTACTTCGCCAGTTCGGCCGCCTCCGGGTCGACCTTCTTGATAGCCCGGAGCGCGGTCGGAGCGGTGAAGAGCGCTTTCACGTGATGCTGCGCGATCACTCGCCAGAAGGCGCCCGCGTCCGGCGTACCGACTGGCTTGCCTTCGTACAAGATCGTGGTCGCGCCCACGAGCAGCGGTGCGTAGACGATGTACGAGTGGCCGACGACCCAGCCGACGTCGGAGGCGGTCCACCAGACATCACCCGGGCCGATGTCGTAGACGGCGCTCATCGACCAGGCGAGCGCGACGGCATGGCCGCCGTTGTCGCGGACGACACCCTTCGGTTTCCCGGTCGTTCCGGACGTGTAGAGCACATAGAGCGGATCGGTCGCGGCCACCGGGACCGGGTCTGCCGGCGTCGCGTCCGAGATCAGCGTTTCCCAGTCAAGATCGCGCTCTCCGAGTTTCCCGGGCGCGTTCTCGCGCTGCAGCACGATGGTGTGGTCGGGCCGATGGCTAGCGAGCTCGATCGCTTCGTCGACGATCGGCTTGTACTCGACCACGCGGGTCGGCTCGATCCCGCAGGACGCGGCGACGATCACCTTCGGAGTGGCGTCGTCGATCCGCGCGGCCAGCTCCTTCGGCGCGAATCCGCCGAAGACGACCGAGTGAACGGCGCCGAGGCGGGCACACGCCAGCATCGTGATCACCGCCTCGGGGATCATCGGCATGTAGACGATGACGCGGTCACCCTTCCCGACGCCCAACGACCTGAGCGCTCCGGCAAACACGGCAACCGCGTCGCGAAGCTCCGCGTACGTGAAGGTGCGCGTCGTTCCCGTCACCGGAGAGTCGTAGATCAGCGCGGAGCGCTCTCCGTCCCCGTTCTCGACGTGCCGATCGAGGGCGTTGTACGACGTGTTGAGCTCGCCATCGGGGAACCACCGGTAGAGCGGCGCCGCCGAGTCGTCGAGCGCGCGGGTCGGAGAGCGCGTCCAGCTGATCGCCGCGGCAGCCTCCAGCCAGAACCCTTCCGGATCCGCCAGACTCCGGCGGTAGTTCTCGTCGTACGCGCCCATCAGTTCGCCTCCATCACCCGAAGCCGCTTGCGTACTACTCACTACCATTCCTGACCCGCACAAGCTCGCCCCCACGGCCAGCCATCTACCCGGCGGGCGTTGTAAGGAGTGTGCGAGGGTTGGGGCATGACGGTTTCGCGGGTTGACGTGGTGGCGGCCGCACGGCGGATCGATGGGCGGATACGGCGTACGCCGGTGTTGCGGGTGACGCCGACGCTGACGTTCAAGCTCGAGTTGCTGCAGCACGTCGGCTCCTTCAAACCGCGAGGCGCCTTCAACCGGTTGCTGAGCGCGAAGGAACAGGGCGCTCTCACCGGTCAGGGGATCGTCGCGGCCTCTGGCGGGAACGCGGGTCTGGCCGCCGCGTACGCCGCGCGCGAACTCGGCGTACCGGCTCGCATCTTCGTGCCCGAGACCGCGCCGGCTCCCAAGGTGGCGCGGTTGCGCACGCTTGATGCGGATGTGGTTCAGGTCGGGAGTGAGTACGCCGAGGCGTATGAGGCCGCGATGTCAGCGTGTGAGGAGTCGGGGGCGTTGCTGGTGCACGCGTTCGATCAGCCGGAGGTCGTCGCGGGGCAGGGCACGCTCGGGTTGGAGCTGCTCGACCAGGTCGACGGGTTCGACACCGTTCTGGTGGCCGTCGGTGGGGGCGGGCTGATCGCCGGGATCGCGACCGCGCTGGAAGATCGCGCTCGGGTGATCGGGGTGGAGCCCGAACTGGCGCCGACGTTGCATCGCGCGCTCGAGGCGGGTGAGCCGGTCGACGTACGGGTCGGCGGGCTGGCAGCGGATTCGCACGGGGCGCGGCGGCTGGGGTCGCTGGCGTTCGAGGCGGCGCGGCGGTACGACTTCGGGTCGGTGCTGGTCGCGGAGGAGATGATCGTTGCTGCGCGCAACGAGTTGTGGCACGAGTACCACCTCGCGGTCGAGCACGGAGCGGCCGTCGCCTACGCCGCACTGAGCACGGGGGCCTACCAGCCTGTGCCCGGCGAGCGCGTCATCGTCATCATCTGCGGCGCCAACACGGACCCCACCACCCTCGCCTGACCTTCGCGCCGTCAGACGATGGGGCGGGAACCGGCTAGATGACGGGGCGCGGATCGGGTTTGCGGTCGTCGGCGAGGATCCAGGCGGAGAGGATGCCTGCGATGCCGCCGAAAAGGTGACCCTGCCAGGAGATGCCGTCCTGCGGGAGTAGGCCGCCGAGCAGCGCACTGCCCCAGACAAGGATCACGAGTACGCCGACCGCCACCTGGCCGAGGCGGCGGTTGAAGATGCCGCGCGCGATCAGGTATGCGGCGTACCCGAAGACGAGCCCGCTCGCACCGATCGTGATGGTGTGCGGCGGCGAGATCAGCCAGGTACCGAGACCGCCGATGGTGGTGACGATCGCCGTCACGGAGAAGAGCCGCAGGGCGCCGCTGATCGCGATGATCGCACCCAGGGTGACCAGCGGGAGCGTGTTCGAGATCAGGTGCCCGAAGCCGAGGTGCAGGAACGGCGCCGTGATGATCCCGAACAGACCGTCCGGCTCGCGGGCGATGATCCCGTACTGATCGAGCCGACCGTGCAGTGCGGTGTCGACGATCTCACTGATCCACATCAGCCCGACGAGCGCGATCAGCAGCTTGATCCCGCTGCTGATCCGGGCCGTGTCGACGACACTGCCGGTCTTGCGAGCCGGAGTCTGGAAACTCATGCCTCAACGATGCCCGATCCCGCCAAACCCCGGCATCTCCGGCCAGCGTTTCCACGGCCGCTTCGAGCGGTTGTCCACAGGTGGTGAGACCGGACCTGCGGGATGAGGGCGGGATACGTCACAATGGGTACCGCAGGCGTGGCGCGGTGTGACGGAGGGATCTGCGCCAGACTGAAGTCGGGGACTGTGGGAAGGATCGTCCGGCCGCGCCTCGGGCCGGCCGACCGACGCACGACCCGAATCTTGAGGGGGATTCTGGATGCCGATCGCTGTCTACATCCTGGGGCTGGCCATCTTCGCCCAGGGCACGTCCGAGCTGATGCTGGCCGGACTGTTGCCCGAGATGGCCGACGACCTGAGCGTGTCGATCCCGGCGGCGGGGCTGCTGATCTCCGCCTTCGCGGTCGGCATGCTGATCGGCGCACCGGTGCTCGCGGTGGTCACGTTGCGCTGGCCCCGGCGGACGGCGTTGCTGGTCTTCCTCGCGATCTTCGCGCTCACCCATGTGGCCGGGGCACTCACCCCGAACTACGACGTACTGCTGGTGACCCGCGTCCTCGGCGCATTCGTGTACGCCGGCTTCTGGGCGGTCGCGGCCGTCACGGCAGTCGGGCTGGTCCCCCGCAACAGCCGGGCCAAGGCGATGAGCGTCGTCGCCGGTGGACTCACGATCGCCACTATCGTCGGGCTGCCTGCCGGGACGGTGATCGGCCAGCATCTCGGCTGGCGGGCGGCGTTCTGGACCGTCGCGGCGTTGTCGATCCTCGCGATGGCCGGCGTGCTAGGGACGATCCCGGGCGGCGCACCCGATCCGGAGAGCGCTCCCCGCCTGCGCGAGGAGATCCGTGCGATGGCCAATCCGAGACTGTGGCTGTCCTATGCGACGACCGCGCTGGTCACCGCAGCGATCCTGGTGATCTTCAGCTACTTCGCCCCGCTGCTGACCGAGGCGACCGGGCTGCGGCCAGGTGCCATTCCCGGCGTCCTTGCCCTGTACGGCGTGGGCTCGCTGATCGGAATCACCCTGGGCGGCCGTACTGCGGACGCCACGCCGTTCCGCACGCTGTCGGTCGGTATCACCGGGCTGGTCGTCCTTTCGGCGGCGCTCGCGCTCTGGGCCGGCACCCCGGTGGTGGCGATCGGGACGATCTTCCTGCTCGGCGGGTTCGGTTTCGCGGTCAATCCCGCGCTGAACGCCCGGGTGTTCAGCCTGGCCGGACAGGCGCCGACGTTCGCCACCGCGATCAACTTCTCCGCCTTCAACGTCGGCATCACGATCGGCCCGTGGCTCGGCGGGCTGGCGATCGACGCCGGGGCCGGCTACCCGGAACTCGGCTGGATCGCGGCAGCCCTCGGATTGGTTGCCCTAGGCACCGTCATCCTCGCCGCCCTCCTCCCGGTCCGGCCCCTGCAGCCCGCCGGCCCGGTGCACCCCTCGGTGGTCCCCGCCGGCCCTCCCCCCGACCCAGACGTCACCTGACCGCGGCTCCCTGTCAGGAGGATCGCTGGGCGCACAGGGCGTGGTCGATCAAGTCGCCGGTGGACTTGTCCTGGACGAGGACGTGTTCGAGGGAATCGCTGGGTTCGGTGGGAGACCGAGACGACTGCAGACACCACCCTCAGTTGACCGGCCCACTGTGGTCCAGGTGGCTCGGGTCGAAGTCGGACTTCCGCTTGAAGACGTACTTGTTCAGCGACCAGGTGACCGCCCACAGACCGACGCCGACAAGCATCAGCCAGCCCGCGATCTTGTAGTCGTCCGACGCACGACCCGACAACGGGCTCGCCAGATACACACAGAGCACGACACCCAGCACCGGCAACGCGGTCGGCGCGTGGAAGTGCTTGTGCTCTACCTGGTCACGGCGCAGTACGAGAACCGCCACGTTGACGATGGCGAACACGCAGAGCAGCAGGAATGCCGTCGTCCCGCCGAGGGCCGCGAGGTCGGCGTACCCGATCAGGAAGAACGCGAGCAGGGTCGTGAACAGGATCGCGACCCAAGGCGTACGGCGCTTGTGCAGCACCCGGCCGAGCGGGCCCGGCAGCACCTTCTCGTGGGACATGCCGTAGAGCAGCCGGCTCGCCATCAGCATGTTGATCAGCGCCGAGTTGGCCACCGCGAACATCGTGATCCAGGCGAAGATCTGGAGCGGGAACCCGGGCGCGCCGGCCTGGATCACCTTCAGCAGTGGGGTGGCCCCCTTGTTCAGCTCGTCCGGCGACACCAGGGCGACGGCCGAGATCGCGACCAGGACGTAGATCACGCCGGTGATGCTGAGCCCGAGCAACATGATCTTGGGGAAGATCTTGACCGGGTCCTTGGTCTCCTCGGCCATGTTCACCGAGTCCTCGAAGCCGACCATCGCGAAGAACGCCAGTGCCGTCGCCGAGGTGACCGCGCTGAACGGCGACTCGCCGGCCGGCGTACTGAAGTCGGTCAGCCGCGCCGGGTCGCCGTCACCGTTGGCCAGCGCCCAGGCGCCGACCCCGATCACGATCAGCAGACCGGTCAGCTCGATCAGCGTCAGTACGACGTTCGCCTTGACGCTCTCGCCGACGCCGCGAAGGTTGACCAGGGCTATCAAAGCCATGAACGACAGTGCGGTGATCATCAGGATCGAGCCGTGCGAGGAGTCGATCTTCACCGCCTTGAAGAAGTTCTCCGAGAAGGCCTTCGACGCGCTCGACGCCGAGGTCAGTCCGGAGCACATCACCGCGAAGGTGAGCAGGAAGGTGAGGAAGTGGATTCCGAACGCCTTGTGCGTGTAGACCGCCGCGCCACCGGCCTTCGGGTACTTCGTGACGAGCTCCAGGTAACTCGTTGCCGTCAGCATCGCGACCACGAACGCACACAGGAACGGGAGCCAGACGGCACCGCCGACCTCGCCCGCGACCTTGCCGGTCAGCGCATACACACCGGTACCAAGGATGTCGCCGACCACGAAGAGCAACAGCAGGCCGGGCCCCATCACCCGCTTCAGCTCGGGACGATCGTGGGTCGTCGTTGCCGCACTCGAACTCTCGCTCATCCTGCCTCCTGCGACGATGGCCGGTGGCGCGTGTTCGTCTCATCGTCCCATCGGATCGGCCTACCCGCGTGCCGAACTCGCCTGCCTCCGGCGTCAGCAGGCGTCGAGCATCGACTGGAGCGCGGTCTTCTCGGCCGACTGGAGGGAGAGCTTGTAGGTGTACTTCACCGAGATCCAGTAGCGGGCGTAGATGCAGTGGATCGAGACGTTCGTCGGCTGCCAGGAGGCCGGGTCCCGGTCGCCCTTGGAGCGGTTGCTCGACGCGGAGACCGCGATCAGCTGCGAGATGGTGAGGTTGTTCGCGAACTCTTCCCGCTTGGCGGTGGTCCAGGTGCTCGCACCTGACTTCCACGCCTCGGCCAACGGCACGATGTGGTCGATGTCCACGTCGGAACTGTCGGTGATGACGACACCGTCGTACACGCTGGTCCACTTGCCGGCCGTCGGTTGGCAGGCGCTGTCGACCGTGACGCCGGTCCCGTCGCGTTTCAGTACTTCTTCCCTGGTGTCACAGGTGCCGGACACGTTGTGCCAGTGCGGGAACTTGTCGCGGCTGTAGCCGGTGGTGGTTCCTTCTGTCTTCACGGTCAGGGTCGCCAACTCGGTCGCCGCGGTACTGGCTGACGGCGGCGTTGGTGGCGAAGCCACTGCTGGAGCGGCGATGACGACCGTCGCCGTGACAGTGGCGGCGGTGGTAAGGCATGCGAGTAGACGACGCATCTTCAGGCCTCCGAGGTTTGGGCGGTGCCCCCCTGACGAGCTGCGTTGCCCAACCCTTCCCCGCTACGAGGCCCCCGGAAACCACTTACCGGTGAATGCCTGATGAAGGTCAGTCGTGTTCCACCACGGTCAGCGTCCAGCCGGCGCCGGTACGGTCGAGTTCGGCGTTCCAGAGCTCCGAGATCAGCTTGTGGAGTGCTCGCGGCGTTCCCGGATCCTTGCCCGACTCCAGCAGATGCCGGGCCACCAACCCACGAGTGTGCTTCGCGTTGTGCGACACCACCGACCGCACTCCCCCGCGTTCACGCACCACCGACACAGCGACCCACTTGGCAGCCTGCTCGCCGCTGGGACGCCAGGCCGCGGCGTACGTCGACGAGCGGCAATCGACGATCACCGAGTTCGCGGCTGCCGCGTCGAGCGAAGCCGCGAGCGGATCCCGCCAGACCGACGCGAGCGGCCCGAGCCCGGGCAACGTCGTACCCATCGACAGCCTGTACGGCGGTACGCGGTCCGCCATCCGCAGAGCACCCCAGGCCGCCGACACCACCAGCAGGCGAGCACCCGCGCGACGCTTCGACCCAGGCGACAAGGTGGAGTAGCCGAGAGCGTCGTACAGGACACCGGAGTACAGCTCGGAGACCGGTACTGCGGGCTCGGTCCGCCACCGGGTGTTCCGCTCGACCTCCTGCTGCAGCGACGGGCCAACACCCAGTACGCCGTACGCGTCGCTCGAGGAACTCACCTTGGCGAGCGAGTCGAGCACGGTTTCGCGCACCTCGTTGAGCTCCGGGAACGACAGCGTCGGCAGGTCGACCGACTTGCCGCGAGAGCGGCCCGTCTTGCCTTCGGACGGCGGCAGCAGGATCAGGGTCACGTCAGCTCGTCCAAGGCCGCCAGGTCCGCAGGAGTCGGACTCCACAGACCGGCGGCGACGTTCTGTTCGATCTGCTCCGGACTCGTGGCGCCGGCGATCACCGAGGCGACCGCCGGCTGAGCGGCGAGACCGCCGATGGCGACGTCGATGAGGGTGAGGTCACGCTCGGCCGCGAAGGTCTCCAGCGCCTCGATCCGGTCGAAGTCGGCCGAGCTCAGCCGGTCCGGCTGCGTCGCCAGCCGGCTGCCTTCAGGGGCTGCCTCGCCACGCTTGTATTTGCCGGTGAGCAGGCCTGAGGAGAGCGGGAAGAACGGCAGTACGCCGATGCCGAGATGCTCGCAGGCGGGGATCAGCTCGTCCTCGACGTCGCGCTCCAGCAGCGAGTACCGGTTCTGCGCGCTGATGAAGTGCTCCGACCCGGACGTGCGCGCCGCCCAGTCGGCGTCGACGACCTGCCAGCCGGCGAACTGCGAGCTGCCGATGTACCGAACCTTGCCCTCAGCAACGAGCTCGGAGAGCGCGGCCAGCGTCTCCTCGATCGGCGTCACCGGGTCGGGGAAGTGCAGCTGGTAGAGGTCGATCCAGTCGGTCCCGAGCCGGCGCAGGCTCGACTCGACCGCCTTGCGGATGTAGCGGCGGGAACCGCGCACACCCCAGTCCGGGCCGTTCTCGCCGTGCATGTCGCCACCGAACTTGGTTGCGATGACCACATCGGCGCGACGCTTTCCGAGTGCCTGGCCGAGCAGCTCCTCGCTGGTGCCGTGCTCACTGCCGAGGCCGTAGATGTCGGCGGTGTCGAAGAGGGTGATGCCCGCGTCCACTGCCGCGTTCACCACCGCGGCCGCCCGGTCCGCGCCCAGCCTGCGGCCGAGGTTGTTGCAACCCAGTCCGACCACACTGACGGTCAGACCGGAATCGCCCAGCTGCCGGTACTCCATGTCGGTCATGAGCAAACCTTATCGAGGTGCATCGGCAGGTCATGGAGAGGTCGTCACCGAGTCCTGTTCGGGTCAGTGTCACCAAGTTCGGGGACCGCATAGAGTGCAGGACATGCCGAGCCTTACCGTCGACGGCGCCCGTACCCGGGCCGCCTCGCTCACCGTCCACTCGTACGACGTCGATCTCGACCTGACCCGCGGAGACCGCACCTTCGGCTCCACCACCAGGATCGTGTTCTCGGCCACCAGCCAGTCCAGTTTCCTGGACGTCAAACCCGATGAACTGACGTCGGTGACGCTGAACGGCGAGGCAGTCGACGTGGCCGGGCTGAGTGACGGACGGCTCGCACTGACCGGCCTGATCGCGGAGAACGAACTCGTCGTCGTCGCCTCGATGCTCTACTCCAACGACGGCGAGGGCCTGCACCGCAGCGTCGACGCCGCGGACGGTCTCACCTACCTCTACGCGATGTCTTTCCTCGACGCCGCCCCCCGGATCTACGCCTGCTTCGACCAGCCCGACCTGAAGGCGCCGTACAAGGTCAAGGTGACCGCGCCGCCGGAGTGGATCGTGCTCGGCAACGGTGCCGCCACCCAGGTCTCCCCAGGCCGGTGGGAACTGGCCGAGACCAAGCCGCTGTCGACGTACTTCGTGACGCTGGTCGCTGGGCCGTACCACCAGATCCTCGACTCCCACGACGGCATCCCGCTCGGGCTGGTGTCACGGCAGTCCCTCGGGGAGGCGCTGGACCGCGAGGCCGAGGACCTCTTCACCGTTACCAAGCAGGCCTTCGACGAGTTCCACCGGCTGTTCGGCTACCGGTACCCGTTCGGTGAGTACCACCAGGCCTTCGTGCCGGAGTTCAACGCCGGCGCGATGGAGAACCCGGGCTGCGTGACGTTCCGCGACGCGATGGTGTTCCGCTCGGCGGTGACGGACGGCGAGCGCAGCAGCCGCGCCCGAACGGTCGTCCACGAGATGGCGCACCAGTGGTTCGGCGACACCGTCACCATGCAGTGGTGGAACGACCTGTGGCTGAACGAGTCGTTCGCGGAGTACATGGCCCACCGGGTCTCGACCGCCGCGACGAAGTACACCGACAACTGGATCGACTTCGCCTTCATCCGCAAGTGGTGGGGCTTGCAGGCCGACCAGCGCTCGTCGACGCACCCGGTCGCGGCCGACGCGGTCAAGGACGCGCTCGCGTCGCTGGACGACTTCGACGGCATCTCGTACGCGAAGGGCGCCGCCGTGCTGAAGCAGCTCGCGGCCTACCTGGGTGACGACGTCTTCCTGGCCGGCGTTCGCGCGCACATCAACGCCAACGAGTTCGGCAACGCGACCTTCGCCGACCTGGTCGAGAAGTGGACCGAGGCCGGCGCGGTCGGCCTCGAGGCCTGGGCCCAGAACTGGCTCCGTACTCCGGGCGTCGACACCATCAGCGCCGAGCGGACCGCGACCGGGGTGAAGCTGCGCCGGATCGCACCGGCCGCCAGTCCCGCGAACCGCCCGCACAAGCTGACCGTCGGCGGCTACGACGAGAACGGCCGAGGCATCTCGGTGCCGGTGCTGCTGGACGCCGATGAGGTCGAGGTCGAGCTGGACCCGTCGATCGCCGTGATCGTGCCCGACGCGGCCGACGACACCTGGGCCAAGATCCGGCTCGACGCCGACAGCCTCGGCCGACTGACCGCGGTCATGCCCAAGATCGAGGACGGCGTGACCCGGGCGGTCATCCTGAACAGTCTCCGTGACGCGATCGCGGACGCCGAGCTCGACCCGCGACTCGGCTTCGACGTTGTGCTCGCGGCGCTCCCCCAAGAGGACAGCGACATCGCTGTCACAACGATGGTCAACTGGGCGCTGTTCCGGCTGCTGGGCGGCTACCTCCCGTACGGGCCGCACCGTGGACAGCTGGCCGAGGTCCTCGCGGCTCGGGTCGGGTCGACTCCCGCCGGGAGCAGCCTGCAGCTCTCCGTGGTCCGCGGCCTGGTGCGGGTCTCGGCCGACGCGGACCAGCTGAAGGGCTGGCTCGCGGGCACCGGCGTACCGGACGGTCTTGCCGTGGACGCCGAGCTGCGCTGGGACGTCACGCAGCAGCTGGCCCGGCTCGGTGCGATCGGCGACGCGGAGATCGACGCCGAGCTCGAGCGCGACCACTCCTCCGAAGGACAGGTGCACGCCACCGAGTGCCGGGCAGCCCTCCCGACGCCCGAGGCGAAGGAACGCGCCTGGGAGCTGATCGCGACCGACGCGGACGTGGCCAACTACGACCTGTACGCCGCCAGCACGGGCTTCTGGCACCCGAGTCAGGCCGACGTCACCGCGCCGTACGTCGAGCGGTACTTCGCCGAGATCGCCGGGACCGAGAAGCTTCGCTCCGGCTGGGTCGTCGCCCGCAGCGCCGGCCTGGCGTTCCCGCGGTACGCGATCGAGGAGCGGGTGGTCCGGCTGGCCGAGGACCTGGCAGCGGACGAGTCGGTGGCGGCCGGCATCCGGCGGGCCGTCGGCGACGAAGCGGACGACCTCAAGCGCGCGCTTGCCGTCCGGTTGGCGTACCCGTTCGACTGACCGCGGTGTCACGGTCACCCGGGGTTGTGGCTAGTGTGACTGGTGTGACGACAGGGGCCCTTCTGAGCAGGCAAGATAGGGCTTTGTGACATAACCTCCACAATGACCGGCGGGCACGGCGCGCCGGTCTTGGTGGAGGCGTACGTATCGGGAGAGACTGTCAAGAACCGCACAGGAGAACACAGGCAATGCGCGAGGCGAGGCTCGTTGGGCTGAGCCAGGATGGCAAGACGCTCATCCTGGCCGTGGCCGAGACGGGTGAGGAGTTCGCCGTACCGGTCGACGACCGGTTGCGTGCGGCCCTGCGCGGCGACCGTGCCCGACTCGGCCAGCTGGAGATTCAAATGGAGAGCGCGCTCCGCCCACGAGACATCCAGGCTCGGATCCGAGCCGGTGAAAGTCCCGAGGCGGTCGCCGCCGTCGCGCAGATGCCGATGGAACGGGTGATGGCTTTCGCCGGCCCGGTCCTGGCCGAGCGCGATCACGTCGCGAGCCTTGCCCAGCGCGCCTCCGTCCGGCGCCGTGGTGGCGGCGACGCCCCGACCCGCAACCTCGGCGCCTGGGTGACCGAACGACTACGGATCCGCGGCGTCGACCCGGCCTCGGCCGAGTGGGACGCCTGGCGTCGCGACGACGGCCGCTGGGCCGTCCGCGTCTCGTACTTCGTCGACCCGAGCGCGGATGACCCGGGCGACGAGAAGATCGCGATGTTCGCCTACGACGCGCCTGGACGGTATGCAGTCCCGGACGACGACGAGGCTCGCTGGCTGGTCGGCGAGCAGGCCCAGGTGATCGCGCCGCAGCCGACTTCCGAGCGACGGCTGACCGCGGTCGCCGACTTCGACCTGAGCATCGCGCCGGACCACGGCGCCGACAGCTACGAGGCCGGCTTCGAGGACACCATCAGCCTCCCCCGCGGCCGGGCACACCAGTCGGACCGGGACGCCAACCGCGACACCGGCCGGGGATTCGGCAGGGATCACGCTCCCGACTACGGACACGAGCCCGGCCGTGAGTTCAACCGTGGCCCCGGTCGGGACGCCGGCCGCGACGTCGCGCGAGATGGATCGCGTGATAGTTCGCGTGGCTCCGGGATGCCCGGTGAAGACGACCGCGGTCCGCGACGAGTGCACTCGGTGCCGAGCCAGGACGAAGAGCCGACACTGATCAACGTCCCGATCGAGCAGCCGCCAAGCGTGCGCCCCGCAGTACGGGCAGTCGAGCGCCCGACACAACCGCCGCTCGAGACCGCCCCGCCGGCCCCGCTGGAAGAGCGCGCAGCCGCCCCCGAAAACCGCTTCACCGAACGCCGAATCGCACCAGCGACACCGCCCACCCCAGAGCGCCCAACCTCAGCCCCTCAACAGCGCCAGACATCGCAACCTCCGGCCCAGGAGCGTTCCACTCAGGAGCGTCCGACGCAGGAGCGTTCGGCCCAGCAAGCTCCCGCCCAGGGGCGTCCAGCCCAGGAGCGTTCAGCTCAGCAAACTCCGGCTCACGAGCGTTCCAACGAGGAGCGTTCGACCCAGGGTCGTTCAGTTCAGGGTCGTTCAGTTCAGGAGCAGCAGGCCGAGGAACGTCCGGCTGATTCGGCTGCCGAAGAGCGCCGGTCCGCACCGCGTCCGGCCGATCCCCGGCCAGCACGCCCCGGCGACCCACGGCAGGCACGACCTGGCGACCCCCGCGAGATGGCAGCGAGGGCAGCCGGAGCAGCCCCCGCCCAGCCCGACGAGGCGCGCCCCGAGGAGCCCCGTCCAACTGAGCCTGCACCTGTCGCGGCCCAGACCGACCAGCCCGCCGAGGCCGAACCGAAGAAGAAGCCCGCCAAGCGCGCCTCGAAGCGAGCCAGCGTCCCAAGCTGGGACGAAATCATGTTCGGCAAAAAAGCCGACTAAAGGCAGGTTGATCAGCTGAGCTGATCAAGGAACTTGTGCAGTCCGAAGAGCCCGGCGAAACCCGCGCCGGGCTGGTCGAACTGTCTGCAGGTGCTCCTGCTTGAACTACCTGACAAGGCACACTCGCGTGGGTTAGGTGAGGCGGGTGGCGAGGATGCAGAACTCGTTGCCTTCTGGGTCGGTGAGGGTGACCCAGCTGACGTCACCCTGGCCGACGTCGGCGTGGTGGGCACCTAGGTCCAAGACGCGGCTGACCTCTTCGGACTGGTCTCTGTCGGTTGGGTTGAGGTCGAGGTGCAGCCTGTTCTTGATGGTCTTGCCCTCGGGCACGTGAGCGAAGGCCAACGTCGGCGGCACCGGCCCGGGGCGGGTTCTGCCCTCGGGCGCCAGCGGGGAACGAATGGAGACGTAGTCCTCGTCCTCTTCCTCCACCTCGTAGTCGAGGACCGCACACCAGAACCGGGCCAGAGCACCAGGATCGGCACAGTCGATCGCAAGCTCGGTGAACTTGCTGGCCATGTCAGCACCTCCCAATCTGCACCGGAACCCAAACGCTATCCGCCCCGACGCGAGCCAGGCGAGCCAATTCAGATTGACCGTGATCAGCACGGATGACCGTGTGGCAGGAGGACGGTGTCGGTCGCCTGGTTGACCAGGCCGCGCCGGTGTCTGCTGGAACAAGCCGGGGTTTGCTGGAACAAGCCGGGATTGGGATGTCTGCGGGCCGAACAGGCAGCGGCTCGCTGGCCCCGCAGTACTGGATCGGCGCGGATTTCGCGGATCGCGTGCAGGTGGTGCTGGGACAAAGCGATCGCCGTCGGGGCAGCGCGATGGCTGGTGCGGACGGGTGTCTCAGATGGCGGGCGGTGTTTGGATGGTTGCGGAGGGGTCTGCCATGATCTTCCGCATGCGTATCTCGCTGTGTTGCTGTTGTTGTCGCTGACGCGCGCCGTCTGAGGCGCGCGAGGCCCTGCCCTTTCCCCAGGCCCGCCCGCCGACACCAGCACCCACAGGATCTCTTCTTCATGAATCTCCAGGCTTTCGCTGATCTCCTCGCGTCCAACGGACTCCGCCTGCTGCCAGGCTCGGTCGCGGTACCGGTCGACGTGCTCGTGCAGTTGCCGGACGCGACGATCGTCCGCTTCGCCGCCCGCGGTACGACGCTCCGGCTGCGGCACTACGCCCCCGAGGCGCTCACCTCGGTCGTGATCGCAGCCGAGTGCGGCTGCGGTGACCATCACCCGCAGACCGGACCCAACCGCGTCACCCTCAGCGCGTACGCCGTTCCGCTAGCCGAACGCGTCCTCGACGGCGAACTCCTCTTCGGCTGGACCCGCCACGAGGCCGGCTCCCTGCGCCTCGCCGACGCAGCCGCCCACTTCTTCACCCTCCTCCCCACCAGCCGCACTCTCGTCGGCGTCGCCTGAGCAGTTCCCCGGCCGGGACGGCACGCCTGGCTCAAGCCGACAACTGTGTGTGGACCAGCGGCTTCGCCCGGCTCTCCTACGGGCAGGCCCGCGCTGCTGGATGAGCACACCGCGGTGCGCGGGGCCGGCACCGGATCGGCCTGCCTGCCTGCACGAGTAGGGGCTTGATACTGGTGGGCTGTCGTAGCCGTCCAGCTGATTCGCCGCAACAACGCCACCGGCGAGCTCGCCTACTACCGCTGCTGGTCACCGGCACCGCTGCCGCTGCGTGAACTGGTCCGCGTCGCCGGCCGCCGCTGGACGGTCGAGGAATCGTTCCAGGCGAGCAAGCCCCTCACCGGGCTCGACCAGCACCAGGTCCGCCGCTGGGACAGCTGGCACCGCTGGACCATCCTCGCGATGCTCGCCTACGCCTTCCTCACCGCGACCGAACGAGCCGAAACCACTACACCACCAGACCTGATTGCACTGACCTGCAACGAGATCCACCGCCTGTTCAACACACTCATCGTCGAGCCGATACAAGACCTGCGACACCGGCTGCACTGGTCGACCAGGAGACGCCGACACCAACACCGCGCCCGAACCAGCCACTACCAGCGCCGACAAGCCACCCCGACCAAAGATCACGAACTACGGCTGCCGTACTAACCCGGCGCATTGAGGAGTGGAGACGGCCGCGATCTCGACGAACACCACCGGACGCTTGGAAGGTGTGCTGCCGGGCTGTCAAAGGAGCAGTCGGGCCGTCGCCTTGGCGGTTTGGGCGGCGTGGCGGTCGTGGTCGAGGTGGGCAGCGGTCACGGCGCCGTCGATGAGCTGGACGAGCGCGGCGGCCAGAGCGGGCTCCGCGCGAGCCTCGAGGAGGCTGGGAAACAGGCCCTGGAGCCAGGCGCGGTGGTAGGCAATGGTCTGCCGGATGCCTTCGTGGTGAGGGTATTCGGCGGCGGCGTTGATGAAGGGGCAGCCTCGGTAGTGCGGCGCCGACAGTTGTTCGTGGAACACGTCGAACACTGCCAGGGCTCGATCTGTGGGGTCTTCGGCGCTGGAGCGGGCTGCGGCTTCGACGTGGGCCCGCCAGGTGTCGGTGCGGCGTCGTAGGTAGGCCTCGACAAGGTCCTCCTTGGTGCGGTAATGCACGTACATCGTGGATTTCGACACGCCGCTGTCGGCGATCACCCGGTCGATGCCCACCGCCCGGATGCCTTCGGCGTAGAACAGCAAGTCGGCCGTGTCCAGTAGACGTTCCCAGACCGGCGGTACCCCTGTCTTCCTCATGTTCCCCAGTATCGAACGAACAGTTCTGTTTGACAACTCTGGACAGCGGGATCTACGGTCCCATCAATCGAACGAACAGTTCTGTTCGCTCTGTCCGAGAGGTGACCTTTGATGACCCGTGTGAACCTGATCGACCCAGCTACTGCAACCGGAGCAGCCGCCGACCAATTGGCGGCGACGAAGCAGACCATGGGCGTGGTCCCCAACATGGCCAAGGCCCTGGCGAACAGCCCCGCCTCGCTCCGGGGATTCCTCGGCCTGTTCGGTGCGCTGAAGGAAGGCGTGCTGCGTGCCGCAGACCAGGAACGGATCGCGCTCGCGGTGGCGGAGTTGAACGGCTGCTCCTACTGCCTGTCGGCGCACACCATGGTGTCCCGCAACGTGGCGAAGCTCCCGGAAGAGGAGATCGACGCCGCCCGGCGTGGCGAGAGCGCCGACCCGAAGTCCGCAGCGATTCTACGCCTGACCGTGGCCATCACCCAGGATCGCGGCCACGTCAGCGAGGACGACTTCGCCCACGCCCGCAGTGCGGGCCTCAGCGACGAGGAGATAATCGAGGTCGTCGCGAACGTCGTCCGCAACATCTTCACCAACTACGTCAACGAGGCCCTCGCCGTCGACATTGAATGGCCCCTCGTCACTCCCTACGCACGTACTGCTGTGTAAACCGCTCCTGGACGGTTGCCTCCGGCCCGATCCCGTCTGCAGGCGGCGCTCTTGGCTACGTGCAAAGATGACCCTCGTCTACCCATCACCCGAGTCGCGAACTATCTAAGGGTTGTTGAGAAGCGATCGTTTTCAACACCCCTGCAGCTTGAAGGGTCGATGTCGATCTCCCCGGAGTCGAGGTACCGTAGAACGCTGTCACCAGCGGCGAACAGCCGTGCGCCTTACCTGGGGCTGATGTTGTTGAGGCCGGTGAGCGCGCGGACTGCTGCGAATCCGTCGTCGGTCCCGGGCCAGTGTTGCTGTACTGCGGGTAGTCCGGCACGGCGTACGAGCTGCGCAGTACTGCGGCCACGATAATCGCGTGGTCGGCGTAGCCGAGGCCGGGAACGAAGTCGGGGTCAGGTCGAACAGCGTCGCGAGGTAGGCCGGAGTAGCGCGATCCGACGGGCCGCCCGGACAGGATCCAGAACCGGGCGCTTGTCGTTTGGGTCCGCGTGCCCGTTGATCATGCGGCAAGGTCCGTTGACCGGGCAGTTCGCGGGCGATCCATCATCGGGGAACGTTGTGCCGCGCGGTTGCACCCCGGTGAATCGCGAGGGGGTCCCTTCAGCGGGCAGCGGCAGAGTTGTCAACGACAGGAGTCCGTTGTTGACATTGCTTCACGACCGTTAGCAGGATGGGGTTTGGCGTCGGCCGACGCCCAGCCTCTGAGGACCTGCCCCAGCGGGGTCGTTGAGATGGCGAAGGGGAATCCGCCCTCAAGGTCAACTGTTCGTGTCCAGGCCTGTATCGAGTGTCGCGTCGCTGGGGGGCGAGGACATGTCGAGAAGGCTTGTCATGACCAAACAGGGCAGTTTCAAACGCGCCGTCCGCGAACGGGCACGCGAGACCGGGCAGCGGTACACCCAAGCACTCGCCGATCTGGAACAGATCAACAGATCGCCGTTCGCGCGTACCCGCCCGTTCGAACACTTCGACCTCAAGACCCACCTTGAGACGCGGTACGGAATTCAGATCAGCTCGCTGGCCAACTCCGTCGTCGGATCGGCGGCACTCACCGAACCACCGCCGGCACAACGACAATGAAGCGGATGTATCTCCACCCAACGACCGCCAACCGGACGCATGCAGACCGCACGAGCGGTCTGGCTTCAAACTCCTTCGTAAGTCGGGACCAACCCGCTACTACGTCAAGGAACTCACCAGCATCGACACCCTCTAAGACCGGCCCGATATCTCAGAGCCCGGTCGCCTGCCGTGGCCTCGGCGCCTGCTACCGGAGGCGCTCGTCGAGGTCGATGAGTGGCTCGAGGGATACCGCATCCTGTGGAAGAGCCGCCTCTCCGCGTTGCACACGGAGATCGTACGAGGAAAGAAGGAACGCGAGTGAAGACCATCGGGACCAGGCGAGCGCTCGACGAGAGCCGTGGCACGGTACGCGTCGAGGACGTCTACGACACCGACATCGACGACCTGTGGCAGGCGTGTACTACGCCGCAGCGACTCGCGCGCTGGATCGCCCGGGTGTCCGGCGAACTGCACGAAGGCGGCACGATCCATGCCGTCTTCACGAGCACCTGGAGCGGACCCGCCAGGATCGAGGTGTGCGAGGCGCCGCACCACTTGCTGCTCACGACGGAGCCGGGTGGCGAGGAGGAGTCCCAGCTCGAGGCCTGGCTCACGGTAGAAGGATCGCGGACCAAGCTCGTGGTCGAGCAACGCGGCCTACCGGTCGGCTCACTGCACTTCCACGGAGCCGGCTGGCAGGCCCACCTCGAGGACCTCGCCCGCTCACTGACGATCGACGGTCCAGTACACCCCGACGGCTGGTCGGCCCGGACCCCGGCCCCAACCTGGAAAGACCGCTGGACCGAACTCATATCCGACTACCAGAACTCGCCGCCCAGCTGATGTCCGACCACATCAGGCTCGACGGCGTCACGGTGAACGCACCCGACGCGCTCGCCCTCGCGGAGTTCTACGCCGAGATCACCGGCGGCGCCTGCCCGCCAACAGGATGATGCTCCGCGCCTCTCACAAATGACCAGATGCGAGAGTTCTGCGAGACGCCTTGGAGTGATCAACGTTCTCGCAGGTCGCCGTTCGCAGAAATCCTCTCAAAACCCGGACTGTCCGGCCGGCCGGCAGCAGACCCAACCGGTGACGTGAGGTGAAGCTGGCCAGCGCCACCCGGTACGGGTCAGCTCATTGGTCACGATGGTGGGGCCAGGAAAGAGCAACCCGCATCGGAACCAGGGCGGGCGGTAACCCCGCCCGCGTCGGCTCGCTAACGCCGCTGGCGGCTCGGTGCTGCTCAAGCCCCGAGTACCGCCACTCCCCCGTGACCCACCTCGGCGAGCAGGACACGTCGCTGCTGATGCTCAGCGCCTGTGGCTCCTGCATGCGTGGAGGTGGTGGCCCCAGGCGAGGAGTGCAGAAGCGTCCTCCGCCCAGACGGCGGTGCCTGTCACCTCCGGACCTAATTGGATCCGGTCGAGGAACTCGAACCAGGCTTCGCTTCGCCACTGTTCGGCGCGCTCACTGTCACGGAACTGGAAGCCCCGCCACGTCGACTGGTGAGGGGGGTAACCCGGTTCTGGGGGAGGCGGGTAGGGGCACGGGACAGCGTCAATGCCGTCCTTCGACAGAGCTTGCAGTACTTGCCTCGCCACCATTTCCCGGTGGCCGGTTGCCTCCCCCCACTGACGGGTCCGATCGTCGTAGTAGGGCTCTGCGAAGACCTGCAGCTCGGGCGTCCGGGCCTCCACTTGCTGCCAGACCGCCTCACTCCACGGTCCCAGCCCCACCGAGGCGCGCAGGATGTGCCGCATCCGCTGTCCACTGGCCTCGTTGATCGTCTCGGCCAGCACCTCCCAAGGAATGTCGCGTTGGTGCCGGTCTCCGATCCGCACACCGATCCGCAGCGTCGGCCCTCGGCGTAGCAACCGCAACTCGAACTGTCGGAATTCGCCTTCTCCGCCGCACCAGGCAAACTCTGCGGCGGTCACGTCGGCCAAGGGGTACCGCGCGGTCCGCGAACGGGGAAGCGGGTTGAGCCGGCGGGTGACGCTGATCGTCACGCCGTCGAAAGTCACACGGACCCAGCGGGTGTGCGCCTGCAGCGGTGGCGGGCTCAACAGCGGACGGGCAGTCATCAAGCCTCCTTTTCCGTTGACCGGAGGCCCCTACGAAATACGGTTCAGCTCCGTCAGGTTCGCCCTTACCAGCCTGGTCAGAGGGTGCTTCCTGCCCAGGACCCTACGGCAGTCGACGAGGGTCTGCTCGAACAGCGCGGCGGCTGCGTCCCGGTCTCCCGCCTCGTGGTATGCGTCAGCGAGACCGTTGCGAGTGTTCAACGTGTCGGCATGGTACGGGCCCAGCACCCGCACCCGGGCGGTCAAGGTCTGCTCGAACAGCGCGGCAGCCCGCTCCCAATCCCCCAGCCCACATCACGGCATTGGCCAGGTTGTTACGGGTGCTCAGCGTGTCCAGATGGTCCCCGCCCTGCGTCCGCACCTGAACGGACAGAATCTGCTCGAAGAGTGGAACTGCACGCGCCGGATCACCAGCCTCCACATAGGCGACAGCGAGAGCGTTGCGGCCCGCCAGGTCCTCCAAGTCGATGTCAGCCGCCCGATTGATGTTCCGGCCAACCCAAGCGGCCATCCTCCAACGTGGGGTCATACCCACCATCATCGACTGCCGAGTCGGACCCTGTCACGGCTCGGCAAGGCGGCCCGGCAACTCCCCAGCCACACCGCCGAAAGCCCTCACCTCAGCACCACTGCAGAAATGGGTACTGAGATAACGCCGACCTGCGAAGTCGGCGCGCAGGTGACGGCAACGCCCGGATCGGATAGCGTTTTCCAGAATTGGACGAACTAGACGAAAGGGCAAGATGTCTGACTCGACGAACAACCACCAGGTCGCGATCGTGGGCTGCGGGATCATCGGCCGCACCCACGCCGAAACCATCGCCGCCCGGCCGGATGCAACCGTGACCGCGCTGGTCGACGGTGATCCGGCCGCGCGGGAGGCGCTGGCGACCTGGCTCAAAGAGACCGGTCAGCCGGAGCCGAAAACGTACGACGACCTGACGGCCGCTCTGTCGGGATCAGACATCTCGCTCGTCGCCATCTGCACGCCGAGCGGTACCCACGCCGCGCTCGCCGAGCAGGCACTCGGCGAGGAGAAGCACGTCGTCATCGAGAAGCCACTCGACGTCGACCTCATCCGCGCCCGCCGCCTAGGCGCCGCGGCCACCAGGGCGGCGAACCACGGTGTCGTCTCGTCGGTGATCAGCCAGCACCGCTTCGACCCTGGAAGTGCCCGCATCGCCCAGGCCATCCAGGCCGGGCCGGTTCGGCCAGCTGACCTCGGCAGTCGCCTCCGTCGCCTGGTGGCGAAGCGACGAGTACTACGCGTCCGCCGGCTGGCGTGGCACCTGGGAACAGGACGGCGGCGGCGCACTGATGAACCAGGGCGTCCATACCGTCGACCTGCTGCTGTGGTTCATGGGCCGGCCGGTGAACATCCAGGCCCAGGCGATCCGCGCGGCCCACCACGCAATCGAGGTCGAGGACACCGTGGTCGCCACCCTGACCTTCGAGTCCGGCGCGGTCGCCACCCTGCATGCGACGACCGCCGCGTTCCCGGGCGGCCGGACCCGCGTCTCGGTGCACGGAACCGAAGGCGGCGCAGAGCTCGAGGACGACGAACTGCGCCGCTTCAACGTCGACGGCTCCACCGACGAGGTAACGGTCGACGCGGAGCAGCCGGGCGGCCACGTCGCACAGTACGAGGACATTTTCGATGCCATCGGCAACGGCAAGCAGCCGGGCATCACCGTCCACGACGCCATCGACGCGCTCGCCACAGTGCGCGCGGTCTACGTCGCCTCGACGTTGCAGCGGCCGGTCAAGTTCGTCGATGTCCTCGAAGGCCGCTACGACGACGTGGAGGTCAGCAGAGGTATCGGTCTGCCGCCGAGCTGAGGCTCAGACCTCGCCCGGCTCGCGCTTGTTGAGAATGCGCTGGTAGAGGTTGTGGTCTCGCCACGCACCGTTGATATGCAGGTAGTCGGGGGCGAACCCGAACTGGGTGAAGCCGTTCTTCTGCAGGACACGCTGGGAGGCCTCATTGTCGACCAGGGTGCTGGCCGCGATCCGGTGCAGGAGGAGTTCGGTGTCGGCGAGTTCGCAGACCGCGGCGACACCGGCCGAGGCCAGACCCCGGCCGACCTCGGCGGCATCCACCCAGTAGCCGAGATCGGCATTGCGCCACGGTCCGCGCACGATGTTCGACAGCGTCATCGCGCCGATCACCCGGTCCTCGGTGGCCAGCACCCACGGCACCATCAGGTCGTTGTCGAGCGCGTTCTGGAACCGCGTGGCCTGGAAGGCCGGCTCGTACCACTCGTCCGTACGCGCCGGCTCCCACGGGCGTAGTTGCTCACGGCATCTGTACTGCGCGGCGCAGAAGGACTCGGCGTCGGAAGGTCGCACCAGCCGGAGTTCGACATCGGCGGTGAGCTGGCGGGTCAGGTTCATTTCGGTAGCCTACGAGCCTGGCTCGAGCCGCCGACGCGGGGTGTGAAGGCGTCGTGGAAGATCGTCGAGGCGGCGCCCACCGCGGCCGCGTCGGCCTGCAGCATCGACTCCTCCACCGCGACCGTCCGGGTGCCTTTCGCGATCGGGTGCGAATTCACCGCCCGGTCGATTTCGGAAAGGAACACCCCGGCGATTTCCTTTTCGAACGCCGGGCCGCCGAGAACGATCAGATCGATATCGAGTAGATCCACCAGCCCGACCGCACCCTGCGCAATGACCGATGCCACTTGGGTGACCGCCTTCTCGGCGGCCGGATCACCGGCGGCGGCGGCTTTGCACACCGCCTTGTACGTTTCGCCTCGTCGGTCGCGTTCGGATCGGTCTCGACATATCCGAATCCTTCGGCAATTACCGGCAGCGAGGCCGTCGGGTTGCATTCGGCCATCATCCGCGGGCCGCCCTGCGTGTCCCACTCGCCCATTTTCAGGGCACACAGCTGACCGAACTCGCCCGCGTTGGCTCTCAGGCCGCGGTAGATCGAGCCGTTCAGGATCAGTCCGCTGCCGACGCCGGTGCCCAGGTAGAGATAGGCGAAGTCGCAGGCCCGCGCGGACCGGCCGATCCAACGCTCACCGATCGCCGCCGCCGTGCCGTCCTTCTCCACCAGCACGGGATGGTTGAACCGGTGCTGCAGCAGCTGGCGGATCTCCAGACCGCGCCAGGCCGGCTGCAACGGCAGGTCCAAGAAGGTGCCGTCGGCATTGATCGGGCCCGGCACAGCCACCCCGACACCGAGCATCGAGGCCGCATCCACCTGACTGATGCTGAGCGCGGCCGTGACGGTCGCCGAGGCCAGATCCACCAGCCTGCTCGCGTCCAGATCGGCCGCCAGGTCGACGGTCTCGCGCCGCACGATCGCGTTCCTGGGCCTCCTCGACCAGCAGGCCCTGTTGCAGCAGCACGCGCAGGATCCGCGAGACCGACTGCTGGGTCAGCCCGGTCCGGCGGGAGATCTCGGTCCGGCTGATGATGCCCGCCAGCCGGATCGTCTCGATGATCACGGCCTCGTTGAAGGAGCCCAGGTCGTACTGGTTCGCACCGCTTCGCGTCTGCTCGTCGAGCACCGCGGAGTCATTGTCGGACGTGACCATCGCCCACCTCCTCGTCGCCAACTTTCCCCGTTGAAAAAACGCCCCTGGCAGCCCCCACGGCTAGCCGAGACGGTAACCTGCGGCGCTTGCGAGCGAGCGGACGTATTCGAGGTTCGCCGACGTCCTTTCGGCCGGCGGAACCAGGGTGGAGAAATCCTCCGGGGTGACCCAGCCGTCGTAGCCGACCGAGAACAGTGCCCGGAACAATTCCGCCAGGTTCGCGCGGCCCTCGCGCAAGGGCACCCATTTCGGCTCCCAGCGCAGCGTTCCGTCGCTATCCACTCCGGCCAGATGAAACGCGCAGTTCTTCACGTGCACGTGAGCCAGGTATTCACCGAGCAGGTCGAGTCCGTGGGCCGGCTCCTCCCAGCCCTCGATCACCAGGTTGCCGATGTCGTGGATCACCCCGACGTACGCTGGATCCAGTCCTTCGAGCAACCGCCGGGCCGCCGACGCGCTCGGCGTCATCGACCCGAAATGCAACTCCACCAACGCCCGTACGCCGTGGTGGCGGGCACGGTCCTCGACCCATTCCCAATGCTCCCGGTAGGCCGCGAAAGCCTCGCGATAAGTCTGGCCGGGTGCAACGTCCAGACCGGCGATCCGGACCTTGTCCGGCTCCGAGCGCGGCGGTTGCGGCCAGCAACCGATCGGTGTCCACCCGCTCGGTGGGCGGCACGTAGCCGCCGAGCGCGGAGAACTCGAGCCCTGCCTCTTTGGTGAGGAGGCGGATCGCGTCGAGGTTCTCTTCGAGTCCGGTCAGCGGCCAGGTCGACCGGTTACCCGCCCAGAACCCGGGAGTGCCGGTGGCCGACTCCACGTGATCGGTGATCCGCCACTCGATCCCGTCCCAACCTTGCGCGGCGAGGATCTCACGGTTTCCTCGGGAGTCCACTCCGGGGTCGAGTCGGTGAAGACGGCGAATTTCATGGCGCTTCCAGGGCACCATCGATGCGCCGGACACCGGCGGCCCACTCGTCGTGACCGGACAGTTCCGCGGGATAACGTGCGGCCGCCTCCAGGTCGATGTCGATCCCCCAGCCGGGCGCCTCGTTCGGCGTCAGCCAGCCGTCGACGATCCGGAGCGTGCCCGGGAACACCTCGTGCGTCGCCTCGTTGTAGATGTGGCCTTCTTGGATGCCGAAGGCAACCGAGCTGACGTCGAGCGCCACGTTGGCGGCGGCCCCGATCGGCGAGGTGTCCCCCGGACCGTGCCACGCCGTACGGACGCCGCACAGCTCGGCCAGGTCGGCGACCTTGCGCGCCGGGGTGAGACCGCCGATGTCGGAGATGTGCGAGCGGATGAAGTCGACGCCACCGTCGCGAACCAGCCGAACGGCGTCACCCATCGAGGTGGTCAGCTCACCGACGGCCAACGGCACCGGCGAAGCCGCCCGTACTTCGGGCAACCGGTCCCAGTGCTCAGGTGCCAGCACGTCCTCGAGGAAGAACAGCCGGTACGGCTCGAGCGATCGGGCCAGCAGGACGGCTTCCTTGGGCGTCAGGCGCGAGTGGACGTCGTGGAGCAACTCGACGTTGTCCGGCAACGACTGCCGGGCCGCCGCGAACAGGTCCGGCGTAGTACGGAGGTAGTCGCGTGCCGACCAGCCGTTGCGGTACGGCGCTTCCGGGTACAGCGTGGCCAGCCGAGGCGCGCCGTACCCACCACCACCGGGCGTCGACACCTGCAGCCGGATGTGACGCCAGCCCTGCGCGACGAAGTCCTTCGCCTGCTCGAGGGTCTGGTCGATGGTGATGCCACCGGCATGGATGTAGGTGTCGGCAGCGGCGCGCACCTTGCCGCCCAGCAGTTCGTGGACCGGCATGCCGGCCCGCTTACCGGCGATGTCCCACAACGCCTCGTCGATCCCGGAGATCGCGTTGTTGGTCACCGGGCCGCCACGCCAGTAGCCGGAGAAGCCGGCCAGCCGGACCAGGTCGCCGATATCGCCCGGGTACCGGCCGACCAGCAACCGGGCCAGGTGCTCGTCGACGAACGTCTTCACCGCCTTCCAGCGTTGCGTGAAGGTCGCACACCCCAGGCCGTACAGCCCGGGCTCGGTGGTGTCGATCTTCACCACCACGAGCGGAATGCCTTGCGGTGCGGTGACGATCGCCTGCACGGACCGGATCCGGATGTCATCGCGGACCGGCCAGGGCTGGGCGAAGGTGGCGGGCGTCTCCTGCGGCATCAAATCTCCAGTCGCTCGGTCGGAAGGTCGAACTGGTGCCGGGCCTTGAACCCGAGCACGGTTCTCGCGGCGGTCAGGTCGAGTGCCACCTCGCGCCCGACGAGTCGCCGCAACCGCGGCACCCCCGGCGCGAACGCATCCAGTAGCGCCTCGGTCTCGTACGGCGCGTTGGTGGTGTCGGCCGCGACCAGGAACTGGTGCGCCCCCGACAACGAGGCGGTCAGCCCCAGCTCGATCGCGTACGCCGCGTCGCGGGTGTCCAGGTAGGCCCAGCCTTCCCGGACCCCATTGCCTGGGTTCTCCCGATAGGCGTCCACCTGCTGCCGCAGTACGTCGGCCGAGTTGGTGTGCGGGAACCGGAACGACACCACGTCGATCCCCCAGTGCCGCCAGGCCATCCTGGCGGTGTTCTCGTCGTTCTGTTTCGACAGCGAGTACCAGTCGCCGATGTCGGCCGGCACGTTCTCGTCGATCGGGTAGTACGCGGGCCGTACTTCGTGCGGGTTGTACGGCCCGCCGTACGCGTTGATGCTGCTCGCGATGACCGCGCGATCGATACCGAGGGCACCGGCCTGGGCGAGCACGTTGAAGGTGGACACCGTGTTGATCGTGTAGACCTCGTACGGCGTACCGGAGCCCGGGGACGGCAGGGCGGCGAGATGCACCACCAGTTCCACGTCGGCCAGCGCCGTCGCGACGTCCTCCTCCGACCGGGTGTCGCCCACAATCACCCGGTCGGCCTTGAGGTCCGGCGCTGCCACGTTCGTCAACGCCGTCACCAGCGCACCGAGCTCGACCAGATGGGTGGTCGTCGCCGAACCGATCCGACCGGCCGCCCCCGTCACCAGCACCCGGCGTCTCGCCAATGGGGAAGTCAACCTTTTATGCCTCCTGACATTCCGACACCCCTGAGGAACTGTTTCTGGATTATCAGGAAGAGCATCACAGGGACGTCAGCCGGCGAATACGTTCACGGAGGTGGCGGGGTAGGTAGTACGCCTGCCAGAGCAGCACGCCGGTGCAGGCGAGGGCGAGCAGGGTGGGCAGAGCGAAGACCAGCAGGACCCAGTCTGGCGCGGTGGAAGCGCTGACGATCGCCAGGACGGCGCCGGTCAGAGGGAAGACGGACATCGCGACACTCCTGGACGGTGTCAGCGTCAACTGGTATTCGGCGATGTTCAGCGCAGCTTCGCGGATCTCCGGATCGGCGGGAACGGCACCCTTTCGCATCGCGCGGAGGGCAGAGACCACCAGGTCGATCGGAAGGTCGCCGACCGCGTTGCGGATGAGTTCGCGCTGTGCTTGGGCCTGGTGATCCCTCAGGCCGGCGAGCAGAGCACCGGCGATCACGCCACAGATCAACGCCGCGGTCCACGGTGCCGGAGTGGAGAACCCAACGAAGAGGGCAACAATGACAGCTGCAGGAAGCCCGGCTGCCAGCGGCAGAAGCCAACGCGAGCCGGTCAGCGAAGAGGTATGCACAAGCTGATGATCCTCCATCGCTGGCCGTGCCGCCATGCCATCTACCAGGTCAGCGCCGCGGCGAGGGCGTCGCGACTGGCGGGCAGGAGTGGGAGCCGCACGGCTGGGGTGGGAATGCGGCCGCTGGCGTGGAGGGCTGCCTTTATTACACTGGGGTTTGGTTCGGCGAAGAGGGTTTGGGAGAGGCGGGACAGGCGGTGGCCGAGCGGGCGGGCTGTGGCGAGGTCGCCTGTCCGCCAAGCGGTGATGAGTGCGGCGAAGTCGGCGGTGGCTAGGTGGGCCGAGGCGAGGATTGCGCCGTGGGCGCCCAGCGCGAGTGAGGGTGAGATGAACAGGTCGTCACCGCCTAGTACTGCGAAGTCGGGCGGCAGGTCGGCCATCAAGGCGATGGTGTCTTCGGTGATGCCGCCGGCGGCGTACTTCACGCCGATCACGTTGGGGAGAGAGCCCAGCTGGGTGAGGGCGGACGCGGACAGAGTCTGACCTGTGCGGTAGGGAACGTGGTAGATCACCAGCGGCACGGGGCTGTTGGCTGCGAGTTGCGTGAGGTAGGCGACGGCTCCGGCTTCGCCTGGCCGCACGAAAGGCGGCACTACGGTCAGGGCCGCGTGCACCTCTCCCCTGCCGCGCAGATCCTCCAGCGCTTGTGGGGTGTTGGCGCCCACGAGGAGCTTCGCGTCGCGCTCCCGGCAGACGCGGGCCGCGATGTCGATGACCGCCTGGCGTTCGGCTTCGGTGAGTGAGCCTGGCTCGCCGGTGGTGCCGAGAGCAACCAAACCGTCCGCCCCTTCGGTCAGGAGTCGTCGGGCGAGTGATTCCAGGGCGTCGAAGGCGACGGCACCTTCAGGGTCGAATGGGGTGATCAAGGGGACGAACAGTCCGGTGAGCGTCATGGAACCAGCCTCGGGTCGATCGAAGGAGAAGGTCCAGTTCAGGTTTCTGCGGCAAACCGTAAGGTGGGCTTATGCTCGACGTCCGCCGGCTCCGGCTACTCCGTGATCTTGCCCAGCTCGGGACGATCGCGGCCGTGGCGAAGGTCCACACGTACACGCCGTCGGCCGTCTCGCAGCAGTTGGCCGCGCTGGAGCGTGAGGCTGGTGTGCCGCTGCTCGAGCGGTCCGGTCGGCGGGTAGTCCTCACACCGGCCGGAGTGGTGCTCGTACGGCACGCGGATACCGTGCTGTCCGCGTTGGAGGAGGCAGGTGCCGCGGTGGCGGCGGCCGGCGACGAGCTATCGGGGCCGTTGCGGATCGGCGCCTTCCCGACCGCCGTACGGACGGTGTTGCCCGCTGCGCTGGTGACGCTCGGACGCGACCATCCCGGGCTGGAGTTGATGGTGACCGAGTTGGATCCGGCCGATGTGCCGGAGGCGCTGCGGGAGAGGCGCTTGGATGTCGCGTTGATTCACGACTACGACGTACTGCCCGCGTCGCCGGATCACGGTCTCGAGGAGTCGCCGCTGCTGGAGGAGACGGTGTTCCTCGCAGTACAGGCTGGGACTGGGATCGACGAGATTCGTAGTACAGGTGAGGCGGCCTGGATCGCGGGGACTCCTGGCACGGTGTGCCACGCCGTCATCCTGCAGCTCTGCCACGCGGCCGGGGTCAGCCCGAGGATTCGGCATTACGCGGACGACTTCGCCGCGGTTCTCGCGCTCGTCGCGGCCGGGCAAGGCGTCTCGCTGGTCCCTCAACTGGCAGCGGCCGACCCACCTCCCGGCGTACGGCTGATTGCTCTCGACGCTCGCCGTCGGACTCGCATCGCGCACCGCCCCGGTGCCGCCGGTCATCCCGCCGTCGTTGCCTTCGCTGCGGCAGTTCGCGCCTCCACGGACGCCTACCTCTCGAACTGATCGCAACAAACCACCGCGGCCCTGCATCGAGGGGGTATGACCGGGTCGCCGGCCCGGCTGAGTGGAGGTAAGCGAATGGCTGCGGTGGATGGCGTCGATGTTCCCGGGTTCTGGGAGAACGGGTGGACGATCGTCCGTGGGGTGTACTCGAAGGACGACGTCAAGCGGCTGCGGGAGGCAGCGCACTGGTCGCGGAAGCATTTCGGGGGCGACCTGCTGGCGAATTCCCGGCTGCGGGAGGTGCTGACGGACGGCAACTTCGTCAAGATCGCTCGCCAGATCCTCGGTGAGGACAAGATCGTCTACTCCGGCGACAGTGCCTTCACGGTGAACGGTGTCCAGCGGGGGTTCCACAAGGACAACGCCGACCGCGTCGACCCGAACGCACCGGACTGGAACGGGCGGTACACGATCCTGAGATTCGGGGTCTATCTGCAGGACCACTACCGGCATACCGGCGGGCTGAACCTGCGGCACCAGTCGCACAACACGCCGGATCTGTCGGTGGGCGAGAACAAGTACGTCCGCACTCGCGTCGGTGATGTCGCGGTGTGGAGCCTGCGGACGACGCACAGCGGGAACGGCACGCTATTGAAGTTCCCGAAATCGAAGGCGCCGCTGCCGCACGAGCACGACAAGTACCCGAAGTGGCGGGTCGCGAAGAAGGACGGCGACCGGATCGCGCTCTTCGCGGCACTCGGCCTGGACGACGCCCACATGGCCCGGTACGTCGACTACCTCAAGACGCGCAAGTATATGTGCGACATCTGGAGCAAGACGCGCTACGACCAGGCGGCCTTGTCAGCGGCGGAACAGACCGGCCTGATCGTCCGCGACGTCCCCCGCGAGATCGAGAACAACCCGAACGTCGGCCAACACGTCGACTACGTCGCCCTCCCCTACTAAGAGCAACTGCCGGGCGGAGAGGTTGGAGGGATATCTCTCCGCCCGGCAGCTACTGTCACCCGAAGCCGCGGACGCGGAACTGCATGACTCGGTAGGGCCAGCCGGCGTCGGTGTTCCATTGGCTGACGGACAAGTGCAGGTCGCTGAGGGTGGAGCCGGGGATGATGTAGCCGCCGTACAGCTGGGCGACGTGATTGTCGTTCTCCTGGCCCCAGGCGCCGCCGTAGATCAAGTTCTGCCGGTACGCCGTGTAGAGGTTCGACGTCGGCGTGTCCATGATGATCCCGTCGATCCGGTAATCGCCGGCGTTGAACCAGGTCAGCACCCACTTGCCGCCGAGCGGACGCAGGCTCATCTCACCGAAGCTGCCGGACAGGATCGGCGTCGCGGGATTACCCCAGTTCCAGGCGCCGTCGCGGAACCCCCACGGCTCGTAAGCCGCCGGGTTCGCCAGCTGATCGCTGCGCACCCGCTTCAGGATGATCGGCTTGTCCCGCTGGAACCCGGTCGAGTAGACGTAGACATACCCGTCGTTGCCGAGCCCCCAGGTGAGCAGCTGGAACAACCCGCCATCCAGATCGCTCGGGAACTTCGCGCCGGTGTGATACCAGCCGGCACCGGAGTTGTCCGAGCGCCAGATCTCGGTCCACACCACGTTGCCGAGCCCCTTGTTCACCATCGCGTGCAGGTACATCGACCCGCCGACCGTGATCACGTCCGACGGCAGCACGGTGGAGAACGTCGGGTTGTCGTGCGGGTAGTCCCACAACTGCTGCGCCGCCGCTCCCCCGACAGCGCCCGACCAGGTCACCCCGGACGCGAGGTTCGTCGTGTTCGACCACAACGCGACCGGCGAACGCCACCAGCCGCCACCGACCGACGGGTTCTCGAACGTGTCGCCGAACATGAACAGCAACCGCCCGTCCGGCGTCCGCGCCGGAATCCCCAGGTCGGTCGCCTGCATCCGGAACTGGTTGGTCAGCCCGGGCCCGGTCAGATCCTTGACCTTGTTGGTCGTCACCGCCTGCACACCCTGTACGCCGCGCGCGGTCGCATTCGCGACCGCCGGAGCCGCGAGCAACGCTCCCGCGCCCACTGCGGCGGCCTTCAGGAAGGTGGATCTCTTGACTGTCGGTTCTGGCATCGTCGTCAACTCCTCGGGGCAGGAAATCGATTGCCCACGACATTTCCCCAGCCGCTTGGCGAAGTCAAGGACTCGTCCGAGCGCAAGCGTGCGGCTTTTCGAGCACCGTCGAATAGCCGCGTCCTAAAAAGTCAGGAGCGACCGGTGGCGATCGGACGATCCGGGTCGGTGATCCACTCGGACCAGGACCCTACGTAGACCGGCGCCTCGATGCCGACGATCTCCAAGGCGAGTGCTTCGTGCGCAGCGGTGACGCCGGACCCGCAGTAGACGCCGACCTCACCAGAGCCGTCGACGCCGAGCTCGGCGAAGCGCTTCCGCAGGTCATCGACCGACAGGAAATGGCCGTCGCCGGCGACGTTCCCGGTGGTCGGCGCGTTCACGGCACCCGGGATGTGGCCTGCGACCTTGTCCATCGGTTCTACGTCGCCCGCGAACCGCTCCGGCGCTCTCGCGTCCAGCAATACGCCGGTCGAAGCCATGGCAGCAGCGCCTGAGGCATCGAGCATCGGTACCCGGCCGGCCGAAACGACGAACGAGCCGGCCGCATCGGCGGGCACCGTAGTACTGACCTCTCCCCCGGCTGCTTGCCACGCCGCGAAGCCGCCGTCGAGAACGCGCACGTCGCGCACCCCGAAGTACCGGAAGATCCACCACGCGCGGGCCGCGGCCATCGAGTTCGCCGCGTCGTAGACCACGACCGTCGTGTCCGGGCCGACTCCCGCACGGCGCAACGCCGCTTCGACGACGGTTGCCTCAGGCAACGGATGACGTCCGCCGTCACCAGGTGCTCCGGCCAGCTCAGCGTCGAGATCGACGAAATGCGCGCCGGGGATGTGGCCGGCGTCGTACGTGTCCCGGCCGGGTGCGCCCACCAGGTTCCAGGTGACGTCGATGACGACCTGGCGGTCGGTGGCCGAGCGCAACGACTCGGCCGTGATCAGCGGGTTCATCCGGCACCTCCGAAAGGCAGGACCTCAGGTGACAGCGTGGCACGAGCACGGGCGGCGGTCAGCTTGCGCCGATGATGGCGACGGCACAGCACCTCGTACGCCGTCTCGACCACGTTCTCCGGGTCTTCCATGTCACCGAGGACGAGTTGCTCGCCTTCGGTAACCATCTCCCCGGCGACGGTCCGCGCGTTGTGGGTGGCGCGTTCGCCGCACCAGCACAGCGCCTCGACCTGGAGCAGTTCCGTCCGGTCGGCCAGCTCGACCAGCCGGGCAGAGCCGGGGAAGAGCATCGCGCGGAAATCGGTGAGGATGCCGAAGCAGAAGACATCGATCTGCAGCTCGTCCACCAGCCGGGCGAGTTGCTCGACCTGCTCGCGCTGGTAGAACTGCGCCTCGTCGCAGACCACATAGTCGATCCGGCCGCCGTGGGTCAGTTCGTCGACGACGTACTGCCAGAAGTCGAAGTCGGGCCGCACCTCGATCGCGGCCGCCTCGAGCCCGAGTCGCGACGAAAGCGTCGACTCCCCGGCCCGGTCGTTGCTGGTGAAGATCTTGCCCAGCCGCCCCCGCGTCTTGTGGTTGTGATCCATCTGCAGGGCGAGCGTCGACTTGCCGCAGTCCATCGTCCCAGTGAAGTAGAGGAGGTCGGCCACAGGTTACCTTTGCCTAAACGCACATCTTGGACAGGAGGCCCGGATGGCCACCCGCAGGGCCGCAAGACTACCTGGCGCCCCTTCCGACACTGCCTCCCTATACGTCCGCTTGAGCAAGCTGGCAGGTGATGAAATCTCTCCAAGGAGGGCATGCTCGCGGATGTGCACGCGAAGGCCGCCGCGATGGGTCTGCGACTCATCAGTGAGCACGTGGACGACGGTCTGAGCGGCCCACTCCGCAACCGGGCCTGAGTTCATCGCGGGGCCGGACGATGCCCGCGAGCGCCGCGCCTCTACTTTCATCGCCTGGCATGCCGACCGGATGACGCGAGAAGGAGTGAACGTCCCCGCAGCCATCCTGGATGTTGTCGAAGGCAAGGACCCGGAGACTGGCCAACTCATCCGGCAACCCGCACGCCTCGCGGACTGCAAGGGGCTGGATCGGCACGTCAACGTGGTGCGAGTTCGCACAGGTTCGTGCCCTAGCCCCTCCGCTATTCGGTTGAGCCGACCGTTCGGGTCGCCGCCCCAGATTTCCAACGCACGCACCGTCAATGCTTGCCAAGCGATCTCTCGGCGAACGTCATCGTCCCCACTCGTCTGGCCCCCCTCTGGGTCAAGAGTGCGGCGAGGGGGGGCTCTGGGGGCCTGCTGACGTTTCTCGGGCCTCCGCCCCGAACTCCGACCTTGGTCAATCCCAGCTGAGTAGAGCACTCCCCGTACGCGGCCGTAGCGCCTTTCGCTTCGGTCATATACCGCCAGTCGATGGGCGACATGCCGCCGCAATCGCTGTCACGCCGTCTGGCGTCGTAGAAGCCCACGATCCAGGTCGCGATCTTCAATCTGGCCTCGGCGCGGAGGTGGTGCCGGTGGATGTAGTCATCGTCGAGGGTGGACGAGGCTGGTCGACCCGACACCTTCGTCACCGGCGACCTCGCAATACAGCCCTGTCGTGATCTTCCAGCTCGATCCGGTTCCGCCCTTCATGCCGCGCACCACCACAGGCCCGAACGGTTACACGGCGCCCGCCGCGTACGCCCTTCGGAGCAGCGCCTCGCGCTCCGGCGCGTTGCGGGTCAACTGCGCGGCCCGTTCGAATTCGACCCGGGCCTCGTCCATCCGCCCGAGCTTGGCGAGCAGGTCTCCGCGTACCGCGGGCAGCAGATGGTAGTCCCGCAACGCCGAATGTCCGGTCAGCTCGTCGACGATGCTCAGTCCGGCCTCCGGGCCACTCGTCATCGATACCGCCACCGCGCAATTGAGCCGTGCCACGGGTGAAGGAGCCACGTGGAGGAGCGTCTGATAGAGGGCCGCGATCCGTTCCCAGTCGGTGTCCTCGGCCCGCCTGGCCTGGGCGTGGCAGGCGGCGATGGCCGCCTGCAGCACATACGGCCCGACCGGGCGGTTTGTGCTGCCAGCGCGTAGCAGAGCGGTGAAGCCGCGCCGGATGAGCAACTGATCCCAGCGGCCGCGGTTCTGGTCCGCCAGCGGGACGGGCCGGCCTGACAGATCGACTCGCGCCCGGAATCGGGATGCCTGGATCTCCATGAGCGCCGCCAGACCGTGCACCTCGGGCTCGTCCGGTGCGAGTTCGGCGAGCACGCGGCCCAGGCGCAGCGCCTCCCGGCACAGGTCGGGCCGAAGCCAGTCGTCGCCCACCGTGGCCGAGTAGCCCTCGTTGAAAACCAGATAGACGACTTCGAGCACCGAGGCGAGGCGCTCGGCGCGTTCCGGCGCCGGTGGCACTTCGAAGGCAATGCGCTTCTCGCCGAGGGTCCGCTTGGCCCGCACGATCCGTTGCGCGATCGTCGGTTCGGCGACCATGAACGCGCGGGCGATCTCCTCGGTGGTCAGACCGCCGACCAGCCGCAGCGTCAGCGCGACGCGGGAGGGGGTCGGCAGCACTGGATGACAGGCGATGAAGATCAGTCGCAGGACGTCGTCAGTGAGGTCCTCGTCGTCGATGACCGCGTCGAAGTCGGCCGACCCGTTGTGGATCGCCTCGCGTTGCCGGTCAGCGAAACTGTTGCCGAGCTGCGCGACGTTGGCGTCGAGCCGGTCGTTGCGGCGCAGCCGGTCGATCGCCCGATGCTTGGCGGTGAGCATCAGCCAGCCGCCCGGGTTGTCGGGAACTCCAATCCGCGGCCAGTCCTGCAGCGCGGCGACCAGCGCGTCCTGGGCCAGTTCTTCGGCGAGGCCGACGTCGCGGACGAGCCGGGTCAGGGCGCCCACGATGCGGGCAGACTCCAGCCGCCACACCGTCTCCACGGTACGGCGAGCTTCATCTTCACCTAGGACGTCGGTCACCGGGCCCGCAGCTCTCAGTCCTCGGCCCCGTAGACCCGGCGAACGTCGCCTTCCCCGTCACCGACGACCCTCCAGAAATGCTTGGCCAGCTCGATCGCTTCGTCCTCGGTCCGCACCTCGATCAGGGCGAAGCTGACGATCGACTCCTTCGCCTCGGTATACGGACCGTCGGTCAGGGTGACCTGGCCGCTGCGGGCCGAGAAGTGGGTGCCCTTGGGATCAAGCCCGCCGCCGGCCAGCAGGACACCGGCCTTCGTCAGCTCCTCCACGAACCGCCCCATCTCGGCGAACAGCTCGGGGGTCGGTGCGGGACCGCCACCGTTGGTCGTCATCAGGAACCGCATGACTGTCCTCTCACTCGGCCGGCGAAGCGGTCCATCGTCGCATAAAAAATATTCAAACAATTTCGCCGCCCGTGTCGATCCGGCCCAGGGCCGTTCGCTGCACCAGTAGAGGACGACCTACCTGAAGGAGAACATCATGCGGAAGATCGTTGCCGGGCTGCACATGTCGCTGGACGGCGTCATCGAGTCGCCGGAGAAGTGGAGCTTCGACTACTACTGCGACGAGATCGGGCAGTCGATCAAGTCCCGCCGCGACGCCACCGACACGCTGCTGCTCGGTCGGACCATGTACCAGGAGTTCGCGGCGATCTGGCCCGGTCAGACCGGTGAGGTCGCCGACTTCATGAACGGCACGCCGAAACTGGTGGCGTCCACGACGCTGACCTCGGTCGACTGGGCGGGCAGCACCCTGATCGACGGTGACGTCGTGGCCGCCCTGACCGCACTCAAACAGCAGCCCGGCCGGAACATCACGATCACCGGCAGCGCCACCCTGGTCCGGTCGCTGGTCCGCGCCGGAATGCTCGACGAGCTGCATCTCACGGTCTGCCCGATCGTGCTGGGCAGCGGCAAGCGCCTCTTCGACGACACGGGTGGGCGGGTGCCGTTGGAGCTCGCCGACTCGCAGGCATTCCCGACCGGCGTCGTCCACCTCACCTACCAGCCGGCCTGACCGGCTCAGATCACCCATGGAATCGTGGTGTGGGTCGATGACCGCTGAGGCCGGGTGCGTCGGGTTTCGCTCTGAGCTGTTCGCGGGTTCTACTTGGTCGTGCGCAAAGCCCTGATCCTCGCCCTTGTCTGCTGGCTTGCCGTTGGCGGTGCCGCGGTTCCGTCTGCCGCTGCCCCGGCCAGGGTCGAGGCGGGCCTGCGGGCGTACTTCGTGATCACGGCGCCGAGCCAGACCGCGCAGGTCGTCAGCGGGGTGACTGCGAATGCCGGCACGGTCTACGCGGCGTACGACGGCATCGGCGTACTGGTCGTGCACTCGGCGAACGCGGACTTCGCCGGCCGGATGCGCACGGTCGCCGGAGTACAGAAGGTCGGAGCCACCCGTACGTCGGACCTGCCGCCCGCCGCCGCGGATCCGCAGATCCCCCCGGCGCCGGTCGAACGCACCGACGGCGCCCCCGAGACCGAGCGGTCGGACATGACTCAGATCGGCGCGGACAAGGCCTGGGCGGTGAACCAAGGGTCGAAGAGCATCACCGTCGGCGTGCTGGACACCGGCGTCGACGACCAGCACCCCGACCTCAAGGCGAACTTCGACGCCGGCAAGTCGGCGTCCTGCGCCTACGGGAAGATCGACACCCGGCCCGGCGCGTGGCGTCCGGTCGGTGAGCACGGCACCCACGTCGCGGGCACGATCGCCGCGGCCAAGGACGGCAAGGGCATGGTCGGGGTCGCGCCGGGTGTGAAGGTGTCGTCCATCCGCGTCGCCGAGGCCGGCAGCCAGCTGTTCTTCCCCGAGAACACCGTCTGCGCCTTCGTCTTCGCCGGCCAGTCGGGTGTCTCGGTCACCAACAACAGCTACTACGTCGACCCCTGGCTGTTCGCCTGCCCAGCGGATCCGGACCAGGCCGCGATCGCCGAGGCCGTACGACGCGCTGTCGCGTTCGCCGACTCCAAGGGCGTCGTCAATGTCGCCGCCGCGGGCAACGACGACTACAACCTGGCCGAGAAGTCGACCGACGATGCCAGCCCCAACGACTCGAGCGCGACCGCGCGGACGGTCACCGACGACTGCATCAGCCTGCCGACCGAGCTGCCGGGAGTGGTCGTTGCCGCCGCGGTCGACCCGGAGAACCTGAAGGCGACCTTCTCGAACTACGGCACGAACAAGATCACCGTCGCCGCACCCGGTGTCGACGTCTACTCGACGATCCCGGGCGGCGGCTACCAGACCCTGGACGGTACGTCGATGGCCTCGCCGCACGTCGCCGGTGTCGTCGCGCTGATCCGCAGTGCGAATCCGAAGCTCACCCCTGAGCAGGTGCGGGTCAAGCTGTCCGCCGAGGCCAACGACCTTGCCTGTCCGGCGTCGAACGGTGGCGAGTGCACCGGATCAGAGGCGAACAACTCGTACTACGGCGAAGGGCTGGTCGACGCGGCCGAGGCTGTCGGTGCCGCCACAGCGTCGACGCCGACGGCCGGAGTGAGCATCACCAAGCCTGGCGAGCAGCTCGGCTTCGGCGGTATCCCCGCGATTCCGCTGCTGCTGAAGGGCATGAGCAGCAAGGGCGAGATCAGCTACACCGCGACCGGCCTGCCGCCCGGCCTGAGCATCGACGGCGAACGCGGCTGGATCACCGGCGTACTGTCACCGGGCCCCGGACGTTACAAGGTGACCGTGACGGCACGAGACGCCGACGCGAAGACGGCCCAGGCCACCTTCTACTGGAACGTCTGGAGTTTCTAGCGGCCTTCGTCGATGAGGAGCGGGATCAGCATCTCGTCTTCCGTCAGCGAGCCGTGCAGGCCGATCAGGCCGGCCTCGTTCGGGTAGCGACGGCTGGCGACGAGCGCGACCGGTCCGAGTGAGGCGACCACGACGTCACCGATCCGGGGCGCGACCCGGTCCTCGACGGCGCCGAACCAGCCTCGGCTCGTGGCCTCTTCCCGGCTGAGCACCAGGGCGTTGTCACCGAGCCGTTCGCGGTACGTCGCCAGCACGTCGGCGGCAGCACCGTCCACGCAGTACAGGTGGCGGAATCGCGATTCGCCGCCGATCAGCCGGAGGCCGTCGGTGAGTTCGGGCTCGGCGTCGAGATCGATGCGGTTCTGCGGCGCGACGTCGACCATGCCGTGATCGGCGACGACCAGCAGGACGGCGTCCCGCGGCAGCGCGGAACGGACCTGCGACGCGAAGGCATCGGCCGCGGCGAGTTCCTTGCGCCACTGCCACGACGCGCTCCCCTGCCCGTGACCGGTGTAGTCGAGCTGCGAGTCGTACACGTAGACCAGCGACGACTTGCCTTCGCGGCTGGCGAACCTGGTCGCGTCGAGGCGGTCCTCGACGGTGTCGGCGCCACGATGCGAACTCCCCCGGAACGCGGCCGCCGTCAGCCCGGAGTTGTCGAAGCGCGCCTTGCTCACGTTGCGGGTGGCGACACCGGCGGCCGCGACTCGCTCGAAGACGGTCTGGTGTGGTTGCCAGCGGCGCGGATCCACCGGGGCGTCCCAGGACAGCGCGTTCAGCAGCGCGCCCGTCTCCGGCACGATCGAGGTGTAGCCGACCATGCCGTGAGCGCCCGGCGGCAGCCCGGTCCCGAAGCTTGTCAGGCTCACCCCGGTGGTGGACGGCACTCCCGCCGTCAGGCTTCGCCCCGCGAGTGATGACAGGTAGGGAGCGGCGTCCGCGTTGCGCTGGAGGAGATTCCAGCCGAGGCCGTCGAGCAGCAGTACGGCGTACCGGGCGGCAGTCGGCAGCCCGAGAAGGTTCTGCTCGTTCGGGACCGACAGGGCGCCGGCCACCGAGGGTAGGACGTCCGCCAGCGACCCGCCGCCGTAAGCAGGGAGGACCGGGGTCGGGTCGGTCACCGGCCCTACCTGCTGGTCGCGGACGACAGGGCCGCCGCGAAGTCGAGCACCTGCTGGATCCCTGCCGGGCCGTCAGCCGCAGCACTGATCCGCAGCGAGATGTCGTCTGCCGCGACCGAACCCGTGTAGCCGTGGTCCGCCTCGCAGTTGGGGTCGGCGCAGACAGCCGGCTCGAGGTCGATCCGGTTCACCATGCCCCAGCCGATGGTCAGCACCACCTCGCCGCCGGCCGAGCCGGGATCCGATCGGACCGACGCGTAGCCGGCCGGATTCGGCACGACCCGGTTGACCACGACCGCGTTCACCCGGTTCAGCGGGATCGCCTCGGTCGAGGTGGACGCGTACGGCGCCTGGATCAGGTCGTCGGCGGCGTGCTCGTCGGTATGCCCGACGATCAGCCGGCTCGGGGTCAGCGCCAGGATGGTGATGTGCCGCCGCACCTCGTCGCGGTCGAACGTCGGTTCGTGCTGCAGCACGTACGCCCGGATCGGTTCTTCGGCGATCGCCACTGCGAGCGAGTCCGCCACGACATCTGGGTAGTAGCCGCACCGGTCGATCGCGTCGCGCAGTTCACGCGAGGCGTCCGAGAGCTCCGGGACCGGCGCATTCAGGTCACGCATGCCCTCATCCTCGCACGCCAGCGCCACGACCCCGGACCACCCTGTGGACGATCCCACCCACCTCCTGTGATCATTCGCCCCCTTTTCACCCTCCGTGGACAGCGGGTATCGGCTTGGGTTATCCACAGGGGGTGAAAAGGGGGCGAATGATCACAGGAGGGTTAGCCGGCGCTGGCCTTTCGTAGTACGGGAGCGCCGGCGGCGCCGGCCACGGCGACCAGGACCAGCCCGACGACCACCTGGCCGGACAGCAGGAGCAGCCCGGAGTTCCCCTGGGTGAGCGGATGACCGCCGCTGAACACCAGCCCGCAGAAGGCGCCGAAGCCGACCACCGGTAGCCCGACCCCGACCACCGGTACGACGGCCGCGAGGCGGGCCGACCGCTCGATGACCTTCAGCGGTACGCCGGATCGCCGCAACGCCTTGGCGGGAGCCGCCTGGTCCAGCGCCGTCCCGACCGCGCCGGCCGCTGTGGATGCGGCCCCGGTGATGAAGACGAGACCGAGCAGGAGAGCGACCCCGAGGCGCAGGTCGAGCAGCATCCCGGCCTCGTGTTCGTCCTTTTCCGCGTCCGTCAGCGGCACGACATCCGGGACCACGTCGTACAGGACCGTGCGTACCTTCTCCCGATCGGCGACACCCGGTACGACGATGGTCACCGACTGAGCCTGCGAGGTCACCTCGCCCTTGATCCCGGCCTCGGCGAGCTTCGCCCTCGCGTCATTGACGACGGCAACGGTCTGGCCCTGATCCGGATACAGGTGAAATGCGGTGTCGGTCCCGTCACCGGACAGGCCGTACGGCATGAACAGAGCAAGGAAGCCGGTGACGAATCCGCTCAGCACCAAGGCGGCGACCGGACGGAACGCACCCTTCGGGTCATCGGCGAGCCGCCGCCCGGCGAGCAGTACCACCGGGCCTTTCGCCGTACGAGCCAGGAGCTTGCCGATCACCTGGACTGCCCACGGACCGACGATCCGTACGGCGAGCGCGGCCATCCCGACGCCGATCACGATCGGGAGCAGGGCTCCCCCAGTGCCGAGGATGCCGAGCATGACCGGGCCGATCACCAGCAGCCCGAGACGCAGCGCGCTCGTCGCCTTGCGGGTCTGCCCGCGGACGACGCCGAGCGGCGTGATGCTGACTCGGCCCAGCCCGATCATGGCGCTGATCACCGACAGGACAGGCACCGCGACCAGCACGACGAGGACGACCCACCAGCTCACCGTCAGATCGTGCAGGTACCAGTGACCGCCACCGATCGGGATCCGGGCGATCAGCGGACTGAGCACCGTGTAGCCGATCAGACCCGCGACAGCGCCGGCGAAGCCGATCACGGCCTGCTCGACCGCGCTCAACCGGAGCACCTGACCTCTGGTCGCACCAGCCAGCCGGAGTGCGGCGAGCCGACGCTCCCTGCGTTTCGCGGCCACTCCGGCTGCCTGGCCGACCAGGCTGAGCAGCGGGAAGAGGACCAGTGCGACGCCGAAGGCGACGAGTGCGAGCAGGATCGCGATCCGCTCGGGCAGGTCGCTGCCATGCCAGTTCGCCAGGTACTTCGGGTGGTACTTCGCAGTGAGGCCGGGCAGCTGCGGGGAGGCGCCCCGGATGATCACCAGCTCGTCCGGCGAGGACAGCCCGGCCGACGAGATCTCCCCGGTCGGCCTGGCGAGCCCGAACCGCTTGCTCAGGTCGCTCGAAGCGTCGCTCGACCAGAGCTTGGCGACGGCCGGCGAAACGAAGACCTCGCCCGGCTTCGGGGTGTGCGGGAGTCCCGGCGGCGGTGCGAGTTGGGCATTTCGCTGCTCATTGGTGACGGCGAGGTCGTACCGCAGTACGGGCTTGCCGTTCACCAGGTCCTTGACCTCGTGGATCACGCCGACCGCCGTCTTCGCATCCGCGTCATCGCTGGTGCGCCAGCCGATCCGGTCTGCCCGGTGGGTCAGACCGAGGGTTCCGGCGATCAGGAAGGTGACCAGCATCGCGACGACCGCGGTCGCACCCAACGCCGCGAGATTGGCCGCGCGGCCGCCGGGCCCTGGGCGGCGGACGAAACGCAGCCCGAGATCGGTCATCGGATTCATCGGTCACTCACCCGGCCGTCGACAATCCGTACTACGCGGTGGCAGCGCGCGGCGACCGCGTCGTCGTGGGTGACCACTACGACGGCTGCGCCGCGATGGGTGGCCGCGCCGACGAGCAGGTCGATCACCTGGGCTCCGGTCGTGGCGTCGAGGGCGCCGGTCGGCTCGTCGGCGAAGACCGCCTGCGGCTCGCCGACGAGCGCGCGGGCGATGGCGACGCGCTGGGCCTGGCCGCCGGAGAGTTCGCCGGGTCGACGGCCGACCTCGTTCGCCAGGCCGACCTGAGCCAGTACTGCGTGGGCGCGGCCGATCGCTTCCCGGCGGGAGACGCCGTCGACCATCAACGGCAGGGCGACGTTCTCGTCCGCGGGGAGTTCCGCGAGCAGCTGGTTATCCTGGAAGACGAAGCCGAGCCGGCGACGCCGCAGTACGGTCCTGGCCGCGTCGTTGAGTTGATCGACGCGCTCGCCGCCGAGCCAGACCTCGCCCTGGTCCGGGCTGAGGATGCCGGCCAGGACGTGCAGCAGGGTGGTCTTGCCATTGCCGCTGGGACCCATCACGGCTAGCGCCTCACCAGCGCGGACCGCGACATCGACGCCGGCCAGGCCGACGACCTCTCCGTAGTACTTGACCAGCCCACGGCCGGCCAGGACGGTGCCGTCGGTGGGGAACTGCTGGAGTTGCTGGACGGGCTGCTGGAACGTGGGGTGGGGACTCGGGTAGCTCATACCGGAAGGCTTTCGCGAAAGCGCTCGCGGAGCGTCGGTCCGCAGACCGGTCTTCCTACCGTCTTTCAGTCGCCTTCCGACGCAGTCAGGTAATCCCCAGGTCGTACGTGCGGATCAACTGACGGCGAGACGCGACCAGTGGGCGGCTGCATTGGCGTCAGCTCGCGGTGAATGCCGAGGGTGGGCCACGGCGTGGCCTCAGCTCGCGGTGAAGGCCGAGGGGTAGGCGTCGCGGTAGCCGGGGAGGCGGCCGGTCGGGGTCTCGACCGATTCGGCGGCGAGGACTCCGTGGACGATGGCGCGTGAGAGGGCTTGGGCTCCGGCGGCGAAGACAGTCTCGAGTTGAATGAGCGCGGTCGGTTCGGTGACCGACAGCCGGGGTGCTCCGGTGGTCGTCGAGACGGCGAAGATGGCGTCGCCGTCGACGAGAGTGTGGATCGGGTCGATGGCACGCGCCAGGCCGTCGTGAGCGACCATCGCCATCCGCTGGGCGGCGGCCTTGTCGAGCGGGACGTCGGTGGCGATGACGGCGATCACCGTGTTCATGCCAGGCAGCGGACCGGCTGGGCCTTCCGGCGGTGGCTCGGTCGGGGTTCGGAGTTGCCCGAATTCGTCCGCGAGGCCGAAGCGATCGCCGTACAGGCGTCCTTGGTGGTCGACAGTCGAGCCGACGGCATTGACGATGACCAGTGCGCCGACCGTGGTGCCGTCGTCGAACCGGATGCTCGCCGTCCCGACGCCACCCTTGAGCCGTCCCGTCCGGGCTCCCGCGCCGGCGCCATGGTTGCCCTGCGCAACCGTTCCGTCGGTCGCGGCCTCGATCGCCTGCCGTCCCCAGTCGGCGGTCGGCCTGGCCTGGAAGCCGCCACCACGGCCGAGATCGAAGATCACCGCCGTGGGCACGATCGGCACCACCTCGCGCTCGCCGGCGCCGACCCGGATGCCTTGGCCCTGCTCCTCCAGCCAGGCCATCACGCCGCCGGCCGTATCGAGGCCGTACGCGCTCCCGCCCGAGAGGACGATCGCGTTCACGCCGGGGTTGGAGTTGACCGGGTCGAGCAGGTCGGTCTCGCGGGTGCCCGGCGCTCCCCCTCGCACGTCGACGCCTGCGATCGCAGTACCGGGGAAGTGGACCACCGTCGTACCGGTCAGGTACGGAGCGTCTGTGCGCTCCACCTGACCGACTCGTACGCCGGGAACGTCGGTGATCGCGTTGTGAGGACCAGGTTTCGGCATGCGTCCTGTCTAGCACCTGCCGAAATCTGGTTGCCAGCGAGACTAGCTTGGAATGCATGACCCCTGGGCTGCTCTGCGGATTGCTGGCCGAACCGTCGAGGCTGCGGACGCACCAACAGCCGCTACACCCGCCTCGCCAGCTAACAGCTGATGATGTGAGTGTGGCTCCGCCTCACCTGACGGGTTTTTCGCCGGATGGCGGGATAAAAGCCCGTCAGCGGACGAACAACGCGGCACTGTGTGAAAACCAACGCGAGGTCCGGGGAGCAGCCCGCGATGCAGGGTGCCAGCCCCTCGCTGAGCTACTTACGGCGGAGGTGTTCCAGAGCGCCAGGTATGTCACCAATCAGGTGAGGCGGCGGACTGGCGTGTCTTGGCGGGGCTTCTCGTTCGGGGCTATTCGGATGGAGGTATCGAGGACCGTGGCCGAGTCGATGGAGACGAGGACCGAGCGGAGGTCCAGGCGGACCACCTCCTCGAGTTCCAGGGTGAGGCGGGCGACCCGGTGCAGCAGGTTCTCGATCGCGGCGATGTCGACGGGATCGGAGCCACGGTAGCCGTAGAGCAGGGGCGCGGCGCGGACCTCGCGGACCATCTCCGCCGCGTCGGCGGTGGTCAGCGGCGGCATCCGGTACGAGCGGTCGCCGAGCAGATCCGTCGCCACGCCGGACAGGCCGAACGACACGACCGGACCGAACGAGACGTCCTCCTGGGCCGAGATCACCACCGGTACGCCGGGAGGCGCCATCTTCTGCACCACGAACTGCGCTCGCGCCGGATCCGACGCGACCCCGAACGTGCTCGTCATCTCCGCCCACGCCTGGCGCATGTCGTCCTCGTCGTGGATGTGCCGCCAGATGTCGGCGAGGTCCGGCCGCATCCGCCACTGATCCGCGGTCGCCTTGAGGATCACCTCGAAGCCGAGCTCCTCGGCCCGCGCGACCGCCTCGTCCGCCGATAGCACCGGGAAGGCCGGCAACACGCTGATGTCGTAGAAGCTGAGCAGCCGCTGCCGATCCTCGTCGCCCAGGTCGGCTCCCTGCGGATGACGCTGCAGGAACTCGGTGACGAAGGCCTCCGCCCCTGCGGTGTCAACGTCCGGGAGATCCGGGATCCGGCTGTCTGCACGACGCCGCCACTCGGCGTACTGCGTGACCTTCGCCAACGCACCCACGGCGTACTGCGGCGAGGAGTACGACGGGATCGAGCCACGTGCCGCACCGCCGTACTCGTCAGGGACGCGCAATTGCTCGGGCACACTGCGGGACGCGAGGAAAGTGGAGACAACCGGCTTGTCGGATCCGGCGGCCGCCGCCGCGAGCACCTGAGCGACCTCGGCGCCGTTCGACTGGACCGGTGGGGTGAAGATCACGACGACCGAGTGCACCCGATCGTCGGCGAACACCTCGCACAGAGCCGCACCGAAATCCGCTGCCGTCGCCTCGGCGCTGAGCGTGCGCGGCTCCCCCGCCACGTCCAGGCCCGTGCTGGCCACCGTGTCGAGGGCGAGCAGCGTCAGCGCATCGGAGTTGCTCACGATCGCGACCCGGCGGCCCTTCGGCAGCGGCTGGTGCGCCATCAGCTGGGCAACGTCGAACAGCTCGCCGTTGGTGTCCACGCCGATCAGGCCGCTCTGCCGGAACAGCGAGTCGACGGTTGCCGGGGGCAACTTACTGCGGCGGACCGTCTGCCCGAGCGGCACGCCCTGGGTCGCCCGGCCGGACTTGAGCGCGATCACCGGCTTGCGCCCCGCCAGCCGACGAGCGACCCGGCTGAACTTGCGCGGATTGCCGAGGGACTCCAGGTAGAGCAGCACGACCTCGGTCGCCTCGTCGGAGTACCAGTACTGCATCAGGTCGTTGCCGGAGACATCCGCCCGGTTACCGGCCGAGACGAAGCTGGACAGCCCGAGACCACGACCTGCCATGTCCGCGAGGATCGAGACGCCGAGAGCGCCCGACTGGCAGAAGAAGCCGACCCGGCCACGACTCGGCATCACCGGTGACAACGTCGCGTTCAGGCCGACACCGGGCGCGGTGTTGATCACGCCGAGCGCGTTCGGCCCGATCACGCGCATCCCGTACGACCGGGCCAGGCCGACCAGTTGCCGCTGCAGCTTGCGGCCCTCGTCGCCGATCTCGGCGAACCCGCTCGACACCACCACCAGACCGCGAACACCCTTCGCGGCACAGTCCAGCACCACGTCGGCCGCCATCTCGGCCCGCACGGCCACGACGGCGAGGTCGATCTTTTCGTTGATGTCGCGGATCGTCCGGTACGCCGGTACGCCGTCGATCTCGTCCTCGGAAGACTCCGCGTTCACCGCGTACAGCCGGCCGGGGAAGCCGCTGTCGCGGACGTTGCGCAGCAGCGCGTTGCCGATCGTGCCCTCGCGCCGGCTCGCACCGATCACGGCGACGCTCGTCGGAGTGAGCAGCCGGGCGATCGAGAGCGCCTCGGAGCGCTGCTCGCGGGCCTGCATGACGCCGAACGACGTGTCGGTCGGGGCGATGTCGAACTCGACCACGATCACGCCGTCCTCGAACTCCCGGGCCACCTTGTAGCCGGCCTCGGTGAAGACGGTGATCATCTTGCGGTTGTCCGGCAGCACCTCGGCGACGAACCGGGTGATGCCGTGCTCGCGGGCGGCCTGGGCCAGGTGTTCGAGCAACAATTGCCCCAGCCCCCGGCCCTGATGGGCGTCCTCGATCAGGAACGCGACCTCGGCCGTCCGCCGGCCGGTCCGCTCGTACCGGCCGACCCCGATCATCTCGTCGCCGACAGTGACGATCAGCGCGGTCCGATCCCGGTAGTCCACCTGGGTGAACCGGGCGACGTCGCGATCGGACAGCTGTGGGTACGGCGCGAAGAAGCGGTAGTACTTCGACTGCTCCGATACCCGGGCGTAGAACGACACGAGCAGTTCAGCGTCGTCAGGCGTGATCGGCCGCAGATGCGCCGTCGCCCCGTCCCGCAGTACCACGTCCGCCTCGTACTCCGCCGGATAACCGGGCGGGAGGTCAACTGGACGGCTCGGGCCATACTGGGCCGGTCGCTGCGGCTGCTGCTCCGGCTCTGTCACCCGGCCAGCGTACTCAAGCAAGAGATTCGGAGGTCGGCAATTCCATGTGGTGGCTCAGTGCACTCGGCGGCCTGGTCGCGCTCGCCACGAGCCTGCTGAGCCCGAGCGACGCACTGGACGTGATCGACCGGATCGCTCCTGTATTGGTCTTCCTGGTCGCGGTCACGGTCATCGCCGGGCTGGCCGACTCCGCCAAGGTGTTCGAGGTCGCTGCCCGCGAGGCCGCCCACCTCGGCCGCGGGAAGACTTGGCGGCTCTGGCTGCTCGTCGTGACCCTGGCCACCGCCTTGACCGTGGTGCTCTCGCTCGACACCTGCGCGGTCCTGCTGACACCGGTCGTCCTGGCGATGGCCCGGCAGCTCGACATCCCGCCCAAGCTGTTCGCCTTCACCACGGTCTGGCTGGCCGGCACGGCCTCACTGCTCCTTCCGGTGTCGAATCTCACCAATCTGCTCGCCCTGCACCGCTTCGACCAGCTCGGACTCGGTCTCGGCGACTACCTCGGCCTGAGCTGGCGCCCGGCGATCGCGGCCGTCCTGATCACCGTCGTCGTGCTGGCCCTGTTGTTCCACCGCGACCTGCGCCGGACCTACGTCGTACCGGAGACACCTGGGATCGACGACAAGGTCCTGTTCTGGGGGTCGGCCGGGGTCTGCGTCGCGCTCGGCCCGGCCTTCGTGACCGGCATCCAGGTCGCGATCCCCGCCTCAATCGGCGCGGTCGTCCTGGTGGTCCTCTTCGCCGTCCGGCGACGCGCAGAACTCAGCTGGACCCTCATCCCGTGGCGGCTGGTCCTCACCGTGGTCGGACTGTTCCTCGTCGTCGGAGCGCTGACCGCGCACGGGCTGGAGGACCTACTCGGATCCATCGCGGGCACCCACGGCCACGGCCTGCCGGCCGATCTGCGGTTGACCGGCACAGCGGCGTTCGGCGCGAACGCGGTCGACAACCTGCCGGCCTATCTCGCGATGGAACCGGTGGCCAGTCATCCACAAGGGGCGACCAGCAGCCGGATGATGCTGCTGCTGATCGGGGTGAACTGCGGCTGCCTGCTCACCCTCTGGGGCTCGCTGGCCACCCTGCTCTGGCGGGACCGCTGCGTCGCCGCCGGGGTGCACATCTCCTGGTGGTCTTTCCTCTGGCGCGGCCTCGTGCTGACCCCGATCGTCCTGGTCGGCACGGTCCTGGCCCTCAACCTCGGCTGACACGGAAGGCGGGGTGTCGGCCGAGGTCGAGGCTGCCCGCCGGCGGCGAGGCCAGCGGACCCACGGTACAGACCAGTGTTCGAACATGCGTTCGACTGTAGTCCGATCGATTCCTGATGTCCAACGCTGATCGGGGCAGGACGCGCGAGGGCGATTGCCGATGGCATCCGACTCGGCAATAGTGCGGGTCATGAGCACGGAACAGAGCACTTCGGACACCACCCGCACCTTCCGTGACGCACGCGACTTCCTGGTCGCCCACCGCGAGGACTACGAGACCGCGTATCGCGACTTCATCTGGCCGGCCTTCGACCGGTTCAACTGGGCCCGCGACTGGTTCGACGCGCTCGCAGTGGAACAGGCAGAGGTCGCCGCGCTGACCATCGTCGAGGAGGACGGCGAGGTGACCTCGCTGACCTACGCGGAGATGGCCGAGCGGTCGCGGCAGGTGGCCGGCTGGCTCACCCAGGCGGGCGTTCGACCGGGCGACCGGGTGCTGATCGTGCTCGGCAACATCGTCCCGCTCTGGGAGGTGATGCTCGGCTGCATCCGGGCGGGCGCCGTGATGATCCCCGCGACCACACTGCTCACCGACGCCGACCTCGCCGACCGGATCACGCGCGGCGGCGTACGGGCCGTCGTCACGACCAGCGCGGACGCCCCTCGTTATGAAGGTATCGCCGATCACTGCATCCGCGTCGGCGTCGGCGGACCTGTGGACAACTGGCTCGACTTCGAGGACTCACGCTCGTACGACGGCCCCGTCCCCGAAGTCGACACCAAAGCCGATGACTCCCTGCTCCTCTATTTCACCTCCGGTACGACGAGTCAGCCGAAGCTGGTCGAGCACACCCAGGTGAGCTACCCGGTCGGCCACCTCTCCACGATGTACTGGATCGGCCTGCAGCCCGGCGACGTGCACCTCAACGTCTCCTCGCCGGGCTGGGCCAAGCACTCCTGGAGCAACGTCTTCGCGCCCTGGAACGCGGGTGCGACCGTCTTCCTCTACAACTACACGCGCTTCGACGCCGAGAAGATGCTCCAGGTCCTGCAGACCTACGGCGTGACGACCTTCTGCGCGCCGCCGACCGTCTGGCGAATGCTGATCCAGGCCGACCTGTCCGTGGTCGACGTCAGGATCCGCGAGTGCATCTCGGCCGGCGAGCCACTCAACCCCGAGGTGATCGAGCAGGTCCGCAACGCGTGGGACATCACCATCCGCGACGGCTACGGCCAGACCGAGACCACCGCCCAGATCGGCAACCCGCCGGGGCAGCCGGTGAAACTCGGCTCGATGGGCCGCCCGCTGCCGGGGTACTCGATCGCCCTGGTCGACCCGGCCACGGACGAGGTCGGCGACGACGGCGAGATCTGCATCGAGCTCGCTCCCCCGCCGGTGCCGCTGATGCGTGGCTACCGCGATGCCAAGGACATGACCGATGAAGCGATGCGCGGCGGTTTCTACCACACCGGCGACGTCGCGAGCCGGGACGAGGACGGCTACATCACGTACGTCGGGCGGTCGGACGACGTGTTCAAGGCCAGCGACTACCGGATCTCGCCCTTCGAGCTGGAGTCCGTGCTGATCGAGCACCCGGCCGTCGCCGAGGCCGCCGTGGTGCCGTCGCCCGACCCGGTCCGGCTGTCCGTGCCGAAGGCGTACGTCGTACTGGTGGGCGGGCGCGAGCCGTCGCGTGAGCTGGCCCAGGAGATCCTCCAGTTCTGCCGCGACCACCTCGCGCCGTACAAGCGGATCCGGAAGCTCGAGTTCGCCGAACTGCCGAAGACCATCTCGGGCAAGATCCGCCGGGTCGAGCTACGCGCCGACGAGGCGGCCAAGGTCGACAGCGGCGAGCGCACCGAACACGCCTACGACGAGGCCGACTTCCGCGACGCCTGACCAGGTGCGGTGACCGCAGCGGCAAGCGTGCTCCAATAGGCGGATGTCGCACGACACCGGCCTGGGGCTCGCTGCAGTGGTGGTGCTGCCGCTGCTCGTCGTCATCGCGGTCGTAGCGTCGCGCCTCGCCTCGCTGCGCCATGACAAGGGCATCGTCACCGCGGCCTTGCGCGCCCTCGTCCAACTGGCTGTGGTCGGTGCGCTCGTCGGCTTCGCGCTGCAGTCGATCTGGGGGACGGTCGGCTTCATCCTGGTGATGATGACCGTCGCCACCATCACCAGTGCGCGCCGCATCCGGCATGTCGTGACAGTGCCCGGCCAGTACCTGCACTGCGCGGTCGCGATCGGTGGCGCGGCGTCCGTAGTCCTGCTGCTGCTCGTGCTCCCCGGAGTAGTCCCCCGCAACCCCGGGAGCATCCTGCCGATGGGCGGCATCATCGTCGGCGGCGCGATGAACGCCACCACGCTCGCCGGGCGACGCCTCCTCTCGGAGTACGGCGGTCGCTTCGGCGAGTTCGAGGCCGGGCTGTCTGTCGGGCTGATGCCACCGGACGCGTTCAAACTGGTCGCCGGGCCGGTCGCCGGCGATGCCCTGTTGCCGGCGCTCGACCAGACCCGGACCGTCGGACTCGTGACGCTGCCCGGCGCGTTCGTCGGAATGGTGCTCGGCGGCGCCTCGCCGACGGCGGCCGCCGCGCTGCAACTCGTCGTACTGATCGGCCTGCTCACGGCGGGATCGATCGCCATCCTGGTCACCACCGAACTGCTTGCCCGCTCTTCGTTGCCCGACGGGCGTACATTTTCCCCATGAGCGACGACAAGAGCCTCTTCACCCATATCGACGAGCTCGTTGCCGAGGAGCACGAACTCCGGACCAAGCACGCCGCCGGGGACGTCAGCGACGGCGACGAGAAGGCCCGCCTGAGCAAGCTCGAGGTCGAGCTGGACCGATGCTGGGACCTGCTCCGCCAGCGCCGCGCCAAGCGCGAGTTCGGCGACGACCCCGAAGCCGCCCAGGCCCGTTCGGCCGACGTGGTCGAGGGCTATCTGAACTGAGCTGACCACAACCGGTCCGATGGTCCGGATCACTCCGGCCGGGTGATCGTCGCGACCTACCTCCCCGAACTGCGCGGCGGCCCGCCGCACCTGGAGTGGTCGTTCAGCCGCACCGTTTGGTGCCGGGGGCAATCGTCGCGGGAACCCCCATTCTTCACCTGCTGGGGTTACCCTCCTAACTGGATGCCAACACCCGTCCGGATCGGTCGATGGTTCTGGCCGGCACGCCGGCGCAGGGCATCTTTGCTCCCGGTGGATTCGCCCCCGTCGCGGAATCAGGAACTCCGGTGACATCGGCAAGAGGACGGGGCGATCCGTGTGGTTGAAGACGGCACGATCCGAACCAAGTTGCTCTCGGCATCACCATCGGCGGCGCGGACCGACCCCCACGCGGCCGTGATGGCCCGGGTCGCCGACGGTGACCCGGCCGCTTTCACCGAGCTGTACGTCGCCATGGTTCCTCGCGTTTTCGGGCTGGTCCGCCGGGTGCTGCGCAATCAGGCTCAGGCCGAAGAAGTCACCCAGGAGGTGATGATCGACCTATGGCGCAGAGCCGCCCGGTACGACGAGGCCCGCGGCTCGGTCGTTTCCTGGACACTGACCATCGCACATCGCCGCGCCATCGACCGGGTCCGGTCCGAACAGGCAGGTGCCCGACGGGAGCACCGGGTCGCGAGCTGGCCGAGCATCATCGGCGGCGACCAGGTCGCTGACCGGGTGGCCGCCGGCCTGGCCGCTCAGCGCCTGCGCATCTGCCTGCAGCGACTAACCGCTCTGCAGCGCGAAGCCATCACGTTGGCGTACTTCGGGGGCTACACCTACACGGAGGTGGCGCAGCTAGTGGATGCGAGCCTGCCCGCCGTCAAGGCCAGGATCCGCGACGGTCTGCGTAAATTGCGCGACGACATCAACGATCCCCCTCCCCCTTACCCGCGCCGGCTCGCCAGGCCTTGTAGCCCAGTGAGCGCAATTCAGGGTCCGGGGTGAGCCAGAGCCGCTGGACCGAGGCGGCCCCACTCGATCGCCGGGCAGCGGTTCATCACCATCGTCAGGCCTGCCGCGGTCGTTCGGGTGCAGGCGTCCGGATCCATGACACCCAGCTGGAACCAGACCGCTCGCGCGTTGATTCCCACCGCCTCGTCCGCGATCGCGCCGGCCAGGTCGGAGTTGACGAACACATCGACACAGTCCACCTCGAACGGGATGTCCGCGACCCGCGCGTACCCGGGCTCGCCGTGCACGGTCTCGGCCGACGGATGCACCGGCACGATCCGTTTCCCGTGTCCTTGCAGGAAACGCGCCACGCCGTACGCCGCTCGGCTGGTGTTGTTCGACAGCCCGACGACCGCCCAGGTCTGGCAGTCGGCGAGCACTTTGCGGATGTCACTCTCATCGGCCCAAGCCATACAAACATCCTCCCTCAGCGGCCAAGTCAGCCCCGCAGGTAGGTGAGGACCGCCGATACGCGACGGTCGCGGCCGTCCTCGAGCTGCAGCTTGGCGAAGATGTTGCCGACGTGCTTACGGACCGCCGCCTCGCTCACCACCAGCTGAGCGGCGATCGACGAGTTCACCCGCCCCTCGGCCATCAACGCGAGCACCTCCAGCTCGCGCGGAGTCAGCGCGGCCAGCGGCCCGTCGTCTCGCCGGCGCGCGAGCAACTGCCGGACCACCTCGGGATCAACCACGGTGCCGCCCTCGGCCACCCGATCCAGCGAGGCCAGAAACTCGGTCACGTGCCCGACCCGGTCCTTCAGCAAGTACCCGATCCCACCGGTCGTCGACTCCAACAGCGACGACAAATAGGCGTCAGCGACGTACTGCGAAAGCACCAAGATCCCGATCGCGGGCAGCTCCGCCCGGATCGCCGCGGCCGCCCGCAGACCTTCGTCGCTGTGCCCCGGCGGCATCCGTACGTCGGTGATCACCACGTCAGGCGGCTCCTTGCGGACCACGGCCAGCAACGCATCGGCGTCACCGACCGCGTCCCGTACCTCGTGGCCGGCGCGGTCCAGGATGCTCGCAAGTCCTTCCCGCAACAACAATGAATCCTCAGCCAGGACGATGCTCAGTCGTCGAGCCGGCACGGGCTCTCCATCCGCAGTCGGGTCGGCCCACCGGGTGGGCTGGTCAGGTCGAGTGTGCCTCCCAACGCGTCCAGCCTGGTCACCAGCCCGGTCAGCCCGGTCCCGCCGACCGGGGTCACCGCACCCGTCGCGGCCGGAGTACCCGACTGGTTGCCGATGGTCGCGCTACCGACCCCGTCGTCCGTGATCGTGACGACGAGCCGGTCGTTCGCGACCCAGCCGTCCACCTCGCAATGCGTCGCCTGAGCATGCTTCGCGACATTGCCGAGCGCTTCGCTGACGACAAAGTAGGCCGCGGCCTCGATCGGCATCGGCAACCTGTCCGGCAACGCGATCCGCACGGTCACCGGCAGCGGGCTGCGATCGGCGATCTCCCGTACTGCGGCCTCCAGTCCGTGGTCGACCAGCACCCGCGGGTGGATGCCACGGACGGCCTCACGCAGATCCGCCAGCGCCGCCTCGGCCTCGCCGTGCGCCTTCACCACCAGCCGACGTCCCTCGCCCTCGGGCAGATCGAGTTCAGCCAGGCCGAGCGTCATCGTGAGGCCGACCAGCCGCTGCTGTACGCCGTCGTGCAGGTGCCGCTCGATCCGGGCGCGCTCGGTCTCGAACGCGTCGACCAGATCCAGCCGCGACCGGCGCAGCTCGGCCACATTGCGGCGCAGCTCCTCCTCACGCGGACCGAGCAACGACTTGGCGAGCTCCGACTGTCCCGCGGCCAGCCAGCCCAGCAGGTACGAGCTGACCGTGAACCAGATCGGCCCGAACAGGACCAGGAACAGCAGGCCCTCCCGCATCGTGGTCAGGGTCCACGGCCCCATCCCCAGCTGTTCGTTCCGCGCGATGAAGGGAGCGAGCAGGGTGATGACGAGAACAGACAGGCTGATCCCGGCCAGCAGCGCGTTGAGCGGCCAGATGAAGACACCGAACAGGAACCCGTACCCGAGTGACCGGACGGACGCCTGCTCCCGGCGCCGGAACCGCAGCCGCTCCCTCAGCCCGATCGACGGCGGCATCTGCGCGTGCGGGCTGCTGATGCCGGCGGGGATCATCAACCTGGCCCGGTAGCGCTCGATGGCACCGATCAGTACTCCGAGGAGCGGGAAAGCGGTCAGCAGCAGTACGCCGATCAGAATCGGGCTCAAGACGGCGCTGACGGCCGCAGCCCCGATCAGTACGGCGATCGTCAGGACGCCGACCGGGACCGAACTCAGCAAATAGGCATAGCTGCGCCAAGGCCAGGACGAGACGAGGTACCGCCTCGAGGTCAGCGCTGCCCATGCGGTGTTCATTTCCCCAACCCTAGGTCCGGGAGAGGCCCCAGCGCGGTAGCGTGCGCGCTACCGCAGTACTCCCCCATGGACCAGGGTGGAACGAGCCGCTGGGCGGTTGGCTGGAACCATGACCAGCACCGCGCCGACGCGCCCCTTCGTCGTACCGAGCGAGCCGCCTGCACTGTTGCTCGACGGGATCACCAAGACCTACCGCTCCAAGGCCGGAGCGGTCGAAGCCCTGCGGGGCGTGACGTACCACTTCCACCAGGGGTCGTTCACCGCCGTCATGGGCGCGTCCGGCTCAGGCAAGTCCACCTTGCTGCAGTGCGCGGCCGGGCTGGACCAGCCGACCTCTGGGAGCGTGCTGCTCGGCGGTATCGAACTACAAGGGCTCGACGAGGTCGCGCTCACCAAGCTGCGTCGCAAGCAGATGGGCTTCGTGTTCCAGGCCTATAACCTGCTGCCCTCGCTGACGGTGTACGACAACGTCGCACTGCCGCTCCGGCTGACCGGAAGCCGTCCCCGTCGACAGGACGTGCAAGGTGTCCTCGACCAGGTCGGTCTGGCGGACAAGGCCAAGCGCAGGCCGGCGGAACTGTCCGGTGGCCAGCAGCAACGGGTGGCGATCGCCCGTGCGCTGATCACCCGGCCCGCGGTGTTCTTCGCCGACGAACCGACCGGCGCACTGGACAGCACGACCAGCCGGCAGATCCTCGGGTTGTTGCGCGAGGCAACCGATCGGGCCGGCCAGACGGTGGTGATGGTCACCCACGACCCGGTCGCCGCGGCGTACGCGTCGCGGGTGCTGTTCCTGTCCGACGGGCTGGTCGCAGGCTCGCTCGACAACGGCAGCCCGGCCCAGATCGCCGCCGCGATGAGCGATCTGGAGCGCTGATGTTCTTCCTCAGTCGTCAGACCGTACGCCGCCACCTGCCGCTGTACGCCGGTTCGTTCGTCGCGCTCTCCGTCGGGGTCTTCCTTCTCGGCCTGGCCGCCACCGCGACGGCGGCCACCATCGCGTACCACGGGCCGACCGGCGCCGGCATCACCGTGCGCGTTCCCGGCTCCGGTGACGATGACCCGCGCAACGTGCGGGTGCCGCTCGACGGCGCGGACGTCTCCGGTCTGCAGACCGTGCTCTCGCTGGTCGGAGGGATCTGCGGGTTCATCACGATCTTCGTGATCGCCAGCACCTTCGCCTTCGCGGTCGCCTCGCGGCGCCGGGAGGTCGGGCTGCTCCGGCTGATCGGAGCGACTCCACGGCAGATCCGCCGGATGGTGCTCGGCGAGGCGTTCATGGTCGCCCTGGCCGCCTCGCTGACCGGAGCGGTACTGGCTCAGCTGGCAACACCGCTGCTGCTGGCGAGAGCGTCGTACACGGAGCTGGCACCGGTGAAGCTCGAGGCGGCGAGTCCCTGGGTGCCACTCGCGATCACGGTCGCCATCGGGCTCGTCGTCGCCTTGCTGGGTGCAAGGTCGGCCGCACGCCGCGCGGGGCGGGTCGGGCCGGTCGAGGCGCTCCGGGAGGCCGCATTGGAGCCGCCGCGGATCGGTGTGGTCCGGATCCTGTTCGGGCTGATCTTCCTGGCCGGGTCGATCACGCTGCTCGCACTGATCCGGCCGGGGACCGGGGAAGCGGTGATACCGCTCGCCATGTTCACGCCGATGTTTCTCGTCATCGCGCTGACTTTGCTCGCACCGCTGGTGGTGCCATGGATCGGCCGGTTGTGGGCAATCCCACTCGTCCGCTGGACCAACGCGTCGGGACGGCTGGCACGGAGCAATGTGGTCGCTGCACCACGCCGGAGCGCCTCGCTGGCGGCGCCGATCCTGAGCATCTCCGCGATCGCCGGCTCGATGGTGCTCACCCTGAGCTTCGCCGCCGACGCGAACTCCGCCACCATCCGCGACACCCTGACGGCACCGCTCGTCATCACCGCGGCAGAGAACCCGGGAGACCTGAGAGAGCGCATTCTCGCGACGCCCGGCGTTGCTGTGGCCGACGGCGGAATCCCGGTCGGGATCATCCGCAAGGACGCCGACGACGCGGAACTCGAAAGCGGCGAAGGGATCGATCCGGCCCTCGCCGCTCGCACCCGCGCGCTGACTCCGATCACCGGCGACCTGACCCAGCTGACCGGCAAAACCGTTGCCATCGGCAAAGAAATGGCCGGTCTCGGGCACTACAAGATCGGTAGCGAGGTCAGCGTCGTCTACACCGACCGTACGACGGACGCCCTGCGGGTCGTCGCCATCCTCCGTGATGCCCAGGGCGTCAATTCGTCGATGCTCGTCCCGCAAGACCTCGCCCGGCAGCACGCTCCCGAGGCTCAGCCGGAGCACTGGTTCGTCCTTCCGGCCGACGGCGTCGATCCAGGACAACTCCAGGCGAGGCTCGATCAGCAACTGACGGGCACCGGAGCGCACGTAGTACGGGCCGAAGCCTGGGAACGGGAGCAGGACGAAGGGCTGCGAAAGGGGAACCAGTTCGGCCTGATCCTGCTGCTCGGTCCGGCCGCGATCTACAGCGCCATCGCGATTGCCAACACCCTCCTGATGGGCAGCCTGCAGCGCCGCCACGAGTTCGTCACCTCTCGCCTCCTCGGCGCGACCCCCGCCCAGATCCGCCGAATGGTCCTCTGGGAGTCCTCCCTGGTCGGTGCCGCAGCCCTCACGCTCGGCACCGTCATCACCACCACGGTCGGAATCCTCCTCCGCCACGCCATGACCGAAGGCCTGCACGACGTCCCCACGACAATCCCCTGGGCACTACTGCTCGGAATCGGCACTCTCTGCCTAGTTCTGGCCACCGGAGCGGCCACCGCGCCGACCGCCTTCATCCTCCGCAGGACCAGTCCGGCCGACGCGGTAGGCGACTAGTAGCGTGTCGCGCCAAAATCTTGGCACTGGCGGCGTCCAGGCACGCACCTCGCGGCAGCGGAGAAACGGCAATGATGGAAAAGCATCGACACCGTTCCTCCGCCACCGCGATGCACGCACCTGAACACCGCCAGAACCCAAGCTTTTGACGCGACACGCTACTAGGGTCCTGTGTCGGGGGTACGTGCTTCAGCTCCAGTGGTCAGGTGCCGCGAGGTGCGTGCCTGGGCGCCGGAGCTGTGCACGAACCCCCGACACAGGACCCTAAGGTGGGTCGGTGCTGGGCTCTGGACGAGGCAGCAGGGACAATGGCGCTGCCGTCGGACCGCCGCGGCGCCTCTGAAGAAGAGTTGCTGGCATCGAGGAGTTCTTAGACCCGCATGGCACGCCGTACCAACACCACCGCCGAACCGGAGGACTTCGAGGAGCGCATCCTCGACGTCGACGTCTCCGACGAGATGCGCAGCAGCTTCCTGGAGTACGCCTACTCGGTGATCTACTCCCGGGCGCTGCCGGACGCCCGGGACGGGCTGAAGCCGGTCCAGCGACGGATCCTGTTCTCGATGGCGGAGAACAACATCCGCCCCGACCGCGGCCATGTGAAGAGCGCCCGCGTCGTCGGTGAAGTGATGGGTAAGTACCACCCGCACGGTGACGGCGCGATCTACGACGCCCTGGTCCGGACCGCGCAGCCCTGGTCGATGCGGCTGCCGCTGATCGACGGCCACGGAAACTTCGGCTCCCTCGACGACGGCCCCGCCGCGATGCGCTACACGGAGTGCCGGATGGCGCCGTCGTCGCTGGCGATGACGAACGGGCTGGACGAGAACGTCGTCGACTTCAAGCCCAACTACGACGGCCGCGAGGAAGAGCCGGCCGTACTGCCGGCCGCCTTCCCGAACCTGCTGGTCAACGGCGCCGCCGGGATCGCGGTCGGGATGGCCACCAACATGGCCCCGCACAACCTGATCGAGGTGATCCAGGCACTGCGGCACCTGATCAAGTCGCCGAACGCCGACCTGGACGACCTGATGCGGTTCATCCCCGGCCCGGACCTGCCGACCGGCGGCAAGATCGTCGGCCTGGAAGGGATCAAGGACGCCTACCTGACCGGCCGCGGCAGCTTCAAGATGCGCGCCACCGCGCGGATCGAGAACATCACCCCGCGCCGCAAGGGCATCGTGGTCACCGAGCTGCCGTACACGGTCGGCCCGGAGAAGGTGATCGAGAAGATCAAGACCCTGGTCCAGGCGAAGAAGCTGCAGGGCATCTCCGACGTCAAGGACCTGACCGACCGGGCGCACGGCACCCAGCTGGTGATCGAGGTCAAGAACGGCTTCGTCCCCGAGGGCCCTGCTGGAACAGCTGTACAAGATGACGCCGCTCGAGGACTCGTTCTCGATCAACGCGGTCTGCCTGGTCGACGGCCAGCCGCAGACGCTCGGGCTGCGCGCGCTGCTCGAGGTGTATCTGGAACACCGCTACCTCGTCACCAAGCGCCGCAGCGAGTTCCGCAAGAAGAAGGCAGCAGACCGGCTGCACATCGTCGACGGCCTGCTGATCGCGATCCTGGACATCGACGAGGTCATCCAGATCATCCGGACCAGCGACGACGCGGCCGCCGCGCGAACCCGGTTGATGGACATCTACGACCTGAGCGAGGTCCAGACCAACTACATCCTGGACATGCCGCTGCGCCGGCTGACCAAGTTCTCCAAGCTTGAGCTGGACACCGAGAAGGCTGAACTCGAAGCCATCATCGAGAAGCTGAACGCGATCCTGTCCGACGAGTCGTTGCTGAAGAAGATCGTCTCCGAGGAGCTGGCCGAGGTCGCCAAGACCTACGGCACGCCGCGGCGGACGGTGCTGCTGGAGTCCTCTGGTGCCACCAAGACGGCGGCCGTCCCACTGGAGGTCACCGACGACCCGTGCTGGGTCCTGATGAGCTCGACCGGCCTGCTGGCCCGCACCAACGGCGTCGAGCCGTTCGGCGAGGGTGACGGCCGGGCCAAGCACGACGCGATCGTGTCCGCGATCAAGAGCACCGCCCGCGGCCAGTACGGCCTGATCACCAGCACCGGCCGGTTGATCCGGCTGGAGTCGCTCGATCTGCCCGCCGTACCGACGACCGCGAACGCGCCGAACCTGCAGGGTGGCGCACCGGTCGCCGAGTTCGTCTCGCTGGAGCATGGCGAGAAGGCGCTCGCGCTGACCACGATGGACCCCGAATCGGTCGGCGTCGCCCTCGGTACCGCGGGTGGCGTGGTGAAGCGGGTCGTTCCGGATCACCTGAGCAACCGTGACTCGTGGGAGATCATCCGGCTCAACGACGGCGACGTGGTTGTCGGCGCTGTCGAGCTGGCCACCGGTGAAGAGGAGCTCTGCTTCGTCACCACCGACGCCCAGCTCCTGCACTTCGGTGCCTCGGCAGTGCGACCACAAGGCCGTACTGCGGGCGGCATGGCCGGCGTACGGCTCGCCGCCGGCGCCAAGGTGGTCTTCTTCGGTGCACTCACGCAGGGCAAGGAAGCACAGCTCGTCACCATCTCCGGCTCCTCCTCGGCACTGCCGGGCACGGAGGTCGGTGCGGTGAAGGTCACGCCGTTCAGCGAGTACCCGGCCAAGGGCCGCGGGACCGGCGGCGTCCGCTGCCACCGGCTGCTCAAGGGCGAGGACGGCCTGTTGCTGGCGTTCGTCGGGGTCACGCCGGTCCGCGCCAGCGCGAACAGCGGAGCCCCGGTCGACCTGCCGCCGATCGACCCGCGTCGCGACGGTTCCGGCGTGCCGGTGGCGCAACCGATCGCTGCCTGCGCTTCGGACCTGGCAGGCTGAGCCCATGAAGAGACTCGTCGCGCTCGGCGCGGTGCTGCTGCTCGCCCTCACCGGCTGTAGTGACAAGAAGGACGACGCGGGCGGTGGCAAGTCCGGCGACGACCCGGTGGCGCTGCTCACCGCTGCGAAGAAGAACATCGACGACGCGGCGAGCGTGCACATCGTGCTGTCCGGCCGGGACCTGCCGGACAGTGCCCAGACGCTGGCCAGTGGGGACGGTGTCGCGACCCACGCGCCGGCGTTCAAGGGCAAGCTGACCGTGCGCGCGGCCGGTTCGCCGATCGACGCCGAGGTCATCTCCGTCGGCAGCAAGGTCTACGCCAAGCTGTCGTTCACCCCGAAGTTCATCGAGTTGCCGCCGTCACAGCTGGCCGGCCTCGGCGCACCCGACCCGGCGATCCTGCTCGACCCGACGAAGGGCCTGACCGCAGTACTGCCCGGCCTGAAGGACGCGGCGGTGAAGGGCGACACGCGGGACGGCTCGAAGGTGCTGACCGAGATCACCGGCAAGGTGACAGGCAAGTCGCTGCAGGGCATCTTTCCGAAGGCAGCGGGCGACCAGGACTTCCCGAGCAGCTTCAAGATCGACAAGGACACCAAGCAACTGGTGTCGGCGACGATCACCGGCCCGTTCTACGACGGCGCCACCAGCAGCTATGACGTGACTCTGGACAAGTACGGCGAACAGGTAGAGATCACCAAGCCGTGAGCAGTCCCAGGGCGCGGTTGAGCCTCGCCTCGGTCGCGGTCGCTTTCGCGGGCCGCGGACACCTACGTCGTAGTACTGGCGTTGCCCGACATGATGTCCGGTGTCGGGCTGTCCGCGGACCAGCTGCAACGGGCCGCGCCGATCCTGTCCGGCTTCCTGCTGGGCTACATCGCCGTACTGCCGCTGATCGGTCGCATCGCGGACGTCGTCGGCAGGACTCCCGTCTTGGTCGGAGCCCTGCTGCTGTTCGCAGTCGGCTCATTGATCACCGCTGGGGCTTACGACCTCTCCCTGATCGTCACCGGGCGATTCCTGCAGGGCGTCGGCGGTGGTGGGCTCATACCGGCAACGCTGGCGCTTGTGGCCGACCTCTGGCCTGCTGACAAGCGCGGACTCCCCCTTGGCGTGGTCGGCGCCGTGCAGGAGCTCGGGTCGGTCCTCGGTCCGCTGCTGGGAGCCCTGGTCCTCGCTGTCGCCGACTGGCGCTACATCTTCTGGCTTAACCTCACTGTCGCAGTGGTGCTGGCCCTGTTGCTTCGCGGCCGACAGAGACCACCACTGTCGGCAGGAGTCGGTCTGCTGGCCTGCATCGCTCTCGGCCTCACCCTGACTGCTCCAGAGCGACTAGCAACAGGTGTGACGCTGGGCCTGCCGTTCGTACCGTTCACAGGCGACTCGCGTCTGCTGACCCCGATCGGCGTCGCCACACTCGTACTAGCAGTGCTCTGGCTCGTCCTTGTGCTCCTGAAGAATCGCAAGATGCTCACTGTCGTCGCTCGGCAAGTAGATGCGGTCGGTGCAGCGCTGCTCGCACTAGCGCTCGCGGGAGTCGTGCTGGCCTTCGCCACCGCCGACCCGGAGCGCGAGGTGATGGCACCGGCCGGCCCCTGGCTGCTGGTAGCTGCCGTGGTCTTCGCGATCGCCTTCGCCCTCTGGCAACGCCGTACGGCGAACGCGATCGTCCCAGCAGGGTTACTGGGCGCCAAGCCGGCCTGGGGATCGTTGCTCGTCAGCTTTCTCGTCGGCGCGGCCCTGATCGCGGCACTGGTCGACGTACCGGTCTTCGCTCGTACTACGCAAGGCGGCGGCCAACTGGCAGCAGCACTCGTGCTGCTGCGCTTTCTGATCGCGCTGCCGCTCGGCGCAGTGGTCGGTGGTTGGCTCACAAGGCGGTACGGGCTCGGGCTGATCACCGGCGTCGGGCTCGGCCTTGCCGGCGCGATGTTCGTGCTGATGACGTTCTGGGAGCGCAACGCGCTGAAGCACGCTCCGGCCACGATCGTGCTGCTGGTCTGCGGTTTCGGCTTCGGTCTCGCCCTATCGCCGGTCAACACGGCCATGCTCGCCGCGACCCGCTCCGACAGCCACGGACTGGTCAGCGCGCTCGTCGTGGTCGCCCGGATGGTCGGCATGCTCGTCGGCGTCTCCGCACTGACTGCGATCGGGCTGCGCCGCTACTACACGCTGGTGGACGACGTACCGTCACCGAACGAGCTCTGCCCTTCCGCCCCCGGCTCGTGCCGCCCGTTCGTGGACGCACTCCGCGACGCCGCGATTTCACAAGTGCACACGATCTTCGCCGGCGCTGCGGTCTGCGCGCTCGCGGCCGCGGTACTGGCTGTCCTGCTCTTGGGGCGGCGTCCGGTAACCGGTGCGTGAGGCAACCAACTGTCCACAGGTGACGACAGTCATGCGAACGTATGGGCGGCTCGCGTACCGTGATGCGCGTGAGTGTGAGAACCGACGCGACCGGTCGGCCGGGCCTTTGCTCGACCTTCTGCCGGGTGCTGAATGAGCCACTCCCCGGTACGGCGGTAGTCGCCACCGGGTGGGTCGTCGTCGAGCAACCCGGCCCGTGGGGCGCCAAGGCTGCCACCCAGAGCCATCTCGATCCCGTGTTCGGCAGCGAGTTCGACGACGCCTGCAAGAAGGCCGATCTGCGATTCGGGCTGATCCGTACTCCAGGCAAGCACAACGATGCGGTGCCGCGCGCCCACCAGGTCTACGTCGCCTGCACCCTCCCTGGCCACAGCTGGCTGCTCGGCGGATCGGTGCGGGACCCCGTCCAGTTGGCCTCGCTCGACCTCGACGCCGTACGCCGCGGTGACCTGGATGCCGCCCTGACCTCGTGCCCCGAGCTGACCCCGGTCAACGAGTCCGTCCTCCTGGTCTGTACGAACGGCAAGCGCGACGAATGCTGCGCGATTCTCGGCCGCCCGATCGTCAACGCGCTGGCGGAGCTCACCCCGGGCCGCGTCTGGGAGGCCGACCACCTCGGCGGCCACCGGTTCGCGCCGACCGCCACCCTGTTGCCCGCCGGAACCATGCACGGCCACCTCGACCTCGAGACCGCCGGCGCCATCCTTGCCGCGTCCGACCGCGGCGAGACCGTACTGAACAACCTGCGCGGCCGGACCACCTGGTCCAAGCGCGGCCAGGTCGCCGAGATCGCTGTCCGCCACCTCATCGGCGAGGTCGGACTGGACAGCCTCGGCGTCATCGCGGAGGACCTGGAGAACGTGACGATCAGTCACGTCGACGGCCGGACCTGGACGGTCCCCGTCAGCAGCGAATCCGTCGACCCACCCCGCCCGGAGTCTTGTGGAAAGGAGCCGTTCGCCATGTCGATCCTGCGTGCCGGAACAGTGATCCCTGGAGATCTCAGATGACGGATCCGGTAGTCCCCGGCGGGTTCGAGGACCTGCTGGCCGCCAACGCCGAGTACGCCGCGAACTTCGCCTACAGCGGCTTCGACGGCATCGCCCACGCCGGTATCGGCGTCGTCACCTGCATGGACTCGCGCATCCCGCCGCTGGAGCTGCTCGGCCTCAAGCCGGGTGACGCGAAGGTCCTGCGGAGCGCGGGTGCCCGCGTCACCGACCTGACCCTCACCGGCCTGGTTCTCGGCGTCCAGCTCCTCGGCGTACACCGCATCATGATCATCCCGCACACCCGCTGCGCGATGGCCTCGATGACCGAGGACGAGATGCGCGCCAAGGTCGAGCTGGCGGCCGGCAAACCGGCCGCCTACCTCCCCCTGAACGTCATCCCCGACCAGCTCGAAGCCCTCCGCCACGACGTGGCCGCCGTCCGCGAACACCCGCTCATCGGCGACGACGTCCTGGTCGGCGGATTCATGTACGACGTGGACACCGGTCTCCTCACCCAGATCAGCTGATCACGACCTTGCCGGTGTCCAATTCGTAGTAGACGCCGACGAGCGGATCCGATGCTGCCGGGGAGTTTGCCGGCGGTGCCTACTGGTGACCGGTTCTCGGAGCTGGAACGGATCCGGCGGCCGCCGACCCGCACGACGAGGACGGCGATGGCCGCCGGCTCTTGACCTGTAAACGAAATCTCGTCGCCCGCCGCGCCGGAGGGGAAAGCCTGCGGACCCTCGCGGGCGGCACAGGCATCGGCCTCGCCGTCGTTCACCGCGTCGTCAGCGAAGCCGACGCTGCCCCCGAATCAGTGCAACCCGAGTCCATCTCAGCAACGGTAAGTGGCTAGCCCAGCCCTCGACTCGGCCTGGCCTGATCAGTCCCATACTCGGCACCGAGAGTTGGTTGCGTGAGCTCCCCGCTTGTACAACGCTGGAGTCATGAACCGCTCCGAAGAAGCTCGCGCAATCACCGAGGCCATCGAGCGACTCAGGAAGACGTTTCCTGGCCTTCCGCCGTCCATCGTCGAAGATGCCGTCGCCGACAGCGTCCCGGAGTTCGAGGGCAATCCGATCCGCGATTTCGTGCCGTTATTCGTCGAACGCACCGCCAGGCAGAAGCTACGTGCGCTGGTCTGAGATGCGGTTCGCGGAGGTCGACGGCCTGCGGATGGCCTACCGCGAGGTAGGCACCGGCCGGCCGATCGTGTTCCTCCACGGCAACCCGACCTCGTCGTACCTGTGGCGAAACATTCTCGAACCGGTCTCACACCATGGCCGATGTGTGGCGCCCGACCTGATCGGGATGGGCGCCTCCGACAAACTCCCCACCCCAGGTCCGGTCGGGTACCGGTTCGCCGACCATGCCGGCCGGCTCGACAAGTTCCTCGAGGCGGTCGGGATCCGCGACGACGTGGTCATCGTCGGCCACGACTGGGGCGGCGTACTGGGCGTCGACTGGGCCCGCCGCCACCCTGGCGCGGTCCGCGGGATCGCCTACCTGGAAACACTGATCGCTCCAGTGTCGTGGGACAGCGACAACGCACCCGACCCCGCGCTGTTCAAAGCCCTGCGCAGTTCTGCCGGTGAGCACCTGGTGCTGACCGACAACACGTTCGTCGAGAAAGTCCTCCCCGCGGGCACCATCCGGCAACTGTCCGGCGAAGAGATGGACGCCTACCGAGCCCCGTACCTCGAACCAGGCGAGTCCCGGCGCCCCACCTTGACCTGGCCCCGCGAAATCCCCATCGACGGCGAACCCGCCGACGTCCACGAAACCGTCACCCACAACGCCGAATGGATGGCCTCCACCACCGTCCCGAAGCTCTTCATCAACGGCGACCCCGGCGCTCTGCTCACCGGCCCGCTCCGCCGTCAATGCCGCACCTGGCCCAATCAGCAAGAAGTCACCGTCCCCGGCCTCCACTTCCTCCCCGAAGACTCCCCCACCCAGATCACCAAGGCCCTCACCACCTGGCTGACCAACCTCCCCTGATCAGCGGGCCGAGCGGCGCTGGCTTGTTCGCTGTATGCCCCAAGCTCTAACCGCTGTACCGCTACTGCTCAACCCGGAAGCACGCAGTACGGGGGAATTCATCTTGAGGCTCCTCACGAGACCGTGCGGCGTTGGGCGGCGCCACCTCAGAAGGTAATCCCTTGCATACTGTCTGCAATAGGTGCTGATGTTCGGATCGCTCGGCCGCGCCTGCCCGGTCTGATAGAAAACCCTTATGAGACTCCGCCCTAGCTCTCTACTTCCTGCCTTCCTGGCGGGCGCGCTCGCCCTCTCCTCCGCGCTGACCACCCTCCCGTCCGCGACCGCAGCGCCGGCGCCGGCCGCCCCGACACCGTCCGCCGCCTCGCCGTCGACCAGTTGCTTCGACCTGAGCGTCACTGGAACCGTCGAGGAGCAACGCCTCGACCGCGGTGTCGCCGGCGGCCCGTCCGTACCGGCCGAGATCCTGGCCAGGTCCGGCTTCGATCGTCAGGTCAGACTCTTCAGCCACCTGCTCTGCGCTATGCCGAACCGCGCCGCGGCGACGGCCCTTGTCCGCGTCCAGGGCCAACTGCTCTGGCGTACGGCGACGTACCGCGCCCAGCACCCGCAAACCGCACCGGCGCTGCCGTCGACGGACGACCGTGGCCTCTACTGGGCCCGCATCTCGATGGCACTCGCGCTACGCCAGTGGCAACCACACTTCGCCCTCGGTACTACGGACCGCGCGGAACTCATCCGCTCCTTCGAGTACTCCTCCCGCGGGATCACCAGCAGCCGGTTCTCCCCCGGCGTACGGAAGATCCTGCTGACCGGGTTCGACCCGTTCACGCTCGACGCCGACATCCGGATCGGGAACCCGTCCGGCGCCAACGCGCTGACCCTGGACGGTCAGCGCTGGACGGTGAACGGCAAGACGTACGAGATCCAGACGGTGATGTTGCCGGTCAGGTACACGGACTTCGACGAGAACATGGTCGAGAACGCGCTCGCCCCGCACTACCGGGGCGGTCCGCAGCACGCCGATCTGGTGATGACGGCCAGCCAGGGCCGGGTCGGCATCTTCGATCTGGAGGCGTTCAACGGGCGACGCCGCTCGGTCAGCTCGATCGGTGACAACAACAACCTGTGGGGCGGCGGCACCATCAACGCACCCGTCGTCTCACCGAGCATGCCCGCCGGACCCGAGTGGATCACCTCCAGTCTCCCGCTGGCGCGGATGTCCGGCGCGACCGTGCCGACGCAGTTCCGCACCCGGGTGAACACATCGGTGCTGGAGATCCCTGCCGGCGAGACGCTCCCGGTCCGGCGGCCGGACGGCCCGACCGCCGGTTCGATCGCGTCCGAGGGCACCGGCGGCGGCTACCTGTCCAACGAGGTCGCCTACCGCAACACGCTGCAGCGCGACCTGCTCGACCCGTCGATGCCGGCCGGCCACCTGCACGTGCCGGTGCTCCAGTTCGACCTAGCGAACAAGACTGCGATCACCGACCCGACGTACGAGACCAACCGCGACCAGATCGTCGCAGGCGCGCACTCGGTACTACGAGCCGCGCTCAGCTGAGCTAGCTGGGGTGCACGTTCTCGCGTGCACCCCAAGGCTTCACTTCCCGGCGAACCCGTCCCGCGCGGCGTCGAACGTGTCCATGCCGACCTCGCGCAGGTGCGTCGCGAGCACCCAGCGGATCCCGAACGGGTCGAGCACCGTCGACTGCCGCGATCCGTGGAACATGTCGACCGGCGGCTTCTCGACCTTCGCGCCGGCCTTCTCCGCCGCGGCCGTCGTCGCGTCCACATCCGGCACGTACAGATTCATCCCGTACGTCGGCGGCTGGTCGGCCGGCGGCGAATGCACACCCTGCTCCGGGTAGGCGTCGGAGATCATGAAGACGGCTCCGTCGACCTCGAGCTCGGCGTGCCCGATCCGGCCGTCCGCGCCGATGAACGGATCCCAGACCAGCTTCGCGCCGAGCACCTCGCCGTACCACTCGATCGCCTTCGCGGCGTCGCGGCAGCACAGATACGGCGTCAGAACGCGTCCGATCGGTGGCACATAGGACTTCTCGGTCATGGTCACTCCCCCACACTTCACTAGGCGTGAGGACATCTTGCACCCCAGCAGGGACACCAGACTGCTCGGCGCCGATAACTTTACTTCCCCTCGGCGCATCAAGTAGGTGTCCTAAGGGGGGCACCGTGAAGACTCTTCACACCATCCGTTCTGTCCTTGTCTGCCTACCAATCTCCGCAACGCTCGCGACGGGTCTGCTGGTCGCGGGGAGTACGTTCGCGTCAGCCCAGACGCTCAAGCCGCCGTACTACGGCGAGGCACGGGCCAACTGCTCTGCGAACCCTGAGATCGGCGTCGGAGTCACGGCCAAGCTGCATAACCCCAATGCGATCACCGATTCGTACATGGTCGGGGCCCATGCAGGCAATATCTACGTCAACTACGTCGTGACCGTGCCAGGGCACGGCGTCGAGCCCGTTGACTTCGCCGGTCTCGTGAACAACAACACCTACGACCTCCAGGCCCAGAACGCCGCCGGGGACGTCGTCGCCAGGGCCCGGGTACGCGTGTATTGCGCGGTCACCTCGCCGACCCCGACACCAACAGCAACACCTACCCACACGCCAACGGCGACACCTACTGGCAGCCCAACCGTGACGCCGACCGATACGCCATCGGGGACACCGACCGGGTCGCCGACGACCAGTACGCCGTCCGCGTCGACCCCCGCGCCCTCGACTCCCGTGGCCGTGCCGACCGCGGTGGATGCCGGACTTCCTGGCACTGTCTCGCAGGACTCCGACCACGACCGAACGATGGTCGTCGCCGCCCTGCTGGTGGGCGGCGGCATCACGTTCGGCCTCGGCCTGCTCCTGCTCGTACTCCGGCGTCGCCTCGGACAGCACCAGCGCTGACAGGAACCACGCCTCGCATGGTCGGCAACCGACCTCTACGACGCGGCCAGCCGGCTCCATCACCTCGGGGCCGGCTGGCCGTCGCTGCGTGCGTCCTACTCACGTTGCTGGGCGGCTGGGTCGTCTTCACCCGGCCGCCCGGACACGAGGGCGCCATGCAGCCCGAGACCAACGCGCCGGCCAACCAGCTGACGCCAGCACCGCAAACGCCGACGATCGGCCCGGTCAACCCCACAACGAGCTCCGGCGTACAGCGAGGCGATCAGGGTCCAGACGAGCGCGCCTCTCCCGCCGCCCGATCCGGGAACGCCGGCCCGGACGGCCCGAAGCTGCTATTGCTTCCACAGATCGCGGTATCGGCGCGGGTGATACCGATAGCCGCCGAAGACGGCATCCTCACGCCGCCGTCGAACCCACGCGTCGTGGGCTGGTGGTCAGCAGGCGCTCGCCCCGGGGCCGACATCGGCTCGGCCGTCCTGACCGCGCACACCGTCCACACCGGCGGAGGAGCCTTCGACGACCTCGGCAAACTCCGAATGGACGCAACCGTAACCGTCCTGACCAGCACAGCCCGGATCAACTACCGGGTCACATCGGTGACCCACTACCCCAAACAATCACTCGCAAAGCACGCCACGGAACTCTTCGACCAGACCACCCCCGGCCGGCTCGTACTGGTCACCTGCGAAGACTGGAACGGCAAGGACTACCTGAGCAACACCGTCGTCATCGCCGAACCCCGCTGAATCCTTCAGCCGGCCAAAATGACCTCGAACGCTGACAGCACCGACTGAAAGTGATGCGTAGGAACCCGATCAGCCGTCGCCGCCTCGGGATGATGATCACCGACCCGGATCGTCCTCAACCCGGCCGCGATCCCACCCGCGATGTCGTACGCCGGATGGTCCCCCACCATCCACCCGCCTTCCAGCGTCGCGCCCACCCGATCCGCCGCGATCTTGAAGATCACCGGATCCGGCTTCCGCACACCGACAGCCTCCGAGATACAGCCGAAGTCCACCACGGCCCCGATCCCCGTGTGCTCCAACTTGATCCCCTGCTGGACGATCCCCCCATTGGTCACCACGACCACCCGCCACCCCGCAGTACGAAGCGCTCTCAACCCATCCAGCACCTCAGGCTCGGCCCAGGTGAACAACGGATGCTCCCGATCGTAGGCCGCCTCAAGCGCCTCAACCGACGCCCTCAACCCGAACTGTTCCTTGGCCCCGCCGAACAAGTCGGCCCGTGGCCGGAACCCGCCCTCATCCCGATCCAGCAACCAAGACACCGCATCCGCCCCGAGCCCGACGCTCTGGGCCCACCACTCCGCCCAGGTCGCGAACGCCGCGTCCCGATCGATGAGGGTGTTGTCCAGATCAAAACAGGCGATCCGGGGCAGATCGGGTGTCATGCGTCGATGCGGGCTTCGTCCAGTTCGTAGGCGCCTTGGACGATGAACTCCTTGCGGGGGGCCACGTCGTTGCCCATCAGGAGGTCGAAGACTCCTGCCGCCGCTTCGCCGTCGTCGACGGTCATCCGGCGCAGGGTGCGATGGCGGGGGTCGACGGTGGTTTCCGCGAGCTGGTCCGCGTCCATCTCACCGAGACCCTTGTAGCGCTGCGGGGGCTCTTTCCACTTGACGCCCTTCTTCATCAGCTCGGCCGACTTCCGCTGATACTCCGCGTCGCTGTAGGTGTAGATGTACTTGTCCTGACCCTTCTTCGGGTTGGTCAGCTCGAAGCGGTGCAGCGGCGGTACGGCGGTGTAGACGCGACCGGCGTCGACCAGGGGCCGCATGTACCGGAAGAACAGCGTCGCCAGCAGGCAACGGATGTGGGCGCCGTCGGAGTCGGCGTCGGCCATGAAGATTATCTTGCCGTAGCGCGCCTGCGCGAGGTCGAAGCTGCGGCCCGAGCCGGCGCCGACCACCTGGATGATCGAGGCGCACTCGGCGTTCTTCAGCATGTCGGCGACCGACGCCTTCTGCACGTTCAGGATCTTGCCCCGGATCGGCAGCAGCGCCTGGAACTCCGAGCTCCGGGCCAGCTTCGCCGTCCCGAGAGCCGAATCACCCTCGACGATGAACAGCTCGGACCGGTCCACGTCGTTGCTGCGGCAGTCGGCCAGCTTGGCCGGCAACGCCGACGACTCCAGCGCCGTCTTCCGCCGCTGCAGCTCACGGTGCTGCCGGGCGGCGACCCGCGTCCGCGACGCCGCCACCACCTTCTCCAGCACTGCACGCGCTTGGGCCTTCGCGACGCCCTTGGTGGAGGTCAGGAACGCCTCCAGCTCGGTCTGGACCACCTTCGAGACGATCCGCGAAGCGGCCGGAGTACCGAGTACTTCCTTGGTCTGGCCGTCGAACTGCGGCTCGGAGAGCCGGACGGTGACCACCGACGTCATACCTTCCAGCACGTCGTCCTTGATCAGCTCCTCGCCGCTCTTCAGCAGCCGGGTGCCGTTCATCGCACTGGTGAACACCTTCGGCAGCGCCCGCTCGAAGCCGGCCACGTGGGTGCCGCCCTTCGGCGTCGCCACGATGTTCACGAACGACCGGAGCTCGGTCTCGTAGCCGTCGCCCCAGCGGATCGCGATGTCGACCTCGAGATCGCGCTCGACGTCGGTCGGCGTCATGTGGCCGGCGTCGTCCAGCATCGGCACGGTCTCGGTGAAGTGCCCGGTCCCGGTCAGCCGGACCACGTCGGTGACCTTCTGGTCGGTCGCCAGGAACTCGCAGAACTCGCTGATCCCGCCGTCGTGCTTGAACGACTCCTCGGTCGCCTCCTCGCCGCGCTCGTCGCGGACAACGAGCTCGAGGCCCGGCACCAGGAACGAGGTCTGGCGGGCCCGGGTGGCCAGCTCGTCGTAGTTGAAGGCCGCGTCCCGGGTGAAGATCTGCCGATCCGCCCAGTACCGGATCCGGGTGCCGGTCATCCCCTTCTTCGCCCGGCCGGCCTTGCGCAGGCCGACCGCGGGGGTGAAGTCCGCCGAAGCGCCCTCACCGTCGAACTCACCGGCCACACCGCGCCGGAAGGAGGTCGTCCAGATCGAGCCGCCACGATCGACCTCGACGTCGAGCCGCGCGGACAGCGCGTTCACGACGGAGGCGCCGACACCGTGCAGGCCACCGGAGGCGTTGTACGAACCGCCGCCGAACTTGCCGCCGGCGTGCAGTTTGGTGAAGACCACCTCGACACCGCTGAGCTTGGTCTTCGGCTCGATGTCGACCGGGATACCGCGAGCGCGGTCACGGACCTCGACCGAACCGTCCTTGTGCAGGATGACGTCGATCCGATCGCCGTGACCGGCCAGCGCCTCGTCCACGGCGTTGTCGATGATCTCCCACAGGCAATGCATCAGACCGCGGCTGTCGGTCGAGCCGATGTACATACCCGGCCGCTTGCGCACCGCCTCCAGGCCCTCGAGGACCAGCAGGTTGCGGGCGTTGTACGTCGGGTCGAGCTCGGCACTGCGAGGCGTCGGGGCGGCCACTTGGCTCCTTCACTGGTTCACCAACAGACAAACGTGCTCCGGCCCTGGCCTTCGCACCCTCACAGCCTACGCAGCCGCTCCCCCAATTTCTGGCAGGCCCAGCCGGTGGCGCCGGTATAACCAGGTGCTGAGCTGGGTACCGAAGAAAAACTAGGGACGGCACCCCAGAAAGGTGTTTCGGCAGGTATCGATCCGGACTCGATCGAGAGTGCTTTACGACACTCCGCAGATCAGCGCAGGGTGTCCAGGTCATCGCTCACAGTGAGAGTAGACACGCCCGACACTCGCCAGAGACAGCAATTCACCCGTATCCGAAACGATTGCCCGTCAATATGCGTCATAAGGGAACAGGTGGTTCGTCTCACATTCGGACACGCTGCACCAACCGGGAAGCGATCCGCATGTCAGGATGTTGCTATCTGGTGAGAACGGAACTAGATGAGATGAGGCCTCAAGTGACTACAGCACTCGCCCCGAGCTCGACCCTGTCGGCTGCGGACCGTTGTGACCGCTGCGGCGCGCAGGCCTACGTTCGTGTGACCCTGACCAGCGGTGGGGAGCTTCTGTTCTGCGCCCACCACGGCCGCGAGCACTCGGACAAGCTGCGCAACATCGCGATCACCATCCACGACGAGACGGGACGGCTCGACGCAGAGCCGGCGACCGTCTCCTCAACGGAGGACGAGCGGTAACCGGCCTCATTGGCGCCTAGGGCGCTTTCCCGCTGATTTCATCGATGGTGGTCACCCCAAGGGGTGGCCACCATCCGTCATGTCTGCCGCCCTGAGGGCCTAGATCATCGGTACCGCGGGCGCGGGTCCATGCCGGCGCAGTTCGCGCCAAGCGCCGGCCAGCCGGTCCACGGCCTCGCTCATCACCTCGGCCGGGTAGCTGAACGGCACTCGGAGGTGATCGTCGTGAGCCCCGGTCGGATCCATCGCCCGCCCGGCCACCACCTCGACCCCGTGCCGCAACGCGACCTGCGCGAACATCCGTGCGTCGGTGTCCGGCAACTGGACCCACAACGCCGAGCCACCCTCAGGTGACTCCCAGCGCCACTCCGGTAGCCGCTCGGTCAGCAACTGACCCATCAGGTGTTTCCGCTCCGTCGCGCTGATCGCCCTGGCAGCCGTCAGCTCCGTCAGCCGCGGCAACAGCCTGGCCGTCAGTGCCTGATCGATCACCGGACTGCCCAAGTCAGCCAGCGCCTTGTGTCGCGCGAGCCGCTCGGCCAACGGTCGCGGTGCCCGGATCCAGCCGATCCGCAGACCACCCCAGACCGCCTTCGAGACCGACCCGATCGTCAGCACCTCGGCATTCTTCGGTGCGAATGCGGCCAGCGGCGGCGGGATGTCCGGACCCGTCGGATCCCAGGCCGAATACGCGTTGTCCTCGACCACCACCACGCCGTACTTCGCGGCCAGTTCCGCGACCTGTCGTCGTCGGCTCGCGGTCATCAGCCGGCCGGTCGGATTCTGGAAGGTCGGCATCACGAACAGCATCGCCGGCTGATGCTCGGCCAGCGCCTTCGCGAGGAGGTCAGGCCTGATCCCGGCGTCGTCCAGCGGTACTCCAACCACCCGACCACCGGCGGCGCCGAAGAGGTCGAAGCAACCCGGCCAGCTGGGCTGCTCGATCACCACGGCCGCACCTGTCCGCAGGTACATCTGGGTCGTCAACGCGATGGCCTGATGAGCTCCACTTGTTACAACGATCTCGTCGGCCGTTGTCGGCAACCCGGACTCGGCGAAGTGATCCGCGATCCGTTCGCGCAGCACCTGCAGTCCGCGCGGGTGGTAGCCGACACCTTGGAGCAGCAACGGGAGATCCGTACGGGCCAGGTCCTCAACCTCGCCGGCGAGCTCAGGCATGCCGGGATCGACCGCGTACGTCATGGCGATCACCTCACCCGGATCGATCGTGATCCGGCGGAACAAGGACTCGCCGTACCCGGTTGGCATCCGCTTGTCCGCGCCGGATCGGCCACGGCCCGCCGATGCGGCCACCGTCGTACCGCTGCCGCGCCGGCTCTCGACCAACCCGCGCGACCGCAGTTCGTCGTACGCCGCGACGACGGTGGAACGGCTGATCGCCAAGGCCTCGGCCAGTGGGCGTTCCGCGGGCAGTCGGGCGCCGACCGGTAGCTCGTCGGAGCCGATCACCGCGGCGATCGCGTCGGCCAGCCGGCGGTAGAGACCGCCCGGTCCGGGCAACTGACGGCCGATCAGCTCGCCCAGAGCGGCGGCGTCTCCAGAACGGTCCACTTCTCCTCGAATTGGCTCGGGTGGACTGCTTCGTGCCCAGTCAGGCTAGACCCGGCAAGTCCAGAGTGGATCGAGAGTGAGGAAAGTGGATGGGGATCGGGCAGGCGCTCGGGTTCGTGGCGGCGACAGTGGTCCTGGTCGGGATGCCAGGACCGAACAACATCTACATCTCGCTGCGCAGCCTCGCCCAAGGCCGCCGGGCCGGAGTGGTCTCGGCGCTCGCGATCGAAACCGGCTCACTCGTGTACGTCGTAGTCGCAGCCCTCGGCCTCGTCGCGTTGGTGCGGGCCTCCCCCACCCTCTTCACCGCGATCACTGTCGCCGGCGCCCTCTATCTGGCCTTCCTCGGCATCAAGTTGCTCAGAGCACCGGTGACCGACGGCCCAGGCGCCATCCATGTCGCCCCACTCGGCCGCGTCTATCGCGAAGGCGTACTGGTGAACCTCCTCAACCCAAAGGCGGCCCTGTTCTTCCTCGCCTTCCTCCCGCAGTTCACCACCCGCGACGCCGGCCCCGACCGACTCCGCACCGAAATGCTCTGCCTCGGCCTCGCAGTAATGCTGATCGGCCTCACTCTCGACCTCTGCTACGCCCTCGGCGCCGATGCCCTCGGCCGCCGCTTCCGATCACTACGAACGACGAGCCGGTCCCGGAACCGGATCGTCGCCCTCGTCTATCTGGGACTCGCGATCTTCGCCTTGGTGACAGCCGTCTCGCCGTCCTTCCACTGAACCGACAACGACTCGCCGCCGATCGTGAGACCACTCAAAGTCAGGCGCTCCCACGGCAGGTGCTCGGCCGGGGTGACTGTGAGCGTGCCGTTGGGAACGTCCGGATCGATGCCGAGAGCCGCGACGAGTACTGCGATCGCCGACGCAGCCGCCCAAGCCTGTGGGCGGCAGGACAACGGGTACGGCGTGGGGGTCGTCTCCTCTGTCAGGCCACGGCCGCCGAACAACTCGGGTAGGCGGTAGTCGAACGACTCGGCTGCGAGCAGCAGGCCTTCGACGTACGAGGTCGCGGTCGCGGAGGACTTGGCGGCGTACAGGCCTTCGACGGCCATTGCGGTGTCATGCGGCCAGACGCTGCCGGTGTGGTAGCCGAGTGGGTTGAAGCGGGTCATTGCCTTTGACAACGTTCTGAGGCCGAAGCCGCTGTTCAGGTCGTCGCTGGCGAGCACCTCGGCGACCAGCCGTTCTTCCTCAGCGTCGAGCAGACCGGTGCCGAGCAGGTGGCCTAGGTTGGACGACGGGCCGGCGACCGGGTTCTTCGCGCCGTCGAGGGCAATGGCCGGATAGCCGTCCACCCAGAAGCTGCGCCGGAAGCTCTCCTTCAGCACGGCCGCCCAGGCACGCCAGTGAGCCGCGCCTTCTTCACCGAGAGCGTCGAGGATCTCCGCGCCCTTGATGGCGGCCGAGTAGGCGTAGGCCTGGACCTCGCAGAGAGCGATCGGGGCGGTGGCGATGGTGCCGTCGGGCCACTGGACCGAGTCCGCGGAATCCTTCCAGCCCTGGTTCGCCAGGCCGTGGCCGGACTCGTCGATGTACTCGAGGAACCCGTCGCCATCCGGGTCCGCGTAGTCGCTCATCCAGGTCAGCGCCTTGCGCAATGCGGGCAGCAGTTCGCGGACCTCGTCGGTGGGCATGCCCCAGCGCCACGCCTTGTGCAGCGTGATGACCCAGAGCTGGGTAGCGTCGTGCGTTCCGTAGTACGCCGCGGGAAGGACCAGGCCGCCACCGTGATCAGCGGCCTCCGCGCGGAGCTCGTGCGGGATCTTGCCGGGCTGCTCGGCCGAATCCGGGTCGACCTTCGTCCCCTGCCAGGCAGCGAGCGCTCTCAGCGTCCCCGCGGCGAGACCCGGATCGACCGGAATCATCATGCCGGCCGAGATCAGCGAGTCACGGCCGAACAGAGTCAGGTACCAGGGCGGACCGGCGCCGAGATAGCGCTCTCCCCCGGGCGCCGCCAGCTGCAACCCGGCGACATCGTCGAGTGACCTCTTCACCCAGCGGGCGACCCGGATGTCGTCGCAGTCGACCGACACCTGCTCGTACGCCGGTCGGCCGGCGGGCGGGTCGATGCTGAAACCGTCCGGCTTCGGGAAGGTCGCGGAGACCCGTAGTACAAGGGTGAACTCGTCGCCGGCGGCGATCTTCGGGGTCCACGTCAGGTCCTCGGCGGCGCTGGGCTCGAAGCTGGCGCTGACCCGGATGCCGTCCGACTCCCAGGCCAGCTCGTCCGAGGCGACGAGATCCGGCAGGTCGTCAGCGGCGCCGCCGCGGATGGCCGCGATCCCGGCAAGATCGGTGCCTAGGGCAACTTCCAGCCGCGGCGTGATCTCGATACCGGAGCGGTTCACGATGGTGATCCGCTCGGTCAGGCCGTCGCCGTCGACGGTCCTGGTCCGGTGCAGGGTGACGCTCGGGTCGTGACCGGAGTCGCCGAGACCGTCGAGCACTGCGATGTACTCATGGGTGCCGGCGTTCCTTTTGTCCACCTGGAGCGGCACCGGCGGTCTCCCGTCGACCGTGACGGACAGCCGCGACAGGATCCGCCGGTCGCGGGCGTAGACACCTTCGCCGTCCGCGGATCTGCCGGTGAGCTGGCCGGAGCGCGGGGAGAGCACCACCCAGGGGGCGGCGATCGCGGTCACGAGTTCGTGCAACTGAGCCATGTCTCCACCCTAAAGGTGCCGATTTGCGGCAGAGTGGCGTGAGTGAACAGCGTCGCGACGTTCCTGGTCGGGGTGGCGATCTTCGCCGGCATCATCGGCATCGTGATCCCGGTACTGCCGGGCGCGATCCTCAGCCTGGCCGCGATCCTGGTCTGGGCGCTGGAGGAGCAGAGCGCCACCGGCTGGATCGTGCTGACCGCCGCGGTGCTGCTGATCGGGGCCGGCCAGGTGGTCAAGTACATCGTGCCGGAGCGGCGGCTGCGCGAGTCCGGCGTACCGCGAAGATCGATGCTGTTCGGGGTCCTGCTCGGCATCGTCGGGTTCTTCGTGATCCCGGTGGTCGGCATGTTCATCGGCTTCCCGGTCGGGGTCTACCTGTCCGAACGGCAGCGGCTCGGCACCCACGACCAGGCCTGGGCCTCCACGAAACACGCCCTGCGCGCGACCGGTCTGTCCATCCTGATCGAGTTCATCGGTACTTCGCTGGCTGCTGCCGTCTGGCTGGTCGCCGTCCTGTTCCTGGTCTGATTGCCAGCCTCTTGCCAGCCTGACCGAAGGTTCGTCTCAGGTCCGCGGCGCAGGGTGGGACGACCAGCACCAGGTTCCGTGCCAGGTGCGTCGTACCGGGAGGCAATGCAGCATGGCGTCGTTCCAGAAGGTCACCGAGAAACGCTGGCGGATAGCCGGCACGGTCGCGGCGGTCGCGGTCACCACCGCGGGCCGGCGGAGTCGCCTGGGCCACCACCAACGCGGACCCGACTCCCTCCCCCTCGGCCTCCCCCTCCGCGCCGGCCTCACCCGGTGCGCCGGACCCCGGGAAGGGCCCCGGCGGCCCTGGGCGGCACGGCGAGATGGGGATGATGGGCGCGCTGCACGGCGAGTACGTCGTCGAGAAGGAAGGCGGCGGCTACCAGACCGTCGCGAGCCAGCGCGGTGAGGTGACGGCGGTCAGCAAGGACTCGATCACGGTCAAGAGCGCTGACGGGTACAGCAAGACGTACACCCTGACGACCGACACGCTGGTCAACGCGACCCGCGACGGCATCGATAGCGTCAAGCCCGGAAACACGGTTTCGGTCAGCGCGATCGTGGCGGACGGCAAGGTCACCGCCATCAGCGTGAACGACGGAACGGTCCGCGACGCCGCCAACCAGAAGTGGGGGCTCAAGCGCGGACCGCGGTGAGCTCCGGCTGACACTCACAGCGGATTGCCAGGAACCTTCCAGGATTCGCACGGGTGCGGGCGTAAGACTGTGGTCATGAGCCCGCATCTGCTGGTGGTCGATGACGAGCCGAACATCGTCGAACTGCTGTCCGCGAGTCTGCGCTTCGCCGGGTACGAGGTATCCACCGCGACTCACGGCGCCGAGGCACTCCGCAAAGCCCGCGAGGTCGAACCAGACCTCGTGGTGCTGGACGTGATGATGCCCGGCCTGGACGGTTTCGAAGTGGTCCGCCGTCTGCGCGGTGAGGACCGGCACGTACCGGTGCTGTTCCTCACTGCGCGGGACGCCGTCGAGGACAAGGTGCTCGGCCTGCACACGGGCGCCGACGACTACGTCACCAAGCCGTTCAGCCTGGACGAGCTGGTCGCCCGGGTCCGCGCCCTGTTGCGGCGCTCCGGACACCGCGAGCAGACCACGACCGAGGCCGCGATCCTGCGGTACGCCGACCTGGAGCTGAACGAAGACAGCTACGAGGTGTTCAAGGCAGGCGAGGCCGTGCAACTCTCACTCACGGAGTTCAAGCTGCTGCGCTGCCTGCTGGAGAACGCCGAGCGGGTGATGTCCAAGGGCCAGATCCTCTCCGCGGTCTGGAACTACGACTTCGCGGGCGACGCAGGCGTGGTCGAGTCGTACATGTCCTATCTGCGTCGCAAGGTCGATACCGGCGACCAGAAGCTCCTGCACACAGTCCGCGGCGTCGGCTACGTCCTGCGGACCCCTCGGGGCCCCAACTGATGCCGACCCGCCGGCTGGCCGACCGGTACCCCCTCCGCATCACCATCGTCCTGGTGTTGCTGGCGCTGGTCACCGCCGCGCTACTGGCCTCCGGCCTGGTCGCCACCACCATCATGCGCGGCTACCTGGTCGACCGCGTAGACAGCCAACTGGTGAAGGCCGCGACGCCGCTCCAGCACTCTCCGCGGGATGCCTTCGGTCCACGACACAATCCAGGGGCGAGGCCCCGGCTGCCGAGCCTCTTCGTCGTCCAGTTCAACGACTCGGAAGGCACCAAGGTCGGCAACGACTCGGCGCCGCTCGGCGAGACCGAGCCGGCACCGAACCTCCCGGCGCTGAATCTCAACCAGATCCGCAACCTGGGCGGGAAGCCTTTCGACACCGGGGCCGTGTCCGGCAGCGCCACCTGGCGGGTCCTCGCGCTCCCGCTCGACAGCGGCACCGGTTCCGTGATCGTCGCCCAGAGCCTCGGCGAGCTGGATCAGACGATCGAGCGGTTGATCGGCATCCAGGCCGCCACGGGACTCATCCTGCTCGTGCTGCTGGCTGGGGTGGGGACTTACGTCGTACGGCGGAGTTTGCGGGGGCTTGAGGATGTGGAGCACACCGCGGTTGCGATTGCGGGTGGGGATTTGAGTAGGCGGGTGCCACAGCGGGATCCGCGGACCGAGGTGGGGCGGTTGTCATTGGCGCTCAACCAGATGCTGGGGCAGATCGAGACCGCCTTCAGGCAGCGGACGGCGTCGGAGTTCGCGGCGCGGAAGTCGGAGGATGCGGCTCGTCGCTCGGAGGAGGTGGCCCGGCATTCCGAGGAGAGCGCACGGCAGTCGGAGGAGCGGATGCGGCGGTTCATCGCCGACGCCTCGCACGAGTTGCGGACGCCGTTGACCTCGATCCGCGGCTTCGCCGAGCTGACCAGGCAGCGAGGCAGCGCCATCGACCCCACCACGATGAAGCGGATCGAGGACGAGGCGAAGCGGATGGGCCTGCTGGTGGACGATCTGCTGTTGCTCGCCCGACTCGACCAGCAGCGTCCGCTTCAGCATCAGCCGGTGGATCTGCTCACGCTGGCGGGCGACTCGGTCCACGACGTACAGGCCGTGCAGCCGGGCCCCGGTCGGTGAAGTTCCAGATCCTGCCCGGATCGGACGCACCGGTCGTCGACGGAGATGAAGCTCGGCTACGGCAGGTGCTCGGGAACTTGGTCAGCAACGCGCTGCACCACACGCCGGTGGAAGCACCGATCACGGTGTCTGTCGGCACCCGCGGCGAGGAGGCGATCCTCGAAGTCGCGGATACCGGACCGGGACTCTCGGAAGAGCAGAAGGCCAAGGTGTTCGAGCGGTTCTATCGCGCCGACTCGGCCCGAACCCGCGTCACCGGCGGCTCGGGCCTGGGCCTCTCGATCGTCGCTGCGTTGGTTGCCGCGCACAGCGGTCGCGTCACTGTCACGGACACCCCCGGCGGCGGCGCCACCTTCACAGTCCACCTACCGGTATCGCCCTAAAGGGCAGTGTTTACCTAGAGAACCGGGAAGTCCCTGGTCGTGGACTCGCCGTGTTCGAAGACCTGCGCGGCTGGGCCGAGAATCTTGGGATCGGCGTGGGCGACCAGCTCGAAGTCCTTGTCCGGGTAGTCGTACAGGCTGAGCACGTGCCGCATCGCCTCCAGCCGGGTCCGCTTCTTGTCGTCGCTCTTCACGGTCCACGGCGCGTGCGGCGTGCCCCAGCCGGGTCGGCCCGTACTTGTTGGCGATCAACTCCCGGTCGCCATCGACCAACGTCCAGGACTCGACCAGCTGCTCAAGACTCTACTCTCGGCGCACCCCGGACACCCTGCCAGACAACGAAATCCAACGCCGCCCGCGCGGTTACGCTGACCCCACGCCAGCGCCGACAACACCCGACACGGAGGCTCCACTATGTACAGATGGGTCCGCTACGAAGCGCCAGTCATGGTCTGCGTAACCACCGACGAACACGGCGAGCACCACGTCGTCAACGTCATCGTCGGAGACGAACACCTCGACCTGCGACTGGCCCGCGACGACCAAGGCACCCCGCTCGTCTACGACGAGCAGATGGAACGCCTCACCGACCAAGACTCCATCCTCATGGCCGCGGTCAGCGAAGCCGAAGACCGTCAATGGCCACAACCCACCGACTGGGAATCAGGACCCGACGCCCTGCGCTACCCAGGGCTCTACGACCCCATCGAGAACGACGACCAGGACAACCTCGACGTCGACCTCGAACCCGTCGACTTCGAACAACCCGCCCGGTGAAACAGCCCTCGACGGGACCGATGCAGACGTCGGTTGCATGGAACGATCTCGACTTCGAAGGTGTCGGGATCATGCATGATGACGCCGGAAACACCAGGACGGCGTAACGCAGACGCCATGTGCTGGTGGCTTCGGCGCAGCGGGCGGGACCCCCGCCACTGATCGAGCCGGCCACCGTCGCGGGCACCGGCGTTACCGGGAGCCAAACCTCATCCCCGTTGCCGACCTTAACCAGCACGACCAGCTTGGAAGGGCTCTGGACTGGGTGGCAGGTCGGCGTGGGTGAGGGCCCGGATGGTGGTCTCGGTGGCGGCGGCCATGTCGATGCTGTCTGGCGCTAGAAGCCATTGCACCTGGAGGCCGTCCATGGTGGCGATGATGGCCGTCGCCACCGTCTCGTGGTCGAGACCGGTGGGCACTTCGCCATGTTCGACGGCTTCGTGCAGTGCGTCGACGACCATGGTGCGCAGTCCCTGGTAGCGGGTACGGAAGTAGTTTTGTGCAGGGTGGCCGTCGGTGACGCTCTCCGCGGAGAGTACGGCGTACAGCCGCACAATGCCTTCTCTGGCGGCGTTGTGCTTGGCGGTGTCGACGAGGTGGCGCAGGAAGGCCATGCCCCGAGGGCGTTCGTCGCCGAGTTCGCCGATCTCCGTGGCGTCTCGCAGGTCGAGGACGCCGGTGAGCAGGCCGGCCTTGGACGGGAAGTGGTGCAGAACACCGGCCTGGGTCAGTCCGACTCGTGCGGCCACTTCAGCCAGTGAGGCGTTGTTGTAGCCGCGGGTGGCGAAGGTTTCCATGGCGATGCGCAAGATCTCCTCGCGCCGCTCGGTTTTGGGTCGCCGTCGCGGGTCGATTTCCCGTCCGGCAGCTGCTCTGTCCCGTGTCACCTCCGGATTCTACGTGCTCGGCCAGCCGTCCCTTCCAGCGGCGCCAGGACTCAGCTCCACGAGTACTTACTTCAGCACGGCGAACGCGAAGGGACGATGATCCCATCGAGACCTACCGAGTACTTGGTAGGTCTGGTTTAATCCTTCCGTAATAGCTCCGACACCGTTCCGACTCGTCGCGTCGGTGCCGAGGCTCTCTGGCTTCCAAGCAGTGGATGCCATGCCCGTGACCAGTACGGCCAAGGACCCGCCCATGTCCATAAGCCTCAGACGGAGTCGTGCACCGCCGAACGGTCAGTCGAGCCAATCGGCGTCCTTTCCTCTCGGTCGTCCGGACGCCCGCCGTTGCATCACAGCGCCTCCCGATCGCTCAGGGCGGCGCGCCCATACAGGCGTGAACGTCATCGCCGGTCAACACCGCACTTCGCGAGCCGTACCCCATTCCCTCGGGAGGCACCATGTCCCTTGTTCGTTGGTCGCGATCTCAACCCTCATACAGAACGGCCCTGCTCGCCGCGGGCGCGACCCTCATCGCGCTGAGCACCGCTGGCAGTCCGGCCGCTCACGCGGCGCAGGCCGCACCCGGCCCGGTGGTCTCGGCGTGGATCACCACGCCGGACCGTTCCCAGTTGTTGAATCCTGCTGCGTCCACGCAGTTCCAGGACGGCGGCGCGACAGGACAAAGCATCACCGTCGACCCGAACCAGACCTTCCAGAGGATGGACGGGTTCGGCGCCTCGCTGACCGATTCCTCCGCCTCGCTGTTGTACGACCTCCCGCAGTCACAGCGAGACCAGGTCATGGCGTCGCTGTTCAGCCCGACCGCAGGCATCGGGATCAGCGTGCTGCGTCAGCCGATCGGCGCCTCGGACTTCGTCGATGGCCCGCACTACACCTACAACGACCTGCCCGCAGGACAGACCGACCTGGCCCAGAGCCGCTTCAGCATCGCCCACGACGAACAACAGATCCTGCCCCTGCTGCGCCAGGCGCTTAGTCTGAACCCGGACCTGAAGATCATGGCCAGCCCGTGGAGCGTGCCCGCGTGGATGAAGGCCAACGGGTCCCTGGTCGGTGGCCGGGTAAAGGACGACCCGGCCTACTTCCGTTCCTACGCGCTCTACCTGCTCAAGTTCGTCCAGGCGTACCAGGCCGCCGGAGTGCCGGTCTACGCGCTGTCCATTCAGAACGAGCCCCAGAACCGCACCCCTGACGGATACCCGGGCACCGACCTGCCGGTAGCACATCAGAACGCCGTCATCAACGAACTCGGCCCGATGCTGGAGCAAGCCGGCCTCGGCGACATCCAGATCATCTCCTACGACCACAACTGGTCGGAGCATCCCGACGACATCGCCGACGCTCAGCGCCTCGGCGTGGACCCGGAACCCAACTACCCCTACGACGCCCTACGTGCCTCGGCGGCCCGCTGGATCGACGGCACCGGATACCACCACTACGCCGGTGATGCGGGCGCCCAGAACGCCCTGCACAACGCTTTCCCGGACAAGAGCATCTGGTTCACCGAGGGCTCCGGCTGGCATGGCGCCGGCGACTCCTTCGCGCAGTACTTCGCCGAGACCCTGAAGTGGCACTCCCGCAACATCCACATCGGCGCCAGCCGAAACTGGGCACGCGCGGTCGTGAACTGGAACCTCGTCCTGAATTCCCAGGGCGGACCCGTCAACGGGGGCTGCGGCAACAACCCGGCAGGAATGTGCACCGGCGTCGTGGCCATCGACGGCACCGCCGTCACCCGCAACGCCGAGTACTACACCATCGGCCACATGAGCCGCTTCGTGAAGCCTGGCGCCGTCCGGGTCGGCTCCAACAACGCCGGCGATCTCGAGAACGTCGCGTTCCGCAACCCCGACGGCAGCTACGCCCTGGTCGTCACCAACATCGGTGGCGGCACGCAGAACTTCACCATCTCCTACGCCGGCCAGAACGCCAGCTACAGTCTGCCGCCGAACGCACTGGCAACGTTCGTGTGGTCCGGCGGCCGGTAGAGAACGACGACCAAGCGCCCACCGTTCCCACAGACCTGACCGCATCGGCGGCCGTCCCGACATCGGTGACGCTCGGCTGGAATGCCTCCAGCGACAACGTCGCGGTGACCGGCTACCAGATCTACCGGGGCACGACCCTCGCCGCCACCGTCCCCGCAACCGCCAAGTCCTACACCGACACCGCGCTGAGCCCGGAGACCACCTACTCCTACAGCGTGCGGGCCGTCGACGCGGCCGGTAACCGATCCGGCGCATCCAACACCGCCACCGTCACCACCCTGCCCGGTAACGCAGGCGGTATCGATTCCACACGCTGGTACCAGGTCGTGAACACCGGCAGCGGCAAATGCCTGGACGCCGCCGGAGGCGGCACCACCAACGGCACCGCGCTGCAGCAGTGGACCTGCTACTCGGGCAACAACAACCAGCTCTGGCAGTTCCAGCCCACCACCGGTGGCCACTACCGGGCGGTCAGCCGCAACAACACCGCCCTGTCCTGGGACGTCGACGGTGGCCCCGGCGCCACCGCAGACGGCGCGGCCGTGCACCTGTGGACCTATGGCGGCGCCTCCAACCAGCAATGGCTGGCCGCCGACCGCGGCAACAGCACCTTTACCTTCGCCGCCCGCAACAGCGGCAAGTGCCTGGACGTGCGTGACCGATCCACCGCTGACGGCGCCCGCCTACAGCAGTGGACCTGCCACAACGGATCGGCACAATCCTTCCGGCTCATCCCCCACGCCTGACAACCGACGCAGTATCACGTCGCGACACCGAAGCCCGGCCGGCCACCGCGTCCTCGACGGCGCCCGGACCGGACGCGAATCGCACTTCCCTGAGCACGCCGTTCGCGTCATACAACACGCATATCTGCCCAAAGGCCGCCCAGAGGCAGGGCGGTGCAACGGTCCCTCCCGAAAGGAGAACCCCCTTGAGAATCAAAGGCCGGTCCAAGAAACTGCTGGCAAGCGGGGCCGCCCTCGCCACCATGGCGACGGGTGTCCTCGGAATCACCATGACCCAGGCCATCACCATGAACCAGGCCGAAGCGGCAGCCGAGCCGGTGTCGGTATGGGTCACCACCGCCGACCAGAGCAAGCTTCTAGCTGCCCAGCCAGGCGTGAACTTCGGGTCCGACACCGGTACGGCCACGACGATCGATGTCGACGCCAGTACCACCTACCAGACGATGGACGGCTTCGGTGCATCGTTCACCGACTCCTCAGCCTGGTTGGTCAACACCAAACTCAACGCCGCCCAGCGCAGCACGTTGATGGGAAACCTGTTCGACCCGAACGCTGGCATCGGCTTGAGCATGGTCCGCCAACCCATCGGGGCCAGCGACTTCACGGTCAACAGCGCCGACTACACCTACGACGACACCTGCTGCGACGTCAACGACTTCACGATCAGCCACGACCGTGCTGACACGATCCCCGTACTCAAACAGGCCAAGACACTCAACCCCGACCTGAAAATCATCGGATCGCCCTGGAGCCCGCCGGCCTGGATGAAAACCAACAACTCGCTCAACGGCGGCACCCTCAAGCCGGACATGTACGGCCCGTACACCGACTACTTCGTCAAGTACGCGCAGGCCTACGCCGCGGAAGGCCTGCCCATCTACGCCGTCACCCTGCAGAACGAACCACACAACGAGGCCGGCTACCCCTCCATGCGCATGGAACCGGCCGACCAGGCGAAAGCGGCCAAGCTCCTCGGCCCCAAATTCGCCAGCAACGGCATCGGCACAAAGATCATCGTGTGGGACCACAACTGGGACGAACCGAACTTCCCCACCGACGTCCTCAATGACCCGGCGGCGAAACAATACATCGCCGGATCGGCATTCCACTGCTACGCCGGCGATGTCAACGCCCAGACCACGGTCCACAACGCCCATCCCGACCGTGACCTGTGGTTCACCGAGTGTTCCGGCGGCGATTGGGCCTCCGACTTCGGCGCGAACCTCAAGTGGAACACCCAGCAGTTGATCATCGGCGCCACGCGCAACTGGGCCAAGAGCGTGACCATGTGGAACATGGCGCTGGACCAGAACCACGGCCCGACCAACGGCGGATGCTCGAACTGCCGAGGCGTGGTCACCGTCGACACCAACAACGGCAACGTGGCCTACAACGTCGAGTACTACGTCCTCGGCCACGCGGCCAAATTCGTCAAACCCGGGGCCAAGCGAATCGCCTCCACCACCTACGGCAACGACATCGAGACCGCCGCTTTCCAAAACCCGAACGGATCGATCGCGCTGGTCGCGTTGAACGCCAACTCCGCGCAGCGGACATTCAAGGTGCGCTCGGCCGGGCAGGCGTTCACCTACACCCTGCCAGCCGGCGCAGTGGCGACCTTCACCTGGCAACCAGGAGCCGGCCCCAGCCCGACGCCCACGGTAACGCCGACGGCCTCTCCCACCCCGCAGCCCGGAATCAAGGAGAACGTCTACTACAAAGTGACTGCCCGGCACAGCGGCAAGGCACTCGACGTCACAGACGTCTCCACCAGCAACGGCGCCGCGATCCAGCAATGGGACTACGCCGGTGGCAACAACCAGAAGTGGCGGTTCGTCAATGTCGGCGGCGGCTACTACAAAATCGTGTCCAAACACAGCGGCAAAGCGCTCGACGTCCGGAGCGCGTCCACCAGCAACGGCGCCACAGTCCAGCAATGGGACTACACCAGCGGGACCAACCAGCAATGGCAGGTCATCGATGCCGGTGCCGGCGCATACCGGATCGTCGCCCGACACAGCGGCAAGGCGCTCGACGTGACGAGCGCCTCCACCAGCAACGGCGCCGCGATCCAGCAATGGGACTACACAGCAGGAACCAACCAGCAGTTCATCCTCACCGAGATCGAACCCGTCCCGTAGTCCGACTGAACACCGAGACCGCGACCCACACCGGTCCGGACAACATCGCCAACACACCCCCGTCCCTCTCGCCGAAAGGCGAGAGGGACGGCCAGAACCGACCCGGAGACACGGTCATCAACGATGCCTGTCGTCACCACGTAAGCGGACCACCCGGTCGATCCTCCCCGCCATGGCGACCTCGCAAAGGCGCCGTTCCCTCCACTGACAACCGGCACTTCGGCCACGGCACACAGCGCCCGAACCGCTGTAGCCACAGTGAACCAACGTCCACACCGCCGGATCCTCGTCGAGCCCACCCTGCCGCCTGGGTGATACGTCGTCGACGAAACCACCTGCCCGCTAAAACCAAGCGTGGCTCACCCGGCAAAGAGCATCGCCGCGCCGGCTGCCTGGAGTAGGTCGGTGAGCCGCACCAGGGAGTCAGTGACCTTCCCCGACCCTCAAGTCCGCCCCGTGGGTCAGCTACCCAAGTACTGGGCCGTTCAGGTGTTCCATGAACCGCTTGATAGTGCCGCCCTTGCCGGCCGCGTCCCGGCCCTCGAACACGATCACCAGCTTCTGCTTCGACCGCTTCACCCAGTGCTGCAGCTTCAGCAGCTCGATCTGGAGCAGCCGCTTGTCCCGGTCGTACACGTCGCGGGCCAGCCGCTCGGCATACGGGTAACCCTCCCGCCAGGTGTCCACCGGCGTACCGTCGGCGCGCAGCAGAACCGGATCGTCGTCCTCTTCGTCGAGAACGCGAAAGCCGAGCTCATGAACCAGATCAAGGGTGCTCATAACGCCAAAGAATCACCCCACCAGACCGGCCGCCGGTGAACACGACCTGTCCCACCGGTGAACGCTGCTGCGGCGGGATTAGGCGCTTAGCTGGGCTCTGGCTTCGGTGAGGAGGTGCTCTAGTTCGACGCGGTCGCCGGGGCGCTCCGGTAGGTCGACGTTGAGCAGGCTGTGGAGCAGCTCGCCGACGTTGGCGGTGGCGAGCCTGGGCGGCAGTGTGTAGATCAGCTCGTCGATGGTCGTGCCGGGCAGCGACGGCTCGGGCGGTTCAGCGATGAGCCGGGCGAGGAACTGATGGACGTCGTCGATGGAGCGGACCTGCTCGGCCCTCAGATAGGCCTGCTCCTCCGCGGTCGGGATGCCGGGGCGCGGGGCGCCGATGAGGTCGAACCATAGGGCGGCCAGCCCTGCCCGGGCCGGATTGACCAGCCACTCCTCTACTGCGGGCGCGGCTTCGAGACCGATCCGTTTCAGGTAGTAGAAGGCGACGTTGAGCTGGGCACCGTGCAGCGGGGTCGCGTGTGCCAGTTGGTAGGCGAACTCGAGCGGGTCCGCCTGGTCGAACCATGCCTGCACGGTCCAGGCCTGGTCCACCAACCGCAGTTGCGCCGCGGCCGCGACGAACGCGACGGTGTCCTCGATCGAGAGGTCGATCCACCACTCCCCCGGATCCAGCAACCAGTACGCCGGGTCCGCCCACCGCCCGGAGCTGAACAGTCCGCGCAACCCCAGTGGGGTCAACCGGGCGAAGGCACCGTCGATCGTCACCGCACCGAGCCGGACCAGACCGTCCAACTGGTTGACCGATGCAACGCCGTTGTCGCGATGGGCCGCCAGCAACTCGGGCACCACGTCGGGCTGATCGGCCAGCAGATCCTGGAACGCGTCGACCCATTGCTGCAGCGCCGGCAGCTCGGAGAGCGCTGCGACATGCCCGGAGCCCAGGCCGTCAAGTGCTGCAGCCTCCAGCACCGACGGCATGAAGGTCACCAGAGCTGGTGACTCCGGCAACGGCTCGGGCTGTAAGTCGCTCACCGGAGCAACTTACAGCCCGGCAGAACTACCGCTGCAGGATCGCCCGCTCGGCTACCGCCCAGGTCGTCGTGGTGAGCAGGTAGAGCCCGGCCGCCAGCGGGATGAACGCGGCAGTGACAAGGGTGCCGTAGGGCAGCACCCGAGTCAGCTGACCCACCAGGCCGTCGGGCTGATTCTCAGCCTTGCGCGACTGCCAGTGCGCCGAGCAGTAGGCAACCACCGCCAGCAGTACTGCGAGGCCGAGGTACACGGGGGTCGAGGTGAGCAGTGGCCAGTGCAGGCCCAGCGGTGCGCCGAAGAGGGTGCCGGTGAGCAACTGGTTCGGCTGGCCGGCAACGACGGCCGTCGAGAACAAGCTGTACAGCACCCAGAAGAAGGGCAGCTGGGCTAGCAGCGGCAGGCATCCGGCGAAGAGTGAACCCGATTCCGCCTGCAGCGCCGCCACCTCCCGATTCAGCCGCTCGGGATTGTTCTTGTGCTTGTCGGAGAGCTCTTTCAGTTGCGGGAGCAGCGCGGTACGGGATTTCGCGCCGCGAGCGGCGCGGACGCTGAGTGGCAGCAGGGCGAGACGGACGGCAACTGTGCAGAGCACGATCGCGAGAGCCGCGGAGTACGGGCCGGTGAGGGGTTCGAAGGTCTGGGCGATCCAGTGGACCAGGTGATACGCGCCGCTGACGGGCACGTCGAGGAAAGAAGGCATGACGAAGCTCCACGAGTGAGTAGGAAGGGATGACGCGAGGGGCTGCCGCAGGCAGCCGGGCGTTACCTTCCCGGTGCTCGGGGACGCGGCCGGCCGGCGGCGTCGGGATCGCGGAGCGGAAGAAATGCGGCCTTGCGGGTGGACTCACGCAGGGCGGTGGCGCGGGCGAGCAGCGGAGCAGTTGCCGGGCGGCTCGCGGCCGCACGGGAGACCAGGAGGACGGCAAACAAAGCGGCCGCCGCCGTAAGAACGGCGACGGCCAGCAGGCCGCCTGTGTAGATGTTGACAGTCGGCCCGAGGGCAGGCATCGCCGGCGTCCAGACGCCGGCGAGTGCCCTGCCCATCAGTGTCATCAGTCGAGGTAGTCCCGCAGCACCTGCGAGCGCGACGGGTGCCGCAGCTTCGACATCGTCTTCGACTCGATCTGGCGGATCCGCTCGCGGGTCACGCCGTAGACCTTGCCGATCTCGTCCAGCGTCTTCGGCTGGCCGTCGGTCAGACCGAAACGCATCGAGACGACGCCGGCCTCCCGCTCGGACAGCGTGTCCAGGACCGCGTGCAACTGCTCCTGGAGGAGGGTGAACGAGACGGCCTCGGCCGGCACGATCGCCTCGGAGTCCTCGATCAGGTCACCGAACTCGGAGTCGCCGTCCTCACCGAGCGGGGTGTGCAGGGAGATCGGCTCGCGGCCGTACTTCTGCACCTCGATGACCTTCTCCGGGGTCATGTCGAGCTCCTTGGCGAGCTCTTCCGGAGTGGGCTCGCGACCGAGGTCCTGCAGCATCTGGCGCTGCACCCGGGCCAGCTTGTTGATGACCTCGACCATGTGCACCGGGATCCGGATGGTGCGGGGCCTGGTCGGCCATCGCGCGGGTGATCGCCTGCCGGATCCACCAGGTCGCGTAGGTGGAGAACTTGTAGCCCTTGGTGTAGTCGAACTTCTCGACCGCACGGATCAGACCGAGGTTGCCCTCCTGGATCAGGTCCAGGAACAGCATGCCGCGGCCGGTGTAGCGCTTGGCGAGCGAGACGACCAGTCGCAGGTTGGCCTCGAGCAGGTGGTTCTTCGCCCGGCGGCCGTCCTCCGAGATCCACTCGTACTCGTCCTTGACCTTGTCCTTCAGCTTGGTCTCGACGTCACCGATCTGCTCCTCGGCGAACAGGCCGGCCTCGATCCGCTTCGCGAGCTCGACCTCCTGCTCGGCGTTCAGCAGCGGGACCTTGCCGATCTGCTTCAGGTAGTCCTTGACCGGGTCCGCGGTGGCCCCGGCGACCATCACCTGCTGCTCGGGCTCGTCGGTCTCGTCGGCCTCGGAGACGACGAAGCCTTCGCTCTCGCTGAGCTCCTTCTCCAGCGGCTTGACCGCCTCGGCGGAGAAGTCGGACTCGTCGACCTCGTCGAGCGCACGCGGCTTACCGGTCTTCGGGTCGACAGCGAGACCCGCCTCGGACACGGCCTTCTTCGCCGGCGCCTTCTTGGCGGCGGCCTTCTTCGCGGCGGGAATACCGTCCTCCTTGGTGGACACAGCAGCCGCGGCAGCGGCCTTCTTCACGGGGGCCTTCTTGGCGGCAGGTTCGGTTACTCTGGCGCTGGTCCTCGGGGCCGTGCTGCGGGCGGTGGCGGCCACGGCCCGGCCGGACTCGGCGGGAAGGTTCTCGGACGAGCTGGACGACACGAATTACCTCTCGTCTGACGATTACAGTCTGCAGGGTTACTGGTACAGCGGTACGACGTTGTCAGTGCTCTGGCGATGCATGATTTTGGTGGCGGCTCGCTGGTCAGGCGGCAGCAACACTCCATTGTAATCCGCGCGCCAAGCCCGGCCGCCGCGCGACCCCCCGCTACGGCGTGCCAAGAACGCCCCGTAACGCTGCCGAACCGCCTCCAGGCGAGAAATCCGTTACCGAACCGACGCCTTGCGGCGTCGGCTCCGGCCCCGTCGAACTTCAGCGTTCAACTGTTCCTGGTCTGCCGCATCGGTCGTGCCACCACACGCTTCTCGACCTTCTGCTCCTGCTTGAACTGCCGCACCTTCACCAGCGAAGCCACGTCGATCACGTCCGCGACGGACTTGTAGGCGCCGTCCTCGCCGTACGGTTCGGACGCCTCCCGCCAGCCCCGCGGCCGGACCTTCAGCTGTTTGCCGAGCAGCGCGACGAAGATCTTGGCCTTCTGCGCGCCGAACCCCGGCAGCGCGGACAGCCTGGCCAGCAGGTCGTCCCCGGATTTCACATCGGACCAGACCGCCGACGCGTTCCCGCCGTACTCCTCGTCCAGGTGCTTGGCCAGCGTCTGGATCCGGGCCGCCATCGCGGTCGGGAACCGGTGCACGGCCGGCGGACCGGCCACCACCTCGACGAAACCGTCCGGGTCGTAGCCGGCGACCGTGGACGGATCGAACGGGCCGTCCATCCGTTGCGCGATCGCGACCGGACCGGCGAACGCCCGCTCCATCGGGATCTGCTGGTCCAGCAGCATCCCGACCAGCAACGCGAAAGCGTCCCTGCTCAACATCTCGTCGGCGTCGGGCTGCTGCGCGAGGCACAGCTTCTTGCTGCGTGTCGAAGTCACCTCAGTCCTCCCCTTCCTCGGCTTTGACTGCCAGCACCGGACACGGAGCGTCGAGCAGCACCCGTTGGGCGTTGCTGCCGAGGATGAGCTTGCCGACCGGGGACCTGCGCCGCAGGCCGATCACGATGAACTCCGCATGCACCTGCTCGGCGACGGCCACCAGGTCCTCCGCCGGGTCGAGTCCACGCACCAGCTGCCGTACCTCGTACGGCACGCCGGTCGAGTCGAGCTGCTCCCGTACCTCCGTCAACGCGGCATCGCTCGCCGCGGGCCTCGTCGCTGTCGAAGCTGCGTCCGCCCCGGTGCGAGTTCACCACCACCAGCTTGGCGTCGCGTAGCTTCGCCTCCTCCGCCGCCCGCCTGAGCGCAGCGCGCCCTTCGGACTTCGGGACATACCCCACGACGATGGTCGTCATCGACTTGCCTCACCTCCGGTGTCGCCACCTGTCACGGTCGACCCGTTCCGAACGATACTGCCCTGGACCCGCTTCGGCATCTGTGGAAAAGCACCACCTGTGTCGCATCCGTGACCGTCAGGCAGTTGTGCCCGCAACACGAGCCGCGGGATGCCGACTGGTTCACCCCTCCCTACCCGCATGGTCAGCTTCTAATCCTGTTGCCGAGGGCAAGTTGGCGGAGCCTGACCTGGAACTGGTGCTGTCCTACGTTGTCTCAGGGGCTAACCGGTTCAGTCGATCGGCCATTCGTGCACCGGGGTGTTGGCGTGCATGTGATCGCGATAGCGGCGCACCATCCCCCGCAGCGCGTCGCGGCGATCGTGGGATCCCTTTGTATACAGCCGGTGGAACTCTTCTGCTTGCCAGGAAGCCCCATTCCGGTTGGTCAGGCAGCGCTGTTCGATGATGCCCAGCAGGCGATCGCGGACCGCGGCGTCGACGCCCCACGAGTCCAGACCGCTGGATGCCAACGGCAGCAGGCGTCGCAGTACGAGCTCTGTCGCGCGGGCGGTACCGACGCCCGGCCAGAACACCTCGGCGTCGATCCCCTGCCGGGCCGCCTCGTGAAAGTTCTCCTCGGCGGCGCTGAACGACATCTGCGACCAGATCGGCCGTTCGTCATCGGCCAGTGCGCGAACCAGGCCGAAGTAGAAGGCGCCGTTGGCCATCGTGTCGACCACTGTCGGGCCGGCCGGCAGCACCCGGTTCTCCACCCGCAGATGCGGCTTCTCCCGGACAACGTCGTAGACCGGGCGGTTCCAGCGGTAGATCGTCCCGTTGTGCAGGCGAAGCTCCGAAAGAGCTGGGGTGTCGCCACGATCCAGGACGGCGATCGGATCCTCCTCCGACGTCACCGGCAACAGGGCCGGGTAGTAGCGCGAGTTCTCCTCGAACAGGTCGAAGATCGAGGTGATCCAGCGTTCGCCGAACCAGACCCGGGGCCGGACGCCCTGGGTCTTCAGTTCGTGGGTGCGGGTGTCGGCCGCCTGCTCGAACAGGGCGATCCGGGTCTCCCGCATCAACTCCTTGCCGAACAGGAACGGCGAGTTGGCACCGATCGCGAGCTGCACACCGGAGATCGCCTGCGCCGCGTTCCAGTACCGCGGGAAGGCCTCCGGCGTCACCTGCAGGTGGAACTGCGTCGAGGTACAGGCGGCTTCGGGGACGATGCTGTCCGCCGTCACCTGAAGGCGTTCGATCCCGTCGATCTCGATCCGGACGTCCTCACCGCGGGCGGCGAAGATCTGGTCGTTCAGCAACGCGTACCGCGGGTTGGTGCTGAGCGCCTCGCGGCGGATGTGCTCGGTCAGCAGCGTCGGCAGGATGCCCACGACGACCATCGACGAGCCGGTCCGCGACGCCTTGTCCTCGGCCGCGTTCAGGCTGGCCCGGATGGATTTCTCCATCGTCTCCAGGCCGACGCCGTCGATCTGGCCGGGTGGAACGTTGATCTCGATGTTGAACTGGCCGAGCTCGGTCTGGAACGCGTCGTCCTCGATGGCGCTCAGCACCTCGGAGTTCTTGAACGCCGGATCGCAGTTCTCGTCGACCAGGTTCAGCTCGATCTCGATCCCGGTCATCGGCCGCTCGGCGTCGAACCGCGACTCGCGCAACATCCGGGCGAACGCGTCCAGATTGCGATGGACCTGATCGCGGAACGCGGTCCGATCCGCCCGGGTGAATTCGACCCTGTCGACTTCCTCGCCCATCTGCGCCTCCCCTGTCGGTTACTGCGCCTCCCGGTACCTGGCCTCAGTCTGCCCGAACCGCGGCCGGGATGTGACCTGTGTCGCGTCGCGGTTCACCCACTGGTACTCCGGTCCGGCCGGCCGCGATCGCTCAGAGCGGTTCGCCGGTCGGCGAGAGGGGGAAGACGATGAAGTCGTCGCGGACGATCCGTCGTGGGGTCTCGCCGGCCTCTTCCAACGCGGCGGCGAGTTCGGTGAGCGCCTCGGGGGCGAGCTGCAGTCGATGTTCGCCGGGATGCCGGTCGGATCCGAACTCGAAGTCCAGTCCCGGCTGAGCGGTCATCTCGATGTGCGTGCCGAGCACCAGCTCGACCGGATTGCCCGCGGCAACGAAGGCGGCGAGCCGCGCGATGCTGTCGCGGTACGCGGGCCAGTCGAAGACATAGAGCCGACCGGGATAGAGCGAGTCCCCCGTCAGCAGCAACTGTGTCGAACGGTCGTAGAACGCCAGGTGGGACGCGTGATGCCCGGGGATCGGTACTACGTCGAGCACGCGATCGCCGAGGTCGAACTCGACCACCTGGTCCGGCCACGACGTGATACCGAAGTACGAGGCGACCTCCTCGGCCGACTTGCCGACCAGGTAAGTCCGCTTTCCGTTCTTCTCTTGTTCTGTTCTGAACTGGTCGTCTCCACCGACGTGGTCGCCGTGGCCGTGCGTGTGCGCGACCACCAACTCCAGGTCGCGGCCGTCCAGCAACTCGTCGACCACCTTGCGAAGGTCCGCGTCGCCGGTGCCGGTGTCGAGCAGGAGAGCGCGTTCCGAGCCGAGCAGCAGGTAGATGAACGGGCCCTCGAAGGTGGTCCGCAGTGCCTGCCTGATGATCGCCGTGCGTTCGTCGTACCAGTGGACCTGGTGCTCGGCGCTGTCGGCGATCGTGCCGTCGTCCCACTTCGGCGGAAAGTTGGTCATGCCGGAGATCCTGGCACGCGGACATGTCACCGGGCTGAGGCCGGCGGCGGTGCGGGAATTGTCGGTGCCGCCGGGGAGACTTGGCTGGTGCGTACCGATCCGTCCATCCTGCATGTCGACCTCGACGCGTTCTTCGCGGCGGTCGAGCAGCGGGACAAGCCCTCGCTGCGCGGCAAGGCCGTCGTGGTCGGCGGGATCGGCCTGCGCGGCGTGGTCTCCACAGCGTCGTACGAGGCCCGCAAGTACGGCGTGCGGTCGGCGATGTCGACGGCGGAGGCTCGCTCGCGCTGTCCGCACGCGGCGTATCTCGGGCCGCGGTTCGACGTGTACCGGGAGGCCAGCCAGGCGGTGATGGCACAGATGCGAGCCTTGTCGCCGCTGGTCGAGCCGCTGTCGCTGGACGAGGCGTTCGTGGACCTGAGCGCTTCCGGCCTCAGTGGGCTCACCGTCGAGGACGTCGCTGCCATCGCGAACGATCTGAAAGCGGCGATCAAGGAGGCCAGCGGCGGTCTGACCGCTTCGGTCGGCGCCGGTACGTCGAAGCTGATCGCGAAGATCGCGAGTGATCTCGACAAACCGGATGGTGTCGTCGTGGTGCCGGCCGGGACCGAGGCGGAGTTCCTCGCGCCGATGCAGGTGACGGTGATTCCGGGCGTCGGTCCCGCGACCGCGCAGCGGCTCAGCATGGCCGGGGTGCGGACGGTGGCCGATCTCCAGCAACTGGGCCAGGACGAGCTGATCCGCCAGGTCGGGACGGCCCACGGCAGCAGCCTGCATCGGCTCGCGGTCGCGGCCGACGACCGGCCTGTGGTCAGCGACCGGGAGACCAAGTCGGTCAGCGTCGAGGACACCTTCGAGACCGACATCCTCGACCGGTCGTTGCTGACGGCAATCGGTGACCGGATGGCACACCGGGTCTCCGAGCGGCTGCAGAAGGCACAGTTGTCGGGCCGCACGGTGACGGTGAAGACCCGGATGCACGACTTCACCACGCACACCCGCTCGTCCACGCTGGCCGGGCCGACCGACGATCCCCGGGTGATCGCCCGGGTCGCGCGACGGCTGCTGGACGACAGCGACGTCTCCGGCGGGATCCGGCTGCTCGGCGTCGGGGTCTCGTCACTGGCGGACTGGATCCAGGACGACCTGTTCACCGAGAGCGAGGCCGAAGAGGTTCCGCTCGAGCTCGTCGATCTGCCGGAGCGTCCACGTGAGCGACTGGCCGGTTACTACCCCGGCCAGGACGTCGTGCACACGTCGTACGGCGAGGGCTGGGTCTGGGGCTCGGGCCGCGGCCTCGTCACCGTTCGCTTCGAGACCGCGTCGACGCCGGCCGGACCCGTTCGCACCTTCGCAATCGACGACCCGGCACTCAGTCGGCTGGAGCGAACAATCCCGGCGGAGCCGGAGCCGGACGAGCCGGTGGTGCAGGAGCCGGCGCTGTCGGCGTTGGAGGAGTCAGGCGCGGAGGCGGACTGACAGGCAGGTGACGCAGCCTTCGAGCTTCTCGAACTCACTGATGTCGACGATAACCGGGTGATAGCCGAGCGAGCGGAAGAGGTCGGCGGACTTCGGCGCCGAGGCCGCCATCAGCAAGCGGTTCTCCCCCAGCAGTACGACGTGCGAGCCGGCCTCCTCAGGTACGGCGAGGTACGTCGCGAACGCGGCCGGGTCGTCGACGAGCGGCTCGTACCCGATCACGGTCCCGTCCGGCAGTGCGGTCACCGCCGACTTCAGATGCAGCACTTTGTGTACCGGTACTGCGATGACCTCGGCGCCCAATGGCTGCAGGAAGCCACGCAGTTGGTCGATCCCCTCCTGGTTCGTCCGACCGCCGAGCCCGACGTACACGGTCGAACCGATCTTCAGCACGTCACCGCCGTCGAGCGTGCCGGGCTCGGTGATCCGCGCGACCCGGTAACCCTGGGCAGTGACAGAGACTTCCGCCTCCGCTGCTTCGGGGCGACGCTCGTCCGCGCCGGCTCTGGCGATCACCGCGAGATCGCCGAAGACGACCATCGTGTCCTCGACGAAGACGCCGTCCGGACAGTCGTCGATAGCGGGCACCTCGACGCACTCCCAGCCGACGGCGACCAGCGCGTCGACGTACTCCTGCCATTGCCTTACCGCGAGATCGAGGTCGACCGGGACCCGGTCGATATGCGTGATCAGCCCTTCGGCGAGGCGCGGGCTGGGACGGCGGACAAGCGCGCGAGTGGTTGCCATGGGCGCACAATAGCCGCCCTCTGTCGTGCATACAGTCTCGGATTCGGGGTACCGAGCCGAAACAGGCCAAACAGTAGAGGACGTGGAATGGCGAAGATTCTGCAGCAGACCGGTGGCGACGTGGTCGAGGTGATCCTTGCCGATCATCGCTGGTTCGAGGAGGCGTTGCGCGAGCTTCGCGACGTCGGGAGCGACCGCGACGCTGTGCTGGCCGACCTCGCTACGGTGCTGATCGCCCACGCGGAGGCTGAGGAGTCGAAGGTCTACCCGAAGCTGCGGGCAAAGGACGCGATCGACCAGGACGAGGTCGAGCACTCCGAGCACGAGCACGATGAGGGCAACGAAGCGCTGCTCGCGCTGATGGAGGTGAAGGACAGCAGTTCGGAGGAGTTCGGCGAGAAGACGCACGAGCTGTCCGAAGCGCTGTCGCACCACCTCGACGAAGAGGAACGCGATGTCCTCAACCCGGCCCCGGACCGATGTCGACGAAGACGTCCGGCTGGAGCTCGGCGCCGACTTCGCCGCCGAGCGCGGCCGGCTGATCGAGGCGGACTGCGGCGCGATAGAGAACGTCCGCAAACTGGTGGAAGCAGCCAAGAAGAAGAACTGATCGGTACGTCGCACGCCGGGTCGCCAGTACTCCTGCGGCCTTGCGCGCGGGTCAGTCGCCAGAATCGGCGTGAGTGCGGCTGATCCGCGTCCACGGACGCAGGAGCAAGACCTTCGCCCGGACAGTGTCCGGGCCGGCAGCGAGTGGCGACCTCAGAGTGGGATGACGAGTCCCTCTTCCGCCGCGATGACCTCGCCGGTGAAGACCTGCTGTGCTTCGGCGACGGAGAGAGCGCGATCTGAGCCGGGCCAGAAGTGGGTCAGCAACAGACGATCTGCGCCTGCGGCACCGGTAGTGGCTTCGGTCGCGGTCATCACATACCGCGGGGTCGTCGTCGGCGACTCCCCTTGCAGGGTTGCGTCCGAGATGTACAGGTCGGCACCGTCAGCCAGTTTGCTGAGCTCGGCGGAGGGACCGCTGTCTCCGGTGTAGGCGATCGTGAGACCGGGTGCTGTCAGCCGCACGCCGCGGTTGGTCACGTAGTGCGGCAAGAGCACGCTCTCCAACTGGAACGGGCCGATCTCCTTGGCTGTGGCGAGATCGTGCACGTCGAACACTGTCGCGGGATCGGGACGCGGCTCGAGCGCCCGTAGTACGTCGAGAACGCCGGGAGGGCAGTAGAGGGGAATCCGCTCCGCGTCGGGTGCCAGGTAGTAGCGGACCCGGGCGAGGGCGCTCACGTCGACGCAGTGATCCGGATGCTGGTGTGTGACCACGATCGCGTCGACTTCACCTTCCGGGCAGTACTTCAGCAACTGCGGCAGAGCGGCGTACCCGAGATCAAGGACCACCTTGAATCCGTCGTACTCGAGCAGGAACCCGGCGCACGCGCGCCCCGGCTCCGGCCACGCACCGCAGGAGCCGAGGACGGTCAGCGATCTCATCGGGTGCCGAAGGCCTCGTCGGTGGAGACGATCTCCTTGCCCAGCGGGAGCAGCGAGATCGGGATCAGCTTGAAGTTGGCGATGCCTAGCGGGATGCCGATCACAGTGACGCACAGCGCGATCCCGCTGACCAGGTGGCCGAGCGCGAGCCACCAGCCGGCCACGACCACCCAGATCACGTTGCCGATCACCGAACCGGCACCGGCTCCGCGCCGGTCGACCATCGTCCGGCCGAACGGCCAGAGCGCGAACCCGGCGATCCGGAAGGACGCGATGCCGAACGGGATGGTGATGATCAGGATGCAGCAGATGATGCCGGCGGCGACGTAGCCGAGCGCCAGCCAGAAGCCGGCGAGCACCAGCCAGATCAGATTCAGAATCGTCCTCATACCTGCCAGCCTGCCACCCGCCGGGTGTGTTCGAGCGTCAACCGCGCCACCAGTCCGGGATCGTTCCGGGGTAACCAGTGGCCGCCCCTGATCACCTGCACGCTGAGGTTCGGGGCCCAGCGCGCGATATCGGTCTGCAACGGCGTCGTCACGAACGCGTCTCCGTCCGGCGAAACAGCCAGCACCGGTACGTCGGTCCAACGCTGCTCAGGACGAAGAAGGTGCGGGATCACGTTCGCGCGGTACAGGTTGAGGCCGTTGACGAAGTCCGGCAGGGAGCGCTCTCCGACAGCCGCCGGCGTTCCGCCGGCGCCGGCTTCGAGGCGGCCGAAGATCCGGTGGGCCCAGCCTTTGCGCCAGCCGCGTTCGGGAATCCAGGGCAGGTGGAAATAGAAGATGTACCAGGAATGCAGGAGTTGCCGTACGAGTTCGGCCGGACGCCGCCTGGCCCGTAGGAAGTAGCCGGCGTGATCCAGTGACGGCCCGGAGATCGACACGTAGGAAGCGATCCGGCCGCGCAGTCGCTCGCTCGTCACGAACTGCCAGGACTGGATCGAGCCCCAGTCGTGCGCGAGCAACTGCACCGGCTGGTCCGGCGATACCGCGTCCAGGACCGCGGTGAAATCCTCCTCGAGCCGCTCCAGCTTGTACGCCGCTCGCTCGCGAGGGTGATCCGACTCCCCCGCGCCACGTACGTCGTACGTGATCACGCGGAAGTGATCCCCAAGTCGTCGCGCAACGGGCTCCCACAAGCTGGCGTTGTCCGGGTAACCGTGGACGCAGATCAGCACGGGGGCAGACGGATCGCCGTATTCGTACACGGCGATCCTGGTGCCGTCGGCCGACGTCACCCGCACCTGGTCAGTACTCCTCGGTGGAGATGATCCGGAAGGTGATCCCGGCTCGCATGAGGCGGTCACGCAACGCCGGACCCATCGCGGCAGCGGTCGTCGTCTGGCCCGACGTCTGCGGAAGATCGTCGAGCGCCAGTGAGAGAGCGCATTCGCCGAGCATCTTGGCGGTCTCGTCGTAGCCGGGGTCGCCGCCGGCGACCTCGGTGGTCACCCGCTTGCCACCGCCGGAGCCGACGAAGCGTGCCTTGAACCACGACTTCGCACGCTGCTCGGGGCTCGGTCCGTCGCCGGCCTTGAACCTGCTCAGCAAGGCGTTCCGGGCCGGCGGGATCTGGGCGGCCGCCACCAGCAGGCCGAGTCCGGCGATGCTGCCCGCAACTACCGGCAACCGCTTCACCGCTGCGTAATGCGAGTAGCGGAAATCGGGGCCGTAGCTGTCGAGCAGGCTCGCGGAGTAGGCGACGATCTGCGGGTCGACAGTCGGCAGCGGCACGGCCCAGAACCCTTGTGCACGGTGGATCTTGCCGGTGGCGAGCTTGGCCGAACGACCTTGCGGACGTGGCTGCGCCTTGCGCCGGGCGCGGTGCGCGTCAAGGTTCTGCTTGCCGCGGGAGAACGCGGTGATCGCCGTGTGGAAGGTGCCGCTCGAAGGCTTGCCACCGGCGCGGAGCAGACCGTCGACCTGGATCGGGACTCGCTGCGGCAATTGCTCGACGGTGAACTGGACGCCCAGGTCGTACGGGATCGAGTCGAAGCCGCAGCAGTGGATGATCCGGGCGCCGGTCTCGACCGCCTTCGCGTGATGCGCGACGTACATCCTGTCGACGAACTCGGACTCGCCGGTCAGGTCGAGGTAGTCCGTGCCGGCTTCAGCGCAGGCGGCGACCAGCGGCTCGCCGTACCGGACATATGGGCCGACTGTGGTGACGACGATGCGGGTGGACTCAGCGAGCGCTCTCAGCGTTTCCGGGGCACCGACGTCCGCGATCACCAGGTCCACCTCGACGCCGAGCTTCTCGCGGACCGCGTCGAGCTTCGCCTTGTTCCGCCCGGCCAGGGCCCATTTCAGCTCGGCCGGTGCGTTCTTCGCGAGGTACGCGGCCGTGAGCTCGCCGGTGAAGCCGGTCGCGCCCAGGAGCACGACGTCGTACTGGCGGGCCTCGGTCATCGGCGGGTGGCCTTTTCCGAGTCGGCACGGCCGCCGGCGCCGGATGCCCGCGAGGACTCGGCGGCGCCACGGGCCTCGATGTCGGCGAGTGCCGCGCGGTCGGCCTTCGGCACATTGAAGCGTGCGCCAAGCTCGACCAGGTGCGGGATCAGCGCCCGGAAGATCTTCATCGGACCGATCCAGCCAGGCACGTGGACGACGCGCGAGCGCTTCTTGATGCCCTGGGTGAACTTGTCGACCGCGAAGTCCAGCGGGTACACCCGGCTGGCCAGCGGGATACCGGTCCGGACCCGGCCGAAGACCGGGTGCTCGTCGACGCCGCGGACCATGTCGGTGTCGACGAAGGTCATGTGCGCGACGCCGACGTCCACGCCGAGGTGCTTCAGCTCGGCCCGCAGGGTGTTGCCCATCGCCTCGACGCCCGCCTTCGCGACGTTGTACGACGCGAGGCCGGGGATGTGCACGACGGCAGCGAGGGACGAGACGAGCAGCAGGTAGCCCTTGCTCTCGAGGAGATGCGGAAGAGTGAGGTGGACGGTCCGCCAGACGCCGTACAGGTCGACGTCGAGAACGCGCTCCCAGACGGCCGGGTCCATGCTCCGGCTGAAGCCGGGGGCGGCGATACCGGCGTTCGCGACGACGACGTCGATCCGGCCGTACCGCTCGGCGATCGCCTCGACCGCGGTTCGCAGCGTCTCCAGGTCAGTGACATCGGCCTCCCACCAGCCGGCGTCGGGACCGCAGTCCTCGGCGACCTGCTTCAGCTCGTCGGGTTCGAGCCCGACCAGGGCCAGCGTCGCGCCCTCGCTCGCCAGTTTCCGGGCCACGGCCGCGCCGATACCTCTGGACGCGCCTGTAATGAGTACGACCTTGCCCGCCATCGTCGACCTCCGACTGTTGAGTGGATACTCAACAGTAAGTGCTTATTGAGCCTTTACTCAATAGACTGGCCAGATGACCCAGACCACGCCAGTCTCCGGAGCGGCGGCCGCAGAAAACCCGGCCACAGACCCGACGGCCACTGGACCGCTGTCCCCAGGAAACGGCGGAGAGCGCTCCCCGCGACTGCGGCCGGAAGAGCGCCGGACCCAGATCCTGGAAGCGGCGCGACGCGTTCTGGAGGCGGATCCGCACCGCGAGCTGTCGGTCGAGCTGGTCGCGGCCGAGGCCCAGGTCTCCCCCGCGCTGTTGTTCCACTACTTCGGCTCGAAGAAGAAGTTCCAGTACGCCGTGATCGAGGAAGCCGCCGCCGAGGTGATGCTCCGGACCGCGCCGGATCTGTCCCTGCCGCCGGAGGAGCAGCTCCGCAGCGGCATCAGGGCCTTCGTCCGAGCCGTCCTCGAGGCGCCCCAGCTTTACCGGGCGACTCTGCTGATGTCGGCGGCCGGCGACCCCGCAGTACGGGCGCTGCACACCGAACTGCGTCAGGTCTTCAGCCAGTGGGTCATCGACGCGGTCGCCGCCTCCGGAATCGAGGTGACTCCAGCTGTAGAACTCGCCTGCCACGGCTGGCAGGGCTACGTGGAACAAACCCTCCTCAGCTGGATCGACAACCCCACCGTCTCCCCCGAGACCCTCGAACACCTCTGCGAGCGCTCCCTCGCCGCCCTACTGACCACGGTCTGACCCACACCCTCTTACGTCCGAAGAAGTGGAGTACCCGTCCCTCCGGTGACGTCCCTCCGGTTCTTCGGACGCAAGCAGTTCCTGCGGATGGGCCAGGTTCGCGTCGCCGGGCACGCCATTTACGGGACCTTGGACACCAACTCGGGCCCTCGGACATGAAATACCTTGTCCGAGGGCCCGAGTTGGTGTCCGGGGCCCCGGCGAAGAGTCCGGGATTGGCCGCTCGGACCCCCTCGTCGAGGTGGCCAATGGCCGTCCACCTTTCGACGCCGTACAGGGAGGTGGCCAATGGCCGTCCACCTTTCGACGCCGTACGGGTAGGACGCCAGCCGCCTAGACCGGGTCGGCCGTCGGATCTTCGCCCGGTACCGCGGAAATAGCCCGTCAGTGGCCGAAGAACCCGCCAGCGGGCGGCACGGGGCAGCCTTCGTCGAGTGGGCCAAGGGGTGTTTGCCGCGTAACGCCTGACAGACCGGCCACACGGGGCCCCACCAACCCGGGATCGCGTACCGGGAGCCGATTTCGGGGCGGTCCGTATCTCCAGCCAGGCAGTGGTCCCGAGACGGCCGCCCAACCGGGGCGGGATCGGTGGGGATCAGGCGGGGATGAGCGTGCGCGACCAGGTCGCTGGGCCGAGGAGGGACTACCACTGCCTGGCTGGAGATACGGGCCACCCCAAATCGGCCAGGAGTCGTCCTCGCCGAGCCGATCGGCTCGGCCGGAACTCGCCCCCCGCCGAGCCGATCGGGGCCGGGAGCCACCTTGGACGAGCCCCGAAGGCGAAGTGGCTGGCCTTCGCGCCGGGCATCGGCGGCTACCTGGCGCTGCGCGGCGCCCCGGCGAAGGCGAAGTGGCTGGCCTTCGCGCCGGGCATCGGCGGCTACCTGGCGCTGCGCGGCGCCCCGGCGAAGGCGAAGTGGCTGGCCTTCGCGCCGGGCATCGGCGGCTACCTGGCGCTGCGGGGCGTGCGGGTGGTGGTGGACCGTTAGGGTTCTCGGGTGCTGAAGGTTGCGACGGTCAATGTGAATGGGATTCGGGCTGCTTATCGGCGTGGGATGGCGGCCTGGTTGGAGGAGACTGATCCGGAACTGTTGCTGATGCAGGAGGTTCGCGCGACCGACGAAGTACTGCGCGATCTCCTCGGCGGGGACTGGCACATCGCGCATGCCGAGCCGGTGATCGAGGGCAGCAAGGGCCGTGCGGGGGTCGCGATCGCGAGCCGTCGGCCGATCAAGCTGGAGACCGTCGGCATCGGGCCGGAGCGGTTCGCCGGCTGCGGCCGGTGGGTCGAGGCCGAGATCGGGCTGGACGACGGGAGCACGCTCTCCGCGATCAGTACCTATGTGTTCACGGGTGAGTTCGAGACCCCGCCGCGGCAGGCCGAGAAGTACGCGTTCCTCGACGCGATCACCGACCGGCTGACCGAGCTGACGGCCGACGGGCGGCACGTACTGATGTGCGGCGACCTGAACATCGCCCACCGCGAGGTCGACCTGAAGGCGTGGAAGGCTAACCGGAAGAAGAGCGGATTCCTGCCGGAGGAACGGGCCTGGATGGATTCCCTGTTCGAGTCCGGCTGGGTCGATCTCGGCCGCCGGTTCGGTGGCGAGGGACCGGGCCCGTACTCGTGGTGGTCATGGCGCGGCAAGGCCTTCGACAACGACGCCGGCTGGCGGATCGACTACCAGATCGCCTCAACCGAGCTGGCCGCGAGTGCCACCGATTGTGTGATTCACCGCGCCCCGACGTACGCCGAACGCTGGAGCGACCACGCACCTGTCGTGGCGACCTATGCAATCTGAGTGAGCGCTCCCCGGTGAAGCTGTAATGTCGCTCGCATGTCCGAGCTGAACCCGCCGGTCGCGGCGAAGAAACCCATCGAACGCACCCATCACGGAGACGTCTTCGTCGACGACTACGAGTGGCTGCGGGACAAGACCGACGACGAGGTGCTCGGTTACCTGCGCGCCGAGAACTCCTACACCGAGGCACGCACCGCGCACCTGGAATCGTTGCGCGAGGCAATCTTCACCGAGATCTCCGACCGCACCCTGCAGACCGACCTGAGCGTCCCGGCCCGGCGCGCCGGGTACTGGTACTACACCCGCACGCTGGAAGGGAAGCAGTACGCGATCAGCTGCCGGGTGAAGGTGGACGGCGACGAGCCGCCGGCGACCGACGGCGAGATCCCCGGCGAGGAGATCATGCTCGACGGGAACGAGGTCGCGGGCGATTCGGAGTTCTTCTCGCTCGGCACTGTCGACGTCTCCCCCGACGGCCGGCTGCTCGCCTACTCGACCGACCTGACCGGCGACGAGCGCTTCACCCTGCGGATCAAGAACCTGGACACCGGCGAGCTGCTGCCCGACGAGCTTCCCGCCGTGCACTACGGCTCGGCCTGGTCGGCCGACGGCTCGACCATCTTCTACACGAAGGTCGACGACGCGTGGCGCCCGCACCAGATCTGGCGGCACACGCTCGGCGTGACCGACGACGTGCTGGTGATGGAGGAGCCGGACGAGCGGTTCTGGGTCGGCGTCGACCTGACCCGCAACGAGCAGGCGATCATGATCAGCCTCGGCAGCAAGCTCACCAGCGAGGTCTGGCTGCTCGACGCGAACGACCCGACCGGCGAGCTGGTCGTGGTGGCACCGCGGCGTGAGGGCGTCGAGTACGACGTGGAGCACGCGGGCGATCAACTGCTGATCACGCACAACGCCGACGCGGCCAACTTCTCCCTCGCGAGCGCGCCGCTGGACTCCCCCGGCGACTGGACGACGCTGATCGAGGGCGACGAGTCGAGCCGGTTGCTCGGCGTCGACGCGTTCGCCGATCACGTGATCCTGTACCGCCGCCGGGACGCGCTCACCGAACTCGCGATCATGCGCCGCGAAGGGTCCGCCTTCGGCGCTCCTGAGGCGCTCACCTTCGAGGAGCCGATCTACACGGTCTCCCCCGGCCGCAACGACGAGTGGCACGACACCCGGTACCGGTTCAGCTACACGTCCCTCGTCACGCCCTCCACGACGTACGACGTGGACGTGGTGACCGGAGAGCGCCGACTGCTCAAGCAGCAGCCCGTGCTCGGTGGGGTCGATCTGAGCGACTACACGCAATACAGGGAATGGGCCACGGCACCGGACGGCACCCAGGTGCCTATCTCGATCGTGGCGCGCAAGGACGTCGCGAAGGACGGGAACGCACCGGTCGAGCTGTACGGCTACGGCTCGTACGAGGCGTCGATGGACCCGTGGTTCTCGATCTCCCGGCTGTCGCTGCTCGACCGGGGCATGGTGTTCGCGATCGCGCACATCCGTGGCGGCGGCGAGATGGGCCGGCACTGGTACGACAACGGCAAGACGCTGACCAAGCGGAACACCTTCACCGACTACATCGCGTGCGCCGAGCACCTGGTCAAGGAAGGCTGGACCAGGCCGGAGCGGATCGTCGCCCAGGGGGGCAGCGCGGGCGGTCTGCTGATGGGCGCGGTCGCGAACCTGGCGCCGCAGGCCTTCGGCGGGGTGATCGCCGTCGTGCCGTTCGTGGACGCGCTGACGACGATCCTGGACCCCTCGCTGCCGTTGACGGTGATCGAGTGGGAGGAGTGGGGCAACCCGCTGGAGGACGCCGAGGTCTACCAGTACATGAAGTCCTACTCGCCGTACGAGAACGTGACGGCCCAGCAGTACCCGCCGATCCTGGCGATCACGAGCCTGAACGACACCCGCGTCTTCTACGTCGAGCCGGCCAAGTGGGTGGCCAAGCTGCGGTCGACGGCCGCCGGCAAGGTCGATGTGCTGCTGAAGACCGAGATGGAGGCCGGGCACGGCGGCCGCAGCGGCCGGTACGACGCCTGGCGTGAACTCGCCTTCGCGTTCGCCTGGGAACTGGACGTACTCGGTCTGGCCTGACCGATCGAACCACCGAAGAGCCCCCAGAGGTATTCACTTCTCGGGGCTCTTCGCATTGTTTTCGCGGGAAGACCACGGGTACTGGATGCGTTGGTGACACGGTGAGGCTCTGAAGCTGTGTGTGCTGCAACACATTTCGGCGGCCGGATCGTTGACGGAACACCGGTTGCCGGGTGTCAACCAGATCAGAGGTCCCGGCGTCCTAGGGGCGGAAATCCAGTAGAAGAAGCCGATTTTGGGCGGCTGGTGACAACAATGCGCAGAATCTGTCCGCTCGTGGGTTCCAGGCTGAGTTGCGACTGCTGAACGGTGCCGGGAAATCTCAGGGAACGTTCAGGCTGTTTACACACTCATCGTGGAATCTTGAACCTCACTCGAGCGTTGCTCTCCATGTAACGACGAAGGGAGTTTCGGTGGCTCGCATGGCTCGTGTCCGGTCAACGGACGACGGTATCGACGGCAAGGACAGCGTCGGTCTCTACCTCGAAGAGATCGCTCGCACGCCTTTGCTGACCGCTGAAGAAGAAGTCGAGCTCGCTGAGACGGTCGAGGCAGGTCTCCTCGCGGAGCAACTGCTGGCCGAGGGGCGGGTTGGACGCAAGAAGGGCGGAGCGCCCAAATATGCGACGGAGGAAGAGCTGGAGTGGCTGGCCGAAGAGGGGCAGCGCGCGCAGCAGCGGTTCGTGACCGCGAACCTCCGGCTGGTGGTCTCGATCGCCCGCCGCTACGGACGGTCCCAGATGCCACTCCTGGACCTGGTCCAGGAAGGCAACACGGGCCTGATCCGCGCGGTGGAGAAGTTCGACTACCGCAAGGGTTTCAAGTTCTCGACGTACGCGACCTGGTGGGTGCGGCAGGCGATCACCCGCGGTATCGCGCAGCAGGCCCGGGTGGTCCGGCTGCCGGTGCACGTGGTGGAGCAGCTGAACCAGATCGGGTCGGCCCGGCGCACGCTGGAGCGCAAGCTCGGGCGCGAGCCGGAGCTCGACGAGATCGCGGCGGAGCTGGACCTGGACGTGGAGCGGGTCACCGACCTGATCCGGATCGGCCGGGACCACATCAGCCTGGACAACCCGATCGACGACGAGGGTGAGACCTCGCTGGGCGACCTGATCGCGGCGGAGACCGCACCGGGTCCGGACCAGCTGGTGGCCGACGCCTCGGACCGGTCCGGACTGTTCAGCCTGGTCGATCAGCTCGACCCGCGGTCGGCGGACGTCATCAGGCGCCGGTACGGCCTGCACGACGGGCGGCAGGCGAAGCTGGCCGACATCGGCGCGGTGCACGGCATCTCGGCCGAGCGGGTGCGGCAGATCGAGCGAGAGGCCCTCGGCCGCTTGCGCCGGATGGCCGACCCGACCCTGGCCGCCTAGACCCGAGCCACTGGGCGCCAGCCAACTGAACTGCCACCCCCCAGGGCCCCCGAGCCGCCTTCGCGGCCGGGGGTCCGCTCGTACCCACCGCGTTGCGTCCGAAGGGGCGAGGGTCCTGCCCCACGCCCCTTCGGACGTAAGCAACTGGGTGGCCGGCTGGGCTCAAGCGGAGGCTCGACTCCAGCTGTCGATGAGGGTGGGGAGCTCCGAGAGACGCTGGATGGTGGCGTCGGGGACGCCCTCCGTGTGGCCGATCTGGTTGGTGGGGATCGCGCTGTGCGGGATGTGGGCGGCCCGCATCCCGACGTTCTGGGCGCCCCAGACGTCGTCGAACAGCCGGTCGCCGACGAACAGACAGCGCGCCGGCTCGCTCACCCCGACAGCCCGCATCGCCGCCAGGAATGCCTCCGGGTGCGGCTTCGTCCACGGCACCTCACTGGTGTAGACGGCACCGTCGATCAAGTCCAGGACGCCGTCGCGCGCGAAGATCTCCTCGTGCCGCTGCCGGGACCAGATCGTGTTCGACAGCACTCCGACCTTGAGGCCGCGCTCGCGCAGCTCGGTCAGGGTCTCGATCGCGTCCGGCTCCAGCTCGGTGTGGGGCTGCCACTGACGCTCGTACTCCGCCAGCGCGGGCCGGAGTCATCGAGACCTCCGCCAGCAGGCAGACCTCTTCCAGGGTGCTGCTGACATGCTCGTCGCGCGACCGCAGCCAGGCGGACCCTTCGGCCGCGACCAGCCGCTTCGCCAGCTCGTCGGCCCGCGCCTCGTCGATCAGGGTCGCGACAGATCGCCATACGGCGTACAGGTCGATGTCGTGCCAGGTCGCCAGCGTGCCGCCCCAGTCGAACAGGACGGCCTCGATCGATTCACTCTTCACGTTCGTCACGGCGCACAGGTTGCCAGACGGCGCCGACAATCTCCTCCGATTATTGGCTGACGGTCGCGATCTGGCGGCGCCTGGCCAGCCAGAGCACGGCGAGCGCGTAGAAGATCAGGCATGGGATGTCGCTCACCAGCAGCGTCCACGGAGCACCGCCCTGGTTCGACCAGCCGTCGAGCTGACCCATTGCCGCAGGCAACAAAAAGGCGAACAGGTTGTTCATCGTGTGCAGGGCGATGCCGGCTTCGAGTCCACCGGTACGGATCGTCAGCCAGCCCGCCGTCATCGCGAACAGGAAGATGTCAGCCATCGCCCAACCCGTGTAGCCGTGCGCGGCGACGAATGCCGCGCTGCTGATCACCAGTGCCGGCCAGGGCGAGCGCAGGATGCGCTTCACGACGCTGTCGCCGCCCGGACCGTACGAGCCGACTGCCTGGACGAGCCAGCCGCGGAAGACGAACTCCTCCGCCGCGGACTGGAACGGGACCAGCAAGAGGATCAGCACGGCCGGAAGGATGAAGGCGCTCAGCCCTACCCAGGAGCCGGAGTCGGACGTGGCTGGGTCGGCGTTCGGGAAGATGGCGTCGGTCGCCAGGCCGAGCCCGTACGACAGGGCGAGGTAGCCGATCGCGGGGAGGCAGCAGAGCGCGAGCCAGCGCAGGCGCAGCCTGTTCAGCACAGAGGCGACGCTGAAGGCCGGGCGGCGCTGGACGACCCACGCCACCAGCAGGACGCCCGGGGTGAGGATGCCGAGCATCACCAGCTGGGCCGAGAGGTCCTCGGTCGAGTTCGGGAACAGCGTGTTGCCCTCGGGCAGCTTGAAGTCACCCGCGACAAGCGTGTGCACGATCATCCAGAGGATGTAGACGGCGATCGTCAGGGCGAAGGCGATCGCCACCAGCAACGCACTACCGGTGAGCGGCCGCCACCACTTGTACTTCGAGTTGCGCGCCAACCGGTGGAACGGCTCCCCAGCCGGCGCCGCCACGATCCGAGGCTCTCGCACGCCGTACTGCAACTGCCCGTACGGCGGTTGCCCGTACTGCGGCGGTTGCCCGTACTGCGGCCAGGGCTGCGGACCGGGTTGCTGGTACCCGGGAGGTTGCTGGGGATAGCCCGCGGGCGGTTGCTGCGGATAGCCGGCCGGAGGCTGCCCGGCTGGAGGGGCGCCCCAGGGTGGTGGCTGTTCAGGTGACCAGAAGCCCGGTCCCTGCTCCCCCGGCGGGGGCTGGTTGGGCGGGGGTGGCGGGCCCTGGTGCGAATCCATGGCGTGACTCTATGAGATCGGGCCAAGCGACCTGTGGACAACGCCCTGCACCGATTGCCGTTCTGCTGGCATGCTTCCGTCATGTCCGCTCAGCCGCTGCCTCGTTCCGTACGGGTCGGCTATGCCCTGGGCTCCGTCGCCACCGGCTCGTTCGGCACGGTGCCCGGCCTGTTGCTGCTTCCTTATCTGACCGACACTCTCGGCATCGCGGCCGCGGTGGCCGGCGCGATCGTATTGTTGCCCAAGGCCCTCGATGTCGTGCTCAATCCGATCGCGGGCCGGATCAGCGACCGTTATCAGTCACCACTCGGTCCCCGCCGCCCGTTCCTGCTCCGCGGCGGTCTGTCACTCGCGGTCTGCTTCGCCGTGCTCTTCGCAGTGCCGGATCTCGACTCGCAGCTGTTCGACGCCGGCTGGGTGTTGTTGGCGTTCCTGGGCTGCGCGACGGCGTACGCGTTCTTCCAGGTGCCGTACGTCGCGATGCCGGCCGAGATCACCGACGACTACGGCGAGCGGACCAACCTGATGTCCTGGCGGGTGGCTGTGCTGACCGTCGCGATCCTGATCAGCGGCGGCAGCTCCCCCGCGATCCGCGACGCCATCGGCGGCCGCGAGGGCTACCGCGTGATGGGCCTGGTGGTCGCACTCTTGCTCGCGATCGGGACAGTCGGCGCGTACTACGGCACGCGGCGGGCGCCGATTGGTCGGCCCGGCGAAGCGACCGGGACCCTTCGCGAACAGCTCCGGGTCGTCGCGCAGGCAGCCGACTTCCGCTGGCTGCTGTTCACCCTGATGCTGCAAGCGCTCGCGATCGGTTCGATGCTGGCCGGGATCGACTACCTGGCCCGCTATGTCCTTCGAGATCCCGGCGCGGCTTCGATCCTCTTCGTCTGCGTGGTCGGCCCGGCGTTGGTGGTCAGCCCACTCTGGCTTGCCGTCGGCAACCGCTTCGGCAAGAAGAAGGGCTTTCTCGCGGCTTCGGCCGTGCTCGGTCTCGGTGCACTCGCGCTGTTGCCGGCCCAGCACGTCCCGACCTGGTGTGTGTACGTCGCGACGGGTGTGGTCGGTGTCGGGTTCACGGGCGTGCAGGTCTTTCCGCTGGCGATGCTGCCGGATGTCGTGGCGGTCGATGCGGCCCGGAGCGGAAACCGCCGCGCCGGCGTCTTCACCGGGATCTGGACCGCCGGCGAGACCCTCGGGCTCGCGTTGGGGCCGGGTCTGTATGCGTTGGTGCTGGCAGCGGGCGGTTATGTCTCGTCGACCGGGCGGGACGCCGTCCAACCGGACTCGGCCGTCACCGCGATCGTCGTCGGCATCTCGGTACTGCCGGTGGTGCTGACCGCGGCCAGCTTCTTCACCTTGCAGCGGTACAAGTTGACAGCCGACGAAGTACTGGAGGCGCGATGAGTGACGTCCTGGCCCGGTTGCGGGCTCTGCAGGAAGGCGACCTGCCCACCCACGGCGGCAGCACGCTCGCCTATGTGTACGACTCGGGTCTTTCGGAGGCGGACGAGATCGGGCGACAGGCATTGGCCCTGTACGGCGCCACGAACGGACTCGATCCGACGGTGTTCCCGAGTCTGCGGACGCTCGAGAACGACCTGGTCGGCTGGGCCGCGCGCTTGCTGCAAGGTGGATCGAGCGCCGTCGGCACGGTGACCTCGGGCGGGACCGAGTCGGTGCTGCTCGCAGTACAGACTGCGCGGGACGCTGCCCGAGACTTGGATCCGCCGAACACGAGATCGGCGCAACCCAGCATGGTGTTGCCGTCGACGGCTCACGCGGCCTTCTTCAAGGCGGCACACTACTTCGGCGTACGGCCGGTGGTGGTCGACGTCGATCCGGTGACCTTCAAAGCGCGACCCGACGAGCTCGCCGCAGCTTGTGACAACAGCACCGTGCTGGTGGTGGCAAGCGCACCGTCGTACGCGCATGGCGTGGTGGACCCGGTGCCGGAGATCGCCGCACTGGCGGCCGAGCGGGGTATCCGGTGCCACGTGGACGCGTGTATCGGCGGCTGGGTGCTGCCGTATCTGCGGGCCGATGGCGTCGAGGTGGCCGACTTCGACTTCGCAGTACCGGGAGTGACGAGCATTTCGGTGGACCTGCACAAGTACGCGTACACGCCGAAGGGCGCTTCGATCCTGTTGCATCGGTCGGCCGAGTTGCGGCGGCCGCAGTTCTTCGCGCACGCGGACTGGCCTGGGTACACGATGCTCAACTCGACCACCCAGTCGACGAAGTCCGGTGCGCCGCTCGCGGCCGCGTGGGCTGTCGTCCAGCACATCGGAGACGACGGTTATCAGCGGCTGGCACGGACCGCGTACGACGCCGCGGTGCGGTTGGCGGGGCTAGCTGCTGAGGTGGATGGGCTGACCGTGCTCGCGCCGCCGGCGACCACGCTGGTGGCGTTGCACAGCGATGATCGGGGGGATGTGTTCACGATCGCTGATGAGATGGCCGCGCTGGGTTGGTTCGTTCAGCCACAGTTGAGCTTCAAGGATCAGCCGCCCTCGCTGCACCTGACAGTGAGCGCCGCGACCGCGGGCCGGATCGACGAACTGATCGCGGCGCTGCGGACCGCAGTACGGAAAGCACAGGATGCCGGACCCGTGCAGGTCGCTCCCGAGCTGGCGGCAGCGGCCGGTGGACTGGACCCGGCGACATTGGACGATGCCGCGTTCGACGGGTTGCTGGCCTTGGCCGGGCTCGGCGACGGGGGTGCACTGCCTGATCGGATGGCGCCGGTGAACGCGCTGCTGAACGTCGCCCCACCGCGGCTTCGGGAGGCGTTGCTGGTCGCGTTCCTCGATCGCTTGATGCGACCCACCTGAGCCGTCGTCGGAATGCTGTTGCATGCTGACGCGAGTGTGTCCGCTGGTGGCTCCGCCCTGCTTGTGAATCCGTGAAGGAGAATTGCCGATGGTGACCGATCCGACCGCTGGTCCGGCCGCGTCGACGCGCGCCTTGCCGCAGTCCGTTCTGATGCCACTCACCGGGGCAGCGATCTTCCTCGTGATCCGGATCGAGCCGGGCGGCGAGGAGACCACCCGGGCGCTGCTCGAGCGGATCGCCGGGCTGACCCGGGGCATCGGGTTCCGGGTGCCGGACGGTTCGCTGTCGTGCGTGACAAGTATCGGGTCGGACGTTTGGGACCGGCTGTTCGACAGCCCCCGGCCGGCCGGGCTGCACCCGTTCGTGGAGTTGAACGGCGGCAAGCACCGGGCTGTGTCGACGCCAGGCGATCTGCTGTTCCACATCCGGGCCGCCTCACTCGATCTCTGCTTCGAGCTCGCCCAGCAGGTGATGAAGGAGCTCGACGGCGCCGCGACGGTGATCGACGAGGTGCACGGGTTCAAGTACTTCGAGATGCGCGACCTGCTCGGCTTCGTCGACGGAACCGAGAACCCGGTCGGCGCAGAGGCCCATGAGGCGGTGCTGATCGGGGCGGAAGATCCGGAGTACGCCGGTGGCAGCTACGTGATCGTGCAGAAGTACCTGCACGATATGAAGGCCTGGAACGCGCTGACGGTCGAGCAGCAGGAGCGCGTCATCGGCCGGACCAAGCTCGAGGACATCGAGCTGACCGACGACGAGAAGCCCTCCAACTCGCACATCGCCCTGAACGTGATCGAGGACGAGGACGGCAACGAGCAGCAGATCCTGCGCGACAACATGCCGTTCGGCACTATCGGCAGCCAGGAGTTCGGCACCTATTTCATCGGCTACGCCAAGGACCCCGGGGTCACCGAGCTGATGCTGCGCCGGATGTTCCTGGGCGAGCCCGAGGGCAACTACGACCGCATCCTCGACTTCTCCACCGCCACCACCGGCACCCTGTTCTTCACTCCGACCGCAGACTTCCTCGACGACCTGCCACCGGCTCCCTGAGGGCGCCGGGGAAATGTCGGTGCCTTGGGCGAGACTGGGGGCATGTTGCTCGCTGACGTGGTCGCCACTTCTACCGCCTTGAGCCAGACCCGGTCGCGCCGGGCCAAGGCAGACCTGATCGCGACCCTGCTGGTCAGCGCCACGGACCCCGACGAGACGGCGATCGTCGTCACGTACCTGTCCGGCGAGCTGCGCCAACGGCGTACGGGCGTGGGCTGGCGGACGTTGGTGGACGCGCCGGCGCCTGCCGAGACCGCCTCGCTCACGATCGAGGAGGTGGACCAGGCGTTCGCCGAGCTGTCCGAGTTCGCCGGTGCGGGGTCGCAGGCCAAGCGGCGAGCGGCTGTCGACGCCTTGTTCGAGCGGGCCACGGCCGACGAGCAGAAGTTTCTCCGGTTGCTGGTCGGCGGTGAGCTGCGCCAAGGCGCGCTCGACGGTGTGATGGCCGACGCGGTCGGCAAGGCGACGGGGGTCCCCTTGGCGAAGATCCGGGCGGCGACCATGTTGCGAGGGTCCGCGGCTCCGGTCGCGGTCGCCGTACTGACCGAAGGCGAGGCCGGGCTCGAGCAGTTCAGTCTCGAGGTCGGGCGCGGAGTGCAGCCGATGCTCGCCCAGTCGGCGACCAGTATCGCCGAGGCGCTGGGCAAGACCGGCAGCCCGGCCGCGATCGAGTGGAAGCTCGACGGCATCCGCATCCAGGTGCACCGCGACGGGGACGAGGTCGTCGTCTACACGCGCACGCTCGACGAGATCACCAGCCGGGTCCCCGAGGTCGTTACGGCTGTTCGCGAGCTGAAGGTGGACAAGGTCGTGCTCGACGGCGAGCTGATCGCACTCCGTCCCGACGGTCGCCCAGAAGCCTTCCAGGTCACCGGTTCCCGTACTGCGACGCGCGCGGCGACCGGGCCCGAGACAGTGCCGCTGACGCCGTACTTCTTCGACATCCTGCACCTCGACGGGACCGATCTGCTCGGCCTCGACAGCACCGAGCGGCACGAGTGGCTGAGCAAGGTCATCCCCGAGGAGCGGCGGATCCCCCGGCTCGTCACCGACAACGCCGAGGCGGGCGAGGCGTTCTTCACCGGCGCGGTGAAGCGCGGCCACGAAGGCGTGATGGTGAAGTCCCTGTCGGTGCCGTACGAAGCGGGACGACGTGGATCCGGCTGGGTGAAGGTCAAACAGACGCACACGCTCGACCTGATCGTGCTCGCGGCCGAGTGGGGACACGGCCGCCGGACCGGCTGGTTGTCCAACCTCCACCTCGGCGCGCGGGACGAGGAGACCGGCGAGTTCGTGATGCTCGGCAAGACGTTCAAGGGTCTGACCGACGAGCTGCTGCGGTGGCAGACCGAGAAGTTCCAGCAGCTCGAAGAGCGCCGCGACGACTACACGGTCTACCTGCGCCCGGAGGTCGTGGTCGAGATCGCGTTCGACGGCGTCCAGACCTCGACCCGGTATCCGGGCGGGATGGCGCTGCGGTTCGCCCGGGTGATCCGGTACCGCGAGGACAAGACGCCCGACCAGGTCGACACGGTTCAGGCCGTCCGGGAGATTCATCAGCCCGCTGATCTGTCGCCGGCGGTCGGCGATCACGTGGAGTCGGCCGACGGAGAGGCAGAATCTCCGGCATGACTGCCGAACAGACCCCGGACCCCGACCTCGCTTCCCGACGGTTGGCTGCCGAATCACTGGCCAAGGACGATCCGACCGGGTGGTTCGAGGAGCTGTACGCCGCGGCCGGCGAGGGCAAGGCCGTCGTGCCCTGGGACCGTGGCGGCGCGCACGCGCTGCTCACCGAATGGGCCGAGACGTCGGAGTTCCGGGGCGACGGCAAGCGGGCGCTGGTGGTCGGCACCGGGCTGGGCTGGGACGCCGAGCTGGTCGCCGACCTCGGCTACGACACGATCGCCTTCGACATCTCCCCCTCCGCGGTGGAAGCCGCGCGGCAGACGCATCCGGACACCAAGGTCGACTACGTGGTCGCGGACCTGCTGAATCCGCCGGCCGAGTGGCGGGGCGCCTTCGATCTGGTGGTCGAGATCTACACCGTGCAGGCATTGCCGATCGAGCTGCAACCGGCCGCGAGCAAGCAGGTCACCGCACAGGTCCGCGTCGGCGGCACCCTGGTCGTGATCGCCGCCGTGCGGACCGAGGTCGACGGCCGGCCGGTCTCGGACGACGTGGTGCAAGGCCCGCCGTGGCCGCTCACCCGGGCTGCCATCGACGCCTTCGCGATCGGCGATGTCCGCCTGATCCAGCTCGAGAAGCAACCCAGCCCGTCCGACCCCACCATCTACCGCTGGCGAGCCGAGTACCTTCGCGACTGACACGTCGGCCTGGGCCGGGACTCTCGTCGGCGTAATACTGGTCCGCCTCGGCGCTCTGCCGGCCCGAAGTCTCAGCGGCTCTCGGAAATCTCAGCGGCACCGAAGTCTCAAAGGCCCAGCAGGAAGATGACACCGGCGGCGAGGAGACCGAGTTCGACCAGCAGAACGAAGATGCGGTCGCTGATGTGGCCGACGATCTTCTTTCCCGCCCAGGCACCGAGCAGGGTCGCGGGGGTCAGCGCGATGCCGTAGAGCAGGACCTTGCGGGTGAGCAGGTCACCCGCTCCATAGGTGGCGAGCTTGGTGAGATGCATGGTGAGGGCGCTGACCGCCTCGGTGCCGATGTACGCGGCACGGGTCAGGCCGTAGGCCAGGAAGAACGGTGCCGTGAGTGGCCCGACCGAGCCGAGGAGGGCTGAGCCCAGACCGGACCCGGCGCCGACCGCGACAAAGGCCGGATCGGCGGGCTTGCGGGGATGCGGATTGAGCCGTCGCCAGAGCACTACGCCGACCAGGAACACCCCCAACACTCGCTTCATCGGCGCGAGCGGTGCGTGCGTGAGCAGAAGGCCGCCGGCTACCGAGCAGGGCACCGCGCCGAGAGCGAACCAGCCGATCAGTGGCCAGCGGAGTTCGCGTCGGTTCAGCCAGCCCCGGGAACTGTTGCTGGACAGCTGGGTCAGCGTCAGCATCGGCACCGCGACCCGCAAGCCGAACAGGGCCGTGAACACCGGGAGCAGCAGCACTCCGCCGCCGAATCCGGCGACCGCTGACAACGCGGCGAGCCCGAACGCCGCCGCAGAGGCGACGGCCAACGCAGGCAGGAAGTCGGTAAGCACCCGGCTCATTGTGCCGGTTCGACGGCGTGGACGACGGTGAATTTCATGGGAACATATGTTCGATAATAAGGTACGATCGTCAGTATGGCGGGGCGGAGTGAGGCGGGGCCCACGGCGTTGCGGATCATGCTTGGTGCGCAGCTCAGGCGGTTGCGGGAGCAGTCAGGGGTCACGCGGTCTGAGGCGGGGTGGGCGATCCGGGCGTCGGAGTCGAAGATCAGCCGGATGGAGCTCGGGCGGGTCGGGTTCAAGGAGCGGGACGTCGGCGATCTGCTCGAGCTTTACCAGGTCGGTGACCCCGCTGAGCGGGAGAAGCTGCTGCAGTTGGCTCGTGATGCGAACAATCGTGGCTGGTGGCATCGATACGGGGACGTCACGCCGGACTGGTTCGATGCGTATCTGGGGCTGGAGGCAGCCGCCGAGCTGATCCGGACCTACGAGATCCAGTTCGTGCCCGGGTTGCTGCAGACTCCGGAGTACACGAGGGCTGTCGCGAGGCTGACGCCGGCCGGTGAGCGGTCCGAGGAGGAGGTCGACCGGATCACCGCGCTGCGGAGTTCGCGTCAGGCGGTGCTCGAGAGGGATCCCCCGCTGCGGCTCTGGGCGGTGGTCGAGGAGGCTGTTCTGTGGCGGCCGATCGGCGGCCTCGAAGTACTGCGGGAGCAACTCGGCTCGCTGATCGAGGCGATCCGCCGGCCGAACGTCACGTTGCAGATCATCCCGACCGGCAGCCCTGGGCATCCGGCCACTGGTGGCGCATTCAGCGTCCTGCGATTCCCGCAGGCCGATCTCCCGGACGTGGTCTACCTCGAACACGTCACCAGCGCGCTGTATCTCGACAAGCGCGACGACGTCGACGCCTACACGCACATCCTCGACACCCTCGCCGTGGCCGGACCCCGCCCCCAGGAGGCGGAGCAGCAACTGACCGCGATCCTGCACAAACTCAAATAACCCAACGAGGTTGACAGTTTGCGCCCGATCAAGAACTGTCTGTCACGTCACCGCCCTGACAAGGTCATCAGAGGGCCCTGGGAGCTGTCCGCCCAACGGAAGTCGTGGGCGTCGACGTGCCCAGTTGTTCCGTGTAGTGAGGACCCGGAAGGACAACCATCCGATGAGATCCACCGCGACCCGAGTAGCAGTGTTGGTCGCGGCAGTGGCGGCAACAGTGCCCGGCTCGATCCCCGCCGCTTCAGCCGCGCCCGCTCCCGCTGACGTGATGCGAACAACCATCTGCGGCTGACCTACGAAGACGCCTCCCGCTTGCGGTCCACCGAAGAGCGGGAGGCGTCTGCTTGCTCATGCCAAGGCGAGAACCTCGCGGAGGCGCGGGGCGAAGGTGGCGGGGTCGTCGGCGCAGCCGGTGTGGCCACCGGGGAACATCGTCGGCTCGACCCCCACGGCGGTGGCGAAGGTCCTGGTCGCACGGTCACAGAGCTGGCCGGCCGAGTCTTCGCCGATGCCCGCGATGATGCGGGGCTTGCCTGCCCGCAGTACCGGCAGGTCGGGCTGCCAGCGGACGGTTCCGCGCAGCTCGTGCTCGAACCAACGACGCTCGTCCGCCAACTGCTGCGCCGACCGGTCGCCGCCGAAGATCATCTCCAGCGCGCCTTCCGGCAGGTCGATGCTCGCCTGCGCCATGAATTGGCCCCACGCTCCGAGGCTGTCGCCGCCGAGATAGGTGGCGATCATCTTCTCGGTTCCGGCGTCGAGCTGCTCGCGGTCCTCGAGCAGCTCACAAAGAGGCGGCTCGTGCGCGATGACCGTGTGCACCAGATCGGGCCTTGCCTCCGCCAACGCGAGTGCCGTGACGGCGCCACCGCTGGACCCGAAGACGGCCGCCGGTCCGGCGTCGAGGAGCGTCAGCAGGTCGGACACATCACCTGCCCGAAGCTGCGGCGTCGAGTCCTGGTCGGGATCGCTGACCGGGCTGCGGTCGATCCCCCGCGGGTCGGTGGTGAGCACCGTGTAGTCGGAGGCGATCAGGTCCGCCAACGGCGCGAAGGACCTCGCGCCCATCGGCGAACCGAGCAGTACTACGAGTGGCCCGCTGCCGCGCACCTCGTAGTACAGGTCGGCGCCGGCGACGGTCAGGGTCTGATTGGTGGTCATTGTGGTTCTCCTCAGGACGCTTCGAACTGGTTGTCGGGAGTAGGACTCCCTGCGAGGCCGAAACTCATCGCACTCTGGACGGTTGATTGCTGAGGGGGTATACGGGAAGGGAGGCAGGCCTCCACGCGGGGACGAGGAGGACTGCGGCGAACTGCCTGGCGAGGAGCAGATCATGGCGATCACCACCCGCTCGCGACCATCGGAAGAGGTTCCGCAGACCCTCATTCCGAGGCGACGGCGGCTAGGCAAGGGCCAGATCGTGGTCAAGTGGCTCACCACCACCGACCACAAGCTGATCGGCCACCTGTACCTGACCACCTCGTTCATCTTCTTCCTGATCGCCGGCGTGATGGCGCTGTTCATCCGGGCCCGAGCTGGCCAAGCCGGGTCTGCAGATCGTGAACGAAGAGGTCTACAACCAGCTCTTCACGATGCACGGCACGATCATGCTGCTGCTGTTCGCGACGCCGCTGTTCGTCGGCTTCGCGAACGTGATCATGCCGGTCCAGATCGGTGCTCCCGACGTCGCGTTCCCGCGGCTCAACATGTTCAGCTATTGGCTGTTCCTGTTCGGCGGCCTGATCACGCTGTCGGGGTTCTTCACCCCGGGCGGCGCGGCCGACTTCGGCTGGACGGCGTACGCACCGTTGTCCGGCGGGACCCGCTCGCCGGGGATCGGCGGCGACCTGTGGACGATGGGGCTGTGGATGGCCGGCCTGGGCACGATCCTCGGCGGCGTCAACTTCGTCACCACGATCATCACCATGCGCGCACCCGGGATGACGATGTTCCGGATGCCGATCTTCTGCTGGAACATCCTGGTGACGTCGATCCTGGTCCTGATCGCCTTCCCGATCCTGGCGGGCGCGCTGCTGATGCTGGAGGCCGATCGCCGGCTCGGCGCGCACGTCTTCGACGCGGCCAACGGCGGCGCCTTGCTCTGGCAACACCTGTTCTGGTTCTTCGGCCATCCCGAGGTCTACATCATCGCGCTGCCGTTCTTCGGCATCATCACCGAGATCCTGCCGGTGTTCAGCCGCAAGCCGATCTTCGGCTATGTGGGCCTGGTAGCAGCCACCCTGAGCATCGGTCTGTTGTCGATCGCGGTCTGGGCGCACCACATGTTCGTCACCGGAGCGGTGAACCTGCCGTTCTTCTCCTTCATGACGTTCCTGATAGCGGTGCCTACCGGGGTGAAGTTCTTCAACTGGATCGGCACGATGTGGGGCGGCCGGGTGTCGTTCGACACGCCGATGCTGTGGGCTGTCGGCTTCCTGGTCACCTTCCTGTTCGGCGGGCTGACCGGAGTCATTCTCGCCTCGCCCGCGCTGGACTATCAGGTGTCCGACTCGTACTTCGTGGTCGCGCACTTCCACTACGTCGTCTTCGGCACGGTGGTGTTCGCGATGTTCGCGGGCTTCTACTTCTGGTGGCCCAAGATGACCGGCCGGATGCTCGACGAGAAGCTCGGGAAACTGCACTTCTGGCTGCTGTTCATCGGCTTCCACACCACCTTCCTGGTCCAGCACTGGCTGGGCGTCGAGGGCATGCCGCGCCGCATCGCGACGTACGGCGCGAACGACGGCTTCACCACGCTCAACCAGGTCTCGAGTGTCGGTGCCTTCATCCTCGGGGTGTCGACGCTGCCCTTCTTCTACAACGTCTACAAGTCGCGGAAGGCGCCGCTGGTCGGCGTCGACGACCCGTGGGGCTGGGGCCGATCGCTGGAGTGGGCCACCAGTTCGCCTCCGCCGCGGCACAACTTCATCCAGCTGCCCAGGATCCGCTCCGAGAGCCCCGCGTTCGACCTGCATCACCCGGACATCGCGAAGATGGAATATATCGACACCGGGGCGCAGCGCGACAACCTGCTCGACGCCGGCGAGGACCAAGGACGCTTGGACTATCTGGAGGAGCGAACTACCGATCCGAACCCCTGACCAGCCCGTACTGCGGCTGCCGCCCTGGATTCAGGACGGCAGCCGGTTCATCAGTTGCTGGTCGGTCCGCTGGCCCAGAGCGGTCGACGCGCGCCCGCTTCGGTGGCGTTCGGGTACGGGTTGCGGCACAACGTACCGGGCCCACCGCCGGACATCAGTTCGCTGCAGGGACCGGAGTAGTGATCCGGCAGGCCGAGAACGTGACCGGTCTCGTGCGCCGTCACCTGGGCGGAGTGCTGGTTCTGAGGAAGCTGTAGCCACTCCCGCACCCGCCGCCGTACGGCGATGAGTCATACGGGTATGCGATAGTCGGCGGCATGCCCGAGATCCCGCCGCGACGCTTCCTGCGCAGTGACCCGTCGAGGCGACGGAAGATGAACATCGAGACCGTGCAGCGGTGGGTGTTCGCCGTGATCCTCATCCACATCGGCGGATCGCCGACGCTGGCGCTCGCGGCGTACAGCCCGCACGCGGAGCAGACGAAGCACTCCACCGGCGTCGGGCTCTGGATCATGTCCGGCGTCGTAGGCCTCGCTACCGCTGCCGGTGTCCTTCTCATCCACCAGCGGTCGCTGGTGTCTCCATGGCTGATCGTCGGAGTCCTCCCGATGGCGGTCGCCGCGTTCTACCTCTTCTAGACACCGGAATGCTGCCCTGGCTGGTCGCCAGGGCAGCGACCGATGGCTCAGTGCTGCAGGCTGGTCAGGCCGTTGGCCCAGAGGCTGTCCACTCGGGTGGACTCGGTGCTGTTCGGGTACGGGTTGCGGCAGGAGGTTCCGGGGCCGCCGCCCGACATCAGTTCGCTACACGGTCCGGAGTAGTGGTCCGGCAGGCCGAGAACGTGGCCGGTCTCGTGGGCCGTCACGCGGGTGGAGTCGTACTGCTGGTTCTGCTGGTAGTCCAGGAAGATGTACCCGCTGCCGTGGCCGTCGGTGCTGGCGAACGAGCCTCGCGTGTCGTTCCCTTCCCGGTAGTAGAAGTCGTAGTTGCTGCCCTGGGTCAGGGTCACGTTGTTGGTGGCGTTGTTCCAGATCTGTGCGCTGCGGGCGATCTGGGTACGGAAGCTGGGTGCGCGGCTCGTGCTGTAGACCACTGTGACAGCAGCGGTCTTGTTGCCGAGCTTGGCGCGCTTCGCTGCGGCGGACTTCATCACGGCGTCGTAGAACGCCTTGTTGTTGGCGGCTTCCTGCACAGAACCGACGTACCCGGCGGTGACCTGGGTAGGCGCGGACTGGACGGGGGCGGCGTCGCTCGGTGCGGCGGCGACGACAGGGAGGGCTACTGCGGTCGCGGCGATCGCCACGACAGACAGCATGCTGCGTGAAGACATGCGGAACCTCACTACTCACTCTGGGCGGAGAGCGATCAGTCGGTCACTGTTCGCTACCTCGGGATGCTGGCAGCGCAGCCGAAAATCCGCACTAGCTCACCGAAAACATGCGGGCAATCCTTCTAGAGCAGCCATTCCGCACCCTCACGACGCAGGACGCCCTTCGCGAGGTCAGTCGATGACCGCGCCACAGCTGAGATTGAGCACGGAGCCGGTCATCGCACCGGCCGTATCCGAGACGGCGAAGACGGCAGCACCCGCGACCTCGGCAAGTCGCGGCAGGCGGCCGAGTGCGGTACCGACGGTCAGGTGATCGAGACTGCCGTCCTCGGTGTTCACCCAGTCGGGGTGGGACTCCGGGGTGAAGTTGGGTCGCAGGGCCAGCACCCGGATCCCGTGCTTGCCGACCTCACCGGCCAGGGTGCGGGTGAAGCACTCGATCGCCGCACAGGCGAGGCTGAAGCCGCCCATCTCGATGCCGGACTCCCGTGCCGCCGATGACGACAGCATCAGGATCGCGCCCCCGCCGCCTTGCTCGATCATCCGGCGGGCAACCGCGGTCGCGGTAGCGAAGTTGGTCCGCGCGGCATCCTCGACCGGCCGGACGAAGTCGTCGACAGCCAGCTCCACCACCGGGATGTTCTGCTTCTCGCGCACGCTAACGCCATTGAAGGTCAGGTCGACCCGGCCCTCGATCGACGCCAGGTGATCGTTCACGGCGTCCGCGTCGTACGCATCGACAACCGCCACCGAAGCATGCCCGCCGGCCGCCTCGATGTCTGCCGCCACCTGCTCAAGTTTGGCGAGGGTGCGGCCCACCAGATGCACGGTCGCTCCTTCCCGGGCGAAGGCCCGGGCGACCGCGCCGGCCATCGCACCGCCGCCGCCGTACACGATCGCGTTCTTTCCCTCGAGCAACATCGTCGTTCTCCTTCGTCGTCGGACCACTCTGACAACTGAGCGGATCACTCCCGCCGTTCTCGACATCCCGGCGGGGACGAATCTCAGGGGAAGGAGTATGGTTTTGAATGTCATTTTCATCTACGCGTGAGGCGATCTTCGTGAATCACTCTGTGCCTGCCGTCCGCCGGCTCGTTTTCGGCGGTCTGACGGCGTTGGCTGTGCTGTCTGTCGCTGCCTGCTCGACCTCGTCGCCCAAAAGTGCCGGCGCGCCCGCGAGTAGCGGGAAGACGATCCAGGTGGTGGCGGCGGAGAATTTCTGGGGCAGCATCGCGACCCAGCTCGGCGGTGACCACGTCAAGGTCACCAGCATCATCAGCAACCCGGACGCCGATCCGCACGACTACGAGCCGACCGCCGCCGACGCGCGGACCGTGGCCGGCGCGCAGTTCACCATCGTGAACGGCATCGGGTACGACGCCTGGGCGGACAAGCTGCTGGCCGCGAATCCGACCGACGGCCGGACGGACCTGAAGATCGGTGACCTGGTCGGCATACAGCCCGGTGGCAACCCGCACCGCTGGTACTCCCCCGACGACGTCCGCAAGGTGATCGGGCAGATCACCGCCGACTACAAGTCGCTCGACCCGGCCGATGCCGCCGCCTTCGACCAGCTGAAGACGAAGTACGAGACCGAGACGCTGGCCACTTACAACCAGCTGATCACCGACATCAAGTCGAAGTACGCCGGTACGCCGATCGGCGCGTCCGAGTCCATCGTGAGTCCGCTGGCCGAGGGGCTCGGGCTGAAGATGCTCACCCCGGATTCGTTCCTGAGCGCGATCAGCGAAGGCACCGACCCGACCGCACGGGACAAGTCGCTCATCGACCAGCAGATCGCCGGCAAGCAGATCAAGCTCTACGTCTACAACAGCCAGAACAGCACGCCTGACGTCCAGACCCAGGTGAAGGCGGCCAAGGCCAACGGCATTCCGGTGGCGACCGTGACCGAGACGCCGACGCCGGCCGGTGTCTCCTTCCAGGACTGGCAGGTCCGCCAGCTCCAGGGCATCGAACAGGCTCTGGCCAGCGCCAAATGAACCCGCTGCCGGCTGTTCACCAGTTGACACCCCGGTTGCCCACGGCAACGACTCCGGTCGCGATCTCGTTGCGCGGTGCGGCGGTACGGGTCGGCGGTCGCACCCTGTGGTCCGGGGTCGAGCTGGACGTCGGCGCGGGTGAGTTCGTCGCCGTACTCGGTCCCAATGGCGTCGGCAAGTCCACCTTGGTCAAGGTGCTGCTCGGCGTCCTGCCGGCCTCGGGCGACGTACGGGTGCTCGGTGAACGGCCTGGGCAGGCCGGCGACCGGATCGGCTATCTCCCGCAGCGGCGCAGCTTCGACGCGTCGTTGCGGATCCGCGGCGTCGACTTCGTCGGGCTCGGTTGGGACGGCGATCGCTGGGGCATTCCGCTGCGGCGTCGCAAGGCCGCGGCCGCCCGGGTCGCCGAAGTCATCGACCTGGTCGGCGCGTCCGCCTACGCACATCGGCCGATCGGCCAGTGCTCCGGCGGCGAGCAGCAGCGCCTGTTGATTGCCCAGGCTTTGGTACGCCGACCGGAACTCATGTTGCTCGACGAACCGTTGGACAGCCTCGACCTGCCGAACCAGGCAGCGATGGCGGCGCTGGTCGGCAGGATCTGCCGGGAGGAAGGGGTGACCGTAGTGATGGTTGCCCACGACATCAATCCCATCCTGTCCCGGCTGGACCGGGTGGTCTATCTCGCGGAAGGTGGTGCCGTCGAGGGGCGTCCCGAACAGGTCATCGCGTCCGAGACCCTGTCCCGGCTCTACCGCACCCCGATCGAGGTGCTGCGTACTTCGGACGGCCGGCTCGTCGTCGTCGGACAACCGGAGGCACCCGCCCTGCACAGCGATAGGCACGCCTCTCAGGCTGGTGGCGTGTGGTTGTGAGGTCAGTCTGGAACCCGGTGACCGACCTGCAGCAGATGTGGGTCTTCCCGTTCATGGTCAACGCCTTCAGAGCCGGGACGATCGTCGCGGTCGTGGCGGCGGTGGTGGGTTGGTTCATGGTGTTGCGCCGGCAGAGCTTCGCCGGGCACACCTTGGCCGTGGTCGGGTTCCCGGGGGCGGCCGGCGCGACACTGGTCGGCCTGAGTACGACGTACGGGTATTTCGCCTTCTGCGTCACCGCGGCCGTGGTGCTTGGGCTGATCCCTCGGGTCGGGCCGGATGCGGACGGACTCGAATCCGCGCTGACGGGGACGATCCAGGCTTTCCTGCTCGCCTGCGGCTTTCTGTTCGCGGCGCTCTACAAAGGGCTGCTGGGTGGCGTGACCGCGTTGCTCTTCGGTAGCTTCCTCGGAATCACTGCGATGCAGGTATGGGTGCTCTTGGTGGTGGCGATCGCCGTACTGGTGGTATTGGCCGCGATCGGGCGACCGTTGCTGTTCGCATCCATCGATCCGGATGCCGCGGCCGGGCGTGGGGTTCCGGTGCGGTTGCTCAGCATGCTGTTCCTGGTCGTACTAGGAGCCGCGGTCGCAGGGGCGAGTCAGATCACCGGGTCACTGCTGGTGTTCGCGTTGCTGGTGATGCCGGCTGCGACTGCCCAGGCGATCACTGCTAGCCCGCGTCTCGGGTTGGCACTGTCGATTGCCTTCGCAGTTGTGGTGACCTGGGTGGGGCTCATCGCCGCCTACCACTCGCCGTACCCGATCGGGTTCTTCGTGACCACCCTCGCGTTCGCCGGCTACGTTCTGGCGCGACTTGGCCGGCTGCCACTCAGGACTGTTGGAGCGGTGGCATGACCTTGACCCAGCCCTTCTTCCAGCACGCTTTGCTCGCCGGTACGGCGATCGCTGCCGCCGCGGGGCTGATCGGCTATTTCCTCGTACTACGGGCGCAAGTCTTCACCGGCGACGCGCTGAGCCACGTCGCGTTCACCGGTGCGCTGGCCGCCCTCGCGATCGGCGTCGACCCGCGGCTCGGGCTTTTCGTCGCGACCATCGGAGTTGCGCTGCTGCTCGGCGTACTGGGGCGTCGCGGCCGTCCGGACGACGTTGCCATCGGCAATGTCTTCAGCTGGATCCTTGGGCTGGGCGTCTTCTTCCTTACCGTCTACACGACGTCGCGTAGCGCGGTGAACGGCAATGCCGGGGTCAGCGTGCTGTTCGGGTCGATCTTCGGTCTGTCTACGTCGCAGGCGGTGACTGCGGCGGTGATCGCGGGCTTGGTGTGCGTGGCGGTGGTGATCGTTGCTCGCCCTTTGCTGTTCGCATCGATCGACGAGGCAGTGGCCGCCGCTCGCGGAGTACCGGTGCGGCTGCTCGGGTTCGCCTTTCTCGCGCTGGTCGGCGCGTGCGCGGCGGTGGCGACTCAGGCGGTCGGCTCGCTGCTGATCCTCGGCCTACTTGCCGCTCCCGCCGGCGCCGCCCAGCGACTCACCGATCGCCCCTACCGAGCTTTGGCCCTGTCGGCCGGCCTGGCAATCCTGGAGATGTGGGCTGGCCTTGCCCTCAGTTCCACAGTCCCGAAGGTCCCACCTAGCTTCGGCATCCTCGCCGCCGCCACCGCCGTCTTCGCCACAGCCGTCATAGTCGGCCCCCGCCGCATGCCGGCTGGTGCCGCGAGATGAAAAGTTGAGGCCGGAATCGGTGGTCACCACCTCCGGACCAGTGCGCCGGCCAGCCGCCTCAGCACCGACTCCCTCCCCGGCGCCAACCATCCGCAGCGCATCTTTGTGCAGCGGGTCGAGCAGATTCCGCCCGGGAGTCACAGATCCGGTGCACAAGTTGCACCCCCGCCCGAAACTCCGGTACACGATGTCGGGGGCTAGGACACCTTCCCGGAGGCAGGGACACCTTGCCGGAGGCGGGGACACCTTGCCGGATGCAGGGACACCTTGCCGGGGGTAGGGACACCTTGCCGAGGGCTCGGACACGAAATAGCTTGTCCGAGCCCCCGACATCCTGTCCAAGGTCCCGCCACCAGCCCGGCCTGGCCATCATCGTCCCGCCACCATCACCACACCGTTGCCGTCCCGCCACCATCACCACACCGTTGCCGTCCCGCCACCATCACCACACCGTTGCCGTCCCGCCACCATCACCACACCGGCGATCGGCGCGGTCGACGCCTTCGCTTCGGAGGAGAAAGAAGGCGCTGCTCGCGTTCCCGGGATCACGCTTCCGGGTGTCGGCAGATCGGATCGGTAATCGGTTCTGCCGGCGGCAGTTCGGCGTACCGGCGCTCACCGCACCGCCGGCGATCCTGAACCCGCGAGCATGATCGCGATATGCCTTCACCCGCTGCGAGATCCGCGACTGGCCCGGCGGACTACGGCGCGCTGACGTCCACGGCCAGGTAGGTCACCGACGGCAGCGGTCAGTAGACATCGCGGACGTAACGGTTCTCGGCGGCGAGGCGTTCGACGTACCCGGCGGCGGTCTCGTCGTCGAGCCCGCCGTGCGTCGCGGCGATGTCGCGGAGCGCCTGATCGACATCCTTCGCCATCCGGGAGGCGTCTCCGCAGACGTAGAAGTGAGCGCCGTCCTGTAGCCACGACCACACCTGGTGGCCGTGTTCCCGCATCCGGTCCTGGACGTAGACCTTGGACCGTTGATCGCGGGAGAAGGCGGTGTCCAGCCGGTCGAGCCCGTTCCCCTTGAGGGACGTCAGTTCCTGCTCGTAGTAGAAGTCGGTGGCGCGGTGTTGTTCGCCGAAGAACAGCCAGTTCGGCGCGCGGTGCCCGAGTACGCGACGCTCCTCCAGGAACCCGATGAACGGCGCCACGCCCGTTCCCGGTCCGACCATGATCATCGGCGTGGCGGGGTCGGCAGGCGGCCGGAAATGCGGCGAACGCTGGACGAACACCGGCACCTCGGCGTACGGGTCGGAATCGGCCAGATACGTCGAGCAGACGCCTTTGCGTTTGCGGCCGGTGAGGCTCTCGTAGCGGACGACGGAGACCGTCAGCGCGACCGTGTCGGGGTCGGTGAGCGGGCTGGTGGAGATCGAGTAGAGCCGGGGCTGGAGTCGTTTGAGGACCGCGAGCCAGGCTTGAGGCTCAGCCCGTACGGCGTACTCGGCGATGACGTCGACGGCCTGGCGACCCCACGCCCAGCGGGCCCGTTCGTGTTTGTTGTCGGGGCGAAGCAGCTTGTGGAGATCGCGATCACCCGTGCGTTCGGCGACGAATCGCAGCAGATCGGAGGTGATCTTCGTGATGTCCAACTGCCGGTGGAGCGCGTCTCCCAACGGCAGGGATCCGACCCCGTTGAGCTCGACCACGGCATCGCGGTCGAGGCCGGTGACCTGGAGCCATTCGTCAACCAGCTCAGGGGAATTCACTGCCCGTACTCCGAGCGCGTCCCCCGTCTCGTAGACGATCGGCGTCTGACTGTCGCGCAGATCGAAACTGAACTGCCGAACCTCCTTCCCGGCCCCAGGCAAACTCAGCAGCCGATTCCCAGCCAACCGCACCCCGGCTGTCTGCGTCTTGGACGTCCGCGACTTTCTCATCGCCGAAACCGGTACGTCGGGAAGCGCGGCCTCTGAACCAAGAGCGGTGAGGATCTGGTCGAGCCAGGTCGTGGCGGCGGGCTCGAAGTCGGGTTCGCAGTCGGTGCGCGGGGCGAGCCGGGTGGCGCCGAGTTCTTCCATCCGCTGATCCAGCCGGCGACCGTGACCGCAGAAGTCGTCGTACGAGGAGTCTCCGAAGGCCAGCACCGAGTAGCGCAGGCCGTCCAGTCCCGAGTGGTCCTTGGCCAGGCTGTCCCAGAAAGTCGTCCCGTTGTCCGGAGCGTCGCCGTCGCCGAAGGTGCTCGTGATCAGCAGCAGATCGGTGTCAGGCAGAGCGCCCGGATCAGCGGAGTTCATGCTGACCAGGTTGACGTCGTGTCCTTCGGCGATGAGCCGCTCGGCGGCGATCGAGGCGAACTCCTCGGCGTTCCCGGTCTGCGACGCCCACAGAACGGTGATCTTCCTGCCGCGCTCGCCAAGCGTCGGTACAGCTGGTTGCGGGACACGCGACCGTACTCCGGCCAGCACCCCGTTCACCCAGAGCGCCTGCTCCTCGCTGAACGGGGCACCCGAGGGCAGGACCGGTACGCCGGGCAGTCCGGTGTCGAGGCCTTTGAGGAATCCCGCGAGGTAGCCGCGTTCCCGCGTACCGAAGTGCGGGGGCTTGTAGTCCTCTACGCCAAGCATGACCGCGAGCTCCGGTTGAGAACGCGCCTGCTCAACTACCTCGAGCACCTCGGGGGTCGGGGTCTTGATCACGACCGGGGTGGTGACCTTGGTGAGAGTGACGGCGCAGACCTTGAACTCGGGCTGGAAGGAGATCGGGTCGACCGCGTCGTTGGTGACGGCGTTGACGCTCAGGTATTCGCCGAACAGGTCGTTCCAATGGAACGGCGCGAAGCAGCAGCCCGGCCGGACCCGATCGGTCAGCACGGCCGGCAGCACCGCCCGCCCGCGCCGCGAGGCGACCTCGACCGAGTCGCCCTCGGCAATGCCCAGCCGTTCCGCGTCCTCAGGGTGTACTTCGACGAACGGCCCCGGATCGAGTTTGTTGAGCTTGGCAACCTTCCCCGTCTTGGTCAGGGTGTGCCACTGATGCTGGAGCCGCCCGGTGTTCAGTACGAACGGATAGTCGTCGTCAGGCATCTCAGCAGCCGGCATGTGCGGCCGCGCAAAGAACACCGCCCGACCACTTGCCGTCGGGAACTTCACGCCGTCGTCCGTGAGATACCGGATCGGATTCCGGTCGGACCCGTCGAGAGACGCGGCGGGCCATTGCACCGGAGTCTCCCGCAGCCGTTCATACGTCACCCCCCGCAGGTCGTACCCGGTCTTCGGATTCCAGGCGCCCTTGATCTCCTCGAAGATCTCCTCCGCACTCTCGTACGAGAAGCCCGCCTCGTATCCCATCGCGCACGCGACCTTCGCGATGATCTGCCAGTCGGCCATCGCCTCACCCGGCGGATCCACGGCGGCTTGGGCCAAGGTGAGGTTGCGCTCGCTGTTGATCAGCACGCCCTCGGCTTCGGTCCACAATGCGCCTGGCAGCACCACATCGGCGTACCCGTTGGTCTCTGTCTCGGCGAACACGTCCTGAGTGATGACGAGTTCGGCGCGCTCCAGTCCCTCGATGACGGTCTTGCGGTTGGCGACCGAGGCGACGGGGTTCGTGCAGATGATCCAGCACGCCTTGATCTCGCCGTCCGCCATCCGCTCGAACAGGTCGACGGTGCCCTGCCCGAACCCGTCCGCGCGGATCGTCCCGGGCTCCAGACCCCAGAGGTCCTCGATGAACGCGCGCTCTTCCGGTACGGCGACCGACCGCTGGCCCGGCAGCCCTGGTCCCATGTAACCCATCTCCCGGCCGCCCATCGCGTTCGGCTGACCGGTGAGCGAGAACGGACCGCTGCCCGGGCGGCAGATCGCGCCGGTGGCGAGATGCAGGTTGACCAGGGCGTTGGTGTTCCAGGTCCCGTGCGTGGACTGGTTGAGGCCCATCGTCCAGCAACTCATCCACTCCCCGGCCGCCCCGATCAACTCCGCTGCCGCCCGGATGTCCTCCTCGGGGATCCCGGTGAGCTCGGCAACCGCGGCGGGCGTGTAGTCGGCCAGGAACTCCGGCATCGACTCCCAGCCCTCGGTGCTCTCCGCGATGAACCCGGCGTCGGTGTACCCGCCCTCGACCAGCAGATGCAGCAGTCCGTTGAGCAGCGCGAGATCCGTCCCCGGCTTGATCTGGAGGAACAGATCCGCCTTGTCCGCCGTGGCGGTGCGGCGCGGATCGACCACGATCAGCTTGGCGCCGGCCTTCACGCGTTCCATCAACCGCAGGAACAGGATCGGGTGGCAGTCGGCCATGTTCGAGCCGATCACGAAGAAGACGTCGGCCTTCTCGAAGTCCTGGTACGAGCCGGGCGGGCCGTCCGCTCCGAGCGACAGCTTGTAGCCGGTGCCCGCGCTCGCCATACAGAGCCGGGAGTTCGACTCGATCTGGTTGGTGCCGATGAAGCCTTTGACCAGCTTGTTCGACAGGTACTGCGCCTCGAGGCTCAGCTGTCCGGACACGTACAGCGCAACCGCGTCCGGGCCGTGCTCGTCGACGATGACCCTCAGCCGTCGCGCGGCGTCCGCGATCGCGTCGTCGATACCGACTGGGACCTGCTCGGCGCCACGCTCAGCACGGACCAACGCGGTCGTGAGCCGGCCGGGCGCGGCCAGCATGTCCGCCGTCGTCGCACCCTTGGTACACAGCCGCCCGAAGTTGGCGGGGTGCTCCTTGTCCCCGGACGCCTTCCGGACGACCTTCCGCCCGTCGGGGCCGGTGGCGATGTCGAGCACCAGGCCGCAGCCGACACCGCAGTACGAACAGACCGTCCGCACGCGAGAGCCATCAGCCTGCCCACCAGCCACGCGCACCCCCTCACCATCGGATGCCATGACGGTAGGCAACGCCCGTTTCGCAGATGTGACGCCAGCAACCGCTCTTTGTTTCGGCGGACTCACACCGGCTGCGGGGCGATGTGAGTTCGGTCGGCGGTTCAGTAGTACGCCTGGTTACTCACTGCGATCACCCGTGATCGGGCAGTCGCTGTCGAGCGCTCTGGAGAGCGTGGCTAGACTCAGCTGGCTCGCGCTCGGGCGAGCGGATTGGCCTGCGTGGCAGACTTCCTGGGGTTGTCGCCGCGCTTCAGGATCAGGCGGGAGATCGAGCAGTGAGCAAGCGGGTCGAGCAGAGGACCAGGACTCGGGAACGGGTCGCAGCGGAGCTTGCCGCTCAGCAGCGGGCTGAGCGACGGAGGCGGCTGCTGCTGGCCGTCGGCGCCGTCGTGGTCGTCGTGGTCGTGATCGGCGGCCTGGTCGCCATCCGCCTCGCCGGTGGCGAGAAGAAGACCGCCACGGGACCGACCGGCACCGCCGACAGTTCGCTGATCACCACGCTCGCGTCGATCCCGGCAGCCACCTTCAACGCGGTCGGCACCGGCGACGTCCAGGGCGGTCCGTCGCAGATCACCGCGCCGGCACTGACCGAGGGCGGCAAGCCGAAGGTCCTCTACATCGGCGCCGAGTTCTGCCCGTACTGCGCTGCCGAGCGCTGGCCGGTCACGGTGGCGCTGTCGCGGTTCGGGACCTTCAGCGGCCTCGGTACGACGCACTCCGCTGCCGACGACGTGAGCCCGAACACGCCCACGCTCTCCTTCCACGGTACGAAGTTCAGCAGCCAGTACCTTGCGTTCACCGGCGTCGAGACCACGACCAACGAGAAGGTCAACGGCCAGTACGCCCCGCTGGACACACCGACGGCCGCCGACCAGAAGACCTTCGACACGTACAACAAGCCGCCGTACGTGCAGAGCGCCGGCTCGATCCCGTTCGTGGACCTCGGCGGGACGTTCGTGTCCGCGGGCGCGACGTACAGCCCCGATCTGCTGGCCGGGAAGACCCAGACCGAGATCGCGGACGCGCTGAAGGATCCGTCGAGCCCGATCGCCAAGGCCATCGACGGCTCCGCGAACCTGTACACCGCAGCGCTCTGCAAGCTCACGAACAACCAGCCCGCCGCGGTGTGCTCGACCGATGCCGTTACGGCCGCGGCCGGCAAGCTCGGGAAGAGCTGAGCATGAGCGCGTCCTCGCGGCAGCGCTCCGAGGAGGTCCAGTCCACGGCAGCGCCGCTGGGCTGGCTCCCCTGGGCGACGCTGGTGGTGTCGATCGCGGGCGTTGCGGTGGCCGCGTACTTGACGTACGAGCACTTCACAGCCGGTACTACGCTCGCCTGCCCGAACACCGGCGTCGTCAATTGCGCCAAGGTCACCAGCAGCTCGTACTCGAAGCTTGCAGGGATCCCGGTGGCGGTGCTCGGGCTGGGGTTCTTCGTGGCGATGGTCGTGCTGTCACTGCCTCCACTGTGGCGGACGGCGTCGCCCTGGCCGAGTCGCGCTCGCCTGGCCGCGGTGGTGGTCGGCGTGGTCTTCGTCTGCTACCTGATCTGGGCCGAGCTCTTCCAGATCAACGCGATCTGCCTGTGGTGCACCGTCGTCCACGCGCTCACGATCGTGTTGTTCGGGCTCGTCGTGATCCGGCAAGCGCTCCCGCCGATCGAGTCCTGACACCGAGAGCCCCTGCTGCAACGGGTTAAGGGTGGGCACATTCGCCCCCCGGGGCTACTTCGCGTGTCCACCCGTCAAACGCTGCGTCGGAGCTGGTGCCAGCCGCGACTGTGAGCTTCAGCGGCCCGTCGTGTGGTCGATCTGTTCGCGGAGGATGTCGGCGTGGCCGGCATGGCGGCCGGTTTCCTCGATCAGGTGCACCAGCAGCCACCTCATCGACGGCGGCTCTTGGTTTCGCACGGTTCGGGGAGCGGGAAGGCCTAGGTCTGTGTAGGTCGCGATGACTTCGTTCGATCGGGTGATGGCCTCTCGGTAGGCCGCGGTCACGCTGTCGATCGTCTCCATCGGGTCGGGCCGCATGGTCCCGCCCCAGTCGCGGACCTCTTCGCCGAGGAGGTAGAACCGCTCGACGTACGTGAGGTGTTTGACCAAGCCGAGGACGTTGGTGCCCGACCGTACGCCGGCTGTTCGGATCTGCGGCTCTGGTGCTCCCGCGGCCTTGTTCGCGATGGCCTCGCGGAGGTAGTCGAGGAAGGCCAGCAAAGTGGCCTTCTCGTCACCGTCCACTCGCGGTGGACCGGTGTCGCGTTTACGCCTTCGCGTCTGGCTGGTTGGCATCTTTCGGCCCTCCGGTTCTTTGAACGACGAGGACGTTGTCCGTGACGGTGGCGGTCTGGCCGCCGGGGCCGGTGGCTTCACGTCGCGGACTGTCGGCTCGGAGTACGGGCCACTGTCCGGGGTCGAGATCCAGCCCGGCGGCGATCTCGGTCGGGGTCGGGAAGTGGATGTCGGGGTCCTGGTTCCAGGACCAGGGAGCGATGGAGCCGTGGTCGACGATCAGGAGCAGTCCGCCAGGGCGAAGCGCTGCCGCGGCGGTGCGCAGGAGCTGGCTGCGCTCCAGGGCGAACGGGCTTTGCAGGTACTGCGCCGAGATGAGGTCGAACCTCCCGTCGGGGAAGGTTCGGGTCAGGTCGTGTTGCTCCGTAGTGACCTGGTCCGCGAGGCCTTGTGCGCGGGCGTTTTCGAGGACCTCTTCGACAGCGGTGGTCGAGATGTCGACGGCGGTGACGCGCCACCCGTGCTGCGCGAGCCAGATGGCGTCACCGCCCGCGCCGCAGCCCAGGTCCAATGCGGCGCCGGTGGACAACGGTTCGGCGGTTTCGACCAGCAGCGGATTGGCTCGCGCGCCCCAGGTGCGCAGGGGCTGGTAGTGCTTGTCCCAGAAGAGTTGGGCTTCGTTCATTCGATCTACCTCCTTGGCTCTGTTCGAGGATGGCCAGGGCGGGTGCCTTCTTGCAAGAAAAGTTGCGGATCCGCATGATGGGCTTCATGAGTAGGACTGAAGAAGACGTTCTCGCCGGAGTCGGGCCACGGCTGCGAGCCTTGCGCCGGGCGCGTGGGGTGACGCTGGCAGACCTGGCGGCGGAGACCGGTATTACCTCGAGCACGCTGTCGCGGCTGGAGAACGGGAAACTCCGCCCGACGCTGGAGCAGTTGTTGCCGTTGGCAAGGGCACATGGCGTGCCGCTGGAGGAACTGGTCGAGGCGCCGCTGACCGGCGACCCACGCATTCATTTACGACCAGTACGGCGCTTCGGGCTGACTGTCGTGCCGCTCACCAGACGGCCCGGCGGGATCCAGGCGTACAAGGTGATCTATCCGCCGGCGGGCCGATCACGCCTGACGAAACTGCAGACCCACGAGGGATACGAATGGTTCTACGTCCTCAACGGACAGGTCCGCTTCATCCTCGGTGAGCAGGACCTCGTACTGGGTACTGGCGAAGCCGCCGAATTCGACACCCGGGTCCCGCACGCGATCGCCAGCGCCACCGATCAACCCGCCGAATTGCTGACCCTCTTCGGGCCCCAGGGAGAACGCGCCCACCTGTCGAAGGCCCACCACTGACACACAGCAGGGCGCGGCCGCGCGCGACGTACGGCGAACAGCCTCGCCACTGGTTCGGTGGCGAGGCTGTCGGCGGTCTGGCCTAGGGCCGGATGTTGTGGTTGCCTGCGAAGAGATTGCCGGGGTCGTATTGGCGCTTGACCGCAGCGAGACGCTGATAGGTCTCCGCCGGATAGACCGCGGCGACATCCTCATCGGTGGCGGTAGCGAGGAAGTTGCCGTAGGCACCGTTGACGTGAGGTGCGAGCCGCCCCCAGATCGCCGCCAGTGCGGGGAATGCGGCCTCGACCACCGGAGCCGGTCCGAGAACGGTGGTCATGAACATCAACTCCGCCTGGCGATGCGCGTAGGCGGTGGCGCCTTCGGGCACCCGGGACACCGCTCCCCCGACGCTCCGCACGGCGATGAACGGCGGTCGTTCCGACGCCCCGACCTCGGTGAGGATCCGCAGAACCTCCGACACCGATTCCTTGGCGGCGAACCCGCTGCGGGTGAACACCCGGATGCCGGGCGGCGGAGCCATTCCTTCCTCGAGCGTGTCCGCGAGAGGCTTCAGTACGACGTCGTCGGCGATCACCGTTCCCAGCCGGCGAATCGGATCGATGGCCTGGGCCGCGAGCTCCGGGTCATCGCCATCGAAGGCAACCTGGATCTCCACCGGCGCATTGGCTCCGCCGGCGAAGGGATTGGCGAAGCTCGCGATGGAGGTGAGCTCCTCAGGCGCAGTACGGAGATAGTCCGCCCAGCCCTGCAGTACTCCGGCCGCCTCCGTCGCCGGAAACGCGATCTTCCCGTGGAAGACCTCCGTCGTCGGGTGTGCCACGAAGTCGAAGGCAGTCACGACGCCGAAGTTGCCGCCGCCACCCCGGATCGCCCAGAACAACTCTGGGTTCTCATCGGCGCTGGCGGTCACGACCTCGGCGTCGGCGGTGACAACCTCCGCCGCGACCAGGTTGTCCAGCGTCAGGCCGTACTTCCTGACCTTCCATCCAATTCCGCCCGTCAAGGTCAGCCCGCCGACACCGACGCTCTTGGTGTCCCCGGACGAGATTCCCAGTCCATGGGGGGCCAACGCGTTCGCGACCTGCCCCCAGACAGCGCCCCCGCCAACCCGTACGACGTGACGCTCTTCATCAACGATCTCCACGCCCGCAAGCTCACCGAGATCGATCACCACACCACCGTCGTTGGTCCCGAACCCGGCGAACCCGTGCCCGCCTCCGCGCACAGCCAACGAAAGCCCCGAGGCCGCGGCGAACTTCACCGCCGCTTGCACATCCCCGACGGTCTTGGGTCGCAACACATACGCCGGGGTGCCCGCGAACAGCACCGATCCACTCACCGATTCGTACGCCGGTGCACCCGGCTCGATCACGTCTCCGCCAAACTCACGACGAAGCTCTTCCACTCCTGAACTCATACTTTTCCTCCCACACGGCACCCTCGTCGTTCGAGGCAGAGACCAAGGTCTCCGGCCGCGTTCCGTCATCGCGTGTTCTCCTGTCGAACATCCGACGACAGAGCCCTACCTTTTGTGACATCACCGCCGAGATGAACTGCGCCAACGCAGTACGAGAGCGCCGTGCCGAGCTGCGCCAACGCAGTACGAGAGCGCCGGGCTACGCCGCGCGCTCAGGCCGGGTCGACAGCGCGGGTGACGACCCAGCGGTGCGGGGCGATCGGGCGCGTGCGGGTGAAACCGTGATTCTCGAAGGCGGCCATCGGCCCGGTGTGCAGGAACGATCCCGACACCTTGCGATCGTCGGTCTCCTCGGGATAGCCCTCGACCGTACCGCCGCCCAGGCGCGCGATCTGAGCCAGTGCCCCGCCGAGTGCGGCATCCGCCACCCCGCGGCCACGCAGGCCTTTGCCGGTGAAGAAGCAGGTGATACGCCAATCAGGCAGGCTGACCAGGCCCTTCTCGTACAGGCGACGGCTCTTGATCTCGGGCAACTCCGCCGGGCTGCCGAACTGGCACCACCCCAGGCACTCGTCTCCGGAGAACACCAGCGCATTGTGAGTGCGGCCCTCGCGGACCCGCTTCTCCTTCTCCGCCCGGTTCTCGGCCGCCGTCCGCCCCTTGCCGAGCTTGACGTGGAAGCCCACACACCAGCAGCCGCCCCAGACGCCGTTGTTCGCTTCCACCAGCCGCGCGAACGCCGGCCAGGTCTCATCGGTCAGCGCGCGGACCGCCAGCGCGGCAGTCCCGTCCGCCGTCGTCGATTCACCCATGCCCACCATGTCAACACGCTTCCGCCGATCTGTCCCGGATATCCGCCCGGTGCGCCAGCTAAGGACCCGGAACGCTTGGTCCTGGGTACGTGGCGAGATCCTCCGGTGACTCGGTCAGCGGTCACTTGGTGGTGGGCCGTTTGCGTCGCTTTCCGGCCAGGGCGTGACTGCCATCGCAGAGGGGCTTGAGTGCGGAACGGCCGCAGCGGCACAGGGCGATCGTCGCCCGGCCGGGGTCGATCACGGCGCCGGTCTCATCGCGCAGTTCGAAGGCACCCCTGACGAGTAGCGGCCCATCCTGGTAGGCACGAATTACGGCACCTTCGGTGTTCGTCGACTCACTCATGCAGCGCCGGTACCCGCCGTCAACCGTCGTAAAGGGGCTCGACTTCGCGAGTTTGTCGCCGGGGTACAGCCCACTCAGAGTCACGCCGACCGGGGCGGACCTGGACTGGGAGGAATGGCAATGGCTGCCGATGTCGTCGATCTGATCATGCAGGATCACCGCGAGGTCGAACGGCTGTTCGACGAGCTGAAGAACCACCCGGAGAAGCGCGTCGGACTCGTGCCCGTGCTGACCACCTTGCTGTTCGCGCACAGTCGCGCCGAAGAGTCCGAGGTCTATCCGGCGGCCGCCGCGGAGGCCGATGAAGCCGACGAGGTCGCGCACAGCCAGGAAGAACACGTCGAAGCGGATCAGCTACTGGCCAAGCTCGCTGCCACCGATCCCGAGTCGGCGGACTTCGACAAGGCGCTCCGCAACCTGGTCGACGCGGTGACCCACCACGTCGAGGAGGAAGAGACCAAGGTCCTCCCTGGCATGAGCGCCAACCTGAGCCAGGAACGGCGTCTCGAGCTGGGTGAGGCCTTCGCGGCCAGCCGCAAGGAACACCTCGGCGAGCAGCCGGACGACATCACCCGCGACGAGCTGCTGCAGCAGGCCCGCAACGCCGACGTCTCCGGCGTCTCATCACTCGGCAAGGACGCCCTGCAGAAGAAGCTGCAGCAGGAGGCAAGCGAGTAAGGCCTCTAGTCGAGCGCTACGGGATGTCGGTGGTCGCCGACCTTCAGTACCCGGACCCGTCGGCGGCGGTCCACGTCGACGCGTCCGGGCTGCCCGGCCAGTCGTCCAGGACCAGTGACTTCCACGGGTGCGATGGGTGGGCCTCTATCCCGCTGTATCTGTAGTGGAACACACGACCAGACTGCGGCCCTTCCTCGTGGCAATAAGCCGGTAGATCCCATCACGCCGGCAAGCGACAAGAGGCTATGACTGCCCGTCCGCTCATGCCAATGAGGGTGTGTCCGGTTGGGGTTGGCGTCGCGCGCCGCGTGTGGTCGCCGAAAGGCGTGGCTTGGGTTGGTCGCGGTCAGGTGGTGGCCTGGAGGAGTTGCTGGATTCGCGTGACGACGAGTTGTGGTTGCTCGGCCTGGATGAAGTGCGCTCTGTCCAGCGGGCTGGAGTTCACCACCACGCAGCTGTGCGCCCGTATGCCCGACGTGTCAAGAGTGACCGTGTACCGGCAGATCGCCCTGCTCGTCGACGGGAGTTTCCTGGAGGTGGCCGGCGAGCAGCGGGTGCGCGGGGCCGTCGAGCGCCGGTACCGACTGCGCCGGCACCGGCCCGTGATCGACGCTGACGCGACCGCCGCGATGACGATGGAGGACCACCGCCGCGGGTTCGCCGCCGCCATGGCCGTTCTGATCGCCGAGTTCAACGCCTACCTCGACCGCGACGAGGCCGACCCGGCCGCCGACGGGGTGTCCTACCGGCAGGGCATGCTCTGGCTCAGCCCCGACGAACTCGCCGAGATGACCCGCAAGATGCTCGGGGTCCTGCGGGACTCGGTCGCCAACGAGCCCACGCCCGGCCGAGCGCCCTATCTGCTCAGCCCGATTCTCTTCCCCACCGCGCCACTCCAGCCTGAAACCACGCAATAGCCGACCTTCGCCACCGTCCCCACCTGCGCGGCCCCGGATCCGTGATCCGGCCCAGACGTTCCAGCAATGATCGCCACCGAACACCATGGCGCGGGCAACACACGCTCATGCCGCTGTGAACCGCACACGGCCGGCAAACCCACCGCCACCGGCCGAACGACAACGGATGCCTGAGCCTGAGCAGGTTTCGCGGCCGGAACACCTGATGCGTTGGACGACAGTGGCGCGACAATCATGGCGCCGAAACAAGCAACGGACACCACCACAAACGATACGGTCGCCGTATTTATTGAATACTTTCGGAAATTCAAGGGCGCGTATCGACGCGCACCTCTACTTCCACAACCTCCGCGCCCAGATCGACGAACAACCCCGACGCATCGTGGTCGCGCCGCTCCCACTCGACTCGCGACACCACGGCCAGCCCACCGCTGCACCGCCCACGAACCGTCATCAAATTCACCGCCCGCCCCGCACCTGCGACGAGCTCCACCGCGACGCTCGCCTCGCCAGGAAAGGAGGCGACCGTACAGCGACCCACCGGCCGGCGCACACCGTCGATCCACAGAACTACATCGACCAACGGCATAAACACCCGATCCAAGCCCTCGAACTCCGAAAACGCCGCATTCCGCTCGAGCTCCGCGACGCTGAGCCGCCATCCGGCCGGATCATCCACGAGTTCCCGGGTGGTCCCGGCCCCGTTGCGCCAGGCGATGGCCTCGACAAGCTCCGGCCTCAGCACCCGCACCGCACGGTGCGGACGTGAGCCAGCAGTCATCAGCGCTCCTACCGACGTCGTCCGGAACCGGACGGCCAGCCTATCGCGGTACCGACCTACTTCTTGTTGCTCACGGCAACGACTGCCGCACGACCCGAGCCTGGTGCTGCTGATATCCTGAAGCAATCGCATGAATTGCCACTGCGATTCGCGCGGTCTCCCTGTCCCGCCAGAACTTCCAGACCTCCCAACAATCACTCCCCCGGCCGCCGCCAGCGCTGGAAAGCGCGGTCCCGACAGGGCCGCCGAAGAATCGAGACGGTTGAGTCCGATCAGCGGTTTCAACCCGCTGGCCCACGGGTAGGTCGGAGTGGAACTCGGGGAGTGGAAAGACTGTGGGACCGGAAATGGGAGGGAACCCTTGTCAACGCGGTACCCGTCGGCTCGAGCTGCCGACAACCGAGGGCACACGATGCCAACTGATGGACCGTCCGTTTCCCCCGAGGAGCTGATCTTCCGAGCCGGATAGCGAACCCTGATGGATGCATACGCCCTGCAACGAAGCTGGGACCAGGTCACGAAGCACGGTGAACAGGTACCGCTGTACTTCTACTCGCACCTTTTCGTGTCTCACCCCGAAGTGCGGTCGATGTTCCCGCTCTCCATGTCGAACCAGCGAGACAAATTCGTCGGCGCACTCGGCAGAATCGTCAGCCACGCCGACCAGCTCGACAAGGATTCGACCTTCCTGCAGCACCTCGGCCGCGACCATCGCAAGTACGCCGTCGTCGCGGAGCACTACAACGCCGTCGGCGCCTCGCTGTGCGCGACCCTGATGCATTTCCTGGGGCCTGAGTGGGACGAGGAACTCGCCGCGCAGTGGACGTCGGCCTATCAGGTGGTCGCGCGGATCATGGTCGAGGCGGCGGAGACGTCCTCGGAGTCCAGCCCGGACTGGTGGGACGCCGACGTGGTCTCTGCCGAGCGGCGGACGATGGATCTCACCCTGCTGACGGTCCGGCCGAGGCGCGCGTTCCAGTTCCTTCCTGGCCAGTCGGTTTCCATGGAGATTCCCCAACGACCCCGGCAGTGGCGATACTTCAGTCCGGCCAACGCCCCACGTCCGGACGGTTCCATCGATCTGCACGTGCAACAGATCGACGGTGGCCTGGTGAGCCCTGCCGTGGTGCGGTCCCTGAAGACCGGCGACGTCGTGAAGCTGGGGGCGCCGGTCGGCGACCGGCTGACCCGGCGCGCCGGCGACAAAAGGGAACTGCTACTGGTCGCCGGTGGCACCGGCCTCGCTCCGCTGCTGGCCGTGCTGGAGCAGATCGACCATGAGTGGCAACGATTTCAGATCGGACCTCTGGTCCATCTTCTCCACGGTGTCCGGATGCCCTGGCACCTCTACGACCGGCCACGGCTGCGGGAGCTGGCGCAGAAGCGGCCCTGGTTCGAATACACCGAGGTCGTGTCCGACGACTCGTCCTATCCCGGAACGCGCGGGAAGGTCGGCGCGGTCGCAGCCCGGCAGTCGACGTACGGGCGCACTGCGATGGTGTGCGGCGGCCCGCAGATGGTCGCGCACACGCTGGAGCAGCTGGCCGTCGCCGGCATGCAGCCCGAGGACATCAAGTACGAGCACTTCTACTACGCGGCCGCCGGCGAGCACGCCGTCGGGCCGGGGTTACCAGGTCAGGAGACAACCAGTGACGACGAACAACCACCGCCGCGGCACTTCGCATCAGACCCCCAGATCGATCCGCGACGAGGCGTTCCGGCGGCGGATGTGGGGACTCGACTCGGGCAGGGTCTACGGGTACCTCGATCAGCTGGCTGATCAGATACAGGCCACCGAGCGGGAGCTCAGTGAGAGCCGGGCCAGGAACCAGCGTCTCCAGACCGAGCTGCAGCGCGGGCGGGCGGAGCTACAGCGCGTTCAGGCGGAGCTGGACCACCACGAACAGACCGGTGACCGCGTGAACGAACAGGTCGTCCAGATGTTCAGCCAGGCACAGCTCGTCGTCGAGGAGATGGTCCAGGACGTCAGCCGGGACGCCCGCGAGCGCATCGGCCAAGCGCGCGCGCACGAGCGCCAGATCGTCGCGGAGGCCATGGACACGGCCGGCGAGCAGGTACGTTCGTACGCACAGTCGGCTCAGGCGCAGATGCAGTCGATCGTGAACTCGTTCGCCACCGAGGTCGACCAGCTCGGGAGCACGCCTGAGCCCGGCCGGTCCGGCACCGCTACGCCGCTCCAGAAGGACCACTTGCCCGACGACCCCAGGGACTGGGGAACCCATTTCCGGGACGCCGGCCGGCTGGGATCTCCGGGCACGGACTGACCGATGCCAGCCCTTCCGAGACCCACCCGGACCGCCCCAGTCCACCAGCCGGCGACACAGCTTCGCCTACTGGTGGTTCTCCCGCTCACGGTCGTCGGACTGGCTCTGGCCGTCGGCGCGGTCGAATTCGGCTGGAACGTGCCGACCAGCCGCCCGGCCGTCGTAGTACTGAGCCTGGCGATCCTCTTCCTGACGGTGGGGATCTGTGCCCGCCTCCTCGTCGCGGTTCACGCCGGAGAGAAGCTGTTCCAGATCGGCGACAGGCCGTGGCGCAAGGCGCCACGGGCCGGCCGGCGGGCATCATCAGGACCCGGCCGGATCCCGTCGAGGCCCGACCAGCCGGTGCGGCTCGACCATCCGTCGAGGCCCGGCCACTCGACCAGTCCGGACCACCCGATCAGGCCCACCGGCCGGCCTGATCCAGAACGGAGTGCCGAGAGCGCCGACATCGAGGTGGTTCGGGCCGCGGCCCGGGAGTTCCTCGAGCTCTTCCACGGCGAGAGCCCCCGGGCCGAGCGGCTGGGACCGCGGATCGCCGCGGTGATGCGGGAGATCGAACTGACCGGGACCTACTGGCACACGGCCGAGGAGCTGGCTTTCGGCGCCCGTGTCGCCTGGCGCAACAACGCACGGTGCATCGGCAGGCTGTATTGGCGCAGCCTCCAGGTGCGCGATCTGAGGACTGTCTCCGGCGCCGGTGATGTCGCTGGGAGCTGCTTCGACCATCTGCAGGTGGCTCACAACGGCGGGAAGATCCGGCCGATGATCAGCGTGTTCGCTCCCGAGACTCCGGCCAGGCCCGCCCCCCGGATCTGGAATGAGCAACTCGTCCGGTACGCCGGGTACGAGCAGCCGGACGGGCGCGTCCTCGGCGACCCCCGCTACCGGACTTTCACCAGCGAACTCGTCCAGCGCGGGTGGCAACCGCCCGATGTCCCGGGAGCCTTCGACGTGCTCCCACTCGTTGTGGAGACCGTCGAGGAGGGACCGCAGATGTTCCAGCTCCCCCGCCAAGCGGTACACGAGGTTCCCCTCGAGCACCCCGAGCTGGCGTGGTTCGCCGAGCTGGGCCTGCGGTGGCACGCGGTGCCGGTGATCAGCAACAACCGGCTCGTCATCGGCGGCGTCTCCTACCCGGCCGCTCCCTTCAACGGTTGGTACATGGGCACGGAAATCGGCGCCCGCAACCTCGGCGACAGCGACCGCTACGCCCTCGTACCCGAGATTGCGGAGCAGATGGGGCTCGACACCTCGGACGAGGCGACCCTGTGGCGAGACCGGGCCCTGGTCGAGCTCAACCGTGCGGTACTGCACTCGTTCACCGCGAACGGCGTAAGCATCACCGACCACCACACCGAATCCCGCAGATTCCTTATCCACCTGGAACGAGAAGAACGAGCAGGCCGCCGCTGCCCCGCGGACTGGACCTGGATCGTGCCACCGCTGTCCGGCTCGCAAACCCCGGTCTTCCACCGCTACTACACCGCCGAAACCCAACTCCCGAACTACCTGACCGACCCCGACGCAACCCACCGCTCCCTCCAAGGCGGCCCCCCGGCCTTCCCCTAACCCCAAGCCACCTTCGAAGATGGCGTCCGCGTACTCGACTCGAGCCTGAGAGGCATAAGACCTGCGACCGCCTGGCGAGCCGGACCGAGGACTTCGATGAGATCGTGGCCGCCTCCCGCGACAGCAATGCCGACGACGAGCACGATCCTGAGGGTTCAACGATCGCGGCAGCGTTGCCATCATGGGCGGCGGAGGCTAGTTGGTCCATGGCCGGCGAGTTGATGATGTATCGGACGTCTCGGGTACCTCGTTGATCTCGTACTTCTGCCTGAACATCTGCGGGTCTCGCCGCGGTGGCAAGCAAACTCAGGTAGTGACCTTGATCGCACAGCTGCCGTCGGCTCCGACCACCGCGACGGCCCTGACCGTCGTTGCTGCGGCTACAGTGACCTTCGCGCCGCAGACCTGCTCCAGCGGACCCAAGCCCTGTTCTCCGTCAGCTGGGCAGGTCTTTTCACACGCTCGGTGCCAGACGATTGCCCGATATCGCCCCTCGGCGAGGGTCTTGCTCAGCGCGATCGGTTGTAAGTAGGACTGCTCGAACATCGTCCGCGCTGCCAGGTCTTCGATCCGCAAATACCACACGGTGCGGACAGGCGTAATGCCTTGCTGGCTGACCGTCAGCGTGCCAGGTGCCATCGCGCTGCTCGGCAGCGTGCCAGCCGTACGAGCAACGGGCTGTGGCGCCGTCGGTGCGCTCGGCTCACCCGCAACCTTCGGCGATCCGCCGCAGCCTGCCAGGAGCAAGGCTGCGGCGGACGCCACGAACAAGCGTGAAATCACTGGGCCCAGGTGATCATGGTGACCGTGTTACCGGTCTTGATCGTGCTGACGTGGGACGCCTTGGCCGCGGCCGCGTCCGTGTGGTTGTAGATCAGGGCGAGCTCGTCATAGTCGTGCTGGTTGGGGTGCTGGTTGGTGGACCAGTCGTTGGTGTAGTCCATGCAGGTGCCGAGATTGGGGTTGTTGAAGTCCTCGTCCTGGTGGTCCAGGCCGTAGGTGTGACCGACCTCCTGGCACATCACACCCTGCCGTTCCGCGGCTGGGCTGCCGGCCTCGTAGGTGTCGTTGAGCTTCACGCTGCCCTGGCTGATGTGGGTTCCGCCGGACAGGTTGATCGAGGCCAGGCCGGCCCAGCCGTTGTTACCGTAGGCGTAGTTGCACACGTGGACTTGTCCGCTGGTCATGGCGCAGCGGCGCCGGGTCCGGCTGCTTGCATCACCGGAGACGATCGCGCTTTCGACGTACGGGCTCTTGTTCCAGTCGGTCCGGGCGGTGCTCAGGTTGCCGGTCCAGTCCGAGGTGAGGCTGGATACGAGGGCCGGCGTGGCGGCGCCACCGGCGCGGGCCCAGTGGTAGCCACCCCACGAGTGGTTTGCCTGGGCAGGCAATGCGGCAGTGGCGGCTGTGACGGCGAGCGCTGCCGCGGCGGGGATGGTGAGGACGCGGAGGAGTTTCATTGGGCGGTTCTCCTTTGGACGGTCTCGCGACGGGCGGTGCGAGAGTGTCCAGGAAGTTACTACTAGGCAGCTTAGTAGACCAGACCGCAACGCAAAGGTTCTCCCTTGCGCGTCGGGCGAGGGGCAGCGACTCGCTCGAAATTGCACGCAGCGCGACCGAACCTTCGCCTGAGTTACTCTCCGACGCCGTCAGCGCCGGGCAAGCAGGAGGCGCCAGGATCGATCAGCACAAATCGGCAGTGACGACGATCAGCGCGGTGACGGTGGCTATCACGATCGGGGCGCCTGCAATGACCGTCACCAATCCCCCTGCAGCGCCGTACGAGACCGGGCTCATGCGGCCGTTGTCGACCGACAACCGCCGCAATCGGTTCTCAGCACTCTTTCCGCGGGCTGCCAAAGCCGCCGCCGGTGGTGTCTGGTCGACGAGCGCCAGCAACGCGCGGGCCAGCGTTGATGGGCTGTGCCTTCGGCAGGCACGATCGTCAGCAGCCATCTCGACCAAGTCACGTATTTGCTCATCGCCAAGACCGAAAAGAAGCGCCGTCGGGAATGCACGCACCAAACCATTGCTGATTCCAACGAGCAGGTGGTGGCGACCACGCAGATGGGCACGTTCATGAGCGAGAACGGCAGCAAGCTGGCTGGGCTCGAGGGCGGTCAGGGCAGCACTGGTGATCACCACGCGCCCGATCCGCCCGGGGAGGCAGTACACAGTCGCACTCGGGTGATCGACCACGAGCGCGCCTAGATCGCGGTCGTGACGCGCCAGCAGGCCAAGGAGCTCGAGTTGCCGGCGACGGTGCCGGCGGGTGAGCCGGGCTGCGGTGGCGACTCCCCAGACAGCCCGCCCTGCAACAATGCCGACGACAAGGGCCGCGGTGATGGTGATGACAACGTCGCCCGGACTCGCGAAAGCCGTTCGGAGATCACCGACACAAACGCGCAGCGGGCCACCGGCATCAGACCTCACCACGTGCAGCCTTGTGATGGCGCAGAGACCACCGATAACGACCGCCGTGAGCGTCGACCCCATGACCGAGAGCCAGGCGAAGAGGCCCAGCCATGGAGCGCGAGTTGGCCACGAAGAACGCTGCAGCATCGCGGGCCCGAGTGCGGGCCGTGGCGAAGGCGTAGCCGAACAAGGCGAGAGCAATGATCATGGCTGTTTCCTGGTCCTGCGGCCACTGTCGTTGTCGCCGAGGAGGTTCCGGAGGCGATCGACCTCGTCAGCCGGCATCTGCTCCACGAACCGCAACAGGGCGGCCGTCGGGTCGCCACTCGCAGACAGCGCTTCGCCCATCAACTCCGCGGAGTACTCCGCGCGGCTCCTCGTCGGCCAGTAGCGGTGCGCCCTGCCGTCCAGCTCGCGGTCGAGGAACCCTTTGCGGTACAGATTGTCCATGACTGTCATGACGGTCGTGTATGCCAGTGGCCGTACAGCCTGCAGGTCGTCGAGGACTGTCCTTACGGTAGCCGGCACACCGATCGCCCAAAGACGGTCCATCACAGCTGCTTCCAGATCACCGAATCCGCGCATCCGGCATTGTCTCCCGACCGGCCGCCGTTCGCGCTGCCATCCGGAAGCGTCGGTGCGGACGGACCCGGGAGACCTGCCACGGCCGGGACCGCGTCACGCTCGAATGTGTTCGACGTCCGCGGCCTCGCGGTTCACATCCGGCTGTCCCGGAGCACACCAGAATTCTCAGGGAGCCGCGCGGGCTATCGGATGCGCATGCCGGAGATGGCGCGCGAGATGACCAGGCGCTGGATTTCGCTGGTGCCTTCGAAGATTGTGTAGATTTTGGAGTCTCGGTGCATGCGCTCTACCGGGTATTCGCGGGTGTAACCGTTGCCGCCGAGGATTTGGATCGCGTCTTCCGTGGCCTTGACTGCTACCTCGCTGGCCTTGAGTTTGGCCATTGAGCCTTCGCCGTGGCGGTAGGCGGGAGTTTGGCCGCGCATCAGGGCGGCGGACATGAAGCCGGCCCGCCAGACCAGCAGGCGGGCGGCGTCGATCTCCGTCGCCATGTCGGCCAGTTTGAAGGCGATGCCCTGGTTGTCGATGATCGGGCGGCCGAACTGCTCGCGGCCCTTGGCGTATTCCAAAGCGAATTCGTACGCCGCGCGGGCGATGCCGATCGCCTGGGAGCCGACGATGTGCCGGGTCATTTCGAAGGTCGCCATCGAAGCGTTGCCGCGGGCCTTCTCGCCGTTGTTCTCGCGCGCCTTGGCCAGCCGGGCGTCGAGTTTCTCCTTGCCACCAAGGACATTCGCGGCGGGAATCCGGACATTGTCGAAGAAGACGTCCGCGGTGTGCGATGCCCGCAGCCCGTGCTTCTTCAGCTTGGTGCCCTGCTCCAGGCCCTTCACCTCGGACTTCGGTACGACGAATGCCGCCTGTCCCCTGCTGCCCAGCGACGGGTCGACGGTCGCCACGACGACGTGGATGTCTGCGATGCCGCCGTTGGTGGCCCACGCCTTCTGCCCGTTGATGACCCACTCGTCGGTCTTCTCGTCGTACGTCGCCTTGGTGCGGATCGCCGACACGTCGGAGCCGGCGCCCGGCTCGGAGGAACAGAAAGCAGCAACCTGTACGTCGTCGGGCGTGCCGTAGCAGCGCGGCAGCCACTGGCTCCACTGCTCAGGCGTGCCGTTGGAGAAGACAGCCGAGCTGGCCAGGCCCGTACCGACCAGCGACATGCCGATCCCGGCATCGCCCCAGAAGAGCTCCTCCTGGACCAGCGGCATCAGCAGACCGGACGGGTCGATGAACAGATTGATGCTGCCGTCCATGCTGTAGAGGCCGATCTTGGCAGCCTCCTGGATCACCGGCCACGGTGTCGCCTCGCGCTCGTCCCACTCGGAGGCCGCCGGGCGGATCACATTCGCGGCGAAGTCGTGCGCCCAGTCGCGGATCTCGACCTGCTCTTCGTTCAGATTCAGGTTGAAGGTCTGCCACTCCGGCTTCGACCGCTCGGCCGCGAGCTCGCCGGCCAGGACCATCACGTCGGCCGACAGCGGCTCGGCGGGCGGCGTACTGGTTGACTCGGTCATGGTCATCGATTCCTCCGGAGCGAGCTGCAGGGTGTCGTACGGGAGTGATGTTACCCACGAGTGTAACTACCGTTTGCACCGAGGGGTACCGCTGTGACTAAGATCGGTACATGAGCTCCGCGCTGCTGGCGATCGGGCGCCGCCGGACCACGGCGGAGCGTCGTCGCGACCGGGAGCGCGAGATCATCCAGGCCACCCGTGAGCTGTTCGACGAGCGCGGCACCATCGACGCCCAGATCGACGACATCGCCAAACGGGTCGGCATCAACAAGGCGCTGATCTACCGGCACTTCGCGGGCAAGGAAGAGCTGTTCGCGCTCACCTTGGTCGACTATCTCGGCGAGCTCGACAAGAGGCTGGCGGCCGTTGACGGGCCGAGGCGTGCCCCGCTCAATCGGCTGCGTGCGCTCAGCGAGGTCTTCGTGGACTTCTGCCTGGAGTATCCGGCCTTCGCCGACTGCGCGATGAGCTTGCTGAGGCGTACGGGCGAAGAGTTGTTCGGCGAGATCACCGAACCGGTGATGACAAAACTCGGTACTGCGATGGCGAGCGCGCTGGAGCGCATCTCAACCATCCTGAAGGCGGGTCAGCGAGCCGGGGTGTTCGCCGAAGCGGACACCGACTACCTGGCCAACCACCTTTACACGCAGACGCTCGGCGCGATGCACATGGCGCGAATGGGCCTCATCGTCTCGCAGGAGACACCCGGCCTGGGACATCCCGTCGTACACCAGGCAGATATCGCGACAGTCCGTACGACGGCGATCACCGCCACCCTCGCGACCGCGGTCGGCCTCGACGCCCTCACCTCGAAACCGACGAACTCGGCGAAACCGGCGAAACCCGCCAAGCAGAACAAGACTTCCGCCCGCGTAACCAGCACCCGGCGCTCCACTTCACGCAAAGCAGGAGAGAACCCGTGACCGAGACCCGCAAGGTGGCCGTTGTCGCCGGCAACCGAATCCCGTTCGCCCGGCAGGACAAGACCTACCGGCACGCCTCGAACTCCGACATGCTCACCGCCGCCCTCAACGGCCTGGTGGACCGCACCGGACTAGGCGGCCAGGAGCTCGGCGAGGTGGTCGCCGGCGCGGTGCTGAAGCACGCTCGCGACTGGAACCTGGTCCGCGAGGTCGTCCTCGGCTCCAAGCTCGCGCCCTCCACCCCGGCGTACGACATCCAGCAGGCCTGCGGCACCGGCCTGGAGGCCGCGATCCTGGTCGGCAACAAGATCGCCCTCGGCCAGATCGACGCAGGTATCGCCGGTGGCGTCGACACCGCGAGCGACGCGCCGATCGCGGTCAACGACCAACTGCGCAACGTCCTCCTCGACCTCAACCGCGCGAAGTCCTTCCAGGATCGCCTCAAGGTGCTCACCAGGGTCCGCCCGAAGGACGTAGTACCGGAGATTCCGCGCAACGCCGAGCCGCGGACCCGCAAGTCGATGGGTGACCACGCGGCCTTGACGGCGCTCGAGTGGGGCATCACCCGCGAGGCGCAGGACGAGCTCGCCTACCGGTCCCACCTCAACCTCGCCGCGGCGTACGACCGGGGATTCCAGCAGGACCTGATCACGCCGTACCTCGGGCTCGAGAAGGACCAGAACCTCCGCCCGGACACCACCCCCGAGAAGCTGGCGAAGCTCAAAACCGTTTACGGCAAGGGCGAAACGGCCACGATGACCGCCGGCAACTCCACTCCCCTGACCGACGGCGCCGCCGCGGTGCTGCTGTCCACGGACGAGTGGGCCGCCGAGCGCGGGCTCAAGCCGCTCGCCTACCTGACTCACTCCCAGACCGCGGCCGTGGATTACGTGAAGGGCGCCGAGGGCCTGCTGATGGCCCCCGCGTACGCCGTACCGCGAATGCTCGCGCGCGCCGGCCTCACCTTCTCCGACTTCGACTACTTCGAGATCCACGAGGCGTTCGCGTCGCAGGTGCTGGCTACCCTGAAGGCCTGGGAGGACCCGATCTTCTGCAAGGAACGCCTCGGCCTCGATGCGCCGCTGGGCGAGATCGACCGCGACAAGCTGAACGTCAACGGCAGCTCACTGGCGGCCGGGCACCCGTTCGCCGCGACCGGCGGGCGGATCGTCGCCGCGCTGGCCAAGCAGTTGCACGAGAACGGCGGTGGGCGCGGGCTGATCTCGATCTGCGCCGCCGGCGGGCAGGGCGTGGTCGCCATCCTGGAGGGGAACATCTGATGACCGATCGCTACCAGACTTTCACCCGGACGCCGCTCGGCAAGGCCCTGGTCAAGAACCTCGGCCTGCCGGACCCGGCGCCGCTGCCGCGCTGGGTCGATGGCTCGGCCGTGATCGACGGCCCGGTGGTCTTCGGCGCGTCCACTGAAACCGATGCGGGCAAGGCGATCCAGGCCCTGCTCCGCGACGTCGGCGCATCATTCAGTACTGCGGCCGAAGGCGTCGCCTCGAGCGAACTCCGCCCCAAGGCGCTGGTCTTCGACGCGACCGGCATCTCCTCGACAGCCGAGCTCACGAGCCTGCAGCGCTTCTTCTCCCCCGTCATCCGCCAGCTCGGTACTGCGGGTCGCGTGATCGTAGTCGGCCGGACGCCCGAGCTCGCCGCGACACCCGAGCAGCAGATCGCCCAGCGCGCGATCGAGGGGTTCACCCGGTCGCTCGGCAAGGAGGTGAAGCGCGGAGCCACGGTCAACCTGGTGTACGTCGCGCCTGACGCCCACGACCAGCTCGACTCGACCCTGCGCTTCTTCCTGTCGCCCAAGTCGGCGTACGTGAGTGGTCAGGTCGTCCGCGTCAGCTCCGGTCAGCTCGCCGGCAACGACCCAACCGCGCCGCTGTCGGGCAAGGTCGCTGTCGTCACCGGAGCTGCGAGAGGGATCGGCGCCGCGATCGCGGAGACCCTGGCCCGTGACGGGGCGAAGGTCATCGGCGTCGACGTACCGCAGAACGCGAACCACCTGCGCCGGGTGATGTCCTTGATCGGCCGCAGCGAACTGCTGCTCGACGTGACCGCGATCGACGCACCGCAACGGATCGCCGCGCAGGCACAGGAACACGGCGGTCTGGACATCGTCGTCCACAACGCCGGCATCACGCGCGACAAGCGCCTCGCGAACATGCGCACGGACGTCTGGGACGCGGTGCTCGACGTCAACCTGCGCGCGCCGGAGCGGATCACCGAGCATCTGCTGGAGGGCGCACTCAACGACGGCGCCTCGGTGATCGGCGTCTCGTCCATCGCCGGCATCGCGGGCAACAACGGCCAGACCAACTACGCGACCTCCAAGGCCGGCGTGATCGGCCTGGTCCAGGCGTTCGCTCCACGGCTGGCCGACCGGCAGATCCGGATCAACGCGGTCGCGCCCGGGTTCATCGAGACCGAGATGACCGCGCGGGTCCCGTTCACGATCCGCGAGGTCGGCCGCCGGCTCAACTCGCTGCAGCAGGGCGGTCTGCCGATCGACGTGGCCGAGACGATCGCGTGGTTCGCGGATCCGGCCTCCGCCGGTGTCACCGGCAACGTGGTCCGCGTCTGTGGCCAGAGCCTGCTCGGGGCCTGAGATGCCGACCCGCCGGTACGACAACTCGCCCGGACTCGGGTCGCTCTACGCCCGGACGGTGAAGGCGACGCTCCGCAAGGCGGAGTACGAGCCGGACACGGACGGGCTCACGCTCGAACTCCCGCGTGCCCTGGTCGACCAGGACCACCTCACGGCGTACAGGGAGGTGACGGGGTTCAGCGCCGGACCCGCGCTGCCGGTCACGTATCCGCACATCCTGGCGTTCCCGCTGCACCTGGACCTGATGTCCGACCCGTCGTTCCCGTACAAGCCGATGGGGATCGTGCACCTGGCCAACACGATCACCCAGCTGCGGCCGATCCCGATGCACGCCGAGCTGTCGATCAAAGTTCACAGCGGGCCGGAACGGCCGCATCCGAAGGGCACGGTCTTCGACATCCTGAGCGATGTCAGCGTCGACGGCGAAGTGGTCTGGAACGACACGACCACGCTGCTGAGCCGCTCCCCCGGTACGCCGTCCGCGCACGCCGATCTGCTGCCGGATCCGTGCTTGGAGGCCAGAGCATTCTGGGATCTGCGCGCGAACCTCGGCCGCCGGTACGCCGCGGCGTCGGGCGACCGGAACCCGATCCACCTGTTCAAGCTGTCCGCGCAGGCGTTCGGATTCCCGCGTCAGATCGCGCACGGCATGTGGGCCAAGGCGGCAGCCCTCGCCTCCATCCAGCGCGCCCGGGCCCTCCCCGACGCGTTCACCGTCCGCGTCGACTTCCGCAAACCGCTGCTGCTGCCGTCCAGGGTTCAGTTCGCTCACACCATCACGGACGCGGCCACGGACTTCGCGATCTACAACGACGACACCACGATTACCCATCTGATCGGCCAGCTCGTCGCCCGCTGAACCGCCCCAGCTGACAAACGCTTGTTCACGCCGCCGAAACCGGCGCGCTGGAATCGCTCGTGCGATCGCCGTCCAGCAGTCATCATGAACCCAAGGCTGTCCTCAACCGGGGAACGCCGGACTGCTGGGGGCCCGGAATCCGACGGCTGGACCCGGCCGTAGACTCCGCGATCCGCCCGATCAAGAAGTGGAGCACGCCATGGACGCGAATGACCTTCGTCCCGACGCGCAAGACCAAGCACCCGACCCGGTCGACCCCATCGGCCCACCGGAACTGCCGAAGATGTCCCGGCATTCGCTCCGGGCATTGGCGCTGGCCGGAGTCGCCGTCGGCGCGCCGATGCTCGCCTTCATCTACGAGACGTCGACCGGGACACCAACCACCCGATACTGACGCTCCGTTCACTGCCGTCTCCCCGCTCCGGCGACTACAGTACGGCGGCATGGGGGACGGGGCAGGGCTCGTAGGGCGAGACAGTGAGATCGAACAGCTACGGGCTGCTCTGTCCGCGGCCCGGAGCGGCGCGGCCAGCGCCCTGTTCCTGATCGGCGAGCCTGGGATCGGCAAGACCAGGCTCGCCACCGAGGCCGTCGGCCTCGCGGTCGAGAGCGGCATCATCGCAGTACGCGGCAGGGTCAGCACAGTAGGCCCGATCGTTCCCTACCGCCCGCTGATCGAGGCACTGCAGGCTCTGTCACGCACTGAGAACCTCCCAGAGCTCGAGTCCCTCGGCACCTACGGTGCAGTGCTCAGCCGGCTCATACCTGGCCTGTCCGACCCGCTCGGCTCGACGCCCTCCGCGGTGGGATCCCCGGTCGTCGTCGCCGAGGCGCTGTTGCGGCTGCTCACCCTCGTCGGTGACAAGCGTGGATGCCTCTTCGTTCTCGACGACCTGCATGACGCGGACGCCGAAACCCTGGCAATCGTCGAGTATCTGGTCGACAACCTCCATCCCGCCCCGGTGGCTCTCCTCCTGGCATCCAGAGCAGAGCCATGTGCCGCGACCGACCTGGCCGTCATCAGCCGGCAGCGAGGTACGGCAACTGTGCTCGAGCCACAGCCGTTGAACCGCGAGCAGGTCCAGCAGCTCGCAGCTCAGCGCTTGGAGCTCGGTGCCGATGAAATCCCGGTCGATGTCGTGGACCGGTTGACCACCGGCAGCGCCGGAAATCCCTTCCTGGTCGAGGAACTTGCCTACGCCTTCAGCAAACAGGGCTTCGAGGAGGCGGACGGCCCGGCTGTCCCGGTGAGCGTGGCTCGCAGCGTCAGCCGCCGAACCGACCGGCTCGGGCCGAACGCGCTGATGATCCTGACCACGGCCGCCGTCATCGGGCAGCGCTTTCCGATCGACTTGCTGCAGCACGCCACCGGCGCCGCGGAGGGTGAGGTCGTCGCCACCGTGCACGCGGGGGTCGGTGCACAACTCGTCCAGTCCGACAGCCCGGCTCCGGACTGGTACGCGTTCCGCCACCCGCTGACGGCCGAGGCACTCATCAGCGACCTGACACCAAGCGAGCGAGCCGGGCACTCCGGCCGGGTCGCGGACGCCATCGCGGCCCGCTACCCCGGCCTGCCGGGCGAGTGGTGTGCCCGCTCCGCGGAGCTCCGCGAGCGCTCGGGCGAGCTGGCCGAGGCCTCCCGCTTGTACGCCGAGGCCGGCCGCCGAGCACTGGCGACCGGAGCTGTCCGGTCCGCCATCACCCTGCTCGTCCGCGCGGACCTGGATCCGGACGGCGATCCCGAGCACCGGGCCGGCCCTGCTCGGTGAACTTCTGCTTGCCGTAGCCGAGGCGGGCGATTTCAGCCGGATCCCCGCGCTCGAGGAGATGTTCGAGGAGCTGGCCGCCGCCGGACTGCCGTCGACCCGCAGGGCAGTCCTGCACGCACAGTTCGCCAACGCCGCGCATCTGGCCGGTGACCAGGCCAGGGCGCTTGAGCAGATCACCAGTGCGCGCGGGCTGCTGGGCCCGGACCCAGCACCTGCCGCTTCCGCGCAGATCGACGTCATCGGCGTCTACATCGAGCTGGGACGACAGAATCCAGGGCGGCTGGAGGCAGCAGCCGAGCTGGCCGAGCGCGCCGTCAAGGCCGCCGCGCAGGCCGGTCTGCCGATCGTGACCTGCGATGCGCTCCAACTCCTCGGCTACCTCATCCGCGACCGTGATGAGGAGCAGGCCGATCGGCTCTACGAGGAAGCCCGTCAGATTGCCGAACGCAACGAGCTGCCGATCTTCCGGATCTACTCGGAGGTCTTCCTGTCCCGCGCCCTTTGCCTGCGCACAGGTCGGACCGGCGAGTTGGAGGAGGCTCGCGACAGCGCCCTGGGCATCGGCGCGCTTCCCCTCGCTTACGAGGCCGGCTACCACCTTGCCCTGCAGCAGCTGCAGCGTGGCGACTTCAAGAGCGGGCAGCGGGAACTGGACGAGAGTCTGCGGACAGCGCTCAGGCTCCGACTCGGCCGGGTCGTCCCGTTCCTCCGCCTCGGGCAGGCGATCCGTCCCGCGCATCAGGGCAACCGGGGCCAGATGGAGGAAGCGCTCGCAACTCTGACCGCGGAGGACCTGTCCGCGCCGGGGATCCGGCCCGCGTCGTACGGGCTGGCGCGGGCGATCTGTTCGCTGCTGGAGGAGGACCTGGAGCGCGCCAACCAGGAGTTCGCTCAAGCGATCGCCCTGGATCTCGACAACCCCACGATGATCGATTTCGGCAAGCAGGGGCTGATGCTGCTCGTCGGCGTGCTCGAAGGGCGGAATGGCTGGCAACACTACGTCGACGTTGCGGGCCGGAGCGCGAGCAAGACCCGGTGGAACAGGCAGTTCGCGCAGTTCGCGCATGCGGTGTTGCTGGGGCGGGACGGTGATGTGGTGGGGGCCAACGCGGCGGCGGGTGAGGCGTTGGAGGCGGCGGAGATCTATCCGTTGGGGCGGCATCTGGCGTTGCGGCTGGTGATCGAGGCGGCGTTCGAGAGTGGCTGGGGCGAGCCGGTGGTTTGGGCCAGGGAGGCTGAGGACTACTTCCAGGCGAACAACATTCCGGCGGTGGCCAGCGCGTGCCGGGGGATGTTGCGGAGTATGGGCGCACCGGTACGGCAGCGGCGTACCGGGGACGAAGACGTGCCGCCGAGTCTGCGGAAGTTGGGGATCACGGTGCGGGAGTTGGAGGTGGGCCGGTTGCTGGCGCAGCGGATCCCGAACAAGGGGATCGCCAAGCGGCTGCACATCTCGCCGCGGACCGTGGAGAAGCACGTCGCGAACCTGCTGACCAAGACCGGTCAGCACGATCGCGACGCGTTCGCCTCCTATGCGGCCAAGGAATTCGGCTGAGCGAGCGAGGCCGCGAGTTCTCGTAGCCGCTCCCCCATCGCCGCCGGCTCGAGTTGGGCGCCGCTGCGCTCGCGCAGCGCGATCTGGCCGGCGGCTGCCTCCTTCGGACCGATGATCGCCTGGTACGGCGCGTGGCGGTTTTCCCGGATGCGGGCGCCGAGGGTGCCCTCGTCGGCGTAGGCGAGCTCCACCCGTAGGCCAAGGTCCAGCGCGAGGCGGTGGACGTCCGAGGCGAGCTTTTCTTCGGCGGCGGAGATCGGGAGTACTACGAGTTGGACGGGGGCGAGCCAGGCTGGGAAGGCTGCGCCGTGGACTTCGATCAGGTGGGCTACGGCGCGTTCGATGCTGCCGATGATCGAGCGGTGCACCATCACCGGGCGGTGTTTGTTGCCGTCGGCACCGATGTATTCGAGGTCGAAGCGTTCCGGCTGGTGGAAGTCGATCTGGATGGTGGACAGGGACGACTCGCGGCCGGCCGCGTCCTTGATCTGGATGTCGATCTTCGGGCCGTAGAAGGCCGCGTCGCCGGGCGCCTCCTCGTAGTCGATGCCTGCGTTGTCGAGTACGTCCCTTAGCAGCGATGCCGCCAGGGCCCAGCTGTCCGCATCCCCGACATACTTGCTCTCCGGGTCGCCGAACCGCGCATCCTCGGCCGGCAGCGAGAGCAGGTAGCGGGACGCGCTGATGCCGAGATCCCGGTACGCCTGATTGATCAGCTCGAGCGCGGCGCTTGCCTCCCCCGCGACCTGATCCAGGCTGCAGAAGATGTGGCCGTCGTTGAGCTGGATCGCGCGGACCCTGGTCAGCCCACCGAGTACGCCGGACAGCTCGGAGCGGTACATCCCTCCGATCTCGGAGATCCGCAACGGGAGTTCACGATAGCTGTGCGCGCGAGATCGGTACATCAGCGCGTGATGCGGGCACAGGCTCGGCCGCAGTACGAGCTGCTCTTCGCCGATGTCCATCGGCGGGTACATGTCCTCGCTGTACTTCGACCAGTGGCCCGAGATCTCGTAGAGCTCGCGCTTGCCGAGCACGGGTGAGTAGACCTGCTGGTAGCCGGCTCTTCGCTCGACGTCGGCGATGTAGCGCTCGAGCGCCTGGCGGATCGCCGCGCCTGCGGGCAACCAGTACGGCAGACCCGCGCCGATCAGCGGATCCGAGTCGAACAGGCCGAGTTCGCGGCCGAGTTTGCGGTGATCGTGGACTGCTTCGTTCATGGGTGTGGACTCCTCTGGAATGAGTGAGGCGAGTGTCCACATGGCGAAGCCCCGGGGCACTGGCCCCGGGGCTTCGTTTCGACAGTCAGCTGTCAGCGCGCCGGGACGTTCCTCGGCGTCGTCGTCACCACTGCGCGCTTGATCATGTCTCCAACGCTAGCAGAGTTGGTCAACTCTCTTCTCCGGACAGGTCCAGGCCGACCGGTCGGATGAGACCTTCCTGCGCCACCGAAGCAACCAGCCGACCGTCCTGGCTGAAGAGCCGTCCGGTGGCGAAGCCCCGCGCACCCGATGCCGACGGCGAGGCCTGGTCGTACAGCAGCCATTCGTCGGCCCGGAACGGACGATGGAACCAGAGTGCGTGGTCGAGCGAGGCGGGCTGGATCCTCCGGTCGCCGATGATGATTCCGTGCGGCAGTAAGCTTGCCCCGAGCAACGTCAGGTCACTCGCATACGCCAGAACGCAAGCATGCAAGGCCGAATCGTCCGGAAGCTTGCCTGCGGCCCGGATCCAGAACTGGCGCCCACTCAACCCGGCCAGCCGTACGTCGAGCGCGGCCCACTCCTTGTTCCAGTCCTCCGCCTTCCGGCCGGACGCCTGCTCGAACACCGAAGCCAGCGTCGGCGCCTCCTCCGGCGGGACGAGGTCGGTCGGCATCGAATCGGAGTGATCGAGGCCCGGCTCCGGACTCTGGTACGACGTCGACATGTAGAAGATCGTCTTGCCGCGCTGCGAAGCGACGATCCGGCGGCTGCTGAACGACCTGCCGTCCCGGATCCGCTCGACGTGGTACTCGATCGGTACCGCGGTGTCGCCCGGCCGGAGGAAGTAGCCGTGCAGCGAGTGGACGATCCGCTCGGGCTCGATCGTGTCGCTGGCCGCCACCAGGGCCTGGCCGAGCACCTGTCCCCCGAACACCCGCTGGGCAGACGTCTGCGGCTGCCGGCCGCGGTAAAGGTCGACGTCGATCTTCTCCAGGTCGAGCAACTCGACCAGATCCTCCAAGGACTCAGGCATGCCTCATCCTGACAGGTCCGTGCCCCCAGATCCCGGCAGGCAGGTGTGGCCGCGATCACCCGATTCCTTTCGGTGAGCTTTCGGTCGCTGACAGTAGGTGGATGAACACCCAACCATCAAACGCCTGACAGGAGTACCCGTGAACCCCCTCCGCACACTCACCCCCCAGTGCACGCGTCCCGCTTTCGTCCACCTCTCGAACGGCCCGTTCGTGGCTGACGGAGGCTGGGAGCTCGTTGTCGTACTGGGTCTGTTCTCCCTGGTCCTGGCCGCGGTCGGCGCCGGCCGCTTCTCACTCGACAGCGCGCTCACCCGAACCACTCGGCGGGCAACAGTTCCCGCCTGACCCCACACGCACGTCGGCCGGGCTCCCTGAGGAGCCCGGCCGACGTGCGTTACGCAGTACTCAGTTGTCGTCGTCGCGGCTCAGTTCGGCCAGGAACTGTTCGACCTCGGCGCCCAGCTCGTCGGCCGACGGCGTTGAGCCGGCCAGCAGGCTGCCGCGGGCAATCGAGCCCTCCGCGGCGTCGTACTGGGTTTCGAGGGCGTTGACCACGGCGGCGGCGTCGTCCGATGCCTCGACCTGCTCGTCGACCATGCGACCGGTGAGGGCGGCTTCGTCGAGGAGGGCCTTGCTAGGGAGCAGGAGGCCGGTAGCGGCCGAGATGGCGTGGACCAAAGCGAGTGCGGCACCCGGGAAGCGGTTCTCCGCCAGGTAGTGGGGCACGTGGACCGCGAAGCCCATGGCGTCCTTGCCGGCCTCGCCGAGTCGCACCTGCAACATCGTCGCGGCACTCGCCGGGAGGCGCATCTCGCCGTCCCAGATGTTCGAGCGCGTCACCAGCTCCGGCCCGGGTCGCGTGCGAGGTCAGCCCGAGCGGCCGGGTGTGCGGCACGCCCATCGGGATGCCGTGGACACCGATCGTCAGGGTCACGTTGTACCGCTCGATCAGCTGCCGCACCGCACCGGCGAACCGGTTCCAGTGGTTGTCGGGCTCGACGCCCTCCAGCAGCAGGAACTCGACGCCGGCGTCGTCCTTCATCAGGTGCAGGGACAGCTGCGGCGGGGTGTAGTCGATGAAACGGTCCTCGGCGAACGTCACCTCCGGGCGACGCGCCCGGTAGTCGTGCAGGAGGTCGACGTCGAACCTGGCCAGCAAGCGGTTGTCCAGTACTTCGAGCAGGTGGTCGGCGGTGACCCGCCCCGCCTGCCCGGCGTCCATGAACCCGTCCATTGAGTGCACCAGCACCTTCGGCGCAGCCGCCGGGCCGGTCGCCACCGACTCGTCGACGATCTCGTAGAGGTCGTCCGGTCGTAGCATCGTCGTCTCCTTCATCGTGGCCTTCGGGCGGGTCGGCTCGCTCTATCCTGCCCTCTGAGGGTCCAACGTCGGACCGGCGGGCAGGAATTCCGGCTGCCGGGATGTTTTCGCAGGTGTCCACGATCGGACTCGACGCGGGTAGGACGAGCGCTTTTGGAAAGCGCTTGCTAGCGTGCTCCTGTGCGCACTGAACCAGACTCCTCCCTGACCGCCCCCCAGCCGGCCGCTCCCCGGCCCGCTGTGATGCTCGCGATGAACGAGTCCAGCCGGGCCCGGGTGCTGGTCCCCCAGGTCCGCGCCCACCTCGACCGCGTCGCCGACGTACTGCCGGCCGGGCCCGGGAACGCCTTCCTCACCGATCCCGCGATCCGGGACGCGCTGGCCGAGACCGAGGTGCTGCTGACCGGCTGGGGCTGCCCGGCGATCACGCCCGAGGTGCTCGCGGCCGCGCCGAAGCTGCAGGCGATCATCCACGCGGCCGGGTCGGTGAAGGGCTTCGTCGATTCCGCCGTCTTCGACCGTGGGATCCAGGTGTCGTCCGCCGTGGTGGCGAACGCGCTGCCCGTCGCCGAGTTCACCGTCGCCACGATCGTGCTGAGCGGAAAGCGGGCGTTCCGGCTCGGCGCGGAGTACAAGAGGTCCGGGCGGAAGCCGGATCCCAGCTTCGTGCCCGGCAACTACGGCAGCACGGTCGGCCTGCTCGGCGCGTCCCGGATCGGCCGGATGGTCGCCGACCGGCTGCGCGCCTTCGACCTCGAAGTACTGATCAGCGACCCGTACCTGAGCGCGGCCGAGGCCGCCGAACTGGGTGCCGAACTGGTCGACCTGGAGGCGTTGTTCAGCCGCAGCGACATCTTGAGCGTGCACGCACCGTTGCTGCCCGAGACCGTCGGGCTGGTCGACGAGCGGCTGCTCGGCCTGCTGAAGGACGGCGCGGTGCTGATCAACACCTCGCGCGGCCGGATCATCAACGCCGCGGCGCTCGAGCAGGAATGCCGATCAGGCCGGATCGACGCGGTCCTCGACGTCACGGATCCCGAGCCGTTGCCGCCGGACTCGCCGCTGCTCGACCTGCCGAACGTGTTCCTGACGCCGCACCTGGCCGGGGGCCGTCGGCAACGAGGTCGCCCGGCTGGGTGAACTCGCGGTCGGCGAGGTGGAACGTTTTGCCGCCGGCATGCCTCTTCTCCATGACATCACCGCCGCCGACTTCCGGAGGATCGCATGAGCCGCCTCGTGCTCCCTGCCACCGACCGAGTCCTGTCCCGCCAGACGGGGTGGGTCCGCGCGCACTGGGAGGCGCTGGCGGATCACCTGCTCGACTCGCTGATCCCCTACACCTCCCCCGGCGCCGCCCGGCTCGTCATCCCCGGCCGGCCGAGCCGTTCCGGCACCGACTCCGACGAGTTGGAGGGCTTCGCCCGCTCGTTCATGCTCGCCGCCTTCCGGATCGCGGGGGTCCGCGGCGAAGGCTGCGAGAAGCTGATCGAGCGGTACGCCCGGGGCGTGGCCAACGGCGCGAACCCCGACCATCCGGAGGCGTGGCTGCGACTCACTCCGCGCTCGCAGCAGATGGTGGAAGCCGCCGCGATCGCGGTCGCGCTGCACGAGTCCCGCGAGTGGATCTGGGACCGGCTCGACACCCGCGCCCAGGAGCACGTGGCCGAGTGGCTCGGCGGCTTCATCGGATCCAGCACGCACGACAACAACTGGCGGCTGTTCCAGGTCGTCAGCGAGCAGTTCCTCGCCTCCGTGGGAGCGCCGTACTCGAAGGAGGACATCGAGGGCGGGCTGGACCGGATCGAGGACTGGTACATCGGCGACGGCTGGTACTCCGACGGCGACGGGCAGAAATTCGACAACTACATCGGCTGGGCGATGCACCTCTACCCCGGTCTCTGGGCCCGGATGGCGGCGGCCAGCCCCGGTACGGAGTACGACGATCGCCTGAAGGTCTATCGGGACCGGCTCCGGCTGTTCCTGGAGGACGCGGTGCACCTGGTCGGCAATGACGGCGCCCCGATCTACCAGGGCCGGTCGCTGACGTACCGGATGGCCGCGGCGGCGCCGTACTGGATGGGCCAGCTCCTCGACGCGACGCCGTTGAGCCCGGGACAGACCCGGCGGCTCTGCTCCGGCATCGCGCGGCACTTCGTCCAGCACGGCGTACCCGACGAACGCGGGCTGCTCACGCTCGGCTGGTACGACACCTTCCTGCCGACCACCCAGTCGTACTCCGGTCCTGGCTCGCCGTACTGGGCGAGCAAGGGGTTCGTCGGGCTCCTGTTGCCGCCGGAGCACCCGGTGTGGAGCGATCCCGAGGAGACCGTGCCGCTCGACGAGGCGGATCAGCTTCGCTCGATGCCGGCGCCGGGATGGCTGGTTCACGCGAGCCGGCACGACCAGCTGGTCCGGCTGGTCAATCACGGCTCCGATCACGCTTCGCCGGTCGAGCCTTCGGGGCCCGAGCCGGCCGCCGATCCGCACTACGACCGACTGGCGTTCTCCAACCACGCGGGTCCGGATCTGACCGATTCGTCGCCGCAGGTGGACAACTTGATCTCGCTGGTGGACCAGCAGGGCCGTACTTCGGCGCGTGGCTGGATCCGCCGGCTCTCGATCGGCGCCCGCTCCGCGGCTTCCTGGCACCAGGCGTGGCTGGCCGAAGACGGTCCGTGGGCGATCGAGACCGCTTCTGTGGTCCACGGTGGCTGGGAGATCCGCTGTTCGCTGGTCGAGGGACCGGCCGGCTCGCTCGTCCGCAGCGGCGGGTACGCGGTCGCGGGCAACTCCTTGCCTTCAGCAACGGCTTCCGGCGGCTGGGCGTCGGCCCGGAACTCCGACGGGCTGATGTCGGCCGTGGTCAACCTGCACGGGTACGACGATGCCGGCGTGCATCGCGATCTCGGCGCGAATCCGTTCGGGCCGCACTCGGCCACGCCGTACCTGACCGCCGCCCACTACGGTGAACCGCTCGTGCTCGTGTACGCCGTGATGCTGACCCGCGACGCGATCCCGCCGGAGGCGCTTGCCGACGGCATCGAGCTCGCGGTGACCGGCCACGAGATCACCATCACACTTCCCGGCGCAGGCACCGAGACGGTTCGGCTCGGGAACCGCTGACCCCGTACCGTTGGAGTTATGACCGAAGCAACTGCCACCGACGCCTTCGCCGAAGCCGTCGCTACCGAACCGAGCACGGCGAACCAGGAGAAGTTGTGGAAGGCAACGTTCTCGCTGGACCGCTGGTGGTTCGTCCAGCGCGGTGAGCCGGAGAACCCGCAGCCGTTCGTCGGCGTCCACGAGGATCAGCCCTTCTTGATGGCGTTCACGACGGCCGAGCGGGCCCGGACCTTCGCCGTGGAGAACGACCTGGCCGGACCGGACGAAGAAGTTCTGGTGCTGGCGCTGACGCCGTCCGATGCCGTCGTACAGGCTCCGGTCTGGCTGCAGCAGGGCATCGCGGCGATCAGTTTCGACCACGGCGTGAGCGGCTACTTCGCTCCGCTCGGCAATCTGCCTGCGATCCGTTCGCATCTGGAAGGGCTGGCATGACACGCCGTTAGGGCAGCCTCGCCAACGGTGAGATTTGGCTGTGTGAGCGTTAGATTGGCTGCCATGAGCACGTACGCGAAACTCCTTCAAGAACAGATTCACAACGAATTCACGGCGTCCCAGCAATACACGGCCGTCGCGGTCTGGTACGACGACCAGGACCTCCCGCAGCTCGCGTCGCACTTCTACAAGCAGTCCCTGGAAGAGCGCAACCACGCGATGATGATGGTCCAGTACCTGCTGGACATGGACATCCGGCCGCAGATCCCGGGCATCGGCGACGTGGTGAACGACTTCGCCTCCGCGCTGGAGCCGCTCGAACTCGCGCTGCAGCAGGAGATCACCGTCACCAAGCAGATCGAGACGCTGGCCCGGACCGCTCGCGACGACGGCGATTACGTCGGCGAGCAGTTCATGCAGTGGTTCCTCAAGGAGCAGGTCGAGGAGGTCTCCGCGATGACCACGCTGGTGAACGTCGCGAAGCGCGCCGGCGACAACCTCTTCCACCTCGAGGACTTCCTGGCCCGCGAGGTCTCCGGCCCGAACGGGTCCGACCCGACCGCCCCCGCGGCTGCCGGTGGCACCGTCTAACTCACTTGGGCCAACGTGCTCGGGCCGCCGCCATGCGGGCGGCGGCCCAGGGTCCTACCAGGAACCGCCGCCGCCACCGCCGCCACCGCCGCCGGAGGAACCGCCGCTGAAGCCCGAGGAGCTACCGCCGCCTCCGCCGCTACCGGCCGGAGCGGGCGGCGGGTCGAAGGTGTTGGCGACCGTCTGGCTGATGCTGCCGGCCGCGAATCCTGAGTTGTAGTACGAAGGACCGACGTACCAGTAGGGGTCGGGGGTGATCCGCCCCGCCGCGACCAGTTGCGCGCAGACCCGCTGCCAGCGATCGGCGAGCTCGAAGGCGATCGCCCAGGGCAGGTACTTGCTGAAGATGTCCTCGCCCTCCTCGAACTTCAGCTGGTCCGCCTCCGCCGTCGCGAGATAGAGCCGGAACCCGACCAGCTGGTCGGTCACGGCACGACCGGCCGGATTCCGCTGCCCCTTGGCGCGTTTCCCGATCCAGATGCCGACGGCAACGATCACCGCGACGACCGGGATGGCGATGGTCAGCGCCCGGCCGAGCCCACCGGTCGCCGCGCCGATCGCCGTACCGGCGATGCCGAAGCCGAAGACCCAGGTGCCGATCAGTCCGAGGCAGGCGACGCGGGCACCGCTCTTGAAGCTGGATCCCCCACCCGCGCGAGGCATCCGCAGATACCACTGGCGCTGTTTGACCTGCTCTCGCAGCGCCGCGATCATCGCGTCGTGCGCCTGGCGCATCGAGGTGTCGCCGACCGGCCGGCGTTCGAGGGTGATCTCGGAGCCGGGCTGCAGCGACGGGAAGAGACCCTGCAGCAACACCTGCTCGTGCGGTGCCGTGGCGGCCGCCGGATTCAGCAGCACCGCCTTCTGCTCGGCGCCGGTGTTGTCGATCCGGATCCCACCGCGGACCGCGAGATCGATCAGCGTCGCCGCGGTCTCCGTGGTGGTTGCCTTCGCGTCGATCAGCAGACCGCCCTCGGCGACCGGGATCCTCGGCGGCGAGAACGCCACCGGGAGCTGGTCTTCCTTCAGGTCGTCCTTGACCGGCTCGGCGTTCATGCCGTTCGGCGGGAAGGTGCCCGGCGGCATCCCGGCGAAGCGCTGATCGCGATTGCCCTTCTTCGTGTAGAGGACAGCCGCCGCGATCGCCGCGATGGAGACGCCGCCGGCACCGGCCAGGCCGGGCAGCGTGAGCCCCGCCCGGTCGAGCAGGCTCGGCGGATCGACCACGATCGGGGTGTCGTTGCTGACGACACCGGCCTTGATCCCGGCCACGATCGTCAACTGCTCACCGCGGTTGAGATTCGGGGCGACGAAGACGCCCCGGCCGCCGACGACCGAGTTCTGCGCGCAGTTGGTGGTGGATCCCGCCGGACCCGCGAAGCAGTCGGTCTGCTGGACTCCGCCGGGGACGTTGACGTTCGCCGTGACGTTGCGCAGTACAGCTTCCCAGCCGCTGCCCGTGGTGTCCCAGTACAGCTCGCTGTGGTCCTTGAAGTGCCGCAGCGCCCCGCGTACGTCGTACGAGATGACGTAGGTCGCGTCGGTGCCGGGGATCGTACTGCTGGACGAGCCGATCTTGATCTGGATGCTCTGGTCGCGCTGGCCGTTCTTCTTGCTGGTCGTCTTGACGAAGTCGCTGCTCACGCCGGGGGTCGGGCTGTCGACCGCGATGTTCGAGATCTCGTACTCCTGGTCCTTCGAGTCGTCGTCGCGGTACTTCTCCCGGGTGATCAGGTTCCGGAAGATGCCGTGCCGGCCGGTGCTGCCGAAGTGGTACGCGATCGTCTCGTCGACGTGCACCAGACCGTCGGCCTTGACCGTGTAACCGATCTTCATACTCGTCACGACGTCGCCGGTGTCGGCCGTCGCTGCCAAGGCGGGCGCGACGCTTGCGAAACCGGCCAGGACCAGACCGGCGAAGGCGGCCGAAACCGCGGTGAAGATTCCCCTACGCATGCGGCGACAGTATCGAGACCTGGGGTCTGATGCGTGCAAGACGGGCGGATCAGTCCGGAGGCGCCGGGTCGGCTGCCCGGATCGCCGCCTCGACCAGGTCGGCTGCCGTGGTCGCTCGGGTGCGGCGGTTGCGGTCGTAGTACTGGGTGGTCGCGATGCTCGCGTGGCCGACGTCGGCCTGGATGTGCTGGATCCGGGCGTCTTGCTCGAGGGCGATCGTCACATAGGCGTGCCGGAGCGCGTGCGGGTGGATCCGGTCAGCAACATCCGCCAGAGCGGGACCAGCCTGTACCGCGATCCGCCGGAGCAGGGCGTTCATGTCGAACCGGGAACAGCGGCCGCCGACGCGAGTTGCGATGAGCGGGGTGACAGCAGCGTTCGTGCGGCCTCGTACTGCGGGAGCTGTGGCTTCGGCTTCGCGGTCACGCTCGGCCAGGTAGGTCTCTAGCGCCGTGGAAGCCAGGGCGGTGAGGTAGACCTCGCGGTGCACGCCGCCCTTGCCGAGGACGCGCAGCATGGGTTCACCGCCGGAGACCATGAGGTTGTCGCGGTCCAGACCGACTAGCTCGGAGACACGGAGGCCGAGGGTTAGCAGAGCGACTACGGCCACCGCGCGAGCGGCGTACAGGTTGCGGTGGCGGGTGCGGTTGGGCAGTTGTGCTGCTGCGTCGAGTAGTGCTTTGAGCTGGGTTGCGGTGAGGCGGATGGTGGGCGAGGCGTCGCGGGCGCTGCGGTTGAGGCCCAGGCGGGTGCGGTTGAGTGCGGCTGGGTTTGCTGGGACTGCGCCTAGCTCTGTGAGGTACGCGTAGAACGCGCTGAGGGTGGAGAGCATGCGCTGCCTCGTGCGCTTGCTCGCGCCTGCTGCTTCCAACGTGTGGAGCCAGGCCTTTACATGGGTGCCGGTCGCTTCCCGTGGGTCCATGGATCGTGCTGCACACCACCTGAACCACACCACGTCATGCAGCACCCCACTGCCCGCTGCCGGTGGCTTCATCCGTACTACGTCCTTTGTGACCTGCCAGTGAGCCCACTCCTGGGGGATGCCGAGTGCATAGGCGTACGTCTGGCGGGTCCCCTGGTTCGCGTACTGGCTGAGCCACTCCATCACCAGTCGCTTGAAGGCCGGTGGGTCCAGGACACCGGGCCAGAGCTCGTCACTCGCGACGAGCTGGGCTCCGCGAGGTGCTGCCGTTACCTCGACTACGACGAGCGCGTCGCTTGCGTCGTGGTCGATCGGTTCATCCGTCACTCGTTCCGCCTACTGGTTGGGCAGGTGGAGGGAGGTGATGCCGGCGAGGACGAGGTTAACGCCGGCCAGGAACTGTTCGCGGTCGTCGTGGTCGCGCATCTGGTCGGCGACGGCCCGGGTGAACGGGTAGTTCTCGGGGTCGAGCTCCGTCCACGCCTTCGCCGTCTCGCCGAGGAATTCGGTGCGGTTCGCATCCGGTCCGAGGACGCGGGCGTTCGCGCTGTTCTGGCCGGCGGCGCCCAGGATGTAGTGCATCAACGCCGAGGTCGTCATGAACCAACTGTTCTTGGGCACCCCGAGCGCACAAACCTGCTGACCGAGCCGCTCGAAGATCCGCGGCGTCACCGATCCCCAGGGACTACGGGACAGCTGTGTGGTGAGCTGGAGCGCGAGCCACGGGTGCTCGTCAATCGCATCGAACAACCCAAGCGCCACCGCACGAATCGCATCCTGTGCCGACTCCTTGTCTCCGGACGGGGCTCCCGGGCCGGTGGAGCCGGCGGGGGCAGCGGGGGCAGCGGGGGCAGCGGGGGCAGCCTGCTCGGTGGGGTTGGCGGCGCCCGCTGGCTCGGCGGAATCCGCGGGCGTAGCGGTTAGAACGGGGCCGACTACTGCTTCCGTGGCGGCTGCTAGTAGTTCGCCCTTGTTTGCGACGTGCCAGTAGATCGCGCCGGGGCCGGTGGAGAGACGCTCGGTGAGGACCCTGAAGGTCAGGCCGTCCTCGCCTGCCGTGTCGAGCAGCTCGATCGCAGCCTCGACGATGCGCTCGCGGGATAGCGCATCCGTACGCCGCGGCGTGCGGCGCTCCCGTGTTGCCATGGCGTCATCCTGACACAGCTGGAGCGCTGTTCCAATCGCCGAAACGCTCCCTCGCGTGGACGCCGAGCGCGGTGGCCACGGAGCCGTGGTGGGCGAGCACGGTGGTCATGTCGCCGTACGCGGCGAAGGCCTCCACCAGCAGCACCCAGCCCAGCGCCCGGCGGTGGCCCGTCGCCAGCAGGATGCCCAGGACCAGGGCCAAGACGACGTCGCGGATCCCCTTGATGGGGGCCGACCGGAGTACGCCGGAAACCGGCAATAGGCGTCTGGGTTGGCTGGTTAGTGGTCGGTGGGGAGGCTGTTGATGGCTCGTTCGCGGTCGGCTTGGGTGGGGAGGCTGTACCGGCGGGCTTGGTCGAGGCGGGCGTGTCCCATGAGTTCGGCGACGAGGACGAGGTCGTGGCCGTCGCGGACGAGGGTGGTGCCGAAGGTGTGGCGCAGGGCGTGGCTGGTGAAGTCGTCGTCGATGCCTGCCTGGTCGGCGATGGCGCTGATGACGTCGTGGGCGCCGCGGGCGGACAGCCGGGTGCCGCGGTGGTTGAGCAGCAGCGCGGTGGTGTCGGCGGTGCCGGGCCAGTTGGGTCGTTCGTCGTTGATCCACAAGGTGAGGTCGGGGCGTAGCCCGGTGTGGATGGGTACTTCGCGGTAGCGCTCGCCTTTGCCGGCCCGGACGGTGATGAGTCCTTTGCGGGCGGACAGGGCGATGTCGTCGAGGTTGAGGGCGACGACCTCGCCGAGGCGCAGTCCGGCGTAGAACGGGATCAGGGCCAGGACCCGGTCGCGGGGGTTGACCCAGCGTTCGACGGTGCGTAGCCAGCGGGTGATGTCGCGCTCGGATAGTGCCGGGGGTGCGGCCTGGGGCAGGTCGAGGCGCCGGACGTCGGGGGCGCCGAGGCCGAGGCGTAGGTAGAGGTCGCCGATCGCGGCGAGGGTGGTGTTGATGGTGGAGGGTTTGCGTTGGGCGACGGTCTGCAGGTGGCTGCGGTAGTCGCGCACGGCGCCGTCGCGGGCGCCGGCCTGGGCGAGCGGGTCGCCGTCGACGTCGGCGGTGTCCAGCCAGATCAGGTAGCCGCGGACCCGGGAGGCGTAGGCGCGGCGGGTGTCGTCGTCGAGCATCCGCGCGGTGGCCAGCGCGGTCGTGTAGGTGGCATGGACGCCAACGTAGCGATCCGGCAGCGGAGTCGGCTGACGTCCACGTCGGGGCGGATCGGGAACCTGCCTCGTGTTATCTGAAGTCGATTCCGGGGTATCCAGATCCGCCTGGGACGCGTTATCTGAAGTCGCGCCGGAGACTCTACTTCAGATAATCAGTGTTATCTGAAGTTGGAGAGACTAGGTGTTGGTCAGCTGGTGTGGTCAGGTCAGGTCGAGCATCCGGCGAAGCGCGAACTTCACCGCGGCGACATCGGCCGGTGCCAACGTGTCGGAGTGCCGTTTCTGAAGCCTGTTCATGCTGATGGATTTGATCTGATCAGCCAGTGCGTAGCTGGTCACGTCACCCAGTTGGACGGCCGGGTGGAACGGCAGGCCGCGGTCTTTCGTGGTCAGCGGTACGACGATCGCGAGCCCGTTCGGCAAGGTGCACGCTAGCGGCGAGCCGACCACGATCGCAGGCCGGCGGCCGGCTTGCTCGTGGCCGATCTGGGGGTTGAAATCCACCCACCAGACCTGCCACGGAGCTACTCGGGTCGTCACCACTCAGCAACCTCGACATCGACGTCGGCCAATTCGCCGGCTTCTGCCCTGTAGTCATCCAGGGCTTGCGGGTCAGCCGCTAGGCGAGTGAGTGCGGTCGCAGTCTTGTGCTCGAACAGCACGATCTGCAACGCCTCATCCAGACTGACCCCTCCCAACTCGTCCTCAGCAACGCGGGCCAGCTCGTCCCGCGTTGGGACTGATACACGCATCGACGTATGCATGCATAAAGCATACGTCACCTATGTGCTAACTATGCATGGCTGCTGCGGATTGTGTGGTCAGTTTGCTCCCAGCTGAGGCCAGCGAGACGGCAGCACCATGCCAGCCTTGGTCGACGGCGTCCTGCCCTGGTCCCTCCGGCCGGCGGGTCGCCGCGTAGCGGGATGGGAGAGCGGTGCGCCAAGCAGTTCATGCTCACCCCCGACGGCGTCGCCCGGCGGAGACAACTGCTGGAATCCTTCAGAGGTGGGGAGCCCCTCATGGCCAGCCTGACCCGGCAAGAACAAGACACCCTTGAAGACCTGCTGTTGCGAGCCCTTTCCCGCCGGTAGCCCACAAGATGTGACAACGCCCGGCACCCGCCGAGGGATACAGCTTCAGGCTAACCGACGGAGCTACGTCTTTCTCCCTATGCCGGCTCCGGCCGAGTTGCCGAGTCGCGCTAGCTCTGGTTGCTGGTCGTATCCGCGTTGTTGACTGGACAGTTGCCTTCACTTCGGCCGCACGCTGCGAAGTCGCAGAGGCGACATAGCCACGGTTGTGGACGGTCGTGACTGTGGGCGGAGCGTTCCTCGGCTCTGGCGAGGGTGACTGTGGTCAGCATCGTGTCCAGCGCTGCCGCAAGGTTGTCGACCTCCTCCGAAGTCAACGCCGACAACGCGCTCGTCAGTGACTTCTCGCGCGCTTGACGTATCCGCACCGCCAGGCGACGGCCACGTAGGGTCAACACGACGGATACGGCCCGTCCGTCCTGCGCTCTGACCCGCTCGACGAGGCCCTCGGCGGCGAGGCGGTCGACGAGGCGGACGGTGCCCGAGTGGGTCAGGCCCCAGAGCGGAACTCAACTGGGTTACCGATCCGCCGTCGAGGAACTCGTGCAGCGCGGCCAGTGTGGCCGGGGCTGACGGGCCAAGTTCCGCAATCGCTTCGACGGCGGCGCTCATCCGGTCAGCGATCACGAGACTCAACGCGCCTAGGGCGTTGGCTGCGTGCTGGCTGCTTGACATCGTTGACGACACCACTCTGGGTTATATGTATGAGTCACACACAGTCAATAGGAGAGCGTGGCGAGCCGACGGCGGCGCTGTCGATGCTCAACATCGACAGCGCGGACCCAGCGAGGCTGGCGCGGTTCTACGCGGCCGCGCTCGGCTGGAAGGTCACCTACAGCGACGACAGTTACGGGATGGTCGAAGGCTGCCCGCCGTTCCCTTGTGCATCCGCAGGGAAACGAATCCCCGCTGGGCCTTCATGAACTCGGCCCCGCCTCCGAAAGAGGGCCAGGAACGCTTCGGTCCTCCCCTCCGGGACGACGGAGGTGTTGGCCAGGACGATGGGCCCGGTCTCCTCCTTGAGCTGCGCGAACATCGGTGTGTGCGGGTCGAGACTCGGCAGCTTGGCCATTTTCGGTACTTCTCCTCGCTATCGGTCAGTGGATGTGTCCTGGCTCAGACGAGCGCGGCGACCAGCACAGCGAAGGCGGCGACGATGACTGCTACGCGGACGTAGTGGTAGCGGTCCCAGCGCTTCATCTGCTGCTTCCAGTCGTCGGGCCGGTTGTCGGGGGTCCAGGTCTTGCCCTGGTTGTTGATCGGGACGAGCAGCAGGACCGACATGATCACACTGACGATCAGCAGCGCGGCGGCGACGACGAGGACGGTGCCGTGGTGGTGCCATCCGGCGACGGCACAGATGCCGACGAGGACGAGCGAGCCGATGTACCAGACCGGCATCACGGCGCCGAGCATCCTGCCCCCGTGGGAGCGGGCCTGCTGATTGCTGTTGTCCGGGAGGGCGTTGAAGATCGGGTTCATGACGAAGGCGACGGAGAACTCCACCCCCACCATCAGACCGACGACCACGGTGGTGATGACCTGAAGTGCGCTGAGCACGGGTACTCTCCTAAGATCTAGCGCTGCTAGTTGATGTGAGCAACGCTAGCATTGCTGCCGCTTGCATGTCTAGCGATGCTAGGATTCGAGTTATGTCGGTACACGAACGCAAGGAGCGCGAACGGGCGGACCGCGAACGCCTCATCGTGGCGACGGCCCGTGAACTCGCCGAGCAACAGGGCTGGGACGCGGTCACCACGCGCCGGCTGGCCGAGCGCATCGAGTACAGCCAGCCCGTGCTCTACAGCCATTTCCGCGGCAAGCGCGAGATCATCGGCGCCGTCGCCCTCCAAGGCGCCACAGAGATGGCCGCGGCGGTGCGGGCCGCGACCGCCGCCGTGGACGACCCGCACGAGCGGGTCGCCGCCCTCGCGCGCGCCTACCTCGACTTCGCCGCACGCAACCCGGCGGTCTACGACGCCATCTTCCAACTCGACGGCGGTCTGGCGTACGCACAGGACGACACCCCGGAACCTCTCAAGGACGCCTTCGCCGCGCTGCTGGAGTGCCTCGGCGAGGTCGCCGGGGACGACGTCCACCCTGGGCTGTTCACCGAGGTGTTCTGGGCGTCCCTGCACGGGGTGGCGACCCTGACCCGGTCGGGACGGCTGCTGCCCGGCGACACCGAGCAGAGGATAGAACTGCTGGTGGACCGCCTCGCCGTGCTCTGACACACCATCCCGCGGGCACGCAGCCGGGGCCCTCGGGCCCCGCCGCTGCCTGCCTGCGGCATCGCTTCCGCGTCTTGCTAGACGGACCAGCTGCGCTCACCGTCGATAGGCAGGGGTCTTGGCGCGGGAAGCGTCGTTCGGGCCAGCCGGGCCAGATAGTCGTGCAGCCACGCCACCTCGCCATGTGCATCGCTAACCTCAGCCGGCCAGCGGACTGGTCGAGCCGGTGGAGCACTGTCAGGTTGGTTCTGACCGTGTTCTGTGACGTCAGATCTCCCTGAATTCCGACGGCACCTGCTTGTCGGGCTGGAACTTGCAGTCCTTGAGGTCGTGCGCGTACGCCTTCACCGTGTTCGGCGAACGACGCTGATCAGTCAGGTGCGACAAGAACTGCTCGTCCGGCACCACCTGGCGCCAGTCATCGCCCAGCACGGTCCACGACTCTTCACCAGCCCCGACAGGAGCCACCCGCTGTACCCACATCGACTCTCCCGCCGTGTCGTAGACACGAGAACCTAGGGCTGTCCAACAGGACAGCCAGGGACGCCCGTCGGCGAGTCCGCGACGTGTTGAACACCTGACCTGCGACCTCAGATAACGCCGTACGCCGGCGGGCAGCTGGGCACTGGCCGCGACCGCGACGTCGGGGAACCGGTGGGTCAGGTCTTTGCGCTGCCGCGACCACAACCTCGCTCCGCTGCCGGAGCGCACTATGGCGAGCCGGCTAATTGACTCAACTCTTCAGCGTGCCGGTCGGCTCGTCGGTCGGTGGGCTGGAGAGGATCTGCGGATGGCAGTTGTTGAATTGGGGCCGGGTGGTGCGGTTTGAGTCAGGGCTGCGATGGCGGTGCTGTTCCCGGACGATTCGGAGCACCTGGCTGCTCGTACCAATCTGACCGGTGGTCCCTGGGGCATCGTAGGGTTAGGCACGGCAACCTAAGCGATCCGGTCAGACCACAACCAAGCAGGTGACAGCTTTGGCGCAGGACCTCGATCCTGAACTCGCGAGGAGCATGAGAGCCGCGTTCGGAGGCGTCGGCGAGGGTCCGCGGCCCGACCCGATCGCGGCGGCAGTACGCAGAGAAGCGGCACACGAGTCCGCGAAGCAGGCTGCCGCAACAGAGCAGGCCCGCGCAGAACGCGGCAGCGGAGAAGCACGCTCTCGTCGATGCGATCGGGACGGCGCGGGACACCATCAGCGCCGCGAGCCGCGGCGTGGCCGAGGCCGGCGCGCAAGCACCCACGGCCGACGACCTCCGCGACGCCCTGGGGACCACCTTGGCCGTGCACGCAACTGCCGACCGGACCGCGACCGAGCAGACCATGGCCGGGCAGCCCGAGACCGCCGTGGCCGCCGCGCAGACTGCGGAACGTAGGCAAGCAACGCAGCACCTCGCCCAGACCGTCCGCGCCTGGGGGGAGCGAATGGCGCAGGTGGCAGAGGCGATCAAGCCGCTTGAAGATCAGCTGCGGACTGCGCAAACGACGCTCGGAGACACCGCCACCAAAGCGCCTGAAGCCCTGCGCACCGACTTCGATCGCTTGCACACGGCGCTCCAGACGAATCAGGACTCGATGGCCACCCTCCACCGGAATCTCGAGTCCATGTCCTCCCGTGCTGAGTTCGCTGCCGGCTACACGCCGACACCGCCGGGGCTGTCTCCCGATGGGGGTGTCGTCTTGGCAGACACCTTCACGACGGACGAACTCACTTCCGACCTAGCAGCAGAGTTGGACGAGCGCCTGGGCCGCGTCACACCGGGTGCGGCACTCGATCAGCTCCGGTCCGACCTGAGCAAGACCACGTTCCAGATCGACGAGTTGGCGTCCCGGATCGACAGTTCCGAACCGGCTGCCGCCTCGGTGCAGGCCTCGCAGCGAGCGCAAGGCGCGCGCGACTCGGTGCACCGTGATACACGGGGGGCACTACGTGGCTCAAGTCCCGCACGGTGACACTTGGTGCACGAGCTTCCGCAGCGAAAGCTACGTCCTGGGATCACACCTTGACGGGGTTCAGTGAATGTAGCCGTCCCATTTGGGTTCAGCGCGATCGAGCCGGGCTTGAAACGGGTCGGGATGGTCTCCACCGAGTGAGTCAGCTCGACGTCGACCGGGCCGGCCAGATCGGCGGGCAGCCGGACCACGGCCGAGTCAATGCGCCGTGCTCGGTCAGGCATCGTCGTCTCGCGGATCCGGGCGGCGCTGCGGCTGGTGAACAGTCGACCAGTCGACCAGGCTCACGCTCGCGTCCTGGTCGCGGTTGTTCGGGCAGTGCGGTGAGTGGACCAGGACGTCGACCGCCCCGTCGCACCTGCCGCACCGCCAGGCCATGGCCGTTAGCTCATATCGCCGTACGGGGCCGGAACAGCGCATTCGACTCCGTCGCCGACGGGTGGCCGGCGTAGTGTCACCAGCGGCTTAGATCACAACGAACATTCCGGCCCGGGCTGCAATCAGTACTACGGCTGCCGCGGGGTCGGCGCGACCTTCGCCAGGCGGCCGGCCAAGAACGCTCGCATGACCTGGGCGACCTCCGGGTAGGACTGCGCGCCGGAGAATAGTGTCCGCACGGCGGCCGCCCCTGCGGGGTGGCATAGTCCGGCGTAATTGCAACGCGGAGTTGCATCAACGAAGGATGGCAGATGACCAACTCGCTTTTCTACACCGGCCCGTCGATCACTGTCCTGCACGAGGAGTACGCGAAGAAGAGCCGGATCGACGACCGGGCCGCGATCCAGGGGCGCCGGGAGATCGTCATCGCGGCGCCGATCGAGCGGGTCTGGCAGAAACTGAGCGATGTCCCGAGCTGGGACACCAACCTCGAGCCCGGCGTGAAGGACATCCAGCTTGAGAACGGCGTCACGGTCGATGGCCGGTTCACCCGGGCCAAAAGCGGCGCGAAGATGAAGGCGCGCTTCGCCGTCGTCGACGGCCCGCACGAGATCGCCTGGACAGGCGCGGCCTTCGGCGCCAAGGTCGTCCACCGCTTCACCCTGGAGTCCACCGGCGAGAACTCCACCCGGGTCGTCGTCGAGGAGTCGATGGCCGGCCCGCTCTTCGGCCTCTTCTTCAACTCCAAGAAGCTCGGCGCCGTGCTGGTCGAGTCGCTGGACACGCTGAAGCGGGCTTCCGAGGGCTGAGGGTTCGATCCCCGCCCGCCCGGCGAGCGGCGGGCGGGGCCGTAGTACTCAGGCTGAGATCGGCAGCGGGGTCCGCTCGACGTGCAGGATCCGGTGCAGCCAGGTGACCGCGAGGATCCGGATCACTGCGGGCAGCGGGTGACGGAGGACCAGTTCCACCTCGACCTCGTCGCCGATCGCCACACCGGCGGCGTTGCTGAGACCGAGCAGGTGACGGCCGCGCAAGATGGCGACGCGGCTCCTCCAGCAATGCCCGTTGACCGTGATCGTCACCGGCGGACGCGCGCCCCGCCGAGCGCCGCTACCACCTCGGACGGAACTTCCAGACCCCGCATGGGCTCAGGCGGCTCGACGTAGGCCCGAAACTTCATGATCTCCTCCTGTTCGTCCTGCCAGGGTCACAGCTGTCCGGGACGGCGGCGGCAGGCGGCCCGCCGTCCCGGACGGGCTGGGAGACAAAGACCGCGGCTACTCCGCGTAGGGCTGGTCGGTTCCTTGGGCGCTGTAGCCGACACTCCAGATGTAGCCGTCCGGATCGGCGAAGGTACCGCCGTACCCGCCCCACGGCAGAGCACCGGCGGGCTTGAGGACCGTGGCGCCGGCCTTCTCCGCCTCCGCCATCACCTCATCGACCCGGACCTCACTACGGACGACATAGGTCAGAACCAGCCCGCTGAAACCGCTGCCTTCCTGGTCCGTGCCCACCTGGCCGGCCAGGCCTTCGCGGCCGTAGAAGCCGACGGGCGAGGCGCCGTCCGCTTCGAAGAACACCGAGATGCGGTAGTCGCTCTGGATCTTCCAGCCGAGCCCCTCGACGTAGAACTGCTTGGCCCGGTCCATGTCCCTGACACCAAGAAGAATCGAGCTGACGTGTGCCTTCATGTCCTACTCCTCAAATATGGATGATCATGTGATGCATGGGTGGTTATGTGCCCGGCCGAGCATCCCGGCAGATACGGACGCCACCCCGGCGCATGTGTCGCCGCCCCGATCTGGGGGGTGATTGTCTTGTCGTTCGAGGGCATCGAGTTCATCTCCCTCAAACGACACGCTACGTAGCGTTGCATTGCGTTTAGATGGTAGATCAACGGCCGACCGCGCGTCAATACGAAACGTGTCGTAGCGTCTGTGCGGTAGTATCGAGCCATGAACCCTGGCTCAAAGCCGGAGCGCCGCAACGCCCAGTCCCGCAGGGCCATCCTTGACGCCACCAACGAGCTGATCGCGCGCAACGGCTACGCTCACGTGACAATCGAAGCCATCGCCAAAACAGCCGACGTCGGCAAGACCACGATCTATCGCTGGTGGCCGTCCAAGGGCGCTCTCACCCTCGACGCGCTGAAGGACCGCATCAGCGACGCGATCGACTTCCCCGACACCGGTGACATCCGCGCCGACCTGTGCACCCAGATGACCGAGGTCATCAGGCTGCTCATCGGCGACGTGGGCACCGTCTTCCGGGGCCTGATCGGTGAAGCCCAGAGCACCCCGGCCATCGGCGCGGCCATCCTGGACGCCCTCGTCGAACCACCCACCCGAGCCTGCCAAGCCCGCCTCGACCACGCCATAGCCGCCGGCCAGCTCCGCGCCGACATCCCCACCCGGACCATGGTCGAGATGATCTACGGAGCGATGTACTACCGGCTCCTGCTCGGCACCGACACCCTGCACCCGCAGGACGTCCCCGACCTCATCGACAACACCCTGACCGGACTACGCCCCCGGGCCACCTGAAGCAGCCCGTCTCCACTGGCCGGTCCCGCCCGGCGGCGCGTTCGATCGAACCACCGCGCTGGCCGCCCGGTACCTGCAGGTGCCGATCTCGATCGTCACCCTGGTCGACAGCGACCGGATCTGGTCAAGTCCCGCTACGGCCTCGACGTCGACCAGATCGACCGCGAACCGGGATTGTGCGCCTCCGCGATCCTGCAGGGTGAACCGTGGGAGATTTCCAACGCTGCCGTCGACCCCCGCACCCTCCTCAATCCCCTGGTGACCGGATCACTGGGTCTGCGCTTCTACCTCGGCATCCCGCTGACCACCAACGACGGGCACAACCTGGGCACCCTGTGTGCAATCGACCGCGAACCCCGCCACGCGACGCCGGATCAGGTCGCCACCCGCCAGGATCTGGCTGCGGTGGTGATGGACGAGCTGGAGCTGCGCCTCTGCGATGCGAGTGGTCGCCCTGGAAGAACAAGCCCGCCAGCACGCCGAGACAGCCGCTGCAGCAGCCCGAAGAGACGCCGTGACACTCCAGGACGGGATGAACTCCAACCGCCAGATCCGGACCCTCGATGCAACCGGAGCATCGCGCCAACCGGTACTAAACGGTGAGAAAGCGCCCGAGACGACCCGGAGGATGCGTGGCCACCGACCGCGACAAGGAATTTACCAGCTACGTGCACAGCGATCGAGGGCGGATGATCCGCCTGGCGCGGCTGCTGGCCACCGGTGACGTGCACTGGGCCGAAGACCTGGTGCAGACCGCTCTCACCAAGCTGTACCTGAAGTGGGGAGCGGTCCGGCCGGAGGTCGGCGCCGCCCGGTACGCCGACAAGATCCTGGTGAACGTCTTTATCGACGAGAAGCGCCGGTTCTGGCGTCATCGCGAGACGTTGACCGAGGAGCTGGCCGAGGCCGGGCCACCGGCCGGCAGTGGTAGCGGCGCCGAGGACCGGCTGACCATCCTGGCGGCCTTGGCGGAGCTGCCGAAGCGGCAGCGGGCCGCCGTCGTTCTGCGGTTCTTCGCCGATCTGGACGTGGCGACGGTCGCGGAGCTGATGACGTGCAGCCAAGGCACCGTGAAGAGCCAGACCGCTCGTGGGCTGGACACGTTGCGCGACCTCATGACCGAACCCCTGGACACTTTGGAGCACGTGCGATGACTGACCTGAAGAACCTGCTCGACCAGGCCGCCGGATACGAGACGGCCGCCACGGACACCGAGGTCGCCGCCGACCTCAACCGGTCCAAGAAGGCCGCGCGCCGCCGCCGGTTCACCGGGGCTGGTCTGACGGCCGGAGCCGCGGTGGTAACCATCGCCGCGCTCGCAGTACCACTCGTGATGTCGGGTGGCTCCGGTTCCACCGTTGCGGCGCCGCCTGGGGCGGTCACCAGCTCGGACGGGCCGGCGAAGGTGTCGACGGCCGGCGAGCTGCTGCTGGTCGCCGCGGCCCAGGAGGAGAAGGCCGAAGCGACGGCGGGCAAGTACTTCCGGGTCCGGACCGTCTACAGCGGTGAGTGGACCGTGACGAGCGACGGCCGGGTGACATGCTGCGGGTCGCAGCCGGCCGGCCCCGGTGGATATAAGCTGCGGGAACTGCGAGTGACGGAGCAGTGGACCGGGCTGAAGGGCGGGACCGCGTTCGTGGGCTATCGCTCGCTTGGTGCGCGGCCGGCGACGGCTGCCGACACAGCGGCCTGGAAGCGGGCGGGTGCGCCGACCAGCTGGAACACCGGGCCGAGCGACACCGTCGACAAGCACGACCTGATCCTGTCGACCAAGCCGGGCAAGGGACAGCTGACCGAGCTGCAGAACGGGGCCGACCTGTACTCCGCACTCGGACTGCACGCAACGTTGCGGGACGTCCTGGCACTGCCGACCGATCCCGCGGCACTGCGTTCGGTACTGCTGAAGGCACAGAGCGAGCTAGCTCCTGACGCCTCCGAGGTGTCGGCACTCGCGCAGATCTCTTCCGGTCTGCTCAGCAACACGCCTGCTCTGCCCAAGGTCCGGGCAGCGGCGTTCCGATTGCTGGCCGGCCTGCCGGGCGCCACGGTCACGCCGAACGTGAGCGACCTGGTCGGCAGGCAGGGGACGGCCGTGAGCTTCTCCTTCCCGCAGTACCAGCTCGAGCTGCAGCTGATCATCCAACCGAAGACCGGCAAGCTGCTGAGCAGCCGCCACACCGGCGGCAAGAACGGCGACAGCACGGTCCTGCTCTCGGGCTGGACCGACAACACCCCGCAGGTCCCGCCGGCCGCGATCAAGTGAGCTGAGGCCCGCGGCAGCAGCGCACTCACTGGCCACGGCGGCGGTAGTACTACGCCGCCGTGGCCAGCTGACGGCGACGCAGTGCGAGTACGCAGGCGAGGGCGGCCATGGCCAGCAGGGTGGTTGCTCCGATGGCCAGTCCCAGACTCGTGCCCGTCGCTCGGTAGACGCAGGACACTTCGGCCGCATCAGCACCGACCGGTACCGCTATCAGCCCTGCCGTCAGATGTACGAAGAAGTTGCCGAGGACGGAAGGCGGCGCTACACCGTCGCCGAGATCGCAGCCGAATTCGGCGTCACCCGCCCCACGATCTACCGGCACCTGTCGAAGCCGTAGACGGCATCGGGTCCACAGAGACCACCTGCATCGGAACGCTGGATGCCGGTAACTCGACCCTGATCGGCCCGCTGACGCCACTGACGCTCCGTTGCCGCTCAAGCCTGATCACATCCTTGGCACCAACTGCTGTACCGCTGACCCACGGCGATCGACGGACGGGTCACGACCGCACCCTGCAGCCGCTGCTGCAGTACCGGGGACTGCGTCACCGCCAAATCCGGGCTCGTTTGCCGCTGGTGACACGTTCCTTACCGACACCCCTCGTAGCGCCGTTTCGGGTCGATCGATCGTCGCGCCCACGAAACGCTGGTTTCGTGCGTATTTGGTTTGGTTTTGGAAACGCCGTACCGGTTATGCGGTTTTGTAATTGCTAACTCCTACGCTCCGGGCATGGAAACTGTGGGGCGTGAGGACGCTGGGCGATGCGGCTACAGCAAGTGCCGGGCAGAACTACCGGCGCCTGGGATGCAGGGCGGACGGCCGCGGAGTTTCTGCCGGGACACCCGCTGGGAGGGCGGCCGGAATTGCTCGCAGATGGCGCGGGCTGAGCGGGAGGCGTTGGGTGCGCTGGGGCTGGACGCCGGGAGCAACACGTTTCGGCTGGACGCCGAGCGACTGCGCGACCACCTGGACGCAGTACGGGGACCGGTGGATGCCCTGACCGCAGCACTGGCATCGGTGACGGCGCGACTGGATGAGGTCGAGGCTGCTGCTGTTGCTGCTGTGGAAACCGCGCACGGACAGGTCGCGGAGGCGGAGCGCACTCGAGTAGCTGCCGAGGAAGCGCGCGAGCAGGCAGAGAACCGCGCCCGGCAAAGTGCGGCTGCAGCGGAGCGGTCTGCGAAGGAGCGCGCCGAAGCTGTAGAGCGTGCCAACGCCGCAGCGCGCCAGGCACTACAGGCGACCGAGACCCTCGGCGCTGCCCGCCAAGAGGCCGACCACGCAACCACCGCCCAACGGGCCGCCGAGCTCCACGCCGTACGGCTGGAAGAGCGCGCTGTCGGCGCCGAGCGAGAGGCGCGCGACACCGCAGTACAGGCCGAGCGCGCGGCCGTACTGGCTGAGCGCGCGTCAGCAGAACGAGACGCCGCTCAAGCAGACCGCGATTCGTTGCGCGCCGAGCTGACCAACGAGCGGGACCGCCTACGCGCGTCCGAAGCGGCCCAGATGCAGGCAGACACGAGACGGCTAGCGCTGAAGGACCAACTCACCGCTGCCGAACAATCTCTTGAGCAGGCGAACCTCACACTCGAGACCGCGCAGCTGACAGCGGCAGATGCCCTTCGCGAGGCTGCAGCGGAGAAGACCCGGATCGAGGAGCTGGCCGACCGTCGGCGGACCGAGGACGCCATAGAGATCGCCCACCTACGCGCCGAACTAGAACACTTGAGGACCACCCGGCAGACCACTTCACGCCTACACCCCGACGACCTCCACTCCCTCCTAACCGCCGTCACCACGCACACCTCCCCCGCCGCGGCAGCCCTCGTCGGCTCCCCCACCGCCGCAGCTCCCGTCGGCTCCCCCACCGCCGCAGCTCCCGTCGGCTCCGCCACCGCCGCAGCTCCCGTCGGCTCCCCCAGCACCGCCCCAGTCCCCTAACCGCCGCCGGCGGCGGGCGCGGGCCCCACGGCACCGATCCAGTGGGCGCTCCCGCTCCGCCCGGGTCAGCCAGCCGCCTCTGTGCACGCCCTCAGCACACCTCAGTCGGGACGTACTCACCCCAAGCACAAGCACCCCGGCACCCAGGTCCGGCTGCCCCAGTCGTGGCGCCCTTGTGCATGGGGTGGGTAGATCTTCGGCTGGAGGTGCTCATCTCGTGCTCAAAGGCGGACCTGGTCCCGATGTGAGTGGGGGGGAGGGAGTCGGGGCGCGGGGGTTGTGTTGGGTGGGGGGTTGCGGAATTGTGGCTTAACTAGGAGGAACGTCATGGCAGACAAGGCGAATACTTCTCAGGGCGCCGGAGCCGCTCCCAGTGCGGACAGCCCGGCCGCCATCCGGAACGTGGTGCTGGTCGGGCCGTCGGGGGCCGGCAAGACCACCCTCGTCGAGGCGCTACTGGTCGCCTCCGGGGTGCTGACCAGACCGGGGTCCGTCCTCGACGGCACGACGGTGTGTGACAGCGACGAGGCGGAGATCCGGCAGCAGCGGTCCGTGGGCCTAGCGCTCGCACCGCTCCCCCATGCCGGGATCAAGGTGAACCTGATCGACACCCCGGGGTACGCCGATTTCGTCGGCGAGCTGCGGGCCGGCTTGAGAGCGGCGGATTGCGCTCTCTTCGTGATCCCGGCGAACGACACCGTCGACGAACCGACCAAGGCGCTGTGGCAGGAGTGCGACCAGGTCGGGATGCCGCGGGGCCGTCGTGATCACCAAACTCGACCATGCCCGGGCCAACTACGAGAACGCGCTCTCCGCTGCCCAGAACGCGTTCGGGGACAAGGTTCTGCCGCTCTACCTGCCGACCGGCGACGGCCTGGTCGGGTTGCTCTCCCAGACGCAGTACCAGTATGAAGGCGGCAAGCGGAGCACCCGCGATCCCGACCCGGCGTACGCGGACGAGCTCGAAGTGCTGCGCGGCACCCTGATCGAAGGCATCATCGAGGAGTCCGAGGACGAGTCGCTGATGGACCGCTATCTCGGCGGTGAGGAGATCGGCCAGGACGTGCTGATCGAGGATCTCGAGAGAGCTGTTGCTCGCGGATCCTTCTTCCCGGTCATCCCGGTCTGCAGCGGCACCGCCGTCGGCACGATGGAGCTGCTCGAAGTCGCGACCAGCGGATTCCCGTCGCCGCCCGAGCACCAGGTGCCCGAGGTGTTCTCGCCCCACGGCGTACCGAAGAAGAAGCTGCCCTGCGACCCGAACGGCCCGCTGCTCGCCGAGGTGGTGAAGACGACGTCGGACCCGTACGTCGGCAGGGTCAGCCTGGTCCGGGTGTTCTCCGGCACCATCAGGCCCGACACGACGGTTCACGTGTCGGGCCATTTCACGTCCTTCTTCGGCGAGGGCAACACCCATGCCGACCACGACGAGGACGAGCGCATCGGCACGCTGTCCTTCCCACTGGGCAAGCAACAACGACCCGCCCCGTCGGTGGTCGCGGGAGATCTGTGCGCGATCGGCCGGCTGACTCGTGCCGAGACCGGCGACACCCTGTCCGACAAGGCCGAGCCGCTGCTGCTCAGGCCGTGGAACATGCCCGAGCCGCTGTTGCCGATCGCAGTACAAGCGCATGCGAAGACCGACGAAGACAAGTTGTCGGTCGGCCTGCAGCGACTTGCCGCGGAGGATCCGACCCTGCGGATCGAGCAGAACCCGGAGACCCACCAGATCGTCCTGTGGTGCATGGGCGAGGCGCATTCGGACGTCGTACTCGATGCGCTTGCCAACCGGTACGGCGTAACTGTGGACACGGTGGAGCTTCGAGTGCCGTTGCGGGAGACCTTCGGCGGCAAGGCGAAGGGGCACGGCCGCCATGTGAAGCAGTCCGGCGGCCATGGTCAGTACGCCGTTTGCGATATCGAGGTGGAGCCGCTGCCGGAGGGCAACGAGTTCGAGTTCGTCGACAAGGTGGTCGGCGGGTCGGTGCCGCGGCAGTTCATCCCGAGTGTCGAGAAGGGCATTCGCGCTCAGATGGAGAGGGGTGTCGGCGCCGGATATCCGATGGTCAACATCCGGGTGACGCTGCTCGACGGCAAGGCGCACAGCGTCGACTCGTCGGACATGGCGTTCCAGATGGCCGGCGGGCTCGCGCTGCGCGAAGCGGCCAACGCGACCAAGGTGAATCTGCTGGAGCCCGTGGATCTCGTGTCGGTGCTGGTTCCCGACGACCTGGTCGGCTCGGTGATGAGCGATCTGTCCGGACGCCGCGGCCGGCTGCTCGGGACCGAACGCGTCGGCGACAACCGGACGCTGGTCAAGGCCGAGGTCCCGCAGGTCGAGATCACCCGCTACTCGATCGACCTGAGATCGCTCTCCCACGGCGCCGCGTCGTTCTCACGAACCTTCGCCCGCTACGAGGCCATGCCCGATTCCGCCGCCGCGAGAGTCAAGTCGTCCGCCTGACCACCCCGTACAACTAGGACAGTCGGCGGCGGACGTCTTTGCTGCGGAGGTACGCCGCCACGTCGTCGTACCGCTCGGCCTGGTTGGCGAACTCGATGTACGAGCGGACCCGGTGCAACCAGTCCAGCGTCGACGGCTTCACGGTCGCCAGCGCTTCGGTGAGGTGTCGCATCGACAGCGGCGGCTCGCCACCGGTCGCGAGCGCCTCGTCGATCACCCGGTCGACCGAGCGTTCCACCAGCGCACGCAGATCGGCACCGCTGAACATCGGTGCCTCCTTCGCCAGCGCGGACAGATCGAGCTCATCCGCCGGGACGTCCTTCAGCAGCACCTTGAGGATGTCCGCGCGGGCCGGTTCGTCCGGCGGCGGCACGAAGATGACCCGGTCGAACCGCCCCGGCCGCAGCATCGCTTCGTCGACGTCCCACGGCGCGTTCGTCGCGGCCAGGACCAGCAGCCCGTCGTTGTCGGAGCCGATCGCGTCGAGTTCCTGCAGCAGTACGTCGACCAGCCGGCGTGACTCCGAGCCGCCGTGCTTGTGCCGGGCGAAGGCCAGCGCATCCAGCTCGTCCAGGAACAACACGCACGGCGCGTTGGCCCGGGCGCGCTCGAAGGCGGCATGCAGATTCCGCTCCGAGACACCGAGGTACGGATCCATCACGTCCTCGATCCGGACGTTCACGAACGGCAGACCGCACTCGCCGGCGGTTGCCCGCGCCAGCAGCGTCTTCCCGCAACCAGGCGGACCGTAGAGCATCACGCCGCCGCCGGACCGGCGCCCGTACTTCTCGTACAGCTCCGGCCGGCTCAGCGGGAGGATGACCATCCGGTGGATGACCCGCTTGATCTCTTCCATCCCACCGACCTGGTCGAAGGTGGTGAGCTCCTTCGACACGTCGCCGGCGAGGTCCTCGGCGGCCTCAGGCCCGAGCTTCACCTTGACGCCGCTGCGGCTGGAGATCATCTCGTCCACCAACTGCTGCAACCGCCCGGTCCCCTCGACCACGCCGACCTGCCGCGCGGTTTCGAGGCAGCTCCGCAACAACGCGAGTCGCCCGTTCGCCGCTGCCAACTCGCCGACCGTCACCAGCTGATCGTCAGGGACGCCTTGCTGATCGAGCAGTACGACGTACTGATCGAGCGCCGCCTCGGTCTCGCCCGCCGTGACGAGGGACTCCGCCAGAACGAGCCGCAGCAGCACGTCGTCCGGGTTCGTCTCCACCGCCTTGCGCAGCGCGGAGATCCGGTCGTCGGTCATGAACCCCACCTTCGGTTGATCCAGCGTCGTACCAGCGGCGGCGCGACCCACGAGTACACACAGAACGCGAACCACGCTATCGCCACGGCAGCCGAGGCGGCACCGAGATGCGCAGCGCGCAGACCGTAGATCACAGCCACCACGCAGACCCAGACGACCAGCGGATTGAACCGTTGGAGCGGGCGCAACGGCCGGAGCAGCGGGTGGTTCGCCAGCTTGGCGTTGCGGGCCGCGTCGCGGAGATCCGCCTCACCTGGATGAGCCGCCGCCGCGGACGCGAGAGAGCGGTATCCCGTCCGCGGATCGCCGGTGAGCATCGACGCAGTACCGTGCAGCGCTCGCGCGTTCGGATCCTCGGGATCGTAGGAGAGCGCTTCCTCGGTGTGCCGGAACATCTCCTTGTCCTTGCCGAGCGCGAAGGCGACCTGCGCCCGGGCCGCGGAGACGGCAGCGCTCTCGGGAGCCTGCGAGGCAGCGCGTTCGACCAACGCACCAGCCTTCTCGGCCTGACCCGCGGCCAGGCAGACCATCGCGTAGCCGATCAGCAGATCCGGCTCGTTCGGATCGATGCTGAGCCCTTGCAGGAAGACCGACTCGGCCTCCGGCAAACGACCCTCGGCCCGCAGCGCCGAGCCCAGGATCTGGAGCAAGAGAGGCGACTGGCCGTAGTGGGACAAGCCATCACGCAGTACGTCGATAGCTTCGGTATTGCGGTCCAGTGCGTGCAGCGCCGCACCCCGGAAGAGGTAGGCCCGGTAGTCGAGGGCGGCATCGCCCCATAGACCCTGAAGCTCGTCGAGAGTGCGTTCGGGGTGACCGATCTGCAGCCAATGACCCGCCATCTGCAACCGGGACTCGGTTGGCTCACTCACAGCAGCACCGCCACGCCGGCGAGCAGGACCGCCTCGATCAGACCGCCGCCGATCACGGCAGCGATCCCCGGACCCCACAGCGAGCGGTAGTCCTGGCCACGCAACTGGAAGGCCCGGTCCATCGGGCGCTGGATCCTGAGCTGGGCGAGGCAGGTGACAACTGCGACGACGCGGATAGCGACCCGGATGCCGCTCGTCGTAGCGGTGTCGAGTAGCGCGATGACCACCGCGGCCACGATCAGGCCGGCCAGACCGGCCAGCAGGATCAACCGGCGCTTCGAAGGCTCGACACCGAGCCGGCGGGCGTTCAGGAACGCGATCACGGTCGTGGAGATGACGCCGCCGAAGAAGGCGACGTACGTCTGCGACATCAGCCGCCAGGGACGCACGGCCATGTCGACGCCGGCGCCGATGGTCGGGCGCAGCAGTTCGTCGGACATCGGGCTCCTGGTCACTGATCGGGTCGGGCGAACGCAGCTTAGGCCAGCCACACCACGATTGTCCCCGGTCTCCGGGGAAGCCTGACCGGCCCTTAGGGTGACGGGATGAGTGAGAACTGTCTTTTCTGCGGGATCGTCGCGGGCACCATTCCTTCGCAGCAGGTGGCGTCGAACGACCGGGCGATCGCCTTCATGGACATCAGCCCGGCCACTCGCGGACATCTGCTGGTGATCCCCCGGGCGCACTCCACGGATCTGCGGGAGTGCGCACCCGAAGACCTCACCGCGGCGACCCTGCTGGCCCAGTCGCTCATCTCCCGGGTCATCGAGCGTCTCGACGCCGACGGCGCGAACCTACTCAGCTGCATCGGCGCCGACGCCTGGCAAAGCGTGTTCCACACCCATCTGCACGTCATCCCCCGCTACAAGGACGACCCGCTCGAGCTCCCCTGGCACCCGACCCCCGGCGACTTGGACGCCATCGCCAGCACGGCCGCAGAACTCCGCTAGCGGCGAGCGACCAACTCGTAGACGGCCACAAGCTCGCCGATCAGCACTTCCCAGTCATACCGCCGTACTGCGGCGCGCCCGGCCTCGCGGAGCTTGTCGCGTTCGTCGGGTGAACCGAGGAGCCGCGAGGCCTGGTTGGCGAGTGCTGCGGCGTTGCCTGGCTCGAACAACTCCCCCAGTCGGCCGCCATCGAGCACCTGTCGGAAGGCCGCCAGGTCACTCGCCAGGACAGGCGCACCGGAGGCCATCGCCTCCAGCAGCACGATGCCGAAGCTCTCCCCGCCGAGGTGCGGAGCGACGTACACATCGGAACCGGCGAACATGTCCGCCCGGGCGACATCGTCGATCGCGCCGAGAAACAGAACGTTCTCCCGGCAGAACTCGGGCAGGGACCGCCGCGCATCGTCCGCCTGACCCGCGCCCGCGACTAGCACGCGGAGGTTCGGCCGTTCGGTGACTAGGTGAGGCACGGCGGCGAGCAGGACGGCCAGCCCCTTGCGCGGCTCGTCCATCCGGCCGAGGAAGCTGATCGTGCCGTCGGCCCCTTGCCACTCCGGTCGCGGCCGGCCGTGGAAGCGAGCGGTGTAGAGGCCGTTCGGGATCACCACCGCCTCGCCGCCGATGTGCTGGACCATCATCGAGCGGGCGTTCTCCGACACCGCGATCCGGGCGTCGAGCTTCTCCAGCGCCGGTCGCAGCAGTCCCGCGGCCGCGCTCATTGCCCGCGATCGCACCTGCCAAGTGTGGAACGTCGCGACGAAGGGACCGTCGCCGGACCAGAGCGCGATGATCGAGGCGCTCGGCGTCGTCGGCTCGTGGACGTGGACGACATCGAAGGCGCCATCGGCAAGCCACGCCCGGACCCGGGCCGCAGTACGAGGGCCGAAGGTCACCCGCGCGACCGAGCCGTTGTAGGGCACGCCGACGGCATGACCCGCGCTCACGACGTACGGCGGCGCTGGATGCTCCTCGTCGACCGGGGCCAGCACCGACACCTCGTGGCCGCGCGACAGCAGCGCCTCGGCGAGATCGCGAACGTGGTTCTGCACTCCCCCCGGCGTACCCAGGGAGTATGGGCAGACCAGACCGACCTTCACCAGTCCACTCCGCATCAGTCCACGAAGATCCGTTGCAGCATGTGCCAGTCCTGCGGGTGGGCGGCGATCCCCTCGGCGAAGGCGTCCGCGCAACGCTGCGTCATCGCCGCGGGACCACCCCGCTCGATCGTCTCGTGGAAGGTGATCACCAGGTCAGGGCCGTCGTAGTGCAGCGTGGCCGGGATCAGCGGCGCGCCGGTGCGGACGCTCAACGCGGCCGGGCCGGCCGGCATCCGGGTCTTCCGGCCGAAGAAGTCCACCGGTACGCCGCGCTCCGACAGGTCCCGATCGGCCACCAGGCAGACGAACCCGCCGGCGCGAAGGCGCTCCGCCAGTACGCCGAACACGTGGTCGTCGCTGCCGGTGAGCGCCAGCACCTCCATGCCGAGCTTCTTCCGGTAGGCGACGAACCGGTCGAACAGCGACTCCGGCCGCAACCGCTCGGCCACCGTCGAGACCGGCATCCCGGTCCGTCCGGCCCAGGCGCCCGCGTGGTCGTAGTTCGCCAGGTGTGGGAGGGCGCAGATCACACCGCGGCCCACCTCGTGCGCGTCGCGGAGCAGCTTCTCGTTGACGGTCCGGACCCGGCCGACGATCCGCTCGTCGTCCCACTCGGGCAGCCGGAACGCCTCCTGCCAGTAGCGCAGGTACGAGCGCATCCCGGCCGCGGTCAGCGCATCCAGCTCCGCCGGCTCAGCACTCGGTCGTACTACAGCCAGGTTGGAGCGCAGTTGTTGCACACCCCGCCCGTTCCGCCGCACAACGAAGGCGGCGACACGGTTGAACAGCCAGGTGACGACCGACTCGGGCAACCGGCGTACGAGCGTCCAGGCCAGCGCGAATGCCAGATCGACAGCGCGCTGGCGCAGAGCATCCACAGCTCAGTGGGTCGCCGGCGGCGACTGGCCGTCACCTGGTGGCGGGGGCGGCGTGCCGAGGCCGGCGTTGGCGGGGTCGGCGAGGACCTGTTTGCGGACGTTCAGGGTGCGCTGGATGACCGTGATCGTGCTGGCGACCGCGAGTGCCCAAAGGACGATCTTCAGCAGGATCGGCAGGTTGAGCACATCGGAGAAGAAGCCGATCACGAGCACGGCGACCAGCCGGTCCGAGCGCTCGGCGAGTCCGCCGCTGGCCTTCAGCCCGAGGCTTTCGGCCTTGGCCCGTGCGTACGACGTGGTCGCGCCCATCACCAGCGCCCACAGGGTGACCGCGGCCATCCATCGGGAGTGGCCCGCGCTGCCCGCGTAGTACAGGACGAGGCCGCCGAAGATCGCGCCGTCGCCGAGCCGGTCCAGCGTGGAGTCCAGGTACGAACCCCACTTCGACGACGTACCCGAGGTGCGGGCCATGTAGCCGTCGATCAGATCGGAGAAGACGAAACACGTGATCACCACGGCACCCAGCCAGATATGGCCGCGCGGGAAAAAGATCAGCGCACCGGCGCAGACACCGATGGTGCCGACCAGTGTGACCGCGTCGGCGCTCACGCCGAGCTTCAGCAAGAGGTTGGCGATCGGTGCGATCACCTTGGTCCAGAACTGCCGGAATCTGTTAAGCATGGCGACGCGATCGTAGACCAGGCACCGGACGATCGGGTGACAGCGCCACCCCGAAGGCGCACCATTGCCTCACTGGGAGGCGAAATGACCGTACGACGTTCCGCCGCGGCACGGCTCCTCCTCGCCCTCCTGCTCGTCTTCCTGACGACCGCCGGTTGCTCCGTGGCGCGGAGGGCGGATCAGGCCCGGCCACCATCGAGCCGGCCGCCGGTGGTGGTGCCGACGGTGGTCGCTCCACCGCAACCGGAGAGCCTCGACGGCACTGCGGGCGCACCCGGTCCGCAGGTCTGTACTGCGATCAGCGCCGGCCTCGGCAAGGAACTCGGCGTCAAGGTCACTGCGAAACCGTTCGCCTGGAGTGACGCCGGCCTGCCTGCGCTCGATCTGTGCACGCTGCTGCTCGACGACCGACCGGTACAGATCGGGATCAGCGCGCTCCCGAAGCAGCCCGATTCACTCAGCCGTCTTGCCAGCGGGCTCAACCGGGCCGTGCCCGAACTCGGCCCGGACGCGCGGCTCGGCGCCGCCCGCATGGTCTTCGCGGCCGGCGACCGGGTGATCCGGATCACTTCGCCGGGCGGGATCGACCGCAGTACGGCGACCGGGATCGATCGCGCCAAGGCGGTCGCGATCGGCCGGGCGGTGCGCGCCGCAGTACCGGCCGTACTGCGTGGTGCTCGGCAGGCGGACTCGGCCTGCCAGGTGTCCACGTCGGTGGCCGAGCGATTCGTCGGTGCGCAGGTGCAGCTGCGGCGGGACTATCGGGTGAAGGGGGCGTTGACCTGCATCTGGGGGACGTTCGACGCGACCGTGTCGATCGTCGAGTCGTTCTACCCCGACACCATCCCGGAGGCGGCCACGACTCCCCCGCCGGCCTTCGCTCCCATCGGCGCGCCCGGCTACTACCTGCCCGACCAGGGCGAACTCGTCTTCCGCGAAGGCCGCCGCGTCGTCCGCGTGACTGGCCTCACCGCCCCCGCCCGCCCCGTCAGCCTCGACACCCTGATAGGCATCGTCGGCCCACTCCTGCCCCTTTTCATCCGATAAAAGGCGGGCAGTTGTTCAGTCCGTCGGCCAGGACTTGGCGAGTAGGGCGCGGGTGTCGGAGAGGAGTTGCGGGAGGACCTTGGTCTGGGCGACGACCGGCATGAAGTTGGTGTCGCCGCCCCACCTCGGCACGACATGCTGGTGCAGGTGCGCCGCGATGCCCGCGCCGGCGATCTCGCCCTGGTTCATCCCGATGTTGAACCCGTGCGCCGCCGACACGATCCGGACCGCCCGCATCGCCTGCTGCGTCAGCTTCGCCACGTCGTCCACCTCGGCCCGCGTCAACTCGGTGTAGTCGGCGACATGCCTGTACGGCACGACCATCAGGTGACCGGGGTTGTACGGATACAGGTTCAGCACCGCGTACGCCGCGCCCGCCCGCGCCGCGATCAGCCCGTCGGCGTCGGACAACCCCGGGATCCGGCAGAACGGACACCCCGACCCCGCCTCGGTACTGGTCGGCTTGTTCTCCCCCGCGATGTACGCCATCCGGTGCGGCGTCCACAGCCGCAGGAACGGATCCGGCGCCCCGACCCCGTCCTGCCCGCTCAACTCCACCGGCTCGTACGGCGACGCAGCCGGCTCCCCTGGGTCGTCCGCGCCGGGCGGGACCGGGCCTTCCGTCATACCTGGGCGCGCTTCTTGACGGTGTCGACGATCTCGGCGACCGCGTCGGCGATCGGGATGCCGTTCTTCTGCGATCCGTCGCGGTAGCGGAACGAGACCGAGCCCGCGGCCATGTCCTCGTCACCGGCGATCAGCATGTACGGCACCTTCGCCTTCTGGGCGTTCCGGATCTTCTTCTGCATCCGGTCGTCGGAAGCGTCGACCTCGATCCGGATCCCCTCGGCCTTGAGCTGCGCCGCCACCTCGTACAGGTAGTCCACGTGGCCGTCGGTGATCGGGATGCCGATCACCTGGACCGGCGCGAGCCACGGCGGGAAGACCCCGGCGTAGTGCTCGGTCAGCACCGCGACGAACCGCTCGATCGAGCCGAACAGGGCCCGGTGGATCATCACCGGGCGCTGCCGGGAGCCGTCCGGGGCGGTGTACTCGAGCTCGAAGCGCTCCGGCAGGTTGAAGTCCAGCTGGATCGTCGACATCTGCCAGGTCCGGCCGATCGCGTCGCGGGCCTGGACGGAGATCTTCGGCCCGTAGAACGCGGCGCCCTCCGGGTCGGGGACCAGCTCCAGGCCCGGAGCCCTCGGCGACCTCGCGCAGCGTCTCGGTCGCCTCCTCCCAGACCTCGTCGGAGCCGACGGACTTCTCCGGGTTCCGGGTCGAGAGCTCGAGGTAGAAGTCGTCGAGCCCGTAGTCGGCCAGCAGGCCGAGCACGAAGTTCAGCAGGCCGCGGAGCTCGTCGCGCATCTGCTCACGGGTGCAGTAGATGTGCGCGTCGTCCTGGGTGAAGCCGCGGGCCCGGGTCATCCCGTGGATGACGCCGGACTTCTCCAGCCGGTACACCGTGCCGAACTCGAACAGCCGCATCGGCAGCTCGCGGTACGACCGGCCGCGCGAGTCGAAGATCAGGTTGTGCATCGGGCAGTTCATCGGCTTCAGGTAGTAGTCCTGACCCTGCTTGCGGATCTCGCCGTCCGGCCCGCGCTCCTCGTCCAGGTGCATGGGCGGGTACATCCCGTCGGCGTACCAGTCCAGGTGACCCGAGGTCTGGAACAGCTGCGCCTTGGTGATGTGCGGCGTGTAGACGAACTCGTAGCCGTCCTCGACGTGCCGCTGGCGGGAGTAGTCCTCCATCACCTTGCGGAGGACGCCGCCCTTCGGATGGAAGACGGCGAGGCCGGAGCCGATCTCGTCGGGGAAGCTGAACAGGTCGAGCTCGGTGCCCAGCTTGCGGTGGTCGCGCTTGGCGGCCTCTTCCAGGTGCGCGAGATACGCCTTCAGCGCGTCGCGGCTGTCCCAGGCGGTGCCGTAGATGCGCTGCAGTTGCTGGTTCTTCTCGCTGCCCCGCCAGTACGCCGCGGCGACGCGCATCAGCTTGAAGTTGCCCAGATAGCCGGTGGCCGGGACGTGTGGGCCGCGACAGAGGTCCTTCCAGGCGACGGTGTCGTCGCGCCGGATGTTGTCGTAGATCGTCAGCTCACCGGCGCCGACCTCGACCGAAGCACCCTCGGCGGCGTCGGCCGAGGCCGAGCCCTTGATCCCGATCAGCTCGAGCTTGTACGGCTCGGCGGCCAGCTCGGCGCGCGCGTCGTCGTCGGAGACCACCCGGCGGCTGAACCGCTGCCGCTCCTTGATGATCTGCTGCATCTTCTTCTCGAGCTTGGTCAGGTCGTCCGGCGTGAACGGCGTGGCCACGTCGAAGTCGTAGTAGAAGCCGTTCTCGACCGGCGGGCCGATGCCCAGCTTCGCGTCCGGGAACAGCTCCTGCACCGCCTGGGCCAGCACGTGCGCGGTCGAGTGCCGGATGATCGCGAGACCGTCGGCCGAGTCGCTCTTCACCGGCTCGATCTCGTCACCGTCCTCGACCACCTTGGCGAGGTCGCGCAGCTCGCCGTTGACCTTGGCGGCGATGGCGGAGCGATCCTGACCGAAGAGCTCGGCGAACAGCTCCCCGATCGTCGTCGTCTCGGTCACACTCCGCTCAGCCTCGCCCTCGACGCCGACCAGATGGACCTTGACTTCCGGCACGTTCACTCCTCGGGTAGGCCGGCCCACTGCAGGCCGTCACACCGCAGATGGTATCCATTCCGCCGCCCCGCCCCGACGCCCCATCCACAGGCCCGTCGGATGACACCGGACCTGACGAAAGTCGGGGGTCGGTGCCGCCTGAAGTCCGATGTGCGACCCCCTGGCGATTCCTAGGTTCGTAACCACACTACGAACCAGGGAAGGGCCCTCGTGATCAGCCTCGAAGGACTCACCAAGCGGTACGGCGAAACCACCGCCGTCGACGCTCTCGACCTCACCGTCGCGCCCGGCCGGGTGACCGGCTTCCTCGGCCCGAACGGCGCCGGCAAGTCCACCACGATGCGGATGATCCTCGGCCTTGACTCCCCCACCGCCGGGGCCCGCGCTCGTCGACGGCCGCCCGTACGCCGAGTGGCCGGTGCCGTTGCTCAAGGTCGGAGCCTTGCTGGACGCGAAAGCCCTGCATCCGCGCCGCAGCGCCCGCAACCACCTGATCGCGATGGCGCGCAGCAACGGCCTCCCGGTCAGCCGGGTGGACGAGGTGATCTCGGCCGTCGGCCTCGACTCGGTCGAAAGGAAGCGCGCCGGTCAGTACTCGCTCGGGATGGGCCAGCGACTCGGCATCGCCGGCGCACTGCTCGGCGATCCCGAGATCCTGATGTTCGACGAGCCGGTGAACGGCCTCGACCCGGATGGGGTCCGCTGGGTCCGCGATCTGATCCGCTCATTGGCCGGCGAGGGCCGGACCGTCTTCGTGTCCAGTCATCTGATGAGCGAGATGCAGCTGACGGCCGACCAGTTGGTGGTGATCGGCCGGGGCCGGCTCATCGCCGACGCCCCGATCAGCACGGTGATCGCGGGCTCGTCCCGGAGCGCGGTGCATATCCGCATCCCGGTGCCCACGGACCTCGCAGTACTGCGGGAGCGGTTGGCCGGCGAAGCGGATCAGGTCGACTCGTCCGCCGACGAGTTGATCGTCACCGGCGTACCGGCTGAGCGGGTCGGCGATCTGGCCCATGAACTCGGGATCCGCTTGCACGAGCTTCGGACCAAGCAGGCTTCGCTCGAAGAGGCCTATATGGAGCTCACCGCCGACAGCGTCCAGTACGGCGTGGCGGTGGCGTCGTGACGGACGCGATCCTGCACTTCGCGGAGGACCTGATGTCGTCCTGGTGGATCTACGCCACCCTGTTCGGCTTCGCGGCTCTCGACGGATTCTTCCCGGCCATCCCGAGCGAGACCCTGGTCGTGATGGCCGGCGTCTTCGCCGCGACCGGCGGACCCAACCTGTACGGCGTGATCGCGATGGCCGCCGCCGGCGCCTTCGTCGGCGACCATGTCTCGTACGCCTTCGGCCGCGGCGCGGGTGGACGGCTGATGGACCGTGCCAAACCGGGCACCAAGCGGTACGCGATGGTCGCCTGGTCCCGGAAAGCACTCGAAGAACGCGGCGGTCTGGTCCTGGTCGTCGCGCGGTACGTGCCAGGTGGACGCACCGCCGTCACGCTGACGATGGGCGCGGTCCGCTACCCACTGCGCCACTTCTCCTTCTTCGCTGCACTCGCGGCCGTCTCCTGGGGCGCCTACTGCTCGCTGGTCGGCTACATCGGCGGCAAGGCGTTCGAGGACAACCCGCTCAAGGGCGTCGCGCTGGGCATCGGTCTCGCGCTCGCCGTGACGGTGCTCGTGGAAGTCATCCGGCATCGGCGCCGCATCCGGCGTACCCCTGAACCTCAGCTTGAGACTGAGCCCGAGTTGGTCAAGGCAGGAGAATGATGAGCACGGCAACCATCACGGTCAAGCAGAGGTCGAGCGGTCTGACCGGAGCGATCGCGTCCGAATGGACCAAGCTGTGGACGGTCCGGTCGACCTGGCTGAACCTCGTCGGCGGCGCAGTACTGACTGTGCTGCTCGGAATCCAGTTCGGCTTCTCAACTGCCTACGACAACGCCCACCAGCCGCTGGGCGACGTGCCCGGCCAGACCGCGGTCGGTGGCGTCGGCGTCAGCTCGGTGCTGATCCTGCAAGTGGTCATCGCTGCTTTCGCGATGCTGCCCGTGACCTCGGAGTACTCGACCGGCAGCATCCGCTCGACGGTCCAATGGACACCCGTACGACGGAACGTGGTGCTCGCCAAGGCGACTGTGCTCGCGCCAGTGCTGTTCGGGTACGGGCTCCTGGTCGGCCTGCTCGCGACCGTCTCGGGTGGGCTAGCGATGGGCCACTGGGCTGATTGGGATGCGGCCACCCTGGTCGTCGATCTGCTGTCGATCGCGACCTACCTGACGCTGGCCGGGATCTTCACCGCCGGCATCGCGTTCTTGATCCGCAGTACGGCGGGGACCCTGACAGCGGCGTTCCTGGTGCTGATGATGATCCCGCTGATGCTCGCGCAGAGCAGCATCCGGGCACTCGTCTGGCTGGCCGCGCTACTCCCCGGTGGTGCCGGCCAGAACTTCCTCTCCGGCAGCACCGACCCACTCACCCCGCCCCTGAGCCTCGCCGTACTGATCCTCTGGGCGCTCGGAGGCCTCTGGATCGGCACAAAGGTCTTGGCCCGACGAGACGCCTGACCAGTTTGTACGACCGCAGGGGGTGGCTTTGTCAGCCACCCCCTGCGGTTCGTGCGGGTACTACGTCAGCGCGGGACGTTCAGCGCGATCGTGACCTGCTCGGCGACCTTCGCCGCGAGGTCCAGAGCCGCCCGGCGGGTGGCCGGCTGGAGCGCCGAGTGGTCGAGCGGACCCTCGGCGGCGATGTGCTGGTCGGTCGGGATGTCGATGACGGCCGCGGCCCGCGACTCGAAGTACGGGCGCAGTTGCTTCTCGACGTCCTTGTTCACGTCGCCGGGGCCGTTGCTGACCGCGATCACCGCGCGCCGGATCAGCCGCTGCGCGTCCGGGGCCCCTGGTGGTCGAGCTCCTCCAGCATCTGCACGGCGGCAGCGCAGGACAGGCTCTTCCACTTGATCGGGATGACGAGGACGTCCGACGCCTTCATCGCCTCGCGCCAGTTGCTGGAGCCCTCGTTGTTGCCGGTGTCGATCACCAGCACCTTGTAGAAGCGGCTCAGCAGCCGGTGGATCTGGTCGAAGTCCTTGGCCTCGATCTGCGCGTACGTCGTGGTCGCGGACGTCAGTACGTCGTACTGGCCGGACACCTGGTGCCGCAGGTACGCGCCGACGTCGCCGAGCCGGGCATCCGGCTGAGTGAGCATCGTCATCGCCTGCAGCAGGTCGGTGACAGTGGACCTGGCGTTGGTGTCGTGCGTGCGCAGGTGCATGTTGCCGCGAAGCTCGTTGTTGTCCCAGGCCACGACACCGCCACCGCGAGCCTGACCGAGTGCACCGGCGAGCAGCAGGGTGGTCGGCGTCTTGCCGGAACCACCCTTGGGGTTGGCGACCGTGATGGTCACCGGGCGGCGGAAAGCGGTCGCCGCGGTCGCACGCGCGATCCGCTCGCTGCGCTCGGACGTGCCGGGGCGCAGTCGCAAGACGCTCCGGACACCCTTCTCCGCCGGAGCTTCACGAGGCAACGGCAGCGCCTGCAGCAGCTCGTCGGCGCGGTACGAGACCTGCCGCTCGGGCTGCGGTGGGTGCTGGCCGGGGATGCCCTGCGGGAAGAAGTGCTGCGCGGCCGGAGAGAGTCCGGATCCACCCTGCTGTGGCGGAGCTTCGCTCTCTGCGGGGGCCTGCTTCCACGGATCGCCTGCCGCGGCCGGCGTGCTCCACGGGTCGGCCGGAGCCGGGTTGACAGGCTTCGCGGCCCTCCACGGGTCAGTCGGGGCGTCCTGCGATTGCTCGGCCTGCTTGGCGCTCCACGACTCGGCTTGGCTCGGCTCGGCCTGCTTCGAGCTCCACGGCTCGGCCCGGGCCGGCTCCGCCTGCTTCGAGCTCCACGGCTCGGCTTGACTGGGCTCAGCCTGCTTGGCACTCCACGCCTCGGCCTGGGCAGGCTCCGGCTGCTTGGCCTTCCACGGCTCGGCCTGCGGGTTTTGAGCTGCTGCGGGCTGGGACCAGGAGTCGGCCGGGAAATCCTGCGAGAGCGCGTCCGGCTGCTCGTCCGCGGCGACGTCCTCGTCGACCGATTCGGGCTCGGGCGCCGGCAGGGCGTTCGGGTCCGGCTGGGACCAGGACGGAGTCGGCTGCCACATCCTCCGGACCTCGGCGGCTGCTGCTTCCCGGTCCTTGTGCTGTCCGGAGTTGTGCGAGTCGGTCACGACCTCGATCCCCCGATTCTGTGAGAGGGGGCGGGGCTGCCGCTCCCGGGTTTGCGGATACGTCCCAGGCTGGGTCCGCCCGGAGGGTCCCACTATCCCATGACGTGGTGTCCACACGATGTCACCCGCCGGAGCGTCGCCCGCCCGACTCCCATCCTTTGCCCACCGTTCCCGCCCCCACACCTCCAACTCCCCAGCCAAGGGACAGTCCTGTTTCGGCAGCGGTTGACGGATCAGGCGACCAGGCCGGCCTCGTAGGCGACGATCGCGGCCTGGACGCGGTTCTTCACACCCAGCCGGCTGAGTACCGCGCTGACGTAGGCCTTGACCGTGCCTTCGACCAGGTAGAGCCGCCCGGCGATCTCCGCGTTCGACAGGCCGGCGCCGACCAGGGTGAGCACCTCGCGTTCGCGGGGAGTCAACGCGTCGACCTGGTCCTTGGCAGCGGCAGCGCGAACCATCCGGCCGCCGCCCGCCCCGGACGCGAGCTCGGCGATGACTCGCTGGGCGATCTTGGGTGAAAGGTACGCAGCGCCCCCGGCAACCGCCTTCAACCCCGCGATCAACTCCCGCGGATCACCTGACTTGAGCAGGAACCCGTTCGCACCGTCTCCCAGCGCCTTCGCGATGTACGCGTCTTCGGAGAACGTCGTCAACATCACCACCGCCGTATCGGGCGACGTCCGCTTGATCTCGGCCCCGGCCGCGAGCCCGTCCATCCTCGGCATCCGGATGTCCAGTACGGCGACGTCCGGCCGGTACCGGCGTACAGCCTCGACTGCTTCGATCCCGTCAGCCGCCTCGGCGACCACCTCGATCGAATCGTCCGACCCGAGAATCGCCCGCACCCCGGCCCGGACCAGCGCCTCGTCATCAGCCAGCAACACCCTGATCATCGAGTGCCTCCCACCGTCGGCGTGCCCTCGGGTGTGGGCGGTCTAGAGCCTGTCTGTACTACGTCCTTCGCGACCAGCCGGCCGTCGTGGAAGCAGAGCCGGTAGGCATAGTGACGCCGAACGGTACGTCCGGCCGGTAGTACCGGCACTTCCACCCGGCCTGCTCGGGCAGCCGCCCGGTCGGCGGGTCGGCCATCTGCATCGCGGGCAGCACCTTCTCCACCTCGCCGACGGTCTGCCCGAGCTCGATCGTCTCGTACTGCGCAGGCTTGAGGATCGAGCTGTAGCCCGCCACCAAGTAGTAGCCGAGGGCAATCACTCCGACCACCGCGCCCACTGCCAGCGGCGCGGCGACCGCCGTGATCAACCCCCGCCGAGCCCGACGCCGTCCGGAATCCCGCTCATCGGCCGCGCCGATGGACGACCCCGAGAACCCACCCCGATCGTCTCCCGCCCGTTCCGGCGTCCCACCACCAGCCGGAATCCGCGCCACCACCTCGAACCCACCGTCGGTCCGAGGTCCTGCGCTCAACGACCCACCAACTAGCCGAACCCGCTCCCGCAAACCTTCCAACCCCCGACCGGAAGAAACCACCTCCCCCTTTTCTCTCGCGGCCCCACCGTCAACAACCCGCACCACCACTTCCCCAACACCGATCGGCGCCCCGCCAACCCCCACCCCAGCCCGCACGCCACCCGCCTCGCTGACCCTGATCGGCGCCTCACCACCCTCCAGCCCACCCCACGCCCCACCGGCCCCGGCACCACAAACCTCTGCTTTGGCTGCGGGTTCGTGGGTGATGGTGACGGTCACCGCGGCGCCGGGGGCGTGTTTGCTGGCGTTGGTGAGGGACTCCTGCACGACTCGGTGGACAGCACGATCCACCATCGGGCTCAGCTCGCCGCCGCCACGCAGTACCAGCCGTACGGCGAGCCCCGAGGCAGCGGCTCGGTCGACCAGGTCCGCCACCGATTCGCTGGCCGGGATGACGGGTGCATCGGCGTCGGCGTCTCGTAGTACGCCGATGATCTCGCCCAGCCGCTCGGTCGCCGTCGCCGCGGCCTCGCGGAGTTCGCCCGCGGCCCGGCGATGACGTTCGGGCAGGTCGGCATCGATCTCGAGCGCGGCCGCCCGCAGCGCGATCAAACTCAGTTCGTGGCCGACCGAATCATGCATGTCCTCGGCGATCCGGGAGCGCTCTCTGAGTCTCTCCCGGTCGATCTCGAGCTGATGCTCACGCTCGATCCGCTCGGCCCGATCCCAACCGGCCGACGCGAGCTGCGCCTGCTGTGCGCGGTACCGGCCGATCAACCACGGCAGTACGACCAGCAGCAAAGCGAGAAGCAGCATCAGCAACCAGCTGAGTACGGTGCTCGTCACCGCGACATCGCGCCGGAAGCTCAAGCCGAGAACGAGCAGGCCGACCAAACCCCAGCTCACTGTGATCAGGAAGAACCTCAGCTGGCTCTCCCGCCGACCGGCGAGGTAGCTCATCAGCACGATCGCCGGAACGAGAGCGATCGGTACTCCGCTCGTGGATCCGAGCGAGAACGCCAAGATCACGATCTCCGTGCCGCCGACCACCGCGAGCGCCACCAGCGGATAGGCCCGGCGGAGCAGAATCGCCGCGGCCAGGATCGCGAGGCAGCCGGCGCGAAGCCAGTGCGAATCGCCCCGGGCGCCGGACTCGCCGAACACCAGCAACCCGAGCACGGCCCACAGCCCCAGGTCTCCCGCGCGCTTCCAAGTCACGCCACCAAACGCTACACAGCCGACGCCTATCCGCAGTACTGGCGAAAGTAGGGCCCTTCAGTTGCTGCAGTTAGTTGTAGTGGGCATCGATGAGTTCGAACGGCACGATCGACAGCTTCGGCACCGACTCTCCACGGAGTTGCGCGAACAACAGGTCGACCGCTTGCCGGCCCATTTCGCGCTGGTTCTGCCGGACATGCAGGTACGGCGGCCCGGCGATCGGATCGCCCGGCGAATCGAAGCAGCTGATCACCTGATCGCGCGGCTGCCCGAGAGCGCGATCCAGGATCCGGGCCAGGTTGTACTCACACGCGACGTACGCGGTCACCTCCGGCACCTTCGCCCGAAACTCCCGGATCAATGCGAGATCGGAGCTGACGCTCTCCGGCGTGAACGATCCCGGCAACGTACTGCGAAGGTCCGTCAGCTGATAGGCCTGATAGCTACCCGGCTCGCGGTCGGCGAAGGCCGACCGGAATCCCTCCAGCCGGTCCTCGATGCTGGACGTGTTCAGCGGCGGCGGCGAAACGAAGGCGATGTGACGATGCCCCAGCTCGAGCAGCCGCTCGGTGAGCGCACGCGACGCCGCCACGTTGTCCGTGTGCACGGCCGACACCGGGATGCCGGACAGGTGCCGGTCGACCAGCACCACCGGATACCCGTCGAGCACCTGCCGGAGCAGGCTCGCGTTGTAGAAGTCACCGTGCACCGGGAAGACGATCAGCCCGTCGACGTCGTCCAGCGCGACCAGAGCCTCGATGGCCTGCTCCTCATCGGTCTGCCGGCCACCGGTCCGCCGGAGGATCAGGTTCGCCCCTTGCTCGGCGCAGCGCTCCTCGATCGCGCAGAGGAGCTCCAATCCGTAGGACTCCGACACATCCGGTACTACGAGCGCGATCGACCCCGGTACGCCGTACGGGCGGGCAGGTCGCAACGGCAACCGGCCCTTGAGCGGCACCGAGATCCGGTCGAGGTCGGGCAGCCGCCGGACGACGAACGAGCCCTTGCCGCGGATGCGCTCGATCAGGCCGGCCTCCCGGAGTACCTCGAGAGCACGTTTCGAGGTGATCCGGCTGACCTCGAACTGGGCCGCGAGCTCCATCTCCGACGCCACCCGGTCGCCGGGACCGAGCACGCCGCGCCGGATCTCGTCCAGCACATGCGAGCTGATCTGCTCGTACAACAGGGCCATGGTCGCCTTCCGGGACGGGTTGATATACCAAATCAGCCGCTCAGCCGGGGCGCAAGAGTTGGCTCCGACATATTGACCTATGTCAACCGGCGTCCCTACCATCCGAGCACCTGCCATGGCCCCTCCCCCGAAGGCGGTCCCCATGAGCTCACCCGCCCCCGCCCTGCCCGCGACCACCACGCTTGCGGACCGCGCCGACAGCGCTCTGGCTTCGTTTCTGGACTCTTACTGGGATCCGGACCGCCAGTACTTCACCACCTACAGCGACCGGAGGCGGCATCCCGAGCACGCCTTCGGCCCGGCCGACGGCCTCTACTCGGACTTCTGGTGGGAGGCGCAGCTCTGGGACCTGGTCATGGACGCCTATGAGCGCACTGGCGACCAGGCGCACGAAGAGCTGGTCCATGCCGTGTACGACGGCTTCGCCGCGGCGTACCCGACCTTTGTCAACGACTACAACGACGACGTCGGCTGGTGGGCGCAAGGCAGTGCACGTGCGTACGAGCTGACCGGGGTGCCGCGGTATCTCGACCGAGCCCGGGAGTTGCTCGACTCCATCTGGGAGCAGCGGGACGCTACCGGCGGGATCTGGTGGAGGCGGTCCGTCCGGGATCAGCGGAACGTGGCTACCAACGGCCCGGCCGCGATCACGGCTGTGAAGGTCTATGCGGCTACCGGCGATACGCAGTACCTGGATAGAGCGCAGACGCTCTACAGCTGGATCAAGAGCAACCTGCAGTCGCGCGGGCAGGTGTACGACCGACTGGAGCATGGTGTGCTGGTGAAGAACAACCACACGTACAACGCTGGGAACTACATCGGCGCAGCTACAGCTCTCTACGGCGCTACGTGTGACGGTAGCTATCTGTCGGACGCGCTGTCCGCTGCTGACTGGGTGGCGAGTCAGCCGTACGCCGATGGTGTCCTGCCGTACGAGGGTGTCGGTGATGGTGCTGGGTTCAAGCCGATCCTCGTACGGCAGTTGCATCGGCTGGCGGTGGAGCTCGGGCAACCGCAGTACCTGCCGTTCCTCAGGCACAACGCCGAACGGGCCTGGCGCAACCGGCGTACGAGCGACGGTCTGATCGGGCCGGACTGGAACTCACCGGCGCCGAACGGTCCGTTGCAGAGCTTGACCGCGGGCGCGGGAGCCGCGCTGCTGCAGATCGTTGCCCTCTGATCGGCTCTTGGGCTCCTCTGTTGGCTGACGGAAAATGTCGGAGGGGTCCGGCAGGGTGGGGTTCGAGGTGATCGACGATGGAGATCAAGGGCAAACTTGCCGTGGTCACAGGGGCCGCTGTCGGGATCGGGCGCGGGATCGCCCAACGCCTGGCGGCTGAGGGTGCCTCGGTGGTGCTGGCGGATATCGACGTGGCCGGCGCGGAGGAGACGCGCGAGTTGATCGGCGACGCGGCACGCTTCGTGCGTACCGACATGCGCGACGACGACGCGGTGGCCGAGCTGATGTCCTACGAGCCGCAGATCCTGGTCAACAACGCGGGTGGTGGGCCAGAGCTCCGGCCGTGTTTCCCCGATGCCGACGTCGGCCGCTGGACCGCATCGCTGGACCTGAACCTCCGCGCACCGATGCTCACCACCCAACTCGCACTGGAGCCGATGCGGCGTGCTGGTGGCGGCGTGGTGATCAACCTCGGATCCACGGCAGGGTTGGGATTCGGGCCGCACGTCTCACCGGAGTACAGCGCTGCCAAGGCGGCGCTCATCAGGCTGACCGCGACACTCGGCGTACTGCGGGAAAGCCATCAGGTGCGGGTGAACTGCGTGGTGCCCGACTGGGTCGCCACCGAGCGTGGCCTCGCCGAGCAGGCCGAGCTGTCCGACCCGGGTCCTCCGCTGATACCCCTCGAGACGCTGACCGATGCCGTCGTGAATTTCATCGAGGACGACAGCCTGGCCGGTCGCGTCATCCTCCTCGACCGCGAGCAATCGCCCCGGCTGCTCGGCTGACCTGATGAGCAGCCGACTCCGGTTCGCGACCTTGGTGGGCACCGAGTGGTGGTGCTGCCCCTCACCGGCTGACAGCATTCCGCCATGACCGCCAGCCGTAGACCGGATTCCGTCTCGGATCGGGTCCAGCCGTTCGCGCTCGCCCCGGTGAGTGCGATCGCCGCCGTGGTCGCCGTAGTACTGACTGCTCTGTCCGGCCGGTACGGGTTCCATCGCGACGAGCTCTACTTCCTGGCCGCCGGCAAACACCTCGCGTGGGGCTTCACCGACCAGCCGCCGTTGACGCCGTTGCTGGTCCACCTCTCGACGGCCGTCTTCGGCAGCACCCCGATGGGCCTGCGGGTGCTGTCCACCCTCACCGCCGCCGCGACCGTCGTCGTGGTCGCACTCATCGCGAGGGAGCTCGGCGGCGACCGTCGCGCGCAGACCTTCGCCGCCGGCTGTGCCGCGATCGCCGGGTTCCCGCTCGGCATCGGCCATCTCGCGTCGACCGCGACGTACGACCTGCTGGCCTGGATGGCGATCGGCCTGTTCGCCCTCAAGCTGCTTCGCACCGGCGACGGTCGTTGGTGGGTCGCGATCGGCCTGACGACCGGGATCGCGCTGGAGAACAAGTACCTGGTGATCCTCCCCCTCGCCGCGCTCCTGATCGCCGTACTGGTCGTCGGACCCCGCTCCGTACTCCGTAGCTGGTGGCTCGCCGCCGGCATCATCACCGCGGCTTTGGTCGCGGCACCGAACCTCTACTGGCAGGCGACGCACGACTGGCCGCAGCTCACCGTGGCCGGCGGGATCAGCGACGACGACGGCGTCGAGAACCGGATCATGTTCATCCCGCTGCAGATCTTGCAGCTGTCGCCGTTCCTCGTGCCAATCTGGGTAGCGGGCTTCCTCCGCATTTGGCGCTCCCCCAACCTGCGCTGGTCCCGCCCGGTCGCGCTCGCCTACCCGATCCTCTGCGTCGTCGTGCTCGCAGTAGGCGGCAAGTCGTACTACGCATTGCCGCTGCTGCTGATCCTGGTCGCGAGCGGCGCCACACCGACCCTCGCCTGGCTGACCCGAGGGCGCACCGCAGTACGGCGAAATCTCCTGGCAGTGGGTGCTCTCTTGACCGCTGTCACGTCCGTCGTCTTCAGCCTGCCCGTGCTTCCGGAGTCGGCCGTCAACTTCGTCCTGCCCGTCAACCCCGAACAGGGCGAACAGATCGGCTGGCCCGCCCTCACCACCGCGGTCGCCGAAGCCTGGCAACAAATCCCCGAGGCCGACCGAGCCCGCGCCACGATCTTCGCCCTCAACTACGGCGAAGCAGGCGCCATCGCCCACTACGGGCCGGCCCACAACCTCCCGACCGCTTACTCAGGCCACATGTCCTTCCACGACTGGGGCCCACCCGCCGACACCCAGTCCGGCCCGGTCCTCCTCGTAGAACAAGAACCCACCCCGTACTACGAATCCCGCTTCGGCACCTGCCACCAAGTCGGCACCGTCAACACCGGCCACGACGTAGACAACGAAGAACAAGGCACCCACCTGACCCTCTGCGCCGGCCCCACCCACCCCTGGTCCACCCTCTGGCCCGCCCTCCGCCGCTACTACTAACCCGCGGCCCACGGTGATGGGAGGATCGCCTATGGCACTGACGAACCCATGGCTGTCCGGTCCCGCGCCCACCAAGAAACTCGATCACGATCTACTGTCCGAGCGGATCCTCAACCTACTGTCGAGCCAGAACATGTGCGTCCTGGCGACAACCGGACCCGATGGCCCGCTGGCGACCCCCGTGCGCTTCTACCACCTGGACTTCGCCATCATCTTCACCGCATCCGCCCGCTCACCGAAGATGCGGAACCTCGCCGACGACCCACGGATCTCGATCGGCGTCTTCGCCCCCTTGGTAGGCCAGGCCAGCAGCCGTGGTGCCCAGATCTTCGGCAACGCGGTCTTGCTTGATCCAGGCAACGAAGAATTCGACCGCTACTGGGAGGCCTACCGCTGGCAATCCGACCACGTAGAACGCGGCAACTCGATCAACCAGCCCCCACTAGGCCCTCTCACCGTCGTCGACCCGACCCGAATCGTCTACACCGAACACTGGCTCCGCCGCGACGGCTACGCCCCTCGCCAGTTCTGGCGCCCGCAGCAGGCCGCAGAGTGACCGCCGGTACGCCGCAGGAGCGGGCCCTGCAACACGTCGCGTCACTGTCGACCGGGCCTGCCATCGACCCGGCACTGCGGATAACGCTGAACTTCCACCCGGACCGAATGACGCGCGGTCGGCCGATCCTGCTCGCCCTGGCGGGGGACGGCAGCTACCGATCGCAGTTCGTCACCGGTACGAGCAACGGCGGCCTGACTGCGTACGCCGGCGGCGACCGATGGCGCTGGGAGAGCCGAATCTTCGCCGGCGCGTACGACGAGTCGCCTGCCTCCGAGCGACCCACGTACGGCGCTCTGAACTTCCGCCGCAACCCGCTCGGAGCCGCACCTCGCTTCGGCTCCGCACATTTCCGGCTGACCTCCGAAACGCTGGCGCGAGCCACCTTCTGCTACCCGGACAGCGTCTTCGAACCCGCAGCCTTCGGCGTCGCCGCCGGCATGTCCCTCATCGACCTGGCCGATGCCGATCACCAGGACGCACTCGACGACTACATCGAGGCCCAGGTCCACGGACAGTTGCTACTGGAGCGCGACACCGAGGCGCTGGTCCTCGATCCGTCCTATCGGGGAACGTCGGTGGAGGAGGCAGCACGCCGCCTTCCATGCCCTCTCGAATGGCATCCGGGGCTCGTCCTCACCCTCGAAGAGTTGCGTCGCCATCCGACGTACCGGGGACCGGAATACGTCGCCCTGGCTGCCGAGATCGCCGTCGACGACCTTGTCACTCCGCGAGTCATCGGAGACGCCGCCCGCACCGACCGCTACGACCCCCAGTCCCTCAAGAAGGTCTGGCACTACCTGGCCTGCTTCGGCCAACCGTCGCTCACCGTTGAATGGCCGTGGTTAGACTTTTAAGTAGATGAATATGCTCTGGGTGGGTGGACCGGCGGCGGCGGGTAAGACCACGGTGAGCCGTCTGCTCGCGCGAAAGCACGGCCTTCTCTGGTACAGCGTTGATGCTTATGCGTTCGCTCATGAGAAGCGCGCTGCTGCGGCTGGGCTCCATGTCTTGGAACCGGTCCAGGAGACTTTGATCGCCGGCCGATGATTATGGAAGATGCCCGGTCGCTGGCCGCGGGTACGTCGGTCGTTGTCGAAGGTGCGCAGGTTACTCCCGGGATGGCTGGAGTTGCCGAGAACGCGGTGTGGCTAATGCCTTCCAGGGAAGAACAGCTCGCAAGGCTGGAACACAGGCATCCAGATGGTGTGCACAAGGACTATGTCTGGGGATGGGAGCTGGTGCGAAGCCAGCTCGAGGGAACCCCCGCGAACGTCGTCGTGGTCGACGGTCAAACCGTCGAGCAAACAATCATGGCGGTCGAGCAGAAGTTCGGCGCAACCCTGGGATCTTGTCCAGCGGCGCGTACCACCCATGAGCGGCGGTCATTGATTCGTATCAGCAATCGCCAGCTCGCCGAACAGGTGACCGAAAGACTGCACATGGGACGCAATCAGGACCATGGAGGCAAGGCGGTTGGCGTCTTCGATTGCGAGTGCGCACAGGCGAGTTGCACCGAGGTAGTCGAGCTTGCCGTCGAGCAGCTGCCGGCCGCGCTCGCTCAGGAGCCCCCATCAATTGTCGCGCCTGAACACTCCAACCCAACCTGAGGCGACTACCCGCTGGTACAGGTCCCAGCTGGTCGCTCTGCCCGACGGGGAAATGAAGAAGAGCGGGACCTGGCGTTTGCCTGGTTCCCGCTCTGACCTGCTGTTTCGTGCTGTGGGCGATACTGGGTTCGAACCAGTGACCTCTTCGGTGTGAACGAAGCGCGCTACCACTGCGCCAATCGCCCGTTCTGGGTGGTGCTGGTGTTGCGTTGTGAAGCGGTGCGGGTGAAACCATAGCGCATTGGTCCGCGACGTACGAAACTGGCCGGGCTACTCTTGCTTGCAAGACGGAGACCCCGTCGCGTTGGAGATATGACTGTGACTTTCTCGCACGACACCGAGCACGCGCTCGGCACCCTGGTCCGGCTCGTCAATACGCTGCCCGGGCCGAGCAGCCAGGTCGACTCGATGGAGACCGTCGAGGACCTGGAGAAGTTCGTCCACGAGCGGGAGTTCAGCGCGGTCGGAAACCTGACCGAGACGGACCTGCAAGAGGTCCGCGAACTCCGTCCCTTGTTCGCCCCGGTCTTCACGACCGGTTCGGACGCCGAGGCCGCCGCGATGATCAACGCGATCGTCGCGAGTGGTACGACGACGCCCCGGTTGACCAATCACGACGGTCACCCGTGGCACATCCACTACTCGCGGGACGGTTCGTCGCTGACGTGCCGGATCACCGTCGAGTGCGGGATCGCGCTGGCACAGGTGATCTCGGCCGGCGAACGCGAGCGATTGCGTCGCTGCGAGGCACCGGACTGCGACGACGCGCTCATCGACCTGTCCCGGAACCGCTCCAAGCGGTACTGCGACGCCCGCACCTGCGGAAACCGGTTGCACGTCGCCGCCTACCGCGAACGCCGCAAGTCCGCCGGCGACTGACCCCAACGACCCCACAGCGTCCGAAGTACGTCGAGTACTTCGGACGCTGTCGTTCGCCCTTGTACTACGAGCCGCACAGCACCGCCGTACTACGGGTCGATGTCTTCCGCGGAGCGTTCCGCGAAGGACTTGGCTACGGCCCGCCGTCACTTCACCAGGAGTGGACAGGTCGCGGTCGTCGCAACGGTGCACTGCCTGGACGTCGCGAGTCGTCGACGTGAGGAAGATCTCGTCCGCGTCCGCCAGCCGGGCCAGCGGCACATCCCGCTCCACCGCGCCGAACCACGCGATCACCAACGCCCGGGTGACGCCGGCCAGCGCTCCCGATTCGAGGGTCGGCGTGACCAGCTCCCCGCCGTACACGCAGAAGATGTTCGACCCGGTCCCCTCGCACAAATCGCCCACGGTGTTCGCGAAGATCGCCTCGCTGCCGCCGCGTTCCTTGGCGTAGGCGAGCGCGCGGACGTTCTCGGCGTACGACGTGGTCTTCAGACCCGCGACGGCACTGCGCTCGTTCCGGACCCAGGGCACCGTGACGATCGCCGTACTGGACGCCGGACGCTCGATCGCCTGCGACGCGACAACCAGCGTCTGGCCGGCGGTACCGCGATCGGACGACAACGGCGAGACGCCACCCGTGTACGTGATCCGCAACCGGCCGAACGCGATCTCAGGATCCGCCTTCACGACCTCCGCGATCGCGCGCTCGACCTCGTCGCGGTCCGGCGCCGGCAGTCCGAGCCCGGTCGCCGACCGGACCAGCCGGTCGAGATGCTTCGACACCGCGAACGGCTGACCGTCGACGATCTTCACCGTCTCGAAAACCCCGTCGCCGGTGGTCAGTCCATGGTCCAACGGCGACAGGCCGGCGGTTGCCGGATCGTCCTGCAGAGCGCCGTTCAGCCAGATCTTCATCCATGCTCCTTCCAACTCCGGACACCTTAATCCGCAGGCCTTCCGTGACCGGCCGGTGACTGGCGGTGGACCGCGGGGCCGATGCGGAAGGGCACCCCCGTTTTTGAACTCCGGCTGAGATGGGCTAATGTTCTTCTCGCGCCGAGGGGCACAAAAACCCGGTCGCAACGCGGACGTAGCTCAGTTGGTAGAGCGCAACCTTGCCAAGGTTGAGGTCGCCGGTTCGAACCCGGTCGTCCGCTCGGAGAGGGTTTCGGCAAGCCAGGCTTTCTCACTGGTGGAGTGGCCGAGAGGCGAGGCAACGGACTGCAAATCCGTGTACACGGGTTCGAATCCCGTCTCCACCTCGAACACCCTTGCAAAGCTTGGACGATTGGCGCAGCGGTAGCGCGCTTCCCTGACACGGAAGAGGTCACTGGTTCGATCCCAGTATCGTCCACGAAAGCGATAGGCGACTCGTGTCTGCGGAAAGCGCAGATCGGGTCGCTTTCGTCGTTTTGTGCGCCTGCGCCTGCGCTTCGCTTGGCGCGGGCGGGGGCTTCGCCACCCGCACCCCCTCCGGCGCCACCCGAGGTCCGCGTTCGGCATTCCGGCGCTCGCCGAGGTCCGCGTTCGGCATTCCGGCGCTCGCCGAGGTCCGCGTTCGGCTTGCCGGCTGTGGTTGAGGTTGCTTCTCGGTTTCCCCCTCGGGCGTGGTGCTAGACGAGCCAGGTGTTGTTTTTCATCAGGGTTCTGCCTGGTAGTTCGTTGGCTTCTTGCCAGGACTGCAAGGTGGTGGGAGTCAGGCGGAAGTAGAGGTAGAGGGCTGTTGCGCGGCGAGGGTCGAAACCCGTCTTGAGGGCGAAGGTGTCGGCTGCTCCTGGGGGGAGGTCGTCGACGTGCAGGGTTTCGGCGGTGGCGCTGAAGATGACCACGTCGCGGGTGTGGTCGAGGGCGACGTGGGCGAGGCCGTTCGACTGGAGATTGAGGCTGGTGGGGTTGGAGGCCGCTGTCGAGAAGAGCAGCGTCTCGCCGTCCCAGAGGAACGAGAGCGGCATCAGGTACGGCGTACCGTCGGCTGAACTGGTCGACACCCAGGCGTCGACGTCCTCATCCAAACGCTTCAGGACGTCCTGCTTGCGTACTTCGGGGCTCCGGGGCCGGATCGGTCACTCGCCATCTCCTCTTCCGTTGTCACATCGCGGCGGCTCACTACGTCACTCCCATGACGGAGCACGGCTCGAAATTGTGACAGACGGAAGCGTGAACCCATGAACGAGAACATCCAAGCCGAGGCTGTCGGTCTCGCGCTTCTCACCGTCCTCGAGACCCTCACGCCGGCCGAGCGGCTCGCGTTCGTGCTGCACGACATGTTCGCGGTTCCGTACGACGACCTCGCGCCGATCGTCGGAGGAACCCCGGCGGCCGCCCGCCAACTAGCCGGCCGTGCGCGCCGCCTGGTCCACGGCGCTGCTCGGGGTTGAGCATGCTCGAATCCTGGTGGGACTGGTGTTACGGAAGGGGCATCTCTCCCGCCTGCGCAGCGTCTCTGGCGACACCCCGGATACTCAGTTTCGAAGTCCGCGAAAAGTGCGCTACTGTTCTGCTCTCGCACCGAGCAGGACAGCGTCCGGCTCCGCGAGATGCGAACGTAGCTCAGTTGGTAGAGCGCAACCTTGCCAAGGTTGAGGTCGCCGGTTCGAACCCGGTCGTTCGCTCGGAACTGGCCGGCAGGCCGACACCGGTAGGCAGACTCTATGGTGGAGTGGCCGAGAGGCGAGGCAACGGCCTGCAAAGCCGTGTACACGGGTTCGAATCCCGTCTCCACCTCGAACACCTTGTACACAACAGAATCCCGGACGATTGGCGCAGCGGTAGCGCGCTTCCCTGACACGGAAGAGGTCACTGGTTCGATCCCAGTATCGTCCACGAAAGCGATGGCGAGTTGTGTCCGCGGAAAGTGCGGAGCGACTCGCTTTCGTCATTTTGTGCGCCTGCGCTTCGCTTGGCGCGGGCGGGGGCTTCGCCACCCGCACCCCCCTCCGCCGCGTGGCCGAGCTCGCCGTTCGACTCACCGGCCGGGGCTGAGGTCGCCGGTCGGCTCACCGGTCCTGGCTGAGGTCGCCGGTCGGCTCGCCAGCGGTGGCTGAGGTCGCCGCCTGACTGACCGGCCGGGGCTGAGGTCGCCGGTCGGCTCGCCGGCGGTGGTTGAGGTCGCCGTTCGGGCCTTTGCCGGCCGGTGGTTCTGTACCGCGATCTGCGCTGGCTGGGGTTACATGCGGAGGTGGGAGGCGCCGTTGAAGTCTAGGACTGTGCCGGTGGCGAATTCGGCGGCGGGGGAAGCCAGGTAGAGGATGGCTGCGGCTACTTCGTCGGGGGTGGCTACTCGTTCTAGGGGGCTTTCGAGGCGGCGGCGGTTGTAGCCGTCGCCGGACAGGGCTTCGGCGGCCATGTCTGTGGTGGTCCAGCCGGGGGCGATCGTGGTTACGGCGATGCCTTCGGGGCCTAGGGAGCGGGCGAGGGATTGGCTGAAGGAGACCAGGGCCGCCTTGCTTGCGCCGTAGGCGGGTTGGTTCGGTTCGCCGCGGAAGGCGCCTCTCGATGAGACGTTGATGATTCGGCCGCCGCGGCCCATGTGGCGTACTGCGCACCAGGTGACGTTCGCGGCGCCGATCAGGTTCACGCCGAGCGTGCCCGCCCACGCCTGCTGCCATTCGTCGTAGGACGTCTGCCGGATCGGGTGGGCCGCGTACACGCCGGCGTTGTTCACCAGTACGTCGATGCTGCCGAGCGCCTCGGCGGCGACGTCGACCATCTCCAGTATCTGCGCCGGGTCTGCCAGATCGGCGTGCGCCAGGACGTGCCCGTCTCCCGGCAGTTTCGACAGCACTGCCTCGGCGGACTCGCGTGACGAGCCGTAGTGCACCGCCACTCGGTCCCCCGCTGCGGCGAACGCCTGCGCCACCGCTGCGCCTATCCCCCGCGATGCCCCGGTCACCAACACTGAACGGTCCATACACCGACCCTACTGGCGGGGCTTGATGTCCCGGCGGTAGTCCTTGGTTTGGCGGGCCCAAGCCTTCTTGGCCTCGGCACGCAATCGCAGGTTCGAGCGACGAGCCATGAAGGCTGCCTCGCGCTGCAGCTTCGTCCAGCTCTCGTACCGGCGTACCGGCAGGCTGCCGTCCTCGAGAGCTGCCTGTACTGCGCAGCCGGGCTCTGTGACGTGCACACAGTCCGAGAAGCGACACTGCGCAGCCAGAGCCGTGACATCCGGGAATGCCGCCGCTAGCCCTTCACCGGACTCCTGCAGCCCAACACCACGCAGTCCGGGCGTATCGATGACGACACCGCCTCCCGGCAACTGGATCAGCTCACGCCGTACCGACGTGTGCCGTCCCTTCCCGTCCTCACGGATCGCCTGCACGTCCAGTAGCTCCACACCGGCGAGGGCATTCACCAGCGACGACTTACCCGCGCCACTGACGCCCAGCAACGCCAACGTGGCATTGCCGTCGAGCAGCGCGCGCACTGCTTCCAGTCCTTCGCCAGTAGTCGCACTGCACACCAGTACGTCGGCACCGGGCGCAGCAGTAGCCACGTCTTCGGCCACTGAGTCCGCGTCGACGACCAGGTCTGCCTTGGTCAGTACTACGACCGGCCGCGCGCCGCTCTCCCACGCCAGCGCGAGGAACCGTTCTATCCGACCGATGTTCGGCTCCGGGTGGAGCCCGACGACGATGGCGATCACGTCGACGTTGGCGGCGAGCACCTGGCCCTTCGAAGTACCGCCGACCTCGGCGCGCACTATCGCAGTACTGCGTGGGGCCACGGCTTCGACGGTGATGCGGTCGTCCGGCCAGCGCCGGAGCGCGACCCAGTCTCCCGTACACGGCGTCGCCTGCGAGTCGGCAGCGATCGCGGCGAGGACACCGCCGGACCAGGTCGCGCGGACCGGACCGTCCTCGGTGAGGACGCTGGACAGACCCTTGTCGACCCGCACCACGCGTCCTGGAACGAGCTCGGCAGAGCCCGGTACTGCGGTGAGGTAGTCGGCCGTCGGTGTATCGAGACCGAGAGCCTGGAGTGCGGTGGAGAATTCAGCTGACATCGTGCGACGAACCTTTCGAGCGGTCCGGCCCCGAGTTCAGCTCAGCGGACGGACGATGCGGGAGTGGACGGCCCGATGGGCCTGATCGAAGCTCATAACTGGGTCGCCTCCCTTCTCTGTCTGCCGCCGAGTGACGGACTGTCGCGATGCCCTCAGACTAGGTCGTCGCCGTCAGCCTGCGCACCGGATTTTCCGACCCGCTCAGGCTCCCGCTCCCCACCGTCCATGTCCGGCACGCCGGCCGCCGGTACTACGGGCTCCCCCTTGGCAGAGCTCGCCTTACCCACACCCGGCCTCACAGACTCCCGTACTGCGGGCGCCGGCTCGGCCGGACTCACCTTGCTCGGTGCCGTCTTGCCCAATGCCGTCTTGCCCGGGACCGTCTTGCCCGGGACCGTCTTGGCGACGGCTGGCAGCTTGGTTGCGGCGATCGGCACCGACGCCGGGACGGCGTGCTCAGCAGGTTCCGCTTCGGACAGCGCCTCGACCGCTAGGGCAGCCTTGATCTCGGGGCGTTGCTCGCCCGGCTCGACGACATCGACATGGTGCGGGTCAGGCTCGGCCTTCATCACCGGCGCCTGGACGTCTTCGTCCGACTCCTGCGCCACCTTGCGGGACTTGTGCGGCCACAGCCGATCCACCACCGCATTGAGCGCAGCCCCGATCAACACCGCGATCGCTGTCATGTAAAGCCACATCAGCACCGCGATCGGCGCCGCCAGCGGCCCGTAGATCGACGTACCACCGACAGTGCTCTGCAGGATCCAGCGCAGCACGAAGCTGCCGCCGATCCAGATCGACAGCGTCAGGAACGACCCCGGCAGATCCGACACCCATGGTGTCCGCACCGGCACCGACAGATGGAACAGCGTGTTCAAGAAGCCCGCGGACAGGATCGTCACGACCGGCCAGTACAACTGATTCAGGAAGTCGACCTTCTGCGGCAGCAACGCATCCACCGCATCCGGACCGGCCAGTACCAGCGGCAGAACGATCACGCCGATGACCAGCGCAGCGCAGTACAGGCTGAACGACAGCGCCCTGGTGCGGACGATCCCGCGCTTGCCGCCCATCCCGTACATGATGGTGATCGTGTCGACGAACACGTTCAACGCTCGGCTGCCCGACCACAGGGCCAGCAGGAAGCCGATCGAGATCACGTCGGGCCGGCCGCCGTCGAGCACCTTGTCGATCGTCGGGACGATGACGTTGCTGACGGAGTCGGCGGTCAGCGCACGCCCGGCCAGGTCGGCGATCTGCAGCTTGATGCTGTCGATCGTCTCGACGTCGAAGAACCTGCCGGCGATGAAGCCGATACTTCCGGCCAGCCCGAAGATCAGCGGCGGCAGCGAGAGGATCGCGAAGAAGGCGGCCTCCGCCGCAAGTCCCGTGACGCGGTAGCGCAAGCAGGTGCCGACGGTCTGGGTGATCAGCTTCCAGGTCGTCGCGGGAATTCGTCGGGCCCATGCGAATGAGACGGAGGTCTCGGACCCAGAGCGTGCCATACCGCATACCGTACTGACATGGCGGACCCAAACGCTGTAACGAATCAGGCGCCCCCACTGCAAGGGGTGAACTTCTTCACGTCCGACACGGGACTCGGTGACGCTCTGCGTCCGTACGCCGACCTTTCGGCCGATCCAGGCCTGACCGGGATCGGAGAACTCGCCGGAACGCAGGAAGCGCTCTCCCATGCTCTCCCGGCGAATCAGAACTCACCCGTTCTGCGCACCCACGACCGGTACGGCAACCGCATCGACGAGGTCGAGTTCCACCCGTCCTGGCATTGGCTGATGGAGAAGGCCGTCGGCTTCGGCCTCCAGGCCGCACCCTGGACGAGCGAACGCCCGTCGCCACACCTCACCCGGGCGGCCGGCTTCTACGTCTGGTCGCAGGTCGAGCCCGGCCACGGCTGCCCGATCTCGATGACCTACGCCGCCGTACCGGCGCTCCGCGCTTCGGAAGAGCTCGCCGCCGAATGGATCCCGAAGCTCGCCAGCACCTCGTACGACGTACGCCGGCTGAGGCCGGCGGAAAAGTCCGGCGTGCTCGCGGGGATGGGGATGACCGAGAAGCAGGGCGGTTCGGACGTGCGCGCGAACCTGACCACGGCCACGCCCTCGGGACAGGGCAACGAATACGTGCTCAACGGGCACAAGTGGTTCTGCTCGGCACCGCAGGTGGATGTGTTCCTCGTGCTCGCCCAGGCGCCCGACGGGCTGACCTGCTTCGTCGTACCGCGCGTCCTTGCCGACGGCAACCGGAACACGTTTGCCCTGCAGCGGCTGAAGGACAAACTCGGCAACCGGTCGAATGCGTCCAGCGAGGTGGAGTTCCGCAACACGATCGGCTACCGCCTCGGCGACGAAGGCGCCGGCGTACGGACGATCATCGAGATGGTCGCGGCCACCCGGCTCGACTGCGTGCTCGGTTCGGCCTCGCTGATGCGGAGGGCGCTGGTCGAGGCGACCTGGCATACGTCGTACCGGAGTGCCTTCGGCGGGCTGCTCCGGGACAAGCCGGCGATGCAGAACGTGCTCGCGGACCTTGCACTCGAGAGCGAGGCAGCAACCGCTCTCTCGATGCGTCTGGCGGCAGCCGTCGACGCCTCGATCGCCGGGGACGAGCAGGCCACGGCGTTCCGGCGGATCGCCTTGCCACTGGCCAAGTTCTGGGTCTGCAAACGAACCTCGTTCACGGTCGCGGAGGCGCTCGAATGCCTCGGCGGCAACGGGTACGTCGAGGAGTCCGGGCTGCCGTTGCTGTTCCGCGAATCACCGCTGAACTCGATCTGGGAAGGCTCCGGCACGGTCAACGCCCTCGACGTACTGCGCGCGCTCCGGCGCCCCGAATCCCTCGAGGCCTGGCTCACCGAGGTAGGCGCCGCCCGAGGAGCCGACCATCGCCTGGACGCCGCCGTGACCGACGTCCTGGAGCGGCTCTCCGATCTCGAGAACGCGGAAGCCGGCGCTCGCCGCCTCGCCGCGCGGATGGCCGTCTGCCTGCAGGCATCCCTGCTGGTCCGTCACTCCACCCCCGGGGTAGCGGACGCCTTCGTGGCCTCCCGCCTGGCCGGCGATTGGGGTGGCGTCTTCGGCACGCTCCCCCGCACCACCCCCTTCGCCCCCATCCTCGACCGCATCCTCTAACCGCTTGCGTCCGAATACGCGAGGGTCCTGCCCCACGGTTGTTCGGACGCAAGCGACCACACCAGCTAGGGTTACCGGGTCGCGACTGGCGCTGAGGTGGGACTGACCACCGGGGAGCGAAATGACGCCGGCACCGTGCGCCTGGGTGCCGCGACCGAGTGCAACCTCAGGAGAGAGACGAAGATGACTCAACCCTTCGACGCCGCTGCCGCGTCGGCCGCGTACACCAACGCACTTGCCGTGATCGGCGCGGTGGAACCCACCATCGCCGGCGCGATCCGGGCCGAACTGGCCGACCAGCGGTCCTCGCTGAAGCTGATCGCGAGTGAGAACTACGCCTCCCCGGCGACGCTGCTGACGATGGGCAACTGGCTGTCCGACAAGTACGCCGAGGGCACCGTCGGGCACCGCTTCTACGCCGGCTGCCAGAACGTCGACACCGTCGAGCAGACCGCCGCGGATCACGCGAAAGCGCTCTTCGACGCGCCGCACGCCTACGTCCAGCCGCACTCCGGCATCGACGCGAACCTGGTCGCCTTCTGGGCGATCCTGGCCAACCGGATCGAGTCCCCGGCGCTGGCCGAGGCGAGCGCCAAGCACGTCAACGACCTGTCCGACGAGGACTGGGCCAAGCTCCGCAAGGCGCTCGGCGACCAGAAGATGCTCGGCATGTCGCTCGACGCGGGCGGCCACCTGACCCACGGCTTCCGGCCGAACATCTCCGGCAAGATGTTCCACCAGAGCTCGTACGGAACGGACCCGGAGACCGGGCTGCTCGACTACGACAAGGTCGCCGCGCAGGCCCGCGAGTTCAAGCCGCTGATCCTGATCGCCGGCTACTCGGCGTACCCGCGCAAGGTCGACTTCGCCAAGATGCGCGAGATCGCCGACGAGGTCGGCGCGACCCTGATGGTCGACATGGCGCACTTCGCCGGACTCGTCGCGGGCAAGGTCTTCACCGGCGACTTCGACCCGGTGCCGCACGCGCACGTCACGACGACCACCACGCACAAGTCGCTGCGCGGCCCGCGGGGCGGCATGGTGCTCTGCCAGCCCGAGTACGCCGACGCGGTCGACCGCGGTTGCCCGATGGTGCTCGGCGGCCCGCTCAGCCAGACGATGGCCGCGAAGGCCGTCGCTCTTGCCGAGGCGCGGCAGCCGGAGTTCAAGACGTACGCGCAGGCCGTCGCGGACAACGCGGTCGGGCTTGCCGAGGGTCTGATGAAGCGTGGCGTCAAGCTCGTCACGGACGGCACGGAGAACCACCTGGTCCTGCTCGACGTCTCGTCGTACGGGATCACCGGTCGCCAGGCCGAGTCGGCCCTGCTCGACGCGGGCATCGTGACCAACCGGAACGCGGTTCCCCGCGATCCGAACGGCGCCTGGTACACCTCCGGCGTCCGGATCGGTACGCCGGCGCTCACCACCCGCGGCTTCGGCCTCGACGAGTTCGACAAGGTCGCGGAGCTGATGGTCGACGTGCTGTCCAGCGTCACCCCGACCACGACCTCGGCCGGCGCACCCTCGAAGGCGAAGTACGTGCTGGCCGACGGCGTCGCCGACAAGGTCCGCGCCGCCTCGGCAGAACTGCTCGACAAGCACCCGCTCTACCCTGGCCTCGTCCTCAACTGACCCAAGCCCCCGAAGCGCCCGCAACGCCCGCACCGGAACTCTCGGTGCGGGCGCTGCTCTGCTCAGGCGTCCTCGGGTGTCCGTCGAAACCTCAGACCGTGCCTGCCGGTGAATACCCTGGGAATGCCTTGCAGACCTGCTCTGCGATGCCGACCGCGTCGGTCGGATCGGCGCCGTACGTCAACACGTAGCCAAGCCGACGGTGGTACGTAGTCGGCTCCCAGCGCCAGCGGATCAGTCCCTCTACCGCCTCGATCGGCTCGGCCGGCCGCGCGGGCAGCCCGTTGGCGAACATCGCTTCGCTGCCGTGCACGAAGCGGATGGCTGCCGCCGCAGTTGCATCGCCGCCAACCGCAGCGGGCTTCGGGTCGAGTGCGTCAAGCAGCACCTGCCGAAGTACGTCGATGCCGGTGCTGAGCTGCAGCAGCTCCCAGATGCGGTCGCCGCCCAGCCGACGGTTGACCTCCACGATCTTCGGTCCGTCATCTGTCCGGATGAGTTCCACATGCGCTGGACCGTCCGTGTGTCCCAGCGCCGACAAGGCACGAACCGCCTCGTCCTTGAGCTCGTCCACGTCGGTTCGCGCCGGCATGACATGACCGATCTCGACGAAATGCGGTGGTCCCGAGGTGAACTTCTCGGTCACCATCAGCGCTTCGTGCAGACCGGACACCGATCTGGTCTCAACGCTGAACTCCGGGCCGGACAGACGCTCTTCAGCCAGCACAGCACCCAATCCAGCGCCGCGGACCCACCGCCACCCCTGCTCCATCTGATCGGTCCGGTCCACAGCGAAGACCCCCAGGCTGCCGTTGCCGAGGTCAGGTTTGAGCACGGCCGGGCCTGCCTCGACGAACGCGCGTACCTCGTCCGGCCGGGAGCACAGCAGGTGCCGAACCGGCCGGCAGCCGCCGGCAGCAAACAGGGTCCGCTGGACGCTCTTTCCCGGCCGTTGGTCCACCGGGCCCGGCACTGACCGGATCCCGAGTTGCGCCGAGATCGCGGCGACCGCCGGCAGCGCGAATTCGCCGTACCCGGCCACCACGTCGAGCGGATCGCGCCGATTCAACCCGGCGGCGATGTCGAGGATCTCCGCGGGCTGATCCCAGCGCGCAGTCACGAGGTCAGCGGCCCATCGCCCGTACGCCGTGAGGTCGGAGCCACCGGGCATCCCCTCGAGCTGGAGCAGGGTGACGCGGCCGGGCAGACCGACCAGCCGGGCCGCCAGCTCCGGCCAGGCTCCGACGAGCAGCAGATGCGTCATGACACCGCGGCTTTGTCGAGTGCATCCCGGACGTCGTCGACGAGGTCGGCCGTATCTTCACAGCCGCAAGAGATCCGCACCAAGCCCGCGGGGACCGCGAGATGCGGCCACGCCCCGATGTCGTTGGCGGTCGACTGCAGTCCGCCGTAGCTGGTGGCCGGAACGATCAGCCGACTCGCGCGGAGGAACCGATGCAGGTACGGGCGGCCGGGTAGCCGAAAGGCCAGCAGACCACCCCCGAGCATCATCTGCCGGGCCGCCAACGGATACTGCGGATCAGCGGGCGACCCTGGCCAACGCAAACCGGTCACCTCGGGCCGCGTCGCGAGGAGCTTCACCAGAGCTCCCGCATTCGCGTTCTGCCGTTGCACTCGCAACTCCAGTGTCCCGATCGACCGCAACGCCAGCCAGCAGGTGAAAGCCGACGGGATCCCGCCGTGCAGATAACGCCAGTCCTGCAGCGCCGTCAGCAACTCGGCATCACGGCTGCTGACGTGACCCAGCACGAGGTCGTGGTGGCCGCCGACGACCTTGGCATCGCTGCACATCGCCAAATCCGCGCCGAGGTCCAACGGACACTGACCCAGCGGCGAGGCGACCGAATTATCGACGGCGACCAAGGCTCCGGCAGCGTGCGCGATCCGCGCGATCTCGCGCAGGTCGTAGAGATCGAGGAGCGGATTGCTCGGTGACTCGACCACCACCAGGCGGGCTCCGACGACCGCCGCGGGCAACTCGGCCATGGCTTTGAGCACCTGGACCTCGATGCCCCGCCCGGCCAGCTGATCGGCGATCTGCCTGGTTTCGTAGTAGGTCCCGCCCTCGAACAGCACCAGGCGATCGGACGGCCGCAGCAACGCGAGCAGTACGGCCGAGACCGCCGCCATCCCGCTGTTGAAGACGACCGAGCGGCCACGGTCGAGCGCCCCGAGCACCTCCTCGAGGTGGTCGGCCGAGCGGTGCCCCCACCGGCCGTAACGCACCGGGGCGACGTCATCCAGATCCTGGTGGTACGCCGTGGCGAACTCAGGTGAGACGACCAGTGGACCGGCAGGCTCTGCCGGTGGGGCCCCGGCCCGCGCTGCGATCGTTCCCGGCCCGAGCCCGTCTTTCATCCGATTCATCCGCGGCTCCTGTCCGCGACCGGCCGGTCACCGGGCGCGCAAGTACGTTAACCGGTTAATGGATCGAAGCACAGAGTTCATGACCCCCTTTCCATCAGGCTCGAATTGATCCCACGGCACCTGGCCAAGCTCTGGCATACGGAGGCGCTCACGGCGGCCTGTCAGGTGTTCGAGGAGATCCCGATCGGAGCAACCTCGGAAGGCTTCGCCGCTCGCTTCGGCATCAGCGCTGCGGCCGGCACTGCGCCCGCGACGCCGATGCCGGCCGAGACCCACATCGTCGTACCGAAGCTGGTCATGAACGCCTCGCGGACCGAGGTGAGTAGCTCGGCCGAGCCGGTCTTGGCCGCGACCGCCAGACCAGGGCCCACGCCCTTCTCGACCGCCCGTGAGGGTGGCCGGCCCGGCCTCGGCTGCGGATGAAGTGGTCATGAAATCCAAAATCTCAGAACTCTGTGATACTTGCGATAGATCAGATTCCGGTAGTCTGTCGACATGTCCCAGGAACCGTCCCCAGAAGCGGTCAGCCAGTTCGTCGAGCGCTTCGCGAGCGTGATGGCGAACAGCGGCGTCCCGTCGATGTCGGCCCGCGTGATGGGCCGGATGCTGGTCAGCCCGACCGGCACGATGACGGCCTCCGAGCTCGCCGAGACGCTCCAGATCAGCCAGCCCGCGGTCTCGGGCGCCGTCCGGCAGCTGATCCAGGTTGCCTTCATCTCCCGCGAGCGGCTACCCGGTTCCCGCAAGGACCACTACCGCATCCGCGACGACGTCTTCGCCTCGATCCTCGAACGACGCAACAACGCCCTCGGCGAATGGGAATCCAGCACCCGGGGCCGGCGCCGACCTCTTCGGCCCCGAGACGCCGGTCGGGCTCCGCCTCCTGGAAGCCTCCGACTTCTTCGCCTTCATCAGCGAAGACCTCAACCAGCTGATCAAGAACTGGCGATCCCAGCACCCCGCAACCTGAAGCAGCCGTCGGCGAACCGACGGGGTGGCATGGTGTGACGATGATGCTGCTGTGGAGCGGTACCGACTCGTGGCGCGCGGAAGCGGTCCAATTGGAGCTGGGCGAGGACCGGTTGAGCGCGACCGGCACCCAGCTCGGCATCGATCCGCTCCCCTACCGGGTGGACTACGAACTCGAGACCGGCGCGCGATGGGTGACCCGCCGCCTGCACCTCACAGCCGCCGGCGAAGGCTGGATTCGTCGGCTCGAGCTCGGCTCGGACGGATCCGGCAACTGGCAGGCCACCTCATCCAGCGAGGGGGAGGTAGCCCTGCCACCACCAGGCGGAGACCTGACCGCGGTTAGCGGTGCACTCGACTGCGACCTGGCCTACTCCCCTCTCACCAACCTCATGCCCGTCCGCCGTCACCACCTACACCGCCAGCCGGGAACAGTCGACTTCCTGATGGCCTGGGTGTCCCTCCCGGACCTGGCCGTGCATCTCTCACCACAGCGCTATCAGCATCTGAACTCCAACGAGTCCGGGTCGCGGGTTCGCTACACCAGCACCGACAGCGGATACCAAGCAGACCTGCAACTAGACCTCGCCGGCTTGGTCATCAACTACCCCGACCTCGCCACCCGAGTAAGCCCAGCAGCCGAACCGTTCAGCGGGTAAGGGGGTAGACGGCGATCCGCATCCGCGAGCGCTCACGTCGTACAGGTTCAGAGTGTCGCCACCGGCTTCCTGCTCGCGGTATTCGCCTGCCCAGTAAGCCGATTGACGCACCCAGCCGCCGGCCCGGCCATCCCGGACCTTCTGCGCGGCAAGCGCCAATTCGGCCGCGCCGAGCGCGAGCACACGCTAGCGACTCGCCCTCCCACCGGCAAGAGATCAGCCTGCCGCGTTGAGTCGAGCGGCCGACCAGACCATCAACAGGGCGAAGACGGCCCCGATCGCCAGACACGCGATACCAATCGAGGTGAGGCTGATGAGGAAGCCGAAGGTGGTCATCGCGACCGGCATCAGGGCTTCGTCGGAGAGGCTGGTGATGCTGCTCGTGCGGCCGAGGTACGCCGGGTCGATCGTCTGCTGGAATGCCGCCGACAACTGCGCCGACGCGAGCCCGGCAGTGAACCCGATCGTCGCCATCGCCGCGAACACGCCACCCCGAGGTACGTACCCGATCGCTGCACACCCAGCCGCCTGAAGGATCAGCACCAGCAACCCGGTCCGGGCGAGGTTCCGCGGCTTCCACCGCATCGCCAACAACGCTCCGACGGCCGCTGCGACGCCCGAGCAGGCCTGGAACAGCCCAAGCGATCCAGCTCCCCACCCTGCACTGTGAGTCCGCTGCACCAATCCGACCGCTAGCACCGGCCCGACGCACAGATTCAGCCCGAAGAACGCGATCACCAACGTGCGCGCCGAGACGGACCGGCGCAGGTACCCGAACCCTTCGCGCAGATCCGTCAGCACCGATGCGCCCGACGCTGGGGGCTGCGGCAACCGCGGCTTCACCACGGCCACCAACCCCACGGCGATCACCGCGAACGACACCGCATCCACAACCATCACCGAGGCGAGCCCGCCATGCGCCACCACCAGACCGCCGAGCGGAGCACCCACGAACACGGCCAGCCGGTTCGCCAACTGGTTGCCCGCCGCGAGTTTCACCAGGTCATCGCGCTGGACCATCCGGCGCGGCAGCGTGCCGGCCGCCGGTCCGTAGATCGCATCCACCGCGCCGAACACCACCGCCACGACAAGCAGCAAGGGCAGCGAGACGCCCCACATCCCGATGAACGCGGCTGCCAGTGACAGCACCAGGATTCGCCCGAGGTTGGCCACGATCATGGTCCGGCGCGCGTCGATCCGGTCCGCCAGCGCACCGCCGTACAGGAGGGTGAGCGCCTTCGGCAGCGCGCCAATGCCCATCACCAGGCCGGCGCCCGCAGGGGTCGTCACCTGGGCGGCGCTCCAGGCCAGTCCGATGTACCAGGCGACGTCGCCGGTCTGTGAGACCGCGTTCGAGACGATCCACCCCTGCACCCGCCGATCCCGCGACAACGGCGGAAACACCACCTCGGCCGCCCCCTCTTCAGCCGACGCCGTCTCCGCCCCGCCACTCGCTCCGGCCTCCACCTTCCCGCTCATGGCCGGGCCGGTACACCGTGCGCGAAGACGAACCCGGACTGCGCACCCGGTCCGGAATCCGGCGTCTCGACGTACTCCTGGATCAGTTCGCTGATCCGCGAACCGAGCTCGGCAAGCCGCTCCGGCGTCAGTGTGACCCAACTCTCGGTCGCGAAAGCCGCCCGCACCCAGGCCTCGTCGTACCCGGTCCGCCGGTCGAACCATTGCCGAACTTTGGCCGTGTGATGCCCGAGATTCGCCTCCTCGGCGGTAGCCGCGACCAGCTCCCCCGCCGGGTCTCCGCCGGCGTCGGCGATCGACCACGAGTACGACGCCTTGGCGCTGCGCCACCACCGCTCGCGGCGGTTCTTGGCGAGCTCGGGCGCCTCCTCGATCACGCCCGCGGCGGCCAGAACTTTCAGGTGATGACTGATGTTGCCGACCAGCTCCCCGGTCGACTCCGCCAGCCGGGACGCGGTCGCCGGGCCGTCGACCCCGAGCAGGTCGATCAGCCGGCGGCGGAGCGGGTGGTGAATCGCGGCGATCACGGAGGCATCGGCCGAACGGCGGTTGGCAGGAGTCATGACGGCGAGACTACTTTCCACAAGAAGTCTTGCGCAAGAGCTCTTGCAGATCACGATTCGAGCGCGAATCAATCTCGACCACGCTGCTAGACTTATCCATTATTTGAGATTGCGTCTCACGATGCAGGAATGGGAGTTGATTTACGGGCGAACTGAGCCGAGTCTTATCAGCATGCTCGCTGCCCGCTCGACTCATCTCGTAGGTCGGATTCACATCGACCTCGGTCGTATGCGCAGCGCCATCTGTTGTCCTTCGATGCTCTGACAGCCACCCTGCGGGCCAGTTGATGGCCCCCGATCTCTGATCACCGCTGGGTGCGCACCGCGCAGACCCGAATCGAATCGACGACGCTTCGAGCTCGCTCAGCGCGGACGCACCTGTCTCTAGCAGACAAGGACCGTTCCGGATGACTGGCGTCACCTCTGCTCCCCGCACCGATCCCCCTCGTAAGGCAGCCCGCCCGCGCAAGGGCAAGGGCGAAGGCCAGTGGGCGCTCGGCTATCGCGAGCCGCTGAACAAGAACGAAGAGAACAAGAAGAACGACGATGGCCTGAACGTCCGGGCCCGGATCGAGAACGTCTATGCGCACCGCGGGTTCGACTCGATCGACCCGGCCGATCTGCGTGGCCGGTTCCGCTGGTGGGGTCTCTACACCCAGCGCAAGCCCGGCATCGACGGCGGCAAGACCGCGACGCTGGAGCCGGAGGAGCTGGACGACAAGTACTTCATGCTCCGGGTCCGGATCGAGGGCGGCCAGCTCAGCACCGAGCAGCTCCGGGTGATCGCCGAGGTGTCCAGCACCTATGCGCGGGACACGGCCGACATCACCGACCGGCAGAACATCCAGCTGCACTGGATCCGGGTCGAGGACGTGCCCGCGATCTGGCAGAAGCTGGAGGCGGTCGGGCTGTACACGACCGAGGCCCTGCGGCGACGTACCGCGGGTGATCATCTCGAGCCCGGTCGCGGGCATCGCGGCCGACGAGATCATCGACCCGACGCCGGCCATCGACGACATCGTCGAGAAGTACATCGGCAGCAACGAGTTCTCCAACCTGCCGCGCAAGTTCAAGACCGCGATGACTGGCCACCCCTCGCACGACGTGGTGCCGGAAGTGAACGACATCAGCTTCGTCGGCGTGGTCCACCCCGAGCACGGCCCCGGCTTCGACCTCTGGGTCGGCGGCGGCCTGTCCACCACCCCGATGCTCGCTCAGCGCGTCGGTGCCTGGATCCCGCTCGACGAGGTGCACCTGGCCTGGAAGGGCGTCGTCAGCATCTTCCGCGACTACGGCTACCGCCGGCTGCGGAACCGGGCCCGGCTGAAGTACCTGATCGCCGACTGGGGCATCGAGAAGTTCCGCGAGATCCTCGAGAGCGACAAGTACCTCGGCCGCAGGCTGATCGACGGACCGTCGCCCGAGATCCCCGCGGTACAAGGCGATCACGTCGGCGTGCACCAGCAGAAGGACGGCCGGTACTACGTGGGCGTGGCTCCCGTGGTCGGCCGGGTGTCGGGCAGCTCGCTGGCGAAGGTGGCCGACGTGGTCGCGGCGCATGGGTCGAACCGGATCCGGACCACGGCGCAGCAGAAGTTCATCGTGCTCGACGTCGAGGAGTCACAGGTCGAGTCTTTGGTTGCCGAGCTCAACGATCTCGGCTACCAGGCCCGGCCGTCGGCCTGGCGGCAGAACACGATGGCCTGCACCGGGATCGAGTTCTGCAAGCTCGCGATCGTCGAGACGAAGGCCCGCGCGGCCGAGTTGATCGGCGAGCTGGAGGAGCGCATCCCCGAGCTCGACGTACCGATCACCGTCAACGTCAACGGCTGCCCGAACTCCTGCGCCCGCATCCAGGTCGCCGACATCGGCCTCAAGGGCCAGCTGGTACTAGATGCCGCCGGCAACCAGGTGCCGGGGTACCAGGTGCATCTCGGCGGCGGCCTCGGCCTGGACGCCGGCTTCGGCCGCAAGCTGCGCGGCCACAAGGTCACCTCCGACAACCTGGCCGACTACGTCGAACGCATCACCCAGAACTACCTGAAAGAGCGGTCCGAGGGCGAGCGCTTCGCCCAGTGGGTCGTCCGTGCCGATGAAGGAGCACTTCAGTGAGCGAGCGAAGCGAGTTCACCAATCAGCACAGTGCGCCTTCGTTCATCGGTGCCGCAGCGAAGCGAGGACACCGATGAGCGAGCGCGCTGCACCGTTGTACTGCCCTTACTGCGGAGACGAGGACTTGCGTCCTTCCGAAGAAGGCCATGGCGCGTGGGAGTGCCGGCCTTGTGCACGGGTCTTTCAGCTGAAGATGATCGGACTGCGGGTGACGGTGGAATGACGGACTTGAAGACACTGGCCGAAGAGGCCAACGAACGACTAGCCGACGCCTCGGCGCAGGAAGTACTGGCCTGGGCGCGGGAGACCTTCGGCGACGAACTGGTGGTCACCGCCTCGATGGCAGACGGGGCACTCCCCCACCTCGCGGCCGAGGCGGCCCCCGGTGTCGACGTTCTCTTCCTCGACACGGGCTATCACTTCGCCGAGACCATCGGTACCCGGGACGCCGTCGCGGCGACCCTGCAGATCAACCTGATCAACGCCACCCCCAAGCAGACCGTCGCCGAGCAGGACGCGACGTACGGCAAGGATCTGTTCGCCACCCAGCCCGACAAGTGCTGCGCGATGCGCAAGGTGGAGCCGCTGAACCGGGTCCTCTCGGGCTACAAGGCCTGGGTCACCGGCGTACGCCGGGAGGAGGCGCCGACCCGCGCCAACACCCAGGTCGTCGAGTACGACGAGAAGCGCGACATGGTGAAGCTGAACCCGCTCGCACCGTGGACGCAGGACGACCTCGACGGCTACATCTCCGACAACGGCGTACTGGTGAATCTCCTGCAGTACGACGGTTACCCGTCGATCGGCTGCGCGCCCTGCACGAAGCAGGTGGCACCCGGTGAGGATCCGCGCAGCGGTCGCTGGGCCGGCCAGGGCAAGATCGAATGCGGGTTGCACGTATGACGGCGACGATCGAGGCGAATGAGGCTCCCGTGACGGCAGCGACCACCCCGACCACCACTGTGACCGAGTTGGACGCGCTGGAGAGCGAGTCGATCTTCGTCTTTCGTGAGGTGGCCGCCGAGTTCGAGCGGCCGGTGATCCTGTTCTCGGGCGGCAAGGACTCCATCGTCATGCTGCACCTGGCGCGGAAGGCGTTCGCGCCGGCGCCGGTGCCGTTCACGCTGCTGCACGTCGACACCGGCCACAACTTCCCCGAAGTACTGGCCTACCGCGACTCCGTCGTCGAGACGCTGGGCCTGCGGCTCGAGGTCGCCCAGGTCGAGGACTACCTCGCCGACGGGCGGCTGCGGGAGCGCGCGGACGGGACCCGGAACCAGCTGCAGACCGTTCCGTTGCTCGACGCGATCAACTCGCACCGGTTCGACGCCGTCTTCGGCGGCGGCCGCCGCGACGAGGAGCGCGCCCGCGCCAAGGAGCGGATCTTCAGCCTGCGCGACGAGTTCGGTCAGTGGGACCCGCGCAACCAGCGGCCCGAGCTGTGGTCGCTCTACAACGGCAAGCACCGGCCGGGCGAGCACGTCCGGGTGTTCCCGCTGTCCAACTGGACCGAGCTGGACATCTGGAACTACATCGAGCGCGAAGAGATCGCTCTCCCGAGCATCTACTACGCCCACGAGCGGGACGTCTTCGAGCGTGACGGCATGTTGCTTGCCGTCGGCCCCTACTCCCAGCCGCGCGACGGCGAGACGGTCGGCAGTCGCGTCGTCCGTTACCGGACCGTCGGCGACATGTCCTGCACCGGAGCAGTAGCCAGTACCGCGGTGACGGCTGCTGAGGTCGTCGTCGAGGTCGCGGCGAGCGAGATCACCGAGCGCGGCGCCACCCGGGCCGACGATCGCGCCAGCGAGGCAGCGATGGAAGACCGCAAGCGGGAGGGGTACTTCTGATGGGTACGACGGAGCACACCCTTCTCCGGCTGGCCACGGCCGGCTCGGTGGACGACGGCAAGTCGACGCTGGTCGGCCGGCTGCTGCACGACTGCAAGGCCATCCTGGCCGACCAGATCGCGCACGTTCAGACCGTGTCCGCAGCGCGCGGCGGCGACTTCGACTTCGCGCTGCTGACCGACGGCCTGCGGGCCGAGCGGGAGCAGGGCATCACGATCGACGTCGCCTACCGGTACTTCGCGACCGACAAGCGCTCGTTCATCCTGGCCGACTGCCCGGGACACGTGCAGTACACCCGGAACACCGTCACCGGCGCCTCGACCGCGGACGTCGTGATCATCCTGGTCGACGCGCGGCACGGCGTACTGGAGCAGACCCGGCGGCACCTCGCCGTCGCGGGGCTGCTACGGGTGCCGCACGTGGTACTGGCGGTGAACAAGATCGACCTGGTCGGCTACGACGAGGCGATCTTCCAGGGAATCGCGAAGGACGTCTCGCAGCTCGCCGACCAGCTGGGCATCGCCGACGTGCAGGCGATTCCGGTGTCGGCGCTGATCGGGGACAACATCGTGGAGCCCTCGGCCTCGACCAGCTGGTACGCGGGTCCGACGCTGCTGGAGTTCCTGGAGAGCGCTTCCGGGCGATCCGACGCGTCCGCCCAGCCGCTGCGCTTCCCGGTCCAGTACGTGATCCGGCCGCAGACCGACAACGAGTACCGCGACTACCGCGGCTACACCGGAACCGTTGCCTCCGGCACCGTTTCTGTCGGCGACCAGGTGATCGTGCTGCCGGCGGGCCGGCGTACGTCGGTCGCCGGGATCGACCGGGCCGTCATCAGCGCGACCACCACCGCGGTCGCCGAGCGGCCGTCCGCGGTCGCCGGTGAAGCCGTCACCGTCCGGCTCACGGACGACCTCGACGTCGCCCGCGGTTCGGTCATCGTCTCGGCCGACTCCTCCCCCGGCACCCGCCGGGAACTGTCCGCCACGGTGTGCTGGCTGTCCGACCGTCCGCTGTCCGTGGGCGCCCGGCTGCTGATCAAGCACACCACCACCACCGCTCAGGCGATCGTCACCAAGATCTCCGGAGTGCTCGACCTCACGGCGTTGGAATTCACTGGGCTCGGAGTCATCGACGCCACCGGGCTGGATCTGAACGACATCGGCAAGGTGCAGCTCAAGGTCGCCGCACCGCTGGCCGCCGATCCGTACTCCAGCAACAACATCACTGGATCCTTCCTGCTGATCGACGCCCACGACGGGTGGACGTTGGCGGCAGGCATGATCGACGACGAAGAAGGGGAACTGCTGTGACTGCTCCAGCTCTCGTGATCCTCGCCCACGGCAGCCGCGATCCGCGCTCGGCCGCCACCGTCCACTCGCTCGTGAGCTGCCTTCGCGAGATGCGGGACGACCTGCGGATCGAAGCCTCCTTCCTCGACCACTGCCCGCCCACGCCGTACCAGGTGATCGACCGGCTCGCCTCCGAGGGCGTCGAAGAGGTCGTGATCCTCCCGCTGCTGCTGTCGTCCGCGTTCCACGCCCGCGTCGACGTACCGGCCGTGGTCGACGAGGCTCGCAGCCGCTTCCCGGACCTGCGCATCATCGCCTCCGATGTCCTCGGGTACGACGAGTCGCTGCTCGACGTTCTCGACCGGCGGATGCGCGCCGAGCTCAAGGACGGTCGCGTGCGAGAGCTGGACGCGCTCGTACTGGCTTGCGCCGGATCCAGCGACACCCAGGCGAACGCGGCCGTCGCACGGCTTGCGAGGCTCTGGGGCCAGCGGCACAAGCTGCCGGTCGTCGCTGCCTTCACCACAGCGGCCACGCCTTCGCCAGCAGAAGCTGTTCTGCAGTGGCGGCTGGAAGGTCGTCGCCACGTGGCGGTCGGCTCGTTCTTCCTCGCCCCGGGCACACTCCCGGACCGCGCCGAAGAGACCGCCCGCAAGGCCGGAGCAGTCGCGGTCTCCCGCCCCCTTGGCGTGAGCGCCGAGGTAGCCAGACTGGCTCTCCTCCGCTACGGCGTAGCCGGCCTAGACCTACTAACCCTCGAGCCGGCCCCCCGCCCGGTCCTGATGCGCCCAGAACTGGTCCGCACCGCCTGATCCGTACTCCGCCCGGGTTCGCTTGGTTCGACCTGGTGCTCGCCGTCGGCTCGTCACTCCGTCCGGAGCGGTGACCTGAACGCGGCGAGAGCGCTTTCTGGCGTTCTCGCCGCGTTCTCTGTCTAGTACTACGGCCGTAGTTGGCCCTGTTCTCGTATGTACGTCTGGGTCTTCTCGTGTTCGGCCAGCGCCCGGTAGATGCTGGAGAGGCTGGGGTTCTGCCCCTTGCGCCTGCCGGTGGGGATGAGCAGGTCTGGTTGGATCTGCTCGACGGTCTCTCCGCCGTGCGGCGGCGGAGTACGTGCGTACGGCGCGGCACCCGGTGGCTGTGCCACCAGGTGCCGCATACCGGCGAGCGCGCGGGCTCTCGTGGCCGTCCCGAAGGCAGGTGCCGATCGGGTCACGGGTACGCCGGGGTGGGCTGGCCGGGCGGCCCCGGCGAGGGGTGTGTGGGGTCAGTTGGGCTGTGCGGTCGGCATGATCGTGACCTGCTGGAGGTTGACGTGCGGGGGCAGGGTGGCGATGAATCCGATGGTCTCGGCGATGTCGTGGGGGGTGAGCCACTGCATCGACTCCTTGGAGGCCTCCAGCCAGTCCAGGGCGCCCTGGTCGGTGACGTGGCTCTGCAGTTCGGTGCCGACGATGCCGGGCTCGATGGTCGACACTCGGACGTTCTTCGCGCCCAGCTCGACGCGCAGATGGCGCGAGAGGTGGGTGACGTACGCCTTGGTGCCGGAGTACACGGCGAAGTTAGGGAAGATGTTCTGCGCCGCGATGGATGAGGTGTTGATCAGGTCGGCGACGCCGCGCTTCTGGCCGACGCTCACCAGTTGCGGGGTGAAGGCGCCGATGACGTTCATCAGGCCGGCGATGTTCAGGTCGATCTGGTGCTGCCACTGGCCGGTGGCCAGTTCCTCGATCGGGGCGGGCAGCATGACGCCGGCGTTGTTGAACAGCAGGTCGGCGCCGCCCAGCTCGGTCTCGACGCGGTCGGCCGCGGCCCGGACGGCCGTGGTGTCGGTGACGTCGGCAGCGATGGCGACGGCGGTGCCGCCGTTCTTAGCGATCCGCTCGACCAGGTCCTGCAGCTTGTCGGCGCGGCGGGCCAGGACGACGACGCGAGCGCCGAGTGAGGCGAGCTTCTCGGCGGCGGCCTCACCGATGCCGCTGGAGGCACCAGTGACCACGGCGACGCGGCCTTGGAGCGGGGTGGTGGAAGTGAGGGTGGACACGATTTGCCTCCGTTGGGCATCGGGGGTGGGCGCCGAGTGGATCTCGGTACGCTCTCCATCACAACAGCCCGGTGCCCTGCCCGCGCGGCCATAGCTGGCCCTGTCCCGGCTGGTACTGGCAGGGCCACCCTAGGGCGGGCGGTCCGGTCGCGCCGTGGTCACACTGGGGGTATGGATCGCAGCAAGGAGATCGCTGGCTTTCTCCGCACCCGTCGGGCCGCTGTCAGCCCGGAACAGGCCGGGGTCGACTTGGACGGCCGCGTCCGGCGGGTGCCGGGGCTGCGCCGGGACGAGGTGGCAAGGCTGGCTGGGATGAGCACCGAGTACTACACGCGACTGGAGCAGGGACGGTCGGGGAACCCGTCGCCTGAGATCGTCGAGGCGCTGTCGCGGGCCCTGCGACTGGACGCCTCGGAGCGCGAGCACCTCGGCGACCTGCTGCTGGCCCGCCGCGGCGCGGTGGGCCGCGGCCCGCAGCGGCCCCAGCGGGTACGGCCGGGGTTGTTCTTGATGCTGGAGACGCTCGGCCACGTGCCGGCGTTCATCCTGGGCCGGCGCACCGACGTGCTGGCTTCCAACCACCTGGCCCGCGCGGTGCTCACCGACTTCGAGGCGCTGCCCGCCCTGCGCCGGAATCTGGCCCGCTACTACCTGCTGGACCCGCAGGCACGCGAGCGGGTCGGGGACTGGGAGCGGATCGCCGCCGAGACCGTGGCGATCCTGCGCCTGGAGGCCGGCCGCTACCCCAACGACCGGCAGCTGGCCGACCTGGTCGGCGAACTCACGCTGCTTTCGCCGGAGTTTTCCGGCTGGTGGAACGACCACAAGGTGCTGCGCCGCACCCACGGGGAAAAGCACTACGCACACCCGCTGGTCGGAGAGATGGACTTCGCCTACGAGTCCTTCCAGATCCCCGGCGACACCGAGCAGACCCTGTGCGTCTACAACGTCGAGCCGCAGTCGCCGACCGCTGAAGCAGTACGGCTGCTGCGCAGCTGGGCCTCCCCACCGGCAGTACCCGACCCGGCCGCGGAGCCCACCGGCCGGGGCGACGCCGTGTAGAGCCGCCTCATCCCGGGCGGCAAAGGTGGCGTTCACCAGCTTGCGCAGGGCCGCGCGCATGTTGGCCCGGTTGACGAACAGGTGCCGCACCCTGCGCGGCGTCGCCTCCGACTCGCCGTGCTTGCCGGTCACCGCGACCCGTTTGATCCCATATTCGTGCCCAGGCCGAACAGGACCAGCAGCAGCCGGCGCCACAGCACGTCCTTCGACAGCGTCTCCCTGGTGGCCACCGAGGTGAACTCCTCGATGAAGCCGGTGTCGAACTCGGCGTACTTCAGGATGTCCAGCCGGTCGATGGTGCCCCAGCGCCGCTCGATCTCGCCTTTGATCGCCACCAGCGACTCCGGCTCTGTAGCTATACGAGAACAGGGCCTGGTTGGTGATGGTGGGGTGCTCCACCGCTCGCGGTCGGCCAGAACTTGGGGGCTTGAACACCAAACCGGGACTGCGGACATGAAATGACCTGTTCACCGTCCAGGTTTGGTGTTCAAGGTCCCCATTTCTGGCCGGCTCCGGGCACCCGAGATTGCTCCGCCGCCAGGATCGAGACCGGACATCACGACCTACGGCAGCAGTACTAGCCCAAGGCCGGTTAGTTGAGGCGGGCCTCTCGCTGGCAGGCGGTGATTGGGCGGGAGCGGGTCTGGTGGCGTGGGTGTACACCGCCGCGGCCCTCGCGATGCACGCTCGACCTACCGGATCGACCTGCCGGCCGCGTCCTATCGGATCGCCTCGCGGGTTTTCCGGCCGGATTTCGGCGAGTCGAGCCGGTAAGTCGAACGTTCACCGCGAGTCGAGCCGGTAAGTGAGCAAAAGGATTCCGCGAGCCGAGCCGATAGGTGCGGTCGCGGCATCGGTGCAGCGGACCCGACCGCGCCCGGGTCGACGCCCAAGACCTGGCGCTACCTCGTCCACCAACTGCCAGAACGCGGCTCTATGGAGCTGAACCCTCCCAGATCGGGCGAGCAAAGTTCCCCGAAGCAACCTCCTCCCCCTTTCCCCCTCCACACCTCGACAGGCGACCGCTTTGGGGAGCTCTACCAGCTAGACCGGGCGGGTTCAGCTCCCCAACCGCTACTTGTCAGCGAGAGCCTCGCCTTAGCTGGCTGGCCTTTCCCCTAGCCCGCCTGCTGCCGGGCGCGATGCGCGGCCGCCTTTACTCTGCTCTGGCACTGCGGCGAGCAGAACCGCCGCCTGCTGTTCTTCGACTCGTCGACGAACACACGATCGCAGTACGGCGCCGCGCACACCCCAAGTCGTCCAGCCAGATCGCTGCCGAGCGCAATCGCCAACCCCGCCGCCCAGCCCGCAGCCCACCCCCTCGCCAAGGTGTCATCAGGCCCGTGGAAATGCAGATTCCACAACTCACCGGCCTTGTCGAGCTGCGGCCTCGCATCCGTATCGATCAGCAACGCGTTGACGCCCTTGGCGGCCCGATCCAGGTCACCGGCATGCGCTGCCTCGAAAACCTCCCGCATCCGGACCGCGACCGCGACGAGCACCTCAGCATCCGCCGCGCTCACCTCCGGACGACTTCGCCCGTCCGCAGAGAGCGCTTCCGCAACAGCCGCAGCCTTTCCCGCACCCGTCGGAGCTTCGAACGGCTGACCCAGCGCATGACCGCCCGTCAACCGGTTCACAGCGTCGACCGAAGTCGTCAGCACACTCAACACGTGACTATCGAACTTCACTTGACCAGTCACTCCCTCGAAACCTAAGCTCGCTCTTGCGTGACCAACTATATCCATTTCACCAGTCACGCCAAGGGAGCGACATGTCCATTGCCATACCCGCCACCTGGCGAACCTTGCCAACCACCGTCCGGATCCTGGTGATCGCGCGGGCCGTGAACCGGCTCGGCGCCTTCACCCTCACCTTCCTCGCCGTGGTGCTGACGGTCGAGCTGGGCGCCACGGTCGCTCAGGGCCGGACTGGTGATGGCGTCGTTCGGGGTGGCGACCATCCCGTCCCGGATCTTCGGCGGCCAACTGGCCGACCACTTCGGGCGGAAACGAACGATCATCCTCGGCCTGACCGGCTGCGCGATCGGCCAGACCTGGATCGCACTCGCGAGCACGCTCTGGTCGGCAGTTCTGGGCGCGATCCTGCTCGGATTGATGTTCGAGATCTACGAGCCGCCGAGCCAGGCGGTCATCGCCGACGTGACCAGCCCGGAGGACCGGCCCACGGCGTACGGGTTCCTCGGCGCCGCCATGTCAGCGGCGGCCGTCGGAGCCGGCGTACTCGCCGCCGCTGTCAGCCACTGGGATCTCCGCTGGCTCTTCGCCATCGACGCCGCCAGTTGCTTGGCCTGCGCTCTGCTACTCGCCTTCGCCCTGCCCACGGATCATCATTCCTACCGCGACTCCGCGCCGACGAACCGCGCGGAAGGCTGGCGCGATCCCCGCCTCCTCCTTTTGCTTGCCGTAGGCACCATTTCCGCAACGCTCTTCATGACACTGATGCTCGGCCTCCCCCTCACCCTGCTCGACCGCCACCAACCGAGCTCGGCGATCGGCCTCCTCCTGGCGATCTCAGCCCTCATCCTGATCGCGGCCCAACCGCTCCAACGCACTCGACGGGTCAGAGAATTCGGCAGCTTCGAGGCCATGAGAGTCGGCTACCTCCTTCTGGCGGCAGGTCTCCTCATCAACGCCTTCGCCACCAACCTGCCCGTCTTCATCGCCGCCGCCGTGCTCTGGAGTCTTGGCGACCTACTTCTGCTGAGCCGGGCATTCACCATCGTCACTGACCTCGCTCCCGACCACGCCCGCGGCCGCTACCTCGCCATCTACGGCCTCAGTTGGGGCATCGCCACCACGATCGCCCCACTCATCGCCACCCAACTCCTCGCACATGCCGGCCCGACTCCCCTCTGGCTCATCTGCAGCGCCGCCGCCCTCTTCCTGGCCGCGATCCAGCCCACGCTCCGCCGCCGGATCACCCGAGCACCTGGCAAGGCTTTGATATCGTGATATCTTGTTATCCATGGTCAAGGGAGCGACGAAGAACATCCTGTTGCGGTTGGAGCCGGAGTTGGCCGAGCGACTGCAAGTGATCGCCGAGGTCGAGGGCCGATCCGTCTCGGACGTTGCCAGGGAGGCCATTGCCGCCCTGGTGGAGGGACGCCGGAACGACCGGCAGTTCAGCCGGCTACTGGAAGACAACCTGTCCCGGCACGAGCAGTCCTTGCGCCGCCTCCGCGCGGACGACTGATGGACCACCTCGACCGGTACGACGTACTCGCGGTCGCGGCCCGGGTCTGGCGGGTCGACGCGCTCACCGCGATTCGCCGTACGGATCTCGAAGTGGTCCAGCGAGGTCTGGCGGCGGCGCAGCCGGCGTACGGACTCTCGGATGCGCTGGCCGCGATGCTCGAGGTATATGTCCGCGAGCGGCCGTTCGAGGGCGGCAATCGCGTCGTCTCGCTGGCGGTGCTCCTGCAGTTCGCCGGGCTGAACGGCTGCGATCTCGAGCTCGAACCCGTCGAGCTACTCGACGACCAGCTCGACCGTATCGCCGAAGGCCGGGCTGCCGGGCAGGAGGTCGTCGAACTGCTCCGCAAGAGGCTCCGGCCTCGACAACTTGTCGTCTCGACCTTCGGCGATGGCGACCAGCTCTACTCAGAGGAGGGCAGCATGTTCGAGAAATTCAGTGAGCGGGCGCGCCGGGTGATGGTCCTGGCCCAGGAGGAGGCGAGAGGGCTCGAGCACAACTACATCGGCACCGAACACGTCCTGATCGCGATCCTCGAAGAGGGCGGTGGGGTGGCGGCCAAGGCGCTTGCCAACCTCAACATCTCCGCCACAGCCGGCCGGGCGACCGTCCTGGAGATCGTCGGCTGCGGTGAGAAATCGCAGGCCGGCCACATCCCGTTCACGCCACGCTGCAAGCGGGTGCTCGAATACAGCCTGCGCGAGGCCTTGCAGCTCGGGGACAACTACATCGGCACCGAGCATGTCCTGCTCGGCATCATTCAAGACGGCGATGGCGTCGCCGCGCAGGCACTGGTCAAGCTCGGCGCCGATCTTCCGAAGCTTCGCCAACTGGTGTGCAACCGACACCGCTCCGAGCTGGCCGTCTCCGAGTTCCTGGCCGGCGACGGTGAGCCTTTCGCCCCGAAGATGCCCGGACGTAAGCATCATCTGCTCAGCGAACTGGAGAGCCTGCTCGCCGAGAACGATCATCTGTACGAACAGGTCCGCCGCCTCCGCGAAAAGCTCCGTCGACACGACATCGACCCGGACGGCTAGCCCGCAGTACCGGGCCGATCAGGTGGCGGCGAGGCGCTTCTTCTCGGCGTCGGCGTCGAAGTCCGGGGCCGGCCACTGGGGGTCGAGGCCCTTGAGCGTCTCCAGGAGCAGGGTGGTGACGGCCCAGTTGCGGTACCACTTGCGGTCGCTGGGAATCACATACCAGGGCGCTTCGGGGATGTTGCAGTTCTCCAGCGCCGCTTGGTAGGCCTCGGCGTACGCCGGCCAATGCTCGCGCTCGTCGACGTCGCCCGGGTTGTACTTCCAGTACTTCGTCGAGTCGTCCAGGCGGGCCTCGAGCCGCTCCCTCTGCTGGTCCGCCGAGATGTGCAGGAAGCACTTGACGATGGTGACACCGCTGGCCGTGAGCTCGGCCTCGAACTCGTTGATCTGCTCGTACCGGCGGTTCCAGACCGGCGGGGCGACCAGGTTGCGCACCCGGGCGATCAGCACATCCTCGTAGTGCGACCGGTCGAAGATCCCGATCACGCCCGGGGCGGGCAGGGCCTGCCGGATCCGCCAGAGGAATCCGCGCCGCTTCTCGGCCGGCGTAGGCGCCTTGAACGAGGTGATCCGCAAACCCTGCGGATCCATCAGCCCCGCGCCATGCCGGATGACGCCGCCCTTGCCGGACGTGTCCATCCCCTGCAGGACCAGCAGAATCCGGCGCTCGCCGCCCTTACGCCCCTCGGCGTACAGGCGCTCCTGCCAGTCGGAGACCTCCGCGCCCAGCTCCTCGAGCGCGACCTTGCCGTCATCCTTGCTACCGGAGAACCCGGTGGTGGCGCGGGTGTCGTAGGCGCTCAGGTCGACCGCACCCGGCGGGACCCGCAGCTCGTCCAGCAACTTCCCGGTCGGTACCTCGACCTGGTCCGCCTTGCCACTCTTCTTCTTCGCCATTCACACATCCTGCCCCATCCCCACCGAAGAACCGATGAGGACAGGGCAGGACTTCAGCACGTACTACGTCAGCGGGTGGTGACAGCGCTGCCGAGATCCCAGCTGATGGAGGTCGAGTACAGCGAGAACCGGTAGTCCCGGGTCTTGCTGTACCGGTAAGCCATCGTGACCTCACCCTTGGAGTTGGTGTAAACCGACTTCAGCGTCTGCCACGTGGTGCTCCCCTGCTCACGGAACTGGAACACACCGCCCGCCGAACGCTTGAAGTAGCTGTTGGTGGTGACCGAGTAGAGCAGCGAGGTGCCCTTCAGGGTGACGACGTCCGCCGTGCGTGACGACGAGATCCACGCGCCGGCCGCCAGCTTGACGGTGATCGGCACGTTGTTCTGCGTGTTCTGTGAGCCGTCGGCGTTGAAGCTGCCGCGGCCCTGCCACGTCTGGTTGCCCAGCGGGTCCTCGTCGAGGAACGCGTAAGTACCGTTGCCGTCCGGATCACTCGAGTCGAACAGGATGCTCTGAACGTCACCCCTGCTGGGGTGGTTCAGGTTCCACAGCGAACTGCTGCCCGCGATGGCGCAGGGGCCGCTGACCTTGGCCTTGAGGACGAGGACGTCCCTGCCGATGGCGATCCGGTTCGGCACTGACAGGGCGCACGAACCGGCAACCTGAGCATTTGCCTTGCCGCTCTGCATGGCCTTGATCCGCGGCGGGACCACCGGGTCTGCGGCCGATGCGGTCAGCGGAAGCAGCGCGGCGATTCCAACCGCTGCCACCACTGTCGCTAGGGTACGACGAATCATTCGGTAACTCCTTGGTGTCATGCATTTGATGGCGCTGGGACCCCCCTCAGCACCAGCTTCGCGCGGAGCCTACCGGCTAGGAGGTCTATACCGTTCATCCATTGCACCAACCTGCAAACACCACAACAATCTGCGACCCAGTCGCACCTCTACGTCACGAAACCTCAAGATTCCAAGGGTTTTTCACCCAGCAATCATCGGGTTGTAACGGCGCTGCCCAGGTCCCGACTGATAGCGGTGGAGTAGAGGGAGAAGCGGTAGTCGCGGACCGGACTATAGGTGTAGGCCATCGTCACCTCGCCGGCAGAGTTGGTGGTGACAGCCTTGAGGTTTTCTAGGTCGTCGTCCCCTTCAAAGTCACAACAGCACCCTTACGCGCCGACGAGATCCACGCCCCACACACCCCGCGTATCGGTCGTCGTCCTATCGAAGATCGCGACTTCCTGCAGCCCTGACTCGGGTGAATCAGCGATCCATCCCGACATTTGCCAGCGCGATCAGGCGGGAGAGCGCTCTGAGGTATTTCTTGCGGTAGCCGCCCTTGAGCATGTCTGCGGGGAACATCCGGTCGAGCGGAACGCCGCTGGTGTTGAGGGGGATGTCGCGGTCGTACATCCGGTCAGCGAGTACTACGAGGCGCAGGGCGACGTTCTCGTCCGTCAGTTCGCGGAGATCAAGGATCCCGACAGCCTGTACGCCGTCCAGCAGAGCGCCGTACTTGCTGGGATGCAGCTCGGCGAGGTGGTGATACAGGTCGACGAAGTGGTCGCACGAGGCATCCGGGCGCTCTTCGGCAGCCTTCTCGACCTGCGCGTCCGACCAAGGATCGGGCGCGACCGGGAGCCCGCGATGCCGATAGTCGGGCCCATCGATCCGCCGTACGTCGAAGTGCGCGGCGAGACCCTGGATCTCGCGAAGAAAGTCGGTCGCCTGGAACCGCCCCTCCCCCAACCGACCCGGCAACGTGTTGGACGTAGCCGCCAACTGCACGCCACCGGCAACCAATTGCCCCAGCAGCCGGGAGATCAGCACGGTATCCCCCGGGTCGTCCAACTCGAACTCGTCGATACAAATCAGCCGGTACGCCGACAGCACCTCCACGGCCTGCCGCATCCCCAGTGCCCCAACGAGATTCGTCAACTCCACGAACGTGCAGTACATCTTCGGCCCCGCCGACACGTGCCACAACGACGCCAGCAAATGCGTCTTCCCCACCCCGAACCCACCATCGAGGTAGAACCCCGGCTTCTCCGGACCCGCCTCCGCCGCCCCCCGCAGCCGAGCCCACAGAGATCGCTCTCTCCGCGGCTCAGCAAGCACCCCACCCCGCTCGATCAGCACAGCAAGCGCTTCACCCTGGCTCGGCTCCCCCTCATCCGGTCGATAAGTCTCGAACCGCACCCCCGCGAACCGAGGCGGCGGCACACACTCCGAAAGCAACCGGTCCGAACCAACCTCCGGCCACCGCTCAGCAAGACGAATCGGCATCCCGCCACCCTACGAGGCGCCCGGCGTCAGCCGAACCTCAGGCACTCAAAGGATGAGCATGTGCCTTACGCGACAGCACCAGCGTTACAGCTTCACCGGGAATTGCAGGTTCCTGCAATTCACTGTGAGTAGAGCACCGGTGACTGGTACGGTGCGGTCGCCGCTGGAGGGGTCGGGGGACCCCAGGGCCTGTCATAGGTCATCCACGCTCCTGGGGGAATCATGTCCCGCTCGCTTGCCCGGACTCGTCTCGCCAAGATCCTTGCGGTCGGAGTCGCGCTAGCTGTGCCATTAGGCGGACTAAGTTCCGCCACTCTGGCTACGCCCGCCGCTGCCGTCATCCAGCAAGCCGCGATGTCCGGTGGCGGGGAGGCTTCAGCACCGACGCAGCAGCTGGGAGCTGCTGCGCAGGGCAAGATCGAACCGCCGGCGGTCGGGAAGAACACCGTCCGTCCGCCGTCCCTGAGATCGATGTTTCCGCTCGACGAGACCGCACCGGATGAGCAGGTCGAGCAGACACCGCCAAAGGTGGTGCCGACCGCGTCACCGAAGGCCCCGGAGAACAGCTTCAGCGAGAAGACAAGTCGTGAGTTGCCGGACAGGCGGGACCGGTACTCGCAAACGTTCGTCAACACAGACGGGACCGAGACCACGGTCTTCTCGCAGGGAGCGGTCAACTTCCAGAAGGAGGACGGCTCCTGGGCGAAGATCAACGCCGCTCTGACGCCCGCGGAAGGAAAGGGCGGTTGGGAGGTCATTTCGAATGACCTCTACTCCTGGATCGCACCGAGGGCGGACAACTCACCATTGGTCCAGTTGGAGCTCGGTGACGGCCACAATGTCGGCTGGAGCCTTGCCGGCGCGGCGGGTATCCCTGGTCAGATGACTGGGGACAAGGTCCTTTTCCCCAAGTTCGCGCCAAGCGCGGACCTTGAACTCGTGTCGCAGCCGACCGGGGTCAAAGAGACAATCATTCTCGGTTCGAAGACCGCGGCTCGGTCGTATACCTTTCCACTGCAACTCACGGAAAACCTCACTCCGACTGTCGTCGGCAACGAGGTTGTTCTTACGGACGAGAAGGGTGTCGAGCGCGCCAAGATTCCGGCCGGCTCGATGGAAGACTCCCGTACTGCGGAGGGCGGTCCCGCCTCGTCCGGCGCTATCACCTACCAACTGACCACCCTCGACGGCAAGCCCGCCCTCAAGGCCATCGTCGACAGCGCCTGGCTCGACGATCCAGCTCGCGTCTACCCGGTGCGGGTCGATCCGACCTTCTATTGGACCGAGTCGCAGAAACCAACCTACGCCTTGAGCGCTGGACTCAACGGATCTATCGACGGCGGTCAGGAGCTGCAGATCGGGTGCCGCCCGGGCTCAGGTGCGACGACCTGCCCTAGCCAGGGCTGGAACGTATTCGCTTCCTATCTGTCATTCCCGAATCTGGTGCCCGCTCTCAAATTCCATCAAGTATTCACAGCGCGGCTCGACCTGCTGAACTATCAATCTGGTTCGTGTGCTGCGCGGTGGGTCGATGTCCATGGCGTCACCCAGGTGTGGCAGAACATCCCCCAAGCCCAGGTCAAGTTCCCCGGTCCGCCCGTGACACCGGCTGGACTTGGTGGTGCGGGTTTCTCGAAGGGGTACATCGCCAGCGGTCAGAGCTCGTCCGCCTGCAAGCCCGGCTACCAGCCGATCAATTTCGGAACTGCCGGCGTCAAATGGATTCAGGACCTTGCTGACGGGAAGACGGACAACTGGGGCCTTTCAGTACGGGCAAGGAACCAGACCGATCCTGCCTCATGGAAGAAGTTCGCCGGAGCTGATTCGGCGAACCCACCGCGCCTGGTGGTCACGCACTCGCCGTACCGGGCGGCCTACGCCTTCAAGACGCAGGCTCCAGCCGACTACGTAACCCAGGACAAACCCGGCAAGTTCCCGATCTCGATCACCAACCTCGGCGCCTACACCTGGCAACCAGGCGTCGACTTCATGACCTATCGGGTCTTTGACGCCCAGGGCAACCAGGTCCACACCCAGAACGCACTCAAGACTCAACTCCCGACCATCGTGTCTCATCTTGGGAAGCTCACCCTGGGGGTAGCTGTCCAGCCACTACCAGGAAGCGCCGCAGGTACGAAGTACCGCATCGAGTTCACCATGGTTCATCAAGATGCCAGCATTCCCCGAACGTTCACAGACTGGGGAACGTCTCCGATCGTCTCGGAGATTGTGGTCAAGAATGTTCCGCCATTGATCGACCCTGCGGGGGTCTGGCCACTGAACGGCGCCCAGGCGGGAAGTTTGAGCCCCCAATTGTGGGCGGAGGGCATCGACCCCGACGCTCCCGCGTCGTCCCTGCAGTACCGGTTCGAGCTCTGCGAGGTGGTCGGAACGGACCACCGGGTCGGTTGTTTCACCAGCGGCGACTACGGCCCTGCGAAGACATGGGTCGTTCCGGGCGGAAAACTGCTGTGGAACAAGGAGTACGAGTGGCGGCCGTACGTTCGCGACAACGACGGCACCGTTAACGCCATTGGCCCGATGACGATATTCACCGATGCTCCGCAACCGCTCATCACTTCTCACCTCGCCAACTCGGACGGTCAAAGCGCAGACAAGCCGTACGACCCGCAACTCGGCAACTACACCACCGCCGCGCTCGACGTCGTTGTACCTGTCGCCGGCCCCGAACTGAACGTCTCCCGGACGTACAACAGCCTCGACCCCAGGCGGAATGGAGTCTTTGGCGCGGGCTGGACCAGCCGTTACGACATGTCGATCCGCAACATTCCGACCCCCGGGCTCCCCGTCCAGGTGACATACCCAGACGGGAGGGTGTTCACGTTCGCCCGGAACAGTGATGGCACCTACTCGGCTCCGCGCGGCTCGAAGGCGATCCTGACCGGAACACCCACGGGACCAATGACGCTCCAGATCGCGCCTGGCATCAAGTACGAGTTCTCGGGTGACTTCTTCGGACGGCTGACCAAGATTTATGGGGCGCAAGGAAAGCCACTGACACTTGCTTACAGCGCTGGTGGGAAGCTCATTTCCGTCGCCAGTCAGGACGGCGCAGGCCGCAAGCTGACCTTCACCTGGACATCGGACAACAGACACATCGCATCAGTCAGTACGGACTCTGTTGACGGATTGGCGCTGACGTGGACCTATGAGTACACCGGTGACGTCCTGGTGAAGTCCTGTAACTCCGAGCAGAAATGCACTACCTACGGCTCAGCACAAGGATCCCATTATCGCAGTTCGGTGCTCGACAGCAGGCCGGACGCGTACTACCGGATGTCCGATGATGCAGGCGAGACCGACGCGACGAACGACGTCGACATCACGCAGCAGAAGGAGTTCGGCAAGTACGTCGGCGCTACGGCAGGCCAGGACAGTCCCCTGGCAGGCGTGGGCGAATCCGAAAAATCCATTCGTCTCAATGGTGCGTCCGGCCCAGCTTCGGTCGGATTGAAGAACGGTCTACTGATCCGAAGCCGCGACTCGGCCGTCGAGATGTGGTTCAAGACGAGTTCGACTGTGGCCCGCCCGCTTATCGGGTATCAGAACAAGGCCCTCGGTACGACGCCTACGGCCGGTATGCCGCTCGTCTACATTGGCAATGACGGCAAGCTTCGTGGCCAGTTCTGGCATGGCTCGGTCGCTCCGATCACCTCGACTTCCGCAGTGAACGACGGCCAATGGCACCACGTGGCTCTTTCAGCCTCCGAGTCGCTCCAGTCGCTCTACCTCGACGGCGCCTTGGTCGACATGATTCAGACCGGCACCGTGAACAACTCCTATTTCCCGATCGGTCAGATCGGCGCTGCTGCGGCTGCGGCCCCGGGCTCATGGCCGGGGTGGGGAACGGAGGCGACAAGATACTTCGAGGGACAGATAGACGAGGTCGCGCTGTACTCCCACGAACTGACAAAGAACGACGTGGTCACGCATTACCAGCAGGGTCGCAATGCAGCCGACCAGCTGACCTCGATTACGTCCCCCGCCGGCAAGGCTGCGGCGCAGATCGACTACGACCCGGCGTCGGATCGGGTCGAGGAGTACATCGATGCCAATGGCGGATCGTGGAAGATCGGTAAGACGGGCCGTGACCGGCAACGACTCAGATCTCCGCCGAACGGTGATGGTTCAAGACCCGGCGAATCGATCCTTCGTCTACGAGTACGACGCGCTAGGCGGCTGGTTGCTGCGAACAGGACGGCCGTTGGGTGCACAAACCCGCCCCGAAGATCATCCGGCGACGCCTGAGCCAGACATCGAGATGAGCTGGCCGGGCTCGGGGTACGGCATCAGAAGTTTCACCCATGACAAGACTGGCAAGCTGACGAAGCTCACGAACGAGGTCGGCGCTGAAGTCAGCATGACCTATGACTCCCGTGGCAATGTGGCCTCCACCAAGACTTGCCGATCCGGGGCCACTGACTGCAAGACGGAGTACAGCGTCTATCACGCCAGTGCCACCTGGAGCCCGCTAGACCCTCGCTGGGACAAGCTAGCGATCTTCCGCGACGGACGGTCGGCAGCTGCGACGGACGACACTTACCGTCGTAGTACGTCGCTGAACGCTGCTGGCGACTTCGTCACCGAACGCAGTCCCGACGGCGGCGAGGTCAACTACACCTATACCGACGGCGTCGCCACCGGCCCTGACGGGCAGCCGATGCCGCCTGGTCTCCTGAGGACGTCAACGAGCAAGGTCACGACAACGGCGACTGCTCAGACGCAGTACCTCTACAACGTAAACGGGCAACTGGTTCAACTGACAGCGCCGTCGGGTCTGGTCACCAAATACACATACGACGAGATCGGTCGGAAGCGTACCGAGACTCAGGTGTCGGACAGCATTCCGGCCGGCGTCACGACGACCTACGAGTACGACAAGATGTCGCGAATCACAGCAATTACGGGACCGATAACGACGGATGCGGTCACTGGACAGAAACACCAGCAGAAAGCTGAGCTGGAGTACGACGACGACGGCAACCTCACCAAGTCGACCGCGAAGGATCTGGTCAGCGGCGACGAACCGCGGGTGAGCAGCTACGAGTACGACGACCGCAACCGGCTGATCCGGACTGTCGATGCTGACGGCAAGGAATCGCAGCAAGGGTACGACCAGTTCGGCAACAAGACCTGGTCCCAGGACGCGAACGGCACCCGCTGGGAGTACGCGTACAGCGCGTTGAACATGCAGACCGAGGTCCGCGACGCGAACATGCCAAGCGACCCGAACGAGGATCCGGGATCGACACCTGAGAACGGCCCGACCGAGGGAATCGACTACACCGTTCGCCAGACCACTTGGTACGACCCGGCCGGACGCAAGTCCGTCGAGATCGACCCGATGAAGCGCTTCACCAAGTACGTCTACAACGGTGACGACTCGCTGAAGACCGCAACACTGTCGGAGTTCCACAACCCGGACGCCACGACTCGTGACTTCGTTCTCGACAACAACACCTACGACGGAGCAGGTCATCGGCTGCGTTCGGTCACTAACAACGGCAAGACGACCACCGACTACACCTACGACGTGGCCGGCCGGGTAGCGACGACGACAATCGACCCGCAGACACTCAAGCGGAAAGTCACCTACGCCCACGATCTCGCCGGCAACGTCACCCAGCAGCAGACCACTGGCGGTTGGTCCAATGCGGACATTGCAGGACCGACCGCCGTCACCGACACCAACAGTTATGTCTTCGACGCAGCAGGACGGACTTTGGAGCAGTCGGTTCAGAACACCGACGGCTCGTTGCTCAAGACCTCTTGGACTTATGACCAACGAGGCCTGGCGACATCCATGACCCAACCACGCGGGAACGTCGCGGGTGCGGTCAAGGCCGACTTCACCACTACCTACGGCTTTGACGAGATCGGTCGCCAGATCAGGACCACGTCACCCATGGTCGCGGCCGAGCAGAACGGCAGCCCGGCCACGACCGTCCAACCCGCGACGGTTGTCGGCTACGGCGCCTTCGGATTGGCGACTTCGACCAAGGATCCCCTCGGCAACATCACGAAGACCGCGTACGACAAACTTGGTCGCCCTGTCGAGCTCGCGGGATCGCCGTACACGCCGCCAGGCGGGCAAACTGTGAATCCGAAGTCCACCTTCCAGTACGACGCGGTCGGTGACGTCCTTGCCACGATCGACGAGTTGGGCAACACGACGCGGTACACCTACGACCATCTTGGTCGGCAGGCCCAGATCGACGCCCCGAGCAAGACGAACACGGAGCGGGCGGTCACCCAGCTGACCTACACCGCGAATGGCCAAGTGGAGAGTTCCACCGATCCGCTCGGTGCCGTGAAGCAGTTCACCTATGACGACCTCGACCGGCTGGTGACCTCGACTGAGGTCGAGCGGAAACCCATAGCCGGCAACTTCGTCACACGCATCTCCTACGACGACAGGAACAACGTCACGACGGCGAAGACCCCGTCCGGCGCCACCGCAACAAACACCTACGACTCGCTGGGACAGCTGATCCAGTCGTCCGACCCCAACGGCGTACTGACGAAGGTCGGCTACGACTATGCGGGCCGCCAGGTCCGGACGAGCGATGGGCTCGGCCGCAGCGCAGTAGCGAAGTACGACAACGCCGGTCAGCTGGTAACCACCAAAACTCTGGACGCCACCAACACCGCACTTGGAACGACGCAGCTCGCGTACGACGCCGATGGCAACCTCTTGACGGCCACGCCGGCCAGTGGAAAACGGCCGACGACGTACACGTATGACGCGTTGGGCCAACTCACCAGACAGGTCGACCCGGTATCCGCGACGGAGACGATCACGATCGGCTACGGCTACGACGCCGCGGGAAACCGGACCCGCTACACCGATGGCCGCGGGAACGCGACGATCTATACCGCGAACAGTCTCGGTCTACCGGAGAAGGTCATCGAGCCCTCGACGACCGCGCACCCTGCCGCCGCCGACCGCACCTGGACCGCCGCCTACGACGCAAGCGGCAATGCAATCTCCCTCCTGGCGCCCGGCGGTGTGCAACGTACGCGCACCTTCGACGCGGCGGGACGTCTCACCAAGGAGGACGGCACCGGGGCAGAGGTCTCGACGGCCAGCCGCCAAATCGGCTACGACCTCGCAGGTCAGGTTGTCTCGTCGAGCTCGCTGGATGGATCGAACACCTACGAGTACAACGACCGTGGAATGCTCCTGCGGGCTGATGGGCCGTCAGGTACATCGACCCAGGGATATGACGCTGATGGGCAACTGACCCAGCGGGTAGACGCTGCGGGCACAGCTGACTTCACCTACACCAACGGGCGGCCGAAGACCGTTACGGATCCAGTCACACGAACGCTGCAGGCGCTGGGCTACAACACGGCAGGTCAGCTGAGCACGATCGACTACGGATCCGGGCGTATCCGGACCGTTGGCTATGACGCCTACGGTCGGCAGAATTCCGACACGTTGAAGGCGGGAGCCGGCGGAACAGTCGTCTCGTCGATGATCTACGGCTACGACGCCGACAACAACATCACCAGCAAGAAGACCACCGGAGTCGCCGGCGCATCGGACAACACCTATGCCTACGACCAGCTAGGCCGTCTGACCTCCTGGACAGCCGGCACGACAACAACCGCCTACGGCTGGGATGCGGCCAGCAACCGAGTCAAGGCCGGTACGGCGATCGCGCAGTACGACGAACGCAACCGACTCATCAACGACGGCACCTCGACATATAGCTACTCGCCTCGAGGATCCCTGGCTTCCAAGCAGGCCGGGACCACAACGGAGGCGTTCAGTTTCGACGCCTTCGACCGGATGATCCGCAGCTCAGGACGTGACCTCGCGTACGACGCCCTGGACAGGCCGGTATCGGTCGGCGGGACCCAGATGAAGTACGACGGCTTCAGCGACGAGGTCGTCACCGATGGAACCCAGAACTTCGGCCGGAGCGCAGGCGATGGCCTACTCGCCGTCGGCTACGGGGCCACCAAGCGACTGATCCTGGCCGACCGCCACGGCGACGTCGTAGGTGGCTTCGATCCAGCAGACACCACCTTGGCCGCGGGTCTACCGGACTCGCGATCGTTCGACCCCTTCGGCAAGTCCACGGCCGCCAGCGGTATGGCGTATCGAGTCGGCTATCAGGGCGACTGGACCGACCCGAACAGCGGCGACGTCAACCAAGGCGCCCGCTGGTACGACCCCGACTCGGGCACCTTCAACTCCCGAGACACCATGACCTACGCCGCCGGCGTAGCCTCCAGCCTCCCCAACCTCTACGCCTACGCCACCGGCAATCCACTGACGCTCAACGACCCCACCGGCAACCGCGCCATCGATCCCGACACCGGCGGCACGCTAGGACAGAAGTGCACCTGGCACAGGGGTGATCCGCCATTCCAGGTGTGCAAGGGCAGCGGTGGAGTGGTAGGCCGCGGAGAGTGCAAGAACATTCCGGGCTGCATACCTGGTGGAACCGGCGGAGGCCCGACCTGTAAGCAGAAGAAGACCTGTCATACGCCCCCTCCCCCGCCGGTTGACAAATGCAAGAAGCGTAAGTGCGATAAGCACGACGACCGCTGCCAGCCGAAGAGCAAATGCAAGGTCTCGCCGCCACCGCCGCCGAAATGCGACGCGGAGTGTCAGCGGATCAAGAAAGTCAAAGAAGCGATCGAAGACCAAGAAGATGACGCCCAGAACAAGCCGGTCGACCCGCCAGGGAAGCCGACCTGCAGCGGCGGCAACCCTTCCCTCTGCGGCAGCCGCCCAGACAAGCCCTCCACGACCTTCGGCGGCTATGAAGACAAGACCGGCACGACCGACTCCTACACCGACACGATCTACCAGGACACTCTCGACAGAGTCGGCTCAGTAGTAGGCAGCGTCAGCCAAACCGGCTCCCTCAGCATGCTCATGACCAGCGGCATGATGCTTCCGGGCGTCTGTGAATGTGGCGGTCCAGGCAACCCGGCAATCACCGGCGGGGGTAGCTGGGGTGGCACCGGCGGATCCGCAGGAACCGTCGGAGGAGGAGTAGGCATCGCCGGTATCTTCATTGGGGTTGGCAAGATCATCGACGGCATCCTGAATAGTCAATCGGGATCGGACCATTCGCACGTCGCGTCGGATGGCACCTCCGGCGCATCCTGCCCTGATCCCGAAACCTGCTTGGAAGGAGAACGCGAGAAGAATGTTTATGACCCCGAGACGAACAACCTAATTACCGATATTGACCATATCGATGGTGGTATCCTGTGGGAAGAAAAGAGCGCCCAGTACGCCGACAACGACTGGCTCACGAAGCATCTAAACGGGAAGGTCGACAAGTATCTGGGCGCGCGACAGCAACTCCCAGGATATGAGAACGCGCCGATCGGATTCAGATTCACTAATCCGGTGGATCCGCGATTCAAGGCGGCGATCGAACAACGAGTTGCAGAACTTCGCCAAGCAAACCCTGGGGTAGACATCAGATTGGAATTCTTAAGATGAGCTGGCTGTTCGAGAGTCGAGGCGATGTTGTTTGGGATGTTGCGACTCAAGTTGCACGGCTCTTTGTCGCTGAAGCTACTGCTGTTGCTGAATGGATAGAGGTCCCGGCGGGCCTGGATATTCGTGGCGATGACACCTGTCAGATCGACATTGAGCAGTTTCAGAAATTCACCGAATCCATCGCTTCCCGATATCTGTCAAGTAGCCACCCTGGGCTTCGCATGCTAATTTTCGGGGTGGTCCTGCCGTCCCTGGTGATATTAGAGCGTTCCGGGATACAAATCGCATTCGACTCCAGTGCTGGCGGCCAACTGATCGCCCAAGCGCGCGAGCATGCGCGCTCGATGGGTCGTTGAGGGGTTGGCTGCGCTGGCCGAGGATAGGGTTTCGAGCCGTTGCTAGAGCAGCAGCGTGGCCGTCTGACGCGACTGCGGTCCGCGGGTTGCTGGCTGAAGCCATGGCTGCTCGGCGAAGCCTCTTAGCTATAGAGATAGCGGGGGCTCGCAGCGGTCTGGGAGTACTGAACAGCGGAACCCCGGGCCGCCTGGTGGGCGGTCCGGGGTTGGCTGGCCGGGGGAGTTACCAGATCGTGTATGCGAACGTGGCTGTACCTACTGCCCCGCCACTGTCCGTTCCAGTCACTGTCGCCGTGTAATTCCCCTGGCGGGTCGGGGTGCCTGTCACCGCACCGGCTGCGCTGATCGACAAGCCTGCAGGGAGGCCTGTCGCGCGGAAGGTGATCGGTCGCCCCGAGCTCGAGGTGGCGCGGATCTGCAGCGGGAAGCTCGACCAGCCGACGAACCCGTACTGGCTGCCCGGGTTCTGCACGGTCACCGTGCCGGTCGACGTCCCAGTCACAGTCAGGCTGTACGTCGCCTCGTGGCTGACCGAGCCGGTCCCCTTCACCGTCACCTGGTAGGTGCCGGCCGCGGTGGCCGCTGTCGTCGCCAGCGTGAGTGTCGACGAGCTACCCGATGTCACCGACGACGGTGAGAAGCTCGCAGTCGCACCCGAAGGCAGGCCGGTCGCGGACAACTGCACAGACTGCGGGTCGCCGCTGCTGGTCGTCGTACCGACTGATGTCTGCACCGAACTGCCCGCGGCCACCGACCCAGATCCAGGGTTCAGCGCCAGGCTGAAGTCGCTGCCGGCCGGCGGGGCATCGCCGACTGCCAGGTTCCAGACCGCGTACGCCGTGGCATCGGCGGCGCGGTCGAGCACGGTCGAGTTGATGTTGGCCGGGTACTTGTCGCACGCCGAGTGGTAGCAGGAGTCGTACGCCGAGTTCGCCGTACCGCCCCACTTCTGGGCCTGCGTCGTCGTCTTCCGTGCCGATGCACCGGCCGCTACCCCGCTGGTCGGGATGCCGGCGTCCTTGAACGAGGCGTCGTCGGAGCGGCCCACGCCCTCGACGTTCTCCTCCGGCTGCAACGAAAGGCCGTCGTAGAAGGCCTTCAGCACCTTGCCGGTGGTGGAGGTGATGTTGTTGATGAAGTAGCCCGCGTTCGGCGACGCGACCATGTCGAAGTTCAGGTAGGCCTTGATCTTCGAGCGGTCAGTGGAGGACAGCTGGCCGACGTAGTACTCCGAGCCGTTCAGCCCCTGCTCCTCGTCGGTCCACCAGCCGAAGCGGACATGCTTGGCCAGCGACGGCTTGTCCTTGGCCAGCCGCAGCGCGACCTCGAGGATCGTCGCCGAGCCGGACCCGTTGTCGTTGCTGCCCGGACCGGCGCTGACGCTGTCCAGGTGCGCGCCGAGCATGATCACCTGGCTGGTGTCACCACCGGGGTAGTCCGCGGTCAGGTTGTCCGACGGGTACTGGCAGCTCGTGCAGCGCTGCTTGGCAACCGTGTAGCCGGCGTCGCGCAGCTTCTGCTCGATGTAGCTCACCGACGCCGTGTGCCCGGCGCTTCCCGCACGGCGGTTGCCGCCGTTGTTGTCAGCCGCCTGCTGCAGCGCGGCCAGGTGCGCCTTGACGTTGTTCACGTCGATGTCCGGTACGCCGGCGGGCGGGGCGGACCCGCCGACGGTCAACCGGTACGTCGCCGACTTGTCGACGTCCGTGCCGTCCCCAGTGATCTTGACGTCGTACGCGCCCTCCGGAGTACTGGAGGTGGTCGCGATCCGTACCGTCGACGAGTTACCCGACTGCACCGAGCTCGGGTCGAACGTGGCGGTCGCGCCGGTCGGCAGACCGGTCGCGGTGAAACGGACGGTCTGTGCCGCGCCACTGCCGATCACGGTGTTGACCGTGGCGGTGGCGGACTCCCCCGGCTTGACCGATCCGTTCGCCGGCGACACCGAGATGGTGAAGTCGTTGCCGGTCGCGGCACAAGTAGCTTCACCCGACTGGGGCCGGCACCGAGACGGCGTCCCAGGCACCCTTCACCTTGCCGTACAGGGCGCAGGTGCTGTCCAGGTTCTTCGCCGCGGTCAGCGTGGTCGAGCGCCACTTGCCGTACGACATGTTCGACGTCTTGCCGAGCATCGCGTTGTAGAACAGCTTGCCGGCCTCCTGGTGGCCGATGCCCGTCAGCGTGGTGTTGTTGCAGGTCGGGCTGTTCGGCTTACCGTTGCCGGGGTTGGTGCCCTCGGCAAGCAGGTAGAACCAGTGGTTCATCGGACCGGCCGACGCGTGGATCTCGTTCGGCAGGCTGCTGGAGTTGCAGTCCGGGTGCCCGGAGACCTTGGAGGGCTGGTACATGTACCGGATCGGGCCGCTGCCGGTCAGGTTGATCGTCTCGCCGATCTCATAGTCCGGCGGGTCGTTCGGGTTGTTCAGGTAGAACTCGCTCAGCGTGCCCCAGATGTCGGCGACGGCTTCCTGCGACGGGTAGCCGGAGATGCCGCCGGGGGTGTACGCGTCCAGACCGTGGCCGTACTCGTGCGCGACCACGTCGGTCGCGGTGATCCAGTTGCGGGCATTGTTGTACCCGAAGATCACGCCGTCGGAGTTGTACTGCGAACCCCAGTAGGCGTTGACGTCGCCGAGACCGACGAGCGCGTCGGCCCACTTGCCCTGGCCGTCGAGCCCGTTGCGCCCATACCAGTTCTTCAGCATGTCGTACTCGCCGGCCGCGACGTACATGACGTCGGTGCAGCCCGCTTCCTTGTCGGTCTTCGACGTGCTGCCCCAGACATCGTCGGTGCCGGAGTAGGTCGAACCGCTGGCGGAGTCGCCGCAGCGCAGGCTCGGCCGGGCCGGATCGGTCATCGTGTACGTCGAACCGGACATCGTCGTACCGATGGTCAGGTTCGAGCCGTTCCAGATCCCGGTACCGGTGCCGGCCGCGGTCTGCTCGATGGCATTCACCAGCTTGCCGGTACGGGCATCGATGTAGACCTTCTGGCGGCTCAGTTCGCCGTGGTTGCGGCCTTGGACGATGGCCTCCCACGCGAGCACCGGCTTGGCGCCACCGGCGTACACGACCAGGGTCGGCTCACCCTTGACGGGCTGCGCCTGGTCGATCGCCTTCTTGGCCGCCTTCTTAGCGGCCGCCTTGCTGATCGTTGGCGTGCGGCCGACGGTGATGTCCTGCTGCTGGGCGACGTTGATGCTCTTGGCGTTGCCGTTGGCGTCGGTCGTCACGACGAAGTCGCCGCCGATCACCGGCAGGTCGTAGTACGAGCGCTGGTAGGGGACGTACTGCAGACCCCACGGCGTACTGATGTCCTGCTGGCGAATGAACTGGTCGCCGGGGCCGGCCTTGAGCTCGGCCGCGCGACCCTGGACCAGGCGGTCGGCGGTCTTCACCGCGGCCACCCGTGGATCGGCAGGCGGTCCGGCCTGAGCTGTTGCTGCGGGCATCTTCATGGCGACCACCGCTGTCGCGGCGGCTGCCAGACTCACCATGCAGCCGGCCGCGACGATGCGCAGGGCTGTGCTCTTCACAGAATTTCCTCACTGGGGGCGGGGCGGGCCCCCACCACCGGCCGGGGCTGCAGACCGACCGGCGGATGGTGGGGGCGAGGAGGCCTGGGATCCGCTGGGCAGGTGGATGAACTCCCGGCGTCCTCTGAAGGAAGACATTGGCACCTGCGAGTTATGGCTGTGATATCCCAACAGGGCATAACCTCGTCGCTATGGAGCTGGAACTACGCCATCTGCGAGTCGTCTGCCGGGTCTCCGAGACCGGCAGTGTCTCCAAAGCGGCTGCCGCCCTGGGGGTCTCCCAGCCGTCGCTGACAGCCCAGTTGCACCGCATCGAGGAGGCCATCGGGGGCCCACTGTTCGACCGAGGCTCGTACGGCGTGACGCCAACTCCTCTCGGCCGGCATGTACTCCGCCGGGCTCGCGCGATGCTCGTGGACATGGACGACCTGCTCGGGAGCAGCCGGCGTTATACCGACGGGCCGAGAACGCTTCGGCTCGGTTCGTTGCGGACGGTCATGTTCGGCACCTGGATGGCCCGGATGGAAGACCTGATGCCGGACCGCGAGTTCACTACCCAGGTCGACGTCTCGTCCGCGACGCTGACCGAGCTACTGGCCGCCGATGTGCTCGATGTGGTGATGATCGGGCGTTGCGACGACGCCCACGCGCCGCCGTGCCCGCCCGGAGTCCGGGAGCAGACGATGGTCCACCCCGAGCCCTACGCTGTCGCGCTGCCGGTCGGTCACCGTCTCGCCGGCCGAACCGACATCTCGCTAACCGACCTGGCCGAGGACATCTGGATCTGTCCGCCGGCCGGCAAGGAGGACGGCGACCTTGCTTCGCTCCGGGACGCGTGCGAGCGGCTAGGGTTCACCCCGCAGTTCCGCTACTACAACCTCGACTCCATCGAGATCGAACAACTCATCGGCGCCGGCCGCGGCATCAGCCTCTGCGCGCCCACCATGCGCGACATCCCCAGCTCGGTGATCCTGCCGCTGGTCGGGCACCACATCTCCTGGCGGCGGGTGCTGCGCTTCCGCCCCGAGAGCGCCAGCCAGGAGGACATCGACCTGATCCACAAAGCCTTCACCGACACCTATCGCACCACCATCGCCGAGAACGCCCTGCACCGCCCGTGGTGGGACTCCCACCCGGATACCCACCCGACCGTCATCGACCCCTAACGGGAATCCGGGCTGGTGAGAGTGAAGGGAATGGCGCCGAACTGAAGGCGATCGCCCGGACGCACCCGGGTCGGCCCGGTGATCCGGGTCCCGTTGACGTGGGTGCCGTTCATCGAGTTGAGGTCGCGCACCATCCAGCCGTCGCCGACATGGCGCAGCTCGGCGTGGAAGCGGGAGACCGAGACATCCGTGAGGCGCAGCGTGGCCCCGTCGCCTCGACCGACCCGCAGCGTCGGCGAACCTGGGAGCGGCAGCGCGAGTCCGGGCGCCGGAGCCGACGTACGGAGACTGCCTGTGAGCTGGTGCACCCGCGTGACCAGCTGGCGGAAGACCTGAACAACCTTCGGCTCGGGACCCTGCAGATCGCGAGTGGCGTGCGCGAGCTCGCTCCGGGTCTGGGCGCCGAGGACGAAGTTCATCCGCCGGATGAAGGTGTCATGTGACAGCCGGCCCGCGCCGGCGCCTTCCCGTAGGATCGCCAACGCCCGATCCCGCTCGGCATCCGACGGCCGCGTCGCTTCCAGCCCCGTCGATGTCATCTCCGAATTGTCAGCTCCCGCCCGGTTCACTGTCCAGCACGACCCGTACTACGCCCTGCTACCCCAGCACCTCGCCGAGGTCGAACTTCACCGGTTCCTCGAGCTGCTCGTAGGTGCAGGACTCCGGCGTACGGTCTTCGCGCCAGCGCACGAACTGGGCCGTATGGCGGAATCGCACGCCCTCCATGTGGTCGTACCGCACCTCGACGACGCGCTCCGGCCGCAGCGGCACGAAGCTGAGATCCTTCCCGGCCTGCCAGCGACTGCCCTCGGCGTTGCGAGGCGTCCGGTTGCCCTCTTCCTGCTTCGCCCAGGCCCACGGGTGATTGTCGAAGTCCGTGACGAGCTCCTGCATCTCCTCGAAGAGCTCCTCTCGGCGCGCCATCGGGAAGGCCCCGATCACACCGACGCTCGCGAGGACGCCGTCTGAGTTGAACAGACCGAGCAGCAGTGAGCCGATCCGGTTCGGCCCACTCTTGTGCAGCCGGTAGCCCGCGACCACGCAGTCCGCAGTGCGTTCGTGCTTGATCTTGAACATGGTCCGCTTGTCCGGCTCGTACAAGCCGTCGAGTGGCTTGGCGATCACGCCGTCCAGGCCAGCACCCTCGAACTGGTGGAACCACTCCTTGGCGGTGTCCGGATCCGTCGTCGTACGGGTCAGGTGGATCGGCGCCTTGGCCGGCTTCAGCGCTTCCTCGAGCGCGGCCCGGCGCTCAGCGAGCGGTCGCTGCGTGTAGTCGATGTCACCGAGTGCGAGCAGGTCGAACGCCACGAACCGCACCGGGGTCGTTTCCGACAGCATCTTCACCCGCGAAGCCGCGGGGTGGATGCGCTGCTGAAGCATCTCGAAGTCGAGCCTGTCCCCCGACGGGCCGACCAGGATGATCTCGCCGTCGATGACGCAACGCTCGGGCAGGTTCGCCTTGATCGCCTCGACCAGCTCCGGGAAGTACCGCGTCATCGGCTTCTCGTTCCGGCTGCCGATCTCGACCTCGTCGCCGTCGCGGAAGATTATCGAGCGGAATCCGTCCCATTTGGGCTCGAAACTGACGTCGCCGGCCGGGAACTGCTTGACCGCTTTCGCCAGCATCGGTGAAACCGGTGGCATCACAGGTAGCTGCATGTCCGCCATTCTGCCCGCGCACGGGGCATCATGGAGGCATACCGACTGGTAGGACCGGAGGTACTCACGATGTATGACGTCGTACTGCTCGTCGAACAGGAATTGACCGAGCCGGATGCCAAGCGTGTGGTCGACCTGCACCAGGACCTGCCCGAGGCCGTGAAGTACCACGTTCTCGTGCCGTGCCACAACGCCGAAGCCGGCGTCGAGGCGTCCCTGAGTGCCCTCGGCACCGCGGACCTGTACGGTTCCGGCCTCGCGAATCAACGCGAGGATCTCGCCGAGGCGCAGAAAGCCATCGACAGCGAAGCCAAGGACTGCACCGGACGGAGTGTGCAGCGCCTACAAGACCTCGGTCAGCAGGCCGAGGGAGGAATCTCGCACGACAGACCGATCGACGCCCTGACGTCGACGGTGAAGAAGGTCGGCGGCCAGGAGGTCATCATCCTCACCCGGCCGCACATCGTGGCCGAGTTCTTCCACCTCGACTGGACCAACTCCGCCCGCCGGCACCTGGGCGTGCCCGTGCTGCACCTGCTCGAATACGAGGAGCAGAAGGCCAAGAAATAGCAATGTCCGGCTGAGCCCGGCCAATTGGTTGGGGGAAATGTTAAGGGCCACCCGTGTGGGTGGCCCTTAACAGTGTGAATGTCCGGCGACGTCCTACTCTCCCACGACCTCCCGGTCGCAGTACCATCGGCGCTGAAGGGCTTAACTTCCAGGTTCGGAATGGAGACTGGGTGTTTCCCCGACGCTATGGTCACCGTAACTCTATAGAAATATCGACCAACCACCTGCGGGTCACCATCAAGGGCCGTTCACGCACTTTCGTGTGTGTCTGGTCTTGTGGGCTGGGGGTTGACCGTATTCCGGGAACCGTATAGTGGACGCGATGCATAAACGCAGAGGTTTGTTGACCACACGTGGTGGTGTTGAGACAAGCCCTCGGCCTATTAGTACCAGTCAGCTCCACACCTTGCGGTGCTTCCACCTCTGGCCTATCAACCCAGTGGTCTACTGGGGGCCTTACCCGATTAACTCGGTGGGAGACCTCATCTTGAAGCGTGCTTCCCGCTTAGATGCTTTCAGCGGTTATCACTCCCGAACGTAGCCAACCAGCCGTGCTCCTGGCGGAACAACTGGCACACCAGAGGTTCGTCCACCCCGGTCCTCTCGTACTAGGGGCAGCCCTTCTCAAGTCTCCTGCGCGCGCAGCGGATAGGGACCGAACTGTCTCACGACGTTCTAAACCCAGCTCGCGTGCCGCTTTAATGGGCGAACAGCCCAACCCTTGGGACCTACTCCAGCCCCAGGATGCGACGAGCCGACATCGAGGTGCCAAACCATCCCGTCGATATGGACTCTTGGGGAAGATCAGCCTGTTATCCCCGGGGTACCTTTTATCCGTTGAGCGACGGTGCTCCCACATGCCACCGCCGGATCACTAGTTCCGACTTTCGTCCCTGCTCGACATGTCTGTCTCACAGTCAAGCTCCCTTGTGCACTTACACTCGACACCTGATTGCCAACCAGGCTGAGGGAACCTTTGAGCGCCTCCGTTACCTTTTAGGAGGCGACCGCCCCAGTCAAACTACCCACCAGGCACTGTCCCTGATCCAGATAATGGACCGAAGTTAGACAGCCAGAACAACCAGAGTGGTATTTCAACGATGACTCCACCCGAACTGGCGTCCAGGTTTCACAGTCTCCCACCTATCCTACACAAGTTGTACCGACCACCAATACCAAGTTGTAGTAAAGGTCCCGGGGTCTTTCCGTCCTGCTGCGCGTAACGAGCATCTTTACTCGTAATGCAATTTCGCCGAGTCCATGGTTGAGACAGCGCCCAAGTCGTTACGCCATTCGTGCAGGTCGGAACTTACCCGACAAGGAATTTCGCTACCTTAGGATGGTTATAGTTACCACCGCCGTTTACTGGCGCTTAAGTTCAAAGCTTCGCCGGCCTAAACCAGCTAACCTGTCCCCTTAACGTTCCAGCACCGGGCAGGCGTCAGTCCGTATACATCGAATTACTTCTTCGCACGGACCTGTGTTTTTAGTAAACAGTCGCTTGGGCCTGGTCTCTGCGGCCATCAACGCTTCCCCCAGCAAGTGAGGTAACGTATCCGGCCCCCCTTCTCCCGAAGTTACGGGGGCATTTTGCCGAGTTCCTTAACCATGGTTCACTCGATCGCCTTGGTATTCTCTACCTGATCACCTGTGTCGGTTTGGGGTACGGGCGGCTCTAACACTCACTACGAAGTTTTTCTCGGCAGCATGGGATCATCCACTTCCCCTGAACGGGTCCGCCTCGGTTCTCAGGCTGTATGAGACACGGATTTGCCTATGCCTCGCCCTACCACCTTGCCCGCGGATCAGCTTGCGCCTACCATCGCCGCGGTTGGACTGCCCTCCTGCGTCACTCCTCAGTGCACCTAATACCAGTTCGGGTCAAAACCTCCATACCTCAACCCGAAGGTCTCAATACTTCAGTTTCTTAGCATCACCAGGTTCGGTCGGGTCGTGTTAATGCCGGTACGGGAATATCAACCCGTTGTCCATCGACTACGCCTGTCGGCCTCGCCTTAGGTCCCGACTTACCCAGGGCAGATTAGCTTGACCCTGGAACCCTTGATCATTCGGCGGACGGGTTTCTCACCCGTCATTCGCTACTCATGCCTGCATTCTCACTCGTGCAGCATCCACAACTAGATCACTCTGCTGCTTCACACGCTGCACGACGCTCCCCTACCCATCCACACACCTGGACACCAATCAAGTCGGTGCCGGGTACAAGTATGAATGCCACAGCTTCGGCGGCTTGCTTGAGCCCCGCTACATTGTCGGCGCGGAATCACTTGACCAGTGAGCTATTACGCACTCTTTCAAGGGTGGCTGCTTCTAAGCCAACCTCCTGGTTGTCTGGGCAACTCCACATCCTTTTCCACTTAGCAAGCGCTTAGGGGCCTTAGCTGGTGATCTGGGCTGTTTCCCTCTCGACTACGGAGCTTATCCCCCGCAGTCTCACTGCCGCGCTCTCACTTACCGGCATTCGGAGTTTGGCTGATTTCGGTAAGCCGGTAAGCCCCCTAGACCATCCAGTGCTCTACCTCCGGTAAGAAACACGCGACGCTGCACCTATATGCATTTCGGGGAGAACCAGCTATCACGGAGTTTGATTGGCCTTTCACCCCTATCCACAGGTCATCCCCCAGGTTTTCAACCCTGGTGGGTTCGGTCCTCCACGCGGTCTTACCCGCGCTTCAACCTGCCCATGGATAGATCACTCCGCTTCGGGTCTAGAGCATGCGACTAAAGCGCCCTATTCAGACTCGCTTTCGCTACGGCTACCCCACACGGGTTAACCTCGCCACACACCACTAACTCGCAGGCTCATTCTTCAAAAGGCACGCCGTCACACCCACACAAGGTGAGCGCTCCGACGGATTGTAGGCAACCGGTTTCAGGTACTATTTCACTCCCCTCCCGGGGTACTTTTCATCTTTCCCTCACGGTACTAGTCCGCTATCGGTCACCAAGAAGTATTTAGGCTTAGCGGGTGGTCCCGCCAGATTCACACGGGATTTCAAGAGTCCCGTGCTACTTGGGAAAACACTCGGAAGTCACTGTCTTACATCTACGGGACTATTACCCACTACGGTCCAACATTCCAGCTGGTTCGACTTCAACAATGATTTATAACTCCCTGACCCCACGGCATTAAGGTCTGAATGCTCCCACAACCCCACATACGCAACGCACGCCGGCTATCACACGCACATGGTTTAGCCTCATCCGCTTTCGCTCGCCACTACTCACGGAATCACTATTGTTTTCTCTTCCTGCGGGTACTGAGATGTTTCACTTCCCCGCGTTCCCTCCAGAACCCTATGTGTTCAGGCACTGGTAACTGGCTTTAGAATGCCAGCTGGGTTTCCCCATTCGGACACCCCCGGATCACAGCTTGGTTGCCAACTCCCCGGGGCTTATCGCAGGCTCCAACGTCCTTCATCGGCTCTTGGTGCCAAGACATCCACCGATTGCCCTTAGTAGCTTGTCACACAACAACAACTACAAAGATGCTCGCGTCCACTATACAGTTCTCAAAATACGGGCAGGAAAACCAGCCCCAACCACCACCTACCTCGAACAACCCCACCCCCAGGGAAAACTCACCCAGAAGAAGAATCATCACCAGCGGTTTGGTGAAGACTGGCCCCAGCCACACAACCACACCGCAGCGATCCGCAAAGATCCACCAACGGTGTAGCAAGTGACCCAGAAAAACCGATCCAACCTGTTACCAGGATGGCCCGATTCCTCAGGACCCAACAGCGCGCCTCGGCACTCCACTCGACTCCACACACGTTCCACGCTCCCGATTCCGAAGAATCGTTCGCAGTACTAGCCTGCTCGGTTCCGTTTCATGCCTAATGGTCAATGTTCCACATTCCGAAGCACCGTCGCCTAAGAACGGATGTCTTAGAAACGACGAGTAGACACCAGCCTCTTACGAGCCCTGGCGTCAATGCTCCTTAGAAAGGAGGTGATCCAGCCGCACCTTCCGGTACGGCTACCTTGTTACGACTTCGTCCTAATCGCCAGCCCCACCTTCGACGGCTCCCTCCACAAGGGTTAGGCCACCGGCTTCGGGTGTTGCCGACTTTCATGACGTGACGGGCGGTGTGTACAAGGCCCGGGAACGTATTCACCGCAGCGTTGCTGATCTGCGATTACTAGCGACTCCGACTTCATGGGGTCGAGTTGCAGACCCCAATCCGAACTGAGACCGGCTTTTTGGGATTCGCTCCACCTTGCGGTATCGCAGCCCTTTGTACCGGCCATTGTAGCATGCGTGAAGCCCTGGACATAAGGGGCATGATGACTTGACGTCATCCCCACCTTCCTCCGAGTTGACCCCGGCAGTCTCCTATGAGTCCCCACCATAACGTGCTGGCAACATAGGACGAGGGTTGCGCTCGTTGCGGGACTTAACCCAACATCTCACGACACGAGCTGACGACAGCCATGCACCACCTGTATAGGACCCTTACGGACCCCCCATCTCTGGAGGATTTCCCTATATGTCAAACCCAGGTAAGGTTCTTCGCGTTGCATCGAATTAATCCGCATGCTCCGCCGCTTGTGCGGGCCCCCGTCAATTCCTTTGAGTTTTAGCCTTGCGGCCGTACTCCCCAGGCGGGGCGCTTAATGCGTTAGCTGCGGCACGGAGGACGTGGAATGTCCCCCACACCTAGCGCCCAACGTTTACGGCGTGGACTACCAGGGTATCTAATCCTGTTCGCTACCCACGCTTTCGCTCCTCAGCGTCAGGTAAGGCCCAGAGAGCCGCCTTCGCCACCGGTGTTCTTCCTGATATCTGCGCATTCCACCGCTACACCAGGAGTTCCGCTCTCCCCTGCCTACCTCTAGTCTGCCCGTATCGGAAGCAGGCTCGGAGTTGAGCTCCGAGTTTTCACTCCCGACGTGACGAACCGCCTACGAGCCCTTTACGCCCAATAATTCCGGACAACGCTCGGACCCTACGTATTACCGCGGCTGCTGGCACGTAGTTGGCCGGTCCTTCTTCTGCAGGTACCGTCACTCTCGCTTCGTCCCTGCTGAAAGAGGTTTACAACCCGAAGGCCGTCATCCCTCACGCGGCGTTGCTGCGTCAGACTTTCGTCCATTGCGCAATATTCCCCACTGCTGCCTCCCGTAGGAGTCTGGGCCGTGTCTCAGTCCCAGTGTGGCCGGTCGCCCTCTCAGGCCGGCTACCCGTCGACGCCTTGGTAGGCCATTACCCCACCAACAAGCTGATAGGCCGCGAGCCCATCCCCAACCGCCAGAACTTTCAACCCCCCGCCATGAAGCAGGAAGTGATATCCGGTATTAGACCCCGTTTCCGAGGCTTATCCCGAAGTTGAGGGTAGGTTGCTCACGTGTTACTCACCCGTTCGCCGCTCGTGTACTCCCGAAAGAGCCTTACCGCTCGACTTGCATGTGTTAAGCACGCCGCCAGCGTTCGTCCTGAGCCAGGATCAAACTCTCCGTTGAAATCTATATATCAACCCACAAACCCGAAGACCTGTGAATGGATAGACTACTTTGAGTGATCCTTTGATATCTCAGAAACAATCAAACTGACTTGAATCATAATTTCTCAAAGGAATCCGAACACGAACAACAGACAACCCCACACCCAAAATCCCGAAGGGACCAGGGCGGATCAGGATCATCCAATGCCGTGAAACGGGTTAATGCTAAATTTCGGCATTGACTTTCGGCACGCTGTTGAGTTCTCAAGAATCGGACGCACACCGCGCCCAAACACTCTCGTGTCAAGCTCCGGGGCAACCCGCCAAACATTACTGTTTCATCCAGGGCCAGTCAAATCAGCCACTTTCCGACACAGCCACCCCGCGTCTCAGCAACCGAAGCCCCACCACAGGCGCGATTCGGCTACAAGAACCTTCAGGGAGTCCGAAGCGACCGGCCGCTTCCGCGTCCCGCACTCGCTCCAACAAGAAGAACATTACTGACAATCGCGGTGAAGATGCAAATCGAGGTCGGCACCTTGGCCGAACCCTTGCAAAGCACCTCTGGCGAGCCTGCCGTTGTCCCTCTCGTCACACCAGTCCCCCGCGTCTCCGCCGGTTCCCTCCACCATGGTCCCTCGCGACACAAGAGCCGCGAAGAGTTGCAGATGGGCGGGGAGCAAGCTCCCCGCCCATCGAGTACCGCATCGTCCAGCAGACGCCTCTCGGCGAGTGGCCGCTCGTAGCGGCTGAGTGTGAGGCCCGGGGGTCTTGTACTGAACGACACCTGACATAACCGAGCCCTACCGCCGGCTATTCCCGCCTACAGCGGATCTCCTCGCCGTTCTGCACGAACACCACTCCGCCGTCGTCGTCGAACCGCAGCTCGGTATCCGCCGTCCGCGCACCGAGCCGGTCGGGTGCCGTCGCCCGGAACGGCATCGGCGACTGTCCGTCGAACGTCACCGGGAACCCGACCGCGGCTTGCTCCACCTTGAACCTGAGGTTCTCCCGCAGCCGGTACGTGCCAACCCGGCCGGCCATAACCGCATCGTCGGGAACGACCCGCTCCTCGAGCTCTGTGGGATAGTCCTTCCACCCATGCGCCTCGGCGATCCTGACGAAGGCCTTCTCCACAACCCAGCTCCCGCTGTCGCCGTTCGTCATCACCGCCGCGCCCTGTCCGGTATCCCGGTACGCCATCAGGTGGCACCTGAATCCCTCGTTCGACCCGCTGTGCCCGTAGATGCGCCCGCCATCACCCAGGAACAGGCCGAGTCCGAGCGCATCGAGCCCGCCTATCCGTTCCGACGACGAGATTTGCGGGGTGAGGACCTCGCGGGCGAGTTCCGCGGACAACGGTGCGCCGTCCATCCCGTCGTACGAGTTCTTGACGGGCCTGGGCGAAGGTGACCAGGTCGCTAGGGGTTGTCCAGAGGCCGGCAGCAGCCAGCTCGGGGTAGCTGTGCCAGCGACCTTCGATCGGCTGGCCTACTCCGTTGTGCGCGACCGCTGCCTGGCTGTGGCGGTCCTCTGGGAGCGGTTGGGCGTAGTCACTGTCGGCCATGCCCAGCGGAGCCAGTACGAGCTCCTGCAGCAGCTGGCGAAACGGCCTACCAGTGACGTCCTCTAAGAGTTGCTGCACGACGACGGTGCCTCCGCCGGAGTACCGGAATTGGGTGCCAGGCACGGTGTCGACTCGTACGCCGAAGTTGGTCGCCGGTGGTACGCCGTCCAGGATCTGCCTGGCGGTCGGGAGCTTCTCGCCATACGGGTATCCAGGGAATCCGTGCACGGTCAGGCCGGCGCTGTGGCTGACCAGGTGCCGCAGGGTGACGACTGGTTGCCAGTCACCTGTCTGCGGGACTTGCCACGACTTGAGTCGGCGGTTCACGTCCTCGTCGAGGTCGAGCACGCCCTGATCGACCAGGCGCAGCATCGCGAACACGGCAATCGGTTTGCTGATCGAGCATGCCTGGAACAACGTCCGGTCCGTCACCGGATCGGCCCGGCCCGCTTCCACCCACCCGGCGGATCCACGGTCGACGATCTCGCCGCCCTCGATCACCGCCCAGCTGATCCCCGGCACCTGGAACTCCGCGAGATCGGCCTCGATGTCAGCCCGTACTACGTTCGTCACGCCGTCGCCCTCCGGTCGGATACCTCGACCTAACCACGGCGGAGGTCCAGCTACTACGGCTGCGGATGCCCTCGGCTCCGCAGCCGTAGTACCGGGTGATTCGGGCGGGACTACTTGGACGGTTGCGGTGCCGAGCAGTCGATCTTCGGGTTCGCACCGATGTAGTTCAGCGGCCCGGCGACGATGGTGACCAAAGTTGTCCCCACCTTCGCGCAGGTCGCGTCCGAGCCGCCGAAGTAATTACGTTGCGCGGCTGCGGCAAGACCGATCAGCAACCACACGACAACGATGACCGTAATGACGCGAGAACCGGTCGTAGATGCGCTACGAGTGCGCATGTCCACCTCCTGAATACGACGCAACCCCGTGTGACCACAATCAGGTGCCCTTCCCTGACGCAGCGAAAACGGTGCGGCCGCCTGTCGATCCGACCGGCGGTCGTTCGTCAACGAAATGAGCGCCCAAAAGGAGCGCCGGAGAAGGGAAGCACGATGAGCAAGTACCTGTACCTGTACCGCGGTCCGGCCACAGCGATGGAGGACTTCACCCCCGAGCAGGGTGAGGAACAGATGAAGGCGTGGACGGACTGGATGGGCAAGGCCGCGGCCTCGATCGTGGACCAGGGCAACCCGCTGGTACCGCGCGCCTCGGTTCGCGATGACGGCGGATCGGCCGAACCGAGCGACCAGAACGGCTACACGATCGTGGCGGCCGACGACCTGGCTGCCGCCCGGGCCCTGCTCGACGGCCACCCCTTCCTGACCGAGGGAAAGGGCCGCTTCGCCGTCGAGATCTTCGAGGTCCTGCCGATGTGAGAGGCGCCGCGGAGGGTCAGATCTCCGCGAACTCGTAGTACGGCTTGATCTTGGTGTTGACGAAGTTCCCGATGCTCGGGGCGGCCATCAGACCGGCGTACGTCGGCTGCGGCACGTCGAAGTACTGATAGACGCTGCCGTTGACGAACTCCACCTCGAGCGTTCGGCTGGAGGTGCTGTATCCGACCGAACGCACGCTTGCCGACTCCACCATCCGCCGCTTCATGAAGCCAGCCTTTCACCGCCTCCTCCATCAGGCCGTACTACGCGCGCCGCGCGCCCGCCGCCTACATGGCAACCTCGTCGAGAGGAGGCGGTGGGTGCTGGCCGGCCGGCTCGGCGGCCATCCTGGCGAGCACGCGGGTGAGATCGCCGACGGCCGTGTGGAGCTGGCTCAGCAGCGACTCGTCGAGGGCCGGGCGGTCCTCGACGCCGAGATTCGCCAGGAAACGAGCATGGGTCTCCTCAGTGATCAGGTTGAGCGAAGTGTCGAGCGCCTCCTGCAGTTGTGGACTCGGCACCATCTCTGGGCGCTCCCGCCACTTCGCAATCGTGCGCGGGGCGACGCCAAGGTGCTCGGCGAACGCCTCGTTGGTCAGCCGCATGGCTGCGCGCAGGGCGTGCGCATGCCGGCCCGTCCACTGGTCGATGACTGTCATCGGCTCGCTCCTCGCGATCTCGATCACTCCTTGCAATCAGATTACGGCGATCGAGTGACGATTTGGTGCCTGTTCAGTGCCCTGTGGATACAGCTTCGGTTCATGGTCCGGGCGTGCGGACGGGCGTTGACTGTCGGGCATGGACAAGATCAGCGGTAGACAGACGGCGCTCCTGCAGCGACGTCATCTGAAAGTGGCGACCGCGCCTGGACCGCGTCGCTTCGAGTTGGTCCGGCACACCGACGTGTCCGGCGTGAGCGGCACCGGTGTGGTCGCCGAAGGCGTCGAGTGGTCCGACGGCACCGTCACCCTGCACTGGGGCGGCCGCTATCCCACCACCACGGTCTGGCAGGACGGTGTGGACGCCCTCCTCACCATCCACGGCCACCAAGGCGCCACCACCATCCGCTGGCTCGACACCTGATCAGGTAGGGCCGGCGCCCAACCCTGCACCGACGCCGGTCCTACCTCTCGCCCTGCGGAGTCAGCCGGCCAGGGAACGGAGGGCTCGGCGGCTGGGGGTGAGGGTTACTGGTCTGTAGGGGCAGCGGGCGTCGGTGAGGGTTTCGTAGGCGCGGATCGCGCGTTGGGCGGCGTCCCAGCCTTGCTCGGCAGGGCTCTTGCCGAGACCGCGGTTGCGGATCAAGGCGCCGTAGAAGGCCGAGCAGAAGACGGTCGCTTCGTACCAGCCGATGACCGTGCTGGTGCCGATGTAGGTGATGTCGTCCTGCAGGCAGTCGCGGATCGCTCGCTGCCACTTGCCGATCCCCGTTTTGCAGCCGTCGGCGATGACGACGCCACTGGCGATCCCCCACTGACGGTCCAGAAACCAGTCCGCGAGGGCGGTCAGTGAAACCTGGGTCTCACCGTCCGTGCTGAGGAACGACGGCTCCTCGCTGTGGTCACCGTGTGCCATCACGTGCAGAACCGACGAAGGAGTGGTCAGGGCTGAGAACGCCGTCTCATGATCACGGGTCCGGACGAAGTTGACGTCGATCACGGGCCGGTTCCAGCCGGCGTTGATGTTGCTCGTGATGCCCTGGACGAACGTCATCGAGGCGTCGAACGAGCTGTCCAGACCAAGGTCCACCAGTGTGATCAGACGGTTTTTCATCGCCCACCCCTTCGCCTGCCGGCCCCCGCCTCCGAGGGGTCCCGGAACCCATCATGACCCAGCCCGGCGACAGTTTCCGCCCGAGGTCCACATACCGTTGCAGGCATGGAAACCCTCTCGCTCCTACCGTCACGCTGAGCAACGGAACGGCCGTGCCACGGCTTGGTCTGGGCACCTCACCGATGAACGACGCGGATGCCGAGCGCGCCGTCGTACAGGCTCTCGAGGTCGGTTATCGCCTGATCGACACGGCGGAGAACTACCGCAACGAGGTTGGCGTCGGGCGTGCGCTGAAGGGAGTGGCGCGCGATGAGGTGTTCGTGACGTCCAAGTTCAACAAGCGCTGGCACAGCGTGGACGGCGCCCGGGCCGCGTTCGAGGCGAGCGCCGAGCGGCTGGGGTTGGAGTACCTCGACCTACTCCTGATCCACTGGCCCAACCCGGACCAGGATCAGTACGTCGATGCCTGGCGCGGCCTGATCGCGCTGCGCGAGGCCGGCCTTGTCCGCGCGATCGGTACGTCGAACTTCAAGCCGACCCACCTGCAGCGGTTGATCGACGAGACCGGGGTCGCACCCGAGGTGAACCAGATCCAGCTGAGCCCGCTGTGGACCAAGCAGGAGAACCGCGACTTCCACGCCAACCATGGCATCATCACGCAGGCTTGGAGCCCGCTGGGCAACGGCAGGGGCCTCCTGGACAACCCGACCGTCACTGCGATCGCGGCCGCCCACGACAAGACGCCGGCCCAGATCGTGCTCCGCTGGGAGATCCAACTGAACGCAGTACCGATCCCCAAGTCCTCCAACCCCACCCGCCTCGCCCAGAACCTCGCCGTCTTCGACTTCACCCTCACCGACGCCGAGATGGCGACCCTGTCCGCCCTCAACGGAACAGCCTCCACCCCCGCCGACTCCGACCGCTTCGGCCACTAGCCCGTACTACGGGACGCCGCCACCGCTGGCTCGCGAAGTTCGGTCAGTAGCGTGGGGAGAACGGACTCCTCGTGAACAGCCAGCCCATTCAGGCGCATCGCGGCGCCGAGTTCCGCATCCCAGCTCGGTTCGGTCGGGGGATCGAGAAGCTCCGGGCTGCCTGGTTGCAGTCCTGCTTCGTAGTTGGCGGCAGTCATCAGCCACGGCACCACCGAGAAACGAGCAACCAAACGATTCGCGATCGCTATGCCGGCCCAGTCGAAATCGCCGTGATAGCGGAGTCGCGCGGCCGGCACCAACCGCTCCAGCACCGTCGTGACCACCGTGTTCGGCTCACCAGAGGTGCAGACGACCAGTCGGTGACCGCCGAAGGTCTCCGCGATAGCCTCGAGCACCCGCGGGTTCTCGCAGACCAGCACCGGCTCCCCGCGCGGCAGGCTCAGCTCGCAGTGCCGCAGATCCCACGCCGTCAGATGGACCGGATCACCCGCATCGGCAGCCAGCCGCAGGCGGTGCGAGACCCGGTCCTCACCGTCAGGACGGAGCCCCAGCGTGAGACAGGTCGCCGAGATGAGGTCGGGCGTCACGCCGTAGGCCTGCCACAGTTCTCGCCGCTCCCCCGCCGCTGATGGCAAGGTGCGGCCACTCGCCGCCGCCAGCCCACGCAGTACGACGAGATGCAGGAGGCGGTCTTCATCCAAGGCGTGTGCGTCTCCGAGCAGCTTCGCGCCCAGTTCGACGCGGGAGCGAGGCTGGAATTCCGTAGTCACTGCCGTCAGGACCTTGGCGGCAGCGGTGATGACTTGGAGCCCGTCGGATCGATTCGTCAACTCCCCGGTCGTCGGACTCGTCGAACCACCGGGCAAGGTTCAGCAGGTCGCCGTACCGGCTCTGCTCCCTGTCGGCGCGACCGGCCAGCCGACGGAGGTTCACCAGCAGCGAGCGCATCGCGTCGGTGGCCAGGGCGCGCACGTGATCCGCGTCCGAACCGCGGCCGGACGATCCGACGAACCAGGCGTGCAGACTGGCCCAGTCCTCGGGCTCGAGGCCCATGGCCCGCTTCGCCTGGATCCCATCAACGCCGATGAGGCGCTGGCCGGCATTCGCCCGGGCACACAACTCGGGCACGTGAGTCTCGACCGCCCTGAGGCGGTCGGCGATCTGCGGCATATGACGGGAGATCTCGTCCACGAACCGCTGCAAATAGTCCAGCAACGCACCCTTGAAGGCCTCGAACTCCTCACGTCCTAGGTCGTATCGGCTCAGCACTTGGGACAGATACGTGTAGAACTGCCGGGTCGATGCGACAAGCGTCTCGAACTGCGCGAACAGGGTGACGATCTGACGGGCCAGCTCGTCGCTGTCGATCTCGCTCAGGGCAGGGCCGGTCAGACCGTCGAGGGCGTTCAGACCTGCCAGTACGCCGCCGAGCATCTCACTGGAGACCTCCCGGGCGGCATCCGTGTGCCCCAGCAACTCCTCGACCTGGCGATGCACCAGTTCGCCGCGCTGGGTGAGCTGGTAGCGAGCACGATTGGAGAGGTACTCCTTGACACTGCGCGCCTCTGTCTCGCGCGGACTGCGGGCCAGGTTGCCGTGCTCGACCAGGTAGGACAACCGCGCGTCAACCGTGTCCGGATCCAGCTCGACTCCTCGCTCGGCCAAACGCTCGGCGACCTCAGCGGCGGACTGGTCGGACAAGAAACCACTGATGCCACCGGTAAACAGCCGCATCATGGCGACATAACCCGCCGCCTCATCGTTGACGGCGTACCGAAGGGCACCGAGCGTCAATCGCTCGGCGGAACTGAAAGTCGGCTCGCCCGGCACGCTGCAGAGCCCAACGGCAGTCGTAGACAGTTCCGCCTCACGCAGTCACCGTCCCCTCGTACGCAACCCCCGTCCGAAGGGATACAGGCGGGTTGTAGCCGGGGTCGCCCACGTTGATCGGCTCCTGGTCCGCAGCACGCGGCCAACTGTGCGACAACTGGCCGGTGAACGGCCTGTCACCGAGCAGTACGTCGGCCACTCCTTCACCCTGCGATCCCTGTTGCGCTCAACGGTTGTCAGGACTTCTCCCGATGTGGTCAGACGACTGAGGCGCCCTCGCCGGGTGATGACTAGTTACGCGCTAAGAACCGTCCGCCGACACTTCCCTTCCTGGCGAAGGTTCTCGACGAAGCGAACAGATCTAGACGCGCTGCGGCCCCCGGGGGATGTGGGAAGTTCCCGGGGGCCGTGGCGCTATCAATTGGGGGTTAGCTGCAGCCGGAGGTGCTGCCGCAGCCTTCGCAGACGTAGCAGGAGCCGGACGGGCGCATCTTGGTGCCGCAGGTGAAGCACAGGGGTGCGTCGACTGAGGTGCCGGTGATGAGCTCGAACATTTCTGCTGTGGTGCGGACCTCGGAGGTGTCGAGCGGCTTGGCGCCGGCCTCTTCCACCGTGGGCTTGTCGGCGACCGGCTCGACGGCCTTCAGGGACTCCGCCTCGGAGACCTCTACCGGCGCTTCGTACGAACCGGTGTCGAGCTGGCGGGAGCGCTCATCGGCCGAGTAGATGCCGAGGGCGGAGCGCTCGTCGAAGGACAGGTGGTCCAGCGCCAGGCGGCGGAAGATGTAGTCCATGATCGACTGCGCCATCCGCACGTCCGGGTCGTCGGTCAGACCGGCCGGCTCGAACTTCAGGTTGGTGAACTTCTGGACGTACGTCTCCAGCGGCACACCGTGCTGCAGGGCGATCGAGATCGCGATCGAGAAGGCGTCCATCACCCCGGCCAGGGTCGACCCCTGCTTGCCCATCTTCAGGAAGACCTCGCCCAGACCGTCGTCCGGGTAGGAGCCGGCGGTCATGTAACCCTCCGCGCCACCGACACTGAACGACGTGGTCCGCGACGGACGCGACTTCGGCAGGCGCTTGCGCGTCGGCCGGTACTCGATGATCTTCTCGATCACCGGCTCGGCGGCCGCGGCCTCGGCAGCGGCGCTGGCCTTGGCGGACTTGGAGTCCGACAGCGGCTGGCCCACCTTGCAGTTGTCGCGGTAGACGGCCAGTGCCTTCAGGCCGAGCTTCCAGCCCTGGAAGTAGACATCCGCGATCTCCTCGACGGTCGCCGTCTCCGGCAGGTTGACCGTCTTGGAGATGGCGCCGGACAGGAACGGCTGCGCGGCCGCCATCATCCGGACGTGGCCCATCGGCTTGATCGACCGCTCGCCCATCGCGGTGTCGAAGACCTCGTAGTGCTCGGTCTTCAGCCCCGGAGCGCCGACCACGTGGCCGTGCTCGGAGATGTACTCGACGATCGCCTCGATCGTCTCCTCGGTGTAGCCGTACTTGCGCAGCGCCCGCGGCACCGTCTGGTTGACGATCTGCATCGAGCCGCCGCCGACCAGCTTCTTGAACTTGACCAGCGAGAAGTCCGGCTCGATACCGGTCGTGTCGCAGTCCATCATGAAGCCGATCGTGCCGGTCGGTGCCAGCACCGAGGCCTGCGCGTTGCGCCAGCCGTTCTTCGCGCCGATCTTCAGGACGCCGTCCCAGGCCGCCGTGGCGTGCTTGTGGACGTCCTTGTCGATCTCGTCGAGGGTGCGGATCGCGTCGTTGGCCGCGGCGTGCTTGCGCATCACCCGGGCGTGCGCTTCCTTGTTCCGCTCGAAGCCGTCGTACGGGCCGACGACTGCGGCGAGCTCTGCCGACCGCTTGTACGACGTACCGGTCATCAGGGAGGTGATAGCGCCCGCCAGCGCGCGACCACCGTCTGAGTCGTAGGCGTGTCCGGTCGCCATCAGCAGCGCGCCGAGGTTGGCGTAGCCGATGCCGAGCTGACGGTAGGCGCGGGTGGTGTCGCCGATCGCCTCGGTCGGGAAGTCCGCGAAGCAGATCGAGATGTCCATCGCGGTGATGATCAGCTCGACGGACTTGACGAAGTTCGCCGAGTCGAAGGTGTCGTCGTCCTTCAGGAACTTCATCAGGTTCAGCGAAGCGAGGTTGCAGGACGAGTTGTCCAGGTGCATGTACTCCGAGCACGGGTTGGACGCGGTGATCCGGCCCGTCTCCGGCGTCGTGTGCCAGTCGTTGATGGTGTCGTCGTACTGCAGACCCGGGTCGGCGCAGGCCCAGGCGGCGTGGCTGATCTTGTCGAACAGCTCGCGGGCGTCGACGGTCTCGATCACCGAGTTGTCGATCCGGGCCCGCAGACCGAACGAGTCCTTCTCCTCGACCGCGCGCATGAACTCGTCGGTCACCCGGACCGAGTTGTTCGCGTTCTGGTACTGCACCGAGGTGATGTCGCGGCCACCGAGGTCCATGTCGTACCCGGCGTCGCGGAGGACGCGGATCTTGTCCTCCTCGCGCATCTTGGTCTCGACGAACTCCTCGATGTCCGGGTGGTCGACGTCCAGCACGACCATCTTGGCCGCGCGCCGGGTGGCGCCACCGGACTTGATCGTCCCTGCCGACGCGTCCGCGCCGCGCATGAAGCTGACCGGGCCGGAGGCCGTCCCGCCGGACGACTGCAGCAGCTCCTTGGAGGAGCGGATCCGGGACAGGTTCAGACCGGCACCGGAGCCGCCCTTGAAGATCAGGCCCTCTTCCTTGTACCAGTTCAGGATCGAGTCCATCGAGTCGTCGACGGCGAGGATGAAGCAGGCCGACACCTGCTGCGGGGACGACGTACCGACGTTGAACCAGACCGGCGAGTTGAAGCTGAAGTACTGGTGCAGCAGCATCCAGGTCAGCTCGTGCTCGAACACCTCGGCGTCCGCGTCGGTGGCGAAGTACCCGTGCTCCTCGCCGGCCTTGCGGTAGGTCTTGACCACCCGGTCGAGCAGTTGCTTGAGGCTCCACTCGCGGTTGTCGTGACCGACGGCACCGCGGAAGTACTTGGTGGTGACGATCGTGGAGGCGTTCACGCTCCAGTAGTCCGGGTACTCGACCCCGCGCTGCTCGAAGACGGTCTCACCGGTCTTCCAGTTCTGCTGCACGACGTCGCGACGCTCCCACGTCACCTCGTCGTACGGGTGAATGCCCTCGGTCGTGAAGATGCGATCGATGGTGAGTCCTGCCGGGGCGTTCTTGCCCCGGCGGAACCCGGCCGTCGACCTCTTGGTCGACCCCGAATGGCCGGTCACCGTCTCTGTCATGGTTGCTCCTCGCCCTGTGTCTGCGGTCTGTCGGGACCGCCCCGTTGAGTCCTGCCCGTACTGCGACTGCCGGTACTGCGTGTTGCTTGTCGTGCTGATCCCCGATTTATGTCTGTGGTGTGCCGTGCGGAGTCGGCTCGGTGCCCTCGGGCTCCTTCTCGGCCCGCAGCAGCGCGATCTCGGTCTCGAAGTCGTCGGCCGACTCGAACTGCCGGTAGACACTGGCGAACCGCAGGTACGCGACCTCGTCCAGCTCCCGCAGCGGTCCGAGGATCGCCAGTCCGACCTCGTGCGCGGGCACCTCCGGCGAACCGCCGCCCTTGAGCGCGTCCTCCACCCGCTGCCCCAGCCGGGCCAGCGCGTCCACGTCCACCGGCCGGCCCTTGCAGGCCTTGCCCACGCCCCTGATCACCTTCTCGCGGCTGAACGGCTCGGTCGCGCCGGAGCGCTTCACGACCGTCAGCTGCATCTGCTCGACGGTGGTGAACCGCTTCTCGCAGACCGGGCACTGCCGGCGGCGGCGGATCGCTCCGCCGTCCTCGGCGACCCGGCTGTCGACGACCCGGGAGTCCACGTGCCGGCAGTACGGACAGTGCATGTCGGATCACTCCTCCCGAGCGGTCCACCCTCGCTTCCAGGGGTGGATCTGTGGATCGATCTGGGGACAACTTGTGTATGACCTGTGAGTAACCAACCACTACCTGTGGAGAACTACAGGCGTGTAACTACTACATCTAGGGATGCTACGTCCGGGCTCCGACAGTTTGCAAGAACGCCCGAATCTCGCGCGCGTCTCCTTGTTCCAACACTCGCGCGACCCCGTGTAGTCCCGCGTGGCGCCCGCACGAAGGCCTTTCGGAGGAGCAAACTACGCCAGGCCGACAGGTCCCCCCGGCAGGCTCTGCGGACCGCTGGGATGAGCGAGGATGTCGGCATGAAACCGGTCATCCTCGACGTCGACACCGGGCTCGACGACGCCTGCGCGCTGCTGCTCGCCGCCCGCCATCCGGACCTCGAACTGCTGGCGGTGACCTGCGTCGGCGGCAACGTCGGTCTGGACCAGGTCGTCGTCAACACCCTCACCGTTCTCGAAGCAGCCGGCCGCCCGGACGTCCCGGTGGCTCGCGGAGCCGCCACACCGCTCCTGCAGCCGGTACGGGCCGCGCCGCATGTCCACGGCGTCGATGGACTCGGCAACCTCGACTGGCCCCGATCAACCCGTACTACGGACCCGCGGCACGCTGTCGAACTGCTCCGCGACGTACTGCTCGAGGCCGCCCGGACCGGCGACAAGGCGACGCTGATCCCGCTGGCGCCGATGACCAACATCGCGTTGCTGCTGAGGACCTATCCCGAAGCGGCCGCCGGACTGGCCGAGATCGTCTTCATGGGCGGCGCGGCCGGGATCGGCAACGCCACCGCCTCGGCGGAGTTCAACATCTGGACCGACCCGGAGGCCGCCGCGATCGTGCTGGCGGCGGCGGGCGAACTCGGCGTACCGGTCACCATGTACGGCCTCGATGTGTTCTACGACGTCAAGATCACGCTCGACGAGGCACGCGACTTGAAGGGATCTCCGTCGGCCGACCTGGCCCGCGCCCTGATCGAGAAGCGGAGCGAGCTGTACGGCGCGGAGGGCGCGAGCATCGGGGACGGCGGGGCTGTGTGCGCCGTGATCGACCCCGCCGGCCTGACCACGCAGGCGTTCCCGCTCCGGGTCGAGCTGTCCGGCAGTTGGTCGAGGGGACGCACGATCGTCGACACCCGGGACTGGACCCAGGACCTGAGCAGCGATCCGTACGGCGCGGCGCCGACCGTGGTGCAGGTGGCTACCGCGGTTGACGCGCGCAGCTACGCGGATCTCTGGTTGCGCACGGTCGGCTGACTGTCCGGCCGATAGCCCGGTCGAAAAGCGGTTGTCCGGAATCGGCCATTCCGGTTGTCCGGCCGAGGCACGCGTGGTTGGGTGGTAAGCGCTTGCCCACCTGCTCAGGGAGCGCTTGTGCCTACTGTGACCGAAGCCCGCCGCCGTTATGCCGTCGTCGGATTGGGGGCCCGGGCGCAGACTTTTGTCGACGCACTCGCGGGCCCGTACGCCGATCGCGCCGAACTGGCCGGATTCTGCGATCTGAATGAAACCCGGATGGCCGTCCACAATCGCCGGCTGGCCGAAAAACTCGGGCATCCCGCGGTTCCGCAGTACAAGGCAGCCGATTTCGAGCTGATGCTGAAGGAACAACAGGTCGACGTCGTGGTGGTGACGTCGATGGACCGTACTCACGACGACTACATCGTGAGCGCACTGGAGGCGGGGCTGGACGTCGTCACGGAGAAGCCGATGACGATGGATCCGGCCCGCTGCCGGCGCATTCTGGCTGCCGCGGAGAAGGCGACCGGATCGGTGCGGGTGGCGTTCAACTATCGCTACAACCCGGTGCACGAGAAGGTCCGCGAAGTACTGCAGTCGGGCGCGATCGGGGAAATCGGCTCGGTGCACTTCGAATGGCTGCTGGACGTCCGGCACGGCGCCGACTACTTCCGGCGCTGGCACCGCGAGAAGGCGAACGCGGGCGGGCTGATGGTGCACAAGGCGACGCACCATTTCGACCTGGTGAACTGGTGGATCGGTTCCGAACCGGTCAAGGTCTTTGCCGACGGCAAGTTGTTCTTCTACGGCGCCGAGAACGGTCAGCGCCGCGGGCTGGCGCGGGACTACGAACGGGCCGACGGTTCGGCGGCGGCCGCGGACGATCCGTTCGCGATCAAGCTCGCGGCGAACGACGTACTGCGGGAGCTCTATCTCGAGGCCGAGCACGAGGACGGCTACCACCGGGACCAGAACGTGTTCGGCGAGGGGATCACGATCGAGGACGACATGGCGATACTGGTTCGCTATGCCTCGGGAGCTTCGCTGAGCTATCACCTGACGGCGTACTCGCCTTGGGAGGGCTACCGGATCGCCTTCAACGGGAGCTCCGGGCGGCTGGAGTTGCTGGTGCGGGAGAACACGTTCGCAACTCCGCCCGAGGAGCAGCGGCATGCGACGGCGGTCCAGCATGGTGACGCCGCGCCGGGTGAGACCGAGGCGCTACTGACGCTTCATCCGTTGTGGGAGCCGCCGCGGACGTTGCTGCACCATGAGCTCGGACAAGGCCATGGCGGCGGGGATGCGCGGTTGCTGGAGTCGCTGTTCGGCTCCCCCTGCGACGATCCGCTGGGTCGCAGTGCGGATCACCACGATGGCGCGCGCTCATTGCTGGTCGGGCTCGCGGCCAATCAGTCCTTCGAAACCGGTCAGGCGGTCATTGTGTCCACACTGCTCGGCCAGGACTAGCGGACCAGGGTTAGCGGACCGGGATCTGGAGGGTCTGGCCGGGGGTGATGTCGGCCGGGGTACGCAGGTTGTTCAGGTCGGCGATCTGCTCGACCACGGTGGCCGCGTTCTCGGTCGGGTTGGTCTCCTGGGCGATCGACCAGAGGGACTGACCGGCGCCGACCTGGACCGAGATGGTGTGCGTGAACTGCGGCGCCGGCTCGAGTACGCCGGCGACCCGGAGGCCGAGGACGGCGACCGCGGCACCGAAGATCAGCACCGAGACCGTGGTCAGCAGCAGCCGGCCGCGCCTGGTCAGTCGCAAGGCCGGCGGCTCGATCTCCGCCATCTGGAGGTGCCGGCCGAGGTCGTCACCGGAACAGGCACGGACCGGAAGGCTTTCGGTGGTGGTGCCGGCGATGCGGCGGCGCCGGGTCGGGCGACTGCCGCCCACCTCGGGCACAGCCGTGGTCGCGCCTGCCGCCAGGGCCGCTGTACTCATCGGATCCTCCAGACCTCGTTCAGACCTCGTCCTGCGGTGTCGATCCCTGTCTACCGGCCGGCGCCGACAGTTTTCGTCGAGCGCCGCCCCGAACCGCTCCGGCGACCCGATCCGAACACCTGTTCGATCGAACGCCTGTACGAATGATTAACCGAACCCGGCCCGGTACGCAACCATTTCCAACGCCGACACGCCGCCGATATTCCCGCCGGCGGGCCCGCCGCGATGGCTCTATAACCTGACACACGAACAAACGTGCGAATCGACACGCCTTCGAACAGATGTTTGAAGAATCTCAGAATTCGGTCTACGGTCTTCTCAGTCGTTGAAAGCTTGGCCGGCGGTTCGACCGCCGGCCTGACCCCGAGGAGTTGCCACCGATGGCCAGGACGCCGAGAGGTTCCAGCAAGGACGAGCGCACCGCCGCGGGGGCAGCTACCAAGGCCGCCAAGACGGTGTCCGAGCTGCCTGACGGCCCGGCCGACGCCACCGGTCTGACCCCGCGTCAGCGCCGCGTCCTGGACGTGATCCGCGATTCCGTCGACAGCCGGGGCTACCCGCCGTCGATGCGCGAGATCGGCGAGAAGGTCGGTCTGACCAGCTCCTCGTCGGTGTCGCACCAGCTGAAGGTGCTCGAGCAGAAGGGCCTGCTGCGCCGCGACCCGAACCGGCCCGCGCGCGATCGAGGTCCGCTATCCGGGCGAGGTCGCCGACGCGGCGCGCCGCGGTTCGGTCGGTTCGGTCCGGCAGACCTCGTACGACGAGACCGGGGCGGGCGACGCCCACCCGGACGCGGTCTACGTGCCGGTGGTCGGCCAGATCGCCGCCGGTAACCCGATCCTTGCCGAGCAGGACATCGAAGAGGTCTTCCCATTGCCCAGGGCAATGGTCGGGGAAGGCACCCTGTTCATGCTGAAGGTCAAGGGCGAGTCGATGATCGACGCGGCCATCTGCGACGGCGACTGGGTCGTCGTACGGCAGGAGCAGACCGCCGAGAACGGCGACATCGTCGCTGCCATGATCGACGGCGAGGCGACGGTGAAGACGTTCAAGAAGACCGCGACCGAGATCCTGCTGCTTCCGCACAACCCGGCGTTCGAGCCGATCGACGGCAAGGATGCGGTCATTCTCGGGAAGGTCGTAACAGTTCTGCGGCGTGTCTGACATCTCAGACGGCGAGCGGAGTCAGCGCAGACATGTCAGGATTGAGATATGACGACTGTCTATGACTTCAGTGCCACCCGGATCGAAGGCAATGAACAGTCTCTTGCCGACTTCCGTGACCAGGTGCTCCTGGTGGTGAATACGGCCTCGCAATGCAGCCAGACCCCGCAGTACTCCGGCCTGCAGAAGCTGTACAAGACATACCGCAAGCAGGGCTTCTCCGTGCTCGGATTCCCCTGCGACCAGTTCGGCCACCAGGAGCCCGGCGACGAGAACGAGATCGCGAACTTCTGTTCGACGATCTATCACGTGTCTTTCCCGATGTTCGCCAAGATCGACGTGAACGGGTCCAAGACGCTGCCGCTGTTCAACTGGCTCAAACGCGAGCAGGGCGGCCTGCTGGGCGGGCGGATCAAGTGGAACTTCACCAAGTTCCTGATCGCCCGCGACGGCAGCGTGCTGGCCCGCTACGCGCCGACACACACGCCGGAGAAGCTCGCCGACAAGGTCGGAGCCGCCCTCGCGGTCCCGGCCCCAAGCCGCCGGGAATCGAACGACTGACCAACCGGCACAGGGTGGAATCGATACCCTATCCACCCTGTCAGTACAGTTCTGCGGGTGCCGACCGGCGCAGGAGCGGGCGACCCTGCGCGGGTGAGCGCCCGAGTACGAGCGCGCGGAACGGGGTTGTTAGCGGGTTACTGATTGTGGGTCTATGTCTAGGCGGAGGCCTCGCCAGACTGGGTGGCGGAGGCGGCCGTCGGCGGCCCAGCCGGAGTAGGTGACTTCGGCGACGAGGAGGGGGTCGAGCCAGTGGGCGGCTCGGCGGTCGGTGGCGGGGACCGAGGTGACGTCGAAGGGTGGGGTGTCGATCTCGAGGGCGGCCAGTTCGGCGCTGAGGATTTCGAGCATCGCGAAGTCCAGGCCGGAGCCGACCTTGCCGATCAGGACCAGGTCGTCGCCGTCGTAGGCGCCGCAGTACAGGGAGCCGATCTTGCCTTCGCGGTTCCCCTCCCCCGGATGCCAGCCGCAGAGGATCACGTCGCGGGTGAGTACCGGTTTCACCTTCACCCAGTCCGAGCTGCGTTTGCCGGACAGGTAGCGCGACTTGCGCCGTTTGGCGACCACGCCTTCGAGTCCGGTCGACGCCGACAGCTCGAGCGCCTCCTCGCCGTCGGCATAGGCCTGCGGGACCTCCCAGAACGGGTCGGTGAGCTCCAGCGAGTCGAGCAGCCCGCGCCGCGCGTCATAGGTTGCCTCAAGCAATGACTTGCCGTCGAACCGCAGCACGTCGAAGACCCGGACCGACACCGGCACCTGCTTGATCAACTGGGTCAGCTGGCGCGGATCGCGAACGTGCATCCGGCGCTGCAGCAGCCCGAACGACGGCGCCCCGTTCTCGTCCAGCGTGACGATCTCACCATCCAGTACGGCGGGGAGCCGTAGGCCGGCGTCGTTGGCCAGGCCCAGAAGTTCCGGGTACCCCGCGGAGACGTCGCGGCTGTTGCGGGACCACAGCCGGCAGCCGTCCGCGTCGACCTCCGCGATCACCCGGATGCCGTCCCACTTCATCTCGTACGACCAACTCGGGCCGGACGGCATCGGTCCGAGTGCCGCCATCATCGGCAGCACCGGCGGACCACCGGCCGGACTCACGAGGTCACGAGTCCTGGAGTCGCTTCAAGGCGCCGAGCACCTTCTCACGATCGGCCGTCGGCCACATCGGGGGCAAGGAGGCACGCAGATAGCCGCCGTACCGCGCGGTCACGATCCGCGGATCCAGGATCGCCACCACGCCCCGGTCAGAGGTCCGCCGGATCAGCCGGCCGGTCCCCTGCGCGAGCAGCAACGCGGCATGGGTGGCTGCCACAGCCATGAAGCCGTTCCCGCCCGCCTCGTCGACGGCTCGCTGCCGGGCCGCCATCAACGGCTCATCGGGACGCGGGAACGGGACCCGGTCGATGATCACCAGGTTGCAGGTCGAGCCCGGCACGTCGATGCCCTGCCAGAGCGACAACGTGCCGAACAGCGAGGTCTCCGGGTCCTCGATGAACTCGCGGGCCAACTCCCCCAGCTGGGCATCGCCCTGGCACAAGATCTTCAGGTCGGTGGCCTCGCGAACGGCGGCGGTGGCGGCCTCGGCCGCCCGGCGGGACGAGAACAACCCGAGCGTGCGACCACCCGCGGCCGTGATCAGGTCGATGATCTCCTCGAACTGCTTCTTGCCCAGCCCGTCACGATGCGGTGGCGGCAGATGCTTGGCGACGTACAGGATCCCCTGCTTCTCGTACTCGAACGGCGAGCCGACGTCGAGCCCTCGCCATGGCAACGGCCCCGTTTCCGAGTCGGTGTCGATCGACGGCGTCTCGTCGTCGTCGGCCAGCTTGTCGGACGGCCGCAGCCCGACCTGGCGCGCGATCGCGTCGAAGTCACCGCCCAGGGTCAACGTCGCCGATGTCAGGATGACGGTCCGGTCCTTCAGCACGAGCTCGCGAAGTAGCCCGGCCACGGTCAGCGGGGCGATCCGCAGTTCGCGGCCGAAGCGCTCCCGGTCGACCAGCCAGACCACGTCCAGATCGTTCAGCGCGGCGACGCGTTCGGCGACGTCGTAGATCTCCTTCACCGCGCCCTTGGACTGCCGCTTGGCCCCGTCCGGGTCGTTGTCGGAGGAGTCGTCGGATTTCTTGTTCAGGTCGGAGTACACCGAGCGAGCAGCGTCGCGGACCAGCCCAGCAGCCTCCAGGACGACGCCGTTGGCGGCCTCGATCCGGCCCTCCCGGGTCTCGTCCAGGGCTGCCCGCAGCGCGTCGGAGGCGTCGATCAGGTCATCCGCGTGGTCGTCGTCGATGAACCGACGGGCCCGCTTGGCGGCGCGTTCGACCATCTGCGGCGACAACTCCGCGCCCGCCGCGCCGGTGACCCGGGCCGGCAGCTCGTGAGCCTCGTCGACGATCACCACGTCGTGCTCGGGCAGCACGGTCCTGTTCTCGAAGGCGTCGATCGAGAGCAGCGCGTGGTTGGTGATCACGATGTCCGCCTTGCGCGCCTGCTCCTTCGACTTCTCCGCGAAGCATTCGTCGCCGTACGGGCATTTCTGGGCGCCGAGGCACTCGCGCGCGGCGATCGCGACCTGCTGCCAGGCCTGGTACTGATGAGTGGGCGCGTGGTCCCGGTCGCCCGCCTTGCCGTCCAGCAGTTGCTGCTCGGCCCAGTCGCGCAACTCGAGCACCTGCTGCCCGACCGGCCCGGCCGGCGGGACGTCGATCAGCATGCCGTCCTCGTCCGGTGCGCCCTCGCGGATCCGGTGCAGGCAGGCGTAGTTGTTCCGGCCCTTCTGGATCGCGTACGCCGGGCGGCGCGGCAACAGCTTCTCCGTCGCGTCCAGCAACGCCGGCATGTCCCGGTCGACCAACTGCGACTGGAGCGCCAGCGTCGCCGTGGAGACGACCACCCGCCGGTCCTCCAAGGCGTGCATCAGCGCGGGCACCAAGTACCCGAGTGACTTACCCGTTCCCGTCCCGGCCCTGGACGAGGAGATGGGCTCCGTCCTCCATCGACCCGTTGACCGCCTCGGCCATTTCGACCTGGCCAGGCCTGGTCTGACCGCCGATACCGGCGACCGCGGCCTCCAGCAATTCCCGCACTTCGACACCCACCGGATCACCCTAGCCCGCCGGACGGACAATCCCCGACCAGCTCACTGCGGGCTGTGGAAAACCCGGTCAGACCACCGCGCCGCGGTCGGGTTCGGCGTCGCGATCGCGTTGCTTGACCTTCGGCCGGGTTGGCGGAGCCGGAAAACGCTTCTCCAGCTCTACCAGGAGCGGTGCCGCCGTCAGGTTGGACCAATACGTTCCGACCAGGATGCCCAGCAGCAGTGCCAGCGCGAAGTCGGCCAGCGAATCGCCACCGAGGAAGAGCAGCGCGGCGAGGATGAAGAGCGTGCTGATGCCGGTGTTGATGGTCCGCGGCAGCACGTTGACGATCGCGGTGTCGACGACCGGGCCGAGGCTCTCGGTCGATCGGGTGACGCCGAGCGCGTCGATCCGGCGGCGCAGTACTTCCAGGGCCTTGTCCGTGGTCTCTTGCCGGCCTTGACGGTCGGCGAGTCGCTCGTCTCCAGCACGGTCTGGGTGCCGCCGCGCAGATCCAGGCCGAGTTAAGGCTTCGCGGTCATCACCACGTATCCGGACGCGGCCAGGATCAGGAACGCGAAGAGCGCTCGGACCAGGGACGCGCGTTTCACTGACAGCCTCCGGGAGATGGGCACCCAAGGTGCGGGTGTCGTGACTCAGAGCAATCCACTGGGAGTGGACGGACGGTGTACGGACGCGCTCAAGATGTCGGCCGCTGGTGCGTCGGCGGCGCTGGCTCGTCTTCGGAGGAGTCGATGCCGTGCTCGATGGCGTAGCGGACGAGCTCCGCGCGGTTGTGAAGTTGCAGCTTGCGCAGGGTGTTCTGGACGTGGTTCTCCACGGTTCGGTGCGACAGCACCAACCTGGTCGCGATCTGCTTGGCGGTCAGCCCGCGAGCGACGAGCCGCAGTACGTCGGTCTCCCGCTCGGTCAGCTGCGGCACCTCTGGCCCGGCACCGAGTCGCCGGTACTCCCCCAGCAGCAACCCGGCCAGGCCCGCGCTGAACACTGCATCGCCCTCAGCAGTACGGCGTACAGCGTCGTCGAACTCGTCCAGCGATGCGGACTTCACCAGATAACCGGAGGCGCCGTTCTTCACCGCAGCCAGTACGTCGGCCTGCTCCGCGCTGGCCGACAGCACGAGCACCCGGGTGTCCGGCAGTGCAGCGGTGATCTCCCGGGTGGCGTCGACCCCGGACCCCTCCCCCAACTGCAGGTCCATCACCACCACGTCCGGTCGGGTCGCCAACGCGATCCGGATCCCGCCCGCGACGTCCGCGGCCGTCGCGCAGACGTCGTACCCACGACTGCCGAGATCCCGGGCGACACCTTCGCGCCACATCGGATGGTCGTCGACGATCATCACCCTGGTCATGGGGCCTCCCGGTCTGGACTGAGGAGCGAAGCGAGGAGGGAAGCGAGGAGGGAAGCGAGGAGGGAAGCGAGGAGGGAAGACCGGGAGTCGAGGCCCAGGACCCGCCAAGCCGAAGGCGCGGCCAACAACAGAGTCATGAGGTGCTCACTCTCATCTCCCACTCCGTCCCCTCGCCCGGAGCGGTCCGGACCGAGACGCTGCCACCCAGATCGGTGATCCGGCCGCGGATCGACTGGCTCACTCCGAGGTGCCCGTCGGATCCGGCCTGTTCGAGCCGGTCGGGGGTCGTCCCGGTCCCATCGTCGCGGACGGACAGCAGCACCTCGTCACCGAGGTCCTCGACCACCACCCACGACCGCGCGGCCGGCCCGGCGTGCTTGTCCACGTTGCTCAGGGCCTCTTTGACCACGGCAACCAGTTCAGTAGCAGTCGCCGTCGGCAACAGCACCTGCTCTGCCGGTACTACGACGTCCACCCGCGTCGTGGCGAACGGGATCAGCAGCATGCAGAGGTCTATCCGTCCCCGGTCACCTGTCAGCGGCCGGGATGCCATCAGGGTGCGCAGTGCGACCTCCTGCTCGGCTGCGAGCGTCGCAAGCTCCGCTGCCTCGCCGCCGATCGCAGTACCGCGTCTCTGTACTTGGGCGAGCACCTGCAGTACTCCGTCATGGATCGACCGGCCCAGGCGGAGCCGCTCAGCCGCAGCGCTCTCAGCCGCGATCGCCTCGCGCAGGCGCAGGTTGGCGCGGCGCATGGTGGTCGCGGCGTACCCGACGACCAGTCCGGAGACCAGGAGCAGCTGGACGTTGCTGAGGATCTTCGCCGCGTTGTCCACGCCGCGGAGCGACAACAGAGCAAGGCTGATGGCCGCAGCGCCGAGCAGGCCGCCGTCCCTGCCCCGGGAGATGCCCAGAGCAATCACTGGGCCTGCTGCCCAGACAGAAGTGAGTACTGAGGCTCCGCCGCGGATGTCCAGCAGCGGCTGCGCCAACAAGGTCGCGTACATGCAGCCGATCGTCACCAGGAGGTCCGCCAAAGCAAGCCGGGTGTTCCGCCGTCCCCAGTGCCTGCTGTAGCCGATGGAGGCGACGACGGTCCAGGCGCCCATGATGGCGAGCTGGATGATCGCCCCGGACGGCCGGTAGATGCCGTCCCACCGGGACCAGACGCCGAAGCAGGCGAACCCCCAGGTGATCACGCGGAACACCACCAACGCGCGCCACAGCGGTAACAACAGGTCCGCGGAGTCACCACGCGACCGGACATCCTCCATGGCGGACAGTCTGCCAACCGGGCGGGCCCTGACGCTGCATACAGGTACTCCAGTCGACTGAGTGGTCTTACTCAGTTGCGTACACGAATGATTCCCCCCGGTTACCTGAAATTTTTCCCGAACTACTTCAGCAACCCCGGTTTTCCCCGTACTGTCGCGCAGAAGTACACGCTCGGGGGAGCACTGATCACATTCCGTTACCACCTGACGGAGTGGATTTGAAGAGCAGGGAGGGAACACGTGCGCAAGGTATCTGTCGGGCTGGTCAGCCTGGCCCTCGCGGCGACGTTCGGCCTGAGCATGAGCTCGGCCGGCAACGCCGTCACACAACTACCGTCCTCGGGCGGCACCACCACCGCCAGCGAGACACCCGCCTCGGATGAGCTGCCGAACCCGCTGGAGGACAAGCGCCGGGATCTGCGCCAGGAGGCGATCACCAAGCTTCTCAACGGCACCGGCAAGGCCGAGAAGCGCGGCGCCAGCACGGTGATGAAGCTGGGCACCAAGACCAAGGGTTCCGAGGGCGTGACCAACGCCCAGGGCAAGGTCGACCAGTACGTCGAGCTGTCCCGGGAGAAGACCGACAAGATCTTCGTGGTGCTGGCCGAGTTCGGCAATCAGCGGCACCCGAGCTACCCCGACCAGGACACCGACCCGGCGACGCCCGGGCCGGCCACCTTCGACGGGCCGCTGCACAACGCGATCCCGGAGCCGAACCGGGCCTTGGACAACTCGACCATCTGGCAGGCCGACTACTCAGCGCAACACTACCGCGACCTGTACTTCGGCACCGGCAACTCGGTGAAGAAGTACTACGAGCGGCAGTCCTCGGGTCGCTATTCGGTGAACGGCCAGGTCACCGACTGGGTGAAGGTGCCGTACAACGAGGCCCGCTACGGCCGGTCGAACGGTTTCCCGTGCGCCGGCAACGTCTGCAACAACACCTGGAACCTGGTCGCCGACGCGGTGAACCAGTGGGTCGCCGACCAGAAGGCGGCCGGCCGCACCACCGAGCAGATCAAGGCGGACCTGGCGTCGTACGACCAGTGGGACCGCTACGACTACGACGGTGACGGCAACTTCAACGAGCCCGACGGCTACATCGACCACTTCCAGATCGTCCACTCCGGTGGCGACCAGGCCGATGGTGACCCGCAGCAGGGTGAGGACGCGATCTGGTCGCACCGCTGGCGCGTCCAGACCCCGGGTGGCCCGGCCAACTTCCCGATCGGTGGCGCCCAGGTCGGCGACACCGGCCTGTGGGTCGGCGACTACACGGTCCAGCCGGAGAACGGCGGCATCAGCGTCTTCGCGCACGAGTACGGCCACGACCTCGGCCTGCCGGACCAGTACAACACGGCCGGCGGCGAGAACGGCGTCAACTGGTGGACGATCATGGCGCAGAGCCGGGTCAGCAAGCCCACCGACGGCGGGATCGGCGAGCAGGCGGCCGACTTCGGCGCCTGGGACAAGATGTTCCTCGGCTGGCTGGACTACGAGATCGTGAACTCCGGCCAGAACCGGACCGTCGAGCTCGGCCCGTTCGAGTACAACACGGCCAAGGCCCAGGGCCTGGTGGTCACCCTGCCGAAGAAGCCGGTGGTCAGTCCGCTGGTCACTCCCCCGGTCGGCACCAAGCAGTGGTGGAGCGGTCAAGGCAACAACCTGAACACCGCGATGAGCCGTCAGGTCACCCTGCCGGCCGGCCCGGCCAGCCTCACCTTCCAGGCGAACTGGGACATCGAGGACTGTGGTCCGGACCCGTGTGACTACGCCTACGTCGAGGTCAACGACGGCACCGGCTACAAGGCGATCCCAGGCAGCATCACCACGGCAGCCGAAGGCAACGGCATCGACGGCACCAGCTCCGGCTGGGTTCCGGCCACCTTCGACCTGTCGGCCTACGCGGGCAAGACGGTCGGCCTGCAGTTCCACTACGTGACCGACCCGGCCGCTGGTGGCAAGGGCTTCTTCGTCGACGACATCAAGGTCACCTCGGGTACCACCACCGTGGTCGACTCCGGTGCGGAGACGTCGCCCGAGGGCTGGACGCTGAACGGCTTCACCTCGGTCGGCGGCAGCATCACCACCCTGTACGACAACTATTACATCGCGACGAACGTGAACCACATCTCGTACGACGCGAACCTGAAGACCGGCCCGTACAACTTCGGCTTCCTCAACACGCAGCCGGACAAGGTCGAGCACTTCCCGTACCAGGCGGGTCTGCTGATCTGGTACGTCGACACCTCGACGCCGGACAACAACACCAGTGTCCACCCGGGCACCGGCCGGGCCCTGCCGATCGACTCGCGGCCGGTCCCGATCAACCGGATCGACGGAACCGTCTGGCGCCCGCGCGTCAGCGGCTACGACGCTCCGTTCGGCCTCACCAAGGCTGACTCGTTCACGCTGCACTTCAACGGCCAGGCCAGCTACATCCGTGGCCAGGCAGCGGTGCCGACGTTCAACGACAGCAAGACCTACTGGTACCCGGAGCTTCCGGGGGCCGGTGTGAAGGTCCCGAACAACGGGGTCAACATCAAGGTCACCGGTCAGAGCGACACCTCGATGACCGTCAAGGTCTCGAAGCGCAGCTGATGCCCTGAGCAACAAAACCGGCGGCCCCTGGGATCTCCCAGGGGCCGCCGGCCTTTGTCGTGCTGGTCAGTGCGTTGCGGAGACCTCGTACGGCGCGAGCTCGTCGGCCAGGCCTGCGTGCACGCGAGCGGCGACGCGGGTGCCTTCGCCGGTGTGCTCCAGGGTGTCGACCGAGCCCTCGGAGTGGATCCGGGAGACCAGGTCACCGCGGTCGTACGGCAGCAGCAGGTCGACCGAGACGTCCGGCTGGGGCAGCGATGCCTCGACCAGTGCCGTCAGCTTGTCGATGCCTTCGCCGGTCTGCGCGGAGACCACGATCGCTCGCGGCTCCCGGTGCAGGATCGGCGCCAGCGCCATCGGGTCGGCCAGGTCGCCCTTGTTGATCACGATGATCTCCTGGACGTTGCCCGCCCCGATCTCGGCCAGCACCTCACGGACCGCCTGGATCTGGGCCAGCGGGTCCGGGTGCGAACCGTCCACTACGTGCAGCAGCAGATCCGCGTCCGCGACCTCCTCCAGCGTCGAGCGGAAAGCCTCGACGATGTCATGCGGCAGGTGCCGGACGAACCCGACGGTGTCGGTGAAGGTGTAGACGCGCCCGTCCGACGTCGTCGTACGCCGGGTGGTCGGGTCCAGGGTCGCGAACAGCGCGTTCTCGACCAGCACGCCGGCACCGGTCATCCGGTTCAGCAGCGAGGACTTGCCGGCATTGGTGTAGCCGGCGATCGCGACCGACGGGATGGAATGCCGGCGGCGCTCCTGACGCATCGTCGAGCGGGTGCCCTTCAACGCCTTCAGCTCGTGCCGCAGCTTGGCGATCTTGGTGTTGATCCGGCGCCGGTCGGTCTCGATCTTGGTTTCACCGGGACCACGGCCACCGATACCGCCACCGGCCGCACCGACGCGGCCACCGGCCTGGCGGGACAGGTTCCCACCCCAACCACGCAGCCGCTGCTTCATGTACTGCAGCTGGGCCAGCTCGACCTGGGCCTTGCCTTCCTTGCTCTTCGCGTGCTGGGCGAAGATGTCGAGGATCAGCGCGGTCCGGTCGACGACCTTGACCTTCAGTTTGTCTTCCAGGTTGCGCAGCTGGGCGGGCGCGAGTTCGCCGTCGGCGATCACCGTGTCCGCGCCGAGCGACGCGACCAGGTTGCGCAGGTCGTGCACCTTGCCGCTACCGATGAAGGTCGCGGGGTCCGGCTTCTTGCGCCGCTGGATGACGCCGTCGAGCACCTCGGAGCCGGCCGTCTCGGCGAGCAGTTTCAGCTCGGCGAGCGAGTTCTCGGCGTCCTCGGCGCTGCCCTCGGTCCACACCCCGACCAGCAGGACGCGCTCCAGCAGAAGTTTGCGGTACTCGACCTCGCTGATGTCGGTCAGCTCGGTGGACATCCCGACCACGCGCCGTAGCGCCTGGCGTTCCTCGAGCTCGAGGCCTTCAGTACTCAGTTCGCGGTCGTAACCCGACGACGCGGCCTTGTCGTCGTCGATCACGTCGTCCTGGATCAGGTCGAAGTCGGCGTCGGTGGACTCGTCGTATGCGTTCGATTGGGTCGTCATATACCTTCCATCGTGGCACGGGGCGCCCGGACAGGCGACCCGATTAACAGTCCAACGACCTCGCGCCGTACCGAATTCCCGGTACTGCGCTCAGGCGGGCAGCCAGCTTCGCGAAAATTCGCCGCGCGCGTGGATCACGGCGGGTCCGGTCATCTCCAGATGGTTGTCGTCACGCCACGTGATCGTCAGGACACCGCCTGGTACGCCGACCTTGTACGTGACCGGGGCTTCCTGGTGAGCCGCCCGCGCTGATGCCACCGCGACGGCGCAGGTCCCGGTGCCACAGGAGCGGGTCTCCCCCGACCCACGCTCGTGCACGCGCATCTGCACCTCGTTCGGGCCTTTGCGGACCACGAACTCGGCGTTCATCCCGTTCGGGAAGGCCTCGGCCGGGGACCACCGCGGTGCGTCCAGCAGCGGACCCGGCTCCCGGAGATCGTCGACGAAGGCAACAGCATGCGGGTTGCCTACGTTCACGTGCACGGCCGGCCACTGGTGCCCGTTCGCCTCGACGACGATGCCCGCCGGGCCTGGGAAGGACGGTTCGCCCATGTCGACGGTGATGGTGCCGTCGTCGTTGAGCACGACCTCCTTGACCCCGGCCCGGGTGCCGATCCGGATCGGCTTGTCCGCGGTCAGGCCGGCCTCCGACAGGTACCGGGCGAACACCCGGATCCCGTTGCCGCACATCTCGCCGATGGTCCCGTCGGAGTTCCAGTAGTCCATGAACCAGGCGCCGCCATCCTCGACATACGACTGCTTCGAGCCCTCGATCACCCGCAGTACGCCGTCGGCCCCGATGCCGGCATGCCGATCACACAGGAACCGCACGAAGTCGGCATCCAGATCCCCGTGCACGGTCCCGTCCGGGTCGGGCAACAGCACGAAGTCATTCTCCGTGCCGTGCCCCTTGAGCCAGCTGAAAGTCTCTCCCACACCAGCGATCCTACTTGTCCGCCTAGCCGCACGATCCACCTCGACCGCACGATCCACCTCGACCGCCCGGGCAGCCGGGGCGTCGGTCAGCCCCAGGTGCCGGCGATCTGGCGGGTGGTGGCGTTGAGGCGGTTGAAGAGGTTGGTGACGGCGGTCATCAGGACGAGCGCCGCCAGCCCGCGCTCGTCGTAGTACCGGGCGGCTTCGTCCCAGACCTGGTCGGAGACGCCGCCGGAGGCATCGGCCAGCCGGGTCGCGGCCTCGGCGAGCGCCAGCGCCGCCCGCTCCGCGTCGGTGAAGTACGACGTCTCCCGCCAGGCAACCACCGCGGCGAGCCTGTCCTCGGTCTCACCGTTCTTCCGGGCGGTCTTCACCCCGCCGTCCACGCAGGCGCTGCAGCCGTTGATCTGGCTCACCCGCAGGTGGACCAGTTCCAGGGTCGTCTCCGGTACGCCGCCCAGCTTCGCGGCGCCCATCAGCTTCTGCGCCGGGCCCATCGCCTCGGTGATGACCATGACCGGGTTCTTCATCCGTGACTGCATTTTCGGCTCCTTCTCGGTTCGGTGTCTCGTTCGGTGTGAACAAGACCGATCGGACCATCCGGGAGCGTGGCCAAGCCAGGCTCGTGGGACACCGTGGAACAGCAGAACGCCCTCCCACCTGCACTAATGTGCGGGCAGGAGATCGTCCCCCGGTGGGACACGGCGGGAGGTGTGGGGCGTGACTCAGCAGGCCGATTCGCCCCGGACCGAGCTGGCCGGGAGGTTGCAGGCGATCCAGGAGCTGTCCGGGCGCAGCCTCCGGGAGCTGCAACGTGCCACCGGCATCAGCTCCTCGTCGCTGTCGAGGTACTTCGCGGGCCGCAGCCTCCCGCCCTGGTCGGCGGTGGTCGCGTTGTGCAAGGTGGTCCAGCGTGATCCGCGGCCGCTCCGCGATCTGTGGGAGCAGGCTTCCCGACTCCCACCGCCGCCACCACCGGCCCGTCCGACGGTGGCCGGCCGCAACGACCTTCCACTCGACGTCGCGGACTTCACCGGGCGTAGGGCCGAGCTCGACGCAGTACGCGAGAGCCTGGCGGCCGCCCGTGCGGTGGCGATCGACGGGATGGCTGGAGTCGGGAAGACCTGCCTGGCTGTGCATCTGGCCCACCAGCTCGCGCCGGAGTACGCCGATGGCCGGCTCTACCTGGATCTGCATGGCTTCACCCCTGGCCGCGAGCCGCTGGAGCCCGCGAGCGCCGTACGGATGTTGCTGGCTGCTCTCGAGGTCCCCGTGGCCAGCGGTTTGGATGGTTCGGAGGAGCTGGCAGCGCTCTGGCGTGCCGAGTTGGCACATCGTCGGGTGCTTGTCGTGCTGGACAACGTCGCCAGCGCCGACCAAGCCCGGCCGTTGCTCCCCGGCGCCGGCGCGAGCGCCGTCCTGATCACCAGCCGCAATCGGCTCGTCGAGCTTGATCAGGTCCCGCCGGTGTCGCTGGACGTGCTCGATGACGCCGACGGGATCGAGCTCTTGCAGCAGGCGGGCGGCCCTGGCGATCGCGTCGCGAACGAGCCCGATGCGACTGCCGAGGTACTGCGACTTTGCGGCGGACTGCCGTTGGCGATCAGGCTGTCGGCTGCCCGCTTACGGCATCGCCCTGGGTGGACCGTCGGCGTACTGGCTGACCGGCTGCGAGCCGGCTCGGATCATGTCGACACCGCGCTCTCGATGTCGTTGCGGCAGCTGGACCATGCTCAGCGGCGGACCTTCCGGCTACTGGGGCTGTTGCCTGGAGCAACATTTGATGACTACGCGGTGGCTGCCTTGACCGGTAACACTCTCGCCGCTACCCGCGGTTCGCTGGAGGATCTGGTCGACAGCCATCTCGTGCAGCAACCGCAAGCGGCTGTCTACCGGTTGCACGATCTGGTGCGCGCGTACGCCGGTCGAGTGGCCGCCGCCGAGGAATCGCCGCCGGAGCAGCGGCAGGCCGTCGTACGGGTGCTGGACTACTACCTGCACAGCGCGGCGGCGGCCGGCAAGCTTCTGCGGTACGCGTACCCCGACGAGGCACCGCTCCCCTGTCCTGAGCCGGCTGAGATGCCTACGTTCGCTGACCAGGCTGCCGCTCTGGCCTGGTTCGACCACGAGTATCCGAACCTCGTCGAAACCATCGCGGTGGGATCGGATCTGCACATCAGCCGCCTGCCGCGGTTGCTCCGGCCGTACTACTTCCGGCGCGCCGCCTCCGCCGACGAGAACCGCTTGCTCGACCTCGCTCTGGCTGCCGCCTCACGGCTCGGCGATGCCGGCCTGGTGGCCGCTGTCCAAGCGGATCTCGGCTTCGCCCGCTACAGCGCCGGCCGCTTCCCAGAGGCCTTGCAGTACTACGAATCCGCCGCGGCCACGATGCCCGATTCAGCCGCGTTGGCCGTCCGCCGCGGCTACCTCCACCAGGACCTCGGCGAGACCGCGCGGGCGATGGCGCTGTTCGAGCACGCCGCCGAGCTTTTCGACCGCGACGGGCAGCCGAAGGGAGTCGCCCATGCGACCGCGTTCCAGGCCTGGGCGGCGTACCAGCTAGGGCAGTTGGACGAAGCGGCCGCGCTCGCCGTCAAGGCGCTCGCCCTGCAGAGCGACGCGGAGGACTGGCCGCCGCCGATCACAGCGCTCGTCACCCTCGGCGCGGCGACCGGCAGAACCGATCCGGCGGCAGCGATCGAACACCTCACCAAAGCCCTGCGGCTTGCTCGCGAGGACGACCACGTGCAGAACCAGGCCTGGTGCCTCAACTACCTGGCCGTCGCTCTCCGCCAGGCAGGCCGCTACGACGAGGCCCTCGCCGACCACCGCACGGCACTCCGACTCGTCGAGGACACCGAGCCCCAGTGGGCAGTCAACTTCCTGAACAGCTACGCAGAGACCTCCTTGGCAGCCGGCCAAACCGACGAGGCCCGCGAGATCTACCAGCAGGCCCTGGAACTCGCCGAATCCACCGGCTACGCCCACGAGGCAACGGTCGCGCGACAGGGCCTCAGTAGAGTCCTCACATGGAACTGACGGCCTACTTCTTCGAGCGCGACGACGCAGAACAGGTAGCAGCCGCCCTCAACGGCGAACTCCGCCGAGGCCACTTCCAGGGCGAAGACGACGACGAGGACCACCCGTGGACAGTCCTCCTCCCCACCACCACAGACCTCGCAGTACTGGACGACCTACTCACGCAGCACGAGGGCTGGCTGGAACCCGAGGCGGCCGATCAACCTCAGGTCGCCCCACCCGAACTCCCGACCGCCCCCAAACGTCTCAAGAACAGCTGACGGAGGAGCGGCGTGGGGCCGCTCCTCCGACGCGGGTGAGTTAGTTGGGCCAGAGTTGGTGGACTGTGCCGGCGGCGCCGCCGCCGCGGCGTTTGGGTTCGGCGGCGGCCAGGTAGCCGCCGGCGGGGAGGACCTCGAGGGCGGCTACCGCGCCGATCTCGGCGGCTGAGGTCAGCTCGTCGCCGGACTTGACGAGGACGTGGCCGAACGGCGCCAGGTCTGTGCCGTAGGCGGCGATGAAGGGCGGTTCGGCGGAGACGGTGGCCGTGTTGCGCTGGGAGGCGCGGGGGGCAGCGATTGCCTCGGGCAACGTCATACCGCGGTCCAGGCGGTTGGTGAGGGTTTGCAGGACCGTGGTGATGATGGTCGAACCACCGGGTGAACCGAGGGCCAGGAACGGCTTGCCGTTGCGGAGCACGATCGTCGGCGACATCGAAGAGCGCGGGCGCTTGCCGGGCTGGATGCGGTTCGGGTCGGCTGGGTCGTAGACGGCGGAGAAGTCGGTCAGCTCGTTGTTCAGCAGGAAGCCACGACCGGGGACGAGGATGCCGCTGCCGCCGGTCTGCTCGATCGTCAGCGTGTACGAGACGACGTTGCCCCACTTGTCTGCAGCGACCAGGTGAGTCGTCGACAGGCCTTCGCTGTCAGGGCGGTCAGCAGTGGCGACGCCTGCAGCGCATGGCGAGTACGAGCCATCCGGCAAGCCCGCCTTCAACGGCTTGACCGATGCGTGAGCCGGGTCGATCAGACAAGACCGCTCCGCACCGAAGCCCTTCGAGAGCAACTGCTTGACCGGCACATCGACGTACGCCGGGTCGCCCACGTAAGCACCGCGATCGGCAAAGGCCAGCGCGGAGGCCTCGAGGTAGTTGTGCAACGCCTGCGGGGTGGACAACTTCGACAGATGCTTCGGCGCAAGGATGTTCAGCGCCTCACCGACCGTTGTACCACCGGACGACGACGGCGCCATCCCGTAGACGTCGAGCCCCTCGTAGTGCACCTTCGTCGGATCCCGCTTGATGACCTTGTACTTCGCCAGGTCGGCGGTCGTGAGGTATCCGGGCATCACCGGCAGCGTGGCGCCCGGAGCCTTGGGCGGCGTCTTCACCACCGTCTCGATCTCGTGCGCGATCGGCCCGGTGTAGAAGGTGGACGGCCCCTTCTTGCCCAGCAGTTCGTACGTCTTGGCGAGATCCTTGTTCTTGAACACGGAACCGACCAGCGGAGCGTCACCGTTCGGCAGGTAGAGCTTGGCCGTCGGGGTGATCGCCGAGAAGCGGGCCTTGTTGTCCAGCGTCTGGTTGCGGAAGGTCTGGTCGATGACGAAGCCATGGTCGGCCAGGTCCGCGGCCGGCTTCAACGCCTTGCCCAGCGACAGCGATCCCCAGTTGTGCAAGGCCGAATCCCACGTCGCCAATGTGCCCGGGATACCGACCGAGACGCCCGAGGTGACGAGCTCGGGAAAGAAGTGGTACGGCTTGCCCGTAGCCGGGTCGATGAACGCGTCAGAAGGCATCGTCGCGGGCGCGGTCTCGCGGCCGTCGAGCGTGTAGACCTTGTGGTCCTTGGCGCTGTAGTAGACGAAGTAGCCGCCACCACCGATTCCGGCGGAGTACGGCTCCGTCACGCCTAGCGCGGCCGCTGTCGCGACTGCCGCGTCGACCGCGTTGCCGCCGCGCCGTAGTACGGACAGGCCGATGTTGGTGGCGTCGGCATCGACCGAGGCGACAGCGCCACCGAAGCCGATCGCGGTAGGAGTCTTCGCCGGCGGCGCCGGTGGGTGGTGTGAGCCGGCGACGGCAGTACTGGCAGTCAGGCCGGACAGGACGAGCGCGCCAGCCGTCAGGGCTGCGGCCAAGCGTTTCGATGTCACCGGGGTCCTCCGCGGGGTCGGAATACAGGGACAGGCCCCTGCCTACCGCCTCCGCGCCGGGAGCGCCACTCGAAACCGTGTCAGGCTGCTCGAAACCGAGTCAGGAGAGGGAGCAAGATGCCATGAATCGCTGCAGCGAAGCGTCGTCCCACTCCGGGTGCTGCGTCGGCAACTGGACCACCAGCCACCGCTCACCGAGCTTCACCTGACCGACTTCGCGGCCTGCCACTGTGCCGATGTGGAAGAACTTGCCACCGGCCTGCGTCACTCGCACCGACAACAGAGTCTGCGCGTCGGCGGCGGACCGCAGTACGAGCTTGGCGTCTTCGTCGGACGTCCGCACGCTCGGCGGCGTCAGTACTGCGCGGTCGGTGGCGATCGGGGTCTGCGGGGTCCAGCCCTGCGGCACGAGCGTGCAGGCGACCGAGCTCCACGGCTTGGTGTTCGCGACCAACTCGAGCGCGGGGCTGGAGAACGTCGAGATCGTCTCTTCGGCCTGGCTCGGAGTTGGGGTAGAGGGGGTCGCGGAGGCACCGGCTGCGGCCGAGCCACCAGTGGCCACCTCCTTGTCGGCACCGCCCCACCACTTGAGCTGATTGCCGAACGCGAAGACGGCCGTCGAGACAGCGGCGATGCAGAGCACGCCGGTGGTACGACGCCGCGCCCTGATCCGGAACAGCGCCCGGCGGCCGCGCGCCACATCCGCGTCCACATCGGCCGGCGGCAGACCGTCGACCGACTGGTCGGCGAACTGCGTCAGCAGCTTCTTCACCTCGTCCACGTCTCAACTACTCCCGGTCGCGGGATCGGTGGCCGGGTCCTCGGCCATCAGATCCTTCAGTCGTTTCAGTGCTTTCGCCGTCTGGCTCTTCACAGTCCCCTCGGTGCACTCCAGGATCCGTGCGCAGCTCGCCACGTCGAGGTCCTGGAAGTACCGCAGCACCAGGACCGCCCGTTGCCGCGGCGCCAGGTCGAGTAGCGCTCGCCGGACGGCCAGTGCGTCCACCGGATCCGTCTCGTCGGACAGCCTCGGTTCGAGCGTCTCGGCGGTCATCACCTCGGGGTGGCGGCCGGCCCGGCGGCGCTCGTCCAGGAAGGCGTTGACCAGGATGCGGTGCGCATACGGCCCGGCGCCTTCGTGCCGGATCCGGTGCCAGTGCACGTACACCCTGGTACAGGCGGTCTGGACCAGATCCTCGGCGGTGTGCACATCGCCAGCGGTGAGCAACATCGCCGTACGCATCAGTCTTGTTCGGTCCGCGAGGACGTACTCGCGAAACTCGGCCTCACGATCACCCCCTCGCATCGACAGTCCCCAGGCCCTCTTCCACCTCGACTACGTCGGCGGCCACGGATCGGTTGCCCTCGTCAAGCGAAGGATTACCCGATGCTTTCTGCCGAACTACGGCGATCGCGCGCTCGACGAGGTCCGGATCGTCGTAGGCCAGCCAGCTGATCCGGGGATCCTTGCGGAACCAGGAATCCTGCCTGCGGGCGAATCGCCGGGTCGCCTGCGCGGTCCGCTCCCGCGCGTCGGCCTCGCTGATCTCACCGGCCAGCAACGCGATCACCTGCGAGTACCCGAGCGCGCGGTTCGCCGTACGGCCTTCGAGCAAGCCCTTGCCGAGCAGTTCGCGGACCTCGTCGACGAAGCCGTCGTCGAACATCCGATCCACCCGGCGGTTGATCCGTTCTTCGAGGACCGGCCTGGGTACGTCGAGTCCGAGCTGGACGGCACCCGGGTAGATGTAGGTGTGTTCGGGCAGCGTCGCGACGTACGGCGTACCGGTGATCTCGATGACCTCCAGCGCGCGCACGATCCGGCGCCCGTTGCTCGGCAGGATCTGCTGCGCCGCGGCCGGGTCGACCTCGGCCAGCCGCCGGTGCAACTCCCCCGATCCGTGCTCGGCGAGCTCGGCTTCGAGCCGCTCCCGTACTGCGGGGTCGGTGCCCGGGAAGACGAAGTCGTCCAGGATCGCGCGGACGTACAGCGCGGAACCGCCGGCCAGCACCGGGACCGCCTCGCGCCGCAGGCAGTCGTCGATCGCGGCCCGGGCGTGTTGCTGGAACTCCGCGACCGTCGCGGTCTGCGTGACATCGAGGATGTCGAGCAGATGGTGCGGGATCTGCTGCCGTTCGGCGACGGTGATCTTCGCCGTACCGACGTCCATACCGCGGTAGACCTGCATGGCGTCGGCGTTGACGACCTCGCCCGGCAGACGCTTGCACAGGGCAACGGAGAGGTCGGACTTGCCGGCCGCTGTGGGACCGACGACCGCGACGACGAGTGGCACGACCATCGGACCAGTGTGACAGTGCTTGACCGCGGGCCGTCGGACAGGCGTGAACTCTTGCCCAAGTCTGCCCTGAAGGGGGTTGTGGTGACCCTGTGAGTTCGGTAGGAACAAGGGCAGGGAGTACCGGTCCGCTACGGGGGCCGAAATATCGCAGCAGTACCGACTCGGGAGGAACACGCAGTGACGAATCCGTTCGACGAAGAGACCGACGCCGCCAAGGACGCCCTGGACCTGGACGGCGAGTTCGACGCCTCCAAGCGCAGTGGCGGAGATGTGGAACTGAAGGGGAAGAGCGGCGGTGACGTCGAGGCCAAGAGCGGTGGTGACGTCGAGGCTCCGAGCAGTGGTGGTGACGTCGAGGCTCCGAGCAGTGGTGGTGACGTCGAGGCTCCGAGCAGTGGCGGCGACGTCGAGGTGGGTGGCGACGGCGCGGAGGAGAGTGGCGGCGACGTCGAAACCGGGCCTGTCGGCGACGGCGACTGAGACATCCCACACCTGGGGCCCGCTTGGTGGGAAGATCACGCCTAGCTGTCTGTAAGTAGTTCACTACGCTAGGAATGGGAGCCCCACGAGATGGGCATCTTCGACAAGTTCAAGGGCAAGGCCGAGGACCTCAAGGAAAAGGCCACCGAGCTCGTAGACGGGCACGGCGACAAGGTCGGCGGGGGTCTCGACAAGGCCGGCGACTTCGTTGACGACAAGACCGGCGGCAAGTACGGCGACAAGATCGACCAGGGTGTCGACGTCGCCAAGGACCGTCTCGACGGTCTCGACGGTCAGGACGACGACATCGCCAACGGGCCGAACAACCCCGCCTGACGATCAAGTCCCAGAAGGGCCGCGAGGAGTTCACCTCCTCGCGGCCCTTCGCCGTGTCGGGGGTTGTCCGTCGCGGCGATTAGGGTGACGGGATGGATCGGTTCCAGGTGATTCCCGCGGCGTACGTCGTGCTTCGGCGCGGCGACGAGGTCTTGTTGCTGCTCAGAGCCGATACCGGCTACATGGACGGCTATTGGGCGATGCCGGCCGGCCATGTCGAGAAGGACGAGTCCGTGCTCGCGGCCGCGCTCCGCGAAGTCCGCGAGGAGGTCGGTGTCGAGATCGACCCAGCCGATCTGGTCCCTCTCACCGCGATGCATCGCACCGGCGGCAACGGGCAGGCGATCGACGAACGCGTCGACTTCTTCTTCACCACCACCCGCTGGAGCGGCGAACCCCGGATCATGGAGCCGGGCAAGGCAGCCGGTCTCGACTGGTACTCGCTGGACAATCTCCCCGACCCGGTTGTCCCTCACGAGGCCCGGATCCTCGCCGCTCTCCGCTCCGGCGGCCTGCCCGCGGTCATCGCGCAAGGTTTCGAGTAGTTCTTTCGCCGTTCACCGTCGGGCCGGGTGAGCGGCTTTAGAGTGCCTTCGTTGTCAACGATCTGCGGAGGCATTGATGAACGTCCAGAACGACGGCCGGACCGACGGTACGAGCAGGCGCCGGGTGCTCCAGGCCGGCGCTGTCAGCGTGGGTGCGCTGGGGGTCGGAGCCCTGCCGGGCATCGTCCCCTCCGCCTCCGCGACCCCCACCGCCTCGAGTGCGGCCACCACGGACGCGGCTGCGCGGCGTACGAGCGATCCGGACAACCCGCGGTTCACGCTGGCCGTCGTACCGGATACGCAGTACTTGTTCGACACCGACCGGGGCGACCCTGCGCCGTTGACGGCGAGCTTCGAGTACCTGATCGATCAGCGGGCCGCTGACAACATCGTCTTCACCGCGCACCTCGGCGATGTGGTGGAGAACGCGCTCGCGATGGAGTTCGCGCAGGCCGGACCGGTCTTCGAGGTCCTCGACCGGGCCCGGATGCCGTACTCCGTGCTCGCGGGCAACCACGACATCAACGGGAGCACCGACGACCAGCGCGGCGATACGCCGTACCTGCGGACGTTCGGGCCGAAGCGGTTCCGCAGATCGAGCACCTACGGCGGCTCGACGCCGGACGGCTACAACTCCTTCCACGTGTTCCGCGCGGCCGGTCGGCAGTGGTTGCTGCTGGCAATGGACTGGCGCCCGTCGGATGCCGGCTTCGCCTGGGCCCGCAAGGTGATCGCGGACCACCCGAAGCTGCCGGTGATCCTGACGATCCACGACCTCGTGTACGCCGACGCCGGCGACCCGGTGGCGAAGTTCTCCGACCACGGCGACCGCGTCTGGGAACAGCTTGTCGACGGCAACGACCAGGTCTTCCTCACCCTGAACGGCCACTTCTGGCCGTCCGGCCGGGTGGTCCGGCAGAACCAGGCCGGGCATGACGTCCACCTGCACATCACCAACTACCAGGACCGGTACTACGGCGGCTCGGCGATGATCCGCCTCTACCACTTCGACCTGGCCCGCAACACCATCGACGTCGAGACCATCTCGCCGTGGATCCTGGACCAGCAGCCGGCCCGGCGCAGCCTGCTGGCCGAAGGCGAGATCGAACTCAGCGACGAGACCAACCGGTTCACGGTGCCGATCGACTTCGCCGCGCGCTTCGCCGGGTTCGACCCGCAGCCGGTGCGTCCGGAGCGACCTGCTGGCGAGCTGGTGATCCCCGGGACGCTGGCCTACTGGCGGCTCGATGGTGCGGGCGGCACCAAGGTGGTCGACCGATCGGGACGCGGCAACGACCTCACGGCAGTGCTGCTGCCGGGGAGTCCGGCCGACACCCTGAAAGCGTCGAGCGAGCACCACCCCGATCAGCCGGCGCACGCGAGCTGGTTGTTTGCCGGCGGCAAGGATCCGGGGCGCGGCGGCTACCTCCGTACTGCGGACAACGCGCCGCTGAACCGTCAGACCTTCCGCAACGGGTACACGATCGAAGCCTTCGTCAAGCTGGCCGACGACGGCGCCGACCACTCCTGGGAGGGTCTGCTCAGCCGGATGGGCACCGGGGCGGGAGCGGGCAAGACCGGCAGCGATCCGTCCGAGCCGGTCGCCAAGCTGGGCTTCTCCGGCGGACGGCAGGTGCAGTGGGCGGTCTATCCGCTCGACCAGAACGACACCTGGACGAACTGGGGCCATGAGCAGGTCGCCGGCCGCTGGTTCCACCTCGCGGTCGTCAACGACGGGAAGCACAGCACCTTGTACGTCGACTCTTCGGAACTCCTCCGCAACCCGGCAACCCGTTCCAACGGCCTCGCCACGACCGGCGAATTTTGGCTACTCGGCGCGGGCCACTACGACAACACGGTCGATCAAGGCTTCGCCGGCTGGATCGGTGACGTCCGCATCGTCGACCACGCCCTGAAGCCAACCCAGTTCCTGAACGCCTGACCGGGTTGGAAGACCAACGTCGCGGCTCGTGACCGCCTCTTCGGCCGTCGTGCACCGGCCTGTCGGTATATCCGTTTCGGAACCGGATCGAGTGTGAGGTTTTCCCTTGTGGATAAGGGGAAAAGGCTCCCCTTCGACTTGGCGAAGCATTCTCGCTGACATAGAATCGAACACATGTCCATCGATTTCAGCTCGCTCGACGCGGCCCAGACCCTTGCCCGGGCCTCCGCCGCGCACGAGCTGCAACGACGCAGCGAACTCGAGCTCATTCTCCTCGCCCAGCACTACGCCCACCTCCACCCCTCATCCGCCAGAGTCCGCGACGACGGCCTCCCCGGAGGCGAACAAACCAAGGTCTACGGCGGCGAGGGCTGCCCGGAGATCGCCGAGTTCGCGGTCGCCGAGTTCGGGGTGGTGACCGGCCGGTCCGCCGGCTCGGCCGCGAAGTTCATCGGCCAAGCCGTCGCGCTGCCCTACCGGTTTCCGCTCACCTGGAAACAGGTCGAGTCCGGTGAAGCTACCGGCTGGAAGGCCCTCCACGTCGTCCAGGAATGCGTGACGTTGTCGGTGGATGCGGCGGCGATCGTGGATCGGCGGGTCGCCGACATCATCGACTCCGTCACTTTTTTACAGTTGCGGAAGATCATCAAGGCGGCGACCTGGGAAGCCGACCCCGACGCCGCGAAAGCCGCCGCGGAGGCAACGGCGAAAGAGCGTGGTGTCTGGGTCGGGCGTACCGATGATCACGGCACCGCCACGTTGTTCATCAAGGGCGCGACCGGAGACATCATTCAGTTGAAAGCCACCATCACCCAACTCGCTGATGCTCTGGCCGCCCTCGGTGACACCGACACCCTGGACCAGCGCCGCGCCAAGGCCGCCGGCCTGCTGTCCGATCCCGGCCTCGCCGCCGATCTCCTCAGCGCAGCAGCCCGGCACCTCGTCACCGCACAGGCCAACACCGGCCACCCGGCCCCCGCAACCGCCACCGCCACCCTGGAGCCCGAGTCTGCTCCGGAAGCCGACCTGGCCTGGACGGCCCGCTCGGACAACCATCCGGACGAGGCCGACCGCAGTAGTTGCCTCGCCGAACCTGGTCTCGACGACGAGGCCGACCGCGACACTCCACACCCCGCCATCGCGGGCCATCCACTCGACCCACCCCATCCAGGCCAACCGGTCCAACCAGCCGAGGTACCCGGGTCAGGCGGTGAGGAACGACGATCGTCCCTGCGCCGTGCGCCGGAAGCGGGAGAGCCAGCCGCGCCCGCAGACCACCCTGCCTGCCCGGGCATGGACCCTGCCGCACGCCTCGAACTGCGCCGCAAGCTCGACGCCATCCGGCAAGACCACCCCGACACCCGTGGGCGCCGGATCTACCAGACCGTGGTCAACCTTCACATCACCGACGAAACTCTCCTCGCCGGTCAGGGAACCGCACGCGTCGAAGGCTACGGACCCGTCTACACCGACCGGCTCGAAGAACTCCTCGGCCATCACCGCGTCGTCGTACGGCCCGTTATCGACCTCAACAACGCCATCAGCGTTCACGCCTACGAGATCCCCGGCCGCTTTCGCGACCACCTCAATCTTCGCTACCCGGTCGAACAGTTCCCCTACGGCACCGGCGAAACGACCCGTTCCACCGATCTCGACCACATCCAGCCGTACCGGACAGCGGGTCCACCCGGCCAAACCAACACCGACAACCTCGCACCGTTGCGCCGGTTCAGCCACCGGCTCAAGACCCATGGCGACTGGCGGTACCGCCGCGTCGACCACCTCACTCTGGAATGGACCACACCCCATGGCTATGTCATCGACGTCGATCACAACGGCACCCATCGCGCCCTTGCCGGAGTCCGACGCCGACGAGCGATGCTCGAACCTCCCCCACTCCGCGATGCCTGATACTGCGACCGAAACTCGGGGAGGTGAGGCTAAAAGGGGCTGGCGGCGTCGAGGGTGGTGGCGAGGGGCTTGAGGTCCGTGCTGAGCTGGTCCAGTTCGCTCGGTTCCAGGATGTCGTACGCCGGTGCGGCGAGGGCGTCGGTGAGCGCCTCGATCCGCTCCTTCGTCTTCCGGCCGGCGTCGCTGAGCCAGCCGGAAGCGTCGATGAGGCCGCGGGCGCGCATGCCGTCCACGACCGCAGTCAGCTGGGCCGTGGGCAGGTGGTGGACCCGGCCGAACTTCTCGGCGGGCGTGCCCTCGGAGAGCGCGTGGAGCACGTGGGCCTCGGTCCCGCCGATGCCTTCGCTGACCAGGGCGGCGATGTGACCGTCTCCGCGGTGCTCGCGGAGCAGGGTGGCCGCGTGCCAGAGGCGGGCGACGGGTTCCTCGGGGGCGGGGAGCGTCCGGAGCGCGGCGTACAAGATCCGTCCCTCGGTCGGGGCGCTGTACGCCGCTTTGGTGGCGAGGTCGGCGGCACGCGCGAGGGCGGGGGTGTCGGCGAGGTCGCCGAGGATCCGCCTCATCGCCGCGGCACAGCCCTGCTCGCGAGCGGTGATCGCTGCCTGGGGAGTGGTGAGGTCCCAGATGTGGGGGATGTGCCGGGCGACCTCGCCGGGGGCGAAGTTGTAGAAGATCGCGTGGACCACTTCCGCCGGGACCTGGCCCAGCGGTGCGGCCCGTCCGGCGAAGTAGGCATCCCAGGTGTTCCGGAGGCCGAGCGCCATCAGCGCCTCGTCCGCCTCGTCGGCGGTGTAGGCAACCATGTGGGCCGGCTCCAGGAGCTGGTGCAGGTGGCGGGCGACGGACTCCATGCTGGGGTTCTCCTCTGCGGTGGCCGCCCCACGTGGGCGGCTCTCACCCTTGCTACGAACGCCTCCCCCTCGATCCGACAATCATCGCGCAGAATTCTTTGAGGAACTTCTCCTCCGCCGGCGTACCGGTTAGTTCGGGAGGTGGGAGCGGATTAGCTCGGCCTGGGCTGGGAGGAGGGCCAGTTCCGCCGCCGTCAGGGTGACGTTGCGGGAGCGGGTATCCAGGGCTGCCTGCAGACCCGGCGTGGGGTCGATGGATTCGGCGAGGTAGGCGGCGAGGGCCTCGCGGAGCATCGGGGACAGGTCGGCCCAGGGCCCGGGTCGACGGCTACCTGGGCGAAGATGATCGCGGTCATCGCGATGTCGAACTCGGGCGTGCCTTCCTCGGCGTTGCGCCAGTCGATCACGACCGGGCCGTCGGGCGTCTGGATCACGTTGTAGGGATGGAGATCCCCGTGCATCACGACGAGGCCCGCGGTGCCGCTCGGGGCCGGGATGGCGTGGAGGCGGCGGTGCAGGTCGGCGTGCATCCGGCCGATTTCCACCGCTGACAGGTCACCGGCGATCGCGGCGTCGGCGACAGTCGGGCCGGCCAGCCGCTGGATCACCATGTCCGCCCCCTCGATCTGGCGTACGGCCGGCACCGGATAGCCGTACTTCGCGACCCAGCGCATGAAGTCGGCCTCGTCGCGAACCGGGTAGCCGTTGCGATAGCGCCGCAGTACCCAGGAATCGTCGATCGAGTAAACGTCCGCGTCCCGCCCCGAAGCGAACGGCTTCGCGTCGGCGGAAATCAGCTGCGCCGAGGTCGACGGCTCCGCGTCGCCAGGAATCAGCTGCGTCGAAGCCGGCTGCTTCGCGTCTTCGGTATCCGCCGGAGCGAGAGGATCCGGGTTGGACACGTCAATTGACCTGGCAGCCGCCGGTAGCGGGTTCCAGGGGCGCCGGCTTCACGCCGATCGTCGGCATCCCGAGCATCACACCAGGCGCGTCGACGGCAGGCGCGTCCTGCAGGCGCTCCCAGGCGTCGCCCGCCCGCGTACGCCGTACTGAACCGAACACGTCGGCGACCAGGTGGTGCGGCGCCGCGTAGGTGACCTCGACGGTCGCCATGTCACCCGGTCGCGGCTTCTCGACACCCTCAGGAAGCGCGAAGTGGACGAGCCGGTTGTCCTGCGCGCGCCCAGACAGCCGGTGGGTGGCAGCGTCCTTGCGCCCCTCTCCCTCGGCGACGAGCACCTCGAGCGACCGGCCGACGACCTTCTTGTTCTCGTCCCAGGCCATCTGCTCCTGCAGCTCGACGAGCCGCTCGTAGCGATTCTGTACGACGTCGCGCGGCACCTGGTCTTCCATCGACTCAGCCGGAGTGCCCGGCCGCTTGGAGTACTGGAAGGTGAACGCGCCGGCGAACCGCGCCTGGCGTACCACGTCGAGAGTGCCCTGGAAGTCTTCCTCGGTCTCGCCCGGGAAGCCGACGATGATGTCGGTGGTGATCGCCGCGTCCGGCATCGCCGCGCGGACGTCCTCGATGATCTTCAGATAGCGGTCGCGGCGGTACGAGCGGCGCATCGTCTTGAGGATCTGGTCCGACCCCGACTGCAGCGGCATGTGCAGCGACGGCATCACGTTCGGCGTCTCGGCCATCGCCTCGATCACGTCGGCGGTGAAGTCGCGCGGGTGCGGCGAGGTGAACCGGACCCGCTCGAGGCCCTCGATGGCACCGCAGGCGCGGAGCAGCTTCGAGAACGCGTAGCGGTCGCCGAACTCCACGCCGTACGAGTTGACGTTCTGGCCGAGCAGGGTCACCTCGAGCACGCCTTCGGCGACGAGCGCCTCGACCTCGGCGAGCACATCGCCCGGACGGCGGTCCTTCTCGCGACCGCGCAGCGCGGGGACGATGCAGAACGTGCAGGTGTTGTTGCAGCCGACGCTGACCGAGACCCAGGCGGAGTACGGCGACTCGCGGCGGGTCGGCAGCGTGGACGGGAAGACGTCGAGCGACTCCAGGATCTCGACCTGGGACTCCTCGGCGATCCGGGCCCGCTCCAGCAGCACCGGCAGCGAGCCGATGTTGTGGGTGCCGAAGACCACGTCGACCCAGGGCGCCTTCTTGGTGATGGTCGCCTTGTCCTTCTGCGCCAGGCAGCCGCCGACGGCGATCTGCATCCCCGGCTTCTTGGCCTTCACCGGCGCCAGGTGACCGAGGTTGCCGTACAGCTTGTTGTCGGCGTTCTCCCGGACCGCGCAGGTGTTGAACACGACCACATCGGCCTGGTCACCCTCGGGCGCACGGACATAGCCAGCGTCCTCCAGCAGCCCACGCAGGCGCTCGGAGTCGTGAACATTCATCTGACACCCGTAGGTGCGGACCTCATATGTACGCATAACAGCCACCAAGAGTACGTCGTACTCCGGGCTGCCGCGGCATCGGCTGGGAGTGGGCCTAACACCACCTCGGTCGGGGTTCTGCGACCCCTGCCGGGAAGCTCGCCGGACATAACACTGGAACCCATGAACAGTTCTCGCCGTCAGTTTCTTGCCCGTACCGCCGCCGGGGCCGCGGTGGTTGCCGGTGGCTCTTTCGCCGCCTCACCCGCGTCCGCCACCTCTGCCGTCACTCGAGGTCGGGCCGGCACCCGGATCACCGCGTTGACCGACGTCACCGTGATCGATGTGGTGACCGACTCCAGCGGGCCGGACCCCGGCGACGCTGAAGTACCTCAGCGAGGACTCGGTCGGGACCTATGAGTACGTGATGGACACCCTCTACAAGGCGAACCGTGGCGCGGAGGAGATCTCGTACCAACAGCAGATGTGGGAGTACCGGCAGCGGTTCGTCCGCGAACTGTTCGCGCACGAGGTACCGATCCTGGCCGGCACGGACACCGGTACGCCGTACTCGGTGCCCGGTTTCGCGCTGCACGCGGCCGGGTGATCTCCCCCGCGGCGCGGCAGAAGATGCTCGCCGACGTCGGGGCCGCCGTCAAGCGGCCGCCGTCGGCGACCGCCATCTCTGCAGCTGGCTGCTGCGGAACCCGCCGTCCCGCCTGAAGAAGCCGCTGCAGGACGGCCCGCTCCGAGGAGAGGCGGGCCGTCCTTTCGTCGGCAACTCAGGCAGGCGGGGTGATGCTCCAGATCCCGCGGCCGTGGGTTGCGGCGTACACCTTGCCGTCCGGGCCGGACTCGATGTCCGTCACGGTCGTCGTCGGCAGGCCGTTGCCCAGGATCTGCCAGGTCGTCGCACCAGGTGCCCGGTAGAACGTGGCCAGGTCGGATCCGACCACCAACGCACCGTTGGCAAGCTGCTTGACCGTGCTGGCCGGTACGTCAGGCATGTTCGCCGTGATGTCCGTCCACGTCGCTCCGCCGTCCCTCGTCTCGTAGACGTGGCCGACACCGGCGCCCGGTCCCTCGGTGAAGCGGCGGGAGAAGCCGTTCACCGCGACGTAGGCATGCTGACCCGACGCGGGATCGATACCCACTCCGGCCAGGAACCTGTTCGGGAAGGTCCCCGGCAGACTCACCTGGTGCCAGCTACCACCGGCGTTGGTCGCCAGCCCGCGGGCGAATCCGGCGTTGTTGCACGGACCGCACCAGCTCACCCAGCCGACGCCGCCGCGCATCGCCACGGCCGTCGCGGAGTGGCCGGCACCCAGGTCGAACGCCTTCGTCCACTCGCTCGCGCTGCGCATCCCCCAACCCTTGGTCGAGGTGTAAACGAACTGGCCACCGGCGATGAACCCACTGGAGTTCGCCGAGTCGATCGCGATCGGGGCGATGAACCGCGGTGCCGGGTCACCCGGATCGAGACTCCACGAGCTCGCCTGGTCCAGGCTCAAGGCGCCGGGATTCAGCGCGCAGTTGTTGGTGATCTTGACCGCCAGCGCGACGTACTCCTGGAGCTGGTTGCAGCCGTTCTGTGGATCAGCCGCGCCGTCACCTCCGTCGCCACCGAAGTTCGAGCCCATCTCGGTGTCGCCGGTACTGCCGTCAGGCTTGACCGAGAACAGGTTCGACACACCGTTGTCCTGCAGACCACCGGACACCACGACGCCGCCGTTCTTGGTGTCCTTGCCGACCGACACCGAGTAGTACTGCAGCCCGTCCATCGTGCCGTCCTTGGTCAGCGAGACCCAGTCGGTCGCGTTCTTGTTCGCGTTGACCTGACCGCTCACCGGGCGCCGGTAGACGCCGCCGTCGTTGCCGGCGAATACGACCGGCTTGCCGCCGGCAGTTCCGACCGCGACCGAGTGCTGGTCGGGATGGCCTGCCAGCGGGCAGGAGTTCTTCGAGTCCTCGATGTTCCAGCAGTCGAAGCCGAAATTCCAGTACGGCATGATCGCGGCCCAGTGCGAGCCGCCGTCGGGCGTCTCGAAGACCTCTTCCAGGCCGGCCCAGACGTGGTCGGCGTTGGCCGGGTCGACCGTGAGGAACTGGTTGTACCAGGCCTGCACGCCGACGGAGTACCCCTTGCGGGCCAGGGCGGAGCCACTGTTGTGCAGGATCTGCGGGTCCGCGATCTTGTTCCACGGCCCGGCCGGGCTGCCGGTCTTGGACACGAAGATCCCGGCGAGGCTGGTACTGGTGTTGATCTTGCTCGGCTGCTGCACCAGTGCGTAGAGCCGATCGCCGGTCTTGCTGAAGGCGAAGGTCGTGTAGCCGACGTCGGTGCTGTTCTTGATGCCGCCGAGTACGACGCTCAGCCGCTTCCAGCCGGCCGGACCGGCGGTGAAGTCGGACGTCTCGTAGAAGCCGTTGTAGGTGTCGCCCGAGCGCCAGCCGATCGCGGCGATCACGTGCTTGGGGTTCTTCGGATCGATCGCGATGTCGTTGACGATGTTCTTGTACGCGGCGTTCGTGGCCCCGCCGGTCTGGGTTCCGGCCGGGACCAGCACGTTGCCGGCGTCGTCCTTGATCTCGGGCATGAAGTCCGGATTCGGGTAGAACGCGACCTTCCAGGCCCCCGCCTTGGTCGAAGCGTCGTGGTACCAGACACCGCGGTTGGTCGCGGCGAACACCTGGCCGCCACCCCAGCGCAGTCGGCCGACCGTGGTCGACTCCAGTTCCTTACCGCCGACCCGGTCCGACGGGGCGAATACGCCCGAGGCCGGGTTCGCGAGCCGGTAGACGCCCGACCCGACGTACGACGTACCGCCGGTGTTGGCTTCGCCGGTCGCGTACCAGAGCGACCCGTCGCCGGCCAGTTGCAGGTCTCCACCGCTCAACGAAGGCAGGGTGTCCGACAGTGGCGTCCAGTTGCCACCACCGGTGCTGGATCGCCAGACGCCGCCGTTGGCACCTGCGGCGTACACATGGTTCGAACCGTCCGCGGCGAGCCCGGTGATGCGGCCGGTGACGTGTCCGGCGCCGCCGCTGGAGTTGGAGTACCAGTCGCGGTAGCGGGGGTCGTCCGCGTTGTAGGGAACCTTGGTGACGTCGCTCCAGGTTCCGGCCGTGTGCTGCATCGCGGTGAGCTGGGCGAAGGCCGCGGAGTACGCGCCTGGGGCAACAATGCCGCCCGGCGCCGTCCGCGCCTGCTCGAACTCGTCAGCGATCGTGAAGGCTTCCTTGGACTCGCTCTGCATCTCCGACGGGTTGCCGCCGGCGATCATCAGCGCCTTCTCCATCACCGCCGCGTTGTAGTGCTTGTCGGCCCACTGATGCTTGAGCCACTCCTCCTTGAGTTCGTACCGGCCCGCGTAGCCACCCACACCTGCCGCGACGAGACCTACTCCGAGGACACCTGCCAGGACTTTTCTACTGCGTCCGGTCAGCGAGATTCGCATGACACCCTCCGACATTTCTCGGCGGGGTGCCGTGGTTCTCTCAGCACTCCCGTAGCACAGAGCCGCTGGCGACCATACGTCCGGGGGTATGCCCAGCGGTAGAGATGGGGCCCGCGCGGCGCCGAGCAAGGGAAATCCTGCATGATCGTTCGGTGCGTGATCAGTCCGTGACACAGCGGCGCGAACCGTCGCAGATCGTTACCTCTGTGGAACCGGGGAGCCGTGCGGCTTACCCTCTGCTCCGATAAGTTCTCGCCATGAGCGATTCCGGCACCCTGACGACAACTGGTCTTGTCGCCCTGACGGACGTCAACAAACATTTTGGCGACCTGCACGTCCTGAAGGACATCAATCTGTCCATCAAGAAGGGCGAGGTCGTCGTCGTGATCGGGCCGTCCGGCTCCGGCAAGTCGACGCTGTGCCGTGCGATCAACCGGCTGGAGCCGATCGATTCCGGCAGCATCACGCTCGACGGCCAGCCGTTGCCCAGCGAGGGCAGGGCGCTGGCGAAGCTCCGTGCCGATGTCGGCATGGTCTTCCAGAGCTTCAACCTGTTCGCGCACAAGACCATCCTGCAGAACGTCACCCTCGGCCCGACCAAGGTTCGCGGCCAGTCGAAGGCGGAGGCGGACAAGCACGCCCGCGCCCTGCTGGACCGCGTCGGGGTCGGCGCCCAGGCCGACAAGTTCCCGGCCCAGCTGTCCGGTGGCCAGCAGCAGCGCGTCGCGATCGCCCGGGCACTGGCGATGGACCCGAAGGTGATGCTCTTCGACGAGCCCACCTCCGCGCTGGACCCGGAGATGATCAACGAGGTGCTCGACGTGATGGTCGAGCTCGCCAAGCAGAGCATGACGATGGTCGTGGTCACCCACGAGATGGGCTTCGCCCGGAAGGCCGCCAACCGGGTGGTCTTCATGGCCGACGGCCAGATCGTCGAAGAGGCCGAACCGGAGAAGTTCTTCACCGACCCGCAGACCCGGCGGGCCCAGGACTTCCTCTCCAAGATCCTCACTCACTGACCGCCTTGCCCATCCCCTGCAATTCCTGAGTAGTACCGAATACCTGGAGGAACCAAAATGCGACAGCGGATCATCGCTGCCCTCGGCGTCACGGTCCTGGCCGTTACCGGCCTGACGGCCTGCGGCGACGACTCGGGCTCGGGCGGCGGGGGCGGCAAGATCGTCATCGGCGTCAAGTTCGACCAGCCCGGTCTCGGCCTGAAGGAAGGCTCGAAGAACACCGGCATGGACGTGGACGTGGCGAAGTACGTGGCCAAGGAGCTCGGCTACGCCGAGGACAAGATCGAGTTCAAGGAATCACCGTCGGCACAGCGCGAGACGCTGCTGGCCAACGGCCAGGTGAAGATGATCCTGGCGACCTACTCGATCACCGACGCCCGCAAGGAGAAGGTCTCCTTCGCAGGCCCGTACCTGGTCGCCGGTCAGGACCTACTGGTCAAGGCCGACAGCACCATCACCGGCCCGGAAGACCTGGCCGGCAAGAAGCTCTGCTCGGTGACCGGCTCGACCTCGGCGCAAAAGGTTGCCGACAAGTTCGCCAAGACCGTGCAGCTGCAGAAGTACGATACCTACTCGAAGTGTGTCGAGGCACTGGCCGGTGGCGCGATCGACGCGGTGACCACCGACAACACCATCCTGGCTGGTTTCGCCGCCCAGCCCGCCAACCAGGGCAAGTTCAAGGTGGTCGGCAAGACCTTCTCCACCGAGCACTACGGCGTCGGCCTGAAAAAGGGCGACAAGGACACCTGCGAGAAGGTGAACACCGCCCTGAAGAAGATGGTCGACTCCGGCGAATGGCAGAAGGCTTTCGACGCCAACATCGGCCCCTCCGGACTGAAGCTGGACCCGGCGACCAACCCGCCGAAGACGTTCGACCCTTGCGCCTGACCTGAACACCGTGGGGAGGGACCGTCGCGGTTCCTCCCCACGCGTGGGTCTCCACCTCGTTTCCCCGCTGGAGCAGCATGCATCTGATCTCCGAGTTGTTCTCCGACTATCCGATCTTCGGAGCCTTCAAGCAGACGATCTACCTGACGCTGCTGTCCGCGGTGTTCGCCCTGCTGATCGGCACCGTCGTCGCGGTGATGCGGGTCTCGCCGATCCGGGTGCTGCAACTGATCGGCACCGGCTACGTGAACATCGTCCGGAACACGCCGCTCACCCTGGTGATCGTGTTCTGTAACCTGGGCCTGTTCATCCAGCTGGGTGTGGCAGTGGCCAACAAGAGTTCAGACACCTTCATTGACACCAACAACTTCCGGCTGGCCGTGCTCGGCCTGTCGGTGTACCACGCCTCGTTCGTGGCCGAGGCGATCCGCAGTGGTGTCAACACGGTCCCGCTGGGTCAGGCCGAGGCCGCCCGCGCGATCGGACTGCCGTTCCTCAAGACCCTGCGCCATGTCGTCCTGCCCCAGGCGTTCCGAGGTGCCATCGCACCGCTGGGCAATGTGCTGATCGCGCTCACCAAGAACTCGACCGTGGCCTCCGTGATCGGCGTCGCCGACTCGTCCGCGACGATGAAGGACATGATGGAGAACCGGCCAGACGTGCTGTTCGTGACCTTCGGCATCTTCGCCGTCGGCTTCGTCATCCTGACCCTGCCGGTCGGCATCTTGTTCACCTCGCTGTCCAAGCGGCTGGCGGTGAAGCGATGAGCGCCGGTGTTCTGTTCGACACCCCTGGGCCGCGGTCCAGGCGTCTGTACGCCGTGATCGGCGCGGCCGGCATCGTCATCCTGCTACTGATCCTCTGGTTCGTGCTGGCCAAGCTCGATGACAAAGGACAGCTCACCGCCGCGAAGTGGAAGCCGTTCCTCACCGGCGAGATCTGGACCGAGTACTTGATTCCCGGTCTGATCGGCACCCTCAAGGCGGCCGCGATCTCCGTCGTACTCGCCCTTGTCGTCGGGGTTCTGCTCGGCGTCGGCCGGCTGTCCGCGACGAAGTGGATCCGCTGGCCCAGCAGCGTCATCGTCGAGTTCTTCCGCGCGGTCCCCGTGCTGCTGATGATGCTGTTCGCCTACGCGCTCTACGGCCACTACGAAACGTTCCCGCCGGATCAGATCGCTCTGGCCGGCGTCGTGACCGGGCTGACTCTCTACAACGGCTCCGTCATCGCCGAACTGGTCCGCTCCGGCGTGCACTCGCTTCCGAAGGGACAGAACGAGGCCGCGCTGGCCATCGGCCTGACCACGCCGAAGACGATGCGGCTGGTCTTGTTGCCGCAGGCAATCACGGCGATGATGCCGGCGATCGTCGGCCAGCTGGTCGTGGTACTGAAGGACACCGCGCTCGGCTACATCATCACGTACGAGGAACTCCTCCGGAAGGCGGAGCAGATCGGTAACTACAAGTCGAACCTGGTCCCGGCCCTGATCTTCGTCGGCGCGCTGTTCGTCATCATCAACAACTTCGTCGGCCTGGGCGCCAACAAGCTCGAACAACGCACCCGTCGCCGCGGCCGCTCGGCCGGAGGCCCGCTGGCCCCCGACCAGATCGACCAGGCCGCCGTCGCGGTGGCGGCCGCCAGTGCCAACCAGGCCTACACCGGCGAACCCGGCGCCTGACTTCTCCCTGACAAAAAGCCCCGTCCGCCGGAATTCGGCAGACGGGGCTTTGTCATTTCTGCAGCTTCCTGCAATGCGGCGGTGATTTCCTCGACGAATCGATCTCCGCGACGTAGCGTCCGACCAAGGCATTAAAACTCAAACGTTTAATTGAGATGTCAACGGGAGGAATCTGCAATGCGGATGAGATATTTACCGGCGGCCGTCGCGCTGCTCACAGCGCCGCTCGTGGCGAACACACCGGCCCAGGCCACGCAGGCCGACCTGTCGTGGAGCTGTGGCGCCATCACCATCAAGAACACCTTCGACAACGACCAGACCGGTGGATGGTGGGTCGTCACCACCTCGATGAACTGCACCCCGGGCGCCTGGCCCAAGAGGTACAGCAACGAGATCAGCGACCGGCCCTTCACCAAGTACTACCTCTTCGACCACACCAGCTACGTCAGCCGGGGATATGACAAGACCATCATCATCGACGCCACCCCGGCGAAGGCCAACAAGTCCGCCTGCGTAGAGGCCAGGGCCGAGCTCTACTTCCCCAACCGGTCATTGGCGACCGAGAAGTCCCGGAACGCCTGTTTCAAGACGGCGGCACCGTAACCACTACAAAAGGGGAAATGGATATGCACAGGACCAGTAAAGCCATTGCCTGCGCAGCGACCGGTCTGGCGCTGCTTGCCGTAGCGCCGGGCACCGCCCTGGCGACCGGCACCGGAGTCGAGGCTTGGAACTTCTGCGGTTCGACCTCCGCTTCGTGGAGCACCTCGACGCAAGGGCGCAGCGGCACCGTGACCGTGACCGGCGAATGCGCGATCGATGCGAACTGGCGGATGGACGTCTACGTCAATGGCGAGTGGTGGGTCTACTCCACCGGCAAGGTGAAGGTCGGCAAGCACACCATCAGGACCGTCGCGCCGACCATGCCCAAGCCCAATGACAGGCGGGGCAACTACACGTACGCGAAGATCACCTACACGGCCGGCCAGACCTGGAAGAACAGCTGGGAAGAAGACCTCGGCTACCTCTCATGCAGGGGATGTACCGGCTAGCGCGTCGGGTCGGACGTGGAGACGAGCAGGGTCGTCGGCGCCTTCACACGGCAACCCTGCTCGCTCGCGACTGACCAGCGACGACCTGGGTCTCTTGTGTCGAATAGTTGATACAAGACGGCTGATTGAAAAACGCGTTGCAGGTGAACCCGTTCTGCGCCGAGACTTCCGGGGTGGCTTTGAATGCGGATGGGCGGGCTGGGATCGATGTCAGGCTGGTCAAGCGGCTGGTGAAGGCTCAGTTCCCGCAGTGGGCTGAGCTGTCGGTCGAGCCGGTCAGTATCGACGGGCATGACAACCGGACGTACCGGCTGGGTGACGCGATGACGGTTCGATTGCCGACTGCCTCGGCGTACGCGCCGGCGGTGGACAAGGAGGACCGGTGGCTGCCGATCCTGGCGCCGCACCTGCCGGTCGGCGTACCGGAGCCGGTAGGCAAGGGAGTTCCGGGTGAGGGCTATGGCTTCAACTGGTCGATCCGCCGGTGGCTGGAAGGGCAGACCTCGCAGCCGGACCGGATCGACGATCTGACCTCGTTTGCCAGGCAGGTGGCCGAATTCATTCGGGCGTTGCAGCTGTGCGACGCGACTGACGGGCCGATCGCCGGAGCGCACAGCTTCTGGCGTGGTGCACCGCCCGAGTACTACGACGACGAGACGCGCCGGGCTCTGATTGCTCTTGAAGGCCACGTGGACACGCGAGCCGCGACCGCTGTTTGGGAGGCGGCGACCGAGTCGGTCTGGGACGGGCCGCCGACCTGGTTCCACGGGGACATTGCCAGCGGCAACCTTCTCGTCGAGGACGGGCGGCTGTCGGCCGTGATCGACTTCGGTACGTCGGGGGTCGGCGATCCCGCGTGCGACCTGGTGATCGCCTGGACCACGTTCGAGGGTGCCAGTCGCGAAGCGTTCCGCCGTACGGTCGATCAGGACGAGGGCACCTGGGCACGAGCTCGCGGCTGGGCGCTGTGGAAGGCCATGATCGTCCTGGCAGTGGTCATCGACATCGATGAGGACAGGGCCGCCAGCTGCCGCCGTGTGATCGAGGAGATACTCGCCGACGCTCGCTAGTCTGTCTCGCTTCGGCCGTGCCGGCACTAGAGGCGGATGATTCGTGCGATCGGTGTGCGCGCGGCCCGGAGCGCGGGATAAAGCCCACCCAGCAGCGCGGCCGCCGAACTTGCCGAGACACCGATGAGAACGGCCGGCAGAGACACGCTCACCCCGCCGACAGGGCTGTCCGCCTGAAGGGCCTCGACTACCGTGGGCAGCAGGAGCATCGCCCCCAGGGTCGCAGTCAGCGACCCGAGGAAGGCCATCAGTTGCGACTCCAGCAGCATAACCAGCAGGACGTCGGCCAGCGATGCGCCAAGCGCCCGCCGAAGGGACAATTCGTCGGCCCGTTCCCGGGCTGTCGCCAGGCCGATGTTGAGGATGCCGAGGCAGCCCACCAGCAGGCTGAGCGCGGCGATGCCGAGGAAGATCCGGCGCAGGATCGCCAGTTGATCGGCGTACGAATCGATCCGGTCGACCCGGGCGACGTCACCGATCCATGGGGTCAGGCCGGCGGCGTCCGACAAGCTCGTCACCTGGTGCTGGAGCCGTTCGGTGGTGAGGACACCGCCAGTGGTCAGGACGCCGATCGAGCCGGTCTCGTAGGCGAGCCGTTGCCAATAGGCGTTGCCTGAAACGTCGACGTAGGCATGCGGTTGAGAGTTGCCGTCGTGGACGACTCCGACGACGACCACGGCCGCTCGCGGGTATCTGTCGCCGAGGGCGATCCACGCCCGACCGGCCGGCCAGTCCTGCGCCTCCCAGGCCGCGCGGTTCAGCACGATCTGAGGTGCCAGGCGGGCCGAACCGAACCAGGTTCCCCGCAGCAGCGGGAAGGGCAGAATTGCGGCCAGGTCAGGCTCGACGGCCGTCACCGAGAGGTCGCTCGTACGGTCGCTGGTGCCGATGGTGAGTTGCGGCTGATCGATGACGAGAGCCGTCTTCGAGGCGGGACCAGCGGCCCGTCGGACGACGTCCCGGATCTGATGGGCCGTCGCCACGGCATCCCCGTCGTTGCCTGTCACTGCGACCCTGACGGTGACGGCCGGTCCAGTCTGAAGGATCGAGTCGCGCACCACGGTCTGGGCCATGAAGTCACCGCCACCCTGGATCACGACGATGGCCAGTACGCCGACGAAGAGGCTCACCGACGTGAGCGCACTCCGCAACGGCCGCCGCCGAACCCCCAACCATGCCACCAGCACCGCCGACTTCCAGGTCATGGACTCACCAGGGCGCCACGGTCGAGGGTAAGCATTCGGTCGCAGCCGGCGGCGACGAGCTTGTCGTGGGTCACGACGACCAGTGCCACGCCGCCGTCGTGAGCGAGCGCGTGCAACTCCTTCATGACAACGGCCCCGGTCTCCTCGTCGAGCGACCCGGTCGGCTCGTCGGCGAGGATCACACGAGGGCCGCAGACGAGCGCCCGGGCAATGGCGACTCGCTGTCGCTCACCGCCGGACAACTGATCCGGCCGGCGCCCGGCGAGACCCTCCATCCGCACCTTGGCCAATGCCTCCAGCGCGAGCTCGCGACGGCTCCGCCTGCGCAGACCGAGGTGGAGGATCGCGGCCTCGACGTTCTCCCGGACGCTGAGCTGCGGCAGCAGGCAGAAGTTCTGGAACACGAACCCGAACAGTTGCGCCCGGAGCCTCGCCCGGGCCGCGTCGCGGAGCCCACGAACCCCTACTCCGTCGACCAGGTAAGTCCCGTCGGACAGATCGTCGAGCAACCCGAGGATCGACAGCAAGGTGCTCTTCCCGGACCCGGACCGGCCGACGACCGCCACCCGTTCCCCCGGATCGAGAGTCAGCGAGACCCCACGCAACAACACCTGCTCGCCACCGTGCCCGTCGGCGGCCGGCTTCCCGGCAGAGCTCCCGGCAGACTTCCCGACGACGGACTTCGTGCCGGACGAGAGTTCGAGCAGGTGCATGGGCGCTACCCTCCGGCCAGGTTCGGTGCGGACAAGGAGACCCGATCCCCCTCGGCCAGCCCGGACAGGATCGCGATCCGATTGCCGTCGCTCGCCCCCAACGTGACGCTCCTCGGAGTGTTCTCGCCGGCCGGCCCGACGAGAACGACCGTCCCCCGCGCAGCGGACCCGGCCACTGCCTCGAGCGGGAGGGTCAACACATCCCGCTCCTCGGCCGTCACCAGCGCCAGCACGCCAGGCATGCCTTCGAAAACCGGCAAGTCCGCCGGAACCAGACACGTCACGCGCAACGGACCGCCGGAGCTTCCCGCTCCCGCCTGCCGCGTCGGAACAGTGCTCAGCAAAACACACGAGAACGGCCCGGGTCCGTTCGTCACCTGAGCCTTGGCCGAGAGGACTGGCAAATAGAGGCGGTAGAGCGACGCGGGATCCACCTCCGCGACCACGCCGAACCCTGCCGCCTTCACCTCGGCGACCGGGAACCGGGCCGGAACGCGCTGCCCCGCCAGCACGAGCACCCTGGTGACGGCGGCACCGGACGGCACGCTCACGGGTACGACGGATCCGTCGTTCCTCCTGATCCGCACAACTCGATCGGACCCCAGCAGGACCACGCCCGCGGCCGGAGAGGTGACCAGCCCACCGGGCGCGGCAGCCACCGCCGCTTTGAGCGTGACCACACTTTGAATGGATCCCCTGGAAACCGCCGCCGTGGCCGGAGTGGTGGTCGGCGACTGGCCCGGGGCATGCTGGGCCTGACCGCCGCTGCACCCAGCAAGCCCTAGCACGCAGGCGACGCCGACCGTCCCGAGAAGTCTCACGTCAGATCGATTCCTTGGTGCAGTTCTGCTGGAAGTCGCCTGCGATCGGGGCGAGGTCGCCCAGCGACGCGCGCCGGAGCACATCCTCGAAGAAAGTCCGGGACTCAGCCTGTAGTGACGTCGTGTAGTAGTAGGTCTGCCTGACCTTCAGCGCCTCGGCCAGCGCTCCTTCCCGGTCCTTCGAAGTGGCTCCCCCCGCCAGCGCTTTGCTCACCCAGGAGCAATACCAGCGGCGGTCGGCAGCCTGCCGTCCGAAACCGGGTTGATAGACGACATTGTGCCCGTCCTCGGTCTTCGCCAGGAAGCTCTGATCGCCGGGCCACCCCCAGCCGTCCGCCAATTTCAGCGTCGCGGCTTCGGCCCGATATTCAGAGATCATGTCGCCGACCTTAAGTCCGTCGGTTTTCCCAGCGCCGGCAGCTGGCGATTGGCTGCAGCCGGCCAGCGTCAGGAACAGTACCGCGAAGCACCATCCAGAATTGCGCATCAAGTCGTCCTTCCCTACATTTCGGCGAGCTCGGTTCAACCTGGGCAGAATGGATCCATGAATGGATCCACCCCGCCCAGGAATTTCACGGTCGCTCAGCGTTCATCGGCTCAGTAGTGCTCCGAGCCGATGAAGTTGTACGGGCTGCAGCCACCCCCGGGGCAACCACTGCTCAGCCGGAAGGCGTTGTAGAACTGCCGGCCGTTGGTGACACTGCCGGCCAGCGTCCGGCGGACGTTGGTCTCGGACTTCGTCCAGGTCTGCGGGTTGCCGATCAACGCGTAGGACACGCTCAGCAACTCGAAGTACTGGCCGTTCTTCGGCAACGAGGAGAAGCTCACGGTGACCGAACCGGTGCCTTCCTTGAACCGCGCGTTCGACGAGATGTACAGGTCGCCGCTCGCATAGTTCGTACCGGTGATGCCATGATCCGACGCAGCGTCGGCGGTGGTCACGCCGAGCGCCACCACTCCCGCGGCCACGGCACCCATCGCGACCATTCTCTTGACCATTCCACGACGATTCATTCTGCCTCACATTCGACTGGGCGTGCGGCCACACCGATCCGGCCGGATCCTTTCAGTGTTTCGCCACACGCTGTGAATAGAATGGCCTCAGAGTGAGTCCGTCGAGATCACCTGTCAAGCCCTCGATACGGATATCGATTCAGCCAAGAAATGAACGATTCGGAACCGCGGTAGGAACTATTCCTACCGGCGCTCGAACTGGTTTCAAGTAAATGTATAAATGCATTTGACGGCGCACGCCGAATAGGCCCCGGAACGGCGCGTGACGCGTCGGACCGCAGGCTGGGTACCGCTGTTGATGGCTCCCCCATGAGCCCCTAAGGCTGACGATCCCCCTCGGCAGGCTCACCCAGCCCGCCGCAATCGCAGTGGAAACATACAAGCACCTGCGCCCACACACAAGCACTCGCAGTAGCCATGACGTCGCGGCTACGGCGAGTGCTTGACTTCGGTCGAGATGCAGGCGGCGTCAGCGCAGGGTGTTGAAGGAGTCGCGGATGATCTCCAGCGCCTCGGTGGTCTCGTCCTCGGTCAGCGTCATCGGCGGCGCCATTCGCAGTACGTTGCCGTAGAGCCCGCCCTTGCCGATCAGCAGGCCGCGGTTCTTGGTCTCCTGCTGCAGCTTCGCCGTGGTCACCGGGTCCGGCTTGTTGTCGCCCGGCAGAACGATCTCGGCCGCCAGCATCAGCCCCTTGCCCCGGACGTCGCCCAGCTCAGGGAACTCCTCCGAGATGCCGCGCAGGCCGTCCATCAGCTGGGAACCACGCTTGGCCGCGTTCGCCTGCAGGTCGTGGTCGACCAGGTAGTCGATGGTCGCCTTCGCGGCGGTGGTCGAGATCGGGTTGCCGCCGAACGTCGACAGCGAGTTCGCGCTCAGGCTGTCCATCAGCTCGGGCCTCGCGACCACACCGCCGATGGCGAACCCGTTGCCGAGCCCCTTCGCGAACGTCATCGCATCGGGCACCACGTCGTGCGCCTGGATCCCCCAGAAGTGGTCGCCGGTCCGGCCCCACCCGGTCTGCACCTCGTCGGAGATCATCAGGATGCCGAACTCGTCGAGCACCTCCTTGAACGCGGCGTACAGGCCGTCGGGCGGCGACGAGAAACCGCCGACGCCCTGGATCGGCTCCAGGATCATGCAGGCGACGTCGCCGGACGTGGTGGTCTGGATGACCTCGCGGAGGTCGTCCGTGCACACCTTGATGTACTCCGCGTCCGGCAGGTCCTTGAACGGGCTGCGATAGCGGTACGCGCCTTGCACGTACTGGACGTTCACCGGCGACAGGCTGCTCGCCGACCAGCCGCGGTTGCCGGTGATCGCGACCGTGCCGAACGCGCGCCCGTGGTACGAGTTGCGCAGCGCGAGAACCTGGTTGGAGCGACGCTTCTGGGTCGCGAGCAGCAGGGCCGCCTCGTTCGCCTCGGTGCCTGAGTTGGTGAAGAAGACCTTGGCGTCCGGGATCCCGGACAGCTCGGCGATCTTCTCGGCCAGCTCGATCTGCCGCCGGATCAGGTACACCGTGGAGGTGTGCGCGATCCCGGTCTCGAGCTGGGCCCGGACGGCGTCGGAGATCTCGGCGATGTCGTACCCGATCGCGTTGGTCAGGATGCCGGCGAAGAAGTCCAGGTACTCCTTGCCCTCACCGTCGGTCACCCGGCGGCCGGACCCCTTGACGATCTCGATCGGCTGCTCGTAGTACAACGACAACCAGTCGGGCATGACGGCCTTGTGACGCTCCCAGAGTTCCGCATGAGTCATGTCTAAGCATTACCTCATCGGTGGGGTTCGCAGATAGGGGGCTCCTATCGATCTAGGGTGCTGCTCGTGACAATGCCGAGCATTCCGCATGTGGATATCGAGTCCTTGGAGCATTTCGACCGGATCGTGGCTGCCGGAGCGACCTCGATGACCGGCTGGCGGGTCCAGTCGGTGCCGCTGCTCGAGCGGACCCCCGTCCTCCGGAAGCTCGGGCCGGCCGGGTCCGTGTTCCTCGGCTGCGCGCTCGAGGAGGACGCCTCCACCTGGATCCGCGACGGTGGCGGGCTGATCTTCCCGGCGATCCCGGAGCTGCCCTTCGATCCGTACCGGGGCTTCCTGTACTCCGCGGACGAGTTGTACGCCGGCCTGTCGTCCGGCTACGAAGCCACTCCGGACGCCCAGATCTACGCCTGGTCGCGACAGCAGGACGAGAAGGGCGACACCCGCCGGACCCTGGCGGCCGCGCTGCACGACCACTCGATCGCGGATGCCTTGGCAGAGTTGCCCGGCAACCGGCCGTGGATCGGCGTGATGGGCGGGCACGGGATCCTGCGAGGCGATCCGGACTACCGTGCCGCGGTACTGCTCGGCCGTACTCTCGCCCGCGCCGGTCTGATGGTCGCCACCGGCGGTGGCCCGGGTGCCATGGAGGCGGCCAACCTGGGCGCCTCGCTGGCGGAGTACGACGATGCGGCTGTGCAGACAGCTCTGGACGAGCTGGCCCGGGTGCCGTCGTTCCGCCCGTCGATCGCCGCTTGGGCCGCCGCGGGCCTCGCAGTACGCGGGACCTTCCCGGGTGACGGCGGTGTCTCCATCCCGACCTGGTTCTACGGACACGAGCCGCCGAACGTGTTCGCGGGCGCGATCGCGAAGTACTTCTCCAACGCCCAGCGCGAGGACGTTCTCCTCAGCCGGGCCCGCGGCGGCATCATCTACCTCCCGGGCGCGGCAGGCACCGTCCAGGAGATCTTCCAGGCCGTGACACCCAACTACTACGGCGATGTCGTCAGTCAGATCCCTCTGATCCTGATCGGTGTCGACTATTGGACCCAGCGAGTCCCCGTCTGGCCACTGCTCCAGCAACTCGCCGCCGACCGCACGATGGCTTCGTCCCTCCACCTCGTTGACACCATCGACCAGGCAGCAAAGCTTGTGTTCTCCGACTGACGGCTGCAAGATCTCTGCCCACGAGCCGGACCAAGTAGGCCGAAAACTGTCGGAGGCCCTCGCTAGGTTGCTCAGCATGGCGAACTTTGTGTTGGTGCCGGGGGCTTGGCTGGGTGCGTGGGCGTGGGACGAGGTCGCGGAGGCGCTGCGGGCGGAGGGGCATCGGGCGTATCAGGTGACGCTGTCCGGGTTGGCCGAGCGTGCTGACGCCGACAATATGGGGCAGGCGCAGCACGTCGCCGATGTCGTCTCTGCGATCGAGGACAACGATCTGTACGACGTGGTGCTCGCCGGGCACAGCTATTCCGGCATACCGGTCGGGCAGGCCGCTGCGCTGATCGGTGATCGGCTGCGCCGGGTCGTCTATGTCGACTCGAACGTGGCGACGGACGGCAAGTCGTTCATCGACGGCTGGTCCGAGGAGGGGCGCGCCTGGGTCGAAGGCCAGCTGAAGGAGACCGGCGGATTCTGGCCTCCGTTGACCGCCGAGGACTACGTCGGCCAGGACCTTTCGGACGACGCGATCGCGGTCATCCTCGAACGTGGCACGCCACACCCCGGTCCGTCGATCAGCGAGCCGGCCCAGCTCACCCGGCCGCTCGCCGACCTCCCCACGACGTACCTCAAATGCCTGATGGACGGCGCCCAGCCTTCGTCGGACGTCCAGGAGTTGCTGAAGTCGCCGTCCTGGGAGCTGGCCGAACTCCCCACCGGCCACTGGCCGATGTTCTCCCAGCCCGCGGCCCTGACGAAGTTCTTCCTCGGAGTCGCCGGCTGACCGGGGCTACGCCGTCGGGTCTGCGCCGAGGGCTGCGTCGAGCAGCTCGCCCAGCTGGTCGAGCTGAGCGGTGGACAGGTCCTTGAACGAGGACTCGACGACGACGTCCACCGCGTCCTGACCGGCGGCGCGCAGTCGCGCGCCCTCGTCGGTGAGCTGATGCCGCACGGCCCTGCCCGGGCCGGGAACGCGCTCGATCAGGCCACGGTCGGCCATCCGGGTGGCCAGCGAACCGAACGACTGGTCGGTCTGGAAGGTCAGCACGGCGAGGTCGTGCAGTGAGGCATCCGGCTTGCGGTGCAGGTGGCGCAAGGTGTCCCACTGCACGAGCGAGAGTCCCAGTGGCGCCAGCGCGTGGCTCAGCGCGCGGTGGTGGCGATATTGCAGCCGCTTGACGGCTAGAGCGACCTCGGCCGGGCGATACGTCATACCCGGCACCCTATCCCAGGTTGCTTATATCAGGATACTGATCTAAGTTTCCTGATATAGATTCTCGACCCGTTGGGAAGACACCATGACGACGCTCCCCTTGGCCGGCCCGCTCAGGCCGACTCGCACCCTGCAGCTCGACCTCCCCGGATCGGTCGAGGTGACGGTCCAGGATCGCGACCGCACCCGGCCGTTCCTGCTCTTGCACGGCGGCGGCGTGGCGACGATGGCCGGTTTCGCCGACCTGCTCGCCGAACGCACCCACTCCCGGGTGCTACTGCCCACTCACCCCGGCTTCGCCGGTACGCCGAAGCCCGCAGAGCTGACCAGCGTCACCGAGCTGGCCCGGGTGTACGTCGCGATGCTCGAGCAACTCGACCTCACGGACGTGACCGTGGTCGGCTCGCCAAGCGGCTCGGCGACATCGACATCCCGGTCCACGTGCTGTGGGGCGAGAGCGACGGCATCGCCGGCCCGGAGTACGGGCGCGCTTTCGCCGCCGCGATCCCACTCTCGACCTTCACCCTGCTCCCCCGCACCGGCCACCTGCCGCAACTGGAGACCCCCGAAGAACTGCTCGGCGCACTCCTCGCGGGGCGCTAGATACTGAGCCAGGCTTCGGCTTCATCGAGGAACTTGTCGACCTCTTCCACGTCGTAGCCCTCGGAGATCCGGACCGGCCTGAACTGCACCTTGTGGATCTCGCGAGGAGTGACCGGGCTGCTGACGGGCAGACCGTTCACCGTCGCCATCACCCGGTCGACAAAGGCATCGACCTGCTCCATGTCGTAGCCCTCACGAAGGCGGACCGCCGTGAAGCGCGGTGCCTGTCGCTGCTGATCGGCCGGAACCCGACTGGGAACCGATCGATCCGGCATCCACTGCTCGGCGTCGGCCATGAAGTTGTCGACCTCTTCGGCGGAGTAACCCGAGCCGAAGAGCGGAGTACGGAAGGCTGCCTTGCGCAGCTCGGCGACGGTCACCGACGGCTGCGTCGTACGGTTCGCTGTCGCGAGGACCCGGTCGACCATGGCGTCGACCTCGGCGCGGTCGTAGCGTTCACCGATCCGGCGAACGGTGAACTCCGGCTTGAGCAACAGTCAGGCCTTGTTGGAGGCGGCCAGCTGGCCGCAGGCGCCGTCGATCTCCTGGCCGCGGGTGTCGCGGACGGTGGTCGGGATGCCGCCGGCCTGCAGGCGGCGGACGAACTCTCGCTCGTCGGCCGGGTCGGAGGCGGTCCACTTCGAGCCCGGCGTCGGGTTCAGCGGGATCAGGTTGACGTGCACCCAGGCCCAGTCGCCGCGGGCGCGCAGCTTCTCGGCGAGCAGGTCGGCGCGCCAGGCGTGGTCGTTGATGTCGCGGATCATCGCGTACTCGATCGAGACGCGCCGCTTGGTCTTCTCCGCGTAGCCCCAGGCGGCGTCGAGGACCTCGTCGACCTTCCACCGGTTGTTGATCGGGACCAGCTCGTCGCGCAGTTCGTCGTCCGGGGCGTGCAGCGACAGCGCCAGCGTGACCGGGATGCCCTCGGTCGCGAGCTGGTTCATCCGCGGGACCAGGCCGACGGTGGAGACCGTCACGCCGCGAGCGGAGATGCCGAGGCCTTCCGGCGACGGATCGGTGAAGCGGCGGACCGCGCCGATGACGGCCTTGTAGTTGGCCATCGGCTCGCCCATGCCCATGAAGACGATGTTGTTGACCCGCCCCGGCCCGCCGGCGATCTCGTCACGAGCCAGTGCCCGGGCGCCGTCGACGACCTGCTCGACGATCTCGGCCGTGCTCATGTTCCGGGTCAGGCCGGCCTGACCGGTCGCGCAGAACGGGCAGGCCATCCCGCAGCCGGCCTGCGACGAGACGCACATCGTGGTCCGGTCCTTGTAGCGCATCAGCACGGACTCGACCAGCGAGCCGTCGAGCAGCTTCCACAGGGTCTTGCGGGTGGTGCCGTTGTCGCACTCCATGTCGCGGACCTTGGTCAGCAACGGCGGCATCAACTCGGCGACCAGCTTGTCCCGCGTCGCGGCCGGCAGATCGGTCATCTGCGCGGGGTCGTCGGTCAGCCGGCTGAAGTAGTGGTTCGACAACTGCTTGGCCCGGAACGCGGGCTCCCCCAGCGCGGTCACCGCCGTCCGCCGCTCCTCGCCAGTGAGGTCGGCCAGGTGCCGCGGCGGCTTCTTGGCACGGCGCGGTTCATCGAAAACAAGCGGGAGGGAGGTAGTCATCGCCCCCAATTGTCGCTCGTGGGCTACCTCATTCACAAATTCACATCACCGTGTGCTGGGTCACCCGGGTGGAGTCGACCGGATCGCAGGTCCATAGATCGTTCGCCTCGTATCACCGCGTGCCACCACCTCACCGGCCAGCGCCCCGGAGTACCGGCTCTGGTACTGCGGGGCGCTGGTGAGCCGGGTCAGGCGGAGTAGCCCTTCGGCGGGATCAAGGTGGCGAGCTGGTTGAAGGTGAGCCAGTAGGTGGCCGGGCCGAAGCCTGCCGGGTCTGCGATCAGCACTGTCGAGTCACTGGTGTCGTAGCCGATCACGGTGAAGTAGTGGTAGATCGTGTAGTTCGGGTAACCCGGCGGGTGGTTGCTGGCCGGGGCAACGATGTTCGCGACGATCGCGTAGTTGCGGTCGATGTCGTACTGGATGTCGTACCAGAGCAGATCGCGCTGCGCCTGGGTCGGCGGGTCGTTCGGCATCTCCTTGGTCTCGTAGTAGCCGGTGCTCAGGCGGTTGTTCAGTACGCCGGTGACCTGGCCGATCCAGTCGGTGCCGTTCGTGGTGGTGCCGAGCTGGTTCGCCAGCTCCTGCTGGCTCGGCGGTGAGATCCGCGCGGACAGCGCGATCCGGGTCGCGGCCGGTCCACACCAGTACCCGGTCTGCTGGTACTGGAAGTCGATACTCAGCGTCCGTAGGCCCTGGGTGGAGAAGCCACCGGCCGGCACCTTCTTGGCTGCCGCCGCGGTATTGGCGGCCTGTACTGCGGCGGGGGTACCCAGGGCGGTAGGCGCTCCCGAAACAGTGGGCGTCGGGGCCGCGGACGCGAGTGCCGTCGGCATCGACACTCCGACTACCAGGGCCAGACCGCAAGCAGCGGCCTTCAACTTCGTCGTGGTGCGCCTCCCGAGCCTCACGGGCGGCCGGTTCAGGTGACTTCGCATGTCAGCTCCTCAGCCTCACGCGGTGGCCGGCGCGGCCTCCGCAAAAGCCAGTGCAGACCCTCCGGCCGAAGCTTGTAAACCCACTCTCCGGGCATGCTCAGGTACCCACAGCAACGGGTTCGGCGACGTGTTCGCAGGTCAGGAGGGTGTCAATGTCTTCCGACATGATCGCCGAGTACGTCAAAAATTGACGACAGCCTTTCGACCTCAATCGAAAAGGTCGAGGTACCGGCCGGGGAATGAGGGTCCTGGTGAGGCCGTTGGACTCTGCATCATGGACTCCTCAGACGCCTTGCGCCAGCCTTCGCTCGCCGGTGTGCCGTTGTCGGTCCTCGATCGCTCCAGGACCCGGTCCGGCGAGACCGAGGCGGAGACGTTGCGCGGCACGGTCCGGCTGGCTCAGCAGGTCGAGGAGCTCGGCTACCACCGCTTCTGGGTCTCGGAGCACCACAGTGTCCCCGGCGTGGTCGGCTCCGCGCCGACAGTGCTGGCGGCTGCTGTCGCGGCGGCGACCAGCCGGATCCGCGTCGGCACGGGTGGCGTGATGCTGCCGAATCACCAGCCGCTGGTGGTCGCGGAGCAGTTCGGCGTACTGGAGTCGCTCTTCCCAGGCCGGATCGACATGGGACTCGGGAGATCTGTCGGCTTCACGAACGGGATCCGCCGGGCCCTTGGCGTCGAGAAGGACGCGGCCGAGGATTTCGAGTCGCAGATCCAGGAACTGCTCGGCTACTTCACCGGCACTCAGAAGAATCATCCGCAGGTGCATGCGCGACCTGGTGAAGGCTTGCGCGTACCGGCGTACGTGCTTGCTGTCGGCGAAGGCGCGCTGCTTGCCGCCTCACTGGGTCTTCCGCTGGTCATCGGTGCATTCAAGGGCGAGCAGGAGCTCCTCACGCTGCTGGAACGCTACCGCTCGTCCTTCCGCCCGTCTGCGTGGGCAGAACGCCCGTACGTCGTGCTGGCGTCGACCGTTGCCGTCGCTGCCACTAGTGATGACGCCAGGCGGCTACTGCTGCCCGAGGCATGGTCCAGCGCCTACTCGCGTACTCGGGGCGTGTTCCCACCCCTGCTCCCCGTCGACGAGGTGCTGCGCATCGACATGACAGAGAAGGAACGCGACATCTTCGAACAGTCGCTGCGCGGGCAGATCTACGGGACACCTGCAGAGGTTGACGCCGTACTGGGCGGTCTAGTGCAGCGCACGGCTGCGGACGAGGTGCTGGTGACCACCAACACCTACGACCGGGGCGACCTACTGGCGTCGTACGGGCAACTGGCGGACCTTGCCGGCTCGCTCGTCAGCCGCTGATCCGCTCCTGCAGGCGTTTACGGACGTCCGGCCACTCGTCGGCCAGGATCGAGAACACCACGGTGTCGCGGAACGAACCGTCCGCGACCCGCTTGTGGCGACGCAGTACGCCCTCGCGGGTAGCACCGAGTTTGGCGATAGCCGCCTGCGAGCGGGTGTTGGCCGACCCGGTCTGGATCTTGACCCGGCCGAAGCCACAGTCCTCGAACGCGTGCTGCAGCAGGAGCAATTTGGTGGCCGGGTTGACCGCGGTCCCCCACACCGACGGCGCGTAGCCGGTCCAGCCGAGATGCGCCGACTCGTTGTGGAGATCGACATCGCCGAGGCTCGACGTACCGACAACTGTTCCGTCTGCGATCAGACGGACCACGTACGCCGTACGCTGCGTCGCCGACGCGACCCACTGCTCGCGCATCTGGTCGGCATCGGCGGGCATGCCGGCCAGGCCGCCACCGAAGCCACCGGCGTACACCTGCTCGTTGCCGATCGCCGCGTACAGCGATTCGATGTCCTCGGCAACGAGCCGATCGAGGCGGACGATGTCGCCGGTCAGGGAGCGGCCATCAGGTGCTTTCGTCATGCGCCCATCAAACCAGGCGATCAGATCAGGCCGCTTAGGTGACCAGCAGGTGCAGCAGCAGCCAGACCGCGGGAGCCGTTGCCAGCAAGGAGTCCAGCCGGTCCATCACGCCGCCGTGGCCGGGCAGCAGGTTGGACATGTCCTTGATGCCGAGATCGCGCTTGATCATCGACTCGGCCAGATCCCCCACGGTCGCAGTCAGCACCGCCACTACGCCGACGATCGCGCCGACCCACCAGTGGCCGTCGAGCAACCACACCACTGACCCGATCCCAGCACCGATACAGGCGATCGTCGAGCCGGCGAAACCTTCCCAGGTCTTCTTCGGGCTGATCGTCGGCGCCATCGGGTGCTTGCCGAACAGGATCCCGGCGACGTAACCGCCGACGTCACTGGCCACCACGACCAGGAAGAACGTCACCACCCGCTCCGGACCGTCATGCTCCGGCTGGACCAGCAGCACCGCGAAGCCTGCCAGCAAAGGCACATAGGTGATCAGGAACGTCCCGATGGTGACATCGCGGACGAAGCCGACCGAACCGTCCGGCATCCGCCAGAAGATCGTCGCCAGCACCGTCAGCGCCATCGCGACCAGCAGCGCGAGCGGACCCCCGAAGTACGCGGCGATCGCCATCGCGGCGGTGCCTGCGAACAAGGGGACCCGGTGCAGTTTCGCGCCACTGGTCCGGAACACGCGGATCAGTTCGTCGACGGCTACCAGGACGGCAGCCAGCACGACGAAGATGAAGAGGACCTTCTGCCAGAAAAGCGAACCGAGGATGACCGCACCGAGGCCGACACCGACCGCGATCGCCGCGGGCAGGTTGCGCCCGGCACGGCTCGGTGCGGGCGTGCTCTGGTCGACGCCCATCACACCTCGAGCAGTTCGGCTTCCTTGTGCTTGAGCAGGCCGTCGATGGAGTCGACATACTTCTTCGTCATCCCATCGAGGCGCTTCTCAGCACTCTTGCCTTCATCCTCGCCCGCGCCGCCGTCCTTGACCGTTTTGTGCACCTGGTCCATCGCGGTACGGCGGATGTTGCGCACCGAGACCTTGGCGTCCTCGGCCTTGGTCTTCGCCAGCTTGATGTACTCCTTGCGGCGATCCTCGGTGAGCTGCGGCATCTGGACCCGGATCACCGAACCGTCGTTGCCCGGGTTCACACCCAGGTCGGAGTCACGGATCGCCTTCTCGATCGCCCCCATCGCACTCTTGTCGTACGGCGAGATCAGCACCGTGCGCGGCTCGGGGACCTGGAAGCCGGCCAGCTGCTGCAGCGGCGTCGGCGATCCGTAGTAGTCCGCCACGATGTTCGAGAACATCGAGGGGTGCGCCCGGGCCGGTGCGGATCGCGGCGAAGTCGTCCTTGGCGACCTCCACGGCCTTCGCCATCTTCTGCTCGGCATCGCGGAGTGCTTCGTCGATCACGACAATCCTCGCTTCCTAGTGGCCGCATCGGTGCGGCCGCTCCAACCCTACGAACGCTGGTTTACCAGATAACGGACATCGGCCCGTGTGTTGGCCGTGATCTTAGTGCTTTCTGCGATCTGCCCGTACGGCGGTGCTGTTTCGGGCTACTGCCCGGGCGAAACGACCGTGCCGATCTTCTCGCCCCGGACGACGCGGGCGATGTTGCCCTCCTCCAGACCGAAGATGACGATCGGGAGCGCGTTGTCGCGGGCCAGGCTGATCGCGGTCGAGTCGGCGACCCGCAGGCCGCGGGAGAGGAAGTCGTCGTACGAGAGCTGGTCGAACTTGACCGCGTCCGGGTTCTTCTTCGGATCGGAGTCGTAGACCCCGTCGACGCCCTGCTTACCCATCAGCAGGGCCTCGGCGCCGATCTCCAGCGCGCGCTGGGCGGCGACCGTGTCGGTGGAGAAGTACGGCATCCCGGATCCGGCGCCGAAGATCACCACGCGGCCCTTGGCCAGGTGCCGGTCGGCCTTGCGCGGGATGTACGGCTCGGCGACCTGCCCCATCGTGATGGCGGTCTGGACCCGGGTCTCGACGCCCAGCTTCTCCAGGAAGTCCTGGAGGGCCAGGCAGTTCATCACCGTGCCGAGCATGCCCATGTAGTCGGCGCGGTTGCGCTCCATCCCGCGCTGCTGCAACTCCGCACCACGGAAGAAGTTGCCACCACCGACGACGATGGCGACCTGTACTCCGGCCCGGACCACCTCGGCGATCTGCTTGGCGATCGAGTTCACCACATCCGGGTCGACGCCCAGCTTGCCGCCGCCGAACACCTCGCCCGACAGCTTCAACAACACCCGGTGATAGGCCGGATCGAACGGCGAAGAGGCCGGATTCGTCTCGGTACCCAGGGTTTCCGTCACGATTCCGGCCTCCTCGTCGACTGCGTTGACTAGTACGTCGCGACCGTCAGGCCCCGACCTCGAAGCGAGCGAACCGCTTGACGGTCACGCCGGCCGCGTCCAGAACTGCCTTCACGGTCTTCTTGTTCTCCTGGACCGACGACTGCTCGAGCAGCACGACCTCCTTGTAGAAGCCGTTCACCCGACCCTCGACGATCTTCGGCAGTGCCTGCTCCGGCTTGCCCTCTTCACGGGCGGTCGCCTCGGCGATCCGCTTCTCGGACTCGACCGTCTCGGCCGGGACCTCGTCGCGGGTGGTGTACAGCGGTCGCATCGCGGCGGCCTGCATGGCCGCGCCACGCGCCGCGTCGATGTTGTCGCCCTCGAACTCGACCAGCACGCCCACCTGGGCCGGCAGGTCGGCGGCACGCTTGTGCATGTACGCCGCGACCTTGCCGTCGAAGACGGCGACCTTGCCGAGCTCGAGCTTCTCACCGATCACCGCGGCCAGGGCCTCGATGTTCTCGGCGACGCTCTTGCCGTCGGCCAGCTTCTCGCCGAGCAGACCCTCGACGTCACCGACCTTGCTGGCCGAGGCGTGCGCGACGATGTCGGCCGCGAGCTGCTGGAACTGCTCGTTCTTGGCGACGAAGTCGGTCTCGCAGTTGAACTGGACCATCGCGTTCTCTGCGGCGGCCACCAGGCCGTTGGTCGCGGAACGCTCGGCGCCACGCTTGGCGGCCTTGGCCGCGCCGTGGATGCGCAGCTCCTCGATCGCCTTCTCGAAGTCGCCGTCGGTGCTCTCGAGGGCCTTCTTCGCATCCATCATGCCCGCGCCCGTTGCGTCGCGGAGCTTCTTGACGTCAGCGGCGGTGTAGTTCGCCATTCCTCGTTCTCTCGTCTGTGTGGTGCGTCAGCTGGTGGAGTTAGCCGCCCGGGCCGGGGCCGGTGGCTGGTCGCCGCCCGGTGCCTGCGCCGGCCTCCGCAGTACGGGGGCCGGCTACAGCAACGAACGGAGACAGGCCGATCAGGCGTCGGTCTTCGGCGCTTCCGCGTCGGTGGCCTCGGCAGCCGGCGCCTCGACAGCGGCGGCTTCGGCGGCCGGAGCCTCGGTGGCCTCGACCTCGGCGGCCGGGGCCTCGTCAGTCTTGACCTCGGCGGCCGGGGCCTCGTCAGCCTTGACCTCGGCGGCCGGAGCCTCGTCAGCCTTGACCTCGGCGGCCGGAGCCTCTTCGGTCTTCACCTCGGCCGCGGGGGCCTCGTCGGCCTTGGCTTCGTCGGCCTTGGCCTCGTCGGCCTTGGCCTCGGTGGCGGCGCCGTTCTGGCTCTCCAGCAACTCGCGCTCCCAAGCAGCCATCGGCTCCTCGGCACCCAGCTCCTCGCCGGCCGCGGCCGCGCCCTGGCCGCCACGCGACATCAGGCCATCGGCGACGGCGTCGGCGATCACGCGGGTCAGCAGGCCGACCGAACGGATCGCGTCGTCGTTGCCCGGGATCGGGAAGTCGACCTCGTCCGGGTCGCAGTTGGTGTCGAGGATGCCGATGATCGGCAGCTTGAGCTTGCGCGCCTCGTCAACGGCGAGGTGCTCCTTCTTGGTGTCGACGATCCAGACAGCGGCCGGAACGCGGGCCATGTCGCGGATACCACCGAGGGTCTTGAGCAGCTTGATGTACTCGCGACGCTTCTGCAGGAGCTCCTTCTTCGTCACACCGGAGGCGGCGACGTCGTCGAAGTCCAGCAGCTCGAGCTCCTTCATCCGCTGGAGCCGCTTGCTGACGGTCTGGAAGTTGGTGAGCATGCCGCCCAGCCAGCGCTGGTTCACGTACGGCATGCCGACGCGGGTCGCCTGCTCGGCGATCGCTTCCTGCGCCTGCTTCTTGGTGCCGACGAACAGGATCGCGCCACCGGAGGCGACGGTGCTCCGGATGAACTCGTAGGCGCGGTCGATGTACGACAGCGACTGCTGCAGGTCGATGATGTAGATGCCGTTGCGCTCGGTGAAGATGAATCGCTTCATCTTCGGGTTCCAACGACGGGTCTGGTGCCCGAAGTGGACGCCGCTCTCGAGCAGCTGCTTCATGGTCACGACGGCCATGAGGTGGTCCTCCTGTCGCACCGATCACTCGAACGGTGCTTGTTCGGTTGTCCCGCGCCGGACCGGATGGTCCGCCGCGCCTGACGCCCGCCACGATCCTCCACCCGGCGAGCCGGGACCTAGGAGTTTCGGGGTTATGCAGGCGTGCGTAGTCGACCCACTCACGTGGGACGCCACCAAAAGTCTACGTGAGACAAGACCCCAGGTCGAACCGGCCCACCCGCTCATCCACAACCCCCCAATCCACCCCTCCCAACCCCTACTTCCCCGGCACATTCCAAGACATGCCCCTAGACCCCGGAACCACCCGTCCCACCGCCACCCACGCCGTCCTCGCGACCATCACTTTCGCCCTGATCGCCCTCGCCCACCTCAGCCTCGCCTCACCACCCACCTCCGCCCCACCACCCGGCGCCTCGCAGTCGGCCGCCTCCAACTACGCCCACGTCCCCGCTCCACCACCGACTACCCGCGTCCGCACCCCGCAGTCGGCCACCTCCGCTCCGCTGCCGACCGCCTCCCCCGGCGCCTACGTCTCCACCTCCCCGTCGGCCGCCTCGGCCGGACCTCCGGCCGCCGTCGCCACCTTTCGCGGCCCGCCGCCAGGCGCGGCGCCGCGCGGCGGCGTCTGGCCGCTCAGCCCTCGGCCGGAGATCGTCCGCGGCTTCGAACTCCCCGCGAAGCCATGGCTCCCCGGCCATCGCGGCCTCGACCTAGCGGGCTCCCCCGGCCAGCCTGTCCTCGCAGCCACCGCCGGCACGATCACGTACGCCGGTCCGCTGGCCGGCCGAGGCGTCGTCGTCGTAACCACCGGCCTCCTCCGCACCACCTACGAACCGGTCATCCCCTCAGTCCGCGTAGGCGCGACTGTCACCCCCGGCCAGCAACTCGGCACCCTCTCCCTCGCTGGCACCCACTGCCCACCCCACACCTGCCTCCACTGGGGCCTCCGCAACGCAACCACCTACGTCAACCCCCTCACCCTCCTCACCTCCCGCCCCGTTCGCCTACTCCCCTCAGCCCAACCCCAGACCTCCCCGGCCCAGCCACCAACAGCCGACCCACCGCAGGCCCCACCCACGGGAACGTGCCCAGCAGGGCGCCCAGCACCAACCACCCAGCGAGTGGCGCGGAGCAGGCAGCACCCACCAGCCTCACGGGGGCGCCGACCAGCCGCCCAGCCCCGCGCACCAGCCCGCCCCGAGTGCGCAGCACGCTTCCAGCGAGCGGCATCGAGCAGGCTGCGGGCTCCAGCCCCGCAGGCGCACGCACTAGCTCTCCGGGCGAGCGCAGCACCGTTCCCGGCGACGGCAGCCTTCCCGCGGTGCGGAGCAGCCCGGCGGATCGAGGTACGGGCTCAGCGCCGGTCGCCGTGGTGGGCATCGGCGCCGTGCTTACCTTCGGCGGTGCACTCCTGATCAGGCGCCACTGATGAGCACCGACCTCGGCCACCCACCGCGCGCCTGGTACTCAGCTCCCGGAGAGCCGCCTACTCAGAGCTCAGTTGCGCGGAGGTCAGCTGCCTTGGACGCGGGCTTGCCAGGCGTCTTCGTCGCGGGAGCGGCGCTCGACGCCGGCCGGAAGCTTGCCCTTGGCAAGGTCTGTCAGCGTGGTGTGCTCCAGCACATCGCGCAGGCTAGCCCGCGCAGCGATCCAGACCCGCTGCAGCACGACTGCCTGTTCGTTGTAGTCAACGCTCTCCGGCCGCACGCCGGAGATGCTGACGATCGGTCCGTCGACCGCCCTCATCACATCGGCGACCGAGATGTTGTTCGGGTCGACGGCGAGCTTCCAGCCGCCGGACTGCCCACGCTGACTCGACAGCACCCCGGCCCGCCGCAAATCGGCGAGGATCCCTTGCAGGAAGCCGTGCGGAATGCCCTGGGCACGGCTGAGCTCCTCCGCGGAAACCACTGTGGGGTCGCTCGCCATCCAGCGCTGAGTGATCTCGATCAGCGCTCGCAACGCATAGTCAGACTTCGCCGAAACCCGCATGCTCCGCAGTCTGCCCTATCCGGGGCTTCCGTCAGGCCCGTGGATGGGCTTGTTCGTACGCGCGTCGCAGTCTCTCCCCCGAGACATGCGTATAGACCTGCGTCGTCGCGAGCGATGCGTGGCCGAGCAACTCCTGCACGCTGCGCAGGTCGGCGCCCCCTTCCAGCAGATGGGTGGCCGCCGTGTGACGCAGGCCGTGCGGCGACAGATCCGGCGCGTCGACCGCGTCGATCCTGGCGTGGACCACCCGCCGTACGGTCCGCTGGTCGATCCGCCCGCCCCGCGCGCCGAGAAACAAAGCCGGCCCGCTCCCAGGCTGGATCAACTGGGGTCGCGCGGTCCGCATCCACGTCTCCAGCGCGGCCGCCGCCGGTACGCCGTACGGGACAGAGCGCTCTTTGCGGCCCTTGCCGAAGACCCGCACCACGCGGCGGGAGGAGTCCACTTCGTCGACATCGAGGGCACACAGCTCGCCGACCCGGATCCCGGTCGCATAGAGGAGTTCCATGATCGCCAGGTCGCGCAGTCCAACCGGGCTGCCGTCGTCGGCTGCGACCGCCGCGGCATCCATGACAGCTCTGGTGTCGGCCTGGCCGAGCACACCAGGCAGCGGCCTGTGCGGCTTGGGGCTGGCCAGCAGCGCGCCCGGGTCAGTCGCGATCCGGCCGGTCCGCTGTGCCCACGCGGTGAAGACCCGAGCCGCGGTGGCCCGGCGCGCCATCGTGCTGCGCGCCTTGCCCAGGCTCTGTTGCTTGGCGAGCCAGGAGCGCAGCCCCCGGATGTCGAGCCCGTTCAGATCAGCATCGTGACCAAGCCGAGTCAAATGATCCAGGAGGTCCGCGATATCACCGATGTAGGCTCGCACCGAATGTTTGCTGAGGTCTCTTTCCGCCGTCAAGTGCCGTTCGTAGTCAGCCAGTAACACAGTGAAATCTTCTGATAAAGCAGGGTTTCCGCTGACATCCTCCGGCGCCATGACTCGACCATGCGGGAGTCTCCCCGGCATCGCAAGCCACCGCGCTGGTCGTGACAAAGGAGGTCTGGTCCGTAGACCAATGGTCGACTACTGTTCGGCCCGATTGCCCTAGTAGCAACGGAGGCACCCCTGACCATGGCCCCCTCAGCGAACGGACAGACCGTAGGCCGGCGCCTGCCGGTCGAGTCGGCGTTCACTAGAGTCGAGGATGCGAGGCACCGTCTGCCACGCCTGTTCGGTCGGCGCGACCTAGTCGTGCTCGGCCTCGGCGTGATGATCGGCTCCGGCATCTTCAGCCTCAGCGGCAAGGAAGCGGCGACCGTCGCCGGCCCTGCCGTGATTTTGTCATTCCTGATCGCAGCGCTTGTCTGTGTGCTCGCGGCCGCCTGCTATGCCGAACTGTCCTCGACGATCCCGGTTTCTGGTAGTGCCTACACCTTCAGTTATGTGGCGTTCGGCGAGATGTGGGCCTGGCTGGTCGGCTGGGCGCTCGTACTCGAGCTCGTCACCGCGGCCGCGATCGTGGCCCGGGTCTGGTCTGCCTACTTCCTGGCGACCCTGAACGGGTTCGGCGTCACGCTGCCGGACAACCTGGCCCAGTTCTTCGGCCCCGAGGCCAAGGTGAACCTGGTCGCGCCGCTGCTGTTGCTGCTGCTGACCGCGATGATCGTGACCGGCACCAAGCTGTCGTCCCGGGTGCTGACCATCGTCGTGGCGGCGAAGGTCGCCGTGATCCTGCTGGTCGTCATCATCGGCGCCACGCACATCAACTGGGCGAACTACCACCCCTTCATCCCGATGAGCCGGGCCCGCGCCCGCCGCTGCCAGCCCGACGTTGCTCAGCTGGATCGTGGACTCCTCGTTCGGCTCGTTCGGCGTGATGGGCATCTTCACCGCGGCCAGCTCGATCGTGTTCGCCTTCATCGGCTTCGACCTGATCGCGACCGCGTCCGAGGACGCCAGGAACCCGCGCAAGACGGTCCCGCAGGGCATGCTGCTCGGCGTCGGCGCCGTCACCATCCTGTACGTCGCGATGGCGGTGGTGCTGGTCGGTCTGCGGCCGTACGCCCTGCTCGGTGGCGCCGCACCGGTCTCCGAGGCGATGGACGCGGTCGGGGTCGGCTGGGCTGCCGATGTGGTCAACCTCGGAGCCCTACTCGCGTTGATGACCGTGATCATGGTGGTGCTGATCGCTCAGAGCCGGGTGCTGTTCAACATGGGTCGTGACGGGCTGCTGCCGAAGAGCCTGGGCCGGGTCAGCCGGGTCTACTCCTCGCCCGCCCGTGCCGCCAGCGCGGCAGGCGTCGCGGCTGTCGTCCTCACCCTGTACCCGAAGGTGGTCGACCTCGAAGAGCTGCTCGTCATCGGTGCCCTGTTCTGCTTCGCCTTCTGTGCGGTCGGCGTGCTCAGGCTCCGGCGGACCGAGCCGAACCTCGAGCGTGGCTTCCGGGTGCCGATGGTGCCGCTCGTCCCGCTGCTCTCGCTCGGCGCGACGCTGTGGCTGATGCTCAACCTGAAGACGAGCACCTGGTGGATGTTCATCGTCTGGATGGTCTTCGGCCTCGCCGTGTACGGCCTCTACGGCCGCTGGCACAGCCGGCTGGCGAACGAGGAGAGCTGGGACTTCGAGATCGGTGACACCGATCCGGGCCGCGGCGGCCTGCAGGCGATCCGGCCCATCGACACGCCGGACACCTCCGAGCTCCGGGCGGTCCGTACGCCGCCCAAGTCCAACCGCGGCAAGCACATGCGCAACTGAGCCAGTTGTCCACAGGCTCGAACTCGGAGCTGAAATCGGCGGCGATCCCGGCATGTTCTTAGCCGGAGGTGGTCACCGATGCGAGTCACGGAAGCAGTCGGGCGGTACGGCGAGGAGCTCGCCGCGAAGTATCTGGTAGCCGCCGGTTTCGCCATTCTGGAGCGGAACTGGCGCTGCGAGCTGGGCGAGATCGACATCGTCGCCCGGGACGGCGACACCCTGGTCGTCTGCGAGGTGAAGACCCGGCGGGGCCTGAACTACGGCTCTCCGCTGGAGTCCATCACCTACCGCAAACTCGCGACGCTGCGCGGTCTGGCCGGCCGCTGGCTGCATCAGCACAGCATGCGGCCACCGCAGGTGCGGATAGATGTCGTCGCCGTCCTCATCCCGCACGGCAGCCGGCCGACCGTCGAGCACGTCAAGGGCGTGGCCTGATGCCCCTTGCTCAGGCGTGGTCCGTCGCCCTGGTCGGCCTGGAAGGGCACCTCGTCGAGATCGAGGCCGACATCGCGCAGGGACTGCCGAAAACGACTCTGATCGGCTTGCCGGACACCTCGTTGTCAGAGGCAAGAGATCGGGTGCGCGCCGCGGTCGTCAATTCCGGCGAGCGGTTCCCGGACCGCAAGGTGACCATCGGCCTGTCCCCCGCCACCCTGCCCAAGACCGGCTCGCACTACGACGTCGCGATCGCCTGCGCCCTGCTGGCCGCCGCCGGTGTCGTCGAAGGCGAGCGGCTGCGACAGGTTGCGATTATCGGCGAGCTCGGTCTCGACGGCCGGGTCCGCGAGGTGCGCGGAGCGCTCGCGATGACGCTGGCGGCGGCCCGTTCCGGCTTCGAGCGGATCGTCGTTCCGGAGTTGAACGCGGGTGAGGCGCGGCTGGTGCCCGGGATCTCGGTCTACGGCGTCCGTTCACTGCGCCAGGTGCTCGCCATTCTCCGTGGAGCCGAGGTTCCCGACGAGGAGCCGCCCCGGGCCGAGCCAAGGCTGCTCTCCGAATCGCTGACCCGCGTTCCCGAAGTGGATCTCGACGATGTGCTCGGTCAGCACGAGGGCCGGCGTGCGATCGAAGCTGCCGCCGCCGGCGGTCATCACCTCTACCTCCACGGTCCGCCCGGCTCGGGCAAGACGATGCTCGCTGAACGCCTGGCCGGCCTGATGCCGGACCTCAGCACCGACGACTCGCTGGAGGTGTCGGCGGTGCATTCGCTCGCCGGCCTCCTCACCGGCGACGCCGAGCTCGTGGTCAGGCCGCCCTTCATCGCACCACACCACACCGCTTCTCTGGCCAGCCTGGTCGGCGGCGGCTCGGGGATGCCTCGTCCCGGAGCCATCAGCTGTGCCCACCGGGGCATCCTCTTCATCGACGAGGCGCCGGAGATGCATCCGCTGACCCTCGACACCCTGCGCCAGCCGCTGGAGTCCGGGTTCATCGAGGTGCACCGGGCGGCCGCCGTTGCGAAGTTCCCGGCCAGGTTCATGCTCGTGCTCGCGGCCAATCCCTGTCCCTGCGGCCAGTCCGGTACGCCGTACGGGATCTGCAGTTGCACTCCGCAGGTCCTCACCCGCTACCGGCAACGGATCAGCGGACCGATCAAGGACCGGCTCGACATCCAGCGTCAGATCCTGCCCGCAACGCGTGGAGGACAGAACGGCGAGAAGCCAGAGTCCACCGCCGTCGTCGCCGAGCGGGTGAAAGCCGCCCGTGACCGGCAGACCTTCCGCTACCGCGATACCGGCTGGTTGCTGAACAGCCAGGTCCCCGGACCGCTGCTCAGACGGCAGTTCCAGCTCGACCCCGACAGCCAGAAGATGCTCGAGAGCCTCTACACCGAAGGCCGCCTCACCGCCCGCGGCTTCGACCGCGTCGTCCGCCTCGCCTGGACCCTCGCCGACCTCGAAGGCGCCAACCAGCCAACCCCCGACCTAACCCACCAGGCCTACCAACTCCGCAGCGGCGAACCCCTGACCCCTTTAGCCGACCACAGACCAATCAGGTGACCCCAAGACCACCCCACCCCTCACCCGCGTGGCGCCGCCCCAACTAACCGGCGCTCGCTCCTCACCCTCGTAGCCGCCCACCCGATACCTCAAGCCCCGCTCTGCCCACCAGCGCCGAATCCCCGCACTCCTTCTCATCGCCCTACTAGCCGACCACCGACCCATCAGGGGAACCCAACGTGACAACCCCAACCTGTCCCTCGGCCGACCTTTTCGTCCCGGGCCTCCACCCCCACGCCGAGCCCGAATCCGCCCCCGGCTCCCCAGCCTGCACCCACGCCTCCGCCTCCCCGGCCTGCACCCACGCCTGCACCTCCGCCTCCGCCCCCGTCGTCGGCTGTCTCAGTTGGCGGGCACGTGGGTGACTTGGAGCGGGTGGCGCGGGCTGGGTTGTCGCGGGTGGTGGAGCCGGGGGATCCGGCGGCGCTGGAGGCGTTCGATGGACTGTCTGCGCTTGAGGTCTGGGAGTTGCTCCAGACCGGTACGCCGCGGGTGGAGCGGTGGGCGGCTCGGCTTGCCAGCACGAATCCGGAGCGGGATCTGGAGCGAGCGCAAGCAGTGGGCGGGCGGTTTGTCATTCCGGGTGATGACGAGTGGCCGGAGCAGATCGAGGTGCTCGCTCATGCCGGACAGCAGGCACGTCGGGGCGGAGTGCCTTTCGGGATCTGGGTCCGCGGCGAGGCCAACCTCCGGCAAGCACTGGCGAAGTCCGTTGCCGTCGTCGGATCCCGCGCGTGTTCGTCGTACGGCGAGCACGCTGCCGCGGAGCTTGCTGCCGGGCTGGCTGACAACGAGGTGACCGTGGTTTCGGGCGGTGCGTACGGGATCGATGCCGCCGCTCACCGCGGCGCACTTGCCGCCGCGGGTCTGACCATCGCCGTCCTCGCCTGCGGTGTGGACGTTTCCTACCCGAAGCGCAACACCGCGCTGTTCGACCGTATCGCCGCTGAAGGGCTGATCGTGAGCGAGTTGCCACCCGGCTGCTCGCCGACCAAGTTGCGGTTCCTTGCCCGGAATCGGCTGATCGCGGCCGGCACGCTCGGGACCTTGGTGGTCGAGGCCGCAGTGCGAAGTGGCGCCCTGAACAGCGCCGGCTGGGCCGAGCAGTGTGGGCGAGCCGTGCTGGCAGTGCCCGGACCGATCACCTCGCGAATGTCCGAGGGGGCGCACCTCCTGGTCCGGGAACGCAACGCGCTGCTGGTCACCAGCATCGCGGACATCCTCGAAGCGATCTCTCCACTCGGGACCGCGCTGACCTCGTACCCCCACGCCCCCGACGAACCAACTGACGGTTTCGACCTCGAGGTCCGACGCACTCTCGACGCCGTGCCCGTCCTCAGACCCGTACCCACCCTCCGCATCGCCGTCACCGCCGGTCTCGACGCCGAGACAGTCAAGGAGTGCCTCGAAACCCTCGCCGACGCCGACCTCGTCGAACAGCTGCCCGCCGGTTGGCGCCTGTCCCCCACCCACCGCCGCGCCCTCGGCGGCACCTGAGCAAGTCGGAGATCCGCGCGCTCGGCGGCACCTGAGCAAGTCGGAGATCCGCGCTCGGCGGCACCTGAGGCAAGCTGAAGATCCGCGCTCGGCGTCGTCCTCGGTGTCACGCTCGCCGGTAGGCGGTCCGAGATCCGAACGGGTGAACCCGAGCCGTTCGGCGACACCAGAACTTGTGCGTGAACTGCCCGAAAGATGGCGTGTGGACCGCATAATTGGAGGCACCGACCACCTGGAGGGCGGACAATCTGGCGGGGGCCGATGAGCAGGAGAAGCGCCGATGAGCGGCATCGATGACGGGTACGGCGAGAACACTGCCGACGTATTCGCGGAACTGGCCATCGAGCTGCATCAGAGCGACGGTGTCGAGGAGACGGTCGAGGCCGTCCTGCAGTTCGCCCTGCAAGCCGTCAACTGCACCCAGGCCGGCCTGGCCCTGGCCCAGCGCGGCGGACGGATAGAGATCGCGGCCGTCACCGGGCCTGTCGTGGAGACCGTCTATCAGCTCCAGATCGACACCGGGGAAGGCCCGCTGATCGACACGCTCCGCGGTGGCCACACCATGCTCATCAGGGACGCCGGGACCGAGACTCGCTGGCCCGAATGGGGCACCAAGATCACCGAACTCGGCCTCCGCACGGTCCTGCACATCGCGCTCCAGGTCAACGACCGCATCGGCGGCGTGCTCAGCCTGTACAGCCGCGAACCGGACGCCTTCGACGATGACGACGACGCGGTCGCGCACATCCTTGCCCGGCATGCCGCGATCGCGGTCGCCACCGCCCGCCACGAGGAGACCATGAACCTGGCCGTCGACGCGCGGAAGCTGGTCGGGCAGGCGATGGGGATTCTGATGGAGCGGTACGAGGTGGACGGTGACCGCGCCTTCGCGATCCTGCGCCGCTACTCCCAGGACACCAACACCAAGCTTCGCGACGTTGCTCTGAGGCTGGTCGACACCCGCAAGCTGTCTTCGCCCGATCCTGTCGGACCGGACCACAAGTCACCCCCCGCCAGTCGCTGACGACCGGCAAGGGGCACCTGCGGCTCGTCCGGCTGTCCGGACGAGGGGTCGGCCCACGCCGCTGTTTTCCAACGACTGGACCTCGAACATCTGGCCGCTCGAGCCGCCGGACTCCGTGCTCACCCAGTGCCCGACTCCTGGAATCTCAACCAGAGCAGGCTGTTCGGGCCCGTGGTCGAGCCGGTCCACCACGCGGCGCCGGCTCCCTGCGATGAGAAAGCGGCGGCCGGCTCGTCTCAACAACCATGACGATCCAGCACCGGGCTTTCGGCGTCCCGGCCGCCGGGTAGGGTCGGGGCGAGTCGCGACTGGCGAGGGTGGGACACCACCGGGGAGTGGCTCGCCATCCGAGTGTGAGCGTCGACCGCCTGGGCGCTTCTTCAGCGAGATTCGACTGAGGAGGCCGAGACGTGGACCTGCGGTATGGGATCAACCCCGGACAGGCGGCGACCGCCGTACCGGTGACCGCCGGCAAGTGGCCGGTGCGGGTGGTGAACGGAGAGCCATCCTTTACCAACCTGCTTGATGCACTGAACGCCTGGCAGTTGGTGCGCGAGGCGAGTCAGGCCCTTGGGAAGCCGGCGGCGACGTCCTTCAAGCACGTCTCCCCCGCCGGTGCCGCCGTCGCGGGGCCTGTCGACGAGGTCATGGCCAGCCTGTACGGCGTGGACGGCAGCCGCGTCGGTGAACTCACCAGTGCGTACCTGCGCGCACGTGATGCCGACCCGAAGTCGTCGTACGGCGACTTCGCGGCTGTGTCCCACCCGGTCGACCTGGAGTTGGCCGACGTGCTGGCCGGTCTGGTCTGTGACGGCATCATCGCGCCCGGGTACGAGCCGGGAACGGTTGAACGGCTCAGCGCGAAGAAGAAGGGGCGATTCCTGGTCATGGAGATCGACCAGGCATTCGTGCCGCCGCGGGAAGAGGCTCGGGAGGTGTTCGGCGTACGGCTGAGTCAGGAGCGGCCCCGGAGTTCGGAGGCCGCACTGGAGCAGGTCACGGGCGATGTTCTGCCGGATGAGGCTGTGGAGGATCTCAGGCTGGGCATGGCGGTGTTGCGGTATACGCAGTCCAACTCGGTCTGTTACGTGCGAGGCGGGATGACTATCGGGATCGGGGCCGGGCAGCAGTCGCGGGTGGATTGCACTCGGCTCGCCGGGGCGAAGGCCGACATCTGGTGGCTCAGGCGGCATCCGGCGGTCCGCGAGCTGGCGTTTGGGGAGGAAGTGCGGCGCCAGGATCGGATCAACTGGCAGGTTCGCTGGTGCGAAGGCGACCTGACGGCGGAGGAACTCCAACGGCTGAAGCACGATCTGGCCAGACCAGCCGGACCAGCCGGACCAGCGGAGGCTTTCGGGCAGCGCGAGGAGGCGCAAGGGCTCGATTGGCGCACGGAGTGGCTACGGGGTCTTGAGCGGGTCGCCTTCGTGTCCGATGGAGCGCTGCCGTTTCGCGACAATGTCGATCACGCTCACCGGCACGGAGTGCGCTTCATCGCTGAGTCGGGTGGGTCGGTCAGGTCGGACGAGGTGGCGGCTGCCTGTCGTGAGTACGGGATCAGCCTCGCCCGCACCGGCGTCAGGCTGTTTCATCACTGACGCAGCAACAACGCACAACGCAACCCGGGCACGAGTGCGCCCGGGGTGCGAGTGGTCAGCGGCCGAAGTCGGAGTCCTTGGGGACTTCCAGGTCGGATTTCGCGAGTTCTTCGATGTTGACGTCGCGGAAGGTGACCACCTTCGCGTTCTTCACGAACCGGGCCGAGCGGTAGACGTCCCAGACCCAGGCATCGGCCATCGTCACCTCGAAGTAGACGTCACCGCCTTCGGTACGGACTTTCAGGTCTACCGCGTTGCACAGGTAGAAGCGCCGCTCGGTCTCCACGACGTACTTGAAGATCCCGACGACGTCTTTGTACTCCCGATAGAGCTGTAGCTCCATATCGGTCTCGTACTTCTCAAGGTCGTCAGCGCTCATCGGCTCTCCACTCCGGTGGGACTGGTCACATTCTGTCCCATATCGGGCCGCAGACTGCGGCGGACATTCTCGAACCGCCGTCGATGTTGCGGACACGGGCCGTATTCGTCCAGCGCCGCCTGGTGTTCAGGCGTGCAGTACCCCTTGTGAACCGCGAAGTCGTACTGCGGATACACCTCGTGCCAGTGCTCCATGATCCGGTCCCGGGTCACCTTGGCGATCACCGAGGCGGCCGCGATGCACGCTGCCACCCGGTCACCCTTCCAGATCGCCAGCCCCGGCACGCCGAGGCCGTCGACGCCGAACCCGTCGGTCAGCACGTACGACGGGCGCTCGTCGAGCCGGAACAGGGCCCGGCGGAGCGCCTCGACGTTCGCGACGTGCATGCCGAGCCGATCGCACTCGGCCGCTTCGATCGAGACGACGGACCAGGCCAGCGCCCGGTCGCGGATCTGCTCGTAGCAGCGGTCCCGGGCCTTCGCGGTGAGCAGCTTGGAGTCGGCCAGTTCGGGGATCTGGCCGCGCTTTCCGTCCGGCAGGATCACCGCGGCCGCCACCAGCGGGCCGGCGCACGGACCACGGCCCGCCTCGTCGACGCCGGCGATCGGGTCCAGGCCGACCCGGCGCAGGGCACGCTCGTAGCCGTACAGCCCGGCGTCCCGCCGGATGGTGCTGCCCCTGGGCAGTGCACTCATCGGCGAACCACTCACTTAGGGGGTGGGGTGAGGGAGATCGAAGGTTTGTCCGGCGGCGGCGCGGCCGCCGCGGGAAGAGCTTTGAAGGTGTCCGGGATCCCGAGTTTGTCGAACCGGTTGGCCGGCCAGACAATCAGGATCGCGCGTCCGGTGACCTTGTCCAACGGGACGAAGGCGGCGTCACCAGGCGCGCCACCGTCGGGGGCCGGTGTCGCTCAGGTGCACCCGGGAGTCGCCGGACTCGGACCGGTGGTCACCCATCACGAAGACGCGACCGGCCGGCACGGTGACCTGGAACTCCATCGCCGACGGCGCGTCACCGGGGAACAGATAGCTGGTCTCGTCGAGCGGCTTGCCGTTCACCATCAGCCGGCCCTTGGAGTCGCAGCAGGCCACCTTGTCGCCCGGCATGCCGATCAGGCGCTTGATCAGGTGCCCGTGGCTGGAGTCCGGCAGCAGACCGACGACCTCGAAAAACCGCCCGACCGAGCCGCGCTTCTGGCCGCTCTCCTCCTGGCCCAGCCAGCCGCCCGGATCCTCGAAGACGACCACGTCGCCGCGCTGGACATCGGTGAGCTTCTCGACCACGACCCGGTCACCGACCAGCAGCGTGTTCTGCATCGACTCGCTCGGGATGATGAACATCTGGCCGACGAAAGCGCGCAGGATCGACGAGACGATCAGAGCACCGACCACGATCAGCACGAACTCGCGACCCGCGGCCGCGAGCCCCGAGCGGTGGGGTGATTTCTGTTTCGTCGCAGTCGGTGTCTCAGTCACTTCTTCAGCCCCGGCTTCTTGAAGGTTTCCGGAGGACGCAGCATCGTCATCCGGTCAGACGGCCAGATTACGCAACAGGCCCGGCCAACCACGTTCTCGACAGGAACGAATCCTCCGCCGGGGCCGCCCATGTGGGCACGGGAGTCGGCGGACTCGGCTCGATTGTCGCCCATCACCCAAAGATGACCGGGTGGGACAACCACATCGAAGGGCTGCAGAGAGGGTTTGGCGTCCTTCAGCAGGTACTCCTGCTCGTCCAGCGGGATCTTGTTCACCATGATCCGGCCGGAGCGGTCACAGCAGATCACCCGGTCGCCGGCGACGCCGATCACCCGTTTGACCAGATGACCCTCACCGCTGCGCGGCAGGATGCCGACGAACTCGCCGATCTGCCGGACCGTGCCGGGAGCCTTCTGCTCCTCGTTCAGCCAGTGACCGGGATCCTTGAAGACGATGATGTCGCCCCGGTCGACGTCGCGATGCAGATAGCTGACCTTCTCGGCCAGGATCCGGTCGTTCGTCGTGAGCGTGTCGTACATCGACTCCGAGGGCACGTAGAAGGCCTCGGCCACGAAGAGCCGCAAGACGACCGTGATGACCAACGCGAGCACCGTCACGGTGGTCATCTCGACGAGCAGGCTCAGCAGCGGATTCCGCTGCTTGAGCCTACGGTGACGTCCCTTGCTGCGACGTGCTCTCCTGGCGACCGGGCGAGCGCGAGTCGCAGTGCTCGGCGCCATACTTTGACCGTCGTTACTAGACGATCAGGAGGCCGGGAGGTTGTCCCGCTTCTCCTTGATCTTGGCTGCCTTGCCGCGCAGCTCACGCAGGTAGTACAGCTTGGCGCGACGCACGTCGCCGCGGCTGACGAGCTCGACCTTCTCGACGATCGGGGTGTGCATCGGGAAGGTGCGCTCGACGCCGACGCCGAAGCTGACCTTGCGGACCGTGAAGGTCTCCTGCAGGCCACCACCGTGGCGGCGGATCACGACACCCTTGAACACCTGGACGCGGGACCGGCTGCCTTCGATGACCTTCACGTGCACGTTCACGGTGTCACCAGCGCGGAAGGCCGGGATGTCGTCGCGCTTGCTCTCGTTGTCGAGCTCATTCAGGACGTTGCTCATCAGGTGTCTCTCTCTCGCGCGTGCCACAGGTCACCCACGAATGCTCGGTGGGAGAAGTCGAAGATTGTCGTCGTCCGGTGGTCACCCCCTGTGGCAGGAGCACCGAACTCACAACAGCGACCAAGTTTGCCACACCAGCACACCCGAACCGAAATCAGCGCCGGCGCCGCCGCTTGGCCAGCAGCACCAGTTCGACCTTCGCCGTGTGTGACTCCCGTCGTACCTCACGGTAACCGGCCTTCCGGTACAGCCGGAGGTTGCCCTCACTCTCGGCCCCCGTGAACAGCTCGTACTGCGTGACCTCGGCGGGCGCGGTCTGTTCGGCCACCCGCAACAGCTTGGTCCCCACGCCTCGGCCCTGCCAGTCGGGAGCGACCATCAGCCGGCCGATCCGAGCCACCGAGCCGTCCACAGCCACATGGACGGCTCCGACGATCCTGGTCCCGGCCACGGCCTTCCAGACGCCACCGGCGCCGACCCGCTCGACGCTGCCCGCCAAAGCTTCTTGCACCGGCGGGATGCTCAGGTCGTCGTAGGCCTTTGCCTCCGACAAGTACGCCGCCAACTGCAGCGTGTGGATCTCCCCTGCGTCAGCAGCAGTGGCGGGCAAGATCCGCACCGCATCGACCGCGTCGTCCTCGTCGGCGACAGCGGCGCCCCAGGCGGCCAGGAGATCCGGCCGGCGCTCGGCAGTACGGCGTACGGACTCTTCGTGGCGCCACTTGGCAATCAGACCGTGGTTACCCGACAGCAGGATGTCCGGTACGTCGTGGCCGCGCCAGGACGGCGGCTTGGTGTAGACCGGGTACTCCAGCAGGCCGTCGCCCGAGTGGGACTCCTCGGCCAGGGACTCCGGGTTGCCGATCACGCCAGGCAGCAGACGCGCCACGGCCTCGACGATCACCAGTACGGCGACCTCGCCGCCGTTGAGCACATAGTCGCCGATGGAGATCTCGTCCACCCGCATCCGCTCGGCCGCATGCGAGGCGACTCGCGCGTCGATCCCCTCGTACCGCCCGCAGGCAAAGGCCAGCCACGGCTCCGCAGCGAGCTCGTAGGCCAGCTCTTGCGTGAACGGGCGCCCAGCAGGCGTGGGCACGATCAACCGAGGCTGAGCAGGGCCGTCGGGCGGAGCGACGGCATCAAGCGCCTCGCCCCAAGGCTCGGGCTTCATCACCATGCCGGCGCCACCGCCTGCCGGGGTGTCGTCCACAGTGCGGTGCCGGTCGTGCGCCCAGTCGCGCAGGTCGTGCACCCGGACGTCCAGCAGGCCGCTCTTCGCCGCCTTGCCGACCAGACTCAGGTCCAGCGCGGCCAGGTACTCCGGGAAGATCGAGACGACGTCCAGCCTCATCGGCTGCCGTCACCCTCGGCAGGCTCGGTCGGCACGACCTCGGCGCCCTCCGGATCGAGCAGACCCGGCCGGTCCGCGACCAGGACGTACTTGCCGTCCAGGTTGATCTCCGGCACCAGCTCCTCGACCAGGGGAACCAGTACTGCGTTGCCGGCGGGCCGGCGGATCTCCAGCAGGTCCTGGGACGGCAGGTGGATCACGTCGACCACCTCGCCCGCTTCCGCGCCGTCGGTGGTCCGCACGGACAGGCCGACCAGCTCGCGGTCGTAGTACTCCTCGGGGTCCTCCGGGCGCTCGTCCTCGCCGATCTCCGCCTGCAACTCCAGGTTGCGCAGCAGTTCGGCAGCGGTCCGGTCCGGCGACTCCTCGAACTTCACCAGCAACCTGCCGCTGTGCCACCGGCTGGAGGCGATGGTGAGGGTCCGGGGCGGCTTGGTGGTCGTGACGAGCTTTGCGCCGTCGGCGAACCGGCGGTCCGGCTCGTCGGTGCGCACCTCCACGCCGACCTCGCCCTTGAGCCCATGGGCCCGGCCGATCCGGCCGACGATCACCAACACCTGTTTGACCTCTCTGTTCGACTCCGGGCCCAGTCTGGCCGAAGAGATGCCGAAGGGCCGCATCCGAGCTGGATACGGCCCTTCGGGGAAGTGCAGCGAGTCAGCGGCGCGGGCGCCGGTTGAACTCGTCGACGAAGTCGATCCGGACCGACTGCTCGGAGCTGAGCGCCCCGACCACGGTGCGGATGGCTGTCGCCGTCCGGCCGTTACGGCCGATCACCTTGCCGATGTCGTCGGGGTGCACGTGCACCTCGAGGGTGCGACCGCGGCGCAGGTTACGGGACCGGACACTGACGTCGTCAGGGTTGTCCACGATGCCTCTGACCAGGTGCTCGAGCGCCTCGGTCTCCATCACGGTCAGGCCTTGGCGTCGTCGGCCGGAGCAGCCTCGGCGGCCGCAGCCTCGTCGGCCGGAGCAGCCTCGGCGGCCGGAGCGTCGTCGGCCGGAGCAGCCTCGGCGGCCGCAGCCTCGTCAGCCTTCGGCTCGTCCTTCTTCGGCTCGTCCTTCTTCGGCTCGTCCTTCTTCGCCTCGTCGGCCTTCGGAGCCGCCTTCTTGGCGGTGGTCTTCTTGGCCGTGACAGCCTCGGTCTTCAGCGTGCCGTGCGCCTCGGCCAGAGCCTCGTTGAAGATCTCCAGCTTGTCGCGCTTCGGCTCCTTGACCCGCAGCGGCGCGGGGGCCTCGAGGCCCTTGAACTTCTGCCAGTCGCCGCTGGCCTTGAAGATCGCCTGAACGGCCTCGGTCGCCTGCGCGCCGACACCCAGCCAGTACTGCGCCCGGTCCGACTCGACGTGGATGAACGACGGCTCGGCCTTCGGGTTGTACTTACCGATCTCCTCGATGGCGCGGCCGTCACGCTTGGCGCGGGCGTCCATCACGACGATGCGGTAGTGCGGCGCACGCTTCTTGCCGATGCGCTTCAAACGGATCTTGACTGCCACGTTTGTGTGGTCTCCCTCGGGATTTCATGTCTGGTTGAGTGGTGCACCGGCGTCGTGGGGACAACGGGTGACCGACTCGGATGGGCCGACCGGGGCGTGGAGTTAGAGGGCTGCACGCGGTCCTGACGACACTCAGCCCGATATTCTGCCAGATCAGCAGCGCCGGGACCAATCCAGCCCAACTCGGCCCTTACGTCCGAAGAAGTGTCGAAGACGTCCCTCCGCTTCTTCGGACGTAAGCGTCTGTCTCAGGCGCGGAAGGGGGCCAGGGCGGGAAGCCGCGCGACGTACCCGTCGAGGAGTTGGTGCGCCGCCGTGACCGAGTCGATCAGGGGATGCCAGGCAAGGGCCCGTACTGCGGCCGCTCGCGACCCGGTCAAGGCAGCCTCGATGGTCGATCGTTCGACCGCCTTCACAGCACAGACCAGGCCGGCCTGATGGTCGGTGAACTGCGTGACCGTCAACGGCCGCGCCCCGTTCGCATCCACCGTGCAGGGGATCTCGACCACCGCGTCGTCGTCCAGGTGCCGCAGCGTGCCGCGGTTGCGCACGTTCAGAATCAGTGAGGCCCGCTCGTTGTGGGCGATCGCCCGCATCAGCGACAGCGCCACCTGCTCGTAGCCACCCGCGGACATGTCCCGCTCGTCCCGCTCCCCCGCATCCGCCACCGCACGGCTCTCGACCATGTACGTCGACTCGCGCTCGGCACGGGTCTTCTGCCAGAGCTCCAGTGCGTCAGCAGGCTGCCGGGCGGTCTCTGCGTAGAAGGCGGACTGCTGCTCGAGCAGGAAAGTCCCCCGGGTCTGCTCGACGGCCTGTACTGCGGCCAGCGTCTCCCGCGCGAAGTAGTAGTAGTGCAGGTACTCGTTGGGGATCGACCCCAGCGACCGCAGCCACTCGACCCCGAACAGCCGCCCCTCCTCGAAGTCACCGAGTGCAGCCGGGTCAGCCAGCAGCTCTGGAAGGCGGTCCACCCCATCGGACTGCAGCCCACGCAGCCAGCCCAAGTGGTTCAGGCCTGCGTAGTCATAGAAGACAGTGGACGCGTCCAACCCGAGGGCCAACGCAGCACGGCGTCCGAGGCCCGACGGGGAGTCACAGATGCCGATCACCCGGTCACCCAGGTACGGGATCATCGCCTCGGTCACCATCCCGGCAGGGTTGGTGAAGTTGATGACCCAAGCCTCCGGCGCGAGCTCAGCGATCCGCTGTGCGATCCCGACCGCCACCGGCAAGGTCCGCAACGCGTAAGCGATCCCGCCGGCTCCGACCGTTTCCTGCCCGAGTACGCCGAGGTCGAGCGCGACCCGCTCGTCGATGGTGCGCCCCTCGAGCCCACCGACGCGGATCGCGGAGAACACGAAGTCGGCACCCCGCAGGGCCTCGTCGAGGTCGGTCGTCTCGGTCACGACCGGCGCATCGGAGTACGGAGCGGCTTGCTGCCGCAGTACGGCGGCGATCGACGCGAGCCGACCGCGGTCCGTGTCGTACAGCACGACGGAGGTGATCCGGCCCTCACCACGGTCGGACAGCAACGCCTGGTAGACGAGCGGCACCCGGAACCCGCCGCCGCCAAGGATGGTCAGCCTCATGCCAGCACCACCTGAACCCCCGCCTCTTCCAGTTGGGCCCGGGTCGCCTCGTCGGCGCCGGGCTCGGTCACCACCACCGAGAGCTCCGACGGATCGCACACCTTGGCCACGCCGTGGCCAGGGAACTTGGTCGCGTCGGCCAGCAGCGCGACCCGGTCGGCCGCCGTGATCATGGCTCGCTTCACCGGCACCTCGATCATCGTGCTGTCCATCACCCGGCCGTCCGGACGGACACCACTCGTGCCCAGGAACAGCCAGTCGACATGGATCTGACGCAGCGACTCCTCGGTCAGGTAGCCGACAAGTGACCGGTAGCTGCGCCGCACGAAGCCGCCCAGGATGATCAGCTCTATCTGCTCGTCGTTCTGCAACTCCTCCAGTACTGCGAGGTTGCTGGTCACCACTGTCAACGACCGGCCGTGCAGGTGCTGCGCGAGCCGGAGCGCCGTAGTACCGATGTCCAGCAGCACCGACTGCCCGTCACTGATCAGGGAAGCGGCGCGGCGGGCGATCCGGTCCTTCTCGTCGGCGTGCACCGCGCTCACCTCGGCGAACGGCTCGTCGCCGCCGTCGACCGCGAGCGCACCACCGTAGACCCGGGTCAGCCGCCCTTGCTCGTGGAGCTGCTCCAGATCGCGGCGGATCGTCGCTTCACTGACCCTGAGCTGGGCGGCCAGCACCTTCACACCCCCGGCCCCGTCGGCCTTCAGTGCGCGGACGATCTGATCCTGCCGCTGTTTTGGCAACACGAAGAGACCGTACCACGCAAACTACGTCATAGTCGCTCATCTAATTGCAAGCCTATTGCGTAGTTTGCTCAAACAATCCACACTGACTGCACGAGTTTGAGCGACCCTGCAGGAGTGTGCTGACAATGGGCGAGCTGAACCAGCTGCCTTCCCAAGACTTGGACGTGGTCGTGTCCGGTCTGGTGTTCCACGACCTCGTGCTCGGCCTGCCCACTGCACCGCGGCCCGGTACCGAGGTCTGGGCCGACGACTCCGCCGAGAGCCCGGGCGGGATCGCCAACTTCGCGGTCGCGCTGGCCCGCCTCGGCCTGCGGACCGGCCTGGCCGCCGTCTTCGGAGACGACGACCTGGGCAACCGGACCTGGCGCCGACTCGAGACCGACGAGGGCATCGACCTGTCCCTCTCACGCAAGGTCGACGGCTGGCCCACCCCACTCACGGTGGCCCTTGCCTATGACAACGATCGTGCCCTCGTGACCCGAGGCGCCACTCCCCCACTCTCCGCGGACCAGCTCCTGCCGGCACCACCCGCTGCGAAGGCCGTTGCCGCGCACATCGGTCCGTGGCCGAACGACTGGCTGGCCAAGGCGAAAGCAGCCGGCAGCATCGTCTTCGCCGATGTCGGCTGGGATCCGGCCGAGCAATGGGATCCCGCAGTACTGGACCAACTCGAACACTGCGACGTGTTCCTGCCCAACGCCGGCGAAGCGATGAACTACACCCGTACTGCGACGCCCGCCGATGCGCTGCATCGCCTGGCTGAGCGGGTACCCGTGGTCGTCGTGTCGGACGGGGCCAACGGCGCACTGGCGATCGACGCCCGCTCTGGCGAAGAGGTCGCCGTACCGGCGTACGTAGTACCGGCTGTTGACACCACGGGTGCGGGGGACGTGTTCGCGGCCGGGTTCATCGCGGCCACCTTGTGGGGCCTGTCGCTGGCCGAGCGGGTGCGGTTCGGCGCGCTGGTCGCGGCTCTCTCGGTGACCCGGCTGGGCGGTGCCGACGCGGCGCCGACCTGGGCCGAGATCGACGCGTGGCACCACCGCAATCCATCAGACCGGGCAATCGACGCGCTAGTTCGCGCGCACCTAGGAAGGTAGACACCATGGAGCTCTCTCGTCGCACGCTGATCGCCGGGGGCTTCGCTGCCATGCTCGGCACCACGGTCGGCTGCTCGTCCAGCATGGACACCGGATCCACCAAGAAGAACGCAGGAGGCAACATCGCGATGTGGTGCTGGCCCGGCGGTCTCGGCAAGACCGTGCTCGACGACACGATCGCGCACTTCCCCGACCAGCACATCAAGTACTCCGAGGTCGGCGGCGACTTCAAGCAGAAGCTGCTGACCACCCTCAACGGCGGCACCGCGATCCCCGACATCACCGGGATCAAGGGCGAGGACATCGCCTCGATGTTGCCGCAGGCCAACCGGTTCGTCGATCTGAAGTCGATCGGCGCCGACTCGATCCTCGGCGACTACCTGGAGTGGAAGGTCAAGCAGGCCACCACGCTGGACGGCAAGGTGCTCGGCATCCCGATCGACATCGGCCCGACCGCGCTGTTCTACCGCGAGGACGTCTTCACCGCCGGCGGGCTGCCCGGCGATCCCGCCAAGGTGGCCGGGCAACTGAAGACCTGGGACGACTTCCTGGCCGCCGGGGTGGAGCTGAAGATGTCCAACCCGAAGGCGTTCATCGTCGCCGACGCCACCGACCTGTACGGCACGATCGTCAACCAGGGCACGGCTCGCTACATCGACAAGGACAACAAGTTCATCGGCGATCAGGACCACATCCGCAAGGCGTGGGACACCGCGGTGAAGGCTGTCACCCTGAAGGTCGACGGCAAGACGCTGGGCGGTTCGCCGGACTGGAACGCGGGCCTCGACCAGGGCACCGTGCCGACCGTCACCGGCGCGGCGTGGGTCGCGCTCGACATCAAGGCCGCCTGCAAGACCAGCGTCGGCAAGTGGCGGGTCGCGCCGACCCCGAGCGGCCCGGCGAACTTCGGCGGTTCGTTCCTCGCCATCACCAAGAACGCCGCCGATCCGGCCGCCGCGCTCGAGGTGATCAAGTACATGCTCAGCGCCGACAACGAGGCGAAGGCCTTCGCCGACGCGCAGATCTTCCCGGCCACGCCCGCGGCGTACGACAAGCCACAGCTGAAGGCGGCCGATCCGTTCTTCGGCGGCCAGGTGCCGATCGAGGTCTTCGGCCCGGCGGCCAAGAGCATCCCGATCGCGTACGAGGCGCCGCTGGACAGCGCCATCGCCGTACCGTTCACCGACGGTCTCAAGCTCGTCCAGGCCGGCAAGAAGTCGTCGGACGCGGCCTGGTCGGAAGCGGTGGCGAAGGCGAAGCAGATCGGCAAGCGTCAGGGCGTGCAGTGACTCTGACCGCGACAGCACCCGCGAAGGCGCCCCGTCGTACGACGAAGCCGGGGCGCCGGCGCAGCGTTCTGTCGTTCTGGCGCTTCTATCTCGCCCTCTCGCCGTTCTACCTGATCTTCCTCGTCTTCGGGCTCTACCCGGTCGCGTCCACGATCCTGCTCGCGTTCCAGAAGTGGGACGGGCTCGGCCCCCGCAAGATGGTCGGCCTGCAGAACTTCGGCTTCCTGATCGAGGACAGCACGTTCTGGTTGTCGCTGTGGAACACCGTCATCCTGTTCGTGATGTCGACCGTGCCGACGCTGGTGATCGCGATGACTCTCGCGGTGATGCTGCACTCGGCCGTCCGGTTCAAGGGCATCTACCGGATCGCGTACTTCATCCCGAACATCACCTCGCTGGTGGCCGCGGCGATCTTCTTCGCCGCCGTCTTCAGCACGAACTTCGGGCTCATCAACGCCGTACTGCGCTCGCTCGGGTTGCCCACCGAGGATTGGCTCAGGCAGCCGTGGGGCATCAAGATCGCGATCTCCACGATGATCGTGTGGCAGTGGGCCGGCTACAACACGATCATCTACCTGGCCGGCTTGCAGGCGATCCCGACCGAGCAGTACGAGGCGGCCAAGGTGGACGGCGCCGGGCCGTTCCGGACGTTCTTCTTGATCACCTTGCCGCAGCTCCGGCCGGTGGTGCTGTTCACCGTCATCATGTCGACGATCGGCGGCCTGCAGACCTTCACCGAGCCACAAGTGATGGTCGGCAACAACGGCGGCACCGGGCAGAGCGGCATGACGGTGGTCATGTACTTCTACAACCAGGCCTTCTTCAACAACGACTACGGGTACGCCGGGGCGATCGCGCTCAGCATCTTCATGCTCGTGTTGTTGTTCACGGCAATCAACTGGAAGTTGCTCGGCGGAAGGGGACGGCAATGACGGCCGTCAAATGGCGCGGGCTGGTGATGCACCTGCTGCTGGCGATCGCCGGGGTGCTGTGCCTGTTCCCGTTCTACTGGACGCTGGTGATGGCGACCAACACGACGTCGGACATCTACCGGTTCCCGCCGAAGTTCACCTTCGGGTCGCAGCTGGACGACAACATCCACGAAGTACTGGCGAACGTCGCGTTCTTCCAGTCCATGGGCAACACCTTGATCGTGGCGATCTCGACCACCGCGCTGGTGTTGTTCTTCGACTCGCTGGCCGCGTTCACCTTCGCCAAGTTCCGGTTCCCGGGGCGGAACGCGTTGTTCGTGATCCTGCTGGCGACGATGCTGCTGCCCGCCCAACTAGGCGCGGTACCGCAGTTCCAGACGATGGCGGCGTTCGGGTGGGTCGGGTCGTTGAAGGCGCTGATCATCCCCGCCTCGGCGAACGCCTTCGGGATCTTCTGGTTGCGGCAGTACTTCCAGAACTCGATCCATGACGAGTTGGTCGAGGCAGCCACGCTGGACGGTTGTGGCTTCCTCGGCGTCTATCGGCACGTGGCACTGCCGTCGGCGCGGGCCGGCGCTGGCGTTCCTCGGCATCTTCACGTTCGTGGGGTCCTGGAACGACTACTTCTGGCCGCTGATCGTGCTGACCAACCCGGATCACCTGACGCTGCAGGTGGCGCTGTCGTCGCTGAACCGCAGTCACGGTGTCGACTACAGCATGGTGATGACGGGCGCGCTGATGGCGATGATCCCGCTGATCATCGTCTTCACCGTCTTCGCCCGCCAGTTCATCAAGGGCGCGACGGAAGGGGCGATTCGAGGCTGACGGTTGATCCGCGCCCTCGGACCCCCAATACGAGGGCGGCGAGGAGGACCAGGTGACCGCACAACGCGGCAGCGAAGTACGTGGGAGCCTGGTTCTCGACCATTGGATAGAGCGCGGCCACTGCGAAGAGCACCAGGTACGACGCGGCTGCCCCGGCCACCGTTCGGTCGCCTGTCGTCGTACTGGCTAGCACCAGCGCCGCTGCGACGATCGGCAGCAGGAGGCCTAGTCCCCCTGTGTAGGTCGCTGCGGACGGACCGCTCTCGTTAGGTAGCAACTGGACTGTCATCAACAGGATGAATCCCGCGGCGAGCACGATGGTCGTCACGCGGTCGAGCCGCTGGTACGACGAGGTGTGCGGGCCTGCTAGTACGAGAGCGAGCAGGAGGCCGGCGATCACCAGTGAGATCGACCAGATGTACACGTTGTCCTGGTAGGAGATCTGCCCGCCGAGAATGACCACTCCTGCGGTCGCGAACAGTGTTGCTGCACCGGCTGCCGCGCCCAGTGCGTAGGCGCCGAGTCGTCCGCGCCGGAAGGCGAGTACTGCCCCGAGCAGGATGACGATCGATGCTGCGAGGGTGCCGTCGGCCTGGTGTCGGTTGAGGTCTGGCGAGCCGAATTCCGTGTTGTACCAAAGCCTCAGGTCTGCATCGAGGGCGCTCTGGTTCACCAGCAGCAGGAGCAGGCCGCCGATGCCGACTGCCACGGCGGTCAGCCACCTGTGCTGACCGAGCCATTGTCTGAGGTTCGGACCCGTCGACTCTACTGCCGCGTTTGCCGGCGGCCGCTGAACCGCTAGGGCCATTCCTGCAGCTACCAACACGTTGCCGACCAACGAAGTGAGGAAGGCGGGTTTTGAATTGCCATCGGTCAGGGCGGGGATGCTCGCGACGATGCTGATCACCACGTACGTCGAGGTGGTCGCGCTCAGCCACAGTCTTGTCTTCGGCTCCACTGCCGCCAGGGCAAGCCAGCCGAGCGTGAGGACGACGAAGGCTTCCAGCAGCGCCAGCTTGGTGACTGAGAGGAAGGAGATGCCGTCGGGGTGCCGAACCCCCGCGTTGATCACGAGCAGGACGGCACCGGCGACGACCAAGGCGGCGGCCGGGAGGTGGACGGGCCACAGTCGCAGGCCGCGCGGTCTCAGGACGGCGAGCAGGACACCGACCATCCCAGCGGAGACCGTCGTCGCGGCGACCCAGACGCCGACTTCCTGCGAGGCGATGCCGCCGCCGAGGATCAGGACACCATCCTCGAGTACCGAGACAGCGCAGCCGGCGACGATGCCGAGCGCGAGAGCGGCCCAACGCCTCGACCACCCCGCGACCAGGCTCGCCACGAACGCGACGATCGAGGCCAGGATCTCCGGGTCATGCCAGGTCCGGAACACCCGCCAGCCGGTATTCGCCTCGTCCGACCAGATCCGGCGAGACTCAGGAGCCCCCGGCAAACTCATCAAGAACAAGACGCACGCACCAACAGCCAACCCTCCAACCACCCACCGGGAAACAACCCCCGCGAGCCTTCCGGTCGTCGCCACTCGTCGGGTCGCCGCCGGCCGCTCGGTCGCCGGCCGCTCGGTCGCCGCCGGCCGCTCGGTCGCCGCCGGCCGCTCCCCCACCGGCGCAGCAACCGCGACTGGCGTCGCTTCCCGCGGCAGCTCGGCTTCTTGCGGTGTCGCGAGAGCGGGAGCGGGGCCGGCCTGCGCGGGAGCGGGCCCGTCCTGCGCGGGCGCAGGCGTCGCCTCCGGCAACCGGGTGGGAGCTTCCGGCGCTGTCGCCGGCCCAGCGAGGGCGCTCCCTGGAGCGGCCGTCGCCGCGAGCGTTGCCTCCGGCAACTGTGCAGCGGCCTCGGGCCGAGCCTCCGGTTCCAGCTCCGGCTCGGACTCCGACTCGGACTCCGGCTCTGGCTCTGGTTCTGGCTCTGGCTCTCGGGTGGGTTCGGGGACTTGGGTGCGGAGGGGGATGGTGGATTCGCCGGTGGGGCCGGTCAGGGTGATGGTTGTTTCGTGGAGGCCGGGGCCGGGCGGGGTGAGGGTGATTCGTACGTTGGGGCCGTCTTGTTCCACGCGTAGCCAGGGGGCGGTCGACGAGGCGACCGCGGTCAAGGCGATGGGTGGTCCGGTCAGCTGGAGTTGGGCCTCGGCAGCGCCCTCGGTGGTGGCGACCAGATCCACCTCAGGTGGCGTCGCCCGGGGTACGGCGTGGGCGATTGCCTTGCGGGCGGTTTCGGAGACCTTGCGGCTGTCGTCGTTGATCATCTGCTGGAGCGCCTGCCACGCGGCGTACGCCTGCCCTAGGTCTGTCCCGTTCACCTGGTCCCGCAAGTAGTCGACGACACCGAACCTTGTCGCCGGCAACGGACTGTCCATCGCCTCGAGCAGCTCCGGGGCGAGCGGTGTGGGAGTAATGCGGCGGACTCGGCTGCGGGCGATCAAGAGTTCGCCCTGGGCGCCGAAGGTCCACATCTGGGGGTTCTGGTTCGGGGTGACGCGGTGGACCCGGTCGGTGACGAAGCCGACCAGTTCGGTGAGTCCCACCCACCCGTCGCCGTCGCGATCAGCCTCGCCGGTCGTCAGCCCGTCAACCACCGCGCTGGTGAAGACCGACGGCGTCGGCTTCGACGCATCCGTCGCCAGATGACCACCCTCGAACGCGTACTCCATCGCACTGGAAGCCGTCACGATCACCCGGCCGCGCCCACCACCCACGCCCTCCTGCCCAGCGAAGGCGTCCCGCACCTGCGCTTCACCCGTCGCACGCACAACCATGCCGCGCGGGAAAGCGCCGCCGTAGCAACAATCGAGGAACAAGGCGATCCGCTGCGCGCGACTGTCCGCCATCTGCCGATTGACGAAGTCGGCCGCCACCGCCGTCGAGGCGAGCCGCGTCGGCTTCGTATCGGCCACCGCCAGAAACAACTCTCCGGCCGCGTTCTTCAAACCATGGCAGGAGAAATGCAGCAACAGCAGGTCCTCCGGCGCCCGGTCCGCGAAGAAGTCCTCGACGGCCAGCCGGATCGCCTGCGCAGACTCGTTCTGCAGCACTGTGACCTCGAAGCCGCCGACCGACGGGTCGCCCAGCGCGTCGGCCAACGCGGCCGCGTCCTGCGCGGGCGCCACCAGCCGGCGCAGCCCCGGATCGGTGTACTCGTCGTTCGCTATGACGAGCGCGACTCGCGTGCCGTCCATCTCATGCTTCCGAGTGCTTCTTCACCCAGGCATCCACGAGCTGTTGCTGCACCTCGTCGCTGGCTCCGGTCAGCTCGATCACGTCCCCGTCGATCGCGATCTTCACCGTCCGCCCCGATCCGGATCTGCGCAGCCAGTCACGCACGACAGCGACAACCGCGCCCATCACCTGCAGCCCGGGTTGCAGCGAGACAGTCAGTACGCCGGCGATCGCCGCCAGAGCGGATCGCGATCCCTCCGGCGCCTCGCCCTCGGCGTACGGCTCGACGGAACGCACGTTGAGCGCCAGCAACTCCTGCCGCAGCATCAACGCCAGTTCTTCCAGCCGCGCCTCGTCCGACCCCGCTTCGACGACCCCGACCCGAACCTCTGCGCCCACAGTCCCTCCCCCGCCCCAGGCCGCACTCCAACCATGCGCCCGTGCGCCGCCGATCACAAGGCGTGACACGACTCTCGGGGCCACTAGGCTTCGGGAACTGAAGTGGTCGGGTTTGCGTCGGAGGGGGCGTCATGGTCGGGAAGCGGGGACGCGTGATCGGGCGGGTCGGGCCGGGGATCGTCGGCGAGGTGATGCTGCCGGTCCGTGGTGCCACCGAAGCCTTCTACGCTTATCCGGCAACCGACGAGGTGATCGAGGTCGGCACGCCGATCGTCGTGGTGGATTTCGATCCGCCCCGCACCGTCTACGTCTCCCGCGCCTTCTGATCCATCTCGAGATCCAAGAACTTCGCAGCCCTGGAGGGGCAATGCTCTGGACATACCTGATCACCGGCGCCATCGCGCTGGTGGTTCTGCTGATCCTGTTCCGGATGGTCTGGCGGGTGGCCGAGCCGAACGAGGCACTGATCATCTCCGGCCTCGGCGCGCACGCCACCGAGGTGCAGGCCAACAACACCCTCGCCTTCAAGATCGTGGTCGGCCGCGGTACCGCGGTACTGCCGGGCTTCCAGACCGTACGGCGGCTGCCGCTGGACATCCGCGCGACGCCGCTGACCGTCACCTGCGTTTCCAGCCAGGGCATCCCGCTGCACATCAAGGGCGTCACGGCGTACAAGGTCGGTGACGACTTCGGCTCGATCGCGAACGCCGCCCGGCGGTTCCTGGACCAGAGTGACGAGCAGGTGATGAGCACGATCCACGAGCTGTTCGCGGGTCACCTCCGCGCGATCGTCGGTTCCACCACGGTCGAGGAGATGCTGCACGACCGGGAGACGCTGACCACGAACATCCGCGGCTCGCTGGCCGGCGACATGGAGAAGCTCGGCCTGGTGGTCGACTCGCTGCAGATCCAGGAGATCGACGACGAGTCCGGCTACATCCGCAACCTGGGGCGCCCGCAGGCCGCTGCCGTCGAGGCGCAGGCCCGGATCGCCCAGGCCGAGCGGGACCAGGAGGCGACCGAGCGCGAGCAGGTCGCGGCCGCGGCGAAGGCCGCCGCGGTACGGCAGAGCTCGATCGCCCAGGCCGGTTACCAGGCCGAGGTCGATCAGGCGAACTCGAAGGCCCAGCAGTCCGGCCCGCTGGCCGAGGCGCTGGCCCGTCAGCAGGTTGTGGTCGCCGAGACCGAGACCGCGAAGCTGAACGCGTCGCTGGCCGAGAAGCAGCTGGAGTCGTCGGTGCTGAAGCCGGCCGACGCCGAGGCGTACAGGCAGCGCACGCTGGCCACGGCCGCGCGTGACGCGCAGATCGCCGCCGCCGAGGCGAATGCCCGCGAGGTCACCCTGCGCGGTGAGGCGCAGGCGAAGGCGACCGAGCTGAACGGTAAGGCCGAGGCGCTGGCCGTGCAGGCGAAGGCGATGGCTGAGGCGGCCGGTATCAAGGCGCGCGCCGAGGCGCTGGCCACGAACACCGACGCGGTTGTCGCCCAGCAACTGGCCGAGGCCTACCCGGAGATCGTCCGCGCGGCCGCGAGCTCGTTCGAGAAGGTCGGCAACATGGTCGTCCTGAACGGCGCCCAGGGCATCGAGGACACCTTGGTGAAGACCATCACGATGGGCGGCTCCGGCTTCGCGCTGGCCAAGCAGCTGATCGAATCGCTCAGCACCAAGCCCGAGCAGCCGCCGACCCTCGAGCCGGTCCAGAACCAAACCGCCTGACCCAGCAGTACTCGTTAGATATTTACCGAATGAAAATCTGAACGGTTCCTAACTGACTGACCGTGCGCTAGCTTGACTTTCATCACTCCAAGCGTCACAGGCGCCACCGCCCGTGACCGGTCGCGTAGGGACTGATCATCGTGCCGCTCAGACGATTCCTCGCTGTCCTCGCATCCCTCCTGGTCGGTGCCGCCACGCTGGTGGCGGTGCCGAGCCAGGCGCAAGCCGCGCCGAACTTCAAGGCCCCGTTTCCTTGTGGTCAACGCTGGACCTACAGCCACCACGACGGCGAGGTCCGCCGCGCTCTCGACTTCATTCGCTCCGACGGCGGCACCACCAACGGCACCCCGGTGCTCGCCTCCGCCGCCGGTACGGCCCACCGCTTCTCCCAGCCCAGTGGCGCCGGCAACTACATCGCCGTCGAGCACGGCGGCGGCTGGAAGACCTACTACTTCCACCTCTCGGCGTACTCCGTGGCAGAAGGCGCCCAGGTCTCCCAGGGCCAGCAGATCGGGGTGACCGGCAGCACCGGCAACTCGACCGGCCCGCACATCCACTACGAGCAACTGCTCAACGGCGTCGGCCAGAACATCGTGATCAACGGCGGCGGGCTGTCGTACCCCGGTTCGTACGGATCCGCCTTCCTGACCAGCGACAACGGCTGCGGCAGTCAGCCCGGCAAGCCGTTCATGACCTGGGGTTCCGGCGTCCGGGTCCACTCCGACGCGCGACTGGCCGCCTCGGTCGTAGCCACTCTGGGCGGTCCCACCTCGGTCCGGGTCCTGTGCCAGAAGCAAGGCGACACCGTGACCGCCGAGGGCTACACCAACAACTGGTGGGCCAAGCTCAGCAGCCCGGCAGGCTTCATCAGCAACATCTACATCGACGATCCGAACGCGGTACTGCCAGGGGTCCCAACCTGCTGAAAACCACATTGCGTCCGAAGAACTGTGGGGCCAGCCCCTCGGTTCTTCGGACGCAACGCAGTGGGTCAAGCGGTGTGCAGCGTCAGACCGTAGGTACTGAGGATCTCGTTCACGGGCTGGAACCAGGTCTCCCCACCACTGCTGCAGTTGCCCCAGCCACCGGACGTGACGCCCTGCGCCTGGTCGCCGGTGATGAACGAGCCGCCCGAGTCACCGGGCTCGGCACAAACGCTGGTCTTGGTAGCGCCGTAGAACAGCGCGCCGTTGCCGTAGTTCACCGTCTCGTTCATGCCGGTCACCTGACCGCAGTGCCAGTGACTGGTCGAGCCGCTGCGACAGACCGATGTACCGATCGGCGCCACCCAGGAGCCGCGGACCAGCGCATCGCTGACCTGACCCCAGCCGAGCACTACCGGCACGGTCCACCAGCCGCTGTCGATCGCGACCCAGGAGTAGTCGTTACCGGGGAACGACGAGCCGCGGAAGGCTCCCTGCGCCGAACGGTCCCAGCCGAACGTCCGGGCACCTACACCAGGAGAGCAGTGGCCGGCGGAGACGAATCCGCCGTACACGGAGAAGCCGATGGAGCAACGGACGTTGCCCGTGTAGTAGGGATCTCCACCGACAGTGCCGGGCCGCGAAGGTCCGTGGCGCCTGAGCGACGACCTCCCGGACCGTGACCGCGCCAGCCGTGGAAACCTTGGTAACAAACGCGTCGACGGCCGCAGAACGCTTACCTGCTTGGACATTGACCACAACGGCGCCCGTCCGCGGGTCCGCGGTCCAGCCGCTCACTGCAGCCGGGACAGCCTTACCAGCCAGCTTGTCGACCGCAGCCTTACGCTGGTCCAACTGCTTGGCAGTCAGCGATACTAGGGCGACGTCAGCACCAGTAGCCCATACTGCGGAAGCCGTGGCTGAGCTGGTCAGTCCCACGACGAGCCTCTGCTTGGCGGAGTCGTACCAGACACCACCGAAGGCAGCTCCTGCTGCGCGCTGTGCGGTCGGGACGAGCTTGGTGGCGGCAGACTCGACCTTGAGCCGGTCCTTGACCTGTTGCTCGGTCAGGCCCAGATCTCTCTGCATGGCGATCGTTTGGTTCGGTACGGCCAACGGCTGGTCGGGCGTTGCCGCGACAGCCTGGCCTGGAACTGCTACCACGCTCACTGCCAGCGCGGCGGCGACTAGAACCTTCATACGGACTCTCCTCACCTAGGGGGCGGTTTCGGTGCGGTGAGAGCGCTCTCTGCACTGAGAGTGGCTCAGCACCTACGAACCGTCAAGAGGTGATGGCCGACGTTGTCAGCTCGCTCAGATCGGGTAACCGCTATCCCCGCTCAGAAGTGACCGGAAGCGGTCAGAGACCGAGGTGAGCAAGTACTGCGAGGACCCGGCGATGACCCGAGTCGGTCGGCGGCAGGTCGAGTTTGAGGAAGACGTTGCCGACGTGTTTGTGGACAGCGCCCTCGCTGATCACCAGGCGCTCGGCGATCGCGAGGTTGCCCATCCCCTCGGCCATCAACGCGAGCACCTCGCGTTCGCGCGGCGTCAGCCGTTCCAGCGGATCGATCCGCTTCACCATCAACTGGCTGACGACCTCGGGGTCGAGCACGGTCCCGCCGGCCGCGACCCGGCGTACGGCTTCGAGGAACTCGTCGACCCGCGAGACCCGGTCCTTCAGCAAGTATCCGACGCCCTCGCTGCCGGCGGCGAGAAGCTCCGCGGCGTACACCTCTTCGACGTACTGCGAGAAGACGAGCACCGGCAATCCGGGCCGCACCCGGCGGGCCTCGATCGCGGCGCGCAGGCCCTCGTCGGTGAAGGTGGGTGGCAGCCGCACGTCGACCACGGTCATCTGCGGGTCGTGCTCGGCGACCGCCTTGGCGAACTCGTCGGCATCCCCGGCCACGGCGACGACCTCGAAGCCGGAGTTGTTCAGCAGCAGCCCGAGCCCTTCGGCCAGGATCGCGTTGTCCTCGAGGATCACTACCCGCACGAGAGGATCACCTCGACCACGGTCGGCCCACCGATCGGGCTGGTCAGCTCTATCCGTCCGTCGATCGCTTCCACGCGGTGCACCATGCCACGCAGCCCGCTCCCCCGGCCGAGCAGGTCCTGCTGCTCGTTGACGCGTGCACCCCCGATGCCGTCGTCCGTGATCGCCAGGTAGAGCTCGTGACCGCGCCGCTCGAGCAGTACGTCGACGTGACCTGCCGCCGAGTGCTTGGTGATGTTCGTGAGCGATTCCGCGACCACGAAGTACGCCGCGGCTTCCACCGGAGCAGGGACATTGCCGAGCTCGCCGAGCCGTAGCTGGACCGGGATCGGGCAGCGGGCGCACAGGGCGGACACGGCACCGTCCAGGCCACGGTCAGCCAGGATCGGCGGGTACATGCTTCGCAGTACGCCGCGCAACTCTGTCATGGCCTGCTCTGCGCCATCACGGGCGTCGTCGAGGATCTGGGCCGCTTTCTCGGGATCGTTGGCCATCGTCTGCTTCGCTACGCCGATCCGCAGGGCCAGCGAGACCAGCTGTGCCTGCGTACCGTCGTGCAGGTCGCGCTCGATCCGGCGTAGCTCGGCACCATGCGAATCGACAGCCCCTGCCCGCGTCCTGGTGAGCTCCTCGACGCGCTGTGCGAGCCGGGCCGTCTCCAGCTCGGTGGCGCTCGGTGCCAGCAGGTTGCGAGTCGCATGGGCATGTCTGCGCGCTACTGCCGGTGCTACCCAGCCGAGCAGGAAGAGCCCGAACGCGAGCTGCAGCGGCCCGAGTATGAGCGCCTCAGGCCAGTTCTCGACCTGTACGCCGAGCAGACTGAACTGGCCCGGGGCGAGTGGCCCCAACAGCGTCGAGAGCACGGCGGCAGGCGCTGCTGTGAGCGCCATCACCGCGAGGACGAACTCCGGGATGGCCACCAGGGACAGCAGCAGGACCCGCAGGCTACGGACGAACGTCTTGTCCTTGACCAATGCGACGACGTCGCCGGGCCTGCGCGGTGCGGCAAGGGGCAGCGGCGGTTCTTCCGGCAGACCCAGGTACTTGCCTGCCCGGTAGACCTCGCTGTTGCCGAGCCGGACCAGGCCGCCGGTGACACCGGGGATCGCCCAGCCCAACAGGATGCTGATGGGTACTGCGGACAGCAGGGTGATGCCCTTGAGGTACCTGATGATCAGGTAGAGGCACGCAGGCCCACCGCGGGTCAGGATCTTCGAGAGCATTGCCTTGCCCTTCCGTTGTCGTCAGTCACGATCCTGAGGCAACGGGCAGGTGTCAGTCGGTACAGCAGGCTCTACTCTTCACCCGGGCATCTGCTGGAAGCCTACCGAGCTGACAGCGGGCCGGGGGCCACCGCGAAAGACCCCCGGACCCGCTGGGCACTAGCAGACAGGAACGCCCGGGAGCTTCGGGTTGGGATCCGAGATGTAGATGTTGCTCATGTAGCCGCCCTGGTCACGCAGCTTGGCCCACCAGTTGTTGGTGGTGCCCTCGGCGGTCACGCTGTCGCCCTGCTTCTGGCAAGTGACGAACACCTGCGTCGGACCGGCCAGCGTGGTGACGATCGAGGCGGTCAGCTTCGCGTCCGAGCGGACCCGGACACCGCTGCCGTAGGTGGTGAAGTTGTACTGCGGCGGGTTGCCGCCGTTGACCAGCTGCATGTAGTAAGTCCAGTTCCAGTTCGGCCCTGGGTCGGTGTGGTCGTTGTTGGGCATCTCGCTGTGGCCCTTGATGTGGGCGCGATCCTTCGGGATGCCACGACGCTCGGCGATGTTCTTGGTCAGCGCGGCCGACGCCCGGTACATCGCGTCGGTGAACCAGGACGGCTGGTCCACGAAGCCCTCGTGCTCGATGCCGATCGTGTACGGGTTCTCGGTGCGCACGTGCCAGGCGGTGTCCTTCTCGGCCACCATCTGGGTGATCTGCCCGTCGCTGGAGCGGATCACGTAGTGCGCGCTTACCTGAGCCGCCGGGTCCTTGAACCAGCTGATCGTGCCGGCGTACGAGCCCTGGGTGACGTGGATGACGATGGTGGTGATGGCTGCCGTCCGGCCGACCCGGTAGTTGCAGGTGCAGGCAGGGTTCCAGATGGCGCCCGGGTAGTCGGCCGCCTGGAGCGACGCCGGCGTACGCGTGCCGAGTGGTGCCACCTTCGCGTAGCGGCCGCGGTCGGGCGTCACCCGCTTCGCAGCCAAGGTGACGCCTGCTGCGCCGACGCCCTGGCCGATAATCCGGTAAACCTCGTCGGTGTAGAGACGGGCAGTCGGGGCGTCAGCGGAGTGCGGGTACTGCGCGACGACCTCGTACCACTTGGCCACGTCCTTGCGGGCGGCGCCTTGGAGGCCGGCCTTGTCGGCGTACGAGTCCAGGACCGCGGCGGCACCCTGGATGTTGGCGGCAGCGTCCTTGGCGAGCTTGTCGGCCGGCAGACCGGTCAGCTTCTTCGCCTCGGACATCGTGGGGTTGGTGGGGTTGCTGGCCAGGTGCATCACGCCGAAGCCGTTGTCCTGACTCGGCAGGCCGTCGTGGCCGTCCAGGTGGGACTCGGCGTAACCGATACCGACCAGGACCTCACGCGGTACGTCGTACTGCGTGGATGCGGTCTGGAAGGCCTTGGCGAGATCGCCTGGCACGGCCGAGACGGCCGGTTCGGGGTATTGGGCGGCGTTGCTCGGCAGCGTTCCGCTGAACGCGATCGCGCCGGCGGCCGCGGCGGCCAGTACTGCGGTCAATCTGGGCACTCGGGCGGTCTTACCCATCGGGGTTGTTCCTTCCCTTGCGACGTTCACCGCGCCTCCCGCGGCGGACGTCCCACCGAGGGGCGTCGGCGGGTGTCAGTCACGGTAGGGCAATATCTTCCGAAAATGCCAGTACTTACGTGAATATTTCCCGTCACTCGGTGAAATTGCCTGCTCACCGACCGGTGATCCTGCCAGACCGCCCCGGTCAGCAGATCCGGCCACGCAGGACGATCAGCCGCGGATGTTCCAGTACCGCGGGGTTGGCGCGCGGGTCCTCGTCGTAGACGACCAGATCGGCCGGATTCCCAGGGACCAACGTGCCGGGCACTCCCAGCCACTCGCGCGCCGCCCACGACCCGGCGGCCAGGGCCTGCTCACCGGTCAAGCCGATCGTCGTCAGGGCGCGGATCTCGGCCGCCACCAATCCATGACCCAGTACGCCGCCCGCGTCGGTCCCGGCGTACACGGGGACTCCGGCTTCGACCGCCGAGCGCAGGGTGTCCAGGCGCCGGTCGTACAGGTCATGCATGTGCGCGGCGTAGGTGGGGAACTTGCCGGCCGCCTGATCGGCGTACTCGGGGAAGTTCTCGAGCTGGATCATCGTCGGCACTACGGCGACGCCGGCCGCGGCCATCTGGTCGAGCATGCCGGGGAGCAGTCCGGTGCCGTGCTCGATGCAGTCGATGCCTGCGGCCAGCAGATCGGGGAGCGCGTGCTCGCCGAACACATGCGCGGTGACGCGTGCTCCCAGTTCGTGGGCCCGGGCGATCGCGGCGTTCAGCGCCTCGGCCGGCCAGCAGGGAGTGAGATCACCGGCCTCGCGGTCGATCCAGTCGCCGACCAGCTTGACCCAGCCGTCGCTCTTGAGCGCCTCCTGCTCGACGTACGCGACCAGCTCCGCCGGCTCGATCTCCCAGCCGTAGTTGCGGATGTAGCGCTTCGAGCGGGCGATGTGCCGACCGGCCCGGATGATCTTCGGCAGGTCCTCGCGGTCGTCGATCCAGCGGGTGTCCGCGGCCGAACCGGCGTCGCGGACCAGCAGGGCGCCGGCGTCGCGATCGGCGTACGCCTGCCGCTCCTGCGTCTCCTGGTCGACCGCGCCGCGCTGATCCAGGCCGATATGGCAGTGCGCGTCGACCAGGCCGGGCACGATCCAGCCGCCGGTGGAGACGGTCGTGACGTCAACTGTGCTGATAACGGACGGGGCGGGCCGGTCGACGACCAGCCCGCCACTGAGATGGATCTCCTGCTGCTCACCGGCCGGCAGGACCGTGCCGGTGAGCCTGATTACGTCGGCCATACCGCCGACCGTAACCGCAGAGGTGTCAGCCGTGCGACCCGCTGCCCTGGGTGCAGGGAGTGGGGTTCGCCTCGACCGCGCACGGCGAGCCGCTGGGCGTCTCCGAAGGCGTCGGGGTCGGGGTGTCCGTCGGCGGGTCCGTCGGCGTCGGCGTCGGGGTCGGGGTCGGAGTCGGCGTGTCTGTCGGCGGGTTGGTCGGCCGGTCCGTCGGCGGGCGCGTCGGCTTGGTCGGGTGACCGGTCGGCGTGTCGATCGGGTCCGGGATCGACGGCTTGCCGGTCGGCTTCGCCGTCGGCTTGGGGGTGGCCTTCGGGTCGTCCGGCACGTCCGGAACCTCCCGCGGGTCGACCTTGCGATCGGCGTTACCGGTCGGCTTCGGCGTCGACAGGTTGCCCTTGGCATTCGGCACCAGGACGGCGTTCTTGCTGTAGACCCGCATCCAGCGCAGCACGGTGGCCACGAAGTCCTTGGAGTGCTGGTACCGCAGGAGGGCGGAGACCAGGTCCATCGGGCGCTTCAGGTCGTCGCCCTCGGAGCACAGGTAGACCGCGACGGTGGTGACCGCGTCGTACACGTTGTTCGGGTTGCGGAAGCCGTCACCGTTGCCGTCGGCGCCGAACTCGCTCCACACGCCCGGGATGATCTGCATCGGGCCCACGGCCCGGTCGAACACCTTGTCGCTGTCGTAGCGACCCTTGTCGGTGTCGACGATCCGGCCGGTGCCGCCCTTGCCGTTCAGCGTCGGGCCGAGGAGTTTGCCGCGGGTGGTGCCGGCCACGTCGACCCGGCCGCTGCTGGCGTGGTTCGACTCGACCTTGCCGATACCGGCCAGGAGCGGCCAGGTGAGACCGCAGTTGGGCCGGACCACGGCGAGATTCGCGGTGGCGCGGCGGTACGCGGGGAAGACCCCGCGCGGGATGCCGTTGACGGCATCGGGCCGGCCCGGCCGGACGACGGACGAGCCGTCGGTCGCACCCTGAACGGGCACATCGGCACGGGCGGGCTTGTCAGATCCGATCCTGCCGTCCACTCCTGGACGTTGCGGGACGATCATCGTCAGTTCGTCGAATTCACCGCTGTTCAGCCCGGCCCCAGGCGATGGGGCGACCGGACTGTCCGCCGCGAAGTCGCCGGAGGCACCGGCACCCCCCGAGGCGACTGTCACGATGGCCCCTACCAGGAGAGGGGCCGTGCACAGTGAAGCGATGATTACTTTGACCCGACGGTTACCACTACGGGTTAGGCGCATAGTTCCCCCAACGATCCATGCGCCAGAAAGTTACCGAAGGGCGACGGAAAGTTACCTGAGCCGATAGCTCATGGTCAGAAGGCACCCGATTTCAGGCGTGAAAACCACTTCTGAGGGGCCGATGGCAACGGATTTCGCCTTGGCCCGCTTCTTACATGCGGCGGCTGCCAGAGTACGCGGTACCGGCTGCTTCGCCAACGTACGCAGTACGGATCAGGGCGTGGTCGGCGTCTCGTCGGGCGTCGAGTTGTTGCTCGGGGCCTCGGAAGTCGTACCGGCCGGCTGGGACACCGGCGTACAGGTCGGCGTCTCGGTCGGGGCCTGCGTGGGGGCGTTGGCGTCGCACGGCGGCAGCGGCGTCGGCGTCGGGGTGTCGGCCGTCGGCGTCGGGGTCGGGGTCGGGGTCTCCGTCGTCGGCGGCGGCGTCGGGGTCGTGGGCGGCGTCGACGGGGTCTGCTCGGTCGGGGTCGGTGTCGGCCGGGGCGTCGGCGAGACGGTCCACGGCGGTGTCGGCGTGGTCGGCCGTGTGCTGGTCGGCAGCGTCTTGGTCGGCGTTACCGTCGGGGTCACGGTCGGCGTCCCGGTCGGGTGCGTCGCCGGCTTGGTCGCCTGCTGGGTCGCGTGCGTGGCCGGCTTCGTGGTCGCGGGGTGCGAGGTCGTGTCGTCGTCGCCGGGCACGTGGGTCGGGTCGGAGTCGCGCTGGACGTTGCCGTCGTCACCGATCGTCGGGTCGATCACGCCGTCGGTGTCCGGGATGGTCGTGGTGGACTTGCTGTACGACTGCATCCAGCGCAGCACCGTGTTCACGTAGTCCATCGAGTGGTTGTACCGAAGGACTGCCTGGACCAGGCCCGTCGGAGTACTCAGGTTGGAGCCGTTCGAGCAGAGGTAGTCAGCGGCTGCCCGGGACGCGTCGAAGACGTTGTGCGGGTCCTTCACGCCGTCCCCGTTGCCGTCGGCACCGAAGGCGTTCCAGCTGCCGGGGATGAACTGCATCGGGCCGACCGCGCGGTCCCAGCGGGTGTTGCCGTCGTACTTACCCTGATCGGTGTCGCTGATGGCCGCCATCCCGGGACCGCCGTCGAGCACCGGGCCGAGGATCTTGCCGCGGGTGTTGCCGGCCGCGTCGACCCGGCCGCCGCTCGCGTGCGAGGACTCGACCTTCCCGATCCCGGCCAGCAGTGGCCAGGTGATGTGGCAGTTGGGCTGCGCGAGCGCGAGGTCGTTGGCCGCCTTCTGGTACGCCGCGAGCACGGTGCCGGGGATGCCGGAGGTATCGCCGATGACGCCGGGGATCACCGGCTGCTTGTTGTCCGTCGCACCGGTCACCGGGACGTCGATCGAGGACCGCTTCTCCGTGCCGACTCCGCCGTCGACGCCGGGCTGGGCCGGTACGTCGCTCACCAGGTCGTCGAAGACCGAGTCCTGCCGGGGCAGGCCCAGCGCGTGCGAATCGACCACAAACGAGTTCGACGGCACGCCGCCGGCGACGAAGACGGCCACCATTGCGGCGGGCGGGGCAAGGCAGATCCACGTCGCGGTCAGCTTGCCGCGCCACGTGTCCAGGTTCTTGAACTGCTGCCTCATCCGAACCGTCCCCCAGGTTCTGCAGTCTCTCGTTGCTTCGGGCGTAGCCACGATCTTAGCCGTCGGTCGGGTTCCGGCAACCGTCCACGACCGGGCGTGAGTTCATGACCGAGCGAGGACTTGTGCCCGGCGGATGATCCGTGATGCTGACCTCAGCCGACCACGGTACGTAGTACTAGGCAGCTATTTTCCGCCGAGCATGTTCTTCAGTTCGTCCGGCAGCTCGAAGCCGCCGGCGCCGGCGCCGGCGCCGCCACCGAACGCGGCCGGGAGCTGACCCGGCTGGGGCTCGGCCGCCTCGCTCGGACCCGTGTTCGCCCGCTTGGCCGGGTTGCCCGAGCCGCGCTTGGCCTTGCCCTTCTTCGCCTGCTGCTTGGCCTTCTTGCCGCCGGTCCCCGGCATCCCGGGCATTCCCGGCATTCCGGGCATGCCCTTGCCGGACGCCATCGCCGACATCATCTTGCGGGCCTCGAAGAAGCGCTCGACCAGGCCGCTGACGGTGGCCACCTCGGTGCCCGAACCCTTCGCGATCCGGGCCCGGCGGGAGCCGTTGATGATGTTCGGGTCGGTCCGCTCGGCCGGCGTCATCGAGTGGATGACAGCCTCGATCCGGTCGATCTCGCGCTCGTCGAAGTTCTCCAGCTGGTCCTTGAACTGGGACGCGCCGGGCAGCATGCCGAAGATCTTGGTCAGCGGGCCCATCTTGCGGACCGACTGCATCTGGGCGAGGAAGTCGTCCAGGGTGAAGTCTTTGCCGCCCCGCTTCTGCAGCTTGGCGGCCGTCTTCGCGGCCTCGTCGGCGTCGAACGACTTCTCCGCCTGCTCGATCAGGCTCATCACGTCGCCCATACCGAGGATGCGCGACGCCATCCGGTCGGGGTGGAAGACGTCGAAGTCCTCGAGCTTCTCGCCGTTGCTGGCGAACATCACCTGGCGCCCGGTGACCTGCGCGATCGACAGCGCCGCACCACCGCGGGCGTCACCGTCCAGCTTGGACAGCACCACGCCGTCGAAACCGACGCCGTCCAGGAAGGCCTGCGCGGTGGTGACCGCGTCCTGGCCGATCATCGCGTCGACGACGAAAAGGATCTCGTCAGGCGTGACCGCGTCGCGGATGTCCGCGGCCTGCTTCATCAGTTCCTCGTCGACACCGAGGCGGGCCGGCCGTGTCGACGATGACCACGGAGTACTGCTTGGTCCTGGCCTCCTCCATCGCCTGCCGCGCGACCTGGACCGGGTCGCCGACGCCGTTGCCCGGTTCGGGCGCATACACCGGTACGCCGGCGCGCTCGCCGACCACCTGGAGCTGGGTGACCGCGTTCGGCCGCTGTAGGTCGGCCGCGACCAGCATCGGGGTCTGGTGCTTGCTCTCCTTCAGCCACTTCGCGAGCTTTCCGGCCAGGGTGGTCTTACCCGCACCCTGCAGACCGGCAAGCATGATCACCGTCGGCGGCCGCTTGGCCATCCGCAGCTCACGCGTCTGGCCACCGAGGATGGTGACCAGTTCCTCGTTGACGATCTTGATGACCTGCTGGGCGGGGTTGAGCCCGCCGCGTACGTCGGCCCCGCCGGCCCGCTCCTTCACCGCCGCGATGAAGTCCTTCACCACCGGCAGCGCGACATCCGCCTCCAGCAGCGCGATCCGGATCTCCCGCGCGGTCGCGTCGATGTCGGCATCGGTCAGCTTGCCCTTGCCGCGCAGATTCTTGAACGCGGCGGAAAGGCGATCAGAAAGCGTGTCGAACACGAGGCCACAATCCGTTTCTTCAGGTGGAGCAGACAACCCAGGGCAACTCGACGAGTCTACCGGCCGCCAAGAACCACCCCGCCCTGTGGATGACCGCAGCCGCCCAACCCCTCCCCGCCGGTAAAGTCTTGGTCACCACCGAACCGGGCCGAAGCGGAAGGCATCAATGGACTTCAACGAGTTCAACCGACAGTACAAACTGTCCCGCGCGAGCCTGATCGCCGGCGAAACCACCGACCTCCCCGCCGTACAGACCCACCTCCGCGAGTTGGCCGACGAGGTAAGCGGCAGCGATCGGCAGATCGCCCGCAAGCTGATCGACGGCCTGCCCGCCCTGGTGGCCGCTGTCCAGGAGTCGTCTTCGTCGTCGTCCGCAGAGATGGCCGAAGCACAACAAGTCCTCAACGACGGCAAGTTCGACGAAGGCACCCGCGAAGAACGCCTCGCGGCCTTCGCCGACGCACGGAAGAAGATCTGGGCGATCGCCGACCGCGCCGGCGCGGACAGCGACCGGATCCGCTACCTCACCCGCCGGTTCGAGTCCACCGAGCTCTACCTCGAAGAGGGCTATCCGTGGGAGTCACCGCCGGACAGCCCCGGCGCCTGACCTATGGCCGGCTACGAGGGCATGACCCGGATCGATCCGGAGTCACCGGTCTACCAGGAGTTCGCCCGGCTCTACCGCATCGCCCAGGAGATGCATCCCGGCGGACTGGACCGCTGGAACGGCGAACTCTACTCGCGGACCGATGACAAGTACGGCGGGTTGACCCGTGATGGCACCTTCCGCCTGAACCAGACGCTCGTCCTCGATCAGCTGACCGGCGGCGAGGGAACCGGCGACCCCGTCCGGCAAGGCCAAGCGCTGGCCACGGTGCTGCACGAATCCCTGCATGCCAGGGTCGAGATGGACGCCAAGCTCGAGCCCAACGCTCTGCGTCGGCCGCAGTCCATCGGGCTGGACGAGGGACTCACGGAACTCGCCACGATGGAGGACTACGAACAGTTCGCTCAGCTAGCCGGCTACGAGGACACCCAGACGCCGGATCCCGAGTACCCGGGTGCCGTCCACGCCGCGGGCGAACTGCTGGATCGGGCCAGCACATCCGGCGCCGAGCGCGCCGACCTGTTGTCGGCGGCGATCGATCAACCCGTGATGATGCGCTGGGACACCATCGCCGGCAGCATCGTGCAGAACGAACTGGCCGACACGGTCCCACCGGACGCCGACCACCAGCAGGCAGCCCGGGCCCACCTCGTCAACCAGATGGCCGTCGACGAGTGGGCCGTGGTCCACGACCTCGACGGCCTCGGCCCGGCGACCGCCGAACTCACGAACGAGGCCGTGGACAACGGCGTTGCCCAGCTCCGCGAGCACTACCAGAACACCCCGGACGAGCCGTACCCCGCCAGAACCCCGAACCCGGCCGCCGAAGTAGCCACCCAAACCACCCAGCCGACCGAACAACAGCGCGCGACCACCACCCCCGCCCGCGACCACCCCGTCGACCTGACCAAACTCCCCCCACCAGACGCCACCACCCGGGTCGCCGACCCCTCCCCCAGCAACCCGCACCCAGCAACACCGGGACTGCCCAGCCGACGCCCGGCAACACCAGCACTGCCCAGCCCACACCCGGCAACACCGGCACTGCCCAGCCGGCACCCGCCAGCGCCCAGCAATCCCCCGCCGGCAACGCCGAGGGCCCACAACCCGGCAACACACAGCCCGCCTCCCCCGCCCGCGCCAACGGCACACAGCCCGCAGCTCACGCTGCCGGTCAGCAGGGCGACCCCATGCGCTTCCTCAACAACCAGGCCCCCGCCACCCACGCCACCCGCCCAGGCCCTTCCCTAGGCAACGGCGCCCGCGGCGCCGGCACCCCCGCCGGCCCTTCAATCGATCGCCCCACCCGTACCACCACCCCAGACCGCGGTGGCCGGGACTGACTTCGCTGCGCCCTGTGGATATCTCCCGTCGGGCACCCGACGAACTCGATAGGTTGACCGGTGAGGGCAGGAATCCGCGACAGAGGAGAATCAATGGGCGACGCCAAGGTCAACTTCGGCGAGTTCAACGGCGCCTTCGTTCGCGCCAGGGACAGGGTGCGCAGTGAAGAGGGCACTGACATCGAAGCCGAGCAGGCGGCACTGCGGGCCCTCGTGCCCGAGAACGCCTCCGAGCACGACAAAGGCTGGACCGGACGCCTGATCGCCTCCCTCGCCGAACCGCCCGCCCCGCCTCGCCAATGGAGCGCGTTCTACCACGAGGCCGGCCAGGTCCACGCCTCCGCCTACCAGGCAAACGGCAGCACAGAAGACAAGATCGCCGCCCTCGAAGCAGCCCGCAAAAAAATCTGGCAAATCGCCGACCAAGCCCCCGAAGACGAGCAGATTCACATCAAGGCGATGACTCGAGTGCTGGAGCATCTGGAGAACGAACTGCGGGATCCCACCTGGCCGATCGAGGAGCCGCCCGGACAGACCGGTTAGCCGATGGCGGACGGAGACCGGTTGGTACCGCGCGACTCCGCCCTCTACCGCGAATTCGCGCGGTTGCATCAGATGGCTCACGAAGCACGCTCAACTGGCGTCAACCGCTGGAGTGGCGACCTCTATGCGACCAGCGACGGCCTTTGGGGCGGCTTCGATCCCAAGACCGGCAGCATTCGCCTGTCTCAGGACCTAGTGCTGCGGCATCTCACCGGCAAGAGCGCTGACAGAGAGCAGGGCAAGCAGGCCGAGGCACTGGCCACCGTCCTTCATGAGTCAACCCATTCGGCGATGGAGACCGATGCCCCGGGCCAACCGAACGCTGTCCGGTCCCAACATTCAAAGGGGATCATGGAGGGTGTCGCCGAACTCCGTACGACAACGGACTTCGATGCCTTCGCGGATGCGGCCGGCTACACCGGCATCGCCCTCCCGGGGCCGCAGTACCCAGGCCCTCACGCGGCGGTCGACAACTTGATCACCCAGGCGGCAGGTCCGGTCGTCAGCCGCCAGGCCCTGATCGACAAGATGGCGCAGGGACCAGGCGTCATGCATTTCGACCAATTGGCCGACGGCGTACTGCGAAACAGGTTGGCCCACGTCGTCCCGAATCGAGTGGACGACCAGCTCGCCGTACGAGCGGCCTTGATCCAAACGATGATGCATCCGCACTGGCCCACACTCCCCCACAGATCAGCAGATGCCGGAGAACTCGTTGCCAAGGACATCCGTCCCGGCCTGAACGCCAAGGTCGACGAGATTCGGCATCACTACCAAGTTAAACCTCAGCAGCCCTTTCCCGCCGACTCCCCCAACCAGTACGCCGTACGCCTAGCCGCCGAGGACTCAACTCGAGCAGAACAATCGACTGCGCCTTCCGAACCGGACCCGCGACAAGTGACGACCTCGCGCTTCCTCACCGGACAAGCACCAGCGGCCCATGCCACCCGCCCAAGCCCCTACCTAGGCAACGGCGCCCGCGGCGCCGGCATCCCCGCCGGCCGGTCTATCGATCGGCCCACCCGCACCAACACCCCGGACCGCGGCCGAGACTGACCGCACGCAGTACCGATGGCTCTGCACTCACGGCCCTTGTGGATAACTTCCGGCACCTCGGCGAGAGCCCAGATATCGTTACGGTCAGTAGAGGACGTCGTTACCGTGGAGGGCCAATGCCGCTGAATGTTCCTGAGTTCAACGACGCGCTCTACCGTGCTCGCGACAAGGTCAGCAATGAGGACGGCACGGACGTCGCCACCGTGCAGGCGGAGCTCCGCTCGCTCGTTCCCGCCGACGCATCCGTCCACGACCGCTCGTGGACCGACATCCTCATCAACGGCCTCGCCGACCCACCTGAGCCGCCCACGCAGTGGAGCGAGCTTTACCACCAGGCCAGTGAGATCCACGCTTCGGCGTACCGGGCCGCCGGCAGCGTCGAGGAACAGATCGCGGCACTGGAGAAGGCCCGCCAGACGATCTGGGACATCGCCGACCGGGCCGCCAAGGAGGAAGCGCCGCACATCCGCGCGATGACCAGGGTGCTGGAGCACCTCGAGGACGAACTCCGCGATCCGACCTGGCCGCGAGACGGTTCCGAGCCACCAACGACCTGACCGATGGGTGACGATCGGCTCGCCCCCCGCGATTCCGCTGTCTACCAGGAGTTCCTACGGCTTCAGTTGGTGGCTCGCAGCATGCGACCGACCAGCGTCGACCGCTGGAACGGGGATCTTTACGCCACGGACACCAGGCGCTGGGGCGGTTTCGATCCGCAGACCGGCAGCATCAGACTTTCCGAAGATGGCGTCCTACGACATCTCACCGGCTCGGTGTCGAAGACCGAGGCAGATGATCAGGCGCAGGCGTTGGCTACCGTGTTTCACGAGTTGACTCACGCTGGGATGGCGACGGACGCTCCCACAGAGCCGAACGCCGTACGCAGCCTGCATTCGCAGGTGGCGATGGAGGGCATCGCCGAACTGCGAGCGCTGAACGACTTCACCCCCTTCTCCGTCAGCGCCGGCTACCCCGGGCTGAAGCTCCCGCCTCAGGCCCGTCCTGGTGCGTACGCGGCGAGGGAGAGCCTGGTCACCCAGGTGTCCGGGCCTGCGAAGGACAGATATGTAGTGATCGCCGAGGCCGTTCAAGGCCCCGGAGTAATGCAGTTCGATCAGTTGGCAGATGCGGTTGTACGGAACCGGTGTGCCCTGTGGATATCTGCGGACGGGTGGCGCGCGTTTTCACTAGCCTTATGTCAGCGAGGATCTTGTTCGATCAGGACAGCTGAATCGCACTTATACAGCACCGTCATCGGCAGTTCCACACGGTCAAGAAGGAGGAGTAATGCCACTGGACCTGGCCGAGTTCAACTCGGCGTTTTCCAGAGCGAGGGACAAGGTCCGCGGCGAGGAAGACGTGGACGTGGCAGCGGTGCAGGCCGAGCTGCGCGCGCTGGTTCCCGCGGACGCCTCTGAGCACGACCGGACCTGGACCAAGACACTGATCGACCGCCTCGCCGAGCCGCCGCCCCCGCCCAGACAGTGGAGCGCGCTCTACCACGAGGCCGGCGAAGTGGCCGGCTCCGCGTACCACGCCAATGGCACCGTCGATGAACAGATCGCTGCGATCGAACAAGCCCGTCGCAAGATCTGGGAAATCGCCGACCGGGCGGACGAGGACGAGGAGTCCGACATCCGCGCGATGACCAGAGTCCTCGAACATCTCGAGAACGAATTGCGCGACCCGACCTGGCCGCTGGCAGACCCGCCTGAGAACGCGGACAAGACCGACTGATCGATGAGCGACGGCGACGTACTGGTCCCCCGCGACTCCGCCGTCTATCGAGAGTTCGCGCGGCTGTACCAGCTTGCTCGTGACCTCCGCCCGACCAACGTCGATCGTTGGAGTGGAAACCTCTATGCCACCGCCGAGTGAGGCAGCTTCGATCCGAAGACCGGCGATCTGCGGATGTCCGAGAGGCTCGTACTGCGCCACTTGACCGGCTCTTCAGCAGAAACCACGCCCAGGCGAAAGGCGCAAGCTCTCGCCACGATCCTCCATGAGGTGACCCATACAGGCATGGAGACCGACGCACCGACGGAGCCGAACGCGGTCCGCTCGCTCCAGACGCGAGGTGTGATGGAAGGTTTCGCCGAACTTCGGACGGTGAACGACTTCGAACTGTTCAGCGCTTACGCGGGCTATCCAGGTTTGGAGCTCCGCGAACCGCAGTACCCAGGTGCCTATACGACGGTCGACAATCTGGTCGAGCAAGTCTCAGGGCCGGCGAAGGATCGCGCCGCCTTCATCACCCAGGCCACCCACGGCCCTGCCGCGATGCACTTCGATCAATTGGCGGACAGCGTCGTCCGGAACCGACTCGCAGCAGTCGTCCCGGCCCGGTCGCAAGATCAGCAGGCCGTCCGAGCGGCGTTGATAGCAACGTTGATGCATCCGGAGTGGCCATCGTTACCGGAGGCATCGGCGCACGCGGGCAATACCGTCGCCGAGAAGATCCGCCCGGTCCTCAACGCGAAGGTCGATGAGTTTCGCCACCACTACCGGGCGAACCCTCATCAGCCCTTTCCTGCAGACTCCCCCAACCAGTACGCCGTACGCCTGATGGCTGAGGGCCCGGGGCAACCACCGCAGGTGAGTGATGGTGAGCGGGAGCAAGGGGGAACGGCTCGGGGCGTGGGCGGCCTAGAGGCGGGGATGCGACGGTTCTTGAGTGGGCTGGCGCGTGCCACTCGGCCAGGTCCGGCTCTTGGCGATGGTTCCCGGGGTGCTGGAGCACCTGTTGTGCCCGCTATTGGCCGCAGCAGCGGGACTCCCGAGCGTGGGTAGGTGTTGACACGGGTGGTGGGGGTCGGGAGGATCTAACCAATTGTCGGGTGGTTAGTGGTTAGGGGTGGGTGGGTGATGGGTCGGGTTGTGGTGGATGGGCCTTCTAACTTGGGGTTGCGGCCGCCGGTGGTTGGGGGTGTGCCGGGGTGTTACAAGTTGGCGGGGGCGGTGCGGGATCAGGGGTTTTTGGGGCGGATCGGGGCTGAGGATGCGGGGTGTGTGACGCCGCCGCGGTATGACCGGGGGATTGGAAGCCTGGGGATGGGGTGTTCAATGCCGCCGCGATGGCGGAGTACAGCAAGAGGCTGGCCGATCGGGTGGGGAAGTTGGTTGGTGAGGGGAAGTTCGTTGTGCTGTTGGGTGGGGAGTGCAGCAATTTGCTGGGGCCGGCGCTCGCGCTGAAGCGGCGAGGGCGGTACGGCGTGGTGTATCTCGATGGGCATTCCGATATGCGCACTGTCGACAACGATGAGTACGTCGGGGCTGCCGGAGGGGAGGCACTCGCGTTGGTGACTGGGCGCGGGCAGGGTGATCTCACCGATCTGGAAGGGCTTGGGCCGTACGTGCTCGATGCCGACGCGGCCATGCTTGGCTATCGCGAGGACGAGGCGTATCTCGACACGGTGCAGGCGGCCGGGATCCTCGATCGGTCGGCGCTCGCGGTCATCGCGGACCCGGGCGGCGCGGCTGCCGATGTGCTGGCGCGGTTGGAGCGGGACGAGCTGGATGGATTCTGGGTGCATCTCGACGTGGACATTCTCGATGCCGAGGTGATGCCGGCGGTGGACAGTCCCGATCCGGGCGGCCTTCAGCATGTTCACCTCAAAGAGCTGCTGCAGTCGCTCCTTGCGTCGCCGAAGTGCGTCGGGCTCGATGTCGGCATCTTCGATCCGGATCTGGATCCCGACGGCCAATTCGCCGCCGAGCTCACGGACACCTTGGTTGCCGCTCTCAATCCCTAAAGCCGCGAGGTCCAGGGCCGGTAGCCCCGGCGGAACTCCCGGCACGGGCTCTAGCTAGCTACTCCCAGGTCGTTTGCCGACCGTGGGGTGAAGCGTGGCCGAGGATGCGGGATTCGCCGGTCGGCCAGAGCTGGAGTGTGATCAGGTACTCCGGCTCAGCGTCCGGCGTACGGCGGCCTTGCTCGAGGGAGAGCCGGGCCAGCGGCGCCGAGGCGGTCGCCCGTGCACCCAGCGCGGCGATCGCCGCGTCGGCCGCCGCCTGTTCCGACGGCGTGAGGTAATACCACATCACCGAGTGCCAGACGGCCGTCACGTGGCCCTCCGACAACTCCAGCCCGCGCAGGAACGACACGGCATCCTCACGCCGTACGTCGGCCGGCACCGACCGGGCGATCTCGATCGCGCCGCGAAGCCGTTCGAGGCGGTCCGCCATGTCCGGCCAGATGTACGACGTCAGAAGCAGTTCGCCATCGCGGCTGAACGGGTTCACCGGCGAGACATCGCTGCCGACCCGCTCGGCGATCCGGAGCCCCGGCTGCGGCGCAAGAGCACGGCCGGACCACGCCGCCGGGATCTGCACCGGGCTGTCGACCGGCCCGAATCCGCTCCCGTCGGCAAGGTTGAAGCGGAAGTGGTCAGCGCGCAGGTTGAGCCCTGCACTCGACCCGATCTCGAGCAGCCGCACTGGCAGCGGTACGGCCTCAAAGAGCTGCAGCAACCCGCCGTACAAGGCAGTAGAGCGCCCCACTTCGTTCGTCTGGGGCGGCTGAGCCAGTAGCGCCCGCAGCGAAGCGCCGCGCGACTGCAGCACCTGCTCGAACGCCTCCCAGCCCAGCACCGCGTCCCACTCACCGCCGACGCTCGGGTAGAACGCCGCAAGCTCCGGCGCCTCCCCTGCAAGCACCAGTCGATGTACGGCGCCCAGCAGCGGCAGAGCGAGCCCGAAGTTCGGGTCGTACCCGGCCAAGACCTTCGTAGACACACCACCCAGCTCGATGTCGTCCACGATGTGCCGCAGCAGCTCCGCGTACATGGGCGAGCCGAGCTCCTCGCACTCCCCCACCTGCTCCTGGAACGCTTCTACTAGATCCACAGCAAGAGACTAGGACAGGCGATCCAGTACTGACTTGGCTGTCGTCTCCGCGTCTTCTTCCTCCAGCGGCGCGCCGGTGCGGTCCGTCAGGTAGAAGACGTCGACGCACTCGGCACCGAGGGTGCTCACGTGCGCCGAGCGGATGTCCGCGCCGGTCGAGGCGATCGCCGCAGTCACGTCGTAGAGCAGCCCGGGCCGGTCATGGGCACGCACCTGCAGGACGGTCGCTGTCTCCGATGCCCCTGGCAACAAATCCACCCTGCTCGCCACGCCCTGCCTGCCAGAGTCCCGCGCCGCCAACCGGCGTACGAGATCGGCGTCGTCGCGCAGCGCCACAGCAAGCCGGTCCCGCAACCGCACCGGATCAGGCACTGACCCAGCAACCGACCACTGAGAGATCCCCAGCCCGTCGACAGACGTGATCACAGCAGACCGTACTGCGAGCCGCTCGACCGCCAGTACGCCAGCAACCGTGGACAGCGTCCCCACCTGATCGGGCACAGCCACGCTGACCCGCAGATCGCCGACGTGGTTCGACACGGTCACGCCGACCCGCCCGATACCGACCACCTGGTGCAAATCGGGAACAGGGATGGTCGGAGCCTCGGTCCACAGCCCGGCACCTCCTCCGGACAGCTCACCTCGCACCCGACGGGACAGCTCCCCCACCAACCGCATCCGCCAGGGCGACGAAGCGGCAGGCCCAGCAGCCCGAGCATCGGCGTACGTCAGCGCCTCCAGCAGATCCAGCGTCTCCGTGTCACCGACGATCCCCGAGACCAGCTCTACCGTCATCGGATCGTCCAGGTCTCGCCGAGTGGCCACCTGCGCAAGCACTAGGTGCTGCCTGACCAGCAGCGTGATCGTAGCGACGTCCGCAGCGGAGAACCCCAGTCGCTGCGCTACGTCCGAAGCGATGACCGCACCGGTCACGCTGTGATCGCCTTCGACGGCTTTGCCCAGGTCGTGCAGCAACGCAGCAACGAGGAGCAGGTCCGGACGGCGTACGTCGCGCACCATCTTCGAAGCCTCGACACAGGTCTCCAGCAGATGCCGGTCGACCGTGTAGCGATGCACGGCCGACTGCGGCGGCCGGAACCGGACGCTGTCCCACTCGGGTAGCAAGCGCGACACATACCCAGCCTGGTCCATCGCTTCCCACACCTCGAGCAGCCCTGGGCCAGCACCGAGCAAGGCACACAGCAACCGCCGCGCCTCTCCAGGCCAAGGTGTAGGCACTTCAGCCGCCGCAGTGGCCAACCGGCCGCACACCGCAGGCGACAGCACGAGCTCGCGATCGGCAGCAACGGCCGCTGCCCGCAGTCCAAGCGCAGGATCACGCTCAGGCCGAGCGTCAGGCATCAGTACGACTTCGCCCTCGTGCTGCCCGACCCCTTCGTCAAGGGCCAACAGCAACGGACCACCAGTCCGCCCCCGACGCCGTGACCGAGGCGGCCGCGTGGCCAGGCTCTCAACCCGTCGCCAGGACACGTCGCACACGTGCGCAAGGGTCCGTCCGGTGGAGTAGACGTGACGCAGCAGCTCATCGCGGTCTGCCATCCCCAGCCCGGCAGCGACCTCACCGGCGACGTCCGCGATCAACCTGTCGGTGGCCCGACCCGCAACGGTGTGCAGCTCATCCCTGATGTTCAGCAGGTCCAGCCGGGCCCGTTCCACCACCGGATGCGGTACGTCGACCAACCACGACGCCACCAATGCCCGCAGTACGACGGCGTCACGCAACCCGCCGTACGCCTCCTTCAGGTCCGGCTCGGCCAGATGAGCCATCTCACCAACGGTGTTGGCACGGTCGCGGCAGGCAGCAGCGAGCGCGGGCAGCCGCGTCTTCGCAGTACGGCGCCAGTCGGCCATCAGCACCGACCGCAGTTGCAGTGTGAGGTGCGAGTCGCCCGCGACGTGCCGCGCATCCAGCAACCCCAGTGCGACCCGTACGTCGTCAGCAGCGGCGCTCTGGGCCTCCGCGATGGTCCGGACGCTGTGGTCCAGCTTGGTCCGCGAGTCCCACAGCGGGTACCAGATCTGAGCGGCCAGTTCGCCGATCCGTGGGTATCCCTCGGTGTGCAGCAGCATCACGTCGAGATCGCTGTACGGCGAAAGCTCCTCCCGGCCGTAGCCGCCGACGGCTACCAGGGCAACGCCCTCGGTCGGCAGACCGAGGGCGTCACAGGCCTTGGAGAGGAGCAGGTACAGCAGCGCGTCCGCCTCTTGCGCCCGAACGCGCCGCTGTTCTGCTCTGTTCACCATCTAGAGGGCGTCTCCGTCGACTTCACCGGTACGGACCCGGACGATCGTCTCGACCGGGGTGACCCAGACCTTGCCGTCGCCGATCTTGCCGGTCTGCGCGGCCTTGACGATCACGTCCACCACATCGGCGCCGTCACTGTCCTCGACGACCACCTCGAGCCGGACCTTCGGGACCAGGTCCACCTCGTACTCCGCGCCCCGGTAGACCTCGGTGTGGCCCTTCTGCCGGCCGTAGCCGCTCGCCTCGGTGACCGTCATCCCGGTCACCCCGAACGTCTCGAGCGCGGCCCGGACGTCTTCCAGCTTGTGCGGCTTGACCACCGCGGTGATCAGCTTCATGCGTTCGCGCCTTCCTTGGAGTCTGCGTCAGCGGGAGCGTCCTCGACGGTCACGGGGGCCGTCGTACGGGCCAGCGGGTTGTGTCCCCGCAGACCGGAAGCGCCCAGGAAGTCGTACGCCGTCTCGGCGTGCTCGACCTGGTCGACACCGGTGACCTCGTCGTCCTCGGTGAGCCGGAAGCCGATCGTCTTGTCGATCAGCTTGCCGAGCCCGAAGGCGACCACGAACGAGTAGACCCCGACCACCAGGTTCGCCAGTGCCTGCCGCCCGAGCTGTCCCGCACCGCCACCGTAGAACAGACCGTCCACCGCCGACGGAGCGGCCGCCGAACCGAGGAAACCGATCGCCAGCGAGCCGAACAGACCGCCGACCAGGTGCACACCGACCACGTCGAGGGAGTCGTCGAAGCCGAGCTTGTACTTCAGCGAGACCGCGAAGGCGCAGATCGCACCGGCCAGTACGCCGAGGATGATCGCGCCGACCGGCGTGACCGCACCACACGAGGGGGTGATCGCGACCAGACCGGCTACCGCACCGGAGGCCATTCCCAGCGTGGTGGCCTTGCCGTGCCGGATCCGCTCCACGACCAGCCAGCCGACCACCGCGGCCGCGGTGGCGACCTGGGTGTTCACGAAGGTGACCGCGGCGGTGGTGCCGGCGCTCAGCGCGGAGCCCGCGTTGAAGCCGAACCAGCCGAACCACAGCAGGGCCGGCACCGAGGATGACCAGCGGAAGGCTGTGCGGCCGCATCGGATCCTTGCGCCACCCCACCCGGCGCCCGAGCACGAGGGCCAGTGCGAGCGCTGCCGCACCGGCGTTCACGTGCACCGCGGTACCACCGGCGAAGTCGATCGCCTTCAGCTTGTCGCCGATCCAGCCGCCGTTGCCGTCGTCCAGGAACCACACCGAGTGCGCGACCGGGAAGTACACCAGGCAGGTCCAGCCCGCCACGAACGCGATCCAGCCACGGAAGGTGGCCCGGTCGGCGATGGCGCCCGAGATGAGCGCCGGGGTGATGATCGCGAACATCAACTGGAAGGCGACGTAGGCGAGGGTCGGAATCGTGCCCGTGACCGCCTCCGGCGCGATCAGGCCCTTCAGGCCCGCCGCCGAGAAGTCACCGATCACGTGCCCGCTGTCACCGCCGAACGTCAGCGTGTAGCCGACCACCACCCACAAGATGGTGACCACGGCGATGGTGATGGCGCTCATCATCATCATGTTGAGCACGCTCTTCACGCGCACCATGCCGCCATAGAAGAAAGCCAGGCCCGGTGTCATCAAGAACACCAGAGCGGCACTTACCAAAACCCAGGCGGTATCGCCGGCGTTGATCTCCATCAACGTCATCCCTTCCATCGATCTGGGGGGTGGCCCGCGTCCTCATCAGGGGGAACTCCACAACGCCGGGAAGCCCGCGCACGGCCACACCGCAAACGGTGTCGGCGCGCCGTTTCAGAAGATCGGTCCGGATGTTTCAGGGATGTGACAAAGCGCCTTCTTAGGTGACATCGGCGTGACATCGGCCGACCTGTGGCACTCTGGCCTGATCACACAGGGCCGCAGCCGCGCCACTGCGCCTGTCCTAACCGGGGACTATGAAATGGGGACCACAAGCGGGGAAAGGCCGCGCCGCGGCAGGCCGCGCGATCCGGAGGCTGAGCCGAGGATCCGCCGCTACGCCGTACAGCTGCTGCTGGAGCGTGGGTTCGACGGGATGACAGTGGACGACGTGGCCGAGGCGGCGGGCGTGGGCAAAGCCACGATCTACCGCCGCTGGGCCAGCAAGGAGGAGCTGGCCAACGACGCCCTGACCGAGCTGTTCGACATCGAGATCCCCGATGCGGACACCGGCTCGATCGAGGGCGACCTGCAGCACGTCTATCGCAATGCCTTGCTGTTCGTGAACACCAAGGAAGGGATCGCATGGATCCGGCTGGCGATCACCGAGATGAACCGCGACGAGCAGTTCGCCGTGCTCTACCGGTCCTTCCTGGGGCGCCGGGTCGCGTTGACGGCGGCCGCTCTGGAGCGGGCCCGGCAGCGCGGTGAACCCATCCGGGCGAATGCCGACCCGGTGATGATGGTGCAGTGGCTCGCGGGCGTACTGGTCGTCCGGGCGCTCACCGGTGAACCGATGCCGGCAGTGGAGGACGCCGACCATCTGGTCAGCGTGACGATGCGCGCCATCGCCGAGTAGTTCAGCCGCGGACGCCGGGCCCGAGGGCGACTCCACTCACCTCGAGCTCGGTGACCCGGCGTACGTGGCCGCTCCGAACGCCCCAGGCGATCACCCAGCTCTGCACCTGGATGAGGACGGTGTTGTCGTCGTACCAGCCGAGGACCAGGCAGCAGCCGGGCGCCCGGGCAACATCCGGGGCGAGGGTTCCCGCCGTGGGCGGCGGAGACGGGCCGAGCACGAGCAGCCGGTCCGGCAGGGACCGCTGCCCGGAGATAGCCGCCACGACCTGCGGTGGGGCGTCCGCCTTGGTTATCTGCGGTAGCTCGTCAGCGATGAACAGTCGAGCAGCCGTAGGTCCGCCGCCGAAGGTCTGCCCGACCCAGGACGCCACCGGCAGCTGCACCGCAGCGCTGGGAGCCCAGCCGCCGTCGACGGAGTATTGCGACAGAGCCACCCGCCCTGCGGCGTCATCCAACCGGTACGGCGCGGTCGCCGCGTCCGGGTCGCTACTGGGCTCTACCGGGGTGACATCGCGCTCTCCGTAGCCGCCGCTACCGATCACGACGCGGTAGGCAGCATCCGGGCCGCTGACGAGCAGCCGGTTGCCATCGGGCAGCCAACTGACACTGCGTAGGTCCTGTGTCGGCACGTCGATCTGCCGAACCTTCGCATTCAAGGCACTCAGCACCAGCACTTGCCCGGGCTGCGGGAAGGCAACCAGGGCACCGTTCGGCGACACAGCGCCAGAGCTGAGGGGGGCGCCGGTACCGATCGCGCTCAGTCGTACGTCGGCACGCGACCACTTCCCGTCATTGCCGAGCAGGAGCGGATCGTAGGACCCACTGTGGCTCGCGAGCACCACTGCCGCGATCTGCTTGACCGGCGAGTCGCCGAGGTTCGCCGGCGAGTCCGGCAGCTTCAGCGCCTCCCCCATCGGGGTGTCGAGGTGGTCGAGGTACCGCTCGCTGCCGCTCGGTGGAGCGACCCAGAAGTCCATCCCGCTAATCTGCCCGGCCGGCTGCACGGCACCTGGCGGCCCGGGCGGCGGTGTGGTCGGCGGCGCGATCCCTGCCTTGCCCCCTCCGAGCGTGGCGATCAGTGCGATCACCGCACCGATCACCAGGATCGCTACCAGGGCGATGACCCTACTGCGCCTGCGTCGGCGGCGGATCCCGACCGCGGCGGTCCAGGCGGCGTCGGCAAGGTCCGGCTCGAACATGCCGTCGACAGCCTGGACCAGAAGCGGGTTGACGTCTTCCCGCCTCATCGCCAATCCCTCCGCCGGGTATCGCGGTCGTCACCGGCACCAAGCGCGGTCCGGAACTGACTCAGCGCGGCCAGCCCATGCCCGTGCACGGTGGTGTGCGACAGGTTGAGCACGTCGGCCACCTCGAACTCAGTGAGCTCTTCGAGGTACAGCAGGACGAACACAGCACGCTGGACCGGGCTGAGCGTTGCCAGCGCCGACCGGACCGGGCTGTCGTCATCCTCCTCCAGCACTGGCGGCTTGGCCCGCGACCAGCGGGACAGCGCCGCGTCGTACAGGATCCGCTGCACGAAGACATCGGGGTCGTCGACTCTCCCCCAGCGCAGCGCCAACCGCGTGAAGGCGTGTCGCAGCTGCTCCTCGGCCCGATCCAGGTCGGCATACACCAGGTAAGCCGCCCGAAGCCATTTCCCCTGCCGCGCATCGACGTACGAGGCGAATTCTGGGTCGACAATGTCGCGCATCCACCCTCCCGCCCCTATTCAACTCCTCAACTACTCCGCGCGGCCACTGCCAGCCGGATCTCTTCTTCGATCAGATCGAAATTGATGACTGCCCCGGCGGCCAGACCGGCCGCCGCGGAGGTGATCACCTGGGCTCGTGGGTCGGCGACGTTGCCAGCAACCCACACGCCGGGAACCGTGGTCTTGCCGCCGGGCTCGGACGGGATGACGGTGCCCATCGAGACTCCCTCGGCCCCTACTTCGGCCGGTACGAGGCCCAGCTCTTCCAGGAACGCAGCGCGAGCAATGGCGTGCGGCTGCACTACCAGCGCCTGACAGGGAATGACCTTGCCGCTCTCCAGCCGTACGCCGGACAGCTTGTCGTCCGTTACCTCTACTTCCACGACCTTGCCCTGTACTACGGAGATGCCGCGCGCGGCCAGCTCCTCCCATTCCTGCTCTGTCGGCTCCTGCCCGTCGTTGAGGAACAGCGTGACGTTGTCGCTCAGCTGCCGGAACATCATCGTCTGGTGAATCGCCATCCCGCCGGTAGCCAGTACGCCGATCGCCTGGTCGCGCACCTCCCAACCGTGGCAGTACGGGCAGTGAAGCACGTCCCGACCAAACCGCTCAGCAAGTCCCTGTACGTCGGGAAGCTCATCAGCCAGCCCGGTGGTCACCAGCAACCGCCGGGCGCGAACCACGGTCCCGTCGGCAGACTCGACCTCGAACCCATCGTCTCGCGGCGAGACCGCCGTGACGGTGCCGGTGCGTACCTCTGCGCCGTAGCCGGCCACCTCGGCACGGCCTAGCGCGTAGAGCTCGGCCGGCGGCACCCCGTCCCGGGTCAGGAAGTTGTGGACGTGCTCGGCCGGTGCGTTACGGGGCGTGCCCTCGTCGATCACCAGCACCGAGCGGCGGGACCGGGCCAGAGCGAGCGCGCCTGAGAGCCCTGCCGCTCCACCACCGATGACCACTACGTCGTACTCGTTCATCGTGACTCCTTCTCGAAAGCTTTGATCCGAGAGTCGATCGGAATCGCCAAAACGACAAGAAAGTTTGCCAAGATGGCAACATGGAATCGTTCGAGAACGTGCTGGACGGCGTCGGCCCGAGGTTGCGGAGGCTCCGGCAGGAGCGCGGTACGACGCTGGCGGAGCTCGCGGCGAGCACGGGGATCTCCGTCAGCACCCTGTCGCGCCTGGAGGCCGGCCAGCGACGGCCGACGCTGGAGCTACTACTGCCGCTGGCCCACGCGCACCAGGTCCAGCTGGACGAACTGGTCGACGCTCCACCGACAGGCGACCCGCGGATCCACGCCCGGCCGATCAAGCGGGAGGACGGTGCCGTGATGATCCCCCTGACCCGGCGACCCGGTGGACTGCAGGCGTACAAGCAGATCGTCCCTGCCGGCTGGCCGGGCCGCGAACCCGACCCGAGGACGCACGAGGGCTACGACTGGATGTACGTGCTCTCCGGCCGGATCCGATTGCTGCTGGGCGACAAGGACCTCCTGCTGGCCGAAGGCGAGGTCGCTGAGTTCGACACCCGGATCCCGCACTGGTTCAGCAACCCCGGTCCGGGCTCTGCCGAGATGCTGTGTCTCTACGGCCCACAGGGCGAACGACTGCACGTGCGAGCGCGATCCAAGTAGGGAGTAATCTTCCCGGGCTTGTCACGAACGAGAGGACTTGCCCTGTGAGCGTCGCACTGTTCACCCTTGGCGGCACGATCGGCATGGCCGGCCGCAGTACGGCGGGGGTCACCCGGCTGACTGGAGCCGAACTGGCCGCCGCAGTACCGGGCCTGGCCGAGCTGGGCTGTCCGGTCGAGGTGCAGGACATCGAGGCAGTGCCCAGCGCGAACCTGACGCTGGCCGGGATGCTCGACGTGGTCGACGCCGCCTCCAAGGCGATCAGCAACGGCGCGACCGGCATCGTCGTCCTGCAAGGCTCGGACACTCTCGAGGAGACCACCTTCTTGGTGGACCAGGTCTGGCCGCACTCCAATCCCTTCGTGCTCACCGGTGCGATGCGGAACCCCACGCTGGCGGGCCCCGACGGCCCGGCGAACCTCCTGGCCGCCGCACGGGTCGCCTGCTCCCCCGCAGCTCGCGACCTGGGCGCGCTGGTGGTCTTCAACGACCAGATCCACGCCGCCCGCTGGGTACGGAAGACCCACAGCACCAGTACTGCGACCTTCGCGTCCCCCAACACCGGGCCGATCGGCCACCTGGTGGAGGACCAGGTGCGGATCCTGACCCGCCCCGCCCGGCAGGACGGCGTACATGGTCGGGCTACGCCAGAAGACCTTGATGCGAACAAGGTGGCGCTCTACACCGTCACGCTGGACGACGACGGCCTGCTGCTCGAAGGACTCGCCGATAAGTACCAGGGCCTGGTCGTGGCCGGCTACGGCGTCGGCCACGTGCCCGCTGCGCTCGCTCCCGTACTCGCCGAGCTCGCCCAGCGCATCCCCGTCGTCCTCACGTCGCGCACCGGCGGCGGCTCCGTACTACGGAACACCTACAGCTCGGTCGGCTCCGAGTCCGACCTGTTGCAGCGCGGCCTGATCGACGCGGGCTTCCTCGACCCGTACAAATCGCGAATCCTCCTACGGTTGCTCTTGGCAACGAATGAGGGTCCGGACGAGATCACCGCAGCCTTCGCACAACACCACTGACCCGGCCCCTGAGCTGATCAGTCGAGCAGGGCGTCGACGAACTCCTCCGCGTCGAACGGGGCGAGGTCGTCGGCGCCTTCACCGAGGCCGACCAGCTTCACCGGTACGCCGAGCTCGCGCTGGACTGCGATCACGATGCCACCCTTCGCCGTACCGTCCAGCTTGGTCAGCACCAGGCCGGTCACGTTGATCACCTCGGCGAACACGCGGGCCTGGGTCAGCCCGTTCTGCCCGGTGGTGGCGTCGATGACGAGCAGCACCTCGTCCACCTCGGCGGCCTTCTCGATCACCCGCTTCACCTTGCCGAGCTCGTCCATCAGACCGGTCTTGGTGTGCAGCCGGCCGGCCGTGTCGACCAGTACGACGTCGGCCGACTCCTCGATCCCCTGCTTGACCGCGTCGAACGCGATGCTCGCCGGGTCGCCGCCCTCGGGCCCACGCACGGTCCGTACGCCGACACGCTCGCCCCAGGTCTGCAGCTGATCGGCGGCAGCGGCCCGGAACGTGTCAGCCGCGCCGAGCACCACGTGCTTGTTCTCAGCGACCAGGACGCGGGCCAGCTTGCCGACCGTGGTGGTCTTGCCGGTGCCGTTCACACCGACCACCAGCACGACAGCCGGCTGGCCTTCCTTGCCTTCCAGCTTCAGTGTGCGGTCCAGCCCCGGGTTCACCAGGGCGACCAGCTCCTCACGCAGGATGGTCCGGGCCTTGTCGCCGGAGACGCCCTCGACGCGGACCCGGGTGCGCAGCTTCTCGACCAGCTCCTGGGTCGGCGCGACACCCACGTCGGCCGTGATCAGCGTGGTCTCGATGTCCTCCCACGCTTCCTCGTCCAGCGTGTCCCGCGACAGCAGCGCGAGCAGCCCCTTGCCCAGGGAGCCCTGCGACCGGGCCAGCCGGGCCCGCAGCCGGACCAGCCGGCCCTGTGCCGACTCAGGCTTGTCGAGCGTCGCAGTCGCTCCCGACTCGGGCAGCTCGGCGTCCTCGAGTGTCCAGGTCGGCGTGTCCCGCGGCTCCTCCGCGTCGTCGCCGACCTTGGGCTCGGTCAGCTCGGGCGCCGGCTTGGCGGCGGGCAGCTCGGCCTTGCGGCGGCGGGAGGAGACGACCAGGCCGGCGGTACCGCCGACCAGCAGGACGGCGACCACCGCGATGATGGCGATCAGTGCCTGGTCCGTGAGCAGAGTGACAAGCTGAGTGTTCAACACGCCCCCATCTTTACAGACCCCCTGATCCACTCCCGCGATCACCGCAGGAGGACCCGCTGTGCAGGTCGTCCTGCTGGGGGACAACGGCGTGGTCAACCGGCCGTATTCGATCACCGTCTCCTGCTGAACCGGGATCTCCCTTGGCGTCCGAGATCGCAGCACGGATCTCGGACGCTAAGGGAGTACGAGAGTGCGGGTCGCGGACGGAGCCTGAGCGGGGTGGTGAGTGAGCAGCAGGACGGTCCGGTCACCCGCCGCGGCGTACAGGTCTGCCAACAGAGCTCTACCGGTCTCCTCGTCCAGATGCTCCGTGGGCTCGTCCAGCACCAGTACGTCGTGGTCCGCGAGCAGCAGTCGCGCGAAGGCGAGCCGCTGTCGCTCCCCACCCGACAGGCGAGCGCCGTGCTCCCCCACCATCGTGTCCAGCCCGTCCGGCAGGCTGTCGACGAATTCGCCGAGCCGAGCGCGGTACAGCGCCTTCCACAGCCTCAGGTCACTCGAACCGGGCCTGGCCAGCAGCAGGTTCTCCCGGATGCTCGTGTCGAACACATGGCTCTCCTGAGTCAGCAACCCGATCACCGATCGCACCTGGTCGCCTTGCAACCGCAGCAGGTCCACTCCATCGAGCAGCACCTCTCCGCCACGCGGATCCAGGAAACGGAGCAGTACTGCGGCCAGCGTGCTCTTCCCCGAACCGCTAGAACCAGTCACCACTACGCGGCTTCCTGCGGGTAAGTCCAGGTCTACCTTGCGCAGCACGTCCGGCCCGTCGCCGTACCCAGCTCGCAGACCGCGGATCCGCAGGTGCCGACCGATCGGCAACGGCTCAGCCACGACGGGTTCGGTCACTGGAATCGGAGCGGCCAGGATCTCCTGCAGCCGGGCCAGCGAAGCCCGGACCCGGATCCCCAACTGGGCCGCAACCGGGATGCCACCGAGCACGTCCGCGAGGGCGAGCGGAGTCAGGACCAGGACTGCCAGCACAGGCCCCGACACGTCTGATTCGCTGCCGAGCACCAACCCAGCCACACTCGCGCCGCCGACACACAGCACGAGCAGCGCGTTCCCCAGGCCGGCACTCCACGCAGACCGACGTTCTGCTTGAGCCAGCCGCGCATCGGCTGCGGCAAACCCGGCCAGCACGTTGTCGACCGCGTTGAAGGCGACTACATCGGCCGCAGTCAGCAGTGCCTCGGTAGCACCTGCGGCGACGTCTCCCCTAGCTCCAGCGATCGTCCGCTCGGCTATTGCTGCCGAAGCCCCAGTCACCCACGGCACCACCGTGCAAGCCGTCACAACAGCGAGCGCGACCACGCCACCAGCGACCGGAAGCAGGATGACCAGTAGGGCAACCGTCGCAGCAGCCGTCACTGAAGCAACCAACACCGGCAGCGCTACCCGCAACCAGAGGTCCAGCACTGCGTCGACGTCCAGCACCAACCGCGCCAACAGATCACCGCTGCGCAGCAACAACCCCGACGGCGCCAACTCCTCCAGCCGCCCAGCAACCCGCGACCGCACCTCCCCCAACACCCTGTACGCCGCGTCGTGCGCCGCAAGCCGCTCGACGTACCGGAACACCCCGCGCCCCACGCCGAACGCCCGAACAGCCACGATCGCGACCATCAACGTCAGCACCGGCGGCTGCGCGGCGGCGGTCGTGATCAACCAGGCAGAAGTAGCCAGCAACGCCACCGCGGACCCCGACGCCAACACACCGGCAACCACAGCAAGCACCAACCGCCCAGCAACCCGCCGATCTGGCAGAGCAAGCACACCCAGCCCGCCGCCACCCTGCCCTGCAGCCACGGCCTTGCTTACGATCTCTCCCTCGCCGAGCAGGATGCTCATGCCGTCACCAGTTCTCGGGCGCCAACCTCGACCACACGATCTGCTGCGGCTATCAGCGCTGGGCGGTGTGCCACCAGCAGCGCCGTCCTACCGGTCGCCCGCAGACTTGCAACAACTGCTGCTTCTGCATCCGCATCCAGCCCAGCCGTCGGCTCGTCCAGCAACAGCACTGGCGCGTCGGTGATCAGTGCCCGAGCAAGCGCCACCCGACGCCGCTGACCACCCGACAGCAGCTTCCCCTGCTCGCCTACCGCGGTCTCCAGCTCCAACTCGGCAGCACCTGCGGTATCCAATGCCTGCCGCACCTGCAAATCGGAAGCCGCCGGCCGACCAAGCCGCACGTTGTCCGCGATGCTCCCCACCAGCAGACCTGGGCGCTGTGGCACCCATGCGAACTGCTGCCGCCAGAGCACCGGATCGAACTCGTCCGCTGCAGTCCCGGCCGCAACGATCACCCCGCGCTCCGGAACGACGAACCCGAGCAACGCAGCCAACACCGTCGACTTGCCCGCCCCACTAGGCCCTGTCAACGCGACCACCTCCCCCGGCCACAGCTCCAGGTCGAACCCTTCCAGCGCCGGCGTCGACCGACCGGCGTACGCCACAGTCACGTCATGCAGGTGCAGCGGCGTCACCCGCAGATCCGGTACGTCGGTCCGGTCGCCCAGCACCGGCAACGGTGTCTCCAGCACCCGGAACACTTCTTCGCTAGCCGCAACCCCGTCCGCGCTCGCGTGGAACTGAGCACCGACCTGCCGCAGCGGCAAGTACGCCTCGGGCGCCAGGATCAACACCAGCAGCGCGGTCTCCAGCCCGAGCTTCCCGTCGACCAGCCGCAGCCCGACGCCGACCGCGACCAGCGCCACCGAGATGCTGGCCAGCAGTTCCAGGACAAGCGACGACAAGAAGGCCAGCCGCAGACTCCCCATCGAAGCCACCCGATGCCGATCGGTCACCCGCTCGACCGCGACAGCCTGAGACTTGGCCCGGCCGAACAGCTTGAGCGTCGGCAGCCCGGAGACGACATCAGCGAAGTGGTGAGCGAGCACAGCAAGCGCGTGCTGCCTGCGCCTGCTGTGCGCCTGGGTAACCCAGCCGATCAGCGCCATGAAGATCGGGATCAGCGGCAGCGTCACCAGCACCGTCCCCGCCGCCAGCAGATCACCGGTCGCCATCCAGCCGATCACCCCGGCCGGCACTGTCGACGCCAGCACCAACTGCGGCAGGTACCGCGCGAAGTACGGGTCCAGATCGTCCAGGCCCTTGGTCAGCAACGTGGTGAGCGCGCTGCTGCGCTCCCCACTCAGCCAGGCGGGCCCGAGCTTCAGCGAGTGGTCCAGCACCTGCCTGCGCAGCGTCGACTTCACCGCAGCTGCAGTCCGCTGCGCGACAACCTCCTGCAACCACAGCAACAGGGCTCGCGCGACGATCACCGCCGCGAGCGACCAGACAACCGCGGCGGCCAACTCGCCTCGCAGTACGACGCCTGCAATCCCGTGCGCCAACAGCACGGCCTGTACGACGATCAGCAGGCCGGTGGCGACGCCGATCAGCACGGATCCGGCCAGGAACGTCCGGGCCGCCTTGGCCCGGCGCAGCAGTCGCGGATCCAAAGGCTTCACGGGGCCACCTCCACCGTGATCCGCTGGCGGAAGACCCAGTAGGTCCAGCCCTGGTACAGCATCACCAGCGGCGTGAAGATTGCGGCGATGACCGTCAGCAACTTCAGCGTGTACGCCGTCGACGCCGCGTTGGTCGTCGTAAGGCTCCAAGCCGAGTCAAGGCTAGACGGCATCACCATCGGGAACAGAGCCAGGAACAGCGACGCCACAGCGAACACCACCGCCACTGCCGTCCCGACAAAGGCCCAGCCCTCCCGGCCTCGCTTGTTCGCCACTAGCCCGGCCAGCAGTGCCACAGCCGCCAGACCAGCGACTACTACCGAGACGGCATCTCCCCTGATCCCCTGCGCCCAGCCGAGGAAGCCCACAGCCAACACAGCCGCAGCCAACCCACACAGCGAAGCAAGCCGGTTCGCCCGTCTCCGCAACTCCCCGGTCGTCTTCAAGGCCAGGAAGATCGCGCCGTGCGCCACGAACAGCACCGTGACCGTCGCAGCACCCAGCAGCGCGAACGGACTGAACAGGGACCCGAGGCTCCCCACGAACTCGTGCGAAGTGTCCAGCGGTACGCCGCGGACCAGGTTCGCGAAGATGAGCCCCCACAACACAGCCGGCAGCATCGACCCGATGGTGATCAGCCAGTCCATCCGCGAACGCCAGACCAGGTCGTCCCGCTTACCGCGGTACTCCAGCGCCACCCCGCGCAGGATCAGCGCCACCAGGATCACGAACAGCGGCAGGTAGAACCCGCTGAACAGAGTCGCGTACCACTCCGGGAACGCCGCGAACGTCATCGCACCCGCGACGATCAGCCAGACCTCGTTCCCGTCCCAGACCGGCCCGATCGTGGTGATCACCGCCCGCCGTTCCGGCTCGTCCCGGCCGAGCACCCGAAGCAGGATGCCCACCCCGAAGTCGAAGCCCTCCAACACGAAGTACCCGATCCACAGGCCCGCGATGATCACGAACCACACCGTCGTCAGTTCCATCCCGATCCTCTCCTCAGTACGCGAACGACAGCGGCTTGTCGGCGTTGTCCGGCCCGTCCGGTTCAGGCTCGGGCGAAGTACCGGCCAGACCGCCCCGGATCGTGCGGAACATCAGCTTCGACTCGACCACCGCGAGTACGCCGTACAGAACCGTGAAGCCGATCAGCGAGGTGAGGACTTCGCTGGACGTGGTCCCGGGCGAGACCCCGGCCGAGGTCGGCAGCAGGCCGAACACCAGCCACGGTTGCCTCCCGGTCTCGGTGAAGACCCAGCCGAAGACGTTGGCGAACAGCGGCAGCAACGGGAGCGGCAGCGCCAGCCAGACCAGCAGCCGGTTCGGCGCCCGTCCCCGCCTGGTTGCCCAGAGCAACAACACGGCGAGCCCGGCCGAGGCCATCCCGACGCCGATCATCAGCCGGAAGGTCCAGTACGTGAGCGGGATGTTCGGCTTGTACGAGCCGGGTCCGTAGAGCTGTTCGTACGCGTGCTGCAGTGGGTTGATGCCCTGCACCTCACCCTCGAAGTGCCCGGTGGCCAGGAAGGAGAGCAGGTACGGCACCTTGACCGAGTAGATCTCGCGCGATCCGTCCAGCGTGCCGACGGTGAAGATCGAGAACGAGGCCGGCTTCTCGGATTCGTAGAGCGCCTCGGCCGCCGCCATCTTCATCGGCTGCACCTCGGTCATCACCTTGCCCTGCTGGTCGCCGCTCAGGGCGACGCCGGCGCCGGCCGCGATCACGATCACGGCGCCCAGGCGGAGCGCAGTACGGAATGCTCCCGTGTCCACGCCGGGCCGGCGGACCAGGTGCCAGATCGCGACCCCGGCGACGAACGCTCCGCCGACCATGAACGCCGCGAAGATCGTGTGCGGGTAGGTGACCAGGACGACCTTGTTGGTCAGCACCGCCCAGATGTCGGTCAGCTCGGCGCGGCCGCGGTCGGCGTTGTAGCGGAAGCCGACCGGGTTCTGCATCCACGAGTTCGCGGCCAGGATGAAGTACGCCGAGAGCTGCGTGCCGAGCACCACCATCCAGATGCAGGCCAGGTGGATCCGCTTCGGCAGCCGGTCCCAGCCGAAGATCCACAACCCGATGAAGGTGGACTCGAGGAAGAACGCGAGCAGCCCCTCCAGCGCCAGCGGGGCGCCGAAGACGTCGCCGACGAAGCGCGAGTAGTCGCTCCAGTTCATCCCGAACTGGAACTCCTGGACCAGGCCGGTGACGACGCCCATCGCGATGTTGATCAGGAACAACTTGCCGTAGAACTTCGTCAGCCGCAGGTACTTGTCCTTGCCGGTCCGGTACCAGGCGGTCTGCAGGCCGGCCGTGATCGCGACCAGCGAGATCGTCACCGGGACGAAGAAGAAGTGGTAAACGGTGGTGATCGCGAACTGCCAGCGGGCCAGATCCAAGGTGTCCATCAGAACCTTCCGTGCGATCTACGACGTTACGTAGTAGATGCTACCGCCGATCTACTACGTCGTGTAGTTATACTCGTCACGTGACCGCCGAAGAGATCGTCCCCAGCACGCCGAAGGGCCCCCGTCCGCTCGGCGATCTCGAGCGGACGGTGATGGAGCAGCTGTGGTCGGCCGACGGGGGCCCTGACCGTCCGCGAGGTGCATGAGCGACTCGCAGAGACCAGAGAACTCGCCTACACGACCGTGATGACGGTGCTCGACAGGCTGGCCAAGAAGAAGCTGACCGAGCGCGAGCGTGACGGTAAGGCCTGGCGCTACAAGGCCGCAGCGCCGCGCGAGGAGCTGGCGGCCGATCTGATGCGGGACGCACTCGACCGGGCGGGCGATCGGCGGGAGGCACTGGTCCGCTTCGTCGGCCAGGTCAGCGACGAGGAAGCGGCACTGCTCCGCGACGCGCTGGCGCGACTGGAGGCTCGGGACGGGTGATCACCCCGATCCTGCTCGCCGCGCTCGCTCTGGTGCTGGCCGGACCGGCACCGGCGCTACTGGCTCGCTCTAGCTGGCCGTACCGGATCCCCCGAGCTGCGGTGGCTCTGTGGCAATCGGTCGCGCTGGCCGCAGTACTGGCTGCCTTCGGTGCCGGGATCGCATTGTCGTACTCGACCGCGGGGCAGCCCGGCGAACCCCGGTTCGATCCGTCGTCGTCGCGGGACCTTGCTGCGGCCGCAGTACTCGCCCTGACCGCTCTGGTCGGTGTCAGGCTGCTGTGGGCCGTGGGAAGGGTTGCTGTCGGGACCAGGGCCCGCCGGAGGCGACACCGCGACTTGGTCGACGTCCTGGCTACACCGGACGGGCTGATCCCCGGACTGCGCGTGCTTGCTGAGCAGACGCCGCTGGCCTACTGTCTGCCCGCACTGCGCGGGGCGCGGGTGGTGGTGTCGGTCGGTGCCCTCGACCGGTTGGACGACGGCGAACTGCGAGCCGTGCTGGCCCACGAGCAGGCTCACCTGCGAGCTCGGCACGACCTGGTGCTCGAAGCATTCACAGCGCTCCACACCGCGTTCCCGAGATGGGTCCGCAGTGACGTCGCGCTGGAGCAGACTCGCACGCTGGTCGAACTGCTGGCCGACGACGAGGCACGACGGCGCAACGGACCACTACCGCTAGCCCGCGCCCTGGTCGCCCTCGCCGGCTCCCCCGCACCCGAAGCAGCAATGGCTGCAGCCAAGTCGTCGACGGTCCTCCGCGTCCAAAGACTGAGCGACCCCGAGCCCCGCTATCCACTGCAGTCCGCCGCCACCTACACCGCGGCGGTGCTGCTCCTGGTCGTGCCGACCTTCACCGTCGCCGCCCCGATCGTCAAGGCAGTCGTCAACGCCCTTAGCTAGAAGGACTTTTCAGCTAACCGAAATTCTTGCCCTCGCCCCGGGCGACCGCGAGCAGGACGAGTCCTGACAGGACCAGCAGAATGATCATGGTGACCACGAACGTCAACACAGCTTGACTTCTCTCCCCGATTGTTGCCCCACACAGAACCTCACGTCAGTGCTAGTGACGCGTTCATTCTTCCAGAAGTTCGCCGAACGCCTTACCAACCTCGTCGACGTCCCACCGCAACGTGTCCGGTGTCACCACCAGCTCGACCCACGACCAGCCCGGTACGTCGGCCGGCTGCCAGATGTAGCTGATCGACTCGCGGGTCGCCTCCATCCGGCGTACGGCGGCCAGCTCGATCTGCTCGGCCGGTCGCGGCGCGTACACCCGGAAGGAGTTGCTGTGCGGCGGCTCCGGGAAGACGCGGAAGCCGGCGGTCCGCAGTGCGTCGGCCAGCTCGATCGCCCGCTGGTGAAGGTCTCCCATCAACGGCAGTACGTCGCGGAGTCCGGCGCGCGCCGACACGGCGTACGGGAAGAGTGTGTACGGCGTGCCGCCCAGCCGCCGCTGCCAACGACGTACTTCGGCGACGATGTCCTCCGGTCCGGCAAGAGCTGCACCGCTCAGCCCACCGAGGCCTTTGTAGAACGAGACGTAGACGGTAGTAGCGAGCGCAGCCACTTCGGCGAGGCTGTGTCCGAGGTACGGCGTGCTCTCCCACAACCGGGCGCCGTCCAGGTGCAGCGGTACGCCGCGCTCCGCACAAGCCTCCGAGAACAACACGAGCTCGTCCCAGGTCGGCAGCACGAACCCGGCATCGCGCAGCGGTAGCTCCAGCGCCACAGCAGCCAGGTGACCGGGGATCGCGGCGAGCTCGTCCGGACGTGGTTGCCGCGGTTCTGAGGTCAGCCGCTCGATGCGTAGGTGATGCACTTCCTCCAGCGCGTTCAGCTCGTGCTGCAGGAAGTGCGACAGACCGTGCAGCGCGACCCGCTGGGTGCCGGCACGGTCCGCGTAGACCCGGAGCGCGCTCTGCTGGGCCAGGATCCCGGTCGGCACGAAAACGGCCGCCGGCTTGCCCAGTAGCTCGGCCACCTCCTTCTCCAGCAGTTCGACCTCGCCACCACTGCCGTACGCGTCCTGCTCGTCCTCGGTCGCGGCGTCGGCGAGGGCCCGCAACAAGTCGGGAGCAGGCACCTTCTGGCGGGACAGCCAGCGGTTACAGGCAGCCCCTGCAGCTTTACGCCGGGCCTTGAGGTCTTCCGAAGTAGTAGTCGCCACCACTCCATCCTCTCGCCCCCCGCAACCGAGATTGGCGGCGGCCTTCAGACGGAAGCAGTCACCACGTGCTGGCCCTGCGCGGTCTTGATCTCGACCGACCGGACCTGGCCGATCGGCACCAGCACACCGCCGCCGAAGCGGCTGCCCTCCCGCGCTGCCTTCTCGGAGATCACCCAGCTACCAGCGACATACGTCTTGCCGGACTTGTCGGTGACCAACATCTGGCACTGGGCTCCGGCCTTGAGACCCGCGATGTTGACGGTGATCCAGCTCCAGCCCGCCCGTGGTTCGACAGTGGCTGCCATCGTCGTACCGGTGCTCGCGTCGGTCACCATCACCTGCTTGGACCCCTCGGGGGTGGTATCGACCGCCACCGGGGTGTCGACCGTCTGCCGCCCGATCAGTACGCCGCCACCGACAGCACCGGCGATCACGACTACGGGCCGCGGCCACCGCCAGCCACCGTGCGGGCTTCTTGGGAGCACCGGGTGTAGCAGCGACCACCGGACTTGGAGCAGACTCGGAGCGCACCTGGCGCAGGGTCCGCTGCAGCAGCAGATCGCCATCGGTCGGCGGACCGTCCAGGAACGCCTCCGGCGGGACCTCGCCGAGGAACTCCTTCATCTCCTCCAGCTCGACCAGCTCGGCCCGGCACTCGGCGCAGCCGGCCAGGTGCTCGTCGACCTCGCGGACCCCGTCCGGCTCCAGCGCGCCCAGGGCATAGGCGCCCAGCTGTGAGTGATCGTGCTCGCTCATCTGGCCACCTCCCCTTGCGGGCCCATCACGGTGCGCAGCGCACGGAGGGCGTAATACGATCTCGATTTCACGGTACCGGGCGGAACACCCAGTTCCTTGGCCGCCTCGGTCACGGACCGGCCGCGGTAGTACAGCTCGACCAGTACTTCGCGGTGCTCGGGCGACACCTGGTCCAGCGCGTCCAGCACCACCATGGTGTTCACGACCGCCTCGGAGTGGTCACCCTCGACCGGCGGGCGGTCCGCCACCTCTGCCACCTCGGCAGGCCGGACTGCTCGCGCCCTGGCCCGGTCGGTGACGATGTTGCGAGCCACAGTCAGCAGCCAGCCGCGAACCGAGCCCTTGCCGCTGGTGAGGTCGTCGGCATGCTTCCATGCCCGGACCAGAGTCTCCTGTACGACGTCCTCGGCGGCCGCCCGATCACCGGTCAACCTGGTCGCGTAGGCCAGCACGCTGCGCCCGTGTTCGGCGTACAACGACCGGATCAACACCTCTGCCGAGTCCAGACGGCGGTCCACGTCACCCACCGCAGTCCTCCCGGCCTCGATCGTCACGGTGGTTCGTACGATAGGCGATGTGTCAACACTGCACACTGCAGGGCCCCGAGCGGGACCCTGCAGAACGCAACCGGCCGGATCCATCGGTGACTCAGTAGCCCGAGTTGCCGCTGTCGGAGGCCTGCGTGGTGACCTTCTTGCCGTCCGCGCCGACAACCCACCAGACCTCGCCGAAGGCCTGGCCCTTGGCGTCGCCGACCTTGGTGTCCTTGGCGAACTGGTACAGCGGCAGACCGGCCAGCGTGACCTGCTTACTGCCGTCGGTCCTGGCCACTGTGCCGACCAGAGAGGCGTCCACCCCGTCCAGTTGCGGTGCAGCGTCCCCGGCCATCACCGGCGGCCACATCGCGGCGCACTTCCCGTCGCAGTTGGACTTCGACGGGCCGGCGGCGTCCTTGTCGAACACGTAGAGGGTGCGACCGGTGCCGTCGACAACTACTTTCCCGAAGCTCGCGACGTCAGCAGTGGCGAGCTTCGCGCCGGCGGACTGCCCGCTGCCCGACTGGCTGGTGCTGTTCTGCGGTGCGGCCGGGGTGTCGTTGCCGCCACCGCAGGCGGTCAGCGCGGACAGACCGAGTACGGCCGTTCCGGCGATGAGGGCGTAGCGCTTCATGGTGGATCTCCTTGGCTGGATGGTGATCGACTGTTCGACACCACCCACACGGACGATCCGGCCGATCGGTTCATCCGATCGGCCGGGCTATCGTCTCGTCCTGACCGCACCAGCGGGAATTCCCCGTGCTCATCTGGGGCACAAGGCACCCGGTCTCGCGTTGTGTCAGGTGCTACCGGTCGAACGCCGCTCAGCCTGCTCGACGAGGGCGGGTTCGGGTCGTCGGCTGCCGGGTTTTTCGTCCGCTGCCGGACTTATAGCGCGCTATCGGCCGAACATCGCGTCAGCGGACCCGATCCCAGGGTCCACCCGCACCCCGGGAACCAGGTGGCGGCGAACCATGGTGGGCAGCACCAACCAGCGCCCTACGGAGGAGCCGCGTGGGGCCTCTACCAGCCGGCGACGGAGGTGCTGCATGGGCGCGGTACCAGGTCAGGCGTCAGGTCTCAACGGTCTGACATGAGTCGCGAGGCGTCGGGCCAGACCATGCGGAGGCAACTCGGAGTGCCGTTCAGCCGGGTCGGGTCACCACTGGGTGGCGGTACGGCGGCCTTCTCCACGTTCACGCCGCCGATCGCCTGGTAGAAGCCCTGTGCAGCGACGTTCTGCTCAAGCACCCACAGGTACATCGCGTCACTACCCGCTTCGTCGACGACCGCCCGAGCTGCACGAACCATCAACTCTCTACCGATGCCGCCGCCCTGCCGGCCGTGGTGAACGTGAAGGTTGTCAACCAGACTCCCCCACCCGGGGTCGCGATCGAAGTCCACGTGAACGAACCCGAGCAGCTCCCCGCCCTCCTCCGCAAGAACCGTCGCACTCCCGCCCGACGCAGCAAGTCTCCCGGCCCACACCGCATCCCGCTCGGTCACCACATCCCCATCAAGAAACGAGTCGGCATAAGCCCCCCGATAATGCCGCCGCCAACTATCCGCATGCAGCAATGCGACCTGGTGTGCGTCCTCAACACCAGCAGCCCGAAACCTCATCCACTCCTCCGAACCAATCAGTCCTCAAGCCCCGCCCCCCCAACCTAGCGACCACCGCCCGCCCCGAACCCCCTTATTCGCGGACCGAGACACCGCCATCTGAGCGCACGGTCGCCAGCTCTGCGGGGGATGAAGCCAAGCCGACTGGCTGGCTTCGCCAACTCCAGCCCCCAAGTACGGCGGCTTTGTGCACCGGCTGAGCGTTCCGCCGCCGAAAAATGCTCACCGGATGCACAGAGGCCGGCAACCGACGCCGGCGTACCGCGCCTTTGGGCACGACCTGAGCAACGCGACCGGCCGAGAACACTCAGCCGATGCACAAAGACGTCCACACCGCAGGCAACGGGGCTTCCCAGACGCGGCTGGGCCTCGGTGCTAGCCGACCTGCTCAAGCATGCTCGCCGACTTGACCAACCCATAGGGCCCCCCCCCGACACACCAGTCCACGAACGGCGACGCAGGAGCTGCGTGGGCGTAGTACTAGGCGGGCTCGGCTTCTCGGATTCGTTGGGAGATGACCGCGGAGACGCCGTCGCCTCGCATGGTGACGCCGTAGAGGGCGTCGGCTACCTCCATGGTGCGCTTCTGGTGGGTGATGACCAGGAGCTGGCTGTTCTCGCGGAGTTCTTCGTAGATCTCCAGCAGTCGGCCGAGGTTGGTGTCGTCCAGCGCGGCTTCGACCTCGTCGAGGATGTAGAACGGCGACGGGCGGGCCTTGAACAGCGCGACCAGGAACGCCACCGCTACCAGCGAGCGCTCACCACCGGACAGCAGCGACAGCCGCTTGACCTTCTTGCCCGGCGGGCGGGCCTCGACGTCGATGCCGGTGCTGAGCATGTCGCTCGGGTCGGTCAGGACCAGGCGGCCCTCACCACCGGGGAACAGCCGGCTGAAGACGTGTTCGAAGGCGACCTCGACATCGCGGTACGCCTCGGTGAAGACCTGTTCGACCCGGTCGTCGACCTCTTTGACGATGTCCATCAGGTCGCGCCGGGACTTCTTCAGGTCCTCGAGCTGCTCGGACAGGAAGCGGTGCCGCTCCTCCATCGCGTCGAACTCCTCCAGCGCGAGCGGGTTGATCCGCCCCAGCTGACCGAGCGCGCGTTCGGCCGTCTTCAGCCGTTTGGCGACCTTGACCCGGTCGAACGGCTCGCCCTCGACCTCGAGCTCCGGCTGTGCGGCGTCGGCGTCGGTCGCGGGCAGCGGCGGGACCAGCTGGTCCGGTCCGTACTCCGCGATCAGCGTCTCCACCTCGGTCCCGAGCTCGCCGAGCGCCTTCTCGTACAGCGCTTCGAGCCGCATCTTCTGCTCGGCGCGAGCCAGTGCGTCCCGGTGCACGGTGTTGGTCAGCTGCTCCAGCTCGCTGCTCAGGTTCCGTGTCGCCGATCGGGCCTGCGCCAGGTTCTGCTCACGGTCCGCCCGCTCAGCCTGGATGGCCGACCGCTCGGTGGCGGCCAGCTGCAACGAGTTCTCCAGCCGCGCCAGCACGTGTCCAGCCGCCAGATGCACGGCCTGCGCCGCCTCGGACTGACGTGCACGCCGGGAAGCCCGAGCGATCGCACGAGCCCGCGCCTCCCGCTCCTGCCGGGCCGCGCGCTCCAGCGAGTCGGCCCGCCCGGACAACGCCCGGGCCCGCTCCTCGGTGGTCCGCAGCGCCAGCCGCGCCTCCATCTCGGCGGCCCGGCCGTTCTTGGCCGCCTCGGCCAGCCGGTCGCGCTCGTCCGCGTCGGGCTCGTCGCCGTCGTCGTCGCCGTAGGTCTCGGCGTCGTTCAGCCGCTGTTCGAGATCGGCCAGGCCGGAGAGGTTCTTGTCGCGCTCCTCCGCCGCGGCCGCGATCGCCTCGGCCATCCGGGAAGCCTCGCCACGGGACGCCTTCGCCAGCGACCCGAACTGCGCCAACTGCTCAGCCACCGCGGCCATTGCCGCGTCCGACTCGTGCAACCGGGCCAGAGTGATCTCAACAGACTGCTTCTGCTGCTCCCGCTCGCGCTCCAGCGCCGCCAGCTCGAACCGCAGCCGCTCGCTCCGCGCGGTGGCCTCGATCAGCTTCTCGGCGGCCTCGTCGACCGCGGACTGCACCTCGATCAGGCTCGGTGCGGCGTCCGATCCGCCGTACGCGAAGTGCGCACCCAGTACGTCGCCGACGCGGGTGGTCGCGGTGATGTCGGGCAGGTGCTGGATCAGCGACCTGGCCGCAGGAATGTCCTCGACGACGGCGACCTTGCGGAGCAGCCGGCGCAACGCCGGGCGCAGGGTCTCCGGGCACTCGACAACCTCGACCGCGTACTTCGCGCCGTACGGCAGCTGCGGCCAGGACGCGTAGTCCTCGGCCGGCGCATCGCCGAGCAGCATCCCGGCGCGGCCGAGATCGTGCTCCTTCAGATGCCCGACGGCCTCGACAGCCGCGGAGGTATGTGTCACCGCGACAGCGTCGGCGGCTTCGCCCAGCGCGGCGGCGATAGCGGTCTCGTATCCGGGCCGCACGCTCAGCAAGGCGGCGACCGAGCCCATCAGGCCGGTCACCTGCTCCGAGGCGGCCAGAAGTGCACCGGCCCCGTCCTTGCGGTTCAGCCCGATCTCCAGGGCCTCCTTGCGGGCGGCCAGGCCGGTCCGCTCCCGCTCGGCGTCGCGTTCCTCGGCGCGGAGCTTGGTGAGCCGCTCTTCCAGCTCGTCCAGCACGCTCTGCGCGGCCTCGAACTGGTCGTCCAGACCCTTCTCACCGGCATCGAGGCCGGCGACCTGCGTCTCCAGCGCGGTGAAGTCGTGCTGCGCCTTCGCGGCCCGCTGCTCAGCTTCGCGCTGGTTCGCGGCGAGACGGCCGATCTCGGACTCGGCTGCGGACGCACGGCTCTTCAGCGCGTTCACCTGCCCGGTCAGCCGGGCAAGTCCTTCGCGACGATCCGCGGCGGGCCCGGATCAGCGCCGCGATCCGGCGCTCCTCCTCGGCGTGCTGCGCTTCCAGCTGTTGGCGGCGCTCGACGGCCTCGGCCAGCAGCTCGGAGTGGGCCTCGACCTCGGCCTCGATCTGCGCCTCGGTCTCACGGACCCGGGCAGCCTCCAGCTCGAGCTCGTCGGGATCGCGCCCCGCGCGGGGCTCGTCGGCCTCGTCGTTGAGCGAGCGGATCCGGTCCGCGGCGATCCGCGCGGTGCCCTTGATCTTCTCGCCGAAGCCGGACAGCTGGTACCAGGTGTCCTGCGCGGCCTGCAGCGCCGGAGCATCCGTGCGCAGCGCGTCTTCCAGCGTCGCCTCGAGATCGCGGGCCTCGCGCAGCGCTGCCTCGATCTGGGCACGCTTCTCGGTCAGCGCCGCTTCGTCCTTGAGCTCGGCCTCCAGCGCGGACTGCGCCTGGACGATGTCGTCGGCGAGCAGCCGCGACCGCCCGTCCCGGACCTCCGCCTGGATCGTCACGGCCCGGCGCGCCACCTCCGCTTGGCGCCCGAGCGGCTTCAACTGCCGGCGGATCTCGGCGATCAGGTCGCCGAGCCGGTGCACGTTGCCCTCGGTCGACTCCAGCTTCCGCAGCGCCTTCTCCTTGCGCTTGCGGTGCTTCAGTACGCCGGCGGCCTCCTCGACGAAGCCGCGGCGCCCTTCGGGCGTGGCACGCAGGATCGAGTCGAGCTGGCCCTGGCCGACGATGACATGCATCTCCCGGCCGATTCCGGAGTCACTGAGCAGTTCCTGTACGTCGAGGAGCCGGCAGTTCTGGCCGTTGATCTGGTAGTCGGAGCCACCGTTGCGGAACATCGTCCGCGAAATCGTGACCTCGGCATAGTCGATCGGGAGCGCGCCGTCGGTGTTGTCGATGGTCAGCACGACCTCGGCGCGGCCCAGCGGGGCGCGACCCGACGTACCGGCGAAGATGACGTCTTCCATCTTGCCGCCACGCAGCGACTTGACGCCCTGCTCGCCCATCACCCAGGCGAGACCGTCGACGACATTGGACTTACCGGAACCGTTGGGACCGACGATGCAGGTGATCCCCGGCTCGAAGTTCATCGTCGTGGCCGACGCGAATGACTTGAATCCTCGGAGCGTCATGCTCTTGAGGTACAAAGCGAGGCTCCCAACCCGTGAGTGGACAGACGGTACCGACAGGAACCGTCGTAACTGCTGGTGATGCTGCCGCTACCCGGGGGAAGAGTTCCAATTCGTCATTCTACCGACAGCACAGCTGCCGTTCGGGCATCAGACATGCTCCGCTGCCCGAAAAGACGCGGCGGTGGCCCGGACGGGGGCCGCCGCCGTGGGTGGTGCGGACGGTGATGTGGTGCGGCTTCGGCTGAACTCAGACCGAAGCGGGGGCGCGCAGAGCCTCGTCTACCGTGAGCAGTCGTTCCTCGTGAACGGCTGCGACCAGATGGTCGTTCTCTGCCTGCAAGCGCATCACGTGCGCTTCCAGATCGGCGACACGCCTATTGAGCAGACGAACCTGCTCGAGCATGCGCGGGTCAGTGCCTCCAAGGTGCCCTAAAAGAGCCTTGGCCATTGTGCTGTCCTCCGGAAGGGTTCTGGCAGTTGGCGCCCCTGGGCCCGGTGATGGCATGGAGCGCAGAAAAGTGTGCCGTCTTTTAGAGTGACACCGGCTAAGCCAAGGGTCAACCTGGGGTACGTCATTTAACGATATCTCGCTCACCACCGGGCGTGTCGCGGCACGGGCTGACACTTCGGGCAACGGAACGAGGAACGGTTCATGAACGGTTCGCGGCGGATCGGGCGGCCGTCGCGCGGGCACGGCGAACCTTCCTGCCCGTACACCGCCAGACCGCGCTCGAAGTAGCCGGATTCCCCGTTCACGTTGACATAAAGGGCATCGAAGCTGGTCCCGCCGACGTCCAGCGCGGCACCCATCACTTCCCGGGCATGCTGGAGTATTTCCCTTGCCTGCAAGGGTTTCAGCGTCTCGGTGGCCTTGGCGTAGTGCAGCTTGGCGCGCCACAAAGCCTCGTCGGCATAGATATTCCCGACTCCGCTGATCAGCGTCTGGTCCAGCAGTGCCCGCTTCAGCCCGGTCTTGCGGCGCCGGATCGAGGCGACGAAAAGGTCGTCGTCGAAGAGCGGATCGAACGGGTCGCGGGCGATGTGCGCGATCTCCGCGGGCAGTTCGGCGCCACCCTCGGAGTACGACAGACCACCGAACATCCGCTGGTCCACAAAACGGACCTCTCCGCCGTCGTCGGCGAACCGGAACCTGACCCGCAGATGCTTCTCGTCCTCGGCTCCGACGGGCTGGACCCGGAACTGGCCGCTCATGCCCAGATGGGTCAGCACCGCGTCACCGGATGCCAGCGGCAGCCACAGGTACTTGCCCCGGCGGGCGGGCGCGGCGAAGACCTGACCCTTCAGCCGGGCGACGAAATCGTCCGGCCCGAGCAGGTGCCGTCGGACCGGACGCGGATGCAGGACGTCGACAGCGTCGATCGTCCTGCCGGTGGTGAATTCCGCGAGCCCGCGGCGTACGACCTCTACCTCCGGGAGCTCAGGCACCGTTCAAGGCTGTTGCGAAGGGTCGATGCTGTCCGGATGCGCGGCGCGCAGGGCCTTCCAGGCGGTCTCGGCGGCCTGCTGCTCGGCTTCCTTCTTGCTCCGGCCGATCCCGTGCCCGTAGGTGTCGGCACCGATCCGGACCCGCGCCTCGAACGTCTTGGCGTGGTCCGGCCCGGACTCGGCGATCACGTACTCCGGCACGCCGACGCCGAGCTGGGCGACCAGCTCTTGCAAGCTCGTCTTCCAGTCCAGGCCGGCACCGAGCCGCGCCGACGACTCCATCAGCTCGTCGAACAGGGTGTGCACCACCCGGCCGGCGACCTCGAACCCGCGGTCCAGGTAGACGGCGCCGATCAGCGCCTCCACACAGTCCGCCAGGATCGACGACTTGTCGCGGCCGCCGGTGGCTTCCTCGCCCCGGCCGAGCCGAAGGTACTTGCCCAGCTTCAGGTCACGGGCTACGCCGGCCAGCGCACGCATGTTGACGACGGCCGCACGCAGCTTGGCCAGCCGGCCCTCGGAGAGGTCCGGATGGTTGCGGAACAGCGACTCCGTGACGATGACGCCGAGCACGGAGTCCCCGAGGAACTCCAGCCGCTCATTGGTCGGCAACCCACCGTTCTCGTACGCGAAAGAACGGTGGGTGAAGGCGTGCTCCAGTAAGGGGTCAGCCAGCGATACGCCGAGCCGCTGGTTCAGCTCGGCGTAGAGCCCCCCGCTGGGGATCGACTCAGTGTTGGCAGAGTTCACTGGGAGGGTTGCCGTTTAGCTCTCGACGACCTGGCGACGCTCGCCCTTGGCGCCGTACTGGCCGCAGGTCGGGCAGACGGTGTGCTGCAGGTGCTTGGCGCGGCAGGCGGGGTTCACGCAGGTGACCAGCGAGGGGGCAGTGGCCTTCCACTGCGCCCGGCGGCTCCGGGTGTTGCTGCGCGACATCTTCCGCTTCGGAACGGCCACGGTTATGACTCCTCGGTTCGGCCGGGGGCTTGCGACCCGGCCGGCTGGCTGGAAATTGGGTGTGCGGTCTTACGGTTTTTCATCCTGCGGGAGCAGGCCACTCAGTGCGGACCAACGCGGGTCGACCCCGTCCTCGTGCTTGTGACCGGGCTCCTCCACCAGGCGCACCCCACACTCGGGGCACAGTCCCGGACAGTCGTCCGCACACAAGGGCTGGAACGGCAGCGCGAGCACCACCTGGTCCCTCAACGCCGGCTCGAGGTCGATCAGATCGCCCTCCATCCGGCTGGCCTCGTCAGGCTCGGCGTCGCTCTCCGGGTAGACGTACAGCTCCTGGACATCGGCGAGGAAATCGTCCTCGACATCGACCAGGCACCGCGCGCACTCCCCGACCAGCCGGCCACTGGCCGTCCCGGTCACGAGCACCCCTTCGACCACCGCTTCCAGTCGAAGATCGAACTGGATCGGGTCGCCCTCGGGGACGCCGATCACGTCGATTCCGAGATCAGCCGGTGCCGCTGCCGTGAAGGAGACTTCGCGCTGGGACCCGGCGCGGCGTGACAGCTCGTGGGTTTCGATCACGAGTGGGGACCGCGGGTCCAAGGCGCTCAGGACATCCCTTTCAGGCGTGGGCAGGCAAAATCTCGGCCTCGTCGAGACCGAGGGATAACATTACCAACTTACCGGCCGGTCGCCCAATCCGGGGCCGACAGTTGTGTCTCAACCGAGCTTGGCGAGCAGTCGGGCATGCACCGAAGGTGGCAGGAAAGCGGATACCTCGCCGCCGAGCTTGGCGATCTCCTTCACCAGGCTGGACGAGATGTAACCGTTCTCCGGAGCGGCCGGCACGAAAAGCGTATCGACCCCGGACAACTTCCGGTTCATCTGCGCCATCTGCAGTTCGTAGTCGTAATCGCCACCGGAGCGCAGCCCTTTGATGATCACTCCCGCGCCCTCGGCCCGGCAGTAGTCGACCAGCAGCCCTTCGAAGGTGCCGACCCGGACAGTGCCGCCGGTGCTCGCGGAGACGGCAGCGGCGAGCTCGGTCAGCATCTCGACCCGCTCTTCGACGCTGAACAGCCGCTGCTTGGACTGGTTCACCCCGGCGGCCACGATCACCTCGTCGAAGGCTGCCGCGGCCCGGGTGATCACGTCGAGATGCCCGTTCGTGGGCGGGTCGAAGGAACCCGGAAACACGGCTGTACTCACGAAGACGCCCCGTTCACGCCGGTGCCTTGATCATGGCGGTGACCGTACCAAATCCGGGCCTCGCCGTACTTGCGATCGCGCAGCGCGGAGAACCCCTCCGGCCACTCCCACGGCTCGCGTTTGCCCCGCTCGACCACCACGACGGCGTCCTCGGTCAGCCACCCGTTGTCCCGCAACGAGGTGAGAACCTCCTGCAGTTCAAGGGTTTCCAGCTTGTACGGCGGATCGGCGAAGACCAGGTCGAAGGGCCCCGCCGAATTGTCGCCGGAGGCAACTTTCTCGGCCGGCCTGGTGAGCACGGTGGCGCCCGGCAGGCCGACCACCTTGACGTTCGCGGCGACCACGTCGGCCGCCGTCCGGTCCGATTCCACCAGCACCACCCGAGCGGCTCCGCGCGACAACGCCTCCAGGCCGATCGCCCCGCTGCCGGCGTACAGGTCCATCACGGCGAGGCCGTCGAAACTGCCGAACTCGGCCTCCAGGGACGAGAACATCGCCTCGCGAAGCCGGTCCGTGGTCGGTCTCGTCCCGCTCCCAGGCGGTACTACGATGCGCCGGCCGCCGGCCGCACCGCCGATGATCCGAGTCACGTCTTCTCCAAGTAGTCGGTGGCCTCGGACGCGAGCACGCTGTCCAGGTACGAACGCAGTGACGGGTACGTCGTCAGCTCGGGGTCGACGGAGACGATCGAGTTGGCCACATGCCGGGCACTGACGATGATCTCCTCGTCGCGCAGCACGCTCAGCAACTTCAGGCTGCTCCGCTTGCCGGACTGCGCGACCCCCAAGACGTCGCCCTCGCGACGGGTCTCCAGGTCGATCCGGGACAGCTCGAAGCCGTCCGTTGTCGCGGCCACAGCATCCAGCCGTGCCCGCGCACTGCTGGCGTCCCAGCTGTCCGTCACCAGCAGGCAGAGACCCTGCACCTTGCCCCGGCCGACCCGGCCGCGGAGCTGGTGGAGCTGGGAGATGCCGAAGCGGTCCGCGTCCATCACCACCATGGTCGAGGCGTTCGGCACGTCCACGCCGACCTCGATCACCGTGGTCGCGACCAGGACGTCGATCTCGCCGGCCGCGAACCGGGTCATCACCGAGTCCTTCTCGTCGGCCGGCAGCCGCCCGTGCAGGATCTCCAGCCGCAGCCCGGCCAGCGGTTGCGCGAGCAGCTCAGCGGTCTCCAGCACCGACTTGGCCGGCGGCGGCTTGCCCTTCGCATCCGCCTGGTCGGCGGCCGTGGCGAACTCGCCCTCCTCGTCCGCGGCGTTCTTCACCTCGTCGCCGATCCGCGGGCAGACGACGTACGCCTGATGGCCCTTGGCGACCTCTTCGCGGACCCGCTCCCAGGCGCGGACGAGCCAGGCCGGCTTGTCTTTGGCCGGCACCACGGAGCTCATGATCGGCGACCGTCCGGCCGGCAGCTCGGTCAGCGTCGAGACAGACAGGTCCCCGAAGACGGTCATCGCGACGGTCCGCGGGATCGGGGTCGCCGTCATCACCAGCACGTGCGGGGTGTTCTCGCCCGACTTCTGGCTCAGCGCCGCCCGCTGCTCCACCCCGAACCGGTGCTGCTCGTCGACCACGACCAGGCCGAGATCCGCGAACTGCACCTTGTCCTCGAGCAACGCGTGCGTGCCGACGACGATCCCGGCGGCGCCACTGGCCGCGTCCAACATCGCCGTACGCCGGGCTGCCGCGTTCAGCGAGCCGGTGAGCAGTCCCACCCGGGTCGCTCGGTCGGCGCCGCCGAGCATGCCCGCCTCGGCCAGCTCGCCGAGCATCTTGGTCAGGGTCTTGTGGTGCTGAGTGGCGAGCACCTCGGTCGGGGCCAGCAGGGCCGCCTGACCGCCGGCATCCACCACGGCGAGCATCGCCCGGAGCGCCACGATCGTCTTGCCGGAACCGACCTCACCCTGCAGCAGCCGGTGCATCGGATGCGGCCGGGCAATGTCGGCGAAGATCTCGTCGCCGACCTCGGTCTGCCCGGCGGTGAGCTTGAACGGCAGCCGGGCGTCGAAGTCGTCCAGCAGGCCGCCGCCGGTCCTGGCCCGCGGGATCGCCTTCAGCGCGTCGGTGACGGCCCGGCGCTGGGCCAGGATCGTCTGCATCACCAGGGCTTCCTCGAACCGGAATCGCTTCTGCGCGGCCAGCCAGTCCTGCTCGGTGTCCGGAAGATGCACCTTCTGTAGCGCCTCCCGCAGGCCGATCAGCTTCTCCTGGCCGAGGATCAGCTCCGGCAGCGGGTCCTCGACGTCGTCCAGGTTGTCGAGCACGATCTTGATGCTGCGCTCGATCGTCGCGGTCGGCAGCTTCGCGGTGGCCGGGTAGAGCGGCCGGAACGGCTTGGCCCGGCGTTCGATCTCCGCCTCGCTCAGGTCCTCCTCGTCGAGGATCTCGGTGCCCGGACCTTTGAGCTGCATGATGTCGCGGAACATCGTCACCTCGCCCCAGAACAGGGCGGCGGTCCCGACGGTCAGCTTGTTCGTCAGCCAGGGCTGGTTGAAGAAGGCGAGCTCGAGATCGTTGCGGCCGTCGCTGACGACCACCTTGGTGATCGTCTTGTGCCGCCGGTACTTGTTGACGTCCTCGGGCTTGATCTCCAGCTTGGAGTCGAGCGAGCGGACGGTGACCCGCTTGACCCGCCCGCTGACGGTCGCCTGGTCGCCGACCTCGAGCTCGTCGAACGGCGTCAGCTCACCCTTCTTCAGATACCGCCGCGGGTAGTACCGCAGCAGTTCGCCGACGGTCTCGATCCCGAGCACCTCGGTGAACGTCTTGGCCGTCTTCGCGCCGACGAAGTCGCGAAGCTTCCGGTCGATGTCCGTCTTCATTCCACCCCGATCAGCAACGGGTATCTCTCCTGACCACCGTCGTACACCACGACGTCGACATCTTTGCGGTTCCGGCGTACGTGCCGGACCAGCGCGTCGACCAGTTCGGGGCTCGCGTGCTCGCCGCGGACCACCGTCATCAGCTCGCCGCCGCCACCCAGCAGCCGGTCGGCCACGCCGGTCGCGGCCGCGGCCAGATCCTCGGTGATCAAGGCGAAATCGCCGTCCACCACGCCCAGCGCGTCGCCGATCCTGCAGGTGCCGGCCATCGTCCAGGCGTCCTTGACGGCGATCGTGACGGCGCCGTGCCGGGTCTGGCCGGCGGCCGCGGAGAGCTGGTTGACGGCATCGTCGAAGCTTCGCCCGGGGTCGTGGACGGCGATCGCCGCCAGCCCCTGGACCTGCGCGCGGGTCCGGATCACCGCCACCCGGATGCCATCCTGGCGGGCCGCGGTCGCGGCTGCCTCGGCGACGGCGATGGAGTCCTTGTCGTTGGGGAGGATCACGATCTCCGGCGCGCCCGACTGCTCGATCGCGGCCAGCAGCTCACCGGTCGAGCACCGCCTTCCCGGGCCGCCTTTCACCACCACCGCACCGGCCTCCACGAACAGTTTCGCCAGCCCGTCTCCCGCGGCCACTGCGATCACCGCCCGGCTCGCGATCGGCGGATGCGGAACCATGTCCGCGAAGTGCGTCACCCGGATCCGGTGCGGTCGCCCGGTCCCGATCCCCTGCTCGATCGCGGCACCCACGTCGTCGGTGTGCACATGCACATTCCACAACTCGTCGCCGCCCACGACCACCACAGAGTCCCCCAGCCCGGCCAGCGCCCGCCGGAAGTCCCCGATCCGATCGTCCGGCGCATCCAGCAGATACATCACCTCGTACGCCGGTCCGTCGGGCTCCAGGTCGCCTCCCTGCGCCTCACCACCGGCGCCCTCGGCAAGACCCACCCGACCACTCCCGGACTCGCCACTCGCTTCCACTCCAGGTCCGCTCGCTCCCCTGGCACTTGCGGTCGCCGGGACTCGCCGGGGGACGCCAGTGTGTTCACCCGGTGGGCGGCCGGACAGGACCGACTCCATGGCGCCGAGGATGACGACGAGACCAGCTCCACCTGCATCGACGACACCGGCGCGGCGGAGTACGGCCAGTTGCTCTGTGGTTTTGGTGAGAGCCAGGCGGGCGGCGGCGACGGCGGCCAGACAAACCTCGGCGAGGGCCTTGCCCTCATTGGCAGCCGCCAGAGCCCCGTTCGCCGCCGCGCGGGCGACCGTGAGCATGGTGCCCTCGACGGGCTTGGCGACCGCGCCGTACGCGGCATCAGCGGCGAACACGAGCGCATCGGCGAACGCCGCCGCCTCGCTCATCCGCGGATCGGCCAGGACCGAGCCGGCGTCGGCCTCCTGGTCCCGCGGCAGGTTCTCCGCGAGCCGCAGGCCACAGGCCCGGACGAGCTGGGAGGTGATCACCCCGGAGTTGCCCCGCGCGCCGAGCAACGCACCCCGGCCGAACGCCTGGACCGCCTCCGCAAAGGTCAGCTCCCCCTCGGGCAACGCGTCGCACGCGGCTTCCCAGGTCAGGTACAGGTTGGTGCCGGTGTCGCCGTCCGGCACCGGGTACACGTTGAGCTCGTCGATCTCCGCCCGCGCCCGCCCCAGCTCCGCCAGCGCCACCCGGGCCCAGCTCCGCAGCACCCCAACCGTCAACTCTTCCACGCCCGGAAGGCTAACCGGTCCCCGCCCAACCGCTCCACGTCCGGGACCGCCGGCACCACCGCCCTCCACCACACACACCGGACCGCCAGCCCATCAGTACAGCCCGCATTCACGGCTGGCACCCACCCGCCCCGCTCAGCCACCTACCGCGCTCCCCACCACTGATGGCCTGCAGGTCCGCCACCACCCACCACGCGCGGCTTAGGGTGGGGTGTGGAGATCTTGTTCTCGGTGGCGACCGACAGTTACGACCTGGCGGTTCGCGAGATCCGCGGTGAGTTCGGCGGCGGGGTCAGGATCGAACGGGTCAGTGCGGACCTGGGCCGGATCGTCAGCGGTGGGCCGTCGGTCGAGGAGCTGGCGAGCGCCTGCGACAGCGGCCGGATCATCTTCGTGCGGCATCTGACGGTGGAGCTGGCGAGTTTCAAGCCGGGCGACGTGCCGGAGCCGCACGAGCTGGCCGACCTCGTGCTGGAAGCTTTGCCGCGGCACCCACAGGCGCTGGCCGTTCAGACCTGGACCGACGGCCCCGGGAGCGGCGGGTCGTACTACCACCGGCTCGACGAGGCCCTGGGCGCCCGCGGAGTCACGGTCAGCCGGGCCGGCCAGGACGTGGTGGTGTCGTGCTTCGTCTCCGCCAAGACGGTGATCTTCGGCCTGAACCGGCTGGAGTACAGCCTGTCGGACTGGCCGGGTGGGCGGATGCGGCTGGCTCGGTCGGACGAGCGGGTGTCGCGGTCGGAGTTCAAGCTCGAAGAGGCGATCCAGACGTTCGGGCTCGACCTGCCGCCCGGCGGCAAGGGGCTGGATCTCGGCGCGAGTCCGGGTGGCTGGACGCGGATCCTGCGTCAGCACGGGCAGGAGATGTGGTCGGTCGATCCGGGTGAGCTCGATCCGCGGGTGACGGCCGATCGGAAGGTCCACCACGTGGCGACGACCGCCGGAGAGTTCTTCCGGCAGAACCGGATCTACTTCGACATCGTGGTGAACGACATGCGGATGGACCAGGTGCTGAGCGCCCGGGTGATGCTGGACGCCGTACCGCACCTGAGCCGCGGCGCCCTGGCCGTCGTCACCCTCAAGGGCGGCGGTAAGAACCCCCTCGACGCGGCCCGCCGCGGCATCGAGCTCCTCAGCAAGCAGTACGACGTACTGCACGCCCGCCAACTCCACCACAACCGCCGAGAAATCACCGTCATCGCCGAGTGCCCGTAGCACGGGGAACGCGACGAGGCGCCCGGGAGAATCCCGGGCGCCTGGTCAGGCCCTACACGGAGGTGTGCCCCGTCAAGGGGCAGGAAGTCCTAGCCGACTACGCGCTGGACCTTGCCCGCCTTGATGCAGGACGTGCAGACCTTGAGCTTCGTGGGCGTGCCCTTGATGACCGCGCGCATCGTCTGGATGTTCGGGTCGAACCGCCGCGACGTGCGCTTCTTGACCCGACGGATCATCGCGCCCTTACCCAGCCGCGCAACACTGTTGCCGAACATCGGCTTCTTGTCACAAACATCGCACTTCTTAGACATGATTCTCCGTGTTTAGGGTCGAGACACCGACAGACCATGTTACATAGGAGACGCTGCTCGACCAATTCCGTCCCACCATGGACTACACCTGTGTAAGCCACGCCACTTCTTCGGCAGACAGCTCGACCGACAGGCCCGGCATCGAGGTCCGCGTCTCCGAGATCTGCCGCGGCCCGATCAGCGGGAACACCGGGTACGACTGGTGCAGCAGCCAGGCGAGCGCGATCGCCGTGGGTTCCACCCCACGGGCCTCCGCAAGCTCCCGGGCCCGGCGCAGCCGCTCGAAGTTCTCGTCCGAGTAGAAACAGCGGACCAGTTCCTCGTCCGAGCGGTCCTCCGGCTTCGCACGCCCGGTGAAGAACCCGCGAGCCTGACTCGACCACGGGAACAACGCCACCTGCCGCTCACGCAGCCACGCCTGCGACTCGTCGTCGCTGACATGACGGCAACCAGCCCAGGGTACGTCGTACGCCCGTGCCAGGCTCAGGTGGTTGCTCAGCAGCGTCAACGGCTGCTTGCCGTGCGTCGCCGCGTACTCGTTGGCCTCGTCGAACCGCTCCAGCGACCAGTTCGACCCGCCGTACGCCTTGATCCGGCCGGCCTGGAAGTGCGAGTCCATCACGTCGACGAACTCTCCGACCGGGATCTCCTCGTTGTCCCGGTGCATCAGGTAGAGGTCGACGTGGTCGGTCTGCAGCCGCTCGAGCGACTCGCCGAGCTGCCGCGTGATCGACTCCGGGTCGCAGTGCGGCGTGTGCGCACCCTTGCCGATGACCACGACGTCGTCCCGGTTGCCGCGCGACGTCATCCACTGGCCGAGCAGCTTCTCGCCACGTCCACCGCTGTAGATGTACGCCGTGTCGAAGGTGGTTCCGCCGCGCTCGAAGAAGTCGTCGAAGATCATCGCGGCATGCGGCAGCGTCGGCTGGTTGTCGACGCCCATCACCAGCCGCGACACCGGCTTGGCCAGCCCGGGCACCTGGCCGTACGTCATCGGCGCGTCGGCGCGCTTCGCGAGCGGCCGGCCGGTCGCGGTCGGGATCAGTACGTCGTCCCGCTCGCTGGCGTACTGCTGCCCGATCGCCTCGCGCCACTTGTCCTGGACGGTCAGGTTCCCGAGTGAGTCGTCCCAGCTCATCTCCGGCGCCTGCCGCGCCTCGATCGCGGCCGCGACGGCCTCGGCCTCGGCCTGGTAGATGAAGGCAGGATCCGCGGAGATGTCCCGCGGCTCCTCCCCCACCTTGTGCACGGTGACGTGGGTGGGCTTGCCGTCGCCGGCGAACCACGGGTCCTCGATCACGAGGTAACCCTCGCTGCCGAGCACCCGGACCCGGTTCTCGTCGTTCAGGCGGACGCCGGTACTCACCTGGGCGGTCAATCCGGAGTCGAAGAACAGCGTCGCGACCGACCATTCGTCCACCCCGGTCTCGCCGACCTGACCGACCGCGGTCACCGCCGCCGGATCGGCGTACGGCGCTCCGATGGCCGCGCCCGCGATCAGGCGCGCGAACGAGACGGGGTAGCCGCCGACGTCGAGGATGCCGCCGCCGGCCAGGTCGTCGGCGAAGATCCGGCTCCCGGCGTTGAAAGACGCCTGGAACGCGAACGACGCCTGGATCTGGTGCACCTTGCCGATCGCGCCGTCGCGGATCAGTTGCGCGACCAGCTTGGTCTGTGGCAGGCAGCGGTACATGTACGCCTCCATCAGGAAGACGTCGTTGCGCACCGCGGCCTCGATGATCGCCGCGGCCCAGGCCCGGTTGATCGCGAGCGGCTTCTCGCACAGCACGTGCTTACCCGCCTCGGCGGCCTTGATCGCCCACTCCGGGTGGAGCGGATGTGGAGTGGCGATGTAGACCGCGTCGACGGTCTCGTCGGCCAGCAGGGCGTCGTACGACGCATGCCTGTTGGCGATGCCGAACTTGTCGGCGAAGGTGGTGGCGGAGTCCATGCTTCGGCTGCCGACCGCGACCACCTCGTTGGTGGTCGAGGACGGAACCTGACCTGCGAACCGGGAAGCGATGTTGCCGGTGCCGAGGATTCCCCAGCGGAGCTTGGTGGAAGACAAGAGGTTGTTCCCCTAAAAGAAGGCGCGGGCAGGGTCAGAACTGCGGTCAGAACTTCATGGCGCCGGCGGCGATGTCGGCGATGAAGTGGCGGCCACCGATGATGAAGACACCGATCAAGGGGATCACGCTCATCAGCGCTCCCGCCATCACCATGCTGTAGTCGGTGCCGTACACACCGTTCAGCTGCTGCAGGGCGACCTGCAGGGTGAGCTTGTTCGGGTCCGTCATCACTATCAACGGCCACAGGTAGTCGTTCCAGACGTTGATGAAGGTGAAGATGCCCAGGAACGCCAGCCCGGGCCGCAGTACGGGGAGTCCGACGGTGAGGTACTGCCGGAAGAAGCCGGCGCCGTCGACCTTGGCGGCGGAGATGAGCTCGTCGGGGATCGCGCCCTTGGCGTACTGGCGCATCCAGAAGATGCCGAACGCGTTCGCGGCGCCCGGGATGATGAGCGCCTTCAGCGACCCGATCCAGCCGAACTCGGCCAGTGTCACGAACTGCGGCACCAGCGCCAGCTGGGTCGGGATCATGAACGTCGCCAGCAGCACCCCGAAGAGCATGTCGCGGCCGGGGAACTCGTACTTCGCGAACGCGAACGCCGCGAGCGAGTCGAAGAAGAGCACCAGCACGGTCACGCCCAGGGACGCGACCAACGTGATCAGCATCGCGCCGAAGAAGTCGATGTTGTCCAGCACGTGCCCCATGTTCTCGAACAGGTGCGAGCCGACCACCAGCTTCGGCGGGTAGGCGAAGATGTCCGGCGTGGTGTTCGAGGCCATCACCAGCATCCAGTAGAACGGGAAGATCGAGACGACCACCCCGAACATCAGTACGACATGACCGACGACGGTCCGGACTCGTTCAGTGCGCATCGGCGTGCTCCTTCCCGGCGGTCTGACTGTCGGCTGCGGCTTTCTCGGCGGCGATCTTGCGGTTCGCGCGGCGGCGGACCCGGCTGGTGATCCGGTCGTCGTCGCCGCCCCCGATCAGTCGCCAGTTGATCACCGAGAACAGCACGATCAGGATGAACAGCGCCCAGCCGATCGCGGCCCCGTAGCCGAACTGGTTCTTGCCGAACGCGCTGTCGTACAGGTAGGAGACGATCGTCAGTCCACCGTCACCGGGCCCGCCGATCGCGCCGCTGCTGCCGAACAGCACCTGCGACTCGGTGAAGATCTGCAGACCGCCGATCGTCGAGGTGACCGCGGTGAACAGGATCACCGGCCGCAGCAACGGCACGGTGATCCGCCAGAACATCTGCCGCGACGAGGCGCCGTCGACCTTGGCCGCCTCGTAGATGTCGGACGAGATGGCCTGCAGCCCGGCCAGGAAGATGATCGCGTTGTAGCCGGTCCAGCGCCACGCGACGATGCTGGCGATCGCGATCTTGATCCCCCACGGCTGGCTGAGCCATTCGATCTTGTCCAGCCCGATCGACTGCAGGAACGCGTTCAGCAGGCCGAAGTTGTTGCTGAAGATCGAACCGAAGACCATCGTGACGGCGACCACCGAGGTGATGTTCGGGATGAAGTACGCGATCCGGTAGAAGCTGCGGAACCGCGTCGCGTTGTGCAACGCGTTCGCGATCACCAGGGCCAGCAGCAGCATCGGAACGGTCGAGATCACCCAGATGAGCAGGGTGTTGGTGATCGACTTCCAGAAGCTCGGGTCGGTGAGCAGGTAGCTGTACTGCTCCAGCCCGACCCACTTCAGCTGGCCGATCCCGTCCCACGAATGGAGCGACAGCCAGATCGAGAACAGCACCGGGAAGGCGCCGAAGATCGCGAACAGGATGAAGAACGGCGAGACGGCGGCGTACTGCGGCATCGCCTGCCGGAACCGGTTCGGCGGTCCGTCGGGAGTGTTCGCGCTCACATCCGTCGCCGGCCGACCAACTGTCTGACTGACGGCCATCTCAGATCGCCCCTGCCCTGGTGAGTTCGCGGGTGATCTGGTGCTGCGCGTCCTTCCAGGCCTGATCGGACGACTTGCTGCCGATCTCGACGTTGACCAGTTCGTTCGACAACGGGTTACCGATGATCGTGTCGTAGGGGCTGAAGTAGGCCCCCGGGTACTTCTTCGCCGACTCGGCGAAGACGTCGACGATCCGCTGGCCGCCGAAGAACGGGTCGGGCGCGGTCAGCCGGGAGTCTGTGTAGCTGGCCGGGGTGGAGGGGAAGAGCACCGGGTCGAGGAAGGACTCCGCCTGGTTCTTCGCCGACTCCAGCCAGGTGATGAAAGCGAACGCGGCCTCGGGATCCTTGCAGTACTTGGTGATCGCGAGGAAGGAACCCCCGCGGTTACCGGGACCGCCGGGCGCCGGCGTGACCCGCCACAGGCCTTTCGTCTTCGGTGCGGCGTTCTTCGGACCCAACTGGGCCCACCAGACCGCCCCGATGAAGGCGACCAGCTTGCCGTTGGTGACGACGGCGTTGGCGTCGGTGCTGCCCGACTGGGCGTTGGCCGACAGGCCTTCCTTGACGACCCGGACGGCCAGGTCCCAGGCCTGCCTGATGTGGTCGGCGTCGCCGATGTACTGCCCTGCCGCGGTCATGTAGCGCTTCGGCAACTGGGCCAGCGCGTAGCTGAAGATCGAGGTGATGTTGTCGGTGATGGCCGAGCCGGGCACCGCCTGCTTGAGCTTCTTGCCGAGCTGGATGTAGCTGTCCCAGTCCGGCGCCGCGGCCGCCACGTCGGCCGGCTCGGTGGGCAGGCCGGCCTTCTCGAAGATGTCGCGCCGGTAGAACAGCGCGGTCGGGCCGGTGTCCATCGGGAAGGCCAACATCTTGTTCTCGGGGGTGATGCCGAGCTTCCACTTCCAGGGCAGGAAGTCGGCCTCCACCTTGTCGGCGCCCAGCTCGCGCAGATCGTGGAACTGGTCCGCGTTCGGGAAGTAGGTGGCGACGTCGTCGTTGATCCCGATGATGTCCGGCACCAGCGACTTGCCGGCCAGCGAGGTCAGCACCTTCGTCTTGTAGTCGCCGCCGATCCGGGTCATCGCCAGCTTCTTGCCGGCGCCCGGGATGCCCTTCTCCGCCGTCGCGATCAGCGAGTCGTTCACCGATCCGGTCCAGCACCACATGCTCAGCTCGTCGGCAGCGCCGAGCGAGCTGCGCGAGCCGCACCCGGTCAGACCGGCGGCCGCGGCCGCACCTCCTGCGCCGAGGGCCAGGAACTTTCGTCTGCTCACTGCCATGGACTGCCTCACCTACACCTTCGCACTGCTACCGGGAGGGGCATTTCGCGATGTTCGTTTGCGCGAAAACTTGTCTACAAATGTTCAGACATAGATAAGGTAAGCGCATACCAACTGAACCGGTCAAGGGCTCGTCTTGCGACCTGACCGCTTCTGGACCATCCCGGTACCTACCAGAGTTCGCCTGATTGGATAGCTGCATGCCGACCCCCGTGATCGACACCGTCCTGTTCGATGCCGATGGAGTGATCCAGCGGCCCACGGTCGACTGGCGCATCGAGCTGGCGACCTTCATCCGGCCCGACCAGTCGGCCGAGGAGTTCATCCTCGACCTGATGGCCGCCGAGCAGCCGTCGATCCGTGGCGAAGGCGACTTCCGCGTGGCAGTGGCCGAAGTACTGGCGCGCTGGGGATCGGCCACCCCGATCGAGGACGCCATGCAGCCATGGCGCTGGTTCGAGGCCGAGCCGGTCGTGGTCGACCTGATCCAGCAGCTCCGTAAGGCGGGGATCGGTTGCCACCTGGCGACGAACCAGCAGGCCTACCGCCGGATGATCATGCACGACGAGCGGCACTACGGCGACTGGTTCGACCAGACCTTCTACTCCTGCGATCTCGGCGTGGCCAAGCCGGACCCGGCGTACTTCCACGCGATCCTGGACACCGTCGGCAAGCAGGGCTCGTCCACGCTCTTCATCGACGACAACGAGCGCAACATCAAAGGCGCCCTGACCGCGGGCCTGCATGCCGAGCTCTACGACCTGTCCGAAGGCACGGACGCCTTGCGTGACCTGTTGGCCCGCTACGGACTCCCGACCTCAGCCTGAGCTCGTACGGCGGTCTGCGGGCGGGCCGGTCGTAGTGGCCGGCTGATCAGGAACAGCACGAGCAGCAGCGGAAGCGTGATCAGGAAGGCCTTGCTGAGGTCGACCACCGTTGCCAGCGCGGCCAGGATGGTCGGCGCGGCGAGAATCGCGGTCGCCGAGGCGAGCGCACCCAAGGCCGCCAGCCGGACCGGCCGGATGCCAGGCGTGGCGACGAGCGCGGCGATGGTCAGCGGGTAGAGCGGCGCGACGCCCAGGCCGGCCAGCAGCAGTCCGGTGACGACAAGTGCGGGCGAGCCGAACAAGCTCACCAAGAGGCAACCGCTGAGTGCCAGCAACCCGGGCCGGGACCAACGGAGCCCAGCCGCGGAAGTGGATCGGCCCGATCGACCGTCCGACCGCCATCCCGATCGGGAACGCACTACCCAGCAGGGCCGCGATCGCGATTGCCAGGCCGGCGTCCACCAGCCGGGCCACGGACCACACCACGAAACAGAACTCGACCGCCACGGCCAGCACCACTCGCGACCAGCCGCGGAACGCACTGAGCCACGGTGACCCCTCCCCCGCCGGGGTCGAATCCAGGCTCTGCCCAGCTCTCGCCGGGGCCGCGATCACGATCAGAACGAGGAAAGCGGGTACCGCGAGCAGCATCGCCAGACGACCGGTAGGACCGAGCGAGTCGAGCCCGCCGATGGCCAGCGGCGCCAGGATGCCCGTCGCACTGCCGACCGCGTTCACCTTCGTCAGCCGAGCCGCTGCTGTCGGCCCACTCAGCAGCAGGGGTGCGAGCAAGACCAGCAGCGCTCCACCAAGACCGATCAGCAGTCCACCGGTCACCGCAGTGATGAAGCTGGGCGCCACAGCGACCAGGACCGCTCCCAGCGCGCAGACTAGGGCGCCACCTCGTAGTACGGCCGTGATCGCGCCGGTGCGGAGCAGGATCGGTCCGAGGAAGGCGATGATCAGCAGACCGAGGGCGAAGGCAGAGGGCAGCAGGGCGAGCCGGCCGGCTGGCTCGTCGAGGTCACGAGCCAGTACGGCGACGCAGGCGCCGAGGCCGCCCAGTAGGAAGCCCAAGGCCGCTAGCGCCAGGCCGACCTCCAGCTCGACCCGGCGGGCGCTGCTACTCATGGGCTCGTTGGTCGAGCAGTGCGGCGAGTTGGTGCAGGTCGGTGAGATTCACGTCGCCGGACAAGCCCTTCAAGGCGGCCGTGATCGCACCTGCGGCCCGTCCCGCCTGCAGTCCGACCTCGGCGTCCTCCACGACCAGACACGAGGTGGGCGAGGTCTCCAGCAACTCGGCCGCGCGCAGGTAGCCCTCGGGATCGGGCTTGCCCTTGCTGATGTCCTCGACGGTCACCAGGACAGGTGGGTCGATCCCAGCCGCACCGAGGCGGGCCTTGGCCAACTGGCGGTCCGCGCTGGTCACCACCGCCCAGGGCAGTCCCAGCTGCTTGATGGTGGCGAGCACTTCGGCGGCGCCGGGCGCGGCGGAGACGTCCGAGAGATCGTCGTACTGGAGTTCCAGTTGGCGGTTCGCGGCCTTGCTGCGGGCGGGCTCCTCGATACCGGGGAGCATCCGGTCGACGGTGGACTCGGCCGGGCTGCCGTGCGCGATGGCGAGCACTGCCGTCGCGTCGACGCCGTACTCATGAGCCCAGGTCGTCCAGGCCCGCTCGACCGCCTCGTCCGACGTGACCAGCGTGCCGTCCATGTCGAACAACACGGCCCGCACCTGTAGCAGCTCCATCGACTCCTCCATTAAACTCGTTCTCCGAGCATAAGGGAGAAGGTCCCCATGACGGCAAGAGGCAGCGCTATCTCTTCGCGGCGCGGTCGGTGGCAGACAGCAGCCGAGGTACTGAGCTTAGTGGGACGGCAGCCCGGCATTACCCGGGCAGCCGTCGCCCGGGAACTGCGGCTGAGCACCAGTTCGGCGACAGAGGTCACTGCGCGACTCCGGGATCTCCGGTTGCTCACTGAGACACCGGCACCGAGCCGTGGCCGCGGTAGGCCGACCACTGTGTTGCTGCCGCACCCAGAAGGTCCTCTGGTTCTGGCAGTGAACCTGCGACAGGGCACATGGCGCTCTGCGGTCGTCTCGCTCGACGGCGCGCTCCACGAGGTAGTGACGACACCGCACCGGAGTAGACAACCGCAGGCGGTGCTGGCGAGCATCCAAGCAGCCGTGGAGAACACCAAGACGCAGTACGGCGATCGGCTGCGGGTGGTGAGCCTTGCTGTGGCCGGGACCGTCCGGGAGAACCGCCTGATGCAGGCGTCGACGCTGGGCTGGGACGAGGTGGAGCTGAGCCCGGTGGTCGGCGAGACCGGGCTGACCCTGCTCGCCGGGAACGACGCGACCCTCAGTGGAGTGGCCGAATCGCGCACCGGCGCTGCTGCAGGCGCCCGTACTGCGTTGCACCTGATCGTCGAGGTCGGCCTGGGCGGCACGCTCATCCTGGACGGGAATCCGGCCAGTGGGGCGACCGGGGTGGCCGGCGAATACGGTCACATGCCTTTTGGGGACCGATCTTTGCGGTGTCCGTGCGGCGCCAGCGGTTGCTGGGATCTCGACGTCGACGGTCGAGCCCTGGCACGGCGACTCGGGGAGGACGAGCCCGACGATCCGTTCACCTATGCCGAGTCCGTGTTGCAGCGCACCGATTCCGCTGCCTCGGCCGCCATTGCGCTCTCGGCGACCGCGCTCGGGTCGGGGATCGCCGGGCTGGTCAACGCGCACGACCCCGACGTCATCACCCTCGGCGGACTGGCCGTCCCCCTCCGCAAGAGCGCGCCGGATGCCTTCGACACGGCGTACCGGGATGGCCTGATGAGGTTCCATCGCGGCTCTCCCCCACCGATCCTCGACTCCGCCCACGAAGCCGACGGCGCCCTCCTCGGGGCCGCCGCCCTAGGCCTCGACCACATCACCACCGAGCCGGCCATCGCCACCTGGGCCGAACCCACCCTCTAGCAAAGGGTCAGGCGGGCGGCGCGCCGCCGGAAGCTCGCGCGGTATCGCTGCCGCTCGCCCCGGCCGAAGGAGCGGGATCGCCCGCCACTCCTCCGTCACCCGCACCAGCGCTCCCGGCCGGAAGGCCGGCTTCGCCCGCGGCGCCGGTTGCCCCGCCACCGTCCGAGGGGGCGGAATCACCGACCACGCCTTCCCTGAGCTCGCCGTCTGCGGCCTCGCTGTCAGTTGTTTCGGGCTCGACGGGCTTCGGGGCGGGGATGATCGGGGGTTCCAGTTTTGCCAGGATGGTGATGATGTCCTGGCGGTGGTGCTGGATCTCGTGGGCGGTGTGGCGGATCACCCAGCCGAGTGAGCGGGGCGCGCGGACCGGGTAGTTGTAGAGGCCCAGCTTGCCGAGCTCGACCGGCTTCAGGACCCGGGCCGCGGCACCGAAGTCCTTGGCGTTCTTCATCAGCGCGGCCGCGACCACCATCGGGTCCTGCTGCTCGTACTTCAGCTCCTTCAGCCGCCCGGTCCGGTCCATCGGCGCGTACACCGGCCGGTCCTCGGCCAGGCACTGCGCGATCCGCGCCCGCTGCGTCTCGAGCACGTCGCGGACGTGGCAGGCGTACTCGATCGCCGACCACACCTCCGGCTCCGGCCGCAGCCGGACCACGTTCACGTCCGGCCCGGCCGCCGCCTTCGTCAGCGCCATGCTGCTCTCCGCCGACTGACGGATCAGCGTCGTCACGGTGCCCTGTAGGTCACCCGTGTCGTAGTTGAAGCCGCATTCCTGGCACAGTCCGTCCACCGGTGGGCGGCTCGCGTTCACTGATCACTCCTGGTTCGAAACTGCCATCCATGGTCCACCGGCCCGATTCCCCCGCCGAGCGCGAACCCGGCGGCAACCGCCCCGCTGATGTAGTCCTTGGCCGCGCCGACAGCAGCCGGTACGTCGTACCCGCGGGCCAGGTACGCCGCGATCGCACTGGCCAGCGTGCACCCCGTGCCGTGCGTATGGCGGTTGTCGGCCCGCGGCGCGCTGTACTCGCGACGCACGCCAGGCCCATGCAGTACGTCGACAGCGACCGGCCCGTCGTCATGCCCGCCCTTCACCAGCACCCAGTCGGCGCCAGCGTCGAGCAAGAGCTTCGCTGCCAACTCCCGATCCTCACCGTTCGTCCCCGCCACCGGGCCGAGCTCGGTGAGGTTGGGCGTCAGCACGGTCGCGAGCGGCACGATCTCCTCCCGGACAGCCGCCATCGCATCGGCGGCCAGCAGTGCATCGCCGTGCTTGGAAACCGACACCGGATCGACCACGATCGGTACGCCGGGCGGCAGCGTCCGCAGCAAGGACGCAACGACTCGCACCATCGCGGTGGAGGCGAGCATCCCCGTCTTCACCGCGTCGACGCCGATGTCGTCCACCACACTGCGGAACTGGGCCCGCACCTGCTCCTCGGGCAACTCCCAGGCACCCTGTACGCCGAGGCTGTTCTGCGCGGTGATCGCGGTCAGCACGCTCATCCCGTGGACGCCGTTGGCCAGCATCGACTTCAGATCAGCCTGGATCCCGGCTCCCCCGCCGGAATCCGATCCGGCAATCGTCAGCACCCGCGGCGGCGCGGCGTTCATGTCAGCTCCTCACGTCGGCCTGTCACAGCCATTTCCTCACATCGGCCGGGCACGGCCACGGTCAGCTCCCGAAGTGGGCGTGCCCCGCGGCGCCGGTGTAGGCCGTACCGTCCACGGTCACCGTCCCGGCGGGCAGGTTCTCGTTGCCCTCGGCAACCGAACCGATCACGGTCCAGCCCTCCGGTACGTCGGCCGGCTCGAACGTCCCGACCAGCGCGTGATCCTCGCCGCCACCGAGCACGAACGTCAGCGCGTCCACCCCGGTCGCGGCCGCGACGGCCTGCAGCGGCTCGGGGATCGCCAGCGCCTGCGAGCGGATGTCGATCACCACGGCGCTGGCTTCCGCGATATGGCCGAGGTCGGCGATCAGGCCGTCGCTCACATCGCACATCGAGGAGGCGCCTGCGATCGCGGCGCGCGGGCCCTCGGCGTACGGGGGTTGGGGGCGGCGGTGCGCGTCCACGACGGTCCGGGGCGACCGGAAACCACGGTTCAGTACGGCGACGCCGGCTTCGGCCCAGCCGAGCCGGCCGATGAAGGCCACCTCGTCGCCGGGGCGCGCGCCGGACCGCAGTACGGGCGGTCGGCCGTCGAGCGAACCGAAGGCGGTGACCGAGACGACGATCTTGTCGGACTGGACCACGTCACCGCCGACGATGCTGACGCCGAGCAGCTCGGCCTCGTCGGCCAGCCCCTGGTTCAGCTCGATCGCCCAGGCGGTCGACAGCTCCGCCGGCGCGCCGAAACCGACCACCATCGCGGTCGCCCGGGCGCCCATCGCGACGATGTCGGCCAGGTTCTGCGCGGCGGCCTTGCGGCCCACGTCGTACGCCGACGACCAGTCCTGCCGGAAGTGCCGGCCTTCGACCAGCATGTCGGTCGTGATCACCATCCGGCCGTCCGGCACCGCCAGCACGGCCGCGTCGTCGCCGGGCCCGACCAGGACGTCCTCACCCAGGGGCAGTCCTTTGGTGATGGCTTCGATCAAGCCGAACTCACCAGTACCACCCAACGTCTCTGTCACGTCAGCAGACCTCCCATATCGCTCCGGCGAGTCTAGGCGGTACGGTGACCGGGCAACGAAGAGTACGCCGGGCCGCTCTGCAGTACCGTGGCCGGATCCAGCTGAGGACGACTGAGTGGAGAACGACGTGGTGGTCCAGGCCTACATCCTGATCCAGACCGAGGTCGGCAAGGCGGCCGATGTCGCACAGCAGATCGCCGAGGTCCAGGGCGTCACCCTGGCGGAAGATGTCACAGGTCCGTACGACGTGATCGTGCGCGCCGAGGCCCGCAACGTCGACGAGCTGGGCAAGCTGGTCGTGGCGAAGGTCCAGAACGTGCCCGGCATCACCCGCACGCTGACGTGCCCCGTCGTCCACATCTGACCCCGATCAACCGTTCGTCTGCGGCCACGCGCCAATCAGCGGAGCGGGCCGCTCTCGTGATGCGGGCAGCGATCGCGCTTGGCGGCGCGACGCTGCTGATGGCCGGCTGCGGCCCGGACCCGGTCAAGATCGCCGTGCCGGAGCCTGCGCCGGAGGTCGCGCAGGTGTGTACCGGGTTGATCCAGGCGATGCCTGCCAAGGTGCTCGACGGCAAACGGCGCAAGACAGAGCCGTCGAGCGCCTTGACCACGGCGTACGGGGATCCGCCCATCGAGGTGACCTGTGGAGTCACGCCGCCGGCCGGGATGGCCGAGGCGCAGTCGCAGTGCTTCGAGGTGAACGGCGTGGGCTGGTTCGCCAAGGAGGTCACCAACGGCGTCATCTTCACCACCATCGGCCGCGAGGTCTACCTGGAGGTGGCGGTGCCCGCGAAGTACACCCCGGAAGCCAACGCCCTCACCGATGTCTCGGACGCCGTCAAGGCCCACAACACCTTGATCACCCCGTGCACCTGACGCGCTCGCCCGGCACCTGACGCGCGTCCCTGCTGCATCGAAAGTTCCTGGTGAGTGCGTGTCCGGTTCCGCGCGGGGTCATCGACGTACCCGGTGAGAGGCACCAGAGTTGGTGCCCTGACGACGGGAGCATCAGATGAAGTACATGATCCTGACCTACGCCTCGCAGCAGGACTACGACGGGATGGCCGGGAAGGACACCGGCAAACCCGCGTGGACCGGCGAGGACTTCGCCGCGATGGGCGCCTTCATGCAGAAGTTCAACGACGACCTGGCCGAGTCCGGTGAGCTCGTCGAGACCAGGGCACTGGCCGCGCCGGTGCTGACCAGGCGGCTCGGCTCGAAGGACGGCGCGGCGGTGGTGACGGACGGCCCGTACGCGGAGACGCAAGAGGTGCTGGCCGGCTACTGGATCGTCGAGTGTGACAGCTTCGACCGGGCCACCGAGATCGCCGCCAGACTCGCCGACACCCCCGCTCCCGAGTTCGTCCGGGCCACCGCCTACGCCGACATCCGGCCGCTCGCGGAAGGCCAGGAGGATCTGGTGGGCTGATGTCCGAGCCGACGCTGGAGGATCTGCTGCGGGAGCTGGCGCCGCAGGTCCTCGGCGCGCTGGTCCGCCGGTACGGGCACTTCGACACCGCCGAGGACGCAGTACAAGAGGCGCTGCTTGCTGCGACTCGGCAGTGGCCTTCGCAAGGACGCCCAGATGACCCGCGAGCCTGGTTGATCACGGTCGCCTCCCGGCGGCTGACCGACCTGCTCCGCAGTGAGCAGGCTCGGCAGCGCCGCGAGGACAAGGTCTCGCGGTGGCCGCTGGTGCCGACGGAGCCGGTCGGCGACTCCGACGACACCTTGGTCCTGCTCTTCATGTGCTGTCATCCGGCGCTGTCTGCCGCGTCCCAGATCGCGCTCACCCTCCGAGCGGTAGGCGGTCTCACGACAGCAGAGATCAGCCGTGCCTTCCTGGTGCCGGAGGCGACGATGACGCGCCGGATCAGCCGTGCCAAGCAGAGTGTGAAGGCAGCCGGGGCCCGGTTCTCGCTGCCGCCTGATCAGGCCGAGCGGCTGGAAGCGGTCCTGAAGGTCAGCTACCTGATCTTCAACGAGGGCTACGCCAGTACGACGGGGCCCAGCCTGCAGCGGGTCGAGTTGGCCTCCGAGGGGATCCGGTTGGCCCGGATGCTGCACCGGCTGTTGCCCGACGACAGCGAGGTGGCAGGGCTGCTCGCCTTGATGCTGTTGACCGATGCGCGGCGCCCGGCACGGACCGGTCCGGGTGGGGAGCTGATCCCGATGGCCGAGCAGGACCGTGGATCGTGGATCACGGCCGAGATCGCCGAAGGCGTCGAGCTGATCACCAAGGCACTGCCGCAGGGACCGGTCGGGCCGTACCAGTTGCAGGCGGCGATCGCTGCCGTGCACGACGAAGCGCCTTCCGCCGAGGAGACGGACTGGCCGCAGATCAAGGCGTTGTACGAAGTGCTGCTGCAGCTCACCGACAACCCGATGGTCGCGCTGAACCACGTGGTGGCCGTCGCGATGGCTTGCGGTCCGGCCGAGGGGTTGCAGTTGCTCGGGCGGATCGAGGGCGACGAGCGGATCGTGGCCGACCACAGGCTGTTCGCAGTACGGGCTCATCTGTTGGAGATGTCGGGTGACCGGATCGCGGCACGGGCTGCGTATGTCGAGGCGGCGACGCGGACGACGAGTTTGCAGCAGCAGCGCTACCTCAACGCCAAGGCCGCCACGATCGCGCAGACGTCGTCGCCGTGAGTTCGTCGCGGAGCTGAGTCGGGGCGACGCGGATCAGCGCGGCGCGGACGGGGTGTCAGCGCAGGCCGGTGGGGCGGGTCAGGGCTAGGGCGAGGAGGTGGTCGACGAGGTCGCTGTAGTTGATGCCGGTGGCGGCCCAGACTCGCGGGAACATGCTGTACGGCGTGAAGCCGGGCATCGTGTTGATCTCGTTGATGACGATCCGGCCGTCCTCCTCCAGGAAGAAGTCGACGCGCGCCAGCCCTTCGCCCTCGATCGCCTCGAACGCGGTGAGCGCCTTGGCCCGGATCTCGTTGGCGACCTCGTCCGGCAGGTCGGCCGGCACGCTCAGCGTGGCGAACTCGACCTCGTCCGGCAGGTACTTGGCCTCGAAGTCGTAGAAGTCGTGGCCGCCGCCGATCAGTGCGACCTCTCCACAGACACTCGCCGTCGGATCGGCTCCGTCGAGCCCGCCGAGAATGCCGACCTCGATCTCGCGCGGGTTCTTCGCGGCCGCCTCGACGATCACCTTGGGATCGTGTGAGCGGGCCTCGGCGACGGCACCGTCCAGCTCGTCGAGGGAGTTCACCTTGCTGATGCCGAGGCTCGAACCACCCCGCGAAGGCTTCACGAACACCGGGAAGCCGAGCCGGCCCACCGCCTCCCGGCACGCCTGCGGGTCGCGGGACCAGTCCCGCTCGCGGATCACGACGTACGGCGTGACCTCGAGCCCGGCCGCTGCCAGGACGACCTTCATGTAGTGCTTGTCCATCCCGACAGCGCTGGCCAGTACGCCGGAGCCGACGTACCGGATGTCCGACATCTCCAGCAGCCCCTGCAGCGTGCCGTCCTCGCCGAACGGTCCGTGCAGCAACGGGAAGACCACGTCGACCTCGCCCAGCGTGCTCGGCACCTGGTCGGGTGCCTGCACGATCAGTTCGCGGCCGGCGCCGAACAGCACCGGCAGCGCGGTCGCGTCCACCTCCGGCAGTTTGCCGTCGGTGATGGAGAGCCGGTCCGGGTCACCGCTCTCCAGCACCCAGTGGCCGCTGGTGTCGATGCCGATCGGGACCACGTCGTACTTGTCCCGGTCGATCACCTTCAGGACATTTGCCGCGGTGATGCACGAGACCGCGTGCTCGCTGGACCGGCCGCCGAAGACGATGGCGACGCGAGGTTTGCGCTGTTCTTCACTCACCGCCTCGACGATAGCGGTGTCCGCAGCAGCCGGGCCTGCAGGGTTTCACTCCGTCAGCAGGATGGCCCGGGCCGGGCAGGGCAACGCTGCCTCACGCGTGGCGTCGTACTGGTCGGCCGACGGGTTCTGCAGCAGTACTGCGCCGCTGTCCTCGTCTCGCTGGTCGAAGACCTCCGGAGCAGCCAGCACGCACTGCCCCGAACGGCTCGTCCTGGAGTTCGTCGAGAGCAGCCTGTTCGGCGCGCTCGACTGTGCAGACCTGGGTCGACAACCCGGCCGGCATCGACGCCAAAGAACTGGCCCGCGAGGCGATGTGCCTGCTGCGAGGCGGCGGCATCCCCCTCCCCACCGCCGACCCGAGCGGTCCCGGCAACCCGAGCTGGTCCCCGAGGCTGCCGGCGGATCACCGAGCCCTGCGCTCGCGGCCGGAAGCTGGGTTGGGAGAATCCAGGTATGAGCCCTGACCTGGATCCCTCGACCGTCGTCGTGCACGCCGGGCGGCCCGCCCGTGTTCCGGATGCGCCGCTCGGTGAGTCGCCCGTCTTCAGCTCGACCTACATCGCCGGGGGGAACCGTGGCTACGGCCGGTTCGACAACGACGCGTGGGCGGCGCTCGAGACGACCCTGGGTCAGCTGGAAGGCGGTCGCGGGCTGACCTTCGCCTCCGGGATGGCTGCCGCCGCGGCCGTCATCGACCTCGTACCGGTCGGCGGCCGGGTCGTCGCACCCGCGCACGCCTACAGCGGAGTACTGGCTCTGCTCGATCAGCAAGCCGCGACCGGACGCCTCACGGTCGAACGGGTCGACATCGCCGACAACGACGCCGTGGCCGCCGCGGTCGCCGGCGCGGACATGTTGTGGATCGAGTCGCCGACCAACCCGGCGATGGAGGTCGCGGACCTCCCCGCGATCTGCGCCGCCGCCCACGCGGCCGGCGCCACCGCGGTCGTCGACAACACCTTCGCGACGCCGCTACTCCAGCAGCCGTTGAGCTTGGGCGCGGACATCGTGATGCATTCGGCCACCAAGTTCATCGCGGGCCACTCGGACGTCCTGCTCGGTGCGGTGATCACCGCGGACGACTCGCTCTGGACGGCCCTCGAACTCAGGCGTCGCAGCCTCGGCGCGATCCCCGGCCCGATGGAAGCGTGGCTGGCTTTGCGCGGTTTACGAACCCTGGCCCTGCGACTTGACCGCGCCCAGTCGAACGCGGCCTTCCTCGCCACTCGATTGCTCGACCACCCGCGAGTCAGCCGGGTCCGCTACCCAGGCCTGCCCGACGATCCCGGTCACTCTCGCGCGGCCGCCCAGATGTCCGGCTTCGGCGCGATCCTCTCGATCGAGCTCGGTGGCGACGCGGAAGGCGCCCAGCGAGTCTGCGAAAGCACCTCGCTCTGGGTCCACGCCACCAGCCTCGGCGGCGTCGAGTCGATGCTGGAACGCCGCCGCCGCTGGGCGATCGAAGTACCCACCATTCCCGACGATCTGATCCGCCTGTCGGTCGGCATCGAGCACCCGGACGACCTCTGGAACGACCTCTCCGAAGCCCTCAAAGCATGATCTGACCCCAGGTTTTCGAACTCGCCCGGGAGTCGCTGCAGGCAAAGAGCTACCCGGTCGGCGCCGTCCTGGTGGACCCGGCCGGCTCGATCGCGTACTCCGGCCGCAACCGGGCCGCCGATGAATCCGCGCCGCCTGGCCGCCTCGTCGGTACTACGCTCGCCCACGCCGAACTCGACGTCCTCGGTCAACTGGCGCCCTCGGAGTACGACGACTGGACTCTCCACACGTCGCTGCAGCCGTGCTTGTTCTGCCTCAGCGCGATCCGGCTGGCTCGCGTGGGGCACGTCGTCTATGCGGGCGCGGATCCGGTCTGGGATGCCTCCGCGCGGGTCCCTTCGATATTACCGGCGGCGATCTCGGCTCGCTGGCCCCGCAGTACCGGACCGGCCGCTGGATTCGACGGCGTGTGGGGGTCGTTGCTGCCGGCGATGTGGCTGGTCGTCTATCAGCCCGAGTCGGTCGCGGAGCCGTCGGAGTTGATGCCTTGGGCAACGGTTGAACGCGCGCGGCGGTGCGTTGCGGGCGGCGTCCTGGAGTGCGGATCGATGGCCGAGGCCTACGAGCTTGCGTCTTCCTTGTCCTGACCGGGTTTCAGCACGTCGGCGGCCAGGACGGTAACGATGCAGAGGAGGACCGGGAGGGCGAAGGCGACGTTGAGGGGGACCCAGTGGGTCAGGCCGCCGATCACGGCTGGACCGGCGAGCAGTCCGACGTAGCCGAGGCCGACCACCTTCGCCATCAGGGCGCCTGACGCTCGGCGGTCGAGGTTGCCGGCGGCGGTGAAGAGCTGCGGTACGCCGCCCGACAAGCCGAGTCCGAACAGTGCCCAGCCGATCAGGCCGACCGGGACCCATGGCACGAAGATCACCGTGGTCAGGCCGATCGCGGCGAGCGCCGCGCCGTACCGGACGATCGCCGCCGGGCCGATCAGCGCCGCGACCCGGTCGGTCGCGAACCGCCCGACCGTCATGGCGACTGCGAACGCGCCGTACGCGTAGGCAGCCGTGCTGGTCGAAGTACCGATGACGTCCCGGAACTGCAGGGCGGCCCAGTCGTTGGCGACCCCTTCGGCGAGCATCAGGCCGAACGCGAGCGCGCCGAGCTGCCAGACCAGCTTCGCCGGCGGCTTCTGGGCCGGGACCTCAGCCATTGCCTCGACCGGCTCCTCGGTGCCGGCTTCGATCAGGAAGCGGGCGGCAAGGAGAGAGACGACGATGCAGAGGAGGCCACAGGCGCTGAGGGTGATCGCGGTGTCGACACCGCCCCGGAGCGCCGCGGCGCCGATCAACGCCGCGAAGGCGCCGCCGATCGACCACATCGCGTGGAACGCGGCCATGATCGGCCGCGGGTAGGCGCGTTCGACCACGACGGCATGCGAGTTCATCGCGACGTCGATCGAACCGTTGCCGAAACCGAAGAGCATCAGCGTGAGGCCGAGCGTCCACCAGTTGCCGGCCAGGCCGGGGCCGAACAGCGACAGGCCGAGGAAGATGCCGGCGGCAGGCAGCAGGCGACGTTGGCCGATACGGTCGGCCAGCGGGCCCGCGACCTGCATACCGAGGAAGGCGGCGCCGCCGAGGATCAGCAGCAGGAGGCCGAGGGTGGTGTGCGAGATGTTGGTCGCCCGCTCGACGTTCGGGATGTGGACGACCCACATGCCGACCGCGAAGCCGTTCAGGCCGAAGTAGACCCAGGTCGCGATCCGCGCGGCACGCGGTGGTCCCTGCTGGGTGGTGGAGTTTGCGTTCGCGGTCGCGGGCGCGGCGGTCAAGAGAGAGACTCCTGAAGATCGTTGGCCTTCGTGCTGTTGATTTCGACGCGGTCGCCTTCGGTACTGTTCGTTTCGGCGACCTGGATGAGCACGCCGCGTTGGGCCAGTACGGCGCGGTCGGCCTCGGGCGCGGTCGCGTCGGTGATGATCAGGTCGGGCCGATCGGCCGGGCAGATGTAGGCGAGCGCAGCGCGATCCCACTTGGCGCCGTCGACCAGCACCATCGACCGCGTGGACACCGCCAGCGCCTGCAGCTTCACCTCGGCATCCCCCAGATCGAACGCGGTCATCCCGGCTTCCAGGCTGAACGCGCAGGGGCTGAGCACGGCAACGTCGAATCGCAGCGAACGAAGCGAGGCCAGCGTCAGCGGACCCACCATCGCCAACTCCCCCGGCCCGTGGCTCACCACCCGGCAGCAGCAACCGGACGCCAGGCGCGCCGATCAACTCCTGCGCGACGTGGAGCGACAGCGGCATCACCGTCACCACGCGATCTCTGAGCAGCCGGGCGACCTCCAACGCCGTGGTACCGCTGTCCAGTACGACGGTTTCGCCATCGCGGATCTGGGCCACAGCCGCAGCCGCGATTGCCTGCTTCGCCTCGGTCTCGGCGATGGAGCGCGTGGCGTACGGCGGCTCGACTCCGGACTGCATCGCGGACACAGCGCCGCCATGGACGCGCTTGAGCACGCCCTGTGCCGCGAGATAGTCGAGATCGCGGCGAACGGTCATGTCCGAGGCACCGGTGGCCGTCACCAATTCGGCGACCGCGACCCGGCCGGACCCCTGGAGTTGGTCGATGATGACCCGTTGACGCTCTGAGCTTCGCACTGTGAAAAGCTAACACTGTCCTGAGTGATCAAACAAATTTCTTGTTGATTTGTTTACTCAGGGTGTTCAATTGCACAGGTCAGCTAGGGCTTGAGTGAGGGGTTTCTGTTCGTGGTCGACGACATGCAAGCGATCCAGGATCGCCAGCTGGTCCGCCGGTCCCGGATCGCGGTGGCGGCGATCTTCTGTGTCCACGGCTCGGTGACCGGCTCCTTCGCGACCCGGGTGCCGTGGATCCAGGAGCACGCCTCCGTCAGCGCCGGGCAGCTCGGGCTCGCGCTGGCCTTCCCGGCGATCGGCGCCTCGCTGTCGATGCCGCTCGCCGCCCGGATCAGCCATCGCTTCGGCACTCGCGCCGCCCAGCGATTCCTGATCGCCCTCTGGACCCTCGCGCTGATCCTCCCGTCGCTCGCCACCAACCTGCTGACGCTTTGCGCCGCCTTGTTCGTTTACGGCGCGACCGCGGGAATGGCGGATGTGGCGATGAACGCGCTCGGCGTCGAGATCGAACATCGGCTGGGCAAATCGATCATGTCCGGCCTGCACGGGATGTGGAGCGTCGGTGCGCTGCTCGGTTCCGGCGTCGGCACCATCGCGGCGCACCTCGACATCAGCGCCCAACTCCACCACCTGGTAGCCGCGGGTGTCTTGACGGTGCTCGGGGCGGTTGCCTCGCAGTACGTGCTGAACCTCCATCCGGCCGAGGACGAGGAAGCGCCGCCACGGTTCGCGCTGCCGCCGAAGTCCGCCTTGCTGATCGGTGCGGTCGGGTTCTGCGCGGTGTTCGCCGAGGGCGCCAGCCTCGACTGGTCGGCTGTCTATCTGCGCGACATCCTGACCACCTCGGCCGGCGTCGCCGCGGGTGCGACCACCGGGTTCGCGCTGACGATGGCGATCGCGCGCATCGCCGGCGATGCGGTCGTGAACCGCTGGGGCCCGGTCCGTACTGTGCGCGTGAGCGGGATCATCGCGACCCTCGGCGGCATCCTGGTCGTGATCGCGTCGAACCCGCTCGTGGCGATGGTGGGGTTCGGCCTGCTCGGGCTGGGCATCGCGGTCGTAGTACCGCTGGCTTTCGCCGCCGCGGGGCACGCCGGCCCGAACAAGAGCCAGGCCATCGCCGGCGTGGCAACCGTCACCTACGCCTCCGGCCTGGTCGCCCCGTCCATCATCGGAGGCATCGCCCAGGCCTCCAACCTCACCATCTCCTTCATCGTCGTCACAGCGCTAACGGTCGGCCTCGCGATCTTCGCCCCCGTACTACGCCCACGCGCGTCGCTCTAGCCGGCACGCCACCTTCAGCGCCGTACTACGCCCGCGTACCGCGGGGTCTGAGGGCGACCCGGCGCCCTCAGGGGCGGCCCGCGTGTGGGGCTGGGGCGGGAGTGGTGAGGAGTTGGCCGGTGCGAGCCGGGGTGAACATGTTCTCGAAGCCACTCCACTCGGCCGCGAGGATGTAGAGCGCGGCGCCGTCCTCGCCACCCAGCATGCAGGCGAAAGCACCCCGGTCGAGTTCGACCTTCTGCAACACCTCACCGCCCTCCCGCACCCGGACGCACTGCTGATTGGGCACATCGGCGTACCAGACAGCTCCCTCGGCATCCAGACAGATCCCATCCGGATGCTGCCCCTCGCCGAGGTCCGCCCACACCCGCCGATTCGCAAGGCTGCCGTCCGCGCCGATGTCGAAGGCGCTCAACCGGCACCCGTACGACTCCGCGACGATCAGCGTCGTCCCGTCCTCGCTCACCGCCATCCCGTTCCCGAACGCGATCCCATCGGCGACCTGCCGGACCTCCCCTTCGGGAGTGACGACAACGATCACCCCCGGCTTCGAGAAGTCGAACCACCCACCGTTGACGAAGGTGTACCCGCGCCGATCGACCACGATCTCGTTGAACATGTCCGCGACCCCACTCAGGTCGGCATGCTCGACCAGCGCCCCGTCCCGCTCTTGCCGCAACAACCGCACCCCCGCGACGACGATCAACCGCCCATCCGGCAACCAGTCGATCGAGAACGGCAACGTCTCCGGCGGAACGCTCGCCATCAGCTCGCTCTTGCCCTCGGCATCAACCGCGAGAATCTCGCCGGTCCCCCAGTTCGAGAACCACAACCGCCCCTCCCGCCACCGCGGCGACTCCCCGAACGCCAACCCGCCCAGCACCAACTCCACCATCACAACTCCCAACCTCCGGCGTCCCCTCTGAACGCCCTCACCCGTAGTACGAACCCACCCCCACCTTTTCGACACCCACCAACAAACCGCTGTCGCGGGCCGTGAGGCTGGCCGGACGGGAGGTTGGCGCGGGCGATGAGGCTGGGCTGGGAGCTTGGGCGCGGGTGGTGAGGGTGGGCGGGAGGTTAGGCGCGGCGGGCGGTGGCGACGGTGTAGTGGGCGGTGATGCGGTAGCCCTCGGGGTCTTCGTTGACCGACTGGGCGGCTGCGAGTAGCCGGGACTTGAGTTCGGCGCGCAACTCTGCGGCATCGGGCCGCTGGGAGAGTGCCGCATCGGCGCTGACCGCCATCGGGTGCTGTGCCGAGTGCGCCAGATACTCCTCCGCAGACGCATTGTCGAATACCAAGCTCTTACGAAGTACTTCGACGGTGAACCCGTACGGCGCAAACGCCGCGTGCAAAGCCTCCGGATCATGCCAGGCAAGCGACTTCGGCTTGTCAGCAGCGTCACGCGGTTGAGCCGGCCCATCTCCTCCGCCGAAGACCTCACCCATGAACTTGGCGGCGGTCCCGTTCACAACCGTCAACGGCCCACCAGGAAGCCAATCCGTGACGACAATCCGCCCGTCCGGCGCAACCACTCGCACCATCTCCGCGACCGCAGCCGCCGGGTCCGGCGAGAAGATCACCCCGAACACCGACATCACCAGCTCAACGGACTGATCCTTCACCGGAATCCCCGCCGCATCCCCAACGACGAACTCGGCATCAAGCCCCTGCGCAGCAGCCCGACCCCGAGCAACCTCCAGCAACCTGCCCGCCGGATCCACCCCAGTCACCACCGCACCCCGAGCCGCAGCAGCCAATGCGGCGTTCCCGGTCCCACACCCCAGATCCAATACGGGCCGCCCCGCCAACGGCCCAACCAACCCGACCACAACCTCAGACACCGGCGCGAGCAACTCCCCCGTCGCCTCATACCTACCAACACCCCAGTCGATCCCCACGCCAAAACCTCCCACTCGCCGGAGGCCCATCATCACCCCAACGGACCCCAGCGACCACCCCGCCAGATTCCGACCCGACGTCGACGCGATCGCGCGACCTTGTGCACGAGATCAGCAATCTGCGGCCCGGAAGCACTCAAGCCATGCACAAAGTCGCCCCAAACCGACCGACGCCGCGTACCACTCCGCCGACACGCTGCTTAGCCTGCTCGGCGAGTGCGGGTCTGGGAAGTCGAGCTGCCGGGTTTTTCGTCCGCTGCCGGGTTTTTCGTCCGCTGCCGGGTTTATAGCGCGCTATCGGCCGAGCATCGTGCCAGCGGACCCGATCCCTGGCCCACCCGCACCCCGGGGAACCAGGCGGCGGCGAACCATGGTGGGCAGCACCAACCAGCGCCCGACGTAGGAGCCGCGTGGGCGCCTTGACCAGCCGGCACCGTAGGAGCCGCGTGGGCGCCTTTACCAGCCGGCGCCGTAGGAGCCGCGTGGGCGCCTTACCAGCCGGCGCCGTAGGAGCCGCGTGGGCGCCTTACCAGCCGGCGACGCAGGAGCCGCGTGGGCGCCTTGACCAGCCGGCGACGCAGGAGCGGCGCCCCGGCGTGGGCGGGACGAGCGGAGTACGGAGCTACTTGTCCGTGGCGAAGGCGTCGTCGAAGGAGCCTTCTGGTTTGTCGAAGGCGAGGGCTCGGATGGTGTTGACGGCTTCGGCGGCGCCGACCTTGCGCTCCATGCCTGCGTCTTCCCATTCGACCGAGATCGGGCCGTCGTAGCCGATCGAGTTGAGGACGCGGAAGCAGTCCTCCCAGTTCACGTCGCCGTGGCCGGTCGAGTAGAAGTCCCAGCCGCGGCGCGGGTCGCCCCACGGCAGGTGGGAGCCGAGGCGGCCGTTGCGTCCGCCGCCGACCCGCATCCGGGTGTCCTTGCAGTCGACGTGGTAGATCCGGTCCTTGAAGTCCCAGAGGAACGCGGGCCGGGTCGATGTCCTGCCAGACCATGTGGCTGGGGTCCCAGTTCAGCCCGAAGGCCTCGCGGTGCCCGATCGCCTCCAGCGTCAGCACGGTGGTCCAGTAGTCGTACGCGATCTCCGACGGGTGCACCTCGTGCGCGAACCGCACACCGACCTCGTCGAAGACGTCCAGGATCGGGTTCCACCGATCCGCGAAGTCCTTGTACCCCGCTTCGATCGCCGAAGCCGGCACCGGCGGGAACATCGCGACGTACTGCCAGATCGACGACCCGGTGAAGCCGATCACCGTCTTCACGCCGAGCTTCGCGGCAGCCCGCGCGGTGTTCTTCATGTCCTCGGCGGCCCGCTGCCGCACGCCTTCCGGCGTACCGTCGCCCCACACCCGCGACGGCAGGATCGCCTGGTGCCGGAAGTCGATCGGGTTGTCGCAGATCGCCTGGCCGACGAGGTGGTTCGAGATCGCGAAGACCTGAAGCCCGTGCCGCTCGAGGATCTCCTTGCGGCCGGCGATGTAGTTCTCGTCGTCGATGGCCTGCTGTACGTCGAAGTGATCCCCCGAGCAGGCGATCTCGACGCCGTCGTACCCCCAGGAAGCAGCGAGACCGCAGACCTCTTCGAACGGCAGGTCGGCCCACTGGCCGGTGAACAGAGTGATCGGGCGTGGCATGCGCTGGCTCCTAAAGAGAATCGACGGTGGTCCAGGCGCCGTCGGCTGCGGCTGACCGCAGTACGGCGTCGACGATGCGGGTGGAACGTGCGCCGGCGGCGAAGTCGGGCAAGCCGTCCGGGCGATCGCCCTGGGCTGCCGCGTAGCTGTCGGCGACGAACGAGTCGAAGGCGTCCTGGTAGCCCTGGGCATGACCGGCCGGCAGCCGGTTCACCCTCGCGGCGGGCGGGCTCAGGGTGTCGGGATCGCGGGTCAGCAACTCACTGGCGACCCGGCGACCGACCCACAGCCGATCCGGGTCTTCCTGGTCGAAACCGAAGCTCGACTCGGTCCCGGAGACTTCGAGGTACAGCCTGTTCTTCCGGCCGGCGGCGACCTGGCTGACCACGACCGTGCCCACGACGCCGGCGGCGGTCCGGAACTGGGCCGTCGCAAGATCCTCGGTCCGTACTTCGACGCCGCCGCGGGTGCCCCTGATCGTCCGCGTCTGCGCGCTGATCTCGGCGATCCGGTCGCCGGTGACGAATTCGGTCAGGTCGCACCAGTGCGACCCGATGTCGGCGAACGCCCGCGACGGACCGCCGGCCTGGTCGTCCACCCGCCAGTTGTCGTCGTCGGCCTCGGCCAGCCAGTCCTGCAGGTAGCTCCCGTGCAGGCTGGTGATCTGACCCGCGTCACCGGCGGCGATCCTGGTCCGCAACTCGCGGACCATCGGGTGGTACCGGTAGACGAACGGGACCGTCCCGATCCGGCCCGCCTCCTCGGCTGCGGCGAGCAACCCGGTGGCGTCCTTCGCGGAGGTGGCCAGCGGCTTCTCGCAGATGACGTGCTTGCCCGCGTCGAGCGCTCGCAGGGCCACCGGCAGATGCGTGTTGTTCGGCGTACAGACGTGAATCAGATCGACGTCGGAGGCTAAAAGCTCATCGAGAGTCGCGAAACCCTGGTCGGCGCCAGTGGCCTCGGCCGCGGCCCCCGCGCGATCCGGGCCGGAGCCGACCGCGCCGACCACCTGCGCGCCTGAGACCAACGCGGACCGACCGTGCACCCGACCCATGAAGCCGCCGCCGACGATCCCGACTCTGAGCTTGCGCGCACCGGTGGACATGCCTGCGACGCTATGTGAAGCTTTTGTTCCCCGTCAAGCAAAAGTCCACCGACGAACGGCGGAAGTCCCGATGGCCAACGAAAGCGCACCAGCCGCGGAGCCGGATCCGCTGCTGCGGTTGCTGCTGGACGGCGAGCCCCGGACCCGCAACCAGCTGATGGATCTCACCGGCCTGGCCCGGTCGACCGTGACCGGGCGACTGGAGGTCCTGCTCGCCCAGGAGTACGTCGCGCCCTACGAAGCGGCCGAGTCGACCGGCGGCCGGCCGCCGGCGCGCTTCAGGTTCAACCCGTCGGCCCGGCAGGTGCTCGCCGCGGATGTCGGCGCGACCCACCTGACCGTCGCGCTCACCGACCTCAGCGGGCTGATCATCGACAGCGTCACGACTCCCCACAACATCGCCGAGGGCCCGGAGACCGTGCTGGCCGAGCTCGCCGCACACGGGCACCGACTGCTCGGCAACGGGCGACTGGCCGGTACCGGCGTCGGGCTGCCGGGACCGGTCGAGCACCTCACCGGCCGGCCGAACCATCCACCGATCATGCCGGGCTGGGACTCGTACGACGTCGTCGGCCGGCTGTCCCGCGAATTCGCCGGCCCCGTGCTCGTCGACAACGACGTCAACCTGATGGCCCTCGGCGAGCACACCGGCCGGTACGCCGAGGTCGAGCACCTGTTGTTCGTCAAAGTTGCCACCGGCATCGGCGCCGGCGTGATCAGCGGCGGCCGGCTGCACCGCGGCGCACAAGGCGCGGCCGGCGACATCGGGCACATCCAGGCCCCCGGCCACACCGAGCTGTGTCGCTGCGGCAATACCGGTTGCCTGGAAGCGATCGCCTCCGCGGCGGCCATCGCAGCCCGACTCCGCGCAGCGGGCCTCCCTGCGGAGACCAGCCAGGACGTGGTGGAACTCATCCGCGCCGGCAACCCCATCGCGACCCAGGCGGTTCGTCAGGCAGGCCGCGAGATCGGGACCGTCCTGGCCGCCTGCGTCAGCCTACTGAACCCGTCCGTCATCGTGATCGGCGGCTCGTTGTCCCAGGCCGGCGACAGCCTGCTGGCCGGGATCCGCGAAGCGATCTATGCCAGATCCTTGCCCTTGGCCACTACCGCGCTCCAGGTCGTTGCTTCCGGCACCGGCCGGGACGCCCCGCTACGAGGCGCCGCGGCAATGGTCCAGCAGTACGTCCTCGGGCTGTGAAGCCGAGACGCCGGTCAGCCCCAGCGTTCGGACTTCGCTGACCTCGAGACCAGGCTGAAGAGCATGTCCTTGGGTGTCATCTCACCGGCGACGACCTTGGTGACATGCTCCGCGATCGGCATCTCGACGTCGTGGTGATGCGCCAACTCGGAGATGGACGAGCAGGACTTCACGCCCTCAGCCACCTGGCGGGTAGCGCCGGCGATCTCGGCCACGGTCATCCCCTGGCCGAGCTTCTCGCCGAAGGTCCGGTTCCGCGACAACGGCGACGAACAGGTCGCCACCAAGTCACCAAGACCGGCCAGGCCGGAGAACGTGTGCTCGTCCGCGCCCAACGCAGTACCGAGCCGGGCTGTCTCCACCAACCCGCGCGTGATCACCGAGGCCCGGGCGTTGTCCCCGAAGCCGAGACCGACAGCCATCCCGACGGCCAACGCGATCACGTTCTTGGTCGCGCCGCCGAGCTCGCAGCCGATCACGTCGTTGTTCGTGTACGGGCGGAACGTCGGCGAGTGGCACAGCTTCTGCAGCCGCGCCGCCGTCCCTTCATCAGCACACGCCACCACGGCAGCGGCCGGTTGCCCTTCAGCGATCTCGCGAGCAAGGTTCGGCCCCGACACCACGGCGATCCGCTCGGGACCGGCCCCGGTGAGCTCGGCGATCACCTCGCTCATCCGCTTCGTCGTACCGACCTCGACGCCCTTCATAAGACTGACCAGCGGTACTGCGGCCGGCAGCACGTCGGCCCAGTCGCGCAGGTTGTCCCGCAACGACTGCGAAGGAACGGCGAGCACGATCGCCTCGGAACCCTCGGCCGCCTGTGCCGGGTCATGCGTTGCGGTGATGGCGTCCGGCAGCCGCAGCCCGGGCAGGTAGTCCGGGTTCTCGTGCCGGCTGTTGATCGCCTCGCAGAGCGATTCGCGGCGACCCCACAGCGACACCTGGTTCCCGGGCCTGCGCGAGCACAATGGCGAAGGCCGTCCCCCACGAGCCGGCACCGAACACCGCGACTTTGGTCATCGAGTCTCCTCATCCTCAGGCTGGTTCCGCGGGTCGAACAATTCCTTGGGCGGGGTCTCACCGCGCAGTACGCCGAGCTCGCCGGCGACCCGGTTCATGATCGCCTCGGTTGCCTCGTGCAACAGCTCGGTGGTGATCGGGCGGCCCTGGAACGCGCTCAGGTCGACCGGCTCGCCGGCCAGCACCCGCATCGTCTTGCGAGGCAGCAGCCGGATCCGCATGCTGCCGTACGACGCGAACACCTCTTGCGCGCCCCAGTTCGCGATCGGGATCACCGGGCAGCCGGTCAGCAACGCGATCCTTGCGGCACCGGTCTTGCCGGTCATCGGCCACAGCTCCTGGTCGCGCGTGATCGTGCCCTCGGGATAGACGCCGACGCACTCGCCCTTCTCCACCGCCGCAACCGCCGCGCGGAACGCATCCGCGGCCTCGGCAGAATCGCGATAGACGGGGATCTGCCCGGCGCTGGTGATGATCCGGCCGGCGATCGGCAGCTTGAACAGCGACGCCTTGCCGAGCAGCCGCGGGATCCGCCGGCACTCCCAGATATAGAGGCCGAGGACGAACGGGTCGAAGTGCGAGATGTGGTTCGTCACGAACACCATGCCGCCGGTCCGGGGCAGGTTCTGCATGCCGCGGAAGTCCCGCTTGGTCCAGAACAGCATGAACGGTTTGACGATGACGACCACCAGGCCGAACCAGAAACCACGGCGCGGCCGGGGTCCCTCGGTCCTGCGCTGGCCGTTCACTTCGGCCTCCTGGTCGTCGTACGAGCCGTCGGTCATGGGAGAATCCTGCCTGATGTCAGACGTAGAGGTCGCGTCCTGGATCCTGGTGATCCCGGTGAAGCGTACGGCGATCGCGAAGAGCCGGCTCGCTGCCGCCTACCCGCAGCACCGTCCGGAGCTGGCGCATGCCTTCGCTGTCGACACTACTGCCGCTGCGCTCGACTCTCCCCTGGTGCACGCCGTCCTGGTCGTCACCGATGATCCAGTGGTCGCAGCGGACGTCACAGCGGTCGGCGCGCGCGTAGTACCGGACCTGCCTGGAGTGGGACTCAACGAGGCGCTGGAGCATGGCGCAGCGATCGCTGCCGCGGACTACCCAGGCATGGGTGTCGCTGCGCTCTCGGCGGATCTACCAGCGCTACGGCCAGCTGAGCTGTCTGCTGCGCTGGCTGCTTCCACAGCAGACCGCAGCTTCGTGATCGACCAGCCAGGAACCGGTACGACGATGCTTGCCGCCGGCCCCGGCGTTCCGCTCGACCCGCGCTTCGGCGTCGGTTCCGCACTAGCCCACCAGGCATCCGGTGCGCACCCGATCGAACTGACGTCCATCGACTCGGTACGCCGCGACGTCGACACCGCAGCGGACCTGGCGCACGCAGTACAGCTAGGCGTCGGACCGCGGACTGCTGACGTGATGTCACTTGTCCTCGGCGCTGCCACAGGGTCCGAAGGACTGGCTTGCTGAGCTAGTGTCCTCACATGCAAGCGACTGTGAGCCGCTACGACGCTGCGACAGGATCCGGCGCAGTGTTGACCGATGCCGGTGTCGAACTGTCCTTTGCCGCCGACGCCTTGGCCCGTACTCCGGTGCGCCTGCTACGCCTCGGTCAGCGCGTCCGCCTCGACACCACCGGCTCCGGCGCCGACCTCGCGATCACCGCGGTGCATTTCATCACCATCAACTAGTACCCCGGCACGGCGAAGGCCGGTCGCCCCTGGAGTGGGGTGACCGGCCTTCGCTGGTGTAGCTGCAGGTACCGAAGGTCAGCGTGCTGCTGCGCGCTTCGCCGGTGCCTTCTTGGCGGGGGCCTTCTTGGCCGGCGCCTTCTTGGCAACGACGGCCTTCTTTGCCGGAGCCTTCTTGGCAACGGCCTTGGTGGCCGGAGCCTTCTTGGCCGGGGCCTTCTTGGCAACCGTCTTGGTGGCGGATGCCTTCTTGGCCGGGGCCTTCTTGGCGGCGGCGGCCGTCTTGGTCGCGGCGGCCTTCACCGGCGCGGCCTTCTTGGCCGGGGCTGCTGCCTTGGTGGCGGCCGGCTTCGGCGCGACCAGCTTCGGCAGCTTCTTCGCACCGGCGACGACGGCCTTCAGCTCCGCACCAGCGCGGAACTTCGGCACGACCGTCTTCTTGGCCCGCTTGACCTCACCGGTCCGCGGGTTGCGGACCATCCGGGCCCCGCGCTCGATGGCCTCGAAGGCACCGAACCCGGTAATGGCAACCTTGCCGCCCTTCTTGGTCAGCTCGCGCTGGACGGTGTCGATCACCGACTCCAGGGCGTGCTGGGCCGAACGGCGATTTCCGTCGAAGTGCACTGCGAGCGCTTCGACCAACTGGCTCTTGTTCACTGTCTTCCCTCCGTGAACTCCTGCGTCGAGCACAGCGCTCGATCTTCCGTGAACGTTATGGACTCCGCACGCTATGCACAAACACCAACGCGGCAATTCGGCCTTGTTTTAGGCGATTTGGGCCACTTTTCTTCCCGAACCACCCCTAAAGGCCACTTCGAATCCCTTCAGAGCAACGATCCGGCGACCATCGGTGACACCCGCCAGAGCCGCCCGAGCCGGGTTCAGCGCCGCTTTCCGCGCAGTGTCCGGACGCCCGACCGGGCCGTATCGAGGCCTCTGGTGACGGCCGATTCGCCCTTCCGGGCCCGGAGCTCCTGGCTCACCTTGCCCAACAGCCACTCCAGCAAGGGCACAGCGATCGCCAGCACGACCCACATGATCAGTCGTCGCCGCAGGAACAACCACATAGTCTTCCGCCTCCTTGGTTCGTTGCCGGAAGACTAGTTCCCGTAGCCCAAACCAGCCCTCAGAGCCAGCCGCGACGCTTGAAGATCAGGTGCAGACCGCCACAGACCAAGGCCATCATCCCGACCGCGAACGGGTAGCCGAACTGCCAGTGCAGCTCCGGCATCTTGTCGAAGTTCATCCCGTAGACGGTGCCGATCAGGGTCGGCGCGAACAGGATCGCCGCCCATGCGGAGATCCGCTTCACCTCTTCGTTCTGCGCGTTGCTGGCAACGGTGAGGGACTTCATCTCCTCGTTCTGCTGCTGCGCGACCAGCGTCGCGTTCACCGTCAGGATGTCGCGGAGCAGTTCGCGGAAAGCGTCCACCCGCTCCACCACCTGGGTGACGTGGTCGGCCACATCGCGCAGCGAGCGCTGCAGTTCCTCGTCCACGCCGTACTTGTCGAAGCCGGCCCGCAGCGAGTCGAGGATGCCGATCAGCGGCCGGGTCGCGCGCTGGAACTCGATCACCTCACGGGACAACTCGTAGATGCGCCGCGACACCTTCGGGTCGCCGCGGAACACCTCGGTCTCGATCTCGTCGATGTCGTTCTCGAGGCCGGCGACCACCGGCGCGTAGCCGTCGACGACCTTGTCCATGATCGCGTAGAGAACAGCCTCGGTCCCCCGCCGCAGCAACTCGGGATCGCGTTCCACCCGGCGGCGGACGGCGGCCAGGTTCGGCGCCTCGGCGTGCCGGACCGTCACCACGAAGTCCGGGCCGACGAACAGGTGCACCTCGCCGAACTCGACCTCCTCGGTCTCGTCCCGGTAGCGTGCGGCCTTCAGTACGACGAACAGCGTGTCGCCGTACCGCTCGAGCTTCGGCCGCTGATGGGCCTGGATGGCGTCCTCGATCGCCAGCTCGTGCAGGTCGAACTCCTTGGCCAGCGAGTTCAGTTCACGCCGGTCCGGCCGGTACAGGCCGATCCAGGCAAGGCTGTGCGGCGACTCGTGCAGCTCCTGATAGGTGTCTGCCAACGATTCCGGCGAAGCGACCCTGCTGCCGTTGCAGTAGATCGCGCTGTCCACAACGCTGTGCCCCTTGGGCTTGGCGCCCGGCGACGGGGCCGGCTTCTGCTCCAGCGGAGCAGGCTCGACCACACCGGCGGCGTACCGGCGGGCGGCGGCGCGGAGCGAAGGGGTGCGGCTGAACGCACGAAGGGTACGGATGCGCAGGTCGGACATGAGTCCTCCAGGAAAAGCCAGAAGCGGAAGTGTGCGGCAGCTTCTGCCCGACCTCCGCGGCCCCGTTGCCGCGCGCCACAACACACCCCTGGCGATCGCGCCGGGGTGTGACCTGGAAGAGGATTCAGTCCCTCAAGGCCGAGCGAGATCGATATGTCTGGAGGGTTCGCTGCTCATGGCGCCCCACCTCCAAAATCTCGCAAGCCTTGTTCTGACAACCCCGGCTGTCCTTGTTCTGAACAACCCCGTCAGCCTAACACCGGGTGTATCGGCATAAGTGTGCGATTCGTTACGCCGAAGTTTCCGGCAACTGTCTGGTGGGTACTGCGAACGCTCCGCACCCACGAAAAAGCGGCCGCGACCGGGGACACCACCCCAGCCACAGCCGCTTCGAAGTACCCACCCTCTCGCTTTTCCCTGACCTCAGCCACCCACGGCCTTGGTGCGGAGCTTTTTACGCCTTTACCGGAAGGGTTGCGGGCTTGAAGGCGGGCCGGGTGGCCTCGTACGCCGTGATGTCGGCCTCGTGGGACAAGGTGATGCCGACGTCGTCGAGCCCGTTCAGCAGCCGGTAACGCGTGTAGTCGTCGATCTCGAACGGAGCCGACACCTCACCGGCCGAGATCGTCTTGTTCTCCAGGTCGACCGTGACCTTGGTGCCCGGGTCCGTCTCGATCGTTGCCCACAGCTGCTCGACCACGTCCTGCTCGACGAGGGCCGCGAGCAGCCCGGCCTTGCCGGAGTTGCCCCGGAAGATGTCGCCGAACCGCGAACACACGACGACCCGGAACCCGTAGTCCATCAGGGCCCAGACCGCGTGCTCACGCGACGATCCGGTGCCGAAGTCCGGCCCGGCGACGAGCACCGAGACGCCGTCGTACTCCGGCTGGTTCAGCACGAACGAAGGATCGTTGCGCCAGGCAGCGAACAGCCCGTCCTCGAACCCGGTCCGGGTGACCCGCTTCAGGTAGACGGCCGGGATGATCTGGTCGGTGTCGACATTGCTGCGCCGCAGCGGGACCGCGGTGCCGATGTGCTGGGTGAAGGCTTCCATGATTCCTTTGTCCTCAGACGTTCTCGGTTATGGCGACATCCAGCGGCTCCAGGTCCGCAGGAGCGGCCAGAGTTCCGGTGACGGCGGTGGCGGCGGCAACCAACGGCGAGACCAGGTGCGTCCGGCCGCCCTTGCCCTGGCGTCCTTCGAAGTTGCGGTTGGAGGTCGAGGCGCTGCGCTCGCCCGGTGCCAGCTGGTCCGGGTTCATCCCCAGACACATCGAGCAGCCCGCGCCACGCCATTCGGCGCCGGCGTCCTTGAAGATCTGGTCCAGACCCTCGGACTCGGCCTGCAGCCGGACCCGGCCGGATCCCGGTACCACGAGCATGCGGGTGCCGTCGGCAACCTTCCGGCCGGCCAGTACGCCGGCGGCCGCGCGGAGATCCTCGATCCGGCCGTTCGTGCACGACCCCAGGAAGACGGTGTCCACCTTGACCTCGCGCAGCGGCGTACCGGCGGTGAGGCCCATGTAGGTCAGTGCGCGCTCGGCGGCGATCTTGTCGTTCTCGTTGTCGAAGTCGTCCGGCGAGGGCACGTTGGCCGACAGCGGGACGCCCTGGCCCGGGTTGGTTCCCCAGGTGACGAACGGGGCGATGTCCTCGGCCCGCAGTACGAGCTCGCGGTCGAACTTCGCGTCGTCGTCGGTGGCCAGGCTGTTCCAGTACTCGACCGCGGCTTCCCAGTCGACGCCCTGCGGAGCGTGCGGCTTGTCCTTCAGGTACGCGTACGTCGTCTCGTCCGGCGCGATCATGCCGGCCTTCGCGCCCCACTCGATCGACATGTTGCAGATCGTCATCCGGGCTTCCATCGTCAGCGCGCGGATCGCCTCACCGCGGTACTCGACGATGTAGCCCTGGCCGCCGCCGGTGCCGACCTGCGCGATCAGCGCGAGCACCAGGTCCTTGGCGGAGACGCCATCGGGCAGTACGCCGTCGACGGTGACCGCCATCGTCTTCGGGCGGGCCTGCATCAGGGTCTGGGTGGCGAGCACGTGCTCGACCTCGCTGGTCCCGATGCCGAAGGCGATCGCGCCGAACGCGCCGTGCGTGGAGGTGTGGCTGTCACCACAGACCACGGTCATCGCCGGCTGGGTCAGGCCGAGCTGCGGGCCGATGACGTGGACGACGCCCTGGTCGGGATCGCCGAGGGTGTGGATCCGGACGCCGAACTCCTTGGCGTTCTTGCGCAGCGTGTCCACCTGGGTACGCGACACCAGGTCGGCGATCGGCTTGTCCACGTCCAGCGTCGGGACGTTGTGGTCCTCGGTGGCGATCGTCAGATCCGGGCGGCGGACCGGCCGGCCGGCCAGCCGGAGGCCGTCGAAGGCCTGCGGACTGGTCACCTCGTGCACCAGGTGGAGGTCGATGTAAAGGAGGTCGGGCTCTCCGTCGGCATGGCGCACAACATGCGCATCCCAGACCTTTTCCGACAGCGTCCTACCCATCAGACTTCTCCTTAGAGGTTTGCTGGTTGTGTGCCGCAACAGCCACAGTGCTCCGGTGGTGACCTGTTCTGCGACTTGCGTTCCACGATTCGAGACGGCAATATCGTCTCATGGACAACTCTAGCGGAGTCGGCGTTCTCGACAAAGCAGCTCTCGTTCTGTCCGCACTCGAGTCCGGACCGGCGACCCTGGCCGGACTCGTAGCGGCCACGGGGCTGGCCCGGCCGACGGCACACCGGCTCGCGGTCGCGCTCGAACACCACCGGCTGGTGGGCCGCGACATGCAGGGACGGTTCGTGCTCGGGCCGCGACTCAGCGAGTTGGCCTCCGCCGCCGGTGAGGACCGGCTGCTGGCGACGGCCCGGACCGGTGCTGGCGCGACTGCGCGACATCACCGGCGAATCGGCCCAGCTGTTCCGGCGCCAGGGCGAGTACCGCGTCTGCGTCGCCGCCGCCGAGCGCCCGTCCGGTCTGCGCGACACCGTGCCGGTCGGCAGTCAGCTGACGATGGCCGCTGGATCCGCCGCTCAAATACTGCTTGCCTGGGAGGACCCGGAGCGGATGCACCGCGGCCTCCACAACGCGACCTTCAACGCGGCGGCACTGGCCGGCGTACGGCGTCGCGGCTGGGCGCACTCGGTCGGCGAGCGCGAGCAAGGGGTCGCGTCGGTCTCCGCCCCGGTCCGCTCCCCCTCCGGCAAGGTGATCGCCGCGGTGTCGGTCTCCGGCCCGATCGAGCGCCTCTCCCGTCAGCCCGGCCGGATGCACGCCCCCGCCGTGATGGCCGCCGCCGAACGCCTCTCCGAAGCCCTCCGCCGCGCCTCCGAGTAGTCCCCTACTTCTTCACCGAAGAGCCCGTCGCCGCTGATCCTTGGCACCGTGGGCAACGCGGCTTTCACCATGGTGATGTTGATGGTCCTCGTCGCCAGCGGCGGACGCTGGCCCCTGACCGCACTCTGGCACGCGACCCTTAACGCCATCGGTAGCGCATTCCTCTTCACGATGGTGACCGGCCCGGACGACGCCCGGCTCGGCTACCTGCTCGCCGCCGCCTACGCGGTTGTCGCCGTCGTCAGGTACTTCGTCGTGCGGTCGCGGCACCCGAAGGCCGGCCGGATCACCTTGTAAAGAAGGGGCCTGCTGGTCGAGAGAGTCCGGAAACGACGAGCGCCTCTCACCTGACGGTGAGAGGCGCTTTTCTCTGGTAGCCCCGACGGGATTCGAACCCGCGCTACCGCCTTGAGAGGGCGGCGTGCTAGGCCGCTACACAACGGGGCCAGAGGTTGTCACTCGATCTTTCGGACCGGGCAACGAGGAAGAACTCTACCGATTTTCACCGGGCGGGTCCAATCACTCGCTGGGGTACTAGGACTCGAACCTAGACTAACTGGACCAGAACCAGTCGGGCTGCCAATTACCCCATACCCCAAAGCTTTTACTGCGATTGTGAGAGTGTTTTGCGCCCTCACAACCTGGCCCGCTGAGCCTACCTGAGCACTGCCCCAGAAACCAAAACGGGATCGGTCGCAGCGATTGTCACTCGCGTCACACCAGTCTCTTCCCCGGTTCGACGGGCGGTGCGACCAGCGGCAGGTTGCAGGTGGTCGCCAGCTTCTGCCGACGGGCCAGCAGCACGGCCACGACGCCGAACGCGACGAACTTCGCGACGTCGAGAAGGACCAGCGACCAGGGCGCGTCCTTGGCCCCCAGGCTGTCCCCCACGCTGTTGGTCAGCGCCGCATAGATGAACGTCACCACGTTGTTCGCAGCATGCGCAGCGATCGACGCCTCCAGCCCACCGGTCCGTACGACGAGCAGCCCGGCCACCACACCGAACGCGAACCGGTCGAGGAACAACGCCGGGCTCTCCCAGGGCCAGATCCCGTGCGCCATCGTGAAGATCACCGCGGTCACCAGTACTGCGACCACCCGGCTCCGCACCAGCGCGCCGACCGTCTGCATCAGGTACCCGCGGAAGAAGTACTCCTCCCCCGCGGCCTGGAACGTCGACGTCAGCAACGTCACCGCGATCACCGCGGCGGCGTCCTTCGCGACCCCGCTGTGCTCCGAGCTGAGGACGTCGACGCCGCCGAACTCGACGAAGACCAGCGCGACCAACTCCAGCGCGACAGCGGCAATCGAGAACCACACCAACGGCCGCCAGCGGATCCTGCCCGCCACCGAGGACAGCAGCCCCGGCGTCTGCTGGTTCAGCCGGGTCGCGACCAGCATGCAGAGCGGGATCAGCACGATCAGCGACAGGTTCGTCGCGAGCAGCCCGAGCCACGAGACGGTGCCCTCGGGGTCCTTCCGGATCGACTGCTGGATGCTCAGGATGATCAGGCTGGCGAACATCCAGCCGGCCAGGACTGCGAAGGCACCGACGAGCACGGTCCACGACTGAGTGACCTGGTTCCGCAGCAAGCGGTGATAGGGCTGCGGACCCGCGTCCCGGACCTCGTCTCCGGGACGCGGCGCAACGTCGTACGGCATCAGTTCAGTCCGTGGCGACGGCCGCCCGGGCCGCCGCGACCCGGCCGAGCGAACGGTCCCGGCCGAGCAGCTCCAGCGACTCGAACAGCGGCGGCGAGATCCGGCGACCGGAGATCGCCACCCGGACCGGGCCGAACGCGTTCTTCGGCTTCAGCCCGAGCCCCTCGATCAGCGATGCGCGCATCGCCTGCTCGATCGCCTCGGTGGTCCAGTCGGACACCTCCGCGAGCGCCTTCGAGGTGGCCTCCAGTACTGCGCCGGCGTCGCCGGTCAGCACCTTGGCGCCCGCGTCCGGGTCGATCGAGAACTCCGACTCGTCGACGAACAGGAAGCCGAGCATCTCCGGCGCCTCGGAGAACGTGTTCATCCGCTCCTGCACGTGCGGCACGGCCGCGTTCAGCAGTGCGAGCTGCTCCTCCGAAGGCTCGGCCGGCAGCACGCCCGCCTTCGCCAGGAAGGGCAGCGCGCGCCTCGCCCAGTCGGCCGGCTCGAGCAGCCGCATGTGCGAAGCGTTGATCGCCTCACACTTCTTCGGGTCGAAGCGGGCCGCGTTCGCGTTCACCTTGCGGATGTCGAACGCCTTGATCATCTCGTCCATGGTGAAGACGTCGCGATCGTCGGCGATCGACCAGCCGAGCAGGGCCAGATAGTTCAGCAGGCCCTCGGGCAGGAAGCCGCGCTCCATGTACTCGCCGAGCCCGGCGCCCGGGTCGCGCTTGGACAGCTTCTTGTTGCCCTCGCCCATCACGAACGGCAGGTGCCCGAACTTCGGCGTCCGGCCGGCGCCGATACCGATCTCGGCCAGCGCCTCGTAGAGCGCGATCTGCCGTGGCGTCGACGGCAGCAGGTCCTCGCCACGCAGTACGTGGGTGATCTCCATCAGCGCGTCGTCGACCGGGTTCACCAGCGGGTAGAGCGGGTAGCCGTTCGCCCGGACCAGCACGTAGTCGCCCAGGTTCTCCGGCAGGAAGGTGATCTCGCCGCGGACCAGGTCGTCGAACGTGATCGGCCGGTCGGGCATCCGCAGCCGTACGACGGGACGCCGGCCGTCGTCGAGGTAGGCCTGCACCTGCTCCGGCGTCAGCGCGCGGCAGTGGCCGTCGTACCCGCTGTGCTGACCGGCGGAACGAGCTGCCTCGCGGCGCTGGTCTAGCTCCTCCTGCGAGCAGTAGCAGTGGTACGCCTTCCCTGCGGCGAGCAGCTTCGCCACCACATCGGCGTAGATGTCCATCCGCTCGGACTGCAGGTACGGACCGAACTCGCCGCCGACCTCGGGGCCCTCGTCCCAGTTCAGGCCGAGCCAGCTCAGCGAGTCCAGCGTGTACTGCAGCGCCTCGGGGGTGTTCCGCGCCTTGTCGGTGTCCTCGATCCGCAGTACCAGCTTGCCGCCGTAGTGCCGGGCGAAGGCCCAGTTGAACAGCGCGCTGCGGATGTTGCCGACCGTCAGCAGCCCGGTGGGCGACGGTGGGAAGCGGACCCGCACCTGGTTCGGCTCCAAGCCGCCGAGGACGCTTTCGTCGGTCGGGGCAGGCTTGTCAGTCACGCACGATCACCTTGTTCGTCAGAGTTCCGAGTCCTTCGATGCTGATCGCGACCTCGTCGCCGGGCAGCATCGGGCCGACCCCCGCAGGGGTGCCCGTGAGCACCACGTCGCCAGGCAGCAGCGTGGTGAACGAGGTGATGTAGGCCAGCACCTCGGGAATGTCGAAGATGAACTGCGAGGTCCGGCCGTCCTGCTTCGGCTCGCCGTTCAGCGTGGTGGAGACGCGCAGATCGGACACGTCGAGCTCGGTGCTGATCCACGGGCCGAGCGGGCAGAACGTGTCGTACCCCTTCGCCCGGGCCCACTGGCCGTCGCTCTTCTGCAGGTCGCGCGCGGTCACGTCGTTGGCGATCGTGTAGCCGAAGATCACCTCGTTGACGCGTTCCTTCGGCAGGTCGCGGCAGATCCGGCCGATCACGATCGCCAGCTCGCCCTCGAAGTGCAGATCGTTGGTCTGCTCGGGGTAGACGATGCCGTCCCGCGGGCCGACCACGCTCGTGTTCGGCTTGAGGAAGATCAGCGGCTCCTTCGGCACCTCGTTGCCGAGCTCCTCCGCGTGGGCTTGGTAGTTCCGCCCGACGCAGACCACCTTGCTGCGCGGGATCACCGGGGCCAGCAGCCGGACGTCCGCCAGTTGCAGTTGCTCGCCGGTGAACTGGACGGGCCGGTACAGCGGGTCCGAGTCGAGTACGGCGACGGTGCCGACGAGCCCCTCGGGGTCATCGGTCTCGACGACGCCGTACTTCGGCTCGTCGTCGACGGAGAATCTGGCGATACGCACGGGTTGTAGCCTTCGCGGTGGTTCCGGGAATGAATGGCCCGAGCCTACCGCCGGGCCGGGGTGAGACAGTTATCCGGTGACGACTGACATCCGGCTGGCGCTTCCCGCCGAGTACGACGCGGTCGGCGAACTCACCGCCACGGCGTACGCGAGCGACGGCTTCATCCCCGAAGGCTCCGACTACGGCCGGACGCTACAAGCCGCCGCGGACCGTGCGGCCAAGGCGGAACTCTGGGTCGCGGTACGCAACGGCACCGACCTCGCCGGGGGCGGAACGGCCACGGAGTCGCGGGAGTTTGCAGCGGAGTTGCTGGGCACGGTGACGTTCTGTCCTGTCGGGTCCGTCTATCGCGAGATCGGCCGCGACGACGAGGGCGAGTTCCGGATGCTCGGCGTCTCCCCCGAGGCCCGCGGTCTCGGCATCGGCACCTTGCTCACGGAGCACTGCATCCAGCGCTCCCGCGACCTCGGCTTCACCCGGGTAGTGATGAGCAGCGCCCGACCCATGAAACCGGCACACCGCATCTACGAACGCCTCGGCTTCACCCGCCTCCCCGAACGCGACTGGTCCCCCCGCCCCGGCGTCGACCTGTTCGCCTTCACCTTGGACCTGTGACCACTCTCTTCGAGCGTGCTGACTGGGAACCGCTGGCGGCCGCCCACGCGGCGCGCGTCGACACCCTCCTCGCCGATCACCTGGCCCGCCGCCAACGCCGCGAGAAACACCCGGTAGAGGACTTCCTCTTCACCTACTACCCAACGCGCCCCAACCAACTCCGCGTCTGGCACCCCGGCCCCGGCATCCGGCTACGCGGCGGCACGCAGTACAAGGAAAAGAAGGGCTACCGGTACTCCGAGGACGTCGCCGACCTGGACCCGGACGAGATCGCCCGCCGCACGGACTCCATCACCTGGATCCACCAGTTGCTATCAGCAACGGCCGGCCGCCAGCCCCAATTCGGCTGCTTCGGCCTCCACGAATGGGCCATGGTCTACCGCACCGCGGACATCCGCCACGACTGGCCCCTCCGCCTGGGCTCGACAGGCACCGACCAGGTAGTCGAATCCCACAAGATCGCCTGCTCCCACTACGACGCCTTCCGCTTCTTCACCACCCCCGCGCGCCCCTTGAACCTCCTGCAACCCACCCGCGAGGCTCAACCCTCGCTCGAGCAGGGCGGCTGCCTACACGCCAACATGGACCTCTACAAATGGTCCACCAAGCTGATGCCCTTCACCCCAAGCTCGCTGGTCCTCGACTGCTTCGAACTGGCCCGAGACATCCGCACCCTAGACATGCGCGCATCGCCGTACGACTTCACCGCGTTGGGCTACTCCCCCATCGAAATCGAGACCCCCACCGGCAAAGCGACCTACGCCGCAGCCCAACGAGCCTTCGCCGACCGCGCCGGTCCCCTCCGCCTCCAACTCGCCACCCTCTGCGAGCAGCTCCTCACCACCTGACCCTCGTACGCCGCCCCGAATCGAGCCGGTGATCGGTAGCCAGGCAGCCAATTCCCCAGGGCCTTGCAATCTGGGCGAAGGCCTCGTGCCGGTCGGCAGGCCTTCTTCCCGACCAGTAGTGACTAGTCCGGCCTGGTCGCCTTGAGGGCGAAGAGGAGCGGGATTCGTGGGGCGTCGGCTGGGAGGCGGTACCAGCCTTCGGGGGTTTGGTCCATGGTGGGCCAGCGAGGCCATTGGAGTACTTCGGATTCGCGGAGGCTGGTGAGGTGGAAGCCGGTGGTGGCGAGGGTGGTGATGAGTTCGCCTAGGCCGTGCATCCACTCGTAGCTGCGTTGGCGGCCCGGGACCTGGTCGCCGGTGTAGGTGAAGGTGGAGTCGAGGGCGATCGAGCCGCGGCCTTCGAGGTAGTCCTTGCGAATGGTCAGGGCGCCGGTGTCGCCGGGTTGCGCGACCGGGCCGAGTGCGTTCAGCAGCGGGTGAAATTCGACGATGTAGAGCGATCCGCCTGGCTTCAGCAGAGCGTGGACGACCTCGGCCCACGAGCGGAGATCCGGGAGGTAGCAGAGCGCGCCCTTGCCGGTGTAGACGACGTCGAACTGCCTTCCCTGCAGCGCCTCCGCCGCGTCGTACACGTTGGCGTACACATACTCGACGTCCACCTCCGCAGCAGCCGCGATCCGGCGAGCTTCTTCCAGCGACTTCGCCGACAGATCGAGGCCCACGGTCCGCGCGCCTCGTCGAGCGAAGGCGATCGTCTCGGTGCCGAGATGACACTGCAGGTGTACTATGTCGCGCCCCTCCAGCTCGCCGAGGTCTTCCCACTCGTACTCGGCGAACCAGAAGTCCGCCGGCCGGTCGTAGAACTCACTGGCCGCGTGCAACGCCGCCCGCGCGTCCCAGTCCGCCTCGTTGGCCGCCACCATCCGCAGTACATCCGCTTCCAGTCCCACCGAACCGCCTCCTCGTCACGCTGAGAAACCAGTCTCTCCAGCGCGGGGTGCAGCGGCCGGAGTTCTCACTGCCTGTGAGCGAGCCGGCGGGAGACCCTGCTACCGATCTCCCGCCCGCTGTCAGAAGGTCGCTTCGGCGGTGATCTTCGCGTACGCCGTACTGAATTTCCCATCCGGAACGCAGTTCATGACAGCTGTCTGCCCTGGCTCCAGGTCGCTGCTATTGCAGTCGACATTCCCCAGGACTTCACCGTCCTTGGTCAGGAACTTGAAATGCAGGAAGGCCGTGGACGTCGCGTCGCTGACGTTCTTCACCTTGCCGGTGATCGAGAACATGCCGAGCTCGTTCTTGACCGCCCAGCCGGCCAGCGTCTCGTGCTTGCCGATCGAGAAGGCCTGGCCGGCCTTCACATCGCGCGGTGCGTTGCGGGCCGTGGTGTCGTCGATCCCCTTCGAGATGTCATCCGCGGCCTTCCCCAGGAAGGCCACACAGCCGCCGACTCCGAGCACCGCCAAAGTCAGCAGCACCAGGAACACGTTCCTGACGGTGTGCTTCTTCTTCGGCGGCTGGAAATATGGCGGCTGAAACTGCCCCGGCTGCTGGTATTGACCAGGCGGTGGCATTTGTCCAGGCGGCTGGAATTGGGCAGGCTGCTGCTGCGAGTCATGCGTCACGAGTTCCCCCTCATGCAATGGACAGTGCGCTCCGGGCCGCGACCAGAAGTCGTTCCCCCGGCCCGTTCACTGCAGGCGACCATACGCCTGATCGCCACGCTGGGTAATCACGATTCGGTCTCACTGATTGAGTGCACAGCATTTGCCGAGGTACTTCTTGTTCAAGGTTGCCACTTAACCTTGAACAACGGATACTCGGGTTCATGGCTCGGGTGGAGTTGCATCGGTGGCCGGGGCACCCGGATGGGTTCACCCGGGCTGAACGGCTGGGCGGGTCGTACGAGTTGTACTTTCCGGATCCGCTGGTTGGGCGGGAGTTCGATCTCGACGACGAGGTGCTGGCAGCGTTGGAGGATGCGGCCGGGGATCTTGCGCGGCTGGATGCGACGGCCGCGGTACTGACCAATAGTGAAGCGTTGGCGCGGTTGTTGTTGCGGGCCGAGGCGGTTGGGTCGTCGCAGATCGAAGGGCTTGTGGTTGGGGCGCGGCGGTTGCTCAAGGGCCGAGGCGCTGAGGGGTGATGCTCGGCATCACGATGTCACCGCCGACGAGGTGCTCGGCGCAGTCGATGCGATGACCTGGGTGACCGAGTCCGTGGAGACCGGCGACAAGCTCGAGGTGGAGCATCTGCTCGAAGCGCATCGGCGATTGATGGCGCATTCGCCGACGCCGGAGTACGGCGGTGAGGTGCGTTTCCTGCAGAACTGGATCGGTGGCCGCTCCCCCGCCGAGGCGTACTACGTTCCACCGCCCGCGCAGCTGGTACCTGAACTGCTGGCGGACCTGATGGCGTTCATCCGCGAGTCGCGGTTGCCCGTGCTGGCGAAGGCGGGGATCGCGCATGCCCAGTTCGAGACGATCCATCCCTTTGCCGATGGCAACGGTCGTACCGGGCGCGCGCTGATCCACCTGATCCTGCGCGCCGAGGGACTCGTCGAACGGACCGTTCCACCGGTCTCACTATCGCTGGCGACCCACGCCACGCAGTACGTCGAAGCGCTCACCGCGTTCCGGCACACGGGAAAGGCGACAAATCCACGAGCCCGTACTGCGGCCAACCGGTGGCTACTCATGTTCGCCATCGCGTGCAGTCATGCGACAGCCGAGGCTGCCCGCTTCGAGCGAACCGCCTCGGAGCTCAAGTCCGCTTGGCGGGAGAGAGCAGCTCCGGTACGAGCCGGGTCCGCCGCTGACCTGCTCATCAACACGTTGCCGGCAGCCCCTGTTCTCACCCTCGCGGCAGCAGCCCGGCTGATCGACAGATCTCAGCAGGCCGCCAACCAGGCCCTCACCCGATTGACCGCCGCCGGCGTACTGCGCGAGGTCACCGACGCGCGCCGCAACCGCGTCTACGAAGCCCCCGAACTCATCGATGCATTCACCCTCCTGGAACGCCGTTTCGCCAGCCCCGCCGCCGACACCCGCATCGAACCTCCGAACCGTCCAGTGCCATCAAGCCCCAACCGGCCCTGACCCGCGTGGACCGGCCCATCGCCGCCTCCTCTTCGCACAGCAAACTGCCGCGCGATCGACTAGCAGATCGCGTGGCCGGGCGCCACGACCGACACACCTTCGTGAGTTGACTTCCGCTCGTCGGTCGAGGTTCAATTCGAACATACGTTCGAAGCTCGATCAAACGGGGAGTGTGAGGAACTGTGATGCCGGAGCCGTTCGACTGGGACATCCTGCAGCGACCGTCCGCGATGGCGATGGTGCGGGGACAGCTCGGCTTCAGCTGGATGGTGTTGTCCGGGCGGCTCGCCGCGCTGACCGACGAGCAGTACTTCTGGCGCCCGAGCAGCCAGGCATTGACCGTCGTACGACGGCAGTACGCCGGGCGCTTCAGATCGATGGGGTCCGGCGAGTGGGTCGCGCAGTGGCCGGACGAGCCGGATCACCGCGGACCGCGGACCATCGCCTGGCTGATCGCCCATCTGACCGAGACCTTCTTCGAGCGCTGGGAGTGGACCTTCGGCGCCAGCAGGCAGGGGCCGGGCCGACATCACCCTGCACGGCAACGCCCAGGACGCGGTCGCCTGGCTCGCGCACTGGGTCGATGCCTGGCAGGAGTCGATTGCCGGACTGGACGAGGAGCAGGCGATGACGGTCGGCATCAGCCAGGCAACCGAACTCGACGCTTCCGAGCCGTTCGGCCATGTCGTCCTACGCCTCAACCGCGAACTCATCCACCACGGCTCCGAGATCATGACCCTGCAGGACCTCCATGCCCTCGCCGCCTAACCAGCGCCGGACCAACCAGCACGGGACCGACCATCGCCGACCTGAGCTACCTCGGCGACTTGACCTGCCCCGGCAGCCTGACCTGCACCGCTTGTCCGACCCGTCCCGGCGATCTGAGCCGCCTCGACAGTCCCACTCGTTCCGGCAGCCCGATCCGCTCGGGCTTCCGGACCAGAACGCCTGGCCGCCAGGGCGCGGATTCTCCAACCACCGCTCAGGAGAGCGTCTTGGTGGCCAGGTCCCATCTTGACATCGCGGCGTGCTGAGATGATTTCCACAAGATGTGCGACACGCGGCGCGTCGCGGCACTACATGTGGGGGTTCTGTGGCTAAAGTCTCTACTACTGGCGAACAGGGGAATCCGGTGGAAATCCGAAGCTGCCCCGCAGCGGTAAGCGGGGAATGTGCTCCGTGAGCCCGAATACCTGTCGCCGGTGCGTGTGCCGCCGGCGCACGCTGTCCGAGGCCTCGAGGGCGGGCCGCAGGGCGTGACAGCAGAAGATCAGCAAGATGGTGGGCAGCAGCCCCGGACCGGGTCGTAAGACGCGGGTCGGCACCTAGCACCCCATCGGGTCGTGAGCACCCCAGGCCGGGGTGCCGCGCGCGCTGATCGACCCTGTCCCGTCGTGCGCTCCACTCCCGGGTCCCGGTCGTCAAAAGACTCGCGTGGAGAGAGCGCTTGTGACCATCGTTTCGCCATCCCAACCGACCATCGGCCAACCGGCCAGCGGCCAGCCGACCAATGGCGCACCCGGTCAGTCGGCACCGAACCAGCTGACCGTCGTACGCCGTGACGGCAGCAGCGCCGCGTTCGACCCGACCAAGATCTCGGTCGCCCTGAGCAAAGCCTTCCTGGCCGTCGAGGGCACCGAGGCCGGCAGCAGCCATCGGGTCCGCGATCTCGTCACCGACCTGACCGACCGCGTTGTCACCACCCTCACCAGCCGCGGCGACGCGCGGCGCAGCGTGCAGGTCGAGGACATCCAGGACCAGGTCGAGCTCGCCCTGATGCGGGCCGGCGAGCACCAGGTCGCCCGCGCCTACGTGCTGTACCGCGAGGAGCGCACCAAAGCCCGGACGCCCGACACAGCGGCCGAGCTCAGCACCAAGCCGGTCATCAACGTCCGCGCGGCCGACGGCACCAGCGCACCGCTCGACGTCGAGCGCCTGCGCGTGATCGTCGCCGAGGCAGCGGCGGGTCTCGGATCGGTCGACGCCGAGCTGATCCTGAACGAGACGCTCGGCTCTTGCTACGACGGCATCGCCCAGCACGAGGTCGAGCTCGCCCTGGTGATGGCGGCCCGCGGCTACGTCGAGACCGAGCCGGAGTACAGCTTCGCCGCCTCCCGGTTGCTGCTCGACCAGATTCGTCGCGAGACGCTCGGCCGCGTGCACGGTGAGCCGCGGCAGGCGAGCCAGGCCCGACATGGCCACGGCGTACGTCGACTACTTCCCGCTCTACATCCAGACCGGGATCGAGGCCGGGCTGCTCGACCCCGAGCTGGCCACCTTCGATCTGGCCAGGCTGGCCGCGGCGATCAAGCCGGAGCGCGACCTCGACTTCGCCTTCCTCGGCCTGCAGACCCTCTACGACCGCTATCTCCTGCACATCGACAAAACAAGGTTCGAGCTGCCGCAGGCCTTCTTCCTCCGGGTCGCGATGGGGATCTCCTTGAAGGAAGAGAACCGCGAGGAGCGCGCGCTCGAGTTCTATGAGCTGCTCAGCTCGTTCCGGTTCATGTCCTCGACGCCGACCCTGTTCAACTCCGGAACGACGCGGCCGCAACTGTCGTCCTGCTTCCTGACCACGGTCGACGACGACCTGTCCGGCATCTTCGCCGGCATCCGCAACAACGCGCTGCTCGCCAAGTACTCCGGTGGACTCGGCAACGACTGGACCCCGGTCCGCGGCATCGGCGCCAAGATCCGCGGCACCAACGGCGAGTCGCAGGGCGTCGTACCGTTCCTCAAGATCGCCAACGACACCGCCGTCGCGGTCAACCAGGGAGGTAAGCGCAAGGGTGCGGTCTGCGCGTACCTCGAAACCTGGCACATGGACATCGAGGAGTTCCTCGACCTCCGCAAGAACACCGGCGACGAGCGCCGTCGTACCCATGACATGAACACCGCGAACTGGGTGCCCGACCTGTTCCTGCAGCGGGTCGAGGCCGGTGGCGACTGGACCCTGTTCTCCCCCGACGAGGTCCCGGACCTGCACGACCTGTACGGCGCGGCCTTCGCCACGGCGTACGAGAGCTACGAGCGGGCAGCGGATCGCGGCGAGATCCGGGTGTTCCGCCGGGTCAAGGCCGTCGACCTGTGGCGCCGGATGCTGACCGTGCTGTTCGAGACCGGTCACCCGTGGATCACCTTCAAGGACGCGTGCAACCTGCGCTCGCCGCAGCAGCACGACGGCGTGGTCCACTCGTCGAACCTGTGCACCGAGATCACCCTGAACACCACCGTCGACGAGACCGCGGTCTGCAACCTGGGCTCGGTCAACCTGGTCGCGCACCTGACCGGGACCGGCCTCACAGCCGCTGGTTTGGATGGCGAACTCCTCCGCGACACCGTGAAGACGGCAGTCCGGATGCTCGACAACGTGATCGACGTGAACTTCTACACCACGCCGGAGTCGGAGCGCGCGAACCAGCGGCACCGTCCGGTCGGCCTCGGCCTGATGGGCTTCGCCGACGCGCTCTTCGCGCTGCGCATCCCCTACAGCTCCGACGCCGCCGTCGCGTTCGCCGACAGCTCGATGGAGCAGATCAGCTACCACGCGATCGAGGCCTCGAGCGACCTGGCCGCCGAGCGCGGCCGATACCAGACGTACGACGGATCACTGTGGAGCCAGGGCATCCTGCCGATCGACTCGCTGGAGCTGCTGCGGCAGGCCCGCAACGGCGATCTGACCGTCGACACCGGCAAGGAGCTCGATTGGGACGTACTGCGGGTGAAGGTGCTCCGCGACGGCATGCGCAACTCGAACGTGCTGGCGATCGCGCCGACCGCGACGATCTCCAACATCTGCGGCGTGAGCCAGTCGATCGAGCCGATCTACCGCAACCTGTTCGTCAAGTCGAACATGTCGGGCGAGTTCACCGTCGCCAACCCGTACCTGGTCGCCGACCTGAAGGCGCGGGGGTTGTGGGACGCGGTGATGGTGTCGGACCTGAAGTACCACGACGGCATCCTGTCCCAGATCGATCGCGTCCCGGCCGATCTGCGGGAGCTGTACGCGACGGCCTTCGAGATGGACCCGATGTGGCTGATCAAGGCGGCATCGCGTCGGCAGAAGTGGCTCGACCAAGCCCAGTCGCTGAACCTCTACATGTCGGCTCCGTCCGGCAAGGCGCTCGACGAGCTCTACCGTTCAGCCTGGCGCTACGGGCTGAAGACGACCTACTACCTGCGCTCGCAGTCGGCCACCCACGTGGAGAAGTCCACCCTGCAAGGGACGGACGGCCGGCTCAACGCAGTACCGGTCGCAGCCGCACCGGTCGCGGCAACTCCAACGCCGGCTCCCGTCGCATCGCCGATCACGACCAGCGCAGTACCGGCCACTCCCCCGGCGCCGGCGCCCGAAGTACCGATGGACGATTCATTGCTCGATGCACCTGCCGTCTGCCTGATCGACGACCCCGACTGCGAGGCCTGCCAATGACCACCACCAGCAACGTGACCGGACTCGGTTCGATCGCCGTCGGCGCTTCCCGGATCGAGGTCGCCGACAAGGCGATGATCAACGCCCGCGCGGACGTGAATCAACTGCTGCCGTTGAAGTACCAGTGGGCCTGGGAAAAATATCTTGCCGGGTGCAACAACCACTGGATGCCGACCGAGGTCTCGATGCAGGCCGACATCGCGCTGTGGCAGCGTCCGACAGGGGCCAAGGACGGCCTGACCGAGGACGAGCGGCTGATGCTGAAGCGCAACCTCGGCTTCTTCGCCACCGCGGAGTCGCTGGTCGCGAACAACATCGTGCTCGCGGTCTACCGCCAGCTCACCAACCCCGAATGCCGTCAGTACCTGCTCCGCCAGGCGTTCGAAGAGGCCGTGCACACGCACACCTTCCAGTACATCTGCACGTCGCTCGGGCTGGACGAGGGTGAGCTGTTCAACATGTACCGCGAGGTGCCGTCGATCTCCGACAAGGATGCCTGGGCGCTCAAGTACACCCAGCACCTGGAGGATCCCGACTTCAAGACCGGTACGCCGGAGACCGACACCGACTTCCTCCGCGATCTGATCGCGTTCTACGTGGTCTTCGAGGGGATGTGGTTCTACACCGGCTTCGCGCAGATCCTGTCGCTCGGCCGGCGGAACAAGATGGTCGGTATCGCCGAGCAGTACCAGTACATCCTGCGCGATGAGTCGATCCATCTGAACTTCGGCATCGACTGCATCAACCAGATCAAGCTGGAGAACCCGCACCTGTGGACCGAGGCGTTCCAGGCCGAGGTGCGCCAGATGCTCACCGAGGCCTGCGAACTCGAGGTCGCCTACGGCCGCGCCACGATGCCGAACGGCATGCTCGGCCTCACCGCCGACCTGTGCGAGCAGTACATGCACTTCGTCACCGATCGCCGCGCCGAGCAGATCGGCATCAAGCCCATCTTCGGCGAAACCCGCAACCCCTTCGGCTGGATGTCCGAAGTGATGGACCTCAAGAAGGAGAAGAACTTCTTCGAGACCCGAGTCATCGAATACCAATCCGGCGGCGGCCTCAGCTGGGACTGAAGTAGCTGCCGAAGGACTCAGTTGCGTCCGAAGGGCCGGGGGTCCTGCCCCTCGGTCCTTCGGACGCAAGTGCGCCGGTTGGTTCTCGCGTTAGCTGGAGACCTCTTGTCAACATCGAGGCCCGATCCCACCCCGGACCACTGCCTGGCTGAACGTCCGGTCTCCCCGCCCGAGGCCGGCAGACCCAGCTGACCAACCGCGTCCAGGCGTCCGTCCTCGCGCAGCACGCCGGCCACACCTGAGCGCAGGGGTCAGCTGTAGGTGACGTCCAGGACTCCGATGACCTTGTCCAGGCGGGCGGCGACTCGGCCGGCGTCGAAGCCGGCGCCTTCGACGACGATGTGGAGGGTGCAGGTTTCCAGGCAGAGTTTGAGTTCGCGGACGTCGTAGGGGTTCAGCTGGACGGCGATTCGGGCCAGTAGGCCGCGCGTCTCTACTACATCTGCGGTGAACGTGGTCAGGACGCGCTCCGGTACTGCGTACGTAGGCGCAGCCTCCGCCGTACGACTGTCGACCATCGTCATCGGACGTCCTCCTTGTGGCGAAGCAGGCCGAAGGTGACGCCGTCGACCAGCGCCTCCCAGGAAGCCTCGACGATGTTGTGCCCGACCCCGACCGTCACCCAGGAACCTTCCCCGTCGGCCGTCTCGATCAGAACTCTGATGACCGCGTCCGTGCCATGACCCTGGTCGAGGATCCGGACCTTGTAGTCACGCAGGTCGAACTTGTTCACCACCGGGTAGGCGCGTTCGATCGCGGACCGCAAGGCGTGGTCGAGCGCATTCACGGGGCCATTCCCCTCGCCGGTGACGATCTCGCGATCCCCACCCGCCACCAGCTTCACCGTCGCCTCGGAGACGGCTTCACCCTCGGCGCGCGATTCGGTGATCACCCGCCACGACTCGACATCGAAGAAGCTCGGCCGGGCACCGGCGACCTCCTCGGTCAGCAGCAGTTCGAACGACGCGTCGGCGGCCTCGAACGTGTACCCGCGCGACTCCATCTCTTTCACCCGGTCCGTCACCCGGCTGACCAGTTCACGGTCGTTGCCGAGGTCGAAGCCGAGTTCGCGGCCCTTCAACTCGACACTCGCCCGGCCGGCCATCTCCGAGACGAGCATCCTCATGTCGTTGCCCACCAAGGCCGGATCCGTGTGCTGGTAGAGATCGGGATCCACCTTGATGGCGCTGGCGTGCAGGCCCGCCTTGTGGGCAAACGCTGACACCCCGACGTACGGCTGCCGGTTCGACGGCGGCACGTTCGTCACTTCGGCGATCGCATGCGCGATCCGATACGACTCGGCCAGCCGGCCGGGCGGAAGGAGTTGCATCCCGCGCTTGAGTTCGAGGTTGGCGACGACCGCGAGCAGGTCCGCGTTGCCGGTGCGTTCGCCGTACCCGTTGATCGTGCCCTGGACGTGCGTGCAGCCGGCCTCGACCGCGGCGATCGAGTTCGCGACCGCGCAGCCGCCGTCGTTGTGGGCGTGGATGCCGAGCCGGGCACCCGTCGACTCCAGTACGTCGCGGACGATGTCCTGCAGTTCGCGCGGCAGCGTGCCACCGTTCGTGTCGCACAAAGCGACCACATCGGCGCCCGCCTCGGCCGCGACCCGTACTACTTCCAGCGCGTACGCCCGGTTGGCCCGATACCCGTCGAAGAAGTGCTCTGTGTCGAGAAAGACCCGCTGCCCACTCGACCGCAGGTGCCGCACGGTCTCGCCGACCATCCGCAGGTTCTCGTCCAAGGTTGTCCGCAGCGCCCGCTCGACATGCGCATCGTGGCTCTTGGCAACCAATGTGACCACCGACGCACCGGACTCGCGAAGGGCCGCGACCTGAGCGTCGTCGGCGGCTACCGAACCCGGCTTGCAGGTCGCACCGAAGGCAGCGAAGGTCGCGTGCCGCAGGTGCAATTCAGTCCTCGCCCGGGAGAAGAACTCGGTGTCCTTCGGTACTGCGCCTGGCCACCCGCCCTCGATGAAGCCCACTCCGAGGTCGTCCAGGTGCTGCGCAATGGCGATCTTGTCCGCCACGGACAGCGCCAGACCCTCCTGCTGCGCACCGTCGCGCAGAGTCGTGTCATAGACGTGGAACTCATCGGCCTCGGCGGGTGTGCTCACGATGTCGCCTTCCGTGGACAAAAAGGTCGGTGCTGCAGGCAAACAAAAAACCTCCCGCAGGGTGCGAGAGGTTTGCGCGCTCAGGTACTGCCTGCTGAGCGCGCTCAAGTAATAATGTTCTGGGTCTTCATAACGATTTGAGTGTGCCACAGCTCGTCCGAGGTACGGCGGATTGTCTCGGAAAGCGGACATCCGGTACGCCGATCAGTACTGCGGCGCTGCCCCCAGTCCAGATTTCAGGTGGAGTAAGGGCCGGTTGACTCTCTGATGACCAATTCCGGGCGCATCAGCAGGGATTGGCCGTGCATCGGGGTGCCGCTTTCGATTCCGGTCCGGAGGTTGGCGAAGGCGGCTGCGGCCATCTCTGCCAGTGGCTGGCGGATCGTGGTGAGGGGCGGGGAGGCCAGGTCGGCCAGGACGATGTCGTCGAAGCCGATGACCGATACGTCCGAGGCGATCCGTAGGCCGGCGTCGCGGATGCCGGCGCAGACACCGAGGGCGCACATGTCGTTGATGGCGACGATCGCGGTGGGCGGGTCCGGCTCGGCGAGCAGCTCCGCCGCGGCGGTCCGGCCGAGGCCGGCCACGTCGAGGTCGCCGTAGCTGTGGTCTGCCCCGCCGGACCACACCAGCGCATCGGCCGGATCGAGCCCGGCATCCTCCAGTGCGTCCGAGAAGCCGCGGAAGCGTTCGCGGCGGTTCACGCTGCCGAGCGCTCCCGAGACGAAGGCGAGCCGTCGGTGCCCAAGTTCGATCAGATGACGAGCCGCCAACCGGGCGCCCAGAACGTTGTCCAGGCTGATGTTGACCAGGCTCTCGTGGTCGCCGACCTGCGCAGTGCGGTCAAAGGCGACCAGGCTGAGGCCTTCGCCGACCATCGGCATCATGTGCTCCAGCGAAGGCAGCGAGGAGCACAGCACCACGCCGCCGATCCCGTCCGACCAGAGCTCTTCGACATACCTGCGCTCGCGCTCCGGATCACGCTCGGAGTTGCAGAGCAGCACGTGGTACCCGGCTTCCAGCGCGGCTGCCTCCAGGTGCCGGGCGAAAGTCCCCCAGAACGGGTTCGCGACCGATGGAACCACCAGGCCGATCACCTGGTTGCGCCCGGTGCGGAGCTGGCGGGCGGCGCGGTTCGGCCGGTAACCGAGCTGCTCGATGGCGGTCTCGACCCGGCGCCGGGTGGCCGGCAGCATCCGGCCCGCGCGGCCGTTGAGCAGGTTCGACACCGTGCTCGGCGACACCCCCGCCTCCGCGGCAACCTGGTAGATCGTCACACCAGCCATTCCGTACCCCTCCCGGTCATCCCCTGAGCGTAGCGGCCAAGCCCACCGAGGGCCAGCCATTGACAATCCGGAAGTGTCCCCTCGATTATCGCTAGATCGATGCACCGGTAAATCGATGCATCACTACTCCCGGAGGGGATGAGGTCGATGGACCGGCAGCCAGCGGGCAGCACAAGGCGACAATTCGGTCAGCGGGCAGGCCTGGCGATGCTCGGGCTGGTGGCGGTCGGCTGCGGTGGGCCCGCACCGGCCAAGCCCGGCCAGAGCGACAAGGTGACCGGCGAGATCCGGATGATCACCCCGATCTTCGAAGGCTCGGACGGCGCCAAGGTGCTGTCGGGCCTGATGGCCGACTTCACCAAGCAGTACCCGGACGTGAAGATCGTCCCGGACTACACGACGTACGCGAAGCTCAACGAGAAGCTGACCACCTCGCTGGCCAGCGGACGCCCGTACGACGTGATGCTGATGGGCGTCGGCTGGATTCCCCCGTTCGCGGCGAAGGGGGTGCTCGCCGACCTCGGTGAGAGCGAGAGCGCGCTGACCAGTCTGTACAGCGAGCGCGTGGTCGCACCAGGCGTGTACGACGGCAAGGTCTACGCCCGGCCGATCATGCTGGACACCCGGTACGGCTACTACCGCAAGGATCTGTTCAAGCAGGCCGGGCTCGATCCGGAGAAGCCGCCGACGACCTTCGCGGAGATCCGCGACTACGCGCGCAAGCTGACCGTCCGCGACGGCAGCGGCAAACTGACCCGGGCCGGGATCGACATCCTCGGCATCGATCTGCGGCAGGGGTTCGAGACGCTGATGTGGGCGGCCGGTGGTGATCTGTTCACGCCGGACGGAAAGGTGGCGTTCAACTCCCCCAAGGCGGTCAGCGCGCTGCAGTTGATGACGGACATCATCCGCACCGACAAGTCCGAGGACTTCGGCTTCACCGAGCCGGGCGCGGCGACCGGCGTACCGATCGTGCAGGGTCGCGCCGCGATGATGCTCGGCCACAACAACACCTGGCAGGAGTTCGAGCAGAACGCGCCGAACCTGGTCAAGGACGGCCAGGTCGGGTTCTTCGTGGTCACCGGCGAGCGGCCGGCGCTGTTCCAGGGCGGCACGATCGGCGCGGTGTCGGCGAAGTCCAAGCAGCAGGCGGCAGCCAAGGAATGGGTCAAGTACCTCGCCTCCGCACAGCCGTCGTTGCGGGCGAACCAGCAACGCGGCAATGTGCCGGCGCTGAAGAGCCTCGTGTCGTCGGAGTACGTGCAGAAGAACCCGGCGGTCCAGTTCGCGATGAAGAACCTCGATCACGCGTACTCCGAGGGTGGCGTGCCAGCCTGGCTCCAGATTCGGGGCGATTTCAAGGCGGCGATCGAGTCGGCGCTGCTGGGCAAGACGACCCCGCAGCAGGCGCTGGACGACCTGGCCAAGAAGGCCGAAGCCGCGATCGCCTCCGGTAAATGACCGGTCCCATGACGACAACCGCAGTACGCCGTACCGAGACCGCCGTTGCCGAGGCTGCCCCGGCCAAGCCGCCTCGGAGGGGCAGGCGACTCGGTTGGGAGCGGCGGCGGGCCGCAGTACTGATGGTGGCACCGGCCGTGATCCTCCTGACCTGGTGGATCGGCATCCCGACGATCGCCAGCCTGGTGCTCGCCTTCACCCATTACGACGTCCTGGCCGGGACCATCTCCTGGGCCGGGCTGGGCAACTTCCGCGACATCTTCGCCGACCCGATCTGGAACCGCTCGATCTGGCACACGGTGGTCTACACCTTCTTCACCGTGCCGGTCGCGATGGCCATCGCCGTCGCGATCGCGGTCCTGCTGAACAGCAAGCTGCGCGGGCGGGCGTGGTACCGGGCGGCGTACTTCCTGCCCCACATCACCGCCACGGTGGCGATCGCGCTGGTCTGGATGTGGATGTTCGAGCCGAACATCGGACTCTTCAACGCCGTACTCGGTCAGGTCGGGATCCAAGGCCCGGCTTGGCTGTCCGATCCGGCCTGGGCGATGCCCGCGGTGATCGTCGTCAGCGTCTGGAAGGGCATCGGCCTGAAGATGCTGATCTACCTGGCCGCGCTGCAGTCGATCCCGCCCGAGCTGTACGAAGCTGCCGATGTGGACGGCGCAACTCCCAGGCGGAAGTTCTTCGCGATCACGCTTCCGTTGTTGCGGCCGGCAACGTTCTTTGTGTTCATCGTGTCGCTGATCGACTCGTTCCAGGTATTCGAGCAGGTCTACGTGCTGACGCCGGACGGCGGTCCGGCGAACGCCACCACAGTGATGACGCTGGAGATCTATCGCAGCGCGTTCGGCAAGTTCGACATGAGCCGGGCCTGCGCGCAGAGCATGGTGCTGTTCGTCTTCCTGCTCGTACTCACGGTGATCAGCCGGCGGCTGACCGGAAAGGACAGCGATGCGGAGCTCTAAGAGCGAAGTCGTCCTGCACCTCGTACTGGCGATCGGCGCGCTGTTGATGATCGTGCCGTTCGTCTGGATGGTGCTCTCGTCACTGAAGAGCCACACCGAGATCACCTCTTATCCGCCGACCTGGCTGCCCCGGCACTGGGACTTCGGCAACTACCCCGAGGCGCTCAAGTTCGCGCCGTTCGGGACCTACTTCCGCAACAGCCTGATCATCGCGACCGGCCATACCGTGCTGAACGTGGCACTGGCCTCGATGGCCGGCTACTCGCTGGCCCGGGTCCCGTTCCGCGGCCGGAGCGCGCTGTTCGTCGCGATGCTGGCCACGATGATGATCCCGACGTACACCAAGATCGTTCCGCAGTACCTGATCGCCAAGGCGATGCCGTTCTTCGGCGGCAACGACTACCTCGGCCGCGGCGGCTCCGGCTGGCTGGACTCCTGGTGGGCGCTGATCGTGCCCGGTGCGCTGACCCCGCTCGCGATCTTCCTGTTCCGCCAGTTCTACCTGTCGCTGCCGCGGGAACTCGAGGAGGCGGCCCGGATCGACGGGATGGGTGAGTTCGGGATCTACGCCAAGGTGATGACGCCGCTGATCAAGCCGGCCATCGCGACCGTCGCGCTGATCACCTTCGAGAACAGCTGGAACAACTTCCTCTGGCCGCTGATCGTGACCACCCGCGACGACCTGCGGGTGATCCAGGTCGGCCTCGCCGCGTTCCAGCAGAGCGAGCGCACCTACTGGGAGTACCTGATGGCCGGTACGACGCTCGCGACGCTGCCGATGATCGTGTTGTTCCTGCTCACCCAGCGGTACTTCGTTCAGGGATTCGCCAACAGTGGCATCAAGTGAAGGAGCCGAGATGACGTACGAACTCACCGGTCGCCGTGCCCTCGTCACCGGTGCCGGCGCCGGAATCGGGGCCGCGATCGCGGTCGCTCTGGCCGGCGCGGGCGCCGATGTGGCCGTCCACTACGCGCACTCCGCCGACGGAGCGGCCGAGGTGACGCGGCGGATCGAGCGGGCCGGTCGCAAAGCCGTTGCCATCGGCGCCGATCTGAGAGTCAGCGCGGACGCGGACCGGCTGGTAGCCGAGTCGGTCGCGTTCTTGGGTGGGCTGGACATCGTGGTCTGCAACGCCGGTCACCTGGTCGGGCGTTCCTCGGTCGCCGAGATGTCCGACGAGCACTTCGAGCAGGTTCTCGACCTCAACCTCGGGACGACGTTCCGCACCATCCGGGCCGCCATCCCGCAGCTACGCCAAGCCGGTACGAACGGTCGCGTGGTGACGATGTCCTCGCTGGCCGCGCACAACGGCGGCGGCGCTGGTTCAGCCGTGTACTCCGCCGCGAAGGCAGGTATCCGCGGCCTCACCAAGGGCCTGGCCAAGGAACTCGCCGACACCGGTACGACGGTCAACGCGCTCGCGCCGGGCTTCATCGGGCAGACCGCGTTCCACGACACTTTTACTCCCCCGGAGGTCCAGCAGAACATCGTCGCCGGTACACCGTTGAAGCGCGCCGGGACCGTCGAGGAGGTCGCGGCCGCCGCGGTCTGGCTCTGCTCGGACGGCGCCGGCTACATCACCGGCTCGACCATCGACATCGACGGTGGAGCCTGGTTCCGGTGATGATTCCCAGCGAGCGGGGCGGCTGGTGGCACGCCTACGTGTGCCCCACCCACGGCGTCGAACTCGACCACGTCGACCTGCTCACCGGTCACTTCCCTGCCGAAGGTGCACCTTGCCGGTACGGCTGCCGTCTCGACACCCCAGCTGTCCGTGGTGCCTGGACGGTCCTCGCCCATCAGGCCTGCGCGGCCGACCTCCTGCGGATGGCTCGGGGCGGTGAGGACATCACTCCTCAGTTGGAGGAGTACGCGTCTTTGTACGCCACTGGCGGAGCTGATCCGGAGCCGTGGATGCTCGGCGGTGTCCTGTTCCAGCAAGCGCTGACCGAGGCGATCTGGGCGGTCACGATCGCCCGGGCAGCCTGGGCAATGCCAACCCGCAGTACTGCTGTTGCCGGGTTGCTCGACGCCTTGGCCTCGGCTGCTGGCAGGGCTCGCGGCAAACTGCTTGCTGAGGGCAAGTTCACCTCGAACTACGTCGCCTGGCTAGACGCCGCCGGTTACCTCTGCTCGCGCGACCCGGAGTGGCTCGAAGGCGAGCACGGCCTCTACGAGCACCTGCTGGCCGCGACCTACGATGACGGCTGGCAGTGGGAGGCGAGCACCTACTACCACTCCTTCGTACTCCGTGCCGCCGTGCTCGCGACGGAAGGTTTGTCCGTGCCCGCGAAGGTTGCCGAGCGCATGCATTCCATGGCCGGTGTGCTCACCAACCTGCGCTTCGGCCCACATCTGGCCGCTCTCCACGATGGTCCGTACAGCCGAGTGCCGTACGACGCGGAGCTTGCCGAGCTGGCTGAGTTCCCCGCTCCCCCGGCACGCCTCGGCGTCACGGTCTACGAGCACGCCGGGTACGCCGTACTGCGGTCCGCCGAGTTGCTCGCGATCGTCGACTTCGGGCCGCACGGCGGGTCGCACGGTCATCGGGACAAACTCGCGCTCTACCTCTACGGCCAGGACGCGTGGCAGCCGGATCCGGGGCAGGTCCCCTACGGCCACCAAGGCTGGCGCCGGTACTACGCGAGCACGGCCGCGCATCCCGCGTTCCGCATCGACGATTCGGAGCAGGCCGAGTGCAGTGGTCGGCTGGTCTCGGCGGACAGCAAATCGGTCGTCGTTGCCTGCGACACTGCCTACCCAGGCGTGACCGCCAGGAGGCAGGTGACGCTGCACAATGATGGGCAGCTGACTGATGAGCTGGTTGTCGAGTGCAACGAACCATACAAGATCACGGCGCAACTGCGACCCGCAGTACCGGTGTCTGTGCGTGGAACCACCAGCTATTGGGACAAGTCGCTCGTCGGATCGCATGTCGGGCCGGCTGAGTTCTTGCTTCGGCCCGGGCCTGGTCCCGCTGACGATCCGCAGCGAGTTGCCGATCAGGTCGACTGGTCGGCCTACGACGCGACCAGCGCCACCTTCCGTTCGACGTACCGTGCGATCCCGGAGGTGCAGGCATGCTCCTGATCAACGATCTCGATGCTTTGCGAGCCTCGCTGTCCACTACCCATCAGGCACAGTGGCGCCGGTTGTACGAGCAGTGCGAGACGTATCGACAGCGGGTGCCGCCGGCTGAGCACCCGACCGCCAGCATCACGTACTTCGGGCCGGCCGCCGCGAATCTCGCCCTCGCATTCCGGCTGACCGGCCAGCGGCACTACCTGGAAGAGGCGTGGCGCTGGATCTCGACCTGCATCGCCTATCCGCACTGGGGCAAGGCGAAGCTGCCCGACCATGACCTGGATGCCGGGTGGTTGTTGCACGGATTGTCCTTGGCCTACAGCTGGCTGGGTTCGGATCTCGAGCCACACCGGGCCGCCGAGTTGCGAGCGAAGCTGGAGCTACAAGGGCAGCGCTTGTACGACTTCGCCGTCGAAACCGAGGGGCGATGGTGGTCGTCGAGCTACTGGCAGAACCACAACTGGATTTGCTACGCCGGACTCGCGACCGCCGGCTATGCGCTAAATCAGCCGGACTGGACGAAGCGGGCCCGCGAAAACTTCGAGACGGTCCTGTCGCTGCTCCCGGCTGACGGGTCGGATGCCGAGGGCGTCGTCTACTGGCGGTACGGCGTACCGTGGCTGGCCGTTTATGCAGACCTGCTGCAGCGCACCGAAGGCGTCGATCTGTGGGCGGGCTGCGACTTCCTCGCCAACACCTTCCGGTGGCGGCTGCATCAGTCGGCGCCGGGCTTCGAGGAGAACATCGACCATGGCGACTGCCACGATCGGCGCAGCGGGCACTCGGTTGCCCTCTATTACCGATTGGCTTCGGCCTATCGCCATGGGCAGGCGCAGTGGTTGGCTCAGCGGGTCGCGGATCGCTACTTCTGGCGGGAGGCCTACGCGTCGGGGGTGAAGCCGGGCGTGATGCCGGAGGCGTTCTACGAGCTGCTCTGGTTCGATCCGTCGGTGCAGCCCGTCGAGCCCGATGCCGAGCCGACTACCGCGTACTTCCCCGATCTCGGCCAGGTGGTGAGTCGCACCTCCTGGGCGGACGGCGCGACGACGGTGTCGTTCAAGTCGGCTCCCGGTGGCGGCAACGGCGCCTGGGATGCCGCCGAACGGCATCGCCGCGAACTGGGCTGGGACACCTTGAACGCCGGCCACCATCACCCCGACGCCGGCAGCTTCGTGCTGATCTCGCACGGCGCGTTCCTCGCGGTCGACGACGGCTACTGCAATCGCAAACGCGCTCGCTACCACAACCTCATCCTCGTCGACGGCCAAGGCTGGAAGGGCGAAGATCGCTATCACGGCTACAAGGACCTCCCGTACGACGCTCGTCCGACCATGAGCGACGTCCTTGCCGAGGAGGGGTTCGTGCATGCGATCGCGTCGACGGCGGCGATGTTCGACGCGGACCTCGGCGTACGGCAGGTCGATCGGACGATGGTCGTCACGCCACGCGGGCGGCTGGTGATCCGGGACTCGCTGGCCGCCGCCCAGCCGCGAACGTGGACCTGGCTATTGCACTCCGACTGGCCGTCCGAACAGGTCTCCAGTCGCCTGCACGTACTCCGATCCGGCCCGGCCCAGGCGTGGGTGACCCGACTCGGCCCCAACGGCATCGCGGCGACGACAGCCCGAAGCACCATCGAGGCCAACCCGACCGCGTCGACCCCCGCCCTGTCGATCACCAAGAACCTCGAAGCCCTGCAATGGACCACGCCTCGTTTGATCAGCACCGAGTTCCTCGCCGCGATCGAACCGACCTCGGCACTCGACCCGACACCACCAACAGCCACCAAGATGCCTGGCACCGGGGTCGCCTTCGACGACGAACAGGTCCACTTCGGCCCGCTCATCGAGGCACCGGGCCTCTCGGCCGACGCCCTCGCAGTAATCCGCAGCGGCAACCGGGTGGCAGTGGTCGGCGCAACCCGCGTCACCGTGTCCGGCCGCACCCTGCACGAGTCGGCTACTCCCTTCACCGGCGTACTGCGATGAGCTGGCGGATCGACCGAAAGCAGGCGGTGCTGCCGGGGCGGTTGGCAGGGGGTGCTGTCACGCCGCGGGGGCGGTCGGGAGCGGGCGGTGCTGCGATGAGCTCCAGGGTTGGTTGGGAGCAGGTCGCCTTGCGGTGGTTGCAGTGGATCTCTGTTCCTGCGTCGGCTGGGCTTGCCTTCTGTTGCTTGAGCCTCGGGGCGGTCACGTGGTTGCCAGCCCTCGCCGCGACCGCCCAGGTCCTTCACCGCTGGCGTGAAGACGGTGACGAACGCGCCTTCCTCGGCGTCTTCGCCGACTTCCGCAACCACTGGCGCCGGCTCTGGCGACACAGCCTCATCTCCACCGCGATCGGCGCGGTCCTCACGGCCAACCTGGTCTTCCTGCTCGGTAGAGGCGCAGTTGGCTTCGTGCTCCTGGCAGTCCAACTCGGCCTTGCTGCCGCGTTCATCGTCTACCACTTGGCTTTTGCGGCGGCCATCGGCCACCGGCCCACCGCCTCACTGTCCAGCCGCCGGCACGCGGCGATCCACCTCGCGTTCGGCTCCTGGCGCGGCGCATTGTTGCTCCTGGCAACTGTTCTCGTCATAGCCCTGACCGCCCCCCTCGGCATCGGTCCCCTGCTCTTCGGCCCCTCAGTCCCTCTCCTGGCAGCCCTGTCCCTCCAGTCCCGCCTCGAACAATCGTGAGGACACCATGCGCACCCCAACCATCTTGTTCGCCACCTGCCTACTGGGCGCCGCCATCGCCCTCCCCGCGCAGGCCAACCCCAGCCAGTACTACGTAAGCCCGGTCGGCAGCGACTCCAGCACCGGCAGCACCCCATCGGCCCCCTTCGCCACGCTGCAGAAGGCACTCGACGTCGCACCGACCGGCTCAACCATCCACCTTGCCGCCGGCCGCTATCTCCAAGACGCCATCACCCGCCAGGACGGCGTCACCGTCACCGGACCGGCCGACGCCGTCCTGCTCGGTGCAGGCGGCAGCCGCATCCTCCAGGTCCGCAACGACCACGTGACGCTGACCGGCTTCACCGTCGACGGTCTGGCCGGTTCGCCCGACAGCCCAGACGGCTATCGCGGCAAGTTGGTCTACGTCATGAGCACCACCCCAGGCGACGGCGTGACCGGCCTGCGGATCCGTGGCATGCACTTACGCAATGCCGGCGACGAGTGCGTCCGGCTGCGCTACCTGATCACCGACGCGGACCTCTCGGCAAACCAGATCGGCCCCTGCGGCGTACACGACTTCGTCTTCGGAGGCGGCGGCAAGAACGGCGAAGGCATCTATCTCGGCACCGCACCCGAGCAGCAAGGCGCCAACGGCGCACCCGACGCACGGCCGGACGTCAGCACCGGCAACCGCATCCACGACAACCTGATCAACACCCGCGGCAACGAGTGCGTCGACATCAAGGAGAACTCGACTGCGAACGTCGTCGAACGCAACGTCTGTACCGGCCAGCAGGACCCGCGATCGGCCGGGTTCGACTCACGAGGTAGCGGCAACGTGGTCCGGTACAACGTTGCCGTCGACAACGTCGGAGCGGGCATCCGCTTCGGCGGCGACACTCCTGCTGATGGCGTGAATAACGATGCCTACAGCAACGTCATCGCGCGCAACGCCGGTGGCGGGATCAAGTTCCAGGCGACGCCGCAGGGACGCCTCTGCGGCAACGCGATGACCGGCAACACCGGCGGCGATGCAGTCGGCACCTACGCCGCGCAGTACCAACCGTCCCAACCCTGTCAATGAGAGGCCCTCATGAAGAAGCTCAGAATTCTGCTGGTGACAGCCCTTGCCGCGGCGGCGGCAGGGATCGCGGCCGCGGCGATCGCGGCCGCGCCCGCCAGCGCCGCGAACGTGGAGATCACCCCGGGCGCGAGCTCGGTCACCGCGAGCACGAGCGACAGCAACGTCGCGGCCAATGCGGTCGACAAGAACTACTCCACCCGCTGGTCCGGTGATGGTGACGGCGCCAGCTTGCAACTCGACCTGGGCAGTTCCAAGACCGTCAGCCACATCAAGGTGGCTGTTTACAAGGGCAACGAGCGGCGCAACGACTTCGAGCTGCAACTGTGGAACGGCTCCGCCTGGGCGACCGTGTTCGACGGCCTGAGCAGCGGCAGCACGACCGGGTTGCAGACCTTCGACTTCACCGACCAGGCCGCTTCCAAGGTCCGGTACGTCGGGCACGGGTACCAGGTGAACGCCGGTGGAACGGGCACCTGGAACAGCATCACCGAGGTGGAGGTCTGGGGCCCCGACGGCGGGTCGCCGGGCGGCGGCGTACCGGCTGATGTTCTCGACCTGACCAACTGGAAGGTCACCCTGCCGACCGGTTCGGCCGGTAGCCCGACCGAGATCAAGCAGCCGGCCCTCGCCACCTTCTCGGTCGACCCGTACTTCACCGTGGTCGGGGACGCGGTCCAGTTCCGCGCTCCGGTCAACGGGGTCACCACCAGCGGATCGAGCTACCCGCGGTCCGAACTGCGCGAGATGACCAGCAACGGCAGCGCCAACGCGAGCTGGTCGTCGACGTCAGGAACCCACACGTTGGTGGTGAGCGAGTCCTTCGACCACCTGCCGGCCGGCAAACCGCAGCTGGTCGGCGCGCAGATTCACGACGCCGCTGACGACATCACCGTGTTCCGGCTGGAGGGCAGCAGCCTCTACATCACCAACGGGAACACCACTCACTACAAGCTGGTCACCAGCTCGTACACGCTCGGCACTGTCTACGAAGCCAAGTTCGTGGTGAGTGGCGGGCAGGTGAAGGCCTACTACAACGGTGTCCTGCAGACCACGATCAGCAAGAGCTTCTCCGGCGCCTACTTCAAGGCCGGCGCCTACACCCAGGCCAACTGCACCAACTCGTCACCCTGCGCGGAGTCGAACTACGGCCAGACCACAATCCACAACGTGACGGTCACCCACTCCTAAAACAGTTACGTCCGAAGAACCGGAGTACACGTACCTCCGGTTCTTCGGACGTAAGGAGTTGTTGGGACCCTCAGCAGACCTTTGTCATCCAGTTATGTGTGTCTTTGGTACGGCCGTACTGGACGTCGAGGAGAGCCGACCGGATTGCGCCGGTGATGGGGCCCCCGTTGCCGTCGGCCACCTGGACCTCGCCGTCCTTCCACTTCAGCGACGCGACCGGGGTGATCACCGCGGCCGTACCGCAGGCGAAGACCTCGCGGATCTTGCCGGAGGCGGCACCGTCGCGCCACTCGTCGATCGAGATCTTCCGCTCGGCGACGGAGTAGCCGAGGTCGGTGACCAGCTTCAGGATCGAGTCACGGGTGATCCCCTCGAGGATCGTGCCGGACAGCTCCGGCGTGACCACCGAGTTGTCGTCGAGGACGAAGTACAGGTTCATCCCGCCGAGCTCTTCGATCCACTTCTTCTCGACCGCGTCGAGGAAGGCGACCTGGTCGCAACCCTGCTCGGTCGCCTCGGCCTGGGCCAGCAGCGACGAGGCGTAGTTGCCACCCGTCTTGGCCGCGCCGGTGCCACCGGGGGCCGCGCGGGTGTACTCCTCGCTCAGCCAGATCCGGACCGGCTTGACGCCCTTGGCGAAGTACGAGCCGGCGGGCGACGCGATCGCGCAGTACGTGACCTGGGCCGACGGGCGGACGCCGAGGAACGGGTCCGAGCCGAACATGAACGGTCGCAGGTACAGCGAGGTCTCGCCACCGGCGGGCACCCAGGCCTTGTCGAGCTCGACCAGCTTGTGCAACGAGTCCAGGAACGCGGCCTCGGGCAGCTCCGGCAGCGCGAGCCGGTGCGCGGAGCGGTTGAACCGCGCCGCGTTGGCCTCGGGCCGGAACAGGTGGATCGAGTCGTCGGGGTGCCGGTAGGCCTTCATCCCCTCGAAGATGGTCTGGGCGTAGTGGAACACCGAGGTCGCCGGAGAAAGCTCCAGCGGCCCGAAGGCGGTGATCCTCGCGTCGTGCCAGCCGTTGTCCCGGGTCCACGTGGCGATCGCCATGTGGTCGGAGAACTGTTGCCCGAATCCTGGGTTCGCCAGGATCTGGGCGCGCTGGTCGTCGCTGGCCGGTTGGGTGTTTGGCTCAACGGAGAACTGCAGATCGGCGCTCATGCCGGCACCTCGCTGGCGCTCGGTTTCGGCATGAGCGCAGAGGCGGCAGTGTTGTCTGATCGCTCGCTACGCTCACTCATAGCGGCACCGTACCTCTAGGCGAACTGGTCAGGCGAGCAAACGAGCGCCCCGCCACCCGGCCACGGGCAGCGTGGCTCCCGCGCCCGGCCGTGCAGGCCGGGCGAGCGGAGTACGGAAACATCGGATCACCCGGCCGCGCGCTTGGCGATCGCGTCACCGATCTCCGAGGTGGTCCGTGCGTCGCCGGTGCGCTCCTCGATATCCGCGGTCACGGCCGCCTCGATCGCTGCCGCAGCCTCGGTCAGGCCGAGGTGGTCGCAGAGCAGTGCGGTGGACAGGATCGCCGCCGTCGGGTCGGCTTTCTGCTGGCCGGCGATGTCCGGAGCGGAGCCGTGCACCGGCTCGAACATGCTCGGCGCGGTCTTGTCTGGGTTGATGTTGCCGCTCGCGGCCAGCCCGATCCCACCGCTGATCGCGGCGGCCAGGTCGGTGATGATGTCGCCGAACAGGTTGTCGGTGACGATCACGTCGAACCGGGCCGGGTCGGTGACCATGAAGATGGTCGCCGCGTCCACGTGCAGGTAGTCGACGGTGATGTCGGGGAAGTCCTTCTTCACCGCGTCGACGGTCCGGGTCCAGAGGTGACCGGCGTACACGAGCACGTTGTTCTTGTGCACCAGGGTCAGCTTCTTGCGCGGCCGCGCCTGCGCCCGGGCGAACGCGTCGCGGACGACCCGCTCCACGCCGTACGCCGTGTTGACGCTGACCTCGGTCGCGATCTCGGCCGGGGTGCCGACGCGGAGGGCGCCGCCGTTGCCGACGTACGGGCCTTCGGTGCCTTCCCGGACGACGACGAAGTCGACCTGGCCCGGGTTCGCCAGCGGCGAGCCGACCGACGGGTAGACCTTCGAGGGGCGCAGGTTCACGTAGTGGTCGAGGGCGAAGCGGAGCTTGAGGAGCAGGCCACGCTCCAGTACGCCGGACGGGACCGTCGGGTCGCCGACCGCGCCGAGCAGGATCGCGTCGTGCTTGCGGATCTCCTCGAGCTCGGCATCCGGCAGGGTCTCCCCGGTCGCGTGCCAGCGCTTCGCGCCGAGGTCGTACTCCGTGCGCTCGAACGTGACGCCGTAGTTCGCGCTGACCGCGTCGAGGACCTTGAGCGCCTCGGCGGTGACCTCGGGACCGATCCCGTCGCCACCTACCACTGCCAGCTTGAACGCCGTCTTGGCTGGGCGCTGTTGCGTGCTCACTTCTTGGGTTCTCCCCCGTTGTCGCGGCGGTTCATGGCCTCTTGGACTGGCTGGGTCTCGGCCTGGCGTGGTGCGGGGCGGCGACGGCGGGCGGCCTTGCGCTCGCGTCCGTCGACGACCTTCCAGTTGGCCGGATACATGTCGTACATGCTGCTCTCCCGTTTGGTCTCGTGCTTGTCACAAACGGCCGACGACTGGCACTACCGGGCGGGAAGTACGCCGAAACCCGCGCCCGATAGCTTCACCGCGGTCGACCTTAGCGGACCCCGGTGCGGCAGCGGTCCCATGCGGTGTACCACGAACTGCATGATGGGTCCGAAGATACTCTGGCGTCCGACTAATTCGCCACCATGCGGGCAGACTGTCCCGAGATGTGAGATGCCAGTGACACGACTGGACCGATGCTGTGCAACTCTCAACCGGTGAGTGCTCCTCCAGAACTGCCACCGCTGGTTTCAGCGGCCCTCAGCCTGTCCGGCCGGCGCGGATTCGTCAGCGCCACCCGCAACGAGACGGGCCGGTTGCTCGCGACCTTGGCCGCGTCGCGGACGGGGACGCTCGGCGAGGTCGGCACCGGCTGCGGCGTCGGCTCGGCCTGGCTGCGCAGCGGCGCGACCGACGACACCAAGATCGTTACCGCCGAGAGCGATCCGCAGCTGGCGAAGGTGGTCGCTGAGCTCTTCGCCGAAGACGGCCGGATCGAGGTGCTGTCGGCGGACTGGTCGGCGCTGATCGAGCGCGGGCCGTTCTCCTTGCTCTTCGTGGACGCGCGCGAGGCGAAGCTCTCCGCCCGCGACGTGATCGCCGAGGCCGTCGAGCCGGGCGGCTTCGTAGTACTGGACGACTTCACCCCGTCGGCAGTCTGGCCCCCCATGTACGGAGGCCGGGTCGACACCCTCCGCCAAGAATGGCTGATGGACGAACGCTTCACCACAGTAGAAGTAATGGTCGCGCCGGACGCGGCCGTCCTGCTGGCAACCAAGCGCTGAGTACTACGGGAAAGCCCGCCCCTGCGTGCTATTCCGACGACGGGGCGGCTTGTCGTGGCCTGTCCTCTCCCGGACCGCCAGGCCATCAGTACTGCCTGCAGACCGGCGTCATCCCGCCGCCGTACGCTCACTATCGCGCCCTGGGCTCGGCGGACCGCTCCTACTAATGGCCTGGCGGTCCGGTCCACCTCCTCAGTGGGGCAGGGAGTCGGCCTTTACCGCGCCGCGTTGGCCTAGGGGCTGAGGAGCGCCCTTGGTGGTGTCGTGGGCGGTTTGTTCCTCGGATTCGGCGTTGATTTCGGCGCCCAGCAGTACGGCGTACGCGGTGAGCCATAGCCAGAGCATCAGGATCACCACTGCTGCCAGGCTGCCGTAGGTCTTGGCGTAGTTGCCGAAAGTCTCCACGTACAAGGAGAAGCCGATCGACGCGGCCAGCCAGATGAGCGTGGCGACGGCCGCGCCGACGGAGACCCATCGGAGGCGGGGCGCGTCTCGGTCGGGGCCGAGGCGGTAGACGACGGCCAGCGTCACGGTGATCAGGCCGATCGCCAGCAGCAATCGCACGACTATCAGCAGAATCCGCAGCGGCCCCGGCAGGTTGGCGCCGATCGCCGCGCCGGCTGCGAAGAGCACCAACGCGAGGACGATGAAGACGATCGCGCCCAGGGTCATCAGCAGGGCAAGGCCCTTGCGTCGCACGAAACCGCGCGTCTCGTCCTCGTCGTACGCGAGGTTCACCGCGGTCAGCAGGTTCCCGATCCCGCCCGAGGCGCTCCAAAATGCCGCCACGACAGCGATGGCCAAGCCGATTCCCAGACTCTGCCGTGGGGCCGAGGTCAGCGTATCGATCTGCTGCAGAACGAGATCGCGTCCCGACGCCGGCATTGCCTCGGTCACATCCTTGACCTGGTTGCGTATTTGGGCCGGGTCCGCGACCAGTCCGTAGGTCAGGACCGCGGCGACGACGGCTGGGAAGAGGGACAGGAAGCCGAAGAACGCGACCCCGGCCGCGAGCAGCGGCACCTGGTCGGCCTTGGCTTCCGACCAGGCCCGTTTGAGCACCTGCCACCAACCCGCCGCCGGAATCTCGGTGGGCCGGTCCGCCTCTACTCCCGGCACGTCGCGCCGCTGATCCTTGGCCATCAGCTCGACGAACCTGCCTGCCGCACGCTGTCCGCGGACTGCTTCGTCTCGTGCGCGACGTCCTGAGCCGCCGCCCGGCCTTCGTCGGCCACGTCCGTCGCCGCCTGCGAAGCGGATTCCTTGACGTGCTCGACCGCCTCCTGCGCCGGCGCCTGAAGGTTCTCCTTCAGCTCCTGAGCCGCCTGCGCAGCGTGCTCCTTGACCGGACCGGCAGCCTCAATCGCCTTGTCCTTGGTCTCCTGCGCCAGTTCGCGCTCACGGGTCGAAGGCGGTATCGCCGCGGCTACCACCCAGCCCGCGGCGAAAGCGATCAGGCCGGTGGCGAGCGGCGTACCACGAGTCCGCGCCCGCGCCATATCAGGCGCGGAGCCAACAGCGTCGCCGAGTTGACCGCCCGCGTCCCGAACCGACGACATCGCCGAGCCTGCCGTATCGGCCGCAGCTCCCGAAGAACCCATCACGTGCTCCTTCAACCGATGCACACCGCCCTTGGCCCGATCCACTCGCCGGCCGACGACGCGACTCGGACTCACCTTCTCGGTCAACGCGTCGACATCGCGGCCGACGTTCCGCCGGGTCTGTTCGATGTCTCGTCTCAGCTCTTCCGGGTCTTCAGCCATCGTGCGTCCTCCTTCAGGGATTCGACCGTCTGGTCGGGTTTGGGATCGACCTGCTGCAGTTGTTTGCGTCCGGACGTCGCCAGGACAGCGGCGGCCACGCCCCAGAGTGCGGCGACGATGAGGGCGGCCCAGATGAGATCCATCGCCTCGTCCAGGGCCCACATCACCGTCAGCGACAGGAACAACGCGACCATCCAGCCCGCCACGGCCGCGCCGCCGAGCATTCCCGCGCCCTTGCCCGCCTTCTTCGCCTCGGCCTGCAGTTCCGCCTTCGCCAGCGCGAGCTCCTGCCGGGTCAGCTGGCCGAGGTCGGTGGTCAGCTTGGAGACCATCTCTCCTACCGACTCGTCCATCGACAACCGGTCCGGCCGGCCGTCCGGCGACGATCCGCCTATCGTCATCTCACTGCCCCGATCCCGGCCCGAACCTCGGCTCGACCGGAGCTCCTGGATCCAGATCCGGCACCGTCGGTGTCGGGAACTGAGTCCCTTCGGGCGGCCGCATCGTGGAGCCGGGCGGCGGTTCCATGGGGGCGGCAGGCGGGGGCGTCGTGTGTGGGACGGGCGGCGCCGATGGTGCACCCGCAGGCGGTGGCACGAGGTAGTCGTCGTCCGGCGCCATTCCCGTCCTACGCCCGCCGGCCACGCCGCCCGGCGTACGGCTGATTCCGTTGCCTGAACCGCCGCTCGAGCCGCTCGGCGTACCGGCGGCCAAGGCTCGCGTCAGCCGGCCCGCGACCACACCAGCGGTCGCGGCGACGAGCAAGAACATGCCGGGCCGACGGCGCGCGAGTCCGCGAACCTCTTCCAGCAAGTCGCCCGGCTCGTGCTTCTGCAGGAAGTCAGCGGCTTGATCGGTGTACTCCGCGCCGTGCTGCGCCAACTGCGCGCCCCAGCCGGACTGACCGTGCTCGGCCATTCCACGCAGCTCGTCGCCGACGGAACGAAGGCTGCGGGCAGCCTGCTCCTTCTGGTGTGTTGCCTGCTCGACGAGCTGATCTCTGGTCTGACCAGCAAGCAACCGGGTCTGCTCGCGAACGTCTGACGTCACGTCAGCAGCCTTCTGGCCAACGGTTCCCGCGACCTGACGGACGGCGTCGGCGGAGGTGTCCTTCAGATGCCCGGCTTCTTCTCGGACCTGACCCGTGGCACTGTCCCCGGTGGTGCTTTGCGCAGCCGGCGGACCTTCTCTGTCCGTTTGATGATTCGTACTGGGACCCATTGGAACTTCTCCTTCCCAGGAGAGATCGAAGCGGTGAGATCGGTGAGCGGCCCGGCGTACAAGGCCCTCCGCGGGGCGGCTCGGGTGAATGAGGTCGGCGCGAAATGGCACACTTCCGTACCACTGCCGATCGAAGCCGCCGGTACCCAGCAGCAAACCGATAATGCGCGGGTACACAAGGGCCATTGGTGGCGCTGGGCCGCTGACCTGAAAATGGGAGAAGACACGATGACGAAGGACGCTCAACCGACCCTGAGACTCTTGAACGGCGCCGAGATGCCGGTGCTCGGGCTGGGCGTCTGGCAAGTGCCCGACGGTCCGGCTTGCGAAGGTGCGGTCACCGCGGCGCTGGAGACCGGCTACCGGTTGATCGACACGGCTCAGGCGTACGGGAACGAGTCGAGCGTCGGGCGGGCGATTCGCAGCAGCGGCATTCCCCGCGAGGAGATCTTCCTGACGACGAAGTTCCACCCCGGCCGCCGCGATCCGCTGGCCGAGATGGAGAAGAGCCTCGAACGACTCGGCACCGACTACGTCGACCTCTACCTCGTGCACTGGCCCGAGGGCGGACCGACGCGGGCCTGGCCCGGGATGGAGGCGGCCAACGTGGCCGGTCTGGCCAAGGGCATCGGGGTCTCGAACTACAGCGCCGCTGAGCTCGAAGAGTTGTCCAAGGTCAGCCAGATCACCCCGGCGGCCAACCAATTCCAGTTCAGCCCGTTCCTGTACCGCCGCTCTCTGGTCGAGGCCTGCACGGATGCCGGGATAGTCGCGCAGGCCTACAGCCCGCTGGGAACCGGAGAACACCTCGACGACCCGGTGGTCGAGCAGATCGCAACTGCCACCGACCGCACGCCCGCCCAGATCCTGATCAGATGGGCGGTCCAGAAGGGGTTGTCGGTAATCCCGAAGTCCACTCACCGAGGCCGCATCGAAGAGAATTTCGATGTCCTCGGATTCGAACTCGACGAAGCATCGGTCGAAGCGCTGGACGCTCTCGACACGACCGGTGAGACCTCCGACGCGAAGGCGCCGAGCCAGAAGTGGTGGTCCTGACCAGGAACCAGCCCGGACGTGGGTCTACCAAGCCCTCGACCCCGCGTAGCGAATTTGTCGTCGGCCGGACCGTGCAATGCCACGGTCCGGCCGAGCGATTGTTGAGCGAGTGCTCGAATCAGGAGGCCCAGGGCGAGCTGACGAGCCAGCTCACGTCGTCGGCGTAGGCGTTGCTGTTGTCAAAGGTGTTGGTACCGCCGTTGGCGGCGATGTAGACGCTGTTGTTGTAGTGGCGCACGAATCGGTCGGAGAAGTTGAGCGATCTGAGCGAGACGCCTTGCGCGTTGTGGCCGGCCTCCGGGCAGAACGTCGCGTCCTGAGCGAACAGAGAACTCCCGTCGTTGGCCTGTAGGTGGAGCTGGTAGTTCTGGTGCCGCAGGTACTGCCCGGACGTGTTCCTGGACTCGAAAGACACGCAAGAACTGTTACCCAGCCCGGCCCGCACGGTCCAGGACGCGTTGCCCTTTTCAGTGGCGGAACTACCGCTGCCGACGACCGCAGTGTCCACCGTGGACCCACTGTGGTGGATGTAGCGATCGGTGCAGCAAGCAGTGGTGGCGCGCAGGGAGACGGCCGTGCCGGGCGTCAGGCCGGTCCCGCCGGAGCCGGTGGCGTAGCCGGCCGCGGTAATGTTGGCCTGTACTGCGTTCTCGGTCGCGTCCGACGGGTAGCCCGACGTCATCACGCCTTCGTAGAAGGTGCCGCGGGCACCGACACTGTTGTCGCCACCGATGCCCAGGATGATGGCTCCCTCCTTCTTCATCGGGTTGTAGCCCGGGGCATTGGGGCGAACTCCGTTGTAGAAGGTCGACACGCCACCGGACTGCGCGTTGCCGCCACGAATCGCCCAACGGTTCTGGCCGCCCTTGACGATGGCGGTCAGGAAGCGGTGGCTGATGCTCGGGTCGTTGCCGTTGTAGCCCGTGTTCACCCCGGAGAAGAGGCCGTTCTCGAGGTCGGCCATGATCCACGGACCGTTTCCGGCTCCGGAGCCCCAGGACTTGCTGTTGCCGAAGTAGATGGCCTCCATCGTGCCGTTGCCGTTGTCGCGGCTGTTGGTCTCGGCATTGCCGTAGTCGAAGCAGCAACCGCCGTTGTAGTGGGTGCCGTCGAAGACGGCGTACATGCCCTCCGACTGGTCACCGGTCGCGACGCCGTTGGTGTTGTTGTTGCGATAGCCGGTGCCGGGAGCCACGTAGACGCCGTACGCCTTGTGGCCGCCGACTGTGATCGGCGCCGCGGTGGCGTTGGCGAGGTTGTCGTACCCGCCCGCGGCCGGCCCGCTGAAGCCGCCCGGAGGCGCCTGCGTGAGTCGGTTGTTCCGGCCGGACTGGTCGTAGATGACCGTGATCAGACAGGTGGTTCCGGCGCAGAACGAATCCTGCGTCGTGGCGTTCGCGACCCCGCCGGCGTTCAGCGGGGCGATGTCCCGGGTGGCATTGTCCGATGCCCGCCTGACCTGGTAGAGCGGGCCGTTGTAGGAGCCGTACAACGCCCTGGTTGTGCTGTGCGCGGCCACGCACGGCGTGCTTCCGGCCGCGTAGATGTCACACGGTCCCTGGGTAGCGGCCTGCGACGTGCCGCCGCCGACCACCAGGCTCGCGGCGATGACGGCGGCGGCGATGACGGCCGCAAAGGCCGCCCGCGGGTGCGAAAACCTCGACTGTGGTGCCATTGATGATCCTTCCGTTGCGTCCGGATGCCACAGCCGAGCTCTCGGCCGGGCATGACGCACCGGCACGCGACGCGTAACCGGGGCGGGATAGCGGAGCGATTGTTAGCGCTAACATAGCGCTCGGCTCAACGGAGCGCAATGGTCCGCTTCCACCTGATCAGCCGCCCGGTGTTCCAACCATTGGTGTCGCGGCAGTTCTCGAAGCGCTGACCCAGCGATCGAGGCCTCGACGATCGCCTAGCAATGCCCATGGCTCAGCGTTCCCCGGCCGCGAGCCCTGGTTAGTGAGGTAGACGCGTGTGGCTAAGGCGTGCATCCACGCTCCGACGACACCTCTGGGCAAGGCAGCGGAGGCGCCGTAGCTGGGGGGGGTGGGGAGCATGCGACGGAGGAGCATGCGCGGGCGGCTCACCCGTAGTGCCAGCAAAAGGTGGGCCCAGGCGCTCCCGGTGGGAGAGCCTGGGCCCTGGCCGGCCGCCATGCGCCTGCGGGCGGCAGGCCGGTCCTTGGTAGGACTAGTAAAACCTACTGGCCGGTCACATGGCCAGTTGAGTGCGCGTTGGGGCCCGGCGGGCTGGTGGTCCGCCGGGCTCTCGACGAGCGGTGAGGTCAGACCTCGAGGTCTACGGTACGGGCTGTGTCGGTCTGGACTGCGGTGGAGATTTCGTCGAGGACTGCGGTGGGGATGGAGGAGTCGACGCTGAGGGCTACGAGGGCCTTGCCGCCCTTGCGGTCGCGGCTGACCTGCATGCCGGCGATGTTGATGTCGGACTTGCCGAGGATGCCGCCGACCTGGCCGACGATGCCCGGGCGGTCCTCGTAGCTGAGGAACGCGAGGTGGGCAGCCAGCTCAACCTCCAGGTCGAAGCCGTCGATCTCGACGAGGCGCTCGGACTGCTTCACGCCGACGAGCGTGCCGGAAACCGAGACCTGGCCGCCGTCGGCGAGGGTGCCGCGGAGGGTGATCAGGTTGCGGTGTTCCGGGGACTCGTGGTCCGTGAGCAGCCGTACTTCGAGGCCGCGCTCGGCCGCGAGCAGCGGTGCGTTCACGTACGAGACGTTGTCCTCGACGACATCCGCGAAGACGCCCTTCAGCGCCGCGAGCTCGAGCACCTTCACGTCGAACTCGGTGATCTCGCCACGGACCTCGACATCGAGCTGCTGCGCGACGCCGCCGGCCAGCGCGGTAAAGATCCGGCCGAGCTTCTCGGTCAGCGCGATGCCAGGCCGAACCTCCTCGGCGATGACGCCGCCCTGGACGTTGACCGCGTCCGGCACGAGTTCACCGGACAGGGCGAGCCGGACAGACTTCGCGACGGCGATACCGGCCTTCTCCTGCGCTTCCTCGGTGGAGGCGCCCAGGTGCGGAGTCGCGACGACGTTCTCGAACTCGAACAGCGGGGAGTCGGTGCACGGCTCCTTGGCGAAGACATCCAGCCCGGCGGCCGCGACCCGGCCCTCCTTGAGAGCGGAGTACAGGGCGGCCTCGTCGACGATGCCACCACGGGCCGCGTTGACGATGATGACCTCGGGCTTGACCTTGTGCAGCTGCTCGTCGCCGATCAGGCCGATGGTCTCCGGGGTCTTCGGCAGGTGCACGGAGATGAAGTCCGAGGCTGCAAGCAGCTCGTCCAGGGACGCGAGCCGGACCCCCATCTGGGCGGCGCGGGCCGGCCTGGACGTACGGGTCGTACGCGATCACGTTCATGCCGAAGGCGGCCAGCCGCTGGGCGACCAGGACGCCGATCTTGCCGAGGCCGACAATGCCGACGGTCTTCTCGAACAGCTCGACGCCGGAGAACTTCGACCGCTTCCACTCGCCGTTCTTCAGCGAGAGGTCGGCAGCCGGGACCCGGCGGGCGGCGGCGAGCAGCAGCGCGACGGCGAGCTCGGCGGCGCTGACGATGTTGGAGGTCGGCGCGTTGACGACCATCACACCGGCCTGGGTCGCGGCCTTCACGTCGACGTTGTCGAGGCCGACGCCGGCGCGGGCGACGACCTTGAGCTTCTTCGCCGCGGCGAGCGCCTCGGCGTCCACCTTGGTGGCGCTGCGGATCAGGATGGCGTCGACATCGGCGATGGCCGGCAGCAGTTCGGCGCGGTCGGCGCCGTTCGCGTGCCGGATCTCGAAGTCGGGGCCGAGCGCCTCGACGGTGGCCGGGGACAGTTCTTCGGCGATCAGGACGACGGGCCGTTGAGCGTCAGTCATGGGAGATGTCTCCTGCAGAAGCGGTTGGGGGCTCGAAAGATCAGAGCACCGCGCTGTGCCCGCTGGAAACGATGCTACCAGCCGTTCAGTTCACCACTCCGGGGGTATCAAACCGCGTAAGACGGGCAGCCCGACCCGTACTGCGGAAGCTCAGTCGGTGTCGCAGCTCTGGTTGGAAGCGACGCTGGTGGCCGAATCGATCCCGAGCCGGCCCTGCTCGCGGACCAGCCGGTAGCGCAGGTCCAGCCGGCTGCAGGTCGTCCCCTTCGCCCCAGTGCTCTTCGGTGAGAAAAGCACCGTGAAAGTCACCCGCGCAGTCGCGTTCTTCTCCCCCGTGCCAACCACCTCGGTGATCACCGGGCGGAACGCGTACGACGTCCCGTGCGCCCGGACGAAGTCGGCGTCGGTACTGGTCAAGGCGAGCTCGTGTGAATAGGTGTCCCGCATCGCCAGGAAGTCGTGCTGATTCAGCGCTCTGAAGTACGCCGCGAACAGCCGCTGGATCTCGGTGGCCAACGGACTGGCGGCGACGTCGAGCGAAGGCTGGACCGCCGTTCGCGGCCCATGGGCGAGGCAGTTCCCAGTCGGCTCGGCGGTGACGGCGGGCTCCAAGCCGGCGTACCGGCGGACTTCGTCCAGGCCGATGATCTTGCCGGAGGCAACGGTGTTGCCAGTCACCAAACCGGTGACGTGGCCGTTCCGGTTGAGCACTGGCGCGCCGACCGAGGCAGGGTCGAGGAACTCGGGCAGCGCGCGCGGCTCCTGCGTAGTCCCGGCCCGCTGGATCGACTGTTTGCCCGTCTGGTCGTACGCGATGATCGCGCGCTCGGCCTTGGCATCCGGAGCCTCCGACGCGAGCGTGGCGGTCGAGATGTCGAAGCTGCCCTGCATCTGCAGCACTGCGACTCCGTCGGCGCTGGTGCCGACCACAGTGGCTCTGCGAATCCGGCCGTCCACTGTCATCGCGGCGATCGACACCGGCTGCCGGATGGCCGACGCGGCGGTGAGCACTCGCCCATCGTCGAACAACACGCCGGTCGCTTCACCCGTCCCCGCACAAGTACTGGCCAGCACTCGTACGACGCTTGGCCCGGTCGCCCTCAGCACCGTGCCTGTGTCCAGGCTCAGATCTCCGGAACTCTGGCCCTGCGACCGGAGCACCCAGCCGGCTCCAAGGCCGACGGCCAGCACGATCACCACTAACGGGATGATCGCCAGCACGCCCGGCCCGCGGGGCGGTTTCGCCTGCCTGGAAGGCTGGACCGGCGCGGTCCGGGGCTGGATCGTCGTCCGGCTCCCGGCCGTCACCTCGTCGTCGACGACCGCCCAGCTCGGGATACGCCGGGGTGGCTTCGGCAGCTCGCGCCGGCCGTCTTCCATCCCCAACCTCCCGGTGACTGGTGTCGGCTCCGATTCTGTCAGAGAGCTGTCCCGATTTCTTTCTGACAAAGCCACAACGCCCGGGTCGCCACAAATGTGGCGGCCCGGGCGTCCCTAGTGCCCCGTCAGCGGGAGGTCAGCGCGCGGCGCTGCCCTCGACGTAGTCGTCGTCGTGCGACTTGACCCACGCCATCAGGCCACGCAGCTCCTTGCCGACGGCCTCGATCGGGTGCTCCTGGCTCTTCTTGCGGAACTCCGCGAACTCCGGCGCGCCGGCGTCCTGGTCGGCGATGAAGCGGGCAGCGAAGGTGCCGTCGGTGATGTCACCGAGCACCTCGACCATCCGCTGCTTGACCGACGCGTCGATGATCCGCGGGCCGGACACGTAGTCGCCGTACTCGGCGGTGTCGGACACCGACCAGCGCTGCTTGGCGATGCCGCCTTCGTAGATCAGGTCGACGATGAGCTTGAGCTCGTGCAGGCACTCGAAGTACGCGACCTCGGGCTGGTAGCCGGCCTCGGTCAGTACCTCGAAGCCGGACTGGATCAGCTGCGAGACGCCACCGCAGAGGACAGCCTGCTCACCGAACAGGTCGGTCTCGGTCTCCTCGGTGAAGGTGGTCTTGATCCCGCCGGCGCGGAGGCCGCCGATGCCCTTGGCGTAGGCGAGGGCCAGGTCCCAGGCCTTACCGGACGCGTCCTGCTCGACGGCGACGAGCACGGGGACGCCGCGGCCTTCGCTGAACTCACGGCGTACGAGGTGGCCGGGGCCCTTCGGGGCGACCATGAAGACGTCCACGCCGGCCCGGGGGCAAGATGTAGCCGAAGCGGATGTTGAAGCCGTGCCCGAAGACGAGCGCGTCGCCGTCGACCAGGTTCGGCTCGATGGCCTCCTTGTAGAGGCTGCGCTGGGCCGGGTCCGGCGCGAGCACGACGATCACGTCGGCCTCCTCGCACGCCTCGAACGGGCTCAGCACCCGCAGGCCCTGCGCCTCGGCCTTGGCCCGGCTCTTCGAGCCCTCCGGCAGTCCGACCCGGACGTCGACGCCCGAGTCGCGCAGCGACAGCGCGTGGGCGTGGCCCTGGCTGCCGAAGCCGAGCACGGCCACGTTGCGGCCCTGGATCACCGACAGGTCGGCGTTGTCGTCATAGAACATTTCTGCTGCCACTTGGAGCTCGTCTCCTTGATTTTCTTGAAGGTCTACCGGCCTGTACTTCGGCGCCGGCGCGGGTAATTCCGGCCTGCTGCGGGTCAGCTGTGCCTGACGGGAGCAGCGGGACGGTGGCCCGGCGGCGGCGCCGGCACCGGGTGGTTCGGGTGTACGCCGGCCGCGGTGGCCGGTGCGTTCGCAGGCCGGGCCTGCAAGGTCGGAGCCCTGGACGCCACGTGTGGCGGCGGCACCGGGACGGGGCGGAGGGTGCGGTCGGAGATGGAGCGGCTGCCCCGGCCGATCGCGACCATGCCGGACTGCACCAGCTCCCGGACGCCGAAGGGTTCCAGCACCCGGAGCATGGCCTCGAGCTTCTCGGGATTGCCGGTCGCCTCGATCGTGATCGCGTCCGGAGCCACGTCGACAACCTTCGCACGGAACAGCTGGACGGTCTCCAGCACCTGCCCGCGGCTCAGAGTGTCCGCCTTCACCTTCACCAGCAGCAGTTCACGCTGCACGGTGGCGGTCGGCTCGAGTTCGACGATCTTGATCACGTTCACCAGCTTGTTCAGCTGCTTGGTGATCTGCTCCAAAGGCTGCTCGTCCACGCTGACCGCGATGGTCATCCGGGAAACTTCCGGGTGCTCGGTCGGGCCGACGGCCAGTGAGTCGATGTTGAACCCGCGCCGCGAGATCAGCGCCGCCACCCGGGCCAGCACACCATGCTTGTTCTCGACCAGGATGCTCAATGTGTGCTTGCTCATCGACGTCCTCGCTTCGCTCCGGGCGCCGATGAGGCACAAGTTGGGCTGTGCTGGACTGTTCCCTCGCGTTGCTCGGTCATTACAGCTCCTCCCCGTCCCACTTGGGGGCCATGTCGCGGGCGATCTGGATGTCGTCGTTGCTGGCACCCGCGGCGACCATGGGCCACACCATCGCGTCGCGGTGGACGACGAAGTCGACCACGACCGGCTGGTCCGTGACCGACATCGCCTTGTCGATGGTGGCGTCGACCGACTCCCGGTCCGAGCAGCGCAGCCCGACGCAGCCCATCGCTTCGGCGAGCTTGGCGAAGTCCGGGATCCGCGCGGAGTGCAGGTCGGTGTTGGAGTAGCGCTTGTCGTAGAACATCGTCTGCCACTGCCGGACCATGCCGAGCGACTGGTTGTTGATCACCGCGACCTTGATCGGGATGCCCTCCAGCGCGCAGGTGACGAGCTCCTGGTTCGTCATCTGGAAGCAGCCGTCGCCGTCGATCGCCCAGACGGTCTTGTCGGGCCGCGCGACCTTCGCCCCCATCGCGGCCGGCACGGAGTACCCCATGGTGCCGAGGCCGCCGGAGTTGAGCCAGTGCAGCGGCTTCTCGAACGGCAGGTAGTGCGCGGCCCACATCTGGTGCTGGCCGACCCCGCTGGTGTAGATCGCGTCCGGCCCGGCGATCTGGCCGATCCGCTGGATCACGTACTGCGGGGACAGGCTGCCGTCCTCCGGCTCGTCGTACCCGACCGGGTACTTCGCCTTGACCGAGTCGAGCAGCCCCCGCCAGGCGGAGTAGTCCGGCGTCCGGCCGTTGCTGGCGATCTCGGTCTGCAGAGCGGTGATCAGGTCGGCGATGACCTCCTTGCAGTCACCCACGATCGGCACGTCGGCGGCGCGGTTCTTGCCGATCTCGGCCGGGTCGATGTCGGCGTGGATGACCTTCGCCTCGGGCGCGAACGAGCTCAGCTTGCCGGTCACCCGGTCGTCGAACCGCGCGCCGAGACAGATCAGCAGATCGGACCTCTGCAGCGCGCCGACGGCCGAGACCGAGCCGTGCATACCGGGCATCCCGAAATGCAGCTCGTGCGAGTCCGGCAGTGCGCCGCGCGCCATCAGGGTGGTGACCACCGGGATGCCGAGCAGCTCGGCGAGCTGCTTCAGCTCCTCGCTCGCCTTCGCCCGGATCACGCCGCCCCCGACGTACAGGACGGGCTTCTCGGCGGCGGCGATCAGCCGGGCCGCCTCACGCACCTGCTTGGGGTGCGGGCGGGTGACGGGACGGTACCCGGGCAGCGACAGCTCGGTCGGCCAGTGGAAGTCGACGGTCGCCTGCATCGCGTCCTTGGTGACGTCGACCAGGACCGGGCCGGGGCGACCGGTGGAGGCGATGTGGAAGGCCTCCGCGATCGTGCTGGCGATCTCGTTCGGGTCGTTGACGAGGAAGTTGTGCTTGGTGATCGGCATCGTGATGCCGCGGATGTCCGCCTCCTGGAAGGCGTCCGTCCCGATCGAGGCGCTGGCGACCTGGCCGGTGATCGCGACCAGCGGCACCGAGTCCATGTACGCGTCGGCGATCGGCGTGACCAGGTTGGTGGCGCCGGGGCCCGAGGTCGCCATACAGACGCCGGTCTTACCGGTCGCCGAGGCGTAGCCCTGGGCGGCGTGGCCGGCGCCCTGCTCGTGACGTACCAGGATGTGGCGGATCTGGGTCGAGTCGAGCATCGGGTCGTACGCCGGGAGGATCGCCCCGCCCGGAATGCCGAAGACGGTGTCGACGCCGGCGTGTTCCAGTGCGCGGATCAGAGCCTGTGCCCCGGTCAGCTGCTCACTCATGAGTGCCTTCCCTTGGTTGTCACGGTGTGTCTTTGCTGCGATCGATCGTCCTCGGCTCCTGGCCGCCAGGCGAGCCCTCGGATCGCGAGAATCCGCCTTGGCGAGACAGCTGAGTCAACAAAAAACGCCCCCTCCGCCGGGTGGGCTGAAGGGGGCGCGCTCGACTCGATGGTCGCGTCAGTCGGCGCGCCGCACAAGTACGAGGAGAATCGATCGCATGCAGTCACTTTTGCCGACTCCCCTCGATCCGGTCAAGCCTGCCGCCTGAGTGTCTCATTAGGTGAGATGCCCGTCTTACTTCTGGTCAGTCTAGAACCGCCCCCAGCAGCTGACGCGCCCGGGGGCCACGAGGTCACTCCTGGTGCCCTTGCACACCAACCGGGGACCTTGGTCACGAAATAACGTGTCCGAGCCCCCCACAACCTGTCCGAGGTCCCCACCTCTGTCCACGGTTTCCGGGCTAGATGCAGACGGCACCTTCGGAGGCGGAGCCGACCAGGCGGACGTACTTGCCGAGGACGCCCTTGGTGATGGCCGGGGTCTTCGGGGTCCAGCCTTCGCGGCGGCGATCCAGCTCCTCGGGCTCGACGTGCAGCTCGAGGGTGCGGTTCTTCACGTCCAGGGTGATCCGGTCGCCGTCGCGGACGAACGCGATCGGACCACCGTCCATCGCCTCCGGGGCGACGTGGCCGACGCACAACCCCGTCGTACCGCCGGAGAAGCGCCCGTCGGTGAGCAGCAGGACGTCCTTGCCGAGGCCGGCGCCCTTGATCGCTCCGGTGACGGCGAGCATCTCGCGCATCCCCGGACCGCCTTTCGGGCCTTCGTACCGGATCACAACGACGTCGCCGGCCTTCATCGAGCCGTCCTCGACCGCGTCCATCGCGCCCCGCTCGCCGTCGAACACCCGCGCGGTGCCCTCGAACACGTCGGAGTCGAAGCCCGCGCTCTTCACGACCGCACCGTCCGGCGCCAGCGTGCCCTTGAGGATCGTGATGCCGCCGGTGCCGTGGATCGGCTTGTCCAGCGCCCGGATGATCGTGCCGTCGACATCCGGCGGGGCGATGTCGGCCAGGTTCTCCGCCATCGTCTTGCCGGTCACGGTGAGGCAGTCGCCGTGCAGCAGCCCAGCGTCGAGCAGCGCCCGCAGGACCACCGGGATGCCGCCGACCCGGTCGACATCCGTCATCACGTACCGGCCGAACGGCTTCAGGTCGCCCAGGTGCGGGACCTTGTCGCCGACCCGGTTGAAGTCGTCGAGGGTCAGGTCGACCTCGGCCTCGCGCGCGATCGCGAGCAGATGCAGTACTGCGTTGGTGGAACCGCCGAGCGCCATCACCACGGCGATCGCGTTCTCGAACGCCTCGCGGGTGAGGATCTGGCGGGCGGTGATGCCCTTGGCCAGCAGGTTCACGACGGCCTCGCCGGACTTGCGGGCGAACCCGTCGCGACGCCGGTCCACCGCGGGCGGCGCGGCCGAGCCCGGCAGCGACATACCCAGTGCTTCCGCAGCCGAAGCCATCGTGTTGGCGGTGTACATACCGCCGCAGGCTCCCTCCCCCGGGCAGATCGCGCGCTCGACGGCGTCGACCTGCTCGCGAGTGATCAGGCCGCGAGCGCAGGCTCCGACCGCCTCGAACGCGTCGATGATGGTGACGTCCTTGTCGCCCAGACGGCCCGGCATGATCGACCCGGCGTACAGGAAGACGCTCGCCAGATCGAGCCGCGCGGCGGCCATCAACATGCCTGGCAGCGATTTGTCGCAGCCGGCCAGCAGCACCGAGCCGTCGAGGCGCTCGGCCTCCATCACCGTCTCCACCGAGTCGGCGATGATCTCGCGGCTCACCAGCGAGTAGTGCATCCCGACATGGCCCATCGAGATCCCGTCGGAGACGCTGATCGTGCCGAACTCCAGCGGGTAGCCGTTCGCCGCGTGCACGCCGTCCTTGACCGCCTTCGCCAGCCGGTCGAGCGACAGATTGCACGGGGTGATCTCGTTCCAGCTCGACGCCACCCCGATCTGTGGCTTGACCCAGTCGTCGTCCCCCATCCCGACGGCCCGGAGCATCCCGCGCGAAGCGGTCGCCTCCAGCCCATCGGTGACAGTCCGACTCCGCGGCTTGATATCCGGCCCGCCATCAGTACCCATACAGCTCACTGTAGGAGCGCCGGCCCGACAAGACTCCCGACCCCCACTCCAGTACTACGACACGTCGCCCCGCGCGGCCGATCACGGACTCGCCGGACGCGGCGCCGACGCCTCGAGCCCCGCCGCCCCACCTTCACCGGCGAACAACCTTCGCGATGTCATACGACCCATACGCAGCCAGAGCCCGCTCGGATCCAGCGTCTGCGTAGCCCGAGCCGATTCGGATCAGCCGCCGGCGACGCTGGGGAGGATGAGGAGCTCGTCGCCGTCGGTCAGGGTCGTGTCGAGACCGTTCAGGTCGCGGATGTTGTCGTTGCCGAGGAAGACGTTGACGTGCCGGCGGAGGGCGCCTTGTTCGTCGGTCAGCCTGCGCCGCAACGCTGGATGATCGCCTTCCAGCGTTGCGAACACAGCACCGACGGTCGCCTCCGCCGGCTCGACCTCTAGCCGTTCCAGGTCTCCCGCGAAGGGCCGCAGCACCGTCGGGAGCTTCACTCCGATCTTCATCGCGTCAGTCGATGACCGCTGCGCGGACGGTCAGTACGTCGGGCAGGTGGCGGGCCACCTCGGTCCAGCTGTCGCCGGAGTCGGCGCTGGCGTAGACGCAGCCGTCCCGGGTGCCGACATACACCCCGGCCGGCGAACCCTCGTCGGTACAGAGCGCGTCCCGCAGGACCGGCGCGTACGACGGGACGTCGGGCAGCCCGTTCGTCAGGGCTTCCCAGCTGGAGCCCGCGTCGCGGGACCGGTAGACCCGGCACTTCGCGTCGGTGGGGATCCTGTTCCCGTCGGCGATCAGCGGGAAGACGTAGACCGTGTCCGGCTCGTGCGGATGCACCACGATCGGGAAGCCGAAGTCCGACGGCAGGCCGTCCGCGATCGACTTCCAGATCGCGCCGCCGTCGTCGGAGCGGTAGACGCCGTGGTGGTTCTGCGCGAACATCCGGTCCGGCCGGTCCGGGTGCGCGGCGAGCTTGTGCACGCACTGGCCGAACTCGGGATAAGGATCGGGGAAGAAGTACGCCTTGATGCCCTGGTTCGCCGGCTTCCAGGTCTCGCCACCGTCGGTCGTCTGGTAGACCCCGCCGGTGGACATCGCCACGCTCAGCCGCGCGGGATCCGCCGAATCCGGCAGCACGGTGTGGATCGCCTGGCCGCCGAAACCGGCGCCCCAGTCCTTGCGATGGGGGTGGTCCCACAGGGCGCGGACCAGCTCGAACGTCACTCCCCCGTCGGCCGACTTCCACAACGAGGACGGCTGCGCACCGGCGTACACGACTCCTGGCTGACTGGCGGGCGCGGGCTGGATCTGCCAGACGCGCTCGACCGAGGCATCCGCGTCGGCGGGGAAGCCGATCGAGCCCTCCGGTGGCTCGGCCCAGCTCCGGCCGAGGTCGTCGGAGTGGAACACGGCCGGGCCCCAGTGCTCGCTGGTCCCGCCCGCGAACAGGCGTGGCCGGTCGCCACGGGTGTCGATCCCCACCGAGTAGACGCCCTGCATCTCGAAGGACGGCCCCTCCAGGGTCCACTCCCGGCGCCCGGCATCACTCCGGCCGACCCAGAGTCCCTTCTTGGTCCCGATCAGCAGTACAGCCTCGGACATCGTCGTCCTCCCTTACCAGAAACGGCCCTTGGTCAGATCCAAGCGGCCGCCACCGACAGTTTTTTATCTGGGCGGACCCGCCACCACGTTGATCAGCGGTACGCCGGTTGTATAGCGCTCCAACTGAGCGCGGACCAGGCGGGCGACCCGGGGCTCGAAGGCCGTCGAGGCGCCGCCGCGGTGTGGGTTCACCAGTACGTTCGGAGCAGACCACAACGGATGACCGGCGGGCAACGGTTCGGGATCCGTGACGTCCAGCGCGGCGCGGATCCGGCCCGAGGTCAGCGCGGCGAGCAACGCCTCGGTGTCCACGACGACACCGCGAGCGACATTCACCAGCAGGGCGCCGTCCTTCATCCGGGCGAGGAACTTCTCGTCGACCAGACCGCGGGTCTCCGCCGTGGCCGGGGTCAGCAGCACGACCACGTCGGCCTCCGGCAGCAGCGCCGGCAGATCGGTGATCGGGGAGACGCCCTCCCGCGCGCGGCGGGCCACCCGGAGTACGGAGCACTCGAACCCGGCCAGCCGGCGTTCCAGCGCCTCGCCGATCGAGCCGTAGCCGAGGATCAGCACGGTCCGGTCGGCAAGCGAGTCGTCCATCTCCGCGTACGACGTGGGCCAGATCCCTTGCTCCTGGTCGCGCACCGCCCGCGGGAGATTCCGGTACGACGCCAGGATCAGCCCGACCGCGAGCTCGGCCGTGGAAGCGTCATGGACGCCACGCGCGTTGCACAAGGTCACACCTTCACCGAGATGCGGCAGGAAGTTCTCGAACCCGGCCGTCTGGGTCTGCACGACCTTCAGCGCGGGCATCTCGCCGACGATCTCGGCCAGCGCCGGGCCGCCCATGTAACTGGGCACGTAGAACTCGACCGAGTCCAGCGAGGGCGGCCGCTCACCACCCGCGAAGTACTCGACGTCGAATCCCGCCGGCAGCCCACCGAGGAAGCTGTCCGCGTCTTTCCACGGCAGCAACGCCTTCACCGCATCAGCCATGTCCCGAACCTACCCGCCCGCACGCCCTCTTCGGGCAGCTCGAACGGCCGGCCGGTGGCCTTGGCGAGGTCCCACCCGTGCACCACGACCTCGGCGAGCGCGATCTTGCCCCAGGCCTGGTCACAAGTTCGGACAGCTCGCGACAGGCGGGTGCCAGATCGATCATGTTTCCTCCTCGTCGCCGACGGCACCGGCGCCGCCGCTCTACCAGAACGTCGGAGCCGCTCGGGCGAAGATGACATCCCGGCCCGGAATTCTTTCCCCGGTTGCGGACCACTGGACCGAGTGGTCCTAAAGGGGACTCGAGCCCGGTGAGAATTCCGTGCCCGGCAGGGTTTCTGGTCGTACTCTGGATCGGTGCCTTCGACATCGGATCTGGCCTCTACCCTCGATCACGATCAGGCCGTAGGACGGCTGCGAGCGTCCTACCAGCGCATCCCGGCGGGGCAACCCGTCCGGCTGGCCAAGCGCAGCTCCAACCTGTTCCGTCCCCGAACGGCGGTCGAGACACCAGGGCTCGACGTCTCCGGCCTGACCGGCGTGATCAGCGTCGATCCGGTCGGGCGCACCGCCGACGTACAGGGCATGTGCACCTACGAGGACCTGGTCGCCGCGACCCTGCCGCACGGACTGATGCCGCTGGTGGTGCCGCAGTTGCGCACGATCACGCTGGGCGGCGCGGTCACCGGCCTCGGGATCGAGTCGACGTCGTTCCGCAACGGCCTGCCGCACGAGTCCGTGCTCGAGCTCGACATCCTCACCGGCTCCGGCGAGCTCGTCACCGCCCGGCCCGAGGGTGAGCACGCCGCCCTGTTCCGGACCTTCCCGAACTCGTACGGCTCGCTCGGCTACGCGACCCGGCTGCGGATCGAGCTCGAGCTGATCTCCCCCTACGTCGCGCTCCGGCATGTCCGGCTCGGTCTCGACGAGCTCGGGCCCGCGATCGAGTCGATCGTTGCCTCCGGCACGTACGACGACCAGCCGGTGCACTTCGTCGACGGCGTCGCCTTCACCCCGGACGAGGCCTATCTCACCCTCGGGCGGAACAGCGACGCCGCAGTACGGACGAGTGACTACACCGGTCAGGAGATCTTCTACAAGTCGATCCAGCAACGATCGACCGACTTCCTCACCGCCGAGGACTACCTGTGGCGCTGGGACACCGACTGGTTCTGGTGCTCGGCCGCCTTCGGTGCCCAGAACCCTTACGTACGGCGGATCTGGCCGCGCCGGCTGCGGCGCAGCGACGTCTACCACAAGATCATCGGGTTCGAGAACCGTCATCAAGTTGCCGCCCGCATCAATCGGCGACGCGGCAACGCCGACCGCGAGCGCGTCGTACAGGATGTCGAGATCCCGGCTTCGCAACTGGCCGGGTTCCTGCGCTGGTTCGATGCCGAGGTGGGGATGCGGCCGGTCTGGCTGTGCCCGCTGCGCTTGCGCGGCGATGAGTCGTGGCCGTTGTACCCGCTGAAGCCTGCCGAGACATACGTCAACGTGGGCTTCTGGGGCACCGTCGCGATCGCCCCTGGCGCCGCCGACGGCGACATGAACCGGCGGATCGAGGCGGCCGTCGCCAACTTCGACGGACACAAGTCCTTGTACTCCGATGCGTACTACGACCGAGACACCTTCAACCAGCTGTACAACGTCCCGGCCCTGACCGAAGTGAAAGATCGCTACGACCCCGATGCCCGGCTAACCGGGCTCTACGAGAAGGCGGTGACGCGTCGATGACGGCAACACTTCCGACACAGGTTTCGATCGCAGCAGCGCTCACAGCGGTGGCGCCTGAGGGCCTGCCTTTCCGCTTCACGGCGTACGACGGAAGCTCGACCGGCCCCGAGGACTCCCCGGTCCACATGCACCTGGCCACCGAGCGCGGGCTCTCCTACGTGCTGACCGCACCGGGCGATCTCGGGATGGTGCGGGCTTATGTGCAAGGCGATCTGGAGATCACCGGCTCCCATCCGGGCAATCCGTACGACCTGATGCGGCTGATGCTCAACGAGCTGCACTTCCAGCGGCCGTCGCCGTCGGAAGCGTTGCGGATCGTCCGCGGCCTCGGCTGGAGCCACCTGAAGCCGCCGCCCCCGCCGCCCCAGGAGCACCTGCCGAAGTGGCGTCGGACGTTCGAGGGCCTGCGTCACTCGCGGACCAGGGACAAGGTCGCGATCCACCACCACTACGACGTGTCGAACAAGTTCTACGAGTACGTCCTCGGCCCGTCGATGACCTACACCTGCGCGGTCTACCCGTCGCTGGACGCGACGCTGGAGCAGGCGCAGCACGAGAAGTACGACCTGGTCGCGCGGAAGCTGGATCTCAAGCCCGGTCAACGGCTGCTCGACGTGGGTTGCGGCTGGGGCGGGATGGTCCGGCACGCGGCTCGCGAGTACGGCGTGAAGACGATCGGCGTGACGCTGTCGGCCGCGCAGGCGGAGTGGGCTCAGGAGGCGATCAAGCGCGAGGGCCTCGAAGACCTCGCCGAGGTGCGGTTCTCCGACTACCGCGACGTGCCCGAACGCGACTTCGACGCGATCAGCTCGATCGGCCTGACCGAACACATCGGCGTCCGCAACTACCCGTCGTACTTCGGGTTCCTGCTCGACCGGCTTCGCCCGGGCGGACGGCTGCTCAACCACACCATCACCCGGCCTGACAACCGCTACCGCCCGACCGGCGCTTTCATCGACCGCTACATCTTCCCGGACGGCGAGCTGATCGGGTCCGGGCGGATCATCGCGGAGGCCCAGGATGCCGGGTTCGAGGTCCGGCACGAGGAGAACCTGCGCGAGCACTACGCACTCACCCTGGCCGGCTGGTCCGACAACCTGGTCGCGCACTGGGACGAGGCGGTCGCCGAGGTCGGTTACCCGACCGCGAAGATCTGGGGCCTCTACCTGGCCGCCTGCCGGGTCGGCTTCGAACGCAACAACACCCAGCTCCACCAGATCCTCGCCGTCAAGCTCCACGACGACGCGGCCTCGGACTTCCCGCTCCGCCCGACCTGGCTCAGCTGAACTGTCGCTTCAGCGCCGGTCCTCATCGAGGGCCGGCGCCCTGGTGCCCCGTGCCTGGGCGCCGGTAGCGCAACGGAACTTCCGAGACGGGGCGCTAGCTCGGTCCCTTGGGCGGCTCGTCACGGTTGGCCGGTGCCTTGGCGAGTTGGCGGATCCGGGTGGTCCGGCCCCGCTCCTCGATCATCGCGCGCGCTTCGGCCTCGACGTACGGGCTTATCCGCAGCTGCAACCAATCGGTCCAGCCATCGAGCCCGGCCTCGACCTCCTCGCGGCACAACGCCTCTTCGCGCGCCCGCAACAACACCCGCCACTCCGTACTGCGCCGCTCCGCGAACTCCCGCTCGTCTTCCTGCAACCTCTCGATCCACCGCGGATGCTCATCGGGGCTCACCACCTCGAGCATGTAGACGACCACCGCCCGGGCCAGCACCCGATCCGGCTCTTCCTCAACAACCTCCAGCAACACCCCATGCAGACACTTGTCCCGGGCCGCAACCCGATACAGCTGCCACCGTCCATAGTCCGCATGCAGATCCGGCGCCTCCCCCACCGCCGCGACCAGCTTCGTCAGCAACGCGGCAAACTGCTCCCGCAACGGCAACCTGATCGACTTCACACCGAGACTCTACGAACAACCGGCCCCACCGCCCACCCAATCTCCCCAACAATCCACAGTCCTCCAAACACCCGGAGCTCCCCGGCGCCAACGTGGATCTCACAACACTCGGCCGGCGCCGTGCGCACAGCCCGGTCGAGCGCCGTGCGCGCAGCTCGGCCCAGCGGCCGTGCGCGCAGCTCGGCCCAGCACGGCAGTTCGCAGTACAGGGCAGCACCCTCGGGTGCGGGGTTTGGGCTGGCGAGTAACCGGGGTGGGTACTGGTTGGTTACAAGTTTCAGAGAGTGCAGCGGCTCGCTGGGGGGCGCGGCTAGGTTTGGGTGGCAGATGGGCTAGTTAGGAGACGATGGTGCTGAAGGCAAGTGGCGCAGCTCGTACTGCGGGGGCGGTGGTGGCTTTGGCCGCTCTGCTGGCGGCGTGCGGCGATGGCGGTGGGGATGCGGAGCCATCGGTGTCCACCGCTTCGACGACGAGCGGGCCGACGAGTCCCAGCGGCACCGCGAAGCCGCGGGCAGTGAAGTTGACCGTCGCCGGGACGGTGGCGACCGGGGTCGAGGTGCCGTGGGGATTGGCCTTCCTGCCGGACAAGTCCGCGTTGGTGGCGGAACGGGATTCGGGCAAGGTGAAGCTGATCGCGGGCGACAAGGTCACCGAGGTGGGGACTGTGCCCGGGGTGGACTCGTCGAGCGAGGGCGGGCTGCTCGGGCTGGCGGTCGATCCGAAGTACCCGGCCAGGCCTTATGTGTATGCCTACTACTCCACCGGCAACGACAACCGGATCGCGCGGTTCACCTACCAGGACGGCCGGATCGCCAGCCCGGAGGTGATCCTGGACGGGATCCCGATGTCCGCGATCCACAACGGCGGACGGTTGCGGTTCGGCCCGGACGGATTCCTGTACGCCGGTACGGGTGACGGCAGCGATCGGCCGAACTCGCAGAACGACGACTCGCTCGGCGGCAAGATCCTGCGCATCACCACCGAGGGCAAGGCGGCACCCGACAACCCCGGCGGAAGGCTGTGGATCTCCAAGGGCCATCGCAACGTGCAGGGGCTCGCCTTCGCCGGGAGTCAGCTGTACGCGGCCGAGTTCGGGCAGGACACCTGGGACGAACTGAACGCGATCACCCCCGGCGCCAACTACGGCTGGCCCGCCGTCGAGGGCATCAGCCAACTCGACGGCATGGCCGACCCGATCGCCCAATGGCGCACCAGCGACGCGTCGCCGTCCGGAATAACATTTGCCCAGGGCTACATCTTCATGGCCGGCCTCCGAGGCGAACGCCTCTGGGCGATCCCGGTAGCCGAAGGCCGCCGTACGGGCAAACCAGTCGCCTTCTTCACCAAACAATTCGGCCGCCTCCGCACAGTAGAAGCCGCCCCCGACGGCTCCTTGTGGCTAACCACCTCAAACACCGACGGCCGAGCCACCCCCAAACCCGGCGACGACCGCATCCTCCGAGTAACCATCACCCACTAGCCCGACGTACGACGCCCACGCAGCTCCTCCGTCGGGCCCTGGTTGGCCTCTGCCCACATGGTTCGCCGCCACCTGGTTCCCGGGGTCCGGGTGGCCCGGGATCGGGTCCGCTGACGCGATGTTCGGCCGATAGCGCGCTATAAGTCCGGCAGCGGACGAAAAACCCGGCAGCTCGACTTCCCGAACCCGCCCTCGCCGAGCAGGCTAAGCAGCGTTCAACCAGTAGCACCTGACACACCGCGAAACCGGAGGCCCTTGTGCACCAGATGAGCACGGCCACCGGAGGGAATACTCAACCGATGCTCAAAGACGCCGAATCGGGGGCCGATCGGTCGGGACACCCCCGGACCGGGGCCAGCCTCACCAAGGCCGGCACGAACCCGGGCCGGCCTCGCCGACCACACCCGGCGGGTCACACCTCCCCGCGGGATCCGCGTAGCTGTGTCCCCACAGCTTGACTCCCTTAGCCTCGATCCACCGATCGGGCTGATGTGGATTGATGGCGTTGCTGGGCTGTTTGTGGCGTGGTGGGGAGTCCCGCCTCGCTGCGGGGGGTGTTCCGCTTCGGGTTTCCGGTCGGGCCGATGTTCGGAGTGGTGGTCAGGGCATGGTGGTTGCGTGGCCCGCAGACGTGAGCGAACAGGCGGGTCCATGGTGTCTGCCATGGCCAGTTGCGGGGTAGGTGCAGGGTGATCCGCCGTGCGGACGGGGCGATCCGGGTGGCGACGTTGATGAGTTTGCGTCGGATCGTGGCGGTGACGGCCTTGGCGAGGTTGCCGCCGGTGAGGGTGGCGGCGGCGCGGGTGAGGTTGAACGCATCACGGCGGCACCAGCCAGGCGGCGTTCGCGGCGAATATCCCGGACGGCAGGTGCGCGAGTGGTGAGTTCTTCAGGTCGGCGTTGACTTGTTCGATGATCGCGTGACCGCGGTGAGTCTTGTCCGCGGTGACGGTGTCCATCACGTCGGTGGTGACGGTGGTGAAGAAGGCATGGAACCGCCAGGTGTCGAACAGGGCCTCCTGCCCGGCGGCCTTGTTCTTGTCGGTGTTGAGGTCGGGGATGCGGCGGACCACGAGCCGGCCAGGGACCTGCTCGGCCAACTTGGCGGCCGCGAACGCTGTGAACGAGATCTCGGCGACCTCGGCGCGGGAGGTCCATCGGCCGGTTTGCTCGTCGTAGATCGCGTCTTTGTACTCGATCGTGGTCCAGGCGTCGTCGGCGATGCGCGCGATCGCGGCCTTGACCCGCAAGTCCTGGCGCACGGTGACCGACACCTCGGCACCGGCACGGACCGCGGCCAGCACCAGACCACGCCCGTAGAAGGCCGAGTCGGCCCGCACCAGCGGCGTGCGGCCCGATAGCCCACGCACGGTCTTCAACGCATCGGTGACCAGGCGGTTGGCGCCGCCTGGCGACCCGCACGCCCCCTTCCGCAGCCGCTGGGCCACGATCACCGGCGCGGTACTGGTGGTGGTGACCGTGGCCAGCAGCGCGTTCAGGCCCCGCACCCCCGCAATAGCCGAACCCGGCGCCCTGCTTGGCATAGCCGTGCACCTCGACGATCGTGTCATCGACATCGACCAGCACGAACTCGCCGCCACCGTCGCCGACCGGGCCGACCAGCGGCGTCTTGGCGGCCGGCGCGACCACGAACCGCGACGCGACCGCGTCGAGTTGCCGGACATGCCCGAAGGTGAAGGCACGCAGGAACGACCCCAGCGTCGACGGTGCGTAGGCGTGATCGAACACCCGGCCCATGCCGCCATGGCGCAGCAAAGCCATGTCGTCGATCGAGTCCGCGCCGGCCACCATCCCCGCAACCAGCGAGCAGACCTTCAGGCCCGCGTTCGCGCCCTTGTCCGTCGGCACACTCAACCGCTGATCGGCCAGGACCAGAAGGCCTGCCGACTCCGCCAGCGCCATCACCGCAACCAGCCCGGCCGACGACACGAGATTCGGATCGTCGAACACCGCCGACCTCACCCGCAGCGTGTGAGAAAGTCGCATCTACGAGATGCCCTTCGTTCTGGTACGAATTGGACCCTAGAGAAGTCAAATTCTTCCAGCACGTAAGGGCACTCTCACGTTCCGACCCGCTCCCTCAAACACCCTCATCGGTGGATCGAGGCTTAGCCCCTGGGATGTCTCCGTCGCGGCTCGCGCGCGGGTTGCTTCCGGCGGGCGCTTGGTCAGCCAGGCATGGGTAAAGCTGCTCTCCACCTCATGCCAGGTGAGGGGCGAGGCGTCAGGCCGCAACGAGCGACGCCGTCATCTCAGGCGGCGTCGGTGAGGGTTGTGGTGCTGAGGTTGGTCTGTTGGTCCAGGAGGGCTCGGGCGACTGAGGCGTCCGCGGCTGCGCAGCGGACCTCGTAGCGTGACGGGAGCGGGTCGGTGAAGACCGCGTCTGGGCGGTTGTGCACCAGGCCGCGGAAGAGACCCACGAGAGCGCCGACCAGCACGCCGTACACCAGGCCCCAGAGCATCACGGCGAGGCCGCTCAAGTTCGTGTCCGCGACCAGCGTCACGAAGACGGCTGCCAGCAACCCGAGGCCGAGCCCGGTGCTCGCGCTCTTGGCCGCGAGCCGCGCAGTCGAAGTACGGGGTCTCTCGGTCAGGACGAGTTCGGCTCCGACGATGGCCAGGCTGTGACGGCCCATCCCGGACGATCGCAGAAAGCCGACCGTCTCTTGTGCCTCCGGGTAACTCTTCGCGGAGACGATCACCGTGTCGTGAACCAGAACCTCAACCCCAGGCCGCAAGACATTCCCTTCCAACGCAGACCGAACCGGACCCCTCCACTAGTACCAGCCCCTGACAAAGCGAAACCCCACCAACGAATGAACTGTGAGAGGCCGCACCAACATCTCGCGGAAGAAGCCGGCATCGGGCGCTGTTGCGGCGATCGCCATTCTTGGCTCGCGCTAGCATCGACAACAGGCAACTCCCGGCAGCCGTCCGCTCCCGTTCCGCCCTCGACCGGGGACCGGACAGTTGGAGTGGGACCGATGAACAGCACCTGGCAACACTTGATTGTTCGTCCCGGCGACAAGGTGCAGGCGACTGGAAAATTCGTGGTCTCCAGCGCCTCCTCAGCCATCATGTGCGCGGAGGTTGCCCTAGCACTGGGTGGTGATCGAACCGCCTGCTCCGAGAACCTGCAGGTCCCTGTCGTCGGCCTTGACCCCAATAGACTTGTCTACGGCGGCAGGTACGAGGGCCGCCGGTACGGCAGTGCCACGGTCATCGGGACATGGTCTGCTGGACGAATCCAGATCGAGCAGCAATTCGCACCTCAACCCGGCGAGGACCCGCCTAGCCTCGGCGTGCCGGGTCCACCCCCTGCTGAAGGCTGGCAATCGGGTGCCCTGCCTAGCCTTGACCAATTGCAGGATCACCTGGTCAGCAACGCGACTCGATACGGACCTCTCCGGGTCGCAACGGCGAGTGATGTTCCAGGCTCGGCTTGTCCCAGGAGCGACCCCCAGATCGCCGTCGTGCCTGTCGTCGGCGACCTCGAATCCGCCCGCACAGAGCTGGCCGGAGTCTTCACCGGCAACCTCTGTCTGGTCCCCGCCAGCCACAGCATCTACGACTGGGCGACGGCCCAGAACGCCTTGCTGGATCTGATGAACGACACCGATAACGGGATCTCCTTGATCGCCAGCGGAGGCGACCGGCCGATCGACTTGCACATGCTCCTTCTCTCCGAGGAGCTGTATCGCAAACTGCAGGCGATCGGTATCGAGCTCATTGCCCCTCGACCAAGCATCTTCCCGGTCGGCTAGGGCCTGCCCACGAGTTCCGTCCATGACTGCAGGTTGATCCAATTAGCGCGTCAACTGTCGCCCTGCCGTCCGCCTGGAGCTTGACTGCTGGCAACCCGCACCTGGCCTCGAGCGGCGACGTAGACATCCCAGGAGCTTGGAGGTCAAGCTGTGGGGACGCAGCTGCGCGGCTCCCGCGGGGAGGTGACCCGCCGGGTGTGGTCGGCGAGGCCAGCCCGGATTCGTGCCGGGGGCTTGGTGAGTCCAGCCCCGGACCGGGCGTGTCCCGACCGATCGGCCCCCGATTCGGCGTCTTTGAGCACCGGTTGAGCATTCCCCGCGGTGGCCGTGCTCATCTGGTGCACAAGGATCGCCCCGGGTGTCGCGTTGTGGAAGGGGTGTCAGGTGCTGCCGGCTGAACGCTGCTTAGCCTGCTCGACGAGGCGGGTTTGGGTCGTCGGCTGTCAGGCTTTCGTCCGCTGCCGGACTTATAGCGCGCTATCGGCCGAACATCGCGTCAGCGGACCCCGATCCCAGGGTCCACCCGCACCCCGGGAACCAGGTGTCGGCGAACCATGGTCGGCAGCGCCCGACGGCGGAGCGGCGGTCCGGGCGGGCGGGAGCGCCGATGGAGGGGCGTGGTGTAGTACGTGGGCCCGGGGGTGTGCGGCCCCGGGCCCCGGTGTGGGTGTTAGATGCCGAGTTTGGTGTTGAGGAGTTCTCGGACCTTTGCTGCGTCTGCCTGGCCTCGCATGTCTTTCATGACGGCGCCGATGAGGGCGCCGGCTGCTGCGGGTTTGCCGGAGTTGACCTTTTCGACGACGTCCGGATTGGCGGCGATGGCGCGGTCGATTGCTTCGATCAGGGCGGAGTCGTCCGAGACCAGGGCGAGGCCGCGGGACTCCATGATTTCGGCGGGGGTGCCTTCGCCCTTGACCAGGCCGTCGAAGACCTGGCGGGCGAGTTTGTCGTTCAGGGCACCGGAGTCGACCAGCTTCTGCACCTCGGCCACCTCGGCCGGGCCGACACCCAGGTCGCCGAGGTCCTTGCCGCTCTCGTTGGCCGCGCGGGCGAGCTCGCCCAGCCACCACTTCTTCGCGGCCGGCGCCTCGACGCCGAGCTCGACGGTCTTCACGATGTACTCGAGTGCGCCGCCGTTGATGACGTCGCGCATCTCCAGGTCGGTGAAGCCCCACTCGCTCTGCAACCGGGCCCGCCGCAAGGAAGGTGCCTCGGGCAACGTTGCGCGGATCTCCTCGACCCATTCGCGCGACGGTGCGATCGGGACCAGGTCCGGCTCGGGGAAGTACCGGTAGTCGTCCGCGTCGGACTTCTCCCGGCCCGAGGTGGTGATGCCGGTGTCCTCGTGCCAGTGCCGGGTCTCCTGCAGGATCTTCCCGCCGGTCGACAGGATCGCCGCCTGCCGGGTGATCTCGTAGGTGATGGCGCGCTCGACCGAACGGAACGAGTTCACGTTCTTGGTCTCGGTCCGGGTGCCCAGCGTCGAGGAGCCGGTCGGCTTCAGCGACACGTTGGCGTCGCAGCGCATCGAGCCCTGGTCCATTCGGACGTCGGAAACGCCGAGCGCGAGCAGCAGATCGCGCAGCTGGCTCACCAGCGCCTTCGCGACCGCCGCGGCCTTGTCGCCCGGGACCTCGATCGTCTTGGTGACGATCTCGATCAGCGGGATACCGGCCCGGTTGTAGTCGACCAGCGAGTGCGACGCGCCCTGGATCCGGCCGGTCGCGCCACCGACGTGGAGAGACTTGCCGGTGTCCTCCTCCATGTGCGCGCGCTCGATCTCGATCCGGTACGTCTCGCCGTCGACGACCACCTCGGTCCACCCGTTGAAGGCGATCGGCTCGTCGTACTGCGAGGTCTGGAAGTTCTTCGGCATGTCCGGGTAGAAGTAGTTCTTCCGGGCGAACCGGCACCACTCGGCGATCTCGCAGTTCAGCGCGAGACCGATCTTGATCGCGGACTCGACGCCGACCGCGTTCACCACCGGCAGCGCGCCGGGCAGGCCGAGGCAGACCGGGCAGGTCTGCGTGTTCGGCTCGGCGCCGAACTCGGTCGGGCAACCGCAGAACATCTTCGACTTCGTGTTCAGCTCGACGTGGATCTCGAGCCCCATCACCGGGTCGTACTGCGCGAGCGCGTCCTCGATCGGCATCACATCGGCAACGACAGTCATCGGGTGACCTCCAGCTCCGGAGCCTTCGACATCAGCACGCCACCCCACTGGTCGGCCAGCGCGGACTCCAACGCGGCACCGACCTGGTAAAGCAGGTCGTCGCGCATCACCGGAGCCATCACGTGGAAGCCGACCGGCAGCCCGTCCTCGTCGGCCAGGCCGACCGGGAACGAGGCCGCGGCGTTGCCGGCCAGGTTCGACGGGATCGTGCAGAGGTCGTTCTTGTACATGGCGATCGGGTCGTTCACCCGGTCGCCGATCGCGAACGCGGTGGTCGGCGTCGCGGGCGAGACCAGCACGTCGACCTGCTCGAAGGCGTTGGTGAAGTCGCGCGCGATCAACGTGCGGACCTTCTGCGCCTGGCCGTAGTACGCGTCGTAGTAACCGCTGGACAGGGCGTGCGTGCCGAGCATGATGCGGCGCTTGACCTCATCGCCGAAGCCCGCCTCGCGGGTGAGCCTCATCACCTGCTCCGCGTCGTTCTCGCCGTCGTCGCCGACCCGCAGGCCGAACCGCATCGCGTCGAACTTGGCCAGGTTGGACGAGGCCTCGCTCGGCAGGATCAGGTAGTAGGCCGGGAGGGCGTACTGGAAGTGCGGGCAGGACACCTCGACCACCTCGGCGCCGAGCTTGGTGAGCAGCTCGACCGCCTCGTGGAAGCGGGCCTCGACACCGGGCTGGTACCCCTCGCCGCCGAGCTCCTTCACCACGCCGACCCGCAGGCCGTTGACGTCACCGCGCCGGGCGGCCTCGACGATCGGCGGGATCGGCTGGTCGATCGAGGTGGAGTCCATCGGGTCGTGGCCGGCGATCACCTCGTGCAGCAGTGCCGCGTCGAGGGTGGTCCGGGCACACGGGCCGGGAGTGTCCAGGCTGGAGGCCAGCGCGATCAGCCCGTACCGCGAGGTGCCGCCGTACGTCGGCTTCACACCGACCGTGCCGGTGAACGCGGCCGGCTGACGGATCGAGCCACCGGTGTCGGTGCCGATCGCCAGCGGCGCCTGGTAAGCCGAGATGGCCGCTGACGAGCCGCCGCCGGAACCGCCGGGGATCCGGGCCAGGTCCCACGGGTTGTGGGTCGGTCCGTACGCCGAGTTCTCGGTGGAAGAGCCCATCGCGAACTCGTCCATGTTGGTCTTGCCGAGTATCACGATGCCGGCCGCCTTCAGCCGCTTCACCACGGTCGAGTCGTACGGCGGCTTCCAGCCCTCGAGGATCCGCGAGCCGGCCGTGGTCGGAACGCCGTCCTGGGTCAGCACGTCCTTCAGCGCGAGCGGAACGCCGGCCAGCGGGCCGAGCTCCTCGCCCTTGGCCCGGCGCGCGTCGACCGCGGCCGCCTGGGCCAATGCGCCCTCGGTGTCGACGTGCAGGAACGCGTGCACGGCGGTATCGGTCGCGGAGATCCGGTCCAGGTGAGCCTGGGTGATCTCGACCGAGCTCGTCTCGCCGGACGTCATCAGCTCCGACAGCTCGACCGCTGTCTTACGAGTGAGGTCGCTCATCCGCGGACCTCGCTTCGCTCGGAACCGCCGAAGAACGAGGCGCGCTGTGTTAGTTGGTTCATTCGCATGCGCTCTTTCACGGCTAGCCCTCCTCGGTCAGGATCCGCGGTACCCGGAAACGCTGCTGCTCGGAAGCCGGGGCGCCGGACAGCGCCTGCTCCGGCGTGAGGCACGCCACGTTCTCGTCCTTGCGCATCACGTTGCTCAGCGGCAACGCGTGCGAGGTCGGCGGGATGTCCTCCGCGGCCACGTCGCTGACCTGCGCGACCAGGCCGATGATCTGGTCGAGCTGCGGAGCGAGGTGGTCGAGCTCGTCGTCGGAGAGCTCGATCCGCGCCAGTCGCGCCAGGTGGGCGACCTCTTCGCGGGTAATCGATGGCATGAAAGGGATCCAATGGTCTCGCGGGATGGCCGGACCGCTGGTTCAGTCCGACCGGGCCATCCTAGTGGGCCACCACGGCCTCCTTGCGCGCTATATACGACGGGCTGTGGACAACCTAGTTCGGACCAGAAAGTGAGAGGCCGGGCGTGTCTCTGGGTTCCGCTCTGTAGCATTGGCCGCGACAGGGCGTAACTTGCGTGGTAATCGGCTGGGAGATGATCGTTCGGTGTTCTTGCTGCGATTGATCATCCCGGACCGACCCGGTTCGCTGGGCACCGTGGCAACCGCCCTCGGTGAGGTGAACGCCGACATCCATGCCATCGAGATCGTCGAGCACCGCCGCGAGAACGGCACCGCCGTCGACGACATCGTGGTCGACCTGCCACCGGGCGTGCTGCCCGACCGGCTGGTCTCGGCCTGCAACAGCGTCGACGACGTCGAGGTGATCTGGTTCTCCCGCTACGGCGCGGGTGGCGGCCTGCACATGGATCTCGAGGCCGTCGAGCAGATGACGTCGGCGCCGGCCGAGGCGGTCGACATCCTGGTCGAGCAGGCGCCCTCGGTGCTGCACGCCGACTGGGCCGCGTTGCTGGACGGCACCGGCGGCGAGATCAAGGTCGTCCTGGAGACGAGCGCGACACCGGAGTTCGGCGACCTGGTGAACCAGTGGCTCCCACTGGAGAAGGCGACCACGCTGGTCGCCCCGAGCCACCAGGGTCTGTCGGAGTCCGTGCTGGTGGCCGCGCCGCTGGAGTCCGACCGCCGGGTGCTGGTGATCGGCCGCCGCGGTGGACCGGAGTTCCTCGGCTCGGAGGTCGCGCGGCTGAGCTACCTGGCCAACCTCGCCGTCACCATCCACGCCACCGCCTGAGCTTCTCAGGACAGCAAACTTCCAGACAGCAAAGAGCCGCCCTCCCCCGCAAGGGAGAGGGCGGTTCTTTCGTTCGGTGGATCAGAAGAACTTGAAGTACGCCAGCGTCCACAGGCCGGCGAGGACGAGCAGGATCACGACGCCGATCAGGACGACGATGGTGATCGCCTGGCCGTTCTTGTCGCCGCGCTCCGGCAGGTCGAACTGGGTCGGCCCCCAGGCGCCGCCGCCGTCCACCCGCTGCAACGCCTCGGGTGGCGGCTTCGACACCTGCCGGGCTTCCCGCTTCTCCGGCTCGAACTTCATCGCACCTCAGGTCTGTTCGTCTACTGACCTTCCACAGTACCTACACGTAGAAGGACTCGTACCGGATGGAGACCGTCCGCGACCCGTAGTCCGAGTCGGAGGTGTCGCCGGTGATCTCGACCCGCCAGCCGGACACGTACCCGGCGTACGACTTGCCGTCGCTGTGCGACGTCACGTACGACTTCAGCGCCTCGACGTCCGGGCCCCTCAGGATGCCGAACCCGTCCGCGATCGCACCCGGCATCGCTGCCTTCACGTCGTTGGGGTCGCCACTGACCCGGATGTTGAACGAGCTGAGGCCGCCGCTGCTGCTGCCGTAGCCGTTGATGAGCTGCGAGCCGTACTTGCCGACGGTCTTCTTGCACAGCGAGGTGCAGGTGTACTTCTTCGCCTTCAGGCCCGCGTTCAGCTGCGCCTCGGTGATCTGGAACTGCTTGCGCGGCATCTCGAACGAGTCCGAGCCGGACTTGCCGCCGGACATCTGCAGGTCGTCGCCGTAGTTGGTGAGCTCGAACTCGCCCCAGGTACTGCCGACCTTGGTCCGCTTCTGGCCGGTCTTCACCGCCTGCTGGACCTTCGCCACCTCGCTACCACCGAAGGTGTCGTTGCCGATCGCCTGCAGCGCCGCGTCGAAGGTGACGGCCGCGTTGTTGACGTTGTCGTTGTCCTCGGACCGGACCTTGACACCGATGATCGTGCCGTCGGACTGGAACTGGAAGATGACCTCGGCCGACTTCGTGCCGTCGTACTTGAAGCAGCCGCGATGCGCACCCTGCGGTCCGTTGAACAGATCGCTGCAGCCGAAGCCGGCGGCCTGCAACTTCTCGGTCGCGGTCTTGGCCTGGCCGGTCGCGTTGCCGAGCTCGCCGTTGGTCGGCGCGGTCGTCTCCTCGCCACCAGGAGTCGTCGGCGCGTCGGTCGGCTGCGTGTTGGTCGGCTGCGTGTTGGTGGTGACCGGCGGGTTGTCGGCTTCCTTCTTGTCGTCGCCGCCGAGCGCCTTGACGCCGAGGAAGACGAGCAGTCCGATCAGCACGACACCGACCACGCCACCGCCGATGTACAGCGGCATCTTGTCCTTGCCGAAGCCGCCGCCACCCGAGCCTTTACCGCCCGGTCCGCCGGGCTGCCAAGGCTGCTGGGCGTGCTGCTGCTGCCAGCCGGGCTGCTGGCCAGGCTTGTTCTGGCTCCACGGCTGCTGCTGGTAGCCGCCCTGCTGCGGAGGCTGCTGCTCGCCCGGACGCTGACCCCAGCCACCCGGCGCGGTCTGTCCGGGCTGCTGTCCCGGCTGGCCTTGTCCGGGCTGGCCCCAACCTTGCTGCGGAGGCTGACCCTGCTGCGGCGGTGCCGGAGGCTGCTGGGGTGGCTGCTGCGCGGGCGGACGTTGTCCCCAGCCGCCGCCCTGCGGAGGCTGCTGCTGGCCCCACCCGCCTTGACCCGGCTGTCCCCCTTGCTGCCCGCCGGGCTGGCCCCCCGGCTGCCCAGGACCCCCCGGTCCTTGTGGCGGCGTCGTCATATTCGCTCCTTTGAACCCTGTATAGACGGTGCAAACTAACAGTCCGACGGATCAGGACGTCGTTCGGCTCCATCAGATGCCGAGTTGTGTCCACAGTCAGGACACCGGGTACTACGCGTCGCCCGGCTCCGGGTTGGCCGCCATCGCCGCCGCGGCCTCCGGGCCCTGGTCCAGCAGCACCTGGAATCCGGCCGCGGCCAGGATCGGCACCCCGAGCTGAACAGCCTTGTCGTACTTGGATCCGGGCGAATCGCCGACCACCACGAACGACGTCTTCTTCGACACCGAACCGGCCACCTTGCCGCCGCGGGACACGATCGCCTCGGTCGCCTCGTCCCGGCTGTACCCCTCGACGGTGCCGGTGACCACGACCGACTGCCCGGTCAGCGTCTGCTCGACGACGGGCCCGGTCCGCTCCTGGCGCATCACAACACCGGCGGCCTTCCACTTGCGCACGATCTCCTGGTGCCAGTCCACCTCGAACCACTCGATCACGGCGTGCGCGATGGTCGGCCCGACGCCCTCGATCTCGGACAGCTCCTCCTCGGTGGCCGCCTCGATCGCGTCGATATCGTCGTACGCCGCCGCCAGCGCGGCCGCCGCGGTCGGGCCGACGTGCCGGATCGACAGCGCGACCAGGCCGCGGGACAGCTGCTGCGTCTTGGCCTGCTCGAGGTTGGTGAGCAGCTTCTGCGCGTTCGCGGACAGGGCGCCGGCCTTGGTGGTGAAGAAGGAGCTGCTGACCAGGTCTTCCTCGGTCAGCCCGAACAGGTCGCCCTCGTCGGCGATCAGGTCGCTGCTGATCAGCGCGTCCGCGGCCTTGAAGCCGAGCACCTCGATGTCGAACGCGGACCGCCCGGCGATGTGGAACAACCGCTCGCGCAACTGGGCCGGGCACGACTGGGAATTGGGGCAGCGGATGTCCACGTCCCCTTCCTTCATCGGCCGCAGCGTCGTCCCGCAGGACGGGCATTCGGTCGGCATCACCCAGGGCTTCGCGTCGTCCGGACGCAGCTCGATCACCGGCCCGAGGATCTCCGGGATCACGTCGCCGGCCTTCCGCAGTACGACGGTGTCGCCCGGGTAGACGCCCTTGCGCTCCACTTCCTGCGCGTTGTGCAGGGTCGCGAACTCGACCGTCGACCCGGCGACCCGGACCGGCTCCATTACCCCGTACGGCGTGACGCGGCCGGTGCGGCCGACATTCACCTCGATTGCGAGCAGCTTGGTGGTGACTTCTTCCGGCGGGTACTTGTACGCGACCGCCCAGCGCGGGGCGCTCGACGTCGAGCCGAGCGCGCGCTGCAGGTCGACCTCGTCCACCTTCACCACGACACCGTCGATCTCATGGTCGACGGAGTGCCGGTTCTCGCCGTAGTACGCGATGAACTCGTTCACCTCGTCGAGCGTGCCGACCCTGCGGGCCCGGTCGCTGACTGGAAGACCCCACGCCTGCAGCTGCTCGTACGCCTCCGACAGCCGGGCGATGTGGTGGCCCTCGACCTTGCCGAGTCCATGCACGACGAACCGCAGCGGACGGCTCGCGGAGACTCGCGGGTCCTTCTGCCGCAGCGATCCCGCCGCGCTGTTGCGGGGGTTGGAGAAGGGGTCCTTGCCGGCGGCGACGAGTTGTGCGTTCAGCTCGGTGAAGTCCTCCACGCGGAAGTAGACCTCACCGCGGACCTCCAGGAACGCGGGGGGCTTGTCGGTGGCCAGCTCGTTCGGGATGGAGTCGATGGTGCGGGCGTTCAACGTGATGTCCTCACCGGTGCGGCCGTCGCCGCGGGTGGCGCCGCTGACCAGCCGGCCGTTCTCGTAGACCAGGTCGAGCGCCAGGCCGTCCACCTTCAGCTCGCAGAGGAAGCCGCTGTCGTGGATCTGCTTGACGGTGACCTCGCGCTCGAGCCGCTTCGCCCAGGCCTCCATCTGCTCGGCGGAGAAGGCGTTGCCCAGGCTCTCCATCCGCTGCGGGTGGTCGACCGCGGTGAACAGCGTGGAGATCGGTACGCCGACCTTCTGGGTCGGTGAGTCTGGGGTGCGCAGCTCGGCGTACTGCTCTTCGATCCCCTGCAGCTCGTGCATCAACGCGTCGAAGTCGGCGTCGGAGATGGTCGAGGTGGCCATGTAGTAGCGGAACCGGTGCTCCTCGATCTCCCGGCTCAACTCGGCATGCCGCTCCCTCATCTCAGGAGGCGCGGCGGGCTGATCGGCAGCTGTTGTGTCGGGAATCTCCGTGCTCATAAGCAAAACCTACTGCCACCCACCGACAGATCCCGGCAAGCCGGAAGGGAAGGAAAGGCGAGTGCGAGGAGGGCGGCGCCACCCGAAGGGTGTGGGCGGAGAACAGCGGCCGGGCCGGTGATTACTCCTCTGCTTTTTCGCCTATTAGGTCGGCGGTCTTGCGGAGTAGGGCTAGGCGGGAGCGGGCGTCGGCGCCTGAGGTGGCACCGGAGAGGCCGCAGGCGGGGGTGATTACGACCTGCTTCATGAGTTCTGGGTCGAGGCCTAGTTCGCGCCAGCGGCGGACGAGGAGCATCGCGGCCTGTTCCTGGTTCGGAAGAGGGCCCGTGGTGGGGACTACGCCGGCGTACAGGGTCGTACCGGCCTCTACTGCGATGGCGATCTGCTCCCAGGCGGCTTCGGTGAGTAGGGCGACGTCTACCGCCACTCCCCCGGCGCCGGCCTTGCGGAACACCTCGATAGGCGGCCTAGCTGCGCAGCAGTGAACCAGAGTGATCGCGGGCGCTACTGCCTCGATCACCTGACTCAGTAGCTCGACAGCACCTGGCCCGTCGACCGAGCGGTGCTTGCCCCACCCACTGGCCGTCGGAACAGCACCAGCCAGTACTGCGGGGAGCCCGGGCTCGTCCAGTTGCACAACGAGGTCCGCACCGGGCACACGGCGGCGTACCTCGGCCACGTGTTGTTGCAGGCCGTGTGCGAGTCCCTCGGCAATATCGCGGCGGGCACCGTAGTCAGCCAGGACCTTGTCGCCACGAGGAAGCTCCACTGTGGCGGCCAGAGTCCACGGGCCGGTGCTCTGGATCTTCAGCGGGCCTGTGTACCCGTCTGCGACCTCTTCCAGCGTGTCCAAGTCCTGCTGCAGCAGAGACCGCGCCCGCCGCTGGTCCATGCTCGCGCGCGGATCGCTGCCACCGGTCAGCCGCCAGCCCGCTGGCTGGAGGTCCCCAGCCAGCTCGATCAGCAAGGCCACCGAGCGGCTGAGCATGTCGCCGTACGGGCGGGCAGGGAGCTCTGGGACGAACGGGATCGTGACAGCGTCCAGCACGTACTTCGTCCACTCGGTGAAGTCCTCACCAGGCAGCGAGCCCATCCCGGTGGTCGCTGCAGGGCCGAAGGGACTTGTCACTTAGTACCTCTCATGTGGAGACAGTCTGGGCAGCGCGCTCGACGGTGTCGATGGTGGCCGAACCAATCACCCGCGTGCCGTCGTACAGGACCACGGCCTGGCCGGGCGCGACTGCGTCCGCGGGCTCGTCGAACTCCACCAGCACCTGCTCATCGACGAGCCGCGCGGTGACAGCGATCTCCTCGCCGTGCGCGCGCAGTTGCGCCTTGACGTGCAGCGTCTCGGTCGGCGCCGGACCACACCAGCGCGGCTTGGACGCGGTCAACCGCTCGACCGCCAGCTCCGCGCGCGATCCGACCGTGACCGTGCGATCGACCGGCGAGATGTCCAGGACGAACCTGGGCTTGCCGTCGGCGGCCGGCGTACCGATCTTCAGGCCCTTGCGCTGGCCGACCGTGAACCCGTGCGTGCCCTTGTGCTCACCCAGCTTGGTGCCGGACGAGTCGACGATGTCGCCGGGGGCCTCGCCGAGCTGCTTGCTGAGGAAGCCCTCGGTGTTGCCGTCGGCGATGAAGCAGATGTCGTGGCTGTCCGGCTTGGCCGCGACCGACAGGCCACGCCGCTCGGCCTCGGCCCGGATCTCGGTCTTCGGGGTGTCACCGAGCGGGAAGAACGCGTGCTTCAGCTGCGCCTGCGTGAGCACGCCGAGCACGTACGACTGGTCCTTGGCCGGGTCCACCGCGCGATGCAGCTCCCGACCCGTTGGGGTGTCCACGATCTGCGCGTAGTGCCCGGTCGCGACAGCGTCGAAGTCGAGCCCGAGGGCGCGCTCCAGGACGGCGCTGAACTTGATCTTCTCGTTGCAGCGCAGACACGGGTTCGGCGTCCGGCCGGCCGCGTACTCCGCGACGAAGTCGTCCACCACGTCGGCCGCGAACCGCTCGGCCATGTCCCAGATGTAGAACGGGATGCCGATCACGTCCGCGGCCCGGCGGGCGTCGCGCGAGTCCTCGATCGTGCAGCAGCCGCGAGCGCCACTGCGGTACGACTGCGGGTTCCGGCTCAGGGCGAGGTGTACGCCGACCACGTCGTGCCCGGCCTCGACCATCCGCGCCGCCGCGACGGCGGAGTCGACCCCGCCGGACATGGCTGCGAGTACCCGCATCAGTTGTTCCTTCCCACGTTCTGCAGACCTGCGGACTTCGCCCGCTCCACTACCGGTCCGATGTTGTCCAGTACGGCGTCGATGTCGGCCCGGGTGCTGGTGTGCCCCAGCGTGAACCGGAGCGAGCCGCGCGCCCGCTGGTCGTCGTACCCCATCGCCAGCAACACATGACTCGGCTCGGCGACACCGGAGTTGCACGCGGACCCGGTCGAGACCTCGATCCCGCGTGCGTCGAGCAGGAGCAGCAGCGAGTCACCCTCGCAGCCACTGAACGACAGGTGTGCATTGTTGGGCAAACGCCCGACCGGGTCACCCGACAGCTTCGCGCCCGGCGCGGCGTCGACGACACCGCGGATCAGCGCGTCCCGCAGCTCCGTGAGCCGCCGGGCCTCGTCTTCCTGGTGCTTGATCGAATACTCCAGCGCCACGGCGAACCCAGCGGTCGCGGGCGCATCCAGCGTGCCGGACCGTACGTCGCGCTCCTGCCCGCCGCCGTGCAGGATCGGCGCAAGCTTGGTCTCCTTGCGGACCACCAGCGCGCCGATCCCGTACGGTCCGCCGAGCTTGTGCGCCGATACGGTCATCGCGTCCGCGCCGAGGCTGACGAAGTCCACCGGGACCTGGCCGATCGCCTGCACCGCGTCGGTGTGCACGGGAATGTCGTGGGTCGCCGCGATCGCCGCGATCTCCTGGATCGGCTGCAGTGTACCGACCTCGTTGTTCGCCATCATCAACGTGACGAAGGACACGCTCTCCGGATCCTTCGCGATCGCCTCGGCGACGCTGTCGGGCTGCACCCGGCCAAGCTCATCCACAGGCAGCCACTCGATCTCAGCGCCCTCGTGCTGAGCCAGCCAGATCGCCGGATCCAATACTGCGTGATGCTCGATCCCGCCCAGCAGGATCCGTCTGCGCGCCGGATTGTCGGCGAGGCGGGCCCACCACAGCCCCTTGAGCGCCAGATTGTCCGCCTCGGTGCCGCCCGAAGTGAAGACCACCTCGCTCGGCTGAGCGTTCAGCGCCTCGGCGATCGTCTCCCGGGACTCCTCGACCGTCCGCCTCGCCGCCCGCCCGGAGCCGTGCAACGAAGAAGCGTTACCGGTACGCCCGAGGTGCGAGGTCATCGCCTCGATCGCCGCCGGCAGCATCGGAGTCGTCGCGGCATGATCCAGGTAGACCGTACGGCGCGCAGTTGTGGTCATAACAGTCATAAGGGTAAGTCCCGCGCGGATGTTCCCGTTTCAGCCGGCACTTCAGGAATGATTCCTCCACCACTCGTCCGTCGGCACACCGGCCCGGCACGTCGAGCCCGCTTCGCACCTCCTCCGTCGATTACTCGACCCACCGCTCCGGTCCAACGCAACTACGTCGCGGCTGAGCTGACGCCGAGGCTGGCCGGGGTGATGCTCGGCGAAGAGGCGGCTCAAGTCCTCCTGAAGGGGGTTGCCCCACTGCTCTAGCAGTGGGGTAACCCCCACAGGAGGAGTGGACCCCTCGAAGGAGGGGCCAACCCCACCGCAACGGGTCCTTGTCCCGACCGACAGATAATGGCCGGTCCCCCGCCAGGGTGCCACGCTCAGCCCGACGACGCCCAGGGCGGTAGAGGCAGCCATTACCTGTCGATCGGGACACAGGGGCGGGGATCCGGGCACGGGCCCGGCCGTTTCGGGCCGAACGGGCCAGGTCCCGGCCGGCCGAGGGCCACGGTCACCCAACCAGGCAGTGATCGGGCTGATCGGGCTGAACCCGGCAGCGGTGGCGCCCAACTCGACATCGGCGGCAAGGATTTCGGAATGCACTGCCTGGCTGGCGATCCCGAACACCCGAATCGGCCCGGCTCAGGCGATCCCGAACACCCGAATCGGCCCGGCTCAGGCGATCCCGAACACCCGAATCGGCAGGAGCCGCGTGACCGGGTGGCTGCGAGCGGCAAGTTAGGAGCGGCGTGAGGCGGGTCAAGTGCGGATCTGCTCCAGCCAGGCGTGGTCGGGGTGCAGGTGGTGGACCATGTCGGCGAGCCAGCCGCGCTGGGGCGCCGAAAGCAGCGGGAGGGTGACCTCCAGGTCCCGGCGGTCCTTGGGGCGGTCGTGTTTGGCCTTGTAGGCGAGTGTCATCTCCGGGTTGAGGTAGCGGATGCCGTCGTCGGCGATCCAGGTGATCTCGTCGAGGTCGTAGTCGAGGGTGGGATCACGGCGGAAGACCCAGCGGCCGTCCCGGTCCGGATTCAGGACCACGTCGTACTTCCACGGGGCGAGGGCGTGCTCGCGGAGCCAGACCTGGTCGGCGGTGTCCGGCATCTCCGGCTTGTCGACGGTGAGCGGGAAGATCGAAGCGCTCCCCGCCGACCACACGTCGTACCGGCCCTCGGCGTATTGGACCAGCGCCGGCACCTCGCGCCGCCAGAACGACACGTCGAGGTCGTCGTGGTGCCGCGGTACGCCGGTGAACGCCTCGATCGACCAGCCGCCGGCCACCCACCAGGGCAGCCCGAGTCCACCGAAGAACTCCTTCGCCTCGTCCCGGGTCGCGGCCTCGACCGGCCCGTACAGCCGCTGGAACTTCAGCTCTTCCGGATCGAGCCCGTCCGCATACCAGTACCGCTTCTCCGCTGCGCCCATCTTCAGATCCTCACACCGACCCGGGCCCGGAGAGCCATCGCAGTACCCGGCCAGGCGGACTTCATCGGATCGGACGAAAAACGTCCCGGCACTCGTCACCGCCGACGAATACTCCCCCTCCGGACGGTCCTAGCGTCGGTACATGGCGACCCTGAGCGAGATCGAGACGTGGCTACAAGACCGGCTGCCGGCGCTGATTACCGAGCACGAGGTCCCCGGTACGGCGGTCGGAGTGCTGTTCGGCGGCGAGGTGATCGACCACGCGGCCGGCGTACTGAGTACGGCGACCGGTGTCGAGACGAACGCCGACAGCGTGTTCCAGATCGGCTCGATCACGAAGGTCTGGACGACGACGCTGGTGATGCAGCTCGTCGACGAGGGCAAGGTCGACCTGGACAAACCGTTGCGTGACTACCTCCCCGAGTTCGTCCTCGGCGACGACGAGGCGGCGGCCGCGATCACCATCCGTCAGCTGCTGAGCCACACGTCGGGCTTCGAAGGCGACATCTTCAGCGAGACCGGCAAGGGCGACGACGCCGTCGAGAAGTTCGTCCCCACGCTGGCCAAGGTCGGCCAGCTCTTCAGCCCCGGCGAGATGTTCTCCTACAACAACGCCGGCTTCGCCGTCCTCGGCCGATTGATCGAGGTACTGCGCGGAAAGCGGTTCGACGCCGCCCTCCGCGAGCACCTCTTCACCCCGCTCGGCCTGGCCCACGCGGCCACCGACCCGTACGAGGCGATCCTGTATCGCGCCGCGGTCGGGCACCTCCGCCCCGCTCCCGATGCGGCACCCGTACCAGCTCCGTTCTGGGGGATGACCCGGGGCATGGCGCCCGCCGGCGCGATGCTCGCGATGCGGCCGCGCGACCTGCTCACCTTCGCCAAGCTGCACCTCGACTCAGGAACAGCGGCAGACGGTACGTCGGTACTGAGTCCGGCGAGCGTCGAGGCGATGCAGACCGCGCAGGTGAAGGTGCCCGCGCTCGGCCTGATGGGCGACTCATGGGGACTCGGCTGGGAGATCTTCGACTGGGACGGCACCACGGTGATCGGCCACGACGGCGGGACCATCGGCCAGAACGCCTTCCTGCGCATCGTCCCCGAGCACGGTCTGGCCGTCACGGTGCTGACCAACGGCGGTGATGTCATCGGGCTCTACGAGACCATCGTCAGCCACATCGTCAAGGAACTGGCCGGCCTGGAGCTGCCCGCGCTGCCCAAGCCGCCGGCCACCGCCGTACCGATCGACGCGGAGCGGATGCTCGGCACCTACAGCTGCGAGGTCGCCGACATCACCGTTCGTCAGGACGACGACGGCAGGGTCTGGCTCGACCAGACACCGAAGGGCATCTTCGCCGACCTGGGCCCCGCCCCCGAGCCGGTCGAGCTGGTCGGCCGCAACGCGGAGAGCCTGATCGCCCTGAAGGCCGACAACGGGGTGCACATGCCGCAGGTCTTCCTCGGCGACGACGGCAACGGCCACGCGCTCTACCTGCACAACGGCCGGGCCATCCGCCGCGCCCATGCCTGATCCCGTCCGACCCCTTGGAGAAACCATGAGACATACCGTCGCGATCGCCGGCGTGCTGGTCGCCGGACTCGCCTTGTCCGCCTGCAGTTCGGGTCAGGAGACCACCGGTGCGGGCAAGCCGGTGGCGGGCCAGACGCTGACCATGGCGCTGGGCGCCGACCCGGGCAACCTCGACCCGCAGTTCACCTCGCTGTCGATCACGAAGCAGGTCGACGCGTTCCTCTACGACTCCCTGGTCAACGTCGACGGGACCGGGAAGCAGGTGGCGGGTCTCGCGGAGAAGTGGGAAGGCACGACGACCACCGCGAAGTACACGCTGCGCAAGGGCATCACCTGTCAGGACGGCAGCCCGTTGACCGCGAGCACCGTCGCCGAGAACATCAACTTCGTCGGCAACCCGGCCAGCAAGTCGACCCGGATCGGCGTCTTCGTCGCACCGGGCGCCAAGGCCATCGGCGACGACGCGGCGGGCACGGTCACCGTGACAGCGCCTGCTCCCGACGCCTTCCTGGTCCGCAACATCGGCGGTCTGCACATCGTCTGCAGCGAGGGCATGAAGGACCGCACCCTGCTCAAGCAGGGCTCGGACGGCACCGGCCAGTTCAAGGTCACCGAGGCTGTCCCCGGCGACCACTTCACGCTGACCCGCCGCAAGGAGTACGCGTGGGGCGCGGGCGACTTCAAGGCCGAGCAGCCAGGGATGCCGGACAAGGTGATCCTCAAGGTGGTGGCGAACGAGACCACCGCGGCGAACCTACTGCTCGCCGGGCAGGTCAACATCGTCGCCATCGCCGGTCCCGACAAGCAGCGGCTGGAAGCGCAGAAGCTCTTCACGCGCACGCTGGGTACTCCGTTGGGTGAGCTCTGGTTCAACCAGAAGGCAGGCCTGCCGACCGCTGACGTCGCCGTGCGCAAAGCGTTGACGCAAGCCCTCGACCTGGCTCAGCTCGGCAAAGTGCTGACCAGCGGAACCGGTAAGCCGACCACCAGTCTGACCGTTCCCGGTACGGGTCCCTGCAACGACGACACCGTCACCGGCAACCTGCCCGGCCACGATCTCGACGCGGCCAAGGCAGGCCTCGACGCGGCCGGCTGGAAGGCGGCCGCCGACGGCATCCGGGCGAAGGACGGCGCCAAGCTCACCTTGGTCTTCTACTACCCGACCACCCTTGGCCCGACCATGCAGTCGGGTGCGGAACTGCTGCAGAAGGCGTGGAAGGACCTCGGCGTCGACATCTCGCTCAAAGCCATCTCGACCGCCGAGCTCAGCACCATCGTCCTCGGCGGCCAAGGCACCTGGCACGCCGGCCTGATCCCGCTGACGACCAACTTGCCCAGCCAGCTCGTCAGCTTCCTGTCCGGCACCGGGCCGCCGAACGGCAGCAACTTCTCCTCGATCAAGAACCCCCAGTACGACGCGGGGGTCGCCAAGGCGGCCAAGATCGCCGGAGCGGACGGCTGCGCCGAGTGGGCGGGCGCGGAGCGCGCGCTGTTCGAGCAGGTCAACGTGGTGCCGTTCGTCAACTCCACCGTGCCGATCTTCGCCAAGGGCGCGACCTTCGAACTGAACGACGGCGTCGACCCCGGATCGATCCGGATGCTGGCGAGCTAGTGGCGACGACAGTCAACGTCTCCGGTACGGCGGCGAACTTCACCACCCATCCGTGGGTGCGGTTCGCCGCCCGCCGGCTCGGGCGCCTCGTCGGGTCCGTGCTGGTGCTGGTCAGCGCGGCATTCCTGATGATCCACCTGATCCCCGGCGACCCCGTACGAGGAGCGCTCGGACCGGCGACGGCGCAGAGCGTTGTCGACGCCCAGCGCGAGTCGCTCGGCCTCAACGACCCGCTGTGGCAGCAGTACCTGCATTTCCTGCAACACCTCTTCACCGGCAACCTCGGTACGTCAATCACCACGGGCCTCCCGGTCTCCGACGTGATCCGGGATCGCCTCCCGGCCACGCTCCAGTTGGCCGTCGCTGCCTTCCTTGTCGCCGTACTCATCGCGCTGCCGGTCGGCCTGGCCATGGGTGTACTCACCCGGGCCGGGCGCCGGCCACGCACCGAGCTGACCTTCACATCGGTCACAGTGGTGATGGCCGCGATCCCTGAGTTCCTGCTGGCCGTCGGGCTCGTCTACCTCTTCGCCGTGAAGCTGCACTGGCTGCCAGTAGCCGGACGCGGCAACTTCTCGTCGTACCTGCTGCCTGTTCTTTCACTCTCAGTCGGACCGGCAGCGGTGCTTGCACGCATCTGTCGCGTGGAGCTGCTCGCAGTACTGCAGACGGACTATCTGCGGACTGCGCGGGCCAAGCGACTTCCTGCTGTGGCTGTTTACCTGCGGCACGCGCTGCCTAATGCAGTGACGGCCACGATCACCTTGGGCGGTCTCCTGCTGGGCGGGATGGTTGCCGGGACCGTACTGGTCGAGAACGTCTTCAGCTGGCCGGGACTGGGCAGCACGATCGTGTCCTCGATCCTGGCCAAGGACTACCCGCTGGTGCAGGGCGTAGTACTCATCTATGGCGCAGGCGTCCTGCTGGTGAACCTGACGGTCGATGTAGTCCTCGCCCTGCTGGATCCGCGATCGACCATCCGGGAGAGCTGATGAAGAAGACAGCTCGATGGATTGCAGTACTACGTACGCCGGTCGGCGCCGGCGCGGGAGTGCTCCTACTCGCAGTACTGCTGCTCGCTCTCGTCGCTCCCCTGCTGTGGACTCACCAGGCGACCGCGATCGACACCGAGCACTTGCTGGAAGGCAGCTCCGCACAGCACTTGCTCGGCACCGACAGTCTCGGCCGTGACATCTTCTACCGGGTCCTCGTCGCCTCCCGTACTTCGATCCTGCTTGCCTTGGTAGCGACCTTGATCGCGGTCGTCTGCGGACTAGCGCTCGGCTGTGCACCGACAGTGCTGGGTCGGCGCGGTGGCCGCCTGGCCACGGCCGTGGTGAACATCGCGGTCGCGTTCCCAGGCCTGCTGCTCGCGCTGTTCTTCGCGGTCATCTTCGGAGTGGGCGCGAAAGGCGCAGTACTGGCCATCGGTTTCGCTGGAGCACCGTCGTTCGCGCGACTGACGCAGACCCTGGTGGCCGGTGTCGCGCAGCGGGACTTCGTCGCGGCCGCGCGGATCGCGGGGGTCGGGCGGTTCCGGATGCTGCCGCTGCACATCCTCCCGAACATCGCCGAACCGCTCGTGGTGAACGCGACGATCGGTGCCGGCGGCGCCTTGCTCGCCTTTGCCGGCCTGTCGTTCCTCGGCCTGGGCGTCCAGGCACCGGCGTACGACTGGGGCCGGTTGATGGGCGAGAGCCTCAACAGCATCTACGTGCATCCGGCCGCCGCGCTGGCGCCTGGTCTGGCCGTAGTCATCGCCGGCCTGGCGTTCAACCTGTTCGGAGAGGCTGTCGCGAAGGGCTTCGGCGTACCGGTCCTGAAAGGGTTGCCGGACAGAGCGCCGGAGACCAGGCCGGCTGCGCCGGTTCACGACGATGACGTCCTGGTCGTCAAAGACCTGTACGTCAGCTTCCCAGGGCCGGTCACACCGGTCCGCGGGATCAGCTTCACGATCGGCAAGGGCGAGATCGTCGGCGTGGTCGGTGAGTCCGGCTCGGGCAAGAGTCTGACCGCGCTCGCCGTCGCCCAGCTGATCGAGTCGCCCGGGCAGGTGCGGGCGTCCGAGCTGTCGTTCCTCGGTGCGCCTCTGCTCGGCCGGGCCGCCGTTCGGAGTACTGCGGCCGCTCGGCGACGCCTGCTGGGTACGTCGTTCGCGATGGTGTTCCAGGATCCGATGACGTCGTTCAACCCGACGAAGCGGATCGGGGTCCAGCTCACCGAAGGCGTTCGAGAGCATCAAGGATTGTCCCGGCGGCAGGCGATGAGCCGGGCGATCCACCGGCTCCGGGCCGTCCGGATCCCTGAGCCCGAACGGCGAGCGCGGCAGTATCCCCATGAATTCTCGGGCGGGATGCGGCAGCGGGCGATGATCGGGATGGGCCTGATGGGCACGCCCGCGCTGATCGTCGCCGATGAGCCGACCACCGCGCTCGACGTCACCGTGCAACAGCAGGTGCTTCAGCTGCTCGAGCAGATCCGGACGGAGAACGAGGTCGCCATACTGCTGATCAGCCACGACATCACGGTCGTCGCACAGGTCTGCGATCGCGTCCTGGTGATGTACGCCGGACGCATCGTCGAGGACCTGCCTGCGAGCGACCTCGTGACCGGGGCCCGCCATCCGTACACGCGGGCGCTGCTGGCCGCGGTACCGGATCTGGACACGCCGCTCGACGAGCCGCTGGCCGTGATCCCGGGGCGGCCGGTGGATCCGGCTCACTTCCCGACCGGGTGCGCGTTCGCGGCGCGGTGTGAGTTCGCCGAGGATCGGTGCCGCAGCGAGGACCCTTCGCTGGTCGGGCACGGTCCGGTACATCAGGTGGCCTGCTGGAACCCGCAGGGTTCGGCGGCCTGGCAAGCTCGGTATCCAGGCACCGAGTCGATCCGGACGGGGCAGCTATGAGCGAACTGCGTTTCGACCAGGTGTCGGTCCGGTTCGGCACGGGCAGCCGCGCGATGACCGCGGTCGACGGGGTCGACCTGACCGTCCCGTCCGGCCAGGTGGTCGGACTGGTGGGCGAATCTGGGTCGGGCAAGACGACACTGGCCCGTACGGCGGTCGGGCTGGCCGAGCCGTCGTCGGGGCGGATCCTGCTGGACGGCGTACCGATCGACCATCGGGCCCGGCCGAATCGGGCCGCGGGCAGACCGCTGCAGATGGTGTTCCAGGATCCCTACTCGTCACTCGATCCGCGGATGACGATCGGCGACTCGATCGCCGAAGCCATCCCCCGGTCGCCGAGGAAGCATCAACGCGAGGAGGTCGACCGGCTGCTCGAGCTGGTCGGGCTCGATGCCGGCCGGGCGACCGCCTACCCGGGCGCGTTGTCCGGCGGTCAGCGGCAACGGGTCGCCATCGCCCGCGCGCTGGCCGGGCAGCCCGACGTGATCATCGCCGACGAGATCACCTCGGCCCTGGACGTCTCTGTTCAGGGCACCGTGCTCAACCTGGTCCGCTCGTTGCAGCGGGAACTCCAGCTGTCGATGCTGTTCATCTCGCACAACCTGGCCGTCGTCCGCTACGTGAGCGACCTGATCGCCGTGATGTACCTCGGGCGGATCGTGGAATTCGGGGCCGCCCACGAGGTCCTCGGCAACCCCCAGCACGCCTATACCCAAGAGCTTCTCGCGGCCGCACCTCGCCGCACGACTTCGCTACCGCCGCATTCAAGGAGGACTTCCCCGTGACCCGACGTCTGCGCATCGACGATCTGACCGAACTCGTAGTACCGGAGCAGCCGGCTCTGTCGCCCGACGCGACCCAGATCGCTTACGTACTGCGGACCGCTGACCTGGAAGGCGACCGGATGCTGCGCAGCCTGTGGCGCGTACCAGCGTCCGGTGGCGAGCCGCAGCAGCTGACCAGAGGCGATGCCGACAGCACTCCAGTCTGGTCGCCCGATGGGACGCAGCTGGCGTTCCTGCGCGCCAAGGACGGCCCTGCACAGCTCTGGCTGCTTCCGATCGGCGGTGGTGAGCCCGAGCAGGTGACCACGCTGCCGCTCGGTGCAGGGGCGCCGCAGTGGAGTCCGGACGGGACCCGCATCGCCTTCAGTGCACCAGTGGACATTGCCGGTCTGGACGACAAGGCGCGTGGCCATACGCCGATCGTCACCGAGCGGCTGGACTACCAGGCCGACGGCGCCGGCTGGCTGCGTACGATCCGCAAGCACCTCCATCTGCTCGACGTCGGTACGAAGAAATGCAGGCAGGCCACCGAGGGTGACTGGCACGCCGGTGCCCCGGCTTGGTCGCCAGATGGCACCAAGCTGGCCTTCGGAGCCATGACCGCTCCCGACGCCGACCTCAGCCCGACAGCACCGGCGTACGTGCTCGACGCGACCGACGAGAAGGCACAGCCTCAGCTGGCCGGCCTCGCCGAAGGCCTGGCCGGTCCGGTGCTCTGGACAGCTGACAGCGAGTCGCTGCTGATCGTCGGCAACCTCGCCGGTCCGGTCGGACACGCGGGCTTGCTACGACTGACGCTCGGCGCCGGCCAGGTGGAGAATCTTGCAGCGCCGCTCGATCGCAACGTGATGCCCGGCGGACCGGCCTACCCGGGTGCACTGCCGGTCCTCATCGACGACGGCCAAACGGTCCTCTTCGCCGTCCGCGAGCGCGGCTGCAGTCACCTGTACTCCGTACCGGTCGCCGGCGGCGCGCCAGAGCTGGTGCTGGGCCGGGCAGGTCAGAACGTTTCCGGCCTCACGGTCGCGGGCGGGACCGCTGCGCTCGTGCTGACCACCGAGACGTCGTACGGCGAGATCGTCACACTGGACCTGTCGAGCAGCACGGTCACCCCACGCACGTCGTACGGCGAGAAGCTGGCCGACGTGGAGCACTTCGCCAGGGAGGAACGCGAGTTCACCGTCTCCGACGGCACGGTGGTGGCCGGCTACCTGATCCGCGATCCTGCGGCGACCGGGCCGCAGCCGCTGCTGCTCGACATCCACGGCGGTCCGCACAACGCGTGGAACGCGGTGGCCGACGAGGTGCACCTCTACCACCAGGAGCTCGCGGCCCGGGGCTGGACCGTCCTGCTGATGAATCCGCGCGGCAGCGACGGCTACGGCGAGGCGTTCTTCAACGCCGCGCTCGGCGCCTGGGGCACCGCGGACGCGAAGGACTTTCTCGAGCCGCTCGACGAATTGGTTGCCGAGGGCATCGCTGACGGCGACCGCCTCGCCGTGGCGGGGTACAGCTACGGCGGCTACCTGACCTGCTATCTGACGAGTCGCGACAACAGGTTCGCGGCGGCCGTCACCGGTGGCGTGGTCAGCGACCTGACCAGCATGGCCGGTACGTCGGACAGCGGCCATTTCCTCAGCGCCTACGAGCTGAACGGCCCTGGTGACTTCAGCGCGATGTCTCCGTTCAGTCAGGTCGACAAGGTGAAGACGCCGACTCTGGTGCTGCACGGCGACGCTGATGTGCGTTGCCCGGTGGGCCAGGCCCAGCAGTGGCACACCGCGCTGCGCGAGCAAGGTGTGCCAACGCAACTCGTGCTGTATCCGGACGCGAGTCACCTCTTCATCGTCGAGGGCAGGTTGTCGCACCGGCTCGACTTCAACCGACGGATCCTCCAGTGGGTCGAGCAGTACGCCGGTGACGCGGCCGGTCCGCGTCGCGCCCGGATCGACGTCGCGCACTGGCAGCACCGGCTGGACACGCTCGCGGCGAAGCATGGCGTACCGGGTGCGACTCTCGGCATCCTGCGTCTGCGGTCCGGGGTGGATGACGAGTTGGTCGAGGCCGCGACCGGAGTCGTCTTCAAGGACACAGGTCTGGCGACGACCGCCGATTCGGTCTTCCAGATCGGGTCGGTCTCGAAGGTCTGGACGGCGACGCTGGCGATGCAACTCGTCGACGAGGGGCTGCTCGACCTGGACGCGCCGATCATCGAGGTACTGCCGGAGCTCCGGCTGGGTGATCCCGATGTCGCCAAGCAGGTGACGATGCGGCATCTGCTGACGCACACCAGCGGGATCGACGGCGACGTCTTCACCGACACGGGGCGCGGTGACGACTGCCTGGAGAAGTACGTCGACGGGCTGGCCGAGGTCGCCCAGAACCATCCGCTCGGCGCCACCTGGTCCTACTGCAACTCCGGCTTCTCACTGGCCGGCCGGGTGATCGAGAAGCTCACCGGCAAGACCTGGGACCAGGTACTGCGAGAGCGGATCATCGTGCCGCTCGGGCTCGACCACACGGGCACGCTGCCGGAGGAGGCGCTGCTGCATCGAGTCGCGGTCGGGCATGTCGGCGAGCCCGGCGAGGAGCCGACGCGGGCGCCGGTCTGGAGTCTGCCCCGGTCGGTGGGACCGGCGGGCACGATCCACTCGACGGTTGCCGACACCTTGGCCTTTGCCCGACTCCATCTGAATGGCGGAAAGGCCCCGGACGGCACTCAACTGCTGCGCGAGGAGACCGCGACGCTGATGGCCGCGAAGCACGCTGACCTGCCGGACAAGTACATCCTCGGTGACTCGTGGGGACTCGGCTGGATCAGGTTCGGCTGGGACGGTCAGCGGTTGCTCGGGCACGACGGCAACACGATCGGCCAGGCCGCCTTCCTGCGAGTGCTCCCCTCCGAAGGGCTCGCCGTGGCGCTACTGACCAACGGCGGCAACACGCGTGATCTGTATCAGGAGCTGTACCGCGAGATCTTCGCCGAGCTCGCCGACGTGTCCATGCCGGCGCCGCTTGCCCCGCCGGCCGAGCCGCCGGTGGTCGATCTGCACCGGCACGTCGGCCGCTACGAGCGGGCGAGCACTCTGGAAGAGGTGCTGGTCCGGGACGGGCAGGCGATTCTGCGGACGACGACGACCGGGCCGCTTGCCGAGCTGATGCCGGAGCCGACGCACGAGTTCGACCTGATCCCGGTCGACGAGAGCGGTGACTTGTTCGCCGTCCGGCCGCCGGGGTCGCTGACCTGGATGCCGGTGACGTTCTACTCGCTGCCCACCGGCGAGAAGTACCTGCACGCCGGGGTCCGAGCCACGCCGAAGGTGAGCTGATGGGCTCGCTGGTCGAGCAGCTGCGGGCTGCGTTGCCGGCGTTGCTGGCCGATCTGGAGACGTTGGTGACCTGCGAGTCGCCGTCTTCGGATCTGCCGGCGGTGGCTCGGAGCGCGGACGTGGTTGCCGAGCTCGGGAGCCGCCTGCTCGGCAGCGCACCGGAGTACGTGGTCGTCGATGGCCGGACGCATCTGCGCTGGCGGCTCGGCGACGCGCCGTCGCGCGTGCTGGTGCTCGGGCATCACGACACGGTCTGGCCGATCGGCTCGCTGGCGACGCATCCGTTCGTGATCGAGGACGGCGTACTGCGTGGGCCTGGGTGCTTCGACATGAAGACCGGTCTGGTGATGGCCTTCCATGCGATCGCCGCATTGCCTTCTTCTTCAGGCGTGACGCTGCTGGTGACGGGCGACGAGGAGTTGGGATCGCCGACGTCTCGCGCGCTCATCGAGGAGGAGGCGGCGGGTTGCGTCGCCGCGCTCGTTCTGGAGGCGTCGGCGGACGGTGCTTTGAAGTTGGAGCGCAAGGGTGTGTCCACCTACGAGATCAGGATCCTCGGTCGCGCCTCGCACGCAGGACTCGAACCGGAACTCGGGATCAACGCCAGCATCGAGGCCGCGCATCAGATCCTCGCCGTCAGCCAGCTCGGCGATGCTTCGCTCGGGACGACCGTGACGCCGACTTCCTCGACCTCCGGTACGACGAGGAACACGGTGCCCGCCGCTGCGGCCTTCCAGGTCGATGGGCGGGCCCGAGAGGTGGCGGAGCAGCTTCGGGTGGATGAGGCGATGCATGCGTTGACGCCCGTGCTCGCCGGAGCGTCGTTGGAGATTCTCGGTGGCCCGAACCGGCCGCCGCTGGAGCGGAAGATGTCCGAAAGCCTTTATCTGCGGGCTTCCGGTCTCGCTGCGGACCTCGGGCTCGAGCCGCTGCGGGAGATCTCCGTCGGTGGTGGATCCGACGGCAACTTCACGGCCGGCATCGGTACTCCGACCCTGGACGGCTTGGGTGCTGTCGGTGGCGGTGCCCACGCCGATGACGAGCATGTCGTCGTGGCCGAGATCGCGCCGAGGACGGCCTTGCTGACCGCGCTGATCGCCGACTTGCTGGACAGACCGTGAGCGCCCCCGACAGCACCGGCCTGGTGGAGATCGGCCTGTCCGACGCTGCCGCCCGGGACAGCTTGGCGGCGGCCCGCCTCCGCCGGAGTACAGGTCCGGGAGCTTCGGGAGCTGGCGGAGCTCGACGAGGTCTATCGGTTGTACGACTCGATCTGGCGTCCGGATCCGAAGAACCCGCCGGTGACGACGGAGCTGCTGCGGGCGTTGACGAAGGCGGGCAACTACGTCGGCGGGGCCTACGACGGCGACGAGTTGATCGGGGCCTGCGTGGGCTTCTTCGAAGCACCGGCCGAGGTGGCGATGCACAGCCACGTCGCCGGGGTGTCCGGGGCTGCTCGCGGGCGCAATGTCGGGTTCGCGTTGAAGCTGCATCAGCGGGCGTGGGCGTTGCAGCGGGGCGTGCGCGCGATCTCGTGGACGTTCGATCCGCTGATCCGGCGGAACGCGTACTTCAACATCGTGAAGCTCGCGGCGCGACCGACGGAGTACCTGACGAACTTCTACGGGTTGATGGACGACGGGATCAACAACGGGGACGACAGCGATCGGCTGCTGGTCCGGTGGCAGCTCGATACGCCCGAGGTCGCGGCAGCGGCCGGACGGCGACCGGCCGCGGGGCTCGAGTTGTCCGAGGCAACGATTGTGCTGGCGCGGGCGGAGGACGGGCGGCCGTTGATGGGTTCTACGCCGGACGGCGGGACGCTGCTGGTCGCAGTACCGGTTGATGTCGAAGGGTTGCGCGGTACCGATCCCGCGGCGGCGAAGGACTGGCGGGCGGCGACGCGTGAGGTGCTCGGTGGATTGCTGGCGGACGGTGCCCAGGTGACCGGCTTCGACCGGTCCGGCTGGTACGTACTCGAACTTCCTGGAAAGGGACTGGTGTGATGAAGCTGACCGGAGTCGAGTTGCGGCGGATCTCGTTGCCGTTGGTGGCGCCGTTCCGGACCTCGTTCGGGACCGAGACGACGCGCGACGCGGTGCTGGTCCGGGTCGTCAGCACCGAGGCGGAGGGGTGGGGCGAGTGCGTCGCGATGAGCGGGCCGCTCTACTCCTCGGAGTACGTGGACGGGGCCGTCGACGTACTGCGGCGGTTCTTCGTCCCCGCGCTGGGTGCGGTGGAACGGCTTTCGGCGGTTGGGGTCGCGCCGGCGCTGGCCAAGTTCCATGGGCATCGGATGGCGAAGGCGGCGCTGGAGACCGCGGTACTGGATGCTGAGTTGCGCGCCGAGGGACGACCGTTGGCTCGTGAACTCGGGGCTGTGCACGACCGGGTGCCGTGTGGAGTGTCGGTCGGGATCATGGATTCGATCGGCGAGCTGCTGGACGCGGTCGGTGGGTATTTGGATGAGGGGTATCTGCGGATCAAGCTGAAGATCCAGCCCGGCTGGGATCTCGAACCGGTCGCCGCTGTGCGGGAACGCTTCGGGGATGTGTTGCTGCAGGTCGACGCCAATACGGCGTACTCGGTGGCGGATGCCCGGCACCTGGCGCGGCTCGACCCCTTCGACCTGCTGCTGATCGAGCAACCGCTGGACGAGGAGGACATCCTTGGGCACGCGGAACTGGCTCGGCTGATCAAGACTCCGGTCTGTCTGGACGAGTCGATCACCTCGGCGCGTTCGGCGGCCGCTGCGATCTCGCTGGGCGCCTGCTCGATCGTCAACGTGAAGCCTGGCCGGGTTGGCGGTTACTTGGAATCGCGTCGGATCCACGACGTCTGCGTCGCCAACGGGATCCCGGTTTGGTGCGGGGGGATGCTCGAGACCGGCCTCGGCCGAGCCGCCAACGTCGCCCTGGCAGCCCTCCCCGGCTTCACCCTCCCCGGCGACACGTCTGCCTCCAGCCGCTACTACAAGACCGACATCACCACCCCCTTCACCCTCCAGGACGGCCACCTTCCTGTCCCCACCGCGCCTGGCATCGGGGTAGTCCCCCTCCCGGACGAACTGGCTGCCGTCACCACCTCCACCGAATGGCTCCCGCTCTAAGCCGGGCCCCACCACCTCGCGCGATCCCCCTTCCCAGCGGGATGCCTCCCACCCCCCGCAGGGTTGGCCCACCCCCCACGGGGTTCGCCCACCCCCCACGGGGTTCGCCCACCCCCCACGGGGTTCGCCCACCCCCCACGGGGTTCGCTCCTCGTGTGGGGGTTCCCCCACTGGTCTAGCAGTGGGCGAACCCCACGAGGGGCGGGCTAACCCCGCGGGCAGGGGGGAAAGCAGACGGAGGCGGGTTGGCTGGGCGCGGTGGCAAGGGTGGCCGACTAGCTTCTGCACGAAGTTGTTGGATCGGACAAGCTGGAGCGCCAAAACTGTGGGTCCGGACGAACTAGAGTGATGGTTCTGCTTCTAGGTTCGGAAGGGTGCTGCTTTCCGTGACGAATCGGCCTCGTGCCAGCCTCGGCCGGGTCCTCGACGACCTCGGCGACACCCTGCTGGAACTGATCCACGGCGATCCCGACCAGACGGCGGACATCGGTGGGGTGGTGATCCACGATCCCGTCGACGAGACCGTGCTCCCCCGGCACGCCCTTGTTCTGGGCGTCGGGCTGCAGGAACCGTCACTCATCGCCTGGCTGCTGCACGATCTCGGTCGCCAGCAGGCAGCCGGTCTGGTCGTCCGCTCCCCCATCATCCCCGACGCGACGATCACCAAAGCGGTCGCCGAGTCAGGGGTCGCGCTGCTCGGTCTGACCCGCGGCGCGACCTGGGACCAACTCGCCGTACTGCTTCGCTCGGTCCTTGCCGAAGGCGACGTAGGTGTCGCGGAGCGGGAGACTCTCGGCGGCATGCCCTCCGGCGACCTCTTCGCCCTGGCCAACGCGGCCGCCGCGCTGCTCGATGCGCCGGTCACCATCGAGGACCGCAGCTCCCGCGTGCTCGCCTTCTCCGGCAGACAGGACGAGGCCGACAACGCCCGCGTCGAGACCGTACTCGGCCGCCAGGTGCCGCAGCGCTACTCCCGCTTGCTCAACGAGCTCGGGGTGTTCCGCGAGTTGTACCGCACCGATCAGCCGGTACACGTCCCGCCGCTGCCGATCGGCAAGGACGAGTTCACCATCCCCCGGATGGCGGTCGCGGTCCGCGCCGGCGACGAGATCCTCGGGTCGATCTGGGTCGTCGTCCGTACACCGCTCACCGAGGAACGCACCCAGGCCCTCTGCGACGCCGCCAAACTCGTCGCCCTCCACATGCTCCGGATCCGCGCCGGCGCCGACGTCGAACGCCGGCTCCGCGCCGACCTGGTCAGTACTGCGCTCGAAGGCGGCGCCGGAGCCCGCGATGCTCTCGATCGCCTCGGGCTGGCAGATCAGCCCGTCGTGGTACTGGCTCTCTCCCTGCTCCCTGCCCACCACGCCAGTCAGTCCGCAGCGTCTGACTCCATCGGTGGGGTAGCCGGGCTCGCCACCGAACGCCAGCGCCTGGCCGATGCCTTCGCGATGCACCTCGGCGCTGTGCACCCCCGCTCAGCCGCCGCGCTGGTCGGCGACGTCGCGTACGGGTTGGTACCGGTGCGTGCCGATCGCGCCGACGGCGAGGAGAACGCAGTACGGATCGCGAAGGACTTCCTCGACCGGATCGGCGATCGCGTCACCGCCACGATCGGCGTTGGGCCCGTCGTACGGGAGAACTCGCGCCTCCCGCACGCCCGCGCTGGAGCCGACCGCGCTCTCCGTGTACTGCGAACCGGCCGCGGTTCTCAACGCGTAGCCCGGCTGGCCGATGTCCACGTCGAGACCTTGCTACTCGAACTACGCGACCTGATCGAAGCCCGCGGGGACCAGCCGACCGGCCCGATCGCGCGCCTGATCGCGTACGACCGCGAGCACAAGTCCAACCTGGTCGAAACCCTCCGAGCCTGGCTGGACGCCTTCGGCGACGTCATCGCCGCAGCTGCCTCCGTCTACGTCCACCCCAACACCTTCCGCTACCGCCTCCGCCGCCTAGCCGATGTAGGCGCCCTGAACCTGGACGACCCAGAGGCCCGCTTCGCCGCCATGCTCCAACTCCGGGTCATCCCGCCACCCCGCAACCGCTAGCTCGTCCCGAGCGACAGGTAATAGCACCCGAAACGCCGCGGGTGGCACCCGCCCTGAGCGTGGCGCCCGCGCGCGTCGCCAACCATTACCTGTCGCTCGGGACGCCCCGCCCCCAACGCGATCAGGCCCGGCACACAGCGTGTGCCGGGCCTGATACAAAATTTCAGGACTTGCGCTTGGCTACTTCTTCGGTGGCGGCGGGGAGGACCTTGTGGAGGTCTCCTACGACGCCGAAGTCGACCAGTTCGAAGATCGGGGCTTCTTCGTCCTTGTTGACGGCCACAATGGTCTTCGAGGTCTGCATGCCGGCGCGGTGCTGGATCGCGCCCGAGATGCCTGCCGCCACGTAGAGCTGCGGTGAGACCGTCTTGCCGGTCTGGCCGACCTGGTAGGCGTGCGGGTACCAACCCGAGTCCACCGCGGCACGCGAGGCACCGACAGCGGCGCCCAGCGAGTCCGCGAAGCCCTCGATCGGCCCGAAGTCGCCACCGGTACCGCGACCACCGGACACGATGATCGCCGCCTCGGTGAGCTCCGGCCGGCCGGTGGCCTCGCGCGGCTTCGACTCGGTGATCCGCGCGGTCTTGGCGGCGTCGGAGATCGTCACGTCGAACTCCTCTACCTCCGGCGAGGTCTGGGCCGCCTCCGGCGTCGCCGCGTTCGGCTTCACCGTGATGATCGGCGTCCCGTGCGTGATCTTCGACTGGACCGAGTAGTTCCCCGCGAACACCGACTGTGTGGTGACAGGACCGGCCTGTACGTCGACGGCGTCGGTGATCAGCCCGGACTCGAGCTTGACCGCCAAGCGGGCGGCGATCTCCTTGCCCTCGGCGCTCGAGGAGATCAGGATCGCGACCGGCTCGATCTTGGCCGCGACCTGCTGCAGCGCTTCCGCCTTCGGAGCGACCAGGTACTGCGTCAGCTCAGGGTTGGTCAGCGCGATCACCTTCGTGGCGCCGTACTGGCCGAGCGCGGGCAGCGCGTCCTGGACACCTTCGCCGATGTAGACGGCAACCGGCTCGCCCAGACGGCGCGCGATGGTGAGGAGTTCCGCGGTCGTCTTACGGACCTTGCCACCGGTGTGGTCAACGAGAACGAGAACGTTCGACATGCTCTGGTCGCCCCTCAGAGGAACTTGTTGGTGGACAGGAACTCGACGAGCTGGGTAGCGCCGCTACCGTCCTCGTCGGTGACGATCGTGCCGGCGGACCGCGGCGGCCGGGCGGTGACCTCGGTGACCTCGGTCCAGGACGAGGCCGCCCCGACCTGGTCGGCGGAGATCTCCAGGTCGGCCAGCGACCAGGTCTCTACCGGCTTCTTCTTCGCGGCCATGATGCCCTTGAAGGACGGGTAGCGCGGCTCACCGGACTGGTCGGACACCGAGAGCACGAGCGGCAGGGTGCCCTCGATCGTGTCGCTGGCGGTGTCGCCGTCGCGGCGGATCGTCACGGTGTTGCCGTCGACGGTCACCGACGAGCCGAGCGTGACACCGGGCAGCCCGAGCCGCTCCGACACCATCGCCGGTACGACGCCCATCGAGCCGTCGGTGGAGGCCATCCCGAACACGACCAGGTCGGCCTCGAGCTTGCCCAGCGCCTTGGCCAGGATCAGCGAGGTCGCCACGGCGTCGGAGCCGTGGATCCCGTCGTCGTTCACGTGGACGCCGGCGTCGGCGCCCATCTGGAGACCCTTCTTGATGGCGTCCGCGGCCTGCTCCGGCCCGACCGTGAGGATGGTCACGGTGCCCTCGGAGCCTTCACCGACTGTGTCCTTCACGGTCAGAGCGGTCTCGACGGCGTACTCGTCCAGTTCGGACAGCAGCCCGTCGACACCGGCCCCGGTCCACCGTGTTGTCCTCGGAGCGGAAGCGGCGGTCCGCGGTGGCATCCGGCACGAACTTCGCGCAGACGACGATCTTCATAGCGTGTGGGACCCCTTCTGGTTAACGGTCACTCCCAGCCTGCCACGGATGTTACCCGCGAGAAACATATGCTCCGTGCGAGTCCCATCACAGTCACCAGTGGCGCCAGGGCCCTGAGTCGGGCCATTAGGCTCACCTGGTGACCGAGACGTTACCGCTCACCGGGGAGAGGACCGCCCCCGGGATCTGGCACGAGAACTATTGGTACGCCCGGCACCTGGCGGCGTACCAGTGGCTGACCGGGCTGATCCCGCCGGCCGGTCGCGTCCTCGACGCCGGCTGCGGCGAGGGGTACGGAGCAGAACTCCTCCGTACTGCGGGCGCCAGGTCGGTGGTCGGCCTCGACTACGACCCTACTGCGTTGCATCACATCGGGAAGGCTTATCCACAGCTCAGAACCCTGCAGGGGAATCTCGTCCAGCAAGGCCTCGCCGACGACTCGTTCGACCTGGTGGTGTCGATGCAGACGATCGAGCACCTCTGGGACCAGCCGGCCTTCGTCGCGGAGTGCGCGCGAGTGGTCCGGCCCGGCGGCGCCGTAGTACTGGCGACGCCCAACCGGCTCACCTTCCCACCGGGGAACTGGTACCACACCAGGGAGTTGAGCGGCCCGGAATTTGTCGACCTGGTGGCCGCCAAAATGGAAGTCACCACCGTTGCAGGCCTCCAGCACGGACCCCGGTTGCGCGCCTGGGAAGCGCAGTACGGAAAGATTGTCGACGCTCAGCTGGCGGATGATCACCAGGAGTGGAGCCAATCTCTGATAGACCTTGTTCGATCAGTGCGAGCCACCGACTTCGCAGTCGAGGAGTCCACCCCCACCGGGACCGCGGACTCGCTCGACCTCTTGGTCGTCGCTCGGTCGACCCGTTGACCAGCTCCCGACCAGCCTCCGGAGATAACCATCCGGCCAAGGCTTGAAGAAATTGACCCCAGGTGACTTCTATTACACCGGCTGGGTATGTCAGAGTCGTCCGCGTCCTTCGCGACCTGTCTGGCTGCCGCCCCGGTTGCCACGTCACAGTCGGACCCTGACCATGGTTTGGATTCCTTGAGAATGAAAAAGCTTGTTCTAGCGATCGGCGTCGCACTGACCGCCGTCGCCGCCGCCGTCGTGGTGTTCCTCGGTGGACCGTCGAACGCGTCGCCGATCTCCCAGGACGCCGTCGTCTCCCCCAACCCGTCGGACAAGACGCCGCGGGTCCAGGACGGCGCCGTGTACAAGATGCTCTACACCGGCGGCGTCACGTTCGTCGGTGGCCAGTTCACCCAGGTGAAGACGTACACCAACACCGGCACCTTCAACCGCAACCGGTTGTTCGCGTTCAACGCCAGCACCGGTGGCGTGACCGGACTGCACGCCACCTTCAACTCCGAGGTGTGGGCACTCGCGACCGACGGCACCAACCTCTGGGTCGGCGGCTACTTCAACACGGTCAACGGCGTGAAGCGGACCGGTGTGGTCAAGCTCAACCCGGCGACGGGTGCCGTCGACACCAAGTTCAACGCGAACCTGAACGGCTCGGTCACCGACATGGCTTACGTGAAGGGCCGGCTCATCCTGGGCGGCAGCTTCAGCAAGCACCTGGCCGCGGTCAACCCGGCCACCGGCGGCGACACCGGCTACATCAACATCGCGTTCGCCGGCGCGCCGAACTACGGCGACCCGGGCCCGACCAAGGTGTTCCGGTTCGCGGTCAACCCAGCCGGCACCCGGATCGCGCTGGTCGGCACCTTCACCTCGGTCGGCGGTCAGGCCCGTCAGCGCGCCGCGATGATCAACCTGGGCACCAGTTCCGCCTCGGTCAGCGGCTGGTACTCGTCGCTGTGGAACAACACGTGCAGCACGGCGGCCCCGTCGTACACCCGTGACGTCGACTTCTCGCCGGACGGTTCCTTCTTCGTGATCGTCACCACCGGCGCGGGCTTCCCGGACGAAAAGAACCGGCTGTGCGACTCCGCGAGCCGCTGGAACACCAACGACCAGAAAACCACCTACCCGATCTGGGTGAACTACACCGGTGGCGACACGTTGCTCTCGGTCCAGGTGACCCGCGCGGCCGTCTACGTCCAGGGCCACCAGCGCTGGCTGAACAACCCGCACGGCGATAACTTCCCCGGCGACGGCGCGGTCGACCGGCCGGGCATCGGTGCGCTGAACCCGAGCACCGGTAACGCCTACTCCTGGAACCCGACCAAGGAACGGGGAGTCGGCGGCTACGACCTGCTGCTCAGCCCGGGCGGCCTCTGGGTCGGCTCCGACACCACCCACATCGGTGGCGAGGTGCACGAGCGGCTGGCCTTCCTCCCGCTCCCGTAATTGCCCTCAGCAACCAATAGCGACGGCCCCGGATCCTGGTGATCCGGGGCCGTTCTGCGTCCGCTGCTACAGCAGACCTGCTACGGACGGACGAAGCGCTCGATGATCTTGCCGGCGATCAGGTAGACCAGCGCCGCGATCCCCCAGTTCACCAGCAGGGTGTTCTTGGCGGTCTCCAGCCGGAACAGGTCCTTGAACGGGCCGACGATCTCGCGACCGCGATCCAGCACGAACCGGACGATCTCGTTGCTCTGGTTCGCCTGGTCGAGCGCGGTGAAGAGCGCACCAAGAGCCAGTACCGCAGCCGCCAGTACGGCGATCAGCCAGATCGCCGAGGCGATCACGTTCCGGGTTCGCTTCACCCCGGAGCCGACGGTCGACATCGCCGCCTTGCCCTTGCCGCCGGCCACGCCGGTCGAGGCCGACTTCGCCACCGGGTTGCCGGGCTTCTTGGCGGCCGCCGGCTTGTTACCGACGACACCGGTAGTCGGCGTACTGGCCACTGCCGGCTGACGAGTGAGCGGTTTCGTCACCGAGGTGTCGTCCTTCTTCCCGTCGACAGCCCCCGCGGCAGCCTCCTCAGCGGCTTTCTCGCGGGCCCTTTGCGCCGCGACGATCTCCGCGGCGGTCTTGGGCTTGGCCGCTTTCGTCGCCGTGGCGGTCGAGCCACGAGCGCCGGTCGAAGTCTCCTCGGCCTTCGCGTCCGGCGGTGTCACCGCCTTCTCGGCATCGGCGGCGTCGGCCGCTTTGTCGTCGTGAGTACCCACGTCGTCCATCTCCTCAGCCGGGGTCGGTTCCTCGTCCGCCACCGGTCCCAGCACCGGCGGCTTCTTCCGCTTGTTGCCCGGGACCGGACGCGGCGTCAATCTCCGCCGCACGCCTGGCACCGGGGCCGGCAAGACGTCGTCCACACTGTCCAACGTAGCGACGTCCGCACTCTCGGCCACAATCGGCACCGGTTCGACCGCCCGGTGCCGTGCGCCCGTGATCGAGCCGTCGGCAGCAGCCTGGTCAAGACTCGACCGCTGGCCGTTGGCGTCAGCCACGCTGCTTCTCCTCTCCGACGGCGTCCGGGACATAGTGCCCGACTGGCGAGTAACTTGAGAACCCCTGGGTCACATCTGCTTTATCACCACTCGTAGGTGATCCGTTACCGGGCGGCGCGCCGCCCTCCCCCACCGGAAGCCCAGCCGGTCCGACGGGCGCAGGCTCAGCCGGTCCGACGGGCGCAGGCTCAGCCGGTCCGACGGGCGCAGACTCCTCCGGTACTGCGGGCGCTCCCGCGCGCAGCCGGGCGGCGGTCTCGTCGTTCTCGCGCGCCAGCTTCTCCAGGTACGCCCGGCGCTCCGCCTCGGCCTCGTACCGGCTGACCCGGTCGCGGACCACCACGGCCGGGATGCCGGCCGCCACGGAGTACTCCGGAATGTTGCCTCGGGCAACACTGTTCGCCCCGATCACCACCCCGCGGCCGATATCGGTCCCGCGCGTCACGGTCACCTTGGTGGCCAGCCAGCAGTCCGGGCCGATCCGGACCGGCGACTTGACCAGCCCCTGGTCCTTGATCGGCAGCCCGAGGTCCTCGGTCTTGTGGTCGAAGTCGCAGATGTAGGTCCAGTCGGCGATCAGGGTGGAGGCGCCGATCTCGATGTCCAGGTAGCAGTTCACCGTGACGTCGCGGGCGAACACCACCTTGTCGCCGATCCGCAGCGTGCCTTCGTGCGCGCGCAGCCGGGTCTCGTCGCCCAGATGAACCCACTTGCCCAGGATCAGCCGGCCGTGGCCGGGTCTGGCAACGATCTCCAGCTTCTTGCCGAGGAAGACGAATCCCTCGGTGATCACCTGCCGGTGCCGCATCTTGAACACCGCGAAGCGCCAGTACCGCTTCAGGTAGTACGGCGTCCACGCCCGGTGGCGCACCACCCAGCGCAGATTCGCCGCGGTCAGCAAGCGCATCCGTCCATTATGCGCATGCCTTACGGGGCTACCCCGGTGATCGACACGTTGTAGTAGAGCTCGTCGGGAACTACCTGCGAGAGCACCTTGTCGATCTTGGAGAGCTGCAGCCACGACTTGTAGGCGAACATCCGCCAGCCGAAGCCGAGCTTGCTCTCCGGTACGGCGGCCTCGAACGTCCGGATCGGCCAGCCGACCCAGGCCGCGAGCAGCTCTTCGGTGACAGTCCGCACGCCGGTCGCGCCAGCGCGCTCGGCCATCCGGACCAGCGTGTCCGGGTCGAAGGTGTGCAGGTCCACCACGGCTTCGAGCGCGGCCGCGCGGGAGGACTCGTCGAGTTCGGACTGCGGACGGCGCCAGTGGCTCAGGGCCGGCAGCTTGGTCACGTTGGTGGTCGCCCACCAGGTGAGCCGGGAGAGCCGGCGCGCCACGTAGTCGCCGTACCGGGTCGGTTCGCCGCAGATGACGAAGCGGCCGCCCGGCTTGAGCACGCGGAGCATCTCGCGGAAGGCCAGTTCGACGTCCGGGATGTGGTGGATCACGGCGTGCCCGATGACGAGGTCGAAGGTGTCGTCGTCGTACGGGAGCTTCTCCGCGTCGGCGACCTTGCCCTCGATCGCGAAGCCGAGGGTGTCGGCGTTCCGCTTGGCGGCCTCGACCATGCCGGGCGACAGGTCGGTCACGTGCGCCTCGGCCAGTACGCCGGCGAGCTTGAGGTTCAGGGTGAAGAACCCGGTACCGGCGCCGATCTCGAGCGACTTGCCGTACGGCCAGCCTTCCGATCCGGCAACGTCGGTGAACCTGTCGCGGGCGTAATCGACGCAGCGTTCGTCGTACGAGATCGACCACTTCTCGTCATACGTGGACGCTTCCCAGTCGTGGTAGAGCACCTGGGCGAGCTTGTTGTCGTTCCACGCGGCTTCGACCTCTTCGGCGGAGGCAGCGGGCTTCGGTCCGGCAGTGGTCATCAGATTCCCTTGAACTCGGCTTTGCCGGGGCCGTTCTCGACGAAAGACTTCATCCCGATCGAACGGTCTTCGGTAGCGAAGAGGCCCGCGAACTGCTGACGCTCGATCTCCAGCCCGGTGTGCAGGTCCACGCCGAGGCCGGCGTCGATCGCTTCCTTGGCGGCCCGGAGCGCGAGCGAGGCACCCTTGGAGAACTGCGAGGCCCAGGCGACGGCGGCGGTGTACACCTCGGCGGCAGGGACGACCTTGTCGACGAGCCCGATCTGAAGCGACTCGGCGGCGTCGACGAAACGGCCGGTGAAGATGATGTCCTTGGCCTTCGAGGGGCCGATCAGCCTGGAGAGGCGCTGCGTGCCACCTGCGCCGGGGATGACACCGAGCAGGATCTCGGGCTGGCCGAGCTTCGCGTCGTCGGCGGCGATCCGGTAGTCGGTGCACAGAGCGAGCTCACAGCCGCCACCGAGCGCGTAGCCGGTGATCGCGGCAACGGTCGGCTTCGGGATCGCGGCGACCGCCGACAGCGAGGCCTGCAGCGGCCCGGAGCGCTTGACCATGTCGGCGTACGACATGTCGGCCATCTCCTTGATGTCCGCGCCGGCCGCGAACACCCGCTCACCGCCGTAGACGACGACAGCCCGTACTGCGTCGTCCGCACCGGCCGCTTCCGCCGCCTCACGGATCTCGTCCTGGACCTGAACGTTGAGCGCGTTCATCTTCGGCCGGTCCAACCGGATCGTCCCGACCCCGTCACTCACCGTCAGGTTGACGAACTCACCCATCGCTTGGCTCCTCCAGTCCAGGATTACCCACCGGTCACATCCCCGGGCACGCTACCGGACCACCCACCAAACAGATCAGCATCCCCCTACACCAAGCGTGCGCTCCCCTCCTCCTCTCGGGCTTACCCCACCCGCATACCAATGGGCCAACCCCAACCCCAAGGGCGAACCCCCACACCAGTGGGGTAACCCCAACCGTCGGCAGCGAACCCTCACCTCAGGGCAACAAAGCGTGCGCTCCGCCCCTCCAATTGGGGTTACCCCACGGGACAAAGCGTGCGCTCCGCCCCTCCAATTGGGGTTACCCCACTGGTATGCCGATGGGGTAACCCCAACTGCAGGGGCGAACCCCCACGGGGGTGGGGTGAGGACACGGTGGGGTGAGGACACGGGGGGGTGAGGACACGGGGGTGAGGACACGGGGGGTGAGGACACGGGGGTGAGGACACGGGGGGGAATCGGTTACAGGTCGACGGGTTGGCCGGAGGTGGCGGAGCGGCGGGCCGCGTCGACTATGCGGAGGGTGCGGAGGCCGACTTCGCCGTCGGGTTGCGGGACCGACGCCGGTGGCTTGCCGGGGACGGCAGGGCCGCTGGAACGGACGGCGGTGAGGAACTCGGCGAGCATCATGCCGTCGAGGTCGCCGCCGATCGAGAGGAAGACCTCGCCGTCGGCGTTGGTGCCACCGACGTGCGGGAGGAACGGCGCGATCTCGACCGAGCCGTTCGTGCCGGTGACCTGCATCGTCACCCCACCCCAGGTCGGCCCGTTGTCCGGCACGCTCCACGAGCAGTCGATCGTGGCCAACAGCCCGTTCGCGTAGGTGATAGTCACCAACCCACCGGTCTCGACCTCCACCCCCTTGTCCTGGTGCAGCACCCGGTTGGCCACCGCGTAGACACGAGTCGCCTCCACGCCACCGGTGAGACCGTCGATTAGGTCTGCGCAGTGCACGGTGTGATCCACCAGTGCTCCCCCACCGGCGTACGCGGCATCGGTGAACCACTGCCGCTGCGCGTACGGGATCTTGCCGTTGTTCGTCCCGATCACCGCGAACACGTCACCGAGCCGGCCGGCTTCGACCATCGCCCGGAGCCGCCCGTACGACGGCGCGAAGCGCACCGGGTACGCCGTCATCAGGATCACACCGGCCGCCTCGCAGGCCGCGAGCATGGCCTCGCCATCGACGACCTCGGTCGCGAGCGGCTTCTCACAGAGCACGTGCGCCCCAACCGCTGCGGCTCGCTCCACCAGACCTCGATGCAGTGAGTTCTCGCTCGTCACCACGACCGCGTCCGGCCCCCAGGCGAAGAGTTCGTCGTACGAGTCGACGTACGGCACGCCGAGCTTCGCGGCGAACTCGGCACCGCGCGGACAAGCATCGGGTGCCGCGGCGCCGTCCGGGTCGGCCGTCAGAACCTCGACGTCCGGCATCGCCCCGAGCAGTCTCGCGTACGACGACGCGTGGGTGTGGGCGAACGACGCGATCGCGACCTTCATGCGGAAACTCCAGACGGGACGTAGCGACCCGGGTGGTGGGGCGGGGAAGGAATGAATACAGCCATGTCGATCGCGCGGCCAGTCGCCATCGATTCGCGCGCGGCCTCGGCGAGGTAGACGGCCGCGATGCCGTCATCGGCCACCACCCGCGGCTCGTCGCCACCGCGCAGCGCGCTCGCGAGCTCCCTCAACTGCGTCAGATAAGGACTCTCGTAGAGCGTCGACGACGGAATCAGCAGATCGCCCGCAGAAGCGTTGTCCTGCAGTTCTTCGGCAAACCCGGTGTCCTCAGCCGACGAGTACTCCAGTACGCCGGACGCGCCCGCGATCGAGAAGCCTGACCGGAACTGGGTACCGACAGCTCCCCAGGTCGCCCGCAGATGGCTGATCGCGCCGCCCTCGTGGGTCAGTGTCACGTGGGCCGCCACATTGACCGGACTGATCCCATCCACCGTCGGCGGGCTCTGCACGGCGTACACGCTGGTGACCTCGCCGCAGATCCAGCGGGCCTGGTCGAGGTCGTGCACCATCAGGTCCATGATGACGCCGCCCGAGCGGGCGACATCGCGGTACCAGCCGGCTCCGGCGGGCGAGCTGGCCACCCGGAAGAACCGAGCCACCGCGACCTGCCCGATGCGGCCTTCCCGTACGGCGGCATGCGCAGCGGCGTACGCCGGGAAGAACCGCACGACGTGCGCCGGATAGATCCGTACGCCGGCCGCGGCAGCCGCCTCGGCCAGCTCGCGCGAGTCGGCAGCGGTCAGCGTCAGCGGCTTCTCGCAGATCACGTCGCGGCCGGCCTTGATCGCGGCCAGGGTGATCTCCTTGTGCGTCGCCGAGGGCGTGACGATGTCGACGAAGTCCACCTCGGCGAACAACGCGTCCATCGACTCGGCGACCTCCAGCCCGTACTGCGCGGCCAACTCGGCGGCACCCGCGTGTGAATGCACCAGCACCCGCGCCTCCAGCGCCTTCCAGGCCTGGACGTGTACGTGCGCGATGTTGCCCGCGCCGATCAGGCCGACCGTGAGGCCGGCCAGTTGTGGTTCACCCATGACGTCCCTAAATTTGGTCCGGCTCTACTTGAGTCCGGAGAATGCGATGCCTTCGACGACCCGGCGCTGCAGGACGACGAAGAGGATCAGGATCGGCGCCATTGCCATCAGTGCCGCAGCCATCATGACGCCTGGCGAAATGCTGCCTTCATAGCCGCTCAAAGTGGCAAGCCCGACCGCGAGCGGCATCTCCTCCGGCGACGAGGTGACGACCAGCGGCCAGAGCAGGTCGGCCCACGAGGTGAGCACGGTGATGATGGCCAGCGAGGTCAGTCCCGGCTTGGCGACCGGCAGGACGACCTTCCAGAACGTCTGCCACGGATTGCAGCCGTCCAGCCGGGCGGCCTCCTCCAGCTCGACCGGGATCGTCTTGAAGAACTGCATCATCAGGAAGGTGCCGAACGCACTGAAGATGCCGGGGGCAATGATTCCCTGGATGCTGTCCAGCCAGCCGAGCCGCTGGACGATCTGGTACTGCGGGATCAGGTACACCTGGCTCGGCACCATCAGGATGGACAGGATCAAGGCGAGCATCACCGCCTTGAACCGGAAGGACATCCGGGCGAACGCGTAGCCGGCCAGTGAGCACAGCAGCAACTGGCCGACCGTCCGGCCGAGCGTCACCGCGACCGAGACCCAGAACTGGCTGAGGAACGGCAACCGCTGGAACACCTCGCTGAAGTTGCTCCACTCCAGGCCCTTCGGCAACAGGTCCGGCGGGATCGCCTGGATCTCGGCCTGGCTGGAGAACGCCATCTTCAGCTGCCACAGGAACGGGAACATCATCACCAGGCTGCCGATGGTCAGGACGACATGCGCGAGCCGGTTGCTGCCGAGCCGCTCTCGATCGGATCGTCTAGTCATAGTTCACCCACCTGCGTTGGAGCCGGAACTGGAACAGGGTCAGCAGCCCGACCACGAGCAGGATCAGTACCGCGACGGCCGCGGCGTACCCGCGTTCGTTGCCGACGAAGGCCGCGTCGTAGAACAGGAACACCAGCGACTGCGTCTTCGGCATCACCGGGTTGGCCGGACCGAGCAACGCGAACAACTGGTCGAAGAGCTGGAAGCCGGCGATCGTGGTGATCACCGACAGGAAAAAGATCGACGGCGTCAGCAGCGGGACCGTGATGGACCGGAACTGCTGCGCCCGGCTCGCGCCGTCCAGGGCCGCGGCCTCGTACAGCTCGGCCGGGATGCCCTTCAACCCGGCCGAGAGCACGATCATGTTGAACCCGATCACCAGCCACAACCCGAGCAACGCGACCGCGACCAGCGCGAACCAAGGCTGGGTGATCCACGACGGTCCGTCGATGCCGATCACCCCGAGCGCCTGGTTCAGTACGCCGTAGTCGCCGTTGTAGATGATCCGCCACACCAACGAGATGGCCGTCGGCATCGCGACGTACGGGAGGAAGAACAGCGTCCGGTAGACCATCGCGCCCCTGAGCCCAGGGCGGTTCAGCAGGCTGGCGATCAGCACTGCGATCGGGATGCCGAGCAGCACGATCGCGGTGTAGACGATCGTGTTCAGGATCGCCCGGTAGACCTCGGAGTCGCCGACCAGCTGGCTGTAGTTCGCCGCCCCGACCCACGTCGCGCCACCGAACGGCCCGGTCTCCGTGAAGCTGTCGTACAGCGTCTTGACCAACGGCCAGAGGTAGAACACCAGCACCCCGAGGAACGTCGGCAACACAAACAACCACGGCCACTTGCCGTCCGCTGAGCGGGAGCTGCTCACCTTTCTTTGCCCAGGGCCTCGTTCATCTTGGTGGCGACGTCCGCGCCGACCTCGGACATCGGCTTGTCACCGCCGAACGCGGGCCCGAGTTCGTCGGTCTCGAGCTTGTTCCAGACGCCGGTGTCCTTGGAGACCGGGTACGGCTCGGCGTACTGCTCGGCCGCGTCGATGTAGGTCTTCAGGTCGTACTGCGGGGCGCTGTTCACGAAGTCGGTCTGGGTGCCGGTGAACGCCGGGTTGGCGGCGCCGGCCTTGGCCTGGATCAGCGCGGCGTCCTTGCCGCCGAGGAAGGCCAGGAACGCGGCCGCCGCGGTCGGGTTCTTCGACTTGGCACTCATCACGTTCGCGATGCCGTGGATGACGGTCTTGCGCTCACCGTTCGGGGCCTTCGGCAACGCAACGACGGCGAAGTCGTCCTTGTACCGCGACTTGAGCGCGACCGAGACGACCCAGTTGCCGTTCCACATCATCGCGGCCTTGCCGTCGAAGAAGCGGTCCTGGCTCTTGGTCTCGGCGTTCTGCGCGGCCGACGGGGTGTAGCCGCCCTTGACCATGTCGGACCAGAACTGGAGCGCCTCGACCGACTTCGGATCGCCGTACCCGGACTTGCCGTCCTTGACCACGAAGCCGCCGTTGCTGAGCATCGCCGGGTAGTAGTTGGCCTGGTTGCCGAGGGTGTCACCGGTGGCGAAGATGCCCTTCGGTCCGAGCGCGGCCTTGAGCTTGACCGCGGCGGCCTGGTAGTCGTTCCAGGTCCAGTCGGCGGTCGGCGGGGCGACCTTGGCATCGGCCAGAAGGCGCTTGTTGTACCAGAGCGCGATCGTGTCGAAGTCCTTCGGTACGCCGTACTGCTTGCCGTCCAGCGAGTAGAGATCGTCCAGCGCCTTCGGGTAGTTGGCGGGGTCGATCTGCTTGGCGCCGGTCAGCCCGTCGAGGGTGGCTAGCTGCTTGTTCGAGGCGAACAGCTGGAAGTTCGGGCCGTTCATCCAGAACACGTCGGGCAGGTTGTCCGACGAGCCCTGCGTCTTCAGCTTGGTGAAGTACTGGTCGAAGGCGGCCAGCGAGATGGACACCTTCACGTTCGGGTACTTGTCGTTGAACGCCTTCACGATCTGCTGCATCGCGGGCTGCTGGTTCACGTCCCAGATCGCGTAGGTGAGGTCGCCCTTCACCTGCGCCGGATCGTCCGGGACCTTCGCGTCGCCGCCGGAGCCCGAGTTGCCTCCGCAGGCCGCCAGCGCGGTGACGGCGAGTGCGGTGGCGACCAGGGACAGGCCGTACTTCAGAGGGGGGATTCGCATGGTCATCTCCTCGGCTAGAGAGCACGAGAGTTTGTCAGGACCGGGCAAGGTCTTACCTGGCAGGGATGGCGTCAGGTAACTTAGTAACGGTTCTTACGTTTGTATCATTGCGCGTCTGTGTTCGCAACTACCCACTCACGCGCATTACCAACATCGTTACCGACATCTCACTGCTCTTTTGGACCGTCTTAGTCCTGTCATGGGCACAATGTGCCGGTGACCGAAGCCACCGCCGCCCCGAACGAGCTCGGCCCCGCCCTGGACCAGGACCTGCGGCTGGGCGCGGTGGTGCAATCCGACGGCACCACCTTCACGTTGTGGGCGCCGGCCGCCGAGCGCGTGGAGCTCGCCCTGGTCGCTCCGGACGGCAGCCAGCGCAACCTCGATCTGGTCCACACCGGCGAGTGCTGGACCGGCTTCGTCCCCGACGTCGGCCCCGGCCAGCGCTACGGGTACCGGGTGCACGGGCCGTTCGACCCGACGCATGGGCTGCGGTTCAACCCGGCGAAGTTGCTGCTCGACCCCTACGCGCGGGCGGTCGACGGATCGCTCGACTTCGCCAGCCCGCTGATCTACGACTCCTCCGAGGGGGACTCGGCCGGGCACGTCCCGGTCGGCGTGGTCGTCGCCCCGTCCGAGCCACCGCCGCCGATCAGCCGGCCGGTGCCGTGGACCGAGACCGTCATCTACGAACTGCACACCAAGGGCTTCACCAAGCTGCACCCCGACGTACCGGAGCACCAGCGCGGCACGTACGCCGGGCTGGCGCATCCCTCGGTGATCAACTACCTGGTCGAACTCGGGGTCACCTCGGTCGAGTTGCTGCCCATCCACCACTTCCTGACCGAGCCCGCGATCGCGGCGCGTGGGCTGCCCAACTACTGGGGCTACAACACGCTGAACTTCTTCGCCCCACACGCGCCGTACTCGTCGTCGGGTTCGTTGGGTGAGCAGGTCGCGGAGTTCAAGGCGATGGTGGCCGCGTTCCATGCCGCCGGGATCGAGGTGATCCTCGACGTGGTCTACAACCACACGGCCGAGGGCGGCTTCGACGGGCCGACGCTGAGCTTCCGCGGCATCGAGAACCGCGCGTACTACCGGCTCACGCAGGGCGGCGCGATGTACGACGTGACGGGCACTGGCAACTCCGTCGACACGTCGCACCCGCAGGTCCGCCGGCTGGTGATGGACTCGCTGCGCTACTGGGTCGAGGAGATGGGCATCGACGGGTTCCGCTTCGACCTCGCGGTGACACTGATCCGCAACGAACGCCATGAGGTCGACACGGTCGGGCACCCGTTCCTCGCCGAGGTCGCCGCAGATCCGGTGCTCGGCCGGGTCAAGCTGATCTCCGAGCCGTGGGACGTCGGCAACTTCGGCTACCAGGTCGGCAACTTCGGTACGCCGTGGTCGGAGTGGAACGGCAAGTACCGCGACTCGGTGCGCGATGTCTGGCGCACTTCGTCGTACGGCGTACAGGACCTCGCCTACCGGCTGTCCGGCTCCAGCGACCTGTACGGCGACGACGGGCGCTACCCGTACGCGTCGATCAACTTCGTCACCGCGCACGACGGGTTCACCTTGCGCGACCTGGTCTCGTACGACTACAAGCACAACGAGCAGAACCACGAGGACAACCGCGACGGCACCGACGACAACAGGTCCTGGAACTGCGGCGTCGAAGGCGAGACGGACGACGCCGGTGTCATCGCGCTGCGCAAACGGCAGATGGCGAACCTGATGGCGACGATGGTGCTGTCGACCGGCGTACCGATGATCACCGCGGGCGACGAGTGCGGACGGACGCAGCACGGGAACAACAATCCGTACTGCCAGGACAACGAGACCTCGTGGTTCGACTGGTCGCTGCCGTCATCGTGGCCGGACCAGCTGGAGCTGACCAAGAAGCTACTGGCGCTGCGGGCGGCTCATCCGACGCTGCGTCAGTGGCACTATTTCTCGGGTCAGCCGGTGGTTCCCGGTGGGCGCAAGGATCTGTCGTGGATCGCGCCGCACGGCGGAGAGATGACCGAGGCCGACTGGCACGACGGGAATCTGCGCACGATCGGGATGTTCCTGGCCGGCGACGCCATCCGCGGAACCGATGCCGAGGGCAACGTTCCGGTGGACAACTCGTTCCTGCTCGCGCTGAACGCGACGGCGGAGACGCGTGATGTCGTCGTACCGGACGAGTCGTGGGCGCCGGCGTACGAGGTCGTTCTGGACACCAGCAACAGCGGCGCGACCGAGGTCGCGGCCGGCGCCGTGGTTCCGCTGGCGCCGCGCTGCCTGGTGCTGTTGCGCGCGCTCTGAGCTGCCTTCTCGCGAGCTCTGAGATTGCTTTTGGTGTGGGCCGGGTTGTTCATCTTGGCGGGGTACCTTCGGTCATCAACTGTTCATCTGCGGGTCACCTTCGGTGCTCCGGCAGTGGGGTGATGTCCGGAGGGGGTCTGCGATGGCTTTACTGCGAGCGGCGGAGCGGCACTACGAGCGCAGCGAACACGACCACACGACGCCGATCGGCGTCCTTCACCAACTCGTCGTACGCTGGGGCGACGCCGACCGAACGACCTCGCGGCGCGCCTTCCGCCGCTGGTGTGACGGCGTCGCGTTCGTCGACGTACAGGCTAGGACCTTCGCCGACTACTGGACCGAGCAGAACTCGGTCGCCCTCGCCGGCGACGGCCCGCTGTGGATCGTGCTCGGCGACTCGACGGCGCAAGGCATCGGCGCCAGCTCGCCATTGCACGGGTACGTCGGTCAGACCCTGACGGCGTTGAACAGCAGGTCCCGTCGCCCGTGGCGCATCCTGAACCTCTCCCGCGCCGGCGCCCAGGCCGCCCATGTCCTCAACGACCAACTCCCGCTTCTCAAGAAGCTAGGCGCCGAACCGGACCTGGTCACCTGCGGCATCGGCAGCAACGACATCCTCGGCACGGTGCCGAAGAAGGTGCACAGCAACCTTCGCCAGTTGATCCGCCGCCTGCCGTCGTCGTCGGTCGTGATGGACCTGCTGCTGCCGGACAGATTCTGGACCGTCGGCGGCCTCTGCACCCCGTACGTCGCCGGCATCAACCGGACCATCCACTCGGCCGCCGCAGAACGCGGTCTCCCGGTAGCCGAACTCTCCCGCCACGTCCGCCCACCCTGGCGCGGCAAACTGGCTCCCGACCTCTTCCACCCCAACGACCACGGCTACCAGCAGCTGACGAACGCCCTCCTGGCCGCCCTCCCCGTCCCAGCCCCCCAGCACTAACCCACCCGAATGGGGTGCTTCGCTCCTGCTGTGGGGGTTACCCCGTCGGCATGCCACTGGGGTAACCCCCACAGCAGGAGCGAACCCCCACACCGGTGGGTTGAGCACACCGCGTCCGCCGGCGCGGTGGAGGGTCGTCAGGGGCGCTGGCGGCTTGCAAAGGGGGGATCGGACGAGGAACCCGCCAGCCGACCCACCTCGGGCAGGTCTGGGGTCCGGAATGCGGGGCGCCGGCCGGAGGAGCCTGGCCTGAGGAGTAGAGGTCAGGGGTGGGGTGGGGATTGGAGCATTACTTCTAGGCGGTTCAGGGACTTGGTGCTTTCTCGGCGGACTCCGATGGGGACCAGCGCGGCGCGGCCGGGGATTCGGACTCCGCCGGTCAGGGCTACCCGGGTTCCGCCGCCGGGCTCCGGGGCCGCGGCCATGCCGATCAGTAGGAAGCGGCTTTGGAGCCAGCACCAGCCGAAGCGGAACGTCCCTTGTAGGTAGGCTCGCATGCCCCAGCGACTGCGGACGAGCATCCGTAGCTGATCCTCGTTGCGTTCCATCCAGTCGATCGAGGTCATGTCGGTCTGGAACACGGCGAAGTCCCTTCCGTCGCCCCACATGAAATCCCACACTTGCGAAAGCGGAACGTCGAAGACGCGCTCGGTCACCGCGGCGCCTGGGATGCCGGCTGCGAGGACGCGCAACCGGCGTACGGTGTCGAGTTCTGCGGTCGGCCAATAGTCGGTCATGATCCCCACGCCTTCCGGAAGCTTGCCCGGGCTCGGTGCAGCCGGGACTTCGCCGTTCCTGCCGGTACCTCGAGCAGCGCCGCGGCATCCCGCTCGTCCAGCCCTTCGAGATCACGCAGCACCAGCAGCGCGCGATGCTCAGGAGACAACCTCGCCAAGGTGTCCCGTACGTCGACCGCCAACTGCGGATCGCCGCGAGCCGGCAGCTCGGCGAGATCGGCGGCCACCTGCCGCTCGTCCTGACGCGCTACCCGGACCGCCTCGCGCACCGCGATCGCGCGAACCCACCCGAAGAGCGCTGCCGGTTCCTTCAAGGTCTTCAGCGATCGGAAGACCGCGACCAGCGCTTCCTGGGTCGCATCCGGCCCGTTGCGCAAGGCGATCGGCCCGCAGATGCGCCCGACGTACGGCGTGAGCTGGTCGAGCAGGTCGTTCATCGCGAGCGTGTCACCACCCTGCGCCGCCCGCACGAGCCGCTCCGGTTCCTCGATCACGCCAGGAATTCTTCCAGCAACGCCGCGCCCCGGCTCACCGGCGCCGACTCCCCTTGATCGGGGAGATGCGCGACGTACCTCGCTTGAACCATTTGGCTTGGAGCAGGCTGACGTCTATCGCCAGGAGTGCCATGCAGGCGGGGGTGTAGAGGAACAGGTTGAGCCAGTAGAACGCAGTACCGGTGTCGGCGAAGGCCCAGAACAAGCCGAGAGTGGCTCGGGCTGCCAGGCCTGCGGCGAGGCCGGCTACTACGAGTCTGGCGACCGCGGACCGGTCGGACCGGAGTACCGCGAAGGCCAGCAGGAGGTGCAACGCTGCCAGGGGCAGCACTACCTGGGGAGCGAAGGACACCTCCGCGCCGAGGACCGCTCGGGAGAGTGATCGCTCGTCGGCCGCGGGCCAAGTTGCGCCCGTTGCCCAGTAGATGTGCACTGCCGCAAGCAGGATGTGCGCGCCGGCGGCGATTCTTCGAGACCGCATCCCGACCCCTCCTCAGATGTTTGTGGACATCCGGGAAGAGGAGCCGTTCGGCCGAAACGTTCCCTGCGTGACGCAGGTCTCAGGCTTCGGGGGTCTGCGGGCCGTCGGCCAGCAGGAGGTAGAGCGAGCGGCGGGCGTCGGTCAGGATCTTGGCTGCCGCCGCGCGCTGCTCCTCCGAGCCGCTGCGGGCGACCTGTCGAGTAGCGGAGTGCAGCTCCTCGAGAAGTCCACGCAGGTCGGTGGCGGGCTCATCGCTCGCGAAGTTGGCGAACGGGTCGATCGACGTCTCGCGACGCCCCTCGACATACTCGCGTCCCGCGTCGGTGAGCGTGACGAGCTTGCGGCCGGCTTCCGCGGTCACGGTGACCAGGCCCTCGTCTTCCAGTTGGTTGATGGTCGGGTAGATCGCGCCGGGGCTGGGGGTCCAGCGTCCGCCGCTACGGTCGGCGATGGCCTGCATCAGCTGGTAGCCGTGCATCGGCTCCTCGGTGAGCAGCATCAGGACGGCCGTTCGGACATCGCCGCGCGGGGCGCGACCGCGGCCTGAGCCACGTCCGGGGCCCCTGCCACCGCGTCCGCGGTGCATCGGCATGCCTTCTCCCATCCGCGGTCCACCGCGGCGGGGGTGACGATGACCGCGTCCGCGGCCTCTGAGTTCGTCTGTTGGGGTGTTCATAATATCCTCCTCGATATTCTTCATGACACTAACGATATATCGTTACCGTCTCCAACACAACCCCTTTGAAAAACTTCCCTCTCCCCTGAGGGCTGGGGAAGGCGTGAGCGAGGGACTTCCCTCTGCCCCAGGGGCAGGGTGTTCACTTCTCTGCATGGGCGGCGCACGAGACACAGCTGTTGAGCTGACGATCAGCGAGTTCGGGCGGCGGGCCGGGCTCTCGCACAAGGCACTTCGCCTGTACGACGTATCGGGGCTGCTCGCCCCGGCCAGGGTCGACCCGGTCAACGGCTTCCGCTTCTACTCACCGACCCAGCTCGAACGCGCCCGCCGGATCAGCGTGATGCGCCAACTCGGCATGCCGCTCGCCACGATCACCGAAGTACTGGCCGGCACCGACGCCGACAGCCTGATCCGACTGGACCGGTGGTGGGCCGCCGAGCAGGCGACCAATGACGCCCGCAAGGCGACGCTGGAGTATCTGCGCGACCGGCTGCTCCGGCCGACCAGCCCCGGGTTGCCGCCGCGCGCAGTACTGACTCGTGAGGTACCGGAGACCAAGATCGCGTCCATCCGCGCCGACGCGGACCAGCAGTCGCTGATCGGCGTGATCATCTCGTCGACGATGGAGATCCGCGCGCACCTCGGTCAGGCCGGAGCCGAGCTGACCGGCGGCTCGTGGGTGATCTACCACGGGGCGGTGACGCCGGAGAGCGAGGCGACCGTCGAGGTGTGCGTGCCGTTTACCGGGCTGGTCGATCCGGCCGGGCAGATCGCGATCCGGGTCGAGCCGCCGCATACCGAGGCCTACTGCACGATCACCAAGGACGAGTGCGCGTATCCACGGATCATGCTCGCCTACGACCTGGTCGTCGACTGGGTCCGGCGGACCGGCGTACCGACCATCGGCGCGCCCCGCGAGATCTACCACCCCAACTTCCCGACCGCCGCCGGACCGGACCTGGCCGTCGACATCGCCCAACCGATCGAAGGACAAGCTCGATGAACTACGCAGACCAGACTCCTTACAGCGACCCCGGCGAGTACGCGGCACTGTTCGACGCGCTGCCCTCCGACATCCCGGGGCTGACCGCGGTGATCCGCAACCTCGTCATCCACTACCGCGGCGGCGGCATCGAGTTCACCGGTGACCGCTACGAGGAGATCAACCATCGCTGGGTCTCGGCGATGCTGGCTACCGACCAGAAGCGGAACGGTACTGCGCTCGCCGTACCGCGGGAGCCGGTGGATCGCCTCGTCGGATGCTGCCGCGACTACACCTTGCTGACGGTCTCCGCCCTACGACACAAGGGGATTCCGGCGCGCAGCCGGATCGGGTTCGCGTCGTACTTCGCGGATGGGTTCAACCACGATCATGTCGTCGCGGAGTACTGGGACGGTGATCGCTGGGTGATGGTCGACGCGCAACTGGATCCGGCGGGCGACTTCGGCTTCGACCCGCGGGACATGGAGCCTGGGTGGTTCCGGTCGGCCGCTGAGGTGTGGCTGGGGTTCCGCGCCGGGACCTTGGATGGCGATGACTTCGGGGTGGATCCGTCGGCGCCGATTCGCGGTGGCTGGTTCATTCGCAACTATGTGTTCTTCCAGCTGGCGCATCTGCAAGGTGACGAACTGCTGCTGTGGGACGGCTGGGGCGCGCAGTCGGGTTCGCTCGACGGATCTGATCTCGAGCTGTCGGACGAGATCGCGACGCTGTTGGTTGCCTCTGACAACGGAGATGCCGCGGCCACCTCGGCACTGGCCGCTCGTTATGCCGAGGACCCGGAGCTACACCCGGGCGACCGGATCCTGCAGCTGTCCCCCGCCGGCCACCCGCCGGTGCCCGTCGACCTCAAGACGCGCGTGCCAGTTCCCTCCGCACCCCAGTGACCACGATCGCGCCGATCCACGTCCGGTGATCGTCGGGCTCACGGCGTGCGCGTCGGTTTGATCACCGTGATCGCCACCGCTGCGGGAGTGATCCACCTCCGGTGATCGTCGGGCTCAGGGCGTGCGCGTCGGTTTGATCACCGTGATCGCCACCGCTGCGCCATCCGTGATCCACGTCCGGTGATCGTCGGGCTCAGGGCGTGCGCGTTGGTCTGATCACCGTGATCGCTACCGCTGCGAGGGTGATGGCGATCGCGATCCAGGTCGTCGCGGGTGGGCGGTGGGCGCCGAAGGTGTCGAGGAGTACCGCGCCGAGTAGCTGACCCGCGATGCTGGTCAGGCCGAAGACGAGTACGCCGAGCCGGTGGACGACCGAGGTCGCGATAGCGATCACGCCGACGCCGACGAAGCCGCCGCAGTACAGCCAAAGTTCTGTCGGGAGCGACCCGGGCGTCTTGCCGCGCAGGAGGAACTCGATCGGCAGCGCGATGCAAAGGGTGCATCCGGCAACAACGAAGTTGACCAGCGCGGCGGCCCAGGGAAACCCGGCGACCGCGCCGACTCGTCCATTGAGGGCGGATTGCACAGACAGCCCAAGCCCGGCGACCGCAGGAAGCGCGAGCAACCACAGAGAACCGTTGCCGGTCAACCGATCATGACCGGCAACGGCCACCGCACTGACACCAGCGGCCGCACCGATCACCCGACGCGTGGTGATCGCGCGGATCCCACCCGGCCCAAGCCCCGCCCGATCCACAGCAAGGCTGCCGGCCGACGTACCGCCAACTACCGCAACAGTGAAAACCCCGACGCCGAGCGACCCGACGCTGACACCTTGACTCACGACATACAAGGCCCCCGCAACCCCACCCAAACACTGCCACCACCGAAGCCCCTGAACCCTTAGAGCCTCCCGAATCTGACGCATCGCCCGACGACCCACACGCGAACCAGGCACGATCGCGAGCAGCACCAAAATCCCGGTCCCGGTGGAGATCATCGAGCCAACGACCCCATCCCCAAGGCTCGCCCCAAGCCCGCCATTGAGCCGCGCCTGCACCGCCAACCCCACTCCCCCAACGGCCGCCAACCCCACCGCCGGCAACTCCCGAATCCCAACACCCGTCACCCGTCAGATCCTGCCACCCGCGACGCGATCTGCTTCAGTGGCGTACTTGATAGCGGATGTGAGTGTCGACCACGCGGAGGATGTCCAGCTCGATGCTGCTCGGGAGGACGTCGACCAGGCCCCTGCCGTTTCCGAACAGCACCGGTAGCTGGTGGATCTGAAGCTCATCGAGCACGCCGGCCTCCAACGCGCGTTGTGCGGTGCAGGCACCGTGAACGGTTACCCGCTTGCCGCCGACAGCCTCTTCGCGGGCGCCATCGCACTCGGCATCACCACCAATCGGCCAAACCTGTCCCGACCGACAGGTAGTGCACCACTTGTACGCCGTACGCGGGAGGTTGATTGCGCCTGAGTGCACTAGATGCCGCCAGCCATTACCTGTCCGTCGGGACAGACCTACCCCCTGGCGAACAGAACCGCCACAGCTTCCGCCGAGTGAGCGACGTAGAGCTCCCGACCGGGTGGGTGGGAGCTCAGCGCCAAGCGAGCGACGCAGGAGGGGGGTGAGGGGTGAGGCGCCAGCGTGAGGAAAACACGCGAGCCCCGCCTAGTGAGGTAGGCGGGGCTCGCGGTGGTGAGAACTCAGAACTCAGAACCTGCTGGGAGGTCCGGGGTTTCTGGGTCTTCGGGGTCCGACGGCCCCGCGGCGAGACCCAGCTCGGCCGGGCTCGCCAGCATCGCGTTCTTCGGAAGAACCCGGACCGTGTAACCGAACGGCCCGGTGCGGTCGAGTTTGAGTTCGCCCTCGAAGCGGTGCCGGTTGCCCTCGTACGTCTCCGCCAGCGACAGCGACACCCGAACGGGTTCGGTGATCTCGTCGTCCGAGTTCACCCGCCCGTGCAGCGCCTCGACGTCGATGTCGGAAGAAGTCAGATCCCCCAACGTCACATACGCGCGGATCCCGACCGTGGTGCCGAGCTGCGGCACATCACCAAGACCCTGCAGCTCCACATGGTCGACGCGGATCTGCGGCCACGCGGCCCGCACGCGCTTCTTCCACGCGGCCAGCTCGCGCGCTCCGTCGTACGTCGAGTTGAGCTCGCGCGACGAGTGCGCCGCCGGTACATAGAGCCGCTCGACGTAGTCGCGGACCATCCGGGTGGCGAGCACCTTCGGGCCGAGCTCCTTGATCGTGTGCCGGAGCATCTCGATCCAGCGACCCGGCACCTCACCGTCGTAGAACCGTGGCGCGACCTGCTTCTCGATCAGGTCGTACAAAGCATGCGCCTCGAGGTCATCGCGACGATCGGTGTCCTCGATCCCCTCAGCCGAAGGAATCGCCCAGCCGAACTCGTCGTCGTACCACTCGTCCCACCACCCGTCGCGGATGGACAGGTTGAGCGCACCGTTCAGCGCCGCCTTCATGCCCGACGTGCCACACGCCTCGTACGGCCGGAGCGGGTTGTTCAGCCAGACATCGCAGCCCGGGTACATCGGCTGCGCGAGCGCGATGTCGTAGTCGGGCACGAACACGATGCGGTGCCGGACCTCGGGGTCGTCGGCGAACCGAACCATCTCCTGGATCAGCTTCTTGCCACCCTCGTCGGCCGGGTGCGCCTTGCCCGCGATGACGATCTGGATCGGCCGCTGCGGGTGCAGCAGCATCGCCTTCAGCCGCGCGGGGTCACGCAGCATCAGCGTGAGCCGCTTGTACGACGGAACGCGGCGGGCGAAGCCCATCGTCAGTACGTCGGGGTCCAGGATCGAGTCGACCCATCCCAGCTCGGCTTCCGAAGCACCCCGGTTCACCCAGGACGCGCGGACGCGGGCCCGGGTGTCGTCGATGAAGCGCTGCCGAAGCATCCGCTTCGTCTCCCACAGCTGCGCGTCGGTGGTCTTGTCCAGACCCTCGAACATGCCCTCGGAGTCACCCTGGTCGGCATTCGCGTAGGTGAGCGCCGAGATCTCCCGGGCCACCCACGTCGGAGCGTGCACGCCGTTGGTGATCGACGTGATCGGCACGTCGGACGGGTCGAAGCTCGGCCACAGGCCGGCGAACATGCCCCGGCTGACGACACCGTGCAGCTTGGAGACACCGTTGGCGCGCTGGGCCAGTCGCAGCCCCATGATCGCCATGTTGAAGATGCTCGGGTCGCCGTTCTCGAAGTCCTCCGCGCCGAGCGCGAGGATCCGGTCGATCGGGACGCCTTCGCCGAACACGTCCGGCGAGAAGTGCTGCTGGATCAGCTCGACCGGGAACCGGTCGATACCGGCCGGGACCGGCGTGTGGGTGGTGAAGACGGTGCCACCGCGAGCGACCTCGAGCGCGGTGTCGAAGTCGAGGCTCTGGTCGGTGGCGAGCTCGCGGATCCGCTCGATGCCGAGGAAGCCGGCGTGACCCTCGTTGGTGTGGAACACCTCCGGCGCCGCGTGGCCGGTGATCCTGCAGTACGCCCGTACTGCGCGGACGCCGCCGACGCCGAGCAGGAGTTCCTGCAGCAGCCGGTGCTCGGTCGTACCGCCGTACAGCCGGTCGGTGACCTCGCGCTCGGCGGCCTCGTTCTCCTCGATGTCGGAGTCGAGCATCAGCAGCGGCACCCGGCCGACCTGGGCGACCCAGATCTGCGCGTGCAACTCGCGGCCGTCCGGCAGCGCGACCGTCACGACGGCAGGCGCGTCGCCGTCGCGGAGCAGGCTGATCGGCAGCCCGTCCGGGTCGACCAGCGGGTAGCGCTCCTGCTGCCAGCCCTCGCGGTTCAGCGACTGCACGAAGTACCCGTGCCGGTAGAGAAGGCCGACACCGATCAGCGGCACACCGAGGTCGCTGGCCGCCTTCAGGTGGTCACCGGCCAGGATGCCGAGACCACCGGAGTACTGCGGCAGCACGTGGGTGATGCCGAATTCCGGGGAGAAGTAGGCGACCGAGTTGACCGGCGTACCGGCCTCGGCCTGGAACCACCGCTCGTCGGTCACGTATCCGGTCAGGTCGGCCACAGCCAGCTCGAGCCGGCGCAGGAAGGCATGGTCGTTCGCCAGCTCGTCGAGCCGGGCCGCCGGGACCTCACCGAGGAGCCGGACCGGATCACCACCGGTGGACCGCCAAAGCTGGGGGTCGACAGCCTCGAACACATCTTGTGTCTCGGGGTGCCAGGCCCAGCGAAGGTTGTTCACCAGGGTGCCGAGACCGGTCAGCGGCTCGGGCAGGACAGGGCGGACGGAGAATCGTCGTATCGCTCGCACCGGGACACCGTACCGGCCCCGGACGGTCAGAACACCCTCGGGATGCATCAATCTTGCAACGCGAGCAAGATCTTGCAGGACCAGACCAGTTGCCCGGCATGACCGGCCGGTGAGACACAAGGTCCGAACTGTGATCACTGCCCGGACCGGGCGGTGGGGTGGGACCGCGTGTGAATGGTGCGTCGGACTATGGGGAACCGATAACGTCAGTGCTGTACTTCTCTGTCCCCGCTAGCCGGAAAGCGAAGGTTGGACAACTCCATGACTGGGCGCATCCCGATCACCGACGTCAGCCCGACCGTCGACGCCGGAGCGTATCCGGCCAAGTCGTCGGTCGGCGAGACATTCACCATCGCGGCCAACGTGTTCCGCGAAGGCCACGACGCGGTGAACGCGAACGTCGTACTGACCTCGCCGACGGGACAGACCAGACGGATGCTGATGGCCCCTGTCGGACAGGGCAGCGATCAGTGGACCGTCGACGTCACCCTGCAGGAGCAGGGCGCGTGGACGTTCGCGGTCGAGGGCTGGAGCGACCCGTACGGGACGTGGCGGCACAACGCCGAGATCAAGATCCCGGCCGGCATGGACGTCGACCTGATGTTCGCCGAGGGCGCCGCCTTCTTCGACCGGGCCGCGGCCGGTGTGCCGCCGGCGGTGCGCGTGGACCGCAGCACGTTGAGCGACGCCGCGCAGGCGCTGGCCAACGGATCGTTGCCGCCCGAGGCACGGTTGGCCGCCGGGATCTCGCCGCAGGTCCGCGCCGCGCTCGGGCGGTACCCGGTGCGCGAGCTGATCACGTCGTCGGAGACCTTCCCGGTCTGGGTCGACCGCCGGCTCGCGCTGTACGGCAGCTGGTACGAATTCTTCCCGCGCTCCGAAGGCGCGAAGTACGACGAAGGCACCGGGGAATGGCAGTCCGGCACCTTCCGTACTGCGGCGGAGCGGCTCGACGCCGTCGCCAAGATGGGGTTCGACGTCCTCTATGTCCCGCCGGTGCACCCGGTCGGCCAGTCGTACCGCAAGGGCCCGAACAACACGCTCGACCCGAAGCCGGGTGACCCGGGTTCGCCGTGGGCGATCGGGTCGGCCGACGGCGGGCACGACGCGATCCACCCGGAGCTCGGCACCTTCGAGGACTTCGACTACTTCGTCGGGCGTGCCCGCGAGCTCGGTCTCGAGGTGGCGATCGACTTCGCGCTGCAGGCCTCGCCGGACCACCCGTGGGTGACCGAGCACCCGAAGTGGTTCTCGGTCCGCGCCGACGGCTCGATCGCGTACGCCGAGAACCCGCCGAAGAAGTACCAGGACATCTACCCGATCAACTTCGACAACGATCCCGAGGGGATCTACGCCGAGGTCCTGAGGATCGTGAAGCTGTGGATCTCGCACGGCGTCACCGTGTTCCGGGTCGACAACCCGCACACCAAGCCGGTGAATTTCTGGGAATGGCTGCTCGGCGAGGTCCGCAAGACCGACCCGGACGTGATCTTCCTGTCCGAGGCCTTCACCCGGCGGCCGATGATGCAGGAGCTGGCGAAGGTCGGCTTCCACCAGTCCTACACCTACTTCACCTGGCGCAACGAGAAGTGGGAGCTGGAGGAGTACCTGCAGGAGCTGACCCAGGAGACCGGGCACTTCCTGCGGCCGAACTTCTTCGTGAACACGCCGGACATCCTGACGGCCTACCTGCAGTACGGCGGTCCGGGCGCGTTCAAGATCCGTGCCGCGATCGCCGCGACCTCCGCGCCCGCGTGGGGTGTGTACGCAGGCTTCGAGTTGTTCGAGCACGTCGCGCTCCGGCCGGGATCCGAGGAGTATCTGGACACCGAGAAGTTCCAGCTCCGGCCGCGCGACTGGGAGGCGGCTGCCGACGAGGGTCGCACGCTGGCGCCGTACATCACGCTGCTGAACAACATCCGCCGCCGGCACCCCGCGTTGCAGCAACTGCGCAACCTGAGCCTGCACAAGGTCGATGACGAGCAGATCATGTGCTACTCCAAGCGGATCACCGGCCCCGACGGGCACAGTGACACCGTCATCGTCGTGGTGAACACCGACCCGCACGCGGTCCGCGAGTCGATGGTCCACCTGGACATGGCCGCGCTCGGGATGCGTCCCGAGGACACCTTCACCGTGTACGACGAGATCAGCGGCGCCACCTGGCGCTGGGGTCAGCAGAACTACATCAAGCTCGACCCCAACGGCGAGCCCTGCCACATCCTCGCCGTCCGCCGCGGCCAAGCCTGAGGACACCGGTTGCGTCCGAAGAGGCGAGGGTCAGGCCCCACGGTTCTTCGGACACAAGCGGTCAGAGCGGGACGGTCTCCGGGTACTTCAAGCCCGTGCCGGTGTTCAAGGCCACGACCTGGTCGTCGGCCTTGATCCAGCCGGACTCACGGAGCTGCTTCACGGCGGCGAAGTTGGCGGCGCCTTCGGGGCAGATGAAGGAGCCTTCGAGCTCGGCGCAGCGGCGCTGAGCGGCGAGGATCTCCTCGTCGTCGACCGCGATCGCACAGCCGTCGGTCTCCGCGATCGCTCGCAGGACAAGGAAATCGCCGAGCGCCTTCGGCACGGTGATGCCGAAGGCAACGGTCTTCGCATCGACCCAGGGCTCGCTCTCGGGCAGGCCTTTCTCCCACGCCTGCACGATCGGCGCGCACCCGGTGGCCTGTACCGCGACCAGCCGCGGCATCGGACCCTCGACCCAGCCGAGCTCGGCCAGCTCCGCGAGCGCCTTCCAGATCCCGATCAGCCCGACGCCACCACCGGTCGGGTAGAGGATCACGTCCGGCAGCTTCCAGCCCAGCTGCTCCGCGATCTCCAGACCCATCGTCTTCTTGCCCTCGATCCGGTAGGGCTCCTTCAACGTCGACACGTCCTGGTAGCCCTCGCGGATCGCCAACTGCTCGCGGATCCACGCACCGGCATCACCGATCAACCCGTCGATCAGCTTCAGCTCGGCCCCGACGACCTTCACCTCGCGCCGGCAGATCTCGGGTGCCGCGATCGGCATCGCGATCAGCGCCTCCATCCCGGCCCGGGCCGCGTACGTCGCCCAGGCCGACCCGGCGTTCCCGTTCGTCGGCATCGCGATCTTCCGTACGCCGACCTCGAAGCCGCGCGAGACTCCGACCGCCGCACCGCGCGCCTTGAAGGTGCCGGTCGGGATCAGACCCTCGTCCTTCATCAGCAGGTCCGGTACGCCGAGCTCGCGCCCGTACCTCGGTAAGCCGAGCAGCGGGGTCATCCCCTCCCCCAGGCTGACCACGTTCGCCACGTCCCGGACCGGGAGCAGCTCGTGGTACCGCCAGAGATCGGGGCCGCGAGAGGCGACCTTTTCCTTGGTCAGGCCCGCACGCACCTCGTCGAGGTCGTAGCGGGCCAGTAGAGGCGAGCCGCAGTCGCAGAGCCCGATCACCTGATCGGGGTCGTAGACCAGACCGCACTTGGGACATTCGAGCTGACGCAAGGCTGAGAAGCGCACGATTTCAGAGGCTACCCCGCTACGAATCCGTTGCGTCCGAAGGAGTGAGGGTCCTGCCCCTCACTCCTTCGGACGCAACGGGATCAGCCGGCGCGCAACCCCGTAATCGAAGGACGTTGGTGATCCGTGAGCCGGAAGCCGGTACCCCGGACGGAGTCGATGGTGACCGTGGTGCCGAGTTCGTCGAGCTTGCGCCGCAGCCGCTTCACCAGCGAATGCACATCCGCCGTACCGCGCAGGTGCCGATTCCGCCAGACCGCTTGATGCAATGCCTCGTAGGTCCACGTCCGCAACGGCTCGATCGTCAACTGGAGCATCAGATCGTGCTCCAGATCGGTCAGCGGAACCTCCTGGTCCCGCCACTGCGCGACCGATCGGGCCGAATCGATGGTCAGTACGTCGGCCGGCCGCGGTATCCGCTCCGGCCCCGACCGGGCGACGGGTTCGACCACCGGCTCGGGCGGTTCGGGTTGCTCGGGAGGAACCGGCTGCTGCGCGGGCGTGAGCAGTTTGCGGAGTTCGTCCAGGCTGGAGACGAGCAGCAGCGGGGCCACGTCGTCGACCAGTTCGGCCAGCCGGACCCGCTCCTCCAGCGAGGCGGCCACGGCGATGAGCAAGGGGAACGGCTGCAGGACGGACTCGGTGAGATCGATCGCTCCGTCGTCAGCTCGGTTCCCTGGGGCGGGGACACGGGCGGTGACCATCCGGCTACGGTGTCAACCTCTGCCCTTAATCGTCAACGGATTGACAAATAATGGCGAGCTTTGCCTCGAAGCAGCCAACCGCTAGTGACATCTTGCTCACCAAGTGTGCTTGTTCCGGCGTTCTCGTGACACATAAGGTCCTCGGCAGGCTCGCTGCGTAACACGTCGCGACCTGGGGGGCACGGAGCGTTCGCAAAACCGGTTCACCACCCTGGACCCTGCGATGCCCTGCACCTGAAGCAAGTTGGCTCGGGGGCCGACTCGGGGAAGTACAAGTGAGGGGCTGCAGAGATGTCACATCAACGAAGAAGGGGACTCGCCAGGTCGCTGGTGAGTGCTCTGGCGGCGGTCGCCGTCGTCACGACGGGACTGGCCGCCGCCGGTTCCGCGCAGGCGGCACCACCCACCAAGCCCAGCGGAACGCCCGCACCGGCTGCCAAGATCAAGCCTGATCTTCTGTCGAAGCTGCAGGGCAACGACGCCAAGGAGGCGACCGACTTCTGGATCCGCTTCAGCGCCAAGGCCGACCTGGGCAAGGCCGGCGCCATCAGCGACTGGAACCAGCGCGGTACCGCGGTCGCCGCGGCGCTGAAGAAGGCCGCCACCGAGAGCCAGGCAGGAGTCAAGGCAGAACTGGACGCGGCGCACGCGTCGTACAAGACCTACTGGGCCACGAACGCGATCGTCGTCAAGGGCGGTTCGCTGGAGATGGCCCAGAGCCTGGCCGGGCACACCGAGGTCGAGGGGATCTACAACCCGGTCAAATATGAGATTCCGAAGACCACGGCCGGCACCAACGAGCGCCAGATCAACGCGGTCGAGTGGGGCATCGCGAACGTCAAGGCCGACCAGGTCTGGTCGCAGTACGGTGACAAGGGCGCCGGCATCACGGTGGCCAGCATCGACACCGGCGTCCAGTACGACCACCCGGCGCTGGTGAACCAGTACCGCGGCAACCTGGGCAACGGCCAGTTCGACCACAACTACAACTGGTTCGACGCGGCCGGCACCTCGCCGAACGCGCCGGCCGACGGCAACGGCCACGGCACCCACACGATGGGCACGATGGCCGGCGACGACGGCGCGGGCAACCAGGTCGGCGTCGCACCGGGCGTCAAGTGGATCGCGGCCAACGGCTGCTGCCCGAGCGACGACGCACTGATCAGCTCCGGTCAGTGGATGCTCGAGCCGACCAACCTCGCCGGCCAGAACCCGGACGCGAGCAAGCGGCCGAACGTCATCAACAACTCGTGGGGCAGCACGCTGCCGTCCAACGACCCGTTCATGGAGGACGTCACCAACGCCTGGACCGCGTCCGGCATCTTCGGTGTGTTCGCCAACGGCAACAGCGGTTCGGCGTGTAACAGCAGCGGCTCGCCGGGCAGCGAGGAGAGCACCTACTCCGCCGGCGCCTACGACATCAACAACAACATCGCCTCCTTCTCCGGCCGTGGCGCCGGACAGAACGGCGTCATCAAGCCGAACATCTCGGCACCGGGCGTCAACATCCGCTCCAGCCTGCCCGGCAACACCTACGGCTCCTTCAACGGCACCTCGATGGCCACCCCGCACCTCGCGGGCGTCATCGCGCTGCTGTGGTCGGGTGCACCGAGCCTGAAGGGCGACGTCGCGGCCACCCGCGCGCTGCTCGACAACACCGCGGTCGACAAGGCCGACGCCCAGTGTGGCGGCACCACGGACGACAACAACGTCTACGGTGAAGGCCGGCTCGACGCGCTCGCACTGCTGAACGCGGCCCCGGTCGGCGACACCGGCACCCTCAAGGGCAAGGTCACCGCAACCGGTGGCGCCGCCATCTCGGGCGCCTCGGTGAAGGTCAGCCAGACCGGTGCCCAGGACAAGGTCCTGACCACCTCGGCGGACGGCAGCTACAACGCCATCCTGCCGGCCGGTGACTACTCCCTCGCCGTGGCCGCCTTCGGCTACGTCGGCCAGAGCGGCACCGCGACTGTCGCGGTCAACACGACCACGACGAAGGATTTCACGCTCGCGTCCGCTCCGACGGTCAACGTCGGTGGCACCATCACGGACGGCTCCGGCCACGGCTGGCCGCTGTACGCGAAGGTGAGCGTCGAGGGTCCCGGTGGCGTCTTCGACTACACCACCCCGACCAACGGCCGGTACAGCCTCAAGGTGCCGTCCAGCGCGTCGTACTCGCTGAAGGTCGAGTCGCAGTACCCGGGCTACCAGACCGTCAGCCAGCCGATCACGGTCGGCGCGGGCAACGTCACCAAGAATGTCGCCGTCCCGGTTCGCGGCGACAGCTGCCTGACCGCACCCGGCTACCGCAACGGCTCGGACGGGGTCTACGAGACCTTCGACGGCACCGCGGCGCCGAGTGGCTGGACCGTCGTCGACAACAAGAACAACGGCCAGACCTGGAAGTTCACCGACGTCGGCAACCGCGGCAACCTGACCGGTGGCACCGGTGGCTTCGCGATCATCGACAGCGACAAGTACGGCTCCGGTCAGACCCAGGACACCTCCTTGGTCAGTCCGGTCGTCGACCTCAGCGCGGTCACCACTCCGGTGGTCCGCTTCAACCAGGACCTCAACTGGCTCAGTGGCGAGAAGGCCGATGTCGATCTGTCGATCGACGGTGGCGCCACCTGGACCACTCTGGTCACCCAGATCGCCGACGCCCGCGGTGTCAAGGAGATCGCGATCCCGCAGGCGGCCGGCAAGTCCGCGGTACAGGTTCGTTTCCACTACTGGGACGCCTCGTACGAGTGGTGGTGGGAGGTCGACAACGTCCTGATCGGCAGCACCGTCACCTGTGAGCCGACCGGCGGCGGTCTCGTCGTCGGCAACGTCAAGGACGCCAACACCGGCGGCTTCGTGAACGGCGCCGTCGTCACCCGTGACGACAAGCCGGCCGAGACCGCGACCACCGTCGCCACGCCGGAGGACACCGGTCTGGCCGACGGCTTCTACTGGCTGTACTCGTCGGACTCCGGCGCGCACGGCTTCACCGCCAAGGCCGGCAACTACGTCACCGCGAACCAGTCGGTCGACGTCGAAGCCGACTGGGTCACCCCGGCCGACTTCACGCTCGCGGCCGGCCGGATCAGTGTCACCCCGTCGGCGATCTCGGCCAACCTGAAGATGCCGGACGGCAAGGTCACCAAGTCGTTCACTGTCACCAACACCGGCGGCGCGCCGGTCGACCTGAAGTTCGGTGAGCGCGACGGTGGCTTCGTACTGCAGAACGCGAACGGCAGCACCACCACCAAGGCGCAGGTGCTGACCGGCACCGGTGCCCCGCTGCAGCGGCTGCAGGTGCCGACCTCGTTCGGCAGCAAACTGGCCGGCAAGACGAACGGCGCCGCCGCTCCGGTCAAGCCGCTCGCGGCCCCGTGGCAGAACATCGCCGACTACCCGGCGGTCGTGATGGACAACCGGACGGTCAACGTCGACGGCAAGATCTACTCCATTGCCGGTGGCAACGGATCGGCCTCGTCGGCGAACAACTACGGCTACGATCCGGCCACGTTGGCCTGGACCGCCATCGCCCCGCTGCCGGGTGCCCGCAACGCGGTCAGCGTCGGTGCTGTCGGTGGCAAGATCATCGCCAGCAGCGGCTGGGGCACCTCCGGTCCGGACGCCGCGACCTGGTCCTTCGACCCGGCCACGAACGCCTGGTCCGCAGTGGCCGCCAACCCGGCTCCCCGGGCGGCCGCAGGCACCGCTGTCCTCGACGGCAAGCTGTACGCCGTCGGTGGCTGCACCTCCGCCAACTGCACCCCGATGTCCAACTCGGTCGTCGCGTACGACGCGGCAGCCAACAGCTGGTCGACGGTTGCCAACTACCCGAAGTCGGTGGCGTTCCTGGCCTGCGGCGCGATCGACGGCAAGGTCTACTGCTCCGGCGGTAACGACGGAGCAGCGGCGCAGAAGGGCGGCTACGTCTTCGACCCGTCGGCCAACGCCTGGTCCCCGATCGCGGACGCTCCGGCCGACCACTGGGCCTCGTCCAACTCGGTTGCCGGCGGCAAGCTGATCGTCGTCGGCGGCGTCCAGGCCGGCGCCATCACCAACGCCGGTTTCGCCTACGACGCGGCCGCCAACACCTGGGCCGCCACGCCGAACGCCAACCAGCCGCGGTACCGCGGTGGCGCGGCGTGCGGCTTCTACAAGATCGGTGGTTCGTCCGGATCGTTCAACGCGACCGCCAGCAGCGAAGTACTGCCCGGTCTCGAGGACTGCTCCGAATCCTCCGCCGACGTCAGCTGGCTGACCGTCGACCGGACCGAGGCCACCTTGGCACCGGGCGAGAAGGTCGTCGTCAAGGTCGGCCTGAGCGCGACGGTCGACCAGCCGGGCACCTACACGGCCACGGTCACCATCGGCGAGAACACGCCGTACACCGTGAACCCGGTCGACGTGAAGATGAACGTCACGCCGCCGACCACCTGGAGCAAGCTGCTCGGCACCGTAACGGGTGTCAGCATCTCCGGCGTCACCGCTCCCCTGCCGGGCGCGACCGTCGAGGTCGACTCCTGGGCGTCGTCGTACACCTTCATCACCGACAAGGACGGCAACTACGCCTACTGGCTGGACCGTCGCAACAACCCGCTCACGCTGATCGCCGCCAAGGACGGCTACAAGCCCCAAACCCGCACCACGAAGTTGGTAGCCGGCACCCCGGTCATCGAGAACTTCGCTCTGAAGGCCACCAAGTAGTCCCGGCCCAGCACTCCCCCGGCCCCGCCCAGTTCTTCTGGGCGGGGCCGGTTTCTTGGTACTACGCGCCGCGGGCCTGGGCTGGTGGCGACGCGACGAGCTCGCTGGTAGCCGGCGCTGAGCCCGGGGACGGACTCCCAGCCAGGCAGTGGTTCTGGGGCCACCGATCGGTGACGCTCAATGGCACGATCTCTCACGGGAGTCGCGACCACTGCCCGGCTGGCGGTCCGCTCGGCTGGCGCTGAACTGGTGAGATCGCGGCCATCAGGGATCGGCTCTCCAGATATCCAGCGACGACTCGAGGCGGGTGGACAGGCGGGTGCGGGCGACGTCGCCGAGGTGGCCGAGGAAGTGGGGCCAGGAGAGCAGTAGGAGTTGGAGCTCGGCTGCCGTGGTCGCGCGGCGTAGCCGTGTGTCGTTCGGGATGCCACGGGCTTTGGCGTACGTCGTGAGCATCGTGTCTCGGGGTGGCGTCAGGCCGGCTGCTTCGGCGCGTTGCCAGAGGAGGGCTAGGTCTTCTGGGCCGTGGCCGGGGCCGGTCTCCTGCCAGTCGATCCAGACGAAGTCGCCGGCTGGGTCGACCAGGAGGTTGCCCAGGTGGAAGTCGCCGTGACACAGGCAGGTGGGCAGCTCCGCGAGCGCGGAGTCCATTCGCGGTAGGTCCGCCAAGACGTCCGCTACGTCATGGCCAAGCTCTGCCCAGATCTGGGCAGAGCGAGCAAGCGAGCCAGGTCGGGGGATGTGCGTTGGGGGCACGAGGGCGTGACAGGTGGTGGGGGCTAGCAGGTGGCCGAGTTGGATTGCGAGGGTTTTCCAGTCGGCTGTGGAGAAGCGGGCTGCGTCCGCCGGCGTACCGGCTGATTTGAGGAGTAGGCAGTGGTCGGCTTCGGCGATCAAGGTCGGCAGGCGTACTGGTAGCAGTGCGGCGAGATCGCGGTAGACGATCAGCTCGCGGTTGGCCTGCTCAGGGTTTCGATTGACCTTCAGGACGAATTCGTCGCCCTGGCTGGTTTTCAGTTGGTACACGGCCGATCCGGATGCACCGCCGGCAAGCGTGCGCACCTCTACCAACTCGCCGTACTCCGTGCGTCTCAACGAGCCCCAACACCGATCAGCCTCCGCGTCACTCATCCCCCACACCTACCAGCGCCCACCGACAGCGCGTGAGGTCAGGCGGGGAGGAGGTGGAAGCCGACGCCTCGTACTGCGTGGATGGTGACGGCGGCGCCTAGTTCGGTGAGTTTTTGACGGAGGCGTTTGACCACCGAGTGGATGTGCGAGCCGTGGCCGAGGTGTTCGTTGCCCCAAACGGCCAGATGGAGGCGTTGGTAGGTCCAGACGCGGCCGGGTTCGGTGACCAGGCAGTGCAGGAAGTCATGCTCCAGCCGGGTCAGGGAGATCTCCCGGTCCTTCCAGCGGACGACCCGCCGATGTACGTCGAGGCTGAGCTCCTCCACCGCAGCAGGAGCCCCGAGCACGACCTGCTCTCCCACCGGAGCCGTCGTACGCGACAGAGCCTCGCGAGAAGCCTGCACTCCGACCGGCCCACCAACTAGAGAGCCGAGCAGGGCTGGGCGGAGGTCGGGGGTGGGTGAGGACGCGGGCAGGGGTACTGACTCGATCTGAGCCGTGACGGTGCCGCGGGGTGCTGCGGCTACTAATGCGGGAGTAAGTACTACGGGAGTGGTCTCGGCCGCCGTCGTCAGGTCGAGGAAGGCTCTGGCCTGTTCGGCACTGGAGACCAGTAGCAGCGAGTCGGCGTCGGCGAGCAGGCGGGCGAGGTTCACCCGCTCGGCTGTGGACGTGGCCACGCCGATGATCAAGGACGAGTCCGGCAGCCTCTCCATGGAGCCCCTCCTGTCAACGCTTGCCGGGTCGGGCGAAGGGACCAGTACGGCCAACCGCGAAGGTTAAGTCAAGGGATTTCCTGCGCACCGACGTGGCACATCTGCGCCCTGTCCGACACAGGACAGCGGCGGGCCCGATCGGTCTACGTAGCGCCACGGAAAGGGCCTTCCCCGTCGCACACAGTCGCACCACCTCCTAACGTCCGAAGAAGCGCAGCGCAGGTCCCTCCGCTTCTTCGGACGCAAGAGGCGAGCGGGGGCGCGTGGCGGGGCGTCCGGAACCTGCTGCCGGACGGGGCAGGAGGTTCCGGACGCCGGGGAATCGGCTTCCGGATCAGCCGATGGTCTTGACCGCGGTGATCAGCGCACCGGCGGTGGTGTCCCCGGACGGCTCCCAGAAGAAGGCGCCGCCGAGACCCTGGTTGTTCGCGTACGTCATCTTGTTGCGGATCGTCGCCGGGGTGTCGTACCCCCACCACTGCCCGTTGCAGAACGCGTACGCCGTACCGCCGACCGTCCCGTTCGATGGGCAACGGGTGGAGATCAGCTTGTAGTCCTCGATCCCGGCCTCGTACTTACCGGGCGCCGCACCGGTCGCACGCCCACCGGGAGCGGCCTGCGTGACCCCGCTCCAGCCGCGGCCGTAGAAGCCGATGCCGAGCAGGATCTTCGACGACGGGATGCCCCTCGTCTTGAGCTTCTGGATCGCCGCGTCGCTGTAGAAACCGGCGGTCGGGATCCCGGAGTACGAGGTCAGCGGCGAGTGCGGTGCGGTCGGGCCCTGTGCCGCGAAGGCGCCGAAGTAGTCGTACGTCATTGGCATGATCCAGTCGAGCTTCTGCGCCGCGGTGGCGTAGTTGGTCGCGTCGATCTTGCCGCCGCTGGTGCCGTCGGCCGTGATCGCCGCCGTGACGAGCGCGGACGAGCCGAAGCGGTTCCGGAGTGCCGTGATGATGTTGTTGAAGGCGTTCGGGCCGGAGGTGTCGCAGCTCAGGCCGCAGGCGTTCGGGTACTCCCAGTCGATGTCGATGCCGTCGAAGACATCGGCCCAGCGCGGGTCCTTGATCAGGCTGTAGCAGGAGTCGGCGAACGCCGTCGGGTTCTGCGCGGCCTGGGTGAAGCCGCCCGACCAGGTCCAGCCGCCGAACGACCAGACCACCTTGATGTTCGGGAACTGCTTCTTGAGCTTGCGCAACTGGTTGAAGTTGCCGCGCAGCGCACCGGTGTCCCAGGTGTCGGCGACGCCGTCGACGGAGCCGGCCGCGTCGTAGTACTTGTCGTACGCCGCGTAGGCGTCACCCATCGTGCAGCGGCCGCCGGTGGTGTTGCCGAAGGCGTAGACGATGTTGGTCAGCTTCGCGGCGGAACCGCTCGTCTTGACGTTCTTCACGTGGTAGTTGCGGTCGTAGACACCCCACTCGGTGAAGTAGCCGACGACCTTCTTGCCGGCCGCGACGGCATTGCCGTCCTGCTGGCCGACGACATCCTGCTGAGGCCGTACTACGGGCGCCTGCGCCGCGGTGGGCACGGCCGTCTCGCGTGGTTCGGCAGCGACGGCGGCCGGGACGGCACCTGCGCCGAGCAGCGCGATCGTGGCCAGAAAAGTTGGTACGGGGCGGATTCTCATCTGTTCCTCCTGGGGGGCGGAGAGGGACTGAGCGCACCCTATCGAGTACAAGGAGTTAATAAAAGAAGAAACCGAAATAAAAATGACCACGCGATCACTCCCCCGGACGCGGCGGCGCCGGCAGCGGGGTCGGTGATGGCCGATGTCGAGGGGTGGGCGGGCGTGCGCGCGAGGCGCGGTACGGAGTAATCTCTGCGCGCACGGTCTGCATGACCGCAGTCGACGGAGGAACAGTGCCCGGAGCCTCGGACGAGAACCGGTCCGATCCCATTCCGGCAGTCGCGACGAGTACCGGACTCGCCCGCCGACGGCCTGGTTTCGTCTGGCTGCTCGCGGCCGTACTCGTCCCCGCGATACTCGCGGCCGTCCTGCTCGTGACGAGGACCGGCCCCACCGAGGACGACCTGCGCGACCGCTCGCTGGCCGCTCTGCAAGCCCAGGGAATCAACGGGGTTCAGGTCACCATGGACGGCCGGGACGCGACCGTCGTGGTACCGGCCGGTGCTGACGCGCAGCAGGCTCGTGACGTGGTCGCAAGGGTCGACGGCGTCCGCGCCGCCACCACGACCGGCGGCACCCTCGACACTGCCAGCGGCACCGCGACGACCACCGAGACCCCGGCCGCGACGCCCGGCGATGCTCCCGGCACGACACCCAGCGAGACCACGGCCGACTCCAGCGCGACGGTGGCTCCGACGCCTCAGGTCACCGAGGGCAACATCGCGCCGTTCAGTCTGAACCGGACGGACACGTCGTTCACCGTCACTGTCGCGGTCCAGGACCAGGCGACCAAGGACACGATCGTCGCCGAGGTGAAGTCGCTGCTCAAGGATGGCAGCGATTTCGACGACAAGATCACCGTCGACCCAAGCTCGGGCCTCTCGAACGCGACGGCAGTGACCGCCCTCCTCCGCGCTCTCTCCACTGCGACCGGCGACGCCTCGGTCAGCTACGACGGCTCGACCGTGAAGCTGACCGGCCGGGTCACCGACCAGGCGACAAAGGCGACGGCCGCACGCGCCGCGGCGACGGCAGTGCCGGGTGCGGTCATCGCGAACCAGCTAACCGTCCCGCAGATCGCGAAGCCGCCGATCAGCGAGGCCCTGCCAGACCTTCGAGGCGCGGCTGGCCCAGCTCGCCACCCAGAACAAGATCGTCTTCCTGTCCGGGACCGCGATCGTGAACGACGCGTCCCGTCCGTCCGTACTGCGGGCTGCCGCGTTGCTGAAGAGCTGTGACACCGCCAGGGTCGAGGTCGCCGGATACACCGACAATCTCGGCAGTACGGCGACCAGCCTGCCGTTGTCGCAGCAGCGAGCCGACGCGGTGAAGGCGGCACTGGTCCGGCTCGGCGTACCGGCCGATCGCATCACCAGCCGCGGCTACGGCGAATCCCACCCGATCGCCTCGAACAGCACCGGCGCCGGCCGCGTCGCCAACCGCCGCGTCGAACTCCGCGTCCCCTAGCCGACAGGTTCAGCCCAGCCAGGTGAGCGTCGGCCAGATCTCACCCCAGCTGTGATTGAGACCGCGGCAGAGCCAGATCGGACGATCCTGTTCGGCGTTCTTGATGCCCGTGGTGTTGCCGGTATAGCCGACGATGCTCGTGGAGACGCAGTTCGCCTGCACCCAGTCGAGCGGCCGCCCGTCCCGCTGACTGCCCAGCACGATCACCACATCGGCACCTTCCGGCGGCCGTCCCCAACCGGCGTACGCGTTGTGACCGCTGTAAGCCTTCGGCAGTCCGTACTCCGGGCCGAAGCGGTCGAGCGCGCCGGCCTCGCCGTAGTTGCGCGTGACGATCACCGCCCGAGCACGGTCATCAGCCGACAACCCGTCGTACACAGCAGCCACCTGCGACGTGAGCTCCGGCCACCCGAGCTGCTCGCGGGTGCCACCGAAGTCGAGGTAGCGAACCAGCGGCACATCGGCCAGTGCGGTCGCCGGAACGATTGGCAGGCTTGCCAGACCAACGAGGACCGCTGATCCGGAGAAAGCGCCGACCAGCACCCGACGGCGTACACCGGTAGTGAGCCACCGGTCGGTGGCGATAGCGCCTGCCGCCATCAGAGCCGGATAAGCCCCCGCAAGGTAGAAGCCGTTGCCGCCCACGACCAGCAGCTCGACGGCAAGCGCCAAGTAGGCGACACCGAACGCCTGGAAGGTGTTGTCGCGGCGGAGTAACCGCACCAGACCCGCGATCCAGATCGGCACCAGGAACGGGCTGATCAGGACCAGCTGGAACGGGATGATCCCGATGCGTCCGCCGGCTACCACCCGACCTTGGATCGCGTTGGCCATGTCCAGTTGCGGGAAGCCGTTCGTGGCCTGCCAGATCAGGTTCGGCGCGACGATGACCAGGGCGGCGAGTGCACCGGCGAGCAGCCACTTGCTGCGCAGGGCGGATCGCGGGCCGGCCACCAGCAGGCCGATCACGAACGCCAATGCAAGCAGCGCGAGCAGGGTCTTGTTGAGCAGGCCGATCCCCAGTACGACACCGATGAGCAGCAGGAGCCACGCAGTACGGGTCCGGATGTACATGGCCAGCAGCCAGCTCATCAGAGCTGCGAAGAAGAAGTCGGTGGTGTTGGTCATCAGCAGATGACCGGCCATCAATACGACGGCCGAGGTGGCCATGGTGAGGGCGGCGATCACCCGAGCGCGGCGCGAGGCACCCATCTCCGCGGCGATGAGGATGACGAAGACGACAGACGCCGCGGACACGATCGTGGCCGGCAGGCGGAACGCCCAGAGCGAGCCGGGTGAGATCGCGTCACCCAGTACGGCCAGTAGCGGCGTCAGCGGTGGTTGGTCGGGATAGCCCCAGGCGAGGTGCTTACCGCAGGCCAGGAAGTACAGCTCGTCGCGGTGGTAGCCGTACGCGTTGCTGGTCGCGGCCAGCACCACCAGTACGGCGATGACGACGGTCGCTTCCGGCCAATGCCGTCGCCACCAACTTCTGGTGGGAGCTCGGTTCTCCACCGGCCTGGTCGTCACCTGGGACGTCATGCGGTCACCTGCTCTCGCCTGCTTGGGCGGTGTTGCCAGTTGGGCCGAGTCTGGTGGCAGGACCTATACGCCCGCTGTATCGGCCGGCGGGTTGAAGTGCGGGACCGAGACAGGACGGAGTAAGGTCCTCGCGCACGGTCCATAGATTCGTAGGGGAATCCATGAGTTGGCTGATCGCGCAGGTCTGGATCTTGCTGCTGGTCGCGTTCGTACTCGGTAGCGCCGCCGCCTGGCTGGTCTTCCGGGTCGCACCGGCCCGGTTGAAGGGCGTCCGCCGATGAGCTGGCTCTTCCGCAACAACTGGCCGTGGTCCCTGCTGGCCTTTCTGCTCGGCGCGATCATCACCTGGTTCCTGCTGGCCCGCCGACGGCAACCCCAGGTCGCACCAGCATCCGCCGGCCGGCCCGCCGAGCAGAAAACGGAAGTCCTGGTCGGCGCCGGCGCAAGAACAGCCAGTACGCCGGAAGCCGCACCCCGCCGCTCCCCCGAGCCCGTGGTGCGACCCGAGCCGACGCCGGCCCCCCGTAGTACAAGCAGAGCCTGTTGTGCCGCAGGCGCTGTTCTCGCAACGGATGGATGCCGGCGAATCCCACGAGCCGACGTTGTTCGACGAACAGCTGGACGACGTGCCCCCCGGGCGGTACGGCGAAGGATCGGCCGAAGCGGTCCAGCATCAAGGCCCGCCGGACGGCTTCACCATCAAGGGCAACGCGCAGTCGATGCTCTTCCACACCCCCGAATCGCCGTACTACGGCCGGACCAGACCCGAGGTCTGGTTCCGCACCGAGGCCGACGCCGAACGCGCCGGTTTCACCAAATACGTCCGCCGGCCGCGCAGGTCACCGGGTGCCGGAAAGTAACCTCCGCGGACCGCGGAAGCAACGCACGACACGTCACGAATCGGCCCGTAGATAGGGCGATCAGGCCCCCATTTGCATGTACTGGCAAACGCCCGGCACACTGAGCGCAACGCCGGCCAGGGCGACTGGGGCGGTGGGGTGGGGCTCGAATTGGGCACCGCCATCCCACGGCGTCATCACAGCACCCGGGCGCGACCGGATCAGCACCGTTCCTTTTGAGAAACCGTCTGACGGGTAAGGGAAACAGATGCAGCCCGGAGAAAGCGTGTCCACCCGCGCGTCGCCGGATCGAACTGGGCGACCGCAAACCTTTGTAGAGCTAGGTTTGGACCGAGGGATGACACCCATTGGAGGTGAGCGTGACCGACATGCTGCCGGAGCAGCACCACGGACTGACGAAGAGTGACCCGCTGTGGTTCAAGCGGGCTGTCTTCTACGAAGTTCTGGTGCGGTCCTTCAAGGACTCGAACGCCGACGGCATCGGCGACCTGCAAGGCCTGACCGAGAAACTCGACTATCTCGAGTGGCTCGGTGTCGACTGTCTGTGGTTACCGCCGTTCTACCCCTCACCTCTGCGTGACGGCGGCTACGACATCTCCGACTACACGAACGTGATGCCGGAGGTCGGCACGATCGCCGACTTCGCCGCGTTCATGGAAGCCGCGCACGCGCGCGGCATGCGCGTCATCGTCGACTTCGTGATGAACCACACCTCGGACCAGCACCCCTGGTTCCAGGAGTCCCGCACCAACCCGGACGGCCCGTACGGCGACTTCTACGTCTGGTCGGACACCGACACGGCGTACAGCGACGCGAGGATCATCTTCGTCGACACCGAGACGTCGAACTGGACCTGGGACCCGGTCCGCCAGCAGTACTTCTGGCACCGGTTCTACTCCAACCAGCCGGACCTGAACTTCGAGAACCCGGCCGTCGGCGACGCGATGATCGAGGCGCTGAAGTTCTGGCTCGACCTCGGCGTCGACGGTTTCCGGCTGGACGCGGTGCCGTACCTGTTCGAGGAGGAGGGCACCAACTGCGAGAACCTGCCCAGGACGCACGAGTTCCTGAAGCGGGTCCGCAAGGAGGTCGACGCGAACTACACCGATCGCGTCATGCTCTGCGAGGCGAACCAGTGGCCCGGCGACGTGGTGGAGTACTTCGGCGACCGCGAGTCCGGCGGCGACGAGTGCCAGATGGCGTTCCACTTCCCGGTGATGCCGCGGATCTTCATGGGCGTGCGGCGTGAGTCGCGGTTCCCGATCTCGGAGATCCTGGCCCAGACCCCGCAGATCCCGGAGACCTGTCAGTGGGGCATCTTCCTGCGCAACCACGACGAGCTCACCCTCGAGATGGTCACCGACGAAGAGCGCGACTACATGTGGGGCGAGTACGCCCAGGACCCGCGGATGAAGGCCAACATCGGCATCCGCCGCCGGCTCGCGCCGTTGCTCGACAACGACGTGAACCGGATGGAACTGTTCACCGCGATGCTGCTGTCGCTGCCCGGCTCGCCGATCCTGTACTACGGCGACGAGATCGGCATGGGCGACAACATCTGGCTCGGTGACCGCGACGGCGTCCGGACGCCGATGCAGTGGTCGCCGGACCGGAACGCGTCGTTCTCGACGGCCACGCCGGGCAAGCTCAACCTGCCCGTCATCATGGACCCGGTCTACGGGTTCCAGGCCGTCAACGTCGAGGCGGAGATGGAGAACGCGTCGAGTCTGCTGCACTGGACCCGGCGGATGATCCAGACCCGCAAGCAGCACCCGTGTTTCGGGATGGGTACCTTCACTGACCTAGGCGGTTCCAACCCGAGCGTGCTGTCGTACGTCCGTGAGTTCGGTGACGACGTCGTGCTGTGCGTGAACAACCTGTCACGCTTCCCGCAGCCGATCGAACTGGATCTCCGGCAGTGGCAAGGAGTGGAGCCGGTCGAGTTGCTCGGCGGGGTGCACTTCCCGACCATCGGCGAGCTGCCGTACCTGCTCACTTTGGGTGCGCACGGCTTCTACTGGTTCCGGCTGCCGGTCTCCCAGGCCAATCGTGAGGAGAGCTCTTCGTGAATTTCCATCTGGACCAGGTCCAGTCCTTCTGTGCCAACCAGCGATGGTTCTCAGAGAAGGGACACGACGTCCATGTCGATGCGATGGCCACCTCGGCCTGGTTGTCGGACGAGGGCGTCTGGCCTGCGGTCCGGATCGGATTCGTCTACTGCGCCGGGCCTCCCGGCGCGGAGAACGCGATCCGGGTCTACCAGCTGCCGCTCAGTTACCGCCGCACGCCGCCCGAGAACCTGGGCCACGCGCTGGTCGGTGACTGGGAGGAGCCGGACCTGGGTGACACCAAGGTCTGGGTGTACGACGCGCTGCACGACAAGGAAGCGACGCCGTACTGGCTGGACGCGCTCACCCACGGCCGCACGCTGACCGGGCTGGAGTTCCACCCGGTGCACGCGCCGGAGCGCACGATCGTCGTACCGGAGAACGCGCAGTCGCTCGTCCTCACGGTCGAACAGAGCAACACGTCGCTGGTCTTCGGCGACACCGCCCTGCTGAAGGTGTTCCGCCGGCTCGAGCCCGGGAGCAATCCCGGCGTCGAGATCGAGTCGGCGCTCACCGAGGCGGGTTCCGAGTTGGTGCCCGAGGTGCTCGGTACGGCGCGTGGCTCCTGGCCGCGCGCCGGCGGCGGCACCGATTCGGGCGACCTGGGCATGATGACGGCGTTCCAGAAGAACGCGACCGACGGCTGGTCGTACGCGACCACCTCGGTCCGGGACCTGTACGCCGAGGCGGATCTGCACGCCGAGGAGGTCGGTGGCGATTTCGCGGGTGAGTCGCACCGACTCGGCGCGGCCACCGCACAGGTGCATGCCGAGCTGGCCAAGGCCCTCGGCACCGACATCTGGGAACCGACGCAGATGGTCGAGCATGCGGCCGCGATGAAGCGCCGCCTCGACAAGGCGGTCGCGGCGATCCCCGAGCTCGGCGAGTTCGCCGTGGGGCTGACCCGCGCGTTCGACGCGCTCGCCGCGTACGACGTACCGGTGACTGTGCAGCGGATCCATGGTGACTTCCACCTGGGTCAGGTGCTGCGCACGATCACCGGCTGGAAGCTGATCGACTTCGAGGGCGAGCCGGCCAAGTCGCTGATCGAGCGGCGCGCGCTGGACACCCCGATCAAGGACATCGCCGGGATGCTGCGGTCGTTCGACTACGCGGCACGATCGCTGCTGGCCGACCACCGGGGCGACCAGCAGATCGCCTACCGGGCAGCGGAATGGGCGAACAGGAACAGGAACGCCTTCTGCGACGGGTATGCAGAGGTGGCCGGGACGGATCCACGGGACCAAGGCGTGCTGTTGAGCGCGTTCCTGGCCGACAAGGTGATCTACGAGACGCTCTACGAGGCCCGCAACCGGCCGACCTGGTTGCCGATCCCGCTGGCCGCCGCCGCACAACTGAGTTCCAGCTAATACCCGGCAATCCGAACCAATAATCTCATCTGGCGCGGCCGGCGTGGAGCAGTCTCACAACGCCTGACCTGCGGTGAATCCGACGCGGCTGTGTAGTTGTGGGGGGTTCGGGTACGGGGTGCAGAAGATGTGCTGATGATCGGGCAGGATGGGGTGTATGGATTCGAGTGAGCAGGACACCGAAGTGGGCGAGGTGGCCGGGGCGCCGATGTCTGAGGCGATGAGTGAACCCGAGCACGCCGCCGCGGCTGTGGATGCTCCGGCCAAGCCCGTCGGGCTGGTGGCCGTGCCGGTCGAACGTCAGGTGCTGGAACAACTGGTGAGCGGGACGTATCACGACCCGCACCAGGTGCTCGGTCCGCATCTCGGCGACGGCGCCGTGACGTTGCGGGCATTGCGGCCGTTCGCGCAGTCGGTGACCGCGGTGTTCGACGACGAGCGGATCGAGTTGGTGCACGAGTTCGAAGGCGTCTGGGTCGGCGTGCTCGAGGTCGACAAGGTGCCGGACTACCGGCTCGAGGTCACTTACACCGACGGCCCCGCGGCCGAGGTCGACGACCCGTACCGGTACCTGCCGTCACTCGGCGAGATGGACCTGCACCTGATCGGCGAAGGCCGGCACGAGCAGCTGTGGACGGTGCTCGGCGCGCACGTCCGCCGGTACGACGGACCGACCGGCTCGGTGACCGGGACGTCGTTCGCCGTCTGGGCACCGAACGCGCAGGGCATCCGGCTGACCGCCGACTTCAACTTCTGGGACGGCCGCGCGCATCCGATGCGCACGATGGGTTCGTCCGGTGTCTGGGAACTCTTCATCCCCGGCGTCGGTCCCGGCACGAGGTACAAGTTCGACATCTGTGGTCGCGACGGAGTATGGCGGCAGAAGGCCGACCCGATGGCGAACCTGGCCGAGACGCCGCCCGCGAACGCCTCCGTCGTGCACGAGTCGACGTACGAGTGGCAGGACGCCGCCTGGATCGATCGCCGCGCCGCCTCCCAGGCGTACGCCGAGCCGATGAGCGTCTACGAGGTCCACCTCGGCTCCTGGCGCAAGGGCAAGTCGTACCGCGAACTCGCCGACGAACTCGTTGCCTACGTCACCGAAATGGGCTTCACCCACGTCGAGCTGATGCCGGTGATGGAGCACCCGTTCGGTGGGTCGTGGGGCTATCAGGTCACCTCGTACTTCGCGCCGACGTCGCGCTTCGGCGATCCGGACGACTTCCGCTTCCTGGTCGACGCGTTGCACCAGGCCGGTATCGGCGTGATGGTCGACTGGGTGCCGGCGCACTTCCCCAAGGATGCTTGGGCTCTGGCCCGCTTCGACGGCACGCCGCTGTACGAGCACCCGGATCCGCGCCGCGGCGAGCAGCCCGACTGGGGCACGCTGGTGTTCGACTTCGGCCGGCCGCAGGTGCGGAACTTCCTGGTCGCGAACGCGGTCTACTGGGCCGAGGAGTTCCACATCGACGGCCTCCGGGTCGACGCGGTCGCCTCGATGCTCTACCTGGACTACTCCCGCGAAGAGGGTCAGTGGGTGCCGAACCAGTACGGCGGCCGCGAGAACCTCGAGGCGGTGTCGTTCCTGCAGGAGATGAACGCGACGCTCTACAAGCGCGTTCCCGGCGTGATCACCGTCGCCGAGGAGTCCACCTCGTGGCCGGGCGTCACCCGCGCGACGCATCTGGGCGGACTCGGCTTCGGCTTCAAGTGGAACATGGGCTGGATGAACGACGCGCTCAGCTACCTGGAGCACGCGCCGGTGCACCGCCAGTACCACCACCACGAGCTGACGTTCTCGATGATGTACGCGTACTCCGAGAACTTCGTGCTGCCGATCTCTCACGACGAGGTCGTGCACGGCAAGGGCTCCCTGCTGCGCAAGATGCCGGGCGATCGGTGGCAGCAGCTCGCCAACGTGCGGGCGTTCCTGGCGATGCAGTGGGCGCATCCCGGCAAGCAGTTGCTGTTCATGGGCTGCGAGTTCGGGCAGGAGTCCGAGTGGTCCGAGAAGGGCGAACTCGACTGGTGGCTGCTCGACCACTCCGACCACCGGGGTCTGCAGCAGTTGGTCAAGGACCTGAACGGCAACTACCGCGACACGAAGGCGCTCTGGGCCACCGATCACGCGTCGGAGCGGTTCTCCTGGATCGACGCGAACGACGCAAGCAACAACGTCTTCTCCTTCGTCCGGTACGGCGACGAGGGGCAACCCACGCTCGCTTGCGTCGCCAACTTCTCGTCGGTCCCGCACCACGGCTACCGGCTCGGCCTCCCGTACGCCGGTCACTGGGACGAGCTGGTCAACACCGACGCGGGCGACTACGGCGGCTCGGGCGTCGGCAACTTCGGCGGCGTCGACGCGAACGGCGAAGGCTGGCACGGAATGGCGAGCAGCGCCGAGATCTCCGTCCCGCCGCTCGGCACGATCTGGTTCCGCCACAACGCGTAGTACAACGGCTGGGCGGTGTTGCCTCAGGCAACACCGCCCAGCTGTCTTTCAGGTCAGTTGACCGTCAGGCTGAAGGTCGGCGTGTAGGTCGGGTCAACCGGCAGGTTGGTCGCGGTGGTGACACCAGCGACCCACCAGCGGAACTGCGTATGGAAGTGTCGCCCCGAGGAGGTAAAGGTTGCGGGCGCGGGGCGACGTTGTCACCTTCGCGCAAAGGTCCACCAGGCGGTTGGACGCTAGGGGGCAGCGGGTAGCGTTCATCGGGTGACTGGTGTGCCGCCGCAGCCGACGTTGAGTGATGGTGAGTTGACGCTGCGCCCGTGGCGGGGCGACGACATCGAGGTCGCGCATGGGCTGACCGACGAAGAGATCGTCCGCTGGTTCGACCTCGACGGGGTCACGCCGCAGGACGGGCTAGCTGCGGCCGTCGAGCGCTGGCATCAGTTGTATGCCGAGGATCGGTCGCTCGTGGCCTTCGTCGTGGAATTGGCCGGAGTCTCCGGGCCGGTCGGGACAGTCGCGGCGCGCCGTACCGCGGACGGCGTCGGCACCATCACCTGGTCGACCTTCAAGCCGTACCGGGGACGCCGCATCGCGCGTCGTGCCGTGCAGCTCATCGTCGTCTATGCCTTCAGTGAGCTCGGGCTGGAACGTCTGCAGGTCGAGGTGGATCCGGAGAACCGGGCGTCGGCGCGGGTCGCGATCCGCTCCGGGTTCCGGCGCGAGGGGCTGCTCCGGGGCGGCGCCACGCTGCAAGGTGAACGCCGGGATCTGGCGATCTACGGTCTGCGCCGGGACGATCCGCGCGCGGACACAGTGACCGGGTGGACCGCGTTGATGGACTCGGTGCTGCCGAAGAAGCGGGTGATCGCGCACGTGGTGATCCGCGATACCGGCGGCCGGGTGCTGTTGTGCAAGGTCAGCTACAAGAGCGATCTCGAACTGCCCGGTGGCGTGGTCGAGCCGGACGAGGACCCCGCGACCGGCGCGCTCCGGGAGATGGAAGAGGAACTCGGCGTCTCGCTCCCGCTGTCCGGCGTGATCGCGATCGACTGGCTGCCCCGCTGGGAGGGCTGGGGCGACGCGATCGAGATCTTGTACGACGGCGGCGTGCACGACCCGTCACTCATCGACACCCTGCACCCTGACGGCTTCGAGATCCTCGGCCTCGGCTGGTACGCCGCCGACGAACTCGCCGGCCTCGTCAGTCCCCTCAATCAACGCCGTCTCCCTGCCGTCCTCAGCTCCCCCACCACCCTCCACCACCTCCGCGACGGCAACCCCATCCCCTGACCACACCGGCCCCCGTCAGGTGAGGATGTGGCGGAGGGTGGTGAGGTTGCGGAGGCACCAGCGGTAGTGGCCGTCGCGCGTGGTGGGGCTGTAGATCGTGGCGGTGATGAGCGCATAGGCGACTCGGTAGAGGTGCATGCGGTCCCGCGAGTGCCCCAGTTTCTCGAAGCGCTCCAGCAGTTCGGCGTCGAGCGCTTCGGCATCAGGCCCGTACATGTCGAAGAACCCGGCGGCAGTGGCAGCGTCGAAGGTGTTGTCGCCGGCCGTGGTGAGGAAACCCCAATCGAGAACAGCAGTCGCCCCTGCCCGGCGACCACCCGCGGCTCCGCCCAGCGCCGGATCGACGAGGATATTCGGCTGACAGATGTCGCCGTGCACGATGCTCGCCTTCGCCAGCACAACCTCACGAAGGCGCGTCACGACCACCTCGACCAGCTCGTCGAACCCGGTCAGGTCCTCCGAAAGCAACTGCCGAGACGCGACCGCACGTCGCAGTACGAGATCCGCCAGCGCCTCCCCCCAGGACGGCCCAGAAGACGCGTCCGACGGTAGGCGGCTACTCGTGGAGGTTACAGAAGACGCGTCCGACGGTAGGTGGCTACTCGTGGAGGTTACAGAAGGCGCGTCCTGCCGGAGGCGCCCGTTCCGGGAGAGGTCCGGCGGCAGGTGGGGAGTGTAGAACGGTGTTTGCTCCTCGGCCGCCGGTAGCGCCCTGCTCGCGGACCCGGCAGACGTGCCGCCGAGGGCGGTAACCACCTCGACGAACAGCTCGAGCGCGTCGTCTCGGCTGACCAAGCCCGACTCGACGGCTTCACGCAGCGGTGTACCGGGCAGCTTGCGTTCGATGCTGACAGCCCGACCATCCACCTCGTCCACCACGCGGATCTCCGGCGTACGGAAAGACAGCCGCTGACTGCTCAGCTCGTTCAAGAACGCCTGCAGTGGCCAGACCTCCGCAGCCGACCTGTTGAACCAGGTCTTGCCGACGAGGTCACCACCGAGATCGAAGACGGCTCCCTCCATGCCCTGCCCGATCAGCTCGATCGGCCCCTCGGCCTGCAAGCCCTCCAACTCCTGGTACTGCCGGAAGAACTCATTCGCTGACTGCACCGGTCACTTCTCCGTTGCCGGCCGGCTGAGCTCACGGGTCATCCAGATCGAGTCGCCGCGTTCGCGATCCGCGGTCACCCGGCCGCTGTGGTGGAAGTCGAGCTTCTCCAGCACGCGGAACGACGCGGTGTCCCACTCGCGCACCGTCGCCCACAACCGCTGCCGTCCTGTCTGTACCGCCGCCTCGACAACAGCCCGGGCAGCCTCGGTGGCATACCCCTGCCCGTGCGCCCGGTTGGCCAACTCGTACGCGATCTCCGGTTCGTCGAACGATGCGTGGCCGACAGTGAGTCCGCAATACCCGATGAACTCGCCGTTGTCCCGCCGCTCGATCGGTAGCAACCCCAACCCGTGCTCAGCCGCCAGCGGATTGTCCATCAGCCGCTCGCGGATCTCCTCCACCGTCGGATGCCCGTCCGCGTCGATCCGGCGCACCGACCGCGGATCCCGCTCGGTCCACAACCCGCGGTACTCCTCCGCGTCCGACGGAAGCCAGCGCCGCAGCCGCAAGCGCTCGGTCAGCAAACCGGCCGGGAACCCCGCAAAACTCGCCACACCCTCAACCTACGCTGTCCGCCGGGCCCGATCTCCGCGATCACCTGGTCGTCGGCCACCCTCGCGGTCGCTTGGTCTCGGCCACCTCCGCGGTCACCTGGTAGTCGGCGACCAGCAGACGGTGCACGATCCGGCAGACCTTCGCGAGACTGCAGTTCCGGGTGAGCCGACCTGTGGGTGCAGGCGGCCGGTCGGCGGGTTCAGTCTTCGGTCAGGGCTGCGCGGCGGCGACGGAGGAAGCGTTGCTCGGCGCCGTTGACTGTCAGGCCGATGGCTTCGTCGTACGCCTGGACAGCGGCCTCCTTTCGGCCCAGTCGAGCGAGCACATCGGCACGCGCGGCAGACAGGTACGCATACGACTTCAGGGCCACTTCATTGCTCAGGGCATCGAGCTCGGCGAGTACGGCGATCAGGTCGGCGCCGGGGACGAGGCTGTGCGCGGCGGCGCGGTTCAGCGCGACGATCGGCGACGGCCAGCTGATCAGCATCGCGTCGTACATCCGCACCACCTGATGCCAGTCCGTCTCGTCCCAGGACGACGCGGTCACATGCAACCCGGACACCGCGGCCTGCAACGCGAACCGGCCGTGTCCCTGCCCTTGCCCCTGTTGCAACGCGGTCGTCGCCCGCGAAACGCCCTCGGCCAGCAGCCGCACGTCCCACCGCGAGCGATCCTGATCGGCCAGCAGCACCAACTCGCCGTCCTCGCTGACCCGGGCATCGCCGCGCGCCTGGGTCATCTGCAGCAACCCCAGCAGGGCTTGGGGCTCCGGCTCGGCCGGCATCAACCTCACCAGCAACCCCGCCAGCTCGAGCGCCCGCCCGGTCAGGTCGGCCCTGGTCAGCTCCGGCCCCGCCGCCACATGCCCGGCCGTGTAAACCAGCTGCACCACGGTCAGTACGACGTCGAGGCGCTCCGGCAGCTCCTCGTCGGCCGGGATCCGGTACGGAATACCCGCGGCCGCGATCTTTTTCTTCGCCCTGGTGATCCGCGCGGCCGCCGTCGCCTCACTGATCAGCAGTCCGGCCGCCACCTCGCGGGTGGTCAGACCGCAGATCAGCCGCAGCGTCAATGCCACCTGAGAGTCACGAGCCAGCGCCGGGTGACAGCAGGTGAACACCAGCCGCAGCGGATCGGTCGGCTGCTCGACCTCCCCCGGCGAGATCGGATCCTCGATCAGCAGCGGCAGCTTCCGCCACAGGGTCGTCTCCCGCCGGAGCCGGTCGAGCGCCAGCCGTCGGGCGACCGTGGTGAGCCAGCCAGCTTGGTTGTCCGGGATCCCGTCCGGCCAGGTCTTCAGCGCCTGGACGAACGCGTCCTGGGTGCAGTCCTCGGCCAGATCGAGATCCCGGGTCAGCCGGACGGTCGAGGCCAGCACCGTGGACCAATGCCCACGGTGCGCCTCGTCCACCACCCGCGCAATCTCCCGCGCAGACGTCACCCGCGACTCCCCCGCTCCCGAATCTCCCCGAACTCCATCAGCCGAACTCGCTCACCCGACCTCGCTGATCAGCCCGGCGAGCTCGTCCAGCTCCAGGTCAGCAAGCCTCGATCCACAAATTTCGACCGCAGACCTCGATCGGCAGATCTCGATCAGGCCGGTGGGGTCGATCCCTCGCCGGTGTCCATCACCGGACGGACCTCGACGTTGCCCGCCGGGCAGAGCTTCGCCAGCGCGAGCGCCTGATCAAGGTCCTTGGCCTCGACCAGGTAGAAGCCGCCGAGCGCCTCCTTGGTCTCGATGAACGGCCCGTCGGTCACCAACGGCTCGCCACTGGCCTGCCGCACCGTGCTCGCGGTGGTCGACTTCTCCAGCGCCGCGCCACCGAAAAGGCTCGCACCGGCCGCCTCGACCGCCTCCGCGAAGGCGTTGTGCAGCTTCATCGTCGCCTGCCAGTCCTCCGCCGTGATGTTGTCGTAGAACTCTTCGGTGTCGTACAGCAGGAACATGTACTGCGCCATCTCTGGCTCCCTTGTCTGGGGTTTGTACTGGACATCTTGCTGACGAACGGGCGGCAGCGGAATCGACAAGGCCGACCAGGAAGTTCTCGATCATGAGAAGAGATCACCCCAGGTGAGATAGCGGACACCGACAGCTCCACCCTCGCCCGATCGCCTACCGTTGACCATGTACTCAACAGGACCTCAACCGGCACCCAGGAGGAACTCGTGGAGCACCTGGACGTACTGATCGTCGGTGCCGGCCCTGTCCGGGATCGGCGCCGCCTACCGGCTGCAGACCCAGGCGCTGAGCCGGTCGTACGCCGTCCTCGAGGGTCGTGAGAACCTCGGCGGCACCTGGGACCTGTTCCGCTACCCCGGCATCCGGTCCGACTCGGACATGTTCACGCTCGGCTTCCCGTTCCATCCGTGGACCGCGGCGAAGGCGATCGCCGACGGCCCGTCGATCCTGGAGTACCTCCACGAGACCGCAGAGACGTACGGGATCGACAAACACATCCGGTTCGGGCGGCACGTAGTACAGGCGTCTTGGTCGTCGACCGACGCGCTCTGGACTGTGGAGACGAACGAGGAGTCCTACACCTGCTCCTTCCTCTATGTCTGCACCGGCTACTACAACTACGACTCCGGCTACGAGGTGCCCTTCCCCGGCCTCGACACCTTCGGCGGCACGGTCGTCCATCCGCAGCACTGGCCGAAGGATCTCGACTACGCCGGGAAGCGAGTGGTGGTGATCGGCAGCGGCGCGACCGCGGTGACGCTGGTCCCGGCGATGGCTCCGGAGGCAGCCCACGTCACGATGCTGCAGCGCACGCCTAGCTACGTCGCCTCGCGGCCGGCACATGACGCCTTCTCGGACCGGCTCCGCGAGGTGCTCCCGGAGAAGCTGGCGCACCGGCTGATCCGCACCAAGAACGTCGCTGTCAGTTCGGCCGTCTACGCCGCATTCAGGAGGTGGCCCGCCCACGCCGCCTGGTTGCTCAACAGCACAGCCGCCAAGCAACTCCCACCGCACATCCCGGCCGATCCGCACTTCACCCCGAAGTACAAGCCGTGGGACCAGCGGCTCTGCCTCGTCCCGGACGCGGACCTGTTCGAGGCGCTTCGGGCCGGTACGGCGTCGGTGGTCACGGACGAGATCGAGACCTTCACCCCGACCGGGATCCGGCTCCGCTCCGGCGACGAACTGCAGGCCGACCTGGTGGTGACCGCGACCGGCCTGCAGATGGTTGCCCTGGGCAAGATCAAACTGACCGTGGACGGCCACTCGATCGACCCGCACGACACCTTCGTCTACAAAGGCATGATGCTCAGCGGCGTACCGAACCTGGCCTGGTGCATCGGCTACACCAACAACTCCTGGACGCTGCGCTCCGACCTCACCTCGCAGTACGTCTGCCGGCTGCTGAACCACCTGGACCGCACCGGCACCAGCATCTGCGTCCCGGAGATCGACCCGGCCGAGTACGACGCCCCCGCGCGACCGGTGGTCGACCTGTCCTCGGGCTACATCCGCCGCGCCGCGAACCTCCTGCCCCGCCAGGGCTCCTACGGCCCCTGGCGACTCCGGCAGAACTACCCGCGCGACTTCCTCTCCCTCCGCTACACCTCGCTCGCCGACGGCGCCATGCACTTCAAACCAGCCACCTAGTACTCCGGGCGGCGAAGGCGCGGCTTAGCCCTCGCTGTAAGGGTTCCCCCATTGGTCTAGCAATGGGGGAACCACCACAAGAGGGGCGAACCCCAACAAAGGGGGGCGAACCCACCGGCGGGCGGCCAACCACGTCGGCAGAGTGGGGTCGGGGCAGGTGGCGGGCGGCCGCAGTCGTGGTCAACAAGGCACGGGGACCGGGGGTGCTTCGCCTACGTAGCGGGCTGAGGGGCGGATGATTTTCGAGGTGCCGGCCTGTTCGAGGATGTTGGCGGTCCAGCCGATAACTCGGCTGGTGGCGAAGGTGGGGGTGAACATCGCCCGGGGCAGGTCGCAGATCGACATCACCACGCCGGCGTAGAACTCGACGTTCGCGTAGAGGTTGCGGCCGGGTTTGAGTTCGGCCAGGACCTCGACGATGCGCTGTTCGACCGTGGTGGCGAAGTCGACCAGGTCGCCGCCGAGTTCGCGGGCGATGTCGCGGAGCATCAGCGATCGCGGGTCCTCGGTGCGGTAGACCGCGTGCCCGAAGCCCATGATCCGGTCGCCCGAGCCGACCTTCGCGCGGACCCACGCGTCGATCCGGTCCGGCGTACCGATCTCGTCCAAGCTGGCCAATGCGCGATCCGGCGCCCCACCATGCAGCGGACCCGAGAAGGCCCCGATCGCACCGGCAACAGCCGACACCACATCGGCGCCCGTCGAGGCGATCACCCGCGCGGTGAAGGTCGACGCGTTGAAACCGTGGTCGATCGTCGAGATCAGGTAGTGCTCGATCGCCCGGGCCTTCGCCTCGTCCGGCACCTCGCCGGTGACGAGGTACAGCCAATGAGCCGCGGCACCCAGATCCTCTCTGGGCTCCAACGGCTCGAGATCCTCCCGCAACCGGTACAGCGCGGCCAGGATCGTCGGCGTCACCGCGCAGACCAGCATCGCGTCGGCCTTCCGCCGAGCCGGATCCGCATCCCAGAGCGGCGGCAGCTGACGAGCCGCGGCCAGCAACGACAAGGCAGTCCGCAACCCGGCAAGCGGATTGAAAGACGATCCGGCCGCCGCCACGGCAGGCAATACAGCCCGTACTTCGGGCGGCAGGACGCGCAAGGGCGCGAGTTCCGCTACGAAGGCAGCCCGCTCGGCCGCGTCGGGCAGCCGCCCCTCGAACAGCAGGAACCAGACATCCTCGACGGTCTTCGAGCGAGCCAGGTCGATCGCGGAGTACTGCCGGTAGTGGTAGAAGCCCTCGTCACCGCGGACATCGCCGAGCCGGGTCTCGGTCACGACGACGTTGCGCAGTCCGGCGGGTACCTCGATCGGTCCTTCGACGGTTCCTTCGACAATGGTTGACATAAGTCTCAGACTTGAACTGGAATCAAGTATTGTCAATGTTGATCCAGTCAATATGAGCGCCTCCCGGAGCGGTGGATGACGCAGCAGCGTGACGAGAATTACCTGACCACGGCCGAGGTCGCCCGCCGGCTGAACGTGAAGCCGGAGACGATCTACGCCTACGTCAGCCGCGGACAGCTCACCAGCGTCCGTGCTCGCGGCCAGCGCAGCAGCCTGTTCGCGGCTGCCGACGTGGAGCGTCTTGCCAGCCGGAGCGTTGAGCACACCGGCGTGGTCGAACGGATCGAGACAGAGCTCAGTCTGCTCCAGGACGACGAGCTCTACTACCGCGGTCGGCCTGCGCGCGAACTGGCGACGACCAGCACGGTCGAGTCGGTTGCACACCTGCTGTGGACCGGCGAGCTGGCCGAGCAGGACCCCTTCCCCGCTCCCCCGGCACAGGTGGAGCTGGCCAGCGCTGCGATGGCTGTAGCGCCGCCGACTGCACGAATGACGGACCAGCTGCGCATAGCCGTCGCAGTACTAGGTGCTGGCGACCCGCTGCGGTTCGACCTCGCGCCGGAGTCAGTGGTGGCGGCCGCAAGCCGTCTCCTCGGAGTACTGGTGGATGCTCTTCCAGGTGAGACCACACAAGGCACCCTGGGCACCAGGCTCTGGCCGAAGCTGACCACGCAAGCCTCACACCCCAAGCCTGCATCGCTCGACGCCGTACTGATCCTGCTGGCGGACCACGGGCTGGCCGTCTCCACGATCGCTGCACGCGTCGCCGCGAGCGCACGCGCCAACCTGTACTCCGTGGTGTCGGCCGGGCTCGGCGCACTTGATGGGCACTACCACGGTGCGGCGACCACACTCGCCTACAAGTTCCTCGACCGGGCGCTGCAGGATCCCGTCGAGGCGCTGTCGGATCAGCTGCGGTCGGGCGAGCCTGTGCCGGGGTTCGGGCATCGCATCTACCAGCAGCGCGATCCGCGCGCCGAGGCGCTGTTCGAACTGCTTGCCAATGAGCCGGTTGAAGCAACAGTCCGAGAGCTCATTGACAAGGTCCCCGCGTTCCCGAACAGCGACCTGGCCATCGCCGCGATGATGCACGCCTACGGCTTCCGCCCGGACGCCGGCGAGGCGCTGTTCGCGATCGCGCGCATCATCGGCTGGACGGCACACGCACTGGAGGAGTACGCCGAACCAGGCCTGCGTTTCCGCACAGCCGGCATCTACACTGGCCCGCCGGTCGATTGAGTCAACGCGGCACGCGATGCCCGGCAACAGCCTCGGCAGTGACGTCAAAAGCCTGCTCAGCCAGGGAGTAGTCGCGCTGCGCCACACCGATGTACAGCGCGTCGAGCACGATCATCTGCGCGTGCCGCCCAGCCAGACCGCCAGTGCGGAAGGTGACATCGCGTGCAGCGGTGACCAGTACTACGTCCGCCTCCCGTGCCACCGGTGATCTCGGGTAGTTGGTGATGGCAACAGTGCGCGCACCCTGACTCCGGGCTCGCGCTAGCGGCTCCAGCACTTCGACAGTCTCGCCGCTGTGCGACAGCCCGATCGCGACATCACCAGCACCGAGCAGCGCCGCACTGGTCAGCGCGTTGTGGACATCGCTCCAGCAGTTCGCGCCACGACCGATCCGATGCAGCCGCAACCGCAGGTCTTCGGCAACAGTGGCCGATCCACCCACGGCGTACAGGTCGACCCGCCGGGCATCGGAGATCGCCCGGACTGCCTCCCCGAGGGCACGTAGGTCCAACTCGGACACTGTGTCCTCCAGAGCACGTGTGTCCGCCCGCAGCAACGTACGCAGTACGTCGCCCAGACTATCGTCGGCACCGACTTCGCCGCCGGTTCCAAGCTCCCAGCTCGCACTGGTTCGTCCGCTTTCGGCCGCCAGCGCCAGCCGAAGCTCGGCGTACCCACTCAGGCCGAGGGCCAGGCAGAAGCGGGTGACACTCGGCAGCGAGGTCGCGCAACGAGCAGCCAACTCCCCGATCGTCGACGACGCCGCAGCGGCAGGATCCCGCAGTACTTCGTCCGCGACCTGGCGCTGAGCCGGACTCAATGCCGGCAACAACCCATGGATCCGGACCTCCAACGACTCCCCAGCACTCATGTGAATGATTCTCAAAATCTTCTACGCGAGCTGTCAACAGTTCACACCAATGGAAAGGCCGCCCCTTTCACAGGGGCGGCCTTCCCAAGACCTCAGAAGCGATGCAGGTCGAACTCGTCCGACTGGCCGCCGGCGAGCAGGACGTCGAGCCGTCCGCTCAGCACGTACATCCCGTGCGGACTCAACGCCACCGTGGTCGGACCGCCGACAGGCCAGGCCTTCGCCACCACGACTCGCGCCGAGCGGTAGTTGTCCGTACTCCGCAGCACGGTCACCTCTTCGACACCCGGCGCCCCGAGCTTGTTGGTGACGGCAACCAGCTTGCGATCGGCCGTCAGTGCAAGCCCATCGCCACCGACCAGCGCCTTCGGCAACTTCACCTCGGAGATCGCACCGGTCGGCGAGATCCGTAACAACAAGCCGGTGTCGTACCGGACGGCCAGCAGGTAGCCGGCCGGATCCCAGACGATCCCGTTCATCCCGATCGTCGGCGACGCCAGCCGCGCGTCCCGGACCAGCACTGACGCCTTTCCACCAGGGGTGATCCGGTAGATCGCATCCCCCGCGGGATCCGTGACGTACGCATTGCCGCGACCATCGACCGCGAGGTCATTCGCACCATGCTTGCCACCCGCCGGATTCAACGCCGGCGTATTGAGATCGACCCGGTGCTCCAAGTGCCCGGTCCTCAGGTTGTAGATCGCGACACCGGACTGCTTGCCCGCCGTCGCATCCGAAGACCGCTCACCACTGCCGATATCCGCATACGTCACCAGGAACCGGTTCCGCGCCACATCCACATGCAGCCCGAAGGTCGAGATCCCCGGTGCCGCACCGACCAACTGCTTCGACCGACCATGACGGTCGACCACATCTACCCGCCCGGTCGCGATCGACCCGACCAGGAACGCCTGCCGGCTCGGGTCCCAGGTCACCCCCTCCGGATACCGATCAGCGGTCTGCCCGCTGATCGTCCCCGGCCACGCACCGGCCCGTACCGCCGGCGCCTCAGCACTGACCTGTACTGCGGACGCGGGCGCCGCGGCGGCGAGCGTGAGCAGAGCGACGACTGCCGCTGTGCGTCGGAACATCATTGCCTCCCTTGATGGATACGAACACAGAGACTAATCAGAGCACTGATGCCTGTCAATGCACATATCACAGCCCGGGTTCGTACCATGAGGACATGCGGATGTCATTCGAAGAGCGGCTGGGCAGCCACCTCAAGCGGGTCGAGCAGGAACTCACCACGGTGAAGTCGGCCGCGGTGAAGCCGGCCGGGCTGACCGTCCCGCAGTACGCGGCGCTCTTCGTCCTGGACGAACAACCCGGGATCTCGGCCGCCGAGCTGGCCCGGCGCTGCCTGGTGACGCCTCAGACGATGACCACGATTCTGCGCAACCTGGAGTCGGCCGAGCTGATCGAGCGCACCCCGCATCCGCTGCACAGGCACGTGATCGAGACGCGCACGACCCCGGCCGGCCGGAAAGCCCTCGACCAGGCAGACGAGCGGGCCGCCGGGGTGGAACGCCGCCTGGCCGCCGCCTTCACCACAGAAGAGCTGGACACCCTCCGCGCCTTGCTGGCGCGGGTGTCGGAACAGCTGACAACCGACCCGATCCTCAACAGCTAAACAAAAAGCGGGTGGCGCCGTTCGGCACCACCCGCTGGCAAAAACTATTTCAGAACAGGGCGGCCATCAGGCGACGGCGGGCCTTGATCACGCGTTCGTCGTCGGCTCCGACCACCTCGAAGAGCTCGAGCAGGTGCTTGCGGACCTCGTCGCGCTCGTCGCCCGCGGTCAGCTGGATCGTCTTGATCAGCCGGGCGAAAGCGTCCTCGACGTGCCCGCCCATCAGGTCCACATCGGCGACCAACTGCTGCGCCTCGATGTCGGCCGGGTTCTCGGCGGCCCTGGTCCGGACCTCGGCCGGGACGTCCCTGGTCCGCTGCACCAGCTGGACGCGGGCCAGGCCGGCCTTGGCCTCGGCGTCGTTCGGGGTCTCCTTGAGCAACAGCTCGTACGCCGCGATCGCGCCGTCGAGGTCACCGGCGGCAACAGCGTTGTCAGCTGCCTCGTACCGCGGGTCCGGCTCGGGCTCGGCGGCCTCTTCTTCGGCACCGGCCGGACCGACCGGATCCGTGCGGCCCGTGATGCCATTGGCAACAGCGACGGTGAGCAACTGCTCGACGTACTGACGAGCCTCGGGCTCACCGACGGGCCCCTGGAACAGCGGGACCACCTGCCCGCGCAGTACGGCGATCACCAGCGGCACGGTCTGCACGCCGACGGCCTGCGCCAACTGCGGGTTCGCGTCGATGTCGATCCGGGTGAGCAGGAACTTTCCGGCGTACTCCGTGGACAGCCGGACCAGGATCGGGCTGAGCGCGAGCGACGCCTCCGAGCGCGGCGAGTGGAACTCGACGATCACCGGCACCTGGACCGAGCGCTCGATCACGTCGGCCTGGAAGGTCGGCTCACTCACGTTCAGGACGTACGAGCCGCCGCCCGCCGCTGGGGCTCCGGCTCCGGGAGCGGCTCCGGGTGCGGCGCCCGGACGGGGTGCGGCGGGCTTGCGCAGGGACGACAGGTCGATCGCCCCGGGACGGGAGAAGTTCGGCTGGCTCACCGCTGGCCTCCGGTCGGCAGTCGGTCGGTACGTACGGTCATAGGCCTATCCTCTCCGACGGCCCCGAACGGTGTGGAGCGCGGGTCGCCAGCAGCAGCCGCGCGAGCCCGCTCCGGGTGCCCGCGACGGCCAGCCTGCTGCCGGCTTTGAGGGTCCGGTCGAACGCCGGATCCCAGTCCCAGTCGCCATTGTCCTGCCGCGCCAGCACCCGCAGACCGCCCGCCTCGTCGAGCTCGCCGAGCCGCCGGCCGACGGCCACCGAGTCGCGCTCCACGGTGACCTCGGTGAGCAGCAGGACGCGACGTCCGGCCGGGACGGTCGCCTGACTGCGCCTGTTCGCGACCGCGGCCGCGACGGCCGGTGCGACCAGCATCGACACCGACCGGCTGTGGCCGAGCTCCAACTGGCGCTCGACCCGCTGGGCCAGGTCGTGGTCGAACATCCGCATCGTGATCCGGGCGGTGGGGTTCAGCTCGCGGACCACCATCGCCGACTCGAGATTGGTGATGTCGCCGTTGGTGATCGCGAGCACCGAATCGGCCCGCTGGACACCGGCCAACCGCAGCGTCTCCTCGTTGCTGCTGTCCCCGATCACCACCGGGATCCGTAATCGATGAGCGGTCTGTACGCCGGGGGCGTCGTCGTCATGCTCCACCCCGACCACCGCGACGCCTCGCTCGTTCAGGATCTCGAGCACCCGGGCGCCGACCGTGCCCAGCCCGCAGACGATCACGTGGTTGCGCGGCCGGCCGCGAACGCCGCCGATCACCCGGGACAGGCGGGCGCCGATCAGCGAGTCGACGATCACCGCGGTCAGCAGTGCCATCAGCACGATCCCGGTGAGCTGGACGACGACCGCGGCCACCTTCGCCCAGGGCTTGGCATTCGAGAAGGTGTTGTCCTCGATCCCGGCAGACGTCACCGCGCCGGCTGCCAGGTAGAGCGCCCGGAGCCACTCGACGTGGGCGATCCAGTGCGTGAGCGCCGTACCGGTCAGGATCAGCCCGGCCATCACCCCCGCGATGATCCGGACCCGCCGGTCGATCACGTCCCGGGTCGCCATCAGCCAGCCGGCCCGGCGGACGTCCTTGGTACGCCAGATGTTGCGCAGGCCGGTCCCCACCACGATGTCACCGGCCGGGTCCGCGCTCGCCGACGGCAGCAGCTCGGGAGTCGCGGACGACGTGGTGTCGGCGAGCACGGTCAAGTGAGGTGCCTGGATGAGTTTGGCCGGCCCGGCGACCAGCCGGCGCCCGCCGACCTCGAACCAGGTCAGTTCGTCGTCCTCCAGCGCGTCGGCGACGAAGGCAGGCGCCGCGAGCGAAGGCCCGGAGATGACCACGCAGTCGCCGAGCAGGTTGTGCAACTGGCCGCCCAGTCGCGGATTGACCATCTGGATGACGATCTTGAGGTTCGGGTCCATGTCCCGGGCGGTCAGCGCCGTGTGCACGTTGTGGACGTCGTCGGCATCGAGCAGCACCAGCGCTCGCGCGGCCGACGGCTTGCCGGCTGCGGAATCGATGCCAGCGCGGCGTAGTACGGACTCGCTGACGACCCGGACGCCCAGCACCTGGGCGCCGAGCTCGCTGATCCGTTCGAAGTGCCGCGACGCCGGATTGACCACCGCGGTCACGTGTTCGCCCGAGCTGACCAGCTCGGTGATCACCCGGAGCATCGTCCGGTCGGATCCGCAGACGACCACGCCGCGACCGTCCGGCGATTGAACGGCGGTACGAGCCTGGGTCCGGGCACGGCGGCGCCCCTGGGTGGCGGGCTCTGCCGCTTCGGTCTCAGAAGCGGGCGGGTTCTCTGTACTCGCCCCATTCGATCCGAAGAACGTGACAGATCTCCCCCATCGTGGCCTCGGCACGCGCAGCCTCCAGCATCGGCTCGATCAGACTGCCGGTCCCGCGGGATGCCTCGACCAGCGCCGATAGCGTACGACGTACGAGGTCCTCGTCGCGTTGCGTCTTGCGTGCCGCCAGCACCCGGCACTGCTCGATCTCGACCTCGTGGCTGACCCGGAGGATCTCCAGTCCGCCGGACACCGTGTCGGTCTGGGTATTCACCCCGACGATCTTCTTCTCGCCCTTCTCGAGCTTCTGCTGGTACTCGAAGGCGGCGTCGGCGATCTCGGCCATGAACCAGCCGTCCTCGATGCCGCGCAGGATGCCGCCGGTCATCGTGCCGTCCGGACTCATCTCCTTGATCCGGGCAAATATCTCTTCGGCCTCCGCCTCGATCCTGTCCGTCAGCGCCTCGACGTACCAGGAACCACCGAGCGGGTCGGCGACGTTGGTGACGCCGATCTCCTCCATCAGCACCGACTGGGTCCGCAGCGCGATCTCGGCCGACTGGTCGGTCGGCAGCGCGAGCGTCTCGTCGAGTGCGTTGGTGTGCAGGGAGTTCGTGCCACCGAGCACCGCGGCGAGCGCCTCCACCGCGGTACGGACGACGTTGAGTGTCGGCTGCTGGGCGGTCAGCGAGACACCGGCGGTCTGGGTGTGGAAGCGCAGCCACTGGGCCTTGTCGGTCTTGGCGCCGTAGACGTCGCGCAGCCAGCGGGCCCAGATCCGGCGGCTGGCGCGGAACTTGGCGATCTCCTCGAAGAAGTCCAAGTGGCTGTCGAAGAAGAACGACAACCCGGAGGCGAAGGTGTCGATGTCGAGGCCCCTGCTGAGGCCGAGCTCGACGTACCCGAAGCCGTCGGCCAGCGTGTACGCGAGCTCCTGCGCGGCCGTCGAACCGGCCTCGCGGATGTGATAGCCGGAGACACTGAGTGGCTTGTACGCCGGGATGTTGGCGGCGCAATACTCCATCAGGTCACCGATCAGGCGCAGGTGCGGCTCCGGCGGGAACAGCCACTCCTTCTGGGCGATGTACTCCTTGAAGATGTCGGTCTGCAGCGTGCCGTTGAGCTTGGTGATGTCGGCGCCCTGGCGCTCGGCCGCGACCAGGTACATCACAAAGGCCGGTACGGCGGGTCCGGAGATCGTCATCGACGTGGTGACGTCCTGCAGCGGGATGTCCTTGAACAACCGGTCCATGTCAGCCGCGGAATCGATCGCGACGCCGCAGTGGCCGACCTCGCCGAGAGCCTTCGGATCGTCGGAGTCGCGGCCCATCAACGTCGGCATGTCGAACGCGACCGAGAGGCCGCCGCCGCCGGAGTTGAGGATCATCTTGTACCGCGCGTTGGTGTCCTCGGCGTTGCCGAAGCCGGCGAACTGGCGGATCGTCCAGGTCCGGCCGCGATATCCGGTCGGATAGAGCCCGCGGGTGAACGGGAACTCGCCCGGCCAGCCGATCCGCTCCATCCGGGGATCGTCGTACCCCTCCGGCGGCCCGTAGACCGGCTCCACCTCGGTGCCGGACAGGGTGGTGAAATCCGCCTCCCGGCGGCGCGACGCGTCGTACCGCTGTTGCCACCGGCTCCGTCCGTCGGCGATGCGTTCGGCGTCCATCACGACCTCCATGGGGTTGTTACCCACCAAAGTACTTGGACGTCCTACTAAATACCACTACGCGGGGTGTCGCCACCGCGCGGTGGTTCACGGTTAATCTTCCGGGCATGGTCAGGAAGAAGCCGCTGCCGTTCGATCCGATCGACGAGGCGTCACGGCAGTGGGGCCGGCGCTGGGGTGCCGTCGAGCAGATGCGGGCGGTCACGTCGCTGATGCGGGCCCAGCAGATCGTGATCGGTGAACTCGACGACATCCTGAAGAACCACGGCCTGACGTTCGCCCGCTTCGAGGCGCTCGTGCTGCTCACCTTCTCCCGCCGCGGCTCGCTCCCCCTCGGCAAGATGGGCGAACGCCTCCAGGTCCACCCGACCTCGGTGACGTCGATCGTCCGCCGCCTCGAAGCCGCCGGACTGGTCACCCGCACGCCCCACCCGGACGACGGCCGAGCCGTCCTCTGCGAGATCACCCCCAAGGGCCGCGACCTGGTGGAGGCCGCCACCGCCGACCTGGTGGCCGCGGACTTCGCCCTCCGAGGCCTGACCGACCAGCAACTCCAAATGCTCTGGTCCGTCCTGGAACCCCTCCGCCACACCGCCGGCGACTTCACCTGATCGCGTTCGCCGCGGCGTCGATTGTCCGCGAAACCGACAGTGTCCCTGCGGTCTGCCATGATCTGCGGCATGTCTATGCCGCCTGAGCGTGCCGCGTTCTATCTGTCCTGTCTACGTGCTGATTCGGAGCGCTTCGCCGAAGTTGCCCGGCTAGGGCTCGCGGCCGATGTGCCGGCTTGCCCCGGCTGGACCGTCGAGGATGTCGTGCGACACCTCGCGACCGTCTACCTGCACAAGGTCGAGATCCTTCGCCTCGGCGCGCTACCGGATCCGTGGCCGCCGGAGTTCGGCGACCGGGATCTGCTCGACCTGTACGACGAGGCACGCGCCTCGGTGGTCACCGCTTTGGAGCAAGCCGGTACCGACCTGACCACCTGGACGTTCTCGCCGTACGACAGCACGTCAGCCTTCTGGTATCGCCGGATGGCGCTGGAGACAGCGGTCCACCGCGTCGACATCGAGCAGGCGCACGGCGTCCCCACCCCGATCGACAGCGAACTCGCCGTCGACGGCATCGACGAGATCCTCACGCTGATGCTGGGCGGACCGTGGTGGGCGGAAGGCGACACCAAGTACCCCGTCGACGCGACCATCCGCATCACCACCGAAGGCCGCTCCTGGACGATCCGCCTGGACGCGACCAGCGCGACGGTCACCCCGGGCTCCGACGGCGACGTCGACGCGGAGGTCTTCGGCGACCCCAACGAGATCTATCTGTGGCTCTGGGGCCGAGGCAAGCTGAACCTCACCCAGGCCGCCGGCGACGACCAGGCAGTCGAAGCCTTCCGCTCCCGGATGGCAGAAACCACCACCTGAGCCACCACCCTCGCCTTGCGCGCGTGAACCGCCCACCGGCCAGATGGGCGGTCCGGCTCGAGTCAGAGGTTCTTGAGGAACGTGAGGGTTCGGGTGGTGAGGAGTTCGGCGGCGGTCGCGTCGTACGACGGGAGGGTGCTGTCGGCGAAGTAGTGCTGGTCGCCGGGATAGGTGAAGAGTTCCGCGTCGGAGGTTCCCGCGACCAACTCGCGGGCGGCGTCGATATCGCCCTCGTCGACGAAGTACGGGTCGGCGTCCATGCCGTGGATCTGCACCGGCACGCCCTTCGGCCAGGCGGATCCGAACTCGGATACCGGCACGCAGGAGTAGTACAGCAGGGCGCCCTTCGCGCCGGGGCGGGTCTGAGCCAGCTTCTGCGCGGAGACGACACCGAGCGAGAATCCGGCGTACACCAACTCGGCCGGCAACTTGTCGGCCGACCGGGTACCGCGCTCGAGGATCTCGCCGAAGCCGACCTCCTTCGCGTGCCCGACACCGTCCTCGATGGTCTCGAAGGTGCGGCCTTTGAACAGATCGGGCGTGTGCACGGTGTGCCCCGCCGCCCGCAACTCGTCCGCGAACGCGGTGATGCCGGACGTGAGCCCCAGCGCGTGGTGGAACAACAGAACCTCAGCCATTGGTGACCTTTCACTGATCGCAACCACGAATGATCCGTAACTTTAGTACGTTCCACCACACTCGATCAATAGCCGGCGACCCGCGGCTGACATGCGAATCGCCCCGCGCGTGGGCGCAGGGCGATTCGTAGTACGGGGGGAGTCGGTCAGTCGCGGTCCGGGTCGTCCGTCCAGTTGCCGCGCTCGGAGTTGAAGATCGACTTGGAGGCGTTGCCTGCGACCCGGGTGTGCTGGTGCGCCGGGGCGGGAGCCGTCTTGGTCGAGGTGGTGACGATCTCCTGGGCGGTATCCATCCCGATCGGGCCCGTACCGTCGTCGTCGGAATCGTCGTCGTCTCCCTGGACGACATCGACGCTGGCAGAGGCTCGCAGTCCGGTTCGCTGGATGACTCGCTGGATGGTCAGATCGCGGTCGTCGGGCCGGCTGACGTACTTGATCTCGCGGAAACCCTGGTCCTGCGCGGCGGACTCGAAGACGAAGTGGCCGTAGCCGAACATCCGCCCGATGAGCGGCTTCTGCAGGGTGATGTCGAGGATTCGCGCGATCGGGGTGGTCGCGACGGTCTGCGAGAAGACGCCACGGATCCGCATCACCCGCATGTTCGTGACCACGAACCGGTCCCGGTGCTCGGTCAGGAATCGCCAGAACGAGTGCGAGAGCAGGACCAGCACGAGCACCAGCAGGACGCCGGCACCCTTCAGCGGGAGCCACAGCATCGTGATCAGCAACGCGGTCGCGAGGGCTACCTCGAGCATCGGCACGGCGAACACCACCCAGTGGTGGCGCACCTCGTCGATGACGACCTCGCCCTCGTCCGAGATCAGATGGCGCCTGACCTTCGGATCGAAGATCCTGAAGAGGCCTATTCCGGCCATCCGCTCACTCCCCTGTCCACCCCGCTGTCGGCCGTTCGGCCCTCACCGATGCCGTCATCACACCCTTCACCACCAAGTGTCCCGCACGAATGCTCGTCACGGGACACTTGAAGTGAAGGATCAGTTGAACAGCGCGGACAGGAAAACGATCACGCTCCCGAACGCATCGCCGACGGCCGAGAACGCACCTCCCACGGCATCTGCGGCACCTCTGGGCTGTGTGAACAGGTAGAACGCCGCAAAGGCGATGACCAGCCAGATCAGCAGCTTCTTCGGCATGTCACCACTCCTCGTTCGCAACCAACTCGGTCGACTGTGTTGTATCACGGATAGTCACCAAATGTCACTGACTGAACACAGCCCACCGCACAATGCTCACCAGCTACAAGATCTATTCTGTAACGGATCGGGGGGCATGGCAGCCACCGGCGCGCCGCTTGAGACGAACCCATCCCCCGCGCGCCGAAAACCTCCTCCCGCCTGCCCGAATTCGGATGTGACAGAGAGTCGCCAAGTGTTCCACTGCTCGACCAAAACTGTACCCCCGACCGGTGGGATCAGAGGGCGGCGATGAGTTCGTCGGCGGCGGTGTAGGGATCGGTGTTGCCGTTGGCGACCTTGGTGGCGAGGACGTCGAGGCGGGCGTCGCCGTGGAGGTGGGCGAAGCGGTTGCGGAGCGCCGTCATCGCGATCGCCTCGATCTCGTCGCGGGCGCGGGCCCGGCGGCGTTCGGTGAGGACGCCGTTGGCGCTCATCCAGCTCAGCCGGTCCTCGATCGCGGCGACCACCTCGGCGACGCCTTCGTTGCGGGATGCAACGGTTTTGAGGATCGGCGGGGTCCAGTCGCCGGCCTTGCGTTCGGCCAGGCCGAGCATCGAGCGCAGGTCGCGGGTGAGGTTCTGGACGCCGTCGCGATCCGCCTTGTTCACAACGTAAATATCGCCGACCTCGAGGATGCCGGCCTTGGCCGCCTGGATCCCGTCGCCCATCCCCGGCGCGAGCAGGATCAGCGTCGTATCGGCCATCCCGGCGATCTCCACCTCGGACTGACCGACCCCGACGGTCTCGACCAGGACGACGTCGAACCCGGCCGCGTCGAGCACCCGCAACGCCTGCGGAGTCGTCCAGGCCAGCCCGCCGAGATGCCCGCGCGAAGCCATCGAGCGGATGAACACACCGGCGTCGGTGGCGTGGTCCTGCATCCGCACGCGGTCGCCGAGCAGCGCGCCGCCGGAGAACGGCGACGACGGGTCGACAGCCAGTACGCCGACGCGCTTGCCGGCTTCGCGGTACGCCGTGACCAGCGCCGAGGTGGACGTGGATTTCCCGACGCCGGGCGACCCCGTGATGCCGATGATGTGCGCGTGCCCCGCATGCGGGGCCAGCGCGGCCATCACCTCGCGCAGTAACGGTGATTCGTCCTCGACCAGCGAGATCAGCCGGGCGACCGAGCGCGATTCACCTTCCCGGGCACGCTCGACAAGTTCGGCGACCGGGTCTGTCCGTCGGGGCATCAGATCAGTGTGTCAGCTACTGGGACTGTGTCAGCTACGGGGGACGTGAACGATCAGGGCGTCGCCCTGGCCACCGCCGCCACACAGGGCGGCCGCACCGGTGCCGCCGCCGCGACGCTGGAGTTCGAGCGCCAGGTGCAGCACCAGCCGCGCGCCGGACATGCCGATCGGGTGGCCGACGGCGATCGCGCCGCCGTTGACGTTCACCTTGTCGACGCCGACGTTCAGCTCGCGGGCGCTGGCGATCCCGACCGAGGCGAAGGCCTCGTTGATCTCGATCAGGTCCAGCGACGTCGGCTCGATGCCTTCCTTCGAGCACGCCTTCGCGATCGCGTTCGCCGGCTGGCTCTGCAGCGACGAGTCCGGACCCGCCACCGACCCGTGCGCGCCGATCTCGGCCAGCCAGGTCAGCCCGAGCTCCTCGGCCTTCGCCTTGCTCATCACGACCACGGCGCAGCCGCCGTCGGAGATCGGCGAGGACGAACCGGCGGTGATGGTCCCGTCCTTGCCGAAGGCCGGCCGCAAGCGCCCCAGCACCTCGAGCGAGGTGTCCGCCCGGACGCCTTCATCGGAGTCGACGACGATCGGGTCGCCCTTGCGCTGCGGCACCTCCACCGGCACCACCTCGTCGGCGTACAGGCCGTTCTTCCAGGCCTCCGCGGCCCGCTGGTGCGACCGGACGGCGAACTCGTCCTGCTCCTCGCGGGTCAGCTTCAGTCCGGAGTTGTTGACGTCATCGGTGAGCGCGCCCATCGCCTGGTCGGTAAAGGCATCCCAGAGTCCGTCGAACGCCATCGAGTCGACCATCGTCACCTCGCCGTACTTGAAGCCCTCGCGGGACTTCGGCAGCAGGTGCGGCGCGTTCGTCATCGACTCCATCCCGCCGGCCACCACCACGTCGTACTCGCCGGCGCGGATCAGCTGGTCGGCCAGCGCGATCGCGTTCAGGCCGGACAGGCAGACCTTGTTGATGGTGATCGCGGGCACGTTCATCGGGATGCCACCCAAGACCCCGGCCTGGCGAGCGGCGATCTGGCCCGCGCCGGCCTGCAGCACCTGGCCCATGATCACGTACTCGACCTGGTCCGGCGCGACGCCGGCCTTCTCCAGCGCGCCCTTGATCGCGAAGCCACCGAGCTCGGCGCCGGTGAAGCCTTTGAGGCCGCCCAGCAAGCGCCCGATCGGGGTGCGTGCGCCGGCGACGATGACACTGGAGTTCTGCGAGCTGCGAGTGGCGTCAGACATGTTTGTCACGATACCTGCGAGCACACTGGTACGTGGTTGTCGATCGGGTCACACTCGTTGGATTCGAGGCCCGAACTGGTCCAATCTGGGCCCATGGACACTGGGCGACTGGAGAGCGGCATCGGGACTTTGACCCTGTTCGAGGCGATCGACCACGTCGGCATCGCCGTGGCGGACTTCGACGAGGCCGTCCGGTACTACGCGGACGTCTTCGGGATGACCGTCACGCACGAGGAGATCAACGAGGGGCAGGGCGTTCGCGAGGCGATGCTGTCGGTCGGCGACTCCGGTTCGTCGATCCAGCTGCTCGCACCGCTGTCCGACGACTCCCCGATCGCCAAGTTCCTGAACCAGCGCGGCCCCGGCATCCAGCAGATCGCGTACCGGGTCCGCGACCTCGACGCCGTCTCCGCGACCCTGCGTGAGCGCGGCGCCCAACTCCTGTACGACGAGCCGCGGCGCGGCACCGCGAACTCGCGGGTGAACTTCGTCCACCCCCGGTCCGGCGGCGGCGTCCTGATCGAACTGGTCGAACCGGCCTGATTCAGTCGGGTGGTAGCGGGGTTGACGTGATCTCCGGAGCCGGATTCTCAGCGGCGCCCCCGATTGCGGCGGCGCGCCCGGTATTGCACGCGCTGTCGCGAAGCCGACCGGCCAGTACGGGACTAAGCTGTTGGAGTGCTGATCGACAGCGCCCCTGATCCCGTGCCGCCCGTCCTCGCTGGGTTCCTGCACGACGCCTTCGTCTACCGCGGCGACGACGAATTCCTGCTGCACACGGCCTCCTTCGTCCATGACGGGGTGACCAACGACGAAGCAGTTCTGGTGGCGCTCCCACCGGCCGGGATCGCCAACCTCCGTTCGGCTCTCGGCTCCGCCGCTGACCAGGTCACCTTCATCGACATCACCTCCGCGGGGCGCAATCCGGCGCGGATCATCCCGCTCTGGCGCAACCTGCTCGACCAGCATCCCGGCCGACCGGTCCGCGGCATCGGCGAACCCGCCTATCCAGGGCGGTCCGAAGCCGAGTTCGAAGAGGCGACCTTCCACGAGGCCTTGCTGAACGTGGCGTTCGAGCACGACGGCCCGTTCCGGCTGCGCTGCCCGTACGACGTGTCGATGGCCGGCCCGGCGGTCGCGGCGACCCATCCGCCTTCGTTCTCCCGGTCGAGCGCCGAGGAGACCTTCCGGACCGCACTCCCCGGCGTACCGGCGTACGCGGAAAGGCTCGAATTCGGGCTCGCCGAGCTGACCGCGGTACGGCATTGGTTTACTACCCGGGCCAGGTTGCGCGGATTGTCCGGCTCGCGGCTCGACGACGTCGCGCTGGCGTTGCAAGAGATCTGTACGAACAGCATCCGCTTCGGCGGTGGGCGCGGGACGCTGTCGCTGTGGTCCGAGGACGGCGGTTTGGTGCTCGAGGTGGCGGATCGCGGCCGGATCGACGATCTGCTGATCGGGCGGGTCCTGCCGCCGGTCGAGGGGTTCGGCGGGCGGGGCGTCTGGCTGGCCAATCAGCTCTGCGACCTGGTCCAGATCCGGTCCGGCGCCGGCTTCACCCAGGTCCGCCTGCACGCCCGGCCGTCCTGACATCGAAGGCCAGCCCCGCGATAAGACCACCGGCAGCACTGGACTGAGAAAGTGACAGTCGTCTCAACGGCTGCGAACTAGGTCACAGACCACTGTCGCGGAGGCATACTCGTCGGTAGTGTCCGGTCCACCCTGACACTCGGTCCGCTCACACGCCACCTATTGGAGGTACGACGTGAAGCAGATTCTTGACGCGATCCTGGCCGGCGAGACCGCGGCCATCGGCGAACTGGACGTCCCCGAGCACTATCGCGGGATCACCGTGCACGCCGACGAGGCGACCATGTTCGAGGGCCTGGACAGCCGCGAGAAGGATCCGCGCAAGAGCCTGCACCTGGACGACATACCGACGCCGGAGCTCGGCCCGGGCGAGGCGCTGGTCGCGGTGATGGCGAGCGCGATCAACTACAACACGGTCTGGACGTCGATCTTCGAGCCGGTCTCCACCTTCAGTTTCCTCAAGCGGTACGGGAAGTTGTCGCCGCTGACGGCCCGCCACGACCTGCCGTACCACGTGGTCGGCTCCGACCTGTCCGGCGTCGTACTGCGGACCGGGCCGGGCGTGAACGCGTGGAAGCCGGGCGACGAGGTGGTCGCGCACTGCCTGTCGGTCGAGCTGGAGAGCCCCGACGGGCACAACGACACGATGCTCGACTCCGAACAGCGGATCTGGGGCTTCGAGACCAACTTCGGCGGCCTGGCCGAGATCGCGCTGGTGAAGTCGAACCAGCTGATGCCGAAGCCGGCCCACCTCACCTGGGAGGAAGCCGCTTCGCCTGGACTGGTGAACTCCACGGCGTACCGGCAGCTGGTGTCGTCGAACGGCGCGAACATGAAGCAGGGCGACGTCGTCCTGGTCTGGGGCGCGTCGGGTGGCCTCGGTTCGTACGCGACCCAGTTCGCGCTGAACGGCGGGGCGATCCCCGTCTGCGTGGTCTCGTCGCCGGAGAAGGCGGAGATCTGCCGGGCGATGGGCGCGGAGCTGATCATCGACCGGTCGGCCGAGGGGTACAAGTTCTGGGCCGACGAGAACACCCAGGACCCGAAGGAATGGAAGCGGCTCGGCGCCCGGATCAGGGAGCTGACCGGTGGGGACGATCCGGACATCGTCTTCGAGCACCCCGGGCGGGAGACGTTCGGTGCTTCGGTCTACGTCGCGCGGCGCGGCGGCACGATCGTCACCTGCGCGTCGACGACCGGGTTCATGCACGAGTACGACAACAGGTATCTGTGGATGAACCTGAAGCGGCTCATCGGCTCCCACTTCGCCAACTACCGCGAGGCCTGGGAGGCAAACCGGCTGATCGCGAAGGGCATGGTCCACCCGACCGTGTCGAAGGTCTACCCGCTGGAGGAGACCGCCCAGGCGGCGTACGACGTCCACCGCAACCTCCACCAGGGCAAGGTCGGCGTACTCACCCTCGCCCCCGCCGAAGGCCTGGGCGTCACCAACCCGGACCTCCGAGCCCAGCACCTGGAAAAAATCAACCGCTTCCGCAACCGCTGATCCCGTACGCCACCCTTACGTCCGAAGAAGCGAGGGGCAGCACCCTCACCTCTTCGGACGTAAGCGCGTGCCTCGGACCCGGTTAGGTGTTGGGGGGTGGGTTCTGACAGGCTCGTGTCCTTCCTACTCCGGACACTAGGGTGGGGATCTCATCCGAGCCGCCAGAAGGGACCTTGGGGATGGCTGACGAGTCGAGCCTGCCGTTCTTCGACCGTACGGCGACCGCTGCCGGGGGCTTCCCCGTCGGTCGGCGCGGGTACGACAAGCAGGCAGTGGACGACTACGTCCGCGCGCTGGAGGCGCAGCTTGCCGAAGCACGCAACCGCGCGGACGAGTTCCAGAACAATTCCGCGCCGCTGCAACGCCAGCTCGACGAGGCCAAGCGCCAACTCGAAGCCAGCGCCAACCCGTCGTACGCGGGGCTCGGTGACCGCGCCGCGCAGATCCTCCGGCTGGCCCAGGACCAGGCGTCCGAGGCGCTGGAAGAGGCCAAGCGCGAGGCCGACGACCTAAGGGCCGCGGCCGCCAAGGAAGCCGCTTCGGCCCGGGCGACCGGCGAGCGCGAGGCGCAGGACATCCGCACTGTCGCGCTGAACGAGTCCGACAGCATGCGCCGCACCGCCGAGGGCGACGCGGCCGAGATCCGGCGTACGGCCGAGACCGAGGCCGGCGAGGTCCTCGCCGCCGCCCGCCGCAAGGCGGAGCAGCTGCAGCTGACGGCCGAGTCCCAGTCCAGCACGCTGAAGAACGGCGCGCTGCACGAAGCGGAGAAGATCCGTACGGCGATCCAGCGCGAGTCCGCCGCACTGCGGGCCCGGCTCGCCGACGAGCGCGAGCAGCAGGCGAAGGAGCTGGCCGACAAGCACTCGCAGATCGCCAACGACACCGAGAACCTGACTACTCAGATGCGCGAGGCGGCCGAGCAGTCGGAGCGCCGCGTCGCCGAGGCGACCGCACAGGCGGCCAAGATCCGCGCCCAGGCCGAGGAGTCGGCCGAGCGCACGCTGGCCCGCTCCCGCCGCGAGTCCGAACAGCTGCTCACCACCGCCCGGACCAGGTCGGAGGCCGAGCTGGCCAACGCGGGCCGACGAGGCGGAGCGGTCCCGGACGATCGTCGCCCGCGAGACCGAGCGGCTCGCCAAGCGCCGCGACGGCATCCTGGCCCAGATCGCCGGGCTGAACGACATCGCCAGCAACATCGCGCGCCAGGCAGCCGAGCTGGACTCGGAGACCGCCGCCCCGGCGTACACGCCGTTCAACGCCGGCAGCACCCCGCCGGCCGCGCCCGCGAGCACCAGCACCGACAGCCCGTTCGGCCGCGGGGAGAGCCCTTTCGGCGCCCCGGCCACGGACACCCCGTCGTACCCGAACATCAGCTCGTACTCCGCGCCGAGCAGCTCGGACAGCTCCGGTAACGACAGCTCGTACGGCGGCTCGAGCGCCTCGGCGAGCGACAGCTCGTACGGCAGTTCGACGAAGGACAGCTCGTACGGCAGCTCGACCGCTTCGGCGAGCGACAGCTCGTACGGCAGCACGTCGGCAAAGGGGGCGTCGAGCGGGTTCAGCGCGACGTCGGCAGCCAGCCCGTACGCCGGCAGCAGCCCGTTCACCGGGACCGACGCGGGCGGTGCCCGGGTCGACGAGACCCGGATCGACACGAACCTGCGGGTCGACGTATCGACGTTCGACCTGTCCGGCCAGAACCCAGCGCCGATCGAAGGGTCGCGCGACGGGACCCGGGTCGACGAGTTCCGGCTCGACGGCCTGGCGAACGGCAAGGCGGCCGACGACAAGCTGACCGCCGACGACGCCGACGCGAAATCTGACACCGACGACGATGTCGAGGCGGCGGACGACACCGTCGAGCCGGCCGGCAAGGTCGCGGAGGAGGGTGACTCCAAGGCCGCGAAGGACGACAGGTGACACCATCCGGCGACGACAAGTCGACCGGCAACGTCGCGGCACTGGAAGCAGCGACCAGGGAAGCGAAAGCCGCCGCAGCCGAGGCTGAGGCCGCTGCCGACGACGCCGGGAAGTCCGCCGAGAACGCCGAAACCTCCGCCGAGCAGGCCGAAGACTCCGCCGCCCAGGCGAAGGACTCGGCCCGCTCCGCCGACGCGGACGCCGATCGGGCGGACGCCGATGCCGACCGAGCTGATGCCGGCGTCGGCGAGGCGAACGGCGTGGTGGGCGAGCTACTGATCGAGGATCGGCATCCGTCGGTCGGGATGGGCTCACCCGGTCCCCCGCTGCGCCGGTCGAACCCGTTCGTCTTCGGCTTCTCCGCGGCGCTCGGCGTCCTGGTCGCCTGGGGTCTGTGGCACGCGCTCGGCCAGGCGAAGTCGGTCCTGATCCTGCTGATCGTGTCGATGTTCATCGCCGTCGGCTTGAACCCGTTGGTCGAGTGGTTCATGCGCCGCGGACTGAAGCGCGGCCTGTCGGTCGGTGTGGTGTTCCTGCTCGTGCTCCTCGCCTTCGCCGGCGTCGGCTTCGCGATCGTGCCGGTGGTGACGGACCAGATCAATGGGCTGATCAAAAGCGCGCCGGACTGGCTCGATCTGCTGACGAAGTCGAAAACACTGACTGAACTCAACAACCGGTACCACTTCATCCAGAAGGCTCAGGACTACATCCAGGACCCGGCGCTGGCACAGAAGGCTTTCGGCGGCGTCCTCGGTGTCGGCAAGGTGGTCGCGAACGCGCTGTTCTCCGCGTTCACGATCCTGATCCTGACGTTGTACTTCCTCGCCTCACTGCCGACGGTCAAGCGGGCGGCGTACAGCCTGGTCCCGGCCACCCGGCGGCAGCGGGTCTCGATCCTTGGCGACGAGGTGCTCGGGCCGGGTCGGCGGGTACGTCTCCGGTCAGTTCCTGGTCGCGATCACCGCCGGCTTCTGCTCGTTCATCTTCCTGGAGATCGTCGGCCTCGGTCAGTACGCCGTCGCGCTGGCGATCGTGATCGTCTTCACCGACTTCATCCCGATGGTCGGCGGTCTGATCGGTTGCGTGATCATCACGCTGATCGGTCTGACCGACAACGTCTGGACCGGCGTCGCCTGCCTGGTGTACGGCGTGGTCTACCAGCAGATCGAGAACTACGTGGTCGCACCGCGAATCATGCGCCGCGCAGTCGACATCCCCGGCGCGGTCACAGTGATCGCCGCACTGCTGGGCGGCGCACTGCTCGGCGTCGTCGGCGCCCTGCTCGCGATCCCGACCGCCGCGGCGATCCTGCTGATCATCCGTGAGGTCTGGGTCCGCAAGGCCGACACTTCCTGACCCACCGCCCTGCCCCGTACCCGCAAATCCCATTGACGGCTGCGGGGCAGTCGCGTTTCCTCACCAAGTGACAAACTCTTCGGCCCCGCCCCCACCGCCCGCTCCCGAGGCCCGCACCACACCACCTTCCAACCCGCCGCCGGCCGACCCCGCATCCCCTCCCGACGCGCAGCCCGCGCAGGTTGCGTCGCCTTCGCAGGCGCAGGTCGCTTCGGGGAGTGGGCTGCCGACCGCGCGGGAGCTGGCCGAGTTCAGCTTGGCTGCGCAGCATCCGGTCAGCCGCGGCTGGGTGCCCGACGATCTCCGGCTCGAACTGCTGACCAACCAGCACGAACTCGACATCGACCTGCTGGCAGATCCGGAGATCGCCGCGATGCGGACCGAGCGGTTCGCCCCCGGGCAACCGATCGAGATCATGTTCAACCAGTGGGTCCCAATCTCCGCCGATCAGCACGTGATGCTGAGCATGCGCTACGAGGACGGCGACCCGACCAAACCCTTCGTGGATGCCTCGGCCCTACGCCGACCGCTGCAGCAAGCCGATCTGCGGCCAGCAGCCGACGCGGCCTCGAAGCACTTCGGCTCACTCAGCCCGACGTACCTACGCCTCTGGAGTTCCGAACCAGCGGACTCATTCCCGGAAACCCTTCCAGACAAGCGTTTCCTCGCCGCTCCCCTCGACGTACTGCGTGCTGCGCACACGCCCGTACCGGCAGAGTTGACCCTGGTCCGAGCCAGGTCTTTGAGCAACTATCCACTCGCCCAAGCGGCGTACGACGCCGTGGACGCGGCGCACCCAGACCACTCAGAGCAGGCGCATCTCCAGCACCGAGACAAACTCGAGGACACCGTCGAGGAGGGCTTGCTCTTCGAGGTGATGGTCGACGGCACGTGGGCCGGCTACATCGCGGCCATGCGAGACAGCCAGAATCTCGGCATCCCGGCGTACACAGTCCAAGAGGTGATCCTCGCAGCCGAGTACCGCGGCCGCGGCTACGGAAGACACATCACAACCCTGTTCGCCCGCGCGTTGCCGATCGACCTGGATTTCCTCATCGGCACAATCCACGCCAACAACCGAGGCGCCATCACCGCCGCCCTGACCTCCGGCCGCACCGACATCGGCGGCTGGCTCCAACTCCCCCTCCCCACCCCCAAACCTCCCGCATAGCCGACCCCTGCAGCCTGACCACAGCCGGACTGCCGGTACGCAGGAGCGGCCGAACCGGGTGGTGGGAGCGGCGACGAAGGGGTGCGTGGGTGGTGGTCCCCGGCGTGCGAGGAGGTCAGGGGAGGAAGGGGGTGATGGTGGTTAGGAAGTCGTCCAGGCGTTCGGCGTGGACCCAGTGGCCGGCTTCGGGGATTTCGGCGTACTGGACGTGGGGGAAGTAGGCGGCGATGGTCGAGCGGTGGTCTTGCTGGACGTAGTCGGACTTGCCGCCATAGACGAACAGAGTCGGGCCGTCGTACGAGCCGGTGATGTCGCCGGGCCAGCCGGAGATTTCGGGGAGGGCCGCTTCGATGACGGCGAGGTTCGGGCGCCAGCGGGCGCCTTCGTTGTCGAGGATCAGGTTCTGCAGGAGGAAGGCGCGGGTGCCGGGCGAGTCGACGGCGTCGACCAGTTGGGCTTCCACGTCGGAGCGGCGCTGGACCTGCGACAGGTCGGCTGTACGCATCGCCTTGGCGTACTCGACGAAAGCCGGCGGGTAGCTCACGGGCGCCGCGTCGACGACGATCAGGCGGTCCACCACCTCGGGGTAGCGCAGCGCGGTGACCATCGCGGTCTTGCCGCCCATCGAGTGGCCGATCAACGTGACCGGGCCGACGCCGAGATCAGCGATCGTCTCCTGTACGTCGGCTGCCATCTCCGGATAGCTCATCGTGTCGACGTGCGGAGAAGTCCCGTGGTTGCGCAGGTCGAACGCGTACACCCGATGCGCGGAAGCCAGCCGCCGAGCAGCCGTCATCCAGTTCCGGCCGGAGCCGAACAGTCCGTGCATCACCACGACCGGCGAACCACTCTCGCCGTACGCCGTCACCGGGAGTTTCATCGACACCTTCCTCGAAGAATCAGAGCCATTCGCACCGTAAGAATCAGAGCGGGTTCACATCACAAGAATCAGAGCGGTTCGCATCGCGAAATCAGAGCTGTCGCATCGAAAGTTCCGAGCGATCCGAGGGAACCACCTCAAGTCGCCCCATCGGCTGCCAGTCGCGCCATCGACCACTACCGGTGGCGTTGCCAGCAGGCGGTGTGCCAGTGGCGGCGCTCGTCCAGGGACTGGCCGCCGCCGATCGCCGCTAGCAGACTCGGGTTCTCCGGCCAGACCACCACGTGCGGGGTCGCGGGCAAGATCTGCTGGTCGCAACCGGGACACCGGTACGCCTTGGTGGACGCCGATCCGGTCACTTGCCGAACCATCCAGTCGCCGTCGGGGCGGGACTCCCGGAGCTGGGTACCACCCATCAACGGCCGGTCGCTGACCGGTCGCGTGTGTTTCGAGGGTCTTCTCTTCCGGGGCGACACACCAGCGAGCTTATCCGTCGGTGCCACACCTCCGGGCCCACCCCAGCCGGCCCGTCACCGATCCGGGCGAGGAACTTGTCGGCCACCGGGAACGGCTCCAGCCGGGTCCGGTAGCCGAACAGGTCGACCTGGTCGGCGAGGTAGTTCGCCGCTCACTGGCCGTGCCACTGTCCGGGGTCGCCTCCCTAAGCGGAGCGCCGAAGGGGCATCGCTCAGATACCCCGCGCGGCGTACTCGGAGCGGAGTTCGCTGCCGACCTCGTGCATGTGACCGAGACCCATCCGGTACGACTCGATCACGCCCGTGCTCACGTACGGCATCCCGATGCGCTCGCAGTACGACTCGACGATCGGTTGGGCGAAGCGCAGATTGGCGCGCGGCATGCTCGGGAACAGGTGGTGCTCGATCTGGTAGTTCAGCCCGCCCATCATCCAGTCGACGACCAGGCCGCCGCGCACGTTGCGGGACGTCAGCACCTGCTTCTCCAGGTGACCCCAGTCCGAGTCGGCGTCGGGCATCTCCATGCCCTTGTGGTTCGGCGCGAAGACGCTGCCCAGGTGCAGCCCGAACAGCGCGTGGTGCAACGCGGCGAAGGCGATCGCCTTGCCCGGCGACATGATCAGGAACAGCGCGCTGAAATAGATCACCAGGTGCGCCACGATCAGGCCGAACTCGATCCGCGCCTGCCGGCAGCTCCGCTTGCCGAGCAGGAAGGTCACGCTCGACACCTTCAGGTTCAGGCCTTCGAGGGTGAGCAGCGGGAAGAAGATCCGGGCCTGGTTACGCGTGAGCCAGCCGTGCAGACCGGTCCGGCCCTCGGCCTGCTCGAGCGTCCAGACCAGCACGCCCTCGCCGACGTCCGGGTCCTTGTCGGTGTGGTTCGGATTGGCGTGATGCCGGTTGTGCTTGTCGTTCCACCAGCCGTAGCTCATCCCGCAGAGGAAGTCGCCGTGCAGCATGCCGAGCCAGTCGTGCCACTGACGGGACTTGCTGATCTGCTGGTGTCCGGCGTCGTGACCGAAGAAGGCAGCCCTGGTGGTGAAGATCGCCAGCGGTACGGCGAGCAGCAGTTGCAGCCACGAGTTGCCGAGCAGGATGATCCCGGCCCAGGTCGCGGCCAGCAGGACGACGTTCAGGGAGATGGCGATCACGTACGACGCGGTACGCCGCTCGAGCAGCCCGGCTTCCTTGACCTCCCGCAGCAACGGGGAGAAATCGCTTCCCCTGGCACCGGCACGCGGACCGGTTTTTGGGCGGACGGTAGCAATGTCGGGCTGTGCCATCTAGGGCCTCATCTCAGAGCGGTGGGTAGGCCTAGGCGAACAGCCTCGGCCAGCGTAATGCATCCAGCCTCGACGCGACGCGACACGAAAACAGCGGTCCTAGCACCCGAAGGCGGTGGGTGGAGGGCCCCCGGGAGACAGTGGACTTAGCACCACTGAGTACGAGCTGACGCTCCGTCATGATGGTGGGGCCGGGCCGGAACGACCGCAGGTCCCAGGAAGTCAGCAGCGCACGGGAGAGAGAAGCAATGACGATCATCCAAGCGACGAGCAACGCGCCGATGCGGTTTCCGCGCCTGGCGCAGCCGTTCATCGCGCTGTTCCTGGCCGTCCTGGCCGAGGTCGGCATCGCCTTCTTCGTCCTCAACGTGGTGGCCGTGCCGCTGATCGCCGTCTGGGTCGGCATCCCCCTGCTGCTCGCGTTCGTGCCCTGCACCCGCTGGTTCGCGAACTGCCACCGGACGATGTTCGCCGGCATCACCGGCGAGCAGATCCCCCGGCCGTACAAGAAGCCGCCGCTGCCCGGCATCCTGATGTGGCTCCGCACCACGCTGACCGACCCGGCCACCTGGCGTGACGTCGCCTGGCTGCTGGTCAACGCCGTGGTCGGCTTCACGCTGACGCTGCTGTCCGCGGTGCTGTTCCTCGCCACCGCCTTCTACCTGGTCTACCCGCTGCTGGTCGGTGTGACGCCGGCCGGTGTGTTCGACCGGCCGTTCGGAGGCTTGGTCACGCTCAACTTCTGGGAGAGCTTCGCGATGACGCCGCTCGGGCTGCTCGCCTTCCTGATCTGGTATTCCGTCGGCGAGCGGCTGCTCAAGGCGGACGCTTACCTGGGCCGGTCGCTGCTCGGGCCGACCGAGAGCGCCAAGCTGGCGATCCGGGTCCGCGAACTGGCCGACTCCCGCGCCGAGACCGTCGACACCCAGGCCGCCGAGCTGCGCCGGATCGAACGCGACCTGCACGACGGGGCCCAGGCCAGACTGGCCGCCCTGAGCATGAACCTGGGCATGGCCGAGGAGATGGTCAGCCGTGACCCGGCGCAGGCCGCCGCGCTGCTGACCGAGGCTCGCGAGTCGGCGAGTACGGCGCTGTCGGAGCTGCGCGACCTCGTCCGCGGCATCCACCCGCCGGTACTGGCGGACCGGGGGCTGGAGGGTGCAGTGAAGGCGCTCGCGCTGAGCTGCCCGTTCAAGGTCGACGTCACCATCGAACTGCCGGGGCGCCCGCCGGCGCCGGTGGAGTCCGCGGCGTACTTCGCGGTCGCCGAGGCGCTCGCCAACATCGTCAAGCACTCGGCCGCGACGACTGCCTGGATCCAGATCACGCACGAGCGGGAGCGGCTGCACATCCTCGTCGGCGACGACGGTGTGGGCGGCGCCACGGTACGACCCGGCGGCGGTTTGTACGGGATCGAGCGACGGCTGAACGCCTTCGACGGTACGTTGACCGTGGCCAGCCCGACCGGCGGGCCGACCACCGTGATCATGGAGTTGCCTTGCGAGTCGTCATCGCTGAAGATCACGCCCTCCTCCGGGACGGCCTGATCCGCCTGCTGGAAGCCCACGACTTCGAGGTCGTGGAAGCCGTCGACAACGGCCCCCGGCTGGTCCCGGCGCTCGTCGAGCACCGGCCGGATGTGGCCGTTGTCGACGTCCGGCTGCCACCGACCTTCACCGACGAGGGCCTGAAGTCCGCGATCGAGGCCCGCCGCCAGGTGCCCGGGCTGCCGATCCTCGTCCTCTCGCAGTACGTCGAACAGCTCTACGCCCGCGAGCTCCTCACCGGAGGCGGCGGCGCCGTCGGCTACCTGCTCAAGGACCGCGTCTCAAACGTGGCCGACTTCCTGGACTCCGTACGCCGGGTGGCCGGCGGCGGCACCGCGATGGACCCCGACGTGATCGGCCAGCTCCTCGCCCGCAACACCCGCGACGAGCCCATCAGCCGCCTCACCCCGCGCGAGTCCGAAGTACTGGGCCTGATGGCCGAAGGCCGCTCCAACGCCGCCATCGCCGCCGCCCTCTTCGTCACCGAGAAGGCAGTCTCCAAACACACCAACAACATCTTCGCCAAGCTGGACCTGCCGCCCTCGGAGGACGACAACCGCCGAGTGATGGCCGTCCTTACCTACCTGTCGTCGCGCTGACCGGACTCAGCTCGGGTTTTCGCAGTGGGTGTTGAAGGCTTTGGTGGTGCCGGGCTTCTTGTCGTTGGTGGGGTGTTGCTCGAAGGCGATGGCCTTCCAGGGTCCGGTCTTGTTGCTGACGGTCCAGACGCGGACTACCGGGGAGCGGCCGTCCGGGTTTCTGGGCGCCTCCGGGTAGGCGCTGTGGATGTCGACGCACATCAGGACCTGGACCTTGCCGGCTGACCCGATGGCCGGGGAGACGAGGTAGTGCAGCGGGCCTGCCAATGCCGGCGACTTCTTGGAGTTGCTCCATTTGGCAACCGTGCCCGCGTCCAGGACGCCGGGGGCGGTCAGGGCGGCCAGGGCGCTGTCGAGCTTGGCGCGGTTCGTCCACGGCGCCTGGGTCGAGCTTCGGCCGAGCAAGGTGAGGGCTTCAGCCCTGCGGGCGACGGTGACGGCCGGGTCATCGGCAGCTTCCGGATCCTCCAGGTTCCAGACGAGCTGGGCATCCGAGGTCCCGTTCAGCGGTACGACGGTCCCGGCCGGTTCCACCTTGCCGGTCGAGTGCGCCGGCGTCGTCGCAGTACCAGATGGAGCGGTCGTCGCGGAGGCGCCGGTGGATGGAGCCGTCGCGGAAGCACCAGGGGACGGAGCGGTCGCGGAAGGCGTGCCGACCGAGGCTGTGCCGGAGGGTGCGGAGGATGGACCCGGCGACGAGCCGTCCTTGTCCTTCGAACACGCACTGACCGCGAGCACCAGTACGACGGCCGTGGCCAATCCCCGAGTCAGCAGCATTCGCCGATCCTAGACCTCGGCGGTCGAAGCGTCCCGAGCGACAGGTAATAGTGCCCGTACTGCGGCCGCCCGCCGCTTCCGTGAGCGTGGCGACCGGCTTGATGGGCGACCATTACCTGTCGCTCGGGACAGCCTGTGGATGAACCTCAGCGCAGAGGTGGCATCAACCGGCAAGCTCGGCCGGTGGAATCCGTAGAGCCGGTTGAAACCGTGCCCCAGGTCCTGGCGAGACTGCGTGGGCGGGCCACCTTTGCCGAGCTGAGCCAAGTCACCTCGAAGCGAGAGCTGATGGCAGCGGTGGGCTCCGGCGAGGTCGTGCGGCTGGCGCGAGGGGTCTACACGCTCCCCGGCCCGTCGACCGATCAGCGCGTCGCCATCGCCTACGACGGGGTCGTCTCGCACCAGAGTGCGGCGATCGCATGGCACCTGCCTCTGCTTGCGCCACCCGAGAAGCCGCACATCACCCTGCCGCCGAAGCGTCGCCTTCGATCAGGACCAGAGGCGGTGCTGCATTGGGCGCCGATCGCCGCAACGGATAGGCCCCGTCGACTGACCTCGCTCCTTCGAACGGTGCTGGACTGCGCTCGGACTCTGCCCTTCGGTCAGGCGCTTGCGGTCGCCGATGCTGCTCTGGCCGGCCAACTCACCCGTCCGCTACTGATCTCGGCGACCACCGCGATGCGGGGACCAGGCTCGAAGAAGGCGCGTCAGGTGGCGGCGGTTGCCACCGGCGCATCGGGAAGCTTTCTCGAGTCGATGCTCCGCGCGCTCGTCGTACAGGCTGGCATAGAGGGGTTCGAACCGCAGGTGGTGGTCAGGAGGGGGCTCTTTCGCGCTCGGGTCGATCTCGGTCATCGGCAGGCCAAGATCGCGGTGGAGGCCGAGGGGTATGAGTTTCACGGGTCGAGCGGGGACTTCGCTGCCGACTGCCGCCGGTACGACGAACTGGTCGCGGCTGGGTGGCTTGTGCTGCGGTTCACCTACCAGCAAGTGGTGTTCGAGCCGGAGTGGGTGATTGCCACCATCCGAGAAGCGCTGAAGCAGCGGGGCGTCCCGAGCGACAGGTAATAGTGCCTGTACTGCGGCCGTCCGCCGCTTCGGTGAGCGTGGCGACCGGCTGGACCGGCGACTATTACCTGTCGCTCGGGACGCTACAACCGAATTCGGCGCAGGAACTCCTGCGTTCGGGGTTCGGCCGGATGCTCCAGGACCTGAGCCGGCGGGCCGGTTTCCAAGGGGCGGCCTTTGTCCAGGAAGCAGACCTGGTCGGCTACCTCACGGGCGAAGGTCATCTCATGGGTGCAGACGAGCATCGTCATGCCGTCGTTCTTGAGCTCACGCAGCAGGTCCAGGACCTCGCCGATCAACTCGGGGTCCAGTGCCGAGGTGACCTCGTCCAGGAGCATGAGTTTGGGCGAGTTGACCAAAGCTCGGGCGATGGCGGCGCGTTGTTGCTGGCCGCCTGAGAGTTCATCTGGTTTCGCCGAAGCCTTTGCTGCCAGCCCTACTCGGTCGAGCATTTCCAGGCCGCGCGTCCGGGCAGCATCACGAGGTACGCCGTGGACGCGGATCGGGGCGAGCGTGACGTTGTCGAGGACCGAGAGATGCGGGAACAGGTTGTAGGCCTGGAAGACGATGCCGATTCCGGACCGGACCCGGTCGGCGTCGACGCGCGGGTCGGTGATGTCGCGACCATCCAGCTCGATCACGCCATCGTCGACGGTCTCCAGCAGGTTGACGCAGCGGAGCAGGGTCGACTTGCCGGAGCCGGAAGCACCGATCAGTACGACGCACTCCCCCGCCTCGACCTCGAGGCTGAACCGATCGAGCACCACATTCGTCCCGAAGGTCTTCCGCACGTCGCGGATGGACAGCAAACTCACACCACACCTCCCCCGCCGCCGTACCAACCTTGCCTGCGGGCGACCCAGTCCGTCAGCCGCGTCAGCGGGATGGTCAGAGCGACGAAGAGCAGCCCCGCCACGACGTACGGGGTGAAGTTGAAGTCCTCAGCGGTCTCCAGTTGCGCCGCTCGGATCGCGTCGATGACTCCGAGCACGGCGATCAGACCAGAGTCCTTCTGCAGCGACACGAAGTCGTTGAGCAACGGTGGCATCACTCGTCGGACGGCTTGAGGCAGTACGACGAAGCGCAGCGTCTGCCGGTACGACAACCCGAGCGACCGAGCCGCAGCCCGCTGAGATGGGTGGATCGACTCGATGCCGGCGCGGAACACCTCCGCGACATACGACGAGTAGGTGAGCACCAGCGCGGCGCCACCCCAGATCACCGCCTGATTCGGCAACCCACGCAACTGCAACGCCGGTACGCCGAAGCCCAGCAAGAAGATCACCAACAGCAACGGCAGCCCGCGGAACACGTCGGTGTACGCCGCGGCGAACACCCTCAGCGGGAAGAAGATCGGCCCACGCAACGTGCGCATGATCGCCAGCGTCAGCCCGAAGATGACGATCAGCACTGCGCAGATCAGCATCACCCGGACATTCAGCCAGAGCCCTTGCGCGACGACCGGCAACGCCTCCCAGCCGCGATGGAAGTTGAAGAACGTCTCCCGCACCCGCGGCCATCCCGGCGTCGACCCGACCCCGATCACCACCAGGGCAAGCAGCACCAGCGAGCTGATCCCGGCGATCGCCGTGGACCGCCGGGCCCGCCCCCGCCGGTACGCCGTCCGCTCCAACTGCAGCGCGGACGGCTGCCATTCGCCTGTTGCCTCGCTCACGACAGCTCCGGCGCGCCTTCCGAGGTCAGGAACTGATCCTGCAACTGAGTCAGGGTGCCGTCACTGCGCAGCGCGTCGACGGCCTTCGACACGCACGCGGTCAGCTGCGAGCCCTTCTCCAGCACGAACCCGAACTGCTCGGCCTGGCCACCACCCGGAAGCTGACCGACGATCTTGCCGTTGTCGAGCTGCGCCGCCGTCATGTAGAAGCCGGTCGGCAGATCCACCACGATCCCGTCGAGCTGCTTGTTCTTCAGCGCTTGCACGGCCAGGTCGTTGCTGTCGTACACACCGGGCTTCTGCTTCGGCTTGATGACGTCCCGCAGCGCGGTGTAGCTCGTCGTACCGACCTGGGCTCCGAGCTTGGCGTCGGCGAGATCCGCGATGGACTTGGCATTCGCGATCTTGCTGCCGTCCGTGGTGATCACCGTCTGCCGGACGTCGTAGTACCCGGTCGAGAAGTCGACGGCCTTGCGCCGGTCCTCCGAGATCGACACCTGGTTCACGTCGAGGTCGAACTTCTTCGGCCCGGGTGCGAAGGCGGCGTTGAACTGCACGGTCTGCCACTTCACCTCGGCGGTCTCGAACCCGAGCTTCTTCGCGACGGCATACGTCACGGCCGACTCGTAGCCCTTGCCGTTCGCCGGGTCGTTCGCAGAGAACCACGGCTCGTACGCCGGCTTGTCCGTCGCGACACTGAAAGTCCCTGGGGCCTTGAGCGCCAGCTTGTCCTTGCTGCAGGCATCGGCCGCGGGCGGAGTCGTGGCGCCGCTGGTCGCTTTGTCCTCCGGAGCACAGGCAGCGAGTCCGACAACAGCAAGCACCGCGAGCACGGCCAGGCCAGAACGTGGAGTCATGGCAGCAGCGTAAAGCCACCGGCCGACAATCCCCACGCAGGTACCAACATTCGGCTGCCCTGCTTACGTCCGAAGAAGTGAAGTACACGTCCCTCCGCTTCTTCGGACGTAAGGCAGATCGCGGGTCAGCGGTGGCGGTAGGTGGTTGGGGGCAGGCCGGTGTGGTGACGGAAGCGGGTGGAGAAGTAGAGCGGGTTGGTGAAGCCGACCTCGGTGGCGATCGTGGCGATCGGGCGGGTGGTGAGTTCGAGGAGGCGGCAGGCGGCGTCGAGGCGGCGGCGTTCGACGAAGCGCTGCGGGGTGACGCCGAGTTGCTCCCGGAAAAGGTGGGCGAACCGGGAGACCGACAGGTTCGCGGCTCGGGCCAGGACGGCGACGTCGAGTTCGGCGCGGAGATCGCGGTCGACGAGCTCGATGGCGCGGAGCAGGCGGTCGTCGATCTGGGCGGCGGACGGGTTCTGGGTGTCGCACCAGAGCAGGGCAGCTTCGAGGGCGTTGAGACTCAACAAATCGCCCTGCGGCAGAACGCTGCCCTGGAAGCGGACGCAGGCCTGCAGGCTTTCGGTGATCCGCTCGAAGGCCTGGTCACCTGACCGGAGCTGATGGATGCCCGGGGCAACTTCCGGCCAGTCGAGCAACGGTAGCCAGTCCGGCTTGGGGTGGAAGTGCACGAACAAGAAGTGCCAGTGCCGCAGCTCCGGCTCCACGCCGTAGTCGTGCAGGGTCCCGGGCCGTACCAACGTGGTGAGGCCCTCGTCGGCCAGCACCTCTCGTGAAGCCTCGCGTACGCCGTACCGCCCGCGGCCGCCGAGGGTGTGCGTGAGCAGGAAGTCGGTGGTGCCATTCGACCGGTACGTCGCATATCCGGCGTGCTCGTCGAACTCGCCGGCCAGCAACCGGCGTACCGTCGGTGTGAAGGACTCAGCAGGATCTCGAAGGTTCACAGCTCGATAGGCTATCTACTCCAGAGCCTGAAGTCTCCAGACTGGAGGCATGACAAGCACTGTCGAAGAGGTGTACGAGCGGGACGGCATCGTCCAGGTCCCTGGTGTCCTCGGCCCGGCCGAGATCGAGCAACTCAAGGCTGCCTACATGGACCAGGTCGAGAAGGACCACTCACTGGCGATCGATGACGGCGTCCCGGCCGACGATCCGCTGGCCCGGTATCCGCGCTTCGTCCACCCGCACCGGCGGACCGGGGCCGAAGCCGGCCGGCTCGCGCTGGAGCTGATGCTGGACAGCCGGATCCTCAATGTCGTCAACGCCCTGATCGGTCCGGCGCTCGGAGCCCAGTCGATGTTCTACTTCAAGCCGCCGGGCGCCCGCGGGCAGGCGATGCATCAGGACAACACGTTCCTCCGGGCGCATCCGGAGACCTGCCTGGCCGCCTGGATCGCGGTCGACGACGTCGACGCGGAAAACGGCGGGCTGGCCGTCGTACCGGGATCGCACCGGGTCGAACTGGTCTGCCCGGAGGAAGCCGATCTGACCGAGTCCTTCACCAACGTCGAAGTACCGATTCCCGATGGTCTCAGCAAGGTGCAGACCCGGATGAAGGCGGGCGATGTGCTCTTCTTCCACGGCAGTGTCGTGCACGGGTCGCGCCCGAACACGAGCATCGACCGCTTCCGCCGCTCGCTGATCTTCCACTACATCCCCGAGGAAAGCACCGAGATCGCCTCGTTCTACAACCCGCTGGTCCGCCCCGACCGGCGCCCGCTCACCATCGCGGAAGCCATCGGCGGCGGCCCCTGCGGCGACTACGCCAACGCGGAGCCGTGAGGCCGGGCAGCCAGCGCGCCGATGATCGAGAGAACCGCCAGAGCTGCAATCGACATCAGCAGTGCGGAGACAGATCGCGGCGGATCGAACGGCACGCCGTCGGCCCGGCTCTCCACGGCGGCTGCGGCGAGACAGGCAGCCAGGGTGACCGCCAGCAAACCGCTGCCCAGGCTGAGGAATCGCCCCAGGACGGCCGCCGGTGAGAGGTTGAACCTCGCGCCGGTGAAGCGGAGTCCCCGCGAAGGCTGAGCCGCGCGGTGCCCGAACTCGGCGAACACGTGGCCGGGGAGCTGGATCCGCTCGATCGTCGACAGCCCGCGCACCAGGGACTCCGGGGTCAACTCCGCCGCGTCGTACAGCACCAGCGCGTCCTCGGCGATGGCCAGGCCGATCGGGCGAGCGTCGAGGAGGGCCTGCATCGCGCGCGGGTGCAGCACCGACATCACATACCGCGGGTCCTCGCCGATCACGTCGAAGGACCGATTGAACTCACCGCTCTCCAGCGTCAGATCTGACCTGGTCAGACCACTCCCCGGCCGCACCTCCATCGGCGGCAACGCTGCCTGCAGACGAGTTGCGACGAACACCGACAACCGCCGACGGCGGCACAGCAACCCATGCCACTCCAGCCACCTGACCTCGAACGCGGTACCAGCAGGAGCCTGTACGACGTTGCGCGCGACCCAGGTCCTTCCGACTGGCAACGGCAGCACGGGCAACGCCAGTTCGACCTCCTTCGAGACTCGCCAGCCTCGACTGTGGGCAACGTCCCGCAATGCCCAACTGGTTGCTCTAGGCCACGAGTAGACGAGAAGGAGCACGGCCAGCCCGGTGAGCGCGAGCACCGGAACGGCCGCGATCAGCAGCACCGGGCCCACGTCGTACAGGCTCCACAACAGCCGCACCAGAAGGGCGCCGACAGCAACGACCGCGACCCAGCGAGCTACCCGGCTTGCTCCTGGCGACACCACGAGCAGCACGGACGCCGTCGGCAGGGCGAGCAGCACCACCAACACCATCGTGGCAGTCCACCCGGGCCAGTCGGCACCGACCAGCCCTGGCATCAGGATCAGCCCGATGGCCACCCAGACCAGGATCAGCTGGTAAGCCACCGACAACAGCGACTGCTTGAGCGGTACTCCGTACCGTACGTAAGCCACGCCGTGGAGTCTCCCACGGCTCAGACGAAGGCCGTGACCCCCTGGTACTCCGCCACCTGGGCCGCGCCGGCGGCTTCGTAGTGGAGCAGCAACAAGCCACTCGGCGTCGCTTCGTGGTCGACGAGCCGAAGGCCGACTGGTCCGCTCGGGTGGTCGACCAGCCGTCGCCCGGACCCGATCACGGTCGGAGCAACCACGAGCCGGACCAGGTCGACTAGGCCGGCACCGAGCAGGGCACCGCCGAGTCGCGCGCTGCCGTGGATCTGGAGTTCCCGGCCCGGCTGCGCCTTGAGTTCCGCGACGGTTTTGATCGGATCGCCCTGGAGCACCGTGGTCGGTCGCCAACTCCCCTCGGTGAGAGTGTTGGTCACCACGTACTTCGGCAGCGAGTTCATCCGCTCGGTGAAGGGGTCGTCGGGGTCGGTGATCTGGGGCCAGTCCCGGGCGAACGCCTGGTAGGTCCGCCGCCCGAGCAGCAGGCCGTCGGCGAGATCCAGCCATTCGGAAGTACGCCGTACGAAGGTCTCGTCCAGGTACGGCACCAGCCAGCCGCCTCGGGTGAAACCGTCGCTGGTGTCCTCCGTCGACGAGCCGGGACCTTGGCTGACCCCGTCGAGGGTGACGAACTCGGTGAGGACGATTTTCATCGCGCGGCCTCGCTCTCGGCGACGGCGGCGAGCTGCCCGGCCACCGAAACCCACCCGTCGGCGAAACCGAGCTCCTGGTGGCGGGCCCGAGTGGCCGGATCGCCGTGCCGGACGACGACCTTGTACTCCGTACCGTCCGGATGATCGGCCAGCGTGATCTCCGCCGTCATCAGGATCGGCGAGTCACCCACCGGACGCCAGGAACTGTCGATCGCGTTCGTGTAGACGAGCCGCTCGAGCTCGTCGACGACGAGGAAGGTCGCGTCGAGATGCGGGACGAACTCCGCCCCGTCATCACTCATCCTGGTCACCAGCGCGCCGCCGGGCCGGACGTCCAGACGGTCGACCCGGCAGACGGTCGGAGCCGGAACCCACCACCGCTCGAACAGGGGCCGGTACGGTCCAGGCGCTCCACACCACGGCGCGCGGGGCACGGATCACCCGTTCAAGGGTCAGGTCGAGCTCGGGATTCATCGCTGCTCCTCCATCAGGTCGGTGACGAGACCTTCGAGCCGATCAGTTCGCTCCGACCAGATCGTGCGTTGCTCCGCGAGCCAGTCGTCGACCAGAGCAAGGCGGTCCCGATCGAGGACACAGGTGCGCACCCGGCCGGTCTTGACGGTCCGGATCAGACCGTTCGACTCCAGCGTCCGGACATGCTTCATGAAGGAGGGAAGGGTCATCGGGAACTCGCCGGCGAGATCGCCGACACTCGTCGGCCCACGGCCGAGCCGCCGGATCACGCCGCGCCGGGTCGGATCGGCCAGCGCGACGAACACGCCGTCCAGCTCCGTCGAATACTGTGCCATGAGGCTAAGTATTACCGGATACTAAGCTCAAAAGCAAAGTGTTGCTGTCGAGAGAGTTCAGCTCGTGTAGTCGCGGAAACCGCGGCCGGTCTTGCGGCCGAGGTAGCCGGCGGTGACCAGGTGCTCCAGGAGTGGGGCGGGTGCGAAGCCGGGCTCGCGGAACTCCAGGTACAGGGTGCGCTGGATCGCGAGCGAGACGTCCAGGCCGACCACGTCGAGGAGTTCGAACGGGCCCATCGGCAGGCGGCAGCCGAGCTTCATCGCGGCGTCGATGTCGTCGACTCCCGCGTAGTGCGCCTCGAGCATCCGGACCGCGTCGTTCAGGTACGGGAAGAGCAGTCCGTTCACGATGAAGCCGGCCCGGTCCCCGCACCGCACCGGATGCTTGCCAGCGGCAACAGCTACGGCGGCGACCGCGTCCGCGACCTCCGGCGAGGTGCTGACGGTGCTGACCACCTCGACCAGCTTCATCACCGGAGCCGGGTTGAAGAAATGCAGCCCGACCACGTCCGCGGGCCGCTTCGTCGCCATCGCCAGGTCGATCACCGGCAGGCTGGACGTGGTGGTCGCCAGGATCGCGCCCTGCTTGCAGATCTCGTCGAACGTCTCGAACAGCGCCTGCTTCACGCTGAGTTCCTCGACGACGGCCTCGATCACGAGGTCCGCCGAGGCCAGGTCGTCGAGCTTGGCGCTGCCGACGATCCGGCGGAGCGCCGCGTCCCGGTCCTCCGACGACAGCTTGCCGCGCTGCACGCCCTTCTCCAGCGAGCGCTCCAGCGCCGCCCGGACCCGGTCGACCTTCTCGGTCCCGCGCGCGACGTACAGAACGTCGTACCCCGCCTTGGCGCAGACCTCGATGATGCCGACGGCCATCGTGCCCGAGCCGACCACGCCGACCTGCTGCACCCGGCGTACGGGCGCGGTGTCCTCGGAGCGGGTCGGGGTCAGGTCGTCGTCGACCACGACCGGCGAGTCCGGCGACTCGTAGGTGTAGAAGCCGCGGCCGGTCTTGCGGCCGAGCAGGCCCGCGGTCACCATCTGCTTGAGGATCGGAGCCGGCGCGTGCAGCCGGTTGCGACCCTGCTTGTACATCGTGTCGAGGATCTCGTACGCCGTGTCGAGGCCGATCAGGTCGAGCAGGGCCAGCGGCCCCATCGGGTAGCCGCAGCCGAGCCGCATCGCGGCATCGACGTCCTCGCGGGTCGCGTAGCGCGACTCGACCATCGAGACGGCGTGGTTCAGGTAGCCGAACAGCAGCGCGTTCGCGATGAAACCGGCCCGGTCGGCCGCGACCACCGGGACCTTGTCCAGCCGGCGGGCGAGCTCGGAGACGTCGTCGACCACGTCGGGCTCGGTGACGACTGTCTTGATCACCTCGACGAACTCCTGCACCGGCGCCGGATTGAAGAAGTGCATCCCGACCACGCGGCGCGGGCGCTGGGTGGCCACGGAGATCTCGGTAACCGACAGCGAGGAGGTGTTGGTGGCGAGGATCGCGTCCTCGCGGACCACCTTGTCGAGCGCGGAGAAGATCTCGCGCTTCAGGTCGAGCCGCTCGATGACCGCCTCGATCACCAGGTCGCAGTCGGCCAGTGCCTCCAGCTCGGTGGCGAAGGTGACCCGGTCGAAGAGGGCCTGCTGGTCCTCGACGGACAGCTTGCCGCGCTTCACCGCCCGGTCGGTCGAGTGCTGGATGTGCCCGCGCCCACGCTCGACCGCCTGCTCGTCGCGTTCGACACCGACCACGCTCAGCCCGTGCCGGGCGAACACCTCCGCGATACCGGCACCCATCGTGCCGAGACCGACCACTCCCACCGTCTTCAGTTCGCGAGCCATGGCTCGAAGTGTGCCAGTCACCACACTGGTCCGCACATGAGCTGCATCACGACAGAGGTCAACCTCACACCAAACCCGGACCCATTCGCATGCAACTCAGCCCACCCCGGGGCCCAACCCACTCGCATGCGGGTTAGACCACTCGTGTGGGGGTTGCCCCACTTGCATACCAGTGGGGTAACCGTCATTGGAGGGGGGAACCACCCGGTCTGCAGCGCGGTTTGGGGTGAGGGCAACGCCGCGAATCCGCTCGATCGCGGCGAAGCCTTCCTGCGACCGCAGTAGGACGCCTGCCCGGATCCAGCTGCCTACGAATGCTTGGCCAGGACGTGGAACCAGGTGTTGCCGAAGCGGGTTCGGCCGCGGTCGAAGTGGATGACGGTCCAGCCGGTCTCGGTGAGGAGGTCGCGTAGCGGTTGTTCCTGCCAGCTGTTGAAGCGTCTGGGCAGGTCGAGGAAGCGGTTGGACCATTCACCGCCTTCGCCCTCGCGGGTGGTGAAGGCCAGATTGGTGGCCGCGCGATGAGCTTTTCGCAGTACGGTCGTCAGCTCGGCGTGGTCGAAGTGGAGAAAGACGGCGTCCGCGAAGACCAGGTCGTACGGTCCGCCGAGTTCGTCGGTGATCGCGTTCAAGTGGTCGGCCGCAAAGCCTTCGGCGCGCATCATCTCGACGAAGGACACCGCCGCGTCAGTACGCCGTACTCGATAGCCGCGCTCCTCCAGCGCCACCGCGTCCTCACCCGTCCCGCTGCCGATCTCCAGCACGCTCGCGCCAGGCTGCAACGCCTCGCCGATCGCGTCGAGCCACCAGTCCGCCGATTCGCTCGATCCGTGCGAGAGCGAGTCGCGGAACTTGTCCGCCGCCTGCTCGTACGCCGCCAGCGTGAGCTCGTTGTCGGTCGGCACCCGGGTCCAGCCGTCACCGGTGTGCTCCACCAGCGCGGGCAACCGCAGCCCGAGATCCAGGCCGAGCACGATCACGGTCTCGCCCCGGTGGAGGTCCGCGATCGCCTGCAACTCCTCGTCGGGGCGCTCCACCAGCTCCGGTACGACGGTCAGCCGCACGCCGAGCTGATCGGCCAACCGAGTCCCGGCCGCCACTTCGAACGTCCCGGCGTACACCTGTGCGATCCGCTCTCCCACCGCTGGCTCCAGCACGTCGCCAGGCAGCAACAGGATGCGCGCGGGGCACATCAAATTCATTCGGTGACGAACCTCAGGGCGAGCTCCGCGTACTTCGGCCAGCTGGCGCTGTGCTCGAGCGGAACCACCACCCACTCCTTCATCGGCCGGCCCATCCCCGGGTCGAAGTGCTCGGCGCCGGCGAGCGCGAGGGCCTCCTCCCGCGGTTCCGGCGGCAATTTGAAGGTCATCGCGTCGCCGAACAGCCCACCGAGCATCTTCTTCTCGATCTTCAGGCAGGGCATGCCGAACATGCTGCCCTCGACCACTCCGGCGTCGGCCAGGCCTTTGGCCACCTCGTCGTACGCGAGTCGTGCCCGCAGGCTGATCTTCGGCTTCATCTGGTCAGCTTCTCACCGCCACACCGCCGGGCGCCATGAAGAAGAGATCTCCGGTGCACTACGGTGCTTTCTCGTGCGCCTGGTGATTGCTCGTTGCTCCGTGGACTACTCCGGCCGGCTGACCGCCCATCTTCCGATGGCGCCCCGGCTGCTGATGGTGAAGGCGGACGGATCCGTCCTGATCCACGCCGACGGCGGTTCGTACAAGCCGCTGAACTGGATGTCTCCCCCGTGCAAGCTGACGGAGGAGGACGGCGTCTGGAGCGTGACGAACAAGGCCGGCGAGGAGCTGCGGATCACCTTCGAGGAGGTGCTCAGCGATTCGTCGTACGAGCTGGGCCTGGACCCCGGGCTGATCAAGGACGGCGTCGAGGCGCACCTGCAGGAACTGCTGGCCGAGCACGTCACCACCTTCGGCGACGGATTCACGCTGGTACGGCGTGAGTACCCGACCGCGATCGGACCGGTCGACCTGCTCTGCCGCGACGCGGACGGCAAGCACGTCGCGGTCGAGATCAAGCGCCGCGGCGAGATCGACGGCGTCGAACAGCTCACCCGGTACATCGAACTGCTGAACCGCGACCCGCTGCTCGCCCCGGTCCGCGGCATCTTCGCGGCCCAGCTGATCAAGCCGCAGGCCCAGTTCCTGGCCACCGACCGCGGCCTGGAATGCGTCACCGTCGACTACGACGCCCTCCGCGGGATGGAATCGGACGTCCTGCGGCTCTTCTGACCCGCGATTGTCGTCGCGGCAGTAAACCTTGCCCGATTTCGGGCAGATTCTTGGCTTTGAACCCTGAATGACCGCAAAGTAGACCGGGTGATGACCGAGGTAGGCGTCCCGAGTGACGAGCTGGTCGAGCAGGTCAGCCGGACCACCGGACTGACTCCGGACGACGCCCGCCGCGTCGTCGCCGATGTACTGGCCTACTTCACCGAGACGACCGAGGAGTACGTCCGGCGCCGGCACCGCGAGTTGCAGACGTACGGCGCCCGCAACGACGAGATCTTCGCCCGCCTCGGCGTCGAGCTCCGGCACTGGCCGGTCCGCTCCCCCGAACTCTCCGCCCGCCAGCTGCGACGCATCGTCTACGGCTGATCTCCGGGCCTGCTCAAACCTTCTGCTGAAAGGACCACCACCCATGTGCGGAATCGTCGGGTATGTCGGCACCAAGCCGGCCGCGCCCATCCTGGTCGACGGACTGGCCAGGCTGGAGTACCGCGGCTACGACTCGGCCGGCATCGCGGTGGTCGGCTCCAGCGAGCTGCGGGTACACAAGGACGCCGGCCGGGTCCGTGAGCTGGAGGCGTCGCTGCCGAAGCGGTTCGGCGGCAAGCTCGGCATCGGCCACACCCGCTGGGCCACCCACGGCGGTCCGAGCAAGGACAACGCCCACCCGCACGCCAGTGGCAACGAGCGGATCGCGGTCGTCCACAACGGCATCTTCGACAACGCCGGCGTACTGCGGGCGCAGCTCGAAGAAGCCGGCGTCAAGCTGCGCTCGGAGACCGACACCGAGGTGCTCGCGCATCTGATCGAGCAGGCCGAGGGCGACACGCTCGAGGAGAAGGTGATGGCCGCCCTGCGCCGGATCGAGGGCACCTACGGCATCGCCGTGGTCGACCTGGACTTCCCGGACCGGATCGTCGTCGCCCGCAACGGCAGCCCGCTGATCCTCGGCGTCGGCGACGGTGAGATGCACGTCGCGTCCGACGCGGCCGCGCTGATCCGCTACACCCGCCAGGTCGTCTACTTGGACGACGGCGAGATGGCCACGGTTCGCGCCGACGGCTACCGCACCTTCACCCAGGACGCCCGGGCCACCACCAAGACCGAGAAGACGGTCGAGTGGACCGCCGACGAGTACGAGCGCGGCGCGCACGAGCACTTCATGGTCAAGGAGATCCACGAGCAGCCCGAGGCGGTCCAGCGCGCGACCCGCGGCCGGCTCGACGAGCGCTTCCACACCGTCCACCTCGGCGGTCTGAACATGGACGCGCGGGAGGCCCGGGAGATCAAGCGGGTCAAGATCCTCGGCTGCGGTTCGGCGTACTACGCGGGCCAGCTCGGCGCGCAGTTCATCGAGGAAGTGGCCCGGATCCCCGCCGACGCCGAGCCGGCGTCCGAGTTCCGGTACCGCAACCCGGTCGTCGAGCGCGACACCTTGTACGTCGCGGTCAGCCAGTCGGGCGAGACCCTGGACACGCTGGTGGCTGTCCAGGAGCTCAAGCGCAAGGGCGGCCGGGTGATCGGGCTCGTCAACGCGGTCGGCTCCAGCATCGCCCGTGAGGTGGACGGCGGTGTCTACCTGCACGCCGGCCCCGAGGTCTCGGTCGCGTCGACCAAGGCGCTCACCAACATGGCCGTCGCGTTCGCGATGCTCGGCATCCACCTCGGCCGGATCCGCGACGTCTCCCCCGCCGACGGACGGCGGCTGATCGAGGGCCTGAAGAAGCTGCCCGCGCAGATCCAGGAGATCGTCGACACCGAGCAGGAGCTGGCCGAGATAGCGGGCCGGCTCGCGAAGCACGAGAGCATCTTCTTCGTCGGGCGGACGCGTGGTTACCCGGTCGCTCGCGAGGGTGCGCAGAAGCTGAAGGAGATCTCGTACCGCCACGCCGAGGCGTACCAGACCTCCGAGCTGAAGCACGGCCCGCTCGCGCTCATCTCCCCCGACGTACCGACGGTCGCGATCGTCCCCCAGGACGAACTGCTCGACCGCAACATCGGCGCCCTGCACGAGATCGCGGCCCGCTCCGGCCCTCTGTACGTCGTGACGCACGAGTCGGTCGACGTACCGGCCGGCGCAGCCGCCGTCATCCGCGTCCCGAAGAACGAGCCCGAACTCGACCCGATCCTCCTCACCATCCCCCTCCAGCTCCTGGCGTACCACGCGTCCGTCGCCCTGGGCCACGACGTAGACAAGCCCCGCAACCTGGCCAAGTCCGTCACGGTCGAGTAACTCGGTACTTCGCTCTAGGCTGTGCGGATGGACGAGCATGAGCTGAACAAAGCGGTCTGGGCGGCCGGTGAATGGGAGCCGATCGCGGCACTCATCGCCGGTGCCGGGCCGAGGCTGCTGGACGACGTACCGGTGGGTCCCGGCCTCGAAGTACTGGACGTCGCCACCGGGTCGGGCAGTTCGATCGCGATCCCGGCGGCGCAACGCGGGGCGACGGTGGTCGGCTGCGATCTGACGCCGGGCAATCTCGTCGCGGCCCAGCGGGGAGCCGAGGCGGCGGACGTCGGGGTCGAGTGGGTGGAGGCGAACGCGCAGGATCTGCCGTTCGACGACGATCGCTTCGACCGGGTGTTCTCCACCTTCGGCCACATGTTCGCCCCCGATCAGGTGAAGGCCGGGGCCGAGCTGATCCGGGTCTGCAAACCGGGCGGCACGATCGCCATCGCCGCCTGGACGCCGGACGGCGCGGCCGGCGGGCTGCTCGAGGTGATCGGTCGGTACCTGCCAGTCCGGCCGGGTAGTCCCTCGGCGGACCGGTGGGGTGATCCGGACGAGGTACGCCGGCTGCTGCCCGGAATCGAGCTCCGCTTCCACACCGATGCCGTAGTCATCGAGTTCCCGACCGTCGAGGAGTACGCCGAGTTCTACGCCGAGAAGTTCGGCCCGATGGTGGTCGCCCGGCGGGCCGTCGGCGACCGCTGGCAGGCCTTGTACGACGACGTGCTGGAGTTCTACCGGCAGACCAACACCGCCACCGACGGCACCTCGCGAGCCTCGATCGAGTACCTCGTGACCATCGGCACCAAGTCTTAGGGCGTGTCTCCAAACCCCGTGCAGTCGCGGAGGTGCCGTGCCGAGTGCCGCGCAGCACGCACAGGGTTTGCAGACACGCCCTAGTCCTGCCTAGCTGATTTCGGGACCGGTACTGCGCTGTCCGCCCGACGACAACGCCGCTCTGGCAGCGCTCTCGGTGCCAGCCGGCCTGGCGGCAGCGCCACCGGCCCTTGCCACTCCATCGAGGGCGAGCCGCCCCGCGGTAACAGCCTCCCGCGCGCGCTCTGCGCCCAGACCCTTGTAGGGGTGCAGGCCGAAGTCGTTGACCAGCCTGCGGCAGACCTCGACCCCGCGCACCGAATTGCCGGCCTCGTCCAGCCGCGGCGAGAACGTCACCACAGCGAGCCGCTTCTCCGGCACCACCATCATCACGTTGCCCGAGACACCGCTCTTGGCCGGCAGCCCGACCAGGCCGGAGAACTTGCCCGAGTCGTTGTACATCCCGCTGTGCCCCATCACGGACAACACCCGGCCGGCCGTCTCCTGAGAGAACACCCGCTCCCCCGTGTACGGCGCGACGCCGCCGTTCGCCAGGGTGGCACCAGCCGCCGCGAGCCGCCGTGCGTCCACCTCGAGCGAACACACCGCGAAGTAGAACTCGGCCGTCTTCTGCGGGGCGTCCCGATCCCTCGGGTCCACCTTGAGCATGTCCTTGGCCGCCATCAGGTTGGCCAGTCCCCGGTTCCCGTGCCCGGTGTCCCGTTCGGCCAGGAAGGTCCGGTGATCGAACCCCGGCTGGCTGCCCATCATCTTGGCCCAGGTCTGCTCGACCTTGGCGAACCGCTCGGACACGTCGGACTCCGGCTCGACCAGCGCGAGCGTGGCCATCGCCCCGGCGTTGATCATCGGGTTCTGCGGCTTGCCGGCCGCGTCCAGGGACAGCCTGGGATCGTTGAAGGTCCCGCCGCTCTGCTCCTGACCGACCCATCGGTGGACGTCCTCCGCGCCGGACTGCTCCAGCGCCATGGCGTAGCTGAACGGCTTCGAGGTCGACTGCACGCTGAACCCGAGCTCGGCGTCGCCGACCTGGTACACCTGACCGTCCGCCGTACAGATCGCGATTCCGAACCGGTCCGGGTCGGCGTTGCGAAGGGTCGGGATGTACTGTGCCACCTCGCCGGACCGCTCGTCCTGGAGATCGGCGTAGATCTGCTCGATGCCCCGGCTGAGCTCAGCGAACTCCGCTGCGGGCACCGCGAGCTCGCCCTGCAGCGCCCGGTAGATCACCGGCTCGCGGGCGACCATCCGGAATTGCTCGAGATCCAGCCATTCGGGTTGTCCGGGCTGGAAGGGAGTGCCGTTGCTGAGCGTCCAGTTCAGCGCGCGCTCGATCCGTGGATCGTCACCGCGCAGCCCGGACTGTTGCAGCTCCTCCTGGAGCTTCCATTTCCAAACCATGTTCGCCCGGTCGGTGTCGAGCGAACGGAACACGCTCTCGAGGTCGAGTTGAGCCATGCCTGGAGCTCTCCGATCGGTTCGGGTTCCTGCCACCGACCGGCAGCCGGAGAGCAAGCCTTTCCCGCGAATGTTTCCGAACAGGGTCTCCGTTGTTACACAGATATCAAGGCAAGCTCCCGCCGCGCGCACTGATGGGCAGGCGGACCGGGGGCCGGAGCCGCTGTGGGCGGGACGTGGCCGAGAGCAACCAACCCGCGTGTGGTGGCGGGTTGGAGCCAGGCGGGACACAATGCGGGCATGCGCGTGATCGTGGTGGGTGCCGGCGTGATCGGGCTCAGTTGTGCGATACGGCTGGCCGAGTCGGGGTACGAGGTGGCCGTTCTGGCGCGGGATCTCCCGCTGGAAACGACCTCGGCCGTGGCCGCCGCGATCTGGTATCCGTACCTGTCGGCCCCGGTGGATCGCGTCGCCGCCTGGTCGCGGGCGTCGTACGAGGAGTTCGCCAAGCTCGCGGAGAGCGAGCCGTCGGTGCAACTGCGGCACGGGCAGCAGTTCCTGACCGCGACCACCCCGGATCCGGTCTGGTCCGACGTCCTCGGTGATCTGCGCCGGGTCGGGTCACCGCCACGCGGGTTCAAGGACGGCCTCTCGTTCACCCTTCCGATCATCGAGATGCCCAGCTACCTGCCGTACTTGGTGAAGCGCCTCGAAGCGGCCGGCGGAACCGTCACCCGGGCCGCGCTGTCCGCCCTTCCCAGCAACGCCGATGTCGTCATCAACTGCGCCGGACTCGGTGCACGACTGACCGCCGGCGATCCGACCGTCACGCCCGTCCGCGGCCAGGTGCTGACGGTCGAGCAGTTCGGTCTGACCGAATGGCTGATGGCTGATCACGGACCGGAAGACCTCACGTACGTCGTACCGCGTGCCAAGGACGTCGTGGTCGGCGGCACGAGCCAACCCGACAACTGGGACCTGGCCGTCGATCCGAAGACCGCGACGGCGATCCTGGACCGGGCTGCCGAACTCGTCCCTGGGCTGCGCAAGGCGAAGGTTCTCCGTCAACGCGTCGGTCTGCGGCCCGCGCGCCCCGCAGTACGGTGTGAGTCTGTTCGTACTGCGAGCGGCCAGCGAGTCATCCACTGCTACGGCCACGGCGGCTCCGGCGTCACCTTGTCGTGGGGCTGTGCGGACGAGGTCCTCGAACTGGTCCGCCAGAGCTGAACCATGCAGATCCTTGACGGTGGGATGTCGAACGCGCTGGAGGATCGCGGCCACGACCTGTCGGACGCGCTCTGGTCGGCGCGGCTACTGCGGGACGCGCCTGGCGAGATCGCTGCCGTCCATCGCGCGTACTACGAAGCCGGCGCGACCTTCGCGACGACGGCCAGCTATCAGGCGAGTGTGTCCGGCTTCGGCGAGGCGGGCGTGCCTCGCGACGAAGCTGAGCGGCTGATCGCGTCCAGCGTTGCGATCGCCAGGCAGGTGCGCGACGAGTTGGCCGGTGACGGGGTTCAGCGGTTTGTCGCGGCTTCGGTCGGTCCGTACGGCGCGGTGCTCGCCGACGGATCGGAGTACCGGGGGCGGTACGGCGTGAGCAAGGCGTTCCTGCGCGATTTCCATCTGCCGAGGCTGGAGTTGTTGGTTGCCGCAGGCCCTGATCTGCTGGCCGTCGAGACGATCCCCGATCTCGAAGAGGCGGAGGCGCTGATCGAGTTGATCGACGAAATCGGCTTCCCTGCTTGGGTTTCGTACTCCGTGGCAGGGTCTCTGACTCGCGCCGAGCAGCCTCTTGCCGACGCGTTCGCGCTTGCTGGTCGGAGTACGAATGTTGTTGCTGTTGGCGTCAACTGTTGCGCGCCGGAAGACGTGCAGGCCGCCGTCGAACTCGCCGCCGCGGTGACCGGGAAGCCTGTCGTCGCCTACCCCAACAGTGGCGAGGGCTGGGATGCCGGAGGTCGCCGCTGGACCGGCGGCTCGTCGGACTCCGCCCCACTCGCCTCGGGCTGGTCGGCCGCAGGAGCCGAGTACATCGGCGGGTGCTGCCGGGTAGGCACCGAAGACATCCGCACCTTGGCCCGCGCGATCACCCCCGCCTGAACGGCAGCGGGAGTTAGACGGCGAGGACCTGGCAGAGGAGGTCCAGTGCGCCGCTGTAGGCGTGATCGGGTGGGGTGCCGTAGCCGACGATGACGGCCTGCCGGCTGTCCGGATCGGGGACGAAGCGATACCGGTCGAGTGCCGCGATCGCCAACCCTTGCCTGGCTGCGCGGTCGACCATCTCCCGCGCCTGACCTGGTACGTCGAGGAGCACATGGAGACCGGCCGAGATCCCGGCGACCTTGACGTCCGGAGCGCGTACGGCGAGCAACTCGACCAGCTTGTCCCGGCGACGACGGTAGTGCAATCTGGACCGCCGCACGTGCCGGTCATAGTGGCCGGAGGCAATCAGTTCGGCGAGGATCAGCTGGTCCAGCGTGGCCGTCAGGAGATCGGTCGTCCGCTTGGCGGCGAGCACCGGCTCCATCAGATGCTGCGGCAACACCATCCAGGCAAGGCGCAGCCCGGGCGCGAGACTCTTGCTCGCAGTACCGGTGTAGACGACCCGCTCGGGATCCAAGGCCTGCAAGGCGCCGACCGGCTGCCGGTCGTACCGGAACTCGCCGTCGTAGTCGTCCTCGATCAGCAGCGCACCGGTCTCGCGCGCCCACTCGATCGCCGCCGCCCGGCGGTCCGGCGCGAGCGGCACGCCGGTCGGCATCTGGTGCGCCGGGGTGAGGAACGCGGCCTGACCGGTGAGCAGATCCGCGCGAACGCCGTACTCGTCAACGGGGATCGGCACCGGTTCGAGTCCGCGCGAGCGGATCACATCCCAGTGCAGGTCGTACCCGAACTCCTCCACCGACATCGTCGTCGTGCCTTGCACCCGCAGTACGTCGCTGAGCAGGTTCAGCGCCTGGATGTAGCCGGAGCAGACCAGGATCCGTTCGGGATCAGCCCGTACGCCGCGCGCCCGGGCGAGGTAGTCGGCCAGGGTCTGCCGCAACTCGATCCGGCCGCGGGCATCGCCGTACCCGAAGGCGTCGTTAGGTGCCGAAGGCAACGCTTTGCGGGCGGCCGCCAGCCACTCGGTGCGCGGGAAGGTGGAGACGTCCGGGGAACCGGGCGTGAGGTCGTACCGGTAGTCGTCGGCGACCTTCGTGGGGATGAATTTCGTGACCGAAGACGTCACCGCGCGGCTCGCGACCACGGTGCCGGAGCCCTGCCGGGCGGTCAGCCAGCCTTCGGCGACGAGTTGGCCGTACGCGTCGGCGACCGTGTTGCGGGCGATGCCGAGGTCCTTCGCGAGTGTGCGGGACGACGGCAGCCTGCTCCCGGCCGCCAGCCGGCCGGTCCGGATCGACTCGTGCAGCGCCTCCACCAGGTCGGCGCGACCGCGCCGACGGGCCAGATCCAGGTGCAGATCAGCACCGGTTCCGGGCCCACCGACTACCGAATTGGCCCCTGTATCTTCCATGGAAGTGGACCATACACCTGGGCCGATCCCGGCCTAACGTTGTCGTCATGAGCACAACGACACAACGCCGAGTCAAGATCGCCTCGCTGGCACCCGACTTCTACAAGGCCCTGATCGACCTGGACGCGCAGTCCGCCACCGGGCTCGACCCGCGGCTGGCCGACCTGGTCCGGATCCGCTCCTCGCAGCTGAACGGGTGCGCGTACTGCCTCGACATGCATACCCTCGACGCCAAGCACGCCGGCGACTCCGAGCAGCGGCTGCACCTGGTCGCCGCCTGGCGGGAGGCTCGCAGGTTCTACAGCGAGCAGGAGCAGGCGGCGCTCGCGCTGACCGAGGCGATCACCCTGATCAGCGTCGACCACGTCCCGGACGACGTGTACGCCGTCGCCGCCGCGGCCTTCGACGACAAGGAACTGGCCCAGCTGATCGGCCTGATCATCACCATCAACGCCTGGAACCGCGTCGGTGTCACCGGGCCGCCTCGAGCCCGGCCACTACGACCCGAGCTGAAGAGAAGCCCGCACCCCGGCAACAGCAACCTGGTAACGCGAACGGTCCGGCCGCCCACCAGGGCGTGCCGGACCGCGTGGCTTCCCGGACAACGATCGCGCTGGTCCCGAACGACTGATGAGGGTGACTTGATGACTACTGCACCGAGCAAGGCTGAACTGTTCCGGGCCATGCACCATGGGACGCAGCCGTTGGTCCTGCCGAACGCGTGGGATCCGGTGAGCGCCCGGGTGATGGCTGAAGCCGGCTACCCGGCGATCGCCACGAGCAGCGGTGCGATGGCGCGGGTCCTCGGGTACGACGACGGCCAGTTGACGCCGGCGGCCGAGATGCTCGAGGCGGTCGCGCGGATCGTGCGAGCGGTCGACGTACCGGTCACCGCCGACTTGGAAGCCGGCTACGGCCTTGACCCGAAGGAGTTCGCCGAGCGGCTCCTCGCCACCGGCGCCATCGGCTGCAACTTGGAGGACTCGGTCGACGGCAAACTCGTGGATCCTGCCGAGCAGGCCGACTACCTCTGCGCAGTACGAGCAGCCGCCGGCGCCGACCTCGTCATCAACGCACGCATCGACAACTTCCTGTACGGCGGCGACGTCGCCGACGCGATCGCCCGCGGCCGCGCCTACCGCCGAGCCGGCGCCGACTGCGTCTACCCGATCTTCGCCCCCCTCGACATCTTCCAGCACCTCGCCAACGAGATCGGCGGCCCCCTCAACGCCCACGCCAGCCCGAACGGCCCGACGGCATCAGCCTTGATCGCCCTCGGCGCCACCCGAATCTCCTACGGCACCAGCCTCCAGGCCTTCACCACCGACGTACTACGGGAGCTCCTGCCGGAGCTGATCTGACCCGACGGCCCTACCAGGCGAGCGACCTGGTCAGGGCCGTCACGTCATTTCCGTAGAGCTTGCCCGGATCGACCGTCAGGTTCGACAGCTGACCGTAGATCTCCAGCGTCACCATCCCGTGCAGCCGACCCCAGATCTGGATCGAGACAGCCACCGCTTCGGGCGGCAATCCCGGATGGGACTGCTGGACCAGCCTGGCCAGCGTGGGATCGAAGTCGGACCACGACGCACTGTTGACCTGTTGGGCCGCCGCCGCGGCGGGCCATCCCAAGGCCACGATGTCCGTGAGCAGAGCGCACGCCCGATGGGCCGCCTCGCGAGCAGGACCCTCCGAAGGCACCTCGTACCCCGGCACCGCATCGCCGTAGATCAGCCGGAACTCCTCCGCGTTGCCGACTGCCCACTCCCGGTAGGCAAGGGCGATCGCTTGAAGCCGGGCGCCGGGATCGTCAGCCGGAACACCCTCCAGAGCGACCGTCTCCGCATCGGCGAGCGAGTTGTGGATATCGACCATCAGCGCGGTGATGAGCGCGTCCCTGGTGTCGAAGTAGCTGTAGATCGCGCCGGCGGTCATGCCCATGTCCCGGGCGATCGCCCGCAGCGAGATCGCCGCCGCTCCGCCGGTCGTCAGCGCCTTCAGCGCGGTCGCCTTGATCTCGTCTGCTGTCTCCGCTCGCAGCCGGGCCCGTCTGCTGGTCGTCGCTTCACTCACGCTTGACACTCTACACCGACCATGTTTTATGCTGCGTTCAGTTTCTACACACCGTTCAATAGTTCATCGGCGTATAGCTCTCGACGCAAGCTGAGGAATCCACCGTGAGAAAAGCTCCCGCGCTCCAGTTGACCGTGCTCGCGCTCGGTCAGTTCCTGGTCGCTCTCGACTACAACATCGTGTACGTCGCGCTGCCGGACGTCGGCCGCGCTCTCCAGTTCAGCCCGCGGAACCTGCAGTGGGTGGTCACCGCGTACGCCGTCGGCTTCGGCGGTTTCCTGCTCTTCGGCGGCCGGGCTGCCGATCTGCTCGGTGCCCGCCGGATGTTCACGCTCGGCCTGGGCTTGTTCAGCCTGGGCTCACTCGTCGCCGGGTTCTCCCTCAACGACACGCTGCTCATCGCGAGCCGCGCAGTACAAGGGCTGGGGGCAGCTCTGCTCAGCCCTGCTTCGCTGTCCTTGATCAGCAGTACGTTCACAGAAGGTGCCGCCCGCAACAAAGCGTTCGCGGTCTGGGGCAGTGCAGGCAGCGGCGGACTCGCCGCCGGCGCACTGCTGGGTGGCGTGCTCACCGACACCTGGGGCTGGCGTTGGGTGTTCTTCGTGATGGTGCCGATCGGTGTGGCGGTGGCACTCGCGACCCAGCGAGCGATCCCTGCCGCCGGGGTACGCCCGCGCGAGGGCAGCTTCGACATACTGGGCGCAGTGGTGGTGACGGCCGGTTCGTCGCTGGTGGTGCTCGGTCTGGTGAACGGTCCAGCGGTCGGCTGGGGTACGAGCCGGGGCGGCGGCTCCCTGCTCGTCGGGGCGTTCCTGCTGGCGCTGTTCGTACTCGTGGAGAAGCGGACCAAGTCCCCACTGGTGCCGCCCCGGCTCTGGCGCTCTCGCAACCTGGTGGCGTCGATGCTGGTGATCCTGCTGTTCCAGACCTCGCTCGGCGGCGCCTATTACCTCTTCACCACCTATTTGCAGAACGTCTTGGACTACAGCCCGCTCGCGGCCGGCCTGGCCTTCCTGCCACTGACGGCGGTTTCGACGACAGCCTCACTCCGCGGTACTGCCCCACTGATCGCCCGCTGGGGAATCCATCGCGCACTGTTGCTCGGCATGGTCGTCAACGGTCTCGGCCTGGCGATCTTGGCGCTGGGCATGATCCGCGACGGCTCGCTGTGGACCGTGCTGCCCGGCCTGATCATCTGGGGCATCGGCGGCGGGCTGACGTTCCCTGCGATGTTCGCGGCCGCCGCTGCCGGGGTCGCACCCGGCGAACAGGGCACGGCGTCCGCGATGGCGTCGACCGCGCAGCAGATCGGCGGAGCACTTGGCCTCGCAGTACTGGTCGCCATCTCCGCAGTACCGGCCATCATCACCGATGGCCTCCGGTCCGCTCTCTGGACCGCCGCGGTCCTCTCCGCGCTCGGCGGCCTGATCGCTCTCTTCACCAAAACCCGGTCCCCGAAAGGAAATCCCGTGCCAGAGGTCGTCACAAGGTCATCCACGTCCGAGTAGGCGTTGGGTTTCGGTGCGGCAGGTTTGCCAGGCCTGGTGGTGGGGATCGATCAGTTCGAAGTGGCCGACGTGCTGGAGTTCGGTCAGCTTGACGTCGTCGCCGGCCTTGAGGGCGGCGGCGGCGTAGCGGCGGCTTTGGTCGATCGGTACCTGGCCGTCGCGGGTGCCGTGGACGAGGGCGACCGGGACCTTCAACGGCAATCGCTCGGATGGTGATGCCACCTTGTAGCGTCCCGGATCCTTCTCCGGCAACGCGCCCAGGAACTGTGCGACCGCGTCGCCGCCGATCTGGGCATTGGACGCGTTGACGAGATCGAGTACGCCGGCTTGCGACACGGCGCCCGTGATCCGTACGACGGGGCCGGCTCCCGGGGCGTCTGCGGGAAGGCCGGGGCGACCGGCGGCCCAAACGGCTAGGTGGCCGCCTGCGGAGTGGCCGATGGTGACTACCTTGGTTAGGTCGAGGCGTGGGTCCGCCGAGGCGAGTTTGTCGATCGCGGCGGCGATGTCCTCGAAGGTGGTTGGCCAGCCGCCGCCGTTGCCGATCCGGCGGTACTCGATCGCGTAGCCGGCGATGCCGTTGCGGGCCAGGTCCTCCGCGAGGGGCGTGGCGAGCTCCTTGCCGTAGCCGCTCATCCAGAACCCGCCGTGGATCACCACGGCGACGGGGACCTTCGCAGTACCCGGTGGCAGGTACAGGTCCGCCACTTGGGACTCGTCGTCTCCATACCTGATCGTCTTCACTCCCCCGTCGTTATCCGCCGAGGAGGAGTCTGAGCACCCTGCCAAGGCGTTCGCGCCCGCGGCGGTGCCGAGCCCGGCCGCGAGCAGGCGTCGTCTGCTGATCATGAGCTGGTATTCGGGACCGGTAGGCAGCGGGATGGGTGAAGATGACAGGTATGACCACCTATCGCGCTCGCTTCGACGCCGCCGTCACCTTCACGAACGGAGGCGGCCTGCAAGTGCAGGGGTTCTTCGTCGATGTGCCTTCGGCGGACGCGACGGCCGCGACGGTCGGCGACCTGTTCCTCGACTCGCTCGGCTTGCTGATGGCAGGCGACGTCGCCCTCACGAACCTCGAGATCGTCGAGGCACCCCACAAAGGCACTCGCGGCGGCCCGAGCGCCGACGGTACGCCGAGCAGCGGGCGCCCGCAGTACGTCGAACTGAACCACGTGATCCGCGAAGGCATGATCACCCTGCCGAACCTGCCGGGCCCCGAACTCAGCAAGCACCTGACCCGCGAGGCATCGCGAGGGGTCTACGCGCCGGGCACGGAGTTCGAGATCGGCCGAATCTCGATGGTGGCGAACACCGGCACCTATCTGGACAGCCCGTTCCACCGCTACCCCGACGGCCACGACCTCACCGGCTACCCGCTCGACCGGCTCGTGGACGTGCCCGCGATCGTGGTGCGCCTCGACGACAGCGGCCGACTCGGCATCGACGCCAAGGCGCTCACCCCGTACGACGTACAAGGCAAGGCCGTCTTGCTGCAGACCGGCGACGACGCGCGCTTCGACACCCCGCAGTACGTCGAGAACGCGCACTTCCTGACCCGTGACGGCGCCGAACTCCTGATCCGCAAGGGCGCGGCGCTGGTCGGGATCGACGCGGCGAATATCGACGACATGACCGACGGCAGCCGCCCGGCCCACACGCTGCTCCTCGGCGCCGGTATCCCGATCGTCGAACACCTCACCAGCCTCGCACAGCTCCCACCGGCCGGCGCCACCTTCACCGCCACCCCGCCAAGAGTCGAGGACTTCGGTACCTTCCCGGTCCGGGCCTTCGCCCGGCTGCCGTAAGGGGCCGCCTCCAAGAGCAGAGACGGCCCCCACGATCAGTGGCTTACCACCAGTGGTTTCGGCGGGCGTGATACATGATCACGCCGCCAGCGCAGCCGGCGGGGCCCCAGCGGAACCACTTCAGACGGAGGGCCTTCCAGCCGTTCTTGATGGTGTCGACGGTCAGGACGCCGAGGGCGCCGCCGGCACAGGCCCGGACGTAGCGGTTCTTGTAGACCTTCTTGCTGAACCGCCAGACCTTGCGGACGTACTTGTTCTTGCGGATCTTCTTCTTGGCCGCCTTCCACTTCTTCGCGGCGTACTTGAGCGCGCATTTCTTACTCCAGCACATCCACTTGCCGTTCAGGTCGTACTTGTCGACCGGGTCGGCGCAGGTGTACTCGTAGGCGTTGCAGCTACCGCCGTACACCGGGTCCGTCTGCAGGAACCGCCCAGTGGTCGGGTTGTAGAGCCGCACGCCCATCAGCACGATCCCAGACGGCGCGTCGGCAGCACGCTGCTCCGCACCGAGCCAGCCGTACCGCTGTTTGCCTACCGCCTCGCTATTGCTCAGTACGCCGTATTCCCCGGCTTCGCTGGTCGTCGACAAGCCCTCGTCACCATCGTGGATGGTGGCCACGATGTCGCCGGACAGATCGGAGAGCTGCCACTCGGGTACGCCGGAGTCGCTGTCCAGCACGGCCGACATACCGGCCAGGCCTGGTACTACCCGCGTCCACCGGTCCGGACCCTCCTGGGTCCACACGGGCGAGTCCTCGTCGCCGTCATAGTGCTGCACGTTCTGCACGGCCTCGCCGGTGGAGTTGTCTGTCCAGGAACGGACCCGTTCACCGGTGACGTCGATCGTGTAGTCAGTGCTGCGACCACCCTGGCTGATCGTGTCGACCAGGTCGTTCGCGTGGTAAGTGGCTGTCACGTCTCCACCGGCCGGGGCACCCGTGTCGATCGCGGGGACCTTCGTAGTCCGGCCGAGCGCGTCGTAGACGTAGCCGGTGGTGTTGACCCGGTTCGCCGTGTCGTACGTCCAGGTCCGTCCGGCTGCCGGACTCGCTGTCTGGCAACTGCCATCAGCAGCCGGCCCGTACTCCGTGCTGCTCGTCCTGTCAGTCGCGGTGCTGAATCCGTAGACGCGGGTAACGCACTTCTCCCCCACAGTCTCCTCGACTGTGGAGACGCGTCCGGCCTTGTCCTGCAGGTAGACCTGGCTCGACAAGGTCGACACTCGACGGGCTGTCTGTCCCTGCGCCGCCTGCGTCTTCACCTCGCGGAACAACGTGCAGTCGCCACTGGCACAGCCTGGCCTGCTGTAGGTGATGCCGGATTCCTGCCCTGCCTCGTCGTAGCTGCTGTCGACCTTCACGCCGTTCGGCCAGGTCTCGCTGACAAGCTTGCCGTCCGCGTCATACGCGCCTGTGTACGTGCCGGTCTGCCCATCCGTGACGGAGTTGAGCAACCCACGGAAGTCGTACCCGTAGCTGCGACTACTCCTGCCGTCGTTGGTGGTCGCCGCCCTCCCCAACATGTCGTAGGCGGTGGTGGAGAGGTTGCCATCAGCATCCTTGTACGACATGACCCGGCCGAGCGTGTCGTACGTGCGGACGATCTCCGCCGTGACCGTGCCACCCGACACCGACTGGTTCCGGAGCAGGTCGCCGGTCACCGGGTCGTACACGTTCCGCTGGATCGGCAGCGGTGTACCAAGCCCGACCACGCCGCTGTCGAGCACACGTCCGGCAGCGTCGTACGTCGTGGTGGTGGTCCGCAACGTGCCGGCGCTGGTCTTCTCGGTCTCGACGCGTTCCTGGTTGTAGATGTCATACGTCGTGACGGTGGCTGCCAGTTCCGGACCGCTGGCCGCTTGACCACCCGGCTGGACCCGGCAAGGCAGGTTCGCCCATTCGGGATGCAGGTCGCACTCTGCGAAACCAGAGCCGGCCGAGGCCCGGTAGTTGATGGTCTTCCGTGTCGCTGGAGTGTTGGTGGTGCTTCCACCGGCCACTTGCGTAGTGGACGTCTCCAGCCCGGTCACCGGGTCCAGCGTCGATCGAACCGTCTGCCCGAGTCCACCTGGGTCGGTGGTGGTCACCGTCGGCTGCCGGAGGGTCCAGTTGTACCCGGTGGTGGTGGTCCTGCGGTCGGCCTCGACAGTGGTGCCGCCGGATCCCCAGACCCTGACCTGCACGTCCTCTGTCGTGACCAGGTTGTACGGACCGCCACTGGTCGGAGCGCCCTGGTCGTAGGTCTTGCGGTTGAGTTGGCGACCTCTGGTGGTGGTGCCGTCGGTGAGCCGTACTTCGGTCTCGGGATCGAGGATGGTCTCGACCCGCATGCCGTCCAGCGAGTAACTGGTGACAGTGGAGTAGTTCTGGGCCAACGTCTGCTCGGCCACCTCGTTGTCCGACGGCGACTGGTTCAGCGCGCGGTTCCGGTTCTCCGCGGTCAGGCTGCGGATCTCGTTGCTGAACCCGTCGTACCAGGTGGTGGTGAGGTTGCCGCCTGGTTTGGCCTCGTTGGTCTGGCGGCCGTTCGCGTCCAGGTAGCTGACGGTGGCTCGTTCCCAGCTGCTGCCGTTCGGCACCTGGTCGGCCGGGAAGATGGCGGTGGCGTCAGTGGGGGCTTCCGGCTGACCCCAGCGCCTGGTCTGGGCAGGCGACAGGTCGTTGGGAGCTCCCGCACCTGACAGTGGCACCTTGTAGACAACGGTCTCGACCGCAGTACCCGCGGTGAGAGCAGAACGGGTCACCTTCAGCAGACGGCCGATACCGGGGTCACCGGCGACCGTGGTGTAGCTGAGCAGCCACGGCTCTTCACCAGCCGGTTTGACGGTCGACAGCACGCCGTCGGCCTGGTAGTCGTACGTCTCCTTGCCGTTGGTTGCGATCCGCGGGTCCCAGGTGGACCGGAGACGCCCGGCGCTGTCGTAGCCGTACCGGGCCATCGGTACGGTCCTCATGGCGGGGGTGGCGAGGTCCGGATCCCAAGCGGTGAAGGAGATCTCCTTGACCCGTCCGGCGTAGTCGCCTTCCGCAGTGCCTGTTGCTGTGGTCGTAGTGGCGTAGGTGAAGTTCAGCGCGCGGCAGCCGCGGGCCATCGTCGAGCAGCTCACGCCGTCGGGCACCGGCGCGAGTACGCGCGTCGGCCGCACCACCTCGGCACCTCCGACCGTCACCCGCTCCCACACGTACGTCGTGGTCTGGTTGCTGCCGGGCAGCGTGGTCGCCGTCGGGAAGTACTTGCCGGCAGCCGAACCGGTGACCCGGCCGAACATGACGATCGTGCCCTGGTCGTCGGTCAGCTTGTAGGTGTCCGTCGCGCTGGCATAGGTCAGCCTGAGCGTCTCCTGGCCGACCTCGGGGTCGAAGTTGACGCCGTCGCGAGCGGTGAAGCCGACAACATCGCCGTCCGGAGTGCCGACCTGCAGGAGCGAGCCGTAGACGTCCAGTGAGGTGTAGGGCGTCTCCGCCTCGTCCACGATCGCCCCGGAGATCCATCCCGGGCCGAACATGCCGGACGGATCCGTCTTGGCCGACTGCCGGCTGTTGTACGTCCGGCTGACGGTCAGGTCGCTGCCGTACGAGTTCACCGACACATCGGTGTCGGACAGCGTGACGTTGCCGGTCAGCAGGTTGACATCACCCGGGCCGATCTCCTGGGAGGCCGCGCTGGCGAGGTTCCGGTCGAAGGTGAGCTTCACCGCGCCCGACGAAGCCGCAGTACCGCCGGTGAAGCTGCCGCGGAGCTGCAACGGACCGTCCCGAGGGACAGACTGGGCGTCGACAGCCGCTAGGGTCGCCTCGATGTTCCAGTTCAGCTTGGGGAACAGGCCACCGCCGGTAGTCGGCAGTGGCCAGCTGACGGCTCCACCGCCGGCAGCGAGCTGCACGTGGGCCGCGGGGATGTTCACCCACGCATCGGTGTCGCCGCGACGCCACTGGTACGTGACGCCCGTGGCCGTAGTACGACCGGCTCCCGTGATGGCCGTCTTGGCCGCGCTGATGTCGCCCGCCTTCGGCGTGAGTACCGCGCCGCCACCGACGGCGAACTCGTACGCGGTCAGTGGGGACCTGTTGCCCGCACGGTCGCGAGTGCGGACCCACAGAGTGTGCGGGCCGTCAGCGGTCGGGGTGATGGTGACCGTGGTGGTCGCGCCCGGGCTGGACGCGTTCGCGACCTGGTCCGGCGGGTTCGAGTCCACGCCGTACTCGTACGCCGCGGCATCGCTCACCCCGGATGCCCCGAACGTGAAGATGCCTGCCGTACCGGCACCGCCCGACCACTGCGACACCGGATAGGTCGTCGACGAGACAGTGGGCGCGACCGCCGGGGAGATGGTGTCCACGGTGAACTCACACCACTGCGACCAGGCGCCAGGCGTCGTACCGTCGGAGCCCTGGACTCGCCAGGCGTAGCTGCCGCCTTCGGCGAAGGCGCCGTCCGCGATTGTGGTCCCCAGCCAGGAGCCGGAAGCACCAGGGCCCTCGGTGGCCGTAGTACTGGTCGTGCCACCGACGGTCTTCCACTCGAAGTTGGCGTAGACCTGCGCGCTGAGGCCGTCGCTGATCTGTGCGCGCAGCTGCGGCGTCAGGCTGGAGATGTACGGCCTGGTCGCGCCGCTCCCGCACACGGTGTCCGGCGCGGTCGCCTGGGCGTTCACGGCGGTCTTGGTCTGGTAGGTGAGCGTCACCGACGGCGGGTTGGCCGCTGCCTCCCGGGACGCGAACCGTTTCCACCCGTAGTTGTCCGTCTCGCTGGCAGCCTTGATGCCGAGGTTGGTCTTCGCCAGGTGGTTGGTGGCCGTGTACTGGAACGCCGCTGTGACCGGGATGGTCACCCAGCCGTCTCCGCAGGCGGTCGAGAAGCCCTTGGTCTGGGTGGACGTACCGACCCGCTCGTACTCTGTCGGCTGCTTCGTCCAGCGAGCCGTATTGGTCACGTCCGCCGTACGCCACGCCTCCCAGCCGCGCGCAGCGCAGGAGAACGAGTGGTGCTCCCACAGGTTCAGTGTGGCGGCCTGGATCTGCTTGTCCCACAACCACTCCTGGTTGTCGAACCGCAGGTAGGACTTGGCTTTGTTGCCGCCACCGTCGTAGGTGCCGAGCTTCAGCTCTGTCGCCGCGGACTGGTCGGTGGTGTAGGTGTTCTGCACGAAGGCGTCGAAGTTCGCGCCCGAGCTCTGCGACGGGTCGATGGTGACCGGATAGACGGTCTTCGGGTCGTTCAGGAAGCTCCTGCTCGGGGTGAGCAGGAGCGCGTCCTTGGCCAGGCCCAGGCCGACCTGGGCCCGGCGGGTGTGCTCGCCCGATGCCTGGTCGACGGTCGAGTCCCACATCAGCGGAGCCGGTACGTCGAGGCTCTGGCCGTCCTTGCGCACGGCGAGGCCGCCCGAGCCGTCGAGCTTCGCCGTGACGCCGTCGGCCTTCCAGGGCATCCGGATCTGCTGCAGTCGCGCGGCTGCTGCCCGGTTCTTCACCAGCAGGTGTTGCTGATAGCCGGTCCGGGTCGCCTCGACGATCAGGTCGACCCCTGGCTTCACCTCGCGATACGTCGCGGTGGTTCCGGACAGTACCGGCGCCCGCAGCGGTCCGGACCAGCCGAGGGCCGAACGGTTGCCGGGGGCACCTAACGCGACGAGGGTGTGGTCGCCCGGTCCGGCGGCACCGGACAGTTCGAGGCCGTAAGGATGCGCCTTCGAGACGATCGAGCCGTCCGGCCGCCGGACCAGCGACACGTCGACCTCGATCCAGTCGCCGTCCGTGCCACGCATCCGGACCGGACCGGCGGCGATGGTCGCCTCGATCTTGCCCGACGGCATCGCGCGGTACTCGGTGGTGTCGGTCGTCCTGCTGGTAATCAGGACGGGCTTACCAGTGGTCCGCGACGTGATGGCGGCCGATGCTTCATCAGGACGCTCCAGAGGTACCGCGTTCACCGCCTGGTCTATGGCGGCCCGCTCTGCCGCGGCTTCCGCGGCCTGCACCGCGGCTGCATCGGCTTCAGGTGGCTCGGACAACAACCCGGCGACCAGGGCCAGAACGACGGCGGCGCCGATCCAGCGCGCCGATCGTGGACCCGGATAGACGCGGAGTAGACGCGATCTCGGATAGGACATGCGGGTGACCTCTCTGCGAAGCCGTTCCCGTGCACGACGAAGCACATCGCCGGCCGAACCGGCGACGTGAGGGGACGATCGTGGCTGGGAACTCAGGGGCGGAAGGGCGGATATCCTCAGCTCCAGCTTGGGACCCGGCCTGCCCGCACCGACAGGTAAGAAGTGGACAACTTCCTCAACTGGCCAAGGGCATTACGTCACACCCGACCGGGAGCGGTCAGCCGAGGAGCCCGAGACGCTGGGCCGCGGCGCCGGCGGCGAAGCGGGTCGGCGCGTCCACGAAGTCCATCACGGTGGCGATATGGCGGCGGACGGTGCGGACCGAGAGGCTGAGGTGACGGGCGATCGCCTCGTCCTTCAAGCCGTGCACGAGCAGGGCCAGCACCTCTCGTTCGGTGCCGCCGAGTTGCTTCACCAACCGCCGCGACCGCGAGAGGGACGCGACGCCCGCAAGGACGACCGGTGTCGCGGCTGCCCACAGCCGGTCGTAGAAGTTCGCGAGCGCCGACACCACGACCACGGACCGCACCACCAGGGCGGCCGTGGTTCCCTCCGGGTCGAGACCGACGACGGCCAGGTGGTCGTCGACCACGATCATCCGCAGCGGCAACGTCTGTGCCGTCCGCACCTCGCCGCCCGCCTCGATCACGATCCTGATCGTCTCGGCGCCTTGCGGGTCAGCCACCAGGTCCGGCGAACAGAGCTGGCGGTGCACGGCGATGCCGGAGCCGGAGCGGGTCGAGCCGAGCGGACCGACGCTGATCGAGCGATAGCTGGACCGGGCAGTGTGGATCGACGTCATCCAGCGGTCGGCGATCTCATCGGCATCAGTCAGGACCTGGACCAGCAGCGACGGCACCGCCTCCCGGCGGAGCTGACGGTCGTGCAGCTCCGCGGCTGCCGCGTACCCCGTCAGCAGGCGTTTCTGCTGGATCGACAGCTCGCGATGCACCTCGGTGAGCAGTCCATTGATCGCGACGAGCGGGTCGATCGCCCGCAGTACCGGGCCCGGCTGGAACTGGAGGTAGCACAGGTGCCTGGAGACCAGCTCTTCGTCGGCCGGATCGCCTTCACACATCGGCCGGGCGCCCTGTTCCAGCAGGTCCAGGTAGGCATCAACTACCGGTCCGGGCAGCAGCTCGCGGAAGAGTTGTTCGGGAGCGGCCCGTTCGGGCTCGCGCAACCGGCGGACGGAACCAAGGTGTGCAGTGTCCACGGCGTCCCCTACCACGGTCGGCCACCGACCGGTGGCGCTCAGTCGTGAAGGAAAGAAGCTACCATTGGACAACGGCTTCTGGGAGTAACTTTCATCAAAACCGCCAACGATCGACCGCGGTCAGGTCAATCCGTACCGTAGGGCGTAGACGAGTGCCCAGTCCTGGTCGTTGGCGAGTGGGTCGGCGAGATGCGCCGGGCGCCCGTTGACGGAACTCGGGTAGACGAAGGCACAGGTCGCTGAGCCGTCGGCCGAGAAGTTGACCAGGTTCGCGCGCAGGATCGCTTGGCCGGCCGCGGTGAGCCGGTCCGCCTCGCCGCGCGGGAGAAGGTCGCGCGGCCAGGAGAGGTACACGGCCGCGCTGAGCACGGACCAGTAGTGCGGGAACACGTCACCCCACAGGCGAAGCAGGCCGAACCAGTAGCCGTCCCAGTGCCGGATCGGGATGTGCCGGAGCCGTACGTCGGGCTGGTCCGCGGCGAAGGAGGTCAACCACGGCAGCCGCGAACTTAGCTCGTCAGGAGAGACGAAACCAACGCGATGGGCTGCTACCAACAGTTCCAGCAGCGGAGCGACCATCGACTGCTCGTAGTTCACCTCGTGCGGCGGCAGGTTGTCGCCGTACTCGATGAAGCTGCGCGCATGACGCTCCAGGTGCTCCAGCATCCGCGGCGCCTGCTTGGACAGGGCCAGGAGCAACGGGCCGAGGTCGAAGGCGAGGAAGTGGTCGCCGCCGAGTTCGTAGTACCGGTCGATGATCTGTATGGCGCGGTCGGAGTCGCCCTGTCCTAGGAAGAAGCGGGCGAACCAAGGGAAGTTGTAGAGCCGCGTGGAGGTCTCGCGCAGGCTGTCGTCGGCCACCGTGCCGTCTGCCGATACGAGGTGCTCCACTACGAACGCCGAGTACCCCGCAAGAGCCGCATCGAGCTCGGCTCGATCACCCCAACCACGGTCGCGTGCTTCCTGCAGCAGCAAGGCAGTGCCGATTCGCTCGCGACCGTCCGACCAGTCGCGCCAGGCAGCCGACAGCACGGTCAGCCCGGTCTCATTGTCGTACGGCACGAAGGAGAACCGCCGGCTGCCGTCCCGCTCGACAGGACGCTGCTTGTCGAGTACGAACCGCACCCGGCTCTCGACCAGCTCGCGCAACGGCTGGTGGAACAGCACCTGGATCCGAGAGCTCACCTTGCCGTCAGTGGCTTCCACGTACTGCGTGCCTGCCACCGCCGAAGACACAGAAGCCGGACCGGTCGCACCGTCGGCCAGCTGCACGGCCAACGTCTCCCCCACCTCAGCAACCAAATCAGTTGCCTCCAGCAACGGCTGTCGGGTCGCGTGGAAGTCGGCAAGGCTGTCGTGCCAGGCGAGCTGCCAGGTCCATCGGTAGGTCTCACCAGGCGCCAGTACGAGCTCAGGCTGGCCGCCCATCGCCTGCGGTGCCCGGGCGTGATCGGTGACGTGCAGGTAGATGTGCCCCCTGCTGTTGCTGCTGCTACCGCCGTCCCGCGACTCGACCGAGTACGCCCAGAGCTCGCCTTCGGTGAGCTGCATCCCGAGACCGGGTCCGCTACCGTCCATCGGCACCGCCCAGACCCACGAGTCCGCGCCGCCGGTCCAGACGTGAGCGTGGACCGCGCGGTTGAGGCTGTCCCGACTCGACTCGTACAGGTCGCGCCACGGCGTACTGACTGCCAGCGAGCCGACAGCAACAGCCTCAGCCGAGCTGTTCCGTACTTCGTAGGTCTCGGTCCACTGCTCCCCGAACCGACGGCCGACCCGCAACTCCAGGTCGCCCAGTTGGTAGAGCAGGTCGATGCCGGAAGAACGCCACCGCTGGCTGACCGGCGTATCCCACCGGTAGCTGCCGCGATCCGTGATCGCGAAACCCTTGCCCCAGTACCGCGTCGAGTCGTGCAGCACCCCGTCCTCGAGCAACACCGAGCACCCTCGCACCGGATGTGTCACCGCCGCGACGGCCCCGTCGTCCGTCACCTCGACCTGCCCGGCCCCGAACCCGAATTTCACGGCTCCAACCTAGCCGCCGAAGACTTTTTGCCGCGAGGATGTCGAGAACGTCGCGGCGGCTCCGCCTACAGGGTGAGAGCACCTCACCGACCGAAAGGCACGATCGTGAACCAGCAGGAGATCGCGGAGATCCTGGCCAAGCCCTACTCGCAGGACCTCCTGAGCGGGAAGATCCCGGCCCGTTTCGCCTATGTCGGCCTCGACGGCGACCCGCGCGTCATCCCGATGGGCTTCCACTGGGACGGCAGCGGAATCCAGTTCTTCACGGTCCCGAAGGCGGCCAAGGTTCGCGCGCTCGAACAGAACCCACGGGTCGCGATCACCATCGACACCGAAGGCTTCCCGCCCAAGGTGCTGCTGCTGCGCGGCTCGGTCGAGGTCGATCTGGTCGACGGCGTACCCGATGAGTACCTCGCGAGCGGCAAGAACGTCGCCGCCGACCAGTTCGAGGAGTGGAAGGCAGGCGTGCTTGCCCTCTACGAGCAGATGGTCGTCCTCACCTTCACGCCCGACTGGGTGAAGCTCCTCGACTTCGAAACCACCATCCCGAAGGCCGTCCAGGACCTCGTCGACGCCAAGCAGAACTAGAGGTGGTTGGCCGCGCGGATGACGTCGACGACGTTCGCCATCATGCCGGTGAGGTCGTAGTCCTTCGGGGTGTAGACGGCGGCGACGCCTGAGCCGAGGAGGGCTCGGGCGTCCGCGTCGGGGACGATGCCGCCGACGACGACGGGGACGTCTTCGAGGCCGGCCTCGCACAGGCCGGCGACGACCTGCGGGACGAGTTCCATGTGCGAGCCGGACAGGATCGACAGGCCGACGCAATGCACGTCCTCGGCGACCGCGGCCGCGACGATCTGCTCGGGCGTCAACCGGATGCCCTGGTAGATCACCTCGAACCCGACATCACGAGCCCGTACCGCGACCTGCTCGGCACCGTTCGAATGCCCGTCGAGCCCCGGCTTGCCGACCAGGAACCGCAGCCGGCCGCCGAGTTCCGCCGAGGTCGACGCCACCTTCGCGCGCACCGTGGCGATCGCCTCGCCACCGCCCGAGGTCCCGACCGAGCCGGACACTCCGGTGGGAGCGCGGTACTCGCCGAACACCTCCCGCAGTACGCCGGACCACTCCCCCGTCGTCGCGCCCGCCCGGACGCAGCGCAGGGTGGCGTTCATCAAGTTGCCGGTGCCCTTCGCGGCCTCGCGCAAGGAGGCCAGCGCGTCCTCGACCGCCTTATTGTCGCGCTCGGCACGCCAAATCAGCAGCGACTCCAGCGCGGCACTTTCAGCAGCCGGGTCGACCGTCTGGATCGCGGTGTCGAGGTTCTCGATCAGCGGCGACGGCTCTGTGTTCTCGAACTTGTTCACGCCGACCACGACCTGCTCGCCAGACTCGATCCGCTGCCGCCGTTCGGCATGCGACGCGACCAGCGCCTGCTTGAGGTACCCGCTCTCCACCGCGACGACCGCACCGCCCATCGCCTGGACCCGGTCGATCTCCTCCCGCGCCCCGGCGACCAGCTCGTCGACCTTGGCCTCGATCACGTGCGACCCGTCGAAAATGTCCTCGTACTCGAGCAGGTCCGACTCGTACGCGAGCACCTGCTGCATCCGCAACGACCACTGCTGGTCCCAGGGCCGCGGCAGGCCGAGTGCCTCGTTCCAGGCCGGCAACTGCACCGCCCGCGCTCGCGCGTTCTTGGACAGCGTCACGCCGAGCATCTCCAGCACGATCCGCTGCACGTTGTTCTCGGGTTGCGCCTCCGTCAGCCCCAGCGAGTTGACCTGTACGCCGTAGCGCAGCCGACGCGCCTTGGCATCCGTCACGCCGTACCGGTTGAGGCACACGTCGTCCCAGAGCCGGACGAACGCGCGCATCTTGCAGGTCTCCTCGATGAACCGCACGCCCGCATTGACGAAGAACGAGATCCGCTGGACCACATCGCCGAACTTGTCGGCCGGCACCTGACCGCCGTCGCGGACCCTATCCAGCACCGCGATCGCCGTCGACAGCGCGAACGCCAGCTCCTGTACCGGCGTCGCGCCCGCCTCCTGCAGGTGGTAGCTGCAGATGTTGATCGGGTTCCACTTCGGCACGTTCGAGACCGTGTACGCGATCAGGTCGGTCGCCAGCCGCAGCGACGCGTCCGGCGGGAAGGCGTACGTACCGCGGGACAGGTACTCCTTGACGATGTCGTTCTGGGTCGTCCCGGTCAGCTCGTCGGGCAGCGCGCCCTGCTCCTGGGCGGCGACCTGGTAAAGCGCGAGCAACCACATCGCGGTCGCGTTGATCGTCATCGACGTGTTCATCTGCGCGAGCGGGATCTGGTCGAACAACGCCCGTACGTCGCCCAGGTGCGCGACCGGTACGCCGACCTTGCCGACCTCGCCCTTGGCCAGCGGGTGATCCGCGTCGTACCCGGTCTGGGTGGGCAGGTCGAAGGCGACCGACAGTCCGGTCTGGCCCTTCTCGAGGTTGCGCCGGAAGAGCGCGTTCGACTCCGCCGCCGACGAGTGCCCGGCGTACGTCCGCATCACCCAGGGGCGGTCAGAGGGCTTCCCCGCCCCATCGCCCCGGTCCTTCTCGGTCGTCATATACCCGAGAGTAGGACTGTGTGCCCTTGTGAGTCCGCCGCTCGTGACGGGTGTCACCAGCGGCTTACATCACAACTCCGACTACGCGGAACAGTGCCGATCAGGCAGAGATGGGCAACGGCGTGCGCTCGACATGCAGGATCCGGTGCAGCCGGGTGACCGCGAGGATGCGGACCACCGACGGGACCGGATGCCGCAGGACGAGCTGGCGGCCGAGCAGTTGGGTTCTTCGATGGGTGGCCACCAGCAGGCCGAGGCCGGTGGCGTCCAGCGCGTCGAGTGCCTCCAGATCGACGATCACGTCGCCCTCGGAGCTGTCGATCAGCCGGTTGATCTCCTCGCGGACGTCGCCCACCGAGCGGACGTCGAGCAGCCCGGAGAGGTGGACCACGTTCTCTTTGTACCTGGTCGCTTCGTGGGTCGGTGCGAGCATGTCCGTGCCCTCCGCTCTTCGGGCGGCCCCCGAGTATCGGCCGCACTCCGGCGTTGTAGTGGTACAGACTCCCCGGAGACACGAAAGGTTGCCAAGGTCTCGAGATCTTCCATTTCGGGAGAAAATAAGATCTCGAAAATTGGGCATGATGGTGTCCGTGTTCGCCGAGCACTACTTCCTCTTTCCCATCGTCGCCCTCGTGCTCGCCGGGGTGATGGTGCTGCTCACCCGCTGGGCGTTCTCCAAGCCCAAGGGCGGGTCGCTGGTGCGCAGGGTTGATCACTCCCCCGCCGAGTCGGACGCTTTCGGGCTGTTGATCGACGTCCGGACCGTCCGCAGCTACAACGAGGCGCGGGTGAAGGTCTCGATGCTGAAGGACCTCGGGATCAAGGCCACCGCGGCCCGGACCAAGGACGGCTGGTCCGTCTACGTCTGGCCGGCCGATGAGGCCGCGGCCCGCGGATTCCTCGACGCTTCCTGACAGTTCGCTGGGCCCTTCCTGGCCGTTCGCTGCCCGTTTCCTGACTGGGTCCCGGCTCCGGTGTCATCCGGATCCACTGCCCGCGCGTCATCGTCGCGGACGGTTGGCGGGGTCGAGAAGGGTTCTGGGGACATCGGACAAGAACAGAGTGAGCCGACCGGCAGCGCCGCTGCCACGGGACCGGAACCGCCTGCCGCGACGGGTCCCGATCAGGCCGGCCGCGTGAGGAGCCCGATGACGCCCGACATCGCCCTGGCGACGCTTGCGTTGCCCGGCCGGCCGATGGCGCCCCGAGTCGTACTGACCCCGGCCAGACCGACCGCTCAGGAAGAGGCCGCCGAGGAGGACGGCCGGATCCTGGAGTCGTCGGTCCGCGAGCCCGACCGGTTCACGGTGATCTTCGACCGGTACTTCCCGCAGGTGCACTCGTACGTCGCGCGCCGGCTCGGCACCGATCTGGCCGACGACCTGTCCTCCGAGACGTTCCTGATCGCCTTCCGCCAGCGGGACCGGTTCGACCACCGCAGCGGAGTCGTCCGCGCCTGGCTGTACGGGATCGCCACCAACCTGATCCGCCGGCATCGGCGCGACGAGCTCCGGGCCTGGCGGGCAACGGCCAAGCTGCCGCTACCCACTCCGGCCGCCGGCCACGAGGAGCGGGTGGCCGCCCAGGTCACGGCGCAGGGTGCGAGCCGCCAGCTCGCCGCTGCACTGGCGAAGGTGTCCGCGAAGGACCGCGAAGTACTGATGCTGGTCGCACTCGGCGAGCTCACCTACGACGAGGTCGCGGCCGCGCTGGGAATCAAGTACGGGACGGTCTGCTCACGCCTGTCCCGGGCCCGGCGCGTCGTCCGCGAGAGCCTCGGCAACCTCGATCCGACCAGAGGTCCCGACCATGACTGATCGCAAGGACGAGTTCGAGACGATCCGGTCCGCCTTTCCCGAGCAGCCCGGCCCGTCGCCGGAGGTGACCGCGCAGGCCCGCCGCCAGGTCCAGGACCTGGTCCGTGAGGAGCTGAACGGCCACCGCCGCGCTCGCTTGCGCAAGGCCGCCCGCTCCGGCCGGATCGGGATCGCCCTCACCGCGACGACCGCCGTCGTGGCGCTGACCGCGCTGTCCGTTCCCCTGCTGCGCTCGACCGGACCGGGCTCGGGTCCGGACGCGGTTCCCGTGCCTGGAACGAGTACGCCGATCCCGCGGCTGACCGCCGCCAGCAGGGCGCTGCTCGACGCCGCGGTCCGGCAGGAGAACGACGAGAAGATCGCGGGCAAGTACTTCCGGGTCCGCAGCCTGCTGCTCAACTCCAGCGCGGCGGTCGGCAATCCGAAGTACCGGCTGCAGCGGCGGCAGATCACCGAGAGCTGGATGCCGATGAAGCGTGGCGTCCAGTCCTGGTTCGGCTGGGTCGGTCTGGGCTCGCGGCCGGAGACCGCCGCCGACGTGGCGAAATGGCGGGCCCAGGGGGCGCCGACGTCATGGCAACTGCCGTATGAGGAGACCCCGACCACGATGGCGGCGGGTGAGGCGGTGGTGAACAAGATGTCGTTCCGCGACGTACCGCCCGGCTACTACCTGAACGACGAGAAGCCGCTGACCGCCCAGCAGATCGAGGCGCTGCCGACAGATCCGGACAAGCTCCGCGCGGTACTCGGCCACAGTGCCCGGCCGGGGGCCGGCCCGGAGGAGATCGAGTACGCCGTCTTCAGTGCGGCCGGCCGGTTGCTCTTCGAGATGCCGTCGCCACCGAAATTGCGGGGCGCCGCGCTGCGGGTGCTGTCCGAACTACCGGGCACGACGCTCAAGGAGAACGCCAAGGACCCGATCGGCCGGGTGGGCACCCAGATCAAGATCGACCTGCCCTGGACGGACAGCGGGAAACCGTCGGCCCCGCCGGCCTTCGGCGGCGCCGGTAGTCCCGGCAGCAGCTTCATCATCGATCCCAGGACCGGACGGTTGCTCAGCTCCGAGTTCAACTCTGGCCGCAAGGGCATCGGCATCACCGTCGTGCTCGAGTCCGGCTGGACCGACGAGTACCCGAAACCGCCTAGCAAGAAGACCCGCTGACCAGCTCTCCCTTTCCAGGCCGACGGCCCCGACGTAAGCGGGCCGTCGCCTTGTTTCACCCTGCCCGGAACCGCCCATTTCTGAGAGGTGAACCTTGTCCCGACTCCGCAACCGCGGGCTCGCCGCAGCGACCGCATCCGCCCTGGTGGCCGTGATCGCCTGGGGACTGCCGGCCGCCGGCGACCAACTGAGCACACCCGGTACTTCGGCACGCACGGCCGCCGCGACCTCCGCGAAGCCACTCGTCGTCACCCTTGTCACCGGCGACAAGGTGATCTCCGGCCGCGATGCAGGCGGCGTCTTCACGACCGAGGTGAAGGCCGGTCCCGGCCGGGCCGGGATGGCGTTCCACAAGATTGCCCTCGGCAACCAGCAGTCGGTCGTCCCGCTCGACGCCATTCCACTGATCGCCTCGGGCGTTCTCGACCCGCGCCTGTTCGACGTCGCGCTGCTCGCGGATCTCGGCCTCGACGACGCGTCCGCACCCCGCTGCCGCTGCTGGTCCAGTACTCCGGTCAGGCGCGCGCCGTCCGGTCAGCCCTTCCCGAAGGCACCGAGGTGAAGCGCGAGCTGCCCCTGGTCGATGCCGTCGCGATCGGCCAGGAGCGTTCGCAGGCAGGCGATCTCTGGTGGAGCCGGACGAACAGCCCGCGGGCGAAGCGGGGTACGGGACTGGCCGGGACGGTGAAGAAGGGCTGGCTGGACGGCGGGATCAAGCCGAACCTCGATCGCAGTGTGCCGCAGATCGGCGCACCCGCCGCCGGGACGATAGGGGCCACCGGCAAGGGGGTGAAGGTCGCCATCCTGGACAGCGGGTACGACGCGACGCATCCCGATCTCAACGGCCGGGTGATCGCGACCAAGGGCTTCACCGACGACGACGACGTGGTCGCCCGGATCGGGCACGGCACGCATGTCGCCTCCACCGTCGCCGGCAGCGGCGCCGCTTCAGGTGGGCGCTATCGCGGCGTCGCCCCGGACGCGGACCTGCTGATCGGCAAGGTCTGCGGTGATCGCAACTGCGAACTGTCGGACATCATCGAGGGCATGCAATGGGCGGCCTCGGAGGGCGCCCGGGTCGCGAACCTCAGCATCGGCGGCGGTCCCACCGACGGCACGGACATCGTCGCCCAGGCCGTCAACGAACTGACCGCGAGCTCCGGCACCCTGTTCGTCGCCTCGCCGGGAAGCCCGACATCGCGGCGCCGGGCGACCATATCGTCGCGGCGCGGGCGGCCGGCGTACCGCTCGATCCGTTCGCCGTCAACTCGTCGTACGCCGAGCTGCCCGGTACTTCGATGGCCGCTCCGCGGGTGACCGGAGCCGCCGCGTTGCTCGCTCAGCTGCACCCGACGTGGAAGGCGGCCGAGCTGAAGTCGGCGCTGATGGGGTCGGCCCTCGAGCTCGAAGGCGTCGGCGTGTTCGCCCAGGGCGCCGGCCGGGTCGATGTCAGCCGGGCGATCAAGCAGCCCGTGACGGCGTACCCGAGCAGTCTCAATCTCGGGCTGCGGAGCTACCCGCACACCGACGACAAGCCGATCACCAAGCAGGTGACGTATCGCAACGACAGCTCGAAGCTGTCACCTTGGCGCTGGAACTGCAGTCGTCCCGAATCTTCAAGCTCAGCAAGACCTCGCTGCGAGTCCCGGCTCATGGCACCGCGACGGTCGATGTCACCGCCGACACCTCCAGCCACACCCCGGAAGGCCCGTACGGCGGCTGGCTGATTGCTCTCGGCAACGGAACCAGCGTGCGGACGACGATCGGTGTCGGCGTCGAGGTGGCGAGCTACGAGCAGAAGATCGAGATGCTCGACCGCTCCGGCAAGCCGGGGGTGAACGACGAGAACAACGTCGCTGCTGCATACCTGCTCGACGTCGACCATCTCCAGCTCTATCTGATGGAGGCCGGCGGCACTGTCCGGTTGCCGCACGGGCGCTATCTGGTCGACGCCTTCAACGCGAAGTCCAACCCGGGCGGGTTCGGCTTCGACGACGTCACCTACTTCGGCGAGCCCGACCTGATCGTCGACCACGCCGGCTCGATCGTGCTGGACGGGCGCGAGGCTCACCAGGTCGCGATCAAGGCACCTGTCACCGACGCGGCAGCGGCCGCCGGCGGGGTCGGCTTCGCCCGGCCGATCGGCGAGCTGACCTACATCGGTGGCGTCGGCGTGAACAACTCGTTCGAGCCCGGCTTCTCCCCCGCGATGTACGTCGTACCGAACCGGACCGGGTCGGCCAAGAACTTCACCGGTTTCGCTCATCTCGCCTGGGCCGGGATGCCCGACGGGCAGTCCCCCGACGGCGACATCTATCTGGACAGTCCCTACCTGTACCACGATGTCGCCGTCTGGCCCGGACGCTTCCCGGTCAAGCCGTCGCTGATCACCAAGCCGGGCGACTACGCCCATCTCGACGCGTCGTACGCGGGAGAACCGGGGACGCGCGCGAACAACTACGGGTATCCGACGCTGCCGAAGCCGGATGCGGGTGGGCACTGGGTCGGGCTGTTCTGTTCACCCCGGCGGTCGAGATGAATCTCCCTTTCCATCGCGACGAGTACTACTCGGCGAAGGGCGTGTCCTGGGCCTTCGAGATCGGAGGCGTTCCGGCGGCTGCCCAACCAGGACCTCGAGTACACGGCACTGGTCGACTCCCAGCACATCGCCTACCCGGCAGGCCGTAGTACGCCGATCCGTTGGCAGCAAGGCGTTTTCGGGCCGAGCCTGCCCGACTCGCGAGGCGGACTGTCCGCGGCTGGGTCGCCACGGTCGACCAGCCGGACAGTTGGTTCGTATCGCTGCGAGCCACCGCGAAGGACGTCGTTGGCAACCAGGTGAGACAGACGATCTTGCGTGCCTACGAACTGAAGTAGGGCATCACTGTCTGGTGGACAGAGCTCACTCCCCGTCGGTCGCGGCGGGCGCTCCGGGCAAGCATTTGCATTGCCCGGGGCGGTTGGCCGATCCGCCCTGGACGGATGTGTCCGCTCCCAGGTACAACGGTCCGCAAGGGGAGGGGACGCACTATGAAGCTGCGTTGGGGGATTTTCGCTGCCGGCTGCCTGCTTGCGGGCGGGCTGCATCCGATCGAGGCGGTGGCCGTCGATCCAGGGGCCGCCTGGACGTGGGGCGGCAACGGGACAGGTCAGCTGGGCAACGGGACGACAACCACCCGATCATCCGCGGCGGCGCTCAACTCGCTGACCGACGTGATCGAGGTCGAGGCGGGACGCGAGCATTCCATCGCGTTGCGCTCGGACGGCACGGTCTGGACCTGGGGCTTCAACGAGATGGGCCAACTGGGTGACGGCACGACCACGAACAGACTGAGTCCCGTGCAGGTCGGCGGGCTCAGCAACGTGGTCGACATCGCCGGTGGGCACTATCACAGCCTCGCGCTGCTGGCGGACGGAACGGTTCGCGGCTGGGGCTACAACTCGTTCGGCCAGCTGGGCAACGGCGCCACGACGAGCGCCCAGCGGACACCGGTCGCGGTGAGTCCGCTCACCGACGTGATCGCGATCGCGGGCGGCCGCGACATGAGCTACGCGCTCCGCTCCGACGGCACGGTCTGGGGTTGGGGACTGAATGACACCGGGCAGATGGGCGACGGCACGACCACGATGCGCACGCGTCCGGTCCGGGTCGGTTCGCTGGCCAACATCACCGCGATCACCGGCGGGCGCGACCACGGTCTGGCGGTCCGCTCCGACGGGACCGTCTGGGGCTGGGGTGACAACACCCAGGGCGAGATCGGCGACGGAACGCAGACGAACCGGCTGTCACCGGTCCAGGTGAGCGGCCTGACCGGCGTGGTGGAAGTTGCCGCCGGCGCCTACCACTCCCTGGCCCGCTTGAGTTCCGGGCTCGTCCGGTCCTGGGGCTCGAACACCAACGGCCAGCTGGGTGACGGTACGACGACCCGCCGTACGACGTCTGTCGCTGTGCCAGGCGTGACCGGCGCGACGGCGATCGCGGCCGGCCGGCAGCACAGCCTCGCGGTGATCGCGGGCGGCGCAGTACGGGCGTGGGGATCGAACGCCACCGGCCAGCTCGGCGACGGAACCCTCGTCGATCGGACCAGCGCGATCACGGTCGGCGGGCTTTCCGGCGTCACCGATATCTCGGCAGGGCGCGACCACACGATCGCGATGGTTCCTGCCGTGGTGGGGCAGCCTGACACGACGCCTCCATCCGCGCCGGGTGTTCCGACGGGAGTGAGCACGTCCAGCTCGACGATCGACCTGACCTGGGCTGGATCCACGGACGACGTCAGTACTTCGTTGCGCTACCGGCTCTTCGAGGACTCTCCCACGAACCAGGTGGCGGAGGTGACGAGTTCGGCCTCGTCGGTCAGCTACCAGCGGACCGGGCTCGCGGCCGCATCGACGCATACCTACTGGGTCAGCGCAGTGGATGCCGTGGGCAACATCTCCGGCCAGAGCGAGCCGTCGGCACCGATCACCGTCCAGGAGGCTTCGTCGGCGATCTATTCGACGGACTTCTCGGGCGGCCTCACCGGCTGGACGAACTCCGGGCTCACTATCGACTCGACCCAGGGAGCGGCCGCGCCACCGAGTGCCCGCGGCAATCCCACCGCGGCCCGCGCCTCGGCGTACCGCAGCCTCGGCGCCGGCTACTCGAACGTCTGCATCAGCACGCAGCTCCGGGTTACCTCGCTCGGGGCGAGCGTCGACCTCATCCGGCTGCGGACCGCCACGGACGTCGGCGTCATCCGCGTCTACATCGACACCAACCGCATCCTCTGGCTCCGCTCCGACGCGGTCGGCACCCAGCGCTCCTCGGGCGTCGCCGTACCTCTCAACAGCTGGCAGAACCTCGAACTCTGCGGCACCGTCGGTACCGCCACTACCTGGACCCTCTACCTCAACGGCGCCCCCCGAGGCACCCCCTGGTCGGCAAACACCGGCACCACCCCCATCGGCCGGCTCCAGCTGGGCGACACCGCCGCCAAAACCTGGACCATCAACTTCGACGACGTAGTCCTGGACCAGACCCCGGGCTAACTCGCGGCGACCCACCACCCCACCAGCCGACCGCCCGTAAGGACGGGCTGGTGGGGTGGGCGGTGGGGATGCGGGACACTAGGGGGGATGACGCTTACTGAGATGTTGCCGGGGACTGCTGACGCCGATGGGTTGTACGACGCTTTCGCGTCGTGGGTGGGTGAGCAGGGGATCTCGTTGTACCCGGCGCAGGAGGAAGCGCTCATCGAGGTGATGACGGGGGCGAACGTGATCCTGTCGACGCCGACCGGGTCCGGGAAGTCGCTGGTGGCGACCGGGTCGCACTTCGCGGCGCTGGCGAACGGGGTGCGGACGTTCTACACCGCCCCGATCAAGGCGCTGGTCTCGGAGAAGTTCTTCGCGCTCTGTGACATCTTCGGCGCCGAGAAGGTCGGCATGCTCACCGGCGACGCGGGCCGTGAACGCCGGCGCGCCGATCATCTGCTGTACGGCCGAGGTGCTGGCGAACATCGCGCTCCGCGAAGGCTCCGACGCCGATGTCGGCCAGGTGGTGATGGACGAGTTCCACTTCTACTCCGAGCCCGATCGCGGCTGGGCCTGGCAGGTGCCGCTGCTGGAGCTGCCGAAAGCGCAGTTCATCCTGATGTCCGCGACGCTCGGCGACGTCGAGCGGTTCAAGATCGACCTGAACCGCCGGACCGGTCGCCCGACCTCCATCGTGTCCTCGGCTGAGCGGCCGGTGCCGCTGATCTACAAGTACGTCACCACGCCGCTGCACGAGACGCTCACCGAGCTCCTGGTGACGCACCAGTCCCCCGTGTACGTCGTCCACTTCACGCAGGCCTCTGCGCTGGAACGCGCCCAGGCGCTGACCAGCATCAACGTCTGTACGAAGGAAGAGAAAGAGAAGATCAAGGAGCTGATCGGGCACTTCCGCTTCAGCTCGGGCTTCGGCAAGACGCTGCAGCGCCTGATCATGCACGGCATCGGCGTCCACCACGCCGGCATGCTGCCGAAGTACCGGCGGCTGGTCGAGCAGCTCGCGCAGGCCGGTCTGCTGAAGGTCATCTGCGGCACGGACACCCTCGGCGTCGGGATCAACGTGCCGATCCGCACCGTCCTGCTGACCGCTCTGAGCAAGTACGACGGACGTCGGCAACGCATCCTCAAGGCGCGCGAGTTCCACCAGATCGCCGGTCGCGCGGGCCGCGCCGGGTACGACACGTCCGGCACCGTCGTCGTCCAGGCGCCGGACCATGTCGTGGAGAACGTCAGGCTGCTCGCCAAGGCCGGCGACGACCCGAAGAAGCAGCGCAGGGTGCAGAAGAAGAAGCCGCCGGAGGGGTTCGTCACCTGGGGTGAGGACACCTTCGACCGCCTGGTCGCGGCCGAGCCGGAGGCGCTGCAATCGCGGATGCGGGTCAGCCACGCGATGCTGCTGAACGTGATCGCCCGTGACGGCGACGCCTTCGGGAGCATGCGGCACCTGTTGCAGGACAACCACGAGGACGCGCGGGCGCAGATCCGGCTGATCCGCCGCGCGATCCAGATCTACCGGACGCTGCTCACCGCCGGCGTTGTCGAGCGCCTGGACCAGCCCGACGAGAACGGCCGGTCGCTGCGGCTCACCGTGGATCTGCAGAAGGACTTCAGCCTCAACCAGCCCTTGTCCACCTTCGCGCTGGCCGCGCTGGACCTGCTCGATCCCGAAGACCCGCTGTACGCGCTCGATGTCGTCTCGATCATCGAGGCGACCCTGGAAGACCCGCGCCCGGTGCTGCTCGCGCAACTGCACCACGCCAAGGGCGAGGCCGTGAACGAGATGAAGTCCGACGGGATCGAGTACGAGGAGCGGATGGAGCTGCTCGAAGACATCAGCTGGCCGAAGCCGTTGGAAGAGTTGCTCGAGGCAACGTTCGAGATGTACCGGCAGACGCATCCGTGGGTCGCGGACACCGGGTTGTCACCGAAGGCCGTCGTCCGGGACATGTTCGAGCGGGCGATGACGTTCGGCGAGTTCATCCAGTACTACGGGCTGGCGCGCTCCGAGGGCGTCGTACTGCGCTATCTGTCCGACACCTACAAGGCGCTCAGGCAGACCGTGCCGCCGGACAAGGTGAACGAGGACCTCACCGACCTGGTCGAGTGGCTCGGCGAAGTCGTCCGGCAGACCGACTCCAGCCTGCTCGACGAGTGGGAGGAGCTGACCAACCCGACCACCAACGAGGTCGTGGCGCCCGTACCGGTCGGACCGCGCCGGATCACCTTGAACAGCAGGGCTTTCCGCGTCCTGGTCCGCAACGCCCTGTTCCGCCGAGTCGAGCTCGTCTCCCTGCACCGCTGGGCCGAGCTCGGCCAGCTCGACCGGGAAGCCGGCTGGGACGCAGGCCGCTGGGCAGAAGCCGGTACTGCGTACTACGCGGAGCACGACAGCCTCGGCACCGGCCCAGCCGCTCGCGGGCCGGCCCTGTTCATGGTCGAGGAGCACCCCGGCTACTGGGAGGTGCAGCAGATCATCGACGACCCCGAGGGCAACCACGACTGGCGCATCACCGCCACCGTTGATCTGGACGCCTCCGACGAAGCCGGCGACCTCGTCCTCGAACTCGTCTCCTTCAAGCCCCTCTAACTCCTTGCGTCCGAAGAGACGTGGGTCCTGCCCCACGGTGCTTCGGACGCAAGAGATCAGCTAGGCCAGTCGACGTCGACCTCGGTGGTTGCGTCGTAGTCGACGTCGGCTACGTCGAAGCCGTAGAGGCGGCGGATCTCTGAGTAGAACCAGGCCGCGTCGGCGACCTCGCCGATGTTGTCGACGGTGGCCGAGTCCCACTGCGCCTTGACCGCTGCCTGCACGGTCGGGTCGAGCTCCCAGCGGTCCAGGCGGATGCGGCCGTCCTCGTCGAGGTCGAGCGCCTTCTCGCCGGTGAGCTGGTCCCACAGCGCGATCGACTGCTGCATCGGGGTCTGCAGCTTGTCGCCGAGCACCTTGTGCAAGAGGCTCACGTACAGCCCGATCCCCGGGATCGCGGACGACGCCTGCGTCACGGCTGCGCCGTTGACCGACGTACGGGCTTCTACGCCGTCACGCTCTCGCAGCGATTGCGCAGTCGACTCCAGGTGCGCCTTGGCTGCACCGATCGAGCCCTGCCGGTAGATCGGTCCGGTCAGCTCCGAGCCGATGTAGGTCAGTGCGACCGTGCTGAACCCGTCCTTGAGCAGCTTCCGCTCCTCCAGCGCGTCCACCCAGCGGATCCAGTCCTCGCCGCCCATCACCTGCACGGTCTCGGCGACCTCTTCGTCGGTCGCGACCTCGATCGCCACCTCCTGCAGCACGGGCTCGCCGTCCTCGAAGGCAAGGCTCTTGGTCTGCGCGGCCTGCCCGATGGCCTTGATCACCGACTGGTACGTCGTTTCCGTGCGCGGGTCGACCCGGCGCGGTGCGGCGACGCTGTAGATCAGGTAGTCCACTCCCCCGAAGCGCTCGGCGATCAGGTCGAGGACGTCCGACTTTGTGGTGTCCGCGAAAGCGTCCGCGTTGACGAAGTGGAACTCGCTGCCCTGGTCAGCCGCATACGCCGCGGTGGCCGCCGTCCGGTACCAGCCCGCGGTCGCCGTACGCCGATGGGTCGGCGCCTTCTCGAAGGAGATCCCGACCCCGTCGATCCCGTACCGAGCGAGCCCGGCAATGGTCGCGGCCAGCCCGTATCCGGAACTCGAGCCGACCACCAACGCGACCGGCCGCGAGTCCGTCGTACGGGCCTCGACCTGTCCGGTCAGGTCCCGGACCAGCCGGGCGCACCCGGCCGGATGCGAGTCGAGGAACAGGAAACCACGGCCGACAGGTTTGATCAGGCGGTCAGTCATGGCCCCGACCCTAACCTGACCGGTCCCCCTCCCGCTCCCGAGCGATCCCCGCCCGCTCCTGAGCGATCCCCTTCCGCTCCTGAGCGGCGCCCCTTCCGCTTTCCTTCCCTTGCTTTCCCTAGTTCCAGTACAGCTCGGTATCTTCCGGCTCGACGGTGACGTCCGCGCCGAGGCGGCGGAGATTGCCGGCGAAGTCGGTGTAGCCGCGGTGGACGTGATGCGCGGCCGACACCAGGGTCTCCCCCTCGGCCGCCAGCCCGGCGATCACGAGGGCGGCTCCGGCGCGGATGTCGCTGGCCACCACCGGCGCTCCGGACAGGCGCGGAACACCCCGTACGACCGCGTGGTGGCCGTCGGTCTGGATCTGCGCGCCGAGCCGGGTCAGCTCCTGGGCGAAGGTGAACCGGCCCTCGAACAGGTTCTCGGTGACCATCGCGGCGCCGTCGCTGATCGCGTTCATCGCGATCACGAAGGCCTGCAGATCGGTCGCGAAGCCCGGGTACGGCAGCGTGACGACGTCCACCGGCTTGGGGCGGTCGCGCATCACGACGCGGAAGCCCGGGTTCAGCACGCTGATCTCGGCGCCGGCCTTGTGCAGCTTGTCCAACGGCAGTTCGAGGTGCTCGGCGTGACCGTTCGAGATGGTGATGTCACCCTTGGTGATCGCGGCGGCGAACGCCCAACTGCCGCTGACGATCCGGTCCGGCACCACCACGTGGTCGACCGGCTTCAGCAGGCCGTCGACGCCGGAGATCTCGATCCGCGGCGAACCGGCGCCGTCGATCTGGGCGCCCATCTCGTTCAGCATCGCGGCGATGTCCTGGATCTCCGGCTCGCGCGCCGCGTTCTCGATCACCGTGGTGCCCTTGGCCAGTACCGCGGCCATCATGATCGTCTCGGTCGCGCCGACGCTCGGGAAGTCCAGCCACACCTCGGCGCCGTGCAGACCCTGCGGCGCCTCGGCGATCACGAAACCGTGCTCGATGTGGACCTTCGCGCCCATCGACTCCAGGCCCGCGACATGCATGTTCAGCCCACGCGAGCCGATGTTGTCGCCGCCGGGCAGCGCCACTTCGGCCTGACCACAGCGGCCGAGCAGCGGCCCGAGCACCGAGATCGAGGCCCGCAGCTTGCGGACCAGCTCGTAGTCGCACTGGTGACCGATCTCGGCCGGCACCGCGATCGTCGCCGTACTGGCGTCCGCGTCGACCTTCACCGAGCACCCGAGCGTGTCCAGCAACTGGGCCATGAAGGTGACGTCCAGGATGCTCGGCACCTGCCTGAGCGTCGTCGTCCCCTCGGCCAGCAATGCCGCCGCCATCAGCTTCAGCACGCTGTTCTTCGCGCCTGCCACCTCGACAGCACCCTCGAGCCGTGCCTCACCCGCGATCCGAAACCGTTCCACCTGATGACTGTAGGACATGCCTCGTCATTCTGCGCAGTCGCGAGCAGGTGCCCGCCGGGTGCCGCGCAGCACGCGCAGAATGGCGAGGCATGTCCTAGATCTGTTGACGATCTCGACCCTGCGTAGAGTGCCGTGACATGGCTGTGAACTTGACGCGGATCTATACCCGGACCGGCGACGCCGGCGAAACCCGCCTGGGTGACATGAGCAAGACCACCAAGACCGATCCGCGGCTGGCGGCGTACGGCGAAGTCGACGAGGCGAACTCCTCGATCGGCGTCGCGATCGCGGCCGGGCACCTGAACAGCTCACTGGTGCTGCTGCTCACCCGGATCCAGAACGACCTGTTCGACGTGGGCGCGGACCTGTGCAACCCGATCACCCCGGACCCGGAGTACCCGCCGCTGCGGATCACCCAGGAGTACATCGACCGGCTGGAAGGCTGGTGCGACGAGTACAACAACCGGCTCACCAAACTCCGCTCGTTCATCCTTCCCGGCGGCTCGGTCGGCGCCGCCTACCTGAACGTGGCTCGCACCGTGACCAGGCGGGCCGAACGCGCCGGCTGGGTCGCCGTCGACGCCCACGGCCCGACCGTGAACCTGCTCGCCATCACCTACCTCAACCGCCTCTCCGACCTGCTCTTCATCCTCGGCCGGGTAGCCAACCTCTCCTCCGGCGGCGACGTCCTCTGGGTCCCCGGCGGCGACCAGCAGTCATGACCGCGCACTGCGGGCGCGGTACTGCGTAGGGGTGGAACCGGCCAGACTGCGGAACCGGCGCGCGAAGTAGGTCGGGTCGGACCAGCCGACGGCCGCTCCTACCCGGGCGACGGGGAGAGTTGTCCGAACCAGGAGCGTGGCTGCTTGCTCCGCGCGGAGCCGGGCCAGGAAACCGAGTGGGCTCAGGCCCGTGTGCCGCCGGAAAAGCCTGCTGAGGTAGGCCGGATCGAGGTTGACGGCAGCTGCGAGGTCATCGAGCCTCCATGGCTCGGCGAGGGCCGCTTCCAATCGTGCGATCGTCGCGGCGACGGCCGGGTGCACGACTTGCGCGGGCGTTGCCGGCCGGTCGAGGAGGCCGTCGGCGAGGATCCCGAGCACAGTCACCAACCGCCCAAGCAACCGCCCGCGACCGGCCTGGCCGCTGCCCGCCGGCCCACTGCCCGCTCGCTTGTCGCTCTCGCGGGCCAGGGCGCGTTCCAGCGCGGCGAGTTCTTCGATTGCCTCATCCGCGGCCGCTGGAGCGACTTGGACGACCGCCAGCCCGTGCGGTCCGCGGGCAACCGGCGCTGTCCACAAGAGATCCCGCAGCGCAGGGATTTGCTGGAGTGCCGACAGTTCGGTACTGAGTCCCTGTGCCGAGATGCAGCAGTTGGCCACTACGAGCTCCGAGCAGTCCTCGAACGCGTGCCACGCGCCCGGCCGCAGTACGACGACCTCGCCGTGCCGCACCCGTCGTACGCCCTGACTTGACCGATGCCGGCCGGCGCCCGACCCGACCACGGCGATCTCGACGAAGTCGTGGGTGTGCGGCGCCACGTCCGTGTCCAGTCGGTGAACCCCACCCCAGACCGGCCCACCGAGGAACAGCTCCGCCTCGTGCAATGTCGTCGGCATGTCCGAATCGTACGACTTCCGGCCGGTATCGACCTGTCCTCGACAGCCTGGAACCGCGAAGGTTGAAGGCATGGAAAACCTAGTCAACGCCTACCGCAAAGACGGATTCGTCCGAGTCCCCGCAGTCCTCACGCCGACCGAGGTCAAGCGCTACCGCGACCGCGCCGGCGGCTACCTGGAGGAGCACCGCGCCGACCGCCTCCAGCAAGACGCCATCTTCAGCCAACTCGTCAACGTCTGGCAGAAAGACCCCGTACTACGGGAGCTCACGCTCCACCCCGGTATCGCCGCGATCGCCGAACAACTGGCCGGATTCCCGATCCGGCTCTGGCACGACCAGATGCTCGTCAAGGAGCCGAACAGCAACGCGGCCACCCACTTCCACCAGGACCGCCCCTACTGGCCCCACGCAGGCGATCGACTCCCCTTGTCAGCCTGGATCGCCCTGGTCGACGTACCGCCGGAGCGCGGTTGCATGACCTTCCTCCCCGGCTCACAGGACCGCACAGACCTCAAACCCCAGAACCTTGCCGACGAGGAAGACCTCTTCACCCGGGCGCCTGAACTCCGCTACTCGCCCCGGGTCACAGTCCCTCTCCGCGCGGGCGACTGCACCTTCCACTCCGGCTACACGGGTCACATGGCCCTCCCCAACACCACAGACACCTCCCGCTTCGCCCACATCAACATCTACATGGACGCAGCCACCACCTACGCCGGCACCCCGCACGTCGTCACAGACCCGCTGAACCTGACCGCGGGAGACCCGCTCGACACGGATGCCTTCCCGCGCACTTGGGGCTCGGACAGTAAGTGGGGCCCTCGGACATGAAATGACGTGTCCACACCCCCTGGAAAGTGTCCGAGGTCCCCAGAGACGGACCGTCGCTAGGAGATCCGCCAGGTCAGGGGCATTGTGAGGGTGCCGGCGGGTGGGAGGCCAAGTGCTGTGTAGACGGCGGTGGTCAGGCCGTCTGTCGAGAAGGTGGCTGCGGTGAGGCCGTCGGTACTGAAGGGCGACTTGCTGCTGGCCGCCAGGTCTTCGGTGGTGGTGGGTGGGCGCAGGCGGTCCAGGAGGTTGCGATGCGGTGCCGCGACGACGGAGATGTGGTCCCGGTCGAGGCCCGCTCGGCTGCAGGCGAGGCGGAGGGCGTGTTCGAAGCCGCCTAGTTCGTCCACGAGCTTATGGGCGTGAGCGTCGGCACCGGTCCAGACCCGGCCGCGGGCGAGCGCCTCCAGCTCGGCCTCGGGCAGGCCACGGTCGTGGGCGGCCTTGGCGACGAAGTCGGCGTAGATGCGGTCCAGGGTCTCCTCCAGGCTCTCCCACTGCTCCGGGGAGAACTCCTCCTGGGCAGAGTTCATCCTGGCGTTCTTGCCCTGCGACACGGCTTGCTGGGAGATGCCGATGCGGCCTAGCGCATCCCGGACTACCCCCTTGCCGGAGAGGACGCCGATAGAGCCGGTGATGGTCCCTGGTTGAGCTACGACGACATCGGCAGGCATGGCGACGAAGTACCCGCCCGAAGCTGCCACTGTGCCCATCGACGCGATCACTGGGCGCCCGGTCGCACGCAACCGCAGTACTTCGTGGCGGATGGCGTCAGACGCGACGTACGAGCCGCCGGGGCTGTCGACCCGTAGTACGACGGCTTTGACGTTGTCGTCGTCGGCTACAGCCCGCAGAGCCGCGCCGATGGTGTCCGACCCCGAGCCGGGACCACCTAGCGGTCCACCGCCCGAGTTGCGGCCGACACTGATGCCACCGCTGATCCGGATGACCGCTACGACAGGCTTCTGCGGCCACGGCAGGTTCTTGCGCACCTCCTGCAAGGTCCGCGGCCCACGGCGTATGTACCGCTCGGCCAGCAAGGGCGTGGTCTCCCCCAGGCTCTTCCGGAGCGCGTCATACACGTCCGACCGGTATCCGAGGCTGTCCACCAACCCGGCCGCATGACCGGCGTCGGCGGACAGCGGCGCATTGTCGACGAGTTCGCGGACGTGCGCCGGCTCCAGCCCACGCCGTACGGCGATGCCCTCGACGATCTGCTCGTACGACGACTCCGCCAGCCGCGACGCCATCTCGCGGGCCGGGCCGGTCATCTCCTTCTCGGTGAACGTGTCGACGGCGGTCTTGTATTCACGTCGCTTGCCGAACTGCGGAATCACCCCGGCCTTGTCCAGCGCACCCCGGATGAAAGTCGCCTGCACAGAGACGCCGGTGATCCCGAGATCGCCCGACGGCTGCACCCAGATCTCGTCGAACGCGGTCGCCAGGTAGTACGGCACGGTCCCGCCACCGACCTCGCCGAACGACTCGCTCCACGCGACAGCCCGCTTGCCCGAGGCGCGGAAGTCCGCCACCGCCTCCCGCAGATCCTGCACCTGCGCCAGCGACAACCCGGGCCCACCGAGATGCGCGACCAGGCCGACGACCGTGTCGTCGCGCGAACCCTTCCGCAGCGCCGACACCAGCTCCCGCAACGTCGGCAGATGCCGGGCCCTGAACGCGGCCAGCGGCGAAGCGGGCGGCGTCTCCAGCACACCCCGAGTCAGATCCAGCTCAAGCAGAACACCCGTCATAGCTCGACTCTAGGCAGCCCGGTCAACAGATCAGCTGAACAGGCCCCTGATGTCGTCGGCATCCAGGCCGGTACCGAACGCGTTGCCCTCGTCCATCACACTGGCGAACAGGGCTGCCTTGCGTTCCTTCAGCTCCATCACCTTCTGCTCGATGGTGTCCTTGGCGATCAACCGGTAGACCATCACCGTGCGGCTCTGCCCGATCCGGTGGATCCGGTCCACAGCCTGCGCCTCCGTCGCCGGGTTCCACCAAGGATCGAGCAAGAAGCAGTAATCGGCCTCGGTCAGGTTCAGGCCGACTCCGCCGGCCTTGAGACTGATCAGGAACAGCGGCGCCCCGCCGTCCTTGAATCTCTTCAGCACAGCGGGCCGATTGCGGGTGCTTCCGTCGAGATAGCAGTACTCCACGCCGTCCGCGTCCAGACGCTGACGGACCAGGTCGAGGAAACCGGTGAACTGGCTGAAGATCAGAGCCCGGTGTCCGCTGCCGATGATGTCGGGGATCTGCTCCAGGAGGGCTTCGATCTTCGCGCTGGGCAGCGCGCTGTGCGTCTCGTCGACCAACCCCGCGTGCAGGCTCAGCTGCCGCAGAATGGTGAGCGAGCGGAAGATGGTGAACCGGTTCTTGTCGAGGTCCCCGACCAGGCCGAGGACCTTCTGACGTTCACGCTGCAGGTGCGTCTGGTAGAGCTTGCGGTGCCGCGGATGAAGCTCCACCTCGATCACCTGCTCCTGCTTGGCAGGGAGATCGGCCGCTACCTGCTCCTTCGTTCTGCGCTTGACCAGCGGTTTGATCCGGCGGCGCAGCTGAGCCAGCCGCTCGGAGTCACCCTGCTTCTCGATCGGGCGGGCGTAGTACTGGTCGAAACGGGTCGGGCTGGGGAACAGCCCGGGTGAGGTGATCGACAGCAGCGACCACAGCTCCATCAGGTTGTTCTCCATCGGCGTGCCGGTGATGGCCAGCTTGAACGGCGCGGGCAGACGTCGGCAGCACTGGTAGACCTTCGACTGATGGTTCTTGGTGAACTGTGCTTCATCGAGGATCAACCCGGCCCAGGACCGGTCGGCGTACGCATCGATATCCAGACGGAGCAACGTGTACGACGTCACCACGACGTCGGCATCCCCGATCACCTCGTCGAGAGTCTGGCCGCGACGACGCAAGGTGTCCGCGATGGACACCACCTTCATCCCCGGGGCGAACCGCGCCGCCTCGGACGGCCAGTTCGACACGACACTGGTGGGAGCGACGATCAGGAATGGAGCGAGGTCCGCACCCGTCTCCTTGGTGTGGGCGATCAAGGCCAGCGTCTGCAGGGTCTTACCGAGCCCCATGTCGTCGGCCAGGATGCCACCCAGCCCGAACTTCCAGAGGAACGCCAGCCAACGGAATCCCTCGAGCTGGTAGGGCCGCAACGAGGCGTCGATCATGGCGGGCAACTCTGTTTGATCAGTCGAACCCACGGACCGTAGCGCGGTCAGCTGTTGCTTCCAGGCCTTGGCCTGGCGCCCCACCACGCCCAGCGCTTCCAGCTCGTCCCACAGGCCGACCTGGAAGCGGCTGATCTTCAGGTCGCCGCTGGGTGAATCCTGAAGGGCACGTGCTTCCTCGATCAGGGTCCGCAACGCTTGCAGTTCCGGCTTCTCCAGGCTGAAGTAGGCGCCGCTGGCCAACAGGACATACGACTCGCCGGCGGTCAGCGCCCGGAACAGGTCGACGAACGGAACCTTCTGTCCTTCCACTGTGATGGTGATACCGAGGTCGAACCAGTCCGTCTCGCCGGCCGGGGCCGAGGTCGAGACCCCGATGGAGAGCGAATCACCTGCCTCGCGATAGTCGACCGGCGTGCCGCTCACCACGACGTCCACCTCCGGCAGCGCGGTCAATTGCGGAAGCAACTCGGTGCTGAACCGCACAGTCTCAAGTCCCCGCAGTGTTGGCCCGGTCAGCAGCTCCTGGCGCAGGTCGAGACCTGCGAGGATCTCGCGTTCCTGGTCCAGGTCGCGATAGCTGTCGTCCCCTGAGGGAACCAGAGCCAGCGGAACCTGTAGTTGCAAGTCGTCGACCTGGTAGACCCAGCTCCAGCTGAGATCAAGGACATGGTCGGCGCCATAGTCGGCCCGCAGGCTCAACTCCGGACCGGAGATCGTCGGCGGAGTGAACGAACCGTCCGAGGAGATGACGGCGGCGACCTGGCGAAGCTTCGGATAGTACTCCGCGCGGAAGCGAGCTCCGTCGGTCGGCGGGATCCGCAATTCCTGCCCGGCCAGGGTCAGCTGCTGGAGTTCTGCCGGCACGGATCGGGTGAATCGCGCCAGCCGGAACCGCAGTTCGTCGGGGTCGGCGGAGGCACTGAGATCCGGTCGATCGACCCATACCAGCCCATGCCCCTCGGCACCGATGAACTCGACCGGCACCACGTCCGGCTGCGGATCCTGCTGCTCGCGGTCTACCCGGATGACTGGCCGCACGAGTAGGGAGCTCGTCGCCTCGTCTTGGGTGACGTCCAAACAGAACTCGGCAACGTCGTACGGATCGAGATCCCCCGGTCGCTTCTTGCTGCGCACCAATCGGACACCGGCGGCCAACGCCTCGTCCAGGAGGGGCCACAGCTGCCGGCTGTCGAAGGCCGACAGCTCGATGGTCTTCTCATCGCCGCTGTAGTAGTACGACCGCGATCTGCGCGAGTTGTAGGAGGCGTACAACTCCTGGAGCGCCTGCGAATGCGACTTGACCAGCTCGCCGTAGTGATTGTCCAGCGCGACCCAGCTCAAGGTGCCTCGGACCCAGCCCTTCTTGCCTTGCTTCACCACTCGGGCGACCAGCACAGGCCGGCTCGACGCTGCCCGGTGCCTGCTCGAATACTGGCTGGGCTCAACCAGGGACAACTCGATCGCGAGCGGCGCGGCCTTCGACTTGTTCCCCACGGCGGGTGTCGCCTGGCCGAGCAGCGAGCCCAGCGACGTTTCCCAGCCGGGCGCTCGCACAACCGGGTGGGCTGCCGCCGTGATGGTTGAGGTAGGCGGTCCCGAGGGGGTCAGGATCGCTTTCAATGCCAGCGCGGCGACGTGCTTGCAGTCGAGCCCGACCGGGCAAGTGCACTCACCCTCGAAGTACTCCACCCGGCCCTCGGTGGAGAACGAGAGGTAAAGCACCACTTCGTAAATGTCCTCCAGTTGCCCCCGGACCTCGCCGCGCAGCGCGCCCGCCGTGGAGTCCCACCAGATCGAGCGGACAGCCCCGCTCTGGGTGTACATCAGCCCCCTGGCATAGGAGGCAGCCCCGACGGCGTTCTTCACCACCGCAGGATCAAGTCCGGTCACGCGCACCGATTGCACCCGATCACGTTATCCAGGATCTCCGACAAAACCGGGAACCGGGGTTCAGAGGTAGGTCTGGGTGTTGGGGGGTGCGGATTCCATCCAGGCGAGGACGCCGGTAAGCGCTTCTTCGGTCATCGCGAAGTGGACGGTGCGGTCGCGGAGCTCGGCGTCGACTATTACGTGGCCGGCGTAGGTGACCAAGGGCTCGTTGCCCATCGGGCGGCGGGTGGTGACGCCCTGCAACTGACCGCGGTTCACCGTGAGCTTCGGCCACCAGGCCAGGCTGAAGACGCGGAACCACTGGAGATCGTCACCGATGTACCGGGCCAGGCCGAGCGCCCAGCCGCGGCCGTGGTCCTTCTCGGCCAACTGCAGGCTGCAATCGAACGTTCCGCCGTCCTTGGTGAGCCAACGACGGCGGAACGCGAAAAAAATGATCAGCAGTACGGCGGCAGCAAGACAGACCCCGACCACATCGAGGACTGTCCTCATAAGCTGCCGACCTCATTCCTGATGCCGACGACCTGGCGGCACCTACCCCGAACCGTACTGACTAAGACTGCCAAGCAAAAATGCACTCTTTTGAATTATGGCAGGTGGGTTCAGGACGCCTTCTCGGCGGCCCTCACCCTGGCCTCGGCGACCCGGACCTGCTCCTGCTCGTCCTCGGAGTCGGTCCCGGTCGCCTGAGCCTGCTCCAGAGCGCGCTTGGCCTCTTCCAGGTCGATGTCGTGACCCATCTCGGCGTTCTCGGCCAGGATCGAGACCCGGTCGTTCGCCACCGAGATGAAGCCGTCCGGCGCGGCCGCGACGAAGTACTCGTCGTCGACGGTCCGCACCTGGACGGTGCCACCCTGCAACAGCCCCAGCAGCGGCGCGTGACCCGGCAGGATACCGACGTCACCGTCGGTGGTGCGGGCGATCACGATCTTCGCCTGCCCCTGCCAGACCGTCCGCTCCGCCGCGACGAGGGCTACCTCGAGGTGCTTCGCGGAATCGTCGGCCATGTCAGTTTTCCTTCTGCAGCTCGGCCCACTTGCGCTCGACGTCCTCGAGGCTGCCGGTGTTGAAGAACGCCTGCTCGGCGATGTGGTCGCACTCGCCCTCGGTGATCTTCTTGAAGGACTCGATGGTGTCCTTCAGCGGCACGGTGGAACCCGGGATGTTGGTGAACTTCTCCGCCATGTAGGTGTTCTGCGACAGGAACTGCTCGATCCGGCGCGCCCGGGCGACGACGATCTTGTCCTCTTCGGACAGCTCGTCGACACCGAGGATGGCGATGATGTCCTGCAGTTCCTTGTTCTTCTGAAGGATCTGCTTCACCCGGACAGCCACGTCGTAGTGCTCCTGGCCGATGTACTGCGGGTCGAGGATCCGCGACGTGGAGCTCAGCGGGTCGACGGCCGGGTACAGACCACGCGACGCGATGTCACGCGACAGTTCGGTGGTCGCGTCCAGGTGGGCGAAGGTGGTCGCCGGTGCCGGGTCGGTGTAGTCGTCGGCCGGCACGTAGATCGCCTGCATCGAGGTGATCGAGTGACCGCGGGTCGACGTGATCCGCTCCTGCAGTACGCCCATCTCGTCGGCCAGGTTCGGCTGGTAACCCACCGCGGACGGCATCCGGCCGAGCAGCGTGGAGACCTCGGAACCGGCCTGGGTGAACCGGAAGATGTTGTCGATGAACAGCAGCACGTCCTGGCCGGCGACGTCGCGGAAGTACTCCGCCATCGTCAGTGCCGACAGGGCGACCCGCAGCCGGGTGCCCGGCGGCTCGTCCATCTGACCGAAGACCAGCGCGGTGTCCTTGAAGACGCCGGCCTCTTCCATCTCGTTGATCAGGTCGTTGCCCTCACGGGTGCGCTCACCCACACCGGCGAACACCGAGGTGCCACCGAAGTTGTGCGCGATCCGGTAGATCATCTCCTGGATCATGACGGTCTTGCCGACGCCCGCACCGCCGAACAGGCCGATCTTGCCGCCCTGCACGTACGGCGTGAGCAGGTCCAGCACCTTGATGCCGGTCTCCAGCATCTCGGTCTTGGACTCGAGCTGGTCGAAGGCCGGCGCCTTACGGTGGATCGGCCAGCGCTCGGTGATCTCGAACTCGGACTCGTCCTGGCTCAGGCACTTACCCGTCACGGACCAGACCCGGCCCTTGGTGACGTCGCCGACCGGGACGGAGATCGCCGCACCGGTGTCGCGCACCTCGGTACCGCGGACCAGGCCGTCGGTGGGCTTCATCGAGATCGCCCGGACGATGTTGTCGCCGACGTGCAGCGCGACCTCGAGGGTGATCGTCTGGGTGTTGTCGGCCAAGGTGATGTCCACCTCGAGCGCGTTGTACATGTCGGGCATCGCGTCGGCCGCGAACTCGACATCGACGACCGGGCCGATCACCCGGACAACGCGTCCAGCCGAGCCGGCCGCGTTGTTATCGTTTTTCTCGGTAACCGTGGCAGTCATCTCTCTCACTCGCTCCCGGCGTTGGCATCGGCCAGCGCGCTGGCGCCACCGACGATCTCGCTGATTTCTTGGGTAATTTGCGCTTGACGCGCCTGGTTGAACTGACGTGTCAGCGATTCGATCAGGTCCTGCGCGTTGTCGGTCGCCGACTTCATCGCCCGCTGCCGGCTGGCCAGCTCGGACGCCGCCGCCTGCAACATGCACCAGTGGATCCGGCTGGCGACGTACTTCGGCAGCAGACCGTCCAGTACCTCTTCGGCAGAGGGCTCGAACTCGTACAGCGGCAGTACTTCGTCCTCGGACGGCGCTTCTTCGCCCTCGACGACCTCCAACGGCAGCAGCCGGATGACATCCGCGCGCTGGGTCAGCATCGACACGAACCGGGTGAAGACGATGTGGATCTCGTCCACGCCGCCCTCCTCGGTCGGGGTCAGGAACGCCTCGATCAGGGCGTCGGCGATCTCCCGGGCCCGGGCGAACGACGGCGCGTCGGAATCGCCGCTCCACGACTGCGCGACCTCGCGCTGCCGGAAGGTGTAGTAGGCGATGCCCTTACGGCCGCTCAGGTACGGAACGACCTCCTTGGAGTCCTCGCGAAGCAGCTGGTTCAGCCGCTCGCCCTCGCGGATCACGGAGGAGGAGTACGCCCCGGCCTGGCCACGGTCCGAGGTGATCAGCAGAACGGCGGCCCGCTTGGGGTTCGGCTTCTCGGTGGTCAGCGGGTGGTCGACGTTCGAGAACGTCGCCACCGCCGACACGGCACGGGTGAGCTCACGCGCGTACGGACCGGCCGCCGCGGCGCGTTGCTGCGCCTTGACGATCCGGGACGCCGCGATGAGCTCCATCGCGCGGGTCAGCTTCTTGATCGTCGAGACCGAGGCCCGGCGCTCACGAAGCTGCCGCAGACTGGCTGGCATGGGTGATCAGCCCCGCTTCTGCTTGGTGATCTGCTCCTGCTCGACGTCCTCGGAGTCCATCGCCTTGGTCTCCTCCTTGCCGGCCAGCAGCTCGCCGTCGGAGGTCTGGAAGGTCTGCTTGAACTCGTCCAGCGCCGCCGACACGGCCTGCGCGGAGTCGTCGGTGAACAGGCCCGACTCACGGATCGCGTCGAGCACCTTGCCGTCGCGACGCAGGAAGTCGAGGAACTCGCGCTCGAACCGCAGCACGTCGGACACCGGCACGTCGTCGAACTTGCCGTTGGTCCCCGACCAGATCGAGACGATCTGGTCCTCGACCGCGTACGGCGAGTACTGCGGCTGGCGCAGCAGCTCGACGAGGCGCTGACCACGGTCCAGCTGACGGCGCGACGTCGCGTCCAGGTCGGAGGCGAACATCGCGAACGCCTCCATCGCGCGGAACTGGGCCAGGTCCAGCTTCAGCGAGCCGGACACGTTCTTCATGCCCTTGACCTGGGCGGCCCCACCGACGCGCGACACCGAGACACCGACGTCGATCGCCGGGCGGATGTTGGCGTTGAACAGGTCCGACTGGAGGAAGATCTGGCCGTCGGTGATCGAGATGACGTTGGTCGGGATGAAGGCCGACACGTCGTTGGCCTTGGTCTCGATGATCGGCAGACCGGTCATCGAGCCCGCGCCCAGCTCGTTCGACAGCTTCGCGCAACGCTCGAGCAGCCGGCTGTGCAGGTAGAAGACGTCACCCGGGTAGGCCTCGCGGCCCGGCGGGCGGCGCAGCAGCAGCGACATCGAGCGGTACGCCTCGGCCTGCTTGGTCAGGTCGTCGAAGACGATCAGGACGTGCTTGCCCTGGTACATCCAGTGCTGGCCGATGGCCGAACCGGTGTACGGCGCGACGTACTTGAAGCCGGCCGCGTCGGACGCCGGGGAGGCGACGATGGTGGTGTACGCCATCGCGCCGGCCCTCTTCGAGCGCGCCGCGCACGGAGGCGATCGTCGAGCCCTTCTGGCCGATCGCGACGTAGATGCAGCGGACCTGCTTCTTCGGGTCGCCGGAGTCCCAGTTGGCCTTCTGGTTGATGATCGTGTCGATCGCGATCGCCGTCTTGCCGGTCTTGCGGTCGCCGATGATCAGCTGACGCTGACCGCGGCCGACCGGGATCATGCCGTCGATCGCCTTGATGCCGGTCTGCAGCGGCTCGCGGACCTCCTGGCGGTCCATCACGCCTGCCGCCTGCAGCTCCAGCGCGCGGGTGCCTTCGAGGTCCTTGATCTCGCCCAGACCGTCGATCGGCTTGCCCAGCGGGTCGACGACCCGGCCCAGGTAGCCCTCGCCGACCGGTACGGACAGAACCTGCCCGGTCCGGCGGACCTGCTGGCCTTCCTCGATACCGCTGAACTCACCGAGGATGGCGACACCGATGTCGCGGACGTCGAGGTTCAGGGCGATGCCCTGGCTGCCGTCCTCGAAGACCAGCAGCTCGTTCGTCATCACCGAGGGCAGACCCTCGACGTGCGCGATACCGTCACCGGCGTCGACAACGGTGCCGACCTCTTCGCGGTTCGCCGTCGTCGGTTCGTAGCTGGTGACGAACTGATCCAGGGCGTCCCGGATTTCCTCCGGCCTGATCGTGAGCTCAGCCATTATCTTCCGTCCCTGCTTCCTTGACCTTGCCGGCCAGTGGGTTGGCTCTAGAGGTTTGCTGACCGCTAGCGCCGCAAAATGTCGTTAGGGGTCAGCCCGCGATGCGCCGTTGCGCCTCTTCGAGCCGTGCCGCGATGGTTCCGTCGATCACTTCGTCGCCGATGTCCACCCGGACGCCGCCGACCACTGCCGGGTCGACGATCACGTTCAGCTGGATCTGCCGACCGTACTGCCGGCCGAGTGCCTCGGCGAGCCTCGAGCGCTCGCCCTCGGTCAGATCCGTGGCCACCCGCACCGTCGCGATGCTTGCGTCGCGCCGAGCGGCGGCCGCGACCTGGTAGGACCGCATCGCAGTGGCGAAGTGCAGGCCCCGGCCGTCCACAGCGCGCTCGGCCAGCCGCACGGTGACGGGATCGGCCTTGCCCTGCAGCAATCCGCGCAGCAGTTCCTGGCGAGCCGCGACCGGGATGGTGCGATCGCTCAACTTGTCGGCGAGAGCCCGCTCGGCCACGACCACCCGGTCGAGACGGAACAGCTCGTCCTCCAGCTCGTCGAGCTTGCGCTGCCCGTCGGCGTACGCGACCTCGGCCTCGACGCTCAACTGGTCGAGCGCGTCGGCCAGGTCCCGGGCGCTGACCCAGCGCCCGTCGACCGCGGCGGTCAGGATCTCCAGCGCCTGGGCGGAGATCTTGCCGCCGAACAACTGCCCGGCGAGTCCGGTCCGGGCCGCGCCGGGCCGCGCCGGATCGGTCATGGCCCGCCGCAGCGAACCGTTGCCGTCGAGCACCTTGGCGACCGAGAACAGCTCGCCACCAAGGCTTTCGGAGACGGTGACACCCGCCAGGGCCTGCTGGGCCCGGGCGAGTGACTCCCTCGATGCGCCGCGCATCAGCCGTCCGTTCCGACAGCCTGCCGGGCCGACTCCGACGACTCCAGCTCGGCCAGGAAGCGCTCGACCGTACGACGCTGGCGCGCCTCGTCCTCGAGCGACTCACCGACGATCCGGCCCGCCAGCGAGGTGGCCAGCGTGCCCACCTCACCGCGCAGCGAGGCCACGGCCTGGGTCCGCTCCGCGTCGATCTGGGTGCGGGCGTGGGTCACGATGCGGTCAGCTTCGGCGTTCGCCTGCTCACGCAGCTCCGCGATGATGAGCGCACCCTGCTCGCGGGCGTCCTCGCGGATCTTCGCAGCTTCCTGGCGGGCTTCGGCCAACTGCGCGTTGTACTTGTCGAGGGCCGCCTTCGCCTCGGCCTGGGCCTGCTTGGCCTCGTTCATCCCGCCTTCGATCGCCGCGGTCCGATCGGCATAAGCCTTTTCGAACTTCGGTACGACGACCTTGGCGAAGGCGATGGCCAGCAGGATCAGGAAGACGAAACCGAAGATGATCTCGGCGTTGTGCGGCAGCAGCGGGTTCGGCTCTTCGGCCGCGGCCTCGCTGAGTGGTAGCACGATCGTCAACATGTCTGAGTCCTGTCAGTCAGAGAAGTCGGTCAGCCGGTCTTGAACACGAAGGCAAGCGCGATACCGATGATCGCGAGCACCTCGGTGACGCCGAAGCCGATCCACGCGATCGACTGCAGCTTGCTCTGTGCCTCGGGCTGACGCGCGGTGCCGTTGATGACGGCAGCGAAGATCAGGCCGACGCCCACACCCGGTCCGATCGCGGCCAGGCCATAGCCGAGGACGGCGATGTTGCCGGTGATCTCGAGAGCGCTCATTACGATGTGTTCCTTTCGGTACGGATAAGAACTATCCGGGTTTCCGTTAGTACGGGTCTGTGGGTAATACCGGTGGTACGGATCAGTGCTCGTCGGAGATCGCGCTGCCGATGTACTGCGCGGTCAGAACGACGAAGATGTAGGCCTGGATGCACTGGACGAACAGCTCCAGTCCGGCGATCGCGAGGCCCATCAGCAAGGTGACGATGCCGACGCCGCCGAGCGCGATGCTGCCGGAGTGCAGGATCATGTACTCGCCACCGGTGACGAAGACCAGCAGCAGGATGTGGCCGGCGAACATGTTGGCGAACAACCGCAGGCTCAGCGAGACCGGGCGGACCAGGATGTTCGAGATGAACTCGATCGGGATCATCAGCGGCATCAGCCAGATCGGCACACCGGCCCGGCATCGTCTGGTGCTTGAAGTAGCCCCAGAGGCCCTTCTTCTTGATGCCCACCGCGTTGTAGATGACCCAGCTCATGATCGCGGCCACATACGCCCAGCCGATGTGGCTGAAGGTCGGGAACTGGATCAGCGGGATCGTCGCCGCGACGTTGTTCAGCAGGATGAAGTAGAACAGGCCGCACAGGTACGGCACGTACTTCATGTACTCCTGGCTGCCGATCGCGTCGCGCGCCATCGAGTTGCGGACGAAGTTGTAGCCGAGCTCACCGGCGAACTGCAGCTTCGACGGCACGATCGCGGCCTTGCGGGAAGCTCCCCAGTAGAACCAGACGATCACCACCACCGACAGCGCGGCGACCAGGACGGGCTTCGTCAACCAGTCGACGCCGAGGATTCCCGGGGTGTCGAAACTTTGTGGACCGGGTGAAATGAACTCGGTCGAAACGCCGGCGCTCACCGGGTCTCCTCTCGCGTCGTGCTCAAGTCGTTCGCCATATGGCTAAGGGCAGGGCGGCTCAGGGCAAGGCGGTCAACTACGTCAGACCCGGTACGGCTCAGGACCGCTGCCTGTACCGGAAGTTCAGCAACAAGATCGTCAGGCCGGCACCGAGAACGATGCCCACCGGAAGCAGAAACTGGGTGCCCAGCCAGCGATCCAACCCGAACCCGATGCCCCCGTAGACGAGGACTCCGCCGATCAAGTAGGAAAAGACCCGCCAGCCATCGCCGGAAGTATTCGGTGTCGGCTTCGGATCCTCGTGCTGGCTCATTGGCACCCGAAAGGTACCAGTCGGCGACACGCCCGGTCACATCGACAGTCGTGCACTTCGCCACACCCCTTGTCACGGTTGGGAAACGGCTTGCCGTGGCACTACCGCCGGTGATCACGCGGTCACCTCTTTGTCCAGGTCGTAGATCGGCACCCGAAGGTGCGACCAGGCCCAGATCTCGCCGGCCATCCAGCCCATCACGACCACGACGGCACTGATCCCCAGCGCGGTCAGGTTGACGTTGCGGGCCAGGCTGTCGGAGTTCAGCGCGATGGCGAGCAGGCCGCCGAAGATCGCGATCCGGCCTGTGTAGGAAGCCATCGCGAGGGCGAGCTGCATGGTCGGCGAAGTACGGCGCGACAGGTGCAGCATCAGCAGGCCGGCGCCGGAGAAGACGATCACCATCAGCAGACCAAGCAACGCGCCCCACAGACCCTTGAGCCCGGCGGCGACCGCAGAAACGGCGGCAGCATTCACACCGACGACCACGCCGGCCACGAGTGCGCCGCGCAGCATCGCCAACGCCGGGTGCCTGGTGGCCTGGCCGGGGACTTTCGGACCTCTGTCTGAGGGAGCCATCTGGTGGTTCCGTCCTGCTGGCGACCGGGATTCTTGCCCGCGGTCGTCGGGTGGGCGGGGTCAGGGGTGAAACTCTTCTTGGCTGGTGCTTGTGAAAACTAGCACAAACTCTGCGGTGCTAGCAAAACGGTCAGCAAAACGAGCGTCCCTGCCGCTGTACACGAACACCCTATCGGTAGGCCAGGACACCCACTGGTCTGGTCCTTGGTCCCGTACTCCGGGCCGCGCGGCAGGCTGGCCCGCCGCTAGGGCTCAGACCTTCGCCAGCGGCTTCGCGGAGCGGCGCGGGAGGCCGGTGGTCAGCAGGATGGCGGTGACCGCGACGGCCAGCACGAGGATCACTGTCCAGACCGAGAGGAGCAGGCCGAGGACCACCACACCGAAGGCGATCAAGGCGGTCCACAGGTACATCAGCAGCACCGCGCGACGGTGCGAATGGCCGCGCTGCATCAGGCGGTGGTGCAGGTGCAGCTTGTCCGCCGCGAACGGCGATCGGCCTGCCTTCGTACGGCGGATGTAGGCCAGCGTCAGGTCCAGCGCCGGGATCGCGAGCACGGCGATCGGCAGGATCAGCGGGAGCAGCGCGGGCAGCAGGCTCGAGCCGCCGACCTCGTACGGCACCGCGTTCGGGTCCATCTGGCCGGTCAGGCTGATCGTCGACGCGGCCAGCATCAACCCGATCAGCAAGGCACCCGAGTCGCCCATGAAAACTCTTGCTGGAAAGAAATTGTGGGGCAGGAAGCCCAGACAGGCACCGGCCAGCGCGACGGTGATCATCGTCGAGGTGGTCGCGCGGTCGAGGTTCTGCTCGACGTTCAGCACGTACGAGTAGGTGAAGAACGCGGTCGCGCCGATCGCGGTGACGCCGGCGGCCAGACCGTCGAGGCCGTCGACGAAGTTCACCGCGTTGGTCGACACCAGCAGGATGCCGGCGGTCAGCACGGCGAGTTGCGAGGGCGGCGGCGAGAAGATGCCGCCGGGCAGCGGGAGCCAGTACAGCTGGATGCCCTGCACGATCATCACGCCGACGGCCAGCACCATGCCGGCCAGCTTGGTGATCGGGTCGAGCTCGACCAGGTCGTCGATCACCCCGACCGCGCAGATCACCGCGCCGCCGACCAGGATCGCCCGTGCGTCGTGCGCGATCTGCAGGCTGTCACCGAGGAACGGCAGGCTGGAGGCGACGGCGAACCCGGCGATCAGGCCGCCGAAGATCGAGACGCCGCCGAAGTACGGGATCGGGACCTTGTGGACGTCGCGAGAGCGGACCTTCGCGACGGCGCCGTACCGGAGGGCGACCTTGCGGGCGATACCGGTCAGCAGGAAGGTCGTGGCCATCGCCACGAACAGGACGAGCAGATACTCACGCACTAGTCCGCCGGCCTCACATCAGCCGCCTTGCCGTCCACGGTGGTCTCTCCTTCGGCCTCGGCCCCGGCCACGACGCTCTCGTCCGGCTTCGGCTCCTCGGCCTGCTCCTCCTTGGACGCCACCACCGGCCCATCGGTTGGCACATCCTCAACCGACACTTCGGTGGGCACGTCCTGCACCGATTCCTCGGCCGGCACGTCCTGCACCGGCTTGTCCTCGGCCTTGTCCTGCACCGGCTCGTCGGTGGGTACGTCCTGCACCGGCTTGTCCTCGGCCTTGTCCTGCACCGGCTCGTCGGTGGGTACGTCCTCGACGACGGCGTCGGGCTCCAGGTCGGTGGTGGCTTCGGGGACGATCTCGCGGATCTGCGCCATCGTCAGCGCGCCGATCCGGACGACGTGCGGCACGTCGCCGGTCAGGTCGACGATCGTCGACGGCTGACCGCCGGTGACCTCGTCGCCGTCCAGGTAGACCGCGACCGAGTCGCCCAGTTGCGCCTCCGCGTCGTACACGTCCAGGGCCGCCGCCTGCCCGCTCTTGTTCGCCGAGCTGACCGCCAGCGGTCCCGTCCGCGACAACAGCTCACGGGTGTTCTCGTGGTCCGGCACCCGCAGCGCGACGGTTCCCTGGGTGTCCCCCAGGTCCCACATCAGCGAGCCCTGGGCGTGACAGATCACCGTCAGCGGCCCGGGCCAGTACGCCTCGCACAGCTTCCGCCCGGCGTCGGGAACATCGGTCGCAAGAGCGTCCAGCGACTCGACCACCGAGATCAGCACCGGCGGCGGCATGTCCCGGCCACGGCCCTTGGCATCCAGCAGCCGCTGCACGGCGTCGGCCTTGAAGGCGTCCGCCGCGATCCCGTACACGGTGTCGGTCGGCAACACGACCAGATCACCCGCCTCGATGGCGTCGACGGCCGCACGGTAGGCCCCCACCAAATCATCACCGGTGAATTCAAAGCGCTCGCTCACGGAGTGAATCGTGCCACTCACCTGCTCAAGCGTTCCAGCCGGGCCGCCCGCGACGGCCGAACGGCGACTCCTGACAAATGATTGTCAGCTTCCGGGCGGACCCGGCGGTCCCGTGCATAAGATCCCGGCCATGACCGTGTCACGTGAATTCCTTGCTGGGCTGCCCAAGGCCGAACTGCACGTCCACCACGTCGGATCGGCGACGCCGCGGATCGTGGCCGAGCTCGCCGCCCGGCATCCGAACTCACCGGTGCCGGCCGATCCGGTCGCACTGGCGGAGTACTTCACCTTCACCGACTTCGCGAAGTTCATCGAGGTCTACCTGACCGTGGTCGACCTGGTCAGTACGCCGGACGACGTCCGCCTGCTCACCTACGAGGTGGCCCGCGAGATGGCCGCGCAGAACATCCGGTACTCCGAGCTGACCGTCACGCCGTACACGTCGGCCCAGCGCGGGATCGCGCCGGAGGCGTTCTGCGAGGCGATCGAGGACGCCCGGACCGCCGCGGAGAAGGAACTCGGCGTCACGCTGCGCTGGATCTTCGACATCCCCGGCGAGTCCGGCATCCCGGCCGCCGTCGAGACCGCCCGGATCGCCACCGAGATCCGTCCGGACGGCCTGGTCGGGTTCGGCCTCGGCGGCCCGGAGATCGGCGTACCGCGGCCGCAGTTCGCGCCGTACTTCGATGCCGCGCGCGCCGTCGGTCTGCACAGCGTCCCGCACGCGGGTGAGACCACCGGGCCGGCGACGATCTGGGACTCGCTGCGCGATCTGAAGGCGGAGCGGATCGGCCACGGCACCTCGGCGACCCAGGACCCCGCGCTGGTCGACTACCTCGGCGAGCACCGGATCCCGCTCGAGGTCAGCCCGACCTCGAACCTCGCCACCCAGGCGGTCCGCTCGTACGACGAACACCCGATCCGCGCGATGGTCGACGCCGGCCTGGTCGTCACGATCAACTCCGACGACCCGCCGATGTTCGGCACCACCCTGGTCAACGAGTACGCCGTCGTCGCCGACCTGCTCGGCCTGGACGCCCAGGGCATCGCCGAGTACGCCCGCACCGCCGTCCGGGTCTCGTTCGCGGACGACAGCACCAAGACCACCCTCCTCACCGAGATCGACGACTACGTCACCAACAACGCCTGACCGCCTGCAGTTGCACGGGCACACGTCCGGCCAGGAACTGCCGGCACACAATCAGCGCTGGATCGCTTGCCGACCAACTGTGCGCGGGGCGGGGCGGACGTAATACCGGGTCAGATGTGGTGACCTCGGACACTTTGTGGGGACCGTGAACAGGAAATTTCATGTCCAAGGCCCCCATTGGGTGTTCAAGGTCGCCACAACTCGACCACGGCGGCCGGGGCGGGTGGGCTGCGCGGAAGCCGAGGGCACGTGCGATGAGGCTGCGGCGCTGCTGGACGAGGCACTCGAACGGCTCGGGCCGATGACGCCACTGCCCGCTGCCGATCTCCGGCAGCGGCGTAACGCGATCCCGCAGTCGGCATGACGGTGTCATCCCGCGAGCTGGCCGGTCGAGGCGTGAGACTGCCCCGCTGACGGAAACCCTCCGGCTCGATCTACTCGGCCGTCTGCGCGGCTGGTACGGCGATCAGCCGCTCGACCTCGGCCCAACTGGTCCGTGCTGCGATGAAGCGGCTGGGAGCCAGTGACACGCCGCGGCGTGGGTCTGTCGGTGCGGCGTGGTTGGCTGGTGCCGTGGTTCCACCCCGCAAGGTTTCCGTCGCCCTCGCGGCGCTGACGATGGTGCTCGGCCTGCTCGCCGGGTGCACCGACACCAAGGCCGACACCAAGACAGACAAGCCCGCTGCGTCGGTTGACAAGTCGGCCGGCCCGACCAGTACACCGATACCCGACCCGCCCGCCGACGGTGAACTGCCTCGCGGCGGCCGGCAGATCTTCCCGCGGTACCAACTGGTCGGGTATGTCGGTCTGCCGGGCTCGCCCGCGCTCGGGCCGCTCGACAAGGACCTCGAGACCAAGGCGAACCGGCTCGAGACGCTGGCCAAGGCGTACGCCGGTGGGCGGACGCCGCAGCCGGTGATGGAGCTCATCGTGGTGGTCGCGAACGGGCATGCCGGCAAGGACGGCAAGTACCGCAGCCGGTTGCCCGACGCCAAGATCCAGAACTACCTGACGGTCGCCCGCAAGCACCGGATGCTGCTGTTGCTGGACATCCAGCCGGGCCGGGCGGACATCCTCAGCGAGATCAAGGTGCTGCAGCGCTGGCTCAAGGAGCCGGACGTCGGACTCGCCTTCGACCCCGAATGGGCGGTCGGTCCCGGACAGGTGCCCGGCAAGGTCTTCGGCCGGACCACCGGCGCCCAACTCGACTCGATCGCGGGCTACCTGTCCGATCTGGTCGCGCAGTACGACCTGCCGGAGAAGGTGTTCGTCTTCCACCAACTCTCGGCGCGGATCGTCAGCAACGAGAAGGCGCTGAAACAGCATCCGGGCGTGGTGACGGTGAAATCGGTCGACGGCATCGGCGGCCGCACGGACAAGGAATCGACCTGGCAGAAGCTCACCACGACTCTGGCGCCCGGAGTGCGCGCGGGTTTCAAACTCTTCTACAAGGAAGACACCCGGCACGGCGCCTTGATGACACCCACCCAGGTGATGGCGCTGAAGCCCCGCCCGGAGTTCGTCGTCTACGAATAGACGCGGCGGCCGGTGGCGAAACGGTGCCGCCCGGCCAGGTCCAATTGGTCGCGGACCTCGGTAAAGAGGCCGGTCGCGGCGAAGACCGCCGGAGCGGATTCACCCTGGACATCCGCGTGCTCACAGCCGAACCAGCCACCCGGCTTCAGCAGCCGGCCCGCGGTCGCGGCGACCACCTTGATCTCGTCCAGCCCGTCCTCACCCGACCACAACGCCAGCGCCGGATCGTGGTCCCGCACCTCGGCCGTGACGGATTCCCAAGCGGTCAAGGGAATGTACGGCGGGTTGGCGATCACCGCGTCGACGCGGCCGTCGAGTTCCGGCAGGCAGCCGTCGATATCGCCTTCGGCCAAGGTCGCCCCGGTGCCGGCCAGATTGCGGCGGGCCCAGACGCATGCTTCCGGCGACAACTCCACGGCGTGCACCGTGCTGTCGGGCCGCTCCGTCGCCACCGCGCCGGCGATCGCACCCGACCCGCTGCACAGGTCGACAACCACCGGCGACTCCACCTTCGCGAGTCGGTCCAGGATCCAGCCGACCAGTACTTCGGTCTCGGGGCGCGGCACGAACACGCCTGGTCCGACGACCAGCTCGCGGTACCGGAAGGCCGCAGTACCGGTGAGGTGTTGCAGCGGTTCACGAGCTGCCCGGCGAGCCACCAACTCGTCGTACTGCGCGGCCTGGCCGGCAGTGACCTCGACCAAGCCGAGTTGGAGCCGGCTGGTCCCCGCTACGAACGCGAGCAGCTCAGCAGCGTCGTACTCCGGTGAGGCGACGCCCGCGTCGCGCAGGGCGCTCGTCGCGGTCGCGAGCAGACTCTTCGTGCTCACTGGGATTCGACGGCCTCGAGGCGTGCGGTCAGGTCGGCCTCGGTGAGCGCCTGGATCACCGGGGCGAGCTCGCCGCCGAGGACCTGGTCCAGGTTGTGCGTCTTGTAGCCGACCCGGTGGTCGGAGAACCGGTTCTCCGGGTAGTTGTAGGTGCGGACCCGCTCGGAGCGGTCGACCGTGCGGATCTGCGACCGGCGGGCGATCGAGGCCTCCTGGGCGGCCGCTTCCTGGGCCGCGGCGAGCAGCCGGGACCGCAGTACGCGCATCGCCTGCTCGCGGTTCTGCAGCTGGGACTTCTCGTTCTGCATCGAGACCACGATGCCGGTCGGCAGGTGGGTGATCCGGACCGCCGAGTCGGTCGTGTTGACGCTCTGCCCACCCGGGCCGGACGACCGGAAGACGTCGATCCGCAGGTCGTTCTGGTCGATCTCGACGTCCACGTCCTCCGCCTCGGGCAGCACCAGGACACCGGCCGCCGAGGTGTGGATCCGGCCCTGCGACTCGGTCACCGGCACCCGCTGGACCCGATGCACGCCACCTTCGAACTTCAGCTTCGCGTACGGCGCCTCACCGGGCCCGGGCGTTCCCTTCGCCTTCACCGCGACGGTGATCGACTTGTAGCCACCCAGATCCGAGTCGGCCGCGTCGAGGATCTCGGTCTTCCAGTTCTGCGACTCGGCGTACTTCAGGTACATCTTCAGCAGGTCGCCGGCGAACAGCGCCGACTCGTCGCCACCCTCGCCGGCCTTGATCTCGAGGATCGCGTCCTTGTCGTCGCTCGGGTCCCGCGGCACGAGCAGCACCTGCAGCTTCTCGGCCAGCTCCTCGCGCCGGTGCTCGATCTTGGTGGCCTCTTCGGCGAAGGCTGGGTCCTCGTGCGCGAGCTCCTTGGCCACCTCGATGTCGTCGGCGGTCGTCAGCCACTCGTCGTACGCGCGGACCACGGGCGCCAGGGCGGCGTACCGCTTGCCGACCTTGCGGGCGTTGGCCTGGTCGGAATGCAGGGCGGGATCCGCCATCTGCCGTTCCAGCTCGGCGTACTCCGCCTTCAGCGACTGCACCGCCTCGAACATGGCTGCACTCCTCTCGGGTACGAACAAGCACCAGCCCCGCGCAAGGGGGGGTGCGGGTGGCGAAGCCCCCGCTCGCGGCGAAGCCGCACAACACACGAAAGCGAGGTGGCCCGCGCTGTCCGCAGGCACACCTCGCCCAGAGCTTTCGTCGCTACTTCTTCGCGTACCGCTTCTCGAAGCGGGCGACGCGGCCACCGGTGTCGAGAATCTTCTGCTTGCCGGTGTAGAACGGGTGGCACTGCGAGCACACGTCGGCGTGGATGGAACCGCTCTCCGCGGTCGAGTGCGTGTCGAACTGGGCACCGCAGGTGCAGGTCACCTTGGTCGCCACGTAGTTCGGGTGGATGTCGCTCTTCATGGATCTCCTCGAGTCAAGGCGGCCCGGGTCGTCCACTTGGTGCGAACGTGAACCGGAACCAACGAGCAATTCTGCCATCTGAGGGCTCAACCTGACGAATCGCCCCGGTATTCCGGGGCGATCCGGTCAGCTTGCGGGTGGTACCGGACTCAGTTGCCGTCGTCGGTACTGCGTCCGCCGTTGCCGGTGGACGGGGTGGTCTTGTTGACCTGGAGCAGGAACTCGATGTTCGACTTGCTCTCCTTGAGCTTGCCGATCAGGAGCTCCAGGGCGGCCTGGCCGTCGAGTGCGGACAGCACCCGGCGGAGCTTCCAGACGACCTGGGTCTCGTCCTTGCTCATCAGCAGTTCCTCGCGGCGGGTACCGGAGGCGACCACGTCGATGGCCGGGAAGATCCGGCGATCGGCGAACTCGCGGCGGAGCCGGAGCTCCATGTTTCCGGTGCCCTTGAACTCCTCGAAGATGACCTCGTCCATCTTGGAGCCGGTCTCGATCAGCGCCGTCGCGAGGATGGTCAGCGAGCCACCGTCCTCAATGTTGCGGGCCGCGCCGAAGAACCGCTTCGGCGGGTACAGCGCCGACGAGTCGACACCACCGGACAGGATCCGGCCGCTGGCGGGCGCCGCGATGTTGTAGGCACGACCCAGCCGGGTGATCGAGTCGAGCAGGACGACCACGTCGTGGCCGAGCTCGACCAGCCGCTTGGCCCGCTCGATCGCCAGTTCCGCGACCGTGGTGTGGTCGTCGGCCGGGCGGTCGAAGGTCGAGGCGATGACCTCACCCTTGACCGTGCGCTGCATGTCGGTGACCTCTTCAGGCCGCTCGTCCACCAGCACGACCATCAGGTGTACTTCGGGGTTGTTCGTGGTGATCGCGTTCGCGAGCGCCTGCAGCACCATCGTCTTACCGGCCTTCGGCGGCGACACGATCAGGCCACGCTGGCCCTTGCCGATCGGGCTGACGATGTCGACGATCCGGGTGGTGAGGATGTTCTGCTCGGTCTCGAGGCGAAGCCGCTCGGTCGCGTACAGCGGGGTCAGCTTGTTGAAGTCCTGACGCTGCTTGGCGACCTCGGGGTCCGACCCGTTGACGGTGTCGATCCGGACCAGCGGGTTGAACTTCTCCTTGCGCTCACCGTCCGACGGCTGCTTCACCGCACCGGTGATCGCGTCACCCTTGCGCAGGCCGTAGCGCTTGACCATCGACAGCGCGACGTACACGTCGTTCGGGCCGGGCAGGTAGCCGCTGGTCCGGACGAAGGCGTAGTTGTCGAGCACGTCGAGGATGCCGGCGGCCGGCACCAGGACGTCGTCCTCGTTGATGGTCGGCTCCGGGTCGAACCGCTCGCCACGGCCGCGGTTGTTGCGGCTGTTGTCGCGCCCGGTGATGTCCCGGCCGGTGGTGGCCGGACCGCGCTCGCGGTCGCGACCACGACGGCGGCGACGACGTCCGTCGCCGTCCTCGCCCCGGTCGCTCTGACCCCGGTCGGTCTGGTTGCGCTGGTCGGTCTGGTTGCGCTGGTCGTTGCGGGCCGGCGTCGGCGGCGCGCTGGTCACCGCGGCTGTCGCGGTTCTGCTCGCCCCGGCCGTCGCTGCGCAGGCTCTCGTTGCGCTGACCCTCGTTGCGCTGACCCTCGTTGCGCTGAGCGTCGCGGTTCTGAGCGCCGTCGCGGTTCTCGCCACGGTTCTCGTTCCGGTCGCGGGTCTGGCCTTCGCGATTCTGAGCGTCGCGGTTCTGGCCGTCCCGGCTCTCGCGGTTCTGGCTTTCCCGGTTCTGGCTTTCCCGGCTCTGGCTTTCCCGGCTCTGGCTGTCCCGGGTCAGGGCGCCTTCGCGGTCGGTGCGCTGGTTGTCGCGACCGCGGCTGCGGTCCCGGCCACCCTCGCGGCTACCGGAGCGATCGTCGCGGCTCTCGGCGTCGGTGCTCGGCTCCGCCTGCTTCTCGACGACCGGTGCGGCGACTGCCTCGACCGGAGCAGCGCCGGTCTTCGCGGCCCCGTTCTGGGCGGCGGTCTTCGCAACCGGCGCCTCGGCGGCGGGAGTCTTCTCGGCCGCGCCGGTGTCGGCGGCGGCAGCACGGGCCCGGCGGGTGCCGGCCCGAGCCGGAGCTTCGACCTTGACGGCCGTCGGCTCCGCGGCTGCCTCGTCCAGGGTCGGCTGGCTCGCACGGGAACGCGAAGCGCCCGCCGAACCGCCACCCGACTGGGCAGCCTTGATCGCCTCGATCAGCTGGCCCTTGCGCAGCGCGCCGGTGCCCTTGATGCCGAGCGTCCCGGCGAGCTGCTTGAGCTCGGGGAGCAGCAAGCCTTCGAGGCCGCCTCCGGCCTTGCGGCGGCGCGTGGTAGCGCCCGCGTCGGCCGACGAGGTGCCGGCTGCGCTGGAGGCTTCAACAATTTCTGTCACGTGAGGTCCTTCCCACACGGATGGACGATGTCCTCAGGTTCATCGCCCGGAATCATCACCCACGACGGACGCTGTCTCGATCGAACGAGCAGGCGACGTGGGTATAAGAGGCTCTCGCTGAATCCGGTTCCCCCCGGAGTTATCCGACGCAGGCGGCGCAAGTCCTTCACAGGGAGGTCGCCACATACATCAGGATGTCGGGAGCTAAGCCCGGAAGCGACGAGAGTTCGCCGATCACCTGGAGGGGATCGGGTGAGTCGAGACTAGCACCACTGAGGGGCCAGCTGGGGACTCGGTAGGTGCAACGCGTGTCCGCGTCTGTTCATTCCCGCTCGACCGGTTGACTCCCCGACCAGACCTGTACACCCAGTGGCTCTATCCCCAACTCGTACCGCTCCCACCCATCCGGCGCCGCCGCCAATCCCCCGCTAACGTCCGAAGAACCGAGGGGCAGGACCCTCACTTCTTCGGACGCAACGGTTAGCACCAGCACGGTCGGACCGGCACCACTCACGACCGCGGGCAGGCCACTGCCCCGGAGCTTGTGCACGAGGGCAAGGCTCTCCGGCATCGCCGGCTCGCGGTAGGCCTGATGCAGCCGATCCTCGGTCGCCGTCATCAGCAACTCCGGCCGCGAGGTCAAAGCGGCGACGAGCAACGCCGCGCGACCCGCATTCGCGGCAGCATCACCATGCGGTACCGCGGCCGGCAGCAACCCGCGTGCCTCTCTCGTCAGCACCCGCGTCCCCGGCACGTACGCGATCGCGGCCAACCCGGCTTCCGGTTCGAGCCGGATCGCGCGGCCTGTCTCGCCATCGGTCCACGCGATCGTGAATCCTCCGAGCGCAGCGGCCGCGACGTTGTCGGGATGCCCCTCGATCTCGTTCGCCAGTTCGACGACCCGGTCGCGGTCGAGCGGCGTACCGGTCAGTCCGTACGCCGCTGCGATGCCGCCCACGATCGCTGCGGACGACGACCCCAGACCGCGGCCGTGCGGGATCCGGTTCTCACAACGCAGCCTGAACCCCGGTACGACGGCGCCGAGCGACTCCAGCCCGGCCCGGATCGCCCGGACCACCAGATGCGACTCGTCCAGCGCCACCTCGCCCGCGCCCGATCCGACCACCTCGACGGTCACGCCGGAACCCCCCGGCGTCACCGTCAACTCGTCGTACAAGCTCAGCGCGAGCCCGAAGGCGTCGAACCCAGGCCCCAGATTCGCACTCGTAGCCGGCACCCGAACCCGAACAACCGGGTTCAAATTCACACCAACCCGGCAACGCGGGCGACCGCGTCGGTGTCGGCCGGCGTTACCGGAGTCTCGTGCGGGAGGGCGTGGGCGAGGGCGGTGTCGATGTCCTTCAGGCCGTGCCCGGTGACGGTGATCACGACGGTCTGGCCACCGTCCAACCGGCCGGCCGCCTTCGTCGCAAGCAGACCGGCGACACCGGCGGCGGACGCAGGCTCGACGAAAACGCCTTCACGAGCAGCCAGGTCACGCTGTGCGGTGAGGATCTGCTCGTCGCTGACGGCCTCGATCCGGCCGCCCGATTCGTCCCGGGCGTTCTCGGCCAGGATCCAGGACGCCGGGTTGCCGACCCGGATCGCGGTCGCCGCGGTGTCCGGCTTCTCGACGATCGCGCCACGCACGATCGGCGCGGCACCTTCGGCCTGGAAACCCCACATCTGCGGGGCTTTCGAGGAGATCTTGTCCTTCTCGTACTCCAGGTAGCCCTTCCAGTAGGCCGCGATGTTGCCCGCGTTGCCGACCGGTAGGACATGCAGATCCGGCGCGTCGCCGAGCGCGTCACAGACCTCGAAGGCAGCCGTCTTCTGGCCTTCGAGCCGGACCGGGTTCACCGAGTTCACCAGCGCGACCGGGTAGTGCTTGCCGAGCTCACGGACGATCCGCAGGCAGTCGTCGAAGCTGCCGTCGACCGTCACCAGTTGCGCGCCGTGCACGATCGCCTGCGCGAGCTTGCCCTTCGCGATCCGCCCGGCCGGGATCAGCACGAGCGGCAACAGCCCGGCCCGTACGGCGTACGCGGCGGCCGAGGCGGACGTGTTGCCGGTCGAGGCGCAGACCACGGCCTTGTCCCCCGCCTGTGCGGCCAGCGAGATCGCGACCGTCATGCCGCGGTCCTTGAACGAACCGGTCGGGTTGCTGCCCTCGACCTTGAGCCACACCTCGCAATTCGTCTGCTCGCTGAGCCACTGCGCGGCCACCAGCGGCGTTCCGCCTTCGCCGAGCGTGACCACCGGAGTGTCCGCCGAAACCGGTAGCCGGTCGCGGTATTCCTCGATCACGCCCCGCCATTGGTGGGGGCGCTGCTGGTGCTGACTCATCTCTAGTCCCCTTCGACCCGCATCACACTGCTGACTTCTCGCACGATGTCCATCTCGCGCAGGGCCTCCACGGTCGCGGAGAGGGCGGCATCGGTGGCGGTGTGGGTGACCACGACAAGCTGCGCCTCGCCACCCCGGCCCTCCTGCCGGACGGTCTGGATGGACACGCCGTGGTCGGAGAACGCGGTCGCCACCGCCGCCAGGACGCCGGCCTTGTCGGCCACGTCCAGCGACACGTGATAGCGAGTCAGCGCATCCCCCACCGGCCGGACGGCCCGCTGGGTGTACGACGACTCGCCGACCCCCGGCACACCCTTGAGCCGGTTGCGCGCGGCGGACACCAGATCCCCGAGGACAGCACTGGCCGTCGGGGCGCCGCCGGCACCACGACCATAGAACATCAGCTCGCCGGCCGCTTTGGATTCCACGAAAACGGCGTTGTAGGCGTCCCGGACCGAGGCCAGCGGATGGCTCAGCGGGATCATCGCCGGATACACCCGGGCGCTGACCGAATCGGTCGCCTCGTCCAGCTCGCAGATCGCCAGCGACTTCACCACGCAGCCCATCTCGCGAGCCGACGCGATGTCGGTCGCGGACACCTCGGTGATGCCCTCGCGGTGCACGTCGGCGATGGAAACCCTGGTGTGGAAGGCCAGACTCGCCAGCAGGGCAGCCTTCGCGGCCGCGTCGAAGCCCTCGATGTCGGCGGTCGGATCGGCCTCGGCGTACCCGAGTGCCTGCGCCTCCTCGAGTGCCTCGTCGAAGCCGGCGCCGGTGGAGTCCATCTTGTCGAGGATGTAGTTCGTGGTGCCGTTGACGATCCCCATCACCCGGGTCACGTCGTCACCGGCCAGCGACTCGCGCAGCGGGCGCAGGATCGGGATCGCCCCGGCGACGGCCGCCTCGAAGTACAGGTCCCGCTCGTACTTCTCGGCGGCGGCGAACAGGGTCGGGCCGTCCTCGGCGAGCAGCGCCTTGTTCGCGGTGATGACCGAGGCGCCGTTCTCGAGCGCGGTGAGGATGAGGCCGCGGGCCGGTTCGAGCCCGCCGATCACCTCGATCACCAGGTCGATGTCACCACGGGAGACCAGCGCCTGGGCGTCGGTCGTGACGAGGGCAGGGTCGACCGCGATGTCCCGCTCGCGACCGGCCCGGCGGACGGCGATGCCGGCGATCTCCAGCGGCGCACCGACCCGCGCGGCCAGGTCGTCGGCCCGCTCGGTAAGTATCCGGACCACTTCGGTGCCGACGACGCCGCAGCCCAGCAGCGCGACCTTCAAAGGCTTGCTCACTGGGCGGCTCCCATGTCGAGAATCAGCATGTCGTCCTCGGTCTCCCGGCGGATGACCACCCGGGTCTGACCGTCCTTGACCGCGATCACGGGCGGCCGCGGTACGTGGTTGTAGTTGCTCGCCATCGAGCGGCAGTACGCACCCGTGCCCGGTACTGCGACCAGGTCGCCGGGCTTCACGTCCGACGGCAGGAACTCGTCCTTCACCACGATGTCTCCGGACTCGCAGTGCTTGCCGACCACCCTGGCCAGCGTGGGCTCCGCGTCGGAGTGCCGATTGGCGAGCGTGCAGGAGTAGTCCGCGTCGTACAGGGCGGTCCGGATGTTGTCGCTCATCCCGCCGTCGACGGAGACGTACGTCCGGGAGGCGCCCGCGTCGAGTGCGACGTCCTTCACCGTGCCGACCGAGTAGACCGTGCACATGGCCGGCCCGACGATCGCGCGGCCCGGCTCGATCGACACCTTCGGCACGTCGACACCGAACGCGCGGCACTCGTGCTCGACGATCTTGCCCATCTCGGTCGCGAGCTGCGCGGGGTCGGCCGGATCGTCCTGGGTGGTGTAGGCGATCCCGAAGCCGCCACCGAGGTCGAGCTCCGGCATGTCCACACCGAGCTCCTCGGAAACCCTTGCGTGCAAGGCGATCACGCGCCTGGCGGCGACCTCGAACCCGGATGAGTCGAAGATCTGCGAACCGATGTGCGAGTGCAGCCCGAGCAGCCGCAGCTCCGGCGATTCGTTGACCCGGGCAACGGCTTCGTACGCCGCCCCCGAGGTGATCGAGAAGCCGAACTTCTGGTCCTCGTGCGCGGTCGCGATGTACTCGTGCGTGTGCGCCTCGACGCCGGCGGTGACCCGGACCATCACCGGGGCGACCAGGTCGCGCTCCGCGGCCAGCTCGATCAGCCGGGAGATCTCGTCGTGGGAGTCGACGATGATCCGGCCGACGCCGGCTTCGAGAGCCCGGGTGAGCTCGGAGACGGACTTGTTGTTGCCGTGGAACCCGAGCCGGGCCGGATCCGCACCGGCGCGCAGGGCGACGGCGAGCTCACCGCCCGAGCAGATGTCGAGGTTGAGCCCTTCCTCCATCACCCAGCGGACGACCGTAGTACAGAGGAACGCCTTGCCCGCGTAGTAGACGTCGAAGTCCTTGAAGCCTTCCTTGAACGCCCGGGCCCGGGCGCGGAAGTCGGCCTCGTCCAGCACGTACGCCGGGCTGCCGTGCTCCGCGAGCAGGTCGCGGACGTCGACGCCACCGACCTCGAGCGCGCCCTCGGCGTTCTTCTTCGAGTTCGTCGACCAGAGCTGGGTGACCAGGTCGTTCGCGTTGCCCGGCGCCCGCAGCCACGGCGGCGCCCGGTGCCCGATGTCGGCGTGCAGGGTGCCCGCCTCGTGCGCCCTCACATCCGCTCCGGGGCGGAGACGCCGAGCAGGTCGAGCCCATTGGCGAGCACGGTCTTGGTGGCACTGACCAGGGTCAGCCGGGCCTTGTGCACCGGCTCGACCTCCTCGTCGCCGCGCGGGAGCACCCGGCAACTGTCGTAGAACTTGTGGAACGCCGACGCGGTGTCTTCGAGGTACCGCGCGATCCGGTGCGGCTCGCGCAACTCGGCGGCGGTCGCGACCACGCGGGGGAACTCGGCCAGCGCGCGGAGCAGGTCGCCCTCGCGGTCGTGGCTGAGCAGGCCGGGCTCGAACTCGTCCAGCTTGATACCCAGGTCGCCCGCGTTGCGCAGGATCGAGGCGAGCCGGGCGTGCGCGTACTGCACGTAGTACACCGGGTTCTCGCTGACCTGCCGGGTCATCTCCTCGATGTCCAGCGTCAGCGGGGAGTCGACCGGGTAGCGGCACAGCGTGTACCGCAGCGGGTCGACACCGCCTTCCTCAACCAGCTCGGCGAGCGTGACGATGGTGCCGGCCCGCTTGGACAGCTTCATCTCCTCACCGTTCTTGAGGATCTTCACCAGCTGGCCGATCAGGATCTCGATGTTGTGCTCGGGGTCGTCGCCCGCGCAGGCCGCGATCGCCTTGAGGCGATTCACGTAGCCGTGGTGGTCGGCGCCGAGCAGGTAGATACAGACCTCGAAGCCACGCTCACGCTTGTTCACGTAGTACGCCGCGTCGGAGGCGAAGTACGTCGGCTCGCCGGTGGTCCGGATCAGCACCCGGTCCTTGTCGTCGGTGAAGTCGGTCGTCCGCATCCAGAGCGCGCCGGCCGCCTCGTACAGGTGACCTTGCTCACGGAGCTTCTCGACCGCGTGGCCGACGCCGTCCTGCTCGTGCAGGCTGCGCTCGGACATCCACACGTCGAACTTGGTCCGGAAGTGCTCGAGCTGACTCTGCTGTTCCTTGAGCTGCCGCTCGTAGCCGGCTTCGCGGAAGGCGACGCTCTGCTCGTCGTCCGGCAGCATCATGATCGACGGGATCTCTTCGACGATCTGCTTCGCGAGGTCGTTGATGTACTCGCCGTGGTAGCCGTCCTCCGGGACCGGCAGACCGTGGGCGGACGCCTTCAGCGAGAGGCCGAACTTGTCCATCTGGGCGCCGCGGTCGTTCACGTAGAACTCCCGGGTCACCTTCGCGCCGGCCGCGATCAGCACCCGGGCCAGCGCGTCACCGACGGCGGCCCAGCGGGTGTGGCCCAGATGCAGCGGGCCGGTCGGGTTGGCGGAGATGAACTCCAGGTTGATCGGCTGACCCTTGAGCGAGTCGCTCCCGCCGTACGCCGGGCCCGCCTCGAGGATCTGGGCCGCGATCTTGCCCTGGGCATCGGCCGCGACCCGGATGTTGATGAATCCCGGTCCGGCGATCTCGACGGCGGTGATCGCCTCGTCGTCCTGCAACTTGGCGGCCAGCAGCTCCGCGAGCTTGCGCGGATTGCCCAGGCTCGAGCGCTTCCCGAGCTGCATGGCGACGTTCGTGGCGTAGTCCCCATGCTCGGGGTTCTTGGGCCGCTCCACCTTCAGCTCACCCGGCAGTCCGCCGTCAACGGTGATGGTGCCGTCGTCGACGAGCGCGGTCAGGGCCTGCAGGATCTTCTCAGCGAGCTGTTCCGGAGTCACCGCCTCAGCCTAATGGCCCCCGCCCCAAACCCTTGCCCCACCATCCACAGCCCGGTACGGCCCTCACTCCCAGGGATTCACCAACTCGACACCAGTCTCGGCAAAGTCCTTGGTGTCGCGGGTCGCGAGAGTGGCGTCCACCAGCCGGCAGATCGCCGCAATCATCGCGTCGGCGGGCCCGATCGGCCGGCCTGCGCGCTCACGCCCAACAACAATCTCCGCGTACATCGCCGCGGCGTAGGCGTCGAACGGCAGGATCGCGTCGACGCATTCCGTGAAGATCTCAACGACCGCTTCGGACATCCGCTCCTGGCGCCGTCCGGCCGGCAGCCGTCCGATGCCACGCCGGATCTCGGCCACGGTGATAGCCGTTGTGTACAAACCGTCCGGGCGCCGCCCGGCGTACCAGCGCCGGACGGTTTCATCCGGCTTCGCCTTCATCAGTTCAGAAGCGACATTGGTGTCGAACACGACGATCATTCGTCGAACTCCACCACCCGGTGCTGGCCGGTCCGCGGCGGAATGTCCAGATCGACGCCCCCGAGGTCGGCGAAGGCCTCATGCAATCTCGTCAGGATGTTCTTGGGCTCATCCTCGGCGCCGACGGCCTCGACAAGGATCGCCCGCGCCTCCGCTTCCATCGATCGACCATGGCGTGCAGCCCGGACTCGTAGTCGCTGCTTTACGTGATCATCCAAGTTACGTACAGTAATTGCGGCCATCGCGACCACCTCCTGCATGCAATGCTAGCACTGCCAGCGGTGATATCAGGCGGGGTGGAGGCGGAGGATGGCGGTGGGGGCGGTGATGGTGACGGTGGTGATGGTGAGTTTGTTGAGGCGGACGGTTTTGCCGGCTTGTTGCTGGGTGGCGCTGACGCTGCAGCAGGCGCTCTTGCCGCCGTAGTCGACGCCGGCGGCGCTCACCTTGCTGACGATCAGGGTGGAGGAGCCGAAGACGCTGGCCTTGACGGGGATCCGGGTGCCGGTCTTCACGTACACCTCGCAAGTCCCGTCCGCGCAGGCCTTCAGGTTGTTCCCGTCGGCGGCCTTGTGCGCAGGCGGTGCGGGGGTCTTGCTGGCGACAGTCGGCGCCTTGACCGGTGGCGCTGTGTCGTTGCCATCCTTACCGGAACACCCGGCCATCAGAGTGCCGACTACAGCGACGGCCGCGCCCGTGCGAATCATGCGCCGACCTACGTGCTTTCCCATTGCTCTCCCCAACCCCAAATGTGCGCAGCACCGCACTACCGCGGCCCGCCCTGCTTGTCCCACCCCAGCCCCGTACTCCGGATGAAGTGTGACCGCCCCAAGCCCATCTACCTAGCGCAACCGCCCCGCTGTTTCAGCGGGCTTGCCCTGTTGCTGTCAGCGCTTCGCCGTCACCTGGATCTTGCTGTCGCGCTGCAACGGGGTGTCCCAGGCGGCTGGTTGGGTGTTCACGAGGACCATGACTCCCCCGCACGCGTCGCCGACGCACTTACCGTCGTACCGGACTCCCCAGAGCTCGAAGAACTGCTTCAGGGTCGGCCGCTCGGCGGTGGTTTTCGCCTCGACGTACACGGTCCCGTCGGACGTGTGCGTGTGGATGGCAGCCTGCTCGGCGCGGCGCCGGTCGACGCCGATGTCCGGCGGTAGCTGGACCGGCTGACCGGCGATGTCGACGGCGAGCTTGAACGTGTACGGCGCCGGGCCGCTGAAGTCGAGCGGCAACCGCTCGAAGCCGGCCTTGTCGATATAGGAGACAGCGTCGCGAGGGGCATCCCATGGCGGCGGCCCGGACCGGATCACCGCGGGCCCGGGCGGCGCCGGACCGACCTGACAGCCGCCAACCACGGGCAGCAGGCTCAGTACGGCGGCGACCGCCAGCACCCGGACTCTCATGCGGAGCAGGTTTTCACGCCCGCTCCCGGCCCCGGCGAGCCGGGTGCAGGTCAGTCCTCGGACGGCATCAGGGCCCAGAGGCCGATGTAGATCAGGAACTGCGGGCCCGGCAACAGGCAACTGACGACGAAGATCAGCCGCATGGTGTTCGGCGTCGTGCCGAAGCGACGCGCCAAGCCGGAGCAGACACCACCGATCCAGCGGTTGCTCTTCGGACGAACGAGTGCGCTTGCCATGATGAGATTTCCTTTCGGCTGTTGGGTTTACGACCACTATGACGCCCAACCTCACCCGCCAGATCCCGACGCGCGCAGGAGCCAGGGCCCGTTCAGGGTCTCCCCGGCAGGAGCCCCAGCCCCCGAACTCCCTCTGCGCCAGGAGCGCACGATCGCGATCGCCGTCCTCGATCTGACCGGGCCGCCGACACAGACCCCGATGGTCAGCACGGCTCGGAATTCCTGCTAATGTTCTGCTCGTTCCTGAGCCCCCGTAGCTCAGGGGATAGAGCACCGCCCTCCGGAGGCGGGTGCGCAGGTTCGAATCCTGCCGGGGGCGCCCCTAACTGACCTGCATCATTGAGCCGCTGACCAGCCAAAACGCGGTCAGCTGCTCATCGCGTCAGTCCGGCTGTGTCCGGCCAACACCAGCCGTTTACTAGCCTTCACGCTCAGGGCGCGCTCAAGTTCGCGCCCAGGGCGCGCTCAAGTTTTGGCACCGTCCCGGCGGCCGGCATCCCCAGCGCCTCCTCCATCCGCCGTCGCATCGCCACTGCTCCCCCGTCTAAGCACTTGGCGTAGATCTTGAGCAGCACCTCGACCGAGTGACCAGCCCACTCGGCGACCTGGGTCGGCGGCACCCCACCGTTGAGCCAGGTCGAGACTGCGGCGTGCCGCAGGTCGTACGGTGTGCCCGCCAACGGCGACGCCACCACCGCCCCGCTGAAGACGGCGACCCTCGTCCAGGTCCACACCCGCTGAATGGTTCCCTTCGGAAGTTCGTTCTTGTTCCGCTCGTCATAGAACAGCCGACCTCCGGGGGCCGGTACCAAAGGTGTCGATGTGATGGTGATAGACCCGCGTCAACGGCGGCGGGACAGGCACAATGCGTGTTTCACCGCGCGGGCGCTGCTTGAGTTGCCGCTTGTCGCGGTTCTCCCGCTGTTGGTCCACTGCTTGCCTGCGTACAGCTCGGCTGATTCGAGGGTCATAGACCCCCCAGACCCCACGACTAGCTCCCAACTGGGGCGGATCGTGACGTCCCTAGCGAGGGCAACCACGGTCGACGGGTCCATCATCGGATCAGTGCCTGGCGAAGGTAAACGTCCTGCGCTCTACGTTGCGGGCGAAAGAGGTGCAATCTCTCAGGTCGAAGCTCTCTTCGCCGGAACAGACGTTCTTGTGCGAAACCTGGGTCCGGAGGTTGGGCGGGCATCGTCACTGAAGCTGGCCTATTCGGCCTTCCAAAAAGGGTCACGCGTACTGGCTGCTCTCGCTCAGGCACTTGCCGACAACCACGGCGTCGGTGCCGAGTTGCTGTTGTTGGCCGATCAGCGGAGTGGTAGTTACCTAAGCGAGCCGGAGTATGTGGCAGAGACAGCAGCGCTTGGGTGGCGGTGGGCGCCCGAGCTCGCAGCGGCGGCCGATGAACTGAACTCCGTTGGTCTCCCGGGCCAGGCAATCGCAGGGCTAGGCGAAGTGCTCGATATGTGGAGTGGCAGCCGCGACAACTGGGGCACACCTCAGGAAGCGATCGAGGCGCTACGGAGCGAAGACCGGAGGGGCTGACCGACAAGCCTTCCCGATGAAGGACAAGAATTGAGAACAAATCTCTACTGTCTGGAAATGACTTCTTTCAGTAGTGCTCAAAATCTTCGCGGTCGGATTTTATGGGCAGGATAGGTAGCGGTGTTCTTGCGCATCATTGCAAGGATACGCAGGAAAAGAGGTGCCGATCAAGGGAGCATCAATGTCGGACAAGGTTGAAACAGAACTTGAATTCAAAATGGGTCTGGAGATGCTTCCACTGCAATTTCCGAAGATCGATTCGTGGCGCTCGAACCCTCTCTCGCAAGCTCCTCCCAGATCGGCTCTATTTGGTGACGATCGCAGAACCGATCCATACCAGTCATCACATTTGGCTATAAGATTATTAAGTATCTCTGTCGACAACCTTCATTGCTTGAAGACCGTCATTAGCGAAGGTAAATCGTTGCATATGTATGCCCCGTTCGGAATGCTGCGGGCGGCGATCGAATCTTCGGCGACTGTGCTGTGGCAACTATCCCCTTCTCGGCGCAAAGAGCGAGTCTGCCGATCACTGGGCCTTCAATACCGGGACGCCAAGGAGGAAAGAAATGCTGAGAACGTAGCCACGGCGCGACTCCACTCAAGCAATCAAGCGTCGAGCAATAGAATGAGGCGGATCGAGGGTTTGGCGGCGGCGGCAGACCTCTCTGAGGCAGAACTAAGGCAATGGGTCTCCACGCGCACACGTCAAGTACGTGAAGGAGGAAAGCATGCGCAGATAGGGTCGCAGCTTACTGAGCTAACTTGGCAGATATGTAGCGGTATGGCGCATGGTCAAAATTGGTCGACCCTGAGCATGTTAGATCGTCAAGAGGTAGCGTCTTTTGGTGAAACTGTGGCCACTTATAAACTTACAGCGAATGCAATGAAGATAGGATGACTTACGAGTACTGCAGTCTCCTTGACGGACAATGCCCGCGCACTTTTTATTACAAGATCTACACCTAGTACGGCAGCCGTAGTTCGTGACCTGGCGGTGTGGCGGTCCGGGACGAGAGGCGGCCACCGTTCGATGATCTCGGGTTGTGTGGACTCAAGAGGATCTCGCGGTGGCCGCGGGGCAAAGCACAGACCGTGGTCGTTTGGCGGGTGGAGTTCGATGGTTTGCTGGGTCGCTGGCGACGAGGTCTACGGTGCCGACCCCAAACTGCGTAAGGCCTTGGAAGATCGCGGCGTCGGGTATGTGCTCGCGGTCGCCTGCAGCCACCAGGTCCGCACCGGCGTCGGCAAGATCCGCACCGATCAACTCGCCGTGAGCGTGCCACGCAAGGCCTGGCAGCGGCTGTCGGCCGGTAACGGCTCGAAGGGGCTGCGGTTCTACGACTGGGCCTGGATCAGCATCGAACCCGGACACGGCGAGGCTCAAGGGCAGCGGTGGCTGCTGGTTCGCCGCAACAACGCCACCGGCGAGCTGGCCTACTACCGCTGCTGGTCACCGGCACCGGTGCCGCTGCGCGAACTGGTCCACGTCGCCGGCCGCCGCTGGACGGTCGAGGAATCGTTCCAGGCCAGCAAGACCCTCACCGGCCTCGACCAGCACCAGGTCCGCCGCTGGGACAGCTGGCACCGCTGGACCATCCTCGCGATGCTCGCCTACGCCTTCCTCGCGATCCTCACCGCGACCGAACGAGCCGAAACCACCACCCACCAGGCCTGATCGCGTTGACCTGCAACGAGATCCACCGCCTGTTCAACACACTCATCGTCGAACCGATACAAGACCTGCGACACCGGCTGCGCTGGTCGACCTGGAGACGCCGACACCAACACCGCGCCCGAACCAGCCACTACCACCGCCGACAAGCCCCGCCAGCATGAACATCACAAACTACGGCTGCCGTACTAGGCCCGCACCGGAGTCTGGTCACCCTGATTCCCGCGTTCGGGCGGGCTGGGCGGGTGTGTTCACGGTTCGGCCGCCGGGCAGCCGCTTGTCTAGCCAGGTCGCCGCAGCAGAAAATCCCAGGAACATGGACACGATCAGGAGGCCGTTGATCACCACACGAAAGTAGCCCAGGGAACTGACATCGGCGAAGGGATACGGATACCAGTTTGAGGCCAGCGGACCCCGTATGACGGTGAAAGTCATGTAAGCGATCGGGAAAATGACTGCCAAGATCGCGATCCGCCTCGAAGTCAATCCTCGCGGGCCGAAGACTAGCCAACCCACGACGGACATAATGGGCACGACGATGTGCTGCAGTAAATTCGCTACGAATATCCACGAATGCAAATGAAGGTGCCGACCCAGGATTGCGTTGAAGATTATGAACGTCACGGTAATGCCGACAAGGCCAGTCAGCCGGAATACAGAAAACGTCACAGAAGGCCGGTCCAGTCTCACAGCCAGCAGCAGACTCGTCGCACCCACAATCAGATTCGACTGAATCGTAAAAAAAGCGAACTGGTTCAGCGCCCGATTGGCCGGGCTGCCACCAAAACCCTCGGAACGGGCGGCCAAGATCAGCGTGATAACAACTCCAGTGACCATCGCCACGGCCGTCACAGCGAACCACAGCCGAGCCCACATTTGGTGCATTCCCTGACGCTAGCAGACCGACTGCAGCAGGGGTCTCTGCGTTCTCGAGGAGCGGGACGGCGCGTTCTCGAGGAGCGGGACGGACTGGCATAATTTGACCGGTTTTGCTGCGTGTTGTGGGTGGAGAACGAGGTGAAAGAGCACGGTTCGTGGTGATCGTCGGGTTGTTGACGCCTGACCATCGCCCAGGAGCCGTGCCTGATGTCATCTTCTCTTGCTCTGGACCTCGACCGCTACCGTGTCGCCGCCGTGGTCGGCCTTGCGGTGCCACAGGATCCACGGCTGCAGCACTGGCCACCGCGAACCCGCTGACGCCCCATCCACCGCCCCCAGGCACGACCGCAGGACAGCACCATGGAAAAGCCGGGCAGACCGGCGGCCCAACCACGCCCAGCAACCGATCACCACCAGCGAAGATCAACAAATCAGAGAAAGTGGATCACCAGAATTCAATCGGTGGATCCGGGCTGAGTGACAACCGCGCTCACCCGCCGTGGACCGTCAGAAACTTTGCCAGACGATTCGGGTGTGTTCTGTAACGTTTCGGGCACCTCACATCGAGTATTGAGGTGCCTGACACGGAACAAGTTGGACAGCGCGATCGGGCCGCCTGACACCCAGCCGGTGGCCGATTCTGCTGGGCTATCGACCCGGCCTGAGGTGCTGGCCAGAGATCCAGGTGTCTGTCACGGTGAGGCCGTGGATGTAGTAGGCCCCGGCGAGCAGACAACGTCCCCACCAGGCTCCGGCGTCGTCCTGGCGCCACTCGATCACCAGGGCCGGCCATTCGCCGGGCCATCGTTTCTCGTCCACGATCCAGCAGTGTCGTCCCACCGCTCCGGAGGACGCGGCTTCCGGGCTTTGACTCGGGATCGGCCCACGCGCTCGACCGTCGGCAGCCTGTTCCGAGGCCCCGGAACGTTCGAGGCGGGCTCGCCCTCGCGGTGCCTTGTCATCCATGGTCGGCCGGATGTGAGGAGGGTTCTGACCGCCAGCCATGCAGATACGACCGCACAGGTGTTCGATCATTTGAAGGGTGGTCTTGCTTGCCGAGCGAGACCGGTCGGCGTGAGGCCATACCGATCCCTAAGTCTGGCTTGGGAGAATCCCGGGAGATGATCTTGGTTCACGAGCCAACAATCACTGTCGCCGAGCTACGCGGACCAACGCGCTGACCTGCGGCTTTATAGTTTGCCCTGGTGGCATCCGGCACCTAACAGTGTTCGGGACGACGAGGCCGCAGGTTCAAATCTTGGCCACCCCCGACCTGCCGGCCCGGAGAAGACCCAGTCGACCAGCTGTATCGAAACTGGCGAACGGCTCCTGACCCAACTGACCAGCGCCACCGTGAACACGGCTATGCGCAGGGATGTAGCTGGGCGACCCTGACCACAGCGCAGCTCTCAGGTTGCGCGGCATTACCAGACGTGAATGTTCTCCACCTCGATCACCAGCCCGTCACGGTGTTGCCGCACCTCCGCCTCCAAGATGAGATCGCTCCGTCCCTCCTCTGCGGTCCAGAGATCGACCGCCACAGACCAAGTCACACCGTCGTCTCTGGCAATGATGACTTCGGCAAATTCCCAAGCTTCCTCGGGAAGCTTGACCACAGTGCCGGGGTACTCGCGCACCCAGTAGAGCGGGTCATCTGGATCAGACAGGGCGATCCGTGGATCACGACGGAGGCCATCGAGGTCACCCGCCGCCACCAGGTCGATCACATGCGCCAGCAGCGGCCTGAAGCGCTCCGGTACCGGCACAGAGTGATGCGACACGACAACAGAATAGGCGCAAGTGAACACTGCCCCCGGGCGCAACGGTGACCGCCCGCAGATGAGGGCCTGCCAACGCTCCCTGGCGGCTCCAGCTCGGGACCAGTAATGAGGTCATATTCGGGCTTGATTTCTGACCCGAACGGTGCAGCGCGCTCAGGGCGCGCCCAAGTAGCCGCCCGATCCCGGCATCATCCGGCGTTATCGCAGTTCAGAGGCATATCGCCCCCGTGCTGGCACCCGCCCTCCGGAGGCGGGTGCGCAGGTTCGAATCCTGCCGGGGGCGCAAGATGATCCGGGCGGTCTGTACTCGCGGAGAGCGAGTAGGGATCGCCCGATGTCTTTGTGGGACCGCCGAGTGGTTGTGCCTCGGCCCGTGTCGAGCTCTTCGTGTGGTGCCGGGCTGTTCGTTCACTGGCGGGCTATTTTCGCGGTAGCGGGCGAAAATCCCGTCAGCCGACCCTGAGCTGCGCGCATCCTCTGCAGGCCGAGAGGCCCGGCGTCGGTCAGGCGATCAGCGCTGGAAGCGGTAGGTCTTGCTGTCGATGGCGATGCAGGCGCCTGGTGACATCACGATGACGCGGAGGGTGCCGTCGGGCTCGTGGTAGTCGATGCCTTCGACCTCGAAGTTGCCGGAACAGCCGCTCTGCAAGGGCAGTTGACCAAGTGACGTGACCCGGCCGGTGACATCGGCGCTTCCGACCGGATCGGACAGATCGACCCGCAGCAGCGGCTTCGTCGTACCGAACAAGGTGCCGGCCGGGTCGTCGGAGGCGCAGAGCAGCTGGGTCGCGGTGACGAAGTCGCAGCCCTGGATGTCGCGGACCTGGTGGTTCAGCCGGATCGCCGAGGCGTAGGGCAGGTTCTTGGAAGGATCGGTCGCGCCGACCCCGGGCATCGGCATCACCAGCAGCCGGTCCATCGTGCCCCACTCACCGCTGACCATCCAGCGCAGATCCGGCGAGACCGCGGCGAAGCTGTTGTTGTTGGCCTCCCACGACTCCAGCGCGTGCGTGTAGTTGGCCCATTTGCCGTCCGGCGACTGCGTCCGGAACAACTTCGCACCCCGGTCGTCACGCTGATACGGCTCCACGTACCAACCGCCTGCGGAGCCCGGATCGCCGACGTGGTTCCAGCCGCGGGCCAACAGATCGAACGGAATCGTCCCGACCCCGGTGTAGCGGTACGACGTACTGCCGCCGCGAGTCACGGTCGCGAGTCCTTGGCTCTCGTCCAGCGGCCGGGCATTGTCGGAGCCGACGATCCGCCAGCCGGTGACAGCTTGGGCCTGAAGCGGAATGAGCAGGGCGGTCAGAGCCGCCGCGAAGATGATCCCCAGTTTGCGCATTCACCGGTTGTAGCAGGTTCGAGACGCTCTGCCACCGGCTGAGAGATGAAATTCTTTCGCTAATCCGGCGAACTGTCAGACGTCCGGCACGGCGATCATGGACAGGACGACTCTGTCCTTGCGTGCCGACTCCTGGAGATAAGGCTCGATGACGGCATTGATGCCTTCGCGGATGGAGTCCATCTCCTCGGGGTCGACGTACAAGGCCAGTTGGCTGTAGCCGAGTTGGGTCAGCCGCGGGTAGAGGTCACCGCGTTCGACGAGGCGGTCGAAGTCGGCGGCCAGGCGGGTCAGCATCAGCAAGAAGCCCTGGCGATGCTGCGCGGGCGTCATCGCGCGCGCCTCGGCTTCGTCGATGCGGCCGGTCTTGGTCTGGTCGAGCGTCAACGTGCGTTCCGTCGTACCGCGGACGCGGCGCTCGCGGACGACGATGAGATAGCCCGCGTCGATCAGTACTGCGACGTGCCGGTAGAGCGAGGTGGTCGGTACGTCGGGAAGATCGCGCTTGAGTTCGGTCGTGGTCAATTCGCGGCCGAGCACGCGCTGCGCGATCCGCCAGCGAACCGGGTGCAGCAGCACATCCGACACCGGCCTGGCCGAGACCTCGAGCGGCGATTCGGTCATCAGGGACGCTCCATCAGGGGCTTTCCAGGGTCCTCATTGTTCCCAATTTTGGTAATAATAGCGTGAACGGAAGCATTTCCCCCCGCCCTCCCCGAGGAGAAGTCGCTGTGTCGCTCACTCGGCGTACCGTGCTCCGCGCCGCGGCCGCCGCAGTACCGGTCGCCGCCCTGCCCGCAACCGCCCTGACCGCAACCGCTCAGCCCACCACCACCCGTCCAACAGCCAAGACCACCGGTCGTGAACCAGCGTCGATCGGCCGGCTGGCCGAGAAGATCGAGGCCGGGATGGCGAAGTACGCGATCCCCGGCGTCGGTCTCGGCGTCTGGTATCGCGGCCGCGAGTACGTCCGCGGCTTCGGCGTCACGAACGTCGACCAGCCGACGCCGGTCACCGCCGACACGGTGTTCCGGATCGGCTCGACCACCAAGACCTTCACCGGCACCGTGATCATGCACCTGGTCGAGTGCGGCCGGATCAGCCTCGACCGGCCGGTCCGCGCCTACCTGCCCGACTTCCAGACCAATGATCCATCCGTAGCCGCCCGGATCACCGTCCGGCAACTGCTGAACCACTCGGCCGGCTGGCAGGGCGACTATTTCGAGGACTTCGGCGACGGCGACGACGCCCTGGCCCGGTACGTCGCCGGCGTCCAGAAGCTGCCGCAGCTCACCCCATTGGGCAAGGTCTTCGCGTACAACAACGCCGCGATCGGGGTTGCCGCGCGGATCATCGAGGTCGTCACCGGCAAGCCGTACGAGACCGCCGCCCGCGAGCTCGTCGTCGACCCGCTCGGCCTGCGGCACACCCGGTACTTCCCGAGCGAGCTCGGCGGATTCAGCGTCGCCGCCTCGCACAACGTGGTGGACGGCAAGGCAGTCGTCGAGCCGTCCTTCTACCCGATGCCGCGGGCCCTGCACTCGATCGGCGGCCTGATCTCAAGCGCCCGCGACCAGCTCCGGTACGCGCCTTCGACCTGGGCCACCGGGGCCTCCCGCACCTGCTCACCGACCACACCCGAAGGTCCATGCAGTCGCGCCCCGGCCCGGGCGGCACCTTGTTCGTCGAGGTGAACGGCGTCGGGGTCACCTGGATGCTCCGCCCGACCGCCGAAGGCCCGACGGTCGTTCAGCACGGTGGCGACTGGGCCGGTCAGCACTCGGGCTTCCTGATGGTGCCGAAGCGCGACTTCGCCATCACCCTGCTCACCAACTCCGAGAGCGGTCCGTCCCTGACGGCCGAGTTGTTCGGCGACGACTGGGCGTTGCGCGAGTTCGCCGGTGTCAGCAACCTTTCCGCCGTACCGCGTGACCTGCCGCCGAAGAAGCTGGCCGCGTACGAGGGCACGTATGTCGCCAACCAGATCGGCATCGACGGCAAATCGAGCGGGTTCGGCCTCGAGCTGACCGCCGGCGACGGCGAACTGGTGGCCGGCCTCGACGGCCAGACCGTGCTCCGGCTGCCCTTCTATCGCAAGGATTACGTCCTCGCCAACGACCCGTCCGGTCAGCCGACCGGCAGCCGCGCGAACTTCGTCAGAGGCTCCGACGGACAGGTCGAATGGTTCCGGTACGGCGGCCGCCTCTTCCGCCACCAGCCCACCGGCGCCAGCGCGAGCAGGACCACCTTGCGTCCCGCGAACCGCCACTTGCTCCGAGGCTTCTAAGCGGTATCGACCATCCACAGGTGGCCGTCGGGGTCAGTGAAGGTGGCGGTGTAGGCCCACGGTTTGCGGATCGGCGCACTGACCAGCTTGGCCCCGAGGCTGATCATCATCGGGTCGCTCGACCTCCGGCCGTGAAACGCGGGGCGTCGCGACCGGTCAAGTATCCGGCCGGCAGGCGACGGCCGCTGATGACGAGCAGCAGGTCCTGAGCTGTGCCGGTGAGTGGTTCACCGGCACCGTAGGTCCAGTCCAGGTCGGTGGCGCGAAGCTGGATGCCGGTGAGGTCGACCCCGAAGTATTTGACCCCTCGTGGGTCCATGTCGTCGAGGATGAATCGCAGCCGCTCCAACGGCACCCTTCGGTCGAGGCCCAGGGCAACGGTTAGGTCGAGACCATGGATCACGTCGTGCGACAGGGCGCCCTGGTCGCCGCCACCCGGCGGCTTCCAGGGATTGTCGGCGTTCTGCCGCAACGTCTCGGTCAACTCAGCCGCTGACAGCGCGGCCGCCTCACTCCGGGCATGCCTGTCGGCGAACCGGTTGAACCTGCCACCGGCCCGCGCCATCCCGAGCAGGAACCCCGCCCTCGACAGCCGGTACGGCATCACGATGTGGGCCACCAGTTCCCGTACCCGCCACCCTTCGCACAGCGTCGGCTCGTCCCAGTCCGCAGCGAGCAGTTCGTCCAGCAGTACGGCGAGGTCGGCCCGCTCCCCCGTCACCGCAGTTCTGATATCCGTCATACTCCACCGACGAACGACTTTCGCCCGGACGGACACCTACCGCGAGACTTCTTTCAGCCGCCGGGCCAGGTAGAGCCGCGCTGCCTGGGTTTCGGCCAGGTCGAGTGCCTCCTGGTAGGCCGATGCGGCCTCGGAGCGCCGCCCGAGTCGCCGGAGGAAGTCGGCTCGGGTGGCTGGTAGTAGGTGATAACCGGCTAGTGGGCCGGCAGCGAGGTTGTCTACCAGGCGCAGCCCTACCGCGGGGCCGTCGGCCATGCCGATCGCTACAGCGCGGTTCAGTGCGACCACCGGAGTCTGTGTCAGCTGTCCGTAGAGGCCGGCGATCTGGGGCCAGTCGGTGTCGGCCGCAGTGCGAGCTGTCGCGTGACAGGCGGCTATAGCGGCCTGCACCTGGTACGGGCCCGGCATACCGCGACGCAGCGTCGCGTCGAGCAGCTCCTCGCCTTCGGTGATCAGCGTGTGGTCCCAGCGCGTGCGGTCCTGGTCTTCCAGGGTGACTAGTACGCCGTCCGCGCTCAGCCGAGTGTCACGCCGTGCGTCGTGCAGCAGCATGAGCGCGAGCAGCCCGGCCGCCTCTGGCTCGTCCGGCATGAGCTGCACCAGCATTCTGGCCAGTCGGATCGCCTCACCGCTCAGACTGCTCCGTACGACGTCCGTGTATCCCTCGTTGAACAGCAGATACAACACAGCCAGTACTGCGGGCGTCCGCTCCGGCAGGAGATGCGCAGGTGGGACGCGGTACGGGATACCGGCGTACCGGATCTTCTGCTTGGCCCTGGTCAGCCGCTTGGACATGGTCGCCTCCGGGACCAGGAATGCCCGGGCGATGTCCGCCGTACTCAGTCCGGCCAGCGTCCGCAGGGTGAGTGCGACCCGTGCCTCCATCGCCAGCGCAGGGTGACAGCAGGTGAACATCAGTCGGAGGCGATCATCCTGTACGTCGTACGCCGGTGCGGGCTCACCGCTCATCACAGTCACCTCCTGGAGCTTGGCAGCGCCGACCGCCTCCCGGCGCAGCCAGTCGATCGCCCGGTTGCGTGCCGTCGTGGTCAGCCAGGCGCCCGGCCGATCAGGGATCCCGTCGACCGGCCAGTGCTTCAGCGCAGATACGAAGGCCTCCTGCGCGCACTCCTCGGCCAGGTCCCAGTCCCCCGTGATCCGGATCAAGGTGGCGACCACCTGCCCCCACTCCTCGGCGAAGGCGTGGGCGACCTCGTCCGCCACTGACCCGCTCGTCACGCGCCCGATTCGCCCGGTGCCACGGAGACCGGTTCGCCCGACGGTACGGAGCCAGGCGCACCCGACGGCACGGAGACCGATTCGCTCGACGTCACCGAGACCGGTTCGCTCGGTGGCCCGAAGACCGGGCGGATCTCGATGGTTCCGTACTTCGCGGCCGGGTGCTTCGCGGCGATCTCGATCGCCTCGTCCAGGTCGGCGCAGCTGATCAGCACGAACCCGCCGATCTGCTCCTTCGTCTCCGCGAACGGCCCATCGGTGATCCGCAGCTCGTCGTCGCGGACCCGCACGGTGGTCGCCTCATGCGGCGGCCGGAGCCCGACGCCGTCGCCTTCCAGAACCCCGCGCTCAGCCATCTCCTCCGACCAGCCGCCACAACCGGCATCGGCGTACGCCGCAGCGCTCTCGTCGCCGCAGATCATCAGCAGATACTTCACCCGGTCACTCCTCCAAGTCGCGGTCCGCCTCGTCCGGGCTGACCTCTTGTCCACCCGACGAACGGGAACCACCGATCCGGACACCACCCACAGTACGAGTCAACAAATCGGTTGGCCACGTCCGGGAGTCGGGGTTTGATGTGGCGTATGGGCGACCTCCACGGCAGCTGTGACGACCAGTTCGAAGCAGTACGCGACTTGCTGGCGACCTCCTTGGACGCCAAGGACGTCGGCGCGTCGGTCGCCGTGTACGTCGGGGACGAGCCGGTGGTCGATCTTTGGGGCGGGTACGCCGATGCGGCGCGCAGCCGGCCGTGGGAGCGGGACACGATCACCTGCGTCTGGTCCACCACGAAGACGATGAGCGCGCTGACCGTGTTGGTCCTCGCCGATCGTGGTCTGCTCGACCTGGATGCGCCGGTCTCGACCTACTGGCCCGAATTCGGTGCCGCAGGCAAGGAAAAGGTCCTGCTGAGGCACGTTCTCGGGCACACTGCGGGCCTGCCGACCTGGAGCGAGCCGCTGAGGACCGAACAGCTCTACGACTGGTCGACCATGACGACGCTGCTGGCCGAGCAGGCGCCGAGCTCCGAGCCTGGTGCAGTTGGTGCCTATCACTCAATCACCCAAGGCTTTCTGATCGGTGAGGTCGTCCGCCGCGCCACCGGCCACAGCCTCTCGACCTTCTTCGCCGAGGAGGTCGCCGGCCCCCTCGGTGCCGACTTCCAGCTGGTGGTGCGACCCGAGGACGATCACCGGGTCGCCGAGACCATTCCGGCGCCGATCAGGGCACCCGAGCTGCTGACGCGAGGCGATGGAAACCCGCCCGTCCCGGCCGAGGTCGCCAATACCGAAGCCTGGCGGCGGGCCGACATCCCTTCTGTCAGTGGGTTCGGGAACGCCCGGTCGGTTGCCGCCGTGCAGTCGGTGCTGGCGTGCGGCGGGCAGGCGCGAGGGGTCCGGCTGCTCTCGAAGGCCGGAGCCGAGCGGGTGCTGGAGCAGCAGTTCTTGGGGGTGGACGAGGTCCTTGGCCGGCAGATCCGCTTCGGAATGGGCTACAGCGTGCAAGGACGCACTTGTTCGTGGGGCGGCTGGGGCGGTTCGCTCGTCCTCGTCGACCTGGACACCCAGCTCACTGTCGCCTACGTGATGAACCAGATGCTCGAGGAAAGCACGCTCGGCGACGACCGCGGCCTGGAGATCGTGATGGCCGCGTATGAAGGGCTCATGAACGCAGGTTGAGTCCTTGCCCCGCGGGGGATGCCACATGCCTACACTGAAGCCGTTTGTGCCTGTGGTGTGAGCGTCATCCGTAGGAGGACCGAGAATGCCCGACTCCCGTACCCAGACGATCGCCTATCCCGCTCCCGGCGCGCGACCGTCGCGGCGGGACCTGGAGCCGCTCGCGCCGCACGTGATCGTGCTGTTCGGTGCGACCGGTGACCTTGCCAAGCGCAAGTTGTTGCCGGGGCTGGCGTATCTGCAGCAGTCGCGGTTCGCGCCCGACGTACGGATCATCGGTACGGCGACGGAGGAACTGACCACCGACGAGTTCCGGGCCCGGGCCCGGAAGGCGGTCGACACCTACGGCACGCACAAGATCACCGAGGAGGAGTGGGAGCAGTTCTGCGGCCGCCTCACCTATGTGGCGACGACGGCCGGGCCGGAGGCGCTCGCGGCCGCGGTGAGCGAGGCCGAGACGCTGCTCGGCCCCGACACCCGGCGGCTGCACTACCTGTCGGTGCCGCCGAAGGCCGCGCACTCGGTGATCCAGATGCTGCGCGACGCGAAGCTGGTCGAGCAGGCCCCGGGTGGTGATGGAGAAGCCGTTCGGTGACAACCTGCAGACCGCGATCGAGCTGAACGACTTCGTCCACGAGACGTTCGACGAGTCGCAGATCTTCCGGATCGACCACTTCCTGGGCAAGGAGGCGGCCCAGAACATCCTCGCGTTCCGGTTCGCCAACGGCCTGTTCGAGCCGATCTGGAACCGCAACTTCATCGACCACATCCAGATCGACATCCCCGAGTCGCTCGGGCTCGACCAGCGCGCCACCTTCTACGAACCGACCGGCGCGTTCAAGGACATGGTCGTCACGCACGTCCTGCAGGTGCTGGCGTTCGTCGCGATGGAGCCGCCGACCGCGCTGGAGCCGCGGGCGATCTCGGAGGAGAAGAACAAGGTCTTCCGCTCGATGCTGCCGATCCGTCCGGAGGACGTCGTCCGGGGTCAGTACGGCGGGTATCGCGCCGAGGAGGGGGTCGCGCGGGACTCCGACACCGAAACCTTCATCGCGATGAAGGTCGGGATCGACAACTGGCGCTGGGCCGGCGTGCCGTTCTACCTGCGCACGGGCAAGAAGATGGCGGAGGGGATGCGGATCATCTCCATCGCCTTCAAGGAGGCGCCGAAGACGATGTTCCCGGCCGGCTCCGGCGTCGGGTCGCAAGGACCGGACCACCTGACGTTCGACCTGGCCGACTCGTCGCGGGTGTCGCTGTCCTTCTACGGCAAACGGCCGGGGCCGGGGATGCGGCTGGAGAAGCTGTCGATGCAGTTCTCCACGCAGGAGACCTCGACGGCGGGCGACGTGCTGGAGGCGTACGAGCGGCTGATCCTGGACGCGATGCGCGGTGACCACACGCTCTTCACCACCGCGGAAGGCATCGAGTCGTTGTGGGAGAACTCGACGCTTCTGTTGGAGGACCCGCCGCCAGTGAAGCCTTATGCGCCGGGGACCTGGGGACCCAACGCGATCCACCAGCTGATCGCACCCCGCGCCTGGCGGCTGCCCTTCGAACGCGAGTGGCGCCAGGGCAAACCCAGCTAGCGGACTCGGGTCACTAGTACGGCGGGGGCTTGGCGTACGCCGTACCGGGTCAGCCGACGCAGAACTCGTTGCCTTCGGGGTCGAGCATGACGATATGGCCAAGCTGGTCGTCGTAGTACTCGTCGCGGACCTGGGTCGCGCCGAGGGCGAGCAGTTCGGCCTCTTTCGCGCGGAGGCGTTTCTCGGACTCCGCGCTACGGAAGCCGGGGCCGGCCACTCGGATGTCGATGTGGAAGCGGTTCTTGGATGTCTTCGGCTCGGCCACCCGGAGGAAGCCGATCGGCGGCCCCACGTCGTCCGGGTCGACGAGCGAGGCGCAGTCCTCGGACTCGAACCCCGCTTCCGGCACATAACCCAGCGCCGCCGCCCAGAACTCGGCCAGCCGCTGCGGATCGGCGGCATCGCCACCTAACGTCCATTTAGTCGCCATAGCACCGACACTAGGCGGCTAAACGGACGATCGGCTTCCGGAATCCAGGTCAGAAAGCGGCGGCGACCGGGATCACGTCGGCGCCGATGCGCTCCAGGCCTTCCAGCTTCGGGAGCCCCGGGGCGCCACCGATGGCCGCGTCGAACCCGAGTCCGTGCAGCCGGCCGAGTTCGTCGATCAACTCCGCGGTCTTCTCACCGTTCTCGCCGGTGTCCATCACGTGGTAGACGGTCTTGGTGATCTCGTCGTAGTCGCGCCCCTCGTTCTCGCAGTGCTGCTTCAGCACCTCGAGTTTGTGCTCCAGGTCCGGCGTGTTGAAGAGGTTGCAGGCGTCGCCGTACTTCGCGACGAACCGCAAGGTCTTCTTCTCGCCGCCACCGCCGATCATGATCGGCGGATGTGGCTTGGTCAGTGCCTGCGGAACGTTGAGCAGACGCTCAGCCTGGTAGTGCTTGCCTTCGAACGGCTCATCGCCGTCGGACCACATCTGGAGTACGTACTGCAGCGTCTCCTCCAGCCGCTCGAACCGCTCGGCCAGCGGTGGGAACGGGAAGCCGAGACCACGCGACTCCTCCTCGTTCCAGCCCGCGCCGATGCCGAGCATCGCGCGGCCACCGGACAGCACGTCCAGCGTGGTGACCGCCTTCGCGAGCAGTGCGGGCTCGCGGTAGTGCACGCCGGTGATGACGGTGAGCAGCTTCGCTCGCTCCGTGTTCGCCGCCAGGAAACCGAGCGTCGTGTACGCCTCGAGCATGTCGTTCTCGGCGGGGCCGACGCCGCGGATCTGGAAGAAGTGGTCCATCACCGCGAGGTAGCCGAAGCCGACCCGATCGGCGGTCCGGGCCACCGCCGCGAGTTCGGCTCCCAGCGCGGGCGCGCCGTTCGGCCAGGTGAAGTCAGGAACCTGCAGACCGAGTTCCATCAGGAATGCCCTCCAAGAAATTGTTAGTCGCCTAACGACATTCAACCCCCGGCGCCGACGATCTAATCCCGCCCACCGGATTATTTCTTGCGGAGTGCCTCAGGCTGACTTGCGGCGGGTCCGGGCGGTCGGGCGGCGGAGGCCCTCGATCGTGTCGGTGAGCGCGATGTCCAGGTAGCTGATCCGGTCGGTCGCCTGCAGCATGCCGGCGCCGCCAGTGATCGCGGTCAGGATCGATGTCGCCGCCACCAGCGGATCTATGCCCGGATCCGCCTCCCCGGAGTCCTTGAGCGCCTGCACCCCTGCCACGAGATACCCCTGCCAGCGATCGAGCAGAGTGGTGACGATCTCCCGGGTCGCCGGATCCCCGGTGCCCAGTTGCGCGGTCAGCGCGGACAGCGTGCAGCGCTGGCGCTGCGCGTCGTAGATCTGGACCACGCGCCGCCGCCACGCCTGCCACTTCCGCCAGCTGGTCAGGTCACCCAGGTGCGGCATCTGCTCGGCGATCACCAGCTCTGCCTCATGCGCGGCGACCGAGAGCATCAGATCTGCCTTGCCTGCCGGGAAGTAGTGGAACAGCTGACTCTTGCTGGTCGCGGTGGCCATCCGGATGTCTTCGAGCCCGACATTCGGCACACCCTGCTCGCGGATCAGCAACGCGGCACCCTCGACGATCCGCTGCCGGGTCGCCGCGCCTTTCGCCGTCAGGGCTCGCTCCATACAGCCCAGCGTACCGCTGGACCGGCCGGTCCATTCTGCGTGCCACTTTGGACTCATCGGTCCATTCTGGAAAAATCTGAGGAGTAATCATGCGTTTGGCAGGCAAGACAGCCCTGGTCACCGGGGCTACCAGCAACATCGGCAAGGCGATCGCGACCGGCTTCGCGGCCGAAGGCGCCAACGTGATCGTTGCCGGCCGCAACAAGGAGCGTTGGCCGAGCAGGCGACCCGGCTACTCGGTGGCCGGATCGACATCCTGGTGAACAACGCCGGCGCGATCGACGGAACGCCGACGACCGAGACGGACGAGGAGACGTTCGACCTGGTCTACAAGGTGAACGTGAAGTCGCCGTACTTCCTGATGGCCGCGATCGCCCCGGCGATGACGAAGGCCGGTGGTGGCGTGGTGATCAACCTCGGATCCTGGGTCGCCCGGCTCGGTATCCCCATCGGCGCGGTGTACGCCGCGAGCAAGGGCGCACTGGAGACCTTGACCCGCGCCTGGTCGGCTGAGTTCGGCCCTTCCGGCATCCGCGTCAACGCGTCTCGCCGGGCGTGGTGCATGGCGGGATCGCCTCCGAGGACCATCCCGCCGCCGCGATGACGAGCGGCACGCCGTACGGGCGGATCGGTACGCCGGACGCGATCGCCCACGCCGCCGTTTATCTCGCCAGTGACGAATCAACCTTCGTCCACGGCACCGTCCTCGACGTGGACGGCGGCCGAATCGGCGCCGCCGTCATCGCGAAGTAGTTGCTGGGACGTTGGAGCGAGGTAGTGCTGCTGTGGTCGCGGGGTGGTTAGTGGGTTGAGAGGAGGCGGGCCAGGGCCGCTTCCCCGGCGGGGCGCCAGGTCGGTTTGCCGCCGGGGAGGCCCCGGTCGCCGGCTACGCCGATGCTGATGAGGCCGATCGCGCGGTAGACGGCCCAGCCTCGGGCTCGGCGGACGGTGGCCTCGTCGGATGGATAGGCGGCGAAGAAGCGGGCGGCGGCGCCCTCGGGGAGGAGGAGCCAGGCGGCCATCAGGTCTGTGGCCGGGTCGCCGGAGCAGAGGTCACCGAAGTCGATGACGCCCGCCAGCGAGCCGTTGGCTGTGACGACGTTGGCGGGATGCAGGTCAGCATGAAGCCAGACCGGCGGGCCGTCCCAGTCCGGAGCCTCCAGAGCGTCCGCCCAGATCGTGCGGAGGTCCTCGACGGTGCCCTCGGGGGCGTATCGGAGACCACGTTCGAAGCCCTCGCCGAAAGACCTGAGCGTTACGCCGCGGTCGCCGCTGATCGGGGCGTCAGCAGGCGCTTCCTGGTGGAGGGCGGTGAGGAAGCCCGCCAGCACCTCCGCGTCGCCGTGGTCGCTGATCGGAGCGAGATCGGCCGGCTCGCCCTCGACCCAGGTCGCGACGGTCCACGGGCGCGGGAAGCGGTCGGACGGCTCACCGATCCGGACCGGGGTCGGGATCGGCAGCGGTAGGCGTGGCGCCAGGACCGGCAGCCATCGCTGCTCGGTACGGAGGAGATCAGGCGCACGCGGCGTACGCGGCATTCGCACTGCCAACTCGTCCCCGAGCCGCCACTGCTGGTTGTCCCAGCCACCGTCCACCAGCCGGAGCTCCAGTACTGCGAGGTCGGGATGCTGCTCGCTCAGCAGGGACCGCACCAGGCTCTCATCGATCTCGAGGATGTCCACCCGAGCGACGATCTCACAGCCGAGAAGCAGGCAGCGAGGTAGCTGACAGGCTCCGAGGGCGTTGGCCTAAGGGGCGATCTCCAGATTGGCGATCAGGTCGTCCTCACCGAGGGTGAAGCGGTAGAGAAGGTCGACCACACCGCCGGGGAAATCGCCTTCGAGGTGGCTCGTGACCACAAAGTGGGTCTCGTCCAGCTTCTCTGCGTGGGTGATCTCGACCGTGTAGGTGAACTGGCTCGAGACGCCCTCGCGCCACCGATGGATCTCGTCGTGCCCCTTGTACGTCTTCTCCTCGTCGACGACGGTCGCGTCCGGCGCGAAGGCGGAGAGCAGATCGTGGGCGTTCGCCTTGTGCTGCGGATCGGCCTCCCGCAGGTACGTCGTGATCGCGTGCGGCAGATGCTTCACCGTCTCGGCGGCGGCCGGGTCGGGCGGGGTCGGAATCGTCATCAGGCACGCCTTCCATCCAGAGGTACTTCGAACGTAGCAAAGGCCGCCGACAAGGCCGGCCGGTGCCGGTCATTAAGCTCGCGGCCATGGAGATCTTGGTGATCGGGATCGGGGCCGGCGATCCGGACCACCTGACCCTGCAGGCGGCGAAGGCGATCGAGCGGGCCGACGTCTTCTTCGTGCTCGACAAGGGTGAGGTCAAGCAGGAGCTGGTCGACCTGCGCGAGGAGATCCTGCGCCGGCACGCCACGCAGTACAGGGTGGTCGTCGGACGGGACCCGGAGCGGGACCGCAGCAGCGAGGCGTACGTCGAGTCCGTGGACGACTGGCGGCGGCGCCGGGCAGATGTCTGCGCCGGCCTGATCGCCACCGAGCTCGGCGCGGACCAGGTCGGCGCCTTCCTCGTCTGGGGCGATCCGTCCCTGTACGACAGCACGCTGGCGATCCTCGACGACATCCAGGATCGGGGCGAGCTGACCTTCTCCGTCGACGTGATTCCCGGCATCAGCAGCGTCTCGGCGCTGGCCGCGCGGCACCGGGTCGGGCTGAACCAGGTCGGCAGGCCGATCCAGATCACCACCGGGCGGCGGCTGGCGAAGAGCTGGCCGGACGACGTCGACGACGTGGTGGTGATGCTCGACGCGCAGACGGCATTCACTGCTCACACCGACCAGGACGCAGAGATCTACTGGGGCGCCTATCTCGGTACGCCGGACGAGATCCTGGTCGCCGGAAAACTGGCCGAGGTGTCCGAACAGATCACCGAGGTGCGCGCCGACGCGCGCAAGCGCAAGGGCTGGATCATGGACACCTATCTGTTGCGCCGGAATCGGCACTGACACATCAATTCTGGCAGCAGGCGCCGATCCAGCCAATTCTCCAGAATGCGCAATACTGCACCACCAGATTAAGCACCGAGCTTACCAAAAGTTCTTTTGAAAGTAAATGGTGCAAACTCTTCACCTCCTCGCCGGGCCGTCCTAATCTGGCCCGGAACCACTTGTCCACCGCCCCCACGATCGTGTCGCCGCCCCCTTTGCGACCGGTCGGGACAGAGGAGTCACCGCATGAAGATGCCTCGTTTCATCCGCGTACTGCCGTTCCTGGCGGCGCTCGGCGTCGCCTGCGCGATGCTGATCGTCGCCCCCGCCGACGCCCGGGAATCAGCCCCGAGTTCGACCCAGGCCTGCAACTACCCGAACTGGGTCGCCGGCAACTGGTACGGCGTCGGCAGCATCGTGAAGTACACCGACGGGCTGTATTACATCGCCGTCAACGAGAATCCCGGCTACGACCCGACGATCAGTACCTGGTTCTGGGATCCCTACTCCTGCGACGGCGGTAATGCCGGCACCGGCGCATTCCCGGTCAGCGAATCGCAATTCAATTCGATGTTCCCGAACCGGAATCCGTTCTACACCTATTCCGGGCTGATCGACGCGCTCGGCGCCTATCCGGGGTTCGCCGACACCGGCGACGACGCCACCAAGAAGCGCGAGGCCGCAGCTTTCCTCGCCAACGTGAATCACGAGACCGGCGGGCTGGTCTACGTCAAGGAGATCAACGAGGCCAACTACCCGAGTTACTGCCACCCGGAGTTGCCCTACGGCTGCCCGGCCGGCCAGTCCGCGTACTACTTTCGCGGCCCGATCCAGTTGAGCCACAACTTCAACTACAAGGCAGCCGGTGACCCGCTCGGCATCGACCTGCTGGGCAACCCGTGGCAGGTCGAGCAGAACTCCGCGATCGCCTGGAAGACCGGTCTCTGGTATTGGAACACCCAGTCCGGGCCGGGCACGATGACGCCGCACAACGCGATGGTGAACGGCGCCGGCTTCGGCGAGACCATCCGCAGCATCAACGGCTCGATCGAGTGCAACGGCGGCAACCCGGGCCAGGTGCAGAGCCGGGTGGACGCCTACCAGCGGTTCACCCAGACGCTGGGCGTCGACCCGGGCGGCAACCTCTACTGCTGATAACGGTACTTCGACCAAAGGTGTAGGCGAAGTGGCCATCGGACCGAAGCGGGGCCACCCGGTCTCGGCCCAGGCTGCTGGGCATGACAACTACCCGAATCACCCGTAGCAAGCTGCGGCTGGCAGTAGCACTCGCGCTGCTGCCAGCCGCACTGCTGGTCAACAGTGCGGCTGCCGCTCAATCAGAGAGCGCTCCGCCCACAGACGCGAACGTAGTACGGACAGATGCCGGCGTACTGCGTGGTGCCACGTCCGGCGGCGCTCGGGTCTTCAACGGCGTCCCGTACGCCGCTCCCCCGGTCGGCGGATTGCGCTGGAAGGCTCCGCAGCCGGTGAAGCCGTGGCAGGGCGAGCGCGAGGCAGTGAAGCTCTCCAGCGCGTGTCCGCAGTCAGCCAACCCCGAGGTACCCGATGGGTCCACCGACGAGGACTGCCTCTACTTGAACATCACCACTCCCGCGGCGCAGGCGACACATCCCCGCGCCATAGTGGTGTGGATCCCCGGTGGCGGGTTCTTCTCGGGGGCCGGCAACAGCTACGGCGCAGCGAAGCTGGCGACCCGCGGAGACGTCGTCGTGGTCACGATGAACTACCGCCTCGGGATCTTCGGGTTCTTCGGCTATCCGGGTCTGGCGGGTTCCGGCACGTACGGCATCCAGGACCAGCAGGCAGCGCTGCGCTGGGTGCAGCGGAACGCCCGGGCCTTCGGTGGTGACCCGCGGAACGTGACCGTGGCCGGGGAGTCGGCGGGTGGCATGAGCGTTTGCGCCCAGCTCACCTCACCGACTGCGACCGGGCTGTTCTCCAAGGCTGTCATGCAGAGCGGCTCCTGCGCGTTCAACTGGGCCGACAACAGCCAGTACCCGGGTCAGGCCGCCGACTCGCCATGGGTATCGCAGAGCACGGTTCAGAACAACGGCAAGGAGTGGGCTGCCGCCAGCAAGAAGGACCTGGGCTGCAAGCCTGGTCAGGCGGTGCTGTCGTGCTTGCGCGCCGCAAACCCCGCAGTACTGGTCGACAGCACTCTCAACTTCACTCAGGTGGCGTACGGCGGTACTGCGGTGCTGCCGCTGAGTCCGGCGAAGGCGATGAAGGCCGGGCTGTTCCACCGGGTGCCGGTGCTCTCCGGGAACAACCACGACGAGGCGTCGGCCTGGATGGCGGCGTTCAACGGCGGCAAGATCACCGATGCGGACTACCCGCGACTGGTGACCGACATGGTCGGTGCGGCTGACGCGAAGAAGGTGCTGCGCGAATACCCGCTGGCGAAGTACGAGTCGGCCAAGGCTGCCTGGACCGTGGTCACGACGGATCGGATCTGGTCGTGCACACAGATCGCCAATGATCAGCAAGCCGCTCGGAAGGTGCCTGTGTACGCATACGAGTTTGCGGACAAGCACTCGCCGATCACCCAACCAGGGAACGGCGCTGCTCACGCAGTGGAGCTGCCGTACCTGTTCAGCCTTGGCGGATACGACTTCCCGATGACCGACGGCCAGCAGCGGCTGTCGGAGCAGATGCTCGACTACTGGACTGCGTTCGCCCGCACCGGGAACCCGAACGGGCCGGACCGGCCGCAGTGGGCTCCTGCGAGCAAGCACGCAATCACCGGGCTCTCACTCGCACCAGCCGAGCAAGGCGGTATCAAGAAGGTCGCCCTGCAGACCGAGCACCACTGCGACTTCTGGGCCGGCCTAAGCAGCTGACGCGGGACTCTTGCGCAGCCGCAGGATGAGCTGCGCCGCGGGGCCGGACAGGATCAGGACCAGGAGAGCGTAGAAGCGCACGTCGGGGACGAGGGCCGCGAGGAGGAAGGCGATCAGCGCGGAGGCCGTGAAGGTGATCGAGCCGGCCACCTCGGGGTCGGTGATCGGGTTGTCGTCGACCTCGAGTTTCCGGTGACCGCGGACGAGCAGTGTGAGTCCGGTCTGGCAGGCGCTGAGAACGAGCAGGTTGGCGGCATACAAGCCCGCGATGAACCGGCTGTCGCCGTCGAAGTGCCCGATCATCTCGGTCGGGAACGGCAGCACCACGATGCAGAGCAGCCAGAGCATGTTCAGCTGGATCATCACGGTGTTGTAGGCCTTGACGTGCTCGAAGACACGGTGATGTACCAGCCAGAATCTCGCGATCACCGCGAAACTCAGCAGGAACGAGAAGATCGCACTCTTCTCCTCGTGGATCATCGTCCAGGGGTCGCTGTCCTTCGGCACGTCCTGGACCGCTTCCACCAGGGGCAGGATCAGCAGCGTGACAGCGATCGCGACGACCGCGTCGGTGAACAGGACGAGCCGGTCGGGATCCCTAGTCATACTCACGGCGGACACGTTAGCGCCCCCGAGGTCTTCGTTGCCGAAGGCACCGGGGGCGCTTGTCGGCTTATCGGCGGGGCCGGAGCAGTGTCGCGGCCAGGACCAGGGCAAGCAGGACGAAACCGGCGGCAGCCACGAACGCCGCGCTGTAGCCGTCCCTGAGCGCAGTGACCGATCCGGCGCCTTCACTGAGCCGTGCTGCGCTGTGCGACGCGGCCAAGCTGGCGAGCACCGCAGTACCGACAGCCGCGCCTGCTTGCTGGGCTGTGTTGTTGAGGCCTGATGCCAGTCCGGCATCGCTCGGATCCGCACCGGACATTGCCAGCATGATCGCCGCCGGGATGCCTACGCCGGTACCAGCGCCGACTAGGAGCAGGGCCGGGGCAACGTTGAGCAAGTACGAGCCGCCGACGGGCGCCTGGCTCAGGATCAGCTGTGCACCAAGGAACGCGGCCAGGCCGGCCAGCAGGATCGTACGACTGCCGAAGCGCACAGTGAGTCGCGGCCCGACCGACAGGGACATCACCGCACCGAGGATCGGCGCAGGGAGGAAGGCAAGGCCGGTCTGTAGCGAGTCGTAGCCGAGTACACGCTGCAAGTACAGCGCGGTCATGAACTGGAACCCGAAGCCTGCGGCGAAGAGCAGTACGACGACGACGTTTGAGACGGTCACCTGGCGCTTGCGGAAGACGTGCAGTGAGAGCAGAGGCTGCGCGGCGCGAGCTTGCCGTAGTACGAAGCCTGCAAGGAGAAGCACCGAGACCACAGCGAGCAAGATCGTGCGAGGAAGCTCTGCAGTGGGCTCGGCCGTCTGGACGATCGTGTAGACGGACAGCGAGAGCCCAGCAGTCACCAGCACGGCACCAGCGACGTCCGCACCCTTGCCGAGGCCCAGGCCTTTGTTGCGAGCAAGGAGGCGTACTGCGAAGAGGAGCGAGACCAGGCCGATCGGGACGTTGATCAGGAACGACCAGTGCCAACCGACGGTCTGGGTGATCACGCCGCCGAGGATCAGGCCGATCGAGGCGCCACTGGCGGAGGTGAAGCCGTACACGCCAAGGGCGCGGGCCTGCTCCCCCGGCGCCGGGTACAGCCCGATGATCATGCCGAGGATCACCGCGGAGGCAAGCGCACCGCCGACTCCTTGCAGGAAGCGGCCGGCGATCAGTAGCTCGGCGCTGGTGGCGAGACCGCAGAGCAGCGAGGCGGAGGTGAACACCGCGAGCCCGGCGAGGAAGACCGACTTACTGCCGATCAGGTCGCCGATCCGGCCGGCCAGTAACAGCAGGCCGGCGAATGCGATCAGGTAGGAGTTCATCACCCAGGCGAGGCCGGCCTGGGAGAAGCCGAGATCGCCCTGGATCGTCGGCAACGCGACGGTCACCACCGTCCCGTCCAGGATGATCATCAGCTGCATGATGCAGAGCACCGCGAGCGCTTTGGCCCGGTGTGCTCCTGTCGTGGGCTCGGAGTCCTGCAATTGGTCGGTCAACATGAAAACGACCTTAGCAGATAGTTCCGTAATAGACGATCTTTTATTGGATCAGTTTGCGCGCTGCCTGGTACGCCGTACGGGTTGCGCCTCGACCGGCGTCGCGAGATGGCCGGCGACCAGGTGGGCGAGCGACTCGGCGAACGGTTTGCGCTGCGCGGCGGCCAGCGCCGCCAGGGCGTCGGCGTGCACCTTGTCGACGATCCGCTGACCTTCGGCGACGATCTCGGCGCCGGCCTCGGTGACCGCGATGATCCGCGCCCGGCGGTCGGTGGCGGACGGCTTCCGCTCGGCGAAGCCGGCCTTCTCCAACGCGTCGACCGTGACGACCATGGTGGTCTTGTCGAGATACGCGAGCTCGGCGAGCTGGATCTGGGTGCGCTCCTCCCCCAGCGCGTTCAGCAACACGCACTGCATCCGCGGCGTCAGGCCGATCTCCGCGAGGGCGGCGGTGAGCTGGGTCTCGAGCACATGCCCGGCATGGTTGAGCAGTCCGGTCAGATCCGGAACCGTCCGGAGCGGAGTCTTCGCCATGAACTCATCCTAGCTCGGGATCATCTGCTCCAAGATAATCCCAACCCAAACCAACAGCGTCGCACCGGCAAGCGGGAAAACGACGTCGCGGTCTGGTCGGACCGGGGTGGCGTATTTTCGCGAGTTCTTGCGCGGGTGGGCGGCTGGACTGGGCGCATGCTTGTTTCGGAGACCACTCGTACGTCGTACCGGCGCTGGTTCGGTGTGATCGCGGTGACGCTCGGGATCTTCTCGATCGTCACGACGGAGATCCTGCCGATCGGCCTGCTGAGCCCGATCGGCACCAGTTTTGGCCTCTCCCCCGGCCGGACCGGGTGGATGATGACCGCGCCCGGGCTGGTCGCGGCTGTCGCGGCTCCGGTGATCACGGTGCTGACCGCGCGGCTCGATCGCCGGCTGATGCTGGCCGCGCTGATGGTCCTGCTCGCGGGGTCGGACATCCTGGCCGCGGCGGCGCCGTCGTACTGGCTGGAACTGGTTTCCAGGGTGATGGTCGGGATGACGATTGGCGGATTCTGGTCGATCGGCGCCGGTCTCGCGGTGCGGCTGGTGCCGGAGCGCTGGGTGGTCCGCGCGACGGCGGTGATCTTCTCGGCGGTCCCGCTCGGCTCGGTGCTCGGGGTGCCGGCCGGGACGTTCCTCGGGGAGCAGGCGGGTTGGCGGACGGCGTTCGTAGTACTGGGCTTCCTGACAGCGGGAGTGCTTGCCGCACTGCTGTGGTCCGTGCCGCCCTTGCCGCCGCTGCAAGTGACCCGGTTGGCAGTGTTGCGCAGGCTGCTTACCTTGCGAGGAACACGCACTGGGTTGCTGGTGACCTGCCTAATAGTGACCGCGCACTTCAGCACCTATACCTACGTGGGCCCGTTCCTGCGGGACGTCAGTGGGGTGCCCGCAGACCGGATCAGCGGACTACTGCTCGTCTACGGTGTCGCCGGGCTCGTCGGCAACCTGATAGCCGGTACTACGGTGGCGCGGCACCTGCGGGCCACCTTCGCCACCAGCGCCGCCCTGCTGGCCGCTGCCACCTTGCTGCTGCCAGTCGCGGGACGTAGTACGGCTGGAGCTGGTGTCCTGCTGGTGGTCTGGGGCCTCGCGTACGGCGCGGTGCCGGTTTGCTCGATGACCTGGTTCGCAGCTGCAGCACCGGAGGCGCGGGAGGCGGCAACTGTGGTGTTCACGTCCTCTTTCCAGGCCACCTTGTCAGCCGGAGCCCTGGTGGGCGGGCTGCTAGTCGACAGCACTTCCGTCTCCACCACGATGCTCTTCGGCGGCTCGGTCGCGGCCCTGGTCGCCATAGCGCTGTGTCGGTTGGGAAGACACGGTCTGTGCTAAACAGGGGGCAACCAAGGGGGCCCTCGTGGACCAGCTCACCCTCGGCGTCGTCGGTCGTTCTCGCAAAGAGAACGAGCATCGGCTGCCGATCCATCCAAACCACTTCGACCGGATCGACGAGGAGCTGCGCCAACGCATCTTCCTCGAATCCGGGTACGGTAAACAGTTCGGGATCTCCGACGCGCAACTGTCGTCATCGGTGGCCGGCATCCTGGACCGCGACGAACTGATCGCGAAGACCGACATCGTGCTGCTGCCGAAGCCGCAGATCGAGGACGTCGCCGGGCTGCGCCAGGGCCAGGTGCTCTGGGGCTGGCCGCACTGCGTGCAGGACGAGAAGCTCACCCAGCTGGCGATCGACCGCGAGCTGACCCTGATCGCGTTCGAGGCGATGAACCACTGGCACTCGGACGGCAGCTACAACCTGCACGTGTTCCACAAGAACAACGAGCTGGCCGGCTACTGCTCGGTGCTGCACGCACTGGAGCTGATCGGCTCGACCGGCGACTACGGCCGCAGGCTGCGCGCTGTCGTGATCGGGTTCGGCGCGACCGCGCGAGGTGCCGTCACGGCCCTCAACGCCCACGGTGTCCACGACGTCAACGTCCTCACCGGCCGTGACGTCGCCGCCGTCGGCTCACCGATCCACTCGGCGCGGATCGTCCAGTACGACCAGGACGAGGACGACACCGACGGTCCGCTCGATCCCCGCCGCAGCCACGCGCTGCTGGAGGACGGCCGGGTGCCGCTGGCCGGGTTCCTGGCCGAGCACGACATCATCGTCAACTGCGTGCTGCAGGATCCGGACGCGCCACTGACCTTCCTGATCGAGGAGGACCTGGCCCTGCTCGAGCCGGGCAGCCTGATCATCGACGTCTCCTGCGACCTGGGGATGGGGTTCAGCTGGGCCAAGCCGACCGGGTTCGACGAGCCGACGTTCGTGGTCGGCGACAACATCACGTACTACGGTGTCGACCACACCCCGTCGTACCTGTGGAACTCGGCGAGCTGGGAGATCAGCGAGGCCCTGCTGCCGTACCTCGGAACGGTCCTGGACGGCGCCGAGGCCTGGCACGCCGACGAGACGATCCGCCGGGCGATCGAGATCGAGCGTGGCCGGATCAAGAACCCGGGCATCCTCTCCTTCCAGAACCGCTCCCCGGAACACCCGCACCCGCACCTCTGAGCTCCGTGACCCAGACCACACCAGGTGGGCGGGACGTAGCATCACGGCTGTGAACAGCTCGCCAAGGACCCAACCGGACAGTTGTCCGGGGGTTCTTGCCGTGCATCAGGCGGCTGACGGCGGGTTGGCACGGGTGCGCCTGCCTGGCGGGTTGCTGAGCGCCGCGCAACTGCGGGTGCTCGCTGCGGCCTCCGGTGAGCTGGGCGACGGCCACCTGGAGCTGACCTCGCGCGGGAACATCCAGATCAGGGCTCTCCGCCCCGGAGCGCCACAGACGCTCTCTGACCGCCTGTACTCCGCTGGGCTGCTGCCATCGATCTCCCACGAGCGGGTGCGGAACATCCTCGCCTCGCCGCTCTCCGGCCTCGACCAGGACAGCCTGTACGACGTACTGCCGCTCGCCGCCGAGCTGGACCGTCTCCTGTGCGCGCAGCCCGCGCTCGCCGAGTTGCCGGGGCGGTTCCTGTTCGCCCTGGACGACGGGCGGGGTGATCTAGGTGCGGTCGGAGCGGATGTAGCTGTGCGAGTGCTTGCAGGTGGCAAGGGGTTGCTGGTGCTCGGTGGAGTGTCGCGTGGGGCAGAGGTTCCGCTGGAAGACGCGCCTGCGGTCATGATTGCCGCTGCGGAGGCGTTCTTGACTGAGCGCGCTGCACAGGACTCGGAGGCTTGGCGGATCGCCGAGCTGGCAGACGGTGCGGCAGAGGTCTACGAGCGACTGGGCCTCGAGCCGCGGGGGCTTGATCCGCGGGGGCTTGATCCGCGGGGGCTTGATCCGCTGGGGCTTGATCCTCTAGGGCTTGAGCCGCTGGTCGCCGCCGAGGCGGCGGGCACGGCTGTCGTGGTTGCTGGACGGCGTGAGCAGGTGGATGGGCGGGTCGCCGTGGTGGTCACCGTGCCGCTCGGGAGCTTGTCGGCCGAGCAGGCAGCGGTCCTGTCGGACTTGGCCGAACTGGGCAACGGGCAGATCAGGGTGACGCCCTGGCGGTCCGTAGTACTGGGTGGGTTTGACGCTGTCGACGATGCGGTCGCGCAACTGGAGGCAGTCGGCCTGGTGGTGGAGCCGGAATCACCTTGGAACGGGGTGACGGCCTGCGCTGGGAAGCCTGGCTGCGCGAAGGCGTTGGCTGATGTCCGGGCGGACGCGCGAGACGTCACGCCCCGGATTCGCCGCGGACGGCAGCCGGTGCACTGGTCGGGTTGTGAACGGCGCTGTGGCCGGCCGGCCGGCCGGTTCGTCGACATCATTGCCCTCGGCAATGGTTATGCGATCGACGGCGAGCCGGTCGATGTGGAGTTGGTTGAGGCCGTTGCGGCCGCGAGAGGAGCACGGTGAGCAAGTACGAGTACGTGACTGACGGGGCCGAGATCTACCGGCAGTCGTTCGCGACGATCCGCGCGGAGGCGGCGCTCGACGAGCTGCCCGCCGACGTGGCACAGGTCGCCGTACGGATGATCCATGCCTGCGGGATGACCGACCTGGCGGCGGATCTGGCGTACTCGACAGGCGTGGTCAAGTCGGCTCGGGCGGCGCTGCAGGCAGGTGCACCGATCCTGTGCGACGCGTCGATGGTCGCTGCCGGTGTGACCCGACGGCGATTGCCGGCCGACAACGAGGTGATCTGCACACTGAGTGATCCTTCGGTACCAGAGCTGGCGGCGAACCACAGCACCACCAGAAGTGCAGCAGCGCTCGACCTATGGATGGACCGGCTCGAAGGTTCGGTCGTTGCTATCGGCAATGCGCCGACCGCGCTGTTCCGGTTGCTCGAGCTGATCCGCGACGGCGCGCCGCGACCGGCCGCAGTACTGGGTATTCCGGTCGGTTTCATCGGCGCGGCCGAGTCGAAGCAGGCACTGGCAGACAACGACCTCGGGCTGGAGTACCTGGTCGTCAGGGGCCGACGGGGCGGCAGCGCGATCACCGCGGCCGCCATCAACGCGATCGCGAGCGAGGAAGAATGACCGGACGGCTGTGGGGCGTCGGGCTCGGCCCGGGCGACCCCGAACTGATGACGGTGAAGGCCGCCCGGCTGATCGGCGCCGCGGACGTGATCGCCTTCCACAGCGCGCGGCACGGCCGGAGCATCGCCCGCTCAGTGGCGGCGCCGTACCTGCGTGACGGGCAGCTCGAGGAACACCTGATCTACCCGCTGACCACCGAGACCACGGACCACCCCGGTGGCTACCAGGGCGCGATGGACGACTTCTACGCCGATTGCGCGGCTCGGCTCGCCGCTCACCTCGACGCCGGGCGCGACGTCGTCGTCCTGGCGGAAGGGGATCCGCTGTTCTACGGCTCGTACATGCACATGCACAAGCGGCTCGCCGACCGGTACGAGTGCGAGGTGGTGCCTGGCGTGACCTCGGTGAGCGCGGCCCGCCGCAGTACTGGGCCGTCCGCTGTGTGAGCGCGACGAGGTCCTGACGGTCTTGCCGGGGACGCTGCCTCCCGACGTACTGGCTGAGCGGCTGCGGACCACCGACGCTGCCGCGGTGATGAAACTCGGGCGCACCTTCGCGAATGTCCGGGAGGCTTTCGAGCTCTCCGGCCGGCTGGACGAGGCCTGGTACGTCGAGCGGGCGACGACCTCGGAGCAGCGGACCGCTCCGCTGGCCGACGTCGACCCCGACTCGGTGCCGTACTTCTCGCTCGCCTTGCTGCCCAGCCCGATCAACAACTTCGTTGCCCCGGCCGCCGCACCACGGGTCGACGGCGAAGGTTCAGTGACCGTGGTCGGCCTCGGACCGGCCGGACCGCAGTGGATGACGCCCGAGGTCCGGGCCGCGATCGCCGCCGCGGACGACCTGATCGGCTACGGCCCGTACGTCGACCGGCTGCCGGATCGCGCCCGGCAGCGCAAACACGGCTCGGACAACCAGGTCGAGTCCGAGCGGGCCGCGTTCGCGCTCGACCTCGCCCGGAAGGGTTCCCGGGTGGTTGTGGTGTCGTCCGGTGACCCGGGCGTGTTCGCGATGGCGAGCGCTGTCGCCGAAGTGGCCGGCGAGCCGGAGTACGCGGACGTAGTACTGAACGTGCTCCCCGGGATGACCGCTGCGCAAGCGGTCGCGAGCCGGGTCGGCGCTCCGCTCGGACACGACTACTGCGTGCTGTCCCTGTCGGATCGCCTGAAGCCGTGGGAGGTGATCGCCGCTCGGCTGACCGCGGCTGCGACGGCCGACCTGGCCATTGCGATCTACAACCCTGCATCGAAGTCCCGGACCTGGCAGGTCGCCGCGACCAAGGAACTCTTGCTCCAGCACCGGGAACCCACCACTCCGGTCGTCATCGGCCGCAACGTCGGGGGCAGCAGCGAGTCGATCACCGTGACCACACTGGCCGAGCTGGACCCCGACCAGGTCGACATGCGCTGCCTGCTCCTGATCGGCTCGTCGCAGACCCAGACCGTGCAGCGCCCCTCCGGCCCGCTCGTCTACACGCCTCGGCGCTACCCGGCTGGGCAAAGCGACAGTTAATTCTCCAGCCGGGCCCGCATGAGAAACCGCCTCTCCGGGTAGGGCCCTCCCGGACCGTGAGGAGAAACGACAGTGAATCAGTACGGCGACAGCGACACCTTGACCCAACCGGTGGCCAGCCCAACCACCCAGCGTTACGAGGAGGCGCGAGCCGCCGCCCATCGGGCCATGACCAGCGTCACCGCGGTCCCGGACAAGCCGCTGCCTCCCACTGAGGCGGAGCGGCTCGCCTACCGGGGCTTCAAGTTCGGTGCGGCGTTCTTCGGCTGGCTGATCATGCTGTCGATGATCGTGCTGCTCACCGCTGTGGTGACTGGCGCCGGAGCGGGCGCCAGTTACGTTCTCGACTACACCAGGGCAGACGCCAAGGAGCAGGCCGGTACCGCGGCCATCACTGCCGCAGCCCTCTTCGTGCTGGTGCTGAGCCTGGCGTTCTACATCGGCGGGTACGTTGCCGGCCGCCTTGCGCGGTTCGACGGAGCTCGGCAGGGTTTTGGCGTCTGGATGATCTCGCTGCTACTCATCGTGGTCGCGGCCGGTACCGGGGCGTTCCTGAACGACCAGTACGACCTGGTCGGCCGGATCGATCGGCCGGACGTGCCGCTCACGAACGACAGCCTGCTCACCGGTGGACTCCTCACCGCGGCGGCGATCCTGATGCTGCCGCTCCTCGCGGCCCTTCTCGGCGGCAAGACCGGCCAGCGCTACCACGACAAGATCGACGCCCTCCTCGGCTGAGCGCATGAGTGGCCGGAGCACTGGGTACCAGGAGTTACCAGACGGGGCCGTCTTGTAAGGAGAACGCGTCATGGTTGACCGGACATCAGTTCAGGAGCCCGTAGCGGCCGCACCGGGAGTCGAAGCACCTGACCCGGTCGCGACCGAGGACGAGCGGCGCGCGACACATCGCGCGAACATCAAGACGTCCACCGCGGCCGAGGTCGATCCGGCGTACCGCGGATTCAAGTCGGGTGCCGCGTTCTTCGGCTGGCTGATCGCGGTCGGGCTGACCGTGCTGATCACCGGGATCATCGTCGCTGTCGTCGCAGCCGTCGACTATGCGGTGACGTTCGAGCAGAGCACCTTCGACAGACACGCCGGCACTATCGCGATCGCGACCGCCGCAGTGGTCATCGTGATGCTCACGATCGCCTTCTACAACGGCGGGTACGTCGCGGGACGGCTCGCGCGCTTCGACGGTGCCCGGCAGGCGTTCGGCGTCTGGGCGATCGGGCTCGTCGTCGTACTGATCGCGATCGGACTCGGCGCGCTGGCCGATTCGCAGTACGACCTCGTGAATCGCCTGGATCTGCCGTCCGTACCGATCGCTGACGAGACACTCGCAACCGGCAGTGTGATCGCGGCAGGTGCCCTGCTGCTGGTGACGCTGCTCGCCGCCATCGTCGGCGGCAAGGCCGGCCAGCGGTACCACCGGCGGATCGACAACAGCTGGGACTGACTCCCGGGAAGAACCTGGGTCGCCGGGCGCGTTGCACACGACGTGAAGACGACCCAGGTGGTGGTGATCGGAGCCGGCCAGGCGGGGCTGTCAGCGGCGTATCACCTGGTCAGGATGGGGTTCAGCCCGTACGACGGGGTGGTGGTCCTCGATCGCAATCCAGCACCTGGTGGAGCGTGGCAGCATCGGTGGGACTCGCTCACCATGCACGACGTGCACCGGATCGCGAACCTGCCGGGCGTCGCAGTACCGGAGAGTGCGGGCGACGAACGCGCCAACGAGTTCGTCCCGCGTTACTTCGCGGACTACGAGTCGGAGTACGAGCTTCCAGTGGTTCGCCCGGTCGGCGTCGAGAGCGTACGGCGTGACGGCGAGCGCTACCTGGTGAACACGGACCGCGGCAGCTACCAGGCCGAGGCGATCGTGAACGCGACCGGCACCTGGGACCGCCCGTTCATCCCCTGGTATCCGGGGATCGAGACGTTCCAGGGCGGCCAACTGCATACGGCCGACTACAGCGGCACCGGTGAGTTCGCGGGCAAGCACGTTCTGGTGGTGGGCGGCGGCGCGTCCGCAGTCCAGTTGCTCGCTGAGATCTCCGAAGTCGCCAGTACTACGTGGGTGACGCGCCGGCCGCCCGAGTGGCGGACGGATGGCGAGTTCGGGCCCGAACTCGGGCGCAAGATCATCGCCAAGGTCGAGGAACGCGTGCGCGCCGGACTGCCGCCGAAGAGCGTGGTGAGCGTGACGGGGCTACAACTGCGCGAACAGGAGCAAGCGGCGTACCGGCATGGCGTTTACACCCGGTTGCCGATGTTCGAGCGGATCACGCCTGCGGGTGTGCAGTGGGCGGACGGACGCCTCGAACGAGTGGATGCGATCCTATGGGCGACCGGCTTCCGCGCCGACCTCGGCCACCTGGCGCCGCTCCACCTGCGCGAGACCTCCGGCGGAATCCGGATGGACGGCACCCACACAGTCCTGGACCCGCGAATCCACCTGATCGGCTACGGCCCCTCAGCCAGCACCATCGGCGGTAACCGTGCCGGCTTCACCGCCGCCCGCCAACTCCGCAACCTCCTCCTACCCATCGCCGCCTAGCTTTCGGTTCCTTCTAGCCGCGGGCTCGCTGGCCGCCAGCGTCCGGTAGCAGACGTCCTGAGTGCGTTGCGATCGCTGCGAGAGCTTCGGGTAGTGCCACGACGCCGTCGGAGGCGAGGAAGTGACCGGCTCCGGGGACGACCTTTGCGGATGCCCCGAGCAGGCCGGCGAGGCGATCGGTGTGCCCAGGAGGAACGTACGGATCTGCGTCCGACCGGATAATCGTCAGCCTGTCGACGTGGTTGCTGAGACCTTCCGCGTCGCAGCCGTCTCCGATGAAGGTGTCCAGTTCCGGAAACGCGGGCAGGTGGTCGAGGAATCCGGAGACCAGCACGAGGGTGCCGAGGCGCCAAGGGCCGGGAAGTGAGCGCAGATGGCGAAGGACGGTCAGGCAGCCCAGGCTGTGCGCGACGACGATCGAGTTCTCGTCAGGGGTCCCCACCTCCGTGCGTACGACTTCGGCCCACCGGGTGGGATCCGGGGCCTGCGAGTCTGGGAGAAGCGGGATCGTGGTCGGGATTCCGTCCGCGTCGAGTTGTCCGCCCAGCCAGCCGAACCAGTGATCTTCGGGAGATGCCCCGTAGCCATGGAAGATCGAGGCACGCCGCTGGGTTGTTCCTGATGTCATACCGCAGGACGGTAGGGGTTCACGTCAGCGTGAAGGTCAAGTCGACGAGGAGGAAGCGACAGTGCTGATCAGCGAACTCGCTGAGCGGACTGGGGTCAGCGCACGCGCGCTACGGCACTACGAGGACCGACGGCTGTTGGTCCCGGTGCGCAACAGCAACGGCTACCGGAACTACTCCGAGTCCGATGTCGTCCGCGTGGCGCAGATCAGGACGATGATCTCTGCCGGCCTGGGCGCCTCGACTATCCAGCAGTACCTCGACTGCGCTCGCACGGACGATCACGGCACGACCCTGGAGATGTGCCCGCGCCTGCGAGCCGAGGTGGATTCCTTGGCCGTGCGGCTCGACGCCAGCCAAGCCGAACTCCGTGATACCCAACGACGACTGAGTGGCCTCACACCAGGACCGTAGGCTGCGCTGATGAATCAGTTGCTGGCATACATCGACGGATGGCGTCGCCACGACATCCCGGCCGTTCTCGCAACTCTCACCGACGACTGCGTCGTGATCGAGTCCTACGGGCCGGTCTATCGCGGCAAGGAGAGCGTCGAGAAATGGATGCACGCTTGGTTCGGGGCCGGCGGCTCTGTCGACGGGTGGGAGGTCACCGCCGAGTCGGCGGCCGGCGAGTCGCTGGTCGCGGAGTGGCACTTCGAGTGCACCTGGAAGGGCAGCCCTGGTGCATTCGACGGCTCCACAGTGGCCAGGCTCGATGACGGGCGGATCAGCTACCTCAGGGAGTACGCGACCACCGCGCCGCTGTACGACTGGACCGGCACCTGGCGCGACTGAGCCGCTCCTTCTGCCTTTGGCCGCCTAGCCGGGGACGGGCACCGGCTCCCACTGCCGGTGTTTGCGAACCGCGACGGGGATGAGGGAACCGGCGATCAGGAAGATCGTGGCTGTGAGCAACCATCCTGGCCAGCCCCAGCTGACCGCCACCACCGTCAGGACGAACGGGGCGATCAGGTCACCGACCTGGTGCCCCATCGCGTAGGCGCCCTGGTACTGACCCTGCGCGCCGGGCGGCGCGAGTTCGAAGCTGATTCCCCAGCCGCCGGCCGATTGCAGCATCTCGCCCAGCACGTGCACGATCGCGGCGACCAGCAGCAACCCCACGGTGACCGCGCCGGACGTCACGTCCGTCAACGCCAGCACCCCGCACGCCAGCGCGAGCAGCAACCCGGCACGCCGCCCCGCTCTTGCCGCCCCAGCGACCTGCTCTGTCCCTCGCGCCACCCGAATCTGCAGCAGGATCACGGCGATCGCGTTGGTCACCAGCAACACCGAGATCAGCCAGGTCGGCGCATCCGTCGCCGTCGCGACCCACAGCGGGATGGCCACCTGCGCCATCGCGTTGTGCATGCTGAGCAGCCCGTCCAGCGCGATGAACGCCAGGTACGGCCGGTCCTTCAGCGCCGTCAACCCGGACGGACCGGCCGAGGCCGGCACCGGCGCGAGCCGTGGCATCCCCCACTGCACCAGCCCTGCTGTGACCAGATACGTCAAGGCGTTCGCGAACAGCGCGATCAGGTAGACCTCCCGGCGGTCGACTGCCAGCACGATGCCCGCCAGAGCCATCCCGATCCCCATGCCGATGTTCGTCGTCACCCGCAGCATCGCCCGGGTCCGGACCCGCTGCTCGGCCGGCACCAGCCCCGCGATCAACGCACCCTTCGCACCCGACTGCCCCGAGTTCGCGACCGCGGCCACCGCCGCGACGCCGACGAACCCCGCGAGCGAGTGGACCTGGGTGAGCGCCGCCATCGTGATCGCCTCGATCAGCAGGAACCCGACGTACGAACGATTTGGGCCGAGCCGGTCGGCGACCACCCCGAGCGGCGTACTGGCCACCAGCCCGAAGAGCCCGGCGATCGTCAGACCGATGCCGACCTGGCCGACGGACAGCCCGGCGACCCGCGTCAGGTACAGCGCACCGACCGCGGCGTACACACCGTTGCCGAACGTGTTGACCACAGTCGCGGCAACCATCCGGCGGACCTCAGGCGAAAAGGAAGCACTCATGCCACCCAGCCAACAGCCCGGCGACCGCCTGCTCCGGTCGATTGACGGATTCCGTCAACGCATCACCAGATCAACCAGATCCATGCCGAAGCTAGACCCGTCGAACCCACGCCGCCCCCACGGCCACTCCTGCGTCGCCCACTCAGTCCGTGCCGAAGACCGGCCGGGGGTGGGTGCCTGGTGTAGCTCGCCTCGCGGGTACAGGTCGGGCGGCCGCGTACTCCGATCGATCGAGATCAAAGTCCAGTGGAGTGGTGTACGAGATCGACCTACCGGCTCGCCCCGCGGCGACCACTTCGACCTACCGGCTCGACTGGCCGCGTTTGCTCGACCTACCGGCTCGACCCGCCGATTTCGTCGCGGCAAACCCGCGAGTCGAGCCGGGGAGACAGGCGAAACCGGCGGGTCGAGCCGGTAGGTCGGCCAGCGGATCGCGAGTTGTGCCGGGCGTGGCCTCGATCGCGGGTCAGCGGGCTCCGCCGGACCGCCAGGCCATCAATACTCGCCAGCGCCCGCTATTCGCCCGCCACGGCGAGCGTGGCAACACCCCAACTCGGCGAGTATTGATGGCGTGGCGGTCCGCCGTCCCGACGGATACGGCGACGCCGGCGTCGACCGAGACCGAGCAGTGCTCGCCGTCGCTGATCCCGGCTCAACCCGTCCAACAGCCGCCTTCGGGCATCGGAGAACTACCCGTGGCGGGACGAAAGTGGCGCCTGGCGCACGAGTCGTTCGGTGATCAAGCGGATCTCGTGCACCACTCCATTGGACTTGATCTACCCGGTCAGCCGATCGAGCGGAGGGCGCGGTACGCGACGCAGAGCGCCGGGGGTCAGCGGGTCAGCGGGTCAGCGGGTCAGCGGGTCAGCGGGTCAGCGCATTATCAGGTTGAGGAGGTCTGTGCCGAGGGTGCGGAAGGCTTGTTCGTCGAGGCGGTAGGCGACGAACCTGCCTTGCCGCCCGGCCCGGACCAGGCCGGGCCCGGGTCAGCGCGCGGAGGTGGCGGGTCACCTGGCTCGGGTTCAGACCCCAGAGCGTCGCGATCTCCCCGGCGGTCCGGGGCTCGCTCGCGACCGCCCGGCAGATCTGCAGCCGGTCCGGGCCTGCCAGTGCTTCCAACCGCGCCCGGATGGCCTGAGCGGTCGGTACCGCGGCGCCGCGACCGGTTGCCGGGTAGATCACCGTCAACGGCTCCCCCGCAATCTCACCGACGAACAGATGCGGTGCGATGAAGTTGCTCGGCACCAGCAGCAGGGACCGGCCAGCCAGGTCGATCCGCTTGTTCTGCACCTTCTGCACCAGCGCGCTGTCGGCATCGCGGAGCTCGATCGAGCCGTCCAGCGAACGCAGCATCACGCCCAGTCCGTCCCGCACGGCAAGATCGCGGTCCTGCCTGCCGCGCGCGGCCAACTGGTCCCGAGACTGCGCCCACAGCCCTTCGAACCATTCCTGCCAGCACGAGTCGAGCAGATCGAGGAACTGTTTGACCGGCTCAGCCGGCTCGGTCAGCAGACTCTCCACCAGTACGGCGACCTCGCGGCCCCGGCTCCGCGCCCAGCGGCGGACCGTGTCGGTGTCGGTCCGGTGCATGTTCAGAGGCCGGCCCCGGAGCGGGCGAACCAGTTCGGCGGCCAACTCCTCCGGCGGCCGCGCACGCAGTACGGCGAGTTCGTCGGCCCAGGTCGGCATCCCGGTCGCGGAACTCGTCGCGAAGAAGCGCGCCCGCACCGCGCGGACCGTCCAGGTCCAGTCGGCCAACTCTCGCTGCAGGGTGGCGGGAATCGACTTGCGTAGCTCGGCCGCCCATTCGGTGCGGCCGTGGTGGGACGGCTCCGCGAGCACGTGCAGGGCACAGCCGAGCTCGATCAAGGGTGAGGCCACGTGCCGGACCCGCTCGGGATCGAGCCGGCTCAGTCCGGCCAGTACTGTCGGCAAGCCCGTCAGCCGCGGAGCCGGAAGAGGAGTTCGGTCTCCCAGTCGTTCAGGTCCGGGACCTCGCGGGGGTCCGACTTGTAGACCTCGAGCCGGCAGCCCCACTTGTTGCCGTCGGCATCCCACTCGAGGCCCTTCTCGTCGGCCCAGGCAAGCAGGTCCCCGGTTGCGCCGAGGAGGCCGTCCGGGTGGCCGAGGTGGGTGACGCTGACGTAGCGTCCGGCCGGCAGCAGGCCGCCGACGATCTGCTCCTCACCGCTGTGCCGTTCCTCGACCGGGAAGCCGATCTCCATCACCAGGCCTTCCTCCATGTCGACCACGTCGTACTTGAAGAACGGCGCTCCCACCGGCTCGATGTTGCGCGCGGCGATCCAGCCGATCACCTCGTGCATCCGGTCCGCGAACCGGGCGATCTCGTTCATCGCGACCTTCCCCCGCAACGCGACGTACGGCTGCTCGTCACGCTCGACGATCGTGGGCTCCGGCATGGCTCCTCCTTCGGGGACTGCTGTCGCCCACATCCTGCCTCAAGCTCGCCCGGTCTGCTCTAGGCAAGCCGACCCAACCGGCGTCTACTGGGTTGAGGGGTGGGGTCATGTTCAAGCTTGTTGCAGGGATGGCGATCGGGGCGTTGGGGCTGGCTGGGGTGGTGCCGGCCGCGGCAGAGCCGGCGACGAATGTCGTGTATCCAGGTGGGTCGATCGCAACGCGCTACGTCGGGTTGGCGTTCGACACCTGCACGGCGCCGACGCTGGCGCAGATGACTGCGTGGAAATCGTCGCCGTACAAGGCGATGGGGATCTACATCGGCGGAGTGAACCGCAGTTGCGCACAGCCACAGCTGACCGCGAGTTGGGTGAGCAGCGTGACCAGGATGGGTTGGCGGTTGATCCCGATCTACCTGGGTCTGCAGGCGCCTTGCAGTAACAGGACGACGTCGCAGAAGATCTCGGCGAGCGCTCCGGGCACCCAGGGCACGGCTGCGGCGACCGATGCCTTCAACAAGGCCAGGGCGCTCGGACTGCTGGCCGGTGGTGCGATCTATGGCGACATGGAGCACTACGACGTCAACAACACGAACTGCGGTGCGACTGTGCTCAGCTTCCTGTCTGCGTGGACGAAGGAGCTGCACCGGCGCGGGTTCCTGTCCGGCGTGTACGTCCACCAGGACTCGGGTGCGCTACAACTCGCACAGGTCTACAACTCGACTTCCTACGCGCGACCGGACGCAGTGTGGATCGCCCGGTGGGACCAGAGCTCGTCACTGATCAACTGGCCGACTGTCTCCAACAACTATTGGACTGTGGGCCAGCGAGCCAAGCAGTACAACGGGGATCACAACGAGACGTATGGCGGCGTCACGTTGAACATCGACAACGACCGGTTCGATGCACCGGTCGGCTCGGTGGGGTACGCCTACCAGACAACGACCGCTGTGAGCGCCAGGAGCGGACCGACCACGGCGTACCCGGTAGTGGCCACGTATCCGAGCGGAACCACCGTGCAGGTGTCCTGTCAGACCTACGGGACCAAGGTGGGCACCACGACGGTCTGGAACAAGCTGATCAACGGCAGCTACCTCACGGACTACTACGTAAACACTCCGTCCAATACGACGTACAGCTCACCGCTGCCTGGTTGCAGCCTGCCGTTCCAGACCACCACCAGCGGTTTGAGCAGGCGGAGTGGACCCGGTACGTCGTACGCCGTAGTGGGCTCGCTCGGCGCCGGCGCACTGGCGTGGGTCACCTGTCAACTACCCGGGAGCAAGGTGGGCACTACGTCGGTGTGGAACAGGTTGACCGACGGCAGCTACGTGACGGACTACTACGTAGCCACCGCCAGCAACACCACCTACACCGCTCCCCTACGACGCTGCTGACGGACTACTGGGCCTTTGCTGGGCTTCTTGGGCTTCTATTGGGCCCACGGTGGCTGGATGGTCGTGCCGTCGGCCATCGTGCCGGTGACGCCTGCAGTGATCGCGACGTACAGCTCGGCCTCGGTCTCGCCGAGATTGGAGAGCTGGATCGGCTCGCCGGCCCCGTACGACGACAGCGTCGCCCGGGCCGAGCTTGTCGCCGTCCGCGGTCACCTGGACGGTGCCCGACAGCACCATGAACACCTCGTCACGGTCGAGCGTGTGCGGCTCGTCGTTGTGAAGCCCTGCGTCGACGGTAAGTCGCCAGGTGCAGAGGCCTTCCGAGCCACGGCTGGGCGCGGCCAGTCCGATGAACCTCACCCCTGGCAGCTGGAACTGCGGCGCCTCGGTCGCACGGATGATGTGCATTCGTCCCCCTCAAGAATTTAGACAAGCTGACTTGTTCAACTTGACTTGTCTATCATGAGTGACATGAGTGCCTCACGCAAGCCTGATTTCGGCATCCTGCTGCTGCTGGCCGACCAGGAGTTCGTCCGCGAACTCCGGGCCTCACTGGCCGCCCAGGGCTTCGACGAACAGGGCCGCTCGGACGGATTCGTCCTGCGCTCGGTCGGCGCGAACCCGATGACGATCAGCGCACTGGCCGAGCGCCTGGAGATCAGCAAACAAGGCGCCGGCCAGATCGTCGACGACATGGAGAGCCGGGGCTATGTCGAACGCCACCCCGACCCCACCGACGGCCGGGCCCGCCTGATCCACCTGTCCGAGCGCGGCCAGGCGGCCCTCGCGGCAGCCCGAAAGTTCCACCAAACCTACGAACGCCACCTCCGCAAGGAACACGGCGACGCCGCGATCGACGCAGTACGAGCGGTACTCACTTCAATGGCCGGCGAACCACAGACCACCGACCCTCACTTCAGGGCGCTGATGTTCTAGTACTGCACTGCCAGGACAGGGACTTGCGACACCTCGTGGGGACCTTGAACAAGAAATTTCCTGTTCACGATCCCCACGAGGTGTTCAAGGACCCGGTTCGTGGCCGGCGAAACCGCCGAAGTTCATCCGGAGCGGCCGGGTGAGACCGGCCATGTCGATCGCCTCGAACCAGGGCCGTAGTACTAGGCGGGGAAGTACTGGGGGAAGAGGTCGTTTGTGGGCCATTTGGTGACGCTGTTGGCGGCGGTCCACATTGCCTGGTCGATGTCGCCGTAGGACTTGCCGCTGGCGTCGTCGCGGCGGTTGAACAGGGCCGCCCAGCTCATCCCGTTGTAGGTACGGACGAGCAGGGTGAACGTGCCGGGCAGGCTGCCTGTGTGCCAGGTGTTGCGGCCGGTGCCGCCGGTTGTCGGTCGCACCTGCCAGCCGAGGCCGTAGTACCAGCCGTCGGGCTGGAGACCGGTCTCGGGCTTCGCCCAGACGCTCGACAGCGAGGTGCTGTTCAGGACCGTGGACGGCGCGTCGAACATCTTCGCCCAGCGGACCAGGTCCGGCGCGCTGGCGATCCAGCCGCCGTTGGCGTCGTGGATGCGCATGCTGAACGACCCGTACGGCGCGGGGACGACGGTGCCCGAGTTATCCAGCACGGTCTTCGCGGTGTACTGCGACTCGTACGGCACCTCGCCGGCGTGCTTGGCGATGGTGTAGCCCTGCTGCATCCGGGTGATCTTCAACGGGGTCAGCAACTTCTGCTGCACGTACGTCGCGTAGGGCAGACCGCTGACCTTCTCGATCACGCGCCCCGCGAGCAGGAACCCGTAGTTGGAGTAGGCAACCTTCGTACCCGGCGCGTTGTCGAGCTTCCGCCCGGCCATGAACTTGATGACGTCCGCGTGCCGCAGCTCCATCGGGACGCCGAGCGCCTTCGAGATGGTCGCGTCCATGCCGGTCGGGTCGCCGGACAATTCGCGGTCCCAGCCGCCGAGGTGCTGCAGGAGGCGCTTGATCGTGACCGTCTTCAGCCGTGGGTCGACCGTCTGTCCGGTCGGCGGGGTGAAGGTGAGGATCGAGGTCACCGGCGTGGACAGGCTCAGCTTGCCGTCCTGGACGAGCTTCAGGATCGCGGCCGAAGTGAACGACTTGGTCAGGCTGGCCACCCGGAACAGCGAGGTGGGCTGAACAGTCAGCGTGCTGGAGGTGCTGTAGCCGCGGGCAAGGACCAGCCGGCCCTTGTAGGTGACCGCGACCTGCCCGCCCGTGATGCCGCGCGCCTGCATGAAGGTCTTCAGCTGGTTGTCGAACCCGGCGAGCGCCGGTACCGCGGTACCCGTCGCAAGCCAGGTCGCCGCGGCATCGGCCGGCCTTCCCGCCGCGGTACCGACTGCCGTACCGACGGCTGCCGCCGCTCCCGTTGCCACTACAAGCTTGCCGAGATTGCGGCGTGTCAGTTCCACTGACCAGATCTCCTTAGTACAGACGGTTTTGTCCTGTCCTACAGGAGAATCGGGTCAGTTGCGGTTCTCGTCTAACTGTCCGGCTCGTCGACCACAGACGCGTACGCGATGACGCCGCGGCGGATCTGCTCGGTGACCGCGCGTGCCGTTTTGCGCAGCGGCGTCGGGCCGGCCGCGTCGGCGACCTGCTCGGTCAGGTCGATGAGCTGCTTGACCCAGCGGACGAAGTCGCCGGCGGCCAGATCCGACTCGTACAGGACCTCGGCCAGCGATGCACCCGAGGCCCAGCGGAACGCCGCCCAGCAGAAGCCGAGGTCCATCTGGCGAAGGAAATCGACCCGCATGTCCCGCTCCAGCGCGGACAGCTCCCGCCAGATCACGCCCATCTTCTCCAGCGCAGGCCGTACTTCGCCTCGCGGCAGCCGCGGCGAGGTCGGCTCGTCCTTCGACCGCGACTCGAAGACCAGCGCCGCCAACGCCGCGGCCAGCTCCGGTACGTCGAGGTCGTCGAAGACGCCTACCCGCAGGCACTCGGCCGCGACCAGATCGAGCTCGGTGTAGATCCGCGACAATCGGTCACCGGCCTCGGTGGTCTTGTCGCCGTCCAGGTAGTGCAGCGCGTCCAGCACCTGGCAGACCCGGTCGAACTGGCGGGCGATGGTGTTCGTCCGCTGCTCGATCTTTCGCTGCACGTCACGGTTCTCCCGGTCGAGCCGGAAGTACCGCTCGGCCCAGCGGGCGTGATCCTCGCGATCGGAGCAGCCGTGACAGGGGTGCGCACGCAGTTCCGCCCGCATCTGCTGCAACTCCGGGTCGTCCGCGTGCGTGACAACGTCGCCGTTGCGGCTGCGTGACGACGGCGGCCCTTCCTCACCGAGCAGGTCGGTGCGACCCCGCAGTACGTGGGCAAGCTCGCGCCGCTGTTGCGGGTTGCGCGCGTTGAACTTCTTCGGCACTCGCAGCGTGCTGATCGCCCCGACCGGGGTCGGGAAGTCGATCATCGACAGCTTCCGCACCTGCCGGTCCAGCGTGAGCACGGTCGGCCGCGGCCCTTCCCGCTCCGATCGGACGCCCGGATCCAGCACCAGCGCCCAACCGGCACTCCGGCCGGCCGGGATCCGGATGATGTCGCCGATCCGCAGCTTCTCCAGCGACTCCTGCGCCTCGACCCTTCGGTCGAGTTTGCGCGCCTTCGAGCCGGACGACTCGCGGTCCCCGATCCGGCGGCGGAGCGCGGCGTACTCGAGGAAGTCGCCGAGGTGGCAGTTGATGGACTCCTTGTACCCCTCGAGCGCCTCGGTGTTGCGCTGCACCTGCCGGGCCAGCCCGACGACGGCCTGGTCCGACTGGAACTGCGCGAACGACAGCTCCAGCATGTCCCGCGCCCTGCTGCGACCCACCTGGCGGACCAGGTTCACCGCCATGTTGTACGACGGGGCGAACGACGAGCGGAGCGGATACGTACGGGTGCTCGCGAGACCGGCGACGGCGCGTGGGTCGAAGCCCGGCTGCCACAGGACGACCGCGTGGCCTTCGACGTCGATGCCGCGGCGACCCGCCCGACCGGTCAGCTGGGTGTACTCCCCCGGCGTGATGTCGACGTGCGCCTCGCCGTTCCACTTGCTCAGCTTCTCCAGCACCACCGTGCGGGCCGGCATGTTGATGCCGAGGGCAAGCGTCTCGGTGGCGAACACGACCTTGATCAGGCCGCGCGCGAACAGCTCCTCGACAACCTCCTTGAACGCGGCCAGCAGGCCGGCGTGGTGCGCCGCGATCCCACGGCTGAGCGCCTCGCTGAAGTCGTGGTACCCGAGGACGCCGAGGTCCTCGTCCGGCAGGTCCACCATGCGTTCGGCGAGCACCCGCTTGATCTCGTCCCGCTCACTCGGCTTGGTCAGCCGCAGGCCGGAACGCAGACACTGCAGCATCGCGTCCTCGCAGCCCTTGCGCGAGAAGATGAAGTAGATCGCGGGCAGCAGCGCGCCCGCGTCGAGCTCCTCCACCACGTCCGACCGGAACGGTGTGAAGTGCGACCGGGCCGGCCGCTGCTTGGGCAGATCGCGGCGGCGACGTGGTTTGCGCGAGTCGTCCCGGAAGATCCGGTTGTCGTCCCGGGCGATCCGGACGAGTTGCGGGTTGACCAGATCCTTGAGGTCGGTCGTGTTCTTCGCGTCGTTGGCCTTGGCCGGATTGCCGGACCTGCTCTGGGGCCCGTACTGCGCCTGGCCGGCCCGGGCGGTCGGCGCCTCGCCTGCGAACAGGTCGTGCAGCCGCTTCCCGACCATCACGTGCTGAAACAGCGGCACCGGCCGCTTCTCCTCCAGCACCACCACCGTGTTACCCCGGACGGTCTCCAGCCAGTCGCCGAACTCCTCGGCGTTGCTCACCGTGGCGGACAGCGACACCACCGCTACCGAGTCCGGCAGGTGGATGATCACTTCTTCCCAGACCGCGCCCCGGGCCCGGTCTGCGAGGTAGTGGACCTCGTCCATCACGACGTACGAGAGGCCGAGCAGGGTCTGCGAGGCGGCGTACAGCATGTTCCGCAGCACCTCGGTCGTCATCACGACGATCGGCGCCTCGGAGTTGATCGAGTTGTCGCCGGTGAGCAGACCCACGTTCTCGCTGCCGTACCGGCGGACGAGATCGCTGTACTTCTGGTTGCTCAGCGCCTTGATCGGGGTGGTGTAAAAGCACTTCTGCCCCCGCTGGAGCGCGAGGTGGACGGCGAACTCGCCGACGAGCGTCTTCCCGGATCCGGTCGGCGCGGCAACGAGCACCTGGTGACCGTCCTCGAGCGCGGCACACGCCCGCAACTGGAACTCGTCCAGCCGGAAGTCATACAGCTCCCGGAACTCCTTGACCGCCGGATGCGCCTGGTCCGAGCGGAAAACGGCATACTTCTCGGACGGGGTGCTCATGCCCCCCAGGCTATCTGCCCCCACCCCCAGAACCCCGCCACCCATCCCGTACGGCGAACAAGCCGCCCACCCGGCCGGACGCGTCGCGCGTCGACGTACGCGAGCGTCAGCGGTGGACTCGGTGGGTTTCGTAGGCCCACATGACGAGTTCTACGCGGTTTCGGGCGTTTAGTTTGGTCATGATGCTGGTGAGGTGGGTTTTCACCGTGCTGAGGCTGATGTGGAGGTCGGTGGCGATCTCGGAGTTGGTTCGGCCCTGGGCGACGGTTCGGAGGATTTCTTCCTCTCGGGTGGTGAGGGGTTCGACGGGTTGGGCGGGTGGGCGGCCGAGGCGGGTGTCGGAGAAGGCCGCGAGCAGGCGAGCCGTGATGTTGGGGGCGATCAGGGCGTCGCCGTTCGCGGCTGCCTCGATGGCCTGGACCAGGAGTTCGGGGCCGGCGCCTTTGAGGAGGAAGCCGCGGGCGCCTGCCTTGAGGGCGCCGTGGACGTACTCGTCGACGTCGAAGGTGGTGATCACCACGATCGCGAGCGGGTGCTCGACCTGGGGGCCGGCCAGTTCGCGGGTGGCGGCGATGCCGTCCATGCCGGGCATCCGGATGTCGAACAGGCAGACGTCGGGGCGGAGCCGGCGGGCGAGTTCGACCGCCTCGCGGCCGTCCGCGGCCTGACCGACCACCTCGATGCCGGGTTGTGCGTCGAGGATCATCGACAGGCCCGTACGGACGAGTTCCTGGTCGTCGGCGACGAGCACCCGGATCATCGAGCCCCCTTCGGCAGCACGGCTTCGACGGTCCAGCCGCGGTCCGGACCGGGCCCCGCCTCGAAGGAGCCGCCGAGGAGGGTGGCTCGCTCCGTCATCCCGACCAGGCCGTAGCCGACCGGCCCGGCCGAGCCCGCCGAGCCGTCGTCTCGGATCGTGAGCCGCACGCAACCCTCGTCCGCGGCGACCCGGACCTCGACGCGGGTCGCGTCTCGGGCATGCCGTACGGCGTTGGTGATCGACTCCTGCGCGATCCGGTAGATGGCGGCCCCGACCGAAGGCGCGAGGTCGTCGAGATCGCCCGACAACCCGACGTCGACCAGCAACCGGTCCCCCGTCGTACCGCGGGCCAGTCGCTCGAGGTCAGCCACACCCGGCTGGGGAGCCAGCGCGGCCGCTTCGTCCGCGCGAAGTCCGGCGACCATCGTGCGCATCTCCGCCAGCGTGCGCGATGCCTCTGCCTCGATCACCGACAACGCGTCGACCGCCGCCCCGGGATCGGAGCCGGCGACGACCCGGCCCGCCTGCGCCCGGATCAAGATCGCCGAGACGTGGTGGGCGACGGTGTCGTGCAACTCGCGGGCCAACTGCTCGCGCTCCCGCAGCCGAACCTGGTCCAGCTCCCTGGTCCGCGCCGAGGTCCGGAAGCGAACCGCGGCACCGAGCGCGGCCGGGAAGAGCAGGAACATGCTCCCGGCCACCGCATTGCCGACCCCGGTGTAGTCGACGGCCAGCCCGACGGCCAACGCGGTCAGGACGAACATCAGGCCGACCCCGATCTCCCGGCCGGATCCCCACCGAAACAGCGAATAGGGCAGCAGCACCACGCACACCATCGTGTACAGCCCCACCGACGAGTGGACGTTGATCAGGCTCACGATGTCCAGCACGATCAGGGCCCCGAATGCGACCGCCACCACCGCGAAGGGATGCGTACGCCGCCAGAGCAGAAGGATCACTCCGCAGACCCCGAACGCCAGCGCGACCGGCCTCCAGATCAGGTGTTCGCGAAAGATGCCCTCCAGGATCGCCGTCGGCACCAGCAGACCGACCAGCACCCAGTCCCGCCAGACGCGCACTGGCGGCTGCGGCGCTCGCGGCTCGGCCCACAGCGAGCGGACCGCGTTTCTCAGCATGGGCTCACAGTAGACAACCGGAACGCGCCGCGGATCGGCCACAAGTACGGCTTCGCCCTCAGCCGATCGGCCGACCGAACTCCGGCCCTTCCGCCGAGGTGCCCACCGGCTGATCTCGCCACGCTGGGTCCACCCGTTCCTGGGCCGCCGAAGGAGATCACCGATGATGTCGAACGCTCTGTACAAACTAGGCCGGTACGCCGCCCGTCGCCCCTGGACGGTGATCGGGACCTGGCTCGTGGTCGCACTGCTCGTGGTCGCGGCCGCGAGCGCCTTCGGTCAGAAGCTCGAGGACTCGATGGGAGCGCCGGGACTCGACTCGCAGCGGGCCACCGACCTGCTCGCCCGGTCGAACCAGGCCGGCCTGACGGCGCAAGTGGTGGTGACGCCCACAGACCGCAGTACGACGTTCCTCAACTCGGCCGAGGCACGAGCCGCTTTGTCCAAGGTCCAAGTTGCGGCAACCCAGTTGCCCAAAGTCCTCACCGCGACCGATCCGGCAGCAGCGATCTCGCCGGACGGCCGAGTCGCCGTCATCCGGATTCAGTACCCCGTGCAGAACCAGCTCGCCCCGAGCGACCTCGAGAATCTCAAGGAGTTCGCGGCGAAGACGCAGAGTTCCCAGCTCCAGCTCGAACTGGGTGGCGATCTCTTCTTCGCCTTCGAACAGCCCGGGACCGGTGTGGGCGAGGCGCTGGGGCTGGTCGTCGCCGTGGTCATTCTGCTGGTGACATTCGGGTCGCTGATCGCGATGGGGTTGCCGATCGGGCTGGCGCTGTTCGGCCTCGCACTCGGCGTCAGTTCGATGTCGTTGCTCACCTACCTGATCGACGTACCCAGCTGGGCCCCGGTGATCGGCAGTATGGTCGGCCTCGGCGTCGGAATCGACTACGCCTTGTTCCTCGTCACGCGCCACCGCGAATACCTCTCCCAAGGTCTGACAGTCGAGGAATCGGCCGGACGCGCTGTCGCCACCGCCGGCCAGGCCGTCGTCTTCGCCGGTGGCACCGTGGTCATCGCGATCCTCGGCCTGGCCGTTGCCGGTGTCCCGTTCATGACGGCCGGCGGGATCGCCGTCTCGATCATCGTGCTGATCATGGTCGTTGCCTCGATCACCTTGTTGCCCGCGTTCCTGGGTCTCGCCGGGTCGTGGATCAACCGCCTCGCAGTACGGCGCGTCGAGGTTCGGACGGCAGGGTGGCAGCGTTGGGCCCGGCACGTGTCCAGGCACGCCGTCGCCTATCTCGTCGGGGGGACGGTCGCGCTCCTGGCCGTTGCCGCACCTGTCCTGGCGCTTCGGGTCGGCACCCCCGATGAAGGAGCGCTTCCCGAGAGCAGGACGGAGCGCCGCGCGTACGATCTCGTCGCCAAGGGATTCGGCCCCGGCATCAACGGGCCGTTGGTGATCGCCGTGGACATCTCGAAGGATGCGAGCGTCGTCCAGCCGCTCGTCGACGCCGTCAAGGCCGACAAGGGCATCGCCGCCGCCGCGCCCGCCGAGGTGAACACCACAGCCGGCCTGGCAACACTCGTTGCCTTCCCGACCACCGGACCGCAGGACAGCGCCACGCTGGAAACGGTCAAGCGGCTCCGCACCGACGTCTTTCCTTCCGTACTGCGAGGCAGCGTGGCGACGGCACATGTCGGCGGTCAGACGGCGAGCTTCGCCGACGTCGGTGCCAGGGTCAACGATCGCCTCCCGTACTTCGTGGGCGCGGTGATCCTGCTGTCCGTCCTGCTGCTGACCCTCGTCTTCCGATCGATCGTCGTACCGCTCAAGGCTGCGGCGCTGAACCTGCTGAGCATCGGCGCCTCGTTCGGTGTGATGGTGATGGTGTTCCAGTGGGGCTGGGGCGCGGACCTGATCGGCCTGGAGTCGACGGTGCCGATCGTGCCCTTCATCCCGATGTTCATGTTCGCGATCTTGTTCGGTCTGTCGATGGACTACGAGGTGTTCCTGCTGTCCCGGGTGCGTGAGGAGTACCTCGTGACCGGCGACAGCGACGCTTCCGTCGTGCACGGCATCGCCACGACTGGGCGGCTCATCACCTCGGCCGCGCTGATCATGGTCGCGGTCTTCCTCGGCTTCGTGATGAGCAATGACCCGTCGGCCAAGATGTTCGGCCTCGGCCTGGCCGTCGCGATCTTCATCGACGCGACCGTCGTACGGATGATCTTGGTGCCGGCGGCAATGAAGTTGCTGGGCCACGCCAACTGGTGGCTCCCTCGCCGGCTTGCACGTCTGCTACCGGTGGTCGACGGCCTGGGAGAGGGAACGACCGAGAGCGCCTTGAGCGGTTACGAGGACGCTGTCGAGGTTCAGCCAGTGGGCCATCAGGTCTAGCTCGGCTGCCAGTGGATCGATGAGGTCGCTGTCGGGTATGCCGTTTTCAGCCGTGACTGTCGGGACGAGGAGGGTGGAGTTTCGGCGGTCGGCTTTCAGGTCGACTCGGGCTACGAGTCGGTCGCCGAGAAGGAACGGCAGCACGTAGTACCCGTGGACTCGTTGGGCGGCGGGCGTGTAGATGCTGATTCGGTAGAAGAAGTCGAAGAGCCGGTGGGTGCGGTCGCGGTTCCAGATCAGGGTGTCGAAGGGCGAGAGCAGGGCACGCGCGGCGACCGGCCGGTCCTCGGCGGTTGCGGACAGGTAGCTCTGCTGCTCGACTCCTTCTATGCGAACCGGGATCAGCTCACCGGCCTCGACGAGCTCGTTGATCACCTGCTTGGCGGTTGCCATTGGCAAGGGAAAATGGCCGCTGGTCGAGCCGGTGAGTTCACGCATGGTGGCGACGCCGAGCGCGCGGGCCGATTGTTTGACGAGTTCACGGCGGGCTTCTTCCGCGGTGGGCTCGGGCGCCCGAAGTACGGAGGCTGGGATGACTCGCTCGGTGAGGTCGTAGAGGCGCTCGAAGTTGCGCCGGCCGGCGATCGCGACACGCCCCGCGCAGAACAGGTACTCGATCGCGATCTTGGCGTCCTGCCAGTTCCACATCTTGCCGGTGCTCGGATCCGGATCCGGGTCGCTCGACTTACGCCGTACGCCGCCAGGGTCGGCCTCGCCTGCAGTGAGTGGGCCGCGCTCGGTGACGTTGGCGAGCACCTCATCCACGAAACCGGGACGTTCCTCGGCCAGCCGCTGCATTCCAACGACTACGGACCAGGGAGCGGTGACATCGGGGTCTTTCCAGTCCTGCCTCTCGGCGGCACGCATCCGCCAGCGATGCAGCGGATAACTGCTCAACGGCAACAGGCTCGCCTTATGACCCCAGAAGTACTCGAACAACTGCCGGTCATCGCTCCAGGAGATCCGGTCCAACGTCTCCCGCTGATACGCCCCCAACCGCGCGAACAACGGCAAATAGTGCGACCGACACAAGACATTCACCGAATCAACCTGCAACACCCCAAGCCGCTCAACCCCCTGCCTGACATGCCGCACATCAACCCGCCCACCCGGCCCGGGCATCCCCAAACCCTTGCGCCGCCAACGCGACCCGCCGCGCACCCGCCAGCGAAACCGCCTCCCCCACCACCACCCGCGCCATACCCCGAACCTATCCCCCAACCGCACCCCCAACCCCAAACCACCCACACCCACCACCCCACCTCCAGCCCCACGCCGCACACGAAATCGTTGCCGGGGCAGCCAATACCAGATATGTCACCGGAGTCATATGACTCCGGTGACATAGTGTCGCCGTGCAGATCGACTGGCCGGCCGAGTTCGGCGTTCGGCTCGACGGGCGTGGAAACACGGGCGGACAAGGGAGACGCGCATGCGCAGCAGGTCCTCATCTTGGTCACCGCCGCCCTCAAACGTCTCCAAGACCTCGATGAACCGCCGACCCGAGACATGGAGACAGCCACCCTCCGGTGGATCCGGCAGTCCAAGCGCTACCCGCTCTGGCGGGTGTCCCATCCGTATCGCGAAGGCATTGCGATCCGGCTCATCTGCTGGTTTCCACCCGCCTCAGGCACTGTCGTCGTCACACTCTTTGCGGGAGACAAAGCCCGGATCGGCGACGTCTTCTACAACTCCGTTTGAGGTGCCACGCGCTTTCCGGACAGCTTTTTGATGGCTGATTCAGGCGGCGGATTGTGTTTCCAGGTAGTCGTCGTGGGCTTGCTGTGGGGTCCGGTAGCCGAGCCCTGAGTGACGGCGTTTAGTATTGTAGCGCAATTCGATGTAGCGGGCGATATCGCGGCGTGCATGGTCGCGGGTCGGGTACTCGGTTCGGTGGGTACGCTCGTTCTTGAGAGCGCCGAAGAACGATTCGGCCATCGCATTGTCGTAACAGATACCGGTCCGCCCGACTGATTGGCGAAGATTATTGTTCTTCAAAGTCGCGGCGAACTGGGCGGAAGTGTAGTTGCTGCCCCGGTCGGAGTGAAAGATTGCGCCGTCGACAAGATCGTGATTCCGCACCGCCATGTCGATCGCGGCTTCGATCAGCGGGGTTTTGTAATTGTCGTCCATGGCCCACCCGATCACAGCTTTGGTGTGGCAATCGAGCACGGTCGCCAGATAAAGCCACCCTTCCCAGGTCGAGACATAGGTAATGTCTCCGACCATCTTGTGCCCCGGAGCATCAGCGGTGAAGTCCCGATCTACCAGATCCGGGATCGGGCCGGCCTGGCCATCCTGCTCGGTCAGACAGTGCCGCCACGGCCGCGGCTGGCACGGCTCCAAACCCAACTCACGCATGAGCTTGCGCACCAACTCCAGCCCACAGGTCACACCCCAGGCCACCAGGTCGGCATGCACCCGCCGGTACCCGTAGGTCTCGTCGGACTCTTCGAACGACTTGACGATGATCAGCTTGAGTTCGCCTTGGCGGCGCGCAGTCGCCGACATCGGACGGCTCCGCCAATCATTGAAACTGGACCGTTTCACCTCGAGCCACCGGCACATCTTCACAATCGACGGCGCATTTCCGTTCTCTCGGGTCAACCTGTTGGCATACTCCGCATCGATGAACTCGAACTTTTCGCTCAACGATGATCCTTGGCAAAGTATGCTGCGGCTTTTTTTAGGAACTCGTTTTCCATCCGGAGTTCTCGCGTCTCCCGCTCCAGCTCGCGGAGCCGCGCACGCTCGTCCATGCTCAATGCCGGTTCCTCGCCGGCATGGTCTCGCTTAAAGGCGCTCACCCAGTTACTGAGGGTTCCCGGGTTGATGCCGAGCTCTCTCGCGACCTGAGTGACAGAACGTGAAGTCTCAATCACCGACTTCACAGCTTCCTCCCGATACTCAGGAGTGAAATTCTTCTTCGGACGCGGCAACATCTTCCCTTTCCGGACAGCTCAATCTTAGTTGAGCCGCTGTCCGGAAGGTTCGTGGCACCTCAGTTGGTGCTCGTGCCGACGGGGTGATTGATCAATGGAAGCGAGAGGCGAGGAAGGACGGCCGTGAGTGAGAAGAGCAGAGCGACGTTTGTGCGTGGCAATGACCGTCTCGATCAGTTGCTGGCGCGGCCGGACATCGCTGCTGGTGTCGCCGTGGTGGAAGCCGAGTCGGGTGAGATGGATCGCGTCTACGCCGAGAATCTGGCGATGATCCGGCGGGCTGGTGGCCTCACCCAGGTGGAGGTGGCTGAGCGACTCGGCGTGGGGCAAGCAGTCGTCTCGCGCCTCGAGCGGCGGAGCGACATGCTGCTGTCCACCCTCGCGGAGTACCTGCACGCGACCGGCGCGGAGCAGCCGCGGATCGTCGTTCTCCTGAACGGAATGGAGATGGAGATCGACCTCGACCGCTTCCGCGACCCGAACCAGGTCTAGCCCCGCAGCCGAGCGGCGGTTCCGGCGAGAGGTCAGCTTCGGCGACACCTGCTCACATCGTCACCAAGCTGCGACGGAGGAGCAGCGGCGCGGGCGGAGGGCGGTTTCGCGTGATCTAGGTCGTCTTGCTATTAGCCGCGACGTAGACATCCCAGGGGTTAAGGGTGTCAAGCTGTGGGGACGCAGCTCCGCGGATCCCGCGGGGAGGGGTGACCCGCGGGGTGTGGTTGGTGAGGCCGGCCCCGCCCCCCCCCGATTCGGCGTCTTTGAGCACTGGTTGAGCATTCCCCTGCGGTGCCGTGCTCATCTGGTGCACAAGGCTCCCGGTTTCGCGGTGTGTCAGGTGCTACCGGTCGAACGCTGCTTAGCCTGCTCGGCGAGGGCGGGTTCGGGAAGTCGAGCTGCCGGGTTTTTCGTCCGCTGCCGGACTTATAGCGCGCTATCGGCCGAACATCGCGTCAGCGGACCCGATCCCGGGCCACCCGGACCCCGGGAACCAGGTGGCGGCGAACAATGGTGGGCAGCACCAACCGGCCCCCATTAGGAGCGGCGTACTGGGTGGGAGCGGCGACGGAGGAGGTGCCTGGGGGTGTAGTACGAGAAGACCCCCGCACCCCCGGGACTTGGGGTGCGAGGGTCTTGGGGGGGTGTGGGGTCAGCTGATGTGGAAGCTGTCGCCGTAGACCTTCCAGTCGAGGGGGGTGTTGAGGTTGAGGTTGCCGTTGCGGAGGAAGACGCGTTGGGCGGTGTCGACCCGGCTGGTGTCGCTGTGGGCCTCCTCTTGCTTCATCGCCCAGACGCGGGCGTCGAGGAAGGCGTTGAGCCAGGTGGTCTCGTTACCGCCCTGCGACGGCGGCTTGGCCTTGGTCAGGGCACGCTTGCGGATGCCGCCGAAGCTGGTGGAGTCGTTGCCGCCACCGTGCATGACGATCGCGTCGTAGTACATGAACTGGCCGAGTACGCCGACGCCGTCGGACTTGCCCTGCCTCACGGACGGGTTGAAGTACACCCGGTCGCGCTCGCTGTCCTGGGCAGCCTTGAAAACAGAGTCGTTGGCGGCGGTCTTCCAGTCCCTGGTGTAGTTCGGGTCAAGACCCGAGTGCGAGTCGCTGCCGTCGACGTTGCGCAGCGCCGGCAGGTACTTCTCCAGCACGTTGCCGGGCTTGCGGGTCTTGTAGAGCTCCACCAGGTCCAGCATGTCGCCGGTACCGGAGCAGAACCCGATGATGCCGGCCGTGTAACCGCGGCCGTCGTCGATGTCCTCGATGTACTTGTACTGCGCCTTCCAATCCAGCGAGGAGTTCTCCGCGCTGGAGACGATCTTCATCGCGATTTCCTTCTTGGCCGGGTCGTCCAGCCCGGTCGCCGTGACCTTGGTGACGTGCGAAGCGGCTTCCGAGTGCGGCTGGAACGGCGAGGCCATCGCGTACGCCGGGGTGGCGGCAACGGCGAAGCCGATCAGGATCGCGGCCAATTTCGTGCTGGTCCTACGGGGGCGGTTGAGCACGATCTCTCCTTCGAGGGGCGTCGAGCGGTATCTGTTAGGAAGCTTTCCTATCAGATAAATCCGGTGACGAACAGAGATCGGTGAAATTCGTTCCGTGATTGCCCCAGTCTTAACGACCAGAGCTAGGCGAAGACGGTCAAGGCTCCTGGTGCGATCCCGATGTCGACCGGCAGCTCGCCGAGGATCTCGCCGTCGGCGTACGCCGTGACGGTCGGGGACTCCAGCCGGACCGAGCTGCCGCGGAGCGTGTGCAGCATCGGATGGCCGACATGCGTGCCCTTGGCCAGCTTGGGGAACATCTGCAGCAGCGTGAGCCGCGAGACCGGCTTGATGATGGTGATGTCGAGCAGCCCGTCGTCGATCTCGGCACCCGCGCAGATCTGCAGCCCACCGCCGTACGTCGGACCGGTGCCGACCGCGACCAGCATCGCCTCGGTCTCGATCACCTCGCCATCGACCGTGATGACGTACGAGAGCGGCTTGAACGTGCGCAGCTCCGCCAGCGTAGCCAGGGTGTACCGCGAGTTGCCCTTCGGCCAGGTCATCGCGTTGGCGCGCTTGTTCACCAGCGAATCGAAGCCGCCGGCCACGACCGTGGTGATGAACTCGTCCTTCGCCACCGCCAGGTCGACCGCCCGGGTCCTGCCCGCGACGATCAGGTCGGCCGCGGCCGCCGGGTCCTTCATCGGTATGCCGACGCCGCGGGCGAAGTCGTTGCCGGTGCCGGCCGGGATCACGCCGAACGGCATCCCGGACTTCGCCAGCACCTGGGCGCCGAGGTGGATCGTGCCGTCGCCGCCGACCAGCGCGACCGCGTCGGCACCCGAGGCGATCACCTCGGCGGAGATCCGGCCGACGTCCTCCGCGCAGGTCGTCGCGTACTCCGAGACCGTCAGCCCGGCGGACTTCAGCCGCTGCCGGACGACGGGCGCGACCCGGGCACCCAGGCCCCGACCGCTGGTGGGGTTGACCACCAGGGCGATGTGTCGGCTCATCAGTCGGCCAGCATTTTCTCGGTCTTGCGCGAGCGGCGCCTGTCGTTGATCCGGCAGATCACCTCGGCGACAAAGAACAGCAGGCACATCGGGATAGCCAGCAGACACATCGTGAACGGATCACCAGACGGAGTCGCGACCGCGGCGAAAACGAAAATCACCAAGATGATGTACGGCCGGAACTTACTCAACGCCGACGCCGGCACCAACCCGACCATATTCAGCAAAACCACCACCAACGGGATCAAAAACGCGATCCCGAACACCAGCATCGTCCGGATCACGAAATCCAGATAATGCGGCACCTCAACCAGGTTCTGCACCGCATCCGGAGTGAAGCTGATCAGAATCGCGATGCCCTTCGGCAGCGTCCAGTACGCGACCGCCATCCCGCCGGCGAACAACGGCGCGGCGATCGCCGCGAACAGGATCGCCCACTTCTTCTCACTCCGATGCAACCCAGGCGCGATGAACGCCCACAACTGATAAAGCCAGATCGGCCCCGACAACACCAGACCGATCAACGCCGACACCTTGATCTGGAACGTCAACGCATCGCCGACCCCCGCCAAAGTCAGGATCGGCTTGGTCTCACCGGCCCCAGGATTCAGCTGCCGGACGCTCTCGTAGAACGGATCGGTCAGGAAGATGAAGGCCCGGTGATAGATGAACCAGGCGCCGACGGTGCACACGACGATGGCGAGCACACTGATGAGCAACCGGTTCCGGAGCTCGATGATGTGCTCACGCAGGGTCATCCGACCCTCTTCGTCTTTCGGGCGGCGCTCTTTCCGCCGTCCGATCTTCACCACTGTCACAGATGGAGCGCGAGGCTCAGTTGGCCGTGTGCGTCGGCGGCAGACCGTCGCCCGGCGCCTGGCCGTTCACCTGGTTCGGCTGCTGAACCGGCTGCTGACTGGGGGCCTGCACCTGCGGGTTCACCTGCTGGGTCGGCGCCTGGACGCCCTGGGTCAGCTCGTCGTCCTTCTTGCGACCCGGGCCGACCTCTTCTTCCCAGATCTTCTTCGACTTGCCGAGCTGCTTGACCAATGCCGGCAGCTTGGCCGAGCCGAAAAGCAAAACGACGATCGCGAGGATGACGAGCCACTCCGCGCCCTGGGGCATACCGAGTTCCGAAACCATGACGAACTCCCTCTACCGACTTCTACTCGTGGCTCAACAGTGAGCGCCGATACTACGCCCGGGCCCGCACATCTTCGGCGGTCCGTCCGGACCTGGCCTCCGACTGCGCGGCATCGAGCTTGGACTGGGCGGCGACCAACTCACGTGTCAGTGCCTTGCTTTGGCCCCACAGTTTCTTGGCGAGCAGGGCGAGGACCAGAAGCCACACCGCCAGCACGCCGAGGAACAGCAGAAACCAGTACATGTCCCCGAGCCTATCCGGTTCCCGGGCACCAACGCGGCTCGCGGGCAGTCCCAGGGCCCAACGCTCGCGGAACGTGGTCGGAACGTAATGATAAGAACTAGTGTCCCGGGTCGGGACACTTGGTATCACCAGGGAGAAACGGGGCAATTCGATGGAGCGGATCGAGGTCGGCGAGCGGCGGGCCAGGATCGGCCGGCGGCACCGGCTGGCACCCTCTTGCCAGGCGGCGGACCCCGTCCAGGCAGCCGAGTCCGTGGTGGTGCTGCACGCGACCGACCCGGCGACGGTTCACCTCTCCGTAGCCGCCAGGGTGCCTGGGAGTGAGGTCGCTGGCACAGAGCGTGCCCTGTACGACGATCGCACGCTGATCCGGATGCTCGGCATGCGGCGTACGGTCTTCGTCGCGCCGACCAAGTTCGCGCCGGTGATCCAGGCTGCTTGCACCGACGACATCGCGGTGAAACAGCGGAAACTGCTGGTCAAGCACCTCACCGAGGCGGGCATCGGCGGCGATCCGGACGCCTCCGGCAAGTGGCTGCGGGCCGTCGAGGAGTCCACCGCGACCGCCCTCACGCTGCGCGGTTCCGCCACCGCCAACGAACTCTCCGCCGACGAACCAAGGCTGCGGAGCCGCCTCGCGATGGCAGCGGGCAAGTCGTACGCCGCTCAGCCCTATGTCACCAGCCGGGTCCTCTTCCAACTGGCCGCGGAAGGCCGGATCGTCCGGGGCCGCCCGCTCGGGACCTGGCTGAGCGGCCAGCACCAGTGGGCCCCCGCCGAGAAGTGGGTGCCAGGCGGACTCGGCGACAAGTTGCCTGTGGACGACGCCCGAGCCGAGCTGGCCAAGGCCTGGTTGGGCTCGTTCGGGCCCGGGACGGCCGTGGATCTGCAGTGGTGGTCCGGCTGGACGCTGGGCCAGACGAGGAAGGCACTCAAAGCGGTCGAAGCGGTCGAGGTGGATCTGAACGGCGCGATCGGCTACGTGCTGCCAGGCGACGAGGAGCCCACCGAAGAGCTCGGACCATGGGTCGCGCTGCTGCCGGCGTTGGACCCGACACCGATGGGCTGGAAGGACCGCGACTGGTACCTGGGCGAGTACAAGCCCCAGCTCTTCGACAACACCGGCAACGTCGGCCCGACGATCTGGGTGAACGGCCGGATCGTGGGCGGCTGGGGCCAGCCCGAGTCGGGTGAGGTCCGGTTCAGGCTGCTGGAGGACGTCGGCGCCGAGGCCACCGCCGCGATCGAGATCGAGGCAGCCAAGTGGACCAGCTGGCTGGCCGGCGTACGGGTGACTCCTCGCTTCCGGTCACCCCTGGAGAAGACGCTGTCCCAGGGCTAGAGATAGTCGTCGTACGCCGAGAGTGCCTCGCGGGCGGTGGCGGCGATCTGGTCGCTCAGGTCGGCCGGTTCCAGGACGGTCGCGGAGCCGCCCAAGCGGAGTACGAGGCGTTGGAGCCAGGCCGTGTCCGCGACCCGCAGCTTCACGATCAGGGAACCCTCTGGGCCTTCGTCCACCGACTCGGTCGGGTAGTACTCCGCGACCCAGCGGGCGGGCGGAGCCAGTTGGACGGTCGCGAGCAGGTCGAACTCCGACGGCTGGAACATGCCGTTCGACAGGTCCCGAGGCGTCGCCTGCGGAGGTGGCTCGCTCGGCAGGTCCAGCACCTTGGCGCCGGCGATCCGGTCGAGGCGGAAAAGACGGACATCCTCGGCCAGCCGGCACCACGCCTCCAGGTACGTGCGGCCCTCGGACACGACCAGTCGCATCGGGTCGACGTCCCGCTCGGTGGTCTCGTCGCGGGACGGTACGTCGTACGTGAGGTGCATCCGGCGGTGCTCGGCCAGCGCGCGGTTCACCATGTCGGCGATCTCCGGCGCGGCCGGCTCCACGTGGACGTGCGCCGCGGAGCCTTCGATGGCCGCAGCGCCCTCCCCCGCGGCTCGCTCCAGCTTGGCGATCGCACGGTCGACCGCGTCCCGGTCGTGCCCGGCAGTGACCTCGCGGAGCGTACGCAGCGCGGTCAGCAGCGCCAGCGCCTCGTCCGCGGCCAGCCGCAACGGCCGGGCCAGGTAGTCCGCGTTGTTCAGATGGATGACGCCGTCGCCCTCGGCCGCGTCGATGTCGATCTCGATCAGATCGCCCATCTGCGCGCCGGGCAGCCCGCAGAACCAGAGCACCTTCAGGTCGGCGATGATCTGCTTCGGCCGGACGCCGAACTCCGCCGCGACGTCGTCCACCCGCGCGCCGTCGTTCTCCCGCAGGTACGGCACCAGCGCGAGCAGCCGCTGCACCTGGTCCCGCGCGTTACTCATACAGCCACCCCGGCGACCGTCCGCAGGCGACGCAGTACGCCGTCCAGCACGTCACCAGGTCCTTCGACAACCGCATCAGGCCCGTACGACGCGATCTCCTCGGCGAGAACCCCCGAGTCGGCGTACGGGACGTGCAGCAGGTCCCAGCCCTCCTCGTACGGCTCGATCGCGTTCGCGCGGCGACGCAGGCTGACGCACGAGCCGGTCCGGGCCCGCACCTTCGCCTCGGACGTCGGCCGCGGCGGAGCCAGCTCGGAGACCAGTGACCGCAGATCGGTGCCTTCCGGTACGACGAACGCGCCGGCCTCGCCGACCGTCTTGACGTCGCCACCGATCCGGGACATCCGGAACATCCGGGTCGCCTCCCGGTCGCGGTCGCGGCCCACGACGTACCAGCGGCCGTGCCAGGACACGATCCCCCACGGCTCGAGGGTCCGCTGGGTCGGCTCGGCCAGACCGCTGCGGCGGTGCTCGAACCGGACCACGCTGCGGCTGACCACGGCCGACCAGAGCGGGTCGAAGGCCGGCTCGGAGGCTCCGACGTGCGGCTCGATCGCGCTCAGCGCGGACTGGTCGGTCTGGATCCCGGCGGCCTTCAGCTTGAGCACAGCCGAGGTGGTCGCCTCGGCGAGGCTGGCGTGCTGCCAGACCCGGGCGGCGACACCGAGCACGGCGGCCTCGTCCGGCTCCAGGTGCACCTCGGGCAGCTCGAAGACGTCCCGGCGGATCCGGTAGCCGACGTCGTCGGAGAAGAACTTGTCGATGGTGCCCATCTCGATCGGGATGCCGAGGTCGCGCAACTCGTCCTTGTCGCGCTCGAACATCTTCTCGAAGGCGTCGTCGGTCTGCCCGGCGTAGCCCTCGACCACCTCGCGGATCCGCTCCTTGGTCACATAGGTGCGCGCGACCAGCAGGCAGATCACCAAATTGAGCAGCCGCTCACTCTTCCGCGCCGACACCCGACCACCTTACGGCGTCCATGGTGCAGGGTCGTAGCCCCGCGCCGAACAGGTGTTCTAATCGGCCGCTCCGCTCACATCTGGTCGGCCGGTTGACTACAGTCAGTCCGTGATGCGGTGGCGCGAGGGTGTAGTCAGCGAACTCGGCCGAGGGTGGCCTGGAGCGCAGGAACTGGCAGTGGTGATCGGGGACCGTGCCGTGCGGGCACTGGCCTACCCGGACCTGGTCGGGTCGCCCGCTGTGGGCGACCGGGTGCTGCTGAACGTCGGCGCGCTCGACCGTGGCCTCGGGACCGGCGGCTACGCCCTGGTGGTGGCGATCCCCGACCGGCTGCCTCCGGACCCGCCAGAGACCGGCCACCTGGTCAAGGCGCGCTATACGCCCCTGCAGTCGATGGTGCTGGGCGCTGATGAGCAGGACTCCCCCGACCACGCCGTACTGCGTGACGCCGATGACCTGTTCGGTACACCGGTCGTCGTGGCGGACCTGCACTCGGCGCTGCCCGCCGTACTGGCCGGGGTGTTCGAGGCAAGGCCCGGTACGCGGGTGGTCTACGTTATGACTGACGGCGGCGCCTTGCCTTTGGCTTTCTCGCGCACTGTGCCTGCTCTGAAGGACGCGGGCTGGCTAGGCGGGACAGTGACCGTCGGGCAGGCCTTTGGTGGAGACCGTGAGGCCGTGACCGTCCACACCGGCCTACTGACCGCAGTACACGTCCTGGCGGCTGAGGTCGTCGTGATCACGCAGGGCCCCGGCAACCTCGGCACTGGTACGCGCTGGGGCTTCTCGGGGGTGCAGTCGGGTGAGGCGGTCAACGCGATCGGCACGCTCGGCGGACGAGCCGTGGCGTCGCTGCGGATCTCCGAGGCCGATCCGCGACCTCGGCACCGGGGCATCTCGCACCACAGCCTGACGGCGTACGGGCGGGTCGCGCTGCAGCCTGCCGACGTCGTCGTACCGGACCTGGAGGGTGAATTCGGCGACCTCGTCCGGGATGCCGCCGAACCTCTCAAGGCGCGTCACCACGTAGTACGGGTGTCTGTGGACGGCCTGTACGACGCGTTGGCGGCCGCTCCGGTCAAGCTGTCGACGATGGGCCGCAACCTGGACGCCGATCGCTCGTACTTCGAGGCAGCGGCCGCCGCCGGACGGTTCGCGGCCGGGCTGGTGGACGTACCACCACCGGGTTCGGGGTCCCAGTACTCCTGATCCGCGGGCTTCCACGGCTGACAGTGGAAGCATGGCACTCAAGGAACGCATTCTCTCGATCCACGACAGCAAAAGCGGCCTGTGGCCCAGGTAACTGCCTGAGCCACAGACCGCTTACGCAGTACGGGAGATCAGTTCGACGGCGTCGCCGACGGGGTGGCCGGCTTCGGGGCCGGGAACGAGTTCAGGATGTCGATCACGGCGAACGCGTTGACCGTCTTGCCCTTGTCGTCCTTGCTGGCCGGGAGCTCGATCAGGACCCGGCTGCCGATCGGGATACCGGCGAGGCCGTCCAGCGCACCGGTCTGGCCGCTCGGGCCAGGGCCGACCTGGAGCTGATCGGTCGGGGCGCCGGGCTGCGCGGGCGCGGACGCCGAGGCCGGCGTGCCGTCCCAGGTGCTGGCCTGCTTCTTGCCGGTGTAGTCGAAGACGACGTAGCGGCCGACGATCTGGCTGGCCTTCTCGACCGGCTTGCCCTTGCCGAGCGCGAAGACGACCGGCTTGCCCGGCTTCGCCGGCGGCTTGGTCCCGGCCGGGACGGTCACCTTCGGCTCGGCGTTCAGCTCGCCGGTGACCTTGAACGGGCTGGCCACCGAGGTGACCGGCTCCGCGTCCAGCTTGGTGTCGTTCGCGGCCGAACTGACCAGGTCGACGACGAAGATCAGCGTGTCGTCGCCCTTGATACCGGCGTCGGTGTTGCCCCGCTCCTTGTAGCCCTTGTCGGCCGGGATCGACAGCAGCACGCGGCTACCGAGCTTCTTGCCGACCAGTCCTTCGTCCCAGCCGGTGATGACGCCACCGACACCGATCGGGAACGACGACGGCGCACCGCGGTCGTAGGAGTTGTCGAACACCTTGCCGTCGCGCCAGATCTGGCCGAGGTAGTTCGCGGTGAGCAGCTCGCCCTTCTTGACCTCGGCCCCGTCGCCCTCCTTGAGCACCTCGGTGACCAGGGCCTTGTCGGGGTCACCGTCGCGGTGCGTCACGGTCGGCTTCTTGCCGAACTCCTCGGTCACCTTGATCCCGGACTTGCCGAAGTCGCCTCCGGCTTTGGAATCGTCCGAGCCACAGGCGACCAGGGTGGACCCCATGGCCAGCACAGCGACCAGACTCAACAGCTTGCGCACGAAACGAGCACCTCGAAATCTCACGGCGGGGGCCCTGAGAGACCGGGCCTGCCTGGATACGGCCAGATGAACGCCGCCCACCCTAGCCTGCACGGGCAAGCGGCGGAGCACTCACCTCAGTCACCGTTCGATCACGTCACGCAGCGTCGCACAGCAGACTCCCAGCCCCCTCCCAGCAACGTCACACACTCGCGATGAGCTTCTCTACGCGCTCGTCGTGGACCCCACCACAACTCTTTCCCTTACATACTCGCGATGAGCTTCTCGACGCGCTCGTCGTGGACCCCCACCACAACTCTTTCCCTTTACATACTCGCGATGAGCTTCTCTACGCGCTCGTCGTGGGACTTGAACGGGTCCTTGCACAGCACCGTCCGCTGGGCCTGGTCGTTCAGCTTCAGGTGCACCCAGTCGACGGTGAAGTCGCGGCGACGCTCCTGAGCCCGCTTGATGAACTCGCCACGCAGCCGGGCCCGCGTCGTCTGCGGCGGCACCGACTTCGCCTCGAACACCCGCAGGTCGTCTACCACGCGAGTGACGGCACCCTTGCGCTCGAGCAGGTAATACAGCCCGCGCGGCCGGTGGATGTCGTGGTACGCCAGATCGAGCTGGGCCACCCGCGGGCTGGCCAGACCGAGGTTGTTCTGCTGGCGGTAGCGCTCGATCAGCCGGTACTTGATCACCCAGTCGATCTCGCGCTCGATCCCGGACAGGTCGCCGGACTCGATCGCCTTCAGACAGCGCTCCCACAGGTTCAGCGCCCGCTCCACCGCCGGCGTCCCGAGCTCACGACGGTCGACGAAGTCGCGCGCCTTGGTCAGGTACTCGCCTTGGATGTCGAGCGCGCTCGCCTCGCGGCCGTTGGCCAGCCGCACCTCGCGCCGCCCGGTCATGTCGTGGCTGATCTCGCGGATCGCCCGGATCGGGTTGTCCAGCGTCAGGTCGCGCATGACGATGCCGGCCTCGATCATCCGCAGTACGAGATCCGTACTGGCGACCTTGAGCAGCATCGTGGTCTCGGACATGTTCGAGTCGCCGACGATCACGTGCAGCCGGCGGAACCGCTCGGCGTCCGCGTGCGGCTCGTCGCGGGTGTTGATGATCGGGCGGGACCGCGTCGTCGCGCTGGAGACGCCTTCCCAGATGTGCTCGGCCCGCTGGCTCACGGAGTACACAGCGCCTCGCGGCGTCTGCAGCACCTTGCCGGCGCCGCAGATCAGCTGCCGGGTGACCAGGAACGGGATCAGCACGTCGGCCAGCTTGGCGAAGTCGCCGTGCCTGCTGACCAGGTAGTTCTCGTGGCAACCATAGGAGTTGCCGGCCGAGTCGGTGTTGTTCTTGAACAGGTAGACGTCGCCGAAGATGCCCTCGTCGTGCAGCCGCTTCTGGGCGTCGACGAGCAACCCTTCGAGGATCCGCTCGCCGGCCTTGTCGTGCGCGATCAGGTCGGTGACCGAATCGCACTCACCAGTCGCGTACTCCGGGTGGGAGCCCACGTCGAGATAGAGGCGGGCCCCGTTGCGGAGGAAGACGTTACTGCTCCGCCCCCAGGACACGACTCGCCGAAACAGGTACCTTGCCACCTCATCGGGGGTCAGTCGGCGCTGACCGCGAAAAGTGCAGGTGACTCCGTACTCGTTCTCCAGGCCGAAGATTCGCCGGTTCACATCCCCCACCCTACGGCGCAGCTCCGACATCCGTGCCTCGTCTCAGGCGCGCCGTTTCGTGGCGTTACCCCTTTGATGTCAACCACCCCAGGTCAGAGACCACCTCGTACGCCGTTCCGCCGCGGGGTGGATCCTCGGGTGGAGATCCGCCCGTACCGCGGACGACAGCCGCCAACCACTGCCACAGCTCTCACCGGTCGCGGCTGACATCTTCAAAGGTCTCGACGCCGGACTGCTCCATCCGGACCTGCCTGTCAGTGGAGTCGACTGGGCGACCACCATGACGCATTCGTACGTCGATGCGCCGGCTCTCCCTGGACGTCGTCCGGTCCTGCTCTACAGCCCGGGCGGCACCGACCCGCGGACTATCGGGACGTCGTTGGCCGAGGACCTGGCCAGCGATGGGTACGTGGTGGTGACGATCGATCACCCGGGTGAGACCAGCGAGGTCGACTTCGCACTTGGTCGGCCGTCATGTCACACGGCGGCCGCGTACGGCGTACGGAACTCCCCAACGCCAACCACTGGATCTTCACCGACTACGCCGCCCTGACCCCACAACTGGTCGCGGCCGGCCTCACCACCCCAGTCGCCCAACGCCACCTCACCGGCGACAGCCCGCACGCGATCCCCGCGGTACGACGGCTGGTTCGCGGGTTCTTCGACCGCTCGCTCTAGAGGTCTACGAGGTCGAGGAGTTGACCCAGTTCCTTGTGGTCGAGGTCGCGGAGTTCGCCGGTGTGGAGGTTGCCGCGGCGGACCGGGCCGATCGCCGTACGTGTGAGTCGCTTGACCGGGTGACCGATCGCGTCGAACATCCGGCGGACGATCCGGTTGCGGCCTTCGTGCAGGGTGATCTGGACGAGGGTGCGGCCGCGGATGCTGGAGATCTCCTTGACCGTGTCGGCCTGGGCCGGGCCGTCCTCGAGGTTGACGCCGTCGAGCAGCCGGCGGAGCGTTCCCAGCTTGACGTTGCCGTCGACCTCGGCGACGTACGTCTTGGAGACCTCGTACGACGGGTGGGCGAGCCGATGCGCGAACTCACCGTGGTTGGTGAGCAGCAGCAGGCCCTCGGTGTCGGTGTCGAGGCGGCCGATGTGGAACAGCCGCTCGGGGCGATCGAGCACGTAGTCGGCGACGCACGGGCGGCCCTGGGGATCCGACATCGTCGTCACCACACCACGCGGCTTGTTCAGCACCAGGTACGCGTGGTCGGTGAGCGGGGGGATGCGTTCGCCGTCGACCCGGATCACCGACACGGCAGGATCAACCCGGGTGCCGAACTCCGTCACCACGGCGCCGTCCACCTCGACCCGCCCCTGCTCGATCAGGAGTTCAGAATTCCGTCGGCTGGCGATCCCTGCCTGCGCCAGCGCCTTCTGCAGGCGGATGCCGGTCTCTTCGGTGTCACTCATCGCGATCGTTCGCCTCTGTCCCGTACTGCGAAGTGCCGCCTACCGACTCCCCGTCACCGTCGAACCCACTCGGCGCCCCCGCCGCCTCCAACTCCTCAGCAGCCTCAAGCCGCTCATCCGCAGACTCGTCATCCTCGTCAAACCCGTCGACCGCGTCTTCGGCCTCGTCGTTGGTCACCTCGGCGGTGTCCGACTCTCCATCACTCGCAGTATCGTCCGACTCGGCGGAATCACCTTCAGCAGCGTCGGAATCCGCGGGCCCACCTTCTTCATCGTTGCCATCGGCATCTTCTTCGACGGACGGGATCTCGGCAGGGTCGACGTCGGTCCCGATCTCGTCCCCGCCGGCCTCCAGCTCCTCAGCCGACTCCAACTCTTCCCCGTCCCCCGCATCCTCAGCCACCCACTCCCCCACGCCGGACTGAACGACCTCGTCGCCGGGAAGATCGCTCTCCTCGGCGTCGTCGACTATGGCGCTGGCGGTGTCGGCCTCGTCGATCTCGGCTTCGGAGTCAGTTGCCTCCGACGCATCAGTCGGCGCGGACGCCTCGGTTGGCGCAGACGCCCCGGTTGGCGCAGACGCCTCGGTTGGCTCGGCGGCCTCAGCCGACTCGCCTTCCGCCGGTGCCTGGGCGTTCTGGGCGGCGAGTTCTTCTTCCATGTCGTCCATATCGGGGAGGTAAGGCGCGAGTTCGGGCAGGTCGTCCAGGCTCTGCATGCCCATCCGTTCCAGGAAGTACGAGGTGGTCCGGTACAGGGTCGCCTGCGATTCCGTGTCCGAGCCGGCCTCCTCGACCAGGCCGCGGCTGATCAGCGTGCGCATCACGCCGTCGACGTTGACGCCACGGATCGCCGAGACCCGCGCGCGACTGACCGGCTGCTTGTACGAGACCACGGCCAGCGTCTCCAGAGCCGCCTGGGTCAATCTCGACTGCTGCCCGTCCAGGACAAAGCGTTCGACGTACTGCGCGGTGTCGGCGCGCGTGTAGAACCGCCAGCCGCCGCCGACCTCACGCAGGTCGAACCCACGTCCCTGCTCGGTGTACTCACCCGCAAGCTCGTTCAGCGCATTCGCGACGTCCCCGGTCGGGCGCCCGACGGTCCGCGCCAACGCCAGCGCCGGCAACGGCTCGTCCGTCACCATCAAAATAGCTTCCAGCGCCCGTCGCATCGTCGCGTCATCAACAACAACCTCAGCCCCCGACAACACCCCTTCGTCATCCCCGAACGGCGCACCCTCACCCTCGGCAACCACAGAGGCGGAGGCGAGGTCGATCTCGTCGCCCTCATCCTCGGCGACCGCTGAGGCGGGGTCGACCTCGCCCTCACCCTCGGCGACCGCCGAGGCGGCCGCGTCGTCGACCGCGATGTCGGGCTCGGGCTCGCGGTCGACAACCTGCTCGGTCCCGGTTACCGACTCCAGCGCATCCGCGGTCGCGGCGTCCGCTCCTTCGACCGCGCTGCCGGCGTCGGGCGTCTCCACTGCGCCTTCCTCGGTTTCCACCTCGGGCGAGGTGTCGAGGTCGGTTGTGGTTTGGTTTTCGGTCACTGGTCCACCGTCTCGTTCTGGACTGCTGTGTTCTCGGGGTCGGGCGGATCGTCGACGGTCACCGGGGTGCCGGACTCGAACCACTCCGGCGTCTCCTCCGGTACCAGCGGCGCTTCGCCTTCACCCGACTCCGCTTCCGCCACCTCGTCGAACTCGTCGCTGACATCGATCTCACCGTCGTCGGCACCGGTCCACCGGATCGTCAGCTCCCCCAACGGCGTCACTTGGTCGAACGACACCGCCGCCTCACGGAACAACTCGAGCAACGCCAAAAACCGGCAAACCGTCGTGACCGTGTCCGGCGAGTCGGCGACCAGCGCACGGAACGTAGTACTGCGTTGCCGGCGCAACCGATCCACGATCACCAGCGCCTGCTCGCGAACCGTCACAGCCGGTGCGTGCAAGTGCGCCAGCGACACCCCCTCAGGAATGATGTCCTTCGGCGCCATCGCGCGAGCAGCCAGCGCGGCAAGCCCGGCCGGATCAATCCCGAGCAGTACTTCGGGAAGCAGATCGGCGAACCGCGGCTCCATCCCGACAGCACGCGGGAAGCGCTTGGCTTCCTCCGCCATCCGCGTCTGCATCAACGCCGCGATCTGCTTGAACGCGCGGTACTGCAACAACCGCGCGAACAACAGGTCGCGCGCCTCCAGCAGCGCCAGATCCTCGTGGTCCTCGACATCGCCCTGCGGCAGCAGCCGGGCCGCCTTCAGATCCAGCAATGTCGCCGCGATCAGCAAGAACTCCGAGGTCTGGTCCAGGTCCCACTCCGACCCGAGCGCCTTGATGTGCGCGATGAAGTCGTCGGTGACCTGGGACAGCGAGATCTCGGTGATGTCGAGCTTGTGCTTGCTGATCAGCTGCAGCAACAGGTCGAACGGACCCTCGAAGTTGACCAGGTGAACGCTGAAGCCCTTGCCCTCGGCAGCCGTCGGCAGCTCCGGGTCGGTAGCGCCCGGCAGCTCGATCGGCAGTTCCGAGGTGGGGGCGTCGCTCATGACGAGGCAGGCTCCGCGGCTGACTCAGCGGCCCGCAGGCGCTGGACCAGGACCGAGTCCGGGCCGTGGTCGACGAAATCGGCCAGCAGTACGTCGATCGCCTCGCGGACGATCCGGCCGCGGTCCGCGGTCAGGCCGTGCTCGGCTCGCAACGCGAGTCTGGTCTGTTCCAGGCCGAGCAGCTCTTCCTCGGTCACGTACACGGTGATCTTCGTGTCGTGCCGGATCCGGCCACTGGACTTGCGATCCTCGACGACAGCCGTCCGGGACCGCCCGTTGGAACCGGGGCGGTCGTCGAACGACGATCCGTCAGTGGCTGTGCGCTTCTCGGGTCTGGTCTGCTGAGGTGCCGCACCCCCGAACAGCTCGCTGGCACCTGGCAGGCTCACCCGGCGGGACAACGCGCCAGCACCTCCTTGGCAAGGTCGCGGTACTGGGTAGCCGCTTGGGACGATGGCGCGTACGTCGTGATCGGCTCGCCGACGACCGTGGTCTCGGGGAACTTGACGGTACGCCGGATGACGGTGTGGAAGACACGCTCGTCGAAGGCCTGGACGACCCGGTCGAGCACCTCCCGGGCATGCGTGGTGCGGCCGTCGAACATGGTGCCGAGGATGCCGACGATCTCCAGCTTCGGGTTCAGCCGGTCCTGCACCTTGCCGATCGTGTCGGTCAGCATCGCCAGCCCGCGGAGCGCGAAGAACTCGCACTCCAGCGGTACGACGATGCCGTTGGACGCGGTCAGCGCGTTCACGGTGAGCAGGCCCAGGGACGGCGCGCAGTCGATCAGGATCACGTCGTACAGCGGGATGATCGGCTCCAGCACCCGCTGCAGCGTGTACTCGCGGGCGACCTCCTGGACCAGTTGCACCTCGGCCGCGGACAGGTCGATGTTGGCCGGCAGCAGGTCGAGGTTCTCCACCCGGGTCGCCTGGATCACCTCGGCGGGGGTGATGTCGCGCTGCATCAGCAGGTTGTAGACCGACAGCTCGAGGTCGTGCGGCTGCACGCCGAGCCCGATCGAGGCCGAGCCCTGCGGGTCGAAGTCGATCAGCAGCACCTTGCGCCCGGTCTCGGCGATCGCGGCGCCAAGGTTGATGGTCGTCGTGGTCTTGCCGACGCCACCCTTCTGGTTACACATCGCGATCACCACGGCGGGTCCGCGCCTGGTCGGCGGCTTCACCTCCGGCAGATCGGGAAGCGGCCGTCCGGTCGGTCCGATCTTGTTCCTCGGCCCGTGCGGGTCATTCACAGGTGCCATGTCCTCCGCGGTGAGCTTGGCCGTCGGCCGGGGCATCTCCGCATAGTTGCTGGGTGGGGTGACGGCCCGTACCGGTGCCGGAGGCGCGGCGGGTGCGGGCTGGCTCGGGGCCTGTTCTGCTGGCGTGGCGGGCGCCGGGTCCGGGGTCGACGGGATCGGCTCCATCGACGGCGGCAGGTGCTGGGTGCCCGGGAATGTCGACTCGTTCATGACTCGTCAAACCTTTCAACCGATACGGGCGATCCCAGCGACTGTAAGCGTGCATTCAAGCACTCTCAACCAGCCACTCCGCAGCGGGGTCGGTCGGCCTTCCGGACGCGGCCGATCACACCGCCAGAATGACCAACCGTGACCGAATGATTGCACACCGCTTCGTACTACGCCCTTTCGGGTCCCCTCGCCGCGGCAACGACGGTCAGGTCGAAGAACAGCTCCAGCCAGCTCGCGTGCCGCTCTTCCGCCGTCGCCGGTGCCTTCGCCACCCGCGCCACGGTAGGCGCGCGGTCCGATCAGCCGGAGAGGGCGCGCGGATGCGAGGTCGCGTAGACCTCGCGGAGCTTGTCGACCGTGACGAGTGTGTAGACCTGCGTAGTGGTGACGGAGGCGTGGCCGAGCAGTTCCTGGACCACCCGCACGTCGGCGCCGCCGTCGAGCAGATGCGTGGCGAACGAGTGCCGGAGCGTGTGCGGCGAGATCTCCTTGGCGATCCCGGCCCGCTCGGCCGCGCGCCGCAGTACGGTCCAGGCGCTTTGCCGGGAGAGCCGGCCGCCGCGGGCGTTCAGGAACAACGCGTGCGAGCCGCGACCCCGGCCGACCAGATCGGGACGACCGCGGACCTGATACGCCGAGAGCGCGACGCGGGCGTAGGAGCCGACCGGTACGACGCGCTCCTTGCTGCCCTTGCCGCGGAGCAGAACCGTGCCGGTCTCCAGGTCGACCTCGTCCACGTCGAGACCGACCGCCTCCGAGATGCGCGCGCCCGTTCCGTAGAGGAACTCCAGCAACGCGGCGTCACGGGTCGCCAGTACTGCGGGCTCCGCCTCGGCGCCGGCCGCGGCGGTCAGGATCCGGCTGATCTCGTCCACGGAAAGGGCCTTCGGCAACCGTTGCGGCGGAGTCGGCGGCTTCACCGCGGCGGCTGGGTCGACCGCGGTCAGACCCTCGCGCAGGCAGAACTTGTGGAACCCGCGAACGGCGACCACGGTCCGCCCGGCACTCGACGCGGTCAGCGGCGGATGATCGGCGTCGCCCTCGCGCAGCCGCATCAGGAAGTCGCCGATGACGGTCTCGGTGACGCGACCCAGGCTGTCGATCCCGGTGCTGCCGAGATACCCGTCGTACCGGCGCAGGTCCCGCCGGTACGACGCCAGGGTGTTGGCGGCCAGCCCGCGTTCGACCGTCAGATGGTCGAGATACGAACTGACCGCCCTACCCACCTCACTGCTCATGCGGGACAGTCTTGCCGATTCAGACCAGGACCTCGTCGAGCTTCAGCTGGTCCAGGCCGTGTGCCTCGGCGACCGGGCCGTAGGTGACGTGGCCGTCGAAGGTGTTCAGGCCGAGCGCGAGGCTGTGGTCGTTCTTCAGCGCCTCCCGCCATCCCAGGTTCGCCAGCTCCACGGCGTACGGAAGGGTCACGTTGGTGAGCGCGTACGTCGAGGTGTTCGGCACCGCGCCAGGCATGTTGGCGACGCAGTAGAACAGCGAGTTGTGCACCTTGTAGACCGGGTCGGCGTGCGTGGTCGGGTGCGAGTCCTCGAAGCAGCCGCCCTGGTCGATGGCGATGTCGACGAGCACGCTGCCCGGCTTCATCTGCCTCACCAGGTCGTTGCTGACCAGCTTCGGCGCCTTCGCCCCGGTGACCAGGACCGCACCGATGACCAGGTCGGCCTCGAGGACGGCGCGCTCGATCTCGAAGGCGTTCGAGGCGACCGTCCGCAGGTGACCCTGGTACGTCCGGTCGGCGTCGCGGAGGCGGGCGATGTTGCGGTCGAACAGCTGCACCTCGGCCTGCATGCCGAGCGCGATCGCCGCCGCGTTCATCCCGGCGACACCGGCGCCGATGACGACCACGCGAGCCGCGTGCACGCCGGAGACGCCACCCATCAGGACGCCGCGGCCGCCGCCGTTGGCCATCAGGTGGTACGAGCCCGCCTGCGGCGCCAGCCGGCCCGCGACCTCGCTCATCGGGGCGAGCAGCGGGAGCGATCCGTCCGGAAGCTGGACCGTCTCGTACGCGATCCCGGTGATGCCGGACCTCGTCAGCGCCGTGGTGGTCTCGGGGCTGGCGGCCAGGTGCAGGTAGGTGAACAGCACCTGGTCCTTGCGCATCCGGTGGTACTCCTCCGGCACCGGCTCCTTGACCTTCAGCACCAGCTCGGCGTCGGCCCAGACGTCATCGGCCGTCGGCACGATCCGCGCACCGGCCGCGACGAACTCCTCATCGGGGAGCAGCGAACCGCTGCCGGCGCCCTGCTCGATCAGAACCTCGTGCCCGTTGCGCACGAACTCGTGCACACCGGCCGGGGTGATCGCCACCCGGTACTCGTGGTTCTTGACTTCCTTCGGAACTCCGACCTTCACAACTTGCCCTTCTTCCGTTTCCAGGGTGTGCGGCTCACCTCGCTGTGGTCCGCGGCCCGGCCGTTACGAGGGGTTGGGAACGCCAGGTCGATGCCGAGTGTAAGCCCGCGAGGTTCATACCACCCGACCGGTTGGTCTTGTCCGGTCCCGACGCGCCAACGACTGGCACGGCAGTCCGGTTACACTCTCGTAAGACGTCGTGGCACGACGTGAGGTTGGCACCCGGATCCACGCTCTGGAAGGCCCCTCGGCGCGTTCGCGCATTATTGACGCAAATCTTTCCTTCGCCTTAACCAGTGCTTTGCACAAGGCAGCACAAGTGCTTTGCACAAGGCAGTACCCGTGCTTTGCACAAGGCAGTACCCGTGCTTTGCACAAGGCAGCACCAGTGCTTTGCACTCCCGGGAGAGCTCTGTCCTGGAGACCTTCCGGTACCCCATCCTGAAACGATCGGGGAGGACGTCCGATGTCCGAAGAGGCAGCGGTGGCCCGGCGATCCGGATCCCGTCGATTGCCGCGCATCGCTGAACCTGGCATCGTTGCCGGTCGGGTGCTGCTCCGCCGGTGAGTTTGAGCACTTGCCCGGCCTGGGCGGATCATTGCCCTCGCAACGATCGTTGACGTACCTGCGGGGGCGTCAGGGATGCTTGCCTATGTCGCCTTTCTCCGCCCGGCGAATTTCCGGCGCGGGGGAATGACCGGCCCTCCGCCCAGGGTTGCCATGAACGGAAGTTCTTGACGAGAGGGGTAGGACGTGGCGGTCGATCTGGGACGCGTCGGGGTCTGGCACCAGACCCACAAATGGGGGCCCGAGCTCGCGGTCGGACTCGAGCAACTCGGCTACGGCACGCTCTGGCTGGGCGCTTCGCCGACGGCCGACCTGCGGGACGCCGAAGTACTGCTGGCCGCGACGAGTTCGGTTGTCGTCGGCACCAGCATCGTGAACGCGTGGAAAGCCGACGCGGCGACGGTGGCGGAGTCGTACCACCGGCTGGAGGAGGAGTCCCCCGGGCGCTTCATGCTCGGCGTGGGGATCGGCCACCGCGAGCAAACAGGCGAGTACAAGGCGCCGTACGAGACGCTTGTCGACTATCTCGACACGCTCGACGACGGCAAGGTCCCGATGGAACGGCGGATGCTCGCGGCACTCGGCCCGCGCGTACTCAAGTTGTCAGCTGCCCGTACTGCGGGCGCAGTGCCGTACCTGACGACGCCGGAGCACACTCGTCAGGCGCGATCGACGCTCGGCGACGGAGTACTGCTGGTGCCGGAGCAGAAGGTCGTGCTGGAGACCGACAAGGAGATCGCGCGCGCAGTCGCACGCGACTACCTGGCGACCTACTTCAAGCTGTCGAACTACGTGACCAACCTGAAGCGCCTCGGCTACACCGACGACGACCTCGCCGACGGCGGCAGCGACGACCTGGTCGACGCACTGGTCCTCCACGGCACCGCGGTCGAGATCGCCGACGGCCTCACCGCCCACCTGGAAGCCGGCGCCGACCAGATCGCCATCCAGCAAATCGGCAAGGAAGGCCCCGACCTGCTCCCCGGCTACGAAGCCCTGGCCGCCGTATTGCTCTAGTTTTCCTGCTTCGCCTTCAGCGCAGGGTGAAGTCGGCGAAGTCGAACCCGGGCGAGACGATGCAGGAGACCAGCACCGGCTGGTCTCCTGCCGGCCTCGCCGCCTGCCACGCACCCGCCGGTACGACGACCTGCGGCTGCTGCCCGCCTTTCACATCCGGCCCCAGCGTGACCGGCTCGGCCTCACCTGGCTCATCACCGGTTCCCCCGAGATCGAGCGTCAACGGCCCACCCGAGTGCCACAACCAGATCTCGGCCGACCGCACCCGATGCCACCGCGACTCCTCCCCCGGCGCGAGCATGAAGTAGATCGCCGTAGCACTGGCCCGCTCCCCGCCGTACCCCGCAGGCTCGAACGCCACCTCCGACCGCCACGTCTCCCGAAACCACCCACCCTCGGGATGCGCCACCAGCCCGAGCACCTCAGCCAACTCCGGCCGCTCCACCTCATCAGTAGCCATACCCGAACGCTACCGACACGCCCCCACGCATCTCGTCCTCGACGGACACCCGGTAGTACGCCCCTACTCCGGGACCTGGAACCCGCCGATCCTCTGCTCGAGCAGTTCGGCCAGCCGCAGCGGGGTGCGGTCCTCGAACATCGGACCGATGAGCTGCACTCCCACCGGCAGGCCCTCGGGGGACCTGCCCGCCGGTACGGCGGTGGCGGGCAGGCCGGGCATGGTCGCCAGACCGGCCCAGACGAGCTGGTCGAAGTACGGGTACTCGACGCCGTCGATGTCGATCCGGCGTTCCAGCAGATTCGGGTGGTGGTCGTGCGGGAACGCGGGAGTCGGCGTGATCGGACACACCACGGCATCGAACTCGGCGAAAAGCTGGCGCCAGCCGTGGCGGTGGAGTTCGCGACGGTTGTTCGCCTCGATCCAGTCGAGGTGGCTGAACACCATGCCGCGCAGCCGCGCCGCATCGAGACTCTGGTCGTCCGGGCTCAGTCCGGCGACGCTGGCCCGCAGCTGCTCGTGCGCTTCGACGGGAAAACGTGCAACGGTGCCCGAAACCAGCAACTGCATGTAGAGCGTCGCGGCTTCGATCAGATCGGGCAGCAACCGACTGTGCCGTTCGACGCGGGCGCCGCCGGCGACGAGCGCGTCGGCCACTCGGTTCACGCCCGCCCGCACAGCGGACCCGGTCGGAATGAGCGGATGCTCGTCGAGGACCAAGACCCGGAAGCCGGACAGCCGCTCGTGACGCGCGGGCGGCAGCGTCACGTCGTGCGCGACGCCGAGCGTCAGCGGGTCCGGCCCGGCCATGACGTCGAGCAGCAGCGTGAGGTCGCGGGCGGTGCGCGCCATCGGCCCGACGACAGCGAGGTCGAGATCGACCGGCAATGCCGGCGCGGGCGGCGGGACCATTCCGCGGTTCGCCGCCAGCCCGAGCGTCGGCTTGTGCGCGTAGACACCGCAGAAATGCGCGGGCGTGCGCAACGAACCGCCGATGTCGGAGCCGATGGACAGCGCGCCGAATCCGGACGCAAGGGCCGCCGCTGATCCGCCGGAGGATCCACCCGGGGTGCGATCGTGATCCCACGGGTTGTTGGTGGTGCCGTAGATCTCGTTGAAGCTCTGCAAATCTTGCAGCCCCAACGGCACATTGGTCTTACCGAGCACCACCGCGCCGGCGGCCTTCAATCGCGCCACCGCTACCGCGTCCTCGGCCGGCACATAGTTCGCGTAGTGCGGCATGCCCCAGGTCGTGGGCAGCCCGGCCATGTTGTAGGACTCTTTGACCGTCACCGGAATACCGAGCAGCGGCCCGTCCTCGCCGCGGGCGCGCGCCTGGTCGGCACGGCGCGCGCCGTGCCGCGCATGGTCGAAGTCCGGCACACAGATTGCGTTGATCACCTTGTCGTCGCGCTCGATCCGGGCGATCGCCTCGTCGGTCAGTTCCACCGAGGTCACCTCGCCGGCACGCAACGCGGTAGCGATTTCTTCGGCCGATCGAAAAATGTATTCCATGAATCGACGCTATCGACCTGCCACAGCAGCCACGAAATGCTGCTTCACGCAACGGGAAAGCCGAATAGGCACAGTGTCAGCAGTGGGCCAACTCCATTGACATAGGCCATGAAATGACGCTTCGCGCAACTGCAGGTCAGTGCAATGTAGTGGCGTAGCCGGGGCGGACTGGGCAGAGTTCGGGGTATGAGTGATGTTGAGTTGCCGTCCGACTACCACCGCAGGCTTCCGTATGGGGAGCGGGTGGCGGTGGAACCCCTGCTGGAGGATCCGTTCTTTCCGTTCGAGGGTGAGATCCAGGTGGCGCCGCTGGCCGAGCCGGTGGTGCCTGAGCCGCCTCGGGTCGGTGAAGCCGGCGGAAAGCCCTGTATGACCTGCGCCGATCCCGAGCACAGTGCGATGTGGGGCGACGAGCAGTGGGTGCTCAAGGGCGGGTTCCAGACCGGGCTGCAGATGGTGGCGTTGCTGGTGCCGCGGGAGCATTACCGGCTCGACAATCTGCCGCCTGAGCTGACGGCGACGCTCGGTCCGATGATTCAGCGCGTGGCCGGGGCGATCCGCCGGATCGAAGGGGTCGGCCGGACCCACTTCAACCGCTGGGGCGACGGCAGCGAGCACTTCCACATCTGGTTCCTCGCCCGCCCGCTCGGCATGATGCAGCTCCGCGGCGCGATGATCGCCGCCTGGGACGACATCCTCCCCGCGATGCCCGACGCGGAAGCCCGGTCCAACGCTCGCACCGTCGCCTACGCCTTGGCCGAGATCTCCGGAACCCCACTGGGCATCGCCGCCGGCTGACTCCCGCCGCACCGTCTCCGAGGCCAACGCGGGTCTATCGTCGGCAGGGTGATCAATGGCGCGCACGTCATCATCTACAGCCAGGACGCCGAGGCCGACCGGGCCTTCCTCAAGGACGTGCTCGGGTATCGGCACGTCGACGCCGGCCACGGCTGGCTGATCTTCAAGCTGCCGCCGGCCGAGGTCGCCGTCCACCCGACCGGCGACGCGGAGTCGCACGAGTTGTTCCTGATGTGCGACGACCTCGAGCAGACGGTCGCGGAGCTGACCGCGAGCGGTGTCGAGTTCGTTCGTCCGGTCGAGGACCAGCGCTGGGGCATCCTGACCTCGATCCGCCTCCCCGGCGGCGGCGAACTCGGCCTCTACCAGCCGCGCCACCCACCGGCGTACGACCTCTGACCCACCAACCTTCGCCGAGCTCTGACCACCAGGCCTTCGAGCTCTGGCCAACCTCCGACTGCCAGGCCTTCGAGCTCTGGCCAACCTCCGGCTGCCAGGCCTTCGAGCTCTGACCGTCGGCGCCGCGACTGCGGCCGGTCCCTCTGTGGTCAGCAGTAGTTGCGGAACGTGCAGGAACCCTTGACGCGCCGTGACGGCGTCGGCTATTTATTGCTGACAACGATGTCACGCCGCCCGTGACCCCGTCACTGCGCTTTGCGTAGCGACGTTGTCTCGACGTCGAAGGTGGGGAACCCCCGTGAAGAACCGCAGCAGCCGCCGTGCGACCGCAGTACTCGCCGGATCGGTGATCTCAGCCCTTGCCCTGGCCGCCACCGCGCAAGCCGGCCCCGGCCCGGCACCACCCGGCGCAGCTCCAGGTCAGCATCAACCAACGACAGCGACACCTCTGGATCCGACCCTGCGCAACCTCAAGGCGCCTGATTCCGCCGGGCAGAGCAGTATCACCACCAGCTCCGCCGATCCGACCGAGCAGGTCGACCCGCTGATCGGGACGACCAACGCCGGCAACGTCTTCCCGGGCGCGGTCACCCCGTTCGGGATGTTCTCGTTCAGCCCCGAGACCAGCCGCGGCAACGCCTACCGCACGGCCGCGCCCGGCGGCTACCTGTACTCCGCCCCGAAGATCCGCGGCTTCAGCCTGACCCACATGTCGGGCACGGGCTGTGCCGGCGGCTCGGGCGACATCCCCATCCTCCCGTACGCCGGTGACGTCACCTCGTCGCCGCAGGCGGACGCCAAGGACGAGGTCTACGCGAGCACGTTCTCGCACGCGAACGAGATCGCCAAGCCCGGGTACTACAAGGTCGGCCTCGACTCCGGTGCCTCCGCCGAACTCGCCGCGACCACCAGGACCGGCTCGGCCAAGTTCACCTTCCCGCAGGACAAGCCGGCGACGGTCATGTTCCGTACGTCGAACTCCGAGGTCGGCTCCAGCGACGCGCAGGTGTCGATCGACCCGGCCAGGCAGACTGTCACCGGCTCCGTGACGAGCGGCAACTTCTGCGGGTACCTCGCGTCGGTCGGCCAGCGGAGCTACTACACGCTGCACTTCGTCGCCGAGTTCGACCAGCCGTTCGCGAAGACCGGCACCTGGCAGGACACCACCGTCACTCCCGGATCAACCAGCGCACACGGCGGTACGACGTACGGGACCGACGGGTGGATGCCTGCGAACAAGGGCTCCGGCGGGTACGTCGGGTTCGACGCCAAGACGGTCAACATGCGCATCGGCATCTCGTATGTCAGCGAGGCCAACGCTGCTGCCAACCTGAAGGCCGAGAACCCACGTGGCACCTCACTGGACAAGACAGCGTCACGTGCGAAGCAGGCCTGGCGTGATCAGCTCAACAGCATCGAGATCGGCGGTGGCACGGCCGACCGGCGCACCACCTTCTACACCGCGCTCTACCACGCGCTGCTGCACCCGAACGTGTTCAGCGACGTCAACGGCCAGTACTGGGGCTTCGACCAGAAGCCACACCGCGTGCAGCACGGACAGACTGCGCAGTACGCGACCTTCTCGGGCTGGGACGTCTACAGGTCGCAGCTGCAACTCCTGACCCTGCTGGAACCACGCAAGGCCGGTGACATCGCGCAGTCGTTGCTCAACCAAGCCCAGCAGAACAACGGCATCTGGGACCGTTGGACGCACGCCTCCGGCAGTACTGCGGTCATGACAGGCGACCCGTCCGCCCCTGCCGTTGCAGGTATCTACGCCTTCGGCGGTACGAACTTCGACGCCCGTACTGCGCTGAAGTCGTTGGTCAAAGCCGCCACTGTCCCGACCGAGAAGGACCTCAGCTCGGCAGGCAAGCCGGTGATGTCGATCGGCCAGCGCCCGTCGCTCGACAAGTACCTGGCGCTGCACTACCTCCCCACCAAGTCAAACGCCTGGGGCGGTGCCGTCGAGACGCTGGAGGACACCACTGACGACTTCGCGCTCGCTCAACTCGCTGCGCGGGTCGGGGACAAGTCGACGTACGACCAGTTCCTCAGGCGGTCGCAGTACTGGCAGAACGTGTTCAACCCCGAGAACGGCGGCTACATCCAGAACCGCGACGACAACGGCGCCTGGCCCGGGTTCGACCCGGCGACCGGCGACGGCTTCGCGGAGGGCAGCAGCGCGCAGTACACGTGGATGATTCCACACAACCGCGCCGGGCTGTTCGATGCGATGGGCGGTACCGCGAAGGCGGCCGATCGGCTGGACGCGTTCTTCAAGGATGCCGACGGCAACTGGGCACTGACGGGTTCCGGCGACCTGCACGCCGAGATGGACAACGAGCCGTCCATCAACACGCCCTGGATCTACAACTACGTCGGGCAGCCGTACAAGACGCAGGAGACGCTGCGGCAGGCGATGACCCAGCTGTGGAACACCACGACCGGTGGCATCCCTGGCAATGACGACCTGGGCGCCATGTCGTCCTGGTTCGTGTGGACCGCGCTTGGGCTCTACCCGGACGTACCTAGTCGTGCGGACCTGCAGGTAGGTGCGCCCCTGTTTCCGAGCGCAGTGATCCACCGCGACAAGGGCCGCACGATCCGGATCAACGCTGCGGGCGCCCCGGCGACGTACGTCCAATCGCTGAAGGTGGACGGACGTAGTACGAGCAAGGCATGGCTGTCCGAGTCGTTCGCCAACCGGGGCGGCACGCTCGACTTCAAGCTCGGCACTACGGCCAACACGGCTTGGGGCGCCGCTGCTGCCGATGCACCGCCCTCCTGGCGGACTGGTGAGATCCCGTTCCAGACCGCTACCGACAAAAGCCGAGTAGTCGTTGCCCCCGGCACCACTAGCGAACCGGTCACGATCAAGGCGCACCGGTTGAGTGGGGACGCCAGTACCGTGCAGTACTCGGTCACAACCCCCGCCGGCCTTACTGCGTCTCCTGCAAGTGGTTCCTTCACAGTGGATCAGGCCAGTGGCGTCGGTGGAGCTCCAGTACGAATCAGTGCGGCTGCTGGTACTCCGGACGGCCGCTACCAGGTGACCGTTGCACTTAAGGCAGGAGACGGTACTGCGCTCCCCCGGCTCGGGTTCACGGTCGTTGTCGGCCTGCCGAACACCTTCTCCGTACTACGCGAAGGTGTAGCCGCTTCTGATGACGCTGGCGATCACAACGAGGCGGACTACGACGGTGGTGGAGTCAGCTACTCGCGGCAGGCTCTTACAGCCGCAGGACTCGCGCCGGGCGGCACTGTCACCAAGGACGGCCTCACACTCACCTGGCCGGACGTACCGGTCGGTGATCCCGACAACGTGCCGGCCGACGGGCAACTGCTCAACCTGGACCTCCCTGCCGGCGCCACCAAGCTGTCGTTCGTCGGCAGCGCGGTGAACGGCAACCAGCAGACGACAGCCACGTTGATGTACTCCGACGGGAGCACCGCCCCGATCGACCTGTCCTTCAGCGACTGGACCTTGGGTGGCGGCGGCGACACCGTCCACTACGGCAACCTGGTCCTCGCGACCACGCCGTACCGGAATGAAGCAGGTGGCGGCCGCGACAACGTAGCCACCAACATCTTCGCCACAGCACCAGTGACCTTCCCGGCGGGCAAGGCGCCGGTTAGCGTGACGCTGCCGAAGAACCGCGACCTGCGGATCTTCACGCTGGCCACCGGCTGATCCCGACCGCCCAGGGCACATAGAGGAGATACATCGATGAGAGCCACGAGTGTCATCGCGTGTACCGCGTTGACCATCGCAGGACTGCTGACCACGACCGGTACGGCGCTGGCAGCGACCCAGCCGGCACCTGCTCTGTTGACAGTGCCGCAGTCGACCCCGCAGCTCGCAGAGACGGGTCAACTACTGAACCCGGCGACCGGAACTACCAACGGCCCTTGCAAGTACACGGCCACACCCGACGACCCGTCGCCGCGCCCTGTCTCCTTGCCGCCGGACCCTGCGAAGACTCCGAACAAGGGCATCGTCAAGCTCCTGCTCGCCACCAACCAGGGCCCGATGCTGCTGTCGCTGGACCGCGCCAAGGCACCTTGCACAGTGCAAAGTTTCCTGCACCTGGCTCGCAGTCGCTTCTACGACTTCACCACCTGCCACCGCCTGACCCTGTACTCCACCCTCAAGGTCCTCCAGTGCGGTGACCCCACGGCCACCGGAGAACGCGGCCCCGGCTACTCCTACAAGGACGAGCTCCCCACGGACCTTCCGAACTGGCCGACAGACCCCACCGGCACTAGCAAGGTCTACGCCCGAGGCACCCTGGCCATGGCCAACGCAGGCCCCAACACCAACGGCAGCCAGTTCTTCCTGGTCTTCGCCGACTCCCGCCTCCGCCCCGACTACACAGTCTTCGGCACCATCGACCGCCTGGGCCTCAAGGCCCTGGACCGAGTAGCCGCAGCAGGCGTACAACCCACCCCCGAAGACCCGGCCCCGGTCGACGGCACCCCCAACCGCACCACCAAGATCCTGATCGCCCGCCAGTTCACCTTCTGACAACAAACCGATGGTGCCCTCAGTCTCTTGAGGGGACCATCGGTGTGTTCAGGCACCGCAAGACTTGGAGGCAATCGGATGGGTGTGAAGGAACTTCGGCTGGTGGTCACGGCACCGGACTACGACGAGGCGGTGGCGTTCTACCGCGACGTACTCGGCCTCACGGAACGCGAGTCGTACTCGTCCGAGGACGGCCGCGTGATGATCCTGGAGGCGGGCCGGGCCACCCTGGAGATCGCCGACCCGAACCAAGCAGACTTCATCGACCGGGTCGAAGTCGGCCAACGCGTCGCAGGCAAGTTCCGCGTCGCACTGGAAGTCGACGACTCCGCCGCCACCACAGCCCAACTCGCCAAGGGCCGGCGCCACCGTCATCGCCGAACCCACCCGAAACCCCGTGGAACTCCCTCAACGCCCGCCTAGAAACCCCCGGCGGCATCCAGCTGACCCTCTTCACCGAACTCGCCGACGAATAACCCCACGAAGCCGCGCCCCTAGTAGTTCGTGATGTCCGGCCTCGATCCTGGCGCCGGAGCAATCTCGGGTGCCCGGAGCCAGCCAGAAATGGGGACCTTGAACACCAAATCGGGACGGTGAACAGGTCATTTCATGTCCGCAGTCCCGGTTTGGTGTTCAAGCCCCCAACTTCTAGCCGACCGCGGGCGGGGTCAGTCTTTGGCGGGCCAGGGGGCGTCTGCTGGGCGGAGGGAGTCGAAGCCGGGGCCGTTGAGGGCTGTCCAGGCGGCGAGTGAGCCCATGACGAGGATGGGGTTGTGGAGGTCGCCGGCCAGGGCGGCTCCTACTACGTCGACCAGAGGGGCCCAGACCGTTTCCATGTCCGCTTCTTCGTGCAGGCGGTCGTAGGTCTCGGTGGCCTCGGACAGGTCTCGAGCCAGGAAGATCCGGACCGCCTCGTTGGTCAGGCCGGGTGAGGTGAAGGCGTCGACCAGGACTCGCCAGTCGGCGGCCTTGGTGGCGGCCTCTTCCCAGAGTTCGCGCTCGGCGCCGATCCGGTAGTCCTCGCCTGCGACGTCGAGCAGGCCGGCCGGCGGCTCCAGCAGGCGGTAGCCGACGGGGTGGCGGTACTGGCGGACCAACAGCATCCGGTTCTGCGAGTCCAGTGCGACGACACCCACCGCACCCGGATGGACCACGACATCCCGTACGAAAGGCTCACCGCCGGCGGGCGGGACCACCTGGTCCCGCCGTACGAAGATCACGCGGCCGGTCGAATGCACGACCTCGGACGACGAGACCGCCCAGGATTCCCGCGAATCGGCCAGCCCGGCGCCGAAGCGCAGTACCGGGTGGTCCTTCACCGCGCCTTCACCGGCTCGGCACCCGAAGCACCCGAGGCCTTGGAGACGTCCGAGGCCTCAGAAGAAGCAGCGTCAGCCTTCTTGGCGGCCGCAGCAGCGGACTTCTTCAAAGCGACCTCTTCCACCGGCAACCGCGATTCACGCTGCCGCACCAACGCGGCACCGATCAGCCCAGAGAACAACGGATGCGGCTTGGTCGGCCGCGACCGCAGCTCCGGGTGCGCCTGGGTGGCAACGAAGTACGGGTGCAACGACCGATCCAGCTCGATGAACTCGACCAGCTCGTTGTCCGGCGAAACCCCGCTGAACACCAGCCCAGCCGTCTCCAGCTTGTCCCGGTAAGCGTTGTTGACCTCATAACGGTGCCGGTGCCGCTCCTGCACCGACGGCGCCCCATACAGACCACGCACAATCGACCCATCAGCCAAATTGGCCGGATAAAGCCCCAGCCGCATCGTCCCACCAAGATCACCGGCGCCGTCGACGATGTGCTTCTGCTCCTCCATCGTCGCCACCACCGGCTGCTCGGCATCCGGATCGAACTCGGAAGAATTCGCCTCCACCAGCCCGGCCAGATCGCGCGCCACCTCGATCACCATGCACTGCAACCCAAGACACAACCCAAGAATCGGTACGCCGTTCTCGCGCGCATACCGAATCGCGCCGATCTTCCCCTCGATCCCGCGTACCCCGAACCCACCCGGGATGCAGACCGCGTCCACATCCCCGAGCAGCCGGGCCGCGGCCTCAGGCGTAGCGCACTCGTCCGAAGCGATCCAGCGCAGATTCACCTTCGCATCGTTGTGGAATCCACCAGCCCGCAGCGCTTCGGCAACCGACAGATACGCGTCCGGCAGGTCGATGTACTTCCCGACCAGCGCGACGGTGACCTCGTCAGCAGGGTGGTGCACAACGCGCAGCAGCTCGTCCCAGCGAGTCCAGTCGACGTCACGGAACGGCAGGTTCAGCCGCCGTACGACGAACGCGTCCAGCCCCTCGGCGTGCAGCACCTTCGGGATGTCGTAGATCGAAGGCGCGTCCGGCGCGGCCACCACGGCCTCGACGTCGACGTCGCACATCAGCGAGATCTTGCGCTTCACGCCGTCCGGGATCGGCCGGTCCGCGCGGCACACGATCGCGTCGGGCTGGATACCGATCGAGCGCAGCGCGGCGACCGAGTGCTGCGTCGGCTTGGTCTTCAGCTCACCGCTGGGACCCATGTACGGCACCAGTGAGATGTGCAGGAAGAACACGTTGTCGCGGCCGACGTCGTGGCGGACCTGCCGCGCGGCCTCGAGGAACGGCAGCGACTCGATGTCGCCGACGGTGCCGCCGATCTCGTGCAGCACCACGTCCACGTCGGGGCCGGCCATCGCCAGCATCCGTTCCTTGATCTCGTTGGTGATGTGCGGGATCACCTGGACGGTGTCGCCCAAGTACTCGCCGCGGCGCTCCTTCGCGATCACCGACGAGTAGACCTGGCCGGTGGTGACGTTGGCGACCTGGGAGAGATCCCGGTCGAGGAAGCGCTCGTAGTGCCCGATGTCCAGGTCGGTCTCGGCGCCGTCGTTGGTGACGAACACCTCGCCGTGCTGGAACGGGTTCATGGTGCCGGGATCCACATTGAGATACGGATCCAGCTTCTGCATGGTGACCCGGATGCCCCGCGCCGTCAGCAGGCTGCCGAGGCTGGAAGCCGTCAGCCCCTTACCGAGACTGGAGGCCACGCCACCGGTGACGAATACGTGCTTGGTCTGCTGCCCGAACGAAGCTCTGTCCACGGGCTTTAAGGCTACCTCGTGTCAAGCAGTGGTCGCGACGAGATCCGCGTAGATGTCCATCAGATTCTTTGCAACCTCGTCTTCATCCGGCCATCCGGCGGCCAACTTCAGGCCTTCTGTCCGCATAGCGGCCGCCGCGGCCGGATCATCGAGAACTTTCCGTATGCCGTCCGCCAGCCCCCGCGAGTCGCCGGCGAACGCCAGTACCGCGCTGTCGCCGACCAACTCCGGTACGCCGCCGACCGCCGTCGCCACCACCGGTACACCGACCTGCAGCGCCTCCTGGAGCACCAGAGCCCGGGCCTCCCAGTGCGAGGTCAGCAGGAAGGCGTCGGAAGCCCCCAGGAGGTCCGCCACGTCGCTCCGGTGGCCCAGTAGACGTACCGGGAGCCCCTCAGCGTCGATCCGCGCTTGCAGATTGTCCCGGAGCGGTCCGTCCCCAACCACGGCGAACACCACGTCAGGCCGGTCCTTCGCCACGTCGGCAGCTACGGACAGTAGCGTCGGGTAGTCCTTCTGCGGCGCCAGGCGACCCACAGTGAGCACCAGCGGCCCGTCACCAATCCCCAACGACTCCCGTACTGCGGCAGACGGCGTACGGACCTCCGGGATAGCTGGAGCGGCCACCGGAGCGAGCCGGGCCTGCCGGGCACCTAGCGATCGCGCGAGCTCCACCAGGTCGCTAGACGCTCCTAGAGTCAGATCCGCTCCACGAGCGACCAACCGCTGCCCGAGCCGCATCACCACACCACGCGGTCCAGGAGCCAGTACTGCGTTGTGCCAGGTCACCACGAGCGGCCTGAGTCGCGACCGGTCGCGCAGAGCGGTCATCCCGGCCCTGTATCCGTGAGCGTGGATCACGTCGCAACCACGCAGGCCGGGAGCCTGAGCAACGACCACAGCCGCGTCGAAGTCGAAGTGGTCCGTAGTACCAGGTGGGGCGCAGACCACCACCTCGTGACCGGCCTTGAGGTAGCGGGGCACCAGTGAGGCGACGTGCTGGCCGATCCCGCCCCGAGACTCCGCCAGCAGCAGGCCGATCCTCATTGCTTCTCCTCCGCACCGGTTGGGACGACACCACGCCGCAAGAGCACACGAGTGTCCGAACGATCCACAGCCACCACAACACCGCCATACACCAGTACTACGGCCAGCCCGGACAGCACCGAGAACACCAAGGCGCTCCCCCAGCCGCCGTCACCAGCAGGCAGCGCCACCAGCCAGCCAACGGCACCGGCGAGCACTGCACCCAGCAGGGATGCCACGGTCGCTCGCGGCAATCCGCTGAGCACACCAGGTCCGGCGAGCCGCCGCAACACCGCAAGCAGCACCACAGCACCCACGACCATGCCGACCGACATCGAAGCCGCTAGAGCGCCTACTGCGTCGAGGCCGTCCCACTGCAAAGTCAAAACCAAACCTGCGACGGCCACGATCAGCCAAGCGCCACCGGTGACCAGCGCAACCTGGCGACCGGCATGCCGCGCATAGAGCACCCGGCCGAGATGCATCAGAACGGAGAACCCGATGATCGCCGGAGCGAACGCGACCAGACCGGCGCCGAGCGACGACGCCTGCGACTCCACAACCCGGCCGTCGTCATAGGCGAAGATGCGCGCGACCGGCACCGCAGTACCGACCAGCAGCGCAGTACCGGCTCCCCCTGCGAGCATGACCGCCCTGGTAGAGCCACCGGCGTACAGGTCGAAGGCTGCGAAGTCCCGCGACTCGAATGCAGCCGCCAGCCGAGGGAAGACCGCAGTGGTGATCGGAACCGCCAGTACTGCGTATGGCAGCAGGTAGACCGCGTTGGCCCAGGTGTAGACCGCGATGCTCCCGGCTGCCCCACGGTGGTTCGCCAAGTAGGTGGTGACAAGAAATGCCGCCTGCTGAGCAACCAGTACTGCGAGGCCGGCCGCAGCGAGCTTCCGTAGTACTGGGCCTACTCCAGGGTCGAGGCGGAAGGTCGGCTTGATCGGCAGACGCAAGAACAGCATCGGCACGAGCACAGTGACGGCCAGCGCTAAGACACCGGCCGTAGTACCCCACGCTAGTAAGTCAGACGCTCCTCGCGAAGCCTGATCGGCAACAGGAGCAATCGAAGCAAAGGCGAAGTAGGTCGCCACCACGACCAAGCTGGACACCAGCGGAGCCACAGCGCCGGCCGCAAATCGCTTGTGCGACTGCAGTACAGCCGTAGCCACGACAGTCACGGCATAGCCGAACACCTGCGGCACGAAGATCAACAGCATCCGGGTCGCCGTCGCGGACGAACCACCGCACTCAGGCCCGGCATCCAGCATCGCGTCCGTGTAGCGCGAGGCCAACAGCCAAGCCAGCAAGGCGAACGGCGTCAGCAACACCAGGGACCAGCTCAGCAGCGCGCCGATGATGCGGCCTTGCGCGGCACGATCGCCGCGAGCTACCGGACCGGCCAGCACCGGGATCACCGCACCGGCGAGCGCACCGCCGACCACGATCTCGAACAGTACGTTCGGCAACTGGTTCGCCGTCGCATACGCGTCCGCGAGGCAGCCGGCGCCAACCGTCTTCGAGAAGACCAGCCATCGTCCGAACCCGACCACGCGAGCCAGGACGGTGACGCCCGCGACGAGCAGCGCGGCCCGGGCGATCCGTCCACCCGCGGTCACCGGGGTCGTCGGCCCCACTGGTCGATCTTGTCCAGCACCGGCGTCTCGGCGATCACCTTCGTGAAGCTGACCTTCTCACTGGCCAGGTTGAGCGCGAAGACCAGGCCCAGCGCAAGCACCTTGAGCTGACGCGGAAGTGAAGCAGCCAAGGCCGTTCCGGTGATCGCGCCGAGGCCGTTGGCTCCACAGTCGCCCAGCATCGACCGCTCGCCCAGATCCGCGGGAGCCGCCGCGGCAGCCGCACCGACAACCGCTGCCGCCGGACCGCTGACCAGCGCCACCGGGGCACTCAACGCGGTCACCGCCTTCAGCGCGCGTCCCGGCCGGAGATCCATCAGGTTGGTGAGATTCGCCGTACCAGCGATCAAGGCGCTGTCAGCAACGATCTCGACGGCAGCGCCGAAGCCCTTCGACCGACGCGGCAGCAGAGCCGCGGCGACGAGGGCGGCCGCGCCGACACCGAGGATCTTCACCGATCCGCTGGTCACCTCACCGCGCCGTAACGCGCTCAGGTGGCCGCGAAATCCCTTGGTGGTCGTGGTTCCGGCCAGATCGTCGTACGCGCCGACTGCGCCGGACACCGAACCGGCGATCAGCGCAGCAGTCCGCTCACGACCCGAGGTCGCCACTGCTACACCTGCCAGAGCGCCGAGGACCGCGATCGGCCCTTCCAGCAACGTGACCGTCTCACCGCGATGGTTCGTGCGCTCGAACGGCGCACGATTCTCCTTCGGCAGTTTCGCGGTGGCCCGCTCGATCGCGGCAGTGGCCGCAGCGGACGCCACAGCGGCGCCCAGCTTCCCCAAGCCCATCTGTGTTTCCAGTCTCTAGAGGGTCAGTTCTTGGCCTGGACCGCGGTCGGCGCGACACCGTTCTTGGCGTCCACACCGCCGTACTGCCCGGCCTTGCCGCCGGTCTGCTCGACCAGCGCGAACACGATCGTCGCCTGACCGCTCGGCATGTTCGCCACATCCACGGACGAGACGTTCTTGGTCGCGTCGGCGTCGCCGCGCAGCGACTTCAGCAGGCCGCCGTTCTGCGCGGTCTCCGGCGTACCGGCGACGACCGCACCCGCGCTCCCCGCGTCGAGGCCCACGGCGAAGTCCACGGCGTCGTTGTACGACGAGTTGTCCGGGGTCGGCGTCGGCGGCTTCGCGGCAACGACGACCACCAGGCTGCAGCGGTCCTTCGGGGTCGGCTTCAGCGACAGCAGCTTCGAGCCGGTCAGGCCACTGATGATCTTGGTGGCTTCGGAATCGACCAGCTTGTTCTCTTCCTTGGCGGCGATGCCGCGGGCAAGGATCATGCCGGCCCGCTCATACGTCGTACTGTCGGCCGGGAAGGTCAGGTCGGCGGTGACGAGCTCGTTCACCAGCGGCTCGACCAGCTGGCGCTGACCCGGGTCGAACAGCTTGCTGTCCAGCGCCACCCGGGTGGTCACCTGGCTGCCGGCCTGCTCGAGGGTGCCCTGGATCTGGTTCGTCAGGTCGCCGTCGGCCGACGGCATCGTCACGACGCAGACCTTCTTGCCGAGCAGCTTGCCGGTGGTCAGACCGGTGGTCACCTTGGCGACGTAGTCGTCGCGGTACCTGTCCAGCGCCTCGGCCTGGATCAGCTGGGTCCGGGCATCCTCCAACGCGGCGCGGTCCTTCTTGGCCTGCGCCTGGACAACGTCGGCGCCAGTGCCTTTCAGCGGCCCGGCACCCAGCACCACACCGGCGCCCAGGGCGAAGAAGATCGCCACGATCGAGACGATGTGGTAGCGAAAGTCGATCACGTGAACAGCTCCCGGATCCAGTAAACGAAGTCGTTCCAGCGCGCCTTCATGATCGACCAGAGCACCTCGTCCGCACCGATGGCCACCATCGCCACGCCCAGTGCGAACAACCCGGCCACGATCAGCGCTATCACTTGGAAGGTAGACACCCTGCTGCGGTACAGCCGGCCGACACCCTTGGCGTCCACCAACTTGGCACCGACCCGCAATCGGGTGATGAAGGTACTCGCCATCCCGGAGCGCCCCTTGTCGAGGAACTCCACCAGCGAGTTGTGGGTGCCGACCGCGACGATCAGCGACGCGCCCTTGGAGTCGGCCAGCAGCATCGCGACGTCCTCGCTGGTGCCGGTGGCCGGGAACTCGATCGAGTCCACCCCGAGCCGCTCCAGCCGCTCCGCGCCCGGCGCCCGGCCGTCGCGGTACGCGTGCACGACCACCTCGGCGCCACACTTGAGTGTCTCGTCCTTGACCGAGTCCATGTCGCCGACGATCAGGTCGGGCACATAACCGTTCTCGACCAGCGCGTCCGCTCCGCCGTCGACGCCGATCAGGACCGGCCGGTACTCGCGGATGTACGGCCGGAGCGCGACCAGGTCCTCGCGGTAGTCGTACCCGCGGACCACGATCAGCACGTGCTTGCCGTCCATCGGCGTGTGGATCGCCGGTACGCCGACGCCGTCCAGCAGCAGGTCGCGCTCGCGGCGCAAGTACTCCAGGGTGTTCGCGGTGAACGCCTCGAGCTGGGTCGACAGGCCCGCGCGGGCATCGTCCATCGACTCGGCGACGGTCTTGGTGTCCTGCGAAAGGCCCTTCGCGACGACCTCTTCACCGCGGTACACGACGCCGTCGTGGACCCGGATCCGCTCGCCCTCGTGCAGCACCGAGAAGACCTCGCGGCCGATCCCGTCGACCAGCGGGATGCCGGCCTCGACGAGGATCTCGGGACCCAGGTTCGGATACCGCCCGGAGATCGAGTCGGCCACGTTCAGCACGGCGCCGACCCGGCAGTCCACCAGCGCCTCAGCGCTGACCCGGTCCAGGTCGACATGGTCGATCACCGCGATCTCGCCCGGCTTCAGCCTTTTGGTGAGATTCTTGGTACGGCGGTCCAGCCGGACCACTCCGGCGATCCCGGGCAGTTCAGGTGGGCGTGCTCGACGCAGACTGGGCAGTTTCATCGCGCTCTCATCCTGCCATGTCAAGAGCCCTCCGCCCGCCTTTTAAACCCTCGGCAGGCTCATTCGCCTTCTGGTACCCGGTCACTGCGCGTTAAATCATCCTTTTGATCTACCCGCACCGTGTGAAACGCCCAGGACAGCCTGTGACGGTCAGCGCTTCTTCTTTCGCGGTTTCGTATGGCGCTCGGCCGCGAGGGCGAGCAACTCTTCCGCGTGAGCCTGGGCCGCATCGGAGTTCTCCAGGCCGGCCATCATCCGGGAAAGCTCCTTCAGCCGGGCGTCGTCGTCGAGCGCGACCAGCCCACTCGTGGTGACAGAGCCGTCGTCGCTCTTCAGCACCACGGCATGCCGATCGGCGAACGCGGCCACCTGCGGCAGGTGCGTCACGACGATCACCTGCGCCTTCTCCGCCAGCCGGGCCAGCCGCTTGCCGACCTCGACCGCGGCCCGGCCGCCGATTCCCGCGTCGATCTCGTCGAAGACCAGCGTCGGCACCGGATGCGTGTCGGACAGGATCACCTCGAGCGCGAGCATCACCCGGGAGAGCTCGCCGCCGGAAGCCGCCTTCTGCAGCGGCCGCGACGGACTCCCCGGGTTCGCCGCGAAGCAGAACTCGATCTCGTCGGCCCCGGACGGACCAGCGGTCGTCTCGTGCACCTCGACCGTCAGGGTCGCGTGCGGCATCGCCAGCCCGCTCAACTCCGCCGTCACCGCGACACCGAGCCGCGCGGCCGCTTCCTTCCGAGCCGCGCTGACCTGCTCGCCGAGGTCCTTCAGCTGCGCCTGCAGCTCGGCCAGTTCGGTGCTCAACAGCTCAACCCGCTCGTCGCTGCCGTCCAGCTCCGCAAGCCGGGCGGCTGACCGCTTGGCCCACTCGAGCACCTCGTCAACAGTGCCGTCCTGGTCGCCATACTTGCGAACCAACCCAGTCAGCTGACTCCGCCGCTCACTGACAACGGCCAGCCTGGCCGGGTCCGTGTCGATATCAGCCGCGTACGACGAAAGCTCACCGGCCAGGTCGGCCGCGAGATACCCGAGCTCGCCGACCCGGTCGGCCAGCTCGGCAAGTTTGGTGTCGTGGCCCCGTTCGCCGTCGAGCACCTGCTTCGCCAGTCCGAGAAGTCCCAGTACGTCGTTCGGCCGGCTCGAGTCCAGGTCGTCCGACGCCACTGCGTCTCCCGCGGTAGTTGCCGCCGTACGCAGCCCATCGGCGTACGCGAGTCTCTGCTCCTCGGCCGCCAGCTCGCTGTCCTCGCCCGGCAACGGCTCGGCCTTGGCGATCTCCTCGAGCCCGAAGCGGAGCAGATCCGCCTCGGCCAGGCGATCACGCTGCCGGGTGGTCAGCTCGGTCAGCTCTGCCTCGACCTCACGATGCCGCCTGTACGCCGAGGTGTAGTCGCCCAGCGGCACCAGCACCGCCTGACCCGCGAACGTGTCCAGCGTCTCGCGCTGCCGCGCGGGCTGGAGCAGCCGCCACTGGTCGGCCTGACCGTGGATCGCGACCAGATCGCCGGACACCTCGGCAAGCACCGACACCGGCACGGAAGCGCCACCCAGGAAGGCACGCGACCGGCCCTCGGACGACAGCTCCCGGGCGATCAGCAACTCACCGTCGTCGTCCAGCTCGCCGCCGCGATCCTCGGCCTCCCGAACGATCGACTTCGGCACATTGGTGGCCCGGCCCTCGACCCGCGCGCGGCGGACGCCGTGCCGGACCAGGCCGCTGTCGGCCCGGCCACCGAGCAGCATGTTCACCCCCGTGACCACCATCGTCTTGCCCGCGCCGGTCTCACCGGTGACCGCGGTGAAGCCGGGATCGAGCTCCAGGGTGGCGTCCTCGATCACGCCCAGCCCGGTGATGCGGATCTCGGAAATCATGGTGTCTGAGACTCCTCTTGTGCGCTTCGATTGCGCCGGTTCAGCTCTGCCGTGCCCCGCCAGCCGAGCACCGGCAGGTCGAACTTGGCCACCAGCCGGTCGGTGAAGGAGGCCGCGTGCGCCCGCGCCAGCCGGACCGGCATCTTGCCGCGCCGGACCTCGATCCGCGCCCCCGGCGGGACCTCGACCATCCGCCGGCCGTCGCACCACAGCACCCCGCGACCGTGCCAGGCCGCGACCAGCTCGACCGAGAGCCGCGACGTCGGCGCCACCACGATCGGCCGGGAGAACAACGCGTGCGCGCTCAACGGCACCATCAGGATCGCCTCGACCTCCGGCCAGACGATCGGGCCGCCGGCAGAGAACGCGTACGCCGTACTGCCGGTCGGCGTCGCGACCACCACGCCGTCACAACCCCAGCGGGACAGCGGACGGCCGTCCACCGTGACCAGCACCTCGAGCATCTTCTCCCGGGCGGCCTTTTCCACGCTCGCCTCGTTCAGCGCCCAGGTGTCGAAGACCAGCTCGTCGTCGACCCAGACGTCGACCGCGAGCGTCATCCGCTCCTCAACCGTGTAGCTGCGGTCCACCACGACCTGGACGATCCGCTCCAGGTCGTCGACCTCGGCCTCGGCCAGGAACCCGACATGGCCCAGATTCACCCCGAGCACCGGCGTACCGTGCGGGCGGGCCAGCTCGGCGCCGCGCAGGATCGACCCGTCGCCGCCGAGCACGATGATCAGCTCGACGTCCTGGGCCGCCTTCTCCGCGTCGTACGCGATCTCGACCGGGTCCAGCTCCAGCGCCTCGGCCTCGTGGCCGACCAGCCGGACCACCATGCCCGCGTCGGTCAGCAGCCGGTGCGCCTCGCGAGCCACCTCGACAGCGAACTCGCGGCCGGTGTGCGCGACCAGCAGCACCCGCCGCGGATCGGACGCCTGCTCGACCACGGGGCTCCCCACCTCTTCTACGTTCAGCTGTCCGGTCATTGCGGACCGCTTTCGATGGCAGTCCGGAGCATCGTCTCATCGAGAGGTGGTGCGGAACGGCGTATCCACAGGAAGTATTCGACATTTCCTGACGGGCCGGGCAGCGGACTGGCCGCGACCCCCTCGACACCCCAGCCCAGGCCGGCCGCTTTCGCCGCCACCCCGCGCACCGCGTCGGCCCGCAGTTCCGGGTCCCGTACTACGCCGCCCTTGCCCAGCCGCTCCTTGCCGACCTCGAACTGCGGCTTCACCATCAGCACCAGGTCGCCGTCCGGAGTCACGACTCCGAGAAGTGCGGGCAGCACCAGTGTGAGCGAGATGAAGCTCAGGTCGCTGACCACCAGGTCGACCGGTTCACCGATGTCCTCCAGCGTCAGCGTCCGGACGTTCGTACGGTCCATCACGGTGACCCGGTCGTCGGTCTGCAGCGCCCAGACGAGCTGGCCGTAACCGACATCGACGGCGATCACGCTGGCCGCTTCGTTGCGCAGCAGTACGTCGGTGAAGCCGCCCGTGGACGCGCCGGCGTCGAGGCACCTCCGGCCCTTCACCTGTACGCCGGTGAACGCCTCGAGCGCACCGACAAGCTTGTGCGCTCCCCGCGACGCGTAGCCGGGGTCGTCGGTCTCGGAAGTGTCCACGAGGATCGGCGCATCGGCACCGACGCCGGTGGCAGGCTTGCTCGCGACCGTGCCCGAGACCTTCACCTTGCCGGCGGCGATCAGCTCGCTGGCGTGCTCGCGGGACCGGGCCAGGGCCGCGCCGGACCAGCTCAGCATCGAGCCGGGACCGTCTCACTGCCTTGGCCACTCAGCCTGCCCTACTCATTCAGGTCTACTCATCAGCGACGGTCCTCGGCGTCCGCCTCGACCAGCGCGGTCTGCAGCCGCTCGTGCAGGTCCGCATACACCTCGGCATGCTCACCCACCGGCCGCTCGCGCAACTCGTCCAGCCGAGCCATCGTCTCCTCCACCAACGGATGCGGAGCATCCTCGTCCCTCTCCGCGTACTGCGGGGCCTGCCGGGCCTGCGGTGCAGGCGTAGGCGCAGGTACCGGCGGGCGAGGCTGGAACGAAGCAGGAGAGGGAAGAGAAGGCCGAGGAGCAACCGCAACTACTGGAGTCGCTTCCTCTATCTCTTCTACCTGCTCTTCGACTGCAGCTGGTTCGTCTGTTTCGAGGGAGGCCTCGAACGCAGCTTCGGTGTCCTCGTCCGCGACGGGAGGCTCTTCCTGCTCAGGCGGCAGTTCGCCGTACATCGTGAAGCCGGCCAACAGCGGGTCCGAGTGCGGAATACCCTGCTGGGACGGCTTCAGCCCGTACGACGACTGGGCGCCGGGCTCGGAGTCGTAGTCGGGCTCGGCGCTCTCGTCGGGCTCTGGTTCGTAACCGGGCTCGACGTCGGGGTCGACCTCCGAAGGGAACTGCTCGCCGGGATGGTCGGTCACGTCAGGCCTTCTTCGCCGGGGCCTTCTCGGCCGCCTTCTTCGCCGCGGTCCTCTCGACCGCGGTCTTCTTCGCCGGCGCCCTCTTGGCCGCGGTCTTCTCGACCGCGGTCTTCTTCGCCGGCGCCCTCTTGGCCGCGGTCTTCTCGACCGCGGTCTTCTTCGCCGGCGCCCTCTTGGCCGCGGTCTTCTCGACCGCGGTCTTCTTCGCCGGCGCCCTCTTGGCCGCCGCGGCCTTGTTCGCAGAAGCCGTCGCCGGGGACTTCTTCACCGGAGCCTTCTTCGCAGGTGCCTTCCGCGGACCCGAAGCCGCCGCGGCAACCGGAGCCGAAGTGGAAACCGGAGCCGAAGTGGAAACCGGAGCCGAAGCCGGTGCTGCGGCCGATGCCGCCAGCGCCTCGATCGCGTCGGCGAGCTCGTGCTCGAGCCCCTCGACCCGCCGGGTCAGCGCCGCGACCTCCTCGGACCGGGCGAAGCCCAGCCGCGCGACCGCGCCCTCGACCTCGTTCGCCACGATCGCCTGCAGCAGCTGTCGGTTGCTCTTGCTGGTGGCAACGATCTCGTCGGCGAGGTCGGTCACCTTGCCGGTCAGGCCGGAGGTCAGCGCGTCCGCGCCGGTCTGCTGCAGCAGCGCCTTGGCGGCCTGCTGGGCCCGCTGTCTCGTCACCTCGGTCAGACCGTTCGCCAGCTGTACATAGCCGCGCAGTGCATCCATCACCATGACTGCCTCCATGCTAGATCTCCGCCTACCTACCCCGATCCGGGTGAGTCAAAAGCGGTGGTTCACTCCTCCAATGGGGGTTACCCCACTGCCATACCAGTGGGGTAACCCCCACCCGGAGGGGCGAACCCCAACTTGATCGGGGTGAGCACACCGTTGGCTGCCACGGTATCGCGCCTGCCCGGCGACACCAGGTCACCCATGCCCTCCGCCGGCCCGGTTTCCGGGGCACGAGGCCTATTTCGCCAGCCCGACCTTCCGCAGTGCCGCGTCGATGCTGATGGACGCCGCTGCCGGCGCCGGTTTCGGCAACGGCCTCCGCGCCCGCGAACCACCTTTCGCGGCCGGCTTCGGCTCGCTCTTCGGCGTACCGTCCGCCGCGGCCCACACTGCCGACAAGATCGCCCGCAACCCGTCGTACGGCGCTCCCTCGCCAGTCACCGTGACCGCGCTGTCGACTACCTCGGCCGTCCAGCCCGCGCTGGTGTGCTTGGTCCCGTCGACCGTCACGCCTGCCTGCTTCTCAGCCAGCGCGCCCAATCCAGCAGCGATGTACGTCGGCCGCTGGTCCTTCGGCGCCACAGCGAGGTCACGGGCGTCGTTCACGCCGGTGGCAACCCACAAGCTGGCGATGCCGACGGCGTGCGCGCCGGCGATGTCGGAGTCGAGCCGGTCGCCGATCATCAACGGCCGCTTGGCTTCGAGCCGTTCGATGCTCGTCTCCAGCAGCGGCGGTTCGGGCTTGCCCGCGACGATCGGGTCGACCTCGACGGCAGCGCGGACCGCTTGCACCAGCGTCCCGTTCCCGGGCGCCTTGCCGCCGGCCGTCGGGATGGTCAGGTCGAGGTTGGTCGCATACCAGCGAGCGCCTTCGTTGATCGCGTGCGCGCCGTCCGCGAGCATCACCCAGTTCACATCCGGGTGGAAGCCCTGGACGACCGCGACCGGATCCGCGTCGCTGCTGCGAACCGGCTTCAGCCCGTACTCCTCCAGCGCGGCGTACAGCCCTTCACCACCGACGACCAGCACCGGCGATCCCTTGGGGAACTCACTCGCGATCAGCTTGGCCGCGGCCTGCGCCGAGGTGACCACGTCCTCCGCGATCACGTCCAGCCCGAACGACGCGAGGTGCTCGGCGACCGCCGAAGCGGGCCGGCTGGCGTTGTTGGTGACGTACCCGATCCGCATCCCGTCCTTGGCCACCTTGCGCAGGTGATCGGGCGCGTCCGGGACCGGATCCGGCCCGACATACACGACGCCGTCGAGGTCCAGCAGCGCCACGTCGTACCGGCTGGAGAGCGGTTCGTCACATGCGGACAGCGGCGGTGGCGCTTCCTGTGTTCGAGTCACCCTTCCCCCCGTACGATGCCGCCCATGTCAGAAGCCACCGGAAGCGTGCTGCGGCTGGATCCTCTGCGCGCCTGGCGGTTCGTCGCCGGCAAGGTGAGCGCTCTCGGCGCGGTGACGTCGCCGCCGTACGACGTCCTGGAACCCGCCCTGGTACGGCGGCTGAATGATTCTGATCTGCACAACATGGTGAGGCTCATCCTTCCACGCGATCCCGACCTCGGCAGCGGCCGGTACGACGAGCCCGCCCGCCGGCTGGTCGGCTGGCAGCGCGACGGCATCGTGATCCAGGACCGCAGGCCCGCCCTCTACGTGTACGAACAGCAGTTCGGCGGCGCCACCCTGTGCGGTCTGGTCGGCTCGCTCGGCCTCGATCCGGCCCGCCAGGTCGTCCTGCCACACGAGAACGTGATGCAGCACTGGGTCGACGACCGGTTCGAGCTGATGGAGGCGACAGACGCCGATCTGGAGCCCATCCTGCTCGCGTACGGCGGTGGCGGTACGGCGAGTGACGCGGTCGACGAAGCCCGGGCCGGGGTGCCGTGGCTGGTCGCGGACACCGAGGACGGCGCGCACCACCGGATCTGGCGGATCGAGGACCCGGAGAAGCTGGCCGCGATCGCGGCCGAACTCGCCAACCGCGAGGCCCTGATCGCCGACGGCCACCACCGCTACGCGGCGTACCTGGAACGCTCCCGCCGCTCACCGCAGCGCGCCGGTACCGACACCGGCCTCGCCATGCTGGTCGACAACGAGCGGCACCCGCTCACGCTGGACCCGATCCACCGCGTCGTCCCAGGCCTGACCCTCGACGTGGTCAAGGCCCGTACGCCCGACGGCTGGGAGGTGCTGCCCGGCCGGGTGGAGGGCGTCCCCGACCGGATCGCGGTCTTCGACGGCACTTCGTGGGTGACAGTGCGCTCGACCCAGGGCCAGGTGACGCCGACGGTCTCCCTGCTGCACGAGGAGCTGCTGCCCGCCTGGGGGATCGCTGTGGACGACATCAGCTTCCACCACGCCCTCAGCGACGCTACTGCCCTCGCAGGGCCCACACAGGCCGCTGTGGAGCTCGTAGCGCCCCGGATGGACCAGGTACTGCGCTCAGCTCTGCGCGGCGCCGTACTGCCTCAGAAGGCGACGTCGTTCGGCCCGAAGCCCCGGGTCGGACTGCTCTTCCGCATGCTGACCTGATTCTTGGCCGCCCCCGAGCAGTAGGGCGGGTCCGACGGCTGCCGACCGCCTGGCCCGCGAGCGCGCCGAACCCGGCTGACTTTCGCCGCTCAGGGCCGGTGGTAGAGGGTCAGGAACTCCTCGCGAAGCGGCTTGCGGGCCGCTCGATGGCGCTCGATCAGCCGGCCGAGCGAGAACGACAGGCTCGCATCAGCCTGTCCGGCGGCGTCCTTCGCCAGCAGGTTGAGCGCATCCGCTGCCGCGCAGTGATCCTGGTGCTGGCCCAGCAACTCCTGGTACCTCGCGGCCTGGATCGCGATCTCCTTCGCTTCGTCACCGAGCACCGAGGCGGAGGTGTCCGCGGCGTACCGGACTCGCTTTGCCAGCAACCTCGTCTCGTGCCAGTCGTCGTCGGGAGTCCACGGCTTCAACTGCTCAGCCGCCTCGTTGAACGCACTCCGGGCGACGTCCAGTAGCTGCGGGAGAATCTCCGCACAGGGCTGGGAGGCTTTGGGGCGCAGGTCTGGTGCGACCGCGACAGTCTTCAGATCGTCCACCAGCAAGCGGGTCCGGTCGCTCGTGACGACCTCGGCCGATCGCGCGGCAGCCCGCTCCAGGTCGACGGTCAGGGTCGTCAGGATCGCCGCCAGATGGTCGGGATCGTCCTCGGTGGTCGCGTGGTCGCGGACCAGTGCGGCGATCACCTCGAGGTCGCGAGCCTCACCGCAACTGACGGCGAGCCAGGAAAGGTCCAGCCGTAGGTCCTTGGCCCAGTTGCCGGCGAGAAGCTTGCGGAACAGTTTCAGGTCGCTGCGCAGCCGTCGGCAGGAAACCCGCACCTGATGGATCGCGTCGTCCTCGGAGTTCTCCACCATCACAATCGCCCGCTGGAGCCGATCCGTGCCCTTCACCAGGGCGGCGGCGACCAGCGCACTCACCGGCGAATCGGGCGTCAGCTTCTCCTGGGTCTCCACCATCGCCCCATTCTCGCCGACCGCTCCAACACCCGCTCCCTCGCCATGCGCGCCCTGGGTTCCCGGACACAGCAAACGGCCCGGGCAAGCAGTGATCCCTCACCACCCACCCGGGCCGTTCACCCTTATTCAGTCCTTCTCGTCATCCTTCACAACACCCTCAACGCCGCCCTGAGCCTCGTAATCCTGAGCCTCGTCGGCGTCGTCTTCATCGGCGTCGTCTTCGTCCGAGTCGCCTTCGTCATCCGCGTCGTCCTCGTCCGCGTCGCCTTCGTCACCCGCGACGTCGGCCTCATCGGACTCGGGCCTGAGCTCGTCGACGCCCTCGCCTTCGAAGTCGCCCTCATCGTCATGGTCAGACTCGTCGGTCGCGTCGTCAGACACATCGACGTCGGCTTCGTCGACAGCATTCTCGTCGGCGTCCTCGGCGTCGTCATCAGACTCGTCGGCGTCGTCATCAGACTCGTCGTCGTCGTCGTTTGCGTCGTCATCGGCGTCGGCGAACTCGTCCTGGTCGTCGGCCGACTCTTCCTCGTCGACGTCCTCGGACTCGGGCTTGCGGTCGTCGACGTCCTCGTCCTCGCGGCCGTCCTCTTCGTCCAGGTCCGTGAACTGGAGGCCTTCGAGCTCGGCGGCACGTTCGGCCGCACCCGTGGAGCCGTCCTGGTCCGCACCCGCCGCGCGGTGGAACCACACCAGCGCCTCCTCGGTGCGGCCGCCCTCAGCCAGCGCATCGGCGTACGCGTAACGCAGTCGCGGCAACCAGTCCGCCCGCGTCCGCTTCGACAGTTCGGGCACGTCGAGCGTCTGGATCGCCGCGGCGGTCTGCCCCATGTCGCGACGCGCGCCGGCCCGCGACGATCAGCATCTCCATCTGCGAACCCTCTTCGAGCAGCAGCACCTGCTTCTCCCGCGACAGCGCGAGCGCCTTCTCCGGCCGCCCGAGCGCACGCTCGCAGTCGGCCATCATCGGCAGCACCTCGTGGTTGCCCGTCATCCGCCGAACCGCACGGAACTCGGTCAACGCCTCGTCGAAGTGCTCAGCCAGGTACGCCGTGATCGCCACAGCCTCCCGTACGCCGCCCAGCCGCGCCGCGAGCCGCCGCGCGACCTTCGCGTGCTTGTAGGCGAGTTCCGGATCGGCGTCCAGCAGTTGCCCGGAGGCGACCAGGTGCTGCGCGACCAGGTCCGCCAGGCTGCGTGGCAACGACCGCAGTTCCGCCTTCGCGCCACGGTCGAGCTCAGCACCGGTAATACCTTCCGGAATCACCGGGTCGTCCCGACGCGGACCGACCCTCTCTTCGTCCGGACGGTCTACGCCACCACGACGGTCGTCACGCCGGCCACCGCGCTCCGGACGGTCGCCACGACGAGGACCTCCACGTTGATCGCGGCCGGCACCGCCACGGTCGTCACGACGCGGCGCCGAACGCTCACCCTGGTACCCGGTGCGGTCGTCCCGACGCGGCTTGTCCGCACCTACGCGGTCATCGCCACGCGGCCCGGTCCGCTCACCACCGCGGAACCCGGTCGGCCGATCATCCCGACGCGGCCCACTCCGGTCATCACGTCGCGGGGCCCCACGCCCTGCAGCCCCACGGTCATCGCGCCGAGGCGCCCCACGGTCATCCCCACGCGAGCCATCGCTAGCCGGTCGGCTAGGCCGCTCATCGCGCCCAACACCACGCTCATCCCGCCGCGGAGCACTCCCCCACCGCGAACCGCCACGGTCGTCCCCACGAGCAGCACCACGGTCGTCGCGGCCGGCACCCCGATCGTCCCGCTGCGGAGCAGTCCCCCACCGCGAACCGCCACGGTCATCCCCGCGGGCAGCGCCACGGTCGGCACCCCGATCGTCCCGCTGCGGGGCACTCCCCCAGCGCGAACCGCCACGGTCATCCCCACGAGCGCCGCCGCGATCATCGCGACGCGGGGCACCACGGTCTTCACGACTGGCACCCCGGTCGTCCCCGCGTGATGCCCCACGGTCTTCCCAACGGGAACCGCCACGGTCGTCACGGCGAGGCGCACCACGGTCATCGCCGCGCGAGGCGCCACGGTCATCGCCGCGCGAGGCGCCACGGTCGTCGCCGCGCGAGGCGCCACGGTCGTCGCCACGTGAAGCGCCGCGGTCTTCCCAGCGTGAACCGCCGCGGTCGCCGCCACGAGCGGCACCGCGATCGTCACCACGCGACGCTCCGCGGTCTTCCCAGCGGGAGCCACCACTGTCATCGCGGCGCGGAGCGCCACGGTCGGGGGCAGACCTGTCGTCGCGACGCGGTCCACGATCGTCACCATCGAGCTGACCACGGAACGGGTCACGCCCAGGAGCACCCTTGTCGTCCCACCGGGTGTTCCGCTTCGGCGCCGGCCGGTCGTCGCGCCTCGGTCCGGAACGGTCATCACGCGAAGAACTCGGGCCACGGGCTCCACCGGTACTACGCGGCGCTCCCCCACGAGGCCCAGAACCGCCAGCTCCTCCAGATCCAGCGCGGTATCCGCCACCAGACCCACCAGAACCGCCGGCTCCGCCACGGTATCCACCGCCAGAGCTCCCAGTACCATCCGAGCCGCCGCGGTACCCGCCGCCAGAACCGCCAGAACCGCCGGAACCACCAGAACCGCCGCGGTATCCACCGCCCGAGCTGCCGGAACCGCTGGAACCGCTGGAACCACCGCGGTATCCACCGCCCGAGCTGCCGGAACCGCTGGAACCGCTGGAACCACCGCGGTATCCACCGCCCGAGCTGCCGGAACCGCTGGAACCGCTGGAACCACCGCGGTATCCACCGCCCGAGCTGCCGGAACCGCTGGAACCGCTGGAACCACCGCGGTATCCACCGCCCGAGCTGCCGGAACCGCTGGATCCTCCGGACCCACCACGGAACCCGCCACCGCTGGAGCCGCCGGATCCGCGACCAGCGGAGCCCGAACGTCCACCACCAGCACCACCAGCACGGCCTGAACCGCCGGACGAACCTCGGCCAGAGCGGTCGCCCGGGCCAGAACGGGGGCTGCGAGGTGGCGTAGCCACGATGACTCCTATCGATCGTACGACGTGTTGCGCTCAGACAAAGCTACCGGTAGGACTACCGGCACAAATGTTAAGGGCCACCCGTGTGGGTGGCCCTTAACAGTGTGAATGTCCGGCGACGTCCTACTCTCCCACGACCTCCCGGTCGCAGTACCATCGGCGCTGAAGGGCTTAACTTCCAGGTTCGGAATGGAGACTGGGTGTTTCCCCGACGCTATGGTCACCGTAACTCTATAGAAATATCGACCAACCACCTGCGGGTCACCATCAAGGGCCGTTCACGCACTTTCGTGTGTGTCTGGTCTTGTGGGCTGGGGGTTGACCGTATTCCGGGAACCGTATAGTGGACGCGATGCATAAACGCAGAGGTTTGTTGACCACACGTGGTGGTGTTGAGACAAGCCCTCGGCCTATTAGTACCAGTCAGCTCCACACCTTGCGGTGCTTCCACCTCTGGCCTATCAACCCAGTGGTCTACTGGGGGCCTTACCCGATTAACTCGGTGGGAGACCTCATCTTGAAGCGTGCTTCCCGCTTAGATGCTTTCAGCGGTTATCACTCCCGAACGTAGCCAACCAGCCGTGCTCCTGGCGGAACAACTGGCACACCAGAGGTTCGTCCACCCCGGTCCTCTCGTACTAGGGGCAGCCCTTCTCAAGTCTCCTGCGCGCGCAGCGGATAGGGACCGAACTGTCTCACGACGTTCTAAACCCAGCTCGCGTGCCGCTTTAATGGGCGAACAGCCCAACCCTTGGGACCTACTCCAGCCCCAGGATGCGACGAGCCGACATCGAGGTGCCAAACCATCCCGTCGATATGGACTCTTGGGGAAGATCAGCCTGTTATCCCCGGGGTACCTTTTATCCGTTGAGCGACGGTGCTCCCACATGCCACCGCCGGATCACTAGTTCCGACTTTCGTCCCTGCTCGACATGTCTGTCTCACAGTCAAGCTCCCTTGTGCACTTACACTCGACACCTGATTGCCAACCAGGCTGAGGGAACCTTTGAGCGCCTCCGTTACCTTTTAGGAGGCGACCGCCCCAGTCAAACTACCCACCAGGCACTGTCCCTGATCCAGATAATGGACCGAAGTTAGACAGCCAGAACAACCAGAGTGGTATTTCAACGATGACTCCACCCGAACTGGCGTCCAGGTTTCACAGTCTCCCACCTATCCTACACAAGTTGTACCGACCACCAATACCAAGTTGTAGTAAAGGTCCCGGGGTCTTTCCGTCCTGCTGCGCGTAACGAGCATCTTTACTCGTAATGCAATTTCGCCGAGTCCATGGTTGAGACAGCGCCCAAGTCGTTACGCCATTCGTGCAGGTCGGAACTTACCCGACAAGGAATTTCGCTACCTTAGGATGGTTATAGTTACCACCGCCGTTTACTGGCGCTTAAGTTCAAAGCTTCGCCGGCCTAAACCAGCTAACCTGTCCCCTTAACGTTCCAGCACCGGGCAGGCGTCAGTCCGTATACATCGAATTACTTCTTCGCACGGACCTGTGTTTTTAGTAAACAGTCGCTTGGGCCTGGTCTCTGCGGCCATCAACGCTTCCCCCAGCAAGTGAGGTAACGTATCCGGCCCCCCTTCTCCCGAAGTTACGGGGGCATTTTGCCGAGTTCCTTAACCATGGTTCACTCGATCGCCTTGGTATTCTCTACCTGATCACCTGTGTCGGTTTGGGGTACGGGCGGCTCTAACACTCACTACGAAGTTTTTCTCGGCAGCATGGGATCATCCACTTCCCCTGAACGGGTCCGCCTCGGTTCTCAGGCTGTATGAGACACGGATTTGCCTATGCCTCGCCCTACCACCTTGCCCGCGGATCAGCTTGCGCCTACCATCGCCGCGGTTGGACTGCCCTCCTGCGTCACTCCTCAGTGCACCTAATACCAGTTCGGGTCAAAACCTCCATACCTCAACCCGAAGGTCTCAATACTTCAGTTTCTTAGCATCACCAGGTTCGGTCGGGTCGTGTTAATGCCGGTACGGGAATATCAACCCGTTGTCCATCGACTACGCCTGTCGGCCTCGCCTTAGGTCCCGACTTACCCAGGGCAGATTAGCTTGACCCTGGAACCCTTGATCATTCGGCGGACGGGTTTCTCACCCGTCATTCGCTACTCATGCCTGCATTCTCACTCGTGCAGCATCCACAACTAGATCACTCTGCTGCTTCACACGCTGCACGACGCTCCCCTACCCATCCACACACCTGGACACCAATCAAGTCGGTGCCGGGTACAAGTATGAATGCCACAGCTTCGGCGGCTTGCTTGAGCCCCGCTACATTGTCGGCGCGGAATCACTTGACCAGTGAGCTATTACGCACTCTTTCAAGGGTGGCTGCTTCTAAGCCAACCTCCTGGTTGTCTGGGCAACTCCACATCCTTTTCCACTTAGCAAGCGCTTAGGGGCCTTAGCTGGTGATCTGGGCTGTTTCCCTCTCGACTACGGAGCTTATCCCCCGCAGTCTCACTGCCGCGCTCTCACTTACCGGCATTCGGAGTTTGGCTGATTTCGGTAAGCCGGTAAGCCCCCTAGACCATCCAGTGCTCTACCTCCGGTAAGAAACACGCGACGCTGCACCTATATGCATTTCGGGGAGAACCAGCTATCACGGAGTTTGATTGGCCTTTCACCCCTATCCACAGGTCATCCCCCAGGTTTTCAACCCTGGTGGGTTCGGTCCTCCACGCGGTCTTACCCGCGCTTCAACCTGCCCATGGATAGATCACTCCGCTTCGGGTCTAGAGCATGCGACTAAAGCGCCCTATTCAGACTCGCTTTCGCTACGGCTACCCCACACGGGTTAACCTCGCCACACACCACTAACTCGCAGGCTCATTCTTCAAAAGGCACGCCGTCACACCCACACAAGGTGAGCGCTCCGACGGATTGTAGGCAACCGGTTTCAGGTACTATTTCACTCCCCTCCCGGGGTACTTTTCATCTTTCCCTCACGGTACTAGTCCGCTATCGGTCACCAAGAAGTATTTAGGCTTAGCGGGTGGTCCCGCCAGATTCACACGGGATTTCAAGAGTCCCGTGCTACTTGGGAAAACACTCGGAAGTCACTGTCTTACATCTACGGGACTATTACCCACTACGGTCCAACATTCCAGCTGGTTCGACTTCAACAATGATTTATAACTCCCTGACCCCACGGCATTAAGGTCTGAATGCTCCCACAACCCCACATACGCAACGCACGCCGGCTATCACACGCACATGGTTTAGCCTCATCCGCTTTCGCTCGCCACTACTCACGGAATCACTATTGTTTTCTCTTCCTGCGGGTACTGAGATGTTTCACTTCCCCGCGTTCCCTCCAGAACCCTATGTGTTCAGGCACTGGTAACTGGCTTTAGAATGCCAGCTGGGTTTCCCCATTCGGACACCCCCGGATCACAGCTTGGTTGCCAACTCCCCGGGGCTTATCGCAGGCTCCAACGTCCTTCATCGGCTCTTGGTGCCAAGACATCCACCGATTGCCCTTAGTAGCTTGTCACACAACAACAACTACAAAGATGCTCGCGTCCACTATACAGTTCTCAAAATACGGGCAGGAAAACCAGCCCCAACCACCACCTACCTCGAACAACCCCACCCCCAGGGAAAACTCACCCAGAAGAAGAATCATCACCAGCGGTTTGGTGAAGACTGGCCCCAGCCACACAACCACACCGCAGCGATCCGCAAAGATCCACCAACGGTGTAGCAAGTGACCCAGAAAAACCGATCCAACCTGTTACCAGGATGGCCCGATTCCTCAGGACCCAACAGCGCGCCTCGGCACTCCACTCGACTCCACACACGTTCCACGCTCCCGATTCCGAAGAATCGTTCGCAGTACTAGCCTGCTCGGTTCCGTTTCATGCCTAATGGTCAATGTTCCACATTCCGAAGCACCGTCGCCTAAGAACGGATGTCTTAGAAACGACGAGTAGACACCAGCCTCTTACGAGCCCTGGCGTCAATGCTCCTTAGAAAGGAGGTGATCCAGCCGCACCTTCCGGTACGGCTACCTTGTTACGACTTCGTCCTAATCGCCAGCCCCACCTTCGACGGCTCCCTCCACAAGGGTTAGGCCACCGGCTTCGGGTGTTGCCGACTTTCATGACGTGACGGGCGGTGTGTACAAGGCCCGGGAACGTATTCACCGCAGCGTTGCTGATCTGCGATTACTAGCGACTCCGACTTCATGGGGTCGAGTTGCAGACCCCAATCCGAACTGAGACCGGCTTTTTGGGATTCGCTCCACCTTGCGGTATCGCAGCCCTTTGTACCGGCCATTGTAGCATGCGTGAAGCCCTGGACATAAGGGGCATGATGACTTGACGTCATCCCCACCTTCCTCCGAGTTGACCCCGGCAGTCTCCTATGAGTCCCCACCATAACGTGCTGGCAACATAGGACGAGGGTTGCGCTCGTTGCGGGACTTAACCCAACATCTCACGACACGAGCTGACGACAGCCATGCACCACCTGTATAGGACCCTTACGGACCCCCCATCTCTGGAGGATTTCCCTATATGTCAAACCCAGGTAAGGTTCTTCGCGTTGCATCGAATTAATCCGCATGCTCCGCCGCTTGTGCGGGCCCCCGTCAATTCCTTTGAGTTTTAGCCTTGCGGCCGTACTCCCCAGGCGGGGCGCTTAATGCGTTAGCTGCGGCACGGAGGACGTGGAATGTCCCCCACACCTAGCGCCCAACGTTTACGGCGTGGACTACCAGGGTATCTAATCCTGTTCGCTACCCACGCTTTCGCTCCTCAGCGTCAGGTAAGGCCCAGAGAGCCGCCTTCGCCACCGGTGTTCTTCCTGATATCTGCGCATTCCACCGCTACACCAGGAGTTCCGCTCTCCCCTGCCTACCTCTAGTCTGCCCGTATCGGAAGCAGGCTCGGAGTTGAGCTCCGAGTTTTCACTCCCGACGTGACGAACCGCCTACGAGCCCTTTACGCCCAATAATTCCGGACAACGCTCGGACCCTACGTATTACCGCGGCTGCTGGCACGTAGTTGGCCGGTCCTTCTTCTGCAGGTACCGTCACTCTCGCTTCGTCCCTGCTGAAAGAGGTTTACAACCCGAAGGCCGTCATCCCTCACGCGGCGTTGCTGCGTCAGACTTTCGTCCATTGCGCAATATTCCCCACTGCTGCCTCCCGTAGGAGTCTGGGCCGTGTCTCAGTCCCAGTGTGGCCGGTCGCCCTCTCAGGCCGGCTACCCGTCGACGCCTTGGTAGGCCATTACCCCACCAACAAGCTGATAGGCCGCGAGCCCATCCCCAACCGCCAGAACTTTCAACCCCCCGCCATGAAGCAGGAAGTGATATCCGGTATTAGACCCCGTTTCCGAGGCTTATCCCGAAGTTGAGGGTAGGTTGCTCACGTGTTACTCACCCGTTCGCCGCTCGTGTACTCCCGAAAGAGCCTTACCGCTCGACTTGCATGTGTTAAGCACGCCGCCAGCGTTCGTCCTGAGCCAGGATCAAACTCTCCGTTGAAATCTATATGTCAACCACACCGAAGTGTGGATAACAGACAAAACGAAAAACGATCCGATGCAATCAGAGACAATCAAACTGACTTGAATCTCAATAAAAATTACAAAGGAATCCAACACGAATCCACGACGACACCAGACCATCCAAACCTCGAAGAGGCCAGACAGACCTGCTACCACCGAGACCCGTGAAGGGGGTTAATGCTAAATTTCGGCATTGACTTTCGGCACGCTGTTGAGTTCTCAAGAATCGGGCGCACACCGCGTCTGTGACCTTTCGGCCAGGACTCCGGGGCAACCTGCGCTACCTTACCGGACCAGAGACGCCCGGTCAAGCCGGGCTTTTCCGATCCACCACCCATGCTTCAGCTTCCGCCCCGAGTCCGGAGACGCGGTTCGGCTCAGCTAGCCTTTGGGGGGTTCGAAGCGACCGGCCGCTTTCGCGTCCCGCACTCGCTCCAACAAGAAGAACACTACGTGGCTTGCGGGTGACCGGTCAAATCCATTCCCGGTGGGTCGAATCACACGGCTGTAATTTGCCCTCGGCATCCAGTTTGTGGGATGGCCTCGCCGGCACTTTGTGGGATAGCCTCGCCGGCACTTTGAGGGGTAGCTCCCAGCTCACGCCGGGAGCCTCCCGCCACTCGTCGACCGGGCGTCAGCTTCCTGCGGCAGAGGCCAGGACCCCTGCAAAGGAACGCTTTCCGCGCCGCAGTACCAGCGCGCCACCCGGAAGCAGGTCGTCACTGCCAGGCACGTACTCGGCATCGCTGACCTTCACGTTGTTGAGGTATCCCCCGCCCTCCGCGACAGTCCGCCGCGCAGCGGACTTGCTGGCCACCAGGCCGGCCTTCACCAACAGGTCGCCGTACGTTGGCATTGGCTCGCCCGCAGCAAGCTCTACATGCGGTGCTTCCCGCAGTGCGGCTACCAGCGTTTCGCCGTTCAGCGCAGCGAGCTCGCCCTGCCCGAACAGTGCCTTCGAGGCTTCTTGCACCCGGCGGGTCTCGTCCTCGCCGTGCACAAGGGTCGTGACGTCCTCGGCGAGCACCCGCTGAGCCTCACGCGCATGTGGTCGCTCTGCGGTCGCCTCTTCCAGCGCGGCGATCTCCTCCGCGGTACGGAACGTGTAGAAGCGCACCAGCTGCATCACGTCGCGGTCGTCGGTGTTGAACCAGAACTGGTAGAACGCGTACGGCGAAGTCAGCTCGCGGTCGAGCCAGACAGACCCCGACTCGGTCTTTCCGAACTTGGTCCCGTCTGCCTTCGTCACCAGTGGCGTGGCCAGCGCGTGCGCCTTGCCGCCTTCCGTACGCCGGATCAGCTCGACGCCGGCGGTCAGGTTGCCCCACTGGTCGCTTCCACCGGTCTGCAGTGTGCAGCCGTGCCGGCGGTAGAGCTCCAGGTAGTCCAGCGACTGCAGCAGCACATAGCTGAACTCGGTGTAGCTGATCCCCTGCTCGAGTCGGGCCTTCACGACCTCACGGCCAAGCATCCGGTTCACGGGGAAGTGCTTGCCGATGTCCCGGAGGAAGTCGAGCGTGTTGAGGTCCTTGGTCCAGTCGTAGTTGTTCACCATCCGCGCCGGGTTCGGCAGCGACGGATCGAAGTCGATGAACCGCTCCACCTGGCTACGGACCCGCTCCACCCACTGCTGGACGACGTCCTTGGGGTTCAGCACCCGCTCGGAGGATTCCTTGGGGTCACCGATCAGACCGGTGGCTCCACCGACCAGACCGATCGGGTTGTGACCGGCCAACTGCAGCCGCCGCAGCGTCAACAGCTGGAGCAGGTTGCCCATGTGCAGGCTGGGCGCAGTCGGGTCGAAGCCCACATAGGAGGTGATCGGCCCGGCCGCCATAGCGGCCCGCAGTACGTCGGGATCGGTCGAGTGCGCGATCAGGCCGCGGCTGTCCAGGTCGTCGAGTACCTGCGTGCGGCTTGCGGTCCCGCTGTCGGTCACTTGGTCTCCTTGTGTACGTCGTGTCGGCAACCAGTGTCTCGTGTCGGTCTTCCGTGCGTTGGCTCCGGTGTCCAGATGGCGCCGGAGACGACGTGCGGAAGACTGACACGAGACACCGGGGTGCCAGGAACGGTCAGGTAGCTTCCGGGCGGGACAGGACTGCGCGTAGTTGCGCCACCAGGGCGTGGCCGTCGGGGCCGTGCACTGTGGCGGCCGTCGGGCGGTGTGGGTCGTGGGCACCCGGGTCCTGGTTCGGCACGGGGAGACCGTGGGACAGCACCTGCTCGGCAGGAGTCAGCTGGCGGATACCGATCGCCCTGACGTGGTCCGAGTGCGTCTGCGCGAAGTCGCCGTACAGCTGTGGGTCGTGCTGCCCGTCGTCGCCGACCAGGACCCACCGGACGTTCGGGAACTCCGAGGCCAGCCGCCGTAGGGCGGTGCGCTTGTGCTCCTGACCGCTGCGGAACCAGCCGGTGTTGGTGGGTCCCCAGTCAGTCATCAGCATCGGCCCGGCCGGAAAACCGTGCCGAGCGAGGAACTTGGTCAGCGTGGGAGCCGTGTTCCAGGCCCCGGTCGAGAGGTAGAAAATCGGCGCACCGGGGTGGTCCGCCAGCAGTTCGCGGTACATCTCGGCCATGCCCGGTACTACGCGTCGCGCCTGCTCATCACGAACGAAGGTGTTCCAGGCGGCGATCAGGGGACGCGGCAGCATCGTCAGCATCACCGTGTCGTCGATGTCGCTCACCAGCCCGAACGTCGCGTCCGGATCCGGTACGACGACCTGAGCCCGGGCCTGCCGCTCACCATGCACCCCGAGACTGATCTCGTGCGAGCCGGGCGGCAGGACGACCGGGAGGGACATGTCGATGAAGCCGCCGCGGTCGGTGGTGGCCTCGAAGCTCTCGCCGGCCACCGTGACCGCCACCTGTACTCCGGTCGCCGGTGCGGTGACGAACACCTTCCAGCCGCGGACCACCTGGTCCTCGTCGTACCGGGGCTGGTTGCGCGGGTCGCGACTGAGCACGACGCGGGCCAGCACCCGCACGTACTCCTGATTGCCGTAGCCGACATGCGGGATGATCCGTTCCCGCCAGCCGCGGCGCCGCAGGATCGCCTGCACGCCGGTGTTGAACCAGTCCTCCAGGCGGGAGGAGTAGTGCTGTCGGGCCATGCCCGAAACCTACCCGTACGGAGGTCCCGTACGCCTCTTCAGCAGACTGTCGGCGGTTACCTTTACGGTCTCGATATGACACAGACCTCTGCTGCGATCGGAATGTGCTTCCCGCGGACCTTTCCCGCTGCCCTGGTGACGGATGTCGCCCGGCGGCTGGAAGCGGGTGGCGCGGACGAACTCTGGGTGATCGAGGACTGCTTCTACACCTCCGGCCCGTCGCTGGTGGCGGCCGCGCTGAGTGTGACGGAGCGGCTGACCGTCGGTCTGGGCATCGTGCCCGCGGTGGTGCGGGCGGCCGCCGTCACGGCGATGGAGTTCGCGACCCTGGACGCGCTCGGGCCGGGGCGGTTCCTGCCCGGCATCGGCCACGGCGTGCAGGAGTGGATGGGCCAGATGGGTGTTCGGCCGAAGTCGCCGCTGACCGCCCTGGACGAGGTGACCGACGCCGTCAACCGGCTGCTCGCGGGCGAGGAGGTGACTGTCGACGGCCAGTACGTGCACCTCGACAAGGTGAAGCTCGACGCGCCGCCGGCTACCGCTCCCCCGATTCTGCTGGGTGTCCGCGGCCCGAAGTCGATGGCGCTCGCCGGTCGCGTCGCGGGCGGTGTGGTGCTCGCCGAGCCCGCTAGCCCGTCGTACGTGCGGGCCGCGATCGAGCAAGCCGGTGCGCCGGAAGGCTTCGTGATCGCCGCGTTCTCCGCGTTCTGCGTGCGCGCCGACCGCAAGACGGCGTACGAATGGACCGCCCCATGGCTCGCCGGCCTGATCGCCGAGAAGAACCCGGCGCTGGCCGCACTCCCGTTCTACGACGACCTGCTGAAGAGGTTCGAGGAGCAGGGCGTGGCCGGCCTCGTCACGATGCCGACCGACTGGTGGACCGAGCTCGGCCCGATCGGCACCCTCGACGACGCCGCCGCCCACCTCGACGCCCTGAACGCGGCCGGCGTCCACCACATCGGGCTCTTCCCCGACCCCGAGGTCGAGCACGGTCTCCCCCAGCTCGACTACGTCCTGGAGCTCGCCAACCGGTGAAGCACCCCTGGGGTCAGGACGGCGAGGCGCCCGCCTGACGGCGCTTCGGGACGTGCGGCTTGTACGGCGAGACGCTGGGGTCGCCGGGGATCCAGAAGCGCCACGGCCGGTCGGCGGCTTCGCGCAAACCTACCCGGGGGCCGGTCAGCGGATCGCCGGTGAAAGGTGTGCCGGGGAGGAGCTGGATCGGGGAGGTCCGGGACAGCAGGTCGGCGCCGTTCTCCTCGCGGTTGATGCCTAGGGCAACGCAGAGGCGGGCCGGGCCGCGAGCGAGGTCGCGGTCTGGGATGGGTTTCCCAGTGCGGCCGGCGCCCCGGCGGGTTCGGGCCAGGTCGAGGCCTTCGACGATCTCGCCGGCCCGGAAGAGGACGGCTGAGGGTTGGCCGGGTGGTCCGGCGCTGATGTTCATGCAGAAGTGCATGCCGTAGGTGAAGTAGACGTAGAGGTAGCCCGGCGGGCCGAACATGACCGCGTTGCGCGCGGTCTGGCCCCGGTAGGAATGCGAACCGGGGTCGTTCGGCCCGTCGTACGCCTCGACCTCCGTGATCCGGACCGCCACGGTTCCCTCATCGGTGGTACGGCGGAGGACGAGACCGAGCAAGGCCGGCGCGACCTCGAGAACAGGGCGCGCCAGCGACGTACGGCGTACAGGCATGGCGGGAACTCCAGGACAGATCAGCCGAGGCGTTCGGCGTGGTCGGCTGCGCGGGTGCGGAGTTCGGTGAGTTGTTCGGCTACCCGGACTCCTGCTGTGCCGCCGCGACCGTTGCGGGAGGCAATCGAGCCTTCGACGCTCAGCACCGAGCGCACCTCAGGCGTCAGGTCCTTGGAGATCGCAGCGAGGTCCTCGTCCGAGAGGTCCCACAGCTCGATGCCGCGCTTCTCGCATTCCTGGACGCAAGCGCCGGCCACCTCGTGCGCCACGCGGAACGGAACCTTCTCCCGAACCAGCCACTCAGCGATGTCCGTCGCCAGCGAGAACCCCTGCGGCGCAAGCTCTTCCAACCGCTCCACGTTGAACCGCAGTGTGCGGATCATGCCGGTGAACGCGGGCAGGAGCACCTCGAGGGTGTCGACCGAGTCGAAGACCGGCTCCTTGTCCTCCTGCAGGTCCCGGTTGTACGCCAGCGGCTGCGCCTTCAGCGTCGCGAGCAGGCCGGTCAGGTTGCCGATCAGCCGGCCGGACTTGCCGCGAGCGAGCTCGGCGATGTCCGGGTTCTTCTTCTGCGGCATGATGCTCGACCCGGTCGAGTACGCGTCGTCCAGCTGGACGAAACCGAACTCCTTGGTCGCCCAGATGATCACTTCCTCGGCCTGCCGGGACAGGTCGACGCCGATCTGCGCGGTGACGAAGGCGAACTCGGCCACGAAGTCGCGGGCTGCGGTGCCGTCGATCGAGTTCGGCGACGAGTCCGTGAAGCCGAGCTCGGAAGCAACGAACACCGGGTCCAGCCCGAGCGAGGAGCCGGCCAGGGCACCGGCGCCGTACGGCGAATCGGCGGCGACCCGGTTGTCCCAGTCGGCGAGCCGGTCGAGATCGCGGACCAGCGGCCAGGCGTGCGCCATCAGGTGGTGCGAGAGCAGCACCGGCTGGGCGTGCTGGAGGTGGGTGCGACCGGGCATCGCGACGCCGAGGTGCTGCTCGGCCCGGTCGGCGAGGGTGTTGATCTGGTCGAGCACGAGCCGGGCGATGATCCGGCCGTGGTCGCGCAGGAAGATCCGGAACAGGGTGGCGATCTGGTCGTTGCGGGACCGGCCGGCGCGGAGGCGACCGCCGAGCTCGGCGCCGACGCGGTCGAGCAGGCCCGCGCTCGAGTGCGGTGTGCACGTCTTCGTCGTCCTCGGCTGCCACGAAGGCGCCGGAGAGGACGTCGGTGAGGAGTTCGTCGAGGCCGGTCAGCATCTTGGCGAGGTCGTCGTCGGTGAGCAGACCGGCCTGGTGCAGGACCTTCGCGTGGGCCTTGGAGCCTGCGATGTCGTACGGAGCCAGGCGCCAGTCGAAGTGGGTCGACTTGCTGAGGGCTGCCAGCGCGTCAGCGGGACCGCCGGCGAACCGGCCACCCCAGAGTGCGGCGCTTTCTCCGGTACTCATTTCAAGATCCTTTCAAAACACAGCGTTCGGCGTGAGTGCCGCGAGAGCTACTTGGGGTCGGTGTGGCGGGCTGCGAGGTTCAGGAAGCGGGCAGCTAGTGCCTCGCCGCCGGCGGGGTGGCGGGAGACGACCATGACGGTGTCGTCGCCGGCGATGGTGCCGAGTACGTCTTCCAGGCCAACGTGGTCGATTGCCGACGCGAAGTACTGGGCCGCACCCGGCGGGGTTCGCAGCATCACCAGGTTCGCGCTGCCTTCCGCCGAGACGAGGAGCTCGGAGGCGACCCGGGCCAGCCTGGCTTCGAAGGCCGCAGCCTCGCCGGCGCGCGGCGTACGGTCGCCACCTTCACCCGGTACGGCGTACACCAGCTGGCCGGCCGAGTCGCGGACCTTGACCGCCCCGATCTCCACCAGGTCACGTGACAAGGTCGCCTGGCCGACAACGAGTCCCGCGGCGGACAGCAGATCGGCCAGCTCCGTCTGTGAGCGGACCGGCTGCCTACCGAGCAGCTCCACGATGCGCTGCTGACGTGCGGTCTTGGTGGTCGGCAGGGCCATCGTCATGACTTCGCCAGCAACCATGAGAGCAACGCCTTCTGTGCGTGCAGCCTGTTCTCCGCCTCGTCCCACACGACCGACTGCGGCCCGTCGAGCACCGCAGCCTCGATCTCCTTCCCCCGGTACGCCGGGAGGCAGTGCAACACGATCGCGTCATCGTTCGCCTTCGCGAGCAACTGCTCCGTCACGGCGTACGGAACGAAAGGCGCCTCTCGCAAAGTCGCCTCCGCCTCTTGCCCCATCGAGACCCACGTATCGGTCGCCAGCACGTCGGCCCCGGCAACCGCCTCGAAAGCATCAGAGCTCCACGAAGCCGAGCCGCCGGTCACTCCACCGATCTCCACAGCCTTGGCCAGGATCGCGGCATCCGGCTGGTAGTCAGGCGGCGAGGCGATCACCACGTGCATGCCGGCGGTCACGCCACCCAGCAGGTAGGAATGCGCCATGTTGTTCGCGCCATCACCGAGGTAGACCAGCTTCAACCCGGCGGTCGATCCCTTGTGCTGCCGGACGGTGAGCAGGTCCGCCAGGATCTGGCACGGGTGGAACTCGTCGGTCAGCGCGTTGATCACCGGCACCCGCGAGGCCCCGGCCATCTCCTCGATCCGGACCTGTCCGGAGGTCCGCCAGACGATCGCGCCGACCTGCCGGTCGAGGACCCGGGCGGTGTCGGCGATCGGCTCGCCGCGACCCATCTGCGAGGTCTGCGCGTCGATGATCAGCGGTACGCCGCCGAGCTCCGCGATGCCGACCGCGAACGAGATCCGGGTCCGGGTGGAGGTCTTGTCGAAGATCACCGCGACCGTCTGCGGCCCGGCCAGCGGGTGATGGCCGTAGCGGTCGGTCACGAGGCTCTGGGCGAGCGTCAGAACCTCGTCCTGCTCAGCCGGACTGAGGTCGTCGTCCCGCAAGAAGTGCCTGGTCACGAGCCCTCCAAATCGCACGCATCCAGCAGCCCTGGCAGGGCCGCGACGAAACTGTCCGCATCAGCCTTGCTCAGGATGTACGGCGGTGCCAGTCGAATCGCCCCCGGAATCGGATTGTTCACGACGAACCCCGCATCGAGCGCGAGCGCCGCGACCTGGTCCGACACCGGCGCGGTCAGCTGGATCGCGAGCAGCAGCCCGCGGCCCCGGACACCGGCGATCAACGGGTGGTCCAGCGCCTCGATCGACGACACAAGATGGTTGCCGACGGCATTCACATTCGCGAGCAGGCCGTCCCGCTCGATCACGGTCAGCACCGCGAGGCCGGCGATCGCCGCGACCGGGTTGCCGCCGAACGTCGTACCGTGATTGCCAGGCTGTAACAGGTCCGCTGCCGCGCCGAAGCCGAGGCAGGCGCCGATCGGGATTCCCGCACCGAGGCCCTTCGCCACGGTGACGATGTCCGGCGTGATCCCCGCGGCCTGGAAGGCGAACCAGTCGCCGGTCCGGCCGACGCCGGTCTGGATCTCGTCGATCCACAGCAGCGCGCCATGGTCGGTAGTGATCTGCCGGGCCGCCTCGAGGTAGCCGTCCGGCGGTACGACGACGCCGTTCTCGCCCTGGATCGGTTCGAGCACCACGGCCGCGGTCTGGTCGTCGACGGCCGCGGCGAGCGCGGCAGCGTCGCCGTACGGGACGAAGGTGACGTCACCAGGCAGCGGCGCGAACGCCTCCCGGTACGCCGGTTTCCAGGTGATCGCGAGTGCGCCCATCGTCCGGCCGTGGAAGGCGCCGACTGTCGAGACGATCTTGGTCCGGCCGGTCTTGCGGGTGATCTTGAACGCGGCCTCGTTCGCCTCGGTGCCGGAGTTCGTGAAGAACACCTTGCCGGGAACATCGAACAAGGACAGCAGCTTCTCGGCCAGCGCGATCTGCGGCGCGGAGGCGAAGAAGTTCGACACGTGCCCGAGGGTGGCCAGCTGGCTCGTCACGGCCGACACGATGAAGGGGTGCGCGTGGCCGAGCGAATTCACCGCCAGGCCGCCGAGCAGGTCGAGATACTTGCGGCCGTCCGCGTCCCACAAGTACGCGCCCTCGCCGCGGACGAGCACCCGCTTGGGCGGCCCGAACGTGTTCATCAGCGCGTTCGAGTACCGCTCGGCGAGGGCTGCCCCACTGCCTTCGACGGTGACCAACTCGGTCATGACGGGATCACCTGGGTTCCACTTCCTGCGTCGGTGAAGATCTCCAGCAACAGCGAGTGCGGCACGCGGCCGTCGATCACGGTGGCTCTGGAAACGCCGGCCTGTACGGCGCGCAGGCAGGCCTCCATCTTGGGCACCATCCCGGCCGCGAGCGACGGCAGCAACTCGGCCAGCTCGGCCGCGTCGATCTGGGTGATGATCTCGTCGCTCTCAGGCCAATTCCTATACAGCCCCGCGACATCAGTCAGTACTACGAACTTCGACGCGCCGAGTGCGACCGCCAGCGCCGACGCGGCGGTGTCGGCGTTCACGTTGTGCGCCAGGCCGTCCTCGTCGGGGGCGATCGTCGACACGACCGGGATCCGGCCGGCGTCGATCAGGTCGATCACGGCTTCGGGCCGGACGCCGACCACGTCGCCGACCAGGCCGATGTCCACGTGCTCGCCGTCGATCATCGCGCCGCGACGTTCGGCGGTGAACAGGCCGGCATCCTCACCGGACATGCCGACCGCGAACGGCCCGTGCGCGTTCAGCAGACCGACCAGCTCACGTCCGACCTTGCCCACCAGGACCATGCCCACGATGTCCATCGCCTCCGGTGTGGTGACCCGCAGGCCACCCCGGAACTCGCTGTCGATGCCGAGCCGGCCGAGCATCTCGCTGATCTGCGGCCCACCGCCGTGCACGACGACGACCCGTACTCCGCAGTGCCGCAGGAACACGATATCGGACGCGAACGCCTGCTTGAGCTCGTCGTCCACCATCGCGTTGCCGCCGTACTTCACCACGATCGTCTTGCCGTGGAACTCCTTCAGCCAAGGCAGCGCCTCGGTGAGAACCGCCGCCTTCTCCACCGCACTCGCTTGCGTCGTCGTCATGAGGAGTACGCCGAGTTCTCTTCGACGTACGCGTGCGACAGGTCGGTGGTCAGCACGGTGGCCGACGCGTTTCCGGCGTGCAGGTCGATGACGACCTCGATCTCCAGGCCGCTGATGTCTGCTTCGGACCGGTCGACGCCCTTGCCGCCGGCAACGCAGACAGCGGCGCCGTTCAGGGTGATGTCGAGCAGCGAGGGGTCGAAGGCGGTCGGCGCGTTGCCGACGGCCATCGCGATCCGTCCCCAGTTCGGGTCGGAGGCGAAGAACGCCGTCTTGCAGAGATTGTCCTCGGCCACGACCTTCGCGGCGGCGACCGCCTCGGCCTCGGTAGCCGCGTTCTGCACGGTGATGCTGACGTGCTTGGTGACGCCTTCCGCATCGGCCTGCAGTTGCTTGACCAGGTCGGCGGCGAGCGTGGTCAGCGCCGCCTCGAACCCGTCGGCCGGAACCGTCACGCCGGATGCGCCCGAACTGAGCAGCAGCACCGTGTCGTTGGTCGACGTACCGCCGTCGACGTCGAGCCGGTTGAACGTCTTACTGACGGCGTTCCGCAGCGCGTGGTCGAGGTGCGGCTGATCGACGATCGCGTCGGTGGTGATGACGCTCAGCATGGTCGCCATGTTCGGCGCGCACATCCCGGCGCCTTTGGCGAAGCCGCCGATGCTCCAACCGTCGACGTGCTTCAACACTGCCTGCTTGGGCACCTTGTCTGTGGTCATCACAGCGGTCGCGGCGGCCAAACTGCTTGCCGCGTCATTGCCCAGCGCATCGACAGCGGCGGAGAGCCCTGGCAGCAGCTTGTCCATCGGGAGCCGCTCGCCGATCAGCCCGGTGGAGCAGACCCCGATCTCGGCCGCGCCGACACCCAGTACTTCGGCCAGCGTCTCGGCCGTCTTGTGAGTGTCCTGAAAGCCTTCCGGGCCGGTGCACGCGTTGGCGCCGCCCGAGTTGAGCACGACAGCCTTCAGCTTGCCGGCCGAGAGGACCTGCTGCGACCAGAGAACCGGCGCCGCCTTCACCTTGTTGGTGGTGAAGACACCTGCCGCGTCGTACGACGGTCCGTCGTTGACCACGACGGTGAGGTCCGGCTTGCCGGCCGGTTTGATCCCGGCGATCACCCCGGCCGCACGGAAGCCGGCCGGCGCGGTGACTCCGGCGCTCCGATCGACCTTGGTGTCCGGGGTGACGGCTACGGTCACGGCGCTACTCCTACGAGGGGAAGGGCCAGGGTCTCGTCAAGACCGGCGGCCAGGTTCATGCACTGCACGGCGGCGCCGGCAGTGCCCTTGGTGAGGTTGTCCATCGCGGCCACGATCACGGCGCGGCCGATGCGCTGGTCCAGCGTGACCTGCAGCTGCACGGTGTTGGCGCCGAGCGTTGCCTGCGTCTGCGGCCACTGCCCTTCCGGCAGCAGGTGCACGAACGGCTCGTTGCCATAGGCGTCTTCATAGGCCTGGCGCAGGCTCTCCTCGGTGGTCCCCGAGGTGACCGGCGCGCTGCAGGTCGCGAGGATGCCGCGGGCCATCGGCACCAGTACGGGGGTGAACGACACCGAGACGGGCTCATCGGTGACCATGCCGAGGTTCTGCTCGATCTCCGGAGTGTGGCGATGCGCACCGCCGACGCCGTACGCCGTGGCCGAACCCATCACCTCCGCGCCCATCAGGTGAGCCTTCGGCGCCTTGCCCGCTCCCGACGTCCCGCTCACCGCGACCACCACCAGCTGGCCGGGATCGACGAGACCAGCCTGTACGGCGGGGAGCAGGGCAAGGGTCGACACGGTCGGATAGCACCCCGGCACCGCGACCCGGTTGGTGCCGCGGAGCTTGTCCCGTTGACCGGGCAGCTCGGGCAGGCCGTAGGGCCAGTGACCGGCGTGCTTGCCGCCGTAGAACTCCACCCACGCCTCGGCCTCGATCAGCCGGAAGTCCGCGCCGCAGTCGATCACGGTGACTGTGCTGTCCAAAGCGCCGAGCTGGGCTGAGATATCGGCGGACTGCCCGTGCGGAAGAGCGAGGAACACCACGTCGTGACCCGCGAGCGTTTCCGCCGAGGTCTCGACCAGGATGCGCCCGGCCAGCGGCACGAGGTGCGGGTGGTGGAGCCCCAGCGCCGTACCGGCACTACCGCCGGCAGTCAGCGCCCCGATCTCGACTTCCGGGTGTCCGGACAGCAACCGGAGCAGTTCTCCCCCGGCGTATCCACTGGCACCCGCGACCGCGACCTTCAGGCTCATATGAATGAGTATGCCAGACCCCGCATGAATATCCAACAGCAATTGCGGGCGCACACCACCTTCCCACGAGCGCCATGTCACAGACCATGCGGCGTCGGGTGTCTGTGAAAAGGTGACGAGACAGGGCGATCGAGACAGGGCTGGAGCGAGGATGGATGACCCGGGCGACGAGCAACTGGCGGCCGAGTTCGCGGAGCATCGGGCGGTGCTGGTCGGGGCGGCGTACCGGGTGGTCGGCAGCATGGTCGACGCCGAGGACGTCGTACAGGAGACCTGGTTGCGGTGGGCGGCCGCCGACCGGAGCGACGTACGGGATGTGCGGGCGTATCTGATCCGCATCACGTCGAGGCTCGCGCTGAACCGGCTGCGGCAGCAGAAGTCGCGACGGGAGCAGTACGTCGGGCCGTGGTTGCCCGAGCCGATCGCAGCCGCGCCGGCCGGGGACGATCCGGCCGCGGTCGCCGAGCTCGCCGACTCGGTGTCGATGGCGATGCTCGTCGTACTCGAGACGCTGACGCCGTTGGAGCGGGCCGCCTTCGTACTGCGTGAGGTGTTCGAGCTCCCGTTCAGCGAGATCGGCGACACGCTCGGCCGGTCCGAGGCCGCAGTACGGCAGCTCGCGCACCGGGCTCGGGAGCATGTTCATGCGCGGCAACCGCGGCAGCAGGTCGACAAGGCGCGGCATACCGAGGTGACCAGCCAGTTCCTTGCGGCAGCATGGTCCGGCGATCTCGACCAGGTCGTCTCACTGCTCGCGCCGGATGTCGTGCTCGTCAGCGACGGCGGCGGCAAGCGCAAGGCCGCACTCCGGCCACTGCTGGGCGCCGACAAGGTCGCGCGCTGGCTGCTCGGCATCTTCCAGAACGACGTCCAGGCGATGGCGCTCGAGGTCCGGGCCGCCGAGGTGAACGGCGAACAGGCCTTCATCGCGTACGACGGCGACGAGGTCGACAGCGTGGCTTTCATGGAACTGGACAACGCCAACGCGATCTGCCAGATCTACGTCGTCCGCAACCCCGACAAACTCCTGGCGATCCCCGCGAAGGGCGCGGTGACCTAAGCTATCTGCAACTCAGTCGCAGGTGGATCAGGAGGTTCCGGTGGAGTACTTGGTGGTTGACTCCGAGCGGGTGTCCAATCCTGGGCTGCGGGCCGATCTGCTGGATACCTGGATCGCCGCGACGGACGCGGGTGGCAGTGTCGGGTTCGTGGCGCCCGCGCCGGTGCACGAGGTGGCGGACACGCTCGACCTCGCGCTGGACCGGGTGGCGGGGGGCCAGGACCTGCTCGGCGTGCTGCACAACGGCGAACGCTTCATCGGGATGGGGCTGCTGGTCGGCGACGACGGCGCATTGAGCAAGCACTGGCGGACCGTACTGCGGGTGATGGTGCACCCGAAGTACCAGGGCGGTGGCGCCGGCCGGACCTTGATGGAAGGCCTACGCGAGTCGGCGGTCGACCTCGGCCTGCAGCAACTGATGCTGACCATCCGCGACGGCGGCGGCCTGGAGAAGTTCTACGAGCCCCTCGGTTACCGCATCGTCGGCCGCCACCCGCGAGCTGTGCGAGTGGCGACCGACGACTACCGCGATGAAATCATGATGGTGACAGACCTCTAGCTCGACCGCTTACGTCCGAAGAAGCGGAGGGACGTGTACTCCACTTCTTCGGACGTAAGAAATGGCCGCAGAGCCGGGGCCCGCTCCTCAGCGGGTCCCGGCGCTACGGTTTCCCACTATTGGCGGCCCCGGCGGGCGATCAGCAGTAGCGCGGCACCCATGGCGGCCAGTAGTCCGCCCAGCGTCAGCAACAAGCCCGAGGGCCCTCCGGTGGGAGGTAGTTCGGTGGTGTGATGCTGGGCGGGCCGCGACCGGCTGGGCCCCGATGGTCACCCTCACCTGAGCGGTCGCCGACACTGCGTTCGTGTCGGTGACCCGGTACGACTGCGTCGCCGTACCGGTGAAGCCCCGCTCCGGAACGAGCCTGATCGTCCCGTCGGCGCCGACCGTCCAGGTTCCGATGGACGGTACGGTCATCTGCTTCCCACAGACGGCCGGACCGGTGACCAGGCAGACACTTCCCGGCCTCCAGACCGCGCCACGGGTCGCGGCGTCGTTGAGCAGCGGGTTCACGACCACCGGGTTGCCGGGCGTACCGGTACCACTGTCCGGGATGGCCTTCGCCCCGCCGGGACCACGCACGGTGATCTCCAGGCGGGCCGTGTCCGACGTCCCGTTCGCGTCGCTGATCCGATAGGTCAGCGATCTGGTGGTACCGGTGAATCCCTTCACCGGGGTGTATCCAACGGTGCCGTCCGGCCTGGCGAGGTAGCCGCCCTCGCCCCGGATCGTCACCGAAGTCTTTTCTTTCCCGTCCGCCGGGTCGCGCAGCACGACCGAGGACGGGACCAGCGGCGCACTCGCGTCGCCGGGTTTGTCGTTCGCCAGCACGGTCACGCTGACAGCGGTCCCGTACGGCGTACTCGCGGCGTCGTCCACCGCGTCCGGCAGGACCGGCAACACCGTCACCGCGACGGTCGAGCGCGCCGCGTTACGGGTGGAGTCCTTCACCTCGTACGCCGTCGGCCGCGTGGTGCCGCTGAACCGGGTCGCCGGGGTGAAGGTGAGCTTGCCGTCGGCAACTTCGTACGTTCCCTGGCCGGCGATCGTCACGCTCATGACCAGGTCGCCGTTCGGGCCGACCAGCAACAGCGTCGCCGGGTCGAGGGTGGCGCCCGCACCGGGCTTGTCGTTCGCGAGCGGGTCGAAGGTGACCTTCACGTGCTGCTTGGTCCGAGCCAGGTCCGGCAGCGCGACCGGCTTCGCCCCGACCGTCACGGTCACAGTGGCCGTCGCGCTCGTGCCGTTGGCATCGCTGATCTGGTACGTGACGGGCGTGAGCTCGCCAGTCGTTTCGTGCTCAGGCATCAACCGGATGCCGCCATCGGGCTGAACGGTGAACGTTCCCTGCCCGGCGACCCGCAAGCTCGCGACCGCGTTGCCGGTCGCCGGATCGATCACGCGCACACTCGACGGATCCAGCGGCGCGCTCGGATCGCCGGCCTTGTCGTTCGCCAGCACCGGCACGGTCACGGCAGTGTCGGACGCCGTACTCACGGTGTCGTTCACCAGGGCCGGGATGATCGGGGTCACCGCCACAGTGACGGTCGAGGTGGCCTTGTTCCCCGTCGTGTCGGCGACTTCGTAGCTGATCGAACTCGGCCCGCTGTACGACGGCACCGGATCGAAGCTGATCCCAGCCGGCAAGACCTTGTACGTTCCCTGACCGGCAACAACGACCGTCATCACCCATGCCTTGCCGTCGAACAGCCGCACCGACGACTTCACCAACTCGGCCGCGGTCCCAGGCAAGTCGTTGCCGAGCGGATCCACGGTCACGTCGTGGTTCTGCTTCGTAGTACCGGTGTCGGGCCTGGCCTCAGGTCCCTTGCCGACAGTCAGGAACAGCAGCCCGGTCGCGGTCGTTCCGTTGCGGTCGGTCACCCTGTACTGCGTTGGCGCAGTCACGCCCTGGAACGTCGTCACCGGAGTGAACGTGATCGAGCCGTCCGCATTGACGACGTACCGGCCCTCCCACGGCCGGGTCAGGCTCTTGGCGTACTTCGAGCCGTCTTTCAGCAGCACCGATGCTCCGACCAGCGGCGCACTCGGATCGCCGGGCTTGTCGTTGGCGAGCACGTTCATCGTGATCGGCCGGTTGAACGGGGTAATCGCCGAGTCGTTCACAGCGGCCGGAACCACCGGGGTCACAGTCATTCCGAGAGTGGAGCCGACGACGGTCTTGTTCGAGTCGGCGACCCGGTAGCTGATCGGCCGCGCCTTGCCGTGGAACGCCGGAAGCGGGTCGAACTGGATCGCCCCGCTGGCCTGTACGGCGTAGGTGCCCTGTCCGGGGACGGTCACGGTCTTGCTGAAGCCGGCCCTTTGCTGCGCGATGAGAACCGACGACGGGTCGAGGCTCGCGTCGGTACCGGGCGAGTCATTCGAGAGGACGTTGACGGTGACGGTGAGGTTCTGCAGCGTCGACGCGGTGTCCGGACGGGCGACCGGTGGCGCGCCGACGGTGAGCTTGATGACCGCGGCCGCGGTGGTTCCGTTGTCATCGGCAACTTGGTAGGACACCGGCGTAGCGGCCCCGGCGAAGGTCGCGGCCGGATCGAAGGTGACCACTCCGGCGGCGACCGTATAGACGCCCTCGCCCGCGACCATCACCTTCGTCTTCAACAGCCCGTCCGCCGGGTCTTTCAGCAGCAGCGATCCGGGAACCAGTGGCGCACTCGGATCGCCCGCCTTGTCGTTGCCGAGCACGTTCACGTGCACAGTCGCGTCGTACGGCGTACGGCCGATGTCGTCAGCCGCCGTCGGTGTGATCGCCGTGATGCTGATCGTGATCGTCGATGAGGTCGCCTGGCCGAACCGGTCGGCGACCCGGTATCCGATCGCCGTCGCGGCACCGGTGAAGGACGGCAGCGGATCGAAGGTCACCCGGCCGCCCGTTTCGACCCGGTAGCTGCCCTGGCCGGCGACCTCGACCGCCATCGCGGACGAGTCGTCGGCCGGATCGATCAGCACGAGACTCGTCGGGTCGAGCGTGGTGCCCTTCCCGGCCTCGTCGTTCTCCAGCGGATTGAGGGTGACGTCGAGATCCTGTTTGCCCGTCGCGGTGTCCGGATGAGCGGTCGGTGCGGGCGGCTTGGCAACGGTCACCGTCAGGATCGCCTTCGTGAGCGTGCCGTTCACGTCGGACACCGTGTAGGTGATCGGGGCCGCGGTTCCGGTGAAGGTCGGCAGCGGATCGAAGTCGACGGTTCCGTCCGGCTTCGCCACGAAGGTCGCCTGGCCGGTCACGTTCACGGTCGTCGCGGGCTTCTGGGTGATCGGGTCGATCAGCCGCACGCTTCCCGGGACCAACGGCACACCTGGATCGCCCGCGTTGTCGTTCGCCATTACCGACACGGTCACCGCGCTGTCGTACGCCGTACTCACGGTGTCGTCGTCCGCGTCGGGCTGGACCGCGGTCACACTCATCGCGAGGCCTGCCGTACCAAGGGCTCCGTTGCCGTCGGCCACTTGGTACGTGACCGGAGTCGCCTTGCCGTGGAAGGCTGGGACCGGCTCGAACAGGATCCGCCCGTCCGGCTTGGCTGTGTACTTGCCCTGCCCAGCGATCACCAGGCTGGTCACCGGCTGGCCTCGAGTCGGTCGGCCTGGCGTCACCGGACTTGGCGGCGGCTGACTCTCGGTCGGCCGGATCAGCCGGACGCTGCTGGGATCGAGGGCCGAGCCGGTCGGACCGGGCTTGTCGTTCGCAAGCACCGCGATGAAGATCGAGCGGCCTTGCAACGTGCTGACGGTATCGGGATTGGCCACCGGCGGGCCGGGTGCGTCGACGGACACGGTCAACTGGGCCCGCGCGGCCGTCCCGTTCTTGTCCAGCACCTGATAGCCGACCGGCGTCGCGCTGCCCCGGAATCCCGTCACCGGCTGGAACGCGATCTTGCCGTCCGCCACCAGGTAGGCGCCCTGTCGCGGTACGACCAACTTGTCGACGAGGTCGCCGTGCGCCGGATCGATCAGCTTCAGGCTGGCCGGGTCGAGCGGAGCATCCGGCGATCCCGGCAGGTCGTTGCCGAGCACCTCGACATCCAGGTCCGTGTCGAACGGCGTCGCCACCGAGTCGCCGATCGCCTTCGGGATCACCGGTGTCACCGTGACCGTGAGGGTCGACTCCGCGAACTGGCCGGTGCTGTCCGCGACCCTGTACCCGAGGCTGGTGGCGACTCCGGTGAAGCGGGCCGGCGGGACGAAGTCGACGAGCCCGTTGACCCGGGCGGTGTAGGTGCCCTCGGCCGGGATGACGACCGACTTCTTGAACTTCGCGTCGGCGGGATCTCGTAGTACGAGGGACCTGGGATCCAGCGTCACGCCGGGAGCCGCCTTGTCGTTGGCGATCACGCCGAGGGCAGTGCTGACGTTCTGCGGAGTGGAGGCGGTGTCGGGGTTGGCGACCGGCTTGGCCGGCAGGGAGACGGTGACGGTCAGCTTCGCTGTCGCGGTAGTGCCGTTGCCGTCGGCAATCCTGTAGGTCACCGGCTTGCCGACGCCGACGAAGCCCGGCACCGGGTCGAAGCCGAGCTTGCCGCTCGCCGCCACGTACTTGCCCTGGCCGGCGACATTGACCATCACGCCGCAGTTGGATCCGTTGACCAGACAGAGCGAGTCGGGTTGCAGCGGCGCGGCCGGATCACCTGGCTTGTCGTTGCCGAGGACATCGGCCGTCAACCCGGTGTCGTACGGCGTCGTCGCCACATCGTCCGTCGCGATCGGAGGCGGTGGTGGCGCGATGACGAACGGGTAGTCCTCGACCTCGCCCGAGTCCGCCGCGCCGGCCGGCTCGTCCACCTGCGTCGCCGTGTACCCGAGGCGCACCCGCGCGTACGTCGTACTGGCTGGGAGGTGAACCAGGTCGTTCCAGTTCAGCGTGACGGCGCCTTGCCCGGCCGCGAAGGCGGCGCACGATCGCTCGATCGGGGTGAACTTGCCGTCCTTGTCCAGGTCGATCCACGCGCAGACACGGCCGGGCTTCGTCGTACCGGTCAGTGCGACGGATGCCGAGTAGGTCTTGGCCGTGGTCACCAGTGGCTTGAAGGTGACGCCGTCATCGCCCTGATCTGGAGTGGTTGGACCAGTACTGCCGTTGGCGACAGTCGCGTTGTCCTCGGTCGCGGCGTTGCCCAGTCGTGCGTCGCCGAGCACCGACCAGGCAGCCCCGTACGACGCGGGCGCGTCGCCGAAGTCCTCGCCGACCGACGCTACGAGCGAGAACACATCGCCGGAGGTTGGAGTGTTGAAGGCAGGCAGCATGGCGTTCTTGGTGAAGATCGCGGTGACCTCGAACGCGACCGACTTGACCGCGCCGAGCACCCGGACCGATCCGCAGGCCGCGGTCGCGGCGGCATCGGGGCCGGTACCGGTCTTCCCGTTGATGCAGCTCGGTCCGGCATCGGCATTCACCGCGGTGATCGTGTCGCTGGTGACGGCGAGGTTGTTGCCCTCACCAACCTTGGTGAGGGCAAGCCCCGCGGTCGTGAGTTTGAGGACCGAGTGGAGCTCGGACTGACCGCTGGGCCGGCCGTTGACAGTCTGGGTGGCCGCACCGCCGATCCCGGCGAGATGCAGGATCGGGTCACGGACGGGCTGCGAGAAGGTGACGGTCACCGTCCCTCTGCTGCCGCAGCTTCCGGTGGAGGCGCAGTCGCCGGTGTCGACGACGAGTTCCTGCGCGGGGGTCGTTCCGGCGATCGGCGGCGAGTAGGTACGACCGGTAGTCCCGCGCTCCCCTGCCGTCCCCGGATCGCCAAGCGCTGTCTTGCCCGTGACCGAGATGGTCTGGACGAGGCCGGAGCCGGGCATCGTCGCCGTCGCCGTCGCCGTACCGGCGTCGGCGAAGGGGGCCGAGGGCACCTGATAGGCACTGGCCGCGAGCGGGGCAAATCCGAGTGCAACGACGAGGAAGGCGGCAAACAGTGGCCGGCCGGACCGCCTCGCCGTCATTCCCACGCCCCTTATCGCTCACCGTTGCCTCATGCATCGGCTCGGGGCGAGCGGGCCGGCGTAGACGTAACGCTCCACGCTGACCGTATGTTACGCGGCAATCACTGTCCGCCGATAGCGTCAAGCTACCTCGCTTACGGCGGACCAGTGAGTTCGTAGATCCCGACCTGGTCCTGGCGGTGTCGCAGGGACGCGAGTCGATCGAGCCGCGGTGAGACCGGGCCATCCCGGCGATCCGCGTAGAGCCAGCGGACGCCGTACTGGTGCCGGAGCTGTCGGAGCACCGCCGGGTTCGGCGCGTAGAGCGCTTCCTCGGTGATCGCGACGCGGTCCGGCCACGGCGACGGCTGCTTCGTGTAGCGCGCGCCGCCGGCGCCTTGCTTCGCCATCGCCTGCGAGGTGTAGGCCCAGCCGTCGATCAACGTCCGGCGGCCCGCGATCCCACTGATGAGGTAGCCGCGCGCATCGCAACCAGGCTGCTGCCGACCGGTCGGCCTGCAGTACGCGTTGCCCGCCACGATGTCCTTCGGCCGCGAGTGATGGGCCAGCCAGATCGCGGCCGCCGCCTCGTCGGGATGAACCTCCCAGAACTTCGAGGTGAAGGTCTTCGACTGGTGACCGCCATGGATATGGAGGTTCTGCGCCGCCACCGACGCGGTCGGCACCGCGAGGATCGTCAGCAACGCGAGCACTCCGCCGAGCCCGGTTGCCTTCGGCCACGCTTTCACCACCAGCGGCCAGGCGAGCCGTAGTACGGCAGTAAGAATCAGTACTGCGATCAGCGGGCGGGCGACCTCGACGATCCGTCCGAACTGCGTGCCGTGGGGCTTGGTCTTCCCCCACAGCAGCACGAACGCATAGAGCGCGCCGAGACCCAGCGCCGCGGGAACGAGCCATGGCGTCGGGCGGTGCTTCTTCGCCTGGACGACCGCGATCCACCCGATCGCCGCGATGCTGAACGGGATGGCGGTACGGACGAAGTACGTCTCGCTCACCGACGGGTGATCCACCAGCAGATAGCCGGCCCAGCCCGCGATCAACGCGCCGAGCAGGAACCAGGCAAGCGGATCGCGCCGGGTCTCGCGTGGACCGAGCAATCCGTAGCCTGCCGCGGCCGTCGCTTGCGCAATGATCACCAGGACGAAGACGACCAGCGCACCGATGATCGACAGGACGCTGCCGGATGACAACGCGGGCAGGATCCAGCCGCCTTGTCCGGGTTGGGTCCGATCGCCGCTCGCCGCGCCGTACCCGGCCGCGAGTTTGACCACGGCGAGCACCTGGATGCCCGAGCCGCTGGTGCTGCCGGCGACCGTGAGCATCGTTCCGACGGCCGATGCCACCAGCAATGATCCGGCCGCGAGGAACTTGGCCGGTAGCCGCCGGTCGCGGATCAGCAGGAAGAGCGCCGCGAGACCGACTGCGCCGACCAGGACCGGCAGAACCGTTGGCTTGGAACCGCCGCCGACCAGTGCGACCGCGACCGCCAGCACCCAGAGCGTCTTCGGTTGGTTGCCCCGAAACAGCAACTCGATCAAGAACACGGCGGCGGCCGCGCCCATCACCATGCCGAGGGTCTGGGACGGGCTGAGCAGGCTGAGCGGGGGCGACAGGTCGACATTCGTGTCCCACCACAACGGCACCTGCGGACCTGCGAACGCCGCGGCTGCCAGTACGCCGGTCCACCACGCGCGGCTGACCGTCCTGGCGAGGGTCGCGAAGACCAGCAGCGCGACGATGACGGTCGGCAGCAACCAGAGCCGGTAGAGCACGATGATCGGCGAGAGCTTGGTGATGTCCACGGCCGAGGCCATATCCGCGTTCGCGAACCAGTGGTAGTCCAGCCGCACTCCGGCGACCTGCGGAAGCTCGGGCGGCACTGCCCGGGTCAGCTCGTTCACCATCGACAGGTGGTAGAGCAGATCCGGGTAGTACGCCGTACCGTTCGGCGGCATCGGGTGGTACGCCATCACGCCGAAGGTGGCGCCGCCCAGCAGCAGGACGGCCCCGATCACGAGGCCCCAGGTCCACAGCAACGGCAGGGGTCTCGGCTCCGCGATCCGCCAATGGTGCCGAAGACCCGGCACTGCTGCGAACGCGACGATCACCAGGGCCGGCCAGACGATGAGCCAGCTCTGCCGGCCGAGAGCGGTGAAGAGTCCCCAGCCGATCAGCTGGAGGGTGCCTCCGACGGCTCCGCCGAGGCCGATGTCCTCGGCCCAGTTGCCGGTGCTCCGCCAGAGCGCGCGCAGGATCAGCACACCTGGTACGACGATCGCGAGACCGAAGTACGCGAGGTAGCGCAGGATCGCACCGACCGGGACGTCGACCGTGAGCAGGCCGATGACGGCGACGAGGAGCGGCACCAACCAGGGCAGGCCGCGCGCCCACGCCGTACCGGTCGCGCGCCGCCAATCACTCTTGGCTTCCGCAGCGACGGTGATGGTCAAGAGTTGACTGATTCCTCTTCGAGGGCTTGGTGGCCCTTGTCCTCGAGGCTGTCGTACCCGACCAGGAACTGCGGCCGTTTCTGACTCGACTGGAACAAGCGCGCCACGTACTCCCCCAAAAGCCCAAGGCACAACAACTGGATCGCACCGATCACGCTGACGGCGAGCACCGTCGACGTCCAGCCCGGGATGCTCTGCCCGGACAGCTTGATCACCAGTGCGCCGATCACGAACAAGCCAGACAGTAGCCCGCCCAGCAGGCCAAGCCAGGTCGCCAGCCGCAGCGGTGCCGCTGAGAAAGCGGTCACACTGTCGAACGCGAGCCGGAACATCTTGCCCACGCCGTACTTCGTGGTGCCTGCCGCCCGCTCGGCGCGAACGTACCTCACCTCGGTGCTGGGGAAGCCGAGCCACGGGATCACCAGCCGGAAGACCCGGCCGTCCTCCGGCAGACCGTTGACCGCGTCGACGACCCGGCGCGAGACCAGCCGGAAGTCGCCGGCGTCGAACGGGATGTCCTTGCCGACCAGGCGGCCCATCAGCCGGTAGTACATCCGCGCGGTGGTCCGCTTGACCCAGGTGTCGCTCGACCGGTCCGAGCGAACGCCGTACACGACGTCCACGGCGGCGGACTTCACCGCGGCGAGCAGCTCGGCGATCACCTCGGGCGGGTCCTGCAGATCCGCATCGATGGTGACCAGATATTTGCCGCGGGCGCGGCGAAATCCGGCCGACAAGGCAGCCTGGTGGCCGCTGTTGCGGAGCAGCCGGACGAGCCGGAGTTGAGGCCAGCCGACCGCGGCGGCGAGCAACAAGGAAGCGGTGGCGTCACGGCTGCCGTCGTCGACCACCAGCACCTCGTACCGCACGTCGAGGCCGTCCAGCAGCGGGCGCATCCGCTCGAAGAAGATCGGGAGCACCTCTTCCTCGTCGTACATCGGTACGACGACGGAGAGTTCGAGATCGGTGTCCCGCATAACCGCTTGGCCTCCATGGCATTCGTTCGGCAACCAGAGGTTGAACGCCGAAGACGCCCAAAAAGATGTCTCTGATCCTAAAGTGGCAGCAAGTTGCCGCCCGCACCGGGTTTAGCCGTTGCCGGTCTTCGCCTTGGCGCGCGGCTCGGCAGCCGGATCGCCGGTCAGCTCGAACACCTCCACCGTGGCGTTCCGATAGCGCAACTGAGTGATTTCACCCAGGCGCGTCGACAGCTTGAGGTTCGCGGCGCGGTCGGCGAAGATCCACCGCACGCCGTATTCGTCGTGGAGGGTGCGGGCCGACTCCGGTGTCGGGGCGGAGAAGAACTGAACAGTCAACTGCCAGCGGTCCTGCCAGGGCGCGGGCTGACGCATGTAAGCCAGTCCATGGTTGCCCTGCCCCGCCATCGCCTGCTGGGTGTAGGCCCAGCCTTCAAGCATCGTCCGACGCCCTGCCAGCCCACTGACCAGATAGCCGAGTGACACGCAGTCGCGGCGGTTCGGCCAGCAGGCGGTGTTGGTGGCGACCACGTCATCCGGTGCGGAGTTGGCCCCGAGCCAGAGTGCTGCAGCCTGCTCTTCCAGGCTGTACCGCAGGTTCTTCGACGTGTAGTGGTGCGGCGCGTTCGAGTGCTGATAGGTCCAGGCGTTTCCCACGGCTGTCGTCAGCCAGACCCCGACGACCATCAGCACCGGAATCAGCAATCCCATCCCGGCAAGTCCCGGTCTGGCGGCCAGCATCCGGCGCCAGAGGATCCAGCCCAGCACGAAGACGCCGAGCGCCACGGCGATGCCCCGGCTGTGCGCTCCGATCGCCGCCCAGCCGGTGCCCGGCGTAGGGTCCTCGACCATTTTCTGACCGCGAACGATCAGCGAACCGAGCCCGAGACCCGTTAGACCCAGCACAGCCACCGTCCGGGGAGAGCGGCCATGCACGGCGACGGTAATCATCCAGGCCGTCGCCACCGCAGCGAACGTGACCAGGCCGCGCAGGAAGTAGTACTCGCTCGCCGACGGGTGATCGACGAGGCCGAAGGCCAGCCAGCCGGCCGTCAATCCGCCGATCAGGAACCAGGCCGCCGGATCGGTCGCCGTCCGCCGGCTGGCCACCAGGCCGAATCCGACCAGCAGACCAAGCTGTCCGACCAGTACCAGAGCCAGCAGAAGCACGATCGCGGTGACCTGTCCAGACGCGATCGGCGCCAGCAGCCGACCGCCGGTGGCAGCCAGCGAGGTGTCTCCGGTCAATGCCTTGTACTGCGGCTGGACCCGCAGTACGGCCAGCGGCCGCAGCCCTGAACCGCTGGTGCTCCCGGTGACCGTGGACATCGCGATCATCCCGGCGAGCACAAGCAAGAGGCAGGTCAGCATCGATCGGCCGGGAACAGCCCGTTTCCGCACGAAGAGATAGAGCCCGGACATACCGACGCCACCGAGCAGGATCGGAATCACCGTTGGCTTCGATCCGGCACCGACCACCGCCATCGCCACGGCGAGTCCCCAGACTCCCGGTTGCCCGCAGCGGTACAGCGCCTCGACCAAGAATACCGCGGCCGCCGTGAGCATGATCAGCGCGAAGTTGTGTGAGGGGCTGAGGTACCAGAACACGGTGCCGTCGAGCAGAGGGCCCCGAAGCCCGAGCAGGACCCCGGTGGACGGGACGGCGAGGATGATGACGGCGAAGAGCGCCGTCATCCATTGACGGCTGACCTGTCGGGCCAGCACGGCCGTCAGGAGGACGACGACGAAGATCAGCGGGATCGGCCAGAGCCTGAACAGGATCAGCTCAGGAGCGAGCCGGGTGACGTCGGCCGCCGCTGCCATGTCCGCGTTCGCGAACCAGTGGTAGTCCAGCAACTCCCCCGACACCTGCGGAAGCTGTGGCGGTACCGATCGCATCAATTCATGAACCATCGACAGGTGGTAGAGCAGGTCTTGATAGAGCGACGTGCCCTGGGTCGGGAGAAGGTGGTAGCTCAACGGACCGGCGACCGCGGCCAACGTCAGCAACGCGATCGCGATCGCGACGGCCCACGACCAGCTCAGCGGCAGCGGTGCCGGTCGGGCGATTCGCCAATACCGCCGAAGGCGCGGCGACACTACGAACGCCGCGAGCAGGAATGTGGGCCAGACGACAAGCCAGTGCTCAAAGCCCAGTGCGGTGAAAATCCCCCAGCCGGCCAGCTGAAAGACGATCCCGACGGGAGCGCCCAGACCGGCGTCCTCCGCCCAGTTTCCGGTGCTCCGCCAAACGACGCGAAGGACCAGGATTCCGGGCAGCACCACACCGACGACGAAGAATCCGTCATACCGCAGTACAGCCGTCAGAGGCACCCCGACCCAGGCCACACCAAACGTGGCTATCAGTACAGGCAACAACCATGGAAGCAGCCTGTAAACGCTGCGGTGACGTTGGACCGAGGCCGCTGGAACTGGCCTGTTCTCGACTTCGAGCATACTGATACACACGTGGCCAACCGGGTGTTTTGTTGTCAGCTCAGCCGAACTCGCCGGTTATTTCACCGGGCATCATCAGCCCGTCACCGTAGGCGATCAGGTCGCCGAGACGGCAACAGCTCCCGTACGCCGTGGGTCGCCAACGGCGAGCAGTCCATCGGCCGGGTCCCAGAAGGCGGCGGCCACTCCCCCGAAGTACATCGAATGCGGTGGCATCGGCCGCGTCGGCAGGTTCGTCGAACCGAGGACCGCGAGGTCATCCTCGTAGTCGACGACGACGTCCTCGCGGACGCGGACGTGCAACCGCGGATGCTCGACAGCTTCTTCGAGCGACAGCCCGCCGTGCGTGTAGAGCGCGTAGACCTGCGCGATCGCGGTCGGGATCCGGTCGGATCCGGGCGAGCTGATCGCCAGTACCGCGCCGTCGCTGTCGCGACGGGCCACGCTCGGCGCCATGTTCGAGGTCAGTCGGGTGCCGGGTGCGAGGCTGTGTGGGCCGCCGTGCACAAGTTCCTGCTCGCCGAGTGCGTTGTTGAGCCAGATCCCGGTGCCCGGCGTCATCACGCCAGAGCCGTAGCCCGACGAGACAGTGATCGCGCAGGCATCGCCTTCGTCGTCGACCACCGAGACCGTCGCAGTACTGGGTGAACTGAGTGCGCGCAGATCTCCGCCGGAGGCGAGGTCGAGGAGCTTCTGCCCTTCCAGCTTGCGCACGTCTTCCTCGTCGAGCTCGGCCAGCCGGCGGCCGAACACCGCGTGCTGCACCTCGACGAGCCGCTCGAGCTCGGCCGGATTCCAGCTACCCTGGCCCGGAACACCGTCCAGCAGCGAGAGCATCGCCGCGACGGCGACTCCGCCGACGGCCGGCGGCGGGTTCGTCGCCAGCTTCCAGCCGTTCTGCTGCACAATCAGCGCCGGCCGCACGACAGCTTCGTACGCCGCGAGGTCCTGCGCGGTGAGGATGCCGTCGTTGTCGGCCATGTCGCGGATCAGCAACTCGGCGAGCTCACCGGTGTAGAGCGTTTCGGCGCCGTCCTTGGCGATCAGCTCCAGCGCCTCGGCCAGCTCAGGGATGACCACGATCGAGCCGGCCTTGATCACCACGCCGTCGTCGTCGTGCACGACCTGATGACTCGGCTGATGCCAGCCGAAGATGATCTCGTGCGTGTAGCCGAGGTAGTACCCCGAGGTGCGACTCAGCGCGAAGCCTTGCCGCGCGACCTCGATCGCGGGTTGGACGACCTCGCTCCACGGTGCTTGGCCGGATCGTTGGTGGGCAAGGGCGAGCGCCTTCATCCCACCCGGGGTGGCGACGGACCCGTGCCCGACGGTGGTGGTCGTGCCCCCGCCGTACTCCGTGGTCACGTCCCACACGCCGCGGCCGAACTTGTCGGTGGGCAGACCGCGGCCGGGCATCTCCACCCAGCCGTCGATCGTGACCGCGTCGCCACCCGCGACCTGCAAGGTGACGAAACCACCCGACGCCGGTGAGACGACGCCGATCTCGTTGACCATCGTCACGAAGGTCGCGGCGATCGCGGCGTCAACGGCATTACCGCCTTCGGCAGCCAGCCGCACGCCCGCCTCGGCCGCAGCCGCGTTAGGCGCCGCCACCGCAACCCTCGGCCTCGCCATCAGCCCCGCCCGCCCAGCAACAGACCCGCAGCCCTCGAGGTCACACCCACCGCGGCCGCCACCTCACCCGCCACCGCCCCCACCGCGGCCGCCACCTCACCCGCCACCGCCCCCACCGCGGCCGCCACCGCCCCCACCGCGGCCGATGCCGCCACCGCCCCCACCTCACCCGATGCCGCCACCGCCCCCACCTCACCCGATGCCGCCACCGCCATCTCACCCGATGCCATGCCCAAGGCCACACCACTCCCCATCAGCTCCACGCCCCCATCCTGCCGCACCCCTCCCCCTCCCCTCCCCCGGTGGCGTCGACCCCACTACCGCAGTTTTCGTCCGATAGCTCCCTTTAAGCCCGCCAGCGGCCGAACACCCCGTCACCGGCCGGGGAAGCGGGAGCCAGCGAAGACCGCGCCAGCCGGCGAGCAACCCGGCAGACGGCAGCCGGTGAAGACCGTGTCAGCAGCCGAGGAACCCGGCAGATGCTGGCCGGCAGGCGGCAGCGGCCAGCGGGAGGGCGAAGTCCGGCGGCAGGGGAAGCGACAGGGGAAGCGGGAGCGGGGGCGGCCACTCGGGTTCGCGGGGAAGGGACGGACCCCCAGGCCATCAGTACCGCGCGAACCCAGGCGGCAGGCCGACGCCTTGAGCGTGACCGGTGACCGGCGGCCGCAGTACTGATGGCCTGGCGGTCCGGCACCACCCTTGTCCGGGTGTCCCTCTATGGGATTGGTCAAGTCTTGCGGGGCGTGATTGGGAGAGGTTGGCTGGCTCCGAGGCCGCGGCGTCTGGGAAGCCCGCGTTGCCTGTGGCATGGATGTCTTTGTGCACCAGCTGAGTGTTCCAAGCCGATCGCATGCTCAGGCCGTGCACAAAGGCGCGGACCGCCCGCGTCGGTTACCAGCCTGTGTGCATCCGGTGAGCGCTTTCCGGGGGCGGAGTGCTCAGCGGGTGCACAAAGACGCCGGACTGCGAGGGGTGTCCCTATAGGGGTTGGTCAAGCCGCGGAGAGCGTGACTGGGGAGGTTAGCTGGTGCCTTTGGGTGGGGCGTGCTCCCCGGTCGCTGGCTTTGGGATGGAAGCGGCGGATTCTTTCCGGTTGGGGACTCTGGTTGGCCTCTGCGGGCGGGGCCCGTCAGGAGTGACCGCAGGCGAACGGGTCGCGAGTGATTGCTCGCGACCCGTTCGGGTTGGCCAACTGTGATGGCGATGTCGGGTAGCCAACCGGGTTAGAACCAGCGTGGCTGGCGGTCAGCCAACCGGGTTAGAACCAGCGTGGCTGGCGGTCGGCCGACCGGGTTGGGACGGGCGTGGTTGGGCATAGTGGTTGACCGTAAGGTGGGCCCCGTTGTAGGAGGGCTGGTGGTTAGCCGACTCGCTGGACTGCGCTGAAGCGGTCGACGGTTACCTGTACTGCGGCCTGCCGGGCCTCGGAGACCTCGGTTTCGGTGAGGGTTCGGTCCTGGGCGCGGAAGCGCAGCGCGAACGCGAGCGACTTCTTGCCCTCGCCGATCTGCTCACCGGTGTACAGGTCGAACAGCCGGATCGACTCCAGCAGCTCCCCCGCACCCTCGGCCAGCGCCGCCTCGACATCCTTCGCGGAGACGTCGGCCGCGACGATCAACGCCACGTCCTCCTTCGCCACCGGGTAGGACGAGAACGGCTTGGCGGTGACCGACTGCGGACCGGCCGCGATCAGCGCATCGAGGTCGAGCTCGACCGCGGCCGACCTCGGCGGCAGGCCGAACGCCTGGCAGACCTTCGGGTGCAGCTCGCCCGCGTGACCGATCACCGTGCCATCGACGGACACCTCGGCACACCGGCCGGGGTGCCACGGAGCCAGCTCGACGTTGCGCAACTGCGGCTCGACGCCGACCGAAGCGGTCACCGTCCTCGCTACCTGCACGGCGTCGGGCCAGCTCGCCGGCTGCCCCTTTCCCCACCAGCCGGTGGGGGTCCGCGCGCCCGTCAGGACCACTCCGAGGTGGAGCGGCTGGACCGGCAACGCGTCGTACAGGGTCTGGATCTCTTCGTCGCTCGGGCGTTGCGCGACCGACGGCAGTGGCGCCGGCTTCGCGTCCGGCCTGGGCAGGAAGACCAAGCTGGTCTGGAAGATCGCCAGGTCCGTGGAGCCACGACCGACGTTGCGCTCGGCCGTCCGGAGCAGGGTCGGCAGCAAGGTCGTCTGCATCGACGGCTCTTCGTCGGAGATCGGGTTGGCGAGCTTGACCGTCGTACGACGTACGTCGTCCGCGGGCACACCCATCGCGTCGAAGTCGGCGTCGCCCACGAAGGGGTAGGACACGACCTCGGTCAGTCCGGCGCCGACCAGTGCGGTGGCAATCCGGCGCCGGCGTCGCTGCGAAACCGTCAGGCCCTGACCACCGGGCGCCTTCGGCAGCACCGACGGCACGTTGTCGAACCCGTAGAGCCGGATGACCTCTTCGGCGAAGTCATTGGGATCCCGCAGATCCGGCCGCCACGATGGCGGAGTCAAGGTCAGCAGCGCCGCACCGTCGTCCACCCACGCCGCACCGTCGTCCACCCACGCCGCACCGTCGTCCACCCACGCCGCACCGTCGTCGACCCGCGCCGCACCGTCGTCGACCCGCGCCGCACCGTCGTCGACCCGCGCGGCAGCGTGGTCGCCCGCACCTCCGTCCGTCCCACCGACGACTGGCGAAGCCTGCGCCGGGGCGGATGCGGCGGCGACGCTGCCTGCACCACCCGTGGACGCCACGGCCTCGTTGCCCTGGGCAACCAGGCAGCCGACCGAGGTCAGGTGCGCGACCGTCTCCTCGACGCTGATCAACGCGCCTGCGACGCGGGCCGCGTGATCGGCGCGGATGGTGACCCGCTTCGGCAGCAGGTGCGTGTCGATGACGGTCTCGTCGGCCTGGATCGTGCCGCCGGCCAGCTCGGCCAGCAGATCGGCGACCCGCTGCGCGGCGTACCGCGGCAGTTCCGGATCGACCTCGCGCTCGAACCGGCGCGAGGCCTCCGAGGACAGCTTGTGCCGCCGCGACGAACGCGCGATCACGATCGGGTCGAAGTGCGCCGCCTCGATCACCACGTCGGTGGTCGACTCGGAGATCTCGGTGGACGCGCCACCCATCACGCCGGCCACGCCGATCGGGCCGGAGTCGTCGGTGATCAGCAGGTCCTCGACGTCCAGCTCACGGGTCTGATCGTCCAGCGTCATCAGCTTCTCGCCGGCCGACGCCCGCCGTACGACGATGTCGCCGGTCAGCCGGTCCTTGTCGTAACCATGGATCGGCTGTCCCAGCTCGAGCATCACGTAGTTGGTGACGTCGACGCCGATCGAGATCGGCCGCATCCCCGACATCACCAGCCGCTGCTGCAACCAGCGCGGCGACGGCGCCTTCGGGTCGATGCCGGTGACGGTCCTCGTCACGAAAACACTGCAGGCCTCGGCGTCGTCGATCCGGACCGGGTAGCCGCCGGTTTCGGATCCCGTCAGCTTCAGCGCCGCCGGGTCCTTCAGCTCCACGCCGTACGCCGTGGCTGCCTCGCGGGCGACACCACGAATCGACAGGCAGTAGCCGCGGTCCGGCGTGACGGCGATGTCGAGCACGTCGTCACGCAGCCCGAGCAGCTCGATCGCGTCGTCACCGGGGGTGGCCTCGCCCGGCTCCAGCACGACGATGCCGTGTGTCCCGTCGTCGCCCAGGCCGAGCTCGGAGCTCGAACAGATCATGCCGTTGGAGACGTGCCCGTAGGTCTTGCGCGCGGAGATCGCGAATCCGCCCGGCAGCACCGCGCCCGGCAGTACGACGACGACCAGGTCGCCGACCTCGAAGTTGCTCGCGCCGCAGACGACCCACTGCGGCTCGTCCTTGCCGATGTCGAGCGAGCACCAGCGGATGGTCTTGCCGTTCTTCTGCGGCTCCGGCTCGTAGCTGAGCACCGTGCCGACGACCAGCGGCCCGGTCAGCCCGGCACCCGCCTCGTCGACCGTCTCCACCTCGAGGCCGGCGCGAACCAGCTTCTCGCCGACCTGGCGCCCGGTCACACCGGCCGGCAGCTCGACGTACTCACGAAGCCATGACAGTGGGACCCGCATCAGATCTCCATCCCGAACTGGCGGCTGAACCGCACATCACCCTCGACCATGTCGCGCATGTCCTCGACGCCGTTGCGGAACATCAGTGTCCGCTCCAGGCCCATCCCGAACGCGAACCCGGAGTACCGCTCGGGGTCGATGCCACAGGCCTGCAGGACGCGCGGGTTGACGACACCGCAGCCACCCCACTCGATCCAGCCCTCGCTGCCGCAGGTCCGGCACGGGCGGTCCGGGTTGCCGACCGACTCGCCGCGGCAGACGAAGCACTTCAGGTCCACCTCGGCCGACGGCTCGGTGAACGGGAAGAAGTTCGGTCGCAGCCGCGCTTCCAGGCCCTCTCCGAACATCGAGACGACGAAGTGGTCCAGGGTGCCCTTGAGGTGCGCGAGCGTGATGCCTTCGTCCACCACCAGGCCCTCGACCTGGTAGAAGACCGGCGTGTGCGTCGCGTCCAGCTCGTCGGTGCGGAACACGCGGCCCGGGCAGATCACGTAGATCGGCGGCTTGCGGGTCAGCATCGACCGCGCCTGGACCGGTGAGGTGTGCGTCCGCAGTACGGTGCCGGCGCCGGCGGGCTCGACGAAGAAGGTGTCCTGCATCTGGCGCGCAGGGTGGTCCGGCTGGAAGTTGAGGGCGTCGAAGTTCAGCCACTCGGCCTCGACCTCGGGGCCTTCGGCGACATCCCAACCGAGTGCGGTGAAGACGTCCGCGACCTGCTCGGAGATGAGGCTTAGCGGGTGGCGGGCGCCGAGCTGGGGGGTGTGCCACGGCAGCGTCACGTCGACGCGCTCGGTGGCGAGCATCCGCTCCTCGTGCTCGGCCTCCAACGTGGCGAGCCTGCCGGCGTACGCCTCGTTGATCGCCTTCCGGGCGGAACCGATCCGCTGCCCGGCCTCCTTGCGGCCCTGCGGCGGCAGCGCGCCGATCTCCCGGTTCGCCAGCGCGATCGGCGAGCGGTCGCCGAGGTGGGCGAGCTTCGCCTCCTGCAACGCGGCCAGGTCGGCCGCCTTCGCGAAGGCGTCGACAGCCTCGTCGCGGGTCCGTTCGACCTCGACGGCATGCAGAGGCGTCACCTCGACCGGGTCGTAGTTCTTGTTGGGACCGGACATGGCTCTCTTCCCGGGGTCGCTGATTTTCCGAAACTGCTGCCCGCAGTCTAGGAACCCCGGGCCCCCGAGCGTGAATCGGTCGTCCACAGGCGGTCCCGACGGACAGGTAATAGTCATCTGCCGCCCGGCACCTGAGGCGCAGAGAAGACGCGGGCCGGCGGATCTGAAGACTATTACCTGTTCCTCGGGACACAAGACCTACGTACGCAAGCCGAACCATGGTTCCTTTGACAGTTCGGTGTGGAGGACGTTCTGGTCGCCCGGGTCCGCGACGAGGGTCGTCAGTTCGACGGCTCGGGCCAGCTCAGCCTGGGCGGCGTCCGGGGCGCCTGTCGCTGCCAGGGCTCGGGCCAAAGCTTCGTGGGCGAAAGGTTTGTCCCAGTCGGACATCTGGCCGGGGTGTGCGAGGACCAGTTCCAGGCAGCGTTGGGCGTGTTCCAGGCCGAGGGATGCGCGGCCGATTCGGAGGGCGGCGCGGGCGATCAGGTATTCGCCTCGGGCATGGTTCGCCTCGTTGCCGGCTTCGAGCCAGTGCAGGCAGGCCGCGTACGCGCCGTACAGGAGTCGTTCCTGGTCACCGCGCGGACTGGTCTCGTCGATCTGCTCCATCAGGTCCCAGGTCTCGTTGTTCAGCTCGACCCCGAAGTACCGGTGCAGTTCGCGGCCCTCGGCCAGTTCGGTGGCGACCTTCTCCATCAGTTCACTCCAGCCGGCCAGCCCGTCCTCGCGGGCGATGGTCAACTGCGCGTCCCGGAGCGTGAACCTCGCCGGATCGAACTCACCGCCGTACGCCGGATGGTGCGCCCGGACGCGATCAAGGGCGTCCGGACGCGCCTTCGTGACGGCTCGGCGCAGGTCCTTGGCCCGCGCTCGGAGCTGACTCAGGCTGGCCTTGGCGGGCAGAGGAATGGTGGACATCGGCGAATCCTTCCGGGACTACCCGCTCCGCTGAACCGGGCCGTCCCGAAGGGTTCGTCGGCCACATGTCAACTCAAGTGTTCCCAGGTGCACTCGGTGCTTGCCGCGGAGGGGAGGCGCCCTGGCGCGCGCTGCGCCAACGGTGACACGCGGTCACGGATCCCGTCGACCGTCGCCCTCAGCTGCCGAGACCTCGGCGAGTTCCGGGGCCGACGGCTCCTCCGTACTGCGGCGCCGCGGCAACGCGATCGCGGCGACAACAGCACCGGCCAACGCACCGACCAGCCCCGCGGTCATCGCGATCGACATGGCATCGGTGAACGCCGATCGAGCAGCGGCGACAAAGTCGGGACCGAGCGCCAGCGTGTCGGCGATCGACTTGCGACCCGCCTCCGGCACCGAGTCCGGAAGCGACGACGAGTACGCACCGGCAAGCACACTGCCCAGTACTGCGACCGACAGCGCGGCCCCAGCCTGCTGAACCGTGTCGTTCATCGCCGACCCGACACCCCGATGCTCGGCAGGCACTGACTGCATCAGCAACGTGTACGCCGCGGGCCCGGCCAGTCCGCCACCAATACCCATCACCAACAACCCCACGATCAGCAGCCCGTACCCGGACGAAGTACTGACCTGCGTCAGGATCCCGAAGCCGGCCGCGATCACCACCAGCCCGACCGCGATCAGCGTCCGGTCGGCCAGCTTCTTCCCGAGCGTCGCCCCGAGCCCGTTGAAGAGCATCGCCGAAGCGGCGTACGGAATCAGCGCGAGCCCAGCCTTCAACGGGCTGTACCCGAGGACGAACTGCAGGTACTGCGTGAGCGCCAGCAACAGTCCACCGGCGGTGAACGACAGCAGCACGATCGAGAAGCTGGTACCGCTGAAGTTCCGGTCCTCGAACAACGCGAGCGGCACCATCGGGTGCTCACTCCGCCTCTCCCACCAGGCGAACGCGATCAGGCCCGCCACTCCGGCCACCAACCCAACGAGCACCTTCGCCGAGCCGAAACCGTCGGCCGGGATGGAGATGATCGCCCACACCAGGGCCGTCATCCCGATCATCGACAGCACCGCGCCACCGGGATCGACAGCGCGGGCCGGCCCACGAGACTCGGGGATCAACGCGACCGCACCGATGATCGCTACCAGCGCGATCGGCACGTTCAGCAGGAAGATCGAGCCCCACCAGAAGTGCTCGAGCAGTACGCCGCCGACGGCCGGACCGGCGATCACGCCGACCATCGCGACCATGGACCAGCCGGCCATCGCCTTGCGCTGCTCCTGCGGTGGGAACACCGTGAACAGCAACGACAGCGTGCTCGGCATCAGCAGCGATCCACCGACGCCCATCAGGGCGCGGCAGGCGATCAGCTGCCACGGATTCTCCGCCAAGGTGGCCAGCAGCGAGGCCAGTCCGAACAGGACCAGCCCGATCAGCAGCACCTTCCGCCGGCCGAAGCGGTCGGACAGGCTGCCCGCGGTCAGCAGCAGGCCCGCGAACGCCAGGATGTAGGCATCGATGATCCACTGCACGTCCGCCGGGGTCGCGGACAGGTCGCGCATCAGCGACGGGATCGCCAGGTTGAGCACGGTGTTGTCGACCACCAGCACCATCAGGCTCAGGCAAAGAATCAGCAGGATCCACCAGCGTCGCGGATGACCGGTCGCCGTGGACTCGTACGGTGTACTAGTCACTCGCACACTGTACGACAGGACCGCACAGTGTTCCAGTGAATTAGCTAGGATGGGCGCATGAAGGAATCGATCTGGACCCGGAAGCCGGCCTCGGCACCGGCGCGGGAGACCCTGACCCGGGAGCAGATCGTGCGGACCGCGATGACGACGCTCGACGCCGAGGGGCTGGCCGGGCTCAGCATCCGCAAACTGGCCGCCAAGCTCGGGGCCGGCGCGACCAGCCTGTACTGGCATGTGCCGACCAAGGACGACCTGATCGATCTGCTCATCGACGAGATCTGGGGCGAGATCGACGTCCCGGATCCGGCGCTGGCCGGCTGGCGCAACGGCGCCCTGCTCTTCGGCCACAGTCTGCGGGCCGCCGTGATCCGGCATCACTGGCTGCCCGAGGTGATGTACACCAGGCCGAGCATGGGGCCGAACGCGATGGCGTTGGGTTCTCGCGGTCTGGTGCTGTTCGGCGCGGCCGGTTTCACCGGCAAGGACCTCGACTACGCGATGGGCAGTGTGATGGCCTACACGCTCGGCACCGCGAGCGCCGAGGTCGCGACCCGCGAGATCACCCGCAAGTCAGGCGTTTCGCTGACAGAGTGGGCTGGTGAGGTGCTGAAGCAGGTGGATGCCGTCGCGGACGAAGACATGCGTGAATCCGTCCGCCGCCGGGCCGATCGCGACCTCGACACGACGTTCAGCGAGTCCTTCACCTTTGGCCTCGAAGCCCTACTCGACGGCCTCGAAACCCGAGTACGGAACTAGCCCAGCCGGTATGACGGCGCCCGCGTGCGGAGGTCAGCCCGTACGGCGTTGCGGAAGTCAGTCCGTACGGCGTTGCGTGCGGAAGTCAATCCGTACGGCGGTGCGCGCGGGCCGAGGCGTAGAGGCAGACGGCGGCCGCGGTGGCGAGATTGAGCGACTCGGCCCGGCCGTAGATCGGGACCTTCACCGAGCGGTCGACGATCGCGTCGAACCCGTCGGGCAGCCCGTGCGCCTCGTTGCCGAACAGCCAGACGGTCGGCTTGGCGAGGGTGCCGTCGTCGATGCACTCGTCCAGATCGGAACTGCCGTAGCCGTCGGCCGCGAGCACCTGCAGGCCCTGTTCCCGCCAGGCCTTGGCGGCGGTCGCGATGTCCGCGTCGACCGAGATCGGCAGATGGAAGATGCTGCCGACGCTGGCACGAACGGCCTTCGGGTTGTGCGGATCGACAGACTCCGCGGATAGCACGACGGCATCGGCGCCGGCCGCGTCCGCAGTACGGATCAAGGTGCCGACATTGCCTGGGTCGCGCACCTGAACGCCGACGGCCACCAGCCGCGCAGTACGGAGTACGGCATCTTCCAGGGCGACGTCCACCAGCGAACAGACGGCGACGACGCCTTGGGAGGTGACGGTCTCGCTCAGTACTTCGATCGCCGCGCGATTCACGTCGTACCACGGGACGTCGGCGAACTGGGCCAGGTCGCGGAGGTCGCGGTGCCGGGTGGCGACGTCGGGCTCGGCGTACACCTCGACCACCAGCTCGGGGTGTTCGAGTGCCTCGCGGACCGCCTGCGGACCCTCGACCAGGAACCGGCCGGACTTGCGCCGGAACGCACGAGTGGCGAGCCTCCGGGCCTGTTTGATCCGCACGGATTGCGCGGTCAGCAGACCAGGGCTCGCCACTTCGGTGTTTGCTACTGGATCGTCGCTACGGCTCAGGCCGCGGCGTCGCTCTTGGCGTTCACGTCGGCCGGCAGGGCCGCCTTCGCCAGCGCGAGCAGCGCCGAGAACGCCGGCGCGTCGTTGACGGCCAGGTCGGCGAGGATCTTGCGGTCGACCTCGATCTCGGCCAGGCGAAGACCCTGGATGAGACGGTTGTAGGTCAGGCCCTCCGCGCGGGACGCAGCGTTGATGCGCTGGATCCACAGCTTGCGGAAGTCGCCCTTGCGCGCCTTGCGGTCACGGTAGGCGTAGACGAGGGAGTGGGTGACCTGCTCCTTCGCCTTGCGGTAAAGCCGCGAGCGCTGGCCGCGGTAACCGCTGGCCTGCTCGAGTACGACCCGGCGCTTCTTGTGGGCGTTGACTGCCCGCTTCACGCGTGCCATGAGGTGTTACTCCTTGTATTTCTGCGCCGGAAGAAGCTCGTCCACCCGGCGGGGTGTTCGGGGTGGGGGAAGAGCAGCTCAGATGCCGAGCAGCTTCTTGAACTTCTTGGCGTGCGACGGCGAGACCTCGATGGTGCCAGCCAGCCGGCGGGTGCGGCGGCTCGACTTCTCCTCGAGCTTGTGGCGACGACCGGTGCGCTCGCGCAGCAGCTTGCCCGAACCCGTGACCCGAACGCGCTTCTTGGCACCCGAGTGGGTCTTCATCTTCGGCATGGCTATGTACTCCTGGTCTCTTTCGTTGACTCGATCTGGTGTGCTTGCTCCGGCAGCGTCAATCTCGGCGACCGGAGCGACACATCACTCCGGATCGAGGTTGTCTGCCGGACCCTTGGGCTTCTTGGTGGCCCCGGCTGCCTTCTCGGCCTCGAACTGCTTGAGTTGTTCGGCCCGCTCGACCCGCTCGGCTTCTTGCTCGGCCTCGTGCTCGGCGACCTTCTTGGCCTTTTCGGCCTCCACGTCCACGCGCGCCTCGGACTTCTTCTTGTGCGGTCCGAGCACCATGATCATGTTCCGGCCGTCCTGACGCGGCGACGACTCGACGAAGCCGAGCTCCCCGACATCTTCGGCCAGCCGCTGCAGCAGCCGGAACCCCAACTCGGGGCGGGACTGCTCGCGACCACGGAACATGATGGTGATCTTGACTTTGTCACCGGCACGCAGGAACCGGACGACGTGACCCTTTTTGGTCTCGTAGTCGTGCGGGTCGATCTTCGGCCGCAGCTTCATCTCTTTGATGACGGTGTTGGTCTGGTTCCGGCGGGACTCGCGCGCCTTCTGCGCGGTCTCGTACTTGTACTTGCCGAAATCCATCAGCTTGCAGACCGGCGGACGTGCCGTGGCCGCAACCTCGACCAGGTCGAGATCGGCTTCCTGTGCCAACCGAAGTGCGTCTTCGATCCGGACGATGCCTACCTGCTCACCGTTCGGTCCGACCAGTCGCACCTCGGGAACGCGGATGCGCTCGTTGACGCGCAGTTCAATGGTGATGGGTCCTCCTGGGTTGTTCGTTTTCTGGGTACCACCTCGTGATCGCCCGAGGTCGATCCGCCGGGAAATGACGAAAGGCCCTCGTGCGTCCACACGAAGGCCCAATTCCCAGATCGACGGCGGTACAACCCCGGTTACCCGAAGTACGCCGTACGATCGCCGTCTTTCCTGCCCTTGCGAGCTGGTAAGCCGGCGTGACCGGGACCCGCCGACTTCTCATCAGCTGGGTGGGAGGTGGCCCTCCGCTTAGACTCGAACCATCGGCAGCCCTCGAGTATTCCGCTCAGGGGTGACCAATGGACCGGGTCGGTCGCCATGCAAGAGTAGCAGCATGACCGACCCCATCTCCACTTCACCCAAAACCCCCACGGCCGAGCCCGCTGTGGAGCCCACCACCGCGCCTGTCGTGGAGTCTGCTGCCGCGCCCGTCGTCGAGGCCGCGGCCGCGCCTGCGGCTGTACCTGCAGATGAGGCCGCCGTGGAGACCTCTGTCGAGGCCGAGCAGCACCGGGTGGATCCGATGTCGACCATCTCCCGGGACATCGCCGAGGTACCGAGCGTGGAGATCATCTCGACCGCCGCCCTGCACCTGATGAGCGCCGCCGCCGTGAACCTCGGCCTCGCCGAAGACCTCCCCGAGCACAAGGACCTCGACGAGGCCCGCTCCCTGATCGATGCCCTGGCCGGCCTCCTCGATGCCGCCGCCCCCAGCCTCGGCCACCACCACGCCGCCCCCCTCCGCGACGGCCTCCGCTCCCTCCAACTCGCCTTCAAGGAGTCGTCGTCGATCCCCGACGAACCAGGCACCGGCCCAGGCGAGAAATACACCGGCGAAGTCCACCCCACCGCCTCCCGCCGCTAACACCCCCGTACTACGCCCACGCTTCCCCCTTCCGACATCGGCCGCTCGCATCACCCACCCGCCGTACGGACGCCTTGTGCACCGGCTGAGCATTCCGTGCCGATCTCTTGCTCAGGCCGTGCACATAGGCGCGGACACCCGCGGGCGCGGCCGGCCTATGTGCATCCGCTGAGCGTTTTTTGTGCACGGACTGCTCAGTCCGTGCACAAAGACGCCTGTACTGCGGGAAGGCGGGCCCTGTTCAGTCCAAAGTCATCCCGGCCCAGAGCTTCTTGTGGTCGGAGTTCGGGGTCGAGATGGCATCCGAGAAGGTTGGCGTGAAAGCGGAGGCCTTCATGAAGGTGTAGTCGATTTTGGCGCCGCCGTCGCCGGTGGCCGGGCCGCCTCGGTTGCAGCAGCCGTTGCCTTCGGTGTGGGTGCCGGTCGCGCCACCGCCGTACGCCGGGCGGTACATCACGTCGAGCGCGTCGTCGTCGGGCTGGAGGTTGAAGTCACCGGCGACGAAGGCGGGGTGCCCGGCGGCCGCGTAGTCGGCGAGGATCGCGGCGACCTTGTCGACCTGGGCGCCGCGGGTACCGTCGCCGTGGAAGTCGATGTGGGTCGAGCAGGCGATGAACTTCTGCGGCGACAGCATCGCGCAGACCATCTTGCGCGGCTCGTTGCCGTACGGGTTCGGCAGATCCCAGACCTTGGTCCAGTCCCGATCGCCCTTGGTCACCAGGGCGATCCCGTACTCGGAACCGTCGTCGCACAGATGCGCCGTCGGGACGTGAAGCACCTGGTAGTTCGCGTCGGCGAGCCGGGCCCGGATCCGGGCCGCCTGACCGGCACACACCTCTTGCAGTGTGGCGGTCCGCGGCCGGGTCGGGCGGTTCAGAATCGAATCCGCCACCTCGTTCGCCACCGCGAGGGTGCCGTGATTGCACTTGTTGCCGCAGAGGTTGAAGCTCAGATTCAGAAACGTGTACGGCGCGGCTTCGGCGCGCGGCGTCGCGGATGAGAACGACAACGCGCCGACCACGGCAACCGCGGTGAGGGCAGTGAGCAGGAATCGCCGGGTCATGCAGACCAGCTCCTAGGGCGTGGAGACAAGCGGACCCCAGGAACCTAACCGCACCACTCCCCCGCACCACCGATCTCGACCAAACCCGACCACCCCGTCCGCACGGCGAAGGCGGGAGAACCAGAGCACCGAGGCGAGTCCGGCCAGCAGGGCCACGGCCAGGGCGACCCCGACCCACCAGATTGCCGGGCGCTGGCCGCCGGCCGCTGGGCGCTAGGCGAGGCGCTGGGCGCTGCGCGGTGGGGTGGGTGGGCGCTGCGCGGTGGGGTGGGCGCTGCGCGGTGGGGTGGGCGCTGCGCGGTGGGGTGGGCGCTGCGCGGTGGGGTGGGCGCTGCGCGGTGGGGTGGGCGCTGCGCGGTGGGCGCTGCGGCTGGGCGGTGGGTGCAGGCAGCTAGCCGGGAACCGAGGCGAAGAAGTCGAGCAGGCCTTGGGGGCTGTCGGGAGCGAAGCACATCTCCAAGCTCATGGCCGATTGCGACGCCGATTCCTCGGCGCGGGGGAACAACGCCTCCTCGTACTGCGCGAGCGCGTCTTCCGGGCGACCCGGGTTGGCGACGATCGCGGTGGCCAGTTCGGCGCCGTCCTGCATGGCGAGGTTCGCGCCCTCACCGGCGAACGGGGACATCACGTGCGCGGCGTCCCCGACCAGCGTGACGCCGGGAATCCGCTCCCACCGGAGCCCCACCGGCAGAGCGTGGATCGGGCGCGGAACCAGGTTGCCGTCGGCACCGGTGATGAAGCCATGGAAGTCCTCGTGCCAGTCGGCGAACTTCTCCATCAGTGCGACCTTCGCCTTCTCGGTATCGGCGAAGTCGATCTCGCCCGAGGTGGACCACCCCGCGTCCGCCAGCAGCGCCGCGTACACGTGGAGCGACCCGTCCGGATCCCGGTGGCCGAGGAATCCCTTGCCCTCACCGAGCGCGAACATCATTCCGTTCCCCACCATCGCGGCCTCCACCGGATGCCGGCTGTCGGCAGCTTCGAGGTTGAGCTCGACGAACGACAGCCCGGAGTACAGAGGCTTCGCATCGGAGACCAGCGCCCGCACCTTCGACCAGGCGCCGTCCGCGCCGATCAGCAGGTCCGTACTGAAGCTGTTGCCGTCAGCAAGCGAAACCTCGTGGCGGCCGTCACCGAGCGGCTTGACGTCAATGACCTTCGCTCCCCAGCGAACCGTGCCATCCGGCAGGGAGTCGAGAAGGAGGTCGCGCAGCGAGCGGCGGTTGACCTCCGGCCGGTCGCCGTCGCCGGCGCCGTCCTCCTCCGAAAGCAGCACAATGGCGTGCTTGTCCAGGATCCGGGTCGACTCGCCGCCTTGGTGGATGATGCCGCGGAACTCGTCGTACAGGTCGGCCGCGCGCAGTGCCGCCTGGCCGGACTCGACGTGGATGTCGAGCATGCCGCCCTGGGTGCGCGCCGTCGGCGAGGCGTCCAGGTCGAAGACGGCGGGCTCGATGCCGTTGACGTGCAGGACGCGAGCGAGAGTCAGCCCGCCCAGTCCGGCACCGATGATCACGATCGGGTGATGTGTGGTCATTTCGATTCCCCTTCGGGTTTCGGAGTGCCGAGCACCCCGTTGATCAGGACGCGGAAACCCCACGCCAATCGCGCTTCACCGGGTCCGGACAACAGGTCGTCCCCGTGCGCTGCGATCTGCGGATGGGTCTCCGCCGAGAGATTCCGTACTGCGGTCGCCAGGGCTGCCCATTGCTCGGACTGTCGACCGTCATCCGCCTTCGCTCGCGGATCACTGGCGGCATGCTCTGCCGCGGTCGCTGTGGCGAACAGCAACAGCAGGTCGATCCCCCAAGCAGCCTGGGCTTTCGGGACACCACCTTCGTCGAGCAGAGCGAGCAGAGCCTCGACCAGATTCAGATACAGCGGTCCCGAGGGCCTCGCCACCAGGGCGGACTGAGCCAGTCCCGGGTACTCGAACAGCACATCGGCGTACGACGTAAGCACCCGCTCGAGCCGGTCTCGCCAGTCCCCCGCAGCCGTCGCCGGGGCGAGGTCGACAGCTCCGAGCAACTCCTCCAATACAGCCGCATGCAGCTCGTCGGTATTGCGCACGTACACATAGAGCGAAGCCGCGCCCGTATCCAGCTCCTGCGCCAACCGCCGCATAGTCACCCGCGCCAGCCCCTCAGCCAGCACCAACTCGACCGCAGTCGCCACAATCCCGGCCCGCGTCAACGCCGCCTTGGCCGGCCTCTCCCGCCGACTCCGCGGCCCCGTCTTCTCTTCGCTCATGACACCCGACCTTCCTCATCGCCTTCCTCTCACACCATAACGAACATGTTCGTTACGAACAAGTTCGCTACAGCCGGTGGGCGCTCAGCGCAGGAAGGCGGGGCGGGGCGGGGCGGGCGGGGCGGGGCTAAGCGGGGTGGGGCGGGGCCGGGGCTAATCGGGGTGGGGCGGGGCAAAGCGGGGCGGGGCGGGGCGGGGGCTAAGCGGGGCGGGGTGGGGGGCGGGGCGGGGCGCGGGCCTGGTGGAGGTCCGCCGGAGACAAAGAGAGCGGCCCTGCCCAGGGGGAATGGGCAGGGCCGGTCAGGGGTCAGGGGTCAGGGGTCAGGGGTCAGGGGTCAGGGGTCAGGGGTCAGGGGTCAGGGGTCAGGGGTCAGGGGTCAGGGGTCAGGGGTCAGGGGTCAGGGGTCTGGGGTCTGGGGGTCAGGGGTCAGGCGAAGGCCTTCAGTTCGTAGATTCGGGCTGCGGGGTCGGTGCCCTGGGTGGGGGTGGTGATACTGAGGCGGACGTACCGGGCGGTGACGCCGGCTACGGAGTGGGTGGTGACCGCGGAGGTGTTGTTGGTGACGGTCGCGCGGGTGGTCCAGGTGGTGCCGTCGGTGGAGGTCTGGACGGTGAAGGCGCGGGTGTTGAACGACGCGGATTCACCACCCGCCGAGGCGTGCGAGATCTCCACGCTGCCGAGAGCGACCGAGGAGCCGAGGTCGACCTGCAGCCACTTGGAAGCGGCCAGCGAGCAGAACTTGTCGGCGTTGCCGCCGGACACACTGCCGTTGACCGCCTTGGCCGGGCCTTCCGTAGAGGCGCAGGACGCCGAGCCAGTGGCCGGCTTGTTCAAAGCAAGGTTCACCGTGCCGGTCGTACCAGCCATCGCGGATGTCATCTCGCGGGCCCACTGCCAAGGTGCGGAGGTGCCGCCCGGGTCGGAGTTGAAGTACTCCCAGCCGTCGACGCCACCGAAGGTCGGGTACTTCGCGACCAGCGAAGCAAGCGTGCTCTTCAGCGTCGGCAGTGCGACGTACCCGCCGCAGTTGGCCGAGTTCGTCACCACACCCGCGACCACCTTCGACGGGGTGAACAGCCCGCGATTGATGATGTTGTCGTAGCCGGTGGTGTTCGCCATCGAGCCCCAGCCGCAGTAGAACTGCGCGTTGTACCAGTCGATCTTGGCGCCGCGGTCGCGCTCAAGAGTCTCGTAGTTGAACCCGGACAGGTTGCCGCCACCGGTGAGCGCGGTCGCGACCGGCGCCAGCGTGATGATGAAGCCGGTCCCGAAGTCGGTGGTGAGCTGGTCGATCAGCCGGTTGATACCGGCCTGCGACATGCTCTCCTCGACATCCAGGTCGAGCCCGTCCAGCCCGTACGTCGTGACCAGGTTCTTCAGCCGCGGGTAGTACGTGTCGAAGTCGGTGTCGAGTCGCTGGAAGCTCCCCTGCGCGGCACCGCCGACGAAGGCGGAGACCTTGACGCCCTTGGCCTGCATGGCGTGCAGGTCGGCCCACATCTGGGTGAACTTGGCGGCTTCCGGCGGGTCGTCGTTCAGGTGCACGACCGTCGGATCGAGGTGGATGGCGCCGACCAGCACGTTCGTGACGCCGGTGACGTTGTCGGTCATCGCCTTCGGCGACACGTACGCGCCGTTCAGGTACTGCGTCTGGTAGTACACGACGACCCGCTTGCTGTCAGCCGTGGTACGCGACCGACCAGCAAACGCGGGTGCCGAGATCGAGGCGGCGCCGAAGACGGCGGCGACCGCGAAAACCATTGCCTTACGCAACATTGAGAAACTCCTTCGAACCAAACCAGCATGGGCGGATGGGTATGGCCGAACAAGAAATACCGACTTATCCTTTCACGGCGCCCTCCTCGACGCCCTTGAAGAAGAATCGCTGGCAGACGGCGAACACGATCACGATCGGGATGAACGCGATCATCGTGCCCGCGGCGATCAGCCGGGGGTTGTTGCTGAAGGTCCCGGACAGGTACTGCAGACCGACCGTCAAGGTGTACTTGTTCGGATCGGTCAGCACGATCAGCGGCCAGAGGAAGTCGTCCCAGGCGCCGATGAAGGCGAAGATCGCCACCACGCTGATCGTCCCGCGCACCGAGGGCAGCCCGATGTAGACGAACCGCTGCCACACGTTCGCGCCGTCCACCACCGCGGCCTGGTCGACCTCGACCGGCAGTGAGCGGAACGCGTTGAACATCAGCAGCACGTTCAGCGCGCCGATCATCCCGGGCAGCGCCACTCCGAACAACGTGTTCGCCAGCCCGAGCTCCCGAACCGTCACGTACTGCGAAATGATCGTCACCTCGCCCGGCAGCACCAGCGTCGCCAGGAACAGCCCGAGCACGATCCGGCGGAACCGGAACCGCAGCCGCGACAGCGCGAACCCGGCCAGCGAGGACCCGATGATGTTGCCCCCGACAACCAGTACGGCGACCAGCACCGAGTTCTTCATGTAGTCCCAGACCGGGATGGTGTCCGCGACCTCACGGTAGTGCGACAGCGTCGGCTGGGCCGGCAGCAGCCGCGGGATCCGGGTATAGATGTCCTCCCCGGATCCCTTCAGCGACGTGGAGAGCTGCCACAGGAACGGCCCGATCGTGATCAGCAGCACGAACACCAGAAGCAGGTAGCGAACCACCTTCTCCGTCGGCGAGATCGAGCTGAACCCGAACGAACCGCGGCGCGGCCGGCGCCCCGCAGTACGGTCCGAAGCCGGCACGTCGACAGGCCGCGCGGGATCAGTGACAACGGTCATGCGTCGGCCGCCTTCCGGTTGAGCCTGGCCAGCACCAGCATCGGTACGACGGTGACGAAGAACAGCACGATCGACAGCGCGGAGGCGTAGCCGAGGTTGCCCTCGAAGCCCTGGCTGTACTGCTGGATCAGCATCACCACCGAGTTGTCCCGGCCACCGGGACCGCCCTTGCCACCGGACAGGATGAACAGCTCGGAGAACACCCGCAGCGCGGACACCGAGATCAGGATCGAGATCAGCACCATCGTGCCGCGGACGCCCGGAATGGTCACGTGGATGAACCGCCGCAACGGCGACGCTCCATCCACGGCGGCCGCTTCGTGCAGCTCACGGCCGACGTTCCCGAGGGCGGCCAGGTAGATGATCATGTAGTACCCGAGGCCCTTCCAGATCGTCAGACTGATTGCACTGAGCAACAACAGCCACTGGTCGCTGAGGAACGGCAGCGGCCCGGAGATCACGCCCAGCTTCTCGGCCAGGCCGTTGACCAGACCGCGATCGTCCAGGATCCACTGCCAGATCAGCGCGACCACCACCGCCGACGCCACCACGGGGGTGTAGAAGGCGGTCCGGAAGAAGGTGATCCCGGGCAGCTTCTTCTCGACCAGTACGGCGAGCAGCAGCGGGAAGATCGTCAGGAACGGCAGGCAGACGACCATGTAGATCACGCTGTTCAGCAGCGCGTACCGCAACTGCTCGTCGTGCAGCAGGGTCTCGAAGTTCTTCAGTCCGACGAACGACCCACCCCCGATCGGGCGGGCGTTCGTGAAGGACAGGATCACGGTGTTGACCGACGGCCAGAGGTTGAACACCAGCAGCCAGGCCAGCGCCGGGATGACCAGCACCCACGGGGTGAACCAACGCTGGTACCGCACTCCCTTACGCATCTACTGGGTGAGCAGCTGGTTGGCCTTCGCCACCGCGGCATCCAGGGCGGCCTTCGACGTCACCTTTCCGGCGATCGCCAGCGAGATCTGCTGGTTGATGAAGTCGTTGGTGGCGCCGCTGATCACGGCCGGCTGCAGCGACTTGGCCTTGGCCAGCGAGGCGAACGCGAGCACCTTGGCGTCGGACTCCGGCGTACCGTCGCTCTTGGAGAAGTACGGGTCTCCTCCCGAGGCCTTGGTGGACGGGAAGATGTTGACGATCTTCGCGAACGCGGCCTGGTTCTCGGCGTTGGTGACGAACCGGGCCAGCGCGATCGCAGCCGCCTGGTTCTTCGTCTTCGCCGATACCGACAGGCCCTGCACATACAGCGGCGGGGTGTCGAGCGCGGGCGACGCGACAACCTTGCCCTTCAGCGACGGGTTGTCCTTCTGGAAGTCCTGGATCGCGTTGCCGCCACCGGTGGTCCAGGCGACCTTGCCCTGGGTGAAGAGCTTGGAGTTGCCCAGGTACTCCTGGGTCAGGATGTCGCGCGGCAGGTAACCGGCCTGGTAGGCGGCGCGGTACTTCTCCAGCAGCGCAACGGCTTCGGGGGTGTTGAAGGTGAAGGTCTTGCCGTCGTCGGACAGCACCTTCACGCCCGCGTTGGTGAAGTCACCGATGCCGGGCAACCGGCTCATCAGGTATTCCTTGCCACCGGACTTGTCGTGCATCACCTTGGCGGCCGCGAGCAGCTCGTCGAAGGTCTTCGGCGGGTTCTTCGCGTCCAGCCCGACCGCCGTGAACTTGGCCGAGTTCCAGTAGTCGATGTCGGTGTTCAGGTACCACGGGTAGCCGAACGTGCCGTTCTGGCCCTGGTACTGGTACGCCTGGATGCCGCCCTCGACGTACTCCTCCGACAGCTTCGGGTCGGCGGCCGCGACGTCGAGCAGCAGGTTCTGCTTGGCCAGCGGGAGGGCGAAGTCCGGCGGCAGGTTGACGACGTCCGGCAGTTGGCCGGCCGAGGCCTGGCTCAGCACCTTTTTGTCGTAGCCGTCACCCGGCTGGTCCAGCCAGGTCACCTTGGTGCCCGGGTACTTCGCCTCGAAGGCCTTGACCACACCTTCGACGTACGACGTGAACTTCGGCTTGAGCGCCCAGGTCTGCAGGCTCACCTCGCCGGTCACCTTGGTGTTCGCATCCACCGTCGGCTTGCTGTCGGACGACGTATCGTCCGAGGAGCCGAGCCCGCAGCCTGCGAGTGTGATGGCCGCGACGGCAAGAGCTGCCACCGGTATGAGACGACGACTACGCATGGGGTTCTCCTGAAGTGATAAACCGGTATAGCTCCTCGACTATCCACATCGTAGAATCCGCTGTCAAGGGGACAACAAGCGTCTCGCTTGCGGGACACTGGGTGAGGGAGGGCTGATGGCGCGACCGACGATCGCCGATATCGCCGACAAGGCAGGCGTCTCGAAAGGCGCGGTCTCGTTCGCGCTGAACGGGCGGCCCGGAGTCAGTGACGCGACCCGGGCGAGGATCCTGCAGATCGCCGAGCAGATGAGCTGGCGGCCGCACAGTGCCGCCCGCGCGCTCGGCGCCTCCCGGGTGGACTCCGTCGGCCTGGTGATCGCCCGGCCTGCCCGCACGCTCGGGGTCGAGCCCTTCTTCGCGCACCTGCTCTCCGGCCTGCAGTCGGGCCTGTCGGCGCACTCGATCTCGCTGCAACTGCTGATCGTGGAGAACACCGAGGCCGAGGTCGAGGTCTACCGGCGGTGGGCCTCCGAGCATCGCGTCGACGGCGTGATCCTGGTCGACCTGACCGTGCGGGACCCCCGGCTCGACGCTTTGAAAGCGCTGGAGATGCCGGCCGTGGTGATCGGCGGCCGGGGCGGCAAGGGCGCGCTCGCCTCGGTCTGGGCCGACGACCGGGACGCGATGCTCTCGATCGTGGACTACCTGGCCGCGCTCGGTCACCGCCGGATCGCGCACGTGGCCGGTACGCCGAACTTCCAGCACACCCAGCGCCGGATCAAGGCCGTCCGCGATGCGGCTCCCCGGCTCGGGCTGATCGACGCCCCTTCGCTGACGACCGACTTCAGTGACGCGGAAGGCGCCGCGACCACCCGCAAGCTGCTCTCGCAGGCGGATCGGCCGACCGCGATCGTCTACGACAGCGACGTGATGGCAGTGGCCGGGCTCGGCGTCGCGATGGAGATGGGCGTCTCGGTGCCCGGCGACCTGTCGATCGTGGCGTTCGACGACTCGATCCTGACCCAGCTGATGCATCCGGCGCTGACCGCGCTGTCCCGAGACACCTTCGACTTCGGCCGCCAGGCAGCCGAGGTCCTCCTGGAAGTGATCGCGACCCCCTCAGCAGTAATCAACCGCCGAACCGCAGACCCGGTCCTGACAGTCCGCGAGTCCACCGCTCCCCCAGCCCCCTGAACCCCGCCTCCCCTCACCCCACCCCCGCCTTCCCCGCCCCACCCCGCCTTCCCTCACCCAGCCCTCCCCCGCCTGCCCCCACCCCGCCTGCCCCCTCCCCGCCTGCCCCGCCCCACCCCGCCTTCCCTCACCCAGCCTGCCCTCACCGCACCCTCGACCATGGTCGACAGTTGGACTTTGTTGGCGTTCTTGGCTAAACCGATTTAGCATCCTTCTCATGCTCTTGGATCCCGTCACGCCTCGGTTCGGCGCGAACTACGTCCCGTCCTCCGGCTGGTTCTACAGCTGGCTCGACTACGACGGCGCCGCCGTCCGCCGGGACTTCGCCGACCTGGCCGGGCTCGGGCTCGACCACGTCCGGGTGTTCCCGATCTGGCCGTGGATCCAGCCGAACCGGGCGATCATCCGGCAGCGCGCGATCGACGACCTGCTCGATCTGATCGACGCGGCCGCGGAGTACGGGCTCGGGGTCGGGGTCGACCTGGTCCAGGGACACCTCTCGAGCTTCGACTTCCTGCCGTCGTGGGTGCTGACCTGGCACCGGCGGAGCATCTTCGAGGACATGAGCGTGCGCGACGGACTCACGGCGTACTGCGAGGCGGTGGCGGGCGCGGTGGCCACGCGGCCGAACGTCTTCGCGATCACGCTCGGGAACGAGGTGAACAACCTGTGGCCGGACAGTTCGACGACGCCTTCGAGTTCGACGAGCTGGGCGCGGGATCTCCTGGTCGCGGTGAAGAAGGCGGCGCCCGACGTACTGGCGTTGCATTCGGTCTTCGACGACGCCTGGTACAAGCCGGACCACCCGTTCCACCCGGTCGACATCGTCGATCTGGGTGAGCTGAGCACCGTCCACTCGTGGGTTTTCAACGGGGTCTCCCGAGTGGACGGGCCGCTCGGCCCCGCGACGCTGACGCACGCGGACTACCTCGTCGAGCTGGCCGCCGCGACCTCGCTGGATCCGTCGCGGCCAGTGTGGTTGCAGGAGATCGGCGTACCGGGCCCGGACATCCCGGTGAACTTGCAGGCGGAGTTCACCCGGCGGACAATCGATTCGGTAGTCCACAATCGGGCCCTGTGGGGCATCACCTGGTGGTCCTCCCACGACATCGACCGCCGCCTGCTCGACTTCCCGGACCGCGAATACGACCTAGGCCTCTTCACAGTCGACCACCAACGCAAGCCGGCCGCCGAAGCTCTGGCCGAGGTAATCGCGGAGGTCCGCTCAACCGGCGTCCACCCACAGCCCGCGACCACCATCACCGCCCCGATGAATCCCCGCACCGAGCCCCACCGCCGCGCCGAGATCGCCCCAGGCAGCAACTTCCACCTCGCCTGGGTAGCCGCCCGCGCAAACGGCCCAGTCCGGATCGCCCTCCCCACCAACAACTAGCCGCACACTCAACAGGCCCACCCCGTCGCAGCTCCTTCTGTCGCGGCTGTCTTCCGGCTGGCTTTGCGGTGGAGTGTCCCGACCGACAGGTAATGGCCGACCCCACACCTGAGCGCGAGGCTCAGCCAGGTGTCGTCTAGGGCGATTCCGGGGACTATTACCTGTCGCTCGGGACAGCACCCCCTTGAGGAGCGGCGTCTCCGGCGGATGATTGAGCGGCCGACGCAGGAGGGAGACTACCGGCGGTCGATGAGGACCTGGATGCCGTCGAGGATGCGGTTCAGGCCGAAGTCGAGGTCGTCGTCGACGGTGTCTTCGTACTCCTGGTTCATGTAGAGCGACAGCACCTTGTCGTAGCCGGCGGCAACCAATTGCGGGACGAGGAACTCCCCCACTGCCTGCGACTCGACAGGCGCGGAATTGCTGGCTGCCAGTTGCCGGAACAGGTTGGCATAGCTGCGGGCGAGTCCGTCGAAGAGCAGTGCGCAGCCCAGCATGTCGTGCTGGCTGAGCCCCGTCCCCTCCAGCACCCGGAGCAGAGTCTCCAGCCAGTGCAGCAGGTTCGGCGTCACCGGGGCGCCGCGGATGGGTACCTCCAGCAACCACGGGCGCTCCGCGTACCGGTCGACCTGCGCCTGACACCACGCGCGTGAGCCTTCCCGCCAGCCATCGGCCTCGAGGATCTCCGAAGGCGCGCGCCCCCAGGCCTTGTCGGCGACGAGAACGATCAGCTCGTCCTTGGAGCTGACGTAGCGGTACATCGCGTTGGTGCTGACGCCGAGGTGCGCCGCGATCCGCTGCAGTGAGATCGCCTCGAAGCCCAGGTTGTCACCGAACTCGATGCCGGTGGCCACGATCTGGTCGACGCTCAGCGCCGGCTTCGGGCCGCGCCGCTGGATCGGGTGAACGCCCCAGGACAGCGCGAGGCCGGGCGGCAGCTCTGCGCCGCCTCCACTGTCCATCGCCTCGCTCATGCTCTTCATCCTTCCGCATCCGAGCCCCGAAGTCGGCACCAAAGGGCAAACAGGGGAGCTAGCACCACCACCGAAACGGGTCTTCCACTCCTCGGCCGGATAACTGTTCAACCCCTACGCTTTTTCATCGTAGGCACCTCTCCTTCAGCGAAGGAAGACCACGATGAATTCCCTCCTCACCACCCTCGGCCCGCTGCTTTCCCCGGACGAAGTACTGCTGACGGACAACCTGTACGCCGATGTGGTGGTTACCAGCTCGTCAGGTGGCATCTCGGCCAGGCTGTTCGAGCAGGTTCGCAGTACGGAAGGTGTTTCCGCGGCCTCGGAGCCGGTCCGGAGCAAGGGGTGGATCGAGGAGCCGTACGACACGTCCCACACGAGTGATCCGTGGCCGCTGCTTGGGCTCAACGGAGCTGTGTACAAGGGGAAGGTGCGGGCTGGATCGCTGGATGAGCTGAGGGGTTCGACGATCGCTGTCGCGGTGCTGGATCGGCGTCGCGAGTTCGGGCTGCAGCGGCTGAGCGGGTCCACCCGGCGGCAGATCTCGAAGATGCTCTACCTGGAGAATCTGGTGATCGCGGCGATGGGCCTGGTCCTCGGGGTGGTCGCGGCCTGCTTCAGCATCTTCCCGATCGCGATCGCGATCGCGACCCGCGGGTGGCCGATCCCGTCCGGGCCGCTGTGGCTGCTGTTCGCCTGGATCGCCCTGGTCCTGCTGCTGGTACTCCCCGTGACCGCGATCGCCGGCCACCTCGCGATGCGCCCGAAGCCGATGGACGCAGTCAACTCCCCAGCGGGGTGATCTCAGGCTGGGGTGATCCAGCCGTAGCCGCCGTCTTCCAGGCGTACGACCTGGAGGCCGGCGGCCAGGCGCCGTACGTCGTCTGTCTCCAGTACTGCGGGCGCCGGTCCGGCCACATCGAGAACGAGCGCGGTGGCGCCCTCCTGGATCGCGGCGGTCGCGACCAGTTGCGCCTGAGCGGGCATCGGCCGTGCTTCGGGGCTCCACCTGGCGAGACTGTCGGTGCTGGTGAACGCCAGCAGCGCGTTCCGCCCGTCCTGCCCCTGCAGCAGCGCCACCGCCATGTCGGAGGTCTTGTCGTGCGCGAGCCCCTGCTCGTCGTACTCGACCTCGCCCAGCATCGCCACCACCGGCACCAGCAGCCGGGCCTTGGTCAGCGCGAGCAGAATCGCCCCCTGATCGCGCTCGAGCAGCGCCTGGCCGAGCGCGGGGTCAGCCGACCCGTCGTCGTTGTCGAACCCGGTAAAGGCCAAGCGGCGTTCTGGTTGCACCCGCCTATTGTCCCCGGAGCGCGGTTTCAGGGTGGCGTCAGGGCTCTTCCCCTCTTGGTTCCGGCGTTTCCTGTGCGAGCCTGGGTGTGTGCCTGACTTCAACGATGTGACGCTGCTGCCGCTGTGCGTGGGCCTGACGCTGCTCGGCCTGATCGGCTCGTGGATCGCCTGGCGGCGCCGCGGCCTGGCTGCCGGGACCCGCGGACTGGCCTGGTCGCTGCTGCCGGTCGCGCTGTACATGACCGGGCTGCTGAAGCTGCTCTGGGACATTGTGAAGTCCGCTGTCACCTGGGTCACGCATCTGATCTTCTCCCCCACCGTGTGGGCCGGCGCGGCGCTGTTCGGCGTCTCCGTCGTCCTGTACGTCGTGTCCGGTGTCGCCCGCAGTCGCGGTGGCGCCTCGGAGAAGGCACCCAAGACCAAGCCCGCGTCAGCCGCCGTCGGCGAACTGACGGCCACCGGGCCCGCCCCCGCCTCGGCCTCCGCCCCTGCTGCCAAGCCCGCCAAAGCCCCCAAGGCCAAGGCCGGGAAGGCTTCGAAGCAGGAGTCGTCGGAGTTCGACGAGATCGAGGACATCCTGAAGCGCCATGGAATCAACTGACCCACTGACCATCGACAGCCTCCTCGACCACGTCCTGGCCACGCCCGCCCGGCTCGGCCGGACCCGGCTGATCAGCGTCGACGGTCCCGCCGGCTCCGGCAAGAGCACCCTGGCCGGGCGGATCGCCGCCCGCGCCGAGGCCCGCGACCTGCACACCCTGGTCATCCACATGGACGACCTGTACGACGGGTGGGACGGCGCCGTCCGCGGCTTCGGCCTCCTCCGCGACCACGTGCTGAAGCGCCTCGCGGACGGCCGCGAGGGCCGCTACCGCCGCTACGACTGGAACTTGAACGCCTACGCCGAGCTCCACGTCGTACCGGTCACCCTAGATCTGCTGATCGTCGAGGGCGTCACCTCGGCCGACCGCGACGCCGACCCCTGGCAGTCGCTGAAACTGTGGATCGAGACCAGCAACGAGGTCCGCCTGGACCGAGGCATCACCCGCGACGGCGAAGCCCTCCGCGACCGCTGGCTCGACTGGATGCGCTGGGAACGCGACCACTTCGGCGCCGAGAACACCCGTTCCCGAGCCAACGTCATCGTCGACGGCTCCCCCGCGGCTCCCCACGATCCGGAGCTGGAACTGATCGCCAAGTCGGTCAACCTCTCGCACGACTCCGCCGCCTCCTGACAGGCCACCGCCCGGGCAGGTCGGTCATCGATTGGTGTCCGCTATGTGGTGTTAACCCACCAGGTGTTCGCCGTGGGTAAGGATGGGGACATGAGTGTTTTGCCGTCGGGCGAGCAGTGGACCATCCGGGCCGGTGGGTATGCCGGGACGGTGGTGAGTGTCGGAGGCGGTCTGCGCGGACTTGGCCACGAGGGGCGTGAGCTGCTCGTCGGGTATCCGGAGGACAAGGGCGCGCACGCGGGGATCGGGCAGCACATGTTCCCGTGGCCGAATCGGATCACCGACGGGAAGTACACCTTCCAGGGCGTCGATCAGCAGCTCTATCTGTCCGAGCCGGCCCGATCCAACGCGATCCACGGGCTGACCCGGTGGGCGAACTGGGAGCGCGCCGACGACGGGATCGACGAGTCCGTCGTCGAGGTGGCGCACCGGCTGCACGGACTCCCGGGGTACCCGCACCAACTGGACCTCGGGATCACCTACCGGCTCGGCGACGACGGCCTGACCGTCACCGCGAAGGCGACGAACATCGGTTCGAGCGACGCGCCGTACGGCTATGGCACCCATCCCTATCTCAGCGTCGGGCGCAAGATCGACGAGTGCGAGCTGGAGTTCACCGCGGACCAGTGGCTCGAGGTGACGCCGGATCGCCTGAGTCCGATCGGTACGGCGGCGGTCGCGGGCTCGCAGTACGACTTCGGCAAGGCGCGGCTGTTGCAGGATCTCGACATCGACAACGCGTTCACCGCCTTGCCGCCGGTCTGGTCGGTGACACTGACCGATCCGGACACCGGAAACCGGGCTGTGCTGACCAGCGACACCACGTGGATGCAGCTTTATACAGGGAATGCGATCGGCCGCGTCGGCCTCGCGGTCGAGCCGATGACGTGTCCGCCGGACGCCTTCATCAGCGGCGACGACCTGATCGTGCTGAAGCCGGGCGACGACCACACCACGACATACAGAATCAGCTGCTAGGCCCGGCCCCGTGGGCGCGCGCGACGCCGGCCAGGTGCTTGGCCGCGGCGCCCGCGCGGCTGCCTTCGGATGCCTGGATGGCGAGTACGCCGAGGCGGTTGCCGTTGGCATCGAACAGCTGCAGCCACGGGTCGCCCGGGTTGAACCGCAGCGCCTTCACGTCGCTCCAGGCGTAGCGGTACGACTTGAAGACGTTCCGCACCGCCAGCCCGTCCTCGTACGCCGTGACGCGGACCGTGCCCATCCGGTAGAGCAGCCACAGGACCACGCCGAAGAACGCCAGCAGGGTGAGCCGCTGGAACCAGCTGAAGGTGGCCCTGGACTCGTCGTCGAACCGGAACCAGATCACCCCGAAGACCGCGATGATGCAGACCCCCATCACCGCGGCCATCATCGCGATGATCCACGGGTGGAAGGTCCACAACGACGGCTTCTGGGTCATCTCATCAGATCCGGCAGGCGTGGATATCGGTGGTGAGGATGGCACGGGCACCGATCTCCCAGAGCTGGTCCATGATCCGCTGCGCTTCGGCCCGGGGCACCATCACGCGGACGGCGACCCAGCCTTCCCGATGAAGGGGTGACACCGTCGGCGACTCCAGGCCCGGTGCGACCGCGTTCGCGGCCTCCACCGCCTCGGCGCGGATGTCGTAGTCCATCATCACGTAGTTGCGCGCGACCAGGACGCCTTCGAGTCGCCGTACGAGCTGCTCCAGCCCGGCCGGCCGGTCCACGCCGTGACGGCGGATGAGGACCGCCTCGGACTTGAGAATCGGCTCGCCGAACACCTCCAGCCCAGCCTGGCGCAACGTCGTACCGGTCTCGACCACGTCGGCGATCACGTCGGCCACACCGAGCTGGACCGCGGACTCGACCGCGCCGTCCAGCCGGACCACGGACGCCTTGACGCCGTTCTCGTCGAGGTGGTCGGCGAGGATCCCGGCGAAGGAGGTGGCGATCCGCTTGCCTTCGAGGTCCTTGACCGACTGCGCGACGCCGGGCCGCCCTGCGAACCGGAAGGTCGAGCCGCCGAAGCCGAGACCCATGATGATGTCGTCGTCGGCGTGCGAGTCGAGCACCAGGTCGCGCCCGGAGATGCCGACATCGAGCGTGCCCTCGCCGACGTACACGGCGATGTCGCGGGGGCGCAGGTAGTAGAACTCGACGCCGTTGTCCGGATCGGTCAGGGAGAGGTCTTTGGTGGTCCGGCGCTGCCGGTAGCCGGCCTCGGTCAGGATGCTGATGGCGGCTTCGCTCAGCGAGCCTTTGTTCGGTACTGCGACGCGCAGCATGGCAATGGCCTATCTGTGAGAGGTGAACCGGTGATCCGTAGGGCGCTCCTACAGATGTCGGTACACGTCGTCGAGGCTCAGGCCGAGCGCGTGCATCATCACCTGCGCGTGGTAGAGCAGCTGGCTCAGCTCCTCCGCGGCCCGCTCCTTGCCCTCGTGCTCGGCGGCCATCCAGGACTCGGCGGCCTCCTCGACCAGCTTCTTGCCGATCGTGTGCACGCCGGCATCCAGCGCTGCCACCGTGCCGGAGCCCTCCGGTCGGGTCAGTGCCTTCTCGCCCAGCTCGGCGAAGAGTTCGTCAAAGGTCTTCATCGCTGGACCAGCCTAGTTGGTCCCCACCCGACCCCGTGCCCCCAGGTCTCGCTCTCCGGACGACCCGGCTCCGCCTGCCGCTGTCGGCGTGCTGGTTGGTGAGGCGTTCCGCCCGTGCGACTCAAGACTCGACCGCGGTATTAGCGGCTGTCAGGGAGCGGGGTGGGGAGTGCGCGTCGACGTACCAGGTGTGCCGCTCGCGCAGCAGGCGGCGGGCCATCGCGTGGTCGAGGCCGTCGGTCTCTTTCCTGAGGTGGAACGGCGGCGGGAAGTAGCAGTCGCCGAGCAGCATCACGCGGGCGTCCGGAATGGTCACGACGAGCGAGTCCGGCGCATGGTTGCCGCCGACATGACGCAGCTGTACGCCGTACGCCAGGTCGAGCTTGTCCTCGAAGGTGCGGTGCGGCGGGAGCACTTCGAACCCGTCCCAGTCGGGCATCGCGAGGGCGCGAGCGCGGAAGCTCGGTCCGAGTTTTGGGTTCTCGGTCACCTGGTCGCGGAGGTATTGGTGGCTCCATGGCCGGTTTGCTTCGGTGGTGAGCAGGTCGGTCGCTGAGGCGTGGGCGACGATCTCGACGCCCTTCCAGGCGCAGGCGCCCCAGGTGTGGTCCCAGTGGTGATGGGTGTAGACGAGGGTTGTCGGTGCGGGCAGGCCCTGCCTCGGTGATTGCCTGCTGGATCTCGCGGGCGTGGGCCGGGCTGTTGCCGGCGTCGACGAGGATGCTGCCGTCGTCGCCGGTGATCAGGGCGACCGAGGCGCGGATCGCTTCCGGATCCGGGTCGTGTGGGTAGAGCCACACCCGGCCGCTGACCTGCTGCAACTTTTCGACCATCTGGCAGACGATAGCTGTCATGCCAACAAGAGTCCGCGCCCTGGGAATCGTCCCCGGCACCCTGCCGACCGGCCCCCTGAACGCCATCACCGACGTCCCCGGCGTCCTGGTCGGCCACACCACGATCGACGATGGCGGCCTCCACACAGGTGTCACCGCGATCGTGCCCCCGGGCTTCCACCCCGAAGCACCCGATGCGGTTCGGTTGCCGGCGGCGGTCGCGGTGGGGAATGGGTATGGGAAGTTGGTTGGGTCGACTCAGGTGGATGAGCTCGGGGTGCTCGAGACGCCGATTCTGCTGACCGGGACGTTGTCGGTCTTTCGGGTCGCCGACGCGCTGGTGACCTGGTTGCTCGAGCGGGATCCGGAGGCGACCAGCCTGAATCCCGTGGTCGGCGAGACGAACGATGGTTTCTCTCCGACATCCGTCGCCGCCCGATCACCCCCTCGCATGTCTTCGCCGCACTGTCGTCGGCATCCGCGGAGCTGCCCGCCGAGGGCTGCGTCGGCGCCGGGACCGGAACCGCAGCACTCGGGTTCAAAGCAGGCATCGGTACGTCGTCCCGCCAAGCGCCAGGCGGCACGGTCGGCGTACTGGTCCAATCCAACTTCTCGGGGATCCTCACAGTGCTCGGTACGCCGGTCTCTGCTCCTCAAGCCATCGGTACGCCGGGTGGCAACTCCTGCATGATCGTCGTCGCCACAGACCTCCCCCTCGACGCCCGCCAACTCGGCCGAGTCGCCCGCCGCGCGATCTTCGCGATGGGCCGGGTCGGTTCCGACTACGCACCCGGCAGCGGCGACTACGCGATCGCCTTCAGCACAGCGACCACTTCCGGCGTACCGGAATCCGAACTCGGCAAGGTCTTCCAAGCGACGATGGAGGCGACCGAGGAGGCCCTACTCAACTCGCTGACGATGGCTGTTGACGTCACCGGCTTCAGCGGCAACACGCGCTCCGCAGTACCGCTTGAGCTGGTCGCGGCAGCAGGTCGTCACAGCTGACCACCGCCCAGGCCTCCGAGGCGAATCCGTTCCTCGGCGAACGCCCAGCAGCAGCCTCCGGCGTCCCGAGCGACAGGTAATGGGCCCGTATCCGGCCCCCGTCACCACCCGGCTGAGCGCGAAACTCAAGCCAGCAGCCGCCCATTACCTGTCGCTCGGGACACCTCGCCCACTGATCACCTGCGTCCGGCGGTACGGGTGAGGCCTGCCGCGAGCAGGGAGCCGAACGCTCCGATCGCTGACACTGTCCGGATCACGTGCGCGAGTTGCCAGTGATTGCGTACGGTCGCCCAGTCCGACGGCGGTGATTGCACTGACCAGTCCGCTTGGTCGGCATTGATCGGCAGATTGACTGCCAGCGACACTGCGAAGACGACCACCAGCAACGCGATACCCGCGATCAGGAACCACCGGTCGTTGCCTCGGGCCCTGAAGGTGAGTACGGCGAGGATCAGGGTGCTGACCAGCGCCGGGATCAAGGTGACGGACGCCAACCGGTCGAGGGAATCGAGCTCGACCTTCCGAACCTGCGTGTAGACCGAGCCGTCGTACGCCCGCAATGACTTCTCCAGTACGAGTACCGCGAGGAGGAAGCCGGAGAAGAGTCCGGTGAAAAGGAGGCTCACGCCGCGGAAGACCACGATTGCCGGGCGGACCGTAGTCATTTCAGTAGCCCGCGCTGACTGGCTGATTCAGCATCGCGGGGTTGTCGAGCGCCGCCAGCATCAGGTGGGCGACGTCGGCTCGCGAGATGCTGTAGGTACGCGGCACGGTGTCGCCGATCGAGACCCGGTACTTGCCGGTCAGCGACTTGCCGGTGAGCTTGGGCGGCCGGACGATGGTCCACTCGGTCGAACTGCTCATGATGTCGGCCTCCATCAGCCGCAGATCGGCGTACACATCGGCCGCGAAAGCGTTGATCATCGGCAGCACGACGCGACGGTTGAGGAAGCTCTCGTCCGGCGGGATCGGCCCGAGCGGGATCGCGCTGACCGCGACGAACCGATGGACGCCTACCGCCGCCATCGCCGCGAGAATCGAGCGGGTACTGCCCGAAGCGACAGGTCCGTCCTTGCGGCCGCGAGCGCCGACACCCGACACGACCGCCGTACTCCCGTCGAGCGCCGGCCGCAGCGTCTCCGGATCTTTGAGGCCGGGCACCCGGAACACCTGCAGCGATGGGTGGCTCACGTCGTAGGTCGACGACTCGCGCACCACCGCCGCGACCTTGTGGCCGGCGGCCAGCGCCTGCTCCACCACCTGGCCGCCGATCCCACCGGTCGCCCCGAAAACCGTGATCTTCATCCGAGCTCCTAGTTCTGGAACAGACCGGGCTGCGGTACCGTCCCTGATGTCAGCTGATCCGTAACTAATATAATACGGGAATCATAATATATTGACCCAAGAGAACCTAACGAGATCCGTCAGCGCCGCCGCGTAGGCGAGGTCGATCGGCCTCGTAGAGGGTGAGGACCGCCGTGGCGAGGCGGGTTAGTTCTGCCCGGAGTTCAGGCGGTTCCAGTACTTCGAGGTCGCCGGCGTAGCGGATGAGCTGGGTGGCGGCATTCGGGACGGACTCGATCGGGACCGAGACGGTGATGCTGCCGTCCTCATCCGGTCCCGCCCCGGCGTCGGTGATTGCCTTCAGCAACAGCGTGGCGGACAGATCCGCGAGCCGGCGTACGAGCGCGGGCGCGATCCGGACCGAGGCGTGCGCGGTGAACCGGCGTACCTCGAACTGGTCGAGATGCTCCTGCCAGTACTTCGGCAGGTCGAACCCGGCGACCCTGGTGAAGCTCTCGTCGGTCGAGGTCAGGTCGAGGATATTGGAGACCCGGTAGGTCCGGATCGAGCTCCCAGACGCCGAAGCCGCGACGTACCAACTGCCGTTTTTCAAGACCAGCCCGTACGGCGACAGCGTGCGCTCGACCTCGCGCGGCGCCTCCCAGCGGCGGTAGAGCACCTTGATCCGGCGAGCGTGCAGCACCGCCTCGGCGATCGCTGCGAGGTGCGGCGAAGCTTCGGCATCGCGGTACCAGGCCGGCATATCGAGGTAGAACCGGTTCTTCAGCCGACCGGCGCGATCGCGCTGATCGGGCGCCAGCGCGGCGAGCAGCTTCAACTCGGCCCCACTGGTCTGCTCGGTCAGCCCGAGCGCGGCCGCCGGACCTGGCATGCCGACCATGAACAACGCGGCCGCCTCCTGCTCGGTGAGGCCGGTCAGCTTGGTGCGATAACCGTCGACCAGCCGGTATCCCCCGGCCCGCCCCTGGTCGGCGTACACCGGAACGCCGGCTGCGGCGAGCGCCTCGACATCGCGATAGATCGTCCGCAGCGACACCTCGAGCTCATCGGCCAGCTCGCGCGCAGTCAGCCGCCTGCGCGTCTGGAGCAGCAGGAGGATCGACAACAACCGGCTTGAACGCATGCTCCGAGACTAGTTCTAAACACTGCCACTCACTGTCAGGTTTATCCGAGAAGCTCTGGTCATGAGCAAACTGACCAGTGATTTCGACTTCCTGACCGGCCACTTCGATGTCGTCAATCGCATCCTGACGGCCTCCGGCGAGTGGGAGGAGTACGCCGGGACCTGCAGCGGGCCGGACCCATCACGACGGGGCCGTCAGCATCGACGAAGCCCGGTTCCCGACCAAGGCGTCGTACGGGCTGTCGCTCCGGCTCTTCAACCCGGCCGAGAAGGACTGGACGGTCCACTGGGTGAACAGCAGGACCGGGAAGCTCCAACCGCCGGTCCACGGCGCCTGGTCGGACGGCAGTTGCACCCTGTACGGCGTTGACGAGGTCGACGGCCAGGAGATCCCGGTGCGGCTCATCTGGTCTGACATCACCGACGAGACCGCGCACTGGGAGCAGGCGTACACGGTGAACGGCAGTTGGCAGACGAACTGGACGATGGACCTGACCCGGCGGGACACCGAGCCGCCGGCGCTGGACATCCCGAAGGTTACCGGCGATTTCGACTTCTTCGTCGGCGAGTGGGACGTGCGACACCGCCGCTTGCTGGCGCCTTTGACCGGCAGCGACGAGTCGCGCGAGTTCGCCGGGACCGCCAGTTGCTACACGCTCTTCAACGGTGCGGTCTGCATCGACGAGACGTTCTTCCCGACCGAGGACTTCGACGGCATGACCGTGCGCCTGTACGACGTGGCGGCCGGATCCTGGGCGATCTATTGGATCAACAGTTCGCGGGGCGTCCTCGAGCCACCCGTTTACGGCGGCTTCGGGCTGGACGACATCGGCATCCTCGAAGGGCCTGACGAGCACGAGGGCCGGCCGGTGGACGTCCGGTTCCGGTGGACGAAGGGCGGCGTACCGGTCTGGGAGCAGTTCTTCTCCGCGGACGGCGGCGAGACCTGGGAGAGCAACTGGACGATGACCTTCACCCGGCGCTTTCCCAAGGTGACCGGCGATTTCGACTTCCTGAACGGGTATTTCGATGTCGTGCACCGGACCTTGAACAAGCCGCTGACCGGGAGTTCCGAGTGGCAGGAATACGTCGGTACGTGTTCCGCACGGACCCATTTCGACGGGGCGATCAGCATCGACGAGATGCGGTTCCCGACCAGGTCGTCGTACGGAATGTCGGTGCGGCTGTTCGACCCGGTCTCGGAAGAGTGGACGATCTACTGGATCAGCAGCACCACGATGGAGGTCTATCCGCCGGTCCGGGGGAAGTGGTCGGGTGACAGTTGCTGGCTCGTCGGTGAGGAAGAGCTGGACGGGAAGCCGATCCTGGTCAGCTACGCCTGGTCGGACGTCACGGCGGAGACCGCGCATTGGGAACAGTCATTCTCGGACGACGGTGGTGAGACCTGGGAAGTCAACTGGACAATGGAATTCACCCGGCGCTCGACCGAACCGCCGCGCGTGGACACCCCCAAGCTGACCGGCGACTTCGACTTCCTGGTCGGCAGTTGGGACATGCACAACCGCCGCCGCAAGCCGTACCTGGGCGAGCCGGCCACGTGGTACGAGATGGAATCCCGGATGGAGGTCCACAGCTACTTCGACGGCGCCATCAGCTTCGACGAAGGCTGGTTCCCCACCGAAGGCTTCCGTGGCGCCACCTTGCGCGTCTACAACCCCACCGACCGCACCTGGGCGATTCACTGGATCAACAGCCTCCGAGGCAAACTCGAAACCCCGGTCATCGGCTCGTTCGACACCAACGGCACCGGCATCTTCGAGGCCCGCGAACCGTGGGACGGCGAGGAAGTCATCGTCCGCTTCACCTGGACCCCCGGCACCGACAAGGCGGCCTGGGAACAATCCTTCTCCACCGACAACGGCCGAACCTGGCTCCCCAACTGGCAAATGACCCACACCCGCACCCCGTAGGTCGCCAACTGGGGGCTGTCGCCAACTGGGGACTTAGGACAGCAACTGGGGACCTCGGACACCAAATAACTTGTTCAAGATCCCGACAAGGTGTCCGAGGTCCCCAGCCACGGCGTGTTGGATGGGGGCATGAGTGAGCAAAGAGGTTCTGATGTCGACCTGGCGATCGCGGCTGCTGAGGCGGGGGCCGCGGTGGTGCGCGCCAAGTACGGCGCGTCGGTTGGCCGGCACGACAAGTCGGCGACGGACTTCGCGACAGACGCGGACCTCGCCGCGGAACAGGCCATTCTGAATCTGATCCATCAGGCCAGGCCTGCGGATGCGATAGTCGGCGAAGAGTACGGCGCGAGCGGCGATGCTGATGCACCCAGGCGCTGGCTGGTAGACCCCTTGTGCGGGACGCTCAACTTCGCCGCCCAGACTCCGCTCTTCTCGGTCAACGTCGCGCTGCAGGTCGACGGCGAGGCCTCCGTCGCCGCAGCCGCGGATCCAATGTCAGGCGAGACCTTCTGGACCGACGGACGGACGGCGAGCGTGCGGCGCGGCGGATCCGACGTCCCGCTGACCCCGTCGGGCCGGCTCGCGCCTCGTCGACGTCAACCTCGACCCGATAACGGACGGCGACTTTCTCGGGTCGAGACTCCTGACCGACGACACGTTCCGGAAGACCTTCGGTCAGCGAGTCCTATCGACGACGTTGGCCGTCGCCTGGGTAGCCGCAGGCAGGCGCGCCGCCTACGTGACCGACGGAAACCTCCGCGACAGCGTGCATTTCACAGCGTGCTTAGCCCTTTGCAGCGCCGGCCGGCTGCACCGTCACCGACCTCCACGGAGGCCCCCTGTACGCAGGCCCCGGCGTAATCGCCGCCGCCGACCCCCAAACCCACGCAACCCTCCTACAAATCATCACCCCCCACCTCCCAACAACCTGACCGAGGACCAATCAGGCCCGCGAGCCCTCCGCCCGCGACACCAGTTCGGCTCGCAGGGTAGCGAGGAAAGCAGAGAACTGGTCCCCGGTCAGCGCCGACTCACGCAGTACTGCGAACCGCCGGCGATAAAGCTCAACCTCGTCGAACCGGGCGACCGTCAGATAGGCGTGAATCCGTGGCTTGACGACTGAGCTCTTGCGTCCGAAGAGGTGGGGGTCCTGCCCCTCGCCTCTTCGGACGCAAGGCGTTACAGGGAGCGGGTGGCGAGGAGGGTTGCCAGGGCTGCGTGGGTGGATTCGTAGCCTTTGTCTTCGCGGCTGTCGGGGAGGCCGGCTCGGTCCAGGGCCTGGGGGTCGTTGTCGCAGGTCAGGAGGCCGAAGCCGACCGGGACGCCGGTGTCGACCGAGACGCGCATGAGGCCGTCGGTCGCCGCCTGGCAGACGTATTCGAAGTGGGGGGTGTCGCCGCGGATGACGACGCCGAGGGCGACCACCGCGTCGTACCCGCTCCGGGCCGCGTGCAGCGCCGCGACCGGGAGTTCGAAGGAGCCGGGAACCCGGATCACCTTGAAGTCGGTGACGCCCGAGTCGGCCAGGGCACGCTCAGCTCCGGCGACCAGGGAGTCCGTGATCGTCGGGTGCCACTGGGCGGCGATCACGGCGACCCGGACGCCTTCAGCGCGCGGGATCTGGATCGTGGGTGCTCCGCTTCCCGACATCAGTTGGCTCCGTTCTCGTCCGTGCCGGTAGGCAGGTGGTGGCCCATCCGATCGCGCTTGGTCCGCAGGTACCGCAGGTTGTGTTCGGTCGGGTCGATCGAGATACCGCGACGCTCGACCACATCGATGCCGTAGCCCTGGACGCCGGCCAGCTTGTCCGGATTGTTCGTCAGCAACTTCACCGACGTGATCCCCAGGTCGGCCAGGATCTGCGCACCGGTGCCGTAGTCGCGGGCATCGGCAGGCAGCCCGAGATCCAGGTTCGCGTCGACCGTGTCGCGGCCGGCGTCCTGCAACTCGTACGCCTGCAGTTTGTGCAGCAGCCCGATCCCGCGTCCCTCATGCCCACGCAGGTAGACGACAACGCCACCCTCGGCCGCGACCTGGCGCATCGCCTCGTCCAACTGCGGACCGCAGTCACACCGCAGTGAGCCGAAGACATCGCCGGTCAGGCATTCGGAATGCAGGCGGACCAGCGTCGGCCCGTCGCCGATCTCGCCGCGGACCAGCGCGAGCTGCTCCGATCCGTCGACGGTGTTCCGGTAGCCGTGGGCAACGAAATCGCCGTACTGCGTCGGCAGTGTCGTCGTCGCGACCCGCTGGATCTGGCTCTCGGTCCGCCGCCGGTACCGGATCAGGTCCTCGATCGAGATCAGCACCAGCCCGTGCTCGTCCGCGAACGTCCGCAGGTCTCCCCCGCGCTTCATCGTGCCGTCGTCGTTCACCAGTTCGGCGATCACCGCGGACGGCCGCAGCCCGGCGATCCGGGCCAGGTCCAGCGACGCCTCGGTGTGCCCAGGCCGAACCAGTACGCCGCCCTCGCGCGCCCGCAGCGGGAAGACGTGCCCCGGCTGCACCAGGTCGTACGACTCCGACGCCGAGTCCGCGAGCACCCGGATGGTCCGAGCACGATCGGCCGCCGAGATGCCGGTCGTCACCTTGTCGCGGGCATCCACAGAGATCGTGTACGCCGTACGCAGCCGCTCGCGGTTGTGCGGCGTCATCAGCGGGATCCCGAGCCGGTCCAGCTCGGCCGCCTCCATCGGGACGCAGACCACGCCCGAGCTGTAGCGGATCAGGAACGCCAGCAGTTCCGGCGTCGCCTTGGACGCCGCGAAGACCAGGTCGCCCTCGTTCTCGCGATCCTCGTCGTCGACCACGATCACCGGCCGGCCGGCGCGGATCTCGTCGACGGCGTGCTCGATCGTGTCGAGCTTCAGCACTTCACCCATGTCAGCCCACCACTACTGGTTCGGGCGTCGTGGTGACCGCCGCACGATTCTGGATCCGCCACCAAGACGCGAATCCGAGGACACAGAACAGTCCGTACACGACGTACATCGCCGCGGACGGGTAGAACTTGGACTGCACCAGCAGCGGTACGCCGACGACGTCCACCGCGATCCAGACCAGCCAGAACTCGACGAACCCGCGCGCCATCCCGTACGTCGCCAGGATCGAACCCGTGAGGATCCACGCGTCCCACTGCGGTCCCCACGATCCGAGCGCCTTCAGCACCGGGTACGCGATCGCGTAGAGCACGACGCCCACGCCGAGCAGCTCAAGTCGCTGGCGGGTCGTCGCCCATCGAGGCTGTACGCCGGTGCCGGCGCCGCTGTGGCGGGTCTGGTACCAGCGGTACCAGCCGTAGATGCTGACGAGAGCGAAGAAGACCTGCCGCCCGGCCTGACCCCAAAGGTCCTTGTCCTGCGGGGTATCGAAGACTCCGCCGACGAAGACCGTGAACAGCAACACGTTGCCGACGATCCCGACCGGCCACGCTGCGACCACCCGGCGCATCCCGAACAGCGCGCTCGCCAGTCCGAACACGTTCCCGACGATCTCCCGGACCAGGACCGGCGAGCCGCCGATCGTCACCTGCGAGTGCAGCAGCCAATCCATTATTTGCCTCCAGCAACGAGTAGCCGCTCGACGTACTTCGCGATCACATCGACCTCGAGGTTCACCGTGTCGCCGATCTTGTTGCGGCCGAGCACGGTCAGTTCGAGTGTGGTGGGGATCAAGCTGATCCCGAAGGTCCCGGTGCTGTCGTCCACATCGGTGACGGTGAGGGACACCCCGTCGACCGCGATGGAGCCCTTCTCCGCGACGTACCGCAGGATCTCCGGCGGCGCAGCGATCCGGACGACCTCCCAGTGCTCGGCCGGCTCCCGGCTCGCGATCGTGCCGGTGCCGTCGACGTGGCCCTGGACGATGTGGCCGCCCAGCCGCGCGTGCGCCTGGACCGCCCGCTCTAGGTTGACGGTGGAGCCCTTCTCGACGCTGCCGAGGCTGGTGCGCTTGAGCGTCTCGCGCATCACATCCGCCGTGAAGGTGCCGTCGCCGGTACCGACCACGGTCAGGCAACAGCCGTTGACCGAGATCGAGTCGCCGTGACCGGCGTCCCCGGTGACCTTCGGGCCACGAATGGTGAGCCGGGCCGCGTCGCCCTCCAGCAGGTCGAGCGACTCGACGGTGCCCAGCTCTTCGACGATTCCGGTGAACATCTACTTCCCTCCCAGGGGAGTCAGGGTGAGCCGGACGTCGTCGCCGAGACGAGTGACGTCCGCAAGGTTGAAGCGCCGTAGCCGGTCGATAGATTCCACACCGAGGTCGCCGACGGCCGAGAAGCCCGCGCCGAGCAGCGCCGGCGCGACGTACGCGACGATCTGATCGACCAGGCCGGCCCGCAGGAAGGCAGCGGCCAGTGTCGGCCCGCCTTCAAGCCAGAGGTGCCGGATCTGGTGATCGTCGAGCTGCCGTAGTACCTCGGCAGGATCGTGTGTGGGGAGCAGAAGGGTCTCGGCGCGGTCATTGCGGACCCGCGCGGTCGGCGGGATCTCGCGGTCGCCGACGACGACGCGGAGCGGCTGGCGCTCGGCCGGTACGTCGTGCTCGTCGCGAACCGTCAGCTCGGGATCGTCGGTCAGCACCGTTTGGGTGCCGACGGCAATCGCGTCGCACTCGGCCCGCTTGCGGTGTACGTCGGCGCGGGCGAGCGGGCCGGTGATCCACTTGCTCGACCGATCCGGCGCAGCACTACGCCCATCGAGCGTGGTCGCGAACTTCCACGTGACGAACGGGCGGCCGGTGCGGACGCTGTGCAACCAGACGTGGTTCACCGCTTCGGCCTCGTCCTGAAGGATGCCCTGCTCGACGAGGATGGTCTTGCTCCGCAGCTTCTCGGCACCGCCGGAAGCCTGCTTGTTCGGATCCGGCACGGCGTACACGACCCGGCTGATGCCGGCTTCGATCAACGCGTCGGAACACGGACCGGTCCGGCCGGTGTGGTTACACGGCTCGAGCGTGACGTACGCCGTACCGCCGCGTGCCTGATCCCCCGCCATCCGCAGGGCACCGACCTCCGCGTGCGGGCCGCCGGAGTACACGTGGAAGCCCTCGCCGACCGGATGACCGTCCCGGTTGGTGACGACACAGCCGACGACCGGATTCGGATGCGTGCTGCCGATGCCGTGAGCGGCGAGTTCGACGGCGCGACGCATCCACGCGATATCGATCGGCGAAACGTTCTTCACTGACGGGTCCCTCGTTGTCACGGACGCACACCGGGGCCATGACAACCGGCGCCCGCACTCCGCGCCTCCGGACCTGCCCTTCTTCGGGGCAGCACGTCGTTCGCGTCGTCCGGACGCTCGGAGCGCACCCGCCGATCGCGTGCGCCTCCCATCCGGACTTTCACCGTCGGTCCTGGAATTCCACCAGGTCAACCGGCCGAGAAACATCCTCGGCCGGGTCGCGGACTATCACCGCCGGCTCGGAATTACACCGACCCCGGAGCACGCGAGTGGGTTCACTCGTACCTTCAGTGTGCCACTCCCCCGAAACCAGTCCACGACCTAGGTCACATCCTGGTACGGCGAACTGCCCGCACGCAGCTCGACCCTCGCCGCTCCCACCCACCCCGGTCCGCCGGTCGGCCGCCGCGGCTCGTGCGCGGGTGCGGCTTGCCTACGGTGACGGAACAGACGCTCTGGGTGTCGCTGTGAGCTTGCTGGAAAGGTGCCGGATGCTGCGGTTCTGGTGTTACCGGTTTGATGGGTAACATGGGGGGATGATGATCAAGATCGCGGTGCTGGGCGCAGGCGGGGTTGGCGGGTATTTCGGGGGACGGCTGGCCGCTGCTGGGCATGAGGTGACGTTCGTGGCGCGTGGGGAACACCTGGCGGCGATGCGGCGGGACGGGTTGGTGGTCGAGAGCGTGGCCGGCGACTTCACCGTCGACCAGGTCAAGGCGACGGCCGACACCGAGGAGGTGGGTGAGGTCGACTACGTGCTGCTCGGGGTCAAGACCTGGCAACTCGAACCGGCCATCGCCTCGCTGAAGCCGCTGATCGGCCCGGACACGGCGGTCGTCACCACCCAGAACGGAGTGGAGGCGCCGCACCAGGTCGCGGCCGCGATCGGTAGTACGGCGGTCCTCCCGGGTGCGGTCGAGGTGATCGCCTTCCTCGACGGCCCGGGGCGGGTGCGGCAGATCGGTGGCGGCGGCAAACTCACCTTCGCCGAGTGGGACAACCGGTCGACCGCCCGGGTGGAGCGCCTCCGCGACGCCTTGCAGGGGTCGGGCCTGATCGCCTCGGTCGCGACAGACATCTGGGCGGCGCTCTGGTCCAAGTTCCTGGCACTCGGCTCGGTCGGCGCGATCGCAACGCTCGCCAACGCCCCGTACGGCGTACTCCGTACCCGCCCCGGCACCCGGCAGTTGATCCTGGACAGCATGGCCGAGATCCAGCAGGTCGCGAAGGCATCGGGCATCAAGCTGCCCACCGATGCCGTCGACACCACCGTGGCGTTCCTGGACAGCCTCCCCGAGGCCGGAACCACCTCCCTGCAACGTGACATCAACGCCGGCCGGCCTTCCGAACTGGAAGCCTGGACCGGCGCCGTCGTCAGAATCGGCCGGCAGACCGGCACACCGACCCCGCTAAACACCGTCCTGTACGAGCTGGCGAGCACACGAAGTCAGATTGGATAGCGCCCATGGCGGTTGATCTCCTGGAGTTCCCGTTCATCGGTGGGCGGCCGGCGCTCAACTTCGTCGGCACGCTCGGCAAGCGCGGCTCGGAGGACATCGAGCGGTTACGCACGCCCGAAGACCTGACCCGCTGGGGCATCGAGTCCGGCCTCAGCAAGGCCGCGAGCGCCACCGCCACGAGCGTTGAGCTGACTGCGTCCGCTGTGGAACTGCAGGACGCCCGGCTGCTGCGGGAAGCCTTGTACGGCTTGACAATGGCGACTCTCGGGCGAGCACCGGCCCGTTCCACCGATGTTGCCCTGGTCAACGAATGGGCCGCACACGAAACCCACGCCCCAGCCCTCGTACTCCGATCTGGAGCCCTCCACCGCGACGAACCCGAGTCGACGGCAGCCGCGGTACTGGCCGCTGTTGCCCGCGACGGGATCGACCTCCTCACCGGACCCGAGGCGGCGTCGATCCGAGACTGCGAGGACCCCACCTGCACCCTGCTGTTCGTCGACACCAGCCGCAGCCACCGCCGCCGCTGGTGCTCGATGGCCCGCTGCGGCGCCCGAGCCAAGATGCGCACCCTCCGCTCCCCCGGGTAAATGCCCGTCCGCTTCGCTCCCCCGGTAGATGCCCATCCGGAAGCGGATCGCTCGATCAGGGTCGGCCAGAGGTCGTCTTCGAGGGGGAAACGATGGGCATGCGGAGTCTGACTCAGGGTGAGGCCGAGGAGCGGGCGGGGCCGCTGACGGTAGAGCGGTACGACAGTCGCTGAACTCCCGGCCCGGCTCATATACCACGAGCCGGGTAGACATTCCGGAGCCGTCTCATCCGGTGTCACGGTGGAATTCGTTGCCCGCAAGCGACGTTAGCGTCGTGGAGTGGGCCATCCCCACCGCATCCTGATCACTTGTTCTAAGGAGACACCTGTGCGCGCCTTCAGCGCCCTTCGCCGGTTCGCCGCGCTCGGTACGGCCGTCACCCTGGCCGTCGCGCTGGCCGCCTGCGGCAGCGACGACAAGTCCGATGCCTCTGGCCCCGATCTGGGCCTGCTCCAGTCGGGCACGCTCCGGATCGGCACGCTGACCGACGCGCCGCCGAACGTGTACGTCAAGGACGGCAAGTTCACCGGCTTCGACAACGACCTGATCACCGCGGTCGCCGCGAAGCTGAACCTGAAGCCCGAGTTCGTCGGTACCGACTTCTCCGCCCTGCTCTCGCAGGTGAACGGCGGCCAGTTCGACCTCGGCAGCTCGTCGATCACGATCACCGAGGCACGCAAGAAGACGGTTGCCTTCAGCAATGGCTACGACTTCGGCTACCTCGGCCTGAACACGACGAAGACCGCCGGCATCACGTCGTTCGATCAGCTCGGCGGCAAGCGCGTGGTTGTGGTCCAGGGCACCGTCCAGGACGACTACGCGACGCAGAAGAGCCTGAACCCGGTTCGCGTGCCGAACTACAACGCCGCCGTCGGCCAGCTCAAGGCCGGTACCGCGGACGCCTGGATCTCACCTGCCGAGATCGGCGAGAAGATGGCCAAGGAGCAGGGCGGCGGCGTGGTCATCCTCGCCGCGAAGGAGCTCAGCTCGGCACCGACCGCGTACGCCGTCGCCAAGAGCAACGACAAGCTGCGTGAGGCCGTCAACAAGGCGCTCGACGAGGTGATCGCCGACGGCACCTGGACGAAGCTGGTCCAGCAGTACTACCCGGGCCGCGCCGTACCGGCGTCGTTCAAGCCGGGTAGCGGCACCGTCAAGTTCGCCCTCCCGACAGCCGTGCCGACGGCCAGCGGCACCCCAGCAGCCGGCTGATGGACGTCTGGTCCACCCTGAACGACACCTTCCTCGACTGGGGGTCGATGAAGGCAGTCCTGCCGGAGATGCTGAGGGTCGGGCTGGTCAACACTCTCATCTTCGCGGGCCGCCTCGGTCGTGCTGGGCACTGTGCTCGGCATGGTCGTGGCGGTGATGGGGTTGTCCCGCAGGTGGTGGCTACGGTGGCCGGCGAAGCTCTATACCGACATCTTCCGCGGCCTGCCCGCGATCCTGACCATTCTGCTGATCGGCCAGGGGCTGTCCCCGATCACCCGGCATTGGTGGGGCCCGAACCCGTACCCGCTGGGGATCCTCGCCCTGTCGTTGATCGCGGCGGCGTACATCGGGGAGATCTTTCGCTCCGGCATCCAGAGTGTGGAGAAGGGCCAGTTGGAGGCGGCGCGGGCGCTCGGTTTCAGCTACAGCTCGGGCATGTGGCTCGTCGTCATTCCGCAAGGTGTCCGCCGGGTCCTGCCGGCGCTGGTGAACCAGTTCATCGCGTTGGTGAAGGAGTCGAGTCTGGTCTACTTCCTCGGCTTGCTGGCCAGTCAGCGCGAGTTGTTCCGGATCGGCCAGGACGCGGCGGCGACGAACGGCAACCTGTCGCCGTTGCTGCTGGCAGGCATCTTCTACCTGATCATCACGGTGCCGCTGACGCACCTGGTCAACTACTTCGACAAGCGGCTGCGTGAGGGCCGTCCAGCCGAACTCGAGGTCGAGGAGCTCGTCCATGCCGACCACCGTTGATCCTGCCGCCTTCGCGGCGGCCAGCCTGGAGCTCGCCGGGATCGAGCTGGCTTTCGGCAACAACAAGGTCCTGCGAGGGGTGGACCTGGTCGTACCGGCCGGCCGGACGGCCTGCGTGATCGGGCCGTCCGGGTCGGGCAAGTCGACGTTGCTGCGAGCAACCAATCGCCTGCTCGAACCCGACGACGGGGACGTCCTGCTGGGTGGTACGTCGGTTCTGAAGAGCAACCCGGACGAGCTACGCCGGCGGATCGGGATGGTGTTCCAGCACTTCAACCTCTTCCCGCACAAGACCGTGCTGGAGAACATCACCCTGCCGTTGCGGAAGATCAAGAAGCTCAGTTCCGAGGAGGCGGCCGCGGCGGCGATGCAGCAGCTGGACCTGGTCGGTCTGAAGGAGAAGGCCTCGTCGCGACCTGGCAATCTGTCGGGCGGTCAGCAGCAGCGGGTCGCGATCGCACGCGCCCTGGCGATGAAGCCCGAGGTGATGCTCTTCGACGAGGCCACGTCCGCGCTGGACCCCGAACTCGTGAAGGGCGTCCTCGGCCTGATGGCGGACCTCGCCTCAGCCGGCATGACGATGATCGTGGTCACCCACGAGATGGGCTTCGCTCGCCAGGTCGCCGACCAGGTCGCCTTCATGGACCGCGGCGTGGTGGTCGAGTCCGGCCCACCGGAAAAGCTCTTCACCTCTGCCGAATCGCCCCGCCTTCAGCAGTTCCTGTCCCAGGTGCTCTAGCAGGTCCCGGACCGCCAGCACTCACCAACTGCGGCCGGCTGCCGCCGCCCAGGCGTGCAGGGGCGTCCTCCTGGCCGAAAGCAGCAGGTTGGTGAGTGCTGGCGGTCCGGGACCCTAGCTTTTCCAGGTGTTCACGCGGATGGTGGAGGTGATGCTCATCGACACCTGGGGTCCTGATGATGCGAAGTCCACAGTTGCGGATAGTGGTTGTCCTACTCGGGTTGTTCGGGTCGGTGCTGGTTGCGGCGTGCGCTTCGCCGGCGGGCGGGGTTACCGCGGCAGCCGATGCACCACAGGCGGCTGCGTCGAAGTACGTGATTCTGACCTTTGACGACGGGCCGTCGCCGCAGTACACCCCGAAGGTGCTTGCGATCCTGCGCCAGTACGGCGTGAAGGCGACGTTCTTCGAGCTCGGCCAGAACGTGGCGCGGTATCCGTCGCTGACCCGGCGGGTCTATCTGGCCGGGAACAGCGTGCAGAACCACACCTGGACGCATCCCGACTTGCGGCGGGTGTCGTGGACGAAGTTCAGGTCCGAGGTGCTGAACACCGATCGGGTGATTCGGGCGCAAACCGGGTACACGCCGCGCTGCCTCAGGCCGCCGTACGGCGGGGTCAACAAGCTGACGTATCGGCGAGCGGCGAGCCTTGGCAAGACGGTCCGGCTGTGGACGGTCGACCCGGCCGACTGGTCACGGCCCGGTACGTCGACGATCGTCCGGCGGGTGCTGGCGAACGTCCGCAACGGCTCGGTGATCCTGATGCACGACGGCGGCGGCGATCGCAGCCAGACGGTGGCGGCGCTCCCCACGATCTTGCGGACGCTGAAGGCACGCGGGTACGCCTTCTACACGACATCTTGCACCTGAGCGCGTACCGGCGTACCGGCGTACCGGCGTACCGGCGTACCGGCGAGGCTAGGACAGGGCGGCGATGAGTGGGACCACGTCGGCGATGGACTCGACGATCCGGGTCGGGCGGTAGGGGAAGCGCTCGACCTCATGGTCGGCGGTCGAGCCGGACAGCACGAGCACGCTGCGGAGGCCGGCTTCGAGCCCGCTGATGATGTCGGTGTCCATCCGGTCGCCGATCATCACGCTGGTCTCGGAGTGGGCCTCGATGCGGTTGAGGGCGCTGCGCATCATCAGCGGGTTGGGCTTGCCCACGAAGTACGGCGCTACGCCGGTGGCGCGGGTGATCAGCGCGGCGACGGAGCCGGTCGCGGGCAGCGGGCCTTCGGTGGACGGGCCGGTCGGGTCGGGGTTGGTCGCGATGAACCTCGCGCCGTCCGCGATCAGCCGGATCGCCCGGGTGATCGCCTCGAACGAATACGTCCGGGTCTCCCCCAGTACGACGTAGTCCGGCGCGCGCTCGGTCAGCACGTATCCCACCTCGTGCAGCGCCGTCGTCAGGCCGGCCTCGCCGATCACGTACGCCGTACCGCCGGGTCGCTGGTCGTCAAGGAACTGCGCGGTCGCCAGCGCGGACGTCCAGATCGCCTGCTCCGGCACATCGATGCCGCCGGCAAGCAACCGGGCCCGGAGGTCGCGCGGGGTGAAGATCGAGTTGTTCGTCAGCACCAGGAACCTCTTCCCGGACTGCTGCAGCGTCGAGATGAACTCACTCGCCCCCGGGATGGCGCGCTCCTCGTGCACCAGCACGCCGTCCATGTCGGTCAGCCAGCTCTCCACCGGCTTGTGCTCCGTCATGCCCACTCCTCGCTAGCGCTCCGACAGGGGGCACTCGGTGCGTCCAGCACCCCGATCCACCCTCCGCATCCTGCCAGACCTCAGCTCCACGGAGACGAACCGGACCGCCAGCCAGGCAGTCTCACCGTCGTCGCGCAGATCCGACCGCCGCTGACGCTCGAACCAGCCGGACCCCGCCCCAACCACCTCGAGTCGGGAACGCACTGCCTGGCTGGAGGTACGGTCGGCCCCGCCAAAAGCTGTCCTAGGCCTACTGGCTGGCGGCTTCCTCGTCCGCTGGCGGGCTTATAAGGCGCTACTGGGCGAAGATCGCGACAGCCGACCCGCTCCGAGCGCTCGGGACAGCTGAGCGACGGAGGTACTAGCTGATGGCTTCGGTGGCGAGCGAGCGGAGGTGCTCGACCATGGCGTTCGGGTTGTCGGCGGAGTAGACCGCGGAGCCGGCCACGAAGACGTCGGCGCCGGCTTCGGCGCAGCGCTCGATCGTCTCGGCGGAGATTCCGCCGTCGATCTCGATCCAGAGGTCGAGGCCGTGCTTGCTGATCAGGTCGCGGGTACGGCGGATCTTCGGCACCACGACGTCGAGGAACTTCTGGCCGCCGAAGCCCGGTTCGACCGTCATCAGCAGGATCATGTCGAGCTCGGAGAGCATGTCCTCGTACGGCTCGATCGGGGTCGCCGGCTTGAGCGCCATCGCCGCCCGCGCACCCTTCGCGCGGATCTCGCGGGCGGTCCGGATCGGCGCCCGGCAGGCCTCGACATGGAAGGTGACGCTGGACGCGCCCGCCTCGACGTACCCAGGCGCCCAGCGGTCCGGGTCCTCGATCATCAGATGGCAGTCGAGCGGCTGCTCGGCCGCCTTCGCGAGCGACTCGACGATCGGCAGTCCGAGCGTGAGGTTCGGGACGAAGTGGTTGTCCATCACGTCGACGTGCAGCCAGTCGGCGTTGGACACCGCGGCGGCCTCGTCGGCCAGCCTGGCGAAGTCGGCGGTCAGGATGCTCGGCGCGATCTGGATTCCCATAAGGATCCGGAGTCTACCGACGCTCCCGGAGCCGGCCGACGACCTGGTCGACCGTCTCCACCACAGTGACCCCGGCCGGAAGCGCCGGCCGCCTGATCACCACGACCGGGATCTTCAACGTTCGCGCCGCCTCCAACTTGGCCTCGGTCATCGAACCACCGCTGTCTTTGGTGACCAGTACGTCGATCCGCCGGTCGCGGAGCAGGTCCAACTCAGCCTGTACGTCGTAAGGCCCACGATCCAGCAGCAGCTCACACCAGGTAGGCACCGGCTCCGGCGGATCCACACACCGCGCGAGCATCCAGACAGCGGCATCGGCGAACTCCCCCAGCCCTTGCCGCCCGATCGTCAGGAACGCCCGCTCCCCCAGCCCCGGAAGCGCCTGCGCAGCCTCTGCGGCCGAGTCCACCCACGACCAGCAGTCACCGGACTGCTCACGCCAGCCCGGGCGCCGTAGTACGAGCAACTCCACGCCCGCGGCCCGCGCCGCCTCGACCGCGTGCTCGGACATCGTCGCCGCAAACGGATGCGTCGCGTCGACCAGGATGTCGATCTCGTTCGCCTTCAGCCAGTCGACGAGACCTGCGACCCCACCGAAACCACCTTGCCGCACGGCCCCCTCGGGCAGCCTCGCCTCAACGGTCCGCCCAGCCAGCGAGGAAACGACCTCCACCCCCAGCTCGCCCGCCGACCATGCGGCGACCTGGCGCGCCTCCGCGGTCCCCCCCAGCAACAGAACCTTCACCCGCCCACTATCCCCGACCGGACTCAGCCAATTCCAGCGACCTGGGTCAGGAAGGCGAGACCTCGGACATGTTATGTCCTGTCCGAGCCCCCGAGTTCCTGTCCTAGGTCTCGAGTCCGGCCGGGATTCAGGCTAGTGGCGGGTCCGCGTGGTCGAGTACAGGTGGGAGTCGGGGAAGTTGTCGGCGGCAAGGACCTGGCCGACGATCACCACCGCGGTACGGCGGATGTCGGCTTCGCGGACCTGGGCGGCGATGGTGGCGAGGGTGCCGCGAAGGATCTGTTCGTCGTCGCGGGAGGCGCGGGCGACGACTGCGGCGGGCAGTCCGGGCCGTAGTTCGGGGTGAGTTCGTCGACCAGGCGCTCGATGTGCTGGACAGCGAGGTGGAGGACGATCGTGCCGCGGCTCGCGCCGAGCGTCGCCAGGTCCTCCCCTTCAGGCATCGTGGTCGCGCGGGCGGCGATGCGGGTGAGGATGACGGTTTGGCCGACCTCCGGGACGGTCAGTTCGCGGCGGAGGGAGGCGGCGGCCGCGGCGTACGCCGGTACGCCGGGCGTCACGTCGTACGGGATCTCCGCGGTGTCGAGGCGGCGCATCTGCTCGGCCATCGCGCTGAAGACCGACGGGTCGCCTGAGTGCAATCGGGCTACGTCCAGGCCGGCCTCGTGGGCTTTGGTGAGTTCGGCGAGGATCTCGTCCAGGTTGAGCTGCGCTGTGTCGATCTTGCGGGCGTCGGGCGGGCAGTGGTCGAGAAGCTCGACGGGGACCAGCGCACCGGCGTACAGGCAGACGGGCGAGGAGGCGATCAGATCGCGGCCCCGCACGGTGATGAGATCAGCGGCACCAGGACCGGCGCCGATGAAGTGGATGGTCACTCGGCCACGCTCCAGCCGTTCAAGGGCACAGTCATTTGGTGACGCTCCAGCCGTTCAAGGGCAGTCACTTGGTGACGCTCCAGCCGTTCAAGTGCGCGGTCATTTGGTGACGCTCCAGATGGTTACGGGCATTGCGGGGCGCCAGCCCGTCATGTTGCCGACCGGGGACGCGCGCTGGACGTCGAGGCGGACGAGGTCGCCGCCCAGTTCGCCGTACCAGCGGGCGATCAACGCCTCGGTCTCCAGCGTGACGCCGTTGACGACCAGCCGGCCGCCTGGCTTGAGCGCCTCCCAGCAGGTCTCGATCATGCCCTCTGCCGTGGCGCCGCCGCCGACGAACACCGCATCCGGCGACTCCAGCTCGGCCAAAGCCTCAGGCGCTTTGCCAAGCACACTCCGTACTACGACGCCAAGCGCAGCCGCGTTCCGCTCCAGCCGCTCGGCGCGATCCGAATCCCGCTCGATCGCGACCGCGCGGCAACTCGGATGATGCCGCGACCACTCGATCGCGATACTCCCCGCGCCACCGCCGACATCCCACAGCAGTTGCCCAGGCACCGGCGCGAGCCGCGACAACGTCACCGCGCGTACTTCGCGCTTGGTCAGCTGCCCATCACTCTCGTACGCCGAATCTGGCAGCCCAGGAGCCGTCGACAGCACTGGGCCGTCCTCCGCGCAGCTGATGCCGATCACGTTGAGCGCGTCGACCTCGCCGGCCCACTCCGCGGCTGTCGTACTCCGCACTCGCTCATCGTCCGAGCCCAACTGCTCCAACACGGTGAACCGGCTCCCGCCGTACCCGCGATCGGTCAGCACCTTGGCGACCTCGGCCGGTGTGTGCGGGCCCCAACTCAGTACGACGAGTCGCCGACCGGGCTGGATGTGCGGCTGCACGAGCTCAAGCGGATGACCGACCAGGCTCACCACCTGCACCTGATCCTGCGGCCAACCGAGCCGCGCACACGCCAGCGAAACACTCGACGGATGCGGAATCACCCGCACCGCATCGGCGCCCAGCAACCTCGTCAACGTCGTACCGATGCCGTGGAAGGTCGGGTCACCACTGGCCAGCACACAAATCCGACGACCGCGATGAGCTGCCAGCAACCCCGGCAGCGACTCCGACAACGGCGACGGCCAGGCGACCTGCTCTGCCTTCCCGTCCGGAATCAAGGCCAACTGCCGCGCGCTACCCATCAGGACCTCAGCCTGACCGACAACCTCCCGCGCGGCCGGCGCCAGCCCGTCCCACCCGTCGGCTCCGACCCCGACAACAGTGAGCCGGTCAGCCCATGCCGAGAGGCGTGATCCGTCAGGCATCGCCGAGCTCCGGGGTTCGTCAGGCATCGCCGAGTTCCGTGGTTCGTCTGGCGCAGCCGGGTTTCGGAGTTCGTCAGGCATCGCCGAGGCCTCTGGGCTGTCAGGCATTGCCGAGGACCTTGGTGACGGTGATCTCGATGACGACGCGTTCGGGGTTCACCCGCGGCTGACGGTAGCGCTCGGCGTACCGGCGTACGGCTTCGGCGACCCGCTCAGGATCGTCGCTCACCACAGCACGCCCCTCCAGCGTCGACCACTTCCGCCCGTCGACCTGCGTCACCGCCACCGCAGCCTCCCCAGCCTTGAGAATCTGCCGGGCCTTGTGCGAACCCCGCGAACAGATCACCCGCGCGATCCCGGTCTCCGGCTCGAGCGTCGCCCCCACCGGCACGGCATGCACCGTGCCATCGGCCCGCACCGTACTCAGGACGACCAGATGCCGCTCGGTCCAGAACTCCACGAACTCCCCAGACCGCTCACTCAAAGGCTGCTGCACCCACCGATCGTAAACAGCGGCCCGGCAGACCCATCGGCTCAGGCCCGGGTGACGTTCGTCCCGCCGCCCGCAGCCACGACTTGGAATCAATTTGGGAACGCTCCCACCGACCTCTTGACAGCATCCTGACCTGCCCCGATGCTCTTGGGAGCGCTCCCAGATGGGGCGTTCAGAATCTCTAGGAGGGGTCAGGCGATGAGCCAGACGAAGCGGTTCCTGGCAGTCACGGTGGCTGCCGTGACAGCCATGGGCATGGTAGGGGCATGCAGCAAGAACACCGATACCAAGCCGGCGGCCGACGGCCAGGTCAACCTGGTGGTCGACACATTCGGGGACTTCGGCTACAAGGCGCTGGTCGCGCAGTACCAGCAGGACCACCCGAACGTGAAGGTCGAGCTGCGCAGTGTGCAGAAGCTCGACGACTACAAGCCGAAGCTGACCCAGTACCTGGCCGCCGGCACCGGCGCCGGGGACGTGGTGGCGCTCGAGGAGGGCATCCTCAACGAGTTCAAGACCCAGCCGCAGAATTTCGTCAACCTGCTCGACCAGGGCGCGGCCGACCAGCAGGGAAACTTCCTGCCGTGGAAGTGGGAGCTCGGCCGGGTCGGCGCCGACGGGCCACTGATCGGGCTCGGCACCGACGTGGGCGGTCTGGCCGTGTGTTACCGCAAGGACCTGTTCGCCAAGGCGGGCCTGCCCACCGACCGGGAGGCCGTTTCGAAGCTGTGGCCGGGCTGGGACGAGTTCATCACCACCGGCAAGAAGTTCGCCGCGGCCAACACCGGCGCCAAGGGCTTCGTCGACTCGGTCACCACCAGCTTCAGCGCGATGCTGTCGCAGGCCGGTGACACCAACTTCTACGACCGCGACAACAAGCTGATCGCCGACTCGAACCCGGTCGTACGGCAGGCCTGGGACACCTCGATGAAGATGGTGTCGGAGGGCGTCAGCGCCAAGGTCCCCACCTGGTCGAAGGACTGGGAAGCGGGCTTCAAGAACGGCAGCTTCGCGGTCACCATGTGCCCGTCGTGGATGCTCGGCATCATCAAGACCAACTCCGGCGCCGCGAACGCCGGCAAGTGGGACGTTGCCTCGGTGCCTGGTGGCGGCGGCAACTGGGGTGGTTCTTGGCTCGCGGTACCGACCCAGAGCAAGCACCCGAAGGAGGCCTACGAGCTGGCCAAGTTCCTGACCGCACCCGAGGGTCAGGTGGCCGCCTTCAAGGAGGCCGGACCGCTCCCCTCCTCGCCGAAGGCGCTGGACGACCCGGCGTTCCTGGCACTGACCAACGACTACTTCTCCAACGCCCCGGTCGGCAAGATCTTCGGTACCGGCGCCAAGTCGCTGAAGCCGGTCGTGCTCGGGCCGAAGCACCAGGCGGTCAAGGAGCGTGCCTTCGAGCCCGCTCTGCAGGCCGTCGAGCAGGGCAAACTCACCCCCGACAAGGCATGGCAGCAGGCTCTGAAGAGCGCTGTCAAAGAGGCGAAGTGACCTCTTCCAGCGTCGTCCGGGCGTCGGCGGCCGCACAGGCCGCCGGCGCCCGGGATCCTTGGCGCTCCCGGCTGACTCGCGCGGACGTGAGGTTCGCGCCGTACTTCTTCATCGCGCCGTTTTTCGTCATGTTCGCGATCTTCGGGGCGTTCCCGCTGGTCTACACCGGCTGGGTGTCGCTGCACGACTGGCATCTGATCGGTGACCACACATTCATCGGATTCGCCAACTACACCGCGCTGTTCGCGGACCCGGACTTCTGGAACGCGCTGAAGAACACGGTCGGCATCTTCGTCCTCGCGACCGTGCCGCAGTTGATGATGGCCCTGGGGATGGCGAACCTGCTGAACCGCAAGATCCGCGCCCGGACCTTCTTCCGGATGGGCGTGCTGATCCCCAACGTCACCTCGGTGGCGGCCGTCGGCATCGTCTTCGGGCAGTTGTTCGCCCGCGACGTCGGCCTGGTCAACTACGTGATCACCAGCCTCGGCCTGGACGCGGTGGACTGGCAGGCCAACACCTGGTCCAGCTGGATCGCGATCGCCACGATGGTCGACTGGCGCTGGACCGGCTACAACACGCTGATCCTGCTCGGCGCGATGCAGGCGATCCCGAAGGACCTGTTCGAGGCGGCAGCGCTGGACGGCGCGTCGCCCTGGCAGCAGTTCTGGCGGATCACCGTGCCGCAACTGCGCCCGACCCTGGTGTTCACCGTGATCATCTCCACCATCGGCGGCCTGCAGTTGTTCACCGAGCCGGTGATCTTCGGCAACGGGAGGATGCTCGGCGGCACGCTCGGGCAGTTCCAGACGGTCACGATGTACATGTACGAGACGGCGTTCCAGCGCTTCCAGTACGGCTACGGTGCCGCGATCGCCTGGTCGCTGTTCGGCCTGATCGTGGTGTTCTCGGCCGTCAACCTGCTGATCGTCAGGAGGGCCGCCGGATGAGCACGATGAAGGCCGCCTCGATCCGGTTGTGGCGCACCAGCCCCGCGACGTACCTGGCCCTGATCGTCGGCTGCGCGCTGTCGCTGTTCCCGATCTACTGGATGTTCGTCGTGGCCACCCGGTCCAACGACGTGATCAACGACGTACCGCCGCCGATGCTGCCCGGTGCCGAACTCGCCGACAACGTCGGCCGGGTGTTCGCGAACGAGCACGCGGCCTTCGCCTACGGACTGGTGAACTCGCTGGTGGTCTCCAGCGTGGTGACCCTGTCGGTGGTGTTCTTCTCCACGCTGGCCGGGTTCGCGTTCGCCAAGCTGCGGTTCCGCGGCCGCAACGCGATGCTGCTGGTGATCGTCGCCACGATGATGGTGCCGATCCAGCTGGGCCTGATCCCGCTCTACATGCTGATGGTGAAAATCGGCTGGAACGGCCATCTGCAGGCGGTGATCGTGCCGTTCCTGGTGAGCGGTTTCGGCGTCTTCATGATGCGCCAGTACGCCGCCGAGGCGATCTCCGACGAACTCGTCGAGGCCGCCCGGGTGGATGGTTGCTCGACCTTCCGGATCTACTGGAACGTCGTGCTGCCCGTACTGCGTCCCGCCGCGGCCGTCCTCGGTCTGCTCACCTTCATGCAGACGTGGAACGAGTTCATCTGGCCGTACGCCGTACTCGACGCCAATACTCCCACTGTCCAACTGTCGCTCAGCCTGCTGGCGACGGCGTACTACACCGACTACGCGCAGGTCTTCGCGGCGACGGCTCTGGCCACGCTGCCCCTGTTCGCGGTGTTCATCTTGTTCGGCCGCCAGATCATCGGCGGCATCATGGAAGGTTCGATCAAGTCGTGACAACCGAGAGCCAGACCGAGCCCGGTACCGGCCTGCAGTTCCCCACCGGGTTCCTTTTCGGCGCCGCCACGGCCGCCTACCAGGTGGAGGGCGCGGCGACCGCCGACGGGCGCGGCCCCTCGATCTGGGACACCTTCGCGCACACACCTGGCCGCGTGCTGGGCGGCGAGACCGGCGATGTCGCGATCGAGCACTACCAGCGGTACCGCGAAGACGTCGCGCTGATGTCCGATCTCGGCCTGCAGGCCTACCGCTTCTCGATCGCCTGGCCGAGGGTCCAGCCGACCGGTCGCGGCGCGCTCAACCGGGCCGGCGTCGACTTCTACTCGCGGCTGATCGACGAACTGCTCGCGGCCGGTATCGAGCCGTGGCCGACCCTGTACCACTGGGATCTGCCGCAGCCTCTCGAGGATGCGGGCGGCTGGCCCGAGCGCGACACGGCGGAGCGTTTCGCGGACTACGCGGGCGCGATCACCGCAGTACTGGGTGATCGGGTCCGGCAGTGGACGACGTTGAACGAACCTTGGTGCTCGGCCTTCCTGGGCTACGGCTCAGGCGTGCACGCACCGGGCCGTCAGGATCCCGCGGCAGCCGTCCGGGCCGGGCATCACCTCATGCTCGGGCACGGTCTGGCCGCCGGCCTGCTCAGATCCGGCGGTCACCAGGTCGGCGTGACCATCAACCTGTACGACGTCGTGCCGGTGAGCGAGCGGGAGATCGACGTCGACGCCGCTCGGCGGATCGACGGTTTGCAGAATCGCTTCTTCCTCGACCCCGTGCTGCTCGGGTCCTACCCGGCCGACGTGGTGGCGGATCTCGCCCCGGTCACCGACTTCTCGCACGTCCACGACGGCGACCTGGCGGTCATCTCGACCCCGCTCGACATCCTCGGCGTGAACTACTACAGCCGGCATGTGGTGACGGGTGAGGCGAACACCGGAGACGACGGCCACGGTGGCGGGGGCAGCGCCTCGCCTTGGCCCGGCAGCGAGCACGTCGGTTTCTCGAAGGGTGAGTTGCCGGTCACCGCGATGGGCTGGGAGATCCATGCCGAAGGGCTCACCAGCGTCCTCGAGCGCGTCTGCGTGGAGTACCCGCCAGTGCCGCTGTACGTCACCGAGAACGGCGCCGCCTTCGCCGACGTACCGGACTCGGACGGCCTGGTCCGCGATCCCGATCGGATCAGCTACCTGGACGGTCATCTGCGAGCCTGCCAGGCGGCCATCGATGTCGGGGTACCCCTGCGCGGCTACTTCTGCTGGTCGCTGTTCGACAACTTCGAGTGGTCCTGGGGGTACTCGCGGCGCTTCGGGCTGGTCTATGTCGACTACGAGACCCAGACACGAACGCCGAAGAGCAGCGCGTATTGGTACGGCGATCTGATCCGAGGCAGGCTAGCGACATGACCGAACCCCGCCCCACCATCGAAACCGTCGCGGCACGGGCGGGGGTGGGGCGGGGAACCGCTTCGCGAGTGGTGAACGGGTCGTCCCAGGTCAGCCCCGGTGCGCGGGCCCGCGGTGCTCAAGGCGATCGACGAACTGGGTTATGTCCCGAACCGGGCGGCCCGCAACCTGGTCACCCGGCGTACCGATTGCGTGGCGCTGGTGATCTCCGAACCGGGCGAGCGGCTCTTCACCGAGCCGTACTTCGCCGGCATCGTCCGCGGCATCAGCTCGGCCATGGCGCGGACGCAGTACCAGCTGTGGTTGTCGATGGTGCAGAGCGCGGCCGAGCGGGATCGCGCCGGCCGCTTCCTGACCAGAGAGCACGTCGACGGCGTGATGATGCTGTCCCAGCACGCCGACGACCCGTTGCCGGCCAAGGTACGGGCCAGCGGGCTTCCGCTCGTCCTGTGCGGCCGTCCGCTTGCCGGTCCGGACGCCGGGGAGATGGTTTTCGTCGACGCGGACAACGCGACCGGCGCTCGACAGGCGGCGCAGTACCTGCTGGATCAGGGCCGCCGCCGGATCGCTTCCATCGCAGGCCCGCAAGACATGTCCGCCGGCGTCGCCCGGCTCCAGGGCTTCCGCGAGGTAGCCGGCGACAACCTCGTCGAATACGGCGACTTCAGCGAGGAAAGCGGCGCCCGCGCCATGACAGCCCTCCTGGACCGCGACCCCACCCTGGACGCCGTCTTCGCCGCCTCCGACCCAATGGCCTTCGGCGCGCTACGAATCCTGAAGGCCGCCGGCCGCCGAATCCCCGAAGACGTAGCCGTCATCGGTTTCGACGGCTCCCCCGGCGGCCGCCACTCCGACCCCCCGCTCACCTCGGTCTTCCAGCCCACCGAAGAAATGGGCCGGGAAATGACCCGCCTACTCCTGGCCCAACTGGCAGGCGACCAGCCCGCGGAGTCCCAGGTCATAGTCGACACCCACCTAGAACTCCGCGGCACCACCTGAGTTCGGTGGCTCAGGTGGTGATGTCTCGGTGGCGGAAGGTGTAGAAGCCGGCGGCCAGCAAGGCGGCTGCTATTGCTAGGAGGGCTATTACGGGGGTTGCGGTGAAGGTGCCGCCGGGGAGGCGGGGGGTGTGGGCGTAGGGGGAGATGTCCATGACGCCTTGCGGGAGGTCGAAGATCGGGCCGAACTGGCCGATCAGGAGGAAGGCTACGAACAGGGCCCAGGCTGCGGTGACCAGTTTGGGGGCCAGGCCGAAGAGGACTACTACCAAGCCGGTGACGAGCCAGATCGCGGGGAGTTGGACCGCGGAGGCTGCTAGGAGGCTGCCGATCTGGTGGCCGGTGTGGCCTAGGGAGGCGCCGCTGGAGATGCCGGAGCCCAGGCCGCCGACGAGGATCAGGACGGCTGTGCCGAAGAGGGCCATCAGGACGTGGCTGGCCAGCCAGCGGGTGCGGGAGATGCCTGTCGCGAGGAGCGGTTCGGCGCGGAGGGCGGTTTCCTCGCTGCGGAGGCGGAGGGCTGCCTGGATGCCGTAGGCGGTGGCGATCAGGCCGAGCAGGCCCATCTCGGTGGACAGGAACGCGTTGGTGATGCCGTCCACGCCGCCGAGCTTCTCCACCATCTCCCGGGCATCAGGGCTGGTGACGAAACCTTCCACGTTGCTGGCGATGTTGCCGACGATGAACCCGAGCAGCAGGAACGCGAATCCCCAGCCGTACAAGGAACCTCGATGCAGCCGCCAAGCCAGTGCCAACGGTGAACGCAGGGACCGCGCAGCCTGCGCAGGCCCCGGTCGCGGGCGGACCAGGCCGGCACCGATATCCCGGCGACTCAAGAGCCGGAACGCAACGCCCACTACAACCACGGTCAGCGCGAGGGGCAGCAACGCGACGGCAAAGCGGTCGCCCGCATACGCGCGGATCTGTTGCGACCAACCGATCGGCGACAACCACGAGATCCACCGCGGTCCATCCGCAGAAGCGGAGTCGCCGAGCGCGCGTAGTACGTAGCTGACACCCAGTACTACGGCCGTCAACCCGTTCGCGGTCCGGGCGCCCTCAGTGAGCTGAGCCGTGACAGCACCAACAGCGGCGAAAACCAGCCCGGACGTGATCCACACCAGCCCGAAAGCCAGCGAACCAGCGGTAGGCAAACCCACACCGATCAAGCTCAGAGCAGTCAGCAGACCGAGCACGATCACCATGCCGCCCGAGACGATCAGGGCCGCCGTCACCGCGGCGTACCGGCCGAGTACGCCGGCGCTGAGCAACTCGAGCCGCCCCGACTCCTCCTCGGTCCGCGTGTGCCGGACGACGAAGATCGCAGCCAGCAGGCCGACCATCAACGCACCGAAGGAGGTCAGCTTGAACAGCGATACCTCACCGAGCGAAGTGGGGTCGAAAAGCCTTCCGTACAAGGAAACCAGGGCCGGTGACGAGTTCGTCGTGTTTGCCGCTGATACCCGCGAGGCGACGTCCGGGTAGAGGTCGATCGACGCCTGCGCCGAGCCCGCCGCCATCGAGACGAAGACGATGATCCAGACCGGCAGCAGCACCCGGTCGCGCCGGAGCGCCAGGCGCACCAACGTCGTAGTACCGAGGAAGTCGTTCATTCCGCCGCCACCATCTCAGCCGCGGCGTCGTCCTCGTAGTGCCGCAGGAACAGCTCTTCCAAGGTCGGCGGCTGAGCCACCAGGCTCTTGATGCCGGCGCCGGCGAGTTCCTTCATCAGGCCGTCCAGCTGAGCGGTGTCGACCTCGCAACGCACCCTGTTGCCTTCGACATCGAGGCTGTGTACGCCGGGAAGCCGGTCGAGGCTCGGCGGGGGTGACTCGAGTTCGGCCTGGATGGACGTCCTGGTGAGGTGACGCAACTCGGCGAGCGTGCCGGTCTCGACCACCTTGCCGCGGCGGATGATGCTGATCCGGTCGCAGAGCGCCTCGACCTCGGACAGGATGTGGCTCGACAGCAGCACGGTCCGGTCGCGATGGCGCTCCTCCTCGATGCACTGGCGGAACACTTCTTCCATCAGCGGGTCGAGGCCGGAGGTGGGCTCGTCCAGGATCAGCAACTCGACGTCGGAGGCGAGCGCCGCGACAAGGGCGACCTTCTGCCGGTTGCCCTTGGAATAGGTCCGGCCCTTCTTGGTCGGGTCGAGGTCGAACCGCCGGAGCAGGTCGTCGCGCTTCTTCGGGTCGAGCCCGCCGCGCAACCGGCCGAGCAGGTCGATCACCTCACCGCCGGACAGATTCGGCCACAGGTTGACGTCACCCGGCACGTAGGCGAGCCGCCGGTGCAGCTTGGCCGCGTCCCGCCACGGGTCGCCGCCGAGCAGCGACACGTCTCCCTCATCGCCTTTGAGCAGTCCGAGGAGGACTCTGATGGTGGTGGACTTCCCCGCGCCGTTCGGGCCGAGGAACCCGTGCACCTCACCGGTCGCGACGTCCAGGTCGAGACCGTCGAGGGCGTGTGTACTGCCGTAGGACTTGTGCAGTCCGGACACGACGATGGCTGATGTCATGTTTCAGAAGGTACACTTCATTCAGAAGTTTGTGAATCTTTCTAACACGTCTCTCACATGTCAGGTTTTTCGGTCACCGGGAGGAGATGATGGGGTGGTGAGCGCACAACGAGACGACGAGGCGGTGCAGCGGTACGCCGAGCAGTTCGGCAACCTGCTGGCCGACACCGGCTGGCCACGGATGTCGGCCCGGGTCTTCGCCGCCATCCTGGGCAGCGAGCAAGGCCGGCTGACCGCGGCCGACCTGGCCGAGCAACTCCAGGCGAGCCCGGCCGCGATCTCCGGAGCGGTTCGCTACCTGCTGCAGATGCGGCTGGCCAGCCGGGAGCGGGAGCCCGGCAGCCGACGCGATGTGTACGTGGTCCAGGACGACTTCTGGTACGAGTCAATGATGCGCCAGGACCGCTACCTGACCCGCTGGGAAGACAGCGTGAAGCTGATGCTCGACGCGGCCGGCCAGGGGACCGACACCACCCGGCGGCTCCGGGCGACGATGGGCTTCCTCGACTTCATCCAGAAGGAGTTCGACGGCCTCAGCGATCGCTGGATCAAGCGCAAGGCCGAGATCGACGCCGAGCTCGACGCGGAGTTCAGCAACTGAAGCAGCCGGAGTCCGGGACCCACAGAGGATCCCGGACTCCTTGTACGACGTACTAGCGCATGGCCAGCCAGTACTAGCTAGCGCAGTGCGCTGGCAGCAACAGTGTCGAGCACCTGCTGCAGCAGCGGGTTGGTCTTCGCAGCGCCACCTGCCACCTTCGACTTCGGCAGGTGGACCGCCTTGCCGTCCACCGGGCCCTTGACCGGGTAGACCGACAGCTCTGCCGGCAGCGGACTCGTGCCACAGACCTGGTCCTTCGCCGGAAGCTCCCCGGTGAACACGTACCGGTCACCGATCGCCTCGGCACAGGCCGACGCCGACCCGATGTACTGGGTCCTGATCGCGGCGAGCGTGTCGTACGCCTGCAGTGCGGGGGCCAGCCGGGCCCAGGCGCGTTCGACATGCGCGAGTTCGACAGAGCCGGAGTCCGACGGGTCCTTGACGAACTCGTCGTTGACCAGGATGTCCAGCGTCGCCCGGATGAAGCGGGTGTCGCCGTAGATCGCGCTGTAGATGTTGCCGTCCAGGTTGTCACCACGGACCGAGCTCTCACCGGCCTTGACCAGCGTGGTCAGCGAAGCGCGGATCCCGTTGTACCGCGACAGCACCTGCGCGGGCGTCTTGCCGAGGCCGCTGATCTGATCGGCGTGCCGGGCGATCCACGGGAACAGCTGGGTGTCGCGCCGGCGCTGGCCCGAGAACGGGTCGAAGTTCACGTTGTCCCACTGGGTGTGGGTCCAGTCCATGTTCGAGTCGAGCACGAACCGGCCGACGCGGGCCCGGGTATGTGTCGGCGTACCAGCCGCCGAGCCAGGTGCCGTAGCTGTAGCCGATGAAGTTCAGCTGGCGGGCCTTGAGCAACGCCCGCAGGAAGTCCATGTCGTAGACGGTCTGCTGGCTGCTGACGAACTGGCCGAACTCGGTCGCCGAGCAGGCGTCCGCCTGCAGCTTCGCCTCGGCCACCTCGACCTTGTGGGTCAGCTTGGTGCGTTCCTTGTAGTCCGGCGTGACGGGCAGCGCATTGAGCGCGTCCGCGGTCGTCAGGCACTGCAGCGGAGTGCTCCGGCCGAAGCCGCGCGGGTCGAACCCGAGCAGGTCGAAGTCACTGAACAGCTGCGGCTTGTCGACCGCCAGGGCCGCGGACAGCGACAGACCGGCGCCACCGGGACCACCCGGGTTGCTGGTCATCAGGCCCTTCGACGTACCGGTCGCGGTGCTGTAGGAGATGGCGACCTGGACGTCGGGGTGCGCATCCGGGTGCGCCCAGTCCATCGGCACGGAGACCTTGGCGCAGTTGGTGGTCGGTGCCTGTGGATAGAGGCGCTTCACGCCGGCGTCGAACGAACAGACCGACCACTGGATCGGCTGGTCGAGGTACCGCTGCGGAATGGAGGGCGTGGGTGGATCGGTGAGCTTCGGGGCAGCCAGGGCGGGGCCTGCGCCGAGTAGTGGTGTCACCAGAACGGCAGCCAGGGTGGCGGTGATCTTGGCAGGTCGGATCACGTCTGCAACTCCTGTGTTTGGGCGGACAGGAACCTGCAACTTAGGGCTGCCTACGGTCCGTAGGCCAGAGATCACCAGAACGTCAAGGGCAAACCCTCGTGAAGCTCTCGCGACACTCCCAAATCTGTGCTGACGGGATTAGACATTCGATAAGGTCGTGTGTAGTGTTCTTCTCGTTGGCAGAGAAGAACAGCGAAGCTGAGGTGGACAGCTAACGTTCTGTCCCAAGTTGTGAAAGTCGTACGACGGCGGACTCCGCCGGGCCGATCTGTGGAGGGGCCCGGGTTTCGCGCCAGGAGCCGGATCGCCGGGGCCAGTGGTTGAAATGGGTTCCAGGCTGATCGGACGAAGTAGCTGTTTGTAGTTGCAGTAGCTGTTTGTAGTTGCAGTAGCTGTTTGTAGTTGCAGTAGCTGTTTGTAGTTGCAGTAGAGAACTGTTGCTCTAGATGAGAAAGGCCAGGATTACGCCGTCAGGATCGCCCGCCAGTGCCAGTACTTCGCAGGGCGGGTGCCGTGGTTCCATCGGAGGAAGGTGGTCTTCGGTTACGTATTCAGCGATCCCCGCGGGGTCAGCTTCCAAGTGGCCCGCTGCGGACAAGCAAGGCCGGCCTTACCGCCGGTAGATGGTGACAATCCGAAACCTCAAGGGCCCCGGTGCTTCGGCACCGGGGCCCATCGACATGGAGGCTCGATGACCCCAGACCTGCACACGGAGACACGAATGAGTTCACCCCCGAACACCGGGCCGGCCCACTTCGACGACGACGACTATCCCGCCTTCACGATGGGGCGGGCCCGCGGAGATGCTCGGCACCACTCCCGGGTTCCTGCGAAGCCTCGACGAAGCCAAGCTGATCACCCCACAGCGCTCGGACGGCGGCCACCGCCGGTACTCCGCTATCAGCTACGCCTGGCCGCCCGCGCCCGCGAACTCGTCGATCAAGGCACAGCGCTCGAGGCCGCCTGCCGCATCATCATCTTGGAAGACCAGCTCGCCGAAGCCCTCCGCATCAACGAACAGCGGAAGCAGAACTAGCGCCAGGGCAAGGCTCGATGATGCCCACGGACCATCGTCTCGCCTTCCAGCAGTCAGCGGGCGCCGTACTCCTCGTCGATGACGTGGTCAAGCCAGGTAGTCACCGCAGGGGTCGCCCTTACCACAAGTACGCGGGCAGGGTCGTGTACGGCTCCTCAAGCCGACCGATCTCGTCGTCAGACAGTTGGACATCGAGCGCAGCGACCGCACCCGCGAGATGGTGAGGTTTCGTGGCGCAGACGATCGGGGCCGAGACGACCAGCGACGCGTCGATCTGCTCCAGGATCGCCTCGCGGGACAACCCCGAGCCGCCCGGCCCGCCGTGCATCTTGCCTGAGACCTTCGTCGCCAGCACGATCTCCTCGCGCCGGGCCAACGTCTTGATCGCCCGGCCGACGAACTCCTCCGTGCTGCCCAGTCCGTAGACGTTCGCGGTGTCCCAGAACGTGACGCCGAGCTCAACCGCCTGCTGGAAGAACGGCTGCGACGCCTCCTCCCCCAACGTCCACCGATGAAACCCCCGGAGCGCCGAAGCTCATACCCCCCAGCGCGACCCGGCTCACCCGCAGACCCGTTTCAGCCAATCTCTGACGAAGGCGGCAGACCGGTCACCGTCACTGCGACAATCGCGCACGTCCCGGATGACAACCCGAGCAGCGCGAACCCACCAAGCCGGTCCGGTACGCCGTGCGCCATCGCGTTCCACGCCGCATGCAGCACAGCCGCTCCGAGTACCGCCAGCAACACCACCACCTCGCCACCCTCTCCCGACTCGGGTCCACCCACCACCGAGTTTCTAGGAGTGGACTCCTCGGACTGGCCGACGGTTTGCGGTGGGAATGGGACGGGTGCCGTCGTGGTCGACGTGGAACAGGTACCCGTGGGGACTGGTCCATTCCAAGGTGTTGGCGTCGACGCGACGGACCGACCAGCCACCGTGGGTCTTGACGCGATGACTGAAGCGGCGCAGTGGCGCGAGGTTGCCGGTGCTGGTCTGGCCCGGTGGGCCGCCTGGCCGGTAGGGCCGAATGTGGTCGAGGTCGGTGGAGGTAGTGGTTTCACCGGTGCCGTAGGGGAACTGTTCGACCGGGTAGCGCAGCTTGTTGTGGTCGCGGATCCGGCCGGGGATCTCGTAGGCGTGAACGCTGAGGGCAGTGCCGAGGTCGATCACCGGCCGAAGAACGATCCGGTGATGCCCGAGGAGTTCTTCAAGCTTGCCGGTGTAGACGGGTCCGTAGCCTTCGACGCGTGCTGTCCCGGCACCGGCCAGCAGGGTTTCGTCGGTGATGTGCAGGTTGACCACGGTCTGATAGATCCGCCGCCGGTCGGGGTGATCGCCTCGGACGGCCTCGATCCTGCGTCGCAGTTCGAGACGCGCGACAGCGTCCATCCCCGCGGAGACAGGGACATCCGCCGGCGCGGATACCTCATCCGAGCCGGGCTTGCTGCGCGGTGGCTGATCCGGTCGAGACGGCTCGCCGCGCGTTGCAGGCGTGGCGGACCGCTCATGGTCAGTCAGGGTCCTTTGTGGGTGGTGGTCGAGCGGGTGGTTCGGTGTGTTCGGGTGTGGAGTGTCGCGGTCGGCGTCGTCCGGGCCGGGCTCGGCGAGACCGTCGCCGGACTGGGTCGCTGGGTGGCGGGCAGGATCAGGGATCGACCGCACGATGGCGAGTTCGTTGTCTTCGTCGACCGGAAGACGGTCCGGTCCGGCCGCGGTGGTGGAGAGGTGGCGGGCGGCCGCGGCGAGGAGGTCGGCGGCCAGGCCGGGGTCGGACAGGAGGCCGGCGGCCTTGGCGCGGCGCTGGTCGAGCGGATCGGTGTCGCCGACAGCGGCCAATGCGTCGGCGAGCTGGGCGATCGTCGCGTTCAACGCGATGATGTCGCCGGTCGCGCCCTTCACGAACAAGGTGGTCGTGCCGTGATCATCGGTCCGCCCGACCCACACACCACGCTCCTTCGCTCTCGCCTCGGCCTTCGCCTTCGCATCCCCGGCATCGGCTTCCCACATCGCCGCCTTGATGATCGCCTTCAACTGGATCAAGGTCACCGAGTCGATGATGTCGGCGACCCGCCGGTCCACGATCGCCGCGACCGCCAGCGACAACGTCACGCAGTCCTGGACAACCTGGAGGGCTTTCCAGCCCGTCGCGGCACCGGACTGGACTCGTTCCCAGGTGAGCGGGAAGCGGTAGGGCAACGCGACTGCCTGTCCGATGAAACGCGCCGCCGACGCGGACGACCGGCCGATGACCGCGCCGAACTCGGCGACGGCGAACTCCGCGATCTCCGGGCACCCCTCACCGCCATAGACCCGGGCCTGTTCACCACCCGGCAGGCCGTCATCGCGGACCCGCGACGGTGCGGGATGGAGCTCGGCGTAGTGCTGAGCGAGGAGGATCAACTCGAGTTCGCTTTCGCGCTGCCGCTCGTGTGCGGCAGCGGCCAAAGACAGCGTCTCGGCCGTGTCACACCCAGCAAGATCGATGGCGAACATGTGTTCGACTATACGCCCGGGGCTAACCCCGGCCAAATCGAAGGACAGCCGCTTTTCCCTTATCCACAAGGGGAAACCTCACATCCACGCCTCGACCTCGAACGTGTATGCAAGCAGACATAGCCAGTTGGCGTGGTCATAGTTGGCGTCGCCGGCCGTGTCGAGGCGTAACACCAGTACGTCTACGCCGCTAAGCCCCGCACTGATCGGGACAGCTCCACCTGTGCCGATAGCATCAGCCAATCACCTTGAAAAACCAGAAAACAACAGCAAGCCCCGAGCGATCGGCGGTTTCTAGGGGTCGTTGTGAGGTGCCACGAACCTTCCGGACAGCGGCTCAACTAAGATTGAGCTGTCCGGAAAGGGAAGATGTTGCCGCGTCCGAAGAAGAATTTCACTCCTGAGTATCGGGAGGAAGCTGTGAAGTCGGTGATTGAGACTTCACGTTCTGTCACTCAGGTCGCGAGAGAGCTCGGCATCAACCCGGGAACCCTCAGTAACTGGGTGAGCGCCTTTAAGCGAGACCATGCCGGCGAGGAACCGGCATTGAGCATGGACGAGCGTGCGCGGCTCCGCGAGCTGGAGCGGGAGACGCGAGAACTCCGGATGGAAAACGAGTTCCTAAAAAAAGCCGCAGCATACTTTGCCAAGGATCATCGTTGAGCGAAAAGTTCGAGTTCATCGATGCGGAGTATGCCAACAGGTTGACCCGAGAGAACGGAAATGCGCCGTCGATTGTGAAGATGTGCCGGTGGCTCGAGGTGAAACGGTCCAGTTTCAATGATTGGCGGAGCCGTCCGATGTCGGCGACTGCGCGCCGCCAAGGCGAACTCAAGCTGATCATCGTCAAGTCGTTCGAAGAGTCCGACGAGACCTACGGGTACCGGCGGGTGCATGCCGACCTGGTGGCCTGGGGTGTGACCTGTGGGCTGGAGTTGGTGCGCAAGCTCATGCGTGAGTTGGGTTTGGAGCCGTGCCAGCCGCGGGCCGTGGCGGCACTGTCTGACCGAGCAGGATGGCCAGGCCGGCCCGATCCCGGATCTGGTAGATCGGGACTTCACCGCTGATGCTCCGGGGCACAAGATGGTCGGAGACATTACCTATGTCTCGACCTGGGAAGGGTGGCTTTATCTGGCGACCGTGCTCGATTGCCACACCAAAGCTGTGATCGGGTGGGCCATGGACGACAATTACAAAACCCCGCTGATCGAAGCCGCGATCGACATGGCGGTGCGGAATCACGATCTTGTCGACGGCGCAATCTTTCACTCCGACCGGGGCAGCAACTACACTTCCGCCCAGTTCGCCGCGACTTTGAAGAACAATAATCTTCGCCAATCAGTCGGGCGGACCGGTATCTGTTACGACAATGCGATGGCCGAATCGTTCTTCGGCGCTCTCAAGAACGAGCGTACCCACCGAACCGAGTACCCGACCCGCGACCATGCACGCCGCGATATCGCCCGCTACATCGAATTGCGCTACAATACTAAACGCCGTCACTCAGGGCTCGGCTACCGGACCCCACAGCAAGCCCACGACGACTACCTGGAAACACAATCCGCCGCCTGAATCAGCCATCAAAAAGCTGTCCGGAAAGCGCGTGGCACCTCATTGCAACACCGTGTTGGTTTCTAGGTAGTGAGTAGATCACGTAAGCGCTCGGCTGGGGTGTCCCAGCCGAGCGTTTTGCGTGGTCGTTGGTTGAGTTCTTGGGCGACGTGTTCGAGGTCTTCGGGTCCGTGGACGGACAGGTCGGTGCCTTTGGGGAAGTACTGGCGGAGCAGCCCGTTGGTGTTCTCGTTGGTGCCGCGCTGCCAGGGCGAGTGCGGGTCGCAGAAGTAGACGGCCATGTCGGTAGCGATGGAGAACTGTTTGTGGCGCGCCATCTCGCAGCCTTGGTCCCAGGTCAGTGAACCGCGCAGATGCTCGGGCAGGGTCTGCATCGCTTTGATGAGGCCGTCACGGACCGGTTCGGCCTCGTGGCTGCCGGGCAGGTGAACCAGCAGCGTGTAGCGGGTAGTGCGTTCGACCAGGGTCGCGATCGCGGACCGGTTGCCCTCGCCCATGATCAGGTCGCCTTCCCAGTGACCAGGGACCGCGCGGTCTTCGACCTCGGCAGGGCGCTCAGAGATCATGATCATCTCGTCGACGAACCGGTGCTGGCGCTGGCCTGGTTGGCGTTGGGGTTTGCGGCGGGTCCGGCCGGTGAGTGTGCCAGTCTGATTTGGCCCCACTTGGGGCGGTAGTGATGGCTTGATTTGGCTCCACCCTCGACCATCCAGTCCTCTACGTTCGTGTCGTCTGCCAAGGCGATCACGAGAGGTGGAGGGGTTGAAGGAGAGATCGAGAGTGGAGCAGTTCGAACGTATCCGACGCGAGCGTCGAGATGAAGGTTTGTCGATCCGGGCACTGGCGCAGCGCCACCAGGTCCATCGGCGCACGGTGCGTCTGGCGTTGGGTGATGCGGTGCCTCCGACGCGGAAATCTCCAGAGCGTGTGGCGCCGGTGCTGGGCCCGCATCTGGCCACGATCGGTGGCTGGCTGACCGCGGACCTGGACGCCCCGAAGAAGCAGCGGCATACCGCTCGCCGGGTCTGGCAGCGGCTGATGGAGGAAGAGGGTGTCGTGGTGGCCGAGTCCAGCGTGCGGGGGTTGGTCGCCCAGCTGAAGACCGAGATCGGTGGGGACCGGGCGCAGGTGATGGTGCCCCAGACTCATGGACCGGCCGAGGAGGCCGAGGTCGACTTCGGGGAGTTCACTGCGGTGATCGCTGGGGTGGTGATGAAGGTGTTCATGTTTTGCCTGCGGCTGTCGCATTCGGGCAAAGCGGTCCATGTTGCCTATGCCAATCAGACCCAGGAATCGTTCCTGGATGGGCATGTGCGTGCGTTCGAGGCGCTGGGTGGGGTACCGACCGGGATGATCCGTTACGACAACCTCAGGCCCGCGGTGATCCGGGTCGCGCTGGGCCGGGAACGGTTCGAGCATCCACGGTTCATCGCGATGCGCTCCCACTACGGCTATGACTCGTTCTTCTGCGCGCCAGGCTTAGAGGGTGCTCATGAGAAGGGCGGTGTCGAGGGCGAGATCGGCCGGTTCCGCCGACGGCACCTCACTCCTGTCCCGCACGTGGCATCGTTGGCCGCGCTGAACCAGGCCCTGGCCGCCGCCGATGCCCGCGACGACGCGCGCCGCATCGGTGCCCGCGCCGAGACCGTGGGAGCGGCCGCGGCCCGTGAACTGGTCTTGCTGAACCCGCTGCCGAGTGAAACCTTCGATGTCTCGGCCCCGCTGTCATGCCGGGTCGACGCCAAAGCACGGGTCTGTGTCCGCCAGTCGTACTACTCGGTCCCGGCCCCGGTTCGCTGGTCGCCGGCTCGAGGTTCGTCTCGGCGCCACCGCGGTGATCGTGCTCGACGCAGGCAAGGTGATCGCTGAACATACCCGGTCGCTGCACAAGGGCAGCGAGGATCTCGTTCTGGACCACTATCTGGAAGTCCTCACCCGCAAACCCGGCGCCATGTCCGGGTCCACCGCCTTGGTCACCGCGCGAGCATCCGGGGCGTTCACGGCGGTTCATCAACGGTTCTGGGACGCCGCCCGCAAGCAACACGGCGACGGGCCCGGCACCCGCGCCCTGATCGGGGTGCTGTTGCTCCACCGCACCATGACCGCGACCGTGGTGAGTGCGGGCATCGAAGGCGCGCTGGTGCTCGGAAACTTCGATCCCGACCTGGTCGCGGTCACCGCACGCAGCGCGATGACCTCAGCCGGCGCGACCTCCCCGCCGGTCCCGGTTCCACCCACCGCGTCCCACGCTGCGACGACCCAACGGCCGACGCCATCACTGGCCGACTACGACCAACTACTCCAGAAAGAAACCGCATGAGCCCCGCCACGAAAACCGCGCCAGCCGCCACCCCGACGACCACGGTGACCGCCCTGTCTGACCCCGCCGCCGAGGCCGCGATCCACGCCGCTTGCCGACTACTCGCACTGCCCACCATCCGCGCCGAAGCCATCGCGATGGCCGAGGCCTCAGCCAAGCAACGCCTTACCCACAAGGCATTCCTGGCCGAAATCCTCACCGCGGAATGCGACGAACGCGACGCCCGCCGCCGGATCCGGCGAGTCAACGAGGCCAAGTTCCCCCGCACCAAACGCCTCACCGAGTTCGACCACACCGTGCTGCCCGACCTACCGGCACCGACGCTGGCACACCTGGCCGGCGGCGGCTGGATCGACGCCGGACAACCACTGGTCCTGCTCGGCGACTCCGGCACCGGGAAAACACACCTGCTCATCGCACTCGGCACCGCAGCAGCCGAGCAAGGACGCCGGGTCCGCTACGTGACCACCGCCGCCTTGGTCAACGAGCTCGTCGAAGCCTCAGACGACAAACAGCTGTCCCGCGTCGTGGGCCGCTACGCCCGACTCGACCTGCTCTGCCTCGACGAGATCGGCTACGTCCGCCTCGACCCACGCGGCGCGGAACTGCTCTTCCAGATCATCACCGCCCGCGAAGAACGAGCATCCATCGCCTGCGCATCCAACGCCCCATTCTCCGAATGGGGCGCCACCTTCACCGACCCCCGCCTCGCCGCCGCAGTCGTGGACAGACTCACCTTCAACGCACACATCATCCAGACCGGCACCAAGTCCTACAGACTCAACACCACCCGGCAAACCCGCAGCCGAACCGCCACCAACTAACCCAAGACAACACCACCAAAACAAGCAGGGTGGGGCCAAATCAAAGCATCACAGCGGGGCCAGATGGGGTTGTCATACTCAGCCCGGTCCGCAACGCTGTCTGAACTTCGCGTTTCAGGCCGCCGCGGGCCTGGAAGTAGAGCGCCTGGTAGATCGTTTCGTGGCTCACACGCATGCTCTCGTCGTCGGGGAAGTCTTTGACGAGCCTGTGCGAGATCTGTTCTGGTGACAACTTCGTCTCCAAGCCCTGCTCGACCCGCTCCCGTAGTACCGGATCAACGGCCAGCTTGGAGGTCTTGGGCCGGGCCCTGGCCGACGCGGCGTCACGGTGGGCCTGGTGCGGCAGGTAGATGCCCTCGACGCTGTGCGCGCGGATCTCGCGGCAGATCGTGGACTTGTGCTTGCCGATACCGGCCGCGATCGCGGTCAACGTGTGCTTGTTGACCAGCCCGTCAGCGATCGCCAGCCGATCGTCCAACGACAGGTAACGGTCACTGATCACAGCATCAGCCGGTCGGGTCATGGAAATGAAGTACCGGGTTCCGGTGCCGTAGTCCACGACCATCCCATCCGGACGGACCCGCGTGTTGCCCACCTTGCGGACCCCTCGACGCCAGTCCCGCCCGGTGCGCACGTTCACGCCCACCTCGCCGGCCGCACGAGTGATCGACCAGCCCGCCTCAACCAGCTCTGCGAACCGCGCCTTGGCCCGCGCCTTGCCATACCCAGCCTTCGCCGCGCCGACCAGCCCGGCCGCGACCAGGATCCGCCGGGCAGCGTCATGACTCAACCCGCCGGCGATCGCGGCCCGGTTGATACTCCCCGACCGGCCGAACACCGCCACCACCTGGCCACGCAACTCCTCGGTGATCACGGTCTTCCTGCCCCGTCCACGCCCCAGAGCCCGCAACATCTCATACCCACGACCACGCGTGATCTCCAACGACCCACACGCCGCAGCTACTCCCACACCCGCATCCACCAACCGCAACAACGCCTCACCGTGACGCTCAAGGTCCTCCACAAACAACATGGCCGCCGCAACTCCTCAGATCGAGGTGTTGCGACGACCACGTGAACCCGCCATCGCTCGGGGCTTGCTGTCGGGATCATCGGCCTGACCGGCCAGTACGCGTCGGTCGACGAGGACATGTCCGGCCGGCGCAACCTGGCCATGATCGGCCGCTTGCTCGGGATGCCCCGGGACCAGGCCAAGGCCCCGGGCGGGCGAACTGCTGGAGCGGTTCGAGCTCTTACTCCATCGACTCCTTCACCCGATCGGCCTACGTCAAGCCACGCTACAGCTCGTAGACGGTGAAGATTGTGCAGTAGACGGGCGGGGACTCCAGGCCTGGGTAGTAGAGGCGGCCCTCGTTGTCGGTGACCTTGAAGTAGGCCGTGGAGGCGCCCACCTGGGACGGCGCCTGCAGTGTCATTCGCACCGTCACGATCTCACCTGGTACTGCGTCCGGAAGCCTCGTCCGAAGAGGTGATCGCATCCAGCCGGGTGTGCCGGCCGCGCCTTGCCGGGTCAGCCAGCGATCGATCCACGGTCGCTCCCCGCTGTTGCGGATTTCCCAGCTCTTCTCGAACTCCTGATCCCGGCAGACCCGGCTGCCGTCCGGCACGGTCTCCCCCACCAGCTCGGCTCGATCCTCCGGATGATGGTCGGCCGGGACGGATCCGCCGAGCAGGATCGGGTGCAGGACGGAACCCCGCCGGCGCATGTCCCGCAGCGACATGTCCTTGCCGACCCGGACCGCCTCGTCCAGCTCGACCGACTGGTTCACCAGCGCCTGGCCGGCGCCGAACGATTCGTCGTACCACTCGATCAGTTCGCGGCTCGGTTTGGTGTGCCCGCGCTCGACCCGGGACAGGTGCCCCTTGTCCCAGCCGGACAGCGTGGCGGCACGGGTGAGTGGGACCCCGGCCGCTTCCCGGAGTTCCCGCATGCGACTGCCGATCACGGAGCGAGCCTGCGCTGGCCTCACGGTCTTCTCCCCAGTGTCACTCGTTCACAGAGCTTACTCGGTTGTCCGTTACTCATTTTCGTTGCCTACTGCGACAACGCGGTGACCCTCTGATTCTCTGTATCCAGTGCCAGATCGCCAAGGACCCGCCCCGAGTCCGACCTCATCGAAGGGATCTGAACATGCGGACCGCCCTCCTCCGTACGATCGCCCGAGTCACCAGCACCGCCCTAGTGGGTGGCATCGCCGCGGTCGGCGCCGTCACCCTGCCCGCCCACGCCGCCACCGGCACGGTCGTCACCGACAGCGGTACCGGTGTCGCCATCCGGTCCGGCAACGCCACCTCCTTCGCCTCGGTCGGCAACCAGCCGAACGGCGCGGTCGAGATCGACTGCCAGATCTACGGCGAACCTGTGACCGGCAAGTTCGGTCGCAGCCTGGTCTGGGACCACATCCCCGGCAAGGGCTTCATCACCGATTCCTACGTCAACACCGGCAGCACCGGTCTGGTGGCGCCGCTCTGCGCCAGCAACCCACGCGCCGACAAGGCCATTGCCTGGTACTCGTCCCGCAGCGGCTCGACGGCGTACCAGGGGTACTGCGAGAAGGCCGCCGAGAACTCCTACGGCAAGGACCTGGTCTGGGGTTCGGCCAAGATCGACTGGAACGACGCGGTCTCCCGCGGCGTCGCCCACCCCGGCGACCTGCACCCACCGAAGGGTGCGCTGGTCTTCTGGGACCTCGCAGCGCCGTACGGCCACGTCGGTCTCGCCAAGGGAGACGGCACCTTCTGGGCCACCAGCGTCAGCGGTGCGATCGGCACCCGCGCACTCCCCTACTTCAACAGCTACCTCGGCTGGGCCTGGCCCAACTTCTGAACCGTTCTCCGGGCCTAGGCACGGGGGCCCGGAGAACTGGCAGGACCCGGTCGCATCCGCCCCTCAAGCGACCGGGTCCTACTGCTGTTTGAACACCAGGTTTTGCCCGAACGGCGTGAAGCCCAGCTTCTCCGCGATCCGCACCGACGGCGCGTTGCTCGCCAGCGCGCGGTACCGGCAGAACTCGTCGACGACAGCCTTCGTGTCAGGTCGCATCGGCCAGCTCTTCCACTCGATCGAGCCAGTCGGCGACTAGCGCGTGGTAGAGCGTGGGGTTGTGGACGGGGAGGTCGTGGTCGGCGCAGTCCAGTACTGCGTAAGTCGCGCGGGGGTAGTCGTCCAGGATGCGCCAGGCGTCGGCGTAGCCGGTCATCGTGTCTTGTCGGCCCGTAACGATGAGCGTGGGCGCTTCGAGGCGTACTGCGAGGTCGCCGGTGAGCGAGTACTTGGTGACGTCGCTCTGGATTGCGCTGAGGAACTCGAGATCTGCCTGTTGCTCGGCCGGGTCGTAGTACTTTGCCTGCTTCTCCCGATGCGCGGCGATCCACTCGCTGGTCTGCTGAGGGGTGTGCTGCGGTAGGTCGCGTTCGGCGCGGTCAACGATCACGCCGGGGACTCGGAGCAGCATTCCCAGGATGCGGGTGGGGTCCCGGCGGACGAGGCCGCGCGCGTGCAGGCCGCCGGCCGAAGTACCAGCGATCGCGAAGGCGGTCGGGCCCACTACGTCGTCGATGACGCGGGCGATCACGTCGAGGATGCCGTCCTGGTCCTTGATCCAGTCGCGCGACGGGGTGTTTCCGGTGCCTGGCGGGTCGATGTAGATCCGCCGCCAGCCGTCCCGCGTGGCAAACACCGGCTCGTGGACGTCGCGTCCCTCCCCGTTCGCGTTCCCCCATCCAGGCAGGAAGACGATCGGCCGCCCCTCGCCGAACGCCTCGTAGTACACCGGCAGCTCGTCCACGTCGCTGATCACCTACCCGACGCTACCTATCCGGAGGCCCGAACCGCGCCCAATTTTCTCTCCAGCAGAAAGGTCAGGTTGGGGGGCGTTCGCCGGAGCCTCGTTGGATCAGGGCGCAGGGGAGGACTATGCGTTGGGGGGCTCGGTCGTCTGTGCCGGAGGCGCGGTCGAGGAGGAGGCGGGCGGCGATGCGGCCTAGTTCGGCTGTGTCGGAGGCGACGACTGTGACCGGGGTGGGCAGCATGTCGGCCATCCGGAAGTCGTCGAAGCCGACCACCGCGGGCTGGCTGTCGACCTCGCGCAGCGCACGAAGGACGCCCTCGGCAACGAAGTTGGTGGAGGCGAACAGGCCGGTCGGCGGATCGGGCCGGTGCATCAGTTCGCGGGTCGCCTTCTCGGCGGCCTCCGCGGTACCTTCCGGCAGCTGGACGACGAGGCTCTCGTCGACCTCCATCCCCGCGCCGCGATGGGCCAGCCGGTAACCACGCAACCGCCGCCCGGTCGTGTGGTACGACGGCGCCAGCAGGATCGCGATCCGCCGATGTCCCTGCCCCAGTAGGTGTTCCGTGGCCAGCCGGCCACCACCTTGGTTGTCAACCGTCACGATGTCGGCATCGATCCCGTGCGCCGGCCGGTCGACGAACACCACCGGGATACCGGCACCTGCCAAGTAGGAATGGTCACCCTGGTCGGGCACGATCATCAACCCGGCGACCTGGCGGCCGATCAGCTCCTGGATCGCCCGCTTCTCCCCCTCGGGATCCTCGTCGACACTGCCGAGCACCACCGCGAACCCATCCTGGCCGGCCACCTCCAGCGCTGCCTTCGCGATCGTCGCGTAGAACGGGTTGGTCAGGTCACCGAGCACCAGCGCCAGACTGGACGACTTCTTCCCCGGTCGCAGCGCCCGCGCCACCTCGTTGCGCTGGAAGCCGAGCTGGTCGATCGCGGCGCGCACCCGCGACGCGGTCTGCTCGCGCACGCCCGCCCCGCCGTTGACCACCCGCGACACCGTGCCGAGCCCGACACCGGCCGCCTTCGCGACGTCGATCATCGTCGGGCGGCTGGACCCGGTTGGCTTTGGAAACGTTTCGGACACAGGGTTGACTTCTCTCTCACGACACGGCATCGTCACACAACAGTAAGCCGTTGGAAACGTTACCGTCCAGGAGGCAGGATGAATCGTTCCCGAGTCGGGATGAGCCGCAGCGCCGGCTCCGATACGAGGGCGGCGTATCTGTTCATCCTGCCGCCGATCATCGGTTTCACCGTCTTCGTGGTCTACCCGCTGATTCGCTCCTTCTACCTGGCGCTGACCAAGTACAACGGGCTCACCGATCCGGTCTTCGTCGGCCTGGACAACTTCCGCCGGATGTTCACCGTGGACCCCGCCTTCTGGCCGTCGCTGAAGGCAACGGGTTATCTCGTCGTCCTCTACGTCCCGTTGTCACTCGGCATCGGCCTGGCACTCGCGATGTTCTGCAACCAGCGCTTCGCCGGCGTCCGGATCGTCAGGACGCTGGCCTATCTGCCCGTCGTGCTGCCCGCGGTCGCCACCATCACACTGTGGAAGTTCATCCTCAATCCCCAGGTGGGCCTGGCGAACACGATCCTGGAGAAGCTGCACCTGCCGACCAGTTCCTGGTTGCAGAGTTCGACGATGTCGATGCCGTCGATCGTGATCGTGATGCTGTGGGGCGTCGGCGGCACGATGATCATCTTCCTCGCCGCGCTGCAGGCGGTGCCGACCGAGCTGTACGAAGCGGCCAAGGTCGACGGCGCCGGGCCGTACTCGGTGTTCTTCCGGATCACCCTGCCGATGATCAGCCCGATCATGTTGCTGCAGGTGATCCTGCAGACCACGGCCGCGTTGCAGACGTTCAACCAGCCGAAGATCCTGACCGGTGGTGGTCCCGGCTTCACCACCAACGTGCTGATGCTGTCGATCTACAACAACGGATTCTCCAACCTGGGCAGGATTCCGCAGCTCGGTTACGCCTCCGCCCAGGTATGGGTGCTGTTCATCATCATCATCGCCGTGATCGCCTTGACCGCGAAGTTCTCCTCGCTCTGGACGTACAGTGACAACACTCCCGACTGACCCCGCCACCGAGGCCCCGATCGCGCTCGCGGGAGCGCTCGAGAAACCGGGCCGCCGCCCCAGGAAGGGCCGACCGCTCGGTACGGCGTCGTGGTACGCGACCGCGCTGTTCGTCTGCGCGGTGATGGTGGTTCCGCTGCTGTGGATGATCGCCATCGGCCTGAAGAGCAAGACCGCCGTGTTCGAAGTACCGCCCCGGTTGCTGCCGCACGAGTTCAACTGGAGCAACTTCATCAAGGGCCCGCAGGCGATCCACTTCCCGCGGCTGTTGCTCAACTCGACGATCATCACGATGCTCAGCGTGCTCGGCGGCGTGATGACCGCGATGATGGCCGGCTACGCGCTGGCCCGGTTGCGGTTCCCCGGCCGGAAGGTCTGGTTCTACCTGTTCGTCGGCAGCATGCTGCTGCCCGGCGTGGTCGGGCTGATCCCGCTGTTCCAGATGTACAAGAACATCGGCTGGTACGACACCTGGCTGCCGTTGATCGTGCCGGCCTTCTTCGGTGGCAACCCGCTCTTCATCTTCCTGGCCAGGCAGTACTTCCTGGCCATCCCCTACTCGATCGACGAGGCCGCCAAGATCGACGGCGCCGGGCATTTCCGGATCTTCACCCAGGTGATGCTGCCGTTGACGAAGCCGGCCTGGATCACGATGTCGATCCTTGCCTTCCAGGCCTCCTGGAACGACTTCCTGAATCCGCTGGTCTACCTGTACAGCTCCGACAAGTGGCCGTTGTCGGTCGGAATGGCGTCGTTCATCTCGCCGTTCGCCGGCCAGACGCCGGACTGGAGCTACTACATGGCCACCAACCTGCTCTACATGCTGCCGCCGCTGATCCTCTTCTTCGCCGCGCAGCGCTACTTCATCCAGGGCCTCGGCTCGCTCGGCAGCACGACCCAGAAGTGACTCACCCCCCTGAGGAGCACCGCAGTGAAGAAGCAGATCATCGGTACCACCCTGGCGTGCGCCGGGTTGCTGACGGCAACGGCCGCGTGTAGCGGCTCCGACTCCGGCAACAAGTCCGACGGCCCGGTCACCGTGACCGTGATGACGTGGGAGTCGGCCGCGACCAACGCCGCGATCGACAAGGCCCTGGCCGGGTTCAAGGACGACAACATCACCGTCAAGCGGATCGACACCCCGAGTGGCGGGTACGGCGACAAGCTCGCGTCGCTGACCCAGGCGAAGAAGCTGCCCGACCTGTTCTGGTGCGGCAACGATACCGAGCAGCAGTACACCGCGCAGGGTCTGACGGTGGACTGGTCGAAGCGGATCACCGACGGCGACGGCGACTTCAAGGCGGACAAGTTCGTCGGCTCCGCGATGGAGAACTGGAAGACCGCCGACGGCCGGATGGGCGGCTTGCCGTCGCTGATGAACGCCTATGGCATCTGGTACTCCGTCGACGCCTTCAAGGCGGCCGGGGTCACCGAGCCGAAGGCCGGCTGGAGCTGGGACGACATGTACTCCGCGGCGACGAAGCTGGCGAACAAGGGCGGCGCGAAGTACGGGCTGGTCGCGGACAACCTGACGTCGGGCGACGCGCCGTTCTCGATGAGCATGTACTCGCTGTCCGCGGGCGGCGCGCCGTTCACCGACAACGTGAACCACCCGACCAAGGCCGAGGCGGACGACAAGTACGTCGAGGGCGTCACCAAGCTGGCCGACGCGATCAAGTCCGGCGCGGTCGCACCGCCCGGGTACGACGTGTCGAACGTGCAGGCGCTGTTCTCGGCCGGCAAGGTGCCGATGATGGTCGGCGGGCAGTGGCTGGCGGCCGGGTTCCAGACCGACAAGCCGAAGATCAAGTACGGGTTCGCGCCGTTCCCGCAGGTGAACACGCCGACCACCCTGTACGACTCGGTGGGCATCTGCACCCCGCAGTACACGGCGAACGAGGACGCGACGTACAAGGTGCTGCAGTACCTGAACACCAAGGTGTGGGATGCCGTGCTGCCGGCCTCGCCGGTCGCGCCCCCCGCATACACGCCGGCGCAGGCGAGCTACTTCGACGCGCTCACCAAGGCCGGCCAGACCACGGTCGTCGACACGGTGAAGGCCGACCTGGCCGCTGAGAAGACTGTCGGGGTCCGGTTCACGACCACCTGGTCCTCGCAGGTCGCCGACCTCACCACCGCGTACTTCCAGCCGATCCTGAACGGCAAGAAGCCGGTCAGCGAACTGCAGACCTACGTCGGCAAGATCAACGACCTGATCAAGTCCGCCGGCTAGAACCGCTACGTCCGAAGACCCGAGGGCCCCACCCCTCGGGTCTTCGGACGTAAGCAGTCGGCTAGACGGCCTGCCAGAGGGAGAGGGCGAAGCGTTCTTCCGAGTCGGTCCACCAAGCACCAGGGGTGAAGCCGGCCTTGCCGAGCTCGGCCTCGACGCCGTACCGATGGAACTTCGCCGACACCTCGGTGCTCAGCTCCTCCCCCTCGGCGAACTCGACCTCGAGCCCGATCTCGGGGATCAGCACCCGCATCGCCCGGTCGGCCCGCAGATGCATCTCGATCCACTCGTTCTCGGCGTCCCAGACCGCGACATGGCTGAACACGTCCACGTCGAAGTCCGCGCCGAGCTGGCGGTTGAGCACCCGCAGCACGTTCTTGTTGAACTCCCCCGTCACGCCCGCGCTGTCGTCGTACGCCGCGACGAGGGTCGCCGGATCCTTCACCAGATCCGTGCCGAGCAGCAGCCACTCCCCCGGCTCGAGCACCTCGCGAACCGACGTGAAGAAGTCGGCACGCTCGTCGGGCAGCAGGTTCCCGATCGTGCCGCCGAGGAACGCCACCACGCGAGGGGCATCGCCGGGCAGCTTGTCCAGGTGCTCGGTGAAGTCGCCGACGACTCCGTGCACGACGAGCCCCGGGTAGTCGGCGGTGATCGCGGCGGCCGCCTCGCGCAGCGCCGACTCGGACACGTCCAGTGGAACGAACGTCGTCAGCGTGCCGTGATCCCGCAACCCGTTCAGCAGCAGCCGCGTCTTCTCCGACGAACCGGAGCCGAGCTCGACCAGCGTCCTCGCGCCCGTCAGCTCGGCGATCTCACCGGACCGGGCGTCGAGGATCTCCCGTTCCGCCCGGGTCGGGTAGTACTCCGGCAGCCGGGTGATCTCCTCGAACAGCTCGCTGCCACGTGCGTCGTAGAACCACTTCGGCGCCAGCCACTTGGGCTCCGCGGTCAAGCCGGCCCGGGCGTCCTCCCGTAAGGCGCGGGCGGCGTAGTCCGGGGTCAGATGAATATCGATCTCGGGGTCGATGAGGGTCACTCTCGTCCTTCCATCGGTAGCTCCACCGGTCGGGGAGCCAAGGGGGCCTGCGGTGAGATAGGGGACAGCGCCAGGGAGCTCTTGGTTGCTACCAGCAACGACTGGTCCGGGATCTCTTCCCAGCCGTCGCTCTGCCATGGTTCGGAGCTGACGGCGACGGAGTCCGCCGTACGGCGGAACCACAGCGCGTGGGTCCAGGTCGTGGCGATGATCTGCTCGCCGTCGGTCAGTAGGAGGTTGAGCCGGGAGCCGGGTGCGGCCGCGGCCACCTCTCGCACCACCGATGCGACCGCCTCTGCCGCGGGCGCACCGGAGTACAAGCGGTCTTGCACCAATGCCCACAGCAGGGCGGAGTCCATCGGGGCATCGAGGGTGAGCAGCTCGGAGACGGGCAAGGTCTCAGCGAGCTTGGAGACCGAGCCGGGCCAGCCGGTGATCAACCCGTTGTGGCTGAACAACCACTGGTCCCGCACGAACGGCGCCACCGCAGTCTCGGTCAGCGGTTGGCCGACCGTCCCGTTCCGCACTGCGGCCAGCACTGCAGCTGATCGAATGGACCCGGCCAGCCCGGGCAGCGATTCGTCCGCCCAGATCGGCACACTCCGCCGATACCGCACGGGCGCGCCGTCGACGTACCAGCCGAGTCCGAAGCCGTCGCCGTTGACCGAGCCGCCACCGCGCATGTCGGCCGGCGCCCAGCTCTGCTTATATAGCGCGTGTGGTGGCTCCAGAACCAGCGATGCCAGCGGCACCGCCGGCCCTAGGTAGGCCAGATGTCGGCACATCTAGCCGAGCTCCGACGGTAGGGGATCCCGCGCACAACGGAACCCGGCGAAGATCTGCCGCCGGATCGGGTAGTCCCAGTTGCGGAACGTACTACGGGCGACCACCTCGTCGGTGCCGAACGAGCCGCCCTTCAGCATCTTGTAGTCGTTGCCGAAGAAGACCAGCGAGTACTCGTCGTACGGGAACGCGCGGAAGCCCGGATACGGCTTGAAGTCGCTGCTGGTCCACTCCCAGACGTCACCGATCAGCTGCTCGACCCCGAGCGGCGACGCTCCGGCCGGGTACGCACCGATCGGTGCCGGGCGTAGATGCCGCTGTCCCAGGTTCGCGTGCTGCGGCCCCGGGCTCTCGTCACCCCACGGGAACCGCCTGGTCCGCCCGGTCGCCGGATCGAAGCGGGCGGCGAACTCCCACTCCTCCTCGGTCGGCAGCCGCTTGCCCGCCCAGGCCGCATACGCCTCGGCCTCGTAGAAGCAGACGTGCATCACCGGCTCGTCGAGCGGCAGCAGCTCGCGGTGACCTAAGCGAGTCCGCATCCAGTTGCCGTCGGCCTGCTCCCAGAACCGCGGCGCGACCAGCGACGCCTTCTGGACGTGCGCCCAGCCGGCCTCGGACCACCACTTCGGATCGGTGTACCCACCACCGACCACGAACCTCAGGTAGTCCCCGTTGCTGACCGGCGCGGTGTCGATCACGTACGGCGTGACGCGCACCGCGTGCGCGGGCCGCTCGTTGTCGAGCGCCCACGGCTCCACCGACGTCCCCATCTCGAAGACCCCACCCGGAACCAGCACCTCGGAGCGAGCCAGCCTGCGACCTGCCGGCGGCTCGGGCGCGTCCAGCACCGGCACCCCGGTCCGCAGCTGGTGGGTCGCCAGCATCGTCTCGTCGTGCTGTTGCTCGTGCTGCACGATCATCCCGAAGGCGAACGCGTTCTCCACCAACTCCCGGCCGCCGCCGAGCTTCACGTGGTCGAGCACGTCGAGCACCTTGTCCCGGACCTCGACCACATACGCCTTGGTCTCGGTCGGACCTAGCAGCGGCAGCGTCGGCCGATCAGCCCGGGCATGCATGAACGCGTCGTACAGCTCGTCGATGTCTTGGCGGACCGGCTCGCGGCCGCCGACGTCGCGGACCAGCCAGAGCTCTTCCTGGTTACCGATGTGGGCGTAGTCCCAGACCAGCGGCGACATCAGTTTCGAGTGCTGCCGGACGAGATCATCGGTGTCGACCGCGTCCGTCAGCTGGACGGTCCGGGACCTGGAGCGGTCGAGCTGCTCCGCGACGAAGGCGCGCAGGCCTTCCTCGGTGAGGTCGGACAGTTGGTGGTTCATGATGCTCGCCTTCTCTGGGTGTCGTCGACGACGCGGCTCAGCCGGGTTGCGACATCACTGACCAGCTCAGGGCCGAGCCGGTCGGGACCAATGCCGGTCCGGTCCAGTACTTCGATGCCGAGGTCGACCACGTCCCGCGCGGCCTGCAGGATCAACTTGTCGTCGAGTCCTTCCCGGGCCGCCGGGAACCAGCGGCCCGCTGCCGGTTCGGCAGCGGCCATGGCGCGGTCGATCAGGACGGGGTCGGACATCAACGCCGTCAGCAGCACGGTCGGCGGAATCCACCCGTCTCCGGCCTGGGTGTCCAGATACCGCACTTCGAGATACCCACGCGGCCGGACCGGCGGGAACAAGGTGGACAGGTGGTACTCGAGATCCTCGTACGTCGGACTGTCGCCGGGCAGCGCGCCGTCGGCCCACGCGCCGAAGGTGAGACCGGCCGGGGCGTCCCAGTTGTCGCCGCGGCGCAGGCAGAGCACCGGAGCCTCCATCGCCATCCGGGCCCAGGCCGCGGCCGGGTCGCCGTCCAGCGGCGGCGGCTCGGTGAACGGCGCACAGGTGCCGAAGGTGGCCTCGGTCCGGGCCGAGGCCCAGCCGGTGTCTTCACCGGTCCTGCGCCGGGAGTTGGCGAACAGCGCGACCAGGGTCGGGCCGAGATCGTGCAGAGCCCGCCACCTGGTGGCGGTCTGGTCGGCTTCGCCGGCGTCGAGGCAGATCTGCAGTCCGGCGGTGCTGCACATCATCCTCGGGCCGTGCGGGCCGAGCTGGGCGAACGCGCGCTCCATCGCCGCGTAGCGCGGGACGGTCAGGATGCGCCGGGGTGGCCGGTAGGCGTCCAGGCCGTGGTCGCCCAGGACCAAGCCGGCTGCGCTGAGAAGGGAGGTCAGTTCGGCCGCGTCGGCGGCGGTGTCGTCGATCAGCCTCGTGACTGAAGCTGACGGGGCGCCGGAGATCTCTACCTGGCCACCCGGCTCCACCGTGACCAGAGCACCCCGGCCGAGCGGCAACTGCGGGCTGCCGGGGACCAGGGTGGCGGGCGCGTGCGCGCCCAGGGCCTTGCTCAGTAGGTCGGCATCGAGAGGTCGGTGCGGGTCGTCCGCATAGTGCACTGTCCACTCCAGCTCGACGCCTTGCAGCTGTGGAGGACCGTGTTTGAAGCACACCATTTCGACGTAACCCTCAGCGGCCGCACGTGAGCCGATCGGGGCCGTCGCCGGGGTACCACCAGGCTCCGTCACGTCATCGAACCTAACCGCGGCCCTGGACGCGGACAACCGATAGCGGGTTACCCGTCGATGACGTACGCGGCGGCGCGATGGCCGCCCGACACTGTGTCAGATTCATGATCGACATCGTGCCGGGCGGCACCGACAATATTCGGCGGCCAGGCTCAGGAGGGGCTCAGGCGGGGTATCTCACCTCCCGCCCCAGTCGTTCCTGTGCCAGCCGTCCTGCGCGGCCACCACCAGTGGTAGAGCATGCCCGTTGCGCTCTGAGCGAAATTCTCACTTCACCCGGGGGCAGCCGCCGCAGGCGTTGACGTTGGGGAGGGCGTAGAAGAAGCAGCACGACGTACGGATGGATTGGTCCAGGTCGATCTGGAAGGCCTCGGCGGCCGCCGTCCGGTGCGGGGCATCCGTTGGAACGCGAAGCGCGCCGCGGAGCTCGTCCTCGACCGCGCCGAGACGCTGCAGGGAGCTGAGCCTCACGCCAGGGCCGGTACGAATCGGTGAAGGCTCGGGTGTGCTTGGCGACCTGCGCGGCCGCTTCGTGCATCGAGACCACACCGTCGGAGAGCAGGGCGACGTCGGTCGGGTAATGCGCGGTCGGATGGCGGCGGAAGGCCACCGATTCCGGCGAGACATCCGGCGAAACCCCCGCGATGGCGGCCGAAAGAGCGGCCACGATCGACGGCACCGATACGTACCACATCAGCACGAACATCGCCGCGACCTGTTCGGGCGGCTCGATGTCGTAGTCGCGCCCGTAGTCGTCCCGCAGAGCCTTCCGCCACTCGTAGGTCGGATCGCCGCCGGCCTGCTGTTCCGCCAGCAGCGCGGCACAGGAGATCCACTCGGGTCCGGGCAAGGCGTCCGCAGTACGCACGGACAGCCAGGACATCTCCCCGTCCAGCATGTCCGCGAGGCTCTTCGCGGAGTACGTCATCCCAACAGCCTACGATCCGGCACCACGACGGGCGCCCCGGCGACCTCGACCACCTTGGCCCGCAGTCCGAACACCTCCTTCAGGAGTTCCTCTGTCAGTACGTCGGCAGGCCGGCCCTGTGCCGCGATCCTGCCGTCTCCCATCACCACCAGATGATCGGCGTACTGCGCCGCCAGCGTTAGGTCGTGCAGCACGGTCACGACGGTTCGGCCGGTCCCGTGCGCGGCCGCGTGGACCACGTTCATCACGTCCACCGCGTGTGCGAGATCCAGGTACGTCGTCGGCTCGTCGAGCAGCAGGTACTGCGTGCCCTGGGCAAGCACCATCGCGATCCAGACCCGTTGCCGTTGACCGCCGGACAACTGGTCGGCGGGCCGGTCCCGTAGGTGGACCAGCTCGACAGCGGCCAGGGCGTCGTCGATCGCCTGCTGGTCGTCGGACGTCAGCCGGGCGAACAGGCCGCGATGCGGATGCCGCCCGCGGGAGACGAGCTCGGCGACGGTGATCCCTTCCGGTGTCACCGGCCCCTGTGGCAGCAGGCCGAGCAGACGAGCCAGTTCGCGGGCGGGCAGTTGGTGGATGTCCTTGCCATCAAGGAGAACGTGACCGCTGCGCGGCGCGAGCAACCGGCTCATCCCCCGCAGCAGGGTCGACTTGCCGGAACCGTTCGGCCCGACGATCGCCGTCAGTTGCCCGGTCGGCAGATCAAGGGTGAGGTCGGACACGACCGGCTTGTCGGGGCCGTAGGCAAGAGTGAGGTTTTGGACGTGCACTGTTCAGCGCCCCTTCTGCTGACGGCCGATGAGGTGGAGCAGGTACGGCGCTCCGGCCGCGGCGGTGACGACTCCGACTGGCAACTCGTACGGGCCGACCTGCAGCACCTGCAGGCCGTTCCTCGCGATCAGATCAGCCAGCGTGACGAACAGCGCGCCGAGCATCGCGGTCGTCAACAGTGGCGGTCGATCCGTCCGTGCCAGTCGCTGGGCGACCTGCGGGGCCACCAGCGCGACGAAGGTGATCGGCCCGGCTCCGGCGGTTGCCATCGCGGCGAGCACTGTGGCGACGATCAACAGAGCAACCCGGACCCGGGACACCCGGACGCCCAGCGAGGAGGCGACGTCGTCACCCAGTACGAGAGCCTCGAGCTCGCGGCCGAATATCATTGCTACCGGCAACAACACCGCGACCGCGATCCCGACCGGGACCGCGTCGGACCAGGTCCGTGCGTTGAGGGAGCCGGCCAACCAGGCGGCGGCGCGGCCCGCGTCGGTGACGTCACCGACGACCAGTAGCCACGCGACCAGTGAGTTCGCGGCGGCCGCGACTCCGACGCCGATCAGGACCACCTTGCTCACGTCGACGACGCCGCGCTGGATCGACAGCAGGCCGACGATTAGCGTCGCCAGTAAGCCGCCGAGCATCGCGGCCAACGGCAGGCCGATCCGCTCGGCCGCACCGGAGATGTTGCCGCCACCGGTCCCTGCCAAGACGATGACCGTGACAGCGGCCGCGGAGGCACCGGAGTTGACGCCGATGATGTCCGGGCTGGCCAGCGGATTGCGCGACAAGGTCTGCAGGAGAGCGCCCGACACCGCGAATGCGATCCCTACCAGCAGGCCGGTCGCGACGCGCGGCAGCCGGAGCTCCAGCACGATCAGTCGCGTCCCACTGTCGCCTCCACCGACAAGGGCGCGCAGTACCTCGTCGAGCGGGAGCTTCGTAGTGCCGAGACTCAACGAGACCAGCGCGAGAATCACTGCTGCTATTGCGAATCCTGCGGCCAGTACTACGGTCCGCGGCTTGACCACCGCCGTCTCTGTTGCGGTGGTCACAAGGCCACCGCGCGACGCCGTACGACGATCACGAACAGCGGCGCGCCGACGATCCCCAATACGACGCCCGCCTGGACTTCACCGGCTCCGCCGACCAAGCGACCGACGAGGTCCGCCAGGATCAGCGCGGCGGCCCCGGTCAATCCGGCGGCGGGGATCAGCCAGCTGTTGCGTGCTCCGAAGATCCGCCGCGCGACATGGCCCGCGAGCAATCCGAGGAACCCGATCGGCCCGCAGGCCGCGACTCCGGCCGCTGTCAGCAGGCCGATCGCGAGCAGCCCGACCAACCGCGCCCGGCGTACGGAGAGTCCGAGCCCCGCGGCGATATCGTCGCCCAGGGCAAGCAAATCGAGGTCGCGCGCGTTGAAGGCCGCCAGGATCAGCCCGATGATCGCGAACGGCAGCACCTGCCCGACCACATCGAACCCTCGCCCGGCCACGGATCCGACGGCCCAGAAGCGGTAGCCGTCCAAGGTATTCGCGTCGAGCAACACGATCGCCGAGGTGAACGCCCCCAACATCGCGGCCACCGCCGCCCCGGTCAACGCCAACCCGACCGGAGAAGCGCCACTCCCCCGTGCCGCCAGCTTCTGTACTCCGAACGTCGCCACCAGCGCGCCGATCAACGCACACCACACCGTCGACCCGACCGTCTCCACCACACCGACCTGCAACCCCAGCACCACCGCCAACGCGGCCCCCGCACTCACCCCGAAGATCCCGGGCTCGGCCAGCGCGTTCCGGGTATGCCCCTGCATCAACGCCCCAGCGATCCCCAGACACGCCCCGATCACCAACGCCACCACAGTCCTGGGCAGCCGCAGGCTCCGCACGATCACATCCGCGTCAGCCCCACCCTGCGACAGCAACGCATGCCCGACCGCCCCGACCCCCAGCCACCGAGACCCGAACACCAGACTCGCCCCGAAAGCGAGGACCACGACACCCACCAACGCCATCAGCGCAGCAGCCCTCGGCACCCCTCGCACACCCCACATGCCGCCCAACCTTAGGCGACCCTTACCGCGGGTCCGCCAACGCCCGCCTGACGCCTGAGACCAGGCAAGTTAGGGCAGCCTAAGTTGATGCTAGGGTGCGGGGACTTGCTGTCGATTGGCTGGGGAGTTCTTGTGCGCGTCCGTCTTGGCGCTTTGATTGCTGTTGTCGCGTTGGCTCTCACCGGATGTGGTGGGTCCGACAAGTTGGAGGATCCGGGCCAGGCGGTCGCCGATGCCGGGTTCCCGCGGACTGTCGAGCACGCGATGGGGAAGACGGAGATTCCGGCGAAACCCAAGCGGGTGGTGGCGCTGGACGCGAGTTTCGTCGACGCGACGCTGATCCTGCAGACGCCGGTGGTGGGGTTCACCGACTACCGGACCATCAACGGGAAGCTGCCGGACTACCTCGGCGACGACCGGACGACCTACGGCGCCGAGGCGCAGTCCGTCGGCACGCTGACCGAGCCGAACCTGGAGAAGATCGCCGCGCTGAAGCCGGACCTCATCATCACGGCGAAGGTGCGGCACGAGAAGTTGTACCCGCAGCTGAGCAAGATCGCGCCGACGGTGATGACCGAGACCACCGGGCCGACCTGGAAGGACAACATCCGGCTCGAGGGGAAGGCGCTCGGGGAAGAGGACAAGGCCGAGCAGGAGCTCAGCGCGTACGAAACGGCGGCAAAGGCCGTCGGCAAGGCGATCAACGAGAAGGCGAACAACCCGACCATCTCGGTGGTCCGGTTCGTGGACGGCCCCACCCGGCTGTACCAGGGCGCCAGCTTCTCCGGCATCGTGCTGAAGGACGCCGCCCTGAAGCGGCCGAAGTCGCAGGACGTGAACGGTTTCGCGGCCGAGATCAGCGCCGAGCGGATCAAGGACGCGGACGCCGACGCGATCTTCGTCGCCGTCTACGCGGACGACAAGGGTCTGAGTAAGAAGACGGCCGACCAGTTCAAGGCCAACCCACTCTGGAAGCCGCTGCAGCCGAAGGTGCACGAGGTACCCGACATCACCTGGATGACCGCGGTCGGCCTGCAGGGCGCCTGGTCGATCCTCACCGACCTGAGCACCACCTTCGACGTGGCAGCTCCTGAACGGAGCTGAGTAGAGTCGGGCCATGACCACGTTGGAGCGTTGGCATGTCGGGCCGTGGACTACGCACGGGACGTTGCCGGGTGAGCCGTTCGAGCCCGGCCGGAAACGCACTCCTGACGAGCTGAACTTCGACGTGGTCGGGCTGGCCCGCATCCTCGGTCGCCGGTTGTCCGGCCGCGAGGAACTGCAGGTCCGCCTCTGGCAGAACGAGCTGCGCCCGACCCACACCAGGATGTGCGGCGTGCACACGCTCGCCGATCCGGACAACTCAGATAAGCTCCGTACCACTGCCGCCGAGGCGCTCGAGTGGTTGGCAGAGCGCGCGCCGGACGGGTATGAGTTCGTCTACACCGACGCCGTGTATCTTCGCCCGCTAACGGATCTGAGCGCCGAGGTGGTCACCGTCGACGCGGTCGTCCAACTGGCCGCTGAGCGTGGTGACGCCCTCCCCGCAGACCGCCTGGCGGCTTCGCACGTACGCCGGGCGGCCGGCGGTTGGTTCGCCGGGGATGCCGTGTGTAACTGGTCCGGCCCCTATCCCACCGCGGAGGAGGCGGCCGACGCCGTACGGGCTGCTCGGGTGGAGCTGGCCAACCAGCTGGTCGAAGCTGGTCATCCGGATCTGGCAGCCACCGCAGACCGGTGGCCCGACGTACCAATGGAAGGTCATCCGGCAAAAGTTCAGGCAGACCAGGCTGCGACGAAGTAGCCGACGCCGTACGGGGCCGCGTGGTACAGCAACTGGCCCGTGAACGTCGCGGAAGCTGTTGCACCCGCGAGCACCTGCCAGGGTGCTCGCCCGGCAGCCTTGAGCTCGACGGCAAGCTCCGGGTCGAGCGCAGCGAGTGTAGTCGTGTCCGCCACGCCAAGCGCGGCCGCGACCGTGCTGTCGAAGATCTCCGCTCGCGGGTGCAGGTGCACCGGCGAGTGCTCGCTACGCCGGGGCGAACCGTCGCCCATCACCAGTAGCCCCATCCGCTCGTTGCTAGCGGCAAGCTGTTGGCCGAGCTCCAGACAGCCCGCGACCGGCTCGTCGATCTCTACCGTGATCAGGACAGTGGGCATGCCCGCAGCTTTGCTCTGGGAGACGAGCCAGCTTCCCATCGTCAGCGACAGGGGCAGCACTGCTTCGCCGGAGCCGACCCGCACCGAGGGAGCGCCGTACGGGCCGAAGGTGCCGCCCGCCGATACGTCGTACTGCGTGCCTGTGGCGGGGCCGGAGCCTACGATCACCAGGGCGTCGGCATCGGCGAGCTGGTCGATCGCGGCGAGGCAGGCAGCGCGTAGCTCATCCAGTTCGGCTGCTGCACCGCCGGCGACTGCGGGAACGAGCAGTGGCGGGTGCGGACAGACAGCGGCACTGGCGATAGGCACAGGCTCAACCGTAGTCGAGCCGGTCAGTGCGCCCGGAGGTAGCGCAGGAACAGGGAGCCGTCGTCGGCGCCGAGCACCGACCGCAGTACGAACCGCCGAGCCACTGTGTCGAACGCTCCGGCAGTGATTCGCCCGGCGCCGGGACCGACGAGTAGCGGCGACAGCGACAGGTCCATCTCGTTCACCAGGTCGGCGTCGGTCAGCGCACCGAGCAGACGCGGCCCGCCTTCGCAGAGGATCTGCGGCAACCCCCGCTCGGCCAGCGCCGCCACCACCAGGTGCAGGTCGACCTCGGCCTCACCGCAGATCAGTACGTCGGCTACTTCGCCCAAGGCCTCCACATGATCTGGCGGCGCGGCCGCGTGGGTGATCACCAGTGGCCGGACCGGCGCGTCCGCGAAGACGTGGTTGATCGGGTCGAGCTCCAGCCGGGAGGAGACGATCGCCAGCGTCGGGTTCTCCGGCAGGCCGTGATCCTTGCGCCAGGCACGCCGTTCTTTGCCCAGCCGCAGCGGGTTGTAGCCCTCGATCCGGACCGTGCCGGCACCGACCAGGACCACGTCGCTGAGCATCCGCACCTTGCCGAACAGTTCGCTGTCCTCGGGGCTGGTCAGCGACTTTGACTGACCGTCGATCTCGACCGCGCCGTCGATGCTGGTGACGAAGTTGCACCGCACGTGCGGCACCGACCGGTCCTCGACCTGGTACGCCTGCAGGATCTCGTCGCCGCCGACCTCGGCAGGGTTCAGGCTGTGCATCAGGCCAGGCTCCTTCTGGTTCCGGCGGGCTCGGCCGCGCCTCGTAGTACGGCGATCAGGTCGAGCGCCTGCCGGGCGGCCGGGACGTCGTGGACGCGGAAGACCCGGGCGCCGAGCCAGGCGGAGACGCTCAGCGCGGCAATCGTGCCATTGCCGCGCTGTCCCGGCGGCAGGTTGAGGGTCTCGCCGATGAAGTCCTTGTTGGAGACGGCGACGAGCACCGGCCAGCCGGTCGCGGTCAACTCGTCCAGCCTGCGGGTCAGCTCGAGCGACTGCAGGGTGTTCTTCCCGAAGTCGTGGGTCGGATCGATCAGGATGCCGTCCCGCCGTACGCCGGCCGCGACCGCGCGCTCGGCCAGCGCGGTGGTCGTCCGGATCACGTCCGCCACGACATCGTCGTACGCCATCCGGTGCGGGTCCGTCCGGGGCGTCAGGCCGCCGACATGGCTGCAGACGAGCCCGGCGCCGACCTCGGCCGCGGCGGCCGGCATCTTTGGATCCGAGCCGGCCCAGGTGTCGTTGATCAGGTCCGCCCCGGCCGCGCCGACCCGGCGGGCGACGCCGCTGCGGTAGGTGTCGACGCTGATCACGAGGTCGGGGTGACGCTCCCGGATCCCGGCGACGAAGTCGACCGTGCGGCGAAGTTCTTCCTCCTCGGAGACCGGTTCGCCGTACCCGGCCTTGACGCCGCCGATGTCGACCAGGTCCGCGCCGTCCGCGACCGCCCGGCCGATCGCCTCGTACGCAGCGTCGGTGGCGTAGGTCGCGCCGCGGTCGAAGAACGAGTCCGGGGTCCGGTTGACGATCGCCATCAAGGCGAACTCCCCCGGCCCGAACGACCTGCTGCCCAGCCGCAGTACCTGCTCATGTTCATCCGGCACGGGACGACTTTAGTCGGCCGACTTCTTTGATCCGATGAATTAACCCCCTGGCCAGTACGTAAGCGGGCACATATCCTATAGGATTCGTCCGTCAGGTCGGATCAAGGCAGAACGGATGTCGATGCCACGCTTCACGGAGTTCGAGACGTACGACGTCCGCTTCCCCACCTCGCTGGACCTGGACGGCTCCGACGCGATGAACGCGGACCCGGACTACTCGGCGGCGTATCTGATCCTGCGGACCGATGCCGGTGATGACCTCGAAGGGCACGGCTTCGCCTTCACGATCGGGCGCGGCAACGACGTCCAGACCGCGGCGATCGAGGCGCTCCGCGACCACGTGATCGGTCTCGACGTGGACTTTGTCCTCGGCGACCTCGGCGCGTTCTGGAAGTCGCTCGTGCACGACTCGCAACTGCGCTGGCTCGGCCCTGAGAAGGGGGTCATGCACATGGCGATCGGCGCGGTCGTCAACGCCGTCTGGGATCTGGCCGCGAAGCGCGCCGGGGTGCCGCTGTGGAAGCTGCTGAGCGACCTCACCCCCGAGCAGATCGTCGACCTGGTGGACTTCCGCTATCTCACCGACGCACTCACCCGGGACGAGGCGCTGGAGATTCTGTACGCCGCGGTGCCGGGTCGCACGGAACGCGAGAAGGTACTGCGCGAGCAGGGCTACCCGGCGTACACGACGACGCCCGGCTGGCTCGGGTACGACGACGCCAAGCTGGTCCGGCTCTGCCACGAGGCGGTAACCGACGGGTTCAGCCAGATCAAGCTCAAGGTCGGTGCGAACCTCGACGACGACATCCGCCGGATGCGGCTGGCGCGGGAGGCGGTCGGGCCGGAAATCCGGATCGCGATCGACGCCAACCAGCGCTGGGACGTGGCCGACGCGATCACCTGGATCGAGGCGCTGAAACCGTACGGCGTGTGGTGGGTCGAGGAGCCGACGAGTCCGGACGACATTCTCGGGCACGCGACCATCGCACGCGCTGTCGCACCGACCCGGGTCGCGACCGGTGAGCATGTGCAGAACCGGGTGGTCTTCAAGCAGTTGCTGCAGGCCGAGTCGCTGTCGTTCCTGCAGCTCGATTCCGCCCGGGTCGCCGGGGTGAACGAGAACGTCGCGATCCTGCTGCTGGCGGCGAAGTTCGGCGTACCGGTCTGTCCGCACGCCGGCGGGGTCGGCTTGTGCGAGCTGGTCCAGCACCTGTCGATGTTCGATCTGGTCGCGGTCAGCGGCAGCACCGAGAACCGGGTGATCGAGTTCGTCGATCATCTGCACCAGCACTTCCTGGACCCGGTCGAGATCAAGTCCGGGCAGTACGTCACGCCGACGCGGCCGGGGTTCAGCGCTGAGATGGACGCCGAAACTCTGTGCGACTACCGGTACCCGAGTGGCAAGATCTGGACCGACCTCGAGAAAGAGAGTGCCAAGTGACGGATTTCGCCGGTCTGAGGGCAGTGGTCACCGGAGGAGCTTCGGGAATCGGACTCGCGGCGGCGACGCTGCTGGCCGCCCGCGGTGCCGAGGTGGTCGTGTTCGACCTCAAGCCCGACGTACCGCCGCCGCTGGTCGGGATCGCCGCTGATGTGAGCGACGACAGCTCGGTCCGGGACGCGGTGTCGGCTGCCGCGTTGAAGCTGGGTGGGATCGACATCCTGGTGAACAACGCGGGCATCGGCGCGCAGGGCACGGTGGCCGGCAACGAGGATGAGGAATGGCATCGGGTTCTCGACGTGAACGTGGTCGGGATCGCCCGCGTCACTCGGGCGACGCTTCCCTACCTGCGCCGTTCGTCGGCCGCGGCGATCGTCAACACTTGCTCGATCGCAGCTACTGCGGGGCTGCCGAACAGGGCTCTCTACAGCGCGAGCAAGGGTGCCGTACTGGCTCTGACGATGGCGATGGCCGCTGACCATGTCCGCGAGGGGATCCGCGTCAACTGCGTGAACCCCGGTACCGCGGACACGCCTTGGGTCGGCCGACTGCTCGATGTGGCGACGGATCCCGCTGCTGAGCGCGCTGCTTTGGAGGCTCGCCAGCCTCTCGGCCGCCTGGTGTCGGCGGACGAGGTCGCGCTGGCGATCGCCTATCTGGCCAGCCCATTGGCCGGATCGACCACCGGTACTGCGCTTGCTGTCGACGGCGGCATGCAGAACCTGCGGCTGCCGGCGGCCCGGTCGTGAGGCTCTTCCCGGAGGACGCCCGGATCGGACTCGGCGGGGCGCCGTTGGCCGGATTGTTCAGCCCGGTTGAGGACTCCGAGGCTGTGGCGACCGTCCAAGCCGCTTGGGACGAGGGCTGGCGGTACTTCGACACCGCGCCGCACTACGGACTCGGGCTCGCCGAGGAGCGCCTGGGTGCTGGGCTGGCGGCCCGCGACCGTTCCTCGTACGTGCTCTCTTCGAAGGTCGGCCGGATTATCTATTCTGTTGACGCTGAAGCTCCCGACGATGAAGGCTTCGCCGTCGTTTCCCGACGTAGGCGGCGCTGGGACTTCAGCCGCGACGGCGTCATGCAGAGCATCGAGGACTCGCTCCGCCGGATCGGCACCGACCGCCTCGACGTGGTCTTCGTGCACGACCCCGACGACCACTACTCGGAAGCAGTCGCGACCGCCTTCCCGACGCTGATCGAACTCCGCGACCAGGGTGTCATCCGCGCCATCGGCGCCGGCATGAACCAGACCGCGATGCTCACCCGCTTCGTCAACGAGGTCGACATCGACGCCATCATGCTGGCCGGCCGCTACACCTTGCTCGACCCGGACGGCCTGGACGACGTCCTCCCCGCCTGCCTTGCGAACGACGTACAGGTAGTTGCCGTAGGCATCTTCAACTCAGGCCTCCTCTCCCAGCCCCGCCCGGCCCCCGACGCCACCTTCAACTACTCCCCCGCCCCAGCTCCCCTGGTCTCCAAGGCCAACGCCTTGGCCGACATCTGCGAATCCCACGGCGTCACCCTGCCGGCGGTCGCGTTGGCGTTCCCCCTCTTCCACCCCGCGGTCGCCGGCATAGCCGTAGGCTGCCGCACCGCCCCAGAGGTCCACACCAACGCCGCTTTGTCGCGAGTGGAGATCCCCGGCGCCCTATGGACCGACCTCAAATCCGCCGGCCTGCTCCGCGAGGATGCCCCGACCCCCGGCTGATTTCCCGAGCCCTACCTCAGGCAGCACCACCAGTCCGCTTCGCCCCCCGTCGCGACTCGAGCAGCGGGCGCACTAGCTGGAAAGTTTTTAGTCGCAGGTGCAAATTTGTTTCCACCCAGCGAAGGGCCGGCCCGTTCCCCGGAGTACGGCGTGCTGGTGGGCCTCTCGCCGCCGTTGGCTGCCCGGCGGCGGGCATCGGCCTGACTGTAAGGCGCGTCTAGGTGGATGCGCCTTAGTCGATTCGACGAGGTTGGCTCAGGAGGGGCCCTTGTGCTTGAGATGAGTACTCCGGGGCCGCCAGATGCTCATCCGGTGCACAGAGTCGCCTCGGTCAGGCCAAGGTGGGAGCCGGGCGCACCCACCACCCCGACCAGCACGATCCCGCAGCCCGGCGACGCGAACCAGGCCGGACCGCACCCCGGCACCAGATCTCGCTCACCGACGTTGTCGACGAGCCACGACGCAGAGCCGCGTGAGGTCAGAGGGGGTCTATGTCGACCAACTCGTGCTGGTCCAGCTGGAGCCAGCGGGTGATGCCTATTGAGCGGAGGAAGGGGAGGTCGTGGCTGGCAACCACGAGGGCTCCTTGGTATGACGCGAGGGCGTCGGTTAGTTGGGTGACGCTGGACAGGTCGAGGTTGTTGGTGGGTTCGTCGAGCATCAACAACTGCGGTGGCGGTTCGGCCAGCAGCAACGCGGCGAGGGTCGCCCGGAAGCGTTCGCCGCCGGACAGGGTGCTGACCGGCTGGTCGGCAGCCCTTCCACGGAAGAGGAAACGCGCCAGCCGGGAGCGGCGGTCCTGGTTCTCGACCGTCGGGGCCATCAGCGCCAGGTTCTCCACCACCGAAAGGTCGTCCCGCAGGAGATCCAGTCGCTGCGGTAACAACCGATAAGGAACGAGAGGCTTCTCGTCCGCGACGATCGCGTGCAGCAGCGTGCTCTTGCCTGCGCCGTTCGGCCCCACCAACGCGATCCGCTCCGGACCACGGATCTCCAGCGACGCCTCCAGACCGGTCCGCAGTAGGTAGTCCTCCAGCTTCAGCACGATGCGCCCGGCGTGGACGATCGTCTTCGGAAGGTCGACGCGGATCTTCTCGTCGTCGTGGACCTTCTCCTCCGCGTCGTCGAGCGCCTCCTTCGCGGCATCGAACCGGTCGGCGTGCATCCCGATGTGCTTCGCCGCCGACACCTGCGCATTGCGCTTCAAGTTGCCGGCCACGATCTTCGGAATCCCGCCCGCCTCGAAAGCCCGCTGCCCGGCCGCCCGCCGCCGATCCATCTTCATCCGCGCCTCGGCCAACTCCTTCTTCTGCTTCCGCAGATCGGATTCAGCCGACCGCACCATCCGTTCAGCAGCCTCCTGCTCCACCGCGACAGCTTCCTCGTACGCCGTGAGGTTGCCGCCGTACCAGGTGAGGTCACCCCGGCGCAGGTCGCCGATCTGGTCGACCCGGTCGAGCAACTCCCGATCGTGGCTCACCACGATCAGCGCGCCACGGAAGGTGTCGACCGCGTCGTACAACTGCCTGCGAGCCCGCAGATCCAGGTTGTTCGTCGGCTCGTCGAGGAGCAGTACGTCGGGTCGCTTGAGCAGCTCGGCGGCCAGGCCGAGCAGGATCGTTTCGCCACCGGACAGTTCGCCGACGCTGCGATCGAGCCCGATCGAGCCGAGGCCGAGTTTGCCGAGCATCGCCTCGGCCCGCTCCTCCACGTCCCAGCCGTCACCAACGACGGAGAAGTTGTGCTCGGACGCGTCGCCGGCCTCGATCGCGGTGATCGCCTTGCGGATCCCGGCGATGCCGAGGGCCTGGTCGACGGTCAGGGTGACGTCGAGGGTCAGGTCCTGCGGCAGGTAGCCGAGTTCGCCGCTGACCCGGATCGAGCCGCGCTGCGGATTCAGCCGCCCGGCGATCAGCCGGAGCAGGGTGGACTTGCCGGCGCCGTTGCGGCCGACCAGCCCCGACCGGACTGGTCCGGCCACGAAGCTGAGGCCGTCGAACAGCACGTCGCCGTCCGGCCAGGCGAAAAAGAGGTCAGTACAGGTCAAGGAGTAAGACATCAGGGTCGTCCTTCGAGATCTCGAACGAGACCGCCCACCGATCGGTGGCGATCAACCGCTACTGAAGAGAGATCTCAGTTCGACAACCCGAACCCCTGCCGTTGGCAATGTAACGAGGACCAGGTTAGCCACCGGCTGCGATTTTGTTCAACCACATTTCCACCTCCTTGCGTCCGAAGAACAGGAGGGACGTCATCACCACTTCTTCGGACGCAAGGAGATCAGGGAGCCTTCCGGAGCCAGTTCTCGATGCCGGCGATGTGAGCGGTCATCCAGGCGCGGGCGGCCTCGGCGTCGCCGAGCTCGATCGCGTCCAGGATCGCGGTGTGCTCGGCCAGAGTCCGCTCGACCGCCCCGGGCCTGGGTGACACCGCGCCAGATGCGAGCCCGCTGGGTAGCACCGGAGATGCCGTCCAGGAGCGAGCACACGACGGCGTTCCCGGTCGCCTCGGCGATCCCCCGGTGGAACCGAAGGTCGTTGATGACCAGTTCGTCGACGCCGGACGACGGAGTGAGGCTGCCGGTCAGGTTCCGGAGGTCCTCGAGCTGCTCCTTGCTGATCCGCCCGGCCGCCAGAGCGGCGACGCCCGGTTCCAGCAACCGTCGTACCTCGAAGAACTGCAAAACCGAGTCGTCGCGGTGCAGGTCGACCATGAAGCTGAGCGCGTCGAGCAGGTGCGCCGAGTCGAGGCTGGTGACGAAGGTGCCGTCGCCGTGCCGGACGTCGAGCACGTTGACCAGCGTGAGCGCCTTCACCGCTTCCCGCAGCGAGTTCCGCGACAGCCCCAGCCGGGAGGCCAGATCGGCCTCTTTCGGCAACCGGTCGCCCGGGCCCAGCTCCCCCGAGGTGATCATCTCTTTGATCTTGACGATCGCCTCGTCCGTCAACGCCATTCGCACAGTATGCCGCCGCGCCGCGGGCACGACCTGCCACCGGGCCTCCGCCGGGGCGACAATCTGGGTCATGACCACCACCGGGTACTCCGGCAAGCCGCTGGCCGCGAAGCTGGGGATCAAGCCCGGGTACGCCGTCGTGCTGGACAATGCGCCGGCCGGATTCGTCGTCGAGGGTCTTCCGGGCGACGTGATGCCGCTCGGCCGGCTCGGGCGCGTACCCACGCAGTACGACGTGATCCTGGCGTTCTGCCCGGATCGGGCCAGGCTGGCGAAACGGCTGCCGGTGCTGTTGCCCAGGACGACGACCGCCGGGATGATCTGGGTCGCCTGGCCGAAGCGGGCGTCCGGCGTACCGACCGATCTGGACGAGAACGGGGTCCGCGAGCTGGCCGTGCCGCTCGGGGTGGTGGACGTGAAGGTGTGTGCGATCGATGCCACCTGGTCGGGCCTCAAGCTGGTCCGGCGGCTGGCCAATCGGTGAGAACTGGACTGATCCGGTGAGTGACGTTGACCACATCTTTGTGCGCAGCCGGGTATGACGGGCTGCGAGGGGGCAACTGCATACAGTGGCCAGACAGGCTCGATCAGAGCCTCGTGAACGCTTGCCGAAGGCGCCGGATGTCCAGTACTGCAACGGCTCCGGCAATCCACGCGAGGCCGGATCGGAGCGGCTTCGGCGAAGGCTTGAAGCGGCCGCCTGAAACACCACGGCAGAAGGTGTTCCAGTTGTCGATCGATCAACTGCCGCGACGCCAACCACTTGATCGACTGGTCCGGTGATCCCGGGCTGCGCGAGAGTTGCGGCAGCTATTAGCCTTGCCTCGGGAACTACCTCATAACACCCGTAGTCCTAACTACTGGTATCTGACCCGATCGGAAGAGGCGAACTGCCAAGTGGCCACCGAGCCATCAGAAACGAACCCCCTCGCAGCCTTCGGAGCCAACGAATGGCTGGTCGACGAGATGTACGAGAAGTACCTCCAGGATCCGAAGTCGGTGGATCAGGCCTGGTCGGAGTACTTCGAGAGCGACAGCTTCAAGGGGGACAGCACGGGTGACGCGAAGCCGGTGAAGACCGGCCCGGCCGACGCTCCCCGTCCCGATGCCGTGTCGGACAACAAGACGCCGGAGGCCCCCAGCCGGGGAACCGCCGCCGCCGCGCCCGCCTCCAGCCAGCCGGCCGCCCAGGCGGCCGCGGCCGCGCCCCCTGCCGCAGCGGCAGCGACGCCGGCGCCCGCAGTACAGCCGGCAGCATCCCCAGCCAAAGCCGCCCCCGCCGCGAGCGGAGCTCCGACCGGAGGCACGGTGAACCAGCCGTCCAGCGCCCAGCCCAAGCCCGCGCCGCAGAGCAGCACGGACTCGGAGCGCAGGATCCTCCGCGGTGCGCCCGCGCGGACGGCGCAGAACATGGAGGCCAGCCTCCACGTCCCGACCGCGACCAGCGTCCGGCAGGTGCCGGTCAAGCTGCTGATCGACAACCGGATCGTCATCAACAACCACCTGCGGCGTGCCCGCGGCGGCAAGATCTCCTTCACCCACCTGGTCGGCTGGGCCTTGGTGCGGGCGCTCAAGACGCTGCCGGAGATGAACGCGTCGTACGACGAGACCGAGGGTAAGCCGACCCTGGTCCAGCCGCAGCACATCAACCTCGGCCTCGCGATCGACATGCAGAAGCCCGACGGCACCCGGCAGCTGCTGGTGCCGTCGATCAAGGCGACCGAGTCGATGACGTTCGCCGAGTTCTGGATGGCCTACGAGGACGTTGTCCGGCGGGCCCGGGACAACAAACTCGCGCTGCCCGACTTCCAGGGCACCACGATCAGCCTGACCAACCCCGGCACGATCGGCACCCAGCACTCGGTGCCACGGCTGATGGCCGGCCAGGGCTGCATCATCGGCGTCGGCGCGATGGACTACCCGACGGAGTACCAGGGCGCGGCCGAGGAGACGATGGCCAAGCTCGCGGTCAGCAAGGTGATGACGCTGACCTCGACGTACGACCACCGGATCATCCAGGGCGCCCAGTCGGGTGAGTTCCTGCGCCGGCTGCACCGCCTGCTGCTCGGCGACGAGGGTTTCTACGACGAGATCTTCCAGAGCCTGCGGATCCCGTACGAGCCGATCCGCTGGGCCGCCGACCTCCCGCACAGCCACGAGGAGGACATCAGCAAGCAGGCCCGGATCCTGGAGCTGATCCACGCGTACCGCGTGCGCGGCCACATCATGGCCGACACCGACCCGCTGGAGTACAAGCAGCGCAGCCACCCGGACCTCGACGTCGCCACCCACGGCCTGACGCTGTGGGACCTGGACCGCGAGTTCGCCACCGGCTCCTTCGGGGCGCAGAGCGACCGCCGGTTCATGAAGCTGCGCGACATCCTCGGCATCCTGCGCGACTCGTACTGCCGGACCGTCGGCATCGAGTACATGCACATCCAGGACCCCGAGCAGCGCAAGTGGCTGCAGGAGCGGATCGAGCGGCCGCACACCAAGCCGCCGCGCGAGGAGCAGCTCCGGATCCTGGCCAAGCTGAACGAGGCCGAGGCGTTCGAGACCTTCCTGCAGACCAAGTACGTCGGCCAGAAGCGCTTCTCGCTGGAAGGTGGCGAGACCACCATCCCGCTGCTCGACGAGCTCTGCGAGGAGGCCGCCGGCGCCGGACTGGACGAGGTCACCATCGGGATGGCGCACCGCGGCCGGCTGAACGTGCTGGCCAACATCGTCGGCAAGTCGTACAGCCAGATCTTCCGTGAGTTCGACGGCAACATCGACCCGCGCACGGTCCAGGGTTCCGGTGACGTGAAGTACCACCTGGGCGCCGAGGGCGAGTTCGTCTCCGAGTTCGGCGACAAGATCAAGGTGTCCGTGGCGGCGAACCCGTCCCACCTGGAGACCGTCGACCCGGTGCTCGAGGGCATCGTCCGCGCCAAGCAGGACATCCTCGACCAGGGCGCCGCGTTCCCGGTGCTGCCGCTGCTCGTCCACGGTGACGCGGCCTTCGCCGGCCAGGGTGTGGTCGCGGAGACGCTGAACCTGTCCCAGCTGCGCGGGTACCGCACCGGCGGCACGATCCACGTGATCGTGAACAACCAGGTCGGCTTCACCACCTCGCCGGCCTCGTCGCGCTCGTCGATGTACTGCACCGACGTCGCCCGGATGGTCCAGGCGCCGATCTTCCACGTCAACGGCGACGACCCCGAGGCCTGCATCCGGGTCGCGGACCTGGCCTTCGAGTACCGCCAGGCGTTCAACAAGGACGTCGTCATCGACCTGGTCTGCTACCGCCGCCGTGGTCACAACGAGGGCGACGACCCGTCGTTCACGCAGCCGCTGATGTACGACCTGATCGAGCAGAAGCGGTCCGTCCGCAAGCTCTACACCGAGGCCCTGATCGGCCGTGGCGACATCACGGTCGAAGAGGCCGAGCAGGCGATGCGCGACTTCCAGCAGCGCCTGGAGCGGGTGTTCACCGAGGTCCGCGAGGCGAAATCGCAGCCCGATACGCCGGCGCCGTACGTGACCGTGCCGGTCTACCCGGACAAGCCGGAGGGCCCGGACGCGACGGCCACCACGCCCGAAGTACTGAAGAAGATCGCCGACGCGTACACGACGCTGCCGGAGGGCTTCACCGCTCACCCGAAGGTGATGCCGCAGCTGCAACGCCGGGCTGCCGCGATCACCCAGGGTCCGGTGGACTGGGCCAGCGCCGAGATGACCGCTTTCGGATCGCTGCTGCTGGCCGGTCGCCCGGTCCGGCTCGCCGGGCAGGACAGCCGCCGCGGCACCTTCGTGCAGCGGTTCGCCGCGGTCATCGACCGGGTCAACGGGCAGGACTACGTCCCGCTGCAGAACCTGGACGAGGAGCAGGCGAACTTCTACGTCTACGACTCGCTGCTGAGCGAGTACGCGGCACTCGGCTTCGAGTACGGGTACTCCGTGGCGCGGCCGGACGCGCTGGTCCTCTGGGAGGCCCAGTTCGGCGACTTCGTCAACGGCGCCCAGTCGATCATCGACGAGTACATCTCGGCCGGTGAGGCGAAGTGGGGCCAGAAGTCCGGTGTCGTACTGCTGCTGCCGCATGGCTACGAGGGCCAGGGCCCGGACCACTCGTCCGCCCGGATCGAGCGGTTCATGGCGCTGTGCGCGGAGAACGCGATGACCGTCGCGCAGCCGTCGACGCCCGCGTCGTACTTCCACCTGCTGCGGCGGCACACGCTGCAGGAGGAGCACAACCCGCTGATCGTCTTCACGCCGAAGCAGCTGCTCCGGTTGAAGGCAGCGGTGTCGCAGCCGGAGGAGCTGACCAGCGGCACGTTCCGCCCGGTCCTGAACGACCCGGAGGCCGAGCAGAACACCGCCGCGGTCGAGCGGGTCATCCTGGTCTCCGGCCGGATCTACTACGACCTGATGGCGGAGCGGAAGAAGGCGGAGCCGGACAAGATCAGCACCGCCGTACTGCGGGTCGAGCAGCTCTACCCGCTGCCGGCCGAGGAGCTCAAGGCCGAGCTCGCGAAGTACCCGAACCTGCAGGAGATCCGCTGGGTGCAGGACGAGCCGGCGAACCAGGGCCCCTGGCCGTTCATGGCGCTGAACCTGACCGAGCACCTGGGCGGCAAGCCGTTCTACCGGGTGTCCCGGCCGGCCATGTCCGCGACGTCGGTCGGCTCGCACGGCGTCCACGTCGCCGAGAACGCGACGCTGATGAAGCAGGCCTTCAGCTGACGTGTACTTCACCGACCGAGGGATCGAGGAACTCGAGGGCCGGCGTGGCGAGGAAACCGTCACGCTGGCCTGGGTCGCCGAGCGGCTACGCGAGTTCGTCGACCTGAACCCCGAGTTCGAGACCCCGACGGAACGCTTCGCCACCTGGCTCGCCCGCCTGGACGATGAAGACGACTGATCACTACAACTCAAAGGTCCCGTCGGCTCGCGCCGGAGGGACCTTGCGTTGTCTACCCTGAACAGATGCCCTTCGCCGTTCATCCCGTACGCCGGGTTGCCGCGGCGGAGGGCATCACCGTTTCCGGGGCTTGGCCACACACCATCCCGGCAGTCCGACAGATCCTGCTTGACGGACTGGAGCTGAAGCCTGGAGTCACCTTCCTCGTCGGTGAGAACGGCGCCGGCAAGTCCACCCTGGTGGAGGCCATCGCGATCGCCTTCGGGATGTCACCCGAAGGCGGATCCACCGGCGCGCGGCTCACCACCCGCGCATCGGAGTCGTCACTGGCTCAGGACCTGGTGCTCACCCGCGGCGCCGGCTCCCCTCGCTGGGGCTTCTTCCTCCGCGCCGAGACGATGCACGGCTACTACACCTACCTGGAACAGAACCCAGGCCCGCGAGGCGACCCGAACTTCCACGAACTCAGCCACGGCGAAGGCTTCCTCGAAGTACTCCGCAGCCGCTTCGACAGCCCCGGCCTCTACTGCCTGGACGAACCCGAGTCGGCTCTCTCGTTCTCCTCCAGCCTCGCGCTGGTCGGCGTACTGAACGAACTGGCAACCGCCGGCGCCCAGGTCATCTGCGCCACCCACTCCCCCATCGTCTGCTCGTTGCCCGGAGCCACCATCCTCGAAGTCGGCGACTGGGGCATCCGCAAGGCAGCCTGGCGCGAGTTGGAGATCGTCAAGAACTGGCAGGCCTACCTAGAAGCGCCCGAACGCTACCTCCGCAACATCCTCTAGCCCACGCCGCCGCTCCTGGCCACGGCAGTGGCGACAGCGTGGGTTAGTGAGGCAGGTGTTTGTCGGCCCAGTGGAGCAGGGCGACGAGGACCGGGCGTAAGTCGGTGCCTCGTTCGGTCAGGTGGTACTCGTCCCGGTTGCGCCCGCCTGGCTCTTGGTAGGTAACCCGTTCCAGGACGCCTGCGCCGACCAGCTTGTTGAGGCGCGTCGACAGCAGGTTGCTGGCGATGCCCAGTCGGCTACGGAAGTCCTGGAAGCGGCGTACGCCGTCGAACGCCTCCTCGACGATCAGCAGCGACCACCGCTCGCCAACCACCGCTGCTGCCCGGCCGACCGAGCGATTGTCGGAGCTGGGCGGTTTCATCTGTTCAGCCATGCAGCTGATCCTGGTGCGCGGTCTTCAGACAGCCTTAATGCGCGCTCCATCCACCTAACCTGCACGGCGTGGGTCAGGACCTCAGCCGGGCTAGTCCGTATGGGGCGGGCGCCTGCGGAGGGGTGGGTCGGGGGCGAGGGTGCCGTCGGGGGCGATGTGTTCGAAGATCTGGTCGACCATGTTCAGGACGTGCGGGTCGTCGACCGTGTAGATATGGCGGCGGCCGTCGCGCCGGGCCGTGATGATGCCGGCCAGCCGGAGTTTGGCGAGGTGCTGGCTCGCGGTCGCGATGCTGACTCCTGCCCGCTCCGCGAGCGTGCCCACGTCGTACTCGCCCTGCGCGGCCAGCGAGACGAGGTGCAGCCGCACGGGGGCGGACAGCATCGCGAAGGTCCCGGCGGCGGATTCGAGCTGCGCCCGGGTGGGCTCAGGCGGCGTGGTCGTCATGGCGGAGTCATTGTCGCTCCCGCGAAGGCCGTTCGCGGTACGGCAGGCCGGGGGTAAGGACGGTCTCACACTTTCGCAATTGCGAAAGTGTTAAAGCGATGGCAAACTGGAACCATGTTCCGAGCAGTCCGCCCCGTACTTTTCCTGTTGATCGCCGCGGTTCCGGCGGTCGCACTCCGGTTGACCGGCGTGCATCCGTGGGCCCCGCTGGCGATCGTGGTTTTCGGCCTCGGCGTCGTCGCGGCGTCGTTCGTGCTGGCCTGGGCGGCCGAGGCCGCCGAGATGGACATCTCCGGCGGTCTGGCCATCGCCCTGCTGGCCGTGATCGCCGTGCTCCCTGAGTACGCCGTCGACCTGTACTTCGCCCATACGGCCGGCAGCAAGCCGGAGTTCGTGCAGTACGCCGCGGCCAACATGACCGGCTCCAACCGGCTGCTGCTCGGCCTGGGCTGGTCCAGCGTCGTCCTGGTCAGTCTGTACGTCGCCAGTCGGCGCAGCGGGCGTTCTGTGAAGGCACTGGTGCTCGACTCGGGCTACCGGCGCGAATTGGGCTTCCTGGCCGTCGCCGCTGTGGTCGCCTTCATCATCCCCGTGACCGGCGAGATCCACCTGGTGCTGGGCATCGCACTGCTCGCCTTCTTCGCCTACTACCTCTACCGGGCAGCCGCCTCCGAGCACGACGGGGCGCCGGATCTGGTTGGCCCCGCCAAGCGCATCGGAAGCCTGCCGACCACGCAGCGCCGGATCACGGTGGTCACGATGTTCCTGGTAGCTGCCGGAGTGATCCTGCTGTCGGCAGAGCCGTTCGCCAACTCGCTGGTCGAAGGCGGACACGCACTGGGGATCGACCAGTTCCTGCTCGTACAGTGGCTGGCTCCGCTGGCTTCGGAGGCTCCTGAGTTCATCGTGGCGCTGCTGTTCGCCTGGCGGGGCAAGGGCGGCGCCGCACTGGGCCTGCTGATCTCGGCCAAGGTAAACCAGTGGACGCTGCTGATCGGAAGCCTTCCGATCGCCTACGGGATCGGCGGTGGGCCGGCTGCGCTCGCACTGGACGGCAGGCAGGTAGAGGAGTTCCTGCTGACCGCTACGCAGACACTGCTCGGGATCGCGATCCTGCTGACGCTGCGCGTGCCCCGGTGGGCTGCCTGGACGCTGCTGGCTCTGTTCGCCGTGCAGTTCGCCGTACCGGGTCAAACCGGTCGCTACGTCCTCAGTGGCATCTACCTGGCACTGGCGATCTTCGCGATGGTCCGGAACCGGCACGAGCTGGTCCCGACCATCACGGCGCCCTTCCGGCGTACGAGGAAGCCCGCCGAGGAACGCACCGACGAGCTTGTCGGCGTCTAGCTAGCCTGCTGTTCCGCTTCGACGACGGGTGTACGGCGGCGCTCAGCCGGGCCCGGACGGCCACGGCGGCGCCCGTACAGGAACTTCTCGCCCGCTGCCGTGCCGGTGAACTTGGTCCGGCGTGCCCACTCGCGGCACTCGTCGAGCACCGGGCAGGAGGTGAGGCAGACCGCTTGGGCCTTGCGCTGCTCCCACTGGCTTGCGCTCTCGTCGTACGCCGGCGCCTGGCCGACGCACGCAGCCTTCGTCATCCAGCGGTCGGCGGGGTCGGCGATCACCGTCAAGGTCGGCCTCATGGGCACTCCTGGCTCATTCATCGATCGGGCGGATCGAATCCGTGGGGAGAATCCCCGCGGTAGCCCCAGCCTGCGCCAGCCTCGTTGCCCCGGTGCGACGGCAATGTTTCCGCCATGAAACGTTGTAATTATCGAGCCGGCACTACGGCGCCGGCCGGACCATCCGGATCTCCGGTACACCGAAGAACGGCTCGTCGACCTTGGTGCCGTCCTCGGCGAAACCCTGGCGGCGATAGAAAGCGCGGGCCCGCTCGTTGGCCTCCAGCACCCAGAGACTGGCCGGTTCCTTGCCGATGGCAACATCGAGCAGCCGGTACCCGAGGCCGCTGCCCCACCACTGCGCACGGACGTAGACCATGAACAGCTCCAGCGGCACCGGCGCATCGTCGTCTCGTGACGGCCCGGCCGAGGCGAACCCGATCACCCGGTCCTGTAGCGCGGCCGCCGGGTCGGGGTTGACGGCTAGCCAGCGCTCGTAACCTGCTCCAAGGGCGGCGGCCCAGCGTTGCACGCGGCGATCGATATCGCTGGTGTGCTGGGCCAGCAGCACCGGGTCGACCGTGCCGTCGTACGCCTCTCGCCAGCACAGCAAGTGGCTCCAGGCAGCCGCCTCCGCGTCCGCGACCACCGCGCGGCGGATCTCGATCGCCACGTCAGACCGTGAAGACGATCTTGCCGAAGACGTCACCCTCGTGCAGTTTGGCGAAACCCTTGCGGGCGTCGGCCAGGGCGAAGGTGCTGTCGATGTGCGGTGAGATGCCGGCGTTCGCCATGAACTGGACGAGTTCGGCCAGCTCGGTCCGGGTGCCCATCGTGGAACCCTGGACCCGCAACTGGAGGAAGAAGATCCGGTTCAGCTCGGCGGACTTCGGCGCCTGCCCGCTGGTCGCGCCCGAGATCACCACCGTGCCGCCCTGCTTGAGCGATTTCAGCGAATGCGACCAGGTGGCCTCGCCGACGGTCTCCATCACCGCGTCGACGCGTTCGGGCAACCGCGCGCCCGACTCGAAGACGTCGTGGGCGCCGATCTCCAGCGCTTTCGACCGCTTGCCCTCGTCCCGGCTGGTCGCCCAGACCCGGATCCCGGCCGCGCGCGCCAGCGTGATCAGCGAGCTCGCGACACCGCCGCCGGCACCCTGCACCAGTACGGTGTCGCCTGGCTTCAGGTCAGACTGGGTGAACAACATCCGGTACGCCGTAAGCCAGGCGGTCGGCAGGCAAGCCGCCTGCTCGAAGCTCAACCCAGCCGGCTTCGGTACGACGTTGCGCGCCGGTACGACGACCTTCTCGGCCAACGTCCCCTGATACCGCTCACTCAGCAACGACCGCTTCGGATCAAGCGTCTCGTCCCCATGCCACGACGGATCCGAGATGACGGCATGCACAACCACCTCGTTGCCGTCCGGATCGGTCCCGGCGGCATCGCAGCCGAGAATCATCGGCAGATTCTTCTCCGGCAGCCCGACCCCCTTCAACGACCACAGATCGTGATGGTTCAACGCCGACGCCTTCACCTCAACGGTCACCCACCCGTCTTCCCCCACCGGCTCCGGCCGCTCCCCCACCTCCAACGCCGACAACGGATCCTCAGCACTCAACCTGGCAGCGTAGGCAGCAAGCATGTCCCCCACCCTAGAACTCCCTTGCGCTCCCGTCAGTCAGAAACCTCACTGTTCAGGACTCACTGGAGGCGATCAGAATCACGCGGCTCACCGGACAGCGCGTCCCGACGGACAGGTAATGGTCCCTCGCGGAGCCCCGGACAACGCCCACGCGAGCGTGCAGACAAGGCAACCACCCGACCATTGCCTGTCCGTCGGGACACAGCCCCCACGCAGGAGCCGCGTGGGGCTGTTGTCAGGGGCGGGCGACGCCGTCGGTGTGGGCGGCGGCGGCCACCGCTGCGGCGACGGCGGGGGCTCCCCGGGGGTCGAAGGGAGAAGGGATGATGTAGTCGGGGGCGAGGTCCTCGGCGGAGATCAGGTTCGCGAGGGCTTCGGCGGCGGCTAGTTTCATGCCTTCGGTGATTCGGCTGGCGTTGACGTCGAAGGCGCCGCGGAAGATGCCGGGGAAGGCCAGCACGTTGTTGATCTGGTTCGGGAAGTCGGAGCGGCCCGTCGCGACCACCGCGGCGTACCGGTGGGCGATGTCGGGGTGGACCTCGGGGTTCGGGTTCGCCAGCGCGAAGATCATCGCGCCCGGCGCCATCCGGGCGACCGCCTCTTCCGGCACCGTCCCGCCGGAGACGCCGAGGAAGACGTCGGCGCCGTCGAGGGCGTCCACAAGGCGGCCGGCCGGTCCACCCGTGTCCTTGGCCAGCGAAAGCTTTACCGGGTTAAGGTCTGCCCGGTCCTGAGACAGCACGCCCTTGCTGTCGACGACGGCCAGATCGCTGACGCCGGGCCTGCAGCAGGATCCGCGCGCACGCGACACCCGCCGCGCCCGCACCCGAGATCACCACGCGGATGTCCGAGATGGACTTGCCGGTCAGCCGCAGCGCATTCCAGAGCGCGGCCAGTACGACGACCGCCGTACCGTGCTGGTCGTCGTGGAAGACCGGGATGTCCAGCCGCTCCTTCAGCCGGCGCTCGATCTCGAAGCAGCGCGGCGCGGCGATGTCTTCCAGATTGATGCCACCGAACGAGGGCGCCATCCGTACGACGGTCTCGACGAACTCGTCCACGTCGGTGCAGTCCAGCGCGATCGGCACCGAGTCGACGCCGCCGAACTCCTTGAACAGCAGGGCCTTGCCCTCCATCACCGGCAGTGACGCGTTCGGCCCGATGTCACCCAGACCCAGTACCGCGGTGCCGTCGGTGACCACCGCGACCACGTTCGACTTCCAGGTGTACCGGCGGACCAGCGACGGGTCCTCGGCGATCGCGGTGCAGACCCGGGCGACGCCAGGCGTGTACGCCATCGACAGCTCGTCGGCGTCGGAGACCTTGACCGACGACGTCACCTCGATCTTGCCGCCACGGTGCAGCTCGAAGACCGGATCGCCGGCAAAAGGATCGGATTCGGACGGGAACGGTTCGGCAGCCATGGTGACCCTTCGGAGAGAAACGTGAAGCGGCCCGCAGCGATGCGGGCAGGCGGTTGCAGCTGAGAGGGGGCAAGAGGCGGTTCGTTCGGGTGCGTCGAGCACCGCCGTTGCCACTCGGGGGGTCACCCGTTGCTACGAGTAAACCACAGGCGGCACTGGTCTGGTCTGTGAGGGCCCCCACACCAGGATCCGCGGGTGACGATCGAGTCTCTTCGGGCCGGATCGGCGGCCAGCGGGCTCCCTGCTGTGTCAGGATGCGGGAAATCCAGCCGGATACCGGCCGGACCGCCGTACAAGTATCTGTGTCGAGGAGTCCTAGCGATGAACATCGTCCCCACCCTCCGCAAACCCCGCGCGACCGTCGCCGTCGCCGCGGTCGCCGTCCTCGCACTCGCCCTCGGCGCGTGCGGCAAAGACTCCGGCAGCGGCGGAAGCGAGGACAAGGCCAAAGCGGCCGGCATCACGCTGGTCAAGCCGGGCAAGTTGACCGTCTGCACGCACCTGTCGTACAAGCCGTTCGAGTACAAGGACGGCACCAAGGTCGTCGGGTTCGACGTCGACCTGCTCGATCTGGTCGCCAAGGATCTCGGCGTGGAGGAGGAGGTGATCAGCATCGAGTGGGCCCAGGTCACCTCCGGTGCCGCGTACCAGGCCAAGAAGTGCGACATGGGCATGGGCGCGATGACGATCACCCCGTCGCGGCAGGCCGCCATCGGCATCACCGAGCCGTACATGGACGCGTCCCAGGTGCTGTTGGTGAAGTCGGACGCCAGCTACAAGTCCCTCGAGGACCTGAAGGGCAAGAAGATCGGTGTCCAGGCGGACACCACCGGTAAGGACTACGCCACCGCGGCGGCGAAGAAGATCGGCTTCGAGGTCGTCGTCTTCAACGACCTCGCGCTGCAGACCAACAGCGTCAAATCCGGCCGGGTCGATGCCGCCATCAACGACAACGGCGCGCTCTACAACTTCGTCACCGCCAACCCGGACACCAAGGTGGCCACCGAGTTCGACACCGGTGAGAAGTACGGCTTCGCGGCCAAGAAGGACGACCCGAGCGGCCAGAAGCTGATCAGCAAGTTCAACGAGCTGCTGACCAAGGCGAAGTCCGACGGAACGTACAACACGATCTACAAGAAGTGGTTCGGGATCGAGCCGAAGAAGTGACCGACGCCACTACCGGTCTCACCGAACGACGGAAGGGGCTGAGCCCGCGGCAACGGGCTCAGCGGTCCCGCGCGATCCAGTACGCGATCCTGGTCGTGATCGTGCTGGTCGCCGCGTTCACCGCGGACTGGGGCCAGATCGCGAGCGTCTTCTTCAAACCGGCCCTGATCAAGTCGGCGTTCCAGGAGGGTCTGCCGACGGCATTCCTCAAGACCATCGAATACACGATCGGTGCCTTCGTCATCGGTCTGCTCGGCGGCACCCTGCTCGCTCTGATGCGGCTGAGTTCGGTCGGGCCGTACCGGTGGATCGCCACCGTCTACATCGAGTTCTTCCGCGGGCTGCCCGCGATCGTGGTGTTCGTCGCGTTCAGCCTGCTGCCGCTGGCCTTCGCCAACCTGGTGATCCCCTTCGACCCGTACGGAACCGTGTGGCTGGCCCTCGGCATCGTCTCCGCGGCGTACATGGCGGAAGTGATCAGGGCAGGTATCCAGGCGGTCCCCAAGGGACAGCTCGAGGCGGCCCGGTCGCTCGGGATGCCACTCGGGGTCGCGACCCGCAAGATCGTGCTGCCGCAGGCGTTCCGGATCGTGCTGCCGCCGCTGGCAAACGACCTGATCCTGCTGGTCAAGGACTCGTCGCTGGTCTTCATCATCGGTACCTCGGCGGCCGCCTTCGAGCTCACCGGCTTCGGCCGCGACCTGGCCAACACCGCGTCCAACCTGACCCCGCTGGTGACCGCGGGCTTCTGCTACCTGATCATCACCCTGCCGCTGGGCCTGCTGGTCCGCCGGCTGGAGGCCAAGGCTGCGAGGGCACGCTGATGACCGAACTCATCGAGATCAAGAACCTGCACAAGTCGTTCGGCAGCAACCACGTCCTGCGTGGGATCGACTTCACCGTCTCCGAGGGTGAGGTCGTCTGTGTGATCGGGCCTTCGGGTTCGGGCAAATCGACGCTGCTGCGCTGTGTGAACCTGCTGGACCAGCCTCAGCAGGGCCAGGTCTTCGTCCGCGGCGAGGACATCACCGACCGGGACTGCCACCTCGACGATGCCCGCAAGCACATCGGCATGGTCTTCCAGCAGTTCAACCTGTTCCCGCACCTGTCCGTACTGGGCAATTGCACGATCGCCCAGACGACCGTCCTGAAGCGCAGCGCGGCCGAGGCCGAGAAGGTGGCCAGGGCCAATCTGGACCGGGTCGGCCTGAACGACAAGGTGACCGCCTACCCGGCCCAGCTGTCCGGTGGGCAGCAGCAGCGGGTGGCGATCGCACGGGCGCTGTCGATGGATCCGGCGGTGATGCTCTTCGACGAGCCCACCTCCGCGCTCGACCCCGAGCTGGTCGGCGACGTCCTGACGGTGATGCGCAAGCTCGCCCTGGACGGTATGACGATGCTCGTCGTCACCCACGAGATGGCCTTCGCCCGTGAGGTGGCCGACCGGGTCGTGTTCATGGACGGCGGCGTGATCGTCGAGCAGGGCCCACCGGCCGAGGTGATCGGCAACCCGGCCCAGGAACGCACCCGTGTCTTCCTGAAGCGTGTGCTCGATCCCACTCACGTCGAGCCGACCTGACCTGTCCGGCTGTGATTTGATGCGGACGAATAGACACCCCTGAGTTGGAGGACCGGATGTTTCCCCTACGTACGACGCTCGCGATCTGCGGCGTCTTGGTTCTCTCGGCCGCCGGCTGCGGCTCGGACACCCTCTCCGGCGGCAGTTCGCCGTCGAACCCGGCTCCGGCCACGACGCCGACCGCGTCGGCTTCGATCGACGCCGAGCTGGCCGCCGCGCTGCCGGCGAAGATCAAGACCGCCGGGAAGATCGTGGTCGGCGTCGACGCGACGTACCCGCCGAACGAGTTCCTCCAGGGCGGCAAGACCGTAGCCGGGATGGACGTCGACCTGTTCAACGCCGTCGCGGCCAAGTTCGGCGTCAAGGTCGACTGGCAGCCGTCCGCGTTCGACTCGATCATCACCGGTGTCCAGGGTGGCAAGTACGACATGGGTATCTCGTCGTTCACCATCAACGACAAGCGCAAGCAGCAGGTCAACATGGTCAGCTACTTCAGCGCCGGCACCCAGTGGGCCACCGCCGCCGGCAACCCGAAGGGCATCGACCCGAACAACGCCTGCGGCAAGAACATCGCCGTCCAGAAGGGCACCACGCAGCTCGAGGACGACATCCCGGTCCGGCAGCAGAAGTGCACCGCGGCGGGCAAGCCGAAGATCAACCTGCTGGTCCGGGAGAAGCAGGACCAGGCGACCGCCGATGTGGCGACCGGCAAGGCCGACGCGATGCTGGCCGACTCCCCCGTCGTCCTGTACGCCGCCAAGCAGTCCCAGGGCAAGGTCGTTCCGCTCGGTGACATCTACGACGCCGCGCCGTACGGGTACGTCGTGCCGAAGGCAGAGACCGCGTTCGCCCAGGCGATCGCCAAGGCTCTGACCGCACTCGCCGCCGACGGCGGCTACAAGGCCGCGCTGAGCCAGTGGGGCAACGAGTCGGGCGCGATCACCACCTTCGCGGTCAACCCCTGAGATGGCCGACAGTACTGAGCCGGCTCCGGCCCAGGCACCGATGACCGACGACCGGCCCGGCCTGATCCAGGCCGTGCCGGTCCGGCATCCGGGCCGCTGGCTGGGGATCGCCGTCGTGGTCGTGCTGGCCGCGATGTTCGTTCACCTGCTGGCGACGAACAAGGCCTTCGAGTGGCGCTTCGTCTTCGAGGCGATGAATCAGAAGCCGGTCATCAACGGCTTCCTGAAGGGCACCCTGCTGGTGACCGCGCTGGCGATGGTGGTCGGCGTGAGCGGCGGCGTGCTGTTCGCGGTGATGCGGCTGTCGCCCAACCCGGTGCTGTCCGGGGTGGCCTGGCTGTTCACCTGGTTCTTCCGCAGCGTGCCGCGGCTGGTCCTGCTGACCACCATGGGCGCGCTGGGGATCCTGTTCCAGAAGGGCCTGTCGTTCGGGGTGCCGTTCGACTGGAAGATCATGGACTGGCTCGGCCTGTCGGGTGATCTGCGGTTCGCCACCGTCGACGCGAACACGGTCTTCTCCGGCCTGGTCGGCGGCGTGATCGGTCTCGGCCTGTCCGAGGCCGCCTACATGGCCGAGATCGCCCGGGCCCGGCATCCTCAGCGTCGATCCCGGCCAGGCCGAGGCCGCCCAGGCGCTCGGGATGAGCCGGGGCAAGGTGATGCGGCGGGTGGTCCTGCCGCAGGCGATGCGGGTGATCGTGCCGCCGACCGGCAACGAGACCATCGCGATGCTGAAGGACACCTCGCTGCTGATCGGGCTGCCGGTGATCGCCGAGCTCTTCTACCAGTTGCAGTCGCTCGGCAGCCAGTACTACAAGACCTTCCCGATCATGGTGGCCGCGACCCTGTACTACCTGGCCGCGACCAGCGTGCTGATGGTCGGCCAGTACTTCCTGGAGCGCCGCTTCGGCCGTGGCTTCGGCGGCGGGTCACAACGGGCGGCCCGGCCGGCCGGGGCAGGAGGAGCCTGATGAGCACGGAATCCCTACCGGGGCCGCTGGTCCGGGCGGTCAACGTCACCAAGTCCTTCCATCACACCGAGGTGCTCAAGGGCATCGATCTGGCGGTCGACCGGGGCCAGGTGGTCTGCCTGCTCGGTCCGTCCGGCTCCGGCAAGACCACCTTCCTGCGCTGCGTCAACCAACTCGAGGACATCGACGGCGGCCGGATCTGGGTCGACGGCGACCTGGCCGGGTACGCCGAGCGCGACGGCAAGCTGTACCGCCTGACCGACAAAGCGATCGCGGCCCAGCGGCGCGAGATCGGGATGGTCTTCCAGCGGTTCAACCTGTTCCCGCACATGACCGCGCTGGAGAACGTGGCCGAGGCCCCGGTCCAGGTCAAGCGGGAGTCGAAGAAGGCCGCCCGGGAACGCGGCCGGGAGCTGCTCGCGCGGGTCGGCCTCGGCGACCGCTGCGAGGCGTACCCGGCCCAGCTGTCCGGCGGCCAGCAGCAGCGGGTGGCGATCGCCCGGGCGCTGGCGATGCGGCCGAAGCTGATGTTGTTCGACGAGCCCACCTCCGCGCTGGACCCCGAACTGGTCGGCGAAGTGCTGGCCGTGATCAAGGAACTGGCCCGGGACGGGATGACGATGATCGTGGTAACGCACGAGATGTCGTTCGCCCGGGAGGTCGCCGACACGGTGGTCTTCATGGACGGCGGGGTGGTGGTCGAGGCCGGTCCACCGGCCCAGGTGATCGGCGACCCGCAGCACCAGCGCACGAAGACGTTCCTGACCAGGTTACGGTCGGAGCAGCACAACTCGTAGTGTCCCGTAAGCGCTGTAGCTTGAACGATAGCGGTGTCCAGGTGCGTGCGTCGTGGTGCTTGGGCAGTGGCCTCGATGCGGAGCATCGTGGGCGCTGGTCAAGTGGCGCGAGGTGTGCCTGGGCGCCGATAGCGTCAAGCTACGGCGCTTACGGGAGACTAGTAGCTGTGGACGATTCGTCGTCCGCCAGGGGAGGCACAACACAGTGAGCAGCACCGGACGACCCGCCGAGGTCCGCCTCAGCATCCCCGCCGACGGCGCCTACATCGCCGTACCGCGGTCGGTGGTAGGCAACCTGGCGGCCCGCAACAACTTCACCGTGGACGAGATCGACGATCTGCGGATCGCCGTCGACGAGGCCTGCGCCCTGCTGCTCCCGCAGGCCACCGACGGCGTACTGGAGTGCGTTTTCGAGATCGACCCGCCGCTGATGCGGGTCACCACGTCAGCGGCCGTCCCGAGCGGCTGGAAGCCGGACACCGGCTCGTTCGGCTGGACCGTGCTGACCGCGCTGGTGGAGTCTGTCGCGGCCGAGACCGTCGACGGGCGGCTGACGATCACGGTCACCTCTTCCGCTACGGCGGCGGAGAAGGCGTGACCGAGCAACGCACCCCGGGCGAACCCCGGGAGCCAACTGAGCTACGCACCCGGACCGCCCTGCTGTTCGCCGCGATGGGGTCGTCCAAGTCCGGCGATCCGGAGCACATCCTGGCCCGGGACGGCCTGGTGGCCCTGCACATGCCCCTGGTCGAGCACCTGGCCCGGCGGTTCCGCAACCGCGGCGAGCCGTACGACGACCTGGTCCAGGTCGCCACCATCGGCCTGATCAAGGCGGTGGACCGGTTCGACTCCGATCGCGGGGTGGAGTTCTCCACCTACGCGACGCCGACGATCCTCGGCGAGATCAAGCGGTACTTCCGGGACAAGGGCTGGGCGATTCGGGTCCCCCGCCGGCTCCAGGAGCTCCGGCTGTCGCTGACCGCGGCGACGGCCGAGCTGACCCAGGAGCTGGGCCGGGCGCCGACCGTCGCGGAGCTGTCCGACCGGCTCGGACTCGCCCCGGACCTGGTGATCGAGGGGCTGGAGTCGGCGAACGCCTACAACACCCTCTCGCTGGACGCGCCGGACCAGAACGAGGCCGACGCCACGACCGTCCTGGACGGCCTGGGCGGCGAGGACGAGGCGCTGGAGAGCGTCGAGTACCGCGAGTCCCTGAAACCGCTGCTGGCCCGGCTGGAGACCCGGGAGAAGCGGATCCTGACGCTGCGGTTCTTCCGCGGGATGACGCAGTCCCAGATCGCCGAGGAGATCGGCATCTCCCAGATGCACGTCTCCCGCCTGCTGGCCCGAACCCTCACCGAGCTCAGGGCCGGCCTGCTGAAGGAGTGAAGGGAGGGAAGGGAAGTGTGGGGGCGGGGGCCCACGGAAAGCGTGGGGCGGGGCAGTGGGGGTTGGGGCGGAGTAGCTCAGAGGACGGGGGTCCCGATGGCGTCGGTCAAAGTCGCACGGAGCGTGATTGGAAGAGCGCAGCAGTTGCCGAAGAGCAGCGGCGTGAAGGCATCACTCCGAGCAACAGGCCGAGCAGCTGGTCAGGTCCGGTTACACCGACACTGGCCGGCTCCAAGACCGACCCGCGCACCCCGATCCCCCTATTTCCCGCGGTACGGCTGCCTTTGTGCACCGGCTGAGTGTTCCCGGCCGGTCGCATGCTCAGGCCGTGCACAGAGGCGCGGAACGCCGCGTCGGTTGCCGGGCTTGGTGCATCCGGTGAGCATTTTCCGGGGGCGGAACACTCAGCCGGTGCACAAAGACGGCGCAGGGGCAGGGCGGGGACGCAGGGCGGCGGCGTGAAGGCCGGCCGGGTGGTTCAGACGACGGGGTGGCTCAGACGACCGGGTGGCTCAGACGACCGGGTGGCTCAGACGACGGGGTGGCTCAGAGGACGGGGTGATCCTTGGTCGGGTCGTCGGCCAGGGCGTCCATCGACGCCTTCTGGAAGAGTCCGGCCAGGACTCCGGCAGCGGCGACGGCGAGGACGACCGAGACGAACTTCGTCCCGCCGCCCCAGAAGCTGTAGGCCATGAACAGCTGGATCAGTTGCGCGAACACCGCCGGACCCCTGCTCCAGGTAGAGGTCCGGTAGAGACCGCGGGCCACCAGCAGCAGCGCCCCGCCGTACAGGATCAGGAACGCGGCAGTGGTGACGCCCAGTACCAGCCTGTCACTGTGGATCTTCAAGACTTCGGCAATTCCAAGAAGCGCGACCACAAGGCCTTCCGCTGCGACCACAGCCGCAGCTAGCTTGAGCGGGCGTGGAGCGGTGGACGGCGTGGAATCAGTCGGCACCCTCCGAGCCTAGTGTCTGGAGTCGGAGGTATGTGCTTCAGCCCCGGTGTTCAGGTGCGTGCATCGCGGTGCTGGAGAAGCGTCCTCGATGCGGAGCATCGTGGATGCTTCGCCAGTGCCGTGAGGTGCGTGCCTGGGCGCCGGGGATGCGCACATACCTCCGACTCCAGACACTGATCGATCGGGTAGCGCGGAACTTCGGCCCCACAGGGATTCGAGGTTATGCGTAACCCCAGGGCGCTTGGATCGGTTACTTGCAGTGAACGGGTGAACGCAAGAAGGCTTCCTCGTCCGCTATACGGACGTGGTAAACCGCTGTGCACCGGTTGGGAGTGTTAAGGAAGTGTTGTGATCGGATCGACAAGCCCAGAACCCTTGTTTCGGCAACGCGAGATTGGGAACATGGAGTCGTTCGTGAAAACGTTCACAACGCTTCGCACCACCCCCCGTGCGATTGAAGGCGCGCTGATCGGGCACAGACCAGCCCATCAGCGTAGACAAACTACTGAGAGAGATGGGATCCGCCATGGATTGGCGCCACCGGGCCGTTTGCCTCGATGAGGACCCGGAACTGTTCTTCCCCATCGGCAACACCGGGCCCGCGATCATGCAGATCGAGGAGGCCAAGCAGGTGTGCCGTCGCTGCGACGTGCGTGAGCAGTGCCTTTCCTGGGCGCTGGAGGCCGGCCAGGACCACGGTGTCTGGGGTGGCCTGAGTGAGGACGAGCGACGCGCTCTCAAGCGCCGCAACGCCCGCGCTCGCATCCGCACCGCCTGAGACGCTTCACGAAGACGGCCCCGCGGGATCCGCGGGGCCTTTCAATTTCCCTCCGCTACGTCCGAAGAACTGTGGGTCAGGACCCACGGCTGTTCGGACGCAACGATCTAGTCCTTCACCGGGATGTCCAGGACGACCGTGGTCCCCTGGCCGCCGTCGTGGCGAGGACCGAACTCCAGTACTCCGTCGAGTTCGCCGATCACCAGCGTGCGAACGATCGACAGCCCCAGATTCCCCGAAGTCTCGGAATCGAACCCGGCCGGCAACCCCAGCCCGTCGTCGGTCACCACCACCCGCAGCCGCCCGACCGATCGTCGCGCCTCCAGCACGATCTCGCCGGCCGCATCGCCTTGCCTGCCTCCGAAAGCATGCTCCACCGAGTTCTGCATGAGTTCGGTCAGCACCATCGCCAGCGGCGTCGCAACCTCGGAGTCCAGCACCCCGAAACTGCCGGTACGCCGGGTCGCCACCTGCGTGGTGACCGTCGACACATCGGCCACCATCGCCGCCACCCGGTCGGCCACGTCGTCGAAGTCCACGTGCTCGTCGAACGATTCGGACAAGGTCTCGTGCACGATCGCGATCGATCCCACCCTGCGGACAGCTTCGGCCAATGCCGCCTGCGCTTCCGGCACAGTGATGCGTCTTGCCTGCATCCGGAGTAACGCGGCGACGGTCTGCAAGTTGTTCTTCACGCGATGATGAATCTCCCGGATGGTCGCCTCCTTGGTGACCAGCTCCCGCTCCCGGCTGCGCAGCTCCGTCACGTCCCGGAGCAGGATCAGCGCGCCCACGTGCTCGCCCTCGGCACGCAGCGGGATCGCCCGCAGGAACAGCGTCGCCTCCGCGTTCTCGATCTCGATCTCCAAGGCGGCGCGGCCGGTGACCACCGAGGCCAGTACGTCGTCCACCTTCCGGCCGCTGTTGGTCAGCTCCGCGGTGATGTCCTTGAGCCGGCTGCCGACCAGGTCGGTGACGAGGCCCATCCGCCGGTACGCGGACAACGCATTCGGGCTGGCGAACGTCACCATGCCGTGCCGGTCGATCCGAATACACCCGTCCCCGACCCGTGGGGTGGTCGAGAGCAACCGCTCCCCGCCGTACGGGAAGATGCCGTCGGTGATCATCCGGGCCAGGTCGGTGGCGCTCTGCAGGTAGGCGATCTCGAGTCGCGACGGGGTCCGGACGCCGAGCAGGTTGGTGTTGCGGGCGATCACGGCGATCACCCGGCTGCCGCGACGGACCGGGATGGTCTCGACCCGGACCGGCACGTCGTCGCGCCACTCGGGGTCGCCCTCGCGGCAGATCCGGCCGCCGTCGTAGGCCTGGTCCAGCAGCGGCCGGCGGTCGCGCGGGATGAAGCTGCCGACGATGTCGTCCAGGTACGCCGTGGGCCCGGTGGTCGGCCGCATCTGCGCACCGGCCCAGAAGCCGAGCCCCTCGGTATCCGGCAGCCAGAGCACCAGGTCGGCGAAGGAGAGGTCGGCCAGCATCTGCCAGTCGGAGACCAGCAGTTGCAGCCGGTCCAGGTCGGCGGAGTCCAGCGTGGTGTGGTTCCGCGCCACATCGGTCAAAGACGGCACGGCCCCGAGCCTAGTGCCTCCCATCCCCCGGCCCGGCTCGACAGATTCGGCGGATGGGTGTTGATTGTTCGAATCCAAGTGAAAGGATGCCTCGGTGGAGTCGACGTACTGGCAGGACGTGATGGCCGCGGACTACGCGGTACCGCACGACCGGGCGCTGACCGACCTCACCGAGGAGCTCGTCCGAGGACTGGCCAGCACCAACCCGCAGATCCGGGACGCGCTGGCTTACCCGACGCTGGCCACCTGGCTCGAGCGCGGGATCTACGACGACCTGCTGCCCGGTTTCGGTGACGGTCTCTGCGCCGGGCTCGCCTACGGTCTGGGCGAGGACGGCACCGACACGGTGTTCCGCCGCTCGTTCACCGCGCTGACCCTGGCGGAGGTGATCCACCGCGACAACGCCGAGTTCCTGGTCCACGACGAGGTGGTGATGCGCTGGGGCGACCGGCTGGCCACCTGGCTGCTGCGCGAGCGCGACCTGCGTGGCTACGTGACGGACTGCGGCTGGGCCCATGCGGTGGCCCACGGCGCGGACGCGATCGGCGCGCTGGCCCGGTCCCGGCACTGCGACGCCGGCGTACTCCGTGCGCTGCTCGACGTGCTGGCCGACCGGATCGTGAAGGACACCCAGTACCGCTGGGTCCACGAGGAGCACGACCGGGTCGCGCACGCGGTGATGACGATCCTGCACCGCAACATGCTGACCACCGACGAGCTCGAGCGCTGGCTGAAGCCGATCGCGGCGACCGCGGCCCAGCAACCGCTGATGCACGAGACGCTGCCGGAGTGGCCGACGCCGAACGTGTTCAACGCCCGCGGGGTGCTGCACGTGCTGCTCAGCCAGCTCGCGATCGGCGTGAAGGGCTTCCCGATTCCCGGTGACGACGAGCTGTTCGGCCGGGCGATCGAGTCCCGGGCCGACATGCTGCTGATGCTCACCGAGGCGGTTCGCTCCTCCCAGCCCTACATCTACCGGCCGGCCGCCGGCCACTCGTAGTACGGAGGTTCAGCTCCGCGGTACGGCGACGTTCGCGACCACCGCGCGATGGTCGGTGCCGGGGATCTTGTAGGTCCTGAACTTGCCCGGCGCGATCCCGTCGGTGATCACCACGTGGTCGATCTGGGTCCGGGCCGGCGTGATCCGGTCCGACGGCCAGGTGCCGGCCAGCCCCTCTCCCACCGACGGTGCCACGCTCCGGCAGCGATCGCCGAGCGCCTGGCGGAAGTCGTAGTGGTCGGTGGTCGCGTTGAAGTCGCCGGCCAGGATCGTCGGCCGGTCCTGGCCACACCACTCCTTGACCACCCCGAGATCCCGTTTCCAGGTGCTCACCCCGGACGGCAGCGGCGGGTAGCCGTGGTAGACGATCAGCCGGAGCTTGCCCAGCGTCCCGCCGGTCACGATGATGTGGCCGAACTGGGTACTGGTCTGCTGCACCGGCCCGATCGTCTCGGCACCCGGCTCGCCCGCGCCCGGCCTCGACACCGACGAGTTGACCTTGCCGGTGTCCAGCTTCTCCGAGTCGAAGTGGACGTCACCCAATGAGGACGACACCAGCACACTGGTCGCGCTCTCGACCGCGGCGTTCGCCTGCTGGGTGTAGCCGTGGTAGGTCAGGCCCTGCAGGTGGTCCTGGATCTCTTGGCGGACGTCGACCTGGGCCTCCGGCAACGAGACCAGGTCCGGTCGATGCTCCCGGATCAGCTTGGCCACCTCGCCCGCGTCCGCGCCGCCACCGAGCACGTTGGCCACCATTATCGTCAGCGCCCTGGACCCGGGCGGGGGCGGCGTCGGGTCGGAGAACACCCGCGGCGCGATCAGCCCCATCCCGGCGAGCGCCAGCAGACTGACCAGTACCGCGGCCAACCGCCAGCCGTGCCGGATGAGCATCATCAGGCCGACCAGCAGCACCAGAACCAGCGCCTGCGGCCGGAATGCGACCAGCTGCGCGAACGGACTGACCGCCTCCAGCCCGTACAGCTCGGGATACAGCGGCAGGGCAACGAACAGCAGGAACAGCACGGACAGCACGACCCGCCGTAGCCTCCACGCCGTTGCTGTGTCCATGGCCCACCCTGTAGGTCTAGTCAGTAAGTAGCACTAGTCACTCTGTAGCGCCGAACGGTAGCGTCCAGCGTTGCGCCTGTCGTTCCGAGGAGGTAGCTGTGTCCAAACTGGCCGCGGTCAGACCCGCTTACTGGATCGCCGGTGTCCTGCTGGCGTTGTCTGTAGTCGTACCGCTTCTCGTCTCCACTTATGCCAAGGACGAACCCCGATTGTGGGGATTCCCGTTCTTCTACTGGTACCAGCTGGCGTGGGTGTTCGTCTCCGCGATCACTGTGAGCATCTCCTACCGATTGGTGCTGGGTGAGGAACGCAAGCGACGGGCGGCCGCGGGCCTCGACACGGGCACCAGCAAAGGGGGCGACAAGTGAACACGAAGGTCGACTGGGTCCAGCTGTCCATCGTCATCGTCATCTTCCTCGCGGTGACCGTGATGGGCTTCATGGCGTCGCGCTGGCGGCGGACCGGTGAGCTGGACAGCCTGGACGAATGGGGTCTCGGTGGCCGTGGGTTCGGCACCTTCATCACCTGGTTCCTGCTCGGTGGCGATCTCTACACGGCGTACACGTTCGTGGCCGTGCCGGCGGCGATGTACGCGACCGGTGCGATCAGCGGCTTCTTCGCCGTCCCGTACACGATCGTGGTCTACCCGATCATCTTCGTCTTCATGTCCCGGCTGTGGTCGGTCGCGCATCGCAACGGCTATGTCACCCCGGCCGACTTCGTCGGCGGCCGGTACGGCAGCCGCGGGCTCTCGCTGGCGGTGGCGGTCACCGGCATCCTCGCCACGATGCCGTACATCGCGCTGCAGCTCGTGGGTATGCAGGCCGTCTTCGAGACGATGGGCCTGGGTGGCACCAACACGCTGGCCAAGGACCTGCCGCTGCTGATCGCGTTCGCGGTCCTCGCGGCGTACACGTACTCGTCCGGCCTGCGCGCCCCGGCGATGATCGCGTTCGTCAAGGACGGGCTGATCTACCTGGTCATCGGGGTCGCGATCATCTACCTGCCGCATGTGCTCGGCGGCTGGGACGCCATCTTCGGCGCCGCGAAGGCCAAGATGGCCACCACGAACGCGACCACCGGCAAACCGACCGGCGCCTTCATCCCCGGCGCGACCGGCTACTCGGCGTACTGGACGCTCGCGCTCGGTTCGGCGATGGCCTTGTTCATGTACCCGCACTCGGTCACCGCTGTGCTCTCCACGAAGAACCGTAACGTCGTACGGCGTAATGCCGCGATCCTGCCGGCCTATTCGCTGTTGCTCGGCCTGCTCGCGCTGCTCGGCTTCATGGCGATCACCGCGAAGGTGAACGTGAAGGGCCTGGACGGGCTGGCCAACCCGCAGCTGGCGATCCCGCGGCTGTTCGACCAGGAGTTCCCGGCCTGGTTCGCGGGGATCGCGTTCGCGGCGATCGCGGTCGGTGCGCTGGTACCGGCGGCGATCATGTCGATCGCGGCGGCGAACCTGTTCACCCGCAACATCTACCGCGACTTCATCAAGAAGGACGCCACCCCGGCCCAGGAGGCCAAGGTCTCGAAACTGGCGTCGTTGCTGGTGAAATTCGGTGCGCTGGTGTTCGTGCTCGGGATGGACAAGACGGTCTCGCTGAACCTCCAGCTGCTGGGCGGGATCTGGATCCTGCAGACCTTCCCGGCGATCGTCGTCGGCCTGTTCACCCGCTGGTTCCACCACTGGGCGCTGCTGGCCGGCTGGGCGGTCGCGATGGTGTTCGGCACCGTCTCGGCGTACCGAGTGGTCAACCCGGTCACCAAGAAGCACTTCGGTGGCTCGCTGGCCACCATGCCGTTCACCGAGAAGCAGGTCTACATCGGGCTCACGGCGTTCGTCATCAACCTGATCATTGTCATCGTCCTGACGGCGATCTTGCGGGCTCTGAAGGTCGCCGGCGGCGTCGACTCGACGCATCCGACCGACTACCTCGCGGATGCCGGCGACCCCGGTGTGAAGGACCTTCCGGACTTGGTGGACGGCGAAGGGACGGCACGGGCCGTCGGCAACTAAGCGGCGTGAAGTGCTTGCTCGGAGCTGTCCTGAGGGACACCTCGACCCTCGCCCGTACAGTTCTTCGCGTCAACGGATAGTGATCGTCACGACACGCACGGAAGTGAGTTAAGCCCGATCGGCGTGCCATGGCGGGCAGAATCGCGAGGGTGTTACTGGTTCTGCTCGTCATGGTGCTGGCCGCGGGGGCGGCCCGGCTGACGGGTGGTCGCTTCAGTCACCTGGCCGACGACACCCTGGCAGGGCTGCACTGGCTGGCGGCCGCCTGCATCGGCCAGGTCCTGGGTGCCCTGGCCGGCGGGATCGCCTACCCGGTCGGTCTGATCGGCTCGGCCGCCTGCATCGCTGCGTTCCTCCGGCTCAACCTGTTCCGGCCGGGAGTGGCACTGCTCGCCCTCGGCTTCTTCGGCAACGCTTTGGTGGTCGCTCTGAACGGAGCGATGCCGGTATCCGCCACAGCCCTCCTACGGGCCGGACTCGACCGGTTCGTGGCCGACCCACGCCATGAGCTTGCCGCCGCCTCTACGGTGCTCCCCTGGCTCGGAGACGTCGTACCGGTCGCTCTGCCTGGCCTGGGTCAGGCAGTGAGCCCTGGCGACGTACTGATCGCCGCAGGCGCCGGCCTGCTCCTGTATGCAGGAATGGGCGCCACCGGCCGGGTCCCGGCTGTCGCAGCGCCTTCGTGGGCGGAGCTGGACAACCTAGAAACGAAAGCCGCGCCCGACCACCCGGCGCAGTGACTCCACCACGACCGGGTCGTACTCCGCTCCGATGCCCAGTCCGATGCTCTCCATCGCCTTGTCCGGACTCTGCCCGGTCCCCTCCCCCACCAACTGCTCGTAGGCCAGCGCCACGTTGACGATCCCGCTCTCCAACGGGATGTCGGGATTGCTCGCCCGGCCCTGCCGGTACGAATCGTTGGAATGCCGCACGATCTCCGCGACCCGGTCCAGTACGCCGGACCGCTCGATCACCGAAGCACCGATCTCGGCCGCCCGCTGCCGCTCCTCGCGGGTCCGCAACAGCGACGCCCCACCGGGACTGGGATCCGCCAACGCCAACTGCCCCACCCCCGACAGCAACGCGGCGTACTCCAAGGCCTCCATCCGGGCCGGCGTCAGCCCCAGATCGTTCCCCATCGCCACCGCCAGACTCGCAGTCCTGGCGTTCTGCCCAGGACTGCTGAGCCCGGCGATCTCGGTACTTCGGGCCATCGATCGCACGGTAGTCCGGTAGGTCCGCTGGGCCGACGCGTAACGGCGGAAGGCGAACTGCGTCAGCAACAGCGGAACGATGACCAACGGCGGCGCCCAGAGCCCGAGAACCGAGGTCCCCGCCGCAAGAAGGACGCCTCCGATCGCCATCGCCATCCCGATTCTGGCCACGACGACGAGCTCGTCGCGCAGGGAGGCAGGGAACGGCCGGTTGAGGCGTTCCGTCGCCTGCCCAGCGCCTACCAGGGCGTCCACCGCGGCTGCAGTGGACACACCGAGGAGCATTGCGAGGGCCAGCGGCAGAGCGTGCCGCCAGGATCCGTTCCAGGACAGGTTCGACGGGGTGACAGCTGCGAAGACGGTCGCCGCGCAGGCGACCGAGATGACCCGCCGACAGCAGACGACGACATCCCACGGAAGTCCTGCGACTGCTCGCGGCAGGATGCCGGCCAGGGTCGCGACAGCGGTCACCGCGATCACCTGGGCGACATCTGGCGGCACCGTCAACGAGGGTCCGCGGAGCATCGCATAGCCGAGCGCGGCGCTGGTCGCGATCGGTGCCCGGTTGCGACTTCGGTCGACCCGGAACTGGACCATCTCGCCGATCGCGACCAGCGCCCCGAAGGTCACCGCGAACGGCCATTCGGACAGCCCCCGGCCAACCGTCAGCAGCAGCGCGGCCAGCCCGAGGCAGCCGCCTGCGACGACGATCACCACCCCGCTGCCCAGGCCACGCAGCTCCAGGGTCTCATCCTTCCTCGGCATCAGAGCGGACCGGCGGCGGACCCGGTCGCGCCACCACCACTTCCCAGGCTGAGGTCGTCATGGTCGATGTTCGCCTCGACGGTCTCGTCCGGAGCCGGTTGCTCGGCGGCGGTCGCCTTCCAGCCTTGCGTCCTGATCACCTGCACGAACTCGTCCACCAGGGTCGGATCGAAGTGGGTGTTGCGGTCCTGGACCAAAATGGCCAAGGTCTCCTCCACGCTGCGGGCGGGCCGGTACGACCGGGTGGACGTCAGGCAGTCGAACGCGTCGACGATACCGATGATGCGAGCGAAGTACGGGATCTTGCGGCCGCTCAACCCGGCCGGGTAGCCGGTGCCGTCGAACTTCTCGTGGTGATGCAGCACAGCCGACTTGACCTCTTCGAGGAACGGGATGTTGCCGATCAGCTCCACACCCCGGGCCGGGTGCAACCGGATCGCGTCCATCTCGGTGTCGTCCAGCCGGCCGGGCTTGCGGATGATGCTGGTCGGTACGCCGACCTTGCCGACGTCGTGCAGCAGCCCCGCATGCTCGAGAGCACTCTGCCGGTCCGCGCTCAACCGCAGGTGCTTGCCCAGCATGCCGACACCTTCACTGACCCGCTCGGAGTGTCCACGCGTGTAGAGGTCCTTGGCCTCGATCACCTGGATGAAGGCGCGCATCGTCGCGGCCTGAGCGGTCTTCTCGACCTCGTACTGCGAAAGTGCCCAACGGGCCACCAGCAGCGGCACCAGCACGAGCAGACCCGCCAGCGGGCCGAGGCCGCCGAGCCAGACCACGGCCAGCAGCAGGCCGAGGAAGCCGTAGCCGGCCATCGGCAGGAAGGTGGGGATGACGACCTGGCGGAGGAACTCCAGCGGGCTGGCCTTGTTGTCCAGCCAGATCACCAGGCAGACCAGGCCGGCGTTGGCCAGGTGCTGGGCCACGGTCGCGAGAACGGCGGCCCAGATGGCTTTCGGCGCATGATCGAGTACGTTGTGGCCGGTAGGTCCACCGGCCAGTGCGTAGGCGGCGCCGCCGGCGCCGACGGCGAGGATCCGTTGCGCACCGTTGAAGATGCGCCGGATCAGAGGCATCTTGCGCCGGATCTGGGGCAGATAGCCGATAGCTGCTGCGACTACGGCGGCCCAGGGGCCGGCCATGACATAGACAGTGACGATGACGACGGAGTCGAGCGATGCGAGATATGCGGCTCCCACCGAGAACCGCAACATGCCACCGATGAGCATGAGCAGACACAGCGCAGCGACCGTCGGATAGTCGGACAAGCGGATGATCGAGACCGCCAGGACGACAATCGCCAAGGCGGTGATGGACGTGACAAGGAGACTCAGGACGCGAGCTCTCACGACATCACCCGATTCATACGCCAAGTATGATCACCAGTCCCAGAACTTCGCCATGAGTCAACACCTCCGATCAGCGGTCGCGGTCTTGTGTGAGCCGCGGGCGGCGCACACAGGGGGCAGACAGCACATCGCTGACTAGACATAATTTTGCTCATCAGGACTGCGTCGAAACACTGTAAGCCAGACCGTGACTCGCCACACCGTGGTCATGACGCCGTTGTGGTATGAGAGACTGTGACTCTTTGCAGTTGTTACAAGGAGGCTTTCTTATGGGCAAGACCGGACGCAAGCGCCGTGGACGCAAGAAGAAGGGCGCTAACCACGGTAAGCGCCCGAACGCCTGACTCAGGCGGCTACGCACAGCGAGGACCCCGGTGAAAACCGGGGTCTTTGCAATTTGGTCACATGTCACAACAAGACCACTGACCCCGGAGGTTTGTATCCGGAGCGTCCACGAACGGACACTGAGTGCTATTTTCAAACAGTGGTTTAACAATTGCCGTCGAATCGCGACAGAAGACACGTAAGTGCCGCCGTCACCAAAGTGCCGCAATCGCGCGACCCTGAGGTCCTGGCCGGATTCGGCGTCCCCGGCCGCTACGGGGCCTGTGGACAACTGAAGCGGGGCCGGCGCGAAAGCTCCTAGAGTTGGGGCCAGGATGAGGCGTCTCGTCTGTCGGGGATGGTGCTGGGGCGGGAGGTGGGTCGGGCTGACCGAAGATGACCAGGGAGCACTCCTGCGCAAGCACCGGACGGGCGCCGGTCTGACCCAGGCTGCCCCGGCCGAGAAGGCCGGCCTCAGCGAGCAGGCAGTCAGCATGCTCGAGCGCGGAACCCAGCGGCGTCCCCGGATCGAGACGATCCACGCACTCGGCGCGGCGCTCGGCCTGAACGATTCGGCTGTCGAGATCCTCGCGCTGGCAGCACGGGGACCGAAGCGCACGCAGCCCGCGGCCGCGAGTACCCCACCCACCGATCGCAGCGCCGCTGTCCCCCGGCAGCTACCGCCCACCCTGTCGGACTTCACCGGCCGGAGGCTGACCGGCAACCTGCCTCTCGCGGTGCGGCTGATCGGCGCACGGCTGGCGGCCCGCCCGTCCTGGCCTGTCGAGTACGTCGTCGAGCAACTCGAGGACGAACACCGCCGGCTGGACGAGCTCGGCACTGGCGATTCCGGTGTCCGCGCCAACATCGCCGGCTCGGTCGAATTCCTCGCCACCAGCAACGACAAGCTTGACCAGCAAGCAGCCGCCGCCCTCGACCTGCTCGGCCTGCCGAACACCTCGGACCTGATCACCCTGACCGCGGCCCACCTACTCGGCGACACAGTCGAGCACACCGAGCAGATGCTCGAACGCCTGGTCGACCTCAACTTGCTCGAGTTCATCGGCCCCGGCCGCTACCGCTTTCATGACTAGATCCTGGCCTACGCGCGCGAGCGCAGTCACCAGATCCTCTCCGAAGGCACCCGCACCGACGCCCTCACCCGCCTCCTCCGGCTATACACCGGGATCGCCTGGAACTGTCAGCAACTCACCCATCCGCAAAACCACCGGCTGGCTCTGGCCAGTTCATTCCGCGCTTCGTCGCCCGATTTCCCCGACGCCCGGACAGCCTTGAACTGGATCGACCGCGAACTACCCAACTTCATCGAACTTTTCCGGCGGGCAAACAGTACGGCTGCGCTACGCAACCTCGTTCCGGAGCTCGCGCTGGCACTCTTCGGCTACTACGAATCGAGAAATCGCTGGTCCGAGATGCGCGCCGCCGATCTGATCGGCCGGGAGATCGCCGGCAAGCTCGGATACGCCCGCCTGGCCGCGTGGCTGGAACACGATCTGGCCATTCCGGCGGTGGAACACGGCAGCTTCGAACTGGCCCGCCGCACATGCTGGTAAGCCTCGAAATGTTCCGTTCGACCTCGGACCTCCCTGGCGAAGGACGCTGCCTGTCGTCGCTGAGCTACGTTCACGCCTTGATGGGCCGACTGGACGAAGCGCTCAGCTGGGCCGAACAATCGCTGACCCACAGCCGCCAGATCGGTGACGAACTCCTCGAAGGGCTGAGTCATCTCGCGCTGAGCAAGTCGCACGCGCTCCGGAAAGACCCCGAACTGGCCGAGCAGTCCTTTGATCTGAGCATTGCGCTGGCCGAACGATCCGGCAATCTCCGGTCCCTCGCCAAGCGCCATCTGACCGCCGGCCAGTCTTACCTGTCGACCGGGCGCAACGACCTGGCCAGTGCGGCGATCCTCACCAGTCCGGCGATCTTCCAGGAGATCGGCGACGGGAACGCACAAGCCGAGGGCCATCAGTTCATGACGACCAGCTACCTCAACGCCGGACGCTACAACGACGCCGTGGCCCAAGCCGAAACAGGCCTCCGCCTGGCCCGTGTCTACACGGCGCGACAACGCGAAGGCCTGATCCTCATCGGACTCGGGCGGATCCACGCCGCACAGGGCGACCTTCCCGCGGCCCAGACCTTCTGGCGCCAGGCAGCAACCCTCCTGCACCCCATCTCCCCCCCACGACGAAGTCGCCGCCCTACAACTCCTCACCGACCACCCGGGCGCTGGCTGAGGAGTAGCGTCTCGTCACTTCGCTCCCGCCGGCGCATTTTCCAGCCGGAAGACCGCCGGAAGAACCTGCGTGAAGGTCCTGCCGTCCTGCTGGTAGCCGATTGCCACGCCGCTGGATTCCAGCGGTCTCTGATCAGTGGTCACGCGGAAATGCAGATAGATCACATCGTCCATCAGCTGCCCCGCATCCAGCTTGTATCCGGCCACCGGCTGAGAGGTCCTACTCGCCAGTTCGGCGCCGACAGAGTTCTCCTGTCCCCCGCCAGTCAGTGGCACCCCGGCCGGGAAATCTGCTCGCTTGTAGACCTTGGCATCCACATAGTCGAGGCCCGGCGATGACTTTTCTGCGCCGACTGTTCGCAGTGTCAATTGATCGTCCGAACAGTTGTTCGGCGCGGGGGCGATATAGAAAACATCATCCCCTTTGCGGATGTGGCTCATACCGATGGTCGCGTACGCCCCTCCGGCCCCGAAGGCTTCCCCGTTGCGGACTCCGGCCGTGTGCGTGCGATCCCACCCGACCCAGCCCCCGCCACCAACCGCGACGACGAGGATGAGCAGCAGCCTCTTGGTCACCAAGGTGTCCCGCCTCACGGTCCGGGCTTCATTGACTTGATCAACTCTGGCAGACAGTTAACGCAGTGAACACATACAACTACCCACACAATCCTTCAAAACTGTAGGGGTCTGTGGACAACTGGAGCGGGGGCGGTGTGGAAGCTCCTAGAGTTGGGGCCGGACGAGGGGTTTCATCTGGGCCAGGGACGGGGGGTGGGTCGGTTGGGTGACGAGGAGCTGGGCGCGTTGTTGCGCAAGCACCGCACCAGCGCCGGCCTGACCCAGGCCGCTCTGGCGGAGAAGGCCGGCCTCAGCGAGCAGGCGGTCAGCTTGCTGGAGCGTGGGACCCGGCGGCGGCCTCGGATCGAGACGATCCATGCACTCGGCGCAGCGCTCGGTCTGGACGACAAGTCTGTCGAGGCGCTGGCACTCGCCGCAAAGAGCGCCCGGCGAACGCAACCCGCGCTGAGCGAGTTGCCTACTGCTCCGGTGGCCGAAGTGCCCAGGCAGCTACCGCCGACCTTGTCGGACTTCACCGGACGGGAGGCCCAGCTGGAGCTGCTGCTGCAGACCCTGACCAGGGCAGACGGCGCGCCTGGCACAGTGCGGATGGTTGCCGTCACCGGGATGGGCGGCGTCGGCAAGACCGCGCTGGCGATCCACGCGGCCCACCTGACCGCCGACAAGTTCCCCGACGGTCACCTCTACCTGGACCTGCGCGGCTACGGCCCGGGCGATGTGATCAGCCCATTGGAGGCCCTGGGTCAGCTGCTGCGATCCCTCGACGTCGATGACCGGACGATCCCTGAGGGCGTAAACGAAGCAGCGGCGCTCTATCGCTCCCGGTTGGCCGAGTTGCGGATGCTGATCGTGCTCGACAACGCCAACAGCGCAGGGCAAGTGACCCCCTTGCTCCCGGGTGCACCCGGCTCGGCTGTCATCGTCACCAGTCGGCGGGCCCTCACCACTCTGCCCGGTTTCCGCCAGGTCAATCTGGCCCCACTGCCCGAGGCCGAGTCCGTCCGGTTGCTGACCAGAATCGCGGCCGGTTCGCAGGTCTCACCACAGAGCGCCGCCACCAGGTCGATCGCGCGGCTGACGGGCCACCTGCCCCTCGCCGTACGGCTGATCGGTGCGCGGCTGGCCGCGCGGCCGTCCTGGCCTGTCGAGTACGTCGTCGAGCAACTCGAGGACGAGCACCGCAGGCTGGACGAGCTCGGGACCGGTGAGTCCGGCGTCCGGGCCAACATCGCCGGCTCTGTCGAGTTCCTTGCCAACAGCAACGACAAGCTCGACCAGGAGGCGGCCGCCGCACTCGACCTGCTCGGGCTGCCGAACGCCTCCGAGCTGATCACGGTCACCGCGGCCCACCTGCTCGGCGACACGGTCGGGCATGCCGAGCAGATGCTGGAGCGGCTCGTCGACCTGAACCTGCTGGGCTCCATCGGTCCCGGCCGCTACCGCTTCCACGACCTGATCCTGGCCTACGCCCGCGAACGCAGTCACCAGGTGCTGTCGGAAGGCCTCCGGACCGATGCGCTGACTCGCCTTCTGCAGCTCTACACCGGAATAGCCTGGCGCTGCCAACAGCTGACCCACCCCGGGAACCACCGGCTGGAGCTGGCCAGCCCACTGCCCCGATCGCTGCCCGAGCTTGCCGACACCCGGGCGGCCCTGGCCTGGCTGGACCAAGAACGCTTCAACCTGGACGAGGCCTTCAACCAGGCCAGCCGATCGCCCACGCTGCGAAGCCTGATTCCCGAGCTGGGACTTGCCCTGTTCGGGTACTACGAGACGCGGGACCGCTGGTCGGAGATGCGCACCTGCGACGCGGTCGCCCGTGAGCTCGCGGGCGAGTTCGGCTTCGACCGGCTCGCCGCCTGGCTGGAACACGATCTTGCCATCCCCGACATCGAGCAGGTCGACCTCGAACCGGGGCGCGTGCACATGCTCCGCAGTCTGGAGATGTTCCAGGCGCTCGGCGACCTGGCCGGACAGGCCCGCTGCTGCACGTCCCTCAGCTTCGTCCACGCGCTGCTGAACGAGCCGGACGAGGCGCTGCGATGGGCCCAGGAAGGGCTTGCGCTCAGCCAGCAGATCGGCGACGAGTCCCTGGAGGGAATCAGCCACCTCGCCCTCGGCCGGGGGTACGCATTGCGGGGTGAGCTCGACGAGGCCCAGCACTCCTGGGCCGTCAGCATCGACCTGGCGCGAGCGTCCGGCAATCTCCGGTCCCTGGGCAAGCGGCACCAGACCGCCGGCACGATCTACCTGACCATCGGCGAGTACGAGCGGGCCGTCCAGCCGTTGCTGACCAGCCTCGAGGTCTTCGAGCGCGGCGGGGACCCGACCTCCCAGGCCGAGACCCGCCTACACCTCGCCGCCGTCTACCGGAAGTCCGGCAACCACCCGGAAGCAGTCGTCCAGGCCGAAGCAGGTCTGCAGCTCGCCCGCACCTACACCAACCGCCAGCGCGAAGGTCAGCTCCTGATCGAGCTGGGAAAGATCCAGGCCGCCCAGAACAAGCTCCCCGAAGCCCACACCCTCTGGCACCAGGCCGCAACCCTGCTCGCGGCCATCTCCCCCAACGACGAAGCCGACGCCCGCCGGCTTCTCACCGACAACCCGGTCGGCGATTAGTCAGTCGTAGTTATTTCTACGCGGAGCTCGGTGAGGCGTAGGAGGATCTTGGCGCGCAGGGAGTCGGGGGCGTGCTCGTCGCCGCAGCAACGGCCGACCAGCTTCTTGACGCTGCGTTCCAGGTCGTACTGGTCGAGGCAAGGAGCGCACTCTTCCAGATGCTGGCGGATCTCGTCGGTGCTGGCGTCTTCCAACTCGTTGTCGATGAAGACGTACACACGCTGCAGGATCTCACTGCAGTCCACGTCGTGGTGCTCGCCGCAGCTCACGACTCCTCCTCCGAAGAACTCGTACCGGTCTCGCCGGGGATGAGTCCCCGCTCCCGGGCATAGTCGGCCAGCAACTCACGCAGCTGACGACGACCACGGTGCAGGCGTGACATCACGGTGCCCACCGGCGTACCCATGATGTCGGCGATCTCCTTGTAGGCAAACCCCTCGACATCGGCGAGATAGACAGCCAGCCGGAAGTCCTCCGGGATGCTCTGCAGCGCCGACTTCACGTCGGAGTCGGGCAGGTGCTCCAGAGCGACGGCCTCGGCCGACTTCAAACCACCGGGAGTGTGCGACTCGGCAGCGGTCAGCTGCCAGTCCTCGATCTCCTCGGTCGGCGACTGCGTCGGCTGACGCTGCCGCTTGCGGTATCCGTTGATGAACGTGTTCGTCAGGATCCGGTACAGCCACGCCTTCAGGTTGGTGCCCGGCGTGAACTGGTGGAAAGAGCTGTACGCCTTCGCGAAGGTGTCCTGAACCAGGTCTTCGGCGTCGGACGGATTACGCGTCATCCGCATCGCCGCGGCGTACATCTGGTCGAGGAAAGGCAGCGCCTCGCGCTCGAAGCGCTCGGTCCGCTGCTCGGGTGTCTCTGTGGTCGTGGGAGTCGGCATCGTGATCGAGAATACCGGTGTCTTCCCAGTCTTCTGCGCGGGAGCCAGGCTCGTTGCCATCATGTTCGTCACAACGCCGCCGCCGGGCGGCCCATTCCCGGCCTCCCGGACGGCTTTCAGCCGGTCACTTCGCGGGTCACCCATTCGAACACAGCTTCGACCAGCAGCTCGTAACTCTCCTGCTGGGTCAGCTCGGCCCGCTTCGGGACCTTGAACGAATGGTCCCCGTCCGGCACGACGGCCATCTCGGTCAGCGGCGGGAACTCCTGCGGCGTACCGAACGGGTCCTTCTCCCCCTGCACCACCAGCGTCGGCAGCCGCGAGCCCTGCAATTCGTCGGCCCGCGACTTCTCCGGCTTGCCGGGCGGATGCAGCGGGAACGACAACGCCAGTACGCCGGAGGCTCCCAGGCCGGCCGCCGTCCGGCAGGCCACCCGGGCGCCGGCACTACGGCCGCCGAGCACCAGCGGCGTCCTGATCCGGAGCTGGCCGATGGTCGCGATCCAGGCCTCGTCGAGCACCTTCGGCGCCGGCGCGAGCTTCTTCCCGGCCCGCCGCCACGGCTGTTCGATCAGGAACACGTTCATGTCGAGTTTGGGCAGTCGCGCGGCCAAAGCGGCCAGGTCGCCGGCCTCGATGCCACCACCGGCGCCATGACCGAGCGCGAGCGTCGCCACCGGTCGCCGGGCCCGGTGCGCCACGATCCGGGCCTCACCGTGCGGCGTCGCCACAATCCGTTCGTCGGTCACGGCCCCATCCTGTCAGTTCCGGCCCGTACTACGGCTCGCCGCGCCCCGGGTCAGAACAGGGTGATCTCTTCGGGCTCCTCCGGCTTGTCGATCGGGTCGACTCCGTCGGGTGGCAACGGAACCACCAACTGGGGCCCGTTGTTCTTCACCGAACTGACCGCCCTCGAGACGGCGTACGCCTCCAGTCGGCCGGGCGCGGCCGGGACCAGCAGGTCGCGGAGCTCGTCCGGGTCCGAGCTGAGCGGATCCAGCCAGGCGTCGTACCGCTCGGGCTCGACCAGCAACGGCATCCGGTCGTGGATCCGGCCGAGGTCGTCGGTCGCCGTGGTGGTCAGCACCGTGCAGGTCCACAGCCACGCCTCGTCCTTGTCGGCATCGGCGACGGACTTGTCCCGCCAGATCTCGTAGAGCCCGGCCATCGCCAGCACTCCCCCGTCGGCCGGACGGATGTAGTACGGCTGTTTGACCGGCTTGCCGTTCAGCTTCTGGTCGGTCTCGTACCACTCGTAATAGCCGTCGGCGGGCAGGATGCAGCGCCTGGTCGCGAAGGCCTTCTTGAACGCGGGCTTCTCGGCGACCGTCTCCATCCGGGCGTTGATCAGCCGGCTGCCGATCGAGGTGTCCTTCGCCCAGGACGGCACCAGGCCCCACTTCACCAGGGTGAGCTTGCGGACGACCTCGCCGGGCTGCTCGCGGTTCTTCCGCTCGACCACGGCGATCACCGGGTTGGTCGGGGCCACGTTGTAGTTGTCCGGCAGGTCCTGGACGGACTCCCGGACGTTGCCCGCGTCGATCTCGAACTCGACCACCAGATCGGCCGGATCCCGGCTGGATGCATAACGACCACACATGGAAGTCACCCTAGCCAGCTGGACCGACACAACGCAGTACGGATCGGTGAGGACGGCGGCGACGGATCGCCTACCCCGTGATAGGCGATCCGCCACCGGTTCGATTGCGCCCGGACACCCCCCTGTCGGCGACCGGACGCAAAGTCCTAGGACGGTCTTGCGAGTTCGCCCAGCAGCCGGCCGCCCCATTCGGCCGAGGCGGGCAGGCCTTCTATCCAGAACCGGGCGTGTTGCGGTTCGTCGGTGTCCATCCGCCAGTGCCTGATCAGCGCTCGAGCCGTCTCGACCTGGTCCGGCAGGTTCGGCTCGCGGCCGACGAGCGCCGCCGCGCGGCGTGCGCCGAGACGGCCGAGTACGTCACCGCCGGCGAACACGATCCGCAGGCACTCCGCGACGTCGATGAGGCGGAGCTCGCGGTCCAGCGTCGTGAGGCCGGGCGGGTTGAGCGGTTCGACCACGACCAGTGCATGGGTCGCCGGTACGGATGTGCCACGGAGATCGGCCTCCCGGTAGATCTCGCCGAGGCGGGACCGCAGGTGCGCCAGGCTGGACAGCCCGGTCAGCGGGTCCTCGCACGACAAGGAGTGCAGGTAGATGAGTGACGCCTCGGCCCAACTGGAACTGAGTGCGCGTACCGCCTCGAAAGCAGGCTCGCCCCCGCCGATCGCGTGGTACAGCGCACCCAGCCCATCCAGTGCCTCCAGCAACGAGACCCCGTCCTCCGCCAACCGGCGGCCGACCTCGTCACTGGCAGGCACAACGTCGGCACCGTCCTTCAACGCTTCAGCAATCGCGAGATAGGCGCTGCGGTCGATGCCAGCTGTGCCGTGCGGCTCCCTCCTTCCGCACGGTTGCTCTACGGACGACGCCTCCGGACGGATCCGGGCGGGCGACCCCGCCAGGTTCAGGGGCCGCGGTGGGCGCAACTCGAACCGTCTGCGGAAATCCGCGAACAGCGACATGGCCCTCCTCGGTCCCTTCGTCTCCCGGCCGGTCGGCCGGAGGCGTCGTTCTGGGAGTGAGACAGCACCCGGGCCGGTTCATGACGCGGATTCAGAAAACTTTTTCGCGTAACCTCGCGATAGCCGCCGTCGTCATGAAGGTGCACGGATTCGTCCCTCGTGGGAACCTTGTCTCCGGCAACCAAGTGACAGACCGTGAGGACGTCGTGACAAACCAGGGGGAACGCCAGATGGAAGCGCCGGAAGCGCCCAGTGACGCGGAGCTGATCGCCCGCGTGCGCGCCGGTGATCTCGAGGCGTACGGCGAGCTGTTCGGCCGGCATCACCATGCCGCTGTCCGGATGGCGCGCCAGTTGGTCCCGGCCAACGACGCGGACGACCTGGCCAGCGACGCCTTCGCCAAGGTGCTGGACGCGCTCCGCGGCGGTGGTGGCCCCGACCTCTCCTTCCGGGCGTACCTGCTGACCACGGTCCGCCGGGTGCACGTCGACCGGATCAGGGCCGGCCGCAAGGTCCAGAGCACCGACGACATCGCGGCGTACGAGCGGGATCCGGAGACCTTCGAGGATCCGACCGTCACCGGGTTCGAGTCAGGCGCGGCCGCGAAGGCCTTCGCATCGCTGCCCGAGCGGTGGCAGGCCGTGCTCTGGCACACCGAGGTGGAGGGCGAGAAGCCCGCTGCCATCGCTCCCCTGCTCGGCCTGACCGCGAACGGCGTCTCCGCGCTCGCCTATCGAGCCCGCGAAGGACTTCGGCAGGCCTACCTGCAGCAGCACCTGGCCGACGTGGCCGGCGACCGGTGCCGCTGGACCACGGAGCGGCTCGGCGCGTATGTCCGCGGCGGCCTGACCAAGCGGGAGAACCACAACGTCCGCGAGCACCTGGACGACTGCGCCCAGTGCACCGCGGTCTATCTGGAGCTCGTCGAGATCAACAGCGCGCTACCCGCACTGCTCGCCCCGGCCCTGCTCGGCACCGCCGGCATCGGCTACCTCGCAGCGGCAGGCACGGGCGCCAAGATCGGCCTGGCCGGCTTCTTCGTCACCGGCTGGCGGAAGGTCACCGAGAACAGCACCCGTACGGCGGCGACCGGCGGCGCCGTCGTCGTGGTCGCAGTGGTCGCCGTCATCGCGGCGATGGCACTCACCGGCAAGGACACCCCACCGGCCGCGATCAGCAAGCCGCCGGTGTCCCAGCCGACCCAGCAACCGCCGGTCAACCCGCCGACCGTGAAACCACCGACGGTGAAGCCCCCCACGGTCGAACCGCCGACGGTCCGGCCGACCCAGCCGGAGCCGACCCAGCCCGAGCCGACCGAGCCCGGCACGACGCCTCCACCGGCGACTCCCAAACCCACTCCACCGGAGCCGACGACGCCGATCTTCGACGAAGGGCTGCTGACCATCAGCGCGCCGCCGTCCGGCGGCGGCGTCCCGAGCAGCTACGGGCCGGCGGCGCGCGCCGAAGCGGTGGAGGATGCGGCAGCGGGCAGCCAGTGGCTGATCACCATCAAGGTCCCGGCGAAGAACGCCAAGCCGGTGACCATCGCGGTCAACTTCGGCAAGGCGCTGCGGTGGCCGATCAGCGCCCATGCCGGCTGGAGCTGCACCAAGGCCGCGGACGGCAAGAGCGGCGCCTGCACCGCCACGAACCCGAGCGCCCCGCAACCGCTGCCGATCAGCTTCGCCAACCCGACCGGCGGATCGGCCACGGATCGCACCTTCACCATCTCGGCCAAGTCCGGCCGGCTCTACGACGACGACTCCGAGACGCTGGTGGCGCCGCCGCGCACGGACGAGAACCTCCTGAAGGTCAGCGCCGGCAAGGCGGACCCGGACACCCACTTCCGGATCCTGACCGTTGCCCCCGGCGCCGATCGCGACAAGGTCACCCTGAAGATCTCGTACGGCGCGTCGCTGTCCTGGCCGCTCTCGGCGAGCCCGGCCGGGTGGAAGTGCAGCCAGGCCAACAAGACCTGTGCCGCGCTCAACCCGGCCAAGCCTGCTCCGCTGCCCGCGGCCTTCACCGTGCCCCAGGACAGTTCGACGACGGCCCGGACGTACACGGTGAGCGCGACGGGCCGGCCTGGTCTCCGACACCGATTCGGAAACGCTGGCCCCGATCCAGCTGGACGAGTCGCTGCTCCGGATCGTCACACCGGATCCGCGGCAGGACCCGAACCCGTTCGTCTACAACCGGTTCCTGCAGATTCAGGGCACCACCGGCCGGGTCACGCTGGAGATCTCCTGGGGCCGCAACCTCAGCTTCCTGTCGAACGTGGACCGCGGCTGGATCTGCTCGCGCTCGACCGACATCCGCCGCGCGACCTGCTGGACCGACCACTACAGCAGGCCGTTCAACTCCGAATGGGCTGCCTGGCCGGGCACCGGCGTCGCGAACCAGTTCACCGTGACGGCATCGGCGGGCGGTCGCTACGACACCGACCAAGCGCCGATCCCGCCCGCGTCGAGCCGCCGCTAACTCTTTTGCCCTGGCGGCCCGCTCCCCGTAACCTGGGGTTTGTTCGTGGTGACGGAGACAAGTAACGCCGTTCACCCGTGCCAGAGAGAGTCGCCGGTAGCTGGGAAGGCGACGCACGGGCCGTCGTGAAGACACTCCTGAGCGAATGAAAGGCAAGAGGCCGTCCGACAGGGCGGTGAAGGTGTGGTGGCACCGCGAGATTCCCCTTCGCCCACACCTCCGGGGTTCGAGTAGACCAACGGAGGTGAAACAGCGATGCGCATTCTCAACCACGAGATCCCCTCAGCAGTAGGCCAGACCGTCACGGTGGCCGGCTGGGTGCACCGAAGACGACGGCTCGCAGCCGTCGGGTTCCTGATCCTGCGCGACAGATCGGGCCTCAGCCAGATCGTCGTCAAGGGCCCGGAAGCCCAAGCCCAGCTGGACGAACTGGGCGAAGAAACCGTCGTCCAGGTGACCGGCCTGGTGGCTGCCAATCCGCAGGCACCCGGCGGCGCCGAGATCGTCGACCCGACCATCACACCGCTGACCGAGCCGGCTCAGACGCCGCCGATCGAGCTGTGGCGACCCACTGTCGGCGCGGGGCTTCCTGTCGTCCTGGACAACGCGCCGGTCGCCCTGCGGCATCCGGCGATCCGGGCCGGCTGGGAGATCGCGGCGGCGGCGTTGCACGGGTTCAGGAGCACGCTCGACGGGCTGGAGTTCACCGAGATCCAGACGCCGAAGATCGTCGGTACGGCGACCGAGTCCGGCGCGAACGTCTTCGCGCTCGACTACTTCGGCGGCCCGGCGTACCTGGCCCAGTCGCCGCAGTTCTACAAGCAGACGATGGTCGGCGTGTTCGAACGCGTCTACGAGGTCGGCCCGGTGTTCCGTGCCGAACCGCACGACACGGTCCGGCACCTGGCCGAGTACGTCTCGCTCGACGCCGAGTTCGGCTTCATCGAGAACCATCGCGACGTCCTCGCCGTACTGCGGGAGGTTCTCGCCGGGATGCTCGCCACGGTCGGGACCAGAGCCGCCTCCGCGCTGGAACGGCTCGGCGTCGAACTGCCCGAGATTCCGGCCGAAGTACCGGTGCTGCACTTCAGCGAAGCGCTCAAGCTGGCCGGGGCCGACCCGGACGAGCCGGACCTGTCGCCGGCCGACGAGCGGGCGATCGGCGAGTGGGCGTTGAAGGAACACGGCAGCGCGTTCGTCGCGGTCGAGGGCTATCCGATGGTCAAGCGGCCGTTCTACACCCACTCGCAGCCGTCTGACCCACGCTGGTCCAACTCGTTCGACCTGCTGTTCCGTGGGGTCGAACTGGTCACCGGCGGTCAGCGCCTGCACCGCTACAGCGACTACGCGGCAGCGCTCGAAGCACGCGGCCAATCGGCCGAAGACCCGGCGTACGAGTCGTATCTGCAGGCGTTCAAGCACGGCATGCCACCGCACGGCGGCTTCGCCATCGGCCTCGAACGCTTCGTGGCCCGCCTCACCGGCGCCGAGAACGTCCGCGAGGTCACCTTGTTCCCGCGCGACCTCCACCGCCTCACGCCTTAAGAACTGCAGACCGGCCCTCCTCGGCATCATCCGTCGCCGAGGAGGGCCGGTTGGCAGGCCAGCAGGAACTAGTTGGAGACGGTGACAGGGATGGACTGGCTGGGCTGGCTCACGTTGGTGACGTTGTCCGTCCCCACCACCACGAGACGATATGCACCGTTGGCCGGCTGGGCGTTCCATGTCACGGGGTAGTTCCCCGCCGCTGTGGTCGAGGAGCCGATCGACGTCCAGCTCGCACTAGTGCACGCGCCGGTGTAACCCGTGCAGTAGTAGTACGCGACCGTTTTCACACCGGCTCCGCCGTCGCTGGCCGCATCGGTGAGCGCCGCTCCGTTGCTCACAGCAACGGTCACGTTGAACGGCGCGGATGCCGCAGTCGCGGTAAGCCCAGCAGACGACGCCGTCATAGTGAGCGCCACTGCCGCAGTGTTGATGACAACCCCACTGAAGGTAGCCCGCCCCGAGCTGTTGGTGGTCGCCGAAGCCCCCCCATCAACGACCCCGGAAGACAACGCCAACGTGACACTGACCCCGGACGTGCTCACCGCATTCCCGTTGGAGTCCTGAAGCTGCACCGTGACCGCAGGCGACATAGTCGATCCAGCAAACACAGACGACGGCCCTTGAACAAACACAAGCCTGCTGCCGCCCTGCGGGCTGATCACGATTGCACCACTCGTCGCAGTGGTGAAGCCGGTATGACCGGCCGTCGCGTCCGAGGCCGTCAGCGTGTAACTGCCTGCCGTGTTGAACACGACGCCGCTGAAAGTCGCCACACCTGCTACCGCGGACACGCTGGTGGTTCCCCCGTTGAAGGTGCCCCCGGGCGGTCCACTGGCAATGCTCAACGTAATGATGTCGGTCGATCCGCTTCCGGTTGTGACCGGATCGCCCGAGGCGTCCTCAACGGATACCCGGAAGGTCGGCAATGCTGATCCGGCGGTACCGGCTGCAGGCGGCGCGGTGGTGAAGGCCAACTGTGCCGCCGGCCCCGACGTCACGTTGAACGCCGCGCTGTCGCCCGACGTCAGAGAGGTGCCCGCGGCGTGCAGCCGGTACGACGTCCCGGCCGTGTTGATCTTGCACCCGGAGAAGGTGGACACCCCACCGGATCTCACAGAGGTGCAGCCACTAAGTACTCCTGGCCCGCCAGCACTCGGCGTGCCCGACGTGATGGACAGAGTCACAACTGTGTTGTCGGTGGTCACAGTGTTGCCAAAGGCATCTTGCACAGCCACCTTCGGCTGAGTAGTGAATGCGGTACCGCTGACCGCACCTGCCGGCTGTTGGGTGAACGCGAACTGCGTGGCCGTACCAGCGGCTGTGGTCACTCCTGCGGACGGTGAGACGGCCGTTGTGTCGCTAGACGTGGCAACGCTGAAGGTCGTGTTCGCGTAGGAACCTGGGAGTGGATTGACGATCCCTGTGATCGTGAGACTTGCGGAGGTGGCTTTCGCAAGTGCACATGGATTGCCCGTCAGGACCACCGTGATTGCACCTGAGGAAGATCCGCTCGCCGTCGCCGAGCAGCCAACGAAGGTGGAACCCAGAGTTACGCTCAGGCCGCCCGTGACAGTGAAGGCCGGATCAAACGTGGCGGTGATGGTGCCGCCGGCGGCGAGCGAGCCCTGCCCGTTGCTGGTCGTGAATCCCACGGTCCAGTTAGCTGGTGCCTTAGCTACCAGCGTCGATCCGGTGAAGGTAACACTGCTGACGCTGCCGGCAGCGAAGGCGGAGGTGCCGTTGGTGATGCCGATAGCTATGCCGATCAGGGTTGTGATCAGGGCGGCGATCAGCCAGGTTAGGCGGTGCCTCGGGGTTCTGAAGGCGCTCATCAGGAGTGTCCGTTCACGGTGGGGCGGGTGACGGTTGGTGGGGTGGTGTCTACGGTGATGAGGGTTGCCGGGCTTGGGGCGCTGATGTTGCCGGCGGTGTCGGTCGCTACTGCGATGACCTTGTAGGCACCCTCTGGTGCGAGTGGCGACGGTGTGGTGAAGGCGAAGTTGCTCGCCGCGTTTGAGGAAGAGCCGATTGAGGTTCCGCTGGTGCAGGTTGGTGTCGCAGCAAGGCAGTAGTAGTAGGTGACGGATGCGACGGCTGAGTTGGAGTCCGTGGCCGCGTCGGTGAGGGTTACTGGTTCGTTGTTGACGAAGAGAGGGCTGGTGCCGAAGGTGACGGCAGCGGTCGCAGCCGGCGCGGGTGCTGTTGGCGCTGTTACGTCGTAGGTGACTGTGTTGTCGGTGCTGGTCGACGCGGTGTTTCCTGCGCCTGCTGCGTCGTGCACGGTGTTCGCTGCGATTGACGCGGTCACGGGCCCGCTGCTGGTCAGCCCGCCGACCGCGATGTTGTACGTCGTCCCGCTGCCGGTGACGACGACCGTCGCAGTACCAGGAGCAACTGTGACGTCGGAGCTGCTGAAGTCGGTGACACTGGCGTTGAAGACAGCAGTGAAGTTGATCGGCGCGGTCTTGGTCGGGTCGGCTTGTCCTGCTGCCTGGTTGACGGTGACTGCGGGCCTGGTGTTGTTGACGGTCACGTTGTTGCTCGAAGCGCTCGTGGCCGTCCAGCTGCCTCGTACGGCGATGACTGTGTAGTGGTAGATCCCGTCTGCCACAGCGAGGTCGCCACAAGACGTCGTAGCTGTTGGTTGCGCAGGAGATGTGCCGCAAGCCGCAGCAGACGAGCTGTCGCTGTTGCGAACGCGGATGACGTAGTAGCCGGTCGCCTGACTGGACGCGGTCCAGCTGACGTGGACAGTCCCATTGCCCGGTGTTGCCACAGCGGTGACGTTCGTCGGCGGTGCCAGCGTGCCGGTCATTGCGCTGCCTGCACCGGCGCCGGACGTGGTCCAGAAGGCCAGGGCAACTCCAGTCGCCGTCAGCAGGACGACAGTGGCACCGAGCAGGAGGAGCAAGCGTCTGCGGATCATGGTTCAGCTCCCCTGTCCTGAGCCGGAGTACGCGAGCGTCAGGGTGGCGCCCTTGCAGCCGTCCTGGTTCAGCGCGGTGTTGAGCATGGACACCTTCGGCTGGGCGGAGGTGCTGACACCTAGGCTGGACAGTGATGCACTGCCGTTGCCTGGCACGGTGAGCGGATAAGAGCCGCTGTACTGCGTGACCGCGTAGTCGGCCGTTGTACAGGGCTGGTTGTGAGCGATCGCGTACGCCGTCCGTGTCACCGTCTTCACTGTCACAGTCAGGTTGGTGACGGACAGCGGCTTCTTGTTCGGGTTGGCCAGCGTGAGATCCAGCGGGCGGGAGAGGCCGGGTGCCAGTGCACCCGACAGGTTCCCGGAGATGGTGAACGGATTGCCGGCCTTGGCGAGGACCAAACCGACGCTCGCATAGGCGTACCGCGTGGTCCCGCCCCGGTCCTTGCCGGAGCTCACCAGGTACAGGGTGAAACCGCCGTCGGCCGCCGTAGCGGGTGTGGTGATCTGCAGTGCTGAAGAGTTCCCGGTCGTCGGGTTCGGTGTGAAGGTAGCCGTCGCCCCCGCGGGCAGACCGCCCAGTACTGCGAACGTGACTGAGCCGGGCAAGTTCGTGCGCGCCAACTGCACCGTGAACACAGCTGTGGAGCCTGGCGCCATGGTGACCGAGGCCGGCGTCGCGCTCATTGACAAGGCGCTCGACAGGGGTGCGTTCACTGTCAGACCGGCGACAACCGTGCCGCTCACGTTGCCGCTGGTGCCCCTGACCGTGATCGTGCTCGACGCGATCGGCGTACTCGACGTTGTGCTGATTGTGAGAGTCGTGCTGCCCGTACTACCGGAGGTCAGCGTTACGGAAGACGGGCTGAAGGCCGCCGACGCTCCGCTCGGCAAACCGCTCGCGGTCAGTGTCACCTTGCCGGTGAACCCGCCGGCCGACGTGATCGCCACGGTGTAGGTCGCGGACTTGCCCTGCGTGATGGACTGGCTGGCGGGTGAGATCCCGAGTGTGATGCCCGGCTTGGCCGGCTTGGCGCCGTACGCGACACCCGCGGCTGTGAGTAGCAACAGCAGCCCGGCCAGGAAGAGTTTCGTGGCGGCATTGGCAGACCGAAGGGCGGGAAACACTCGCCTGGGCGACATCTGAACCTCACTCCTTTCGGCTGGTTTGACCTGGAAACACTGCGGCGTTCACGGGCCGGGCGAGCTCCCCCCACCCGGCCCCGAGAACACCCGAGTCTGACTAGTTGCTGCTCAGAGTCAGCGTGATCGTCGCGCTCTTGCAGGCATCCTGGTTGACAGGCGCGTCGGTGAACGTGAGCGTGCCGCCGTTCGCCAGGGCGACACCGCTCGCACCGGCTGCGATGGTCTGGTTCTCGGCCACCGGGGCCACGCTGAACCAGGAAGCGTCACAGGTTCCGGAGGCGGTGACGACCGTGGTGACGGTGCCGACCTGCAGACTGGAAGAGCCGGCGTTGTCCGCTGTGAAGCTGACCGGGGTGCTGCCGCCCGGCGTCAGGCCGTTGGCGAAGGATGCGTGCAGGACGACCGTGCCGTTCGAGGCAGCCGTCGTACCCGAGCCCGTGCCGGAACCAGTGGTGCTCCAGTAGGCGAAGGCTGAGCCGGCGCCGATGACGGCTACTGCGACGCCCGCCAGGATGATCCTCTTCTTGTTCCGCATGATGGTTCTCCTCTCCCCGTGAGGGGATCCGAAGTGCAGGTTCGCTCCGATCCAGGCCGGACCGTCATCACGAAGAGTGACAGCGATCACCGAGGGGTGTTGTCGGCTGATCGGGTGGACTTCGTCCGCCGATCGGGCAGACCGGTTGACAGGCGATCGGTGGTGCCGCAGGCCCGGCAAGGCGCGTGTAGGGTGCAGCCGAGCCCTGGCCTGGCGAGTGCGACTGGCGACTGGTGCTCAGACCGCCGGCCGATGGAGCGGGAGACCGAAAGATGACCTCCGAGATCGAAAAGGCCGTGCTGGCCGCCGTCGACGACCAGCGGATCGTCGACGATCTGCGGACCTTGATCCGCATCCCGAGCGTGGACGGCACCGCGGCCGAGGTCGACGTACAGGCCTGGTGTGCGGAGCGGTTCGAACAACTAGGGCTGACGGTCGACCACTGGGAGATCGACCTCCCGTCGATCACCGCCGACGCCGACTTCCCCGGCATGGAGGTCGAGCGGTCCGAGGCGTGGGGCTGCGTGGGCACGCTGGGCGATGGCGGAACGACGCCGGGTTTGATCCTGAACGGCCACACGGATGTGGTGCCGACCGGCGATCCGAGCCTGTGGCCGGATGGCGATCCGTTCTCGGCGCGCATCTCCGACGGGATCATGTGGGGCCGCGGGACGTGCGACATGAAGGGCGGCCTGGCCGCGATCATCGGAGCCGTCGCCGCGATCGCCGCTGCCGGAATCAGCCTGAAGAAGCCGCTGGCCGTGCACACCGTGGTGGGCGAGGAGGACGGCGGCATCGGCGCGTTCGCGACGTTGAAGCGCGGCCATACCGGCGAGGCCTGCCTGATCGCGGAACCGACCGCGGGCGGGGTGATCCCGGCCAACGCGGGCTCGCTGACGTTCCGGCTGGAGCTCACCGGCCTCGCGACGCACGGCTCGACCCGGACCCGGGGCGTCAGTGCGATCGAGAAGTTCGAGCCGATCCACCATGCGCTGCAGGCGCTGGAGGCCGAGCGCAACCGCGATCCGCATCCCCTGCTGAAGCACCTCGACCTGGCCAACCCGTTGTCGGTCGGCACCATCCAGGCCGGCGACTGGGCCAGCACCGTGCCGGATCTGCTCGTCGCGGAAGGACGGTACGGCGTACGCCTGGGTGAGCCGGTCGCCGAGGCGCGGCAAGCCTTCGAACGAGCCATCGCCGAAGCCTGCGCCAAGGACGCGTGGCTGAGCGATCACCCGGTCCAGGTGAGTTGGCCGGGTGGGATCTTCGCGTCCGGTCTGCTTCCGGAGGGCGATCCGCTGCTCGACGACATCCTGCGCGCGGCTACCGAGGCCGGGGCCGAGGCGCCAGAGGTGAAGGGCGGACCCTACGGTTCGGATCTGCGCCAGTACACCGGCGCAGGCATCCCGACGCTGCAGTACGGGCCCGGAGATGTCCGCTACGCCCACGCTGTCGATGAGCACGTCGCGCTGGCCGAGGTCCTCCACTGCGCCCGTGCTTATGCGCTACTAGCTGTCCGCCGCTGCGCCTGACCAGGTCTGCGGCTGTAGCTGGTAGAAAGTGCCCATGGACCCGCTGCGTGGGCGCTCGGCTGAGCTAGGGCGCCTGCTGGACGCGTTGCGGGCAGCCCAGGACGGCAAGGCGTCGCTTGCGGTGGTCACTGGCGAGCCAGGCATCGGCAAGTCGGCGTTACTCCGAGCAGCAGTCGAGCAGGCCGAGCGGCAGGGCTTCCTGGTCGCTACTGCGGCCGCACACCAGACAGACGACATCAGCCCACTCGCATCGCTCGCGCCCGCTCTCCGCGTAGGTCCGGAACCGCTGGTCAGCACCGAGCACTTCCTGGAGCTTGCTGCTCTCAATGGCCAACCGCTGTGGCTGGCCGAGCGGCTGGCAGACCTCATCGGCCGTCGCCTCGACGGTGAAGTCGCACTGATCGTTCTGGACGACGCCCAGTGGTCAGACCCCCTCACCAACTTCGTACTACGGGTCGTCGTCGCCCGGCTGTCCGAGTGCAAGGTCCTGTGGCTGCTGGCCACCAGACCCGCACCGGGCGGGGTCACCGACCAGCTGATCGACGCCGTGCGCGAGCAGGTCCCGGTGAACTCCATCCAGCTCGCCCCGCTCAGCACCGAGGCCGTGCTGGAGTTGGCGGCCGACCGGCCGAATGCTGCGGTCGATCCGAGCCTGTCCGTTCGGCTCGGCGGAGTACAGGGCATTCCGTTCCTGGCCGAGCAGCTCATTGCCGGTCTCTATCTCACCGACGCGGGCCTCCCCGACGGCCTGGTCGAAGGCGTCCGGCGCAGGACAGCCAGTACTTCGGAGTTGTGCCGCGAGCTGCTGCGTACGGCAGCCGTCTTCGGCAGTGAGTTCCGGCTGGAGGACGTCGCCGAGCTGATGAAGGAGGCGATCGCCAAGCTGGCCGGCGCTCTCGACGAGGCGATCCAGGCCGGCCTGCTCCTCGACAGCGGTGCCACGCTCACCTTCCGGCACGAGCTGCTGCGGTCCGCAGTACTGGCTGATGTGCCGCCTTCTGCTCAGCGGGCTCTGCACCGGGCGATCGCGAACCTACTGCTCGCCACCGGTCGAGGCCCTGCCGCAGCAGCACCACATCTGCTGGCCACGGCGGCGCCGGGTGATGAAGACGCGACCGGCACGCTGCGAAAGGCCGCGCAGGAGCTACTGGCCACCATGTCGACCACCGCCATCAAGGTGATCCAGGAGACCTTCGAACTCACCCCGGTCGACCACCCGCTGCGTAGCGAGGTCGGTGAGGACGTCGTCCAGGTGCTGCTGGCCGGCGGCCGGTACGACGATGCCAAGGCCTTCGCCGACGACCTGCTGAGCGGGACCGTCCTCTTCCGCGGCCCGGTGACACCGGATCTCACGGCGTCGATCCGACTCCGGCTGGCACCGCAGCAGTGGGCCAGCGGCCAGCTGGACCCGGCTGCGCTCGCCATCGAAGGCGCAGCACCACACCTGGCCGAGCGCCTCACGGCGTACTGGGTCCTGGCCGGGGTCGAGGATCCCTTCGAGACTGAGGACCCGGTAGCTCGCGCAGTACAGCTTCTGGCCGCGGGTCTCAAGGCGCAGGTCGAAGGCCGGTACGAGGTCGCACGGGATCGCTACGCCCAGGTTCGGGCGACGAAGACGGCTGAGATCGGCAGCCCGCCGTACTTCCGCATCGAACTGGCCGAGCTGTTCTGCCGGGCCCAGCTCGACGATCTCGACGGCGCGCTCAAACGCCTGGACGAACTGCAGGCCGCTGCTGCTGGCAAGGGCCGAGGAGCTCTACGGCCGGGCCGAGCTGGAACACGGCGACCGCTCGATCGGTGTAGCCACGCTGGAGCGCGCACTGGACTCGTACTCCGAACACGGGGCGACCACACCCGCCGGCAGGGTCCAGGCCGTCTTGCAGGCGGCCGGAGTACGCCGAAGGCGGTGGGCCGCAGTACAGCATCGTCCTGATACCGGGTGGGAGGCGCTGACGCCGATGGAGCGCCGGGTGGCCCTGCTGGTGGCAGAGGGCCACACGAACCGGTCTGCGGCCGATGAGCTGGTGCTGTCGGCCAGCACGGTCGGCACTCATCTACGGGCGGCCTTCGGCAAGCTCGGGGTCAATTCGCGGGTCCAGCTCACCCGCCTGGTGCTCGAGCGGTTCGCGTCTCCCCCAAACGCATGAGATTCGGGTGCGGCGGCCGCTCGCGCACCCATTGCCGGGCCTGACGAGTTCCGCTGTTCGGTCGATCCGCCGACTCCTGTTTCCGGAGTTTCCTTGCGGTGCCGGAAAACCCGCAGACGAGATCGAGGAACAGAAGATGAGCGAGAACACCCCCACCGTCGTCCTGGTACACGGCGCGTTCGCCGACGCGTCCAGCTGGAACGGCGTGATCACCGAACTGAAGAGCCGCGGCATCCCGGCCCTCGCCCTGGCCAACGAGCTGCGCGGCCCGGGCCTCGACGGCAGCCGGATCGCCGCCCAGGTCCGCGAGATCGACGGCCCGGTCGTACTGGTCGGCCACTCCTACGGCGGCGCGGTGATCACCACCGCCGCGAACCAGGCCGACAACGTCACCGGACTGGTCTTCGTCGCCGCCTTCTCACCGGACGAGGGCGAGAGCCTGCAGGACCTGCTCGGCTCCTTCCCCGCCAACGACTTCGCCTCCGGCCTGGTGCCGCACCTGCTGCCGACCGGTGACGGTGGCGAGGAGCCGTGGCTGAGCATCGCCGTCGACGCCTACCCGAAGCTGTTCGCGGCCGATGTCGCCGGTAACGAGCTCGGCGCCCGGACCCAGCGCCCGATCGCCGCCGCGGCGTTCGAGGAGAAGGCCGGCCCGGCCAGCTGGAAGCGGCTGCCGTCCTTCACCCTGGTCGCCACCGGCGACCAGGCCATCCACCCCGACGGCCAGCGCAAGATGGCCGCCCGCAGCAACTCCACCACGATCGAGGTCGACGGCTCGCACGCGGTCGCCGTCTCCCAGCCGAAGGCCGTCGCGGCCTTCATCGCCACTGCAGTAGAGACCGGAGCCAACTCATGATTCGCCGCATCCTCGCAGTAGCGGCCAGCGCCGCCCTGCTCGTCACCGGCGCGACCACGGTCACCACTGCCGTCGCCCACCCGAAGGACCCGAAGCCGACCATCGTCCTGGTCCACGGCGCGTTCGCCGACGGCGCCAGCTGGGCCGGTGTCACCGAGCGCCTGCAGCGTGACGGCTACAAGGTCGTCGTACCGGCTGTGCCGCTCCGCAGCATCGCCGGCGACACCAGCTACCTGACCGGCGTACTGGCCGGCATCCCCGGCCCGAAGGTGCTCGTCGGCCACTCGTACGGCGGAGCGCTGATCACCCAGCTCGCCGGGACGGCCGAAGTGAAGTCGCCCGTCTACGTCGCGGCGTTCATCCCGCAAGCCGGCGAAACGATCGGCGCGCTCAACGCGAAGTACCCGGGCAGCGAGATCGGTCCCGGCACGACCAACACCATCACGTACGCCGGTGGCGCCGACCTGGTGATGAAGGCGGAGTCGTTCCGGGCTGTGTTCGCCGCGGATCTCCCGGCCCGCGAAGCCGCCGTACTGGGCGCCTCGCAGCGACCCGTCGCCGCCGCTGTGTTCGGTGAGCCGGTCGCCAAGTCGGCGCCGGCCAGCCTCCCGAAGTACGCGCTGATCCCGTCCGGCGACAAGGCGATCCCGCCGGCCGGCGAGCTGTTCATGGCCGAGCGCGCCGGAGCCCACATCGTCAAGGTGAAGGGCGCCTCGCACCTGGTGATGCTCTCCGAATCGGGCACCGTCACCAAGCTGATCGAGAAGGCCGCGCACTAACCACCACCCATTGGCCGCCCCGGGAATACCACCCCGGGGCGGCCAGTTGCCATTGGCTATGCGTATTGATGTGTGGTCCGACGTCGTCTGCCCGTGGTGTTACATCGGCAAGCGGCGGCTGGAGCAGGCCCTGACCCAGTCCGGCGATCAGGCGGAGGTGGTCTGGCACAGCTTCCAGCTCGACCCGTCGGCCACGAACGACGACGAGCGCGACCTGGCGACCAGGTTGGGCGAGAAGTTCGGTGGCGGCCGTGAGTTCGGGCTGTAGGCGAACGAGCGGGTGACCGGGGTCGCGGCCGAGGCGGGCCTGGAGTTCCACCTCGAGGAGGCGAAGGCGGCCAATACCGTCGACGCGCACCGGGTGCTGCACCTGGCCCGCGAACTGCGCGAGGCCGGCGAGATCCCGGCCGACACGCAGGAACGGCTGAAGGAGCGGTTCCTGCGCGGCTATTTCACGGAAGGGCTGCCGATGGGTGACCACGGGACGCTGACCCGCCTCGCGGTCGAGATCGGCCTCCCCGAAGTACGGGTGTCGGAGGTGCTGGCCGGTACGGCGTACGAGGACGAGGTCGCCGCCGACCAGGCGCAGGCTCTCGCATACGGCGCCAACGGGGTGCCGTTCTTCGTGATCGACCAGAAGTACGGCGTCAGCGGCGCGCAGCCGGTCGAGGTGTTCCGCGAGGCGCTCCGCCGGGCGAACGCCGATCGGCAACCGGTGACGCTGATCACCGCTCCGGGCGGCTCGGACGCCGGGGCGTGTGGCCCGGACGGCTGCCCGATTTAGGGGTGGGTACAAGACACACCGGGGCACCTGGTGTGCCGTTCAGGTTGTCGGACGAGGTAAGAAGGAGCCATGACTGTCGTGCGTGCACTGGCCAGGCCGTTACTGTCGACCATTTTCATCGTGCAGGGCGCGAAAGCGGTCCGCTCACCGGAACCGTTCGTGACGAGGGCCCAGCCGGTGACCGACCGGGTGGTGCCACTGATCAAGAAGGTGACACCTGCTCAGGTTGGCGACCGGCTGCCGGACAGCACGGCGAACCTGGTCAGGCTGAACGGCGCCGCCCAGATGCTGGGCGGAGTCGCGCTGGCCAGCGGTAAGGGCCGCCGGCTCGGCGCGGTGCTGCTGGCTGCCTCGCTGGTGCCGACCACGCTCGCCGGGCACAGTTTCTGGAACGAGACCGACAAGGACGCCAAGGCGAACCAGAAGATCCAGTTCATGAAGAACCTGGGCATGATGGGCGGCCTGCTGCTGGCCGCGGTCGACACCGAGGGCAAGCCGGGCGTCGCCTGGCGGGCCAGCCATGGCGCGAAGGCGGTCAAGCGGGAGACGCGACGCGCGGGCAAGCTCGCCAAGCGCGAGACGAAGCAGCTCACCCGGACGGCTCGCCGCGAAGCCAAGCTGGCCGCCCACGCGGCGAGAGCGGAACTCCCCTTCGGCTGACGCCAGGCTCAGCGTCGCTTGCCGATAGGCTCAGGGCGTCAAGAACCTGAGCCGAAGGAGCGAGATGGGGATCACCGAGGGCTGGCCGGCGCCGCGCCCACCGGGAGCGGTCAGCGGGCGGCTCACCGTGCCCGGGTCGAAGTCGATCAGCAATCGGGCCTTGATCCTCGCCGCGATCGCGGACGGACCGTCGACGCTGTCCGGGCTGCTCGCCGCGCGCGACACCTCGCTGATGCGCTCGGCGCTGATCTCGCTCGGTGTCGGTATCAGCGAGCGCGACGGTCTGGTCACCGTGACGCCCGGCTCGCTCAAGGGTCCGGCCGCGGTCGACTGCGGCCTGGCCGGCACGGTGATGCGATTCGTGCCGCCGGTGGCCGCACTGGCTGACGGCGTCATCTCCTTCGACGGCGACGCCTACGCCCGGGAGCGTCCGATGGACGTGATCCTCGGCGCGCTGCGCACCCTCGGCGTACAGATCGACGACCAGGGCACCGGCCGCATGCCGTACGCCGTCAACGGGTCCGGCTCGGTCCGCGGCGGCAAGGTGACCCTGGACGCGTCCGGGTCGAGCCAGTTCGTCTCCGCGTTGCTGCTGGCCGGAGCCCGGTACGACGAGGGCGTGGATCTGCGGCACGACGGCAAGCCCGTCCCGTCGCAGCCGCACCTCGACATGTCCGTCGCGATGCTGCGCGAGCGCGGCGTCCAGGTCGACGACAGCGAGCCGAACCGCTGGGTCGTTGCCCCCGGCCCCATCCGCGCCCTCGACACCGCGATCGAGCCGGACCTGTCCAACGCGGCGCCGTTCCTGGCCGCCGCTGTGGTCACCGGCGGCGCTGTCACCGTGACGGGCTGGCCGACCGAGACCACCCAGCCCGGCGGGCAACTGCCGGAGATCTTCACGCGCTTCGGTGCCGAGGTGACACTGGGCGCAGACGGGCTGACCGTGCGCGGGACCGGCCGGATCGCCGGGGTCGATCTCGACCTGAGCGAGGTCGGCGAGCTTTCGCCGGTGCTCGCCGCGGTGGCGCTGTTCGCCGACGGACCGTCGTACCTGCGGGGCATCGCCCATCTGCGCAACCACGAGACGGACCGGCTGGCCGCGCTGGAGACCGAGTTCAACGCGCTCGGCGGCGACGTGAACCAGACCGCCGACGGCCTGGAGATCCGGCCGAAACCCTTGCACGGTGGGCTTTTCGGCACGTACCACGACCACCGGATGGCGCACGCGGCCGCGGTCGTCGGGCTCGCCGTGGACGGGGTGGCGATCGAGAACATCGGCACCACGGCCAAGACGATGCCCGAGTTCCCGGATCTCTGGTCGGCGCTGGTGAGCTGATGTCGCGCTACGACGAGGAAGCGAAGTACGACCGGCCCAAGCGCCGGACCCGGCCGCGGACCAAGGACCGTCCGACGTACGACGATGCCGTCACCGGCTTCGTGATCACCCGGGACCGCGGCCGCTACACCTGCTGGGTCGGCGAGGGTGACCGGGTGGTGACCGCGATGAAGGCCCGCCAGCTCGGCCGCAAGGGCGTCATTGTCGGCGATCGGGTCAAGCTCGACGGAGATGCCACCGGCGACGAGGGCTCGCTGGCCCGGATCGTGGAGGTGTTCCCCCGCGAGACGCTGCTGCGGCGGAGCGCGGACGACGACGACCCGATCGAGCGGCCGCTGGTGGCGAACGCGGATCAGCTCGTCATCGTGGTCTCGGTGGCCAATCCCGAACCAAGGACCAGGCTGATCGACCGGTTCCTGGTGGCGGCGTACGACGCCGGCATGCGACCGCTGCTCTGCCTGACGAAGACCGACCTCGCGGACCCGGACCATCTGCTGTCGATCTACCGGCCGCTCGGGGTCGAGTCGGTCGCGACCCAGCACGACGGTGACTTCAGCGAACTGCGCGAGCAACTGCTCGACCGGACGAGTGTGCTGGTCGGGCACTCGGGTGTCGGCAAGTCGACGCTGGTGAACGCGCTGGTGCCGGGGACCAACCGGGCGATCGGTGTCGTGAACGACAACACCGGGCGCGGCCGCCATACGTCGGTCAGTGCGTTGCTGCTGCGGCTGCCCGAGGGTGGCTGGATCGTGGATACGCCGGGGATCCGGTCGTTCGGGTTGGCGCATGTGCAGCCGGATCAGCTGATCAACGCGTTCGGCGACCTCGCGGATGTGGCTCGGGATTGTCCGCGCGGGTGCACGCATTCGGAGTCCGAGCCGAGTTGTGCGCTCGACGAAGCCGTCGCCGAAGGGCGGGTCGACGCGGAGCGGGTCACGTCGTTCCGACGGCTCCTCGCCAGCCGCGAGGGCCGCGACGTCGAGACGGGCTGAGCGGCGCCGCGAAGTACCGGTCATGGCTGAGTCGGCGCGGCGTAGTACGGGCGATGGCTGAGTCGGCGCGGCGTAGTACGGGTTATTTGGCTGGGAGTCGGCCGTTCCAGACCGCTTTCGCGCCGGCGTCGCCGGTGCGGATGGTCTGGTAGATGACTACGGCGCCGATCACGACGACCGCGGCGCTGACCAGGATCTCCAGGGGACGGCTCTTGTTCTCCTTGGCACCCTTGCCGCTCGCCAGGGCGGTCGGGCCGCCGAGTAGCACGAACGCCGCCACGGCGACGATCGCGAAGGCGATGCAGAACAGGAACAGCAGATTGGCGCGGTCCCGGTGCACCTTCACCAACTGGTCCAACTGCGGAACCGCGGCGACGAAGGCTTCGCCGCTCTTCTTCGCGATGAACGCGCAGACCAACGAGCCGAGGCCGAGCAGCAGGGTCGGCCAGCGCAGCAGCCAGCGCCACTTCGGCACCAGCGCGAACACGATCGCGGTGAGCGCGCCGACCGGCAGCACCAGCACGGTCACGTGGATCACCAGAACGTGGAGTGGAAGATCCCCGATCCGCTCGAACATGACAACTCCCGCAGTCGGTCCAGCTTGGATTTACCTGACACTAACTGCACGTTCAACCACCCCGGATGGTTCAATCCGCACCGGCACCTTGCCGCAACCTGACTGCAACCTGCGGACAGGGGTCCGGCACGCTCCGCGGCCAGGCTAGCCTTCCGGCATGCCCTCGCACACCGACGACTTGCGGCTCGCCCACATCCTGGCCGACGACGCCGACTCGACCACGATGGATCGCTACAAGGCGCTCGACCTCCACATCGCCACCAAGCCGGACCTCACCCCGGTGAGCGAGTCCGATCGCAAGGTCGAGGACGTGATGCGCAAGACGCTCAGCCGGGCCCGGCCGCGGGACGCCTTCGTCGGCGAGGAAGAGGGCACCACCGGCTGGGGCGTCCGCCGCTGGGTGGTCGATCCGATCGACGGCACCAAGAACTACATCCGCGGCGTGCCGGTGTGGGCCACGCTGATCAGCCTCATGATCGAGGACCAGGTCGTCGTCGGCGTCGTCTCGGCACCGGCTCTCGGCAAGCGCTGGTGGGCGTCGTACGGCGACGGCGCCTGGACCGGTCGCGCCCTGATGTCCGCCCAGCCGTGCCGGGTCAGCGACGTCTCCTCCCTCGAAGACGCCTCCTTGTCCTACTCGTCCCTGAAGGGCTGGGACAAGCTCGGCAAGAAGGACCAGTTCGCCGGCCTGATGGACTCGGTCTGGCGAACCCGCGCGTACGGCGACTTCTGGTCCTACATGCTCGTCGCAGAAGGCGCCGTCGACATCGCGGCCGAGCCAGAACTCAACCTGTACGACATGGCCGCCCTGTCCATCATCGTCGACGAGGCAGGCGGCCGCTTCACCTCCCTGGAAGGCACCCCCGGCCCCACCGGCCCCAACGCCCTAGCCACCAACGGCCGCCTCCACGACGAGGTCTTGTCCCGCCTCAGCTAGTACTCCCGCACGCAGGCTCCTCCGTCGCACCCGGAGCCGGGCCGAGGGCAGCTATGTCGGAGGCAGGCGGACCGCCAGCCCATCAGTACATGTACCTCCGGCGTTAGCGAGGCTGACCCCGAGCGTGGCGGCGGCTACCGGCCTGCGGTACTGATGGCCTGGCGGTTCGCCTTCCGTGGGTGCTACGGGTGCTGGGTCGCGGCGGGGGTGAAGGTGACCTCGGCGGCGTGCAAGGGGATCTCCAGTTCGTTGCCCAAGGCCCATTCGGCTACTCGGGAGACTGTGGCGGCGGGGATTTCGTCGTTCAGGTCGGGGGTTGCGGGGAGGTTGTGGGTGGCGTGGGCGTCGTGCGGTAGGACGACTCGGTAGCCGCGGGCCAGGGCGGTGCGGGCTGTTGCCTGGACGCACATTTCTGACATCAGGCCGCAGAGGGCGATTGACTTGATCCCTAGGTCCTCCAGGAGTGTGCCGAGGGAGGTGTTTGCGAAGCCGTCGTCGTGGGGTTTGCGGATGGTGTGCTCGGTGGGGCCTGGCTCGGGGGTGTGGTGGAGCGGCCAGCCGGGGGTGTGAGGGGCGTCGTCGGTGCCGGGGGCGCCGTCGTTCTGGAGGTGGACGACCAGGGCGCCGGTCTTGCGGGCTCGGGCGATCAGGTCCGTTGTGCGGTCGATGAGCTGGGCAGCGGCCGGTACTGCGCGGGCGCCGGTTACGCCGGCCAGTTGGACGTCCACCACGATCAGGGCGTCGACAGGGAGGGTCATGCCGCCATCATCTCCGCCGCCCGCCACGCCCAGCCAGCGGGCTTCCGGCGTACCGGTTCCCTGGCCAGTGGGATGCCCGGGTCGCCTTGGGAATCTGCAGGGCCGGATCAGAGCTGCCCTTCGTCCGCAGGCTGAATCGCCCGACGGTCAGCAGGTTCTGGCCATCGCGTCGGCTGGACTCAGGTCTCCGATTGGCGTTGGAGGCGCCAGACCGAGGGGACCAGTAGGGTGACGAAGACGACGAGGATGTGGATCGCCGCGCCGTACAGCTCGACCGCCTTGATGCTGACCACGGCCGCGACGTACCCGACGCCGAGCTGGCCGACCGGGTTCGCGATGAACGAGCCGAGCATGTCGTACGACGAGACGCGGGACAGCTTGTCCAGCGGGATGTGCTGGCCGAGCGCGGTCTCCCAGCCGATCCCGAACATCTCGAAGCCGATGCCGACCACGAACGCCATCGCGGCGACGGCGATGGTGCTCGGCGCCAGCGCCAGGCAGACGAAGATCGGCGCGGACAGGAAGACGCCGAGCATCCCGACCCGGAGCGGGTACCGCGGTTTCGCCCGGATCATCAGGATCCCGCCGGCGACCAGCCCCGCCCCGAAGCAGGCGCTGACGATACCCCAGCCGGCCCGGCCGAAGCTGCGGTCGGCGATCACCGGGCCGAGAATGCTGTAGCAGGCGGTGAAGATCATGTTGATCAGGCCGAACGCCACCACGATCACCCAGACCCACTGCCGGGACACGAATTCGGTCCAGCCGACCCGCAGGTCCTGGAGCACCGAGGCCTGATCCCGCACGATGCGTGGGATGGTCAATCGCGAGAGCAGTACCGCGGCCGCGCCGAACGTCACTCCGTCCACCACGAGCCCGACCCCGGGACCGGTGAACCCGACGATCACACCGGCCACCGCTCCCCCGCCGATCAGCGCCACCGACCGCGCGAATCCGGAGACCGCGTTCGCCTGTGGCAACTCGGCCCGGTCCACGATCGAGGGCAGGATCCCGGTCATCGCGGGCATCACGAACGCCGCCGCGATCCCGTTCACCGCCTCGATCACGACCAACTGCCAGATCCGGGCGTGCCCGGACAGCACCAGCGCGGCCGCGAGCCCCTGGGTCAGGGCGCTGACCGTGTTCGCGACCACCAGTACGAGGTGCCGCGGCAGCCGGTCGGAGATCACTCCGCCGATCAGCAGGAACACCACATTGGGGATGCTCCGGGCCGCCAGCACGAGTCCGACGGCGCTGGCCTTGTCGGACACATCGAGGACGGCGAAGACGAGCGCGATCGGCGCGATCGAGGAGCCGAGCAGCGAGACGAACCTGGCCGAGAGGAAGATCCGGACGTCGCGATGACGCAGTACGGCGAGATCCGCGCGCCAGCTCATCTGATCACCGGGCGTGACTGATAGCGGCCGCTGCTCCAGCGGGCGGGAGAAGCGGCGGTCACCATCCGCATTCTGCCAGACCTGCCGCTCACGGCCCGGATTCGCTACCTTGGGGTATTGGTTCGATCATCAGGAGGCTCCGTGAAGATCAACGACGTATTGCGCGGTAAAGGCAACCAGGTCGTCACCATCTCCCCAGAAGCCACGGTCACCGAACTACTGGCTCTTCTCGCCGAGCACAACGTGGGTGCTCTCGTGGTCAGCGCGGACGGAACGTCCGTGGCGGGCATCGTCTCCGAGCGCGACGTGGTGCGACTGCTGAACCGTACGCCGGACGCCGGTGAGGTCCGGGTGAACGCGATCATGACGTCCGAGGTGCACACCTGTACGCCGGACGACCTGATCGACAACCTGATGCGATTGATGACGGACCGCCGGATCCGGCACGTCCCGGTCGTCGTGGACGGCGCCCTGACCGGCATCGTCAGCATCGGCGACGTGGTCAAGACCAGGATCGGCGAGCTCGAGTTCGAGCGCGAACAACTATCCAACTACATCTCTGGCTAAACCGGCGGAAGTGGTCCAGGTCGGTCTACATTCCGTCCATGGAGCCGACACAGCCACCGACCGGACCGGTCGGACAGCCCGGGCCACCACCAGGCCCGGGCACCAGCCTGTCCAGGGATCCGGTGGTTACCCACCCCGGTCAGGGCCTGCCGGCCACCCAGGGCGGCTATCCGCCACCGGGCCAGGGCGGCTCGGCTTCATCCTCTTGAGCGCCTTGGCGGACACCGAACCGGAGCGGGACGCCTCGGGTCAGGTGACCACCACCGCGAAGACGCGCCCGGACAAACTGAAGACCGGCGACTGCGTGAGCAGCCTGAAGGAGGGCGACGTCAAGGGCGTCCAGATCGTCCCTTGCAGCTCGACCGTGGAGGCCACAGCGGAGAAGGGCTGCACCAGCCGCTACGTGGCCTCCAAGCAGCAGGCCACAACCCCCTCCGACGTCTTCTACATCCACCCGATCGAGTCGGGCTGGGCACTGGGCGACCGCGGCGTCGTGTGTCTCGTAATCCCACGCTGACCTGCACCGCAAGGCCCGGCGAGCCAGTCGCCGGGCCTTGCGTAGGTAGTACTGGCTGTCAGTACCGCGTGACAGCGGCCCAGGCATCGACGATGCCGTTGCCGTAGAAGCCGTTGAAGTTCCGGCCGCCCTCACAGAGCGCGTCGAACTCGGCCGTCCTTCCCTCGTTCACGTAGCTCACCAGCGGCGGCACCGGGCAAGCACGGTGCTGCGCGGAGCCGAGCAGGATCTGCTGCACCCGGTCGGGCGACAGCCCGAACGAGTTGTGAGGCCCCTTCTTCCCGTACTCGCTGACGATCAGCGCTGCGACACCTGTCACATGCGGCGACGCCATCGACGTACCCTGCAGCCAGTTGTAGTACCCACAACCGGTGTAGTCGGTCACTCCGGCCGGACACTGCTTCTGTACTCCGCCCGCGAGGCCGGTTGCGGTGATCTCGCCTGCCGCGTCGACGAGGCCCTTTGCCTGCAGCACGTTCACCGGGTACGTCGACAGGATCAGGTTCTCGTTGGTCCGGAACTGGGGCGTACCGAAGTAGTCACGGAAGTAGCCACCCGGTGCCGACACCTCGATCTGCTCCAGCCCGTAGTTGGAGTAGTCGGCCTTCCTGCCCGACGGGCCGAGTGCGGACACCCCGATCACATGCGGGCCCTCGACCGGCAGGTCCAGGCAGGTCGCGTTGTCGATCGGCCGCGGGTACGCCGGAACGTCACCGAAGTCGGGGCTGCTGATGTCGGTCCGCGGCTTGCCGAGGTCCTCGTGGTTGTTGCCGAGTGCCGCGACCAGCGAGACGCCCTTGTTGTGCGCGTAGTCCAGCGCGCGGCGCATCGTGTTGATGGTGGTCCGCTGCTCGAGCTGCGCTTCCGGGCTGTCGGCCGGGTTGTTCACGCAGTTGTAGAGCCACGGGTCGACGTAGAACGACATGTTCACCACGTCGAGGCCGACGTCGCCGGCGTAGGTGAGCGCGTCGGTGACCGGGCCGAGGAACACGAACCCGCTGTCCTGTCCGCCACGGATCTCGACCAGCGTCACGTTCGGCGCGACGCCGGAGACGCCGAGACCGTTCGCGGCGGCACCGATCGTGCCGGCCACGTGCGTCCCGTGCCCGGAGTCGTCCCAGCCGACCGGGTCGACGCAGCCGCGGAACTCACACGGGCCGTCGATCTCGGGCAGGTCCGGGGCGAAGTTGCGGGACAGGTTCCAGTCGAAGTTCGGCGCGATGTCCGGGTTACGGGCGTCGATCCCGGAGTCGAGCACGCCGACCTTGACCGCCTTCTTGCCCGGCTGGACCGTCCGGGCCAGATCCGAGCGCACCATCCGCAGACCCCAGAGCTGGGGATCCAGCGGATCCATGCCCTTGGCAACGGACTTGGCCTTGGTCTTCGCGCTGGACGCGGCGGCGCCGAGGTTCTCCTGCTCGATCACACTGGGCTTGACCTGCGGCAGCTTCCCGATCACCTGGCTGCGGGCCGCGCCGTCGATCGCCGCCGACTTCGAGACCCGGGTACTGAACCCGGTGTCGGCAGCACGGACGGTCATCGTGCCCAGATTGCGGTTCTCCTTCGTCACCTGGCCGCCGGCCGACTGCACCGCCGCCAGCGCCTGCGCGTGATCCGCGCCTGCCTTCAACAGCACCAGGTACTCCGTGTTGCCCCCAGCCACGGTAGTCGCCCCGGCCCCGGCACTCACCGGAACAGCCAGAGCGGTGACGATCAACGCCACCACACCTGATGCCGCATACAACGATCTACGGACGTCTCTCACGAGCGGATCCCCTCCCTGAAGTGAGCCTGACGCGGCACACGGTAGGTCAGCCCACCCCCCGCCACCACCCTGAAGAAACAAGCCGACGTTGTCATATTTCTCAAGCAAACAACTGAAACCTCCGCGCCGCTCCTCCGCCGCCATTGGCCGAGCCCTGTCGGGGTCGGGTGCGTTGGGCGTACGGTCGGTGACCATGAGCGATCTGGCTGCGGGGGGACGGACGGTCGTGATGGTCCGGAGGATGGATCCGGGGACGGTCGCGCTGGGGATGGGTGTGGTGGGGGCCATCGCCACGGTGGTCGTGCTGGTGGGACCAGAGCACGTTCTCGGCCCTCAGAGTGCGGCGTGGCATCTGGTGCTGGAGACCGTCGACGCCTGTATTGCTTTGTTGCTGGCCTACCTCGTCTACGGCCGGTTCCGACGGGCCAACCGCTTGCAGGACCTGTTGCTGCTGCAAGGCCTCGGGCTGCTGGGCCTTGCGAATGTCCTGCTCCTCCTGTCCTTGCTGCAGGGTGACCGGTCCGGTGTTCTGGATCTTTGGTTGCCGCCCTCGATGCGAGTGCTGGGGACTGTGCTGATCGCCGCAGCGGCCCTGCTTTCGGATCGCCTGGCGGTGTGGCCCGGCTGGCAGCGGTGGGTGTTCGCGCCCGTCGTCGTGGCGGTGGGCCTGTTGGTCGTCGGATTGCGATCGCAGGCGCTGGGCTTGCCGCAACCGGCCTCCCCCGGGGGGATGCCGGCGTCGACCGACGGTCATCCAGCACTGCGCGCCGCCCAAGTGTTGACGCTGATTTGCTTCACCGTCGCGGCGGTGGCGTTCGCAGTACAGGCGCGTAGGCGGGACGACGTGTTGCTTCGCTGGCTCGGGCCTGCTTGCGCGCTTGGGGCGCTTGCCCGGCTGAACTATCTGCTGTTTCCCTCGAGTCACCCTGACTGGTTGTACAGCGGAGATGTGCTCCGGACCGGTTGCTACCTCCTGCTGCTGGCCGGTGCGGGCCGGGAGATCAGCAAGTACTGGTCGTCTCGGGCCCAGACCGCGGTCGCTGCGGATCGGCGCAGGCTGGCCCGCGAACTGCACGACGGTGTACTGCAGGAGTTGGCCTATATCCGGTCGGAGGTCGCGGTCTTCTCGAAGGTTGACGAGCCGCGGGTGAACCGGATCCGGGCCGCGAGTGAGCGTGCGGTGGACGAGGCGAGGGAACTGGTCGAGACACTCAGCCGGCCGGGCGACGAGGGGCTCGCGCCCGTACTGCGCCGGGCTGTCGACCAGATCGCCGAGCGGCACGGCGTGGTTCTGGAGCTGGACCTGGACGACTCGGTCGCCGTCGATCTGGCCCAGAGCCACGCGCTGGTGCGGATAGCGCGGGAGGCCATGCTGAACGCTGTACGGCATGGACGTGCCGGGCGGATCAGGGTGCAGGTCGGCCGGAGCAAGGCCGGCTGCTTTCTGACGGTGACGGACGACGGCGCCGGCTTCGACCCCGTGCTGCGGACGCAGCGGCGCGGCGAGTTCGGGTTGGTCAGCATGCGTGAACGCTCGGAGGCGTTACCCGGCACGTTCGAACTGGACTCGAAGCCGGGTCGCGGAACCACGCTGACCGTCAGATGGTGACCAGTCGGCCGAGCCGGATCGTCATCGCCGACGACCATCCGCAGCTGCGGGCACGGATCCGGGAGGCCTTGGAGGCGGGCGGTTTCGAGGTCTGCGCGGAGGCTGCCACCGGCGCGGCGGCGGTGCGGCTGACGCAGGAACACCTACCGGACGTCGTCCTGCTCGACATTCACATGCCAGGGAACGGGATCCGTGCGGCTGGGGAGATCGGAAGGCTGCTGCCGGCGGTTGCGATCGTCATGCTGACCGTGTCGCGGGAGGACGCGGACCTGTTCGCCTCGCTGCAGGCCGGCGCCTCGGGATATCTGCTCAAGGACACGGATCCGGCCCGGCTCCCGGCCGCCTTGCGCGGCGTGCTGGCCGGGGAGGCGGCGATCCCGCGGACGCTGGTCGCTCGCATCCTCGACGAATTCCGGGCCCCGGGCCGGCCCCGCCTCGGCCGGAAGTCGAAGGTGGCCGCCCGGCTGACCTCCCGTGAGTGGGAGGTGATGGAACTACTCGGCGACGGCCTCAGCACCGACGAGGCGGCGAAGCGGCTGTTCCTGTCTCCGACCACGGTTCGCGTCCACGTCTCGTCGGTGCTGCGCAAGCTCCGGGTAAAAGATCGCCGCGCAGCGATCGAGCTGCTGCGCGACGATCTCACGTGAGGGCGGTCCCCCTCCTCACCGCCCTCACATGTCAGTTCACTTCCGCAGGTCGAACTGCGCCGTGACCGGCTCAACTTGGCCGACAAGTTGTAGATGTACTGCCTGTCCGACCACCGCATGGTCAACCCGTTGCTCGCCACCATGTCGAGCGTCGTGGGCGATGCCCGCGCAAGTGAGTGCGAGTACCGAGACGATCGCGGCCCCCACCGCGGTTCGCCACGGCACGAACTGTGACTTGAACTGCATTGTCTTGCCTTCCGTCAATGGTGCGCACCCCTCCGCGTGCACCAGTGGCGGTAACGCTAGGTAGCAACGGCGGCTCCGCCTAGGGACCAAAGCCCTCTTGAGCGTTCAAACACCTAAACGCTCAGCCCGGGGCGAACGGGCGTGGGGTGGGGCCGGGGCAGCACGTAGGGTGGCGATATGCCGCTGAACTATCCCCTTGCCGAGCAGACGTTGGACAACGGTCTGCGTGTTGTCGTCAGTTCGGACAAGGCGGTGCCGATCGTCGCAGTGAACCTCTGGTACGACGTGGGGTCGCGGCACGAGCCGCCCGGCCTGACCGGTTTCGCGCACCTTTTCGAGCACCTGATGTTCCAGGGATCGCGCAATGTCGAGTCCGGCCAGCACTTCAGCCTGCTGGAGACCGCCGGTGCGAGCCTGAACGCGAGCACCTTCTTCGACCGGACGAACTACTTCGAGTCGCTGCCCAGCGGCGGCCTCGATCTGGCGCTGTGGCTCGAGGCCGACCGGATGGGCTACCTGCTCGACGCGGTCAACCAGGAGAACCTCGACAACCAGCGCGACGTGGTGAAGGAAGAGAAGCGGCAGAGCTACGACAACCGCCCGTACGGCGATTCGTACGAGCGGCTCGTGCGGCTGCTGTTCCCGGCCGGCCACCCGTACGCGCACATGACGATCGGGTCGATGGCGGACCTGGACGCGGCGGCGCTGGAGGACGTGCACGCGTTCTTCCGCACGCACTACGGCCCCAACAACGCCGTGCTGACGATCGTCGGCGACGTCTCCGAGGAGGACGCGTTCGACGCCGCCAAACGGTACTTCGGCCACCTGCCGGCGATCCCGACGCCGCCACCCGCTCCGGACGGCACGATCGGCCCGCTCACCGAAGTACTGCGGGACGACGTGGTCGAAGACGTTCCCTCGGACCTGATCACGATGATGTTCCGGCTGCCGGTGGACGGCACGCCCGAGCTCGACGCGGCGGCGCTCGCGCTCGACGTCCTCGCGGCCGGCCAGAGCGGGCGGCTCAACCGCCGCCTGGTCCGCGATGAGCAGATCGCGCAGTCGGTCTCCGGCGGCGCGCTGCCGCTGATCGGCGGGGTTTCGTTCGGCACACTGACCGGGATCGCGTCGGCCGACTTCGACCTGCAGCAGGTCGAGGACGCGCTGGTCGAGGAGATCGAGAAGCTCGCCGCCGATGGCGTCACCGAGGACGAGCTGGCCACGGTCCAGGCACAGAACGAGCGCGACTGGCTCGAGCAGCTCGCGACCTGCTCCGGCCGCGCCGACGAGATCTCGCATCACGCCTTGCTGTTCGGCGACCCGAACAGGATCAACACCCGGATCGACGAGATTCGCGCCGTCACCACCGAGCAGGTCCAGCAGGCGGCCGCGAAGTGGATCCGCGCCGCCGGCCCGCGTCCAGGTGACGTACCGCCGCAGCAACACAGGGGAGCAGGAATGACCAGCCAGGCCTTGACCACACCGCCCTCCGTCGCGCCGCCGCGGCCCTGGTCGTTCCCGCTGTCGACCACGACGACAACGCGGGCCGGGACGCCGGTGCACGTGTTCGACCAGCCAGGGCAGTACGTGGCCACTGTGCGCGTCACGATCGCACTGCCTTTGTTCACCGAGCCCCGTGAGCTGGAAGGCGTCGCGACGATCATGTCGCGCACGCTCGACGAGGGCACCGAGCTCAAGTCGGCCAACGAGTTCGCGGCGGCTCTGGAGCGCCACGGCGCGGCGTACGGGGTGGACGTCAGCTCCGACGCGTTGCACGTCGAGATCTCGGTGCCGACCTCGCAGCTGGCCCCGGCCGTGAAGCTGCTCGCCGAGGCGGTCACCCGGCCGGCCTTCAACACCGCCGATGTGGGCCGGCACGTGACGATCCGGCTCGGCGAGATCAACCAGGAACGCGCCAACGCGGGATACCGGGCCCGCGAGGCGTTCGCGGGGCATCTCTTCGACACCTCGGTCCGTCGTTCGCGGCCGACCGCCGGTACGCCGGACACGATCCGGCCGCTGACGAACGTCCAGGTGGCCAAGTTCTACCGCGAGAACATCGGCCCGGCGCGGGCGCAGATCCTGTTCGCGGGCGACGCGACCGGTGTGGATGTCGCGGCGATCGTGGACGACGCCTTCGGCGACTGGACCTCTGAGGCCGGAGCGGCTTTGGAGGTGCCCGAGCCGCAGTACACGCTCGGCGACCGCGTCGTACTGGTGAACCGGCCGGGCTCGGTCCAGAGCCAGCTCCTGATCGGCTGCCCCGGTCCGGACCGCCGCGAGGACATCTGGGGTGCGGCCGCGGTCGCGAACCACGTGGTCGGCGGCACCATCACCTCCCGCGTCGACACCGTGCTGCGCGAGGAGAAGGGGTACACGTACGGCACCCGCACCAGCTTCAACGCGCCGCGCAAGGGCGGCACCTTCACGCTGGGCGGCGCGGTCCGCACCGAGGTGACCGGCGCGGCGATCACCGACGCGCTGCGGATCCTCCGCGAGGCCCGCGACGGCCTCACCGACCGCGAGGTCCAGGAGGCGCAGGACAGCCTGATCCGCACCGCTCCCCTGCGCTACGAGCAGGCCGACTCGATCGCCCAGCAGGTCGGCAGCAACATCGCCGTCGGCGTCCCACTCGACTTCGCCGACACCTACCTCGCCCAGATCGCCGCCACCACCGCCGACGTAGCCACCGACGCCTACCGCCGCTACGTCGGAACCAACGGCCTGCTGGTCGTCGTCGTAGGGGAAGCCAAGGACGTCCGCGACCAGCTCTCCGGGCTGAACATGGGCGACATCATCGAGCTCAGCTGAGAGAATCCTCTGCTCAGGCTCGGGATGCCTGAGCCGGAGCAGAGGAGATCTCACCACCATGTCGTTCGAGCGCCCGCAGGACTACCCCCGGTACTCCGGGACGCCCAACCCCGACCAGGTCCACGGCCCCGAGCCGACGCGCTACGTCCTGCAGCCGGGCTACCAGGAGCAGCAACCGGCGTACGGCGTGCTCCGGGACAACTCCAACGCCACCGTCTCCCTGGTTCTCGGGCTCATCGGCCTGTGCACCTTCGTCCTGATCGCCTCCCCCTTCGCCTGGTGGAAGGCGAACCAGGCTCTCCGGGAGATCGACGCCAACCCCGGCATCTACAACAACCGGGGCATGGCCGTCGGCGGCCAGATCACGGGAATCATCGGCACAGTGCTCCTGGCCCTTTTCGTCCTGGGTGGTCTCCTCCTACTGTTCGTCCTCATAGCCGCTACCGGCGGCAACTGACGAAGGAGCGGTGAGCGATGCCGTGGGGCAAACCGAAGGCCAAGCAGGATCCCGAAAAGGGTGGCTCGCAGTCGGGCCGTAAGGCGAAGCGCGCGCCCGGTTCCGGGGGCGGCCCTGGTGGGAGACAAGGTCGTGGACCCCAAGGGCCGCGTCACCGGCGACTTCACCGGCCGCAAACGCCGCGAAGGCAACGAGAACGGGGTCTAACACCGCTGGGCGCTGGTGTCCTGCTTCTGAAGTTCGCTGGCCAATCGGGTGTTTGGTCCTGTGACGCGTTGGCGGTAGCGGCTTCGGCTGCATGGCAGTAGTACTTTCCCCCGCCGGAATCGGGCCGGAGTTCGTTCGCCGTCAGGACAAGGGCACCGGGGCCTCATGGAGTTGGTCAAGTCGCGCGTGCTTGGGCAGGTCGGCCGGCTCTGAGGGCTGGGCGTCTGCGAAGCCCCCGCTGCCTGAGGCATGGACGTCTTTGTGCACCGGCTGAGTGTTCCGGGCCGATTGCCTGCTCTGGCCGTGCACAAAGGCGCGGGACGCCGCGTCGGTTGCCAGCCTCTGTGCATCCGCTGAGCATTTCCCGGGGTCGGAATGCTCAGCTGGTGCACAGAGACCCCCGCACTTGGGGCAGCGGGGGCGGCTGCCATCGGTGGGAGCCTCGGCCAACCGTCCGGGGGTCCGGGGTTCCGGCATGGTGTTCGGACCCTGACGCCCTGTCCCGGACTCTCGGCATGGTGTCCGAAGCCCCGAGTTCAATCGACCCGGGCGGCGAGCTGCCCCACTTCCGCGCAGACGCCGTCGAGGGTGGGAACCGGGGAGCCGACTGTGACCACTCTGCCATTGGCGATCGCTTTCCGGCGGAATGCAGGTTCATTCGATGAAGGGAAGCGCCGCCAAACCCAGACTTATCCAGCGAACTTCAGGCGCAGGACGTTAGTACTGCGGTGTGGATACTCCGGCCGTTGCGATGTGCATCGTGACGGCGTCGGGGTGAAGGCGGTGCGCGGCCAGGGCGTTGATCGCTTTGACCCCGTCCATCGCCTCACGCCGGATCCACGCAACCGGTGCGGCGAGGGCGGTGCGTTCGAGTGCCGACACCGCTTCGAGGAAGAGTCGTGATTCCAGCACGGTCCACGGGCGATCGCGTTCCCAGTTGATCGCATAGGCCGTGTTCGCGGGCCGGCGCCAATGGCCGGCCGAGTCGCGTTCGTTCCCGTAGACCAGATGCGCGTCCGGCCGCAGTACGGCGACTCGATCTGCGAAGGCTCCTCGGTCGACCGCCTCGGCCGTCTTCACCACGAAGTCGTCCGGCGAAAATTCCGCGAACCGCCCATATCCATAGGCTTCCAAGGCACGGACATGCCGCTCCAGTACGCCGAACCGGCTGACCGCCGCAGGCACCGCGACGATCGCCACCTCGACCTGATAGCCGTCCGCATTGAACTCACCGGCCAGCTCTTCGAGCCCATCGGTCTCAAGCTCGATCACCGCATCGATCCCTCGCGAGACGACATACGAAACAGCCATCGCCATCCACCGACGCCCGTCCACCTTCAGGTCTCGGTCGTCGTCGCGCCCCCGGTCCCGGTCGTCGGGCACCAACTCCCGGTCATCCTGCCCCCGGTCCCGGTCGTCGTGCCTCAGATCCCGGTCGTCGTGCCCCATATCCCGGTCACCGTGCCCCCGGTTCCGGTCGTCGTGCCCCATATCCCGGTCACCGTGCCCCCGGTCCCGGTCCCGGTCGTCGTGCCCCAGATCCCGGTCACCGTGCCCCCGGTCCCGAGCGTCGGGCCCCGGGTCCTGCCGGTGCGTGGCCGAGTTCGCCGACTCCGACGGCACGGTGGTGGGCTCGGCGCCGGACAGCGCGTGAAGGTCCGGATGGTAGGCCGAGCAGCGGCTGGCGCTGATCATCACCGACTGACCACGCTGATCCAGCACGCCGCGTGCGAGCGCCGAGATCATCGCCTTCCCATCTCCCGGCTGCCCCACGACGAACACGACCACCGGTTGGTCCTGCCGCGGACCGGTCAGCTCGTCCGGAGCGATCTGCTCCCAGAAGATCCGCTCGACCTCCGGCTCCCGGATGCTCATCAGTCCTCAGCATCCGGCCCCGCGAACGCATCCTCACCAACCGGCCCGGCGAACGCATCCTCACCAACCGGCCCGGCGAACGCATCCTCAGCGGCCGGCCCGGCGAGGGCATCCTCAGCGGCCGGCTCGGCGAGCAGATCTTCAGCCTCCGAACGAATCGCGGCGATCTCGTCGGCGTGCTGCGGCCTCAGCTCGCGCCGCCGGGCGGCCCAGATCTCCTGCCGCGCACGGAGTCGCCCGATCGCGTCCTCGTCCGGCTCGTCCGCGGCTTCTTCCGCCGCCATCAGCTCGGCATACAGGCCGATCACCTGCCCGGCACCCTCCAACGCCACCTCGTACGCAACCGCGTCCCTGACCGACCACGCGATCGGCCGCAGCTCAGCCAGCACATTCACCACGCCCGGACCCTACTGTCCACCCGGCCGGACCACCAGAGCGAAGAGCTGAACAGCAGGCAGCCCGGACGGGGTCTGCAGGAAGACCCCGGGCGGTGGCTCCGTCAGCAGACATCTGCTCGAACCACCCTCGAATCAGGACCAGGTCGCGCTGTCCGGATTGATGCCTTGGGCAACGGCGTTCGCGTTGACGAGGTCACGGAGCCAGTGCGCGAGGCCGGGCTCGAGTGCGTCGAAGTGGGCAGTGAAGCCGGGGTCGGCGACGTACTTCCGGCCGAGGCATACGTGCATGGAGTGAGTGCACTCGAAGTACTCGCCGATCGAGGCCCGGTGCCGCTCGGCGAGCGCGTTCCCTTCGGGGCTGCCGGCAATGACTCCCGCGCGTTTCGCCGCGGCTAAGTCGTCGTCGAGAGCTGAGTTGGCCGCCGCGACCTGGCGCCAGTCGTCGGGTGTCCGGGCCGCGGAGCGTTCGGCGTACTGGGCCCACTGATCCGTGTCACGCCAACGCTCGCGGGCTTCGGCGACCCAAGACGGCTGCCAGTCGGTGCCGAAGATCGCGACTTGTTCCTCGGCGGAGAGCAGGAGGCCGGCGTTCTTGGCTTCGATCAGGCGGTCGACAGCCTTGACCATTCCTTGCAGGTGGGCGATGCGTTCGACGAGTTGGTCGCGCTGCTGGCGCAGTGGTTCGGTCGTGTCGATCGTCTGGGCATCGAGGAGTTCGCCGATGCCGTCGAGGGGCAGGCCGAGCTCGCGGTAGATGAGCACTCTGTGGATGCGAGCGATATCGCTTGCCGAGTAGAGGCGGTAGCCGCCGGCAGTGCGCTCGGACGGACAGACGAGCCCCGTCGAATCCCAGTGGTGGAGAGTGCGCACGGTAACGCCGACAAGCGATGCCGCCGCCCCGACGGTCAGCCCATCGGACGGCACGGCATCACCGGCGACTCCGTACGTCATAAGCCCCAGTCTGCCAGCCGCCATCGTCACGTTCGGGGAGTCTCGATCCCTACCGCGGCGAGGTTCCGGGCTTCGGGACTGTCGGGATCAAGTGGACGAGCGGCGGTCAGGACGACCCGGGCGTTCTCCGGAGTGATGACCTCCAGATCCACCGTGTTCCAGGGAGTCTGCTGCGGCCCCGTAGTACAGCCGGGCAACAGTTCCTCACAGGCGGCCGCAATCTCATCGACTTGACCGAGCACGCACGCGAAGCTGACACTCGCCCCGGGCGCCTCCACGGGTTTCTCGGCCGGCACCAGGAGAACATCCTGAAACGCCCACCGCCGAAGATGCGTGAGCCGCCCTGGAATCGTGAACAGGTCGATGAACCCCAGCCCCCGAATCCAGAAGTCCACAGAAGCCGCCAGATCGCCAGTCGGAACCGTCACGAACATCGGCATCCCATAGATGCCGCGATCAACCTCAGGCGCCACCGCATCGAGGGCAGGCACGGGAACCGGACTCATCTCAAACGCAGGAAAGTATTCAGCCATACCCCTCACCCTCAGCCCTCACGCAACGTCAGGGTCAAATCGGCCACGGGTCGGCCCAGGCGTGGGGTGTCCCTGGGTGGGCGGGAGCGGCGACGCAGAGGCCGCGCCCCAGGCGGGTGGGAGCAGCCACGCAGGAGGCGCGTGGGTGATACACCGCAGCAGGTATGCGTCCGCGACAGAAGTCGCGAACCGCCGATACCCGATCGGCTGACGGAGATAGCGATCGCAGATGACTGTACGACGACGGAACTGGCCGACCGGGACCGATCGCAGTCATCAGCGGCGACGTAGGAGCCGCGGACCAGGGTGGATGGAAGCGGCGACGCAGGAGCTGCGTGGGAATGCCGCAGCCCGGCTGATCAGTGGAGATCAGCCGGGCTGCGAACGTAGTTGTGAGCAGCGACGTAGGAGGTGCGTGGGTGCTGTCCCCCGGAGTACTAGCCCTTTATTGCGCCGCCCAGGGCAAAAGCGCCGCCCAGCTTGCGACTCAGGAGCAGGTAGAGCAGCAGGACCGGCGTCGTGTAGATGAGCGAATACGCAGCCAGCTGGCCGTAGTTCGGTTCGCCGTACTGGCCGAAGAAGGTGAAGATGCTCACCGACGCCGGCAGCCGCTCAGGCGACAGCAGCAGCATGAACGGGACGAAGAAGTTTCCCCACATGCCGATGAAGGTGAAGATCAGCACCACAGCGATGCCCGGCCACATCAGCGGGAGCACGATGCGGCGCAGCGCTTTCATGTTGCTCGCACCATCCACCCACGCTGCTTCCTCCAGCGAGATCGGTACGCCGTCCATGAACGTCTTCGTCAGCCAGATCGCGAACGGCAGCGACGCCGTCGACATGAACATGATCGTCCCGCCGAGCGTGTCGATCAGGTTGAGCTGAACGAACAACCCATAGACCGGCACCATCACCGCGGTGATCGGCAGCCCGGTGCAGAACAACACCGTCAGCAAGAACGGCCGATTGAACTTCGTCTTGAACCGCGACAACGGATACGCCGCCAAGACAGCACACACCATGGTGAGAAAGGCGGCCCCGCCACACAGCACCAGACCGTTGAGAACAGGCCGGTACGTCGTATCGGTGTTCAGCACCGCCTTGAAGTTCGCGAAGGTCGGGCTGGTCGGCAGTTCGACCCGAAGCCCGGCCGTCCGGTTGATCGAGGCGAACAGCACCCAGAGCAACGGCAGGACGAAAAGGATGCCAAGAGCAAGCAGGATCAGATTGGCGGTCAGTTTGCTGATCCGGTCGCGGGCGATCATGCGGCCTCCGAGTTCAGTCCACGTAGGTAGATCAGCGAGAAGACCGCTCCGATGGCAAGCATCACCAAGGCGATCGCGGTGCCGTAGCCGATCTGCGAGAAGCTGAACGCCTGTTCGTACATGTACAAGGGCAAGGTCTGGCTCTTGGTGCCGGGTCCACCACGCGTCATCGCGTAGATCAGGCCGAAGACGCTCAGCGTCTGCAGCGTGATCAGCATCAGGTTGGTCATGATCGCGCGCGAGATCATCGGCACCGTCACGAAGAGCAGCCGCCGCCAGCCCCCGGCGCCGTCCATCTCGGCGGACTCCTCGATCTCCTTCGGTACTTCGCTGAGCGCGGCGGAGTACACCAGCATCGAGAAGGCCGTACCGCGCCAGATGTTCGCGACCGACACGGCGATGATCGGTGCCGCGTACAACCAGTCCTGGCCGGGCAAGCCGACCTTGTGCAGGATCACGTTGAGCGTGCCGTCATCGTTGAAGAACGCGCTGAGCAGGTACGCCGCGACGATCTCCGGCAGCACCCAGGCGCCGATCACCGCCGTACCGACGAAGTTGCGCACGAGCTTGGTGGAGCGGCGCATCAGCAGCGAGAGTCCGAGCCCGAGCGTGTTCTGGCCGATGATCGCGGAGATCAGCGTGAAGACCAGGGTCAGCCAGATGGAGTTCACGAACGCGGAACTGCCGAAGGCCTTGCGGAAGTTGTCCAGGCCGATGAACTGCACGTTGGCCGCACCGGTCCCGGTCAGGGCCATGTTGGTGAAGGCGGCGTAGACGCAGTACAGGATCGGGCCGGCCAGGAAGACCACCATCAGTCCGATGGCTGGTCCCAACGGCAACATCTTCACGAAGTTGGCACCGCGCGGGCGGCCGTTCCGGCCGGACTTGCGACCGGCCGGAACGGATACCGCGGAAGCAGATGTCGTCACTAAGAAATCCCTTCGAGGGGGCAGCGGCTCTGCTCAGTTGCTTGTTGTCGTCGTCTTGTCCTTGCCACCGACGATGCCCTCGACCGCCTGGTCGTAGTTCTTCGCCGCCTTGTCCGGGGCGGACTGCCCCGTCATCACGGCTTCCATCGCGGTGATGATCTCGTTGGAGACCTTCGGATACTCCGGCAGCGCGGGGCGGTAGACCGTGACGGAGACCAGGTCGGTGAAGAACTGGGTGCTCTTCGACGACGACTTGTAGCCGACATCGGAGGCGACGTCCTTACGTACGGCGATCTGCGCGCCGTCCGTGGCGTACTTGGTCGCGTTCTTCTGCGACTGCAGCGACTGGATGAACTTCCAGGCCGCATCCGGGGACTTCGACTTGGCCGGGATCGCCCAGGTCCAGCCGCCGGAGAGACTGACCTTGCCCTTGCCCTCACCGGTCTGGGTCGGCATCGCGGTCTGGCCGAGCACGTCGGACCACTGCGGCCACGGCTTGGCGCCGGTCTTCAGCCAGTTGTTGTACAGCCACGAGCCGTCGAGCGCGATCGCCAGCTTCGAGTTCGGCAACAGGTCGCTACCGACCTTGTTGCCCCAGTTCGGGTCGAGCGACTGCTTCGGCTGCGGGGCCAGGCCCTCGGTGAAGACGGTCTTGACGAAGTTGAGCGAGTCCTTGAAGCCCTGGCTGCCGACGACCCACTTCTTCTGGTCGAAGTTGTAGAGGGTGTCCTTGGTGCCGTAGAGCAGCATCTCGAAGCCCTGCATGGCGGACGCCTCGCCCATCGGCTTACCCGAGTAGACGTTCAGCGGGATCACGCCGGGCACCTTGGACTTGATCGTCCGGGCGGTGTTCAGCACGTCGTCCCAGGTCTTCGGCTGCCAGTCGGTCGGCAGGCCGGCCCTTGGCGAAGAGTTGCTTGTTGTACCAAAGGGCGCGGGTGTCCGTGCCGTCCGGTACGCCGTACACCTTGCCGTCCTGGCCCTTCGCGGCACCCTTCGCGGACTCCTCGAACTGACCCCAGTCGGACCAGCCCTTGATGTAGTCGTCCAGCGGCCGCAGGTAGCCCGCGGTGATGTCCGAGTTGATCAGGAAGGTGTCCTCGTAAACGATGTCGGGCGCCGTGTTGGGCGAGCGCATCATCAACTGAATCTTGGTGTAGTAGTCGTTCTCGCTGGCGACGACCGGGACGATCTCGACCTTCGAGCCGGGGTTGGCCGCCTCGTACTCGGTCTTGGCGCCGGTGAGGAAGTTCTTCATCACCGTGCCAGGACCCCACTGCTGGTAGGCGATCTTGATGTTCGCCGGACCCGAGCTCTGACCGCCCGCTTCGGGGGTCTTGGTCGTCGATCCCTGACTGCAGGCCGAGACCCCTAGCAGGAGCGCACCGACAGCGAGCACACCCACCCGCTTGAAACCGTTCTTCATGGCCATCACGTCCACCTTCGGGCAATCGTTGTCATCCCAGCTCTACCGCTCAAACCCGTCGGGCTTTCCCGTGACCGTAGGAGGCGCGGGCCGGTGAAGTCAATGGCTTGAAGACAACGTTGTCCCCCAAGAACACAGACTGCGCGGTGACCGGCTCGTAACGATCCGGTCACCGCGCTGTCATGTCTCAGACAGTAACGACCGACGCTTCATGACGACCACGTACTGCGGCCTGCCGGCTACGGCCGCGAGCCGCGCCCAGCCCACACAGCACCAGACCGAACAGAAGCCAGCACCCGAGTACTGCGAACGAGCGTCCAGAGCCGGCCCCATCGAAGAAGCTGACCGAGCGCAGCGCAGTACCGGCCGCTCCCGGCGGGAGGAACTGGCCGAGCGAGCCCCAACCGGTCGGCAGCATCTCGGGTGCGCTGGTGAGACCGGAGAGCGGGTTGCCGAGCAGCATCATCGTGGCGCTGCCGAGTGCGAGCCCACCGACGCCGAGCAGCCACTCCAGCCCGAGCAAGGTGAGACTGATCGCACCGATCGACATGGCGATAACGCTCGCATTGGCGAAGTAGTTGCCTTCGAACGATCCGAGCCAGAACTGCAGCACCGCGGTCAGGGCGAGCGCTCCGGTGATCGCGAACCCGATCGCACCCAGCACCCGGCCACGACCATTTTTCACGAGTTGAATCAAGGCTGCGGCCCCGATGATTCCGCCGAGCACGAGCGGTAGCGCACCCGCGGCGAGACCGGCGCCGCGCGGGTCGTCCTTGGGCAGCGGGACGATGTCGGTCACCTTGGGTGCGACTCCCCCGTTCTGCGCGGCCATCCCGGCCGAAAGCTGGGTCAGGATCTGTGCCACCGCGGGACCGCCGGCGGATGCGGTCAGCACCTCGGGGTTCTGCGGGTCAAGGACGATCGCGCCATACACGTCGCGGCCCTCGATCGACTGGACGGCGGCGCCGCGATCGGCCACCGCCTTGATGTCGAAGCCGCCGGGGAGCGCCTTCTCCAAGCCGGCCTTCACCTGAGCGACGGCCCGCGTCCGGACCAGCGACGGCCAGCGGCAGGTCACGAGGCTCGGAGCGTGCCGCCGGCCAGGCGAACGCGATCAGCAAAACGGTGAGAACCGCGGTGAGGAGGGTGACGACAGCAACCACCGGCGGACGGCGGCGCTCCGTGGTGACGGGCTCCTCGACGGGGTGATCGGCAGACATTCCGTACTCCTTCTCCTAAACCGAATGTTCGTTCTTTATTACAGACTCCACCAGTCGACTTGTCAAGAACGGGCATTCGTTTTACGTTGCAGTCATGCCCAAGGTCACCGTCGAACACCGCACCGCCCGCCACGACCAGATCGTCTCGGCGGCCCGCCGCTGCGCGATCGAGCAGGGCTTCCACAAGACGACGATGGCCGACGTGATCCGCGAGTCAGGACTGTCCGCGGGGGCGGTCTACGGCTACTTCAAGAGCAAGGACGAGCTCGTCTCGGCCATCGCCGACCAGGCGCTCAGCTCGGTCGACGAGCTGTTCGAGGGCATCCTCGCCAGCGATCAGCCGCTGACGCCGCTCGCCGCCCTCCGCGCCACCCTCGAGCACGTCGTCGAGATCGCGGAGCAGCCCGGCGGCGATGTCACCCGGGTCGCACTCCAGGCGTGGGCGGAGGCGATGCACAACGACGCGATCGCCGGCATCGCCCGGGAGAAGTACTCGCTGCTCCGCCATAAGTTCGCCGAGGTGGCGAGACGTGCCCAGGCCGACGGCACGGTCGACGCCGACGTGGATCCGGAGTACATCGCCCAGGTCATGTTCGCCCTGATCCCCGGCTTCCTCCTCCAGCGCCTCCTCCTCGGCGACGTCACCCCCAAAACCTTCGCCACCGGCCTGACCGCGCTCCTGAAGTAGCCGTGCCCCTGCCGGCAGCGCCAATCGGGCTCTCGGGAAGTGAAGGTTTTCCGCCTTGTGGCCCTGGGTGACGACGATGTCACTGAGGGCTTGAGTCGCGGCACTTACCCGGTTAGGTTGTCCCGGAGCTTATTTCAAACCCTGAACTAAGCCCGCGGGTCAAAGCACGTACGGCGACTGGGGAGTCGGAGGTGCGCGTGATTTCTCGAGCGAAGGTCGCCAGCGGTTCCCGCACCAGCGGGGCCGGCACCAACGGGCCCGGCACCAGCAGGTCCGGCACGAGCGGTTCCAGCACCAGCAGGTCCGGCACGAGCGGTTCCGGCAGCAGCGGGTACGGCAGCAGCCGGGCCGGCGCCGGACGGGACATCGGTTGGTACTGGGGCAGCCAGACGGCAAGCGCCATCGGCGACCGCCTGACCGGCTTCGCCGTCCCCAGCATCGCCATCCTGACCCTCAACGCAAGCAGCGCCGAAGTAGGAGTACTCGCGGCCCTCGGCTGGCTCGCCTACCCCGCGCTTGGCCTGTTCGCCGGCGCAGCCCTCGCCCACGTGCAACGCCGCCGGGTGATGATCACCGGCGAGGTAATGCGATTCGCCGTCTTCGCCACGGTCCCGCTGGCCGCGCTCGGCGGCTGGGTCACCACCGCCCAGCTCTTCGTCGTTGTCGCCGTCGCCGGCATCGCCACCGTCTTCGTCGACATCGCCGGCCAGTCCTACCTGCCGGCCCTCGTCGACCCAAGATCCCTGGTCGGCGCGAACGCCAAGCTGCAAAGCTCCGACAGCTTCTCCAAGCTCGTCGGCCCCGCCCTCGCCGGCCTGGCCCTCAAGACCACCGACCCGTACGCCGGCCTGCTGCTCTGCGCCCTTCCCTTCCTCGGCTCCGCCGCCGGACGAACCAGGATCCAGACCTTGGAACCACCCCTGGAAAGAGCCCAGGACCCTTTGTCCGCAAGGATTCGCCAGGGCTTCACCTTCGTCTGGCAACACCCACTCCTCCGCCAGCTAGTCGTCGCAGCCGCAATCCGCAGCTTCGGCGCCGGCATGGTCGACGCCGTCCTACTCCTCTTCGCGTACCGAGTGCTCGGCCTGTCCAGCCTCGAAGGCGGCCTGCTGATCGCAGCCGGCTCGATCGGCGGACTCCTCGGCGCATTCATCGCAAACCGCCTGGCCGCCAGACTCGGCACCAGGCGCACCTTGCTACTAACCGGCGTGGAAGCCCTGTGCTGGTTGACGATTCCGATCTGCCTGGTCACCGCCCCAGTGATCGCGCTGGTCCTGATCCGGATCTGCGCCTCGATCTGGCTACCGGTCTGGAACATCGTCACCACCAGCGTCCGGCAGGAGCTCACCCCAACCGGTCTGCAAAGCCCCGTCCACGCGACCGCCCGGACGCTCACCTCGTCCACGGTCCCGTTGGGGGCCATCACCGGAGGTTTGGCCGGCGGCGTCCTGAGCGATCAGCTCGGGACCCGTACCGGTCTGGTTCTCGTCCTCGCAGTCGGAGGTGCGATCGCCGGAGCCAGCGCGCTGCTGGTCGTACGAAGCCAGGAGATCACGGCAACACCGAGGGAGGTCGAATGCGTCCAACCACAACGCGAACCCTGAACAGCAAGGAATTCGCGGATATCAAGCACACCGTGTCCATCCGTTCCAAGGCCCGCAAGAACCTGCTGCTCGACCCTAGTTATGCCGCGCCGCTGCCGCAGGAGGTGAGCCTGCAGCTGACCTATCGCTGCAACCTGCGCTGTACCCACTGCTACCAGTGGAACGAGCAAGGCTTCTTCCGCGACTTCAGCGCCCAGAAGCAGAAGACGGAACTGGACCTGGAGGTCGTCGAGGACGTCCTCCGTACGACGGCGCCGGTCCGCTCCAAGCTGTTCCTGTGGGGCGGCGAGCCGTTGATGCACACCAAGTTCGACCAGGTCGCGAAGCTGCTGCAGAAGTACCCACGGACCGTCAACATGTGCACCAACGGCCTGCTCTTCAAGCGCAAGCTCGACGATCTGCTCACCATCGGCGAGAACCTCAACCTGCTGGTCAGCCTGGACGGTCTCGGCGAGGACCACGAGGCACTCCGCGGCCGGGGCACCTTCAAGCGCACGATGGAGAACATCCAGCTGATGCTGGACCTCAAGCGCAAGGGCGAGTGGAACGGCGAACTCTCGTTGTCCTGCATGGTCAGCCACGTCACCGTGGACAAGATGTACGAGTTCATGGAGTGGGCCGAGGAGCTCGGCGTGAACACGGTGTACTTCCAGTTCCCGTGGTACATCAGCCCCGAGGTCGCCGAGTCGATGGACCGGCTGTACGAGAAGTCCTTCGCCTGGCTGAACCCACAGACCGACACCAAGCGGCCGACCTGGCACTCATACACCTATCAACTGCCGGCCGAAGAACTCCCCGTACTGCGTGAGTCGATGGCCCGCCTCGCCTCGCGAGCCTGGAACGTGCGCCTCCGGTACCAGCCGCAGCTCGAGGACGACGAGGTCACCGACTTCATTCTCGGCACCTCGCGGCCGGCCCAGCACCGGAGCAAGTGCCTCGCGGTCTCGAACCGGATGGAGGTGCACGCCGACGGTGCTGTCAGCTCCTGCAAGTTCTTCCCGGAGTTCGTTGTCGGCAACCTGTACGACCAGCCGGCAGGGGAGCTTTGGCAGAGCCAGTCCTTCAAGGAAGTCCGCCGGATCATGTCGGAGAACGGAATGATGCCCGTCTGCTCCAAGTGCATCCTCCTTTACCTGAACGGAGTGTGAGATGGAGATCGAGGACAGGGTGAAGGCAGTCCTGGCCAAGGTGCTGGACAACGGCATCACGGCGGAGGAGATCGGTCCGGAGGCCGACCTGGTCGAGCAGTACGGGCTGGACTCGTTGCAGACCATCACCTTCCTGCTGGCGATCGAGGACGAGTTCGACCTGGAGCTGGACTACCCGCAACTGCAGCTCGACGACCTCCGCTCGGTCCGTCAGTTCAGCGGTTTCGTCGCGCGGCTGGCGGCTCCGGTGCAATGACGGTCCGGCTCGGCACTTTCGACGCGGAGTCCTGGTGGCGGCCGGCCGATCTGGCGGCGCTGCCGTCGGTCGGCGGGGCCGGCCCCGCGGTCGGCGCGATGGACGAGCTGCTGGCGGGGTTCTGCGTGCCGGGTGATCTGCTGATCACCCGGCACCCGCTGGCGGCGTCGATCCAGGACGGCCTGGGAGCGGCTTTCGGCGGCACGAGCTTCGACCACATCTCGCTCAGCGACTCCGACCCGGGGCCGGCCGGACTGGAGGCGCCCGGCGGTCCAGACCCGGGGCCGACCGGACCGGATGCGTCCGGCGATTCCCGCCCGGGGCCGATCGAGCGGGAGATCCTTGCCGACCAGGCGGTGATGCAGCGGATCCGCGGTCGCGAGATCACGCCGTACGCCGTCCTGCCGGAGACCTGGACGCTGGTCGAACAGTTGCTCCCGACACCGGAAATCGTTGCCGAGGTCAACTCCAAGACCTGGTCGAACGAGCTGGTCCGCGACCTCGGCCTGCCCGGCGGCGGCCGAACAGTCCGCTCGGTCGACGACCTCGTCAAGGCCGTCACCGCACTCGAGTTCCGAGCCCTGATCAAAGATCCGTACGGCGTATCGGGTCGCGCCCTGATCGAGGTCGCCACCCCCGGCGTACTGCGAGCCGTCGAGCGCGTACTGCGTAAGCAGGTCGAAGCCGGTCGCCGGGTCGAACTGGTCGTACAGGAGAAGTACTCCAAACAGCACGACTTCTCCGGCCACCTCGTGCTCGACAGCAACGGTGACTGGAATTTCCTCGGCCTCCAGCTGATGACGAACCGTGGGTTCCGCCACTTCGGTTCGAGCCCGGTCCCGCCCGGCCTGATCGACGAGGGCTGGTACGCCGAGACGCTGGCCGAGGTGGTTCCGGCGATCGCCGAGACCGGCTACTGGGGCCCGGTCGGAGTCGACGCGATGCTCCTCGACGACGGCACCGTGATCCCCGTCCTGGAGATCAACGCCAGGCAGTCGCTGGGACTGCTCGCGCTGGAACTCGAGCGACACGCGACCGAGCACGGTCTCACCGGGCACCTCTGGCAGCTCGAGCTGAACGTTGCCCCCGACAAGGGAATCAGTGACGTCTTCGTAGCCCTCGGCAACATCCTCTACCGCGGCGGCACGGCACCGGGAGTGACGGTGCTGTCCGGAAGTAGGCTCACAGCACCGGGGGGCCGGATCTATGTCGCGATCTTCTGCCCCGCCGGCGAACTAGATCGATGGCGGCGACGCCTACTGGCCGCGGTGACCACGGCCGACGTCAATCCAAGGGGGCAGACGAAATGACTGAGATCGGCCTGATCGGGGCGACCGGGATCGCCGAGCGCGCCATCCTGCGACCGGCCGGAGCGCGAGCCGACGTACAGGTCCGGGCGGTGGCAGCGAGCGATCCGGTCCGGGCCAAGGAGTTCGCGTCGCGGCACGAGATCCCGGTCGTTCATCAGGACTACGCCGCGCTGCTGGCGGATCCGGAGATCGACACCGTTTACATCTCGTTGCACAACTCGGCACACCACCGCTGGGCAGTGCGTGCGGCTGTTGCGGGCAAGCGGGTGATCGTCGAGAAGCCGCTGTGCTTGTCGAGCGAGGAGCTGGAAGAGCTGGAGTTCGCCGCCGAGGACGTCCAGGTCTTCGAGGCGGTCGCCACGCTCGGCCATCCGTGGCAGGAGACCGTCCGCGGCTTCGTCGACGACCAGTCGTACGGCGCTTTGCAGTCGGTCGAGACGCGGATGACGTTCGCGATTCCGGCTCCTGGTGGATTCCGCGATGAGCCTGAGCTGGGCGGTGGCATCTTCCGCGACTCAGCCAGCTACTGGTTGCAGGCTCTGCAGGCAACTGTTGGCCTGGACGACGTCGAAGCCGATGGCTCGTCAGACTTCGACGGCCCGAACGGCGTGGACTACTCCTTCCACGCGACGCTCCGCTGGCCGACCGGAGTACAGGCGGTCCTGGAGTGCGCCTTCGGCGAGCAGCACGTCGCCGACCACGTCTTCACCTTCGAACAAGCGGTGATCAAAGTGCGGAACTTCCTCCGCCCGATGGCTGGCGCGGTCCCTGTCAACCTGGTGATCGTCCCAACCGACGGCGACCGCAAGGTTGTCGGCTTCCCCGCTTCCTCGTACTACGACAGCCAGCTGACCCGGATCCTCGACAGCGAGGCCGACGACCTCGAATCGGCCGCACCCCGGATCGCCTTGATGGCCGAGATCTACGCCGCTGCAAAGGCCGGAAGCGCATGAGCAACAAGCGGCATCTGGACGACATCGGCCTCGAGAAGCTGGTGACCGAGGCCGGCGTCGGCCCGGCTTCAGTCACGTCGTACGAGGAGTTGGCTGAGGGCACCTTCAACACGGTCTACCGGATCGTCCGCCCGGCCGGCGATCTGATGCTGAAGCTCTCCCCCGATCCGGCCGCCCCGGTGCTCAGCCATGAACACGGCTTGATTCGGACCGAGACCGAGTTCTACCGCGCGACCCTGGGCAAGATCCCGGTACCGGAGGTCATCCACGCCGGTGACGACTTCCTGTTGATGACCGCACTGCCCGGTACGACGTGGTTCTCGCAATCCGAGGAGCTCGACCGGCCCCGGCTGCGCCGCGAGCTCGGCGGTCTGGTGGCCGAGCTGCACCGCGTCACCGGGCCGGCCTTCGGCTACCCGCAGAAGGGTCTCGTCAGCACGTGGAGCACGGCCTTCCTGGCGATGATTGACGACGTACTCGGGGACGCCGCGCGCTTCGGCGTCGAACTCCCCCGCCCGGCCGAGCAGATTCGTGGTTTGGTCCTGGCCCGCGACGAGCTGCTGGCCGGAGTGCAGACCGCGTCGTTGATCCACTTCGACCTGTGGGACGGCAACATCCTGGTCGAGGACGGCCGGATCACCGGGTTGATCGACGGCGAGCGCGCGTTCTGGGGTGACCCGGTGGCGGAGTTCGTCTCGCTGACCTTGTTCGGCTCGCTCGACGACGAACTGCTGGCGGGCTACGGCGCTCCGGTGGACCAGGAGCTGCTTTCGCTTTACCGGGTTTACCTCTACCTGATCATGCTGGTCGAGGCGACGCCTCGCGGCTACGAGGGTCCGGAGCACGAGAAGATGTCGCGGCTGGTCCTGCGCCACCTGGTCCGGGAGCTGGACGCCCTGTGATCGAGATCCTCACCTCTGGCGTAGCCCTCGGCGTCCACGTCCCCGGACTCCTACTGGCCGACCGCATCCGCGACCAAGGCGGCACTGCGAACGTCTCGGTGCTGGAACGACTGATGGCGGACGAGACCCTTGCGACGACGGCCCGCTCGAAGCAGGCCTTCCACCGCGACTTCCGGGTCGCTCTGGCCGGGCAGAAGCTCGCCCGGAACGCCTCGGTGGCTACGGACGAAGCAGAGGTCGAGGAGTTGTTGCAGAGTTGGCACTCGCGGGCTGTATCCCGGTTTGTAGTCTTCTCCGGCTTCTGGCTGGGGCTGGTCGAGCAGTACGTCGACCGGTTCGGCCCTGTGCCGGTGGACGTGTGCCACGTGGACTCGGTGCAGTCGCCTTCCTTCGACAAGGCCAGGCCGACGTCCCTCGAAGTACGGCACGTCTGGTTGGCCGACGCGGATGCAGGGCTCATCCCCTGCAGCATCCCGGTCAGCAGGGAGCTACCCGTGTCGTGGCAGGAGCGGGACCGCAGGCTGCTGGTACACGGCGGCGGTTGGGGTATGGGCACCTACCGCGAACGAGCACGCGAGCTGCTTACGACCGGGTTCGACCTGGATGTCGTTGCCTATGAGGACCGCGACCTGTCCGACGCAGGCGTTCGCTACTTCATGATCGACCCGTCCTGGCATCCCTGGCTGGACAACGGCTACCCACCGTTCGGTGAGGCCGGCCAGCCGTTCGAGCAGCGCGAGGGCCACCACGGCTCGTTCGACCTGTGCCGACAGGCTTTGGCGACCGTCAGCAAGCCGGGCGGCGGCACTTTGCTGGACTCCCTGTGGTCGGCCACGCCCGCAGTACTGCTGGAGCCGTTCGGCCCGCACGAGCAGCGCAACGCAGACCTGTGGATCCAGCTGGGCTACGGGATCTCGTTCGAGGACTGGCAGCGCAAGGACTTCGCAGTGGAGATCCTTGAGGAGCTGCACGAGGCCCTGCTCACTGCTGACGTCTCCGACTACTCGCGGGAGTTGTTATGACGCTGCCGACCTCCCTGTGGCAGACGTTCGCTCTAGCAATGGACAAGGCGCGTCCCGGCTTCGCCAAAGGGCCGTGGTTCACCATGAACGCCGTGCTCGAGCTGGACGACCCACTGAACGTCGATGCCTTGGCGACAGCCTTCACCGAGCTACAGCGACGCCACGACGTACTGCGGACCGAGATCGGCGACGGCATCCAACTGATCCACGAGCAGCCGACCGCGGCGCTGGAAGTCGTCGATGAGGTCACTACTCACGTGGAAGTGCCGCTGCACGCACCGGTACGGCTCCGGCTGGCCGACAACCGCTTAGGCCTCCACCTGCACCACATGGAGTCGGACCCGGTCACACTCTGGGCCGCGCTGTCCGACCTCGCCTCTACCTACACCGCTGTCCTCCAAGGGGAGACCTTGCCGCCACCAGCGGCGCAGTACGCGGACTACTCAACCGCCGAGGCCGAGCACGTACTGCGTACGCGGGAGCCCGCAGCTACCTGGTGGCAGGAGCACCTTCTAGACGCCAAGGCGTGCCCACAGCCCTCCACAATAGGTGGAGCCGCCTTCGCCTTCCGAGACGATCTCCTGTCCGCCACAGAGGTGGACCGAGTGGAGCAACTGACCAAGGAGCACCGCAGTACGACGTTGGTGACCTTGCTGGCGGCTCTGGTCGACGGGATGAGCCCGTACCTCGGGCCGGGCGACTCCGTGGTCTTCTCCACCTTGTTCGGCAAGCGCGATCGGCCTGCCTGGCAGAACGTGCTCGGGCCGTGCATCGTGCCGTCACTGTTGGCTGTGCCGCGCGACGCCGAGCTGTCCGCAGTACGGGAAGCAGTGGTCGGCTGTAGTCGGTATGCTCGGTTCCCGCGGTCCGAGCAGCCGATCGATCCGCGGACGCCGTTCTTCGAGTACGTACCGCAGCAATGGCCGCCAGGGTTCACCTTCGGAACAGTGAAGGCCACTGTCATCGCTGCGGCCGGGCCCAAGGACACCGGGCTGGCGGACACCCTCGCGATCCGGGTCCGGCCGGCGACGGACGGCGTACTGACCGGGCACTTCAGTGGCGACGGCACGGACTGGACCGAGCCGCTGGTGCAACAAGTCCGCGACCGCTTCCGGTCCTACCTGCTCGAATAGGGTTGCTGGCGCAGCGACAAGAACGTTGCGGTCGGAACCGGTGGTCACCCCGCCGGACCAGCGCGCCGCCCCGCCGCCTGAGCACCGACTCCCCACCCGGCCCCCACGCCATCCCCCGCCATCCCCAGCGCGACCTTGTGCACCGTTCGAGCAGATTCCAGCCAGGAGTCACAAACCCGGTGCACAAAGTCGAACCCCCGCCCGAACCAGGGACGTGCTGACGGGACCTGGCACACCCCGCCGGGCGCTGGGACACGATGCCGGGGGCTCGGACATGATGCCGGGGGCTGGGACATGATGCCGGGCGCTGGGACACGATGCCAGGACCTCGGACACGATGCCGGGACCTCGGACACGATGCCAGGACCTGATGCCGGGGGCTCGGACACGATGCCGGGACCTCGGACACGATGCCGGGGGCTCGGACACGAAATAGCTTGTCCGGGCCCCCGATATCCTGTCCAAGGTCCCACCACCACCCCACCATCACCGTCCCGCCACCACCCCACCATCACCGTCCCGCCATCACCGCACCGGTGATCGGCGCGATCGGCCGCCATCGGCGATCGCTGAGATGTGAGCAGAACCCAGGGGCGGCGAATTCCACCCCAACGTTGTTTGACGGGGCACTGGCGCCGAATAGGGGTGCTAGGCCTACCCCGACCGGCTGCTCAGCTCCCTGGGGACCCTCGCCGAGTCTCCGTAGCGTCGTTCTCGTCAGTCGGGAAGCACGCGAGGGGTAGCCATGAGGCGCAAGCAAGAGATCATCAGGACGAACGATTCGGTAGTTCTGCAAGACGTCAGAAGGGTCTACGGCAAGGGCGGCAGTACTGTCGTCGCCCTGGGCGGCGTCAGCATCAGCTTTGCCCGCGGTACGTTCACCGCGGTGATGGGCCCGTCCGGGTCCGGCAAGAGCACCTTCCTGCACTGCGCGGCCGGGCTCGACCGGCCGACGTCGGGCAGCGTGGTGATCGACGGCCAGCCGCTCGCCGACCTGAACGAACGGCAGCTGACCGAACTCCGCCGCGAGCGGATCGGCTTCGTCTTCCAGTCGTTCAACCTGCTGCCCGCACTCACGGTCTGGCAGAACGTCACCCTGCCGCAGGAACTCGACGGCCGCCGGACGAACCGCGCCCAGGTCCGCGACGTCCTCGACCGGGTCGGTCTCGGCGACAAGCACAAGAGCCGTCCCGGCGAACTGTCCGGCGGCCAGCAACAGCGTGTCGCCATCGCCCGTGCTCTGGTGGCCCGGCCCGCGGTGATCTTCGCCGACGAGCCGACCGGCGCCCTGGACACCCAGACGGCCGCCGATGTCCTCGAACTGCTCCGCGAACCCGTTCGCACGCAGGGCCAGACCGTCGTGATGGTGACCCACGACCCGGTCGCCGCCTCGTACGCCGACCAGGTGGTCTTCCTCGCCGACGGCATGCTCGCCGGCAGCCTGGTTGCGCCCACCGCCGAGCAGGTCGCCGACCGGCTGACCCACCTCGGTGCCCGTGCCGCCGCGAGATTGCAAGGTGCCGTCCGATGATGCGGCTGGCCGTGCGCACCCTGCGCTTCCGCAAGAACGGTTTCATCGCGACCTTCGTGGCCGTCGTGTTCGGTACCGCGATCGTGATGGCCTGCGGTGGACTCCTGGAGACCGGGATCCGGTCGAACGTGCAGCCTGAGCGGCTGGCCGCTGCCGACTTGGTTGTCACCGGCAAGCAAACTCATCTCCGGCCGGGCGCGGAGGACGCGACCCCGCTCACCGAGCAGGTCGACCTCGATGCCTCGTTGCTGCCCAAGATCCGGTCGGTGGCCGGAGTCACGGACGCGATCGGCTCGCTGACCTTCCCGGCTCCCTTGCTGGTGGCCGGCAAGGAAGGACAGGGCCACGACTGGGCATCGGCCCGGCTGGCGCCGTACAAACTGCAAGCCGGTACTGCGCCGGTCCGCGCCGACGAGGTCGTGCTGGATGCGGCGACCGCCGGAGCCGTGCATGCCGAGGTGGGCGGCATGGTCACCCTGCTGGTCCAGGGTCGCCCGACCTCGTTCGTAGTACGGGGTATTGCCGCGGGACCCGCCGGGCACACCTTCTTCTCTGCCGATAAGGCAGCACAGCTGTCCGGCCGACCCGGCAGCTACGCGGCGATCGGCGTACTGGTTGCCCCAGGCACCGATCTGGGCAAGGTGAAGAAGCGGCTCAAGGCTGTCGGCGACGTTACCGTGCTGACCGGCGTGGACCGCGGCTCGGCCGAGCATCCGGACGCGTCGACCTTCCAGACCGCGCTGATCTCGATCGCCGGCTCGTTCGGCGGGATCGCGGCGATGACGATGATGTTCGTGGTCGCGTCCACGCTGGCGCTGTCCGCACAGCACCGCCAGCGCGAGTTCGCCTTGCTGCGCGGCATCGGTACAACGCCTGGTCAGGTCCGCCGGATGATTCTCGGCGAGGCGATGATGGTGGCGCTGCCGGCGGTCGCGGTGGGAACCGTGCCTGGATTGCTGCTCGGCCACTTCCTGTTCGACCGGCTGGCGGCGAACGGCGTCGCCTCGGCGGCTGTCGACTACCGGCAGGGCTGGATCCCGTTGGCGGCAGGCGCGGGCGCCGCAGTACTGGCTGCCGTCGGTGCGGCGCTGATCGCGGCTCGCAAGTCCGCCAAGATCCGCCCGGTCGAGGCGCTGCTCGAGGCCGGTCTGCAGCGTAAGTGGTTCAGCTGGGTACGGCTGCTCTTCGGCCTGCTCTTCACCGGTGGCGGTCTCGCGCTGGTGATCATCACGATCGCGGTGATGACCGGCCCACTCGCCGGCGCGACCGCCGGACCGGCCATCCTCTGCTGGGCGATCGGGATCGCGCTGCTCGGCCCGTTCTGGACCAAGGCCGTGCTGACGCTCCTCCGCTGGCCCTTGTACGCCGTGAGCCGGGTGAACGGGCGACTCGCGATCCTCAACGTGACAGCGCGATCGGTGGCAATGTCGGCCGCGGTGATGCCGGTCATGCTGGCCGTCGGGATCTCCACCGCGAACATCTACATGCAGACCACCCAGGTCCACGCATCCGAGACCGCCTTCACCAAGGACCTGCGAGCGGACGCCGTACTGGCCTCCACAGCCGGTGGACTCGATCCTGCGCTGCTCGGCCAGGTGCAGGAGCTCCCGGGGGTCGCGAGCGCCTCGGCGTACGTGACCAGTAGCGGGGCCATCGACGAGCCACGGAACGCGCCCTTCGACGAGGACGGCGCGCCCCTGCAAGGCATCAGCGCCCAGGGCAACGATGGCGCGGCCCCGGTGAAGGTGACGTCCGGATCATTGGAGGAACTGACCGGATCGACGGTTGCATTGCCGGACTATGTCGCTTCGAAGATCGACCGAGGAATCGGCTCGACGATCAAGATGACCCTTGGCGACGGGGCTCACGTGGAGCTTCGGGTGGTCGCGACCTTTGCCGCCGAGCGTGGCTACGAGAGCATCGTGCTGCCGGCCTCATTTCTCGCCCCGCACACCACGGATCGGCTGGCCAAGCAGATCCTGGTCCGGGCCACACCGGGTACCGACATCAACGGTCCACTGCAGCAGCTTGCGGCGAACCACCCCGGAGTACAGGTCTCCGATCGGGACGCCCTGGTCGCCGGGAACAGCGCGGACCTCAAGACGCAGGCGTGGGTGAACTACCTGCTGGTCGGGATGCTGATCGCCTACACCGCCGTCTCGATCGTCAACACGCTCGCCTCGGCCACGGTCCGCCGGCGGCGTGAACTCGGCCTGCAGCGCCTGACCGGGTCGACCCGCGGCCAGGTACTGCGGATGCTCACCACCGAGAGCTTCATGGTCGCTCTGGCCGGCATCATCCTGGGGACCCTGGTGGCGCTGGCCACCCTGATGCCCTTCAGCGCGGCGGTTTCCACCTCGGCCCTGCCGAGCGGACCGCTGTGGATCTATCTGGTGATCATCGGCGTCGCCGTGACGCTGACGTTCACGTCGATCCTCGTCCCGGCGATGGCGACCCTCCGAACCCGCCCCGCCGAAGCTGCCGCCCGCGCCGACTGACCATCCTCACGCGTGGCGGCCGGGACCTGCTCCACCACTCCAGGTGGAGCAGGTCCCACTCACTTGACCGGATTCGGCTCCGGCACCGGCTGCAGCGCGATCGTGGTGGCCTGGATCAGCGCGGCGTTCTTCCGGACCCAGGCCGAGACCGCGAGCTGGAGGTCTTCGAGGTCGCGTTCCTCCAGCGCGACCGCCGGGGTCGGCACGCTGGCGCCGAGTTCGGCGAGAACCGGCCGGAGGTGGATGTCGGCGAGCAGTTTGTGGCTGGGCGCCGCCGAGATCGTCACCGGGATGACGACCGAGCCGGCCAGCGCCTGGTGCGGCAGAACGTCGAGGAAGCTCTTCAGCAGGCCGGTGTAGCTGCCCTTGTAGACGGGAGTCGCGAGCACCAGCACCGAGGCCGAGGAAGCCAGGTCGATCGCGTTGTCCAGCGCCGTCCGGTCCGCCTCGGCGGCTGCTTCACCCTGGAAGATCGCGGGCGCGAAGGTGACCAGGTCGACCAGCTCGTCGAGCCGGTACGGCGTACCGAGCTCGCTGGCGAGCAGTTCCGCCACGGAGGCGGCGGCGGCGGTCCGGGAGCCCGGCTTGGGGTTCCCTACACCCGCTTTCCTTCCTTAAGCCCCCACCGACGCTCGGGGAAGTGTCGGCCGACGCCCCCCACCCCGCCTTCCTTCCCTAAGCGCCCCACCAATACTCCGGGAAGTGTCGGCCGACCGGCCCCACCCACCTTCCCTTCCTGAGCGCCCACCAATGAGTCCCGGGAAGTGTCGGTGGGCCGAGCTATATTCCTTGGGTGGCAACTACGTTCGAGGTGCTTGCGGAGCCGCGGCGACGCGAGATTCTCGACCTGCTGCGCGCCGGCGAGCGGCCGGTCGGCGAACTCGTCGAGCAACTACAACTGAGTCAGCCGGCCGTCTCCAAGCACTTGAAGGTCCTCCGCGACGCCGGCCTGGTGGAGGTCCGCCAGGACGCCCAGCGCCGCTGGTACCGGCTCCGCCTGGCCCCTCTGGTCGAGATCGACTCCTGGCTGGAGCCGTACCGCGATCTATGGCGCAACCGCCTCGACGCCCTGGAAGCCCACCTCGAACAAATGGATGACCAGTAGATGACTCCCGAGGACCAACTCGCCCGCCGCTGGTGGATCCGCGGCCGCCGGATCGCCTCGGTCGAGCGGGCCGGCAAGTTCGTCGACGACGTCGGCTTCGCCCTGCTCTTCCCGGCCCCGAAGCCGATCGCCCCGTCCCTGTGGGAGACGGTCGCGGACGAGGACGACGAACCGTTCGGCACCGGGATGGGCGAGAACGAACAGCGCGTCTGGTCCTGGAAGGACGAGCTGCCCCGGCGCGGACTCGCCTGGTACGGCGCCTATCTCGGCGGCCGCGGTTCGTTCTTGTCCCCCACGCTCCTGGCCGCCCTCTACCCCGGCGACGGCGAGCTCGACGACCACGAGCACCTCGAACTCTCGCCGGCAGCCCATGAGATCGCCGCCGCGCTCGCGGTCGAGCCGCTGTCCAGCGCGACCCTCCGGCAACTGCTCGGCGACAAGAACAAGTACCAGCGCGCGATCGGCGAGCTCCAGAAGGCGCTCCTGGTCACCACCGCCGGAGTACAGGAATCCACCAACGGCTGGCCAGCAGCCCTGATGACGCTCACGTGCGAGCAGTTTGACGTCGGCGGCGGCCGGGACCACAGCCAGGCGGCGACGCAGTACCTCGACACGATGCTGGACGCCACACCGATCGAGTTGGCCCGTGCCTTCCGGTGGTCCAGCGCTCAGGCACGGGACGTCCTGGACGAACTGGCCGATACCGGCCGCGCCACCTTCGACGGCAGCCGGTATCGACCTAGCTGAGTAGCTGAGCTTTGTGCGTCAGCGGACTTCGGCGAGGTCGAAGACGTTGCCTTCGGGGTCGGCGAGGGTGACCCAGTGGGCGCCGAACTCATCGAACTCGCCGACCCGCTTGGCGCCGAGGCCGACGATGCGGTCCACCTCGGCGGCCCAGCCGGTGGTGGCGAAGTCGACGTGCAGCCGGTTCTTCCCCTCCCGCTTCTCGGGGACCTGGATGAACATCAGCGCCGGGCCGTCGGCGCCCTTGTTCACGGTGGCGAAGAACTCGTTCGCCTCGGCATCGACCTGGGTCTGCAGGACCTGGGCCCAGAAACCGGCCAGCGCGGCCGCGTCGGTGCAGTCGAAGACGACGTGCTCGAGGGTGAGAGACATGGTGGGTCAACCTTTCAGGGTGGGGAGCTGCTGGATCGGCCAGCAGATCTCGGTACGGAAGTCGGCCGGGTTCTGGGTCTCGCCGGGCCCGACCAGGTAAAGCTCTCGAATCGGCCCGGCGGCGACCTCGCAGTACTCCGCGACGTGGCTGCCAAGTGCGCCGTACGTGCGGTCGAAGTCGGTGAACGGGCCGTCGTGCCGGGCGATCGCGAAGTACCCGGCCGGCAGGTCGATCAGCTCGACCCCGTCGGCCGGTTCCTGATCGGGAGCGACCGGCAGGAATCCGACCACCTCACCGGCATCTTCAGAAAAGAACTCGTTGCTGTACGTCGCTCCGCTGGTTGCGGCGATCTGCCGCCTCCCGGCCAGCTCACCGAGCCGGCCGAACGTGACGCCACACCACTCGTCGATCGCGTCCCGCTCGACGTGATCGGTCACGCCGTACGCACGGAACGCGGGCATGAACCGGTACTCGACGGTCAGCTCGCTCATCGGCAAGGTCAGCATCGACCGGAGCGAGGCGACGACCTCCCGGGTCTGGACGAGCTCGCGCTCCATCTGGTCCAGGTGTAACCGCAGAGTCTGGTCGCGGGTGGTGATGTCAGGCGCCTCGACGACCGAGCGCACCTGGGCCAGCGGCATCTGCAGATCGCGAAGCCGCCGGATCAGCTGGGCGACGTCGACCTGCGAGGTGTCGTAGCGCCGGTAACCCGACGACGGGTCGATCCGGGCCGGCGCGAGCAGGCCGATGTCGTGGTAGTGGTGCAGCGTCTTCACGCTCAGATGTGTGAGCCTGGAGAACTCACCGATGGTCACCGACGCGGTCATGACCAAAGCTTCCACCCTCCGGTGGCCGGAGGGTCAACCCCGACTCTGCGCACTACGCACACGCAAGAGCGACCACGACCCGGGAGCGCGGGTGTGGTCGCTCTGCTGGTGTCCCTGTGTGCACACCCGATCAGTGGGTGTTACGAGTTAGTTCACGGCCTGAACTGTGCGATCACCTTGGTGAAGTCCCAGTTCGCCTGCGGGATCTGGCTGCAGGTGTCGTCGCCGCCACCACTCGCACCACACGGACGGTCGCGGTTCACCGACCAGAAGGTGAACCTGGCCAGGTGGTTGGCGTTGGCGTAGCTGAGCATCTGCTGGAAGTCGGACAGGTTGACCCGCTCACCGGCGACGTCGGTGATCCCGTTCATCGAGGAGATCCCGATGTGCCGGAAGGCCTGGTCGTCGGAGTACCCGTAGGCGCTCTTGACCTGGTTCTTCAGCCCGTTCGCCGCCTGGATGCCGAGCGAGCCCATGGTGGTCGAGCCGCCGCCGAAGTCGAACGGCATGATCACCCAGCCGTCGAGCGGCAGCCCGGCCGCCGCACCGCGACGGATCATGTCCTGCCCGTCGCCGTCGGGGCCACTCGTGGTGGTGCCGAAGGTGACGTAGGTGACGATGCCCGGGTTGTTGTTCTCGACGATCTTCAGCGCGTCGATGACCCGCTGCCGCGAGGTCGCGTTGCTCATCTCGGTCTCTTCGATGTCGATGTCGATCGCCTTCAGCGACAGCGCGTTGATCACCTTCTGGTACGCCGCCGCCAGCTCGCTCGCGCTGTTGCAGCTGTTGCCGAGCTTGTTGCCGGACCAGCCGCCGAACGAGACGACCGCGTCACCGCCGTTCGCCCGGATCGTGTTCAGCGCGGACTGGTCGGCCCCGCCGGTCAGAGCACGGCCGCCGTCCCACATCGGGTTGCAGTACCCGTTGGACAGGATGAACGCCATCGTGAACCACGTGACGCCGGTCGCGCTCATCACCGTCGCCGGACTGGGCGGGCTACCCCAACCCTGATACAGGTACGGCGCCGCGCCGATCCCAGCACCACCGGCAGGGGGCGTGGTCGTCAGAGCCGGTGCGTTCCACTTCTGGTTGGCTCCGCCGCTGCACGTCCAGGTCTGCACGGGCGTCGCGTTCGCCGAATTGTTGCCGGTGACATCGAGGCACTTGTTCGCCTGCGGGTTCACCAGATCCTTGCCGGTGGTGTAGTTCCACTGCTGAGCGCCACTGCCGTTGCAGGTCCACAGCTGGACCTTCGCGGCGTTGGCCAGCGAACCCGCGCTCACGTCGAGACACTTCCCGAGCGCCTTGATCGTTCCGTCGCTGTTCCGGGTCCAGCTCTGTGCGCCGGATCCGTTGCAGTCGTACAGCTGCACCGCGGTACCGTCGGCCGAGTTCGCACCGGCGACGTCCAGGCACTTGCCGGCCAGGCCGGTGATGGTTCCGGTGGCCTCGGCGGCCTGAGCCGGCGCCGAGGCGATCAGCATTCCCGCACCGACGGCGAGGACCGCTCCCGCGGCCAGTAGCCGGCGCATCACGCGTTCCACTTCTGGTTCGCAGCGCCGGTACAGGTCCAGATCTGCAGCCGGGTGCTGTTGGCGGAGTTGTTGCCGGTGACATCGAGACACTTGTTCGCCTGTGGATTCACGAAGTCTTTCCCACTCGTATAGGTCCATTGCTGGGCGGCACTGCCGTTGCAGGTGTAGAGCTGGGTGACCGCGCCGTCGGCGGTCGAGCCCGCGGACACGTCGAGACACTTGCCGAGCGCGCGGACGGTGCCGTCACCAGGACGGCTCCACTGCTGCGCGGCGCTGCCGTTGCAGTCGTAGAGCTGGACCGCCGTGCCGTCTGCCGAATTGGCACCGGCCACATCCATGCACTTGCCGGCGAGACCTGTGATCTGACCGTTGGTGCCACCGCCACCGCTCTGGGTGCCGGACCAGGTGAAGGTCGCCGAGGTCTTCGTGGGCAGGTTGTAGACGAACGACTGGCTGCCCCAGTTGACCCGCACCGACTGGTTGCCACCGGTGGTGTTGAAGGCGATCAGCGACTTCGAACCGTCCGGGTTCTTCCAGGCGACGTTCTTGACCGAGGCGTTCGCGGTCGAGTCGACCCGGAGCGCGCCCGGCTTCACGAACTTGGTCAGGTGGCCCATCGTGTAGTACTCGACCGTCTTGGTGACCTGACCGCGCTGGCTGTCGTTGCGGTGCACGGTGACGACTCCGGTACAGACGTTGCAGCCGGAGCCGACGAACGGCAGGTGGGCCTCGTCCAGCGCGATGCCCCACTTCACCCAGGACTTGTCGTAGTTGCGGGTGTAGTCGATCAGGTTGTTCATGTCCTCGACCTGCTGGTTCGGGATCCAGGTCCCGCCCGAGTGCTCGGTCAGGTAGGCGTTGACGTTCGGGTACTGGTTGTGGATCTGGGTCTGCAGATTCACGTCACCGCCGTACCCGTGCCAGGCGATCCCGCCGAAGTTCGGGTCGGCACGCAACCCGGCGTCCGCGATCGGGACCGACCCGAGGTCGTTGTAGTCGCCCCAGTTGTAGTCGAGGATCAGCACCTTCGTGCTGAGGCCGGCGGCGTGCAGCGCCGGAAACAGGTGGTTCTTGGTGAAGTTGAGCAGGCCGGCGCCGTTCCAGTTCATCGACGCGTAGCCGGTGTTGTCGTTGCCGCAGCAGGTCGGCTCGTTCTGCACCGAGATGTAGTCGATGTGGTTGCCCTGGGCCTCGTTCTGCTGCAGGTACTTGACGAAGTACTGCGCGTACATCGGGTAGTACTCGGCCTTCAGCCAGCCGCGGTGGACGAAGTCGTTGTTGTCCTTCATCCAGGCCGGCGCGCTCCACGGCGAGCCCATCACCTTGACCGCCGGGTTGAGCTGCTTGGCCTGCTTGGTCAGCGGCACGATGTCGGCGAGGTCGTGGTTGATGGAGAAGTTGCTCAGGTCGCAGCAGGTGTCGTCGTAGGAGTAGTTGAACCGGGCCAGGTCCGAGGCGCCCATCGGGTTGCGGATGAAGGCCAGGCCGATCCCGTTCACCGGGTCGAACAGGTCCTTCATCACCTGGTCGCGGGTCGCCGCCGAGATCGTGTTGCTGCTGTTCATCAGCCAGGCGGAACTGTCGGCGAACGACGCACCGCCGCCCTCGAAGGACTGGTACGTCGTGTTCTCGTTGACCGTGATGGTCTGGTTGGCGGTGCCGCCGGCCGGGCCGAAGTTCACCGGCGTCTGCTGCTGCAGGCCGCGGGTGACGTTCTGGCCGGCCGCGTCGTTCGTGGTGGTCAGCCAGACATTGACCTGCTCGCCGGCGGCGTGCGCGGGCTGGATGTTGCCGATACTCAGACCGGTCGCGGTCACGCACAGGGCCGCGAATCCTGCCAGGGCTGGCACGATGCGTATGCGGCGGCGGCGTTGGATCCCGTTGGAGGGCATGCGGAATCTCCCTTTTGCTCAAGGGCTTTCACAGGGCGGATGGGACCCCGGGTACCGGCGTCTGCCCGCGCCGCAACAGGTGGTCAGCCCGAGGTAACCATCGGTTAATAGCGCTGTCAACGTCGTGGTACCACTTTTTTCACGCCTTATATTTATGTGTGGTCTTGACCTGAGAGCGTTCTCACAGCAGGCTGCCTTCCAGCGATTCCCTGTCTCGCAGCAGTCCGCCCCCCGCCCCCACCGGCCGGACGAGCAGCACGGTCCGGCCGCGCGAGAAATGAGGCACGCATGAGATTTCAGCGTCCCCGGTTCCGTTCCACCGCGCTGGTCGCCGCCGGCGCGGCCCTGATCGGCACAGCTTTCCTCCAAGCCCCCGCCACCGCCGGTACCGCGAGCGCCGGCACAGCGGCGGCCCCGATGGCCGCAGCCGCGGTCGGTCCGACCATTTGGGAGGACAACTTCGACGGCCCGTCCGGCCAGGCTCCGAACGCCAGCAAATGGCGGTACGACCTCGGTGGTTCCGGCTGGGGCAACAACGAGCGCGAGTATTACACCAACAGCACCAGCAACTCAGCCCTCGACGGCGGCGGGAACCTGGTGATCACCGCCCGCCGCGAGTCCGGTGGCCACAGTTGCTGGTACGGCACCTGTGAGTACACCTCGGCCCGGCTGTTGACCGCGGCAACCTTCACCCAGCAGTACGGCCGCTTCGAGGCGCGGATGAAACTGCCGCGCGGCCAGGGTCTCTGGCCGGCCTTCTGGATGCTCGGCGACGGAGGTGCGGGCTGGCCGAACAACGGCGAGATCGACATCATGGAGAACATCGGCAAGGAGCCGAGCACCGTGCACGGCACCATCCACGGGCCCGGCTACTCGGGTGCCGGTGGCATCGGCGCCCCGTACGGCTTGGCGAACGGCCAGAAGTTCGCTGACGGGTTCCACACCTTCACCGTCGACTGGTCGCCGAACTCGATCATCTGGTACGTCGACGGGGTCCAGTACCAGCAGCGCACGCCCGCTGACCTGGGCGGCAAGACCTGGGTTTACAACCACCCGTTCTTCATGATCATGAACGTAGCTGTCGGTGGCGGCTGGCCCGGTGACCCGGACGGCAGCACCACGATGCCGCAGACGATGACCGTCGACTACGTCCGCGTCTCGAGCCTGAGCGGCGGCGGTGGCGGCGGTGGCCAGATCACCGCGCTCGGCAAGTGCATGGACGTGGCCGGCGCGAACGCGGCCGACGGCACGGCCGTCCAGCTCTACGACTGCAACGGCACCGCCGCGCAGCAGTGGACCCGTCCAGGTGACGGCACGGTCCGTGCCCTCGGCAAGTGCCTTGACGTCGCCGGTGGCGGCACGGCCGACGGCACCAAGCTGCAGATAGCCACCTGCAGCGGCAATGCGGCCCAGCAATGGACCTACACCGGCGCGCATGACCTGGTGAATCCACAGGCCAACAAGTGCGCGGACATCCCGTCCGGCAACACCGCGAACGCCACCCGCCTGCAGATCTGGACCTGCAACGGCACGAGCGCCCAGAAGTGGACGATCTAGCAGCTGTCTCCTGATCACAGCGTCAAGCGGCCCCGGTTCTCCTTCTACTGAAGGGGAACCGGGGCCCTTGCCTCCCCCACTTTCCCTCTATGTGAAGGGAGAGCCGGGGAGTGTTGGTTGTTGTCAGAGGGTGCGGTGGGACTTGATCAGGCTGGTGTAGGTCTTGCCGCTGGTCTTCATCACCCGGGTGCCGGTCGGGTAGTCGACGTACGACAGGCCGAAGCGCGGTGCGTAGCCGTAGGCCCATTCGAAGTTGTCCATCAAGGACCAGGCGAAGTAGCCGGCCAGCGGCGCGCCCTGCTGGACGGCCCGGACGCAAGCAGCCAGATGCCCTTCCAGGTAAGCCGTTCGCTGCTGGTCGTCGACGGTGAACTCGGCATCCGGCTGGTCGACCCAGGCCGAACCGTTCTCGGTGATGTAGATCTTCTCCGCGCCGTACTCCTTGGCCAGCCGCAGGATCAGCTCCTCCAGCCCGGCCGGGTGCACCTCCCAGTCGAGCATGGTGCGCTCCGCATTGGGGCCCGGAACCTGGCTGAATCCCAGCAGGGGAACGGATTGGTCGGCCTGGATGATCTGGCGGAAGTAGTAGTTCAGCCCGACGAAATCGGTCGGCGCCGCGATGATCTCGGCATCTCCCGGCTGCTCCGGCAGCTCCACGCCGTACGTTTCGACCATGTCGGCGGGGAAGCCGCGGCCGAATACCGGATCCAGCCACCACCGGTTGATGTGCCCGTCGGCGATCTGGGCCGCGCGGATGTCCGCCGCGCTGTCGCTGGCCGGCTCGGTCCCGCTGAGGTTGACGACCAGGCCGATCGAGGCCGGCTCCGGTGCCGACTCCCTCAACGCGGCGACGCCCAGACCGTGCGCCAGCAACAGGTTGTACGACGCCCGTACGGCGATCGCCGGATCGGTGATGCCCGGGGCCATCCGGCCTTCCCAGTGGCCGATCCAGGCCGAGCACAGCGGCTCGTTCAAGGTCACCCAGTCGCGGACGCGATCGCCTAGCTTGGCGCCGACGACGGCCGCGTACTCCGCGAACCGGTACGCCGTATCGCGGTTCTCCCAGCCGCCCAGGTCCTGCAGCGCCTGCGGCAGATCCCAGTGGTACAAGGTGACGAACGGTTTGATGCCTTCGGCAAGCAATTCGTCGACGACGCGGTCGTAATAGTCCAGACCGGCCGCGTTCACCGCGCCGGAACCGGTGGGGATCACCCGCGGCCAGGCGATCGAGAACCGGTACGCGTCCACGCCGAGCCGCTTGAGCAGGTCGAGGTCCTCCGGCCAGCGGTGGTACGAATCGCACGCGACGTCACCGTCGTCGCCGTTGTCGATCGCACCGGGGACCCGGCAGAAGGTGTCCCAGATCGACGGCAACCGGCCGTCCGCGTCGATCGCGCCTTCGATCTGGTACGCCGAAGTGGCGGTACCCCAGACGAAGTCCTGCCGGAGCGGGGAGAGCTCGACCATCGGGGCCCCCAAGGGGTAGAAGGGTGGTTTTTTCAAAGCATAGTTGAAGTCCTGAACCCGGAATAGCAACAGCCACCCCTCAAACAGGTTCCGCAACCCCACCACCCAAAAGCACTCACCTACACTCGCCCGCTTGTGCGGGAAGGTGGGGTGGTTAGTGGGTGCGGGCGGGGATGGTGTGTGGGGTGGGGATGGTGTGTGGGGTGGGGACGCCGCCTTCGCGGAGGAGGCGGAGGACGGGGAGGGTTGCTGCTCCCATCGCGACGGCGTCGCGGCCTAGTTCGCAGAGGTCGATAGAGACCTGGGCGTAGGGCTGGCGGAGTGCGTGTTTGCCTACGGCTTCACGGAGTTCGGGGAGGTAGCGCTCGCCTAGGAGCAAGCCGGCCCAGCCGCCGAGGACGATCCGTTCGGGGTTGAACAGGTTGACCAGGTTGGCGAATCCGGCACCTAGGTAGCCGATGGTGTCCTCGACCACCTTCGCCGCGACCTCCGAAGTACTGATTGAGTCGAGCAGGCTGGTGAAAGCCTCCTCCTCGCCACCACCCGGCGCAGCGGCACCACCGTTCGCCAACTGGAAGCGCTCGAGCACACCTTCGGCACCGACATACGCCTCCAGGCAACCCTGCGCACCACACCGGCACTGGCGTCCGCCGTACATGATCGTGGTGTGGCCCCACTCGCCCGCACTGCTGCGAGTACCGCGGTAGCTGGAGCCTCCGGTGACAAGCGCGGCGCCTACGCCGGATCCGACCAACGCGACAACCGCATCCGTCGCACCCCGCCCGGCCCCGAACCACATCTCGGCCTGACCGAGAGTGTTGGCACCATTGTCGACCTGGATCGGGATATCGGTCTTGGCGGCCAGCATCGCACCGAACGGAACGGCATCCCAGCCAAGCGTCTGAGCATGGACGACCGCGTCGACAGGCCCCTCGACGACACCGGCCACGGCAACTCCGAGTCCAAGCACCCGATCAGGCGCGACCCGCGCTTCCCCGAGCACCTCCCCCAGCCCTGCCAGCACATACCTCACGGCCAGAGCAGGCTCCGGCTTCGGCGTCTCGATCGGGTAGACCATCGTCGCGAGCACGTTCATCGCGAGGTCGAACAACTCGACCCGGACCCGGGTCTCGCCCACCTCGGCGCCGACCACGTAGCCGAAGCGCGGTGCGACCCGGAGCAGCACGCGCGGCCGGCCGCCGTCGGACTCGACCGAGCCGGCTTCCTCGACGACACCCTCTTCCAGCAGCTCGCCGACCAGGTTGCTCACGCTCGCCGCACTCAACGACGTCTTGTGGCCGAGTTCGTACCGGCTCAGCGGGCCTTCGCGGTAGATGCTGGTCAGGATGACCGAGCGGTTGGACCGCCGCATGTCGCGCACAGTCGTCCGGCGTCCATCCATGGTTTTGTCGACCCGCCCCTTGTCAGCGCTTCCGAGTGCCGCTACCGATCCAACCAGCGGCGGAAAATTACTTCCCGTGCCGCGCCGCGGATCGTGAGATCGATTCCGGCGCCGCAAGTCCATCATGCCGCAGGGCCGACCGGGAAGGGCGGGCGCCGGACCGGGCGCCACACTTCTTACAAATCGTGAACTTAGCCCTGATTTCGTTATCTTGTCGTGATTGACGTGAGCTGACTCACTCGGCTTCACTCTACGGAACCGCTTCCGAAACCGGTTCCGAATCTGAGCGACATGGTTCGGAAACAAACCCCCAACCGCCCGAGGGGAGTTGACAGTGTCGATCACCATCGCCGATGTGGCCGCCCGCGCCGGGGTCAGCAAGACCACCGTCTCGCGCGTCCTGAACGGCAAGGGCGAGCTCGACATGCGCACCGCGGAGCGGGTCCGCCAAGTGATCGCCGAGCTCGGCTACGTGCCCAGCGCCAGGGCAGTCGGCCTGGCCCGCGGCCGGACCCGGATCGTCGGGATGCTGGTCCCCTCGCTCACCTGGCCCTGGATGGGCGAGGTGCTGCAGGGCGCCGTGGACGTGGTCGAGTCCGAGGGCTACGGCCTGCTGCTGTTCACCTGTAACCGGGGTGAGGAATCCATGCAGCAGTTCGCCTCCCAGGTCTCGGCCCAGTCCTTCGACGGCCTGCTGGTGATCGAGCCGGAAGGCACGCTCGCCTACATCGAACAGCTACACTCCCGCGGCTTGCCCGTCGTCCTGATCGACGACCGGGCCAAGCAGCCCCTCTTCCCGTCCGTCGCCACCACCAACCGGGCCGGCGGTGAGTCCGCCGCCCAGCACCTGCTGGAACTCGGCCGCCGCCGGCCGCTGGTGATCACCGGCGTGGGCTGGTTCGGCTGCACTCAGGACCGCTTGGACGGTTTCCGCGACACCTATGCGGCGGCCGGTATCGAGCTCGACCCACGGCTCGTCTTCGAAGGCGACTTCACCCATGACTGCGGGCGCGAAGCCGTCCAGCAGGCCCTCGACGCCGGGCTACGGTTCGACTCGATCTTCGCGCACAACGACCTGTCCGCCGGCGGCGCCATCCAGGCCGTCCGGGAGACCGGCTGGAATGTGCCGAACGACGTGTCGGTGGTCGGTTTCGACGACATCCCCTATGCCCAGCACACCGAACCACCGCTGACCACGGTGCATCAGCCGATGCGCCAGATGGGGCAGACAGCGGCCCGGATGCTGATGGGCTACTTCGGCGGCCAGCCGCTGCCCGAGGAGCCCAAGGTGCTGCCCACGACGCTGATCGTCCGCAGCTCGACCGCTCCCGTCACCGCCCGTCAGCCGACGTAGGACCGAAGAACTCCGGCGGCGGGGTGGCTGCCCCCGCCTCGCCGCCGGTGAAAGACACCGATACCGATCTGTTAGCGCCGCCGATATATCCATGAGAGCGCTTTCACGGCACGATGCGAAGGCCCCCCAGGCTCCACCCGACAGTCATCCGACCGTCAACCGCCAAAAACAGTTGGACGAACCACAGGAGGAACGATGCGAGCTCGACGCTCAGTCGCGCTAGCCCTCACGGGCGTGCTCGCGGCAGTCACACTGGCTGCCTGCAGTAACGGGGATGCGAAGAAGGACACCGCCGGCTCCAGCAGCGCGGTCACAGCCCTGAACGTGGGCATGCCGAACGGCCCGCAGACGGAGAACCACAACCCGTTCCTCGGATCCTCGTCGGGGGCCTCGCTGGGCTACCGCTGGATGATCTACGAGCCGCTGGTGATGATCAACGCCATCAAGCCCGCCGAGAAGGGCAAGCCCTGGCTGGCCACGGAATGGGCCTGGTCGGAGAACTTCACCAAGCTCTCGCTCACCATCCGCGACGGCGTCAAGTTCTCCGACGGCTCGCCGATGACCGCCGACGACGTGGCGTACTCGTTCCAGCTCCGCAAGGACAACGAGGGCCTGAACACCGACGCGATCCCGTACGGGACCATCACGGCGACCGGTAACAAGGTCGACCTGACCTTCACCAAGTCGCAGTTCACCAACCAGAACAAGGTACTGACCGTCTTCGTGGTGCCGAAGGCGCAGTGGTCGACCTTCGCCGACCCGAGCAAGGACGTCGTCAAGAACCCGATCGGCACCGGCCCGTACAAGCTGAAGTCGTTCACCCCGCAGACCACCACGCTGGAGGTCCGGGACTCGTACTGGCAGGACCTGCCGAAGATCAAGGAACTGCGGTACACGTCGTACAACGACAACAACGCGCAGACGACCGCGCTGGCCAACGGTTCGGCCGAGTGGAGCTTCGTCTTCGTCCCGAACTACAAGACCGTCTACGTCGACAAGGACCCGGACCACCACAAGCTCTGGTTCCCGGCGAACCTCGGCATCCACGGTCTGTGGATCAACACCACCAAGAAGCCCTTCGACAACCCGGCGCTGCGCCGCGCGATGGACAAGGTGATCAACCGCGACGACATCTTCAACCAAGGTGAGGCCGGCTACTTCTACCCGAAGGTCGAGTCCGTCACCGGTATCCCGACCCCGGCCGGTGAGTCCTTCATCGCCCCGGAGTACAAGGACAAGAAGCACGCGGTCGACGTCGACGGCGCCAAGGCCGAGCTCTCCACGGCCGGCTTCAAGCTCGAGGGCAACGTCCTGAAGGACCCGACCGGCAAGCCGGTCACGCTCACGCTGACCGACCCGGCCGGCTGGTCCGACTACGTCACCGACCTCGAGATCATCAAGGACAACCTGTCCCAGATCGGGATCAAGGCCACCATCGACAAGGCGAACCAGGACTCCTGGTTCAAGGCGATCGACGAGGGCAACTTCGACGCCGCGATGCACTGGACCAACGGCGGCGCGACGCCGTTCGACATCTACCAGAACATCATGGACGGCAAGATCCTCAAGCCGGTCGGCAAGGGTGGCGTGAGCGGCAACTACGGCCGGTTCAACAGCCCGGAGGCCACCAAGGCGCTGGACGAGTACGCCAACGCCAAGGACGAGACGGCCCGCACCGCGGCGCTGAACACGCTGCAGAAGATCATGGTCGAGCAGATGCCGGTCATCCCGACGTCGGCGTCCAACGTCGGCGGCATGTACAGCACGAAGCACTGGGTCGGCTGGCCGGACGAGCAGAACCAGTACGCGCCGGCTCAGCCGACGCAGCAGAACGCACTCCAGATCATCCTGAACCTGAAGCCCGCGGGCGCCTAAGGAAACCGTCGCGGCCGGGATCCCACCACCTGGGGGTCCCGGCCGCGGTGCCGCGATCCAGTGTTCTCAGGACACGAGCTAGGAGTTCGACTAAGTCATGACGGCGACCGAGACAGAACCGGTGACCACGGACGACGTGGTCCTCGAGGCCGAGGGCCTCACCAAACATTTCCCCGTACGCCGGGGCGTGCGCACCCTGTTCACCCGGGAGCGCAGAGCGGTCCACGCGGTGGACGACCTGAGGCTGACGCTTCGCCGGGGCCGGGTCACCGCCCTCGTCGGCGAATCCGGCTCGGGCAAGTCCACGGTGGCACGCCTGCTCGCACAGCTGTATCCGCGCACCTCGGGCGACATCCGGCTGCACGGCAAGACGGTGACGGTGCACGGCGGCCGGAAGTTCCGCGCGTACTGCCGCCAGGTGCAGATGATCTTCCAGGACCCGTTCGCCTCCCTGAACCCGGTCCACACCGTGCGGTACCACCTGACCCGGGCGCTGAAGATCCACGGCCGCGCGGGCAAGACGTCCGCCGAGCTCGAGGACAACCTGAACCAGTTGCTGCTCAGGGTCCAGCTCACCCCGCCCGAGCGCTACCTGGACAAGTTCCCGCACGAACTGTCCGGCGGTCAGCGCCAGCGGGTCTCGATCGCCCGCGCGCTCGGCGCCGACCCCGAGGTCCTGCTCGCCGACGAGCCGGTCTCGATGCTCGACGTGTCGATCCGCCTCGGCGTACTGAACCTGCTCCGGGACCTGAAGGAACGGCTGAACCTGGCCATTCTCTACATCACCCACGACATCGCGTCCGCGCGCTACTTCGCCGACGAGACGATGGTGATGTACGCCGGCCGGCTGGTCGAGGGCGGCGACTCCGAGACCGTCACCCAGCACCCCGCGCATCCCTACACCCGGCTGCTGATCGAGAGCGCGCCCGACCCGGACCGGCTCGACCGGGTCGGTGATCTCAAGGACGCGCCGGAGGACGAGGCGGGTGGCGAACCACCGAGCCTGATCGTTCCGCCGAGCGGCTGCCGGTTCCACCCGCGCTGCATCCACGCGATGCCGAAGTGTTCCACCGAACTGCCGCCCCGGTTCGAACTGTCCCCCAGGTCCGAATTGGCGGTCATCGCCGGTAAATCCGACCACTGGGCAGCCTGCTGGCTCTACGAGGAAGGGGCCGCGAAGTGAAGTACCTGCTGCAGCGGATCGCGTTCTACCTGTTCACCGCGTGGGCCGCGATCACCATCAACTTCTTCATCCCGCGGCTGATCCCCGGCGACCCGGTCAGCTCGCTGATCAACAAGTACCAGGGCCAGATCAGCACCGAGGCGATCCAGTCGCTGTACGTGCTGTTCGGGCTCGACAAGAACGCCGGCATGTGGAGCCAGTACGTCGACTACTGGCAGCAGATCTTCCGCGGCGACCTGGGCATCTCGTTCAACTTCTTCCCCACCCCGGTCTCGGAGATCCTCGCCCAGTCACTGCCGTGGACGATCGCACTGGTCGGCGTCACCACCATCGTCAGCTTCGCGCTCGGTACCGGCCTGGGCGTCATCGCCGGCTGGCGGCGCGGTTCCTGGATGGACGGTCTGTTGCCGGTGACAACGTTCATCTCGTCGATCCCGTACTTCTGGCTCGGCCTGCTGGCGATCACCGTGCTGGCCGGCGCCGACAGCTTCTTCCCGTCGTCCGGTGGCTACGAGCCCGGCCTGGTGCCGTCCTGGGACGGCGAGTTCATCGGCAGCGCGATCCGGCACAGCCTGCTGCCGGCCTTCACGATCCTGATCTCCTCGGTCAGTGGCTGGATCCTCAGCATGCGCAACATGATGGTCACGGTCGCGTCCGAGGACTACATCACGGTCGCGCACGCCAAGGGTCTGCCGGAACGCCGGGTGATGGTCAGCTACGCGGCCCGCAACGCCCTGTTGCCGAACGTCTCCGGCTTCGCGCTGTCCCTCGGCTTCATCGTCGGTGGCACCCTGCTGGTCGAGATCGTCTTCTCCTATCCGGGGATCGGCTACAACCTGTTCCAGGCCGTCGGAGCCAAGGACTATCCGCTGATGCAGGGCGTCTTCCTGGTCATCACACTGTCGGTCCTGGTGGCCAACCTGCTGGCCGACATCGCGTACCTGCTCCTCGACCCGCGCACCCGCAAGGAGGGCTGACGATGTCCGCACCAGCCAGCACCATCACCGCGGTCACCCCGGAAGGTCCGGCCGGGGCCGTCGCACCCGCCAAGCGCCGCCGGCTGCGGTTCGTCGCGAACTCGAAGGCGGCCACCGGCCTGATCCTTCTCGCGTTCTACAGCCTGATCGCGATCATCGGGCCGTGGATCGCGCCGTTCGACCCGTCCGCCCGCAGCAGCGACCTGCTGCAGGGGCCGTCGGGCAAGCACTGGTTCGGCACCACCCATCTCGGCCAGGACATCTTCAGCCAGATCCTGGTCGGCACCCGCGGCGTGATGTTCGTCGGCCTGCTGGCCGGCGTCATCGCCACCGCCCTGTCGGTCCTGATCGGGGTCACCTCCGGCTTCCTCGGCGGTGCCTCCGACGAGGCGCTGTCCGCGCTGTCCAACGTGTTCCTGGTGATCCCGGCGCTGCCGCTGATCATCATCGTCGCCTCCACCATCCCCAGCGCCGGCGACCTGATGGTTGCCCTCGTCATCGGGTTGACGTCGTGGGCATGGGGAGCCCGCGTACTCCGGGCGCAGACGCTGTCGTTGCGCAGGCGCGACTATGTCGAGGCCGCCCGGGCCACCGGTGAGAGCACCTGGCGGATCATCACCGTGGAGATCCTGCCGAACCTGACCGCGATCATCGCCTCCGGCTTCGTCGGCACCGTCATCTTCGCCATCATGTCCGAGATCACCCTGGCCTTCATCGGCATCTCGACCATCTCCGAATGGAACTGGGGAACGATCCTGTTCTGGGCCCAGAGTCAGCAGGCCCTGGCCTCCGGCGCCTGGTGGTGGTTCGTCCCGGCCGGTCTGGCGATCGCGATCCTCGGCACCGCGCTGTCGCTGGTCAACTTCGGCATCGACGAGTTCGTCAGCCCGCGGCTGCGCAGCGCCGGCCGTACCAAGGTGAAGACCACGGACGGCCACACCGTCCGGATGCGGGTCGGGTTCACCCCGGTCCTGTCCCAGAACGGCGCGAAGGAACCGGTCACCCCGGTCCTGCGCAAGACCGCCGACAATGCGAAGGGCGTCGCGTGATGACGAATTCGGGGCTGAAGGCACCCATCCTCGAGATCAAGGACTTCAACGTCGACTACGGTCTCGGCGAGCAGTCGGTCCAGGCCGTCCGCGACGTTACGCTGACCCTGCACCGCGGTGAGGTGCTCGGGCTGGCCGGCGAGAGTGGCAGTGGCAAGTCGACGCTTGCCTATGGCATCACCCGGCTGCTGCCGCCGCCCGGCGTGATCAGCGGTGGCTCGGTGATCTACCACCCGCCTGGCGAGGATCCGTACGACGTGATGGCGCTCTCGAACGCCGAGCTGCGCAAGTTCCGCTGGGCCGAGACGTCGATCGTGTTCCAGGGCGCGATGAACTCGCTCAACCCGGTGCACAAGGTCTCCACCCAGATGCTCGACGTGATCAGAGCGCACGAGCCGCAGCTCAGCGCGGAAGCACGACTGGCCCGCGCCCACGAGATGCTCAAGCTGGTCGGCATCTCGTCCGACCGGATGGACGCCTACCCGCACCAGTTGTCCGGCGGTATGCGGCAGCGGGTGATGATCGGGATGGCGCTGGTACTGGAACCGCAGGTCGTCATCATGGACGAGCCGACCACCGCACTCGACGTGGTGATGCAGCGCCAGATCCTCGCCCAGCTGGTCGAACTGCGTGAGCGGCTGGACTTCTCGGTGCTGTTCATCACCCACGACCTGTCCCTGCTGGTCGAGTTCTCGGACCGGATCGCCATCATGTACGGCGGCCGGATCGTGGAAGAGGCCAAGTCGGCCGATCTGTACAAGGACTCCCTGCATCCTTACAGCGAGGGGCTGCTCAAGTCGTTCCCCGCGCTGCGTGGTCCGCGTAAGGAGCTGGCCGGGATCCCCGGCTCGCCTCCCGACCTGCGCGGGATGCCGTCCGGCTGCGCGTTCCACCCCCGCTGCCCGCACGCCTTCGACCGGTGTTCGACCGAGATTCCCGTGCTCGGCGTCCCCGAGGCCAGGAACGATCCGAACCGCCAGGTGGCCTGCTGGCTCCCCGGCCGCGTCCCGGTCGCCTGACCAACCCTCACAACGATCTTCCCCGAAGGGAGCCAGTACGGCGTTCGCCCACCGGCGGGCGCCGTACGCACGACTATGAACCCAACCGCTGATCCCACCACCTCGGTGTTCACCGCGCCGGCTGCCGAGCGAGAGCTGATCGCGAGTCTTCCGTCGGACTTCCGTTGGGGCGTCGCCACCTCGGCGTACCAGATCGAGGGCGCGATCGACATGGACGGCCGGACCCCTTCGATCTGGGACACCTTCTGCCGCGTCCCCGGGGCGATCGACAACGGCGACACCGGTGACATCGCCTGTGAGCACTACACCCGGATGCCGGCCGACGTCGGCCTGATCAAGGAACTCGGGCTGGACACGTACCGGTTCTCTGTGTCCTGGTCGCGGGTCCAGCCGCACGGTGCGGGTCCGGTGAACCCGGCCGGGATCGGCTTCTACGACCGGCTAGTCGACGAACTCCTTGCCCAGGGCATCGACCCGTGGGTGACGCTCTACCACTGGGACCTGCCGCAGGAGCTCGAGGACGCGGGCGGCTGGCCGGAGCGCGATACGGCGTACAAGTTCGCGGACTATTCGATGCTGGTGTTCGACGCGCTCAGTGACCGGGTGAACACCTGGACGACGCTGAACGAGCCGTGGTGCTCGGCGATGCTCGGCTACGCGTACGGGCTGCATGCCCCGGGACGCAAGGAGTACCCGAAATCGATCGCGGCGATCCATCATCTGCTGCTCGGTCATGGTCTCGCTACCGAGCGGATGCGCGAGGCCGCGACCCGGCCGATCGACATCGGCATCACGCTGAACGCTGCCACGGCGTACCCGGCCAGTGACGCCGAACCCGACCTCGAGGCCGCTCGGCGTGCTGACGGGATGGGCGCGCGGATCTACCTCGATCCGCTGGCGAACGGGCACTACCCGGCCGATGTGATCGCGGACCTGGCTCGGGAGGGAATCGAGATCCCGGTCAAGGACGGCGACCTCGCGACGATCTCGGCGCCGATCGACGTCCTCGGGATCAACTATTACTTCAGCCAGAAGTTCACCGGGTACGACGAGGACGGCCGCACGGTCGGCGACGACGGGCTACCGATCAGCCGCACCCTGCCGATGAACCGGCCGCGGACCGCGATGGACTGGGAGATCGTGCCCGAGGGCTTCACCGACCTCCTGGTCCGGATCAGCCGCGACTACCCCGGCCTGCCGATGGTCATCACGGAGAACGGCGCTGCCTTCGACGACGTGGCTGATGACAACGGCTACGTCGCCGATGAGGGCCGTACGGCGTACTTCGCGACGCACCTCGCCGCGGTGGCCTCGGCCATCCAGCAAGGCGCCGACATCCGCGGCTACCTGGCCTGGTCGCTACTGGACAACTTCGAATGGGCCTACGGCTACGACAAGCGCTTCGGCATCGTCCGAGTCGACTACAACACCCAAGCCCGTACCCCGAAGCAAAGCGCCCTGTACTTACGCGAAGTAGCCCACCAACACCGCACCCGCTAACTCACGAACGACGCCCCACGCGGCCCCTACGTCGCAGCTCCCACCCACCAGGGTTCGCGCGCTCTCTTACGCCGCCGGGCGTTCCCAGCGGCAGTTGGTGTTCGGGGTGTCGCGGGTGGGGGCTGGGGGCAGGTCGCAGGGGCCGAAGCGGTGGGCATGCTTCGGGCGGGGGTTGTGCTCGATGTGACGGACCCAGAGGGGTTTCGTCTTGTCTGTGCGGGACATTTGTTCCTCTCGGAACCGCCGCCCTGCCGCCCGGAGTCTCCGGGGCTGGGCGGCTAGGTTCGCAGCATCATGGCGTCTCCTCTCGTTGAGATCAGCCTTGCAGGGTATTGGCGGAGCTTGATCAGGCCAAGTAGGTATTGACCTCGGCGACGATCTCCGGGACCCGCGCGTCGTAGACGCCATGCGCCCGGCGGTCGACTACGCGAAGCGTCGAGCGAGGGAGTTTGCGGTGCAGCGCCTCGGCCCATCGCAACGGGATGCTGTCGCGCGCGGCCTGGACGATGAGCATCGGAGTGTTGTTGCCGATGGCAAGCTCCGGTTCAGCGGTGTGGTCGGTCCAATACGCACAAGGCAGGATCGTGACGGCGAAGAGCGGTTGGGTAGCGCGATCCCGGACAGCGTCACGCCAGTACTGCGAAGGGCCGGCGGGCCAGCCGCGATCGTTGCAAGTGAAGGCGAACGACGCCGCCGCAAAGTGCTCGATCAAAGGCGAAGGCACGTAGTACAGCGAAAGGAAGCCAAGGAGCTCCGCCGAAGGATGCACCGCCTTACCCGCAGCCGCGTCAACCAGCGTGCGCACGTTGCGAGCCATCAGATCCCGGTCGCTCTCATCCCCCAGCGCCGACGAAAGCACCCAAGGCAACGCGGAGCCGTCGATGCGATAGTCCCCAACCCGGATCGTCTTTGGAACGCAACCGGGTGACCACAGCGCGCACCTGCAGCCCGGTACGACCCAGGTGGTACTGCGAGTCGCGCCAGGCGGCCCAAGCGGCCCACTCGTCGAACGCGGCCTCGGCCCCCTCCCCCGTCGCGAGATGGTGATACTCCGAGCCCTCCACATCCGTCACGCTGTCGATCACGAGCCGATCAACCCGTACGCCGAACAGCTGGCTGTAGACGACTCCGAGATCGGCGCCCCACGACACCCCGTAGTACGAAAGCCGTTGCTCATCGAGCGCCACCCGGATCGCGTCCATGTCCCTCGCGACCTGGCCGATGCTCGCATACCGCAGTACGCCGGGATTGCGCGTCCGGCAGTCGGCCGCGAACCGCGCGCCCAGACGGGCAGCCGCACCAAAAGCCACGCGCGTCACAGGCGATCGGAAGAGATCGGAGAGGCGCACCGGCCCACAGTCGACCGGAGCACTTCGCCCCATGAACCGCGGGTCGAAACCGATCAGGTCGTACTGCGAGGCGACGTCGCCCAGCAGCGGCCGGAGTTCGAGCGGATAGGCGATGCCGGGTCCACCCGGACCGCCCGGATTGGACAGCAGGATCCCCCGCCGCTTCGCCGGATCGGCCTTGATCCGCGAGATCGCGATCTCCACCGTCCGCCCGTCCGGACGCAGGTGGTCCAGCGGGACACGGACCGTAGTACAGGTGGCTCCCGCTTCGTCGAGAGCCTTGCCTTGCTCATCATCGGTACCGGCCTGGCACGCCCGCCAGGTGAGGTCGCGGACAAGCGGAGCGCTGGAGGCAGAACCAGCTTCCGGGCGAGCCGCGGCGTACGTAGTTCCGGAAATGGTTGCTGAGGCCAACAGTGCAAGGAGAAGGGTGCCCAAGGTCAGTCGTCGCATGGTTCGAACGTAGGCTGATGGCGGCTATGGATCCCGGGCTCCTGGACCCGGTTCTGGGGTAGCTTTCACGCTACCGAACACAACACGAGGGGGACTCGACCATGGGTGAGTACGTGCAGCTGGGCGCTGTGAAGACCTGGTACGACGAGCAAGGGGAAGGCGAGCCGCTCGTCCTCATGCACGGTGGACTGGTGGACGCACGGTTCTTCGCTGCGAACGCCCCGGCGCTCGCAGAGAAGTTCCACGTTTACACACCGGAGCGGCGCGGTCACGGACACACACCGGACGTCGAGGGGCCGATCAACTACCAGTTGATGGCCGATGACACGATCGCGTTCCTGGAGACCGTGGTGGGTCAGCCGGCCGACCTGGTCGGGCACAGTGACGGCGCGTTCACGGCGATGCTGGTCGCGATGCAGCGGCCCGAGCTGGTGAAGCGGCTGGTGCTGATCAGCGGCGGCTTCAACAAGTCCGGTCAGGCCGGACCGGAGATGGAGTGGGACGTCGACCAGATCGCCCAGTTCCTCGGCCCGGCGTACGGCGAGGTCTCCCCCGACGGTGAGGAGCACTTCAAGGTGGTCGCCACCAAGATCGGCGAGATGGCCGCGAAGGAGCCGAACCTCGAGGCGTCCCAGCTCGCCGCCGTCACCGCGCGGACACTGGTGATGTTCTCCGACGACGACCTGGTGACACTGAGGCACTCGGTGCAGATGTACGACGCGATCCCGACCGCCGAGTTCGCCGTCGTACCGGGAACTTCGCACTTCCTCACCCAGGAAAAGCCCGACCTGGTGAACCGGATCGTCCTCGACTTCCTCACCAAGGACCCCGTCCCCACCATCGCCGGCATCCGCCGCCAATCCCAGTTCGACCTCCCGCCGGCAACGGACGACTGAGGCTTCGCCTGCCTCGTTTTCAAGTACCCCGGCAACTGGGTCGAGTTCGCCTGCGCCTGGACTGGCGACGACGACAACCCCGGCACCTGAGTTCGTGCCGGAGTCGGGTGAGCGCGGTCAGGGATCCGTGGTCAGGAGGTGTGGCCGCGGGTGTACTCGGTGGTGAAGGCGGACTGGCCGAGTCGGTCGACGAGGCGGCGGGTAATGCGGTCGACGTCAGCGCTTTCGCCCGGTGGAAGCGGCGCTCCGACAGACTCCCGTAGGTAAGCCGCCCGCCCCAGCAACCAAGCTGCTCGTAGAGCACCGTGAGCGGCCTGGTGGCCCGGGTCCAATCTCGGCCCGAGTGATGGGACGTCGGGAGCACCATGGGCCGTGATGGAGTGGGCGCCGGCTAGGCCTTCGTGGGCGAGGGCCAGGGCGCGGGGGTCGCCGACTGCCTCGGCTGCTGCCAGGCCTTCGGTGTGGAGGGCCAGGGCGGCGGTCGCGTCGTTGCGTTGTTCGGCGATGAAGCCTAGTTCGGCGAGGACCAGGGGGACGCCGGGTTGAGAGTCGAGTTGGCGGAGCCAGTCGAGCCAGCGGCGGAAGTGCTGTTCGGCGGCGGCGAGGTTGCCCTGGCGGCGGCCACTCAGACCGAGGCCGAGCTCGGCGAACTCTTCGGCCGGCTTGTTGCCCTGCTCGGCTGCCAGCTTCATCGCCTTCGCGTGAAACTCATCGGCCGCCAGGAAATCTCCTTGCAGCAAGGCGATCCGCCCGAGCCCGGACAACCGCAGCGAGGCCTCACCCCACAGGCCGAGTTCCTCAGCCATCCGTACGCCGTCGCGATGCAGCTCGGTCGCGCGTTCGTAGTCACCAGTGATCTCCGCGAGCTCGGCCAGGCTGTTCGTCGCCTTGATCTGCCCCCACCGGTCCCCGAGCCGGCGGAAGATCGACTCACTCCGGGCCGCATCCCGCCGCGCCTCGGCCAACTCCCCACGAGCCCGTCCCAGCGTCCCGCGCACGCTCAACGCCGCCGCGATCCCCCACTCGTCACCGACCAGCTCGTACTCCGCCAGTGCCTTGTCCACGATCTCGCCAGTCGCCGCCACCGTTCCCCCACGATGCGCGAACCCCAAGAACCAATGCGCCCTGATCCGGCTGTCCGCCCCCAGCAACGTCCGAGCCGCCGCCCCACGCGGCGCATCATCCCCCAACAACCTGATCCCCGCCTGCCAACCAACCACCCGTTGCCGAAGGCCCTCATCCGCAAGCCCCAACTCAGCGCCAGCCGGCGCTACCGTTCGCGCAAGCTCACTCGCCCTCACCCCTCCGGCGCCCGCCCCCGCCCTCACCCCTCCGGCGCCCGCCCCCGCCCTCACCCCTCCGGCGCCCGCCCCCGCCCTCACCGCGCCGGCGCCCGCCGCCTCGCGGCTTGCCGTGATGCTGAGCGCGGCGGCGAAAGCGCGTTCCGCTTCGCCTATCCGGCCACGGAGGAACCAGTACCAGGCCAGCGCATCCACCAGGTGAAGCGCCGACTGTGCATCGCCGAGCGCGACCGCCGTGTCCAGTACTGCACGTAGGTTGGGCGTCTCCACGTCCAGTCGAGCGAGCCAGTCGCGCTGGTCGTGCCCGTACAACTTCGGCTCAGCCTCCACCGCGAGGGACAGATACCAGCTGATCGCCCGACGCTGGATCTCGTCCGCCTCGCCCGCCTCCAGCAACCGCTCCCCGGCGTACAACTTGATTGACTCGAGCAACCGATAGCGCGGCCCGTCCACCACGCTGACCAGCGAGCGATCGACCAGTCGGCCGACCAGCTCAGCTTCGGCACCAACCGCCGCGGCGGCGTCCAGCGTGCAACTGTCCGCGAGCACCGACAGACGGCGGAGGGCGATCTGCTCCGGCGCGGTCAGTAGCTCCCAGCTCCAGTCGACCGTCGCACGCAGCGTCTGATGCCGAGGTGGACCGGCACGTCGGCCGGACTGCAGCACCTTGAACCGATCGTCGAGTCGCGCCGACAACTCCGCCACCCCGAGTGATCGGACCCGCGTCGCCGCGAGTTCAAGAGCCAACGGCAATCCGTCGAGCCGGTCGCAGATGGCTGTGACGGCTGCGCATTCCTCGACCACACCGCCTGCCGCCGACGCACGCAGTACGAACAACTCGGCGGCAGCGTCAGCGTCGAGCGGAGGAATCACCATCAGCCGCTCGCCGTTCACCGCCAGTGGCTCCTGACTCGTCGTCAGCAAGCGCAGACCAGGGGCCTTGCGCAACAACTCACCGGCCAACTCGGCGACGCGATCGACCAGATGCTCGCAGTTGTCGAGCACCAACAGCACGGATTGATTGCTCAGGGCATCAACTACTTGTCGATCCCGAATCCCCATCGCGGTAGCGATCGCCTCAACCACCCCCGCCACCGCCCCACCCGGCCCGTCAGCCCCGCGCGACCGACCCGGTCCGCCCAGCGCGCTCGACCGACCCGATCCGCCGACTCCACCTGAGCCGTCCCGATCGCCCGGCACGACCGAGCTGTGAGTTCCCTCCAGCGCTGCCAGCTCCACCAGCCAGGTGCCGTCCGCGAACTCACCGGCGACCTGCCGCGCAGCCTCGACAGCAAGCCGGGACTTCCCCACTCCACCCGGCCCGGTCAGAGTCACCAACCGCTGAGTCCTCAGCAGCGCGACCAGCTCCGGCAACACCTGCTCGCGGCCGATCAGCGAGGTCACCACCGCAGGCAGATTCGACCTACGCCTGGTCGGCCGGATATCCAACCGAGGGTCCTGCCGCAGGATCGCCCGCTGCAGCTCCATCAACTCGGCAGATGGTTCCAGCCCGAGCTCCTCCTTGAGCCGTTCCCGCAGTTGCCGGTAGCTGTCGAGCGCCTCGCTGTGTCGTCCCGTTCGATAAAGCGCCTTCAGGTACGCCGCTCGCAACCGTTGCCGCAAAGGGTTCCGCACCACCTGGTCACCGAGCTCCCCGATCAACTCCGCGTGCTCGCCCAGCTCGAGCCGGATCTCAGCAAGCGACTCCACCGCCCCGAGCCGCTCCTCCTCCAACCGATCCACCGCCGCCCGCACGAACGGCTCGCCCGCGAAATCGGCGTACGGCGTACCGCGCCACAATCCAAGCGCCTCCGTCAGCCCTCGCGCCCGCGCGCGCAAATCATCTTCTCCACCGACACGGTCGCCGCCCAGCGCGCGCTGGAGATCGGCGCCGGAGGATTCCACCAACGACCGGAACCGCGCGACGTCGGTCACCGCATCCAGCCGATACCCAGGCGGCTGCGAAACCACCAGTTCCCGGCCACCCAACTCGGCGGCTTCAAGCGCCCGCCGGAGCTGAGACACCCGCAACTGCAACGCATTGGCAGGATCCCTCGGCAGCCGATCCGGCCAGAGATCGCCGATCAACCGCGCCGCAGGAACCACTCGCCCTTCGTGGACAAGCAACTCGGCCAACAGCGCGCGCACCTTCAGCTCGGGGATCCGCACCGGACCCCCGTCCTCCGTCCAGACCGCCACCGGCCCCAGTACGCCGAACCGCATGCGCCGAGAGTAGGCCAAGGAGGCTACAGGGGATCTACAGGCTCCTACGGCACACTGCGGCGCATGGATGACGGGATTCTGGACGAGGCGTACGAGCGGTTCGCGCGAACCGGGCCGGAGTGGGGCGAGAACACCCTCACCAATCACGGGCCGATGGCGGTCGAGGTCCTCGTCCGGCGTGGGCTCGCGGCCGGGGTCCACGACTGGGTCGACGCCTACCTGGGCAAGCTGAGCGAACTGCCGTCCGTGAGCGATCGCATCACCGACGTAACCTGGCAGGACGCACTCGGTGACGGCCGCCGCATCGGCGACTGGTCGGCATACTTCGTCGAACAGATGCAAGAGCACCCCTGGTGCGAGGTGCTGGTCACCTGGTGGCCGCGTCTGTTGCCAGGCATCGTGGCCGGCGCGACACATGGAGTCATCCGCGTCAGCCACGCGGTACGGACGCTCCTCAGCGGCGACGAAAGTCCAGCCGCGGTGACAGAGTTGGCGCACGGCCTGGCGTTCTGGGCGGCCCGCATGCGCAGTGTTCCAGGTGCAACGGAAGCCGACGGGACACTGGACATGAACGCCGCCCTGGATTCGATCCCACGCATCACTTCCCAGCAAGGCACAGTCGCCGTCCGCTTCGGTCAGCTCACCAAGATGCCGGCCTGGCCCGCTTCCCTTCGAGCCCTCAAAGCACCCAGCGGTCCGGCCGACGTACAGACGCAGTTGGCCGACCTCGTCGCCGGCGCCGCAGCGCGCTACCTCGCCCACGGACACGGAAGCCCTGTGCTGCTGGTGCACACCGCGACGGCACCCAACGCAGTACTGCACACACTCCCCGCGCTGCCCCAATCACTGTGGGCGCCGAGCCTGTCGGCGGTCTGGGCTGCCAGCGCTGCGATCACCGCGGCCTATGCCCCCGCGCAGGGATTGCCACGGGGTGAACTACCTACAGGTATCCACGCAGACGAGTTGATGAGTTACGCGCTGAAGCATTCCGACGAGCACGTGATCAAGTTTGCGGATACCGCACTTGACGCATTTGCGCAGAGTGGCAAGTCCGAGGTGCTGGCCGCTGCCCAACGGGTCGGGGATCTGATCAAATAGAAGTAAGTGGTGGTCGGTGTTCCCGCGAAGTCACCGACCACCACCCTTCGCCTGGACGTCAGCACGTGACTGTCGGGCCGCCCAGTCGGCGCGGCCGTTGTAGCCGCCGTCACCGACCACCTGGAAGGTCGGCGTGCCGCCCTCCGGACCGGCATTCCGTACCGTGTCGTCGATACCGACCGTCCCGGTGAACCTGCTGCAGGCCTTGCCCAGGTAGTCCGTTTCCCGAAGGTACGCCGTACCGGAGTCTTGGCGTGGAGCCGATGCTCGGTCGCGTCTTCGACCTCGCCGAGGCCGGTCCGGGCGATGCCGCGACAGTCCCCGAATCGGGTGAACTGACCTGGCGGCTCGTCGTCTCCGCCAGGTCAGTCTGATCGTGCTACCCGAGCGGCAGATCCAGCACCACATTGGGGACGGCGGTGCTGTTGGTAGTGCGGATGGACCCGATCTCGGCGCCGGTCAACGCCCGCTTGTAGATACGGACCTCATCCAGCGACCCGTCAAAATGATGCGCCCCATCGAGCCGCTGACCGACGTACATCTTGAACGGCCGCCCCGGGCTGACAGATCCGACCGGCGCCGCGACACTCGCCACAGCTGCGCCGTCAACCCAGATCGACAGCGTTCCGACCTTGCGTTGCAAAGCGACGTGATGCCACCCGTTGTCGTTGTACGCCTTCGTAGTAGCGACCACAGCGGTATTGCCGCCAGTCGTGATCAGTCCCCGAATCCTGCTGTCCCCCGGTTCGGCTCGCAGCCAGAACTGCGAGAACTCGTTGATCCCATATCCCCAGAAGATCGCCTGATTCGCAGTACTGGTTCCGTACTTGATCCAAGCCATAGCCGTGAAGTCCCCCGCCCCGACCGCCAGCGACTCGGCGAACGGAAGCTGGATCGCGTCATCGACCCCGTCCAGATCCCGCGCCTGCCCGAACTTGCCGGTCACGGCCGTGGTCCCACCCCGGAGATAGCTGTTGTTTCCAAGGCCGGAGACGTCCGGAGTGGTCGGCCCGCTCGCGCCATCCGGCAGACCGATATCGGTCTCGGTGAACCGCGCGAAACGGATCTGATCGCGCGCATCGACCGACCCGCCTTCATACAGCAGCCCGATCTCCCCGGTATCGAGCACAGTCAGGTCCGAGTACCCGGACCAGTCGCTGGTGATCCTGGTGCCATCGGCAACGGATTGCCAGGTCTTGCCTTCATCGAAGCTGGACCGGATCGTCATGTACCGGCGACGCTCAGGATCCGCCGGCGAGGCGAACAGAATGCGGTTGTACTTAGCGCCTTGATCGGTAGCCCGCAACCGCACCAGCGACCCCTGGACGGTCGGAGTCGTCAGCCCGGAAATACTCGCGTACGGCGCGGCGTAGGTCTCACCCCCATCGTTGCTAACAGCAAAGGCTCGACTGTTCCCAGCGCTGCCATTGTTGTTTCGCGCACCCGCATAGATGCCGCCGTCAACCTTCTCGACGACGCTGATCTCCTGCGGCACAATGCCGTCGTTGCGCAGATCAGTCGCACCCTTTTGCCAGGTCTCGCCATGGTCATCGCTGAAGACGAGTTGCCCCGCGACCTTGCCGCCGACGTCGTAGTTCGTCCCGGCGACGAGGCGACCTTGATGCGTGCCGCGGGTCAGCTGGATCCCATGCACGGGTCCGGTCGCGTACCAACCCCAGGCCGGGTCGTCGATCTGGGCGGCGATGTTCCTCGCAGTACTGAAGGTCACCCCGTCGTCATCACTGAATTGCACGTACGGCGTACGCGGGCGATCCGTCCCGTTGCCGGGATCCATCGTCGTCAAAAGCACGATCCGGCCGGTCTCGAGATCGACGATCGGAGTCGGATTGCCGCGCGTGGACACGGCATCCGGATCACCGTCGACGCCGGACAACACGGTCTTCTGCGGCGACCAGGTCCGTCCGTCGTCAACGGACCGGCGTACGACGAGGTCGATCTCTTGGGAGTCGGCACACCACGTACGGCGTGCTTCGGCGAAGGCGAGCAGGGTGCCGGCCTTGGTTCGCACGATCGCTGGGATCCGGTAGCAGCCGTAGCCGGCGAATCCTTTGTCGAAGAGAACCGTCTGGGTTGCGGCGGCCTGCGCCGGTCGGGTCTGCTGGGGCGCGACTGTCAGCCCGGCGGACAGCAGACAGAGGAGAAGGGTGGGGATCAGGAAACGACGGAAGCTGGGCATGGGACGGGAGACCTGCCTTCCGGTGAACGGAAAGTAAACAACGGAGCTGGTTGCTCAGTTCGTAACTTATCCACCGTCACTCCCCTTGAAACCTAGGACATCAGACGTCCTATGTGTTGATCGATCAAACCCGTCGCAGCCCTGCTGCAGAGGTTAGTCGACTACCGTGAACTAAGTCGAAGGAGAAGCTGTCGTGGACCTGCTAGCCGAACTCAGCCAGCGAAAGGTACTGGCGATCATCCGCGCCGACGGACCCGACCGGGCGCTGGAATGCATCCGCACCCTCGTCGGAGCCGGGATCACCGCGCTCGAGGTGTCGCTCACGACACCAGGCGGGGCCGAAGCGATCGCGAAGGCCCGCTCGGAGTTCGACCCGTCGATCCTGATCGGCGCCGGAACCGTCATCACCGCAGCCCAGGCCGACGAGATCGCGGCAGCCGGAGCAGGCTTCACCGTCACCCCCGCAATCACCCGCGGCGCCCACCGAAGCATCGAGCTAGGCCTACCACTCCTCTGCGGCGCACTGACCCCGACCGAGGTCATCACAGCCCTCGACGCCGGCGCGCTCGCCGTGAAGATCTTCCCCGCGAAACTCCACGGCCCCAGCTACCTCCGCGAACTCCGCGGCCCGTTGCCCACCGCTCCCTTGATCGCCGTCGGCGGCATCGATGCGGCCTCGGCTCCGCAGTACCTGGCAGCAGGCGCCTTCGCTGTCGGCATCGGCTCTCCCCTCCTCGGTGACGCCGGCACCGGCGGCTCCCAATCCGACCTGGCCGCCCGAGCCGCCACCTTCCTCACCGCGGTCGCCAATGCCTGACCTCACCAGGAACACCAAAGGCCGGCAGACCGTCCACCCCGGGAGCATCGCGGTCCGGCGGACCGTCCATACCAGGAGTTCTGATGGCTGACGTTCTCACGCTTGGCGAGGCAATGGTCTCGATTCGCTCCAAGGCCGCCTTGCGGATGGGCGGGGAGGCGCACCCGTCCGTGGCGGGCTCCGAGAGCAATGTGGCGATCGGGCTGGCGCGGCTTGGACACCAGGCTGCCTGGTTAGGTGCTGTTGGCAACGATGAGCCGGGTCGGCTGATCCAGCGGACCCTGCGCGCTGAAGGAGTCGACACCAGCTATCTGCGCTTGTCCGACGAGTCGTTCACCGGATTCATCGCTTTCGACCAGCCGGCGCACGACATCACCCGCGTCAGCTACCACCGCCGCGGCTCAGCCGGCTCCACCCTCACCGCCTCGGAGTCCGTCACCGCTCTCGAGGACTCCAAACCGCGACTGATCCACGTCACCGGCATCACGCCGGCCTTGTCGGAAACAGCCCGCGCCGCAGCACTGGCCGTAGTACAGGCCGCTGCTTCCGCCGGGGTTGGAGTCTCACTGGACGTCAACTATCGCGGCCGCCTCTGGTCCCGCGCCGAAGCCGCGATCGCGCTGCGCGAACTGCTCCCCCACGCGACCACGATCTTCGCCTCCGAAGACGAACTCGACATCCTCACCGACGACCCAGACCCCGTACAGGCGTTGCTTGCGGCAGGCGCCACCGAGGTCGTGGTGACAGCCGGCGGCGACGGCGCCTGGGCCCACACCACCGAAGGCACAACGCACCAAAAAGCTCTCCCAGTCACCGTGGTCGACAGCATCGGCGCCGGCGACGCCTTCGTCTCCGGCTACCTCTCCGCCACCCTCGACGACCTCCCGATCCCCGCCCGCCTCGAACGCGCCACCGCCAGCGGCGCCTTCTGCGTAGGCGCCTTCGGCGACTGGGAATCCCTCCCCACCCGAGACGACCTAACCCTCCTAACCCACCGCCACGGCACCGCCCTCCGCTAACCCCGCTCCGCCCTCGTCCGAGCGCTTCGGTGGCCCCACTCACTCCCGGCGCAGCGCTCCAGGAACCCCACTCCGGCCCAGGCCCCACCTTCTGCGCGCCAGCTCCCCTCTCGCCACCGCCCACTCTCGGCCGCTCTGACAGTTTCCCGCCTCCTCCGCGAGAGCGCGATCGGCGAGCAACGCGACCCCGACGAGTTCTACCGACCGATCGAGCAGACCTACGACGACCTGCTCGCGTACGCCGGAAAACAACGCGACAGCTGACCTCCAGCCCTGCAGGATCACCCCATGGACGTCTTCGTGAAACGACGCGGGGTTGCGACAACCGGTTCGATCGCCGAAGCCCTCGATATCTTCCGCTCGGAACTGCGCTTCTACCGCGAGATCGCACCGACCATCGGCGTACGGGTCCCCGCCTACTACCGCGCCGAGGAAACAGACGAAGGCACCCTGCTGGAGCTGGAAGACCTGTCGTCCTGGACCCTCGGCGCGGATCCCGACTCGGTGGCCTTGCTCCTGCACGACCGACCTTGTTCTCCCAGCGCGAGTGGCCACCGGCGAGGTAGCCCTCCTCGACTGGGAAGACGTCTCAGCCGCCCCCGGCATTCTGGATCTCGGCTGGTTCCTGCTGTCATCCGTCGACCCGAACGACTGGCACAGCACCATCGCGACGTACGGCCACAGCACCGGCCTCACCGCAGTACTACCGTCCCTCATTGTCCAGGGCCTACTCACCCTCGCCGACTACTCCCCCGAGACACCCGAGGCAGAAACCTGGGCCCGGCGCCTCGACACCGCGACTGAATGGCTGAACGACTGAACGTCCTACGGCTCGCCATCCAGCTTTGACCGTCTCCGCTGTCTGAACTGCACGAACAGCCCCGCGCAGACCAAAAAGATCATCGCGAACAGCATGACAACGGTCAACGGTTCACTCTGCAGAGCTGCTGCCAGAACCCCCAGTCCGACCACGCCAGCGAGTCCCACCGAGTACCACGAGCCGATCGAATCACGTCCGAAGCACACCAGGTTCACGACACCGGCCAGACAGAAGGGACCTATCAACCACCACGAGTTGAGCACAGCAGTCCTCAGCCTTATATCTCGGGTCTACCTCGATACCGGGGTCGTCAGATCAGGTCGGCCTGGGCTTCGATCTCGTTCTCGGGGTCGATCGGGAGGATGATCTTGAACCAGGTTTCGCCGGCCCTGGAGTCGACCCGGAGGTCGCCGTGGTGTTTCTTCACCACGATCCGCCAGGAGATGTCGAGGCCGAGGCCGGTGCCTTCGCCGATGGGCTTGGTGGTGAAGAAGGGCTCGAAGATGCGGTTCCGGATCTCCGCCGGGATACCGGGGCCGGTGTCGCCGATCATGACGACGGCATAGGCGCCGTCGCGCTTGGTCCGGAGCGTCAGCGTGCCTTCGCCGTTCATCGCGCCGACCGCGTTGTCGATGATGTTGGTCCAGACCTGGTTCAGCTCCGCCGCGTACGCCGGGATGTGCGGCAGGTCCGGATCGAAGTCCTTGACCACGTTCAGGCCTTGCAGCTTGCCCGACATCATCACCAAGGTGGACTTCAGCAACTCGCGCAGATCCACCACCTGGTAGGGCGCACGGTCGATCTGCGAGTACTGCTTCGCGGCCCCGACCAGCGTCGAGATCCGGGTCACCGAGTCGTCGATCTCGTTCATCAGCGACTCGGTGTCGATCGTGTACATCAACCAGCGAACAGCGCCTTCGAGATACTCCTCGCCGACCGCCGCCAAGACCTCTTCCATCCAAGGGACATCCAGCCCGACCGCTGCCAGCACCGGGGCAACATCCCACGAAGCGTTGACACCGTGATCGTCCAGCCAGTCGGTCAGGGTGTCCTCGGCGTCGCTGAGCTCCAACGGCGACAGCTCCGGCGCCTTCGCCACCTTCTCGACCGCGGCTTCCTGGATCGCCACGATGCCGTGCAGCTTGGTCGCGTCAAGGGTGCCGTCGGCAAGCATCGCGAGCTTGGACCGCATCCCAGCCACCCGTTGCCGCAGCGTCGCGGCAGCCCGAACCGCTGCAGCGGCAGGGTTGTTCAGCTCGTGCGTCAGCCCGGCGGACAAGGAGCCCAGGGCAAGCAATCGCTCCCGCTCCCCCATCGTCTCGTTGGTCCGCCGCATGCCCTGGACGAATCCGTCGATCAGATGCACCGCCATCGGGAACCAGCGGTTCATCATCGTCGCCATCGTCTCGGCGGTGATGACGTAGAACGTGGACGGCGACAGCACCCGCATCGTCGCGGTGTAGCTCTTGCGCTCGTCGGCGCCCAGGAAAGCGGTCACGGCGCCGGCGTACACACCGCGTTGCGTACTGCGGTTGATCTCCACCTCTTCGCCGTGGGACAGCTTGCACATCCGGATCCCACCGGTCAGCAAGAGGTAGCAGCAACTCGCTTCATCGCCCTCATTGAAGACGATGCCGTCCTCGACGGCCTCCACATGCCCTTCCCGCGACAGCCAGCCGAGTTGCTCGTCGGTCAGGCTCTCGAACAGGAACAGCGTGCGAAGCTCGTCGATGCTGAGCCGCAACGGTTCGTCCGTATCAGTTACTGCCATCAGAGCATCTCCAGATATCTGTGCACCAGCGTCACTGCCATCGCACCGTCGCCGACCGCCGAGGCGACCCGCTTCACCGACTCGGCCCGGACGTCGCCCGCCGCGAAGACGCCGGGCATGCTCGTCTCCAGGTGATACGGCTCCCGCTCAAGCGCCCAGCCCGGTGGCCGCCCGTGCAGGTCGGGCCCGGTCAGGACGAAGCCGCGGTCGTCGCGCAGCAGGTCACCCGGCAGCCAGTCCGTCCGCGGCGCCGCGCCGATGAACACGAACATCCACTCCGTGTCCACCTCCCGGCTCTCCCCGGTCGCACTGTTCTGCAGGATCACCCGCTCCAGGTGCTCCGACCCCTTGCAGGACACCACCTGGGTGCAGGTGTGCACCTCGATGTTGTCGATGTCGCCGATCTGGCCGATCAGGTAGGAGGACATGGTCGCCTCGAGCGAAGGTCCTCGTACCAGCATATGCACGCGTTTGGCATGTTTCGAGAAATAGACCGCCGCCTGCCCGGCGGAGTTGGCTCCGCCGATGATGTAGATCTCCTGGCCGGCACAGGCCGGGCCCTCGGTGGTCGCCGAGCCGTAGTAGATGCCGCGACCGCACAGATCCTCGACGCCGGGGGCCTCCAGCGACCGGTAGGCGACGCCGGTCGCCAGGATCACCGAGTGCGCGGAGATCTCGCTGCCGTCGGAGAACACCAGCCGCCGGGCCGATCCGGTCGATTCGAGCTCGACCACCTGACGAGTGGTGAGAAGCTCCGCTCCGAAGCGGACCGCTTGGCGCCGGGCACGATCGGTCAGCTGAGCACCGGACACCCCGTCCGGGAAGCCCAGGTAGTTCTCGATCCGGCTCGACTGACCCGCCTGACCACCGGTCGCCATCTGCTCGACCAGCACGGTCCGGAGTCCCTCGCTGGCGCCATACACAGCCGCGCCCAGTCCGGCCGGGCCGCCACCGACGACCACCAGGTCGTAGAAGTCCTTGGCCGGCGCGGTGGAAAGACCGACCTTGTCGGCCAGTTCGGCCTCCGAAGGCGCCACCAGCACCTCGCCGTCCGGCGTGATGATGACCGGCAACGTCGCGCCGTCCACCCCGGCTGCTTCGAGCAGCCGCTTGCTCTCCTCGTCGTCGACGCCGAACCAGCGGAACGGCACGGCGTTGCGGGCCAGGAAATCGCGGGCCGCGAACGACGGTGCCGACCAGCGGTGACCGATCACCCGGGTCTCGTCGGTGGACGGCTCCGGGGTCGCCTTCCACAGGTCGAGCATCGAGTCGACCACCGGGTAGAGCTTCTCCTCCGGCGGGTTCCACGGCTTGAGCAGGTAGTGGTCGAGGTCGACGACGTTGATCGCCTGGATGGCCGCATCGGTGTCCGCGTACGCCGTCAGCAGCACCCGGCGGGCCAGCGGGAACAGGTCCATCGCGGCCTCGAGGAAGTCGATTCCGGACATCCCGGGCATCCGGTAGTCGGCCAGCAGCAGGGCGACCGGCTCACCTCGCAGCTTGAGTTCGCGCAAGGCGTCGAGCGCTTGGCCGGGCGCTTCGGCCCGGACGATCCGGTGCTCCTCGCCGTACCGGCGGCGAAGGTCGCGGGCGATCGACCGGGAAACGCCCGGATCGTCGTCCACGGTCAGGATCACCGGGCGGGATGTCGACGCTGTCATGCCCCTTTCATACCAGCGGATCGACAACTTCTGGGAACGGTTCCGCCAAGGGCGTCATCCCGGCCGTTACGGAAGGGCCGCGAGGTACGGCGCGTGGCTGTTCTGGAACTCCCAGTTGTAGTACCTGTCCCAGTTGATCGACCACGTCATCAACCCGCGGAACGCGGGCGTAGTACCGCCGCGCAGCGTGTAGCCGCCACAGTTCTGGCCCTTGACGAGACAGTCCAGCGCCTGATGAACGGCTGCGGGGGCGGTGTAGCCGTTCCCTGCGCTGGAGGCGGCCGGTACGCCGAAGGCGATCTGGTCCTGCCGGAGTCCCGGGAAGGTCTGCCCGGTGGTCCCGACCGGGAAGCCGGCCTTGATCATGTCGGTCATCGCGATGTGGAAGTCGGCACCGCCCATCGTGTGGTACTGGTTGTCGAGCCCCATCACGGGACCCGAGTTGTAGTCCTGGACGTGCAGCACCGTGAGCGAGTCGCGCAGCGCGTGGATCACCGGCAGGTAGGACCCGCGCCGGTTGTCGCCACCGTTCCCGCCGTCGCCGTAGAACTGGTAGCCGATCTGGACGAAGAAGGTCTCCGGCGCCATCGTGAGTACGAACTTCGCGCCGTACCGGGCTTTCAGCGTCTTCAGCGCGGAGATCAGGTTCACGATCACCGGCGTGGTCGGGTTGCGGAAGTCGTTGTCACCGGGGTTCAGGAACAGTGAGTGGCCCTCGAAGTCGATGTCGAGTCCGTCCAGCCCGTACCGGTCGATGATCGCGCTGACCGAACTCACGAAGGTGTCGCGCGCCGCGGCTGTGGTGAGCTGGACCTGGCCGTTGGCGCCGCCGATCGAGATCAGCACCTTCGTCCCGGCCGCCTGCTTGGCCCGGATCGCCGCGATGAAGTCCGCGTCGCTCTCCACGTTCGGGCACTCGCTCGCCGGGCAGCGGTTGAACCGGATGTCGCCCGAGGTCACCGAGGTCGGCTCTCCGAAGGACAGGTTGACGATGTTCCACACGGACGGGATGTCGGCCATCCGGACGTACCCCGACCCGTTGGCGAAGCTGGCGTGCAGGTAGCCGATCAACGCATGCTTCGCCAGACCCGTACTAGTACAGCCACTGGTCGTCCCCGTGGTGGCCGATGACTTGGCGGACTCCCCGTTGCTGTTGTAAGCGGCAACGGAGTAGCTGTGGCTGGTACAGGTCGCTAGGCCGTCCACAGTCGCCGTAGTACCAGTGACCGTCTTGACGACGTTGGTTCCTTCGTACACCCGGTAGCCCGTGGCTGTGCCACTGGAAGCTCCCCAGGAGAGCGAGAGCGAGCTGTTCGTAGTACCGGTGATCGAGGGTGTGCCGGGGACACCAGGTGCTCCACCGGTCGGCGGTGTGCCGCCGGGACCGTCGAGGCTCACGTCATCAGCCTGGTACGCCGGTTGGCCGTACCAGCCATGCAGGTAGATCTGTGCCGACGTCTGGCTTGCCCCAGTGGTGAACGCGACCGTCAACTGCGTGTAGCCCGAGGCCGAAGGCGTCCACGTAGAAGCGCCACCGGTGACGCCCAGGTAGACGTACGACCCACGCACCCAAGCCGAGAGCGTGTACGCCGTATTGGCCTGTACTGCGACGGTCTGGCTGCACTGGGCGACGTCGCTTCCCGACACCCCGCCGCTCAGCGCGTTGCTGCCGGAATGAGTCGGACTGGTGATCACCGAACCGCCCGAGCACGTCCAGCCGCTCAGCGACCCGGTCTCGAACCCGGGGTTGGTCAGCAGGTTCGCGGCCTGAGCACTGCTCGCGCCGGTCACCAACCCCGTGAGGACGACAAGCAAAGCGACAACCGCGGCAAGACACCGAGAACGCATGGCCGGACCTCCGGGACGGGTGGGGGTGCATTTAGTAGAGAGGTTCCGAAACTCTCGGTCAATGGATCACCCCGGCGGCTTTCCGCCGCTGTCCGATACCCGACGTTCGCTGACAGTCTTCCGCCCAGTGGCGGCACCGCCACCCAATCCGTCCGTGCTCGGAAGATCTTCCGAGCACACTAAATCGCATCAACAAGCGCCTGACAGCGTTGTTTCGCGCCTGGTCAGGGATCACAGCCGAGGCACGGCCAGCCGCGTCCGCACCGCCCACACAGACCGTCCACCCCGGCGGCCGGAAGCCACAGCGTGCCGGGCGCCTTGGCGGTCAGGACCGACACGGGAGCCAATGGCCGACCGCCGGCAGCGGGAGTCAGTTCGAGGCGTCGCGAGCCGGGCTGTTGCGGGGTGGTCTGGGGTTGCGCTGTGGGGAGCCAGTGGATCTGGGTACGGCCGTTGTGTCCGTGCACGGCCAGCAGCGCGTCGACGCCACCGTCCCAGGCGGACGTGGCCGGCCACCGGCCACGCCAGCGCACGGTCACTGCGCCGTCGGACCACTCGACTCCCTCTGCCAGCGTTCCCGTGCCACGCACGCCGGTCACATCGGTGTGCCGGACGAGCTGGAAGAGCCGCGGCTTCTGCTGCATCGTGTTCTGTCGCTTCACTCTTGAATCCTCACCGGCGCGAGCCGCGCCCACCAGGTGTGATCTGTGGGCTGTCCAAGCAGCCCACAGCCCACTGCCAGGGGCTGAAACACCTGCGCTACAAGGGAGGCCGGTGCTGTGCACTGTTTTGTCGGTAGGCCCTTGTAACGTCCCCGGTGCGCACCGCAACCACCAGGCGCGACCAGTGAGCCGGCCAGTCCGGCCCACAGCTCGAACGGGGGAGGATCCTGTGGCTGAGGCAGCGTTCGGCGTACAGTTGAGGCAGTCCCGGCAAGCAGCCGCTCTGAGTTTGCGGCAACTCGCGACCCGGGTGGGATACGACCACAGCTACCTGTCCCAGGTGGAGCGCGGACAGCGGCCGGGGTCTGCTCACCTCGCCCGGCTGTGCGACCGCGAACTGAACACCGGCAGCACCCTCACGGCTGCCCACCAGCAGACAAACCCACTCCCCCAGACCCAACTGGCCGGGCAGTCCCAGCCTCTGCCCCAGGCCCAGCTGATCGCGCAGCACCAGCCGGTCCCCCAGGTCCAGCGGGCGGCGGTCGCGGTGGGTGTGGATCTGCTGGAGGCGGTCCGGCACGGACTGGTCGAATCCTTCGGGCAGTCGCACGCAGAGGAGGAGTGGAACGCGGTCGCGGCCGACCTCGCCGCGGCCTTCGGCACGACCCCACCCAGCGATCTACTCCCCGAGCTGGCTGCTCAGCTGCAACTGCTGCCCGCGGATGCCTCGGCGACGCACGCAGTACCGGCGGCCGAGCTAGGTGTCCTGGTAGCACTCACCCTGACAGGACTGGGGCAGAGTCGAGCTGCCGGGAGATGGTGGTCGACCAGCCGGACATCTGCTGACAGATCCAGCCAGCAGCTGGTCATGAGCCTGGTGCGGGGGTCGCAGGCCATCAGCGGGTTGACCGAGCGCAAGCCGCTCGGCGAGCTGCTGGCGCTGGCTGACGAAGCCGTCGCCCTCGCCCGTGCTGGGAGCTTCAGCCTGCCGGATTGGTCGGTTGACAGCGGGAGGACTGGGGTTCACACCGGCGCGAGCGGTAACGGGGAGGGACGGGTGCTCGGTGGGCGGGTGCTTGGTGGGCGGGTGCTTGGTGGGCGGGGCGGGTGTCTGGCTCGGGGGCACGCGGGGCGGGCGTTGGTGCTTGCGCGGCAGAGCCTGGCGGCAGCCGCTTGGAGCGCTGTGCAGGATCTCCTTGCTGTGACCGACGAGTTGCCTGCTGAGGGAGACGGTGGGGTCTTCGAATGGTCGGCGTGGAAGGTGCATGGGGTTGAAGGGCGGGTTTGTGCGGAGCTGCGATATCCGGCGGCTGGTTATGTGGTGCTGGAGCGGGCGCTGGAGCTGTGCCCGACGGAACGGCTGACCGAGCGGGCGGAGCTAGAGCTGTGTCTGGCTCACTGTCTGATGGTGGACGGTGAGGTAGCGACCGGGTTGGCTCTGGCGATGCGCGTGCTGGTGGAGCTGCCCGACCAGTGGCATACGCAGTACTTGTACGACGCGGGCGGTCGCGTGCTGTCCGCAGTACCGGGCAAGGATCTCGGGAGACCTGCAGTGCGGGACTACCGCGAACTGCTGGGCCGCAGGCCGTATCTGACTCGCACTGTGGGCAGCGGGTCGAGTTCTGCCTGGGCGCAGGGGTAGCGTGCCGAGAGTGACGAGTCAGAACGGGACAACAGCGGTGGCAGACGCATGGGACTTCAAGGTCGAGCTGGCGAGCGCCCCAGCGACAGCAGAGGCGCGTACGGCGGTGCTCACGAAGCCCGGCTTCGGGCAGTCGTTCACCGACCACATGGTGCTCGCCTCCTGGAGCCTCGATCGCGGCTGGCATGACCAGAGGGTGACGGCGTACGCGCCGCTCAGGGTCAGCCCGGCCGCCGCGGTGCTGCACTATGCGCAGGAGATCTTCGAAGGACTCAAGGCGTACAGGCACGAGGACGGCTCGGTCTGGGCGTTCCGGCCCGAGGTCAACGCTGCGCGGTTCACCCGGAGCGCGCAGCGGCTTGCCCTGCCGCAGGTGCCGGAAGAGGCCTTCATCGCCGCGCTGCGTGCCCTGGTGACTGTCGACGAGGTGTGGGTGCCACCGGCCGGTAGTGGCGAGACAAGCCTCTATCTACGGCCGTACATGATCGCCACCGAGGCCGCACTGAGCGTCCGGCCGGCTCATGAGGTGCTGTTCGGCGTCATCGCCTCCCCTGCCGGTCCGTATTTCGACACTGGCCCCAAGCCGGTCTCCATCTGGTTGTCGACCAGCTCTATCCGTGCGACTCCGGGCGGTACGGGTGCAGCCAAGTGCGGCGGCAACTACGCCGCGAGCCTGGCGGCGCTCGGCGAAGCGACCGCGAACGGCTGCGACCAGGTGATCTACCTCGACGCGGTCGAGCGCCGCTGGATCGAGGAGAGCGGCAGCATGAACGTCTTCTTCGTGTACGCCGACGGCCGGATCGCCACGCCGGAGCTGTCCGGCTCGATCCTCGCGGGCGTCACCCGGGACTCGGTGCTGGAGCTCGCGGCGGACCTCGGGCACAAGGTCGAGGAGCGCCGCATCTCCGCGGACGAGTGGCGCGACGGACTCCGCAGCGGCGAGATCACGGAGGCGTTCGCCTCTGGTACGGCGGCAGTGATCACCCCGATCGGCCGACTGGCCTGGTCCGACGGCAACCTCACCATCGGCGATCACGCGGCGAACCACGGCGTCGGCCCCGTCACCGCCTCAATCCGCGCCGCCTTGCTGGATCTCCAATACGGCCGCACCGCAGACCCCCGCAACTGGCTGACCCGCCTCGCCTGACGAGTGCCGCGCCGACCAGGCCGGTGCGCCACTCGGAGCCCGGTTGGCGCGTCGACCCCGGCAAGCCGGCGTGCTCGGGTAGCCCACCTGGCTCGCCTACCTAGTGAGCTCGGTCGACCGCGGCCCGGCTCTACTGAGCGGGTCTGCTGGTCGCCGTACTTCCCCCACTCACCAACCTGCGGATTCGATCACTCGCGCCTGTGAATTGAGCGTGATCGACCGACTCGCGGAGAGTTGGTGAGTGCTGGCGGTACGCCCCCGACCGACGCGCGCCGGCCGGACCCGCAGGCCATCAGTACTGGCTTCTTCCGGCCCCGTCTTTGCCGTCGCACGCCCAGCGTCTCGCCGATCGCTCTCCACTCCGACCCCCACTGATGGCCTGGCGGTCCGCCCCGCTCACCCCTACCGATGGATTGGCGGTCCGGGCGGACGTCCAACACTCACCAACTCGCGCGATCGGCCGGTACGGACGCCTAGCTGAGCGGTACTGGGTGACCGGTTGGTGAGTTGGTGAGTGCCGGATGTCCGTGGGGCCGCATAGATTGGCCGCATGGCAGAGTCCAAGGCGGCCAAAGCGAAGACGCCGGCGATCGAGCTCGAGGTCGGCGAGCGCACGGTGCGGATCTCGAATCCGGACCGGGTCTACTTCCCGGCGCGCGGTGAGACCAAGCTCGATCTCGTCAACTACTACCTCTCGGTCGGCGACGGGATCGTGCGAGCTCTGCGCGAACGACCCTGCATGCTGCATCGGTTCCCATCCGGCGTGTCCGGCGACAAGGTGCACCAGAAGCGCCTGCCGAACGGCGCTCCGCCGTGGATGGAGACCGTGCGCGTGCACTTCCCGCGGTACAACCGCACCGCGGACGAGCTGTGCGTCACCGAGGTCGCGCATGTCGCGTGGGCCGTGCAGATGTCGACGGTCGAGTTCCACCCGTGGAACTCCCGGCGCGCCGACACCGAGAAGCCCGACGAGTGGCGCATCGACCTGGACCCGATGCCGGACTGCCCGTTCGATCGCGTACGCCGGGTGGCGCAGGTCGCGCGGGAGGTGCTCGACGATCTCGGCGCGACGGGCTACCCGAAGACCTCGGGCGGCTCGGGCATCCACATCTATGTACGCGTCGAACCGGAGTACGGATTCTCCGACGTACGCCGCGCGGCGCTGGCTTTCGCGCGCGAGGTGGAGCGGCGCGCGCCCGACGACGTGACAACGACCTGGTGGCGCAAGGACCGCGACCCGTCGAAGGTGTTCGTCGACTTCAATCAGAACGCGAGAGACCACACGATCGCGAGCGCGTACTCCGTGCGCGGAAACCCCGAAGGCACCGTCTCCACGCCAATCCATTGGGACGAGATCGAGACCGTAGACCCAAAGGCGTTCACCATCGCCACAGTGCCCGCCCGCTTCGCCGAACTCGGCGACCTGCACGCCACGATCGACGATTCGGCGTATTCGCTCAACACCCTGATCGAGTGGGCCGAACGAGACGAACGCGAAGGCGCCGAAGAACCCCCACCACCCGAGGAATAGCCGGCCGCACGTGTGCATAACGGGGTGCCCGGATGGACTCGGATGGGCCGAGAACTTCCCGGTACGCCGGCGGCTCGTCCTGCAACTGATGGGCGACCGTCGGGCGTGGACCAGGAAAGGGGGCTTGGGTGACGCACCATGACTGGCGCGACTTCTATCTCGTACAGGATGAACTGAGGCTTGCGACCGATGGCGACGTGGACGCGCTCGAAGCGAGCTTGAACGTCCAACTGCCCAACGGGTATCGCGAACTCGTGACGACGCTGGGCGCCGGTAGGGTCAGCAGGATTCTCCGGGTGTTCCCACCGGCTGCCCTCCAGGACGAGCAGCAGCTCTACCGGGAGGTGACTGAAGAGGCGTGGTTCTTCGAAGAACCTGACGAAACCCTCGAGCGGGAGTACGCCCTGGAGTCGATCGCGATCGCCGACTCCATCGATGGGGACGACCACGCCCTCGGACCACCCGCACGCCGTGACCGTAGGACGAACCGCTGGCCGCCCCGACGCCTACATCTCCCCCGGGGCCTTCACCTACTACCACGCGCATAACGGCGACGAGATCCTGATTCGCCCCGACGGCTATGTGGCCTGAGCCTTTGTGCACGGTGTCAGCAGCCGACGCGCGGGAAACGCTCACGCGGTGCACGAAGATCAGGCGGTGCGGGAGATCTGGTCCTGGATCGCGAACTCCAGTCCGTGCGCCTGGGCCAGGTAGACGTCCTGAGTGACGAGGTTTCCGTCCAGCCGGACCAGGCCGCGGGGGCTGTCGTAGAAGGCGTTCGGGGGAAGGCCTCCGAGCGCGTCGATGCCGATCGACCCGGTGAGCTCGCCGAGCCGGGCGAGGAACCGGATGGCTTCGTAGCAGGACTCTCCGATGGCGTTGAGCGCCGGCGCCCACGGACCGAAGCGCGCGTGGTACTCGCGGGCGAACTCGCCGCTTTCGATCGTCCCGAGCCCATCGAAGTACGCAGCCGCCGCGTACAGGCCGTCGTTCGCGCCGGGACCCGCACCAAGCAAGGTGTTCTCCTCGATCGCCGGACTCAGCCGCAGAAGCCGATCGCTCAGCCCGGCACGGGCGAACTGCCGATTGAAATGCACCGCGTCCTGCCCCATCAACAGCATGATCACACCATCGACCTCACCCCTTTCGAGGCTCGCCAGTACCGGTCGGAAGTCGGTGGTTCCGAGGGCAACGAAATCAGCTCGTACTACGGAAGAACCCGTTCCCTGTAAAGCTTTTCTCGTTGTCGATGCCGTGACGCGTGGATACACGTAGTCATTGCCGACCACGGCCCAGCGCCGTACGCCGTGTTGTTCGCGGATCCAATGAGTTGCCGGGAGCAACTGGTTGACGGGGCGCTCGCCGAGCATGAAGACGCCAGGGGTATCGTCATCGCCTTCATGCATCGCCGCGAACGCATAGACGACCCGACCACCGATACGCCGGGTCAAGGCGACCCGTACGGCGGAGATGTGCCAGCCCGCGACGGCGTCCACCTGACCAGAATCCACCAGCCGGCCGACCTCCTCGGCGACCACCGCGGGGGGGCGGCCGGCATCGACGTGGACGAGCTCGATCCGGCGTCCGGCGATCCCCCGGCCTGCGTTGAGCTGCTCGACTGCGAGCTCACCACAGGCCAGGCAGGACGGGCCGTAGATCCCGGTCGGCCCCTGCTGGGGCACCACGAAGGCGATCGAGACCACCTCTGATCCGGGCATGTCGACCAGTGTGATCCAGCCGGACGCCATTCTCCGAGCATTGAGCTATATTCACCGCACTGTGAGACGCCAGTGAGCCACGGGAGGACCTGATGACGAGCAGCTTGCTGCTGCAGCTCAAACAGGCCGAGCGCCGGATCGAACTCGGTCTGCTCCCGCTGCTGGACGAGTTCGAGCTCACCATCGAGCAGTGGCGGGTGATGTCGGCGCTGTACGAGGAGCCCGGCCAGCCGATGACCACGCTCGCCGAGAACGCGGTGCTTCCGCCGGCCAGCCTGACCCGCCACGTCGACAAGCTGGTCGAGCGCGGGCTGGTGCTGCGCCGGATCCACCGCGACGACCGGCGCCGGGTCGTCGCCGCACTCTCCCCCGTCGGGCTGACGGTGGCCGAGCGGATCCGAATCGCCGAGCGGTGGCTCGAGCCGGACCTGCTGGCATTACTTCCGAATGGAAATACACGACCGTAGCGGTTCGGCAACACGCAGGAAACACAGCACTCCTAGGTTCCTTCCATTCGGGTGCATCGCGCCGGCAGCGTCGCCGTCCGCAGGTGCATCCACCGCCCGAAGATGCCGCAGGAGTTCGCCATGACCGCAGAACCCGCGTTGGACGTCCCGACCCCCACCAGTTCTGAACCCAGCACCGCCACCCGCGAGACGCTGGAGGACTACACCCTCCGGTTCGCGCCACGCAGCTACCGCAAGTGGTCCACCGGCGTCGTCGCCGTCTCGGCCCTGGGCGGCATCGCCTATCTGGCCGACTTCGCCATCGGCGCGAACATCGGCATCTCGTACGGCACCACGAACGCGCTCTGGGGGATCGCGATCTTCGCCGTCGTCATCTTCGCGACCGGCCTGCCGCTGGCGTACTACGCGGCGCGCTACAACGTCGATCTCGACCTGATCACCCGCGGCAGCGGCTTCGGGTACTACGGGTCGGTGGTGACGAACGTGATCTTCGCGTCGTTCACCTTCATCTTCTTCGCGCTCGAGGGCTCGATCATGGCCCAAGGCCTGAAATTAGGTCTGCACATCCCCCTCGCCCTTGGGTACGCCGTCTCGACCATGGTGATCTTTCCGCTGGTGATCTATGGCATGAGGGTGCTGTCCACACTGCAGGTCTGGACGACCCCGCTGTGGCTGCTGCTGATGGTGCTGCCCTTCGTGTACCTCGTCGTCTCCCACCCCGACTCGGTCTCGTCGTTCTTCGACTACCAGGGCGAGGACGGCAAGGGTGCGACCGATGTCGGCTCGATGCTGCTCGCGGCCGGGGTCTGCCTGTCGCTGATCGCGCAGATCGCCGAGCAGATCGACTACCTGCGGTTCATGCCGCCGAAGACGCCCGAGAACTCCCGTCGCTGGTGGACGGCGATGCTGCTGGCCGGGCCGGGATGGGTGATCTTCGGCGCGATCAAGCAGGTGATCGGGCTGTTCCTCGCGGTCTACATCATCGCCAGCGTCACCGACGGCGCTTCGGTCGCGAACGAACCGGTGCACCAGTTCCTGGAGATCTACCGCGGCTTCTTGCCGGGCTGGCTCGCCATGACGCTGGCCGTAGTACTGGTCGTGATCAGTCAGGTGAAGATCAACGTGACGAACGCGTACTCCGGGTCGCTCGCGTGGACGAACTCCTATACGCGGTTGACCAGGCACTACCCGGGCCGGCTGGTCTTCCTCGGGCTGAACCTGGTGATCGCGCTGGTACTGATGGAAGCCAACATGTTCGACTTCCTCAACACCATCCTCGGCTTCTACGCGAACTGCGGGATGGCCTGGATCGTGGTCGTTGCCTCCGACATCGTCTTCAACAAGTACCTGCTGAAGCTGTCGCCCAAGCAGCCCGAGTTCCGGCGCGGCATGTTGTACGCCGTGAACCCGGTCGGGTTCATCTCGATGGCGGTCGCGGCCGGGGTGTCGATCCTGGTGTTCTTCGGCGGACTCGGTTCGGGGATCAAGCCGTACTCGCCACTGGTGGCGATCGTGCTCGCGCTGGTACTGCCGCCGCTGCTGGCGATCGCTACCAAAGGGAAGTACTACCTCCGGCGTACGGGCGATGGGATCGACCTGCCGATGTACGACGAGTACGGGAACCCGTCGGGCGAAGTACTGACCTGCCATGTCTGTCGGCAGGATTACGAGCGGCCGGACATGGTGGCGTGCGAGACGCACGACGCCGAGGTCTGCTCTCTCTGCCTCAGCACCGACAAGGTGGCCGACCACGTCCTCCCGGCGAACACGTGAACTTCACCCCGGCGGAGGTCGAGAAGCTCCTCCTCTCCATGGCCGGCCTGGTCGCCCGCGACCGGCTGGCCCGTGGAGTGCTTCTCAACCACCCCGAAGCGGTCGCCCTTCTCAGTGCGTGGGTCATCGAACGAGCTCGCGAAGGAGCCCTCGTCTCCAACCTGATGACGGAAGGCCGCACTGTACTCACCCGCGACCAGGTAATGCCCGGCGTCGCCGAACTCCTCACCGACGTCCAGGTGGAGGCGACCTTCCCGGACGGCCGAAAACTCGTCACTATCCACAGCCCCATAATCTGATCCGGAGCGACATGCCAATCGAGATTAGACTTAGCAATGAAGGTCAGAGGGCGCCGGACAGCCTCACGACGCCACGGTGCCGACTGGGGTGGCCACGATGACGGCGGCCGGGTCGACCGACGGACCTGGGGCGGTCCGGGTAGCACCCGGCAGGATCGTGCTCAACGCCGACCGGACTGATGCCGAGCGGCTGACGCTCGTCGTACTCAACACCGGCGACCGGCCGGTGCAGATCGGTTCGCACCTGCACCTGCCCGATGCGAACTCCGCGCTGGAGTTCGACCGGACGGCAGCGCAGGGCTTCCGCCTGGACATCCCCTCCGGCACCTCGCAGCGGTTCGAGCCGGGGGCTTCGCGGGAAGTCGCCGCGGTTGCGTTACGCGGGATGAAGAAGGTGCCTGGGATCCAGGTGAAGCAGCGTGGTTGAGATTTCGCGGGCCGCGTATGCCGCGCTCTACGGGCCGACTGTTGGGGATCAGGTGCGGTTGGCGGATACCGACCTGTGGGTGGAGGTCGAGCAGGACCTCACCGTGGGTGGCGAGGAGGTGGTGTTCGGGGGCGGGAAGTCGATCCGGGAGTCGATGGCGCAGGGTACGACGACTCGCGGTGAAGGTGCTCCGGACACCGTCATCACCAACGTGCTGGTGCTCGATTGGTGGGGCATCGTCCGTGCCGACGTCGGGATCCGGGACGGGCGGATCGTCGCGCTCGGACGGGCCGGGAATCCTGATATCGCCGACGGCGTACATCCCGATCTCAGGATCGGACCGTCGACGGACATCATCGCGGGCGAGGGGCGGATCCTCACGGCCGGCGCGATCGACTCCCACGTTCACCTGCTCTCGCCGTCCCAACTGCACGAGGCCCTCGCTACCGGCACGACCACGATCGTCGGCGGCGGAACCGGGCCGAGTGAAGGTTCGAAGGCGACCACGGTCACGCCTGGCGCGTGGCATCTGGAGCGGATGCATCGCAGCCTGGATGCTTTCCCGCTCAACGTGCTGCTGCTCGGCAAGGGCAACACGGTGAGCGCCGAGGCTCTGGCCGAGCAGGCCCTCGCGGGTGCCGCCGGCTTCAAGGTTCACGAGGATTGGGGATCCACTCCCGCCGCGATCGACACCGCATTGAAGGCCGCGGACGACTGGGGCCTGCAGGTCGCGCTGCATGCCGACAGCTTGAACGAAGCCGGCTTCGTCGAGTCGACACTTGCCGCGATCGCGGGCAGGTCGATCCACGCCTTCCACGTCGAAGGGGCCGGCGGCGGTCACGCACCCGACATCCTCAAGATCGCGGCCGAGCCGTACGTCATCCCTGGTTCGACCAACCCGACTCTGCCGCACACCGTGAACACCGTGGCCGAGCACCTCGACATGCTGATGGTCTGTCATCACCTCAGCCCGGACGTACCCGAGGACCTGGCGTTCGCCGAGTCCCGGATCCGCGCGACCACGATCGCGGCCGAGGACATCCTGCACGACCTGGGTGCGTTGTCGATCACGTCGTCCGACGCGCAGGCGATGGGCCGGATCGGCGAGGTGATCACTCGTACGTGGCAGGTCGCGCATGTGATGAAGGCCCGTCGCGGTCAACTCGGAACCGGGCCGGCCGACAACGAACGCGCCCGGCGGTACGTCGCGAAGTACACGATCAATCCGGCGGTTGCCCATGGCATCGATCATGTGGTGGGTTCGGTCGAGGCGGGGAAGCTCGCCGATCTGGTGTTGTGGGATCCACGGTTCTTCGGCGTCCGGCCCGCACTGGTGATCAAGGGCGGCGGCATCGCCTGGGCCGCGTTGGGCGATCCGAACGCGTCCATCCCGACCCCGCAGCCTGCGTTGATGCGACCGGCCTTCGGTGACGCGATCGGCGCCGACCTCTCGTTCTCCTTCGTCTCGCCCGCCGCGCTCGACGACGGCTTGGCGGAACGGCTTCAACTAAGGCGGAAACTCGCCGCGGTACGGCCGACGCGCGAGGTGGGCAAGGCGCAGATGAAGAACAACGACGCCCTGCCGAGCATCGACATCGACCCAGAGACATTCGCCATCAAGGTCGACGGCGACCTGATCGAACCCGCACCGGCCGATGTCCTCCCGTTGGCCCAGCTCTACAACTTGTTCTGATGGGCTCCCCCGAGCTGGTCGCCATGATGCTGGCCGATGGCCGGTTGCCGACGGGCGGCCATACCCAATCCGCCGGCCTTGAGCCCGCAGTACGGGCTGGGCTTGGTACTGAAGGAAGCCGACTATCCGAGGTTGCCGACTATGCGCGCGATCGGCTTCGTACCGTCACACGGGTCGAGGCGGCGGTCGGTGTCGTCGCGCGAGCTGCCGCCCTCAATGGGGAGCAGCTCACGACTGTGGAGGCTGCCTGGGCAGCGCGAACTCCAAGCCATGTATTAAGGGCTGCATCGCGCCGTCAAGGTCGCGCCTATCTACGGCTCGCGTCACGCGTCTGGCCCGAGGTACTCAAGCATCTGCAGCCCGACATCGAGATCGCCAGACCGGTCGTGATCGGAGTCGTTGCCGCCGTCAACGATCTGTCCGCGGAGCAGACGGCACGCTTGATCGGATACGACGATGCGCAGGCGGTAGTGGCCGCGTCGCTCAAGCTGCTGCCGGTCGATCCGGCTGAGGCCGCGAGCTGGCTGGCGGCGCTGCACCAACCCATCGAAGAGTTGATCCGGGCCGTCGCCGAGCTGACCGACCCCGACGACATCCCGGCGTACGGCGCTCCGCTGATCGACGTCTTCGCCCAAGCCCATGCGGCCGAGAGAATGAGGTTATTTCATGCCTAAACCCACCACCCGATCCTTCCGCCTCGGAGTGGCGGGTCCGGTCGGCACCGGTAAGAGCTCGCTGATCGCAATGATCTGCCGCGAGCTGGCCGACGAGCTCCGGCTCGGCGTGATCACCAACGACATCTACACAGACGAAGACGCGCGGCTGCTGCGCTCGGCCGGGGTGCTCGATCCTGAGCGGATCCGCGCGGTCGAGACCGGGGCTTGCCCGCATACCGCGATCCGGGACGACGTGACCCCGAACCTGATCGCGGTCGAAGACCTCGAACGCGACTTCGCTCCGTTGGACGTAGTCCTGGTCGAATCCGGCGGTGACAACCTGACCGCTACCTTCTCCCCCGCTCTGGTCGACGCGCAGATCTTTGTTCTCGACGTGGCCGGCGGCGGAGACGTGGCGCGTAAGGGCGGCCCCGGTATCGCGCGAGCCGACTTGCTGGTGGTGAACAAGACCGACCTCGCGCCGTACGTCGGCGTCGACGTACCCCAGATGGTGACGGACGCCGAAGCCGCGCGCGGCGGCAAACCCGTCCTGGCGTTGTCGAGGACCGACTTGGACTCCGTGGCCAAACTGAAGGAGTGGGTGCTCGCGATGACCGAAGTGGTTCGGAGCGGTCACCACACGCCGGTCGACCCCGGCCCGATGGCACCGCATTCCCACGTGGGCGACGACGGCGTACTGATCTCACATACCCACGCCCACTGAGGGCGGTCCGCATGCTGACGCGGATTGAGGTTGTCGCCGATGCGGTTCGCGATCGATGCGTTCTGGTCACTGGGTTGTTGTCGCCACGGCGGCTGCCTGCCGGCGACGGCGTCGTACGGATCGCGCTGATTGCCGCCGGGGCACTGCTGTTGGCGGGCGATCAGGTTCGCATCGAGGTCTTTGTTCAAGGCTTGGTCAAAGTCGAGATCGTTGAGACGGCCGGCACTGTCGCCTACCCGACCAGAGGCGGATCGAGCAGCTGGGAGGTCGACATCACGCTGACCGACGGCGCGACATTGAGCTGGCACGGCGAACCGTTCGTGGCCGCCGAGGACGCCGAGGTGACCCGGACGACTCGGCTCGCGCTGGACGACGGTTGCACGGCGGCGCTTCGCGAGTCCCTGGTGTTCGGCCGGCACGGAGAGGTCGGCGGCACCCTGTACGCCGTGCTGCGGGCCCATGTCGGCGGAGAACTCGTCTTGGCCGAAGACTTGGATCTCGCCCCTGACTCACGGGCTGGTTGGGCGGTCCTCGGGACGGCACGCTGCCTCGACACCGTGACGACGTTTGGCTTCCGCCTACCCGAGTCCGGTCAGACGCTTCAGCTTGAGCAACCCGGCTCGATTGCCCGGCGTCTGGTGGCCGCCCAGCATGAGAGCGACCTTGCGCAAACTTGGGCAGCTCTGCCGTGGCCTGACAAGATCTCCGCGTGCAGCTGAATCGAGACGAGGCCCTGGCTCGGGCGGTCAAGTTGGCAACCAGCGGGCAGCGCAGGATCCTCGGCATCACGGGAGCGCCCGCCGCCGGCAAGTCGACGTACGCCGAACAGCTCACCGCCGGGCTGATCGGCCTCGGCCACGAGGTCGCGCTGGTGCCGATGGATGGGTACCACCTCGCGCAGGCCCGCGCTCGAGGAACTCGGGCTGGCTGCCGTGAAGGGGGCGCCGCAGACGTTCGACGGATACGGGTTCGCTGCGTTGCTCGACCGGTTGAAGAAGTCGCCCGAGGAGACGATCTGGGCGCCGCGGTTCGATCGCGAACTGGAGGACTCGATCGCGGCGAGCATCCCGGTCGCCGCCGAGGTGAGTTTGGTGATCACCGAAGGCAATTACCTGCTGCTCGATTCGATGCCCTGGGCAACTGCCCGGTCGTTGCTCGACGAGGTCTGGTACGTCGATCTGTCCGAGGACCTGCGGCGCGAGAGGCTGGAGGCACGGCATCGGCGCTATGGTCGTTCGGTCGAGGAGGCGCACGAGCGGACGTACGGCAGCGACGAGGCGAACGCGCAGTTGATCGCTGCAACCAAACCCGCCGCCGACGCGATTCTTCACCTGCCCTGACCAGTCCACCAGATGGAACATATGCCTGGGGTTGCTGGTCACCTTCGGTCGGCCTCGGCCCTGTTTATGCGCGGGACGATCCATCACTTGGATCAAGATTTGGCTAGTCCAGAATCGACCGTTGGGCGCAAGGTTTGGACCGCTCAGCGGACAAGGTTTCGCGAATCGCCGTACTGGTTCTGACATGACCCCTGGACCGGGATAGTTTCGAAGTCCCCCCACGTGTGGTGGTCCCACTCCCCCCGGGACCCGCACGGGCGAGTGCCCCGATCCATGGTCGGGGCATTCGTTTTTTCCGGTCCAGATCAGCTGAGGGATTCGGCCCGGATCAGAACGAGATCGGCAGCGAAGACGCCACCAGCCAGCACGTCATCGGCAGGGCGATGACGGCGCGGGATCAGAACGTGATCGGCAGCGCGACGACGCCGCGGGTGCGCGGCGACTTTCTCCATTCGATGGAGTTCGTCGGTACTGCGAGTGCCAACTCTGGCAACCGGTCGAGCAGTGCTTCGACCGCGATCGCGATCTCCATCCTGGCCAGTGGCACGCCGAGGCAGTAGTGGATCCCTTGCCCGAGCGCGAGCTGCCCACCGACCGCGCGATCGAACGCGAGCCGCTCAGGCAGCTCGGCCGCGCGTCGCTCGGCCTCCGACTTCTTCGACCCGAACGTGCTCGCCGTGATCGGGGAACCGCGCGGAGTCGCGATTCGCGGACGCGACTCCGAGCAGCACTGTCTCGCCCGCCGGGATGACGACGCCTCCGATCGATACATCCTCGAGCGCGAACCGCCGGATCGCGAGCGGCGCCGGTCCGCCGTACCGGAGAAACTCCTCAACGGCTGCCGGTAGCAACGACCGGTCCCTCGCAGTACGGCGTACTGGGTGGGGTTGTCGAGCAGGGCGAGTACCGCGTTGCCGATGAGATTCACGACGTTCTCGTAGCCCGCGGACAGGATCAGGAAGACCAGCGACGTCAGCTCATCGTCGTCGAGCGAGTCCCCCTCATCCCGCGCCGCGATCATGTCGCTGAGCAGGTCATCGGCCGGCGCCGCTCGCTTGGGCGATCAGTTCCGCGAAGAACTTGAGCGAAATGCGGGGTAGTCGGCGTACGGGTCGGGCGAGCTCACCGGCAAACCGTATCCGGGTGCCGAAACTTTTGCGGACCGTGTCGATTTTCGCCGATCGGATTCGACGTATCAGTGAAGGCACCTACCAGGCAAGGAGACCGAGATGTCCGAGAACACCGCCACCCAGATGATCGTCACAATGCTGGCCGAGGGAAACCCGGTCTGGTTCGTCGCCGCGATGGTGAACATGCGCAGCCACGACGTCTACCAGATCGGCAGAGCCGCCGGCTACCCCGACAAAACCAAACTCCGTCGAGCCGTCTGGTCCCACCAAAACCGCACCCGCCGCCTCGCCGCCTGACTCGGACGCCGGTCTCCTTTCCACCCCGCCCCACCCCATCCGCCGCACTCGAAGCCGCCAGCACTACGGCCGCCCGAGCCCGGCGGATGCGTCTTTCCCAGCACTCCCCCGTATCCTCGCCGCCCCTGACCCAGCCAGCCGCCACCCGCAGCGCGGCACTCACCTGACGCACGGCGGCGGGGCGGGGCGTAGTACGGGGGTCTCGTTTTGACACAGCCGGGGGGGTGGACGGGTGGATAGCATCGAGGCTTCGACCGTCTTGTCGCTGAGGAGTGCAGTCATGATCTTCATCACGGCCAAGTTCCAGATCTTGCCGGAGCACGCCGACAACTGGCCCGAGATCTCGGCCGACTTCACCGCCGCGACGCGGAACGAGGACGGCTGCCTGTGGTTCGACTGGTCGCGGTCTCTCGACGACTCGAACGAGTACGTGCTGGTGGAGGCCTTCCGCGACGGCGACGCCGGTGGCGCTCACGTCCAGTCCGACCACTTCAAGGCGGCCCAGCAGCACCTGCCGCCGCACCTCGCCTCGACCCCGAAGATCGTCAACTTCGAGGTCCCGCAGTCCGAGTGGTCCGAACTCGGCGAGATGGCCGTCGACCGCTGACGACCCGCAAATTTTAGGTGCCGGCCCGCCCCCGGGACCGGCACCTCCATTCCACGTCACGCCCCGCCCCCGAACAACACCCCACCTACCTTTCCGCAGCCGCTACCCAACTGACAGACTGTGGGTACTTCGGATCGCGGCTGTGGACTCAGTTCTCGCAGCCGATGCCGTCGCCGTCCCGGTCGAGTTTGCGTGCGTAACCCGGATCGCCGCGGTGGATGGGCGCCTTGCCTGCCGCGCGTACGGCGTCGCAGTTCGCGTAGGAGACAGACCCCGTCGTCGGCTTCGGCTTGGACGTCACCTTCGGTCTCGGCTTGGTGGTCGTGGGTCGCACGGTCGGCTTGGTGGTCGTGGGTCGCACGGTCGGCTTGGTGGTCGTGGGTCGCACGGTCGGCTTGGTGGTCGCCTTCTTCACCGGTTTGATGGTCGGCGCCACTGACAGCAGTCCGGCCGGCTTCGACGTGGTTGCCGTCGGCTTAACCGTCGGCTTGACGGTCGTCGGCGGCTTGGAACTCACCACTGTGCTCGGCTCGGTAGTCGCAACAGTCTCGGTCACCGTCTCCGGCGATGCCGCTTTACCAGTCGCGGTCTCGGCTCCACACCCGACGACCAGGACGATTCCCAGTAGCCCGGCGGCGATTTTGAGTCGGAACCACGTCGGTGGACGACTTGCCCAGGTCCTGAAGTACTTGAGGGTCGAAACCACGTCGGTCGACGACCTGGGTCAGGTTCTGAAGTACTTGAGGATCTGACCGATGTCTTCGTTGGCGGCTTCTTCGTACGACGTGAGGCGTGTGTGGATCGCGCGGGCGATCGGGAGGTCGGCGGCGTCGGCAGCGAGTGCGACGTCCTTGGCGGCGAGGCGGATCGGGAAGTAGGCGCCTTCGGCAAAGGCGCGGCCGGCGATTCCTGCGAGGGGTGAGGCCGCCATTGCCTGTTTCACCTGTTCTTCGGGCAGGCCGAGTTTGTCCGCGAGGGCGAACGCCTCGCCGATCAGGGCGACCCCTTCGACCACCGTGTTGATCATCACCAGTTTGAGCGCCGCACCGGTCCCGACCGCGCCGGTCCGGTTGACGCTGCCGAACAGCTCGAGCAGCGGCATCACGTCATCGGCATCACCGCCGACGAAGAGCGACAGTTCCCCGCTCGCGGCCCGGTCGACGCTACCCATCACCGGAGAGTCGACCAGCGTCACACCCTCCGGCAGCAGGTCCGCCACTTCCCGTACGGCGGCGGGGCCGATCGTCGACGCCTCGACCAAGATCGCGCCTTGTTTTAAGTCCGCCGCGAAAGACCGCACGACTTCTAGTACCGCGGTCGGGTCAGCGAGCATCGTCACCACGACATCCGCATCTCGTACGGCGTCGGCCGGAGACGCCGCGACCTCAGTGAATCCGTCGGCCCGTCCGGGCGAGCGATTCCAAACCGTCAGTGGGTACCCGGCCTGTGCCACCCGCCGCGCCATCGGCCCGCCCATCGAGCCGAGCCCCAGGAACGCGATCTTGCTGTTCTCATCCATGTCGTCAACGCTAGACACCGCTGAGCGATGTGAGTAGCGAATGTCTAGCATGGGACTCATGCCTCAGCAGCATGACTTCTCCACCTCTCTCCTCCGGGTCTTCGTCGAGGTCGCCCGCCTTGGCTCGTTCACCGCGGCGGCGCCGGTCCTGGGCTACACCCAATCCGCGATTTCACGGCAAATTTCATCGCTTGAAGAAGAAGCCGATACCGCGCTCTTCGACCGCCTCCCCCGCGGAGTACGCCTCACGGAACCCGGGCAGCGCCTCCTCAGCCACGCCGAGGCCGTCCTCGATCGGCTGGACGCGGCCCCGGCGCGAGTTGGCGGATCTCCGCGACCTGGCGACCGGCCGGTTGCGGGTGGCTGCCTTCGCTACGGCCGATGCTGCTCTGGTTCCCCAGGCCATCGCGGCTTTTCAACAGCGCCATCCGGCGGTGTCGGTGTCGCTCCGAGAAGGGTTCACGCCGGAATTGTTGGAGCTGCTCGGAGCCGGCGATGCCGACGTGGCGGTGGTGAGCTATCCGGACACGCGGCATCTTGACGGGTTCGAGCTGCGGAAGGTCTGCGACGACTTCATGTACGTCGCGTTTCCCCATGATCATCGGCTCGCCGGTCAACGTCAGGTGCGGCTGACGGAGCTCCGCGACGAGGAGTGGATCGCCGGCAGCAGCCAGCCCGAGGACACGCTGATCAGCTCGTGCCTGCGGACCGGGTTCCGGCCGCACATCGGGTTCGTGGCCCGGGACTGGATGGCGAAGCAGGGATTCGTTGCTGCCGGCATCGGTATCACCCTCGTCCCGTCACTGGCGGCCGACGCGGTACGGCGTGACGTCAAGCTCGCCCTGGTCCATCCGGACGACATCCCACCCCGCCAGGTCTACTCAGCAATCACCAGCGGCCTCACCCCCTCCCCCGCCACCCAGGCCTTCCTCGACATACTTCACCGGTAGGAAAGGCGCGGCTTCGCCCCGTCCCGCGCCACTCGAGCCTTCCGCGGCGTACTTCATCGGCAGGAAAGGGCGCGCGGCATCACCCCATCCCCGCCACTCGGGTATTGCTGGGCCCGGACCGTCCGGCATCGGCTCGCCACTGTCGTCAGTACGGGAGCGCGCAGGTGCACATGTCGAGCGCCACTCGGTCTGGCTGCACAACAGCATCCGCGGAGCCGTCGGACTGGCACTGGCGGTGCTGATCGCCGACCTGAGCGGCGTACAGCACTCCTTCTGGGTTGTGTTCGGCACACTCGCCGTACTGCGTTCCAACGCGCTGAGCACAGGCCAGAACGCACTACGCGGACTACTGGGCACGGTGGCCGGCATCATCATCGGCGGTGGTCTGGTAGTTGCCATCGGCACCAATACGACCGTTGCCTGGGTGCTGCTGCCGATCGCCGTCGCGCTGGCCAGCCTCGCACCTGCCGCATTCTCCTTCGCTGCCGGCCCGGCGGCGTTCACGGCGACTCTGCTGATTCTGTTCGACATCATCTCGCCCGCAGGCTGGGAGATCGGCCTGGTGCGGATCGAAGACTTAGCGATCGGCTCGGCAGTCAGTCTGCTGGTCGGTGTGCTGTTCTGGCCCCGCGGCGCGAGCTCCGCCTTCCGACAGGCACTTGCCGAGGCCTATTCGGACAGTGCGCACTACCTACGCCAGGCAGTCGAGTACGGCGTGACCCGCTGCGACGCGACCTCGCAACCCGTACCCGAGCCTGCCGACGAAGGCCGACGGGCTGCAGCGGCGGCCCGGCGCCTCGACGACACTCTCCGGCGGCGGTTCCCGACGGTGACTGTCGACGAGGAGTCCATCTACGTCCGGGACGGTCGAGTGCTGACCTCCGCCGGCGTCAGCGCCGGTATCGACCTGGCGCTCGCGCTGATCGAAGAAGACTCCGGCGACGGACTGGCGCACGAGATCGCCAAGGACCTCGTCGTGTTCATGCGCCGCCGTGGCGCACAGCCGCAACTGTCGGTCCCGGCCCGGACCCCACGTCCGCACCGCGACCCGCTCCGCATCCTCATCGACGAGATCGCGGCCGATCCCGCGAGCAACCACAGCCTTTCGGGCATCGCTGCGCGAGCCGGTCTGAGTGAGCGGCACTTGTCCCGGCTCTTCAAAGCCGAGACAGGAATGACGCCGACCGCCTACGTCCTGTCCGTCCGCCGGGAGGCGGCGCTCGCATTGGTAGAAGCCGGCGAAACTCTCGGGGCTGCGGCCCGGCACAGCGGTGTGGGCAGCGAAGAAACTCTCCGCCGGATCCTCAAAGCCGGCCGGGCCTGACGGCTCAGCGCTTGCGGCCCCACCGACCCGTCGAGGTGCCGATTCCCGCCAGATGCAAGGCGATACAGAGTAATCCGGCCATCAGCAACGTCTGTGGCGTGAACGCATCACTCACCTTGGCATTGGCCCAATCCAAGATCAGCGCCAACCCGAAAATCACTGCGGCAATGATAGCGAACATGTCAGTCTCCCAACGACAGGGCGAACAGGGCGGCTCATCTAACGCCACGCCCGGTACCCACCGCAACCCCGAACCGAACCCCTCACCAGACCAACATCAGATAATCCACCTCTTGCAAAAATCTCCGCCAACCCGCGACGACGCCTCCGCGGTACCAGCACTTGGTTGGGCGTATCAAATTTGATACCTTCATCAGGTGGAGGTCGCGGAGTACGAACGAGAGCAGATTGCGGCAGACCTGCGGTCGGCGCTGGCTGACACCGGTCTGACGCAGGAGGCGTTCGCGCGCCTTCTCGGCACCTCACGCCCGCGCCTGTCTGCCTATCTCAGCGGCAGAACAATCCCCTCCGCCGCTCTCTACCAGCGAGCTTTGCGGACCGCGGCAGGCCTCAAGAGCAGTCGCCTTCATGGCTGGATGACTCCGGATCGGACTATCGACGAGATCAACGAGTCACTTGCTGACGGCAATGAGGAATGGGCGTTCAAGCTGGCCTTGCAGGCAAGGGATCAACTCGCCTACATGCTGCAGAACAACGACCCCGGTAGCGATGCCTGGTTGCGTCGGAGTCACGAGGTTTCGGATCCGCGCTTCGAGACCTTGCTCGCCGCCCTGGTCGAGCACGAATTCGAACAACACAACAGCCCCCGGATCCCGGAGTGGACAAGGAGGCTCACCTTGCGAACCCCCTGGCTGCACCCCAACCTCCGCCGAGGAGCCGCCTGGACCCGAAAGCACACACCGGACTGGCTCTCCACGCGCGGCATCTACATCTCCGAGCACGACCTACTAACGGCGTGATCGGATGACGTACGACTTCAGCCCACCCCACCCCAGATCCAGCATCTCCTCGACCTTCTCGAGGCAGAGCTCTACATCGCGGCGTCACCGCGTCGATGTACATCGTCGGCGGTGCGGCAATCGCGTTGGCCTACAGCCCCGAACGCCGAACCAGAGATGTCGACGCCATGTTCGCTCCTGAGCAGGCAGTTCTCGACGCGGCCAAGGCAGTAGCCGATGCGGAGGAGTACCTCCCGACTGGCTGAACGCTCACGCCACTCCGTGGATCCCACCGCATTCGACGTCCAGCGCCAAGAAGGCGAGGCGTGCTGGGCTTCGCATCGAGATCGCACGACCGGAGGCATTGCTGGCGATGAAGCTGGTCGCCTCCCGAAACCGCGACATCCCTGACATCAAGTTGCTGGCAGAAGCGATCGATCTGAAGGATCCGACTGCCATGGCCAATCTGGTGCGCGATCAGTACGGCGATCAACTGGAACTGCATGGCGGATACGACGACATGCTTGTCTGGTGCCGAAGTCTCGCCACCCTACTTTGGCCGGGATCGACCACTGGCTCGGCAAAGGACCGGAATCGACCACTGGCTCGGCAAAGGATTAGTTGGCCGGGATACTCGACCGCGGCCGTTCGGGATCGGTCAGGATTCGAGAAGTCTCCGGCGTGGGGGCTGGCTAGGCTCGTTCACATCAGGAATCGCCGCGAGAGGATCTGTCATGACGAGCACGAAGAAGTCCGCCGGGAGCAGCGCCAAGGCCGAGAAGTCCTACGACGGGTTCACGGACGAAGAGCGCGACGCGATGAAGGAACGCGCCAAGGAGCTGAAGGCGAGCGCGCGCCGCGGTTCGGGTGCGAAGAAGGCTGACGGCGAGAGCGACCTCCTCGCGAAGATCGCCGAAATGCCCGAGCCGGAGCGCGCCATGGCCGAGCGGATCCATGCCATCGTCCAGGCCAGCGCGCCGACGCTCTCCTCGAAGACTTGGTACGGGATGCCCGCCTATGCCAAGGACGGCAAGGTTGTCTGCTTCTTCCAGAGCGCCGGCAAGTTCAACGCGAGGTACGCGACGCTCGGCTTCAACGACCCGGCGAACCTCGACGACGGCTCCATGTGGCCGACCGCCTACGCCCTGACCGAGTTGACCGCCGCCAACGAGGCGAAGATCGGCGAACTCGTCGCTCAAGCGGCAAGCTGAACGCGGTACGGCGAACTCGTCGCTCACGCGGCAAGCTGTACGCAGTACGGCGATTGCGGTTCTCAACGCTCGCGATGGCTTTGCCTGATCGGGCAGGGTTTGGTGCCCGGCCGATGCTCCCGTCCGGGCTCCGGGCGGCGGGGTGGAAGTCGGGAGAATGGGGAGATGGGGTCCTCTGGGGAGCGTCGGTCCGGCGACGCGGATGGTCCTCGGAGCCGGTCGAAGAAGCCCACGGGGAGGCGTTCACCGCAGGAACGCGGCGTGCCGGCACTCGCATTGCAGGCGATGGTGGGGAACCGGGCCACGAGTCGAGCGCTCGCCGGAGCGGTTTCGGTGCAGCGGGCCAACGAGGCGGCGCCGGGGAAGGTCGATCAGGCCGCCGACGACCTGTACGGGTGGTTGGTGGCGGTGAGCCTGAATCTCCCTTCTTTGCTGCTGACTCTGCTACTGCAGCAGGGACATCAGAGTGAGCTGGAGACGAAGTACCAGGAGAAGTACAAGCGGGCTCTGCGCGATGATCTGAAGAGCAAGCTGAGCTGGGCGGACGGCGTACGGGCCCAGTGCTATCTGGACTACGGCAAGCTGCGGCCCGCCGACAAGATCTATATCGCCATTCACGGCGTGCTGACCGACGAGGCGACCGTAGTACGGCTTGCGCCGGTGCTGCATGCGGAGCGCGAGTCGGCGGAGTCCGAGTTCACGGCGTCGTACTCCAAGGACTACGGCACGGACTACAAGCTGCCCAACGGCTCCAACAGCCGGATCGCCGGTGCCATCATGCAGGAGACGCTGTGGGCCACCTTCGCCCAGCGGTTCCGGATCGCCGCGGTGATCGCGTTCGGCAAACCGCGGGCCGCCGACGACATCAAGATCGCCACGGTGAGCGGTACCAATGACGCTGCCTTGCTCTTCGACGCGCTGCAGCGACAGGACCCCAAGCAGATCGCGGCCGACTTCGCAGCGGCGTACGAGAGTCCGATCAAGGAGTACCTCAGCAAGGAGACGTCCTTGCACACCAAACAGCGGGCGTTGATGTTCTTCGAAGAGGGCGTGGCTCCGGAGGACCGGCTGATCCGAACCGTCGAGATCGGGACCTCGGGCTATACGACCGCCGACACCGACTTCATCTTCGACGCCGCCACCCACGCCACCGCGGGCCAGGTGGCGAACTTCGTCGCGGCGGTCAAGAACAAGGATCCCCGGCTCAAGCACATCGACGACACCCTCGGCGGGATGAACAAGGAGGATCGCGACCGGCTCAACGCCATGGTCGGGCTGACTGCCGACTCCGCTCAGCTGGCGGATCCGGTGGTCGTGCGACTCCGCCAGCTGGGCGGGAACGGGCTGGGTTCGGTCTTCCTGGTACTACGGAACGCGGAGCCGGTCGCGCACGACGTGTTCCGCAAGTCGTACGCCGATGCGAACAGCCCGTTCCGTCGGTACGTCGACCAGTACACAGTGGCTGCCGAGAAGGGCTGGCTGCTGAGCTACGTCTTCACCGATCTGCGTCCGCGGCTCAACTACGTTCTGACCAACCCGGGGAACGACGAGTACGTCCTGTTCTTGCTCAACAGCTTCGCCTCGGCGGCCGAACGGAAGGCGCTGGCCACGGATGCGGACTTCGGCGCCAAGGTCGCGGGGCTTGGCACGGCGACCCAGAACAAGATCCAGCTCCTGCTGGAACCGGCGCACCTCACTCCGGCCGAACGTGCGGTCTGGATCGACGCGGCGGTGAAGCGGGAGACGTCATCGGGCGCCGGGTCGCTGACCGGAGCGGCGGGTGCTCTCGAGGACGAGAACCGGGAGCTGCAAGCGGCGGTGGCCCGGGCCGGCAAGAACCCGACTGCTGCTCAGCAGGCGGAGATCGATCGGTTGACCGCGGCAACGACTGATGCGCTGGACGCGTTCGTGAAGTACCGGGACGAACTCGAAGCGGCCGTTGCCGGCGCGCTGGAAATGGCTGCCGGTCTGGTGGCCACGGTGATGACGGGCGGTGTGGCGAGCGTTGAGATGGCGTTGGCGGCGGTCGCCCGAGCAGCGGTGGCCAGCGCGATGGCGAAGGTTGTGGCGAACAAGCTGGCCAGAGGCGACCGCTTTGACGTGGTCGGCGCGGACGGCGCGCATGCCTTCGTCAGCGGTGCGGTCGACGGCATGCTGAACGCTGTGGCACCGGTGGTCGCCAATGGCGCCGCGACTTCCGCTCTCACCGAATCAGCGGGCCTTGCCGCCAGGTCCGCAGCGCCTGGTGCCTTCCGTCAGTTCGCGGCGACCACTGGGCCCAAGATGGTCGAAGGTGCCGTCGTCGGTGGGCTCAGCAGCGCCGTCGACACCGCTACCAGGGATCAGACCTGGGCGGAGGGGTTCGATCGCGGCATGCGCAAGGTGCTGACCTCGGCAGTACAGAACGCCCTGACCAGCGGCGCGTTGGCCGGACTACCCGCAGCGGTCCAGAGTCTGGCAGCCGCTTACGGGGGACTCGACGCGTTCGAGTCGATGATCAACGCCCTGCCTGAAGCCGAAGCGTTTCTCGAGGAAGGCACGTTCGGGCTCGGCGCCGCGCCGGCCGCGGCTCCGCCGGTACAACGAACAGGACCTTTGGCGCCGCCCAACTGGGGCAGCGATTTCGAGGACTTCGCCACCGTACAGATCGACAGCAACCAGCTCGGCGGCAAGGTACCGAAGATGGACATCCTGGTCTCCGGCCAGATCCGCTCGAACCAGGGCATCGACCGCATCGGGTTCCACCTGGACGAGAACAATGAATTGCACATCTACCACTTCGAGATGAAGTGGAACAACGCAGCCGTTCAGGAGAAGGGCAAACCGCCGCCGTCGGACCCGAGGGCGACCTTGACGAAGACCAAGACGAGAGGCTGGCAGGGCAGCGAGGAATGGTCGGCCTTCGCGATCACCGAGTTCTGCAACGGGGTGACGCCCCAGGCGGCCGCCAATCGCGACATTCTTCGCGCCGCACTGCCGAAGAAGCTCGGCCTGCCCAAGGGCACCATTTGGACCCCCACCCAACTCAGCGACTACATGCTCGCCAATCTGAAGAAGACCAAGCGCGTGGTCGTCGTCCCCGACCACGTCAACATCAAGAAGCTCTGGATGCAACTGATCGCCATGACCCGAGGCGACCTCCGCAAGAACCAGATCGTCAAAGCGAAGCTCCCGTAAGACCTCTGCTGGTAGAACTACTCCCATGGGTCAGCTGACTGTCGCATCTCTCAATACCCGCGGGATGCCGGTGTTCGGTTCCAGGCTGGCCGAGCGGTACCAGGCGATCGGTCAGTTCTTCGAGGCGAGCGACGTGGACGTCGTCAATTTCCAAGAGGTGCTCACCTACTACCACCTGCGGCACCTGAGAATGCACCTGCCCTCATTCCGGTACGCCGTTCAGCAGCCCTCCGCGGTGGGGCCGGCCGGTGGGCTGGTGACGATGTCCCGGCGCCGGATCGACGAGAAGATATACCAGCGTTTCCCCTTGCCTGCGGCTCGAATGACGGCAGCGCTCCCCCGACTGTCACGCTTCAAAGCGCCACTGAAGGGCATCTTGGCAACCCACCTTGCCGAACCCGACCTCTGGATCGTCAACACTCACCTACTCGCCAACTTCGACGGCGACTGGTCAGCGAAGAGCCGGTACTACGAATTGCATCGGCAGCAACTCGCTGCCCTTGCGTCCATTCTCGACTCCGTCGGGGGCCGACTGATTCTCAGCGGTGACTTCAACATTGCGCGGGACAGCTCGTTGTTCGAAGGCTTCGCGGCATCGAGTCAACTCGCGGACGCTTTCGTCGATTGCCCGCCGACCTTCCACCAGGAGTACCTGCACCCCGGGAAGTCGTCCCACTGCATCGACTTCCTGTTGTTCTCGGCCGAGACGATCAAGTCCGAGAACGCGCGATTGATCTTCACAGACAAGGTCCCGATGGCAGGCGGCCCGGAGTACGCCTCCGACCACCTTGGCCTCACCGTGACCTTGACTGTGAGCTAGTAGCAAGTGCCGTCGGGCCGGCTTCCCCGGACAGGATCGCGCCAGTCCAATTCTCGAGTTCGTACGCCGCCGCGCGAGGTACCCGCAGCTCCGGACGGGAGGGCCGGCCATCGAGGTGGCCAGCCAGAGCCTCCGCATCCGCGCGATCCTTCAGCGAGGTCAGTCCCCCCTCGGCCGCGCGCCGCGGCAGTACTGCGGCCAACTGGATCGCTAGCGGGTCCACCGAATCGCTTATGAATCTCAGCTCTCGAGTTGGAGAGGTGGCTCTGCGATCGCGTCAGCACCTGTTGGCGAGCGTGAACACTACGCACCCACTCAACCCCAGAGCCGTCCGCCTCATCTCGCCGTTGACCTTCGCTGCGTGCTGGGAGCGATTACCTTTGCCAGCGACCAGACGGAGAGCACGCGTACCCGCCAGGCATGTGAGGCAGGTCCAACGGACCCGCGTACGGCGTCGGCCGCTTTGTGTGGGCCTTGGTGCATGACTTGAGTACCTGCCGGCAGCAGATTGCTGATTTCGCGCACAAGGCCGCCCTGTTCAGACCCAGACCGGTCGACGGATCGGGGCAGGACCGGCGAGCCCGCGGATGTGGGAGCTGACGGCACCAGTGAGCAGGCCACCTCGAAGAACAGCTATGAACGCGCCGCCCAGGGTTGGTGGGAGCTGGCGGCATATGGGCGAGCCTCGGTGCCGGTGTGCGCGCATCTGCGTGGAGACAAAACGAAGGCCTGGACTGTTAGGTCCAGGCCTTCTTTGGTAGCGGGGGCAGGATTTGAACCTGCGACCTCTGGGTTATGAGCCCAGCGAGCTACCGAGCTGCTCCACCCCGCGCCGCTTTCTTACGTTCGTAAGTCTAGATCATGGCCACTGAGCGTACAAATCGGCCCCCGGGCGGATGACCGGCCCGGCCCGGTGTCCCGGGCCGATCACTACCCAAGATGACTGGATCTGACTGCAACTTCCTGCTCTAGACCGTAGCCTTGCCCGTAGATTTCAAGTCTGGGTTATGGCGCTGCCGATAGGCCGCAGCCACCGCCCGGATGTCGGTGTTGTCCGTGTAGCTCGCCTCGTTCGTCTCCACATCGTGGCCGAACTGGGCGGCACGGTCGGCCTGCGAGACACCGGCTTCCTTCAGACGCCTATTGAGGGTGGTCCGCCACAGGTGTGTGCGCTGGAAGTCCATGTGAACGGCTCGAGCCTGCTTGGCCACCTTCTTGTACAGTTCGGCCAAGATCTGGCTAGCACCACCGTTGCCTGTCTTGCCCCACTGCTTCGTCGGGTCGGCCGGTGCACCGATGACGAACTCCTCGTCACTCCGGGCGCGCGCCCAACGCGCTTCTAGGCGCTTCTGCACGCGGCTGTCGAGCACCGCGGACTCGCGAGCGATTCCGGTCTTGGACACGTCTTTAGAGACCTTGATGCGCATCACGCCGTCCTCGTCGTAGAAGACATCGGCCCATCGCAGCGAAAGCGCCTCTTTGAGTCGCAATCCTGTCCCGATCTGCAGGATCGTCAGGTCGATGGCGCATAGCTGTTTCGTTTTCCTGGTCTCGTACGACCAGCGGCCTCGCTGCCTTTGCGGAACCCCCTCACCCGGATCCAGCTCGAGGAGAGAGACCAGGACCCGCTCCTGCTCGGCGGCGGTCAGCGCGACGCCTCCACGTTTCGGCCCAGTCAGCTCCGGAGCATGTACCCGGAGGTTCAGGCTCATTCCCTCAATCGGATCCTGGGTTAAGAGCTTGTGCCGCCGTAGCGGCTGGGCCACGTATTTGCCATGAAAATGTTGCGCCTGCCGTCCAGCCTCGTGACCATTTTCGGCGGCGATCCGCTGAATGGCGGTGACCAGAACATCCGGCACCTCGGCAGTGGCAATCGAGTGGCCGGCCAACTGCGCACGCAGCAGCTTGAGGAGACGCTGGTACTGGCGCCTCGTGTCGGGGCGAAGGGAGGCATTCAGGATCTCTTGGGACGCAACCTCGTCAAGGTAGCGCTCGATCGAATCCGTTGCCTTCCATTGACTTCCGCCCCCCTCACTGTCCAGCAGTCTCTTCGCCGTCACCTTGGCCTTACGCCGAACCTCAGTCACCGTGCGGCCTTGTGTGCGCTTGTCTTCAAGGAGGCGTCCGCTGAGAAGCCGGATGGACCAATCGAGCACGACAACTTCTCGTCCTTTGAGGATCCGCGGAGTTGGGGTGTTGCGGTCAATCGAGTGTTCGCCGGGCTCAAGACGAGTTGTCGCCGCCCGACGTCGTACGCCCGTCATCGTTCGGCTCCAGAGTGACGCTCGGCACCCCTAATGTCGCGAAGATCGGGGCATAGAGCGGCATCGAGGGGGAGTCGCCTGCAGCCGAGGCGAATAGTCATCGAATCGCCCTTGCCTTCGGGACGCCGATCCAATGCTGAGCACACGCCAAACCAGCAAAGCATCAACAATTCCCGAGGTAGCAGGTTGGCACCACTGAGCGAGACGATCAGATCGGCGGCGACTGCTCCCCTGGGGCGTGCGTCCGCGTGGGCTGACCGAGCATGCCGCGTCGCCTGATCCCGCGGCCTAGGAGCCTGGACCAGCAGATCGGTCTGGCTCAGCGTGCCGGCCTCGAGTCTGAGACCGGTCAACCAGGCCGCGATCATTCGGGGACCCGCAGTGATCCTGTCGTGGACAGAGATCTGCCTCCTTCCGGCGCGCGCTCTTCTGATCTCATTCAGATCTCCGGGTTCATCGGCTGACACTGGGCGATTCATGGCTGCACGAGCGAGTGGCGGTTTTGTCACCGATCACCACCAGACTGATCTACCTCATGATCACGGAGGTAGGCATCCAGCGCCTCGACGCGATAGAAGACCTTGCGTCCAATGCGTCCGAACGGAGGGCCTTCGCCGCGGTGACGCCATTGGGCCAGCGTCCCTTCTGTCGTGTCGATGTAGGCGGCGGCATTCTTCGACGACAGGGCTCCGCGCCGCCTCATAGCCGGTTCCAAAGATGCTGGCATCGCGTGACTCCTCTTGGCCGTTGTCTAGGTGGCTGGATCTGTTGGAGGGACACCTCGTCGGGCTCCTCAGACCACCGCGATCGGCGAATTCTTAGTTGCACGATCGGTCCCCAACACACCCTTGCGTGAGATGGGCTGTGCGGTGATCGACTCGCTTGGCAGTCAACAGAACTGTCATCGATACTACGCTTGAATCATTACAAGTCAATCCGAATGATCCGCCGAATGATTCCTAATCATCAGTCAGCAATCTTACCCACGGGACACAGCGCTCACGTTCGGGACCTACGGCAGGAGCCCAGTCAAACCGTTACGCCGACGCCGTTGAGTACGCCAATGGACCGACACCCGGGGCTTCACCAGGTCTCTAGTGCGTGCCCATTAGGCCTACGAGGAAGCCTTGGCCTGCTTGCAGAACGACCTGGCCTACTCCTGGCCCATCGCTGGTCCTATCGATGGCGCTGTCCCACCCACGTCAGCACCCAGCGCGCGACACAGCTCGCGACCTGGTCCGATGAAGGGCGGCACGATCGTCAGGCAGAGACCCAGTCAGAGGCAGCAGAGACCACGACAAAGACCACGACCAGACCAGGAATTGGGAAGCCCGGCCGCTCCCAAGGGGCACCCCACCCGCCGTCAAGAAAGCGGACTGATGCCCATGCCACCGGACCCCGGACCTACGCCATTCCAAACGCTAGGTTCCAGTGGTTATAAAACTGCGTTTCGTCCCGCCTCAGGGTCGCGGCACCTAGCGGCCGTCAGCCTCACGCGGCCAACTGAGGCTCTGAACTAGGCGCGTGAGCCGGCCGATCGTCTGCCGTGACTGTTCCCACTGATGTAGTTCCGCGGCGAGTTCAGCCAGGTACTGCTGCTTCAGCGCATCGTTCTCCTCGACGCTCTGCTCAGACAGAAGCGCGGCGAGTGGAACATTGAGCACCGTGGCGATGGCAACGGCTTCGTCGAGCTGAATAGCCCTGGTTTGCTGCTCGATGCGTGTCACCGCGGTCTGATAGATCGTGATCCCCAGCTCTTCGGACATCCCCTTGGCGAGTTTCTCCTGACTCATCCGTTGCCTTTCGCGCTCCTCCCGCGCACGGCGGGCGAAGGTATCGGAGGGCAAGGTCGTCATAGGAGTCTTCCGGCTTCGGTAGGGACGCGGCGCGTCATGGGTCGTACGCACGGTACCGAATCAGGCCCGTAGCGACCACACCATCCATCCACACACACGGACACAGTTCGCCTCATATTCGTGCCGAAGCGAGCCCACCACGCCATCGACTCACCTCAGTGAATCTGCCACAACCTTTACGCAGGACCCGACGAGGCAAGCCCCTAGCGGATGTTCTAGCCCGAACCAGAGTCCGGCTCCGCCACCCCCCAAACCCTCAAAGACTCCGACTCATGGCCGAATCATTCAAAATATGATTCAATAGTCATTCGCCAGATCAGTCGGTGGGCTATCGATACGGTCCGTGCCGGGGCCCTCAGGCGCCTGGCTCACTGATCGAGACACGAGGGGAAGCATGGTGAATCGGATCTGCGAGACGGCCGTGGTGGCGCTTACTCAGGCGCAGATGTCGTTGCCTGATGCGGCATGGGACGTCAAGTCCTTTCTGGAGAACGCAAAGACCTACCTACAAACCATCGGCGGCCTGGCACTCATGCTGGGCGGCGCAGCGGGACTGGTCTGGGGCGGGTTCCGCCTTCTGCAGAAGCTGATGGGTGGTCAGCAGCACGGTCAGGGTGACGGCTGGGGGCGGATCGCAGCTCTGATTCTTGTTGGCGGTGCGCTCGGCACTGGTGGCTGGTCGCTCATCAGCGCAGTGGGATCGGGCGGTCAAACCACGATCGAGGATCTCGGCGGCGGCACGATCATCGTCGCACCAGGCCCGCTCGAGGGCAGATAGCCGGCGGCCGGCAGCTCCAGCACGACTCCGACCAACGGCATGGGACTGGCATGAGCATCAACGACAGGTTCGCGGAGTTCACCAAGGCATTCAGGCTCGACTCTCACCACGCTATCGAGCGTTTCGGGCTGTTCGTGGGTGCGCTCACGCTCATTGGTGCGTTCGTCTTAATCGCTTCAGGTGTCTCGGCGCTGATGGCGGGACGCGACACACTCGCTCAGACCGGCTTGTGGACTCCGAAGTTCACGACATCGAAGACCCAGCTCAGCGGCGTCGTTGACGGCATCTACACCGACAGTCAGAAGACCAAGGTGCTCGTGATGATGCACTTCGACGACCGGGCGAAGATCTCCTACAACGCCACCGACTATCGAGCGTTCTTGCTGGGATCCGACGAGGAACTCAAGTCTGAGCGGCTCCGGACCCCAGGCATCACCGGCTCCTTCTACGTCTTCGGGGCAACCGGGTATGTCGGCGTCGTGCTCGAAGCTGAGCAGTCGTTCGCGCCACAGGTCCTCAACCTGACGATCCGGGCCAATGCTGAACTGTCGTTCAGCAACACCGCAACTGATCGTGCGAACAGTGAAGAAGCGACCGGCGACAAGTCGTTCGCCAAGTACGACCAGTGGCGGGTGTTCGTCAATCCTGGGGCCTCGGGCTCCGCGAAGATCGACGCGCTGGACGCGGCGGTGTTCGATCCCGCTCGCGCCTACTACGAGGTTGCCCTCAAGTCCCAGGAGGACCAGGCACACGACGAGCTGGACGAGAAGCTCGGCGAGATGCGCACGAACCTGACCCAGATCAGCTCCTACAGCAAGGATCTGGCCACGACGAAAGTGGACGGCCTCTTTCTGCGTCAACCGGTTATCCCGGCAATCATCGCCGGAGATCGCGTCACGGGTGAAACGAAGGTTGAGTCGAAGACCGGCGAAGCGACGCTCGCGCTACACACCAGCAAGGTCGTACCGGGCGGGTTCGAGTTCGACTGGCGCTCGGGCAACGTCGGCGACGGCTATCTCGATCAGCTGGTGCCGAAGGGCGAGAGCTACGTCGAGTTTCTCCAGAAGAAGACTTCGGAGAGCTCGGATGCGAACAGCATTTCCGGCGGGATCGGCGACATCGAGTGGGTCTTGTCGAACGGGAAGAACCTGGCCACCGACTACCGGACCTCGGACATCACGCTGCGTCCGCTGGCGACGGTGATGAACAACCTGTCGCAGGCCTACCAGGACTACTACGCCAACAAGTCCACGTACCAGTCAGACCTACTGCTTGACCTGCTCAAGCTCGAGGTCGACCTGCGTGACGTGCGGTCCAACACCACGATCCACACCGGCGAGGCCTTCCTCGTCACCTACTACTGACGCTCCGGCTATGCCGCACGACGGGATGTTCGGTCATTCGACCGATCGAGCGTCCTGATCGAGATGAGAAAGAGGAAGACATGGGGGACGACCAGCCGAAAGCCCGGGACACCACGAAGACCACCGCGATCACGGCCGAGCCGAACAGGGTCGACTCGCACCGTGCATCCGAGGTAGACGCCGCCGCGAGGGCGTCGGTCGATGCCGGCGACCGCGGCGCAGGTGACAGCGGGCCTGCCGAGTACCCATCCTCTGCCGCGAGCAAGTCCAGGGACATCACGCGAGCAGCGGCGGGAGCTGCCGCCGAGGCCGCGGTCGATGGTGCGGTCGGTGACCGGCTTTCGGCCGGCAAGAAGCGGCTCCTGGCTGCCGCTGCCCGTGGCGCCGCCGAGGGCGCGGTGCTGGGTGGCGGCGCCGGCGCAGGGGCCAGCGGCGCTAAGGAGGCCGGTCGTGAGGCTTCCCGGCAGGCTCGGGCAAAAGGTGGGCAGACCAGCGACCCGAAGACGAGTGACGGATTCAAAGGAGGCCAGGAACGTTCCGCGTCACCACTGTCCGACGAGCAGGAGGCTGGAAAGACTCTCGGAGCCGGCGGAACGAGCTATGAGCGCGGGCAGCACACCGGTGATACCCCTGACGGCGGTGCCAGGCAAGGACCGGGTGAACCTGCCGCGGGCAACCGCGCCAAAAGCACCGCCCTGGCGGCAGGAACGTCCGCGACCCCGCCGGCGGCACTGTCCGCGCTGCTCATTCTCTTCCTGAACTGGCTCAAGTCGTTCTTCTTCGCCGTGCTCGCGCAGGCACTGTCATTCCTGCAGGTGGTTCTGCAGTGGCTCATCGGTGCTGGCACAGCGGCGTGGAACCTCGCCACGAAGCCGTTCTTGGCGGCCGGGGCCACAGTGGCAAAGGTGGCCGCTGCCCTGTCCGGCGGCGCAGTCATCTCAACGACGGCCGCAGCCGCAGGCGTCGCGGCCGTATCCGGCGTGAGCGTGCTCGCGTTCATCGGTGGCCTTCTCGGCATCTTCAGCACGACGTTGACCGTGCACGACGGCGCCGTCACCACGGGCTGCGAGACGGCCGGCAGCAACGCGCTTCCCGTCGACAGCAACGAGCCGGTCGACGCGACGGCCGACAAGAACGCCCGGGCCGTCTACTCGGTCCTGAAGACCTGGGGCATGCCGGACGAGAACATCGCCGGCATCCTCGGCAACTGGACCCAGGAATCCGGAATCGACCCGACCAGCGTGCAGAACTTCCCCGCCGGGACCTACGTCATGACCGACAAGAAGAAGACCGCTGCACAGAACACCGACAACGGGATCGGACTGGGCCAGTGGACCTTCGGGCGCAACACGCTGCTGCGCAACTACGCGGTCGTCAAGGGCACCGACTGGTGGCAGCTCGTTCTACAGCTTCGCTTCATGGCCGACTCGAACGGCGGTGACAATCCTGGAGACGTTCAGGTCTTCAAGGGCATGCTCACCACCTCGCAGGGCAGCCCTGGACGGGCCGCGGTGTACTTCCACGAGAACTGGGAACGGTCGGCCGACGGTTCTGCCGGGATCGCTGCTCGCAGCGCGAAGGCCGAGATGTGGTTCGCGAAGATGAGTGGCTGGACGGTCGACCAAGGGCTGGTCCGCCAGACCGTCGGTGACTTCATCGACGGAGGCAGTCAGATCATCGACCTCCTGCTCCAACCCGCGACCTGCGTCAACGGGAACGCCGCCGGGCCTGTCTCGCCGAAGAGCGGCGGCATGTCCCAAGACGAGGCGAAGGCACTCGTCGACCTCTTCAACCAAGAAGGCGACAAGTTCCTCGACAGCCGCTACGGCGACCAAGGTGGTCCCGGGTCGTGTGGCAGCAACCACGCCATGAACTGCACGAGCTTCAGTACCTACTTCGTGAACAAGTACACGTCATTCCAGGCCTACCCCGCAGGAGACGGCATCCGGACGGCATATTCGATCGCGGAACAGACCGGTAAGAAGGTGCAGTCGACGCCGGTGCCGTACTCGGTCGGGTCCGGACCAAGTTCGACGTCATGGGGGCACACTCTCGTGGTACTCGGCGTCGAGGGCGACAAGGTCATGGTGGGCGAGGCGGGATATTGCGCTTACATGGGCCGAGTGCGCGTCGACAGCGCCGCAGCAATGGCAGCTGAGGGCTGGATGTTCGTGGACGTCTCGGATCTGATGCTTCCCGCTGACCGGGTCAAGACGCCATGACGCCGGCAGACGATGTGCCCACAGCGGCGAAGGCCGGGAACGGCAAACTGACCGGCGCCGATCTGGAGAAACAGTTCACCAACTGGTCGGTCCGGCGACGGGATCGCCGGACCGAGCGGGCCGCTGCGCGCACGCCCGAGATCCGGGCACAGGCCGCGCGGAGCGGCATCGCTGTGATGCTAGGGCTGGCCCTGGCGGCGACTGCGGTTGTCAGCGCCGTCTCCAGGACGGCCTACGAACATCAGGCTGCGGCCAACGCGGCGCGGATCGACGCCCTCCAGAACCAAACGCCTGGTACGGCGACCGCGCCAGCATCACCGGTCAAGCCGGTCGATGCCACGGCGCTCGCTACGCTCAGTGCGCGAGCGTCGCAGGCCGCGAGGGAGGTGGCGGACAAGCAGCAGGACTATGCCGTCCTCTTCCGTGCCGTCAACAACGCACCCAGCGCGGGCAACGGCAGCCCGAGCGAAACTGTCCTGAAGACCGTCAGCCACCGCAAAGCCCTGGCACGGTACTGGGACCCGAAGTCATTTGTCGTCGAAGACTCACTGGCCTACGCGTTCACGACCACGCCGTACTTCGGCCGGGACGAAATTGACCCGCGCTTTCCCTGGTACGTCCGCTACGACGGGCTGAAGGTGTCGGACCCGCGGTCGTACAGCTGGACAGTCGAGTCGGTGATGCCGACGATCGACGCACCGGGAACGGCACGGGTGGTGTGGGTGAACAGGAATCTTCACGCAACCGTGCTTGCGTGGGCCAGCGCCGTCTACACCGACTCGACGCGGGTCTTCAGCCGGCTCGATCTTGTCGTCACAGCCGCGGGTGGGCCGCACCAGTACGCCAGGAGCAACGCAGAGGCCGACAAGTCCCCCGAGCTTGGCCAGGGCATGGTGCACAAGCCATGACGGAGAGGACCACCGCGAGATTTAGGGCAAGGAACCGCTGGATTGTGCTGCTGGGTTGTCTGGTGACCATCGGACTGACGCTGGCGAGCGCGAGCGCCACTGCGCGCTCGACGGCCCTTGCAGCACAGAAGACTCAGATCGAGTCCCTCGAAGCCCGTAACTCGCGCGAGGCTCAGAGGAACGCCGAGACCTCCGAGAAGACCGGCCTGGAAGGACTCGGGATCAGTGCGTCCCGGGTCAAGGCCGATTCGGCGACGATCGGGCAGTTGCTCTCTATCGCGTTCACCTGGGACTCCGGCGACGCGTACGAGATCGCACGGACAGAACTCCAGGACCGATTCGATCTCTCCGAGAAGGACGCCTTCTTCCGGACATTCATGCCACCGTCGCGGTTCAATCGCGACGCCGACGGTAAGCGCTACTACTACATCGACGCGGTCGGCCTGAACTCCGCGCTCGGCCGCAACACCGACACCGAGGTCGTCGCGGTCACCGGCACCCGGTATCGCTACGCGGTCATGGCCGACGTCGTCTTGACCATCGACGGATCGGCGAGCATCAACCAGCCGCAACCGGCCGTCCCGCGGCCTACGGCGACCCGGCGGGTCCTTGTCTACGTCACCCTCGACGCCCGCGGGAGGCTCTCGGAGCTGGCGGCCATCGCTGCGTCGGGCTCAACCCGTACATCCCGCTGACCTGGCAGGCCCTACTCCGTTGTCTAGCGGCGCCCTCGACATGACATCCACCCATGCAGACGAAGGAAAGAGACGATGACGACGACAGACGGTGCACGGCCAGCTCAACGCAGGACGCGGACTGCAACCGTCCCGCCAGCGCGGACGAGCGAGACCACCCGAGCGGCCCTCGTGTCGCGCTGGGCACGAATCACGACCGGCACCCCAGTCCTCGTGTGGGTGATCACCATCCGGCTCGCCACAGTGTTCATCGACTACCTGCTCATCCTCACGACGGCGCTCAGCATCATCCCGGCACTCGGCGCGTACCTGCATCAACAATCCGGCGCGTCACTGGGCACCCCGACGGCAAATGGCGCGATCGCGCTGTGGCTGGTGCCGTTCCTGTTCGTGGTAGTCATGCTCGCCGTCGCACAAATCGCCTTCATGCGCTGGCTCTGGCGGACCGGCAGCACCCGCATCGCGAAGATCAAGCACGATCGGCCGAGCCGGCCGGAGCACCAGGAACCGAAGCCCAGCAAGACGGAGCCGCTGAGATGAAGATCGCCGGAATCCCCATGAACGACATCTGGGCACATCGCGTCCTGCGCGATCGCGGCGTGGAGACCACCCGGACAGAGAACAACCGCGCGGAGATCGTGGTGTACGTCGAATCGATCGAGCTCGGGCACCACAGCGCCGCAATGAACTACCGGCCCTACCTGCATCTCAACGGCGAGCTGCGCTCGGTGCGCCCACACCAGCAACTGCCCTACAGCGTCGATGAGGTCGCCTACCCCGCCGGCGGCGGCGAGACGGTCGACATCTACTACGAGTTCGATGAAGAGCAGCTCACAGAGCTAACCCAGAAGGGATACTTCTCCCCCGGGTTCACCCTGCCCGAACAGGTGACGGGCATCGAATGGGAGCTGCCAGCCACGATCGACGCGCTCGTACTCGCACCGGCAGGAAACCCCGAGGCCGGTAACGCCGACGCCCCCGACGTTCCTGTGGTGTTCGTCCAGGTCCACGACCTCGGGAGCCTCGACATCGACCTGGAGTCCTCGGGGTACGACCTCACCGAGTACTTCGCTGACCGCAGCGCCAGCACCGCTCAGCCGCCCGAACAACGAGACACCGCTGCGGGCGGAATGAGGACCAGTTCCGACACGATCCGCCCGCTGTTCCACGAGTCCGACTTCGACCCGACTCAGGCGACTGTGACCCGGCAGACACCTGCGGAACAACGCATGCCCGCGACGAAGAAAATGGCGCAACAGCTGGAGGAAGCCGCCGCCACCTTGAACAGCGAGGAAGAACGACTTCGCCGGCAGCGTGAAGCACAGGCCGGTACCTCCGAGAACCTCTACCGTTCCCGCATCGCCGCCACTTTGACGGACCGGGCTCCTGCGACAGGCGGCAACGAAGACCCCCAGCCTGCGCCAGGACGCACCCTGACAGATCTGTCCGGTGACGAGAACGACGAACCCGGAATCGCGCCGGTGCACATCGCGGGTCCCGCTGAGGCCAAACGGCTGGAAGCACTCAAGCAACAAGTGACCCAGCACGCCGCCGGCCTCGATCCGGGCGAACCCGACCCGACCACAGAACAGCAGCTCTGACACAAACGCCGACCAAACGACGGTGGCACCCGAGCACGCCCGGAGGTTGTGAGCGATCAGAAATATGGGGGCGTCATGGGACTGAAGCAAGAAGTGGTCATCGTCAACGAGTTCTCGATCAAGACCCGCGACGGCGCAGGATCTCGAGGCGCGACGCCGGGCAGCTACGTCGAGCGCTACATGGCCCGCCCACAGGCCACCGAGTCATTGGCCCCGGTGCAGCGTCTGCGCACCGACGACTTCATCGTGCGCTACATGGCCCGGGCCTCAGCCGTCGAGCGGGCCGGATCCCGCGCCGAAGCCAAACGGGCGATGCGCCAGGCGCAAGGCAACGGCGGCGTCGCGTTCGGCTATGGCTCGGTGTCCTTGTCCGACGAGCAGCTACATGCGGCCAGCAAGGACATCCAGCACTACTTCGACGCCGGGCACACGGTCCTCAAAACAGTGCTCTCGTTCGACGAGACCTACCTGAAGAAGAACAGGATCGTCGATCAGGACTTCCACTGCGAGGCCCGCGGCGACTACCGGGGCCACATCGATCAGATGAAGCTGCGGATGGCAATCATGCGAGGACTGGAGGCCATGAGTTCAGGAAGCAGCGGCTTCGACGACCTGCGCTACGTCGGGGTCATCCAAGTCGACACCGAACACGTGCACTGTCATCTGGCAATGGTCGACGCCGGCACCGGAACCGTCACGCCGAACGGCACCCAGCGCGGCAAACTGCTGGACCGGCACAAGTCCAGGCTGCGCCGCGGCATCGACGCCTGGCTGGACGAGAAACAGGTGGTCGCACACCTGTCGAGTGCTGTCGGCTATGAACGGCGCAACGTGACTACGTTCATCAAACGCTGGGCCCACGACCGGATGCGCGACGACGCCCTGCCACAATTCCTGATCGCGTGCCTGCCGCAGGACCGCCGCCTGTGGCGTGCCGGCAGCAACGACCGCCGGATGCGCAAGGCCAACCAGCTGGCCACCGAACTCGTCACCGAGCAGCTCGAACGACCCGGGTCCCCGATGCCTGCCGCGATGGAGCGCATCGTCGAATACGCGAACGAACGCCGCGCGAAAGAATCCCTGACTCCCGCCGAGTGGCAGCAGATCGTGGATCGCGGCCGCACACGAATCGTCGAGCGAGCAGTCAACGGGGTCTACCAGCTCGTGCGGTCGCTGCCGGCCGACGAACTCAGCATCCGGACACCGATGCTCGATGTGATGGGCATGGACCTCGAGCAGATCGCCGCGCTGCCCCGCAACCACAGCGGCAACGTCAGCGCCGACGGGACCGACCTCGTGTCGTTCGCCTTCCGGCTGCGCAGTTACAGCTCACGACTGCAGCACCACAAGAAACACGCCACCGCCTACCACGACCTGACCGGGCAATGGTCAAAGGCCGAGGCAGCCGGAGTTGCAGCCCAGGCATCACGGCCGCTCTACGACTTCTATCGCTTCGAGCTGGAGTATCACCGACAGCTCATGGCCAAGTATCAGCACTTTCTGCCTTTCGCCGCTGACTCCGGCGCCTGGTACGAGCGGCACCGGCAACTGTCCGACTACGGCCGGCGGCTGCTGTCGCTGATCAGTCTGCGCGCGGACGCATCGCTGCAACGGATGCACGACGCCCAGGAGGCCGAACGGGTCGGGCGCGAGATCTACGGACAGCCCGGCGGGCGTCTGCTCACCACTGGGACCGCCGGCCGAACAATTCTGGACCACCGGATCCTGACGATGCGACGCTCGTACGACCAGCAGTTGGACGATCTGCGCACCGACCTGTACGGATCAGGATTGGTGCTGGCCACCATCCGCACCGCGGATGGCTCGGACAGCGTTGAGGTCCGGCGAGGAGTGGACTTCGAGTTCGACGAGGTCAAAGGCCTCGACCTGCACCACCTGGGCTACGACTTCTTCTCCGACATCACGATCGGTGCCCGGACCACACAGACGTTCGTCACCGTTGCTGAACTGCGCCGGAAGTCCCTGCTCGCGGCCATGACCTATCTGCACGACTCCGGGCAGTCCAGGGCGATCACGGACCTCCCGATCGACGACATCGCCGCCATGACCAAGCTCGCCTCGACACTGGCACGCTCGAGGGATCCGTCCGGCCGCGGAGTCCTTCCGAGCCGGTTCACGCAGCTCCGCACCCAGCCAGAGCACCGGCGCCGTCACCCGACCTCTGCACTCGACGCCGCACTCGTAGTCCGCCTTCGAAACCAGATCGATCAAGCCGCGCTCACGGCCAGTACCCGCACCGAGTCCGAGACGTCACATGCCCCCGGACCCGAACCGAACCGGGACCCCGCAACCACACAGGCGAACATCGCCACTGATCGAATCATTCTTGAATGATTAGAGAGTCTTGCTTGAATCATTCATTCGGATTACTCTATGAATGATTCGCAAGCCGGGTCGAGTGCCCGCGGCGGACGTTGCCGATCCAGACCAGCCCGTGATCGGGCCGGGCCGAAGACAAGGAGAAGAGATCATGGCAATGCTCAAAGGCAAGGGTGCGATGACCAGCGTCAACCTGCTGGCCAAGACGTTCAACAACAACGTGACCAAGGACGGGCGGACCCGCTACCTCGACGTCCAGATCGACCATCGCGACCCACGCGGACCGAGCCAGACCAACCTCCACCTGGTCTCCCAGCGCACGGACGACGGCCTCTACAACAACGGAGCGCCGTACTCGAAGGGCCAGTTCGACAAGATCGTCGACGCCGCTGGCCCCAACTCCGAGCCGATCCTCAAGGACGGTCAGGAAACCGGGCGTATCTACGCGATCAAGGCGAACGTGATGCCGGCCTCCAAGGGGAGCGGGCTCGTACTCAACTCCGAAACGCTCACCCAGTCGGACTTCAAGATCGACGCCGCGACGATGGACGGCCAGTACGCCTCGATGAAGGCGGCAAGGGAAGCCGGCGGCAAGGCCGCCGCGCAACAGGATGCCGGCACGCCTGCGACCGCAGCGCAGGCCACCGCCGAGCACGGGGATGTGCCGCTGTTCGAAGACACCGCACAGCCAGCGTCCACCGAAGAGCTCGCGGTCGGCTAGCAAGATCGCACTCACCCGCCGGTCCGCCAGCAGGGTGGATTCATACGGTCCTCGAGACACCTCGCCGGAGGAGTCGCGGGGACCGTGTCATGACCGCAGTTTGGGAGAAGCTGACGATGTTTGACGACGACCGACTGAACACCGCTTATCTGGCGCTTGGCCGCCTGTCCAGCCCGCTGGGGGCGCCTGAGCGCGAACTGGTGGGTCGCGACTACGAGATGACCCAGCTCCTGTCGGCGATGCGCCGCGCCGAGCTGTGTAATGCGCTACTGCTGGCCCCTGCCGGTTCAGGTAAGACCGTGCTGGTGCAGGGCGTGGGTCAGGTGGACACCGAGCGGCTGTACCTCGAGGTCGACCCGGCACGAATGATCGCCGAGGCCGGCAGTTCCGATCAGATGGCCGCCTTACTCAAAGCGCTGTTCGACGACGCTGAGCGCTTCGCCGCTGATGAGCGGCGTGAGCTGGTGCTGTTCATCGACGAATTCCACCAGATAGTCCAGCTTTCGTCCGCCGCGGTCGAGGCGATCAAACCGGTACTGGCAGCCTCAGGAGCCCGGGGTATCCGGGTGATCGCGGCGACGACCTACGAGGAGTTTCACCGGTACATCGCACCCAACCAGCCGCTGGTGGAGCGTTTACAGCGGATCAATCTCGCCCCTCCGGACGAACAGACGACCGTGCAGATCCTCGTGGGTATGGCCGAGCACTACGGTGTCGCGGACCAGTTCCATGACGATCACCTCTTCCGGCTGATCTACGACTACACACAGCGGTACCTGCCGGCCAGCTCGCAGCCACGCAAGTCCATCTTGGTGCTCGACTCGATGGTCGGCTGGCATCGGCACACACATCGGGCCATCGATCGGGACCTCCTCGCGGAGGTGCTGATGGAGTCGGCGAACGTGAATGTGGCCTTCCGGGTGGACGGCGCCACGATCAAGCAGCAGTTGGACCAGAGGGTCTACAGCCAGGACCTCGCGACGTCGGTCGTCGCGCGCAGGCTGCAGCTGTGTGTCGCGGACCTCAACGATCCATCGCGCCCCATGGCGTCCATGCTGTTCGCCGGAAGCACCGGTGTCGGCAAGACCGAGCTGACCAAGCAGCTCGCCAAGCTGCTGTTCGGAGATGATCAGCGCCACCTGATCCGGTTCGACATGACCGAGTTCGCTTCCGACGACACCTTCGGGCTGTTCCGATCAGAGTTGACCAAACGAGTGTGGGACCTGTCGCACGCCGTTCTTCTGTTCGACGAGATCGAGAAGGCCTCACCGATGGTCACGCGCCTGCTGCTCCAGGTCCTCGACGACGGCCGATTGTCCGATGACAACAACCGTGAGGTGTCGTTCCTCAACACCTACATCGTGCTCACGACGAACGTCGGAAACGAGATCTTCTCAACGATCGCGGACTACGAACCAGACGACACCGGCTCGGGCAAGAGGCTACGGGACTACGACAGGTTGCTGCGACGGTCGATCTCGACCACAGCAGGCGGCAATCGCTTCCCGCCCGAACTGCTCGGCCGCATCGACTCGATCGTCCCGTTCCAGCCGCTCTCGCCGGCAACTCAGCGAAAGATCGTCAAGGCCAAGTTGCGGAACCTGGTCCAGGAGGTCTTCGTCAAGCACAACGCACGGGTCGCTGTCGACGAGCGGGTCCTGCAGTACCTGGTGGACGACAAGGGCGAGTCCGACTCCGACGCCGGCGGCGCACGGACAGCCGTGGCGAAACTGACCGACGAGGTCAGTACCGAAGTGGCGCGATTCATCAACCAGCACCCGGCCGAACACCTGCTGCGAGTCGAGGTCGAGGGCGACCTGGTCAGCGACCACAAGGCGCTACTGACCTCGGACGCACACATCGCGGTCTCTGCCTTGCGATAGCCACCTCAATCAATCCCGCAATCTTTCCGAATCATAGATTGAATGATCCAGCAATGATATGTTCGGATGGTGCTGCACAGACCACCTGGTAGACGAGGCACGTCGCGACAGAGATCAAAGGGGGCCACTGGCATGAGCATCCTGACCGGACCCAAGCATGCCGTCGGGAGGAAAGAGCGGCCGAAGAAGCCGGATGAGCTGTTGTCGTCGGTCGTCCGGGAGACAGCAGCCCCTGCAGCAGTCGAGGTGCTCCGCGGCAACGAAGCGTTCGCCTTCCCCAGCGGCACGGCATGGGTCGTCCTGGTGCTTGCCGTCGAAAGCATCGGCGGCCTGAGCAGACGCCACGTCCGCGACGAGGCCAGGGGATCCATCATCGAGCTGATCGAGAACGACTCGATCAGTACGCTCGCGACCCGCGATCTGCTCGATGCGCAGACCTTCGGGATCATCCCCACGCCCGGGACGCTCGAGCGCATGGACGAGTACAGTCTCCTCACCGGCGCGGAATACACCTGGGCCGTGGCCTACCTGCACGGCGGCCAAGACCTCCGGGTCGACCTGGTGACGGCAACAACCTTCGCCCAGGCCCAGGCAATTTCGCAGGGGCGCATCGGGCTCGAAGACGCGATCGGCGCGGCGGCCTGGGCTCAGCACAGTGGCGAGCCGACGCCGGACGACGAGGTGGTCCAGCTGGCCGACGACGAGGACGACCCGCCGTACGATCAGGACCCAGCCTTCGGCCTCGGCTCGGACGACCAGCCGGACTTCTCGGTCATCGTCGACGACGAGGTCCCCGACCCTCAGGGCCTCGACGAGGCCGGGACCAGCGACGACCTGCTCGACGACCGGTCCGAGATCGAAGACGAGGCCGAGACGACAGACGGCGAAGATCACGCCGACGAACACTTCAGCCGGCCGGCCGGCGACCTCGTGAAGGCACCCGCGGCGAATCTGGCCGAGGTGCGCGGAATCCTGGCTCGCCGGTTCCTCAGTGACGACATCGACCTGCAGGTCACCCTGGACGAGTTCACGACATCGTTCGGCCTCGGACCCCTGCGTGTTCAGATCGAGGAACCGGCAGGGTCTACCTCGTGGCTCGGAGATCAGGTCGCGCAACTCGTTCGGCAGGCGAACGCCCAGTTGTCCAAGCTGCACGCGGACGGTCAGACCACGCTGCAGACGCACTTCGTCACACTTATGAGCCTGCACGCCGAGCAGGTGATGCGCGAAGTCTCCATCGATCTTGACGGCAGTATCTACCGCGAGTTGACGACCGGCGCGAAGGCCGAGTACCGACAAGAGCTCGCCGTCAAGGAGGAGACTTGCCGGCAGGCGCGGGCCGAAATCCAGCACTCCTTCGAGGAGGCCATAACCCGTATCGGTCAGCAGGCCGCGGCCCAGGCGGAGAGTCAGTACCGCGAGCGGCACAGGGCCCGGATCCAGCGTGAGCAGGTCGACGTGGTCGCGGCAATCGAGGCGAAGATCGAGAACGACTACGCCTACACCCAGCAGGAGATCCTCGGCCTGCGCCGCAAGGACGCGCAGCGGAAGATGGCCATCGGCATGACCCGGGTCTTCGAGGTGCTGGCCGAGCGTCAGGAAGAGAACCTGGCCGCTGAGCAGGCACTGCTGGTGCGCCTGACCGACGAGATCCAGCGCGTGGTTGACGAGAACCGCAAGAACGACATCAGCCGCGCCCACGTCCTGGCAACGGAGCAATCCACCCTGGACCGGATCGGCTTGCTGGAGCGCGAGAACACCGAGGAGATCGGCCGGCTGCGCGCGGCGCACGCGGACAAGCTGCAGCGGGCGGAAGACGAGTTCGAGCACGCGCGTCAGTCCGCGATCGAGCAACTGCAGGCCCGCGACGAGGAGTGGCTGCACTCTCTCAACCTGGAACGAGAAAAGACGACGTCGCAGACGAACCGCGTGAGCGACCTGCTCTCCCAGATGGACCACATGGCCGAGTCGTTCAACAAGCAGTACGCCGCGCGGATCACCGAACTGCAGGCCGACCGCCAGGCCTACATCTACGACCTCGAGCGCTCGAACGAGATGCAGTCCCGGTCCAACAACGCACTCATCGCGATGGCCGCCATCCTCGCCCTGCTCATGCTGGCCGGCGGATTTGTCATCGGCGCGGCCCTCACCTGACCGCAGCACAGGATCTCGACGGGGTGCAGACAGTCACGTAGGCGGCGGCGCCCGGCTCGGGTCCGCCGTCGTCGCCTTTGCGGCACCAGATTCACGAAGGAGCAGACCATGGCGCGAGGGAAACGGAAAGCATCGCGACGGACGGCAAGCAGCTGGGACAAACTCTCGGCCCGAGACCCCGGCCAGACCCTGTCACATCGCAACGTGCACGAAGGGCAGCAACTCGACCGCGGCCGACGCCGGACCAAACGATCCAAAAGGCCCGGGGTCATGGCCGCGACCGCCATCGGCACGGTCGTCGCGGTCACAGTCTGGATCCTGTACTCGGTGATCGTCCTGGCAGCCTCGGCCGTGGGCACGATGCTGCCGGGCAGCGGCAGCGATGGCCAGGGCAGGAACTACTACCTCAAATCGACGCGCACCGTGGACGGCGGCGGCGTCGAACCGTGTTACCAACAGCTGGCCCAGAACGGGCAGCCCGACGGTAGGTGCTACCCGGATCTCGCCGAGGTTCCCGTGCCGCGGTGGTACCTCAGTCAGCAGCGCGAGGACGAGGCTCAACGCGGCGAGCCGGCCCCGTCGAGCAGCCTGGCAGAGCAGTTGTCGAACACGTCACCCCTGAAACTGATCGTGTCGCTGGGCGCCGGGTTCCTGAGCGGGATCGCGCTGGCTTCATGGGCATCGCGGCGGGTCGACGCAGCCAACCTCATGCACGACACCACCGACATCAATCAGTACGACAACGACCAGCACATCGCACCGCCCGAGCAGCTTCAGCGCACGTTCGACTGGTTCCCCGACGCCGGCGCGCACTCTGCGGTCCAGGTGTCGTCAATGATCAGCCACATGATGCTCCGCAGGAAGGGGCTCAAGAAGGTCGCCGTCCCCCGCCGTGCCGGCAACGACGTCCTGGACGACAACGGTGACGTCGTCTACTACGCCGGCGAGCCCCTCGACGACGAGAACGGCGAGCCGCTGATCGACGCACTGCCAATCATCGACGAACAGTTCGGCGACGACCTGTTCGAGACATCCGGGCTTCCGAACGACCGGCGTCTGCGGACCAAATACAACACAACGCCCATTCCCTACAACGCCGACGGCAAGAACCGCGACAAGCTCGGTCCGTACAAGACCGTCGCCGACCTGATCAACGACGACTGGGAACTACCCACCTACGAGGTCCAGCGTCCGGGCGGGGCCTACATCGTGGACACCGCGCCGGTGAACACGATGGTGCTGGCCATCACGCGAGCCGGCAAAGGCCAGACCTACATCGAGCCGATGCTGGACATGTGGTCGCGCGAGAAGCGTCCGTCCAACATGGTCATCAACGACCCCAAGGGCGAACTGCTCGTCAAGAACTACGTCCCGTTCGTCACACGCGGCTTCGAACCGGTGCAGTTCAATCTCATCAACGCCATGAAGACCGACATCTACAACCCGCTCGGCATGGCGGCCGATGCCGCGCGCGAAGGTGACTCGACCAAGTGCGCTCTGTACGTCGAGAACATCGCAGACGTCTTCTTTCCCGTCGACGGCGGCGAGGACCCCGTCTGGCCGAACGCAGCGAACAACGCCTTCAAACGCGCCGCCTACGGCCTCATCGACTTCTACCTCGAGGAGGAGCGCGAACTGCGCGAGCACGCCGCGGCCACGCGGATGGATCCCGAGACATTGGAAAGGCTGCTCGACGACATGTGGGGGCACGTCACCCTCTACAACTGCTATCAGCTCTTCGTTCAGCTCACGAGCAAGAAGCTTAAGAACCCAGAGGCCGAGCTGGAGAAGAAGGTCAAGGCAGGAGAGTTCGAGAACGACGAAGCCGGACTCGAGGCCGCCCGAGACGACGCCGAGCGCCAGGCGTTCCTGTGGGAGGGCAAGGCCGAACAGGACATGCTCACCCTCTACTTCAACGCGACCGAGGCCTTGCCGACCAACACGATGCGCACCCTCATCGGCAACGCCAACAACGCCCTGCGCGCGATGGCCGGCGCCGAGAAGATGCTCGCCTCGGTCTACGGGATCGCGATCACCGCCATGAGCTTCTTCACCGACCCGACAATCTCGACCCTCACCTCCGGCAGGCCATCGCAAAACACCGATCTCGGCGGCCTGTCGTTCCCTCGCCGGCTCGGCGTCAGGTTCTCCATGAACTTCCTCAAGCGGGACCACCTCATCGGCCAGCAGGCCATCTGGTCGGCCTACGCAGATCCGCGGTTCACCGAGGCACTGGGGCCGGATTTCGACCACTCCGACATCGTGTCGCGCGAAGGCTGGGCCCGGTACTACTTCAAAGGGAAGTTCCCCGCCGACGAGGCCTGGCTCAAGCTCGAACTGGTGAACCCGCAGTCGAAGATGCTCGTGCGCACCTTCTACCTTCACTTCAAGAAGAACTACCAGGTCTCCCTCAACGGCAGGCACTACGTCACCGAACCCGTCACCGGTCACAAGGTCGTCAAGAACGGCGTGATCCGTGAACTCCAACCCGTGCACGAACACGGCGATCCGGACGGCGCCATCACCGGATACCACCCGGCAGACACCCTCTACCCGCAGCACCGTCTCGACCTCACGGCATCCGGCGCCCCCGAAAAGGTCAGAGGGCAGGCACGGGCCATCACCCAGACCATGGTGCGCTACTCCGAGGCACCGAAAGCAGTGTTCCTGGTGACCCCACCACACCTGATGAAGTACGCGAAGCTGATCCTGATCCTGATCAAGCAGCTGGTCGACCTCAACTTCGACAAGTCCTACATGACCAAGAGCGACCAGAAGCCTCTCTACAAGACCCGGTTCATGCTCGACGAACTAGGCAACCTGCAATCCGACGGGAACGGAATCGCCGGCTTCGAGACGATGCTGTCCATCGGCCTGGGCCAAGAACAGCAATTCACCCTGATCCTGCAGACATTGCAGCAGCTGCGCGACGTCTACGGTGAAAGCGTCGACAAGATCGTCCAGGGAAACACCAGCAACATCGTGTTCCTCAAGTCGACCGACGACTCGATGCTCGAGACCCTGGAAAAGATGAGCGGCACCACGCACAAGTCCTACATCGACTCCAAGCAGATCAGCCAGGACCTGGACAAGATCGTGGGCGGCAGAACCGAAGGCCGGGTCTCCTACACGATGACCACCAAACAGGAGCCGCTGATCAAGTACAACGACATGGCGTTCATCTCCGATCGCAACTCGATCGTCTTCCGAGCCGGTGACGCACCGGTGTGGAACCGTAACGAGACGATCCTGCCGATGTCGTGGCGCCTGTTCAAGGACAAGATCATCCATCCAGGGCACAGCTACTCGCTGCAGACGATCCCGACGCTGAGTTCAGCCCTCGAATTCGACGTGCGAAGGAACCAGCCTGACTTCCGCAAGATGCTCGGCAAGCGGATGCAGCAGGCCATCCACTCCGGCGCCGCCAAGAGCGTCTACCAGGAAAGCTACGGCTACGCCGAGGTCGACGTCGCACGACTCGATCCAGACATCTACTCCGACGAAGTCATGGAGATCGTCCAGATGAGGCTCAACGTCGAGCAGGGACGCGACCCCCACGCGATCCCGGAGATCGACTCCGACGAGCTCGACGTCGCGATGATCTACGACGACGAGCAAGTCGTCGACAACATCGAGCTCGCCGCCGAAATCGCAGAACGCGGAGCAGCCGCCGAGGCCCGCGGCCGCCTCATCTACGCCGAGGGCACGATCAGCAAGGACATGCTGGTCAAGCCCGACGGCACCGCGCGGATCAAGAGCCTCGACCGTCAGCTGACCGAGGCATACAAGTCGGCTCTTGCTGAGCTGCACCAAGACCGCGACCACTTCTCGGTCGGCGGCGACAACGAACTGCGCAGCGCCGACGGCTCACACACCTACATCACACCAGTGCGATCCTCGGCCTTCGCCGAGGCCGTGCGCAAGCTCAACGGCGCGGCACTCGACAGCGAGTCGCGAGTCTATGCCGACGACGACCTGGGCCCAGACGACCTGCAGAAGCTCGCGACTGTCGACATCTCGGCGGACTTCTACCGATTCCTGGCTTCACTGCCGACCTGGGAACACCTGGCCGGCGGCGCGTTCGACCGGGCAATGGCCGTGGAGATGCTGCGCCACTGACGCCCACCTGCCCCGCGCCGAACCGTTCCGCAATCATTCACACGACTGAGTCTGGCCATCATTCGGAATGATCAGATAGTCTCTGTTGAATAATTGTAAGCCGATCACTCCGATGGAGACGATGGACGATGAAGACAGGGCACGGGCTACGGCGGTACTTCTACGAGTACGCGATCTACCAGGCGATCCAGCTGGCGCGTGAGGCAACGGGGCGGACCATCTCGGTCTGGGAGGCCAGGGCCATCAGGCAGCGAATCGACGACCTTCTCGCGGAGAAGGACACGTCGGTGGCGGACCCGGAACTCGGCGTCGTGGAGATGCTGAGTGCCTTGGAGACCTCGATCCAGGAGGCCGTGCCGGGCTGCGAGCAGATCTTCGCCGAGCACACGGCGGCTGATCCGCTCCTGCAGGAGCTGCAGACGCAGTTCATGCGCGAGACGGGACTGCGTGCGACCGGGAAGGCTGTTGCCGCGTTGCCGATCAGCCCGTACGACCCGCAATGGTCGCAGCGCGCGACTGTCAAAGCCGCCGGCACAGCCCTGGTCTACCTGCCGGACGCGACGATCGAGCAGGACTGTGGCGGCCAGACCAGCCGCGCCGCGGAGCCCGGGCAGGGGGACGCGGTGCTGTGGGTCGCTGACGCCGACGGAAAGATGTCAGAGGCCGGATCCGCCATGACCGACGAGGACGCGTCGGGACTGACCGCACTACGTGAATCGATGAGCGTCGCTGAGTACCAGCACGTGCGCCAGTGGGTGCTCGACGGCGGCCGCGACCCGCGCACCGGCCGCATGGACCGGAGCCGGTTCATGTCGGCTGCTGCTGTCGAGCGTTCCGTCGCGATACTGCACGAACTGCAGAGGCAGGGTCTCGGCTACGAGGTGCGCCGCGACCAGAATCCCGGCCAGATCAAGGCGCGCGTCGCAGGAACCGGGATGGAGATCCGGCTCACCGAACCAGGCTCGCGCGAGGAGTACGCAGGTGCGCGCGTCTACGACAACGGCATGGTCGTGCGCTACTCGACCAACCACAGGCTCGACAAAGGAAGGACCGCGGTCTACTCCCCCACACCGGCAGAGGCTGTCGATCTTCTCCGCTTCGCGCAAGGCCGGGCGGTGACGCGTCAGGACCGGCCCGAGCTGCTTGCCGGCCAGCTCGGCCCCACCCATGTCGAGGCCGTCCGCAGGGGCCGAAGTGGCGACATCGAGCCGGCCGAGGTGGAAGACAGCTACCACGTCGGCAAGGAATCGATGTTCGTGGTCAAGAACTACCGTGCCCCAGGCGGGCATCAGCGCGAGGGCTCGAAAGTGATGCTTCGCCGGGAAGCAGGTGACCGCAGTCTGCCCGAGTTCTTCGTCAACGCCGAGGCTGCCGAACAGTACCTGTCGCAGGCCGTGAACACAGCGCGAGCAAACCTCCGCGCCGCGCTCGATGCGGAGGGCCTCGTCGCGGCCTTCGAACAGCAGCGAGCCGAAGGGCTGAACCTCATGGAGTTCGAGCCTCCGGAGCACTCCAGCGACCCCGAGGTCGCCGCCGTGCAACGCACTTACTGGGACGTTCTCACCGGGCACCGCGCCGAGTTGCTCCGTCCCGGGGCGACAGCCGAGATGTACGAGGAGCGTCTCGGCATGATCGGGGAGTTCCAGACATACGGGCCCGGTGTAGAACCGGATCTCGGCAACCTCGTCTACGGCGGGACGGCCGAGGAGAAGGTGCGTGCGCACGCCGACGAGCTTCTCGACGAACTCGTCGGCACCTGGGCGTCCGAGACCCGCCTGGTGGACGGCGAACTCGTTGAACAGCGCTTCGATCCGGTGCGCGTCGCCAAGTACATGACCAGCGCGAAAGGCCAGTGGTCGAACCTCGACGAGCTGGCCCAGTCGCTGCGCCGCATCGACGCCAAACCGGGCGAGATGCTCGGCTCCGGATTCCAGAGCGACCGCTTCAAGGACCGGCTCGTACAGTTCGATGTGACGACCGCGATCCCCGCGGACGCGCACGGCTCGGCGTTCCTGCGCCGCATCGGCGACAGCGTCCGGTCCAGCCTCGCACGCAACGCCACCGAGCCAGGTGAGATCCTCATCGACCACCAAGGCGTCATCGGCTGGACCGCACAGAAGATGCGGCGCGACGGCTCGACCACCTCCGTGACCGGCCAGATCGGGCAGGTCTTCGAACCCGGCGCACACGGCGAGATCCTCACCCGCTTCGCCGGCGGCGACAACGGGCTCATCGTCCCTGGCTACGAGGCGCGCATCGCGCCTCAGATGCCCGGTGAGACCAAGAGCGTCGAAGAGCGGACCCTGCTTCGGGGCTACGAACAGGCCATGACGGAGCGAATCGAGTACCAGATCGCAGGCGACCTGCTCTCGGGCCGCAGCGAGGTCGGCGAGGGTGCGTCACTCAACCGCGTCTACTCACAGCTGTACGGCACAAAGCATCCGGTCGACTTCATCGATCGCGCACTCGACACGGACTCCGGCGAACTCGATCCGTGGACATCGGCCATCCTTGCCACCGAAGCCAAACGGGTCCGCTACTCCAACGAGATCAAGGCCGGATCGACGGTCTACGCCGAACACCAGGCGGCCAAGGCCCGAGCTGATCCAGCTGACGACAACCACTTCGACGCGTGGAAACTCACCGGCGGCCGGAACATGGCAGTGCTCACCGGCCTCGACCAGAACGGGGTCGCGGCCCCTGCCGGCTACTTCGACCCAGTGATGACCGGCGGAGCGACCAATCAGGGCATCGTTCGCTACCTCACCGAAGACGCGACAGTACGCCCGGACGGCCGCATCGTCCCCGGTGACCCAGCGACAGCCAGCGGGGCACGATCGCCGCTCATGAACCGCCCCGAGCTCGAAACACTGCGCTACGACCCGTTCGACCGTCAGCAGATGACCGGCTCCACACTGATGCAGTCCTCGAAGATCACCGCAGCCACCGGTACGGCGATGATGACATTCGGCGGCTGGACGGCCGACGACCCGATTGTCATCAGCCGCGAGTTCGCCCGGACCCACCAGATCCGCGGCGCCGGCGGTGAGCTGCGCGACCTCGTTGTCGGTGACAAGCTCTCCGACCTGCACGGCAACAAAGGTGTGGTCTCACTCGTCGTCGACCGCGCCATGCCCCTCGATGCCGCCGACCGGCAGCATCTGCGGCGCGAGGTCGCATGGTTTCGCGCCAACCCGGCCCTGCACGTCGTCATGAGCCCGTTCTCGCTGATCTCGAGGCGCAACGCCGGCTCCGGACGTGAACTCATCTCCGGCGGCGCCATGGATCTGGTCTCCCCCGACGGAGAGGGGCGGCAGGGAAGCCTGGGACAGATGCGGTTCATCGTGACCCACATGGCCGTCGACGAGAAGACGAAGGTCTACGACGACGGCGCGGTCCTGTCCGGTAAGGGACGCAAAGCCTCCTCACAGCTCGCCTGGGCGCTCGGCGCTCAGGACTGCCCGGCCATCATGGAAGAGTTCTATGGCCCCAACGCCGCAGCCGAGGCCAACCTGCGCGAGTACATGCTCAGCGTCGGCATCACCATGGACGCCGACGGCACCCTGCACGTGGCCAAGCACAATGAGGGGCAGCACGTCCTGGGCCAGGAAACATCCGCTGACGGGCCCGAGCGCCGGCTGTTCGCGATGCCCGAGCTCATCCGGACCTCGAACGGTGGTCTCCACACCCTGGCGATGCGCCGATCGTTCGGTGCGCTGATCGGCGACAAGGGCGGCGACCTCGAAATCCCGTTCCCGCTGCGCTACCGCACCGGTGAGCAGACCGCAGCGGCTTCCAAGACATCGTGGAAGCTGCCGGTGCTGTCGTCCCACCTGCGCTCCGGCCAGGAGTTCGACGACGGAAGCGTGATCACCCACGACTACACCAACCGCTACCTCGACATCCACGAGTGGGCGTGCCGCTACCGGTCGATGCAGGAGAAACTCGACGCCGGATCACTGAGCCGGCCCAAACGCGAAGAACTCGTCAACGGCATGGCCGAAGCCGCGGTCCGCGCCCAGCGCAGCTTCGAGGCCATCACTGGCGACCTGGAGCAGCGAATCTTCGGAGGCAAGCACAACATCTTCAAGACCGGACTCATGTCCAGCCGGCTGGGCGATTCCGCGACGGCCGTGTGGACGGCCGACCCCCGCCTCGACATCGACCAGATCGCGCTCAGTCCGGTCATGGCCGACCAGCTTGGACTGTCCGAGGGCGATCACGCGCTCGTGTGGCGCGACCCTGTGCTGCGTGATGCCGGAGTGCGCTACCTTCGCGTCGCGGTCGACCAGCAACTCACCGGCGTGGCGATCAACCCGGTGATGGACCAGTGCTTCGACGGGGACTTCGACGGGGACGCCGTCGCCGTGGTGAAGCTGCACAGCCAGGCTGCCAGGGCCGAGGCCATGGCGAAGCTCTCGGTGCCGGCGAACCTTCTGGACACCGGAACTGTGAGCGAGCGAGGCACACACCCGTTCGCTCTGCAGGTCTCACTCGACACACAGGTCGCATTGTCGAAAGATCCCCAGCTGCGCCGTGAGCTCGACCGGCTCAGCGGCGCGGCGAACCTCATCAAGCACGGAGCACATAGCGAGGACCCACAGACGACCCGTGCCCGCCAGGACGACGTAACCAGGCAGCTGAGCAACTTCTACCGCAGCGCACAGCGCGACGAGTTCGGTACAGCGTTGTCGTTCGCCGACCTGCAGTCACACCTGAACAGTGTGCGCGACGTCTGTGTCACCACCGGCGCCAAAGGCAACTTCCAGAAGCTGACCGACTATGCCAGGTATCTCGGCGGCCGCAGTGGCCGCTCGGGCATCAGCCAAACCGATCAGGAAGCCTCGATGTTCGCCACCGCGATCAAGGCCCACGGCACCGGTCTCGGTGGCTCGTACAGTCAGCGGGCCGTCCGTGCACTACGCAACGTGGATCTGAAAGCAGTGCTCGAGGTGAACTACCCCGTCACACAGTCGATTCTGCAGGCCAAGCACGACGCGACCGAGGCCAGGCACAAGTACGAGATGCTGCAGGGCGCAGGCCGAGACCTGTGGCGTGGACGCCTCCTGGATCACCTGGGCCCAGGCAAGTGGCGGACAGTGTTCGAAGACGGCGAACCAGTCCAGGCGACCAAGGAGCAGTGGGTAGAGCAGTTCGTCGACTTCTACACAGCCAAAGACGGCTTCGGCGTCACGGTCAATCCCGAATATGTCGACCGGGTCGCCCACGCTCTCTGCGACCCCAGGACCGGGCTGGTGCGCAATCTGGAAGACGACCCTTCGCTGCAAGGAGCGCTGATGGATCGCCTGGCCTATGGCGGCACCCTCGACAACCTGATCGCCGCCGCCGCGAAACACGAGAACCTCTTCGACGGCGAGAAGAACGAACAGTTCTGCTCGACCGCCACACGGCGCTCCCGACGACTCGCCGCAGCATCGAACGACCCGGGCCTCGGGACCGAGCGGCGACCGCAGACAGTCTCCGCCGCGCTCGTCAGAAGTGACGTCGTCCCCGACAATCACGACTCCGCACAGGCACGAGGCGGTCATCGCCGCTCGGAACACGCAGTCACCGTGCCCACACAGCAAAGGCCGGGGCGTGTTCTGTCCCCGGCGTATACACCGTCGATCGCCATCGAGCAGCCGACAGCCACCGACAGCACCGCCTACGAAATGGAGGGGTGAGCAGCATGGCAGGACACGACAGCAGATCCCGCAAGACGCTACTCATCGCAGCCGAGCCGGCCCGCGAATCGGCCCACGACAGCCCCCACGGGTCGGCCCGCCAAACCGAACCCGTTGACGCCGAGTGGTGGGAAGATGGGCCCGCCGACGGCACTGGTACCGACGGCGCCGACTGGCGGGCGCGTTGGGACCGTACCCGGGACTTCTTCGCAACCAGGGCTCCACGCCGCCACGATGGGTATGCCCGTCGACGCGAACAGGAACGTCAACGGGACAGCGCAACGTCAAGCCTCACCGAACGAGACCACCTGAAGTTGCTGCACGACGACATCCGCGACGCCGGCGACAAATACATGGAGTCGCTGCGGAGATCGATGATCCTGGTGCCGGGATTCAACGACGACGAACGTTCACACAAGCTCAGCGCGATGCAACGGGTCTATGCCGAGACGATGGTGATGGCAGGCATGCGGCCACTCACCGAGGGCGTGAACGCGGCAGCCGTCGTGCGTGTGATGTCCACAATGGCGGCGATGTACATGCTGTCACCCAATTTCCGCCATGTAGTCAAGGACCGCTTCGAGCCGATCTCGGCCGCGATCCAACACCGGATCGACGCCAAGGCAGAGACAAAGATGAACTGGGCCCAGCAACAGGCCGCGCAACTGACCGCCGGGATCAGCACCACGAACCGCGATGCGGCTCCTGTCGACCCGAACGTCCTGGTCTCCAGGACATGGCAGCAGCGCTACGACGACCTGAAGTTCCGCGAGCGTGGCCACCGGGAGATGTTCACGGCGCGCTCGGCCGGGTTGACCGAAGTGGCGCTGACCGAGAACGCGTTCGCCGCGCTGCGTCAGCCTGGCGCGGACACCGAGCAGATCATCGCGAGCTACACCACGATGATCGACAGGCTGTACCGCCAGGCCGAGGAGGACGGACTGAGCCGGCAGGAGGTCGCGAAGGCCTCACACGTCGTTCTCGGAGAGCGCATCCTCGACGATCCCCGGGTACAGGTGATGGTCGACGGGCTCGCCCACGGCCAGTGGCAGATGGCGGCCCCACACGACGAACGCATCACCGGGACCGACCACGTACACAGAATCTGGCGCGGCGAGTTCGAGGACTGCACCGGCCAGACCTTCGATCCCACCCGGTACGCGGGCATCAATGGCCGCGGAGGTGTGCGCGGCGCGTTCACGCTTCGGTCCCAGATGGGCCGGACCGAACACCAGGCTCGAATGTCCCAAACCATGGCGATGACCATGTCCCAGGCAGCTGCCCACGGCGACCTGGAGGCTTTCAACCAGGACCTCGTCGGCTACATGCTCGGCTGCGTCGCCCGCGTCGAGAACATCGACGGCCAGGACATGGTCGGGGTGATGCCACAACGGCTCTACCAGTCACGCACGATGCAGGCGGCGATGGCCGCGGACGGAGTGACCGAGAAGGAACAACGGCTGCTCTACTCGAATGCCTATGCCGACGCATTGGAAGCCGTCGACGCCGCCTATCCGGAATTTGCCCGTCGCTGGGCGCAACGGTACGGGCCCGGCTGGCAGCAGTTCACCACTCACGTCGGCAACGACCCTGCCGAGGCCTACGACAGGTGGCAAGCGCAGCAAGGCACAGCAAGCGACACCTCCACGACAAGCCAGCCGGGCGCCGACAGGCCCCCGCCTGGTCCCGCAGACGAGGACGAGTACCACGCCTGAACGGAACCACCCCCACCAACAACCGCCGAGGCTGAACCAGGCATCGCGGCACCGACTACCCCAATCAGCATTTTCGACAACAGATGGAGAGCCGCAAGCATGAGCCGCCAGCATCAAGGCAACGGACTGCCCCGCCCCAGCCAGATCGCCTCCGGATTTGGCTTCGTCACTCCGAAGGACCGGGCCGAATGGGAACAGGCCCGGCAACAGCAGCAAGAAAGCGGTACCCGCTCGGCCGCGGCCGAGTTCGTGACATCGTCGATAGCTGCCGCCTCCGAGCTCGGCCGTGAAGGAATCCAGGCGAAACTGCGCGCAGCGCACCAGGTCGCCGCGCAGGAGGAACGCGATCAAACCAAGCAGGTCCGGCGGACCATCACACAGGTCGAGACCGTCGACATCCAGGAGCGAGACGGCCGAACCCTCGTGGAGGAAGGCTTCGAGTTCTGATGGGTGGACAAACGAGACCGGACCCGGCTGGCTGCGCTCGTTTGCCGGACCGGTCGACAGCAACCGGCTGACTACAGCGCGGACAGGCCAGCCTCCGCTCGTCCGCAGAGAAAGCAGGAACATGACCATCGATATGCCCGATCAGCCGCAGCGGATCTCTAAGCGAGAGTTCATCTCGCGCGTCGCCTCACGGGGAGGCTGGCCTGCCCGGACGGTCAGCTCCGTCTACGAAGACATCCTCAAAGAGCTGCTGGAAACCGTCGCTCACGGCCAAAGCGTCGCGCTCACCGGGTTCGGACGCTTCTACCTGCAGACGCACCGCGGACACAAAGTGCACTTCGGCCGTTCCGACGTCGACGACTACTCCGTGCTGAAGTTCTCCGCCTCGCGGATCGTGAACCGGCAGCTCCAGCCAAAGCAAGATGCTGATGGCGGCACCGGCATCGAGAACCTGCCCGCGAACCCAGAGTCCGCAGCTGACCCCAAGCAGGCATTCGCGAGCTCGGCATAGTCCAGGCGTGAAAAAACGGAACCCCGAGCGCAAGATTGCACTCGGGGTTCGGTGTCGGTATCAAGATCAGGGTCGCTGGTCTCAGTCGTCGGACAAGACAGCGATGACGACGAAGATGATGATGATGAGCAGCGGAATGGCCACCGACGCAATCGCTGCGACAAGGTGATCCATGTCTAGCGGTGCGTGCAGCCAGGCATTCAAACCGCCCCAGGTCTTGCTGATGCCGACCATCACCCGGGTGAAGAAGCCGGTCAGTCAGTCGACCAGGACATCTGAGCTGCAGGCCGCAACCGCGCTGATTGCCACGGTGCGGCGAGTTGTGCTGACCATCAGCCGACCTCCCCGTCGTCCTGATCGTCGTCCTCCGCGGCTACCTCGCCGACATATCGGCTCAGAAAGTCGTCGTCCAGTGGGTCGAACCCGGTTCGCCCTGTGAAGTCCTCGTAGTACTCGACCGGGTCTGTATCGCCGGGATGGCGGCGTACCTTGGCGATCGCGTTCGCGATCCACGTAAGTTCGTCAGCGCCACTCCAGTCCGGCTTCGTTCCAAGGCCGAGCGCGATCGCATCGACGATGTCGGTATCGGTCGCATCTCCTTGGGCGCCGGATCGGCGCGACGGCGGATCCTCGGGCTTCAGGACGAAGCCCACGGCCTTCATCACAAGGTCGGGAAGTCCCCCAGAGGCGTAGATCGCGCCGTACTCGTCGTCGCCTCCAGCGTCGTTGTCGAGTCCTCCGGTGAGATAGATCCAGTAGCCACCAATCGTCAGCAACGTGACGTCGGGGGTGTCCAGCGCGTCCTTGAGCTCGGTGAGGACGCGGCGCCCATATTTCTTGAGTGTCGCGAGATCGGTCATTTCGAAGGTCGGCCCTTCGGGGATGTCGCCATCGTCGTCGAGGAACTCGTCCTGAGTCTCAAGCTCGAACGAATCCCACCCGAAGGCACTTGGATCAGCGATCTCGCCCACAGCCACCGAACCGGCATCCCAGTCGAGCTTGGCGTCGGGAAGCGAGGCGACGTACGCCGTGCACATGCTTGCACCCATGACGGGCTCCTTAATCGATTGAGTCAGATAGGGGTACGAGCCGAGAGACAGGTCAGTGACCGGGGCGCGCTTCGATCAGAGGCCCGTCGCGTCTTCAACTTGTCGCCGGGATCTCGCGCACGGCTGCCTCTTCCGTGGACAGGTCGTCCACAACACACCTGCCGGAGACGTGCTCCTCAACCCACCAGCGGTGATCGCGCTCCCGGTTCGCCGGAGAGGTATAGCGCCCGGAGGTGTCACATTTCTCATCACAATGCGGACAGCCGATCCAAGCCATGGTCCCTCGCAATCAACGGTGCTGCCGTGGGCAGGACGACGATCGCGGTACGCGCACGACGCGCAAAGTGACCTGGCGGAGTTCAGTCCCTGTGACGGCAGCACCAGATGACGCCTAGCCAGCCGCGGGTGTGCTTGCCGCCGATCACGGCCTCAGTTGCCAGCGCTGCAGATCCGGGTTCCACTCGGCATCGGTGACGAGACGATTGAGGTCCTCGGTTGCCTGAGGGTGGTCGGGGTCGCAGCGGACCCAGTAGCCTTCCACGCTCGGGTCGCCGTAGACGTACCAGCCGAGCTCTCGGCATTCAGCCTTGCCGGGCCATTCACCGGACCATGCCTGGTCACCGCAGTCGTGGCTCTGCCGGCCGAACATGGCACAGTAGAGGCGTTGGTTTCCTGTACTGAGACATTGAGCGACATGACAGTCTTCGTGGTGCGGCTGGCCGGCTACAGCCGTGCAAGCAGGGCAGGGTCGCGGTTTGTCAGTCATGGTTGCCTCGGTTCGCGGCGCGAGTCGGGGATCGACGCGAAGCGGCTGCCCGGCAGCGAGTGCGCCGAGAGTGCGGGGCTCTGCGCCACTCGGATGGTGGTACCGATCCGGACTTGGCGGGCACTGGTCTGTCCGGCCGAGCGGAGTGCTGGTCCTGTAGGTGCCACTGCCTGCGAACCATTTCAGCCGGCCACCGCAATGCTGGCAGACCGGCCCGATGCGGCACGTGTGTTCGTCGTGGGCACGGACGGCGGCCACGAACTCGCGCAGCAACTCGATGCCGGTATCGTCAGACGCTTCCCATGCACGGCGGGAGTAGGGCTCATCGTGTTCGACACGGTCGCGTTCGGCGACCCATTCGTCGAACCGGCCGAGCAGGCTGCTGAAGGTGGTCACAGGACGACCTCCAAGGCGGGTTCGTCGCAACTGCTCGAGTAGTTCGGCGATGCCGTTCCAGGCAAGGGAGCGATCTTTGTATCGACGGTGCGCAGGTAGAACCCGACCGCGCGCGCGTCATGGCGTTTGTGGTCCACCAGTACGGCGAGCTCCTCGCGGGCCGGCAGGTGCGGCACCACCCAGACTGAGCTGTTCGAGTTGAGCGACCACACCTGGCCTGTGCGCTCGATCCACTCGGACTCAGGCTGTGTGGACTCCGGGACGTGCTGCCCTGTCAACTCGTTGGTGTCCTTCGGATTGGTGAGTGTCCGGCCGGTCGGGGCGTACTCACGCCAGGTCACGTCGGCACCTGGTTCCAACGGCTTTGGCGTGAAGATCTTCGCGCTCTTCGTTGGACGCCACTTCCAGGGTTTGTCCGCAGCACTGACCCAGGTCGGCGTGCGGAGCGAGGGTGACGTGTGCTGCGAGAACGACTTGAAACCGTGCACGTCGGCCATGTGAGCCTCGAACAGCGCAGGCTCGGCGAACTCCAACGGCAGTCCTTCTGGCGCACAGCTTGTAGTTGTGTTTCCTTTGTCCACTTGAACTTTTTGGCACGACGCCCTGAAATCTTTGCGCGCGCTCACGCCGACACCGATTGGTGCTCGTCCAGCCAAGCCGACAGCGCGTTGCGGAGCTCGGCGATCTGATCGGGGTCCAGAAGAATGCTGCGCCCGGCGCCGGTGGTGCGCTGTTCCACCGCGACGACCAGGCCGTGCTGGGGAAGGTTGGCGTACTGCTGCTGGACGCGGATCTGCTCAGCCGCCTGGACGATTACGACTATTGGTTTGGTCATGGGTCAGCTCGCTCTCTGCAACTGGGTGGGGTGCGGCCGCCGAGGATCTCAGCGACGATGAATGGGTCCCGGACGAACTCGGTCAGCTGGCCGGCCTTCTTGCGCAGGACAGCGCCGAACCCGGGTGTCGTGGTTGTTGGCTGCAACGATGTCGGTCACCTCGATCGACTCGCGCCGCTCGGAGCCGGTCCTGGGCATGGATGGAGCCGGGGAGCACGAGTGCGTTGCCGGAAAACCACATGCCGGCGGCAGCCCGCGTCATGCAGACTCCGCAGGCTGCAACAATGCCTGCGGAGGGGCTGGCGGCTGCTGGTACTGCACGGGCGAGATGGACGAAACGAAGTGCGGTTACCTCCATGTCAGGTGCCGATGCCCGCGGCCTACTCGGGAATCGAAGTCGCGCGCGCTCGGAGGGATTTGAACCTCCAGGGTTCCGATTGCTTCTGCTTCCATGTCATGTTGTTCAGTACTTTGCGCGGCGGCGTTGCAGCCGCCAGCGATACAGCGGGCCCGGAACGCGGTTCGACTTCCGTTTGTTGTGCCGGTGGCAGAGCAGCTGTCCGTTCCACAGCTCGGTCGGACCGCCGCGGCTCCAAGGGACGACGTGGTCTGCCTGCGTGCCCTGTGCCGGGCAGCGGCGCCAAAAAGGTGGCTTGTGCTCGCAGCGGCCGTTGGCCTGGCGGATCAGCAGCTGCTTCTCGGGCCAGCTGTAGAACCTCATCGGGTCTCGGCGGCGTCGTTCGTGACCGGTGATGGCGGCGAGGACCAAGATCCCGAACGCTGCGATCGCCAGACAGATAATCAGGCGGTCGGTTCGCATCGCGCTCAGTGCAGGTCGTTGCTGAAGGCGACGACCGCACGCGCCACGGCCAGGACGCCCTGCCATCCGCTGGCCGAGGGGTCGTCGGTAAGCCGGCGGATCTCGCTTCCTCGGGAGACGTGGATACCGCGCGCGTCGTCGTGGATCTCGATCATCGCGTAGGGCTCGTCGAACCCGGTGACGAGCACGGAGATATCCAGGCCGGGTACGAGGCCGGACTCGCGCAGGCCGTAGACGACCTGTGCGACGACGGTGACGAACTCACGATGCCGGTGGAGCGGTAGGTGGTCGTCAGTGAATGTCTCGGGATCTACAAGGGGCTCGCCGGTCGGCGAGCCGCCGGCCCCGCCGAGGGCACAGCTGAGTCTCTCGTCGGACAAGGAAACCCCGGGATGGAGCTCCTCGACGGAAGTCATGCGGCGTTCACAATGCGGGTCGGTAACCCGAGCCTCATCGGCGGCTTCGGTCAGGCTCCCCGCCTCGACGACTGTCACGATGCGGGCCTCGTCCAGGCGCAAGCGGGTCCCGCGGGGATCACGGCACTCAGCGCCCGGATCCAGTTCAGAGATGACGCGATACTTGGGCATGGACGGGCCTGCTTCCAGGTCGGTGTCAGAAGTCGATGGACTGTTGTCGTGTCCGGCGCAGTACCACCGAGATGGCGGCACGGGGCTTCTCGTCGTTCTGCCGGTCCTCTTGGTCGCGGGTGTCGACGGTCTCGAAGGCACCGCGCGGCAAGAGGTAGCCGTCCTTCGACGGCACGGCGTCGCGCACACGGAACTGCAAGGAGGTCTCCAGCTCCCAGGCATCGATCGACTGCAGGCCGTCGCGGTCGAAGAGGTCGACCTGGCCGGAGATCACATCAGTGTCCCCGTCGTCCCAGGTGATGTGGGCCTCCACGTAGGGGGTGAAGGTCTCGTTCCGCTTGATGTTCAGGTCGCCGATGACGTCGGCGAACACCTCGCCCAGGCTGAGCTCGAAGGCGATCGCGCGTAGGTGGTCGAAGTTCACGTCATACCTGCGGGAGAAGTCGACGACCGTGGCCACCTGCGTTTCGTCGATCCCAGGCACCTGGTCGCGCAGGTACTCCGCTACGGTCTCGGCGTCCGGGTAGGCGAAGCGCAGCTGGTAGTGGAAGCGACCGGGGCGGTTGAGCATGTAGTCGTTGACGCGGCGCAACTCGTTGACCGAGAGCACGTACAGGCGCTTCGTAGTACTGAGCCCGTCGAACAAGCTCAGGAACTGGTTCTGTGCCTCGTTCTCACCCTCATTCGGGAAGACCTTCTCGAATTCGTCAAAGACGACAACGGTCTCGCCGAGTTCGTCGAGGAACGACGCGAGGCCAGGTGTGGCGTGCTGAACGAGCACGGTGGGCAAGCTCCGCTCATCGCGCATCCGCTCGGCGATCATCCGGACCATCAGGCTCTTACCCATGCCCTTGTCGCCGGAGAGGATGACGCCCAGCGACCGGTTCATCGCCGAGTAGCCGCTGGCGATCCGGCGGACTCGTTCCGCATGGCTCCCGTAGATGGCCTCCTCCCCCGATGCCAGGGGCTCGACGCGATGCAGGGTGTAGCCGCTCAGCTCCGAGAAGGCAATCGTGTAGGTAGCGACTGGCAGTCGCTCAAAGGTCTTCACGGCGTCGCCGTACAGGCGGTATGCACCGCCGGAGGCGACGATCGTGGAAGCAGGCATGAAGAGCTCTCGCTTTCGCAGGATGTGTGAGTAGTTGAGGGCTGGTGCACTCAGCAGTGGTTGCTCAGTCCGGCAACCCCAATGCCCTCGCGTGTCATCGGCCACCTCGTGGTCGGCAGGGCATGTCAGGCGACGACAGCTCATCGCAGACGTCCAGCTCCGCTTCTTGTCGTGTACGCCGGAGGGGCGCATCCGGCCGAATCGCTGGGCTCGCTTTGTAACCTGTCGGGCCGGCAGGACGGAACCGACCGACAGCGACAGTCTCGTCAGCTCCGTGTATCCGGCCGCAAGGACAGTCGCGCTTGGTATCGCGATTTCCACTGCGCCTTCCGTTGCCGTGCTCCCGTCCGCAGGGGCACTTCTTCCACCTGTAGTCCGGGAGGAGTTCGGCCGTGACCTCGGTATTGCTGGTGTCCACGGGGTGCTCCTCTGACTGGGCCGACCGGCCCAACCTGTATCGGCTGGTCGCGCCGGCGGCGATCCTCTGTGGGATCCAGCAGCTCAGGGCTGTCCGAGCTCTGTTCCGCTCCCGGCGACACGCTGTATCAAGGTGAAAGCCCTAGGTGTTCCGGCCGCGGCACGGCTGGTGTTACGGTCCTACAGCTAAGACTCGGACCGAGAGCTGAGATCTGGCTGCGGCGCCCCCGGACGGCCCGTAGCTGGAGTTGAGGGCAGGGATCATGCCCATCTCGTTGTGAAAGCGACCTTGCTGCGCACGGCCACGACACCCCATTGCCTGTCCGGGCGGCCCAGATGGGATAGCCATGTCTCGCACTCTCGGTCGCACCGCTCGCCTTCGCGTCTCGTACACGCAGGAGCCCAAGTGGCCGGCCGCCCGGAACATCGCCCGTGACGGTTCACACGGTCTCGATGTCTGCACCCCTCAGCAACGCGCGCTCAGGTTCTTCCTCGGCATGCTCTTCTTCAACCAGGGCGACCAGATCGCCTCCGGGCAGGGAGACCTGGCGGCCTGTTCCAGCTGCGAGATCCTCCGCGAGAACATCGTCATCTCCCCCTGGCATGACGAACTGGTGCTGCTGAGCGACATCCACCGGCACCTCATCCAGAAGATCCTGCCCAGAGGCGCCGCCGGCTCAGCGTCAGGAATCCCTGGCCTGCGCTGCTACGAAGCAGACGAGTACGGCCGGTGGTACCGGTTCCTGCATCTACCCACTGGCGGGCTCCTCCGCCTTCAAGGCACTCAGACGTCCAAGGAGGCCTACATTGCTCCGAGTGCCGCCAGCGACAGCTACCGCTGGCCACAATGCCGGAGCGCCAGCCAGGTGAGCCAGCCGTTGACACCCGGCGAGGCGAAGATCGCGGCAGCAATGCCAGCGGCCGACCCAGACCTGCAGACGCTGATCGCGGGCATCGTGGTGCGGCTGACTAGCCAACATCCCCGCGGAGACTGGGCTCTGGGCTCCCTGCTGCGGGACCCACTACAGCGAGGCCGTTCGGGCTCCTTCCGCCGGCTACGGCGCACCTTGTGGAAGACGAATGGACGGTGGAACCTCGCGTTCAACGGCCCCATCCCGGCCGAGGACATCGCATCAGCGCTCACCGATCCGGGCATCGGTATACCCAGCGCCTACGTCAGCGATTCATCGGGTTCTACGGCCGTGACCCTTGGATCAGCAACCTTGCACATCCGGAAGTTCCCCCCGTCAGACAAAGACCATCACTGGCTACCGCCAGCGGGCGTGACCACCAGCGCAACCCATCGAGAACGGAACGCCGACATGGACCTGGCTAGCCACATCTACGAAAGCACGCCTGACATCGTGACTGGGACCGAACTGTCGCCGAACGAGGTGTACAACAAGACCTTCCTGGCGACGCCGGCGGCGCTGCTGATCGGACAGGTGTGCACGGTGCTCCGGACTTCGCTGTTCAGCGATCGCTCTCGACAGTGGATGGACACGTGGCAAACGACAACAGACATCGCACGACTCGAGTGGATCAATGGTCCGGAACTGCCTGACGTCGTCACGCGACTAGCCGCCAAGGACTACAGCGACGGCGAATTCGGGGGCGTCCCCGGGCTCCGCATCGAAAGATGTGGTGAGGATCAGGCGGAGATGGTCTGGTACGGCGAAGTAGAGCCGGTGATACTTCATCTGTCGCGCATCACGTCACGCTGAGCCCCGCGGGCTGAGCAAAGCGGGCGCCCCCCTGAATGCGTCAGGTCGGCATCAACCAGCTCTGTTGTTCGGGCTGGAGATTTCTCCTAGGGGGGAGGCGATGCCGGTCGGGCGGTACACACCGTCTGATTCGTCGAGTACGGACTCGGTCAGAGAAATGGCGGCCGGCATGAGAAAGGTCGCCACCAGTGCAGCCAGGCGCTTCTCGTCGGACAGGACGAAGTCGGGGATCTGGCCGGGTGTGGCGAAGAACTGCTCGGCGCGGTCGACGAGACCGGCGATGCGGGATTCGCGGTCAGGAAAGTGCTCGGCAGCGATCTGGCCGGGGCCGTACTCGGTAATGACGGAATAGAGAACGCCAGGCACAGCCCCGGGCTCTGAGCCGGCAGTGTCGCGGTTCCGCTTTGACGTCGTGCCCGCATAGATTTGAACGCCCCATCTATGGCAGAGCTCAGCGATCTCCTTGACGACCAGGTCGGGGTTGTCGCTCCCCTGCGTAGCATGGACGTCCCGCCGTTCGTGGATCAGGGAGGCCCGTTCAGCGGTGATCGTGGTGGTCAGGAGGTCGGAGCCGGTCAGGATTCCGACGCACTGGCTCAGTCGCTTCTCGCGCGTCTCGTAGTGGTCGCGGAAGAGGATCTGGTCGTCGCAGCAGATGATGAGGTCGTAGGTGGCGGGCGGCCTCTCGATCAGTTCGTCGGGCCCAGAGTGTGTGTCGATTGCAGTCAAGGCCGTCTCCTTCGGGCTGCGTCGTGGACGCGGATGGATGAGAGTTGCCGCAGCGGCGGGCGCGTTTGCTGAATGAAGCGCCCGCCCATGCGGTGTGTGTAAGTGAGCGGTCGTCAGACGGCCTGGGCAACCGCGGGCCGGTCGTCTACCGAGCTGGGATCGGGGCCGTCGGCGTCGTCTTCCAGAAGGTCCGGGTCGAGGCCGGCGGCACGCGCGGCCGTCTGGCTGTCGCGCTTGGTCAGCAGGCTGACAATCTGCTCGTAACTGCTCTCGATCGGCGGATTCTTCACCGTGCCGTAGGAGAGGATGTACTCGGTCTTCTTGGCGCGGGTGAACGCGACGTAGAACTCGCGACGGCTCGACTGCGTCATCGCGGTGTTCTCCTTATGCAGGACCACGACGTTGTCGAACTCCATGCCTTTGGCACCGTGGATCGTCGAGACCAGCAGGTCAGCGTCCGACTCGGCGTTCTTCGCCTTGCGGTCGCGATTCTTCTGGTTCACCAGCGACTGGCGCACCGCGTTGTGACGAATCTCGAACGAGAGCAGGTTGTCCCGTAGACGCTCGAAGAAGTCGTCCTGCGTGAGTGCTACCTGCAGGTAGAGCTGTTCCCATCCACGGATGGTGGCGGCGTTCTCCAGCCACCACTTCGACACCATGCCCATCACCGCTGTGGCGACTTTTGAGTTCCCGGCGTTCTTCGTGAGTTTGTCCAGGTTGTCCTTGATGCCCTGGGTCACCACGAAGGAGGCGCTGGGGGGCTGGACCTGGAGGACATCGTTCCAGAAGAACTTGATGTACTTCGAGAAGATGTCTGTCGCGAAGACCTTGTCGCTGACAAGCGAAGCGATGTGCCGTTGCGGGTACGTCTGCTGGAGCGCGGCCTGCATCACAGCCACTTCGCGACGCGAGTAGCCCAGGAAGCAGACCTGCTCTCCACGGGCCAGGCAGCCATCTACGTATCGCGAGATGGTGCTGCTCACGATGCCGCCCAGGTCCTGGGTGACGAACGACGTCAGCTTGGACACGGCACGGTAGTCGAGCAGGACCTTTTCCTGGAACGACTTCGCTGTCGGGACCACGAGTGAATTGGCCTGCAGTTGGATGCCTGCGATCTGATTGGTCTCCAGGTCGCCGAGTACGACGTTGGCGAAGTCCAGGATTTCCTGGTTCGACCGGTAGTTCGTCGTCAGCTTGAACGTCACGAAGACCCCTGAACCCTCCAGCGTGTTGAGCGCTCGGGGGTTCGCCGAGCGGAACTCGTACAGGGTCTGGCTGGCGTCGCCGACGATGAACAGGGACTGGGCATGCTTGGTGATGTACTTCAGCAGGTAGATGAACTCGAAGATCGAGTTGTCCTGCACCTCGTCGATGATCAGGTGCTCGCACTGGACGTGCGCCGGCTCGGTCATCGTGTCGATCCGCTGGTAGCAGATGATGATCTCCAGCTCGAGCGAGGTCTGCTTGATCGTGTCGAGCATGGCGATGACGTCGTCGAAGTGGTTCTCGATGTAGGTGTTCAGCGCCGTGACAGCACCTGTCTTGTTCTGGTCGACCTCGAGCAGGCGCGCCCGGAATCCGGCAGCGAAATTGCTCGTCGGGTAGAAGATGTCGATCGAGTTGATGATCGTGTCGATGCTCGACAGCTCGTGCATCGGGTAATTCAGCTTGTAGATGTCATTGATCATCCGGGCGATGGTCATCGACCCGACAGCAGGGTTCTTCGCGGTGATGTTGTCGGCCGCGGCGTTGGTGAAGCTCAGCACCGTGACGTTGGAAGCGGCCACCCCGCAGCTTTCGAGGTACTTGATGCGCTCGAGGATCACTGTGCTCTTACCTGTGCCGGCGCCGGCCTGCACCATCACGAGCGGTTCGTGCGTGGTGAGCGCGGCGCGCTGCTGAACGGACAGGTGTGGCGGCATGGCTGGGGCGGCTGCCGGGATCGCGATGGATGTCAGCTGCCCCTTCATCCCCTCGAGGTGGGACAGCGTGTGGCTCATCAGCAGGTTGAGGTTCTGCTTGGACAGCGCTGCCGCGGTCTTGTCGCTGAAGGTGGCCTCGATCTTCTGGTGGATCGAGCGGTACGCCTCGAGCGGAACGTTGTAGTTTTCCAGGTAGCGCAGCTGCACGGCCAAAGCGTTGAGTTGCTGGTCCGTGGGCGAGCTGGGAAGGCCGCCGACGTAGGCCAGGACCTCACCAGCGATCGCCTCGGAGTCCCAGATCTCGGCCTGGCGCGTAATGCGCTCGTGGACGTTGAACTCGTTCGTCAGCCAGTCGGCCAGCGTGTCAGGGTTCTGGTGCGTGAGACCGACAGCCCGCAGGGCCCCTGCCACGAAGGCCGCGGCGTTGTCCATTGGGCTGGTGTCCCAGCTCACCAGGACGGTCGCGTCGTGGATGAGGAGGCCAGACGCGGTCGAGGCGATCGGCGCGCGCTCGGGCTCAGTGGTGCCCTTCTTGAAGAAGTACAGCTCCATCCGGTACTGAACGACGAAGTCGCGGCTCATCTTGGGGCCGCCGTTCGCGCCGCCGCCGTTGGCGTCTTCGAACAGCTTCGCTGCCTGCGGGGTCATGTCGAAAGCGAGGTCCCAATCCGCCGAGCCGGTCTCAACGGTGCAGCGGTCCTGGTCGTGTGGGGTGGCAAGCGTGAAGGAGCCGCCGGTCTCGGTGAGTGCCCGGCGCAGTACTGGCGCGAACGGGATGCTCACCACCGTGACGCCGTTCTGGGTGGAGCTGGCCTTGACCTCGATGTGGTCGATGGCAAGCGCGGCGTAGGCGCTGTTGTGCAGAGTGCTGGCCGGGCGCAGCTGGCCGTGCAGCAGGCCCGTCGAGTACTTGCCGTTGCCGGTGAGCTTCGAGGAGAAGAACTTCGGGTCGACTGCCTTGGCCGTCGCGGGCCGGCGTCGTGAGATCGATGTCGTCGAGCAGGAGGGGCATGGCGCACGCTTTCTGGGATCCGGCGAATGATGACTGAGGAGGGATGCCGCATGGCATCGGCGTGCTGTGTGAGAGCAGGACCGATACACGTTCGCTGCACGGACAAGACGAGTCGGCGATGCGCGTCAGGCACGACTCGGACGGCCGCGTTGACACGATTGCGGAGACGAAGACGCTGACCGATTGGTGGACGATCGGACAGCCGGTGGCGGAGTGCCCCGATCTCCCACCCGTCGGGGCCGTCAGGCCCCGAGCACCGCGCGCCGCAGGCAGCGCGCGGTGGATCGCCCCGGGCCCTGCTTCCCGATGCAGACTCCCGGGCTGCTCCCCCCGCAGCGAGGGTCAGGCGCTGAGCGCCGGATCCTCCACGTTGGCGCTTGCCTGCGGCACGAGCGCGACCGGACCGGGAGTCTGGGCAGCGATCAGGGCGTCCTCGATCCAGGCCCTGACAGCACGCGCGGCGGGGCGAGCCCCGTGGCTGGGAACGAAGGTCCGCTTAGAGATGGCAGCCAGTTCATCGTCCGGGATGGCCGTGGGGAGCACTTGGCCGAGCCGAGTATTTGCGCCGAGGATGCGCCGGCGCTGCTGCGCGTAGTTCGCGGTCAGGACCTGGCAGTAGACCTTCTCGTCGATGGGGTTGAACCCGACGACCAGCGAGAAGCGGCCGAGCAGCTCGGCGTCGAAGAACTGCCCCAGCGCGGCGTTCAGACTACGGTTTGAGACTGTCTTCGGTCCGGCGCCGAAGCCGAGCTGGTTGCCATCGAGCCATTCCCTGGCAGCGTTCGTCGTCGCGAAGACGAACGCCTTGGAGAAGTCGATCCGCTTGCCCCGGGCCGTGGTGATGTAGCCCTCGTCGAGCGCTTGCAGGAACAGGCGCTGCACTGCGCGGTCGGCCTTCTCGAATTCATCGAGCAGGATGACCCGGTGCGGGTTCGATTCGAGTGAGTCGAAGGGGAGTTCGGCGTTGGAGTTCGACCCGACGTAGCCCGGCGGCGCTCCGATGATCCGGGACATGGATGACTCGTGATGGAACTCGGTCATATTCAGCACGATCGGCTCCTGACCGGTCAGCTGTTCGGAGACGATCTTCGCCGTTTCGGTCTTGCCGACGCCGGAGGCACCGGCAAACAGCCACGCTACGGGTGCGGTGCGGGGGAAGACACCCAGCTCCTCGCGCGCGATCCGATCGACCAGGGTGCCCAGCACGGAGTCTTGGCCCTGCAGGCGCTCCGTCAGGGCGGAGCTGAGCTGGGTGATGTCGAGGACGTTCTTGATGGTGTTGCCGGTGAGCATGCGCCGGGCGACGTCGAGGACCCGAGTCTCGGTGAGCGGGAAGCGCGGGATCGCCTGTAGTGCTTGAGCGGTGGCGGCGTCGCCGCCCGCAATCGCCGCAGTGATGAGCCTTTTCTGCTCGAGCACGCGGTCGGCCATTGCACGATCCAGCAGTGTGATCGCGCTGTCGGGCCGGTGGGACCCCGCGTGGGAGTTTTCGTCGGCGACACGAACCACGGAGGCCAGTACGTCGTCGGTGACGGTGATCTGCTGTTTGTAGTGGGCCAGCAGGCCGGGCCGGATCTTCTTCAGCACCGCGGCGGTCTCGTCGGGGGTGATCTCGTCGACAACGAGCCGGGAGAAGCGGCGCCTGAACGCGGGGTCGTCGTCGAGTAGCCGGGCCTCCTGCGTGGTGGTAGCGCCGATGACCTGCATGTCGCCGCGCGCCAACGCCGGCTTGAGGATCTGCGCGATCTTCGTGTACGTGCCACCGTCGGATCCGCTGGTGAGCTGATGGATCTCGTCCATGAACAAGATGACCTTGTTCTTGGGGTCCGAGGCGTAGTCGACGATCGATTTGACCTTCTCCTCCAGCGCGCCGACGAAGGCGGACCCGGCGACCAGGTTGAAGATCGGCAGTTCGTAGACCGTGTGGTTCTTGAGCTGGTCGGGGATAAGAACGTCGCCGAGGGCAATGCGGCGGGCGATGTCTTCGACGATCTTGGTCTTGCCGACGCCCGCGGGGCCGACGAGCAGCGCGTTGGATTTGGTCTTGCCGATCAGGACCGAGAGGACCTGCTCGATGAGCCGGTCACGGAACAGCGTGGGCTCCGCGTTCTGGTACCTCTCGTTGTAGTCGACAAGCATCTCCTCGACGGCGTCGGCGTCGTAGGCAGAGCCGCCGCTGTTGCCCGCGGGCACGCCGGAGGACGGGAAGCCTGGTGGTAGCGGGGATCCGCCGGTTCCACTCGGCGAGTTCGCGTCGTCGTCGTCGGGACGACCGGTGAAGTTCTGGAGGCCCATTGATCCTGCTCCTTCGCGGGTGACGGGACATGTACGGGAGCGGCGGTGCCGGCCGAAGCGTGGCTGGCACCGCCGGTAGGGTCGCGACGGCTCAGGCGATCATTCCCAGCAAGCGCTGCGCGATGGCCGGATCGATATGTTTCATGGCCTTCGTGAAGGACTTCGCGCTGCCGACCATGGAGTCCCAATCCATAGCCCCACAGGGCGCGTAGTAGAGGTTGACCGGATGGTCCTCGCGCGTCGACGGCGGTGACCACTCGAAGTCGGTAATGACGAGGCTCAGTCGGCGCGTGCGCACCGCGCTGGCGTTGATGTGTCGCCAGATCTGCAGGTAGTCGGTTCCGCCGTCCACCTTGGGAACCTTCCGGAACTCCCTCCAGATATGCGTGATCGACTTGTTCTCCACCTTGAGCAGCGACTCCTGTGAGAGCACGTGGCTGAACGAATTGAAGTACAGGTTGACGTTGAGCTTCTTCGCGATCCGGATGAGCATCAGGACCGCCTCCTGGTAGTTCGCTTCGGTGATCGACCCGGAGGTGTCCACGTAGACGTGGAGATCGGGCATGTAGCTCACGCTGGTGATCCGGCCGGCTTTGTTGAAGTCGTCGGGGTCGCGGCGGTTCGCCTTGAGGAAGGTGGTCTTCGATTTGCGGAAGATGTTCTGTGACCGGTTGACCTTGCCCATCCGCGTCAGTACCCGGGTGAGCGCCGCGAACAGGTCGACCTTGGAGGGCGGCTGTTTGCGGAAACACCACCCGGGCAGCCCTGCCGGCCGGTTTGCCGACGGGCAGCGCGCTGGCCAGGGCCTTGGCTCGGGCGGTCGCCCGCTGCAGGGTTGTGAGCTTCGACAGGGCCTGGTGCGAAACGACCTTCACCGGCGCGACCAGAGCCTGGTTGATGATCCTCCACTCGGTAGTGACCTTGCCGGCCCGCGCCCGGGCGTGGGCCTCGACGTTCACCATTACCAGTGAACGCGGGCAGAACAGCTCGCCGACGGTGAACGGAAGGACCCCGACGGTGTCGGGCCTTGCTGCGGGCTGCTGAGCTTGGGCTTGGGCTCGCTGCTGCTCGACATAGATCATGAGCATGTGCACGATCACCCGGGCGAACGAGAACTCGTCGTTACCGTCAGCGTCGTTGACGCGCAGCTGCAGCGACTCGGTCAGGCCCTTGAGCGAGAGCGCGGCGAAGTCGCCGAGCAGCCTCACGGTCTGAGCGGGCAGCGCCGTACTCATGGACTGGGTCTGGCCGGTGAGCCAAGCCTTGAAATCATCGAACGCGGCCGCCGACTGGAACCAGAACCCGAGCGTGTCCGGGTGGTATGCGTAGGCCAGTGTCGCGAAGAACTCGTCGGCGCTGGAGCCCGACAAGAGCCCCTTCGCGGCGGGGATCACGTCCTCGCGGGCCGTGTAGATGACTGTGCGGCTCGGGGCGGGCAGCTTGTGCGCCCGACCGGCCTGGGCGGCGAACAACTCGCCCACCGGCAGGGGCGTGCCCTGGTCGTAGCTGACCAGGGTCTGGCCGAGCAGTTCCTTCATGATCTGCTCGGCCGCCGGCTGGACTGTGCCGGTCAGACAGGGCATGAGCAGCTGCTCGATACCCGGACCGATGTCGTTGCCGTGCGCATCCGTGATGCTCGCCGGAGCACCGGGGTTGAGCGGCGCCCGCAGCGGATCCACAATGACGGACCCGATCGCCGACAGCGGATCGTATACGCCCTTGCACGAGATCGTGTGGACCGGGTCAAGCACGGCAGGCTTCTGATTGGTGACGGTGATCGTCATAGCTGCGCATCCCTCCTATCGGGTGTCGGATGACCGGCTCACGGATCAGAGGAACGCCGACAGCAGCGGCTTGAGCGCGTCCGCGAGTGGCGTCCCGCCGTTGAGGAATGCCTCGACGTTCGGCATATCGGCCTGCTGCGCGGAAACCATCTCGAACAGCGTCCGCGTATGGGCGGACTCGATCTGCTGCGTGGCCTGAGCGAGCTGTTCGATCAGCCGGGTGTTGTCCTCGTGCTCCTTGAGCGCGTAGAGCAGCGAGCCGGACTTGTCGGAGTCGGTCAGGTCCGCGATCAGCGCCGCCAGGTCCGTAACCGACTGCGCAGCCTTGAGGTCCACGTAACAGTTGGGCTTCGGGACGACGACCTGGTTGGTCGCCGCCTGGCCGGTGCCGCTGGCCAGGTCCTCGGCGATGACCGAGACGACCTGTACCGCGAATGTCGTGTTGCCCACGTGCGACTCGACGACCTCGTTGAGAACAGTGGTCTCGCGATCCCCGATCGTCGCCGGCATGGCCAGGTAGCGCGACAGCTGTGCGCGGTCGGCCCGGTTCAGCCAGCGCGACAGGTTGTCGATCGTGCGCGGCGTCGTGAGCTGGTTCATCTCCTCGCCGGAGTCGAACAACTCGGCGAACGACGAGGTCGTGGCGTCGTCGTCATCGTCAGGGCCGTCGGCTGCGACGACGCCCGATATGGCCTTCTGGAAGACCAGCGCCGGGAACTGCGTCAGGACCTTCTTCACCCACGGGTTCAGTTCGTCGCCGATGATGCCCATGAACGTCGCAGCCTCGGGCTCGACACGGTAGATCGAGAACCGGGACAGGCTCGCCTCGTCCAGCGTGGTCACGTTGCCCTTGTCGTTGCCGGCCACGATGATGCGGACGTTCTTGGGCAGCTCGACGTGTCCCATGCGGCGCAGCGTGACCAGGGTCAACGCGCCGGAGGTGACGTCAGAGGTCGTGCGGTTGATCTCGTCGAGGAACAGGATCGGCCACTCGCGCGGGTTCGCCTCGGCGTAGTCGATGCAGTCCTGGATGACATGGTGCGGGTAGAAGACCTGCTTATAGGACCCGGCGTCGGTCGGTACGAGGCGCGCACCAGTGAGGTCGGCCTTGTCGGCGAGCTGATTGCACGGCAGCACGAAGGCCTTCGTGTTCATCGAGTAGGCCAGCGCCTCGACCCACGAGGACTTGCCGATTCCGGGCTCGCCCATGAGGGCGGGAACGATGTTCATCTCGAGGTCCTGGCAGATGATCTCGGACAGCGTGTCGTTGAAGCGCATGGTGAGGGTACTTTCTGTGGTCGGGTGACGAGAGGTCAGGCGTCGGACTCCTGCTGCGCGACCATCGCCGCGGCGCGGTCGAGCAGGAACGGACGCCCGTTGCGGCGCTCGTTGTGCTTCGCGCGCGCTGGAATGACCTGCTGGGCAGCCTGGAACAACAGCCAGGCCAGGTCGCTGCTGGAATACCTGCGCCCGAGCGAGATGTGCTCGACCAGATGGTTGAGCATCTGGCGATGCAGCGTCCCAAGGACCGAGAACTCGTAACGGGAACGATCACCATCGAAGTGGTCGAGTGTCTTGAACCGGTGACGGGCCGCGGCCAGGGTCTGCCGGACGATCTGCGGCCCTCCCGGGATGTCCGGGACATCGACCCCGGTGTTCACGTCGATCGCGGACGCTGTAGCGGTCCTGGCGTGTTGCGCCAGGTCTGCATAGACGTCCGCAACGCTCGCGAACGGCGGACATGGCGTGGGCGGGCGGGCCAGGGCCCCCGGTGGCAAAGGACGACGCGTGAAGGTCACCCAGTGGTCGAGCAGGATCTCGTACCAGCCCTGCTCCTCGCGAAGCACTCGTTTGCCGGCGGCGATCGGGAACGCTGCGAAATTGTCAGGCAGTGGTGTCACGAGGTGGAAGCCGCGACCAGACATCGACTCTTCGGCGTAAAGCACGTCGGGCAGCTTGAGCAGCTGCGCGGCGACCGGCGCTGGGCAGTCGGGCTCGATGTCGATGACAATGAGACCGTCGGTCGATGCACGCAGGTAGAAGGCGGTGTTCGTGGCCGTGGGAATCCTGTCGGTGAGCTCGTCGAGGACGACCAGGCACTGCTCGTCGATGGACCAGGCACCACGTAGCCGGTTGTGGTCGAGCAAGGAGCGCAGGTCGATCGGCGCCTTGCGCGTTACCTCCGGATCGTTCGGGTCATCGCCGAGGCGGCCCGAGATCGTCCACCGGGCGGCTCCAGCAAGCGTGCGGATCGCCGGGTTGCCGTAGAACGCGGCAAATCTGATGCGAGGGTCGTCAATTGTCATCGGCGCCTCTCACGCGCGAAAGTCGAACGGTGTCGATGCGCGACCCGATCGGCACGGCGGCAGTAGGGCAACCCGCGGATAGGCCATGCCGATCGGTCGCACATCACCCGCGGTAGGTGATACCGGCGGGCTCGCCTACCGGTGCGGAGTCGCTCCAGGGGTTCGCCGGCCCTCCCTGGGCAGGCGCCGCACCGATCGCCGACCCGGCATCCTTGAACGCGTTGTTCTCCGCCTCCAGACGTGCGACCTTGGCCTCGATGCTCTCCTCCTGCTGCACCGCTGCCGGAGCAGCCGGCGCCGCGGCCTGCGGTCCGGGCGCGTGACCGGGCCCCGCTCCAGCAGTCGTGGCCGGCTGGTACGGACCGGGAGCTGCCGGGCCGGGGAGTGCGAATCCGTTTTCGTCGATGACCGTGCCGGTGCCGTCGTCAACGACTGCGGGGCCGGCCGAGGAGGTGGTCGGCGCTGCGGAAGCCTGCACGTTCTGGGGCGGGGCACCGAAGACGATGCCGCGAGCCGCTAGCTCGGTCGTGTTCGTGTTGCCGACGTAGTAGCGGACAGGCTCGTTGACGATCACCTGGTCCAGCGACAGGCCGCGGTTGCTGTACCCCTTGGGCTTGTACACGCGCAGTACCAGCGTGACGTCGAGGCCTTGGGCAAGTTCCCGGCCGGACGTGTCCGGAACTACCGTGCCGTCTTCGCCTGGTACCGCGATGCCGGGAAGGCTGTTGCCCTTGGAGTCCAGTGAGTAGTTCGCGCCGGTCTCCGGGTGCTTGGTGGAGACGAAGCGGCGCTCGGCGACGTAGCGCTCTTCGGTCGAGGGACTCGCCGGGTCCTTGCAAATCACCTCGGCTTCGGTGATGGTCGCGGTGGTGTGCGGCTTCCCGACGGCAAGTGCCCCACTCTGGACCTTGCGGGCGTCGGACCTCTCCAGTGCGTCGCCGTCGATGAGGCGGGTGAGCCGGGAGAAGGACAGTTTGCCGCGGATGAGGACGAGTTCGCCCTCGCTGAGCTGGTTGGCGGAGACGGAGTAGTTGACCATGGTGGAACGCTCTTCTCTGTATAGATGACTGTTCGGTCACGCGCTTTCGAGACGGGGCGATATGCCCACGCCAGCCACGGAGGAACCGGGCACGGGCCGCGTGGGTCGGAGGGCGGTAGCCGGCCGTAATCCGCGGAGACTCCGTGTCCGCCTCACACCTGTTCTCAATGGCCCGGTGGTCGCACCTGGCCGGACGGCGCGGTCGCAGGGTCGTTACAGCGGCACCCCCGCCATCGCGGCTTTCATTGGGGTCCTCGCCCTGAACGCATTCGAGAATCGCTGAGGCGGCATACGGCCCAAGACAGGTGCTAGAGGCAACTCCTGACTGCAGCGTCGTGCGATCTGCCGGACGCACAAGAGGCCTTGTCAGGTTGCGGACTCGTTGGCCCGTACGCGCCAGCCAGGTTGCCGATCCGGATCAGCGTGGGCACCTTCGCTCCGATTGCTGTTCCGCGACCGGCCGACCCAGACGGTCTAGACCTGGCAGCACGCCGCACCCTCGGAGTGGAAGCTAAGCTCGCGCACGCCGAGCGCGCGGCAGAGCGCGCTGGCGGTCGGCCTGCGCAGCGTGCGCCATCCCGTCCGCGACGAACTGTCGGCACCATTTGAGGGTGCGGTGCTCGAATACCGGCGCCGTGTTCGGAGACAGATACACGCCCCAGACGCCCGCTCGGCGTTCGACACGGAACCCGTCGATCTCCCAGAACCCAGACCCGATGCAGCGTTCTTTCATCGGGCATCCTTCAGTGGCCGAGGAGGGGCAGGCAACGTGCCAAGCAATCTCGGCACACTGAAGCAGGCTCACCTAGCGACCACGCGCCAGCTGATGCCTCGTGGAATTGTGTGTACGTCCCCGGGTGCAGTTCGCGCCATGCCGTACCCCGTGACCGACGTCAGTCGGTCTGCGTGTGCTTTGTGCGCACGCACGTCGTGAACTGTCAGATGCCGGACCGAGCGTGATGCGGCCTCGCTCGGGCCCATCGAAGCCTGCCGTCTCGCCGAGCAGCGGTCTCAGCGGGGCTGGATTGGTCTCGGGGGCAGACACTACGGCTGCGGCATCGGCGAAACGTTCACGGTAGAGAGCCAGAGCCCGGGCGGGGGCTCTGGTGTCGGTTAGGTGGGTTGTAGCGACGGAGACTTCATGCACCACCGGCGCCATCAGGCTCGTCGGATCCGAGAACGAAACCGCGGGCCTCGCCGCTCTGCATGAGGTCGGGCAGGTGTGCCAGTACGACCGCTTTCTGGGTAGCCCGGCGATCGGCCGCGATGTCGTAGTCCCGCACGGCCTCCATGTTGACGACCCACCCGTCCTCGCGGGAAACCGCCTCTTCCAGCTCGGAGCCTGGCGTGACGGGCATGGCGGTGAAGTCGTGGTCGAACTCGGGAGCGACCGCGAGTTTGTCACAGGGCTCGATGATAGGAAGGGTGTCCGCGCTGACCTGGCGGCCTTCGTCGTCGAACGCGGTGAGAAACACGCGGTCGGCCCGTTTGGTGTTGTTGACGTGCACGGCCTCGACAGAGGTGTCGACGATGAAGCTCGTCAGCCGGAGACGCTCGAGTACACGAGCACGAATCTTGTGACACCACATGATGCACTGGGCCTTGTTGAAGCCCTCAAACTCTCCCGCGCCGGATGCCTCGGGTTGCTGCTGGCTCATCGGTGCACCTCCTCTAGGTGCGCAGCCGCGGAAATCGCTGAGACCCGATGCCGCCTCGCCGGCAACCGATCCCCGATATCCATTCCTTGAGCCCGCCATCGGCCCCCCGGGTGTGGAACACCCGCTGACCACCGCCGTTTTGCACGGCAACCACCTCCCATGTCGTTGCAGTTTCGGCCCCCCTCCCTGCTCCCCGAACTGGTCGCTGAACCAGCAACAGCACACTATCGGCTGGTCCCGCACAGCGCGGAGCTCTTTCATGGATCTGTGGATAACTCCGTCGGCCTTGCTTGTGCATCGCTTCCCGACCCCCGTCGAGCTGTTCGATCGCCTCCACGTTGTCCGGATCGACTCCCACGTCGACCCGCCGTCCACGGATCGCGGTCCTGCTGCCCACAACATCCTTGCCTGCCGGGCCACCACTCGGCCCACGTCGCACGAAGCCACATGGAAGACAAGTTCCGGCTCTTTGGATGCCATTGGCAACTAACCTCCAATCCAGTGAACAGGCCGACCATCATTGCCTCCGGCAATAGACCGAATCAAGACCAATCAGTCTCGATTGCAGGAAGCTGCAGTTGCCATACACCTACATGTCAACCCACTTAATTGGGCATGCACACCCGTCAGCACCCGCACATGCACGTGCATCCGCACGGCCATCGACTGGCCACTAGTAATACCGGGCAACGTCGGCCGCTCGCGCCAATGGCATAGATTTGATCAGACTCGCGTTATGTCGCAGCACAAGCACAGAAAGTCACTGATTCTGGAGAATTGTGAAACCGCGAAGTGAAGTGAGATCCCGCTCCGGTCTTGTGCTAATGGCCGTCGAGGCGTCCCGCGTTGGGGAGTCGGACAGTTCGGCCGGCTCCTGAACCGGCCGCGGGCCGCGTCGCTGGATGCGCGTCGGGAGTCACACCCCGCGGATCTGCGCCGCCAGTTTTGCCGATCATCGCGGGCGCCGGCACACCAGGACTGAGGCTCGAACCGGCGCCGGAGGCGCTAGCAGTCGAGGAGCTGGCAGACCGGGCAGTCAGGAGCCTGCGGCGGAGGCGCAATTCGGGCACTGTGACCACACAGGCAACTGGTGGCGGTGCCGTCGGTGACGTGGCGGAATGCGTCCTCGCGGCCCTTGACAATCGCCCGGCCCACTGAATACTCATCAGGTTCGACCCAAGTGATACTTCTGACGCCCTGAGGACGGAGGATGGCAGAAATGGATTTCTTGAGAATTTCCGTTGCTGACGGATCGGCTTCAAGGTCTGCGCCCCCGGCGGAGTGCCCTGGCCCCGTGGAATCCGAGGAACGGCGTGATTTGCCGTCCGGCGAGCCCTCCTGATCTCCGCCGGGTGTAAAGTTCCTCATTTTTCAGCCTTCCCTCTTGCCGTTGGCGAATTTGATTTGCTCGGTTTTGTCATGACCAGATCACGCCTTGAAGGTTCAGGTTGGCGTTGGCACCGTCTTCGAACGGGTTCTGCCGTGCGTTGGACAGGTTGCCTGTGTGCACTGTGACCAGCGGCGCCACCGTGGCAGCATCGGCGTCGGCCAGCACCGCGCCGAGCACCGCGCGGCCGCCGTACCAGCCGAGCCGTGGAGCGTTGGGCTTGCCCTGCCGCCACACCCACAGGTGACGTTGGTTGCTGCCGTCGATCAATCGGGACTCGGCAGGGAAGCATTCCAGGGCCTCGGCCTCTGAGCCGCACAGTTCAGATTTGATGCGCTGGATGTCGCGCCAGCTGATCGGTTCGGGTTGGCGGTCTCGGCGGCGGAACGACAGATGCGCATCATGTGCGCCTTCGAGTCCTGCCCATCGAACAGCGTGGTCGTTGCGGACCGCGACCAGAACGGTGTAACGGCTGTTCTGCCAGACCTGCTCGCCGGTCGGGATGTTCTGGTGCCGGACAAAGGACGTCCATCGTTCCTGCCGGCCGGCCGCCTTGGCAGGATTGCCTGATCTGCTTGCCTTGGGCATCTTAAGTACCTCCTTGTCGGTTCGTGATTGAGTCAGGCTTCGGCTCAGTCGGTCGAACGCCAGCCGTGGCGGCCCGGGTGATGCAGCGGGGGTCCGGCCTGCTCGGCAGGGATTGGCTCGTGTGTCGTTTCGGATTCGGCGATGCCGAGGACACGCAGTGCGGGGCTTTGGTGCTGTGCCGGGTCTCAGAGCCGAGTGGACAGCCAGTGGGCGTTGAGGTCGTCGCGGATCTCTTCGTGCAGCGCAGCGAGTAGAGCGACGTCGACGTCGACGGCCCGGATGAGCCGATCTTGTGTGAGCCGCTTGGCGTCCAGGACCACAGGCATCCTTTCGTCTTGGGTGCCGGCGGTGATGAGCTGAAGGATCCGTACCGGCCGGGTCTGGCCGGTGCGATACACCCTGCCGTTGGTCTGCAGATAGTGCTTGAGCGAGAACGGCAGGGTGTACCAGATCAGCGTCGAGCCACCGTGCTGGAGATTCAGGCCGGCGCCGGCTGACGCCGGGTGGATCAGCATGACTGCGATCTCTTTGGCGTTCCAGCGCCGAGTCATCGTCCGGGAGCCGTTGAAGGCCTCGGTGTGGAGTCCGGCGCCGTTGAGGTGTTCGAGCAGTCGCTGCTTGTCGGACTTGAAGTGGTAGGCGACGAGTACCGGGGCGCCGGCGTTGCCGTGGATCAGCTGCGCGGCCTTGTGAAGCTTCTCGTCGTGGATGGCCTCGTACCGACCGGCGGTGCTCGGGTCGTCCGGGTCGGCGGTGTACAGCGTGCCGGAGGCGAACTGCATGAGCTTGCTCGTCAGTACGGCCTTGTTTTCGGCGACCACGGTGCTGACCAGCTGCTCGTCGGGATCCCGGAGGAAGTGGTGGATTCTGGCTTTGCGAAACGAATCGTCGGCAGTACGCAGGGAATCGCCGGTGAGGGTCGAGAGCTGGGCGCGGATCGCGTGGGCGTCGGCGTCGGCCGACGTTCGTCGCCAGTTGTCGTAGGCGCGTTCCGCGGCGCGGAACGCGGCCTGGTCGACGATGTCGATGACGAGGTCACGTCTGAACTCCCGGTAGGCCGTCAGCACGTCCGGGTCCATGTGGACGTGCACGTCTTCGACGGTGAGCTCGGGGAGGTTCGCGGAGGTGTTCTGCGCGCTCATCACCAGGTGTGCGATGGCTTGGTGGATCTCCTGCTCGGCGCCGGGAAGCGGCTCCCACTTGGCCGGTGTGGTGGTGCCGGGGACCATCTTCGGTGTGAACCAGCGCTCGCGGTATTCCGTAATGGTCGCGCCCAGCGCCCGGCCCTGATCGAGCAGGTACGCCTGGCTCCACAGGTCCTCAAGGCCGTTCGGTGCAGGTGTGCCGGTGAGCTCGATGAGCCGGGTGATGGCTGGGCGCACGGTCTTGAGCGCCTTGAATCGGTTAGAGGAGTGTGATTTGAACTCCTGGCTCTCGTCGATGATGACGGTCTGGAAGGGCCAGATGATCGTGTCGCGTCCGTCGATCTGCTGGATCGGCATCTGATCGACCAGTCCTGTCTGGCACTGTTGGCAGGCGTGCGGGGCCGGTACTCCGTTGCCCTGACATGCTGGGCAGTTCTTTTGCGGCGACCGGGTGATGAGTTCCTGGTTGATGAAGTACATGGTCGGTGGGTCGGTGAACACCTGACGGAAGCGTTCGAGGCGGTCGTCCCGGCTGAGCTTGCGGTCGCGCTCGTCGACGATCAACGAGCGGATGCGGATCGGCATCTGCCGTTCCTCGATCTCGTCGATCCAGGTCGATCGTGCGATCGCCACATTCGAGATGACGAGAATGTGACCGATCGGCCGGATCTGCTGTAGCGCGGTCAGGGTGCTGAGCGTCTTGCCACCACCGATGTCTACCCAGATACCGGCGAATGGACGGCTGACCATGAAGTCGACTGCATGCTGCTGGTGAGGCATGAGGACGGGTGCTTGCGGTAGTGCTGGCGTGAGGGTGGTCATCTGGATCGGGCCGACCTGTTCTGGCCGGCGCACTCCTGTCGTCGATGGGCTGGGGCATGCCGGGGCCGCGGGTCGAGGAGCCGCGCAGGACAGGGACTCCGGCCAGTGCGTCGGTCTCGCGAACTTGCGCCGCGGCCTTCGGTGCGGAGCCGATGGGACGAGTGGTCTCCGGTCCAGATCTCGCGGACTCCCCGGCAGGCCTCTGGCCTGCTCGTCAAGACCTGTGGGACCTGGCGTGTGAAGGGTTCTTTCCTTCGGGTCGCCATCGGAAGTCGGGAGTCCAGTTCGGTCAGGGCACCACTGATGCAGTGGCTTTACCGGTTGCGGTCCTAGCCCCCGGTCCTGCTTCCCTGGGCCTTGTCGTCCGCTCTTAGCGGCCCGCGCCTCGTTGGCCGGGACGGTTGTGAAGGTGCCTCGTTTATGCATCGAGACTGGGCGCCTGACGCGACTCCTCGCGGTCGGCGTCGTACCCGTCAGAACGTTTCGTGGTCGTTGGGCTCAGCCACAGGCCGCCTGCCGTCACTCAGCTCGGCGAGGAGCCGGTCGGCACTACGACGGCCGTCCACCACGTAGACGGCCGCCCCGTGCCGGCGCAGCTTCGAGTGCGTCACCCGCTGGATCTTGCGTAGCGAGCTGCCGGGCTTCTTCAGCTCGACGAAGACAGTTGCGGCCGGTGTCACGACGACGCGGTCAGGTACGCCGTTTCGCGACGGCGAGACGAACTTCAGGCACAGGAACCCGCGCTTGCGGCACTCGTTTCGGAAATACTGCTCGATGTCGCGCTCACGGCGCTCCATCTAGGTGTTCATCCAGTTCTTCGTGAACGTCTCGGCAAGCATCTGCGTGTAGGCATCGAGGTCGAGCGCCGCGATGATGGCGGCGAGCGCGGACGGATCCAGCGTTCTCAGGTCGTCGTTGCAGATGACCAGCGACCATGTCGGGTCGATCCCGTTGATCTTGCGGATGGCAACGTCACGGTCGTCTGGAACGAGGACGAGCCGCGAGTTCTGCGACTTCATCCAGCGGGTCGCGGCCCAGCCATGGTGGGCCAGGATCGACCTGGCGATGTCGTTGGGCGCTGGCCGCTGAGCGCCTTGTCGACGCTTGGCCTGTGTCGCGGGCGGGATTTTCCAGGCGCCGGCGTTGTGAAGGCTGACGGAGCCTGCGACTCCGTGACGTACGACGAACACCCGGTTCACCATCTGCAAAGACCGCGGGTCGACGATCACCGGGTCTTCGCCGCTCGCGTTCGGATTCAGCGGCGCGGCTGCGAAGGGGTAGGTGATAGAGCCCCGTGAGGCCGCGATGACGTTCTGGAACAGCAGAGCCGTGCGCAGCTGGTCTCCGGACTCGATCGCTGCAGCCAGGATTTTGCGTCCTAGCTCGATGTCGAATGTCTCAGACAGGGCAGCCTCGCCGCGGCTGGCAACGGCTTTCAGGTAGCGGGCCAGGGCGAAGTCGATGATGGCGGGGTGGGCCAGCGACTTGTCCGGGCGGGGTCCGTCGTGGCAGGCCAGCGTCCCGCCGGAGGCGGTGATGATGCGGCTTTCGGTGAGGTTGTCTCCCTCCGGTGGAGCTGTGAGCTCCAGGCGGTTGTTCGAGTCCTTGCTGATGAGGAACATCGGCTCGGGCTCGATGTCGATGCCGATCAATGCGGCTTGCTCGGCGAGCACCAGGTCGTTGGTCTGTCTGTCGAGTATCGAGTAGAGACCGTCGGTGTTGGTGGAGATGATCCGGGCGCCCGCGAGAGTCTGGGCCTGGCCGATGCGCCAGCTGAAGAGTTGGCCGATGATCCGCATCGAGATGATCCGGTTGTTCATGCGGATCGGGTTTCTGTGCGAGGCATCGCCCGCGCCGGATGCGGCATTGAGGATGAGTTTCGTGCCGTTGCGCAAAGTGGTCAGCCGGTCCTTGTCCGACTGCTGGAGACCGGGCTGCTTGAGCTCGCGGCCCAGTCGTTCCTTGTCGAAGAAGATCGTTGCGTAGCGGTCCTCGCCCAGCTCTGGGTTGTAGAAGGCTCGCATGTTGCGCAGCAGGTTCGGGTAGTAGCTTGTGAAGTCCTCGTGGGTGACGAGCCCTGCCGAGGTCCGGGCGTATTTCGGCTGCAGCTTGGTGGAGCCGTCGTCTCTGGCCATGAACAGCTCAGGCCGCTTCTTGGCGGGCTCGGTACGGTACTCCGCCGACTTGGCCGCGGACTTCGCCAGCACGGCCTTGCCCTCAATGACGAACACCCCGCCCGGACTCTTGCTGTCGGCAATCGCGACATTGAAGGCCTCGTGCTCGCAGCGCTGGGTCGTGAGGAGGGCGGCCGGATCGGGGAACTGTGCCTGGGCACGGGTGACCTGCTCTGCCTGGACCGGATCGTCCTTTTTCGGCTTGCGGTACCTGACCTTATGCGGGTCGGAGCCAATCAGTACGAGCCGCTTGTCGACGGCCGAACCTTCAGCAAGTGGGAGCGTGTTGTGCTGGCGTTTCGCCTCTGCCACGTAGTCTTTGGCATCGGGGTACAGGTGCCGGGCAAGACCGAGCATCATCTCCAGACGCTGGTGGTCCGCACAGTCGCGGTCGAATGCGGCCAGGTCGGCCTCCGCCCCGTGGATTCCGCCGGTGGAGAACGTTGCGAAGCACGACGACGGTGTGCCGTCAGCATGGAAGTAGGGCAAGTTGTTCGGTGACTTCTGGATCTCCTTCAGCCAACGGGCCGGCAGGCCGTACAGCTCGCTGTACTCCTCAGAGTCGTTGAAGTTCTGCCCCTCGATTGACCGGTAGTAGGCAACGACCTGGAGAAACTGCCTGTATGCGTTCGCTTGGGCCGGGTTGACAGCTCGATCGGGGACGACGTTGTGTTCGAAGTAGCGCAGGCACTCGTCGAGGACGTTGACCTGAGCGATCCCGCGCTCGTGTGCTACCTCCGCGGCAGGGTAGAGGAACGACACCTTCTCGACGTCGTTCAGCGCCTCGTACGGGGCAAGGATCCGGCCCACGAATTTCGCCGAGGACGAGTCAACGGTCAGCCGATCCCGTCGAACCTTCCCAGTGCGGCCGAAGACTGTCTCGGAGTACTCAGCCAGGAGGCCGGCCTTCAGGTCGAATGCCCCGGAGTACGTCGGGTGCTCGAAGAGCCTAGCAAGGCCGAGACAGTCGGCGACGTTGTAGGCAAGGAGCTCGTAGAGTTCCTCGAGCGTCGTGATGACCGAGTCGTGGCTGAGCTTGTCAGACTCCTTGATCTGGTAGCCGAGCATGCCGAGCAGTCGCTTGAGGCTCACCTTCCACTGCTGCTCGTTGAGCCGTGCGACGTCGAGATGACGACCGGATTGGAGCATCGCCCGTCGGATCCTGCCTTGAGGCGTATCCCAGCCGAGGTACCCGGGCATGTACTCGATGTTCTTGGCGTCGAAGAGTTCGTCGTTGTGGACGCGTAGCGTGGCCGCGGTGATCGGTCTGAACACCGGGCGCTGTGCGAGAACATCCAGGAGGAGTTGTTCAGTTTCCGCGGCGCGTTGCGCAGTGCCGGCGTTGCGGTGCTGCTGCTGTGCGTAAGCCAGGCGGGTGCGGTGGTCGACGACGTCGGAATACACCTCGGACAGGTACAGCGCCAGCATCGTGGTGTCGTAGTTCATCGAGTTGTAGCCGGCAAGGAATGGGTGGTGAGCCGGATCGAAGCCGGGGTCGGTGTCACAGACCGGGCGCAGGTCGTCGGGGTACGACGAGTCCTGCTCCGGGTCGCACACCTGCTCGGCGTCGGACAGGCCCACAAGGTGTGCCAGCCGAAGGTTGCCCGCGACGGTGTGCAGGTCATGCAGCCAGACGTCGGTCTGCGAAAGGCCTGGGTTCCCCGCACGGATCGCGCCAATGAGCGCGCGTTGATCGATACCCGCGGCCAGCACCGAGTCATCGACGAGGAAGAACACTTCGAGCACGTCGCGCGCCGCCGGGAGGCGCGTGTAGGCAGCGATGCTGAACACGTTCGACAGTGACTCGATGTCGTAGAAGGTGAACGCACACGACTCGGTTGTGATCCGGGCGAGCCTCGGCGCCCGAGTGCTCTGTGCGGTAGCGGGCATGGTTTCTCTCATTCGATTCGGGGTCACGCGCGGCGGCGGGCTCGTTGAGGCACCGGCCGCCTCGGGCATGGCTGACCTGTCCAGCTGGTCGCGCACGGGCCTTGAACAGGCAGACCTTGGCGGGCTCTGGCCCGGGCTCGGGAGATCAGGACTCGTCCTGGCTGCCGGTGTGGACTGCGACTTGCGCGCCGGCCCGTGGTCAGGACCTGTCGGAGCAAGCCGCGGTAGCTGGCTTGAAGGAGCGGTCTGCTGAGCCTCAGCTTGTCGCTGCCCTTGTACGAGGGGGCATACCAGCTCTTCAACTCGTAGTCGGCAATCAGTGGTTCGGCGGTGTTCATCAACTTGCCGGGACGGATCTTGCGGTTCTTGTCCGGGCAGTGCCAATCGGGGTCAGTCTCGACAACGGCCACGAGGCCGGAAACGAACCTCTGCCGGCTGACCACGGACCCGGACGGCGAGACACGGATGAACCAGCTCTTGAAAAGGTCATAGAGGAACGGGAACGGCAGGAGATCCCACACGAACAGCTCACGGAACTCCTCCCAGAAGGACCTGACCGGGTCGTTCACCTCCTTGTATTCGGCCAGCACCGCGTTGGTCGCGGCAGGCTCGGACAGGTGGTAGTAGTTCCCCGGCTCGGATGCTCCCGCGCGGTTGAGCGCATACCACAGCGCATACTCGAGGACCTCCCTGCGTTGCAGGTAGTCATCCTTGATGTACTTGCGTTCGGTCCCGCTGAAGCTCTTGGTGAACGGCACGAAAAGCTGCCTGCGGTAGAAGCTCTCCGACTTGTCCTTGGCCTTGGGGAACTCGTTGAGGCACTGCACCATGAACCCGAAGAACTGGAACGCGATCGGCATCCGGTACTTCCGATTGATCTGGATGACATCGCCGGTCACGATCGCTTTGAGATTGGCGGCCTTGTCGATGAGCGTCCCGACGTCGTTCTCGTCAACGATGATCGCGTTGGCCCGCACCAGGGGTTCGAGCGCGAAGTCCTTGCCGAAGTCGGCCAGCGGGATCGCCGTGTGTGTGCCATCGCCGACGAGGTTGCGCATCAGGGCGCAGAGCGTGCCTTTGCCGTTGTTGCCGCGCTCGCTGTAAAACCATGCGGTCTTGCCCCAGCGAACGTGCGGGCGGACGATCGCGCCGATGATCTCCCAGAGCAGGTCGGCAAGGCCTTCTTGTCCCGGCTGGTCGAACATCTCGTTGAGCCAGGCAACGATCTCCCAGTCTCCGTCGACGGGGTGGGTGATCACCTGCACCGAGGCGTCTTCGACATAGTCGACACGGCTCTTGGAGAGGAAGACGACGGACGGGTCGAAGGGGTGGATCTTCTTGGCCTCGAACCGGAGGGTTCTTCCGTCAATCTCGATGTCGCGGTCCTGCGTGCCGTAGAACACGATGCCGTTGTTCACGGCGAGGAGGTCGCGATGCGTGCACCGCTGGGTCCGGGGGCTGTCCTCGCGCAGGATGGCCAGAACTTCTTTGAAGTCGTTCAGCGTGAGCTGTGTGTTGTAGCGCCGTGCTGTCGTGCGGAGGTCGTCCTCGCTGACGGTGTAGGTGCCGCGGTTTGCACCCGTGGCGTTGTACATCGCGAGCAGGTCGTACTCGCGGTCGGTGTCCTTGGCGTTCGGCGCGATCCGGATGACGTGGTGCAGACGCAGAAGGATCTGCGCGATCTGCCAGTACGAGAGTCGCTTGGCCAGCGGCAGCTTGCCATCACCCTGCGGGATCTTCGTGTTCTCGGCCTTGATCACCGCGTTGCCGGCGGCGAGCAGTTCCTGCTCCAGCACGCGCGGATCAGGCGGGTTGGCCGGCTCGAGATGCGACAGGTAGGTAGTCGTCACATGGGTGACGATGAGGTTCTGCGGGGCAGCGGCCTGCGAGCGGGCGTTGAAGAAGTCGAGCAGGTCGCTCAGTAGCTTCATCGTGCGCATCGTCGAGGGAACAGGCCCGTCGTCACCTGACATCGAGGACGGGCTCGTGCCCATCCCAGTGTTGGACATGCGTCGCCTCTTCCCGTGCTGGGGAGCCCGTCGGCAGGAAGTGGGAAGCCGACACGGACTCGGACCTGAATGGAACGTGTCACTCGACCCTATGCCAATCAACGCATCATTCGCAATCATTCTCAATGATGCGCCGAATCATTCAGGGGTCGTGTGGGCGAAGCTGCGATCGGGCTGCGAAGCGCTGAGGCCGCCCGGATCGTCGCCACGGGACGAACGGCCGGCGCCCGGCCGGTGCGCCTCAGATCGGCTCCCGGGGGCGGCGTCAGCCGTCCAAGTCGTCCAGTGGGACCTGGGCCAGGCAGGGACGAACAGCGGTGTGGCTCACTCATTCGTGGTCAGCAGTCCCCGCCGAAGCCGAGCTGGCTGTACCACGCGACGTGGTACAGGTGTTTCTGCAGGTCAGGCGAGGATTGGCACCGGTGAACTACCTGTCGTGTACCACTTCTTAAATTGAAGTGGTACACAGATATACCCAGGTCAGGAGGCACTTCAGACCGCATGTACCGCCTGTACCAGACATTTCTGACCTGATATGCGCAGGCAAGAGCCGTCCGCACTCGACTGGTCGACCGATCCCAAGACGTCGATGCGCTGCTGCCCGAACGCGACGTCCAGTGCGGCCTGCCGGCACCCCGTCGTCGAAGCCATCATCTTGAGGAAGGGTTCCAAATCGGTGGTACATCCGGTACATGGGCGTCAAAGTCCTTGCTGACCTGGGAAAAGTCGTGTACCACTCGCACGTCGCGGGTGGTACACGGCCATCCGAGGATGGGCATCCCGGTCGGCGTTCTGCCTGGTCAGGCGCTGATTTCGGGACGTACCAGACTCGGTGGTACATGCTCACGAGCTTCGGACCGGGATCGAAAGCGAGAACCCCGGATGAGACGGGAGGTCTCATCCGGGGCAAGGGCGCCGGCAGTCGCCGGCTCGGGGTGGTTTCGGGTGGGCATCGCCGATCTACCACGTCTCCATCATTCGGAACTCATCCGGAGAATCTTTCGCGGCTTGTCGGGGATCCATTCATTCGGCTATTGTGATTGATGGGCGAGAGATCGCCGTCGCGTTTGGCGAGTGGATACGTGTAGAGAAGGGCCGGAGGGCGTTCCCCGTGGGAAGGGAACCTCTCCGGCTCTTCTCGCGTCTCCGGTCTGACGGGGGGATGCGGCGATCGGGTCACCGCAGCGCCAGCACCTCTGCTGTCTCCGGTGCGATCCCCAGCTTCCGCAGGTCCTGCTGGTACTCCGGATAGGGACAGTCGGGTCGCTGGGTCCGCGATCCAGTCCATTCGATCACGTACATGATCTCGTAGGTGACCGAGTGATTGTGGTTGCTGTGGATGAAGTCCTCGCGCTTTTCGAGCTTGATCGTGCTGAAGCCCTCGACCTGGTTCATCTTGCGGTAGAACCGACCCACTTTGCGTTGGCTGCGTCGCTGCGCCTCGGCCGGAGATCGGCCCCAGGCGGTGATGCGGAAGATGTGGGTGTAGCCGATGTCAAAGGTCGGAAAGTACTTGGCGCCGGCAAAGGCCAGGCGCGCCTTGGCCTCGAGCATCGGCAGCAGAGCCGGGGCCAGAAGTTCGTCGTCGATGTAGACGCAGACTTCGATGACAGCCACGACGATCAGCTCCTTTCACGACCCTGACTTTGACGGTCAGGTTGACCGTCATTTTCTCTAGCCACTCCCCCGGTGACCGGTCCGACCCCGGTCACCCAGAATCTGTCACGGAGCCCCCTGACCGGGCGCACACGAACAGGAATCCGACGCAGACCACCCAAGCCGTCGCGAGAGCGCCGCAGTACTGAGGCGCAGCCAGTGCCTGCACGACTTCGAACGGAGTGATCAGCGCGGCGAGGTTGTATGCGGCATGCAGGACGACGACATGCCAGAGCCGACGCGTGCGCTCGGCGACCAGCGCGAGGATTAGCCCCAGGGGCACGGTGGCCACGGCCTGGACGAGATTGCCGTGCATGCCAGCGAACAGCAGGGCCGTGATCAGCGTTGACGTGGCGATGCTCAGCTGCTTGCGCAGCAGTGGGTAGGCGAGTCCTCTGAACATGGCCTCCTCGCTGAGCGGTGCTACCAGCAGGGTCAGCATCAGCACAAGCCCCGGGCCCGAGGCCTGCTCAGCTTCGAGATGCCGGTCGAAACCAGCGGAACCGACGAGACCGTACAGCGTCACGGCGGTTGCCTGGCCGGCCAGGAACGTCAGCGTCAGCGCGAGCAACGCCCAGCCCCAGACGTTTCGCAGGAGCTCTCCGCTTCTCGGGCGCGGAGGCGTTGGTTCATACGAGAGCAGTTGCGGGAACACAAGGCGAATGCCACCGACGAGGAGTGCGACGACCCCACCGACGACCGCGGTGGCTTCGGCGGGGTTTGTGATCCACCCAGTTACCGGCAAGGCGAGCAGGGCATAGCCGCCGACGATCACCGCAATGACCAGCGCACACCAACCAAGGCGGCTCAGGGCCGCGGCGACGGGGTGGGCAGCTGCCACCCGCGTCGTCACAACGGGTCCGCTACGACGACTTGAAGCCGGGTTTCTCCTCTGAAGGTGTTGAGCTGCAGCCGACCGAGGAAGCGGAACGGCTGCACGGTGTCGCTGGTAGCGAGTTCCACGAGCTGGTCGTAGTGGTCTACGGCCGCGTTCCACCACAGGCAGGCAAGACCCGTGCGGGTGACGAGGCGCAGGTGCTGTTTCTCGGCGCCAATCCGGTCAACGCTGAAGCTGTCGACTACCACCTCGAAGACGGGCTCGGCGAAGCCGTGTCCGAACGGGCGCAGCGTTTCCAGGCGCCGTACCAGCTCGATCAGAGGCTCGATGTCGGTCAACGGCGCGTCGCACTCCGGACCCGCACCGAGCACCAGGTCGCGGTCCGGCCCGATCGAGTCACCAGCGGTCTGCAGAGCGGTGAGCGTCGCGCTCTCGAGGACCTCCACCAGGTCCTCGAGCGCTTCTGCACTGCGCAGCTTGACGCCGCAGGCCTGCTGATGCCCGATAGCAAAGAAGTCATCATGTCCCGCAAGTGCGGTGATGATCTCGAACCAGCCCGGGGCACGTCCGGACCCGCTGACCGGCTCTGACGGGGTCGCCGGGCGATTCAGCACGACCACCGGGCGGCCGCTTTGCTCCATCACCTGATTGGCCAGCAACCCATACATGCCCGCAGGGGCATCGGAGAAATAGACCCACGGCGCCAGTGGCTGATCGCCGTCGACCAGCTCGGTCAGGTGTTCAACGACGAGCTCCTTGCGGCGCTCGTTGTTCGCGATGATCCGCTGGGCCGCCGCGAGCTTGTGAGCAGGCGACAGGCTGGTGAAGACCGTGAAGCAGTCGGACAGCGGCGTGCCGATGCGGCGCGGGCTGTTCATCGCGGGCGCGATGTAGAAGCCGTAGAACCCCTCGTCGATGTCGTCGGCGCTGCGTACCTTGCCTGCCTGCGCGAAAGCCTTGAGGAGCACCGCGAAGCCCTCGAACGCTGCGACGTACGCCGAGTCGTGCTCGCCAGAGTGGGCTGCGAGTAACCGCAGGAGCGTGGCTTTGCCGATGTTGATGGCGTCGGGGTCAGGGTCGAGGCCGCCGTACCGGTTGGGGATCGTGTTCGGCGCGGGTGCACGAAGCAACCGGGCGATGGAAAGCGAGTCGCGGACCAACTGCCTGTTCTCGTACAGCACAGGCATCACGTCGGAGACCGTGCCCAGGCCGGCGAACAGGCGCAGCAGCCGGATCGGCCAGGCTTTGAGAGGCTGATGCTTGGCCGTGTACTCCTCGATCACCTGATACAGAACGTGAGCGCCGCAGATCCCGCGCAGCGCGTAGGTCTCGTCCAGCCGGCACGGGTCGACGGTGATGTCGGCGACGCTGCCGGGTTGAAGTTCCTGGTGGTGATCGGTCACCAGGACCGTCCATCCCACCGCCTGTGCGGCGTGAACTCCGGCGTGTGAGTTCACTCCTCCATCGCAGGTCAGAAGGCAGGTCGTCGCAGGATACGACCGATGGATCTCGGCGATGTCGTCTGGAGTCAGATCGTGCCCGCGGCGGTAGTCGGGGACGTGGAGATTCACATTGAAGCCGAGCTCCTTGAGCCCGGCGTACCCGAGGACACCAGAGGCAATGCCGTCCATGTCGAAATCCGGTGCGATCGTGATCGTTCCTCCGCAGCGGCGGATGTCCTCCAGCGCGGCGACCATCGCGTCGAGGTCCTTGAGAGCGTCGTGCTCATCGCTGTCGATCGCTGCGAGATACTTGTCAGTCCACCCCCGGCGCTCGCACACAAGAGTGAACAGGTCAGTGGTGGTTTCAGCTCGATTCAGCTGCTGAGTCGAAGCATCGAGAGTGGGCGTAGTAGTCATCATGTCCTTGCTGCCTCACTAGGGACTCGTTATGCGATCCTAGCAGTGGAGGCATCCGATTTATGCTCGTATCGCAGTACCTTTGACTGATCTAGCCGAATCATCGGCGAATGACTTCTCATATATCAGCCGATCAGTTAGCGTCGATGCCATGGCGAAGCGAGAGGTCCTCGAGTCGGACATCAGCGGCGAACTGGGTGCCGTGACGTTCACTTTTGGCGTCGAGGGCACCTGGTACGAGATCGACCTGACCGACGATGAGAAGAAGCAACTCGAGACGCAACTCAGGTCGTACGTAGAGAGAGGCCGCGAGACGGCGGAGCGCAAGCGGACCTTGGCGAAGCCGCTGGTACCCGAGACGACCGTCGAGGAACGTGCACAAGTCCGGGAGTGGGGACGCAAGAACGGGTTCCAATTCGCGGCGGCAGGCCGGATTCCGAAGGACCTCCAGACCGCGTACGACAAAGCGCACAAGATCCAGCGCGACGATGCAGCATCTTCTCAGGACAGCGTTGATCCCGCCGAGGAGCGGGCGAAGGTCCGGGTGTGGGCGCGGAAGAAGGGTCTCCAGGTATCTGATACCGGCAGGATTCCGAAGGCTGTCCAGGCCGCGTACGACGAGGCCCACAAGCAAAATCGACGCAAGTAGTTCCGCAGGCTCTCTAACCCGGCTCGGCCGGTGTTCTGCCACGAGGCCGACCTTCGTCCACTACGCTCCGGCGTCACACTCAGACTGGCACCAGCGACGGACTGACAACGTCAAGGGTCTCAAGACCAGCTCGGACGGCCGCGGCGCGGCAGTCCACGGTGCCATGTGAGAAGTGCCCAGCCAACTGCGGCATGAGCTGTTCATTGGCGCGTTGAAAACACGCTGGTTTGCGACACAGGTCGAGATATGCCAGGCAGCGCACGACGCTCCCCCGCGCCCGGAGGCTGACCACTACGTCGACCATCTGCTGATTGCGGACGAACCCCGCGCGGCGACCGTGAGCCTTCCAGTCGGCGGGAACAGGAAAGACCTCGAACCCAGCCAGCTCCCAGAGCTTTTCAGCCATGGCATCAGCACCACGGCCCAGGCGATCGGCCGGGCAGTGGCCAGACAGGAGCAGCGGGTGGGTCACATTCGACGGTCCCCAGGCCTGCCAGGTGTCACGGAAACTGGCGCGCATGTATGCCTCGTTGTTCCAGCTGCGCGCACCTGTAACGAGAAGGACATGCGACGGCCGGAGGCGGGAGGCGGCCTTTACAGGTCCCTCCTCGTCGGCTCTGCGGGCAATGACGTTGGGCATGATGACGACTCTCCTGCTCGAGTGATCGAGGAGTGGCTTCGAACGAGCTCGACGTCTTAAGGCGCGGCAGGCGGATAGAGGAGGACGTCGATACCGATCTCGGCAACCGGAATCATTGACTGGACGATTCGACTAGAGACTTCGTCCCAGTCGAGGCCTCCGAGGCCGCAGCCGAGAGGTGGGACGGCGATCGACCGCGCGTGGGATTCGATGATCATCTGCCGAAGAGCGACAAGCCCCAACTCGATCCATTGGAGCTGCGATGCGTGGCGCCAGTGCTCTTTCGTGGGGAAGTTCGCGATGATCACCCGGCTCGGCAACCCGTCCTGTATGACGTGCACGTCGATGGCCCCGATCTGCACCAGCCCTGCCCGGCAGCGGTCGCGATAGGCAGCAAACATGCCCGGATAGTGCCGCTTGAACTGCCGGGCCAGGCCGGCACCCATCACGCCGCGTGTGTTGACGGGGTTGACGAGGATCTGTGCGCCGCTGTGGAACAGGTCGGTTCCCGGGCTTTGGAAGATGATCGGCATGACGGCTCCAGTATTGATCTGAGATACGCGTCGATCGCGGTCACGCGGCAGGTCGCGGGAAGAATGCCTTCGTCGCTAAAGTTGGCCCCATGTAGCTGCCCTGTATCCAGCTGAGGCATTGCTCGCAGTTACGGGCCGACGGCGCGAAGGCGTAGTACCTCGTCGGCCAAGATGCCGGCGACCGTCTGCCAACTGCCCGCGCTCCCAGCGGTCGCGGCATGAAGCGCCTCTTCCACGAATCGGCGCGCGTCCTCCTCGGCGTCGCAGCCAGGGCAGGAGTCGGTTGCGCGGTACCCATGTTCGCAGTCGGGGCGCGCCTTGAGCTCGGCCCAGAGTCGCTCGGAGTTCAACGTGCTGTACTCAATACCGGACCGGCCGATGCAGTCGGGGCCTTCACTGGACGGTGCCGTGGCGGCATGCTCAGGGCAGATCGGGCAGCGGATCGGATCGGCATAAGCCCGCCACCCGCAGTTGCTGCAGGTCTGCCGATACAGCGACGGCCACCCGCAAGCGGGGCAGCTGGTCAGTTCTCTAGCGGCCAGCTCGCAGCAGCACCGACTCGGGTGGTTATGCGGGCTTTCGGCAACGACTTGGTCGACGGTCATCGCGGATTCCTTTCGGGGCATATCGATCAGCGGACCCGCCGCAGAACAGATCGCTGTAGCAAGGCTCAGCGTGTCGGTCGAGACTGACGTGCAAGAAGATCGGCTCCTTTGTGGCCGTCGCCGCCTTTGTCCTACACGTCGGGCCGAGCAGTGGCTTCGTAGGCCAAGATGTGCGCGGTCGTATCGACGTATCCGTGCATCTCGACCAGGTGGGCGAACAGGACTAACTCGACCTGACGTCCATGCGAGATCCAGTTGCACTCGGCATCGGGGCATTCCGCGGCGATCCTGATCAGTGGAATGTCAGTCGGCACAGGCACTCCCCCGCTGCCTGGGTGGCGGCGACCGTTTCGTGTGCAGAGGTCATGCGTGCCGAGTGTCGCAAGGCGAGGTCCACAGTGGTCTCCTAAGTTGTTCGTACTGACCGGTCACTGGAACTGATCCGAGACCGCTTCCTGCCGCTATCGCGCTCTTCGTCGAGAAGGACTGTCGGTCTCGTGGTCCGCCCTTATGGCCGCTTGAGCAAGGGCCGGACCGGCTGTCTGCTCCTGATTCGTCCCGCGCCAGCTCCGCTGGCTCTCCGATGACATGACCGGTTTGCGGGTCATCGGCTCAACGACTGTGTGAACGTGCCCGTAGGGCATCGACCCCATTCCTCATCGACGACGACCGCCGCGGCTTATCGCGCCACCTGGGCATGCCGAGCGCAGCGAGGTGAGGGAGCGCCAGCGACCGGGGAACCCGTCGGCTGTGCCGACCAACACGTCCTCGGAGCGCAGCGGAGAGGGCCGAGCGAAGCGAGATCGACAGCACGCGTGTTGCCAGGTTCCCTTATGCCCTTTTCTTCTCCGCCCTCTGTTCCACGTCCGGAGCGTTAGCGGAGGACTGGAACGCTGGTCTATCAGGGGAACTCATCGGTACGTACGGGTCCGGACGTCGCGTCATCTTGCGCGCAGCGCGTGTACGGTCCGGTGCTGTTTCCCCTGGTCATGGCTCTCTCGGGGTGTTCGCTCGATTCGAGGCCGGCGGCAACGCCGTACGGGTGCCCGTTCGTGGCGTCGTGAGGTACGAACGACGTGTTCCTCTGTCATCCGTACGGGTGTTCCGCTGCGGGGCCTTCTGGCCATCTGTCGCGATGCGACGGCCCCGCTGCAGCAGCGGGGTCACGTAGTGGTTCAACTCATCTGTCGGGGTGGTCGTTGCCGCTGTGATCGGTCTGCCTTGCGCCGCGCAGCGGCTGTCGCATCATCGTGTGTCGGCTCCATTAGGTCTCCTCGCGCCGGCCTCGGTGACAGTCGTTGGCACCAGTCACGCCGTGGCCTGTCCGTCGCATTAGCACTTGTTGCACCGCGCCCGAGGCGGGCCGCAGGCCCGTTGTCGCTCCCTGCGCAGCAGCCGTGGGCGCATTCAGAAGGAGGCGACCCGCGGGCTCCCAGATCGGGCAGCGGAACGAATCGCGCATTAGGGACAGAGCATGCGGGTCGCGACAGGGCGCGTTCGAAGAGCGACCACACAGGTAGCGATGGCCGCCATTACGGGTCTTCGCAACGGCGGATTCGGGTCTTCAGCCCGGCTCTTGCTCGCCGGTGCCATTCTCGCTCGAGGACACATCAGCATCCGCTACAGGCCCGGCACTCAGACAGGACTGCAGCGAGCGCGTCTCGGGGCCTAACCGTGGCTGTTTCTCGCTCCCCTCGCGGCCACTACGAGGTAGCACTCGGCCCTAGGTCTCCTGCGGGGCGGCAAGGAGGTCAGGTCGGCGCCCTAGAGAGACCGAGAAAGCACCTGATCAACGTACAGGGGGCGCGATCCGGTCCGGTGATCGTCTCCGGCGTGCCGCCGAGTGCCCACAGCTAGGAGATGGCCGGTCATCCAGGGTCCTGCCACGGCCCTTGGCTGGTCCTTGCGCAGTCGGCGCTGCACCTACAGCGGCCGTCAGCGGCGCTACCGCATCGTCCGGCGGGCCTTGGCTGGTCCTACTCTGGACCAGTTGAATGATTCAGATAGACCTTTCTAAGACCATGCGATAGATTCACAATAGATACCATAGGTGAGACCCGAATGAGTCCCGATGATGAGGAACGAGAGGGAGCGTGCACGCGATGACGAAGGCCGGTCAGCCCGAGACGGGAGAGCCGCGTCGGCTTCGCTGGAGTGTTCCGGCCGCCGATGTGTCGGTGAACGAATGGCTCGACATCCAGGAGAACATCTCGAGTTCGCTGCGGCTGCTGATCCGGCAGTCGATCGGGCGCGAGGGCTACACCGACGTGGTGAACAAGCCGGTCGACCACGTCCCTCGGCACGACCAGCCTGTGCCGCGTGAGAGCGAGGAAGCCGGGCTGGCCGGGCTGGCCGGGCCACAGCAGACGCAGACCGCCAACTCACGCTCAGAGACGGCACCGTCGGCGACCAGCACGGCGCCGACCTCGACGATCGATACGTCCACGAACGCCTCGGTACAAACCTCGCCGCATGTGCCCGCAACCATCGAGCCCAAGCCAGGGTCTACGCCGGCAAGGCCGCAAGCGTCCATCGACGAAATCATGTCGGCCACCCGCAAATAGCAGTGCCTGCCGCAGTGCGAACGATCACCAGACGATGCACACGAAGGATCCAGAAATGAGCGAAGAGACTATCCCCCTCACCGGCGGCATCGACGTCGGCAACGGCTACGTCAAAGGCGTCATCCGCAACAACGAAAACGGCGTCTTCGATGAGATCGACCTCCCATCGGCGGTTACCTCGACCAGCCGCCAGAACCCGAAAGTGCCACTCGCGGACACGACCGCCGCGGAGGTTCTCAGCGATGACGCTGCAGCCGCAGGTGACGACTTCTACAACCGGCTCGACTGCACGATGAGCACTCCCCTGGTCGCCGCGAGCGACCGCCGCATCTTCGGCCGAGCCGCGCTCAACGTGCGCGGTTCCAAGTTCACCGAGTTCGAGGTCCTGGGCAAGCACAGCAAGGTCGACCAAGAACTCGCCAAAGTGCTCGTACTCGGAGTCTTCGCGGCCAAGGCTCTACGCGACCATGTTCGCGCCACAGGAGCACTTCCTGACCGCGAGCTGCGCGTGAAGGTGCGCGCTGGTCTGGCGCTGCCGATCTCGGAGTTCGTCGCGCGCCGCAACGCCTATGCGGCCGAGTTCATGGGCATTGGCAGCACCGAGCCCTTGGTTCACCTCGTGACGATCAAGAACTTCTCGACGCCGGTCTCGGTCCGTCTCGAGTTCGTCGACGTCCAGGTCATGGCTGAAGGCGCCTCGGCGCAGTTCGCGATCACCGACAAGAAAGAGCTGCTCGCGCAGGCACTTCTCGACGACCTGCGAACCCGCCAAGCCGACGCGTTCGCCGACGTCACCGCGGCCGATCTCGTAGCCGTCCAAAATACCGTCGGTGTGGACATCGGCGAGGGCACCGTCAACTTCCCGGTCTTCACCGACGGCAGGTTCAACCCTGAAGCAGCGTTCACGCTCGAGCAGGGTCACGGTACGGCGCTCATGAATGCCATGGAGCGCATGAGCGAGTCCGATAAGGCGTTGCAGTTCACCTCGCGCAAGCAGCTCGCTGACTTCCTTCAGGCCCCACCCTCGGTGCTGCAGAAGGCCCGGCATGAGCGTGCCGCCGGCTTCGTCGCCGACGAAGCCACGTACCTGGTCGACGCGATCGTCTCCGCCTTCGGCGACGTCCTCTCGCAGGCCGGCGCGACGACCGAGGTCGTCTACGTATACGGCGGCGGCGCGGGACCGGTCCGCGAGATGCTGCACCCACGGCTCCTGCAAGCCGCCGGCGACATCCCGGTCCTCTACCTCGACTCGAGCTACTCACGGCACCTGAATCGAGAAGGCATGTACATCGCCGCCCGCCACGTGGAGATGGCCAGCACAGTACGCGCCGTTGCTGAGCCCGACTCGTGAGCGATTACAAGAAGATCGTGAAGCTGCTCGAGGCGAACGCTGGCGCGAAACGAATGTCGGAAGTGTTTGACGACTTCGTCGAGATGTCCGCGCTCACCTTTCGGAACGCGGTGGATTCCTGGGGATACGACGAACGGGAGGCGCAGTACCTGCGCATTGCCGGGCGGTACGACCGCGAGGAGTTGAACCGCTTCGCGCACGCCCTCGCGCTCGTCGTGAAAGCCATGGAACAAGAGCCCTGCGACGTACTCGGCCGTCTCTACATGGAGCTGGAGTTGGGCAACGGTCGTCTCGGCCAGTTCTTCACCCCCTACGACGTCGCCAGGCTCGTAGCCGGGATGCAGATCGATGGGATTGCCGAACGCGTCCGCTCCCACGGTTTTGCGGAACTGTACGAGCCGGCGTGTGGAGCGGCCGCGTTCATCGTCGCTGTCTCTCAGGAGATGCGCACCGCCGGGTTGAACCCCCAAACGCAACTGCACGTGACGGCAGAAGACATCGCGCGCCAGGCCGTGCACATGGCCTACATCCACCTGTCCCTGCTCCACGTTCCCGCGGTCGTTCACCGCAGGAACACCCTCACCATGGAAACGTTCGACACCTGGCGAACACCAGCGCACATCCTCGGTGGATGGGGCTGGAAGTTCCGCCATGCCGATGCTGTGCAAGAGATGCAGACTTTGCTCGGCGCGACGACGCTGCGCTCTATGGCGGAGGCTCGCTCATGAATCGTCCTGACCTATGCATTGGGGGGTGATCGTCTTCCTGCTCGCGATCTTCTTGTCGATCGCACTGCACGAATTCGGCCACCTGTATTTCACGAGGAAGTACGGCTGCCGGGTCAGCCAGTACGCGGTGGGCTTCGGCCCGACACTGCCCCACTCTCAGCAGAGGTGTGAGGAGAACGTGAGGGTTCTCGCCGAGAGGGGCCGGGGGTTGGTGGGCGGGACGCTCGCGGACGCAGCGATCGGCACACACGCCCCGCCTGTTCAGGGGGTGGCTTCGCGGTGGAACAGGAGCGCCAGTTCCCGCACGTCGGCCAGGTAGTGGCGCAGCTCCACCGGGCTACCGCCGTGGATGGCGAAGTGCTCGATTCCCGGGATCACGCCGGCGGCATCGTCCGTGACCGTGGCGTTGACCAACGCACCGAACCGGGACCACCAGCCGCGCCGATGCTGACCTTTCACGAGTCGGTATCAGTTTCATCCACCACCGACCTGGACCTCCGAAGAGGTGTTGTCGGGGAGGTGTTGGCAGCGGTGATGCAGGCGATGGACACCCCGTCCCGCTCGACCGCCGGTCTCCGCGCCTCACCATCCGTCTTCGCTCAACGTAGCTCGGTAACTCCATCAGGAAGGCCGCACTTCCCGCCCAAGAGCCGCAGTGACGGCCCGCTGGTGGACGAGGCCGGTGCGCACGAGCTTGGCCTCCGGGGTGAAGCAGTCCACGATCGTCATGTGGTTGGCCGCGGGGCATACCCCGCCGTCGACGATGACGGACACCGCGAGGCCGGAGACGGCGAGGAAGGCATGGACCTCGTCGAGGGTCACGGCGGGACCACGGTCATTCGGCCCCGCGTCGCCGGAGATGTTGGCCGTCGTCGCGGCGACGGGGACCTTGGCCCGTGCCGCCAGTTCGCCGAGGACTCCGGGCGCCATGGTGGTAAGCGCCGGCGAGCCGACGGCGGCATGGCGTGCGGCGTCGTCGGGGTCTCGCCATGGCAGGAGGAGTGCGAGGTCACCGGGCCAGAACTGCTCGGCGAGTTTCCGTGCTTCGGCGCCGAGTTGGAAGTGCTGCTCGCAGATGGCGAGTGAGGGGACGACGTAGACGAGGGACTTGCCGCTGGGGCGCCGCTTGCCCGCGAAGATGCTGCCGGAGGCGTCCGCGTTGCTGGCGTTGGCGCAGATCATGTACCAGCGGTTGGTGGGGACGATGACGAGCTCTCCGGCCTCGATGGCACGGGCTGCAGTGTCGAGTTCGCCGGGGTGAATCGTGCGCATGGTGCTACTCCTGGAAGGTAGGCGCGGGGACATCCCTGAGTGGCGGGTAGTCGAGCCACGGGTCGCGAAGGGCTTCGAGGCGACGACCCGCGTGGTCCGGGTGGGAAACGCGAAAGTACGCCATCACCCTGGGGAAGGGCATCAGGTTCTTGGCCACCGTGTGAGGAACGAGGTGGTGCATCAGCAGGACGTCCCCCGGCATGCCGAGAAACGGAGTCCCGCGTTCCCGGTCGATCTCCGGCGCAACCTGCTCCGTCATCCCGAGTGACCACTCACCGGCGAACCAGCGGGCCATGGCGACGTGCCCACCGGGGAGATAGTGCAGGGCCCCGCACTGCGGGTCGCTGATGTTGGACAGGACGACGCCAACGAGCAGGGAGAACGTACGCAGTTCGCGCGGGTCCAGGTGCGGGCAGGAGACGCCATCGACGTGCATGGCCTTCTCCGGTTGCACGCCGGGGAACTCGCCTTCGGGCACGCGAATCTGGATCTGGGAGGTCGTGACCGGGGCGGCGTCACCGAGTAGATCGACGACGAGCCCAGTCGCGCCGGTCTCCGTGTAGAGGGAGAGCAGCTCTGCGCTGTCTCCCAGTTCCGGGGCGAAGGTGCGCCGGGAGTACGCGGGTATGTCCTCCGGAGTCATTTCCCTGCGGTACGACGCGTCGATCAGGGAGACGGCTCGCTTAACCAGGCCGGGGGCTGCCAGCCCGCGTCGTATGAGGACGCCGTCTCGTTTGAAAGTCGCCTTCTCCTCAGCTGTGAGACTCATTGGCCCTCCGTACGTCGGTCGGTTCGTGCGGTGTGGGTCGGACGAGCCGATCGAGGATGTCCGTGCATGCATGGAGAGCAGCGGTGACGAGGGTCTGGCCGTGCTCCGCGGTGGCGTGGCGCGGGTCGCCGCCGATGACACCGTGCGCGGAGATCGCGGGACTGCCGGATGACCAGGGCCAGGTGACGCCGCGGCCGAAGACGAGGCGCTGGATCTCCTCCCGCTGGCCGAGGTCGGGGATGGACCCGTTGGGGAGGAGATCCAGCCGTACGTGGTCGGGGGCGAGGGCGAGCATGAGGGAGGTCTCGCGGATGCCGGCGTGAACCTCAGGGAATTCGTCGGCGGCCTGGAGCTGACTGGCGGCAAGGGAGCCGGGGTTGACCACGCAGGTGGCTACGTCGTGCGTGCGCTGGAGCTGGTGCACGAGGGCCTCTAGGACGCCCTTGTTGCCGCCATGGCCGTTGACGATGAGGATCGCCTGTGCCGGTGTGGAGCGGACGTACTCCCCCACGAGCGTCTCGATCAGGGAGGTGTAGAGCGCGATGTTCAAGGTGATGGTGCCGGACGCCCACACGTGCTCCGGGGAAAGCCCGTAGGGCACAGGTGGCACGACCCAGAGGTCGTACCGGTCCGCGACATGCGTGGCCAGTCGGGCGGCGAAGCGCTCGGCGATGACGGCGTCGGTATTGAGCGGCAGGTGCGGGCCGTGCTGCTCCAGCGACCCCACCGGCAGGCAGAGAATCGACTGCTCACTCAACTCGGACGAGACGCACGGGGCCGTCAGCCTGCCGTACGACCTGTCCTCGCCTTCAGCCGTCACTTCCTGCCCCGCCGGCCGAGCCGGATGAGGAATTCGTTCTCCTCGGGAAAAGTGTCGTTGTCGCTGAAATCGGTCAGCCGGTTCTTCACAGCGGCCTCGAACTCCTTCAACCGGTCGCCGAAGAGATGGGGAGCGGCGAAGGACGTGGAGTAGAGGTAGCCGAGGATGCTCTCGGCGGACCAGATGCGCTGGACGGGGACGCGGACTTCCTCGACCTCGTCGAAGGGCGACTCCTCCATGATCTCGCTGTAGGGGCGGTTGTGGTGCTGGAAGGTGCCGGTCCCCGCGCGGCGCTCCTCCCCCAGGAAGCTCTTCACCACATCCCGGACGGCTTCCTTCCAAGGGCTGCCAGCAACCCAGAAGCTGTTGTCCCCAAAGATCGCGACCACGCCGTCAGGAGCGACCTGGCCGTCGAGGAGGGCCAGGACGGCGGCTTGGTCGAGCCAGTGGAACGCCCGGCAGATGGTGACGAGTTCGGCCTGCCAGCCAGCAGGTGGGCTGAAGTCCTCAGCCGTGCTCTGGACGAGCAACAGGCTGGACCCCTCGGGGAGCTTCGGCCGCAGCGCCAACTCGGCCGCGGCGAGCATGTCGGCGTCGTTATCGACGGCGATGATGTCGCCGAAGCGGCCGACGAGCGCCTCGGCCACAAGACCTGTCCCCGTGCCGACGTCCAGGAGCCGGCGGGGGCCGTCGTTGCGTACGGAGGCGGCGCGGTCGAGTACCGCTGCGACATCCTCGGGGATGCCGGGGCGGAACTGGCGGTAGTACGAAGTGGTACCGGTGAAGAGGCTCATGTGACGCTCCCTGCTGCGAGGTGTTCGATGTGCGTGGCGGCTGCCGCCAGGTCCGTTGCAACGAGTACACGACTGTCAACGACCAATGATTCATCGGGGACTTGGCGACCGCGGGATATCCAGACGGCCCTGAGGCCCGATTCCACGGCTCCCACAATGTCGCAGGTCCAGTCGTCGCCGACGTGGATCACGCGACCGGGGCCGACCCCGAGTTGGTCAAGGACAGTGTGGAAGGCGCGCGGGTCCGGTTTGGTGTGGCCGATGCGGCAGGAGGGGAAAAAGTCGCTTACCCATGGGGAGAGCAGGCCGCGTAGTCCCTCGGTGTCGGCGTCGACGCAGGTGACGTTGGACAGCGTGACCACAGTCGCCACGGCACTGACTCGGCGCAGCGCCTCCGTGGTGCCGGGAAAGAGTCGGAACGGGGCCGGGGCAAGGTCGCGGGGAAAGGCTTCCGAGGGCATCTCCAACGCCTCGCAGACCTCCGCCACCACGGCGTCGGTGAGCGCTGGTTGGGTGTGGAGACTGGCCCGCATGACCGACCGAGCCTCAGCCGCTGGCAGCGGGGAGGCTTCGGTCAGTCGCATCGTCAGACCGGGGCCGTCGGCGGTGCCGAGGGTTCCGCCGACGTCGACCGTTACCAGGAGCGAGGGTGCGGTGGTCATCAGGGCTTCTCCGTAGTCGTCGGCAGGGCGGAGACGATGGCTTCGACGCGTGCCTCCCGGATGGCGGTCGTGGTGGACTCGGACAGGTAGGTCAAGACGTAGCGCAGCTCAGCCGCGTCCAGCGCCTCCAGGGATCGCCCCTCCTCTGCTGCCACCTCCTGCAGGTCGGCTGGAATGGTTCGCGGTCGCAGACCGTGTGGCAGGTGGAGCGTCCCCTGCCACACGGCGCCCAGGTCGGGAACGGCGGAGTGGTCCACCGGACGCAGCACGGTGACGTCGTCCAGGGTCAGGATGCGGACAGGGACCGACGAGCTTCCCACGTCGAGGCTGCCCTTGAGGAAGGTGTTATGTCCGTCGAGCCGCTCGGAGAGCACCAGCAGCGGTCCGTCCGGGCCGTGGCTGACTGTGCCGGTCACGGGTAGGTTCAGCGATGTGCTGGGCATGTGGTGCTCCTCGGGATCGTGCCGAGACCAGGGGTGTCCGGCAAGGCGATGCGTCCGTGCTCGAGGCGAAGTGGAACGTCGTACAGGCGCTGGCGTCGCGGCTCCCACTGGAGCCGGTACTCAACTGCTGGCACCGCGTCGGGGAAGGCTGCCGCGAGGTGGAGGCCGGGAACGATCGAGCGACCATGTGGGTATACGGGGACAGCCTGGGCTTGGGCCAGCTCGACGATCTGCGTCGCGCGAGTGAGCCCGCCGCAGCCGACAGCGTCGAGAGTCAGCGCGCTCGGACGGACGTACTGGATGAGATCGGCGGGGTCCTCGTCGCAGTGGACACGCTCGCCGACGGCCAGAGGCAACCCTGTGGCCGTGACAAGTCCGTAGATATTCAGGTCGTGCTGCGGTAGCGGATCCTCCAGCCAGCGCAGGCCGGCGACGTCCACGCGCCGCGCGAAAGCCATGGCCACGACTGGAGTCCAGGTGCCGACGGCATCGACGGCGACAGGGGCACCGATGGCATCGGAGCAACGCTCCACAGCTCGTGCCATTCGCGTAGCGGCCTCGTCGGAGGAGTCCTTCGCGGCTCGGCGAAGTCCCCACTTGGTGAACCGCCAGCCGCCCGTCGCGACTCCGCGCAACACATCCAGGTCGTCGCAACTGGTGAGGTCTTGGGAGAGCCACGAGGCATAGGCCGCCACGGATACCTGCGGCGTCCCGGTCGCAAGGAGATCTGCAACAGAGCGCGAGGTGAGGCGACCGTGGAGATCCCACGCTGCACAGTCGACCGCGCCGACCGCCCACGACGCGACGTCGGAGGGTGCGATGCGAGCAGCCTGCCGCAGTCGGTTGAGTAGGCCATGGTGGTCCGCGGCGTCGGTCCCCTGCACCACCGACGCCAGTGTGTCTCTCGCGTAGACCCCGATCCGCTCGCTGACCGGACCATAACAGCCGGTCTCTCTCGCAGTGTGGACCATGACGAACAGCGCGTCGTCTCCCGGGCCCGGCGCCCTCGCGTACCTCGGTGACCTCCAGCCGTCCGATCGTGGAAGAGGTCATCGGACCACCTCATGGGTCGCGAGCAGGAGCCCGGCGGCCCGCTCAACCCCTGCCCGGTCCATGCCAAGGGTGTGGGCGAGCAGTCGCTGGGGCATGGGGCCGGGTGGTTCTTGCCAGCCGATGACATCGACGGCGCGGTTGAGCCGTCCGGCCAGGAGGCTCCAGACAGCGGCCGGGTGGCCGAGGGTGAGAACGAGAACAGCGGCGCGGGCGCCGAAGTAGTGGTCGATCTCCTGGGCACTGAGCCCGCGCGGCCACAGCTGGGCAGAGCCGAGGACGGTCAGATCGAGCAGCGTCACCACGCGGATGCGGCAGCCGTGGCGTTCCCGGAGGTAGTCCACCGCGTCAGCGGCGACGGCAGCCGGGATGTCACCCGCCGTGACAACCGTGAGGTCAGGCTCTTCGTCGTCGCTCAGGTGCGGCCAGATCGCGAGGCCCCGCTCGCATTCCTCCTTGATCGTCTCCACGGGGTGAGCGGTGCGGGTGTACTTTCCCGCGACAACGAGGTTGACCCTGTCGACCGAGTCGAATGCCTCGTCCAGAACGGCGGCAGTGCGCGCCGGATCGGCCGGTGTCAGCACGTGCACCGCAGGAACACACAGGCCAAGGAGCGTGGTCGCAAGAGACGGATCACCGTGGCTGTGGACGTTGTTCCAGCCGTAGGACGTGAGCAGGAGGTTGAGGCTGGGAAGCCCTCGCGCGCCGACCATGCGCCGCTGCTTGATGTGGCTCACCAAGCCGCTGGTGAGCAGTGGTGCGAACGCTTCGTACGAGACCATCACGCCTCGGCGCCCGCTGGCAGTCCAACCGGCGAGCCACTCCAACAGCACTTCCTCCGCGAGGAGTTCGTGCGTCCAGCACTCGCCGACGAGATCCGGGAGTCGGTTGGAGGACAGCTCATCCGGGCTGAGGACGCGGAAGTCCCCGCGCGTAGCGTGCTGCTTGACGACGTCGGTGACCGCCTCGGCGAAGGTCCTTACCCGCCGGTACGCCGAGGCTCGCTCCTCCGCGCCTAGGGACTTGACGGGAGCGAGGGAGCACCAGCGAACCGCAGTCACCGCCTCGGCGAGCGCACCGCGAGGACGCCCGTCCGGGCCGAAGAGATCCGCAGGCCGGTAGGAGGCGAGCCAGTGTTCCAGTCTCGTGAGCTGATCCGGGTCGGCGCGTGGGCTGACCAGCGGAGTCTTGTGCAGGTCGGGGGTGCCCAGCAGCGCACGGTCTCCGAGCGATGCGGGGCCACCCCATCCCTTCACGCAACGCAGGATCAGCACCATCCGTCGTCCCATGAGCGTGTAGTCCAGCGCGTTCCACAACGCCGTCTGGAAGATGCTGTGCTCGTGCGGAGTCCCCGTCACGACATGGACTACCTGGGCCACCCAGCCCAGGCCGCCGAAGTACGCACACAGCTCTTCGTCGTTCATCGCGCCGAGCAGCGACTGCTGCCCCATACGGAATCCATTGACATGCACGATGGGCAGGACCGCGGCATCAGGAAGAGCTCTCTGCCCCAGCCAGCTCGCGGCGGTCGTGGGGGTCTCGCACTCACCGTCCCCGATGATGGGCACGACAACCCTGTCCGGGGCGTCGAGTGCGGCGCCCTGGGCGAAGGGAAGACAGCCACCGAGCCGTCCGCCCAGGAAGCCGCCGGCGGGGAGCGCGGGCGAGACCTCAGATCCGAGGCCGTCCACGTCCGGGAACGCCTGGACCAGTCGCCGCAGGCCATCCGCATCCGGGCCGAACCGCGACCGTACCTTCCCGAGTTCCCCGGTCACCCAGGTCGCGGAGAGCTGGACGACGCCAGCGTGTCCTGCGCCCAAGAGCGGCACCATATCCACTCGCCGGTCCAGGCGCCCGGCGGCGAGCACGATGTGGGACAACGCCCACGCGGTGCCGGGCACGGTACCCCAGTGCCCGGAGGGGCGTTCCTTCACCTGCTCGGCGACCAGCGGCTCCGCGAGCAGAACGTTGTCCCGCAGGTGCAACTGGCAGACCGAGGCGTAGACGGTCGCCCGCCACAGAGCATCGGCCAGAACGGCGGTCTCGGTCACCGCACACCAACCAAGGGCTCACCGGCGAAAGTGAAGTACCACAAGGGCCGGTAGCACTCCCATGCGGCGGGTCGCAGACCAGATGAACCCATGATGTCCTCGATCACCACGCGTGCTTGGAGGTAGTGCTCCAGGTCCTGGGCTCCGGGGGTACGCAGGCCCGCCATGACCGAGTTATGGGCCTGGTAGACCTGGAAATTGGGGAACTCGGTGACGTACGGAGCCAGCGCACCGACGCCCGCCTGCAGCGCTGCGAGTCCGTCCAACCCCACGATGTAGGTGAACGAGGTGCCGTGACCGGCGGCCAGCGCACGGCGGAGCACTCCTGGCATCTCTGATGCGACGAGGACGGCCTTGCTGGCCTTCAGTAACAGATCCCGGCGGGTAAAGCACTCCGCTGTCAGCCGCAGGACGAAGGGAGCAACATAGGTAGCGAGTTGATCGAACGCCTCCTCGGACCCCAACACCGACGTCAAGAACCCGATGCGCGCGTTCACGCGATGCTCGCTGAGCACGGTCCGCAGAGTGCGCAGATGCTGCACCGCCGCCGCCTCCCGCTCGAAGCACCCGGTCGAAACGGTCACCTCTCGCAGTTCCGCCAGGTCGCGACGCGGATGCTGCTCACGCAACGCCGCAAAGAGCTCCCGCAGGTCCCGCTCCTCCGAGAGACGAGGATCAGCCGCAGCCTCCAGGGTGTTGGGGCAGAAGGCGCACCCCACACAACGGCTGCGCGCATTCGGGTTGAGCGTGAGCGCCGCGCCGCCGTCGCGGAAGTATCCGCCGACTGCCTCGTCCGCCTCAATACGCTCGACAGTTCCAACCGGCGCGTCGCCCAGCGTGAGATGCCCACCCCTGAGCCGGAACGGGGACCCCGTGACGTTCAGGGGAACAATGAGCTGCCAGGGCACCGATGGGGCGCTCGCCAGTCGGACCCGGACGCGTGCGCGGTAGCGCGGCAGATCGGAGTTGATGCCGTGCAGGTTGACCGCGATGAGCAGCGCGTCCTCGACGGGCACACGATACTTGGCCGCGAGCCGTTCCACCTCCCCGAGCATGGAGGTGGTGCTGGCTTGTCCGCTTAGTAGTGCCGTCATGCGCGTGCTCCGTCCAGTCAGCCGGAGGAGATGGGGGCGCCGGCGGCCCGTGGAGCAGTCAGCCGCCGCCGGCACAGAGACTGCCGTGGAACGCGAGGACGCCGAACGCCGTCCTGGGATTTCTCCGGGACGTCCTGGGGCGTTTCAGTCGCTGCCGTGCGCCAGCGAACGCAGATGACTCACCAGAGCAGAGACATCCCGCAGGTCAGCAAGCACAACAGCCGCCCCGGCTGCCCGCAGCTCGGCGACGCTATGGATGCCAGATGCCACCGCGATGACATGCGCATCAGAGTCGTGGGCGGCCCGAACGTCGCGAGGGGTGTCCCCGATGAGCACGACGGGGGTGTCGTGCGGAAAACCATGGGCCTGCTGAATGTGCTCTCGGGCCACCTTCACGAGGGCGGCACGGTCCTCCGAGTGCTCTCCGTACGCCCCGCACTCCATATCCAGCAGCACATCGAGCCCAAAGGCCCGCAGCTTCACACCGGCGTTGGCCGCGATGTTCCCGGTCAGCACCGATGAGACCATGCCCGGCTCCACTGCCACCGCGGCGAGAGCTTCAGGCACGCCGGGAAGAGCACGACCGCGCGCCGCGAGGTCCGCGTCACGCCCCACACCCGCAGCCTCCAAGGCGAGCACGATGCGCTCCCAAGCCGGTGATTGCATCCCGTGGGCCCGGAACATCTCGGCGAGGATCAAGCGGTCGGTCCGGCCTTCCGTACGGGGCGGTTGGAGGGGCGCATGGCCGGCGACCGCTGCGAAGGCCGCCGCGTAGATCTCCTTGCTGACACCGGAATTCTCGATCAGCGTGTGGTCGATGTCCCAGAGCACGATGAGTGGCACACCGTCAGCGTAGGCACGCGCAGGTTTCAGTGTTTCAGCCCAATGTCGGAAGTGGCTCTTGCGGTAGGCGGGGCGGTCCGGTTGGCTTACCTGAGTGAATGAGCGACTGCGCTCCGCACTCGTACAACGCGGACTGGGGGTAGAGGAGATGGCGAAAGCCTGCGCGGTCGACCCCAAGACGGCCAGCCGCTGGATCGGCGGCCGGGTTCCCCACCGTCGGCATCGCTGGACCGTCGCCAACCTGCTCCGTGTGGACGAGACTTACCTGTGGCCAGAGGCAGACCAAAAGACGTCGCGCTTCGGTTCCCCCCAGTCCGAGATCGCCGATACATACCCGAACCGCGCGAGCGTCCCCCGCGACGTCTGGATCTCCCTGCTGTTAGGGACGATGAAACAGATCGACGTCCTGGTCTTTTCCGGCACCTTCTTCGCCCAGACCAACCCTCACATCGCGCGCATGCTCCAGGAACGCGCGCAGGCCGGGGTGCGAGTGCGGCTGTGCTTCGGCGATCCGACGGGAGAAGCCGTACGCATCCGTGGCCACGAGGAAGGCATCGGCGACAGCCTGGCCGCCAAGATCAGGGCTTCGCTCACCTACTACCGCACCCTCGTCGGCCACCCGGGCTGCGAGATCCGGTTGCACGACACGACGCTGTACAACTCGATCTTCCGCTACGACGACCACCTCCTGGTCAACCCTCACATCTGGGGCCAGCCGGCCAGCGCAAACCCGCTCTTCCAGCTCCGCCGCACCGCCAACGCAGAATGGTTCGACCGGTACGACGAGAGCTTCGAAGCGGTCTGGACGACCGCGCGCCTTTGGGCGCCCGACAACGCCGACAGTAAGGAGTACCGCCGCAGTGGGCAGGATTGAGTACTACAACGACCCCAAGGCTCCCAAAGCCAATACCCTGATTCCCGCCAGCGACATGCTGGTCGTGAACGATGAAGGCGAGATCCTCCTGCAACGGCGCCGCGACACCGGCCAATGGGCCCTGCCCGGAGGTGCCCAGGACATCGGAGAGACCGCAGCCCAGTGCGCGGTGCGCGAATGCGAGGAAGAGACCGGCATCGTCGCCGAGGTCACCGGATTCCTCGGCGTCTATACCAACCCGCATCACATCGTCGCCTACACCGACGGTGAGATCCGCCAGCAGTACGAGACCACCTACATCGGCCGCCCCATCAGCGGTGAACCCACCATCAACGACGAAGCCGACGGCGTCCGTTTCGTCCGGCCCGACGATCTCGACGACTACGACATCCACCCCAGCATGCGCCAGCAGATCGGCGACTACCTGGCCGGCACCTACCCCTACCTGGGATAGTTACCTGAGATAGCTACTCAGGGCACCACGCCCAGCTCGGTCGCCGCCGCCCGCACCCGACCCACGCTCTCGTGGATCTCAGGTGCGGCTCGGCGGATGAATCGCCCGACGACACTGTCCTCGCCGTAGCGGCCCAGGATCTCGGCCACCCGCTCATCCGACGTCGTACGCCCGCCGTTCGGTGTCGTGGTCATGTCGCAGTAAACCAACGCGTCCACCAACGGAAGATCGTCAAGCAACGGGAACTCGTCGGCCAGCTCTGCCCGCAGCCCGCGCTCCTCGGCCTCCATGAGCGCGAAGGAGTGGTTCGCCACCAAGCGCGCGACTCGATCGTCGACCGCGTCGAGCGTCCGCAGATGACGTGCACCGTCGAGCGGATGAAAGCCGGTAACGACCAGCGGCGGCGCGTACCCGACGTCGTGCAGCGCGGCAGCCGCCTCCAGCGCCTCAGCCCTGTCGCCCACGAGGGGGGCGAGTCGCTTGGCGCAGGCCGCCACCCCCTGCGTGTGCGCCCACCTCCGTGGCAGGCTCTCACTCAGCAGTGCTTCTGCCAGGTCGTATGCATGCCCGAGTGTTGTCGTCACCCCGGGAGGATACGGCGGAAGCAGTGCGCAGGCATGGGGATTTGTGATGGCAAGCAGGGCGAACTCCGCCACAACCAAGGACGCGGATACTCTGCCGACACCGGGAGTCATCCCCCGCGAGACCGTCGAGGACCTCACTGCGACGCTCGCCGAGTTCGAGGCGGTCGCGCAGCGTTGGAGGGCCGGGGTCAATGGCGATCCCTGAGGCTGACCTGCACCGCATCCGGCTCTGGCGCCGCAAGCGCGTCCCCGAGCACCTCTGGGACGACGCCGACGTGTCCGTCATGTCGACCTCGTCGAAGTCCGGCCGCCATGGAACGGGATCGGCGAGCACAACCGCTTCCCGATCGCGCGCCTGCGCTACACCAAGTCGACCGGGTTGTGGAGCCTCTACTGGCGGGACCGGCACCTCGAGTTCCACGTTTACGACCGCACACAGCCGACCAAGGCCGTGCAAACACCTGCTTACCTACCTTGCCGAGGGCAACGACCCGATCTTCTGGGGATAGCCCGCATTGCCCAGAACCCACTGCCACAGGCATACGCGACTCCCTGGTCCACATCACCTGCCCGACGATGCGCACAACGTTGACAAGAGTCAAGTGTTGGCTGTGGCCAGGCGCCCTGAGGCCACGATTGCGTGATCCGATCAGCGGCGGTGGAGAGGATCAGCGGGCTACAGGTCCGAGCCTGAGTCTGTGGCCACGTCCGACGCAGCAGTGTGGCGGTATTTCGTGGCTCTACACCCTCATCTGTGAAGAGCCGCTTTTCGACTCGGTGCCGCCGCATTCTCACACTCCCCCGTTCACCACGGCGATCCGGAGGACCGATCCAAGATGCGACACTCAGGATCTGGCCCGCGATGAGCAGTGGCCCCTCCGAGAGCCGGGTACTCAAGTAGGCTGCGTCCTGGCGCCGCTGGGGACGGGGCTATAGAGGTACGACCTCAGCGAAAAGGAAGCCCTCCCGGATCAGAGATCCAGGAGGGCTTCTTCGGGTGACGATCGGGCGGTTCAGTTCTGATGCGCGCGAACGGCCATCAACAACTCTCCGAGCATGTTTCGTGCCAGGGATCTGCTCATGCTGCGGTTGCACGAACCCCAGAAGGTCGTGCCAATAGTTCGTCTCCACCAGCCTCAGATCGCCCGTGTCAGCCAACCGCACCGAGAGAGCAGGGACGGCGAACTTCGCCGTGATCGCTCGCTGCATCGCCCAGACCCGACCGCCGACGTCCCAGCCGGGCCGAAGGGCAACCCGGCGGCCGCGGAGCTTGTTCTCCCCTGGCGTCGGCGCCTCGAGCACATGGTGCTGCTGGTCTTCGTCGACGGTCTTCAAGACGTTGAATGCGTGCTCGGCCGAGGCAACTTCGGCATCGAGGAGCGACACAAGAAAAGGCGTCTGGTCGAAGTTCGACAGGAAAGCGAGCTCCGGTGAACATGGGTGTCCGATCTAAATGGCCCACGGCTATCACTCCCAAGTCTTATCCACTCGTCTGGCCGGGCGCCCCCGAATCAGCTGTGCTGATGCCTGAGCAGCACAGCTCAGCGCAAGAGTGCGAAGGGGTCCCCGTAGCGAGGCGTGCGCGGGGGCCTTGACCCTGGTTCTTGGACACGCTGAATCCAGCATCTGCTGGAGAAGCGAGATGATCCTGACCATGGCCCGCAAGAACTACTCCGATGAGTTCCGTCGGCAGGCCGTCGACTTGTACGAGTCCACCCCGGGCGCGACGCTGAAGAGCATCGCGGCTGATCTGGGGGCCGAACGGGCAACCCTGAAACGCTGGGTCGACCTGTACGGGACGGGCAAGAAGACGGCCGCGGACGGCACGACAAGCACCCGTCGCGTGTCCAGCCCGAGAAGCGGCGGCTCGCAGCCACCGTCGGAACCGGAGACCCCCGAGCAGAAGATCGCCCGCCTCGAGACCGAGAACGCCGCGTTGCGCGGCGACAAGACCAAGCTCACCACCGAGCGTGAAATCCTCCGCCAGGCGGCCAAGTATTTCGCCGGAGAGACGAACTGGTGAGTCGCTTCCAGTTCGTCGCCGACCACTCCACCACCTCTACCAGGTCATGTCCTGGCTGGAGCGTGAAGCGGCTATGTGAGCTCGTCGAGATCGAACGATCGTTGTACTACGCCTGGATCAAGGCAGCCCCGGCCCGCCGGGTCCGGGGCGCCGCGGACACCCAGCTCGCAGACCGGATCCGGAAGGTCCACACCGACGACAACACCTGCGGTGCACCGCGGATCACCGCCGAGCTCAACGACGGTGTCCCCGCTGATCAGCGAGTGAATCACAAGCGGGTCGCGCGGGTGATGCGCGTCAACGGCATCGCCGGCTACCGGCGACGACGCAAGGTCCGCACCACCATCCCCGAGCCCGCGGACCAGAAAGTGCCCGACCTACTGAACCGAGACTTCACCGCCCCGGCCCCGAACCTGCGCTATGTCGGGGACATCACCTACCTACCACTTGCCGACGGCAACAACCTCTACCTGGCGACCGTGATCGACTACTACTCACGCCGCCTGGCCGGCTGGGCGATCGCTGACCACATGCGCACCGAACTCGTCGAGGACGCGCTCAAGGCCGCGCAGACGACCCGTGGAAACCTCGCCGGAGCGGTCTTTCACAGCGATCACGGGTCGGTCTACACGTCCAAGGACTACGCCCGGCTGTGCCACGACCTGGGTATCACCCAATCCAAGGGCGCCGTGGGCACGAGTGCCGACAACAGCCTCGCCGAATCGTTCAATGCTTCGTTGGAACGCGAGGTCCTCCAAGACGACAACACCTGGCCCGACGAAGCCACCTGCCGCCGCCAGACCTTCCGATGGCTGGCCCGCTACAACACCCGCCGCCGGCACTCCTGGTGCCGCTACCAATCCCCGATCACCTACGAAACCAGCTACGCCGCTACGCTCCCGTCAGCGGCATAATCCACCACCGTGTCCAAGAACCGGGGGTAAGGCCCCGGAGACTGAAGTCGGGATCACACCACAATGTTGTGCTCGCCGGCCAGCTCTTCCAACTCTGTCGTGAGTCGGCATAGGTCAGCTGCGGCCGCAGACCAAGAGAACTCTGATGCTGTCTCTAGGCCCATTGCGCTCAAGGCCCCCGCGATCTCCCGTACGCACGGCAGGTACTTACGAAGCAGCCGCAGCATCCGCTCGTCCTCCCCATACCCCAGCTGGTACGGGATAGATCCAGCGTTGTCTTTGAGATCGCTGGCCTTGATCAGCACCGCCGGAGTCCGCGACCAGGCCAGCGCCGTCACGTGGATCTGGTAGCTCTCCAGGTCGACCACAGCATCGGGGTTCGTCACCTGATGCACGTACTCTGCCGTCCCGTCGCCGTAGAGCCGGGCCAGGCAACACAGCGTCGTCTCGCCTTGACAACCAAATACGCTGAGCAGCTCTCCGGAGCAATCTTCTACAACGTCATGCAGCAGAGCCGCGGCCACCACCTCTGGATCACGCACGCCCCATCGCATCAGCCGCAACGCCACGCGAAGCGGGTGCTCGACATACGGCACCCACGGCAGACGACCGCGCACGAACCTGGTTTGCCGGCGGTGCAGGAAGGAGGCCATCGCAGCGGCCGAGGTGATGAGCTCGCTCGACTCGGGCATGAGTCGAGCAGCCTCACGGCCGAGCTCGAACACCAGCATCGACGGATCCATTTGTTTGAGTGGGACCTGCGGGAAGTCAGTGGGCAGTGCGCTCATGGTGTGCTCGCATTTCTTTGTGGGAACGAGCTACTCGATGGTCGCCATTCCCCCGGCGCTGCGATGCAGCGCACTCATCCAGTCCTTCGTGACCGCACGAAGAAGACACCGACCGGGATACCTCCCGCCGGAGGCGTCGCATCAACCCACCGGCACCCCCATCCGGCTGAATCAGCTCAGCCCTGCACCGGCCCCGGCACGTGCTCCAGCGGATACAGCTTCTTCCAGAGTCGAGCCAAAAACTGCTGGTCGTCCATCTCGTCCTCATACCCCGAGGCGACGCTGAGTGCATGCGGATGCAATCCTCTGTGGTCGCCTTCAAGTAGTTGGACCAACTCTGACTTGAAGGTCGTCAACTCCTCGTCATCAGGCGCAGCGATGGCCACACGGCGTATCAGGTAGTGGTAGTTGTTGAAGCGAATCTCCGGGTGGACGTACTTCTCCATGAAGTTCAGGACAGTGGTGAACGGAAGCGCCCCAGGGTGCAACCAGTAGCGGTCGGCGACCTCCAGTCGGGGATCCTGCAAGACATGCCGCTCCGGCTCGGGAGTCAGCGCGCAGATCTGGTGACCGCCCGCCTCCGTCTGCGAGTTCGGCACGAACCGCACAATGAAGTGCCCGTTCTCAAAACTGGGGATCTGCTCAACAGCCGGCTTGGCGAATTCGCTCAGATCTTCCCCGGTCCACCGCGCCCAAGTCAGTCTCCGCCGCACCAACCGGGCGTCCAGCCAGTCACCGGCCAAGGCGAATCCCGAACAGGTCTCGTGACCCGTTGGACCGAGCAGGTCGGCGATCGGGATCTTCACAGCATCAGGAATTCTGCCGCCAACAGCCGGCGTGTGGAGGCCGCGACGCCCTTCCGGGTGCTCGACGACAGCCATGAACGCCACCACGAAAGCAGTCGCGTCGTGAACTCTCGTCGCCTCCGCACCGCAGACATGTTGCCGGTCATGCTTGAACCCATCGAAGCCCATCATCCGCATCCGGGAGTGCACCTGCGCTGGGTCCTCGCAGTAAGCAACCCGCCGCCGCTGGAGCGTGTCATCACCGAAAGCCGCGTGCCGCTTGTGTGAATGCCCGAGACCTCGGTCGATCGACGCGTACACGCGCTGCACCCGCGGATCACACTTCGACACCGGCTCCAACCACGGTCGCTGCTTCTTGAACGCGGCGACATACTCGACCGCACCCTTCAGCTCAAGCTCCCTCTGGTTATTCATCAACTAACTTCCTTCCACGCCTTTTTGGTCAGGAACCGGGCGGCTAAACAAATGTGACCGCGAGGTCCATGCAGTACGGCGCAATTACCCGCCAGGCCTAGCAACAGGCTCATCTGGATACAGCTCGTGCCACAGCCAGTCCAGGAACTCCTCGTCGGTGCTCCAGTCGTCATACTCTGTTGCTGCCTCGATCGCTCCTGGTCGCAGACCTTCACGTTCGCCCTGGACCAGGCGGGCCAGTTCCGCCTTGAAGACCGCCATCTTCTCCCCACCTCGCCCAGCCCGCGCCCACTCAACCAGCTCTTCGAAGTTGTCATTTCGAGCTTCGGGATGGTAGAAGGTCTGAATAACTGCAAGGAACGTTGCAAATGGCACGGAGTTATCATCCAGCCAATATGACTTCGCCATAAACGGCACTCCTTCCAACGCTTCCAAATACGAGGGAAATCACCGACTGGCAGGCCGGCTCTGGCACAGGTACGGCGGGATACAGTTCGCTACAACCGGGCTAGGAACTCGCCATCGTTCCATCGGTCGTAACCCGCCGCGAAGCCGAGCGTCTGCAGATGAAGCCCTCACGATTCCCTTCCAGAAGCGCGATCAACTCTTCCTTGAATGTTTCTCAACTCTGGCACTCGACCACCAATATCGAGGCATGCTACGAAACAACCCAGGGCTGGCCGATTCAGTCTGACTCAGCCACGGCGGACGTCGGTACTGGTTCACTTGGAAAGAGCTCATACCACAGCCACGCGAGAAACTCGTCGTCAGTGTCCCAGTCGTCATACCCGGCCGCTGTCACAATCGCCAGTCGATGGATTCCCTCTCGGTTACCCTTCAATAAACTGCCGAGTTCGGACTTGAAGGTAGCCAAACCGACATCGCCCGGATCACTCAATCTCGCTCTGGCAACCAGGGCATCATAGTTGTCATTGCGAATCTCCGGATGGTAATACTTCTCCATATACCTTAGAAATGTTCCAAACGGAACGGATTTATCATCGAGCCAATACCTATCGATCTGCGGCATTTGTAGCTCTTCCTCCTACTTATCGACTGATGGCGGTTCGACGAACATGGTGCTGATCTCGTACGCCGTGCCGTTCGACTTGAATCTGACTACTATTTCTCCACCCTCGAACGTTTCGATGGGGATCGCCCTCGGCTCAGCTAAATCGGTAAGGTCTTCGCCGAGCGCCCGTGCCTTCAGCCACTCCTTGCGAACCTTCCGTGCATCTTCGCCTTCAAGCCGATAGCCCGAGCAGTACTTATGACCGTCATCGCCAAGAAGTTGCGCAATGGGCACCCTGAACGAGTCTGGCGATTCGATCGACGGGCCGACCGGCGTGGCAAGTGCCGCCTGAACTTCGGGGAGTTTGACCGCCGCAGCGAAGGCGGTGACGAACGCTGCCACGTCGTGAATGCGCGTGGCCTCTATATCGCAATAATGCTTCGTATTCGGGTTCAGACCATCAATTCCTGCCTCGCGCTTGGCGATGTCGGTCTGCGCGGGGTCATTGAGATAGGCGACACGATCGGCGTACATCTGGTCGGTACCCATCGGGCCGTGGCGGATATGGGCATGCCCTGCGCCTTGGTCGATGGCGGCGAAGATTCTTTGCACCGCCGGCGAAGCGTCCATGGCTGGTTCGAGCCAAGGGCGCGCTTCCACGTTCTTAGCGATGTATTCACCCGCGCCTTGGTACTCGAGTAGGAGCCGGACATCGGGGTCCAGCGACTCGATGACGTCGGGATCGAGGTTTTTGGCGGAATCAGGCAGCGGCCCAGGTGGGAGATTGGCCTCGGCCGTGTCCCAGTGCTTTTCATGCTCGGCCAGACGCTCTGCGGAGCCTGTCCTGGGAAGCTCGGTGGGAGTGTTCTGATCAACAGCCTCGGGCACATCGGCAACCCAGGTCTCGCTAGGTGGGTCCCCGAGGCCTGCGCCCGGCTTCGAGTCATCCGGCCGAGTTGGTGCCTCTGTCGACGACACCTCCGGCACGCCGCCCTCAATAACGGGTTCCGGGACGTCGCCTGCCCCTGCAAGGTTCGGCCCTTCCGGTACCGCCGGCCGATCGGCGACTGCGGTCGGATCCACCACCTCGGCGGCCGCTGACTGGTCGTCGTTCGCGTCGCTATCGGCGGCATGCTCATTGGCGTGAATCTCGGGCTGCTCCAGCGGCGCACGGTCTTCGGCCTCAACGGTCCGGGTCGCAATCTGATCGTCAGGAGTGGCTCGGTCCTGAACATCACCGCCCGCCTCAGTATGGTCGTCGGATCCCTTGCCGAGGCGGGTAAATGCGGGGTGCTCGAGCATCTTTGCGCGCAGGTCCGCGGGCAGCCGGTCAGCTGAAGCCGGGAGAGTCGGTGCCGAGTCACCCTCCGGCGATGCGTCACGTCGACCTTGCTGGTCGACGGTGTCTGCAGCATCATGAGCAGGCCGGGTCGAGGGCTCATCCGGCCGATCTGCCTGAGCCTCGTTCAGGCGTGGGGCAGGTGTGTCCTTGCTTGACTCGGCCGGGGGCGTGGAGCGCCCGTCGGCAGTTCGGTCCCCGCGATCGGTGGGTTCCTGCGGCCTGGGGCCGGCGAGGTCCGCCGGGCGATCGACACCTTCACGGATGGGCCGCTCGACCGGAACGTCAGAGCTGGGCGTCTGGTCCGAAGAGTCGTCCGGCTCGATGGGTTCTGGCCTGCGTGGACGGTCCATAGCGCTATTCCCCCGCGCTTCTCAGCGCCCGGAGGACATGTCGATGCCACTGTCTGGGCACCGTCATCGTGTGCATTCCCGTGGGGTCTGCAGCAACTCGGGTGGATCGACCGCGTGATCGACCCTGCTCGCCTCAATGTCGTCTTTGGTCATCCCTGTGCGGAGCTCTACGTGCCCGTTGTAGGCCTCGTCGACAGCCCAGATGCGCCCACCCGGATCATCGGGAAGAATTGACCGAGCCCACAGCATGACCTCGACCGCCTGTTCGTCGGTACCGTCGGTGGAGATGCTGTCGCCAGTGCGGAAATGGAAGATCTGGAATGCTGGCTCGCCCGGGCGATCGATCCGCGCCGCGACGTCGACAGGCGATTCGTCACCCGCTCGCGGCACGAGGGAGGCGGCCTGTGCCCCGAAGCCGTCCACAATTGATTCCTCGAATCGATCCTTAGCCAGCTCGAAACCATCCGCATCAGGCGACAGGATGATGATCGTCGGCATCGCTATCCTTCCTCGGACCAGGTTCCACATCAGCACCTCCAACGCGCACCCTCTGGTGACGCGCCCACGGCTTATCCGACGTGACCGGTTTCGTATACTCAGGCTCAGTTAGCCGCGCACCTTCGCGGGGTGCCAATCGGGCAGCAGTTCGTTGTCGCGCGGGTAGAGCTCCTGATCTTCTTTCAAGAGGTCATCGGCGGCTTGTTCACCGAAGGGCCGACGATCGTAGTCGAACTCGGCTTCGATTCGACTCTCCGGGTTGACTATGAAACTGGCGTTGTACCAAGTGCCTTTGCCTGGTTGATACATCTCTGCTCGAAGACGGTCGCAGGCGATACGTCCGGCGCGTTCGATCGTGTTTGAGAGGTCGGTGGAGCCGTCTTCCATGTCGATCTCAAGGTCGGTGCCGATCATGCCTGCCGCGCCGGTCGCAGAGAGCCGGAGGACTCGCCAACCTGGGCGAGTGGCGCGGAGCATGGCCGCACCGATCTCGGTGAGTCGCTCGCTGCTCTGCTCAAGCACTGGGGTCATCCTTTCGCTGCGCTGTCTCGTGAGTCTGCAGCTACTCAGGTGGATTATCCGCGTGATCGACCCAGCCTGCCTCAATGTCTTCCTTGGTCATCCCTGAATTGAGTTCTACGTGGCCGTTGTAGGCCTCATCGACGGCCCAAATGCGCCCGCCCGGATCCTCAGGAAGAATAGAGCGGGCCCACAGCATGACCTCGATTGCCTGTTCATCTGTGCCATCGGTGTAGATGCCGTCGCGGGCGCGGAAGTGGAAGATCTGGAACGCCGGTTCTCCCGGCCGATCGACCCGTGCCGCGACGTCGACAGGCGATTCGTCAGGTGCCTCTGGTACGAGGGAAGTCACCTGTGCCCCGAAGCCGTCGACGACCGCTTCCTCGAAACGCTCCTTGGCCAGGTCGAACCCGTCCACATCGGGCGACAGGATGATGATGTTCGGCATTAGTGCTCTTCCTCCGACCAGACCTGGATATCCAGGTCGATGTCCTCGCCGAGAATCCTTCGTGCTCGCTCTCCCAGGAAGCGCGCTGCGGCGTCCGTACTCGTCACGAGTCTGATCCTCTCAACGGGATTGGCATTGTGTTGCACGACACTTGCATAGCGATACATCTCGCGATCGAACGGGCGCAGCATCACCTCGAGCATGCGGGGCGGCACTGTGCCCTCGTACAGGCTGCGATCGGGCCGCGTCACATACTTCACCTCCACCACGACCACGGTGTCGGGGTCGATCTCCAGACCGTCTGCCCAGATCGTGCTGCCGGGCTCCGCCGTCTGTAGTTCCACCTCGACATCTCCAACACGCGCCCTTTGGTATTGCGCCCACGGTTTATCCGACGTGACCGGTTTCGTGTGTTCCGGATCAGCCAGCCGTTCTTCGACCCAACTGCGACGCTTCTCGGGATCCGTCCACTGGCGCTCCTCCAAACCAGTCTGAACACCGCCCGAGGCATCGGCGTTCGACGCCAGCAGCGAAGTCTCGGATTCCTTCCGGCCTTCTGCGACAGCTTTGCTATCGCGGAGCGTCGTGAGCGACTCGCCATCTGGCACCACCGACTCGCCGGCACCCTGCACCACCGACTCGGTGTCGACTGCAGCACCGAGCCAATGTGGCTGCTCTTCATCGGCACCAACCTTTGCGACCGAGTCCGCTTCATCGAAGCTGCGTTGGTCGTCCAGCTCAATGTCGGAGCGTGGTTCGGCGCTCCTCGGGTCGTCTCTGCCATCGGAGTCCGGGATTATGTCCTCTGGCGTGGCCGCGATCTCATCTGCTTGGTTCGGAGCGTCGGCTACGGCCGGGGTCTCCGGACCGGCGCCCGCGGTCTCCTCATTGCGCGCGGAGTCGCCTTCGGATTGCTCCTCGGGGGAAGAGGATCTGTCGTGGCTTTCGGTATCGGGACTCGCAGCGTCGCCGTTCCGCGTCGCTGGCTCGGTCACATCCGCGAGTTCCGGCTTGCCCCCGTCCTGCTGTCCCTCAGGACCTACCGCCTGTTCCCCCGGCTCGCGGCTCCGGAGGTCGTCGTCTTCTTTCGAGTCAGCATCGTCACCGGATCCCCAGCCGAGGCGCGTGAAGACCGGGCTCTGAAGCATCTTTTCGTGCATGTTCGCGGGCAGCCGGTCAGTGGCATCATGAACGGCCGATGTCGCCTCGCCGGACGTCTGTGGGTTCTCGGTCGTTGCTGCGTCGCGCTGGCCTCGCTGGTCCACGACGTCTGCGGCGTCACCTGCGGGCCGAGTCGAGGGTCGATCCGGCCGGCCTTCCTGAAGTTCGTCCAGCCGCGAGTCAGGCGAGTCTTTGTCCGGCCCGGTCGAGGCTGCGGCTCGCTCCTCGACGGTTCGCTCGGCCGAATCGGCGACACCCTGCTGCACGCGGGATTCAGCATCCGGCCGGTTGTCGACGGGGTCCGGGACGGTCCGCTCTACCGGAGCGTCCGGGACGGAGGCTTGCTCGGAAGGGCCGTCCGGTTCGTTTGGTTCGGGTCTGCGTGGTCGGTCCATGGCGCTACTCGCCCGCGCTTTCCAGCGTCCGGAAGACATAGCGATGCCAGTGTCCAGGCACGATCAGTCCGTGCGTCGCCTCGAGCAGTTGCGAGTACGGATCGGTCGCGATGGACAGACTGGCGGCGGCACGAAGCAGGCTGCCATCACCGAGCAGCAATGCCGGCGGCACGCTGGCGGAGCCGACCTTCAGGAAGCTCCAGATCTGCTCCTCGATCGTCGATCCCCACAGCTTCAACCCACGCACACCCCACTCGTTGGTCAATGGGTGTGGCGCGTTCAGCGGTCCGGTATGGGTCCGCAAGGCGTCGGCAACATCGGCGAACCGGAACGCGCCAGCCTGCCACTCGATCTCCGTCGCCGCACAACTGAACTCTTGCTCCCTCACGACACCACGCACGACCTCGGTCAGATGAGCGGCCAGCCTGGCCGGTACGACCTGGCCCTCGATCGCCTGCAAGCGTCCAAATACGGCCGAGCTGACTGACTCCTCGATCGCGCACTCGACCACCCCTGACGAGACGTCGTTGAACACCCACGGGGATCCGGGTACCGGTCTAGGCGCGGCGACCAAGTGAGCAACCGTCAGCAGCTCCACCCACAAAACGAATCTTGGGTTGTGCTCAAGAAGCTGGGCAACATCGGCGATCTCGCGAACTGTGGAAAGTCGATCAGCGCTACCCCCTCCACGCAAGAAGTTCCGGCGGCCGGCGGCTTTGACTGTCGGGGGTGTAGCGGCTCGTTGCTCGCGTGGTTCGCCGTGCGGGATGCGAACTCGAACTGGGCGGTCCATGCCATCGGTGAAGACCGCGGCCTGGCCAGACGGGAGTGAGACGACAGCTCGGGATTGGGGCTCGTCGAGGTTCATGGTGGCGCCGACCGTTTCGCGGTCGTCAGCGGCGGGCAGCCGGTGCAGGATCTTGAGGGCAGAGTTCTTGACGACGTCCGGAATCACCTTGCTGGGGATCTGCTCCGCAACGACGATGCCTTCTCCGTACGCGCGGATCTCGGCAAGCAAGCCGGCGAACATCTCGACCGCGTGACTCGTGGTGCCGTCGGCACTTGCCTTGAGCAAGCGGTGGGCCTCTTCCACGACGGTCACGTGGCGCAGATTCGAGGACGGTCCTCGGCGCACGCGGAGGTGTTCGATCAGCCGGATCAGTACGACGCCCATACAGAAGGCCTTGTCCTGGTCGTCACCAACGTCTTCGAGCTCGAGTACGACGTTGCGGCTCAGCAAATCAGCAACATCGAGCGGGTATCCCCCGCCGAGGAACCGGCCAGGCGTCCCGAGGAGCAGCGAGGTCAGGCGGACATCGACGAAACCACGCACATCCGCCGCGAGCTCGGCGCCGTACCCGATGTCGTCAACCACCGTTCGTGCTGTCGTCTGCAGGTCCGCGAGAGACGGATACTCCGTTCCACCGCGGCTCAGCGCGAGATCCCATCCGTACGACGTGTAGCACCGTGTCAGCGCCTGGCTGAGCACCTGAGGGAACGGCTCGTTCGCCTCGAACGCGGCCAGGAACAGGGCACGAACGAGATCCAGGTGCGTCTGCAACGGGAACCCGGCCTCCGGTTCCAGAGGGTTCAGGCTCAGCGGTACCGCGTCAGGGTCGCCGAGGCGAATGACTGCGACACTCGAGTCCGAGCCCAACCGGCCCGCCATCGCCGCGTACTCGGCTTTCGCGGGCTCGATCACCAGCCACGGTACGGATGCGTCGGTGAGTCCTTCGAGCAGGTGCCGGATGGTTTGGGATTTGCCGGAACCGGTAGCGCCGGCGACGAACGCGTGCCGGTTGAGCGTGCTCTGCGAAACTGTCATGGTCCCGACCGCACGCCCTGAGGCGTCGATGACGTCGCCGAGGGGGATGCCGTCTGGCGGCGTTTCGGGTGTCAGGTCGAACCGCACCTGTTCGACCACACGGACGCCGGCGATCTCGCGCACCGGCGGCCTCGCGATCGCGGCGAGCAGCTCGCCTGTCGCCTTGAAGCCAGTCGTCTCGTCGCGAGTCGAGGGCTGAGTGGTCAATGTGTAGGGGGTGGTGTGCAGGTCGGCTACCCCTGCCAGGGTCTGCGCTGCCAGCTTTGCACTATCTTCGTCTGCCCCACCGGCGAAGATCTGCGCCGACCACAGGCCGCCCTGCGCCGCGGAGAAGTCGCGGTATCGGGCGCGGTTGCGCTCCAGTTCGAGCGCGTCGCGGCCCGAGATCTTCTCGCGGTCCAGTCCGACCGTGATCTGCAGATGAAGATCGTCAAGGAGCTCCCGCCGCTCTTGCTCGCTGATCGGGACAGCCTGGATCTGCCAGGCGAAAGCGGGCAGCACCTCAGCAAAGTCCTCCAGCGTCCCTGCCGGTTCGACCTCGGCCTCGGGCAGTGCAGTGAGTACGTCATGCAGGCCGTCGACGCTTACCCAGTAGGGAAACTCGATCGGGTCTGCGGCGACAGCCCTGGCGCCCGCCGGGTAGGAGACCGCACCGTGCGACGGCTCGATCCCGGCTCGAACCTCGATCGGCCCGCCGGCTGACGCGCGAGTCCAGCAGAAGCTGAACGGCCGCCCCGCCGACGCCTGCAACATCAAGGCAGGCAACAGCCCGCGCCGCAGTGCAGTCAGCCGTTGCCCGCCGTTCGTGTCCGGTCCGCCGACCAGCGGCACTTCGGTGATGCGCCACTGCGGAATCAGCGGCTGGACGGTCATTGATCACCCAGCCGTGGATCGCAGTCGCCGAGCCGGGGACTGGCCGGGTCGAGGGGGTCCACCATCACGAACGCCGTCGGTGACAGCCCTTGCAGCACTGTCGGCTCCATCGAGTACTCGTAGGTGCGCTGGTATCCGATCGAGGTGCTCTCCGTGGACCCACTCGATGCGGAGCTCGAGGTCGCCTCCGACCAGGACGTTCCGCCGGTGGTCGAGGTCGAAGACTGCTCGCCGGACGTCTTGGAACCGGATCGGTGCCGCCGGCTGAACAGCAGCCCGAAGGTCGCTTGCCGGCTGTCCGATGTCTGTACGCCGACAGAGTCGCTCGTCGACGCACTGTTGCCGCGCGTCGTGCTGTCGGACGTCGACGTGGAGGTGTTCGTGCCGTGCGAGTAGGTGAACTGGCTGGCCACCAGCCGGTGCTGGCGCCCGATGAAGGTCGCGGCCTGTTCGGCCTCCTTCGCGTTGCCGAGTCGCATGAACAGCACTGCGTCGCCGCTGCCAAGTAGTTCGACTGCGCTGTCTCGCAGATGTGCGAACAGCAGGACCAGGCGGATCCCGTTGCGCCGGCAGATGCTGTCGAACCGCTCGAGCTCCGGTCGCGCCAATGCATCGGCACCAGCAATCACGATGATGCGCTCGCCCCGGCCCGACAGCTGGCCGCGCTGGATCCGGACCATGGTGATCTGGAACAGCAGATGTCTGAGCAGCGAAGCGGTCAGCTCTGATTCGCGGGCCGACAGCTCGAACACTCGCAGCGAGACGTCGTCTTGCTCCCAGCCGTCCATCGGAGCATCGCCGGTGACGGCGGACAACCGCTGGATGCCGGCGGCCAGCCGGAAGAGCCGCGGTTCTGCCGTACGCCGGGCGGATTCGCTGAGCAGATCTGCGAGCTTCATGTACTCCGTCCGGGTCAGCTCACCGCGCTGGTCCGGCGTCAACTGCCGCAGCAGAACCTGGAACGCCAGGTGAAGTCGTGTGAACGTGACCGGACCATCGGTCAAGCATTCGACGACCTGCAGGACCAGCGTTGCGTCGACACCCCGCGATTCGCTCTGCTCTGGCTCCGCGCCGCGCAGGCTCTCCGCAACCACCAGGCCGATCTCGTCGGGGCTCAAACCCGTCAGCGGATTCAGTGCTCGCGCTTCGTCCGGGACGATGGCCGACCGGATCGGTGCTCCGTACTCGGCGGCCATGCTCCGCAGCGGCTCGACCACGGCGTCCTGGGTAAGGTCGAGCACCACGAGTCGTCCGCCCGCACTCATCAGTGAGCTACCCATCGCGAGCAGCGCAGCGCGCCAGCCCGCGGCGGTTCCGCCGTAGAGGTCTACGCGTTCCTTGGTCACCGGACCCACTGGAACCCACGCCCGCACGGTGCTGACCTGCAGGGATTTCGTCTGCTCGCGCTCGCTCAGCTGCTGTTGCCAGGTCTGTACGTCGCGCTCGAACCCGGCCATCGCGGTGACGCACTCGGCCAGCCACCGCTGGTGTTCCTTCACGGCCGCTCGCCGAAGGATCTCGGGGCGGCCCCAGGACAGCCAGCCAGCACCGAGCGCCACCGCAGCAGGCACCAGGGCCACGAGCGGATGCACGACAACAGCAACCACACCCGTGGCGACGAGGGCCGCGGTCGTCACCCATGCCAGCACTGGACGCACGCGCTTGGCCGCAGCCCGCTTGGTGTTCAGCGTCGCGAGTGCCGACGGCGGCGGCACGGCGGGAAGCGGCGGGTCCTGCTGCTCCACAACTACGACCTCGGTTCCGCGGTATTCCCAGCCCCAGTGCTCGGCCTCATAAGTCGCGACTGCCCGCTCAACCATGCGAGGCCCCGCTCAGCCGATCCAGGGTTACGCCACGGGCCAGATCTGCGAGGATCGCCGCTGCCTCGTCGAGAGTTGCTGAGGCGCGGCTGATCGTCGCCTCGTGCTCCGCGTCGTCGGCTGTCGTGAACCGCCGGCGGCAACCGGCACAGTGCGTCGCAGACATGCCCGACCAGGAAGCGCAGTAGGAGCAACGGCGGGCTTCGAGGAGACGCTCGGCTGTGGCCGTTCGTCGGCGTTCGAGCAGCGCGCGCTGCCACCGCGCCTGGGCCTGGGGCAGGTACTCGACGAGTTCGCGATCCGTGAGACTCTTCCCGCCGCCGGCCACCACAGCTGCCGTCAGCCTGGCAGCGGCGTCGCGATGAGCTGAGGTCGCTTTCCCGATGGCGCCCACGGTCACCAGGAGCGGGAACCAGCCGAGTGTCTGAAGTCGCAATGCTGCCTGGCGGCGATTCCAGCGTAGCGACATACTCGACGAGTCATCCGGGTCGGCCGTCCAGCCAGCCGGACGCAACGCCGACTCGAACAGTGTTCGTTGCGGATCGTCCAATGCGGCGCTGGGCAAGAGTAGATGGGTGTGCTGCCGGCGCACCAGCGTGTCAGGCTTGCCAGCCACTGCGTCCTCCCCGATCTCTGGCGCCCTCCCCAGCGGACCGCGCCAGGGGCAACTGTAGTTACTGAACGTGCCTAGCGCACCACAGAGCTGACATCAGGCGCGGTTACTGTCCACCGAACCGTGCAGGCAACGTCGGCGTCGTGGGTGACCTCGCCCGTGAGAGAAGATGGTCCCAGTCTGGTAGCGGAGCGCCTCCGTGATGGGTTGGTGCAACCACCGCGATCGGATCATGAATGCCCCGTCTGAGGCAGGTGTGAAGCACAGGAGCTCCCTTCACTTTGCGCCTTCCGGACGGGGCATTCGCTCTCCCGGGCCCGTCGGTGACCTGAGTATCCAGGGCGCGGGCACCAGACTGACTCGGGTCAGAAAATCGGCCCCTGCCAGCCGAAGCTGGACAGGGGCCAGGTACCACGCAGCTCAGTAGCCGTTCAGCTCGTCACCTTCCTGATCTTCCGCCTGAGCCAACGGATCCAGCTCACCGCCGCAGATGTCGATGATGGTCTGTCGTCGTGGAGCCCGCATTCGGGACAACCGAGGTCGGCGACCACAGCCTCGAACCAGGCCTCTGGATCGGTACTCTCGGCGATCAGGTCGGGGACACCGAGTGGCGTCCAGCAGAGTGGTGTACGGCAGGCCCGATAGGGCGTGGCGTAGACGTGTGAAAGCGGTCATCGCGTGATCCTTTGGAAGACCTCTCACAGTGCTTCTGAAGGAGAACTACGCGATGACCGCGAACACCAGTATCGACCCTGCCGAGTTCCTGCAAGATCACCTGGCGGCCGCGTCGCCGGATCTGTTGCGTGACATGTTGACCACGTTCATTCAGGCGCTCATGTCGGCGGAGGGCCGACGCGGTCTGCGGCGCCCCGTACGGCGTGGCGAGCCCGGACCGGACCAACTCGCGCAACGGGTACCGGCACCGTGATTTCGACACCCGCGCCGGCACCGTGGACGTGGCGATCCCCAAGCTCCGCTCCGGCTCCTACTTCCCCGACTGGCTGCTGGAACGGCGCCGCCGCGCCGAACGGGCCCTGACTACGGTGGTGGCGACCTGTTACCTGCTGGGGGTGTCCACGCGCCGGATGGAGAAGCTGGTCGAGACCCTCGGCATCACCCGGCTCTCGAAGTCGCAGGTCTCGGTGATGGCCGCCGAGCTCGACGAGCAGGTCCACCAGTTCCGGACCCGCCCACTGGATGCCGGCCCATACACGTTCGTCGCTGCGGACGCGCTGGTGCTGAAGGTCCGCGAAGGTGGCCGGGTCGTCAACGTCCACGCGCTGGTCGCGACCGGCGTGAACGGTGACGGACACCGTGAAATCCTTGGCCTGCAAGTGACTTCGGCCGAAGACGGCGCCGGCTGGCTAGGGTTCCTGCGGGACCTGACCGCGCGCGGCCTGACCGGGGTCAAGCTCGTCACCAGCGACGCACACAGTGGACTCACCGCGGCGATCGGCGCCACCTTGCCGGGCGCTTCGTGGCAGCGCTGCAGAACCCACTACGCCGCCAACCTCATGTCCGTGACCCCGAAGGCCAGCTGGCCGTGGGTGAAGACCCTGCTGCACTCGGTCTACGACCAACCCGACAAAGACGCGGTACACGAACAGTTCGACCGGGTCCTGGACGCGCTGGCCGACAAGCTGCCCGCGGTCGTCGACCACCTCGAGCAAGCCCGCGCCGACGTGCTCGCGTTCACCGCGTTCCCGAAGGAGATCTGGCGACAAATCTGGTCCAACAACCCCCAAGAACGGCTGAACCGTGAGATCCGCCGCCGCACCGACGTGGTCGGCATCTTCCCAGCCCGAGACGCCCTGATCCGCTTGGTCGGCGCCGTGCTGGCCGAGCAGCACGACGACTGGATCGAGGGCCGCCGCTACCTCGGCCTCGACGTCCTCGCCAAGTCCCGAATGACCCTCACCGAGACCACCGAGGAGGCCACCACCGACACCGAAATCGCGGCGCTCAGCGCCTAACCATCCCAAGGATCACGCGACACAACCGCTACACCATCCAAATGGACTTGACCGGACACCGGCGCCGTACCTGTTATTCCAGTGCAGATTGCCGCCGAGCGGGTGCGTGCAGTTTCGCGATGAACCGTGCCAGGGGAATCGCTCGTCCTGCCAACTCCCATCTCTGAACCTCACGATCTGGGCGCCACAGTCGACACACTCGAAGCAGGCCATTTCGTGTCGCAGATACTTGGTGTCCCATGACTTCGCGCAATGTGCGCACGAGACATCAGCCATTCGATACTCCCTTCAACCGCCGCCCGGGTGATGGCCAGACGGCTGCTGCCTGAGCGACAGCGGGCCAGGCGCCGGCAAAAAGGCCGGTGCCTCACCCTCGGTCCTCAGACCTGCGGCAAGCAGGGCGGGTCAGCAGGGCCCATCGGTGGAAAGAAAAGACCCCGCCGACGGAGCGCCAGGCTCGATCGGCGGGGTCCCCCGGTCCTCAATTGGTGGTTCAGATCAGCAGGGTCTGCCCGGATTACGCATCCTCAACGGGCGTCGTTGGGGGCTTCCCTGCCCGGGGCTGGCTCGGGTATCCGATGCTCGCGGCGCGGATCAGGCTTTGCTTCCGGCCAGTCCCTCATCGTGCGGGGGCAGCGTTTCGGGGTCGGTACTGCAACCTGGATGAGTGAGGTGATCGGCCATTCCGTCGCGATCGACGATCAGGACCCGCCAGGGCGCCGGGATGCCGCCTTGGTGGTGGGTATGGCGGTGCAGCTCAACGCCGGCCAGGGCCACTGCGTCGCTGGTTGCCTGGGCGGCGCTGCCATATCCGGTCTGCAGGGTGACAGTGGCCGTGATGCCGCCTTCGTCGGCGAACAGCATCACCTGATCGCTTGGATCGTCGTCAGCCCGGCGCAGGATCATCGCGACAGTGGCCGCGGGAATCGTGTACTGCAGTTCGGCGTACTTGTGGACGAGGTTGGTCAAGCAGCGCTCCTCTACTCGGCAGGCTCGGTGCCGTGTGCGCCTTGGGCGTCGACCGCAACTCGGTCCTGGCTGGTGGCGTCATCGATGCTGATCAGCCAGGTCAACGGCACCGAGGTCAACATCAGGGTCGGGTGAACTGCATTGCGCAGGACCGCGAGATTCTGGCCTGTGCTTGGGGTGGTTGCCACGCCGACCCAGTGAGCAGTGATGCGATGGGTGCGGTGCCGCAGTCTGGCCTCGTGATCGAGCCAGCCCGGACGGCGCAGGGCAAGGCTGACCAGGTCGTCGTGACACGTTGCGGCTGTGGCTTGGACAAGTGCGACGCTGACGCGACGGCCGGCTCTCGCACTGGCAATCGTGCTAGCCATTGATCGGTTCCTTGCCCACTGGTACGCCGTAGATCGAGGCTGTCGCAGCTGGACCATCGGGAGTCAGTTGGTGGTCGGCGCGATAGGTGAGCTTCTGTTCGCGTGGGCTCCACCGGTTCTCGGTAAGCAGGTAGCGGTGGCCCGCCACGACGAGGTAACCGGCGCTCTCCAGGGCGGGGTGCATCGGGGCCCACACCCCGGTCACGAACAAGGCCGTGGTCCACCCGATGTCCCAGACGTAATCGCCCCGGTTCAGGTCCGACACCGCGGTGGGCTGGCTCATCCAGTCGTCGCCTCGTCCCCGGATTCGTTGGTGACCGTCGATTCCATCGGGTGACCTGCCTGGTTCTGCGGCGATTCGGCTGCCCAGGCGAACAAGGTGGCCAGATTGACCGCGGCGATGTCGGTCGAAACCATGACGGCGCCAGTGAAGTTGTCGCGGATCACCCGAGACAAGATCACGTGCTGTTCGAGTGGCTGCTTCAAGGTGCGCTGGCTCTCGCGGGGCCAGTGACCGTGGGCAGTGAACGCGCGTCCTTCGACTCTGGCGTCGAGGTAGCTCTCGGCGGCGTGCTGCCAATCGGTACTGCTCAGGTTGTCTTCGGTGAACTGTGTGAACTCGGAGCGGTCGGTGATGAGCTGCATCGGGTTCTATCTCCCATGGTTCAGTGCCACAGATCGACGCGGTCGATCTGTGGCAGGCGTGGGTTGGTTGACTCTTTGGTTTCGTTGCTCGCGCCATGCCCGTTGCGGAGGTGGCTGCAGGCCACAGCCGGTATCGGTGGGTTCGGGGAGGACGCCTGTGGTGCAGTGATGCGAAGCTGACGGCGCTTTTGGTCAGGCGGTCCGGTCGGCGTGGGCAATCTCGTCCCAGCTGGCCGTGTGCACTGTGATGTCGAGGTCATGGTCGGCGGGGATCGGCTGGTTGACCTCGTCCCACTCGCGCCAATGCGCGAGCCTGGCCTCTATCTGGGCCTGGTCGATCCTGGAATCGTGGTGGTGGTGAGCCAGCCGATCCGGCACCTGCGCGTCTTCGACGGCATGGGCGGTCAGCAGGAGGCCCGCGAACTCTGGCTCACCCAGCGCGCACAGCAGGTCGGCTAGCGAAATTGCCTCAGAACACGTGGTCCGTGGGCCGAGTTCGTCGACCATCGCATGCGTGGCCCAAGCAGCACGGAAGCCTTGCGCTGCGCGCAATACCTGGCCGCGGCGCAGGAAGCGCCACGTCTTCGTCAGCAGTGGTTCGGACATGCGGGAGCACTCTCTTTTCAGTGTCGATGGCGGGACCAATCATGGGTCTGGGCAATGAGCACAGGTCTTCGTCCAGAAGGTGGCCGTTGTGCCTGGCCCCGATCGTCTTCACGATCAGGACCAGGCCCGGCTGATGTGCATCGGCGTCGGGATTGCGTACCCATCCGCGGATGTTTGCTTTGCTTGGCGGATGTGTCAGCTGAAGGGGAGTTCGGAGCCAATCGGCGAGTTCTGCGCACCGACAAGGGCCTCTGCCTGGGCCGGCGTAGCTGCTCGAGCCGCCTGGTTGGTCTGCTCGGCGGCGACGACTCGCTCGGCCAGCCGGGCTTGTGTGACCTGCAGTGACTCGAGGAAAGTGATTCTCTCGACAACGACCTTCAGGTCATAGATGTTCTCGCCGTCGCGCACGTAGTTGTCCATGCGCAACGTCGTGCTCAGCGCGACCTTGTCTCCGCGGTGAATCTTGGCGAAAGGCGTGTCGTCCACGTCGGTTTCCTTGCGTACGAACGCCTCGACGGAAATCGCGTCCGACAGCACCTCGCCCCGGGCGTTCTTGTGATCGCGGTCCGCGAAGACCGTGAACACGACCTTGTGCGAGCCGTCGCTGTTCTTGAACCGCATCGGGTCGCGGGCCAGGCGGCCGATGAGGGTGCCTTGGTTGACCGGGTTCGACATGTTGTCTCCTTGAAGAGTTAGCGGATTGTCAGAGCAGGCATGGCTGCCGGATCCCTGATCCGGCTGCCGAGACGGCTCGCCGGAGATGTCTGAGGCCAGCCATGTCCGGGCTCGAAAGAGCTGGGCCGAACAGGTGACTGGCCACGACTCATTGGTCGTCCCGCGCCCGAATCGGCTTCGCCGATCGCGTGCAGCAGTGTTCTTCCAGGTCGCCGATCAGCCGCGCTGGTCGAGCCAGCGGTCCTCACTGCACTCGCTGTGCTCGCGCAGCTCGGCGCGACCTGGATTCATCGAACGCATGTCGTGATGGTGGAGGTACGCGCGACCCAGCACCGACAGGATCAGAGCGGTCGCGACGGCATATTGCAGATCAGCTCTTCAAGCGGCTGCGAATCTCCAGCCCAAGCGCTTCAAGCTCCTTGTGGTCGGCACCCGGGCCGGCAGGCTGCTTGAGGGCATCAAAGTACGCAATCAGGTTCCGGGTTCTCAGCTCCACGCGGATCTTGTCCTGAACTAGCATCTGTTCCTTGGCGAGCTTGGCGAGTTCTTTCTGTGCTAGCACGATGTCGATCTCGATATCGCTCGGATCGTGAGCGGACATAAGGCAGTCCTCCTGTGTACGCCGTAGGCCTCCTCCGGGCCGAGGCGTCATACGCCGGTCGACGGGGTGGCGCGATTGAGGGACGACGAGCAGACCGCCGAGGCCGAGATCAGCCAGACCAGGTGTGCTGTCCAAATGAAACCCGGATCAACTCCGTTGATCCCCGCTCGTGTCCTGCCTGTCCTTCTCCCCCACCGAAGCCGCGCTGTGTCTCTGTTTCCCGGATGCTTTGTGGGTTCTCCTGGTAAGGAACAGGCTCGTCGTCCTCGGTGATGCTGATCAGCTCGCCTGCTTCGGGAGAATGCGCAGGCGCACGGCCCGCGACGAGAAGGATCCGACGCTGTGCTCGCCGACGATCTCGGCCAGGGCCTGCGTCGACGAGGCTCTGCGCGATCCCGTTACCTTCGGACCAGTCTTTGACGAACACTTCGTCGGCTTCTCGCCAGATGCCGTAGGCCGCGAGCGAGATGCTCAGGTACTCCTCGGGCTCGCCGTCGCCGGTATCCAGTACGAGTAGCCCCGTCGACGGGTCGTGGAGCACAGAACCGACAAACGTGACTATGCCTCCGGAGAAGCGAATCGGTATCTGGTTGCCGATGGTGGTCAGGTTCGGAGCGGATTTGGTCATGACGGAACCTCCTCATTGTTCTTCAACGGCTCGTTAGGAATGCGCACAGGTGGCGTGCTCGTTGTCCTGCGTACGCACTGCAGGGGAAGGCTTCAGGACCGCGCGATGGTCCTGGAACGAGAAGTCGGATCGGCCCTTGCCAGCTCAGCAGCGAGGCCCCGGGGCGGCGCCGAGGGGTGAGTGGCCGCAGTTGCGCGGTCAGAAGGCACCCTCCACGGGACAAAACACGCTGCCCGCAGCCAGATGCGGCGAAGCATCACCAAGGATCTGGACGCGGGTCCGCTCTGGGCACAGCCAGATCTCGTCGTCGAGGCGCGGATCGTCTGTGGTGGTGTTCGCCTCGTACTCGTGCATTCGTCGACGGGCTGACGCCTCGTCCTCGGCGATCACCACCATGCTGATGATTGGCGCGTCGCTATCCACCGATTCACCGTGATAGATCCGCATTTCGGAGTTCCTGTCTGCTCGAAGATTGTGGATCAAGAAGGCCTTGGCTGTTGCATCGCGCACCCCGAATCGGTCTTGCCGGCTCGAACCTCGGTCAAGATCACGGATCAAAGTGTTGCTGCAGGCAACGTTGCCCAGTGAGCGCCTCAGGCCCTCAGGCTGTCGTCGCTGCGGGGCGCCACCGTTGCTCTTCAATCAGGCCTGGGTGAGCCCTCACGGTGCGGGCTCGGGTACTGCCCTGTTAGTCCAGCCGCGAGTACTCGCCGCGCGTGGGCGTCGGTCAGCGGGGCGTAGGTCGGGCAGCGGTCGTCGCCTAGCCGGGGGGTTCCGCTTGGAGTGGTGGCGCCGCCTAGCGGGGGGGTTCCGCTTGGAGTAGTGGCGCCGCGCGGAGTCATGGTCGGCTCGACGGTAGTTGTGACTGTGGTTGTCGGGGGCTGAGTCTGTGCACCAGCCGGCGCCGGTCCGCTCTCGCGGTCAGCTGCGCATCCGTAGTGGGCGCCGTAGCCAACAGGCCATACGCCCACCGGGTAGTAGCCGGGGTAGTTGGGATAGGTGCGGTAGTCGTATCCGTGGTAGTTCACGATCACCGGCTGCGGCACGACCGGCATGTTCTTGCGGTACGGCTGCGACCAGTTGCGGCCGCCGGTGTTGTAGCCGCCCCAGGTGGTCGGCTTGCTCGACGTGCGCCAGTACGGGGTGGTCGTAGCCCCCTTGCTGCCGGGCGGCTTCGATCCGGATGTCCGCATCGGCCTGTCCTGCACCTTCGACGAGGTGCGCTGGGATCCCGGCTTCGGCGGGTTCGGCTTCGGGGGACCCCTGCCACCGATGCACAGGCCTGCTGGTCATCGCTGCAGGCCACCAGCGCACCCGCCGCGACCAGTACGACGGCGAGGATTCGTGCGGGATTGCGATACAGAGCGATTCTCCTGTCTTGATGGCCGCTGTCTGCCAGCTGCCGGGGTGTCGTTGACGCGCTTCATGTACTTCGGGCTGCGCCCTCGGTGACGCGGTGGCTCGGTGACTGCCCTTGCACAGCGGCACCACCGGGCAGCGCCCATCAGCCGCGGTACCGCCTTCCAGGGCGTGGCGGATGCGACGATCGGCCGCGGCGGAACGGAGACCAGGAGCTTGCTAGCGGCGGCGCGGAGGGCCGATCGAGAGATCGGGCTACTGGCAACCGGGAATGAGTCCTCAGGTTCGGCAGCGGCGTAGTCAAATGCTGCCGCCAGCCGGGTGATCAGGCGGTGTGCACGTCCTCAGTGCTCGTCGTGGGTCGAGCTGTATCAGTGACTGTCAGCAGGACAACTTCGTCAGGCTCGTAGACGCAGCTCTCGTCATCGCCGATGCGCGTTCTGACGCTCAGCCCGGAGGCGAACGGATTGGGCTCGCGGGCAACGATCTCGACGACCTGGGCGATCGCGAGCTGGGGCATCATGTCGTCGTTGCAGACCGCGATGATCACCCGATCTCCAGCGCGGCCGATGATTCCGAGCTTGTCGGTGAAGGTGGAGTTGGTCATGGCGGGTCTCCTGTCAACGGGGCCTGGTCAGGACCGAGCCGTTCTGTGTCGGTGGAGATCCCGAGCCAGCCGTGCTGGCCGGCCACCTGGTCCGGCCGCCGCCTGCACCCGTGTACTGCCGGCGAGTTTGAGGGCCTGGCTTCGACAGTCCGGCCGATGTCTGTCCCGTTATCCGAGGTCGATCCTGTGTCCTCGGGCGATCTCCGCGGCGGAGACGACGATGCGGTGCCCGCCGACCGGGTAGCTGGGATGATCGGAGAGGACCACGGCGCAGACCCACAACCCGCAATTGCGGCGGCGAGGCAGCTCCTCCGGGTCAACCTCGCCAGCAGGCGAGTCCCGCCGGTATTCGATAGGTACCACGACGACACGGTGCTGCTTGGTGGTGCGCGGTGGCGTCCAAGGCAGCTCGACGAGTAGGTCTTGGGGCCATTCGGCGATGGTGGCGGCGAGGGTGGACAGGTAGTGGTTGGTCGAGCCTGGTGGGGAATCCGCGAGCCGTGCTCGCTCCTGGGCCTCGGTCTCGACAAGGCCACTGCGTTCGAGGAAGGACATGATGATCGGTGCTCCCGGATAGCGACGTCGATGATTCGGGCTGGCGCTCAGGCCTCCTGGTACTCGACGGCGTAGACCGGTGTGCTCACGCACAGCGCGTTGAACGTCGTCGGAAAGGCGGCCCAGTCGGTGTTCTCGTCGATGCCGATGTTGATCCGGTCTCGGTGGGTCACGACGTACGAAGCTGCCTGCCGGTCGACATACGAGGCGCTCTCTCCCTCGAAGGCCACCTTGTGCCAGGTCTCGCCGTCCAGGCTCACTGGCAGGAGCAAGGCGATCAGACCGGCGGCGGTCCGGTTGGCGGTCGTGGTCACGGTGTTCGTGGACATGTAGAGGCTCCTCTGAGATGAGTTGGCACGTGCGATCCGTCTAGCCATTGGCCAGTCAGCTTCTTCACTGAGATCCCGGATCGACTCCGTCGATCCCACGAACCAGCAACTGCCGATCATTCAAAACGACACATACATCTATCCGAATCATGCATAGAATGATTCATCGAAGGGGTTAATGTCGCCCAGAGAGGAGTTCGGCGTGTCAGGAGCCGTCGGTCAGGACCATCGAGAACGTACGGTCGTACGCCTTCACCCGGACACGAAGCAGCGCGCCGGCTACTGGGCACAGCGTCACGGTCACAGCTCGGTCAATGAGTACATCGTGGAAGCAGTGGAGGAGAAGATCCAGCGCGAGAGCCGCGACTACGACCTGCCGACCCTCGAGATTGCGCGGGTCAACCAGCTGGCCGACGAGGTGAAAGCCCTCTCGGTCAACGCCGCAAACCTCGAGCGGGTCATCACGCAGGGCTTCGACTCCCTCATCGGGTTGACACGAGGCGACAACTACCTGCTCGACGTCGAGGACGGGGAGTTATGACGGTGAGCGGCAATAGCTTCCAGGACCTGCTGGATGACGCAAAGGCGAGCCAGTCGACGGACGTCGACACCTCGTTCCTCGACCAGTTTCGGCGCACCAGCAGCAGACCATCGGTTCAGACTGAGGCGCCCGAGAATGAGCAGCAGAACCGCGACGCAGACGTGCCGCAACTCGACGCCTCCGATGATCCCGAGGTGGCAGTCGAGGGTCCGGCCATGGAGCCTGAGCAGGATCCGCCGGAGGTCGCCCCCGATTCACCCGGGCACGCGAGGACACCACACGCGGGCCGCACGAGTGGCCGCACCGACCGTAGAACGAACACCGGCTCGACAGGAGGGAGCGCGTCGGCCTCGGTGCACGCCGCAGCGTCGACAGCGACAAAACCCGGGCCAGCGGATGGGACCGATGCCGGATTGGCGGCTCATCCGAAGGGCGGCCGAGCACGACGGGAGCTGGACGCCGTACTCGATGCCGAGGACACGGAGAAGCTGGACCGTCAGGCCGAAATGGAGAGGTCGTCCCACCGCAAGAGCGATCAGCAAGACGCGATCCAGTCCGCGGGCACCAAGGGCGGGGCCGCCAGCGGTTCAGAGGCTGCATTTCCGGACTCCGGCTTCCGGATCCCTGGTCTGCAGAGTCAGCCGTTGGTCCGAAATCTGCCCCGCCCGCTCGTGGACGTACTGCGTGCGCAGCTGCGCGCTGCGGCGGTCCGCGAACGCGGCGCCGGCGAGGGCACCGCCGAGGCGTTCAGCCGACGGTTGAGCCAAGGTGCTCTGGTGACCGCATTCCTAGTGGCTCAGCTCGATGTGCGCCTGGATACCGACCCTGCGACCCAGACGGCAGTTGAGTTGTTCCGGTCACAGGACCCGCTGCTCGGCTCGATAGCAGGCCGCATGGACGCGCTCGAGCAGCGGGAACGCGACCGCGGCGCCCAGCTGGAGCGCCTGCACACGCTCGCTGCTGCCATCCAGGAGACCAGTGCAGTGATCGAGCAGTCGGTGGCGTACTCGATCGCGGATCGCACAGAGAACTTCCTGCGCGGCTCGCACGACATCCGCGACACACCGATCACCCACAAGGACGCGATCTACATCCGCGACCGGGCGCGCGAGGAGACACAGAAGCGCAGCCGCTTCGAACACGACCAGGATGGCCGGCCCATCCGTTGAGCAGTGCGTGGCACCCCCACGGCTGCCCGCGCTAGACGGCCGAGTCCCGCCGCGCCTGACAGTGAGCTCACAGCACCCCGATCACAGTCGCTCGAATCACTTGGAATCATCTGTTTAATGATTCAATGGACGATTCCGACTCATTCGATATAGGCTGCTTGCTGTCCGAGAGCTGTCTATCGCGAGACGGGGGTCGATATGACTGTGGGAATCCTGACCGAGAAGCCGTCGGCAGCGCGTCACTTCGCGGCTGCACTGGGTGGCAGCAGCGGCACATACAACGGGGAGCAGTTCGTCGTCGCCCACGCCCGCGGTCATCTGTATGAGTTCGTCGATCCGCACTGGATGGTTTCCGGTCCGGCGCTGGTCGAGAAGTATCAGAAGTGGGACCTGGCGAACCTTCCCTGGGATCCGAACGATCTCAGCTGGGAACTGGAGCTCATCAAGGGTGCCGGCAGCCTGGCCCGGGATGTGAACCAAACGTTGTCCGGCTGCGACGAGATCGTCATCGCGACCGACGTCGACCCGACCGGCGAAGGCGGCATGATCGCCGTGAATCTCCTGCTCGAGCTCGGCCTGCGGCCGAGATCCTGGTCACGGATGTACTTCACCGACGAGGCTCCGGCGTCACTGCAGTCGGGGTTCACGTCGCGCACGGCGATCGCCTCGCTGCAGGATCTCGACGAGTACAAGAAGGCGGTGTACCGCTCGAAGTTCGATTTCTTGTCGATGCAGTGGACTCGCTGCGCGACCAACATGGCGCGCGGCTGCGGCAGGGACATTGTGCTGAGGCAGGGCCGGCTGAAGTCCGCGATGGTCAAGCTCGTGGGTGACCAGCTGCAGGCCTACAACAGCTACGTCAAGCAGCCGTTCTTCCAGAACCGGTTCCGCGACGAGAACGGTGTCCTGTACACGAATCCGGCCGAAACACGGTTCGGGCAGAAGAACCAGGTGCCCGGGCTCTACTCGGCCTCACCGGTCGTGGTCGACGGCACGGCCATGAAGCAGACCGCCCCGCCGCAGCTGCTCGATCTCGCGGCGCTGTCGTCGATGCTGGTGGGCCAGGGCGTGAAGGCAAAGTTCGTGCTCGAGACCTACCAGAAGATGTACGAGGCGCAGGTCGTCAGCTATCCGCGCACCGAGGACAAGACGATCACGCCGGCTCAGTTCAACGAGCTCGCGCCGCTGGTCGACAAGATCGCCGCGGTCGTCGGCATCGGCACAGCGCTCCTGACGCACCGCCAGCCACGCGGTACCCACGTCAAGCCGCAGGGTGCGCACGGCGCGAACCGGCCCGGACCGAAGGTGCCGGCGTCGCTGGACCACGTCACGCAGCGGTTCGGCCAGACGGGCCGGCTCATTTACGAGACTCTGGCCAAGAACTACCTGGCCATGCACGCCGAGGACTATCGCTACGAGCAGCAGAAGGGCCACGTGCAGCGCTACCCGGCGTTCGTCGGGATCACGCACGTACCCAAGAGCGCGGGCTGGAAGGCCGTGTTCGACCCCGACGCCGGCGACGACTCTCCTGACCCGGGTGGAAACACGGCGCCCGACGGCGTTGCGGTCGAGAACGGTAAGGGGCTTGGGCGCATCGCTGAGCCGTTCGTCTTCGACGGCGCCAACAAGCGCCCGGAGCACCCGACCATGAAGTGGCTGATGAACCAACTCGCGAAGAGCGACGTGGGCACCGGGGCGACGCGCACCTCGACCTACAGCGAGGTGACATCGACGAGTGCCAACTACCCGCTACTCGTGGAGCGCGGCCGCAGGCTCACGCTGGCCGAAGCGGGCGAGATGAGCTGGCTGCTGCTGCCCGGTACACGGATCGGCGACCTGGAGCTCACCGAGAAGGTCTACGCCGACATGCGCGACATCGCTGCCGGGACCGCGACCGCCGACGACCGCCTCGCCGTTGTTGCCGGATGGGTACGTGAGGACGTCGCCCAGATGCAGAAGAACGCCGAGGTGATGCGATCGCGTCTCGGCTTGCAGAAGACCGCGGTCACGCAGAGCGAACGGGCGGCAGGGACGTGGACGGCTACCGGTCGCGACGTCACCTTCGCTCGTTCCTGGAGCGGGCATCGTTTCAGCGATTCAGAGGTGCAGCGGCTACTGGCCGGCGAGACCATCGAGTTCCAGGCAGTCAACCGGCAGGCGACGTCGTATGACGTGTTCGGTGCGCTGGCAGTGCAGACGTTCAAGGGCACCAAATTCGTCGGGTTCAAGAAGCTCGGGCTCGGCCACCGCGACGCCGGTGGCAACGCCCAGCCTCCTACGCAGTGGTGCTCACACGTCTTCACGCCCAAGGAGATCGCCAAGCTGGCCGCCGGTGAGCCGGTCGAGGCCAGCGACTTCGTCAGTAAGGACGGCAACGCCTTCCAGTGCAAGGTCTGGTTCAAGGAGGACAAGCCCGGCAACGGCAAGAAGATCATTCCTGACTTCGACGCCTCGCTGGACTCCCCGCCGGTGAGCTGGTGCAAGCACACCTTCACCGATGCCGAGCGCTCCGCGCTGTCCAGCGGAACGAGCATCCACGTGAAAGGCCTGACCTCGGCGAAAGGCCGGAAGTTCGACGCCGACCTCACCTGGAAGGAGCAGGACGGCAAAAAGAAGATCGTGCCGGCCTTCGCCTGACCCCTGCGACAAAGACAGAAAGGCTCTCCTCATGACCATGCTCCAGCCCTTCGGGGCCGCGACGCGCCCGAGTCTGGCGTCCAGCCCAGTGCTGGGCGGCCGCGTCGGCCTGATCGGCGATGCACACGGCGACGGCGGATTCCTGAGGGGCGCTACGGCGCTGCTGGCCCAGCGCGGCTGCACCTCGCTGGTGCAGCTCGGCAACTTCGGCCTCATCTGGCGTGGAACCCGCTCGGAGTCACGGGCCCTCGACCAGCTGAACAGTGCACTGACCACTGTTGGGCTCCAGCTCTACGTCGTGCTCGGCACTCTCGAAAATTACGACTTCATCGATTCGCTCCCTTGTGACGTCGACGGCATCGCGTGGATCTCCTCCCACATCGGTCTGCTGCCCCGCTCCGGCGTCGCCCTCGCGGGCAGCAGCGGCCTCGCCGATCCGGTACATGCGATCGGCTGGCTGTCAGGTGCCGCGAGCCGTGACCGCCGTACCCGCATCCCCGGCAGGGACTGGTGGCCTGCGGAGCTCACCACCGATGCACAGGCGCGAGGCCTCCTGTTCTCGCCCGTCAGCCCCAGCGTCGTCCTTGCTCACGAGGCTCTGGCCACTCCGGACCTGCTCGCCCGGCTTGCAGACGGCTCAGGGCAAGACCCTCGTGACCTCGACTATGCACAGACGGCGCAGCGCGAACACACCGATCGCGTGCTCTCGGTTCTCGATCCGGAACGAGAGACGCTGATCGTCAGCGGGCGATACCACCTGCGCCACTCCGAACGCAGCGTCTTTCGCCGGGCCACCGCGGACGGCTCAACTCAAGCTGTCCCGATCCGTCAGGAGATCCTCGACCGCGAGCGGACACCGGGCTGTCTGGCCGTCTTGGACCTGAGCGGTCCCCTCCCCGTCTTCGAGGCGCCATGAGACCCGCCGCCAGGCCGCCGGCCACTAGCACCGACACATGGGACGGGTGACCAGTGGCCCGGCGGTCGTACTCGATTCCAGCACCCTTGAACCGCAGCTTCCTCGACCACGAGATCTCGTTCAGCCTGGGCGGCTGGCAGGTGCCGGCCTCCCCGATGAAACAGATCTTGTTCCTGGGCGGAGGGGTCCTCGTCACGCTGTGGGCGGCGACGACAACATTCATCAAGTCGGCCGGCCCGGCGCTCATCGTGCTGTTCGTCGCCTGGGCGCTCGTCGCGGTGTTCTATCTCGGCGGGCTGACCAAGACCAGGGAACTGCGGCTCATGACTGTGCCCGCGTTGCTGGCCTACCTGCCGCGCACCGCCCGCCTGGTTCTCACCCGGCGCAGCGCCGGACCGAACGGGTTCTACTCGATCGCCGGTATCGACGGCCTTGCCGACGACGGCACGATCAGCTTCTCCGACGGAAGCGTCGGGCGCGTCTATCTCGTGGTCGGCTCGGCGAGCTATCTGCTGTTCGACGAGGACCAGAACTCGATCCTGAACCGCGTCGACTCGTTCTGGAGGAAGGTACCGACGACCTGCGAACACGTCTTCATCACGACCAAAGAGCCACAGCGGATCTACCACCAGGTGGCCAACCTGGAACGCCGCAACCTGGCTCTCGCGGTCCGCGACCCGGACCTGCTGGAGTTGCAGGACGAGCAGTACGACATCCTCACCAGCCACGTCGGCGGCCGGTTCACCTCGATCCACCAGTACGTCGTTCTCAAGGGCAAGAGCACCGACGCACTGCGTCAGGCCCATCTCGTCCTGCAGTCCGAAGTCGAAGGATCCTCGCTGATGATCAGGGAGGTCACCATCCTCGGCCGCGACGAATCCGAGCAGATGCTCCGCATCTTCTACCAGGGCACGGGCGACAGCCTCATGGGCTGAAGCCCACGATTCCGCGACACACCAGCAGAGGACGACCGGACAATGGCACCGACCCCCAACCTTCGAGCATCACTCGGCAACCTGAAGCGGCTCAGACCCGCCAGCCAGCTCCCGCCAGGCTCCTTGGCCGCAGCATCTGAAACGACCGAGCTGGATCCAGCCGCCGCAACCACCGATCGCCGACAACCGCGCAGATGGCTGTCCTGGTGGCACCGCCACCAGGACACGAAACGTCTCGAGGGCCAGTTCGAGTCCTACCCGCACCTGCTCGCACTGAAGCCGAAAGAGAAGTACCTGTTCCGGTCGGACTACTTCCAGGTCGACGGATCGGTCGGCTGTGTGCTGGCCTTCTTCCACGATCTGGCCGCCCACGACGGCTTCGGCCCGTTCTGGGGCATCGGGCGCATCCCTGATGGGCTCGACGAGCGTGTAACCGCTGTCGTGCTCGAGCAGGTCGCGCGGCGGACCGACAAGTGGGTCGACCAGTACACCAAGCAGTCCGAGAAGCTCGACAGTCTGGAGGCCGGCGAGCAGGCTGACGGTGGCACGACATCGTCCAAGCTCAGGGCAAAGAAGGTCGCCGGCGATCTCGAGGTCACGATCAGCGAGATCCAGGACGGCGCTAGCTACCTGTCCGTGCACAATCGGCTCTTACTCAAGGCCCCGGACCTGGCTGCGCTGGAAGACAGCATCGAGCGGATCTCGCGCCTCTACATCGACCGATTCGGCACCCTGAAGGCAGCTGCCTACGCCGGTGAGCAGCGCCAGGAGCTGGCCGGGCTCCTGAAGAGGAACGACAAGAAGCGCGGCCGTGGTTTCCACTTCACCTCGACGGAATTCGCCGGCTCGTACTCATTGGTCACCAACGGCCTCAACGACGCCGCCGGGGAGTACGTCGGCTACATGGTCGGCGACGTGAACAACTCGGCAGTGCTCTTCGACAGCAACGGCTACGACCACCACGTGGTCGTAGCCGACAACGCGATCTCGGACTACCTGAGCCGTGCACAGATCTCGGACATGTGGTGCTCGAAACTGTCACAGTCGTGCCTGCTGAACAACGGCCAGGTGGTGCACCTGGTGCTCGACGGCGCGGACCTGAACAGGCTGGGACCGCGCTTCGACACACTCACCTCCCGCGTCGACCTGAACACCGGCGACGTGAACATGTTCGAGATGTTCGGCGAGGAGGCCGACGAGCTGGCGGTCTTCGCAGCACAGATGCAAAAGCTCACCCTGATGTTCGAGCAACTCTACGAGGCCACCGATGGCGGCGTCGGGTCCATCATCCGCAACGAACTGGAAAAGACCGCCACGCAGTTCTACATCGACCAGCGCATGTGGGCGCGCAACGCCAAGACGCAGCGCCACCGCCTGCGCGTCGTGGGTATTCCGCACGAGCAAGTACCGCGCCTGCAGATGTTCACGGCCTACCTCGACACCGAGCACAAGGCGCTACTCAACTCCTCCAAGAACGACCCCGACCAGCTGCGCGCATACAACGTACTGAAAGGCGTGGCGAAGAACCTGCTCGACAACAACGGTGACCTGTTCAACAACCACACCGCCGCCGCCGTCGACGGCATCCGCGAGGCCAAGCGGGTGGTCTACGACTTCTCGCGTCTGATGCGCAGGGGCCGCGGTGTGGCCATGGCTCAGCTGGTCAACATCGTTGGCTTCGCGATCGGCAAACTAGAGCGCGGCGACACGGTGATCATCCACGGCGCCGAAACCATCGACGACCGGGTCAAGGCCTACGTCGAGCTGCAGTTCGAGCAGCTCTACCAGCGCGGGGGCCGCGTGGTGTTCAGCTACAACGACGTCGACAAGATGCTCGCCGACGTGAAGTTCAACAAGTTCGACGCCGCGGACTACACGATCTTCGGCGCGATGCGGGACAAGACCGTGGCGGACTACCAGCAGTTGCTGCACCAGCGGATCCCGCCGGATCTTGCCCAGCTCATCACCCGCAAGGGCGAGAACCTGAGCTACCTGCGTCGCGGCGTCTCCAACGTCGTGTTCCATCTGGACCTGGCGCTGGGGATCAATCCGAACCGGGAAAAGCAGCGCCGCGAGCTGCACCGCGCCGCGCGGCGCACCGAAGCGACCTTGAAATTCGATGCCGTGATGACCACCAAGCCGGTCCCCGGCGCCAACGTCACCTCGGTCGGCGGAGCCAGCAGCGACACAGAACCGCACGCAGCAGAACCTGGGCGCAGCCAGCCCTCCACGGATGTGGAGGAAGACCCTCGGCGCCGGCCCCCTGGCGGGAACGCGGCCCGGCGCTCCAGGACAGAAGACGCCGAGGGCGATGAGGAAGCGACAAGACAGGAGCACAGGATGACTCCGTTGAGCAACGCGGCACAGGCCATCACACGGACCCGCGTGCGCGCCCTTGCCGCCGCCGGCGCGCAGCCGACCTGGGTCCGGACCGTCGCGGGCGGGCTCCTCGGGACGCTGGTCCTGGTCCTCCTGCTGGTTGCACTCGCACCGGTCGCGCACGCAGACGACCCACGCGACGAGGATCAGAAGGACTACAGCCTCTACCACCTAACCTCCAATGCAAGCGTGTACTTCAGTGAGAAGAGCGCACCCGAGAACGACGGGAAAGGCACCGGCGACTCATGGAAGACCGTCGTCTCCAACCCTGCCCAGGCCGGGTCCATGCTCGGCTACGCCGACGACGACGGCTTCGTCAAATGGCTGTTCTCGACGATCTCGGGCTCGTCGCAGACGATCAAGTACGACGCCTTCGACAGCGCACACGCCTCCGGCATGAAGGACTACTCCCACTTCGGTGCGGCCACACGCGACCTCGGCTTCGACGACATGATCTCGTCCGCGGGCTTCGATCCGATGATCCACGCAGTCGGCGGCTCACTGATCTGGACGGTCTACGCGCTCGCCATGGGCGTGTCGATCCTGTTCTGGATCTTCGTCCAGATCCTGAAACTCCTCAACCCCTTCCTCTGGTTCCACAACGGCATCGCCGCGGTCTCCCCCAGCTACAAGGTCTGGGCAGACGGCATGGTCACCACCTCATCGGGCACCAACACAACACCCGAAGCGCTCTCAGGCCTGTCCGGGTTCGTCTCACAGTGGTACGGCACGCTCGTGGCGCTGTCCTGGGGCGTGCTGGTGCCGCTGTTCATCGGGTTCCTGCTCCTGGGCTTGGCCTTCTTCAAAAAGATGGACCGCGGCAGCACAATCAAGAAACTCGTTGTGCGCTTGGTGTTCATCGGTGTCGGCCTGCCGCTCATCGGCGGCATGTACACGTCGATCCTCGACCAGTTCGACGACTCGCTGCTGTCGCAAAGCGTGGGACCGACCAAGGTCGTGCTGTCGACCTACGTCGACTTCAACGCGTGGATGAACACCAATCGGCTCCACATCCCCGCCAACGCCTCGATCACCTGGGACGCCGAAACCGGGCACGCCCAGCCCGTCTCGGTGTTCTCGGCCAGGAACTCCGCGCTGGCCATCAACGCACAGACCGGGAAGTACCCCGGTATCACCGCCGGCGACAAGATCAGCGATGCGGGTAGCGCCTGGGCAAACAACAACCCCGGGCTGAAGAACAGCGAGACCGACAAGAACGCGGTCTTCGCGACCCTGGGCATGCTCGGCCGCTACATCCAGGGCCAGAAGGTGAACGCCTCGGACTTCGAGTCGAACGTCCAGGGCGCCGTCACAGCCATCCCCAGTGACGACGTCAACTGGGACCTGAAGAAGAACTGGTTTCTGGGCAAGAGCTACAAGGACTCGAAAGACTTCGGCGAAGGCGGCAACCCCGTACCGCCCAGCGAGCATCCACTGGTCGCAACGAGCAGCACCGGCCTGACCGCCACCACCAACGGGGCCGGCACCGAATTCAGTTCGACCAGCGGCAACCCACGCTGCGGCTTCACCGTCGTCGAACCCAACACCGATGGGAAGCCCGCCGACTGCAACCTGGCCCCACTCGCGGCATACAACTATTTGAACACCGAGTTCAACAGCGACTCGATGACCATCTTCTCCTCCAACAAGGTGACCTCCGGTTTCACGCGCTCGTTCCACTCCTCGGTAGCACAGATCGGCACCGGGCCGGCCTCGTTCATGTACTGGGCCAACGCCTTCACACTGCTGAGCTCGATCACCATGATCGGTCTCTTCTACGGCATCGGAATGCTGACCGGCGCGCTACGCCGCACCTTCGGCACGGTCGCAGCGATCCCGTTCGCGACGATGGGCGCGATGGCCGGCATCGCCAAGGTGATCATCTACTCCGTCGCCATGATGCTTGAAGTGCTGGTCACCTTGTTCCTCTACCAGTTCGTCTCAGAATTCCTGGTCTCGCTGCCGCAGATCATCGAAGGACCGATCGCGAAGCTCGTCAGCAGCAACCCCACCGGTACCGATCGCGGCATCACGAACATCTTCGGCAACCCAGTCCTCGGCTCGATCGCCGTCGTCGTCATGACCGTCGTGTCCATCGTCTTGATCATCAGCGTGACCCTCACGCTGCTACGGGTACGTAAGTCGGCCCTGAAAGCCCTCGACGAGGCCGTGACCAAGCTGGTCGACAAGTTCCTCGACACCACCACACCACCCAAGCAATCCAGCAACGGCCTCCTCCCGGCGCTCGCGGGTGGGCTGGGAGCGGGTGCCGGGATGGCTGCGGGGCAAGGTCTCATGGGGAAGCTCGGCGGAAAGCCACCCAAGGCACGCGTGAACAAGCCCAGCAACACCGGCCAGCCCACCTCACCCAGCGTTTCGGCGAACGCCGGCGGGACGAACGGCAACATGGCGCTCACCAGCGCGAAAGCTGCCGAACTCACCGGTCGCACACCAGGAGAGCTAGGCAGCGGCTCACCAGGATCAGAAACTCCCCCGAGCGACCCCCCGAACGGACCCGGTGGTCCCCGGGGTACCGGCGGCGCAGGACCACGCGGGCCAGGTTCTCTTCGTGAACCGACTGGCGAGCCTGGCACCGGCGACTCTGTAGGAACAGGAACCGCAGAGGAGGCCGCCGGGAGCAACGGCATCGACACCAGGAGCAACAGCAAATGCGGCCGCAGCAAGCCGACCGTGGCCGATACGGGCTCACCGATCGCCTCCAGCAAACGGAAGAACCGCGCCGAGTCGAGCCCGCCGCAGGATGACCGGGAACTGGCCGAGCGCGTCAGTAATCAGGGTGGACTCAGCGACCTAGGCACTGATAAGCAGCACCGAAGCCCCCGCAGGACTCCTGGCCAGACAGACCCATCCGCACGCAAAAAGCCTGGCAGCGCCAAAGGCCCAGCTGGCCACGGCGGCACCAGCAACAACCCGAAGATTGGCGATCAACCCCGACCGAACAGGGCCAGCACACCGCCGAGCTCACCGCAACGCGGTCACGGCCCCGAGCCGCCGCGCCACCCCACGCGGTTCCGCCAACAACGGCGCACCGAAAGCCCCGGACCGCGCGGATCCGCACCGCACCGAGGCACCCACTGGTCCGTTGAACAGACGCAACCCACCCCAGCCGGTCACGAAGCCATCGCCCAGAGCCCGTATCTGGGAAGTGCCGCCCGCACCAGAGCCACCACGACCAAGAAAGCCAGCTCGCCCCATGCCGTCTACCCCTGAACCACGAGATCAGCGAAGCACCAGCGCAGAGCCGCCGAAGGAGTAGCTCCCCTGGAGCAAACGAGAGCCCCGTGGAGCGATGCACAACTCCAGGGGGCTCTTCAGTTCGCACCGGGCTAGGACCGGCGGGTATGCAGCGTGATGACCTTTTCGATCTGCGTCCAGATGCCGTCCTTGTCCCACTGGTGGTACCAGGCCGAGACCGTAACCGTGGAACCGTAGTCGATGCGTATGTCGTCCCAACGGGCACCGGTGCGTAGTTTCCAGACGATGTTCTCGATCACGTTGCGCAGATCGTTGTTGCGCCAGGTTTCGCTGCCTTGGGCTGGTTCGGGGATCAGTGGCCGAATCTTGGCCCAGGAGCGGTCGGTGAGCTGAAAGAAGTTCCGGGTGTACTCGCTGGTCAGCGACTCGCTCTCGGAGTACCAGTGGGGGTCGATCTCGGCGAGTTCCGCAGCGGCCTCGTCAGGGAGCGCGCCTAGGTTTCGCTTCTTGCGCTGCTGGTAGAGCCACGACTGCAACGGCGTCTTACCTGGCACTTTGATGTGCCCGTTGCGTGCAACGAAGTTCGCAAGCTCGGCCAGCCGCTGGTTCCACTGCTCATCGCCCGGGTTCCAAGAGAATCCGACCCGATCCAGCAGATCGATCTGCCAGTCGTCCAGCTGGCCGAAGCGTCGCGCTCGACGCTGCGCCTTGGTCCACGAGGACAGATTCACCCCGTCGACCGTGATCAGACCATCGGGCACGTACATCACCTTCAGTTGGCCTAGCTCGGCGCGGAGCGCCTTCAACTCCTCATATGTGTTCCGCCACGCGGTTTCGGTGCGGTTCTGGAAGTCGATGCCGATCTCGTGCAGCAGCTGGATCTGTTCAGCGGTGAGGTGACCGCGCCGGTTGGTGGCGACCTGACCTTCGATCCAGCGAGCTTCTCGCGAGGTACTCGGCAGGCGCAGCAGGCTGCCGCGGTGCTCGTAGAGGGCTTTGACTTCCTGGTAGCGCTGCATCCAGCGGGCGGCCACTCCGTCCCAAGGGAACTCGATCTCATCGAGCAGCCGGATCCTCTCCTCGGACAGCTTGCCGACGCGGTGACGTTGCCGCTGCGCGTTGAACCAATTCGCCAGGACGACTCCGTGCGGGGTCGCATAGTCTTCGTCGACCAGCAGATGCCCGTTGTCTTCCTTCAGGCGCCGGGCATCGGAGTAGGTGCGCATCCAGTTCTCTTCGAGTTGCGACCAGACGATCCCGAGCTTCTCCAGCAGTTCGGCGCGATCCTCGGACAGCTCACCCGCGTTGTAGAAAACCCTTTGTCTGTTCCACCAGGAGCCGAGCCTCAGCCCGTCGTTGGTGATCCAGGTCCACGGGATCTCCACATTTCCCTGGACCTGAAGGTAGGCGCAGGCTGCGCCGTAGTACTCCTCCCAGCTCGGCGCGGTCGACTGCACAGCGCGGATGGTGATCGCCCGGGCAAACAGGTCGGGAACGTCGACGCCGGTCACGCTCAACCACGGCGGCAACTTCACCTCCCGCGACGCCGGCTCGAACAGCGTTCCCTCGCCGAGCTGGCGACGCTTCAAGCGCAACTGATCGTCGAGCCGGTCGTCGTGGTCACGCAGTGCCCGCAGAACCTGCCAGACCGGTTCCCAGTCGCTGCCTTCCAGAGCAGCCTCGGGGCTTTCCCCTTCGCTGAGCAGCAGGGGGACGACGATGGTGGCGACCTTGTCCTGCCGGCCGCCGGTGCGCAGGGCGCGGCCGAGTGCCTGGATGGTGTCGATCGCCGATCGACGTGGCCGGGTGAACACCACGGCATCGACCGCCGGGACGTCCACACCTTCCGACAGCACGCGCGCGTTGCTGACCACAGCCAACTCGTCGCCGGCGGCGGCGAGCCGGTCAATGACCCGGCGGCGCAGGTGCGGTGGCTGGGCGCCAGATACGTGCCCGGCCCACAGGTTCAGCGGCCCACCGGGTAGCAGTCCGGCCGCTGCAGGCAGTGTGGTCGCCCAGGTACGCGCGTCCGCAACGCGGTGGTGGTAGCTGATCGCGCGACGCACGCCGTACTCGGTCATCGTGCGCAGGACCGCGATCTGCCCAGCCAGCGTCGCCGGCTGGATCGACGAAGCACCCAGACGCATCGCCAGGCTCTCGTCCAGAGTCAGCCGGTGAATCTCTTCGTTGGTCACCACCGGAACAATCACGCGGTAGTCGGCGAGCAGCCCCATTGTGATGGCCCGGCTGAACGGCAGCCGCCAGCACACCTGGCCGTAGATCTTCTCATCATCCATCGAGACCACAGCGTCGCCGCTGGTGGTCGCGACCCGCGGCGTTGCAGTCATGTACAGCCGGCGTTTGGCGGGCACCTGGGCGTCGTGGTGGACGACCTTCCACGGACCGTCGGCCTTTCCCGTCGTCCGGTGCGCCTCATCCACCACCGCCAGATCCCACCTGCGCATCAGATAACTGCTGTGCGCGGCCGCGATCACCGGCAGCGACGCATAGGTCGACAGCACCGTCACCCGACGGCGACCACGTACGGTGTCCGCGAGCACGTCGGCGGTTGTGGTGACCACGACATCCGGCTGGCCTTCAAGCAGTGCGATCTCGGCGATCGTGGGATCTGAGCAGACCGCGACAACAGTGCCCAGCGACATGCCAGCGACGGCACGGTAGGCCTGCAGCGTCTGCACGAGCAGTTCGATGGTCGGCAAGACCACCAGTACTCGGCCGGTCGCAGCCAGGTTGGCTGCGACCGGCCCCGCCGATGCGGGTCTTCCCGATCCCACAGGCTCCGATCAAACTCGTCCGGCCGCCTACACCGATCGCGGTGGTCACCGCGTCCACGGCTTCCACCTGATGCGGCCACAGCTCGCTCTGCACAGTCTGTCCCATCCGCACGTCGCTCAGCTTTGCTAATCCCTCGACCCGACGGGCCTCGCCGGCACCGCCGTACCGGGCAGGAGTTCTACCGGGCTCAGTATCGCCTGCTGGATGTCGTCGACCAGGAACTGAGCGTCACCGACCGCCGGACTCGCGAACAGCGCGGTGGCGATCGCGCCGAGGGTCGTCTGCGACTGCGGACGACCCTCAACTTGGAGCCAAGCGCAATCGTCAACGGGTTCTTCAGTTCGCGCAGTCGCCTCGGGTCACTCGATCAGCCGCACATGGGCTGGTAACTCTGGAGAGCCTTGTCCTTGGCCATCTTGGTGTACTGCTTGCCGTCGATATCGACGGTGTCACCGCTCTTGCTAGCGGTGACCTTGCCGGTGCCACCCCCGTCCGACCAAATGATCTGATCGCCTTCCGTACTGAGTTCGCCGGACGAGGTCGCCTCGGTATCGATGACCGCATTGCTCTTGCCAGGTTTGTCGCACCCGAACTCGTAGTAGGCAACCGAGTTCCCGTCGATCACGAGCTGGCCTTCCTTGTCGTAGTACTCGCCGCTGGGACCGTCAGACCCGCCGCTACAGCCAGCCAGCACGCACGCAAGTGCCGAGAGCAGTACCGCCGCCGGGATCGCGAGGCGCTGCTTCCGGAGTCGGACACTTCTGATGATCATGCGGTTGGCCCCCAGTGTCTTCGTTGGCGCATGCCCTTCGACACGCTGCTCCGGGGACCATTGTCCCATAGATGAAATTTCAACTTAAATCTCTGCTTGGAGCATCGCACCGAGCGCTGGTTCTCCTTGCGGGGTGGCACGATGTTGGGCATGTCCACCGATGTTGTGCATCACATGTACACGCGTGCCGCCGACCTTGTCCCTTACTGCGGTGTAGTGCCCGGGCCGGATCCGGTCACTGGTGACTGGCACACCGGCCACGAGCGGGACGATCTGCTGAAATGCGTGGAGTTCGGCCTGCCTGCGTGCACTACCTGCCTGTCACCCCAGGCGCTCGGTGGCTTCACGCCGCTGATCATGGAGGAGGAGCGGTAGTCGCGTGCAGGAGGTGGACATGCCGGCAGCCGTGTCGAACCAAGTCGTGATTGGCCTCAAGCCCGAGGGAACGCGCGCAGGTCGCGGACGTGCTCTACGGATCGACCCAGCGGCCTCAGTCGGAAGTCACCGCGCCGCCTAGCTGGAGCGGCTAGGTGCCATCGGACTGGGCATGGCTCGTACGCTCTCGCGTGATGAGGAGTGCCATCTGGAGCACCCCTGCATGACAGATGCAGCTCCGCGATGTTCACCATCAGTCCTGGCGCCGACTGGCGCGAAGCTGTCCGGATCAATTCTAGGCAAGCACGGCCGCGGCGTTCTTGCGGCTGACGTCGAGTCGTGGATGCCCCGGTGTAACTGCCTGGCTCTGCGCGATTGGCACTATGCCGACGACCTGGTGTGGCTGGTGCCTGCGCTCGGGCTGCCAGTAACGTGTCGCTCTCGCATGCTGTGACACGTCGGCTTGGTCGCCTACAATTGGCAGGTCACTCCCCCCTAGTAGCGCCATAGGCACAGTGCGGAAGGATGCGGCCTATGGTCACGATCCACGAGGTACTCGAGCAGTTGCGGGCGACTGCTCTTGACGAGCGCGACAAGGGCGACAAGTTCGAGCGGCTGGTTGCCAGCTATTTGCGCAGCGACCCTGAGTGGACAGCGCGCTTCTCCGAGGTGTGGCTTTGGTCGCAGTGGCCTGGTCGGCAGGGTCGGCCCGATACCGGAATCGATTTGGTGGCGGCGAACCGTGACCGCGACGACTACACCGCAATTCAGTGCAAGTTCTATGACCCCAGCCACAAAGTTGCCAAGGCAGACATCGACTCCTTTGTGGCATCGTCAGGCCGTGTCGAGTTCTCTGACCGTTATATCTTCGACACCGCCGCAGACTGGTCCGACAACGCCAAGCACGCGCTTGAGGGGCTCGCTGTCCCTGTGCAGCGAATCGACATCGGCTACTTGTCCGAGGCCAGGGTGGACTGGTCTCAATTTTCGTGGACGACCCCTGAGGTCCTGGTGCCGACCGGACCGAAGGTACTCCCGCCTCATCAGCAACGCGCCCTCGACGATGTCCGCCGCGGGTACCTCGAGCACGATCGAGGCAAGCTCGTCATGGCTTGCGGCACTGGAAAGACGTTCACTTCATTGCGGATCGCCGAGGATCTGGTCGGCGTCGGCGGCAGTGTGCTGTTCCTTGTTCCGTCTATCCAACTGCTAAGCCAGTCACTGCGCGAATGGATGGCCGAGGCGTCGCTCGACATTCGCCCGTTTGCCGTCTGTTCTGATGTGCGGGTCGGTCGCCGTGTAAACAGCGACGACGCGGATATGTCGATCATCGACCTCACAGAGCCCGCCACTACCGACGCAGCCGCCCTCCTGGCCAGAATGACCAGCGGCCGGCATGCAACGGACCGGATGAAGGTGGTCTTCGCCACCTACCAATCCATCGACGTTGTGGCCAAGGCACAGCAGGCTGGCCTGGATGCGTTCGACCTGATCATTTGCGACGAGGCCCACCGGACCACCGGTGTCACCATCGCTGGGACAGACGAGTCTCACTTCGTGAGGGTGCACGACAATGACTATTTGAAGGCAGCCAAGCGGCTCTATATGACCGCAACGCCCAGAGTCTTCGGTGAGGAGGTTCGTCGCAAGGCCCTCGATGCCGAGGCCATCCTCGCCGATATGGGAGATGCGGGTACCTACGGCCCCGAGCTGCACCGGCTCGGCTTCGGGGACGCAGTTGAGGCGGACCTGCTGACCGATTACAAGGTGCTGGTCCTGGCTGTCGACGAGTCCTATGTCGCGGAGAACTTCCAGGGCGCCATGGCGCACGGGGGCGAGATCGCTCTCGGTGATGCGGCCAAGCTGATCGGGTGCTGGAACGGTCTATCGAAACATTATGGCTCGGCAAGCACGGAGATCGAAGACAGAGCGCCGATGCGCATGGCGGTTGCCTTTGCCAAAGACATCAAGGCCTCCAAGATCGCAGCATCCAGCTTCCCGGCCCTGATCGACCGGGCACTCCAGGACGAGGCCGCGAACGGTGCCGTGCGCAACCAACTCCGCGTTGAGGCTGCACATGTGGACGGCACGATGGGAATCCACGAGCGCAACATGCATCTGGCCTGGCTGAGAGACAAGACTCCCGATGACGTATGCCGCGTCCTTACCAACGCCCGTTGCCTCTCCGAGGGCGTGGACGTGCCGGCCCTCGACGCTGTGCTCTTCTTGACCCCGCGTGGCTCCCAGGTGGATGTCGTACAGTCCGTGGGACGCGTGATGCGCAAGGCGCCCGGTAAGGAACTGGGCTACATCATCCTTCCAATCGTGGTGCCTTCAGGTGTAAGTCCCGAAGAGGCGCTGCGAGATAATGAGCGCTACAAGGTCGTCTGGCAGGTACTGCAAGCACTGCGTTCTCACGACGACCGGTTCCACGCGATGATCAACCAGATCGAGCTGAACAAGAATAAGACCAACCGGCTCGTGATCGACGATGTGACTCCTCGACCCGAGGCCGAGCGTCCGCACGAGAACCCGAGCAACGAAGGCGATCAAAGTTCCCAGCTCACTCTCGACTACGGCTTCGAGGGATTCCGCGACGCGATGTACGCACGGATCGTGCAAAAGGTCGGCGAGCGACGCTACTGGGAGACCTGGGCACGGGACGTCTCAGATATCGCTCAAGCTCACATCACCCGCATTCAGGGACTGCTGGCGGATCCTGAATCGCCGCCGGCCAGGGAGTTCGAGGCGTTCTTGGCCGGTTTACAGGGAAATCTCAACGAGTCGATCAGCCACAGCGAGGCCGTTGAGATGCTGGCCCAACACCTGGTCACCCGGCCTGTGTTCGAGGCCCTGTTCGAAGGCTACGACTTCACGGCACACAACCCCGTCGCGCAGACGATGGAGCTAATGCTGCGTAGCCTCGACGAGCACAACCTCGGGGCGGAGAACGACAAGCTCGAGCGGTTCTACGCTTCGGTGCGTCGCCGTGTCGAGGGTGTCCGAGACGCAGATGGTAAGCAGCGCGTCATCGTCGAGCTCTACGACAAGTTCTTCGCCACTGCCTTCAAGAAGACCGTCGACCGGCTCGGTATCGTCTACACGCCGATCGAGATCGTCGACTTTATCCTTAAGTCGACCGATGAGGTGCTGCGCCAAGAGTTCGGGCAGGGCCTCAGCGACGAAGGCATCCACATCCTGGACGGGTTCACGGGCACCGGCACGTTCATCGTGCGGCTGCTGCAATCGGGGCTGATATCCCCCCACGATCTGGCCCGCAAGTACGCCCAAGAGCTTCATGCCAACGAAATGTTGCTACTGGCGTACTACATTGCTGCGGTCAACATCGAGACCACCTATGCTGCGCTGGCGATTGACGGTGGCGAGGATCCTGGCTCCTACAAGCCGTTTCCCGGGCTGGTGCTCACCGACACCTTTCAGTCCTATGAGGACGGCGACCGAGACGATCTCCATATCTTCCCGGAGAACAACCAGCGCATCAGCCGTCAGCGTGATCTGCCGATCACGGTCATCGTCGGCAATCCCCCCTACTCGGTGGGTCAGGCCTCGGCCAACGACGACAACGCCAACACCGTGTATCCGACCATCGATGCAGCGATCCGCGAAACCTACGCCGCGAAGTCGGCGACGAGTTCGATTCGCGGGCTCTACGACTCATACGTTCGGGCGATCAAGTGGGCCTCCCTACGCATCGGCGACCGCGGGGTCATCGCCTACGTCACCAACGGCGGCTTCCTAAACTCGAACTCCGCCGACGGGATGCGAAAATCACTTCACGAAGAGTTCGCTGGTATCCACGTGTTCAATCTGCGCGGCAACCGTCGCAACGCCGGCGCCGAGGGTCGACCGATATTCGAGGCATACGCCAAAGGCTCTGGTGGATCCATCGCAGGTATCGCGATCGTGGTGCTGGTCAAGGACACGTCTCGTCCCGGCCCGGCAGAACTGCACTATGCGCAGGTGGGCGACTTCACTACTGCGAAGGAGAAGGTCTCCGAGATCGTCGAGGCAGGTTCGATCTTGGGCACTGGGTCACTTCGCATCACACCTGACGAGCACGGTGACTGGCTGGACCAGCGACGCGAGGAGTTTGGTGGCTTCCTGCCTCTGCACACAAAGGCCGGCGTGTCGATATTCGCCGTAACCTCGAAGGGACTCACCACCAACCGGGATGCCTGGGTCTACAACTCCTCGGCAGCAGAGCTGACGGCGAGCGTGGACCGCCTCGTCAGCACCTACCAGGGCGCCTTGGCGGAGGGACTCAGCGAACGGGACATACCACGCGATCCACGTCTGATCAGCTGGTCGCGCCGACTCCTTGCCCGGTTCTCACAAGGTCAGCCGATCACCGCCGATTCGTCATCGCATCGGATCGCATGCTACCGGCCGTTCCAGCTGCAACATGTGTACTTCTCGGCCGCGCTGAACGAGGACCGCCGAAGGTTGCCGAGTGCATTTCCGACGCCCAATCACGACAACTACGGCTTCCTGCTGACAGGGGTATCGTCGCACTACGAGTTCAGCGTGATCGCGACCGACCGGTTGCCCGATCTGCACCTACTTGATACTGGGCAGTTCTTTCCTCGGTGGGTCTGGGAGCCACTCACCGCTCAGGAGGGCACTCTGGACCTGGCCTTCGGCGTCGAGGAGGAGGGCGGCGTCGGCGGGTACCGGATGGTTGACAACATCACCGACGAGGCGCTGGCAAAATTCCGGCAATCCTATCCAGATCAGTCCGTCACGAAGGACGACGTCTACTTCTACTGCTATGGCTTGTTGCACTCGCCGGTGTACCGGAAGACCTATGCTGCGGACTTGAAGAAGCTACTGCCTCGAGTGCCCCTGGTCCGGGACTTCCGCGGCTTCGTCCGCGCCGGGCGCGGACTGTCGAACCTTCACCTCGGCTATGAGTCGGTGACGCCGTATCCTTTGGGCGGACTCGACGCTGCTGGCCAAGGCGATGGAGATGATTACCGGTATTACCGGGTCGAGAAGATGCGGCCAGGAACCCCCAGCGCTGAGCAGAAAACCGCAGGGGAAAAGGCGGACCGCAGCACAGTCATCTACAACGATCACATCACGCTAGACGGCATCCCGGAAGATGCACACCGATACCGGCTGGGACCCCGGACGGCATTGGAATGGGTCCTGGAGCGCTACCAGGTGCGCACCGACAAGAACTCCGGGATCGTTAATGATGCAAACCGGTGGTCTATCGAGGTAGACGACCCGCGCTACATCATCGACCTGGTCGGTCGGGTCGTGACCGTTTCCGTGGAGACCATGAAGATCATCGATGTCTTGCCCGATCTGGAGATCGTCGAACCTTGAAACGGGCCCTCAAATCAGTTGCTAAAGGCAAGGAGTTCGAATCGAAGGACCCTGCCGCCGCTACCTTCTTTCGCTGAAGTACACGGGTTTGAATGAGCTGTGCGGGGACGAACGCGGCGGCTATCGATTGGACCTCAGGCAGACAGTCGCGATCCCCGGCCTCACATATACTTTGGATGCCCGGGTTGACAGAGTACCTGGCAGGCTCCATAGTCGATACATCCCGATACGCAAGGTATCAGGTATTCGAATTGGTGGCATCTAATGATCATCATCACTCTTGGACCTGAGCGGACGCTCGAAGCAGGAGAAGACGACCTTGGCCGCGATCGCGTGGGCTACAGCTCAACGATGAGCCCTGGCGCGCTGTACGACGCCAACCACGGCACGTGGCACCTGGGCGAGCGGGCAAGCCGGGAGCGCTACGCCTTGGTCACCTTCGAGGGAAGTGTGGTTCAGGCCATCGGCATCAACTACGTCGAGCCGGTGGCTGGAACGTATGCTGGCCGGGAGACCTCCAAGCGTTCAGTCATCCATGGCGACATCTTGACCGAAGGCCACCCAGTCCACGACAGGTATGTCGGCCGCCCCTCCCCCATTCCACCGCAGCGCAACCCGGTCGGCTACTTCGACGCTCCCGAAGACCACACGCAATGCCTGTGCGGCTGCGGTGAGCCGACACCGGCTGGCAAGGACTTCGTTCCCGGGCACGATCAGACCGCCCTGCACGATCGGGTACGTCAGGTCGGGACGGTTAAGGAGTTCATCGAATGGTTCGACAATCTCCGCAAGCCATTCTGACTGGAGCCCTGGCAATCGGCTGCAGGGCTGCTGCAGGCCAGCCGGAGGTGTCTCGGGGTTCGTCGGCCCCGAGGTCGGGGGCCACAGAAATCGACTCGCGTCGCCGGCACCTAACGCAGACGCGGCCGACATCCAGTTTCCTGATGTCTGGAAGGGCGTCACCCTGGCGCAGGGCTGTTTCAGTTCACGGTTCGTTCAGCTCGGATGTGTTCTCTCCGTGGTTGTGTGGGTGGTCGAGATCGGAGCGTTCCGCGAGGTGCAGTGGCACCGGCTTCTTGGTCCGGTCATCCCAGGCAGCCGCCTGATGGCACAGCCTGGCTGTGAGTTCTACAAGGACTTTTGGTTGCCAGGATCCTGCTCGTGCGATCGTGATCTCGATCATGGTGAGCCCGTGCCAGTCTTCGGCGTGGAACTTCGCTTGATCGGTCGGCAGTGTCCATCGGGTGTATTTGGCCCCGGTTTTTGCTCCGATCGATTTGCCCCGGTAGGTCTTGGACGCTTGCGCTAGGACCCAACTGCCTGTTCCGTTCTCGCTGTGTCCATATATCTGCATCTGTGGCAGCGCCGGTTGATGAGGGTCGGCTACCGGCGTGCCGTGTCCGCGATGGGTGGCTTGCGGAACCCTCTGTCCGCTGGCGCAGCGAACCACTGCAAGGTCTGGGTGGTTAAGGGAGTCGCCGGGCAGCGGTCCGCGGCCGAGAGCTGTGTCGTTGAGACCGGACCAGAGCCCTTTGCAGGATTCGGCGTCAACGAACAGCACCACGGGTCGGTCACTGGGAAACTCGGCTGTCTGTAGCGCCTGTTCAACGTAGGCCTGCACGGCTTCGCGCTTGTCGACTGTGCGGGACAGTTCCGCCATTCCGATGGGACCGGTGTAGTACTCGGCGTTAGCCTCGCGGTAGCTCAACCACGGCTGGCCTGGCTTGCCCGCACTCTTAACTCGCCATGGCTGGTTCAGGTCTGCTTCGGCATGAAGCGCCGTGAGACGAATTACGAGGCTGTTGGCGGGTTTGTAGCCATTGCGTTGTCGTCGTGGCGTGTCCTGCCGGATATGGATCCCCACCAGGATCGCCGACCGATCCAGCGTCACCGTGTCACCCTTCACCATGGCCTGCCCCAGGCGGTCGTCGATCACGCCGGCCCTGGCGAAAGAGATCTCGCATTGCGCCGATTGCCGGATAGTCGGAAGCCTGCTTCGGCTTGACTGTCGTTTCGTTGCCCTGCGCATCTTTTGTCTTCGCCTTGTTGGCTGCTTTCGGCTTGGCGGGGGTCCAGTTGGAGTTGATGAACTGGCTGACGATTCCTTGTTCGCCCAGGAGGCGCCGAACGATCGGCTTCGCATCGTCCTTTGGCGGGTCTTTGGGATCCCAGAAGGTCTCGGCCAGAGCAGCGACGCCGGTCCCCGGCTGTGCCTTCAGCCAAGCCTGATCGTTGAGGACACGAGACTGTGGGCCGTGATCGAGGATGTCGCCAGCCTCGGCCATGACGACGCTCAGTCTACCGGTCAGCTGAATAGTTTGACCGTCGGGGATTCCTGCCAGCGAGGTGTCCGGGGCAGCACTGTAGGTGGCCATGACTTCTTGCATGCGTCGACGAACGGTCGATGTGGAGTACAGGCAGACGATGCGCAGGTGCTGCAGGCCGCTGGCCAGTACCGCTTCGTCGATCTTGGCTGCCGGGATGGGGTGGTCGTCGAATGCCTTGACACTCATCGCGGTCTTGGCATAGCGCAGGGGCTGGATACCGAGCTGCCGTGTCGCGTGCCGGCCTAGCTGGTAAAGGAATCTAACTCCGGGTCCCTTGCCAGTGGGGTGAAACAGAGGGGTGCCAATCGCCCGAACCGGTCCAGCCTCAGCCCCGAATTCGGCGGGAAGCGTGATCGCGTTAAGGCCCAGGGCGTCGATGACATCTGCGACGTGGCCTTTGACCCGTGCATGGTCTCGTCCTATTTTCGGGTAGGGAGACAGGATCGGAAGCCTGAGGACCGGATCAGCCGGGTCGACGCCTCTGTCGATATAGGCATTTTTGGCGAATGACCATGTCGGGAGGTGACGGGCCACGTGGCCATCGAGGCTGAGGTAGAAGTTCGCTGCACCAGGCACCGTGACGACGGCTGTCGAAACATACTGCGTGGCATGGCCAGTCCTGGTCTGCCCGGACGGCAGGCTGATCGGGTGATCGAAGGCAAGAAGGTTGCCCTCGGTGTCCATTCGCAGCTCAATGGGGTAGGTGCCGTCGATGAGCAGCGGTTCGGCGGCGATCCGGCGGGCAAGTTCCCAGCGGGCAGCCTCATAGAACCAGCCAGGCGCTGAGACTGTCTGGGTTACCTCGTCGCGCTCGATGAAGTCGGCGAGGTTCTTGATGCGCGGCGTGATGCCGACTGGCAGCAGCGCGGCGAGCGTGTCAGAGGCGTGGTCGCCGGTAGTCAGCTGCTCGAATTTCCGGATCGCGGTGTGCAAGACCCAGGGGTCGATCGGTTGGGTCGTGATGAGCAGGGCTTCGCTGTCGCGGATGCCTTTGCGACCGGGAAACAGGGTTACTGGCTGGCCGGTGACAGCGGTCAGGGCGACGGTGAGGGCTGTGTAGCTAGGCAAGACTTCGTCGCGCGCCAGGCGGTTCTGCAGGATCTTGGTCACGCCGTCCCAGCCGGCCAGGAAGTCCGGGCTCATGGGATAGATCGCAACGGTTCCCAGCGATTGAGGGTCGATCTCGTAGGCGAGGGTGTGCAAGCCCTTGGCGAGGTCAGTCGTCATAGTGTTCGTCAGCTTCCTGTCGCTGGTCGGCAAAGGTGAAGATCGCTTGGAGGGTGTCGCCGTACAGCGACTGCATGAGGTCTAGCTGGCCTTCGTCGCGCCAGTTGTCGCGGATCTGGTGGATGAGGCTGGGGAGGTCCGATCTTCCGCTGGTGTCGTGGAAGGCGTAGTCGACCAGGTGGATCTCGGCGTTGTCGCCGCCGCGCCTTGCACGGCCTGCCAACTGGATGAGTCCGTTGAGGATTTCCTTGGCGATAGCGATCTGCACCGCGGTGGGCAGCGCACGGAAGTACGGCAGGCTGCGGAAGATGCGGTCGAAGGCCCGGGCTGCTTCGATGCGCATGTTCTCCAGCACCTCGGCGGGCGCGTCGGTGGCAGTGGAGATGGCGTGAATGTCGGCGTTGACGTGGGCGAGCAGTTCAGCCGGCTCATCCATGACCGGGATGGGGCGGATCACGAGCCAGACGGATCCGATCTGGGAGCGGCCGTCGCGGTCGACGATGTTGAGTCCGCGTTCGGTTCGCGCCAGTGGTGCGATCAGGACGGATCCGGGCTCGGTTCCGACCGTGCGGCCGAACTCCTCCAGACGATCTGCCGGCACCTCGGTCCAGCGTGCGGTCAGCCGTGGTCCTTCCGGGGCATCAGCCGGGCGTACCCCCAAGACGATGCGTTCGGCGGGGACGCCTGCGGCGGACAGGCCGATCGCGAGGTCTTCTGCGCCTTCATAGGCTGTGGTGGCGAGCAGCAGCCGGGCCCGACGCGCCGTTTCAGGGTTGCTCAGCAGGTCGGTGATTTTGTTGTCCAAGTGCTGGATCCAGAGCAGCTTGCCCAGCTTGGTCATGGTCGCGCGGCGTTCCTTACCGCTGGTTCCGGACACGCGCAGGAACTCCAGTTCCTCGTCGCTGACCGGGGTGGCGTGAATGGTGAGTCCACCGGTCACATCGTCGGGGACCCACCACGTCGGCTGGACATGGACATGGTGGTGGGGCGCGCCCGGGAAATAGCCCGTCGCCGACAACCCGACCACGATACGGCTGCGCCCCGTGTGGGCCCTGGCTGTGAGGTCTCCCAAGGTCACCACGTACGTGTGCGGGTCACCACCGAACCCGCTGACCCGCAAAGAGGTGTCCCACGGCCGGTCGTCGTCGTGGAGCTCGGTGAACGCGAACAACACCCGGCCCATCGGCCCGTAAGGAACCGCTCTCCAGGTGGCGAACTGACCCAGCGCATCAGCGATTTCCGTGGCCGCCTTGACACCTGAGGCGTGGAGTTGGGGTGCTGCGTAGACCATGGACATCAGGCACTTGCGCAATGTCTCCAGATGCGCGCGACGTATCAGCCGATCTGCGACCAGTACTCGCATGTCCTCGCTGTCTAGGCGGCTAACAGGGTAGGGGTGATCCTTGAGCATGCCGGCGAGGAGCTCACGGCCGACCATGAACAGATCGCCTCCGCTGGCGGGGCTGGTCAACGTCGTCAACACCGTGGCCACCGGTTCCAGCCAATCAGGAATGATCGCGCCGCTGGTGGACCCGGGGAACAACGCATCCAGCGTGGCCAGCTGCTCTGTGCTCACGCTGAGATCTTTGGCGTCGGGTGGAATGCCGAACAGCGCGGCAGCGAGCCAGCCGTCCCATCTGCGAGGCAAGACCCAGCGACCGAACATCGGATGGCCAGGTGAACGGCCGGCCCGTGAACGAATGAAGTCCCCGGCAGCAAGATGACGATTGTAGTTCTCGGCTAGATACCGTGCCTGCGACAGCAGTGCCTGGACGCGGCCTTCGATGAGAGGGTTGATCAAGCCAATCGCATCGCCGAACTCGGTGTCGAAACGCCGCAACAACGATCCCGATGAGCCGCGCCTCTTCGCCAAGGTCAAGCCACTAGCGCTCTCACCGATCAGACTGGCCTGGAACGCGTCGATCTCATCGATCAGCACGGCGTGACTACGGAACAACACAACGGCCTCGACCGAGGGGTTCTCCTCGACCCGGCCGTCCATCACCACAGGAACGTGCAGGCGCCCAACGGCGAAGTTCGAATGGCTGGTCACGATCACCGGGGCCGTTGCAGTTTGCCTGGCAACACGGAGCTTCCCGCAGCCGTTGCGCCACGGGCACCGCGACCGCTTCTGACTGGCCGAGCCGTCGTCCTTTACGGCCCGCAGATCTCCACACGGTTCTGATCCCGGCACCCAGGCATCGACGCCATCCTCAGTCTCAGCGGCTGCCGGCAAGGCGCAGGCATAGTGCATGCGGTCATAGGCCCATTCGCCGAGTCCGCCTGGCTTTGAGCCCTTAGCTGCGATCTCAGCCTCAGTTGCCAGCCTGCGCGGGGACATCAATGGCACCACGTCTCCATCGATGCCAAGTGCTCGAAGGCTGGCATTGATCGAGTGAGCGGTCTGCACAACGACCGCGTTCTTCGGCACCAGCAAGGTGGTCACCATGCCGCGCTCAGCGCACCAGCACGCCACCAATTCAGCCAGTACGTTCTTACCGACTCCGGTTGGTGCATTCAGCAGCTGGGTAGCACCTGCGCGCAGCGCCCACCGGCCCTGTTTCAGATTCTCCGGGTCTCCCTGCAAACGGGTGAAGATCCGGTCAATCGACTCGCGGCGATGAGTCTGGCCGAAGGCCGCATCCAGCAGGTCAGCCATTCTCCTCAAGTCGGCGAACGGTATCGCCAGCTCTGATGCGTCCGCCGGCTGACCCAGGTCGGTTGGCTCCTCCGGCTCAGCAGCCGGTGTTAGTGACAACGCATAGCGTGTCTCGACTGCCCCAGTGCCGCGCGGGCCGCTCATCCACGTCACGAACTCTCCGCGGCCGGCGACCTTCTGCGGCCGCCGGGTCTGCATCTCCTGCTCGAGCCACAGGAACCGCACGCACTCCTCGACCACAGCCTGGGGTGAGGCCATGTCGGCCAGCAGGACGTCAGAATCCAAGAAGCTGAATTCGGCGATCTGTTCAGGCACCAACTGTTCGACCAGGTCCCTGAAGCCGTTGCGGTTGGCCATCGCGACCGGACGCCACCGCAGTAGCCGCGCAATCAAAGTCCGTTCCTCCTCCGACAGCCGCGGCCAGTGAGCCCACTTGTCAACCTGCCCCGACAGGAAGAACAGTGCATCCGCGACGCGGATACAGCGCCGACCCTGCTGCTCGATCGGGAAGTACAAGACCGCCAGCGCCAGCGCACCCCGAACCACGTGAATGGCTACCTTGTAGTCGGCCTCTCGTGGACCGCGCTGGCCACCCCGAGCCGCGCTCACTGGGCATCACCTCGACCCACAACCGTGCGGACGTGTTTCATGAACGACTCAACCGTCCAGAACGTTTTGTCAGGCAGCGCGCGCGACAGTTGCGGAATCTGATTCCTGCGATACTTCGGCACCAGGACGTGCCGTGCTGCCGGTGGCTCATCGATAATCCGGCGAGCATCTACGTGGTCCTTGACATCCACTGTCCAGGGAGCGAACCCCGGCGCCGTGACCAAGGCATCGAACGTGTCCATGATCGGCCACGGCGTGACCCGGATGCCTAGTTCCTCGCTCTCCAGCTGCTGCAGCACTACTTCAGGCAGGCCCGGAACGGTGATGAACCGCCACACCGCGGGATCGAGACACCCCGCTCCGGTAACAGGCAGTGCCTTCGGTGTTCGCAACCGCACGGTCGAAACCTTTCTCAGCTGCGGCTGACCCAGGTCATACCCTTTGATCTCGAAACGCGCCTCGTGCGGTGAGTAGCTGCAAAACACCGACCGCTCCTTCACCCTCATCGGCCACCGGCACGCGGGACAGGGCCACCACCACGAATCACCATCCGCGCTGCCACGGTGACTTCGATCCCGGGGAATGTCCACGTACTCCGCCACCGCCTTCGCCCCCGCATACCGTGGGTTGGTGTTTCGCTCATCGATCAAGTCACGGCTGAATCCCGCAGGGTGCTCGATCAGAAAGAGGCGAGAGGCCGTGTAGACCTTCTGATCACCGGTCTGCACTGTCGCCTGAAAGACAGCACGCTCAACCTGCTCATCGCGCTGCCAGGCCCACTTCGGCAGCCATGACGTCGCCGGATCAGCCTCACGGTCGAACAGAGCAAAGGTGTAGTCGGCAGCCACCTCCAAAGCAGAATCCGTCAGCCCGTCGGCCTCATCCAGGAGTACGAGCGATCCCAAAACGCCGCCCTCAGACACCTCAGGAAGCAACTCGACGATCGGCCTACGCAACGCCGCCACAAGATCCATCGGGGTCCGGATCTGCGACTTCGCCCCCTGCACATGCATGATCACGCCAGCCATCCGCGCCACCTCCCGCCACGCTCCCGGCTGGTCACCACGTTGGGACCACGCAACACTCGCCCTCAGCGCCGCAGTCACCACCACATCATGCGGCGAACGTAAATTGAGCACTCAACTTTCCCTTCCTGGAGCATCACCCACTGCAATAGATTTCTAACAGAGCGCACCGACAATTCCGGAGCAGCGACCGCAACAGGCCCAAGATCCACTCCAACCCATCAACAGGCGCGATTGGCTGGCCTCCATCAGGTCAACTGGGGATCCGCCTCTGGCCAGAGAAGAACCACAGCGCCAAGTCGGGCATGATGGTCTCGTGCCGATCGAGAACCCAATCCCCACCGGTGACGCTGAAGCAGATGCTGAGATCGCCGCCATCCTCGCCAGAGGAGGACCTACGTGGATCTCGGCCGCTGAAGCCAACGCCGAGATGGATCGGATGCTTGCTGACGCCGAAGCCGCCGAGGACGCCCGCGCATTCCAGGAGTGGGACGACCTCAAGGCCTCCGGCCAGGCCGCCACCATCCCGCACGACAAGGCGCGCCGACACCTCGGCCTCCCGTCGCAACAGACAGATGCCAGCGACCCCGGCGAAGACGACTGATCCTCCGCAACCTGATGGCTGGCGAACCTGGCTTTCAACCCGCCACGGCGAAAGCTCAGGCGTGGTTTAGGTCCCCGACCAGTCGGCTGAACTGACAGAACCTCGTTCGAGGCGGTCCGCGGCTGGCCAGAGCCCAGGCAAGGAACTGCTGGGCGTTGCACAGATCGTCCCCACGCCTGGCCGGGTCCGTGCCCCAGACCTCCGCATTCAGCTGGCAGGTACCAAGGGCTTTGCGGTAGTCAGCACCGAAGTTGCTGCTGGCATTGGCCAGATTTCCGAGGTCAGAGGCAGCGATCGAGGTCCGCTGCCAAAGAATCGATGAGCGCTTCGCGAGCTGCTTGGAAGGCCGTGACGGCCTCGATCCGAACTGGGCTCGACGCCGCCAATCTCCCTGCTTGACCAGCCAGTGTCTCTGCCGCGACCAGCAAGTTCCGAAGCGGCCCGTCGGCGATCTGACGGGATTGGTAGACGATGGGGGCGGCTGCCCTTCTGAGGTCGGCGAGAGTGGCCAACAGCTGTTCCGGGCCGGTTACACGCTTAACAGCGTTCGTGAACGCATCCACCTGGAGCGCGAGATTCGAGTAGAGCTCGTTGCGCAGGTCGAAACGGCGCTCGGCGCGGCGTGCATCCCGATCCTGCGCTGCTCGTTGCCGCGTCTGTGCACCACTGAGCCAATGGCCGGCGAGGGCGAAGAAGCCGCTGAGGAGCGCCACAGCGAAGGGTAGCCACGTCGAGTTCATGGCGATCACCGTACTGGTGTCGTTCTGGCGCAGTGGGGTAGGACGCGGCGGAGCAGGCGACGGCGGATATGATGACCATCCAGTGCCAGCCAGGAGAGGACGCGTGTCGACCGCAGACCGGATGCTCGTCCCAGTCGGACCGAATGCTGCACGGTGGCGGACCATCTCGCCACACCGGACCGTCCTGGTGATCGTACACACCGTCACAGCGTGGAACAGGTTCGCGGACATCCTCCCGGTCTTCGACTCGGACCGGCGCGTCCAACTAGTCTTCACCTTCCCGGATGCATCGGCGGTGTCTGCCGGTATCGAGGAGCAGCTCGCAAGGCAGGGTGTGCGAATCATTCCGTGGGAACGTGCGGTGACCGTCGACTTCGACCTCGCCCTATCGGCACATCACAGTGGCGATCTACACAAGGTGCGCGCGGCATTGGTCGTTCTGTCGCATGGTATGGGGTATACTAAATACTCGAACCGGGACACCGGGACACCGGGACACCGGGACACCGGGACACCGGGACACCGGGACACCGGGACACCGGGACACCGGGACACCGGGACACCGGGACACCGGGACACCGGGACACCTATGGCCTCAGCGCCAGGTGGTTGACGCATGAAGGTGAGCTCGTACCGGCAGCGATTGTTCTTTCGCACGACGAGCAACTCGATCGACTGGCTGCTGCGTCCCCAGATGCCCTGAAGTCGGCTGTTGTCGGCGGTGATCCTTGCTTCGACCGCTTGGCCTTGAGCGAGCACAAGCGGCGGCGCTATCGCCTCGGTCTCGGCGTGGACGACGACCGGACGATCGTCGTAGTGACCTCGACCTGGGGCCGGCGGTCTCTTTTCGGCGCACATCCCGATCTCATTTCCCGCGTGGTAGCGGAGCTCGAAATCGACAGGTTTGTGACCGCCGTCATTCTCCATCCGAATACCTGGTACGCCCACGGCCCCGCCCAGATCCGTCTATGGCTCGGCGAATGCCTCCGTGCAGGCGCCAGGCTGATCCCACCGGCTGAAGGGTGGCAGCAAGCCTTGCTGGCTGCCGACGTCATCATAGGCGACCACGGCTCGGTCACCGGATACGCCGCAGCGCTCGGCCGCCCAACCCTCCTTGCTACATTCCCGTCCGAGGATGTTGTACCGACCTCGGCGATCGATGCCCTCGGACGCTCGGCAGCCCGGCTCGATCTCCGCGGCTCGCTCCAGGCGCAACTCGCTGCAGCCCAGCCACCGGATCCAAAGGTCCGCGAACTGACCACGTCTGCGCCTGGGGAGGCGGGCGCCCGTCTCCGGGCTGAGTTCTACCGCCTGATGAGACTGCCCGAGCCACCACGTCCGGCCGCACTACCGCAGTATGAACCCGAGGCGTTACGCCCGATTCGCAAAGCATTGACCGCATGGTGGGCGTCGACGTCGACAGATGCCGAAGGCAACCACATCGTACGGCGATGGCCGGCTGAGCCAATCGGTCGACCGGACCAGCCACCGGAGGACGTCAACCGGCACCTCGTCGTTTCGGCCGACGAACCTCGTCGCGATCTGGCCGGCACCGCCGCGATCTGCGTCCTCGACGACGTTGACACCACCGCAACCTCGATCTTCCGCGGACGTCCCGCGTGCTCCCTGGTGGTCGCTCGCGAGAGTGCAACGACATGTCTACTGACACATCGCACTGGCTCGATGGCAAGGTTGAGGACAAATCCGGACGACGAACGCGGGATCGATCCGGCGATCCTGGCGTCCGTCGTCCATGATCAGTCGATGATCGCGCCGGACCGGCCAACCGATCGGCGCACCTTCGTCGCCTTTGTCGGGTCCCGGCGGATCACGGTCGACATCGCGGCAGTTTTACGAGGCTCCGAGTGAGTCGATCCGTTCACGAGCTACGTCCGCCTCGTCTGCACCGATACTCAGAAAGAGCTCGTGCGCGCGCCGATAGACGGCCAGCGCGTCTGTGACTCGGTCCCCGGCAACCAGCGCATCACCCAGCTTCAGCTGCGCAGCCCCTTCAAATTGCAGCATCCGGTCCGCAGCGAAGAGCGCGGGCCGCCTCCTCGAAACATCCCACCGGATCTTCGCCGGTCGCGATTTTGCTCGCCACAGAGCCCAGGACCATCAAGCACTTGGCGCGGTTCTCGGCCTCTGGAGTCTGCTGATCGAAATACCGCAGCGCACCGCCGATCCACGTCGCTGCCGTCGAGTAGGCCGCCTGATCCAGGGTGGCGCGAGCTCGGTGCAGGCCCAGTAGTGCGATCATCCGCGACCGTTGACTGTCCGGTATCTCATTCTCGGTGGCGCGCTGGATCACTGCCTCGGAAGCGTCATACCGGCGCAGTGCCTCGTCGAAATCCGTCTCCTTCGCGGAGACCTTCCCGAGCCACTCCTGAGCACTTTGCTCACCCATCCGATGGCCGATCGACATCGCGCATTCGAGCGAGCTCTGGAAGTCCTTCCGAGCAGCATCGGGATGCCCCGCAGCCAGATAGGCAGACCCCCTGTGCGAGCTGAGTTGCATGACCGCTGGGGAACTGCCGGCCAATTCGGCCGATGACAGGCCGACCGCCAGACAGTCCAGCCAGGAATCGCGGTGGCCCTGCTGATGAAAGTACTTGTGCAGACCGATACAAAGCTGGTAGGCAACCTCGTGTTGCTCGTTCGTGGCCGCTGCGGTCACGCAGGCAATACCTGACTCCCATTCTACGCTGAACCATTCCAGGGCATCCGCGCGATCGACGACCGCTCCCGGCGATTCGAACGCTTTCCCGACCCGCCAGCGCCTCGCAAGCGCGAAGTCTCTGGGTGCGAGTTCGGTCAAGTACCACTCGGTCACTCTGCGGACAACGGCACGGCGGTCGTCTCGGTCATCGACGCGTTCCTTCGCGTCGGAACGGAGCAGAGGAAGGTACATGAAGCGGCCTTCCCGGACGTTCGGCCGCAGCATGTTGGCGTCCACCAAGTCGTCGATCAGTTTCGCGGCTGAGCGATAGTCGGTGTCCAAGGCCATCGCTGCCGCCGGAACTCCGAAGTCGGGCCCGGGAATGAACGCCAGCAGCCGGTACGGAAGTTTCAGGTCGTCGTCCAGGGTCTCGTACACCTGGTCGAAGGAGGCGGCGAGCCGTCCCGAACTATCGATCCCAGGCAACACGACTGGGCCGACGGCTTCATCAACCAGTCTCCGTGCAACATGGGCCCTTCCACTCACCTGTGCGGCAACAATGCGGATCAACAGCGGATGGCCATAACACAACGCCACCAGCTCCCGCAGCGTGTCCGGATCGATCTGCGCTGCGGTCACCTTCAGCTTGTCGACCATCAGTCGATGGGCATCATCGGGCGGCAGGTTCTCCAGCGAGACAGGCAGGAAGTCGTACTCCTGCAGCTTTCGAAGGTTCGCTCGTGTCGTAACCACCAAGGTCACACCTGGCGAGGAAGGAACCAGCAGCTCCACTTGCTCGGCGGCAACGACATCCCGGATGACCATGAGGTACGTGCGTCCCACCGACAGTCGCTGGAACCGATCGGCCCGCGCCTGGTCGGAAGGCGGATGCTCGGCATCATCCAAACCGAGACCCCGCAGCGCCTGTCCGAGCATCTCCCCCGGTGACACCGGCCGCCCGTCGGCCTGCCGGGCCGCGACCTCGATGTACGTCTCCGCGAACGCCTCAAGGTTCTCGTGGAAGAACTGTGACGCCAGGCTCCACCGCCCGAGCCCTTCTTGCGCGTGCACATAAAGCAGACAGGGCAGATCTGCTGCCCGGCTCACAGTCAACTGCCGCACCATCAACTCACGCTGCTCGACACGATCCACAAACGGCATCACACGCCGAGGCCACGGACTAGCGGTAACCATAAGATCATCCCCAGCAAACGGTCGATGGCGTTGTGTAATCATAACCATCCGACTCATGGCAATGATCACCTGAACCTGTCGTTCCTCCGCGCCGGGCCTCGCCTCAGGAGCTAGCTATCGCTTCGACCTATCTGGCGCAGGTGGGTAAGATCGTCTCGCGGTTCGCTAATCAGCCCAGTCGTGCTCGCCTGCTGGCGACCTTAGTGCCGCGTCCGGCTCGAAGGCGGCGGGTGGTCGAGGTTTGGCGAAATGCCGCGCGTGCTGCACATTCGGCACCACCACCGCCCGAACCCCAGCGACCCGCAAGCACGCCACCCTCAGCTCGGAGAGCTGCCCCGCGCGGTCATGGCCGTGGCCTCTACTGGAGGCATATGCGCGAGCTGCTCGGCTCGCTGTGCTCGAAGATCCGGGTGCGGGATCCATTTGGCCGGCGCGAACCACCACGAGCGTCGTACGCAACCGTTCTGTGGCTGTCCAGCATCCCCAAGCGCACATTGCATGGGGTATAACAGCGCAGTTAAAGTTGCCAGCCGGGATTCAACCCGCCAATCTCAGGTTCAACTGCCGGTTGAGTTCGTCGAGAACGGACTGGTACCCGGCCAGATTTTCGGCGACGACATCGCGAGATGCCGCTCGTTGGATGGCCGCGGTGAGGTACTGGCCCTTAGCCAGCACCGGGCCGAGCAGGTCCTCCGCCAGATCGGGTGAGTCCAGCGCGATGTCGCTCGCCACGTTCGCCAGCCGATCCAGAGCCTCGCCGACCTGTGCGTGAGGCTGCCCGGCCACTATCGATCGGGCAAAGGCGCGGGCGGCGCGCATCACCTCGGAATACAGCCCCCACTTAGCTGCTCGTTCCTGCTCAAGCCGGCGGACGGCTCGCTCTTCACGAAGCTGGCGATCGGCACGCCGTCCGGTCAGCCAGCCTGCGCCCAGAGTACCGAATACACCGATGAGAGCGACCACCACCGTGAGCCAGACAGGAACCATACTGCACACCGTACTGGCACGCCGCCCGCGCGATGCTCAGAACGAAATCCAGCGCGCCGTGCTCTAAAGTGTACGGCGAGTAGCCGAACCGGGAGGGGATCTGTCGCCATGCAGCCTGAGGACGACGGCTCCCGCCTGTCCCACGCCTTCGGGCAGTCAGTGCCTGCGCTGAACGCCGTTCGTTTTCCAATCGCAGCCCGGATCTGGGCGGTCCCGGCACCGGTTGGGAATTTCGTCAACCGGACCGAGTACGTCGAGATCGTCCGTCGGCTTGCGGCGTCGCTCCGTACCGGGCCGTGTGTGCTCGCGATCCACGGCGTCAGTGGATCCGGCAAAAGCGCGTTGCTCGATCGGCTCGCTGATGGTGTCAGCGAACACTTCGACGACGCGATCAGATTGTCCTTGCGGGGCTTTCGCACCGATTCCATGGCAGACGTCCTCGGCTACGTGCTCGGTGAGCTCGGAATCGATCTGAACGACGTCGGCCCGGATGTCGCCTCGCGACATGGCCGGCTACTCAGTGCCACTAAGGACCGCCGGATCCTGATGCTGGTCGACGATGCGAGTGAAGGCAGCCAGATCAGGCTCCTGACACCGAACTCACCCGGCGCCATGGTGATCGCCGCCGGCAGCATTCGCCTCGACGATCTCGCGACCGACGGGGCGGTGGTGAAACGATTGGACGGTCTCGACCCCGAACACGCCCTCGAACTGCTCACCGCAATCCTCGGCGCCGAGCGGGCCAAGGGCGCGGCGAGCGCAGTCGCGCGACTAGTGGATCTGTGTTCGGGCTCACCACTCGGCCTGAAGACCGTCGCACAGCATCTGCTGCTCCGGACGGATCTCAGCCTCACGGATCTCGTCAGCCAGTTGGAATCACGAGCAGGTCAGGTCGAGCCGGGACCGGCGATCCCGGCGCTGCGCCGGGCAATGACCGCGATCTTTGACTCGGCGTATGAGTTCCTGATGCTCGACGAGGCAAAGATCGCCTACCGAGCGCTCGGCGCGGTACCCGGCGACCGCTGGCCGAAGGAGGTCGTACACACCGTCCTGGCGGATGCCAATATAGATATCGATGCTGCCCTCGGGCGGCTGATACAACTCGATTTCCTGCGCCCAGTTGCCGGTGGGTACGAGATGCCCTACCTCATCGGCAGACATGCAGAGCAGATCGCAGCTCGGACTCCGCACGGCGATCGGGATCAGCTGCGCGCCACGGTCATCCGGTGCTGGCTCTCGCTCGCCGCTGCGGCTGATCGTGGTGTCCAACGAGAGCGCTTCCGAGTGACACCGGTCACCCTGAGAGTGGGCGCTGACTTCACGAGCCCCAAAGATGCCATGGAGTGGCTGGAGAACTGGCACGACGCCATCTTCGAGATCGTTCAGGAGGCTGCGGCGCAGGGACTCGACACCGAGGCCTGGCAGCTGTTCGAGGCTTGCTGGCCGTTCCACACCAGCCACAACCGCTACGACGAGTGGATCAAGGCAGGAACGATCGCCGTCGAGGCTGCCGAGCGCAGCCAGAATCGGCGGGCAGTGGCGCGGTCGCGGTCGTATCTGGCGCGCGGCTGGATGGAGCAGGGCGGCCTCGGTCAGGCCGAGGTCGAGATCCAGCGCGCCTCCGAGCGCAGTTCGGCCATCGGCGACCCTGCGTTGACGGCATCCGTCCTCGACTTCGAAGGGCAGCTTCGACTGCGCCAGGCCCAGCCCGACGCAGCACTGGCTTGCTTCACCGAATCACTGCGGATCAACCAGCAGCTTGGGGACCAACGCGGGATCGCATTGCAGTACCAGTTCTGCGGCCGCAGCCTCTACTCGCTTGGCCGGGATGACGAAGCACTCGCTGTGCTCGCAAAAGCCTGGCAACTGATCCAGCCGTTCGCCGATCACCGGGCCGAGTCCAAGATCCTGTACAGCACTGCTCAGGTGCTGTCCGCGCTCGGCCGCCCGGACGAGGCCGTCGGCGCCCTCACCGACGCCTTGACCCGCGTTACCGAGCTGGGCCGGACCAGCCTCGTGGTCCCTCTACTGGACATGTTGGTCCAGCTCGCTAGAGAAGCCGGCGACAGGACGGCCGAGGTCAGCTACCTGCGGAAGCTCCAGGAGGTCCACACCTCGGCCGGCGACCCACGACTGGCTGACGTGCAGGCCCGGCTGCAAGAGCTCAACGGCGACTGAACTCGACAACACCGGGCTCGTTCGCGAACAGGGTCGCTGTCCTGGCGCCGCCCAGGCCGCGCGACTGGCAATAGAACCAGACCGAGACCGCAGGGAGAAGTTCGATCCCCTGGAGGTGTGCGGTGTACTCGGCGGACTCGGACCGCTCGCGGACAGTCAGCACCGCCGAATCCGTATCGGTCGGCTCCGCGACGAGTCGGCATCCCGGAAACCGCCCGAGTGTTGTCGCAGCCCAATTACGGTCGGCGGGTGTCCGGGCCACAATCGCCGCGGCCGACTGCAGCATGATCTCGTCGGCGTCGTCGTACGCGATCAGGAACCGCGCTCCTCGTGGCCGACCGAACACACCGATATCAGCCGGGAAACGCTCGATCCGCAATATCCGGTCGCCTGAAATCTCCACATGAAACGCGGCCGGGGCGACGGGATCCACGTCCAGGGGCTGTGCTGCGAGCGCACGGGGGCGATGTATCGGCGCCAACTGCAATAGCCGGAACAGCTCACGCTGAAGAATCGACAGCGACTCTCCCCAACGGGAGAAGACCTCAGTGGCGAGCGAGTGCAGCAGATCCGGCTCCGGACGGGCAGCCGCCGCTCTGATCTGGTCTGCCAGCGATGCATAGCCGTCGAGCCGTGGCGCCGAGGTTCCCAGCTGCCACATCGCTGTGTTTCGGGGAACCTCTTCTTCGCCGAACGACCCAAGGATCAGCGGGATGGACAAGCCAGAGGCATACGCGGACAGCGATCCATGGTCACCAATTACACAGCCAGCCGCGGCCAACGCACCCTGCCACGGGCCGGTGGGCGGTACCAGGATCAGCCCGGACGCGACCGCCGTACGCAACCACTGACGAATCTGCCAAGAGCTATGGGCAGCCCAGATGTTCGGATGCAGTACGGCGGCCACCCGGAACTCGTCGTACGGCAACTCGGCCAGGAGTTGCGCGGGTAGCTTCGGCCAGCGACCCAGAAGCGAGGTCGCGCCCCAGGTCGACGTCAGGGTCACCAGGCTCTGCTGAGGACCGATGCCGTACTGCTTCCGGAGCTCGGAGCGCTTTCGAGAGAGCCGCAGAAGATTGTCCATCACCGGATCCCCGGCCACCAGGATCCGGTCGCTGAACCCGGGAACCAAGTCACTCTGATTGTCGTGGGCAACGACCAGGAGGGCGGGCACCGGCCGGCCATCGTGCCAAAGTGAACCTGAAGTCAGACCGGCCCGCTCGCGGACATCGCCGCTGCTGTGCGGTGAATACTTCTGGAAGCCCGCCCCATGCGGGAATAGAACCAACGGTCCGCTGAGCTCATGCAGATCATCATGGTCGCTGGCCGAGAGAATCAGGTCGTAGTCCGTCGCAACAGCCGAATCCCAGGTCACCGTCCGGGCCCCAAGCCGCCGAAGTACCTCCGGCACCTCGGTGCCGAACCTCGAACCAGCACTCACCACGAACTCGACCGCGATCCGCTCGTCGTCCGCGAACACCACCAGGACTTCGAGCAGCCGATTCAACGAGGTAACGGTTCGCGCAACTGCCAGCACCCTGCGCTCGACCGGGACGGTCCCCCACCCGCCGCTCACCACAGCCCCCAACGGGCCAACGGGCCAACGGGCCAACGGGCCAACGGGCCAACGGGCCAACGGGCCAACGGGCCAACGGGCCAACGGGCCAACGGGCCAACGGGCCAACGGGCCAACGGGCCAACGGGCCAACGGGCCAACGGGCCAACGGGCCAACGGGCCAACGGGCCAACGGGCCAACGGGCCAACGGGCCAACGGGCCAACGGGCCAACGGGCCAACGGTAGTTCGACCAATCGAGAGGTGCTGACAAGCCGCGCCGCGGCAGGTGATTTGAGCGCAAACCGCAACGAACCGGCGCCGTGACGGAGCAACCGTCACGACCTGATCCCGCCAGATCGTGGACCTCCCGGTGCACCCTCATCACGCAGTCAACAATACCGGCCCCGGAGCGCCACACTGCTGCGGGCAGCAACAATAAACTCGTCGGGTCCACGGCCAAGCGTGCTCTCGGACTCCGCCGCCTGGAATCGGTACGCTGAGCCACTTCAAACTCGCCGCCCCATGAGGGGGTAGCCCGAAGTGCAGGCCCACGACAACATGGCCAGCCTCGTGGGCTGCGATTGCATCTGGGCCAGTGCGCGATCAAGCATGCTGAGACTTAAGCCATCTGCGATGGCATAGGGTTTGCAGCGCGCGGCCCAGTCACGCTCCGCGCGCCACTGGAGCTCGCGGCGCCGCTGCGCTGGCGATCCTGTTCGGCGCTGGCGTTCACCGGGCTGAATGCGTCGACCCGCTCGACCTGGACGACTACCACCAGGCCGGCGGCGAGTTCGAGATCGCAGGTAAGGTCGAATGGCTCGGCTCTGCCACTGCGCAGCCGGAGTACGGGCCGAGGGTCGAGGCCTGGATCGCCGTACGCGGTGAGGCTGCTTCTTCGCCACGCCAAGAAGAGTGCTGGGTGGACCGGTTCACGGTTGGATTTGAGGTGGTTGGGAGCGTCTGGGGCTGTGGTGTAACTGCCCCAGAACGTTCATCGGGGTGTGGCCAGCTACCGGTCCACGACCGCTGCAGCAACGCACTGATCTCGGCTGTACCGGCAAGGACGTGTCGATCTCGGGCATCGGAGTGATCGGTTCTTGGCGCTGTGGGCTCAACACCAAGAACCTGAGCAGCGTCACCCCCGGTGTGGCTCGTAGCCTGCACGCCAGTGGCCCCGTCCGCACCGGCTGGAAATCCCACTTTCACCGATGGCCAGCGTGGAGCGATCAGGACTTAGACGTGCACGGCATCGACACGGCCGGCCAGTTCGGCTCAGGTGCTGAATTCACTTTGGCCCTGGTGCGGTAGCGTGACGACCAGGCGACTCTCCGGAGTGCTCTCACGCCGTTCAAGCCACTGGGCGGCGTAAGGAAGTAATCATCTTGGGACGTGCGGCATGACTTCGCACCAGCGATTGGGTACCGGCGTACAACATCGTCGCGTCTCGGAGCCGACAGTGTTTGCTGCGCAAATATGCGCCGAGCACGGTGGGGCGTTGTCGACCGTCGCCACCGTCATGATGGGTGATCATCAGCGAGCCACTGGCCTCGTAGCAGAGGTCATCTGTTGCTATGCGCAAGGAGCTTCGGTGACTGGAGCGGCGCCGGTTCGGCGGGCCGTGTTGGTGCGCGAGCTGTATCTACAGTGTGTGGATTCTGCGGATCGGGTCGCGCAGCACCAGGGCGCGATCGCGTTGGCCCTGGTTCGGTGCGGTGGGTTGACCTACCGCGAGGTGGGCGAGTTGATGAATCTCCCCGATCACACCGTCGCGGCGATGTTGCGGGCGTCACTGAAACAGCACTCCCCTAGCCGACCGATGGCGCGTGAATCTGCGACATCCCGCCATCGAACGATCGGCGCTAGCTGATCAGACCGAGTTGGGCAGGCGCGCCGGCCAGGTCGTGGCCGTTGCGGTCTACTTCTCAGCTCGATCTCAGCATCAGCTGATGACCAATCTAACCCGTCCGCGGAGCCGAACAAAAATTCAGGACTACCCTAGCACCGGGGTGCGTAGGCCTTCGTGAGCGAGACCTGGGTCTGCCGGAAGCCTGGTAGTGCTGCAGCGCTACCAGGCGGTGACGTGCTGACTGGTGACGCTGTTCACGAGATGCTTGCGGCAGGCGGGGGGCCAGGACAGAATCGCTGTCGGCCGCAGGTGTCTGTGAAGCGGCGGTGGTGTTCCGATGAGGGTGCCGCGGCCGCGGCAATTTCCCGGCTGTGCCTGAGCGTCAGGGTGGAGTTCGGCGCGGGCGTGCCGGGTGATGCTGCCTCCCGGCACGCCCTGACCGAGGTGCGGGTGAGGTTGAGGACCTGTGGCCCCCGCGGCCTCGTTGACCATTTTCGGGGTGGGCACAGATCGCTCGATTCGTGGGATGTTGCCTTGGGCACCGAAACTGCCGGTCTGCGACCCCGGCGCAGTGGCGCGCACGGACCGGCGAGGGCCGGTCGGGGAGCCTCACCTCCGGCCGGTCTCACGTCGACCGGCCACAGAACAGCCGGCCTCACGCCGGTGATCTTCCGCTCGGGCGAGCGGCTGGGCCTGTCGGGTTGAGTGAAAGTCAGTCAGGGTGCAACTGTGCAGCCGCACTTAAAGCGTCCCTCCGGCGGGCGCGTTGGGCGGTAAACGATGATTGTGCTTGCTCCGGAAGCGCGGGCAAACACCGTGGATCGGTTGGAGTCCTTGGCATGCCCGGCGATCACTCCTCAGCGAAATTGTTCGGCCGGCTGGCCGCTGAACTACACGAACTCGAAGAAGTCGACGTGACCGTTGACGGCGTCATCCGGTACGCCTTGCAGGCGGTCTGGTGCACGTACGCCTCTGTCGTCTTGATCGTCAAGCGGCGACCACAGATCCTCGCGCTCACCGACCCCCAGCTCGCCAAGCTGTACCCAGGCCAGATCGACGCGGCCGCGGGGCCGCGGCTCACGGTCCTCCACGATGGGACCGCGCTCCTGATCGCCGACGTCGAGACCGAGACCCGGTGGCCGACTCAATGGCGCGACTCTGTACTCGAGGCCGGGATCCACAGCGCGATCCACCTACCCCTCGTGGTCGCCGGCCGGGCCCAGGCAGTGTTCAGTCTCTACATCGACCAGCCCCACGGATTCGACGATAACGACGTCGAAGTCGCGCACATCCTGGCCCAGCACGCATCCGTCGCGATCTCGACAGCCCGTCACCGAGTCTCGATGCATCAAGCCGTCGACGCCCGCCGAGCCGTCGGGCAGGCGATCGGGATCTTGATGGAACGCTACGACCTCGACACCGACCGAGCATTCGAAGTACTCAAGCGCTACTCCCAAGACACCAACCACAAACTCCGCGCCGTCGCCGACGAACTGATCGCGACCCGGCACCTATTTGAAGGCCGCTAGTGGTACGAGAGCGACCTACATGCTCTGCGATTCGACTCGATCCGAGAGTCAGCCCGGCTAGTGGTGGAGCATCGTAAGGCAGCCGGCCGATGGCCGGCCAGGCTGACATCAGGTCGCTTATCGGCGTTCAAAGGACGGGAGTTGCATCTGATTCAAGAACTCCCGCGGCCAGGTCCAGTGAAGATTCGGACGTGATGAACGCGGCGGCCATCGTCGAGCTGGATCATCACCTGGTAAGGACCGTCGTCTGTCGGCGAACTCGCGGGTTCGGGGGCGTGGATCATGCGGTTGTTCGCGATGGTCCACAGGGCGTTGTTCGCGGCTCGGTCGCCGCCGCGGTTGAGGCGGTGGCGCTGTCGTTGACCGCTGCTGGCCTGGACCGGGCTGGCGCCGCAGAGGGCTGCGAAGGCGGCGTCGCTGTGCAGCCGTTCGGGGTTGCCGCCGGCGGTGATGAGCAGCTGCGCGGCGCTATGGATGCCGACACCGGGTCGCTCGATGAGCTTCGGCACGGTGCGGCGGACGAGAGCGCGGATGAGCCGGTCCAGCTCGATGATCTCCTGATGGAGGAGAAGCCAGCGGCGTCCGAGGCTGACGAGGGCTGCGTGCATACCGCTGGTTAGGTCGAGTTTGCTGCAGAGGGTCGAGAGCTGCAGGAGGCTCTTGACGCGTAGGTGGTCGCGCGGGGCCCGATCGGTTCCGACGAGCAGCGCCTTGACTTGATTGCTGGCGGTGGTCGTGGCTTTGATGGCACTGCTGCGCGCGATCGTCAACGCTCGTAGGGCTTCCACGGCTCCCTCACGGTTCTTCGGGACCGCGTTTGCTTGCCCGGACAAGACAGCGCGAGCGGCGGCTTCGGCGTCGATCGGGTCACTCTTGCCTTTGCGTCGCCGATTGGCCCGATCTGGTCGGTTGACCTCGAAACCGTGATGCCGGCAGCCTGCAGAGTGCGAGTGAGTCGGTAGCCGTAGTTGCCGGTGCCTTCGACGCCGGCGGTGAGCGGGGCCCCATGTTCGCTGCTCCGGTCCAACAGCCGGCGGGTGCCGGCTTCGTTCGCGGCGAACAGCAGCTCGCCTTCGCGCCGGCCGAGCCCGTCAAGGGAGACTGCGACATGGAAGTGTTTGTGGGTGTCGATCCCCAGGACGCTGCGACCCAGCGTGGACATGTGGTGGTGCCTCTCGTCATCGGGCACGGACGAGGGCGGGTTGGGGTCGGACAGGACACTCAGGGTGCCGGGGCAAGGCCCCTATTGGGTCACGGCTCCAGCCCGCGCTCGGAATGTGGACGCCGAAACCCGGGCCGACTGTCGCCGTCAAGGGAGACCAGGTGCTCGGGGGAATCAAGTCCGGGAACTTCATCCAAGAGCTCAGCGAAGCCCTCGATGCGGCGGTTCGTCAGGGGCTTGGCCGGGAGGAAGCGCCCGCGGGCGTCGATACGCTGGATCGGCAGATAGGGGCCGTAGATCCGAGTGTGCCCGGGGTGGCGCTGTATCCGCGCATCTCGTCGGATGGGATCATGAAGCCGTCCGTGTCGTACATCGGCTTTGTTGAGGTCACCCCCAGATCTGCCAGGGTCCCTCCAGCTGGGTCTGCTCCCGTTGGGTGAGCGTGACGTCGGTGCGCACGACGCTCACGATCCGGGCCCGGGGTGCGCGGACGTAGACGCCGGACACCGGCCCGTAGTCGGGATCGGGCTCGACCAGTCCGAGTGGCTGGGCTTGGTATACCGTGCCGGGGATCTGGCCGACCACCGGCATCACGCACCGGGCCGCGTACGCCGTGGCCACGTCGGCTTCGCGGGTTAGGTAGACGTAGTTCGGGTCGTACATCGTTTGCTCGGCGTTGTAGCTGACGTCGAAGCCGAGCGCGGCCGCCGGCCGAAGGATGCTGCCGGGGACGAGGCCCGGAGCCCCGCCGTGAAAGAACGGCTCCGCAGACGGTACGTCGTCGCGTTCCGCCACAGTGGGCTTCGACCGCGCCCGCTCTCGGCGGGGCTGCTTTCGTGCTTTGGCCATCCCGCTATTCTCCCTTCCCGTGAGCGGGCGGTGCCAGCCATGCACTATCTACGCGATGGGGTACTTGTCCTGCGGTGCCCCTCCTCGCGGGCCGGTCTGTGGTGGCCGTTAGGGGTCGGCAGTCGTTGTGTGCCTGCCGGCAACTGCCTGGATTTGTGCCGTTGGAGGCTCGGGGTCAAGAGCGGTTGCTTGTGGCCGTCGTCGAAGGCGATGCGTGCACCCTTGACGTCGAGTGTCGGCACGGTATCCAGGTCACCACCCGGCGCCGAAGGTGCTGGTTACAGCGCGGCGAAGCCGCTCGATCTAGCTCTTGTCAGTTGCTGAACTCGGCTCGGTCAGGCCGGTACGCGGCGCATGAGGCACATCCCGAGACGACGCCGTACGGTGCGGAAGCCTTGCCGCTTGTAGAGCGGTTCGAGGGAGCGGGTGGACCACACCTGTAAGGTCGCGCCGGCCGCCTCGGCATCGCGCATCACGGTGTGACCGAGTTCGCTCCCGAGGCCACGACGCGGAGGTGCTGCAGCCAGTGCCGTCGCCTCCCACAACAAGGTGCCGACGCCGTCGACCACGATGCAGGCTCTCCCTGCTGGGTGGGTCAGCAGATACGGCGTACGACGAACAGACGACCGGCGGCGCGCAAGGATGTCCAGGCCGATCGCCGCCGCGATAGCACCGGAGAAGACGAGCATGACCGCGACGTACAGCACGATCACCACGACGACGGACCTGCAGATCGACGGGGTAGTGAGGGCCGGTCTGCCCAACCACAGACCAATGCCGGCCAGGACTGCCCAGGTCACCAGTGCGGGCCAGCCGAACACGCTGGTCCGCGGCCGGGTCAGTAACTGCCGCGTACACCCTCGCGGTGATTGCGAACACTGCCCCCGTATCGCGGAGTGTGGAGACGCGGCGGACGGCGGACGAGCCGCCGGAGTGCGGCCGCGTCATCACGGTTGAGATGGAGTGGTCGCGGGGATCGGTTTGGTGCGCAGCAGTGGCGTGATGCGCTGGCGCGAGACGATCCAGGTCTCGGCGATGGGATCGATCGAGGCGGCGACGGTCCTCATGCTGGCGAGCCGATCGGCGACCATGACGGAGTCGACCAGGGGCTCGAGATGAGCGATCCGGTTGCGCAGCCTGTGGATCCCGTCGACGTGCTTGACCAGGTCCTGCGGGGTGCAGGCTCGGAGCGGGAACGCCTTGTCCAGGGATTGTTGCCACAGCAGTTGGCGGCCGGGGTCGTTGTCGGGCAGCAGGAACCGCCAGGTGCCGAAGCTGAGCTGAGCCAGTACGTCAGAGTGACCAGGCCGGCGGCCGCGCTGCCCGGTCCGGCGTACCGCGGACCGAGCGCGCTGCTGGGCTTTCGGGATGTCGTTCTGCGTGAGCCGCAGCAGCAAGTGTGAGGGGTCCATCAGCCAGTCGCGAGAATGCGCAGCGCCGGTCGCCGGGTTGGTCTGCAGGGCGTTCCACGCCGAGAGTTCCTCGTCGAGCGCGTTGCGCAGTACTACTTCAAACTGATGCAGGCTCTCGTAGAAGGCGCCGGAGATCTCGACGTTCCAGTCGTATAGCCGCAGCGCGTCCCTGAGGTTGCCGTTCGTCGCCGACAGGTACGGCGCGAGCCGGGGCGTACTGAGCCGGGCCGCGATCGCCGCCCGGCGAATGGATGGTTGAGTTGGCGGCGCCATAGCCGTAGACTCTAGGGGAAGGCGGAGGCAGGTCTCTCCGTTACATGATTCACCTGAGGGCTCACCGGACCAGCGCCGGCGGGCCCTCAGTCATTTCCGATGGCCGCCGCATTCCGCCGCCTCCGCTGGCGCGGCCGGACCGTGACTGTGTTTTCCTCGCCGTGCTCAGTCGTCGGTGAGCAGGTTGTCCTCGAGAGCGCGTTCGAGGTCAGCCATGCTGGCGTGGGTGTAAATCCGCGTGGTGTCGAGAGAGGCGTAGCCGAGTAGGTCTGCGACGAGCACGACGTCGACGCCGTTGCGGATGAGCTGGGTCGCGAAAGTGTGTCGCAGCATCTGGGGGTGGCCCTTCGACCGGCCGACGTCCGGGCCTTCGGTGTGAACCAGGCCTGCAGCCGTCCCCAGCTCGGAAACGATGGTCCGGATCGAGCGATCAGAAAGCCTGGCACCAAGCCGGGACAAGAACAACGCCCCCGTCGTAACGGCCACGGGCAGTTCGGCGCGCTCGTCGAGCCAGATGCGCAGACCTGAACGGGCAGCACTGTGCAGCGGCACTTCCCGGTACTTACCTCCGTCGGTGCCCTTGCCCTGCCACACGGTCAGCTTTCCGCGGCGCGCCGACATCGCCAGGTCCTCGACGTCAAGGACCTGGCTTCCTCGACGCTGATCCCGGTGTAGTTGAGCAGATATAGGCGATCGCGATGTTGCGTGCCGAGTTCGTCCGTTTCGCAGCCCGCAAGAATTTGCGCTGCTCGACGTCATCCAGAGCCTCAGGTGCCCGGTCAGGGATCCGCTCACGTTTGGCGGCGCCGAGCCGGGCGACCCGCAGGTGTTCGTCGTAAAGTGGTCGATCGCGGCAAGGTAGGCGTTGATCGTGGCGGGCATGACGTACCGGACCGACTTGAGCCACCCCTTGTAGTCGCGCACCGCGAAGTCGCGGCCATGCGGATCGCGCAACGGGTCCCCGTTCGCTGCGAGATCGGGTCCTGCCTGCAGCCAGCTCAGGTACCCGGCGACGTGGCTGGCGTAGGCCCGCCGGGTCCGCGGCGACGGCGGCGCGCTCCAGCACCGCTTTGTACTCGCTAAACACCTCGGCCCACGATCCCTCAAGGTCAGCGCCGGCTGCGCCCCTCCCCCGTTGCCCGACGGCGGGCGCTGTATCGGAAGTAGAGGGGTGAGGCATGGAACTGGCGGAAGCCGCAGCAGAGGGCGGATCGCAGGTAGTGGCCGTCGCTGCCCTGGTCCAGCAGTGGCGCACTGGTCTGGACGAGATAGATCTGGAGTTGTTCGGCGGGCGGCATCAGAACCTGCGCCGGACCGGGGTCGCTGAGATCATCGACGCCCTCATCGGGGTGGTTGGGGGGCGGCGAACTGGTCGACCTGCTCGGCGAATCGGTCGAGAAGTTCGGTGGCGACACCGACCGGTGGGCCGAGGCCGTGAGCGCTTTGCACCATGCCGGGACCTGCCTGGCCGAAGCCAACAGGAGCGGGCGGGGTGCTCCTGGTGCTGGTCCGCCGACCAATCGGAGCTACTCAGTGACCAGCGAGCAGGCACCTGCACAGAACAAGGTTGAGCTGGCATAAGTCACCGCCTGGCAGGTGACGCGGGATGTGGCCGCGATGATCTCGGCCGGTGGGAGCTGCGTCGATGAGGTCTTCTACAACGTCGAGATCGGCCACCGAAGTGAGCTGGTGCTGACCGCCCGGATCGGCGACACCGACGCGCAGTGGGTGCCGACCCTGCTGTTCGCGATCACCGTCCACGAGATCGGCAGCCCGCGCCCCAGCGGCCCGAACAGTTGAAGGAGGCAACAGCGATGTCGGAACTGCGCCTCGACACCATCCTTCGGCTGGTCCACTACCAGCGCCAGACCGCCGCGATCGACTGCGGCTCGGTGGGAGCCTTGAGCGACGAGGCTGTGGCTCGCCTGATCGTTGCCCAGGCAGCGCTACCACCCGGGACGGCTCTCACCCCTGCTCAGGCAGAGGACCTGGTCGGTTGAATCAGGCAGGCACCCGGCTGGACCTGTTCTGGCGGGTGGCCGCCGCACTGCGCACTGCGCCGTGCGCCGGATAGGCACCGGCCACGAGCGCCGCAACCGTGACCCCCGCATGGCCGACGAGAACGCCGTCCTTTGGTACGGCGAAGGGTCCACAGACCGGGTGACCTGCCCAGCCGCCACGGGGAACGGCTGGGCAGACCGTCTACCGGCACCGGCGCGAACCCACCTGCCGCCCCATGGGCTGACGGCCTGCGGCCTTATCCAGCAGGGCATCGTCGGCTGCGATGCTGCTACCGGAGCAGGTAGTGATGATGATCGACCACAGCGCCAGCAACCGCAGTGAGCTGTCTCCATGGGCCAGCGGCCCCGGCCGCCGGACGCGATAATGCGACATGCAACTCCCCCATCCCCAGTTCCTCCCCCTTGCTGGTCCTATCGCTGGAGGGGGCGGAAGTGTTTCACCGTCTGGGGCCTCGAACGGGTAACGGCTCACCGACAGTGCGAGCAGTCCGGCGTGGCCGGTGAGTAGTTTGTGGACCATGCCCCGCCCCGGTCAGCCCGATCCCGCCGAGCGTCCCGCCACCTACGGCGACGTCTTCGCGGTAGCCGAGTTCCGGTGGCTGTGGGCTGCACTGGTCGGTTCGGTGATCGGCGACCAGCTGGCCCGGGTCGCGCTCGCCGTACTCGTGTTCGACCGCACCGGGTCGGCTGGCTTGTCCGCGCTCGCCTACGCCCTCACGCTGCTGCCCGACATCGTCAGCGGCCCGTTGCTTTCCGGCTTGGCCGATCGGTTCCCCCGCCGCCGCGTCGTGGTCAGCTGCGACGTCGCCCGCGCAGTACTGGTGGCAGGCATGGCGATCCCCGGCGCTCCGCTGTGGATCCTGTGCGTACTGCTGATCGCGGTCCAGTTGCTCGCGGCCCCTTTCCAATCGGCCAGGACCGCGCTGATGGCAACGATCATGACCGGCGACAAGTACAAAGCCGCCACCGGCGTGTCGGCGATCACTGGCCAGGCCGCGCAGCTCGCCGGATTTGTCACCGGCGGAACGATCGTCGCCGCGCTCGGCGCGAGCCAGGCGCTGGCCCTCAACGCAGCATCGTTCGCGATCTCGGCAGTCCTGCTGCAGCTCGGTGTAGGGGAACGTCCAGTACCGTCAGGAGATGGCTCCGCGGGCCGGCCGAGCTGGTGGGGTTCGCTGTCGGCAGGCGCCCGGCTTGTCTGGAATGACCGCAGGCTGCGCTATCTGACCGCGCTGATCTGTGTGCCTGGCTTCTACATCACCGTCGAAGGCCTCGCTGCCCCGTACGCCGCATCGGTCGGCGGCGGCCCGGTCGCGGTCGGGATCCTGTTCGCGGCCAACCCGGCCCGGCCAAGTGGTCGGGATCTTGCTGTCGTCTCGCCTGGCCCCGTCGCGGCGCCTGGCATGGATGGGACCGCTCGCGGTCGGGTCTTGCGTACCGCTGATCGCCTGCGTCGTCCAGCCAGGCTTGTGGACGACGGTGGGGTTGTGGGCACTGTCGGGGCTGTCCGCGTCGTACCTGGTCACTGCTCAGGCCACGTTCGTGCAGGACATTCCTGACGCGCAGCGGGGCCAGGTGATCGGGCTGGCCCGCACTGCGCTGATCGTTTCTCAGGGGATCGGGGTCCTGGCCGCCGGTACTGCGGCCGACCATTGGCAGCCGGCCTTGGTCGTGGCGGCTGCAGGTGTGCTCGGGGTCGCCTTTGCCGCCGGTGCTGCCCGCGGCTACCAGCGTGCGCAGCATGCCGGTCAACCGGGGAAGCCCTGAGCGAGAACACGAAGCGATTGCTCAGACCGATCAGGGCCAGTCGTTGTTCCGCATCGGGCCGCACCTCCTCCCGAGATCCGGAGCGCCCGCTGCCGGTCTGACCAACGCAGTGACATTGCGTGATGTCGCGTCTACTCTGACCGTGAGGACGAGTGTGAGGCTGGGGAAACGTACATGCTGATTATCCGCCATTGTAGACCGAAGCGCAGGCGCCGCCGCGAAACCGACGTGGGCGCTGGTTCCTGGTCGCCTGCCCGCTGGGCGCTGTGGTCTGCACCCTCTGTCGTGGTCGGCTACGTGCTGGCCGTCGACGCGCTCGCGATCGCCGTACTGGGCGGCTCACTCGTCGGCGTCGACATCGCCTCCGGTGACTGGATCCGGTTCGCCGCCCTGGCCGCCGGATCCGCGATTCACATCGAAGCGGGCCGGGAGATCGACCGTCTCCGCTGGAGCGCCGCCGAAGGCGCAACCTACGTGAACCTGAAGGCGATGTGGGTCTTCGCTAGCGTCCTGATCCTGCCGTTGCCGCTGGCCATTGCGATCACCGCGCTGAGCTACCTGCACTCCTGGAGCCGGCTGCGGCGAAGCGCGCCGCACCGCAACGTGTTCTCCGCCTCCACCGTCGTGCTGGCCTCAGCCGCCGCCGTGGTCTGCCTGACCACACTCAACCCTGACGGTCACCCCGGCTACACCGGTGGCGCGATCGGTCTGGTCGCGGTCAGCGTCGCCGCCACGGCGTACTGGTTCATCAACTACACCCTGGTCGTCGGCGCAGTGGTGCTGTCCAACCCAGACAGCAGCGCCCGCAAAGCCCTCGGGCAGCTGTCGGACCAGTTCCTCGTGGCCGGCGCCATCGGGCTCGGCATCACCACCGCGGCACTGCTGATCTACCAGCCCTGGCTCGCCGTCGCCCAGCTCATTACCGTCCTCGGCCTGCACCGGGCGCTGCTCGTCGGACAGTTCCAGACCGCCGCCCGCACCGACTCCAACACCGGCCTCGCAAATACCGTGTTCTGGCACGAGATCGCCACCAAAGAACTCGAACGGGCCCGCAACAACCACACCCCACTCGGCGTGCTCTACCTCGATCTCGACCATTTCAAGGCCATCAACGACACCCACGGCCACCTCGCCGGCGACCAGGTCCTCAAGGCAGTCGCGGCCGAGCTGAAGCACGATGTCCGCACCGGAGACCTCGTCGGGCGCCTCGGCGGTGAAGAGTTCGCGATCCTTCTCCCCAACGCCAGCCCCGACGAGACCACGAACGCTGCCGAGCGGATCCGCCGCCGCATCGCCGGCCTCGTCATCACCGTTACGACCCAACGAGGACCCGCCACCGTCGACGGGCTCACCTGCTCGATCGGCGCTGCGACCTACCCGACCGCAGGCCATACTCTCGACGGACTCCTCCTCGCAGCAGACACCGCCACCTACACAGCCAAGAGCTCCGGCCGCAACCGAGTCATCACAGCCCCACATGTTCACGCCAACTGAGCGGCTCTCGACGAGACCGAGGTCAGCTCGGCCAGGGCGGGCTCTTCTGCAGTACGAGTGATCGAGACAATCTCGGTCAGCTGCGCGTGCCTGGCGACCGCGTCGATGCAGTTGGTGGCCAGAAATCCAACCTCAGCGCTGCGCCCGGGTGCGCAGCGCCGGCGTCGGTGCGACCGTGGGTTGGGCAGCCTTGGCTTCGGCCGCTGCCTTGGAGCGTGCTTTGGCCCGGTCCGGCGTGAGCAGTGCGCGGCACCTGGTCGCTGCCCTGGCCGAGGCGGGAGCGGCAGGAGCCGGCACGGGTGGAAGCGTGACGATCCCGGTCCTGTGTGCCGCTGGAGGAGCCGGTACCGGGCGGTCGGCTGCAGGCGCTGAGCAGCTGACCAGGGCAGCGACGGTAACGGTGAGGCAGACGCCGCGCTGGGCTATACGTCGTCGGAGGCCCTGGCGGGGTTGTTCGTGAGGCATGGTCTCGATCCTGGGGGCCATGGACTGTGACCGACAGACACAGAACGTGCCCCCTGCTGACGGACAGAAACAGAGGGGACACAGTCAGCGAACTAGTTCGAAATTAGCCTCAGCCAGGCGTGCGGGGGCGTCTGGCGTTGCCGGTAGGTGTGGTTGGGTTCAGGCTGCTGGTTCGATGGTGACGTGGTAGCCGAGTGCTTGTAGTTGGCGGATGTGGTTGCGTTTTTTGGTTTCGGTGGTGATTGATCGTGTGTAGTGATCGGGGCCCGAGGTCGATGTAGTGGGCGTCGGGGTTGGCCAGGAGGTGCCAGATGATGATCAGGATGGATCGGCCGATGGCGACCTGTGCCCGTTTTTTGCCTCGTCGTCTGGCGATGCGTCGGTAGCGTTCGCCGAGGAATGTGTTGCCGCGTCCGGCGGTGACAGCGGCCTCGCCGAGGATCCGGGCCAGATACCGGTTGCCGTGCCCGGTCGATCCGCGGCCCTTGGTCTTGCCGGCCGAGGAGTTGACCCCGGGTGCGAACTTCGCCCACGAGCACAGGTGCCCGGCGGTGGGGAACCGGGTCATGTCCACACCGATCTCGGCGATGATCACTGCTGCGGCGATGGGACCGATGCCGTCGATCTCGTCGAGTTGGTCCACCGCGTCAGCGAAAGGGGCCAGATGTGCCTCGATTCGGGTGTCGAGCAGGTTGATGTCGGCGTCGATCCCGTCGATCCTGGCCAGCATCTGCTTGAGCAGCATGGCGTGGTGCTCGGTGAAGAACCCGGTGAAGGCTTCTCGTAACTGCGGGATCTTGGCCCGCATCCGGGTCCGGGCCATCTCCGCGAGTCGTTCAGGGTCTCGTTCACCGGCGACCAGGGCATCCATCATCGACCTGCCCGAGGTGCCGAAGATGTCGGAAGCGACGACCGAGACCTTGATACAGGCGTCCTCCAGCAGCTTCTCGACCCGGTTCTTCTCCGCGCCCCGGGTCGCGACCAAACTCATCCGGTACCGGGTCAGATCACGTAACTGCCGGATCTCGGCCGGCGGGACGAAGCTGGGGCGCAGCATCTGCCGTTCGGCGACCTTGCACAGCCACACCGCGTCCAGCACGTCGGTCTTGGGCCTGCCCGGTAGATGCCTCACGTCGCGGGCGTTAACCAGCCACGGCTGAAGCCCATGCGCTTCCAGCAGATAGAACACCGGTTTCCAGTAGTCGCTGGTGGCCTCCATCACCACCCGCTCGATGCGTAACTCGACCAGCCGGTTGGCCAGCTCGGTCAACGATCTGGTCATCGTCGTATGGGTACTGACCTCTTGCACCCGACGCGGTCCGGTCCTGCCCGGCAACCGCACACAACAGACCAGCTCGGCCTTGCCGAGATCAAGCGCGGCGACCCGCCCGATGATCTGATCCTCATCGACAGACTCGGCGAACATCGCTGTTCATCTCCCACCTCCAGACCTCACAGGCCAGACCATCCGGCCCAGGTGTGGCCGACCGGAAAAGGGGTCATCGGGACAAGGAAAACGAATCTAGTTCTCGTGCTCACCATCGAAGGCAGCAACACTGAAGAGCCCAACACGTAACCCCCACACCCGGCTAGGGCACGGCCTCAACGAACCATAGGACAATCGGCATCAACCCGACCGGCCACACACCCACAATTTCACCCCGGAACGGGGCGTCTGACCAGACACAAAGGCTAGGGCGAGAAACGGGGCGTACCGTGGAGTTGCTGAAGACTCCAGGAGGTACGCCCCGATGAGCAAAGATACCCCGCACACTGGCCGGTCGGTACGGCGAATCAGGCATCGCCGCGACATGACCCAAGAAGAGCTCGCCGAGGCTGCTGGCCTGTCACCTGGTGCGGTGAAGCTGATCGAGCAGGGCAAACGCAACCCGCGTCCCGCGACTCTGGCCGCGATCGGACGGGCTCTGGGAGTCTCGACCACGGAGCTTCTGGTTCCCACCGCTGGCACGTCGGTGGTAACGCCCGACGTCGAGCCCGATGGGCTGATGGCTGTGCGGCGGGCACTGACCCCGGCGATCGGTCTGCCACCGGGGCCGGCCGGACCCGGCGACGCGAAGGCCTGGCAGGCGACCCTCACCTACGCCGAGCGGCTCTACACCCTCGACAAGTACGACGGCGTCCTCGACGCGATCCCGGTCCTGATCGAGCAAGGCCGGATCCTGCACGCCGCCGGAGACGCCCGCCCGCTGGCTCAGGCCTACCTCTACACCGCCCAAGCCCTGACACAGCTACGTCGTCTCGACCTGGCCAACCACGCACTCCACAAGGCCGCCGGCCTGGCGCGGGAGTTGTCCGATGACCTGCTGGAGACGTGGGCAGTGAGCATTCAGTGCTGGACGATGCTGCTGCAGCGCCGCTTCGCCGAAGTCGAGGAACTGGCGATCACGACCGCGGACCGGATCGAACCGAAAAGGTCAGCCGCGCCGTCGTACCGGATCGCGACATGGGGCTGGCTGATGTGCCGTGCCTCGGCAGCGGCCGTCCGCGACGCACGCACCGACGACGCCGAGATGTACCTGCGGCATGCGAAAGCCGCAGCTACACAGCTCGGCAATCCCGAACAGTTCCAGGCGTCGGCCGGATGGGCGCCGCCACCGGTGCGTGGGTTCTGCGAAACCACGGTCGGCTACAAGCAGGTCGAGAACGCGATCCTGATCGGGGACGCCGGGAAAGGCCTCGAACTGGCCGAGCGGATCCCGCCGTCGACGGTACCTACGGTGAACAACCGGCACCGCCACGAACTGGACCTTGCCGCAGCCCGGGTCGCGTCAGGTGACCACCGTGGTGCAATCGGCCAGCTGCTCGAGGTCCGCGCTGCGGCGCCGGAGTGGCTGAAGCACCAAAGCTACGCTCGCGGCGTCGTCGGGCAACTGGTCGAGGACCAGCGCCGTTCCTACGCTGACCAGGTCGGGCTGCTCGCCGACCACGTCGGACTCCCCACCTGATGCCACACCCCGCCAAAGACCCCGGAGGCGTACCGGTGATCAGCCCCGTCGTCGGTGTTCTAGGTCAACGACCTGACAGAGTAGGTCGATGACCGACAACCGCTTCGTACCGCCGGGACTGGCCGGTACACCGTTCAGCGCCGCGGTAGAAATGCCCGGGATAGTCTTCGAGCTCATGACTGCCCTCGACCAGGCGGGAGAAGATCCGGCGATCGCCGCGGCCGGCGACCAGCTGCAGCAGGTGTGGAGCCAAGCATCGCCGCAGGCCAGGTCCGGTCTCTTGCTCAACGTCGCCTGGGACGCCCGCACCGGGCCGATACCCAGCAGCGGTACCGGCACGGTCGGAATGTACGTCCATGAACTGCTGCAGACCGCCGCCGACCACACAGGCAACTTCGATGCGTTCCACGGGCCGGGCTTCCCGACCTTGCCGTGCCCCGGGACGGCCGGGGTGATCGCGACCGGTCTCGGGTTCGACCGCGACAATCTGCGGCTCAGCCTCGACGTCGTACTGAGCCTACTGACCGTGCTGCGGCGCAGCGAGACGGTCTCGTGACGCTTCTCCGGCCGCCGCTTTGGGCGTTGGCGATCATCGGCACCCCCGCTGATCCGCTGGCTGTTCTTATCCTCGAAGCAGGCTCTACCGACTCCTACACCGCGATGCGCACCCGGCTCACGCTGGCCGGCTGCATCAACCAGATCAGCCTGCCCGAGTGGCAGCACGGCCGCTGGCCCAGCTCGGGCCGAATGCTGCTGCACCACGCCGGCAGCCAGGTGACCAGGGTCAGCACACCGGGCCCGACCCTGCACATCCCCGGTGGACTCGACGCCGGGCAGCAATGGATCACTGCCGCCACAGCCCGCACTCACGCCTTGCTCGTCGTCGTACCGCCAGGTGGCCTGAACGCCACCGGCCCAGCCGAGATCGGCACCTACCAGCCGGCTCCAGTGGCTGAAACCGACGCCTTCCCCGAAATGATCGCCGCCCTCGCCCACTCGCACCGGCTCACCGCAGGGCTGGCCGCGGTGACCAGCGACCCGCACCTCAACTAGCCTGCCAAGCCCAAGGCTTACCGCTACGGTTTGACATCTGACATGTAGCGGGGAGTGACTGTCGATGGAGGAGCCGGGTCGAGCACTATGGGAGACCCCCCACAGCCGTGGACCGGCAGGAGTCGGCGTCGCCGGTAGCGGCCACCTGGTCTATTTGGGCGGCATGACGCTGCGATACCTGCAGGAACATGCTGAACTCGGGCAAGACGCCGGCAAGATGCCCGACGGTGTCCACACCGCGAGGTGGGTGCTGGCCCGAGGCCCGTCGACACTGCGCGCCGGCGGAGTCGCCGCCGTTGCAGGCCTCGCGCCAATGGCCGTGTGGGCAGCGTTCTGGCTACCGCCGACCACACCGGTGTGGTCCTTCCTCATTCCCGTCGTGCTTGGGGTTGTGCTCGCTTTCGGGGTGACACCAGCAGTCGAGGCGGCCATCGGGCCGCCCGTAGCGCCCGAGAGTGGCGCACGCCACGTCGACTGGGGCAAGGTTCGCGCACTGCGTGGACAGCCGTGGGCGATGCTTCCGGCCAAAAACACTCAGGAAGGCAACGTCGCACGGCGTGCGGCGGACATCCACGACCGGATCGTGAAGAGCCCGATCTGGGGCTCGGGCCTGCTCGACACCCACAACGTTCGAGTCGACCCTGCCGCGGAAGTAGTTCAGATCGCGCAGCGACTGTCCCGGCTGGCCGATCTACGCGGCCGACTTCGGAGGGCCCAGGCCACGACAGGAACCGATGCGCTCGCCTCGCAACTGGCAGCGCTCGAGGAGGTGCACCTGTCGATCACCCGGCGGGTCGATGCGCTGGCCGCCTACGAGATCCAGGTCCATGCCCTGGCTGCTGAACACAGCAAGGTCAACGCGCTGGTCGCAGCCGGCGACCACACGGACGAGGTGCTCGACCTCCTCTCCCAGACCGCGGGCGACGCGATCACCGCCGGCCAGCTGGAATCGATCGGCAACGAGGTGGAGGCCTCGCGCGAAGTCATGCAGGACCTGGTGGGGGCGATGAGCGAACCACTACAGATCCTGGCCGAGACAGTCCCCGGGCCGGTCCGCCTGTAATCGATTGAGGCGATCGGCCATATAGAGGGTGTGGAGACGGTGACCGAACAAGCACAGGCCGACCTTGAGGCGCTGTACCGCATGCACTATCGCGCGGTCCTCAGGTACGTCGTACGTCGCCACGGCGACGTCGAGGACGCACGCGACGTGACGGCGGAGGTATTCCTGGTGGCGTGGCAGCGCCGCGCGGATCTACCGGCAGACCGGGCGTTGCCGTGGCTGTACGGGGTCGCGGCGAAAGTGCTGAGCGATCGGTACCGGTCGGCCGAGCGGGCTGATCGCGCCTACCGGCGGGCCGGCAACGACCTGGCGACTCAGACAGCAGCAGGGCCGGAGGATCGGGCGGAGTGGTCGCAGGAACTGTCGCAGGTCGTCGCGGTGCTGGGCACGCTCAGTACTGCGGATCAGGAAGTCCTGATGCTGCATGCCTGGGAGGAACTGCGCGGCAAGGACCTCGCCGCCGCGCTGGGGTGCTCGACGGCGGCGGCCGCGGTGCGACTGCACCGGGCCCGTCGACGGCTGACGGCGGCGCGTATCGCCCGCTCGAAGTCGTCGGTGACGTCTGGTTCCACGGTGGTTGCTAGTGCGCAGTCCGAGACGCTGGGAGACAACTCATGAAGAGCAACGACCTTGATCTGCTCCGGCAGGCAGACCCCGCGGCCGCGATCCCTGACGGGCCGTTGAACGAGGATGAGCTAGCAGGGCTGAACCGGGCTTTGGCCAGGATCGCCGTCAAGGAATCCGTCGCGGCCCCTGCCACAGCTGTGGCAGTTCGCCGTTCCAGGCCGCGCGTCACACGCCGCACGGTGATGATCGGCGTAGCGGCAACGCTGGTGGCAGCGGCGGGACTGGTCGTGGTCGACCCGTTCGGCTCGACCGGGGTCGCGATCGCTGCAACCCCAGTACTGCTGGACGGCGAGCTCCGGACAGGAGGGCCGGCCAAGGCCCAGCTCCTCGTGCTGGCGGCGGTCGCGGCCAAAGATACGTCGCTACCGGGCGACGCCGGCTCAACCCACTCTGTCCGCACATCGACCTGGGATCTGTCGACCCGCGTCGACGGCGAGACCGTGCGGTCTGCTGTCCTCCCTGAGCAGATAGACCTTGTGTGGAGCAGCGATCAACCCGGCCGAAGAACGGTCCGCACGGGAGAGCCCTACTTCCCGTCCGAGAGTTACCGCCAGGCATGGGTTCGAGCCGGTAAGCCCGGCAAGGCCGGGGAGGTGGTCAGTGACGACACGATCGCCGCAGGCAGCCGCGAATCGTGGTTCACCTACCCACTGCCCACTGCGCCGGCACCACTGCTGGCTGCCTTCAAGGTCGCTCATCCGATCGATGTCGACGGCACCGGCGCGCTGGTCACCGCGGTGAGGGACCTGGCCAAGGACACTGTCCCGGTGCCTGCGGTCCGGGCCGCCGTGCTGCAGCTCCTGGCCGGTCGAAGCGACGTGGTGTGGCTGGGCGCGTTGAAAGACCGGGCCAGTCGACCTGTGGAGGCGTTCGCGGTCGACACCAGCTACACCGGGCTCCCTCAGCGTCAGGTCCTGATGTTCGACGCAGTCACGGGCGCCTTGCTGGCCAGCGAGGACTTGCTCACCAAGACCGCAGGGGCGCTCGGCGTCGCGGTGCCGTCCGTGATCAGCTACACGCTGTTCTTCCCCACCGGTCGCTAACCCACAGGTGCTGTGCCCGGCCGCGGGGCGTCGCGGCCGGGCACAGGTCAGTCGGTCAAGGGGAATCGGATCCAGGGCCGGTGATCAGGCGGCCCCAGCCGGGTCAGTTGCTGACGGCAAGCATCAGGCGGTGTACCAGGACGACAGCTTGTCGTTCAGGCTGGTAGACAACGCCGACACGGCTGAGTTCTCGGGCTCGATCCACAAGATTGTCCCGGTCTGATTGGCGCCGTCGCAGACCCCGACGATCACGTTTGTATCTGTGTTAACCCACGAGCTGGTCTGATTATCAAAGCTCCACGGGTTTCCCGCGTTGGCGGCCGAGGTGGCGCCGGTGAACTGCAACCGTCGTCCGCCGAAGGCGATGTCGGTGTAGAAACAATAGTAGTCCTTGACCGTGACTCCGGACGGGCAGCCGTGGACGGCCTCGACTCCGTACTCGTCGCCGAACTCGCTGGTGACGGAGTCGATGCCCATCGACTTCAGGACGTCGTAGCGGATGTTGCTTCCCAGGCCGGCCGGGGCGAACTTCTGACCGGGACTCGGCCACACTGCGGTCGTACCGGCACCACCTGGCCAGACCATGGCGTTGTCGCTGACCTGGATCCCGCCAGGGTTCAGCTTCAGCATCGCGGTCATCTCGGCCGCCACCGGCCCGGTCACCCCTGCCGCGATCGGCGCCCCTGCAGTAGGAGCGGGGGTGAGGGGTTGGGCGGAGGCGGTGGACGGGAATGCGATGCCGGCCAGAGCCAGCAGTGATGCGGTGCCGATCGCGGCGGCACGGACGCGGCGGGTGGGGCGGTTCATCATGGTCGTTCTCCTTCGGACGGAAGGGCCTCACTGGCCCAAGGTCCGGCCGTACGGGCGTGCACGGCCGGAAACATGGAGGGCTGTCTGCTCGAGCGGCAGGTGACGGCTGCCATGCAGTCGAGCTGGAACGATCGGGTTACGGCGGTCCAGCACCAGGCGCAGTCATGAGGTAGCCGGCGACGTCGACAGATCGACGCGGTCGGGGAAGTCCGGGGGCGAGCAGGTGAAGCAACTCCGACACCTGGTCCTGCAGGCTGTGGTCGTCGAGCTGGCAGGCGTACTCGCGCAGCTGGGCGAGCAACGAGACCGCTTCAAGGATCTGCTTGTGGGGAGCCGGTTTCAGCCGGTGGTTTTTGCGGCTCTTGGATACTCGGGGTTTCAGGGCTGAGCGGAGGTTCCGCGCCCGCTTGGCGAGCTGTTCGGCCTCTTCGAGCTGCGCGAAGCTTTCGAGCGCGTCCATCAGCGTCTGGATCGTCTGGAGCTGGGCCTGGTTGAGCTGGACCGTTTCCGTGCGGCAGTAGCGCCCGGCCAGCGCGGTCATGGTCTGGTCGCGGAGGATCCGCAGGGATGGCAGGCCGAGGCCGCGAAGATCGAGCAGCTCGGAATTGGTGGTCTGCGCGACGGCGTCGGCGGTCTTAATCCCTTCGCGGCGGAGCAGGTTAAACAGTCTGGTGGGTAGAGCCTCGAGCTCCTGGAGCAGGATCGGGCCGTCGTCGGGGGCGCCGTACTGCGGGGCCGGAGAGATTTGAAGAATCGCTCCGCAGATCACCGGCGAGGAGAACTGATCAGCCTCGTCCTCGCCGGTTTCCCTGGCCCATGCCAGCAGCTTGCCGTCCGAGGGGCCTTTCCAGCCGATCCCGCCGACGACGCACCCGGCCATCCGGCCGTCGCCAGGGGCCGTGTCGATCGGCCAGCGCCTGCACTCCACGACGCCCGGATCGATGAGGGCCTGGCCGGGAAACAGCGTGGTGATGTCGTCGAGCTGTCGAAACCACCCCGTCCCGAGTTCGGAAACCAAAACGGCCTCGACCTCCCGGACCAGCTTCGTCATCGCCGAGGTTTCGGGATCCAGCAGGTGCGAGATCACCGTGAACGACCCGGGCGGCAGCGCGTCGACGTAGCCCTTCATGATCGCCACCATCTCGCCGACGTCACCGAACGCGTCGCGGTAGCGACGCAAGGGCGCGGTGTGCAGTACGGCGACCGGCCGGTCGCGGTCGAGGAACCGCCAGACCGGACCATCGGCAGCGAGCAGCTGCTCCGGGTCGAGAACGTCACCGTCGACGACGGCCACGTTCTTGTCGTCAGCCATCAAGGCCTGCGCGTGGCGAAGCGCGATCGGCTCACGCTCGACGTACAGCACCCTCACGTCCGGATACATCTCGCGGACGGATCCGAGGTGGTTCTCGGGGTCGAGCGGCAGGCCGGCGCCGCAGTCGAGGAACTGCTCGACGCCCAGCTGGCCGGCCAGATACGCGCAGGCGGTTCGGCGGAAGTCTTCGTTCGCCTGTGCCAGCTGCTGGAGCTCCGGCGCGAGCGCCAGGACCCGGTCACCTACGGCGCGGTCCGCGGCGTAGTGGTCCTTGCCTCCCAGGACGTAGTTCCACACCCGGGCCTTATCCGGGATGCCGAGGTCGAAGCTCGGGTACATGGGAGCGAAGGCCCTCTCAGGAGATCGTGGTCGTGCGGAGACGAACGGGAGGGTTGATTGGCGGAGGCCCCGGCTCCTGGTCGGGGAGGCGGCTCGGCCACGGCTGGTGTGTGCCGAGATGCCTGCAGCCAAGAGCCGGGGACTCCACGGGAGACGAGACCGGCCGCTCGTAGTGACGTGGCCGAGCGGACGAGCCAGGGGACTCATTCGGTCTCGCCCCGGCTTCACGGAGCGCGCACGGTGTGCGCGTACTCGATGCTGGCCCTCTTCTTCGAGCCGCCGCTGATCGATGCCACCGGCCTACGGCCAGAGAAGAGAGTGCGCAGGCCGGCTACTCGTCCATCCACCGCCGGAAGGTGTCGTTGATCCGTAGCCACCAGTCGTGGCGCCACCGGCGTACGGCGTCCGTCGCGCGCTCCCAGCGCCCAGGCATGACTCACGACCGCTCCCCCACTGTCCAGCGGGCGGCCGCAGCCGAGCCGGGCTGTTGCCGCCCAATCGGTCCCGTCATCGGAGTCACCGCCCCATCACTCAGTGCATCGAGCCATCAGTGAAACAGGCAACAACCAAATATGCGACGTTCCATTTATGCGTGTTGCGTTCTAGTCTGTGTCTGCAGGCTGGGAGTGGGACAGGGCCCGATCCACTGCGGAACGGATACTGTTTGCTCGCTCAGAGATGAGGTCAGATGACGCCTACAGCCGTCGATTCGGTGTACTCGCGGACCGTGCTCGGCCGACGGATGCGTGAGCATCGCGAGCATGCGCGGGTTCCGCTGTCGCGGATCGCGGCAGAGTTGGAGATCTCGACCGCCAAGTGGTCGCGGGTCGAAAACGGTGTGACGTCGGTCCGCAGCCTCGACATCGAGCGGGCGTGTCACGTCTTGCACGTGACGGACGCCCGCGAGATCCAGGCGCTGATGGAACTGGCGAAGCTGACCAAGTCGAAGAGCTGGCTGTCGTCCTACGACGACGTCGTCAGCGACAACTTCCGCCTGTACATCGCCCTCGAAGCCGCCGCTAACGAACTGTGCTGGTTCGAACCCGAGCTCATCCCGGGCCTGCTGCAGACTCCGCAGTACGCGCGCAGCACGATGGCGCTCGAACGGCTCACCGGCAAGGACCTGGCCCAGGCGTCGCTGGAACGCCGCCTCGAGGTCCGGATCGGCCGGCAGCAGATCCTCACCAGGGAACCTGACCCGGTGGAGCTCAAGGTCGTGATCGGCGAAGCCGCGCTGCGGCGGATGATCGGCGGGCCGGAGACGATGGCCGGCCAGTTCGAGCACCTGCTGGAGATCGCCGACCGCGACAACGTCGAGATCCGGGTTATGCCCCTCGACGTCGAGCACGCAGGCATCGTGACGAACCTGTTCATCGTGCTCGACTTCCCGCCGCTCGGCAACGGAACCCTGATCCAGCCTCCCAACGTCTACGTGGACGGCTACCTCGGGTTCTTCATGACTGCCAAACCCGACGAGGTCGAGCTGTACCGCACGGTCTGGACCAGCGTCTGGGCGACCGCATTGGACGCACAGCAGTCAGCTGACGCCATCCGCGACCGCCTGGCGCAGCTACAGCGGAGCTGACCTGCGGCACCGCTTCTGCTGCGACCGCGGAGCGATGCACCACCCGGGTGGGATTGAAATGAACGCCCGCACCTTCGCGCATGGAAGGTGCGGGCACCCACGCGGCCCCCGCCTGGTGCGAGTGGGGCTCAGCCGAGCCTTCCCCCACTGGGCTTCCACCGCCCCACCGGGCGATCGGGCATCAGGGAGAATCCAGGTCAAGGGCCGCGAACCTGTGTCAGGTACCGGCGCGGCTCTTGTCAGGAGAGCGGAGCCGGCGAGCCCAGAGGCGCTGCCTGCGCCGTACCGGGCGTTGTGGAGCGAGCCGCTGCTCCTGGTTGTCGAACTCGCCGTCGCGGACAGCGGCAAGAAAGACCCGCCACTCCGACGCCGTGAATTGCAAGACCGGACCCTGGTCGGCCTGCTTGGTGTCGCGAACCAGCGCTCCGCCGTCCGGCAGCAGCAGGACCCCAACGCAGTTGTTGTTGGGGTTACTGCGGACCGACTTACGCCAGACCGCAGTACCGAACTCAGTCATCTACGTCCTTTCGGTCCAGCACTCGGGTGGTCGGTCGTGTGGCCCGTACGCCGTTCCCGCCTTCGCCTCGCCTCGAAGGCAGGAACGGAAGGGCATGCACCGGGAGATCGATCCCGGGGTGGAACGGCAGGGACCGAGCTCGGGGCTTCAGTCCCTGCCGGCTTGAGTTGGCGTCCTGGCCGCGCACCTCGCAGGAGAAGGGCGGGGGTGCGCGGGCAGGACGCCCGCAGCGGAACCGGCCGATGCACGCGATTGAGGAGGAGTGAGCGCGCGCATTGAGGAGCGGCGGTTCCGCTGGATCGTGGACGAGAGCTGGTGGAGTACGGAGCTGCACGGCCGCTGGTGTCGGCCCGCGATGCCTGTGACGTCATCGGCCGGCTCCCGTGCCGGCCAGCTGGAACTCGGGGACCACAGGATCGGTTTCGTCGATCCAATGCACCACCGTGCTGCCGCCGTGGCCGTGCACAGCCAGCAGATCGTCGAGTCTGTCCCAGGTCATGGTGCAGGGCGTGGCCGATGGCCACCGCACCGCTACGGCGCCGTCGCTGAACAAGACGCCCTGAGCAACGACGCCGGTACCGCTCACCTTGGACACGTCGACGTAGCGGATGAGCAGGAAACGGCGCAGCTTCATGGAAGTGGTCCCGTCCTGTGAGGTCGAGGCGACTTGGCGAGGTGAGAAGCTGCGCGGCGGGTGCGGACATCCGGATCGTCGTCGAGCTGCCATCGCGACCGCAGCGCCGTGTGCGGTCGCGCTGTAGGAACCTGCAGCACCAGGCTGATGCCGGCCATCTTCTGCTCGAATGACAGCGCACTGGCGAGAATCCGCGCGGCAGCGGCAAGTTTCTCCGCATCCGTCACATCGTGCGCTGGGCTGCACGGCAGTCCTTCCCGCACCCAGCAGGCTGACGACCAGCCAAGACCGCCGACGCACTGCTGATCACGACCGATCAACCGCGGCCACCGACACGGCCGGTGGAGGCGGCTCGTTCGTGACCCGCAGCCCGGCGAACCGGCGCTCCATGGCGGCCGCGTAGCGGGCCGCCGGCTCAGGCTCGGCCCATTGCTGGTCGGCGATGGCGGTGGAGCCGAACCAGACCCGCACCCGGTGGCAGCTCTCCTGCAGCGCCTGGCCGCTCACCGGTCCTGCACCTCGGTGGCAGCAAGGTAGCCGATCATTACGATCGCCAAGGCGTACATCGCGGCCATCCAGTCGTTCATCCAGGCATCCATCGTGGTCATCTCCCTGTGACGGTGAGTCACAACTAGTAATGACCAGGAGGCGTGCTCTGAACATGGCGAAACCGGACCGAGCGACTCCCCCCGACCCTGGCGAAAAGTGTTCGGACGGCTACCGGCCGCGCTCGAACCCGCCTACCGTGGTCGCTATGTCCACCACCTCAAGCGGTCGCAATACAGCGCTGGCGGACTGGATGCGGCTCCACGGCGTGACCAACGCCGAGATGGCCGAGCGAATCAACGCGGCGATCTTGGCGGCGACCGGAACCAGCGGCAACGTCATTGAGAGAACCGTCTACCGCTGGCGGGCGGGCGAGAGTCGCTCTCCCCAGGCCCGGCAGCGGCAGGCACTGGAGGCAGTGACCGGCCTGTCCGCCGCCCAGCTCGGTCTGGTGGATCGCAAACGCGCCAGGCAGTCAGCCAGGGAGGAGGGTTTGCATCGACGAGCGTTCCTGGCAGCAGCCACGACCACGACGCTGGCAACCTTGGCGAATCGGGGTGCCGGCGCCCGGCCGACAGTCGGTACGAGCGACGTCAACCGGCTGCGGGTCCAGCTCCGCGAACTCTGGCTCCTGGACGACCAGTTCGGCGGAGGCCTCGAGCTCGAACAGCGCGCAGCGGCACTGACCGAACGGACCCTGGGGCTGCAGCAGAACGGCGCCGCGACTCAACGTGTCCGGTCAAAGCTCTATGCCATGGCTGCGGCCTTCGAGAGCGCAGCCATGTTCGCCGCGATGGACAGCCGCCGGTTCCCCGCCGCGCAGCTGCACCTGGACAAGGCGATCCGGCTGGCGGGGCTGTCGAACGACGGCCAGGTCCAGCATCAGGCCTGGCGCCAAGCCTCGATGCTGTCCGGACAGACGGGCCGCTACACCGACGCCCTGGCCGCGGCCGAGGTCTGTGGGACAACCTCGTCTCACAGACGCGACCCGCTGTTCGCCTCTCTCACGCAAAGCCGGATCGCGCTGGCCGCCTCCAACCTCGGTGACCGGCCGCGAGCTCTGCGCGCTCTGGAGCGCGCGGCCGCGGCCTACGACCGTGTCGACCCAGCTATCCCGCAACCAGCATCGATGTCTTCCTACACATTCGGCGAGCTCCACGGGCTGGCCGGCATCGTCCACTACCGGCTCGGGATCCCCGACGAGTCCGAGTTCCACACTCATCGTTGCCTGTCGCAACTACGCCCTGATCAGCACCGCAACCGGGCCTACTACGGCGCGCAGACAGCTCTCGCGCAGCTCGCCCAAGACGACGTCGAGCAAGCCGTGGCAACAGCCTTGGCTGTGCCAGCGACTGCAGCCGGCGGTCCGACCGGACGAACCTCACACCTTCTGAGATCATTCAGCGCAGCACTGGCCCAAAAGGCACCCAACACCACCACGCTCCGCGACTGGAACGACTTCATACGCACCCTCTGACACGGGGCGTCTGGCTACCTTCCCCACCCTCTGAGGAGACCGCGTGTCCAATGACATCTCGCTTGTCCGCTACGGCAATGACCAGCTCGCCAGCATCCGCCCGACGTTGGTCAGCCTGTACGCCGAGGTGTACGAGATGGAGGCGGCCGAGGACGTGTTCTTCTCGATCGACCGGTTCGAGAGTCGGCTCCGTGGTCATGCCGGCCGGCCCGGCTGGGAGGCCGTCGTCGCTTTCGACGGCGGAGAAGCTGCGGGCTATGCCTACGCCTCACCGCTGAAAGCTGACACCGGCTGGTGGGGGCACATGCTCCAGCCACTACCAGTGAACGACGTAGTCGAGACCGGGCACCGCACCCTCGCACTATTCGAGCTGATGATCCGTGACCCGTGGCGAGGCACTGGCCTAGCCAAGCAGATCCACGAAGCCCTTCTCGAAGGCCGGCCCGAGGAGCGCGTGACCCTCCTCGTCGAGAAAACTCACCCCAAAGTGGAGGCCCTGTACGAGTCTTGGGGGTACCACAACATCGGCGATCAGCAACCGTTCCCGGACGCCCCGATCTACGCCACGATGTTGCGACATCTCAAGTGACCCGGCTCTCCGCCTGATGCCGTCGAGCTCCAAGGCCCAGACCGAGCGCAGCCGCGTCGACCAAGCCTGCCGCACAGCGGGCATCGACGCCGGCGAGCTAGAGCTGCTCAGCCTCGGCGACAGTGCCACCTTCCGAGTCGGCGACGAGTTCGTTGCCCGCGTCACCCGGTCGGCCGCCCAGCAGTCCACCGCTCACCGTGAGATCGCAATCGCAAGATGGCTGGAGACCGCCGGTCTGCCCGCCATCACCGCGGCGGCGGATCCCGTCGACGACGGCCCTTATACCGTGACGTTTTGGCATCACCGGCCTGACCTGCGCTCAGCGACCCCGGCCGAGATCGCCCAGTACCTACTCCAGCTCCATGCCCTGGCGCCCCCAGCCGACGTCGACCTGCAGAACGTGCAGCCCTTCGTCAGCATCTCCGCCCGCGTCGACGCCGCAGACATCCCGGACGGCGACAAGCAGTTCCTGCGCAGTCGCCTGGGCGAGCTGACCGACAAATGGGAGACGGTGACCTTCGAGCTCCCGGCTACGGTCATCCACGGCGATCCGCACCCCGACAACGTGGTCGCCACGCCAGACGGCACCGTGCTGATCCTCGACCTCGAGCGATTCTCCTTCGGCCCGCCCGAGTGGGATCTCACGCTGATGGCCAGCGAGTACGGATCCTTCCGGTGGATCACCACCCAGCAGTACCGCCAGTACGCCGACACCTACGGGTACGACGTACTCGCCGCCCCTGCCTACCCGGTACTGCGCGACATCCGCGAACTGCGCATGACCAGCTGGCTTGCGAACAAAGCCGACCAGCACCCCAACACCAGGACCGAGGCACTTCACCGAATCGCCTGCCTACGCGGCGACCACGGCCCCAGACCATGGACCTGGGACGCCGGCTGAGCCCGTCCCCGTGGCCTGAATGATCCGCGCTACCACCCGAGTTCGGCGTACGGCGTACCGCTGAGGTAGTTGTCGAGGCCGGCGCGCGGGTAGGGCACCATCTCGGCGGGGAGTTGGTCGAGCGGGAACCAGCCGATGGCGCCGCATTTGTGCGGTTCGGCGTTGGTGGGTTCGCCTTCCCACTCGGCGGCGGTGAAGAACAGGCCAAGGCGGGGCGCTTCGGTGTCGTGGCCTCGGTGCATCGTGTGCACGAGCTGCAGCGCGGTGGGTTCGATCTTGGTGCCGGTCTCTTCGTAGCCTTCGCGGACGGCGCACTCGGTTGCGCTTTCGCCTTTCTCAAGGTCATCCGGGCTGAACGCACCGAGCTCCACAAGGTGTATCTGCTCAAAGAAGAGCTCCGCGATCTGTTCCAGATCATCGACCCCGGTCAGGCCAGGGCCTACCTCCACAGCTGGATCCAGCGAGCCATCGGCAGCGGGAACAACGCGTTCAGGTCCCTTGCTCAGAAGATCGTTCGTCATAGCGATGGCATCGTCGCTGCCGTCGAGCTCGGCCTGTCGAACTCCCGCAGCGAAGGCGTGAACACCAAAATCCGTGTCATCCAGCGCCGCGGCTACGGACACCCGAAAGCGCGATCACTGGCCACGATGATCTACCTGTGCTGCAGCGGAATCCAGGTCTCCTTACCCACACAAAGGTGAGGAGAGCCACGCCAGTTCGATGCCGTTGACAACACAGGTTTCCGGTAGGTCGCTCACGCAATTCCCCTTCACAGACGGCCCGGCAGGTCTCACCACATGCAAGCCTGGCACGCCCGATACCCTGCCCGCACGGGACACTCGATCTACCTCGACCAGACCTGACGCCACAGCCGCACGAGGACGCCGAGGCCGGACAGTCTCAATATCCGCGTGCGCAGAGCCCGAGCCCGTTCCCTGTCCCGCCTCGTGATCTCTGCGATGGCCATGGCCATGGCCCGACTCTCGGCGTGTACGCGAGCGAAATAGCCATCGGGATCTTCAGCAGCCGCCACTGCACGCTCTACCCCTGTCATCCTCGTTGGCTCCTTGCCACGACCGGCATCAGTCTGATGCTGATCTCGACTCCTCAGGTTTCGTTCGGGTAATTAGGCAGGCCAGGTTGCGGTCGAAGGCCAACGCCGCGGCAGCTACTCAACCGAAGACGATGTTCTTGAACTGGTCGCGGATTCCCATGAGGGGTTCGCGGTCGCGGGTGTAGAACAGCTTGTTGGTCATCAGCGTTGCCCACCGGCCGAGCGAGGGCGAGATCCACATTGCTGTACCGGTAAACCGTAGTGCACCCAGACGTCCTCGACCGGATCGCTGCCGGAAGCCGGCTGCCAGAAGAATCCGCGAGCCGGTCCGAGGCTGCCCGTCTGGACCGTCAGCGACTCCGCCACCCAGCTTGCCAACGGATCCTGAGCCCACAGCAGGTGCTGCAGAAATCTGCCAAGATCAGCTGCAGTCGAGAAGACTCCTGCGATACCGCACACTGCGAGAAGGCGCGCGGAGTAGTCGTGCGGCGTGCCCTTGATCCGTAGACCGGCTTCGGCGTCGAACTCGGTCGGCGCGCAGCGAGCCACCACGTCGGCCGGCAGTGGCCCGAACCGTGTGGAATCCATCTCGAACGGCGCCGACACGCGATCGGCCACGAACCGATCCAGGGACTGTCCCGACAAGTGCTCGACCAGGTACCCCAGGATCAGCGCGGCCCGGTCCGTGTTTATCTGGACACTTTTGAGTGAATCTTTGTTCGCACTCGTCACTCCGACCGTCGGTCGGATGTTGGCCGATCATGAGAGTGCGCGAGATCCATGATGACGGCCGGCTGAAGGCTGTAGAGCTCGTCGACGAGGACGGCCCAGTCGAGGTGGCGTGCCGTTTCCTGCAGTACCTATCGGACCGGAACTTCAGCCCGAACACCTGGCGCGCCTATGGGTACGACCTGCGGTACCTGTTCATGTTCCTCGAGGAGCAACAGCTGTCGTGGCAGGAGTTCATGGCGCCGACGGCAATGGACTTTCTGAGCTTCATGCGGCGGCAGGAAAGCAGGAAGTCGGCCCAGCGGTTCGGTCTGACTGTCATCGTCGGAGGCGAGGACGGTGACCGGCGGCTGTCTCCGGCGACGGTGCATCGAGTGTTGGCAGGGGTGTCGAGCTTCTACGACTGGGCAAGCGCCGTCGGCCTGTATTCCGCAGAGTCTCCGATGGAGAGGCACGAAGACCTGGCGCTGGCTCGGGTGCCGGATCGGCATCAACCCTTCACTGGCGGTGCGAGCAGACAGCGGCCGATGCGTCGTGCAGTGACGGTGAAGCGGCCGCTGCGGTTGCCTCGGCCGCTGGACGACGACCTGGTAGAGGCGCTGCTGACGAGCATGACGTGCCTGCGGGACCTCGCCGTCATGCTGCTGATGCTTGACGGTGGCCTGCGCCCCGGTGAGGTGCTGTCCCTGCACCTCCAGGACATCTCCTACGGCCATCGGCGGGTGGTCGTGCGCAAGCGGGATGACCACCCGCGCGGTGCACGGCCCAAGTCGCGCTCCGAGCGAGTGGTCGACCTCCAGGATCCGCGGACGTTGGAGGCCGTCAGCCGGTATGTGATGGGTGAGCGGCCAGTCGAGTCCGACAGCCCCTTCGTGTTCCTCGTCGGCGGGAACCGCAAGACCCGCTGCGAGCCGCTGTCCTACGACGCCGTGGCTCGGATGTTCGCACGCCGGATGACGGCATTGGGTCGGAGAACCCCCGACACAACGCCGCACGCCCTCCGGCACACTCACGCGACGGCAATGTGGGAAGGCGGGATGCGCGAGCTGACATTGCAGAAGCGGCTCGGCCACGCCTCCCCTGAATCGACGCGGGTCTACACGCGTGTTTCGGACGAGACCGTGCTCACCGAGTACGCCAGAGCGCTGGAGTCACGGCGGTGAGCGCCGCGCTGGCTCGGGTGCCGCTGCCAGAGCAACCTGACGGGCGCAAGCACGCGTCTCGACACGAGTACAAGGCGTGGGTAGATCGGGTCTTGGACGCCGCCTCCGGGTCCGCGCGCAAACATCGAATGTCCGCGTACGACACCTTCGTCGACCGATGGCCGCAGCTGGAGGACTGGTTCGCCGAACCGATGGCCGTGCGTTTGGACCTCCTTGACGGCGCCCATGCGCGAGCGCGTCGAGGCGTCAGCGTGAATGCCACCGGCTATCTCACCTACCTGAGCCTCGCGCAACGCGTGCGACTGGACACCGACTTCATCATCAACCGGAAGTTCAATTCGCTGCGCGACGATCAACTCCTCGCCGAACTCGGCTACGACATGGGTTTCGAGCACCGTCTCCTGCAACGTGCCTCCCAAATCGGCTACAAGCGACCCTCGTTGCACAGCCAGGTACGTTGGGCGCTAACTAAAATCGCCATGCGCAACGGCGATCCGGATGTCACCGGCATCACCATTGACGATCTACAGCTCCTGGCCGATGAGATCAAGGCGTTCGCCACCCGCCCCGATGCCGCCGAACTGCGCTGGACCGTGGCGGTGAAGGGTGAGAATCCCACGGCCGTGCTTCAGGGGTTCATCCAGCACTGTCTGAACAGGCTGCATGTGCTGCATGTCGTGCTGTTCAACGACGGTCGGATCAGCGCACCTCCCGAGCTCGGCATCCGCCGCCGCAAAACATGGAAAGACGAACTCACGCCGCCCGATACCCCGCCGAGAATCAAGTACGTCGTAGAACGCTGGCTCCGGCTGCAGCTATCGACTGGTTCCACGGCGGAGACCACGGTCGGCCAGGTGCGCGATGACATCCGCCGCCTGATCGTGTGGCTGACTGAGGCGTATCCCGCGGTGGAATCGCTCGACCAACTCACCCGTGAGCACATGGAGGAGTTCCTGGAATGGCTCGCGGCCCTGATCAACCCGCGAACCAAGGCGCCTTACGCCATCCAGACGCGTCGAGGCACGGTGTCATCACTGGTCGTATTCTTCCGTGAGACCGGGCGCCTGGGCTGGTCCGATGTCCCGGGACGGCCACTTCTCGGCCCGGCGGACCTCCCGAGGACGGTCCAGTCGCTGCCCCGCTTCATCCCCAGGGACCAGCTCGACACGGTCATGGAGATCGCTGAGGCCCTGGAGTGTCCGTTCCAGCGCGCAGCGATGCTGACGATCCGGTGGACCGGCGCCCGGCGCAGCGAGGTCCGCCGCCTGGAGGTGGACTGCCTGGACGCCTACCCCGACGGCTACCCACGGCTTCGGCTCCCGGTCGGCAAGGGCCGCACCGAGCGCACCGTTCCCCTCCATCCCCACGCCGCTGAGGCGCTGCGGCCGATCATCGACATGGCTCGCGCTGCGAACTACGCCCCGCGCCTCGATCCCACCTGCCAGCGCTTGGTCCAGCGGATCTTCGTCAACCTGGGCAAGCCGATCTCCGCCGAGTACCTGTTCATGACCCCGCTCAAAATGGCGTGCGAGAAACTCGGGCTGCTGGACGCGGAAGGACGACCGCTGATCAACCCGCACCGGTTCAGGCACACGGTCGGCACTCAACTCGCTGAAGGCGGTGCTCAGCTCCAGACGATCATGTCCATCCTCGGCCACCGCAGTGCCAGCATGTCAATGGTGTACTCCCGCATGACTGACCCCGTCGTCAAGGAGCAATACGAACAAGTCCTCGCCACGACCGGCCGCATCGCCGGCCCGGCGGTCGACCTCCTCCTAAAGGACGGACTCGACGAGGAAGCAGTCCACTGGCTGAAGACGAACTTCTTCAAGACCGAGCTCGAGCTGGGACACTGCCTGCGACTACCGCAGGAAGGCCCGTGCGAGTGCGACCTCTATCTGCGGTGTGGGAAGTTCTTCACCACCTCCGAATACGCCCCGAGACTGCGCCAACGGCTGGCCACCGAGCAGCAACTCATCCAGGACGCCACCGAACGCGGCTGGCCGCGTGAGATCGAACGACATGCCGCAATCAGTCGGCGGCTACGCGAACTCCTGACCGAACTCGGCCAACCCGAAGACGGCGAACACGCGCCCTGCATCAGGCCAGACAACGGAGACCGTCAATGATGAACACTCCACCGGCCACACAGACCACGGGCACAGCCATGATGACCACCGTGACCGGTGCCTGGAACGGAAGGGGTTGGGGCTGCCAGGAGAGTCACCGCGCGACTGTTCTGTCTCGTGAGCCGAACTGCCAGACACGGGAGTTGATGGGCCGCGAGTTACCCGTGCCTAGCCTGCCTCAGAGTGGACGTTGATTCGGGTGAGGAAGTCGGGTAGCTCGTTCCAGCCATTGAGCCAGACGGTGTTCACGTCGAGCGAGCGGAGATAGCGCTCCTTGACGGTGTTCCGCCTCCCCTGCACCGTGTAGGACGCCGGCATGTTCATCCCGTACACGACCCGCAGATCGTCATGGATGGTGTTGAAGTTGGGATCGCTGAGGCTGAATCCGACGAAGAGGAAGGCTGCGTCAGCGAGCTCGCTTCGTAGATGATCCAGCATTGCGCGGCGCTCGAGCCGGATCCGCGCATAGTCGGACCTGGTCAGGACGATCGTGTCGGGTTGGTCGATGGAGCCGTGCAGCTTCACCAGGTGCGCGTCGACGGTTCGTCGATGAGCCGTGAACTGGGCCTCACTGGCGCTGACGCGAAGGCGTTCACCTGCCTTCTGGTACGCAGCCTCGATCAACTCGTCGTAATTGGTAGTGAACAGTCGTTGAAGTCGCAAGGCCACAAGGGCCTGATGGCTCGGAGTGACCTGCACGAACTGGTGGCGGCCGGAGTCGAACTGGCGGAGCAGGAACTCGCGGTAGTTCGCCTCGCCGATGGTTTGTCGGAACAGCTGGGCGCAATCGAGGGGCCCTTCCTCCGAGAAGAATTCCGCGAGGGCGTCACGCTCGTTCTCCGACGCCGTCACCGCCAATTCCTCGTACATACGGCTCACCAGCCATGGCCAGGAGGGCAGAGGGAGTCCGTCGTCATCGGAAACCAGACGAGGTTCGTCAGGCCACCATGGGCGACGCTGAGAGCGATCGTAGTCGAACCGTGCTCGACCGTTAAGCCGGGCGGCGCCAAAGGAAAGACCTGCGCCCAAGAACATCAACAGGCGGCCTTGGTCGGCGATCAGTTCTCGAAGTCGTTCGATCAGGCCTGCGTTGGAAGGATCCTGGTACCAAGTCACACGTTCAGTGTGGCAGCCACGTACTCATAGACCATCCCCGACGGGCAGGAGGGCACTGAAGCCAACACTCAATAGCCTGACATGCGCGGGGTCCCGTTGTTTGGTGCCGATACGACAGAGTATGTCAGTATCTACGTATGAATGCGGATTCGCGGGGTCGGGTGTCGGGGCTGGCGCGTGAGCAGCCTGCGGGAGAGCAGGTCGACCTGGCGGTCGAGGTGTTCCGGATGCTCGCGGACTCGACCCGGATCCGGTTGTTGTGGGCGCTGCTGGATGACGAGCTGGCGGTGAATGACCTGGCCGAAGCGGTGGGCAAGCCGCCGGCGGCGGTGTCGCAGCACCTGGCGAAACTGCGGATGGCCCGGCTAGTGCGCACCCGTAAGCACGGAACGCAGGTGTTCTACCGGATCGAGAACGGCCACGTTCGCCAGCTCGTCGAGGACGCGGTCTACCACTCCGAGCACGTCGGCCCTGGGATCCCGGATCACCACCGCCGCGACGGCGTCACCACCCTGCCCGACCACGCCGATACCGGAACCGAGGCGCGATGACGACCCCGAACCACCACCCCCACGAAGAAGAACACCCCCAAGGTCACGGCCATGGCCATGGGCACGGTCATGGGCATGATCGTCGGGATGGTGTGCGGGGGTGGATCGGGTCGGTGTTCACGCCACACAGTCATGATGCGGCCGACTCGGTCGATTCAGCGCTCGAGGCGAGCAAGGACGGGATCCGTGCGGTCAAGATCAGCCTCGTCGCCTTGGGGGTCACGGCCTTGGCCCAGGCGCTGCTGGTGGTCATCACGGGGTCGGTGGCGTTGCTGGCTGACACGATCCACAATCTCTCCGACGCGCTGACGGCGGTGCCGTTGTGGATCGCGTTCGTGCTGTCGCGGCGGCCGGCGTCGCGCCGCTACACCTACGGCTATGGCCGTGCCGAAGACCTCGCCGGGGTGTTCATCGTGGCCATGATCGCGCTGTCCGCGGTGGTCGCGGGCTATGAGTCGGTCCGCAGGCTGCTCGACCCGCAGCCGTTGGGCCACTTGTGGGTACTGGTCGGCGCCGGCTTGGTCGGGTTCGCCGGCAACGAGCTCGTCGCGGTCTATCGGATCCGGGTCGGGCGCCGGATCGGGTCGGCCGCGTTGATGGCCGACGGGCTGCATGCCCGCACCGATGGGTTCACCTCGTTGGCCGTCGTGGTCGGTGCGGTGGGGGTGATGGCCGGGTTCCCGCTGGCCGACCCGCTCGTCGGGCTGGCGATCACCGTCGCGATCTTGTTCGTACTCAAGGGCGCGGCCACCGATATCTACCGGCGCCTGATGGACGCTGTCGATCCCGAGCTGGTCGAGGTCGCCGAAACCGCGCTGCGCTCCACGCCGGGCGTCGACGACATTGACGAGCTGCGGCTGCGCTGGACCGGGCACCGGATCCGCGCCGAAACCAGTGTCGTGGTCGATGCCGCACTGAGCCTGGTCGACGCGCACGCGATCGCCAACGATGCCCATCACCGTCTGCTGCATCAGGTCCCGAAGCTGGACGCAGTCACCGTTCATGTCAGCCCGAACGCGTCCGACGGCCGGGATCACCACTCTGTACTCGCACACCACACCGTCGACGGGTCGCGGCCAAGCCCTTCGGCAGACGATTGAAGTCACGCCCCTCGGCAGCGAACAGGTCACGCAAAGGGGTCATGCAAAGCGCGCCTGGCTACTGTGGGTCTGTGATGGCACGGTCGGCAGTTGTGCGATCGGGACTCACGCGGATCCTGACAGTGGTCGGCGTGGTCGCCGGTGTCCTTGCTATGCACGGTCTGACCAGCAACCACGACGCAGCGATGCCCGGGATGGCAGCTGCGCAGACCGACAGCTCCAGGCCGGCAGGGACCGGCGACCCCACGATGACGACCGGCCACGCCAGCGCCGTTGATAGTGGCGTTCACCTGACCACGGCAGCCTCGGCCGGGTCCACGACCGAGAAGCCCCAGGCGCGCGATACCGACGCCGGCCACGGAATGGCAGGGGCCTGCGTAGCTGTCCTGACTCTTTCGCTGCTGCTCCTGGCTCTGGCCCTCAGGTCGCGGTGGCGGCTTATCTGGCGGACAGTTCCTCGAGATCCGCGACCGGCACAGCGGCCTGTACCGGCTGGCCGGCCGGCACCGTGGCTCGCGCCTTCGCTGTCCAAACTCTGCGTACTGCGGACCTAGGCCCACCGGCCTGCGGGGACCCGCGCCGCTGCTGGCTGCGCGCTGCCCGTTCAGCTCCGCACCGCACTGTTCCTTGGACAGCGATGAGAGGTTCTTTGATGACGCGCACCACCCGTACTACGGCTGCCGCGGCGACGGTGATCGTCGCCGGCGCGCTGGCTTTGACCGGCTGCAGCAGCACCACCGATCACGGCTCGATGCCGGGCATGTCCCAAGCGACCTCACCCGCGGCCAGTACGACTTCGGGCAACACAGCGGCGCCGGTGGGCGAACACAACGATGCAGACGTCAAGTTCGCCACCGACATGATCCCTCACCACCAGCAAGCCGTTCAGATGGCCCAGCTGGCGGCGACCAAGGCCACTACCCCGGCAGTGAAGGAGCTGGCGGCCGGTATCAAGGCCGCTCAGGATCCCGAGATCAAGCAGATGTCGGCATGGCTCACCGGTTGGGGTGCGCCGGTCCCGAGCTCGATGGCCGGCCACGACATGCAGGGCGCGATGCCGGGAATGATGAGCATGGACGAGATGGCGAACCTGGACAAGGCCACCGGTCCGGCATTCGAGCGGACGTGGCTGCAGATGATGATCAAGCACCACCAGGGCGCGGTCACGATGGCCAAGACCGAACAAACCACCGGCAAGGCCACCGCGGCGATCGCGCTGGCGAAGAAGATCGAGACCGGCCAGACCGCCGAGATCGACACCATGCAGAAACTCCTGGTCCACTACACAGGTCGTTGACCACTACGGAAGGGGATCGGCAACCTGCGGATCCCCTTCCGTCGGTCGATCAGGGGATAGGCCGGCCAGGCGGCGAATGGCAGCTAACCCGTCTGGGGTGCCTGGCCAGTGCCGTTCGAGTGCTCCCGGGCCGGCGCGACGGGTAACAGAGCGCAGAGCGAGGGCCACGATCACGGCGTCGTCGGCGTACCCGACGACGGGGATGAAATCGGGCACCAGATCGAAAGGCACCCCAAGATAGACCAGCAGCAACCACAGCCGGATCCGGACGCCGCGGGGCAGGGACGGGTCACCGGCCAGACGCCTCAGCAACCGGATCAGGTCAGGCAGCAGCCGAAGCGCATCACGGACTCGCAGCTCGTCGGGGCGTGCGCACCACAAAGCCATGACCAACACGGTCCACAGCAACAGCAGACCACCCGCAACGCCAATGACTACTGACCACCAAGACACCTGCACGGATAAGAGTGTGAGCCATCCCGAGCGCTATCCGGGCTGCAGGTCGGCGACGAGTTTCTCGACTCGGCCGCGGATGTCGTCGCGAACTTCGCGGACGACCTCGATCGGTTGACCGGCGGGGTCGATGAGTTCCCAGTCTTCGTAGCGTTTGCCGGGGAAGATCGGGCAGGCGTCGCCGCAGCCCATGGTGATCACGACATCGCTGTCACGGACGGCTTCGCTTTCAAGGAGTTGGGGTGTGTTGCCGGTGATTTCGACGCCGACCTCGCGCATGGCTTCAATGGCGATGGGGTTGATCTGGTTGGCGGGCTCGGATCCCGCGGAGCGGATTTCGACGGTGTCTCCGGCGAGGTGGCGCAGCCAGCCGGCGGCCATTTGGGAGCGGCCGGCGTTGTGGATGCAGACGAAGAGTACGGCGGGTTTGCTCACGAGGACGCTCCTGCAGTGGTGTCGGTGTGTGGGGTGACGACGTCGTCGGCGGAGGCGCCCGCGTTCGGGTAGAGGACGGCGACCAGGGCGGCGCCGAGGATGGCGCCGAAGGCCTGGAAGACGATGAAGAGGGGCACGGAGCTGGGTGCGATGCCGGCGAAGGTGTCGCTGAAGGCGCGTGCGATGGTGACGGCTGGGTTGGCGAACGACGTCGACGAAGTGAACCAGTACGCCGAGCCGATGTAGGCGCCGACTGCGAGCGGTGCGAGGTGGGCTCGGCCGGACGAGGCGAGCGCGAAGATCAGCAGGATCAGACCCGCGGTCGCGACGGTCTCCCCGATATAGAGGTGGCCCGCCGATCGGTCGTGGGTTGACCAGGAGATCGCGGCTTGACCGTACATGAGGTTGGCCAGAATGGCCCCGGCTACGCCCCCGGCGATCTGGGTGGGGATGTAGGCGGCGAGGTCGCGGCCGGGCAGGGCCGGTGCCGGTGCGTTGGCCGAGCCACCAGTCGATGACGGACACGACCGGGTTGAAGTGGGCGCCGGAGACCGGGCCGAGCATAAGGATCAGTACTGCCAGACCGAGCGCGGTCGCAAAGGAGTTCTCCAACAGCTGCAACCCGACGTCACCGCGGGACAATGAGGCGGCGGCGATTCCGGAGCCGACGACGACGGTGACGAGGAGGCCGGTGCCGAGTGCTTCGGCCAGTGCACGCCGCCACAACGGTGGTTCCGTCATGCGCGGCTCACGGGTACGGCTAGTTCGTACAGGAGTACGCGGACCCGGCGTTCGATCTCGTCGCGGATCGGGCGTACGCCGGTCACCTCGAGGCCGTTGGGGTCGTCGAGGTCCCAATTCTCGTAGCGGGTGCCGGGGAAGATCGGGCAGGCATCGCCGCAGCCCATGGTGACGACCACGTCGGCGGCGCGGACAATCTCGTCGGTCCACGGCTTGGGGAACTCGGTCGAGATGTCGATGCCGCGTTCGGCCATCGCAGCGATCGCGGACGGATTGATCTCGATTCCGGGTTCGGAGCCGCCAGACCAGGCAACGGCGTTGTCGCCGGCCAGTTGCTGGAAGAACCCGAGCGCCATCTGCGAGCGGCCGGCGTTGTGCACGCACAGAAACAGCGCGACGGGTTTGCCGTCGTCGTGGTGACCTTCGACCCGGGCGAGTGCGTTGAGGCGTTGCCGGGCGAAGCGTTCGGCCAGCAGGGGCAGGAAGTTCGGGATCGTGCTGCCGGTGGCGAACTGGTCGTAGCTGGAGCGCAGGAACCGTTCGATCGTCTCGGCGCCGTAGATGTCGGAGAACTCGGCCGTGAGCCGCGCTGCCGCGGTGGTCAGTGCGAGTTGCTGGTCGATGGACAGGTCTGCGTGTCGGTGCCAGGTGAGTTCGGTCATCGGGTACTCCCGGTGGTATCTGCCGCGCCAGGCAACGATGCGGGCGACAGGGCGGGCGCCAGCCGGTCGATCCGGTCGGCGAGTTCGGTGTAGGCGGCCTCGAAGGCCGCGTCAGTATCGACCTGCGCGGGGTCGGGCACCGACCAGTGCAATCGGGCTCGCTGCTCCGGCGGCAGATGTTCGTGGGCGTTGTCGCAGACCGCGATCAGCAGGTCGTCACGTCGTACGACCTCACTCAGGTGCGCCGTGTGCCAATCGGTGGGGTCGAGATCGTGGCGGCGTGCAACCTTCAGCGCACGGGGATGGACGCGCTCGGCCGGTTGAGTACCCGCCGAGACCACGGGCACGTGACTGCGGCGCGACCAGATCGCCGCAGCGAGCTGCGACCGGGCGGAGTTCTGGGTGCAGACGAACACGACCCGCTTGGCTGCGAGCAATGCCGGCGTGGCGATCGCGGCCAGCGCCGCGGGTTCGAGCCGGACATAGGTCCGCCGACGGTCACTCTCGGATCGGGTGCGCACGATCAGGCCGGCCTCTTCCAGCACCTTCAGGTGATGGGCGACCAGGTTGGTCGGCAGGTCCAGCGCCGTACCGAGTTCGCCCGGAGCGGCATCACCGCTCACCAGGGTATCCACGATCGCCAGCCGCGCGGGATCGCCGAGCGCCGCGTGGATGCGGGCTCGCTCCGCCAAGATGAATCGCTCAATGTTCATTGACTCAATGATCACTGAGCGATATCAGAGAGTCAAGCGACCGTGCCCGCCATCCCAGTCAAGGCGCGTCCGGGCGGCTGGGATCAGGTGGCGGCCGAGGTCTCCGGGACCGTGAGAAAGTCGAGATCCACCGCAGTCGCTCGGGCACGGGCCAGCAGTAGACCCAGGTGCCGTGCCGTTCGCAGTCGACCAGGCCGGCCTCCAGCAGCACCTTGAGGTGATGGGAGATCGTCGGGCCGCTGACATCGAACTGCGGCGTCAGGTCGCACACGCAGACCTCGTCGCCGACAGAGGTGATGATCGAACAGCCGGAGCCCGACGGGTCGGCGAGCGCCTTCAGCACCGCGGCTCCCTCGGCGGCCCCGGCCGGGCCAGCGCGCGTGAGTGGCCTCGGCGTGGCCAGCCTGGTTTGACGGGTGAAATGTGGGACGCCGTGGGACGAGAGCTGAGTCTCATGACTCGCCGGCGGCACGGGCTTGGTTCCAGGCGGCGTTGCGGAGCAGCCGTAGCCCGTTGAGGCCGACGAGGACGGTGGAACCTTCGTGACCGGCGACGCCGAGGGGCAGGGGCAGGTGGCCGACGAGGTCCCAGATGACCAGGACGGTGATGAAGCTTGCCGCGATGACAAGGTTCGCGGCCACGACCCGACGCACTTGCCGGGACAGGGCGATCACGGTGGGGATGGTGGTCAGGTCGTCACGGACGACGATGGCGTCGGCGGTTTGGAGGGTCAGGTCGGATCCGGCGCCGCCCATGGCGATGCCGGCCTGCGCGGCGGCCAGGGCTGGGGCGTCGTTGATGCCATCGCCGACTGCCGTGACGCGTTCGCCGGCGGCTTGGAGGTCGCGGACCGCGGCGACCTTGCCGTCGGGCAGCAGTTCTGCATGGATGCTGGTGATGCCGACCGCTGCGGCGACTTGTGCGGCGGTGGTGGCGTTGTCTCCGGTGAGCAGCACTGGCGGCGTGCCGGTCAGCTGGGTCAGCCGCTGGACTGTTACTGGCGCTTCGGGGCGGAGTTGGTCGACGATGCCGAGGATTGCGGTCGGTTCGCTGTCGATCAGGACAACGACCGCGGTCGCTCCGGCCTGCTGCAGCTCGGTGACTGCTGTCTGGGCGGCCTGGTCGTGGCCGTTGTCTTCGGTGAGGAGTGCAGCTGGGGCGCCGATCTGCACTTGCCGGCCGTCGATCGTGGCCGTGACGCCGAGGCCTGCAGTGGCGGTGAAGGTGTCGACGGGCGTGAGGGTGAGCTCGGCGGCGCGAGCGGCTGACACGACTGCGGCTGCGAGCGGGTGTTCGCTGGGGTGCTCGGCGGACGCGGCGATCGTGAGGACCTCGTCGTAGGTGAACTGGGTGTTCTCGAGAAGCCGAATTTCGGCCAGGTGTGGGATGCCGCGGGTGAGGGTGCCGGTCTTGTCGATCGCGATCTGCGTGGTGGCGCCGAGTTGTTCCATCACCACCGCTGACTTCACCAGGACGCCATGCCGGCCGGCGTTGGCGATCGCCGCCAGGAGCGGCGGCATCGTCGCGAGCACGACCGCGCAGGGCGAGGCGACGATCATGAACGTCATCGCCCGCAGCAGCGTCGACGTGAACGGCTGCCCGAACACCAGGGGGACCACGAACAGCGCGACGGTCGCGGTGACCATGCCGATCGAATACCGCTGCTCGATCTTCTCGATGAACAACTGCGTCTTGGCCTTGGTCCGGGCGGCATCCTCGATCAGCCCGGCGATCCGGGCGACCACCGACTCGGCGGCCGGGCGGTCGACCCGGATTCGCAGCGCGCTGGATCCATTCAGTGTTCCGGCGAACACCTCGCTCCCGATGGCCTTGTCGACCGGAAGTGGTTCGCCGGTGATGGTGGCCTGATCGACCTCGCTGGATCCGTCGAGTACGGTCCCGTCGGCACCGATCCGCTCGCCTGGCCGTACCCAGACGACGTCTCCGACGGCTAGATCGGCAACCCGAACCGTGTCCTCCCGCGACCCGTCGGCCTCCGCGGTCGCGATCCGGGTCGCGGTGTCGGCTGCGAGATCCAGCAGGCCGCGGATGGAGTCCTCGGTGCGTTTCGTCGCGACTGATTCCAGCGCGCCAGAAGTGGCGAAGATGACGATCAGCAGACCACCATCCAGGATCTGACCGATCGAGGCTGCGCCGATGGCGGCCGCGACCATCAGCAGGTCGACGTCCAGCCGCTTGTTCCGCAGCTCCTGCAGGCCGGCCCACCCCGGTTCCCATCCGCCCGCGATGTAGCAGGCCAAGAACAGCGGCCAGTAGACCCATGCCGGTCCGCCGGCCAGGTTCACGATCAGCCCGGCCAGGAACAGGACCGTTGCGGCCGTCGCCCAGCGCACCTCGGCCAAGGTCCAGGCGCTCCGCCACCAGCCGCCGCTAGGCGCCGTACGAGCTGAAAGAGAGGTCGCGCCGCGGACAGTTGCAGGTTCAGTGTCTGCGGTCACCTGCACATGCTACCTGCGCATACATGCATATACGCAAACAGGCGGGCAGCTTGTACTGTGCAAGTATGCACTCGTCGATCGAGAACTTCGAGATGCCGAACGATGAGCAGGTCCACCTGGCTGCGGAGTCGTTCCGGCTGATGGCCGACCCGACCCGGATCAAAGTGCTGTGGGCGCTGCTTCAAGGCGAGTCGTCGGTCGCGTGCCTGGCCGAGCTGGCCGGTGCCGCCCCCGCCGCGGTGAGTCAGCACCTGGCCAAGCTGCGCCTGGCCGGCCTGGTGAAGGGCCGCCGGGAGGGCACCTTCGTGTACTACTCGGCCGCTGACGATCACGTGAAGGGCCTACTGGATCAGGCGCTGTTTCACGCTGACCACCTCGACCGCGACCTAGCCGACCAGAGCCGGGCCAACGCAGGGAACCCGTAGACCGACGCGAGGTCGTAATTTTCGCCGGCATTGCCAGGGTTGTGGGCATGCCGAGGCTGACGGATCGTCGGGTCAGCGGGCGTTTGCTGCGCAGGAAGTCATGGTGAGGTCGCTGCCTTCGATTTACCTTTCCGGCCGATGATGGTGTTCTTCCGCTGAGCGAGGAGGATCTGGCCGCCACGGATCAGGAGCAAATGAACATCGACGATGGTCCGAAATCGGTCAGAATGCATGTTGCAGCACTTTACTGACGGCCGCTTCCCCTCGCGCGAAGTCTGGCTCGCACTCGAGTACCTCGGCGTCTCACAAGACTCCGGCCTGGCGGACTCGGGGAGAGCCTGAGCCAGGTTTCATGGGTCGTGTGAAGTCCTGCGACGGCCACATCAACTTCGCCTGTCCCGACGACGGAGTCAGCCAGGGTGAGCTTCTGATCCGGCACTCCAGCAACGCAGCCAACCTGCTGCACTGCTTGCTCAGTGGAAGACCTTTACCGCCACACGTCCCCACTGGGGCAGATCTCATCCTCGGCAGCAAAGGTTTTCGCCGTCGCCAATCCGATACCAGTTCCTCCGCCGCCGATCACCACGATGCGCCCTATACACCAGATCCTACGAGCGAACACGGGACCCCCACGCGGACGGTTCCGGCCAGCCGTAGGCATCCGAGATGAGCCTGTGCGGCAGGAGTCCTCGCCTCAGTCTCCGTCGGGCGGGTCAGCCGACGCCCCGTCACGCTGCCAGATCTCGTGCATAGTCGCCTCATACTCCTCGAATGGCTCCATCCCCACCGCCGCCCGCCTCACGGCCAGACCGTCGAGATCCTCGATCGGACGCGGCGCCAGTCCGTTGCCGTGGTCAACAAATTGTGTCCCGAACAGCTGAGGCCGATTGCTGTTCACCCTCACTCGATCTTCCAAATAGGCAAAGAACCGCGGCGATGCCTCACCAGCATCAACTGCCTGTTCCATCAGCTGATGGAAGAACCGCTGGTTGTCCGGCTGCATGTCCGCGTGTTGCGCCAGCAGCCAAGCAGCGGTGGCAGCTTCTTCACCGACCTCGGACAGCTTCGGCCAGCCCCGCTCGGTGACGACATCGACAAGCCAGCCTGTGTTGTCGGCGTCCACCTCGCTGATGGCCTTCCACAGCTCGGTACGCGGGTCGTCCGACCAGCCGTCCACCGCGTGGCGGGCTTCCTGGTCGAGCCTTGACCGGCGCTCGAGTTCCGCACGGAGCGCGTCAGTCTTCATCGGTTCGAGGCCCCGTCGCGTTCCATTCGATGAATGCGCCGTCCTCCACGCTCACCCGGACCGTCCCGCCGCTGCGAAGTACGGCAACCTGGTCCAGCTGCACCACACCGCCCTTGGCCGCGGCCACACTCCGGACGACTCGGCCACGAGGACCGGTGAGTCCTTGTGCACAAGGTGACCCGCGAAATGCGGTACCACCAGATGGCCGGACCACCGCTGCGCCAGCAGCTGATGGCGCAGCGGTGGTCCATCTCGATTAACGACAACGGCCGGTACTTCTCCCTCTCCTTTACCGGCAGCACGCGCCAGATCGCCGAACCGATCACCACGGTCTCGATGTGCTGCTGTGGGCCGGGCTCGAAATTTTCCAGCGTGGGGGGGTACGAAATGCACCAGACCTCACCTTCGCGGCCGTCGACCAGCACTGGCTTGTCCTCGTCCAACGCCGTGTGCAGGAGCGGGTCGCTGGCATCCACCAGGACCAGGCCGCTGATCAGGTCTGGCCACAGGCGCGCGAAGGCGTCCACGATCAGGCCACCGATCGAATGACCGACCAGCACCCACGGCGCCGGAACACCTGCCTTGTTCAACAGCTCGAACAGCTGCTCAGCGCCCCACTGGATCGGCTGAGCCTCATCTGCCGCCGTAGCCGCATCGACAGGCCCGCTGCTCCCGCAGCCGGCCCTGTCGTAGACGAACGTGGAAAGCCCAGCAGGAAGGCGCTCCAGCACGCCGTCCCATTCCTCCCCAGGCCCGCCGAGCCCAGACACGAACACGATGCACGGTGCACCACCCGGCACGTACCGGACCCTCAGCTCAATGCCGTTGACGATGCAGCTTTCCTGCCGTTCGCTCACGAATATTCCTTTCACGGACACACGATCCCGGGCAAGGCTCGGTCGCGAAGCAACGTGTTGATCACTCGAGGCTTGGTTTCGCGCTGTGGGACAGCTATCCCAGCCTGTGCGTCTTACGCCGGGGTCTCGGCTTGGAGGATGTCGGCGAATTTCTCCAGACCGACCGACCGGGAGGCCTTGATCAAAACGACGTCTCCGGGGGTAAGCAGGTCGTTCAGGATCGGCAGCAGGGCATCGGGGTCGGGGGCTGCTTCGATGCGTGGCGCCTTGGAGTGGGTCCTTGCGGCCTCGGTGAGTGTGGTGATCTCTTCGGTGTCGCCTACGGTGACGAGGATCTTGATGCCCAGGTCGCCGACGAGTTGCCCGACTGCCTGGTGGGCTGGATTGGCGGTGTCGCCGAGTTCCCGCATGGTTCCCAGTACGGCGATCATTCGTCGTCCCTGGGCGAGGGAGGCGAGCGTTTGGAGGCCTGCGCGCATGGACTCGGAGTTGGCGTTGAAGGCGTCGTTGACGATCGTCACGCCGTCGGTGCGTTCGAGGACCTGGAGCCGAGCTGTCGATACCGGTTCGGCAGCTGACAGCGCTTCGCCGATCAAGGCGGTGTCCATGCCCAGAACGTGGGCGGCCGCGGCGACCGCAAGGGCGTTGTGGACCTGGTGCGCACCGAGCAGGCGCAGCGACACCGGCGCCGAGCCTTGCGGGGTATGCAACACGAACGACGCACGACCCGCAGTGATGCCAATGTCGGTGGCGCGGATATCGGCTGCAGGACCGGTTCCGTACGACACGACCGATGCTGCGGTGCGCTGGGCCATCGCGGCGACTAGGTCGTCGTCAGCGTTGAGGATCGCGACGCCACCATCGGCTGCCGCGGGGAGTGCCTGGACCAGTTCGCCCTTGGCCGTGGCGATCGCTTCACGGCTGCCGAACTCCCCGACGTGGGCAGAGCCGATATTGAGGACGATCCCGATGCTTGGTGGGGTAAGGGTGGCCAGATAGGCGATGTCACCTTGGTGGCGTGTGCCCATCTCGAGGACCAGGTAGCGGGTTGATTCACTTGCCCCCATCACGGTCAGTGGGAGCCCGATCTCGGTGTTGAACGATCCCGGGGTGGCGACGGTCTCTCCATGTCGGGAAAGGACCTGCGCGAGCAGGTCCTTGGTGGTGGTCTTCCCTGCGGATCCGGTCAGCGCGATGATCTGTGCCCCGGCCCGGGTCAGGACATGCTGGGCGATCTGGCCCAGCGCGACAGTGACGTCGGCGACGACGACGGCGGGAACACCGACCGGATGGGTGGCCAGTACACAACTGGCGCCGGCGGCGGCGGCCTGGTCGACGAAGTCGTGCCCGTCGACACGGGCGCCGCTCACCGCGACGAACATCCCGCCTGGGCTGACGTTGCGCGAATCACTGGCGCTGCGGCCGGTAACCGGCATCGCCGGGTTGGTGGCGTCGTGGATGGTGCCGCCGGTGGCAACGGCGATTTCGGCGAGGGTGAGCGTGATCAAGACAAGGTCCTTACGGGAGAAAGCGGAGCGAAAGTGATGGCACGGCCGGAGTAGGAGGCCTGGACCCGGCTCAAGGGCACCCGTTCGTGGGTCTGCCCCCAGCCGGACGGATCCCGGATGAGGATGGTCGGATCCGGTGCGTCGTGATAGCCGCGGGCGATGACCAGGTGCCCGCCGGTGCGGCCATCGTCGGGGAACTGCTCGGTGATCGAGATGATCACCGGGGCGTCGCCGAGCCGGCCGACCAGTTCATCGGCCGCGACGGGCTCGGCGCGACCCGGCACCCCAAAGCTGGCTGCCAGGTCGGCCAAGCGTGTGTGCACAGCGCCTTGCGGGGTGAACACTTCGTGCTTGACCGCCAGCTTCAGTAGCTCGGTGACTGTCGGGGCTTGGCGGCCGTAGGCGAGCAGGATCATCCGTACCGCTGCTATGCCGCACGCCCGGTTGGACCACTCGGTGCGATCTCCGAGTGCCCAGCCTCCGTGGAGATCCCATTCGGCCGCGTCGATGAGCTGGCGACACATTGGGACGTCGTGAACGTGAGGCACAGCAGCAGACTCCCGATGTGGGTCAGGATGCGGGCTCCCGCACGATGGCTGGGCCGACGTTGAACACGGGAGTAGGAAGAGGCACATCATAGGAGGCCCGCGTGAGCGCCTCACGGAGAACCGCCCGCACGACATCGACGTGGCTGAGCCCGCACAGGCCGGCGCCAGTGACGAAGTTGGCGTCCCTGGACATGCCTGGCGTGGTGTTCACCTCGAGCGCGAACAGCTCACCGGCGCCGGTGACCATGAAGTCGATCCGGGCCGACCCCCGGCAGCCGAGGCCTTCCCACAGGGCCACGGCGTACCGGGTCAGGGAGTCCAGCACTGCGGCGGGGAGGTCGGCCGCGGTCACGGAGACGGTTCCCTGGCCGTCGGCGTCGAGTTTCGCCGCGGCGTCGTAGAACTCTCCTGCGTGGACTTCGGTGGCCAGCGGCGGGAACACCAGCAGCCCATCGGGCAGCTCCAGCAGGCCGACGGTGACGGGCAGGCCGGTGATGTGTTCCTCGACCAGGACCAGGCAGGGGTCGGTGGCCCAGGCGTGTTCGAGGGCCGGCAGCAAGGCGGCTTCCTGGCGGACCAGGCTCATGCCGACGCTGGAGCCGCCTTGAGCCGGTTTGACCATCACCGGCCGCCCTGCCCACTGCGGCGTCGTTCCTTGCTTCCAGACCTGCCAGGCGGGCGTGGGGATGCCCAGGCCTTTCATGGCCTGCTTGCACAGGATCTTGTTGGCGGCGATCGCGGCCGCGGCCACGCCGCTGCCGCAGAACGGCGTCCGCAGGTAGTCCAGGAGGCCTTGGAGCCGTCCGTCCTCGCCGTAGGGGCCGTGCAGGTTGGACAGTGCCACGTCGAAGTTGAGGAGTTCGGCGATGAACCGCGGGTCGCACGGGTCGAGGATCGTGAAGGTCGCGCCGATTTCGGTGAGCGATCCCGACAGTGCCGTGACCGACAGTTGGTCGGTGGGGCTTTCAGCGATGTAGAGCCGGTCCTCGGCGGACAGGCCGCCGTAGACCAGCGCGACGTTCAGGCCCGCTTCGCGGCCCTCGTGCCAGATCCGTAATGCGTCGGTTTGGCGGCTGATGGCCGCGTGGTCGTGGGCGTCGATGAGTGAGGTCATGTCAGTTCTCCTTGGTAGGTGAGGGTGACGGGGCCGCCGATCCAGAAGGCACTGCTGCGCTCGGCGTGCGGACGCACTGTGAGCGGTGTTCCGGATCGGTTGTGGACGGTGACGGGGCTGTCTGTGACGAGGCCGTGGAGGGTCGCGACCACAACAGCCGCGACGGCTCCGCTGCCGCAGGACAGCGTCTCGGCCTCCACACCCCGTTCGTAGGTGCGGATCTTCAGCGCCTGCGGACCGGTGGCCTGGACGAAGTTGACGTTTGACCCGAGCGGCGCGAGGCGGGGGTGATGGCGGACCAGGCGGCCGCATTCCTCGGCATCCAAGCTGTCGACGTTGTCGACGACCGCGACCACGTGCTCGGTGCCGGTGTGGGCGGAGTCGAAGCACAAGGCGTGACCGTTCCAGACCAGCTCGATGCACCGAGGGTCGATCGCACCGGCTTCGGCGGTCACCCAGCTGCCGTCGTCACCGACCAGCGCCTGGTGCTTCACACCGGCCATCACCAAGGTCATGTCGTGGAAGGAGTGGTCCGTGGCTGCGCACCAGGCCGCGCAGCGCAGGGCATTGCCGCACATCGTGGCGATCGAACCGTCGGCGTTGAAGCAGGCGACCCCGAGGACAGCGGGGTCGGTGTCGATCAGGGCGCTCACGATCAGCCCGTCCGCGCCGATCCCGGTACGCCGGGCGCACAGTCGCCTGGCTGTGTCCGACCAGTCCTTGTCGAGGTCCGCGCTGGAACCGGCGATGAGGATGAAGTCGTTCCCGGCACCGTGGATCTTGCGGAACCTCACATCAACCACTACTCCTTCGTTGGGATGGAAGTGGCCGCTCGCAGTGCCAACCCACCGGGCGGGCCTGTCGATGGCAGGGCGAGGCCGACGGCAGGGGTCCTCCTCGGGGAGGAATACACCGCCGGCCCCCGCCGGTTCAGGGGACGTACCGTGGTGGATGGGTCGGATCGTCGTGGGCATCCAACCCGCCCGCGGGCAGGTGATGCGGTGTGGTGTCGAGGAGGCCTGCTGCTCGCGACAGCAGGTCGTGGGGTGGCAGCGGGACCGGGTCGAGCCAGCGGATGATCGTGGCGCCGCCGTGCCCGTGGACGGCGGCCACCTGGTCAAGGTCGTCGAACACAGCCGTGCACGGTGTCGTGCTGATCCAGCGCAAGGAAACCGACCCGTCGGTGAACTGGATGCCCTCGGCAACCTCACCGGTGCCGCTCACACCGGAGATGTCGGTTTGCCGGTCGAGCCAGAATCGCCGGTGGCTCACAGCGCTGTCAGTGGCCACAGGAGTTGCTCGTTCGGTAGTTCCGGTGTCGGCGTTGCCGACATGTCATCGTCGGGCGGCAACGGCTCGTTGGTTATCTTGAGGCCCGCGAACCGGCGATCCATCGCTGCGGCGTACCGCTGAGCGAGATCGGGCTCGGCGCAGTAGTCGGCGATCACGTGCACCCCGAACCAGATCCGGACCCGGCGGCGCCGAACCGTCCCCGTGGTGGTCATCAGCGGTCCAGCTGTTCATGGACGAGGTCACGAACCATCAGTGCGGACGCGATGGCGGCTACCGCCACCAGGATCCAGTTGCCTACGACCACTTGTCTCATCTCCACGCATTCATCCGGGACGGCTCGAATCGGCCTCGTAGCACGTGAGTGCCGAACTGTGGAACCTGCGCCTCGCGATCGGCAGTTGACGTCTGGTGTGCCACGTCGACTCCCGTCTCTTGGCGCAGAACCAGCAAGAGGTCCGGCACACATGAAAGATGTAAGACATCCTGCATCCGACCTAAGTGGGTGTCAACAACACGTATGACATCGGATGACGCACAGCCACGGGCTACGATGAGCGCTACGCGCGGACGGGAAGGGGCGGAGATGACCCAGATCGAGGCACCGCGGCCCCGCTTCGCTCAGATCGCTGACATCCTGCGCGATCGCATCCAGCGTGGAGTGCATGCACCCGGCTCACCGCTGCCCAGCGAGCCCGAACTCTCCCGGGAGTTCGGCGTCTCCCGGGTCACGATCAACCGTGCGGTCGGCCTGCTGCGCACCGAGGGTCTCGTCCAGGTCCGCCGCGGCAAGGGCGCCTTCGTCAGGCCAATCCCAGTCATCACTCGGGTGGCAACTCAACGGCACGGTGCCCGCGATAAAGGCCGCGGAGCCTACGACGTGGAGACCCGCCGGGTCGGTCTGGAGCCCAGCTGGACGGCATCGGTAGAGCGGGTACCCGCCTCCGAATTGACCGCAGGCCTGCTGAACGTGGCGGTCGGTGCCGAACTCGTCGTACGGCGCCGCAAATACTTCGCCAACGGCGTACCGACACAGATAGCCGACACCTACCTGGTCAGTGAACTGGCCGAGAAGGCCGGCGTCACGGAGGAAAACACCGGTCCCGGCGGCACCTACTCCAGACTCGCGGACATCGGCCGTGGCCCGATCCATTTCACCGAAGAGATTTCCTTTTGCAGTGCCATCGCCGCCGAGGCCACCTTCCTCGACATGGAGCCGAATCAGGCCGTCTTCGAGATCCTGTTCGTTGCCTCAGACCGCGAACATCGGCCCGTCGCCGTCACCCGCCACATCATGGCGGGGCACCAATGGCGGCTGCGTTACGAGTGGACCGACGAACCAGAAGGTGGATCTGAGTGATCGACACCCACATTGCATCCCGGCCCGGGATCCTCGCAGCGGCCCAACGAGGACTCGTTCGCAGCAGTCGCTGATCTGGTCATCGTCGCCGACGGCGCCACTGCGCCGGACGGTCTCGGAACCGGGTGTGTCCATGATCCACGCTGGTATTCGCGAGAGCTCACCGCCCAAGCCACGGCGGCACACGTCCGCTATCGCGACGCTTCCCTGGCCGATATCCTCAGCACAGCCATCAGCGCCACCGCCGATGCTCACGCCTCAACCTGCGACCCCGGCCACCCGGGCACACCGTCGTCGACCGTCGTGATGCTGCGAGCCCGGGCCGAGACCCTCGAGTGGCTCGTCCTCGGTGACGCAACCCTCGTCCTGGAAACGCCGCACGGACTCAATGCGATCTGCGACGACAGGCTCTTCCAGACCAACAAGGAACTCCGCAACCAGGTCCTGCGCACGACGGCCGATGACCCCAAACGCCCGGCGCGAATCGCCGCCCTGGTCGATGCCCAACGCAACTTCCGCAACGTCGAAGGCGGCTTCTGGGTCGCCGCCTCCGATCCCAACGCGGCATACAAAGCCCGCGCCGACACCGAACGGCTCGCCGCAGGAACCACATGGCGCGCCGCGCTACTCACCGACGGAGCCTCCGCCGCGGTCGACACTTACGGCCTCACCGACTGGCACGGACTTCTCAACCTCCTCGACGCCGCCGGCCCGAACGGCTTGCTGGAATCCGTCCGCAAGATCGAGGCCGACGACCCTGCGGCGCAGCGCTACCCCAGGATCAAGCGATCCGACGACGCAACCGTCGCCTACCTCACCGGAGCACCTGAGTGAGCGAGATCCCTCTCCACCGCATCGGCGTCTCCGCCGTCACGATCGACGACCAGGGCCGCGCCCTCGTCATCCAACGCCGCGACAACGGCCGCTGGGAAGCCCCCGGCGGCTTCCTCGAACTGGCCGAAACCATCGAAGACGGCGCCCGCCGCGAAGTCCTCGAAGAAACCGGCCTCGTCGTCGAACTACAAAACCTCACCGGGATCTACAAGAACATGACGCTCGGCGTCATCAACTTCGTCTTCCGGGCCCGAGCAATCTCCGGCCAACCCACCACCGGCCCGGAAACCAAAGACACCCGCTGGGTCACCAGAGACGAAGTAGCCGGCCTGATCCCCATCGAAGCCTTCGCCATCAGGACCCTCGACGCCCTCGACAACCCCGCAGCCCCGCGCATCCGGCACCACGACGGCGTCCATCTGCTTTGAGCGAGCCGCTGCGCATCCGGCACCACCTAGCCCGACCATGGCCTCGAACTCGACCAGCTCATGGCGGCGCCGCGTACGCAGCCAAGAACCCCGGCCTGAATGTCGTGGCCGCACACAACATCGCTGTCGACGCCCACCACCCCCTCCTGCGCAGTGTTCCGCGTCTGATCGCCGCCACCGTCCATGTCAGCCCCCCGCAAACACGACCATCACTAGCGTCTTACCCATCACCTCGAACCAACCCAGCACTAACAAGAGCCCAGCCGTCCGCGGCGCGTCACAGGTCTCTAACCAGACCCCGCCCAACCATTGGGGCTGCTGACCTCCGAGCTCCGGCAGGAGAAACGAGGCACCGTGCCATGGCCCTGCACCATGGATCATCTCCGGTCAGTTGAAAACCAGGGCACGGAAGGCATCACGAATCATGGCAATCGGCTCGCGATCCCTGCTGAAGTACAGCTTGTTGGTGAGCAACGTCGCCCAGAGGCCTTGAGCTCGGTCCACCCACATGGCCGTTCCGGTGAAGCCGTAGTGAACGTAGATCCCTTCCTCAGCTGCCGTTCCGGGAGCAGGGTGCCAGAAGAAGCCGCGGGCGGGCTGGAGATTCCCGGTGTGGATCTGCAGGGACTCTGCAACCCATTTCTGCCCGAACCCTGCCGGTCCGACCACTCGGCCGTCACTGAGGTAGCGCAAGAACAGCTCAATGTCCGACAGCGGCGAGAACACTCCGGCGATACCACAGACGCCGCCGAGTAGCCGTGCGGAGAAGTCATGGGCAACTCCCCGTAGCCGCAGGCCTGTTGCCTCATCGATCTCGGTGGGGGCCGCCCGGTCGACGAGTGCTGCAGGCAACGGCCCAAACTGGGTTTCCAGCATGCCCAGCGGTCTCCAGACATGCTCCAAGACGTACTCATCGAGCCTGACACCGGCGACGTGCTCGATCACCAGACCGGTGATCAGCGCCGCACGGTCGGTGTACTCCACCGCGGTCCCCGGATCCCGATGCAGTCCTTCTTGAAGAACACCGCGGCGGATGGCCTCGTGCTCTGTTCCATACGGAGCACGGAGGTTTGCCCGCAGAGGCACCCCGGCTGTGTGGGTGAGCAGATGATGCACAGTCACAGGCGCCAGGGGATACCCCGCTACTTCGGGCATCACCGAACCCAACGGCTCGGCCAGGTCCAGGACCCCACCTTCCCAGAGTGCGCCGACCGATGCCCATACCGCCATTACCTTCGTCAGGCTGGCGACATCGAAGATCGTCGTCGGCAGAGTCAGCGACGCTGGCTGGTCCGGGTCAAGTACGCCCGCGGCCCCGCGAAGCACCGTTCCGTTCGTGTCACCAACGGCCCACGCAACGCCGGGAAAGACCTGCTCGATGATCGCGGTCTTCACCAATTTGCTGATCGCTACTTCAAAGTCAGCGATCATGCTTCGCCACCAGCCCCAGCATGGGGCCGTGCGGGACCTAGCCTGGTCGCTGAGAGGGAAGAAGGTCCCGTTGTCCAGATAACCGTGTACTCGACCATCTGGCCCGGCGGCCGCTGCAGCGCCTCGGCCAGCACGCTGCCTCTGACCGCCGAAGGGCTGGTGCCGTAGAGGTTCTTCAGGTTTGCCCGCAGCGGCAGCCCAGCAGTGTGGGTCAACAGCTGGTGGACCGTTGCCTGCCCCACCGGGTGTCCCTCGGCCTCTGGCCAAAACGAGTCGAGCCGACTGGGGAGCCGGAGTTCCCCCGCGGTAGCTTGCACACCGATCGACGCCCACACCGTGAGAACCTTCGTCAGGCTCGCGACATCAAAAACGGTGTCCGGCAGCATCGGCTGATCCGGCTGTGTAGGGTCCACGACCCCGACCGATCCACCGACGCTGGTCCAGTCCGTGTCACCGACGGACCAGACCGCGCCCGGATAGACTCGGCTGCGGTAGCCGGCCTCGAGTAGCTCCTCGACACGGTCAACGCTGAACATGCTGAGGCCCCTTTGTCGGTGGCTGTGGTGACTACCATCTGATGCTCCGCTCCCGGCGTAATGTGTCGGCGCCGGCCTGGTGCTGCAGGTTCGCCAGCCCTGGGTACCAGTGCCGGAAATCTTATGAGGGCACACACGTCCCACCTCAAACGCCCGACCGCAAATCGCCGAGTCGGAGGCGTCTCAGCCAGGGACATTCCACATCTCACGGTAGGTACGGTCAGCTGCTGCATCACACACAGGGCAGTGAGGCACAACGACGCCTAGGCCATCGATCGTCCAGACTTCGCGACAAATGATCCCGCACCTGTCACAACGCGTTCGCTGGCTTTCGTCAACTGTGTCCAGATCCCACCCCAGGGACACGGCAAGCAGTCTGGTGGCCAGCCCTATGTCGCTCACCGGTGCCCAACTGAACGCCGGCCGTCTGCCCTTCACCATTCGCATGGGTTCCACCAGCCCCATGCACCAAAGGTCGCCCTCCAGGATCGCGCGCGCCACAGACGACAGCTTGCCCGGCTTGGAGAGCCAGCGGATCCGTGCTCCCCGGCCGCGCATGCCGATCGGCACGAGGCCACCGCCAGGCAGCATCGACAGGTTGAGCAGACCAGGCACATCGAAGCCGAGCAACGTCGGCCATTGGACCCATGCGCGGCTGTGCAGATCCCAGTCCTCGCAGGCCCAGTGAGGCGTCAAGCCCTGGAAGAGATCGCTAACGGTCCAGTGCCAGTCGCCGTCAGTTGGCCGGACGTCTTGTACGGGCCGATCCATGTCCAGGCCGATGAGATGGCCGGTCACGGTGTAGTCCTGGTCCTGGTCGGGTTCGAGCAGCAGCGTCGGAAGGGTGATGTCCCACGTTTGGGCAGCAAGGAGCAGCCAGACGATTTCATGGCCGGCCTTCACATGAAGCTGCGTACGTTTGCAAGCCGCAGCCTCATCGAGGCGCGATGTCTGGATCTCCCACACGATCGTGCGATCGCCGGCGGGGGAGGTGGTCAGTACGTCGGCGCGCCAGCCATCTCCGGATCGCTCGAGATGCGCCTCCCAGCCACAAGCACGGGCCAGCCGGGCTATCCGCGCCTTCAGCTCTTGATGCTCGATCGACTCGCCGGCGCTGGTACAGGCCTGCGATGCTCCCGGACGATGCTTGAAATGCCTGGTGCCTCGTGGGGAAACTGCCGCTGTCATTGCATGGCGGCGCTCGATACAGGCCAGGTGCTGCGTCTCGGCGGGAACCCGGTGGATCTGTGTCCAGATCTGCTCGCCGGCAGGTCCGGTCAAGGTGGCGTCGAGCAGTTGATCGCGGCCGCGGTGGTGAGCTAGCAGTGGCATTGGCTAGACCTCGCTCGTTGATGCAGACGGACAGGCGAGGATCTGCCGCAAGACCACGTCATGCTCCTGGTAGATGGTCGGAGTTGCGCCGGCAGAATGCGAAGCGTCGACGACCGGGCGCCAGGCTGCGGCCCGTGCCGCTGTCTGGTCGCTCATGGCGACCGGCGACGCGCCATACCAGTTGACGACAGTCCGTGCGATCTCATGACCGGCCGAGTCGAGGTCGCCGCTGTAGCGCAGGTCTAGTCGCTGATCTGCCGCGAGTTGCAGCAAGGCATGGTCGACGTGGCCCAGGTTGCCGCTGGTGCACGCGAACGCGTGGCGGGCGCCAGCAGCCATGGCAGCCTCGAGAACCGATGGATTCTCGACCACGGTAAGGACCTGTGGACCGAAGGTTGGCGGCGTGCTGGTGAGGTCCAGATAGGTGAGCGCGACAGGGTTGGCGGAGTCGCGGAGCCGCCTGTCGATCGGGCCGTCCCCGACAGCAACGACGTTGTGCAGCAGCACAGTCGACAAGAGGCGATCGGCGATGATGCCGGCGCTGGCGAGAAAGGCGCGGACGAGATGGGGACGTGTCGGTGCCGGTTGGTTATGGAGTTCGGCGACTCCCGCGAGCAGGCGTGAGCCTGCAAGGTCTTTGAGGTCGAAGTAGTGCGGGTCGCCGGTGATGTCGTGGGCGAGCTTCGCGAGGCTGATCGGCCCGGGTTTCGTTGAGACCCAGGCCAATGCCTCGGCTAGGGCATCAATCAGCTGCCGTACAGAGGTGTCGTCATCGCCGGACAGCCCGACGGCCCGCAGTTGGTTGACCAGCTGTGGGTAGCCCTTGAGGCGAGCATCGGCGTAGGTCCACAGCTGGCCGCGGAGATCTGCTGCTTGCCGACGGACGGCGGCGCGGTTAGTGAGTGGCTGGCCGGTGGCGCGCTCCAGGAATGCGCCGAGTTCGTCGCTGCTAACTCCCAGCCGGGCAAGCAGATTCCTTACCGGCACGGTGACACCGCGCTGGGTGCGTTTCACGGCCGTGTGCCGGGTTCTACCTGTGTTGGTGTCGAGCCAGGCCCGCAGCGTTGCGACGCCGCCAGGTGAAAGGTCCGGTATCGATACCGAGCTGATCGCGGCCGCGGCGGTCCCCGAGCTGAGCCGCTCATGCAGGCTGTCCCACAGCGGCCGCAGCTCCGGGTCGCTCGCGATCAGGTCAAGATCCACTCCCATCAATTGGCCTCGTCGAGCGTCGGCTGGAGCTCAAGCAGCTGTGGTTGACCGTGGCCTTCCCACAGCCACGGGATGGTGATCCGATGCCGACCGGTGGTGACGAGTTCGTGGATCACGCTGCGTTGAGCTTCGCGCTTCAGCAGCGGCGCGATCGACGGCGAGGTGGCTACCACATCGAAGCGCCAGGAACGCAGGAGCTTGAGGATCTGGCGCAGGTTGGCCTCGTCGAAGGCGGCATCGATCTCGTCGATCATCAGCAGCCGTGGGCCGGTGTACTCGCTGGAGTCGCCTCCGTACATAGACCAGGCTGCGGCCAGGAGTGGAAGCATCGTGGCCAGGCGCCGCTCTCCGGTCGACAGCGACCCGAGCGGGTTGGTGCGGGCAGTGACCCGGTGGAAGACGGCCTTGCCGGCCGTCTGCCCGAAGGAAGCGTGGGTGATCTCGATGTCCCACTGGTGCCATGCGCGGTAGTCGAAGGCGTGCGCGACCCGTTTCTCGAAACTCTCACCAGGCATCTCGTTCATGCGTTGGCGTAGCACGGTGTACATCTGGTCGAAGACCTCGTCTGAGGGCGGCCGAGAGATCAGGTCGACCATCTGCTTGGCGTCATCGTCATCTCGCACTCGCCATGCAACCTGCACGCCGACCTGCGCGACACCGGTGCGCACGCCTTCAAGGGTGGTCTGGATCTGGCGGACCAGCTCCATGGCGGTTTGGCGGCGCAGATTGATGTCGCGGTACAGCTGCGTGAACAGGCCGGCCCGCATGGCCTCCTTCATATCCTCGCGGAGGTCCCTTTCCAGCTGTGCGGCCTCGTCGCGACGCGACGAAACCGCTTGCTGGAGGTCTTGGCCTTGGATCGACTCGGGGTCGGCGACGACAGCGCGGCGCCAGTTCGTTCCTTCGATGCTGTGCAGAGTGACTTGGCGGTCGTAGCGCGCCAGAGACGAACTGGCGGTACGTACGTCGCGCTCGAGCCAATGCTCGGCCTTGCTACGTTGTGTCTCCAGGTCCTGCTTGTGAACCGTGCCCTTGGGCTGGTCGGCGAGGAGTTCCTTGGCCCAGGCCAGTGCAGCGGCCAGATCCGGCAGTTGGCGGGTGGAGTCGGCGGTGTTTGAGGGGGAGCGGCCGAGTCCGGGATCGGACTCCTGGCCTGTACCAGGTGTGATGCTGGCAAGTCCTTCATCGATCAGCCGGCGCATTCGGGCGACGATCTCGTCGCGCTGTTCCGAGGCCAGCTTGTGTCGAGGTTCGATGCTGCTGAGTTGAACGCGTGCCTCGGATTCAGTCCCGAAAGCCGTCGTGCTTTCACTATTCAGTTCCACTGAGCGTTGTTTGGCGGCACGCAGTTTCTGTCCGAGGTCTGTCCGGCGTGAGTGCAGCTGTTCGTACTCGGCGCCGTGCAGCGAACGGATCTCGGCGACAGCTTCGGCTTCGTGGACCGCGTTGTTGCGGGCCTGCACGGCGGTGCGGGTCTCGCCGTCTGCTCGTGCTACTGCCGTCCGTGCGAACGCGCTGTCCTGGCTTGCCCGGTCGAGAAGGTCACTGACGCGATGGGCGGCTCCCTGCCAGGCTTCAACTTGCCGGGTGAACGTGTCCACTGCCTTGGCCTGGGTGTCCAGATCGCGATCAGTCGTTGGCAACACGGCACCGTGCGGGAGAGCCGCGGCCTCGTGAAGTTCGCGGAATTGTTCAGCCACCTGGTGGCTGGCTTTGTTGTGCCGATCAGTGGCGAACCCAACTGCGGCGCGCACATGGGTCAGTGCCTCGGAGGCGCGGTCCTCGGCTTTCTGTGCCGCGATCGCATCGTCTAGTGGCGGAAGGCCGTGTCGTTCGGCGTGGGCCTCACGGACCGCAGTTTGTGCTTCGGCCAGCTGATCGCGGGCATGCTGCTGAGCGGCGGCGGCGAGCTCAGCCGCTTCGATGGCTGCCGCGGCGTCTGCAGCCGCCTCAGTCTGTGCCGCCTCGGTCTGGCCGACGAGCTGGTCCAGCAAAAGCATCGGCGTACGGCGTTCGTCGGCCCGCCGGCGCAACTCCTCCTGGATCTGCCGATGGCTCTCGTCGGCTTTCGCGATCCGCTGCGTGGTGTCGATCTTGGCGAGCTGCAGCAGAGTGCGCTGACTACCCGCGTCTCGCCGTGCCTCAACGAAGGATTGTGGTGACGGAAGACTGTCATGCTCGCTGTTGGCTGTCTGCTCTGCGCTTCGCAATACCTCGAGGGTGTGTTCGAGCTCGGCGAAGTGGGCGCAGGCTGCGTCGATGTTGGCGCGCAGTTTCGCGGCGCGGGCTTCCTGGGCCCGTTGACGCGCTGCCGGCCCGATGAAGGCAGCACGGTAGCCGTCTGGGGCTGCAGCCGTCAGAGGCCCGATTGTCAGGGTGCCGTTGCGCAGATCGCCGCCGGGAGCGCTGATCGGGATAGCCGCCAAGATCTGCTCGGCCCGGGCCCGCATCGCTCCCGTTGTCGTCTAGGTAGTCGGCGGCGATGACCAACACGTCGGCCAGGCTGGGGGAGACGGCAGAGTCGGCGGCGGTGATCGTCAGATCGCCGGCAACCAGCTGACCGTCGGCGGTGATCAATGCATCGAGCAGGCCCGATACCAGCAGCGCACCCTCGACGCGATCAGCGATCTCCTCGGGGACGTCGGCGGCGAAGTCCACCGTCTGCCACAGCGGTATCGCCTGGGTGTGATCGCGATCGCGCCACTCGGGACCCGGCGGCGCAGGAACCTCAGCCAGGACCTGGGCCAGACGGTCCTCGAGGTCACGCAAGGCGGCCGCGGACTGTTCGGCTTGCGGTCTGGTCTTGACGATCCGGATCCGTATCGGGTCAGCAACGGCACGGTGCGCTGTGTCGACTGCCTGCACGAGCAGAGCTGGTTCCAGGTGGTCGAGGTCGGTCAAGATCGCGTCGGGTGCGGCGCTATCCGGGCCGCCTTTGTACAGGTTGAGTTCGGTGGGGGGCAGCTGCAGCTGGCTGAGGCCAGCAAGCCAGGCTCCGAGCTGGCTTGTCCACGACCGGGCCTCACGGTCTGCCGTGCTGACGCTGAGAGTGAATGCGTCTGTGGCGATGGCGACTTCGCCTTCGGCCTCGGCCAGCACTACGTCGTGGGCTTCGTCTGCGGCACGGCGAGATTGCTCGTCGACATCCGCCTGGAGGTTCTGGCTCGCTCCCAGAGCAGTCCGATCGGCGGCAGCGCGTTGGTGGTCAGCCTCAGCGCGCTGATTCCGCGCCGTGGCCGTGGCTGCGGCTGCGGCGGTGTGCATGGCCTCAGCACGAGACGTTGTTGCGACCTGCTGGTGACCGGGTTCGTCGATGCGGATAAGCGCATCGGACAGCGCAGCCTCGACCCACCGGGTCACTGAATGCAGCTGCAGCCGGTCGTCGCCATCGCCAGGGCTGGTACCCGAAGTAGGCAGAGGTCCCGCAGCCGGTGCGAGCTGCTGGAGCGCTTCCTGCCATCGTTCGATCCCTTGGATCAGTGTGGCTTCGAGATCGTAGCGGCGCTGCTGCGTGGCCTCGGCCTCCTGCAGGCCAAGTTCCTCCTGTTCCTCAGCCTCACGCAGTGCAGTGGAGGCCTCGTGCAGGGCGCTACGTGCGTTGGCATGGTGTCCCAGTGCTTCGCGTACTCCAGTAATCCGTCGTTGCCGGTCCTCGGCCCAGGCCTTTGGGATCTGCGTCAGCAGGCGGGCAGCATCGGCATCTAGGCGTGGCGTACTCGGCTCAACCAACTGTTCCCTTGGCAGGTCCGTGACCAGCTCGATGGAATGCACCAGATCCTTGCCGGGCCGGGACTCAGCTACTCGAGTAGAGGCGGCCAGGAGCTGGTCGAGGGCTGCTTCGGCTCCCAGCGCCGTACCGCCCCGGCGCAGCTCGCGGCCAAGTCCGTCCAGATGGCTGCAACCGTCCTCCGCGGAAGCATTAGAATCCGCGGCACGCTCGCCAGCGTGCTCGGCGGCGGCCCGCGCCTGCTCGGCCCGTTCGGTAGCGGCCTCGGCCTGTTCAGCCAACGACGAGGCGAGCCGCTCCCGCTCCGGCAGCGCATTGCCTGCGTGCCCCCGCAGTTCAGACTCGATTCCGTCGAGGCGCCCGTCGAGCTCGGCAAGATCCTTGTTGTTGGCCGCCTGTTCTTCACGGGCTCGTTCCTGGACTGCTACAGCGGTTGCAAGTTTGTCCGTGAAGGAGCGGGTCTGCCGGGTCATCTGATCGAACTCGCGGTTGGACGACTGGAGATCGGCGGCCTCAATCTGGGCGACCAGCTGCACATAGCGGGTGTAGCGGCTCTCGACGCCGGCCAGAGCTTCGGCCTCCTGGTGAGTCCGCTCCAGGTCAGACTCGTGTTTGGCAATGCGTTCCATCGACTCCGCGATCATCTTCAGACCGTCCTCGTCGAGGGCAGGCAGGGCCTCGGTGAGGACGGTGCGCATCTTGTCGGGGGAGATCCGTTCACCCGTGCGAAGACTCCGAAGACTGCGCAGCACGCTCATGAGTGCGGCGAACTGGACCTCGTCGAGCCCGGTGAACAACCGGGTCCTAACCGCTGCGCGGTAGTCGCCTTCTTCCCCGCTGAGCGACAGGAACTTCGCGGCCTTCCTGCCGACCTTGTCGGAGTTGGTGTAGAGGTCGCCGCCGATCGTGGCGAGCTGTTCAGCGAGATCCTCGACCCGTACGGGCTCCTGGCCGCGCTGCAGCAGCAGGTCCGGTCCGACACGTCCCGGCGTGATGAAGTAGGCCCGCTGTATGCCGCTGCTGGTAGAGCGCAGCCACAGGCCGGTCGTCAGATAGTCGACCTGGCCGGTCTGGCCGTCTCGAAAGCCGTATTCCAGCCACCAGCTGCCGGTGCGATCTTCGTGATCGTTGCGATCGGTATGGCGGCTGGTGAGAGTACCTGCGGCCTTCTCGTCGGTAGACAGCGCCGTCTGGCTGGTATCGGCATCCAGCAACACCGTGATGAGCATGGAGGCCGTCAGGGACTTGCCGGACCCGTTGGGGCCGGCGAAGGCGAGCCATCCATCGCCGAACAAGAACAGCTCGTCGGCCCAGGCCCAGGAGTTTACTGCGCCGGCTCGGGTCGGTTGCCAGCGATCATCGGCGCCCGGCGCGCTGAGCTCCTCGAGCGAGGCCGGTGTCCGCAGGGGGTGTTCAGACAGGTCCATCAACGGATCCTTCCGAGAAGTCAAGGCTGAGCTCAGGTTCTGGCTCGGGGGTGGGTAGCGGGGAACTGAACGGTGCGGGTTGCGCCGATGCCGTGGGCTGATGGCGGATGCGGACACGCCACAGATGAACGCCAGGCGTCGGGTGCCATACACCGCGCCGGGATTTATCCGGCGACAGCAGCGCGAACTGGGTGAGCTCAGCCGCTGCGGCCCTGGCCAAGACCTTGAACCGGCCGTGGTAGCCAGTAGCCCAGCGGGGTTGGTCGATCCGCAGTTCCTCGAGCAGCTCGGCCAGCTCCTCGACGGTGACTGACGCCCGCGGAGCGGGCCGGTGAGACAGCTTGGCCAAGACAGCGAGGGCCGCCTGCCGCTCGATGCGCCTGCCATTCGGGAAGTCCAGCAGCGAACCGAGGCCGAGCGGTTCGGTGACCTCCCACCAATCACGCCGGACCGTGGCATTCAGACCCAGCGCAGACAGAACCCTCAGGCCACGCTCTCGACCGCCCATCGTTTGCAAGTACGGGGTGACACCGATCGAACCTGCCGAGGATGCGTTGCTGCCGGGCTGGTCATGTGGATCGGTAGCGGGATCGTCAACGAGCCGTCGAAGCGCCGCGAGGCGGCGTGTCTCCAGCGTCGGATCCCCGCCGCCGGGCTGGTCCTCGTGATCGAGCAGTGACTCCGTTGACAAGGCGGCCAGATGGTCCGGTGGCGGCAGGCGATCAAGACCGAGCAACGTGGGTGACACCGACGAGAACTTCACGCTGAGCCGCTCACGCGACGCCCGGACCACCATGTCTGTGTCCTCGTCGACGATCACCTCGTCGAGATCCGCGTCGACGGTCACCGTTCCTTCGGCCACCAAGATCTTCAAGGCATCCACGATCGCTCGGCGGTTGTCCATGGCCTCCTGCAGCCGGACCCCGTCACCGGCGACGATCCGAAACGGAGGCAGCAGCCCAGAGTCGGAATCCTCAGCGCAAACCTGCGCCACGGCCTGCATCAATTCGCGCAACGCGATGCGCGGCCGCCGCCACAACTGTTCGCAGACCAACGCGATGACGACCAGCACCAAAGGAGAAGCCAGCTGCGGGGTTCGTGCCGCGCGGCCACTCCGTTGCAACAGTGGGCCCCGGTCACCCGGTGGGTCGACGCGCCTTTTGTGCAGCCGGATCTGCTCAGCCAGTTCCTGCACCTCGACCGGCCAGCCGAGTTCACTGCGGAAGAAGTCGACCAAGGCAGCGCGCCCCCTCATGCCGGCCTGGAACAGTTCGGGGTCGGTCTCGGCCCGCAGCCGACCAGTCGCCACGAGCTTCATGGCCGCCTCTTGCAGGTCGGGCTCAAGCGACTGCCAGTTCATCCGGCCTCCCTGATCAGCTGAGGGTCCTGGTCTTGGCTGGCCGCGATAGTGATACGCAGGTCCGGTCCGGTCAGATACCCATCGGCCAGCCGGACCCGCGCGAGCCTCCCGGGGATCCCGGGGCGGACGATCACCACCAGCCCGGCCGCGTCGAGATACCCGGTGCCGATGCCTGTCTGCGGATCGAATCGATCCACGGCAACCTCGATCGCCGACAGCAGCAAAGCGGCCGGCTCAGCCTCCAGATCGGCGAAGTGATCCAGACGAACCTCGCCATGAGTGATCAGCGCGGCGCTGTGGAGGCGGCGAACCTCTGCCTCCGCCACAGCAGCCGCGATCGCCTCGGCTCGTGCATCGGCAGTGTTGGCCACCCTGCGGGGGACGCCGCTGGCCCGGCCCTGGCGTTCGTTATCGCGAATCGTCACCTCGACCGTGTGGCGCCGTGCCCCGTCAGCGGCCGGTGCCGCGTACGAATGGTCCTCATCGTCGAGGTGTCCGATCCGTGCATGCCAGGACGGCCAGTCGCCGAACCCGGCGGCGTAGATGCGGCGCGCTGCGACACCATCGGGTTGTTGGTGGATGCTGCGGGCCAGGGCCCGGAAGTCCGCGCCGACATCTGCGCCGCGCCGCCGCGCCGTATAGCGGCGATCGATAGCTACCAGCAGCGTTGATACGGCACCACTGGCGGAGTCGATCAGCCGCTCCACGCTCCCGTGGGCGGCGAACCAGGCAGCGAGGTCGCTCAACCGACGCACCCGTTCCTCGACCCAGTGCTGCCGGTCGCCGGCATCGAGCAAACCGGCGTGCTCGACGGCGGCCTCCACGATGGCACGCGGACCGGTCTTCTCGATCTCAGCTAGTGCAGATTCGACCCGGCGCAGGGCACGGCCGTACTCGCGGGGGAATTGGCGCAACGCCTCGACAACCCGGTCGCGGTTATCGCCGAACAGGGCATCGTTGGTGACATCGGACTGAACCAGCCGGGCCAGCGCCTCGTAGAAATCCGCTGCGACCTGGTGCAGTTCGTCGATCCGAGTCCGGATGTCGTTCAGTCTGCTGCCGAGCCGGTCCGGTTTCTCGGCGAACTCGCTGAGCAGCAGCAACAGTGTCTCTTCGACACCTTCGAGGAGCTTGCTTGGTAGCTGCAGTGCACGGTTGGCGTCGGTCACCGCGGCGCGTACCGCGGCCACCACCACCCGGCCACGGCTTGTGAGCGCCCATGATTCCTGACGGTTGACCGCGCCCTGGTAGCCGCGCAGCGGCGCTGCGGAGTCCCGAAACGGTTCAACGAACTTCCACTCCTCCAGCCTGTCCAGGGCCGCCCGCAGATCAGGCTCCGAAAGGGGATCGTTGAAGCCGACACCGCGCAGCTGGACGGTGATGTCGCGAAGCGGCCACATTGGGCCACGGGTCGACAACTCCTCCAACGCAGCCAGCAGTGCGACGTGCTGCTCACGGGCCAGGTCATCGCGAGTGGCGAATGGCGCCCAATCCGCCGCAACAATGTCTCGCCACCACGCGCGAGGCATATTCATGGTCCTCCCCAAACTTGACCCAGCCTGCGGCCGAGGTTGGTCATCCCGGCCTGTCAGTGACAGTGTGAATGGGGCCACCGACAGAATGTGACGATCCGATGCAGGGGAGGCTCAGATGCCGATCAACAACGCAGCCGGTTTGCCCTGGACAGAGCTGTTCAGCGACCGGTGCCCCCACTGCGGCGCGGCACTGATTGGCGACCTCATCCCCGAAGAAGACAGGCGGCCAGGCGGTCCGGACCGCTACCGGCGCGACATCGGTGTCGAGACCAACGACTACGACGGAATCCTGTATTGGACCTGCCCGGATTGCGACGCAGCCTGGCCAGGTTGGCTCGGCCGAGGTGCTCGCGCCGACCTGGCACGGCGGCGAGCCGCCGAACACAACCAGCGCGTCGCCGAAACTCCCGACCAGGAGCGCCGCGTCCGCGCTGCTGCCGCAGTAGAGGCGCCGCGTGTTGATGAGATCTTGGCGCTCGCTGGGCTTACATCCCCACGGGCCTGACGGTGCACCGTCAGCGCAGGTGTCCTCGCGACCCTCTACGTCGATCACGCCGTTGAGCCACGCGATCGTGTGATGAGCACGCTCGAAGACGTCCGAGACCAGATCGCCAACCTGCTCGGCTGTCCAACAGCCATTTGGATAGGACCCCACACCGGGCTGCGCGCTATCGCCGAGCCCTGCCTTCCCATTCCCGAACCCTGGCCGAGCCCGCGGGCCGACTGAGCGACCGACCAGGGTCAGAGCCAGCCTGGGCCCGGAGCATCTTCCCCTTCGACCGGTCGGCGAGGCTGGGTCACTCGCGTAGGTCTCGCTACTGTGCCTTCTCGGTATATCTCACTCGCAACCGTGACCCGTAGCTTCACGTCGCCAAGCGGACCTTACTGATCGGTTGACTCGAAATGTGCTCCACGTGCGACGAGCGCGCAGGCCCGTGCCGCGGCCGCAGGCACCTGCGCGCAGGTTGCGTGACACGATCAGGGCATGCGACTCCTTGTCCTCGGTGGCAGCTGGTTTGTCGGCAGCGCTGTAGTTGGCGAAGCACGGGCTCGTGGTCACGACGTCACGCTGTTCAACCGTGGGCTGTCGAACGCCAGACCGCTCCGGGACGTACGACACGTGAGCGGCGATTGGGAGCAGGAAGCCGACCTCCGCCGACTGGCCGCAGCCGGTCCATGGGATGCCGTGATCGATGTAGCCGGGACAATCCCTCGTCTGGTTCGCCGCTGCGCCGAGGCGCTGTCGCCGGTCGCTGGGCACTACGTCTTCGTCTCGACGATCTCGGCCTATCGCGATTGGCCTCACAAGCCCGTCGACGAGACGTCGACACTCTGGGATGCCCCCGCAGTTGACGATCCCGGTAGGCGCAGCTGGGACCCGGACGCCTATGGCCCGTTGAAGGTCGGCTGCGAGCTGGCAGCGGCTGACGTGTTCGGAACCGACGGCTTGCTCATTGTCCGGCCCCATGTCGTGCTCGGCCCACGCGAGTACGTCGGTCGGCTGCCTTGGTGGCTGCGTCGCGTCCACCGCGGAGGCGAGATCCTTGTGCCGGCACCGGATCGAAACATTCAGCCTGTCGATGTGCGAGACCTGGCAACGTTCATTGTGGATCGCGCGGAGTCGACGTCCACTGGTATCTACAACGTCGCCGCGCCTCAGGGCCGCGAGCAGTTCAGCGACCTCATCGCAGCCTGTGCCGAAGCCACCGGAAGGGCAGCCACTGTGGTCTGGGCTGACGAGGAGTGGCTGATCGAGCAGGGCGTGAGGCAGTGGACCGAGATTCCGCTGTGGCGAGCTCTGCCGACCGCCTGGTCGATGTCCACTAGCAAGGCGGAGGCGGCCGGTCTTCGCTGCCGGTCCATCCGCGAAACCGCTGTGGATACGTGGGCCTGGATGCAGGACGGCGGGCGTGCCGTGGACCACGAGCGAACCGCCGAACACGGGATATCCGTCGAACGCGAAACGGCGCTCTTGGCCGCCTGGCGCCAGCGGTAACGGCTAACCCTCCGCTTCGAGTTCTTTGGCGAACGCCCGATTGCTGCTCCCCCGGCCAGGTACATAAGACGGAATGGGGTAGTAACCAACCTCGACGTAGAGGCCTATCGCAGCTTCATTCAAGGCGCCTGTTTCAAGGATGAGTTTGCGAGCTCCTCGCGCAGTGGCCTGGCGTTCCAGCTGTTTGAGGATCCGGCGCCCCAGCCCCATCCCGCGATAGTCCGGCTGGACGTACATCTTGCGAACTTCCGCCACATGCTCGGTCTGGTCGTAGGTGCGATAGCCCCCGCAGCCGACAGGTTGCCCACTGGATGTGTACCCAACCAGAAGGAGCCCTTGTGGTGCTGTGTAGTCGGCCGCGATTTCACTCTCGGGCGAGTCTGCAAAACCGTAGGTGTCGAGCTGCTCGCCGTACAGTGCTTTGACGAGCAGCAGCGCGTCTGGGTCGTCGTACTCGCGTGCAGCAATCTCAATGGCGGCACCGGGATCGGCGAACGCGCCTTCGCCGGCCAAAGATCCAGAATTCAACGGCCCTCCAGAGCGGAGTCGAGCTCGGGCAAGAAGTCGGCGACTACCGTCGCTCGTTGACGTTGTGCCAATGCCCGGCGTAGATCGCGAAGCGAGGCAATGCAGCGCCCGGACTGGACCTCGGACAGCCTTCCCAGCGCTACCCGCGCGGTCTCGACTGTGCCCTCCAGGTCTCGGCGCAGGAGATGCGCTCTGGCGAGCTGGCAGCCGTGCAGCAACGCGGAACGCTGATATGCGGGATCATCGCCGATGCTCGATAGTGGCGTCAGGAGCTCGATGGCCTGCTTGAGCAGTGGTTGCCGGTAGAGCTCGGTCCTCATCGCGATGGTCAGCATGCCGTAGCCGGCCTCGGCCGATAGCTGATTCGGGCTCAGATAGTAGAGATAAGGCGCCAGCTCGTCGTGAGCCGCGGACGCCAGCAGATCCTGTGAGCGGTCGGCTGCTGCCCGGAAGGCACCGAGGTCAGCGACACTAGCGTGTGCGGTCGCCGCCCGCCCGGCTGTCCTTGCCCTGAGCAGGTCGCTCGATGTCGGCACGCTGTTAGCAGCATCGATGATGCGCAAGGCATCCGATCCATGGTCGGTGTACGAGGCGACATAGGCCAGCATGCCGACGTTGTTGACCATCCGTCCGTCGTCGCCAGCGGCGCGCGCGACCCGGATCGCCAGGAGCAAATAGCGTTGCGCTGTTGCGGCCTCGCCGGCATCGAACTGCATCCAGCCGGCCAGCTGGGCCAGGTCCGCCACAATGGTGAGCAGGTCCCGGCCGACCTCCGGCTCGTAGCTGGCGCTGCGGACGAGATCAAGAATGCCGGCCAGTTCATGGGTGACGTAGCGCAAGCTCAGTGCTCCGCCGCCCTGACGGTCGTCGAGGTGCCGCAAGGCTTTGACGTGGTATGCGATCAGCTCGGTTTGAGGCAGCCTGATGCGGTCCGGCTTGGCTTGGGCTGGGATCGATTCGATCGTGGTATGAAGGCCGTCCAGCACCGCGGCGACAAGATCCGCGCCGTGTGTCGGTAGCGGACGTGAGCCGCTGACCAGTTGCTCGAGGGAGCGCACCAAGCCGTCGAGGCTCTGGCCGTCTCCGATCTCGACTGCCTTCGCTGTTGAGCGGCGGGCCCTTGAGTGGCCTGGCCATAGCTGTTCGGCCGAAACAAACGCGCCCAGGTGGTCCGAGAGGACTGTTGCCACTACCTCGGGGATCGAACCGTGGGGACAGTAGTTCGAGCGCACCCAGGGGTAGGCCGCGGTGATGTCGATCCGTTCGGCTGCCCTGCCACGACGGGTGAGCCAGCCGTTGACTGCCCGGGCAAGATCTCGTGGGCCCCAGCCGATGAGCTCCAGCGCCTGCGCCAATGACTTCGGGTGAGCACCGTCGTCAGCTATGCCGCTCACCGCCGTCATGGTCGCCATAGATCAACCGTAGGTCGTGGCAAGGCGCCGCATCGGGCAGATCGGCGTCCTTGAACGCCCCGCGACCGACCTTCACGACCTTCACGCCACCTTCCGGGGACTTCGCAGCCTTCACCGTTTCATCAGGTTACCAACCATCAACCCGGAGTGATCCACTCGTTGAAACACGACAACGAACGGGGGACGCGAAATGGCATTCCTGCTACTCAGTCCGTGGCCGCTCGTCCTCGGATACCTCTTGGCGGGCGTCATGGTCATCTTGATGGTCCGTGACTTCGTTCGCGAGGTGCGAGGAGTGAGCACCCGGGTTGGGGTTCCTCGTTCGAGCGACCGCCACGTCGAGGTCTGGTTCGGCGCCCATGTCATCGCTGCCTTCACCGGCTCTACCGAGGACGCCGCGCCGTACGAGGCTGGAATGGAACTCCGCTTTCCAGGCCTGCCGATAACCAACAAACCGGTCCCCGCGGTGGTGGATTCGGGTACCGCAGATTCGTGAATCGCCAGCATCGCGGCGGACCGTTGTTCCAACCCCGCCAGCAATCACAGGCTCTGGAGAGCGTGTTCTTGCCCGCGGAATCCACGCTTTCACAAGCCGGCGAGCGATACGCAACGCACATGCGGTCGTCGCTCGCCGTTCCACCCTCGGGATTGGGCGAATCCCGTTGAGGCCCTTGCCGTCCCCGCTCAGGTCGAGTCGAGCGGGGACGGCATTCGGGCCCCGAATCTGGACCGACCCGGGTCTCCGTGGGAGAGCTGGTCGGCCAGTCGTCCGCTGGAACCAATGGAGTCCTGGCCAATCCACAATGCAGCCAATTCGCTGCATCTGAATCCTTCGGAAGGTCGATGATGGCGAGAGATCCGAGCACAGCAGGCGGCAGTACGCCGCCGGTGGCCTGAAGGCGCTGCGCGGCGATGAAGACCTCAGCCGTCCTTTCCGGTCTCGACTCACATGCTCAGCCACTACGGCATGACAGTGGCGGAGAAGCTCGCCGTCGCCGACCGGATCCTCGACAGTCCTCTGTCATTCGAGCGGAAGCTGTCCGGCATCGTGATGGTGCTGCGAGCGCCGACGGCGCACTTCCCCCGTCGCCGGCGCCCGAGGCGACACTGATGCAGCGCTTCGAGCTGGTTCGCTACACCGACGTATCCGGTGTCAGCGGCACCGGGATCGTGGCCGAAGGCATCCAATTCAGCGATGGATCCGTGGCCCTCCGCTGGCTGTCTCAGTACCCCTGCACCGCGGTATGGGAAAGCCTCGAAGCGCTGCTGGCCATCCACGGTCACAGTGGCAGCACCGTCGTGCGCTGGATAGATCAGGCCAGCGGCGAAGCCGACGAGTGCGCCGGCCTCGGAACCGAAGAGTGCCCGGCGTCATGACCACACACCATGTCCCGCTGGCCGGAGACGGACCGGTCACCCATACCAGCGGCACGGCTCCTCCGCCGCGCAGTGCAAAGCCTCCGAGGCCTGCGTCAGCCGTCCCCGCTGTGGAGCCCCTGCCGCCCGGCGACGCCATCGCGTCGAGACCTCCCGCCCGGCCGGGCCTCCCATCTCTAAGCCGGCGTGCGATGCGTACTGCAGTACTGCGGTCGTTCGCCGTACTACCCCCGGGATCGGGCGGATCCCGATGAAGATCCGGCCGTCCCCGCCCGATGCCGATCGGGCGGGAACGGCGCACGGGCCCGCATCAACGCCAATCAACCCCGGTACCGCCCACATATCTCAGCGAGCCGGGCTCCCTAGTCCCGCCTAACAGCGACTCGAAATCCGTTGCCCTTGTAGACATTCGGAGAGGTCTCGATGAAGAACAACTCAGCCGTGGCGTTGCCGCGTTACGTGGAACTGGAGACCAGCCGGCGCTGCAACCGGACCTGCGGGTGGTGTCCCAACGGCGAAGGATCGCTTCGTCATGATCAGGAGCTGATGGACTGGGCGCTGTTCGCAAGGATCACCGGCGAACTGGGCGCGGCCGGCTATGACGGTTGGCTGGCCAACCACAACTACAACGAGCCCCTGCTCAACCCCCGCGTATTCGAAGAGCTGGATCACGTCGCTCACGTGTTGCCTGGAGCCAAACCCGCGATCTACACCAACGGCGACGTCCTACGCGAGCCGATGCTGACGCGGCTGCTCGAGGCCGGGGTGCACTACCTGCGGGTGACCCGCTACCCCCACCATGCCGAGACGCCCGCGGCGTACGAGGCGCTGCGCACTTGGGCCCGGCGCGCCGGGCTGGAGCATTGGGCGTGGGAGGAGCGCACGGTGCGCCAGGGCCTTGCGCTGGTCTGGCAGCGCGGCGAGGTGAAAGTTGAGGTCATCGCCCCGAACATCATTGCCGCCTACAACAACCGCGGCGGAACTGTCACCCAGCTGCCGATGCTCGGCTCGCCGCGGCTTGAGGCGTGCTGGATGACCGCGACCAGCGCGAGCATCGACTTCCGAGGCCGGATGAAGATGTGCTGCTGCGTCTATCCAGACCTCGACGATCACGCCGGCTACATCATCGGCAACCTGGCCGAGGCCTCGTTCACCGAATTGTGGACCGGTGACCAGATGAGCGGCTACCGGTCCGCGCATGCCCGTGCGGACTGGTCTTTGTCGCCCGCGTGCAGGTCCTGCACCCAGCCGCTGCCCGAGACCCGGCGGGTGAGCGCCGATGCCTGAGACCTCAACAGCCCGGGCCACCGTGCCCGCACGTATCTGCCTGGCCGGGGAGAGCCTGGACTGGATGATCGGCGGGCCATCGGTCGTCGCCGCGATCGGGCTGCAAACCGAAGTCACCGCCACCATCGATCCGCACAGCCGATCGGTCGAACTGATCGCCAAACACCCCGTCAACGCACAGCGCAGGACTGCAGCGCATCGGCTCGGGCGATTGGGTGGTGACAAGCTGGACTACCTCCAGGCTTGCGCCTTCCAGATCCTCAGCGCCGGCTCCGGCGCACGGCTGGTGTCCCAGACCGCCGCGCCCGTTGGCGCCGGAGTTTCCTCCAGTGCCGCGGTCACCCTCGCGGCATCCGCCGCGCTTCTCACCGCAGCCGAAGGAGCGGTTCCCGACCTACCGCGCCTTGTAGGGCTCGCACACAGCGCCGAATCCCTGGTTGGTTCCGGAGCCGGCTGGATGGACTTCCTGGCCTGCGCCTACGGAGGCCTGCGCCGAGTCGAAGCATCCACACCTCCCGCCACCCACCTGCTGGCGCCCACCCTCGGCATCCAGGTGGTGGTGATCGACACCCTGCAGCGGCGAGCCACGGCAAGGGTGCTGGTCAGCAAACGCGACAGGCTAGCGGCCGGCGAACACCGAATGCTGGCCTACCGCGACCTTGCCCCGCCACTTGTCGAGGAAATGACGGCAGCAGTAAAGGCTCCGGTCATCGACTACGCCTACCTCGGCGGGCTCATCAGCCGCGGCCACCAACTCCTCACCGACTACATGGGGTGCTCGACCCCGCTGATCGACCGCTGCGTCACCGCCAGCCTGGAGGCAGGCGCCCATGGCGCGAAGCTCACCGGATCAGGACACGGCGGATGCCTATTCGCTCTGGTACCGACCGACCGGGTACCGGCCGTGCTCAGTGCACTCGATACCTTGCCTGTGCGGTATCTGGTGTTGGACGACACCGAATCTCGGGGCGTGGAGTGCACCCTGCTCACCGACAAGCTAAGGACGAAACCCTCATGCGAGACCTCACCGGCCTGATCAAGGCATACGACATCCGCGGCACTGTCCCGGACCAGCTCGACGCCGAGCTGACCTTCCAGATCGGTGCCGCCTTCGCGCACCTGACCGGTGCGGAACTGATCACGGTCGGCCAGGACATGCGTGAATCGTCACCCGAACTCGCCGCAGCCTTCGCCGCCGGCGCGAACAGCCGGGGCAGCGACGTGCTCGACATCGGGCTGGCCTCCACCGATCTGCTGTACTACGCCTCCGGCACCCGCGACGTCCCCGGCGCGATGATCACCGCCAGCCACAACCCCGCCGGCTACAACGGCATCAAACTCTGCCGCGCCGCAGCAGCCCCGGTCGGCCAAGACACCGGCCTGGCCGAAATCAGGACCCTGCTGGAGACCGGACTACCCGCCTACGACGGCCCGGCCGGAACCACCCGTTCGGAAGACCTGCTGCAGCCCTACGCCGGATACCTGCACAGCCTGGTCAACCTCGCGGGCAGCCGCCCGTTGAAAATCGTGGTGGATGCCGGCAACGGCATGGCCGGACACACCGCACCGGCCGTACTCGATCACCCCGCCTTCGAGATCGTGCCGCTGTACTTCGAGCTCGACGGCACCTTCCCCAACCACGAGGCCAACCCGCTGGAACCAGCCAACCTCGTCGACCTGTGCGCGGCGGTCCGCGAGCACCGGGCCGACGTTGGCCTGGCCTTCGACGGAGACGCCGACCGCTGCTTTTTCGTCGACGAGAACGGCGAAGCGGTGTCCCCTAGCGCGGTCGTCAGCCTCATCGCGACCCGCGAGCTCGCCCGCCACCCCGGTGCCGCGATCGTCTACAACGTCATCACCAGCAAAGCCGTCGCCGAACTAGTCACCGAGCACGGCGGAAAACCCATCCGCACCCGAGTCGGCCACTCATTCATCAAGCAGGTCATGGCCGAACACGACGCCGTCTTCGGCGGCGAACACTCCGGTCACTACTACTTCCGTGAGTTCTGGCGCGCCGACACCGGCATGCTGGCCGCACTGCACGTACTGGCCGCTCTCGGCGAGACCGACCAGCCACTGTCAGCACTCGCAGGCCAATTCTCCCGCTACACAGCCAGCGGCGAGATCAACAGCACGATCAGCGACGTGCCGGCCGTCCTCGACCGAGTCGAGGCGCACTACACCGCGGACGGCGCCGCCGCCGACCGGTTGGACGGCCTCACCATCACTCTGCCCGAAGGCGCCTGGTTCAACCTGCGCCCCTCCAACACCGAACCGCTCCTGCGCCTCAACGTCGAAGCATCCGACCAACCCCGCATGACCAAGATCCGCCAGGACGTGCTGGCCATGCTCGGCTCCTGAGGCACCAGCCGCCAGGCGACCTTCGGACTCGGCAAACGTAACCAAGATCTTGAAACTATCTCGCCCATGGGTCGGACGGGCCGTGGATCGTCCGCCGAGCGGGTGTCGATGTTCGAAGTCGTCTGCACAGATGGCCGAACTCGTCTGCACAGATGGCCGAACTCGTCTGCACAGGAGTTCGTCATCACGGCTCAGCGGTGTTGCGCGGCTGGGTCACATCCCGGCTGACCGGTGGCACCGGTTCGCGGGCCGCCTAGTCGCCTGGTCGCCTGACAGGCGGGGTTCGTCGGCCAGGGCGGTCTCGGTTTGGGTGCTGAAGAGGAGCAGCGCGGTTTCAAGGCTGAGGTCCACGTCGTTGTCGCCGGTGGTGTAGGAGGTGACGAGTTGTCCGGCGCGACCGGGCAACTCGTCGGCCGGGTAGCTGTGCCCGTGGAACGAGTCCGGGGTCGCCGAGATGATCGCTGGCGAACTTCTGCAGGTCGCCGGCGTATTGCTGCGCGGTGGTATCGCCGGCCACGGATGCTTTCGCATCGTGAGTACCAGGCCAGCGACAGCAGTAGGGCAGCTCGCGCCTGCTGCTCGGTTCCTGCCCAGGCGCGCAGCAGGTGCGGGGATCGCGCGGCGATCATCGGATCGCCATCGGCACCGGCCAAGGCCTCGAACAGCATCGGGGTGAGTCGAACTATCTGCGCCATGATCAGGTCGTTGTCGTCCACTGCTCCAGTCTGAGTGCTCACCGGCACGGCGTGGGGTAGGTCTGGACAAGGGGATCCTCTTCCCACTCAGCGACCAGGCTGGGTCCCACCCTGACCCATGCCGGGGTTGGTGGCGAAGCGTGATCATTGACCTTGAAGCTGCGATCAGCAAATTGGTGCAGGCCGGGATCATCAAGCAGGTCTTCCCCGGCGCTGTGTGGGCCGTCGGTGACGCTGACGGAACGGTGCTCCGCGGAGCCGTCGGCGTACTTGACCCGGACAGGTCGACGAACTTGCAGTAGCGGGCAGCCGTTACCGATTTGATGCCGTCAGCAATGAAACATCGCGTGGTCTCTAGCCGATGTTCCCTTCAAGGGGAGAGGCTGGGGGAGTTGGGGAGATGAAGCGCTATCGCTGCACCATGTCCAGAGATCGAACGGGTGGTTTGACCGACGATGTCGCGCGTCGTCTGATCGGGTTGTGGGCGATCCTCGTCCGCGCTCCGGCAGCACCAGGACAAGACGGGCAAGATCTGGACGAGCAGTTGCTCGACGAGCTGTGTCACCCACGCCTCGATACGACTGTCGGGCGACACCACTAGCCGCCTGCCTCGTCTCCCCCGTTGGCGGCGAGGCAGGCACCTCGCTGTCAGCGGAAGTCGCACCAGGCGGTTTTGGCGGCAGCTGTTCGAGGCGGTCGACGACGAGGTTGACGACGTCGCCTGCCCGCTCGACACGGCCGGTCGCGATCAGTGCGCTGGACCCGCGCGCAGCGGCCGCGGACTTTGTCCACACGCCCACAGAGACGATCACGTTGCAGAAACCTGTTTCGTCTTCGAGGTTCATGAAGATGACGCCGCTGGCAGTGGCTGGGCGCTGCCGGTGGGTGACCACTCCTCCGACCCGGACCCGGCGCCCAGTGGGTGCCTGCTTGAGTTCGGCCGAGGACCGCACTCCGGCGGCGCGCAACTGGTCGCGGGCGTGCTGCATCGGATGGCCGGTCGTGGTGATGCCGGTCGACCAGAGGTCTGCCATGTCGGTCTCGATCCCGGACATGCCGGGCAGCATTGGCGGCGGCCCGGCCGACCTGACACCAGCGAGCTGACCAGGTCGTTCCTGGGCTGCGCGGCCGGCTTCCCACAGGGCTTGGCGGCGTTCGAGGCCGAAACCGTCGAACGCGCCCGCTGTCGCCAAGGCCTCGACCTGTGAGGAGTTGATCCCGGTACGGCGGACCAGATCGACCATCGAGGCGTAGGGCCCGCCTGCGTCGCGTTCGGCCACGATCAGCGCCGCGCCCTTGTCCTTGATCGTGCGGACGCCAGCCAGGCCAAGCCGCACCGCGTACGCCCCGTCGCGCCGATGCGTGGCCGTTTCGAAGGGCGCCTTCGGGTCGTACGGGCCGACGACCGGTTGTGGATCCACAAGGCAGACAGGGTCACCGGTCGGGCCGGTGAGTTCCTGGCCGTCGACCAGGTGCTCGAGCTCGGCGTCGACACCGGATCTGTCCAGGTCCAGGCGGCGGACTTCGACGCCGTGGCGGCGTGCGTCGGCGGTCAACGACTGTGGTGAGTAGAACCCCATCGGCCGCGCCCTCAACAGCGCGGCCAGAAAAGCTGCAGGGTAGTGCAGGCGGAACCGGGTGGAGGAGTAGACGAGTAGGGCGAAGCTGATCGAGTGGGACTCGGCGAACCCGAAGTTCGCGAAGGCCTCGATCTTGTCGTAGATCTCGTCGGCCAACTCGCCGGTGATCCCGTTGCTCGCCATCCCGGCGTACAGCTTCGTCTTCAGCGAGCTGATCTTCTCGACGCCGCGTTTGGAGCCCATCGCGCGGCGCAGCAGGTCGGCCTCGTCACCGTCGATCCCGCCGACGGCCATCGCCATCTGCATCAACTGTTCCTGAAACAGCGGTACGCCGAGGGTCCGCGCGAGGACCGGTTCCAGCTTCGGGTGCAGGTAGGTGATCGGCTCTTCCCCGGTCCGGCGGCGGATGAACGGATGGACCGCGCCGCCCTGGATCGGGCCGGGGCCGGATCAGCGCGATCTCGGTGACCAGGTCGTAGAACCGGCGCGGCTTCAGCCGCGGCAGCGTCGCCATCTGCGCGCGGGATTCGACCTGGAACACTCCGACCGAGTCCGCGTGGCATAGCTGGTCGTACACGCCGACCTCTTCCTTCGGGATCGTGTGCAGCGTCCAGTCCTCCCCGACCGTGTCGCGGACCAGGTCGATCCAGTACTGCAGCGCGGCGAGCATCCCCAGGCCGAGCAGGTCGAACTTCACCAGCCCCATCCAGGCGCAGTCGTCCTTGTCCCACTGCAGCATGGTCCGCTGGTCCATCCGGGCGTGCTCGATCGGCACCACCTCCCCCACCGGGCCGCTCCGTCAGCACCATCCCGCCGGAGTGGATCCCCAGATGCCGGGGAAACTTCAGCAGCGTCGTGGCCATCGCGACCACCTGCGGCGGGAGACCTTCCTGGGTCTGGATGTCGCCGCTCCACCCGTCAACCTGTTTCGACCAGGCATCTTGCTGGCCTTGCGAATAGCCGAACGCTTTGGCGCCGTGGCTGTGGCGGGGTGCATGCTGGTAACCGTGGATCTGTCGAGCGTGCACCGTTACGGCGTTGGCGCCCGTTTCTACGATGTGCTGTCGGGCGAGCGATTGGTATACCGGACGGGTCGGGTCGCCGCGATCGAGCTGCTGGCGCTGGGGGCTGGTGATCGGGTCCTGGATGTCGGATGTGGGACGGGCCTAAGTCTCCCCTTGCTGGTCGATGCGGTCGGTCCTGACGGTCGGATTGTCGGAGTGGACGCGAGTTCGGAGATGCTTGAGCGTGCTCGCCGGCGCGTCGTGAGGAACCGGTGGGAGCACGTGGACCTAGTCCGGGGCGCCGCGGGCGATGTGGCTCGTCTGGCTGCTGGGCCATTCGACGCGGCACTGTTCACCTACTCTCTGGCCATCGTCGACGATTGGCGCCGAGCTTGGCGCCAGACGCTCACGCTGGTGCGCCCGGGAGGTCGGATTGCAGTGGTCGATACTGCATTGCCGATCGGCGGCTGGCGGATCTTGGCGCCGGTGGCGCGGCTGGCGATGTTCACCGGCGGGGTGCACGCGTCTCGCCAGGTCTGGCGCATGGTCGCCGCGGATACGGTCGAGACCACACATCGGGTCCTCAACGGGGGGCACGTGCACGTCGCCGTTGGTTCGGTCGTGGCCAACGACTCTAGGCCCAGCGGGACGGTCCCGGATCCCCGCGATCAGCGGTGATGCGACGGTCCGGGAAGGGTGCGGGGCGCCTGGCGGGTTCCCCTCGTGTGACTAGTGAGGTGGCGAGCTCTTCGGCGTCGCGCCAGGATGTGTTCCGCACGCATGTCGAACCGGAGATCGAGGTGCTGCTGCGGGTCGGTCAGACCCTGACCGGGTCGTGGGCCGATGGCGAGGATCTGGTGCAGGAGACCTTGATCCGGGCGTGGACGGCGATCGACCGGTTCGATGGGGCGCACCCGCGCGCCTGGCTGCTGACGATCCTGCGCAACGCGCACCTGAATTCACTGCGCCGCCAACGCCCGGACCTCACTGATGACACCGCCAGTTTCGACCGTGCCCGGCCTGCCTTCGGAGCGACCGCGCCCCCTGGGCCCGAACAGACCGTCATCGATCGCGCGTTGGACGAGGACCTCGAGCGGGCCGTGGCCAGGTTGGACGAGAAGTTCCGGACCGTGTTGCTGCTGATCGACGTCGACCTGCTCACCTACACCGAGGCCGCCGAACTACTCGGAATCCCGGTCGGCACGGTGATGTCGCGGCTCTCCCGAGCCCGCGATCGCGTCCGTCTTCAGTTGCGCGCCACCGGCGCCCTACCCACTACAGCCACGACCGGCCGCACCGGCTCGCTCGCACAGAGGAAGCGATGATGTCCGTCACCAGCATGTGGACCTGCCATTGGGCGCGGCGCCGTATCCAGCGCTACCTCGACGCCGACCCCGCCGCGCCGCTCACCTTCGAGGAGGTGCACCGGCTGGAGGTGCACCTGGCCACCTGTGACCGGTGCACCGCGCTGACCGACGAGTACCGCGGCGTGCGCCAGGCCCTGATCGGTTGGTCCACGCGCCGCTACCCCCACCCGGCGGCGCTCGCACGGCTGCGGGTGGCCGCCGAACAGATCATGAGCGAGGACGCCGGATGACCGAGAACAGCCCAACAGACTTCACCACCGCCAAGTCTGACCCGCGCACCGCCGGGTGGCGGTCCGACGAGCTGACTCCGCCGGACGGGACCGCGTGGGACCTGCTGATCATCGGTGGTGGCACGGCCGGCATCGTCGCCGCGAAGACTGCGGCCGGTTTCGGCGCCAACGTGCTGGTGGTGGAAGCCGCTCGAACGGGCGGGGACTGCCTGTGGACGGGGTGCGTGCCGAGCAAGGCGCTGCTCGCCGCGGCGCACGCCGCCGCGGACGCGCGCACCGCGGTCCGCTACGGGGTACACGTCGACGGCGTCCGGGTCGACTTCGGTGAGGTGATGACGCACGTCCGCGCGACGATCGAGACGATCGAACCCGACGATTCGCCCGATACCCTCCGGGCAGCCGGTGCCCACGTCGCCCACGGCCGAGCAAAGCTGTCGAGCCCGGACACCGCGGTCATCATCGATAGCTCACCAGGCACATCGGCCGGTGACGGCGTACGGGTCCGGTTTCGGCATGCCCTGATCGCGACCGGATCATCGCCGGCGATTCCGCCGATCCCCGGGCTGGCCGAGGCCGATCCGTTGACCAGCGACACGATCTGGAGCCTCACCGAACTCCCTCAGCGGCTACTTGTTCTCGGCGGCGGCAGCATCGGCTGCGAACTTGGCCAGGCGTTCGCCAGGCTCGGCTCGCACGTCAGCATCCTCGAGGAGGCGCCGAATCTGTTGCCCCGCGAAGACCCGCACGCGGCGTCGTTGCTGCTCGCCGCGCTCGCCGACGATGGCATCTCGATCAGCAATGGTGCCCGGCTGGAATCGGTCGAACGGCGCGACAACGGCTGGCGGGGCCGCACGTCGAGCGGCTCGACGATCCCGTTCGACCGCGTACTCGTTGCGGTCGGCCGGACACCTCACACCGCCGATCTGGGCCTCGAGGCCGCAGGTGTGACCAGCGACGACCACGGGCACGTGGTAGTCGACAAACAGCTGCGCACGAGCAACCCGCGCATCTGGGCCGCCGGTGACGTGACCGGACACCCGCAATTCACCCACGTTGCCGGCGTGCACGGCAGCCTCGCCACCAGCAACGCGATCCTCGGATTGCACCGCAGCGTGGACACCGCGACCATCCCCCGCGTCACCTTCACCCAACCGGAGGTCGCCGCGGTCGGGGTCGCTCCGGACCAGGCAGGAGCGCACTCCGGGCTGACCGTACGCACGATCGACCACACCGACCTCGACCGGGCCGTCACCGAAGACATTCGTCGTGGCGTCACTCGCCTGGTCCTGGACCGGCGCGGCCGCATCGTCGGCGCAACCATCGTCGGCCCACGAGCGGGCGAGTCACTCGCCGAACTCGTACTCGCCGCCCGACAGGGGCTGCGTGCCCGCGATCTCGCCACGGCGATGCACGCCTACCCGACCTACGGCGACGGGCCGTGGAGGGCAGCCATCGAGCACGTGCAGTCCCAGTTGCATCGTTCCGCGCCGCGGTCGGTTCGCAAAATCCTGGCATCGCTGGCCCGGCGGCGTGCGCACTGAGCGCCTCGCCCGGATCGATGTCGTTCGGGCCGTCGGCCGGCCACCTCGGGGTGCTCAGGCGCTCGCGATAGGGACGCCAGATCAGGCGCCGGCCGGGAAGGATCGAGGGACCTCACCGGGTTCCTGATATGCAGGCCCTCCGACCAACCGTGGGCGGCGGCCGGGACGAACAGGAATGGTGAGCATGGTTGAGGCGGCATTCAACGGGCACGTCATCGCCCGTAGCGGCGACATTCTCATCGTCGAGGGCAACCATTATTTCCCGCCCGCCGATGTTGAGGCCCGGTTCCTGAAACGCTCCTGGCTGAAGACGCTGTGCCCGTGGAAGGGCATCGCCAGCTACTACACGATCGAGGTCTCGGGCGCGACAGGCCGCAACGCCGCCTGGACCTACCGGCACCCCTCACCGCTGGCCCGGCGGATCAAGAACCACGTCGCGTTCAGCGGCGACGTTCGCGTGGTGGAGGTATGAGGCTGCTGAGTCTGCTACATGACCTGGAGGTGGTGACCCGCCCGGTCCATCCTGAGACCCGCGCCGCGCTTGATCGGCGCTGGGTCGAGCTGCCCGAGGCGGTCCGGACCCCGGCGCAGGCCCTGGGTCAGCACGCGGTCGGCTGCGAAGGCACCCACGGGGTGTTCCCGCGCTGCAATTTGGCCTGCACCCCGTGCTACCACTCACGCGACGCCAACCGGGTCGCGGTCAGCGGCAGCCATACCCAGACTGAGGTGGCCGCGCAGATGAGTCTGCTGCGCACCGTGCGTGGCCCGCGCGCCCACGCCCAGCTGATCGGTGGGGAGGTGAGCCTACTGCCGGCAGATGATCACGCCGCTGCGCTGCAGGTCATGATCGATCATGGCCGGCAACCGATGAGTATGAGCCACGGTGACTTTGATTACGACTATCTCCGTGATCTGGCGCTGGGCCCGGAAGGGAAACCCCGGCTGAAGCGGCTGTCGTTCGCAGGGCACTTCGACATGTTGATGTTCGGGCGGCGCGGTATCGAGCGGCCCGCAGATGAGGCTTCGCTCAACCTCTACCGGCAACGATTCGCTGACATGTTCAAGCGGCTCAAACGCGAGCACGGCGTGCGGTACTTCCTGGCCCACAATATGACCGTCACCCCGCGCAACCTCGATCAGATCGCGGCCGTGATCAGGGATTGCAAGGACTACGGCTTCGGGTTGTTCTCCTTCCAACCGGCCGCCTTCCTCGGCGATGACCGGCGCTGGCACGAGAGCTACCGCGACGCCTCTGGCGACGAGGTGTGGGCCGAGGTCGAGAAGGGGGCGGGCTGTCGGCTGCCGTTCCGGGCGCTGCAGATCGGCGACGAGCGCTGCAACCGCACCACCTACGGCTTCTTCCTCGGCCAGACCTACCACCCGATCCTCGACGATGAGAACCCGGCCGACCTGGCCGTGCGGGACACGTTCTTCCGTTATTTCGGCGGCGTGAGTTTCTCCGGCACGCCGCTGCCGCTGCTCACGGTCAAAATCGCCCGGGTCGTGGCCCGGCACCCGTCGCTGCTCGGGTGGTTCGGCGGTTGGTTGGCCCGGACCGTGCGCAAGGCCGGTCTCGGCAACCTGCTCCGCCATCGGATCCGGCCGGTCACCTTCGTGATGCATTCCTTCATGGACGCCGCTGATGTCGCCCCGGCCTGGGCAGGCCTGCAAGCCGGACGCGACAGCAGCGACCCGCGAATCGCCGCGACCCAGCAGCGGCTGCTCGCCTGCTCCTACGCGATGGCCCACCCCGAGACCGGTGAGCTCGTCCCCGCATGCGTCCAGCACAGTGTGCTGGACCCGGCCGAGAACATCGCACTGCGACGGCTGCTCCCGTTGACCCCGGTCACCGGCCGATCCGCTGCTTCCACCAGGCCAGGCTCGAGTGTTTGACACGCGGGTCCGGCGGCTGCTCGCGCCGGCCCTGGACGGTGTCGGTGCCCGGATCGCGGACGTGGGCGTTCCGCCGCTGGCCCTGACCACGATCGGGTGGCTCGCCGGGATCGCCGCCTGCGTGGCAATAACATCCCACTCTTGGGTCCTGGCGCTGGTCTTGTGGCTGGCCAACCGGGTCCTAGACGGACTGGACGGCCCGGTCGCGCGTCAACGCGGGGCCACTGATCTGGGCGGGTTCCTCGACATCGTCGCGGACTTCAGCGTCTACGCCGGCTTCGTCGTCGCCGTCGCAATCGCCGAACCGGAGGCCCGGCTGGCGTGCCTGGCGCTGCTGACCGCGTACTACATATCTGGGACCGCGTTCCTGGCGTTGTCCGCACTGATCGAGCGCCGGGGCGGGCGCGGCGGCGATGGACGATCGCTGCGGTTCGTCGGCGGTCTGGCCGAAGGAACCGAAACGGTCGTCGTCTACATCTTGATCTGCGTCCTACCGAGACAGGCGGAGCTGATCGCGTGGCTGTTCACCGTCGCGGTCGCCATCACAGCCGTCCAGCGCGTTGTTCTCGGCGTGCACATCCTGTGCCAGGTTCCCCCTCACCCCGCTACCGGACCGCGTGCGGTTCCCGCTCGTCAGGAGAGCCAATGACCCGCCCCGCGATAGCCCGACCGACCCGCCCGACTCACCGACCGGCGCCCAGAGCAGGCCGCCGGACACGGCTGGCGGCGGTGCTGGGCGCCGGGCTGCTGGCGGTGACGGCGTGCGGCAGCACCAAAGCCACCTCCGCGGCCGGTGCCGTTGACGCCTCCGACTGGTCCTCGGTGCTGGCCCAGGCCAAAGGGCAGACCGTGAACTGGTACATGTACGGCGGCGACGACGTGCTGAACACCTTCGTCACCGGCTACGTCGCCGACCAGCTCGAACAGGTCGGCGTCGGGCTGAAACAGATCAAGATCACCGACACCGTGGACGCGGTGAACGCAGTGATCGGCGCGAGGCAGGCCGGTCAGAACAGCGGCGGATCGGTGGACGCGATCTGGATCAACGGCGAGAACTTCGCGACCGGTGTGCAGTCGAAACTATGGAACTGCGGCTGGCCTGGCGACCTGCCGAACTCCAAATACGTCGACTTCACCAACCCCGGCGTCGCCAACGATTTCGGGGTGCCCGTCAACGGCTGCGAAGCCGCCTGGCAGCAGGCCAACTCAGCCCTCGTCTATGACAGCTCCAAGCTCAGCACCGCCGACATCGCCTCGGTATCCTCACTGATCGCCTGGGCCACCGCCCACCCAGGGCACTTCACCTACCCGGCGCTGCCCGACTTCACCGGATCGATGGCAGTGCGCACGATCCTTTATGACACCATCGGCGGCCCCGCGTCGCTCTCGGGTCCCTTCGAACAGGCCAAGTACGCCCCCGCCGCCACGAAGCTGTGGACCCGGCTCAACGCGCTGGCCCCGTCGCTGTGGCGGGGCGGGGCCACCTACCCCCAGTCCCAAGCCGCCGTCGAAAAGCTCTACAGCGACGGCGAAATCAGTGCCTTCCTCACCTACGGCCCCGGCGCAGTCGGCGCCCAAGTCAGCAAAGGCCTGTTCCCGGCCAGCACCCGCGAGACGGTCCCCGCGCCAGGCAATATCGCCAACGTAAGTTTCCTGGCCATCCCCTACAACGCGGCACACACCGCTGGCGCTCTGGTACTGGCCAACGTGCTCCAGGATCCGCAGACCCAGCTCGCCCTCTACAAGGCTGAAGGGATCTATCCCGGCATTGACCTGGCCAAAACCGACGCGGCGACCCAGGCGCAGTTCGCGGCCGTCCCGATCAGCCGGTCAGTGCTGCCGCTGGCTGCCTTGACCCGCCACGCCCAACCAGAACTGGCCAGCGGGTACGTGTCCCGTCTCGAGCACGACTGGAAAACGCAGGTCCTGCAAAGATCACGATAATGACGATCCTCGCCGACGCAGCCGCCGATGCTGGGCCCCCGACGTCACCACCCGCCCAACGTCGGGGGCGGCTCCCCGGCTGCGTCCGGATCGGGCTGCTGCTGACCCCCGCCCTGACTGTCGTCGGTGTGTTCTTCGCCGGCGGAGTCGCCCAGGCCATCGCGCAGAGCTTCGGCTATCAGCCCTCCCTGCCCGGTGCCCGGATTTCCACCGACGCCTACACCGCGCTGTGGTCCGACCCTGCCGTGCGAGCCTCGCTGCTGCTCACCGGCCGCGTCGCGGTCGTCTCCACCGTGCTGTCCGCGGTCTTAGGTGTGGCGGCAGCGCTGACGCTCCGCAGGCTGGGCCGTTCCCGGGCGTGGGTGACAGGCGTGTTCCAAGCCAACCTGGCAGTCCCGCATCTGGTCGGTGCGCTGTGCATGCTGTTGCTGCTGTCTCAGGGCGGGCTGCTGTCGCGCCTCACCCACGCGGTGGGGCTCACCGCCTCCCCAACGGCGTTCCCCGCGGTCACCAACGACCGTTTCGGCTGGTCGATCATCGCCGAATACGTGTGGAAGGAGACGCCGTTCCTGACCGTCATCGTCTTGGCGACCCTGAGCCGTGGGCTGCAGGATCTGGAGACAGCCGCGCGCAGCCTCGGCGCCAGCCGGTCCCAGCGGCTGCGGCACGTCACCCTGCCGATCCTCACCCCGGCCCTTGCGGCCGGGTCGGTCCTGGTGTTCGCCTTCGCGGCCGGCTCCTACGAGGTGCCCTACCTGCTCGGGCGTCCCTACCCGGCGACCCTGCCGGTCGTCGCACTGCAGTACTACAACGCCACAGATCTCACCTCACGGCCGGAGGCGATGGCGGTCGCCGTCCTGATCACCGTCACCTCCAGCGCCATCGTCGCCGCCTACCTGACGATCCTGGCCCGCCTATCCAGGCGAGCGCTATGACCCGTCAGATGGCCTCACCCTCGCCCGTCACGCGGCGACCCTTCGGACGTAACGTGACGGCGACCGTGCTACTGGCTGGAGTGCTGCTGCCGTTACTGCCGCTGCTGATCTGGGCGTTCAGCGGCCAGTGGCGTTACCCCGCCGTGCTGCCACAGCACGCCAGCGCTCGGGGCCTGCGGCTACTGTCCGATCCGCGGTCGCAAATCCCGCAGGCGCTGCTGACCTCGACGGCCATCGCGGTGGCGGTCGCGGCCGGGGCGTGCCTCATCGGTTTCCCAGCCGGCCGGGCAATCGGGCTATACCGCTTCCGGGGCCGCCGGTTGGTGCAGTTCCTGCTGCTGGCCCCGGTGATCGTCCCGGGCCTGGCCGTCACGCTCGGACTGCAGGTGTTCTTCATCCGCTACGGCCTAGCCGACACCCTCACCGGGGTGGTCCTCGTGCAACTCATGCCCAGCGTCCCCTACGCCGCCACCGTCCTGGCCGGCGCGTTCGCCAACTATGACCTCGCCTACGAGCGCCAAGCCCGCGCCCTAGGCGCCGGACCGCTGCGCGTCATGATGTTCGTGACCGTTCCGCTGCTGCGCCCAGCTCTCCTGGTCTCGGCGCTGTTCGCCTTCCTGATCTCCTGGAGTGAGTACGTACTGACCCTGCTCATCGGCGGCGGTCAGACCACCACCCTGCCGCTGCTGCTGTTCGCCGCAATCAGCTCCTCTGACACGACCGCAGCGGCCGCGTTGGCGTTGCTGTTCATCGCGCCGCCACTGCTGCTGGTCGCCGCCGCATCCCACGTGCTGTCCGCCGGCACGGGAGCGGTCATCGGGTTCGGGCGGCTATGAGCGGCACCCACATTGCCCTGGCCGGGCTCGGCAAGCGGTTCGGGAACACCACCGCCGTCGATGCGCTGACCACCGACCTGCTGCCCGGCGCGTTCGCCGCGCTGCTCGGCCCCTCAGGCTGCGGGAAAAGCACCACCCTGGCGATGATCGCCGGCCTCATCGACCCCGACGCCGGCGACATCCGCTTCGACGGTCTCAGCATCCTCACCGTCGCGGCCGAACGGCGACCGGTCGGGTTGGTGTTCCAGAAGCCGCTGCTGTTCCCGCACCTGAACGTCGCGGACAACGTCGCGTTCGGGCTAAGGATGCGACGCCTGGATCGCGCCGCGACGCGGCGACGGGTCGACACCATGCTGGAGCGGGTCCAACTGGCCGACCTTGCCCACCGCCGGGTCGGGGAACTGTCCGGCGGGCAAGAACAGCGGGTGGCACTCGCCCGGGCCCTGGTCCTGGAACCTCAGGTCCTGCTGCTCGACGAGCCGTTCTCCCAACTCGACGCGACGCTGCGCGCGGAGATGCGGACACTGCTGCGTCAACTGCACGACGAATCGGACGTCACGACCGTGTTCGTGACCCACGACCAGGCCGAAGCAGTCGAAATCGCAGACACCATCACGCTGCTGATCGACGGGCGCCTCGCCGGCCAGGGTGAACCGCAACTGTTCTACACCCGGCCCCCGTCCCTGGCCGCCGCCCGGTTCTTCGGCGCCACGAACGAAATCACTGGATGCGTCGCAGCTGGGGAGTTCACCAGCGATGACCGGACCATTCACCAGCCGACCCCGCTACCAGACGGGCGTGCAGTCCTGATCATCCGCCCCGAAGCCCTGCGCCTGCAGGCTACTTCCGGCCCCGGCACTCTGGGCGGCACCACGGTCGCGGCCAGGTTCGCGGGCACCCACCTCGTCCTCGACGTCGCCCTGGACACCGGCCGCATCCTTCGGGTGCACCAGCCCATCGATCAGCCGGTAAGACTGGGAAGCCCCACCCACCTGAGAATCGCAGCGACCGAGGGCAGCATCTTCGCCGAGCCCGGCGATGAGTAGAGGCACGCGCTGCTGCGCCTCATGCTGCGGCTGATCATCGTCGACGGCGTTCTCGCGGTGGCCGTCAGCATCGGTGTCCCGAACCTTGCCCAGTTGCGCGCCCGCTTCGCCCACCCCGGCCCGTGGGCCGGGGTAGTGTCTGCGCTCCGGCCCGGTCTGTTGGATGTCAATGCCGACTTCCAGGACGAGGAGGCCGGGCCGCGAGGCCCGGCGTAATCGTTTCGTCATGTCGCAGGTGGCACTACTGAGGCCGCGTCTGCGGTGTGATGAGTAGGTGAGCGATGTCTTTCCTCAGGGACGAACGTTTCGATCGGGCGCCTCTGCCTCAGGTGGGGTTGGTTTAAGGATCGTCAGGGCGAGTCCTGATGCTTCCTAGTGGTGAAGGAGCACTCCTTGACAGGCAACAGTCCACCGTCTGATGAGCCCGGCCGCGTACCGGCCGGACCAGATGTCATCGAGCCCGCAACTGGGCAGCAATCCGGCGACGTCGATGTGGAAGGACCCAGGTACGGATTCCCTGCTGGACTGTGGCGCGCCTTGGAGACGCACCGTCCGCCGGGCCTGGGCAGAACACGGGCCTGGCGGAGTCCGCTGCGGGGACCATGGCTGACATCGGTCTTCGCGGCAGTACTGCTGGTGTGCCTGCCGGTGATTATTGTCAGCGGCCTGCTTTCCTACATCGCCTACGGCCCCCAGTTCGGGCAGGCGCTCCCGGGCAACGTCGGCTGGCTGCACCTGCCGATCTTCGACTGGCCTACCAGCCCATCGTGGCTCTACCGGCTCAACCAGGGCCTCCACGTGGGGCTCGGGCTGGTACTGATCCCGATCGTGCTGGCCAAACTGTGGTCGGTGGTACCGAAACTGTTCAGCTGGCCACCGGCCCGCTCAGTAGCTCAGGTCCTGGAACGGGTCTCGCTGCTGTTGCTGGTCGGCGGCATCCTGTTCGAGATCGCCACCGGTGTCCTTAACATCCAATACGACTACATCTTCGGGTTCAGCTTCTACGCCGCCCACTATTACGGCGCCTGGGTGTTCATCGGTGCATTCGCCGTCCACCTGGGCCTCAAACTACCCCTGATGCTGCGCTCCCTGCGCTCCCAATCGCTGCGGACCGTCCTGCGCACCTCACGGGCCGCGACCCGACCCGAGCCGCTCGACCCCGGTGGCCTGGTCGCCACCGACCCGGCCCCAGCCACCGTCAGCCGCCGCGGCGCACTGGGACTGGTCGGCGGCGGGGCACTGCTGATCGCCGCCCTCACCGCCGGCCAGACCCTCGGCGGTATCACCCGCCACGCTGCCCTGCTACTGCCGCGCGGCCGCTCCAACGGCACCGGGCCCACCGATTTCCCGATCAACCGCACCGCGACCGCCGCCGGCATCAAACCCGCCGACACCGGCCAAGGTTGGCGGTTGTCCCTCACCGGTGGCCCACGGCCGGTCACACTGGACCGTGCGGCGCTACTGGCGATGCAACAGCACACCGCAAGCCTGCCGATCGCGTGCGTCGAGGGCTGGTCCACCACCCAGACCTGGAGCGGTGTGCGGCTGCGTGATCTCGCCGCACTCGCCGGCATCCCCGTGCCCCACTCGGCGCAGGTGAAATCACTGGAACAAGGCGGCCCGTTCGGGCAGGCGATCCTGCAGTCGAACCAGATCCTCGACCCCGACGCGCTGCTCGCCTTACAAGTCAACGGGGCCGATCTGTCCGCCGATCACGGCTTCCCTGGCCGCGTTATCGTCCCCGCCCTGCCGGGCGTGCACAACACCAAATGGGTCCACTCGATCGACTTCCGGAGCAAAGGCCATGCGTAAAACCCTGGCCCGCCTGTACGGCGCGAACCCTCTGCACCTGCTGGCCCTACTCGGCTGTTTCGCGCTGGCCGGCTACGCCGTGATCCACCTGGCCGGCGAACCGATGCTGGTACGGGTCCTGATTTGGTTCGCAGCCTCGATCATCGGCCACGACCTGATCCTGTTCCCCCTCTATGCCCTCGCCGACCGCTCGCTCACGCAAACGTGGCGCGCCCTGCACCGATCCCACCCCGAACGCAGGCCAGGAGTGTCGCCGGTGAACTACCTGCGGCTTCCAATGCTGGGTTGCGGGCTCCTTTTCGTGGTGTTCTTCCCCGGCATCATCAAACAAGGAAGTCAGACCTACCTCGCAGCAACTGGCCAGACCCAACAGCCCTACCTGGGCCGATGGCTGCTAATCAGCGCCGCCATGTTTGGTGTTTCGGCGATCCTGTACGCCGCCCGACTCGGCAACGCCCACCGGCACACGACACGGTCAGCAAACCACCACAACCCCGACCGCGCTCCGTTCGACCACGCCAATGACGAGTAGCAGCGGCGCGGGAATGTGTTGACGGTTCGAACAGCGAGGATCGCCTCTGCCCAGGTCGACTGCACCGTAGTCCGCAGGCGTGCCGCCCTGCGCCGGCTGTGAACCGGTCTCCGCCAACACCATCAGCCCGCCAATCCATTCCCGGGCCGAGGAATGTCACGATCAGGCAGGCAGATACCGCGCCGCCGGGGACTTCTGACTACCTTCCTTCTCCTGGCCTTCCCGACCGTTCGGGGGCCCGGCGGCAATAGTCGTCGAACTCGGTCAGCCCGGGCAGCGACCGGGTGTCCAGCGGTACAGGGGCCCGGAATCCAGGAGCGGGCTCCAGTTCCGCCAGGTGGTCCAGCGCAGTATCGATGCGGTCAGTGGCCAGCAGAATCGCATGGAGGGCTTGACGGGCTTCCCCGCGAAGCCTCCCCCCGGGGGTGGTGCACTGGTCGAGCTGGTCGATGCTGGTGCCGATATCTACCAGCAGCCACCGCAACACGAACAATTCGCTCAACCCATCCAGCCGCTGGATCCGCGTGTCGCCGGTCGCCGCCAGCGCCGAACCGACCACCACCCACGGCGACATAGCGCTCTGCTCATCAACCCGTGTGGTCAACATCGTGGATCCTCTAACCGACGGCGCTGCCTCGTTCCGCACGGACGACTCGCCGCCGGTCACATTCGGATCAACCACGGTCGAGGCCTTCAACGACCGCGGCGGTGACGAGACTGAGTATGACAACCCCATCTGGCCCCGCTGTGATGCTTTGATTTGGCCCCACCCTGCTTGTTTTGGTGGTGTTGTCTTGGGTTAGTTGGTGGCGGTTCGGCTGCGGGTTTGCCGGGTGGTGTTGAGTCTGTAGGACTTGGTGCCGGTCTGGATGATGTGTGCGTTGAAGGTGAGTCTGTCCACGACTGCGGCGGCGAGGCGGGGGTCGGTGAAGGTGGCGCCCCATTCGGAGAATGGGGCGTTGGATGCGCAGGCGATGGATGCTCGTTCTTCGCGGGCGGTGATGATCTGGAAGAGCAGTTCCGCGCCGCGTGGGTCGAGGCGGACGTAGCCGATCTCGTCGAGGCAGAGCAGGTCGAGTCGGGCGTAGCGGCCCACGACGCGGGACAGCTGTTTGTCGTCTGAGGCTTCGACGAGCTCGTTGACCAAGGCGGCGGTGGTCACGTAGCGGACCCGGCGTCCTTGCTCGGCTGCTGCGGTGCCGAGTGCGATGAGCAGGTGTGTTTTCCCGGTGCCGGAGTCGCCGAGCAGGACCAGTGGTTGTCCGGCGTCGATCCAGCCGCCGCCGGCCAGGTGTGCCAGCGTCGGTGCCGGTAGGTCGGGCAGCACGGTGTGGTCGAACTCGGTGAGGCGTTTGGTGCGGGGGAACTTGGCCTCGTTGACTCGCCGGATCCGGCGGCGGGCGTCGCGTTCGTCGCATTCCGCGGTGAGGATTTCGGCCAGGAATGCCTTGTGGGTAAGGCGTTGCTTGGCTGAGGCCTCGGCCATCGCGATGGCTTCGGCGCGGATGGTGGGCAGTGCGAGTAGTCGGCAAGCGGCGTGGATCGCGGCCTCGGCGGCGGGGTCAGACAGGGCGGTCACCGTGGTCGTCGGGGTGGCGGCTGGCGCGGTTTTCGTGGCGGGGCTCATGCGGTTTCTTTCTGGAGTAGTTGGTCGTAGTCGGCCAGTGATGGCGTCGGCCGTTGGGTCGTCGCAGCGTGGGACGCGGTGGGTGGAACCGGGACCGGCGGGGAGGTCGCGCCGGCTGAGGTCATCGCGCTGCGTGCGGTGACCGCGACCAGGTCGGGATCGAAGTTTCCGAGCACCAGCGCGCCTTCGATGCCCGCACTCACCACGGTCGCGGTCATGGTGCGGTGGAGCAACAGCACCCCGATCAGGGCGCGGGTGCCGGGCCCGTCGCCGTGTTGCTTGCGGGCGGCGTCCCAGAACCGTTGATGAACCGCCGTGAACGCCCCGGATGCTCGCGCGGTGACCAAGGCGGTGGACCCGGACATGGCGCCGGGTTTGCGGGTGAGGACTTCCAGATAGTGGTCCAGAACGAGATCCTCGCTGCCCTTGTGCAGCGACCGGGTATGTTCAGCGATCACCTTGCCTGCGTCGAGCACGATCACCGCGGTGGCGCCGAGACGAACCTCGAGCCGGCGACCAGCGAACCGGGCCGGGACCGAGTAGTACGACTGGCGGACACAGACCCGTGCTTTGGCGTCGACCCGGCATGACAGCGGGGCCGAGACATCGAAGGTTTCACTCGGCAGCGGGTTCAGCAAGACCAGTTCACGGGCCGCGGCCGCTCCCACGGTCTCGGCGCGGGCACCGATGCGGCGCGCGTCGTCGCGGGCATCGGCGGCGGCCAGGGCCTGGTTCAGCGCGGCCAACGATGCCACGTGCGGGACAGGAGTGAGGTGCCGTCGGCGGAACCGGCCGATCTCGCCCTCGACACCGCCCTTCTCATGAGCACCCTCTAAGCCTGGCGCGCAGAAGAACGAGTCATAGCCGTAGTGGGAGCGCATCGCGATGAACCGTGGATGCTCGAACCGTTCCCGGCCCAGCGCGACCCGGATCACCGCGGGCCTGAGGTTGTCGTAACGGATCATCCCGGTCGGTACCCCACCCAGCGCCTCGAACGCACGCACATGCCCATCCAGGAACGATTCCTGGGTCTGATTGGCATAGGCAACATGGACCGCTTTGCCCGAATGCGACAGCCGCAGGCAAAACATGAACACCTTCATCACCACCCCAGCGATCACCGCAGTGAACTCCCCGAAGTCGACCTCGGCCTCCTCGGCCGGTCCATGAGTCTGGGGCACCATCACCTGCGCCCGGTCCCCACCGATCTCGGTCTTCAGCTGGGCGACCAACCCCCGCACGCTGGACTCGGCCACCACGACACCCTCTTCCTCCATCAGCCGCTGCCAGACCCGGCGAGCGGTATGCCGCTGCTTCTTCGGGGCGTCCAGGTCCGCGGTCAGCCAGCCACCGATCGTGGCCAGATGCGGGCCCAGCACCGGCGCCACACGCTCTGGAGATTTCCGCGTCGGAGGCACCGCATCACCCAACGCCAGACGCACCGTGCGCCGATGGACCTGGTGGCGCTGCGCCAGTGCCCGGATCGACAAACCTTCATCTCGACGCTCGCGTCGGATACGTTCGAACTGCTCCACTCTCGATCTCTCCTTCAACCCCTCCACCTCTCGTGATCGCCTTGGCAGACGACACGAACGTAGAGGACTGGATGGTCGAGGGTGGAGCCAAATCAAGCCATCACTACCGCCCCAAGTGGGGCCAAATCAGACTGGCACACTCACGAGACCGTAGGCCAGGTGGGGAACCGCGTCGCTGAGCCAGTCCTTGGCGGCCCAGCCGCGGGGGTCAGTCACCCCGAGAGCGGCCATCGGCGCGTCCGTGCCAGCCATCGCCGCGGCACCGGCGATGACGCCGGCGGCGACGAAGTTCGGGCGGAAACCGAACGCCCTCGCCAACCCGAGAGCGGCGCCGACAGCGAGGCCCGCGGCGAGCCCGGTTAGCGGGCCCAGCCCGCTGACCCGATTGCTGCGGCTTTCCTCGTCGCCGCGGATCTCGACGTTGGCGCTGGCGACGAGCTTCTCCACCAGGTCCTCTGGAGTGCTGCTGATCGGACGCCCGCGCAGGGCCAGATCGAGATAGGTCACGGCGTTGAGCGCCGTCGTACCGGCGGCGCCGGCAGCTAGCCCGGCTCCAAACCCCTTCCACAGGCTCATCTGTCGGTTCATACGGCGACCAGTCCGAGCCGGGTCATGCTGCCAAGCTGGTCGCTGCCACCCCAGCGTTCGACGAGCTTGCCGACAACGAACCGGCCGATCTGAAGACCCCGGACCTTGATCAGATCCTGGTAGCCCGACGGCCCTGGGATCAGACCAGGAGCGGGACCGTCATCGACCGTGCCTACCGCTACCAGGTCATCGAATCCGTTGAGGTTCCCACTATTGACTGCCTCGCCAAAGACTTCCTGGGCAAGGACGTTGGCCCTCTTGTCCGACATCGCCTACCAACTCCTTCAGATCGTCAGCCGAGCGGCCCGGGAACTTGCGCCTAGCAACAAAAGCGCACCCGATTCCGTGGTCAACCATCGACCTAGTCGTGCCAACACTTGTCCGTTCGGTACCCATCGACGATCACCTCAAAAGGGCGATCACCATCGTCAAGCATGGACGACCCGGACACAGGGCTTTCACCGTTTGTCTACTCGCGCCCGGCTGTGCTGTTCGTTCGGGCGATGTAGCCAACCGTTGAACGCCCTGTCGGAGCGGTACCGCAATAGGTGCTGGGGCGGATGCAAATGTCGACGCGAGGTGGCGGCACGATGTGGCTTTCGGCCACTTTGGCGTCCGAACTCTCGCGTCAGACGAACGCCTGCCGGCCACTCGGTGGAGTGACCGGCTGGGCTTGGACGGTGCCGTGATCAGTAGGTGATTGCGGCAACGACCTTGTCGGGGTTCACCAGGAAAGGTGCGACCGCGGCCAGGACGTTGCTCTTGGACGCGCCCTTTTCAAAGGACCCCATGTAGACGCCCCCTTCGGCCTTGAGACCGAGCAGGTTGCCGACCACAGCGGCATGGCGGGCCTCGACGCCGAAGATGCCGGCCGCGGCCTGGAGAATCATCTTGTTCTTGATGAACCCGGCCGCTCCGAGATAGGCGCCGACGCCCTTGTTCTCGAAGATGTGCGCGGTGGTCAGGTAGCTCTTGCGGCTGTCGAAGGCACCGCCGTAGTCGACGGCCGGGGCGCCGACCGGGGTACCGCCGAGCTTTTGGATCGTGGCGGTCAGCGTCGCGACGTGCGAGGCCTCGTCGGCGCCGATCTGCATCAGGTACTGCTTCTCCTTGCCCGTCACCAGGTTCGCCTTGTTGCCCTGGCGGTAGAACTCGGCCTCCAGGTACTCCAGCGTGAGCGCGTAGTTCAGGACCTCGATGTCGCTGTTGAAGTCCTTCGCGGAGGCGAGGTGGAACCCGTTGTTCAGGGCCCCGATTGCGACGCCGGCCGGTACTGCGGAGGCGTTGCCGTGGATGAGATCGGCAGTTGTGTCAGTCATGTGCTGGTCCTCCTACTTCGCGATGAAGGGCATGGCGGCCTTGAGGACCGCGCCCATCGGAAGGTTGGCCTCGATCGGCGCCGGGAACGGGTTCCCGCCGGTGATCTGGGCGATGATGGCCGCGTGCCGGGACTCGACCCCGGCGATGGAGGCTGCGGCGGCGAGCAGGGCCGGGTCCTTCACCAGCGTGACCTGACCGTGGTAGGCCTTGACGCCGAGCTCTTCGAACGTGCCGGCAGTCTTCAGGAACGCTGCGCGGCTGGTGAAAGTGCCGGCCGGGAATTTCACCTTCGGCTGCGCGACCGGCTTGCCGCCCAGGTCGGTGATGGTCTTGCGCACCGTGGCCACGTGGTCGGTCTCGTGCTGCTGGATCGGGTCGATCAGCTCCAGGTCGCGGCCCTTGAGCAGTTTAGCCTTCAACCCGGCGGTGTAGAACGCCGCCTCGAGGTACTCCAGGGTGAGGGCGTAGTTGAGGATGTCGAGATCGGACTTGGCGGCATCGTTCTTGAAGCCACGGTCGGCGTTGCCGAAGGCGACCGGGTCGCCGGGGCGGGTGGCGACGTAGGTGACGCCGACGCCGATGAGGGCTGCATTGCGCAGGAAGCTGCGCCTGCTGTGCTCGTCGGCGAATTCGAGTACCGGACGGCCCCCGAAGATCTTGTTGATACCCATGACTCTCCTTCAGTGCAATCGATCCGGAAGCGTCTGCTCCCGGCTCACTGCCGGACTGTTACCTATTGGTCGGCCCTCCTTCCACCGCGCGTGCCTGAACGACGATGCGCTGGTAGTGGGCGGTCAGGGGGTTACAGGCGAACAAGGTGATGAGCTTGTCGGCCGGCTTGGTGGGTTGGCGCAACACGAACTGCACGTAGCCGGACTCGGGCACGATCGTGTTCGCGATCACCTTGTACGTCATCGTGCGGTCGCCAACGGTGACCCGGATCGGATCGCCCGACTTGAGCCGCTCGAGGTGCAGGAACGGCTTCTCGTTGGTGCTCCGGTGGCCGCTGACGACGCTGTTGCCGGGACTACCGGGCAGCGGAGTGCCGGGCCAGTGGCCGACACCGTGGACCAGGGCTGCTTCGTCGACGCCGTTGTTGAGCTGCTGGTCGACACCCAACTTGGGGATCACCAGCCGCCCGAGCCGCAACTGCTCGCCGGGCTTGGCCTTGATCGCCTCGATCGGCACGCCCTGCGCGGGGTTGTCACCAGAGCTGAACTGAGGCTCGACCGGCTTCCCGTCGCGCAACTGATCCAGCATCCGGTCCACGAGGGCGGGATCAGCAGAACTGGCCGCCGAACCAGGCTGGGTCTGTCCGGTCGGCGGCCCGGCACTCTGCGACGCACTGGTGGAGCTGTCGGGTCCGAAGACGACCACGCCGACGACCACCAACGCGGCGAACCCGCTGCTCGCGGCCACCCAGCGCCAGACCGGCTTCCATCCCCTCATCGGATCTCACCGCCGCTGCGGCGAGATGTCGTCGATGGGAACTCGCTGCCGGTCGTGGCTTCTACTGTCGACGGTCTCAAAGGAATCACCTCCACGGTGTTCGGAGCTATAGGCACCCCGGATGGGAGACGGCGCGGGCCTATTTCGCCGTCCGGCCGCAGCCGATCTGGCCGCGGCCGATCTGGCCGCCGCCAAGCAGCGAACGACCGACGCAGATCATCGACACCGCGACGCGGCCTCATCACCTTGTCGCGGTCTGGGAGCTATCCCTGGTGGATTGAAAGCCGGTCGCCTGCGAGATTCGCGACGCGGGGCCCCTCGAGGTCCACCTTTGGTCGGTGGCGCTGCGGTGACGATGGACAGAACCTCGAGGTCGTTCACGATGCCCGCGTCCATCAGGGCGTCGAGAACCTCCGGGTTCGTCGCGACTACTTGCAGGCGGCAACGATTGGTCCAGGACCGTTGCAGAGCTTCCCGGAGGACTGCTGGCAGGTCCTCTCCCAGACCGTCGGTCTTGTCGAGGTTCAGCTGCACCACCCCGGCACTGAGGTCGCACGCATCCAGCAGCACCTCCCGCAACTGTGCCGTGTAGTGGTGGTTCAAGGTGCCGGCTACGTCGATGACCAGCAGGCCATCGGCTACCTGCAGGCAGATCTGGGTCGCTCGTCGAGCCGCCGTCTCGGCCACCGGCTGGCGAACCTTCGGGGTGAAGGTTGACGACATGGCCTCTCCTTGCAACCGGAACGCACCCGTCATTGGTGATGGGGCCGACCCGGATCCGCTGACCCGTGTCGGTCAGCTATCTGAGGTTCAGTTCGGGGCCCGGGCAGGGAGCTCGTGGTGTTCGGCAGGCCGTCGATCGCTCGCCGGCATTCGAGCAGACCTGACTTCAGCAGCCCGGCCCGCCGTGGCCGGCGTGACATCCAGCAAGTCGGCGGCTTCGCGGTAGGAATGGTCACCGAAGACGGTCAGCGCCAAGACACCCCGCTGGTGGCGCGACAAGACGCTGAACCCACGGCTTGCCGCCACCCCCAGCCCCGACTGCGGCTGGACCCCTCCGCCAGCCGCGGCCGATGCCTGAGAGGAGCCGCGGGGGCGCACGCAGTGGGTGTAGGTCAGCCGGGCGAGTTGGTGACGCAGACTGCCGGACGGGTCAGCGTTGCCGTAGCCGGTGCAGGCCTGGACCACAGCCTCGACGACGGCCGACTCGGCGGCTTCGCGGTCACTCGAGACCGCGCAGGCCAAGTTGAGCAGCGCTAGGCCGTGCAGGTCGTAGATCTGCGCGATCGAGGCGTCGTCGCCGCCTCGCGCCGACGTCAGCAGCCGGCGGTCGCCCGCGGCGTTCTGCTGATGGTGCGTCGCGAGGGGCGTGGAGGCTGGCCGTCGGTGTCGCAGCGATACGGACATGACAATGCCCCGATCCGGGGTAGATACATCGGCTCGATGCGCTACCGGGGTCCGAGGCAGCACCACTCGAAGAGTGTTTGTACGCATAACGAAACCACGCCAAGGGCGCCCTGCGCAACTCTCGTCACCGTTCCGGTATCAGCCGGCATGGCCCTGGGAGGGTGGTCGACGGACGCCCTGCTTAGCGGACTGAGCAGTGTTGTATCGGCGATTGCCGTCGCTCGATATCCGGAGGCTCAAGTTGACGGCTGCACACTGGCTGGGCGTCCTCGGGTCATTTGAGCGATGTCACTGTTAGACGGTGGGGCTGATCGCCCGGGAAGGTTGCGGGTGGCAATCAACCTGAGTGCGACGGTGTGCAGCTTGATGTTGTTGTCTTGGGAGTAGCGGCGCAAGGTCGCGAACGCCTGTTCGTCGTCGAGACTGTAGCGCTCCATCAGGATCCCCATCGCCTGCCCGATCAGTTTGCGGGCATCGGCTGCCTGGTGCAGCGTCTCCTCGTGCCGGGCTGTGCCCATCGCGATCGCGGCGTGCAGGCCCAGGATGTGAGCGATCGCCTCGTCCCCGGCGTCGAACGCATCCGGTCCGGAACTGCCAAAGGTCAGTACGCCGGTGGTGCGCTGCCCGGTGCGCAGCGGCACCTGCAGGACGGTCCGCAGCCCCAGCTCACAGGTCTTGGTGGCCCACTCGGGCCACCGCGCATCTGTGGTGCTGTCGCGGACCAGGACGGGGATGCCGTCGGCGAGGGCCACGATCAGCGGACCGTCACCGGTGTCCATCTGTAACTGGGAGACGGTCTCCATGATCGGATCGGTAACGGCAGCGATCGCGGGCCTCCCGCTGCGGTGAGCCAGTACCATCGCGGCGTGACTGCAGCCGACCGCGGGCAGTACGAACTGCAGGACCGCCGCGGCCGTGTGTTCCACACCGACGGATTCGTAGAGTTCCATTGCCAGGTCGGCGAAAACATCAGATGTGTTGTCGATAGTGCCGTGACCGGTGCCGCTCATCGCTAGGCCTCTCCTGCTTATCGGGCCCCGTTGGACCCGCCCGCCCCAACTCGGCCGACTCTGCCCCCATCATGCGCCTCGCCCGGCTGTCCGGCGTCATCATCGTCGAACAGATCTTCACGATTGGGCCATGCGCAGGCGTATCCCGTACACCGCTCTTCGCGTGAAGTCCTGAGGACTGCGCGTACCAGGTCAGTGAGCGAGGATGGCGGCTTTGTCGAGTGAGCCACCGATGATGGCATTGGCCACAGCGGTGAGGGTCTGGCTATTGCTGCGGGCGTAGGAACGCATCGCGGCGAACGCTTCGCCGAGTGGCAGCCCGGCCCGTTCGGCAAGCATGCCTTTGGCCTGTTCAATCAGGATCCGGCTGTTCAGCGCGTGCTGGAGCTGCTCGGCCAGCACCTCCCGCTCCCGCACAGCCCGCTCGTGGAGCAGGCCGATGGTGGCCATGTCGGCCAGCGCCTGCCCCAGCTTGAGGTCTTCGGCTGTCAGGGCAGCGGTGCCGGTGCTGAACAGGTTCATCGCGCCGATCACTTCACCGCGCAGCCGCAGCGGCAGCGCGTGCGCTGCCCCGTACCCGGCGGCGAGCGCCGCCGCGGCGAACTGGGGCCACCGTCCCGCGGTCAGGTCGACGTTGACTACCGGTTGACCGGTCCGGAAACAGTCCACGCAGGGGCCTTGGCTGTGCTCGAGTTCGAATAACTCCAGCAGCTCGGCCTGCTCATCGGAGGAGGCCATGAAGTGAAGGTCGCCGCGCTGGTCGGCCAGCATCAACCCGGGCCGTGTCCACGGCGAGCAACTCGACGCTGACCTCGGCCAAGGTGGCGAGCAGGTCGACCAGGTCGAACTCGGCGGTCAAGGTATCGGCCAGCTCGACGAAGACCTCCGCCAAGCGTTCTTCGCGTTGCGTCATTTCGTCGTCTTCCTTTCAGTGCCCTGGGGGCTGTGCCTGTTCCAGTCGATCGTTATCGGCCGGGTGGTCGTCACTGGTGGAACCGTAACCGCCGGGCCACCACATCGACCGCCACGTCGGTGACCGGCCGTTCCAGCGCGTACGAGCGGGCGCGCAGCATCACCAACGCCTCAGCCAGTCCGGCATCCAGCTGTGCAGCGATCATGCCGGTCGCCTGATGCACCACCGTGCGGTAACCGATCGCCTCGGCCAGCAGCGGATGCAGCTCCTCGGCATCGGCCTGTAGATGCAGCAAGATCGTCGTTGCCGCGTCAGCAAAGGCCAGCGCCTCAGTGACCTCGGCATCACCGAGCACTCCGGTCTGGTCGCGGTACAGGTCCAGCACACCCACCCGGATGCCGCCGACCTGCAACGGGAACGCGAACACCGCCCGCACGCCGGCTTCCAGCGCACCCGCGGTGAACCCCGGCCACCTAGCCGCCCCGGTCCGCTCCAGGTCCGGATGCAGCACCGGCCGACCGGTCGTGGACGACTCCACACACGGCCCCTCGCCAAGGGTGAACTGCAACTCCTCCAGCACCCGGGCCGGGCCATCGGTCGCCGCGAGCATCGACCCCGGCCCCGTATTGGTCATCCACACCAATCCGACACCGGTCACGGGCAGCGCTGCGGCACACGCCTCGACCAGCAGCGAAGGAAGGCCGCCCGCCTGGGCGCCTGTGAACGTGGCACGGGTCAGCCCCGACAGGATCTGAGCCGACCGCGCAGTCACCATGGTCACCGCCCCGCCCCGTCGCTGGTCCAGCCAGCGGCTCGATATTGCATTGATCAACACCCATACCTAAGCACGTCTGCTCCCTTGAGCCCCCAACCCACCCGCGGGTGGGTTGGGAAGGTGAGCCCGTCACCGGCCCGCGTTCGCCCTCAGACATCGAACCGTAACGTCCGGGCGACAAACGTCAGCGGTACGGGCCGGTCAGGTCGACGCCATCGGCCTGCAGATGCCACAGCCGTCGTCGCCGCCGCCTCAGCGAACGCCAGCGCCTCGGCGATCTCGAGCTCGCTCAAAGGCCCACCCGCTCGCGGTAAGATCCAGCACCCCGACCCGGTGACCGCCCAGCTGCAACGGGAACGCAAACACCGCGAACACCCCCGCGTCCAGTGCACCAGACGCGAACACCGGCCACCGGGCCGGTCCAGTCCGTGTACCAGATCCGGCTGCAGCACCGGCCGCCCCCGTCGACGTCGACTCCACACGGCCCTTCACCAACGGTGAACTACAACTCCTCCATCACCCCGGGCCATCGCTCGCCGCCAGCATCGACCCTGGCCCCGAATCAGTCGTCCACACCGGCCCGACACCAGTCACCGGCTACGCTGCGGCACACGCCCGCACCAGTACGCGGCCACCTCGCCTGGCCCTGCACCAGCCGCCGCCCCGGTCAACTCCAACAAGATCTGCGCCGACCGCTCGCTCGCCACTCGCATCACTCACCCTGTCGCGGGGTCCGCACGCCAACCGACCGCCTCATACACCCTGGAGGCCAAGTGCTTGGGTAGCTGACCTGGGGGCAGACTTCGCGGGTCGGTGAGGATTTGGCTGCCGTGGTGCTACTGACGGCCGGCGCGGGTCCCTGCCTGGCGGCGGTCACGGATCAGCTCACGGTGCTGGTGGGCGACACCGTGTCCGATGACCGGTGGTCGGTGTGGGCCGCACAGCTGGCCGAGCTGGGTCTGCGCAGTGTGCTGGCGATCCCGATCCGCGTCGGCGACGAGATGCTGGGTGTGTTGAACGTGGTGGCCGCAAAGCCGTACGCGTTCGAGCCCAGGGACGTCGCGATCGCGCACCTACTGGCCCGGCACGCCTCGGTCGCGGTGGCCAGTGCCCGCCAAGAGGACACTTTGCAGCGCGCGGTCGACGCGCGGGGCGTGGTCGGTCAGGCGCTGGGCATCTTGATGGAACGATTCAGCGTCGATGCCGATCGGGCGTTTCTGATCCTGCGCCGGTCGAGTGGCCCGGGGGAATCGCACCCCCGGGCTCTCACAGAGTAACCATTCAGGTTCCGGTTGGCACCGGTGGTTTCCAGGGGTTGCCGGTGATGGCGTCGCGTAGCGCGGTGAGAACGTAGATGCGGTGTTTGCGGGCGGTGGAGATGTAGCCGCGGACGCGGAGCCAGGCTTGTGCTCCGGTGCTGGCGCGGTGGCAGCCAGAGATCTTGATCTGGGTTTTCGCGGGTCACAGATCGCGCTCGGCCTGGTTGTTCGTGAACGGCACGAGGCCGGGGTGGCGGGCGACAGGAGTACCTGCTGGTCGCGGTCGCGGAGCCGTTCCAGCAGGTTGCGGGTCTTGGATTGTTTGCGTCCGTCGCGGCGGGGATGACAGGCCAGCCCGCACAAGATCGCGTGTCGCCAGTTGTCCAGCAGCGGGTTGCCGATCTCGGGCGGGGTCTGTTGCAGACCGTTGTCGCGGGCGGCGTGAGCGGCGTCGTTCAACCCGTACAGGGCGTCCAGCGCGGCTGTCGGCCAGGCCTGGCCGGGATGGATTTCGGCGACCGCGACCAACTCGCGGGCGATGTGGGCACAGCGCGCGTGTGTGGCGGTGGCATAGTCGGTGCCGTCGTAGACGCTGAGCGCGTCGTGCACGACGACGCCGGTGAAGCCGGGCAGCACCCCGAAGGCATCGACAGCCTTTCGGCCCCGGGACTCGTGCAGGTGGTAGGCGGTCAGGGTTTCGGTGCAGGCCACGTGCAGCCACTGCTTGCTGCCGGCAACGTTCAGGCTGGTCTCGTCGACGTGGACCAGGTGTGCCAGCGTGATCAGGGTTTTGATCAGCGCCTCCGTGTCGGCCAGCGCCTCCGCAGCCTGCGCGAGCACGCCACTGACCCAGCCAGTCGAGCAGCGCGCCCCGGTCACGTCGGCGATCAACTGCGCGGTGCGCTCGACCGGGACATGCTGGAACACCAGCAGATACACCGCGAGCGCGCGCAGGTTCGGCCCATAGGCCACCGGCGCGTTCACCCCGTCCGGCGCCGTTGCGGTGGTCACCAGGCCGCAACCACAGCGACGCTTGTGCAGCCGATGCTCGGTCACCTTCGCGGTGACCTCGGGGATGTCGTGCAACTGACGGCGCACCACCCCGACGGCTCGGGCCGGTTCCAAGTCCGCCCCGCAGCCGCCGCATTCGGATGGAACATGGTCGACCACCTCATCGGGCTGATCGACCTGCCGCAGCGCCGAACCCGGTGAACCCGGCTGCTTGCCCGGCCTCCGGTCGGTCTTGCCCCGCAACGAGCGCGGCTTGCCGAACCGATCCGAGCTCGGCGGCAGCGACGAGTTGCCCGAGTTCTGACCCAGCCGCCGCTCCAGCTCAGCGATCCGCTCCACCTGCGCCGCGTTCTGCTCGGTCAACTCCGCTACCCGAGCCGACAGCTCACCGACCAACGCCAGTAACTGCTCATAGGTTGGGGCCTCGGACACGACCACAACCCTGCCCACGCACCCGACACAGTCAAGCCGACACGCTCACGCCAGCCACATCAGTCACACCAGCCCACCTGAATGGTTACCTTCACCCTGCGATACGCCTCGTGCACAGCCCATTTCGAAATCTCGAACGACTTCATCGACGACCTCGGTTGACTCATCCAGCTCCTCCCAGCTTTCGCTGGTTGACTGCTCCACCAACCCGAATGGTCCGGCCCCTTCGCTCCACGCCCATTACAGCCGCTTCACCACTACTACGAGCCGGTCCGCCGGCATACCCCGCATCGGTACTCAACGCCTCACAGTTTCTGCTGCTCGGCGCGCTCCCTCTCGCCGCCACCAACGCGGCACTATCAGGGCATGCCTTCCCACGTTCCATGCGAAAGCCGCAGACCAGGCTCACGTCGCCTCCATGCCGGACACCACCTGGCCAGAAATCGGGAACACCCACCAGACTCATCCCAGCACCAAAAAGAAGCCCCGGTTTCGATGTCATCTATATCCATTTCGACACGTCGTCAGCGATTCACTCGCGTTCGTCTTCCTGATCCCCATCTGACGCCATCACGGACGCCTTTTCCCCATCGTTCACCACGACGGTCTTCAGCCAACGCAGCATGAGGTGATTGAAGCCTCACTCCCGACGAGCGACTCCGAAGGGCCACTACCCCTTCATCATTCGCACAACACCACATTCGCCTGCCTGACCTACCTCACGCAGCCTCCTGTGTTCGTGGCACACCTTTTTTCAAGAACTCGTTTTCCATTCGGAGTTCCCGCATTTCCCGCTCAAGCTCCCGAAGCCGAGCCCGCTCGGCAACATCCAAAGCAGGTTCCGCGCCGGCATGATCACGCCGATAGGCACTCACCCAGTTACTGAGAGTTCCCGGATTGATACCGAGTTCCCTGGCCACTTGGGCTACCGGCCGCGAAGTCTCGATCACCGACTTCACGGCCTCCTCCCGGTATTCGGGAGTGAAATTCTTCTTCGGACGAGGCAAGATCTGTCCTCTCCAGACGGCCCAATCTTAGTTGGGGCACTGTCCGGAAGGTTCGTGGCACCTCATGGCGTGTCCTCGGGTGTCTTGTTTTAGGCGGGTTTGGTCGTTGGTGGCATGGGTCGGGCCCGGCTGTCGCGTCGGGTGGGCGGGTTCCGATGTCCTTGGGTGGTAGGGATGCAGGGCCGGGGTTAGGTGGCTGGCCAGGGGGCGGCGCGGAGGCGTTGGAAGGCGGTGGTGAGGTGGGTTGTCCAGGGCCAGTCTTGGTCGAGTCGGAGGTGTCGGCCGCGGGCGGTGCGGACGAGGACGGCGGCGACGTGTAGTGCCTGGTAGCGGAAGGTGGCTGGTTCGGTGCGGGCCAGCGTGGCGGTGAAGCAGAGGGCTTGGGACCAGGTGATTAGGTCGGCGGCGGTGAGGGCGAGTTCGAGCCAGCAGGCGTTGGCTGTGTAGGCGTGGAAGGGCAGGTTGCGCATTCCGGTGTCTTTGCCGGTGCGGATGCGGTCTTCGACGCGGGCGTGGCCGCGGTGTTCGTGTTCGAGGTCGGGGACCTGTCCGCCGGTGGTGTCGGTGAGGAAGGCTGTGAAGCGGTGTCCGTCGATGTCGGTGAAGGTGAGTTGGGCGCCGGGGTGGGGTCGTTCGCGGCGGACGATGACGCGGGAACCGGTCGGCCAGTTGTCGAGGTTGAGTAGCCCTGTGAGTTCGGCGACCCAGGCTCCGCGGCGGGGTTGTCCGTCGGCGTTGTAGGCGGGTAGCCAGGCGTGTTCGGGAGTTGCGAGGATCGCGTGTTGGAGGTTGTGGTCGACGGAGAACCCGAGGGAGTATCCGATCCCGCGGGCGCGGAGCGCGGCAGCGAACGTGTGGGTCGCGCCGGCTGAGTCGGCGCTGGCCATCATCTTGGGCCTGTCGGTCTGTCCGGGTCGGGGCCGGGCGTTGCCGGGCAGCGCAGCGATCGCCAGGTCGAGCACCTTCACGTGGTCGGCGGCGGTGTTTGAGCCTGCGTTCCCGGGCCGCAGCAGCCCAGCCAGCGCCTCTCCACCGGAGATGTCGGGGCGGTCCAGGTAGCACAGCAGCGGGTGGAAGCCGTAGCCTTTCTTCCAGGTGGGTGCGGCGTTTTCCTTGTCCGAGTGCGCGGTCAGCAGGGTCGCGTCGAAGTGCAGCCACATCGGTTCGGACAGGTCCGGTCCCGCGCCTGCGGCCCAGGCCTTCTCCCGGGCGCTTGTCCGCGCTGCCCGTAACAGGCCCAGTTTGGTGTCATCGACCTTGTCGACGACCCGCCACGCGGTCGGGTCGGACGCGACCAGCCCGAACAGGCGCGGCTGGTCGCGCAGCGTCCGCAAATGCCGCAGCGCATCACCGCCATCAGCGATCGACACCGCGATATCGGCCAGCACCTGCCCCGGTGCATGCAACGGCGGCAACCGGTAGGTATCGATCAACGCCTCGGTCCATCCCTGCACCAGCCCGGTCGAGGCTGCCAGCTCCCGCAGCAATGCCGTGCCGGCGTGCGACACGATCCCCTTACCATCCGCGGACACCTTGAACCGGGACCCACCCTTGCTACGCTTCACCTGAGAGTGTCTTTCTGTTCGAGATCATTGAGTCTTCGCAAACCCAATTTTCCCTTACAGGCAAGGCACTCTCGCCTTTTCACATCACGTGTCGCCCAAATTTCCGTGAAACGTGGAGGCTAGCGTTCAATCCTGTTCCGGTCCTCCTCGGCTCTGGCCGAGACCAGAGCCGGCGAGAGCGACGCGGCAACGGTCGGGGCGGCTGGAGCGGTGCCGCGAGCCGTGCGGACCCGGGGGATGTTCGCGGCGTCGAGGGCTGCGATGACGTCGGGGTGGTTGGCGATCACCCGTAACCTGCCGTAGGCCCGGGTGGGGCGGCGCCAGATCTCTTGGAGGGCGTGGACGGCGTCGATGCTGAGGTAGGTGCAGGCCGACAGGTCCACGGTCAGGATTCCGGCGCAGGCCGGCCAGACGTCGAGTAGGTCTTCGCGAAGCCTCGCCGCGGTCAGCCGGTCGATGCGACCGATGGCAGTCAGGACGATGACACCATCGCCGACTCTGATCGTGATCCGGTCTGTTTGATGGTGATGCAGGTCGGCGGCGCTGGTAGGGGTGGTTGTGAGAGCCAGGGCCGGCTGGGTTGTCGATGTCATGCGGCCCCTACCGGTGTGAGGCAGTCGCGCAGCCTGCGTAGACCGTCGCGGATCGGGGCTTTGATGGTGGGGAGCGTCACTTCGAGGAGGGCGGCGACTTCCGGGTAGCTGTAGCCCTCGTAGAAGGCCAGCACGACGGCTTGGCGCTGGAGATCGGTCAGCGAGAGCAGGCAGCCGCGGATGTCGGTGTGTCTGGTGGCGGTTTCGGCGGTGGCGTCGAAGCTGATCGTGGAGGCACGGGCATCCTCAAGGTCTCGTTCTTTGCCGGCTCGATCTCGCCGGACCCGGTCGACGGCTCGCCGGTGAGCGATGGTGAGGGTCCAGGTCTCGACCGAGCCGCGGCCCGGGTCGTAGCGGGCGGCTGTTCGCCACAGTTCGACCATGGCGTCTTGGGCGACCTCTTCGGCCAGGGCCGGGTTGCGCAGTAGGCGAAGAGCGATACCGAACGCTCGGGACGCGGCCACGTCGTACAGGGCGGAAAACGCGTCGCGGTCGCCGTCGGCGACCTGTTCCATCACGACGGGCAGCGGGTTGTGTCGTCCGGTCGTGGCCGGACTGGGTCTCGGCGTCTCGGACAACGCAGCCAGCTCCTTTGGTGATAACACACGGTGAGGTGTGCCGCCAGGGTCTGGGGCAGCGCGTCGCCCGGGCGGCTGATCGCCTGGGGCCTATAAGTGACGTTACATGCGTTTCGCGTAACAGACCCCGCTCGTTGCCCCGGGCACCGCTGCGGAGTGATAGAGCGAGCTAGTTCGCCCCGATACAGGGGAGCCGTTTGGCACACGGCCTGGTTTTGGGTTGCGCAGGATTCGGTACCGGTTGTACGACAGCACGGGGTACGGTCGTGTTGCTGCCCCGGACCCTGGCGGCTCTCCATGGAGCGCCAACGAAGGGGCCGTCCGATGTCTCGAACAGTCATTCCACAGCGTCGTCGCTCACGGCGAGCGGCACTAGCAACTGACTCGCTGTCGGCTGAACGGCGGGATTTACTGGAGGCCGCGGGCAGCGGAGATGCCGCAGCCGTCGGCCAGATCTGTGACCGTCACGGCGGGGCGCTGTTCGGTCTGGCCCTCGCGATTCTCGGCGACCCGGCCCGGGGCCGAGGCCGTCGTGGTCGATGTCATCGCCCGGGCCTGCGCTGATCCCGCAGCGACAGCTACCAAAGCTGAGGCCGGTGGCGGGGGCGGTCTGCGGCGTCAACTCGCCCGGTCGACCTATCTGTACTCGACCCGCTGCATGGCCGATACGGATCGGTCGTCGCGCGGGCCGGCCACGGCGCGGATGGCCGAGTCGACCGAAGTCGCTCGCCAGCAGCGCTCGGCGGTCGCACTGGTGCGGTGCGGGGACCACATGGTCGGCGACGTCGCTGATCTGCTCGGCCTGCCCGTCACCGCCGTGGCTGTGCTGCTGTCGTCTGGCCTGAGGGATCTGGAGGCGGCAGATAGGCGCGCTGTGGACGACGGCCGCCAGCGACGCCGGACGGGGCCCGCCGGCGTGACGATCGCGAATCCAGATCCGGACCCAGTCGCACCGTCGGTCGAATCTCAGTTGCCAACGGCCACGAAGTTCGCCGCGCTGGCAGTCGACCTGGCCGCAACCCGCGACCTCGACCAGGTCCTCGCCAAGGTACTCAGGTTCGCCATGGCCGACGTGCACTGCGACTCGGCCACGATCCGGCTGCAGCCCACCGGACGGTGGCCAGCCATCATGGTCACTTCCGATCCACCCGATGCTCAAGCCAGCCTCCTGCAGCCCACCGGCGGTCACGAGGAGACCGGTGCCGGCGTCCGCAGCGTCCAGGTCGTCGAGCTGGCCGTCGGCCAGACTGTTCTTGGCGCTATCGCCTTCTACGCTGCTCAATCCACCAGGTTCACCCCGGCCGACACAGCAACAGCGAAGTTGCTTGCCGTCCATGCCGCGCTGGCTATCGCTTCGGTCCGGAGCGCGGTGAATCTGTCGGAGGCGATCGATTCGCGGGCCCTGATCGGGCAGGCCCAGGGCATCGTGATGGAACGCCTCGAGGTCGACGGTGAGGAGGCGTTCGCGCTGCTGCGGCGCTGTTCGCAGGACGACAATCGCAAGCTCCGCGACATCGCCCACGACCTGGTCATCACCCGGCGGCTTCCGGGCGAGCAGCTACGCCCGGGACCGGGACGTCGGTCATGACCTCCGGTCGCCGCGCCCACCCACTGACAAACAGGTGCTCCAGGCAGCGTCGGCGCGGCAGGTCGCCAGACATCATCGCGGCGGGCATCGTAGGCAAGCGACGTCGAGGCCGTGTGCTCACGGTCAGCCGTCCACGGCGCGCGGATACCGGCCCAGGACGGGTGTGAGGCAGTGGCATCGCTACGCCTACGGCAGATCCTCCTCGAGGTGCTGGCTGTCGACCAGCCAGACCCAACCAGCCTTGACGGTGACACCGTCTGGGGCAGACTGTGCGCTTCGGCAACCGCGGCGGTGCCGGTCAGCGGGGCTGGAGTCGCGCTGATGACACCAACCGGCCATGGTGGCACCCTTGCGGCCACCGATGGGCCGGCCGAGGTGATGGAGAACCTCCAGTACACCCTCGGTGAAGGCCCGTGCCTGAACGCGTTTCGTGACCGGCGACCGGTCCTGGAGCACGATGTCGCCCGGGCAGGAGCACGCTGGCCCGCCTTCGCACCGGCCGCGGCCGGATCCGGGATCGCTGCGGTCTTCGCGTTCCCGCTGCAGATCGGAGCCATCCGGCTCGGCGTCCTCGACCTCTACCGCGACAAGCCCGGCCCGCTGGACAGCCTCCAGCTGGCCGAAGCGCTCGACTACGCCGCCGCCGCGACCACGATCCTGCTGGACCTGCAACACGAAATGCCACCGGACCGGCTGCACCCTCAACTGGCCCAGGCCGCCGACGGGCACCGAGGGATCCACCAGGCCACCGGCATCATCACCGTCCAGGCATCGGTCGGCATCAACGAGGCGCTGCTGCTGCTGCGCGCCCGCGCCTACGCCAAGGATCGCCCGCTGCTCGAGCTCGCTCAAGATGTGGTGGCCCGACGAGTGACCTTCTACCCTGAGGACGATCATGATGAGTAACACCACCACGTGCTCGCGGCACCTTCTGGTCCGGAAAGGCGGCACCAAATGAGCAGGGAACAGCGCCTCACGGAGGTGTTTGTCGAACTCGCCGACACCCTCGTCGACAACTTCGACGTCATCGATCTGCTTCACACCCTGTGCGAGCGCAGCGTCGAACTGCTGCAGGCCGACGCGGCCGGCCTGATCCTGGCCGACCAGCGCGGCGTGCTGCACGTGATGGCCTCCACCACCAACGAGGCCAGGCTGCTGGAGTTGTTCGTCTTGCAAAACGACGAAGGCCCCTGCCTGGACTGCTACTCCACCGGCGAGCAGATGGTGAACATCGACCTGGACCAGGTCGAGGAACGCTGGCCCAGGTTCCGGGCCGCCACCATCGCCGCGGGGTACCGCTCCACCCACGCCCTCCCGCTTCGTCTGCGCGGCCAGGTCATCGGGGTTCTGAACCTGTTCTGCACCGCCCGCACCGCCCTCAGCGATGCTGACATCGCCCTGGGCCAGGCACTGTGCGACATCGCCACCGTCGGGCTGCTCCAAGAACGCACCGTGCGCCACGGCGAAGTACTGGCCGAACAGCTTCAGTCCGCGCTGAACAGCCGCGTCCTGCTCGAACAGGCCAAAGGTGTCTTGTCCGAGCGTGCCGGGATCGGCCTCGACGATGCCTTCACCCTGCTGCGTGCCCATGCCCGCCGCAACCATCAACAACTCAGCACTATCGCCAGCCAACTCATCGACGGCACCATCCCCGCCGCCGCACTCCAGACACCCGCCAGCGGTCCCACCAACACCTAGATACCGGGGCTGGTTGGATCCCGCGGCGGGACGCACAGCTATCTGCTCGAGGCCGCTGATTCAGGACGAAGGCTCAGTCGGCGTGCATGTTCAGCCTTGCCACAGGCTGAACCCGGCTGTCTCTTGCAGTCCGCCGGCTAGCGGTATCCGCAAGACGAAGCAGCCGGTGGGAAGCTTCGTTGATCGGCTTGCCGCGGACTGGTGTAACCGCGGATCGTGGGCGGTCTGTTTCCGCTGTAGCCGCTCGGCGGGGACGTCTGTGCAGTCAGTTGATGGTGGTCGCGATCTCGGGCAGGTGGCGGGTCGGTCAATCGGCTGTGGCGCGGCCGCGGGCCGCGTGGACGAGGCGAAGCGTGTAAAGCAGGGTGCTGAGGGTGAAGAAGACGGCGGTGAGGAGCAACCAGCGGGCCAGGTAGGGGTGCTGGTCTTGGCCGGTCGCGGCGAGGTAGGTGTCGTGGCCTTGTTTGGTGATGCCGGGGAAGAACAACAGCAACACAAGCCCCGCGGCCAGGGCCGGGACCCGGAGATAGTTCAACGCGCTTGGGTGAGGATGTGTGCTGGGACGGCGTGGCAAGAACCGCAGTGTGCGTTGGGCGGTACGGTCGGCGAGGGTATAGAGCGGGAAGAGGACGAGGTCGTGGGCGATGACCGCACCGACGAACCACGCCGCCATCTTCGGCCAGGAGGCGTCAGTGACGACCTGTAGTGCGACGTACCCGGTGAGCGCGAAGCAGCCCAGGAGCACCATCGCGTGCAGCGGGTGGGCGCCGTAGAAGCGGCGGATCGGGTCGACTGTGATCGGCATGGTCAGGTCGCCCGGAACTCGATGGAACGGACCCATTTGGTGTTGTGTACTCCGGGGAGCGCGGGAACGATGACCCGTGCCGGGTAGCCGTGATCGAGGCTGAGGTCGGCCTGGTTGACCTGCAGGGCCAGCAGGGAGTCTGGATGCAGGATCTGGTTGCTCTGCAACGTTGCCTGGTTGAACGACCCGCTCTTCTCAAGAGACATCACTTTGGCCGAGGCCGGATGGGGTACGCCGGCGAGCTGAGCGAGGTCTCGCAGCCGGACTCCACCCCAGGTCTGGGTGCTGGACCAGCCTTCGACGCAAGCGATCGGTAGCGTCGCGGTGTGCTGTGTCATGGCCGCGAGTTGAGTGCGAGTCAGCGTCACCGGCCGCGGTCCACCGAGCAGCCGCAGTGACCAGTCGGCGGCGGTGCTGGCGGGGTTGATGTTTGCGGCGGTGGCAGTGCGGTTGATCTGGAAATCGTTGGGTCCGTCGCCTAGATCGCGACCGCGGGGAAGCAGTAACGCGAACCGGCGGGTGACGCCTCCGAGCGTCTGGCCCGCGGTCAGTATCCCGACCAGGACCGCCCCTCCGCCGACCAGCGCCAGCGCGCCTCGTCGACTCATAGTGGGTGGAGCCGGGTCGGGCGCGACCAGGCCGTACGGATCGGGTCGTTCTGGGCGGGTGTCGGCCAAACGGGTCCGCAGTTCGCTACGTAGAGATCGCGACCGCAATGCCCGGATCAGATGGGGCAGTTTGAACGCCACATGCGTGACGAACGCGCCGATGAACACCCAGGCGCCGTAGAAATGGGCGGTATAGAAGGAGAAGCCGAACAAGTAGTCGTACTGGATGTTCAGCACTCCGGTGGCGATCTCGAAAAGGATCCCGCCAACCAGCAGGACCAGGGACAGCCGTTCAAGCAACTGTGCCGCCGATCGTGCCGGGGGCCACGCAAACAGTTTCGGTACCACCGACCACAGCTTCGCCAGCACTATCGGGATCAGCATCAGCCCCAGTCCGACGTGCAGCCCCTGCGTGAGGCGATACAACCACGACGGTCGCGTCGGCCAGTCGAAGTACGGCAGGCGCAGCCAGCCCACGTCCACCGGGTTGCCCTGCCCGAATCGAGGGGCGTACGCGGCGTACGACAACAGCCCGGAGACGATGACGACGGGCAACACGATCAGAAGCACCAGCCCGAACACCGAGGTCAGCCACGGGCCCCGCAGCGGACTGCGCCAAGCCCGGGCCTGAAACGGTCCGGGCGGGTTGCGGCGGGCCAGCCAGCGCCACAACCCAGCAGGGAAGCCGTCCTGAGACGACGGGACTGGTCTGTGAGAAGTCTCGCGACTGGGCTGCGAGGGGTTGTCTGTTGCCATAGTGCTCTCCACTCACCCTTGTTCGTGGTCAGGGGCGTTGATCCCGCGACCAGCGCGCTCATCGCAGTCGTCTTGGGCGAGCTGGGCGAAACATCGGGTCCGCCCGCGGCGCGTGGCGACCACCCGCAGACCCGCACGCCGGGCCAGTTCGGAAACTGCATTCAAGCCGACGACCGCCCAGGGAAACCACGCCCCGGCGGCGCTGGGATCCTGCAGCCGAGCGTGTCCCTGCCACAGCTCTGACCGGCGGGGACCCGTTTCCACCAAGATGCTGCCCCCGGGAGCAAGGAGCCTTGTAGCGCGGCGCAACAAGGTGACCGGGTCGCCGCCGATGCCGATGTTGCCATCGGCCAACACCACATGACGCCACGATCCCTCCGCGGGCAGTGGTGCGAACACGTCGCCGTGCAAGACCGGTGCACCGCGAAGCAAGCAGTAACGCACCGCCAGCGCGGAGCAATCCACACCCAGCACCGGGATCCCCTTCCTCAGCAACGCCTCCACCAGCCGCCCAGGCCCGCAGCCGAGGTCCACCGTCGGGCCCTGGCACCGCAGCAGCAGCCACCGATCCCTACGGCCGGCTGCGGCGCGCCACCGCGCCACGGACAACACCATCGACCGACCGTCATCGAGATGCAAACGCGTGCGGGTGCCGCCCAGCGCCACATCGAAGACCCCCGGCGCAGGAAGCGAGACCGACCCGGCGATGTCTGGCGCCACCGATACAGCAGAGCCCGTCATGTCAGACCCGGTCAGGTCGCCGGCGTGGTCGGTCCTCGCCGATTACCGCTCCGTAAACCTTCGCGCGGTGGGCTCCGTAGGCTGGACAAAAGACGCTGCGACATTACCCGGCAAGCAACGGACCGCCACCGACATCCAAGCCGTCACCCGCCCACTGCCGGATTTCGTTCCATTCCTCACAGGCCGGATGCCGCAGCACCCGCGGCCTTACCGTACGTTTCCGTTCCGGTGTATCAAGCCCCGACAACCTCCCCGCAACCAAGCCGAACCATGTCGGCTGACTCCCGATGCTCTGACACAGCTAATCGTTGTTTTTGCGCTGGAAACTACGGGGAGGCCAAGCTAGAAGTCACCACCAAGCGGAACTACGTCCCGCGGCCAAACCCAGGCGACGGATCAGACCGGGTGCTCGCGGGTCAGGTCGAGAAGTTCGTCTACTGACCATTGATCAGCTGCGTGTCGACCGTACTTGCGGGCAAGGACCAGGCCCGTGGAGCCGATCAGGAAGTCGGCGGGCAGCCCGAGATGCTGTTCTCCCCGGTCGGCGGTGCCTTTGAGCGATCGTGCAGCGGTCACGCTGCGACCGTAGGCGAGCCAAGCGCGGGGGTGTAATAGGGCGTGAGGCGAGGCCTCGACCTTGAACTCGGCGTAGAGGTTCTTGGTGGGGTCGGCGATCACCGCGAAGGGGAACCGGTCGGCCCCGTAGCGGCGCAGAGCCGTTTCGGTGGAGTGGAAGACGACGATCTGTGTCACGCCGCTCTCGGCGATCTCGGCGTGGCGCTGGGTGGTCTGGCGTAGGTGGAGGTTGCAGATCGGGCAGCCCGCGTAGCGGCGGAACTGCAGGTGGACCAGCCCAGCCGGATCCGGCAGCCGCGTCATTTCGCCCTGGAGCGGGGTCAACGATCGGGCGGTGACAAGGTCGCCCACAGCGAGTTGTCGAATTGGTCTTCCTCCTTCCACCGTCTGACGCTTTGGCCCTGGGTGTGCCTCACGGTGCGAGGCTGCCGAGCGAGGTGGTCACGCTGTACAGGACAACGTAGGTCGCGACGGCGATCACAGCGACCGCGGGCAGCCGCCACCGCAGAGTCTTGGCACCGGCGAGGCTGCACTGGTTGCGTCGGCGTAGCGCGAGCCAGACCAGCGTTGCCGTGACGGCCAGGCCGGCGAGACGGAACCACCAGCGGTAGTTGTCGTAGAGGTCGGTGGCCCACACGAACGCCGTGCCCGCGCCGACCACGCCGATCAGGGCCAGCAGCGTCGGGCCGACGCAGCACATCATCCCCACCAGGCCGCCGGCGATCCCGATCCGTGTGATCGGCAACGCCTGCTTGCGAGTCCGGGTCCGGGTCGGGGTCGGGGCGGTGTCAGGTTGCGGTCTGGACACGGCATGCCGCCTCTCTGGTGACGGTGTGGGCCAGCATATGGAGGCCCATCATCGCGGTACCGGCCGGTGGCTTCAGTGAGCGCGCTCACCGTGGCAGGCTCTGATTGAGGCTAGCGTCGTACGGTCGGATGCAGGAGACGAGAGACGGGTGGCCGGATGCTGGTACGGGCGAACTGGAACGGGACGGTCCTGGCTGAAAGCGCCGACACGGTCGTCGTGGAGGGCAACCACTACTTCCCGCCCGACTCGTTACAGACGGGTCTGTTCAGCCGGAGCCGGACCAAGACGTTGTGCCCGTGGAAGGGGATCGCGTCGTACTACTCCGTCACGGTAGACGACCAGACGCTCCCCGACGCGGCCTGGTACTACCCACACCCGACACCGCTCGCACGCAGGGTCAAAGGCCGGGTCGCCTTTGGGCCGGGCATTCAGATCGAGTCCGTCGAGGCGGCCGGCCGCGGTGGCCGGGAGCAGCGGTGACCGGCACCGGAGGGCCGGGCGGCAAACGTGACCGCGATGAGGTGTTCGTGGAGTTCACCCGGTCGATCTGCCCGGTCTGCAAGGTCGTGATCGACGCGCAGGTGAACATCCGCAACGACAAGGTCTACCTGCGGAAACGCTGCGCGGAGCATGGCGAGTTCGAGGCGCTGGTGTATGGCGACGCGCAGATGTACATGGATTCGGCGCGGTTCAACAAGCCGGGCACGATCCCGCTGCAGTTCCAGACCGAAGTGAAAGACGGCTGCCCCAGCGATTGCGGGCTGTGCCCGGAGCACAAGCAGCATGCTTGCCTGGGGATCATCGAGGTCAACACCGGCTGCAACCTGGACTGCCCGATCTGCTTCGCCGATTCTGGCCACCAGCCCGACGGCTACTCGATCACCCTGGAGCAGTGCGCGCGGATGCTGGATGTGTTCGTGGCCAGCGAGGGCCAGGCCGAGGTGGTGATGCTGTCCGGGGGGCGAACCCACCATCCACAAGGACATCCTGGCGATGGTCGACCTGGCGCAGGACCGGCCGATCAACGCGGTCAATCTGAACACCAACGGGATCCGGCTCGCGTCCGACCGGCGGTTCGTCGCCGCGCTCGGGGCCCGGAACCGGCCCGGCCGGGCGGTCAACATCTACCTGCAGTTCGACGGTCTCGACGAGGCCACCCACCGCGCCGTGCGCGGCCGGGACCTGCGCGCGATCAAGCAACGCGCCTTGGACAACTGTGCCGAGGCCGGGTTGACCGTGACCCTGGTCGCCGCGATCGAACGCGACGTGAACGAGCACGAGATCGGTCCGGTGATCCGGTTCGGGCTCGGCCACCCGGCCGTGCGATCGATCGCGTTTCAGCCCGTCACCCATTCCGGCCGGCACACCGTGTTCGACCCGATGACCCGGCTGACCAACTCCGACATACTGCACCTGATCGCCGCCCAGGTGCCCGAGTGGCTCCGCGCCGACGACTTCTTCGGGGTGCCGTGCTGTTTCCCGACCTGCAGGTCGATCACCTACCTGATCACCCAGGGCGTCCCCGGCGACCCGGACTTCGGGTTGGTGCCGATCCCGCGGCTGGTCAACGTCGAGGACTACCTCGATTACGTCTCGAACCGGGTGCTGCCCGACGACGGGATCCGCGAGGCCCTGGAGAAACTGTGGAGCGCGTCGGCGTTCATCGGCACCGACACCTCCAACGACCGGCTCCGTCAGGTGGCCGAGGCGCTGGACTGTGCCGACGCATGCGGGGTGAACCTGCCGGAGGCGGTCCGGGAGATCAACGACAAGACGTTCATGATCGTCGTGCAGGACTTCCAAGACCCCTACACCCTGAACGTGCGGCAGTTGATGAAGTGCTGCGTGGAGGAAATCACCCCCGACGGCCGGCTGATCCCGTTCTGCGCCTACAACTCCGTCGGCTACCGCGAACAGGTCCGCGCCCAGATGTCCGGCGTACCGGTCGCCGGCGTTGTCCCCAACTCCATCAACCTCCAACCGATCCTGACCGACTCGCCCTACGGGTCGAAGATGGACGGCTCAACGACGGAGAGCCCGCAGGTGGCGCCCCGTGACTGAGCCCACGCGGCAGGCACCGGGGCTGGATCCTGAGGACCTGAAGGGATGCTGCGCAGCGTCATATTCCTCCGACCTGGTCGCGTTGCTGCTGGGCGACTCCTACCACCCGGGCGGCCTGGCCCTCACGCGCCGGCTGGCCGACGGCGCCGGGATCCAGCCCGGGAACCAGGTCCTCGACGTCGCCTCCGGACGCGGCACCTCCGCGCTGCTGGTCGCACGCGAGTACGGCGCTAACGTGGCCGGCGTCGACCTGTCCACCGCGAATGTCTCGCTCGCGGGCCGGCGCCGCTGACGCCGCCGGCCTGTCCGGGCGGGCCACCTTCCTTCACGGTGACGCCGAACGACTGCCGGTGCCCGACCACAGCTTCGACGTGGTGATCTGCGAGTGCGCCCTGTGCACCTTCCCTGACAAGCAGGCCGCCGCGCGCGAATTCGCCCGGGTGCTGCGACCCGGTGGCCGGGTCGGGATCGCCGACATCACCGCGACCCCGGACCGGCTGCCCGCCGAGCTGACCACACTTGCTGCCTGGATCGCCTGCGTCGCCGACGCCCGACCCGCCACCGGCCCTCGCGGGTACACCGAGCTGCTCGAAGGCGCCGGACTGCGCGTGACCAGTATCGAGACCCACAACCAGGAGGTGGTGCGGATGATCGATCAGATCGATGCCCGGCTGCAGCTCCTGCGGCTCACCGCACCTGAGCGTCTGCGGGGCCTCGCCGGCGACCTCGCGATCGACACTGGCCGCGCCGGGGCCGTACTGGCAGCGGCCAGGGCCGCGGTGGCCGATGGGACTCTTGGCTACAGTCTGATCATTGCCCGCAAACCCGCGACAGACGATCCAGCCGGAGGACACCGATGATGGTCAGGCCGCGGCCGGAGGTTCTGGTCTTGGACGTGAACGAGACCCTGTCCGATCTGGAGCCGATGCGGGACCGCTTCGAGCAGGTCGGCCTGCCGAGGTACGCGCTCGACGCCTGGTTCGCGGCCACGCTGCGCGACGGGTTCGCGCTGACCGCCGCCGGCGCCTACCCGCCGTTCCGCGACGTCGCCGCCGACGCGTTGCGGTCGCTGCTCGCCTCAGACGGGCCTGCGGGGACAGCTGTCGCGGGAGCGGTCGGGCAGATCCTGGCGGGCTTCGCCGAACTGCCGGCACATCCTGACGTCTCGCCCGGCTTGCACCGGATCCACGCCGCCGGCATCCGGCTGATCACGCTGACGAACGGCGCGACCGCGATCTCCGACCGCATGCTCGACGCGGCCGACGTGCTGCCACTGCTCGAGCACCGCCTCTCGGTCGACGTCCCAAAGAAGTGGAAACCGCACCCGACGCCTACCGGTACGCCGCCGACGTGTGCGATGTTGACCCGGCGGCGATGGCGCTGGTCGCCGTCCACCCCTCGGATGTCGACGGTGCCCGTCGGGCCGGACTGACCGGGATCTGGGTCGACCGGCGCAAAACGCCGTATCCGACCGTGTTCCTGCCGCCCGACCTCCAGGTTCTCAACCTCGAGGCGCTCGCCGACACCCTCACCGCGTCGTGACCCCGTCCCGGCGGGTTGCCATCGCCTCTGCGGTCGCGGCCGGTGGCCTGCTGACCGGTGCCGGCGCCTACCTCGGCCTGGTGACAGGAGCCGTGCCGGTGGATCTAGGGATCGGCCGCCGGACCAGGGCACTCGGCCCGCTGACAGTGCAGATCGCCGCGCCGCGCGAGATCGTGTATGGCGTGATCGCGGCGCCGTACGCCGACCGGACCACCCGGGCGTTGCGCGAGAAGGTACGGGTGCTGGAACGCGGCACCGACATGGTGCTCGCCGCGTACTACACCCCGATCTCTGGTCGGCTGCGAGCCACGACTGTGGAGACCGTGCGGTTCGCCCGCCGGATCGGATCGACTTCCGCCTGGTCCGCGGACCGGTGCCGTATGTCGCCGAGACCTTCCAGCTGGACGAAGACGGCAACGGCACCGTGCTCGTCTACACCGGTGAACTCGGCACCGACCTGTGGCATCTCGGCCGGCTGTGGGGCGACCTCGTCGCCGCCAAATGGGAGGCAACCGTGAAGAGCTCGCTCGACACTGTCAAAGTCGAGGCCGAACGACGCCACCCGCCAGTAGACCGCTAACTGGCCGGAACCGGATGAGGCGCACTGTAACCGCCGTCACCGACACGGCCGTCGCCCGGTTTCTACCGTCAGCCTCACAGCCACCCGACACGTCTCCGGTGGCCCGAGGCAAGGGAGCGGTCATGGCGTCGGCAGACACGACAACCAGCTTGCAGGCACTACCGAAGAACCTGATCACAGGCGCCGCGGCCGGTGTGATCGCCGGGATCCCGCTGGGCATCATCATGCAAATCCGCGACGCGGACCCCAAGATGATGCCCGGCATCACGATGATCGAGTTGGTCGGAGATCTCATCTCCGATCCCTCCGCCGGGCTGGGCTGGCTCATCCACCTGTTCAACTCCGCCCTGTTCGGCGCCGTCCTCGTCCTGCTGCTCTCCCGGTGGCTCAGCCGGCGCGGCCCGGCGATGCTGCTCGGGCTGCTGTACGGCGCAGCATGGTGGGTCGTCGGTGCGCTGTGGATCATGCCGGCCTGGCTGGGCATGGACGCCATGGTCTTCGAGGTCGGCACCAACCAATGGTGGAGCCTGGCCGGACACCTCATCTACGGACTGCTACTCGTCGCCGGCTACATCATCGGCCGCCCGATGCTGTCCAAGACGCAACTGCAGGCCTAGCAACAAGTTTCATGGCAGATCCGAACGAGCGGTACTGTCTGGCCGAGGGCCTCGATGCCCTCGACCAGCGCTCTGGAGGTTCGCTCCCGCCCTGGGCACCAGGACAACGCGAGGAGCTGGCTGACGTGGAACGTGCCCCCGGCGGTCACGGCGCCGACGGCATCTGGTGCATGGCCGAGGTCGACATCTTCGCCGACCTATCCGCGACGGAGATGGAAGCCATCGCCGCCGCGGCACCGATGAAGACCTACCCGGCCGGCGACATCCTGTACTCACCCCACCAGCCGAGCCAGACATTGTTCATCCTCAAGAAGGGCCGAGTCCGGATCTTCCGGGTCGCACCCGACGGCCGCGCCCTGACCACCGCACTGCTCACCCCGGGCACGGTCTTCGGCGAGATGGTGCTGCTCGGCCAGCAGATGCACGACAACTTCGCCGAAGCCCTCGACGAAGCCGTCGTCTGCGTCATGAGCCGCGCCGACGTCCACCGCTACCTGCTGTCCGACCCGCGCATCTCCGCCCGGATCTCCGAAATCCTCGGCCGACGCGTCGCCGAGCTCGAACGGCGGCTCACCGACGCCGTCTACAAGAGCGTCCCCGCGCGGATCGCGGGCACCCTGTGCCTGCTCGCGTCCGAGCAACAGAAACGGACACTGGGCCGCGGCGTCCAGATCGCCCTCACCCACGAACAGATCGCCGCCCTCACCGGAACCTCCCGCGAAACCACCACCAAGGTCCTCGGCGAATACGCCGACCGCGGGCTGCTCCGCCTCGGCCGCGGCAAGATCACCATCCTCGACCCCGAAACCATCGCCACCGAAGCCGGACAATAAGGAACAAACCAGCCGTGCGGATCCCAGCGACCTCACACCGTCACACGCCGGCTACACCGACTTCGAGCCTGGCCAGCGCGATACAGAGCGCAACGTCGAAGTACGCACATGCGATGACAGCGGAGGGACTGTGGACCGACCTCCATCTCACGACCCCTGAGCGAGGCAACAACCAACGGACCTCATCCAGCTCACCGAGGTCCCTGGCGAACGTCACGATGCGGCAAGATGAGAAGAAGCAGCGCGCGCGCTAGGCCAGCTGAGAATCCCTGTTCCACTCCTCCTCGACCCCGAAGTCTGCCCGCTGGGTCAGCTATCCAAGTACTGGGCCCAGACCGGACCAGGACACCCTCGTGGAGTTGCTCGTTCCGCAACTCCACCGGCACCATCAGCTACTTGTCGCTTCAGATCAGCTCAGCTTCGGGAGTTCGGACCTATGAAGGCAGCTCTGTAATCATCGACGCTGGGTCCGATCCGCCAGCGGTGGGGGCCGACCTGTCGGGATGCCACACCAGCCATTTCCGCTCGACCTGTTCTGCCAGATCGACCCCGTGGTGCCGGGCCAAGAGCACCACATGGCACAGCACGTCGGCCAGCTCGGCACCGAACTGGTCGTCCAACTCCTGCTGCGTGTTTCCTTTGGACCTGGCCTGACCAGCCCGCATCAGGAATGCCTGCGTCAACTCGCCGACCTCCTCCTGGAGCTTGAGGAGGAACCCGGTCTCGTCGCGGGTGAACCCATGCGCGCGGGCATAGCCTCGCGAGATCACCTCGACATCATCACTCAGCCGCGTCAAATCCACGCAGCCAGCGTAGGGATGCGTCCGAGCGGCCGTCGCCCCAGGGACATCCTCAGCTTGTTGCACCTCGCCAGAGCCGACAGAACTCATCCCGACAACCCACTTGCCAAATGAACGGACGGCATGTGCCATTGCCCGTCGGCGTACCCGGTCCCTTGCCGCTGGGCCAGGAGGATCTGGCCGTCGCGGACGAGGAGCAGGTGGACGTCGATGATGGTGCGGAACCGGTCGGATTTCATGGGGTCATGCCTTGCTGGGAGTCGGATGGTGGCTCAGCGAGGCTAGCCCAACGGGTCCGGATCGCGTCGGTGATGACGGCCGCCGTGTCGCCCGGGCTGTGCCCGTCGACGTCGACGGTGAGCACGTCGACGCCACGGCGAGCCAGGTGCTGCGCGGCCTCGGCGTAGTAGCCCAGCTCGACGGTGGTCCCGTCGGTCTCCTCGAAGCGCCCGTGGCTGGTTCCACGATTCCGCAGGCGTGCGCGGATCGTCGCCGCGTCGGCAACGAGGATGACCGCGAGGTCAGGGCCGTCGGCACCGCTGTTGATGGCGTCGATGAACTCCAGCGATACGCCGTCGCGGCGCTGCAGGACCAGCGAGGAGGCGACGTACCGGTCACACAAGACCAATCGGCCGGCGCGCAACGCGGGGCGGAGCTCAACGTCGAGGTGGTGGTACCGGTCGGCGGCGACCAGGCAGGCCAGCGCGCGGCCGGAAACTCGTGGGTGCCGTTGCCGATTTCCGGTGTACTCCGGCCGGCTCCTATTTGGCATCGGCGACGGCTATTGCTGAAAGTGTCTTCTTCGTCTCTTATCGTGCAGAATCGAAGGTGTTTGCCGAGGCCGGAGGTTGCACATGTCACCGCGTCAGCCCGACCCGCAGTGGTGGACGTCGAGCACGCACTGCGGCCGGCCGCTGCGAGAGTATCTGGCCGCTCGCGACATCCAGGCACTGTTCCAGTTCCTGCGGAGCCGCGGCTTCAGCCGAAGCGCCATCGCGGCCGCGTCGGGATTGACCGAGAGTCGGGTGCGGAATATCGCACAGGGACGGACCCTGGTGACGTCGTATGACGTGCTCGTACGAATCGCTGATGGATTCGGTATCGACCGCGGCCTGCTTGGGGTCGGCTCCACCGCATCCGGCGGCCCTCATCGAGAAGTAGCGGTGGATCCCGGCGCCGGTCCAGGTTTCGTTGGGTCGCTGGCTGCATTGGCAGTAGGCCCTGCACCTGCCGAGCTGGCCGGCTATCTGTCCTCCACGAGGCCAGACGCGGCGACGGCTCCCTCAGTAGTGTCCGCGGCGACGGTCGAACTTATTCGCACCATTCGCGACCAGCACCGGCAGATCGATGCGGCCCATGGTGGCGGATCATGCCGGAGTTCGGTGGTCAGCTATCTCACGTGGGCCAGTGGGATGCTGGCGAGCCGCTTCGAGACAGAGAAGGTCGAAGCCGACTTCAAGGCCGTCCTGTCGGACATGTACCAGGTCGCTGGGTGGTCCAGTCACGACCTCGGCGACCACGCGGCCGCTCGACACTACCTGACCGCAGGCCTCGTCCTAGCGCGGGAAATCAACGAGCTCGCCCTCATCGCCGGGGGGTTCTATCGATTGGGCCGGGTATCAATCCACCAAGGGCGTGCACAGGAAGCGCTGCGGTTGTGGCAGCTCGGCCAGATCGTTGCCCAAGACAGCGGAAATCTCTCCGCAGTAGCCGTACTGCATGCCAACGAGGCTTGGGCGTACGCAATGCTCGGGTCCGGCGATCGTGTCTGTGACTCGCTCGCACGAGCCAAGGAAGAGCTCGGCCGCATCGACGCCGACACCGTCCCAGCCTGGGCACGGTTCTTCCTCGCCCCCGCTGACCTGGACGGAATCTCTGGAGTCATCTACGGATGCCTCGCAGCCCATCAGGAACACCGGGCCCGGTTCGCGCCGTTGGCGATCGAGCATGCTGAACGCGCCTACGCCAAGCGTGGACCGGGCGAAGAACGCAGCCGAACTTTCGATGCGATCTCCGTGGCCACCGGCTACATCCTCGATGCCCAACCCGAGCCGGCGACCACGGCCGGGCACACAGCCGTTGACCTGGTCGTGGCCACCGACTCGGCCCGGGCAACCGACAGACTGCGTCTGATGGCTTCTCTGGCCCGGGGATACCGCAGTCATAACGGCGTCGGCGGCGTACTCGAACGCGTTGGATCCTTGGCGGCCCACTAACTTTTACAGCGTGACGAACCTCAGCAGCAGCGAACGCAACCGCCTCGACAAAGCTCTGCGCGAGACCGCCCGGTCTGCCGGAATCGATCCCGCCGGGGCCGAACTACTCCGCTTCACCATGAACGCCGTCTACAAGCTCCCGGACCCCAAGATCGTCTTGCGGATGGCGCCGATCGAGAAGGTCGACGTCGTGCGTCGTGTCGCCATCGTCGCGGCTCGTCTCGCCGAGTTGAGGTTGCCCACGGCCCGCCTGGCTCCTGAATTCCCTCATGCGATCGAGACTGCGAGCTGGGCCGCGACAGCATGGACTTACCTGCCGCAGCCGCCCGGCCGCCGCCTCGAACAAGTCGAGCTGGCTCGGCCACTGCGAGCGCTCCACAGCCTACGAACCCTCGGATGTGCATTGCCCGAGTGGGATCCGATCGGCCGAGCTGAATCCCGCCTGGAGGCGGCAGCCTCCGCGCAAGACGAAGAGCTGCATCAGCTCCAGGTCTGGTCGGCCGACCAGGTCGGAATCGCCTTCAACGAGCTAGTCGACCAACTGCGTGTTCGCGGCCGCGAACTTCGTGCTGCGGCGACCGCCGCCGAATGGCAACTGCCCATCTCCGTCATTCACGGCGACGCCCATGCCGGCAACCTGTTGGCCGACGTCGACGGCAGCGCCCTGCTGGGCGACCTGGACTCGATCAGCATCGGTCCGCCCGAGTGGGACCTGGTCCCCGCCGCTCATGGAGTCGCACGATTCGGCGACCCGGCCGTCCAGTACGACCAATTCGCGGCCGAATACGGATTCGACCTTCTGTCCTCCCCCAACTGGCCGCTGCTGCGAGGCATCCGGGAATTTCAGCTGGTCACCAGCGTGATCGCCGGTTTGTCCGGACGGCCCGACGTCGCCAGCCAGCTCGCTCACCGGCTCCGCAGCCTCATCCGCGACGACATCGACACCGTCTGGAACCGCTACCGCTAGCCCGTCCCTGTGCCGTGGGGGGTCATCGTGACCCCCCACCACGAGCTGGGCAGGTCCCCCGATCACCCCAACACTCGGTCACGTAGCGCAACACTGCGCCTACTCTCGTCCCTGGCCTTTGGTGACGGGACTCCGCCGGGAATCTCAACGGGGAGATTGACGATGAGTCCGGAATTTGAACTGCTGTACGGCATCGCCGGGATGCTCTGGTTGTACCTCAGCGCGACCCAGCAGGCCGACCGGTGAACGCGGCCGCGGCTGCGCCCGCCGAGAAGAGCCGGGTTCTAGTGACGCTCGCCGGCCTGCCCATCATCGACCACATCATCGACGCCGACCGGGCCGACTGGTTCGCGGCCGCGATGGCCAGGCGGTACCGCTCCTGCCAGGTGAGTTCCGCGCCGTATCAGGCCGAAGGTTACGAACTGGTCGGCTCGCGGCCGGGTGAGCAGTCGTGAGCTATGCCGACCCGATGGTCCCGCTTCGCCGCCAACTTTCGGCGCCGGTACGCGGCGTGGTTCACGAGGCTGAACGACCGCTTCCGCCGATGGATGGACGAAGGCTGAGCCCCCTGCCCGCCATGGCAGTTACCTGAGACCGGGGGCGGGATCACGGGATCCTCACCCGTCGTCACTCGGTTCTCCTCACGGCCGAACAGATCCCGCCCCCCACCTTGCAGGAGTCCCCGGCCCGCGCAATTGGCACTGGCCGCTCCCCCTGAGCGGCCGCCGCTGCGCTCCCCCCCCGTTACCTTTTTCGTGGCTCCTGATCAAGGAGCTGCTGGTCGCCAGGCCCGGCATGACTTATGCCCCCAGTCGAAGTGATGATCCGGGGGGTGGTGTCACCGGGTTTGGCGGCATCGAGGGACCGCTGATAGGGACACGGCCGCCCGCGAGGGCAGGTCTCGTCGTAACGTGGCTGCCGGCCGTCGATGCCTGACTGGTAGACCAGCAGCGACGACACGAAAGACACCGCGAGTGAACCACGACTACAACGTCTTCCTCGGCCTGGACGTCGGCAAGAGCGACCACCACGCCGTCGGGCTGGACCCCACCGGCAAGCGGCTGCACGACGCGCCGCTGCCCAACAGCGAACCGAAACTGCGGGCGATGTTCGACAAACTCGCCGCCCACGGAACGATCCTGGTCGTGGTCGACCAGCCCAACACGATCGGCGCACTCCCGGTCACCGTGGCCCGGGGCCTGCGGCCACGACGTCGCCTACCTTCCCGGTCTGGCGATGCGCCGGATCGCCGACCTGTATCCCGGCAACGCCAAAACCGACGCCCGCGACGCGTTCATCATCGCCGACGCCGCCCGCACCCTGGCCCACGCACTACGCAGCATCGACGTCGACGACGAAGCCCTCGCCGAGCTCGACGTACTGGTCGGCTACGACGACGACCTCGCCGCCGAAGCCACCCGGCTCAGCAACCGCATCCGCGGCCTGCTCACCGGGACCCACCCCGCACTCGAACGCATCCTCGGCCCCAAAATCGCCCACCCCGCAGTACTGGAAATCCTCAGCCGCTGCGGCGGACCAACCGGGATCCGCACAGCCGGGCGCCGCAAACTCACCACGATCGCGACCAAGTACGCACCCAGAATGGGCACCAAACTGGTCAACAACATCCTCACCGCGCTCGACGAGCAGACCGTCGTCGTTCCCGGCACCGCTGCCGCCGACACCGTGCTGCCACGCCTGGCCGAAAGCCTCAAAACCGTCCTTGCACAACGCAAAACCGTCGCCGGCGAGGTCGAGGAGATCCTTGATGCGCACCCTCTTGCGCAGGTCCTGATCTCGATGCCCGGCATCGGCGTCAGGACCGCAGCACGCATCCTCCTCGAGATCGGCGACGCCTCCGCCTTCAAAACCTCCGGACACCTGGCCGCCTACGCCGGCATCGCACCCGTCACCCACCACTCCGGCACCAGCATCCGCGGCGAACACCCCGCCCGCAGCGGCAACCGCAAACTCAAACGCGCCTTCTTCCTCGCCGCCTTCGCCGCCCTCTCAGACCCCACCAGCCGCGCCTACTACGACCGCAAACGCGCCGAAGGCAAGAAACACAACGCCGCGCTCATCTGCCTAGCCCGACGCCGCTGCGACGTCCTGTTCGCCATGCTCCGCACCAAAACCCCCTACCAACCACCCACACTCCGCGCAGCTTGACGAACCCCATAGGGACACCCCCTTGACTTAGGAGATCAGCCGTTTAAACGCGCTTTGCTCCTGAATGAGGCTGGATCGCTCTGAGCGATGACCTGCGTTGCACACGTGAAGCGACGCCCGACTACATACCGTCACGGCGACGCTCCCGAGCGCGCGCGGCAGGCCCCGTCGGAGATCGAGCGACCGTTGCCGTAACACCGGGCGCGTCGCATGGGCCCTCGGCTCAGGCAACCGAGAGGACCTAGAAGCTTGTAGCGCCCGCGACCGACATTCCAGGTCCGGATCCGAGCTTCGAATCGCGGCCAGAATAGCTCACGGGAATAACCATTTCCGTAAGCTATCCGGCCGCACCGACAGGTCGGGCTAGTCGCCCTTGCCCACTCGCGTGTCCGTTCTCATCGGACTTGTCGCGTTCTCGGTGTATCTGACGCATTGATCGTTTCTTCTCATCCGGTCTGACGTATTGGTGCGGCGCCTCGGCCTGGACAACGCCTAAACCCTGAGCAACCTGACTCGCTCACCAACTCCCGGCTTGGCGATCTGCGTCAACTCGGATGAGAACGGACATCGCGCGCCGCTGGACCTCGGCCCATGAGGAACACCGGAACGGAAACGTACGGGAAGGGCCGCGCGGTGCTCGCATTCGTCATGGAGGCTCAGCGGTGCCCTGTCCGCCCAGTCGGCGGCGGTACAGAGAAAGCAGCGGCTTGTTGCGACTCTGTTGCAGATAGGGGTCTCTCGGCCTAGCCTGGCGCGGTCGGGTTCTGCGTCGTGACGGAGCCCACGAGCAGACGGTGGGGCCGCCATGGTGAACAGTGCAACGAGCGCCGTCGACGGGTCGCGGGTGGCCCGGCTGCGAGGGGCGCTGACGCCGCAGGAGTGGACCTCGATCGCCGGGATGGCGGCTTTCATCGTCGCCTTGCATGTGGCCGGTTGGGGTGTGCTGGCCGGGATCGTGGCGCCGGCGAATTATCAGGTCGGACCGAACGAGGTGTTCGGGATCGGGTTGGGCCTGACCGCGTACACGCTGGGGATGCGGCACGCGTTCGACGCCGACCACATCGCCGCGATCGACAACACGACCCGCAAGTTGATGACCGAGGGTAAACGCCCGGTGTCGGTCGGTTTCTGGTTCTCCCTGGGCCATTCTTCGATCGTGTTCGGCCTGGTCGTTTTGATCGCGCTGGGAGTGAAGGCGCTGGCCGGGCAGGTCAGCGACGAGTCCTCGACGTTGCAGAAGACCACCGGCCTGATCGGTGTTTCGGTGTCGGGCACGTTCTTGATGATCATCGGCATCATCAACCTGGTCGTTCTGGTCGGCATCGTGAAGGTGTTCCGCCGGATGCGGCACGGCGAGTTCGACGAGGCGCAACTCGAGCAGCAGCTCAACAACCGTGGCTTCATGAACCGGATCCTCGGGGGCGCGACCAAGGCGGTCACCAAGCCGTGGCACATGTATCCGGTCGGACTGTTGTTCGGGCTCGGGTTCGATACCGCGACCGAGATCGGGCTGCTCGTCCTGGCCGGTGGGGCCGCCGCGTTCAGCCTGCCCTGGTACGCCGTCCTCACCTTGCCGGTACTGTTCGCGGCCGGGATGAGTCTGCTGGACACCATCGACGGCTGCTTCATGAACTTCGCCTACGGCTGGGCGTTTTCCAAACCCGTCCGCAAGGTGTTCTACAACATCACCGTCACCGCCTTGTCTGTCGCGGTCGCCCTGATCATCGGCGGCATCGAGCTCATCTCCATCCTCACCGACGAACTACGCATCACCACCGGGCCCCTGGCCACCATCGCCGCCCTCGACCTCAACTATGTCGGCTACGGCATCGTCGCCTTGTTTGTCGCCACCTGGATAGCCGCCCTTGCCGTGTGGAGGTACGGCCGCATCGAAGAGAAATGGTCGGCCCGCGTCAGGCCAACCGCCGCAGACTGAGCGTGACCAACCCGAGTGGGACGACGATCCGCCCGGCGCCCCTGCCTCCCCCGTCTACGGGGGGAAACGGCGAGGCAGACGGCTAGTGATGGCGGACGGGCCGGCCTCGGGGCGCTTGGCCTAGCCGATCGAGCAACTGCTCATCGACGGCCTGGCCGTCCTGCCCGGGTGCTGGGACTTGGACAAGGATCGACCACAGCGCCGCCAGCCGGTGCGCGACGTCGTCAGTGAAGTCGTCCGGCCCCGGCCGCGACGCGGTACAGCGGTGGTGTCTCATGTCCCCAGTCCCCCAAATCCCCCGGCTCCCCCCGTAGAGAACATCGCTCACGCGGCCATCAGCGTTTCATTGCTGACGGCATCAAGTTGGTAACGGCCACGTGTAGCGGCTTGAGCAGCAATGGAACGGTCAGGGGCGATAGCGGACCGGGGTAGGCGGAGTTACCGCCCCTGACCGTTCCGATGTGGGTGGCCGAGAACCCGGCTGTGGTCTATGGCTTGGATAGGTGGCGGTAGATGGTGGGGCGGGTGACGCCGAATTCGGCTGCGATCTGGGCGACGGTGTAGCGCCGTTTTCCGTCCTCGGCGAGTTCTTCGTACATCTGCCGCGCCAGGGTGATCTGGCGGGTGCCGAGCTTGGGCTTTTGGCCTCCGGTGCGTCCTCGGGCTCGTGCTGCGGCGAGGCCGTCGAGGGTGCGCTCGGACATGAGTGCGTGTTCGAACTCGGCGATCGAGCCGAGGATCTGGAAGAACATGCGACCGACCGCGGTGGAGGTGTCGATGCCCTGGTCGAGTACGACCAGGTCGACTCCGCGCGTCTGCAGATCCTTGGACAGGTCGATCAGGTGCTCTAAGGATCGGCCGAGCCGGTCCAGCTTGGTGATGACGAGTTGGTCGCCGGCCCGGTTGGCGGACAGGAGCGCCTTGTCCAGCTCGGGTCGGTGGGCGAGTTTGCCGGAGGCCTTGTCGATGAACACCTCGTCGCAGCCAGCCGCGAGGAGCGCGTCGTGTTGGGCTTCGGGGTGCTGGTCACGGGTGGAGACCCGTCCGTAGCCGATTCGCATGGCCGGACCGTATCGCGAACCCCCGCCAGCGTGACATTGCCGCGTACACGGGTTGCGTTACACCTCGGCCAGGCTCAGCCGCCCTATCGGGTTGGAGTGTCTCGTGAACGATCGTTCGCGGACACACTCCATGCCGGGGGCCGATTGAGCCTCGCACACGACGGGAACAGGTCCATTATGGACATCGAGACCGCCCGGGCGGTCACGATTGCCCAGGGCCCTGGGGTTGCGAACAACAGCGCCAGGCCGCCGTGTCGCTCGTGTGTTCAGTGCACCCTGTCCGGGGTGGGGGTCTTGTCGTGTCGGGCGACCCGCAGTTCGATGCGATACGACAGGTCGTCGCGGCCGACGATGCGCAGCAGGTCAGCACCGGCATGCTCGGCCGCAGTGCGGACTACCTCGAGGTCGGCGCCCGGCTCGATGGCCGGGTGGAACTCGGCGACCAGTTGGCCGCGGTCGGCTACGATCTGGCCGCCTGCGTCCCGGACTCCTGGTGTCGCGGCGAGGATCTGCCCGGCCGCGGTGACGGCGGCGTTCGCGTCAGCACTCAGGCGGCCGGTCTTGTCGGAGCCGGTCAGGGTGATCCGGCCGATGCCGCGGCGTGGGAGGTGTTTGGCCAGCCAGGCCAGACCGAGGAGTACCAGGAGGATCCCGCCGGCTCCGGTTGCCCACGGCCACCAGTTCGCGCCGGTGGCGTCGGTGATCCAGGTGGATTCGATCCGGTCCGGCGCGTCCGGGATCCGGTCGTAGCGCCAGCCCAGTGCCGCAGTACCGGCAGCGATCAAAGCGAGTCCGGCCACGGCGGCGGCGACCCGGTCGACGGCGATCACGCCGCGACGCATGTCAGTTCTCCTCGACGGTGACGCGGGTCCGAACCCGGGGTGTGGGGGTGATGGCCTGGAGCCGACGGGTGATCGCGGCTGCCAGGTCGGTGCCGACCTGGCCGGTGTCGGCGCTGGTCGCGGTGGCGGTGACCCAGACGCTGCGGCCCTTGGCCTTGCTGGTAGCTGAGGCGACCGCGTTCGTTGCGCGGGCCGTGTCGGTGGCCAGCCGGGCAATGTCACCGCGACGGATCCACACGCCGTGGTCGCCGACGGCCAGGTGCGTTCCGCGGCGCGGCTTCAGCGCCGAGATCAGGAACCACAGGCCGACCACGACGGCGCCGATGCCGGCGTAGATCATCCAGTCGACCGGCTTGAGAACCTCGGCCTTGTCTGCCACCCACCCGATCCACGAGGTTCCGCCGATCACGCCGGCGGTATGCATGGTGTCGTGGATCCCGGCTACCCCGACGGCGGTGACCGCGATCGCCGACACGATGCCCGCGGTGGCGGCTGCAGGTGCGGCGACGGGCCGCTTGGCGGTGACGCTGCTGGTGCTCACAGGAGCCTCCTTGCCGGCTGGTCGGTGCTGGTTTCGGGCTGGATCAGCACGGCGACGATGTCGACACCGACCGCGTCGACGCCCAGTGCGGTCAGGTCCGCCACGATGTCGGCCACCCGGGTGCGGACCTCAGCGGCGATCTCGGCCAGCGGGCGACCCCAGACCACGGCGATCTCGACCCGCAGCCGGACCCGGTTCCCGGCGAGCACGGCATGTGCTTTCGGGACGCCCCGGCCGAAGGTGGCCGACTGGCGCGTCACTGGATCCACCTGCAGCGCAGCTGCCTCGGCGATCCGCTCGACGGCCCGGGAGCTGATGTCGAGCCGGCCCCGTTCACCCGGCTCGCGAAGCCCGATGGCCGGCGCCGGATCTGCGGGTGTCGCGGCAGGGAGAGTGCCGACGTCAGCCACGGCCGCGGCGCGACATCAGGTCATCCAGCCCCTTGGTGCCATCGGTCAGGTAGCGGCCGGCGACGAAGCCGACCGCGCCCAGCACCAGAGCCAGCAGGAATCCGCTGAAGCCGCCGGCAGCCGCCGCGATCGCGATGAGCAGGCCGGCGAACAGGCCGACGGTCGAGGTAGTCACGAGTTCTCCTTCGTGAGGCGCTGCGCGCCGTACAGCGGCCGGGTATCTGGCCCGGCCTCGGGCCGGACGATGTCTTGGACAGTCACGTGGACCGGCCTGTCGACCAGCGGCTCCACCGTGGTGCGCACCGTGTCGGCGGTCGCCCTCACCGGGTGGTCCCAGAACAGGCTGAGGTGGATCTCGACGTGACCCTCGGCGATCCGGACCCCGGCGACCCTGCCACCGGGAAGATAGGTCGCGACCTCACCGAACACCCCACCGTGCAGATCGGCCACGCCCGGCACCGACCGGGCCACGGTGGCGATCTGCACGGCCAGGTCCACGCCGGTTGTTTCGGTCACTGGACCCGGCGCTCGATCGGGGCTGCGTCCTCGGCGTCAGTGTCGTGGTCGTCGTCGCCTTCGAGGTGGATGTCGCCGACGGCGATGTTGACCTCGGTGACCTCCAGGCTGGTCATCTGCTCGATCGCGGTGATCACGTTACGGCGGATCCCTTGGGCCAGGTCGGCGATGCTGACGCCGTACTCGGCGATGATCTGCAGATCGATCGCGGCCTGAGTCTCGCCGACCTCGACCGACACGCCCTGCGACAGGTTGGTCCGCGAGCCCGGGATCCGGTCCCGCAGCATCCCGACGGCGCGCGCCGCGGTGCCGCCCAGGTCATACACACCGGCGACCTCGCGGGTCGCGATGCCGGCGATCTTCGACACCACCAGGTCCGCGATCGTGGTCTTGCCGTGCTCACTGACCAGTACGGCGCTGGCGGTACCGGTGGACAGGTCCTTGCCGGCCGTCGGCTTCACCGCCGTCTCGGTGCCGCTCCTGGTGCCGGTCCTGGTGGTGGGAGTCTGCGTCATCGGAGTGCCTTTCAGCCGAGGGATGGTCTCACCTGGTTAGTCGTGGCGAGGCGTGGCGATGTCACGGGGCAGGCGTAAATTTTCGGCCTGTGAACACCATCACCGGCTCTCCGCGTGACGATCCGCCTCCTCGTCTCGTCGAATCGGTAGTGACCTCCGACGACACGTTGCGGCGCGCCGCCGCGCTGGGTGATACCAACGCCTTCGCGGAGATCCTGCAACGGCACGGCCCGTCGATGTTCCGGTACGCCCGGCGGCTGCTCAATGACCGAGGAGACGCCGAGGAGGTGGTACAGGATGCGTTCATCGCGGCCTGGCAAGCCATCCCCGACTTCCGCGGCGACTCGAGCTTGAGGACCTGGCTGTTCACCATCACCGGCCGCAAAGCGATCGACCTGCTCCGCAAGAAACGACCCGTTCCAGTGGACAACGACGCCTTCACCAGCCTCGCCGCGACAGGCCCCGACCCGGGCACTCACGCAGGCCTGCTCGAGGCGCTCGATGCCGCACTGGCCGAGCTGCCCTATTTGCAGCGCGCGGTCTGGCTGCTGCGCGAGATCGAGCAGATGAGCTACGCCGAAATCGCCACCACCCTGCACACCACGCCCACCGTTGTCCGCGGCCAGCTCGCCCGCGGCCGCGCCGCACTCAAGGAACGGCTGAAGGACTGGCGATGATCGACGACATCCTGCACCAAGCTGCCACCGCCGCCCGCGACACCACCGAACCAGGCTGGATCGACATCTCAGCCTCCATCCAGCAACGGCTACGGTCAGTGACCCGCCGCAGCCACCCGATCCGGGCCATCACCGACACCGGCGCGACCATGTTCGTCACCGACCACGTCCTCACCACCCAACTCCGCCGACAGATCGCCCAACTCCCCGGCTGTGAACTCGAACAAGTCCAACTAGTCGGTGACGGCGACACCTGCACCGGGGCCGTCATCGACATCGTCACCCTGTACGGGCACGACCTCCACGCCCTGGCCACCCAAATCCGCACCATCACCTACCAGGTGTTCACCGACCTCCTCGGCCCCGGCGACCCACCCTTCGGCACCGACGGCGTCGACGTCACCATCACCGACCTCACCCGCAATCACAACTGACCTTCATGAGACAGCACCGCCCGGCCGATTGCCCGGCGCAGGAACCTAGCCGGACACCAAGCCCACGCGACACCGGCTCAGCGTTCAAATCCTGGTAGCCGGCGCACATCGACTCGGTCGCGCAGTTGCGCCGGGTTCAGTGATCCGGCCAGGAGGCCGCGGACGAGTGGCGTCCAGCAGAGTGGTGTACGGCAGGCCCGATAGGGCGTGGCGTAGACGTGTGAAAGCGGTCATCGCGTGATCCTTTGGAAGACCTCTCACAGTGCTTCTGAAGGAGAACTACGCGATGACCGCGAACACCAGTATCGACCCTGCCGAGTTCCTGCAAGATCACCTGGCGGCCGCGTCGCCGGATCTGTTGCGTGACATGTTGACCACGTTCATTCAGGCGCTCATGTCGGCGGAGGCCGACGCGGTCTGCGGCGCCCCGTACGGCGTGGCGAGCCCGGACCGGACCAACTCGCGCAACGGGTACCGGCACCGTGATTTCGACACCCGCGCCGGCACCGTGGACGTGGCGATCCCCAAGCTCCGCTCCGGCTCCTACTTCCCCGACTGGCTGCTGGAACGGCGCCGCCGCGCCGAACGGGCCCTGACTACGGTGGTGGCGACCTGTTACCTGCTGGGGGTGTCCACGCGCCGGATGGAGAAGCTGGTCGAGACCCTCGGCATCACCCGGCTCTCGAAGTCGCAGGTCTCGGTGATGGCCGCCGAGCTCGACGAGCAGGTCCACCAGTTCCGGACCCGCCCACTGGATGCCGGCCCATACACGTTCGTCGCTGCGGACGCGCTGGTGCTGAAGGTCCGCGAAGGTGGCCGGGTCGTCAACGTCCACGCGCTGGTCGCGACCGGCGTGAACGGTGACGGACACCGTGAAATCCTTGGCCTGCAAGTGACTTCGGCCGAAGACGGCGCCGGCTGGCTAGGGTTCCTGCGGGACCTGACCGCGCGCGGCCTGACCGGGGTCAAGCTCGTCACCAGCGACGCACACAGTGGACTCACCGCGGCGATCGGCGCCACCTTGCCGGGCGCTTCGTGGCAGCGCTGCAGAACCCACTACGCCGCCAACCTCATGTCCGTGACCCCGAAGGCCAGCTGGCCGTGGGTGAAGACCCTGCTGCACTCGGTCTACGACCAACCCGACAAAGACGCGGTACACGAACAGTTCGACCGGGTCCTGGACGCGCTGGCCGACAAGCTGCCCGCGGTCGTCGACCACCTCGAGCAAGCCCGCGCCGACGTGCTCGCGTTCACCGCGTTCCCGAAGGAGATCTGGCGACAAATCTGGTCCAACAACCCCCAAGAACGGCTGAACCGTGAGATCCGCCGCCGCACCGACGTGGTCGGCATCTTCCCAGCCCGAGACGCCCTGATCCGCTTGGTCGGCGCCGTGCTGGCCGAGCAGCACGACGACTGGATCGAGGGCCGCCGCTACCTCGGCCTCGACGTCCTCGCCAAGTCCCGAATGACCCTCACCGAGACCACCGAGGAGGCCACCACCGACACCGAAATCGCGGCGCTCAGCGCCTAACCATCCCAAGGATCACGCGACACAACCGCTACACCATCCAAATGGACTTGACCCGCGGACGTCTCGAAGGCGCCAGAACGCCACGTCGTCGGGCGTCTGTCCGAGCTGCTCCCCCACGGTCTGCAGGCAGGTCAGGATGTCGCTGATCCAGGCGGACAGTTCGAACTTTCCCAGCTCCCGCGCGGTGATCGCCGACCGGACGAAGGCCGTCAGGGCAGCAGCGTCGACGTTCAGCCCGAGCCGCGTCAGAGCAGTGGTCACGGTCCGCGGATCGGCCGTGAACAACCTGCCGCCGCCGAGGGGTTGCGTGATCGCTGCGGACACCGGGCTCTGGCGGGTGACGAAGGGCCGCAGATACAGCTCAGGTGCGTCGCTGTAGCGCGGCACGGCCGGATCGTAGGTGCCGGGGCGCAGATGACCGTAGGTGTGGACGAACGTCTCCCAGTCCATCGTGTTGTGGGCGACCTTGATGCCGTCGGCGCGTAGCTGGGCGCTGACGGTGCTGAGTGACTGCATGAACTGTTGGACCGAGGCCGCTGACGCCAGGCCCGCGATGACAGCGCTGCGGGTGAGCGCGGTTGCCAGGAACGCTGCCCGGGCCGTGTGTGCGAACGGCAACCCGATCGAGGTCTGGATTTCGCGGAGCAGGTGGTCGGCGCGGAGCAGTGGATCTGCGAAGCGGTCGCTGGAGGCGATCCTGTGTGCTGCGGCCAGGTCGACGCGCCTCAGGTCGCGGTCGACTCGGTGTATTCCGGCGGTGGTAACGGCGATCAGTGCCGCGCGAAGCTCGGCGCGGTGGGCCGGGAGCAGGCCCGCGTCGGCGGTCAGAGTGTCCAGGCGCTCGTCGAGGTCGAAGGTGGCGGTGGTGGTAGCCACGTCGAACTCGATGCGGTCGTGAAGGTGCGGCTCGGCGGCGAGCTGCTCCAGCTGACGTTCGACGATTCGGCGTGCGGGCGCGAACGGGAGCTGCGCGGGGATGAAGGACAGCAGGCTCGCGCGGACGTCGATATATGGCTGGCCGGCGAACTCGTGGAGGAGTTCGATCCCGCGCAGGTCGCGGTAGCCATACTGGGCCCGTTGGACGGCCCAGGTGCGATTGGTGATCACTTCCCGGTACAGCGACATCGCCAGCGGGCGGGGTCGCTGCCCGATCATCTCGGCCGGGTTCCAGTCGGCCATGTTGCTGAACCACGGCGCCATGCCCAGCAGCGCCCGATGGGTCTTGCGTCGTTCAGCTTCCAGCCGGTAGGCGCAGGTGTCGACTGCCCTGCGCACCGCCCGGTCGGTCTCTGGGTCCGGCGGCTGGTGCAGGACGAGCGGGCGGACCTGGAGGAGGTGGGTCCGGTGATCGCTGTCGACGACGAGTTCGAGGTCGAGCTGGTCGCTGCCGGTGGCCTTCTGCACGGCATCGACGGTGCGTAGGAGCTGCTGCAGCAGCGGTGAAGCTGCCGTTGGGGGGCTGTCGTGGGTCATGTACCAGGTCTGGGCCTGGGCTCGTCCTGAGGTGATCGCGTCGCTGGTTCCGGTGGCCTCGTCGACGGCGAGCACGTAGTACGGTGCGCCGGTCCCCGCGACCCGGGTGGTGACGACTGCCGCGGCCGACACCCGCGTCGATGTATCGCTGGACGAAGACGTAGCTGTCGTCGCGGTCGTCGCCGTAGGAACTGAACACCTGGTCGATCGCTGCCCGCAAGACGTTCGGTGCGGCGTGCTCCGGTATCGCGACGCTGTCGTACCTGCCCGCGGCCGATGAGGCCATCGTGTCCTCGCCGGGAGCCGAGCTCCGCACGATCAGCGCGCCACCGTGGTAGGCGGTGGCAAGGAAGTCGACGACGATCGGGCTGCGGGTGTGCCAGTTCCTGAGCGAGATGATGTGGCCGCGATCGATGGTCGCCGTCTCGATCAGCGGAGCCAGGCGCCGCAAAGTCAACGCCTTGGTCGACAATAAGCTGCCGGCCGTTGCCGTCGCCATCACAGGTCTTGTCTCCCGACCAGCAGTCCGCTGTCGGCAGCTTTCAGCCGAGTGCCGGCCCGTGAACCACCGAGGCCGCTGCCGGGTTTGAGCAGGTCGGTCAATGTGCGGACCATGCCATCGCCTTGGGTGGCCAGGTAGCGCAGCAGCCGGGCACAGGTGATCGCCGTGGACAGGGCGCAGCGGCGGTCTTGGTCGATGGCAAGGCCACCGGTCAGACCGAGCGCATCGGCAATGGCTGCGAGTTCGTACGACGAGTGGCCGGGCAGTTGCCGCCGGGCGAGCATGCGGGTATCGATGACCTGTCGTGGCCGCAAGCCTGGCAGTTCGCGCGTGAAGACCTCGATGTCGGTGCTGACCTGGTGGCTGACCAGCACCCTTCCGTTGAGGGCACCATGCAGTTCCGCGGTGGCGTGTGGCGTCAGCCGATGCGGCGCGGCCGGCCACGTTCCGCCGGCCCCGATCGTTCCGTTTTCGATCGGCACGACCGCGATCTCGACCAGATCGGCGGCCTGCTGCCCTGTGCTTTCGACATGGACCGCGGCGTAGTCGAACGCGTCCCACGGGGTCCGTGGTTCAGTCATTCGGGCACTCTCCAGACATTCCAGCGGGTTGCGTGGTGATCGTTGGGCGACGGTGGCCGGCGCGACGGCTTCATGAAGCCAGGAGCCGGCCGGTTCCAGGCGGCTGTGTTTGGCGGCTCGCCGGGTGCAGGGGCGGCCGGTGAGGCCGGCGGCAATCGCGAACAAGGCGGTGGCGGCAACGACCATGAGGTCCAGCACGAGCAGGTCGGCCGGCGATAGCCCGGCAATGGCGGATATCACCTGCGTGGATGGGCTCGCAGTGATCGTCATGGTCTGCCTGCCGACGGCAACGTCCACGACAACGGACCATCCGGGTCGCCGCACCACACGGACTGCGATGCCGCGGTGACGGTGATGCAGAACTGGTTCAGCGGAGGCGAACCCTCTGCCCGCCAGGCCGAGACGGCGGATTCGGCCGGCTGCCACAGGTCAGCACCCCACCAGCTCATCTGAGCCGTCCCGCCAGGTCCGGACCGGACCCGGGTCATCGCGGCCTGAGCGGGTCAACCAGGCAGACCTCGTCCCGGTCCACCCCTGCCGTTACGCGTCGCACGGTCGGCAGCGACAGCTGGGCAACGAACTGGGCAGTCACTCCGGACGTCCCGGAGTCCAGGATCTGTGGCCCGATTGCCGTCGTCCGCTGAGCCCCTGGCGCCGGCGGCACGGTCAGCTCGGCCCCGTCGCTGGCCAGGCTGCTGCCGGTTGTCCGGGCCGCAAGTAGTTGCTCCGAGCCACCACTGAACACCCCTTGGGCGGTCGCGGGATCCTTCACCTGCAAGGTCGCGATCGGCGCGTCACGGGTAAGGCTGCCGCGCAGGCCTGCCACGATCAGGCCGCCGGGGATCGTTTGCTCGACCCAGGCAGTCGGGATGAACCGCACTGAGCAGTGTGAGATCACTCGGTCATACAAAGCGCCGGCCGGGTAGCCATCCAGCCCGTCGGCGACCACCAGCTGCGGGTCGAGTCCGGCCTGTCGCATCGCCTGACCGGCCCGCGTGGTGACCTCGCTGCTCGAGTCGACCGAGGTCACCTGGTCTCCGCCGAGCCGGTGCGCCAGCAGCGCGGCCGAGTACCCGCTGCCTGTTCCGATCTCGAGCACCCGCATTCCGTCGACAACTTCCAGGCCTTCGAGCAGCCGAACAACCAGGCCGGGCGCGGAGGCCACCGCGGTCGCGTGGCCACTGACCTGGCCGCTGCCGTCGGCAAACACCCGGCCGATCCGGATCGGCAACGTGCGGTCGGCATACACCTGGTTGAGCCAACTGAGCAGGCCTACCTCGTCTTGCGACACCGGAACCCACACGCACTCATCCACTTCGGCGAAAAACGGACCCACAAACAGCTCCCTCGGGACCGACGCCACTGATCGGCTCCAGTGGCGAAAGCCGGGTCCTTGCCGTAGCTGCAGCTCGGCCGTCAGCTGCCGGCGTCGCCCGGCTGCCGGGTCGATGAGATCGGTAGGAGACATCGTGGGGTTCCTTACTCAGATGCAGAAAGGGGGCGGGCCGCGCGCTGCCCCTCGCGCTCGGGGCCTTGGTTCGGCAACGCGAGGGACAGCGGGGCCATCCGAGACCTGACATCGCCCCTGCAGGTCCCGGAGTTGGAACGGTGGGCGCCCGCGCGCATGGAGGGCGCCCACCGGATCGGAGAGGAGTCCTCAGCCGCTGCCCCAGATACAGGGGGAATCTGTTGCAGCGACTGAGGACTCCGCTTGGGCGACGGGGCCGGGACCGGCAGCTGAGAAGGCTGCCGATTGAGGAGACTGAGGAGCCCGGCCCCGCCGGATCAGGGTGGTGAAGGGGGAACCGTCAGCACGACGATGCCGGCCTCCACGAACTGCTCGGCATAGACCTGCGGGATATCGGTGCCTTCGAGCACAGCGACGGTCTTCACTTCGTCGCGGCGAGCTTTGACGACCAGTGCGTCGAGCCGGGCTCGACCAGTGCTGTGGAGATCGGTGAAGATGCCTTTGAGCTCGTAGCCCTCGCGGTTGGCGAAGCTAATGAGCTGCCGCCGGCATCCGGCTTTGGCTTTCGCTGAGGCGAGCGAGTCCTTCACCGTGAAGTAACCGAACAGATCCGGTCTGGTCAGGTCGGCCACCTCAGTACTCCCGGTCCGGGGTCTCCGGCCGCACAGGCACATTGGTGACCTGGACGCTTGGCCAGCGGTGGGACCAGCCGTTCTCGCAGATCTGGGCCTTGCCAGCGTGCGTGGTGATTCCTGCAACCAAACGTTCGCCGAATCGGGCCTCGACACGACGCAGCGGCTGGGCTTCGACTGTGGCGGTCATCAGATCCCCCGGAGTTCTCGGTGGATGTCGCGCAGGATCAAAACCCACACGTAGGCGGCAATCCATCCCAGCACCTCGAATCCGCTCATCTGGCTGCTCCTGGCTGACGGACGAGGAAGCCAACAAGATGACCGTCGCCGCCTCGCGATCGCGGACCTGATCAGGACCGCAAACCCACCATGACCATCCGCGGCCGCGCCGTCCCGCCATATGCAGAACCTGCATATGAGCACGGCCGTACCGCGTCCGGATCGCCGGTGGCTCACAGCGCTGTCAGTGGCCACAGCAGCTGATCGCTCGGCAGGTCCGGAGCTGGCGAAGCCGGTACGGCGTCGTCGGGCAGTGGCAGTGGCTCGTTGGTGACCCTGAGGCCAGCGAATCGGCGATCCATCGACGCCGCGTACCGAGTAGCCAGTGCGGGTTCGGCGCAGTAACTGGCGATCAGGTGCGATCCGAACCAGACGCGTACCTTGCGCCGGCGCTGGCGGCTCCCATCGACCGTTGCCGGGGTCACTGGTCCCTCATATCTTCGGCGACGTCGCCGAGGAACCCTCCCATGCCTGCCGCGCCGAGCAGGCACAGCAGTACGAATACGGCCTGGTACCAGTGCATGTCTTCTCCCCTGCCTCAGCGCGACCACCTGAGCCCAGTGGCTGGATGGTGACCACGTAGCGCGATCCCAAGGCCGGTAGCGAGATAGCCGGCGTCCAACTGATCACGCAACTCGTGTGTTCTTGCGGTGACTACGAGTAAACAGAGATCGACAGTGAAAAACCTGAGCCCAGAAGTCCTATTTGTTGCGCATGGCAATTGCGGCCAGTCAGGCGTGGATCCACCCGGATCGCCGCGAAAAGTTGCCCCCACGTCCCGGAAATCTGGTCACAGCCGCCTTGCTCTTGCACCCGAACGACACCATCCTGGACAAACTGACCGAGAGTAGGCGGACATGAGCACAGCGCAGGACAGGGGCAGCGCCAAGGCTGCCCGCACGGCGCTGCGCCTGCAGCTCATCAGCCAGGGCTGCACGGTCGAGGAGATCGTTGGTGAGTTCCAACGCCGATGGGGATACGGCACTCTTGCCGCATTCCGGCACGCCTGTGGCCTGTCACAAAGCGACGCGGCTGCTCTCTACAGTGCAGCCGATGACGCGCACGCGTCGACCGACTTCAGCCTGATCTCCAAGCTCGAGCGGTGGCCCGGGCCAGGTAGCAGAGTGCCGACGATCTACAACCTTGTCTTGCTCGCTCAGGCCTACAACGTCGCACCCCACCGGCTCGTGGCACCCGCGGATCTGACCAACCTGTCAGCCCGCGACCGCATCGCGCTCGCCGCGATGCGCCCTGCTGCCGCCACAACCCAGCTGCTGCAGCAGTCTGAGCCGGTGACCGCAACGAGCAGCGAGCCGGATGGTCTGAGAACGCTCGGTCCCGACCTCAGGCAGCTTCTTCGCCAGCTTCCCGGACGCGAACACGGACCTCTGCCACCGCACCTTCTGGAGTCCATTGACCGGCTGCGCCGAGACACCGACGACGTGCTGTCGGCCGGCACCGTGACCGGGTCCAGGATGGAACTGATCGAAGGCTCCGTCCAACAGCTCCGCCGAGACCACATCCGAGACGCACCCAACACGATGCTGGCTGCCTTGCTGACGGAATTCGTTGCCGTCGTCAACCTCACCGAGCAGCGCCAAACCGCGCGGATCCGGACCCGCCTCGCCGGGGCAACCGCGCAACTGGCCACACTAGCGGCAGACAGCCTCATGAAACTCGGTGAAACCACCGACAGCCACGCCTGGTACCGCACAGCACGACTCGCCGGAGACGACACCCACGATCATGCACTGCGCGCCCAGATCCGCGCTCAGGAAGCGATGCTTCCCTACTACTACGGCGACCTACCGCGCACGATCCGCCTTGCCCAGGAAGCTCAGCGCATCGCCGGCGACCTGCCTTGCGCTGCCGCCTGTCTGGCCGCCGCCGCTGAAGGTCGCGCCTGGGGACGGATCGGCGACCGCGACGCAGCAGAACAGGCCATCGGCCGAGCCCAAGACATTTTCAACCAGCTACCCGACCCCGATAGCAACGACGCCTTCGCCTTCCCCGAAAAACGGCTACTGCTGTATCTGTCCGGAGCCCTCACCTATCTCGGTGAACCCGCCCGGGCCGAACCGATCCAAGACCGTGCGCTCACCCTCTACTCTCAATCCGGCTCCGGATTCGCGCTCGACCCGACACTGATCCAGCTCGACCGCGCCGCCGGCCCTCGCGGACACCGACGCGGTCGGAGCATGCGAACTGACGCAAGAGACACTGGAAGCGGTGCCCGCCGGGCACCGGACCCAGATCGTTCTCACCCGAGGAACCGACGTGCTCTCAGCCCTCCCCCGCGCCGCACGGGCACTGCCAGCAGCCGCCGACCTGCGCGAAATGCTCGCGCTCACCGCGGCCCCGTAAATGACCTCGCTGATCACAGAGACCACCTTCACCCCCGACACCACACAACAAGTCCTCGCCAACGTCTGCTGCCAAGCCGGCCTCGACCCGGCCGGCGCCATCTTGCTTCGTCACCAGACCAACGCGGTCTACCTCGTACCCAGCAGCCAGATCGTCGTCAAGATCGCGCGGCCCGCCGAGCGGCCCGAAGACCTCAACCGAACGCTCGCCCTAGTGCGTTGGATGGTGAGTCGAGGCATCCTCACCGTCCCCCCTTCGCACCACGAGCAGCCGCTGGAAAGTGCTGGCTGCTTGGCCACCTTCTGGCCCTACATTCCGCAGCAGGACCAGCCTCGAGTGACCGCCGGGGACCTAGGCGAACCGCTCAAGGCCCTTCACACACTCACGTCGGCGCTCGATCTGCCACCGCTTGACATCATCGACGGTATCCGTGCCTCGATCGCGGCAAGCCGCATCCTCGACCAGGCAGAGAAGCAGTTCCTCACTGGGTACAGCGACGATGTCATGGCCGATATGGCCTTGGTCCGGTACGAACTGCCGACCGGGCTGATCCATGAAGACCCGCAACACCACAACGCACTCCGCATGCAGCAAGGAACCGCACTCATCGACTGGGACGGAGCCTGCATCGGCCCCCGAGAATGGGACCTCGTCACAATCGAGATCCACTGCCGGCGGTTCTTCTCCGACCCACAGGAGTACAGCCAGTTCGTCGAGGCCTACGGCATCGACATCCGCGACTGGTCCGGATACGACACCTTCCGCGACCTACGCGAACTCCGAATGATCACCACCAACGCCCGCAAATCCGCCCCCGGCAGCCCATCGGCCAACGAAGTCCATGCCCGGATCGCGCAACTCCAGCGAGGCGAAGGCGGACCGCTGTGGAATCGTCTCTGACACCCCTCGGCCGAACCACCCTGATTCTCCCTGCCGACAAGCTGACCGGTACGCAGCATCGGTCGCGACAAGACCGCGGCCAGCAAGCCGATTACACCTACGTCGGGCGGCTCCCCCGCCCGGACGGCGCCGGTACCTTCCTGTACCTTGCCGGTATCCACGCCCCCGGCACCGCCGGCGCAGCCGCCTGGCTCAGCGACAACATCGACAAGATTCACCGCGACGCGCGAGGCAAACGCTGGTCGGCGCTGATCCAGGTCGACCACGACGAACAGCGCAACATCACCGGCACCAGCACGCTAGCGCCCCTCGTCCGGCACGACGGGAGCTCGCGTTGATCACCAAGGCCTGGACCGAACCAGGCGACCCGAACAAACCCAACGAGGACTGGTACGGGGTCACCGAGGATGCAGCGGCCGCGGTGGTACTCGACGGAGGAACCGCACGAACCGGCACCGGCTGCATCCACGGCGTGGCCTGGTACGCCCACCAACTCGGCTCAGCGCTGATCCACAAGCTGCCCGGCCAACTCCCGCTGCCCGAGATCCTCGCCGCCGCGATCCATCACGTCGCAGACCAGCACCGCCACACCTGCGACCTCGGACACCCCGGGACCCCGTCCGCCGCCGTCGGAATCGCCCGCCGGACCAGCGACTCTCAATGGGACTGCATGGTCCTGGGCGACATCACGATCATCGTCCAAACGCGTCAAGGGCTCGTGCTCTTGGAGGACACGCGAATCTCTTACTCGGCCGGCGAGTATCGCAAGATCGCCGACCAGTGGCCCATCGGATCAGCAGAAAAAGACGCCGCTCTCGTCGACATGAAGTATCAAGAACTTGCCGAGCGCAACAAGACCTATTGGATTTCTGCCGCCGACCCGACCGCCGCCACGCATGCCTTCAGCCAGACAACCCACGGCGTGCAGGAACTCGCGATCCTCACCGACGGAGCTGCCCGAGCCTCTGCTTTCGGACTGGCCGACTGGCCAGGAATTCTCGACCTGCTCAGTCACGCAGACCCCGCACAACTCATCCGCGTCGTCAGAGCCAACGAAGCATCCGATCCCGCCGGTCAAAGGTGGCCACGCAACAAGCAATCAGATGACGCCACTGCCATCTACCTGACGATGCTGCCATCTCACCGCGCTGCCGAGAAGTGAGAGGTTGCGCGATTCAGCGGAAGTCCCGCGACTTGGTTTTGGCCGCGAGAGGGACTGGTTCGATGGTGCCATCAGCACGGAGGATCTGCGGGCGGCGACGGTTTAGGAGATGTGCAGTCTTGGTGACTGCGCACCGAAAAGGCGACCCGTGCATTCGTCACGCCGTGAGGAGTTCGCACCGGGCGCGCCGCTGCGTCAGGTGTTCGACCACGACGACCTGGTGGTCACCAAGCGAGACCCGCACGGACCGGCCCTGAGTTCGGTATCGGCGCCACGGATTCCAGGCGCAGACGCTGGAGCAGGCGAGATCCGGCCCGGGATGCGCGTGCTGGAAGTCGGCTCTGGCGGCTACAACGCGGGCTGATCGCCGAGCTCGTCGGCACCACAGGCGAGGTGACCACGGTCGACATCGATTCGTTCGTGACCAACCGCGCCGCGCAAGACCTGGCCGCTATCGGGTACGAACGGGTGCGGTTACTAGTTGCCGATGCCGTAGCCGGGCGTGGCGGAGCGGGCGCCGTCGGTCTGACGAAACAGCCCAGCCGAGACGCTCATCGACCACCTCCTGCGTTGCGGCGGCTAGCTGCAGCTGCCTGCCCCCGAGCGCGGGGAACATCGCCAACCGGTGAGGAATTCACCTATCCCGGCGGATGTGGCATCTTCGTCGCACTCGCATGCCGGGGCCGCGCCTTGCCGGGAGATGGACAGATCTGGGCCGTAGTCTCGACGGGTGGATGAGACACACGAGAACGACGTGACGTTGCGGTCTGGGATGCTTGATCGTTTGGCGGCGATGCGGGGCCGCCCATTGGCCGACGATGTGGCCAACGTGATGATGGTGGTGCCGCGGCACGTGTTCGTACCTGGGGCACCGTCGTCGGAGGCCTACGGCTTGGGCGCCGTGGTCACGCACTGGGACGGGCAGGGTGTTCCAAGGAGCTCGGCGTCCGCGCCCGGCACGGTTGCCGGGATGCTGGAGCAGGCCCAGGTGAGGCCGGGGCAGCGGGTGCTCGAGATCGGCGCCGGGACTGGGTACAACGCTGCGCTCCTGGCACATCTGGTGGGGGCGTCGGGGTCGGTGACCACGATCGAGTACGACGCTGATGTCGCCACTGCCGCGCGGAAGCATCTGGATGCCTATGGAGCGGACCGGGTCCGGGTGGTGACCGGCGACGGGACGCTCGGGGCGGCCGAGGATGGTCCGTTCGATCGGATCCTGGTGACGGCTGGGGCCTGGGATGTGGCGCCGGCGTGGGTTGAGCAGCTCGCGCCCGGCGGGCGTGTGGTATTGCCGTTGCGTCTGCGTGGTCTGACGCGGGTGGTCGCGTTCGAGCGGGACGGGGCCGGGCTGCGGAGTGTGTCGGTGGTCGAGGACGGGTTCATCCCGATGAAGGGCATCGGCGCGATGCCGGAGAAGAACGTCCCGCTCGGACCAGGCCCGGACCTGACGCTGCGGATCGACGATGCGCAGCCTGTGACGCCGGCTCTGCTGCAGGCCCTGGACAGCGAGGCGACACTGGAATGGACGGACGTCGTGGCACCGTGGGCGTGGACGCCGGAGCAGGACTTCTGGCTGGCCACCCTGCCGGGGTTTTGCAGGGTATTCGTGAACGCGGAAGCTGTCGCTGCGGGGCGGATTCCCCGGGCGAAGGACCCGTGGGGCGCCTGGGGGGTCTACTCAGGTGCATCACTGGCCTATTTGGCCGCACGGCAGGTCGACGGAACCGACCAGATGCCGATGCTGCAGGTCGGAGCGTGCGGGTTCGGACCCGAGGGCGCCGGCCTGGTGCGCCTGCTCACGGAGCGGGTGAGCGCGTGGCAGGAGCACTCGGCGGGCGGGGTCGAGATGACGATCGAGGCACGACCGCACTCATCGGCGCCGCTTCCCGGAGAAGACGCTGCCCTGCTGGTCGTCGACAAGGTGGACCATGTGTTCGTTGTGACCGCGGCCCTGACAGCGACGTCCGTCGAGGTGTAGCGCGGCGCGGAAGAACACAGCGTGATGAAGGCCCTGACGATCGCGTCAGGGCCTTCATCACGCCACATCGGTTCCGAGTTCAGGCGATGAGGAGCACGGCGTCCCAGGGCGTGGTGACCGGGTGCGAGGGAAGGCCGGCGAGGTCGCTGAGGGTCAGGGCGACCCCCGCCGCCCCCGTCAGGAATCCGGGGTTGTCGTGGCTGATCCCATGCTCGACGTGGGCCACGAGAAACGGCCGGTCGAGGTCCAGCGACTGTGCGACTCCGGCCGCCGCACGCTCGGCGACGCCGGCGTGAAGATCGGTCGCGCAGCGCAGCACCCCGGCGTACCCATGGCAGAGGGTTGGCGCCTCGATGCCCCAGTCGTTGCGCAGGGCACCGAGTTGCGCCAAGTCCGCGCGGGCGGCCTCGGTCAGAAGCGCGTCGTCGAGCGCACGTGCCGCATGCATCAGGCTCCTGGCGATCCCGAGCGGCCCATAGCACCACGCCGCACGCCGGCCGTGCCGGGTGATGCTGGCACCGTCATCCAGTTCCTCGCCCGTGGCGTGGTCCGGCCAGCCGTGGTCGTCGGCCCGCCACCGCTCGAGCCAGGCGACGGCATCCCGGATCGCTGTCTGCTGCCCAGGGACGGTGTACCCAGCGCAGTGGGCCAATGCCAGGAGCGCAAGGGGGCCGGCGACGCCGTGGGCGAGGCCTGTGTCTGCGGCCCCGGAGTGGTCGAGCCGGGCGGCGACGACAGCTGGGTGCTGCTCAGTGGGAACCCACCATCCTGGCAGGGGTACTCCGTTGTCGGTCAGCATCGTAGTCATCGCCGTCAACGCTGCGATGAGCCCTGGCTCAGCGACGGCGTTGCCGCCGACCACAGCGGCCAGCAGGACGCGGCCGATGCCGGCCAGGCCGGAGATCGTGTCGTAGACGTGCCATGACGTCCCGGCCCCACCCACACGGATCGACTCGGCGTAGAGGGCAGCAATGTCGGCGGCGCGAGCCGACAGCCAACTGACGGACCGGGCAGTCGCTGTTGCCGTGACGTCTGGGTCGGGCAGGTAGGGGGAGCCGAGGACCAGCGAAGCGGTCAGTCCTCCCATGGCCCCATAGATCCCGGCACCTTGGCCGATTGCGCTGGTGGCGTGTTCGGCAGCGGCGTTCCAGTGGGCATTGGCCGCTGCGCCGAAGACCGGGTCGACGGCGGACAGACGCGCATGGAGCAGCGCCGTCCCTGGTAGCCCGTCGGCGAGCGTTGCGATTCCGTACGACGGAGCGGCCGTTGCCACTCGGTGCGGGTCCAGCAGCCGTTCAGCGATAGCCAAGGCGGCGTCTGCGGTGTTCATCGGCGCTCGCGGGCGAGGAGGTCTGCCGCCAGCGCACGCGCGACATGTTCCTGGTCCCGGTCGAGACCCAGCCGGTTGGCGTGCATGTGAACCATCGACGAGGCACAGTCAGCGCGCCGACCGACCGGCACCGTGTCTCGGTAGACCGTCAGCGCGCCCTCACGCCGGTCCCACATCTCGCGCCCGAGCTGGTCGAGCAGCACGGCTGGACCGGACAGCGCTTCCGCACGCAGTTCGTTGACGCGTCGGCGTTGAGGGCGGTCCAGTCGGGGACGGCCGACCGCGGCATTCGGCTCACCGGTGAGTCCGCGGGCGATACCGATGGCCGAGAGCGCAGCGAGCACGAGCCGGGTGTTCTCGTCCGGCGTGTCCGCCAGGAGGCTCAGGGCGAGGTCGCTGTCGGCGTCGAAGACTCGCTCGGCGGCATCGATCGCCTCGGGACCGCCGTACCGGTCGGTCTCCGGTTCGTAGGACTCGATGACCAGACGTCCGACCAGACCGTGGGCCATCCAGGTGGCGAAGCGGTCCGACAGAGCAGGAAGCACCACCGTGCTCAGCAGCGAGGGTTCGCCCGCGAACCGGACACGCAGGTGCGGCCCGTGAGCGGCACTGTCGTAGCGAAGCCAGAACCAGCGGTCAACGTGGCAGCGCAGTGCGGTGGTCAGGTCCCCGATCTGTCGGAGTAGGTCGTCGTGATGGATGCTCGGCGACGGGATGGTCGCGGACAGCCACCGGCCGCCCGGTAGATGGATGACCGGAGGTGTCCAGATCGCCGGCCGGTTGTCGTCCGCGGCCGGGACGCGTCGGGGTCCTTGGAGCGGGACGACAAGCTCGAGGACGTGCCGCCCGTCCGGACCGTTCGCGACGTCCTGGACCGCATCAGGTCCACCGGGCAACGCGCTCACGGCGTCCGCGCCACGGCGGACGTAGCGGCGCAGGAGTTCCCGGTCGCGAGGATCGTCCAGGTCGAGCAGCAGGCGCTGGTCAGCGTCCTGCGTGACCACGAACCGCGGCACGGTGGGAACGGCCGCCGAACGCCACCGGGCAAGCTCGGATTCCCATGCGACCGTGTCGGCGACGGCCACGACGAGTGGGTGGGGCAGGCGCCACCGTGCCGGCGACAAGATCGTGTTCCGCCATCGCACCTGGGGCACGAACGGGGCGTCATCGAGCGGACCCCATGTCCAGGAGTGCCAAGGGTTGGCGCCGGCGTTTGCGAGATCCTGGAGCACGCGGACGGCGGGAGTGATGTAGGCAGGGCCGATCCTGGAGAAGAGTACGGGGGCGATCTCCCGGTCGAGGCTCCGCGACCACAGCGTGAGGCGGTGCCCGTCCGAGGCCAGATCGAGATCGGCCAAGGTCAGGTCACCTGGTCCGGGGACCGTGCCCACGCAGATCCGCTGCGGCACGAACCCGGCCGGCAACGCAACGGTCGCCAGAGCCGCCAGGCGTGGCCGGACCACGACCTCGGCGCGCAGCGGCACCGCAGGATCGACGGCAAGGCTCGGCAGGTGCAGGAGCGAGGAGAACCGTCCGAGGGTCGATCCCGCGTCCTGGGTGCTGCCGAGGTACGCCGCCAGCAGGTATCGGCCCTTGGCGAGGTGGTCCGGCGACTCGGACAGGACCCGCGCGTAGAGCTCGGCGCTGGACGGCGCCACGCGCTCACCGGTCACACGCAGCGCCGCCACAGCGTCCTCGCCGAGCATGACCTCGGTGCTGTGCCGGGCGGCCGCATCGGCAATGAGGCCGGCCAGGACGCGGCCACGGATCGGGGTCTTCTCCGGCCCCGGGGGCTCGTCGTCGTCTGGGCTACCGAGGCCGGTCACAGGGTCGACGACAGCCAGTAACGGGACGCGCCGTTGGATGCCGTACCGATCGACGAACCGGGAGTGGTACGCACCCAGGATCTCGGGTGACGGCGTGATGCTCCACAGCAGCCCGGCCGCATCAGCGGCCTCAGCAAGGAGTGAGCGCGGGACCTGGACGTCTGCGTCGATCGCGACGTCGACCGTGATCGGGCTCTCGTGGGGCGCGATGCGGTCGCAGATCGCGCGGGCCTCGCCCAGGGCCTCAAGGCGCTCGTCCGTCCCTGGCGGGTACTTATCTGCCTCGGCGAGCAGGTCGCGCAGCTCGACCAGCGGCCCGGCCATCTCGTGGCAGGCGGGAACCCGGGCCAGGAGATGCTTGAGCGGCTCCTGCGCGACGTCGTCTGGCAGCAGGTCCACCAGCAGCAGCCCGGTCCGGGCAAGCCTCTGCACTGTCGCCCGCACAATGTCGGCCGGAACACTCGGCCAACGGGCCTTGATGGCGGCCGCGACCTGCGCCAGGCAGGCCGGAGTGCGGCACGTGCCCACAATCAGCTCGACCGCCGGCGTCGCGCGCAGCGTAGTCCGCTCGGGCTTCCCAGACCCGATCGCCGATTCGTGTTCGTACCGGTCGCCGCGACGCACGGCGAGATCGTTGAAGGCCAGCAAGACGGCATCGAGCACTTCAGGATCGTTCAGGAGTTGGTTGGCGACATCGTTCAGCCAGGCGGCTGACGGAGTGCTCCGAGCGCGATGGTTCTGCCCCACGCTGAACCGGGCATCTCTTCCGGTCACCTGGGCGACCTGGACGCCTGCGAACGCACCCCGCGGGGTCGCTCGCGTCCGAGCGCGACGCTCGTAGGCGTGCACCGTCGTAGCAAGCCGTTCGTCGGCGTCCAGGGCGTCGTCGGTGACCGTGGCGAGAGAGCGCGAGGCGAAACGCACCGCCTCCAGAAACGAGCCGGACAGCACTCGTGCCGCACCAGAAGACGGCCGGCTTGCGAGCAGCGGTGTGCGCGCCAGGACCGGGAACTCCGTGTGCAGCGCGAATGTGCGCTCGCGCCTCATCGCCACGGCCCCTACACCCGGCAGTTACGGCAGGTGGCCGAGCAGCCCACGCTCGGACAGCTCGCCGAGCAACCGTCGTTGGTGTTGTTGGTGCACGCCATCGGGACTTGCAGAGTGCGGATGTCCAGATCGAACAGATCGGCTGTCAGCCGGTCGAGGTTGGTCTCGGTACGGTCCAGGACCGTCGTCGGTTCTGTCATGGGGTGTGCCTCTCGGTGAGGGGAGGAGCTGTCATCTCTCATCGAAGCCAAACGTCGGCAGGCAGAACAGAGCACGACGGCCGCACCGCTGTCGCATCCGTGTCGCACGGCCGAGGCCCCGCAATGAATCGCTGCCGTCCTCGGTGACCTGTGAGGCACACTTGGCCCGTCAGGGGTTCGGTTCGACCAGGAGAACGCGATGTCCGCGCAGTCCCGTGTGGAGTTCCGCTCGCTAGACGGCCTGCGGCTGGTCGGCGACATCCTCGTGCCCGATGGGGCGCCGGTGGTGGGCGTGCTGCTGGTCCATGGCCGCGGCGTGACCCGGCACGAGTCCGGCTTCTTCGACCGGATCGCCGAAGCCCTGGCCACGGCAGGTTTCGCATCGCTCCGGTTCGACCTGCGCGGGCACGGAGAGTCCGAGGGCACGCAGGAGGACGTGACGCTCGCGGGCCTGCTGAATGACGTCCGGGCTGGGTTCGAGGTACTGCGCACCGAGACAGGTGTGGCAGTAACGTCGCTGGTTGGGCAGTCCTTCGCCGGCGGGATCTGTGCGTACTACTCCGCTGAGCGCCCGGCGGAGGTGGAGCGCCTGGTGATGTTGTGCCCTCGTATCGACTACAAGGCGCGAACGATCGACGGACGGCCGTACTGGGTGGATGACCATCTGGACGACGAGCATGCCGACCTGCTGACCAAGGACGGCTTCTTGCAGTACTCGACATCGTTCCGGCACGGGCGTGCCTTCCTCAACGAGGTCTTCTGGCTCCAGCCGCACACCGCGCTCGGCGATGTCGTCGCGCCAACGCTGCTGGTCCACGGTGATGCCGACACCCAGGTACCGATCGGCCCGTCCTACGACGCGATCAAGGAACTCAACGATCAGTCTCGGCTCATGGTGGTCGAAGGCGCCGGTCATGGCTTCGCCGTGGCAGGCGACAAGGCCTACCAACAGCCGCAGACTCTGGACTGGCAGGCCGAGGTCATCCAGGGAATCACCGACTGGATATCCGCAGAGCGCTGATCGGCGCGACCGTCTGGTGTGCGGCTATGTGCAACGTGTTGGCGAGAGGAGGTAAGGATGCCGGACAGCGGGGAAGTGGACGAAGAGAGCGTAGGGTCGCGGATCGCGATGTTCCGCAACCTCGCGGGTTACACCCAGCGTGAGTTCGCCGATCACTCCCATCTCTCACTCGGTGCGATCCGCAAGGTCGAGCAGGGCGAGCGCGTGCCTACTTATGGCTTCCTCAACACCGCCGCTCGAACTCTCGCAGTCAGTGTCGAGCAACTCAACGGCCAGCCCTACCCCAGCCGGGAACGGGCCGATGCCCGCGTCCACGCACCGATCGTTGCTGTCCGCGAAATCGCGCGGGCCTACGATCTCCCACCTGAATGGCGTCCAGCTCCGCGGCCGCTCGACGCCGTCGCCCGCGAAGTCGATCTGGCGACGCGATACCGGGCCGCCGCCCGGTACACCGCATTGGGCGAAATGCTCCCCGCACTCCTCGAAGAGCTCACCGCGTGCGCACACCACCTGCACGGCAAAGCTCGGTACCGTGCAGCCCGCCTGCTGGCCTCCTGTTACTACATGGCCTACTGCCTTGCGTCCCGCCTCGGCTACGTCGACCTCGCCTCCATTCTGGAGGAGCGGCTCCAGTGGGCATCCTCGCTGGCCGACGACCCGCTCTCGATCGGCCTGTCGCAGTGGACCCGCGCCAACGGGTTCCAGGTCGCCAAGGACTACGACACGGGCCTGCGCCTTCTGGAACGGTCGTACGATCAGCTCTGGGACACGGTCCGCACGGACACCTCAGGCCCCGCGGTAACCCTGCTGGGGAGCATCCGCCTCCGGCAGGTGACCCAGGCCTCTCGCGCGCGCGACGAGGACGCGACGGCACATTACTTCGATGAAGCACGGCGCTTGGCCGAGCGCGTCCCTGGTGGCGTCGACCTCGTCCACTATCACTTGACCTTCGGGCCGGTGAACACCACAGTTCACGACATCGCCGCACAGATCGAACTCAAGCATGTCGACGTCGCGGCTGAACGAGCCCGGGCGCTCCACCTACCCGCCTCGATGCCCCGCACCCGCCGTGGTCATCACCTCATCGACGCCGCCCGAGCTTTCATCGCCATCGGCGATCACGACGCCTCCTTGGTGGCTCTGCAGAAGGCCCGTGCAGTCGCACCGCAGCAAACGCGATACCACCCGATGGCGCGGGAGGCCATGCACGTTCTGGCCGGCCACCGCCGCAAAGCCAATGAAGAGGTTCGGGCTCTCGCGGCATGGTTCGGGTCGTCCACCACCGGCGCCACCTGACGCTCTTTGTCAAGTGCTACTGCCCGGCAGCAGTACCCCACGATGGGGTACTTCGATGCCCGCAGCTCCTGGAGTCTGGTTTCGTCGGGATCCATCCATCCGGGAGGGCACGTGGCGACTCAGACAGTGACCATCCACAGGCACGACATCAAGCGCCTGCTCCAGGCTGCAGTTAAGGCGCGGACACTCGAACGATTCGCCGCAGGCGATGCCCACACCGCCGTCATCATGCTCGAGCTAATGAACACCGACAAGGAACAGCCTCCAACGACGGACGAACCGACCCGCGTCGCTCCCGCCCTGCGCGTGGAATGCTCGCCGCCGCCGACGCCGACGCGACGTGACGCGCTGGCCAACCGCAGACGGGAGGTCTGCAAGACCCAGGAGAGTCTGGCCATGGAGATTGGGGTTCAGCGGTCCACGGTCGCCCGCTGGGAGTCCGGCGACACGACACCGTCGTTGTGGGCACGGCCACGGATCGCCAACGCACTCGGCGTCACACTCGACCTGCTCGACGTGTTACTGATCAACCTCGTTGAACAGAACCACCCACAGATCGCGAAGGACGACGTGGTCGGACCGGTTGCGGCGCCGATGCCGCCTCCGGTTCGCGATGCGAAGCTAGGCGCTGACGCCGATGATGCGTTGAGACTGAGCCTCGTTCCGGGACCTGACAGCAGCGCCTCGTTACAGCCCGCACCACCAACTGTGCCTCAGCTCCGCTCCACACCACAGCCGCTATCTCACTCGGTTGCCAACCGTCCGGACCTCGATCCGTGGCTGCTGCGAGCCGTGCCCCAACCGCGCCGATCCCGGTCTTCTCGCGACCGATCACCAGATGATGGGCGCGAGCGCCCTACCGTCTTGATCATGATCGACACCGATCTGCAGGCAGAGTTGCTGCGACGGATGGAACCAGGCGATGAGGGCCGCCGCACGGTCGAAGACCACACTGACGATCCGCGCACCACGCAATGGGAAGCCGTGATCATGATCGATCAGAGCGAGGCGGCGTGGCTGTCCAGGGTAGTTACCAAGACCGGCTGGCCCCTGCACTCAGCCGTTGGTGAGCAAGCGACGACTGACGCGTGGTTACTGGCTCAGCACGCCGTCCACGAGCCTGAAACCCAGCGTGTCTTCCACCAGCAGATGACCACCGCCACCACGCACAGCGAGGCGGCCCCGCGGCTGCTCGTCTACCTGGGGGCCCGCATCCGAGTCAACGCCGGCCGACCGCAGCTGTACATCAGTCAGTTCGAAAGCGACGCCGCCGGCACGCTGCGACTCCAGCCCATCGGACCCAGACGCTTTGGACAATTGGCTGGCAACGGTCGGACTCGATCCGATCGCAGAGCACTAGGCCACGATGTACAGCATCTGGAGCCGATAACCCGACTAGTGATCGGTGCTGATGGGAGATCGGCGACGGTTGAACGGCAGGGTGAAGTGCGGCAAATCAGCCGGAGGCCCAGTCGCGGCACCCGGGATCATCGATTCCTGTTGCTGTGTGTCTTAGCGCCACTGCGGGAACCGGCGATGGTCCCTCGCCTGGGCGGCGCTCTACTGCCAGTCGATGACTAGTTGGTTCAGTGGGGTGGCGAAGGTGAAGCGGCCGGCGGCCGGGGCGGTGGGTGCGGCATCGCGGGCCTTGAGCTCGAAACGGGCCTCGCGGCCGCGGTAGTCGTGGTCCCAGGTACGCATCGACTCCCTGACGCGATCGGCCAGGTCGTCACTGCCAGGGCCGTGCCCGACGACTCCGAACTCCCACAGTTTTGCGCCTTCAGGAGTCCGCTGGTCCGACAGCCTCCGGACCAGGTAGGTCAGAGCGCCCTTGTCGACCACTGCGCTAGAACTCGGGTAGGGGTCGTCCAGAAGCAGGTTGCCGACGGCTTCGGCGCTGAAAGGCATCCGGTTGAGGCCGCCTGGCATGGTGCAGGTCAGCCACAGTTCCATCCACTCCGGCGACTCCATCGCCTGGTAGTAGACCTCGGACCAGATCACGGTGCGGGGCTGATCGATGACCCCGGCCAAGGCAGCGGCGTCGATCGCCTGCTCGCTGTTGGTCTGCAGACGCACAGAGCCGTTGGACGCGAGCGCGATGAGGCGACGGTCGTCGTCGGCGATGCCTTTGCGCAGTGGCATGAAGGTGTTCATCTCGCTGCCGACCGAGACCCAGTGACCGTCGTGGTTCTCGTAGGTGATCGAGCGGGACACGCTGCCGCGAAGCCGTTGCGGCACCACCAGGCGGCCGCCAGGAGCGAGTTGGTCGAGCCAGGTGCGCGGGACACCGTGGGCACCCACCGTGGCGATGATTCGGTCGTAGGGGGCAGCGTCGGGATACCCGAGCGCGCCGTCGCTCTGCAGGACTGTGACGTTGCCGATGCCGGCGGCGGCCAGGTGCGACCGTGCATTGGTGACAAGGTCGTCGTCGACATCGATCGTCGTGACGTGGCCGAAGGGTCCGACCAGGTGGCCGAGCAGTCCGGCGTTGTAGCCGGTACCCGCACCGAGTTCGAGGACGTTGTGGCCAGGCTCGACCTGAAGCTGCTCGAGCATCAGCCCGACAACGCCCGGTTGTGAGGCGCAGCTGATGGACGTTCCGTCCTCGGTTCGCTTGATGTCGACGGTCGAGTTGGCGTAGGCCTGTTCGAGGGACACGTCGGGGACGAAGAGGTGGCGGGGCACGGTCTGCATGGCTTCTTTGATCGGAGGCGTCCGTACGCGACCCTCGTCTACTACCTCGTCGACCAAGGCGAAACGCAGACGGTCAGCTACCGAGGTCTCGTCGTTCGGATCATAGTTCACCGACGTGAGGCTAGCGTGCCGTTCCGACATGCTGCGAGATTGTCGCACCTGTGTGAGATCGTGCCGAGTTCCTAGGACGCGATCCGCTAGTACCCAAAGAACTAACACTTGCTCGCGCAACTGCGCGACGCCCGCGTCGGCGGCGACCACGTCCTGGCGGAGGCGCCTCGGCCATCGCCTGACCGAGATCTGGGTTCGGGTGGGGACCGTCAACTACCTTGTCAGACTTGGCCAGCGAGCATTGACCGATCAGCCTGGTCAGCTCCGTTACCGACGCGCCGCGACCGGCTCTCGATCCTGGTCGTTTGTGAGATCGTCGGCGGGCCAAGCGGTGCGCCGCTTTGGGTAGGACCGAGTTGGGCAAGGGAGAATATCGTGGCAGATCCGTATCGTGGCCTGATTCTCGACTTCGGCGGTGTACTGACAACTCAGATGCGCCTGAACAGCAAGGCGTTCGAACAGTCGGAAGGGCTCGAGCCTGGCGCTTATGTTGCTGCGCTGGAAGAACATCCCGATGGGATCGCGGTCTATGCGGCGCTGGAAGTCGGTCAGGCCACGCAGGAAGACTGGAATCGGGTGATCGGTGGAATCCTTGGCATCGACTCGAATGACCTGATGCGCCGCGCCATCGCCAACCTGCACCCTGAGCCCCTGATCGTTGCCGCGGCCGAGCGTGCTCGAGCGGCCGGCATCAAGATCGCGTTGCTCAGCAACAGCTTCGGCCTCGCGCCCTACAACCCCTACGCGGATCGCGGGCTGTGGACGGACTTCTTCGACGCGGTGATTGTTTCGGAGCTGGAGGGCGTACGGAAGCCATCGGTTGAGATCTACGAGCGGGCGCTTATTGCCCTGGACCTGCCAGGTGCACAGTGTGTGTACGTCGATGACGTGGCAGCGAACCTGGCCCCTGCCCAGGTGCTGGGCATCCGGACCGTGCACCACACCACGAATCCGTTTACCACGGCGAGCTTCCTGGACTCTCTCCTACTCACCGATCCGATCTGATTCAACGGACCGCGGCTCGGTGTGAAGCGAGGTCGCGCGCAATGTCGCGTAGCTGCAGGTCGCCAAAGCCAGCCAGCCTGCGCTCTACCTCGGCAGGCTCCATACGCGCCCGCGGGGCAGGCCTATCGCGCATCATCTCCTCCCGAGCAGACCAGACCTGCCTTTTCTGACAGGCTCCTCAGCGGCATGGTAGTACTGGGGCTTCACCACAGCCCGTTGTCGAAGCCGTCACGCAGCACTTCGGCGAACTCACGACGAGCTGCAGCCAGTTCGACCTGATGGCCGGCCATTGCGTCCAGCAAACTGTCCACCGACCAGGTTGACAGGTATCCGAACCGGGCTGCGTAGATTCCGACTGCGCGGATCTCGTAGCGGTCGGAGTAGTCCATCAGCGTGTATCCCAGCAACTGATAGAGATCCTGCGGCGTGAGCTGCGCTGCCCGGGTCCCGTCTGCGCGAGGCTTGCCTCCCTGACCGGCCTTGAAGTCGACAAGCAAACCGCCGGCAATCAGATCTCCGTCGGCGTGGAGGTGCTTGCTGCCGTCGAATGTCATCCCGGTGACGACAGGTCCAGCCGGGAGCTGCGGAATCAGCTTGTCTTTCGCCAGGTCGTGCAGCGCGATCAGGTCCAGGACCTCGTCTTCGTTGGCGAGCTTCAGCAGGTCGTCCACAGAACTGCGGCGGTCGAGTTGCATCAACCTGGATCCAGTTGCCGTCGATATCCTCACGAGCTCGGTCAGCAGTGCAAGGGCATAACATGTCCGAGCCCACCACTCGCTATCTCGGTTTTCGTGGGACGCTGCGTTCATGATCACCCGACCGTCAGTTGCCGGTCCGGCCAGTAGTTTGATCAGCTCCATACCTGCTGTTTGACACGCGACATTCTGTCGGCGCATCCCAAGGATGGGGAGCCGCAGGTCGATCGCCGGATCGATCAGCATCCGGATCCACCAGTCGATCGCTGTCCCCTGAGTTCCAAGGCTCACCCCGGATCCTGGACGGACCTTCGACGACCCGGCTGACACACGAAACTCCGATTGGATCGGCTTGTACTGTGGAAAGGTTGATGCCATCCACCTGGCCACGGTGCTCTTCGGGCTACGGATCTCGTGGGTCATCGAGGACATGCCAAGCACCCTAATCCTGGCAACCGACAATCTGGGATAGGTCAGACAGCCAGGCAACGGCCACCGCGGCCGCGCCTCACACAGCCCGCTAGGCCTACGTTCCCGCCTACCTTCCTTCTGGTTATGTCGTCGCGATATGGCAAGGTCCAGTTCATGACGATCTCGATCGATGTTCTCGCTGGGCTTGACGACGTCGATTGGGCCGCGCTGGACCATGCGTACGGCCCAGCGACGGATGTTCCGGTCGACCTGCGCGCGATCTGCGGCGATGACATCGCGGCCATGTCCGAAGCATTCGATCGGTTGGCGAACAACGTCGGGCATCAGGGCAGCCGGTATCCGGCGACTCCGTTCGTGGTCCCGTTCCTGGCGCGCATCGCGGTGGCCGGCACACCGTGGGCACGGGTGAATGCTCTGCCGCTGCTGACGTTCTTGGCGGTGGCTTGGCACGACGAGTACAAACTGCCGATGGGAATCGACCCAGCGGGCTGGCGCGCCTCCGTCACCCCACCTGACGTCGAACTGCGCGAGATCGACGAAGAGATCGCCGGCGAGACCAACCCGGGCAAGCGAGACTGGCTGTTGAGCGTCCGAGCTCTCGTTCTCGCGGGGCGTTCGCTCGACGGCCGCATAGAGAGCTTGCACGCCTACGACGCTGTGCGCCGCGAACTTCCGCTCGTCCTGGGCCTGCTCGCCGATCCTGATTTCGTAGTGCGGCAGCACGCCGCGTACCTGGTGTCGTGGTTCCCGGAGGAGGCCGCCTCGATCGTGCCAACCCTGGTCACCCGGCTGGACTGCGAGTTCTTCCCCGAGACTCTGGCCACGGTCGTTTTGGGGATTGGGTTGCTCGGCTCGGCCGAGCAGATCGAACCGATCAGCGTGCTGCTGGATTCGCCGGAACCGCTGGTGCGCTGGGCTGCAGCAACTGCACTGGCTCGGCTTCGCGTCGTGCACCGCATGGACGGCGCTCTGGCCGCGCGGGCGTTCGGCGAGCTGGCCAGGGTGGCGAGTGGCCCGCGCCTGGAGCAGAGCACGGACCACAACGACGGGAACCTGTACGCCTACACGGGACGCTCACTGCTGCTGTTCATAGACAGTGCACCCGAGCATCGGCTGCCGGTCGACGAGGTCCTGATGGCCGTGGCGGGGTGCCTCCAGCACGTCACCATCCGGCAGTGCGACACGGTCGCTGGGGCGACGCTGGAGAAGGCCTTCGACGTGCAGGGAACTGGCCCTGCACCGGCCTTCGGCGACTTGTCCCCCGGCCGCCGGACCTTTCTGCGTGCCCTGGCCAATCACCCAGGCGCGCTGAACTACCACCAGTTCCCAGGGCTATCGCTGGAGCGCCTGCTGCCCGCGGCACGGCTGCCGGAGATGAGCCACGGCCTGCGCACCTACACCGGTCTGCCGCCAGCGAACAAGATCGACGATCTCCGCTTGCCCGACGACTGGTGGGCCTGGTAACCACGGCAGCGCGATGTCGCCGGGTGTCCGTCAGTCTCGGCGTCGCGGAGGTTGCTGTGCGAGCGGGGGGATCGAGTGGCCGAACCGATGGCTCGGCGCAGCGATCGCCGTTTCACCGTGAGACAAGAAGCAAGGAGGTGCGGCGTGCCCGACCAGGATGTCGAGCTCCATTCCACGATTCACGAGGTCGTCGGGGCTTTCCGGAGCCGCTACGGCGAGCTGATCGACGATCCGGAGTTCGTGCGGGAGCGGTGTTCTGAGCTGTCGGAGAAGTTCGCTGAGCTGTGCCGCGATAGTGGGGTTCCGGCGTGTGTTGTCTCCGGAGCGCGCTTTGGTGAGGATCCCAGATTTCCTGGCGTGACCCTGCTGCTGGCGGGTCACTACGCGACGCAGGTCCCAGCGAGGTGGGACGAGCTGCGGCAGGAGTGGAGCGGTGAGCTGGTCGTGGACTGGACGGCGCATCAGTTCGGCGATCCAGAATGGTCCGTGGACTTGCCGGTGCCGTGGATGACGAGCCTCGACTGTTGGCGGGAAATTTGGCGACACCTGTAACCGGACCGAGCACGGACACAGTGTCGGCAGCTGCATATGCCATCCTGCTATGTCGACCAAGGCGACACCGCCACTGAGTGAGGCGTTCGCGAAGCGACCGCGTTGACCACGCCATGGTCGACCGCTCAGTCCAGGCCGGTCAGCTGGTAGGCGCGATGATCACCACTGGGGTCGTCGACTGTTGGCTGGCGGTGCTTGCGACCGCGTTCGCGTTGGTCCGCCTGCGTGGGCTCACGCAAGCTTCGAAGGTGTTGGGGATGTCCCGTTGTGGGTTGAAGAACGCTCAGCTGCGGCGATCACGCGGCGCGGTGATCCCTGATAGAGCCAAGCCTCGATGTCGTCGAGGTCGACGAGCAACTGATGCCGGTCGGTGTAAGTTCGCGTGATGCGGGCGGTCCGGAAACCGGGACCAGCCACATCGTAGGACAGCCCGTCGTCGCCAGTGCCGATGAAGGTCTCCTCGGCCGACTCGATCAGTGCGGGCGGCACGATTGGCTGAGGTCCCACGAGCGCGGTGGCCTCATCTATGCTCTGCGCGCAGGCCTCGTCAGCGCGCCTATGCCAGTCCATCGATTCCGCGCGGTAGTTCTCCATCAACTCGGCTTGCTCGTACGCGGCCGCTTGGATTCTGCCATCTTCCAGGTATTCGTCAGTGTCCAGGGACGGCCGGTAGATCCAGCAGTAGTCAGGTTCATCCAGGTTGGCCCAGCCACGCCGGCGCAGGCGCCGACCGAGATCCTGGTCGGTGTAGTCGGCCATCGGGATCGGTGAGCCGACGAGCGTGCCATCACCCGGATTGCGCAACTGCATCGCGTACTCCCTGCGTTCCAGGTGACGCCTGGGGTCAGGCGATCCGGGGAGGGAAGGTGGCGCATCTGACGCGGTGGTCGGCTTGGTCCGCACTCGGGCACTCCGCGGCGCGTCTCGCTTCGACATCGAGGTGTCTCCATTGCAGTCGGGGTCGATTCCCACGAATAACGAGGCCATGGTTCCGGCGTCACGACGAGCGTGCAGAGACCCAACCCCAATCGACTGGTGGACTGCGTACCGAAGTCCAGCCAGGCAAATCTGCACCCTTCTCCAGAAACCGGAGAAGGGTGTGCAATAGCGCGCCACCGACGCAGAGCAACTCCACGATCCCGCCGTCGCGCGGAGCAGACAAACGGGATCGCATGCGGGCTGCCGGCCCCCTGGTTCGCGGAGCCGGCAGATTCTGTCACCGACTGCCGATAGCGTCATGACGTGTGACCACTGACAGTTGGAACAAGGGCGCCGGGCCGGCACCGCGCCGTGCGGGCTCAGCCTGGTCGGCCGAGGACACCGCGACACTGCTCGACGGGCTCCGGCGCGGTATAGCGCTGCAAGCACTGGCGGGAACGTTGCAGCGCACGCCCGGAGCGCTGCAGGCACGTTGTCAGGTGCTGCTGCCGCCGCAGCTACGGCCGGCGTCGTGGGCTGAGGCGGAGACTGTGCTGCGAAGACAACTCGCGACCAACCCGAACTTCGCCATGGTCACGGAGCCGGCCCGGACATCGAGCCAGCCCGGGAACCCTGGCCGGGCTGCCGCGGGCTCACCTCTTCTGTTGAGTGGCGAACAGCGACAGATGATTGACGCCGTACGTTCAGGACACGATGTGATCGTCGATGCGACGGTGGGATCGGGCAAGACCACGGCGATTCAGGCGTTATGTACCGAAGTGGGCCGTGATCGTAAGGTTTTATACCTGACTTACAGCAAGCTACTCAAAGCCGACGCGCAACGCCGAGTGAAAAACGCGAGAGTGCAGAACTACCACGGGATCGTGTACCCAGCGCTGTTAGAGGCGGGCATCAAATGTGGTCTCGATGAATCCATCCGGCGATTCAATGCGGCATTCGCCAACCTCTCAGCACCACTACCCAAATATGACCTTCTTGTGGTTGACGAGTATCAGGACATCAACGAGGAATACGCGCAACTGCTGCGCAACATCAAGTCACTGAACCCGGCGATGCAAACCGTCCTAGTCGGTGACCTGGCTCAGAAGGTGCACTCGAACACGACCCTGGACGTCCAGCGGTTCTCCAGGGAGATCACTCGGCAGGCTGAACTGCTGCCGTTCACTCAGTCCTTCCGAGCAGGTCGAGAACTCGGCGCGCTACTCAGCGAGGCGTGGAACAAGCCGGTCGTGGGCGTCAATCCCTCGCAGGCGATCCGGTACGTCTCCTACCACGAGGCGCTCGACCTCATGGGAGCGAAAAAGCCGGGCGAACTGCTGTGCCTGGGCAAGCGAAACGGCCAAATGGCAGCAGCCTTGAATCACCTCGAACGTAATCAAGGTGAGGTCTTCAACAAAGAGACCGTCTACGCCTCCATCCGCGACGGCGATACCACTGTAACCTACAACGAAGATACCGCGGTATTCACGACATTCGACTCCAGCAAAGGACTGGAACGCCCGACAAGCGCGGTGTTCGACTACGACGAAAACATGTGGGACGTGCGCTGCGGATTCCCGAACGTGGACACAACCGTCATGCGCAACGTGTTCCTGGTCGCAGCCTCCCGAGGAAAAGACGAAGTCGTCTTCGTGCGGTCACAAAACGCTCGGAGGCACGCCAAGAGCATCGGCTTCATCCCTGTGCAGCGGTTCACGCAACTACTGACCGATCAACGGCCCAAGTATGACAAACCGTTGCTGGCGTCGGACTGTTTCGACTTCACCTACGCCGAGAACCTCCAGTCGTGTGTCGACCTGCTCGACAGGCGACGCCTCGACGACGGTGCCGGCGAGGAGATCACCATCGACCGTGTCGACGGGCTGATCGACCTGTCCCCCGTTGTCGGCCAGTACCAGGAGGCGGTGTTCTTCGACAACTACGACCCTGCCCTAGAAGTGATGCTGAACCCCAAACCGATCGCGAAGCAGCTGCAGGCCAGGCTCAACGAAGACCCCTGGCACAATGCACTACTACTGACCGCCGTCGACACAGACCAGATGCGCTACGCAGAACAGGTCACCCGAAAAGTCGGTGCCGAAGTTCGCGACGCGCTGACCAAGCGGCTGGCCACACAGCTACCTCGCGACTGCGCAACGCAGTCACCAATGGACCTGTCAGGAATCGCCGCTACCCCCGAGGCGGCGACGCCGATCACGTTCGTAGGTGTTGCCGATGCCATCCACGATGGTCAGATCTTCGAACTGAAGTTCGTCTCCGAACTCGACCGCGCCATGTTCCTTCAGCTGGCCCTCTACCTGGTGATGGGCGGCCACCCGACGGGCATCCTGTGGAACACGCGCACCGACGAACGCTGGGCCGTGCAGGTGCCCGACCGCAAAAAGTTCATGCACGCAGTCATCCGGTGCGTCACCAAACAGCACTACCAAGAATTCCGGACAACACCACAGCGACCGGAGCCGGGCGGCCGGCTCCGCAGGATCACAGACGGCTTGCTCGGCCGATCGCGATGAGACGGAACAACCGCTGGCAGATGCCCAGCCGTGATCAGAACAAAGCGTCGATCAACCTGACTCGCACAGCTCGCTAAGGCTTCTGGACACGTGGTACCTCGTCACATGGCAGGGCCCTCGACCACTGGGGCAAGGTGCTGTTGTTCTTGAGTCATCCAGAACCGACCCGAGATCGTCGACCTGTCGACTCGCACGGCCCCACGTGCCGTTGAAGTCTGGAACCTGACCATCCACGGACTACAGCCCTCATCTCGATGCAGGCCGATCAGCAGACTCGTAGAGGCAAGAGCGTGAGCGGCTGTCGGTTCTCGCGCCGCCGGCAGACACTTTCCTGGGTCCGGTATGAGCTGGCGGGTCCTGTTTGGCCCCCCGACCCGCCGAGGATCGTCCTCCCTTGCTAGCAGTGTTGTTGGCAGTACGCTCACCTGCGGCGGGTTCTGGATGCCCGTAAGGTCTGTCGACCGGCCCCCGGTGGTCTGTCAGCCATAGGCCCGGGGTGTGGTGCACCCAGTCCAGGTTTCCTGGCGCGCATGAGCTTGCATGCCCTCGAATCGTTCTCGTCTGGCCGGGCAGCCGGGAGAGGACTGCACTCGTGCCCACTCGTTCAAGGCTGGCCTACCGCCGTAGCCGCTATACCGGTGAACCTGCACCACTGGCGCGCCGGGGTGTCAGCCGCGACCGGACCCACGGGCTCGACGCGTGCAGCCCGGCGCAGCTTGAGCTGCGGTCGTTGCTGTTCTATTTCGCGTTCACACGTGGCCCCTGGCACCTCGCCCGAATGTTGTTCTACACATGGGATGCGAGTCCACAGCACGACATGTTCGTGATGACCAACGTCACCGCTCCGGAGAACCTGGCACGCACTGTCGGAGCAAAGGGATACGACCGGCCTGGCCTGCCAGGCCTACGGTTGCTGCCCGATGCGGGTACCGGAAACTACGACTTCGTTCATCTACCGACCGGAGGCCGGCTGCGCGTCCTGACCGGCGGCGAGGGCCGGTACGGCGACCTCGCAGCCGTCGGCATGCGGCCCCCGGATGACGACGAGGCCGAGGGCCTGGCCGCGGCGGCGTCGATGAGCCACCACACCAAGCGGCTGTTCGCTGCCTTGCTGGCAAGGTGCAGCTGCCGCACGATGGACGGGCGCTGGGACGTCGGCCAGTTCTTCTACGCCAGCGACCACGAGTTCGCCGACCAGCCTGGCCGGATGGCCGTCGAGGAACGCTTCGAGCTGACGGGGTCTGGCGACCGGTGGGAGCTGGCCTGGTCGCTAGCAACAGCCCCCGAAACCTTCACGCGCCCACTCATCACACCGGGGATCGAGTTGCCCGGGGCAAGAATCACCGTCGAACAGGCTGGGACGGTCAGCACGATCAGGTTGGGCACGGCACAGCTCCGGCTGATCCGTCAGTGACGGCCAGCCGGGCATACTCCACCTGCGCCGTGCCCGTCAGAGAAGGTTGGCCATCGTCCAGCGTTGCGGCGTCCAACAGCCGTCGGGGGCGAGGGGCCGGCCGTCGAGCACCGGCCGCGGCAACCCCGCGCCTGGCTGACTGGTTCGTCGAGTCCCGGCGTTCGCGGTCCTCCTGTGCAAGCCAGATCGGCACTGGGACGCCGACAGCGAAGCACTGCGGGTCGCACAGACCAGCAGCTCACCATGGGCTTGGTCAGCCCAGTACAGGGCTGTTCCGCAGGTGGGGCAGGCGAACCACTCCCCTGGCTCCTCGCACCAGGCGGGTGCCTCTTCTGCAACGGGCATCGGTCAGCGGTCCGAGGTGGTGATGTCGGAGCGGGCCCCGGACGACTTTGGCGATCGCGCGCCGTGCGTCGTCACCGGGCTCTGCCAGGTCGCGCAGCCCGTGGGCTGCGGCTTCCTGTCCGGTTGCGAACAGTGGCACTGGTGAGACGTAGTTCCTGACGCGGTCGGCGGTCTCGGGGCTGATCCGGCCTCGCACGACTGCCATGCGCAAGGCAAGGAGATTGTTGCCGTCGTGGCAGCCGGCCCAGCCGGCGCAGATCCGTTTGCGCTGGCTGTTCGGATCGGCGAGGTGGCACAGGAAGAGCCGACCCGGTTGTTCGGGTGTGGTGGCGTCGTAGCTGGCGAGCTTGGCGTACTCGGTCGCGTCCCAGACTCCGGACGGTGCGTCGATACGGTAGGGGTCGGAGTCGCACGGGCGGGGTGTCGGCGGGGCGATCTGGTCGGGCTCCAGCTCGTGCTCACTTTCCATCTCCGGCTGGTTCGGGACAGTGCAGAGAGGACTGCGCGGCGTCCTGTCTGCTGCGGGGCAAGGTGCTTGTGTCCGGCCGGCCGGCCGGGTGGTTCGCAGCTGCGTAGATCAGTTCTTCGTTTCCGCTGTGGGGGTCGGGGTAGATCTGGCCGTCGACCCGGAAGTATTCCAGGACTTCGCGGAGCGCTTCGTTGACGGCCATGACCAGGAAGTGTTCAACCCAGAGCTTGCGACCTGGCACGACCAGCACCGGGCCGGTGGAGCCTGACCCGGTACGAACGTGATGCGGCGTCTGCACAAGTGACGAGTTCGGTGATTCGTCAAGCATGGAGATGCCAACCGGCGAGTATCCAGGTATCTACAGGAGGACCCGTGAGGTCAGTACCTTGTGGGATCCCAGCTGGCCCGGAACTCCATCTCACCGAGCTGGGTGTTCCACAGCGGCCGAGACCGATCGGTGGGATGCAGTTGGAACTTCGTCTTGGTCTGAGCGTCGTACCAACAGAAGGTCTCGACCTTGGCGCTCCCGGATATGCGGACCTCGTCCAACGCGGGCACCAGGTCGGAGTCAGAGGTGGCCAGGATGACCAAATCGGTCGCAGGGTTGCGGGCCTCGCGGACAGTCGCCAGTGCGCACAGCACGTCTACGCCCTTCTCCTGGGGTCGGCCGATCGGGATCTTGACGCCGTTGATGTCGTGGGCCGGACGACCGGTCACGTGACGCTGATAGTGGTATTTGAGCGGTCGCAGGGTGACCGTCACCCGCTGATCCCGTTCCCACTGTGCCTTCTGCGCCTGGCTGCGGTTGTAACCGTCCGGGTCGTGCTCGCCCGAGGGCTGGCCCCGATACACCAGCACCTTCCTCAACACCGCAGGCTGGCCAACCCCGGGGCGTTGCCGCTTGTTGCGAGTGGCGATTAGCTGGTTCGCGAACCGCAGAGGATCGATTAACGTCTCGTGCCGGGGCCAGTTCTTCGCCGAGGCAAACAGATCGTGGCCGGTCAGATGGACGTTTTGATAGTCGATGATGACCGAAGCCCGAAGTTCAGCGTCCATAAGCACCCTCAGGACGAAAAAACCCCACCAGTCCCGGAGGACGGTGGGGAGCTATGTCGCCACTATGGCACACAGCCCGCCACCACACGAAACAGCACCTCTCCGACCCATGCACCCCGCGGGGCCGTATCCAACGCGCCGCGTACGTATCCGGCTGCCAGTCCTCCTGGCCAGCTCCGTGGTCGTCTCTGCTGGACGGTCCGCGGCCGGGGCGCGAGCAGGGATGTCGGTGGTCATCGGGGTTCCTGTCCGGTGGCTTGCAGTGCGGCGATGAAGGCCCGCGGCACGACGCGGAGCTGGTGTTGGTCGGCATCCGAGGGCAGTTGGCGCGATCGAGTAAGTCGGCGATGTCGTGGGCCGGCATGTCCAGGTCGATTTCGGTCATCGGGTTCTCCAGGTCGGGGTGGATGGTTGATTGCCAGGCCGCCGCCGGTACGTCCGGCGCCGGGCGGTCAGTTCTGTTTGGCGGCGTCCTCGAGCTGGCGGGAGCTGAAGGTGATGCCGGTGTCGGGAGCGTCGCGGACGAGGTCCATCAGGCCAGGTAGCGGGGCGGGGCGGTGGGTGACGGTCGCGGTGATATCGGTGAGCAGGTCACCGAGCAGGTGGGCCAGGGTGCGGGCACCGGAACCTGAGTAGCCCCAGGCGATCCCGGCGCCGGACAGCTGGGGTGCGAGCCACAGCCGCCCGTCGGCGGTGCGGACCCACACCACGTGGTCCTCGAGGATCACCGCGGCCAGGTCGGTACTGGATGCGATGCGCTGGGGTACGGCGACGAAAAGCGCGTCGCGTCCACGGCTGATTGCCGGGGCGCCGGTGTCGGGATCGACCAGGTGCCGGTCAGCACCGGCGGCCTCGCTGAACGTGGCGAACGCGGCCAGCTGCGGATCGGCGTCTACGAGCCGTTCAGCCCATTCCTTCGCGGCCGCGCTCTGGGCGGGCCGGACCTCGATCCGGGTGGAGTAGGGCAGGTCGGTTCCGCCGTTCCACTCGATCGCGACCTTGACGCAGTCACCGGCCAGGGTGTCGGTGCGCTGCAGCAGTTGGGCCCAGGCATCGCGCCGGACCAGTTCGGCCGGCGCCGGGGCTTCGTGGCCGGGCGCGGCCAGTGGCGTCGCGGCGATCAGGAGGTGCCCGTCCTTGACGACAGGCGTGCCGGCGAGCATGTCGACCTCGTGGCGGGCCTGGTCGAACGCGCTGGTCTCGATCTCGTTGGCCAGCGCGGTCAGCATGGCCCGCACGCTGGTCTGGCCGGGTTCAGCCGCAGCCGCACTGCGGAGTACGGCGGTGTCCGCGTCGGGCAGCGGCGCTGATTCCACCGGTGGCCTGCCCGGTTCCCACCGGTCCAGCTCGCGCGGTTTGAGCAGCGACGTCGGCCACCACGGCACCGGGCCTCCAGTGACCGCGGCCAGGTCTTCCCAGTCGGCGCGGTAACCCACCGACCGGCCGCGCTTTTGGGCCTTGCGGTCGTGAGCCGACAACTCCGGGCCGAACGCGTCCAGGAATACCGACACCCGCACCAGCGCGTCGACATGCGGCAGTTGCTCGAACAGCTCCGGCACGCCCTGATCGCGGGCCCACTGCGACGCCGGCGCCGGATACCAGACCCCGACTCCGCCGATCGCGGTGTCCCACACCAGCACCGACCCCAGCCGGTTCGTCACCACACCCCGGTACCGGACCCAGTCGCCCGGCTCCAGGCGCCGGAACAGCACCGGCGCTTTCGCGGCCAGCTTGTGCCCACTGGCCACCAGATACCGCCAGACCGTCGCAGGATCGAAGAAGTCCCGGCCCCCCTCCCGCTCGACAGGCGCGGGGAATCCCGGCTCTTTGCGCAGCTGGTGCACCCGGGATCGCGACACCCCGAGCAACGTCGCGATGTCCACCATCGACAACCGGTCTTCCACCACAACCACTCTCCTAACGGTTCCGTTAGAAGCAACACTAACGGAACCGTTAGGAGATGTCTAACGGTTCCGTTAGATCAGGGTTGACGGCTGATGGATCGTGCCGCGTCACACCACAGGGCAATGGCGCGGCAACGCCGACACCTCAGGCACCGCAACCCGATGATGATCACGGGGCTGCGACCGTAGCCGTAACCATTGCCGCGAGCGTAGTCGACGTGGCCCGGGTCCGCAGCTACCGCGACCACGATCACTGACTCACCCCGCGCGACACGGTGACAGGGATCCCACGCTGCCCGGCAGGCGTAACCCGCGACGCTGAGCGCGCGTTGGAGATCGTGCAGGCGGTCACGTAGCTGGAACTATTCGGGGGAGGTTCCAGGCCGGATATGTGGCGTCAGCCGGGGCCCGGCGTTCCTCAACTACTGCGCGCCGGGCCTACTTCCTTTAACAATGTCGCTGCCGAGCCATCGGCGTCGGCCGGGCCTGCCCCGCGCTACCGCGTTGAGCCCCCACACTGGAGCAGTGGACGACGACCTGATCACGGCGCAGATGGTGCGGATCACTCCGATGCTGTTCGAGGCACTGGCCGGTGCCGACGGCGACCCGATGATCGCCGCGCGGTTCCCGGACCTGCGAAGCACCTGGTCAGGAACAGAGCAGCAGACACGGGCCGCTTTGCTGCTTTCGCTGGCGTGGCACGCGCGAACCCGGGAATCGGTGGCTGGCGATACCACCTCTCAGCAGTACCCCGGCGACCTGCAGAAGTTCGCCGTCGACCACACCGGCGACCTCGAGTCTTTCCACGAAGACAACTACCCAGCACGGCCGCTACCCGGCCGTGCTGGGGAGCGAGTCACCTCCTACACCGAGGGCCGCGCGGATCTCACCCTCAGTCTGGAAACAGCACTCATCCTGTTCGGCACCCAGTCACCAGCCCCCAATGACCTCGACGAGGACGACGCCCTACCTGCCAACCGCCAACACGGTGTGCGCACCAACGCGGAACAACCCCATCGCCTCGGCTGAACAGGCTGCCCAATGGTCAGTCCCCGGTGTGCGGAGGTATCCGGATATCGACAGCTTCTGATCATTGGACGCGCCACGTCGGCATCAACGTGGCTCTCGTCAATGACGGCCCGGAGTGACGGCATTGGTAACCGTGTCCGGCATGCCCAAGGTCCACATGACATCAAGAGCTGTTCAGATGTCAGTACGTGCAATCGGGTCGACCTGAATTACAGCTGGGACTAGTGTGAATGACCTGGGAGAGTCACTCTCTCAGCACCGCGGCAACGTCGGCTACCCTCCCCAGGTTTGTCCGGGGCCGCTGGCAACGAGTTCCTCCTCCTCGTTGGCCTGAAACTGCTGGACTGCGCCGTCGGTACGTGCCCGGTGAGGCGGGCACGTACACCACACGACCGGCGCAGTCCGGCAGCAGCCAAGTACCCCAGGGACACAACGCCCGAAGGGTGCCATAGCGCGGCATTCCAAGCCCGGCTCCGAGCAATCTGGCCCTGAAACGACCAGACGCCATGTCGACGCTCAGTGGCCTCCCACACGGCGCGTCAACAACGGGAAGGCACCCGCATTCCTGGCACGCCGCGATCCGCGGCATCGACAGTAAAGTCGCCTCTCAACTTGCTGCCCTCCAGATCAGCCGACGCACGCAGGGCCTCCGCGGGGCTCTGCAACGTCCCGCTGGCGCCCGGTCCAGAACCTTTCGGCGCGCGTCTCGGGACTGCGACGAGCCCCAGGTAACCCTGTGCGCTTATCCACAGGGTGGTGAAGAGACGGTCGCTTGAAGTGCAGTATCGATGCCAGAATTTGGCCCATGGCTGACAAACGATCTGGAGATCCGGAACAGCGCCGGTGCGGGCGGCCGACTCGAACAGGTTCGCCGTGCGCGGCCATTGTCCGCCGCTCGGCGGTGCTCGACGCGTTCGCGCCCGCCTGCGGCATGCATTTGTCCGACGAGGAGAAGGCTGCCACCCGGACTGCGCTGTGGTCCGAGGAAGGGCAGGTTCTGTGGGCCTTGGAGCAGCGGAATGATGCTCAGGATCTCGCGTCCGCGCAGGACCTGACAGACCTCCTTCGGATGAGGGAGACGAAGGTTCAACGGGCTCTTCGTGAGCTGCAAAAACACGGCACCGTGGCTGCGCGAAAAGTGGATCGCCGTTCGCTGTGGGGCACCACGGACCAGGTCATGAGGTGGGATCGACTCAAGATGCGCTTCCAAGCCGAGATGGAAGGGACCAGCGCCCGAGTCCTCGCCGTCAACTCAATCCTCGCCCAGCATGCTGAGCGGCTCGACAAAGTCTGTCACCCGAACGGTGTTTCGGTTGATCTGCGCAAACCACCGGACCGGGATCCGGCCTCGCCGGCTCGTCATCTGCTGGTTCTGGCGGCCGGACAGCCCGACGCCGCTGCGTGGCTGTCAGCCGCCCTGAGTCGCCCGACGCCCGCCCAAGAGAGAACGCAGGACTATGTCGACCAGTTCGACGACTTACTCGGCCCGCTGGAGCTGGCCGGATGGCGATGTCACGAAGAAGGCTTCGACCTCGACCAAGACGACGACGGCCCGGTCTTGTCCACCACCATGTTCCGGACCTGCATGCTTCTCGCCGCCGAGTACCGGCCCTTCGACGACACCCTCACCTTGACTCCTTTCGAGATGTTCGACGAAGACGAAGAGTTGTTCAGCATCCTGGACAGCAACGAACTAATCGCCCTGGACGTCGATCCCACCCAGGACGTCACACGGCGAGCCGGCGAACTCGGGTTGCTGGAACCAACTCGGGTGACCGTGACGCCCGACGCCGGTATCAGCCTCAACGAGTTCGTCGGGTATCAAATCGCCACGTATGTTGTGGGCCCGGCTGCCCACTACCGGGACAAGTCTGCGCTGGACGTCGCCGGTGAGATCGACGAGCACCCCTACTTGAAGCTCTACCTCGACACCGTCGTCGGCTTCTTCGGATCTGGTGTCCTGCCTGACCTCGTTCCGGATTCCATTGCACTGGGAATCGCGGCTTGGTGCTGGCGGAACAATACTGCCGTCGAGGAGTTCCACCTCCCGACCGATGTGCTGATGGCCAGAGTCAATCTCGCGGTCACTAGAGCAGCCATGGATCACATCGACGAGATCGAGGGCGTCGACTGGGCCGGTCTGATCAACGCCTTGACCGACGACTCCTGGGCATTGCCTGATGGACGCACGATCTCAACGTTGTTCGGCGCGGGCTGGGGGCAGGTCCAACAAACTGTGGCCGAGCAACTCCGGCACTGGCAAGCGATCGACGCGGACGTACTCGGGCCCGAAGCGACACTACGACTCCTGTCGATCGGCGGGACCACCGGATACACCGACAGGTGGTGGGGACGAAGCCGCTGGTCAGCGATGTGCGCGGCGGTCGTAGCTGACGCGATCAGCGCTGAGGTCGCGCTACCAAGCCCGTATCACCATCGAGGATCCGCTCAACTGATCGATGATCTGTCCGATCCCGGCGAACTGGACGACGCGGTGCTCGAGTGGATGATCGATCTTCCAGGCACCGGTGTCGGCGGCCCACAAGGCCTTCGCTTCCACTCTGCTGCCCGGCCCATCACCCGGACGGTCGACCCGCCGAGGTCTGACCTGTCACGGATGCTCAACTCGGAGTACTGCAGGAGCACCGATGGGCATCGGCGACCAGCAGATCTACCGCCTCCCGAGGCAGTAGACCGCTGACCTGGTGCCGACGCGCCGGTGTCCACGTCCGGCTCCGGGACGGATCCCTAGAGCGCGATCGAGGTCCAGCAACGGACCCTGACCGATGCCTCGTGGCGGGCACGTAGACCACACGACCGGCGCAGTCCGGCAGCAGCCAAGTACCCCAGGGACACAACGCCCGAAGGGTGCCATAGCGCGGCATTCCAAGCCCGGCTCCGAGCAATCTGGCCCTGGAACGACCAGACGCCATGTCGACGCTCAGTGGCCTCCCACACGGTGCGTCAACAACGGGAAGGCACCCGCATTCCTGGCACGCCGCGATCTGCAGCATCGACAGTAGAGTCGCCTCTCAACTTGCTGCCCTCCAGATCAGCCGACGCACGCAGGGCCTCCGCGGGGCTCTGCAACGTCCCGCTGGCGCCCGGTCCAGAACCTTTCGGCGCGCGTCTCGGGACTGCGACGAGCCCCAGCCTGGATGTGGTCCGCGTCAGGTCACATCGAGGGCGCTGCATCGTTCCCTTCGTGGCCACTATGAGGTGGCTTGCGGCCCGGGCTTGCACCGGCCACGCAAGGTTGCGACAGGGAGCCCTTCCTGGCACACCGATGAGACCAGGATCGGCCCGCATGCGGCGCACGCCGGGCACTGCCGGGGGCTGGTGGACGTCCGGCCACCGCCTGGACGCGGGCCGATCCTGCCTCGTTCGCTTCCACAAAGGCGGCACCATCTTTGGATGAGAGTTCGGACACCACGACGGTGAACCACCGCTCGGTGGCAATGGCGCCGGACGCTGAGCTCGTCCGGGCCCGGCTGTCTGCTCGCGATAGAGCCTGCGCTCGAGGCGGCCAGTCGTCCGGGCAGCAAGGGGCGCGAGCACACAACGTCGTCGACGGTCCAGCAGCCGAAAGGGCTTCTGCAGCCAGCACCTCAGCACGAAGCGACGACCACCGGGGGCCACGTCGGCATCAGCCGTCGACGGCCGGTCAATCAAGACCCCGGTCGCCAGGGTGGCCAGCTTCCGCCGCTGCCGGCATCAGCGGATGCTCGCCTCGGTGGCGCCTTCGATGCATCACTCCCCCGATGGCCGACGCGCAGTGCGACATCACAGGCACCTACGCCGGGGCCTGGGATCCGGTTGCGGTCCGAAGATCACTTCTCCCCGTAACCATCAGCATCCGTTGCTTCAGCGCCGACGGCAGCAGGCCCACTGAGGTCTTTCCGTACTTTGGCGCGTACCCGGCAGATCCCAGACACGAAGAAGGCCCCTCTGACTTCGGCGTTTTGCCTGGTCAGAAGGGCCTTGGTGGAGCCGCCTATCGGAATCGAACCGATGACCTTCTCAGTATGACTCTCTTGGCCACGATCAAGAATCAGGCATACGTGCTTGCTTCGCCTGGCGGCTGGGAATGCCAACAGTTGGTACTGGGCACACCTGGCCGGTCTCGGTCAGTACGCCGTCATCACACGCAAGACGCAGTCGACCAGCACCTGGGCGAGGTCGGACGCCACATGCAGTCCTGCGCTCGGCCATAGCTGCGGCGGAACTAGCAAGCCACACCCAATGGCGGCTGGAGTACTTGCTTCCGACCACCATTGACGCGAACGCCGAACGCGGCCGACCTGCCCCGGCACGTTCCCGCCAAATCGCAGCGGTGTCCGTTGACCAAAACTAAGCTCTTCTGCTGCCTGGATCGGCCCCGAACAGCCGGCACTCAGGGCGTGACAACGAACCCTCGCAGGCCGGCTCGACCACAACGAATTGCCTGACAGCGGGCCGACGATCCGAAGCTGAGTCACGTCGGGTCAGCTCCAGTGAGGTCCAGATAGCTCGTTCTTAGACCGTAGCCTAGACCGTAGACAACCCGATCTGGCGTCAATGACGAAGGCCCTCTGACCGGTAACTTCCCTGGTCAGAGGGCCTTCAGTGGTAGCGGGGATAGGATTTGAACCTATGACCTCTGGGTTATGAGCCCAGCGAGCTACCGAGCTGCTCCACCCCGCGCCGTTGTGTGTCTAGTTTAGGGAGTTTGGGCCCTGCGACCAAATCGAGTGGCGGTGAGTCTCTGGAGCGGGGAAATCCCGTGTCGGGTGGTGGGGTGCGGGGCGTAGCGTCCGAGTATGTCTCGACTTGCGTTGCGGCCGTTTGAGGCGGCTGATGTGGGGGTTGCTGGGCGGTTGCTGGCAGAGCGGCATGGACGGCATCGCAGGGAGCATCCGTTGTTGCCGGCTGCGTATGAGAATCCGGCCGTTGCCGTCACAGAGGTTGCTGCGGCTTGGGAGGTTGAGGGGGCTTCGGGGTCGGTGCTGGTGGAGGGGGGCGAGGTCACCGGGTATTTGCTGGGGGCCCCGAAGCCGTCGCCGGTTTGGGGGGCCAACGTGTGGGTGGAGCGCGCGGGGCACGCGGTACGGGATCCGGAGAAGGTGCGGGATCTCTATGGGGATGCAGCAACCAGGTGGTTCGAGCAGGGGCTAACGGCACACTACGCGGTGGTGCCAGACGATGCAGGGTTGATCGATGCCTGGTTCCGCTTGGGTTTTGGGTCGCAGCATGCGCACGCGGTGCGGGCTGTGCCTCATACGCCGTACGGCGAGCACCCGGAGCTTCTGGTACGACGTGCTACAAGGAGCGACGTCGCAGTGCTGGCAGAACTCGAGCTGGTGTTGCCGCAGCATCAGGGATTGTCGCCCGTGTTCTCTGCCGGCGAAGTAGGCACTCTGGAGGAGGCGCTGGCCGAGTGGGAAGAGGACATCGACGATCGGTCGTACACGACATTTGTTGCCGAGTACAACGGTCGCGTGGTTGGCATGTCGGTCGGCTGCTCGTTGGAGAAGTCGAGTGCACACAGCGGCCTGGCTCGGCCTGACAACGCGGCGTTCCTCAGTTTCGCAGCCGTCTTCCCAGATGCCAGGGGTATCGGCGCGGGGCGAGCGCTGGGTGAGGCCGTGCTGAACTGGGCAGCTGAGGTCGGCTACGACTGCGTCGTGACGGACTGGCGGGTGACGAACCTGCTGTCTTCGAGGGCTTGGCCGAGTCTCGGATTCGTCCAAACGTTTCATCGCCTGCACCGCCTGCTTGGGCACTGACTGAATCAAACGCTCTGTACACGAGTGTTCACAATGAGCTATTGCCATCGCTGTACGTGCATGTTTACATCCCCTCAGTAACTGTTCGTAAGGATCGTTTCCTAAGGGGGGAATCATGTCCAGATCGTTTCTGCCTGCCCGCCTCGCAGCATGTCTGTTGATGCTGGCAACGTTTCTCACCAGCGTCAGCCCTGCTGACGCCGCTGTCCCCGACCGCAAGGCCTGGGTGCTGTGGAACCAGACCGCGGCCGCTCCGGTCGCCTTCGGCACCTGGCCGGCCGCGACCACTGTGATTCCGATCGGCGTCGGCCGGTACCAGGTCAAGTTCCCGGGTCAAGGTGCGCCGAACGGCGTCGTCCACGTCACCGCGGTCAACAACGCACCGCACTGGTGCCAGGCGGAGAACTGGGCCCAGTCCGGCCCGGACGAGATCGTCAACATTCGCTGCTACCGCGCCGGTGGGGTACTGGATCCGTCCAGCTTCAGCGCCTTCTTCGTACGAGCGTCGGGCGGACCGTCATCGGGTCTTTACGGGTACGTCGACTCGACGGCTACCGGCGCACTTGTCAGCCAGTTCAACTCGACCGGCGCCGGCAACACCTCGACACCAGGTGGCACCGGTCAATGGCTGGTGCGGTTCCCCGGTCTGGTGACGGGTGGACCGCAGGACGGCAGCCTGCAAGCTACTGCGGTCAATACCGCGACCGGCGCTCGCTGCAAGGTCTCCACCTGGGCGTCCACCGGCGCCGGCCAGGACGTGAAGGTGCTCTGCTTCAACGCCGCCGGCGCGTTGCTGAACACCAGGTTCACGCTGACGTACCAGCACAAGGTCTCCCTGTACGGCGCGGCGATCCCACCGAAATACTTCGGCTACTTCCTGAACCAGCCACCGGCCGGGCCACCCACCACGAACCTGAACTCGGTCCTCGGTCTCGGCGCGAACACGATCATCTCGGCGGGCCCAGGGTTGTCGTTGGTGACGTTTCCGAAGATCGGCTTCACCCAGAACACCGTCCAGGTGACGGCCTACGGCGCGAACCCGAACTTCTGCGGGCTGAACACCTTCTGGACCAACACGGCCGGACCTGACCTGATCGTCCGGGACGTCAACTGCTTCACCAACGCCGGAGCAGCAGTCAATACCGGCTTCACCGTCAGCGCGAACTCGATCCTCTGAGGACCGGGAGGCGACGCCTACGCACTCGGCGTCGCCGCCCGTTTCGTTGCCTTCAGCACCTAGCCGTCAGCACCCAGCCATCCGCCGGCAGAGGTCAGGACGACGAGGCCTCCGGGTGGAACCCACCCGCGGTCGTCAGCAGATCGTCCTCGCTGAACCGCGTCCGGTCGATCGACACCTCCGCCGCGACGCCGGGCGATACGAAGTAGAACACCTGGTCCGCCGCCAGATACCCGTCGTACCCTCCGACCGTGACGGGCGTGAGCTTCCACTCGGCGGGATCCTGCTCGTGATACTCGGTCAGGAAGTCGCGGAGCTCACTGAGATCGGTCAGCTTGGTGCCCCGGACGGTCTTCACCGTCAGGTCCACCACCGTGGCCCCTTCCGGGTCGGGCCCGGTCTCCCAAACCCTGCTGTGGAAGCTGACGTCCTCCCACTCGTACTCGAAGTCGCTCGGCGAACCGATGCCGCCGGGCAGCTGCTCGATGACGAATCCGTCCAAGGTGCACGCCCTCTGCTGAGTCGATGGGGAAACCTGATGGGCACCTGCCCGTGGATCCAGGCCTACCGCGGCCGCCGGTGCTGCCACCAGGCCGGTGACAGTCGCGACACCGATCAGGCCGCCGCCCACGATACGGCGAGTCGCCCGCGAGGCGCGGGACCTCGCAGTACGAGCTGAGCCGACTGGCGCGGTACGGGCTGGGGTGGAGTGATGCGACATGGCTGCCTCCTAGGCGGAACCGGCGCCTGCCCTGCTGCAGGCGTCCTTCTTGCCTTAGAAGTTGCCGCTGTCGGGGCTGATTTCGGCGAGCGATTTCAGACCTGTGGACAAACGCACTCGGGCCCCGCACCAGAGGAGGTGCGGGGCCCGAGGAGAAACGATCAGCCGGTCGGTGAGGTTGGTGGGCTCGACGGTGTAGTCGGAGTGGACTGAGTTCCTGTCGGCGTCCCGGTCGGGTTCGGCGTCGGCGTTGTCGACGGCGTCACGACGGCACCTGCTGCCACCGCCCGGTCGATCGCTGCCTTCATCTTGTTGACCTGGGTCTGGTAGCCGGCAAGGTCGCCGCTCTTGAGCGCGGCCTGGGCTGCGGTGTACGCCGTCTGCGCCTCGGCGAGGGCCTGCTTGATCGTCTGGTTGGCCGGTGGATTGGTCGGTTTGTCGCTCGGATCCTGCTCACCGGTGCTGACCTCGGCATTGAAGACCTTCGTCAACGCCTCTTGCAGGGTCGCCCCGAAGGCCACCCGATCACCGAAGCTGACCAGCACGTACCGCAGGACCGGATAACTACCTGGTCCACTGGTGCGGACCGAGTAAACGGGTTGCACATAGAGCAGACCGCCGCCCAGCGGCAGCGTCAGCAGGTTGCCGTACTGCGCTCTGGCGCCGCTGCTGGGCTGGTTGATCGGCAACAGGGCCGCTCTGATCGCGTCGTCGGTCTGGAACTTGTTCGCGACTTGTCCTGGACCCGGTATCTGCAGGTTCCCGGGCAACCGGAGGATCCGGAACTGGCCGTAGTCCGGTGACGAGGCTTCGGAGTCGACCGCCATGAACGCGGTCAGGTTCTCTCGTTCGGCGTTCGGTACATAGACCGAGGTCAGCGAGAACTTCGGATCGGTCTGATCCGGCATCCGCAACGACAGGTAGAACGGAGGCTGGAAGATGGTCGAAGAATCCGCCGAGGCCGCACCCTGGGTCGGGTCGGCAGGCACCCGCCACAGGTCGCTGTTCTGGTACCAGGTGGTCGAGTCCGTCACGTGGTACTTCGCGAGCAGGTCGCGCTGCACCTTGAACATGTCCTCGGGGTAGCGCAGGTGGGACTTCAGCGAAGGCGAGATCGCCGATCGCGGCTTGACCGTGCCGGGGAACGCCTTCATCCAGGTCTTCAGCACCGGGTCGCTCTCGTCCCACGCGTACAGGTCGACCGACCCGTCGTAGGAGTTCACGACTGCCTTCACCGAGTTGCGGATGTAGTTGATCTCTTCGCTCGGCTGCTGCGCGATCGTGCCCCTGCCGGTCGTGCTGTCGCGAGTGCTGTCGTCGAGTGCGACCTTCTCGGAGTACGGGTAGTTCGCCGAGGTGGTGTAGCCGTCGACGATCCAGACGACCTGACCGTCGACGACCGCCGGATACGGATCGCCGTCCGGGGTCAGCCAGGGGGCCGCCTTCTCGACCCGCTCGCGCGGGGTCCGGTCGTAGAGGATCTTCGAATCGGTGTTCAGCCGGCTGGACAGCAGGATGTTCGCGTCCCGGAATTTGGTGGCGTAGAGCAACTTGTTCCCGAACGAGCCGACCGGGACGCCACCCTTGCCCTGATAGGTGTTCAGGGTGGGATCGCCGCCGTTCTTGCCCTCCGGCGTGTCCAGCTCGACCGGCGAGCCGTTCTTCGCACCGCCGACGATCGAGTAGTCCGGGGACTGCTCGCCGAAGTAGATCCGCGGTTCGTAGTCGCCGAGCTGACCGGTCGGTGGCAGATCCTTGGAGGAGAACACCGGCGTACCGTCGGGCGCGCGCTGGTTGCCGTTGGCGGCGACCACGCCGAATCCGTGGGTGTAGACCGTGTGGTCGTTGTTCCAGTTGCGCTGGCCGGCCGGGAGCCGATCGACCTGCACCTCGCGGACCGCGATCACCGTGTCCTTGACCTGGTTGCCGATCTTGTACCGGTCGACGTCGAGGTCGGTCGGGAAGGAGTAGAAGCCGCGCACCTGCTGCAACTGCTCGAACGTCGGGCCGACCACGGTCGGGTCGATCAGCCGGATGCCCGGCAGCACCTCGGCGTCGGCCGCCAACTGGTCCGATTGGACCGTCGTCTTCGCCTCGTAGTTGATGACCTTGGTGTTCTCCAGGGCATACGCCTGCCGGGTCGCCTCGATGTTCTTGGAGATGTACGAGGCCTCCTTCACCGGCTCGCTCGGACGCACCCGGATCTGCTGGAGCGAAGCCGGCCACAACGCGCCGAGCAGGATGGCCGACAGGATCAGCACGACGGTGCCGACGCCCGGGAGCAGCCAGGTCTTACGGACCACGTTCGCGAAGAACAGCCCGGCACAGAGGACGGCGATGACCGCGAGGATCTCCTTGCTGGGCAGGACCGCATGATCACCGGTGTACGAGATGCCGGTGAACAATCTGCTCTGCGCGGTGGTCTGACCGAAGCGGTCGAGCCAGTAGCTGAACGCCTTCAGCAGAACGAGGAGGCCGAGCAGGACCGAGAACTGCACCTGGGCCGCGCCGGAGGCCTTCTGCCCCTTCGCGGACGGGCGGAACCCGCCGTACAGGTAGTGCGTGATGATCGCGGCGACCAGCGACAGCAGGACGATCGAATAGCCGAAGCCGAGCAGGACGCGCAGCCAGGGGTAGTCGAAGACGAAGAACGAGATGTCCTTGTTGAAGTGCTTGTCCGTGACGCCGAAGCTGGTCCGGTTCTTCCAGGCGAGGAAGACCTTCCACTCCCCCGACGCCGCCGAACCACCGAAGACGAGCATCAGCGTGGCGAGCACACCGACGGCGATCTTGCCGCGTTGCTGAAGAAGTTCGCCGTACCGCTCGAAGCCGGGGCTCGGCGACGGAGCGAGTGCGACCCGCGGGCGGGTCCGGAAGGCGACGACGACGTTCGCGACCACGGCGAGCGCCATCAGCAGGCCGACCACCACGAACAACAGCACGCGGGTACCGAGCACGGTGCTGAAGACCGAGCCGAGGTCGACCGACCGGTACCAGAGCCGCTGGGTCCAGACGTCGGTGAAGACGCTGAAGAGGATGAGCAGCACGATCAAGGTGGCGATCGTGGGCAGCAAGGCCCGGGGCCGCTGACCCGGCGTTCGCCGCGATTTGCGCGGCTCCTCCGGCATGTCGTAGACGCCGTCGCTCATGATCGGTTCTCCTCGTCGTCACTGCTGCCGTCGACCCCAGCGCCGGCGGCGGGAGAACTCCCCGTCGAAGGCTCGAATGTCAATGACAGTACTTCGCAAAGCGTGGGGACCAAGTCGACGCCGGTGAGCACCGCGCTGTCCTCGTCATGGGTGCGCAGCCGGACGGCGCCGAAGCGATCGCCCTCGCGCAGTACGCCGGCGACCATCCGTACCTCGTGGCGGCGCGGGTCGCTGCCGGCCAGCCGGGCCAGCTCCGCGTCGGATTCGGCGTCCGGCAGGCCGGATTCGACCGGGGCCGGGAGCACGATCCGCTCGACGACCAGAGCACAACCGCTGACGCCCTCGGGCCACTCGATCCGGGCCAGCGCATCGGCGATGTGCTCGTCGTCCATGCCGCCGGGCAGTTCGCCCTGGGCGACCGGGGTGAGTGGCTGGGCCGCGTCATCGGCGCCGAGCTCGGCGGCCAGCTGCGGCTCGGCGCGGAGCAGCTCGTCGGTCGGGACCAGCGCGAACAACTGCGCGGGCTGGTCCCAGCCCGCGCTGCTGACGTGCTTCTCGATCTCGATCACCGCCTGACTCAGCGCGCCGGCTCCGGCGGTCGAAACGTCGGGGCGGGGTTCTTCGTCAGGTCCTACGGAGTGCATGCCGGGACGTCTCCAGTTCCACTGGCCAATGCTTTCAAAGCGCCGATCGCCTCGTGCAGGGTGGTGATCTTCACCAGCCGGATGTCCTTGACCCCCGCGTGCAGGGCCGCGGCGCAGTTCGGTCCGGGGACCAGGAAGACGGTGGCGCCGGCCGCCTTGGCGCCGGCGATCTTCTGCTGGATGCCGCCGATCGCGCCGACCTGGCCGAGTGCGTCGATGGTTCCGGTGCCGGCGATGTGCTTGCCGTCCAGCAACGCGCCAGGGGTCAACTTGTCGTAGATGGCCAGCGCGAACGCCGTACCGGCACTCGGGCCGCCGATGTCCTGGCCGAGATTGACGCTGACCTTCACGGCCGAATCGACGCCGATGGTGATACCGACCATCGGCCGGGTCTCATCACCCGGAGTCGCGGCGGCCTTCACCACCACGGTCTGCTCGACGCCGCCACGGCGGATCAGGAAGCTGACGTCCGCGCCGACCTTGTTCTTACGGACCAGCTCACCGACCTGCGGCACCTGGGTCGCGGCGACGCCGTCGACCTTCAGTACTACGTCGCCGGGCTTCAGCTTGCCGTCGGCCGGGCTGCCCTTCGACACCGTCGACACCTTCGGGTGGAAGGGCACCGGCACCTCTTGCAGCGCGGCGGCGACGGCGCTGTCCTGCGAACCGGTCATCTCGGCGGTGTTCTGCTGCTCCACCTCGTCCGCGCTCTGCTCCGGCGGATAGATGATGTCGCGCGGGAACAGGTCGTGGTGCGGGTCGAGCCAGTTGCGCATCGCCTGCGGCAGCGTGAGGTCGCGGTCCGGCGAGGTCACCGACACCGTGGTGAGGTCGAGCTCACCGGTGGTCGGATAGATGTCGTGGCCGGTGACCTCGATCACCGGCTTGCTCTTCGCCGACCCCAGCGTGTTCTTCACCGGCCCCGGGCTGAAGGAGACGAACGGCACCGGGAAGACGGTCACCAGTCCGAGTGAGATGACTAGCACGACGATCGAGGTGACCAGCGTGGCGGTACGACGTGTCACGAACCCTGCCCTGCGATCTTGAACTTGTGGATGAGGCCGCGCAGCCCTGTACGCGGTACCGGAGTGGCGAGCGGGGCCGGGGGCGGCCACCGCCTCGTTGAAGCGGCGGAACTCCTCCACCGAGGCGAAGGCGCCACCGGACCGGCGCGGACCACGGCTCCGCCCACGCCAAGCCGCCCAGCACATCGCCAGGACGGTGGCGACCAGCGGGAACGCCAGCCACGCCAGGACCTTCATCGGGCCACCTTCATGCGCCCAGCGTACGGGTCAGCAAGTACCTACCCACTCGCTCGCACCATCGGTGAAGTGCTGGTGTTTCCAAATCGGAACCTCAGCCTTGAGGTCGTCGATCAGCCGGCGGCAGGCGGCGAAGGCCACATCGCGGTGCGCGGCGGCGACAGCGACGATCACGGCGGCGTCGCCGATCGCGAGCGCGCCGGTCCGGTGGACAGCGGCGAGCGCGGTCACCGCCGGGTCCGCACAGATCCGCTCGGCCACCTTGCGCAGGTGCTCGAGCGCGTCCGGGTGTGCCTCGTAGGTCAGCTCGTCGACCGGCCGGTCGTCGTCGTGGTTACGGACGGTGCCGATGAACAGCGCGGTCCCGCCGGCCGAGGGGTCGGCGATCGCGGCCAGCAATTCGTCGCTGGACAGCGGTGACTCGCGGATGTCGAGCAACCTGATCGCCTCGGTCATACCTCTTCCTTACCCCTAGTGCCCGGTGCCGGGAGACTGGCCACCGCGTTGCGGGCGAAGTCACAGCGTACGAATACGTTCGCCCATGGAGGAACGGTACGCGGTAGCCAGTACGTTGGAGTTGTACGCCCCACTGCACAGGAAGGCCCACTCCGATGAGCGACGAGCCGGACAACCCGTTCAAGGGAACTCCGTTCGAGGCCATGTTCCAGCAGTTCTCCGGTGCGGCCGGCGCGGGCGGCGCCCCCGACCTGAACGCGATCTTCGCGCAGGTCCAGCAGCTGCTCAGCGGATCGACCGACGGCAAGCCGGTGAACTGGGACCTGGCGAAGGACATCGCGCGTAAGACCGTCTCCGCCGCCGGAGACCGTTCCGTCACGCCTACCGACAGCGACCGCGTCGCCGATGCGGTCCGGCTCGCCGAGCACTGGCTCGACCCGGCCACCACGCTGCCCGAGGCAACCACCACGTCCGCTGCCTGGAGCCGCGCCGAGTGGGTCGAGAACACCCTGCCGGTCTGGCAGACGGTCGTCGACCCGGTCGCCGAGCACGTCGCCGGGGCGATGGGCGGCGCGCTGCCGGCCGAGGCCCAGCAGATGGCCGGACCGATGGCGGGCATGCTCCGCCAGCTCGGCGGCTCGATCTTCGGCGCTCAGGTCGGCCAGGGTCTTGGCGAGCTGGCCGGTGAGGTCGTCAGCTCGTCCGACATCGGGCTGCCGCTCGGACCGGCCGGTCAGGCTGTACTGATCCCGGACAACGTGGCGAAGTTCGCCGAAGGCCTGGGGCTCACCGACGAGGACGTCCGGCTGTATCTGGCGCTCCGCGAGTGCGCTCACCAGCGGCTGTTCGCAGGTGTGCCGTGGCTGCGGCAGCACCTGTTCGCCGCGGTGGCCGACTACGCCGCCGGGATCGAGGTCGACTCCGGCAAGATCGAGCGTGCGATGGCCGACGTCGACATGCAGAACCCGGAGGCGATGCAGGAGGCGCTGGCCGACGGTCTGTTCGAGCCGGAAGACTCCGAGCAGCAGAAGGCCGCCTTGGTCCGGCTCGAGACCGCGCTCGCGCTGGTCGAGGGCTGGGTCGACGACGTGGTCCGCGAGGCCACCAAGGACCGGATGCCTGCCGCGGTGCAACTCGCCGAGACCGTACGGCGTCGTCGCGCGGCGGGCGGCCCTGCCGAGCAGACGTTCGCGACCCTGGTCGGTCTTCAGCTGCGGCCCCGGCGCCTGCGGGACGCGGCGAACCTGTGGGCCGCAGTACGGGATGCCCGGGGAGTCGACGGCCGCGACGAGCTCTGGTCGCACCCGGATCTGTTGCCCAGCGCCACTGATCTGGACGACCCGATCGGTTTCGCCCAGCACGCCGGGGAGCTGGCTGACATCGACATCACGGACTTCCTGAATGCCGATGACGCGTCCGCGCCGAAAGATGACGAGGGCAACGAAGAGGGTAATTCCGGCAAGTGACGCTGCATGACGACGCTACTGCGACGCTGACCGGCTGGAATCCGCCTGACGCCGAGCAGGCTGAATTGCGGGAGCGTTACCTCAAGCATCTCGCGCAGTACGAGGACGGTATGTGGCGGAGTTGCCGGCCTGAGCATGTGACTGCGAGCGCCCTGGTCCTGGATCCGTCCGGGGGCAGGGTGCTGCTGACGCTGCACAAGACGGTGAACCGCTGGCTGCAGATGGGCGGGCATTGTGAGGCGGGCGACAGGACGCTGGCAGGTGCCGCGTTGCGTGAGTCGACCGAGGAGTCCGGGCTGACGGGTCTTGTGATCAGCTCCGAGCCGCTGCTGTTGTCGCGGCATGAGTTGTTGGCGGGCGGTTGCGCGGGTGCGTTCCACTTGGACGTTCAGTATTTGGTGACTACTTCGGCGGATACCGAATACGTGATCAGCGATGAGTCGCATGATCTGGCGTGGTTCGGGGTCGATGCGCTGCCTGCCGGTATCGACCGGACGGTCGAGGAACTGGTGCGCAGAGCCACTGGGTGATGGCGGATCGCCGGCGCCTCGGCGTACATGCGTTTGAACGCGTCGGGAGATCGCGGTGGTGAAACGGGTGTGCGGACCGGTCCCTGTGGTCCGGTCCGCACACGTTTGTTTTGTGTCCCCGGGTCGTCGTCGTTCCCCCCTTCCCTGGGTGCTGCCGATCTCACCGCCCCTGAACGGCACCGGCAAGACCCAGTTACGACGACGACCTCGAGGACACCCAGCGCTCCGTGTCGGAGGTTCCGTTAGCGATAGCGGTGTCCGGGTGCGTGCCTCGCGGTGGCGGAGGGAAGGCCTCGATGGTTTTCCATCGTGGCCTTTTCTCCGCTGCCGTGAGGTGCGTGCCTGGGCGCCGGTAGCGCAACGGAACCTCCGACACGGGGCGCTAGGTCCCGTTGCTTGGTGAAACGAGTCGGAGCCAAGAAGGTGACGGCTCAAGCACCGCGAAGTATGGCGCGGGTCGCGTCCCAGCCCTCTAATCCCGGATCCAGTCGCGCTAGGTCACCGGGCGAGCGCATTCTGTGCCAGCCGGGGCCGATCGCGACCGCGTGCCGGCGGGGTTTGAGCTGCTCCAACTCAGACAGCGAAGTGTCAAAGGTGGGCTCGGCCGCCACGACCCACGAAGCGACAGGGAGATTGACGCCGATGGCGACCTGGCCGCCGTCTTCGGAGGGACACACAGCCAGGTCGGCGGTCGAGAGGGCTCGGAAGAGTTTGCCGATGAGGAGGCCGGGGAGATCGGGGGCGTCGTACGAGACCGCGACAGCGGCGGCCGCGGGGCCGGCACCTGACAGCGCGTCAAGGACCGGACGAGTAGGGCCGACCGAGTAGACAGGGGTGCCGGGCCAGGTCAAAGCGGATACCTCGGCGACGGAGGACTCCTCGCCGCCGACCACGGCGACTGCTACGTCTACGCGGTCCAGCGAAGCCAGTACCTCGTATGTGTCCTCGGCAAGGGCCAGGCGCCAGGCCTCAGGTGAGCGGCCGGGCGGAGCCCAGGTGCCGACGGCAGACACGACCAGTACTACGACCCGCCGGTCCAGCGCCTGCCCAGCCGGATCGGGATCGGTTGCCGGCGGGGTATCGGATGAGTCGTGCATCGCGGCCTCTCGAACAAGCTTTGGGGGTTCGGGAGACAGTAGCCGACTGGCGCTTGCCGGCCAGGAGATCCAGCTTCATCGCGGCCATGATCGCCTGGGCGCGGTTGGAGGCGCCCAGCTTTTCGTACAGGCGGGCCACACAGGTCTTCGCGGTGGAGAGACTGACGCAGAACGAACCGGTACCGCCGGCGTTCCAGAGTTCTTCGAGCAGCAGATCCACCCGGCTACCAAGCGCGGGAACTTTCATGGAATCCCTTCCGGGGTTCGAACGTGGCCCTCCTCAAGGTCACCTTTTCGGGCCGTGGACCGGCCCTCCTCCGAGCCGGTCCACCGACATCGAGTACTACGTGCAGGCGCCGGCCGGGGTGACCAGGCCGTTGACGCCGAGGGTGATGGTGCAGCCGTCACCGGCGGGGCGGTCGCGGAGCAACTGGTTCACGCCGACGGTGAGCTGGAGCCAGCCGGTCGGGGTACGCGCCGTTCTTCGCGTAGTACGCCTCGACGGCGACCTGAACGTCTTCTTGTCGGTCTTGCAGGCGGCCCGGCAGCCGCCGGCGGTCGGTTACTTGCTGCGGCACCGGCTATCTGCCGGCCTTCGATCAGGCCGGGACCGACAGTTGGCGTTCGATCAGGCCGAGGCGCAGGGCGGTCATGATCGCCTGGGCGCGGTTGCAGGCGCCGAGCTTCTCGTAGAGCCGGGCCACGTACGTCTTGGCCGTCGACGGGCTGACGAACATCGACCGGGCGATGGCCGGCACCGACATCCCATCGGTCAGCAGCGCCAGCACCTGCTGTTCCCGCGGGCTCAGCGTCAGACCGACCATGATCGAACTCCGTCGGCCGAGCGCACCGGCCAGACCGGTCGCCGTGAAGGAACACGCGGCCACCGACGCGTGCCGGATCGCCGCCAGCACCTCGACGTTGGGTGCCGTCTTGCAGACAAAGGCCGAGACACCGGTCTCCAGCGCCCGGAACAGCACGTGGTCCTCGGTGTTAGAGGTCAGTACGACGATGCCGAGCTCCGCGTAACGATCGCGCAACTCGGCGGCGACCCGCAGTCCGTCGCCGTCCGGCAAGGCCACATCGAGCACGACGACATCAGGGACGGCGACTGCCACGACCACGGCGGCCTCCGCGGCCGAACCGCACTCGCCCACGATCTCGATGTCCCCGGCCCCGGCGACCAGCCCGACCAGGCCGTACCGTGTGAGCGTGTGGCCGTCGATGACCACGACGGTGATTGATTTCGCCATGTTTCCCCCCGGCAATCATTGCTCTCCGCGATCGGACGAGCAATTGATGGCGACAGCTTCTGTGGAGAAGGTTGCTGAACACGCAATTAACCTTCTGTAACTATGATCGCTCAAGGTCCGCACTCTGTTACACCGGTCACAGGGGTGTTTTCCACCCTCGCGACCGGTCTCGCGGTTACCCAGTGCCACCGAGCGAGAGGGTCCACCCATGGTAATCGCCCTGCTACTGCTGGTGTTCTTGCTCGGTCTCGCGGTCGGCTCGTTCCTCAACGTAGTCATCCATCGGGTGCCGCGCGGCGAGTCGGTGGTCAGCCCGGCTTCACGCTGCCCACGCTGCGGCACGCCGATCCGCGCGCGCCACAACGTTCCGGTGCTGGGCTGGCTGATACTCCGGGGACGCTGCGCTGACTGCGGTACGCCGATCAGCGCCCGCTACCCGTTGATCGAGCTCGGCACCGGGCTCCTGTTCGCCGCGCTCGCCTGGCGCCTGGACCAACTCGGGCCGGCTGCCCGCAGTACCGGCGTACATGTGGTTCGCGGCGATCGGGATCGCCTTGGCGTTGATCGACCTGGAGCTGCGCAAGTTGCCGAACGCGATCGTGCTGCCGTCGTACCCGGTGATCGCGGTACTGCTGATTGGCGCTGCCGCCTGGCAACACGATTGGTGGCCGCTGGCGAGGGCCGGTTTGGGCGCAGCGGCATTGTTCGGGCTCTTCCTGCTGCTGGTGCTGATCGCCCCGGCAGGAATGGGCTGGGGCGATGTCAAACTGGCCGGCCTACTGGGCGGCGTACTGGCCTATCTGTCCTGGTCTGCCTTGCTGATAGGCGGATTCAGCGCCTTCGTCCTCGGCGCTGTCGTCGGAGTAGCCGCGATTGCCGTCGGCCGCGCCGGCCGCAAGACCGCGCTGCCTTTCGGCCCCTTCATGATTACCGGCGCACTCCTGGCAATCTTCTTCGCCGACCCGCTGGCCGACCTCTGGCGCCGACTGATGGGCTGAGTTCAACCGGCGGCGGCCAGCTCTTCGCTGATCAGGCCGAGCCGTACGCCGGCCATCAACGCCTGCGCCCGATTGGAGGCGCCCGACTTCTGGTAAACCCTGGCGCCGTCGTACCCCCCACAGCCCGCCCATTACTCCGAGCAACCCGAACCTCGTCACCGTATGCCCGTCGACGATCACGATCCTGATCCGATCAGTCACGAACCTCATCCCCGTGAACGTCACCCTAGGTAACACCCACCGGGTCAAGGTAGGGATTTAGGCCCTGGTTTCCCACCCCGAACCGAGACCGCCCAATATCACAATCAGTAACCCCGATCCTCACTTTTCACCCCTCACCCGGGACGAGACCAACTGAGGATCGTCACTTGCCGTGCACCCGCGTGAGGTGTGGTCGGATCACTGTCCACCAAGGCCACCTTGGATCGCAGTGCCGGAGAGCCGGCTGGAGTGCAGGTCGCCGACTTCGGGCAGATGTAGACCGACAAGTACATGCTGAAGACGAACCCTGGAGAGTCGTCCGGAACCTCGATCACCGCACCCGTGTACGAGAAGCTGCCGGTCTCCTTGACCCACAGGGAACGCGAGATCACGCCGAACCGGAACACCTGCTCGGCCGCGTTGTTCAAGGTGATGTCGAGGGCTGCCTTCGGCGCGTACGTCGTGCCTTGCACGTAGAACTGGTTACCAGAGTTGTTCACCGCAGTGACCAACGAGCAGTTGGCAGCAGCCTCACCGCCGCCGGTATAGGGGCCACTGGTGACGCAGCCACTGGCCCCGCGGAAGGCCGGCGGGACGAACGTGAACTCCATCCGGAGCGAGTCGATCCGCTCGATGCCGGCGTGCTTGAGGACAGCGGTGTAGGCGAGCTTGGCTCCGGAATACGTCCCCTTGTTGACCAACTGTGCCAGCGTTCCGGTTCCGCCTTGGAGGATGTCGATCGAGTCCGTGTGCATCGCCGTGTCGTTGTAGCTGGGCACTGTCACCGTGTACGGCGTGCCGCCGGTGGGGCTGATCTGTACGGACAGGTTGTCCTGGGTCGATCCAGCGGAGTTGCCGTGCACGGCGACGAGCTTGGCGGATTTCAGCACGGATCCCTCGGGTATCGCGCTCGACGGTGGGTAGCCCTTGACCGTGACCGTACCGGTCTGAGTGCTGCTGCCACTCTTCGTCCAGGTCGACAGTTGGCCGTCGGGGCCGGCGATGTTGGCCGCGTTCGAGAATGCGCCCGCAGTATCGACTGCGGTCATCGCCAACGCGTTGGCGCCGGTCCAACTCGTCGCCGTGTCGGCTCCGGACTTCAGTCCGTAGATCGCGACCGGTGCCTTGTCGACGTGATAGGTGCCGCAGATCTCGACCTCTCCGGCTTTCACAGCGAAGCGGCTGTCGGCGCCGAAGATGAACTGCACGCCGACCGCGGACGCATTCTTGATCGGGTTGTCGCACGAGCCTGGAATGGTGGCGGGCACCTGTGGGCCGGCGATGATGGCGCCGGCCGCATTGACAGGTGTGCCCGCGACCAGCTTGCCGTCGTTGACCGTCCAGGTGTTGCCGTCAGGTCCTGCCGACAACAGGGGGTTGGAGTTCACCCCGTTGTTGCGGAAGTCGAAGTAGTACACCCCTGGCTTGAACCACCACGTGCTGTGCTTGCAGGAACTATTGCCCTGCATCATGTTGTTCAGCCCGACCACGTCGTCGTAGGTGCCAGGCAGGAAGGACACCACCGAGTTGGCAGTCGTGCAAGACGGCAGGTCGCGATGGACCGGCGGATCCGTTGCCGCAGGCACATAGTTGGGATCGTCGCCGAGCACGTTCGGCGTACTGGCGTAGTTGCAAGAAGGTGCGGGCGCACTCTGGATGGTGCCCGCGCAGGAGGTCCGGGCCCAGACAGCGGCATTGGTGCTCAGCGCACCGTTGACGACGTTGATGTTCGAGTTGGAGAAGACGTTGCCCCGGACCCGGAAGGTCGAGCCGGTCGGTTGCTGGATGTTGAGGCCGTCTTCACCACTGACCTTGCCCAGCGTCAGGATCGCGTTGCCCGGGCGGTTGCACTGGGACAACGACGGGCATTGGATCAGCACCTTCTTCGGGTCCGCGGAGCAGGTGACCGCGGCCGAGTCGGCACCGTAGAAACCGTTCAGCTGCAGGGTGTTGGAGGCGCCGAAGCACTTTTGGCCGGCGGCATCGTTGTAGGTGCTGTTGCGGAGGTTGTTGATCGACGCCTGTAGTGCACCATCCGCGTTGTACGTCGCGGCTGCCTGATCGCGAAGTCCTACCGTCTCCCGCAGGCCGGTGTCCGATCTGGTCAGCAGCGCTGCCAGGCCGACCGCGATCACCGTGACCAGGATCAGGACCAGCACCAGCGCGGCACCGTCCTCGGAGCGGGCACGCGTGAACCGGGACTTCATGACTGCCTCCGCTGACCGTTGAGCGTGATCGGGTAGTCGCCGACCGAGGGCTTCGTCGCGACCAGGCGAAGGGTGATCTCGTTCGGCACCGCCGCCAGCTCGCAGTTCGACGAGCAGTTCACCGTGACACTTCCGGGCTTCACGTTGTGTGCGATCAGCACGTCGACAGGGGTGTCACTACCCGGGCACTTCAGCCGGTGCAGTTCAGTCGAACCGGCGACTGTCTTCAAGTAGTAGGCGATGACCACCGTCTTCGGGCTTGTCATCGAGTCGGCCGGGTCCCACGAATCGGACAGCAACCGCAGCGCCGCGGTCGGCGTACCGACTGCTCCACAGGTGTAACCACCCTGGTTGTAGGCCGCGTTCAGCTGGACGGACGGCTTGAACGGAAGGGAATTGCCGCTGACGTTGTCGTAGTCGCGGATACCGACGGCGGCCACGTCACGGGCGAAGTACGACGAGCTGAGCTGCGCGTCGTGCGACAAGGCCATCCGGTCCTGAGTGGTACCGGTGTTCTTCAGAGCGCTGACCACTGTGCCGGAGAGGGGGATCGTGATGATGCCGATGATGACGATCGCCACCAGCAACTCGACCAGAGTGAACCCAGCTTCGGAACGGATCCGGTCCTTTACCCGCATAGGTCATCCCCCAGCCTGCAAGGCTTACGCAGTACTACGACCAGCTGCTCGCTCGCCCGGCCGTCGTCGCTGTTGGCCCGGATCGTCAGCTTCTGCAGACCCTTGTCCGTCGTACAGGTCGGCTTCCAGGCACTACCGTCCCAGTACCGCATCGATCCGGGGACGACCGAGTGCTGAAAGCCCCCTGGGTTCGTGAAAGAGCTGAGCGCGTACGGCGCCGGCGAGGCGCAGCTGTCGATATAGTGGCCGTCGGCAACGTAGTTCTGCAGGGCCTCGGCGTAGTCGCGGACCGCGGTACCGGCGGTGGCCTGTTTGCGATGGATGTCGGACATCAGGACGCTCGTGGTGAGGCCGGCCATCAGGGCCACCGCGGCGATGCCCATGATCGCGACGGCGAGCAGGACCTCGACCAGGGTCTCCCCTCGCTCGTCGGCGACCCGGTGGCGGGCGGGCATCAGCCCTGGACCTGACGGAAGATGCCGTACATCGCGGACACCAGCGCGACGGCGACGAAGCCGACGACGACGCCCATCGCGATGATGACGGCCGGCTCGAACAGGCCGATCAGTTTCTTCAGCTTGTAGTCCAGCTCGCCCTCGTAGTACTCCGCGGTGACCTCGAGTTGGGTGTCGAGCGTTCCGGTGTCCTCGCCGACGCGCATCATCTGCGCCGCAGTGGTCGGGAACAGGCCAGTAGCCGCGAGCGGGCGCGCCAATCCTTCACCCTCGAGCAGCGCCTCGCCGGCTCCGCCGAGAGCGCGCCGGAAGACGAGGTTCGGCAATGAACCGGTTGCCACCCGCAGAGCCTCAGGAAGCTGGACACCGGCGCCGACCATCGACGAGAGGATCCGGCAGAACCGTTCGACCAGAGCGAACCGGATGGTGCCACCGACGACGGGCAACGCCAGAAACACCTTGTCCCGGGCGTAGCGGCCGCCTTGGGTCCTCGTGACAGCGAAGAAGACCAGTGCCACGATCGCTACCCCGAGGCCGACGGCCCACCACCAGGCGGTGAGGAAGTCGGTGACGGCGAGCAGCATCCTGGTAGGCAGCGGCAGCTCGGCGTGCAGGCTCGCGAAGAACTCCTTGAACCGCGGTAACACGAACGCGGCCAGCACGACGACGGTGACGAGCGACATGAGCGCGACGATGGTCGGGTAGATCATTGCCTGCTTGACCTTGCGCCGGGCCTCCAGATCACGCTCGAGGTACTTCGCCAGCTGAGACAGCACCGAGTCGAGCTGACCGCTGAGTTCGGCCGATCGGAGGATCCCCCGGTAGAACTCGGGGAAGATCTTGGGATGCCGGTCGAAGCAGTCCGACAGCTTCTCGCCGCCCCGGAGACCCTCTTCGACCTCGGCCATCATCCGGCGCACGGAGTTGTTGTCGGCCTCCTGGCCGAGGCTGTGCACGGCGTCGATCAGCGGCAGGCCCGCCTTGATGAACGCACCGAGCTGGCGGGACAGGTGCATGACCTCCTCGCGCTTGACCCGGCGCGCGGTGATCTCCAACTGGAGCACACCAGGCTTCTCCGTCACGCGGATGTCGCGGAGCTCCCGCTCGTACAGAGCCAGCTCGGCCTCCTCGCGGCTGTCCGCCTTGGTGATCCCTTTGGCACGCTGACCGTCGGGCGCGACGGCGACATAGGCAAATCTGGTCATGTCAGCTCCCGACCACGTAGATGGAGCGGAGCACCTCGGCGACCGTCGTGACTCCGGCTCCGACCAACCGAACCGCTTCCTCTTGCAGGGTTCGCATTCCCTCGTACCGCGCGACCTTGCGGATCTCGTCGTGCGAGGCCCGCTCGACGATCAGTTCGCGGATGCCGTCGGACACCGGCATCAGTTCATAGACACCGGTCCGCTCGAGGAAGCCGGTGTGCGAGCAGAAGTTGCAGCCCGCTCCCCGGACCAGCCCACCGACCGGGATCTCGCCGCCAAAGGTGGCCAGGAACGCGACCTCTTCCGCCGGCGGCCGGTAGGTCTCGCGGCAGTTGTCGCAGATCCGGCGAACCAGCCGCTGGGAGACCACCGCGCTGACCGACGAGGCGATCAGGAAGTTCTCGATGCCCATGTCCAGCAGGCGATGCAGGGCCGTGGCCGCATCGGTCGCGTGCAGCGAAGAGAGCACGAAGTGACCGGTCAGTGCGGACTGTACCGCGATTCGCGCCGTCTCCACGTCCCGGACCTCGCCGACGAGGATCACGTCGGGGTCCTGCCGCAGGATCGACCGCAGACCGCCGGCGAAGGTGATGCCGGCCGACTCGTTGATCTGGATCTGGTTGATCGACGAGAAGGTGTACTCGACCGGGTCCTCGATGGTCATGATGTTGCGTTCCGGCGTGTTGATCTCGCCGAGCGATCCGTACAAGGTGGTGGTCTTGCCACTGCCCGTCGGCCCCGCGCAGATCACCATTCCGTACGGCGACCTGAGCAGGCTGGAATAGCGAGTGGCCATCTCGGGTGGCATTCCGAGCTGTTCCAGCTTGAACAGCGGGCGGCTCTTGTCGAGCAGCCGCATCACGACCTTCTCGCCGCCGACCACGGCTGTGGTGGAGACCCGGATGTCGACCTCGCGGCCTTCGACGTCCATGCTGATCTGGCCGTCCTGTGGGCGGCGCCGCTCGACGATGTTGAGGTCGGCCAGGATCTTGATCCGGCTGACCACCGCGGGACCGATCGACCCGGGCAGTTCGAGTTGATCGTGCAGGGCACCGTCGACGCGGAACCTGATCCGGACCCGGTCGTCGTGCGGTTCGATGTGTACGTCGGACGCGCGGTCGCGAAGCGCCTGGGTGATGATCAGCTGGACGACCTGGACGACCGGGGCCTCGTCGTTCGCGGCCGCCACGTCGACCCGGTTGGAGTCCTTGCGGATCACGTCGCGGGCCTCGAACATCTTGAGCCGCGAGTCGATCCCGCTCAGGGCCCGGAAACTGTTGCCGATGGCACTGAGGATGTCGGTCGGCGCGGCGATCCGTAGTACGAGCCTGCGGTCGAGCACTGCTCGCAGCTCGGTCTCCACCTCAGGATCGGCAACCGCGATGACGACCTCGTGCTCGTCGGCGGTCAGCGGTACTGCGGTGAGTGCACGGGCGGTCTGCTCGTCGATCAGCTCCACCGCCGCCGGATCGGGGCTGACCGTGCGGAGATCGACCTGCGTGAGTCCGTGCCGTTCGGCGATCTGCCTGGCTCGGTTGCGCTCGATCTGCAGGTCTTCGGCGGTCGCCGCCGGACGCACCTCGGGCCGCGCGGTCACATTGGCGGCGGCCACGATCTCTTCGCGTTTGCGGTGCCTCATGCCGGCACTCCTGCCCGCAGCCGGGGCCGCGTCTCGATGTCCTTGGGGTAGAGGCTGCGCGCGGCCGCGTCGTCGTACGAGACCGTCCCGGCCTGGACGAGCACGGACAGGGACTGCTCGAGCGTGAGCATGCCTTCGCGTTGTCCGGTGACGACCGAGTTGCGCAACTGGTGCGTCTTGCCTTCCTTGATCAGGTTCCGGATCGCAGAGTTGGCGACCAGTACCTCGTACGCTGCGATCAGGCCGCCGCCGGTCCGTGGAATCAGCCGTTGGTAGACGACGCCGCTGAGCGCGGCGGCGAGCTGAACCCGGACCTGGGACTGCTGTTCCGGCGGGAAGACATCGATGATGCGGGCGATCGACTGGGCCGTGTCGTTGGTGTGCAAGGTGGCGAAGACGAGGTGGCCGGTCTCGGCGATGGTGAGCGCGAACCGGATCGATTCGAGGTCACGCATCTCGCCGACCAGCAGGACGTCGGGGTCTTCGCGGAGGGCCGAGCGGAGTGCGTCGGGGAAGGAAGCGGTGTCGCTGCCGACCTCACGTTGGTTGACGGCCGAGCGCTTGTGCTCGTGGACGTACTCGATCGGGTCCTCGATGGTGATGATGTGACAGGCCCGGTCGGTGTTGATCTGGTTGATCACGGCAGCGAGGGTGGTCGACTTGCCGGATCCGGTCGGGCCGGTGACCAGGATCAGGCCCTGATGTTGTTTGGCGAACTCGCCGAGGATCGACGGCAGGCCGAGCTCGGCCATGGTTGGGATGTTGCGCGGGATCATCCGGAGCGCGACCGTGCTGTCGCCTCGCTGGCTGAAGGCGTTACCGCGGATCCGGGCGTTGTCGCGCCAGGAGAAGGAGAAGTCGAGCTCGAAGCTGTTGCACCAGGCCTCTGCCTGGGCCGGCGTGAAGAGCTCGGCGAGCAGTTCGTCGGTGTCGTCGTGGCTGAGAATCGCCGCGTTGATGACGGGGTGCAGTTCGCCGTGGACCCGGATTTGCGGCGGCATGCCCACGGTGAGCAGCAGGTCGGTGCCGCCTGCGTTCCAAAGCTCCTCCAGCAGCACGTCGACGCGGCTACCGCGAGCAAGACCGTTCATGAGACTTCCTTCAGGTGAGGCGGCTGGAACACTGCCGGGAAGGGCCCTTGGGGGGTCTGCCCTCCCCGGCAGTGGTCGGGAGGTGGCGGGGAGGCTTCAACTCCTTCCTCGCTACCGCGATCGATCAGGTGCAGGCGCCGGAGGCGGTGACAGTGCCGTCGCTGGCCCCAAGGGTGATCACGTAGCCGCCGTTGGCCATGGTCGCTGTCGGCGCTGCGCGGAGGAACTGGTTCGGCGCGGTCGTCAGCGCGGCGTAGTCGGCCGGGTAGCTGCCCGTTTTGGCGTAGTAGGCCTCAACCGCGGTGATGACGGACGACTTGTCCGTCTTGCACGCCGCTGCGTTTCCGCGGTCGTTGATGCCCTGGACGGCGAAGACGACGATGCCGGAGAGGACACCGAGGATGACGATGACGATCAGGAGTTCGATCAGGGTGAAGCCGGATTCGTTCTTGCGTGCCGAACGTAGTTGCTGAAGCATGATGAATCGCTTTCTTTTCAAGGGATTTGATGAGCTGGACTTGCTGGGACGGTGGCTAGCCGGGAGGCGGGTCGCGGCTACACCTCCCGTCGGTGGGGAGGAGTGCGGCGGCGAGTTGGCGGATGGCGAGGCTGACCGGGTGGTCACGGTCGGCCGCCACGAGTGGTTCGCCCCGGTTGATCGAGGCCGGTACGCCGTTCCAGCTGGGCAGGTGGCCGGCGATCGGGCTCCTGACCAGCTCGTCCAGCACGCTGTCCGGCAGATCCGCGGCGGCGTCCGACCGGTTGACCACGATCGATCGCGCGGTCCGGTCGTACTGCAGCAGGTCGAGCACGTCGATGGTGGCCCGGAGATTCTTCAAGGCAGGGCGGTCCGGTGTCGTCACCAGTACGTGGTGGTCCGCGGCGTCGAGGGCCGCGAGCACCTGGGTGCTGAACCGGCTCGGCGTGTCCACCACGACGAAGTCGTAGAGCAGCGGAAGAACTTCGAGCAGCCGGCTGACCAGTGAGACCGGGATCAGGGCGGCTTCACCCGGCCGTGTCGGAGCGAGCAAGCAGTCGAGTCCGGGCCGGTACGGCGTCATCAACTTGAGGGCGCCGGCCGGCGTGAGGTCGGCGTACGAGGGGTCGCCGGCCGCGTCGTACGAGAGCGCGTCCATCATGCTGCGCTCGGACCGCAGACCGAGTACGCCGGCGGCGTCGCCGAACTCCAGGTCGAGGTCGAACAGGCAGACCCGGTGCGCACCGCGGTCGTGCAGGACGGTGGCGAGGTTCGTCGCCAGCGTGGTCTTGCCGCAACCGCCCTTGGCCGCGAAGACCGTGATGAGCTGCCCGTTCGCCATTCCGCACCCCCCGCCCGCTGAAGAAGGGAGTCCACACTCTGTGTCACTGATCTCGGCGTCGACTCCGCCTCAAGAGTGGATCTCGGGCGAATTTCGTCACAGCGGGTGAACGGGCGACAGGCGGTCTACAACCGGCTGACCGATCGGACCAGCCCTGTCATACGAATGACCTACAGACAAGCCGCGAGGTCCTCCCGGCAGCAGGGGACGGCTACTTGGTGGCGTCGTAGGTTTGGCGGGCGGTGGCGACCTTGTCCATGTGGCATTCGGCCCAGGCTTTGATGTGGAGGATGAGGGGCATCAGGGTCAGGCCGAGTGGGGTTAGCTCGTAGTCGACTCGGACTGGGACCGAGGGGGTCACCTGGCGGCTGACGAGGCCGTCGCGTTCCAGGCTCCGCAGCGTCTGGGTCAGCATCTTCTGGCTCACGCCGGCGATCCGGCGGGACAGATCGGAGTATCGCTGCGGCCCGTCGGCGAGCGCGGAGATGACGAGCGTCACCCACTTGTCGCTGATCCGGTCGACCAACTGCCGGGCCGGACAGGACGCCAGATAGGCGTCGTATGCCTGCGCCGCGTCCTCGCGCCGCTGGGCGGCGTCACGTGTCGGCATAGCTCTCCCCAGGGTTCGGTACGAACTTCAAGGTGCCTACTTCCGAAAAGAGAGTAACTCTCCAACAGTGGTACCACCAATGACTTCCGAACCAGAGGAGAACACTTCGATGCGCGCACTCGTAGCCCGCCGTCTGGACGGCCCGGAGGCCGTCGAGCTGATCGACACCGCCATCCCCGAGCCCGCCGAGGGGCAGATCCGGCTCAAGGTGTCCGCTGCGGCCGTGAACCCGGTCGACGTCGCCACCGCCGACGGGACCTTGATCGACTACAACCTCTCCGCGCCGCGAGAACAGTTCGGCATCGGTTGGGATGTCGCCGGGACGATCGATGCGGCCGGTCAGGGCGTGGACCTGCCAGTCGGTACTGCGGTCGTCGGTGTCGCCGACCTGCTCGGCCGACCGCTGAAGACCCACGCGGAGTACGTCGTACTGAACGCGTCGGCGGTCGCACCCGCACCAGCCGGGCTGGACCCAGTGGCCGCTTCTACGTTCGCGCTGAATGCGTTGACGGCGTACCAGGCGTTGGACGCGCTCGCCTTGAGCCCTGGGCAGACGCTGCTCGTCACCGGTGCCGGCGGTGGCGTTGGTGGCTATGCGGTTGAGCTCGGGAAGCACCGCGGGCTCACGGTGATCGCTACGGCCGGTGAAGACGACGAGGACCTTGTACGGGGGTTCGGAGCCGACTACTTCGTACCGCGATCGGCCGAGCTGACAGCGGCTGTGCATGCGATAGTGCCGGCCGGTGTGGACGGGTTGGTCGATGCGGCAGTGATCGGAATCGGGGCGCAGGAATCTGTGCGGAACCGGGGACGCCATGCACATGTGGTCGCCGGTCCGCCGCCTACGCAGTTGCGCGGAATCACTCTGTTCCCGATCTTCGCCGATGCCAACCGGGCCGATCTGGTCGAGCTTGTGCGACTGGTGGAGGCAGGAGTCATCTCCACTCGGGTGGCGGACACCTACCCGCTGGAGGACGGCCCGACGGCTTACGCGCGGCTGGCGAAGGGCGGGGTTCGCGGGCGGCTTGTGCTCATCCCCTGATCGCTTGGAGCAGGCGGAGCGCGACCTGCACATCGAGCGCGCGTGCCGGCTGCTGCCAGCCATCGCCTACGAGAGCGGTGATTCGGTCGAGGCGTTGCTGGACGGTGTTGGGGTGAATGTGGAGCTCAACGGCGGCCCTGGTTGGGCTCTGACCTGCGGCGAAGTAGGCCTGCATGGTGCCGATCAGGTCTGTGCCTCGCTGCTCGTCGTAGGCGAGTACTGCGCCCAGCAGGTGGTGCACGTGGGCTTCGATGTCGACCTGCGCGGCACCGACGAGGCCGGCGACGCCTAGGTCGTCAGGTGCGGCTGACTCTCCCGATCGACCTAAGCGGAGCATCGTGGTGACCAACCTGGTCCCCTGTTGGTGTGCCTCGACCAGGGCCGGTCCCCAGGTGGCTGGTCCGGTCACAGCGATGGTGAGGTTGGTGCGCCGCGCTAGGTCCGACAGCTCCTTGGCAGTGGTGGGGCTTGCGAACAGGAGGACGAGGTCGCCGCCGTACGGGCCTCCGAGCACCAGCTTGTCCTCCAGCGGAGCTGACAGTCGCAGAACTGCGTTGTGGTCGCCTCGGCAGACCGCGACTGTCAGCGGACCGGCGGCACGTCGGTCTGGGTCAAGCAGGCGTAGGCGATCAGCGAGGGCTCGGGGGTCGGCCGTGCCGCTCAGGGCGTCGGCGAGGATGTCGGCCTGCGCCCGGCGAGACTGTTCGGCGGCCTGACGACGGAAGAGGAGCACGAGCGCAGTGACTACCGCTGCACGTTCCACGATGCGCCGGTCGGCTCCGGACAGGTCGTTCACGCCACCGATCACCAGCGCACCAAGACGCTCACCCTTGGCCGTCGCGGCGACCACCCAGCAGTCCCCGACCGGCGTCAGGCGGCCGGAAGCAGGCGAATCTCCCCACCGCACACCGCCGGCGCCGTATCGGATCGGGAGGTTGCGAGCACCGGGGCGCTCGCCGGCTCCGGCGAGTTCGTTGCCGGCAGCACCGACCAGGACGACCCAGACGCCGAGCAGGTCGGCCAGCGCGGCGGCGATCGCGTCTACGTCGCCGCCGGACAGGACGATCTCGGCGAACCTGTCATGGGCCGCGGCGGCGTGCTCGGTCCCGGCGTGAGCGGCGGACAACTGTTCCAGTGCCGCCGCGGTTTCGGCCGCGGCGCGGACCTGCACGATCGTCACCGCTGCCAGCGCCGCCAATGATCCGAGCAGCGACACCTCCTCGCGGCTGAACGGGCGGCGGGTGCGGTTGGAGGCGAAGAGGACACCGACGAAGGCCCCGTCGACGATGAGCGGCGTACCGCAGATCGCGACCAGGCCCTCCTCCCCGACCGCGTTGTCGATCGGGGAGGTGTGCCGGAACCGCCGGTCGCCCGGGTAGTCCTCGGTCCAGTACGGCTTGTGCGTTTCGGCGACCAGGCCACCGAGTCCGGCCCCGAGCGACAGCCGCAACTGCTGGAACGCGGCCGACACGGATCCGTCGGTGGCCCGCATGTAGGTGTCGCCTTGCGTCGCGTCATACAGGGTCAGGTACGCCACGTCGGTGCCGATCAGGGTGCGGGCGCGGTGCACGATCGTGTCGAGGACCCGGCCCGGATCGCGGGTGGAGGCGAGTTCGCGGGCGACGTCGACGAGCGCCGACAACTCGGCCTCGCGCTTCTTGCTCGCCTCCAGCAACTGCCGCAGGTCCTCCATCTGCGCGATCATGCCACTCCTCCTCTTGCGTCCGAAGAAGTGGAGTTGACGTCCCACCGCTTCTTCGGACGCAAGCGATTCTCACAGCGTGGTCAGGTCCCGGCGGGAGGTTTCGCCGTACGAGGTGACCGCGACGATGGAGATCACCGCGCAGACGGCGACGTAGATGGAGATCGCGAAGCCGGAGTCGTACGCCTTGAGCAGGGCGATCGCGATGAACGGGGCCAGGCCGCCCGCGATGATCGAAGCCAGCTGGTAGCCGACCGAGACCCCGGAGTACCGGACCCTGGTGCCGAACAACTCGGTGAAGAAGGACGCCTGCGGGCCGTACATCGCGCCGTGCAGGATCAGGCCGACCGTGACGGCCAGCGCCGCCAGCGCGAAGTTCTTCGTGTTCACCAGGGCGACGAAGACGAACGCCCAGATCCCGACGCCGATCGCACCGAACAGGTAGACCGGTTTGCGCCCGATCCGGTCGGACAACGCGCCCCACAACGGGATCGCGCAGAAGTGGATCGCGGCACCGATCAGGACGGCGTTCAGCGCGAACGACTTGTCCAGCTTCAGGTGCTCCTTCGCGTACGTCGCGATCACGATGGTGAAGATGTAGTAGCTGACGTTCTCCGCCATCCGGGCGCCCATCGCGGTGAGCACCTCACGCGGGTACTTGGTGATGACCTCCACGAAGGGCAGCTTGTCGGTCGGCTCCTGCTTGGCCCGCGCCTCCTTGAACAGCGGCGACTCCTCGATCCGCAGCCGCACCCAGAGCCCTACCAGCACCAGTACTGCGGACAGCAGGAACGGGATGCGCCAGCCCCACTTGTCGAACGCAGCGTCGTCCTGGAAGGCGGCCAGCCCAGCCAGTACGCCGTTCGCGATCAGCTGACCGGCAGGAGCACCCGCTTGCGGCCAGGACGACCAGAACCCGCGCCGCTTGGGATCACCGTGCTCGGACACGATCAGTACCGCGCCACCCCACTCACCGCCGAGAGCGAAGCCCTGGATGAGGCGCAGCAGCGTCAACAGCACCGGTGCGAGCGCACCGACCTGCGCGTACGTCGGCAGCAAGCCGATGGCGAAGGTGGCGGCCCCCATCATCAGCAGGGACAGCACCAGCAGGTTCTTGCGCCCCAGCCGGTCCCCGAAGTGACCGAAGACGACACCGCCGATCGGCCGGGCGAAGAACCCGACGGCGAAGGTGGCGAAGCTCAGTAGCGTGCCGGTGAGCTGCTCGCCCTTGGGGAAGAACAGATCCCCGAATATGACGGACGCGGCCACGCCGTACAGGAAGAAGTCGTACCACTCGACGGTGGTGCCGATCAGGCTGGCACCGACCACCCTCGCTATCGGGGTCCTGGTCGTCGCTGCGGTTTCGGTGGATGACATGGCGGGCTCCTTTTAGTGGGCGGTCCAGCCGCCGTCGAGGACGAGTGAACTCCCCGTGAGTGAGGCCGAGGCCGGGCCGCACAGCAGCGCGACCAGCTCGGCCACCTCGGCCGGCTCGATCAGCCGCTTCACCGCGACCGGTTCGAGCAGGACCTTCTCCAGTACTTCCGACTCGGTCAGCCCGTGGGTGGCCGCCTGGTCGGCCAGCTGAGCCGTGACGAGCGGAGTACGGACGTACGCCGGATTCACGCAGTTGCTGGTGACACCGTGGGCCGCACCTTCGAGTGCGACCACCTTGCTGAGCCCTTCCAGGCCGTGCTTGGCAGCGACGTACGCCGCCTTGAACGGGCTGGCCCTGAGGCCGTGGACCGAGGAGATGTTGATTACCCGGCCCCAGCCGCGCCCGTACATGTACGGCAAGGTCTGCCGGATCAGGCGGAACGGCGACTCCAGCATGAGGCGCAGGATGTAGCCGAAGCGCTCCGGCGGGAACTGCTCCACCGGGGCGACCTGCTGTACGCCCGCGTTGTTCACGAGGATGTCTATGTCGGTCGGAAGGCTGCTCAGGCCGTCCAGATCAGACAGGTCGGCTGCTAGCGGTTCGATGCCGTCTGTGGCAAGTGCTGCCACGCCGTCCGCGTCGTAGTCGACAGCGATCACGTGTACGCCGTCCGCGGCGAGCCGGCGGGCGCACGCCGCACCGATGCCGGACGCTGCTCCGGTGACGAGGGCTCGACGGGTCTCCATGGCCGAGGACTCTAGAAATCCCCGCCGCGTCGCACTATGGGCTCGCGGCACACACTCGGGCGGCCTGCTGTGGGCCGAGTGCCCATCCAGCCATTCCGACGCCTATCAAACCTGCTCGTGGTGACAGGAAGATTTATGGTTGAACCATGGTCGATATCGAACATCCGAAGAAGAAGGCCGCCGGCGTACCGGCCGTGCTCTCGTCGTTCAAGTTCGGCTTCCGCGAGATGGGGCCGGTCCGGACCGGCAAAGTCTTCCTGAAGATGAACCAGGACGGCGGCTTCGACTGCCCGTCCTGCGCCTGGCCCGACCCGGACAGCAAGCGCAAGCACGCGGCCGAGTTCTGCGAGAACGGCGCCAAGGCGGTCGCCTGGGAGGCGACCCGCAAACGGGTCCCGCGCGCCTTCTTCGCGGACCACTCGATCGACCAGCTGAACCGGATCTCGGAGTTCGAGCTCGGCAAACTCGGCCGGATCACCGAGCCGATGCTGCTCCGGGCCGGCGCCTCCCACTACGAGCCGGTGGGCTGGGACGAGGCGTTCAAGGTGGTCGCCCGGCATCTGAAGGCTCTGGCCGACCCCGACGACGCCGTCTTCTACACCTCCGGCCGGACCAGCAACGAGGCAGCGTTCCTCTATCAGCTCTTCGTCCGGGCCTACGGCACGAACAACCTGCCCGACTGCTCCAACATGTGCCACGAATCATCCGGTACCGCGCTGACGCGGGTGATCGGCAGCGGCAAGGGTGCGGTCACGCTCGAGATGCTCGAGGAAGCCGAGTTGATCGTGGTCGTCGGCCAGAACCCCGGCACGAACGCGCCCCGGATGCTCAGCCATCTGGAGATCGCCAAGAAGCGCGGCGGCGACATCGTGTCGGTCAACCCGCTGCCCGAGCCGGGCCTGATGAACTTCAAGAACCCGCAGCGGCCGTCCGGCTGGATCGGCAAGGGCACCGCGCTGGCGGATCAGCACCTGCAGATCCGGATCGGTGGCGACCAGGCCCTGTTCCTTGCCGTCGGGCACTTGTTGCTGGAGGCCGAGGCGGCCGCGCCGGGAACGGTGCTGGACAAGGACTTCATCGAGTCGCACACCAGCGGGTACGAGCTGTATGCCAAGCACAACGCGGAGCTGGACTGGGCTGCTGTCGAGCTGGCTACCGGATTGGCCCGGGCCGAGATCGAGGAGTTCACCCAGCGGTTCATCAAGTCCAAGGCGACGGTGATCTGCTGGGCGATGGGGCTGACCCAGCACCGCGAAGCAGTTGCCACCATCACCGAGATCGTCAACGTCCTGCTGCTGCAGGGCAACATCGGTAAGCCCGGTGCTGGTCCGTGCCCGGTGCGCGGCCACTCGAACGTGCAGGGCGACCGGAGCATGGGCATCTGGGAGAAGATGCCGGACGCGTTCCTCGACAGACTGGACGCCGAGTTCGCGTTCAGCTCACCACGGGATCACGGCATCGACTCTGCCGAAACGGTGCAGCGGTTGCGCGACGGCGCAGTACGGGTGTTCTTCGCGATGGGCGGCAACTTCGCGAGCGCGACGCCGGACACGGACGTTGTCCACAGGGGATTGCGCGAGTGCGACCTGACCGTGCACGTGTCGACCAAGCTGAACCGTTCGCACACGGTGACCGGGCGCGAGGCGCTGATCCTGCCGACGCTCGGGCGGACCGATCACGACCACACACCTCATGGTCCGCAGTCGGTGACCGTGGAGGACTCCCAGGGTGCCGTTCACCTGTCCACCGGGAACCTGGTGCCGCCGGCAGCCGAGATGAAGTCGGAGATCGGCATCGTCAGCGGGATCGCCGCGATGGTGGTACCGGAGGTCGGGCAGATCCCGTGGGCGGATTTCGCCGACGACTACAGCCTGATCCGGCAGCGGATCGGGCGCGTCTGCGACGGGTACGAGAATTTCGAGGATCGGCTCCGGGCCAACGACGGCGGGTTCCTGCTCGCGCACGCGGCGCGGGACAAGCGCGAGTTCAAGACCTCTGATGCGAAGGCACAGTTCAGCGCGAACGACCTCTCCTGGCTGCCCACCGATCCTGGAAAGCTGCTGCTGCAGACGATGCGGAGCCACGACCAGTTCAACACGACGATCTACGGGCTGCAGGATCGCTACCGCGGGGTGGACGGCACTCGCGAGGTGGTGTTCGTCAATCCCGATGACCTGAAGGAGCTTGGTCTGAAGGACGGGCAGCGCGTCGACATCGTCAGCGAGTTCAGAGGTGTCGAGCGCCGGGCTGCGGGCTTCCGGCTGGTTTCTTACCCGACCGCACGCGGCTGCGTGGCGGCGTACTACCCGGAGACGAACGTGCTGATGTCCGCCGACGACGTGGCGAAGGGCAGCAACACTCCAGTAGCCAAGGGCCTGACGGTCCGCCTGGAACCGATCAGCTGACCCGAGCGCCTCTTGCGTCCGAGGGGCCGAGGGTCCTGCCCCACGGTTCTTCGGACGTAAGCGCCGGTCAGCTGAAGAACGTGCGGCGCCGCGCCTGCCTCTTGCGTCCGAGGAGGCGAGGGGCCCGCCCACGGTTCTTCGGACGTAAGCGCCGGTCAGCTGAAGAACGTGCGGCGCCCCGCCGGGGGAAGTCCCGCGGCGGGGCGCTAGTACGGGCTGGGGAGATCAGCCGACGGGGGTGAGCTCGCGCTCCTCCTCGGGGGCCGCGGTCGGAGCGGCGTGCTTGGGCTGCTTGCCCCGCATCCACTTCGGAGCCCACCAGTTGGCGTCGCCGAGCAGGGTCATGATGCTCGGCAGGACGACCGCCCGGATGATGGTCGCGTCGATCAGGATCGCGACCGCCAGGCCGACACCGAGCTGCTTCATGTCGAGGGTGCTCAGGGTGGCGAAGACCGCGAACACTCCGATCATCACCGCCGCCGCGCTGGTCACCACGCCGGCCGAACCGGTGATGCCTTCGGCAACGGCCTGCTTGGTCGGCACGCCCCGCAGTACTGCCTCGCGGATCCGGCTGACCACGAAGACGTGGTAGTCCATCGACAGCCCGAACAGCACCACGAAGAGGAACAGTGGCAGCCAGGAGACCACCGCTCCGTTCGACTTGAAGTCGAGGATGCCCTCGGCCCAGGTGTTCTGGAAGACCGCCGTCACCACTCCGTACGCCGCGCCGGCGCTGAGCAGGTTCAGGAGGATCGCCGTGACCGCCACGACCACGGACCTGAACGTCACCATCATCACGATCATCGTCAGCAGCAGGACGAACCCGATCACCAGCGGCAGCTTGGCCCGCGTGTGGGCCGCGTAGTCGACATCGGCCGCCACGAACCCGCCGACGGCGTACTCCACTCCCGGCACCTTGCCGACAGTCTCCGGCATCAGGTCCTTGCGCAGCTTGGTGAGTGAGTCGCGTGCTTGCTGGCTACCACCCTCGTACGGCGTTGCGACCTCGAGTGTGGTCACTGTGCCGTCCTTGGAGACCCGCGGCTCCTCCAGCCCGTCCTGTGCGAACAGCTTGTCGGACTGGGTGCGCTTGACCAGGTCGGCCAGCGCTGCCTGCACTGCAGGCTGCTGGTTGGCAGGAGCCCGTACTGCGACCTCGTGGCTGGTGCCGGTGCTCGGGAAAGCCGCAGTGAGCCGGTCGTACGCCTTCATCACCGCGGTGTCGCGCGGCAGGTCCTCGGTGCCCGGGAACTTCAGTGACATGCCCAGTGCGGGTGATGCGACCGCCAGCAGCGCGGTGACCGAGATCAGCAAGGTGACGACCGGGTGCTTCAGGGCCGGCTTGAGCATTGTCGGCCAGAAGCGCGGCTTGCTCTTGTTCGCCGTCAGGCGCCATACGAGCGGGATCCGCGGCTTGTCGACCCAGCGGCCGAGCTTGGCGAGTACTGCGGGCAGCACTGTCAGCGAACCGACGACTGCCACGGCGACGACCAGGATCGAGCCGACTGCGAAGGACGAGAACACCGCGTCACGGGCAAGGAAGAGGCCGGCCATCGAGATGATTACCGCCGTACCGGAGACCACTACCGCGTGGCCTGAGGTTGCTGCGGCGATCTCTACCGCGTCGACGTGACCGCGACCCTTGGCACGTTCCTCGCGCTCTCGGCGGAGGTAGAAGAGCGAGTAGTCGACACCGACCGCCATACCGATCAGCAGGATGACGCTGTTGACCGCGTCGACCGCTGGGATCAACTGCGAGGCGGCTGCGGAGAGGCCGATGGCTGCGGCGACCGCGGACAGGGCGAGCAGCAGCGGCACCGAGGCAGCGATGAGCGCACCGAACGCGAGTAGCAGGATCGCCAGCGTCACCGGCAGGCTGAATATCTCGGCCCGCTTGAAGTCCTTGCCGAGCGTCTCGTTCAGCGCCTTGTCGATCGACTCGCCGCCGACCTCCTCGACCCGCAGGTTCGGGTACTCCTGCTGGACCTTCGCGGTGGCGTCGAGCAACGGTTGGACCCGGTCGTCGGAGTCGCCGTCCTTCAGGGTCACCCTGACGATCAGCGCTTCCTTGTTCGGAGAGAGCATCGGCTTGGCGACCTCACTGACCCCGCCGAGTGCGCGCATCCGCTGGGTGACGACGCCGGCGACCTTGTCGGCAGCAGCTTTGTCCAGCTGGCCGGAGGGTGCGGTGATCAGCACGCTCTCGACGTCCGGGTCGTCGAAGTTGCCGGACTTCACGATGTTGTCGGCCCGGGTCACCTCGCCGATGTCACCCTCGTTGTCCGACTGCTTCGTGCCCGTCACCGAGCCGAGCGCGAAGCAAGCGATGACGACGGCGACCCACATCGCGATCGCCCGCCACGGATGGGTGGCGCTCCAGCGTGCCGCCCGTACCGTGATCTGTCCCCTGGCCATGGTTCCTGCCCCTCTGCGCCCCCTCGGCGCACCCTCCCAGCCCGGCCCGACGCCGTACTGGCTTCACGGGACTCAGCCTGTGCGACACCAGGGGTTCGCCACCATGCAGGAACCCACCGACTCCACCCTGGTGCTGGCCCCACCCCCACCCCCGGGGTAAACAGCTGAACACCCCGGGGAACCCACCTCGGCACCGGAGCTTGGGGCCGGCTTTCGGGGGTTCGGACAGTACGTCGGGACCTCGGTCAGGAAATAGCTTGTTCACAGTTCCAGGTGGGTGTCCGAGGTCCCGACAACCGCGGGCGGAGCGCGGAGCGCCGGCGCCGGCGCCGGCGCCGGCGTCGGGGGGCGTCCTGGTCCGGAGTGGGTGCGGCGTACGGGGGCGGGGGTTTAGAAGTCGTCGAGGGTGAGGTTGGCGGCGGCGGAGATGCCTTCGAGGTAGCCCTCGGCGCGCTCGGACTTGGGGAAACGGTGGACCAGTTTCCAGAAGGCGGCGTCGTGGGCGGGCTCGATCAGGTGGGCCAGCTCGTGGATCAGGACGTAGTCCACGACCCAGGCCGGCATCGACTGCAGCCGGCTCGACAAACGGATCGAACGGTCCGCCGGAGTACAGGAGCCCCACCGTCTGTTTTGGTTCGAAACCCACCGGACTGACGCAGGTTCGGGCACTTCAGGGAGGTGGCGACACGCGAGTTCGTGTGCTCTGGCCAACAATTTTTCGTCCGACACGCGGGATCTGCTGCGCTGCTTCTCCAGCCGCTGGAGCATGGTTTCGACCCAGCGCGCCTCCTCCACGGCGGACAGCCGGTCGGGCATCAGCACGACCACCCGCTCGCCGTCGCGATAGGCGCTCACGGTGCGCTTCCGCCGCTTGCTGCGGCGGATGTCCACGTACGGCGGGATCGAGCGCGGTGGAGACTCGGCCATAGCTGAGACGCTACCGCACGGAATCTTCCAACTTTCTTCTGTCCACATCCTGTGAATAGACGTTTCCGCAGGTCAGAAGGCTTTTGGCGGGACCGGTGAGGATGTTTGTTCACATCCTGTTCCCCCGGTCGTCCACAGCGTCGATCGGCGTGCCCCACAGCTTGCCCACAGGTTTATCCACAGGGGTGGACAACGTGGGCTTGCCACCGGGACGCCGGCCTGGCAGCGTCTGTTCCAGCAGGCTCCCGGACCGCCTCCGGGGCCGCTCGGAGGGGAAGCCGAGCGGTTCCGAAGGCGGACAACCGGGAGCCTGTTCCGTTTCGCGACGGACCTCGGAAAAGGGTTTCCAGGCGGCACGCGGGCCGGGAGTTGCGCTTGAGCCGCTCTCAGCCTGCCGTAGGGTGAATCCCGATTGGGCCGAACGGCCTACGGCAGGACGGTCTGCCGAAAGCATCCACGACGGCCTGGGGCGCACCGCCCCGGCTGGTATTCAGAGCAAGGAGAGGGCCCTCATGGCAGAGACCTGGAGCGGCGAGTTCTACTGCGTCAAGTGCAAGGCCAAGCGCACCGCCGACGGCGAGGTCAAGGTCAACGACAAGGGCACGCGCATGGCCAAGGCCAAGTGCCCCGAGTGCGGTACGAACCTGAACCGGATCCTCGGCAAGGCCTGACGCACCAAGTCGGAGGGGCGGTGGTGCGGTCTTCGGACCCCACCACCGCCCCTCCGTCGTTCTCCGGGCGCCACGCGACGCGGCCCGGCGCAGTACGAGATCTGGTTGTGCGGCGGCGCGCGGGTGACCCGGCGCGGGATTCACTTGGGTGACCGGACAGAATGGGGATGTGTCAGACCTCCCCCGCAAAGCGCTCAGCCGTACCGCGAAGTTGGCCAGTCTGCCGCTCGGTGCCGCCGGGCGCGCCACAGTCGGTCTGGGCAAGCGGATCGGCGGTGCTCCGGCCGAGGCCGTGATGGCCGAGTTCCAGCGCCGTACCGCGGATCAGTTGTTCTCCGTCCTGGGTGAGCTCAAGGGCGGGGCGATGAAGTTCGGGCAGATGCTGAGCCTGATGGAATCGGCGATGCCCGAGGAGTTCGCGGCGCCGTACCGGGCGACATTGACCAAGCTGCAGGACTCCGCGCCACCGATGCCGGCGTCCACTGTGCACACAATCCTGTCCCGCGAGCTGGGCAAGCGGTGGCGGGACCGGTTCGAGGAGTTCGATGACATCCCCGCGGCCGCCGCGTCCATCGGCCAGGTCCATCGGGGCATCCTGAAGGATGGCCGGGAGGTCGCGGTCAAACTGCAGTACCCGGGTGCCGCCGAAGCGCTGCGGGCCGATCTGAAGCAGCTCGGCCGGTTCGCCCGCACCCTCGGCACGTTCTTCCCCGGGATCGACATCAAGCCGCTCGTCGCCGAGATGCAGGAACGCATCGGCGAGGAACTGGACTACGACCGCGAGGCGCAGGCGCAGCAGCAGTACGCCGACGCCTTCAAGGACCACGACGAGTTCGTCGTCCCGCGCGTCATCAAGCACTCCCCCAGCGTCATCGTCTCGGAGTGGATCGAAGGCAAGCCGCTGTCGAAGGTGATCACCGACGGCTCCAAGAAGGAGCGCGCCGCGATCGGGCTGAAGTACGTCCGGTTCATGTTCAGCGGGCCCAAGTACGCCGGTCTGCTGCACTCGGATCCGCACCCGGGCAACTTCCGGGTGATGCCCGACGGCCGTCTCGGAGTGGTCGACTTCGGGCTCTGCGCGCGGCTGCCGGACGGGCTGCCGTCAGCGATGGGCCGGTTGCTGCGGATCTCCCTCGAGGGCGACGGCGCGGCGGTTTTGGCCGGGTTGCGCGAGGAGGGGTTCATCAAGCCGCGGATGGACATCGACCCGAACCAGTTGATGGATTACCTGGCGCCGTTCGCCGAGCCGGCCCGGGAAGAGACGTTCCAGTTCAGCCGGGCCTGGATGCGGGCGCAGGCGACCCGGACGAGCGACTTCCGCTCGCCGAACGCGTCCCTGGGGCTCAAGATCAACCTGCCGCCGTCGTACATGCTGATCCATCGCGTCTGGATCGGCGGCATCGCCGTGCTGTCGCAGTTGGAGGCCGAGGCACCGTTCCGCTCGGTGCTGGAGGAGTTCCTCCCGGGCTTCGCCGACTAGCCCGTACTGCGTAAGCGCTGGCTCACCACCAGGCGCTGTCGAGCTTTCCCTCGATGCTGCGGACGTTCTCGCGCGCGCAGGCGTCGCAGTACAGGAGCTTGCGCCCGTTCTCGACCGAGGTCATCCAGGTCAGCGGCGCCTCTTCTGTTTCGGCCTGCTGGCCGCACAGTGAGCAGGTGGCGTTCGGCATGCTCCCAGCATGGAGCAAGCGGCTAGTGCACGTGCCTGGGCGCCGCTAGCGCAACGGAACTTCCGACACGGGGCCACTAGTGTCCTGCGCATGCGTTGGCTGGTGCACGGTGAAGAAGTGGTCTGGAGCAGTCCCTGGCTGAGTGTCCGTCGCCTGGATGTCGAGCAGCCGGACGGCAAGCGGGTCGGCTACGACGCAGTCCGGCTGAGCGATGTCGCTGCGGCTGTCGTCACGGACGCCGAGCAGCGAGTGCTGCTGCTGTGGCGGCATCGGTTCCTGACCGATACCTGGGCATGGGAGCTGCCGATGGGGATCGTGGAGCCGGGTGAGGCACCGGCCGACGCGGCGGCTCGCGAGGTCGAGGAGGAGACCGGCTGGCGGCCGGGGCCCCTCACTGCGCTGAGCCGATCGCAGCCGGGCGCCGGGATCATGGACTCGACCCACTACGTCTTCCGGACGACCAGCGCGTCGTACGTCGGGGAGCCTGTCGAGCGGAACGAGTCGGACCGGATCGAGTGGGTGCAGCTGGCCGACGTACAGGGAATGATCGAGCGGCACGAGATCGTCAGCGGGATCACCCTGATTGGTCTACAACAGGCCCTGCTACAGGACGCGGCTGCTGTTGGGCCCGGGCGTCCTGGAGGAGTTCCCGGCGGTAGCTGAGGCTGCTGCGAGTGAAGCGGTCCGTGTTGGCGTCGTAGACAGCCCGACCGAGCTCGGAGCCGAGCGCCTCCCGCGGTACCGCGTCGGCGCCGGCCAGGATGAACTTGAGCACCTCGTCCAGCGCCGCGAGCGCGCCGTCCAGAGCGGACCGACTCCGTACGCCGGATGCCTCGGCGGATGGGCGCTCCGCCTGCTCAGCGGTGTCTGTGGAGGTGACCGGCGCCGCATCGCGGATGCTGCCGGCAGACTTGTTCGACGCCCGTACGGCGGGGCTCGTCGGCGAACTCGGGCTCGTCGAGGCCGCCAGAGAGCGGGAACGTGGCCGCTGGATTCATGGCGACTGCGCTGCAGGCGCGCAACCGCGCCAAGCAGCACAGCCGGACGTCCGGTGGGTCAGGATTGCGGTTGGGTTTGTAGGACGATGCGGAGGTTCGCCTTCGGCTGGTGCTGCCAGGCTTCCTCGGCCTGCTCCAGCGGGTAGGTCTCGATGATCGGCCGGACCCCCTTCAGGACGGCGAAGTTCAAGGTGTCCTCGCTGTCCTGGGCGACCCCGCTGTACCAGCCGGACAGCGACAGACGGCCGTCCGCCAACTCATGGCCGGTGACCTGGATCGGGTCGCCGCCCTCCAGCACGATCAGCTGACCGTTCGGGCGCAGGCCCTTGATCAGATCGGTCTGGAGTTCAGCGCCGGAGACGGTCGCCAGTACTGCGGACGCTCCACCGAGTGCCTTCAGAGCCTCACCCGCGTCGCCCTCGGTGCTGTCGATGTACTCGTCCGCGCCGAGCTGACGGGCCAGCTCCTCCTTGTCCCGACCGCGGTTGATCGCGACGGTCCGGAAGCCCATCTTGTCCGCGAACTGGATCGCCAGGTGCCCGACCCCGCCGACACCCTGTACCGCGACCAGGTCGCCCGGGCCGGCGTGAGAGTGGCGGAGCGCGTTGAAGGCGGTGATCCCGCCGCACATCAACGGGGCCGCCTCCTCGAAGGTCAGTCCCTCGGGGATCCGGGCGACCGCGTCCTGCGGCGCGACCATGTACTCGGCGTACCCGCCGTCGTACGACGTACCGACGATCGTCCGGCTGACGCAGTTGGTGAAGTCACCGCGCCGGCAGTACTCGCAGGTGAAGTCGACGCCACCGGACCAGCCGACGCCGACCCGCTGGCCGACCTGCCAGACCTCGACCCCCTCGCCGATCGCGTCGACGACACCGGCGATCTCGTGGCCGGGCACCCGTGGCAGCTTGGTGCCGAACAGGGCGTTGCGGGGAATGGCGTCGCCTCCACAGATGCCGCAGGCCTGCACCTTGACCCGGATCTGCCCCGGCTGCGGCTCCGGAATCGCCATATCGGTCACCACGAAAGGTCCACCGGCCTGCTGAACCTGAGCCGCACGCATCGTCGCTGTCATTTCTCTCCTCAGTGCATTCCGCCGTCGGCCACCAGTTGCTGGCCGGTGATGAGTCCGGCATCGTCGCCGGCCAAGAAGGCCGCGATGCCCGCCACGTCCTCGGTCGTGCCCAAGCGCCCGATCGGAACCATCGCGATCAGGCCCTTCTTGTACTCATCGTTCGCCGGGTCGGTGAAAATCCCCGCGCCGTCGATCGGCCCCGGGACGATGGTCTTCACGGTGATGCCCCGCGGCCCGAGTTCGAGCGCGAGCACCCGGGCGAGATAGCCGGTGGCCACCTTGCTGGTGCCGTACAGCCCCACGCCGACCTGCGGGACCGTCGTGGTGTTCGACGAGATCGTGATGATCCGGCCGTTGTCGGCGATCCGCCGGGCCGCCTCGCGCAGGACGAAGTACGGGCCCTTGGTGTTGACCCGGAACAGCAGGTCGAAGTCCTCCTCGGTCACGTCGGTGACCGGGATGTTCACCTTCTCCATACCCGCGTTGGCGACCACGATGTCGACCTGGCCGAACGCCTCGATCGTCGCGTCGTACAGGCGCTCGATGCCGGCCAGCTCCGACACGTCGGCGGCGACCGTGATCGCCTTCACCCCGAGCGCCTCGGCGGCCGCCTGGACCTCGTTCGCCGCGGTCTCGTCGCGCGAGTAGTTGACCACCACGTTCGCGCCCTGCGCGGCCAGCCGGAGCAGGATCGCGCGGCCCAGCCGCGCTCCCGCCCGGCCACCCGCTGTCCGAGCGGACCTCGCTGACGACCGCGGATCTCGCCGGCGTCCCCGTGATCGGTCCCCGCGACGGGATGCCCGAGGCGGTGGTGAACTTCTGGTTCATCGATCCCCGTCCCGATGGCAGCCGGGCGGTCTTCGGACCCCAGGCCCGTACGCCGGAGGAATGCCTCCACCTGGTCGCGGCCGGTCACGGCTGCTGGATCGCGCCGGCTTCGACGGTGACGTACTTCGCCCATCCGCGGCTGGTCTGGCTCCCGCTGGTGGACGCGCCGCCGAACGTGCTGGCGCTCATCTGGTCGCGCGACAGTACAAATGCGTACCTGCCGCTGCTCCTCCAGGAGACCCGTCGCATCGCGGTCTCTTGTACGCCGGCCAGCTGAGCCTTTGCTCTGCCCGGACATGCCGAGGAGCGGCATCCGGGTGGATGCCGCCCCTCGATCGTTCGGGTGGTGCTACCGGCGCCTGGTCAGAAGTGCCGGAGGTGGTGGATCAGACCAGCCGGGCGAGGGTGAGGCGTGCCTTTGCACTGGCCCTCGCCGCGCGACGGGTGGCCCGCTCGGCCTGCTTCTGTGCCCGGGCGATCTGGGTCGCCAGGTGGAAGCGCCGGTTCTGCTCCGCGTCGTTCAGTTTGGAACGACAATGAGCACGGGCGAGATCTTCTTGAAGTAAATGCATTTCAACTCTCCTGGGTGAAGTCTGGGTTTTCATGGTTCTGAGTCTCGATTCGGGATGGGTTAGGTCGTCAGGCGGCAGTAACGGTGTCGCACTTGCGAGGGCGGCCACGGGGCCGCTTGCGCGCAACGACAACACCCTGGACGAACAGTTCGCCTCCCCACACTCCCCACGGCTCGGAACGCTCAAGCGCTCCGGCCAGGCACTCGGCCTTCAGCGGGCAGGTGGTGCAAAGAGACTTTGCGTGCTCGACGTCCGCCGGGGATTCGGCGAAGAAGAGTTCTGGCGCGTAGGACCGACAGGGCAGGTCCTGCGACGTTGCAACCTCGTTGAATGCATCGAGGAAGCTAACGCTCATTCCGGTCACCTCCTAGTGACTGTCGTGCTGTTCTCTTGCTGCCTTCGTCGACCACCCGGATTGGTGGCCGGCAAAATCTGTGTCGGACAAACAAAAGGGCCGCGGGACCCTGGTGAGGGTTCCGCGGCCTTGGAGGTGCCGGCTGACTTTCGTGTCAGACCGGTGGACTCCATGCTCGAGAACCCTGACCGCCGTACTTCGCATCACCCACAGCTCCGCCCTGGATCAGGGCGAAACCGGTGGCCATGAGCACAACGGTCGCGTGCAGACGCGACGGGACGGCACCCTGGATCTGGGCGCACGGCTGCGTGCTGACGCCGAACGGCTTCTTCGCGATGTTCGTGTTCATTTCCAAGGCACCTCCTTCTCGTTGTGTGGCGAAGCGGGCGGTTAGCTCGATCGCTATGGTTTGAAGTTTTCGGTCACACCTCGACCGCAGAAGGAACAGTACGCCGACCTCGTCAGGCCCCGCAAACTATTTAACGCCAGTTTGCAAAGTTGGCCGGAAGTTGCCGCCGCGAGGCCCGGATCTTGCTCCCGGACGCCGTTCCGGCACGCTCCGGCACGCCCCCGGTACCCTCCGGGATCGTTGCCTCTGTCATCTAATTGCCACATCTGCCCTGAGCAGAACAAGACGTCCCAACCATGCGCCTCCAGCCGGCAGGCCCGCAACGAGTTTTCCGCGCCAAGCCCGGCCCGCTGCCCTCAAGGGCAACTCAGTGAGTGGAGGGTCGCACGCCGGAGGAGAACGTCCGGACCGCCAGGCCATCAATAGGGGGTAGTGAAGTCAGGCGTGAGCGCGGGCGCGGGCCGCGGGGCTGCAAAAGGGCGGGTATTGATGGCCTGGCGGTCCGGATCCGCGGCTCGGGGCCGGCACACGAGTCCGGACCGGCCGGACCTCGACGCACGGCGTGCCCGGCCGGGTCGCCGGATAGATCGGGCGGGCGGCTTCAGCGGGTGCAGATGTTGATTACTGGTTCGCCGTACTTCGTGACCTTGGTTCGGCCGATGCCGGGGATGCGGATCAGCTCGCGCTCATCTGTCGGGCGGGTTTCCGCGATCGCGATCAGGGTGGCGTCGGTGAAAATGACGAACGCGGGCATGCCCTCCTCGGCGGCGCGCTCGGCCCGCCATTCGAGCAGGGCGTCGTACAGCTTCTGGTCCATCGAGCCCGGGCAGTCCTCGCAGCGGCCGAGTTTGCGGGCGGCAGCCTCGAGCAGGCCGCGGCCGCAGACGCGGCACTTCGGGATCGGCTTGTCCGAGCGCGACACCCGCGGCGTGGTCGATCGCGGCGACGACGACTCCCACTCGCTCGGCCGGGAGGAGGTGCGGACCCCGATCGGGTCGAGGAACCGGGTCGGCCCGCGGGTGCCGCGGCCACCTGGTGAGCGGGACGTCGACCAACTGACCGACAACTGATCCTTCGCGCGGGTCACCCCGACGTAGAACAACCGCCGCTCCTCCTCGACCTGGGCCGGTGTCTGGGCGTAGGTGATCGGCAGTGTCCCCTCGTGGGCGCCGACGATGAAGACGCAGCCCCACTCCAGGCCCTTCGCCGCGTGCAGGGTGGCGAGCGTGACCCCCTCGGCCAGCGGCGCGTGCTGGATCGACGCGCGCCGGTCCAGCTCGGCCATCAGATCACCGAACCCGGCCTTGGGATTCGCCTTGGCGAAGTCGGACGTCATCGTGACGAGCGCGCTCAGCGACTCCCAGCGATCGCGGACCGCGCCCTTGCCCTCGGGTGGGTCGAGCGTCCAGCCGGCGCCACCGAGGATGCCGGTGACGGTCTCGACCAAGTCGTCGTCGGACGCGCCGCCCGCCTTCGCCTGGCCACGGAGGAGCATCGCGGCCTGCCGGATCTCGGGCCGCTCGAAGAATCGCTCGGCACCCTTCAGTACGGCGGGGATCTTCCGCTCGGCCAGCGCCTGCTCGAAGTTCTCCGACTGCGCGTTGGTACGGAACAGCACCGCGATGTCGCGCAGCGCCGTACCGGAGTCCTGGAGCCGGGCGATCGCGCGGGCGACGGCGTCCGCCTCGGCGACCTCGTCCGGATACTCCCGGTACGTCGGGGTCGGGCCCGCGTCACGCTGGGATCGCAAGGTGACCCGGCCGGGCAGACCGGTCGGTCCGGCCGCGTCGAGCACCTTGTTCGCCACGTCGACGATCTGCGGGGTGGAGCGGTAGTCGCGGATCAGCTTGATCACGGCGGCGGACGGATGGCGCTGGGCGAAGCGGACCAGGTTCTCCGGGTCGGCGCCGGCCCACGAGTAAATGGTCTGAGCCGGGTCGCCGACCACGCAGACATCCTCGCGACCACCCAGCCAGAGGTCGAGCAGGCTCTGCTGCAGGGGCGAGACGTCCTGATACTCGTCGACGACGAAGGTCCTGTACTGCCGGCGGATCTCGGCGGCGACCCGCTCGTCCTCGGCCAGCAGCGCGACCGCGCAGAGCAGCACGTCCTCCAGGTCGATCCGGCCGCGCTCGATCTTGACGTCCTCGTACGCCGCGAAGACGCGCGCGATCGTCGCCGGGTCGAACGCGGCCAGCGCCCGGCCGGACTGCGGCGCGACCTTCGCGTAGTCGTCGGGGCGGACGTTGCTCACCTTGGCCCACTCCACCTCGCCGGCCAGGTCGCGCAGCGCCGGGGTGTCGACCCGGACGCGGCAGCGGTTGGACGCCTCGGTCAGCAACGGGAACTTCCGGTCGATGATCGGTGGCAGCTCGCCACCGAAGACCTTCGGCCAGAACCATCTCGCCTGCCGGAGCGCGGCCGAGTGGAAGGTGCGGGCCTGGACGCCGTTCGTCCCGAGCTGGGCGAGCCGGCCGCGCATCTCACCGGCCGCGCGCTGGGTGAAGGTCACGGCCAGCACCCGGGCCGGATCGAAGGTGCCCGTGCGCACGCCGTACGCGATCCGGTGGGTGATCGCGCGGGTCTTGCCGGTGCCGGCACCGGCCATCACGACGACAGGTCCGTGCAAGGCGGTCGCGACGGCTCGCTGCTCGGGGTCGAGGGCCTCGAGCAGTTCGTCGGCGGACTTGCCTGCGACGGACTGCGTGATGTTACTCACGGACTGAGACATGCGGGAACAGCTCTCCCACCGGAGGGGTTCGGATACAAGGTAGAGCCACCCTAGACGGGCCGTCGGACAGAATCCGCAGCCCGCCGGACAACAGAGACGGAGCAAGCCGACGATGGCGGCATTCACGATGTACTCGACCCCCTGGTGCGGGTACTGCCACCGGTTGAAGGGCCAGCTCAAGCGAGCCGGTATCGAGTTCGCCGAGGTCGACATCGAGCAGGTACCGGACGCGGCGAAGATCGTCGAGAAGGTCAACAACGGCAACCAGACCGTGCCGACCGTGGTCTTCCCCGACGGCACCGCGATGACGAACCCGTCGATCGCCCAGATCGCCGACAAGCTCGTCGCCTAGTCCCCGTACTACGTACGCGGCGCCGCAACCCTGACGGGCAGCGCCGCGCCTCCACGTCGCCGGCGGCTGTCGGGGAGGTCCAGAGGTGGAGACCGTGATCACCAAGTGGGGACCGCGGACAAGGAATAGCCTGACCCAGGTCCCCACGACCTGGTCAAGGCCCACTCCTGGTCAGGTCCCCACTCCCGGTCAGGTCCCTAGGCCCGCAGACGCGGGCAGCATCACGAACTGGCTGTAGTACTAGGTCAGTGCTTCCACCACTCGGTATAGGTGGTTACCAGCTGCCGGTTAGTTCCTCGCCGTACCAGCCTTCGATCAGGCGGCGGGAGATGGAGATGTTGCCGGGGAGGGCCATCGTGCCGGCTTCGACGAGGGCGCGGAGGTCGTCGCGGCTGAACCACTTGGCTTCGGCGATCTCGTCCTGATCGACGTTGATGTCGTAGCCGGTGGCGGTGGCGTAGAAGCCGAGCATCAGGCTCGACGGGAGCGGCCAGGGCTGACTGCCGGCGTACTGGATGTCTTCGCCGATGACCACGCCGGTCTCCTCGAAGACCTCGCGGCGTACGGCGGCTTCCAGCGACTCACCGGGCTCTACGAAGCCGGCGAGGGTCGAGTAGCGCCCCTCCGGCCAGGCCTCGTTGCGGCCGAGCAGTGCCCGGTCCTGGTCGTCGGTGACGAGCACGATGATCGCCGGGTCGCTCCGCGGGAAGTGGCTGAGCCCGCAGACCGGGCAACGCCGTACGTGGCCTGCGTCTATTACCTCGGTGTGGTTGCCGCAGTTGGCGCAGTGCGTGTGTACGGCGTGCCAGTTGGCCAGCCCGACCACGTTGACCGCGATCCCGGCCTCCCGGTCGTTCAGCAGGCTGCCGAGCTCGCGCAGCCCGCCGTACGACTCGTCCGCCTCGCCGTCGACCAGTACTGCGAACACTGCCCGCCCGTCGGCGGTCTGCCCGGCTCCTGCGGTGTGGTCGATCCCCAGGAAGATCCGCACACCGTCCGGCGCAGCAGCAGGCGGGACCAGGCGCAGCGACGTACGGTCACTCTCCACTGCGAGCTGGTCGCCGGCCACCAGCGTCACCTGCGTGTCAGTGTCGGCCCACGCCTTCTCCAGCCATTCCGCGTCCCGCCGCCGGTCGGCAGCGCGGTCGAGAACGGAGCGGGACAGCGACAAGGAACCAGGAACGATCGAGTAGGCCACGTCTTCAACGTATCTCGGCCGCCGCCCATGGGAGGATCCCGGCATGAGTATTCACATCGCCGCCGAGAAGGGACAGATCGCGCCACGCGTGCTCTTCCCCGGTGACCCACTGCGGGCCAAGTGGATCGCCGAGACCTACCTGTCCGACGTCACCTGCTACACCGAGATCCGGAACATGTTCGGGTTCACCGGCACCTACAAGGGTGAGCAGGTCTCCGTCCAGGGCTCCGGGATGGGTCAGGCGTCGGCCTCGATCTACGCCAACGAACTGTTCGCCGAGTACGACGTACAGACCCTGATCCGGGTCGGTACCTGCGGCGCGCTCACCGAGAAGGTGAAGCTCCGTGACGTGATCGTCGCGATGTCCGCCAGCACCGACTCGCAGATGAACCGGCTGCGCTTCCACGGCATCGACTACGCGCCGACCGCCGACTACCAGCTCCTCCGGGCCGCGGTGGACGGCGCCGAGGCGGCCGGGCTGAACGTGCACGTCGGCCAGGTCTTCTCCGGCGACCTGTTCTACAACGACCGTCCGGACCTGGTCAGCCGCACCGCGGAGTACGGCGTACTGGGCATCGAGATGGAGGCCTCCGCGCTCTACACGCTGGCCGCCAAGTTCGGTCGCCGGGCGCTCGGCATCATGACCGTGTCCGACCACCTGATCACCAAGGAGGAGACCACCGCCGAGGAGCGGCAGACCACCTTCTCCGAGATGATCACCATCGCCCTCGACGCGGCGATCGGGGTGCCGGTCTGAACCGCTGGGGCGCCGTCCTGCTGAGCACTGCCCTGCTCGTCGGTACCGCAGCCTGTTCCAGCGACAAGTCCGCTCCCTCCTCCTCCTCCTCCTCTTCCTCCTCCTCCTCCGACAAGCCGGACGCTGCTGCCACCGCTGGCAAGCCCAGCACCAGCCAGCCGACTGCGAAGTCGTCGGACGGTGCTGGACCGACTACGCCGCTCAAGGCGAGCGAGGTGGTGGCAGGGCTCACCGGTGCGGGCTACAAGTGCAGCAACGACGGCACGTACGCCATCTGTACTTCGGGTCCCGCAGCAGTGTGGGTGCTCACCGGGGACCACCCGCGGCCGCCGGTGGTGTCACTGCACTCGGCCGGCCCGGTCGCGACTGCGTCCGCCGCGATCGCCAAGGCACTCCCGCAGGCGCTGGAGATCGCGCACATCGGCCAGAGCCAGGAGATCACCGACTGGTTCGCCAAGCAGAACGGCAAGACGTCCGGTCAGCTGTCCACCGGCGACTGGCAGGTCGACTACTCGGCCGAGGTCGACACCGAGGAGCCGGGCGCGCACCTGAGCCTGATGGACAAGCTCTGCAAGGCCAACTGCACCGCTGAGTGACACAGGAGGTGGAACCGTTACCCCGTACCGGTTCCACCTTCTTCCACGTTGACCAGGAGCTGGCTGCTCGTACTACGTGCCGCGTTGACCAGGAGCTGGCTGCTCGTAATACGGTGCCGCATTGACTAGGAGCTGCTGCTCGTACTACGTGCCGCATTGACTAGGAGCTGCTGCTCGTACTACGTGCCGCATTGACTAGGAGCTGCTGCTCGTACTACGTGCCGCATTGACTAGGAGCTGCTGCTCGTACTACGTGCCGCGTTGACTAGGAGCTGCTGCTCGTACTACGTGCCGCGTTGACTAGGAGCTGGCGGCGCTCGCGCTGGTGCTGGCGATGATGGCTGCGGTGACAGCGGCCTGCACTTCCTGGACCGCCTTGCGGACAGCCTCCGCGGCCCACTCGGACTCCGCGATCTCCTTCGCCCGGCGCTTGAGCGCCTTCTTGTCCACCGCGTCGGTGACGACCTTCGGGACCGCGTTCTGTGCGTTCAGCAACGCGATGAGCGCAGCGGTGCGCTCATCCGGCTCTGTACCGAGCTTGAGCACACTGCCCAGCGCAGTACGGACCTCTGCTTCATGCCGCGCGTCCTTGGCCGGCCAGCGGGTGACCGGGAACAGCCCGAGCACCTTGTCCTTGTCCGCCTCCAGAACGCCTCGCTCGGCGAGCCGGGTGAGCAGCTGGTAGCGCAGGTTCTTCGAGAGCTTGCCCAGCAGGTTCTTCGGCTTCTGGCCGGACTTCTGCGCCAGGAGCGCCAACCGCTCGTCCAGGATCGCGTCGCCGGTGGACGACGTGTCCAGAACCTTCAGCCGGCCTTCCTTGACGTCGTCACCCGCCACGGCGATGTCCACCTTGCCCAGCAGGGTCAGCTCGATCAGCACGGCGCCCCCGAGCGAGTAGTCCAGGCCTGGGTTACCGGTGATCGGCTTGCCGCTCTCGTCGTTGTACAGCAGCAACAGCAGGTCCTCTGCAATCAACATGCCGTCCAAGGTAGGTCCGACTCACCTAGGCGGTCATCAGCCGTGGGGACTATTCACCGCATCCTCCGCAAGACTGTTACTCGCCTCAGTGCTGGCCGTTGGGGTAGCGGTGGCCGTTGAGGATCACTGGTTCGCCCAGCTCGGCTGCGACGTCGGTGAGGAAGTTGGGGCAGAAGTAGTACCAGCTGATCGAGCGAACCTTGCCGTCCTCGGCCACGAGTTGCATCACGTCGTTGACCGAGGCCTTGCCGTCGCTGTCGACCAGGCGGATCACCAGCACGGTCTCGCCCCACAGGTCGACCACCTCGGCGGTGTAGCGGGATGGCTTGGTCAGGTCGAGGGTGTGCTCAATGGAGCCATCCCGGATCTGGTCGGCGCCGCACTCGTTCAGCATGCCGAGGATCTCGCTGTCCGCATCCTCCAGGAGCAGAGACGTCAACCGCGGTACGTAGTACGCCCACCCTTGCTCGCCATCGAGGTCGTCTCCCCCCGCACCCGCGTCACCGACGTGGTCCTCGAACGCGCCCGCTACGAGCAACACGGCATCCCGTCGTACTGGCTCCTCGACCCCGACCGCCAGGAACTGACCGTCCTCCGCCTAACCAACACCACCTACACCTGCCAAACCATCGCCCAAGGAGGAGAACCCTTCCCACAAACACCCCCTTCCCCCTCAACTTCTCCCCCGCCCAACTCCTGAGCTGATGGAGCACCGGGCAGTCAGGGGCAGATCCAGATCTGCCCTCCACACACTTGGCGGATCGGATCTGAGGTGCCACGAACCTTCCGGACAGCGGCTCAACTAAGATTGAGCTGTCCGGAAAGGGAAGATGTTGCCGCGTCCGAAGAAGAATTTCACTCCTGAGTATCGGGAGGAAGCTGTGAAGTCGGTGATTGAGACTTCACGTTCTGTCACTCAGGTCGCGAGAGAGCTCGGCATCAACCCGGGAACCCTCAGTAACTGGGTGAGCGCCTTTAAGCGAGACCATGCCGGCGAGGAACCGGCATTGAGCATGGACGAGCGTGCGCGGCTCCGCGAGCTGGAGCGGGAGACGCGAGAACTCCGGATGGAAAACGAGTTCCTAAAAAAAGCCGCAGCATACTTTGCCAAGGATCATCGTTGAGCGAAAAGTTCGAGTTCATCGATGCGGAGTATGCCAACAGGTTGACCCGAGAGAACGGAAATGCGCCGTCGATTGTGAAGATGTGCCGGTGGCTCGAGGTGAAACGGTCCAGTTTCAATGATTGGCGGAGCCGTCCGATGTCGGCGACTGCGCGCCGCCAAGGCGAACTCAAGCTGATCATCGTCAAGTCGTTCGAAGAGTCCGACGAGACCTACGGGTACCGGCGGGTGCATGCCGACCTGGTGGCCTGGGGTGTGACCTGTGGGCTGGAGTTGGTGCGCAAGCTCATGCGTGAGTTGGGTTTGGAGCCGTGCCAGCCGCGGCCGTGGCGGCACTGTCTGACCGAGCAGGATGGCCAGGCCGGCCCGATCCCGGATCTGGTAGATCGGGACTTCACCGCTGATGCTCCGGGGCACAAGATGGTCGGAGACATTACCTATGTCTCGACCTGGGAAGGGTGGCTTTATCTGGCGACCGTGCTCGATTGCCACACCAAAGCTGTGATCGGGTGGGCCATGGACGACAATTACAAAACCCCGCTGATCGAAGCCGCGATCGACATGGCGGTGCGGAATCACGATCTTGTCGACGGCGCAATCTTTCACTCCGACCGGGGCAGCAACTACACTTCCGCCCAGTTCGCCGCGACTTTGAAGAACAATAATCTTCGCCAATCAGTCGGGCGGACCGGTATCTGTTACGACAATGCGATGGCCGAATCGTTCTTCGGCGCTCTCAAGAACGAGCGTACCCACCGAACCGAGTACCCGACCCGCGACCATGCACGCCGCGATATCGCCCGCTACATCGAATTGCGCTACAATACTAAACGCCGTCACTCAGGGCTCGGCTACCGGACCCCACAGCAAGCCCACGACGACTACCTGGAAACACAATCCGCCGCCTGAATCAGCCATCAAAAAGCTGTCCGGAAAGCGCGTGGCACCTCAATCAGAGTGGTCTGATGACCACGGAGGAGGCACCATGGGAGCTGTGCAGAGACTTGAGCCTGATCCGTTCACGTTGGCGGACCTCGACGCTCTACCAGCGGACGGCCGGCAGCACGAACTGGTCGACGGGCTCCATCTGGTGACGCCCGCGCCGACGCCGCTGCATCAGTCTGCAGTGGGCGAGCTTTATCACCGGCTGCGGCTCGGCTGTCCTCGTGATCTCAAGGTGTTCCCGGCTCCGCTGGATTTCCGGCCGACGCCACATCGTTCGCTCCAACCCGACGTCCTGGTCGTACGCCGAGAAGACATCGGACCCAAGACGGTGGAGCGCCCTCTGCTGCTGGCCGTCGAGGTGTTGTCGCCGGCGACTCGCGCGAAGGACCTACTTCTGAAGCGCGGACTGTACGAGGACGCCGACGTTCTGTCCTACTGGATCTTTGATCCTGACCAAGAGCAACTCACGGTGCTTGAGTTGGTTGACGGGCGGTACGTCGAGCGGGCTGTTGTGAAGGGTAGTGATGCCTTTGAGGCTGAGCTGCCGTTCCCGGTGCGGATCGTGCCTGCGGAGCTGGTGGACTAGCCGTTGAGGAGGGCGATCAGGGCGGGCTTGTCCGGGAGGTTTTCGGGGTGGGTCACGTCGCCGGTGCGGACGTAGTAGAAGGCCGCGGTTACCTGTGTGATGGGGATGCCCAGGAGTTCAGCCCAGGCGACTCGGTAGATGGCTAGCTGGAGGGGGTCGGTTGTTTCGGTGCGGCTGGTTTTCCAGTCGATCACCTCGTAGCCGCGGGAGCCGTCGGGACGGATCACCTGGTAGACGGCGTCGATGCGGCCCCGGACCACCCGGCCGCCGATGGAGAGGGCGAACGGGGCTTCGATCTCGTACGGCATCTTCTCGCCGTACGGGCCGATCCGGAACGCGTCCATCAGCTCGGTCAGGTCGGTGTCGTCGACGATGCCCTCGTCCGCCGCGCCGGGCAGGTCGTCCGGGTCGATCAGGAACTGCTGGCCGAAGTAGCTCTCCACCCAGGCGTGGAACCTGGTGCCGAATCGCGCCGCCCGGTTGGGTTTGCGCGGCATCGGCCGGGCCAGCTCGGACGCCAGCCCGTCCGGGTCCTTCGCCAGCCGCATCACCTGGGTCGCGGACAACGCGGCCGGCAGCTCGACGTCGTACGCCTTCCGGCTCCGGCTTTCCCTTGCCTCTGACAACAATCGTTCGAGCTCGGAGTCCCAGCGCGCCACCGTCGCCTGTTCGTCCAGCAGCAATGACTCCTCGGCGTCGAGCGACGGCCCCTCCTCGCGGGACAGCTGCACCAGCGCCACCGATTCGAGTCGCCGTTGGTAGGCGGCCGCGTCGTACGGGGCGGGCCAAGGTGCCTGGGTCTGCTCGGCCAACTCCGGGTTCTCATCGGCCAACTCGGGCTGCGGAGCCCACGAGATGACCCGCTCCCCCGCATGCTTCTTCAGCACTTCCAGGTACGTCGAGGGCCCGCGCGGGCGTTTCTGCGTCGGCCCCCACCAGTGCCCGGTGGCGACTAGGAGCTCCTTGGCGCGTGTGAAAGCGACGTACCCGAGGCGGCGCTCCTCCAGCGAGTTGACCTCTTTGCACTCGTCGGCGAACGCCTTCAACCCCGCGTTCGACAGGTCGTGAAAGTCGGGCAGCGTCTCGGCGTCACCGCGCAACGGCCAAGGCAGCACCTTCGCGTTGGTGGTCCACTTGTCCCGGCCGCGATCCGACGGGAACACCTTCTGCACCAGCGTCGGCACGAACACGACCGGCCACTCCAGACCCTTCGACCGGTGCGTGGTCAGCAGCTTCACCGAATCGGCTTCACTCGGTACGGCGAGGTCGAGGCCGGCCGCGTACTCCTCCTCGGCCGCCAGATACGCGAGCAGTCCGTCGAGTGATCCGTCCGACTCGGTCGAGACGAAGTTGCCGACGGCATCGAGGAACGCGGCCAGGTGGTCGCGCCGGCCGGAGTCGACGTGATCAGGCGTCGCGGTGAGCTCCACGTCCAGCCCGATCGTGCTGATCACCCGGCGGACCAGATCGAGCAGCGGCTCCCCGGCGTGCGCGCGCAGGTCCCGCAGCTCGACCGACAGCTCGCGGAACCTGGTCATCGCCTCGGCGGAGTACCCCCAACCGTCAGGTCCCGGGTCGTCGACGGCCTCGGCGAGCGAGATCACCTCGGTCGAGTCCATCCCGGCGACGGCCGCGTCCAGCGCAGCGACCAGGTCGTCGGCGGCCGGGCGGTCCCCCGCGTCCGCGAGGATCCTCGACCGGTTCGCGAGCAGCGCCAGGTCGCGGTGACCGATCCGGTAGCGCGGGCCGGTGAGGATCCGCAGCATCGCCGCGTTCGCTGTCAGGTCGTTGACCGCTTGGAGTGTGGCGACCACATCGACCACCTCGGGCAGCGCGAGCAGTCCGCCGAGGCCGACCACCTCGACCGGCACCTTCCGCGCGATCAGCGCCTCGTGGACCGCGCTGAGGTCGGTGTTGGTCCGCATCAGGATGCCGATGTCCTTCCACCGGCGGTTCGTCGTCTTGTGCGCGGCGACGACGGCGTCCGCGACCCACTCGATCTCCTGCGAGCGCGTCTCGAACAGGCCGACCGTGATCGCTCCCTCGGGCGCGTTCTCCGGCGCCTCGAGCGGAATCACACCGGGGTGTTGCTGATAGAGCTCGGCCGCATGTTGGTTGGCCGCGGCCAGAATCTTGCTGCCACACCGACGATTCACACTCAGCACGTAGCGGGTCGCCGGCGTACCGTCCGCGTTCGGGAAGTGCTCGGGGAAATCGTCCAAGTTCGCCACCGAGGCGCCGCGCCAGCCATAGATCGCCTGGCACGGATCGCCGACGGCCGTGACCGGATGCCCGCCGCCGGAGAACAACGCGGTGAGCATCCGCCGCTGCGACACCGACGTGTCCTGGTACTCGTCCAGCAGCACGACCTTGTACCGCGCTCGCTCGATCAGCGGGACCTCAGGGCACTCCTCGGCCAGCCGCGCGCCGAGCGCCATCTGGTCCGCGAAGTCGACCACGCCCCGCTCGCCCTTGTACTTCTGGTACTCCTCGACCAGCTGCAGGATCTCGTTCCGCTTCAGCGCGGTCTCGGCCAGCTTCTTCACGTCGACTGTCTGCTTGCGCGCCGCGGCGACCTCGGCCCGGACTGCCTCATCATGAGCCCGTACGTCGTCCGCGCGGATCAGGTGGTCAGCGAGCTCGCCGTCGAGCGAAAGCAGGCTGTTCACCAGCGTCGGCACGTGGTGCGACGCGAACCGGATCGGCCCGGCGGACCGGCGTACGACGCGTCCCGCGAGCTGGAACCGGGTCGCGTCGGCGAGCACCCGGACGTCTGGTTCGAGGCCGAGCCGCAGGCCGTGCTCGGAGATCAAGGTGCCGGCGAAGGCGTGGTACGTCGAGACGACCGGCTCGCCGGACTCCTCGGTCTGCCAAGCGTCGAGGTTGCTCCGCAGGTGCGCGGCGAGGATCGGGTGCTGGTCGGGTGGCAAGGTCGAGCCCAGCACGCCGGCCTTCGTGAGGTCGTCGCGGATCTTCACGTCGAGCTCATTTGCCGCCTTCTTGGTGAAGGTCAGCCCGAGCACCTCTTCCGGCTGAACCTGCCCGGTGCAGATCAGCCAGACGACCCGGGCAGCCATCGCCGTGGTCTTGCCCGACCCGGCGCCGGCCACGATCACACCCGGCGCGAGCGGAGCCGTGATCGCCTCCAACTGCTGGTCGCTGAACGGGATCTCGAGGAGATCGCAGAGCTCGGCCGTCGACGTGAGCTTCGCGCGAGTCACCGGACTCCCCCTTCGACCGGGCAGTGGAATTCAGGGCGCATCAGACGATTTCCCGGCCTTCGGGCTGGATCGGACAGAGGCCGCGCACGTCACAACGAGCGCAACCGTCGTTGCGTTTGGCAACGAATTCCTCGGAGCGGACCATCTCCGCCGCATCCTCGACGGCCTCGTCCAGCCAGGTCCGGCCGTCGTCGTCGGTTTCGAGCGGCGCCTGACCCTGGACCTTCGGCAGACCGACATCGTCATGGCGCAGCTGAACCAGCTCGGCACCGCCACTGCGCGGATCGTCCCCGAGCGCCTTCATCTGCCGGGACGTGATCGCGCGCTGGTAGATCGCCAGCTGGACGTGCCTCGCCAGCGCAGGTTTGGTCGGCATGTTCCGGCCGGTCTTCAAGTCGATCACGCGAATCTCGCCGTCGCCGTCCTGCTCCAACCGGTCCATCCGGCCCTTCACCTGGACGGCCGGCTTGTTCTCGTCGGGGAGCAGTACGTCGAACTCCACCTCGGTGCCGAGCAAGGTGCGATCGGGCCGGCCCTTGTGCCAGGCGACGAACCGGCGCAGCGCTTCCTCCGCCTCGACCCGCTCGCGGTCCGAGATCCAGCTCGACTCGAATTCCAGCTGCGTCCAGACCTTGTCGAGCCAGCCGTTCAGCTCGTCGATCTCCGGCGGCAGCGTCCCGCTGGCGACCGCATCCGCCAGCGTGTGGAGCACCATGCCGAAGCCGATCGCCGAAGTACTAGGTGTCTCGCCGCCTGCTCTCCGTTGCAGGAACCAGCGCAGTGGGCAGTCCACGATCGTCGTCAGCGCACTCCCTGTCAGCGGCACCGGCTTGTCCGGGTTCGCGACTGGGCGCTCGGACTTCGTCCGCTCGCGCACGCCCCACCAGCGCTCCGGGTCCGCGGTCGGGACCAGCGCGTACTCCCGCTCGTCCACCGCGTCGGCCAGGTGCGCCAACTTGTCCGCCGCGACCCGCTTCAGCGCGGGCGACGAGGCGGGGTCGGACAGCACGCATCGCAGGTCGGCGACCAGCCCGGGCAGTGACAGCGGTCGTCGCGGTCGTCCGGCCACGAGTTTCAAAGGAATGTCGAGCTCAGCAAGTAAGCGTGATGGTTGATCGCCGTCGGCTTCCGGCGCTTGCACCGCCGTCACGATCAGCCGCTCGCGGGCTCTGGTGATCGCCACGTAGAACAGCCGTCGCTCCTCGGCCAGCATCGCCCCGGCGGTCAACGGCTCGACCAGCCCATCCGGCCCGAGTCGGTCAGGCTCCAGCAGCGATCCCCGGCGGCGGAGATCCGGCCACTGTCCTTCCTGCACGCTCGCCACGACGACCAGCCGCCACTGCAGTCCTTTGGAACGGTGTGCGGTCATCAGCTGCACACCGTTTTCCCGGTACGTCGCGTCGAATCGGTTGTCGCCCGCGATGTCCAGCGACTCCAACTCGCTGAGGAACGCCGAGACACCCTTGAATCCGACCTGCTCCTCGGCCCGGCTCGCCGCGTCGAACAACGCGCACAGCGAATCCAGATCCCGGTTGGCCGCGCGGGCTGTCTCTCCTCCGCTGTTCGCCTGGCCGCGGAGCCGTCGCAACCATGGCGACTCGGACCACAACGACCACATCACCTCGTCCGGCGCGGCACCGGCCGTGACGATATTCCTTGCCTTGAGCAACCTCTCGCCGAGGGCGACGAACCGCGCCTCGGCCGGGGAGGCCTGCTCGTCCAGGAGCAACGGGTTCATCAGGGCTTCGCGGAGCAGTTCGTCCGAGGATCGCGGGAGCCGTTGGCCATTGGCGACCTCGCGATCGCGCCTCCGCAGTACGCGGGCCAAGCGCCTCAGCTGCCCCGCATCCATCGCGCCCAGCGGCGACAGCGCCAGGGCGCGGACTACGTCGACGGTCAGCGTGACTGGATCCGCGACTGCCCTTAGCGCGAGCAACATCGGCCGTACTGCGGGCTCGCGCGACAGCGGCAACTCGTCTCCGGCGATGTCGACCGGGATGCCGGCGGCGGCCAAAGCGCGGCGCAGTGGAGGGATGGACCAGGTGCCAGACCTGACCAGCACGGCCATCTCGTGCCAGCCGACACCGTCTTGCACGTGCGCGCGGCGGAGCAGGTCGGCGATGTGCTCGAGCTCGGCCCCGCTGGTGGAGTAGAGGTTGGCCTCGACCTTGCCCGGTCCGAAGACACAGCTGCCGGCGTCGGGGTTGCGGAACCGGTCGAAGGTGTCGCGGTCGAGGGTGCCGGGCACGCCCAGCCGGTTCACGACGTTGCGGGAGACGCGCGACAACGTAGTACCGAATCTTCGCGTCGTCGCGAGGGCGATCTGGGCCGCCTCGTCGCCGGCCGCAGTACGGAACTCGTCGGTGAATCGCAGCAGACCGCGGACGTCGGCGCCGCGGAACGTGTAGATCGACTGGTCCGGATCGCCCACGACGACAAGGTCGCGGCCGTCGCCCGCGATGGCCTGGAGCAGCTTGGTCTGACCGGGATCGGTGTCCTGGTACTCATCGACGAAGACGACCTTGAACTCCTCGCGGAGCTTGGCCTGTACTTCGGGTTGCTGGGCCAGGATGACCGCGCGGTGGATCAGCTCGGAGTAGTCCAGCACCTGCTCGTGGTCGAGGATCTGCAGATACTCCTCGAAGAAGTCGCCGACCGCGACCCACTCCGAACGGCTGGCCGACTGGCCGATCGCGGACAGGTCCTCCGGGTCGAGCCCGAGCTGCCGCGCCTTGCCTATGACGGCCTGCACCTCGTCGGTGAAGCCGCGCGTCTTGAGCGCAGGGTGGAGGCTGCTCGGCCACTTCGTCATACCGACCTCACGACTGCCCGCGAGCGCTTCGCTGAGTCTTAGCGACTGCTCGGGGCCGGAGGGGAGGCGGAGTGGCACGTCGAAGGCGTCGGCGGGGGTGAATCTGCGGAGGAGTGCATAACAGAAGGAGTGGAAGGTCATGGACGGCATGACCTTCGTGGTCCGGCCGAGGCGCCCGGTGATGCGATCACGGAGCTCGGTCGCGGCCTTGCGGCCGAAGGTGAGGACGAGGACCTCGTCGGGGCTGAGGCCGCGATTGCTGACGCGGTCGACGACAGCCTCGACCAAGGTGGTCGTCTTGCCGGTGCCAGGACCGGCAAGCACGAGCAGCGGGCCGCCGGGATGATCGACGACGGATTGCTGGTCAGCATCCAGCACGGGCGCAGGGTTCTGCTGAACCCCCTGCCCAGCCGGCCTCACCAACCGGTACCGCGACCCTGTTCGACTGACCACCACCACATCCCATCAGACCCCTCCGACATTCCAGCTCCCCACCCGCCGCCGCAGGCGACCTTCCCGAAATACGGACACCTTCTACTGCGGGGGAAAGCCCCCAGGCCAGCTCCCACCTACCCCAGGGACGGCGCTCCTACGTCGCGCCTAGATGAAGGCGAGGTGGTCGCAGCTGCTCGGCTATCGCTGAAGCCTCGCCTGCGGCATGGACGCCTTTGTGCACCGGCTGAGTATTCGGGGCCGATTGCATGCTCAGGCCGCGCACAAAGGCCCGGAGTGACCGGGTCGATTGCCTGCCTATGTGCATCCGGTGAGCGTTCTCCGCCGGCGGAATGCTCAGCCAGTGCACAAGGACGCCCGAACCGCGGGCAGGTAGTGGGCAACGAAACCGTCTGGTGGCGGTCCCAGGGGTGAGTGTGGGCACGGTCTGTTCAGGCAGCTGTTTTCTGTCCGCCGGGAAGGCAGCGGGAGCGTGGCAAGGTGGTGGTTCTCGTCTTTGGGGTTGGTGTGTTCAATCATGAGCCGGTTGATTATCGGTGTCCGTTCTGTTTGGTGGCGTCTGGTGGTGAGGATGAGGTGACTGCGCAGGACGATCTGGTGCTGGAGTCGGTGGGGGCGTTTGCGTTTGTGTCGTCCCGGTGGTGGCCGAACAACAAGGGGCAGGTGTTGGTCGCGCCGCGGGCGCATCACGAGAATCTGTACGATCTGCCGGCCGCCGACGGGTACGCGGTACATGATCTGGTTCGTGAGGTCGCGGTTGCGATCCGGTCGACGTACGGGTGTAGCGGGGTGTCGACGCGGCAGCACAACGAGCCTGATGGACATCAGGACGCTTGGCATCTGCATGTCCATGTCTTTCCTCGCTACCGCGGCGACAACCTTTATGGCACGCGCCATCTAGAAACCACGGCTACGCCCGACGAGCGAGCGCCGTACGCGCAAAAGTTGCGGAGGTACTTCGCCGATGCATGAAGAGTTGCGAAGCGAGTTGCTCGGGCGGTTGGACGCCGACCGTGCGGCGGTGGCGGCGCTCCTCGCGTCAGCCGACGAGTACCGCGAATCGTTTGCCTCCCGACCGGAAGCGGCTGCCAGCATTGTCTGGCCCTACGGGCTGCTCGAGTGGGCACCTGCCGAGACCGCACCTGCCACGGTTCGCCGGGTGATCACCGTCGTCCACGAGAACACCAAGTGGCTGGGGCAGATCATCACCCAGTACGGGTGGCCGGGGAGGTCGCTCGTCGGTGAGGACGGGGCCGACGCGGCCTGGCTGATCCTCCAGCACGTCGGCTCCGGCGTGCCGACCATCGGAACCCCCGAGGGCCTGGCCTTCCAACGCACCTGCCTGCCGATTCTCGAAGACGCCGTACTGAAAGGCGAAGCTCACCCTCGCCATCTGGCCCACCTCGCCGACAACCTCCACGCCCGAGCCGACGAGCCGCCGGAGTTCGCAGTACTGATTTCCGCGTACTCCGTCGTCGACGGCCAAGCAGTCTTCACCCACCCAACCGACCTGGCCGCGATAGACCGCCGCCGAGCCGAGATCGGCCTCTCCCCCTTCGCCGAGGACGTCCGCCGCCGCTCCCTCGCCGAGCCCCAATCACCCACAGGCGCACATCGAATAGAGCCCTGGGCCCGCTAGCCGATCGTTCGAACATTTCGGCTGTTTCGGTTATTTCGGATAGAATGCGGCTGAAGGGGGTGGGTCGTGGCCATCAGGAAGAGCGCCAAGGTCAGCGTCGCAGCGGAGCCAGGGACCAGGAAAAGGGCGAGCTCTGCTGCACGCAAGCACGAGGCGGGCGTTGAGCAGCCTCGTGTTCGGGCAACTGGTTCGGCACCCGCCAAAGTCGCCGGGAGAGGTTCGTCAGCGGCCAAGCTCCCCAAGAGGCCAGGTCGCATCGTCGCCGTCAAGCACCCGGCGCGGCTGCGAAGGACCGCGGCAGAGGAAGTCGCGGCACCGCCGAAAGATGGTCTCGTCGTGCCGGTCACCGAGCCGGAGCCGGATCTGCTCAAGAAGATCGACCGGATCATCAACCGAGGTTCCGAAGTGACGCTGGTCCATGGCAGGTCGAGCGTGGAGGTGACAGGCGAGGCGCTGGCGGCTTTGCGGCAGATCGTCGCCGCGCTCAATGCCGGACCGCTCAGCCTGCTCATCGGGGACAGCTGGGACACAGAACTGACCAGCCAGGAAGCCGCCGACTTGCTGAACGTCTCACGGCCGTACGTCGTGAAGCTTGCGCGCGAAGGCAAGATTCCGCATGTCCGGGTGGGCAACCGGCACAGGTTCTTGCTGTCCGACATCCAGGAACACGGTCGGCGTCAGCGCCTCGATCGCGAGCAGGCACTGGCATCGATCGCCCCCGAAGATGGCTATTCGGACGAGGACTTCTGACACGTGCCGGCCCCGCATCCCACGCCGTCGGTGGGTGCTCTCGATGCATGCGTACTGATTCCCGCCGGCCTGCGGGACCTCCTGCTTTCCTGCGCGAACGAGGCCGTCTTCAGGCCCGTCTGGCAGGACGAGATCCTCGACGAAGTCCGCCGGGAACTCGACCCGTCTCCTGGTGGAGCGGTCATTTGGTGACTGAGAATGTGCGCGACTTTCCGGCCGCGTCCTGTCCGGCAGGCAAGCTGTCGTCGAGCCGGACCAGTTCCTGCTGGACCGGCTGGCCGATGTTCCAGCGATGGTTCGCGGGGCCGTCCAGGGGATGTCGAATCGCATGAAGTACCCCAAATTGTCACCGGCGGATCTCGCCGGCCTGATGGCGAAAGGCCGGTACGTGCCCGGGTTCGGCGAGAAGGTGGCCGAGCTGTTCTTCTCCTGAGGTGGAGGAGTCGCGTGGGCTAGTCGTTGGGGGTCCAGCGGGATTGGTGGAGGTTTACTTTGCCGTTGGTTACTCGGACGCCGTCGCCGCGGAGGAGTTCCAGTTGGGTGTCGCCTACTTCTTCGGCGGGGATGCCGCTGGCTCGGATCACGCGCCACCAGGGGACACCGCCGCCGTACTCGCGCATGATGGCGCCGACCTGACGGGGGCCGCCTTGGCCTACGTAGGCGGCGATGTCGCCGTACGTCGCGACGGTGCCGGGCGGGATCGACTCGACGGCCAGCAGGACTGCTTCTACGTATTCCTCCCTGTCCACGCCACGAACGGTATCCGCCCGCACCGACAAAGAGAGGGTGCGGGCGGCCTACAGGTCAGGTGGCGGGCTGCGTTCTTACTAGGCCAAAGAGGCCAGGGCCTTGGCCAGGGGTTCTACTGCCGAGGGTGGGGCGTCCAGGGGAAGGTTCATGACGACCAGGTCGACGCCTGCTTCGCCGTAGGCGGCGGCGTCGGCGACGGCCTTGTCGAGGGGTTGGTCGGGGTCGATGCGGACGTTGACCGAGCAGGTGATCTCGGCGGGGTCGCGGCCGAGGTCGGCGCAATGGCCGAGCAGGATCTCCTTGAGCGGGGTCCATTCCTCGGGGTTCGGCACGATCACGTTCCACTGCTGGGCCCAGCGGGCGACCGCGCGCAGGGTGCGCTTGGGGCCCTTGCCGCCGATGGTGATCGGCGGGTGCGGGGTCTGGACGGCCTTCGGTTCGCAGTACGCGTCGGTGAGCTTGATGTACTGACCGTCGAAGTTCGCGACCTTCTGGGTGAGCAGCGCGACCATCGCCTCGACGCCCTCGTCGAACCGGTCGAAGCGTTCCTTCAGCGGCGGCAGGTCGATCCCGTACGCGTCGCACTCCAGCTGGTTCCAGCCGGCGCCGATGCCGAGTTCGAGGCGGCCGCCGGAGATGATGTCGGTGGTCGCGGCCATGTTCGCCAGGACTGCGGGGTGCCGGTAGATCATCCCGCTCACCTGGCAGCCGACCCGGATCCGCTTGGTCGCCTGAGCCAGTGCCGCGAGCGTGGTCCACGCCTCCAGGTTCGGGCCGGCCATGTCGCCGCTGAGCGGGTAGAAGTGGTCCCAGTGCCAGGCCGACTCGAAGATCTCGAACTCGTCCGCCGCGATCCAGACGTCGCGCATCTGCTGCCATGTCGTGTGCTCGGGCCTGGTCTTGATCGCAAACCGCATCGCAGTTCCTCCTGGGTAAAGGCTTTCCGGCAGCTCGGACCCTACTCCTCCACCCCTGAGCCGCAGCCTCTCCAAATGCTGGGCGCGACGGGGCTGTGGGTGGCGATAATCGGGTCGGTGACTACTTCACATCAAGGCTGGGGAGCTGTCGAGCGGCTTGATGCCGGCCGGATGGTGGCCGGGCTCGAGCGTGAGGCCGGGGTGCGGCTGGTTGTCGAAGGGTTCTGTTCCGGGGGTGAGGTCGGGGCGGCCTATGTCCGGTGGGAAGACGGGCGGCGGTCGGTGTTGAAGTGGCGGCCGCGGTCGACTGTCGAGGAGATGCGGGGGTCGCTGGCGGTTGTCGACGTACTCCGATCCGTTGGTCACTCTTCGCTTCGGCGCCCACAATTCCGGCCCGGCGATCGAGCAGAGGCTGGACGAGCTCCTCGACGGTTTCCCGCCCGCCGTGCTGCGGCCCATGTGGGCGCACATGAGCCTGCGGATGACCGACTGGGCGATCCGGCACTTCAGCGCCGCCGAGGTCGACCACTGGCTCGACCTCGCCGAGCAACGAGTCGCCTGAGCGTAAGTCCTCAACCACCGGCGGCATGGCGGGTGGAGCGGGTCAGTCGAGGCCGAGACGAGCCCGTACTTCGGGTCTGCGTAGCGGGGGCACGGTCTGCGGCGGCACCCGGCGGTCCGGCATCTCGGCCAGCAACTCCTCGGTGATCCGGGCCACCTCGGCGGCGGCGCGCTCGATCGGACCGCGAGTGGTCGCGCTCAGGGAGCCGACCCCGGTCACCTTGCGCACGTACTGCAGGGCAGCCGCGTACACCTCTTCGGAGGTCGCCGCCGGCTCTAGTCCACGGAGAACGGTGATGTTTCTGCACATACTCCGACAGTACGTCCCGGCGGGGACAAATCTACGAGGTGTTGACATACCTAATGCCATTAGGTTTTCCTTAGGTCATGTCGACATCACAAGACCTCGACCGCCGTGGACGCCGCCGCCAGCAGACGATCGACGAGATCCTCGACGTCGCCGTGGCGTTGATGGAGTCCGAGGGCGTCGCCGCCCTGAGTCTGTCCGCGGTGGCCCGCCAGGTCGGCATGCAGCCGCCCTCGCTCTACCAGTACTTCGCTTCCAAGATGGCGATCTACGACGCGCTCTTCCAGCGCGGCGCCGAGCAGGTCTGCGGCGCGCAGCGCGCCGCCCGGGCCGCCGCAACCACGACGGACCAACTCCGGCTCGGGCTGATCGGAGTCACCGCGTTCGGCCAGTGGTGCATGGAGAACCAGGTTCTCAGTCAATTGCTCTTCTGGCGCACGGTTCCGGGGTTCGAGCCGTCGCCGGAGGCCTTCGCCCCGGCCCAGGACATGGTGGAAGACCTTCGGAGCAACCTGCGGGCCGCGGTCGAGGCCGGGCAGCTCGAACCCACCGCGGTCAGCGAAGAGGGGATCGCCCTGTTCACGGCGATGACGGCCGGTCTGTTGTCCCAGCAGATGGCGAACGAGCCCCACGCGACGTACGAGGAAGGCCGGTTCACCCGGCTGATGCCCGTCGTCGTCGACATGTTCTACGAGCGGTACAAGCCAACCAGGGGGAAGACATGAGCACCACCACGTTGCATGCCCGGGACATTCCCCGGGCCGACCGAGCCACCACCCGCAAGCACCGCGACGCCGAGATCCAGTCCTGGCGTGACTTGATGGACTCGCTGGACGAGGCCGACTGGCGCCGTAGTACGGTCTGCACCGAATGGGATGTGGCCGACATCGTCGGGCATCTGTGCGGGCAGGCCGAGGACGTCAACCGGCCGTGGTCCTTCCCGCTCCGGGACCGCCGGGCACGGCGCGACTACCCGGCCATCGGACTGCTCGACGCGCACATGCTGGTCCAAGCGGACGACCACCGCGGTACGCCGCCGGCCGAGTTGCAGGAGCGATTCGCCAGGCTGTGGAGGAAGGCGACGCGGACGATCAGCCGCAATCCGGCGCTGATCCGGCGGATACAGATGAAGGTCGAGGGCATGCCGGGCTTCGACAAGCTCGAACTCGGCTACATCCAGGACATCCTGCTCGCCCGCGACCTGTGGATGCATCGCGACGACGTGTGCCAAACGCTCGGTCGCACCTTCGACGCCGGCCCGTACGCCGAGGAGCTGATCGCGCAGGTGATGCTCGACGTTCAGGACGGCCCGTTCTGGAAGGGTGCTCCGGTCGAACTGATCCTCACCGGCCAGGGCGGCGGCAGCTATCGCCTTGGCGAAGGCGATCCGATCGCCACCGTCCGTACGGACGCGGTCGGCTACATGCGCACCGTGTCAGGACGCGATGACAACCCTCGAGTCGAACTGCTCGAAGGCGACCAGCTGGGCGCCGAAGCGGTCGCCACTTGCCGGATGCCCTTCTAGCCAACGGCAGACGGGACCAGCGAACCCCTCGGCTCCGGAGGAGTGAGCCGAGGGGTTCGTAAGTACGGAATCAGTACGTCGGTTGCGACGGATCGATCTGGTCGACCCAGGCGACGACGCCGCCGCCTACGTGGACCGCGTCCGAGAAGCCGGCGCCCTTGGCGATGGCAAGGACCTCGGCGGAGCGGACGCCGGACTTGCAGTGGAAGACCAACTGCTTGTCCTGCGGGAGCTGCTCGATGGCGACACCGGTCTGGAAGTCGGCCTTCGGGATCAGCACCGAGCCCGGGATCCGGTTGATCTCGTACTCGTTCGGCTCGCGGACGTCGATCAGGACGAAGTCCTTCTCGCCGTTGTCCTTGAGCTTGATCCACTCGCTCAGCTGCTTCACCGAGATGGTCGAACCGACGGCCGCGTCGGCCGCTTCCTCGGTGATCGCGCCGCAGAAGCTCTCGTAGTCGATCAGCTCGGTGACGGTCGGGTTCTCGCCGCAGATCGCGCAGTTCGGGTCCTTGCGAACCTTCAGCGCGCGCCAGTTCAGGTCGAGGGCCTCGTAGATGTTCAGCCGGCCGAGCGACGGGTCGCCGATGCCGGTGAGCAGCTTGATCGCCTCAGTCACCTGGGCGGCGCCGACGGACGCGCAGAGCACGCCGAGCACGCCACCCTCGGCGCAGGACGGGACCATGCCGGGCGGCGGCGGCTCCGGGTAGAGGCACCGGTAGCACGGGCCGTGCTCGGCCCAGAACACGCTGACCTGGCCGTCGAAGCGGAAGATCGAGCCCCAGACGTACGGCTTGCCGAGCAGCACCGCGGCGTCGTTCACCAGGTACCGGGTGGCGAAGTTGTCGGTGCCGTCGACGATCAGGTCGTACTGCTCGAAGATCTCGAACACGTTGTCGTTGTCGAGGCGCACCTCGTGCAGGACGACGTTCGTGTACGGGTTCGCCTCGAGGATCGACTCCTTGGCCGACTGGGCCTTGGACTTCCCGATGTCGGACTGGCCGTGGATGATCTGGCGCTGCAGGTTCGACTCGTCGACGGTGTCGAACTCGACGATGCCGAGCGTGCCGACACCGGCCGCGGCCAGGTACAGCAGCGCGGGGCTGCCCAGACCGCCGGCGCCGATGACCAGCACCTTGGCGTTCTTGAGCCGCTTCTGGCCGGCCATCCCGACCTCGGGGATGATCAGGTGCCGGGAATACCGGCGGACCTCGTCGATGGTCAGCTCAGCGGCCGGTTCGACCAGCGGTGGCAGTGACACGGACAACTCCTCGTCAGCGGGAAAACGTGCGGCACGACTTACAACCAGTCGCACCTCCCCCATGTTCCCGCACGCTTCCAGCACACCCCACCCAGGTCCGCATCCCAAGACATTCATCCCGTACTACGGACAGCCGGGCCGGCGCCGGCGATCGGGTGCAGGTGCGGGAAGGCGTGCGGCCGGGGAACGCAGCAGCGCCCGGAGCTGGCTGCTCCGGGCGCTGCTACCAGCGATGGATCAGTCGTTGTCGGTGATGGTCCCGGTCAGGGACAGTGGGAGCTTGATCTCGGCCCCGCCGGCCTCGGTGAGCTCGACCCTGAAGGTCTCGGTCGGCTCCTTGACCTTGTCGTCGACCAGCTTCACCTCGATCACGCCGGTCGTCTGGCCCGGTTCGAGGTAGCCGTCGATGTAGTCGATCGGCTGCGGCTCGCTGCCGTCGTCGTTCGGGTTGAGGAAGTCCTTCCCGATCACCGCGGTGCCGTTCTTCAGCGTGCCCGAGACGAAGACGTAGTCGTCGCTCGGCGCCGACAGCTTGATCGGGAACTTGAGCGAGCCCGCGTTCTCCGCGGCCGTCGCCGGGCCGATCGTCATCGTCGGCGTCGGGTCGTCGTCGATCACCGTGCCGTACCCGAACGACGCCGCCAGCAACGCCTGCTTCGGCGCGGACAGCACCAGACTGAACTCTGCGTCCGCACTGTCACGGGTATTGCCGGTGATCGCCACGGTGATCCTCTTCCGGGTCTGGCCCGGCTTGAAGACGAGGTGCTCGGCAACTGCACCGACAGAGCTGCTCAGGTTGCCGTTCGTCTCGGCGTACACGCTCACCGCGACGGGGCTCGGACGCGACATCGTCACCCAGAAGTCGACGTTCTTCGTGCCGCTGTCGCCTTCGGGGATCCTGCCGATGCTGGACGCCGACAGCTGCGGCAGCCGCGACGGCGCCGACTTGCCGAGGTCCGGCCTGGAGAAGGCCAGATCGCTGATGAACACCGATCCGGAGGCGACCTTGTCGGTCCGCAGCTCGACCGCCCGGACGTCGCGCAGGTTGATCCCCTTCAGCGAGCTGGTCGGGATCCGGACCGTCCGGAGCAGGTTCTTCGGCAGCCCGCTGTCGTTCGAGCCGGGCATCCGCACCAGTGCGTCGCCGAGGCTGGAGGCCGGAATCGAGACCGACTTGCCCTTGCCGTCGATGACCACGACGCTCAGGTCGGTCTTCGGTGCGCCCGCCGGGTCCGGTGCCGCCCGGAACGACAGTGCGGAGTACCGCCGGACGTCCCGCTGGGCCGCGGTCAGGTTGACCCGGACCGCACCGTTCTTGCCCGTCCAAGTCAGCTTGGTGACCGCCGTCGTCGGGGTCTTCGCGGCGAGATACGCCTCGATCCAGTGCGGTGACTGTGCACTGTCCTCGCTCGTCACGCACTTGGCCGTGTCAGCGACAGCCCGACCGGCAGGTGCGTCCACACCCGCACACACCGTCGCCTTGGCGTTCCCGGTGACCGCTCCGGCCTTCAGCGCCTGGTCGAAGTGGTTCAGGTCCCGCCTGCTTCCGGCCGGCGCCTGCGATACGACCCGTACTACGGAGTTGCCGGCCGACGCGGCCCGGCTGTTCGATCCGTCGAGCAGCCCGTAGAACTGGGTCTCGTGGCCGAGCTGTAGCCGGAAGAAGCCGACCACGTACGCCGTACCGACGGCTTGCTGCTGCTTCGGCGTCAACCGGCCCGCGTACTTCGCACCGCACGGTGACGCTTTGTCGTCTTCGCCGTACCAGTCGTCGTTCGAGGGCGCCTCGGACTGACCCGGGGTCCACTCGGTGTTGAAGAAGTTGTGGTTCGCGCCGAGCACCGTCACGGTCGATCGCGGCGCGGTGTCGCCGGTCACGGAGTACCGCGTGTCGTCGTAGAACTTCTGGCCCTGCAGGTCGGAGACGTCGCCGTCGCAGTACGGCAGGATGACGCTCATCGCGACGCCGGGCACCGTGGCCCGGGCGAAGTCGGTCGGCGCCAGCGGCAGTACTGCGCGGATCCCGTACTTGCCACCGCGGTCGGCGTTCAGCACGGCCGCGCGGGCGACGCCTTCGCCACCACGCGAGTGACCCATCAGGCCGACGTTGGTCAGATCCACCTTGCCGACGAACTTGCTCCCGAACGGACCGCCGCCGAGAGTGGACCACTTCTTCCACAGATCGAGGTGGTCCAGGATCAGCTCCGCACGCGCCTGGGCGCCGGTGTCGACGACGCCGCCGTCATACGCGTTGATGGCGTCCGCACTGATCGACACCACCTGATACCCGTTGCTGGCGAGCGCCTTCGCGGCACCGTCGTACCCGCGGTAGCTCGGGACCATCTTCTCCCCCCGCGCGCACGGCCAGGGCTTGTCCGACGGCTCGGTCGCCTCGCCGTAGCAAACCTGGTGCCGGCCGTGCAGGAAGATCACCAGCGGCCTGGCGCCGGCCACACCCTTGGGCGAATAGACCTTGCCCCGTACTTCGGACTTCTGGCCCAGGCCCGGCAGATAAACCGCCTCGTCACCCAGGTTGTACTCCGCGGTCTCGACCGCGTATCTGCCGGCGGCACCGGGGTCGGCCGCCAGCAGCGGGCCCTTCGGCGCCTTCAGCCAGTCGGCGTCGGTGGGTCCACCGGCGAGACGGCCGCGCTTGTTCTTCTCGTCGTCGGTGCCGTCCGTGGACCACACCAGCTTCACGTCCTTGGCCTTCAACAGCGCCGGATCCGAACTCACCACGGTGGCGGTCAGCCGATCCGGTGACTGCCGGGCGATCCCCACGGTCTTTCCGTCGACGGCGATCAACGGCAGCGCGTCTCGCAACGGCGCCGGCGTCGTCAGCCGCAATGTCAGTTGATATCCCCCAGCAACCTTTTGCACCTTCCAGCCTTTGCCTTTGGCAACCGGTCGTAGAGCGCCGTTGGCAAAGACTGGTGGTGCAGTGGTTACGGCCTGGGCCTGGCCGGCGGGTCCGAGCAGTGTGCCACCCAGTAGCACGACCGCAAGCCCCAGACTTCCGAATACCCGCACAACGATCCTTTCGTCAGCAGACAGATCAATTCGACTGACTCCCGGGTTTGGCGGCGGGTTGTCGAGAACAGCGAAGTCGGCCCAAGATCATCCCCCGGGATGATCTTGGGCGCCCAGATGGCTACCTGAGGAGGTGCCATCGGTCTCGCCGGGCTGTTAGTACGTCAGTCGACGCCAATCGTGCCGCCGGGTGGCCGCGCGGATGTGCGGATCAGATGCCAGCTTCGTTGCAATAGCTCACGCGATCAGCTGGCGGAAGGCCTTCTCGACGAGCTCGGGGTGTTCCATCTGGGCGACATGGCCGGACCGCGGGAGATAGAGCAGCCGGGCATCGGGGAACGCGCGCTGGGCCTTGGTGCGGATCCGGGCATCGACCAGGCGGTCCTTGCCGCCGTAGATCAGCTGCACCGGGACCTGGACCTTGGCCACGTCCACCCACAGCGAGCGCCGCGGCGGCGCGAGGTAGGAGAGCATGATGCTGCGGGCACCGTCCAGGGTTGCCTGCGCCCCCCACGGCTGTTCGTCGCGCCGGTGCAGCTCGTCCTCGTACACGGTTCGGAGCTCGGGCGGCAGCGCACGAGGATCACCGAAGACCATCGACAGGCCGGTCTCCAGCCGCCGGTCGAACGGGATCCGCTTGGTCCGGTCGAGCACCATTCTGCCCAGCCGGGGAATCGCCAGCGCGGTGAACCAGACCGCGGTCGCCGATGGCCGGGGATGTGGCAACGCCGGTGAGATCAGGGTCAGCGACGCGACCTGCCGCGGACGCAATGCCGCCAGGGCGACCGCGACCGCCCCGCCCATCGAGTTCCCGAACACGTGCGCCGGCTGGTCGAACTCGGCGTCCATCAGCTCACCGAGCAGGGCCGCCTGCTGCCGGATCCCACCGATGCCCGCGAGTGGCGGCGTCCGGCCGAAGCCCGGCAGGTCCGGCGCGAGGCCGCGGACCGTGTCGTTCAGCAGCAGCCCCAGAGCGGTCCAGTTCAGCGACGAGCCGCCGAGCCCGTGCACGAACAGGGCGGGTGGAAGGTCTTTGGCCGCCCCCGGCACGTCTCTGACCAACAGTTCGACACCAGCGACCCGCACTGTTCGCGCCGGCCATTCCTGCGCCCCCAACGGCACCGTAGCGCCGGTTACTGACCCGTAACTTTCCACGAAAGCCATAGTAGGCCGCTTCTCGACGGAGCGATTTGAGCGAATGACACTGGACACTGGGAGACATGGCAGCCGGACAGACGCAACTGACCACCGAGGTCGACGGGCAGACGATGAAGCTCACCAACCTCGGCAAGGTGCTCTATCCCCAGACGGGGTTCACCAAGGCCGAGGTGATCGACTACTACCACCAGGTGGCCTCGCTGCTGCTGCCACACCTGTCGGATCGGCCGCTGACCCGCAAGCGCTGGCCGGACGGCACCGGCGCGGCGTACTTCTTCGAGAAGAACGCTCCTCGGGGTACGCCGGCCTGGGTCCGCACGGTGACGCTGCCGACCCCCGGTAGCTCTACCGGGCGGGACGAGGCCGACTTCGTCGTGGCGGACGACGTCCAGACCATCGTGTGGCTCGCCAACCTGGCCGCGCTCGAACTGCACGTCCCGCAGTGGCGGATCGGACTCTCCGATGACGGCAAGACGCCGACCGCCGACCTGATCGTGTTCGACCTCGACCCGGGTCCGGGAGCGACCATCGTCGAGTGCTGCGACGTGGCCCTGGCGCTGCGCGAACTGCTGAACCATTTCGGCCTCGAAGGCTGGCCGAAAACCTCCGGAAACAAGGGGATGCACCTCTACGTGCCGATCGAGCCGGCGACGTCCCGCAGTACCAGCGCGTTCGCCAGGCAACTGGCCGAGCAGCTGGCCGAGGCGTTGCCGGAGAACGTGACCGCGAACATGACGAAGGCGCTCCGGCCCGGCAAGGTGTTCATCGACTGGAGCCAGAACGCCGGCGCCAAGACCACGCTCGCGCCGTACTCGCTGCGCGGCGCCGAGGAGCCGCGGGTCTCCACGCCGATCGACTGGGACGAGGTGGCCGCGGCGACCTCGGTGGAAGAACTCACCTTCTTGCCGGCCGACGTGCTGGCCCGGATCGAGGAGTACGGGGACGTGCTCGAGGGCCTGTACGACGACCCGCGACCATTGCCGTCCTGACCGCCTGATCGAGGCTGATCCGTCTGTCGAGCGGACGCAGGTGACTACCGCTAGGTAAGATTCAGTTCAACTACCCGGGGCCGTGCCGGCCGCTGGACCGCAAGACCGAAGGAGCCGACGTGTCGACGACACCCGAGACTGCGCCCAAGCGCGGCAGCCGCCTGCCGCGGCTGGCCCGCCGCGCGCAACTGCTCGAGGCGGCCCAGGAGGTCTTCGTGGCGAACGGCTATCACGCCGCCGCGATGGACGACATCGCCGATCGCGCCGGCGTCTCGAAGCCCGTCCTGTACCAGCACTTCCCCGGCAAGCTGGACCTGTATCTGGCACTGCTGGACAGCTCGTGTGAGGCCATTGTCGCCTCCGTCCGGGAAGCGCTGCGGTCCACCGAGGACAACAAGGAGCGGGTCGGCGCGACCATCCACGCCTTCTACGAGTACGTCGCGAACGCCCAGGGCGCGTTCCGGCTGGTGTTCGAGTCGGACCTGACCAACGAGCCCGCGGTCCGCGAGCGGGTCGACCGGGTCACCCACGCGTGCGCCGAGGCGTGTTCCGAGGTGATCAGCGCGGACGCCGGGCTGAACAAGGAACAGTCGATGGTGCTGGCCGTCAGCCTGGTCGGGATGGCCCAGGTCAGCGCCCGCTACTGGCTGGCCGCCGACAACCCGTCGCTGGCCCAGGAGCAGGCCGCCGACCTGGTCGCGAGCCTGGCCTGGCGTGGCATCCGCGGTTTCCCCCGCACCGAAGCCTGACCGGACAACAGAAGCCGCCCGACGTACTGGCCCACATCACCAACTCCGTACGGCGCGCCGCCGCTTCGCACGTCTGTCTGCTCCCCCCATCCATCGCCTTCCCTTGTTTTCCCCGCTCTCGGGTTGTTCTGCTCTGGGCGGACTGGTGAGAGCGGGGGGCCGGCAACGGATAGGCTCGAATCGGGTACCGGCGAGAGCCGCCGGTCGGAACGCGCCCGGGAGGGTTTCGTGGAGGTCAAGATCGGCGTCCAGCACGCCAATCGCGAGTTGGTGCTGGAAAGCGAACTGAGCCCGGCCGAGGTCGAGCAGGTCGTGGCGGACGCGTTCAGCGGTAAGAGCAACCTGTTGTCCCTGACCGACGAGAAGGGCCGCAAGCTGCTGATTCCGGCCGACCGGCTGGCATATGTCGAGATCGGTGAGGTCTCCAGCCGCAAGGTCGGCTTCGGCGCCATCTGAGCGCCTCACAACCCCGTCCCAGAGCCGGCCCGGTACTGATCACAGTGGCCGGCTTCGGGGTCGGGTTGACAACGGTTCGGCACCCGGCCGCGTGTCCCTGTTGCGGAGTGCGACGAACTGAGGACGATGAGGGTTAGACCTGCGGGTCTGGTGGTCTGTTTAGCCCAGGGCACCAGGGTGACTGCAGGTCAGTCATCCCTCTAGGAGGAAACCGTGTACTGGGTCTGGATGCTCATCGTCAGCCTCATCGCCGGCATCATCTTCGGGCCGCTTGCCCGTCTGGTGCTCCCCGGCAAGCAGAACATCAGCCTCGGCTGGACCATCCTCGGTGGCGGCATCGGTGCCTTCATCGGTGGTCTGATCGCCAAGGCCGTCGGCGTCAAGGACACCAGCGGACCGGACTGGACGCAGTACCTGATCCAGATCGTCTGCGCGGTGATCGTGGTCGCCATCATCGCCGGCTATCAGGGCCGGTCGAGATCCACTGCCTGACCAACCTCACCTCAGCGGCCGCCACCCCACCCGGGGCAGGCGGCCGTTGTGCTTTAGGGGGTCTTGCGTCCGAAGAGGTGAGGGTTCTGCCCCTCTGCCATTCGGACGCGACGTCACCCCCGACAGCGCGCGGCATCACGCCGGCGCTTGCGTCCGAAGCTGTGAGGGGCAGGACCCTCGGAGGTTCGGACACAAGCGATCGGGGTGGGTCAGGCCTGGAGGCCGAGGGCGTTCATTCGGGCGGTGTGGGCCTCGGTTAGGCGGGTGAACATGCGGCCGATGGCGGCTAGGTCGAGACCGGGGCGGTCGACGCTGCCGGCCAGGAGCGCGGCCAGCGGGTCACGGTCGGCGGCGATCCGCTGCGCCTGGCTGAGTGCCTCGCCGACCAGCCGACGACCCCAGAGCGCGAGCCGGCCACCCAGCTTCGGGTCCTCCTCGATCGCGGCCCGGACCCGGTCCACCACGAACTCGGCCTGACCGGAGTCCGCGAACACCTCGAGCACGAGCGCCCGGGTCTCCGCGTCGACGTACGCCGCGACCTCGCGGTAGAAGTCGTTCGCCAGGCCGTCGCCGACGTACGCCTTGACCAGGCCCTCGAGCCAGTCGGACGGCGCGGTGTGGTCGTGGAAAGCGTCCAGTGGCGTGACGAACGGCTGCATCGCGTCCATCGGGTCCACCCCGAGCGCGACCAGCCGGTCCCGGAGCTGGACGAAGTGCCCGAACTCGGTCGTTGCCAGCTGCGCCAATTGGGCCTTGTCGTCGAGCGTCGGCGCGAGCTTCGCGTCCTCGGCGATCCGCTCGAACGCCGTCAGTTCGCCGTACGCGAGCACGCCCAGCAGATCCACCGCCGCGGCCCGGTAGGCGGGATCATCAAAGGCCGTCAGCTCACTCACAGACATCCTCGCTTCGCTGCGGTGTCTGCGAGGCACGAGTCGGGCTGTCTTGATTGATTCCCTCGCGTTGCTCGGTCATGGGTCGCACCATATCGGGCCAGCGGTAGCCGGGGTGGAATCCGCGCGAGGCGGCCGTGGCGGGTATTCCCGCTACACTGGGGGGTGTTTCGCCGGTGACGCGCCCAGATGGGCAGCTGGTGCGAGCCGCTTGCACAGTGTCCCGCGCCGTGAAATTCGAGGGTGGATCGTTTCGATCCGCCCCTGGCGCCCGGCCCTGCTGCAACTGTCCGCACAAGCATGTGAGAGGCGATCAGCCTGACCACCTTCCGTGAGCTCGGCGTCCTGCCCGAGATCTGCGACGCGCTCGATCGCGTCAACATCGTGGAGCCTTTTCCGATCCAGGAGATGACGCTTCCCATCGCACTGATGGGGACCGACCTGATCGGCCAGGCCCGCACCGGTACCGGTAAGACCCTCGGGTTCGGTATCCCGCTGCTGCAACGCACCATCTCCCCCGGCGAAGCCGATTACGAGGAGCTGGCCGCGCCCGGCAAACCGCAAGCGCTGGTCGTCACCCCGACCCGCGAGCTGACCATCCAGGTCGCCAAGGACCTGACCACCGCCTCCACCGTGCGGTCGGTCCGGATCCTCACCATCTACGGCGGGGTCGCCTACGACCCGCAGCTGGACACCCTGAAGTCCGGCGTCGACGTCGTCGTCGGTACGCCGGGACGGCTGCTCGACCTGGCCAACCGGGGCGTCCTCGACCTGTCCCACATCAAGGTCCTCGTCCTCGACGAGGCCGACGAGATGCTCGACCTGGGCTTCCTGCCCGACGTCGAACGCATCCTGCGCAAGACCCCCGAACTGCGCCAGACGATGTTGTTCTCGGCAACCATGCCGTCCGCCGTCATCACCTTGGCCCGGACGCACATGCGGCACCCGCTGAACATCCGCGCCGAGTCGCACGACGACTCGCAGATGGTTCCAGCCACCGCGCAGTTCGTCTACCGCGCGCACGACCTGGACAAGCCGGAGGTGGTGGCCCGCATCCTGCAGGCCGACGACCGCGGCCGGGTGATGATCTTCTGCCGGACCAAGCGGGAGGCCTCCCGCCTCACCGACGACCTGATCGACCGCGGCTTCAAGGCAGCGGCGATCCACGGTGACCTGAACCAGCAGGCTCGCGAGCGGGCGCTGACCAGGTTCCGTGGGGACAAGGTCGACGTGCTCGTCTGTACCGACGTCGCCGCCCGCGGTATCGATGTCGAGGGCGTCACGCACGTCATCAACAACACCTGCCCGGAGGACGAGAAGGCCTACGTGCACCGGATCGGCCGTACCGGCCGGGCCGGCGCCAGCGGCATCGCCGTCACCTTCGTCGACTGGCCGGACATCGTCCGCTGGAAGACGATCAACAAGGCCCTCGACCTTCCGTACGAGGACCCGCAGGAGATCTACTCCACCTCCCCGGAGCTGTACCACGATCTCGGTATCCCGTCCGAGGCGAAGGGCCGGATCAAGCCGGGCCCGCCCGGCCGAGGACAAGCCGGCCCGGGACAGGCCGGCCCGCCGTTCCGACAGCGACCGCGGTGACCGTGGCGAGTCGCGCGGCGAGCAGTCGCGGGGTGAGCAGTCGCGGGGTGAGCACAAGGGCGGCGAGCACAAGGCCGATGGCGACGGCGGCGAGCGGTCGAACCGGAAGCGGACCAATCGCAACCGGCGACGTACCCGCAGCGGCCGTACGGTCGAGGGCGAGGCAGCGGCGACGCAGCCGAAGTCCGACGACGACGTGACCGCGAAGACCGTGGTGCCGCCGACGGCCGAGTCGTCGACCGAGGCCGCCGAGGCGTCGCGCGAGCGCAAGCCCCGTCAGCGCAGCCGCCGCCGTACGTCGAGCTCCACCGATGCCGCCGCGACCACGGAGGCTCCGGCCACCGAGGTCGTCGAGGCCAAGGCCGAGGTTGCCGAGAGCAAGGTCGAGTCCGTCGAGGCTCCGGCCGAGGACAAGCCGAGGGCGACCCGGACGAGGAAGCGGGCCACCAAGGCCGTCACCGAGACCACCCCCGAGGTCAGCGCCGAGGCGCCGGCCAAGGCGAGCGCCAACGAGACGTCCGCCAAGGCGAGCGTCGAGGCACCCGTCAAGGCGAGTGGCGACGAGGCACCCGTCAAGGCGAGTGGCGACGAGGCTCCCGTCAAGGCAACTCGGACCCGGAAGCGTGCCACCAAGGCCGTCGCCGAGACCACTCCCGAGGTCAGCGCCGAGGCGCCGGTCAAGGCGAGTGGCGATGAGGCGCCCGCCAAGGCGCCGAGGAAGCGTGCAACGAAGGCGACCGCCGAGGCCAAGCCTCAGGTGAGCGACGACGCCCCGGCGAAGCCGGTCAAGACGAGCAGCGACGAAGCCCCGGCCAAGAGGACGCGGAAGCGCGCTGTCAAGGCGACCGACGCGCCGTTCGCGGCGGAGGCTGCTGCCGAGGAGAAGCCGAAGCGGGCCAAGGCCGCCAAGGTCTCCGCGGTGGTTCCGACCTTCACGGCGCCGGAGTAGCGCAGTACGGCGCCGGAGTAGCGCAGTACGGCGCCGGAGTAGCGCAGTACGGCGCCGGAGTCACTCAGTACGGCGCGGAGTAACGCAGTACGAAGCGAGACCGGTTCGTGGCTGAACGGTGACCGGTCTCGCGCAACGAACACCCTCACCTCACCCGTCCTAGATCAGAACGTTGACCATCGGGTGGGAAGAGGTGTGGCGATGACGAGGACGCGTATCACGGCCGCGGCAGCAGGAGTGATCCTGGCCGCGGCCGTACTGCTGTCCGCCTGCAGCGCAGGCGACGCAGGCAACAGTTCCGGCGACACGCAAGGAGCTGCTGTACCGGCGCCGGAGAAGGCGCAGGGAGATGCCTCACAGGCGGACGGCAAGGCGCCACAGTCCGGAGGCGGCGCCGCCGACCAGCCGGCGGTGACCCGGGCGATCATCAAGACCGGTTCACTCACGGTCGAGGCCGACGACGTGGATGCCCAACGCCAGAAGGCGGGCACCATCGTCACCGGCCTGAACGGTCAGGTCGCGACGGAGGATTCCGGCAGCGACGCCGACGGCCGGATCACCCGGGCGAACCTGGTGCTGAAGGTGCCGACCGCGTCGTTCGAGAAAGCGATCCAGCAACTCTCCGGACTCGGCAGGCGGACCGCGATCCACCAGGAATCCACCGACGCGACCGAGGCCGTGGTGGACGTCGCGAGCAGGATCTCCACGCAGCGGGCCGGCCTGGAACGGATGCGGGCGTTGCTCACGAAGGCGACGACGATCGGCGAGATCGTCGCCGTCGAGTCCGAGCTGACCCGGCGTGAGTCCGACCTCGAGGCGTTGCTCGCCAAGCAGAAGGCGCTGGCGGGCCAGACCGAGCTGGCGACCCTCAGCCTGATCCTCGCCGAACCAGGCAAGGCCCCGGTGGTGGAGAAGGACGACACCGGATTCCTGGCCGGCCTGAAGGGCGGCTGGCACGCTTTCGTCGCAACCCTCACCGTTCTGCTGACGGCCCTGGGCGCCCTGCTCCCCTTCCTGATCGCCCTCGCCCTGATCGGTGTCCCGCTCTGGCGCTACCGCCACCGCTTCCGCAGGACTCCGGTTCCGGCGACAGCAACCGCCGGCGGCTCCGCGCCGGGCGCTGGTGTGCTGCCCCCACCGAAGTACCGCGACCCGAGCTAGAGCAGGTTGGCGGCGAGCTTTCGGTAGGCGTCGGCGCCCGCAGTACGGGAGGCGGTGCTCAAGATCGTCCGGCCGATCGCGGGCGCCTCGGCGAAGCGGATCGACTTGGGGATCGCGGGAGCCAGGACGGTCAGCTCGTACACCTCGGCGATGGTGTCCAGGACAGCGCGGGCGTGGGTCGTGCGGCCGTCGTAGAGGGTCGGGAGTACGCCGAGGACCTGCAGGCCGGGGTTGGTCAGCTGCTGGACATCGTGGATGGTGTCGAGCAACTGGCCGACCCCGCGGTGCGCCAGAGTCTCGCACTGCAAGGGAATCAGTACATCGGATGCCGCCGACAACCCGTTCACCGTCAGCAGACCGAGCGTCGGTGGGCAGTCGATCAGGATCCAGTCGTACGCCGATCGCAGCGGGCGCAGCGCGGTACGGACCATCTGCTCCGGTCCGCTCTCGGCCGCCAGCCGGACGTCCGCCGTCGCCAGCTCGATCGTGGCCGGCAACAGGTCCGGGCCCTCGTCGGTGCCGACCAGCACGTCGCGCGCCTTCACCCCGCCGAGCAGGACGTGGTGGATCGATTTGTCCAGGTCTTCGGGATCGATGCCGAGCGAGAACGTGAGGCAGGCCTGGGGATCGAGGTCGACCAGCAGCACGCGCTGACCGAGCTCCACCAGGGCAGCTCCGAGTGAGGCAACCGTGGTCGTCTTGGCCACGCCGCCCTTCTGGTTGGCAACCGCGAGTGTGCGAGGCACGGTCGTCATTGTGCCGCACCCCGGAACGCCCGGTAGCCCACCCCGCCGACCCGTTGCGTCCGAAGCCCCGTGGGGCAGGACCCTCGAGCCTTCGGACGCAACGATCGGGGGACGGGTTACGGTTGGGTGTGAGTACTCCGCGCACGCTGACGTTGCCCGACGGGGTGCACCCCGCGACCCTGGACACCGACCGTGGCAGCTTCGCCACCTTGCAGGCCCGCCCGGATGTCGGTACTCCGCTCGGCACGGTGCTGCTGGTCCCCGGCTGGACCGGTAGCAAAGAGGACTTCACCCCACTCGTGGACCACCTCGCGCGGTACGGGTGGATCGCCGTCGCCGTGGATCAGCGCGGCCAGTACGAGACGCCCGGGCCGGCCGACGCCACGGCGTACACGCTGGCCGAGTTCGGCGCCGACGTGGTCGCGATGAGCACGGCGCTCGGCGGCTACAGCCAACTCGTCGGGCACTCGTTCGGTGGCCTGGTCGCGCGCGAGGCCGTGCTGACCGACCCGAGTGTGTTCTCCAGCATCACGCTGCTCTGTTCAGGCCCTGGCGCTTTCGGCGACGAGGTGACGCGGCAAGGGCTGCAGATGCTCGCCTTCGGCCTGGAGAACCTGCCGATCGAGCAGGTCTACGACCTGAAGCTGGACCACGACAGCAAGGAGCTCTCGTACGTGGCGCCGGCCAGTGACGTCACCGCTTTCCTGCGCAAGCGGTTCACCGGGAACGCCCCGATCGGGCTGGCCGAGATCACCAAGCGGCTGCTGGACACCGACGACAGAACGGACCAGTTGGCCAGGTCCGGCGTCCGGGCGCAGGTCGTGTACGGCGAGACCGACGACGGCTGGCCGCTCCCGATCCAGGACGCGATGGCCGAGACCCTCGGCGTACGGGCGCAGACGGTCCCCGACGCGGGTCACTCCCCCGCGATCGACCAGCCGGCCGCCACCGCGCGTCTCCTGGTCGACTTCTTCCACAAACGCTGAGCCCAGCCGGCGAACACCTCGCAAACTCACCGTCAACCCTTTCCACGACGCTCGAAAGGGACTGGACGGGCCCCCGCCGTGACCGATAGTGGCCTGGTGGCCATTCATCTGGTCCAGACGAGTTTTGCCGAGTGGAGGGTGTCCACCGATGACGGTGCAAGCCGAAGGAGTCGCACTGCAGACTCTCAGCCCACGGCACACCGAGCTTGTCCTGGGCGACCTCGACCGGGTCCGGATCGCCGTCGCGCCGGCTCCGATGGCCAGCCTGATCTCGATCGTCGTCGACGCGCTCGGCGGACCCCGGCAGGGCATCGCGCCCGACTGGCTCCGGGCCGTCCGCCGCTCGCTGCCCACCGACGCGGCCCAGGCGGTGACGCCGATGTTCGACCGCACTCGCGCGCTGCTTCCCGCGTGCCTGACCCCACTGGGCATCGACGGCTCACCCGTCCAGGACCAGCTCACCAGGGTCGCCGACCTCTCCCCCGACGACCTCAGCGAAGGCGTCGAGATGCTGGCACCCGGCGAGCCGCCCACGCCGTGGCGAGGCGCCCTGCGCAGGCCGAGGCAGTGGACCAGCCTGTACGTGAAGGTGCTCGCCGCGGCCTGGAAGGCGTACGCCCCGATCTGGCAGCAGTCCACCGCCCTCCGCACCCGCGAGGCCGAGCGGATCGGTGCGGGCCGTGGTCACCGGCGGTCTCGACGTCCTGCTGTCGAACCTGAGCACCAGAGTCCGGTACGCCGACCAGACCCTCTACCTCTCCGACCGCTATCCGTACCGGGTCGAGCTCCAGGATCGCCCGCTCGTCATGGTGCCGCTCGTCTCCGGTGCGGCCGCCTCGGTGTTCAACCTGGACGAGCCCGACCGGGCATGGCTCGGCTATCCGGTGCCAGGGTTGGAGCGACTCGGCACCGGACCGGTCGTCACGGCCGAGGACAGCCTGAGCCTGCTGCTCGGACCGATCAGGGCCGCGATCCTGCGGGCACTGGACCGCCCGAACAGCATGGGTGGCGTGGCCGATCAACTGGACGCCGGACCGAGCACCGCGACGTACCACTGCACCCAGCTCGCATCAGCCGGCCTGGTCGTCCGCCAACGCGCCGGCCGCGAGGTGCGCATCCAACGCACCCCTCGCGGCGACGCCCTGATCGACCTACTCAGCTGATCGCGGCGACCTTCTCGGGCGCCGGACCTCGTTGCAGGACAGGGTGCATGGCTGACGATCGGTAGTCACCAACAGCACGCGGCCCCCGGGAAGCTGGTCTTCCCGGGGGCCGTGTGCTTCGCCGGTGATCAAGGGGCTGGTTTGATCACCGGTTGGATGTTGAGGTTGTCGAGGCCCAGGGGTTCGAGGGCGGTGACGGCCTTGTCGTCGAGGACGCGTAGGTCGATGTTGACGGGGTGGTCGCCGACGCCGCCGCCGTAGCTGAGGGGGCTCAGTACGGAGGTTGGGATGGCGGCGAGCTTGTTGCGGAGGTTGTCGACCTCGGTCTTGCTGAGTTTGACCTGGGTGACGCAGAGGTTGCCCTTGACCAGCGGGGTGAGGAGCCGGCGGATCTGGGCGACGTCACCATGGGCGACCCCGATCATCAGAACACTCGGACCGGTCGAGGCGCCGTTGTCGGTCGGGAGACCGTTCGGCCAGCCGATCGAGAGCTCCTGCAACTGGTTCGGGCGTGCGCTCACGAACGCCTCGACGGCCGGCGTGACCAGGTCGCTGGAGTCGCCCGGCTTCCACCCGCCGGTCGGTGCGGCACACGGGACGGTCGACCCGGCGTCCGGCAGCTTCACCACCGGACCTTGCTTGTCGACGGCGATCTGGCCGTCGGTCCAGATCCCTTCCAGGTGGGCGAATCCGGCCTTCACGCCGTCGACCGTCGGCAACCCCGACAGCCTGTCCGGGTCCACTCCGGTGAGCTTGACCTCCGCGCCGGGCGCGCAGGCCGCGGGCTTCGGGGGCGCGCCGACGGTCGCCGGCAGATCCGAGGCGACCGGGATGCAGTAGACGGCCGGTTTGGCGGGGGCGGCGACCACCTGGCCGTCGACCTGGACCCGGTCGCCGTTCCGCACCTGCAGTGGATGCTTCCTGGCTCCGGTCGATGCGATCGCGCCCTTGCCCGCCGCCGTCGACTCTTTGCCTTGGGCAACGGATGGCGACGGGTCGTTCCGGTCGGGCAGGAAGACGATCGCGGCGGTCGCGATCGCCGCGACGCTGGCGGCGGCCAGCGCTGGGACGACCCAGCGGCGCGGCTTCTTCGACACGATGATCCGGTCCAGGTCCGGTTCGGGCGGGGACGGCTGACCGGCCCGCCAGCGGGCACCAGCCTCCGTCAGCAGGTCGTCGACCTCGTCGGTCGGGCTCATTCGCTGACCTCCAGCAAGGAGCGCAGGCGTGCCCGCGCATCGGAAAGAGTTGATTTGACGGTGCCCTCGGAGCAACCCATCACCGCTGCGGTGTCAGTAATCGACAAGTCAGCGAAGTAGTAGCAGTCCACAGCCAGTCGCTGCCGTGTGGACAAGGTCGTCAGTGCCTGGTCGACGTCAACCCGCGCTTCGACGTCCTGGCGGGCTACTGGGGCGTCGTGGTCGTCGAGCTCGGCGACCGGTCGTAACCGGCGGGCCGCCTTGCGGGCTTGGTCCGCGGTGATCGCGAGCAACCACGATGACGCCGTACCGCGGGAGGCGTCGTACTGGTCGCGCTTCATCCACGCCCTGGTGAGTGACTCCTGGACGATGTCGTCGCGGTCGGCTCCCACCGCGAGCCGCGCGGCCACCCTGGCCATCGCGGCCAGATGTGGGCGCACCCACGCGACGAACGTTGCCCCGTCCGCGGGCGGAGCGTTCGCACTCCGCTCATTCGTCATCGTCGACACACCCTGTCTACCCGCGGACCCCCCAGACCGGTTGGGTCCCGCCACCAAGTCAACGACAACAACCCCACCAGGTCATGCGTAGCGGGGCTACCCCGAGCCGCTGCTAAAAAGAAGAAAGGCGGGGCGTGTTCTCCCAGGTCATGCGTAGCGGGGCTACCCCGAGCCGCTGCTAAAAAGAAGAAAGGCGGGGCGTGTTCTCCCAGGTCATGCCCCGCCCGCCACCCAGAACCCCCAGTTACCCAGCACTCCTGACGCATCTGTGGGGCCGAGTCAGTGCCCCCTGTCAGTGCCCCCTGCATCGCGAAAGTTGATCATTCGCCTGGTTTTACCGTTCTGTGGATGAAACGGTCGACAAGCCGCCATCCCCGAGGTCGCCCAGTTCGCCCAGTGCGCCAGGGCCCGTTGCGTCCGAAGAAGTCGAGTGCAGGGCCCTCAGTTCTTCGGACGCAAGCTCCTCCGGACCGCCAGACCATCACAATCACCGCGCGGCACTCTCCACCACGCTCGCCGGAGGCCAGAACTACCCGATTGTGATGGCGCAGCGGTCCGGCCTACCTCGCCAGACGAGGGCACGGCGAGGCGATCCGGTAGGTGCGATCGGTGGCAAGTCGGGCGGTAGGTGGACGAGTGGAGGGCGCGGCAGGGCGGAGTCTGCGGGAGAAGCGAGTCCGTCCTCGGCATGGCGGAGCCACCCCACACCGGGACCCGACGACCGCCCGACCACCCCGGCCCCGCGCACCGGCGTACAGGCAGCCCGTCAACCCGCCCATCCACGCAACGCCAAAACAGGACCAACGAGCAACCCTCCTGACCCACACCTACGTCGGAAGAGCCAGTTATCCACAGATTTCAGAAGCCACCCCATGGCTTGTTCGCGGCTGACTACCGTCGAAGGACCGGAATCTACTGGGGAGAATTCTGATGCCACCGCCAGAGCTGGACGACCTGCCCGAGCCGCACGATCTTCACAACCGCCTCAGCGCCGACCGTCCACTCGATTGGGGTGATCCGCTGCCCTCGAAGGCTCAGATCGCCGCGGAGTTCGGTGCAGGTGCGGCAACCCGCGGCCTGGAATTTCTGACCAGGGCGCTCGAGGTCGAAAAGCGAGTCACAGCAGACTTCACGGCTGCCGTTCCGTCGGGCACGGTGCCCCACAACCTACAGAACCGAATGAAGTCCCCACACTCCCTGGCCCGCAAGCTCCGCAAGACGGAGAACTACTGGTCGCCCCGTGATCCTGAGGACGTTCTTCGCTACACCGTCGTTGCCCCTGAGCCGGACGACCTCGTCGAAGCCGCAGCCGGCATCGTGCGAGACCTACAGTCCAAGGGCTGGGTGATGGACTCGGCGCATCACTCGTACGTCGATGGCAGCAGATACAAGGGGCTGCACGCCTTCATGCATTGTCAAGGTGAACTGGTCGAGCTACAGATCCATTCGCAGGAGTCGCTCGAGGTCAAAACCCGGACCACTCCCCTCTACGAGGTCGAGCGCGATCCGCGCCAGAGCCCACCCGCGCGCGCCGCCGCCCGCGCCGCCTGCATCAGCATGTCGGTCCAGATGCGGCAACCCATCGGCATCGCAGAACTCACCGAACTCGGTGGCGTGCCTGTCAGTACCAGAAGCTACGGTGGGACGCACAGCACCGCCTTGGCGCGACCTGGTGCGAAAACGCCCTCGACCGCCCAAGTACCGGCCAAGCCTGGACATCCGGCGCCCGGCAAACCTCGAGATGGGATCGAACGATGACGCGGCTCTACCTGGTCAGTGATGCTAGTCGACGGCTTTGGGTTGCCGCGTTGATCGATGAGGATATCTGGACCTATGTTGCCAACACCGGCAAGTTCCACCGCAACGACGGGCTGCGGCATGACTACTTCATGCTCAGGGAGCTTCACTACTCCGACATCGGGCTCGCGGAGGCACGGCGGTTGATCTCCGGCGGCGTCGGGACAGTTGACGGAACGCTGTTCCCCGACTCCCTCAAAGGCTGGCTCGAAGACCCCGAGTCACTCACCACCGACCAGGTCTTCGCCGCCCACATTGCCGACCTGGCCTGACTCACAGGTTTCGCACGGCGTGAAGCGTCCCAACCCCCGAGAGCGCTTACGTCCGAAGTACTGGTGGGCGTGACCCTAACTTCTTCGGACGTAAGGCGGCTCGGGTTAGCGAGTGCCGGCGGCGGTGTAGAGGCGGGCGATGATTGATTCGATGTCGGGTTCGGCTACGGAGAGGTCGACCAGGGGGTAGGAGGCTGCGATCTGGGCTACCAGGGGCGCGGCTGAGGTGGTGGTGGGGAAGGAGAGGTACTGGCGGGGGCCGTCGACCTTGGTGACGGTGGCACCGTCCACGGTGATGGGCGGGAGGGAGGAGGCGAGGTCGACGACCAGGGTGCGGGGCGCCGACTGGCTCGCCCGGAGGCCGGCCAGCGTTCCGTCGTACACCTGATGGCCGTGGTCGATCACCATCACCCGCGAGCAGAGTGCCTCGATGTCGTCCAGGTCGTGGGTCGTCAGGATGATCGTCGTCCCGCGATCTTTGGTGACCTGGGCAAGGAATTCGCGCAGTCGCGCCTTGCTGATGATGTCGAGCCCGATCGTGGGTTCGTCCAGGTAGACGATCTCCGGGTCGTGCAGCAGCGCCGCCGCGATGTCGCCGCGCATCCGCTGACCCAGCGACAACTGCCGCACCGGTACGTCGAGCAGGTCGCCGAGATCGAGCAGTTCGACGAAGGTGGCCAGGTTCTCGGCATGCCGGTCCCGCGGTACGCCGTACATCTTCTGCAGGACCGCGAACGAGTCCTTCAACGGCAGGTCCCACCACAGCGTCGTGCGCTGACCGAAGACGACGCCGATCCGCCTGGCCAGCTTCAGCCGGTTCCGCGACGGATCCACCCCGGCCACCCGGATCGCCCCGCCGGTCGGGACCAGGATGCCGGTCAGCATCTTGATCGTAGTCAAGTTGCAGGACTGGCACCCTTGACGTTTCCGCAGGTCAGAGCCACTTTCAGTGGCCTGCCGCGCAGCCCGTAGCGGCCCACGGAGAGGGTCACACGCCTCCCCGCAGGGCCACCGACCCTCAGCGGTTCAGGCTGCCTCGTCATCTGGGGTTATCTGAGTCCGCAGAAGGCGTCTGCCAATCAATGTAGGAGGACTGCACATCAATCACGTCTCCGTGATTTGCTGCAAGTTCGTTGACCATCCTTACCGGAACGCCGATATACCACCCGTCGCCCGACAGGAACTCACTCCATGTATCCGGCAAGTCAGCAGGACTTGTAATGCTCGAAATATCGACTCTCATAGAGTCCGGGCTTAGCAGACCTTCGGGCGTCAGGCGCTGCAACCAGCCGAAGCCGTCAGCGCAGAAGATCCAGCCTTGCTGTAAAGCCGTCATCATCGAACCTTTAGCGCCTCGGCGAGGTCGCGAACGGAAGTTCTATCTCGTTCACTCGGTGGCACGGCGAGGTATACGCGCTGACCGAGACCGTGAATTACCTTGCTCCGTTCGGTTTCTAGAAGTTGGCGAGCTTGGCCAGCGCCAGTATCAATGTCTTCGCTTTGCACAACGCCCCAAGCTCGGTGCATATCAAGTTGAGCACGCCAACGGATCGCAGCTTTGGGAAGCTTCTCGGCCTCGGCCTGAATAGCCTGGGCTTTGGCAATATCACCTAGCGCCGTGTAGGTCCAACTAGCGGCGATAGCTAAACGCCAACCCGGCATCGCGAAGATTGACGAACCATCTTGGTCTTGAGCCAACTCTAGTGACCGGTAGGCGGAACCTAAAGCCTGATTTGCAGATCTCGAATCCCCTTGGCTAGCGAAGACATGAGCCTTCGCCGCGTGCGCCTCGATCAGGGCTGACGCTGGACCACCGAACGTGATCGGGTAGTCAGCAGATTGCAGGACCTCTTTATCTTCGCCGCCTTCATAAAACACGCGATACGCAAGTCTGGCCCGACTCCACGCACGCATATCTCTATCACCGGAATGATCGGCCAACTTAACAGCGGTGTTATACCAACGTTTGGCGGTGACGGGATCACCAAGGCTAGCAACTGACGATCCATAGACCATTGCGAGCCGGACGCCGTGCCTTCCTCTGAGGTGGGGGTTGGCCGACAAAACGAGCAAGTCACCCATGGCTCTCTGCGACAGTTCAGAAAGTGGTTCCGTCATAAAGCCTCGACCATAAGTAGAGACGATGCTTTCCCAATCGTCGGCATCAGTGACAAGGCTCGCCGCTCGATCAAGAGAATGACGCAACGTTTCTGCGACTGCACTCGGCGCAATTGCGCCCACACTCGTTAGCGTTCCGAGCGCCTTCAAAAGGGTGCGGCGGTACACTTCGTCATCATCTCCTAACCGCGCAAGCTCTGTGAATAAGCCAGATGTTTCTAGCGCTTGGTCCACAGCTTGCGCGAATGCTTCGGTTGGTTGTCGCAATCCAGTTTCGACGTGCCCAATGAACGCCGGAGAGAAGTACACGAGACGGGCCAAGCCCCGGAGGCTCAGGTCTCGCGAGCTCCGCACCGATCTAAGGGTTTCCCCAAAGCTACTGCCCATCGTGCCCCGCTCCTAGCGCTGATGTCCGCACCGTCACGCCATTTGTAGACGGCTTGTAGACAGCGGATCCCTGGTCTCAACGTCCAACACCTAGCAGGCTACTCCGTATGGCCGACCAAGGCCCAGGGAGACGGTGCGACAGGAGGAGGTCAGATAGCTGATGGATATCCAGAGTGCGGCCAATTGGGGCGCGGTGGTTCTGGCCGTGCTGGCCTTGGCTGACTTCGCGACGATTCTTGCGATTCGTGCGTCTATGCGTCGCGATGAGTCGGGTTCTGGGTCGGCCTGATGGATGACTGCGGGGACTGGCTCAAGCGGTATGCGTTGGTCTATCTGCGGCATGTGCCGCCGTTGACTAAGCCTGATGTGTATTCGCTCCAAGGGGTTATGCGCCGGTTTGCCGTAGAGAGCGGCGTGCAGGTGGTCGGCCTGTTCGTTGAGAAGCCGGAAGATTCTTCGGTGGCTTTAAGGGCATTGCTTAAGCGGGTCGAGTCGCGCGGTATCAGGGTGGTGCTTGTGCCCGAGCCAAACTATTTCCCGGACAGTGAGCCTGCCGTGTCGGTGGTTAACAGGTTCAAAGAACTTGACGTGGACGTGAAAGTTTTACCGTTGGTTTCGATTCTGAAGTGGAAGAGCAGTCTTTCGAGCGGGGAGGGTCAATGACGATTCTTGCGGAGAACAGTGTGAGCACTGGGCAGAAACCGGCACCGTATGTCGCGGCGTATATCCGTCGGCATGTGCTGATGACGCCACGGGAAATGGCGCAAGCCCAGCAGGGCATCATCGCTTTCGCGCGAGCGAGGGGGTTGGAGATCGCCGAAATCTTTGTCGAAGAGTTGGAGACGGTCCCTGACGCTTTCGCGCGCATGGCGGAGAAACTGCACGGTACGGGCGAACGTGTAGTGATCTTGCCGGGCGTGCATCATCTCGCCGGTTTAGGTACTCCACCGCTGGTCGCGTTGCAGGCTTTCACGGCTGACGGGGTTCAGGTGCTGATTGCCGGACACGTCGAGTAACTCTGACCGGTCAGGTTGGCCGGTGGGCAGCATCAAGGTTTCTGCCCGGTCATCCTGGCTTCGGCGGGGCGCGGCATGGCGTAACCATTCCGCCCCTCACAACGGAAAAGAGAACCATGTAGCGCCCCGCCGTTTCCAATAGACGGCAGTCCCTCGCTCGCGTCCCATTCGATTGCGTATGGCACTTCACAAGCGAGCGGGGGACTGCTGAAACACAACTGAATAGTTTTTACACGTAACCCGTGACCGCAACTCACGGAACACTTACCCGTCCCCCGAGGGGTAAGTGTTCCGTGCGCCGGTCGCGGGCCTATCGTGCGGTTGCAGCCCGATTTGCGTCGGTGTGTTAGGGGGTTTGCAACTTGTTGCAATTAGCTTGGGAATACATTCGAGAGGTGGTTGTGTTGGGCAATAGAGAACGATTCGTCACTCATGCGGAGGTGGTTGTTTGAAGCTCGGTCAGCAAATGCGGTACCTGACTCGTTGTGCATGTCTTGCGCGAAAGGACAGGGGCCGGGCTGGCTGTGAGAAGTGTTTGCGCCGCTACGCCTATGCGCGGAACGGCCAGACGAAAGGTTGCCGGTGAATCTCACGGACCGGCAATCCACGGGGACATTGCCCTCTCTCTTCACTATCCGAGGAGAATCGAGAGGGGGTGATGAGTACTGATTATTTCGGTGTCACTGCTGCTGACGTTTGCTGTCGGTGTCTTTGTGTTGATCCGCTACACAAGTCTCACGGTCATTCAGGCTGTGATTTGTGTTCTGTTCGGGTTCTTCCTGGCATCCAGCGAGTTCGCGCCGTATATCCGGCAGTTCCTGTCCGAGTTCCTCGGCGCTAAGTAATTGCTGTGTCCGGTGTCTAAGTAGCTGACACGGTCGGGCCACTGTCTAGGGAGGCAGTTTGTGGCCCGGCCACTCCCAGCGGTATCTGTCATTTCCTAACACGTTTGGAGTAGTTCTATGTCTTTGCAGGGTTCATGTTGTCTATCAAAGGTCGGTGATTTGTTCTGAACGTGCATTCCGCACGTCGTATGTCTCTTGAGCAAGTAGATGCAGCCCGCGCCCGATTTGAGGCGACTTTGCGCGCGGCTCCCCTGAACCTTCCCGCCGATACCGGCGTGGATGCTTTCGTCATCTCTTCGGCCGATGTTGCCGACTTGGTCCGGGAAATCAAGCGTCTCCGTTCCCGCTATTTCGTTCTCGAAGCCGCGTGCCGTGCCGGGTTGCTGGCAGCGGTCGAGAACGACTCTCGTCCTGCCCCGTTGTGGGTGCTGGACTCGCCGTGGCTTTACGTCACGGATGCCCTCGCCGCGCCCCCGGTCTTTCACCCGCTGGCCGATGTTCTCCCCTTGATCTTTTGGGGAGGTGAACAGCTTTGATGCGTCGCCGTGGCGCGGCCCCTTACCGGGGCCGCCCCGGCGGTCGTCGTGGCCGCCGGGACGAAATGTTCATGATTCCTGTCAACTATGGACGCGGTAATGATGCCTATTGGGTGGGCGAGTTGTTCCGCGTGTTGTGGCGTTACCGCGCGGAGCTGGCCCCGCTGTATTGGCTGGCAGGGTGCTTTATCGCGGGGGCATGGCTCCACGCAGTGCACTCCAATTGGTGGCCAGTGACCGGACTGGCCGGTATCGCTGGAATTGTGACTCTCGCGATTCGTCCGGCCCGTTTGGTCGAGCGGTTTCCGTTGCTGGCCCGGTGGCGGGTCCGGCTGTGGGGTGGCGGTTTTATCGGTTACGTGTCGGCATGGCTGTCTTGTGCGGCCATTTACGGCGCGACCGCTGGGCCAATGGAATCTTTCGCTCTCTTGGGTGCCGGGGTTTTCGCTGGTCCGTGGTTGTGGCGAGAGGACCGGCGACGCCTGACCCGCGTTCGGATTGTCCGCGACAAATTCCCAGACACTGCCGATGCCGCCGGACTGACCGGGGCAAAGATGGTGTCGGCGGTTATGGACCGGTGGGGATGGACCGCACGGATTAAACTTCGGCGCGGCCAAACCTACGGTGATGTGGTGAAACATCTCCCCGAGCTCGAATCGGCATTGGGTTCCCGGATCGGGGGGACACGCGCGGAACCGGTCACCGAGGATGCGTCGCAATTCACGTTGCGCTTGGTCGAAACCGACCCGCACGCCGCCCCTGTGAATTGGGAACCACGCCCGGTATCCGTGACCGGGAAACCGCACCTGTCGATCACCCAATCCATCATCGTCGGGTTGTTCGAGGACGGCACGCCCATTACCGTGCCGCTCTTGCGGAAGCATGTCCTGATCGGTGGCGCTACCGACTCCGGCAAATCAGGGTTGCTGAATGTGATCCTGGCCCGGATCGTTGAATGCGCCGATACGGTCATCTGGGGTATCGACCTGAAAAGGGGAATGGAGCTAGCCCCTTGGTCGAATGTCTTGCAGCGATTGGCTACCGATAACGATTCTGCGGAATGTCTGCTGAAAGCAGGCGTTGAAGAGTTGGAGAAACGCGCGGAATTTCTGACAAGCCGCGGCCGGCGTGAATGGTACCCGAAATTCGACGCTCCTGCTCTGTTCATTGTTATCGATGAATACGCGGAGCTTTCGGCGAAAGCACAGAAATACGCGGATTCGATCGCACGGCGCGGACGCGCGGTGTGCGTGAATCTCATCATCGCGACGCAGCGTCCGACCCAAAAGGCGATGGGAGACGGGTCGGCGATCCGGTCACAGATGAATATCCGCTTCTGCCTCAAAGTGAATGAGCGGCCTGACGTAGATCTGATCTTGGGTGCCGGGAAACTGTCGGCAGGGTGGGATACCACGTCGTTTGATGGAGCCGGGAAATTCCTGGTATCCGGACCCGGAATGAACACGCCGCGCCGTGGCCGCGCATTCCTCATCACCGATGCCGACGTGACGCACACAGCGGCCACCTACGCCCGTACCGGGTCGGTTGCCGACACAGCCGGGGCCGGAACCTCTGAGAGCCGTTCTGACGGCCGGTCAGGGGGTCGGGAGACCACAGGGGCACCCTTGGGCGTCTCAGGGCCGGAAATGGCGCTCTGGGCCGCGCTGCGGGACGCCCCGCGCGAGGGGGTGACCCTGGCCGTGTTGCAGGCGGCCACCGGGAAGGGCCGCCCGTGGATCTACCGGCGTCTCAAGGCGGGGCAGGCCGACGGCACCGTGACCAACCCCGACTACGGCCGGTGGAAGGCCACCACCCGCCCGCAGGATCACGTTACGTAAGTGTTCGCAGGTGTCCCAGTTGTGCACGAATCTCGCGCGCGCCCGCACGTTGAGGCACACGCTCCGGGGCGCGAACACTTCCGAGACACTTCCACTCCGGTGACACACAGTCACCAAATTGCCGGTGCCGTGAACCGGCTCGGAATGGCTGGGCCGACAACGACGGGGGTGGTCGCGTCGGCCCAGCCCGCGCGGCCCGCAACACAACCAGGGTGACCCGGCAACGTTTCGCGCGAACTAACGCGCAACTGACCTTACCGCCGACCGCAGGAGGCGATCACCAACGCCAAACCGGAAACGTCCCTCAAACCCCGCCGCAAAGGCGAGAAAGGAGAACACACAGAAACAACGCGCGGCGAAAACCTCGCCGCGCGAACTCGGAGACTACTGGAAAGACAAACCCCACAAACCCACCGATCCCGACATCATCGCGAGAGCCGCAAAATGGCCACTGCCTGACGATGCCTTAGCTGCCCTGCTAGCCCGCGTGCTTGGCATCATTGACGACTGACACACAAAGACGCCCGCTGTCCCCTCAGCATCTCGGGGGAACAGCGGGCGTCGGCTTTTAGATAGTTCAGGCGGCGAGATCCTTCATGAAACCGCCGAACGAAACACGCTTCTCAATCGGCATACGCGGATTCTTGTTCGCCTTGTGCAGCAACGGCGCACATACCATTTTGATGATCTCGCGGCGGGTCGCTACTTCCGGGATAGCAGCCCATTGCTCGGCTGCGTCCGGCCCGACCAAATCCTGAATGATATCCGGGACGGCAGCAGCCCGGATCGTTTTCTCAGCCAACTCGATCCGGTCACGCAAATCCTTTTGCATGTCCACAAAATCATCCGGGTGCATCGCGCCGGACATCCGCAAAGCCTTGTTCTCACCCAACTGCCGTTCCGCTAAAGCAATGTCGTCCTCATGGGCCTTAATGCTCGCATCGTTCACCCGACGCTGTGAAATGAGCCGCTGGTAAACATCCGGACGGGAAAGCCAAGCAACCAGCACCGACTCGACATAGGAATCGAACTTCGCGAAGTTTACCGACGAACAGTATTTCTTGCTGCACCGGTAAACAACCGCTGCACCGTTGTTCGCGGACTTGTGCTTGCTTTCCAGCCACGCGCCACACTCGGCACACCGAGCCGCATACGACAACAGCCATTCAGCATCCGGCTTGTCCTTCGCTTTCCTGCCGGTCCTGTCATGACCTTTGTCGTCACGATCAAGAATCCGCTGCACGTCCATGAATACGGCAGGGCTCACGATCCCTTCCCACTGCCCATCAGAAACCACAGTGCCGTAACTGGCCCGCTTCCCCATATAGGCCGCGTTCCTCGCAATGAACTCGACTGTCTGCCGCGACCACAGCAAACCACCCGGCGACGGAATACCCCGCGAGTTGAGATCCCTGGCGATAGCACCCGAAGTCGTCAACTTACGCAACTGCCTGAAAATGTTCTCCACCACATCGGACGTTGTGTATTCCTCTACCGTGCCGGTTTCGGTATGAACAGCGGTCCGCTCGGTCACGTCAAACACCTGCCGGTCGAAAGCGCCTGTTTTCTGATCCTTGAAACGCTCATACCCATACGGGCAACGCGACGCCGGACGGCCGTCCTTCTTCTGTTTGGCCAATCCACGGCTCACGCCGTCGCTCACCGCATCCGAGAACGTCTCACCCTGAACCGCCATATTAGCCAGTGAATTCCGGTCCGCCGTCACCCGAAGGTCATAAAGGTTTCCGTTGACCAGCCAGAAGAAGCAGCCGTTCTCAAAACACAGATTCCGCAGCATCGCGAACACTTCAAGATCTCGCTGTGACCGCGAAACATCAACAAGCACCAAGACATTAGCCTTACCCGTCTTGATCTCCTTCAAAAGCTCGGCGAAATCTTCCCGCCCAGCCGCCTTACGCCTGAATCGCGAAGCCGATTCATCGTTATCCGAGTACTCGCCGAGTTTGGTCCACCCGTTTTTCTCGATCTCCTCATTGTTCATGTCGCTTTGCTGGTCAACCGAATAGCTCTTGCGCTTCTGATCCTTACTCGCCCGCGCATAGCTCAACGCCATTACTTTCGCGCCGCCCAGCATCAACGCCATTTTGTCGGCCCACATAGACACACCCAGCGCACTAACAACCGTCATCTCGCTCAACCTCCCGTACCTCGAAGACTAGGACACGGAAGGGAGCGTCTACCGAAAGTGGACAGTGGTGGACTTCCCCGCCCCGTTCGGGCCGATGTAGCCGACCACCTCGCCGGGCTCGACGGTGAAGGACAGCCCGTCCACCGCGCGGACCTCACGCCGGGTACGCCGCAGTCCGGACCGGCTCGACACGGTGAAAGCGCGGGACACGTTCTCCAGTTCGATGACGCTCAAGCTCAGCTCCCAGTACTTCGATAGCGACGCAGACCACCACGCCAGGCGAGTGCCGCCAGCGCGATCATGACGACGGCGACGGCCGGTGCGAGCAGGCCGATCCAGCCCGGCAGCCCGAGCGGCGCCGGCTTGTCCAGCACGTAGAGCACCGGGTAGTAGTTGACGAAGGCGAGCGGTACGACGAAGGTGACGGCCCGGACGATGTTCTTGCCGAAGATCGACAACGGGTACTGCGTGAGCTGCTGGCCGCCGTAGGTGAAGGAGTTGGCCAGTTCGGCCGAGTCGATCGAGACGAACTGGAACGCGGCGCCGAGGACGAAGATCGCGCCGAAGATGACCGACCCGCTGATCAGCGAGATCGCCAGCAGACCCACCTTCGGCGCCGTCCAGTCGATCTGGAGGTTGCCGAGGGCAACCACCATCACGAGCAGCGCCTGCAGCGGGCGACCCAGCCGACGCAGGGCGAAGTTGTCCGTGACGGCCTGCAGGAACGCCGGAACCGGCCGGATCAGCCAGACATCGAGGTCGCCCGACCGGATCCGCTGCCCGATCCGCTCGACCGATCCGGTGGCGAGATCCGCCAGTCCGAGCGTCATCGACGCCGTCCCGTAGAGCAGGGCCATCTCGGCCAGGCTGAACCCGCCGAAGGACTTGAGGTGGCTGAACATCAGCAGTACGGCGATGAAGTCGGTGCCCGTGATGAGGGCCTGGCTCACCAGCATCAACAGGAACGAAGCCGGGTACGCCAGCGACGACCGCACCCACATCGCCACCAGCATCCAGTACTGCCCGGGGGCGCGTCGCAACATCTCAACCACCGGCGATCACCACCTTCCGGGTCGCGAACACGGTCGCCAGCCGGCCGGCCAGGAACAGCACGACGATCCAGAACAACTGGAACCCCAGTCCGGAGGTGGTCCCACCCGGGTTGCGCCCGAGCCAGATGTCGATCGGCACCTGCAGCGTCGCCGCCCACGGGGTCGCCCGGGCCACCGCGCCGATCCAGCCGGGGAACACGACCAGCGGCAGGATGGTGCCGGAGAAGAACAGCGACAGCACCATCGCCAGGCTCTCCAGCCCGCGCGAGTCGGTGATCCAGAATCCCGACAGCGCGACCAGGTACCGGACCCCGAAACTCACCAGGATGCCGAACGCCAGCCCGACGACGACCGCCAGCCATTGGCCAACGGACGACGGGAAGTTCAGGTCGAACACGATTGCCCCGACCAGCAGCGGAGCGCCGCCCCGGGTCAGCAACTGAAACCAGGCCCGGCCGGCGTCGACCGAGAGCCACCAGATCATCAGCTGGGTCGGCCGGTACAGATCCACCGCGATCTCACCGGTCCGGACCCGCTCGCCGAGCTCCATCGTGGTGGTCGCGCCGAAGATCCCGATCGGCGCCAGCAATCCCTGCTGCAGCCAGACGAACGTGAGCGCGTCGGACACGTCGTACCCGCCGAGGCCCGGAGAAGAATGCCACAGGGTCAGGTAGACCCCGCAGAAGATGAACCCGAACACGGTATTGGTGAACGCGCCGGACAGGGTGGCGATCCGGTACGTCGAGAATCGCCGAAACGACCGCACCGCGATCGCCCAGTACACCCCCACGCCGTACCTCCTCTCTTTCTCGAGGTGGCATCCGACGGTCCCAGCGGCACGCAGAACTACCCCGGATCCGTCGGGACCCGGGGGTTCGGACACCACTGTGGCGGCATGCTGAACATGCCGTTGTCAAGGGAAGGAGAGCGACGGTACGCCGGGGCGCGGGCGGGCGTCAACTCGATTAGCTGAGCTCCGCCTCCAGCACCTGGGCGAGCAGGGTGGCGAACTGGATCGGGTGGCTGGCATACCCGTTGTGGCCGCCGGGGAAGCTGACCACGGGCCAGCCGATGGCGTCGGAGAGCACCATCACCGGCTGGGCCGGCAGGTGTCTGGCGGCGGCCACCCCAGCAGCCGGGACCACCTTGTCCGCAACCTCCTTCAACGCTCGCAGGTCCGGCCGATAGCGGGTGAACGGCAACATCTTGTGCGCGAAGAAGTTGCCGGCGTTCGCCTCGGTCCGGTCCAGCAGCTCGCGGAACTCCGGTCGCAGGTCCTCGGGTGCAGGCAGGTCGTCCTCGTCCAGCCCGGTCCCGCCCGCGTACAGCAGCTGCGCCATCGGCACGCCCTCGCGGCGGCAGGTGTCGTACACCTCGGCGAAGAACTCCCGCGAGTTCGCCGCCTCGGCCAGCAGTTCGACGGCCGGCGGTTCGTGCGCCACCAGCATCCGGACCCGGTCCGGATACCGGCTCATCAGGTCCATCCCGGTGATCGCGCCCGTCCCGGTGCCGAAGACGAAGGCAGGGTGGTCGGGCGACAGCAGGTCCATCAGAGCCAGCGCGTCCGCCGATGAGACTTCCACCTGCTCGTCAACCGGCTCCTCGCCGACTGCCAGCCCGGCGTACGGGCTGCGGGAGTTGCCGCGCGGGTCGTAGGCGACCACCGTGTACTCCGCGGCGAGCGGGCCGACGATGCTGTCGAACGCGCCCGAGTCCGACTCGCCGTCGGCGATCAGCAACAGCAGCGGACCGGACCCGGTCACCTCGTAGTGCAGGGTCGCGCCCGGCACGGCCAGTTTGCTCAGCGTCTTGGCGCTCATCGCGCGACCTTCCCTGCCAGCACCCGCAACAGCAGGGTGGCGAACTCGAACGGGTCAGTGGTGTAGCCGGCGTGACCACCGGGGAACGCGACCACGGACCAGCCGAGCCGCTCGGACAGGGCGAGGATCGGCTCGGCCGGGAGCACCTTCGACGACTCGCTGCCGACGGCCGGGACGATCTTGTCCTCGAGCTCGGCCAACGCCGCCACGTCCGGGCGATAGGTGGTGAACGGCAGCAACTTGTGCTCGAAGAACACGTCGCTGTTGGCGTCCATCCGCTCCATCACCTCGCGGAACTCCGGTGGCAGCTCCGTCAGCGGCGGCAGCTCGTCGGCCTCGTCCATCCCGATCCCGCCGAGGAACAGCCGGTCGGCCGCGACCCGGCCGTCGCGCCGGTAGGTCTCGTACACCTGGAAGAAGAACTCCCGCGAAGATGTTGCGTCCGGCAACAGTTCGACCGCCGGCGGCTCGTGCGCGACCAGCAACCGGACCCGGTCCGGGTGCCGGACGAGCAGCTCCATCCCGGTGATCGCCCCGGAGCTACTGCCGAACACGTAGGCCGGCGAGTAAGGCGTGACCAGGTCCAGGATGGCAAGCCCATCCTCGGCCGCCTGGTCGACGCGCTCGTCGGCCGGCTCCCCGGCGTACGGACTGCGTGAGTTGCCGCGCGGATCGTAGGTGACCACGGTGTACTGCTCGGCGAGCTGTGGCACGATCCCGTCGAAGGCTGCCGCGTCGGTGGCGCCACCGGAGATGAGCAACAGGACCGGGCCGCTGCCAGTGACCTCGTAATGCAGCGTGGCGCCGGGGACGGACACCTGATTGAGCGTCTTGGTGGTCATTGCGGTCACCTTTCTTCTTCGGTGACCTCAGCCAAGACTCCCCCGCTGGCACGCCGCGCACATCCCGCTGACACGCGGATCTCAGCCGGCCCCGCGCGGTGTCAGCCGGCCCTGCCGGCCAGCCTCGGTCAGCCTGCTTCGGCGATCTCCGGAGCGGGCAGGCCGTCGGTTTCGTCGAGGGCGGCCCAGGGGTCGCGAGGTGGGGCGACGCGACGGCCCTCGGGGCAGATCCGGGCGAAGTCGCACCAGCCGCAGAGCGCGGACGGCTCGGGCGGAAAGGCTTCATCGGCTTCGGCAGGTGTCAGGCCCTGCTTCCACTCGGCCTCGGCGGCAGCCGCGTCATCGGCGATCGATTCGGCGCGGCGCCGGTGCCGGGCCAGCGACTCCTCGTCGTGGTCGGCGACCGCGATCGTGTTCGTCGGCAGGTGGTGCAACTCGACCCGCGTGCACGGGCGATGCATGACCCGGCGCGCGCCGAGGACATACAGCGCCAGGGCCAGCGACGACTTGGCATCCGCGCTGGTCAGCGGCCGGCGACCGGTCTTGTAGTCGACGATCGCGAGCTCCGTACCGCCGCTGCCGTCCCGGGCCGGGCGCTCGTCGATCCGGTCGACCCGGCCGCGCAGGCTCGCCCGCTCCGTGCTGAACGACACGGTCCGCTCCACGCCGCGCGGCTCGAAGTACGGGTCGGCGTTGTGCAGGTAGGTGGCGACCATGTCCGCCGAACGTTCGCGCCAGACGGCCGACTGCTCCGGATCGCGGAACCCCTCGTGCCGCCAGCTCGAGCGGACCAGGTTCACCGCCTCCACCCCCGTACGCCGGGAGGCGGGCCGGCGCCAGAACTCGGCCAGCACTTCGTGGACGATCGCGCCGACCGTGTTGTGCGCCCAGGGCGGACCCTTCGGCGGCCGCGGCGTCTCCAGGTAGGTGTAGCGGTACCTTCGCTTGCAGTCGGCGAAGTTGAGCAGCTTCGTCGGGGTCGCGACGAACAGCTTCGTCGGCATTCCCGGCAGCATGTCGTTCATCGGGCGATTCTCGGCATCTCGTGGATCTTCTGGACCGTCAGCCGGCGTTGATGAAATCGGTGACGGCATCGGCCACCAGCTGGACCGCGATCGCGCTCAGCAACAGACCGGCGATCCGGGTGACCAGCAGGACGCCGTTCTCGCCCAGGATCCGCATGATCACGCCGGAGAAGCGCAACGTCAGCCACATCACCACGTGGATCAGCACGATGCCGACCGAGATCGCGACGACGTCGGCCAGCTTCCCGTCGGCGCGCTGCACGAACACCATGGTGGCGACGATCGCGCCAGGCCCCGCGAGCAACGGCGTACCGAGTGGGACGAAGGCGATGTTGACGTTCTTCGTCTGGACCGGGTCCTCGGCCGTGTCGGTCAGCAACTGCAAGGCGATCAGCAGGAGCAGCAGGCCGCCCGCGCACTGCAGGGCGGGCAGCGTGATGCCCAGGTGATGCAGGATCTGCTGGCCGAAGGCGGCGAAGACCACGATCACGCCGAACGCGACCAGCACGGCCTGCCAGGCGGCCTTCTTCCGCACCGCGCGGGACTGACCGGCCGTCAGCGAGATGAACACCGGCACCGTGCCGGGCGGATCCATGATCACGAACAGCGTGACGAAAACCGAGCTGAGCAGCGAGAAATTGATGATGCTGTTCACGGCAGGTACGCCTCGGGAACGGTCGCCTCGCTGGCCGCGGCGTTCGTCTTGGCGACCTCGAGCAGCGCTTGGAACTGCTCCGGCTCGGTGCTGTTCACACCCAGCTCGTGGTTGATCTTGCCGGCGCCGTGGTGGTCGCTGGAGCCGGTGTAGATGATGCCGAGGTTCTGCGCGATTCCCCGCAGCGCAGTACGCGAAGCGGCGGAATGGTCCTGGTGGTCGACCTCGATTCCGGCGAGGCCGTGCTCGTCGACGAAGCGCGCGATGGTCTCCTCGGTGATGACCTTGTAGCTCGACCGCCCCCACGGATGCGCGATCACCGGCACGCCGCCGGCCTCGCGGACCAGGTCGATCGCGCGACCGGGGTCGATCGCGTAGTGGGACACGTGTCCCGGGCGGCCGTCGGCCAGGAACCGGTCGAACGCCTCACCGCGGTCGGCGACCACACCCTTGGCGACGAGGGCGTCGGCGACGTGCGGGCGGCCGACGGACGGCGTACCGGTCGCTTGGGCCAGCACCTCGTCGACGGTGAGCTCGACGCCCATGGCGTTGATCCGGCCCACGATCGACGGAATCCGGTCGGTCCGGCCGTCGCGGACCGTGGCGAGCTCGACGGCCAGCGGCTCGTACGACGGGTCCAGCAGGTACGCGAGGAGGTGGACGCTGATGCCGTTCAGCTTGCAGGAGATCTCGATCCCGGGGACGAAACCGACCGCGAGGTCCTCGGCAGCCCGGCGACCCTCGGCCCAGCCGTCGGCCGTGTCGTGATCGGTGAGCGCGATCACGTCCAGGCCGTCCCGCTTCGCCTGCGCGATCAGGACGTCGACCGGATCGGTGCCGTCCGAGCGGTTCGAATGGGTGTGCAGATCGATACGCACGAGCGATCGGGATCCCTTCTCTGGACAACTGTCAGCAGCGATGCTATCCGGGCGGGCTGGCAGCGCGCCGTACCGGACATTCCGTTAGCGATGGCGGTGTCCAGGTGCGTGCCCGGGCGCCGGTGGCGCAACGGAATGTCCGGTACGGCGCGTTCGACTTATGGTTCTCCACATGGATGGGGACCGCGTCGAGTGTGTCGGAGCCCTCGTGTACGACGAACAGCGCCGGTTGCTGGTCGTCCAGCGAGCGAACGAACCCGGTCGCGGGCTGTGGTCGCTGCCTGGTGGCCGGGTCGAAGCCGGTGAGGACGACCCGACCGCGCTGACCCGCGAGGTGGCGGAGGAAACCGGCCTCGCGGTCGAGATCGGCCCGCTCGTCGGCGAGGTGGAACGCGGGGCACCCGGCGGCCGGGTCTACGTCATCCGTGACTACCAGGCGTCGGCCGTCGGCGGGGTGCTGGCGGCAGGCGACGACGCCAGCGCCGCCAAATTCGTCAGCCGCGAGGAATTCGAGGACCTCCCCACCACCACTCTCCTGGCCTCCACCCTGGCCCAATGGAACGCCCTACCAGGCTGATCCCGCGCCGCTGGTTGAAAATCGCGGGACCGTCAGCGGGGTGGGGTTGCAGACTGGGCAGGTGGACGAGGCTGAGCTGGTAGAGGCGATCGAGACGAACGCGGCTGAGCTGCTGATGACGATGGGGGCAGCCGGAGGCGGGGAGCAGCGGGAGGACGGTGGGGTGCGCTGGACGATCGGCGGCTCACCGATCGACTACCACAATGCTGTTGTCGAGGCTGAGCTCGAGGACTCGGCAACTGCGGATCAGGTGGTCGGTGAGTCCCTTGCCCGGATGAAAGAGCTGGGTGTGCCCGGGTGCTGGCACGTGGGTCCGTCGATGCGCCCGGCGGATCTGGGTGAGCGGTTGGTGCGGGCGGGGTTCACGTACGGGGGCGCAGAGCCGGGCATGGCAGTCGAACTGGCCAACCTGATCGAGCCGACGGCTACGGGTGGGCTGGAGATTGTTCGGGTGGCGGACGACGAGACGCTGGCGGTTTGGGCGGAGACGTTGGGGCGAGGGTTTGGGGAGGGTGAGAAGGAAGCGCGGTGGGTGGCGGAGGTCTATCGGCGGGAGGGGTACGGGGATCCGTGGCGGCATTACCTTGGCCTGCTTGACGGTGAGCCTGTCGCGACCACCACCGTCTTCCTCGCCGCCGGAGTCGCCGGCGTGTACTTCGTGATGACCGTTCCTGAGGCGCGGCGACGCGGGATCGGGGCTGCGATCACGCTCGCCGCACTGCGGGAGGCGCGGGACTCTGGGTTCGCGTACGGCGTACTGGGGTCGTCGCCGGCAGGGAAGTCCGTCTACGAGAGCCTCGGGTTTCGCGAGTACTGCTCGATCGACCTCTATGAGTGGTCAGCCGCAACGGACTGAGTTCCACTCGACTCGAGGGCGGCGGCGGCTTCCGTCGGCTTGATGGTGCGGAAGAGGAGGTAGGCGTCGGCGGCGACGATCAGGGCGGTGAGGCCGTGGATGCCGAGGGCGGTGGCAGCGGAACCGCCGTGGGTGAAGACGGTGATCATGTCCACGATCGGGACCATGGTGACGAGTGCCATCGCGATCGCCGTCGCGCGCCGCTCACGGAGGGCGAACAGGACCAGCAGGACGATTCCCATGAACAGGTCGCGCCCCGCCTTCACGAGGAAGTAGCCGGCCGCGTTGCCCGTCGGCCAGGGGTCGATACCGAAGCCGCTCGCGGCACCGTGCGGGTCGAGCAGGAAGCGCAGCCCGAAGGAGATCGGGGCGAGCGCGAGGACGACGGTGAGGATGGAAGTGAAACGGCGAAGAGACATCGGAAGCTCCAGTTTCTAGCGTTGCTAGCATTTCGATCTACACTAGCACCTTGGTGCCAGTGGGCAATGCTATCGCTAGATTGTCTAGCAATGCTAGTTTAGGTAGATGCCAGCACAGTCGAGGAAAGAGCGGGAGCGCACCGAGCGGGAGAACATGGACGCCATCGCCACGACGGTCGCCCTCGAAGGGTTCGAGGAACTGGCCGGCGTGCTGCGTGCGGCCACCTCCGCGGCGAGTTCACCAACTGAGGCGCTAAGAAGTCTGGCGCACGCCTACTGCGCCTTCCGCCGAGCATCCTGCGCTGTACGACGCGATGTTCGTCCGGCGGACCGACCTGACGTTCGGTACCGGTGAAATCCCGGCGCCGCTGAGGGCCGCCTTCGAGGCTTTCCACCAGACGGCCGAACCGTTCGCCGGAGCCGAGCACGAAGCGCTCACCGAACTCTTCTGGAGTTCACTGCACGGGCTGATCACTCTCGGCCGCGGCAATCGGCTCCGCCCCGACCACCACGAGGACCGCATCGACCTCCTCATCGACCTGATCGTGAGTTAGGGGTCGCCGCTCTGGACTCCTGATGGCTGAGGCTGGTCGCTGAGGTCCTGGGGCCTCGATCAGCTGTTCCAGTGGTGGATTACCGGGGAGCCGCGTTCCCAGCCGAGGACTGAGACGGTCGCGGTATTCAGGACGAAGTGGCGGCCTTCGGTGACGTCGAGTTCGAGCCAGCGGGCGGTCAGGGCGCGGAGGGCGTGCGAGTGGCCGAAGACCAGGACGTCTCCGTCGACGGCGGCGATCCGGGCGTTGACGCGGTCGAGCCGGGCGGCGACCTGGGCGGGCGTTTCGCCGTTGGGTACGGACTTCGCCCAGACTGTCCAGCCGGGCACGGTCTTGCGGATCTCCGCGGTGGTGATCCCTTCGTAGTCTCCGTAATCCCACTCGACCAGATCGTCGTCGACCTCGGCAGCCGGGAAGCCGGCGAGTTCCGCCGTACGCCGCGCGCGCGTGCGTGGGCTGGTCAGCACCAGGTCGAACTGCTCGGCCGCAAGCCGCTCCTTCAGCGACGCGGCGATCCGCTCCCCTTCCGCCGTCAGCGGCAGGTCGGTCGTCGATGTGTGCCGCCCCGACTTGCTCCACTCGGTTTCGCCGTGCCGGACCAGCCAGAGCCGGTCCTCCCGTTCGCCTGACAGTCCGTGTGCGGTCACCGGCTCATCGTCGCAGACCGCAGGTGCTCACTGCTCCGAGCCGAGCGACTCCGAGCCGGACCACTCAGCGTGATGAAGGCGGCCGAGGGGTTGACCGATCGGGTCAGGACAGGGCAGGGTCGAAAGTGTAAGCGCTTCCACTTTTGCGTGGGAGCTCATCAGCAGCCAGCTCGGGAGGACTCGCCAGATGGCATCCGGGACCAGCAGGCCGACGACGATCTACGACGTCGCCGCGCTCGCGAAGCTGTCGATCGCGACGGTTTCGCGTGTCCTGCAAGGGACCGGTCCGGTGTCGGCTAAGGCGAAGGCCCGGGTCGATCAGGCGGCGCGCGAGCTGAACTACGTGCCACTGCGAGCCGCCCGAAGTCTCGCGGTGCAGCGTCATGAGGCGCACGGCCTCGTGTTGCCCGACCTCGCCGGCCCGTTCTACGGCGATCTGCTGATGGGGTACGAACGGTGGGCCGGTGAGCACGGGCAGAGCGTGATCCTGACCGTCACCCACGGCAACGCGGATCCGCAGCGCAGTCTGCGTGACCTGGCTGGACGCGTGGACGGGATTGTTGTGCACGGCAACGCTCTCGATCTGCCGGCGGTGGAGGATCTACGGCGCGCCGGCGTACCGATCGTGCTGGTGGCGCATCCGCCGGTGAAGGGTTGCGACTCGGTCCGGAGCGAGAGCGCTGTGAGTGCGGAGCAACTGACGAGCCGGTTACTGGACCACGGTCGCGAGAACTTGCTCTTCGTGGGTGATCCGGCGAGCTCGTACGACGTGTCGGAGCGGTACGCCGGGTACTCGGCCGCACTTCGTGCGCATGGGTTGCCTGTCAACGAGCCTGAGCGGGTGCCGTTGACCGAAGAGTCCGGCACCGCACAGGCCATGAAGTTGCTGAAGGCAAGGGAAAGTGGAGAAAGCCGCGCGGGTGGGTCGGGAGTCAATCGCCCGGGTGGGTTGGTTTGTGCCAATGACGAGCTGGCGCTGGCGGTCTTGAAGGGGCTGGCCGCAGGCGGGGTCGTCGTACCTGACGAGCTTGTCGTCACCGGGTGGGACGACGTGATGGCGGCGCGGTATGTGTCGCCGGGTTTGACGACTGTGCGGCAGCCGATGGCGGAGCTAGGCCGGCTGGCTGCTCAAAGACTGCATGAGCGCGTCACCGGGGAACGGACCCGGGCGCGGAACGACGTACTGGCAACAGAGCTTGTGCTGCGGGACAGCTGTGGCACCGGACCGGGGGACGCGATGACAGCAGCAACCGAGTGAGGAGACACAGAATGACCACCCTGACAACTCGCCGCCGACTGGTGATCGGCGGTGCCGCGCTCACCGCGACGGCACTGGCGCTGACCGGTTGTGGCCGGTCCGCCGACTCCCCCGATTCGGCGCCGAAGGCAACGAGCAGTGTCGGCGGCGATCCCGCCACCGGGAACATCACCATCTGGGCGATGGGCACCGAGGGCGAGAACCTGCCCAAGCTGACCAAGGAGTTCGAGCAGGCCAACCCCGGCGTCAAGGTGACGGTCACGCCGATCCCGTGGGACGCCGCGCACAACAAGTTCACCACCGCGATCACCGCGCAGTCGTTGCCGGATGCCGCGATGGTCGGCACCACCTGGATGGGCGAGTTCGCCGACCTCGGCGCACTGGACCCGACGCCGACCGGCATCGACACCTCGGGCTTCTTCCCGGGCGCACTGGACACCACGAAGGTGGGCGGCACGTCGTACGGGGTGCCTTGGTACGTCGAGACGCGGGTGGTCTTCTACCGCAAGGATCTCGCCGCGAAGGCCGGCATCACCACTCCCCCGACCGACTGGGACGGGCTGAAGTCGATGGCCAAGGCGATGCAGGACAAGGCCGGCGCGAAGTACGGGATCAACCTGCAGCCGGGCGGCACCGGGTCCTGGCAGACGGTGATGCCGTTCGCTTGGTCGGCCGGCGCGAGTATCACCAGCGACGACGACAAGCAGTTCACTCTCGACACTCCCGAGGTGCAGGAGGGGCTGAAGTACTACCAGAGCTTCTTCACCGACAAGGTGGCCGGCACCGACCTGCCGCCGAACCAGACCGAGGCGCAGTTCGTCAGCGGTCAGGTGCCGATGTTCATCTCCGGCCCGTGGATGGTCGGCTCGATCGCCAAGCTCGGCGGCGAGAAGATGAAGCAGAACATCGGTGTCTTCCAGTTGCCGAAGAACAAGTCCGCGACCTCGTTCGTCGGCGGCAGCAACTTCGTCGTCTTCAAGGGCGGCAAGAACAAGGACAGCGCCTGGAAGCTGGTCAAGTGGCTGTCCGACGCCAAGACGCAGGCCTCGTGGTTCAAGCTGTCCACCGACCTTCCGGCTGTGAAGGCCGCTTGGGACGACCCGAGCATTGCCAGCGACCCGCTGCTACCGGTGTTCGGCAAGCAGCTCGACGACGCCAAGGCGCCGCCGGCGATCGTGAACTGGGAGCAGGTCGCGACCGCCTTCGACACCGAGGTGGAGAAGATGGCCAAGTCCGGGCAGTCCCCCGCCGACACGGCGAAGGCGATCCAGACCAAGGCGTCGTCGATCGGCACGGGTAGCTGATCGGCGATGAGTTCAGCGACGCTGAAGGGACCGGCCACGCCTGTGGCCGGCCCCGCCCCCAAACCTCGCCCACCGACGAAGCGCTCCGGCGCGGTCGGCCGGCAGACGGCCGCCGCGTGGATCCTGACGCTCCCGTTCGCAGTACTGTTCCTGGCCTTCACGGCCGGGCCGGTGCTGGGGTCGCTCGGAATGAGCTTCACCGACCTGAAGCAGCGTGACCTCCGGACGCCGTTCGCGGTGAACGGGGTCGGCTTCGACAACTACGTGAAAGCCCTGTCCGACGAGACCTTCCGCAAGGCGGCGTTCAACACGGCGTACTTCGTGGTGATCGGCGTCCCGTTGACTCTCATCATGGCGCTGGCCGCGGCGGTCCTGCTGGACAAGGGCGTGAAGAAGTTCCAGAGCCTGTTCCGGGTCGGCTACTACCTGCCGGTAGTGACCTCGATCGTCGCGGTCGCGGTGATCTGGCGGTTCGTACTGGCACCCGACTCAGGGCTGCTGAACACGGTGCTCGGCTGGGTCGGCATCGACGGGCCGAACTGGCTGGCGTCGAAGACCTGGGCGATGCCGTCGCTGATCATGATGGCCGTCTGGCGCAACTTCGGCTCCGCGATGATCATCTTCCTGGCCGGTCTACAGGGCATCCTGCATACCGTCGAGGAGGCCGGGCAGCTCGACGGGGCGAGCGCCTGGCAGCGGTTCCGGTACCTGATCGTGCCGTTGCTGCGACCGACCATCCTGTTCACCAGCGTCACCACCGGGATCGGCTACCTGCAGTTCTTCGAGGAACCGTTCGTGATGACCCAGGGCGGCCCGCTGAACAGCACCATCTCGGTGTCGATGTACACGTACCAGCAGTTCGGCTTCGGCAACTACTCGCTGGCCGCGTCGATGAGCTACATCCTGTTCGTCGTCATCGCGGTGATGACCTTCATCCAGTTCCGGCTGCTGAGGGAGAAATGATGCGCCGCTGGTGGATCTACCTGATCGCCGTGGTCGGCCTGATCGCGGTCGCGGCCCCGTTCCTGTGGATGCTGCTCGGGTCCTTCAAGACCGACGGCGAGCTGCTCCGGGTGCCGCCGACCTGGTTGCCGGAGGCACCGACCAGCGGCAACTACAGCGAGCTGTTCGGCAAGGCGAACTTCCCGCGCTACTTCCTCAACTCCACGCTGGTCGCGCTCGTCGTCACGGCGGGCAATCTGACCTTCTGCTCGATGCTCGGCTACGCCCTGGCGAAGCTGAACTTCAAGGGCAAGAACCCGTTGTTCATCCTGGTACTGGGGACCTTGATGGTGCCGGGGATGGTCACCTTCGTGCCGCTGTTCGTGCTGGTCACCAACGCCGGCCTGGCGAACAGCTACCCCGGCCTGATCCTGCCGTTCCTGGTCTCGCCGTTCGGCGTCTTCCTGATGCGGCAGTTCTTCGCCGGTCTGCCGGACGACCTGATGGACGCCGCCCGGGTCGACGGGACCAGCGAGCTGGGCATCTTCGGCCGGATCATGCTTCCACTCACGCGGCCCGCACTGGCCACCCTCGGGATCCTCACCTTCCTCGGCTCCTGGAACAACTTCCTCTGGCCGCTGGTGATCGCCCAGACCGAGGACAAGTACACCCTGCCCGTCGCCCTTGCCCTGTACTCGACCGGACAGAACGCGCAGCACTACGGCCTGCTGATGGCCGGCGCGGTCGTCGTCGTAGTACCGGTGCTGGTGATCTTCCTGGCCTTCCAGCGCCACGTCACCAAGGGCATCGCCATTACCGGCCTGAAATGACCGACACCGTAAATAGGAGGCTCAGATGACCGCCACCATCAGCCGACGCACGCTTCTAGCAGCAACCGGCTCGGCCGCATTGATCAGTACTACGGGCGCCTCGTACGCCGGCGCTTCGGCAGATCCCGGCCAGCTTCTCAAAGGCGGCTGGCACCCCGATCGCCACGACCGCGCGCTGGTCGGCCGGTGGGCCCGCGACACCTGGCGCAGCCTGGTCGCGATGACCGACGAGCACACCGGCCTGCCCGCCGACAACATCGGCGAGTCGGTGAGTTCCCCCGTCCGCAGCAAGTACACCTCCCCCACCAACATCGGCGGCTACCTGTGGAGCACGGTCGTCGCCCGCCGGCTCGGCGTCATCTCGCCGCACGAGGCGCTGCGCCGGATCACCCAGACCCTCACCACGATGTCCCGCGTCGAGCACCACGAGCCGAGCGGGATGTACTTCAACTGGTACGACGAGTCGACCGGCGAGGTGCTGCACGTCGATCCGGACGGCACGAAGGCGATCACCCCGTTCGTCTCGAGCGTCGACAACGGCTGGTTCGCGGCCGCGTTGATGGTGGTCCGCAACGCCGAGCCGGGAGCGCGCAGGCTGGCGGACTCCCTGCTCGACAAGATGAATTTCGGCTACTACTACAACCCGGCAGCACGGCCGGGAGTCGCGGCCGGACTCCTCCGCGGTGGCTTCTTCGTCACTCCGCCGCCGGACGAGGAGACCGAGAAGGGCAACCACGCCGGCACCGGACCCGACGTGTACTACCGGAAGTTCCACTACGACACGTGCAACACCGAGCCGCGCATCGCGTCGTACATCGGCATCTCGCGCGGGCAGATCCCACCGGCCCACTTCTTCGCCACGCAGCGCGTCTTCCCGGACTCGTGCGACTGGTCCTGGCTGGAGCAGAAGGCTGTCGGCGTGCACCGGACCTACCTCGGCATCGACGTGTTCGAGGGCGCGTTCTCCTACCGTGGCATGCGGATCGTGCCGTCCTGGGGCGGCGACATGTTCGAGGCGTTGATGCCCGACCTGTTCGTCCCGGAGGCGACCTGGGCGCCGCGGAGCTGGGGACTCAACCACCCGCTCACCGTCCGGGCGCATCTCGAACACGGGATGGACGACGCGAAGTACGGCTACTGGGGATTCTCACCGGCCAGCAATCCCAAGGGCGGGTACTCCGTCTACGGCGTGGACGCGATCGGCATGGACCCGGGTGGCTACCCGTCCGATCTGGAGGCGACCAACTACGACATCGGGTTCGCGGGCTGCCGCGAGGGGACGAACCCCGACCCGACGTACGGCGATGGCGTGGTCACCCCGCACGCGTCGTTCCTGGCGATGCAGTACGCGCCGCGCCAGGCATTGGACAACCTGGCCCGGATCGAGTCCAACCTGCACGCGTACGGCGGTGGCGGGTTCTACGACTCGGTCGCGGTGAGGTCCGGCCTGATCGCCAAGCGGTACCTGGCACTCGACCAGGCGATGGTGATGGGTGCCATCGGCAACGTCTTCGGCGGTGACGTGATCCGGCGCAACTTCAGCGCCGGCGACGTCGCCCGCCGGATCCGCCCGCTGATCGCCCAGGAACAGTTCTCCGCCGGCCTCGACTGACCACCCCTTACCTCCGAAGAAGCGGAGGGACGTGCCGACCACTTCTTCGGACGTAAGCAACTGACTTGGGAGATTTGGATGCAGCGCGACGCGAAAGCCGACTGGGACGCGCGGATCTCGGTCCGGAGCGACGAGCACCGGGAGTTCGGGTTCCCCGATCTCGATCCGCCCAAGGAGGTCCGGGCGGTCGGCGGGGTCGGTCAGGTGACGATCGAGTGGTCACCGGTCGACGGTGCGGTCGGCTACCTGATCCTGCGAGCGACGGAGGACGGACCGCTGGAGCCGGTCGACCATCACAGTGGCGACATCCTGTCGGTGCCTGCGTCGCCGTACGTCGACACCACCTGCACACCCGGTACGCCGTACCGGTACGCCGTGGCGAGCGTGCCGGAGGTGACCGCGGCGGGGCGGGCAAGTGAGGTCGTCGGCGCGGTGCCGTTGGTTGCGGACGGCACCGATCCGGTCGTCGCGGTGATGGTGGATGCCGTTGCTGAAGGCAATGAGCTGCCACGGCCTTGGGCTCCGATGATCGGCAGTGAGCGACTCAGTCAGCTGCTCTGCAAGGACCTCACCGGCGGCCGTGAGATCGGCGCCGAACTCGAGCAGGCGCTGCGCCGGACGCACGACGAGATCGGCGTCCGGACCGTCCGGGCGCACGCGATCTTCCACGACGACACCGGGGTCTACACCGAGGTCGACGGCGAGCCCGTCCACGACTTCACGGTGGTGGACGCCATCTACGACAAGCTGCTGGAGATCGGGCTGCGGCCGGTGGTCGAGCTCGGCTTCATGCCGCGCGACCTGGCTTCAGATCCGTCCAGGACAGTCTTCGAGTACGGCGCGATCATCTCGCCGCCGAAGTCCTACCAGCGATGGGGCGACCTGGTCCAGGCGTTGGTCCAGCACCTGGTCGACCGGTACGGCCTGGACGAGGTACTGGGCTGGGACTTCGAGGTCTGGAACGAGGCCAACCTTTCGGTCTTCTGGTCCGGCACGAAGGCCGAGTGGATGGGCCTGTACGACGTGACGGCGGCCGCGGTGAAGTCGGTGGATCCGCGGCTGGCCGTTGGTGGCCCCTCGTCGGCAGCAGCGGGCTGGGTCGACGACCTGCTCGCGCATGCGGCGTCGACCAACTCACCGGTCGACTTCGTCTCGACCCATCTCTATGGCAGCCCGCCGCTCGACGTACGGGCGTCGCTGGAACGGCACGGGTTCGGCGACGCACGGATCCTGTGGACCGAGTGGGGCGTCACGCCGCGGCACTTCAACCCGATCAACGACTCGGTCTTCTCCGGAGTCTTCGTACTGCGCGGGATGCGGTCAGCGGCGGGTCGCGTCGACGCGCTGTCCTACTGGGTCGCCTCAGACCACTTCGAGGAGCTCGGTCGCCCACCACGCCTTCTGCACGGCGGCTTCGGCCTACAGACGGTCGGCGGACTGGCCAAGCCCCGGTACCACGCGCTGTCGCTGCTGAGCCGCCTCGGCCCCGTCGAACTGCCAGTGACCCTCACCGGCGACGGCGGAGGCAGCCTGGTCGAGGCCTGGGCGTCCCGCGACCGCGACCGCATCGCAGTACTGATCTGGAACCTCACCCTCGACCAGACCAAGGCCGACGGCTCCTACGACCTCACCAGGTCGGTCAAGGTGTCGCTGCCCGGTGTAGACCCGAGCTGGCAGGCCACCGCCACTTACCTGGCCATTGGGGTTGGAGACCTGGCGACAGCGGCAGGGCAACTCGGAGTCGGTGACTGGCCGACCGACGACCAGTGGCGCGAGCTGGCCGAGCGGAGCAAGCTCGTCAGCGAGCCGCTGACCTGGAGCGGCTCGACCTTCGACCTGACCCTGCCGATGCCGTCGGCCGTCTTGCTGGAGCTTCAGCCGGCCCGGGGTTGAGCGCGTCCTGGATCCATCGCTCGACGCCGGCGATGTGGACCGTCGCCCAGGATCTGGCCACCTCCGGCTGCTGTTCCGCGATCGCGTCCAGGATCGCGCGATGCTCGGCGACCGTGCGCGCGACCGCGTCGGACTGGGTCATGCCGCGCCAGATCCGGGCCCGGTAGGTCTGCTGGCGAAGGCTGTCGATGATGGAGGCAAGCGCCCGGTTGCCGCTGCCGACCGCGATCAGGCGATGGAACTCCACGTCATTGGTGAGCAGGTCCTCCACGGACGGCTCCGGTCCGAGTTCGTCCAGCAGCGCCCGTAGTACGGCGACGTCGGCGGCGGTCATCAGGACCGCTGCCCGGGCCGCGGCGGCCGGCTCCAGGATCCGGCGGACCTCGAAGAACTCCAGCACCGACGCGTCCTGGTGCAGGTCCAGGACGAAGCCCATCGTTTCCAGCAGCAGAGACGGGTCAAGGCTCGTCACGTAGGTGCCGTCGCCCTGGCGGACGTCGAGGACCCGGATCAGCGCGAGCGCCTTGACCGCTTCGCGCAGCGAGCTGCGGGACAACCCCAGGCGGGCCGCCAGGTCAGGCTCGCGCGGCAGCCGGTCGCCGGGGCGCAGCTCACCGGCGACGATCATCTCCTTGATCCGGCCGATCGCTTCGTCCGTGACCCGCATGGGCTTCGCCTCCTGAAGGCATACATCGGATGTCTATCTTGGCCAATATAGGACGTGAGAGCGTATAACGCGGGTTCGAAGTCTTGACCATCGCCCACAAAACCCCTAAAGATCGGATGACTACATAGTCTGTCATGGAGGTCCGGATGAACCGAACACAGGCAGGGCGGCGGCTGGTGGCCGTCGCCGCGGCACTCGCACTGGGAGTCCTCACCGCTTGCGGGGGTGGTGGCAACTCAGGCGGCGGGTCGGGATCGGCGGACAAGGCCGACCTGGTCTGGCAGTTCTGGGTCGGCGGCACCGAGGACCAGGCTGCCTGGCAGAAGGTCGGTGACCAGGCCAAAGCCGACCACGCCGGGATCACCGTCAAGCTCCAGGGCACCGACTGGAACAGCTACTGGTCGAAGATCGGCACCCTGCTGGCCAGCGGGAAGGCGCCCTGCATCATCGGCATGCAGAGTCTGCGGACCGCGTCGTACGCGAGTGCGATGCTCCCCCTCGACGACCTGATCACGAAGTACGGCCTGAAGACCGAGGACTTCGACAAGCCGATCATGGACGGCCTGAAGGTGAACGGGAAGCAGATCGCCATTCCGTACGACTCCGGCCCGATGGTGATCTTCTACAACCGCGACCTGTTCACCCAGGCGGGGGTGCCCGAGCCGAAGCCGGGCTGGACGATGGACGAGTTCAAGGCGGCTGCCAAGAAACTCACCACCGGCGGCCGGACCGGTCTCGTGACCACACCCGGCGACCTGAGCGTGGCGTCCTGGGTGCGGACCCTGACCGGAGCCGAACCGCTTGCCGACGGCAAGCTCGCCTTCACCGACCCGAAGTTCCAGCAGGGTTTCGCCGGCTACTCCGACTTCGTGCACACCGACAAGATCGCTCCGGCGGTGCCGTCCGGCAACGCCGACTTCGAGACGACGCAGTTCACCGCCGGCAAGGCGGCGATGCAGCTGAACGGGCCCTGGTCGCTGATCGACACCAAGGGCAAGGTCAAGTTCAAGCTCGGCATCGCGCCGATCCCGGCCGGTCCGGACGGCTCCAAGACGTACACCGCCGGGTCGGGCTTCGGGATCTCCCGATCCTGCAAGACCCCGGACGCCGCCTTCCAGGCGATCATGTCGATGACCAGCGAGAAGCCACTCACCACGCTGGCCGCGGCCGGCCGGGCCTACCCGGCCCGCACCGCCGCGCACCCGGCCTGGTTCACCGCCGCCGGGATCGACGGCGCGAAGGAGACGCTGGACTACGCCTCCGAGCACTCGGTCCCGCTCGTCACCTCGAAGAACTGGGTCCAGGTGTCCGACCTGCTCACCCGGTTCGGCACCCAGGCGCTGAACGGCGAGGTCCCGCCCGACCAAGCGCTGAAGACCATCCAGGACCAGGCGGGCGCTGGGTCCTGATGGCCACGGACACCACGACCGTCACCTCGCCGAGGGACGTCCCGCCGGGCAAGGCCCCGGCGGGACGGCGGCCCGCGCTGCGCCGGGACGGCCGGAGCGCCGGCGTCTTCCTGGCCCCGGGCCTGGCCGGCCTGGCCCTGTTCACGCTGTTCCCGACCGCGATGGCGTTGGGGATCAGCCTGTTCGACTGGCCGGTGTTCGGCGAGCGCTCGTTCCTCGGCCTCGACAACTACTCTCACCTGCTGCACGACCCGGTCTTCCGCCGGGTGGTGCTGAACACCGCGCTGTTCGTGGTGCTCTACGTGCCGCTCAACGTGGTGGTGTCGCTCGGGCTCGCGGTCTGGCTCGGGCCGAAGATCAAAGGCCGGCAGGCGTTCCGGGTGTTGTTCTTCATCCCGGTGATGACGCCGATGGTGGCCAACGTGATGGTCTGGCGGTTGCTGTTCCAGCCGGACGGACTGATCGACAGCGGCCTGCAGACCTGGTTCGGGGTGCACGCGCCGAACTTCCTCGGCTCGTCCAGCTGGGCGATGCCGGCGATCGTGGCGATGTCGATCTGGCAGGGCTTCGGCTACAACTTCCTGGTCTTCTCGGCCGCGCTCGACCAGGTGCCGCAGTCGCAACTGGAGTCGGCGCAGATCGACGGCGCCGGCGCACTGCACCGGTTCCGGTACGTCGTCTGGCCGATGATCACCCCGTCGATCTTCTTCGCCACCACGATGACGCTGATCACCTCGTTCCAGGTGTTCGCGCAACCGTTCATCCTCACCCAGGGCGGTCCGGGCGTCTCCACCCAGACCATCGTCATGTACGTCTACAACCAGGGCTGGCAGTTCCTCAACATGGGACTCGCGGCGGCCGCGGGCTGGGTGCTGTTCGTGATCATCATGGGCCTCAGCGCGATCCAGTTCATCGGCCAGAAGCGGTGGGTGCACCATGACGTCTAAAGAGGCATCCGACACCAACAGCTTTGCCCGCAAAGCGCGCAGCGGGATCTCCCACACCCTGCTGATCATCGTCGCGATCGTCTTCCTCGGACCGTTGCTGTACGCCGTATCGACGTCGCTGAAGCCCGCCGACGAGGTGTTCACCCCGGCGCCGCATCTGTTCGGCTCCGAGATCCGCTGGCAGAACTACGCCGACGCCTTCAAGTTCGCGCCGTTCGGCCGGTACTTCCTGAACAGCCTGTTCGTCGCGGTGGTCGGCACGCTGGTGGTGCTGGCCGCCTCGAGCCTGTCGGCGTACGCGTTCGCGCGGCTGCGGTTCTGGGGCCGCGACCAGCTGTTCGTGGTCTTCCTCGGCACGCTGATGGTGCCGCAGGAAGTGCTGATCGTGCCGATGTACTGGCTGATGCAGTCGCTCGGTTGGGTGGACAGCTACTGGGCGCTGATCTTCCCGTGGGCCTTCACCGCGTTCGGCACGTTCCTGCTCCGGCAGTTCTTCCTCACCGTCCCGGCCGAACTGGAGGAGGCCGCCCGGGTGGACGGCTGCGGCCCGTTCGGATCCTTCTTCCGGATCATGCTGCCGCTGGCGCGGCCTGCGCTCGCAGTACTGACCGTCTTCACCTTCATCTCCTTCTGGGGCAGCTTCCTGTGGCCGCTGGTCATCATCAACAGCGTCGAGGACAAGGGCACGGTGCCACTCGGGCTGGCCCAGTTCATCGGCCAGCAGGGCACCCAGTGGAACCTGATGATGGCGGCCTCGATCCTCGCCATGCTGCCCACCGTGCTGCTGGTGATCCTGCTGCAGAAGCACCTCGTCCGCGGTCTGCTCGTCACCGGCCTCGGCGGCCGGTAAGCCTCTACACCGAATGGATTCGTTGCGATGACCGATCTGACCTCCTCCGTCACCAAGTTCAAGGACTGGCGCTTCGGCCTCTTCGTCCACTGGGGGCTGTACTCCCTGCCCGCCCGGCACGAATGGGTGAAGAACCGCGAGCGGCTCACCGACGAGGACTACCAGCCGTACTTCGACCACTTCGAGCCCGACCTGTACGACCCGCGCGCCTGGGCCCGGGCCGCTCGCGAGGCGGGAATGCGGTACGCCGTACTGACGACCAAGCACCACGAAGGCTTCTGCCTGTGGGACTCAGCGGTGTCGGACTACACCGTCGCCGGCACGCCGTGGGGCAAGGACCTGGTCGGCCCGTTCGTCGAGGCGTGCCGGGCGGAGGGACTCGGGATCGGCTTCTACCATTCGCTGATCGACTGGCATCATCCCGAATTCCCGGTCGACGGCGTTCATCCGCAGCGAGACGATCTGGAGGCCCGAGCCAAGTCGGCCGGTCGGGACATCCAGGTGTACGCCGACTACCTGCACGCGCAGGTCCGCGAACTGCTGACCAACTACGGGCCGATCGACATCATGTGGTTCGACTTCTCCTACCCCGGCCGCCCGTACGACGACGGAACGCCGAGCGGCAAGGGCAAGGACGACTGGCGCTCCGAGGAGTTGACGGCGATGGTCCGGGAGTTGCAGCCGGGCATCCTGATCAACGACCGGCTGGACATCCCTGGCGACTTCGTCACCCCCGAGCAGTACCAGCCCAGCGGGCCGATGATGCGCGACGGCGAACCGGTGGTCTGGGAGGCGTGCCAGACCCTCAACGGCAGCTGGGGATACGACCGCGACAACCTGGACTGGAAGTCACCGGACCTGCTCGTCCGGATGCTCGTCGACTCGGTCTCCAAGGACGGCAACCTGCTGCTCAACGTCGGTCCGACCGGGCGCGGCGAGTTCGATCCGCGGGCGGTGGCGACGCTGGCCGAGATCGGTCGCTGGACCAGGCAGCACAGCCGATCCGTGCACGGCTGCTGCCCGAGCGAGCTGGCACCGCCTCAGGATTGCCGCTTCACCCAACGCGGCAACCGCCTCTACCTGCACGTGTTCACCTGGCCGATGCAGCACTTGCACCTACCTGGCATGGCGGGGAAGGTCCGCTATGCGCAGTTCCTGCATGACGCGTCCGAAGTACGCCGTACTGTCACCGACCCCGACCAGGCGGCCCAGAACACCACCATGGGCGGCCTCGCCCCGGGCACCCTGACGCTCGAACTCCCGACCCAGCGCCCCGACGTCCTGATACCGGTGATCGAGCTCTTCCTGGATTAAGCCTTGGCGGGTGGCTCGACCGGCGTGGGCCGGCCGGGCTGCTCGCCGCCGCGGGCTTGAAGGTAGGAGTTCTTCGGGACCATCACCTTGCGCTTGAAGAGGCAGACGACGGTGCCGTCCTGCTTGTAGCCCTTGGTCTCGACATAGACGACGCCGCGGTCGTCCTTGGACTTGGACTCCCATTTGTCCAGCACGACGGTCTCGCCGTAGATGGTGTCGCCGTGGAAGGTCGGCGCGATGTGCCGCAGCGACTCGACCTCCAGGTTGGCGATCGCCTTACCGCTGACATCGGGGACCGACATGCCGAGCAGGAGCGAGTAGATGTAGTTGCCAACTACAACGTTCTTGCCGAACTGGGTGGTCTCCCCGGCGTAGTTCGCGTCCAGGTGCAGCGGGTGGTGGTTCATGGTGAGCAGGCAGAACAGGTGGTCGTCGTACTCGGTCACCGTCTTGCCGGGCCAGTGTTTGTAGACGGCACCGACCTCGAACTCCTCGTAACTGCGCCCGAACTGCATCCGCACTCCTCCTGGCTCCGGCCCCGGAACCCCCATGCTGCCCAATCCCCCGCGATCCCGGCAGTACCCGGAGGCGTGGCCTACCTCTCAAACCGGTGACGGTCGCCGAGAGATGCGTCACCCGGCGGTGCGTCATCGGCGCGTAAGTCATCTGTAAGCGGCACCTGTTTGGCTGGAGTCTCTGGGGACAGGGGACAGGACTCATGCTGCGAATTCATTTCACTGCGGACGACTACGCCAGGACCACCCTGGCGGCCGGACCGGACCCGATGTGGGAGATGCTGCTCAGCCTGCACATGCTGCAGGTGGACGACGGCCCGCTCGAGTACGGCGGCTGGCGGCAACGGATGCGGCGTCGGCTGCCGCGCGAGACCGTCGGGCCGTTGGCAGTGCTCGCTCCGCCGGTCGGGTACTCCCCCGACTTCCTGACGCCACCTAGCCGGCCCGGTGAGTTCGACGGTGTGGTGGACCAACTGCTGGCGGTCCCGCGCCAGCAGTTGCAGACCGACCTCTCCATGCTGACCCCACGCAACAGTGCGGTCACCTGGGTCCGGCAGCTCTCCGAGGCCCGGCCGGAGTCGTTGCAGCGGCTCGGGCACGCCATCCGGGTCTACCACCGGTCCGCGCTCGCGCCGTACTGGCCGTCGTTGAAGTCGGCTGTCCAGGCCGACAACCGGCACCGGATGGACCAGCTGACCACAGGCGGTATCGCAGCGGTGCTGGAAGGCATCCACCCGCAGGCCAAGTGGCGCGACAACGTGCTGGAGATCGGCGCCTTCTCGGACAACGACCTGCACCTGAACGGCCGTGGCCTGCAACTGCAGCCGTCGTACTTCTGCTGGCAGAAGCCCACCAAGCTTGCCGACTACGAACTGCCGCCCGTGCTGGTCTTCCCGATCAAGACCGCCTCCGGCCTGCTCCACGGGGAACGGGCCTCCGACCACACGCAGGCGCGCCTCGCAGCGCTGGTCGGCAAGACCAGGGCAACCGTGCTCGGGCTCACTGTCGACGGCACCACCACGACCCAGTTGGCCGCCGCCTGCAACATCACCCTGGCCACCGCGAGCCACCAGACCGCCGTACTGCGGGAAGCCGGGTTGATCGAGTCGCACCGGCGCGGCAAGTCTGTGGTCCACCTCGCCACCCGGCTCGGACACGCACTGCTGGAAGGGACCTCCCCAGGCACGAGGGACACTGAGGTCCATGAGTCCCGACTTCCGCATCCTGGGCCGTATCACGGTCCTTGAAGAGGGACGGGAGATCCCGATCGGCGCGCCCCGGCTGCGAACGCTGCTGGCGGCCCTGCTGGTGAACGCGAACCAGACGGTCAGCGCAGCGGAGCTAATCCAGTGGCTGTGGGATGGTGAGCCGCCCACGCAGCCGCTGCGGGCGCTGCATACCGCTGTCTCACGGCTGCGCGGTCTCATAGGTCCCGGGCTGGGCCTCCGGCATCAAGCAGGGGGCTACCGGCTCGAGGTACCCGCCGGAAGCTTGGACCTCTGCCGGTTCCGCCTACTGATCGAGACCGGTACTACGGATGCGCTGACCGAGGCGGTGCGGCTCTGGAGGGGTGAACCGCTCACGGGAGCGCACGACTCCGCAGTGGTCCGGGACAGGCGAGCGGTGCTGCAAGAGGAGTGGCTGCGTGCGGCCGAGCAGCTCGTGGATGCCCGGCTCGCCTTGCGAGAGTACGCCGAGCTCGTCCCCGAGCTGACGTCGCTGACCAGGCGGTACCCGCTGCGGGAGCGGTTCTGGGCGCAGCTGATGCTCGCGCTGCAGAGCTCCTCCCGGCAGGCGGAGGCGCTGGCGGCGTACGAGGAGCTTGCCGCCTTGCTGCGGGACGAGCTCGGTATCGACCCTGGCGAGGAGATCCGCCGGCTGCACCTCGCAGTACTGAACGGTGCTGTCGAGGCTCCGTGGCAGGTGCACCGCCAGCTTCCGGCCGACATCGGGGACTTCGTCGGCAGGCAGGACGAGGTCAGGGCCATCGTGGCTCATCTGACCGAGGCCGCCGTACCCGTCATCACCATCAGTGGCCCGCCCGGCGTGGGCAAGACAGCCCTTGCTGTACGGGTGGCGCACCTGCTGAAGGACAGCTACCCGGACGGCCAGTGGTTCCTCCGAGAGGCCGATGCAGCACCGCTGGCCGACAAGCGGGTGCTGATCCTGCTGGACGATGCGGTGGACTCGGACCAGGTACGCCGGTTGTTGCCGGGCTCGCGCAACAGCGCAGTACTGGCTACGAGCCGGAACGAACTGGCTCTGGACGGCGCCTTCGGTACGACGCTCGCAGTACTCGGACTGGACGAGGCAGTCGAGCTCCTACGGGCCGTGATCGGTGCAGACAGGGCGGATCAGGAGCCACAGGCAACCGCGGACCTCGCAGCCCTCTGCGGCTGTCTACCGCTGGCCCTGCGGATCGCAGCCGGCCATCTGGCGCTCAGGCCGGGCGAGCCGATCGCTGCCTACGCGGATCATCTGCGCGCCAGCAGCAACAGGTTGCTCGCCCTGGCCGTTCTCGGTGATCACGATGCCGCCGTCGAGGCGGCCTGGACTCCTTGGTGACTCAGCTGGACTGCTCCGGCAGCCGCGGCGCGACCTCGCCCTTGAGTGCCAGCTTGGCGAGGTGGTTGCGGGCCTCTTCGGCGAACTTGTGGTCGCACAGCACGTCGTACGTCGTCGCCACCACCGCCGTGCGCGAGGTGAAGTCGCGGCGGCCGCCCAGCTGCGCGTAGCCGATCGCACCGAACGCCATCCCGAAGATCGCACCGAGCACCACACCGGTGAGCAGTGCGGCCAGCCAGCCACCGTTGCTGGTGAACAGGCCGAGCAGGACGCCGACGAACAGACCGAACCAGGCACCACTCGCGAGCCCGGCGGTGAGCGCGCGGGCCCAGGTGAGCCGGCCGGTGATCTTCTCCACCTGCCGCAGGTTGTTGCCGACGATGGTCGTGTGCTCGACCGGGAACTTCTCGTCCGAGAGGTAGTCGACCGCGCGCTGCGCCTCCCGGTACGTGTCGTAGGTCCCGATCGTCAGGCCGGTCGGCCGGGGGTCCAGCGAGGGCATGCCCTGGGTGGTCATCGTCGATCCTCTCGTCTTGCGTGCATGTCCATCATTGCCGACGGCTGGTGACCGCACATTGATAGCCTCGCGTCGATGACCGGGCGGAGGTGGGACATGGGCGCGACACGCCGGGTGGGACGCGTGTTCGCGCGCCGCGCCGGCAGCGGACCGGCGCCGCTCGACCTGGTCGGCAGCGGCAAGCTGGACGGTGCCCTGGTCGACTGGGCGTTCTACCGCGACGGGCGCCGCGACACGAAGATCGGCTCGTACGTTGACGCGCTCACCCGGGCCCGGCGGGACGACGGCTTTGTCTGGATCGGCCTGTTCCAGCCGAACGAGCAGCAGCTGGCCGTGATCGGCTCCGAGTTCGGACTGCATCCCCTGGCCCTGGAGGACGCTACCGAGGCACACCAGCGGCCGAAGCTGGAGCGGTACGACGACACGCTCTTCGCAGTACTGAAGACCGTTCGGTACGTGCCGCACGGGACCCTCACCGCGACCAGCGAGGTGGTCGAGACCGGTGAGGTGATGATCTTCTGCGGGCCTGGCTTCGTGATCACCGTGCGGCACGGCGACCACGGCGAGCTGAAGGGTCTCCGGCAGCACCTGGAGAAGGAACCCAAACGGCTCGCCGCCGGCCCGGGTGGCGTCCTGCACGCGATCACGGACCACGTGGTGGACAGCTATCTGGAGGTCGCCGACGCGGTCCAGGCCGACATCGACGTGATCGAGACGGAGATGTTCAGCCCGCGCGGCTGGCGCAACATCGAGCGGGTCTACCAGCTCAAACGCGAGGTGCTCGAGCTGAAGCGGGCGGTGGCCCCGCTGACCGGGCCGATGCGGGCACTGTCGACCGGGCGGCATCCCTTGATCGCCGACGAGACCAGGAACTACTTCCGCGACGTCGACGATCACCTGCTCCGGGTGAAGGAGCAGGTGATCTCGTTCGACGAGCTGCTCAGCTCGATCCTGCAGGCCGGTCTCGCCCAGGTGCAGGTCGCGGAGAACGAGGACATGCGCCGGATCTCTGCCTGGGTCGCGATCCTGGCCGTGCCGACGATGATCGCGGGCATCTACGGGATGAACTTCGACTACATCCCGGGGCTCAATTCGCCGTCGGGGTACTTCGTCTGTCTCGCGGTGATGGGAGCGGCGTGCGCGCTGCTCTACGGACTGTTCAAGCGCAACCGCTGGCTGTGACAGTTGCGCTGAGTGGCACCTGTTCGCCAACTGCCGGTCAATTTCTGTCCCCACTACTCCTTCAGCGGTGAGTTGGCAACCTCTTGCCATGGCCGCCAATACTCTCTCCGGTCGGCCGGAGAACGGTTGTGGATGCTCTCAAGCACCTGATTCAATGCCGTCATCGCGTTCGGTCAGTGGTCCGCCACGTTCTGCTACCGATCGGCATCGGGGGATGCCGAGACGATCTTGACCTGGGAGGTCTCCGTGCTTCGCATTCACTTCACGCCGCGTGACCTCGCGCGCACGACGATCTCCCCATCGCCTGCTCCCCTCTGGGAGATCCTCCTCAGCCTGCACATGCTCCAGCACTCAGACGGCCGGCTGGTCTTCGAGGACTGGCGCCGCAACGTCCGCACCAAGGTGGCGCCGGACCAGATGCGGCTCCTGCTCGAGCTGACCCCCGTGAAGGGATACTCGCCCGACTTCCTCACCCCGGCCGAGTCCGCACCAGACTTCGAGACCGCGCTGGAGATGACGCTGTCGACACCACGGCAGCAGATCCGCAGCCAGCTCGACCTGCTCAGCAAATACCGTCCGGTCTCGCCGTGGACCCGGGAGCTGGCCGAGGGCGACCGCACCTCGCTGCGCAAGCTCGGCCGGGCGATCAAGACCTACCACGACGCCGCCATCGCGCCGTACTGGAAGTCGATCGGCACGCACGTGACCGCCGACCACGCCCATCGCGGTGACGCGCTGGCCCGGCACGGCCTCGACCGGCTGCTGTCGTCGCTGCACCCGCGGGTCCGCTGGGTTGCGCCGGTGCTGCAAGTGCTCGACATGAACGACCGCGACCTCTACCTGGACGGCCGCGGGATCGAGCTGCAGCCGTCCGCGTTCTGCTGGCAGGTGCCGACCAAGCTGCGCGACCCGGAGCTCAAGCCGATCCTGGTCTACCCGATCCAGCACGCACCCGACATCCTGCGGCAGTCGTCGATGGAGCCGGCCCTGCCCGATGACGCCCTCGGCTCCCTGCTCGGCTCCACCCGTGCGGCCGCTCTGGAAGCCGCGGTGAGTGGCTGTACTACGACGGAGCTTGCCAGGCGCTGCAACATCTCTCCGGCGGCAGCGAGCCACCAAGCGACCGTACTGCGGGAAGCCGGGCTGATCACCACGCGGCGAGCCGGTGCATCCGTGCGGCACGAGGTGACCCAGCTCGGCATCTGGCTGCTCTCCGGACACGGCTCCGGCGGCCTCCGCCAAAGCGCCGTCCAGACCGTCGCCAGCTGACGTCCCGGCTGCCTCAGGGCTTGTAGCGGCTCAACGCCAGTAGCCGCTCAGAGCTTGTAGTCCTCGAGGAGGCGGCGGCCGATGATCATCCGCTGGATGTCTGCCGTTCCCTCCCCGATCAGGAGCATCGGGGCCTCGCGGTAGAGGCGTTCGATCTCGTACTCCTTGGAGAACCCGTAACCGCCGTGGATCCGGAACGAGTCCTCGACCACCTGTGAGCAGTACTCACTGGCCAGGTACTTCGCGACGCCGGCCTCGAAGTCGTTGCGCGAACCGGAGTCCTTCTTCCGGGCCGCCTTCACCATCAGCTCGTGCGCCGCCTCGACCTTGACCGCCATATCGGCCAGCCGGAACAGCACGGCCTGGTGTTCCGCGATCTTCTTGCCGAACGCCTCGCGCTGCTGGGCGTAGGAGATGCCGAGCTCGAACGCGCGCCGGGCCACCCCACAACCGCGGGCCGCGACGTTCACCCGGCCGACCTCGACGCCGTCCATCATCTGGTAGAAACCCTTACCCGGTACACCGCCGAGCACCTGGTCGGCGGCGATCTCGTACCCGTCGAAGATCAGCTCGGTGGTGTCGACACCTTTGTAGCCCATCTTCTCGATCTTGCCCGGCACGGTCAGGCCCTTGTCGACCTCGCCGAACCCGGGTTCCTTCTCGACCAGGAAGGTGGTCATGTTCTTGTAGACCGAGTCGGAGCCTTCGTCGGTCTTGGTGAGAACGGCGACCAGGTTGGCGGAACCGCCGTTGGTCAGCCACATCTTCTGGCCGTTGATCGTGTAGCTCTCGCCGCCACCCCCCTCGCTTTCCTTCCCTTGCTTGTTCTTGGTGGCTTTGGTCTTGATCGCCGCGACGTCGGAGCCACAGCCTGGCTCGGACATCGAGAAGGCACCTCGTACGTCGCCGGTCGCCATCCGCGGCAGGTACTTCTGCTTCTGCTCGTCGGTGCCGTGCTGGAGCAGCATGTACGCCACGATGAAGTGGGTGTTGATGATGCCCGAGACACTCATCCAGCCGCGAGCGATCTCCTCGACGCAGAGCGCGTAGGTGAGCAGCGACTCGCCGAGGCCGCCGTACTCCTCCGGGATCATCAGCCCGAACAGGCCGAGCTCCTTGAGGCCCTCGACGATCTTCGTCGGGTACTCGTCCTTGTGCTCCAGCTCGGTCGCGACCGGGAGGATCTCGGACTCGACGAAGGCCCGGACCGTCTTCAGGATCTCCTCCTGGATGTCGGTCAGTCCCTCGGTCTGCTGCAACCTGCTCATCTGCGGCTCCTTGCTCGGCGACTACTCGCGAGTATCGCGGTACCCAGCATCGCGGTACACACCCGACACCCGCTGTGACACCGGCCACCCCAAAGCCGTCAGGTGCCTCACTCCGAGCCCCCAGCCTTTTTGCTTTTTACTCGTTGTTGTTGTTGCCCGGCTGGTGTTCGGACCTGGGCATCGTCCTGCTGAGCGTGTTGAAGAGCACGACGATCTGCGGCGTCGCCTGCCAACGGCCCTCTCGCTGAGCGTTGACCAGCCGCTGCCGGGCATCGTTGAACTTCTCCGCGGCCTTGTCGTCGTCACCGTCGGCCAGCGCCTCGGCGGCGCTGTCGAGATCCTTCGCCGCCTCCCGGGCCGTCCTCGCGCCCTTACCCTCCTGGGTCTGCCGCAACAGCCCGGCGAGCGCATGCAGCTGGCTGACCCGCGTCTGCGGAGTCGGTGTGGCCTTCGGCTTCTTCGTGGGCGTCTTCGATGGTGTCTTCGACGGCGTCGGGGTGGGCTTCGGCTTCGTCGTCACCTTGGTGACGGCAGGCGGAGTCGGTACGTCGCGCGCCTGGGCCGTCGAGTCACCGACACCTTCCTTGAGCAGCGCAGCGATCACCACGCCGACCAGGACCACCGCGACCGCCACGATCGACTTGGCGAGCGGGAACCCCCGCCGGCGGTGGCTGCGCTCAGGCTCTGATTCAGCTTCCAGCTTCAGCCCCGGGACAAGATCCGCCCCGGGCTCAGCGTCTGCCGCATCGGCTGAGGCGCCGTGGGCTTCAGCAGCAGGCAGGACGGCCAGTACGCGGGTGCCTTCGTCCGCGGCGGGCTGGTTGAGGTAGCGGATCACCTCGGCGGCAGAGCCTGGCCGAGCGCCAGGTGCCTTGGCCAGCAGCCTTGTCACGAGGTCCCCGAGACCAGCGCTCACCTCGGGACGGCGTACGACGATCGGTACGGGCACGTCTTCCAAGTGCTGACGCATTACGGCTTCGAAGTTCTCACCGACGAACGGCGGCAATCCTGCGAGCAGCTCGTAAAGCACGCAGCCCAGCGAGTACCAGTCGCTGGCCGGCGTCGCCCGCTCGCCCTTGACCTGCTCGGGCGACACGTAAGCGGCTGTGCCGAGCAGCACTGGTCCGGTGGCACCATCCAGGCCAACTGCCTGCGCAATACCGAAGTCGGTGATCTTGAGGGTGCCGTCCGGCGCCAGCAGCAGGTTGCCCGGCTTCACGTCCCGGTGCACGATCCCGGCGGCATGCGCCGCGTCGAGCGCACGCGCACCCTGTACTGCGATGTCCGCGACCAGCTTGACCGGTGGGAGACCGCCGCTGCGCAGGAGCTTCGCCAGGTCGGGTCCGTTGACGAGCTCCATCACCAGGAACACCTGGCCGTCCGCAGTACCGACGTCGTAGGTCGCGACCACATTCGGGTGCAGCAGGCGGGCAGCGGACTGGGCCTCGGTGCGGAACCGCTCGGTGGCGTCCATCAGGTCGCCTTCCAGTCGCCGCAGCAGCTTGACCGCGACCGGCCGGGCCAGCACCTGGTCCTCGGCCTGCCAGACCTCGCCCGCACCACCTTGCCCCAGCAACGTCAGCAACCGGTAGCGCCCTGCGAGAACCTCGCCGCTCACACCCACACCCCACAACACCTCAGCTGCCGACGGACCGCCTCACCTTAGGCGGCTACCGGTGTGTGTGCGAGTGGACGGTGAATCTCTTCAGCCAATCCAGCGGAAGTTGTCGACGGTGCGTATTAGGTTGGTCGCATGAAGCGATCATTCATCCCTGCCCTGATCGTGACGACGCTGGTCGCCGCCACGCTGACCACGACCACCGCCTCGGCCGCGCCCGCAGTACGGGGTGGTCATAAACAGCCGACCGTGCAGTGTCAATTCACGCCGACTCCGGAGAATCCGGCGGCCAAGCCGGTCACCGTGCCACCGGCGACGGCGCTCGCGAAGGGCACCGTCGATGTGTACTTCCTGACGAACTTCGGGCCGTTCGTGGTCCGGATGGACCGGGCGAACGCGCCCTGTGGCGTGGCCAGCTTCGTGCATCTGACCACGAGCGACTTCTACGACCGGACCCAGTGCTTCCGGCTGACCAACTCCGCGCGGCTCGGCGTCCTGCAGTGCGGTGACATCTACCGCCAGGAGGAAGGCGGACCGGGGTACAAGTTCGCCGACGAGGTGACCGGCCAGGAGACCTACCCGCGCGGCACTGTTGCCATGGGCAACCAAGGTCCGGGCACGAACGGCAGTGAGTTCTTCGTCGTGCACTCGTTCGCCAACATCCCGCCGAACTACACCGTCCTCGGCCATGTCGTCTACGGGATGGCCACCTTCGACCGGATGGTCAAGGCCGGCATCGCCGACCCGGACCAGGACGGCCCGCCGGTCCACCCGATCCGCCTGCTGAAGGTCTTCACCCTCGGCTGATCGTCCCGGCTGCAAGGGAGGGCAATTCACCGGCGCCCGGCGTACCGTGACAAAGGATCCAGGTCGCCAACGCACTGCTGAAGCGCCGGTGAATTCAGCCAAGGAGGTCCCATGGCGGTCAAGCTAGGAGCGATCGGGCAAATCTCCCGCCCGGTCAGCGACATCACGGCAGCAGTCGAGTGGTACCGCGACGTGCTCGGCCTCCCACACCTCTACACCTTCGGCGACCTGGCCTTCTTCGACTGCGACGGCACCCGGCTGTACCTCAGCGCCGCAGAGAACCCGGACCGGGTCGAGGAGCCTTCAGTCCTCTACTTCCGCGTCGACGACATCCGAGCGGCGTACGACGCCCTCACGTCCCGGGGCGTCACCTTCGAGACCGACCCGCACCTGATCCACAAGCACGACTCCGGCATGGAGGAATGGATGGCCTTCTTCCCCGACCCCGACGGCCACCTACTCGCGCTCATGTCCCAGGTGCACCCACCCGCCGACTGACCGCTTACGTCCGAAGAAGTGGAGTACACGTCCCTCCGGTTCTTCGGACGTAAGGAGCGGGAGTCAGTCTTCGGGCTTCCAGACGTCGGTGCGGGCCATGCCTGCCGCCCGGCCCTTGGCGGAGATGACGAGTGCCATCTTGCGGCTTGCCTCGTCGATCATCTCGTCGCCGAGCATCACCGCGCCGCGGGCGCCGCCGGCGGCCGAGGTGTAGTGGTCATAGGCGTCGAGGATGTTCTCGGAATGGTCGTAGTCCTCCTGCCGCGGCGAGTACACCTCGTTCGCCGCCGCGATCTGGTCCGGGTGCAGCACCCACTTGCCGTCGAAACCGAGCGCGGCGGATCGGCCGGCGACCCGGCGGAACCCTTCCAGTTCCTTGATCTGCAGGTACGGCCCGTCGATCGCCTGCTTGCCGTACGCGCGAGCCGCCATCAGGATCTGCATCAGGATGTAGTGGTAGGCGTCGCCGACGTCGTACCCGGGCGGTTGCTCCCCCACCACCAGCGACTTCATGTTGATCGACGCCATGAAGTCGGCCGGCCCGAAGATGATCGTCTCGACCCGCGGCGACGCGGCAGCGATCGCGTTCACGTTCGTCAGCCCGAGCGCGTTCTCGATCTGCGCCTCGATCCCGAGCCGGCCCTGCTCGAGCCCGTGCACCTTCTCCAACTGGGTCAGCAGCAGGTCGAGCGCGACCACCTGCTCGGCGGTCTGCACCTTCGGCAGCATGATGCAGTCGAGATTCGCACCGGCTCCCGAGACGACCTCGATGACATCGGCGTAGGTCCATTCGGTGCTCCAGTCATTCACCCGGACCACCCGCGTCTTCGAACCCCAGCCGCCTTCGTTCAGGGCCGCGACGATGTTCTTCCGGGCGTCCACCTTGGCGATCGGCGCGACCGAGTCCTCCAGGTCGAGGAACACCTGGTCGGCGTCCAGCCCCTTCGCCTTCTCCAGGAACCGCGGGTTCGACCCCGGGGTCGCCAGGCAGGAACGCCTGCTCCGGAAGGCCTTGCCGGTGCTCTTCTCGTCAGCCATCGCCGCAGTCCTTACCTCGGTTACCGGTCAGTCACCGGCAGCGTACGGCGAAACCGCCCGTCGCAGCCCGGTGACATCCCTCACCTCCCGCCTCGGTTGTGGTGAGCCTCACCGTGGGCCGTACCGCCAACACTCGGTATCGAGCCGAAATCGGCTGTCAGGCGCCGGGGGCAGGCGTGATTCGGCTACTGCGGGGAGCGGCTCGGGTGCTTGGTGAGTGTTGGCGGTTCGGGTCTGTGGGACGCTGTCGCGGTGACGAGTGACGAGGCTGTGGCGGAGATCGCCGGGGTGATGAAGAAGGCCGGGCTCGTCTGGCTGGCGTGGGGCGGCGGGCGTTCGTTGCCGGCCTGGTTCGCCACCGTCGACGGCTCGTACGTCGTACTCGCGGATCGCTCCGGAAGCGCGGAGCAACCGCTGCCCGGATTGGCCGACGCCGCGAGCGTGCAGGTCGTCGTACCGGCCAAGCCGGCCACGAACCGGCTCGCCGGGTGGAGCGCGACCGTACGCCGGTTGGAGCCTGGCAGCGAGGAGTGGACCGCGGCCGCGCAGGTGCTGCGGACCGAGCGACTGAACGCAGCCGGTCTCGACACCCAACTCGACCGCTGGAAGACGGAAGCCGACCTGCTCGTCCTGGAGCCGAACGGCGCCGTCAACGAGTCGGCCGGCCAGTGGGACGACCGCTCCCGAATGGAAACTCCCGCAGGCAGCCCGGCCACGACCCGCGGCAAACGCCCGATCACCCTCCACCGCCGCTCCAAGCGCAGACCGAAGCTCACCTGACGGGCAACTTGAGCCGGTCAGCGGGTCGGGAAGCGGGCTCGCGGCGTACTGGCGGTTAGCCTTCGAACATGAGTGGCTCACCGTCGCGCGTCTATATCGCCCGGCTGGCCGGTCTCCCGGTGTACGACCCGAACGGGGACCAGGTCGGCAAGGTTCGCGATGTCATCGTGATGCTCAGACAGGGCAACCAGCCGCCGCGGGTCCTCGGGCTGGTGGTCGAGGTGTTCACCCGGCGGCGGATCTTCCTGCCGATGACCCGGGTGACGTCGGTCGACGTCGGGCACGTGATCACCACCGGGCTGGTGAACATGCGGCGATTCGAGCAGCGGGCGACCGAAGTACTGGTGCTCGGTGAGCTCCTGGACCGCACGGTCACCATCCGCGAGACCGGCGCCTCCGCTGTCGTGTTCGACCTGGCGATGGAGCAATGGCGGACCCGCGACTGGGTGCTGTCGAAGGTCGCTGTCACCGAGGGCGCCAAGCGGTTCCGGCGACGCGGGCAGTCGCACGTGCTGGACTGGGTGGACGTCAGCGATCTCGGTCAGGCCGAGGAGGGTCAGGGCGCCACCCACATGCTGGCCGCGTTCGAGTCGATGAAGCCCGCCGACCTTGCCGGCGTACTGCACGAGCTTTCGCCCAAGCGGCGCAAGGAGATCGCGGCCGCGCTGGACGACGAGCGGCTGGCCGACGTACTGGAGGAACTGCCCGAGGACGACCAGGTGGAGATCCTGGCCGGCCTGGACACCGAACGTGCGGCGGACGTGCTGGAGGAGATGTCGCCCGACGACGCCGCCGACCTGATCGCGGAACTGCCGACCGAGATCGCCGAGCGGCTGCTCACGCTGATGGAGCCGGACGAGGCCGAGGACGTCCGGCGGCTGCTGACGTACGAGGAGCGCACGGCCGGCGGTCTGATGACCTCCGAGCCGGTGATCCTGCCGGCCGACGCCACTGTCGCCGACGCGCTGGCGCACGTCCGCAATGCCGAGTTGAGTCCTGCGCTGGCCGCGATGATCTACGTCTGCCGGCCGCCGTTGGAGACGCCGACCGGGCGGTTCGTCGGGGTCGGCCACATCCAGCGCCTGCTGCGCGAACCGCCGTCCGCGTTGGTCTCGGGGGTGCTCGACACCGATCTCGACGGGCTGCGGGCGGACGACAGTCTGCATGCCGTGAGCAAGTACCTCGCGACGTACAACCTGGTGGCGGCGCCGGTCCTGGACGACGAAGGCCGGCTGCTCGGCGCGGTCACGGTGGACGACGTACTCGACCATCTGCTCCCTGCCGACTGGCGCGACTCCGAGAAGCAGGAGGTGGACCACCATGCCCCGTGACGACCGCAGTACCGATGACCGCAGGCTGATGCGCCCCGCCGACCGGCTGGACATCCCGCGCGAACTCCGCCGCACGATCGTCCGGCGGCGCGCGTACGACGCGGACGCGTTCGGGCGGATGTCGGAACGGATCGCCCGGTTCCTCGGCACCGGCCAGTTCCTGGTCTACATGACCGCGACGATCCTGCTCTGGGTCGGCTGGAACATCTTCGCGCCGGAGCACCTGCGCTGGGACCAGTACCCGTTCATCTTCCTGACCCTGGCGCTCAGCCTGCAGGCGTCGTACGCCGCGCCGCTGATCCTGCTCGCCCAGAACCGCCAGGAAGCCCGCGACCGGGTCCAGTACGAACGCGACCGCGACGTCGACGCCCGCAGCCGCGCCGACATGGAGTTCCTGGCCCGCGAGATGGCCGCCCTCCGGATGTCCATCGGCGAAGTGGCCACCCGGGACTTCCTCCGCTCCGAACTCCGTTCCCTGCTCGCCGAACTGGACCGGACCCCCGAGGACGACCGCGTCTGACTGGCACGGATCAGACGGTAGGTCACTGACATCGGGCGGATCTCCAGCACATCAGTGGCCAGTGAACTGCTGCGGACGGGTAGTGCACTTGAGCCTGAGCACCATCCGCGTGTACGGAGTACGCAGGTGCACTGAGGTGCTGGCCGTCCGCTCCACCTCAATCTGGACCTCGAAGTCACGAGGAAGCCACGCCTGAGGCAGTACGCCGGCGGACGTCGCGGCGGGTAGGTTTGCCTTGCCGGGGGTAGGTCACAGTGGACTGCGGTCCGGGGTTAGACGGGGAGCACGTAGCCTGGGGGCATGGGTCTTACTGCTGATCAGGTGACGGTTGCGCTCGGTTCCGTGATGGATCCGGAGATCAAGAAACCGATCACCGAACTCGGGATGGTCGACTCCGTCGTCGTCCGCGAGGACGGCGTCGTCGCGGTACGGATTCTGCTGACCGTCTCGGGTTGCCCGATGAAGGACACGCTGCGGCGCGACACGACCGCCGCGGTGAGCGCGCTCGACGGCGTCACCGGGGTGGAGATCGACCTCGGCGTGATGTCGACCGAGCAGCGGGCCGCGTTGCAGACGCAGTTGCGTGGCGGCGTGGCCGAGAAGGAGATCCCGTTCGCGCGGGCGGACTCGCTGACCAAGGTGTTCGCGATCGCGTCCGGCAAGGGTGGCGTCGGCAAGTCGTCGGTGACGGTGAACCTGGCGGTCGCGATGGCGGCCAAGGGGCTGAGCGTCGGCGTACTGGACGCGGACATCTACGGGCACTCGATCCCGGCGATGTTCGGCGTCGCGGACGAGCGGCCGACCGCCGTGGACGACATGATCATGCCGGTGCCCGCGCACGGCGTGAAGGTGATCTCGATCGGCATGCTGAAGCCCAAGCGCGACCAGGTGGTCGCCTGGCGCGGCCCGATCCTGGACCGCGCGCTGGTGCAGATGCTGGCCGACGTCTACTGGGGCGACCTCGACGTCCTGCTGCTCGACCTGCCGCCCGGTACCGGTGACATCGCGATCTCGGTCGGCCAGCGGCTGACCAGCGCCGAGGTGATCGTCGTGACCACCCCGCAGGAGGCCGCCGCCGAGGTGGCCGAGCGGGCCGGCACGATGGCGCAGATGGTGCACCAGCGGGTGGCCGGCGTGATCGAGAACATGTCCTTCCTGCCCTGCCCGCACTGCGGCCCCGAGCACCGGATCGAGATCTTCGGCTCCGGCGGCGGCACCCGGGTCGCGGAAACCCTCTCCAAGCGCCTCGGCTACGACATCCCGCTGCTCGGCGAGATCCCGCTGGACGAGCGCCTCCGCAGCGGCGGCGACGACGGCAACCCGCTCTCGGTCGCCAACCCCGAAACCCCCGCCGCCCAGGTCCTCGACCAGATCGCCACCCGCCTGGGCGGCAAACCCCGAGGCCTCCTCGGCCGCCAGCTAGGCCTCTCCCCCGTCGGCCGCTGACGCCTGCAACTAGCCACCGCCTGTGGATAACCCGCTCCACAGGCGCCTCCGGCCAGTAAACTTTGCAAGGAAGGACAGGGGGCAGCGGGTTGGTGTTGACTTGGGCGGTGCCGTTTCCGCCTGAGCATCCGGTCCTGACCGATGGCGTGGTGACGCTTCGGGCGCCGGGTCCCGATGACCTCGCCGGCGCGATCGAGCGCTATCTCGAGTCGCCTGGTGGGAGTTTCGGCGCGGAGGACGCGCGCCGGTGGGTGACTTATGGCATCACCGAGGCGTGGGCCGCGGGGAGCCAGCTCGTGTTCGTCATCGAGTACGACGGCCGATACGCCGGGTCGGTCGGGCTGAAGCCTGACTCGATGGGGAACGCGAGTGTTCATTTCGGGTTGGCCGCATGGGCTCAGGGTGCTGGGGTTGCCGCGCGGGCGGTGCGGTTGGTGCTGGAGTTCGGGTTCGAGACTTGTGGGTTCCACGTCATCCACTGGTGGGCAGCAGCCGGGAACTGGCCGTCCCGCCGGGTGGCCTGGGCGACCGGGTTCCGGGCGGGCCCGACGATCGAGGGACTGGCCGAGATGGCGGGGCGTCGTACGGATGCTTGGACCGGGTGGATCCTGCCTGGCGATCGGCGCGAGGCGCGGCAGCGCTGGTTGGAGGTTCCGGTGCTCGAGACGTCGCGGATCAGACTACGGACCTGGCGCGACGACGAGATCGACCGGATCACGACGGCGAGGACCAATCAGGCGACAGCGCATTTCCTGCCGTTCATCCCGCAGCCGTTCGCCGCGGAAGATGCGCGCTGGTGGTTGAAGGACATGGCCGAGCAGGCGGCAGCGGGCCGACGGTTCAACTGGTGCATCGCGGACGCCTCGACCGACCTCGGACTCGGCAATCTCACCCTGTTCAACCTCGGCCCCGACGGCGACGGCGAACTCGGCTACTGGGCCCACCCCGACGCCCAGGGCCGCGGCATCATGACCGAAGCAATCCGCACTGTAGCCTCCTGGTTCTTCGCGGCACCCGCTGACAACTCAACCGCCGCCGACCGGGCTCCCGTCGCGGGGAGCGGCTTCGGCGGCGCCCGTCTCGTGATCCGTACGGCGGCAACGAACAAGGCCGCCCGTAAAGTCGCCGAGTCAGCCGGCTTCCGCCACGCCGGCACCGAACGCGAGGCATTCCGGTTGTCCACCCACCCCGACGACCGAGTCACCTACGACCTCCTGGCCTCCGACCAGGTCGCGAGCAGTGGTGCCATGCCTTCTTCGACGTAGTCGGCGATCGGCTGTTCGCCTCCGTCGAGGTACCACTGCTCCAGGGCCGCGAAGTACCCGAAAACCAAGGTATTGGCCGCCACCCGGGCCTGGGTCTCGGTCAGCTCTCCGCCGGCGCGTGCCAGCAGCGGGGCGATGCGCTGACTCGCGCGGTCGAGCGCGGCGCAGGCGGCCATCCGGACGAACGGCTCCGGGAAGAAGTAGCGCACCCGGCGCCAAGGACTCAGCTCGACCTGCGAAGCAGGTTCGCCACTCTGCGAAGCCGTGATCGTGAAGGTCTCCGAGGCCGAAGCGAGCGCTGAGTGCGCGGCGTCTTCATCCGGCGCGGCTTCGTACCTGGCACGATCTGCAGCATGCTCTCGACCGGGTCGTTCACGTCGAGGATCTCATCGAGGGCCTGCTCGCTCATCGTGTCTCGAACTCGTCGGCGACCAGGGTCCCTTCTTTGGTCCCGAAGTACCGGTAGACCGACGACGGCGAGACCTCCGCCGCGCGGGGCCGCGATCTCCTCGATCGTGACGGTACCGACGCCGCGCTCGTCGAACTGATCGAGCGCGGCGTCGCGGTGGTCAACGTGTTGCTGTGGTTGCTAGTGACCGGAGTGGCCCGCGCTTCGGCGACGAACACCCGCGGGCCTTCCGGCACACACCAACGCACCGCCGGAGCCCTGGCAGGTACTGATGGTCCTGACCAGCGCAGGTCTCGCCGTCGTCCTCCTGGCGTCATCCGAGTACGGCGTCCGCACCTTTCACCACTGTGGGGGCTCCTCGGACTCCTGCCAGCCGTAGCCGGCCTGATCGCGGCCGCACTTCTACTCCGCCGACAGAGCTGAGACCGGCCGCAGGATCAGGTGGATTCGGGGTCATACGGGGCGCGTTGGCCGACTGGTAGGCGCTGCGGGGTGTCCATCGTGTCCATCGAGTTGGAGACGGGCTTGTCGAAGTCGTCGTCGTCCATGCCCTCGAGGAGATGCTTGCGGACGAAGCTGCGCGGGTTCAGGTCGCGGACGTCGAGGTCGGCGAACTCCGGGCCGAGTTCTTCGCGCAGGTCGTTCTGGGCGTTGTTGACCATCTGCCGGACCTGGCGCAGCAGCTTGCCCGCCGTCCGGGCGAATTCCGGCAGCCGGTCGGGGCCGAAGACGAGCACGGCGACGATCGCGATCACGACGAGCTCAAGTGGCCCCACGCCGAACATGTCCCACCTCTCCCAGTACCTTCAGATGCACCGCGGACAGCGTAGCCCGCACCCGGTCGACCCGCCCGCCGGGTCAGCCATTCGGCCGCTCGGCGGGAAGGCCGTCAGCCCGTCTGCTGGCCGAGGGTGATGTTGACCTGGGTCGGCCGTCCGCCGCGCTCGAAGTCGAGCCGGACGCGCTCCCCCGGGCGATGGGTGCGGATCGCCACGATCAGCCCTTCCGCGGTGTCCACCACCAGGCTGTTGATCTTGGTGATCACATCGCCGGTCCGCAGCCCGGCGCGCGCCGCCGGCGATCCCGCGGTCACTTCACTCACCCGCGCACCGCCTTCGAACTGCATGTCCACGTTCGCGCCGATCACCGGGTAGAACGCCTTGCCGGACTCGATCAACTGCTGCGCCGTCCGCCGGGCCTGGTCGATCGGGATCGCGAAGCCCAGCCCGATGCTGCCGCTGGTCCCTTCCTCGGCGCCACGCACGGTCGCGATCGCGGAGTTGATCCCGATCACCCGCGCGTTCATGTCGACCAGCGGCCCACCCGAGTTGCCCGGGTTGATCGCCGCGTCGGTCTGCAGCGCGTTGATGTACGAGATCTCGCCCTCGCCGCCGGCCGTGACCGGACGGTTCTTGGCCGAGACGATCCCGGAGGTGACGGTACCCGCCAGGCCGAGCGGCGACCCGATCGCGACCACGTCCTGGCCGACGACCGCGAGCTCCGACTGGCCGAACTGGACCGAAGGCGCTTCCAGCCCGATCACCTGCACAACAGCCAGGTCGTACGCCGGTGAGCGGCCGACGAGCCGGGCGGTCGCCGTCTTGCCCTTCTGCGTCACCACCTGGATCGAGCCACCTTTGGCCGCGGCCGCGACGACGTGGTTGTTGGTCAGGATGTGGCCGGCGTCGTCGATCGCGAACCCGGAACCGGTCGCGCTCGAATTGTCGGACCCATCGACCTTCAGCTGGACGACGCTCGGCAACAGGGTCGCAGCGACGGCCGAGACCGAGCCGGTGCGGATCTTCGGGTCGGTGCCAACGCCGATCGCGGGGCCGCTCGGGTTATCGATGGGGCCGCTGTTGTTGTCGAGCGCGACCACGCTCACGGCCGCGCCGGTGCCGGCAATCAGGCCGACGATGAGCGCGACGATCGCGGCGATGAGGACGGTCCGGTTGCCCTTCGGTGGCGCCACCGGGGTGTACGCGCGAGCCTGCTGCTGGTGCCAGTCGAGGGGCGGAGGCGGCGTGTACGTCGGCTGCCGGGTCGGCCAGGCCTGGCCCGGGTACGCCGGGCGGAACCCGCTTTCGACCGGCTCGGGGCGTCCGAAGCTCCGCTGCGTCACGGACCGCGCCGGAGACTGCCTGTACGGCGCACTGCTCCCCGGCGTAGGAATCGGCGCACCGCTCTGAGGCGCACTCGTCTGAGGCGCACCGCTCTGAGGCGCACTCGTCTGAGGCGCACCGCTCTGAGGTGCGCCGGCCTGAGGTGCGCCGGCCTGAGGTGCGCCAGTCGGCGTTGCAGGGAGCGGTGCCTGAGTTGCAGGGGGCGGTGGGGGTACGACAGGGCCCGCTAGGGGCCGCTCGGGCGGCAGTACGCGGGTGGGTTCCGGGTCCGCCGGATCTCTCGGCGTTCGGACTGTCGGCTCGGCGTCATCCCAGTTCACGGTGGCCGCCTCACGTCGTCGTTGGTTCGGTTGGTGCAGTCCCCGCCGGGGAATCCGGGAGGGACGGTATTGATTATCCCAGCTTCCAGGAGAGCGCACCCATCGGCGTGAGCCACTTCGCCATTTTGGCCAGTCCGGTTCCCACCCGTTGGACAGCTGTCACCGTCGGTGGCGGCTGGTGCGGGAAGGCGGCGACCACCTTGGTGAGCTGGTCGTACGGCAGGTCGCCGACCAGTGTGTAGACGATTCCATCGGAGGACCACATGGCGTACGACGGCATCCCGTAGCGCTGGTAGACCCGCGCTCCCTCCTCCGTGGTGATCCCCGTGTACCCGGCGACGGCCGACGGATCCAGCTCCCCACGCTGCTCGAAGAGGGACACGTTGAACAGCCCGTCGGAGTACGAGAACTGCAGGGACTTGCTGGCGGTGTCCTGATGTACGTCGTACAGCTGCAAGTCGGACGGCAGCGAAGGGGAGCATGTCCAGCCCTGCGAGCGAAGGCTGTCGACCTTGTTCATCCCGACCGCCTCCACCCCACCCGGCGCCATCGGCGGCAGATGCCCGATGAACTCGGAGTCCTCGATGTCCAGATCGGTGAACACGGTCGCCCGGACCATCGTCTTGCCGTCCGGACCGAACAGTTCCCGCTGCAGCAGCAACCCGGTCGCCTTGTCGATCCAGAAGCGCGCGGCCAGCGTCTTGTCGCCTCGCAGCGCCTCCACCAGTACGGCGGCCCGCCCGATCGTGTCGGTGCAACACTTGTAGACCAGCTCGTACGTCGCTCTGAGCAGCGCGAGCGGGCCGCCATCGACAGTGGGACCCTCTGTGTGATTCGCCCGCTGCACAAACGCCTTGGCGCCTGGTGACGACCCAGAGCCGACCACGCTGATCTCTGATCCCTGCGAAGCGGCGTGCACGATGTCGAGCATCGCCGAGCTCGCCCCGGTCGGTCCCCAGGACGTGATGATCTGCGTGCCGTGGTACGAAACCCGGTCGGGCGCGGCCGCGGCACGTTCCAGCCAGTTGACCGCGGTCGGCGAATCCTCACGGGCAGCCAGCGGTACGACGGCCGCTGCGGGCATGGGCAGGCCGAAGCCGATCAGTGCGGTGCTGACCAGGACGGCGAGCCGGGAGAGGCTCACTGCTCAGCGCCCCGTGAGGGCCACCGGCTGGAGCGTGGGGCTCAACCCCGCGTATCCCGCCCCGTTGAAGGAGTTCAGCATGGCGACCGGATCGGTGAACGGCGTCCCGTTGGTGGCGGCGGCGTGGTCGGCCGAGAAGCTCGCTACGGGCGGCTGCAGCACCGGCGGCTGCTCTGTCCGCGCCGGGTCGCCCAGGACGAACGCAGTACCGAGCAGTGAAGCGACTGCGGCAGCAGAGCCGGCTGCACCCAGCACGCCCGTACGCCGACGGGTGCGGCTGACACGGGAAGCCGGCCGAGTGGCGCCGGTCCGGGCAGCCGGGAACGCCGAGCGCTGCGGGAACAGGGAGACGACCGGAGTCAGCACCGGACGCACCTCTTCGCGCGGCTCGGTCGAGAACGAAGGCACGCCCATCAGGCGCTGCATCAGGTCGCTGGGCGGCTCGATCGGATCGGCAGCGGCCAGCCGGGCCTTGAGCCGGCGCTGGGCGTCCACCTCGCCGCGGCACGTCTCGCAGCTGACCAGGTGACTCAGAACCTTGTCGCGCGAGTCGTGGTCCAGTTCGCCGTCGACGACGGCGCTCAGCTTGTCCAGGGGATGTTGCAGTGTCACCGGTCGTCACCTCCGGCAAGGGACGGTCCGTCCGCGGACGGACCACTGACACGGGTCTGACCCTCCCGGGGCGCGCGGTGCTCGAGGTGCTTGCGCAGCATCGAGCGGCCCCGGTGGATCCGGCTCCGGACGGTCCCCAGCTTCACGTCCAGCACATCGGCGATCTCGTCGTACGTCATGCCCTCGATGTCGCAGAGCACCACGGCCGCACGGAAGTCCTCCGGCAGCGCGTCCAGTGCTCCCTGCACATCATGGTCGAACAGGTCCTGGTCCAGCTTCTCGGCCGGGCCAGATCCCTTCGCGGGCAGCCGGTCGTGCGCGTCGTCGGGCAGCCCGTCGAAGCGGATCCGCTGCCGGCGGCGGGCGCCGTCCAGGAAGAGGTTGGTGGTGATCCGGTAGAGCCAGCCCTCGAAGGTGCCCGGCGTGTACGACGACAGCGAGCGGAAGACCCGGACGAACACTTCCTGGGTCAGGTCCTCGGCGTCGTGCTTGTTGCCGGTCAGGCGGTAGGCCAGCCGGTACACGCGGGCGGAGTGGGCGCGGACGATCTCGTCCCAGGACGGCAGCGCCTCGGCCTCCGGCTGCTGAGCTTCCGGCTGAAGGCGCGGGGCCTGGGGAGCGGGCGCCACGGAGGTGTCGATCGGCTTCACGACAACGCCTCCCTGGGTCCGCTCGGCAACGAGTGAGAACACCATGGTGCCGCGTTCACCGTCCTCTTCGCACGTCGGGTACACCCTGGTTCGACCCTGGGATGCCAGTACGACGAGTCAACGGGCCCCGCGACCGGGAAGTTCCCCGGCGCGGTGGTCGCTCTCGTAGTACAAGACGTATGAGCGGGCATTCTGGTTGAACGCCAGCGGTGTGTCTCGTGGAGAGCCACCGCTAGTTCTCTTCGATCACGGCGATGGGGTCGCCGTCGCGGACGACCTCGCCCTCGGCGACCTTCATCTCGGTGATGGTGCCGGCCACCTCGGCGAGGACCGGGATCTCCATCTTCATCGACTCGAGGATGACGAGGGTGTCCTCCGGGCCCACGATGTCGCCGGCCTTGGCGGTGATCTTCTGGACGTTGGCCACCAGCTCGGCCACCACGGTGTGACTCACGCGCGTCCCTCCTCCGCCCAGGTGTTCCCCGGGTCTGTCCGAGGATCCTAGTTCTCCTTACTGAGAATTTGCCTAGCCCGGTACGACGCGACCCGGGTGCGGCTCGAGCAGGTCGGAGTACAGAACCGGCGCGGGCGACGTTCGGCGGCGTTGACGAAGACCCGCTCGCAGTCGGGAGCCGCGCAGCTGTCTATCGCCTCGAACCCATGGCCGGCGGCGAACCCCGCGAGACCGAGCGCGGCTCCGGCGGCCATCCACTCGGCCCAGGTCGCCCCGGGCTTGGCCACATGCAGGTGCCACGGCGACTCGTCGTGATCCGACAGATAGGGCCGTACGGCGTAGTCGGCGAGCAGGTCGTTGAGGATGCCGGCCGCCTCGCGTGGCTCGGCATGGAAGACCGGGCGGAGGCGTTCACGGACCGCCTTCACGGCCATCAGATCGCGCTCGTCGACCGTCACCGACGGCTCGCCGTGGTCGGCCAGGAATCGCTCCAGGTCGGCCGGCGACGTCAGCGCCTCCGGATCGAGGGACTTGGTGTTCACCAGGTCCACGGCGATCCGGATCATCCGGTCCGGGGTCGTCAGACTCTCCACTCGACCGAGCGTAACGCCTCTGTTAACGTAACGCGTAACTGCCAAATATGCGTTACAGAGGAGTTCTGATGCCGGCCCGCTACCTGACCGCCGCGACGCTCGCGCGGCTCGGGGACGAGATGGTCGCCTTCACGCTCGTCCTGCTCGTCCTGGAGCGCACGGACAGCGCGGCGCTGGCCGGTGTGACCGGGGCTGCCTACGCACTGCCGGCAATCGTGACCGGCCCACTGCTCGGCGCATGGCTCGACAGGACGCAGTACCGGCGTACTGCGTTGGCTCTGAACCAGGCTGTCCTAGGTGCGGTGATGGTCTCCATGCTCGCCGTGGTCGGGCATAGCGCTCACTGGGTGACACCGGTGCTCGCGGCAGTCGCCGGTACGACGCTGCCGCTGGTCAGTGGCGGCTTCACCAGCATGCTGCCGAGCCTGGTGCCGTCGGAGCTTCTCCCCCGGGCCAACTCACTGGAGGCAGCCAGCTTCGGCGTAGCCACGATCACCGGCCCGGCAGCGGCCGCCACGATCACCGCAGCGGTGTCGGTGGAGGCGGCCGCACTGGTGATCGCCGTGACGGCGGCTCTCAGCATCCTGGCCATCACCCGCCTGCCCGCACTCCCGGCAGTTCACGGAAGCCAAGAGTCCTTCCTGGGTTCAGCAGTAGCCGGCTTGGCTCACCTGGCCCGTACTCCGCGCCTGCGGGCGTCAACAGTGACCACGACTTTGCTCATGGGTCTTACCGGGATGCTCCTGATCACCCTGCCGCTACACATGGCGTCGCTCGGCATGCCCCGATCGGCGGCAGGCTACCTGTGGGCGGTGTTGGAGTTGGGCAGTGTCACTACAGCCCTTCTCTTGGGCAACTTCCAGACCCGCTGGCGCCCGGAGCACGTCGTCATGCTGTCGGTGGCCGCTTACGGGCTGGCCTTCACCGCTTGGCCACTGGCGGGCAGCTTTGCCGTACTGCTGGTGCTGGCTGCGGCTACCGGCCTCCTGGAAGGGCCGATGCTCCCAGCGATGTTTGCTGCTCGTCAGGTGTACAGCCCGTTGGAACTGCAAGGCCGGGTGAGCACAACTGCGGCCAGCCTCCGAGTGGGCGCGGCAGCCCTCGGCCAAGCGACAGCAGGGCTTGTGGTGCCGCTTGTAGGCACCCACACTGCGCTCCTGCTGATCGCCGCAGGTCTGCTCGCGGCCTCAGCCGTCGGCTACGCCTCCAGCTACAACAAGAGGAGGGTGGCACATGCTGGTTAAAGCCTGGGCGGAGGGCTGGGCCATAGCCCGGGGAACAGCTGCACCAGTGGAGGTAGCCGACGGCTATCGCATCGACGTCGGCTTGCCAGGCCACGTCGCGCGCTATGTACTCCCAGCTCACTCGCCGGCGCTGGCGGCTCGCCTGACGACCCCCGGTACGTGGATGAAGATCTGCGGCCCCGCGCCCGTGCTCGACGAGCGCTGGCAGGTGCAGGCGCTGGAGTACCTGATGAGCGCGCAGCTGACAGCGGAGCCGCCGCGTCACCGGCCGGAGTACGAACTCCAGTTGACGCGGGTCGGCAGCGTCCTCGACGTGGTCGTCAGCAGCCAAGGTGAGCCTGCCGCGCGCGGCAGGGCGGGCCTCGCCGGGGAGTACGCCGTGATCGACCAGGTGGTCACCGAACCCGGCCACCGACGCCGGGGGCTCGGCACCACCGTCATGCGCGCGCTCAGCCAGGCGGCCAGCCACAGCGGCGCCCGTACCGGAGTACTGGTCGCTACAGCTGACGGCCTAGCTCTCTACAGCCGCCTGGGGTGGGCACTGGTATCTCCTGTCACCGCTGCTCGACTGTGAGCGCCAGGAGACCAGTAGTCGTCAGCCGAGGATGACCGAGCGGCTCAGGCTGCGGGGCTGGTCCGGGTTGAGGCCGAGCGCGAGCGACTTGGCTACGGCGACCCGCTGGGCGACCACCAGGGACGCCATCGGGTCGAGGTCCGGGTGGTGCACGATCGTGGCGCCGGTGGCGCGGACGTCGTCGAGCAGACCCTCCGGGGCTTCGCCGAAGATCCACACCCCACGGCCGGGCTCGGCAATCGCGATCGGGCCGTGCCGGTAGTCCATCGCCGGGTACGCCTCGGTCCACGCCGACGCCGCTTCACGCTGCTTCAGGCCGGCCTCGTGCGCGAGCCCGATGGTCCAGCGAGTGCCCAGGTAGGTGAGCTGCTCCAGCTTCGCCAACTCGTCGACATCGATCGTCAGCGCCTTCTCGGCATCCGCCGCGGCGTGCGTGAGGTCCTCCCCGAGCGAGGCGCGCAGCAACGCGAGGGTGGTGGTCGCGAACCTGGTCTGTACTACGGACTGCTCGTCGGCGAAGTCGAGCATGATCGTGTGATCCGCCAGCTCCACGATCGGCGAATCCGGGGTCGCGGTGATCGCGATCGTCGGCAGGTCGGTGTTGCGGACCAGGTCGAGCACCTCGGTCGTCGTACCCGAGCGGCTGATCACCACGACGGCGTCGTACTTGCGTCCGGCCGGGAACTCCGACCCGGCGAACGCGTCGGTCTCACCCTGGCCGAGGTCCTCGCGCAGCGCGGCGTACGCCATCGCCATGAACCACGAGGTGCCGCAGCCGACGGCTGCAACGCGTTGCCCAGGCTCGGGCAGTGCGCCACCGTACTGCGCGAAACCGGCCGCGACCTGCCGCCAAAGGTCCGGCTGAGTGGCGATCTCAGTGCTCACGAAGGACGTATCACTCAAAACGGGCGTGTCGGTCATGTCGTCTCCGGACTTGTAATGGTCGAAACTGCTCGAACGTGATCGAATGGTGCCAACCGGCAGCCGTCCGGCTGACCGATTGTGTGCGGTGTGATCTTCTGTAGGAGGAGCCCCGGTTGAAGCGTTATGAACGGCTGAACACGTTGCTCGAGTCGCTTGCGGAAAAGGGCGCCATCGATGTCGACGAGCTCGCCGAGCAGTTGCATGTGTCGGCGGCGACGATCCGGCGGGACCTCGACCACCTGGGCAAGCAGCAACTTCTCACCCGGACCCGCGGCGGCGCCGTCGCCAACGCGGTCTCGTACGACCTGCCGTTGCGCTACAAGACTGCGCGTTTCGCCTCCGAGAAGCAGCGGATCGCGCAGGCCGCGGCCACCCTGGTCCGGCGCGGCATGGTGATCGGCATGAACGGCGGCACCACGATCTCCGAGGTGGCGCGGACGCTGGCGACCCGGCCGGAGCTGTCCGCCGAGCACGGCGAGCCCGCCTTCACCCTCGTCACCAACGCGCTGAACATCGCCAACGAGCTGATCGTCCGGCCGCACGTCAAGATGGTGCTCACCGGCGGCGTCGCCCGGCCGCAGTCGTACGAGATGATCGGCCCGCTGTCGCACCGGATCCTGGTCGACCTGTCGCTGGACATCGCCTTCATCGGCGTCGACGGGATCGACGAGACCGGCGCCACCGCCCATCACGAGGGTGAGGCCAACATCAACCAGCTGATCGTCAGCCGGGCCGCCAAGGTGGTCGTGGTGGCCGACTCGTCCAAACTCGGCCAGCGCGCCTTCGCCCGGATCTGCGAGCTGAGCGAGATCGACACGCTCGTCACCGATGCCCAGGCCGACGAGTCCCAGCTGGCCGTCTTCAAGGAAGCCGGGATCGACGTCATCCGGTCCTGACACCCCGCACCTCCCTGTCTCGCTTCTTTCCGTTGATCCGCCGGGTGGCCCTGAGGCTGCCCGGCGGCTCCTTTCTGCGTGCTCAGGTAGATCATATCTGCTCAGGGCCAGAAGTTACGAGCAAGAGTGCGCAGTGCTCGCGCGGGAGACGCAGAAACGGGACCCGGGGACGCTAGGCTTCGGGTCAGCAGCGACACCGATCAGGGAGGGCATCATCGCCACGGGCATCGACCCCACGTCCTGGGCCTACGCCGAGGACTACACCGGTGAGAACGAGGTCGTCACCGGTGCACGGGCGAGCGCTGAGTACAGCGGCGTGTCCCCGATCGGTCCCGGCGCGGCCTCCGCGCTGAGCCTGCTCGCGGCGGCGGTCGGCGCCAAGGCCGTGGTCGAGATCGGCACCGGGACCGGCGTCTCCGGGCTGGCCCTGCTCCGCGGGATGCGCACCGACGGCACCCTGACGACGGTCGACATCGACGCGGAGAACCAGCGCCTGGCCCGCAAGACCTTCCTCGACGCCGGCGTACCGTCCAACCGCTTCCGGCTGATCGCCGGCTCCGCGCTCGACGTGGTCACGCGGCTGACCGACGGCCACTACGACCTGGTCTTCTGCGACGCCGACAAGCGCGAGAACACGGCGTACCTGCACGAGGCCCTGCGCCTGCTCCGCCCCGGCGGCGTCGTCGCCTTCGCCAGCACCCTCGCGCACGGCCGCGTCGCCGACCCGGCCCACCGGGACCCGGACACCACCGCCGTCCGCGACGTCATCCGCGCCATCCGCGACGACGACGACCTCGTCTCCGCCCTACTCCCCGTCTCCGACGGCCTCCTAGCCGCCGCCAAACGCTTCCCGTAGACCTCCGCCCTCCCCGTCACTCAACGAACCCGAGAGCTACGGGGTGTAGCTGGAACGTGGTAGAACTACCTAAAAAAACCAACAATGGCGCTAATTCGATCATCGATTAGTATGATTGTTGATTTTTTAGGGGGTTTGAGATGCGGTCCTTCGCCGACCTGGATCGACTGATCGGTCAGGTGCCCGCCCAGGTCGTCATGCGGCTACGCGACATCGACACCGGGCGCGGCAGCGAGGCGCTCTACCGCCATCAACTACCGGCTCTACTCACCGAGCTCGCCAGCCGGGCCCGGGTCGAGAGCATTATCGCGTCCTCGGCAATCGAAGGGGTCATCGTCGCCGACCCGCAGCGAGCGCGGCGGATCATCGATGGTGATGCCGGCGTTCTCCGGACCCGCAGTGAGCAGGAGTTGGCCGGCTACCGGAAGACCCTCGACTATCTCTTTCAGGAGGACTGGCGGCCGCTCAACGTCGGGCTGGTGTTGCACCTCCATCGATTGCTGTGGTCCGAGACAGCACTGGACGGCGGACACCTCAAAACCGATGACAACCTTGTGGTGGACCGCTCACCCGACGGCACGGTCACGGTCAGGTTCAAGCCGGTTCCGGCAGCGAAGACCGAGAGCTACCTGGCTGATCTTCTCGCCCGGTATCGGTCGGCGCAGGCTGCCGCCAAGCATCACCCGATCCTCCTGGTCGGGCTGGCTGTTCTGGATCTCCTGGTCATCCACCCCTTCGCCGACGGCAACGGCCGAGTCGCCAGGGCCCTGACCAACGGCCTGCTCGTCGACGCCGGCTACGAGGTCTGCAGGTGGGTGTCGCTCGAGCAGTCGATCGCCGACAGCGCGGACCAGTACTACGACACGCTGCTGCGCTCCACTCACGACTGGCACCAGGATGCCGCCGACCCCTGGCCATGGCTCGGGTACTTCGTCGCGACCCTCGCCTCGGCGTACGAGACCTTCGCCCGTAAGGCGGCGGCCGATCGATCTGGCAACAACAAGCAAGCCAGAGTCCGCACCCACGTCCTCAAGCACGCGGCTCCGATCTTCAAGCTCGCCGATGTCCGAACCGCTCTGCCGGGAGTCAGCGACCAGACGATCCGGCTGGTTCTCGACCAACTCAAGTCGGAGGGAGTGCTGGCACCCGAAGGCACCGGCCGGGCGGCCCGCTGGCGTCGCGCGCCCTCTCTCCCCTAGCCGCTGAACGCTTCCCTAGATAGGGCTAGCTCGTCAGTAGGTGGGTCAGGCGGGTGATGGCGGTGGGGACGGCTGGGGTGGTTGTGAAGCAGAGGCGGTAGTAGCCGGGGGTGGGGGTGTGGAAGGTGGCGCCCGCGGGGAGGTGGAGGCGGGCGTCGGTGAAGATGCGGGTGGCGAGGGTGGACTCGGCTTCGAAGGTTGGTTCGGGGAGGAACTGGCGGAGGTCGAGGTAGAGGAAGAGGCCGGCGGTGGCGGGGAGATAGCTGAGGCCGGCCGCGTCCAGGGCTTCTGTCGTACGCCGGTACGCCGTTGCCAGGCGGGACCGGGATTCGGTCAGGAAGGCGTCGGTCCAGGCAGTGTCGGCCAGGAGGTCCCGGAGGAGCACCTGGGTGTCGCTTGATGGGGTGGCGAAGCGGCCGAGTCGTTCCGCGATCGTGCGGACGTCGGGATTGCGCGTTTGCAGTACGCCGACCTTGTAGCCGCTGAGGCCGAAGTCCTTGGCGAATCCCCACGCGAGGTGGAGCCGGTCGGCCGGGAACTTCAGCCGGGACGCGCTGACGAAGGATCCGTCATGGACCGATCCGGCGTAGATCTCGTCGACGATCAAGTGCAGGTTGTGCCGCGCCGCCACATCCGCGAGGGCCTGCAAGGTGCCGGCGTCGTACACCAGGCCAAGCGGGTTGCCGGGCGACAGCAGGCACACGGCCCGCGGTCGCTCACCACGATCGAGTGCCTCGGTGATCGCGGCGTCTACTGCCTCCGCGCTCAATACGAAGTCCGGACCAGGCTGTGCGGGAATCACCCGTACGCCGGCCCTTCCACCGAATGCGCCATCCACACCCGGGAAGTACGGAGCCGGCACGACGATCGCCTCCCCGGGGTCGCACAAGGCATATGCGAGCGCCTCCAGGACCGGCCCGACGCCCGCCAGCACCACCAGCTCCCCCGCATCAACCTCAACGCCCTGCAGGCCCGTCAGAAACCGGGCGAGCTCCACCCGAAACGGCAGCGACCCGGCCAGCTCCTGGTACTGCGTGTCCTCGGCCGTCACCCGCCGAGGCGCTGTGAGCCGTGGTTCGAGGAGGTCGAAGACGAGCCGGTTCTCCGCGGTACCGAGGTCGATGTAGCCGTCCGGGTTGTCCGCCGACCACGGATCCGCGGCCATCACGGCATAGACATCCGGCCCGGGCCGTCCCAGCTGCTGCGCCCGGTGGGACACGCTCACCCGGAGAACCTCGTCAGCTCCGCCGTCACCTGGTGCCACGCATCGGCCAGCGGGTCGATCACCTCGTAATGCCCGGCTCCCTTCACGAGCACCAGCCTGGCCGTCGGATGCGCGGTGAAGTATGACTCCGCGACCGAGACCGGCACCCGCGTGTCCGCGGTCCCGTGCACGATCGCCACCGGCATGATCGGCGCCGGCAGACGCACCGGGTCGAGATCGTTGCGGACGCCGCTACCGACGAAGTCCTGTACTGCGCCGTCGTCCAGCCCCAGCTGATCCGCCAGCAGCAGATCCGCCACCGGGGCCAGCGCGAGCGTCCCCCGCAGACGCACCGGGTTGAGAGTGGCGGCCGCCCACAACGCCAGGTGCCCGCCCGCCGAATGCCCGATCAGCAGGAACCCGGCATGCACGTCCATCAGGTCCGGTAACCGATCCAGGGCAGTGCGTACGTCGGCCGTGGTCAGATCCGGCTGCCCTGGCTCCCGCCTGTACTCCAGCGAGGCCACCGGCCAGCCCTCGTCCGCGAGCGCCTCGCCGAGCGGCCGGGCGTGGGTCCGGTCGTACTCCGGCCGCCAGAACCCGCCGTGGATGAACACCACCAGCGGCCGATAGTCCTTGGCGTGCCAGACGTCCATCACCTGGTCCGCGTGCTCGCCGTACCGGAGCAGCTCGTCGGGCTCGCGCGCCGCACGGGTCAGAACGGAACGGTCCTCGCTCATCCAGACCTCCTAGTGCCCCGTGTCGAAAGTTCCGTCAGCGATAGCGGTGTCGAGGTGCGTGCCTGGGCACCGCTAGCGCAGCGGAACTTTCGACACGGGGCACTAACGGAGAGGTCAGGACCTCCCCAGGTAACGCAGTGCGTTCGCGGACAGCAGTTTCTGCTGCTGCCCGCCGGACAGGAAGCCGGCCTTCCGAACCACCTCGCCGACCGGCCGCTCGCCCAGCGGATACGGGTAATCACTGCCGAGAATCAGTTGGTCTTCTCCAAGCGTATCGACCAGCAACCGCAACGCCGCGGTCTCGAACACCACTGTATCCACGAAGAACCGGTCAAGATAAGTGCTTGGCGGATGCAACGACCGGCCCCGTACGACGTCACCGCGGCGCTGCCAGGCGTTCTCCACCCGGCCCAGCCAGAACGCGAAACTCCCGCCACCGTGGGCGAAACAGATCCGTAGCGACTCGGGCAGCTGATCGAACGCGCCACCGAGGATCATCGCGAGTATCGAGAGGTGCGTCTCGCCCGGCATCCCGGTCAGCCAGCGCGCCATCCAGCGATCCAGCCGCGGCCCGCCCGGCATGTCCCACGGATGCACCAGAACCGGGGCGCCGACCTCGGCACAGTGCTTGAGGAAGGCAACGATCCCGGCATCGTCGAGGTCGCGATCGCCGACATGGTTGCCGATCTCGACACCTACATGCCCGGCCGCGAGGCAGCGGTCGAGCTCGGCGCAGGCCGCGTCCGGGTCCTGCAACGGCACCTGACAGAAAGGGATCAGCCTGTTGTCCCCGGCAAGCGTCTCCAGGGTGAGATCGTTGAAGATCCTTGCCACCTTGACCGCCTGGTCGGCAGGCCGGTCGTAGGCGAAGAACACCGGCGTCGGCGAGACGACCTGGAGATCGATGCCGTCGGCATCCATATCCTCGCGCCGGACCACCGGATCCCACGTCTGCGGGCCGATCGGGCGGAACTCGGTCTCGCCGACCATGATCATCGCGGCGCGCTCGGAGTCGATCCGCAGCCACGGCCAGCCGTCCCCACCACAAGCCGCCGCGAGGTCGGGCCATCCCTTAGGGACGAGGTGAGTGTGTACGTCGACAATCGGCCCGGTCACCCGAGCCGCCGACCGGCGTACGGCGGGGAGCCGGGCGTCTCACGCCGGCAGACCGCAGGTACGCAGTACTGGGTCATCCGGCCTTGCCCGGGTGAAGGGTGCCGCAGGTCGGGCAGGTTCTGGCATCTTCGCTCTCGTAGAAGGCCTTGAAAACCGGTGGGAGGTCCTCGACTATGTCGTTCACCTGCAGCTCGACCTCGTGCACGATGCCGTCGCAGTTCGCGCAGTACCAGCGGAACTTCTCCAGCGTGCCCTGCTCGCGGACGCGCTCCATCACCAGGCCGATCGAATCCGCGTCGCGCTGCGGCGAATGCGGCATGTTCCGCGGCAGCACCCACATCTCGCCCTCGTTGATGTCCACCCGGGCCGGCCCGTCGTCGGTCATCACGTCGACGTGCATGGTGCCCTTGATCTGGTAGAAGAACTCTTCGTACGGGTCGACGTGGAAGTCGTTGCGGGAGTTCGGCCCGCCGACCACCATCGTGATGAAGTCGTCCCCGGTCGGGAACATCTGCTTGTTGCCGACCGGCGGCTTCAGCAGGTGCTTGTTCTCCTCGATCCAGTTCGGGAAATTCGTCGACTCCAGGTTGACCATCGGGCTCACCTCTCCGTTGAAGTGGGCGGCAGTACTGCGACCGCCTGGATCTCTATCAGCAGTTGCGGATGCGGCAGCTGGTGCACGGCGACCGTCGTACGAGCCGGGCCTGTCTCGTCGAAGTACTCCGCGTACACCTCGTTGTACCCCCCGAAGTCGTTCATGCTGACCAGGTACGACGTCAGGCTGACCACATCGTCCAGGCCCGCGCCGACCGCCGCGAGGATGTCCCGGATGTTCTCGATCACCGCCCGCGTCTGCTCCCTGATGTCCAGCGTGGTGGTCCCGAACTCGTCCACGGACGCACCCGCGATCGTGTTGTCCGCCCGCCGGCTCGACGTCCCCGACACGTACGCGAACCCGCCCGCCACCTTCACATGCGGAAACTTTCCCCGCGGCTGCGCCTTCCCCGCCACCAGCTTGCCGCTCATGAGAGCTCCACGCAGACGTTGGTGAGTTCGGAGTAGAAGTGGAGGGAGTGGGTGCCGCCCTCGCGGCCGAGGCCGGAGAGCTTGGTGCCGCCGAAGGGCGTGCGGAGGTCGCGGAGGAACCAGGTGTTGACCCAGACGATGCCGACGTCGAGGGCCGCGCCGGCGCGGTGGGCGCGGCCGACGTCGCGGGTCCAGACCGTTGCGGCGAGGCCGTAGCGGCTGTTGTTGGCCAGCGCGAATGCCTCGTCCTCGGCGTCGAAGGGGGCGATGTGGCAGATCGGGCCGAAGATCTCCTCGGTGTTGGTGCGCGCGTCGGCGGGTAGCCCGGTGACGACCGTCGGTTGCACATAGCAACCACCGTCGCGGGCATCGCCGAACGACGGTACGCCGCCGCCCACGAGCACCGTGGCGCCCTCGGAGCGCGCGAGGTCGTAGTACCCGAGGACCTTGTCGCGGTGCTGTTTGGAGATCAGCGGCATGTTCATCGTGGCCTCGTCAGCGGGCCAGCCGAAGGTCAGTTCACCGGCACGCTTGGCCAGGCGTTCGCAGAACTCGTCGTACACGGGCCGTTCGACATACAGCCGTTCCGTGCAGAGGCAGACCTGGCCGCCGTTGGTGAAGACCGAGCGGACCGAACCCTCCACAGCCGCGTCCAGGTCGGCATCGGCGAAGACGAGGCCGGCGTTCTTGCCGCCGAGCTCGAAGGAGACGGCCTTGACCCCGTCGGCCGCGGCCTTGGCGATCGCGCTGCCGGTGGAGGATTCGCCGGTGAAGGTGATCGCGTCGACGCCCGGGTGCTTGGTGAGGAACTCCCCCGCCGATGACGGGCCGAAGCCGTGCACGAGGTTGAAGACACCATCCGGTACGCCGGCCGCGGCCATCACCTCGGCGAGTACGGTCGCCGAGGCCGGGGTCTCCTCGGAGGGCTTCACCACGACAGCGTTGCCGCAGGCAAGCGCCGGGGCGACCTTCCAGGTGAGCAGCAGGAGCGGCAGGTTCCAGGGCACGATGATCGCGACTACGCCGGCCGGTTTGCGTACTGCGTAGTTGAGCGCGCGGCGTCCGTCGGGGAGGACGGTCGTGTACGACTCGGTCGGCGTGGTGGTGGCGAAGTCGGCGAACGCACGGAAGTTCGCGGCACCGCGTGGAATGTCGAGGGTTCGAGCTTGGCTGATCGACTTGCCTGTATCGCCGACCTCGGCCGCGATCAGGTCGTCGAAACGGCGCTCGAGTTCGTCGGCGACACGACGGAGTACGACGGCTCGTTCCTGCTCGCTCATCCTGCCCCACGGGCCGTTCAGAGCAGCGCGGGCGGCACTCACCGCTGCATCCACGGTCGCCTCGTCGGCCTCCGAGACGTCGAAGATCTTCTCCCCCGTCACCGGACTCAGCTTGGCGAAGGTGCTGCTGCTGGCAACAAACTCTCCACCCACAAAGTTCCGCAACAGCCCTGGCTCACCACCTTTGCCGGTGAGCAGTTCGGGCCGCCAGAGCGAAGTCATCGAGGCCTCCGAGTGCGGCGGGAGGAGCGCGCGGTCGACGAGCCGGAGGCCCGTGCGATTCGGGCGGCGATGCCGAGGACGGCGGCTCCGAGGAGTACGGTCGCGGCGAGGACCTGGTGTTGGCGGTGGACTCGGGTGCGGACCTCGGCGTACGGGGTGGTGGAGAAGGAGACCATTTCGTAGCGGGAGACGTAGTGGCCTGGGAGTGCGCGCTCCAGGGCGTGCTCGATGCGTTTGCCGAGGCGGAAGACCGGTGACGCCACCTTGTCGCGCATCTCGACGAAGTTCGCCAGCGCCATCTCCGCGATCGCTTCGGTGTTCTCCCGGCGGCGGTGCTCGAACAGCGGCAGCGCCCGCGCCCACGTCCCGGCCGTGTCGTCCAGGCAGCGATCCAGCTCGACCACGTCCTCGAACGCACAGTTCGCGCCCTGCCCGTAGAACGGCACGATCGCGTGCGCGGCGTCGCCGATCAACGCAGTACGGCCGTGTGCCTGCCACGGCGACGTGTGCACGGTGCCGAGCACGCCGACCGGATTGTACTGATAGTCGGCGACCAACGAAGGGGCCGACGGCAACAAATCCGGGTACTGCGAACGGAAGTGTGCCTCGATCGCGCCGGCGTCGGCCAGCGCGTCGAACGACCCCGTCGGCCAGAACAGCGTGCAGGTGAAGGACCGATCCGGGTTCGGCAGCGCGATCATCATCGACGTACCGCGCGGCCAGATGTGCAGCGCACCCGGGTCGAGCGCGAACTCGCCGTCCACCGCCGGGATGCTCAGCTCCTTGTACCCGTAGTCCAGGAAGTCGACGTCCTCGGTCACCGCGCCCTCGGCGAGCAACTGCCCGCGCACCGCCGACCCGGCCCCATCAGCACCCAGTACTACGTCCGCCTGCGCCTCCACCTTGCCCTCGGGCGTCGCGAAGATCATCGACCCGGCCTGGGAGTCGAGCTCCACCAGCCGATGCTCGAACCGGATCTCCACCCCGGGCGCGGCGGCGGCCGCATCCAGCAAGGCGTTGTTGAGCGCACCGCGACTGATCGAGTTGATCGCCCGGTCCTGCGTCGCGCTGTACTTCTGGAAGTCGAGCGGACCCTCCACCGGGTGGATCATCCGGCCCTTCATCGGCAGCGCGTCGCGCATCACCTCGTCGACCAGCCCGATCCGGCGCAGCGCGTCGAGGCCCCGCTCCGAGATCGCCAGGTTGATCGACCGGCCGCGCTCCACCTGCGCCACCCGCGGATCCGGGCGCCGTTCGTACAACGTCACCGGCAAACCCCGCCGCGCCAGGAAACAGGCCAGCAAAGACCCGGTCAGCCCAGCTCCGACAATGGCTACACGTTCTTTCATGCACTCTCCGGAACTACCTCGGCCAGCGCTCGAGCGGCGCGCCAGCAGTCGTGGTACAGCGAATAAAGCGGGACCGGCGCAAGCCGCAGCACGTCGGGCTCGCGCGCGTCGGCAATCACACCGAACCCGAATCGGAGCGCCTTGGCGAGCTCCCCCGCCGTACGGTCGCCGCCGATCCGCAGCGAGAGCTGGGCCCCGCGCTCAGCCGGGTCGGTCGGGGTGATCACCTGGAGCGGCCGGCCGGGCGTGACGTCGGCGAGCAGCCTTTCCAGGTACGCAGTCAGCCGGAGGCTGCGCTCACGCAGTACGCCGATGCCGACCTTGTCGAACAGCTCCAGCGACGTCCGCACCGGGCTCATCGAGAAGATCGGCGGATTCGACACCTGCCAGGCATCGGCGGACGCGGGCGGCCGCGACTCGGCCGTCATCTCGAACCGGGTGGACGCTTCGGTGCTCCACCAGCCCTCGAAGCGCTGCAGCGCCGGATCGCCGAGATGCCGCTCGTGCACGAAGGCTCCGGCGAGCGCACCCGGCCCGGAGTTCAGGTACTTGTACGAACACCAGGCCGCGAAGTCCACGTCCCAGTCGTGCAGCGACAACGGCACGTTCCCGGCCGCGTGCGCGAGATCCCATCCGACGACGGCCCCGGCGGCGTGACCGGCCGTGGTGATCGTGGGGATGTCCATCAGCTGGCCGGTGAGGTAGTTGACCCCGCCGAGCAGGACCAGCGCCACATCGGGAGTCAGCTGCGCGAGGACATCCGCAGTACGGAGGCAGTCTTCGCCGTCGCGGGGTTTCAGCCGTACTACGGCATCGTCGGGATCGAAGCCGTGGAAGCGGGCCTGCGACCGGACCGCGTAGCTGTCCGACGGGAAGGCCGAGTCCTCGATGACGATCCGGAACCGGTCCGCGGCCGGGCGGTAGAACGACACCATCAGCAGGTGCAGATTGACGGTCAGGGAGTTCATCACCACGGTCTCACCGGGCAGCGCGCCGACAAGTCGCGCGGCCGAACCGGTGAGCAGTTCGTGGTACGGGAGCCACGGTCGCGTCGCCTCGACGTGTCCTTCGACGCCTAGTGCCGCCCAGGAGTCGAGGTCCTCGAGCAGCTCGGCGCGGGTCGCCTTCGGTCTGAGGCCGAGCGAGTTGCCCGCGAAGTACGCGACGTCTGGGTAGTAGCCGTCGGCGACGGGCGGGATGTCGAACAGCTCCCGGTGCCCAGGGTCGGCTTTGTCCAGCGCATACGACTCGGCTTCGGACCCGGGCTCGACGCCTGGGACAGCCTGCTCGGGCCCGATCCCCAGCGTCACGGTTTGATGACCTGGCCCTTGCCGAGCACCGTGACACCGCCCTTGGACACGGTGAAGCCGCGCTCGCGGTCCAGGTCCGGGTCGACGCCGATCTCGGTACCGTCCGGGATCTCGATGTTCTTGTCCAGGATCACGTTCTTCAGGACGACGTTCGCGCCGATCTTGCAGTTGTCCATGATCACGGCCCGGTCGATCTTGGCGCCCGCCAGCACGATCACGTTGGCGCCGATCACCGAATGGTCCACGGTCGCGCCGGAGATGATGGAGCCGGCGCAGACGATCGACTCGCCGACGGTCGCGTTGTCGGTGAACTTGGCGCCGGGCAACTGCGGGTGCGAGGTGAAGATCGGCCAGTCGGAGTTGTACAGGTTGAACACGGGCTGGATCGAGACCAGGTCCATGTGCGCCTCGTGGTACGAGTCGAGCGAACCGACGTCGCGCCAGTACGAGCGATCCCGGTCGAGGGCCCCCGGTACGTCGCTGTCCTTGAAGTCGTAGACGCCGGCCTTGCCCTCGGCAACCAGCATCGGGATGATGTCGCCGCCCATGTCGTGCCTGCTGGCCGGGTTCGCGGCGTCCTTGCGGAGCGCCTCGACCAGGACGTCGGCGCTGAACACGTAGTTGCCCATCGACGCGAACGTCTCGTCCGGCGAGTCCGGCAGTCCGGGCGGATCGGCGGGCTTCTCGAGGAAATCGGCGATCCCGTACCCGTCGTCGGCGGTCTTGATCACACCGAACTCCGACGCCTCGGCCCGCGGCACCCGGATGCCGGCCACGGTCACCCCGTTGCCGCGCTCGATGTGCGCGGCGACCATCAGGGAGGCGTCCATCCGGTACACGTGGTCCGCGCCGAACACCACGATGATGTCGGGCTTGGCGTCGTTGATCAGGTTCATCGACTGGTAGATCGCGTCCGCGCTGCCCTGGTACCACTGCGGGCCGAGCCGCTGCTGGGCCGGCACACAGGTGACGAAGTTGCCGAGCAGGGTCGACATCCGCCAGGTGACCGTGACGTGCCGGTCGAGCGAGTGCGACTTGTACTGCGTCAGTACGCACAGGTTGCGGTAGCCCGCGTTGACCAGGTTGGACAGCACGAAGTCGATCAGGCGATAACTCCCGCCGAACGGCACAGCCGGTTTGGCCCGGTCCGCCGTCAGCGGCATCAGCCGCTTCCCCTCGCCGCCGGCCAGCACGATTCCGAGAACTCTGGGTGCCTTCGCCATGTCCGCACCTTAACCGCCGATGCCCCGTCGCATAAGACGGTTGCGTGTGTCGGACACTAGGCCCATGCCCCGACTCGTCGAACCCACTGCTGCCGTGCACCGATCCTTCCTCGAAGCCTGGGACGAACTGGAGCCGGAGCAGGAGCGCTGGATGGGTGCTCGCGGGCTCTGGCAGGAGTGGACCCGGCAGGAGTTGGAGGACCCGGGCGAGTTCGCCGCGATGGTCGAGGCGATCAAGGCCGAGGCGCGGCCGGACACGGAGATCCCGCCGGATCTCGTGCATCAGACGATGCTCTGGTACGTCGAGGGCGACCAGTGGCTCGGCCGGCTCTCGATCCGGCACACCCTCACCCCGGTCCTGCACGAACTCGGCGGCCACATCGGCTACAACGTCCGCCCCTCCGCCCAGCGCAAGGGCTACGCGACCCGGATGCTGACCGAGTCCCTTACATGGGCCGCCCGCCTCGGCATCGACACCGCCCTCGTCACCTGCGACGTCGACAACCTCCCCTCCCGCCGCGTGATCGAGTCCGCCGGCGGCGAACTGGAAGACGAACGCCACGGCAAACTTCGCTTCTGGGTCCCCACCCACGTCTCCTGACCCCGCCGAGCCCCCCACCTCAGCAGGCTCGCCCAGCGCCCCCACGCACCTCGCCTTCCCTAACCTCAGCCGCCCCGCGGCGGCCGGCCCTTACACACCCCGCCTTCCCTCACCTCTACCGCCTCGCGGCGGCCAGCCCTTACACACCCCGCCTTCCCTCACCTCTACCGCCCCGCGGCGGCCAGCCCTTACACACCCCGCCTTCCCTCACCTCTACCGCCCCGCGGCGGCCAGCCCTTACACACCCCGCCTTCCCTCACCTCTACCGCCTCGCGGCGGCCAGCCCTTACACACCCCGCCTTCCCTCACCTCTACCGCCCCGCGGCGGCCAGCCACTGCTTTTGTGAATGCTTTATGGTCGGGAGCATGAAGGTCGCGATCTTGACTCGTGAGTTCCCACCGGACGTGTACGGCGGGGCGGGGGTGCATGTGGACTTTCTGGTTCGCGAGTTGCGCCGGCTGCTCGACGTAGAAGTGCACTGCATGGGCGAACCACGCCTGGGCGCGATCGCCCACTCCGAGGACGACCCGCGGATGCCGCACGCGAATGCCGCATTGCGGATCCTCTCGACCGACCTCACCATGACCGCCGGTGTCGAGTCGGCCGAGGTCGTCCACTCCCACACCTGGTACGCGAACATGGCCGGCCACTGGGCCAAGCTCCTGTACGGCATACCGCATGTGGTCACCGCGCACTCACTGGAGCCGCTGCGGCCGTGGAAGGCGGAGCAACTGGGAGGCGGCTACCGCCTGTCGAGCTGGGCCGAGCGTACGGCGTACGAGGCAGCCGATGCCGTCGTCGCGGTCAGCCACGCCACCCGCGACGACATCCTCGCCAGCTACCCGGCGATCGACCCCGCCAAGGTGCACATCATCACCAACGGCATCGACGCGGACTTCTACCACCCGGATCACGCGACGAACGTGCTCGAGCGGCTCGGCGTCGACCTGAACCGGCCGTACGTGACGTTCGTCGGCCGGATCACCCGGCAGAAGGGCGTCCCGCATCTGCTCCGCGCCGGGCTGCAACTGGACCCGTCGGTCCAGCTCGTCCTGCTCGCCGGCGCCGCCGACACGCCCGAGCTGAAAGCCGAGACGGACGCGCTGGTCGAAGAGCTACGCGCTTCGCGGGACGGCGTGTTCGTCGTGTCGGAGATGCTGCCGCGCGAAGAGGTCCGCCAGGTGCTGACCCACGCGCTCGCGTTCGTCTGCCCGTCGGTCTACGAGCCGCTCGGCATCGTCAACCTGGAGGCGATGGCGTGCGAGACCGCCGTCGTGGCCAGTGCGGTCGGCGGCATCCCCGACGTCGTCGTACCGGGTCTCACCGGCACGCTCGTCCCGTACGACGAGAACGACACCATCACCTTCGAACGCCAGCTCGCCGAGAGCATCAACGAGCTCGTCGCCGACCCCGCCAAGGCCGAGGCGATGGGCAAGGCCGGCCGCGAACGAGCCATCGCCGACTTCGGCTGGGACGCGGTAGCCGACCAGACCGTCAAGCTCTACCAGTCACTACTTAGCTAGCCCGGACTTTCCAGCACTCACCAAACCCGCACATCGGAGGTCCTCACGTCGGAGCTGAGCGTGAGAAGGCCGGGCGACCGCGGGAAGCTGAGTGTTGGCGGTACAGGTCAGCCGATGCCAGCGGTGGGGGTGTCGCTGGTGAGCCAGGTGGTGAGGAGGCGGGCGCCGGCGCCGGTCGCGCCGGTGGTGTACTCCAGGGCGTCGGCCGGGGACTCGGCGATGCTGGACAGGTCCAGGTGCGCCCACGGCACGTCGCCCGCGAAGGCCTTCAGGAACAGCGCGGCCGTGATCGAGCCCGGTCCCTTCGACGAGTTCACCGAGTCCGCGATCGGGGTCGAGATCAGGTCGGCGTACTCGGCCGGCAGCGGCATCCGCCAGAGTCGCTCGCCGGCCGCCTCGCCCGCGTCGGCCAGGTTGTCCGCGAGCGCGTCATCGGTGGCGAACAACCCGCCGTACAGCATCGAGCCGAGGGAGACCTTGATCGCGCCGGTCAGGGTGGCGATGTCGACGATGACGTCCGGCTTCAGCTCCTGTACGGCGTACGCGAGCCCGTCGGCCAGCACGAGGCGACCTTCGGCGTCGGTGTTCTTCACCTCGGTGGTGCGACCGCCGAAGTGCCGGATCACGTCGTCCGGCCGGTACGCCGTACCGGACGGCATGTTCTCGGCCGAGCAGATCAGCCCGGTGACCCGCACCTTCGCGCCGAGCTCCTTCAGCGCCGACATGGTCGCGATCACCGAACCGCCGCCGGTCATGTCGCGCTTCATCGACACCATGCCCTCGCGCGGCTTCAGCGACAGGCCGCCCGTGTCGTAGGTGATCCCCTTGCCGACGAGTACGACGTACGGCGTGTCCTTGGTCGCGCCGACCGGGGTGTAGTCGAGGCGGATGAATCGCGGCGGGCGGGTGGACCCCTTGCCGACGGCGAGGATGCCGCCGAACCCGTCAGCGGCCAGCCTCTTCTCGTCCCACACCGTCACCTCCAGCCCGGTGAGACCGGCCAGCTCGGTCGCGCGGGCGGCCATCCAGGCCGGGTCCTTCTCGTTGGAGGGGGTGGTGGCGAACTCGCGCGCCAGCCAGCCGGTCCGGCCGACCACCAGGCCGCGCTCGACGGCGATATCCCGATCCTCGTCGGAACCGTCGGTCAGCTCGATCCGGCCGACCACCGGCTTACCGAGGTCGACGGTCTTGCGGTGGAAGCTGAACGAGCCGAGCACGACACCCTCGGCGAACGCCTGCAGCCCCGCGTCCTCGATGCCTTCAGCAACAACAGTGGTGAGTTCGTCCTTGCCGCGGCCGAATCGCGCGATCGCGGCTCCGGCGTGTCGCAGCTCCCGCGGGGTGCCCGCGCCGGCGCCGACCAGCAGCACCTCGGCCACCTCACCGGTCAGCAGCGGGTACGCCGCCGTGCTGCCGGCTGCCCGGCCGAACCCGGCCTCCTCCTGGACCTCCAGCAACCGGTCCAGGTCGACGCCGAGACGTTCCCCGGCCTCCTTCGCGGCGGCGGGCAGACCCGACTCGCCGACCACGATCACCCAGCTGCGGGAACCGTGGACAGGAAGACCCGGCTGCCAGACGACGGCCGGCAGGGTCGGGAACACGGTGCGTGCACTTCGGCGAGCCACTTCGACGACCTCACTGTTTGATCAAATTTGGACTGCATCGACCTGGGCCAACCGTAACGACCCCGGCCGGTGCCCGAAAGCACCCACCGGGGTCGTGGAGTTGTCGCGGGTGCGCTCGTGCAGCTGCACCCCGGAGAGTCGGCTCAGCCGACAACGGCCTTCAGCGCGTTCCCGAGCTCGGTCGCCTCGTCGGCGTTCAGTTCGACGACCAGCCGACCGCCGCCCTCGAGCGGGACCCGCATCACGATCCCGCGGCCCTCCTTGGTGACCTCGAGCGGACCATCGCCCGTCCGCGGCTTCATCGCCGCCATGCGCGCACCCCTTCCCTCATGGATCTTGCCCTCTTCGGTCTTGAGCGACGACACCACACGGTGGACCGTTGCCGGCACCGTGCGGTGATGCGCCGTCGGCGCGTATCGCAGTGTGTATCGCGACCCATTATCCCCGATGTCAGGCCAGAGCCGTGCACCATACGGCAGACTCAGGTCTCGTGCACGCCCGTTCAGCTCTCTTCGACCTGTACGGCGACCACCTGCGCGCGCGTGGTGCGCGCGCCCCGGTGGCCGCCCTGGTCCGGCTGCTCGCGCCGCTGGGAGTCCACCCACCGGCCGTCCGGACCGCCGTTTCCCGGATGGTCCGGCAGGGCTGGCTGGAGCCGGTCCGGATCGACGGGCTGCCCGGGTACGCGTTGACCACCCGGGCGCGTCGCCGCCTCGACGACGCGGCGGCCCGGATCTACCGGACCGAGGCGGGTGGCGAGGGCGGTGGCGAGTGGGATCGCGCCTGGCACCTGAGCATCCTGCACGAGGTCCCGAACGCCCGCCGCCGCGAGCAGCTGGCGAGCCAACTCGCCTTCCTGGGTTGGGCTCCGCTGTCCGACGCGGCCTGGGTCGGACTGCGCAACGACACCGAGGTCGACCAGATTCTGGGCGTCGAAGGGATCGCCGCGGACCGGTTCACCGCACCGATCGCCGACGACGCCGTCGAGTTCGCCCGGCGGGTCTGGAAACTCGACGAACTCGGCGCTTCGTACGACAGCTGGCTGAACGAGGCGAAGGCACTGGCCGAGAGTGCCGGGCCGGAGGCGACCGACGAGCAGGCGTTCGCGATCCGGTCCAGCCTGGTGCACGAGTGGCGGAAATTCCTCTTCCTCGATCCGGGGCTGCCGGCCGAGCTGCTACCCGACGACTGGGCCGGTGCGCGGGCGGCCTCGTTCTTCGATTTCCACGCGAATCGGCTGGGCCACGCGGCCGGGCGTTTCGTGGACAACTGCCTGACCGTTCACTGAAAATCTCACCGACTGTTGGGAGCTAGGCACGATGAGTGACTCCGTCCTGTACGACGTGTCCGAGGGCATCGCCACGATCACCCTGAACCGCCCCGAGGCGATGAACTCGCTCGACATCGCCACCAAGGTGGCGCTGCGGGACACCATCCAGGCGGCCGCTGACGACCCCGCAGTACGGGTTGTGGTGCTGACCGGGACCGGACGCGCGTTCTGCGTCGGACAGGACCTCAAGGAGCACATCGGCCTGCTCGAGGCGAACGACACCGCCGCGTTGTGGAGCACGGTGCCGGACCATTACGCGCCGATCGCCCTCGCTCTCGCGGAGATGCCGAAGCCGGTCATCGCCGCGCTGAACGGTGTCGCCGCCGGCGCCGGCGCGTCGATGGCGTTCGCCTGCGACTTCCGGATCGTTGCCGACACCGCAGGGTTCAACTTCGCCTTCACCGGCATCGCGCTGTCCTGCGACACGGGCATCTCGTGGACCCTCCCCCGCCTGATCGGCCAGGCCCGCGCGACCGAACTCCTCTACTTCCCCCGCACGATCCCGGCCGAGGAGGCTCTCGGGCTGGGCCTGGCGACCACCGTCGTGGCCGCCGCGGACCTCACCGCCGCGGTGACCGACCTGGCCACCAAACTCGCCGACGGCCCCACCGTCGCGTACGCCTCGGTCCGCCAGTCGCTCGCCTACTCAGCCACCCACACCCTGGCCGAGTCCCTAGCCTTCGAGGCCGACAAGATGCGCCTCACCGGCGACACGGCCGACCACAAGAACGCGGTCGCCTCCTTCGTAGCCAAACAAAAACCAACCTTCCACGGCAGCTAGATCCCCGTACTACGCCCACCACAACTCCACCGTCGCCCGGCGTACCACGCCCCATCGCAGCTCCCAACCCACCCACCCCAGGCCGCCGCTCCTAGGTCGCGGCTCAAAGGCGAGACCCGCGCGCAGCCCGACCAGCGGGCGATCGCGGGGCCACCAGGTCGCGAGCAATCGCGGTCTGTCTGCCACCGGGCGATCGGCGGTCCGCCAGGTCGCCGAATGATCGCCGGTTCGCCCACCACCGAGCCATCGCCGGTTGGCACCACCGGGTGATCGGCGGCCTGCCCGCCCCCGGGCGATCGCGGGTCCGCCGAGTCGCCGGGCGATCGCGGGTCCGCCGAGTCGCCGGGCGATCGCGGGTCCGCCGAGTCGCCGGGCGATCGCGGGTCCGCCGAGTCGCCGGGCGATCGCGGGCGGAGCCCGGCCGTGTCTCCAGCCAGGTAGTGGGATCCAGCTCCCGGGCCACCTGCCGCCTGCTCGCGGCGTGGCCGCGCCGATCCAGCCCCGAACCGCCGGGCCACTGCCTGGGTGGAGGTCTGCCCGCCCGCAGCGCTCGCGCAATAAGGCGGGCGGCAGGAGGAGCCGCTCGCGTGACCGCGCCGCCAACGGCTGGATCTCACCGCCGACGGAGCTTGTCGGCGTACCGGCCGCCGGCTCTGATGCGGCGGCGAGTTAGCGGGCTATGCAGTCGGCGAGGTGGTCGTTGACTATGCCGGTTGCCTGCATCAGGGCGTAGGCGGTGGTGGGGCCTACGAAGACGAAGCCCTTTTTCTTCAGGGCTTTGGACATCGCGGCTGATTCTGGGGTGATCGCTGGGACGTCGCCGAGGGTTTTCGGGGCCGGGCGGGATTCGGGCTGGAAGGACCAGAGGAGGTTGGTCAGGTCGCCGTCGGCCAGCTCGAGCAGTGCTCGGGCGTTGGTGATCGTCGCGTTGATCTTCAGGCGGTTGCGGACGATGCCCGCGTCGGCCATCAGGCGGTCGAAGTCATCTGAGCCGTACGCCGCGATCAGGTGTGGGTCGAACTGGTCGAACGCCTTCCGGAAGTTCTCCCGTTTGCGCAGGATCGTGATCCAGGACAGGCCCGACTGGAACCCCTCCAGCGTCATCCGCTCGAACAACCCGTGGTCGTCACGGATCTCCCGGCCCCACTCGTTGTCGTGATATTCGACGTACTCCGGGGCCGTGGTCGCCCAGCCGCAGCGTGGTTGGCCGTCCGGGCCCGGCCACCGTCATCGCGCGAGCTCCTTCGTCAGCCGCTTGAACGAGATCCGCATCATCAGCTCGAACCCGGGCCGGACCAGCGGCCAGGCGATCCGCCCCAGCCGGCCGAACGGCGGAATCACGTCCTCCGACCAGACGAACGTGCTCCCACCCGGAGCGGGCCGGACCGCGAATGTCCCGGTCCCTCGGACGAGGGTGCCGAGGTGTTTCACCGTGCATTCGCGCGGCGGATCCCAGTGCGTGATGACCATGTCGTCAGTGAACCCCACGCCACCGACAGAAGTCCGCGCCGCGACCCCGCCGCCGACGCCCTGCCCGTCGTTCCCGGTCGCCCAGACGCGAGTGAACAGCATCCACCCCGACTGCCGCTCCCAATCCATCACCACCTCCCACGCTGCCTCCGCGCTAAAGCCAGCTCCACCGAAGCCTCCGCATGACAAGGCCCACCGTCAGCCATCAACCCACCCGACCATCAGCTTGGGATCGATCAGCGGCATCAGCTCAGCTATCGGCCTCGGCCCGATAGTCGGCTTCAGGTCATCCATCGGCCTCAGGTCGATAGTCGGCTTCAGGTCATCCATCGGCCTCAGGTCGATCGTCGGCTTCAGGTCATCCATCGGCCTCAGGTCGATCGTCGGCTTCAGGTCAGTCATCGGTTCGGTCAGGGATCAGTTCGGGCGCTGAATGGCGTTCGCATCAGGCGCGGCACTGTGCCGCCCACGAGGAGCCTGGTCTTCCGCTTGCCCGTTCTCACTGTCCTGCTGGTTCCAGGAGGGCACCTGCCCCTCCTGCTGCCCGTTAGCCGACTGCACGGCCGCCGCCCCAGGATCAGCCCACAGCTGCCCGCTCGGCTGCGGCGCCGCCGGTTGCCCGGGCACAACACCCTGCCCGGCCTGCTCCTGCACGTCGGACCGCTCGGCCTGCTCCTGCACGTCGGACCGCTCGGCCTGCTCCTGCACGTCGGACCGCTCGGCCTGCTCCTGCACGTCGGACCGCTCGGCCTGCTCCTGTACTACGGGCAACTCGGCCTGCTGCTGCGCAGCGGGTTGCGCGGGCTGCTCTTGTGCTACGGGTTGCGCCGAGTCAGGTTGCTCAACTGCAGGTTGCACGGGCTCGGTTTGCTGAGGTGCGGGCGGGTGTTGTGCGGCGTGCGGCTGGGGCGATGGCGCGGACGGCTCCTGGAACCAAGGCGCGGCGCTGTCCTGTGCCTGCAGCACAGGCTCCGGCGGGACCGGCGGAAGCGGGGCCTCCAGCGCGGAAAGCGCCTCGCTCGACGGTTCCTGCTGCACGCTGGGCTGCTGGGTGGGCTGAGCCGCCGGCGGTGAGTCCTGCTCGGCAGGCGAGAGCGCTGACACCTTGGGGTGCGGCTCGGGGTGAGCGGCTCCCGTTGGCTCCTGGTTGGCGAGCAGCGGCGCCTGCGGCGTATCGGTCTCAGCTGTCTGCAGGACCTCAGGCTCAGCTGACTGTGCCTGGGGCACCTGCGGTGACTCTGGTTCTGCTTGCCACACCTCGGCCTGGGGCGACTGCTGTTGCTCCGGTTCGGCTGCTTGCCACACCTGGGCTTGGGGCGACTGCTGTGGCTCCGGTGCGGCTGCTTGCCACACCTGGGCTTGGGGCGACTGCTGTGGCTCCGGTGCTGCTGCTTGCTGGACCGGGGCTTGGGGCGCCTGCGGGGCGTCGGCCTCGGCTGCCTGCCGCGCCGCCGGCTCAGCTGCCTGCAGCGCCGCGCCTCCAGGTACTTGCTGAGCCGCAAGCTCGGCTGACTGCTGCGCAGCGGTCTCAGGTACCTGCGGGGTGTGCGCCTCAGGTACCTGGTGAGCCCCGGGCTCGGCTGCCTCGGCTGATTGCACGGGCTCGGCTGCTCGCGGCGCGGCTGCCTCGGCTGATCGCGCGGGCTCGGTCGCCTGCGGCATCGCGGGGTCGACTGCCTGCGATGTCTCGGGCTCGGCTGCCGGCGCGGGCTCGGCTGCTGGCGTGGGCTCGGCTGCTGGCGTGGGCTCGGGTGGCTGCTGCGCCACAAGCTCGGCTGCCGGCTGGGGAGCGGGGGCAGGGCCTGGTTCGGGGAAGTTGCCGCCTACCAGGATGGGGAGTTGGTAGCCGGTGTCGTCGAAGTCTTCGGTGGCGTAGGGGTCGCGGGAGGCGAAGCCGGCGCCCTCGGGTCCGTGGAGGATCGGGGTGATGGCTCGCTCGAGGTCGGCGATCCGGCGGTCGCGTTCGGCGACCTCGCGGGCGACCCGCTCGAGGAGGGTGTCGACCTCGTCCATCCGGTAGCCGCGGAGACCGACGCCGAAGCGGGCGGTCTCGATGTCGTCCGAGGTGAGCGCTTGCCGGGCCGGCACGGACATGTCCGGCCGGTCGTCGTACGCCGTGCTCATAGCGCCCCAGCGCCCGGAAGCGACGACGGCGACGGCCCCGATCAGGACCACGACTATCAAGGCGAAGAACCACATCACGGGACCGATCGTGCCATGCCGAAGTACTTCAACGCACAACCGCTCCGGGTTTCAACCGAATCACTGGCCGTCCGAACCCAGCCGGTGCGCCTCGCGCCGCTCGCGAGCCTCCGGGCTGTCCGCCTCGGCGACGTCATTGGCCGCCGCCTCGGCCGCCGCCTGGGCAGCGGCGTCGGCCAGCTCGCCGGACTTGACGATGTAGCTGATCGCCTCGTCGACGTCGTCGGTGATCACGAACATCTCCAGGTCGGCCGCCGAGATCTTGCCGTCGGCAAGCATCGTCTCGCGCAGCCAGTCGGCCAGCCCGCTCCAGTACGACGACCCGAACAGCACCACCGGGAACGACGTCACCTTGCGCGTCTGGGCCAGCGTGAGCGCCTCGAACAGCTCGTCCAGCGTGCCGAACCCACCCGGCATCACCACGAACCCCTGCGCGTACTTCACGAACATCGTCTTGCGGGTGAAGAAATAGCGGAAGTTCATCCCGATGTCGACCCACTCGTTCAGGCCGCTCTCGAACGGGAGCTCGATGCCGAGCCCGACCGACACCCCGCCCGCCTCGGAGGCGCCCTTGTTCGCCGCCTCCATCACGCCCGGGCCGCCGCCGGTGATCACGGCGTAGCCGGCCTCGACCAGCTTGTGCCCGAACCGCTCCGCGGCGGCGTACATCGGATCGTTCGGCTTCGTCCGCGCCGAGCCGAAGACGCTGATGGCAGCACCGAGCTCGGCGAGCATGCCGAAGCCCTCGATGAACTCCGACTGGATCCGCAGCACTCGCCAGGGGTCGGTGTGCACCCAGTCCGACGGTCCACGGCTGTCGAGCAGGCGCTGCTCGGAGGTCGACTGCTGTACCTGGTTACGCCGCATCACCACGGGCCCGCGCTGCTGCGACTGCGGGCGGTCCGGGTGGATAGATGGTTCTGCCATGCCCCAAGATTAGTGCGGCGGCCCACCCGCGACCCGCAGTACGGCCGCGTCCAACCGGCTGTGCAGCCGGTTCTATTCCGCTGTCAACCAGCTCCTCAGCCGCTGTTCACACTGCTCGATCTCCGCCTCCGGCACGTATTCCTCCTGCTTGTGCGCCAGCAGCGGGTCCCCCGGCCCGTAGTTCACCGCCGGTACGCCGAGCAGCGTGAACCGCGCCACGTCGGTCCAGCCGAACTTCGGCTGCGGTTCGCCACCGACAGCCGCCAGGAACGCCGCCGCGGCCGGTCGCTCGAGCCCCGGCAGCCCACCCGGCGCCGAATCCGTGATCGCGACCTCGAACCCGTCGAACACCTCGCGGACATGCGCCTCGGCCTCCGCCTCCGACCGGCTCGGCGCGAACCGGTAGTTGACCGTCACCGTGCACAGATCCGGTACGACGTTGCCCGCGACGCCACCGCCGATCCCGACCGCGTTCAGGCCTTCGCGGTACTCCAGCCCGTCGATCGGCACCCGGCGCGGCTCGTACGCCGACAGCCGGGCCAGGATCTCCCCGGCGGCATGGATCGCGTTCTTGCCCATCCACGAGCGAGCCGAGTGGGCCCGTTCGCCACGCGTCGTCACCTCTGCCCGCATGGTGCCCTGGCAGCCGGCCTCGACCACCGCGTTCGACGGCTCCATCACGACGGCGAAGACGCCCTGCAGCAGTTCGGGGTCGGACTGGGACAGCTTGAACAGCCCGTTCCGCTCGGCCTCGATCTCCTCGCAGTCATAGAACACGTAGGTGACGTCGCGGACCGGCTCGGTCAGCGTCGCCGCGAGCCGGAGCCCGACTGCGACCCCACCCTTCATGTCGCAGGCGCCGAGACCGTGGATCAGCCCGTCCGCGCGCCGCGACGGCAGGTTGTCGTTCAGCGGCACGGTGTCGAGGTGGCCGGCGATCACGATCCGCTCGTCGCGGCCGAGCTCCGTCCGGGCGACCACCGTGTTGCCGTGCCGGCTGACGGTCAGATGCGCGTACGCCGACAGCGCCGACTCCACCGCGTCGGCCAGTTCCTCCTCGGTCCCGCTCACCGACGAGATGTCGACCAGCGACTCGGTCAGGTCCGGTCCGGACTGGGTCAGATCAAGCTTGGCCATCAGACTCCTCGGCAGGTGGCAGGAAAACACAGAACTCGTTGCCCTCGGGATCGGCGCAAACCCACCAGCCGATCTCGTCATCCTTGGGCCGCAGCAGTGTCGCACCCGCGTCGAGGACGGGCTGCAGGTCGTCCGCACTGACGTCCCAGTGGATCCGGTTCTTCACCGTCTTCGGCTCCGGCACCGGATTGAAGACCCAGTACGGGAACGGCAGCCCGGGCACGTTCTCCAGCCAGTACCACGGGTCGGCGGGATCGTGAGCGACGTCGCCGCCGACCAGCCCGCCCACCAGCGTGCCTGCGCCTCCGGATCGACCGAGTCGACCACCAGCTCCATCAACCTGTACGCCGGGACGCTGTCGCGCACGAACCCGCAGAACTCACCGCCCTCGGGATCCCCCAGCACCGCCCAGTGCTTCTCGTCGGTGATCGGGCTCTGCACCGTCGCGCCGAGCTTCTCCAGCTCGTCGATCGCCCCCGTGTGCACGTCCAGGTGCACCCGCTGCTTGGCCGTCCGCGGCTCACTGACCTGGTTGATCCAGATGGTCTTCTCCGGCCTGTCCCCCACCAGCACCGCCGGGTTGTCCGCCGGCGACGTCAACCCCAGCACCCGCCCCCAGAACGAGGTCATCACGCTGCGACAGCTGACGTCCACACAAAGATCCTTGAACCGAGCAACAGCCATCCCCGAATGCTAGTGGCCGCCCGTACGCCGTCCCCCATTCCGCTCCCACGTCGCCCGCTCACGACCGCAACCCAGCTCCAGCGACAGCAGGCCCGCTCCAGCGACAGAACTCCCCCTGGCGGACACCGGCTCCCTCGGCATCACTCTGCCCCAACCTCCGACGACCACCCGCCCGCTTCCTGGCGCGCCGGCCCTCTCGGGACAGCGCAGGGCACCCCGGCGACAACAGCAAAATCGCGACTGCGGACACCCCGATGGCCACGCCAGATCCCGCCACGTGGCGGCGGCACATGGCAGCAGGTGGTGACAGCAGGTGGTGACAGCAGGTGGTGGCAGCAGGTGGTGGCAGCAGCAGGTGGTGGCCAGCAGCAGGTGGTGGCCAGCAGCAGGTGGTGGCCAGCAGCAGGTGGTGGCCAGCAGCAGGTGGTGGCCAGCAGCAGGTGGTGGCCAGCAGCAGGTGGCAGCAGCAGGTGGCAGCAGCAGGTGGCAGCAGCAGGTGGTGGCAGCAGGTGGCAGCAGCAGGTGGTGGTGGCCAGCAGCAGGTGGTGGCCAGCAGCAGGTGGTGGCAGCAGGTGGTGGCCAGCAGCAGGTGGTGGCCAGCAGCAGGTGGTGGCAGCAGGTGGTGGCCAGCAGCAGGTGGTGGCCAGCAGCAGGTGGTGGTGGCCAGCAGCAGGTGGTGGCCAGCAGCAGGTGGTGGCAGCAGGTGGTGGCCAGCAGCAGGTGGTGGCAGCAGGTGGTGGCAGCAGGTGGTGGCCAGCAGCAGGTGGTGGCCAGCAGCAGGTGGTGGCAGCAGGTGGTGGCCAGCAGCAGGTGGTGGCCAGCAGCAGGTGGTGGCCAGCAGCAGGTGGTGGCAGCAGGTGGTGGCCAGCAGCAGGTGGTGGCCAGCAGCAGGTGGTGGCAGCAGGTGGTGGCCAGCAGCAGGTGGTGGCCAGCAGCAGGTGGTGGCCAGCAGCAGGTGGTGGCAGCAGCAGGTGGTGGCAGCAGGTGGTGGCAGCAGGTGGTGGCAGCGGTACATGCCAGCGGCACGTAGCAGGAGGCGGTGGCCGGCCTAGGCCCAGGTGGGGTGTCCGGTGTCGAGGTTGTGAGACCCGCGGGGGTTCAAGGGCGGGCGTGCGGTCGGCGGCCCAGACGGTGGTGGGTCGCCGACGAAGGGGAAGGCGCCACTGGTCGCCGAATCTCGCCACCGCACCGCCACCGCCACCGGCACCGGCACCGGCATCGGCTTGGGGTACTGGTGTCGCCCGGTCGTGGCCGCTCAGCGCGGCGTGGGACAAGGACCTGGCGGCAACACAGGACCGCGGCGCGGATGCCGATCTCGCCTGTCTGGTCCAACAACCGGTACGGCATCGCCACCCAACCCAGGCAGCACAGCACAGCACAGCACAGCACAGCACGGCGGCCGGGGAGCTCCGTATCCCTCGACCGACCCAGTCGTACAAGGTGACAGCCGACGCACTGCAATCACCACCCAGACACGGCAGCAGACGGCGCCGGCTCAGGTGGGCCGCCACGCGGGCCGCGCAGCGACTTGTGTGTGGTCGTCGTGGCTGTTGTCTGGATGAACTGGGCGGTGCCAAACAGCAGCCAGCGCGCCGGTGCGCGCGTGCGCCCGTGCGCCGCTCCGGCCAGCCCGAGAACTCGGCACCCGGGCCGGGCAGTACGAACCGGTGGGCGCGGCGGGGTGTTGCGGTGCCGGGCCCGGGGTGGCGGGGTGTTGCGGTGCCGGGCCCAGGGTGGCGGGGTGTTGCGGTGCCGGGCTGAGTATGACAACCCCATCTGGCCCCGCTGTGATGCTTTGATTTGGCCCCACCCTGCTTGTTTTGGTGGTGTTGTCTTGGGTTAGTTGGTGGCGGTTCGGCTGCGGGTTTGCCGGGTGGTGTTGAGTCTGTAGGACTTGGTGCCGGTCTGGATGATGTGTGCGTTGAAGGTGAGTCTGTCCACGACTGCGGCGGCGAGGCGGGGGTCGGTGAAGGTGGCGCCCCATTCGGAGAATGGGGCGTTGGATGCGCAGGCGATGGATGCTCGTTCTTCGCGGGCGGTGATGATCTGGAAGAGCAGTTCCGCGCCGCGTGGGTCGAGGCGGACGTAGCCGATCTCGTCGAGGCAGAGCAGGTCGAGTCGGGCGTAGCGGCCCACGACGCGGGACAGCTGTTTGTCGTCTGAGGCTTCGACGAGCTCGTTGACCAAGGCGGCGGTGGTCACGTAGCGGACCCGGCGTCCTTGCTCGGCTGCTGCGGTGCCGAGTGCGATGAGCAGGTGTGTTTTCCCGGTGCCGGAGTCGCCGAGCAGGACCAGTGGTTGTCCGGCGTCGATCCAGCCGCCGCCGGCCAGGTGTGCCAGCGTCGGTGCCGGTAGGTCGGGCAGCACGGTGTGGTCGAACTCGGTGAGGCGTTTGGTGCGGGGGAACTTGGCCTCGTTGACTCGCCGGATCCGGCGGCGGGCGTCGCGTTCGTCGCATTCCGCGGTGAGGATTTCGGCCAGGAATGCCTTGTGGGTAAGGCGTTGCTTGGCTGAGGCCTCGGCCATCGCGATGGCTTCGGCGCGGATGGTGGGCAGTGCGAGTAGTCGGCAAGCGGCGTGGATCGCGGCCTCGGCGGCGGGGTCAGACAGGGCGGTCACCGTGGTCGTCGGGGTGGCGGCTGGCGCGGTTTTCGTGGCGGGGCTCATGCGGTTTCTTTCTGGAGTAGTTGGTCGTAGTCGGCCAGTGATGGCGTCGGCCGTTGGGTCGTCGCAGCGTGGGACGCGGTGGGTGGAACCGGGACCGGCGGGGAGGTCGCGCCGGCTGAGGTCATCGCGCTGCGTGCGGTGACCGCGACCAGGTCGGGATCGAAGTTTCCGAGCACCAGCGCGCCTTCGATGCCCGCACTCACCACGGTCGCGGTCATGGTGCGGTGGAGCAACAGCACCCCGATCAGGGCGCGGGTGCCGGGCCCGTCGCCGTGTTGCTTGCGGGCGGCGTCCCAGAACCGTTGATGAACCGCCGTGAACGCCCCGGATGCTCGCGCGGTGACCAAGGCGGTGGACCCGGACATGGCGCCGGGTTTGCGGGTGAGGACTTCCAGATAGTGGTCCAGAACGAGATCCTCGCTGCCCTTGTGCAGCGACCGGGTATGTTCAGCGATCACCTTGCCTGCGTCGAGCACGATCACCGCGGTGGCGCCGAGACGAACCTCGAGCCGGCGACCAGCGAACCGGGCCGGGACCGAGTAGTACGACTGGCGGACACAGACCCGTGCTTTGGCGTCGACCCGGCATGACAGCGGGGCCGAGACATCGAAGGTTTCACTCGGCAGCGGGTTCAGCAAGACCAGTTCACGGGCCGCGGCCGCTCCCACGGTCTCGGCGCGGGCACCGATGCGGCGCGCGTCGTCGCGGGCATCGGCGGCGGCCAGGGCCTGGTTCAGCGCGGCCAACGATGCCACGTGCGGGACAGGAGTGAGGTGCCGTCGGCGGAACCGGCCGATCTCGCCCTCGACACCGCCCTTCTCATGAGCACCCTCTAAGCCTGGCGCGCAGAAGAACGAGTCATAGCCGTAGTGGGAGCGCATCGCGATGAACCGTGGATGCTCGAACCGTTCCCGGCCCAGCGCGACCCGGATCACCGCGGGCCTGAGGTTGTCGTAACGGATCATCCCGGTCGGTACCCCACCCAGCGCCTCGAACGCACGCACATGCCCATCCAGGAACGATTCCTGGGTCTGATTGGCATAGGCAACATGGACCGCTTTGCCCGAATGCGACAGCCGCAGGCAAAACATGAACACCTTCATCACCACCCCAGCGATCACCGCAGTGAACTCCCCGAAGTCGACCTCGGCCTCCTCGGCCGGTCCATGAGTCTGGGGCACCATCACCTGCGCCCGGTCCCCACCGATCTCGGTCTTCAGCTGGGCGACCAACCCCCGCACGCTGGACTCGGCCACCACGACACCCTCTTCCTCCATCAGCCGCTGCCAGACCCGGCGAGCGGTATGCCGCTGCTTCTTCGGGGCGTCCAGGTCCGCGGTCAGCCAGCCACCGATCGTGGCCAGATGCGGGCCCAGCACCGGCGCCACACGCTCTGGAGATTTCCGCGTCGGAGGCACCGCATCACCCAACGCCAGACGCACCGTGCGCCGATGGACCTGGTGGCGCTGCGCCAGTGCCCGGATCGACAAACCTTCATCTCGACGCTCGCGTCGGATACGTTCGAACTGCTCCACTCTCGATCTCTCCTTCAACCCCTCCACCTCTCGTGATCGCCTTGGCAGACGACACGAACGTAGAGGACTGGATGGTCGAGGGTGGAGCCAAATCAAGCCATCACTACCGCCCCAAGTGGGGCCAAATCAGACTGGCACACTCACCGGGCCCAGGGTGGCGGGGTGTTGCGGTGCCGGGCCCAGGGTGGCGGGGTGTTGCGGTGCCGGGCCCAGGGTGGCGGGGTGTTGCGGTGCCGGGCCCAGGGTGGCGGGGTGTTGCGGTGCCGGGCCCAGGGTGGCGGGGTGTTGCGGTGCCGGGCCCAGGGTGGCGGGGTGTTGCGGTGCCGGGCCCGGGGTGGCGGGGTGTTGCGGTGCCGGGCCCGGGGTGGCGGGGTGTTGCGGTGCCGGGCCCTGGGTGGCGGGGTGTTGCGGTGCCGGGCCCAGGGTGGCGGGGTGTTGCGGTGCCGGGCCCAGGGTGGCGGGGTGTTGCGGTGCCGGGCCCAGGGTGGCGGGGTGTTGCGGTGCCGGGCCCAGGGTGGCGGGGTGTTGCGGTGCCGGGCCCGGGGTGGCGGGGTGTTGCGGTGCCGGGCCCTGGGTGGCGGGGTGTTGCGGTGCCGGGCCCGGGGTGGCGGCCCGGGGGGCGGGGTTAGCCGGTGTCGAGGGTTTCGGGGGCCCAGGGGTCGTAGTCGGCCGGGGGTCGGGTGGCTGGTGGTGGCGGGTCGTTGGCCAGGGGAAAGGCACGGACCGGGCGTCCCGGCCGGTCAGGCCGGTCAGGCCGGTCGGGACGGTCAGGCCGGTCAGGACGGTCAGGACGGTCTTGTCGCCTGAACGGGTCGTTGGTGGTGTGCTCGGTGGGGCGTGACGCGGCGTCGCGGTGGGGTGTGTCGGCGGTGTCGGCTGGTGGTGATGGTGAGGTGCGGGGTGGTCTGGTGTGGCGGGGTGGGGTAGCCCAGGTGGGGCGGGTGATGTGGACGGTGCCGTTGGTGATGGTGACGGTGTAGTGGCCGGCGTGGACTGCTTTGTGGTCGGTGCTGCAGAACAGGGCGAGGTTTTCCAGGCAGGTGGGGCCGCCGTCGATCCAGTGGATGAGGTGGTGGGCGTGGCAGTAGCGCGGTGGCGCTCCGCAGATGACGCACCCTTTGTCGCGCTTGTTCAGGGCGCGTCGGATCGCTGTGGTGACGAAACGTTCCTCGCGGCCCACGTCGAGGGGTTCGGAGTCCGAGCCGAGCACGATCGGGATGATCGCGGCGTCGCAGGCCAGGCGGCGGACCGCTGCCGCGGACAGGCTGTCACCGAACTGGAGGTTCCCGGTCGCGTCGCGGCCTTGTTGTTTCAGGTCGGTGTAGTCGATGGTGACGGTCACATGCGGCTTCACGCCGCCGTGGCCGGGAAGGTCACCGGTACCGGCGGCGACGGTCAGCACCTGGGTGAGGGCGTCGGCCTGGCGTTTGTCGCGCGACCGCGGGTCGAGTTCACCGTCGACTTTGCGGGGTTTCGCGGCGGCTTCGATGAGAGTCTTGAACAGTTCGGCGTTGGCGTTGGCCAGGTAGCCGGAGAATTTCACGCCACGGTCGGCGTTGGTGAGGTGGAGCGCTTCGCGGCGTTCGGCGGCGTCTTCGGCCGGTTCGGGGCCGTCGGTGTCGAGGACCTCGCAGACCTGTTTGCCGAGTCGTTTCAGTTCCCATGACGTCAGGTGCCGGGCGGCTTCGACCATCTGCTGTTCGGCGACCCGTAAGGTCTCCACCGCCACCATCGCGGCCGCCGGGACTGCTTCGAGTGTGGACACGATCGCTTCGGCCTGGGCCGGATGCAGCAACACCGCCAGCAGTTCGGCGTCAGCTGGCTCATCGGCCGGGGCACCGGTCAGGCCGGGCTCGGCGTCGCCGTCGGCGTCGACGTCGGCTGAATGACCGGTCCGGGCTGGCGCGGCGCCGGCGCCGGCCGGGTCACCACCGGTCTCACCAGTCTCGCCGGTCTCACCAGTCTCGCCGGTCTCGCCGGTCTCGCCGGTCTCGCCGGTCTCGCCGGTCTCGCCGGTCTCGCCGGAAGCGTCGGCGTAGTGGATGGCCGGCTCGTCACCCGTCTCACCGGTCTCGCCGGAAGCGTCGGTCTTACCGGAAGCGTCGGTGTAGTGGATGGCCGGGTCGTCACCGGCGGGTGTGTGCGGGTCGGGCAGGGCTGCGGTGACGGCGGGGTATTTGGTGAGGGCGGTGGCTAGGGCGAGGTCGCGTTTCACCTCGGGATGGTTGAGCCGGTGGCGCGTCGCGATGAACCGGGTGGTGCCTTGGCCGCTGATCTCTTGGGTGTGGCCGGTCTCGTCGAGTCGGGCGATGACTTCGAGGCGGTAGGTCTCCCGGCGCGCGGACTCGGCATGCAGCGCGTCGAGAGCGGCGACTGCTTCCTCGCCACTCATCATGCACGCGGGCCGCGCGGACAAGAGGAGTTCCATACAGCTAACACTAGACCCGCCCACCGACAGTTTCCGAACCCGCGAATCCCTTGTGGACAAGGGATTCCACGATGTACGAGATCTGGCCAAGTTGTCCACAGCACCGATCGGGCTGTGGACAAAAGCACCGTTTGCGGGCCCGTCTCCTGATTGGTCTAGTTCGGTGTGGTGAAGCTGAGGGAGTCTGCGGTGAAGCCCTGGCCCGGGGGTGAGGTGGTCGACCAGACGGTGAGGCCGATCCGGTTGCCGGTAGCAACGGAACTGTAGATCACGGACAGCCGCTGCCAGCCGGCCGCCGCAGTGATCGTGGCCGTCTTGGAACCGACGATGGCGCCGGCGGAGTTTCGTTCGCGGACATAAAGGTTCAGCTTCTGGCCGGCAACGTCGGGTTTGACCCAGACACCGGCCGTGTAGGCCCTACCCGCAACACTCGCGTACGTCGTACCGTCCAAAGTCTCAGGCTTGCTGGTAAAGCCGTGCCGGCCGGCCGCCGTCGAGCCATTCACCGACCGGACCCCGTAACTGCCGTCATACCCACCCGACACCCGCGTGTTCACCGAACTCGCGGACCATTTTCCGGCCCAGCCGGTCAAATCAGTCTCGACACTCTTGTTGGCAACGAACTCCTGAACGCCAGGCGTCGATGTACCGGACGGGCAGGTCGCCGCTGCCCAGTGCAGGTAGTCGGCGACCTTGTTCGTGATGATCGCGTCGACGCCTAGCTGCCGCAGGTTTGCCCACGCGGAAGGACTGTTCGCGACCCAGGCCTTCACGTCGAAGCCTCGGTAGTGCAGGTCCGAGACCCGCGCCGCCGTGACGTAGGTGTACTCCAGGTTCTCGCTGACCACGCCGCCCGGCGCCGGCACGATCGGGTCGTAGCCCAGGATCTCCACCGTCAAAGCAGGATCGGCCACCTTCAGGTGCTGGACGGTCGGGAAGCGGTTGGCGAACGCCATCACATGAACGCGAGACTCCAGACCTCTCAGCTTGGTCAGCAGAATCTGCTCCTGCGCAGCGGTGATCCCCGCCGCCTTGACCTCCAGCAGGAGATTGCGCCCAGGCGCCGCGGTGACGACGGCGAGCAGCTGATCCAGCGTCGGCGGATGTTGCCCGTCCGGCATGGTCAGCCCCAGGAACTTGGCGGCAGTCATCTTGGCGATCGCCCCGGTGCCGTTCGTCATCGCGTCGACGGTCGCGTCGTGCATGATGACCGGCACCGAGTCGGAGGTGAAGTGCACGTCGGACTCGACCCACTTCGAACCCGCGGCAAAGCTTGCCTTGAAGGCGTTCAGGCTGTTCTCGGCCGGGCCGCCGTAGGTGGCGTTGCCCCGGTGCGCGATACCGGTCGGGCACGGCAGCGGGGTCGCGGCCTCGGCACTATTAATATTGCCCACGGCAACCAAAAGAGTGGCGATCAGAACCAGAGCGGAGCGACGAGGAGTCATGGCAGGTCCTACCCCTGGAAAGTCGGAAGACCAACGAGAAGGTGCTGCACCATCGACATTTCCGTGCGCTGGTAGCGCGCCGACATCCTCTGGGGGACCCGCTTGTAACGCTTGCTCTAACCCTTCGCGCTGAGCAGGTTACGTGCTGTGTTTGCGCTGGTAGTGCCGATTGACCCGTTCGCGGTTTCCGCACGACGGGGAACACCAGGTCTGGCGGGGATCGTCCTGCAGGAAGTACTTCACGCAGCGAGCCGCCGGGCAGGCGCGCAGCCGGGCTCGATCGGGACCGATCAAGAAGTCGATCCCCGAGCGTCCGACAGCACCAATCAGCAGCACGGTCGGGTCTGAAGAACGCCCCGACCAGACAGTTGCAGGCGAGCCATCCGCAGGCCACTCCAACTGTGCAGTGCCCAACTTGTCCGCAGCCTTGTTCAGCACCGCCAGCGCGACCTCAGGCTCCAGCAGCCGGTCCGCATCCGCACGGCTTGGCGGAGCCGGGCTGACGGCCCGGGCAAACAGCGAACGGACCGCACGCCGTACTCCGACCAGCGCCTGCCGAAGGTCCTCATCCACAGCCAAGGCCGAGGCATCAAAAGAACGACCCAGTACTTCGGACGCCAGCGGCCCGTTGTCGCGAAGCCAGTCGGCCACCCCGGCATCCGTCGCCAGGAGATCCGCGACGCCGCCCTGGCCGTCATGCCGGATGGTCGTGGCAAGCTCGAACGCCAGCGTGGTCATGCCGGCAAGTCTAATGGCAAACCAGCCTCATCCCGTGTGGATCAACGGCTGACAGCGGTCGCCTGCGCGATCCGGGACAGCTTCTCGGGGTTGCGTACGGCGTACAGGCCGGTGATGAGGCCGCCATCGATGCGAGCGGCCAGCACGGCGTCGACCTCGCCGTTGAGCCGGACGAACAGTGCCGGGTAGCCGTTGACCTCGACCGGCTGCAGCGAGACGCCGGCAGAGATCCGGCTCAGCACACCGGCCACCTGATCCGCGCCCACGATCGGGTCAAGCGCGGCCTGTACGACGCCGCCGCCGTCCGTCAGCAGGACGACGTCGGGTGCGAGCACGTCGAGCAGGCGTTGCAGGTCACCCGTTTCGACTGCCCGCTGGAACGCCCCGAGGACATCGCGGCTCTCGGCAGGTGAAACCACCTGGCGTGGCCGTCGGGCGGCGACGTGGGCACGCGCCCGATGCGCGATCTGGCGGACCGCGGCCTGCTTCTTGTCGACGGCCGCCGCGATCTCGTCGTACTCGAGTCCGAACACGTCCCGCAGTACGAAGACCGCCCGCTCGGTCGGCGCGAGGGTCTCCAGCACCAGCAGCATCGCCATCGAGACGCTGTCGGCCAGCTCGACGTTCTCGGCCACGTCGGGCGTTGTCAGCAGCGGCTCGGGCAGCCAGGGACCGACATAGGACTCCTTGCGGCGCCGGAGCGTGCGTAGCCTGGTCAGCGCCTGGCGGGTGGTGATCCGGACCAGGTAGGCACGCTGATCCCGCACTTCGTCGAGGTCGACACCTGACCAGCGCAGCCAGGTCTCCTGGAGAACGTCCTCGGCATCCGCGGCCGAGCCCAGCATCTCGTAGGCGACGGTGAACAGCAGGTTGCGGTGGGCAACGAACGCCTCGGTCGCGGACAACGTGAACTCCTGTCTATTCTCGGGTCGATCCACAAGACACCGGCCCGCGGCGCTTTGTGACACCGACGATCGGTGGCACGCGTCACACGGTCCACGCTGTCACACGCATCGGCTCATCGGCCTCTCATGGTCACCAAGAACCCAACGACCGAGGACGATGTGATGGAACCCCGTTTGAACCTGCAGACCAACGAGTTCGCCGCCAAGATCGGCAAGCGGTTCGCCGGCGTCGGCCTGGCGCTCCAGCAGTCGCCGCTCCCCCGAACCACCCAGGAACTGGTGATGCTGCGCGCCAGCCAGATCAACGGTTGCGGCTTCTGCGTCGACTTCCACACCAAGGAGGCCGGGGCCGCCGGGGAGACGACGCTCCGGCTCCACCTGGTCGCCGCCTGGCGCGAGACGACCGTGTTCACCGAGGCGGAGCGGGCCGCGCTTGCACTCGCCGAGGAGGGCACCCGGCTCGCCGACGCCAATCACGGCGTGTCCGACGAGACCTGGGCCGACGTACGCAAGCACTACGACGAGGACCAGACCGGCGCCCTGGTCTACCTGGTCGCCATGGTCAACGCGGCCAACCGGATCGGCGTGATCGTCCGGAACAAGGGCGGCTCCTACCAGCCCGGCATGTTCGCCGAGCTGGTCAACCAAGCCTAGGAGACGGTGAAGTCGTCGACCTGGATGAAGGTGTCGGTACCCGGAGCCGTGAACCCGGCGTACAGGGTGATCGCCTGTACGCCGGGCGGCACGGTGACCGTCACCTCGTGGTGGACGTAGCCGGTCGATGCGCCGAAGGTCTGCTCACCCAGAACCTCGCTGCCATCGGCACCAACCCGTACTCCGAAGCGACCGCCGCCTGCGGGAAGCGCCGCCGACGCGTTGATCCAGGAGCCGAACGTGTACGTCGTACCGGGTTTCACCGGGATCACCTGGGTGAGCGCGCTCCACCCGGTCCCCGACGTACGGATCCAGCCGTTGTTCGCACCCGAGTGGGCGAACCCGAGTCCACGGTCGACCCCGTTGGCAGCTGTGCCCTCGAAAAGCCAGGCCGGCTTGCCGCTACCGGTCGCCTCGAACCCACCGTCAGCCAGCTCGACGGCGTACCGGACGGCAACCTCGGAGACCGAGGTGAAGCTTCGGGTGCCACCCGGCAGCCCGATCACCCGGACGCCATCGGTCTCCACCGCGGGGAAGGTCAGTGTGTAGGTCGTGTTGGCACCTGCCGACGCATCCCCTGGATACGCGGGCGCCACCGACTGGGACCCGACCTCGACCCAGGAACCGTTCTGCTTCACCTGCACCCGCGGCCGTCCGGTGAAGTAGCCGCCCTGCGCCGAGACCGCACCGGGGGTGAAGTCGACCCGGTTCACCTTGTGCTTCGCCGGCCAGGTGTAGCCCCACCACGAGGCGCCCTTCACTTCGTCGTCGAAGTCGTTCTCGCTGCCGGTGGTCGCGCCGTCGTTCAGCAACGCCAGACTGCCGCTCTGCGAAGACTTCGAGATCGCTACCGCCCCGGTCGAGGGCGCGGCAAGATTCGCATCCCCGGGCAGATCGGTGACCGGCGCCGTCGAGGAGGGCGTGAGCACCACCTTGCGGAGGTTGAAGTTGTAGACCGAGGTCCCGATCCCCCCACCGCCGCAGGGACAGACGTTCGCCTGCAGATACATCGTTCTACCGTCCGGCTGAACGAACTTGGACGGGATGGTCACGCCGTACCCGCCGTACTTCGAGGTCGACCACGGGTATCCGCTGAAGTCCTTGCTCAGGAAGTGCTTCCACGGACCCCAGGGAGTCGGCGACTCGTAGAACTCGAAGGTGTACTCGGTCCACGAGGTGTAGACGTACCGCTTCTGCTGCGGGAGATAGGTGACTCCGCCCTGGCTGATCACACTCAGGTTGCTCCCGTTGGTCCCGTACGTCTGCGCGTAGAGCCGTCGCTGATCGGTGAGGACGGGCATGCGGTCCTTCACCTGCCGCGACCATGACGGCTTGCCGCGATCGTTGCTTCCAGCAAAGAACTCCCAGGCGCGCCGGTCCTGCACCCTGGACTTCGCGACCCGGGCCATGAACACGCTCTGCGGGTCCACGACCGTGTCGTCGAAGGAGTCGCGCCAGTTGCCGTCCAGCCCGTACGCATAGACGTAGCCGTCCGGCGCGGCAGCACCACCCTTGCCGAAGTCGGCGAACCAGATCGTGGTGAACACGTGGTCGGAGAACATCGGCTTGTGCTTGTCCCACGTCCAGGTCCGGCCGTGGTCGGTCGACTTCGCGATCGTCGCGGCCGGGACGTCGTTGAAGTCGAGCGCGAGGTCCTGCACCGCGACGTACATCGTGTCGCCGACACACACCATCCCGGTCGGCTTACGGTTGTACCCCGCACCGCTCCAGACCGAGCCGACCTCGTCGCCGCGCGCGACCGTCGTACCGGAGAGGTCGCCGACGTCGCCCTTGATCTCGCTGACGGCGACGTCCGCGAAGTCGCCGTCCAGGCTGAACCCCTTCCCGTCGCCGTTCGCGGAGTACAGGTTGCCGTTGCCGGCCCAGCAGGACGGCCAAAGATCGCCGTCGCTCCGGCTGGGCAGGGCCTTCGTCTCGACGGTCGTCGTCCCGACGAAGGTGCTCGCGCCCGACGACGAAGACGACGAGACCGGCCCCGAGGACTGGGTGAGCAGGACGGCGGAGCCGAAGATCAACGGCAGCGCTGCGACGAGAGCCCCACGCTTCATGAGGTGCCTTTCACTTCAGGCCGGTGGTCTTCATCGCGTCGACCAGGCGCTTCTGGCCGGCGACGAAGACGACGACGGTGGGGATCGCGGCGATCACCGCGGCGGCGAGGATGAGGTTCCAGGCCGAGGCGTACTGCCCCTGCATGCCGGAGATGCCGAGCTGGATCACGCGCAGATCCGGATTCCGAGTGATGGTGAGCGGCCAGAGGAACGCGTTCCAGTTCGCCAGGAAGAACAGCACCGACAGCGAGGCGAGCACCGGTCGGCTGAGCGGCAGGATGACACTCCAGTACCGGCGCCAGTAGCCGCAGCCGTCCAGGTCGGCCGCCTCCTCCAGCTCGCGCGGGATGTTCAGGTAGTACTGCCGGAGCAGGAAGATGCCGAAGGCATGGAAGATGCTCGGCACGATCAGGCCCGCATAGCTGTCAAGCAGGCCGAGCTGCTTGGCCACCAGGAACAGCGGCACCAGGATCACCGGCAGCGACACGAGCAGCGTCGACATGATGCCGGAGAAGATGATCCCGCGTCCTGGGAAGCGCAGCCGGGCGAGCGCGTAGGCCGCCATCGAGTGGAAGAACAACGCCACCACGGTGACGATCACCGACACGATCGCGCTGTTCAGCAGGAACCGCGGCAACGGGACCTTCAGCAGGACGTACTGCAGGTTGTCCAGCGTCCAACTCGACGGCCACCCGAAGGAGAACACGTCTTCGGCCGGCTTCAGCGCGCTGATCAGGATCCACAGCAGCGGCGCCACGGCAATGATCGCCAGGACGTGCGCGAGGATGGGGAAGAATTTAGTCCTCATCGAAGCGACCTCCTCGGGTGAAGGCGAACATGAGGCCGGTACAGAGCACCAGCATCGCCACCACCACCGTGGTCAGCGCGGCGGCGTACCCCATGTTGTTGAAGGTGAACGCCTGCTCGTAGATGTAGAGCACGACCGTGCTGGTCGCCCGGGCCGGACCGCCCTTGGTGAGCACGTAGACCAGGTCGAAGGCCTGCAGGCCGGTGACCGCGCCGATGGTCGAGTTCACCACCACGAAGAAGCTGGTCGGCCGGAGCAGCGGCCAGATCACGAAGCGGAACCGCTGCCACGCATTGGCGCCGTCGATCTCGGCCGCGTCCTCGAGCTCCTTCGGCACGTCCTTCAGGCCGGCCAGGAAGACCAGCATCTGGTAGCCCATCAGGAACCACACGCTGATCAAGACATAGGTGCCCAGGGCAAGGGACGGCGTACCGAGGAACGACACGTCACCCAGGCCGAGCGGTGCCAGCAGGTTCGAGATCGCGCCCCGCTTGTCGACCAGCAGGAACTGCCAGATCAGACCGACCACGACCAGGCTGACGACGTTCGGCAGGAAGAACGCCGACCGGACCCAGCCGATCCCCTTGAAGTGGTTCCGGACCAGCATGGCCAGCGCGAAGCTCACCACGAAGGCGATCGGCACGAAGGTGATCACGTAGGTCCCGGTCACCTTGAGCGCGGCCCAGAGCTGGTCGTCGGATCCCATCAGCTGGTAGTTGGCCAGCCCGACGTACTTGTAGTTGCCGAAGCCGTCGACCTTGAAGAACGCGACGCCGAAGGCGAGCACCATCGGCAACGCGACGAAGACGATCAAGCCGATCACGTCCGGCGCCAGGAACGCGTACGCCGCCAGCGCCTCGCGCCGCTTCTTCGACGCCGGGGCTTTGGCCCGCCGCGGCCTCGTGACCGCGGCGGGCTGACTCGGGGGTGCTGTCGTGGTCACCATCAGCTGATGGGCGCGCCCTGGTAGGTCTTCAGGAAGGTGTCGATCCGGGCCGCGGCATCAGCGGCCGCCTTGCCGGGATCGGTGCCGTTCAGCTGGCAGGCCTGGATCGCGTCGGCGATCGGCTGGTACACCTCCGGTGGGAACCGCGGCTCCGGCTGACCGCTCGGCGCGATCTCGCTGACGAACTTCTTCAGCACGCCCTCGCCGAAAGCCCCCTTCGCGTCCGCGGCGGTCTGGACCGACTTGCGCGGCGGCACGTTGGTCTTCACCACGGTGTTCCACTGCCGCTGCCGCTCCACACCTTCGGCGTCGGTCGAGCCGAGCGCCCAGGTGATGAACTTCGCGGCCGCCTCGGGGTTGGCTCCCTTCGCGTTCGCCACGAACGCCCAGCCGCCCAGGTCGGTGGCCGCCTTGCCGCCGTCGGGAGTCGGCAGCGGGATGATTCCGTACTTGAAGTTCTTGGCCTTCGTGCGCATGTCCGAGACGGCCCAGATGCCGCTCTGCTGCATCGCGACGGCGCCCGAGCCGAGGTTGGACAAGACGTCACCGCCGCCATCGCCGAGCGCCTTGCGCGGGGCGACCTTGTTCTTGATCGTGTCCTGCCAGAACTTCAGCGCCTGGACCGCGGCCGGCGAGTCGAAGGCGACCTTGCCGTCCTTGATCGGAGTGCCGCCGCCCTGCCAGAGGAACGGGTACCAGGTGAAGTTCTGGTAGTAGCCGGGCAGCGTCTCGAACATCACGCCGTTGCGCTTGTCGCCGGTCAGCTTCTGCGCGACGGCGAGCGTCTGGTCCCAGGTCTTCGGCAGATCCGCCTCGGACAGGCCGGCCTTCTCGAAGGCGCTCTCGCTGTAGTACATCGCCAGCGGCTCGATCTCCATCGGCAGGCCGTAGACCTTGCCCTCGACCGACCTGGCTTCCAGCAGACCGGGCAGGTAGTCGCTCTTCGACTCCGCCGGGAGCGCCGAGGACAGGTCCTGCAGTACGCCGCCGTTGTAATAGCGGAGGAAGTCGCCGGGGCTGATCAGGAAGATGTCCGGGCCCTTGCCGGACTGGAAGGCCGTCTGCAGGGTCGAGCCGTTCAGGTAGTCCTTGCTCGGGATGTAGCGCAGCTTGACCTTGACGTCGTTGTTGGCGTTCCACTTCTCAGCGACGTCGACGAACCACTTGCTCTGCGGGTTCGCGTCGTCGGCCGGACCGTAGAAGTTCCAGAACGACAGCTCCTTGCCGCTGCCGCCACCGGAGTCGTCACCACCGCACGCGGTCAGCAGCGGACCCCCGACCGCCGAGGCAGCGAGCGCGCCGAGACCGCCGCGCAGGACACTTCGCCGGCTGAGCGGCCTTGCAGGACTGTGCGGCCTTGCAGAGAGGGGCGTTGCGGACATCAGGGACTCCAGGGGTTTTCGACCGTCCGGGCGGGCAATCGATTTCTCACAAATTACGAGCATCGCCGGGGAGGGTCAAGGGTTTCGGCCGGCTCAGTTTGATCAGATCCCCCTGTGTCCTTGTTTTGAACAGTTCGAGCAGGATGCAGCCGTTGACACTGTGCCGCCAGGTTGCCTACTCTTCGGAAATCGATTTCTGGCGTTTGTCGGGAGAGTGAGGCGAGAATGCCAGTTGTGCCGAACCGTGCGGGCGCCCACCGCACGGCCAGCGAGCTGCCCCGGGATCTGGTGACGCGTGGGCTGGATGCCGCCCGGAGCGCGATCGAGACCGAGGCGGCCGCGGTCGCGGCCCTGGCTGACCGGCTCGACGGGGTGTTCCTCGACGTACTGACCGCGGTCGCCGGCTGCGAAGGACATCTGGTCGTCACCGGGCTCGGCAAGTCCGGCCTGGTCGGGCGCAAGATCGCCGCCACCCTCGCCAGTACAGGCACCCCGGCCACCTTCATCCACGCCGGCGACGCCCTGCACGGCGACTCCGGCGCGGTCACCTCTCGCGATCTCGTTCTCGCCCTGTCCGCGTCAGGCGAGACCGCCGAGGTCTGCGCGTTCGCCCGGATGCTCACCGAGCGGGACATCCCGGTGATCGCGATGACCGGCGCCGAGGAGTCCACGCTGGCGAAGCTGGCCACCTACACGCTCGACACGATGGTCCTGCGCGAGGCCGATCCGCTGAACCTGGCTCCGACCGCATCGACAACCGCCGCGCTGGTGATGGGCGACGCGCTCGCCTGCGCCCTCGTAGTACTGCGGGACTTCACTCACCAGGACTTCGCCCAGTTCCATCCGTCGGGGGCACTGGGCCGCAAGCTGCTCGGCCTCGATCTCGACCTCGGTCCCGGTCTCGGTCTTGGGGACGACGCGTGAGTCGGCGGTACGACGTGTGCGTGCTCGGCTCGTTCATGAAGGACCTGGTCGCCAGTGCGGAGCGGCGCCCGTTGCCCGGGGAGACCTTGCACGGCACCGGTTTCGCGGAGTTCCTCGGCGGCAAAGGCGTGAACCAGGCGATCGCGGCGGCCCGGATGGGCGCCCGGACGGCGATCGTGGGGACCATCGGCGACGACCGGTACGGCGAGGAGTTCCTCGAGCTGCTCAAGACGGACGGGGTCGACACCGAGTGGGTGATGCGGCATCCGGAGCTCGGCACCGGGGTCGGGCTGCCGCTCGTCCTGCCCGACGGCGGCAATTCGATCATCATCGTGTCCCGCGCGAACGCGGCGATCACGCCGGCCGACATCGAGGCGGCCGGCGAGGTGCTGACGGCGAGCGGCGTACTGAGTGTCCAGCTGGAACTCCCGGTCGAGGCGAGCCGTGCTGCCCTGCAGCTCGCCTCGACCGCGGGCGTCACGACGATCCTGACCCCGGCACCGGTGGGGACGGTCGATCCTTCGCTGGGCGAGTTCGTCGACATCCTGGTGCCGAACGAGGTGGAGGCGGCCGCCTTGACCGGGCTCGACTGCGACGACGAATCCCATGTCCGGGCGATTGCCCGGCAGTTGGCTGCGGACTGGGATCTCCGCGGCTGCGTGGTCACTCTCGGCTCGCGTGGCGCCTTCGTTCTCGACCGGGTCGCCGGTGAGGAGATCCGGGTCCCGGCGCACCGGGTCGCGACTGTCGATACGGTCGGCGCGGGCGATGCCTTCTGCGGATCGCTCGCGGCTTCGCTGGCAGCCGGCGCCGGCCTTGCGGACGCAGTACGGCTTGCCAATGCCGCAGGCGCACTTTCGACCACCGTCAACGGTGCCGCCGTCTCCGCGCCTGGCCGTTCCGCTGCCGAGGCGCTTCTCGACGCGCAACAGGTTGAAGAGTCACCTTTCCCTGTTGGACGGCATTCCTCGTGAGACCCTAGTGCCGTCCAGACGGCAGCTGAGCCTCAAGCGGGGAGCGAGCATGACGACGATCTACGACGTCGCGCGTAGATCCGGCGTGTCGCCGGCGACCGTTTCCCGGGTCCTGAGCGGTCGGCGCAACGTGGATCCGGAGCTGTCCGAGAAGGTCCGCGCCGCCGTCGCCGAGCTCGGCTACCGGCCCAACGGGGTCGCGCGAAACCTGCGCAAGGCGAGTACGAACCTGTGGGCCGTGGTCATCTCCGACATCGAGAACCCGTTCTTCACGTCGCTGGTGCGCGGGCTCGAGGACGTCGCGCAGACCGAGGGTTACCACGTCGTTCTGTGCAACTCCGACGAAGACCCGGCCAAGGAAGCGGCGTACGCGTCCGCGGTGCTGACCGAGCAGATGGCCGGTGTGGTCATCTCCCCGACGTCGACCGCCGAGGGCGTCCGGCAGCTCGCCGACGCGAAGACCCCGCTGGTGCTGATCGACCGCCGGGTCGAAGGCGTCGAGGCCGACACCGTCCTGGTCGACAACGAACACGGCGCTTTCGAAGGTGTCAAGCACCTGATCGACGGCGGTTATCAGCGAATCGCCTGCATCACCGGGCCACGCCGAGTCAGTACTGCGATGGACCGGCTCGCTGGTTATCGCTCGGCCTTGCGCGCGGGCGGGATCAGCTACGACAAGGACCTGGTCCGGCACGCCGACTTCCGCGAGGCCGGCGGGTTCGCGGCGATGGAGAGCCTGCTCGACCTGCCCCAACCGCCCGAGGCGCTGTTCGTCACCAACAACCTGATGACAGTCGGCGCGCTGGAATGCCTGGCAAAACGAGGCCTCCGCGCCCCCGACGACATCGCCATAGTCGGCTTCGACGACATCCCCTGGGCCGACCTGGTCGTCCCCTCCCTCACCACGGTCGCCCAACCGACGTACGAGCTGGGCCGCACCGCCGGCCTCCTTCTCAAAGACCGCATAGCCGCCCCCGGCCGCCCGCCCTCCACGGTGACCCTCCGCACCGAACTCCACGTCCGAGCCACCTCAGCCCCCCGCACCCGCTGACCCGCTCGTACTACGGAAGTACACCCACGCGTCTCCTACGTCACAGCTCCCCCGCCCCGGTCCGCCGCTCCTGGCGTGAGCCGATGCCATCGAGACGTGTTCTGAACCGCGGACTTTCGGAGGAGCGTTCCATCAGCGCCCCTCCCCGCTTTATCTCGACATCAAGATGCATGACGTGAAGATACCCCGCGCTGCGGAAGGTGGGGTGGCGGCGGCGCTGAAGTGCGGACGGGCGGCGTCAGTGGGGAGGTGGAGGTGGGGTGTTGCCGGCCTTGATCCAGTTGACGTAGTCGGTGGCGGATGTTTCGGGTGGCCGGAGGTGGAGGCCGGCCGCGAGGGCTCGGGTGTTGTCGAGTTGGAAGGTGCCGTCGTTGGTGCCGTCGTGGGGTAGGTGGAAACGGTCCATCGAGGGGGCCCAGTCGACCGGCGCGGCAGTCGGTACGGCGGATCGCCAGGCGTCCGCCAACTCGGCCATCGTGCGCGTTGGGCCGACCGCGTTGAACGGCCCGCGATGCGGTCGACCGTGAGGCGGAGTAGGAAGGCGGCCAGGTCGCGCGCGTCGACGTACTGGATCGGTTGATCAGGGCGCGCCGCGCATTCCATCGGTTTGCCAGTCGCGATTGCTGCACCCCAGTTGCCGAAGTCCGGGTTGTAGGGGCCGACGACGAAGCCGGATCGCACCGCCGCCGTACGCGGGCCGAAGACCGACGCCAGCTCGGCTTCGCAGCGGACTTTCTGCGGGCCGTACAGGTCCATGGTGAACTCGTCCTCGCTCGCACCGGAAGGCCAAGCCAGCAAAGGTGCCGACTCGGTCATCCCCGGCGTCATCTTACTCGCGTAGACGGCGATCGAGGACATGAAGGTGTAGTGACCGACGCGATCCCGCAGTACGGCGGCGCTCCGGCGTACGTCGCGCAGCAGGAACCCGGACATATCCACCACGCCATCCCACTCACCGCCGCCCAGCACCTCAGGCGCCGACCGATCCCCCACCAGCCGCGCCACCTCGGGGAACAGCTCGGGACCAGTCAGCCCGCGGTTGAACACAGTCACCTCGTGCCCGTCGCGCAACGCCGTTTCGACCACCTGCCGACCGAGGTTCTTCGTGCCGCCGAGCACCAGCAGCCTCAACGCCACTCCCCCACCTGTTCGTCGAGCTCGGCGACCAGCGAGCCGATCCAGTCCTTCGAGGACGGCACGACACGTTGGCCCTCCGTCACGATCCAGGCCAACGCGCGCACGATGAAGCAGATCCCGCCGACGGCCACCTGCCGGCGTACGAGGTCTTCATCGGCCCCGGACAATTCGATGTAGTAGGCAACGATCGGTCCAGCTTCGTGGCCGACGGCAACGGCATCGCGGACGAGGGTGTAGAGATCGCTGAGATGCGGCGCCAGGTACGCCAACGGCCAGTCGACCGCGGTCCACCGGTGCCCGTCCGTGACCAGGTTCTTCGGCACGAAATCCCCGTGTACTACGGCCGCCGGCGTTTCGTGGTGCAGCCGATCCAGCGCCGGAACCACCGTCGCGATCACCTTGGCAGCGAGGTCGGGACCGATCGCGTCGACCCGGCTTACCAGCTCGGCCAGATCCTCGCCGGTGAACTCGCTCTCACCCTGCACCGGCTGCGAGCGGATCGACGCGAGTATGCCGGCCGACGCCAGGAACCCTTCGGCCAACGGCTCCTGCTCGAGATTGGCCCGGCCGACATCAGCCAGTACAAGCAGTACTGCGTTGTCCGCTGCCGCGTGATGGATCAACTTGGGCGCGGGCAGTCCCAGCGGTACGACGAAGCGCTCGTACGCCGCGGCCTCGCCGGTCTGCGCATCGCTGCCTCGCTTCACGATCACGCTGCGGAGCCCGTAGGACAGCCGCCAGACCTCCGACGAACCCCACTCGCGCAGCAGATCGCCCTTCACTTCGCGGAGGGTGGACGCCTGGGTGGCCGCGAGTACCGGCTCACCCACTTCGTCGATCCAGCCGGGCAACATGCTCAGATCCTTCCCGTCGGGGGCAGCTGCCCAGTAGACCACGGGCGGCTGACCAGCTGCCCTTGAATCAAGACCGGATCCGGCGGCCGACCAGCCATCTGGCAGGCTTTGGGTATGACCGACAACGCCACTCACGCCTGGGGCTACGGCCTTGCCACCGTCACCGAGCAGGGGACCACCCTGGACGTCTGGTATCCCGCCCCCGAACTGGGCGCCGCCCCGGAGGACGTGAAGGCACCGGCCGAGCTGATCGCTGCCGAGGGCAACGACGACCTGCGCCAGGTCCGCCGGGTCGTGGTCAAGACCGAGATCGTCCTCGGCCAGGCGCCGGCCGACGCCGCCGACGCGTATCTGCGGCTGCACCTGCTGTCGCACCGGCTGGTCCGCCCGCACGGCCTCAACCTGGACGGGATTTTCGCCGCCCTGCCGAACAACGCGTGGACCTCGCACGGACCGGTCCCGGTCGAGCAGATCGAGCAGGTCCGGCTCCGGGCTCGCGCCGCCGGGCTGCACCTCGCTGTCACGAGCGTCGACAAATTCCCGCGGATGACGGACTACGTCGTACCGAGTGGGGTCCGGATCGCCGACGCGGACCGGGTCCGGCTGGGCGCGCACCTGGCCGAAGGCACCACTGTCATGCACGAGGGCTTCGTGAACTTCAACGCCGGCACGCTCGGTACGTCGATGGTCGAGGGCCGCATCGTCGCCGGTGTGGTGGTCGACGACGGCAGTGACATCGGCGCGGGCTCGTCGATCATGGGCACCCTTTCCGGCGGCGGCAAGCAGGTCATCTCGATCGGCAAGCGCTGCCTGCTCGGCGCGAACGGCGGTATCGGCATCTCCCTCGGCGACGACTGCGTAGTCGAGGCCGGGCTCTACGTGACCGCCGGTACGAAGGTCACCCTGCCGGACGGCACCGTGGTGAAGGCGCGCGAGCTGTCCGGTCAGCCGGGCCTGCTGTACCTACGCAACTCCGTCACCGGCGCTGTCGAGGCGCGCGCCCGGCAGGGCCAGGGCATCACCCTCAACGAAGCGCTGCACGCCAACGCGTGACCGACAACACCCACGCCAACCAACAGCCGTCGCAGTACGTCGTACTGACTGTGACTGACCCAACGGAACGACGACCCCACCGCCGTACGTTGGAACCCATATGCCGATGAAGCGCGGGCCAATCGTCGCGGTAGCAGCACTGGGGGTGCTCGCCCTCGCTATCGTCGCGGCTATCTCGGCGATCAACGGCAGGGGCGTGGGTCCACTGCTGCCTCCCCGGGAGCAGTGTGAGGCCACGGCCGGCGGCAATTCGGTCGTGCTCGACCTGGAGCAGGCGGAGTCGGCAGCGATCATCGCTGGAATCGCCGTACGGCGTGGGTTGCCGGCCAAGGCCGCGACGATCGCGCTGGCGACGGCGTACCAGGAATCCAACCTGCGCAACCTCAACCATGGTGACCGCGACTCACTCGGGCTCTTCCAGCAACGGCCGTCGCAGGGCTGGGGAACGGCCGCGCAGGTGCGTGACCCTCACTACGCAGCCTGGAGGTTCTACGACGCGCTGGTGAAGGTCCGGAACTACCAGCAACTCGCAGTGACGGTAGCGGCCGACAAGGTGCAGCGCAGCGCCTTCCCCAATGCCTATGCCGACCACGAGGCGGACGCACGGGTGCTGGCATCCGCTCTGACGGGTAACAGCAAGGCGGCTCTCAGCTGCACGATCAACACGTCGTCACTGCAACCAGAGGCGATGGGCACCAACGGCCTGACACCCCGCGCCGAGGCGGTCCGCCAGGACCTGGCCAAAACCTTCGGGACACTTTCCACGGGCGGCTACGAGCCGGGTGGCACCAAATCCGGCCACATGGAGGGTTCGGCGCACTACGACGGCCGCGCGGTCGACATCTTCGTCAAGCCGATCTCCACAGCCAACACCCTCAAAGGCTGGGCGCTCGCGCAGTACCTGGTCGCCCGCGCCGATCACCTGAAGATCCGCACGGTCATCTTCTCCGACCGCATCTGGACAGCAGGCTCCAAGTCCGACAACGGCTGGCGCACCTACACGGCACCGGACCGCCCCGGCAACAAAGACACCCTCCGCCACCTCGACCACGTCCACGTAGACGTCATCGAGAGCTGACTCCCCTGGGGCAGAAACCACACGCGGCTCCCCCAGTTGGTGCTGGAGGAGCCGTGTGGACGTGCTGGACTGGTTACTCGTCGTGTTCCTGCGGGGGCAGGGCCGCGATGAAGGCGTGGTCCTTGTCGATCTTGCCGAGCTTGGACGCGCCCCCGGGGGAACCGAGGTCGTTGAAGAAGTCGACGTTCGCGGTGTAGTAGTCCTTCCACTGCTCCGGGGTGTCGTCTTCGTAGTAGATGGCCTCGACCGGACAGACCGGCTCACACGCTCCGCAGTCGACGCACTCGTCGGGGTGGATGTAAAGCATCCGGTTGCCCTCGTAGATGCAGTCGACGGGGCACTCCTCGACACAAGCGAGGTCCTTGAGGTCAACACACGGCTGCGCGATGACGTAGGTCACTGGTACTCCTCCTATAGCCAGCAAGCGCAGCGGGTCGGGTGCTGCGGTGCGGTGGTGCTCGATGCAGTCTCTAGTATCAGGCTAGTACTACTCCCACTCTGCCAGGAGTCCGCATCGTGTCAGGCCTCAGCGCCCGTGATATCGGCCACCGTGTCGTGGTCCGCCACCGGTTACCGGGCGGTCAGCTGACAGATGTGCTCGGAGTTCTCCAGTCGCTGGACGCCGAATCCCTAGTGGTGCGCCACGCCGACAGCACACCGTACGCCGTACGGCTGGCCGATATCAGCGCTGCAAAACCGATCCCACCGCTCCCCCTGCGCCCGGTGGATGTAGAGCAGCTGTTCCTCACCACAGCGCTCGGCCGGCCCGCCGTGGAGACCTCGTACGTCGGGCAGTGGCTGCTCCGGGCGTCCGAGGGCTGGACCGGCCGGGCCAACTCGCTTCTGCCCGCCGGAGACCCCGGAATGCCTCTAGCTGAGGCGCTGAAGCACACAGAGGCCTTCTACGACGAGCGCGGCCTGCCTCCACTCGCCCTGGTGCGCGTAGGCACAACCCTCGATGCCGAGTTCCGGCAGCAAGGCTGGGTTGAGTCAAGGCCAGGTGAGTCGGACGCCCTAGTCCTGCTTACGTCCCTCGACCTGGTGAACGGCGTACCGGCGTACGAGGTGGAGGTCAACGACCACCCCGACGCCGACTGGTACGGGACCGCCTTTGAGGGCGAAGTACCGGCTCCAGCGCCCGCAGTCATGGAGGGCGCTCCCAAGGCCGTCTTCGCCTCGATCCGCGAGGGCGGGAAGGTCGTAGCCGTCGGCCGTGGCTCGATGACCGGTCACTGGCTCGGCATCGACGGAGTACGCGTCGACCCGGCGTACAGGCGTAGAGGCCTCGCCACTGCGGTGTTGCAGGGCCTAGCTCGCTGGTCCGGAGCCCAGGGCGGTCGCCGCACCTACCTGGAAGTCCTGGAGAGCAACGCGGCCGCTGTCAGCACCTACCTGAGCCTGGGCTACGCAGAGGCGTATCGCTACCGCTATCTGACCAGCCGCTGAGCAGAAGCCGCACCGAGTACCGCGAGCACAGCAAACGCACCCAGTACTACGCTCAGCGCGTCCTGCGGCGAGGTAGTGCCCGAGACGAGCCACGCATAGGCAGAGCCGGACATCGCGACGCCTAGCGCTCCCGAGAGCTGTGCGTTCGTGGCGACGACACCGGACAGGTCCGACGCGTACTGGGTCGGCATGCTCGACGTGACCGCACCGATCAGCGTATTGGCGCTGATCCCCAACCCCAGCCCGCCGATAGCGAGCAGACCGAACAGCAGCGGCCCCAGAGAGCCCACCGAGCAACAGATAGGCCAGTACGGCCAGGTAGCCCGTTGCCAGCAGCAAGCAGCCGACGACAGGCATCCCCTTGTAACTGCGTCGCAACCGCGGCAGCACCGGCCCAGCCACCCCGAAAGCCGCCACCCAGGCCACCATCGCGAACCCCGCGTACGCCGGGCTCTTGCCGAGTCCCTGCTGCAGGTACAGAGCAAGGACGAACAGCAGCGCGAAGTACGTGCCGGTGGTCAGAGCGTGAGCCAGTAGGCCGGCGCGGACGGACGCATTGCGCAGTACGGGACGGGCGATCAGGGGCCGGCCACCGCGAGCAACGGCCCGGCGTTCGCCGTACTCGAAGAACATGATCATCGGCACGCTCAGGGCCAGGCAGATCCAAGACCACGCAGGCCAGCCGCGTTCCGACCCGAGCAGCAGCGGCACAATCACCAGCAGCACGGCGGCGGACAGGGCGAGCACGCCGCGCAGGTCCAGCGGCTGCCGCTCGCCATGGACCTCATCGGCCGGAAGTTCGCGGCGAGCCACCAGCAGGAGGACGACGCCGATCGGCACGTTGATCAGGAAGATCGGCCGCCAACTGGTCCCAAAGAGATCCGCGGCGATCAGCAGACCGCCCAGGATCTGGCCGGCGACAGCCCCACCGGACAGCGCGATCGAGAAGTACCCGAGCGCTCGCAGCCGATCGCGGCCCGCGAAATGCAACTGGATCCCACTCAGCACCTGCGGAACCATCAGCGCGGCACCCACACCCTGGACGAACCGCGCCACCGTCAGCGAGTAGATCTCCGGCGCCACCCCGCACACCAGCGAAGCCGCGGTGAACACGGACAGCCCGAGCAGGAAAACGCGCCGGTAGCCGAGCGACGACCCCAACCGCGCACCGGTGATGAGCAGTACCGCGAACGCGACCACATACCCGGAGACCACCAGCGCGACCTGGCCCTCCGACGCGCCCAGGTCGAGACCGATCGACGGTGCCGCGATGTTGGCGACGGCGGTGTCCACGTTCGCCATGAACTGGCCGGTGAGGAGCACGGCCAGCAACGCCGACCGCCGGGTGCTGGATTGCGTGAGTACCTGCATACAGATGGAACGGCACGCACTCCGAAGATGTGAGGGCGCGGGTGACCAGGCGCAGTAGTGTCGGGCCATGGCAGACGACGTGGCGGAGCAGCCGGAGTACGCGGGCGACTACGAAGGCACCGTGCGGGTCGAGTACACCCCGCATCCAGACGACGGCGTCGCCGATCCGGGCGAGATCGTCTGGACCTGGGTGCCGTTCGAGGAGGACCACCACCGGGGCAAGGACCGGCCGGTGCTGGTGGTCGGATCGGACGGGCCCTTGCTGCTCGCGCTGATCCTGACCAGCAAGGACCACGACCGCGATGCCGCCGACGAGGCTCGCTGGGGCCGCGTCTGGCTCGACATCGGCAGCGGCTCGTGGGACAAGGATTGCCGGCGCTCCGAAGTACGGCTCGATCGCGTCCTACGGGTCGACCCGGCCCAGGTACGCCGGGAGGGTGCGGTGATCGGCGAGGACCTCTTCAACGACGTCGCCGCACACCTGCACGAAATCCACCGAGCCTGAGCCTCCGAGCGAGGCGTTGCGTCCGAAGCACCGAGGGGCAGGACCCTCGGTGCTTCGGACGCAAGCAGCTCAGCTCGGCGGCCGCGGGGTCCCAGGCTTGCCGGGACCGTCCGGGGTCGCCGGCGGGGTGCCCGGCTTCGGGCCGCAGTGGATGTCGTCGGCCGCGTTGTACTTCGTGGTGAAGGACTCCGTCTTGACCCGCTGACCGTTCTTCGCGAAGAACCGGTGGATGGTGATGTCGAAACCACCGGTCGGCGCCTGCGCGCGGCAGCCCGGCTCGGTGTTGTAGACCACCGAGGGCGAGCGGAAGTTCGACTTCGCCGAAGCGCCGGCGGTGATGTCCCAGACCTTGGTGCCCCAGATCTTCACCGTCAGCGTGCCCTGACTGCCCGGCGTGGACGGGGTGAAGATGGTCTGCACCAGGATCCCGTGGCCGGAGTCGTTCAGGAACTTCAGGTCGACCGAGCCCCAGGCGACGGTGGCCTCGCGGCCGACCGGGTAGCGGCTGATGTAGACGCTGTGCGCCTTGTGCTCGACGTCCTTCAGGCCGGCGAAGAAGGCCGCGTTGAAGGTGGTGGTGGCCGACTGCGAGACGCCGCCGCCGAGGTCGAGGACGAACTTGCCGCCACTGATGATGTTGCCGTCGGTGAACCCGTTCTCCCGGGTCCGCTCGCCGACGATCTTGTTCAGGCTGAACGTCTCGTCCGGCTTCAGCAGCGTGCCGTTGATCCGGTGGGCCGCCGTACCGATGTTCACGTTCCGGTAGGTGGCGTGCGGGAAGTGGGTGGTGAACTGACCCATCACTTCCTTGACCCCGAGCGCCTGGGCGGCCTCGGTGGTGATCTTGGCCTTGGACTTGGCCAGCCCGACCGATGCCTTCCGCCCGTCGCCGGTCTTCGGCAGGATCGACAGGATCGCCGGGACCACCTTGTCGCGGGCCACGACCATGCCGTCGACCGCCGGGATCACCTGCGGCCTGCCGGCCACGATCTCGACCCGGGCGTCCTTCGGCAGCGACTCGAGCTGCTTGAACCGCTCCTTGAACAGCGGCTCCAGCTTGGCCGCGTCCAGGCTCGGGGTGAAGTCGCCGTCCTTGGCGACCAGCTTCAGCGCGGGAGCGAACTCGGTCGGCTTGAGGTCGACGCCCTTGTCCCCGACGGTGAGCCGGATCGGTCCGGACATCGCCGGCTCGGCGTACTCCTTCATCGCCTTGTCGATCGCGTCCGTGCCGGCCTTGGGCTTGCTGACCTCGACCGGCAGATCACGCGGGTTGCCGTCCGACGGGTAGCCCGACACCACGGTGTCGGTCGCCTTGTCGTTGTTCAGCAGCAGGCCGTCGGCGGACTCGTGCTGCACCGCCTTCGCGTCCACGAAGGTGATGGTGCCTTCGGTCGCGGGCCGGTTCACCTGCTCGGCCAGCTGGTCGACGGCCGCCTTCAGCTTGCCCTCGTCCTTCTTGATCACCGGCGCGACCTCGTCACCGCCAGTCATCACCTGCCACATCCGGGCCGGGTTGAGACTGCGGCCGGCACCGGCCGCCTCGATGGTCGCGTCCACATCGAGACTGAGCCCGGCGTCGGCCGGCTTCAGCTGGTACGTCGAGTCGCCGGCCTTGACCTTGATCGGCAGGTTCAGCCGGTCCTTGATCCCGGCCTGCAGCTTCGCCTTGGCGTCGGTCTCGGACAGGCCGCCGAGCGGGATGCCGAGCACGGTCGTATCCCCTGGAGTCTTGTCGCCGGTGAATGCGAAGGCGGCGCCGTAGGCGACCACGAGCACACCGAATCCGGCCGCGGCGATGATCCCCGCGAGCTGTTTTCTCCCCACCGGACAGAGTCCTCCTGCTCGAACAGCCAAATGACAGAACCCGTATCCTACGGGACGAGGGCAGCCTTACTTGCCCCGGAGTTCCCGGTATTGCCCCGCGTAGTAGATCAGTGCCGCAGGGTCAGCAATATCGTCGGCGCCCAGGCTGAGCACCTCGCCGACCACGATCGTGTGATCACCGCCGTCGTAGATCGCCCAGGTCCGGCATTCGAGCCAGGAGAGCGCTCCCTCGATCAGCAGACACCCGGTCTTGGGACCCGGCGCGGTGCCGACCCCGTCGAACTGGCTGTGCAGTTCCCGGCCTGATTTGGCGAACCGCTGCGCGATCGCCTGGTGACTGTCAGCGAGCACCGAGATGGCCCAGAAGCCGCAGTCGAGGACGGCGTCGTGCATCCGGACGCCCTTGTCGACGCAGACCATCACCAGTGGCGGATCGAGCGAAACCGAGGTGAACGCGTTCGCCGTCATCGCGTGCGCGACCCCGTCCTGCAGGGTGCTCATGATCGTGATCCCCGAGGCGAACCGGCCCAGCGCCGTACGGAAGTCCCCGGACGCGATGCTGCCGCTGGGATCCGAGGTCACCACAGCAGCCTAAGACCCGGAAAAGGTTGATGGCTCAACTCGGCGTGTGTGACCTGTCACTGTCGTCCAGCAATGCCTGTACTTCGTCCGCCCGGGCCGACCGGTAGCGCCGGTAGATCGCCAGCGCCTGCTGCCACTCGATCCGGGCCTGGCCGGGGCGGCCGGCGGCTTCGTGCAGACGGCCCAGGCCGACCCTGGCGGCGGCCTCCGAGTCCCACAGTTCGCGGTCGATCGCCAGCCTGAGCGATTCCTCGTAGGCCTCGGCCGCCTCGTCGAACCGCTCGAAGGTCACCATCAGCCGTCCGAGCAGGCCGAGGATCTCCGCGATCATCATCTCCTTGTTCTCTTCGCGGTAGATGGCCAGCGAATCCCGGTAGTACGGCTCCGCCGCCGCGAACCGGCCGGACTCTTCGAGCGACTCGCCGACCACCCGGTACCGCATCCCCAGCTCGCGACGCGGCGGATCGCTTTCCCTGAGCGAGGAGATCGACCGGTCGAAGGCGATCGTCTGAGCCGCGTGGTCGCCCTCCTTGCCCGCGACCATTCCGAGCACCAGCGACGCCCACGACTCGAGCCGGGCGCCGGGCTCGGTGCCGATCAGCCGCTCGGTGATCGCCTTGGCCGCCGCGAACTGGTTCGACCGTTCGAGCGCGTGCGCCAGGTTCAGCAGGCAGGCCCGCTCGAAGTCGAGGTCCCCGATCGCAGCGGCCATCGGGACCGCCCGGCCGAGATGCGCCGCGGCCGCGGCGGACTCCTCCAACTCGCCGTAGACGAGGCCGAGGTCGTAGTGGATCATCGCGGCGGCCACGTGGTCGTCCCCGTCGGTGAGCACCCGGATCGCCGCTTCGCCGATCTCCCGCCACTCGACCCAGCGCCGCCGCGAAAGCCCGAACGCGTTCATCCCGGCCGCGATCCGGACTACCGTCAGCCGCTCCGCGGCGGAGCCGGTTTCGGCCATCCGCACCGCGGTCACCAGGTTCGCCCGGTCGGCATCGAGCAACTCGATCGCCTGGTCTGCCTCGGCGAGGTCCTTGGCCGGCTCCGACCACTCCGGTTCACGCCAGTTCTGGGTCAGCTCACCAGGCTCGGACAACTCGTCGATCCGCCAGAGCAAGGCCAGATACGCACCGAGAACCCGGTCGCGAACAGCCTGTACGCCAGACTCCCCCAGCTCCGTCCCGGCCGTCTCCCTGCCGACGGCCCGGACCAGATCGTGCAACCGGTACCGGTGCAGCGCGGGCGTCTCCAGCAGGTGGACGTCGACCAGGTGCTCGATCGCGTCCTCGGCCTCGCGGAGCCCGATGCCGAGGGCCGCGGCCGCTATCCGCAGCGAGAACTCGGTGCCCGGCAGGACGGAAATCACCGTGAAAGCCCGGGCTGCCGTCTGTGCCAGCTGCCGCGGATCCGCGGCCAGTGCGTCCACCGAGAGCTTGATGCTGCCCCGGACTCCCTTGTCGTCGGCCGACAGGACGGCCAACCGGGCTCCTTCGCTGCCGGGCTCCTTCGCCAGCTCCTCGACGGACCCGTCCGGACGTCCGGCCAGATAGCTTCCAGCGATCCGGACTGCCAGCGGCAACCCTCCACACAGCTCGGCGACGGCACGAGCGGCATCCAGCTCCCGCTCGATCCGGCCGTCGCCGACCACGGCCGCGAGCAGCTGGACGGTGATCCACCGACACCGTCGACGGACGGGCCAGCAACTGAAGCTGCTGCATCTCCTGGTCGGCCAGGCTCAGCGCAGCCGACAGCTGCTCGATCGTGGCCGGGCGCGGCCGGAGCCGTCGGCCGCCTTCGAGGGCACGGATGCCCTCCACGCTGAGGCCGGCCTGGTCGGCCAGCGCTTCCTGGGTCAGGCCGGCCTCTACCCGCCACTCCCGGATCAGTTCGGCAACGGTCGACATGGTCGCGGTCGCGTCGTCGGTCAGATTCCGGCGAACAGGTCGTTTTCCTTGCCGTCCGGGCCCGGGGCGGCCGTGCCCTTGACCAGCCGGTAGTGCTCGCTGGCCCAGATCTGGTTTCCGTTGTTGTTGGACAGCGCGAAGAAGGGTCCGTCGACGGTGATCTGGGTGGCGTGCGCCTTCATCGCGTTCATCTTGCGGTCGACGTAGGCCTCGCCGTCGATCACACAGTCGATCAACCGGTCAGGGGTGATCATCGGATACTCGCCTTCGGGGTCCATCCCCTCGAAGGTGGTGGTGTCGCCGGCCTCGCGAAGCCTGCGCAGGCTGTCCCGGAAGCTGTCCTCCGACATCGCCATCCAGTAGATCTTCGCGATGTCCCACGCCTCGCCCAGATCCTGCCGGTACGACGGGGCGGCGGCCAGAGCGGCCGCGTAGGTGGCGACGCGGTGCGCCTGGACGTGGTCCGGGTGCCCGTAGTTGCCGTACTCGTCGTAGGTGACCAGGACCTGCGGACGGAGCTCGCGGATGATCGGGACCAGGTCGTTCGCCGCGGCGACCAGGTCGGCCCGCCAGAAGCTGTCCGGCCGGGTTTCCGGCGGGGCCGCCGCGTTGCCCTGGTCGTTGTAGATCATCCCGGTGTCGCGGTACTTGCCTTCGCCACCGAGGAACCGGTAATCGGTCACACCGAGCTCGTCCATCGCGGCGGCCAGCTCGCCGACGCGGTGTTTGCCGAGCTGGTCGGTCCGGTCGGCGGCCAGCTCGGCCAGCTCCGGCACCAGCACCTCGCCTTCCTCGCCGAGGGTGCAGGTGACCAGGGTGACGTGGGCGCCTTCGTCCACATAGCGGGCCATCGTGGCCCCGTTGTTGATCGTCTCGTCGTCGGGATGGGCATGCACCAGCAGCAGCCGGCGGTCGGGAAGCTCGCTCATGCGGCCAGCCTACGTCGCGGCGCAGACAGTCCTCAGCGGCCGTAGCGCGCCCGCCGGCTGCTGGATCTCAGCCGAAGCGGCGCACCAGCAAGCAGCCTGCCTGGAACCTCGAACGAGCTCCGAGCCCGGCGATCAGCGAGCTGATCTCGGCCCGGACGGTCCGTAGTGAAAGGCCCAGCTGCCGCGCGATCGCGGCGTCCTTGGCACCGGTCGCCATCAGCCTGCCGACCAGTACCTGACGGTTGGTCAGCTCGCTCGCGGCGGCCGCGCTCCGGCGGCGCGATCCCAGTTCGTAGACCTCACAGACGACCTCCGGCGCGAAATCCTCGATCCGCACCGCAGGGACAGCCTGGTAAACCGACATCCACATCTCCTCCCCAGTTGTCCAGCAGGCTCAATTCTCGACTGGCCCAGACCGGTCCACCAGGTACAACCCATACAGTTGACCCATACAAATGCGGTCGAACGAGGGAGTGTGTGGGTGGAATCTCAGTTCGCTGCACTGCTCCGGCGCCACCGGACCGCGGCGGGATTCACCCAGGACGAGCTGGCCGCCGGCTCCAAGGTGAGCGTCCAGGCGATCAGCACCCTCGAGCGCGGGACGCGGCGCTATCCCCAGCTCGCCACCGTCGACGCCCTCGCCGACGCGCTGAACCTGGACGACGACCAGCGGGCTGCCCTGGTCTCTGCCGCCTCCCGTCGGGGCAAGGCATCCACGGACCGCCAGCGCCCGCCTCAACCGGCCAAGACCGCCTCACCCCGGCAGTTGCCGTTCGTGAGCGGTGACTTCACCGGCCGGGTCCGGGAGCTCGCCGACCTCACCGACTACCTGACCAGTGGCAGCGGCGTTCATGTGGTCGCTATCACCGGCATGGGCGGGATCGGCAAGACCACACTAGCCATCCATACGGCTCATAAACTCGCCGATCACTACAAGGACGGCCAGCTCTATCTAGATCTGCGCGGCTTCGGCATCGGTCCGCCTCTGGATCCACTGGACGCCCTGACCTACTTGCTGGAGGACCTGGGCGAGGCCCCTAGCGCAGACCTGGCTACTGCCGCGGGAAGACTCCGTACTGCGCTCGCCTCGCGCCGGCTGGTTCTTCTGCTCGACAACGCCTCCGACCAGGAGCAGGTCCGGCACCTTCTGCCCGGCATGGGCGGCTGTGCCGTCATCGTGACCAGCCGGCGGAGCCTGGCCGGGCTCGGCGGTCGCCGGTTCCACTTGGGTGAGCCGCCTCTGGAGGAGTCGGTGGCGATGCTCCGGCGTATCTCGGAGCGCCCGGACGCGCCGGAGGAGGAGTGTGCCGAGGTAGTGCGGCAGTGTGGCGGCCTGCCGCTGGCGATCCGGATGGCCGGAGCCAGGCTCGCGTCCCGTCCGGCCCTGGCCGGTCGCGCACCTCGCCGAGCGCCTCGCCGACGGCCGTCGCCGCCTGGACGAGCTGCAGCTCGACGACTCCGGCGTACGGGCGACGTTGGTGCTGTCCATCGAGCAACTGGCCGGCAGCGACGACCCAGTCGACGTGCAAGCGGTGACGATGTTCGCCCTGCTCGGTGTGTCCGACTGTGTGGACCTGACCTCGGCATTGGCGGCCGCGTTGTCCAACAGCCCGGAGCCAGAAGCAGTCGTCGTACTAGAGCGACTTGTGGACGTGCACCTGCTGAATACGCCGGGCCCTGGACGCTACCGGCTGCACGACCTGGTCCGGGTGGCTGCGCGCGAGCTGGCCGAGCAGATGCTGACCAAGGAAGACAGGGCCAAGGCAAGGGCCCGGTGGATCAAACGGCTCTCCGCTGTGGTCTGGAAGGCCAGCGAGTACTCCGGGCATGGAGTCACGCGGGAAGGCTGGCTCCAGAATGCCTGGCTCGAGGGCGCCGACGACTTGATCAGCCAGGAGGACGTGCTGCTCTGGCTCGACGTAGAGCGATCGAATCTGATCCCTACTCTCCAACAGGCAGTCGTCGATCAGCCGGACCTCGCAGTACAGCTCGCTGTCGGCATGAACGCGTACTACGCCCTCCGCCGCGCGTGGCTCGAATGGCTGCAGGCCAACGAGGCCGTACTACGGCTCGCCGCCGATGGCGACGACCGGATCGCCGAAGGACTCGTGCTGCACGACCTGGGTGCGGCGAACGCCGAGCTGGGCAACTACGACCAGGCGGCCGAACCCTTGCGCCGTGCAATCGATGCAGCCGAGGCCTCTGGCGACGGGAACCTGCAGGCACTCTGCCTGAGCAGTCTCAGCCACGTCCTTGAACGAACGGGCCGGATAGCGGCCGGCATCCCGTACGCCGAGCGCGCTCGCGAGATCGGGTTGCGACTGGGGATTCCGCCGCGAGCCGCCTGGGCGTGCCTGGCGCTCGGCATGCTCTATCTGAAGACAGGCGCCACTGAGGACGCCCGACGCCTGTTCAACGAGGCGCTGGAACTCCTGGTCGAGCCCGGGCAGGAACGGTTCCGCGGCATGGTCGCGCAGAACATCGGCGTCGCCTACCGCGAGGCTGGGCAGTACGACGTCGCCACCGAGGCCCTGCAGGAGTGCCTCGAGCTCTACCGCACAGCAGGCGCTGCAATCTCTCAGGCAGAGGCGCTGAACGAGCTGGGCAAGCTATGCCTGGCGCAGGGCCGTCATGTCGAGGCAGTCGAGTACCAGAGTGAGGGCCTGGCGATCGCCGGCCAACACGGTGACTGGCTCTGTGAGGCGGACATCCGCCAAAGCCTCGGTGAGGTTCGCCGCGCACAGGGGTTGCTTCCGGAAGCCCGCCGCGAATGGCGCATCGCTCTGTCCATCCACGAGCAACACAACACCCAGGCCGCTTCCCCACTGCGTGAACTGCTCAACTCAGCCTGACTGCAGTTGTTGCCGTAGGACTGGAAGGAACGGCCGGTCGGGCACCAGCCAGTCGAGAGCGTCCAGCTCGTCCGGGCCGACCCATCGGATCTCGGCGTGTTCATGCAGAACCGGGTCGCCCGCGAGCAGCTCAGCGAAGTACACGCGCAACAAGTACTTCTCACCGATCGGCTCCTCCAAGCCGAACGATTTCCCCACCGACACCTGCAGGCCGAGCTCTTCCTCGAGCTCTCGCTGCCCTGCCGCCTCGTCCGTCTCCCCCACCTCGACCTTGCCGCCGGGGAACTCCCACCCACCGTCGGGTCCGCCGCGGCGGGCGACCAGTACCTGTCCGGTCCGGAGCACCGCGACGCCGATCACGATCTGCCTGTCACCCATGCCACCGCCCATGGTTGAGCACTGTGCCAGACAGAAACTGTCGGCGTCGCGAGGGATGATGCCGACATGCCGTTGCAGAACAGGGTGTTGCCTACCCAGGAGATCGTCGCCGAGCCCGGCCCGCGGTCTGCTGATGGGCAACCGCGGTTCACTGCACAGCGTCGACCGGCAGCTAGGGACGACGCGCTGGCGATCGAAGGCCTGGATCTGCTGTGTGCTCGATTGGAAGGGCGTGCAACGCGACCCGATGCCACCTGGACGATGGACCGCACTGTTCTTCTTCGATGAAGCCGTCGCACTTGCCGCCGGCCACCGTCCCTGCGCCTACTGCCGACGTCGCGACTTCCTCCTGTACGCCGGTGCGTGGGCCGCCGGGCGTGGTCTGGCCGCGCGCCCGCGCGCCGCCGAGATGGACGCCCAACTCCATCTGGAACGTGTCGAACCACGCACCCGGCACCAGCGCACCACAGTCGCCGAACTGGCCGATCTGCCCGACGGCGCGATGATCAGGTACGACGGATCGCCGACACTCGTGCTCGGCGGGAAGCTGCTCCGATGGTCCTGGCAGGGGTACGCCGCAGCCTCAGAAGTGCCCGGTCACCGCGAGGTCGAAGTACTGACCCCACCCGCGAATCTCGTTGTGCTGAAGGCCGGATTCACTCCATTACTCCACCTGTCGGCCATCGGCAACTGAGGTAAACCTAAGTAGAAACACGCCGTACCGATAGGTCTTCCGTTGTGCGCCGAGCAGGGGCAAAGTGTGCCCATACTTACAGCGACAAAACCATCACTGGAGTCGGTATGGGCGATGGCAACAGCACTGTGGCAGCAGTGCAGCGTGCTCTAGAGGTGCTGCACACCACAGTCGGAAAGCTCAGCCAGGAGTACGGTGACACCCTCGGCATTCGCCGGTTGGTGTCGGACGTGGCCAGGCTGAGTGACGACCTGGCAGAACTCGGCCCTCCCGACCCGCATCACAGACCCGGACCTGTTCCGGAGGAACTCGAGGAGATCCCCGACGTGGAATACGACGCGTCCATGTGGACCGACGCGGAGCACGAAGGCTTCGGCGCACCTGACCGGCGGGCCCCGTGACCGAGCGGAGCGAGGGCACAATCAAGGACAGCGGCTTTTCGGCATCTGAATCCTCCGCAGCGAAGCAAGGACGATTCTGATGGCGACGGGAGTGAGCGCGCCTGGGCGCGCGCAGATCAAGCAGAAGACACTGCGAACCGACCGTTGGTGGCTGGCGCCGCTGCGGATCGGCGCGATCCTGGGCTTCTTCGTCGTCTATGCGACGGTCCGGATCTTCATGAACAAGTACTATTGGGTCGACGCGTACCACTACCTCACCCCGTTGTACTCGCCGTGCGTGACCTCCTCGTGTGTCGAGGGTTCGAGTCACCTGGGGACCTGGTTCGGGGCGTTCCCCAAGGTCATCCCGTTCAGCATCATCACGTTCGTCGTCCTGGCCGGCTTCCGCGGTACTTGCTACTACTACCGCAAGGCCGGCTACCGCTCGCTCTTCTTCGCCCCGTCGGCCTGTGCCGTCCCGGAGCCGCACAAGAAGTACACGGGTGAGCGGAAGTTCCCGCTGGTCGCGCTGAACCTGCACCGCTACTTCTTCTACGGCGCGCTCGTCTTCGGCCTGCTCAACGTCTACGACGGCACACAGGCCTTCCACGGCAAGGACGGCGGCTTCGGCATCGGCCTCGGCACGCTGATCATCTGGATCAACCTGGTGATGCTGTGGATGTACACGCTGTCGTGCCACGCCTGCCGGCACATCGTCGGCGGCCGGCTGAAGAACTTCTCCAAGCACCCGTTGCGCTACCGGTACTGGACCTTCGTGTCGAAGCTGAACCCCAAGCACGGCACGTACGCGATGATCTCGCTCTTCACCGTGATCCTCACCGACGCGTACATCATGTCGGTCTCGGCCGGCTGGTTCTCCGATCTGCGCTTCCTTAACTGACTAAGCAGTATCAACTGATACGGACCATTCACACTTATGACTGAGCTGGAACGACACCAATACGACGTCATCGTGATCGGGGCCGGCGGCGCCGGTCTGCGGGCGGCGATCGAGGCCCGCGAGCAGGGCAAGCGCACCGCGATCATCTGCAAGTCGCTGTTCGGCAAGGCGCACACCGTGATGGCCGAAGGCGGCTGCGCGGCGGCGATGGGCAACGCGAACTCCAACGACAACTGGCAGACCCACTACCGCGACACCATGCGCGGCGGGAAGTTCCTGAACAACTGGCGGATGGCCGAGCTGCACGCCCAGGAAGCCCCCGACCGGGTCTGGGAGCTGGAGTCGTACGGCGCGCTGTTCGACCGCACCCCGGACGGCAAGATCAGCCAGCGCAACTTCGGCGGTCACACCTACCCGCGGCTCGCGCACGTCGGCGACCGCACCGGGCTGGAGCTGATCCGCACCCTGCAGCAGAAGATCGTCTCACTGCAGCAGGAGGACTTCGCTGCCACCGGCGACTACGAGGCCAACCTCAAGGTGTACGCCGAGTGCACGGTCACCGAGCTGCTGAAGGACGGCGAGGCGATCTCCGGCGCCTTCGGGTACTGGCGTGAGTCGGGCCGCTTCATCCTGTTCGACGCGCCCGCGGTCATCCTGGCCACCGGCGGCGTCGGCAAGTCGTTCAAGGTCACCTCGAACTCGTGGGAGTACACCGGTGACGGTCACGCCCTCGCGATGCGGGCCGGCGCGACGCTGATCAACATGGAGTTCATCCAGTTCCACCCGACCGGCATGGTTTGGCCGCCGTCGGTGAAGGGCATCCTCGTCACCGAGTCGGTCCGTGGTGACGGCGGTGTGCTGAAGAACTCCGAGGGCAAGCGGTTCATGTTCGACTACGTTCCGGACGTCTTCCGCGCGCAGTACGCGGAGACCGAGGAAGAGGCCGACCGCTGGTACAAGGATGCCGACAACAACCGGCGTCCCCCGGAACTGCTGCCCCGCGACGAGGTCGCCCGCGCGATCAACTCCGAGGTCAAGGCCGGCCGCGGTACGCCGCACGGTGGCGTCTTCCTGGACGTGTCGTCGCGACTCCCGGCCGAGGAGATCAAGCGCCGGCTGCCGTCGATGCACCACCAGTTCAAGGAGCTGGCCGACGTCGACATCACGGCCGAGCCGATGGAGGTCGGACCGACCTGTCACTACGTGATGGGTGGCGTCGAGGTCGACCCCGACACCGCGTCGTCCGTAGTACCGGGTCTGTTCGCTGCCGGTGAGGTTGCCGGTGGCATGCATGGGTCGAATCGGCTGGGCGGCAACTCGCTGTCCGACCTGCTCGTCTTCGGGCGCCGGGCCGGCGCCGGCGCGGCCCTGTACGTCGAGTCGCTCGGCGAGAACCGGCCGAAGATCGCCGAAGCCGACATCGACTCGGCGGCGGCCGAGGCACTCGCGCCGTTCGAGCTCGAGGGTGGCGAGAACCCGTACACGATCCACCAGGAACTGCAGCAGTCGATGAACGACCTGGTCGGCATCATCCGCAAGGCCGAGGAGATGGAGCAGGCGCTCGCGCGGCTGGCCGAGTTCCGCGGCCGGATCGCGAAGATGACGGTCGAGGGGCACCGCCAGTTCAACCCGGGCTGGCACCTCGCACTGGACCTGCGCAACATGCTGACCGTGTCGGAGTGCGTCGCGAAGGCGGCGCTGCAGCGCGAGGAGTCCCGCGGCGGTCACACCCGCGACGACTTCCCGGGCATGAACGCCGACTGGCGCAAGCTGCTGCTGGTCTGCACGCTGCTGGCCGACGGCGGGGTCAACGTGGTCAAGAAGGACCAGATCCCGATGCGCGAGGACCTGCTGGAACTGTTCGAGCTGGACGAGCTGAAGAAGTACCTGACTGAGGAGGAACTGCCGGCATGATGACCGAGCGAAGCGAGGGCATCGAACAGTGCAGCCTACTTTGTAGCTCAGCGGCATCCGGAGCGAAGCGAGGACGCCGATGAGCTACAAAGGTAAGTTCCGGGTCTGGCGGGGCGACGCCGAGGGTGGTGACCTCAAGGACTACGAGGTCGAGGTGAACGAGGGCGAGGTCGTCCTCGACGTCATCCACCGGCTCCAGGGCACCCAGACGCCGGACCTGGCCGTTCGCTGGAACTGCAAGGCCGGTAAGTGCGGCTCCTGCAGCGCCGAGATCAACGGCAAGCCGAAGCTGATGTGCATGTGCCGGATGAACACGTTCGAAGAGGACGAGGTCGTCACGGTCACGCCGATGCGCACCTTCCCGGTGATCCGTGACCTGGTCACCGACGTCTCCTTCAACTACCAGAAGGCCCGCGAGATCCCCTCGTTCACACCGCCGGCCGACCTGAAGCCGGGCGAGTACCGGATGCAGCAGGTCGACGTGGAGCGCTCGCAGGAGTTCCGCAAGTGCATCGAGTGCTTCCTGTGCCAGGACACCTGCCACGTGATCCGGGACCACGAGGAGAACAAGGAGTCGTTCTCCGGCCCCCGCTTCCTGATGCGCATCGCCGAGCTGGACATGCATCCGCTCGACGCCGCCGACCGCCAGAAGTCGGCCCAGGAAGACCACGGCCTCGGCTTCTGCAACATCACCAAGTGCTGCACCGAGGTCTGCCCCGAGCACATCAAGATCACCGACAACGCCCTCATCCCGATGAAGGAACGAGTCGCCGACCGCAAGTACGACCCCATCGTCTGGCTAGGCAACAAAATCCGCCGCCGCGACGCCTGACGCCAAACCCGAAGGCCGCCCTCAGCTCCCCAGCCGAGGGCGGCCTTCGGCATGCCAAGAACAACCACAAACAAGAAACAGACAAAGGGAAGAAAACAAAGATAGAGAGCTGCCACAGCCAGTCGACAGCGCTCGGGCGAGCGGGCACCAAGGCGGTCCCGCAAGCTGAACGTGACCGAGCTACTGCTGCAACAGGCGAGGAACATCGCCGGGTATGTCAGGAGCTGGGTAGCTGGGCGGCCGGCCTGGAGTTGATAGCGTCGGCGGTCGTGGACAGCGCGGATGACTTGCAGCTCGCGTTCACCATTTCGGATCTGGCGGCAGACCTTGCGCTCGGGTACTTCGAGTCTGGTGTCTCGGCGACGCTGAAGGCCGACGGCACGCCGGTCACGGAAGCCGATCGGGCAGTCGAGCGATTGTTTCGCGAGAGGCTGTCTGCGGCGAGGCCGGCGGATGCGCTCCTCGGCGAGGAACTCGGTCGACTCGGTGAGTCCGATCGGGTCTGGATCATCGACCCGATCGACGGCACGTCGTACTTCAGCCGGCGTGACCCGAACTGGCGAGTTCAGCTCGCGCTAGAGATTGCCGGGAGCATTGAGCTCGCGGTGGTCACCGCCCCTGCGCTGCGGCGCCGCTGGTGGGCAACCCGAGGCGGCGGTGCCTACGAGTCATCCTGGCCACCCGAACAGGCCGAACCGATGCGCCTCGAAGTCAGCACCACCTCACTGATGGCCGACGCTCGGCTCAACGCCCTGGACGATGCATCCAGAGCTCGTCTCCCGCCGAGCGCGGCGCGCGCACCGGAAAGCCCTCTCCCACTCGTCGAGCTCGTACGTGGCGAAACCGACGCCTTCTTGGTCGAGCGCTACTACGTCTGGGATCACGCGCCATGGATCCTGCTCGTCGAAGAGGCGGGCGGCCGGTTCACCGATCGAGCCGGCGGACATGCGGCCGATCAAGGCGGCGGCCTGTACTCCAACGCCAACCTGCACAGTCGGCTGCTCACTGCCCTTCACTACCCGCCGCACTCCTAACCGCCGGAACCACTGCCTGGCGTACTGGGCTCGGGATGACCTTGTGCTCGGTTTGAGTACGCCTTCAGCCGCAGGTACTCAGACGGAGCACAGAGTCGCCCGTGGGAGCCCGCCGTAAGTCCAGCGCCCAGCTACCTGAAGCCGGGCGCGACCCTGCGGCAGCACTCAATCTCTTGTCTTTACTCTCTGTTCCTGCCTTTCCTTGTCCCCTTGGTCTCCGGGGGGCAGGGGTGGGTCACCCGTGTGGGTGAGGGTGGGTGGCACCTGTACGGCCTAGGGTCGGGGGATGGATGTGGTGTTGGTTGGGTTGATCAACGTTGGCGTGTTCATGGTGATCTTCGTTCCGGTGTCGCAGCGGTTGCTCGGGGTGCGGTTCGGGCTCGGGCGGCTGGCGGTCGGGGCCGGGCTGACGCTGGCGATGTTCTCGCCGCTGATGAGGGCGCTGGCCGGGCCGTTGCCGTGGACCGGGTCGAGCGGTACGGCGATCGCCTTGCTGGCCCTGGATGCGCTCTGTTCGATGCTCGCCGGGCTGATCTTCCTGGTCCTCGCCGAGGCGTTGGTGCCGACCGGCTCGTTGCCCAGGGCCCGTGATCTGCGCCGCGATCTGAGCGGCCGGATCGCCCGCACCAAGCGTTACCTGCAGATCCTCCGTATCGCGATCCGCCACGGCCTCGGCCCCTACCTGCGCGGCCGTCGCCGCCCCGGCCGGGAGAACGCGGCAAGCCAAGCGGATCTCGCCCGCTCGCTGCGGTTGGCACTCGACGAGGCCGGCGTCACGTTCGTCAAGCTCGGCCAGGTCCTCTCGACCCGCAGCGACCTCATCCCCGCCTCCGTCGCGCAGGAGCTCAGCCGCCTGCAAGACCAGGTGTCCCCCGCACCCTGGCCCCAGATCAAAGCGGTCCTCACCCACGAGCTAGGCGCCCCACCGCACCAGGTCTTCGCCGAGTTCGACGAAGACCCCCTCGCCGCCGCCTCTGTCGCTCAGGTCTACCCGGCCCGTCTCAACGACGGCTCGCAGGTCGTCGTCAAGGTCCAGCGCCCAGGCATCGCCTCGGTGGTCGACCGCGATCTCGACATCGTCCAACGCCTCGCCAGAACGCTCGAACGCAACACCGACTGGGGCCGGTCGATGGGTGTTCGCGCCCTGGCCGGAGGATTCGCCGACGCGATGCGGGAGGAGCTCGACTTCACCGTCGAGGCCCGCAACATGACCAGCGTCGCGGCCGGCCGGACGGTTGCGACCAGCAACGACATCGTCGTACCGGAGCTCCATCCGCGGTTCTGCACCCAACGGGTACTGACGATGCAGCGACTGGACGGCATCCAGCTGGGCAACGCGGCTCGCTCGATCGCCGACCGCGGCCTGGATGCCGCGCGACTGGCGAAGATCCTGTTCGACTGCCTACTGGGACAGGTCGCCATCGATGGCGTGTTCCACGCGGATCCGCATCCCGGCAACTTCCTGCTCCTCACCGACGGCCGGATCGGGATGCTCGACCTCGGCTCGGTCGGCCGGCTCGACTCGGCCACCCGGGAAGCCCTGCAACGCTTCCTGCTCGCTGTCGACCACGGCGATCCCACAGCCGCCACCGATGCGCTGCTGGAGATCGTCTACCGCCCGGACACCATCGATGAGCAGGCCCTCGAACGCGCCGTCGGTCAGTTCATGGCCCGTCATCTCGGCGCAGGTGCAGCCCTCGGCCCGGCCATGTTCAACGACCTGTTCAAGATCATCACCGCCCACGGTCTCGGCGTACCGCCCGAGGTCGCCGCCGTGTTCCGCGCGCTAGCGACGATCGAGGGCACGATCTCGCGGATCAACCCCGGCTTCGACCTCGTTGCCGCGTCCCGCCAGTTCGCGTCCGCCCATGTCACCGACCGGCTCGCGCCCGACGCGTTACGCCGTACGGCGACTGAAGAGCTGGCCACGTTGCTGCCGATGTTGCGGCGGTTGCCGCGGCGGATCGACCGGATCGCCGCCGCGGCCGAGTCCGGACGGCTGAGCGTCAACGTGCGCTTGCTCGCCGATGAGCGCGATCGCCGGCACCTGACCGGCCTGCTCCACCAGGCGTTGCTCGCGATCCTCGGTGCCACCGCCGGTCTGATGGCAGTCCTGCTGCTCGGTACGCCGGGAGGCCCCCAGGTCACCGACTCACTCAGCCTTTTCCAGCTCTTCGCCTACAACCTGCTGGTAATCTGCGCAGTTCTCGTACTGCGAGTGCTCGTCCTCGTCTTCCGCCTACCGGACAGCCGTATCCGGAGTTGACTTCAAGCGCGCTTGAGCTCTGAAGATAGCGGGCATGTCCTTGACCGACGTACGCGCTCCCAGACTGTTCAGCGGGCCACACCTGCCCTTGGTGCTCGGGGTGATCGCCCTCGTCACCCTGGGCGCGTTCGAGAACCGGGCAATCGGTACCGCGCTGCCGACGATGGTCCGCGAGTTCGACGCGCTCGGCAGCTTCGGCCTGGCCAACGCCGCACCGAACGCGAGCTACCTGGTCTCGCTGGCGATCGCCGGGCTCTGGGCGGATCGCCGCGGCCCGATCCCCGCGTTGCGAGCCGGTGCGATCACCTTCGCCCTCGCGCAACTGCTCGTCGGCACAGCCCAGGGAATGCCGATGGTGGTCGCCGGACGGCTGCTGAGCGGCCTGGCCGAAGGACTGCTGGACGTCGCGTTGATGGTGCTGGTCGCGCGAGCACTCCCCGCCGTACTGCGCCCGCGGATGTTCTCGTTGTTCGCAGCGATGTGGATCCTGCCGTCGGTCCTCGGCCCGTTCGTGACGGGGTTGGTGACCGAGCGGTTCGGCTGGCGGTGGGTGTTCATCGGCGCGGTCACCTTGGTCGTCCCCAGTTGGCTGCTGCTCCAGCCCGCGATGCGACTGTCCGCCCAAGCGATCGCGCCCGAGCGGACCCAGAAGCAAGCAGACGAGCTCGAAGCCTGGCGGGCCGCTCTGCCGTGGGCGTTCGTCGCTTCGGTCGCGCTGTTCACGCTGACCCTGGCCGGTGACCAGCTCGAGGGCCACCGACTCGTGGCCGGTCTGGCGATCCCACTCAGTCTGGTAATCCTCGGACTCGCCGCAGTACGGGTGATGCCACGAGGCACGTTCGTCGCGCGTCGCGGCTTCCCGGCCGTGGTCGCAGTACGGGGCCTTGGTGGAGCCGCGTTCGCCGGGACGGGCGCGTATCTCCCGCTGTTGTTGACGTTGCGGCACGACTTCAGCCCTTCGCGGGCAGGGATCACGCTGTCGATCACCGGCGTGAGCTGGGCGTTCGGTTCATGGCTGCAGGGCCGCGACCACGGCTTACAGCGAGTCTCCGTACTGCGAATCGGCCTGACCCTGATGACCACCGGGCTCGCGGTCACCTCGTTGCTCGCGTGGAGCGATTCGGCCGACTGGGCCGGGTTGATCGGCTGGACGTTCGCCGGCGTCGGCATGGGCCTCAGCTGGTCGAGCCTGTCGGTACTGACCCTCGATCTCTCCGACGCCGGCAACTCGGGCCGCAACGCCAGCGCCAGCCAGATGGCCGGCAGCATGAGTATCGCCACCGCCCTGGCGATCAGCGGCACCCTGCTCGCGCTGAACGCCGCGGACCCCGGCCCCTGGGTCTTCGGCACGATCATCACCGCAAGCGCCGTCCTCGCGCTCGCCGCCCTCGCAACCTCACACCGAGTGCGTCCCGCGCCAGCGGATGGGCACTAGTGCCCCGTGTCGGAGGTTGGGTTAGCGATAGCGGTGGTCAGGTGCGTGCCTGGGCGCCGGTAGCGCAACGCAACTTCCGACACGGGGCACTAGAGTGTGGGCATGGCTGAGCTGCTGACGGATGACCAGATCGACACCGCGGTCCGCGACCACCTGCCGGAGTGGAAGGTCGCCGAGAACGCGCTCGTCCGCAGCGTCAAGAAGGACACCTTCCTGGACGGCATCCGGCTGGTCGCGACGGTGGCGCAGCTGGCCGAGTCGATGAACCACCACCCGGACATCGACATCCGCTACACCACGATCACCTTCCGGGTCAGCAGCCACGACGCCGGCGGCATCACCGACGACGACCTGGTGCTGGCCCGCCACATCGACACCGCCGCGGGCTGACCTCCGGCTGGTCGCCGTCGGCCGTAACTATCTGACAGCTACGGTTGGCAGGTGACCACTGCTGAGGAGTACCGCCTGCTGGGCTTCACCGACGCCGATCGGGAGGCCGCCGAGAAGTTCCAGGCCGACCCGCTGGCGGTCGCCAAGCTCGCCTCCGAGATCCGCCGCGTGATCGGTACGTTCCCGGCCGAATCAGAAGGCATCACCATGCCCGACGACTCGCGGAACTCGATCGCGGCGTTCCTCGAGACGGTGCCGGACATCCGCCGGTACCACGCCGAGCGCGGGATCAGCGACGAGGTCAGCTGGGCCACCCTCGCGGATCTCGGCAAACAACTCGACGTCAGCCGGCGGACCAACGGCGAGTACGGGCTCGAGACGCACTGGTGGATGACGATCCACTGGGTCGGCGCGATCTACGCGCTCGGCCGGCTGCAGTACCTGCTGCACCGGGTGCCGGACAACAACCCGGTCCCCGGCGTCGAGCCAGGCGAATGGGTGATCGGCGTCCACATCCCCGAGACCGGACCGCTGACGCCCGAGGCCCGTCGACGACAGCTTCGCGCAGGCTCGTGAGTTCTTCCCGCGGCACTTCCCGGAGTACCCGGTGAAGACCATGACGCTCGGCTCCTGGCTGATCGACCCGTACCTGCTGAACCACCTGCCGGAGGACTCGAACATGGTCCGCTTCGGCCGGCGCTTCACGCCGTACGGCGAACCGCGCGACTCCCAGGACAGCGCGGTCTTCTTCACCTTCCGCAGCCACGACCTGGAGAACCTCGACAAGCTCCCCCAGGACACCACCCTGCAACGCCTCGTCGTCGACCGCATCAAGCAAGGCGGCACCTGGCAGAACGCCTTCGGCTACGTGCGGATCTAGTGCCCCGTGTCGGAGCATTAGGAACGCTTCGGTACCCCGTACTTCTGCAGCCAGCTCAGCAACTCGATGTTGCTGACGCAGCGCACGTCCGGTTGCGTGCAGGTTTCCTGGACGAAGCTGGTCAGCGCGTCGGAGTACACGCTGTTGTTCCAGCGGTTGAAGTGGTTGCCGAGGAAGAGCGGCGGGTTGCCACCGGCCCGTGATCGGCGGAGCGCGAGCCGGTAGGTGGCGAGCACCTGCGCCTTCAGGGCGGGAGCGTGCGACGCGGGAGCCTCGTGCGCCTCGGTCTGCGAGTACCAGAGGTTGTAGTCCATCGTCAGCGTGTTCTTGTGCGTCCCAGCGAGCTCGACCGACTGCAGCGGGAAGTTCCAGACGCCGTCGGACTTCTTCGGCCAGGCGATGTAGCCGGGCTCGGAGGCGTCGTACAGCATCCCGCGCTGCCGCATGACCTGCCGGTACGCCGGGCGGTTACCCTCCAGGCAGGGGGTGCGCATCCCCTTCACTGTGGTCGGGTCGAACGGTGCCGCCAGCGGCTTGCCCGCGGCCAGCGCCGGGCCTTTGTCCACCATCAGGTCGAACGCCTTGAGCTCATCGCTCCACTGCGCCGCGCTCCACTTGTCGATCCCGGTCTTGCCGCAGAAGTGGCCGTTCGCGTGTGTGCCGATCTCATGCCCCTCGGCGATCGCCTGACGCAGTACGGCGGCCCGACGGACGACCTTGTCCGGGTCACCCCAGCCGATGTCGGAGGAGCCGGGATTCTTGTACGGCGGTTTGTAGTCGGTCTTGTGCTCGCCGGGGTAGAGGTACGGGCCGGAGAGGAAGAAGGTCATCCGCGCGTTGACCTGCTTGGCGACCTGCCGCCAGTGCGACCACAACGTGAGATCGCCGGCGCCGTCGAACGAGACGACCACGAACAGCGGTGCCTTGCCGTTAGCGAGCCGGGCGGGGAAAGTCCGCGTCACCGGAGCCGCGTTCGGCGGCTTCACTCCCGGCGTCAGCGTCGTCGACGGATCCGGCTCGGTCGGCGTCGCGCTCGGCGTCGACGGGGTGCCGGAAGGCGTCTCAGCCGGCGAGGTCTGCTCGGAAGTCGTGCGAGGATCCGCCGAGGGAGCGCCCTCGAGAGGCACATCCCCGCAGCCGGCAACGAGCGCCGCGGCGACAACCACCGCGCTGATCAGTACGCCTGCCCTTCGCCTCACCACGCCCCTACTGACGCACGCGAGAGCGGTCCGGTTGGCCCGGGACACACCTTTGCGGGGAAAGCGGACCGGCGATCGTTACCCGGCTGTGACCTTGGCGGCTTTGCGTCGGCCGGCGATCCGGCGTGAAGTTTCCAGCACCGTACCGATCAGAAACGCGAGCCCGAGGCTGAACGCGAGCGCCTTCAGCGAGTCGTGCGCGAACGCGTCGCCGCCGATGTAGCCGAGCAGCGCGACGTAGGTATAGGCGATCGTGACGCCCGCGATGGTGAAGACGATGAACTTCCGGAACGAGTACGCCGTGGCGCCGGCGGTGAGAGTGGCCACCATCCGGGCACCCGGGATGTAGCGGACCGTCATCAGGACCAGGCCGCCCCGAGTGTGCAAGGCCTTGGAGACCTTCTCGTACATCGCCTGCCGAGCCTCTCGCCGTCGCATCCAGCGCCGCAACGCCGGACCGGAACCACGGCCGAGGAAGTAGCAGGCGGATTCGCCGATCACCGAGCCGACCATCGCGACCACGATCACCAGCAGCAGGTTCTGATGGCCCGCCGCGGCGGCCATACCGGCCGTGACGACCATGCCCTCACTGGGCACGATCGGGAAGACCGCGTCGACCGCAGCGGCCACGAAGAGGATGAGCAACAGCCACTGCGAGACCATCGCCACACTCAACAGGTGTCGGACGACCTCCATCAACTGTGTCACGCCCCGAGCCTCTCATCCGGTGTCAACCCGAACCCAATCGATCGCGGGCCGTTCAGTCTGGAGCGAGCCAAGAATTCATCCGCAGCGAGGCCAGTGTTCGCAATGGGGCTCCGGCGAACTCCCCTGGCTCCTGGTGCAGTGCGCGATCCCACACCAGCGCCCGGGCGACCTTGCCGATCCAGCAGGCGAGTTCGAGCTCGGCGAGCAGCTCGGCCGGATCGCCGAACACCTCCAGATAGGCGTCGCGCGGGCGGCGTACCTGCGGGTCGTCGGGGTCGACCTCGAGCCACCGGGCCAGCGAGCCGAGGCCCACGAGCATGCTCGTGAACGGATGCGCGAGCACGCTGTCGCCCCAGTCGTAGAACCTGACCTGCCCTGTCGGTCCGCCGAGGATGTTGTTCGTATGCAGGTCGTTGTGATCCAGGCTGACCCGATCGGGCAGGTCGGCGCACCGCGCGGCGAACTCGGCTCGCTGCCCGACCACCCACGCGTGCTGCTCCTTGGCGACCTCGCTGTCCGATGAAGCGGTGTACCGGCCGGTTGTCTCCAGCGCTTCGTCCAGTCGCTGAGGCATAGCCGCCGGACGCATGTCGGTGACACCGGTCGCGAGCAGATCCTCCGCATGCGGCTCCAACTCGACCTGCAACTGCCCGTACTGCGGAAGCACGCTGATCATCGCGTCCGACAACCCGGCCGTTCCACCAAGCCGCTCCCGCAAGGTCGGGCCGCCATCAGGCAGCAGCACCCAGCCGCGTTCGACGTCCACCGCGATCGGGTCCAGCACCCACTTCGGCGCGACGGACGCGAGCAGCCGGTACAGCGGTACTTCGAACACCGTCTCGGGGCCGGGCGCCTTCAGCCAGACGGTCCCGCTGTCGGTGTCGGCGCGCAGCACTGTCCCCCACGGCTTGAGCCGAGGCTGGGTCACCTCACCGACCCGCTCGATCCCGGCGGCCATCAGCTCTTCGTCGAGCCAGCTCACTGCTTGCGCGAGCCACTCTTCGGATGACCAGTTCACAGCCTGACCGGAAGTCTGGTGATCGCGTTCATCAACAGGCCTTGGCTGCGGACCGGGTCCTCCTCGGGCTCGGCCAGGGCCAGGTCGGGGAAGCGCTCGAACAGCATCCCGAGCGCGACCCGCCCTTCCAGCCGGGCGAGTGGCGCACCGAGGCAGTGATGGATCCCGTGCCCGAAGGCGACATGGGCGTTGTCCGGCCTGGCGATGTCCAGCTCCTCGGGGTTGCCGAGCTTCTGCTGGCTCCGGTTCGCCGCCAGGAGGGCGAACACGATCACCTCACCTGCCTTGATCGTGACTCCGCCTACCTCGATCGGCGCCTGCGCGACGTACGGGATCGCCGCCTGCAGCGGGCCGTCGTACCGGAGGAGCTCCTCGATCGCGGCGGGCAGTCGCTCGGGCTCGGCCTGCAGCAACGCGAGCTGGTCCGGGTTCCGAAGCAGGGCGTGAACGCCGTTGCTGATCAGGCTGACGGTCGTCTCGTGGCCGGCCGCGAGCAGCAGGTAGACCATCGAGGTCAGCTCGTCGGGCGTCAGCCGGTCGCCGCCGTCGCGGACCGCGATCAGGTCCGACAGCAGGTCGCCCGACGGCGCGACCCGCTTGTCCTCGATCAGCTCGCGGATGAAATCGACCATCGCCCGCGCGGCCTCGAAGTACACGACGTCGCTGTGCACCGAGCCGTTCACCACGATCGAGGACCAGCGCCGGAAGTCGTCGCGGCGGATCGCGGGGATGCCGAGCAATTCCGAGATCACGGTGATCGGCAGCGGATAGCTGTAGCTGTCGACCAGATCCACCTCGCCGCCAGCGGCGGCCAGCTCGTCGAGGAGGCCTGCAGCGATCTCGCGGATCCGCGGCTCGAGCTGCTCGATCCGGCGTCGCGTGAACGCCGCCGAAACCAGCTTGCGCAATCGGGTGTGATCCGGTGGGTTGGCGCTGAGCATGTGGGTGTCCATCGCCTGGACCAGGCTGCCGTCCGCCGTGTCCATGTGCGGCCCGTGAGCGAGCGCCCGGACCACGTCCGGATGGGCGAGCAGTTCACGCGTCTCTGGGTAGCCCGTCACCAGCCACACCGGCACCCCGGTGAAGAGCGTCTGGTGATGCAACGGCCCGGCCGCCGCCAGCTCGTCGAACGTCGCGAGCTTCTTGACACCACTGGTCTCGATGAACGGCGAAGTCATGCCCGCCAGCCTACGTATCGAGCGGGCCGAGATGCTTGGCCAATTCCGTCCGGGAGTGGATGCCGAGCTTCGCGTACACCTTCCGCAGGTGGTACTCGACGGTCTTCGGGCTGAGGAACAGTCGGGCCGCGGCAGCCCGGATGCTCTGCCCGTCGACCAGCAGCATTGCGATCTGGCGTTCCTGCGGGGTGAGCTGGTCGGCGGTCGACGGCTCGCGCCGCCGGGCCGTCTCGCCGGTCGCCTTCAGTTCGGCCGCGGCCAGGTCCGCCCAGCCCGGAGCTCCCAGCCGATCGAAGTCGCTCACCGCCAGCCGCAACTGGGCTCTCGCGTCCACTCGCCGACGAGCCCGCCGCAGCCAACCGCCGTACGCCAGTCTGGTTCTCGCGGTCTCGAACACGTCGAGCGTCCGCCGATGCCACTCGAGCGCCTCGCCGAACCGCTGCTCGTCATCGTCGACCAGACCGCGGACCCGCGCGGCCCGGCCAAGGGCCCACGGTTGTCCCTTACCTTCAGCCCGTACTGCGTACTCGCGCGCGGAGGCGGCCGCTTCGTCGACTCGGCCGAGCCGCAGATACACCTCGACCAACTCGGGCGCGGGCGACAGATCCGGATCCAGCAACCCGAGCGAGTTGAGCACCTCCACCAACCGCTCGTACTGCGGGAGCGCGCCGGCCGGATTCCCCTGTCCCAGCTCGAGATCCCCCAACGCGAACAACGCCCACGCCCGCCCGATGTGGATCTGCCGTTCGGTACAGATCTCGATCGCCTCGGCCGCCAGCGCCCGGCACTCCTCGGCGCGACCTCGATGCGCCGACAACCACGCCTGCCCAGCCAGGCAGATCGCCAGCTCGGTGGTCTGCCCGGTCTCGCGGGACAACCGGATCCCCTCGTCGTACGCCGCGGCCGCGTCCGCCCAGCGATCGGTCGTCGCGTCGTCCCGGGCGAGGTGCATCAGCAACGCCGGAAGTGTGCCGACAGCGACCTGCTCCCGCTTCTCGCGCATCGCTTCCTCCAGCAGGGCGCGACCCGTCCCGGCCTCGCGGAGGAAGAGTGGTGCGAGTGTCATCCAGATCTGCCGGCGCCGATCGCGATCCAGTTCGGCGGACGGCTCCAGGTCGATGGCCTCCCGGATCTGCTCGGTCCCTGCTCGACCGGCCAGGATCTTGGCGCTCCCGCTGGCGAGCAGGCCGAGGATCTTCACCGCGGGCCGATCAGCCTTCGCGAGCAGCCGATCAATCCCCTCGGCTGCTTGCAAGGCGCCGGCCGCATCGCCCAATCGGAAGCAGGCATTGACCACATCACTCAGCAGGCCGATGGCGGTCTCCACCTCCGTGGTCTCGGCCGCTGCGGCGAGGAGGATGTCGCGAGCGCGGGCGGGCGATCCGCACTTCACCGCGATGTCGGCGCGCAACTCGTTCGCCCAGCTTCTGGTCCCCATTGGCGGTTCGTAGGTCAGTGCCTCGCCGAGTAGACCGTCCGCGCGGTCCGGCAGGCCCGCGAACCAGGCTGCCTGGCCTGCCTCGACGAGTCTCACTGCGCGTTCCTGGTCGTGTTCTGTCAGTCGGGCCGCTCGCTCGAAGGCAGTCGCCGCGACCGCATGCGCTCCTCGCCCGGCTGCATGATCGCCCGCGAGGTGGAGTGCCGCGGCGACCTCGTCGTTCTCGCCGAGGACGGTCTCCGAGAGATGCCACGCGCGGCGATCGACCTCGTTCCGCCCCAACGCCGCCGCGACCGCCCGATGCACCGTACGGCGCTCCGCCGGTTCCGCACTCGCGTAGATCGCCGACCGGACCAGGGGATGGCGGAACTCGACGCGCCCGTCTCCGATCACCACCAGCGTGGCTTGCTCCGCTTCACCCAACGCGGCCACGTCCACACCCAACTCGCTACAGGCGCGAGCGACCACCCCCAGATCACCGTCATCCACCGCGGCTACGAGCAACGCCGTACGGGCGTCGGTACTGAGCCGTGAAGCCCTTGCAGCAAAGGCGTCTGCCAGCAGCGCGGGGACCGGGACAGGTACCCCCGGCGGTAGGCGCTGGAGCTGTTCGGGATCGTTCACCAGCTCCAGCAACGCCAGCGGGTTGCCGGCAACGCGGCGATGCAGCTGAGCGACCAGATCGACCGGCAAGCCGCCGTTGGTGGCGACGATCTGCTGGGCGGCCGGGAGGTCGATGCCGGTGAGTTCCAGCCTTGGCAGGTCGGCCTCGGCCAGCGGATGAGCTTCGCCGGCGCGGGCGGCGATCAGGAGGACGATCGGGTCGGCGAGCAACCGGCGGGCGGCGAACAGGAGCGCCTCTGCCGACGGGCGGTCGAGCCACTGCGCGTCGTCGACGAGGATCGCGACCGGCGCCGATTCGGCGTACCGGCAGATCAGACTCAAGGTGGCCGCCCCCACCGCGAACCGGTCGGCGGCCGCGCCGGAGCTGAGCGCCAGTGCGGCGGCCAGCGCTTCGCGTTGTGGGGCGGGGATCCGATCGAGCTCGCCGATCGCCGGCCGGAGCAACTGGAGCAGGCCGCCGAACGGGATCTCGCGTTCCGCCTCGGTGCCGCGGGCCCGGAGCACGCGCAGCCCGGCGGCGAGTGTCGCCGCCTCGGCCACGAGCGCCGACTTCCCGATCCCCGGTTCCCCGGTGATCAGCAGCACTCCACTCGTGCCGACCCGTGCCCCCGCGACCAAACCCTCGATCACCCGCCGCTCGGTCTCCCGCCCGATCAGCATGCCCCGCAGTCTGCATCGCCACCCCGCTCCGGCACCAGCCCTTAACCGCGCGTCGAGGTGGGCGGACCAGGTGGGGCACCTGATGCGACCGGGCGGCTGCCGCTCCTACGGTCGGGCGCACAGATACCCAGGGAGGGGAATCAGAATGACTACGGTCGAACAACAGATCGACGGCGACAAACTGATGGCGTTCGTGTTCCGGGCGGTCGACGAGGTGGGGGCGACGCTGAACGCGGGGCTGGTGGTGATGGGCGACAAGCTCGGCTACTACCGCGCACTTGCCGGCGCCGGTCCGGTGTCACCGGCGGAACTCGCCGAGCGGACCCAGACCAGCGAGCACTACGCCCGCGAGTGGCTGAACGCGCAGGCCGCCGGCGGGTTCGTCGAGTACGAGGACGGCCGGTACGTACTGCCGGCCGAGCACGCGATCGCGCTCGCCGACGAGAACAGCCCGGCATTCCTGCCCGGCTTCTTCCAGATCGCGCTCGGCACCGTCCACAACACCACCCAGACGATCGAGGCCGCCCGCAGCGGCGCCGGGATCGGCTGGCACGAGCAGGATTCCGATGTCCACGACGGCTGTGAGCGATTCTTCCGGCCCGGCTACAACGCGAACCTGCTGGCCGGCTGGCTGCCGGCGCTGGAGGACGTGGTCGGCAAGCTCGAACGCGGTGCCCGGGTGGCCGACATCGGCTGCGGCCACGGCGCCTCGACGATCCTGATGGCGAAGGCGTTCCCGAACTCGACGTTCTCCGGGTCCGACTACCACCCGGGATCGATCGAGATCGCGAAGCAGCGGGCGGCAGAGGCAGGGGTCGACATCTCGTTCGAGGTCGCGCCCGCCACGGCGTACAGCGGAACGGGCTACGACCTGGTGACGACGTTCGACGCGCTGCACGACATGGGTGACCCGGTCGGCGCCGCGCGCCGGGTCCGCGAATCGCTCGCCGACGACGGTACGTGGATGGTCGTCGAGCCGATGGCCTGCGACCGGGTCGAGGACAACCTGAACCCGGTCGGACGCGCGTACTACGGCTTCTCCACACTGCTCTGTACGCCGGGATCGCTGTCGCAGGATGTCGGGCTGGCGCTCGGTACCCAGGCCGGTCCGGCCCGGATCCGCGACGTCACGACCGCGGCCGGATTCACCCGGTTCCGGACCGCGGCCGAGACCCCGTTCAACCTGGTCTACGAGGTTCGTCCCTGAGACAGTGCAGGCGAGGGGGTCTGGATGACATCGAAACCGCAACGTCCCGCGCACCCGGCCGACCAGGAGGGGACGGTCGAGCGCGACGGGGTGACGATCGCCTACAGCGTCTACGACTCCGCCGCGACCAGGGGGAACGGCGGAGTGACGGTGGTGCTGTTGCCGACCTGGTCGATCGTGCCTTCGCGAGTCTGGAAGGCGCAGGTGCCGTATCTGGCCAAGCATTTCCGGGTCGTCACCTTCGACGGACGCGGGTCGGGCCGGTCAAGTGCGCCGGCCGGTCCCTCGGCGTACGCGGATCGTGAGTTCGTCGCGGACACCCTCGCCGTACTGGCGGCCACGGGCACCGGAACCTGTGTTCTGGTGTCGCTGTCCCGTGGCGTGCCGTGGGCCTTGCAGGTCGCCCATGAGCTACCCGATCAGGTGCTCGGTGTCACCTGCATCGGGTCGGCCGCCGGACTCGCGCCGGCCCAGGAAGAGCGCATCCGCTGGTCGTGGAACGAGCGGCACGACACGACCGAGGGCTGGGCGAAGTACAACCGGCACCACTGGACCGAAGGTGGGTACGACGACTTCCTGCGCTTCTTCTTCGCGCAGATGTTCTCCGAACCACACTCCACCAAGCAGCTCGAGGACGGTGTCGGCTGGGGTCACGGGATCAGTCCGGAGCGGCTGGTCGACACCGAACTCGCCCGTCAGGATCGCATCCCCGGCGTACAGGAACTGGCCTGTCCGGTTCTGGTCGTGCACGGCTCCGACGACCACATCCGTCCTTTCTCCGAGGGCGTCGCGCTGGCCGAGCTGACCGGCGGTTCGCTGATCACCGTGTCCGGTGGCGGACATGCACCGAACGCGCGCGACCCGGTGATGGTGAACCGGCTGCTCAAGGACTTCGTGGACCGCGTCGCACCTGTGCAACCGGTACGGCGTACGTGGGTCCGCGCGCTGAATCGGCCGAAACGAGTGCTTTATCTGTCATCACCGATCGGGCTCGGGCATGCCCGCCGGGATCTGGCGATCGCGCGCGAACTCAAGCTGCAGAACCCCGGGTTGGAGATCGACTGGCTCGCGCAGCACCCCGTCACGCGGGTGCTGGCGGATGCGGGCGAGACGGTGCACCCGGCTTCGGCGTACCTGCTGAACGAGTCGAGCCACATCGAGTTCGAGTGCGACGAGCATGACCTGCACGCGTTCCAGGCGATCCGGCGGATGGACGAGATCCTGGTCGCGAACTTCCTCACCTTCGCCGACGTGATCGACGACCAGTACTACGACCTGGTGGTCGGCGACGAGGCCTGGGACGTCGACTACTTCCTGCACGAGAACCCTGAGCTGAAGCGATTCGCCTATGCGTGGCTGACCGACTTCGTCGGCTGGCTGCCGATGCCGGACGGCGGTGCTTCGGAGGCCGCGCTGACCGCCGACTACAACGCGGAGATGATCGAGCAGCGGGCGCGGTTCCGCCGATTGCGCGATCGCTCGCTGTTCATCGGCGATCCGGACGACATCGTCGACGCGAACTTCGGGCCGGGGCTGCCGTCGATCCGTTCGTGGACCGAGGAGAACTTCGACTTCACCGGCTACATCACCGGTTTTGACCCTTCGGAGACCGCCGACCGGTCGCTGTTGCGCGCCCGCCTCGGCTATCCGCTCGACGCCAAGCTCTGCCTGGTCACCGTCGGCGGGTCAGGCGTCGGGACTTCCCTGCTGCACAGGGTTCTCGAGGCCATCCCGATGGCCCGGCGCGCTGTTCCAGGCCTGGAGTTCGTCATCGTCACCGGGCCGAGGATCGACCCGTCCACGCTGTCTTCCGTTCCAGGCGCGACCATCCACGGCTACCTTCCGGATCTCCACCACCACCTGGCCGCGGCCGACGTCGCCATCACCCAGGGCGGCCTCACCACCTGCATGGAACTCACGGCAGCCCGAGTTCCCTTCATCTATGTCCCCCTCCAACATCACTTCGAGCAAACCTTCCACGTCACCGCCCGGCTGAACCGCCACAACGCCGGTCACCTGCTGCCCTATCCTTCCTGCACCCCGACTGCTCTCTCGGACACTCTCGCCAAGCTCCTGACCGAACCGGTGAGCTACCTCGCTCTCCCCACCACCGCTACGACGACGGCGGCCACGCTTCTCTCCGAGCTGCTCTGAGGGTTGACACAACACTTCACCAAATGGTGAAATGTTCTCCGTGTTGGCTACTACGTTCGCGGCGCTCGGGGACGGCACCCGACTGGCTGTGGTGACCCGGTTGAGTCGCGGGGAAGCGACGATGGGCGAGCTCGCGGCGCCACATCAGGTAAGCCTGCCGGCGATGACGAAGCACGTCGGAGTGCTGGTGGACGCCGGATTGGTGAGCCGCCGGAAGGTCGGGCGAACGGTGGTCTGCACCTTGCGGCCAGAGGCGTTCAGCGAGCTGCAGACCTGGCTCGGCGACCTGACGGAGTACTGGAACACGACCATCGACCGACTGGAAGACCTGTTGCGAGGGAGTGACGATGAGCACTGACGTCCGGATCGAAAGGGTGCTGCCGGCAACGATCAGTCGCGTGTACGACGCCTGGTCGCGACCGGAACTGCTGACCCAGTGGTACTGCCCGAATCCCGCGCACGACCTCAAGGTGGAGGCGGACGTGCGCGTCGGCGGCGGGTATGTCGTGACGATGGGCCCGCATGTTGTCCGTGGCAACTATTTGGAGGTGGAGCCGCCGCGCCTGCTCGCCTTCACCTGGAAGTGGGACGGCAGCGAGGACGAGATCTCAGAGGTCCGCGTCGAGCTGTCCGAGGTCGACGGCGGTACCCACCTACTGCTCAGCCACACCGCGCTGAGCAACGCCGAAGACGCGGCCGGTCACCTGCAGGGCTGGGAGCTCCAACTGACCCGCCTGACCGATCTCATCTCTCAGCAGCCCGCCCCCGCAACCGATCCAGCGTGACCACGAGTACGACGGTGACCGCCAGCAGTACGAGTGATTCGGCCGCGGCCACGAAGGTCTGGCCGCGATCGGTCAGGGCGAAGATGCTCACCGGCAGGGTCCGCCACGACGCGGGATAGACCATGATCGTCGCGCCGACCTCGCCCATCGACAACGCGATCGACAGGCTGCCCGCGGAAACGATCGCGGGCAGCAGCATCGGCAGCCGAACCTTCCACAGCACCCGGGCCGGCGACGCCCCCAACGAGGCCGCCACTTGAGCGAACGCGTCGTCGGTCCGCTGCAGCGCTGCCGCGACCGTTCCGTAGCTGAAGGCGATCATCAACACCAGGTGCGCGATCACCACGATCCACTTGGTGCCGTTCAGCAACACCGGCTGACGTGAGAAGGCGACGAGGAGGCTCAACCCCACCACGACGGACGGTACTGCGATCGGAAGGTGGTGCAACGCGTCGGCGAAGCGAGCGATCGGCGCGGGCGCCGACCGGCTTGCCAGTGCGGCCCAGGTCCCGAAGACGACCGCGAGCAGACCACCGAGGAGCGCGGTCTGCAGACTGACCGACAAGCTTGCCAGTTGGTCTCCCGACAACGCCTCGCTCAGATGTTCTCCGGTGAAGGCGGCGGGTAGCACCCCGTTCCACGTTCCCGAGAAGGCTGCCGCCGCGACCACGACGAAGGGCGCGAGCACAAGTACGCCGAAGACGATGGCGAACGCGAGCCAGGTGAGGATCCGGCCAGGCCTAGTCCAGAGCAACACGGTGATCTCCCAACCGGGCCAGGCCCGCCCGCAACGCGACGTACAGGCCGATCGACAGCAGGATCTGGACGACCGCGATCACGCAAGCGCTCGGGTAGTCGAACATCACGATGCCCTTGGTGTGGACGAGCATCGGCAAGGTGGTCGTGCCACGCGCGCCGAGGAACAGCACGATGCCGAATTCGTTCAGCGTGAGCAGGAGTGTCAAGCTGCCTCCAGCAGCCATTGCCGGGCGCACCTCCGGGAGTACGACAGTTCGCAGTACGCGCCAAGGACCGCCACCCAGACTGGCCGCTACGTCCAACTGCACCCGCGGGATCTGGCCCATCGCCCCGAGCAACGGCCGCATCACGAACGGCGTGTAGAAGGTGATCTCGGCCAGGATCACTGCCCACGGCGAGGTCAGGAACCCGCCGCTGATCGCGCCGAGAATCCCGGCGGTTCCGTAGATGAAGGTGAACGACAACGCCACCAGGAACGATGGCAGCGCCAGCATCGCGTCGACCAGGCCGGACACGATCCGCGCGCCCGGGAACGGCACGAAGCTGATCACGACCGCCAGGAAGGTGCCGACGATCAGGCAGCCGATCGTCGCCGAGACCGCGATCTGGACCGTCCGCACCAACGCGTCGCGGAACTCGGCCGACCCGATCACCGCCCGCCAGGTTACGAACCCGCCGGCGAACGACTGACCGGCGACGAGCACCAGCGGATAGACCACCAGTCCGGCCAGCAGCAACAGCGGAGGCAGCAACCAGATGGACCGGCTCCAAGCTTTTTGGGCCGATCGCCTCTGGTTGCTGACAGGCAAGTTCAGTACCTCGGCGGCCATCAGCGACCCTCCGCCGCGACCAGGCTGCACGCCTCGGCCGGCAGCACCAGCGAGACCTTCGCCCCTACTCCGGGGAGCCGGTTGGATGCGGGTACGTCGACCTGGACCGGTACGTCGGGGAGCCCGTCGATCGTGCACGTCAATCGGCTGGAGGCACCCCGCCATTGCGCCGCCACCAACCGCCCTGGGATCCCGTTCTCGCCCAGCTTGATGGCGTGCGGCCGGATCACCAGCAACTGGTTGCCGCTAGCAACGTCCGTTCGCAGTACGGGATGCCCGGCGAGCCTGACTTCGCCGCCGGCGAGCTCCACGGGCAGCAGGTTCGCGCCACCCAGGAAGGACGCGGTGAAGGCGGACGGCGGAGCGGCGTACAGGTCGGCGGACGGCGCAATGTCGACAAGTCGAGCATCGCGCATCACCGCGATCCGGTCGGCGAGCGCGAGCGCCTCGGACTGGTCGTGCGTGACGTAGAGGATCGCCACGTCCGGCACCTCGCGGCGCAGCTTCTGCAGTTCGCCGAGCATGTCTGCGCGGAGTTGCGCGTCGAGTGCCGCGAGTGGCTCGTCGAGCAACAGCACCTGTGGCTGGATCGCCAGCGCCCGGGCGATCGCCACCCGCTGCTGCTGCCCACCGGACAGCTCGCGCGGGAACCGCCGCGCGAACATGCACATGCCGACCATCTCCAGCATCTCCGCGACCCGGCGGCTCACCTCGGCCCTCGGCTTGCGCGCCGCCCGCAGTCCGAAGGCGACGTTGTCCGCGACGCGCAGATGCGGGAAGAGCGCGTACTGCTGGACGACGACCCCGATCCCCCGCCTGGCCGGCGGTACGTCGGTGACGTCCACGCCGGCCAGCCGGATCCGGCCGCGGCTCGGCCGGACGAAGCCCGCGATCGCCTTCAGCGCGGTGGATTTGCCCGAGCCGGACGGTCCGAGCAGGGCGACCGTCTCGCCGGCGGCGACGGTGAGATTCAGCCCTTCCAGCGCGACCGTCCGGCCGAACTGAACCGTCACCTCCTCGAGCTCGACGGTCATCCCGACACGGCCTTGGTGTACGCCGCGACGTCCGCGTCGAGGTCGTTCAGTACCGCGGTCCAGTCCGGCTGGTAGACCTCGACGCCGGTCATCGCCTGCTCGACGGCCTGGAAGTTCGCATCGGCCGGCTTGACGTCGGAGCGGGCGGGAAGGCCGAAGGAGTCACTCGAAGCCGTCTCCTGCGCCTCGGGCGAGAGCAGGTAGTCCATCAACTTCCTGCCGCCCTCGCTGTTCGGCGCACCCGCGCCGAGGCCCATCACGTACGGGAGGTCGAGGGTCGTCTGCTTGCCGTCCGGGCCGGCCGGGAAGAGCAGGGCGAACGCGGACTTGTCGTTCTTGATCGAGGCCAGGTTCATCTGGACGTCGCCGTTCGCGACCCAGATCTCGGCCTTGCTCACCTTCGGCTGCAGCTTGCCGGTCGAGGCGGACGGGCCGACGTTGTTCTTCTCCAGCTTGGCGAGGTAGTCGAGGGCACCCTGCTTGCCGAGCAGGTGCTGCAACAGCAGCAGTACCGCCGTACCGTCGCCTGCCTGGCCCGGGGTCGAGTACTGGATCTTGCCCTTGAACTTCGCGTCGAGCAGGTCGTCGAACGACTTCGGCCGACCGGCCTTGGGGTTCACGATGAAGCTCAGATAGTTGTCGACCACGGCGACGTAGTCCGGGCCCTTCAAACCTTTCACCTGGTCGCTGCCCGGTACGGCGTACGGCTGCAGCAGCTTGTCCGCCGAGGCCTTCTGGATGAACGGCGGCAGGGTCACGACCACGTCGGCCTGCGGGTTCGACTTCTCCTTCTGCAGCCGGGAGACCACCTCGCCGGAACCGGCCTCGACGATCTGGACCTTCATCCCGGTCTGCTGGGTGAACTTGTCGAAGCGGGCCTTGTACCAATCGGCCAGCCCATCGGCGGTGTAGACGGTCACGATCGTGGTCTTGCTATCGGTGGTCGACGCCGCGCCGGTACCACCGCAAGCGGCGAGCACGCTGATCAGGACTCCGGCGAGCAGGGGCTTGATGATCTTCACTTCTCCAGCTTTCGGTCGGCGAGCAATCCGGGCAGATCCCGGATCGATGCGAGTACGTGCGTGGCGCCGGCGGCGACGAGTTGATCGTTGCCATGGGCACCGGTAAGGACTCCTGCGACGATTCCGGCCCCAGCCCGGACTCCTGTGGTCATGTCGTAGGCGGTGTCACCGGCCACTGCCACAGCGGCCACGGCATCGGCTTTCAGCTCCAGCACGGCTTTGAGCACCAGGTCCGGATACGGTCGGCCCCGGCCCGCTTGCGCGGGACAGAGGGTGAGGTCGGCGAGGCCCCGCCAACCGAGAGCGGCGAGAATCCGCTGCTGGGTGGTCTCGGCGAACCCCGTGGTCAGGCAGACCTTCGCGCCGGTCTCCTTGATCGCGCGGATCGCGTCCTCGGCGCCAGGGATCGGCGCGCAACGACCTTCGTCCACAAGTACGCCGTACGCCGTCTCGAAGGCCTTGTTGGCCTGCTGTGCCGCTGCTTCGTCGCCACCAAGCAGGTGCCGGAAGACGGTGATCTTCGACTCGCCCATGGTGGTGCGGACATGGTCGAGCATCTCGTCGTACCTGCGCGTTTCGGGTTCGATGCCTTGGGCACCGATAGCGCTGGTGAAGGCCTTCTCGACCAGGCCGTCGTCGGCGACCGTCGTGCCGGCCATGTCAAGCACCACGAGTTGGATCACAGTCCTGCCTCCGAATACGTCGTCTCGGCGATCGCCGGCGACATGGTCATGCCGCGTCCGCCTGGTCCGGTGATCAGGTGCACGTTGGGGGACGGCTCACGGCGTACGACGACCTCGCCTGGCGTGATCGACTGGGAGTAGACGCCTGCCCAGCGGCGTACGATCTGCGGCATCTTCTGGCCGAGAAGGGATTCGACTGCTTCGCGCAGGTAGTCGTACGGTTCGCTCTGGACGTCGAATCCGAACGGCTCGGCGTACTCGTGTGTGTCGCCGATCGTGAGTCCGCCGTGTGCGCGCTGCACCATCAGCAGCTGCATCGCGTTGCTCTGGGCAACTCCTGCTTGCGGCGTCTCCTTGAGCGCGTCGAGCGCGGGACCTTCGTACGCCGGGTAGTAGCGGAAGCTGTCAGCGTCGGCGACTGCCGTGGTGAGCTGCTGCTCCAGCGGTGCCGTCTGCATCATCTGCAGCCGTACCCGTCGGACCGGCAGCTCGCCGGCGAGCTCGCGGATCAGGCCGCCGTGCCAGGCGCCGGTGCAGAGCATGATGACGTCGGCTTCATGGGTCTCGCCGTGGTCGTCCCTCAGCTTCTGGTTGCTGACGTCGCGGATCTCCCGGCCGCTCTTGAACTCGTACCGGCCGGACTTCTCCAGCTCGTTCCTGAGCTGCTTGAGCACCTCGCGCGGTTCAACGATCGCGTCACGACCGCACCAGAGCGCCCCCAGAAGGTCGCCCTTCAACGCCGGGTTGCGGCGCCGGGTCTCCTCAGCGTCAAGCAACTCGAACTCGCGCTCTACCGCATCCTCACGCCCAGCAGCCTCCTTCGCGACGGCCAACTCGACGTCGGTCCGGCAAACCGTCAACGACCCGTTCGACCGAAACCCGATCCCGGACACCCGCGCCCACAACTCGCGAGCCCGCAGAGCAGTCGCGATCTCCGCCCCATCAGCGCGCCCACTGACCCAGACCAGCCCAAAGTTCCGAACACTGGCCCCTCGACTCCCCAACTCCCGCTCGATCTGCACCACCTGATGCCCACGCCTCACCCCCTCCCAGGCGTGAAACGTCCCCAACACCCCGCCACCCACCACCACAACCCGCACAATCCCTCTCCCAACCTCGACTCCTCCTCAAGATTGGTCCGGACCAATTACATCAACGTCCCCGCCACCTGTCCCACAGATGAACCCCCCGAAAACACCAGCCCCCACCACGCCTCTCCGAACGGCGGACACCCCACGCCGTCCCCACAAACACGGCGCCTCCCCAGGCACGACCGCACTCACCCCCACCGCGCCGCCCTTACCCCCACACCCCGGACGACCGCCTTGCCCCATACCCCGCCTTCCCTCACCCCCCAGCAACCGACGGGCGTCGCCTGCGCAGCGCAGTACGGGGTGTTGTCAGGGGCGCAGCGTGGCACGGAAGCCGACGCGGTCGCCTCGGTAGAGCGAGCGGACCGCCTCGATCGGCTTGCCGTCGGTGTCGCGGCTGGTCCGATGCAGCAGAAGCATCGGCAACGACTGGGTCGCCTTCAGCAGCTCGGCTTCGCGCGGAGTCGCCATCACCGTCTCCACAATCTCCTCACCCTCCCCGAACCGGACGCCCAGATCATCGGTCAGGCAGCGATACAGCGACCCCGTCGGCAACAGCACCTCACGCAGGGTCGGGAACCGGGATACCGCCAAATACGTGGTCTCCAACCCGATCGGCTGCTCATCGGCGAACAGGATCCGCTCCAGCTCGTACGCCGGCGCCCCCTCGGCGATCCCCAACTTCTCCGCCAGCACCGCATCCGCCACGACCTCGTCGAAGCGAACCACCTCGCGCCCCGGCACCTGCCCCTGCGCCCGCAGCGCCTCGGTATAACTGACCAGCGCCAGCGGCTGGATCAACTTCGGCGTCGCCACGAAGGTGCCCTGCCCCTGCCGCGCCCGCAGCCGCCCGTCGGCGGTCAACTCACGGATCGCCTGCCGCATCGTCCAGCGCGAGACCTCGAACTCTTTCGCCAGCGTCCGCTCCGGCGGCAACGCCGCACCCTCACCGAGCCGGTCGAGCAACTCCATCAACCGGGTCTTGACGGCGAAGTGCAGAGGAACAGTCACCCGGCAAAGGTTAGACGGCCCAAGACATCCCACCCGACAGGAACCGGTTTCTGCGAATCCGCCACCACGCGACACGCACCCGCGTCCCGACCGACAGGTAGTCCTAGCGGCTATCCAGTGCACTCAGGCGCAACCACACATCGCGCGTACACCGTCTCGAGGTGCACTACCTGTCGGTCGGCACAGAACCCATCGAGCCGAGCCCCGCCCCGAGCGGGTTCCCCGCAGTACGGGGCCAAAAGTTGAGCCCCGGGCGGTGACCCGGGGCTCGGAATGGATGGATGGGCGGCGGAATCAGCTGCCGGACTTGCGCCGGAACTGGCGCTTCTGCTTGTCGTTGTGCGCCTCGCCGACACCCTCGTGCCGCGGCCCGGTGCCCGGGTGCGACTCGTGGTTCGCGTTCTTCTTGGCGAGCGCGTCGCGGAACTTCTTCTGCAGATCGTCCTGCGCCGGCTCGCTGGGCTTGTCGCTCATACCGTCTCCTTCACAAACCGTCAGGCGTACGGACTCTAGCTAACCAATTGTGATGGACGCCGCGCCACACAATTACGGCGGGGTCCCGCTCCACGACCCTCCAGCCGGCGTCTCACGACTGCGAAAACCACCGAGCGCCGCGGCTGACAGCTGTTAGTTTCGACGTTCCGACCGAGAGGGGACGTCGTGCTCGTCAGCACCGAGGCATTCGTGGGGATCGCACTGATCGAGCTCGGCCTGGTGATCGTGCCCGGTCCGAACATGATCTACCTCGTCTCCCGTTCGGTCACCCAGGGCCGCCGCGCGGGCCTGACCTCACTAGCCGGCGTGGGCGTCGGCTTCCTCGCCTACCTCCTCGCAGCCACCGCCGGTCTGGCCACCCTCTTCGCCCTGGTCCCCGAGATCTACGTAACCCTCAAGCTCGCAGGCGCGGCCTACCTGCTCTGGCTGGCCTGGAACGCCCTCCGCCCCGGCGGCAGCTCCGCCTTCACCCCCCACGACCTAACCCCGGACCGGCCCCGCAAACTCTTCGGCATGGGCCTCCTGACCTGCCTGCTCAACCCCAAAATCGCAATCCTCTACATCTCCCTGCTCCCCCAGTTCGTCGACCCGACCCGCGGCCACATCGGCACCCAAAGCCTCCTCCTGGGCCTCACGCAACTAGCCGTAGGCGTCCTCATGAACGCCATCTTCGTAATAACCGCCGGCTCAGTAGCCACCCTCTTCACCCGCCACCCCAAGTGGTCCAAGATCCACCGCTACATCACCGGCACAGCCCTAGCCGTCTTCGCCGTAAAACTGGCTACGGATCGCACCCAACCCCTCGCAGCCCCGTAGTCCCATACGGCGAACCGCCACCGCCCCCACCACCTAGGGCGACCTCCGACACGCAACCCGCCATCACCACCAAGCGCTTCCCGGAGCCACCACCCGCGGCGCACTCCAGCTCGCACCCCGCCATCACCGCCAGCCGCCCTCCCCCGGACCGCCGCCCTCACCACTGGCCACGCGCCCGCCCATTTGAGCGCCCGCCGTACATTGGGTGATACGGCTCCGAGCCCCCATGCACCAACCGCGACAGCCCACCTCAACGAGCGCAGTCGCCCACCCCTCGCCCGGCCGCGACGACCCACCGCCCCCAGCGGTCCCCTGAACAGGTCAGGGTGCCGGGTGAGCACCAATCCCCTGCCCCGGCACCCTGGCCGCTCCACCCTCAGGCAACCTCCGCAACGAAAACGAACTCGAGCCCCGGCCGATCAGCCGCATCTCGTACCTCGGCCGTGCGGAAGCCCGCCGCCTCCAGACTCTCCTCAACCTCGGCCCGAGTTCGGAAGCGCAGCGTCGACTCCGACGTGAGCGTGGCGCCATCGGACTCGAAGACGTAGGTCCCACGGAACTTCACGAACGGCTCGTTCACCTCAAGCAGGTCGGTCCAGTTCTCGATCACACCGACTCCCGGCACATCCACGCGCTTGTACGTCGCCTCGCGATTCCACCCCACCCACGCCTGCCGCGCCGGATCCCTTGTCTCAAACACAAACCGCCCACCAGGCGCAAGCGCAGCCCGTACGCAGTACAGCGTCGCCATCCACTCCTCATCACTGAGAAACACCTGCGCCACGTTCCCAGTCATCACCGCCAACTCCACCTGCAGCGGCGGCAACCCAGCCGCATCCCCCTGAACCCACCGCACCCGCTCGCCACCAGGTTTCCCCCGCGCCACCTCCAACGAAGCCTCGGCCGGATCCACCCCCACCACCTCAACCCCGAGCCCTACCAGCAAACTCGCCAAGCACCCCGTCCCACACCCCACATCCAGCACCGACCGAGCCCCGAACTCCCCCACCATCCCCACGTACGCCTCCAGATCCCCCCGCTCCGGCTCCAACGCGTCATAAACCCCCACCAACCGCCAATCCCCAAACAACGCATCAACCATCCCCCGAACCTAATCCGCTCCCCCTCCCCCACCAACCGACTTTCCAGATCGCTCGATCAACCCCTGAACTGCCGAACGGAGGCGAGAGCCCCGCCAGGGCGACTCACAAGCTGCAGCGGAATTCGACTCAGTAGCGGGTATCGATCGACGTCAGCTGGCGTCTGAATGGGCGAGGCGCACGCCGCAGTGCAGGCACTCGAACCGGTAACCCGTCAGCTCGCCGTCAATCGAGAGGCGACTGATCCATTCCTGAGCAGCAGAGTCATCAAGCCCCGCCTCCCGGGCTTCGATCAGGAGGGCTTGCATTGCACCGGCATCGTCGCGGATCTGCTCCCAGCCCACCCAACCGAGGTATGCGGCGCCATCGCCACAGTGATAAAGCCAGTGCGAACCCTGCCAGGCGAAGTAGCCGGGGTGTGCGGTGCGAGATCTCGTCCAGTACGGCACCCGGTATGTCCTCAGGCACACCCCAACCGGTATCCGCGAACTCGGCCGGTCCAGCTGGTGTAGCAAGCCGCTCCGCGGCCGTCCCACTGGCGATACATCCGAAACAGACTTCGCCCACCTGTTCACCGAATACGGGACCCACATAGCGCAGACCCGTCAGCTCACCACAAATGTCGCAGGGTGCCCGGCTCACTTCGGCTGATCCGGTACCGATCGGATCCGGGTGGTACCGGAAGCTGGGAACGGTCGTCACCGCTCGATTCTCGACGAGCTGTCAAGCAGCAGACTCAGACGTTGAAGCGGAATTCGACTACGTCGCCGTCGGACATTATGTAGTCCTTGCCTTCGATGCGGACCTTGCCGGCGGATTTGGCCGCGGCCATGGAGCCGGCCGAGATGAGGTCTTCGAAGGAGACTATTTCTGCCTTGATGAAGCCGCGTTGGAAGTCGGTGTGGATGACCCCGGCCGCCTCGGGGGCGGTGGCGCCGACCTTGATGGTCCAGGCGCGGGATTCCTTCGGGCCGGCGGTGAGGTAGGTCTGCAGGCCGAGGGTTTCGAAGCCGACGCGGGCCAGGGTGTCCAGGCCGGGCTCCTCGACGCCCATCTCGGTGAGCATCTCGCGGGCCTCGTCCTCGTCGCCGAGTTCGACCAGTTCGGCCTCGAACTTGGCGTCCAGGAAGATCGCCTCGGCCGGCGCGACCAGCTCACGCATCTGCTGCTTCAACGGTTCGTCGGCGAGCTCGTCGGCGTCGCAGTTGAAGACGAACAGGTACGGCTTGGCGGTCATCAGCATCAGTTCGCGGATCGCGAGCCGGTCCACGTTGGTGGCGATGATCGGCGTACCGGCCTCGAGGTGCTTCTGCGCCTCGCGGACCGCTTCGAGAACCGCGACGCTCTCCTTCTTCAGCCGGGCTTCCTTCTCCAGCCGCGGGATCGCCTTCTCGACGGTCTGCAGGTCGGCCAGGATCAGCTCGGTCTGGATGGTGGAGATGTCGTCGGCCGGTGAGACCTTGCCGTCGACGTGGGTGACGTCGTCGTCGCGGAACACCCGGGTGACCTGACAGATCGCCTCGGACTCCCGGATATGGCTGAGGAACTTGTTGCCCAGCCCCTCACCCACGGAGGCGCCGCGGACGATGCCGGCGATGTCGACGAACTGCACCGTGGCCGGCAGGATCTTGGCCGAGCCGAAGATCTCGGCCAGCTTGCCGAGCCGCGCGTCCGGCACGCCGACCACACCCACGTTGGGCTCGATCGTCGCGAACGGGTAGTTCGCCGCGAGCACATTGTTCTTGGTCAGCGCGTTGAAGAGCGTGGACTTGCCCGCGTTGGGGAGCCCGACGATTCCGATGGTGAGTGCCACGGGCGACAAGAGTACGCGGCCCACCCCGCCGCACCCCAATCCGACGATCACCGCCCCGTACTGCGAACCACCCGCCGCCGGGCGCCCGCCGTACGAGCCGGCCGCCGAAAGCCGGACGAGTCTCAGGTGACGAAGGACTCCAGTTCGGACCCGTACCAGCGGCTCGTCCGGCCGAGTGCGCGCATCCCCAACCGTCCGCACACGGCCAGTGACGCCGCGTTGTCGGGCCGGACGACCGCATAGATCTCACCGATCCCCGACCTGAAGCCATGCGTGATCGCCCCACGCGCAGACTCGGTCGCCAGCCCGCGCCCCCAAGCGTCCGGATGGAAATGCCACCCCACTTCGACCTCACCCTTGCCCGAAGCGTCGGTCGGCTCAGGCAGCGGAACCAGCAGCACGGTCCCCGCCACGGTGCCCGACGCCTTCTCCTCGACCGCCCAGATCCCGTACACCGTGTCCTGGTTGCGCTCGTTCCAGCGGTCGATCACACGCTCGGCCGCATCCCGGTCGGCCATCACCCGCGGGTCGGCCCCGAGCCAGCGGGACACCTCCCAGCGCCGATAGATGTCGAACACCCGGTCGCCATCACTGTCGGCCCAGTCGCGGACGACCAGCCGATCGGTCTCGAAAACCACCTGCGGATCCATCGTGCCTCCCTGGGCAAAAGATCTACCGATCACGACGACCCGGCCGCAAGCGATTCGGTGAAGTGTGACCGGACGGAGAGCAAAAGCCGGCCACGCCAGGACGGCCGTCACGCATCGTGAAGCCTTGGAGAGAAGGCTTTTCGCAGCGGCACAAGGCCACTGAGATCTCCCCGCAACATGGGTATGCCAACCAGATCAGGACAGCGGGCGTCTCATCTTGTGAAAGCTCCTGAGGGGAGCAACTGGGGAACATCCGCCTGATCCACAAGGAGCATCGTCATGTCCAAAAAGCTTGCTGCCATCGTCGCCACCGGCGCAGCGGCCGCCTTGGTGGTCGGTTCACTGATCGCCTTGGCACTCGGACATCAGAACCAGCCGGAGCCGACGTCCGCGTCCAGTGTCAGTACGAGTGTGACGCCGACCACTACCCCGACGAACGAGCCGAGCGACGAGCCGACCCAGACGCCCGGCAAGACGCCGAGCAACAACGCGGGCAGCCCGGCCGCGGACCCGACGGCCGCCGCCGCGGCCGGCAACAAGAAGGTGCTCTTCTTCAGCTTCGACGACGGCCCGGACCCGGTCTGGACGCCGAAGATCCTTGCGGTACTGCAGAAGTACGGCGCGCGCGCGACCTTCTTCCAGCTCGGCAGCATGCAGAACGCGCACCCCGGTCTGCGTGAGCAAATCCTTGCCGCAGGCAACGCAATTGGCAGCCACTCGATCTCGCACCCGCAGCTGACCGCGATCACCGCCGCCAAGCGGCACCACGAGATCTTCGACGGTCCGCGGTCCAAGTGCTTCCGGCCGCCGTACGGCGCGTCGAACCCGAAGGTGCGGGCGGACATCAAGGCCGCCGGGATGACCCAGGTGCTCTGGGACGTCGACCCGCGGGACTGGGCCCGGCCGGGCACCAACGCGATCGCCGGCAACATCATGCATCACGCCACCCGGCGCAACATCATCTTGATGCACGACGGCGGTGGCGACCGCAGCCAGACCGTCGCCGCGCTCGACAAGGTACTGCAGACGCTGAAGGCTCAGGGGTACTCGTTCGCCGCCATGGACTGCTGATCCACAGAGCTGATTCAGACGCCGCCGACGGTTGATCCACAAAACTGTCGGCGGCGTCTGCCACTGTCTGTGACATGACCGGTACGACGCTGTTGATGGTGCTGCTGTTCCTCGTGGTGGGCCTCCTGCTCGGCGCGGTGTTCGGCGTGCTCTGGTCCCGCGGTCGCGACGGCGCCGAGTTGGCCCGGATCACCGCCGAGCGCAACGCGGCCGAGGACCGGGTGGTCGAGCTGACCCAGGAGCGGCATTCGGTCGGTCAGCAGATGTCCGGCCAGGCCGTGGTGAAGGAGTCCCTGGACCGCCTGCACGCCCAGCTGAACCAGTTGGAGAAGGGCCGGGCGGCCTGGCAGAGCGAGCTCCACCAGCAAGTGAATGAAGTACGGATGAGCGGTGAGGCACTGCGCCGCGAGACCGCATCCCTTTCGACCGCCTTGCGAAAACCGCAGGTGCGCGGCCGGTGGGGTGAGTTGCACCTGAAGCGGACGGTCGAGTTGGCCGGCATGGTCGCGCACTGCGACTTCACCGAGCAGACCTCGACGGTGACCGACGACGGCCTGCTGCGCCCGGACATGGTCGTCAGGCTTGCCGAGGGCAAGAATCTGGTCGTCGACTCCAAGGTTCCACTGGCCGCCTTCCTGGAGGCCGCGGAGTCCGAGGACGCGGACTTCCGCGAGGAGCGCCTGCGGGCCCACGCCCGGCACCTGCGCACCCACGTCGACCAACTCTCCGCCAAGGCGTACTGGTCCAGACTCCCGTCGACGCCCGAGTTCGTCATCCTCTTCGTGCCCGGTGAGTCCTTCCTATCCGCCGCGCTGGACGTCGAGCCGTCCCTGCTCGAGTACGCCGCCGAGCGCCGGGTGATCCTGGCGACGCCGACGACGCTCATCGCGACGCTGCGAGCGGCCGCCTACGCCTGGAACCAGTCGGCGCTCACCGAGTCGGCCCAGCAGGTCTTCGAGCTCGGCCGGGAGTTGTACGAGCGGCTCAGCACGATGGGCGACCACCTCGGCCGGGTCGGTCGGTCGCTGACCTCGGCCGTCGACGCGTACAACCGCACGGTCGGCTCGTTCGAGAGTCGCGTCTTCACCACCGCCCGCAAGCTTCGCGACCTGCACGTCACCGAGGCGGAACTGGAGGCGATGGAGGCGATCGAGGCGTCGGTCCGCCCACTCACCGCCCCGGAGTTGCTCGCCCTGGAAGAAGCCGAGGCGGAGGACCAGACCCGCCGCTGGGTCCAAGGCCCACTGATCGACCGTACGCCGCGCAGCAGCCCTGCCCTTCCCCACAACACAGCCCGCACCGATGGGGATTCCACCCTCCCGGGCTTCGATTCCCAGACCGGCTGACCACCGAGATCCGTTCGCCGGTGCTGCTGAACGCGCCGACCCCCGATCACTCCGCAGTCCAGGACGCGAGGCCTGATCACGGCGGCGGAGTACACCGGTTGTCGATTGCCTGGTATGTCAAGCGTCGGGAATCCGCCACCATCGCGGCATTGACAACCCTAGCGAAAGCGTCCAAATATGAGAGCGCTCTCACTCACCGGTGATTCAACCGTCCCTCACCGGCTGAGCAGTGGGCACCGGGTGAACTTCAGGTCCAGGCTGACATCGGACCGCCTGCCCGTGGGGTTGCTGCGACCTGGTAACGCAGCCGTTCCCGGGCTTGCCGGTGCTCCGCCTTCCTCTCGCATGGGACAAACCTGAGGAGGAGTTGTGCGTATCAATCGCAAACTGATGGCAGTCCTGGCCGCCGCGGCAACTGTCGCCGCCGGGATCGTCGCCACCGTCGCCGGACCGGCCTCGGCCGTGCCTGCAACCATTCCGCTCAAGATCACCAACAGCTCCGGCCGTGGTGACGCTGTCTACATCTACAACCTGGGCACCAACCTGACGACCGGCCAGCAGGGCTGGGCCGATGCGGCCGGCAACTTCCACGCCTGGCCGGCCGGTGGCAACCCGCCGACGCCGGCACCGGACGCGTCGATCGCCGGACCGGGTAACGGCGGGTCGATCACCATCCAGATGCCGAAGTTCTCCGGCCGGGTCTACTTCTCGTACGGCCAGAAACTGGTCTTCAAGCTGACCACCGGCGGCCTCGTGCAGCCTGCGGTCCAGAACCCGAGCGACCCGAACCGGAACATCCTGTTCAGCTGGACCGAGTACACGCTGAACGACTCCGGCCTGTGGATCAACAGCACCCAGGTGGACATGTTCTCGGTGCCGTACGCCGTCGGTGTGAAGCAAGGCAACGGCAACACGCTGACCACCGGTCACCTGAAGCCAGGCGGCTACAACGCCTTCTTCAACGCTCTCCGCGGTCAATCCGGCGGCTGGGCCAACCTGATCCAGACAGCACCCAACGGCTCCGTACTCCGCGCGCTCGCACCGACGTACGGCGTCGAGACCGGCGCGCTGCCCTCGAACGTGATGGACGACTACGTCAACCGGGTCTGGTCGAAGTACAGCTCGCAGACGCTCACGGTCACCCCGTTCGGCGACCAGCCGAACATCAAGTACTTCGGCCGGGTCTCGGGCAACGTCATGAACTTCACCAACACCTCCGGTCAGATCGTCACCTCGTTCCAGAAGCCCAACTCGGCCAGCATCTTCGGCTGCGCGGGCCTGCTCGACGCACCGAACGACCTCGTCCGCGGCCCGATCTCGCGCACCCTCTGCGCCGGCTACAACCGGTCCACGCTGCTCAGCAACCCGAACCAGCCCGACGCGAACGACTCGGGTTTCTACCTGGACAACGTCACCAACCACTACTCCCGCAAGATCCACGCCCAGATGGTCGACACCAAGGCGTACGGATTCGCCTTCGACGACGTCGGCAACCACGAGGCCCTCGTCCACGACGGCAACCCGCAGCAGGCCTTCATCACCCTCGACCCCTTCAACTGACCGACTGACTGACCACCCCGGGTCCCCGCTGGCCGCCCCGGCCGGGACCCGGGGGTTCTCCCTGTCGAATAGCCGTTACGTCCGAACAGACGAGGGTCCTGACCTCGAGTCCTTCGGACGTTAGAGAATGGGACCGTGACGACGGTGTTGGTCCAGCTGCCACCTGGGCGGGCGTTCGAGCTGTTCACGGCCGGGATGTCGGCCTGGTGGCCGCTCGCGACCCATTCGGTCGGCAAGCGCACGGCGACCGCCGTACGGATGGAAGGGGCGGTCGGCGGTCGCATCGTCGAGTACGGCGTACAGGGTCCGATCGGCTACTGGGGCACGGTCTCCGACTGGGATCCGCCGCTGTCGGTGAGCTTCACCTGGCACCCGGGCAGCGATCCGAAGCGAGCCGGCCGGGTCACGGTCAGATTCACGCCGGTCGGGACCGGCACCGAGGTCGAGCTGACCCACACAACCTGGGACGGCTGGGATCACGTGCTCGACTTCTACGCGAGGCAGAGCCGATAGTGAGCGGATGGCCAACGCACCGGTCGATCCAGCCGCGCTAGCGGCAACCCTCCGCCCGCACGGCGAGGCCGTCATGCTGCCGCAGGCGGCCTATACCGACCCGGCCGTGCTCGCCTGGGAGCAACGGAACTTCTTCGCCGCGCACTGGACCTGCCTCGGTCGCGTCGACGAACTGGCAGCCGGTACTACGCATCGCGCGACCCTCGTCGGCGATGTGCAGGTGCTCCTGACGTTCGGCGACCGCCCCCGCGCGTTCGCGAACACCTGCCGCCATCGCGGCCACGAACTCCTCCAGCAGGGCGAATCCGCTGACCGCAAGGCGGTGGTCTGTCCGTACCACGGCTGGTCGTACGAGCTGGATGGTGCGGTGAAGGCGGCGCCCCGGATGGGCGAGGCCTTCGACACCACGCCGTACGACCTGGTCGAGCTCCCGAGCGAGGTGTGGCAGGGCTGGTACTTCGTCAACGCGCTCGGTACAGCGCCGCGGTTCGTGGAGCATCTCGGCGGGATCACCGACCTCGTCGCGCCGTACCAGCCGGAGCGGCTGACCTTGAAGGCGCGGCACAGCTACGAGGTGGCAGCCAACTGGAAAATGATCGTGGAGAACTACCACGAGTGCTACCACTGCCCGCTGATCCACCCCGAGCTGTGCAAGGTCTCGCCGCCGACCTCGGGCGACAACTGGAACCTGCCGGGCGCCTGGGTCGGCGGGCTGATGGAGCTACGTCCGGGAGTCGAGACGATGTCGCTCGACGGGCGATCACTCGGCGTTCCGTTACCCGGCGTCGATCCGGGGACGGTCAGCTATCTGGGGCTGTTCCCGAACCTGCTGATCTCGCTGCACCCCGACTACGTGATGACGCACCGGATGGAGCCGCGGACGCCGGGCCTGACCGCGATCGAGTGCTCGTGGTACTTCCCGGCGGAGGTGACCGACCCGTCGTACGCGGTCGAGTTCTGGGACATCACCAACCGGGAGGACTGGGCCGCCTGCGAGTCGGTCCAGCGCGGTGCCAGCTCGCCACACTTCCGGCCCGGTCCGCTGGCCCCCGCGGAGGACGCCGTCTACCAGTGGGTCACGATGATTGCTCGCGGCTACCTCGGGAAAGGCCTGTCGCAGTAACTCTCGGCCCCCAACGACTACTAGGCGTGGTCCGACGTGCCCGTCGTGGCCATGCCTGCCTGCTTGAGGTCGGCGCGGAGTTCGCGGGGGAGGGAGAAGACCAGGCTCTCCTCCGCGGTGGTGACCTCCTGGACCTCGGCGTACCCACGCTCGGCCAGCCAACTGAGTACGTCGCGGACCAGGATCTCCGGCACGCTCGCGCCGCTGGTGAGACCGACCGAGTCGACTCCCTCCAGCCACGCCTCGTCGATCTCCGCCGCGTAGTCGACCAGGTAGCCCGCCTTGGCGCCGTGCTCGACAGCGACCTCGACCAGCCGGACCGAGTTCGAGGAGTTGCGCGACCCGACCACGATCATCAACTCGACCTCGGGCGCGAGCTTCTTCACCGCGACCTGCCGGTTCTGGGTGGCGTAGCAGATGTCGTCGCTCGGCGGGTCCTGCAGCTTCGGGAACTTCTCGCGCAACCGGCGTACGGTCTCCATCGTCTCGTCGACCGACAGCGTGGTCTGGGACAGCCAGACCACCTTCTCCGGGTCGCGGACCTCGATGTTCGCCACGTCGCCCGGTCCGTCGACCAGGTGGGTGTGCTCCGGCGCCTCGCCGCTGGTCCCGATGACCTCTTCGTGACCGTCGTGGCCGATCAGCAGGATGTCGAAGTCGACAGCGGCGAACCGCTTCGCCTCGTGGTGCACCTTGGTGACCAGCGGGCAGGTGGCGTCGATCGTCTTGAGCTGCCGTGCCGCCGCCTCCTGGTGGACCACCGGGGAGACGCCGTGGGCGGAGAAGATCACCGTCTCCCCCTCGGGCACCTCGTCGGTCTCGTCCACGAAGATCGCGCCACGCGCCTGCAGGGTCTGTACGACGTGCTTGTTGTGCACGATCTCCTTGCGCACGTACACCGGCGGCCCGTACAGATCGAGCGCCTTCTCGACCGCCACCACGGCCCGGTCCACGCCGGCGCAATATCCCCGCGGCGCCGCGAGCAACACCCGCTTCGTCTTCAGCGCGGTCGGCGTACCAGTGGTCTCAGGCTGGGCAGTCACACCGCCCATCGTACGGGCCGTCGATGAACCACCCACCGGGCGTGGCCCATCTCACGGCGCCCCAGGCGGTCCCCCAAGCGCCCATCGGGCGGCTCCTCACGCGGTCACCCATGCGACCAGCGGGCAACTCCTCACGCGGTCACCCATGCGACCAGCGGGCAACTCCTCACGCGGTCACCCATGCGACCAGCGGGCAACTCCTCACGCGGTCACCCATGCGACCAGCGGGCAACTCCTCACGCGGTCACCCATGCGACCAGCGGGCAACTCCTCACGCGGTCACCCATGCGACCAGCGGGCAACTCCTCACGCGGTCACCCATGCGACCAGCGGGCAACTCCTCACGCGGTCACCCATGCGACCAGCGGGCAACTCCTCACGCGGTCACCCATGCAATTAGCGGGCGCCTCCTCGGCCGCTCCCGCCTACGCAAGCCTCACCCGCCGCCGCAATCGACGGAGAAGCCGCCTCATACCCCATCCCGCCCGAGACCGGTGGAGAAGCGCTGGGACGCGCCGCAGCACCCGCGCCCCCCAACGGAATCGGCGGAGGGAGCGCCGGGACGGGGCCGCAGCACCCGAGCCGCCACTGGAATCGGTGGAGGGAGCGCCGGGACTGGCCCCAGCACCCGCGCCGCCACTGGAATCGGTGGAGAGAAGGCCGGGATGGACCGTGGCGCTCAGGTCGGCCTGGGACTGGTGGGAGGGGCCTTGGGCTTTGGTGGTGGTGAGGTCATGCGCCTCCTTCCCCGACTGGGTGTGCATCGGCATTACCCGCCCGCGAAGGCCAAACGCCGATGCTTGCGGTTGACAACCGATACGACAGCGATCGGCCCCAGCCCGCAGGCGCCCCGCTCGACCTTCAGCCAGACCGGGAAGCAGTACCAGGGGCCGGGGTCGAACCGGCGGCCTCACCCTTATGAGGGGTGCGCGCTACCGACTGCGCCACCCTGGCGTACGAGCGGTTGCCTCAGGCAATGAAAGGAGCCGCCCGCCCTGTCCGGGCGGCTCCCTAGGAGGTGTACCACTCGAACAAGAATGCGCTCCTCGAACGCCTGCACGCAAAGGGTTTTCGAATACCACGCAGCCACGCGCGACCGTCCGACCACAAGCTCATTGGCGGTTGGCCCTTCCCCAGGTGCGGATCACTCGAAGCCTGCCGAAGCCAGACCTCGGCCTGGGGCGACTCTGCGGAGGGGCCCTAGTCCACCACGCGCTCTCAGGTAGGCCCGAGCAGCAGCAGCGGTCGGGTCGGCACATCAGAGAAAGTACTGGTGTTCCAGGTCCGGCGGCGCGTTGTCCACAGGCCTTCGCAACACTGTCGGCGGGGCACCGTAGAGTCTCGGCGTGGCTTTGGAGACTTCACCGGATGCGCCTGCGGCCGTTCGCACGATTGCGAACGGCATTGCCAGCTGGATCAACCAGCTCGGCGCGGTCTGGGTCGAGGGGCAACTGACGGACGTCTCGATCGGCCGCGGCACGACGACCGTGTTCGGCACCCTGCGCGACACCGACGCCGACATCTCGCTGCGCTTCACCTGCAACCGTCGCGTCTTCGAGGCGGTCGACCCGCCCGTCACCGACGGCTCGCGCGTGGTGGTGAACGCCAAACCGAACTTCTTCGCTCGCCGCGGCACGCTTGCCCTCGCGGTCAGCGAGATCCGCCACGTCGGCATCGGCGAACTGCTCGCCCGGATCGAGCGCCTGAAGCAACTACTCGCCGCCGAAGGGCTCTTCGCCGCGCACCGAAAGAAACGGTTGCCGTTCCTGCCGCACACGATCGGCCTGATCTGCGGTCGCGATTCAGCCGCCGAGCGCGACGTCCTGGAGAACGCGAAGCGTCGCTGGCCCGCAGTCGCCTTCCGGGTCGAGTACGCCTCGGTCCAGGGCCCGGCCGCGGCCTGCGAGGTGATGACCGCGCTGCGCCGCCTGGACGCGGACGAATCCGTCGAGGTGATCGTGATCGCGCGCGGTGGGGGCTCGCTCGAAGACCTGCTGCCGTTCTCCGACGAGGGCCTGATCCGTGCGGTCTCCCAAGCCCGTACGCCGGTGGTCAGCGCGATCGGGCACGAGCCGGATTCGCCGCTGCTCGACCTGGTCGCCGATCTCCGCGCGTCCACTCCGACCGACGCGGCGAAGCGGATCGTCCCCGACGTACGCGAGGAGCTCGACGGCGTACGGCTGCTCCGGGAGCGTGGGCTGCGCGCGATCACCGGTTGGCTCGACCGCGAAACCCACGCGCTCGCCGCGATCCGGAGCCGGCCGTCACTGGCCGCTCCGACGACCGATCTGCAACGCCGTTCGGATGAGATCGCCGCGTTGGTCGATCGCAGCCGGCGGACCCTGACGCATCGGCTCGACCGGGCCGGCGACGACCTGGCGCATCGGCTGGCGAGCGTGCGGGCTCTGTCTCCCAAGGCGACTCTTGAGCGCGGATATTCGGTGCTTCAGCTCGCCGATGGGACCGCAGTACGCGAGGTCGGGCAGGTGTCGAGCGGCGACGTGCTGAACGCGCGGGTCAGCGACGGCCGGTTCGACGTGGAGGTGCAGTGAGATGGCAAGAAACAGCAAGCCCCAAGGAGAGCAAGTGACCGCCGATCGACCCGAGATTTCCTACGAGCAGGCCCGCGAGGAGCTCGTCGAGGTGGTCCGCAAACTCGAAGCCGGCGGTACCACCCTGGAGGAGTCGCTCGCCCTCTGGGAGCGCGGCGAAGAACTGGCCGCCACCTGCCAGCAATGGCTCGACGGCGCCCGCAAACGCCTCGCCGAAGCCCAAGCCGCCCACACAGACAAGGAGCCCAGCTGACCTCACCACCATGCTGAGCGTCCGCGCCGCACGAGCCGCGGACCTGTACGACGCGGCGGTGGTTCGGGTTGCCAGTTGGCGCGGGGCGTTCACCGGACTGGTGCCGCAGGAGTTTCTCGACGGGATGGACCCGGCAAAGATCGCTGCCGGCTGGCAGGACAGCATCACCGCGGGGCGTTCCCGCCTGTACGTCGTGGCGGCAGGCGACCGGATCGTCGGCTACGCAGGCGTGGGGCCGGCGAGAGAAGGACCGAGCGAGGCGGGCGAGCTGACGCGCTGTTCGTCCACCCGGATTCCTGGGGCACCAACGCAGCCCGCTTGCTGACCGACGCGGCGATCGGAGATCTCCGCGACAGAGGTTGCGCCGAGGTCTGGCTCTGGGTTCTCGAGGCCAACGGACGGGCCCGCGCCTTCTACCAGCGCTACGGCTTCGCCGAAACACCGGCGCGCACCGCCTCCAGCCTCGACGACCTGCCCGAGTTGGCCTGGCCCTCGACTTGCGGGCCTGGTACCGGGTCACCGGGTCACCGGGTCACCGGGTCACCGGGTCACCGGGTCACCGAAAATGGTTCGTCAGCCGGATAGCCGAGTTGCTAGCGTCGCGGCCGTGCATCGGATCATCACTCCCCCCACCGCCGCTTAGCGGACGGCCGACCTCAGCGCGCCCAGGGTTCTGACCTGGGCTTCCTTGGGCTGTTCGCAGACGCCCCGATCCCCTCCTGCGAACACCCTGGAGTGTCTGATGCATCACCGTGTCGCGCCGTCGTCGGCGCGCGGTCTCCTGTACGTGGCCCTGGCCGGAACCGCGTGGGGCACTGGCGGCCCCACCGGCGCCCTGCTCTTCCAGGACAGTGGCCTGAACTCGACAGCGATCTCCTTCTGGCGCCTGCTCGGTGGTGCCGTTTGGCTGGCTGCGGCTTGCCGCTTGCTCCGGCGAGGCCCGATCGTCCACCAATTCGCCGCCGCCCCGATGCGCTACCTCCTGAGCGGTTTGGGCCTGGCCGTCTGCCAACTCGGGTACTTCGCCGCGATCCCCCGGGTCGGCGTCGCTGTCGCGACCGTCATCTCGCTCGGCGTCGGCCCGCTGTTCATTGCTCTGGGTGCTCGCGAGCGCATCACCGGCACGTTGCTGCTAGCGGTACTCGGGCTGGCACTTCTCATCTCCGGCGGCGGCGGCACGGGCGGTGCATCGATCGCGGGCGTCGCCTTCTCGCTCCTCTCAGGGGCCGGCTACGCGGTCACCACCCTGCTCAATCGCGACCAGCAGGACCCCGTCACCAGCGCACTGCTCGGCTTCACCACCGGCGCACTCATCCTGTTGCCGTTGGCAATGACAGAAGGAATCACCCCGGCACTGGGCAGCTGGCCTTTGCTCGCGTACTTCGGTCTCGTACCGACCGCGCTTGCTTACGCGTTGTTCTACACCGGACTCAGGGCGATCCGCGCGTCCACCGCCGCCGTCATCGCCCTGATCGAGCCACTCCTGGCCACCCTTATCGGCGTACTCGCGTTCCACGAGCACCTGACGCTTCTCAGCATCATCGGTGCGGTGATACTCCTCGGTGCGGTGCTCCTCCAGGTCCGCCGCGAGTAACTCCTCGGGGGTATTGGGAGCTCTGTCAGGTTCCGGTGCCGGTAGTGGCGCGGATCCCGGCCAGGATGACGCGCAGGCCGTGGTCGAACTCCGCGTCCGGATCCGCGGCGAAGAGGTCGCCCACCATCTGCGCCGACAGCGGATAGCGCTCGCCGTCGACAACCTGTGTCAGCTGGTCAGCCTCCGCCTGGACTTCAGCGACCTCCCGACCCACTACCCCTTCACGCTGGGCATCGTCCAGGCCGCGATCGAACGCGAGCTCGACAGATACGTCACCGAGCTCGGAGCGCCGGTGCGCTGGGAGTCGCCGGTGTTCGGACTCCACCAGGACGCCACCGGCGTCGTGGTGGAGACCGGCGGCCCGGGGGGCGGCGACCGGATCCGGTGCGCGTACCTGGTGGGTTGCGACGGCGGCCGGAGCGCCGTACGCAAGCTGGCCGGGATCGGTTTCGCCGGCACCGACGCGACCATGACGGGTCTGCTGGCCGACGTCGAGCTCGGCGATCCGCCGTAGGGCACCATCTTCTCCCAACGCCGGGGACCTGGTGACTTCTCGGTGATGTCCTTCCAGCCCGGCTGGTACCGGTTGATGGTGCAGCGCCATGATCGGGTCCTCGACCGGTCCATCGAGCCGGATTTCGAGGCCTTCCGCGAATGCTTCGTCGAGGTCGCCGGCACCCGACTACGGCATGCACAGCCCCCGCTGGTGGCCAGGGGCTGAACATGGGCGTCCAGGATGCCGTCAACCTCGGCTGGAAACTCGCGACCGTCCTGCGCGGCGAGGCCTCCGACGATCTACTCGACAGCTATGCCACCGAACGTCATCCGGTCGCTGCTCGCGTGCTGCACAACACCCGAGCGCAGACGGCGCTGTCCCGGCCCCGGCCCGCACAGCGAGGCACTGCGCGAGGCCTTCGCTGGACTGTTCGACATCGACGACGTACGCCGGCGGCTCGGGCTGATGATCACCGCCCTCGACATCCGGTACGACGTCAAGGGCGATCACCCGCTGGCCGGCCGCCGTCCTCATCCGCCCGGACGGCTACGTCGCCTGGGTCACCGACGACGCCGACGACACCGGCCTGACCGACGCGCTCGCCACCTGGCTCGGCCCGGCCACCAGCACGGAGCGGTGAAGAAGGAGGCGCGCCTTTCGGCGTACCGGTGGTGCCGTCGTGGGGCGGGACTTGGTTGTCAGGCTGCGCGCACCGCCATCAGGAGTCCGCTTGCCCATGCCAGGCGGACGCATCGGAAGTCCTCGCGTTCGTCCAGTTCGGCCAGCAGGCGTTCGACGGAGGCCTCGTGACCCTCCGGCCAGCCGGGCTGGGGGAAGAGGTCGTCGATCAGGTAGGTCCCGCCGGGTGCGACAAGTTCCAGGGCCCGGTCGAGATGGGTGAACTTGCCCGGCCAGGTGTCCGCGAAGATGAGGTCGAAGGGCGCGCCGTCGAAATCCTCCAGCCACGTGCCGCCGTCCGCGGACACGAAGGTCACCCGCGGGTCGGCGCCCAACTGCTCTTGGGCGATGCCTTGGACGGTGGGGTCGAGTTCCACGGTGGTTAGGCAGGAGGCGTGGTCCATGCCGCTGAGAAGCCAGGCGCTGCCCTCGCCTACTCCGGTGCCGAGTTCGAGGATCCGGCCCGCAGGCCGGGTAGCGGCGAGTGCTGCCAGGAGACTTCCTGTGCGGTCCTCGCTGGACATGATGAAGCCCGCGTCGCGCGCCTTGGCGCGTAACGCGGGCAGGGTGGCCGGGAGGCTGTTCGGCGTATCGTCCATCCGGAGATGATGGGCGAACCTTGTCCTTGCCTGCAAAGTGCAATTCGCATTGCCGACATCCGGGAACTTCAGACTCGAACCTCTAGGAGTCCGGAGACTGCGGTGCGGAGTGCTGCCTGCATTCTGGTGAGGTCGAAGCCCTCGGTACGTAAGGCGTGATGGAGGTCGGCCGCGAGCGGGGCCAGGATGAAGTGGGCCGTGTAGTCGGCGTCCAGGTCCGGGCGGGCGGACTCGACGAGCATGGCGATGTGGCGGTGCCACAAGCGGTACGAGCCGATCCGGTAGCGGGCGCCGTCCGACGCGTTCTCGCTGTCGATGAACAGTTCGACATGCCGGTCGAGTAGCGCCAGGTAGGCGTCGAGGAACGCCACCGCCCGGTCGACCGGGTCAGCTCCCGGCCCCAGCGGCGGTGGGCCCGTCAGGATCTTGCCCTGTAGCTCCACCTCGCGCTCATCCAGCAGCGCGACCGCCAGTCCCGCGCGGTCGCCGAAGCGCCGGAACACGGTCCCCTTGCCGACCCCAGCCGCCGCCGCGATCGCGTCCAGCGACACGTTCTTCACGCCCTGCTCCGCGAACAGCCGTTCGGCCGCCTCCAGGACCTTCAGCCGGTTGCGGCGCGCGTCAGCCCGTTCCGGGCGTGGCTCGTCCAGCAGCGGCAGACCTGATTGTGAAACGGACTGCGGTCCGGTATTGTCTCCCATAAGACGGACTGTAGTCCGCTAAAGACTCTGGAGGAAACACCATGAGCACCGAATCCGCCCGGATCGCGATCGCCTATCACTCCGGCTACGGCCACACCGCGAAACAGGCCGAGGCCGTCGCGGCGGGCGCGGCCGCAGTACCGGGGGTTGTCGCTGACCTGGTAGCGCTCGACGAGCTGACCGACGAACTGTGGGACCGACTGGCCGCCGCGGACGCGATCATCTTCGGCGCGCCGACCTACATGGGCAGCCCGAGTGCGGTCTTCAAAGCATTCGCGGAAGCCAGCGTGAAGGTCTGGGCCGCGGATCTCGGCTGGCGGGACAAGATCGCGGCCGGGTTCACCAACTCGAAGGCGATGGCCGGCGACAAGCTCAACAGCCTGGTCGACTTCGCCGTATTCGCCGCCCAGCACGGGATGATCTGGGTCGGGCTCGACCTCTACCCGGGCTGGGCGGAGTCGACCGCGAGCATCGAGGACCTGAACCGGCTCGGCAGTTGGCTCGGCGCGACCGCCCAGTCCGACGCCGACCTGTCGGCCGAGAAGGCGCCGCCGGAGACCGACCTGCGCACCGCCGCGTACCTCGGCGAGCGGGTCGCGAAGCTCACCCTGCGGCAGTTACGCGGTTCGCTGGCCGCCTGATGGCCTGGCTCGTACTTCTCGCGGCGGCGGTCTTCGAGATCGCCTTCGCGCTCAGCCTCAAACCGAGCGAGGGCTTCAGCCGTTTCTGGCCGACGGCCGGCGTGCTCGTCTTCGGTGTGATCTCGGTCGTCCTGCTGTCCCGCACCCTCGACCGTCTGCCGGTCGGTACTGCGTACGCCGTCTGGACCGGCCTCGGCTCGATCGGCGTCGTCACCCTGGGCGTGATCCTCTTCGGCGAACCACTCACCCTCGCCAGAATCGCCTGCATCAGCCTGATCATCGCCGGCGTGGTCGGCCTCAGAATCGCCGGCAGCACCTAACGCGCGGGCGCCGATGAGAACGTGCGGCGACGCCGCGGCGCAAGCCGGAGCCTGCGGAACGCCGCGTTAGTGGCCGGTGCCTTCGCGGCGGCGTCGGCGGCGGTGGAGGCGGCTCCGGGTGGTGTGGATCGCGGGTGGGGCGACGGGCGCGCCACCGGGCTCGTACTGCGAGACGAGCGCCTGGTAGTCGCCCCAGTTCTCCACCCGGAGCGGAACGTTGCCTACGGCATCGACATCGGTGACCGTCCGCGGCCCGTCGTCGATCAGGTCCCAGATGTCCTGGTCGCGGCGCAGCGAGCGCAACTCGCCGAACATCTCCCGGGTGAAGAAGCACGGGTGGCCACGGCCGTTGTCGTAGCGGCTGACCCCGACCGGCGTGGCCACCTCGGCGACCAGCGACCAGACCGCGGCCGACGTCACACCGGGCTGGTCACCAAGCATCACGACCAGGCCGTCCGTACGCCGGTCGACCACGTCCAGCGCGGGCACGATCGAAGAACTACCGGTGTCGGCATGCGGGGACTCCACCACCCGCGCACCGTCCAGGTCGACCCGTTCGCGAACCTGCTCGGAAGCGGCGCCCAGCGTCACGATCAACTGATCGAATCCACAGTCGCGGGCGGTATCCAGCGAGGCGCCGAGCAGCGTTTCGCCTTGGTAGGAAAGCAGTTGCTTGGGGATGCCGAGTCCCGGCGACCCGTCGGCAGCAAGCAGCAACCCGGTGACGAACATGGACGCCTCAATCCCCGAGCAGGGAACAGAGGGTGACCATGACGGGCTCCTTCGTCGAATCCGATCTATTGATCGAACAACGCGGCGCCCGTTATGTCAACGGTGCATAACGTCAGTGAATCAGCGCACTGTGGCGGCAAACGTTTCCAGTGCGGGATATCCGGCATTCCCGGTCACGATGGTGGTCGCGCCGGAACCGATAAGAACAAGCGCATGTTCATCGTGCCTGTCCAGCAAGGTCTTCCGCTGCCAGACGACGCCGGCCACGGTCGACGTACCGTCGTCGGAGGTCTTGCCGAGTTCGTCGGCCTGAAAGCTCTTGCCGGTGACATTCGACTGCTCGAGCCCGACATATTTCTTCTTGTCGGTGACAATGCCCAGGTGCCAGGTCATCGGGCTTTGCTCCGGGGCGCGGAATTCGACACTGGTCACGGTCCAGCCGGCCGGCATCCGCTCGGGCCCGAGCACCCACGGGGCCAGCTTCTTCGCATCCTGCAGCCGCGCCGTGTACTCGACCGCGCGGACCTTCTCCGACTTCGGCCGCCAGGTGACGATCGCCAGGAACGCGACCACGATCAGGCAGGCCAGCATCGCCCAGACCATGTTGGTCATCGTCCGCGACTTCGCCCGGTCCGCACTGCTCTTCGCCCGGTACGCCGCGGCTTCGGCGCGCACCCGGGCGCGCTCGGCCTGCTCCGGGGAAACGTTCTCCTCGGTACCGGGCTGCGCGCGGGTCGACTCGGAATCCGTCGGGCTCATGGCACCAGTGTCTCCTGCCACCGAACTCGCCCGATCAACGAGGTCGGCCGTTGGCTACGATCCGTGGCATGAGCGACCCCAGTACGCCCCCCGCCCATCTCGAGGTCGTCGAACCGCGTGCACACTCCGCGACCGACTTCGAGCGCACCCGATGACGGCACCCGTCCTCGTCATCGGCGAGGCTCTCGTGGACATCGTCAGCGGCGGTCCGGCCAACGGCGGCGGCTCGGCTCACGGCCGCAACGGGAAGAACGGCAGCAAGGCGACCCCAGGTGGCTCTCCCGCCAACGTCGCCGTCGGCCTGGCCCGGCTCGGCCTGCCGACCGAGCTCGTGACGCGGTTCGGCACCGACCCGTACGGCGATCAGCTCGGCGCGCACCTGTTCGGCAACGGGGTCCAGCTGACGCCGGGTTCGGTGGACCCGAGCTTCCGGACCAGTACGGCGACCGCGAAGCTCGATGCGGCCGGCGTCGCGTCGTACGAGTTCGACATCACCTGGGACCCGCCGGCGCTGTCGCTGAGGCGGGGTTGCCCGGCCGTGCACACCGGATCGATCGCGACTGTTCTCGAGCCGGGCGCCGAGGCGATCGGCCGGTTCCTCTCCTCGCTGGCGTCGGAGCCGGTGACGGTGACCCTGGACCCGAACGCGCGCCCGACGATCACGCCCGATCGGGTGAGCACCTGGGGCGCAGTACGGGAGTTGGCGGCAACTGCGGATCTGGTGAAGCTCAGTGACGAGGACTGTGAGTTCCTGCGGCCCGGGTTGTCGCCGGACGAGATCGCTGCCGAGCTGCTGAGTGTCGACCGGACGAAGTGCGTGGTGATCACGCGGGGCGGCGAGGGCGCGATCGGCGTCAGCCGGGCCGCGCGGGTCGAGGTTGCCGCGCCGGCGATCGAGGTGGTCGACACGGTGGGTGCTGGGGACTCGTTCATGTCGGCGCTGATCGCCGGACTGCAATCGCGCGACCTGCTGGGCGCAGTACGGCTGGAAGGTCTTAATGAGGAGAGCCTGCGCGACGTCGTCGATTACGCGGTGAAGGCGGCCGCGATCACCTGCACGCGGCACGGCGCGGATCCGCCGACCGCTGCCGAGCACAAGGCGGCGTGGGGATGAGTACTGCGGACGCATGGGCGGCCGAGTTCGAGGCGGCCGGACGCGTCGTGTTTCCGCAACGTCGCGATCGGCTGGCGATCCGCCTCGCGGTCATCGTGCTGCTGATGGGCCTGTCGCTGTGGAGCAACGTCGACCATCTCCGGCAGGGCGATGTGGCTGGGGCTATCGGCGTACTACGGATCACCGCGCTCGCCGGATTCATCGCGGTCGTCGTACTGACCGCCTTCCAGCTGATCACCAGGCGGCCGGTGATCACGGTCGAACAGGCCGGGATCAGACTCGGCCGGAAGGCCGCGGGACTGGTCACGTGGGACAAGATCGCCCGCATCGACGAACCGTCCGGCATCCCCGGCATCCGCACCATCCAGGTCCAGCCCGTCGACCGTCACCGGTCCACCGCCCTCGGCATCCCCCAGGACAACGTCCGCAACCTCCCCGAACTAGCCACCTGGCTCCGCACCTTGCACGCTGAGCGAGTAGACCCAACGTAAGCAACCCGCCTCCCGGCGGCGGGGTGGGTCAGGTCAGGCGGAGGCGTTTGGTTAGGCGGGGGCCTCGTTTGATTTTGATTTCGCCGAGGATGGCGGTGCCGTGGATGTGGAAGATCTTGGGTGGACCGGCGTCGGCGTCGGTGGGGCCGCTGAAGGTGGAGGACTGTTCGGCGACCGAGCCAAGGATCGGGTTGCTGTCGAGGTGGACGATCGCGTTCTGGGGGACGCGGATCTTCACGTCGGCGAGTATCGATTTCACCTCGATGAAGATCTCGTCGTACGGGAGCTGCGCCTCGGTGTAGTCGAGTGTCACGTCGCCCAGGACGGCGTTGACCTCCTGGCGTTGCGGCGGGAGCCAGGCGCCCATCCGCTTCTGGTCGGACAGGAACACGGTGATTACCGGCGCCGTCGCGGGAACATTCGGCGAGTAGTGCGGCGTCAGCGAGGCGGTGCCGGCATTCGGTACTGCGAGGCCGTTCGGCAGGTCGGCCGTGATCTGGACCAATTGGCCGTACGTCTTCGCGCCGTAGACCGTCTCCAGGCGCTCCTCGAGCTCGGCGAAGGTCAATCGTCCCTCGCCGGCCGCGTCCCGGAGCCTCTCGGCGACGTCCTCGCGCTCCAGATCCGAGACCCGTCTGCGCAGTGCCAGCTCGTCACCGGTAGGCGGCCGCGGCGGGTCCTGCGGGCGCGACGGGTCCTGCGGGTCGTTCTGCTGGGGAACCTCTTCCTGGGCCACGGTCAAAACCTTACGCGCGGGCCCGGCCATCCGGGGATGAGTTGTCCCCCGGAGAAACCCCCTAGCCGACCCTGACCCGGCCGACCCCGTCCCGGCCGGCTACCACCCTGCCGTTCCCGACCCGGCTGATCCTGACCCGGCTGCCTGACCTCGCATTCCCCGACCTTGCCAAGCCCCAAGCCAGGTAACCCTTACCTGAGTCAGGAGCGGCGGTCGCCTTAGGCTGGTACAGCTCAGACCACTTGCCTGGAGGTACGCCCGGTGTCTGCCGATTTCACCTACTCCGACCTGCTCCCGCTCGGGGCCGACGACACGGAGTACCGGCTCCTCACCACCGAGGGAGTGAGCACCTTCACCGCCGGCGGCCGCAGCTTCCTGCAGGTCGACCCCGCCGTGCTGCAGATGCTCACCGCCGAGGCGATGCACGACATCTCGCACTACCTCCGCCCGACCCACCTCAGCCAGCTGCGCCGGATCATCGACGACCCGGAGGCGTCCGGGAACGACCGCTTCGTCGCGCTCGACCTGCTGAAGAACGCGAACATCTCCGCCGGCGGCATCCTGCCGATGTGTCAGGACACCGGTACGGCGATCGTGATGGGCAAGAAGTCCGAGGGCGTCCTGACCGGCGCGGTCGACGAGGAGTGGATCAGCCGCGGCGTGTACGACGCGTACACCAAGCTGAACCTGCGCTACTCCCAGATGGCGCCGCTGACCATGTGGGACGAGAAGAACACCGGGTCCAACCTGCCGGCCCAGATCGAGCTCTACGCCACGCCATCAGGGCCCGGCCCGGCGTCAATTCCGGCGTACAAGCTGCTCTTCATGGCGAAGGGCGGCGGCTCGGCCAACAAGTCGTTCCTGTTCCAGGAGACGAAGGCGGTGCTGAACCCGGACGGGATGATGAAGTTCCTGGACGAGAAGATCCGCTCGCTCGGTACCGCGGCCTGCCCCCCGTACCACCTGGCGATCGTGGTCGGCGGTACGTCGGCCGAGTTCGCGCTGAAGACGGCCAAGTACGCGTCGGCGCACTATCTCGACGCGCTGCCGACGACGGGATCGCCGGTGGGGCACGGCTTCCGGGACGTGGAGCTGGAGGAAGAGGTCTTCAAGCTGACCCAGGAGTTCGGGATCGGCGCGCAGTTCGGCGGCAAGTACTTCTGCCACGACGTCCGGGTGATCCGGCTGCCGCGGCACGGCGCGTCCTGCCCGGTCGCGATCGCGGTCTCCTGCTCGGCCGATCGGCAGGCGCTGGCCAAGATCACCGCCGAGGGCGTGTTCCTGGAGCAGCTCGAGCGTGACCCGGCACGATTCCTGCCGGACATGACCGACGAGCACCTGGCCGACGAGGCGGACGTCGTCCGGATCGATCTGAACCGGCCGATGAGCGAGATCCGCACCGAGCTGTCGAAGCTGCCGGTGAAGACGCGGCTGTCGCTGAACGGACCGCTGGTGGTGGCGCGCGACATCGCGCACGCCAAAATCAAGGAGCGCCTCGACGCCGGCGAGCCGATGCCGCAGTACCTGAAGGACCACGCGGTGTACTACGCCGGGCCGGCCAAGACCCCCGCGGGCTACGCGTCGGGCTCGTTCGGTCCGACCACTGCCGGCCGGATGGACGCGTACGTCGACCAGTTCCAGGCGGCCGGTGGATCCTTCGTGATGCTTGCCAAGGGCAACCGTTCGGCCAAGGTCACGCAGGCCTGCAAGGACCACGGCGGCTTCTACCTCGGCTCGATCGGGGGTCCGGCGGCCCGGCTCGCGCAGGACTGCATCAAGTCCGTCGACGTGATCGAGTATGCCGAGCTCGGGATGGAAGCCGTCTGGAAGATCGAGGTCGAGGACTTCCCCGCCTTCGTCGTGGTCGATGACAAGGGCAACGACTTCTTCACCGACACCCGCAAGCCGGTCCCGCTCACCGTCCGCCCCCGCAGCTGACGAACCCCGCAGCCGAAGGTCCGGCGCGCGCCGGCCCGGCCTGACCACACTCAGGCGGCTCTGGCCTACCCACACTCAGGCGGCTCTGGCCTGCCCACACTCAGGCGGCCGCGGCCTGCCCGCGCTCAGCCGGCTGCGGCGGTGACGGCCGGGTCGGGGAGCTTGCGCATCAGTGCTTTGGCGGCTCGGAGAAGGTCGGCTTCGTTGTGGCCGAATGCTTGAAGGTACGACCGCAGAGCGGACCGCAGTACGCGCAGCTCCTCGTCGTCCAGTTCGATCGTGTTCATATTTTCAAGGTAAGTCCGTTACGGGCAGAAAGCTCCGCCCGTGACCGACTCGTTTCCATCAGGGCTCAGCCGAGCAGCTCCTCGGCGATGTGGGTGACCGCGAACCCGGTCGGCGCCTCCGGCAGCCGCAGGTGCGGATCCGGCCGCCAGTCCTGCCAGCCGTCGGCGAACGGTGACGCCCAAGCATCGATCTCCCGTACTGCGTCGTGCGCGTCGGCGATGATCCGCTCCGCCTCAGCGGCGGTGAACCGCCCGGCGGCCACCGCACCCTCGAGCTCGTCCTCGTCCTTCCACTCGATCGTCCGGTCCGGATTGATCCACAGGTCGAGCACGTAGTCCATCGAGATGGTCCGGCGTGCGTCCGCGTCGCGCCGATGCTCGGCCTCGAGGTTCACGTACCACCCGAGGAAGGTCTCGTCCGCCGCCCAGAAATGCCAGACGGACCACGGCTTGCCCGCCGGCGACACCTTCAGGATCCCGGTCCCCCGCCAGACGTCGAGTTTGAGCACGCGCTCGTCGGTGAACATCGCGACCGGACCCGCGTGCCGCAGTTCGCGACCGTCCACCAGCACCGGCTTGATCAGCGGCGTCCCCGGCGCAAGCCAGGCGACCAGCCCCTCCTCATCGTCCTGCACCACCGTCATCGGCCGGACGTTCGGCAGGTCGCTGTGCTGCCCCACCCCTTCGTAGACCCACTCGATCGTGGTGCCTGGCTCCCAGTAGTACTCGACGCCGGGCAGCGCCTCCGCGGCCGTCACGCGCCGGGCCGGGTCATCGAGAGCAGGTCGAGGGCGGCGTCGAGTTGCTCCTCGGTCAGATCGCCCTTCTCGACATGGCCGTTCTCGATGACGACCTCGCGGATCGTCTTGCCCTGCTTGAGCGCGCTCTTCGCCACCGCCGCGGCGTTCTCGTACCCGATGTAGCGGTTCAGCGGGGTCACGATCGACGGCGACGACTCGGCGAGCGCCCGCGCGTGCTCGACGTTGGCGGTGATCCCGTCGACACACCTGTCGGCCAGCAGCCGCGACGAGTTCGCCAGCAACTGGATCGACTCGAGCAGGTTGCGCGCGATCACCGGCAGCATCACGTTCAGCTCGAAGTTGCCGCCGGCACCGGCCACCGTGATGGCGGCGTCGTTGCCGATCACCTGCGCCGCGACCATCAGGGTCGCCTCGCAGATCACCGGATTCACCTTGCCGGGCATGATGCTGGAGCCCGGTTGCAGATCGGGCAGCGAGATCTCGCCGAGCCCGGCCCGCGGCCCGGAACCCATCCAGCGCAGGTCGTTGCAGATCTTCGTCAGGCTGACCGCGATCGTCTTCAGCTGCCCGGACAGCTCGACCAGGCCGTCCCGGGCCCCCTGTGCCTCGAAGTGGTCCTCGGCCTCGGTCAGCTCCAGCCCGGTCCGCTGGTTCAGCTCGGTGATCACCTTCGCGGCGAAGCCCGGCGGCGTGTTGATCCCGGTGCCGACCGCCGTCCCGCCCAGCGGCAGCTCGGACACCCGGGGCAGCGTCGCCCGCACCCGCTCGGCGCCGCGGCGTACCTGGGTGGCGTAGCCGTTGAACTCCTGGCCGAGCGTCACCGGCGTCGCGTCCATCAGGTGCGTACGGCCGGACTTCACCACCTCGGCGAACTCGGATCCCTTACGGGACAGGGATTCCCCGAGGTGCTCCAGCGCCGGCAGCAGATCGCGCACGACGCCCGCCGTGGCCGCGACATGGATCGCGGACGGGAAGGTGTCGTTGCTCGACTGGCTCGCGTTCACCTGGTCGTTCGGGTGCACCTCGGCACCGAGCTCGCGGGTCGCCAGTGTCGCCAGCACCTCGTTCGCGTTCATGTTCGTCGACGTACCGGAACCGGTCTGGAACACGTCGATCGGGAACTCGGCATCGAACTCGCCGGCCGCCACCCGGTCCGCCGCCGCGACGATCGCCGCGGCCTGCTCGGCCGACACCACCCCCAGCTCCGCGTTCACCACCGCCGCCGACGCCTTGATCTGCGCGAGCGCGTGCACGAGCGCCGGCGCCAGCGGCCGGCCGGAGATCGGGAAGTTCTCCACCGCACGCTGGGTCTGCGCCCGCCACAACGCGTCGCGAGGCACCTTGACCTCGCCCATCGTGTCGTGCTCGATCCTGAATTCCGCGTTGTCACCCATACCTGCAGAGTACGTCGATCCGCCTTGTCGGCAGCGACTGATAGAACCTCTGTGGACAACGCCACAAGGAATACGACGCCACGAAGAACAGCGGCACGAGGGAGTACAGATGAAGTTCACCCAGTCCTTCGAGATCACCAAATGGGACCAGTCGACCTACGACGAGGCCCGTGATCTCACCCTCGGCCGGGCCAGCGTCGGCAAGACCTTCAGCGGCGGCGAACTGGTCGGCACCAGCGCGGCCGAGCTCCTGATGGTCGGCACCGAGGCCGGCCCAGCGGCGTACACGGCGCTCGAGCGGTTCACCGGCACGCTGGCCGGCAAGGACGGCGAGTTCGTGATGCTCCACGGCGCCAGCGCCGACCAGGACGCTTCACCGGGCAAGATCGTGGCGGCCACGGGTGGGCTGGCCGGCCTGACCGGCACAGTCCTCTACGAACACGATGACCAGGGACCGCGGGTCACCTTGGACTACGAGCTGGCCTGATACACGTAGTACGTCTCTGGACGCCCCTGCAGATCCACCGGCACGGGTTTGACCTCACAGTGCCCGAAGACGGCCTGTACGGCGGCCTCCAGCGGCGATGAGGCCGACGAGGACCACACAGTCAGTACGCCGTCCGCGCGGAGCTTCTCCTTGCACACGGCAAGGAACGACGACTCGTAGATCGCCGCGTTCTCGTCGTACACCAGAAAGTCCGGCCCGTTGTCCACATCGAGCAGGATGCCGTCGAGCGCCCCGGCCTCCTGAACGGAGACGGCATCGCGGACGTCGCCCACGAAGACCGACACCCGGGGATCGTCGAGCACCGACGGCAGCAGCCCATCTCGCATCCACCGCACCAGGTCCGCCTCGATCTCGGCGACCACGACCTCGCGTACGCCGTCGTCGGCCAGCAGGGTCCGCACGGTGTACCCGAGCCCCAACCCACCGACCAGCAACCGCGAAGGCTCTCCGGCCAACGCCACGGCGGCCAGCAGTTCCTCGCTGGACGTCTCCCGATCGTCCATCACGAACACCCCGTTGACCCGCAGCTCCAGCGCGCCGTCATCCGCACGCCGCCGCAGCACCAACTCCCCACGCTCGCTCAGTACCCGTGCAATCTCGCTCACCCTGCAATCCTCCCCCAACCCCTTACGTCCGAAGAGGCGAGGGGCCGGCCCCACAGTTGTTCGGACGCAAGCGGATCTCGACACCGGAAAGGAGCCTTACGTCCGAAGAGGCGAGGGGCCAGCCCCACAGGGGTTCGGACGCAAGCGGTTTTCCACAGGGGGGAAGGGAGGGGCCGGGAAAGGGGAGCAGAGTTGGCAAGTTCTCCGGTGTGGTGAACATCCGGAGAAAGGAAAGCAGATGTCGACGAGGAAATTGGTGCGGGCGATGTGAAACCTGCCGAAGGGCATGCGGGCAGGAGAAGCGGCGTCGGCAGGCGACGCTCCAAGCCGGTCAGCAAGGCGGCGTCGTCTCACGCGCCCAGCTTTACGGCGCCGGCTGGACCCGCTGGCAGGTGCACGCCCAGGTGCTGGCCGGTCGATGGGCGATCAAAGGCCGACAGACCATCGCGGTAACCACTGGCGAACTGCCCGAGGACGGCGAGTGGTGGACGGCCGTTTTCGAGGTCGGCTCCGGAGCTGCGCTGGACGGCGCCACCGCGCTCAAGGCCCTCGGCCTGAAGGGCTTCGACGGGCCGATCCATATCTCGACCCCCAAGTCCGCACGACCTCGCCACCCGCGGGGAGTCGTGGTCCACGAGACCAGACGACGCCAGGCCACCGATCTCGCGCTGTCCACTCTTCCCCGGGTGCGGCCGTCGGTCGCGGCCATCCGGGCAGCCCTCTGGGCCATCAGCGACAAACAAGCCTCGCTGCTACTCGTGATGTCGGTACAACAACGTCTGACAACGCCAGCCCACCTCGCCGAGGCATTGATGTCGATCCGGCGACATCGGCGGCGGCGCTTGCTGGATCAGGTGACCAACGAGATCGCCGGCGGAGCACAGTCGACCGGAGAGATCGACTTCCTCCGCCTCGGCCAGGAGTATGGCCTGCCCGAACCCGATCGGCAGAGTCGCCGGGTGACGCCCGACGGAATCGCCTTCCTCGATGTGGAATGGACGGCGTACGAAGTAGTGGTAGAGATCGAGGGCGTCCATCACCAGGAGGCAGATCGCGCCCTTGCCGATGCACTACGGCAGAACGAACTCACCATCGACAGATCGCGCGTGCTGCGGATCCCGGTCGTCGGTCTGCGCACCGACCCCGCCCGCTTTCTCGACCAGGTCGCCCGCCTCCTCCGCTCGCAAGGCTGGCCCGGCTAACCCCCAGCGCTAACGTCCGAACACCAGTGGGGCAGGCCCCACTGGTGTTCGGACGTTAGCGGGGAGAGAGGGGGGTCAGTACCAGTTCTTGGCCTTGGAGTGGGACCAGGCTGCGCAGGGGGAGCCGTAGGCGTCCTCGATGTAGTCGAGGCCCCACTTGATCTGGACGACCGGGTTGGTGCGCCAGTCGGAGCCGTAGGCCGCCATTCGATTGCCAGGCAGTGCCTGCGGGATGCCGAACGCCGAGGAGGTCGGGTTGTCCGCGTTCACCTTCCAGCGGGACTCCTTGGTCCACAGGCTGTCCAGGCAGCTGAACTGGCTCGCCTTCCAGCCGTGGTCCGCGAGCAGGTTCATCGCGACCTCCTTCGGCGTACCGGAGATCTTCTTCCGCTCGGCGTCGCGGCTGGCGCGCTCGTCGCGGGACTTGCCGTCGGTCTTCTGCAGCGCCTTGTACCGGGCCAGGGCGGCGTTCTTCGCCTTGCGCCGGAGCGCTGCCTGGTCCTGCATCGCCTTGCGGGCGGACTCGACCGCCTCGATCTGGTTCCGGAGCCGGACGATCTCCTGGCTCTGCTCCTCGACACTGAGCGGCTTGGCCGACGGTGACTTCGCGGCCTTCGCCTTCTCGCTGTTCAGCACGGCGAGTTCGGCGCGGCCGGACACCGGGTCCGACGCGGTACTGCTCCCGGGGGAGCTGAAGAGATCGAGACCTGCGACAACCGAGACGACGACGATCCCACTCACTGCGAGGATCGCGACGGAGCGCTTCGCTTTCATCTGTCCTTCCGATTACCCGACCCCCGTCGGCTGCAACAGGAACATACTCTGGCCTAAACACACTGTGATCACAAGCAGGTCACAATGAACGGTGCGGCCACATCGCGTGTGGCCGCACCGGGTACCGCGAAAGTCTTACTTTTCCTTTACAGATTCAAGCTCAGTACAGAACTGCTCTCACAGCTGCACGTCCTCCAGCATCTCGGTGACCAGCGCCGCGATCGGCGACCGCTCACTGCGGGTCAGCGTCACGTGGGCGAACAGCGGGTGCCCCTTCAGCTTCTCCACCACCGCGACGACGCCGTCGTGCCTACCGACCCGGAGGTTGTCGCGCTGGGCGACATCGTGGGTGAGTACCACCCGCGAGTTCGCCCCGATCCGGGACAGCACGGTCAGCAGCACGTTGCGCTCCAGCGACTGGGCCTCGTCCACGATCACGAACGCGTCGTGCAGCGAGCGGCCGCGGATGTGGGTCAGCGGCATCACTTCGAGCATGCCGCGGTCCATCACCTCGTCGATCACGTCGCTGCTGGTCAGCGCGCCGAGCGTGTCGTGCACGGCCTGGGCCCAGGGCGCCATCTTCTCCGACTCCGACCCCGGCAGGTAGCCGAGCTCCTGGCCGCCGACCGCGAACAGCGGCCGGAAGACGACGACCTTCTTGTGCTGCCGGCGCTCCATCACCGCTTCGAGCCCGGCGCACAAGGCCAACGCGGACTTACCGGTACCGGCGCGGCCGCCGAGCGAGATGATCCCGACGTCGGGATCCAGCAGCAGGTCCAGCGCGACCCGCTGCTCGGCGGACCGGCCGCGGAGCCCGAAGGCCTCCCGGTCGCCCCGGACCAGTCTGATCCGCTTGTCCGGCATCACCCGGCCGAGCGCGCTGCCGCGTTCCGACAGCAGCACCAGCCCGGTGTGGGTCGGGAAGTCCCGGCCCTCGGGGATATCGAGCACGCCGTCCTCGTACAAGGAGTCGACGTCGCTGGTCGGTACCTCCAGCTCGGCCATCCCCGTCCAGCCGGACGACTCCAGCGCGAGCTCCGCGCGGTACTCCTCGGCCGCCAGCCCACAGGCAGACGCCTTGACCCGCATCGGCAGGTCCTTGGAGACCAGCGTGACGTCGCGGCCCTCCGCCTTGTAGTTGCAGGCGACCGCGAGGATCCGGCTGTCGTTGTCACCGAGCCGGAAACCGGCCGGCAGGCCGTTCGGGTCGGTGTGATTGAGCTCGACCCGGATTGTTCCACCCTTCTCCCCCACTGGCAGGGGCGCGTCCAACCGTCCGTGCTTGATCCGGAGCTCGTCCATCAGGCGCAATGCGGTACGAGCGAAGTAGCCGAGCTCAGGATGATGCCGTTTTGCCTCCAGTTCGGTGACTACGACTACCGGGATGACCACCTCGTGCTCGTCGAACCGCGTCATCGCATGCGGGTCCGACAGAAGCACGGAGGTGTCCAGCACAAAAGTGCGCTGGTCCGGCGTGGATGAGGTGTTTGACGCCTTGGCGTGGGTGGCAGCCATGTCGCACGTCCTCTCGGACCGCAGCGTGCACCACGCCCGGTCCACCAGTGGTTAGGTGTTGGACCGGGTCCGGACCCGGAGGTCTGGTGCAGACCCCCTCCGTCGCGCAGCACACACGCGACCGGAAATCAGCGACTCCGAGACCGTGGGTCTCGGGCACTCCGTTCGGCCCCTCATGGGGCTACCGGCGAGCAGTAAAGTCTCATCTGATCGGGCCTCCCGGACGACCGGCTTCCCCTCCGACCGTCACTAGTGAGAGTAGGTCGGTCCGGCAAAGCCCGCAGCCCGACACGCCAGCCCGCGGGGTTAACACCGTGTTACGCCCTTCCCTCCCGCGAGGGACGACGTTCGGTCAGCGGAGTGAGCCGGTACTGCGGGCCGCTGCGACACCCTGATCGCATGCCCACAGCAACACTCCGCGCTGTAATCACCCGACTCCGCATACGACCCGGCTACGCGGCAGCCGCCTGGTCCCTGGCGTACGGCGTACTCGGTGTCTACTGGTCCGCAGGCGGCGCCGGCTACCCGTTCGCCAAGCTTGACGACGACCACTCGACCGCCTCACTACTTGAAGGCACGCCTGTTCAGGTCGTGGGGCCTGCAATCGCCGTAGTCGCGCTCCTGGGCGCAGTAGTGGCTCTGGTGATGACGCTCAGGCAGACGCGGAGCCGCGTGCTTGAGGTGTTCGCCGTCGCGCTGGCTGTCGTATTGGCGCTGCTGATCCCCGACTACACCCTGCTGGCGATGATCGCCCTGTCCCCTGCACTGCTCGTGTTCGCCTTCACCGGCATCCCCGGGCCGCAGGACGGCATCGGCGACGTCCTGTACTGGCACCGGGTGAACCTCATCCTGATGTTCGTCGGCGGCCTGCTCTGGGCCGCCACAGCGCTGGCGTACCACCGTCGGGCGCGCGACCTCTGCCTGAGCTGCGGACGCGGCGACGGCCCTGAGAAGGCCTGGCAAACTCCCGAGGGCGCCCTGCGCTGGGGACGCCGCGCAGTGCTGGTCGCAGTCGTCTCCAACATCCCGTACGAGTTCACCCGCATCGCCTGGTACTTCGGCTGGCCGCTGGGCATCACCGACGAGTTCGAGCAGATGATGAAGGACACGCCGTACATGCTCGAGCTGGCGCTCGTGATGGCGGTGATGGGCATCGGCGGCAGCATCCTGACCCATGGCCTGGTGCACCGTTGGGGCGAGGTCTATCCGCGCTGGATCTGGTTCAAGGCGGGCAAGCGGATCCCGCCTGCGCTGGCGATCGTGCCGGCTGCGCTGGTGGCCGTAGTACTGGTTCCAGCGGGCCTGATGAACATCCGGCTGCAGGGCGACGAGGCAGACGCCGGGTGGGGCCTGGTGTTGCCCGGCACCCTCTGGGTGGTCTGGGGTGCAGCGCTGGGCGCGGCCGCCTACGCCTACTACCTGCGACGCCGTACTACGTGTCGCCGGTGCGGCCGCGGCTCGCCTGCGCCCGCAGTACTCAGGTCCCGAAGCGACGCTCGCGCTGGGCGTAGTTCCGGATCGCTCGGAGAAAGTCCACGTGCCGGAAGTCCGGCCAGAGCGCCTCGCAGAAGTAGAACTCGCTCAGCGCGCTCTGCCAGAGCAGGAAGCCGCCGAGCCGCTGCTCCCCCGACGTACGGATGACCAGGTCCGGGTCCGGCTGGCCCTTGGTGTACAGGTGTTCGGCGATGTGCTCGACGTCGACCCGCTCGGCCAGTTCCTCGATCGAGATGCCCTTGGCGGCCTCCTCGAGCAGCAGCGAGCGAACCGCGTCGGCCAGCTCGCGGCGGCCGCCGTACCCGACTGCCACGTTGACGATCATGCCCTGCACGATCTGGGTGGCCGCCTCGGCGCCCTTGAGTACTTCGGCGGTCGCGCCGGGCAGCAGGTCGAGCGCGCCGACCGGGTGGATCCGCCAGCGGCCGATCGAGGTGAGCTCCTCGACCGTCTGCTCGATGATCCGCAGCAGCGGCTCCAGCTCCTCGGCGGGCCGGCTCAGGTTGTCCGTCGACAGCATCCAGACGGTGACCACCTTGACGCCGACCTCGTCGCACCAGCCGAGGAACTCGGTGATCTTGTTCGCCCCGGCCTCGTGGCCGCGCGACACCGGATCACCGGTGGCTCTGGCCCAGCGCCGGTTGCCGTCGATGATGACGCCGATATGGCGTGGCATCCGGTCCGGCGAGAGGGATTTCGCCAGCCGGCGCTCGTACAGTCCGTACACCGCGCTGCGCAGCTTTTGCTTGCCAGGTGTCCGCATGGGCAGATGATCTCCTTGGATGCTCGCCTACGAGGCTAACCGACAAACGGCCGCTTGAGAGGTGCCGGAACCGACATCGAACTTTCGCCGGAGTTCGTTCGTCGGACACTCCGGGCAGACGTGCTGTGGCGGTGATCTGGCCTACATTTCATCCTTAGGACCCATTGGACTTACGGGACCGTAGGTTACGGTTGCGTAGGTAAGCTTTCGCCCACTCTCGAGAGGATGGCGATGACGGCCAAGACCGCCACCAGCGACACCACCTCCCCCGAAGCAGGCCATCGCTTGTCCGGCGCCCTCGCGCCGTTGAAGCCGAAACTGCGCGGCTGGCTGCACGCCGGCACCTTCCCGTTCGCCACCGCGGCCGGGATCGTGCTGATCTGCCTGGCGCCGACCACAAGCGCGCGCTGGGCCGCGGCCGTCTACACGCTGGGCTCGATGCTGCTGTTCGGCATCTCGGCGCTCTACCACCGGTTCTACTGGGGCCCGACCGGCGAGGCGATCCTGCGCCGCCTCGACCACAGCAACATCTTCCTGCTGATCGCCGGCACCTACACCCCGCTGGGGATGGTGCTGCTGCGCGGCAACGACCGGATCCTGCTGCTCAGCCTGGCCTGGGGCGGCGCCCTGATCGGCATCCTGTTCCGGATCTTCTGGGTCGGCGCGCCCCGCTGGCTCTACACGCCGATCTACCTGGCCCTCGGCTGGGTGGCGATCTTCTGGATGGACGACTTCTACCACCTGGGCGGCGCGGCGGTGGTCACGCTGCTCGCGATCGGCGGCGGGCTGTACTCGATCGGCGCGGTCGTCTACGGCATCAAGCGGCCGAACCCGTCACCGCTGTGGTTCGGCTTCCACGAGATCTTCCACGCCTGCACCGTGGCTGCCTTCATCTGCCACTACATCGCCGTCAGCATCGCCACCTACCGCGCCGGCTAATCCCGCTCCAGCCACTCCAGCTCATCGGTGAAGGGCTGGCACAGCTCGAGCAGCATTCCCCGGAGCAGCTCGTAGCGTTCCGGCCCCAACTGCTCTTTCCACGCCTGCTCGACCCGTCCGATCGCGGCGTGACTGAAGGCGACCGCCTCGTCGCCCTTGCCCGTACGCCGTACCAACCGGACCCGGCGATCCTCGGGCAACCGGTCCGACTCCGTGAAGCCGAGCTTGTCCAGATAATCCACGTGCTGGCCGAGACCCTGTTTCGTCATCCCCGCGATCTCGGCCAGGTCGGTGATCCGCGCCCCCGAGTCCGGGATCAGCTCCAGCAACCGGTAGTGCGACACCCGTAGGTCGGGGAACCCCCGCTCGGAGTCGATCTCGATCTCCGCCCGGAGTCGCTTCAGGGCGAGACCGAACAGGCCGGCTATGTGCAGCCCGCGCTCCACCGGAGGTCGCGGGCTGCCCGAGAGGGCGTTGACGGAAGTCATAAGGCAACTTTACTATCAAGATGGTAAGGCTGCTTTACTTCTTCGGCGAGGCGGGGCCTGACAGCGATCGCAAGGCGGGGATCTGAAGGCTGGCTGAAGGGTGTGGCGGCAGCATCAAGGAAATGACGTCCACCCCGGGGGAAACCATGAACAGCACCGCAAGCCTGACCGAGACGCTCGCGCCGCTCGGCCGGGACGCACTGGGCGAGCAGGAGTTCAGCCAACTAGTCGAGAGCATCACCGGACAGCCCGGCGCCCGGCCGACGGCGGTCCGGGTGGAGCCGGTCGACTACCTGATCGGTACGCCGAGCACCGCGGAGCTGCTCCGGCTGCTCGGTACGGCGGCTCTGCCCAACGGTGACGAGGTCAAGTGGTCCTGCTTCATCAAGAAGCTCCAGTCGGTCCGGCACTGGCCGCTGATCCACCTCATCCCGGAGCCGGTCCGCCAGGACTTCATCGACAACATGCCCTGGCAGCTCGAGGTCGCGGTCCATCGCAGCGACATCGCGGGCATCCTTCCCGACGGGCTTCGGCTGCCGACGGCGTACCGGATCGACGAGCACGAGGACGATCGGGCCGTGCTGTGGATGGAGAACGTGGATCAGGCACCTGGCTGCTGGCCGATGGAGCGGTTCGAGCGCGCGGCGTACCTGCTGGGCAGGTTGTCCGCCCGGCGGCAGACTCACCTGGTGGAGCCGTTCCGGCGGGGCGGGTACGGCGAGACGGCGGGGATCGGGCTGCGCTACTACACAACCGGCCGGGTGCAGCTGGCCGCGTTGCCGGGACTGGCCGATGATCAGACCTGGCGGCATCCGATGCTCGCCTCAGCGGTCTGCAACGCCGGCGACCACGGGCTGAGGGACGAACTGCTCGAGCTCGGCGCCCGGCTGCCCGCAGTACTGGATGCCCTTGACGCGTTGCCGCAGACCTATCAGCACGGGGACGCGAGTCCGCAGAACCTGCTGGTGCCGAAGGACAACGAGAACGAGTTCGTGGTGATCGACTGGGGTTTCGACTGCCCGCAGGCGGTCGGATTCGACCTTGGTCAGCTACTGATCGGATTGGCGCACGCGGGCGAACTGTCGGCGGACGCGTTGCCGGCCGTCCACCGGACCATCGTCCCGGCGTTCATGGAGGGATTGGCCGCCGAGGGGATGATCGTGCCCGAGGAACAGGTGCGCTACGGCTACCTGGGTTCGTTGCTGTGCCGGGCGGCCTTCACTGCCTTGCCGTTGGAGTTGTTCGGCAAGAACGACGCCGCCACCGAGAGCCTCTTCTACGAACGCGTCCGGCTCACCCGAGCCATCGTCGACCTGGTGAAAGAGATCATCTAGGAGTCAGGACGAAGACCCGGATCTCTCGGCCGCTGCGGACGACGTACGTGTCGTAGGCCGGCCAGACGCGAGTGACGAGTGGCCAGACCCGATCCCGCTCAGGCCCTTCGGCCAAGGTGGCGCGGACCGGGATCTCGCGGCCGCCGGACAACGACACGGTGGCATCGGCGGACGCGAGCAGGTTGCCCGACCAGGCCGGGTGCGTCTCCTGACCCCAGTTGGACGCGGTGACGACGAATCCGTCACCGTCCGGCGCGTAGATCAGTGGCACGGTCCGGTGCAGACCGGATTTCCGCCCGCGGGTGGTCAGAAGCAAAGTAGGCAAGGCGGATCGGCCGAGGATGGTGACCCGGCCTCCGGTCTTTCGTTGCAGCCAGCGATCAATCGGCACGGCTGCGCGACCGACGGTAGCGAACCATCGGTGGTGCCCTAACGACCGGATGACATTCGTGTACCAGCCCACCATCGAAGGATCCCATCACCCCCAGCAAGGGTATGTATGAGGGTGTGAAGAACATTCGGTACGCAGCACTGGCAGCCGCCGCCGGCCTGGTATTAGCCGGATGTGGTGACGAGACCAACTCCGGCAGTGCTCCGACCACGCCGCCGCCCAGCACACCTTCGACCAGCACGCCCGGTACGCCGACCAGCGGGCCGAGCAGCACTCGCACGTCCGACGCCATGCCGCTCACCGTCACCAGATCCGGCGGTTTCGCCGGCTTCGACGACCGTGTCGTGCTCGGTGCGGACGGCATCGCGAGCGTGAGCAGCCGCGGTGGGAACCCGGTCCACTGCAAGGTGGAGACCGGCCTGTTCAACACCGTCATCGTTGCCGTCGGGCAGGTCGACTGGGCCTCGGTCGGGACGACGAAGCCGACGATCAAGCACCCCGACGACATGATCATCGCGGTCTCGGCCGGTGGCGCGCTCGCCCGGCTCGAGGACCCCAAGGTCAAGCCGATGGTGACCCCGGTCGGCAGACTGCTGACCGAGGCCACCTCGCCGAAGCTCTGCAAACCGGTCTAGCCGGCCGTCAACGCCACATCGTCGATCACGAAACTGGTCTGCAGTGAGGAGTCCTCGGCGCCGAGGAACTTCACTGTGACCGATTTGCCCTTGTAAGCAAGGACGTTCAGCGTCTTCTGCACGTACGACGTACTCTTGTCCAGGTTCGAGTACGTCGCCAGCGTGGTCGTCGTGGCGCCGTCGACGACCTGCACCTTCACGGTGTCGTAGACCGTCGAGGTGGTCGTCTCGGCGGTGTCGATCCGGATCCACAGGGACAGCGCTGCCGCCGTCGCCGAGGCCGGGATGGCGACGGACTGACCGATGTTCTCGGTACTGCTGCGGCCGTTGCCCTGCAGCCAAGCCTTGTAGCTACCCGTACGGGCCGGCTTCGACGTGCTGTTGGTGATCACGCCGGTGGTGCCGGTCCAGCTGGTCGCACCTGATTCGAAGCCCGGGTTGAGGAGCAGGTTGTCGCCGGTCGGCGGCACCGTTGTCCCGTAGTCCTTCTGGGCGTAGTTCCAGACCATGTGACCGATCGCGTCGATCTGACGGTCCAGCGAGGTCAGGTTCAGGTTGTTGATCGTGTCGCAGGACCGGTGGTAGCAGGCGTCGAACGCCTGGTTGGCCGTACCGCCCCACTTGGTCGCCTGCGCGGAGGTTTTGATGTCCTCGGCGCCGGAGAAGGTGCCGGCGGTCGGGATCCCGAGCGATCGGAACGCCGCATGGTCCGAACGGCCTTGTACGTCGACGAATTCGGTCTGGATGCTCTTGCCGGTGAAGTACGTCTTCAGGTCGTCGCGAGCACCGTTGCCGGCCGCGTTGTCGTCGTAGATGAAGTAGCCCGGATTGGGCGACGCGATCATGTCGAAGTTCAGGTACAGCTCGATCTTGTCCCGCTCGGCCGCGGGCAGGTTGTTCACGTAGTACTTCGAACCGAGCAACCCGAGCTCTTCGGCCCCCCAGAAGCCGAAACGCAGCCGATTCTTGGGGACCTGGCCGCTGGCGGCGTACGTCAACGCGGTCTCGAGGACACCGGCGCTACCGCTGCCGTTGTCGTTGATCCCCGGCCCCGCACTGACGCTGTCCAGGTGCGAACCGGTCATCACGACGTGGTTCGCGTCGCCTTGCGGCCACTCCGCGATCACGTTGTACGACGTACCGGCTGACGTGGAGAACGACTGCAGGGTGGTGGTGAAGCCGGCAGCGTCGAGCTTGGCCTTCACCCAGTCGGCGGAAGCGCGGTACCCGGTCCGGCCGGTGTAGCGGTTGCCGCCGTTGTTGGTGGCGATGGTCTGGAGCTGGTCCAGGTGCGCCTTGGTGTTGGTGACGGAGATGTCGGGCGAGTCGACCGCGTTCGCGGCTGATCCTGGGACGAGGACAGCCGTTGCGACGAGGGCGGCGCCGAGTACGCCGTACAGGGGGGACTTGAGCATGGGCGGTAACTCCTTTGCCTCACAAAGGAAGGGCCCGGTGCGCAGCCTGGGCAAGGCCGCGCACCGGGTCCAGGGGTATTAGCAGACTGCGGTCCCTGCCGGAGCGTTGATCGCAGCGAATGCCTTCTGGATGCCCAGGCACTGGGCAGAGCCCGCGCCGTACAGCTCCTTGGCGGAGGTGATGGCACCGTTGCGGGCCGCCGCGTAGTTCGAGCCCGAGCTGAGCTTGGTGCTCAGCGTGCGGTACCAAACCTTGGCGGCCACGTCACGACCCACACCGGCGAAGGTAGTGCCGTTGCAGGAGGTGCTGTTGTACGAGACACCGTTGATGGTCTTGCTTCCGGTGCCCTCGGAGGCCAGGTAGAACCAGTGGTTCAGCGGGCCGGACGAGTAGTGCGGGTCCAGGTTCTTGGTGCCGGTGGTCCAGCAGTCCTGGCTGCCGCGCCCGTCCTTGGACGGTTTGTCCATGTAGCGCAACGGGGTGCCGTTGCCGTTGATGTTGATCTTCTCGCCGATCAGGTAGTCACCGACGTCGGTCGGGTTGTTGGCGTAGAACTCCACCATCGTGCCGAAGATGTCGCTGGTGGCCTCGTTCAGGCCGCCCGCGTCACCGGAGTAGTTCAGGCCCGCCGTCGCCTCGGTGACACCGTGGCTCATCTCGTGGCCCGCGACATCGATGGCGGTCAGCGGGTGGGTGTTGCCCGACCCGTCGCCGTACGTCATCTGGGTGCCGTCCCAGAAGGCGTTGACGTACGCGTTGCCGTAGTGAACGCGTGAGCGGGCACCTTGGCCGTTGTTGAAGATGCCGTTGCGGCCGTGGACGTTCTTGTAGTAGTCCCAGGTCAGCTGCGAGCCGTAGTGCGCGTCGACCGCGGCGGTCTGCCGGTTCGAAGCGGCTCCCGTACCCCAGACGTTGTCCGCGTCGGTGAAGGTGGTCCCCGCACCGGAAGATCCACCGTTCAGGTCCGTGGTGTAGTTGCCGCCACGGGCGGTGTCCTTCATGACGTAGTTGCCGGAGCTACCAGAGGTACCGATCGTGACCGTGCCGGCGTACATCGAGTTGCCGGTGCCGGTCTTGATCTCGTCGTCGGAGTCCAGCAGCGCACCGGTGCTCGCGTCGATGAACGAGTGCAGCACCGAGGGGGTCTGGTCGGCCTTGACTCCGGTGGTGACGACCTCGTAGGCCAGCACGGGCTTGCTCGGCGTCACGTAGATGACCAGCGTGCCCTGGTTGCCGGTGGCCTTGAAGCCGGCCGACTTCGCACCCTTGGCCAAGGCGGCCGACTGCGAGAGCGTGGGCTTGGTCGAGGCAACGCCGACCTTGCTCGCACCGCGGTTGTAGCTGACTCCGCTGATCGCGCCGTCACCAGTGCGCTTCACGATCAGGTCACCGCCGGCCACCTTCAGGCCGTTGAACGTCCGGTCGTAGCGGACGTACTCGGTCCCGTCGGCGTCCTTCACCACATCCTTGACCTTCAGAACCTCACCACTGCCCAGGCCGAGTGCGGCCGCGGTCTTCGCGGACAGCACCTGCTCGGTCTGGACGGCTGCCGGCTGGTCGAAGCCCGAAGCGGGCAACGGGGCGGAGCGGACAGCTGCTCCCGCGGGCGCGATGGCCAGGCCCGCGGCCGCTACTACGGCGATTGCCCCTACTGATGTCAATCTCTTCAAGACAGCACTCCTCACGGTTTCGTCGCTGAATGGGCGCAGCGACCGGATTCGTTGGGACACGTGCTTCCCGGCAGGGGGAACTCCCTCATGACGGGAGGGAACAGGCAGGTCCGGGGACGAATCAGGGCGGTGACTCGCCCCCGGACACTTCGGTACTACGACGCGCTGGTCAGCTGACGGTCAGCGCGGTGTCGTCGATGACGAAGCTGGTCTGCAGCGAGGAGTCTTCCGCGCCGAGGAACTTCACCGTGACGGTCTTGCCCTTGTAGGACGTGACATTGAACGTCTTCTGGGCGTAGGCGGTGTTCTTGTCGAGGTTGGACAGGGTGCCGAGCGTGGTGGTCGTCGAACCATCCACGATCTGTACCTTGACCGTGTCGTACACCGTCGAACTGGTCGTCTCGGCCGTGTCGATCTTGATCCACAGCGACAGGCTCGCGGCGGTCGCCGTGGCCGGGATCGCTACGGACTGGCCGATGTTCTCGGTGCTGCTGCGGCCGTTGCCCTGCAGCCACGCCTTGTAGCTGCCCGTGCGGGCCGGCTTCGAGGTGCTGTTGGTGATCACGCCCGTCGTACCGGTCCAGTTCGTGGCACCGGACTCGAAGCCCGGGTTGAGCAGCTTGTTGTCACCGGTGGGCGGTGGCTCGGTGGTGCCACCGCAGGCGGCGGCGCCGGCCGGAACCGAGATGCCGTTGAACGCCGCCTGGATGCCCTTGCACTCGTTCGAATCGGCGCCGTACAGCTCCTTGGCGGAGGTGATGGCTCCTTCACGAGCGTCCTTGTAGGTGCTGCCCGAGCTGAGCTTGGTGCTCAGCGTGCGGTACCAGACCTTGGCTGCCACGTCGTGACCGACACCGACGATGGTCGCGCCGTCGCACGCGGTGCTGCTGTGCGTGACGCCGCCGATGACCTTGGAGCCGGTGCCCTCGGAGGCCAGGTAGAACCAATGGTTCAGCGGGCCGGAGGAGTAGTGCGGGTCGAGCCCGCCGGTGCTGGTGGTCCAGCAGTCCTTGCTGGCACCGTCCTTGGACGGCTTGTCCATGTAGCGCAGCGGCGTGCCGTTGCCGTTGATGTTGATCTTCTCGCCGATCAGGTAGTCACCCGGGTCCGACGAGTTGTTCGCGTAGAACTCGACCATCGTGCCGAAGATGTCCGAGGTCGCTTCGTTCAGACCGCCCGCGTCACCGGAGTAGTTCAGGTTGGCGGTGGCCTCGGTGACACCGTGGCTCATCTCGTGGCCGGCCACGTCGATCGCGGTCAGCGGGTGGGTGTTGCCCGAGCCGTCGCCGTACGTCATCTGGGTGCCGTCCCAGAACGCGTTCACGTACGAGCTGCCGTAGTGCACGCGGGAGCGAGCGCCCTGGCCGTTGTTGAAGATGCCGTTGCGGCCGTGAACGTTCTTGTAGTAATCCCAGGTCAGCTGCGAGCCGTAGTGCGCGTCGACACCGGCGGTCTGCCGGTTCGAAGCGGTTCCGTCGCCCCAGGTGTCGTCCGGGTCGGTGAACACCGTGCCGTTGCCGGAGGTGGCACCGTTCAGGTCCGTGGTGTTGTTGCCACCGCGGTTGGGGTCGGTCATCGAGTAGCTGCCCGACGTACCGATGGTCACCGTGCCGGCGTACATGGAGTTGCCGGTACCGGTCTTGATCTCGTCGTCAGTGGCCAGCACCGCGCCGGACTTGGCGTCGATGAAGGAGTGCAGGACCGACGGGGTCTGGTCGGCCTTGACGCCGGTGGTGACGACCTCGTAGGCGAGGACGGGCTTGCTGGGCGTCACGTAGACGACCAGTGCGCCCTTGTTGCCAGTGGCCTTGAAGTCCGCCGACTTCGCGCCCTTGGCAAGTGCTGCCGACTGCGACAGCGTCGGCCTGGTCGACGCGACACCGACCTTGCTGGCGCCGCGGTTGTAGGTGACGTGGCTGATCGACTCACCCTTGCGCTTCACGATCAGGTCGCCGCCGACAACCTTGAGACCGTTGAAGGTGCGGTCGTAGCGGACGTATTCGGTGCCGTCGGCATCCTTCACCACGTCGCGGACCTTGAGCACCTCGCCTCCTGCGAGACCGAGCGCTGCGGCCGTCCGCGCGGTGAGCGCTTGTTCGGCCTGAACGGCGGCCGGCTGGTTGAAGCCGGATACCGGCAGTGGAGCCGTACGGGTGGCGGCTCCGGCGGGCGAGCCGGTGAAGGTCGCAGCCAGTCCAGCTGCTGCGACGATGGCCACCGCCCCTGCTGATGTCAGTCGTTTCAAGACAACATCTCCTCACGGTGTGGTCGCTGTTTGGGCGCAGCGACCGCTATTCAAATGGGGACGCCGGACGTTCTGGCCCAGCAGTGCCATTGCTCACTTGTGACACTGTGTGTCAGACCGTGCGAGTTCTGTTACATCCGACTGAAGGAGGACTCTGGCCCCCGCAGGGCCGTGGCGTCAAGCGATTCTGCTGAAATGACAGGGAAAACCCGCGCTTCGCGAGGGGTCAGCGCGCGGGACGCAACGCATGCCGAAGGTCTTCCGGCAACACGACCGGCAGCCGGCAGGTGAACTTCTGACACACGTACGCCGCGGCGCGGCCATCGCGGAGCTCACGGCCTTCCATCAGCGGAACGGCGAGTCCGGGATCGCCCTGGACCACCGCGGTCCCCCACGGCGAATCGGTGATTGCGATCCGCAACAACTCGTCGGAGACGCCGGCGATGGCGATCTCCAACGGCCCGGCGGCCAGTGTCTCGGCGACGGCCAGAGCCCTCCCCGCGAATCGCGGAGCCCGGGCGGCCAGCGCCGCCGAAGCCGTCAGCGCCTGCCCGGCGGCGGTCTCGCAGCGGACCGATCCAGTCAGCGACGCCACTGTCGTCAACGCCTCCGCGGCGAGCGATACGCCGGACGGGCTGGCGTTGTCCGTCGGGTCCTTCGGCCGCCAGACCAGCGCCTCGGCATCCGCGGCCGTGTCGTAGAAGGTGCCGTCGGCAACGAATTGCCCGATCACCCGGTCCAGCAGGGATTCAGCGGTCGTCAGCCAGCTCGCATCCCCGGTCACCCCGAGCAAGGTGAGACAGGCCTGCGCAAATGCGGCGTAGTCCTCCAGCACTCCGTGCGCAGTACCGGCCTTGCCGTCCCGCGAAGTCCGGTGCAGCCGGCCGGACTCGTCGAGGTGAACGTCCCGGATCAATCCGGCCGCCCGCACGGCCGCTTCGACATACTCCGGCTTACCCAGTACTACGCCCGCCCGGGCCAGCCCGGTGATGGCGAGACCGTTCCACGCCGCGATTACCTTGTCGTCGCGGGCGGGATAAGTACGCCGGGACCGAGCATCCCGTAGTACGGACTTCAGCTTGTCCCAGCGGTCGGGATCATCTGGGTCCTGGCGGAGCTGGAGAACGGACAAGCCGTGTTCGAAGGTGCCGGTGACGTCGCAGAGCTCGATCACCCAGCCGGCGTCGTCGGGTCCGAGCACCTCGCGCAGCTCGTCCGGCGTCCAGACGTAGTACTTGCCTTCGACACCTTCGGTGTCCGCGTCGAGCGCGGAGGCGAAGCCGCCGTCGGGCGTGCGGAGCTCGGCGATCAGGAAGTCGGCGGTCTCGGTCGCGATCCGCCGGGCCAGCGGCTCGCCCGTGAGCGCGAACCACTGGGTGTAGAGGTCGAGCAGGAGCGCGTTGTCGTACAGCATCTTCTCGAAATGCGGCACCACCCATTGCCCGTCCACGCTGTACCGCGCGAAGCCGCCGGCGAGCTGGTCGTACATGCCGCCGCGGGCCATCCGCTCGCAGGTCTCGGTGACCATCCGCAGCGCGTCGGCCGAGCCGGTCCGGCGGTGATGGCGGAGCAGGAAGTCGAGCACCATCGACGGCGGGAACTTCGGCGCCCGCCCGAAACCGGCGTCGACCGGATCGAAGTCGGCCTTCAGCAGCGCGACCGCTCGTTCCAGGGTCTCGGCGCCGATCTCGTCGCCGGCGGGATGGCTACGGGCGCTGAGTTGCTCGACCACGTCGCGACCGATCTTGTCGATCTGACCGCGCTTGCTCCGCCACGCCTCGGTCAGCGACTCCAGCAACTGGCGGAAGGTCGCCATCCCGGCGCGCGGCTCGGACGGGAAGTAGGTACCGCAGAAGAACGGCTCGGCGGCCGGGGTGAGGAACACCGACATCGGCCAGCCGCCCTGGCCGGTCATCGCGACCGTCGCCTCCATGTAGATCGCGTCCACATCGGGGCGTTCTTCGCGATCCACCTTGATGCTGACGAAATGCTCGTTCAGGTACGCCGCGGTCTGCTCGTCCTCGAACGACTCGTGCGCCATCACATGACACCAATGGCAGGCCGAGTACCCGATCGAGAGGAACACCGGTACGTCGCGCTCCCGCGCCTCCGCGAACGCCGCCTCGGACCACTGCCGCCAGTGCACCGGATTGTCCGCGTGCTGCCGCAAGTACGGTGAGGTCGACGATCCGAGCTCGTTCGAGGGCGCCATGCCCCCACGGTATGCGGTCGGCCGCCCGCGCCTCCTGCGCGGGATGGTCCCGATCCCCAGAAGTAGGATCCAGCCATGAGCGGCAGTGACATCGCAATCATCACCAGCGTCACCAATCCGAGGGTCAAACGGCTCGTGGCGCTGAGGAACCGCCGTCTCAGGGACAGGGAACAGGTCTGCCTGGTCGAGGGGTACAACGAACTCGCCCACGCCGTGTCCACCGGAGTCGCACCGATCGAGGTGTATCTCTGCCCGGACCTGATCGACGACGACCCGCTCGGACTCGCGGCGCGCCTGGGTGAGTTGGCCCCGGTCTTCCACCTGAGCCGGCCCGCGTTCGAGAAGGCTGCCTACCGCGAGGGAGCCGACGGGTGGCTGGCGGTCATTCCCACCGTCGAAACGGGCCTCGACCAGATCGCGCTGGATTCGAACCCGCTGGTGGTGGTCTGCGGCAGCGTGGAGAAGCCAGGCAACCTTGGCGCGATCCTGCGTACGGCCGACGCTGCCGGCGCGGTCGCGGTCGTGTCCGTGGACCCGGTCACCGATTGGGGGAACCCGAACGTCATCCGCGCCAGCAAGGGCGCTGTGTTCTCGGTTCGGGTGGCATCTGCGAGCACGGCCGATTTTCTTGCCTGGGCGCATTCCAACGGGCTGTCGACGGTGGCTACGACACCCGCGGCCACCGACTATGTGACTGATCTGGACCTGTCCGGACCCACGGCAATCCTGGTCGGTTCTGAGAAGCACGGTCTCTCTGCCGAACTGCTGGAGAAGGCGGACCGGACCGCCAAGCTGCCGATGTACGGGCACGTCGACTCGTTGAACGTCGCGGTCAGCGCCGGCATCACGATCTACGAGGCAGTGCGGCAGAGACGAGCAGTCGAGCCCACCGCTTAGCCGGTGCCTAGGCGGTTTGGGCCAGGGCGACCGAGAGGCCGATGGCGATCGCCATCACGACGAGTTCGCCGCCGACCAGTTGCCAGAAGCCCGCGGTGAATTCGTCGACCTTGGCGATCACCCGCCGGCGGTGGAACCAGCCGCAGATGATGAGTACGACGAACGCGAGCGTCTTGGCCAGCAGCAAACCGCCGTACGCGTCGGAGGTGAGCACGTCCATCGCGGAACTGAAGCCGCCGCCCTTGGCCGCGAGCCGTCCGGCCGCGCTGATCACGCCGCTCACCAGCACCGCGATCGAGGATGCCAGTGCGACCTGGCTGAACCGCTCGAGCACCATCGGGAGCCCTTGCCGGCTGGCACGGCCGTACCGGACCAGGCCGGCCAGTCCGCCGACCCAGGTGGTCGCGGCGATCACGTGGATGACGAGCGCGGCACCCGCGAGTACGACGTACGACTCGTTGCGGGGGTAAGTGGTGAGAGCCGGTGGGACCAGTGCGGCGATGGCGACCAGCACGCCGAGCCCCGCGGCCGACGAGGTCTGGACGCGGCGGATCCCGACCGCCAGCGCGACGACGAGGATGCCGGTGATCAGCAGTGCCTTCACCTCGGGCACGCCGAGCGCGTCGTCCAGCTTCAGCCGGAGCAGATCGACCCGGGTGTTGGTCAGCACGGCGGCCGTGATGATCGCGCCGCCGAAGGCCGCGGCGGCCCAGATGATCGCCGAGTTGCTCGCGTCCCGGATCGCCCGCCGGCCCTGGATACCCAGCGGGCCGCCGTCCGTCCGGAGCAGCACGACGGCGGCGAGCAAGGCGCCCGCACAACCGACGGTGGCCATCGTGGACAGCAATCGGAAAAAGGGCAGCAGCCAGTGGACGAAGCTGCCCGGGCCACCGATCCCGTCGTCCTGAGGCTCGCTACCGGCGGCATACAGCCCGATGACCAGCGCTACGGAAGCGACCAGTACTGCGCTCGCGCCACCCGCTACCAGACGTCCGGGCACGCGATGCCGGGCGGCGCGGGTCGCGGTCACAGAGCGTTCCCGCCCTCGGCACCTTGGTTCGACACGCGCTCACTATAGGTGTGCGACGAAAAAGTGACCCGTCACGACACCATCTCGTGACAATCCCCTTACCTAGTTGGTTTCGGGGCTTCCGGATCCGTCGTCGCCGGCGCGGCAGCGCCAGCCTGGTCCGCTGAGCTGTCCGTGGTCGGCCGGTCTACGGACTGTGCTCGGCCGGGCGCAGAAGCGTCCTCGGCCGGCGGCTGTCCATCGCTGGGATCGAAGTCGATCCGCTTCAGCTGTTTGCCCATGTTGCGCCACAACAGCACCGTGGCGGCAGCGAGCGCGAGCACGATCAGCAGCGCGACCCAGCCGGGCTTGACCGAGTTCGGGTCGATCTCGGTCATCGGGCGCACGGTCGTCAGAAGTGGGGTCATCGCGGTCACCTGGCCAGTGTCTCACCGTCGCGCCCCGGCCTCAGCGCAGCCCCGCGAAGAGGTCGTCCTCGGGCAGTTCGGATTCCACCAGACTGCGAGCCAGTTCGTAGTCCTCGGTGGGCCAGGCCTGCTGGTGCACCTCGAGCGGCACGGTGAACCAGCCGCCGTCGGGATCGATCTGGGTCGCATGCGCGAGCAGGGCCCGATCCCGTACGCCGAAGTACTCGGCGCACTCCACCCGGGTGGTGATCCGGCGCTCGTTCTCCGGGTCCGGCTTCCAGTCCTTCAGCCGCTCGGCGTACGGCGACTCCAGCCCGCGGGCGGCCATCGCGTCGTGCAGCGCCTTCATCCGCTCGCGGTGGAAGGTGTGGTGGTAGTACAGCTTCAGCGGCTGCCACGGCTCGCCCAGTTCCGGGTAGGCCTCCTTGTCACCGGCGGCCTCGAAGGCGGCGACGGTGATCTGGTGGCACATCACGTGATCCGGGTGCGGGTAGCCGCCGTTCTCGTCGTACGTCGTGACGACCTGCGGACGGAACTCGCGGATCAGCTTCACCAGCGGAGCGGCGGCGTCCTCCACCTTCAGCGAGGCGAAGCAGCCCTCGGGCAGCGGGGGCAGCGGATCGCCCTCGGGAAAACCGGAGTCGACCCAGCCGAGCCATTCCTGCCGGATGCCGAGGATCTCGCGGGCCGCGTCCATCTCCTGGCGACGGATCTCGCTGATGTTCGCCAATACCTCGGGGCGATCCATCTTCGGGTTCAGAATCGAGCCACGCTCGCCGCCGGTACAGGTGGCCACCATCACATCGACGCCTTCGGCGACGTATTTGGCGGTGGATGCGGCGCCCTTGCTGGACTCGTCATCGGGGTGAGCATGGACATGCAGCAGACGAAGATCTTCGGTCACAAGTCACAATGGTCCTCCAAGCCCGAGGAGAACCGTTGACCGACCCATCCGCAACCGACCTGGACGCCCGTTACGGCCGGACCCGCAACGGCCGTGGCCGCCAGCCGCTGGTGCTGGGGATCATCGGTGTCCTGGCGCTGACGGCACTCGCCTGGCTGCTGTGGGCCGCGTTCGTGCAGTCCACCCCGCCGGTGTCATCGCGGTTGCTCGGGTTCACCATCACCTCGCCGACGTCGGCGACCGCGACCATCCAGGTGGACCGGGCCAAGGACGTCGAGGCGTCCTGCCGACTGCAGGCGAAGGCGGCCGACTTCTCGATCGTCGGCGAGCTGACCCTCACCGTCACGGCCGATTCACCCCGTCGGCAGAGCCTGGATGCGACCCTCACCACCCAGCGGGACGCGACCGCCGTCGTACTGGTCGGCTGCACCACCGCGGACGTCCACCACCCCCGCTGATCCGACGCTGCCCCCCCGCTGATCCGGCACTGAACCCCGCGCTGGCCCGCGTCGATCCCCGCATTTGGCCGGCTCTCGGCCCGCCTTGAGGCGGATCGACCCGTTCCCGCTGGGTAAACGATTGCCTTCGATGCCGCGCAAACGTTTGCGCAGCGCTAGAGGGAGCACTGAACAGTGGGGTTCGGGGCCCGATCTTGCTACGCTCAGTGGATTGGTCGCCGTCGACGACGGCGGCCAGTGGCTTTTTCTGTCCACCCATCGATACAAGGAGCAGCCCGTGACGCAGAAGATTGCCGAGGAGAGCGTTGTCTGGCTGACACAGGATGGCTACGACCAGCTGAAGGCCGAACTGGAGCACCTCAAGGGCCCGTCCCGGGCCGAGATCACCCAGCGGATCAGCGACGCCAGGGACGAGGGCGACCTCAAGGAGAACGGCGGGTACCACGCCGCCAAGGACGAGCAGGGCAAGATGGAGGCCCGGATCCGGCAGCTCGAGGACATGCTGCGCCGTGCCCAGGTCGGCGAGACGCCGAAGGCCGGCGGCAAGGTCGAGCCCGGTATGAAGGTGTCCATCAAGTTCGCCGGTGACGACGACGTCGAGACCTTCCTGCTCGGCTCCCGCGAACTGCTGGCCCTGGACGCCTCGGTCGACATCGACGTGTACTCGCCGCAGTCCCCGCTCGGCTCAGCCATCCTGGGCAAGAAGAAGGGTGAGAAGGCGACCTACGCGGCGCCCAACGGCAAGGACGTCACCGTCGAGATCGTCGCGGCGGTCCCGTTCACCGGCTGACCCCACCAGCGTCCTGTGCCCCGGTGAGCAATCACCGGGGCGCTCTGGTTTCCAGGCACTCTGGTTTCCGGCAGACGTGCGAGGGGACTGGAGGGCTGTGAATATTCGGATCGGGACGTCGGGGTGGGTTTATCCGCCGTGGCGTGGGGTGTTCTATCCCGAGGGGCTCGCGCAGAAGCGTGAGCTGGAGTATTTGTCCCGGCAGGTGAACTCGGTCGAGATCAACGGCTCGTTCTATTCGCTGCAACGGCCGGAGAGCTACCAGCGCTGGCGGGCGAGTACTCCGGACGACTTCGTCTTCTCGGTCAAGGGCGGCCGGTTCATCACCCACATGAAGCGACTGCGCGACGCCGACACCGTGCTCGCGAACTTCTTCGCCTCAGGCGTGCTCGGACTCGGCCCCGCGCTGGGCCCGATCCTCTGGCAGACCCCCGCGAATCTGCCTTTCGAAGCCGAAGTCGTCGACCGGTTCCTGGCGGCACTACCTCGTACCACGACCGAGGCGGCCCGCGCTCGCCGCGAAGCACGACGAGCGGCTCGACGGCCGCGCGTTGACCGAGACCGACGCCGACCGCCCCGTGCGTCACGCGATGGAGGTGCGGCATCCCGGGTTCGCCGACCCCGCCTTCACCGACCTGCTGCGCAAACACGGAGTGGCTTGCGTGATCGCGGATACGGCCGGCACCTGGCCGGTGTTCGATCATGTCACCGCCGATTTCGTCTACGTCCGCTTGCACGGCGACGAGGAGCTCTACGTCAGCGGCTACACCGACAAGGCTCTGAAGAACTGGGCGAAGCGGATCCGCGGCTGGGCGAGCGACCACGACGTCTTCGTGTACTTCGACAACGACACCAAGGTGATGGCGCCCAGAGACGCCACCACTTTGATGAAACTCCTCGACCTGTCCCCCAGCCCCTGAGCCGGCCGCCCGATCAGCGCGGCTAACCGTCAGCGCGAAGTGGCGCGGCGGTCCAGACTCAGAGTTGAGTGTGGTCGACTCAAGTTTCTTGACATTGAGTCGACAGGGCTCAACTTGCGGTCTACGGTCGCCGGATGAAGCCCAGCATCCTGAGCCATCCCGACTTCCGCCGGTTGTGGACGGCTGATCTGCTGAGTCAGCTCGGCAGCCGCCTGGCGATGTCGGCGGCGCCGCTGCTCGCAGTACTGACTCTGAATGCCACAGCGATGCAGGTCTCGCTACTACGGACCTGCGAGACAGCCGCGTGGCTACTGCTCGGCTTGTTCGCCGGCGCCTGGGTCGACCGGATCCGCTGCCTACCGGTCCTCGTCTGGTCGGATCTCGGCCGCGCAGTGCTCTTCGGGTCGATCCCGGTCGCGGCCTGGTTCGGCGTACTGAACCTGACCCAGCTGTACGTCGTACTCGCGTTGTCCGGGATTCTGACAGTCCTGTTCGACGTGGCGCATAGCTCGTACCCGCCGAGGCTGCTCGCACCGGACCAATTGCTGCCGGGCAACGCGAAGCTGGCCGCCAACCATTCGGTCGCGGCGGTGATCGGGGCCGGAGCCGGCGGATTTCTGGTTCAGTGGCTGACCGCGGCCGTCACGCTCGGCCTGAACGCACTGAGCTTCGTCTGGTCCGCGCTCTGGCTCCGCTCGATCCGTATGCCGGAACCTCGGCCCTCGCCGCTCGAGCGTCCGAACCTCCGGCGGGAGATCGGGGAAGGGATGCGCTACGTGTTCCGGCATCCGCTACTGCGACCGATCGCGCTGAACCTGACGACCACGTTCCTGTTCCAGTCGGCCAACAACGCCGTGATCATCGTCTTCCTGGTCCGGGAGGTCCACCTCTCCCCCAGCACGATCGGCCTGCTCAGCATGATCGGGTTGCTCGGTGCGCTGGCGGCCTCGTGGTTCACGGAACGGCTCAGCAGGCGACTCGGCGAGGCACGCGCTCTCTTGCTGGCCAGCATCGGGATCGGCGTGGCCTTCTTGGTCCAGGCGATGACCGGCCCGGGCTGGCGACTGACCTGGTACGTCGTGGCGACGCTGCTCGCCGCGGTCAGCATCATCGTCTGCTACATCCTGCAGTCGAGCATCCGCCAGCGCCTCTGCCCGCCCGAACTCCAAGGTCGTGTGAGCGCCACGATGAGCTTCGTCGGCTGGGGAGTCGCACCCATCGGCAGCCTGCTGGGCGGCTTCCTCGCCACCGCCCTCAGCCTCCGCGTGACCCTCTGGATCAGCGGAGCCGGCGCCCTACTCGGCGCCGGCTTCGTCGTCCTCTCCCCCTTGCGCACCCTCCACCAAATCCCCGAACCAGCCACCTGAACCGGGGGTTGTCCACAGCTCGCCCGGACCCGGCCCACCGACCGCGCACGATTCCCTACGATGAGTGCGACGACGACGAAAGGACCTTCGTGGCAACGGATATCCCTGACGAGAAGGCAGCTCCGACCTTGCGGGAGGGAGTCGACTACGAGGTAGCCGAGGACGTGTTCGGCGACCTGATCGGCTGGTGTGCGGCTCAGGCCGAGGCCGAGAGCGCGAAACCCGACCCGGACCCGGCCGTCCTGCAGAAATGGGAGGACCAGGCAACGCAGTACGTGGCCGAACGAAAGGCACTAGATCCACGCGACCGCGCCGCAGTAGCCGCCGCGATCGCGAAGTACACCCCGCTGGTCCGGCAGCTCTACCCCGGCCGGTGGACCGATGACGACTGAACCGCCAACGGAACTGGACGCCAACAGGTACCGGCTGGAGCCGGACAGGTACCGACAGATCTTCGAGCGGCGAATCGTGCCGTACGAACTGGCTGGCGGGGTGTCGCAAAAACGGCCACGAGTGCTGCTGCTGGGCGGGCAGACGGGCGCCGGGAAGTCCGTGATGAAAGGGATGCTCGCTGCCGAACCGCACTGGCGTGAGGCGGTCGAGTTCGGCAGCGACTCGTTGCGGGTCTATCACCCGGAGTTCGAGCGGCTACTGCGGGCGGACGCCGATTCTGCTTGTTTTTATACCGATCCGGACGCACGCGCCTGGGTGAGCGACGCGCTGGACCATTGCCTGGAGCGCAGGTTCCCGGTGGTCTTCGACAGCACCTTGAGCCGGCCGGCTATCGCCGCGTCCATCAAGCAGAGATTCCGGCAGGCCGGCTACGAGATCGAAGCCGCCTTCGTCGCAGCTCCAGCCGCGCTCAGCAAACTGGGCGTAGTGACGCGGTACCTCGAATCCGTACGACGCCGCGGCACCGGGCGATTCAGTCTCAATCACGACGAGACGTACCGCGGGGTCGTCGACGTCGCGGGCTGGATCGATGATGAGAAGCCGTTCGACGAGGTCTCGGTCTATCGACGCAGTGGTGAGCTGCTCTACCAGTACAAGGCCGCCGACGGTTGGGTGCCGACGAACGCGCGCGGAGTGATTGAGAACGAACGCCGGCGCCCATGGTCAGCCCCGGAGAGCCGGCGGTTCATCGCGGACGCGGAACGTGCGGCAGCCACCGTCGACGCCATCACCGTCGCGGGGCGGCAGCTCGACCCGATCTGGCTCACCCGCATCGCCGACGCCGTCGAGTTGGCCATCCCGCTGTCCGCCGACTCGATGACTCGTCACCTCCGCGACACTCTCCGCCAGGAGGCCAACGCCCGAACGATCGCCACGGAAACGCCCATCGGCGCAGACACCAGCCATCCCCCGGCCGAACCCCGACCATCCACCTCCACATCTCACCCATCCCGGTCCACGCCCCCTGGACAACAAACAGCACCTCGCCCCACCGCCGAGCTACCAAGCCGCTGACCTGCCCCCACCCGATCGACCCACGTGCCCGGCTCGATCGGTGAGCCCTGCTCGGCCGGCAGGACGAGGCGAGCCTCGTCAGGTCGCGGGTCGGTCGGTCGAGGTGAGGTGACGCTCGCGGGTCGGTCGGTCGGTCGAGGTGAGGTGACGGTCGCGGGTCGGTCGGTCGAGGTGAGGTGACGCTCGCGGGTCGGTCGGTCGGTCGAGGTGAGGTGAGGGTCGGTCGAGGCGGGTCGCGGGTCGCGGGTCGGTCGAGGTGAGCTTGAACGGCGGATGTGGTGGTTGGGTGGAGTTGGTCGGAGTGAAGGTTTGTTAGTCGGAGGTGATTTGGGCGCTGCCTACCAGGACCTCTACGTCGAGGGCGGCTCGGCCGCGGCCGATTTCTACGTCCTTGGACTGGCCGGTGACGGCGCCGGTCCAGCTGACCCGGCCGAGTTGCGCCTCGGTGTGGACCCGGACGTCGGAACCGCGGCGGAGATGCACGGTCGCGGAGCCGGATTCGACCCGGACCCGCGAACGGCCCTTGGTGATCTGGGCGTCGAGCGTCGCGGTACCGGCCTGGACGAGTACGTCGATGGGGCCGTCTACGTCCGTGACCTTCGCAGTACCGGCGGTGACGCGGACCCTGGTGAGACCGGGCAGGCGCTCGCCGACGACGCTGCCGCCGGTGACCTCTACCTCCACCTCGAGCATCGGATTGACCCGGATCGACAACTCCTTGGCGAGTCCGTTGACGTGCGACTTGAGGTCGGTCGGGTTGCGCAACATGCTGAACCCGTCGATCGAGACGCCCATGTCACCTTCACTGCTGATCGCGAGCGTGTCCCCGTCCCGCTTGATCACATGCGGCCCGTCGACAGCCACGCCCTGGATCGCCGGCTCACCGATCAACCGCACCCGGCGCCCGACCGCACGAACAGTCACCCGCCGTACGCCGGAAGGCACCGGCACATTGCTGTGCTCGGCCTCAGCCTCCACCGGTGCATCATCCACAACGCTGTCCTGCACCCCAGCCGCTGAGTCGTCCGGCGCGCTCGGCGCGGCGGGGGCGCTGGGAGCGCTCGATGCGCTCGATGCGCTGGGAGCGCTCGGTGCGCTGGGAGCGCTCGGTGCGCTCGGTGCGGTGGGGGCGCTCGGTGCGGTGGGAGCGCTGGGAGCGCTCGGCGCGGATGGCGCGCTCGGCGCGGATGGTGCGAGGGGGTCCGGGGAGTCGACTACCTCCGCCCAGACCGAGGCAGACGGGCGATCGGCGGGATCCGCCGGCGTCGCCGGGTCGGCGGGATCCGCCGCGGCGGAGCGGTCAGTCGGCGTGGTCGCGCCAGATGCAGCGACTCCCGGGGTGCTCGCCCCGGATGCAGCGACTCCCGGGGTGCTCGCCCCGGATGCAGCGACTCCCGGGGTGCTCGCCCCGGATGCAGCGACTCCCGGGGTGCTCGCCCCGGATGCGGCATCTCCTGGCGTGGTCGCGCCGGGTGCAGCTTCTCCTGGCGTGGTCGCGCCGGGTGCGGCGTCTGCTGGGGTGGTCGCGTCTGCCGCTGGTGCGGGGGCGGCGTGGCGGGGGTCGGGGGGTGTGGGGTTGGCGGCAGCGATCAGGGTCGCGGCTTCGTCGCTGGAGAGGTGGCCCTTCGCGACCCGGTCGAGGATGTCCTTCACCCGACGGTCGTAGTCGCTCTGCTTGCTCTGATCGCTCATGCCTCCACTTCAGCACCCGGACGGGTCCAAACCAATCGGGGATCGCCCGGAACTCTCCCGTCCCACCCCTTACGTCCGAAAAACCGGAGGGACGTCTACTCCACTTCTTCGGACGTAGGGAGGCGGCACAGACCTCACCCACACAGCAGTGCGGGTCACGGCGGAGTAGCCCGTGACCCGCACTGCGCCCCTGAACCGCAGGTTCGCTATGACTTCCCGGCTCCCCCCGGAACCGGTGTTTCATGCCTTCCCGGCTCCCCCCGGAGCCGGGGTTTTCAGGCTGCCGGGGACATTTCTTCCTCGGCCAGTTCGGCCTGGACGGCGTCGAGTTCGGCCGCCTCGGCTTCGGCGAGTGCCCGGCGGCCCTTCAGGCCGCGGAGACCCATCAGGCCGAGCAGCAGACCCAGGACGGTGATCCCGGTGACTACGACCAGCGCCGGCTTGTACGCCCCGAGCACCCCGCTCGGCGTGGTGACACCGTGCGACTGGCTGCCGATGACCGCGGTCGTGATGGCGAGCACGATCGCGCCGCCGACCTGGCTGGAGGTGTTGAACAGACCGGACGCGAGCCCCTGCTCGTTGTCGTCCACGCCGTTCGTCGCCTGCATGTTCAGCGCCGGGAAGGTGATCGCGAAGCCCAGACCGATCAGCACGATCGTCGGCAACACCGTCGCGAGGTAGTTCGACTGCTCGCCGATCCGGAGGAAGAGCGCGTAGCCGACCACGAAGAACACCATGCCGGCCGCGACCATCCGCTCGGTACCGATCCGGTCGGCGATCTTGCCCGCGTTCGGCGACAGCAGTACGACCAGCAGACCGGCCGGCAGGAAGCCCAGCGACGTCTCGAACGAGGACCAGCCGAGCAGGTTCTGCAGGTAGAGCGTGCCGATGAACTGGAACGACACGTACGCGCCGAACACGGTCATGATGCCGAGGTTCGCCAGCCGCAGGTTGGTCTTACGCAGGATGCCGAGCCGGACCAGCGGGTGCTTGGTGTGCGTCTCGATCCAGACGAATGCCGACAGCAACGCGGCCGACAGGACGAACAGCCCGATGGTGCGGAAGGAGACCCAGCCGGCCCCTTCGGCACCGACCACCGCGAACACCAGGCTCAGCATTCCGGCAGTGACCGTGACGGCACCCGGTACGTCGTACCCGCCGGCGGTTTCGTCACGCGGGCTGCTCGGGATCAGCTTGATCGCGAAGAGCAGCACGATCAGGGCCACCGGGCCAGGCATCAGGAAGGTCCAGCGCCAGCCAACCTCGGTCAAGGCTCCGCCGAGGATCAGCCCCAGCGAGAAACCGCTCGCGGCGCAGGTGGTGAAGATACTGAGCGCCCGGTTCCGGTCCGGACCCTCGTGGAACGTTGTGGTGAGGATGGAGAGCGCTGCCGGCGCGGTGAACGCGGCGGCGATGCCCTTCACGAACCGCGCGGCGATGAGCAGTTCGGGGTTGGTCGCCAGCGAACTCAACATCGAGACGACGGCGAACACGGCCAGCGCGGCCAGGAAGACGCGGCGGCGGCCGAGCAGGTCGGCGGCCCGGCCGCCGAGCAGCAGGAAGCCGCCGTAGCCGAGCACGTACCCGGTGACGACCCATTGCAGAGAGGACAGGGAGACGCCGAGGTCGGCGCCGATGGAAGGCAGCGACATGCCGACCATGGACACGTCGAGGCCATCGAGGAAGATCACGCCGCAGACCACCAGGAGAGCGCCCCACAGGCGTGCATCCCAGGTCAGGCGGGTCGGAGGTACTTGCGTTGTGTGTGTCACGAGAGAGAGCTTTGCATGCATACGCATCTAATGTCTACTCATTAATTGCAGTTGCATTGAATGCAGATGCATGATAACGTCCCGGCCATGACCGAGACGAAGGTCAGCGCTGGGACTGGTGAGACCAGCGCCGATGTCCGCGAATGGCGCCAGTTGCTCGCCAGGCACGCGGATCTCACCTGCGCGCTCGACCGTGAGCTGCAATCCGGCCACGGCCTGGGCATGAGCGAGTACGAGGTGCTCGAGCGGCTCGCCGAGCTCCCGAATCAGTCGGCGAAGGTGCAGCAGATCGCCGGCTCGGTGCATCTGAGCCAGAGCGCGCTCTCCCGGGTGATCGGCCGGCTGGAGTCAGCCGGACTCGTCGAGCGGAACATGTGCCCGGAGGACCGGCGCGCGGTCAGCGTCTGCATGACCGACAAGGGCCTGCACCGGCAGACCGAAGCACGACCGACCCACCAGCGTGTCCTCGCCGAGCGCCTGCACGCCCCGCTGACCAAAACCTGCGACCCGACCGACTGACGGCCACTCCCCAGCCAGCCGCGAGCCGACCGACTGACGGCCACTCCCCAGCCAGCCGCGAGCCGACCGACTGACGGCCACTCCCCAGCCAGCCGCGAGCCGACCGACTGACGGCCACTTCCCAGCCGGGCGCGGAGGGTCTGCTGTCAGTTCAGCGTGTAGGTGTAGCCGTTGCCGATCAGGCTGGCGAGGACCCGCTCACGGTGTTCCTCACCCCGGGTCTCGAGCTGCAGGGCGACCTCGACCTCGTCCAGGTTCAGCGTTTCCGAGATGCGCTCGTGCAGTACCTCGATGATGTTGACCTCGACCTCGGCCAGCCGGGCCAGCAAGGTGGCCAGCCCACCCGGGGTGTCCGGGATCCGCACCCGGAGAGACAGATAACGCCCCGCTGCCGCCATACCGTGCCGCAGGACCCGCATCAGCAGCACCGGATCGATGTTCCCACCGGACAGCACCGCCACCACCGGCGGCTTGAACCGCTTTGGGTTGTCCAGCAGCGCTGCCACCGCGGCGGCACCGGCAGGCTCGACCACGAGCTTGGCCCGTTCGAGCACCAGCAAGAGTGCCTTCGACAACGAATCCTCGGCAACGGTGAGCACCTCGCTCACGTACTGCTGGATCGCCGCGAACGGAACCGTGCCGGGCAGCCCGACCGCGATCCCGTCAGCCATCGTCGCCATCTTCTCCAGCTGCACCGGAACGCCGGCAGCAAGCGAGGCCGGGTACGCCGCGGCGCCCTTCGCCTGCACCCCGACGACCTCGATCGGCATCCCGTCGCGCTGCATCGCCGAGGCGATCCCGGCGATCAACCCACCGCCACCAGTCGGTACGACGACGGTCCGCACCTGCGGGCATTGCTCGACGATCTCCAGTCCGGTGGTCGCCTGCCCAGCGACGATGTCCTTGTGGTCGAACGGGTGGATCAGGATCGCTCCCGTCTCCGCCTCGAACTCCCGGGCAGCCTTCAGGCAGTCGTCGATCGAAGTACCGACGAACCGGATCTCGGCGCCGTACGCGCGAGTCGCCTTCTCCTTCGGGATCGGCGCGCCGTACGGCATGAACACGGTCGCCTTGATCCCGAGCAACTGCGCGGCCAGGGCGACACCTTGCGCGTGGTTCCCGGCGCTCGCGGCGACGACCCCCTTCGCCCGCTCCTTCTTGGACAGCCTCGCCATCCGCACGTACGCACCGCGCAGCTTGAACGAACCGGTCCGCTGCAGGTTCTCGCACTTGAGGAAGACGTCACCACCGACGAGGTCGCTCAACCACCGCGAGTACTCCAGTGGCGTCGGCGCCACCACGTCATGCAGCAGATCCGCTGCCCGGGCAATCTCGGCCGCACTGATCGTCACCCGGCTCAGCCTACGACCGCAGTACTGCGGGGTCGTGCAGGCCACAAACCAGGTGTGGCGTCACCGCCCACCACATAGTGTCCTGGTGTGACAGTGACAGCAGTGGTTATCCGTCCGCAGGATCAGGCGATCCTCGTCCTGCCCGGCGGTCTCCCGCAACTGGATCTTGCCGACGAGTTCTGGTTCCCGGACGTCGAGGCGCCGGTTCGGGCTCTGCGCGAGCAGCACGGCATCGAGGCCTACGTCTTGGTCTGCCTGACCGGGCAACCTGACGCGACCGCCTATCTGATGGTCAACGTCGGCGAGACGCCTGCGAACGCGAACTGGGTAACCGACCTCGACGACCCGCTGGTCCTTGCCGCCCGCAATCATCTGGCGCTGCCGACGGATGCCCGCGTGACGCCGGCCTGGACCAGACCTGCCTGGTACGCCGAAGCGCTCCCCTGGATCGACGATCAGCTGACCGGGGCGGCCACGCCGCGGACCGGCGTACCGACTCAAGTGCGGTCGTGGGGGTTGTCGAACGTACTGCGCTGTCCCACCGCGAAGGGGGACGTGTACTTCAAAGCTATCGCCCATTCGAGCACCATCCGGCCGGTGAGCGACGATGCGTTGCCGCTGCTCTTCGCGCACGAGCCCTCGTTGCTGCGTCAGGTTGCCGCTGAGCGCCCAGGGCTGGTGCCTTCCCCTGTTGCGATCGACGAGGAACGCGCCTGGATGCTGTTGCCGGATCTCGGGCCGATGCTGGTTTCGCAGTCCGAGGTCGGGGTGTGGATCCAGGCGATTCGCGGGCATGCTCAGTTGCAGCGCAGCTATGCCGACCAGGCGGACCGGCTGCTCGCTTTCAGCTGCGTCGACCGGCGACTCGCAGTACTGGACGGCGAGCTCGATCGGCTCTTCGGGCCGAACCCGGCGACCGAGTTGCTCGAACCGGCCGAGCGGGCCGCGCTGCCCGCCCGGGCGGCTCAGTTGCGCGAGGCAATCAACGAGCTCGCGGCCATCGGCGTACCGGAGACGTTGCTGCACGGCGATCTGCACCCGCGCAACCTCGCAGTACGAGATGGCCGGGTGCTGGCCTTCGACTGGACCGATGCGGCGGTGGCGCATCCGTTCCTCGACCTGGTCACGTTCTTCGACAAGCGGTCGCCGCTGTCCAACGACCCGCGCGTGCGGGACGGCTACCTGGCCGAGTGGGAGGAGTACGCCGCTCCGGCCGAGCTGCGGCGAGCCTTGGAGCTCGCGCAGGAGCTTGGCGCGGCGCACCAGGTGATGACGTCACTGCACCTGTCTGGCTATCTGTCCGACCCCAGCGCGAGCTCCATGATCCGAGGCGCTCGCTGGTGGCTGCGAGCACTACTTGAGAAGTAGCTTGCCGAGGCGGCGGGAGGCGACGTACATGCCGAAGGTGCCCATCGCGATCAGGTAGAGCGCGTTGATGATCAGTGACCAGCTCACCGTGCCGGTGGTGAAGGCACGTTCGAGAGCGACGCCTTGGTAGAGCGGGGTGATCTCGACCAGCCAGCGGATCGCGCCCGGGTACGTCTCGACCGGGTAGAAGGTCGCCGAGAACAGGAACATCGGCATCGTCGTGAGCTGGACGAACTCGAAGTCCTGCCAGCTCCGCATGAACGTGGTCAGCGCCATCCCCGCACCGGCGAACGCGAAGCCGATCAGCACCGAGACCGGCAGCGCCAGTAGCGCCCACCAGGACTGGATCAGGCCCATCACGAGCATCACCAGCAGGAACATCGCCGAGTAGCAAGCGCCGCGCAGCAACGCCCAGGTCACCTCGCCGGTCGCGATGTCCCACGGTCGCAGCGGAGTAGCCAGCATCGAGTCGTAGAGCTTCGCGTACTTCATCCGGAAGAAGATGTTGTACGTCGAGTCGAAGACGGCACCGTTCATCGCCGAGCTCGCCAGCATCGCGGGCGCCACGAACGCGGCGTACCCGATCACCGTGCCGTCGGAGAGGGTGAAGTCGCCGACCAGTTTGGCGACGCCGATGCCGATCGAGAGCAGGTAGAAGACCGGCTCGAAGAAGCCGGACACGAACACGATCCAGGACCGGCGGTAGACCAGGAAGTTCCGCTCGACGATCTGGCGGCCGCTGGCGGCCCGGACCGGCAGCGGGAGCACCCGCGCAGTGAGAGTCGCCATCAGCTGATCAACCTCTTCGTCAGGCCGCGGACCGCGAACCAGGTACCGATGCCGAACCAGGCGGTGAGATAGGCAAGATTGCCGAGCGCCGGCAACAGTTGGACCGTGTTCAGGCTGAGGTCACGTGATAGCTCGACCCCGTGCCACAGCGGGCTCACGTACGCGAGCCACTCGATCCAGTCCGGCAACTGGGAGACCGGGAAGAACGCGCCGGAGAACAGGAAGGCCGGCACCACGCCGAACCGGAAGATCATCGCGAAACCGGAGTCGTTCTCGAGGGTGGTCGCGACCGCGCAGACCGGCGCGGACGCGGCCATCCCCACCAGCAACGCGACCAGCAGGGCGAGCACTCCGAGTGGTGATCCGAGCCCACCGAAGGCGGCGATCACCACCAGGAACACAGTGCAGGTGGTCAGCACCCGGAAGGCGATGAAGGCGAGCTGGCCGTACATCACGTCGGCCGGGCGCAGCGGGGTGGCGACCATCGAGAAGTAGAACTTCTGCCACTTGATGCCGCCCATCACCGGGTACGTCGATTCGCCGACCGCGATCTGCAAGGCGGTCGAGGCGAGCAGGCCGGGCGCGATGAACTGCAGATAGCTGACTCCGCCGAGCGAGCCGGTGCCGTTGGAGTCGACGAACGAACCGAGGCCGATCCCCATCGCGGCCAGGTAGAGCAGCGGCAACAGGAAGCTGCTGACCAGACTGCCCTTCCAGGTCCGCTTGTAGACGGTGAGCCAGTAGTCGAACTGTCTGCGCCCGTTCTCGATGGCGACGGCGGTCATCAGTCCACCAACGTCCGGCCGGTGAGTCGCAGGAACACGTCCTCCAGCGTCGACCGGCGTACCAGCACCGCGGCAGGCTCCAGGCCACGCTCGTGCACAGCCGCGACCGCGCGCTCGCCGTCGTCGGTATAGAGCAGCAACCGATCAGGCAGTACTTCGATCCGCTGGGCCAGGTCTTCCACCTTGCCGGCCAAGGCGTCGTGGTCCGCGAACATCACCTCGGGACCGAACCGCAACTCGGTGACCTCACGGGTCGAGTAGTCCCGGATCAGCTCCGCCGGCGATCCTTCGGCCGCGATCAGCCCGCCGTCCATCACGACCAGCCGGTCGCACAACTGCTCGGCCTCGTCCATGTAGTGGGTCGTGATGATCAGCGTCACGCCCGCCTGCTTGAGGCGGAACAGCTTGTCCCAGAGCAGATGCCGCGCCTGCGGATCCAGGCCGGTGGTCGGCTCGTCGAGCAGCAACAGATCCGGCTTGCTCACCAGCGAACGCGCGATCGTCAGCCGCCGCTTCATCCCGCCGGACAGCTCGTCGACCTTCACCTTCGCCTTCTCCGTCAACGCGACGAACTCGAGCAGCTCCGCGGCCCGCTCACGGCATTCGGCGCGACTGAGCCCGAAGTACCGGCCGTAGACGGTGAGGTTCTCCTGCACGGACAACTCGGTGTCCAGCGTGTCGTCCTGCGGGCACACCCCGATCCGGGCCCGGATCCCCGGCCCGTCGGCGGCCGGATCCATCCCGAGGATCCGCAGCACTCCCCCACTGACCGGCGACACCGCCCCGATCATCCGCATCGTCGACGACTTCCCCGCGCCGTTGGGCCCGAGAAACCCGAACGCCTCGCCCTTCCACACATCCAGATCGATCCCAGCGACGGCCTCGAAGTCCCCATAGGACTTCCGCAACCCGCGCGCATGAACCAGCGCCTCCACCTGTCCCGTCACACCCCAGACCCTAGACGCCCGCCCAGACACTTTCCTGTCGATTTGAGACGCCGTACTACGAGAAGCCGGTGTGCTTCGCTCCTCCCATTGGGGTTCCCCCATCGCTATATCAATGGGCCAACCCTCACGGGAGGGTGCTAACCCCCAGAGGCGGGAGCTAGCCATGGCGACCACGGCCGGCGTACGAGTTGAGTCGGGAACGGCGGTCCGCCGGCCAGGCAGTGGCCCCTGCGGCGACTGACCACTCACGCCCAACATGCCCACGCCGTGCCCGACCTGGACGAGCACTGCCTGTCTGGCGGATCAGGTCGCCCGGAGATGGCGGACCGACCGCACCGAGGCGGCGTAGTACGGGCAGCTAGCCGCGGCCGGCGTACGGCATGCCGGCGGCCATGACCATCAGGGTGGGGACGGCTACCGAGGTGGGGAGTTGGGCGATGTGGACCACGAAGGCCGCCACCGTGCGGGGGTCGAAGGTCGGCTCGACGACGATGGTTCCGTCGGGTTGGAGGGCGCCTTGTTCCATTCGCTCTGTCATCGCCGTAGCCGCGTTGCCGATGTCGATCTGGGTGGCGGTGATTCCGTGCGGGCGGCCTTCCAGTTCGAGGCTCTTGGTCAGGCCTGAGATGGCGTGCTTGCTCGCGGTGTAGGCGATCGCCTGCGGGCGCGGCGTGTGCGCGGAGATCGAGCCGTTGTTGATGATCCGCCCGCCCTTGGGGTCTTGTCGCAGCATCAAGGCGTACGCGGCCTGCGCGCAAAGGAACGATCCGGTGAGGTTGGTGTCGACCACCGCCCGCCAGTCCTCCTCACTCACGTCCTCGATCGGCGCCGCCGGCATCCCGGTACCAGCGTTGTTCACCAACAGGTCGATCCGCTCAAGCCCCTCGAAGAACGCCCGTACGGCGGGACCGTCGGTCACATCCAGTACCGCGGTCCGCACCGTCCCAACCCCTGCAGCCCCGACCGCGGCGACCCCACGACCGGCCTCGGCAGTTTCGAGCAACTTCTGCGAGGTGCGCCCGGTCACCGTGACGTCGAAGCCGGCCCGCGGCCAGCGCCAGCGCCATCTCCCGCCCGAGTCCCGACCCGCCACCGGTGACCACCGCGACCTGCTGCATACGCGCATTCCTCCAACGTAGGGATGCACCACATTGAACCCTGCTGACTCTCCGCAACCGTAAAATCACCCATAGTTAATGGGTTGCCGGAAGCTCAGCGAGGCCGGAAACTCATTTGCGTGTATCACGCAACCATGTATATGCTTGCACCATGCATGTAAATGATCCGTATGCTCCGCAGACCCCGATGGAGGGCGTGCTGCACGCATTCACGCGGATCGGCCGCCGGTTGAAGAGCAAGCAGCCCGGCGACACGATCGACCACAGCGCCCACCTGGTGCTGTTCGTACTGCGGTGCAACGGGGCACTGCGGTTGTCCGAGCTGGCCGCCCGGATGGAGATCGACGCTTCGACCGCGAGCCGGCACGTCCGGTCACTGGAGCAGGTTGGCCTGATCCGCCGATCTGCCGATCCGGACGACGGTCGCGCCTTCCGGGTCGAGCTGACCGGGCAAGGCACCGAGGAGTGGAAAGCCGCGGCCAAGCGGCGGATGGAGTTGCTGACCCAGGCCATGGAGGGCTGGACCGACTCCGATATCGAGACTTTCGAGAAGTTGATGACCCGGTTCGCGGACGGGGTCACCAGCATCGTCGACGAGCGGGGCGAAGGCAGGGCCTGGGCCGACAAGGGCGGGACCGCCGCGATGGCCACGCACCAGAACACCGAGAAGAACGTGGAGAACCGATGAGCACCACCGAGCCGGCTACGACTGGCGGCGCGTCCGCTGCGCCTGATTCAAATGCACCGAACTACCTTTCCCATCGACAGATCCTGGTCATCCTCGGTGGCCTGATGGCCGGCATGTTCCTGGCCGCACTCGACCAGAGCATCGTCGGTACGGCGCTGCCGCAGATCGTCAGTGAGTTCAACAGCCTGGACAAGCTGTCCTGGGTGGTCACCGCGTACCTGCTGACGTCGACCGCCTCCACTCCGCTGTGGGGCAAGATCTCCGACCTGTACGGCCGCCGCCCGCTGTTCATCGCGGCGATCGTCACCTTCCTGGCCGGCTCCGTGCTGGCCGCGCTGTCGCAGAACATCGAGCAGCTGATCGGCTTCCGGGCCGTCCAGGGTCTCGGTGCCGGTGGCCTGATGTCGCTCGCGTTCGCCACCATCGGCGACGTGATCCCGCCGCGTGAGCGCGGCAAGTACATGGGGTACTTCGGTGCCGTCTTCGGCCTCTCCTCGGTAGCCGGCCCGCTGCTCGGCGGTCTGCTCACCGACGGTCCCGGCTGGCGCTGGATCTTCTGGATCAACCTGCCGATCGGCCTGGCCGCGCTGGGCATCGTGGGCGCCGTACTCAAGCTCCCGCACGTGAAGCGCAGCCACAAGATCGACTACCTGGGTGCCGCGATCGTCACCGGTGCCGTCACCGCGCTGCTGCTCGCCGTCTCCTGGAGCGGTCCGACCAACGGCTGGGGCAACGGAACCACGCTCGCCCTGCTGATCGGCGCCGTCGTACTGGCTGTCGCCTTCGTCCTGGTCGAGCTGCGCGTCTCCGAGCCGATCATCCCGATGGACCTGTTCAAGGGCCGGATCTTCTCCGGCTACGCGGGCTTCGCCTTCCTGCTCGGCTTCGCGATGTTCGGTGCGCTGATCTTCCTGCCGCTCTACCTGCAGGCGGTCAAGGACCTCTCCCCGACCCGGTCGGGCCTGGCCCTGCTGCCGATGATCGTCGGCATCTTCTGCGCCTCGATCCCGAGCGGTCAGCTGATGAGCAAGACCGGCCGCTACAAGATCTACCCGATCATCTCGGCGATCCTGGTCAGCGGCGCGATGGTGCTGCTGTCGACGATCGGCCTGAACACGCCGTACTGGCATCTGGCGATCTATATGTTCATCATGGGCTCCGGCCTGGGCCTGTCGATGCAGATCACCGTGACCGCGGCGCAGAACAGCGTGCCCCGGCAGCACATGGGGACCGCGACCTCGACGATGACCTTCTTCCGCTCGATGGGTGGCGCGGTCGGTACGGCCGTGTACGGCGCGGTGCTGACCAGCCGCTTGAAGGTGCACCTGGGCGACATCGTCCCGGCGACGATGCAGAACATGGTCGAGCCGCTGACCAAGGCCGCGAACAGCGTGCAGGCGCTGCACGGTCTGAAGGATCCGATGAAGGGCTGGGCGCTGTCCGGTCTGGTCAACGCGATGGACGACGTGTTCCTGGTCTCGCTGCCGTTCCTGGCGATCGCCCTGGTACTGGCGATCATCACCCCGGAGCAGCGGCTGGCCGGCCGCAACGACGGCCCCAAGACCGAGGCCGACGCGAACGCCGAACTGGAAGCAGCAGCCGCCTCGATGGGCTGATCAGCACACAACGAACAGCCGCCCCCGGGATTGTCCCGGGGGCGGCTGTCTTTCTACTCCAAGGCCTCAGCGGCTGGATGTCTTCGGCGTGGCAGCGGTCGCGGTGGTTCCGGATCGACGTCGTTGCCGGCCAGGTGATTCACGATCGTGTTCAGTACTGCGGCTGTCGGTACTGCGACCAGCGCGCCCACGATCCCCGCGATCACCACGCCGGTGGCGATCGACAGGATCACCGCCAGCGGATGGACACTCACCGCCCGGCCGAGCAGGAACGGCTGCAGGACGTGCGCCTCCAGTTGCTGTACGCCGATCACCACGGCCAGCATGATGATCGCGACAACCGGGCCCTTGGCAACCAAGGCGACCAGTACTGCGACGATGCCGCTGACGAAGGCACCGACGACCGGGATGAACGCGCCGACGAACACCAGGATCCCGATCGCGCTGACCAGCGGCAGGCCGAGGATCGCCGCACCCAGCGAGATCCCGATCGCGTCCACCGCGGCCACGATGATGGTGGCCCGGACGAAGGCGGTCAGCGAGACCCAGGCCTTCCGCCCGGACGAGTCCGTCTTGCCCCGGGCCTGCCTCGGGAACAGCCTGACCAGCCAGGCCCAGATCTGCTCACCTTGGTAGAGGAAGAAGAACAAGCAGAACAGCGTGATGAACAGGCCGGCCACGACGTGCGTCGCCGTGGTACCGACTTCTGCTGCTCGTTGGCCGAGCGCTCCACCGGACGTCACGGTGTCCTTGAGCTTGTTCAGCGAGTCGGTGATGTCCTTGTCGGTGACGTTGAGGTTGATCTTGGCCAGGTCGCGAAGCTTCGTCACGCCTTCGCCGATCTGACCCGACAAGGCGTCGAACTGGGTCGCGATCTGCGTGCCTACCAGCGTCAGCAGGCCGGCCACGACGGCGATCGTGCCGATCACGGTGATCCCGGCCGCCGGTCCGCGCGGCAGCCGCGCCTTGTGCAGGGCGTTCGTCACCGGGACGAGCAGCGCGGTCAGCAGGACGCCGACCGTCACCGGCACCACGACCTCGGACAGGTACCGCAGCCCGTAGCCGATGATGAAGACCGCGGCCACGATCACCAGGAACCGCCAGGCCCAGGCGCTCGCGATCTGCATGCCGGGAGTCACCCCGAGATCCACCGGCCCCCGGCTGGAAGGCGCCACCAGGCGCTGATCCTCAGGCACCTCTGGGACGGTGTCGCTGACCTCCTCGGCCACCTCGTTGTCCGCGACAGGGCTTTCCTCGTCCCGCCCGACCTCGGGCACGCCGGCAGAGTCGCCCCGCCCAAGATCCGGCACGTCGGCCGAGTCGTCCCGCCCCACCGGCTCGTCCGGCTTGTTCATGACACCTCCTGGTCTCAAGTTCTGCTGAGACTAGTGCCCGCTCCGAACGGTTCCATGAATGTCGGAGCCCACTCGCCGGGCGAGGCCCTCCGCGGCGACCGGGGCAACGTCCGCGAGTAGCCCGACACCGGCCAGGACATAGTCCGTGTCGACGCAGGTCCTGGCGCCCGAAGGAACCAGCCAACCTTCCTCCTGGGCACCGGCCGCGACTGCTCCGAGCACCCGCGCGGCGAGCTCGGGACCGTTGTGCCGCAACACTCCCCCGGACCCGACCAGCAGGTCCACCTCGCGCAGGTCCTTCCCGGACCGCTCGATCACCCGCCCGCCCGGCCCGAACACCACCCGCTGCCGGCCTGCATGCCGCCGCAACGCCACCGTCACGGCCACACGCGCCAGCGTCTCGTCGTACGACGTCTCCTCGGCCGAACCGGGCAAGTAGGCCGGATCGTCATGCCGCCGCGTCGCCGCGTCGCGCAGTACCGGGTCGTCGGGGATCAATCCAGCTTCGATGCCTGCGGCAACAACCGGTACTGCGCTCCAGCGCATCCCGAGGTCGCCTTCGACGGTCCGGGTCACCGGATGCGTGGCCACCACCTCACGACCGAGGTTCGCGTCTTCCGGGTCGAGCTCGATCACCGAATGCACGTCGGTCGTCGCCCCGCCGATGTCGACCACGGCCACATCCCCGTGCAGCGACGCGAGCACCTCGACACCCCGCAGTACGACGTCCGGCGTGGCCGCGCGAACCATCCGGGCGAACCCGGGATCGCGGGACAGGTTCTTGCCGCCGATCACATGGGCCAGGAACATCTCCCGGATCGCGGCTCGCGCGCTGTCCGGCGCGAACACCCCGATCTCCGGTACGACGTTGTCCGCGAAGACATGCGGCACCGCGGCGCCGGTCAGCAACGAGCCGATCACGCCCTTCGCCTCGAGGTTGCCAGCAGCAACCACCGGCTTACGCCATTTGTACTTCGCCAGCACAGCCGCCGCGTTCTCCAGTACGGCGGAGTTGCCGCCGTCCGTGCCGCCGAGCAACAGCACGACATCGGGACGCTCGGCACGCAGCGCCTTCAAGGACGTCGGCGTCAGTCCACCGTTGACCACGGCAACTACTCGGCCACCACTCGACAACGCGACCCGGCGACCAGCTTCAGCCGTGACGAGCTCTTCGTTGCCGACGACACCGATCCGCAGTCCGCCACCCGCGCTCGAACACGCGAGCACCTCGGCCTTGGCGATTCCCTTGTCGACCGCGAGCAACGCGGTACGGCAGGCTTCGTAGCCGTCCAGCACGTCGGTGTCGATCGTGGTGCGATGTTCGGCCCGGGCGATCAACTCGCCCGAGCCGGCATCCACCGCGATCGCCTTCGTGAAGGTCGACCCGAAGTCGACCGCCACAAAGGACTGCATCAGTACCCTCCGTGGGAGGTTGCCGGAGCGGAGCGCACTTACGCCATCGCGCGGTCGAGGTCCGCGAGGAGGTCGTCGATCGTCTCGATACCGACGCTGAGCCGGATCAGGTCCGCCGGAACCTCCAGCGGGGTGCCCGCGACCGAGGCGTGCGTCATCTTGCCCGGGTGCTCGATCAGCGACTCGACGCCGCCGAGCGACTCACCCAGCGTGAACACCTCGGCCTTGTTGCAGATGTCGAGCGCGTGCTGCTCGCCGCCCGTCACCCGGAACGACACGATCCCGCCGAAGCGCTTCATCTGCTTCGCCGCGGTCTCGTGGCCGGGGTGGCCGTCGACGCCCGGGTAGAGCACCGAGGTGACGCCCTTGTGCCGCTGCAGGAACTCGACGACCTTCTCGGCGTTGTCGCTGTGGCGGTCCATCCGGACGCCCAGGGTCTTGATGCCACGCAGTACCAGCCAGGCGTCGAACGGGCCGGCGACGGCGCCGATCGCGTTCTGGTGGAAGGCGATCTTCTCGATCAGTTCGGCGTCGCGGACGATCAGCGCGCCACCGACGACGTCCGAGTGACCACCCATGTACTTCGTGGTCGAGTGCACCACCACGTCGGCGCCGAGCTCGAGCGGCTGCTGCAGGTACGGCGAGGCGAAGGTGTTGTCCACCACCAGCAGCGCACCCGCATCGTGGGCGATCTGCGCCACGATGGCAATGTCGGCCACGTTCAGCAGCGGGTTGGTCGGCGTCTCCAGCCAGACGACCTTCGTCTTGCCCGGGCGGATCGCGGCCCGGATCGCCTCCGGGTTGGTGACGGCCGCCGGGGTCATCTCGACACCCCAGGTGCCCAGGACCTTGGCGAAGAGGCGGAACGTGCCGCCGTACGCGTCGTCGGGGAAGACCACGTGGTCACCCGGCACGCAGAGCGAGCGGATCAGGGTGTCTTCGGCGGCCAGGCCGCTCGCGAACGCGAACCCTCTGGTGCCCGCTTCGATCGCGGCCAGACACTCCTCGAGCGCGCTCCGGGTCGGGTTCGCCGACCGGGAGTACTCGTAGCCGTTACGCAGCCCGCCGACGCCGTCCTGCTTGTACGTGCTGGTCGCGTAGATCGGCGGAACCACCGAGCCGGTGGTCGGGTCGGGCTCGTTCCCGGCATGAATGGCGAGCGTTTCGAATCCGTAGGAGTGTTCGTAGGTCACCGGACCAGCGTACGGCCTGGTCTGATGACCCCGATCCGGGCCTACCGTTCTGTGGACAGCTGTCATGGACCGGTGTCCGTGGCCCCGTGTTGCTCGAGGAAAAGGTTCAAGCGCGGATGAAGACGCAGGACAGGTCGCTCGACGACGACGCCCTCGCGATGGCCGATCTGGCGGAAGTTCCGGACTGGACCGCTGTGGCCGGGCCGGACGCGGACCAGACCGGCGAAGCGGTGGTCAGAGCGCTGGTGCAACGAGTCATGGCCGCCACCGGTTGGCAGCCCTGGCCGCTCGAGCAGGGCGAGAAGATCGGCGACGAATCCGCCTCCTGGGGGTTCACCACCCGGCGCGGCATCACGATGATCGTGTTCGACGGCCTCGCGTTCGCCGACGTACGGACCAGCGGCTGGTCGGCGTACCAGATCGGCCCGGACGACATCGCCGAGGCCGAGGCCGGGCTCGACGCGCACTGGCCGGAGCATCTCGAGCTGGCGATCAAGACCTGGGGCGAACCGGCGTACGTCGGGCAGTCGTCGGGTAACCCGGCGTTCCTGGACGAATGGGGTCCCGGGGCCGGCGCGGATCGGCTGCATCTGGCCGTGTGGGTCCGGCCGGGCGCTCAGATCCAGCTCTTCAGCGACATGCCGACACGGGATCCTTTGACCCCGTCGGTCGGCGTCAACTACGCGGTCTACCTCGACTAGGAGTTCTGATGACGACACCACACCAGGGCCCGGGCATGTGGCAGCAGGGCAACCGTGATCAGGCGCTCGACTGGCTGGCCAACCTCGATCCGCGTCAGCAGCAGGCGCTGCAGCGCTCGATCCAGACCCACCAGGCACTCGGGCCGATCTACAACGCGACCAACCGCGTCATCCAGACCGCCCAGCGGACGGCAGCGCGACTGAGCGACTACGCGCAGCGGCTGGCCAGCAGCGCGCAGGTGAACCGGGCGGTGGAGTTCGGTCAAAATGTGGCGGCGCAGGCGACCGAGCTCGGGCAGCGCGGCCGGGACAACGTCACCGAGGCGGTCGGGCGGACCACCGCGGCTGTGACGAATGCGGGGAACCGGGCGATCGACGGAGCGACGGCCGCCGGGCGCGGGATCGCCGATGGAGCGACAGCCGCAGGTCGTGGGCTGGCCACTGCCGGCCGCCAGGTGGCCGCGACCGGTCGACAGGCCGTCGAGGCGGGACAGAACGCGGTGGGCAAGGTGTCGCGCTGGTTCAAGGAGAAGCAGTCCAACACCTCTGTCCGGGCCAACGCGGCGCGGGCGGCGTTCCAGGCGTTCCGGACCGACCCTGCGCTGCAGCAGACGGTCAGCCCCAAGGACGTGAAGGTGCTGAGCGAGCAGGCTGCTGCGATCGGTACCGCGAAGAACTGGGAGGAGCTGAACGCGGCCATCCAGCAGTTCGGCCAGTCAGCCGATCAGCGCCTCGGCGTACCGAGCCAGAACGCCCAGGGTGCGAATGCCCAGGGCACGGACGGCCAGAGTGCGAACGCTCAGAGCACGGCGACTCAGGGCACGGCGACTCAGGGCACGAGCGGTCAGGGCACGAGCGGCCAGGGCACGAGCGGCCAGGCGAGTGCTGCTGAGAAGGCCAGCAATCCGGCCTGGGCATTGCAGGGCACCACCGACCCCCGCGGCGCGCTCACCCAGAACGTGGGCGGACAGGCGCCCGGCGGGCAGGCAGCAGGCGGGCAAGGCCAGCAGGGCGAGGCCGCCAAGACGACCGGCGGCAAACACCGCTCCGGTCCGGAAACCGAGCGCTGATCAACTGACAGCGGGAGCCCGATCCACCCCTGCGGACCGGGCTCCCGCTTCTTACGTCCGAAGAGGTGTGGGGCGCGGCCCTCAGTTCTTCGGACGCAAGCTCATTTGGTTGCTGCGGGCAACCGGACGGTGAAGATCGGCAGCAGGAAGTGGACGAGCGGGCCGATGGCGAGCGCGTAGGCGACGGTTCCGAAGCCGAGGACGCCGCCGAGTAGCCAGCCGATCGCAAGCACGGTCACCTCCAGCGTCGTACGCACCAATCGCACGCTCAGCCCGGTACGCCGTACGAGTCCCGTCATCAGCCCATCGCGCGGACCGGGGCCGAACTGGGCGCCGATGTACAGCGCACCCGCCAGCGCGTTCACCACGATTCCGCTGAGCATGAAGACGATCCGCAACCAGAGAGCGTCCGGACGATCCACCGTCGACAGCGTCAGGTCGGTGACCAGCCCGATCACGATGGCGTTGCTGATCGTGCCGAGCCCCGGCCATTGCCGCAACGGGATCCAGCCGAGCAGCACCACGAAGCTCATCGCGATCACCACGGTCCCGAAGCTGACGTCCAGGTGCTTGGTGATGCCCGAGTGCAGCACGTCCCACGGATCCAGCCCGAGGTTGCCCTGGATCATCAGGCCCATCGATGCGCCGTACAGCGTCAGCCCGACATACAGCTGCACCAGCCGTCGCGGCAGTTTGCCGGCCTGGAGTTGCTGGATCGGATTGAGGGCGGCAAGAACGCGTGGGGCTTCGAGAGTGGCGGTCACAAGAACCAGTTTGAGTTCGATTGGCCTGGTGTTCGATAGCCAATTGAGCAATAGTGGACTGCATGACAGGGCGACATGTTCCGGCAAGCACCCTTTCCGGCCTGCTCGGTGGCTGGTCCGACGCCTCCGGCCCGGCGTACCGGAGCCTGGCCGACCGGCTCCGGCTGCTGATCGCGGACGGCCGGATCATGCCCGGCGCCCGGGTCCCGAGTGAGCGCGAGCTGACCGATGCGCTCGGGGTCAGCCGGACGACCGTCGCCTCGGCGTACCGGGAGCTGCGCGATCGCGGGTACCTCACCAGCCGGCGCGGGTCGGGCAGCGTCACGTCGTTGCCGTCCAAGATCGAGCCCGAGCCCGGGCGGCACCACGCTCCGGGGATCGACACGGTGGGGCTCTACGACTTCACCTGCGCCGCCTCCCCCGCAGTACCGGGAATCAGTACTGCGGTTGCCGAGGCACTCGAGGATCTGCCGGGGCATCTGGCGACTCCCGGCTATCACCCGCAGGGGCTGCCAGAGCTCCGGGCAGCGATCGCCGCGTCGTACGAGGATCGTGGGCTGCCGACGTCCGCGGACCAGATCATCGTCACCGCCGGGGCATTGGCCGCCACTTCCATCGTGATCCGGGCGATGACGCAGATCGGCGACCGGGTGCTGACCGAGAGCCCGACCCACCCGAACTCGGTGGACGCGATCCGCCGCAGCGGTTGCCGGGTCGTGGCCGTGCCGATGAGTCCGGGCGGCTGGGACCTTCCCTTGCTAGAGGCAACGATCCGGCAGACGTCGCCGCGCGCGGCCTGGATGGTGGCCGACTTCCAGAACCCGACCGGACGGTTGATGTCCGCCGCTGACCGGCAGCGGCTGGCGATCGCGTTCGCTCGCGCCCGGACCACCGCGATCGTCGACGAGACGCTGTTCGAGCTTTCGCTGGACGGGCAGGAGATGCCGCCGCCGTTCGCGCTGTTCGACCCGGCGAGCGTGATCACGGTCGGGTCGGTCAGCAAGTCGTTCTGGGGTGGGCTGCGGATCGGCTGGATCCGGGCGCCTGAGGCGCTGGTCGCGCGGATCCTCGATGCTCGCGGATCGCTGGACCTGGGTGCGCCCGTCCTGGAGCAGCTGGTCGTCTGCCGGTTGCTGGGCGATCGCGCCGCAGTACTGGCTGAGCGTCGTCCTGGGCTGGCCATGCAGCGCGATGCTCTCGCGGCCGCTTTGCGTACCACGCTGCCGTCGTGGCGGTTCGACGTACCTGGCGGCGGGCTGTCGCTTTGGTGTGAGCTGCCCGAACCGGTCGGCTCCAGCCTGGTCGGGGTCGCACAGCGCAACGGCGTACTGCTCGTGGCCGGCTCGCGCTTCTCGCCGGACGGGGGTCTGGAGAGCTTCCTCCGATTGCCGTACACGCTCGACGCGGACACGCTGCGTGACGCAGTACAGCGATTGGCTGACTCGTACGAGGGGCTCGCGGCGGGACCACCTCCCCGGCGTACGGCGGCCATGATCGCGTGAGCGCCCCGTAATCGGCCGGGGGAAGGTTCACCCGGGGGCGGGCGTTGAGAGACTATGTAAGTCACTCTGCGAGAGGCGTGAGATGTCGTTCTTCAAGCGCAACACAGCCCTGGTCGAGCCCGCGGCCGCCCTGCCCGGCCGTCAGGACCCCGGATTCGCCGTACCGGCGGACAACATCGTGCTCGGTACGCCGCAGACCGCACCTGTTCCGGCCGGCTTCGAGGAAGTCTGGTTCGGCACCGGCTGCTTCTGGGGCACCGAGGAGATCTTCTGGCAGCAGCCGGGCGTCTACACGACGGCCGTCGGCTACGCCGGTGGGTACACCCCCAACCCGTCGTACGAGGAAGTCTGCACCGGAGGCACCGGTCACACCGAGGCCGTCCGCGTCCTCTACGACCCGGCCAGGACCACCTTCACCGACCTGCTGAAGGTCTTCTGGGAAACCCACGACCCGACCCAGGGAATGCGCCAGGGCAACGACCTCGGTTCGCAGTACCGGTCGGCCATCTACTACACCACCGACGAGCAGCGCGCCGAGGCCGAGCGCACCCGCGACCTCTACGCCCCCGTCATCAAGCCCCTCGGCTACGGCGACATCACCACCGAAATCGCCCCCCTGGGCCCCGTCTACTACGCCGAGGGCTACCACCAGCAGTACCTCCACAAAAACCCCAACGGCTACCGCTGCCACAGCAACACTGGCGCTGCCTTCCCGGCCTAACCAGCCCGTACGACGGAGGAGCAAGAGCCCCACCGCTCGCTCCTCCGTCGGGCGCTGGTTGGTGCTGCCCACCATGGTTCGCCGCCACCTGGTTCCCGGGGTGCTGGTGGTCCCTGAGATCGGGTCCGCTGACGCGATGTTCGGCCGATAGCGCGCTATAAGTCCGGCAGCGGACGAAGGACCCGGCAGCCGACGACCCAGACCCGCCCTCGTCGAGCAGGCTAAGCAACGTTCAACCTGTAGCAGCTGACACCCTTCCGCAACGCGAACCCGGGGGGCTTGTGCACCAGATGAGCACGGCCACCGCGGGGGATGCTCAACCGGTGCTCAAAGACGCCGAATCGGGGGTCGATCGGTCGGGGGCAACCCCCGGCCGGGGCCGGTCTTACCAAGGCCGGCATGAACCCCGGGCCGGCCTTGCCGACCACACGGGCGGGTCACACCTGCCCGCAGGATCCGCGGAGCCGCGTCCCCACAGCTTGACCTCCAAGCTCCTGGGAGGTCTCCGTCGCCCACCGACCCCCAGACGCCGGTCCTACGTCGCGGCTAATGCCGTGGCTGGCGGCGCTTAGAACGCGCGCCTTGGCTGGACCGACGGCAACCGAGCTGGTCGACCTGCTCACCAACCAGCCGCCGAAGCCGCCCGCCGACCCCGTCGGGAACCCGGCGCCGTTCGAGGGCCTGCTGAACAGCTGAAATGTCGAGAGCCGCGGGTCGGCTCCGATGTAGCGTCGAGAGGGCCGACCAGCGGCTGCTCCGACGTTAGGGATCTCTGATGAAGTACGTCGTACTGATCCACTCCAACCCGCAGCCGTGGGGCCACCCGACCGGCGACACCGTGGCCGAGCACCAGGCCCTCCCCAAGGCCGAGCGCGACCGGCTGAACTCGGACTTCGAGAAGCTCCTGAGCGAGCTCCAGGCCAACGGCGAACTGCTCGGCGGCGAGGCCCTGGGCGACCCGGCCACCTCCCGCCTCTACCGCTACTCCGGCCGCCCGGTCGTCACCGACGGCCCGTACTCGGAGTCGAAGGAACACCTGGCCGGCTTCTTCCTCATCGACGTCGACACCCCGGAACGCGCCGACGCCGTAGCCCAAACCTTCGCCGGCCCCGGCGAAACCATCGAACTCCGCCCGATCCACGTCTTCTGAACTCCCTGGCCGGGCCAGTACATCGTCCTGGCCCGGCGGTCAGGGCATCGGAGGCTTCCACGCCTGCCGTCCCACCTGACGATCCTGCGGCTGCCCGCACATCAACTGCTGAGTGAGGGTGTCAGCATCGATTCGGTGACTGCGTCACTGTCCGGGTGATCTGGCGGTCACCACCGTCGACCGGCGCGATGGTTGCTTCGAAAACCCCGGTCATCAAGCCCCTCGACCTGTTAGGCGGCCGAGCCACTGGACGGCGGGTCAGCCACGTTCGGCGGTTAGAGGCTTGGTCGGGCCGGCCTGCGGGCGAGTGATCTGCCGGCCAGGCGTTTGTCCGCCGCGATCGGGCCGGGCGCCGTCGGGCGAACTGACAGAACGGTTCACGGCACCGGCCGCGGGAGCCTGGCCGGTCGTCATGGCGCGAAGCTTCGCGATCTCCGGCGAAGTACTGACCTCGGCGCCTGGCGTTGTCTGCTGGCCGGTCGCCTGCGGCTGGCCCTGATGGACGGGTTGCGGCCGCGGCTGACTTCCAGACTGCTGCTGCCCTTGTTGCGGTCCAGCCTGCTCCCCTTGCTGGGGTCCTGCCTGCTGGCCGGGGCCTTGCTGTGTCTGTTGCTGGGCGGCTTGTTGTTGATACCAGTTCTTGTAGTACTGCTCGGCGTGACCGACCACCTGGTCTATACCACTGATAGCGTAGTTGGCGGCGTCCGAGGCCAGCGTGGCCTTCTGCGCGCTGGTAGCGGATGGATCGGCCCGCACCGTGGCGAGCCTCTCGAACTCCGCACGCATCGGCGCGACCACCGCAGCCCGGATGGCGTCGCGATGGGATTCCGGCATCAGGCCGCCGAGGCGATGGTCTATGACCATGTCGGCCGCCATGTTCCAGCGCTGCGCCCGCTCGGTGCCGATCAACTGGGTGGCCACCTGGTCGGTGGACTGCGCGGTGCGGGCGGCGATACCGCTGTTCAGCTCCGCCGAGGCCGGGGTGTACGCGGGATAGGCGTCCACGCCGGGCTGTGTCAGCACACCGGGCGAGACACGGTCGAGCCCAACATCCGCGATGACATCGTCGAGGTTGCGGTGGACCCAGTGCTCGGCCTGGCCTTCCTCGAGTGCGAGGGCCGCCCGGTCTTGGGCCGGATACGCGCCGGGCGCGCTTTCATCGCCGAACCGGGACGACAGGTGGACGGCCTCGTGAGCGACCGTGGCCGCCGCATCCCGAAGGCGGTAGTTCTCGTCGTCGGTGAGCGGGCGCCCGCCGGTGTAGGCATGCCTGACCGGATCCAGCACCCGGCCTCGGCTGACCGTCATCGTGCCGTCCGGATGCGCGCTGCCGAGGATGCCGGCGTCCAGCTCCTCGAAGACGCGCCCGTTCCATCGGGTCGGCGAACCGGTCCGCTGCTCGACGGACCTGATCACGCTCGCCACCCATTGGTACTCCGGTGATGACGGGTGAAGCTCCTTGCCCTTTTGACTGGGCATTTCAGCCCGGCCCGGTCCTCTAACCAGAGCTCTTCGATCAGCCGGGCCAGCGACGAGTTCATCCGCAGGATCGTGCCCGCTTCGCGGGCCGGGGCCTGATCGGCCAGCGCCGCGATGGCCCGGATCGCCGACTCGGCAACGGCGATGCGCTCCTGCGTCGATCCCTGCGCGCTCGCGGCTTGGCCTTGCAACTGTACGGCTCGCTCGAACTGCTCACTCGTACCCGGCGGTGGCCCGGTGATCAGCTCGGGCAGCCGGTCCGCCCTGGCCAGGGCGCGCGCCCGCCAGAGGTCGTCCGGGATCAGCGCCGCCAGGTTCTTCAACCGCTCAACCTCGGCCGCGATCGTCGCCTGATCCGCGCCGCGGAGCGAGTCGGACAGCGCGCGGACCTGAGTGTCTACGGTCTGGTAATCCATCCACGCACCTTAACGAGTCCCCGGCCCTTCCAGGACAGCCTCAGGTGTGGAGACAGCAGGGATGACCTGCCGGATCGACCATCAAGAACTGCGTCGCAACCTCCGACTCACCTCGAGACGTTGCACGGGGGTGTGTCAACACCCGGGATCACCGTGCCGCCGCAGCGGCAACCTCCGAAAGTCTGCGGTTGAGCTCGGTGGAGGCGTGCGTTTCCGAGATAGGGACAACGAATGCGAGTTCCCGTTGTGCGGCGAGTAGGTCACCCAGGTGCGCGTGGGTGAAGGCGACCACCAAACGAGCTCGGGGATCGTGAATATCGAATGCGTTGGCAGCTTGCCGATAGGCCTCTGAGAGCACGCCCACAGCGTCCGCGGTCGCGTCCCACCAGGCGGCAGCGCTCCTGGCGACCTGCCGCACAGCCTTCGCCGCCTGCCGTCGTAGCTGCTTCTCGCCCTCGAGCCTCGAGATCCACTGCCGGGGCTCAGCGTCCGCCGAGAAGTGATCGACCCACAGATCCAGTCGCGTTTGCTTGAGCGTCCGATGCCAGTGAAACGTCTCGCGGTGCCGGTGTGGCACCCAGTCACAGCAGACCCCGTACCGGATGTCGAACTGTCCACCTTGACTGCCTGGACGTCGACCACCGCACGGATTCCGTCCGACAACCACCTGGCCCACAGCAGACCGCGAACGTGTTCGAAATCCACCACGACCGGCTACAAGGCCGCGCCGATCAAGTCCCTCGCCCGCTGTGCTGCGACTTCCTCGAGGCTGACCACCGCAGCACCTTATCCGGGCTGGATCGACTGTTCCCCTCTTAGCTCCGAACACGTGCCGGTCACTGACATCCCTTACGCAGATGGCCTTCGCGATCGGTTGCATTGCGGTCCAGCCACGGTGAGTCAGGGGTGTCTTCGCGCTGGTTTATGGAGCCGGTCGCCGGGTACCGGCCGAGCGGCTGGGGGCCTGGTATGTCGTCGTACATCATCAGGATCTAGGAGGCAGCGACATGGCTGGAGCAGGTGCGGCGGGCAGGCTGGTCAAAGCCTGGGGCATCGGGGTCAAGGACTTACCGCGGAACACGACCTGGCTGCTGACGAAGGCGTTGACGCCGTTGGAAGCGACAAAGGAAGCGGCCGCAAGCGCGACTCAGTCGGCCGGAAGCGGGCTGGTGGACATCGCTCGCCATGCGGGAGCTTCTGTCATGGACGTGTTGCCTGTGGGCGATTCGATCGAAACGAAACTCCAGCGAGCCAGAGCCGCGGCCGACGAAGCCCAGCAGGCGGAGGAGAACGCCGTCCGCGAGGCCGAGGAGGCGAAGGCGCGCAGCGACGAGGCACGGCAGGTCGCCGAGCGGTGCCGGGCGTACGTGCGCGACGTCGAGCAGGAGCAGACCCAAGAGGTCAACGACAAGGTCGCCGAGGCTCGCCGTGAGGCCGATGCGCGGATCGAGCGGGCTCGTGTCTCGGCGCAGACAGACGCCGACCGCGTGATGCAACGGGCGAAGGCGGAGGCAGACGACCGCGTCGCGAAGGCACGCGACGAAGCGGAGGCGGCACAGTCGAAGGCCAAGCAGACGATGGCCGACGCGACGGCCAGCCTCGCGGAGGCCAGACGGCTGGCCGACGAGGCCACGGAAGCGACGAAGGCAGCCGCCGAGGAGGCGCACCGACAGGCCGCGCAGCTTGCCGCGAACGCCGATCGCGAGGCCAGGAGCGCCGACGAACGGGTGGCCGAGGCCGAGCAGGTCCGGTCGCGCGCCCGCGTCCACCCAAAGCGCAACGGACGGACTCAAGGCGCCGCGGACCTCAACGAGATGACCAAGGTGGACCTGCTGAACCTCGCCACGACAGAGGACGTCAAAGGCAGGTCCGCGATGAGCAAGACCGAACTGGTGACCGCCCTCAAACGATCGACCGGATCGAAGCGGCGATAGCCAGGAGTGGAGAAGATCATGGGACTGTTACACAGGAAGAGCCGGTGGGAGCGGATCGCGGAGCCGGTTGCGACCGCTGCGAACAACGCGGTGCACCGCGGTGCTGTGCGCAACGGCGTCGCCGCCGCTGCAGCGGCGATCGGCATGAGCGCTGCCAGCGCGGTGGTCTCGTCGCGGCGGAACAAGGACAAGAAGTGAAGCTGCGCAGTCTCGCGGTGTTCGGCGCGGGGTACGTGCTGGGAGCCAAGGCGGGACGTGAACGCTATGCACAGATTGTCGAAGCGATCCAGACGGCGTCGCAGCGATTCGATGAGGTCCGTCGTCAACGCGGCAAGCCTGCTTCCCGAAAGGGAAGCGACGGGCTCGACAGCTATCTGGATGATGCCAGGCGCAACTAACACCCTGGCGGGCGGCGCCCTAATACACACCTCGCTCGTCGCCCGCCTGCTCGGAGTGCGGCTGCTGACCGTGGAGGGGACGATCTTGCTGTCACCGGCGTCGTTCGCCGCACCGCCATCGGACCTCGCCCGCACAACAACCCATCTCGCAGCGACCGCCGGGCCCAAGGGGATCGGGGCACGGCTGGGCCCGTCGGCGCGGCTGATCGACGAAAGCATCGACGATCTGCGGTCGCTCGATCACTGAGCGAGCGCGCCGGAACGGCTGGGACGCGTAGCTGCGGACCACCGTGCGGAAACGGGCGGTACCGCGGTGTCACGAGCGGTTCTGAACCGTTGCGCGGCAGGGGGAGTGGGTGCACTGTCGAAACGTCCAGACGGGCCGGGAACGGTCTCGGACCGATGGGTCGTCCCGGGAGGGAATCGTGGGCAGACCACGCCTCATCATCGCTTCCGTCGCAGCGCTCGCAGCCGCCAGCTCCGGCGCCGCGGTCAGTGCGTCCGCGTCACCCGCCGACACCCGGGTGAGCGTCGGCAGCCCCACGACACCCTTCTCGCAGAACAAGCAGAACGAGCCTGCCGTCGCGATCGACGCACACGACCCGGCAGTGATGGTGGCAGGTTCGAACGACGAGATCGACGAGGAGTCCTGCGCGGGCCGGTGACCCAGCTACCTGTCCGTTCACGGACGGCGTCGGGGTCTCCGGCGTGTACTTCTCATTCGACGGCGGCGGGTCCTGGACCCAGCCGACATACTCCGGCTGGACCGCTCGGCACTGCCTCGGCCCGGTCGCGTGTGCCCCGCGGGTGGGTCCGATCGGGACGCTGCCCCGTTACTACGAGGCCGGGCTGGTGTCCGACGGCGACCCGGCGGTGGCCTTCGGACCGCGCCCCGGGCCCGACGGCACCTTCTCCTGGGCCAACGGGTCGCGGTTGTACTACGCGAACCTGACGTCGAACTTCGCCACCAGCCGCGCACTCGAGACCTTCCGCGGCTTCGAGGCGATCGCGGTGTCACGGACGGATGACGCCCGCGCTGCCGCCGGCGGTAGCGCCTCAGCTTGGGCCGAACCGGTGATCATCTCGAAGCAGTCGGCCACGACCTTCTCCGACAAGGAGCAGATCTGGGCTGACAACGCATCGAGCAGCCGGTTCTTCGGTCGCGTGTACACCTGCTGGGCCAGCTTCCGCAGCAACAGCCAGGGCCAGGCTTTCCCGGCGCCTCTGACCGTGGCGGTGTCCAGCGACGGTGGAGGCAGGTGGACCACGAAGCAGGTCGGGCCCGCAGGCAGCAACCGCATCAACCAACAGGCCGATGGCTGCGTCGTACGCACCGACAGCACCGGCAACGTCTACATCTTCGGTGTCGGCGCACGCCGCGGCGCCACCGTGCAGTTGATGTACAAGTCGACCGATGGCGGCGCGCACTGGGCAGGACCGACCGTGGTGGCCCCCGTGGTTTCGCCAGGTGTCATCGACCCGGTTCTCGGCCGCCCGGTCATGGACGGTATCGCCGGCGCCCGGGTCGACCTGGCCGGCGGGCCGAACGTCGACATCGCGAACGGCCGTCCGACCGGCGCCCGCGCGACCGATGAGCTTTTCATGACCTGGTCGGATGGCCGGGCCGGCCTGAACCACGAGCAGCTGATGCTGACCTGGTCGCGCAACGGCGGCACGTCCTGGGCCTCGCCGACCGCTGTGGCGCTGGCCGCGGGCGACCGGCCGGTCTACACCGCACCAACTGTTTCGCCGGACGGCACAGACCTGTACGTCGTGCACAACTCGTTCACGACGCCTTACCGCAACGACACCACCAGCCCGCGCGGCCTGATCGGTGAAGTGCGGCACGCGAACGTGGCGGCCGGCGTACCGACCGGGTGGTCGACACTGGAGCGCAGCCCCGTGGGCGACCCGAGGGGCAGCAGCCAGAACAGCCTGACGGCGGAGTTCCTCGGTGACTACGTGTACGCCGCGTCGACGAACGACTCCGCGGTCGCCGTCTGGAACGACACCCGGAACGCCGGCGTGTGCTCGTCGATCAACGCCTATCGGGCCTCGCTGTACACGGCCAGTCCGATGGCGGCCCCGAACGTGCTCGGCACCTGCCCGGCTGCTTTCGGCAACAGCGACATCTTCGGAGGGAGGTACCCCGACCCGACCCCGTGACAGCTCACCCATCGCCTGGGGAGGTGGGTGCTCCGGCGCTCATCTCCCCGCTCCGGATCTGGTTCGTCAGGGGCGGAGGGATTTGGTGAACATGAGGGTGGTGTCGTCGTCGTTTCGGACCATCTCGCCGGGTGGGACCTGCTTGAGGTTGTAGAGGATGCCACGGCCGTCGGGCAGATAGCCACGGCGTACGTACATCCGTTGTGCCGCGCCGTAATCGGCGTACAGACCGACCCCGATGCCAACGGTGTCGGAGCGCTCGGCGACCAGGGCCTCGGCGGCGTCCATCAACGCGCTGCCGATCCCGCGACGGCGGAGCTTCGACTTGATGATCTCGTTGGGAGGACGTTGAAGTCCTGGATTTCCGGGATCCCGTTGAACGGCTCGTACGGCGATTTCCACCACACCGTCACGTAGCCGACGTACTCGTCATCAACGGTCGCCACCAACACACTACGAACCCCGGCCCGCTGCTGCTCAACGTACTTCTCGTACTGCGACACCGGCTTGTTCCACCCGATCGCGGTCATCGCTGCCGAGATCACCTCCGGGTCGTCGTCCCGCAACGCCCTGATCGCGTACTCCGAACCACCCACGACTAGCCTCCCCGGTCCGGAACTCCAACCCCCGCACGCCAACCCGCCGCACCGCCATGCGTCATCACGTTGCCCGGGGCAACCAACGCCAATGGCGATGAACGGTTTCCGTCAGCCCATACTCTTCTGACCGTCGATCGTCTCGCGGATGATGTCGGCGTGACCGGCGTGCTGAGAGGTCTCGGCGACGAGGTGCATGAAGACCCGGCGTACCGACCAGAACACGCCCGGCGGCTGCCAAGGCGCGGCTGCCAACTCGTAGCTCGTGTCGAGGTCAAGAGTGCGAACGAGGTCATCGGTGCCGGCGGCGACCTTCTCGTACTCCGCCAGTACGCCGGCCAGCGTCTCCCCTCGGTCAGGCGGAACTGGTTCTCCCACTGAGCGATCCGCTCCGGCGTGAACTCGGTCTCGACGGGCGCATCTGTGTCAGCGCCCTTCTGGGCGAACTCGGCCCACGTCCGCTCGACCTCGGTGACGTGCTTGATCAGACCGCCGACCGTCAGCGCGCTGACCGTACTACGGGTGTTCGCCTGCTCATCCGTCAGCCCTTCGGCGGTGTGCCGCAGGAAGTACCGGTGCTTGGTAAGCGCGTCGAGAAGGTCAGCGCGCTCACCGGTCGGGTTCTGCTCATTCGTTGTCATGCCTGAGTCTAGGAAGAGTAGCGGCCAATTATGTCCTCTACTCCAAGAACTTGGACATCCGCCTCACGGACCTGAGCGAGCGGCGTACGCAGCCGGCGGCGATCGCCCACACGTTCGTGTTCACCCACGCCATCGAGGAGTCGGTGAAGATGCGGTCGTTCTTGACCAGCGTCAGCAGCTTCCAGGTGGACACAACCACCACCTGAACGCACAACACCAGGAACACCGCCACGGCAGTCAGCGGCCACCGGAGATAGGCGTCCTCCGGCCCGAAGCCGCGACATGGTGGCGACCGGTCACGGTCTGCCCGGCTCCACGAACGCGAACATCCTCCGCCATCACCTCGGCGAGATCCTCGACGTCACGCGTCTCGAACACCTTGAGATACCGGCGTACGACGGCGGCGTTGGCCTCAGCTTGAGTCACCTCGGCATCGGACATCTGCACAGTATACCAACCAGAACGAGAGTATTTGTTGCCTAGAGCAACCTAAGCCTACGGAGCAGCAGCCAACTGTCAAGAGAGATTGCAGCTTGATGCAGAACGGACTGCAACAAGCTGCAAATTGGGTAACGGAGGGAACTGGCTGCCCGATGGTTGGAACGCCGACCCGCTCGAAGACCCTGCCCTGTCGTCGATGTCGCCTGGTCGGCGTGACCACTAGGGGTTGCCCCGTGAACGTCCTTGCCCGAACACACCGTGCTCGATTGCGAAAGGTTCCGCGAGGGGCGGTAGCCGCGATAGTTTCGCTGGCCCTGCTGTCCGTCGGGATCGAAGCTCAACAAGCCGACGCCCTGCCCGCGGCGGACCCCAAACCAACCGCCGCCCCACCTGCGAAGGTGGCGTCTCGCCCGGACGTCGTGTCCGCCGCGGTCAGCGCGCGTTCCCAAGGTTCGCGGGTAGAGGTCGAGTCGATGCGGACCGAGACCTCGTCGACCTGGTCGAACCCCGATGGGACGATGACCACCGAAGCGCACGCGGCACCGATCCGGTTCAAGACCGCGGCGGGTTGGAAGGACGTCGATCTGACCCTGCAGAAGGGTGTTGACGGGTCGGTCGCGCCGCGCAGTCACCAGCACGGCCTGCGTCTGGGGAAGAAGGCCGCCGCGACAGGCCAGGTGTTCGCTTCGGCCGGTTCCGGTCCCGGCCGCTCGGTGGAGTGGGTCTCGCCGTGGAGGTTGCCCGAGCCGTCGTTGGATGGCACGAAGGCGACGTACTCCGATGTGCAGCCCGGTGTCGACCTCGTTTTGGATGCGCGCCGGAACGGTTTCGAGAACGACTTCATCGTCAAGCAGCGCCCGGCGGTCGCTCCGGTATGGCGGATCCCGCTGCGCACCAAGGGCCTGACCGCGAAGCCCCAGGCCGACGGTTCGATCCAGTTCGTCGACGCCAAGAACGTCGTCCGCTCGATGATCCCGGTCGGGTTCATGTGGGACTCGGTCACCAACCCGGCCGGTGACCCGGTCAACAAGGCCACGGTGAAGGTCACCGTCGAACAGGTCACGCCCGGCAAGGCGATCTTGGTGATCGCGCCGGACGCGAAATGGTTCCTGGATCCGGCCCGGACCTTCCCGGTGACGGTCGACCCGACCTATGCGTCTGGTTCGGCGTACGCGAACTTCGACACCTTCGTCCAGTCCGACTACACCTCTGACCTGTCCTCGGCCGTCGAGCTGCGGACGGGTAAGAACGGCACCCATACCGAGCGGTCGTTCCTGAACTTCTCGACCGCGCCCTTCAAGGGCAAGGACATCATCTCGTCGTCGCTGTCGATCTGGCAGTACGGCGCCTCGTCTTGTACTCCGACGACCGTCTACGTCCGGTCGACGCTGACCTTGGCGACCACCGCGACCCGCTGGAGTAACCAGCCCGCTCTCGGCAGCGTCTACGGTCAACTGTCCGCCGCGAAGGGATTCTCGACCGCGTGCCCGGGTGGCCGGATCTCGATCCCGATCACCCCGCTGGCCAAGGCCTGGTCGAACGCCCCGTACGACGTGGGCGGGATGGCCCTGATCGCGGCGAACGAGGCGGATGTGAACTCGTGGAAGCGGTTCTACTCCACCGACGACACCAAGGACCCGGTCATCGGCTTCACCTGGAACCGGCCCCCCGTCGGCACCCGCCACGGTCGAACCGTCCGAGGCCGTCGCCTACGCGGCACCCGGCGACACCACCTCGTGGCTGTACTCGGCGAGCCTGACCCCGTGGGTCCGCACCAAGGCCACCGACCCGGACGGCAACACGGTCAAGTACATCTTCGAGTTCTACACCGGCACCGGCTCCACCCTGAAGGTCTGGGGCACCTGCACCACCCACGTCTATGCCTCCGGCACCCTGGCCGGCTGCCGCCCAGCAACTGACCTCCCCGACAACACGCTGCTCTACATCCGGGCGAAGGCCAACGACGGCCGCGTCGACGGCCCCTGGGTCGGCTACAACCAGCGGCTGCGCACCGGCGCCGGCGTCCCGTCGCTGCCGACCGTGTCGTGCCCGGCACCGTACAACTCCAACGATTCCTGGCAGGACAACCCGCCCACCGCGGACGTGACCTGCACGGTGTCCGCGACCGGTGTGGGTTACAACGCGCCCGGCTACCTGCGGTTGATCGTCGACGGGGAGCGCCCCGCGGCGAGCCCGCCTGGCGGCGCCGAAGGTCAAATTAAGATCACCCCATCGACCGACCCCGCGGTTGCGAAATGGGATGTGACCTTCAACAAGGACACTCCCGGCCTGCACACGATCGTGGTCCAGGCCCAAACCCCGGCCGGAACCCTGTCGTCCAATGCGACCTACAAGTTCGGTTGGGGCGGCACCGCACTCACCTCACCGGCCGCAAACCCGCGCACCACCACAACCAGCACAATCCGCGTCACCGCAGCGGGCCCACCCAAGGGCCTCGCCTCGTCAGTCACCGCCAAGGTGAAATGGCGCGTGTCCGGCTACGGCGGCAACGAAGACCTCGTCGGCTGGAACGAAGACCCGGCCGCGCTCACCGTCACTGACAGCGGCGCCGGTGGCGTCAGCGTCAACACGGTATGGGACACCACCAACGCCAAGATCGACGCTTTCCTCGACTCCGACACCGACACCGCCGGCATCCAGCCGACAACCCTGAACGACCGCGTCCCGGTCCTGCTCGATGTCCAGGTCTGCTTCAAATACGGCACCACCGAACAATGCACCTGGTCCCAGACCCCGAACACCACCATCCAGCGAGTACCGCACGCCTTCGGCAACGGATTCCCCACTGCGGCCGCAGGCCCCGGCCAGGTCGCAATGTGGACCGGTGAGTTCAACACCGGCTCAACCGACGTCTCCGTCCCCGGCTACACCGGTGATCTGACGATCTCACGCTCCCACTCGACGTACTCCGTACCGACCAACGACATCGACGGCGTATTCGGTGCGGGCTGGGTGGCTCAGTTCGATGGCGCCGAGGCCGGCGCCGGCGGGATGCGGGTGATCGACTCTACTAAAATCGACGGCACGATCGCGCTGGTCGACGGGGACGGCACCTCGCTGGTGTTCACGTCGCCGACGCACAAACGGCGTATGACGGATACTTTCGACCCTGGTACATGGATCCCGGCCGACGAGGACACCGAGCTGGACGGGTCGAAGCTGACCATCAACGGTTCGGGCATCTCAACAGCGCTGTCCTACATCGAGGACGACGGCACGATCACGACCTGGAATCCGTCTGAGCTGCCAGTACCCGCCAAGCCGACGGTGTTCCGGCCGATCACGATCGGCGAGCCAGGTGTCGCGACGAAGACCACCTACGCCTACGACGCCAACGGCCGCGTGGTGCGGATCCTGGCGCCGACCGGTCCGGGTGTTACTTGTGGCGCGTTCAACCCGGTCCAGCCGTTGAGCGGCATGAACCCGGGCTGCCGCGGCCTGCGGTTCAAGTACACGACCATCGGCTCGAGCCAGGTCCGGCTGAGCGAAGCCTGGCTGGACATCTACAACCCCGACAAGACCGGTGGCGCAGCGATAGACTCCATCCAGGTCGCCGCCTACACCTACGATACCAACGCACGGCTGATCAAGGTCACCGATCCGCGGTCAAACCAGTTCACCGAGTACGCCTACAACTCCGCCGATCACCTCACCTCGGTCAAGCCTGCCGGCCAAACGCCGTACCAGCTGAACTACGTGACCGTCGACCAGCGCGAAAAGCTCGACACCGTCAAGCGCGACCGCCCGGCCGGTGACCCCGCCGGTGGCACGGCGACACTGGCCAAGTTCGTGTACGACGTACCGCTATCGGGTGCAGGTCTACCTGACCTGACGGCCGGATCGGTCACCCGCTGGAACCAGAAGGCGAACCCGACCAACGGATTCGCAGTCTTCGGATCGGACCACCCGCTGCCGGGTGCACCGGGCGCTGACGATTGGCAGTACGCCGATCTGCAGTACACCGACGCGGCCGGCTACACCGTGAACACCGCGAAGTACGGCGCCGGCGACTGGCAATACACCTCCGCCGACTACAACGCCATCGGCAACGTCACCCGCGAGCTCGACGAACGCGCCTTGCGGACCGTCATCGACAACGCCGTATCGGCCGGTGCGTCCGCCGATCAACTGGCCACCGTCAACAACTACAACGCCGACGTGAAGAACGCGGCCGGCGACACCGTCGTCACCCCGGCCGGGACCCTGGTGACCGACTCCTACGGCCCGTCGCGTTATGCGACGGTCAAGGACGGCAGCACCAAGTGGGTCCGCACCCACACCCACACCGAGTACGACGAACTAGCACCGAACTCGGGCATCAACCCGACAACCGCCTTGCCGTACCGGTTGGCGACCACGATCACCACAGGTGCGTTCGACCCAGGCACAGGGACCGAAGAACCGATCACCCGCACCCTGACCGACTACGACCCAGTTGTCGCCGGAGAGCCATCCGGATGGGCACTCGGCCAGCCGAGCAGGTCCACCACCGACGCCAACCCCGCCGGACCCCGCAACGACCTGACCGGTGACGTCGTGAGTGTCACCCGGTACGACGGCGAAGGCCGGGTCGTCGATAGCAGGCAGCCGAGCTCCAACGGTGCTGATGCTGGTACGACCAAGACGGTCTACTACACCGCTGCGGCCAACTCAGCTGCACCCGAGTGTGGTCTCAAGCCGCAATGGGGCGGCCTGTCGTGCAAGACCTATCCAGCCGCAGCGCCATCGACAGGCAGCACGCCGACCCCGACCCTGCCAACGACCACGACGAGCAACTTCTCCTATCTGCTCGCCCCCAAGACCATCACTGAAACGTCAGGTGCGGCAACCCGGACGACCACTACCAGCTATGGACCGGATGGGCGGACGCTGACCACCAAGACCGCAGTTGCCGGTCTATCGGGTTCGACTCCGAACACGGAGAAGATCACGACGTACGACGGCGCCACCGGTCAACCGACAACTGTGACCGCCAAGGCCGCCGACAACACCACCACCGCAGTCACTACCGGCTACGACAGCTGGGGCCGTCAGATCAGCTACCAGCCACAAGGCGACCCGGCAACCACCACTGTCTATGACGCGAGTGGTCAGGTGGCCACGGTGACCGATTCCAACGGGTCGACCCGCTACACCTACGACGGTGTTGACGCCGCTGGCAAGACCGAGCACCGCGGTATGGCCACGAAGGTCGAGGTCACCACCGCCGGGTCGACCTGGACCTCCACAGGCGCCTACGACGCTGATGGCTCCATGACGGTGCAGAAACTCCCAGGTGGAATCACCCAGTACAACGAGATGGACAGCGCCGGCGAACCGACCGGCCTTCGCTACACCGGTCAGGTCACCAGCACCAACGACGACGGCTCCATCACCACCGACCCGGACGGTCCGTGGTTGTCATGGTCGGTCGACAACGACGTCACCGGACGCGTTGTGCACGAATGGACCCCCGACGGCAACGCCTTCAACGGCTCCGCCGGTGATGCTCCTGGTGACGCGATCGGCTACGACCGCGGCTATTCGTACGACAGCCTCGGCCGCCTGACCAAGGTCCAGGACCGCACCGCCGCAACCACCGGCGTCGACGTCACCGACCCCACTGAGATCCCAGGCTGCATCACCCGCTCGTACGGTCTCGACCGCAACGACAACCGCACCATCAAGTCCACCGCTCCCGCGGCTGCGGACGGTTCTTGCACTACCACCGGGACCACCACAACGACCCGGGCCTTCGACACCGCCGACCGCCCGGTCACGGGCGCGAACGGCAGCGGTGCTTACGCCTACGACGTCCTTGGCCGCACTACGACGCTGCCGGCCTCAGACGCTCCCAAGCCGGCCGACGGCAACATCACCTTGGGCTACTACGACAACGATCTACCCCGCTCGATCGCCCAGGCCGGCACCACCACAACCCTCACCCTCGACGCACTCGACCGGCGCTCGGTGGAAACCGCTACCTCCAGCACTGGCTCGACCGACACCATCCGCCACTACACCGACACCTCAGACAACCCAACCTGGGTCACCGAAGGGACCACGACCCAGCGCTATGTCGAACTGATCGGCGGCGACCTCTCCTTGACGGTCGATCAAACCGGCAAGGCCAGTCTCCCAATCGCCAACACCCACGGCGACACCGTCACCACCATCGATCTGACTGCCTCACAACCGGCCACCTCGATAGGAGCCTGGAGCAACTACGACGAATACGGCCAGACCGCCGGCCAAGCCAGTACCGGCCCCATCGATTACGGTTGGCTCGGCGAAAAGCAGCGCGCGACCTCGACAACCGGCCTGCTCCTGATGGGTGTCCGTCTCTACAACCCCGCTACCGGACTTTTCACCTCCACGGATCCGGTGGCAGGCGGAAACGCGAACGCGTACACCTATCCGTCCGATCCGATCAACAGCACGGATCTGACCGGTGAATGGAAATGTGGCTGGTGTAATCGAGCTGCGAAGATCGCGTCGGTCGTCAGCAACGCCTTTGGCTATGTCCCCTTCTGTTCGTTCTGCGCCGCGGTTTCTGTGGCGACCGGTCTGCTCTCGGTAGGGTTCTACGTAGGCGCCAAGAACTGGAAAGCCGCCGGCAAGCAGTTGGCGCAGACAGCCGTGAATGCTGCCCTCGGTGGGGGAAAGTTCGTCAAGGTGATGCGAGGCAAGCATCTACGGGTTGGCAAGGTCCGAGCGAGATACCGCAGCTTCCGCAGGTTCCATCGAGGCGGCGGCCTGATGGGCGCGTTCAGGCGCACCGCCACCCGCCACGGGCGTAGCCGGGCGTACGGTATGTATTGGGAAGGGAAGGTCCATTTCGCCCATAATTCCGCATCGGCAGTGAGTGATTACCGGAGTGTCAGGAGGTACGGCCGTAGCAAACACTGGTGGTGAGAGCGCCAACTTCTTCTTTCGCACACCGGAGTTGGCCACCTGGGTCATGTTGGCTTTGCTAGCTGTGGTTTGCCTGCTGACTTGGCTGGACCCCTTGGTACGAAAGGATCGCACCACCGCCGCGATCGGAGTGGTCGGCTGGATCGCGGCGGCGGTGTTCTCGACCTGGCGTGCAGTATTCGTTGACAATCCAATGGCGATCGTCGCCTGGGGTGCGGCAGGCATCTACCTGCTGGCGATTGTCACGACGCTAGGCCGGCCGATCCTGATCCTCTCGGACCTGCTGGAAGAGAAGGAGGAAACGGATGGGACCACGTTGCCCGCGAATCTCTGGCGCCGATCCAAGTTTGCGCAGGTCGTGCTGCTCCTGGTCATCGCCGGGGGCATCACGGCGGTCATGATCTGATCTTCTTCCGTCATGAACGAGGACGCCGGTGCAACTTGCCGGCGTCCTCGCGCCAGTCGGCGGTCGGGATCGCCGGACGATCTGGCATGGGCGGTACCTGCGGAGCCGACGGGAGTGAGCCTGTGTGCCGAGTTCGGGAGAAGAGATGAGCGCTGAGGGCAAGCTTGTGCGGGATCGGATTCCCGAGATTATTAGGGCGAACGGGGAGGAGCCGGTTGTCTATCGGGCTGATGCTGAGGAGTACCGGCGGAGGTTGCGGGAGAAGCTCGGTGAAGAGGTGGGCGAGTTTCTTGCGGCCGGTGGGGAGCAGGCTGTTGAGGAGCTTGCGGATGTGTTGGAGGTCGTGTTCGCGCTCGCTGCTGACCTGGGGGTTGACCGGGAGCAGTTGGAAAGAGTGCGGGCTGAGAAGGCGCGTGAGCGAGGTGCCTTCGATCAGAGGATTGTCTGGACTGGGATCCGTTGGGGTGACGGCAAGCCTCCGGAGACGGCGCTTCTCCAGCGCGAACTGATTCCTGGCAAGGCGGGGAGCGCGTTAGCCAGGTGAGATGCACAGCGCGCAGGCCAAGCGACGAGGCTCGCACGACGACTTAGCCGCGACGTTGGAGCGGCGTGCTGGGGTGGGTGGGTCGAGCGGACGACGGAGGAGGCGCGAAGCGGGCTTGTCTGCGGGGTGGGCGGCCGACGTAGAAGGCTCGAGGCGGGGATGTCCGTGGAGTGGGGCAGAGTCCGGGGTATGGATGTGGATCGGGTGTTGGTGGGGTTTCTTCGGGCGCAGCGGGAGCGGGTGCTGGAGGTTGTGGACGGGTTGGATGGGGAGCAGTTGCGGATGGCGGTGTTGCCGTCGGGGTGGACGGTGTTGGGGATGATCGAGCATCTCGGGGATGCGGAGCGGCATTGGTTTCAGGAGGTGGCGCTTGGTGAGACGCCGCCGCATGAGCCGGTCGAGGACGCCTTCGCGTACTACGAGGAGCAGGTTGCGCGGGCGAACGTAGTACTGGAGTCCACTCCGTTGTCCACGGCACCTAAGGGGCAGCACAGCCCGGAGACTGTGGACCAGGTGCCTGATCTGCGGTTTATCGTGTTGCACATGGTTGAGGAGACGGCTCGGCATCTGGGGCATCTCGATGCGGCTCGTGAGTTGATCGACGGCCGGGTCGGGCTTGGGCAGGACGCGCTGTGAGTTATGACCTGGCGGTGTGGGAAGGCGACGTGCCGCAGGACGACAAGGCTGCGGCTCAGGAATTCGAGCAGCTGTACGAGCGGTACTTCGTGGAGTCGCCGCGGCGGGCGCATGGGGCGATCCGGGCGTATGTCGAGGAGCTCACCGACACCTGGCCGGAGGATGACAAGAGTCCCTGGGTGACGCCGCCGATGGAGACCGCTTCGGGGCCGATCGTATATTTCTCCGTGATCGCCAGCCGCGCCGACGAGGTATGCGAAGGTGTCGCGCAGATCGCCGCGGACCATGGGCTGGTCTGCTTCGACGCCAATCGGAGCACTCTGCGCGGGACACAGAAGGGCCTGTCGATCACCACGCGGAGCGGCCGGGTCGGGATGCCCGCATTGTGGTTCGCGTTCGTGCTCAACGAGCTTCGTCAGCCCGACAGCTTCATCACCGTCGGGCAGCCCCGCTCCTACGCGCGAGCCGCTAACGAGCAAGGCACCCTGGTGCTTGAGTATCGCGAAGCCGGGAAGCACTTCCAGGTGAGGGAGGTCCCGCTGGATCGGATCGCCGATGCCTTGTCGCAGTGGGCGGCCGGGCAACGCCAGTTCATCGCCCGCCACAGCTGGCGACGCCTACAGCCCGAGGACCTCTGACATGCGTGAGCGAGCGCTCAAGGCGGCCGACGACTGGGTCTGGATCCCGCCGGACGCGGAGGACTACATCGAGGCGGACTACCGCCTGACTGTGTATCCCGACCGCACCAGCGTTCAGTGGTCCACGACCGAACGCCCGTTGGACGAGGTCATCGCGGAGGTGCGCGAGCGCGCCCGTGGCACCAATCCCGTACTGCGCTGGTGGGTGAAGGGGCACACCAAACCGGACAACACCGCCGCCATCCTGCTGGACCACGGTTTCGAGCTGGTCGAGACGGTCGAGGTGCTCGCGCGCCAACTCAGCACCGCCGACGACCTCAGATCCACCCTGAACCCGCCGAGCGAGATCGAAGTACGCCCAGCAAATACGCCGGACCTCATCTACTTGGCCGGGCAGATCGACGCCGAGGTGTTCGACTGGCCGGCCCCGACGCCGCTGCAGCTCCAGCAGGAGAGCGACTCAGCGGCCAAGGCCATGGGTTCCCCCGAGACGGGCCGCTACCTCGCCTACGTCCACAACCAGCCGATCGGCACGGCCGGTTTCACCATCACCGACGGCGTACTGCGCCTCTGGGGCGGAGGCGTCCTCGCCAAGGCGCGCGGCCGCGGCGCCTACCGGGCCCTACTGGCGGCCCGCTGTGCGCAGGGCGTTGCCAAAGGCGCAACGCTCGCCCTCGTCAAAGGCCGGATCGCCACCTCCGCACCCATCCTCAGAAGGGCCGGCTTCACCTCGTACGGCACCGAGCAGTGCTATCAGGGGGCGCTGCCGACCTGACTTCCCGCGAGGACAGGAATTTTCTCCCGATCCATCCAGGATTCGCTCCCCTGGCCAAAAGGGCTGCCCCGGGTGCAGCATCGGGTGAAGGGACGGGGTGGTCGGGATGTTGTTGGTTGTCGGTGGCACCGGTGATTTGGGTGGGCGGGTTGTGCGGCTGTTGCGCGACCAGGGGAACGAAGTCCGCTGCCTGGTCCGGGAGGGTTCGGACGACTCCGAGCTCCGGCGACTCGGCGTGCAGGTGACGAGCGGCGACCTCACCGAGCCCGGGAGTCTGGCTGCTGCCTGCCAGGGGATAGCCACGATCGTGGCAACCGCGACGGTCATTGCCAGACGCCTGGCCGGGGCGAAGAAGCCGTCGATCAAGGAGGCCGATGAGGTCGGGATGGCGTCCCTCGTCGATGCCGCCGAGGCGGCCGGCGTACGGCGGTTCGTCTACATCTCCTTCCCCGGTGTCGAGGATGCCTCCGGCTCACCGTTGGAACTCGCCAAGCTGGCGATCGAGAAACGCCTGGAAAGGTCGACCCTGCAACGAGTTGTCGTTCGAGCGGACGCCTTCCAGGAGATTCACCTGGCCCCGCTCGGCCGGTTCGACCTGGCCGCCGGCAAGGTCGCGGTGATCGGCAAGGGGAATTCGAGGCGCCGGTGGATCAGCACGGCCGACGTCGCCGCGCTGCTGGCGGCGGTCGCGGTCGAACCAGACCCACCCACCCTGATCGAGGTCGGTGGTCCCGAGGCGATCAGCCGGAACGAGGCCGTAGCCATCGCGGAAGCTCTCATCGGCCGCCCGTTGAAGGTTCAGCACATGCCCAGGCTCGTCGCCCGGCTCGCAGTCCGGCTGCTCAGCAGGTCGAACGACGGACTCGCCTCGGTCTTCGGCACGGGTCTGCTGCAGGATGTGCGAGCGGCCGACTGGGACGACGAGCCACTCCGCCGGCGCGGCATCGAGCCCCGGTCCGCCACCACCTACCTCCGCGAACAAGTCCGCCTACTGGCTGACACCCAGAAGCACTAGGCGAGGCGCAGGGTGATGAACGGAATGGTGTCCCCCGGCAACACATAACGCTCGACCTCGACAAACCCGTGGGCCAACGCGAAAGCCAGTCCCTCCACATTGGAAGCCAGGATGATCGTCTCGACAGCGGAGGCGCCGAGGTCCCGCGCGCGAGCCAACCCGCGCCGGTAGAGCGCCTCGCCGAACCCCTGCCGCCGGTACGCCGGAAGAATTCGCGCGATCACCGTAGCCGCAGAGCCATCAGAAGACGGCGGCCGGACGGTCGAGCAGCCAGCCAGTACGTCGCCGTCGTACGCGACCTCCAGCACGTTCCGTCCCACCCGCTCCCGGACATCGTCCAACGACAACGGATCGGTCGGAATGATCTCGTTGTGCACCAACTGCCAGTCGAGCATCAGCGCCTCGCTGTCCACCCGCTCGATCCGCAAGCGAGGCACAGGAACCGACCCGAAGTCCGCCAGCACCTCATCAATCACGTACTGCGCGTTCGCGGCGATCCCCTTGTTCGTATCGCGGTAGTACGGCAACTAGATCAACGCCATCGACAACGCCCGCCCCCGGCCGCGATTCCAGGCGTCATCATCAACCTCCAAGGCCTCCCGAAAGGCGTCCCGCGCCGACCCCGACAGCAGATTCCACGCCGGAATCAGATCGCAGGCCGGATCCCCCGTCCCAGCAGTAGCGAAATCCAGTACTGCGGTAAGCCGTCCGTCGGCCACCAGCAAGTTCGACGGCATCAGATCCCCATGCACCCAGCCGTCGGAAAACGCAGGAGCAGCCGCCAACGCGGACTCCCAGGCAGCCGTCGCCACAGAGGTGTCGATCCAGCCCTCCAACTTCCCCAACGCGTCACGGGTCTCAAAGTCCTGCTCCACCAACGGCCCACCGCGATGAGCCAACGGCCCGCCCGTGAAGTCGATCCGCCGGAACGCCCGCACGAACGAAGCCAGCTCCCGCGCCAGCACCTCATCGCCACGGGCAGGCACGGTCCCCGGAATCCAGCGCTGCACGGACCAGATCCACGGATAGCCCTCCCCCGGCTCCCCGCGCCCCACCGGCGCCGGAATCTCCACCGGCAGCACCTCCGCAAACCGCGGCAACCACTCCCACTCGGTCGCGATATCGCAGACGCCGCCCTTGATCCGAGGCAGCCTGACCGTCAGCGAGTCCCCCAACCGGAACATCGCGTTCACGGTGCCGCTCGACGGAATCTCGCTCACCGGCAGCCCGGCCCACTGGGGAAACTGGGCCGCGACCAACCGCAGTACGAGCGCTTCGTCGATCTCGGCCTCGTCGGCATGCATCTTCACGCCACCATCCCACCGTCTGCCAACGCCCGCTGTCGAACCGATATTCAGAACTCGTCCCGCCGCCGCATCGCCCGCGGACGACCGTCCGGATCATAGACATGATCGCTCATGAGACGTGACCACACAGCCGCCAGCCCACGCACCGGCACCGGTCGATGGACCCGGATCTGGCCGGCCGGCCGCGGACCGACCCGGCCGGCAGCATGCCAACCATCCAACGCCGCCGCAGTCTCGGCCCACTGCGCGAAACCCTCCGGCGGATCCAGCACCGGCTCCGCCCCAAGATGCTCAGCCCAGAGTTCCGACCGCAAAGAACGCGCGAGCCCTTCCCCGACCACCGCACACGTCAGCTCGCTGTCGTTCGTCCACGACCGCCGATTGAAGTTGTCCGACCCACAGGTGAACCACTCGTCGTCCACCACGCAAACCTTCGCGTGCACATAGATCGGCACCCCGCCGGCGTTCTCCAGGTTGTAGACGGCAACCCGGTCAGGTGCCACGGCCCGCATCGCATCCATCGCCTGCAACTGCGCATAACGAGCCGGCGGACCCGTCACTCGCCCGTCCGCATCCGGATACCGCGGCACGACCGCGATCACGCGCAACTCCGGCGACCGCTCCAACGCAGTACAGATGCCCTCGGCAACAACCGACGACCACAGATACTGGTCCTCGAGATAAATCAACCGCCGCGCCCGCCCGAAAGCCTTCCGATACGCCCGCGCGATGCTGTATTCACCCTTGGGCGCAAAAGGAAATCCAGGACGCTTGTGCCCGTACGTCCTCAACACCTGTACTGCGTGCTGCCCTGCCTCAGGCGGATCCGGGAACGCCTCCGGCAGCTTCGACGGATGCCGCGGCATCCGCTCCTTGCGCTGGACCAGCACCCGGTACGGCGTCCGCCGGTCGAGCGGATGCGGATCGTCCCACCGCTCCACGAACGTCCGCAGCAGATCGCCCACAACCGGACCACGGATCTCCAGTGCGATGTCATGCCACGGCGTCCGATCGCCGTACCGCGGATCCATCGGCGCCTGCTGCGGATCACCCAGATGCCGCTCGTCATCGCGCCGCTGATGACTCAGATCGATCCCACCGACAAAGGCGACATCGCGATCAGCGGCATCCCGATGCCGGATCACGAACAGCTTCTGATGATGCGACGCCAGCCGCCGGACCCGCTGATCGAGCAGCACCTCGGCGCCGGCCTCGTTGAGCTCCGCCCCCAGCCGTGCGTTCTCCTGCGCATTGAACGACAGGTGATCCGAATGCGACCGCCAGAGCAGGCCCCGTATTTCGATCCCCGAGCGCGCCAGGTCGCACAACACCGTGCCGATCGTGGGCCCGTCCGGGTACATCGTCTCGTCGGCGTCACCGCGCCAATCGGTGAAATACACCTGATCGCCAACTCGCAGCGCACAAAGTTCGTCGTACAGGCGCTGGAAGTAGACCGCGCCGTGCACGAGCGGCCGGACCAGGTTCCCGGCGGTCCACGAACCGTCGCGATCGATGTCGGTCGCGGGGTTGCCCCGTTCGCCGGGCGTCAGGAACCAGTCGCTCATGCTGCACGGGTACCCGCCCGGCGTGATCTGGAACAAATGAGAGGGTGACCGGATGGATCTGGTACGGCGCGGAGCCGGGTGGTTGCTGGGAGTGAGCTTGCTCGCGCTGACCGCATGGACCACGGTGGTGTCGTTCCTGATGCCGAACTGGTTCGACACGAGCGAGGATTGCGCGCAGACCTTCGAACGGGCGGACAGCAGCGGGGTCCAGGTCGCCACTCACTGGTTCCCGCCGACCGCGACCTGCGACTTCGGTGGCGGGGACGTCCGGCACTTCATCTCGCCGACCGCGACCGTCCTGCTCACGGTCGCCATGGTGCTGATCGCGGCGGCCCGCCGCGGTCGGTCTGTACTTCACCGTCCGCCGTTTCTTCGAGCCCGATGACGTCGTCCGCTCAGCTGAAGGCGTCGACCTGAAGGCCCGCCTGGTCGCTCAACTCGCCAGCGGCTCGGTCCTGTTCGTCCTGGCGATCGGTGTGTACACCGGGGCGAGCGCGTTCGCGATCATCCTCGGCGGCGCGTCCGGCGGGATCGTGTTCGGCTTCGCCGGGCTGATCATGGTGGCCGGACTGGGCGCCGGGCTGGATCGACAGGTCGGCCCGTTGCCGAGCACCCCACTCCAATCGCGGCGCCGAGGCGCGGCGGCCGGTCTGATCACCTTCGGCGTCGACTTCTTCACCACCGCGGCGGCCGGCCGGATTCCCTTCTTCCAGATCTGGGCGGCTCCGCTCGCGGCGGTCGTGTACGTCGTCGTCGTGCTAGTTCAGTGGTCGCTTCTGAAGCGGGCCAACGCTGCTCCCAGCATTGGGGACACAGTCGAGCAGGACCTGCTGGACGACCCGCGGCCCTGACCCTGTGATCTGATCGAACAGCAGCCGCACCGCCCGCCGCCCGAGCTCCCGCCGCGGTACGTCGAACCCGCTCACCTCGGGCCGATCCTTCGGCCGCCCGAGCGCTGCCACCGAGAGATCCCCAGGCGCCGTCAACCCCGCAGCCGCCAGCGCATCGAACAGCGCCGCGGACAAGTCACCCGTATCGGTCTCCTCGACGACAACAGCCGTCACGCCGTCAGCCACCCATTGCCGTAAGAGCCCCGCATCCACAACAGGTTCCCGTACTACGATCCGCCGCGTCCGGAGCCGGGCCTTTCGGGCCGCCGCGAGCACGCCCTGCTCGCGATCCGTCGATGAAGGCGCATCGTCGTCGGAGCGCAGGTAGCGGATCTCCCGATGTCCGAGCTCGACGAGCCGCTCGACCACGGCAGCCGATGCGGTCACGTAGTCCACGCCCACGAAGGGGATCCGGCCGTCCAACTCGTCGCGCCGCCCGACGTACACGAGGGGGAAGTCGCTCCCGAGCAACCACTCGATCGGCTCCTCGGGCACATGCCGGCCGAAGAACAGGCAGCCGTCGGCGATCCTGGTCCGCCTGATCGCCGTCCGGTCGTGGGCCCGCGCGTCGCCGCCACCGGTCCCCGTGAACAGCACCAGGTCCTGGCCGAGGGCGGCCGCCTCCTCCTCGATCCCGACCAGGATCGAGTAGTAGAACCCGTCCACATCGGTCGGAAAGGCCGAAGCGAAGGTGTAGACGCCGAGCATGTGGTTGCGGGAGGACGCCAATCGGGTCGCCAGCGGATCCGGCACGTAGCCGAGCTCCTCGGCCGCCGCGAGCACCCGTCCGCGGGTGGTCTCGGACAGCCGGATCCCGTCGGTGTTCCCGGACAGGACCAGCGACACCGTGGTCTGCGAGACTCCCGCAGCCGCGGCGATATCCGCTTGCCGCGGAGCTCTGGCCATGTAACCACCTTAGCTAATACGGATTAGCTTATTGACTAGCCTTGTCGACCGATCCCAGACTCACATCGAGCCGCCCCCGATGACAAGGATCCGAGATGACGAACCTACCGCCCGTCAGCCGCCGCACCCTACTCCGTGGTTCCGCCGGACTCGGCCTGGGTCTGGCCGCCGGTGTCCCACTGACCGGTACCGCGAACGCCGCGCCGGCCGGATTTCCCAGCTACGCCTACCAGCGGGTCGCCTTCGACAAGGCGAATCTCCGCTACAACCCCACCGGCGAGCTCATCTTCCCCAGCGTCCGCGGCACCGTCGGCCGGATCAGTAACGCCCTCGGCCGTTTCTACCTGTACTACGCGCCGCACGACGCACCCGGTGGACTCTGCCTGGCGTACTCCAACTCGCTCGGCGGCCCGTACACGGAGTACGCGAGCAACCCCATCATCGCCCGCACCTGGTCCCCGCACTACGACGTCTCGCACGTCTCGTCGCCGCACGCGCTGTGGAACGACGACGTCAACGAGCTGTGGATGTACTTCCACGGCGAGAACACCACCACCCGGCTGGCCCGGTCGACCGATGGCATCCACTTCAGCTACGACAAGGTCGTGCTATCGACCTCGATGATGCCGGCCGGCACCACCGAAACGTCGTACGCGCGGGTGTTCCGTCACGACCTGCCGTCCAAGAACGCGCGCTACGTGATGGTGTTCATGATCAACACCACCGCCAATCGCCGGTCGATCGGCTGGGGCTGGTCGCCGGAAGGCCGGAACTGGACCTTCTCGCAGACGCCGCTGATCAACCCGTCCGACGTCGGCGCCCGCGACATCGGCGCCCCGACGATTGCCGAGCGCAACGGTTCGACGTACGTCATCTACCACACGAACATCGAAGCGGGCGGGTCGATGCGGATCACCGAGGTGGGCACCAACTTCGACAAACGCAACCACCTCGGCGTGTTCCACTACCCCCTGACCGGCGCCCCTGACAACGGCCGGTGCGCCGCGCCCGCCTTCGGCTCGGACGGTGGGGTCGAGTACATGATCTACGAGGCCGGCGAACGCCTTGAAGGGTCGATCGCGATCGCCAAGGCGGTTTAGGCCGGCAAGATGTTCTGGTTGAGGTGGAAGACGTTGCCCGGGTCGAACTCGGCTTTGACCCGGGCCAGCCGGTCGTAGTTCTCCTTGCCGAAGCCGGCGACCACGCGATCATGCCCCTCGTCGCCGATGAAGTTGAGGTAGACCGCGCCGGTCGAGTACGGACGCAGGTCGGCGCAGACGTTCTTGGCCCACGCGATCCCGGTCGCGTCATCGGCCGGATCCGACCAGACGCCGTACGACTGGACTACCCAAGGCGCCGTCCTGTGCGGGAGCGGCCACTTCCCGGCGTGCCGGGCCACCGCTCCACCCCACGGACAGGCCAGTTGCTGGGACGTCATAGGTGCGGGCATCTCCACCGCCCGGGCGCTGAACGCCTCGACGGCTTCGTCGGGCCAGGACGACAGGTGCTCGGCCGACCAGTAGTTCCGGAGCCCTGATGGATCGTCCAGCGCGGACTGCAGTTCGGCGTACGGGAGCTCGGCGAGCATCATGCCGTCCGGGGCGAGCGCGAGGACCGGCGCCATCGCCGACCGCAGCTCCGCCTCGGACCCCACGAAGGTCGCGGTCACGCCGACTGCCGACTTGCCCTGCAAGGCCTGCGGTACGAAGTCCTTCCTGGGTGCGGCGGCGAAGAAGACACTGCCGCCCAGCTCGTCCGGCGCTCCCTGCTCGAACAGGTCGCGGTACGCGCGGATCACCGCCGTACCGGCGTCCGCGGGCCAGAACAACCTGGCCAGCGTCATCCCGGGCAGCGGGTGCAACCTGAACGTCAGCGCCGTGGCGACGCCGAAGTTGCCGCCACCGCCATGCAGCGCCCAGAACAGCTCGGTGTTCTTGGTCTCGTCGGCGATCACCAACTCACCGTCGGCCGTGATCAGCTCCACCGAGATGAGGCTGTCGCAGGCCAGACCGTACTTGCGCTCCAGCCATCCCGAACCACCACCGAGCGTGAGCCCGGCCACGCCCGTCGACGAGACTCTGCCGCCGGTGGTCGCCATCGAGTACGGCCAGGCGGCGCCGTCGAGATCCGACCAGGTCGCCCCACCTCCGACCCGGACGATCCGGGCGTCGGGATCGAGCTGGACGCTCCGCATCTTGCGCAGATCGATGACCAGGCCGCCCTCGCTCACGCCTGTCCCGGCGACCCCGTGTCCGGCGCCTCTGACCGCGATCTCGAGCCGCTGCTGTACGCCGTACCGGACCGCCGCCGCGACATCGGCGGCCGACTCGCACTGGGCGATCACGGCGGGCCGTTTGTCGATCATCGCGTTGAAGACGACCCGCGCCTCGTCGTACCCGGGCTCGCCAGGCCGCAACAACACCCCGCCGAACCCTTCCACCGGCCGCCCCGCCATGGAACCTCCCGCTCGCCCTGCCCGCCCCCAGGCTGAGCCGATGCTGCCCTGCCGCCCCGACCCGGGTCAACGGCTCAGCATTCGACCGAACTTCAGCGGCAATCGCTTGCCGCCTAAGCTTGTGGGATGACGACGACAGACGCGAGGCCGGTCGCGACACTGGGCGGGGCCGGCCAGGTACTGGCCGAGGACGAGGTCCGGGCCTTCGTACGGGACGCGCTGGCGGGCGCCGGCCTGGACGGCCGCAGCGTCTGTGTGATCGTGCCGGACGCGACCCGGAGCTGCCCGCTGCCGTTGCTGCTCGACGCGGTTCACCAGGCCTTGACCGGCAAGGTCTCGAAGCTGACCGTGCTGGTTGCCCTAGGCACCCATGCGGAGATGTCGGCCGATGAACTGACGGCCCATCTCGGCGGCGACTACGACGTCCTCAACCACGAATGGTGGAAGGAAGACACCTTCGTCGACCTCGGCACGATCAGCGCGGAGAAGGTCGCGGAGATCTCGGGCGGGTTGCTGCGCGAGGACGTGCCGGTCCGGCTCAATCGCGCTGTCGTCGAGCACGACGTCGCCCTGGTCGTCGGCCCGGTCTTCCCGCATGAGGTGGTCGGCTTCTCCGGCGGCAACAAGTACTTCTTCCCAGGCGTCGCCGGCCAGGAGGTGATCGACCTGTCGCACTGGCTGGGCGCCTTGATCACCAGCGCCGGCATCATCGGTACGCCGGGCGTCACACCGGTGCGCGCTCTGATCAACGAGGCGGCCGCGCTGATCCCATCCGAGAAGCTCGCCCTGTCGGTCGTCGCCCAGTCCGGCACGAACGCTTTGCACGCCGTGGCTTTCGGCGACACCGTCTCGTCCTGGCAGGCAGCCGCCGCCGTCTCCGCGCAGACACACGTGCGCTACCTCGAAAAGCCCGTACGCCGGGTGGTCTCCCTGATGCCGCCTCGCTACCAGGACATCTGGACGGCCGCGAAGGGCTTTTACAAGGTGGAGCCGATCGTCGCGGACGGCGGCGAGGTGATCCTCTACGCGCCGCACGTCACGCAGTTGGCCGCGATGCACCCGGAGATCGAGCAGATCGGCTACCACTGCCGCGACTACTTCCTCGGCCAGTGGGACAAGTTCCGCGACCTCCACTGGGGCGTCCTGGCGCACTCCACCCACCTCCGCGGCGCCGGCACCTGGGACGCGACCAACGGCGAGCACTGCCGCCTGACAGTCACGCTCGCCACCGGCATCCCCGAGCACGTCGTACGAGCTGCCAACCTCAACTACCTGGACCCGGCCGACTTCGACCTCGCCCAGTACGAAGCCGATCCGGACACCCTCGTCCTCCCCAACGCCGGCGAAATCCTCCACCGGCTGACAAGTAGGTGACTCACTAGTAGCGTTCGCTGGCATGGGGCAGACCGAGGTTGCGATTGTCGGGTCCGGGTTTGCCGGGCTCTGTATGGGGATCAAGCTTCGCCAGGCCGGGTGTGAGGACTTCGTCATCCTCGAGAAGGCGGACGAGCTCGGTGGGACCTGGCGGGACAACACCTATCCGGGCTGCGCGTGCGACATCCCGTCGTACCTCTACTCGTTCTCGTTCGAGCAGAACCCGCGCTGGACCAGGATGTTCGCGCCCTGGGACGAGATCCTCGCGTACCTGAGGCACTGCGCCGAGAAATACGGCATCGCCGACAAGATCCGGTACGGCGCGGAGGTGACCGAAGCAGCCTTCGACGAGACCACCGGGCGCTGGACCGTCACCGTCAACGGCGACGAGACCCTCGACGCGCAGGCGCTGGTCACCGGCGTCGGGAACCTTCATCAGCCGAAGTTCCCTGACCTGGCCGGCCTCGACACCTTCGCCGGTACGACGTTCCACTCGTCGCAGTGGGACCACGATCACGACCTCACCGGCCGCCGGGTCGCCGTCATCGGCACCGGCGCCTCAGCCATCCAGTTCGTCCCCCGGATCGCCGAGCAGGTCGCCCACCTCGATCTCTTCCAGCGCACGGCGCCGTGGATCACCCAGAAGCCGGACCGCGCGATCGGCCCACTCGAACGCGGCCTGCACGCACGGTTCCCGGCCGGGCAGCGCGCGATCCGCAACGTCATCTACTGGGGTCTGGAAGGTCGCGGCCTCGGTTTCACCGGCAGCCCGAAGCTGATGAAGGGCCTCGAACTGCAGGCCAGGCGACACCTCGGCAAGCAGGTGAAGGACCCCGTACTCCGGGCCAGGCTGACGCCGGACTACCAGATCGGCTGCAAGCGGATCCTCCTTTCGAACGACTACTACCCGGCGCTGTCCCGCGACAACGTGGACGTGGTCACCACCGGCATCAGCCGCATCACCCCGACCGGAATCACGACCGGCGACGGGGTCGAGCACCCGTGCGACACGATCGTGCTCGGCACCGGGTTCGAGGTGTCCGGCAACCTGACCCGGATCGGCATCCTCGGCAAGGACGGCGTCGATCTGGCCGACTCCTGGAAGCAGAACGGGATCGGCGCCCACCTCGGCATGACAGTGGCCGGCTACCCGAACCTGTTCCTGTTGGTCGGCCCGAACACGGCACTCGGCCATTCGTCGATGGTGTTCATGATCGAGGCCCAGGTCCGGTACGTCATGCAGGCACTGGACCTGCTCCGGCGCCGCGGAGCGACGTACGTCGAAGTCCGGGAAGAGGCCCAGCAGCAGTTCGTCGGCAGCATTCAGGAGGAGCTCGGCGCGACCGTCTGGCAGTCCGGCTGCGACAGCTGGTACCTCGACGCCCAGGGGCGCAACTCCACCATCTGGCCCGAGTTCACCGTCAGCTACTGGCGCAAGACCCGTCGCCTGGACCCGGCCGACTTCGTGCTGGTCCACTGAGATCTCCCGAGGCCGGGGTCGGTCTCAGGGTTGTCCCGGGCGACTGGAGGATGAGCGGCCGGGGCGCGGTCTACGACCATGGGATGACCTGAAGACTGGTCTTCAGACCGATGTGACAGCGAACGGTTCGCGGCAATCTTGAGGCATGAACCTGATCCAGATCCTCAGCGCGGTCGCGATCGTCGCCGGCGTACTCGTCACGGCCCTGATCGCCATCGTGCCGTCCGTCGTCGACCGCTGACCCCCGCCAGCCAGGACCCAGCGTCCGCAGAGCCGTTCCCCCGGCTTCGGGGACGTTTGCGTTTCCTTGCTGTCGGCAACGGAAGTAGGAGTTCAGGGCAACGATCTGCTACCGCGGGAGGACACCAGGACAGGTCTCCGGGCCGATGTCCGAAGACGATTCCCGAAGCACTCTTGAAGTATGGAAATCCTTCAGATCCTCGGTACAGCAGGCATCGTGCTCGGCATCCTCGTCACGGTCCTGATCGCCATCGTCCCCACGGTCGTCGACCGCTAGAGGCTCAGTCGACGGAGAGATGGCCCAGCAGGTCCTGGCGGGTGAGTACGCCGACCGGCTTGCCGTCGTCCAGCACCATCAGGGCGTCGCGGCCCTCGAGCAACTCGACCGCCTTGGCGACGGGCTCCCCCGCGCCGAGTGACGGCAACGCCGGGTCCATGTGCATCTCGACCATGTCGGCAAGCTTCGCCTTACCGGAGTACAGGGCGTCCATCAGCGTCCGCTCCGACACCGCACCGGCCACCTCGGCCGCCATCACCGGCGGCTCCGCCCGGACCACGGGCATCTGCGATACGCCGTACTCGCGCAGGATCTCGACCGCCTCGGCGATCGTCTCGTGCGGGTGGGTGTGCACCAGCGGCGGCATACTGCCGTCCTTGCCGGCCAGCACCTGGCCGAGCGTCGTCCCCTGCCGCGCGTGCGCCAGGAACCCGTACTGCGCCAGCCAGTCGTCGTTGAACACCTTGGTCAGGTAGCCACGGCCGCCATCCGGCAGCAGCACCACGATCACCGCGTCGGGGTCGTCGAGCTCTTTGGCCAGCCGGATCGCCGCGGCCGCCGCCATCCCGGCCGAGCCGCCGACCAGCATCGCCTCTTCGCGAGCCAGCCGCCGGGTGACGGCGAACGACTCGGCGTCCGAGACCTCGATGATCCGGTCACAGATGGTCTTGTCGTAGGTCTCCGGCCAGAAGTCCTCGCCGACGCCCTCGACCAGATACGGCCGTCCGGTGCCGCCCGAGTAAACCGAGCCTTCCGGGTCGGCGCCGATGATCTGCACCTTCCCGCCGGAGACCTCCTTGAGGTACTTGCCGGTGCCGCTGATCGTGCCGCCGGTGCCGACGCCCGCCACGAAGTGGGTGATCTTGCCCTCGGTCTGCTCCCAGAGCTCGGGGCCGGTCGACTCGTAGTGCGAGATCGGGTTGTTCACGTTGGCGTACTGGTTCGGCTTCCAGGCGCCCTCGATCTCCCGGACCAGCCGGTCGGAGACGTTGTAGTACGAATCGGGGTGCTCCGGGGCGACCGCGGTCGGGCAGACGACCACCTCGGCGCCGTACGCCTTGAGCACGTTGCGCTTGTCCTCGCTGACCTTGTCCGGGCAGACGAAGACGCACTTGTAGCCCTTCGCCTGGGCCACCATCGCCAGCCCGACGCCGGTGTTGCCGGAGGTCGGCTCGACGATCGTGCCGCCCGGCTTGAGCTCGCCGGAGGCCTCCGCCGCCTCGACCATCCGGACCGCGATCCGGTCCTTCACCGAGCCACCGGGGTTGAAGTACTCGACTTTGGCGAGGACCAAAGGTCTCGCGCCGTCGGTGGTCTTCGAGAGCCGCACCAGCGGGGTGTTGCCGACAAGGTCAAGGAGAGAGTCTGCGTAGCGCACGTATCTCACTGTATGGGACAGCGTGGCGATCCCCTATTTTCGCTTGCTTCGTAGTCACAGCGTGTAATCCTTGAACAATGAGCGATCGGGGTGGCGGGGTGGGGAAAGAAACGGGGCGGGTGCGGTCGGCCAAGCGGTTGGCCCAGGCCGCGGCTTTCGGGGGCGGGGGGCTCGGGCTGATCGGCGCGATGCTGTACGGCGTACTGAGTGCGGAGGCTTCGTATGCCAAGCGGTTGATCGGGCCGGCGCGGACCTATCCGACCCGGGGCGACGGTCTGTACGGCCGCTATCCGGGACATCCGATCACGCTGGCGATGATCGGCGATTCGAGTGCCGCGGGATATGGCACGTCGTCACCGGACGAGACCCCCGGCGTACTGCTGGCGTGCGGTCTGGCCGAGCTGGCGAAGCGTCCGGTGCGGCTGGTCGACGTCTCGAAGACAGGCGCCAAGTCGATCAATCTGGCCGGGCAGGTGGACAACGCCCTGCTGGCCGGCCCGCATGTGGCCGCGATCCTGATCGGCGTCAACGACGTGAAGGCGCAGGTACCGCCGTCGCAGTCGGTGCGGCTGCTGGACCTCGCCGTACGCCGGTTGCGCGCGGCCAACTGCGAGGTCGTCGTCGGTACGTGCCCGGACCTGGGCGTCGTACGGCCGATCATGCAGCCGCTGCGTCAGGTGGCACGCACGTGGAGCCAGCGACTGGCCGCGGCCCAGACGATCGCGGTCGTCGAGGCCGGCGGCCGGACCGTCTCGATGGGCTCGCTGCTGAGCGAAGCCTTCCGGACCAACCCGTCGATGTGGGGCCCTGACAACTTCCACCCCTCCGTCACCGGGTACGCCGCGGCCTCGGCCGCCCTACTACCGTCAGTCGCCGCGGCGGTCGGCGTAGGCGCCGAATCGTTCCTGAACCTGGAGTCCTTCCGCGGCGAGGCAGTCCTGCCGATCGCCGAAGCCGCAGCCCAGGCCGCCCGCACCGCAGGCACCGAGGTAGCCCCGGCCCAGGTAGCCGGCAACGAACAAGGCCCCCGCGGCCGCTGGGCCCAACTACGCCACCGCCGCCGCCACCCCAACCCCGAAGTATCCCGAGTAGAAGACCCAACCGAGAGCTCCGCCGACCCCATCCCAGTAGGTAAGTAACACCACGCCTTCCCTCACCCAGCCACCGCCCACGGAAGCCGGGAAGCCATGTCTGTTGGGAGAAAGTGCGGCCCCACTCACCCCGCCTTCCCTCACCCCAGCCACCGCCCACCGAAGCCGGGAAGCCAAGTCTGTTGGGAGAAAGTGCGGCCCCACCCACCCCGCCTTCCCTCACCCCAGCCACCGCCCACCGAAGCCGGGAAGCCAAGTCTGTTGGGAGAAAGTGCGGCCCCACCCACCCCGCCTTCCCTCACCCCAGCCACCGCCCACCGAAGCCGGGAAGCCAAGTCTGTTGGGAGAAAGTGCGGCCCCACCCACCCCGCCTTCCCTCACCCCAGCCACCGCCCACCGAAGCCGGGAAGCCATGTCTGTTGGGAGAAAGTGCGTCCGCTGAGCGATGACTTTCATGAAGAGGGGCTTGATTGCGGCGTTGTCCTGGTGCACAGTCGATAACTACGCGATACCCCGCTGACGGGAGGCGAAGATGGGCCTTAACCACTCCGAGGAGACGCACCAACGTCTGGTGGAGAAGGTGCCCCAGTGCACCGGGCGTGAGATGACCGAGTGGTTCGGGCTGATGAACGACGGACCGTCGTTCCTGCGCTTCGACGACAGGGTGCGGTGGCTTTCCAGCGAGTACGCCCTCGCTCACGGGCACGCCACAGCCATCGTCCACGAATACGACCTGGTCAAAGCGCACCGGCGGATGGGCTGACGAGCCGAACAGGAGTCGAACTTTTCACGAAGGCCTGCCCTTTCAGGTGGAGGGGCAGGCCTTCGCTGTTCCCGCTCTCCGCTAGACCACGCAGAAGTCGTTGCCTTCGGGATCGGCCATCCACAGATGGTCCAGCTTGCCGTTCTGCTCGGCCTCGTGCACCACAGTGGCTCCGACTTCGATCAGTTCAGCCGCCTTCTGCCGGATCCGCTGCTCGCGGACGTCGCTCGGCTGGTCCCGGCCGCCGCTCACCTGAAGATCGAGGTGCAGGCGGTTCTTCACCGTCCGGCGCTCGGGCACCTTCAGAAACGAGATCGACGGCAGCACGCCTTCGGGGTCCGAGACGTTGGCTCCGTCGTTCCATTCGTCCTCTGGCACCCCCTGGTCGGTGAGCCAGGCTTCCCAGCTGTCCCAGCCTCTTGGCGGGTCCGCCTCGCGGTAGCCGAGCGCGAGGCACCAGAAGGCCGCCTGCGCGGCCGGGTCGGTGCAGTCGATGGTCATCGTCCAAGTGGTGGTCATGCCGCCAGCCTCGCACCGCGCACCGACAGGCAGACGGCAGAAGGGGCCGATCCCCCCGGTGGAGGATCGGCCCCTTCGTCGTTCAGTTGCCTGGATCAGAACCTGACGGCTAGTTCCCGCGCAGGATCGCGAGGATCCGCAGCAGGTTCCAGTACAGCCAGACCAGCGTGACGGTCAGCGCGAACGCCGCCCGCCAGGCCTCGTTCTGCGGGGCTCCGGCGCGAACACCCTGCTCGATCATGTCGAAGTCGAGGATCAGGTTGAACACCGCCAGGCCGGCGCCGATCGCGGCGAGCAGCAGGCCGAGCGGGCCCATCCCGGAGATGCCGGTACCGATACCGAACAGGCTCAGCACCAGGTTGATCAGGATCACCCCGGCGAAGCCCATCGTGGCCACGACGACCATCCGGGTGAACCGCGGCGTGACCTTGATGTTGAAGTACTTATACGTCGCGAGCGTCAATCCCGCTGTCACCAACGTGGCGAGCACGGCCTGGACGACGATCGACGAAGTACCGACGTACGACGCGATGAACTTGCTGCCGATCCCGAGGAACACACCCTCGAGCACCGCGTAGCCCATCAGCAGGACGGGGTTGACCCTGCGTGAGAAGGACAGCACCATCGCGATCGCGAAGGCACCCAGCGCACCGGCGAGGAACACCGGCGTCACCAGGCGGGTCGGAACCATCCACCACGCGAAGGCGGCGGCCACGACGACCACACCCAGCGTTGCGGCGGTCTTCACGATGACGTCGTCCAACGTCATGGGCCGGCTGGCCGCCGGCGCGCCTTGGTACTGCTGCGGGGGCATACCGGGTCCGCCGTACTGGCCAGGCTGACCGTACGGAGCGGCCCCCGGGTAAGCCTGGCCTTGGCCAGGCGCAAACGCACTCGACCGGTTCAGGACCGGGTTACTGCTCCTCTGCATGCCATCCTCCTGATGACCCAACTGTCGACCCACTGTGGGCCGTGACCCGGATACTACGGGCCCACCCTTAACAACGCCTGAGGATCAGGTAGGTGTTCCCCAACCGGAATCCACCGCACGCGGTTGCGGGATGGAACCAGATCAGGCATTCGTCGGCGAGGTGACGATCCGTTCGAGGGGCTGCTCGGAGTGGGCGTCGTAGGCCGCCCGGGCGTCGAGGATCTGAGCCACGTTGGCGACGGACCATTCACTGATCGCCGAAGTCAGCCGACCGGCCTCCACACCGAGTGGGGTCAGGCCGTACTCGACCCGTGGCGGCACCGTCGGATACACCGCGCGCTCGATGAGGCCGTCCCGCTCGAGCGCGCGAAGGGTCTGGGTCAGCATCTTCTGGGTGATGCCCTCGAGTAGCCGGCGAAGCTCGCTGAACCGCAGCGGGCGGTCGAATCTACGCAACGCGCCCAGCACGTAGAGCGCCCACTTGTTGGCGAGCACCTCCACGACCGTGCGGGACGGGCAATCGCGTCCGTTCACCGCGATCCAGTCCGCCAATGCCATCGACTCATTGGTATCCATTAGGTACCTAGATATCAAACAGGTGCCTTCTTCACAAGAGGAACTGTCCGAGTGAGGATGGATTGCATGGAGATGCGAGCGATCACCCAGCACAGGTACGGCGGCCCCGAGGTACTGGAGGTCGTCCGGCAACCGCGGCCCACGGCCGGTCCCGGCGAAGTGCTGGTGAAGGTCCTGGCCGCAGGTGTGAACCCGGCTGACTGGAAGATCCGGGCCGGCCAGGTCCGGCGTCTCGGAGAACCACCATTCACCCTCGGCCTCGACTTCGCCGGCACGATCGAGGCCACCGGTGAGCCGGTCTACGGCAACACCTTTCCGCCGAACGGCGCCTACGCGGAGTACGTGGTCGCGTCTTTGGATGCCCTGGCGCCGAGTCCGCTGAGCCTCGATCATGTGCACTCCGCGGCCCTGCCGACCGCCGCGCTGACGGCGTACCAGCCCTTGACTCAGGTCGCCGCGATCGAACCCGGGCAACGGGTGCTGATCCACGCAGCGGCCGGTGGAGTCGGCCATCTGGCGGTCCAGATCGCCAAATCCCGCGGCGCCTACGTGATCGGCACCGCCCGGCAGGCCAAGCACGAATTTCTCCGCGAACTGGGCGCGGACGAACTGATCGACTACACCGTGACGGACTTCACCGAGGCGGCGCACGACATCGACGTCGTCCTCGATCCCATCTCGGGCGACTACGGCCTCCGCTCGCTGGAGACGCTGGCTCCCGGGGGAATCCTGCTGGACGTCCGCGGCACCGGGCCCGACCGCACCGCGGCACGGGCCAGGGCTGTTGAGCTCGACCGCCGGTACGCCGAGATCCGCTTCGCCCCGTCAGCCGACGATCTCCGAGCGATCGCCGATCTGGTCGACGCCGGCCGGCTCCGGGTGGAACTCGCTCAAACGCTGCCCCTCGAGCATGCCGCCAAGGCTCACGAACTCAGCGAATCCGGCCGCGTCACCGGCAAGATCGTCCTCACCGTTTAGACGACTCAGACGGCTTCTGCCGGCGGCTTGCGCCGAAACCGGAGGGGCGCCGTCCCTGTAAGGGCAAGTACGGCGCCGGGGTGGTGGCCGGCTGGGACGGGGGAACGGTCAGGAAGAAGTCGAACCAGACCGCGTTCGCGTTGCCGAAGGTGTGCCGGAAGGGGATCAGCACCGCGCAGACCGCCAATGGCGCCAGTACGACCGACCCACTTCCGCCGTACGGTGACAGGATGGATGAGCGAGTACGGCCGCCGGAAAGCGGCGACGAGCGGACGATCTTGAGCGGGATGCTCGATTTTCTGCGCCAAACCGTGGTGCACAAGGTCTCCGGCCTGACCGACGAGCAGGCGTTCGCGCGCCCGATCGGGACGACCGAACTCGGTCCGGCCAGCCTGGTGAAGCACCTGACCGGCACCGAACGCTTCTGGTTCGCCATCGACTTCGCCGCCGAGGACATCGAGTGGCCGTGGCCGGACGAAGACCCGCACGGCGGCTTCGCACTCGACCCCACCGACACCCTGGCCGACCTCGTCGCCGTCTACCAGACCGAGTGCGTCCGCTCCCGCGCCATCACGGCCGCGCATCCGCTGGATGCCCCGGCCCGAGGCGCCGGCATGACCTTCAACCTCCGGTACGCCCTGACGCACATGATCGAGGAAACCGCCCGGCACCTCGGCCACCTGGACCTCATCCGCGAGGCAACCGACGGTCAAAGAGGTCAATGACTCACCGCTTCTTCGATCAGACGGCGTCCGGGTCGTACATGAACTTGCGGACGTCTTGCGCACACCGGCAGGCGACCGCGACCTTCGAGGCCCACTCCAGCGCTTCTCCCCGGGTAGGTACGTCGACGATGAACACGCCCCCGATGAGCTCCTTGCTCTCCGGATACGGCCCGTCGGTAACCGTCCCGTCGGTCTCCACCACAGCAGGATCCGCGGCGTACCTCTCGTCGTCGGTGTCGTACATCAGCCCGCCGGAGTACACGAGCACCCCGGCATCCTTGGCCTCCTGACACACCGCATGCCCAGCCTTCCCGACTTCAGGAAGGTCCCCCTCAGGGATGTGGTCCATCGCGCCCTTTTCGAACGAGATCAGATACAACGCCATCTCACTACTCCTTGTCCCGGCAGCCAGTTCGACCACCACTCACCCGTACTACGAACACCCCACCCCGAGTCCGACAGCCCGCCGACAGAAACTTCTCACGACCCGTCGCCAGCACCCGTCACCGCCATGGCTCCACGGCTCCATGGCTTCATCTGCACTGCGCGGGCTGTCCTCATCGCCCGGCGGGTGTTGCCGACGGCAGCGCGGCGGTGGGCCCGCTGGTTGTCGCCGCTGATGCGCGAGGCGTTCTGGATGCATGCCTGGCGGCTTCCCGGACGGTCGGGAAGGGATTCACTGTCGGTCGGGAAGTCCCCACGATGACGTTGGGTGTTGTCGGCGTCGATGGTCGGCGCCACGACTCCGAGGTGGTGACAGACATGGAAGACCGCAACCAGATCGAGCAGACAAGGCCCTCCTCATACCAGTCAATCGCCACGAAGACGGCACGCCATTCAATGGCGCTGCGAACAATGGCATCTGCCATGTAGCCGGCACCTGCACGTTTGGGCGCTCTTCCAGCTCGGCGCGACGACGGGCCTGGTGCCGAGATGAAATCCAACTCCTCCAAGAGACCAGCTCGTCCAGGACCTCGCGTGGCATCTTGACGAAGTATGTCTGCTGAGCCCTCAAGGATCGCTTGTCACTGAATCCGAATGCAAAGTACAGCGTGCCCAGGTATCGACTTTCCAGGTCGGCCTGGACGTCTCGCAGCGCCATGTCGTGTGCACGGACGTCTTCGACGGTGATCGGCTCGATGAACGGCGTGTAGTTCTCCAGCGGCATCCGCCAGGCAGGCCGTGCATCAAGCGTGCCCCTGATGCGTCCGACAGTGCCCCGTGCCTGCCAGGAGATGTTCGTGTCCTCGTAAACACCGGTAGCAATCGACCAGCCGACGATGGCAGGCTCACCGATCAGAGACTTGTGCCAGTGCAGAACGATGTCTCCAGCCTGTACATGGGTTATGAGTTCGTAGCCCCAGTACGGCAGGCCTGCCTGTTGTGTGGTCGGCGCGAAGAGGTCGCTACCAAGGTCCGAACGATCCGTGATCTCCATCCAGTACCGCTGCTCAGGGTCACCCAACCACCATTCGTTAATAGCACGGTGAGGAGCATGCCACCGTCACTTGGGATGTACACCGGTGGCGGCGCATGCGAAAGCTGACTCTTCCATGCCATAGGCGGGAGCCATCGCCGAGCTGTACACGGTGTGGCACTTGATCCCTTGGCTGCAAGGCGATCTCGACCTTCTGATTGCAGCGCGTTGCATCCGGTTTCGAGCCGCTCCACCTCCGAGGCTCGGGACGGAGACCTTTGGAGTGGCCAACCGCTGTGGCAGCGAAGACGGTCAGGCCGCGCTGTGCACACTGCAATACCTGCCGAGGCACGAGCACTCCGGTCGCGGCCCGCGGTCGATGAGCCGCGACGAAGGAGCGGCGGAACCGGGTGGGTGGGAGCGCCGACGAAGGAGGTGCGTGGGTGCTTTCCCCCGTCGTACGAGGTGCCCGGGACGGGATTCGAACCCGTATGCCTTTCGGCTGCGAGGTTTAAGCTCGCTGCGTCTGCCGTTCCGCCACCCGGGCCGACGTCAGGGGATGACGATACAAGGAATGGGCCTAGAGGTAGACCTTTCGCGGGTACAGAGCGTGTGCGCCTGCGACTCGGTCGAGGAAGAGCAGGCCGGAGCAGTGGTCGAGCTCGTGCTGGATGGCGCGGGCTTCGAAGGCGTCTGTGGTGAGGCTGACGGAGTCCGTCGTGCCGGGGAGGACGCCGGTGACGGTCAGCCGCGTGGCTCGTTTGACGTCGCCGGTGAGGTCCGGGACGGACATGCAGCCTTCGCGGGCCTTCTCCTGGCGGGTTGCCTCGACGACGACTGCGTTGCAGAGGACGAAGACGCCGTGGCAGGTGCGGGTCTTCGGGTGGCCTGTCACGTCCAGGGCGAACATTTGGGCGGCCATGCCGACCTGGGGTGCTGCCAGTCCTACACAACCGGGCGAGACGCGCATGGTGGCGACGAGATCGGCGGCGAGGGCGACCATCACCGGGTCGAGCGGGTCGATCTCGGCGCCTTCGGTCGCGAGGACAGGGTGCGGCGCGCGGATCACCTCCAGGACATCACCCACGAGGCCGAGCTGGGCGGGGCTCCAGCTAGCAAGGATCTGGTTCAAATTCACAGGTCGTCGCTCTCGGGCCGGGCGCAACGTGACGCCGACGCCGAGTTCCTCCGCGGTGATCTCCAGGGCACGCTGCAGCAGCTCGAGATCGGCGTTCGCGGGGATCTCGACCTCGGCGGTGAGCACGTACAGGGCGCCGCTGAGTCGCGTGGTCAGGTCGGTGATGGTGCCGCCGACGGTCGCGACCATCCGGGTGACGGCGGAGACGATGCCCGGCCGGTCCGCGCCGTGCACGCTGAGCATGTACGGCGCCCCGACCGGCGCGTGCGCCTGCTCGGGGCCCATCTCACGGACCGTGATCACCAGCTCGCCACGCAGCGGCTCCAGCGCCTCCTTGACCGCGGCGAACTCCCCGGAGCAGACGATCATCATCGCGAAATGACCGCGCAGCAGCGTCATCGAGGAGTCCTCGAGGTTCACGCCCGTACCGGCGAGTGCCTCGGTGACGTCGGCGATGATGCCCGGGCGGTCCGGGCCGATGACGGTGACTGCGAGCTGACTCATGGCGGAGAACCTACCTGGCCGAAAGTCTCGACCTGCCGCGACTTCGGTATCCGGACACCCGAGCTGCCACCCGACCACCCCGCGGCGCCACTATCGTCGGAGCCATGACCGGTACCACGCACCGCAGGCGGAGCCGCCGCGACTGGGTGGTCGACACGCTCATCTTCGCCTTCGCCCTGCTGGGCAGCCTCCTCCTGTACGACGCGGGCGAGCACGACCCGATCTCGTCGGACCTGCTCGCGGTCGACTTCGTCAGCGGGATCGCGCTCTGCATCACGCTCTGGTTCCGGCGTCGCTGGCCGGTCCAGCTGGCGATCCTCGGAGCCCTGGTCACGACGTACTCCGATGCCGCCGGCGCCGCCACGCTCGTGCTGGTCATGACCGTGACCATCCACAAGCCGCTCCGCGCGACCGTGTGGGTGTTCCTGGCGAACGCGGTCAGCATCGTGATCTACACCGGAATCCGGCAGAAAGCGGAGCCGTGGGGCGTGACCATCGGCTTCTCGGTGGCGATCTATGCGGCGATAGTCGGCTGGGCACTCTACATCCGGTCCCGGCGTCAGCTCCTCCAAACCCTGCGGGACAGGGCTGATCGCGCCGAGACGGTCGCCCGGCTCCAGGCGCAACAGGCCCAGGGCAGAGCTCGTGAAGAGATCGCGCGCGAGATGCACGATGTACTCGGTCACCGGTTGTCCCTGCTCAGCGTGCACGCGGGCGCACTTGCCTATCGTCCCGACGCATCGGCGGAAGAAGTCGGCGGCGCAGCCGAGATCATCCGAGCCAGCGCACACCAGGCCCTGCAGGATCTGCGCGAAGTGATCGGCGTACTCCGCGCGCCGGTCGGCGAGCTCCCGCAGCCCACCTTCGCGGATCTGCCCATCCTGGTCGAGGACACCCGCAAGGCCGGCCTCCCGGTCGAACTCGACTTCGATGCCCCCGGCCCCCTTCCGGAGCACGTCGGGCGGACGGCGTACCGGATCGTGCAGGAAGGTCTCACCAACGCGCTCAAGCATGCGCCCGGCGAGCCGGTCCGGGTTCGCGTGGTCGGTGCCCCGGGCAACGGGCTGGAGGTCCAGGTGATCAATCCGGCGCCCAACCGGCGTACCGGCGACGGCCAAGGATTGATCGGGCTGACCGAGCGGGCAGCGCTGGTGGAGGGCCGGCTCGAACACGGCCGGACCCCTGCGGGCGACTTCCGGCTCGCCGCTTGGTTACCGTGGCCCGCATGACGATTCGGGTCCTGATCGTGGACGACGATCCCCTGCTCCGGGCCGGGCTCAAGCTGATGCTCGGCGGTGCGCCGGACATCCGCGTGGTCGGCGAGGCGAGTGACGGCAGCGGCGTATCAGGCCTGATCGAGCAACTCTCCCCCGATGTCGTGCTGATGGACATCCGGATGCCGGGGATGGACGGGCTGACCGCGACCGAAGCCCTTCGCCGCCGGTCCGGCGCCCCGGAGGTCATCATCCTGACCACGTTCGACGCCGACGAGCACGTACTACGGGCGCTCCGCGCGGGCGCGGCCGGGTTCGTCCTCAAGGACACCCCACCGGCCGAGATCGTGGAGTCGGTCCGCCGGGTCGTGAACGGCCAACCGGTGCTGTCCCCCTCGGTGACGAAGCGCCTGATCAACCGGGTAGCGGCGTCCGGGCAGGACCAGCGCAAGGCGAAGGCGACGGATCGGCTGGCCGGGCTGAACGACCGGGAACGCGAGATCGCCGTCGCGGTCGGCGAGGGCAAGTCCAACGCGGAGATCAGCGCGACCCTCTATCTCAGCGTCCCGACGGTGAAGACCCATGTCTCGCGCATTCTCACCAAGCTGGACCTGAACAACCGCGTCCAGATCGCCCTGCTGGCTCACGACGCGGGCCTGCTCGACGAGAGCCGCTGACCTCGGACCTCTGGGCGTTGGCGGTGAGACGACGCTCGCTGGTCACCCACTGGCCACCATTTCCCCTTAGCGTGGGGTAATCCGCCCGTCCCCGGAAGGCTTACCCATGCGCCTGCTCGTCAGTGGTCTCGTCCTCACCCTGCTCGCCCCCGCTCTACCAGCCGCGGCCCAGCCGTATCCCCCGCCGGTCAGCGGTCCCGCGATCGTCGCGGACCCGGCGGCGTACGTCGATCCGTTGATCGGGTCAGCCAGGGACGGGAACACCTGGCCCGGCGCGGTCCGGCCGTTCGGGATGATCTCGTGGAGCCCGACCAGCACCCGCGGCGACCAGACCAGTACCGGCGCGGCCAACGGCTACCAGTACGACGTGACGCGGACCCGCGGGTTCAGCCTCACCCACGTGAACGGCGCGGGCTGCAACCCGGGTGCCGCCGGCGACGTACCGATCCTCCCGTACGCCGGGGAGGTGGACTCGTCGCCGACCGCGGACACGACCGACGCGAAGTACGCGAGCAACTTCAGCCACGCCGACGAGATCGCGAAGCCCGGCCGGTACACGGTGACCCTCGACAGCGGAGTGAAGACAGATCTCGCTGTCACCACGCGGGCCGGAGTCGGCGAGTTCACCTTCCCAGCGGGGAAGCCTGCCAACCTGTTGTTCCGGACGTCCAACTCCTTGAACGGCAGCCAGGACGCCGAGATCACGATCGACGCGGGCCATCGCAAGGTGACCGGATCCGTTCTGACCGGTGCTTTCTGCGGTCGCCGGGCCAATGGCGGGATCAACAACCGCAAGTCGTACTACCGGCTCTACTTCACCGCCTCCTTCGACCAGCCGATAGTTGCCAATGGCACCTGGAAGGACAGCTTGCTGTCTCCGGGGAGCACCACGACAACCGGCGGCGAGGGCTACGCGACCGGCGCCGACCGGGCCGGGCGTGGATCCGGCGGCTATGTCGGCTTCGCGCCAGGAGCGAAGGTACGGATGCGGCTCGGCATCTCGTACGTGAGCCTGGCCGGAGCCGAACTGAACACGGCCGTCGAGCTGCGACCAGGTGCGACGGTCGACCGGATCGCCGCCGACGGCTATCGGGACTGGAAGAACGAACTGCAGAACGTCCGGATCGGTGGCGGTTCCGAGGCACAGCGGACCACCTTCTACACCGCGCTGTACCACGCGATGCTGCAGCCGAACGTGTTCAACGACGTCGATGGCCGATACCTGGGCAGCGACCAGGCGATCCATCGGCTCGCGCGTGGCCAGCGAGCGCAGTACGGGACGTTCTCCGGGTGGGATCAGTATCGGGCCCACATCCAGTTGCTGGCGTTGCTGAAGCCGGAGATCGCGGGTGATTTCGCGCAGTCGATGTACCAGTTCGCCCAGCAGAACAACGGGATCTGGGACCGGTGGTTGCACAACAACGGCGCGACCCACGTGATGACAGGCGATCCCGCGGCGCCGACGCTGGCGACCTTTGCTGCGATGGGGGTTCGCAACTTTGACGCCAAGGGTGCCTATGAGTCTCTCCTCAAGCAAGCGACCGTGCAGAATCCTCAAGCCGAGAACGACAGTGGTTGCCCTGGGCAATGTACTGGGCAGCGGCCGGCACTGAACACCTACCTGGCCAAGCATTATGCGCCGCAGGACGCCTGCCATTGCTGGGGTGGAGCGGCGGAGACGCTGGAGAACTCGCTCGCGGACTTCTCTCTCGGGCAGTGGGCGACGAGGCTCGGGCGACCTGAGGCTGCGGCCCTGGCGGATCGCGGGACCTGGTGGAAGAACACCTTCAACCCCGCCGTCGGGTACCAGCAGGCGCGGAAGGCGAATGGCACTTGGCAGCCCGGGTTCACCCCGTCGACCGATGTCGGGTTCGCCCAGGGCTCGAGCGCGACGTACACCTGGATGGTGCCGCAGGACGTGTCCGGGCTCGCTACGACGATGGGGCCTGACGTAGTACAGAGGCTGGACGGGTTCTTCCATGACGCGGCGGGAAACTGGGCCGTCAAGGGCGGGAGCGCGCTCCGGTACGACCCGACGAACGAGCCCGGGTTGCACACGCCGTGGCTTTACAACGGGCTCGGGGTTGCGTGGAAGACGCAGGCGACGACTCGCGAGATCGTCGACACGGTCTATGGGACCGGGCCTAGCGGGCTGCCGGGCAACGATGATCTCGGGACGTTGTCCGCTTGGTATGTGTTCGCCGCGATCGGGTTGTTCCCGCAGACGCCGGGGCGGGCCGAGTTGCTCGTCGGGAGTCCGCTGTTCCCGAAGGTGGAGCTGCGCCGGAGCAACGGCGTACGACTGACTGTCGAGGCTCCGGCGACGTCCGATGCCGACCAGTACGTGCAATCACTGACCCTGAACGGCAAAACGCGGGCCGAGTCCTGGCTGCCGGAGTCGTTCGTGCTGAAAGGAGGCCGCATCAGCGTCGGGCTCGGAGCGACCCCGACCAACTGGGGCACCCCTCCCACCGACCACTGAAGACGCTGACGTCCGAAGAAGTGGAGTACACGTCCCTCCGCTTCTTCGGACGTAACCAGCGTCCGAAGGGGTGAGGGGCAGGACCCTCGGTTCTTCGGACGCAACGCGTTACTTGGAGCCCGCCGCCCGGCGGAACTCGTCGTTGGGGGTTTGCAGGCTGCCGAGGCTGGTGACCTCGCGGCGGAAGAACAGCGCGAGGGTCCAGTCGAGGATGACGCGGGCCTTGCGGTTCAAGGTGGGGACGCGGGAGACGTGGTACGTCCGGTGCAGGAACCAGGCCGGCCAGCCCTTCACCTTCACGCCGTACAGCTGCGCCACGCCCTTGTGCAGGCCGAGGCTCGCCACTGAGCCGACATACTTGTGCTCGTAGTCCTGCGGCGCCTGCCCGTCGACCACCCGGAGGATGTTCGAGGCGAGGCGACGCGCCTGGCGGACCGCGTGCTGGGCGTTCGGAGCGCAGAACGCGCCGGTGTCGGAGGTGAGGTCGGGGACGGCCGCGTTGTCACCGGCGGACCAGGCGTCGTCGAGACCCTCGATCCGCAGGTTCGCGAGGCACTTGATCCGGCCCTTGTCGTCGCGCGGGAAGTCCGTGTTCGCGAGCGCCGGGTTCGCCTTCACGCCGGCGGTCCAGACGATCGTGTCGGCATCGAACTCTTCACCGTCGTCGAGGACCACGTGGCCCTTCTCGCAGGACTCCAGCCGGGTCTCCAGCTTGATGTCCATGTTGCGCTTGCGCAGCTGCTCGACGGTGTACCTGCCGAGGTCCTCACCGACCTCCGGGAGGATCCGCCCGGTCGCCTCGACCAGCACCCAGCGCATGTCCTCGGGCTCGATGTTGTCGTAGTACCGGGTGGCGTAGCGGGCCATGTCCTCGAGCTCCGCGAACGCCTCGACGCCTGCGTATCCACCACCGATGAAGACGAAGGTCAGCGCGGCCTTGCGCAGCGCCGGGTCGGGCTGGGACGACGCGACGTCGAGCCGGTCGAGCACCTTGTTCCGCAGGGCGATGGCCTCCTCGACGTTCTTGAAGCCGATGGCCTCCTCGGCCAGACCCGGGATCGGCAGCGTCCGGGCGACGGAGCCGAGCGCGACCACGATCTGGTCGTACGCGAGCTCGTAGTCCGGGCCCTCCTCCGGCATCACCTTCGCGACCTTGTGCGCGTGGTCGATGCCGGTGACCCGGCCGGTGACGACGCGGCAGCCCTTGAGTGTCTTGCGAAGGGGCACCACGACGTGCCGCGGCTCGACCGAACCGGCCGCCGCCTCGGGCAGGAACGGCTGGTAGGTCATCACAGATCTCGGGTCGACGACCGTGACTCTGATCCTGCCCCGCCTGGCGGCCTTGCGCAGGCCGTACGCGGTGTACATCCCGACGTAACCGCCCCCGACTACGAGGATGTGCGGTACCTGGGCTGTCATCCGGCTCACTCTCCCTGAGTGGTGTTCCAACTTCATGTCTACTTCAGGATAACGCGCTCGTGAAAACTTTCACAAGGGCTCTTCCGGGTGATCTCACACACCGGAATTCCCCCGTCCGAGGGAGGCCATCACTGCCCTATCGTGCGGCCTACCCGCGCGCAGAACCAGCCAACCCACTACCCGGTACACAACCGCAAACCCCTGTACTGCGAACAGCCCCAACGCAGCTCCTGCGTCGCCGCTCCCACCTACCCGGGACGCCGCTCCTCCGTCGCGGCTAGACAACTGCGAGGCGGCTTCCGAAGCGGCCCTCATCAGGTGGCGCTGCGACTGATGACGCTACGGTCGACTTGCAGCCCGTGCGGAAGGCCGCCCATCCGCTGGCCCCGCGATCACCGCGTGGCCCCCGAGACCAGCCGTGCCAGCAGAGGCAACTGGGTCCGGGGCAGCTCGTGCTACGCCGCCCCGGAATCGACGCTGCCGCTGTACCGGAGGGGTGTCAGCCCCAAATTCCGTTGCAGAGTGCATCGACGACAGCGATGCGGCGCTGACCATCCGAAGTCCAACGCGGCAGCGTCTCATGCCCTATCTCGCTGACCAACTTATGCCTGACGGAGGTCGGCCAACGCACCGCCAGTTCGCGAACGCGTTCCGGTCCAATCTCGGCAGCGAGGTCCCGGCCGAGAAGAGCTGCCGATGCCAGCAGACGATCCGCGCTCGTCGCGAGGAGGATCGCGACTCCCTCCGCCGTCTCGTAGAGGCGAGTCTCGATCGCCTTCGACTCCAAGTACCAATAGACAACTGCCGCGATGTCCGATCCGTCACGGAACTCGTAGTCCACAGATCTGTTCACCCACGCCGACAACTTGAGAGCGCAGTACCCAGCAGCGGAGGGGATACGAATTTGCAGATCCTCCGCCAGCGGGAGTTTCAGGGCACGTGCGAAGACCTCGCTGAAGCCGAAGACATCCATGTCTTCCGCGCGTCGTGCCGGCATCACCGTGCCCACCGGATCCTCAACACCGCCAAAGGGCATGAGGTCGACGGGGATCGAACCAACGAGATAACGGATGCCGGTTGAACCAGTTGGTTTCAGCTGCTGCGTCAGTCGCTCGAACGGCGCCCAGGCCGGAAGTGCGATCGCGACATCGACGTCAGTGGTACCGCGCAGAGGAAAGTCATGCCCATACGCTGCGTGAAGGATGTCGCGACATGACGCTCCGACAACCATGATGTCGTCGGGGTCGATGTTGCTCAGCAGATGGAGCTCCTCGATCACCTGCTTGACTAGTGTGAACTGTCCGACATCACTTTTCTCGAAGCGCAGCACTGTCTTGTCTCAGTTCATGAGCGGCCGCTCTCTGGCGCGGTTCTCCGCTCGCCATCAGATCGGCGTAGATGAGCGTCCACGGCACCTTCGACCGACGGACAGACGGTCCGTCTGGCGCGAAGGATTCTTGCCAGAATTTTCGTCTGACCATGATGTTCGGTGGACCATCGGATCGCCAGTGATTGACGATCGGCAGCATCGGATCCAGCTCGTCCACGTAGATCGTCAACGAAGTCGGCCGAACGGCGTGAGCGACAGCAACCTCGCCACTGACGAGGATCGGCTGATCAGGCCGCGCAGGTTGGACTCCTTCGATCTCACCGGCGAACTCGGCCAGCCTGAGTGTGGGCGCAAGCCCGGACGGATACGAGGCGACCCAGTGGTCGAGAAGAGCATCGCTGTCGCGGAGTTCACGACTGGATCCGATACTCAAATAGCCGTTTTGTTCAAGAAGCACGAGGGCTTCATGCGCAAGGCCTGGCGACACCCCGGCGACCGCAGCAAGCTTCCGGATGCTCGCATTGACCAGGTCCGGCCAGGTGATGACGGCGAAAACCACCCGAGCCCGCCGAGAGCTGAACAAATTTGCGGATCTTCCGGACCGGCCGTGCTTGGACCTGGCGATCTGCGGTCTGCGCCCCCTGATGTCGACCAGAACGGTTCCGAACGCGAGGTAGGCGTTACCGGCTGCGTCCAGGTACTGAATGCCGGCTTTCCGAAAAGCAGCGGCGCTCCGTTCGGAGATTCGCTCTCCAAGCACCAGAAGTGGGCGGTCTTCCTTCCCTCGAGCGAGCTGACCGGCATCGGTGAAGGACATTACCGGTTGATAGGTCAGCCAATAGGGGCTCCGCTCCGCGCTCCGCCGAACCTCAACGGGCTGAGGCTGGCCGGAATCAGGGAGTTCCCCCAGAGGCGGACCATCGATCTGGATCCCGGTAGCAGTCAACTGCTGTTCGATGAGCCGAACGACATCGCGATCCACCTCATGCCTCCTGTTCAGGATTTCACTCCGTTCAATATAACTGAACAGAGTGAAAAATTGAACATCAGTTACCGTGGCGCTTTCGTCGAGTGAGCGACGGAAGGCCGGCCGTGAGTCCATTGGGCTAGTGGCAGGTGGGGCACGCGGGGAGGATGGGTTGAGCTAGCGCGGGGGTGCGGAGGGAGACGGGTGGTGGTCGGGTTGCAGGAGCGGGTTCAGCAGGTTCTTGAGGAGCTGGTCGAGGCGGGTGAAAGAGGGCTGCAGGTTGCCGTGTATTTGAACGGTGAGCTGATCGTCGACGCCGTCGCCGGTCTGGCCGATTCCGCGACGGGGCGACCGATGGCGCCGGATACGCCGGTCTTCAGCTTCTCGACCGGCAAAGGCATGGCAGCCACCATCGCCCATCTGCTCGTCAAGGATGGTGTCCTCGGATACGACACACCAGTCGTGGACGTCTGGCCGGAGTACGGCGAGGCCGGCAAGGAGAGCACGACTGTTCGGCATGTGTTGACTCATACGACCGGTCTTCCGGCCATGCCGGCGGAGACAGGGCCGGGCGTTCTTTCGGACTGGCCGCGGATCTGTGCCGGGCTTGCGGCTGCCGAACCGCTCTGGGAACCGGGAACTCGGACCGGCTATCACTCCTACACCTTCGGCTATCTCATCGGTGAGATCGCGCGGCGAGTGACCGGTACGCCGATGCGCCGGTTGCTGCACGATCGAGTCGCTACGCCGCTCGGCATGAGGGGAGAGCTCTTCTTCGGCGTACCCGAGGCAGACCTGACCCGGATCGCGCGACTCGAGGACACTCAGCCGGAGCCGACCAGTGCGCTGGACTCAGACTCGGTCCTGGCGGGCTGGGAGCGGCAGCCGACTGCCGCGATGGGCAACGATTCGACGCTACTGCGAGCCGACATCCCTTCGGTGGGAACCTTCACCGCACGAGGAATCGCCGCAATGTACTCCGCACTCATCGATGGCCGGCTCGTCGACGAGGAGCAGTTACGCGAGTTGTCCGCGACGGCGTTCGAGGGCACCGATCAGGTGTTTGGCAATCCCGCTCGGCTGGCTCTGGGGTATCCACTCGGCAGATTGAGTGCCGAGCCGTTCGAATCGTCGGCCGCGTTCGGCTGGCCGGGCGGTGGTGGCAGCTACGCGTACGCCGACCCGACCTCCGGAGTCGCCTTCGGCCTCACCAAGACCCGACTCGCCCCAACCTTCACCACCGCACAACGCCTCGCCGATCTCGTGACTGCCGAAGTCACCGGGTGAACCGCTAGTCGATCGGCCCCCGTCGGCGCGCATGCTCACAGACCGCCGAGGGTGCGGGCTCGGGTCATCACGGCGTCGAGCATGGGTTCGGTCAGTTTGCCGGTGAAGGTGTTTTGCTGACTGGGGTGGAAGCAACCGAGGACCACCACCTCGCCGTACGGGCCTGGGATCGAGTACTCGACGGCGTGGCCGAACTTCGGGCGTGGGCGCGGGACCTCGCCGCCGACCGCCTGCAGAGCGTTCAGCAGTACGTCGAAGCCGAACTTGCCGAGGCAGACGATCGCCCGCGTCGACGGCAGGACGAGCTCCAGCTCCGCATGGAACCAAGGAGAACAGTTGTCGCGCTCCTCCGGCGTCGGCTTGTTGGCGGGAGGCGCGCACCGCACCGCCGCCATCATCCGAGCGCCGAGCAACTGCAACCCATCCCCCGCATGCTCGCTGGTCGGCTGCGACGCAAGCCCAACCCGGTAAAGCGATGCGAACAACCAATCGCCCGAACGGTCACCGGTGAACACCCGGCCCGTCCGGTTGCCGCCGTTCGCGGCGGGTGCCAGCCCGGCGATCAGAACCCGAGGCGCCGGTGAGCCCCAGCCCGCGATCGGCCGGCCCCAGTACGGCTGGCCGGCGAAGGACTTTCGCTTGCTCAAGGCAATGTCTTCCCGCCACTCCACCAACCGGGGACAAGCGCGGCAGACGGACACCCTGGCGTCGAGTTCAGCCAGGTCGTCCGTCTGCGCGAGCGTCAGCACCTCAGCGGGATCGCCGGCGACCGGCGTACCGCGGCCTGCCGGGTCCTCAGGCCACCCTGTCCCCGGCGGCACCGGGCTCTCGAACAACTCCCCTGTCAGCGGGTGCGGCAGCTTCATCCCCTCAGACTAGGCAAAGGGTCAGCTGACGAGCTCCTCCAGGAGTGGGTCCGGTGCGGCGTACTTGGTACGGCGAGCGGCAGGGATGGCCAGGGCCAGCAGAACCGCGACCGCGGAGAAGCCGGCCAGGAGAAGGAAGGTGTCGGTGAAGCCGGACTCGGCAGGGAGACCGGAGGGTTGGAGATGGCTGGTGATGATCGAACTGGCCACGGCCGTGCCGATCGATCCGCCGATGGTGCGGATGTTGGCGTTCATGCCGGTGGCTGCGCCGGTCTGCTCGCGGGGCACGTTCTGAACGATCAGACTGGTCATCGACGCGTACGCCATGCCGAGCCCGATACCGAAGACCGCCGTCGAGATCGCGACCTGCCACGGCTCGTCGTGGAACTCCGCGAACGCGAGTGAGGCAACCAGACTCAGCGCCGACCCCCAGACCACCTGAGCCTTGGCGCTGAAGCGAGGCGCGAGCGGCCCACTCAACGAACCGGTGACGGCCATCGTGACCAGCATCGGCAACATCAGCAGACCCGCCTGCGACACGCTCGAACCGAAACCGAATCCCGCGACGGTGGGGATCTGCATGAACTGCGGCACGAACGCGTAGACCGCGAACATGGCCGCACCGAACAGCAACGCCACCAGGTTCGTCGTCCAGACTGCCGGTAACCGCATCATGCGCATGTCGATCAGCGGGTTCCGCGAGCGCAGTTCGACGGTGATCCAGCCGGCCAGCAGGACGACGGCCAGTACGAACAGACCGATGGTCCGGGCCGAGCCCCAGCCCCAGGACCGCCCGGAACTCAGCGGCAGCAGGAGCGCGATCAGCCAACCTGACAGCAAAGCGGCGGCCAGCCAGTCGATCCGGCCGGGCACCCGGTTCGGCGACTCGGGGATGTAGCGACGCACCATCCCCGCGGCGAGCGTGACGATGACCATCGGGATCCAGAACAGCCAGCGCCAGCCGAGCGCTTCCACGATCGGCCCGGCCAGCACGATTCCCAGCCCACCGCCGGCCGCGATGACGGCCGACACCACGCCGACCACGGACGGCACCCGCTCGGCGGGGAACTCGTCCCGGATGATGCCGAACGACAGCGGGAACACCGCGCCGCCGAGCCCTTGGACGACTCGGGCCGCGATCAGTACGCCGATGTTGGGCGCGACCGCCGCGATCAGACAGCCGACCGCGAGGGCGATCAGCCCGATCAGCAGGGTGCGTTCCTTGCCGACCATGTCGCCGATCCGGCCGAGCAGCGGCGTCGCCACCGAGACCGACAGCAGCAGGCCGGTGAACACCCAGGTGATCGCGGCTGGGGTGGTGTGCAGGTCGTGCTGGATGAGAGGCAGCGCTGGGGTCACCAGCGACTGCAGCATTGAGAAAGCAGCGACGACGGTCGCCAGCACAGCCAGCGTCAGCCGTGGTGAGGTCGTCTTTCGATGCCTGATTCTGGGCATGCCGAAGTCCTTCGAAAGGGTGGTGAGCGCGCCGCCGTAGGGCGGTGCGGGAAGACCCGACCTGGTAAAGTCGAGGCGTGCCTCCACTATAGCGGAGGTATGCCTCCGTTTCTAGTGAGAGGAACGCCGATAGGGTGGATGAGGTGACACAGAACCCGCGTTCGAGCCTCGGAGTGGCGGTACGGCGGCCGCAGCGGGCTGATGCCCGGCGCAACTTCGACGCCCTGCTGTCGGCTGCCCGGGACGCCTTCGCCGAGCACGGCACCGGCGCGTCCCTGGAGGACATCGCGCGCCGCGCCGGGGTCGGCATCGGCACCCTCTACCGCAACTTCCCGACCCGCCAGGACCTGTTCGACAGCGTCTACCTGGGTGAGATCGAGGAATTGTGCACAGCTGCCGTCCAGGTTGCCGGCCTGCCGCCATGGCAGGCATTGGAGACCTGGCTGCGGCGCTTCGTCGAGTACGCCGCCACCAAGCGGGCGATCTACGAGGAGCTGAACCGCGACTCCGAGACGTTCAGCGCGGCCCGCGAGGCGATGTACGGCGCCGGCCAGCCGCTGTTCGACCGCGCCCAGGAAGCCGGCGTGATCCGCACCGACGCCCTCTTCGACGATGTGCTCCGGATGGTCAGTGGTCTGACCGGCGCCGGCTTCGTCGACGAGGACCAACGCACCCGGGTCCTGCAACTGGCCCTGGACGGCCTCCGCCCCCGCGCCTGACGGAGTACGCCGAGCCGTTCTGGCGTCCCGGTGACGGCCATCAAGCAGCCGCTTGGCAAGGCCGCCTACCGAACAGCTTCGCCCTGCTCGCCCGCAAAGAGCTAGAGCCGCTCGCTCGCAGGGGCTAGCGCGACTCGCTCGCAAGGGCCAGCGCTACGCCGTCGAGGATATCGTGCTCGGAGACCAGCAACTCGTCGTACACGAGGTTGTCGGCCAGCCGGTCGTGCAGCCGTTGCAGGATGAGCGCTCCGGCCCCGATCACGTCCACCCGGCCCGGGTGGATTGCCGCTACTTCGGATCGTGCGGCGCGGGTCGACCCCATCAGCCATGAGGTCGTGTCGAGCAGCAGCGGCGCCGAGATCCGCGCGTGGTGGATCGCGCCGGGGTCGTACTCCGTGAGCTGCAAAGCGACCGCGGCGACCGTGGTGACGGTCCCGGCCACACCGACCAGACTGCGTGCCTGCGACAGCGGCACCGAGGTCGATTCAAGCAGCGCGTCGACCTCTCTGGTCGCGGCTGCCATCTCCTCGATCGATGCCGGATCCGAGCCCAGATACCGCTCGGTCATCCGCACCGACCCCATGTCGAGGGACTCCGCCGCGATCACTCCCGACGCGTCGCCCAGTACGAGTTCGGTCGAACCACCGCCGATATCCGCGACCAGATAGGGCCCCGGTACGTCGACTTCCGCCAGTCCCCCGGTCGCGCCGGTGAAACTCAGCTGGGCTTCCTCGGCGCCGGAGATGATCTCGGGCTCGACCCCCAGCCGGGCCTTGATCCCGGCGAAGAAGGCGTCGCGATTGCTCACGTCGCGAGCGGCCGAGGTCGCGACGAACCGGATCCGCGCGACTTCCGCAGTACGGATGAGTGCCGCGTACTCCGAGGCCGCGGCGAAGGTCCGCTGCAAGGCTTCAGGTGCGAACGCCCCGGACGAGTCGACCCCCTGGCCGAGCCGGACGACCCGCATCTGGCGGTCGACATCGGTCAACTGCCCATCGGCGTAGTCGGCGATCAGCAGGCGGATCGAGTTCGTCCCGCAATCGATCGCCGCGACTCGAAGAGGCTCAGTCATCGAGGCCGCTGACGGCTCCCGCCGCGGTACTCGCCTGCTCGCCGGTCAGCTCGGACGAGCCGGCCGCAGCTACACACGGTCCGCGGCGGCCCCAGTCCGACAGTGCTGCCAGCGCCTCATCGCCGAGGGGGTTGATCCCCGGACCGACGGCGAGCGAGTGACCGATGAGCACATGCAGACACTTGACCCGCGTGGGCATTCCGCCGGCGGTGATGCCGTCGATCTCGGCGACGTGCTCGATCGACTCGCGGTGCGCGAGGTACGACTCGTGCGCCGCTTGATAACCCTTGGCGAGCTCCTCGTCGGTGCCGAGGCGCTCGGTCATCTCCTTCATCATCCCGCCGGCCTCGAGCGTGCCGATGGCGGACGCGAGTCGCGGGCAGGTGATGTAGAACGTGGTCGGGAACGGCGTACCGTCCGGCAGCCTCGGCTCGGTCTCGACGACATCGGGCAGCCCGCAGGAGCACCGATGCGCGATCGAACGGATGCCGCGAGCGGTCCGGCCCAGCTGGGCACTCACCGCGGGCCTGGTCAGTTGCGCCGACCTGGCTCGAACTGTCTGATGTCACCGATTGGCCTTGGGAGTCAGGATGGGTTTCGGGGTGGGCTTGGCCGGTGGTGGGGCGGCCGGCTTGACGGGCTTGCCGGCGCCCTCCACGCTGCCCCAGAGCTTCGTGTACCAGGTCGGGTCCTGCGTATCCGCGGCCGGATCGACCGGCCCGGCAGGCTCCGGCGGCGCACCGACGGGCTTGCCGTCGGCACCGATCACCCGGTAGCCGACCTCACCGGGCATCACCCAGCCGAGCCGCTGCCTGGCCTGGGCCCGGACGTACGCGTTGTCGTCCCAGCGGGCGATCTCGTCGTCCAGCTGGTTGACCCGCTTCTCGCGGTCCCGGATCTCCTGCTGCAGCGCACTGATCTGCTGGTGCTGGTCGAACCACACCCGCAGGCTCTGCGCGTACGACACGACCAGCGCACCGAGCACGAGCAGCACCACGGCTGCCCGGCCGGTGAGATTGCGGGAACCCCGGGTCCGGACCGGGCCGGCCGGGGTCCCCGTCGTACGGCGTTTGGGCTGGTTGCCGTCCCGGCGGGCAGGTGGACGCGACTGGCTACGACTCGCGGGTCGCGAGCCTGGCCGTGCACCTGGATCCCGGCGGGAGGACATTCCAAGAACCTTAGCCCGGTCAGCCCTTGAAGCGCGGGAACGCCGAGCGACCGGCGTACCGGGCCGCGTCGTCGAGCTCTTCCTCGATCCGGAGCAGCTGGTTGTACTTCGCCGTCCGGTCCGACCGGGCCGGAGCACCGGACTTGATCTGGCCACAGTTGGTCGCGACCGCGAGGTCGGCGATGGTGGTGTCCTCGGTCTCGCCGGAGCGGTGGCTCATCATGCAGGTGAAGCCGTTGCGGTGGGCGAGGTCGACGGCGTCCAGCGTCTCGGTCAGCGAGCCGATCTGGTTCACCTTGACCAGCAGCGAGTTCGCCGCCTTCTCGTTGATGCCGCGCTGCAGCCGCTCGACGTTGGTGACGAACAGGTCGTCGCCGACGATCTGGATCTTGTCACCGAGCTGACCGGACAGGCTGATCCAGCCGGACCAGTCCTCCTCGTTCAGCGGGTCCTCGATCGAGACGATCGGGTACGACGCCACCAGGTCCGCGTAGTACGCGATCATCTCGTCGGACGACTTCTTGCCGCCCTCGAACGCGTACACGCCGTCGGTGTGGAACTCGCTCGCTGCCACGTCCATGGCCAGCGCGATGTCCTTGCCCGGCTGCAGGCCGGCCTTCTCGATCGCGACCAGGATCAGGTCGAGCGCGTCGCGGTTGCTCGGCAGGTTCGGGGCGAAGCCGCCCTCGTCGCCGAGGCCGGTGGACAGGCCGCGCTCCTTCAGCACCGCCTTCAGGGCGTGGTAGACGCCGGCACCCTGCATCAGCGCCTCGGAGTACGTCGCCGCACCGATCGGGGCGATCATGAACTCCTGCACGTCGACATTGCTGTCCGCGTGCGAGCCGCCGTTGAGGATGTTCATCATCGGGACCGGGAGCACGTGCGCGTTCGGGCCGCCGACGTAGCGGTACAGGTCCAGGCCGGCGCTCTCCGCGGCCGCCTTGGCCACCGCGAGGCTGACGCCGAGGATGGCGTTCGCGCCCAGCTTGGCCTTGTTCGGAGTGCCGTCCAGGTCGAGCATGGCCTGGTCGATCAGCCGCTGCTCGTGGACGTCGTACCCGACGATCTCCTTGTCGATGTCCTCCAGGATGGCCGTGATGGCCTTCTGGACGCCCTTGCCGCCGTAGCGGGACTTGTCCCCGTCGCGCAGCTCGACGGCCTCGAACTGGCCGGTGGACGCGCCGGAGGGCACCGCCGCCCGGGCTACGGTGTCGTCGTCGAGCAGAACCTCGACCTCGACAGTGGGGTTGCCGCGCGAGTCAAGAATCTCGCGAGCGCCGACGGCCTCGATGGTGGCCACATCTACTCCTCTGTTCACACCTGATGTCAGCCCCGAGCCTAGCCGCCAGACCACCCACCCCAGTGGACCGCGTCAGCCTTTTCCACAACGCGGATGGCGATCGCGGGAACGAATCTGGTCAGCAGCACGCCGTTCGGCGCTTCGAAGACCGGCTGGCCGAGCTTGCCGGGATCGATGCCGAGCAACACGTCTACGGCGGATCTCCTGCCCACGTGGCTGTTTCTGGCGGGTGCAAGATGCACGTGCGTACGCCGACCCGCCCGCAGCCCCTCCTGCAGGATCGCGTCCAGTGCGGCCAGGTTCGTGCCGTGCCAGAGCAAATCGGGCGGCGCGACCCGTCGCCAACTGTTCTCCAAGGCTTCACACGTGACCGGCATCCCCTCGGCGGAATGACCCTGGCAGGCACGGATCCGGTCTGCGTGGACCTGTAGGCGGGATTTGTCGTTCTCCTCGACGGCACGGTCGAGTTCGACGCGGCCCATCGCCAGCAGCACGCAGACGTCGTCGATCGAGGCCCAGCCGTCGGGGGTCATCGCCAGGCCGCGCTCCCCCGCGGTATGCCTGAGCAGACGCGACAGTTGACGACTCTCCCGACTCATACTACGAAGCGTTTCAGCAGACCCCGCAGGATGTCGAGCCGGTTGTCAGCGGGATGGTTCCGCCGGGTGATCGCGTAGTAACGCACCGGCGGCAGGTCTCTGACAGGAACGGTCCGTACGGCGGTCGGCGTACGGACCGAGCCGTTGACCACGGCCGGGCCGATTCCGAGCCGGACGAATTGGACCAGCAACTCCCAGCCTTCCGCCTCGACCGCGACGGACCAGTGGACCTTCTGGTCGAGCAGGCTCCGCTCCAGCAGCTGGCGATGCGGCCGGACTGGCGGGGGACTTTGCAGATGGAACAACTGGTGGCTGCTGCGCGGAGTGGCTTCGCGCTAGTACCGGTCGACGCACAATCGCCGACCGGTACTAGCTACCCGAGGAGAGCCTGGACAATGCCGGGCTGAGAGCGGGGGGCCAAACCCTTCCCCGTGGTCGGCCTCACCGGTCGAGAGTGCGTTCGCTCCGAGAGTGATCCCAGGGGTGCGCAGACAAGGCGCGGAAGCGCTTGTCCAGGTCCGCTATGCGTCCCCGGAGTGCCGCTAGACGGGCGTTGCGATCGACTACCGGCTGCAGGCTGATCGCATCGGCACCCGGGATCCCATTACTGATCGACCCCGCTGGGTCAGTCGTAGCGACCGCTGTCGAAGGCACCGTGTGACTGCCGGACAAGCCACCGATCTGAAGCCGCAGGAAGTCGTAGGGAACGTGTGCCTCGTTGACGAGATCTTGCACCTCACTGCGGATGGCCGGTACAACCTTCTCGACCAACTCGTGGTCGATGTTCCTCGCCGCGGCAAGGTCCAGCTCGACCTGGTCGACCAGTTCGTCGTGCCAGTCCAGATCCGCGTCGAGATCTCGCGAGAGTGCGTCCCGCTCCCGCGAGACCTTGCTGCCGTCCAGGGCCTTACCCAGGAAGGTCAGAGTCGGCATCAACAGCCCAGTCGTGAGTGCGAGCACTATCATCACGGCCGTGATCGCCGGCTGGGCATTGCCGAGAGCATCGAGGCCGCGCTCGATCAATGCAGCGGTGATCCCGCCCGCGATCCCGCCGGTCACCAACAGGTAGCCGAGACGCTGGCGCCGACTGGTCTCGGCAGAATGCTTCTGACCATCTGCCTGGGCCTCACGACAGTGATTGTGCGCACGAGCGGCGTGATCGACCAACCAGGTCTGGCCGAGGATGATGTACACGACCAGGATCAGGGAGAAGGTCCACCCCATCCAGTCCTGCCAAGGAGACAGGATCGGCACATTGAGGTAGTAGGTGAGGAAGGCGAGGAACCCCATGGCCTCGGCCCACGGAGCCCACACCGAAATCACTCGCAACCAGCGCGGTGCCCGGTCGTGATGCCGATGGCCCATGGCACGTTCGGTCTCCACGCGGTCGGTCAGCTCGCTGACACGACTCACGGCAGACCGGCCGCCGTACACCTTGTTGGTCTCGGGCGTGCTCAGGTCTCCGGGCCGCTTCTCGATGGTGTCGATCGCGGTGGAGACGCCGATACACAATCCCTCGATGTCGTCGAGCGCTGGGTCGACATCCTCCTCCAGCCGCTCAGCGAGCAGTTCGCGCCCGTCTTGCACGAAGTCCGCACTGAGCTGGCAACCGACGACATCTTGCGGCTCCCACCGCTCGCGCGGAGTATCGCTTGCCAGATGGTTTCGCACTACATAGTCGTAATAGGTCAGCGCCAAGGTATAGACCTTCTTCGTACAGAGCCCCGCTCTGACCGCCTCGCGGCGGGTGTAGTGAGGCGGAGGACAACTCTGGTTTCGGCCGGTCTGGTCTCCACTGTCTGGCAGCGAGGTCGCTGGAACGGTCATGGCCTTCTCCTACTCAACTGGCACTCTTGAAGCGGACGACCACAGAGCGGTTCCTGGGGTCGCTGGGGTCCGGGAACGGCTGGTTCGCATTGCCGTAGCCCTTGACCGTCAACTGGTTACGGCTAACTCCCAGCTGTTCGAGAACGCCGGCGACGACCTGGGCTCGCTGCGTGCTGAGCGCGACGGCCACCGGGTTATTGGATTTCTTCGCCACCGACGAGGTGTGGCCCTCAACAGTGACTCTGGTGGTGGGGCGGATCTTCGCGACGCAGGGCTTCAGCGCCGCCAGGGTCGCCTGGCGGTTGAGCAGAACCGCCTTGTCCGCCTCGAAGTACGTGCCCGCGCTGAGGGTGCAGGTCTTCTCCCCAGGGGCCGAGCTCCGCACCGGCACCGGCGTACCGATCGGGGGCGGGACCGGTACGACGGGCGCCACCTTGGTCGACTGCGACGGCAGACCGTCCGGATACTCGAAGTGGACGCTCGCTGCCCCGGCCGCCCGGAGCAACGTGTCCCAGACGGCCTCGCGATAGACCATTTGCGGCCGCCGCAGTGCCTGCTGTTGCCCGCTCGAAGGCGTGATCACGAATGTCACCGCCGCTCGCGGCATGGAAGGGAGTTCCCCGGCCGATCGCAGATCGTCGGCCAACATCTTCGGTGACACATCGAAGGCAAGCTTCCGGAAGTCCACCGGGTTCGAAGTGTCCAGACCCGACGAGTAGATGAACACGGGCTTGGAGGTGTCAACCTGGATCCTCGAGAGTCCGTTGAAGAGCGTCTGCCCGGCGTACTTCGAGCTCGACCCGTTCAAGGTGGCCTGAATCCTCCCGATGGTCCGCTCGATCGCATCATCGGCGCGCTGACGCACCTTCAGCGGTTCCCCGTCCGCCTTGTCATCGAGCCTCGGCGTCATGTCGACCAAGCTGGACGTCACCGCCCCGTCCCCATCGATCCGAACCAGCTTCACCGACTGATGAGCCAACCCGGCCACCTTCAACATCACCTCAAGCGATCCGCCGATCTCGACGCCTCCCTCGTTCGCCGTCTGCGCGGTGTAGAAAACCGTCCCACCGAGCCCGGACTCCGGCTGCAGCCGATGCTTCACCAACCAAACGGCAGCCGAGGCCGCCGCCAGGGCAAGCACTACGGCGACAACCACGCCGGCCACCCAGATCCGCTGCGTGCCGCTCCTCCTGCGGCGGCGAAGCGATCCGCGCCGACCGACGCCCAAGCGCCTCCGCCGAATCACTCGGCGCCGCGGCCGGCGCCCCCGGCTCATGAGGTCCCACCTCCCCCGGACAGCACGGCGGGAGACAGCAAGTGAACGAGACAGCGGCCGAATCCTGAGTAACGGGATGGGCACGCTGTGTTGCGAGCAGCACGCGATCGGCTACGCTTCTGAGTCATCATCGGATCGACCCTTCACTTGACCTAAGTCGGGGGGCTAGTTCGGTGATGTGAGGCGGTCCGGTTGCACCCGGGCCGCCTCTTTACGTCATGTCACCCAATCTCAGAGTAAGCGGGTGTGCAGCCTTGGTCAACACGTGTGCGCACATGCTTGCACAGTCCGCACAGTTAAGCGCATGATTGAACTATGAGCGCACGAATTTGCACGCATGGCCATCAGTTGTCGGTGAGACTCTCGGACACGGCTGCGTTGCGTCTTGACAAATCTGCCGTGTGGCGTCTTGCACACACCCAAATCAGTCCCCTAGGGTCAGCTCAGCGGCGCGAAAGTCAAGCAATACGGGGAGGGGAGGCAGCGTGACAGCCGCAATCGGCGAAGCTGGTGAGCGGGGCAGTGAGCCGACCAGCACAAGAGTGCACATCGCCGCACTGATTCGCGAAGCTCGTGTCGCGAGCGGAATGAGCCAGGCGCGTCTCGGCGATCGCGTCAGCGTGAGCAGATACGTCATCAACCGACTAGAGGGCGGGGCCCAGGACCTGACCCTTGAACTCGCGCCAAGGCTCGGCGAGGTGCTGAACCTTCCCGAGTTGGAGGAACTCACGCGAGGCCAGTTCCAGTCGTCAACCCGGGTGCGGTACGCAACCACTCGAGATGCGCGTCTCCGCGAACTCGTCAGCGCGCCCGGACTCGACAAATTGGTCATCGTCGCCGCCGACGAGTTCGACATCCTCGGGCTCCTCGAGAAGGCGCTCATCGATCTGCCTCCCACCGTCACCATCGTTTTTCCAACTCACGCGCGGCAGCAGCAGCTCCGCGGCCCCGCCGACCCCAAAGCAACGACTTGGGCTGTTCAGAACCAGATCACGCGGATCTTCGAGGCCTTGGCATCGGGCGGCAGGCTTCGCCCGGACGAAGGCCCGATCGGATCTGAGATCAAGCTCTACGAGTCAGACCATGTGCGGCAGTCCTTTGTGGTCGTCGCCACTGCAGAGGGCGGCACCCAATGTGCCGCCTGGCCGATCATGCCCAATGTCCGGCCGGAGTCCACGGAGTCGATCCCTGTCACCGTGTCGAGCGATACGTCCTTCATCCAAGTGATCGACGACCATGTGTCCGAACTGCAGTCCGGCAAGGAGCCACTGACCCATCTGAAGGCCGTGGTCGTTGTCGGCCAGGACCGCCAGAAGACAGGCGACACTCCAACTGCACTACATCGGCTGTCCAGCTATTTCCACCTAGGAGTCGACGACGAGCGGGCCGCCGCCAGGAGCGGTCAGAAGAGTCGCTTCGGCTTCGGCGTGTCGCTCGTCCTCATTCACGGCTACGCGTCGCAGAGTGGTCGCCCGCTAGCGCGGAGGATTCTTCTGCCTCGGGATCCGAAGTCCGGCTCGTACCAGCTTTTCAGTACTCACATCTCGGATGAGGATCTGGAAGGAACGGGCGAACAAGGCCCGCGATCGACGTCGACCGCCGGGGCAGCACAACGCAAGTTCATCACCAGCGACAAAAGGGCGATCGTCACCCCGGAAGCCTTTATCCGCGCTGCAAGACACGGTCTTCTGGATGAGTTCGGCGCGGACGTACCCGTCGAAGCATTCCAGCCGGTCGAACTACCGGAATCGCTGTGGATTGTTGAGAAGGGTCAGAACGACGACCGGCTGATGCCGGTCTTACCCCGCCTATTCCACCTCGACCTGTCACCTCAGGCCCACGAGGAGGAAATCGCCAGGCGTCGGCGCGAAAATAGCGCGCCGGGGAGCATCGGAGGGGACCAGGAAGGACCGCCGTGGGTCGGCATACTCGAGACCAACCTCGAGGCTGCCGGCAGCCTCGCCTTCGGCCAGCAGGATCTCCGGAATCCGACCGTCAGGCTCAACAATTTTCTAAGAACGGCACGGACCCAGACTGAGGACTGGTTTTTCTCTGTCCTCAACGACCTAGAAATTGAGAAGGATTGATGAACACGACTGGTGTTGAGTACGACCTCAAGCGCCTTCCCCGCCAATGGCTGGACGACTTGAAGCTCATTCCTGGCTTTGCGGAGCCACTGAGCGCGTTTGAACCGGTGCTCGCACTGACGATCACTCGCGAAGCGGACGGAGTACGGCAGGTTCTAGCCTGCGTACGCGACGCCGCCGAGAATCGCACCCATCCTGGGGTACTCAGCTCGCCAACAGTGCGCCTGCGTGGCGTTACTGACATTTCAGACCTCGTAGCCGGCTCGATGACCGGCGAACTGCCTTCGTGGTTGACAGCCCATATTCATCGATTGGTCGACGAAAAATTGTCAGCGGCAAGTGAGTTCAAGGACTCTTTCGTGCCTGACTTTGTGCAGGTTTGGCAGGCGCACAGTGTTATCGGAATTACTAACGGACAGCCGGTGACGGAAGCGTTGACGATGATCAATGTCCATCTCACCGTGCCGGGAGATGGGCAGCCTTTCCCGGAGCAAACGACGTCGTATTCGTGGATCGGCTTTGTACCGGAAACCCATCACGCCAAGGTGGTCGAGAGTCGGGACGCGTCGATTCTCGATATTTCGTTCGATGGCGAGATGCCGCTGGTCTACGGCCTCTGCACACATAGCACGGCAGAGATGCTGGAGGCAACCTCCAAGATCTGAGGAGCGTAACGCAGTACCGTGCGTGCCTCCTGAAGCAACGGCCGCCGGCCCGGAGTGAACAACTCCAGGCCGGCGGCCGTTTCCAGTCAACTCTCAGTCTTTGCTTTCAATGATCCGAATCTCGTCCGCCAGGCGGCGGGTAGCGTCGCGGAGGGGCCTGCTCGGCGTCTACGCCTGCGGCCTGGGTACGCCGCACCAGGGCTAGCAGTTCTGCCCCGAAGCGCTCGTGATCGTCTGTCAGGGCCTGTAGGGCGCCACTCTCCGCCTCCTGCGGCAGTATCTTGGCTGACCGGGAGAGCACCTTGTCCGCCAACGCGAGGGCAGGCAAGGCCAGCGGAATACCCTCCAGGACCGAACTGCGTTGCTTCTCCGCGGCTTTGATGGTCTCCCAGTTGGCCTCGACCGTCGCGAGGTCAGCGGAAGTGTCATCGCCGAAGACGTGGGGGTGGCGGCGGATCAGTTTTTCTACGATGCCGGCGGAGACGTCGTCGATGGAGAAGCCTTCGTCGCCTGAGTCTTCGGCGACTCGGGAGTGGAAGACGACCTGGAGGAGGAGGTCGCCGAGTTCTTCGCGGAGGTGGTCGCGGTCGCCCGAGTCGATTGCTTCGAGGGTTTCGTAGGTTTCCTCGAGGAGGTACTTCGCCAGGGTCTCGTGGGTTTGTTCCTGGTCCCAGGGGCAGTTGCGGCGGAGGCGGTCCATGACGCGGACGAGGTCGATCAAGCGGGCGCCCGGTACGTCGTACGAGCCGTGCAGGATCTCCACCTCGTACTCCGGGCGTGGGCCCGTCTCGGCGGCGCCGTGCAGTGCGTCCGCGATCAGGCGGAGGAGCCCCGGTTCGCCGTCGTCGCCGACCAGCCAGGCCACGTCTGCACCGGAAGCAGCCGCGGCCGTCAGCCGGGTCCAGTGGTCGACAGCATCTCCGTCGACCAGCTCGACGGCATACCCAGAGCCCACCAACGCCTGCACATCAGGCCGCTCAGCCAGCACCCGAGTCGCCCCGCCATCAGCCGAGGAGCCATCCGCGCCCCCGTCGCCAACCGGCGTACCGGGAGGGACCGCCTCGCCGCCTGTTGGCCTTCCGGAGGCGGCGAGGATGGGGCCGGCGTCGTCGAAGGCTTGCCAGGCGGTGCGGGTGAGCAGACCTGGCGCCACTCGCGGGCTGGTGAGTACGACCTTGATCGAACCGTTCACGGGAAAGCGATCAGCCCTGCGGTTGCGGCTGGCTCGGTTGCGGCTGGTTCGGGTCCTGCGGCTGCTGGTTGGGATCCTGCTGCTGCGGGTCGGCCGGCTTGTTGCCGGCCTCGGTCTGCTTGGACAGCGTCGAGAGCGAGCCGGAGACCTTGCCGTCGATCGTGCCGTCGGTCCACTTGCCGAACCGCGGCGCGATGTCCACGGTGATGTTCTTCGCCGCGTCCTTGACGATGCCCTGGCCGGCCTGCTGGGCCTGCTGGACGTTCGGGTCCTTGACGCCGGTGCCGCCGCCGAGCTTGATCGTGCCGATCACGGCCTCGGCGACGTCGTGCAGGAAGGTGTTCGCGACCGGGTCCTTGGCGAACCGGTCGTACGTCGTCTGGTCCGGCACGACCGCCTTCATCGCCTCGGCGACCTCGGCGTCGGTGACCGCGATCGACCGCTGCTCCGTGATCTGCTCGACCAGCGCGCTGTTCACCAGTTCACCGAGCGCCAGGCCGGTGGTGAACGGCTGCGCGAGTGCCTTGCTCACCGAGCGGGAGGTCTCGTCGACGTCGGTCACCGAGATCTCGGTCTTGCCCACCTTGGCCGCCGCGCCCGGGTGGGTACCCGCGGCACAACCGCCCAGCAGCACGACCGAGGCCAGTGCGCCCGTCACCTTGACGAGGTTTCTGCTCAACGGACTCTCCTCCAGCTGGAACTCATCAGGCCGGTGGCCCTACGGGCTCGGCGATCACATCGTCGATCAGTCTGGTACACCACCGCAGCAGCTCCTGGTCGCGGAGCGGCTGACCGGCGACCGGCCGGGTGGCAGGTCTTGGCACCAGGATCGTACGCAGTTGCGCCTTGACCAGACTCTTCGGGTACAGCCTGTTCAGCCGCAGCACCTTCGAATCGGGCAGGTCGACCGGTCCGAACCGGATCAGATTGCCCTGCAGAGTGACGTCCTGCAGCCCCGCAGTACGGGCGTGGTTGCGGAACTTCGCCACCTCGATCAGGTTCAGCACCGGCTGTGGGATGTCGCCGTACCGGTCGTGCAGCTCTTCGACCAGCTCCGCGATCCCGTCCGCATCCCGTACGGCGGCCAGCCGCTGGTACATCTCCAGCCGCAGCCGCTGTGACGGCACGTAGTCGTGCGGAAGGTGTGCGTCGATCGGCAGCTCGATCTTGACCTCGGGCTCGTCGGCCTGGGTGTCACCCCGGTACTCCGCGACCGCCTCGCCGACCAGCCGGACGTACAGATCGAACCCGACGTCGGCGATGTGGCCGGACTGCTCGCCGCCCAGCAGGTTGCCCGCGCCACGGATCTCCAGGTCCTTCATCGCAACCTGCATACCGGCACCGAGGTCGGCGTGCTGCGCGATGGTGGCGAGCCGGTCGTGCGCGGTCTCGGTGAGCGGCTTCTCCGGTGGGAAGAAGAAGTACGCGTACGCCCGCTCGCGTCCTCGCCCGACCCGGCCGCGAAGCTGGTGCAGCTGCGAGAGCCCGAGCAGGTCGGAGCGCTCGACGATCAGGGTGTTCGCGTTCGAGATGTCGATCCCGGACTCGACGATCGTCGTACAGACGATGACGTCGGACTCCTTCTCCCAGAAGCCCTGGATGACCTGTTCCAGTTGGTGCTCCGGCATCTGCCCGTGCGCCACGCTGACCCGGGCCTCCGGGACCAGCTGGCGGATCCGCGCGGCCGCCTTCTCGATCGTGTTGACCCGGTTGTGGACGAAGAAGACCTGGCCCTCACGCAGCAGCTCGCGCCGGATCGCCGCGGTCACCTGACCCTCTTCGTAAGCACCGACGAAGGTCAGTACCGGGTGCCGCTCTTCCGGCGGCGTCGCGATCGTCGACATCTCCCGGATGCCGGTGATCGACATCTCCAGGGTGCGCGGGATCGGGGTCGCGGACATCGTCAGCACGTCGACGGCCGTCCGCAGTTGCTTCAGCTGCTCCTTGTGCTCGACGCCGAACCGCTGCTCCTCGTCGACCACGACCAGTCCGAGGTCCTTGAACGCGACCTCGCCGCTGAACAGCCGGTGCGTCCCGATCACCACGTCGACCGACCCGTCGGCCAGCCCCTCGATGGTGGCCTTGGCCTCCTTGTCGGTCTGGAACCGCGACAACGGCGCCACGTTCACCGGGAACGCGGCGTACCGCTCGGCGAAGGTCGCGTAGTGCTGCTGGACGAGGAGCGTGGTGGGAACCAGGATGGCGACCTGCTTGCCGTCCTGCACCGCCTTGAAGGCCGCCCGGACGGCGATCTCCGTCTTGCCGTAGCCGACGTCGCCACAGACGATCCGGTCCATCGGCGTGACCCGCTCCATGTCGCGCTTCACGTCGTCGATGGTGGCCAGCTGGTCCGGCGTCTCCACGAACGGGAAGGCGTCCTCCAGCTCGCGCTGCCAGGGGGTGTCCTTGGAGAAGGCATGCCCCTTGGTCGCCTGCCGCGCGGCGTACAGCTTGATCAGCTCGCCCGCGATCTGGCGAACCGCCTTGCGTGCACGGCCCTTGCGCTTGGCCCAGTCGCCGCCGCCCATCTTGTCGAGCGTGGGCTGCTCGCCGCCGACGTACCGGGTGACCTGGTCGAGCTGGTCGGTCGGCACATACAGCCGGTCACCGGGTTGGCCGCGCTTGCTCGGCGCGAACTCGATCACGATGTACTCGCGAGTGGCCTTCTGGGAGCCGGTGCCGACGGTGCGTTGCAGCATCTCGCCGTACCGGCCCACGCCGTGCTGCTCGTGCACGACGTAGTCGCCGGGCGCCAGCTCCAGCGGGTCGACCGCCTTCTTCCGGCGGCTCGGCATCCGTTGCTGGGAACGCCTTTCGGCCGCACTCCGCTGGCCGGCCAGGTCGTTCTCGGTCAGTACCGCGAACTTGATGCCCTCGGCAATGAACCCGCGATCCAGGGCGCCCTGGGAGATCAGTACGACGCCGGGCTCGGGCACGCCGTCGATCTCCTCGACGGTCCGCGCCGGCAGCTCCGCCTCGGAGAACACCTCGGCCAGCCGCTGAGCCGGACCGTGACCCTCGGTGACGCAGACGACGCGCCAGCCGTCACGCAGCCAGGCGCGCACATCCTCGACGGCAGCAGCGGTTTCGCCGCGGTACGGGTCGACCTCGTGCGCCGCGACCTGACGGCTCCGGACCGCACCGGCGTCCGTGTCGATGTCGAGGGAGATCCGCTCCCCCATCGAGTCGCGCAGCTCGGGTGCGTCGGTCGGCGCCGCCGCGAACGGCGACATGCTCCACCAGGCCAAGCCCTTGCTCAACGCATGCGATCGGACATCCGCCAGCGACATGTACGCCGCGGCACCCAGGTCGATCGGCGCGTCGCCACCACCGGCAGCCGCGGCCCACGACGCCTCAAGGAACTCCTGACTGGTCGCGACCAGGTCGTGCGCCCGGGCCCGGACCCGCTCGGGGTCGCTGACCACGACGTGCGTCCCGGCCGGCATCAGATCGACCAGCAACTCCATGTCGTCGACCAGGACGGGCGCGAGCGACTCCATCCCCTCGACGGCGTGTCCTTCGGCGAGCTTCTCGAACAGCTCCGACAGCTCGGGGTGTTCCTTGGCCAGTACTGCGGCGCGGGAGCGCACCTCGTCGGTCAGCAGCAGTTCGCGACACGGAGGTGCCCACAGCCCGTGCTGGGCGATCTCCAGTGACCGCTGGTCCGCGACCGCGAAGTACCGGATCTCTTCCACGTCGTCACCGAAGAAGTCGACCCGCAGCGGGTGCTCCTCGGTCGGAGGGAAAACGTCGATGATCCCGCCGCGTACTGCGAACTCGCCGCGCCGCTCGACCAGGTCCACCCGGTTGTACGCCGCGCCGGACAGCCGCGCGGCCACGTCTTCGAGGTCCACGGAGTCACCGACATGCAACTGCACCGGGCGAAGGTCCGCGAGCCCCGCGACCTGCGGCTGGAGCACGGATCGCACCGGGGCGACCAGGATCTTGATCGGGCCGGTCGTCTCGTCGGACGGATCCGGGTGCGCGAGCCTGCGCAGTACGGCGAGGCGGCGGCCGACCGTGTCCGATCGGGGCGACAACCGCTCGTGCGGCAGCGTCTCCCAGGCCGGGTAGTAGGCGACCGTGCCGGGCTCGACCATGCACTGCAGGGCCTCGGTGAGCTCTTCGGCCTCACGGAACGTGGCGGTGACCGCCAGCACCGGCCTGTCCGCGCCCTGGTGCGCGGCGAGCGCCGCCATCAGGACAGGGCGGATCGAGCCGGGAGCGCTCAGGTCGAGTGTCGTGACGCCCTCGGTACGGGCATCACGAACGGCCTCCGCCACCACCGGATCGGTGATCAGGGTGTCGACCAGACCGGCCAGTTTCACGAGTTGTCCGACCTCACGAGTTGTCCATCAGGAGTTGTACTTCGCTTGGGTTACTTCGAGACCGTCCGTGAGCAGAGATTCGACCGCGTCGGCGCTCCGATCGACCGCGAACGGGAGATCCTTGCGCTCGGCCGGGGAGAACTCGTTCAGCACGAAGTCTGCCGGGCTCTGCCGGCCGGGTGGACGGCCCACCCCGAACCGCAACCGATAGTAGTCACCGGTGCCAAGTGATTTCCGCAGCGACTTGAGACCGTTGTGGCCGTTGTCGCCACCGCCGTACTTGGCCCGCAGGACGCCGAAGTCGATGTCGAGCTCGTCGTGCAGCACCACCATGTTGGCCGGTTCCACCTTGAAGAACTTCAGCAGCCCGGAGACCGGACCGCCGGACTCGTTCATGTACGACCGGGGCTTGGCCAGGATCGCGCGGATCCCGCTGATCCTGGCCTCCACCACCTCGGCCTTGGCCTGCTTGTGCTGTTTCCAGCCGCCACCGACCCGGGCGGCCAGCTCGTCGGCGACCATCTGGCCGACGTTGTGCCGGGTCTTGACATAGGAAGGGCCGGGATTCCCCAGCCCGACGACCAACCACACGTCGTCCGCCACGAATCCCGGCCTTCCTGATTGAAGCTCTGCGCTTGAGATGAGTCCCGAACTACTCGGCGACGGCGGCGGCGACCGGCTCGTCGCGCTCGATGCCCGCCTCGGCCTCGGCCTCGGCCATCTCGGCGTCGGCCTGCTCGGCGGTCTGGGCCGCGGTCACGTTGATGATCAGGGTGTCCGGCTCGATGGCCAGCGTCGTGCCGGCCGGCAGCTTGAGGTCGGACGCGTGGATCTGGTCACCCGCGTCCAGGCCTTCGACCGACACGGTGACGCCGTCGGGGATGTGGGTCGCCTCGGCCTCGACCAGGATGGTCTGGCTCTCGACGACGACCAGGGTCTCGCTGACCGCGTCGCCCTCGACGTGCACCTGGATCTCGACCTGGACCTTCTCACCGCGCTTCACGATGACCAGGTCGACGTGCTCGATGTGACCCTTCAGCGGGTCACGCTGGACCTGCTTCGGCAGCGCGAGCAGGCTTTCGCTGCCCTCGACCTCGATCAGCAGCAGGGCGTTGGCGGTCTTCAGCGCCAGCATGGTGTCGTGACCGGGCAGCGTGATGTGCACCGGGTCCGTGCCGTGGCCGTAGAGAACGGCGGGCACCTTGTTGTCCCGGCGGATTCGGCGGGCAGCACCCTTGCCGAACTCCGTGCGCGACTCGGCTTGGATCTTGACCTCGGCCACGAGATGAACTCCTCAAGTGCGTTGCGGTGATCTGTTGTCAGTGGAACCAGTTGCTGGCCTCAGCGGGCGCTTCTTGACTCCGGAAAAGGCGTCAGGCAACGAACCACCGCGTCGATCACGGAGCCGCGCCCGCCAGGTCCAGTGAAGGACTTAGTCCGGGGGGCGTCCCTCGCCGAGGCAACCAAAACAGTCTACCCACCACCCAGCCCAGACGGGAAATCCGGTCCCCGGCCATTTCCGCCTCCACCTTCACCGTCCACCCTGATCTGCCCCCTTGCGTCCGATGAACCGAGGGTCCTGCCCCACGGTTCTTCGGACGCAAGGCTTCGGGAGGTCGTAGGGGTGGAGGCCCTCGCCGGATCCTCAACGACGGTCGCGTCGACCCGGAAGTGGCCCGGCGCGTCCGCTAGGTTCCTGGCATGTATTCGGGGTTCCTCGTCGTCGGCGCCATCGCGGTGGCACTGTTCGGCTCCGTCATCGCGCTCGCGATCTGGCAGGCCAAGAAGCGTCGCGCGTTCCTGCAGGCCCGGGCCCACGCCGCCGGACAGCTCGGTTGGTACCTGGCCGCGCCGAACCAGTGGCTCTCCCAGGTCGCCGCCGGCATCTACCAGCGCGGCAGGCCGGGCGAGATGTTCGCCGGCGACTTCCGCGGTCGCGGCATCTGCGCGCTGGACTACACGTACACGACGACGACCTCGAGCGGACCCGACGGCCAGACCACGACGACCACCCACCATGTCTTCGTCGTCGCGCTCAATCTGCCGGTCGCGCTGCCGCCGCTGCAGTTGACGATGGACTCCAAGTTCCGGCGGATCTTCGGCGGCCAGGACATCGAACTGGAGAGCCAGGCGTTCAACGACGCGTTCCGGATCAACTGCGCCGACCAGCGCTACGCCTCGGCCGTGCTGCATCCCCGATTGATGGAGTGGATGCTGCACAACCCCGGCCTGGAGTGGCAGTTCGCCGGCAACGCCATGGTCAGCTGGGGCGTCGGGCTCTTCACCATCCCCGACGTGGTCGCGCGGCTGGAAGCGATGACCCGGGTGATCGATCTGGTGCCACCCTTCGTACTGCGGGACTACGGCCAACGGACCTACTGACTCAAACGGGTCCAGACCTGGCGGAGCGCGCGGGCAGTGTCGCCTTCCAGACCGGCGTCGTCGAGAGTCTCGGCCAGCTCGTCGAACTCCGGCCCCCACCGCCACGCGACGCTGGTCAGCCCCTCCGGCAGACCAGGATCCTTCAAGGATCCGGCGTCCGCGCGGATCTGCTGCGCCACCAAGGCGTCCGTGACTCCATGCTTCGCGGCCAACTCGAACGCAAGCACAGCCAGGGCGGCCTTGCCCTTGTTGTAGAACGCGTACGCCGACTTGGCCGCGCTCGCGGCACCCGGCTCGTCGCCCACGACCATCGGCGTCACTGCTGTCCCGGACCACAACGCGGCGACCTGCGAGGCCGCAGCACCGGACAACATCAGGTGCGTCGGCGAAGGTCCACCGGTCGGTGGCGGGCCGACCACTCCCGCATCGACGAAAGTTACGTCAGGCAATGACTCGACAGCGGCAGCGAGCGACCTCGGCGAAAGCGGATTCGCTTCTACGTACAGGCCCTTGAAGCCCGCCTCGCCAACCCTGCGAGCGATGTCCACAGCACCTTGCGGCGCACATGAGGACAGTACGACGTCTGCCCATCCAACTGCCTCGGCGAACGGCGTACCGATCAATCCCGCCGCCTCGGCCCGCTGCACCGACGCCGTACTACGCCCTTCGGGGACCCAGTGCACCTCGTGCCCAGCCACCACCAGTTGCGCGGCGAGCTGGGAGCCCATCGCGCCCGGGTGGAAGACCGCGACGCGAATCAGGCACGCCCCTCGAACAAGCTCGTCACCGAGCCGTCCTCGAAGACCTCACGGATCGCGCGGCTGATCAGCGGAGCGATCGACAGCTCGGTCAGCTTGTCGAACTTGCGCTCGGCGGCGATCGGCAGTGTGTTGGTGACGATCACCTCGCTGGCCTGGCAGTTCTTCAGCCGGTCGACCGCCGGGCCGGACAGGATGGCGTGCGTCGCGGCGATCACCACGCCCGCGGCGCCGTCGGCCATCAAGGCGTCGGCCGCCTTGCAGATGGTGCCGCCGGTGTCGATCATGTCGTCGACCAGGATGCAGACCCGGCCCTTGACCTCACCGACGACCCGGTTGGCGACCGTCTCGTTCGGCCGGTCGATGTCGCGGGTCTTGTGGATGAAGGCCAGCGGCGCGTTGTTCAGCCGGGCCGACCACTGCTCGGCCACCTTGATCCGGCCGGCGTCCGGGGAGACGACGGCGAGCTGCTGGTCGCCGTACTTCTCCCGCACGTAGTCGGACAGGATCGGCAGTGCCATCAGGTGGTCCACCGGGCCGTCGAAGAAGCCCTGGATCTGCGAGGTGTGCAGATCGACGCAGATCAGCCGGTTGGCGCCCGCGGTCTTGAACAGGTCGGCCATCAGCCGGGCCGAGATCGGCTCGCGGCCGCGGTGCTTCTTGTCCTGCCGGGCGTACCCGTAGAACGGCAGCACCACCGTGATCCGCTTGGCCGACGCCCGCTTCAGCGCGTCGACCATGATCAGCTGCTCCATGATCCACTCGTTGATCGGCGAGGTGTGGCTCTGGATCACGAACGCGTCCGAGCCCCGCACCGACTCCTCGAACCGGACGTAGATCTCGCCGTTGGCGAAGTCGTACGCCGACGTCGGCACCAGACCGGTGCCGAGTTGCTCGACGACCTCCTCGGCCAGGCCGGGATGGGCCCGGCCGGAGAACACCATCAGGTTCTTCTCGGTGGTCCGCTTCATGCCGCTCATGGTCGCGCCTCCCGTTGGGCCTTCTCGCCAGTGTCGCTCAGCACGTCGGATTGCGCTGCCTCTTGCGCTGCCTGTGCTTCTTCGGCGGCCTTCGCGGTCTTGGTACCGCCCCGCTTACGGGCCACCCAACCGCGGATGTTGCGCTGCTTACCGCGCGCGACGGCGATCTCGCCCGGCCCGATCGCGTCCGTGACCGCGGAGCCGGCCGCGACGTACGCGCCGTCCGCGATCGACGCGGGCGCGACCAGCACCGAGTTGCTGCCGACGAACGAGTACCGCCCGACGGTGCTGTGGAACTTGTTGATGCCGTCGTAGTTGGCGAAGATCGTGCCGGCGCCGATGTTGGCGCCCTCCCCGATCGTCGCGTCCCCGGCGTACGTCAGGTGCGGGACCTTGGCGCCGTCGGCGATCGCCGCGTTCTTGGTCTCCACGAAGGTGCCGATCTTGCCCTTGACGCCCAGCGTCGTACCGGGCCTGAGGTAGGCGAACGGCCCGACCGAGGCGCCCGCGCCGATGACCGCGCCGGAGCCGTGGGTCCGGATGATCGAGGCGTTCTCACCGACCTGTACGTCGGTCAGCGTGGTGTCCGGGCCGATGGTGGCGCCGGTGGCGACCGTGGTCGCACCGTGCAGCTGCGTGTTCGGCAGCAGGGTGACGTCGATGGCCAGTGTGACGGTGCTGTCCACCCAGGTCGTGTTCGGGTCGACGATCGTGACACCGGAGCGCATCAGGGTGTCGAGCGTGCGGCGGTTCAGCTCGGCGCGGAGGGTCGCCAGCTGGACCCGGTCGTTCACGCCCTCGGTCTGCATCGCGTCCTCGGTGACGAACGCGCCGACCCGCTTGCCGTCGCCCTTCGCGATAGCGAGTACGTCGGTCAGGTACAGCTCGCCCTGAGCGTTGTCCGTGCTGATCCGGCTCAGCCCGTCGCGCAGGGTGGCCGCGTCGAAGACGTAGATGCCGGCGTTGATCTCGTCGATCTCGCGCTGCTCTGGGCTGGCGTCCTTGTGCTCCACGATCCCGGCAACGCTGCCGTCCTCAGCCGGGATGATCCGGCCGTAGCCGGTCGGGTCCGGCACCCGCGCGGTCAGCACGGTGACCGCGTTCCCGCTCTTGTCGTGCTCAGCGACCAACTCCTGCAGCGTCTCCGCCTCCAGCAGCGGCACGTCGCCGGACGTGACGATCACTTCACCTTCGAAGCCGTCCGGTACTGCGGTCAGCCCCGCCCGGACGGCATCACCGGTGCCGAGCTGCTGCTCCTGGACGGCGGTGCGGACCTCGGAGTCGATCGCGGCCAGATGGGCCTCGACCTGCTCCCGGCCGGTACCGACCACGACGACGAGATGCTCCGGCGCGAGTGCACGGGCGGTAACCACCGCGTGCCCGACGAGGCTGCGCCCGCCGATCTCGTGCAGCACCTTCGGGGTCGCGGATTTCATCCGGGTCCCCTGACCGGCGGCCATTACTATGACCACCGCAGGACGATGGGAAGTCACGCGGTCTTCTCCTCGAGTTCCCTGCGAATTCGGGCGAGGCACTCGAAAGGGGTGCCTGCGCAAGCGTACTTGCTCAGCCCGCGAGACTTCGCAGGGACTCCACCAGGGTCGCTTCGGTGAACCCGGTGTACTCCTTCATCAGGCGCTCCTGGGCGAACTGGTTGTAGCCCCGCCGGGCCACCTGAACGTAGTACTCGGTGACCGGTTTGAAGCCGATCTGCTTGATCAGGTGCTCGACCGCGACCCAGCTGATGTCGTAACTGTCCGTAGCCGAGAACTCGTCGTCCGCGGGCAGCCGGGTCAGGTCACCGAGCACCCGCTTGTTGATCTCGGTCCGCGCCTCGGCGATCTCCGGACCCCGTCCGGCCGCGACGAGTTGCTGGTTCTCGGCGTACCGGGCCATCCCCTCCGCCAGCCAGCGGGGCGCGGAATCACCGAGCCGTACGGCGAGCAGGTGGACCAGCGCGTGCGTCTCCTTGGCGGAGTCGAACGTCCTGAGCGCGGCCGGGCGGATCACCAGGTAGCCACCGACCGGCTGCGAGTTCGCCGCCGGGTTCGGCATCGCCTGGATCCGGGCCGGTTCGTCGTCGGGGATCATCTGCGGCAGCTCGGTCAGGACGTCCGGCTCGCGCATCGCGACCACGACCGGGACGACCTGGAGATGGCCCTTCCACAGCTTGCGGACCGCCTTCGCCGTCCGGACCGTCTGGTCGGCCAGATTCTGCGCCAGCAGTTCCCCGCCCTGGTTGACGATCACGAGGATGTTCTTCCGCTTGACCACGGCGATCTTGCCGTAGTCCCAGGGCTGCCGGCCGGACCCGATCGCCCGGTCGAGGTGATCGTCGGCGACGAGCCACAGCCTGTTCTCGCGAACTGTGTAGGTGTAACCCACGTCTGTTGCGGTCTGGGCGAGCCTGGCGTCGGTGATCTGGTACCGCATGCTGACCCGGAACGTGCCGGTGGCGAGGCCGAACTTCCGCAGCGCGGGCCGATCGGTCCACGGCTCAGCGCGGCGGTAGGTGACGACCATGCCGACGGCGCGCAGATTCTGGAACAGCACCCGCTGCTCGTCCCTCAACTCGGGAGCGACGTCCGCGAGGAACATGTTCACGTCCCCGGTCCGTACGGCGATGCCGCGGCGGGCCAGGATCGCGTCGACCGCCGCACCCAACCGGGGATCGACGTCACCGGTGTCGCTCGGCCGAACCTGCTCGAGCGTCGTACCGCCCATCGCGGCGGCGGTCAGGTCGAGGTTCTGCGTCGACGGCGTCACGGCGAGCCAGAGACTGCCGCCCACCACCAGGGCAGCAACCACCGCAGGCCAGGCAGCCAGAATCCACCGCCGCCCCACCGCCCAAAACCCCACCATCAACAAACCCTCTCGCCCTACCCCACTCACCCCACGCCGCCCAATAGTCGCCCACCCCTCACCCACAAACAAACCGCCGCACCCCGATCACCGACCCGCAGCCCATTCGGTGATCCGGTACGCCGCGCTGCCGGGCCCGGGGATCGCCCCGGAGCTCATTTCCGTAGAGGTCCATTTCGGCTGGAGGAAGGCGAAGACTTTGGAGCCATCGCGCAACTGGATCCGCATGCCGTTGTAGGTGAACCGAGCGGAGGAGACCTCGGCCCGTGGAATCCGGCGGGTGCCGATGGGATAGCGCAGTACGAGCTCGTCCTCGGTCAGACGAGCGCCGCCGCCCCGTCCCCAGACGTACGCCATCGCGGCCAGGAACAGCAGGAACGGCCACAGCTCGAACCAGCCGCCGGCCACGACGAACCACCCCAGCGCCCCGACGAACGGCACGCAGGCGAGCACCTTGAACGGTGTCTTCGTGCCCCACTGAAGCTCCTCCGGTTCCATCCGGCGCCTCCTCTTGAGGTAAGCATCCTCCCCCGTAGGACCTCCGGGGGCTTCTAGGCTGGGCACTATGGACGTCGAGTTCACCGGTGAGGTCTGGTACTGGCGGGGGCCTGCGCCCTGGTACTTCGTGACCGTGCCGGACGACGAGTCCGGGCAGCTGGAGGCGACTTCAACCGCGGTCAGCTACGGGTGGGGGATGATCCCGGTCACCGCTCAGATCGGCGACACCTCGTGGCCGACGTCGCTGTTCCCCAAGGACGGCACGTACGTCGTACCGCTCAAGGCCTGGGTCCGAAAGGCCGAGGAGATCGACGAAGGCGACCAGCTCACCATCCGGCTCACCGTCAATGTCTGACCGCGCCAGGCGCATCTCGACGCCGTACCACCGAGGCTTCTGTACTGCGGTCCTGGTGCTGATCGCCTCGCGATCATCGGCGGTCTCGGCGAGCATGGCGGCCCGAACTGGCCCGGCTGGGTCTTCTTCGCGATCACGCTGGCAGCTCTCCTCCGCGCGATCCGCCTCGGCCTGGTGATCACCCCGACCGACGTCATCATCCGCTCCTGGTCACCACCCGCCGCATCCCTCACTCGGACATCCTGAGCGCCCGCGCCACGGCGTACGACGGCTGGCTGGGCATCGACACCGACCGCCCCTGCCAGCTAGAACTCCAACTCCGCAGCCGCTCCGAGCCGCTGCCGATCCGCGCCCTGGTAGCAACCGTCCGAAGCCGCCGCATCCAGCGCATCGCCCCCCAACTCCGCACAGAACTCAGCAAGGCTGTCTGAATACGTCGTCTGCGGTCGCCCGGCCTGTACGCCTGGCGCTGATCCGCGTGCTCGGCCTGACACTCGGAGTCACCTAAAGTATCCGGCGTGAATGCCGCCGCTCTGCTGTTGGTGCTGGGTCTGCTGATCACTGCCCTGGTCGCGGGAATCACCGCTGCCCGCCAGGCCCGCCGGCTCCCGGCAGCCCGTACGCCGTCGGCCCCAACCCGCGGCTCCGACTTTCCCCCGCCCATGCAGCGGCAGGACCCGTCTGTCGATGAACTCCCCAGCCGCGAGCGACCCCGCCCGAAGCCGCCCGCCGAGACCCCCTTCGAAGATGACGCGAACTACCGCGCTTTCCGGGCCGCCCTCGACGCCCACTCCAAGATCGCGGACCGCAAGGCCCTCTACTCCAACCTGCTGTTCTTCGCCGCCGGAGTCCTGGCCAGCATCCTCACCACTCTCCTGGTCCACCCGCTCTGAACCCCCGCGTCCCGCGAACCGCCTGCCTCAAACGCTGAGATGCTCATGCAGCATCAGCCACCGGCCATCCCGGCGAACCATCACATTGGTCCCCCGGCCGGCACCCGAGATCTCCTGACCGTCCTGGACCCCAACCCAGCTGAAGCGATACCGCACCACAGCCGAGTCCTCAGCTGCCGCGACCCACTCGACATCGCTGATCCGGTAGACCTCATCCTCGATCACCCGAAAGTTGTGCTCGACGGCCTCCATCACGGCTGCCCGACCAACGAACGACCCGGTCGTGAACCAATACACGGCATCCTCCGCAAGAAGCTCCCCCCACGGCCCAACCAGATGCCCATTGGTCCGCCGCTCGTACTCCCGCCAAAACTCCACCAACTCCGCCCGCACCGTCATCCCCCAGACGCTACTTGCACCCACCGACACCTCCCGCGCTGTGGTCGTACTGCGCTCTGCGCGGTGGTTGTAGGCACAGCCTCTACTCGTCCCGATCAGCCCAGGGCAGCGCACGGGAGTCCCCTGGATAGAGGACGCACCACAGCGCGATGACGACAGGCCAGTAGGTGGCAACCGCGACGAGACCGTAAAGCGGCTTAGAGGTCTGGCCCACCCAGTCGGCGTGCCCATGCCCCTTCGCCCACTCGGCGGCCAGCACAACCAAACCCCGAACCCCGCAAGAAAGATCGCACCCCAGGTCCACCGCATGGCGCTAGTCGCCCTGCGAGCCTTCCACCGCCGCACCCAGGACCGCGAGTGTCCGGGACTGTCCGCCATGCCAGGAACTATGCCCCACCACAAGCCGACTCCCACACCTGCCCAGGATGTTCGGCGCGGTCGTCGCCGACTCGTCACTTCGTTGACAAGCCGGGCCAGTCTGTGCCCTACCGCGCGGTGTGCGGGTTCTCTACGTCGCTTTGACGGACGATTTCGTCCACGACGTCAGCGAGCGGCGCGGTGGCATCGACGACGATCCCGTCTTTGGGGATGTCCTCTTTCGTTTGATGCAATCGCAAAACAGATTCACGCTCTGCCTGTTTTCCGCCCCACTCATCTTCCGATCGCCCGCGCAGCCGCCGATCCAAGGTGTCACGGTCAACCTCCAGGACAAAGACACCATCGAACAAATCGATGAACCTCGAGAAGTTCCTGGAACCACCGCAGAAGAACGTGACCGGATCATCCTGGCTGGCAACCAGCGTTCTGACCCTGTCTACATCCCAAATGTGATGCTCATGCATGAAGCCATCCGTAGGATGGCCAGTCTCAGGATCACCTTGGTAGGCCAGCTCATTGTCCCCATTGACGGCGTAGAAACCACGCCGCTGCAATTCTTTACATACCGAAGTCTTACCAGTACCGGAAACGCCTTCAATCAAGTAATTCTTGATGCCCATCGTCAGATGATACAAACCAACGACCCCCGCAAGCAGCGACGATGGAGTCCTGAGCGTGAACCCGGCCCAGCCTCAGCAAGCGATGCCCGCAACGATCTCATTCACCGCGGCCCGCTCGGCCGACTCACCGAACTCCACACTCCAGAGCGCCCCGTCCACCCCGGTCCACGCTAGGTTTCTACTCACTCCGGCCCGAGCGTGGACCGGCCCAGTTCGCGTCTGCTCGTCCACCCGGGTCCACATCGTTTGTTAGCAAATCCGTTAGCAAAGGCGGGGTCCGCTGTCCGGGGAGATGAGACAGTTGAGCACACTCAGATCACGCGGCTTGGGAGGGGAAGCTATGGCGCTGGTGAAGAAAGGTTCTCGAGCCATCGTCGTCGACGGTGTGATGTACCGATGGCGGCTGCGCGGGCGGCCAACCTACAGCCAGGGCCTTTGCTGGTCGCCCTGCACCTTCGCGGTGGAGCACGCTGAGGACCCGGGTTCCACGCTTGCGGTCACAACGAACCAGCCGCACCCCAGCAACTGGATAGGCCAGGCCCCCAAGGCAGTTCTGCCCTCCGACGTCGCTCGCGCCATTCGGCTCGCCCTCGAACGCGGGTGGACTCCCATGAACTCCGGCTCGCCGTTCGCGCTGGACCTGTCTCAGGGATTCACAACCTGGACTTGACGTGACGGCGATGCGCCGACATGCACCCGACTGCCCGCTCCTTGACACAGCTCGACCCCGCGTCTTCCCGTCTGCCGTTCAGCCCACGCGTAGCGCGATCAGGAGCTGACTGGGCTGAGCGGCAGGCGAGAAGACGCCCCGTTACCTTTTTCGTGGCTCCTGATCAAGGGGCTGCTGGTCGCCAGGCCCGGCATGACTTATGCCCCCGGTCGAGGTTCATGATCCGGGGGGTGGTGTCACCGGGTTTGGCGGCATCGAGGGACCGCTGATAGGGACACGGCCGCCCGTGAGGGGTAGGTCTCGTCGTAACGTGGCTGCCGGCCGTCGATGCCTGACTGGCAGACCAGCAACGACGACACGAAAGACACCGCGAGTGAACCACGACTACAACGTCTTCCTCGGCCTGGACGTCGGCAAAAGCGACCACCACGCCGTCGGGATGGACCCCACCGGGCGGAAGTTGCACGACGCGCCGCTGCCCAACAGCGAACCGGAACTGCGGGCGATGTTCGACAAACTCGCCGCCCACGGACCGATCCTGATCGTGGTCGACCAGCCCAACACGATCTGCGCGCTCCCAGTCACGGTGGCCCGGGCCTGCGGCCACGACGTGGCCTACCTTCCCGGGCTGGCAATGCGCCGGATCGCCGACCTGTATCCCGGCAACGCCAAAACCGATGCCCGCGACGCCTTCATCATCGCCGACGCCGCCCGCACACTGGCCCACGCACTACGCAGCATCGACGTCGACGACGAAGCCCTCGCCGAGCTCGACGTACTGCTCGGCTACGACGACGACCTCGCCGCCGAAGCGACCCGGCTCAGTAACCGCATCCGCGGACTGCTCACCGGTATCCACCCCGCCCTCGAACGCGTCCTCGGACCCAAAATCGCCCACCCCGCAGTACTGGAAATCCTCAGCCTCTGCGGCGGACCAACCGGGATCCGCACAGCCGGACGCCGCAAGCTGACCACGATCGCCACCAAACACGCACCCCGCATGGGCACCAAACTCGTCGCCCAGATCCTCACCGCACTCGACGAACAGACCGTCATTGTCCCCGGCACCACGCCGCCGACACCGTCCTGCCACGCCTGACCGAAAGCCTCAAAACCGTCCTCGCACAACGCAAAACCGTCGCCGGCGAAGTCGAGGAGATCCTTGATACGCACCCTCTCGCCCAGGTCCTGATCTCGCTGCCCGGCATCGGCATCAGGACCGCAGCACGCATCCTCCTCGAGATCGGCGACGCCTCCGCCTTCAAAACCTCCGGACACCTGGCCGCCTACGCCGGCATCGCGCCCGTCACCCACCACTCCGGCACCAGCATCAGAGGCGAACACCCCGCCCGCAGCGGCAACCGCAAACTCAAACGCGCCTTCTTCCTCGCCGCCTTCGCCGCCCTGTCCGACCCCACCAGCCGCGCCTACTACGACCGCAAACGCGCCGAAGGCAAGAAACACAACGCAGCCCTCATCTGCCTCGCCCGACGCCGCTGCGACGTCCTGTACGCCATACTCCGCACCAAAACCCCCTACCAACCACCCGCACTCCGCGCCGCTTGACGAACCCCATAGGGACACCCCCCTGACCGATTAGACCCGTCATCCCAGAGTCGCGAGGCCCCGCCGAAGTCAGGTCGTTGGTCCTGAGTAAGACACCGAGAGCGGCCGACAGTAATACACCGAGGTGCATCCCGGCCCGGCAGTTCTGCCGACCCTAGGTGTCCCGGAGAGATGACAAAAGACGGCGGTGAACGGCCGGATGCGCACGTCCGCGCCGCGCCCCGGCTGAAGCCGCTCCCTCCGGCGCGCCTGTATGACCTGCGTCACAATCACGCCACCATGCTCCTGACTGCTGGCGTCCCGGGCCACGTCGCCGCTGAACGGCTGGGTCACGCCGACCCGGCCCTCAGCGCCCAGCTGCCTGCACGCGCCGACGACCTGCGGCAGCCCTCTCGTCTGTCTTTTGCTCTTGTCTGTTTTGCTATTGGCTTCCACCTGGTGTGGCGGAACGGCCGCTATCCGAGCTCCCCAGCGCTCAGCTGCCTGCAGGCGCCGACGGCCTGCGGTAGCTCTCTCGTCTGTCATTGTTGTTGTCTAGTCTTGCTCTTGGCTTCTTCTTGCTGCCTGGTTCGGGTTGGTGGCGGTTCGGTTGCTCTTCGAACTCGCCAGCGCCTGGCTGCCTGCACGCTCCGACAGCCTGCGGCAGCTCTCTTATTTCTCGTGTTCTTGTTGTCTGTTCTGAGTCTGTGGTTGTCCTGTCCTGGCTGGTGAGTCCACCTCGCGGGTGGGTGGGCATGAGAAAACCCCCAGGTCAGAAGGCTCTGACCTGGGGGTTCGTGGTGCTCCCCCGCCTGGTTTCGATCCAGATCTTCGAGATTCAAAGTCTCGCGGGCTGCCGATTACCCCACGGGGGATCGCTGTGTCGCCGGAACAGTGTGCCATGAGTGAGGGGGTGACACGCGAAGGGGTTCCTTACCTACGGAGGCGTAGGTTACGGTTGCGTAGGTAACCCGTCCAACGTCACGAGGGATACGCCATGACTCCAGTAGCCGCACCGGAGGCGCCTACAGGCGCTCAGCAGGCCGTCGAGTTCGACACCGACAAGGGCACGCTCGGCAGTGAACAGAAGGGTTTCTGGGAGCAGTTGGCCCTGGCGCTGTTCATCGGGATCCCCTTCCTCGCGCTGCTGGCAGCGGTGCCGGTCGCGTGGGGCGGCTTCCTCGGCTGGCACGACGTCGTACTCGCGGTCGTGTTCTACACGCTCAGCGGCCACGGCATCTCGATCGGCTTCCATCGGTACTTCACCCACAAGTCCTTCAAGCCGAACCGCCCGCTCAAGTACGCGCTCGCGATCGCCGGCTCGCTCGCGATCGAGGGTCCGGTGGTCCGCTGGGTGGCCGACCATCGCAAGCATCACAAGTTCTCCGACCGCGAAGGCGATCCGCACAGCCCGTGGAAGTACGGCACCAGCCTCGGCGCGCTCAGCAAAGGTTTCATGCACGCGCACATCGGCTGGCTGTTCGACACCGAGCAGACCCCGCAGCGGCAGTACGCGCCGGATCTGCTGAAGGACCGTGACATCGTCCGCGTCTCCCGGATGTTCCCCGCGCTGGTCCTCTTCTCGCTGCTCGCCCCCGCGCTGATCGGCGGCCTGTGGTCCTGGTCGATCGAGGGTGCGCTGACCGCGTTCTTCTGGGCGAGCCTGATCCGGATCGGCCTGCTGCACCACGTCACCTGGTCGATCAACTCGATCTGCCACACGATCGGCGATCGCCCGTTCAGGAGCCGGGACAAGTCCGGCAACGTCTGGTGGCTGGCGATCCTCAGCCAGGGCGAGTCGTGGCACAACCTGCACCATTCCGACCCGACCTGCGCGCGCCACGGCGTACTCAAAGGTCAGCTCGACACGTCGGCGAGGTCGATCTGGTTCTTCGAGAAGTGCGGTTGGGTGTCCGATGTCCGCTGGCCGGTCAAGGAACGTCTGGAGGCTCGTCGCGTTCGTGCCGCCGAGGTCTGAAGAGGTCTTCAGCCGGTAAATCTCCCACGCGACAACACCTATGTACGGCATGATGCTGACGTGATCTCGACGTGACGGAACCGAAGCCAAGGCGCTCTCCCCGGGTCCGGATGACGAGTGCGGATCGACGCGAGCAACTCATCAACATCGCCCGCGGACTGTTCGCCGAGAAGGGGTACGAGGCGACCTCGGTCGAGGAGATCGCTGCCCGCGCAGAGGTCTCCAAGCCGGTCGTCTACGAACACTTCGGCGGCAAAGAGGGCCTGTACGCCGTGGTGGTGGACCGCGAGGTGCGCAAACTGCTCGACACGGTCACGGCCTCGCTCACCGCGGGTCGCGCGCACGAACTCGTCGAGCAGGCCGCGCTCGCCCTGCTCGACTACATCGAGAGCTCGTCCGACGGTTTCCGGATCCTGGTCCGCGATTCGCCGGTCGGCAGCTCCACCGGCTCGTTCATCTCGATCCTGAGCGATGTCGGGACCAGGGTCGAGCACATCCTGGCCGAGGAGTTCAAGCGCCGCGGGCTGGATCCGAAGTTCGCCCCGATGTACGCGCAGATGCTGGTCGGCATGGTCGCGCTGACCGGTCAGTGGTGGCTCGACGTCCGCCGGCCGAAGAAGCCTGACGTGGCAGCTCACCTGGTCAACCTGGCCTGGAACGGCCTGTCCGGCCTCGAGGCGAAACCGACCCTCTCCACCCGCCCGCACAAGTAGGCACGCCACCGCAGTACGGCGAGGCCGCACAAGTAAGCACCGCCCACAAGCAAGCAAGACCACGGTAGGACGGCGAGTTCCGCCCGTGGCATGACTTGGCGGGCAGTGAATCGCCGTACCCTGGCCCGCATGACGGGGATCCTGACCGCGCGCGAGCTACCGGCGAAGAGCAAGGCGTTCGACCTCTTGTTCGCCGGCGCGCTGACACTGTTCTTCGGGCTGATCTCCCTCACCCAGGAACATTTCGGCGGAATCCTCGGGCTGCTCATGCTGGTCCCGCTGATCTGGCGCCGTACCCATCCCGAGCTCATCTTCTTCGGCGTCTCGGCGGTCGCCGTCTTCCAATGGCTCATCGGGATCCACCTGCAGGGCGGAAACGTCGGCCTACTCGTGGCGCTCTACGCGATCTCCGTGTACGGCGAAGTGCGCTACAGCCGGATCGCCCTGGCCGTCGGCGGCATGGGCGTCCTGATGGCGACGGCTCGCTACAACACGAGCAGCGACTGGCGTCAGCAGGCCACCATGATGGTGTCGCTGGGAGCACTCGTGTTCGGCATCTGGGCCTTCGGCGAACGCCGCCGGACCAGAGGCATGTACGTGCAGCAGCTCGAGGAACGCGCCGCCCAGCTCGAACGCGACCGCGACCGCGAGTCCAAGCTGGCCGTCTCGAACGAGCGGACCCGGATCGCCCGCGAGATCCACGACGTCGTCGCGCACGGGTTGTCGATCATGATCGTCCAGGCCGACGGAGGCCTGTACGCCGCGGACGCGTCGCCCGAGCAGGCAAAGAAGGCGCTGGCCACCATCGGCGACACCGGCCGCGCCTCGCTCACCGAGATGCGCAAGATGCTCGGCCTCCTGAAGCAGGACGCCCAGCCCAGCGACGTGGATCCGAACCAGCCCCGCCCGCAACCTGGCGTCTCCTCGCTGCCCGAGCTGATCGACAACGTCCGCCAGACCGGGCTCTCGGTCGACTACGAGGTGACCGGCACACCGCGGAATCTCCCCGCGTTGCTGGGCCTCACGGCGTACCGGATCGTTCAGGAAGGGCTGACAAACACGCTGAAACACGCCGGGCCGGGAGCTCGGACGTCCGTCCTGCTGGACTTCGGGCGCGAGATGCTGACCGTGGTGGTCACCGACGACGGCCGCGGTGCCGGCCTGGTGCCGGGCAGCGATCCGGGGCACGGCCTGATCGGGATGCGGCAACGCGCCTCGATCTCCGGCGGTACGGTGAGCGCCGGACCGAAAACGGGCGGCGGTTACGAAGTGATCGCCAAGCTGCCGTACAACCTGCCTGCTGGAGGAGATCAGTGACCGAGACCGACGACGGTGTGATCCGGGTGTTCCTGGTGGACGACCAGGAACTCGTGCGGGCGGGGTTCACGATGCTGGTGGACTCCCAGCCCGACATGCGGGTCGTCGGTCAGGCCGGTGACGGCGGTGAGGCGCTGGAGAAGCTCCAGGTGACCGCGAGCGACGTCGTACTGATGGATGTCCGGATGCCCCGGCTGGACGGCGTCGAGGCGACCCGGCAACTACAGTCGTTGCCGACGGCCCCCAGAGTGATCGTGCTGACGACGTTCGACCTGGACGAGTACGCGTTCGCGGCGATCAAGGCGGGCGCGGCCGGTTTCCTGCTGAAGAACACCCCGCCGGCGGATCTGCTGTCGGCGATCCGGCAGGTGCACTCCGGCGACGCGGTGGTCTCACCCAGTACTACGCGGCGCCTGCTCGAGCACTTCGCCGGCGCACTCCCGGACGAGGAGACCGAGCGCCCCGACCTGGACGTGCTCACCGCTCGCGAGCGCGAGGTGCTGGTCGAGGTCGCCCGCGGTTTGTCGAACACCGAGATCGCCACGCTGTTCACGTTGTCCGAGGCAACGGTCAAGACCCACATCGGCCGCATCCTGGCCAAGACCGGCCTGCGCGACCGGGTCGCCCTGGTCGTCCTCGGCTACGAAACCGGCCTGGTCAAAGCGAACTAGTGCCCGAGTTCGAAGTTGTTTGACAGTGGGCGGTGCCCAGGTGCGTGCATCGGGGGTGCTTGCCTGGGCGCCGGTCCACGTCAAAGAACTTCGGACTCGGGGCACTAGGACTACGTCGAAGCGTCGGCGTACGACTCAGGTCGTACGGCGATTGCAGTCCCTGGTCCGAGGCTTCGCGGGCCGCTGATCACTAACTTCTAGGAGCGTGGGCGAGGACGGCTCGCCCCCAGCGCTTCGAGGAGAACGATGAGCATCCAGACCGGCGAGTTGCCGCTCGGCCGTTTGCCGCAGAACACAGCGGACCGTACGGCGATCCGGGCGCACGAGTTGCGCAAGGTGTACGGCTCCGGCGATACCGCGGTCGCCGCGCTCGACGGGGTGTCGGTCGACTTCGGCGTCGGCCGGTTCACCGCGATCATGGGCCCGTCGGGCTCCGGCAAGTCGACCCTGATGCACTGCCTGGCCGGCCTGGACACTCCGACCGATGGCCAGGTGCTGCTCGGCGAGACCGAGTTGACCCAGCTGCCGGACGCCGAGCTGACCCGGATCCGCCGGGACCGGATCGGCTTCGTCTTCCAGTCCTTCAACCTGCTGCCGATGTTGTCGGCCAAGGACAACATCCTGCTCCCACTCGAACTGGGTGGCCGCAAGCCCGACCAGCAGTGGATGAGCACGCTGATCGACGTACTCGGTCTGGCGGACCGGCTCACCCACCGCCCGTCCGAGCTGTCGGGCGGTCAGCAGCAGCGGGTCGCCGTGGCCCGTGCGTTGGTCAGCCGGCCCGAGGTGGTCTTCGCCGACGAGCCGACCGGCAACCTGGACTCGCGTTCCGGCGCCGAGGTGCTGGGCTTCCTGCGGCGGTCCGTGCGTGAGTTCGGTCAAACCGTGGTGATGGTGACGCACGACCCGCTGGCGGCGTCGTACGCCGACCGCGTGGTGATGCTTGCCGACGGCAAGCTTGCCGGCGAGCTGCTGGATCCGACCCCGGAGTCCGTGCTCGGCGCGCTGCGGCAGCTGGGGGCCTGACCGTGCGACGTTCGATCCTCTCCTCCCTGCGCGCCCACCTGGGCCGCCTGATCGCCGCCTGTCTGGCGATCGTGCTGGGTGTCGGCTTCGGCGCACTGGCAATGACCGCGCACGCGTCTGCCTCGCACGGCATCGACGCGACCATCGGCAAGCAGCTTGCCGGTGTCGACGCGGTGGTGACGCCGCAGAACGACAGCGTCGGTCCGCAGGATGTGGCCGCGGTACGCAAGCTGCCGCAGGCCGACTCTGTGGTCGGCACCACCTCGGCGTACATGCGAGTCATTTGGACCGGCAAGGTCCGGCCCGACTCGCTCGGCGTAGATGCCCGCTACGACACCTCGCAGATCGCCGGGCCCAGCACGATCGCGGGCCGGCTGCCTGACAGCACGCTCGAGATCGCCTTGCCGGCGAAGCTCGCCGAGAAGAACAAGGTCACGCTCGGCTCGAAGCTGAGGCTGACCACCTACAACGACAAGGCCTTCACCGTCACCGTCGTCGGTCTGCTCGACGACTCGGCAGCGGTCGGCACCGCGAATGCGGTCGGTACCGCCCAGACTGTGAAGGTCTTCGAACCAGAGGGCTACATCAGCGAGATCCGGGTCTCCGCCATGCCGGGCGTCTCCCAGGACGAGCTGGCCGCGGCCGTTACCGGTGCCGTCAGCAACAAACTGCGGGTCTACACCGGCAAGGCCTACGTCGACCACGAGGTGGAGAGCTTCACGCACGGGATCGACGTCCTCGGCGGGGTGTTCGGGATGTTCGCCGTGATCGCGTTGTTCGTCGCCTGCCTGGTGATCGGCAACACCTTCACGATCGTGATCGCCCAGCGGACAAGGGAGATGGCGCTCCTGCGTTGCGTCGGTGCCTCCCGTCGCCAGGTGTTCTCGTCGGTCCTCGCCGAGGCCTCTGTGGTCGGCCTGGTCGCCTCGGCCATCGGTGTGGTGTTCGGCGTCGCGCTGTCGGCGCTCGGACTCGCGCTGACGCGTGAGTTCGACTGGGGTATCCCGAAAATCGACCTGCACCTCAGCCTGGCCTCGGTGTTCCTGCCACTGCTGCTCGGCACGATCGCCACGATCCTGGCAGCCGTCGTACCGGCTCGGCGGGCGACTCGGGTCGCTCCGCTGGCCGCGCTTCGGCCGGACGCCGCTCCGGTGGCCGCGTCCAAGGCCGGCGTTGTGCGGCTGATTCTCGGCTTCCTGCTGATCGCCGGTGGCGGTGCCCTGCTGGCCGTCAGCGCGAGTTCGCATCAGGTGATCGTCGGTGTCGGCGGTGGCGTGGTCTCGTTCGTGGGTCTCCTCGCGATCGGCTCGTTGGTGGTGCCCGCGCTGGTCAGGTTGCTGGGCGCGCTCCCGGCGCGGGGCGGAGGGGTCCCCGCCCGGATCGCGGTGGGCAACGCCGTACGGAACCCGAAGCGGACCGCGGCGACCACGTCGGCCCTGCTGATCGGCGTCACCCTGATCAGCCTGACCTGCGTCGGGATCGCCTCGGTCCGGAAGACGTTCGACGTCACGATGGACGACCAGTACCCGGTCGACGTGATGGTGATGACCTACAACGAGAAGATGCCCGCGACCGGGCAGCAGCAGTTGCACGACATCAAGGGCATCACCCAGGTCGTCCCGATCCGGACCGTGACCATGAAGGCCGGCGAGAACGAGGTCAGCGTCACCGGGGTCGACCCGGTCACGGGGGCCTCGGTGATCCACAACGCGGATCTGGTCACCAAGCTGAAGACGCCCGGTACGGCGCTGCTGGACTACAGCTCGATGCAGATGCTCCATCTGGAGGACGGAGCCAACCTGACCTTGATCTCCGGCAAGCAGCAGCTGACGTTGAAGGCGTACGTGGCGACCGGGCTGGATCCGGTCACGATCAGCCTGCCGGACCTGGAGAAGATCGCTCCCAAGGCAGGTGTCACGGGGTACTGGCTAGCTTCCGATCCGAAGGCGGACGGGTCCGATGTGATCGACGCGGTCCAGGAGTCGCTGCCGACAGTGAAGGACCTGTCCGTCAGCGGCGGGCTGGCCGAGCGTACGTCGTACACGAAGATCTTCGACGTACTGCTGATCGTCGGGATCGGCCTGCTCGGCGTCTCGGTGCTGATCGCGCTGGTCGGTGTCGGCAACACCCTGAGCCTGTCGGTGCTCGAACGGACCCGGGAGAACGCTCTGCTGCGGGCGTTGGGTCTGACCAGGCGGCAACTGCGGGGCATGCTCGCGATCGAGTCGTTGCTGATGGCGCTAGTCGCGGCAGGGCTCGGGATAGGGCTCGGCCTGCTCTACGGCTGGACCGGCACGATGGCACTGATGGGTGGCCAGACCGCGTCCGGCGATGTCCAGTACGCGTTGCCGGTCGGGTTGCTCGTCACGATCGCCCTGGTCGCGGCCGTGGCAGGCCTGCTCGCCTCGGTGCTGCCCGCACGGCGCGCCGCGAAGGTCGCTCCGGCCGGCGCTCTCGCCACCGAGTGAGCCGGACCGGTCCGGGAATCTCTGGGGGATTCCCGGACCGGTCTCACTCAGACGATCTCGATGCGGTTGCCGTGACCGTCGGCGGTGTGGAATCGCCGGCGGCCCGGGATCGTCTCGTTGTCCCACTTCACCGGGTAGCCGAGTCCGGTCAGTTTCTCGGCCAGGCCATCGAGGTCATCGACGGCCAATGCGGGATGCGCCTTCTCGGCCGGCCGGAAGTCCGCCTCGACACCGACGTGGACCTCCGCCGTACCGTCCTTGAACCAGCAGCCGCCTCTGGCCGCGAGCAACGGCGGCTTCTCCAGCTCAGCCATCCCGAGCGCGTCGCGATAGAAGGCCCGCGCGACCTCCTCGCCACCGGCTGGGCAGGACACCTGCACGTGATCAAGCCTCATCGTCACCCCTTCTTCTGCGCTACGGCGAAGATCCGGCGGAACGGCAACACGGTCCCGTAAGAACGACGCGGGTACGCCGCCGCCAGCCGAGCGCCGTACTCGGTCTCGAAGTCGGCCCGCAGGTCATCGGGCAAGGACTGCAGAACCGGCCGGGCGCCGGTGCCCTTCACCCACTCCAGCACCGCGTTCTCCCCCGGCAGGATGTGGTTGTACGTCGTCTCCCACGCATCGACGACGCAGCCTTCGGCAGTGAGAGCTTCGATGTACTGCGCTGGGCCCGGCGCGTCCGCCCGTTGCGACTTGTCCGCGGCGTACTGCGCGTAGGGCTCGGTCCCGGCCAGTTCGCGCAGGATCGAGTGCGAGGGCGCGTTGCCGTTGCCCGGAATCTGGATCGCGAGCCAGCCACCCGGTCGCAGCGCGCGAACGAACCCAGGTAGCAGGTCCAGCTGCTCCGGGATCCATTGCAGCGTGGCGTTGGTGACGATGACGTCCACCGGCGGCGTCGATTCGCCGGGCCACTCACGGACATCGCCGACCGTGAAGCTGAGCCGGTCGGTGGCATACGACTGGGCCGCGTCGATCATCGCGGTCGAGCTGTCGATGCCCTGGATCGAGGCGGTCGGCCAGCGATCGAGCAGGGTCGCGGTGAAGTTCCCGGGACCACAACCCAGGTCGACGACCACCTTCACTTCGTCGGGCGAGACCTGGATCCGGTCGACCAGATCGGCGAACGGGCGGCCGCGTTCGTCGGCGTACTTGCCGTACTGCGTGGGGTTCCAGATGGGTGAGGTCCGCATTCGTCGCGCCCTTCCTGAGAGATCTCTTGACGTCGAGATACTTTACGCCTGCGAGTTGTCTTGATGTCAAGAGTCTTGATGACATACTCTCGAACTATGAGAGACGAGGTCGACCGGCTGATCGAGGCCTGGCGCCGGGAACGGCCGGACCTCGACGTGGCACCGATGGAGGTGCTGTCGCGAGTCAGCAGGCTGGCGCGGCATCTGGATCGTGCCCGCAGCCACGCGTTCGAGACGCACGGCCTGGAGTCATGGGAGTTCGACGTACTCGCCGCGCTTCGCCGGGCCGGCAAGCCGTACCAGCTCTCCCCCGGCCGGTTGCTCAAGGAAACCCTGGTGACGTCCGGCACGATGACGAACCGGGTGGATCGGCTGACCGCACGTGGCCTGGTCGAGCGACTACCCGACCCAGGCGACCGCCGCGGTGTGCTCGTCCAGCTCACCGACGCCGGGCGGGACTCCGTCGATGCGGCGATGGCGGACCTGCTCGCGCACGAGCGCACCCTGCTCGGCGCGATCAGCGAGCGCGACCAGCAGAAGATCGCCCGCGTACTGCGCGAGTTGGTCGGCCCGTTCGACCAGGAAAGCCACTGAAAGACTTTTCCGGCGCCGAGTTCGTGATGACCACCCCGCGCCCGCGAGGCTTTCCGAGTTCGGCCGGAATTCGGTCGGAATAATCTGAAAAGACCGCGCGTCACTTAATGCCGCTACCGGTCGTTGCTAGTTGCAACGAGATCGTGAGATTGCTGTAGCCCACGACTATCGACACTGAGTCATCGGTCCAACTAGTGTCCTCACTGTCGGTACCTGACCGACTACAAAACGTTCACATCACGGTGACTTCGGCGGCAAGAGGTGGTCCGCCGAAGCCCGCCGATGGTGTCCGGGACTCGGGGCTCGGACAACGTCGGCGGGCACGGGGCCCGCTCACCCTTGGGATGCGGCATACCCTCCTGATCACAGGGGATGGGAGGGTGTGCCGCTACTCCCGTGGCCGGAGACGACGGCCCGAAGATTTGATCATGTATACGTTCTTCGGAATGCGGGACTATTCAGCCCGTTCCGCCGCTTCGAACCATGCGGTTTCCAGCTCGGCGCGTTCTTCGGCCAGCTTGCGCAGTTCGGTGTCCAGCTCGGCGAGCCGTTCGTAGTTGCTCGCATTCGTGGCCAACTGGCCGTGCAGCTTGGCCTCGGACCCGATCAGTTTCTGCAACTGCCGCTCGATCCGGTTCAGTTCCTTCTTCGCCGCCCGGGAGGCGGCCGCGTCGACCGGCTGCTCAGCGGTCTGTACCGCGACCGGCGACGCCTCCGTCGCCGCGGCAGCGGCCGGCTCGGCGACGACGCGGCGGGGCGTAGTACCGGCTTCCAGTTGCTCGAGGTACTGGTCGACGCCGCGGGGCAGGTGCCGGATCTGGCCGTCGCCCATGATCGCGTAGACCATGTCGCTGACCCGCTCGAGGAAGTACCGGTCGTGGGTGACGATCACGACCACGCCCGGCCAGCTGTCGAGGAAGTCCTCCAGCACCGTCAGCGTCTCGACGTCCAGGTCGTTGGTCGGCTCGTCGAGGATCAGCACGTTCGGCTCGTCCAGCAGGATCCGGAGCAGCTGCAACCTGCGCCGCTCACCACCCGACAGGTCGCTGATCCTGGTGGTCAGCTTGTCGCCCGTGAATCCGAACCGCTCCAGCAGCTGAGACGAGGTCATCTCGCCGCCGCGGCCGGCCAGCGCCGCCGTACGCCGGATGTCGCTGATGTGCGTCAGCACCGTCACCGAGCCGTCGAGATCCTCCAGCGTCTGGGACAGGTTGGCGACCCGGACGGTCTTGCCCTGCTTCACCAGGCCCGCGTCGGGCGCGAGCCGGCCGGTCAGCACGTTGAGGAAGGTCGTCTTGCCGGCACCGTTCGGGCCGAGCAGGCCGATCCGGTCGGCCGGGCCGAGGCGGAAGGTGACGTGGTTCAGCATCACCCGGTCACCGAAGCGCAGGGTGACGTCCTCGGCGTCGAAGACGTCCTTGCCGAGCCGGGAGGTGGCCAGTTTGGCCAGCGCGAGCTTGTCGCGGGGGGCCGGCTCGTTCTCGATCAGCGCGTTCGCCGCGTCGATCCGGAACTTCGGCTTCGCCGTCCGGGCCGGTGCGCCGCGGCGCAGCCAGGCAAGCTCTTTCTTCATCAGGTTCTGCCGCTTGCCCTCGACCACCTGCTCGTTGCGGGAGCGCTCGGCCTTGGCCAGCACGTAGGCGGCGTAACCGCCCTCGTACGAGCTGACCTTGCCGCCCTGCACCTCCCAGGTCTCGGTGCAGACCTCGTCGAGGAACCACCGGTCGTGGGTCACCACGATCAGCGCGCCGGCCCGGTCCACCACGTGCTGGGCGAGCCAGTTGACCGCCTCGATGTCGAGGTGGTTGGTCGGCTCGTCGAGGATCAGCAGGTCGACCTCGGTGAGCAGCAGATGCGCCAGTGAAGCCCGGCGGCGCTCACCACCACTCAGTGTGCCGACCTTGGCCTCGTGGTCGATGCCGCCGAGCAGGTGCTCCATCACGGACCGTGCCCGCGGGTCGGCGGCCCAGGTGTAGGTCTCGACATCGCCGCCGAGCACCGCCTGGATCACCGTCGCGTCCGGGTCGAGGTCGTCGGTCTGGCCCAGGTACCCCAGGCGGAGGTCGCGGTTCTGCGTCACCCGGCCCGTGTCGGCCTCCTCGCGGCGGGCGAGCAGCCGCAGGAGGGTCGACTTGCCGTCGCCGTTGCGCCCCACCACGCCGATGCGCTCACCCCGGCCTACGCCGAGACTGACCCCGTCCAGCAGGGTGCGGGTACCGAAGCCCTTCGAAACGGCTTCCAGATTGACCAGATTAGGTGCGGGAGTGGCTGCCATGTCCCCAACAGCCTAGTTGCTGGAGCAGCGGGTACCCCACGCAGGCTCCTGCTGCTCCCCGGTACCACCCTCTGGTTGACGTGAGCGCGCCAGGCTGCGGACCGCCAGCCCATCAGTACTCCGACCGTAGGCCTTCAATCTGCACCCCGCCCGCCGGCGTGAGCGTGGCAGCGCCCGCTGCTCGGCGGTACTGATGGCGTGGCGGTCCGCCTTCAACGCGAGACACCGGCGACGGCCCCGCCGGGCCGAACACAGCGAGAGAATTTGGTGGGCCCCTGGTGCCTGTCCGGTCGGGAGTACACGGCCGGACGGCCACCTGAACACCAGGGAACCCGAGGGGGATCCCATCATGAGATGGGATCCCACGCAATGGCTAACGCAATCGGTGTGGAGTTCAGGCCTGGTTGAGGTGCAACAGATACTGCTTCTGGTTGAGCGGGTTGCCATCGGTGCGTGGATGGGTCGGTGGGACACCGCTGACAGGGCGGAAGGCGTCGAAGGTGGTGAGCAGGATGCCTTCGCCGTGAGTGAGGCCTGGAAGCTGGGTTTCGAAGGTGTGCACCCGGCCGGCTGGAATCGATCCCGCAAACCGGGCTGTCCCTTGCCCGACAGTTGTGTCCTGCACTGTCGCGCCGGCTTCCGCGAGTTTGCCGAGGACCGGCGAGACCGCGTCGGACGGAAGGTCCAGTTCGAAATGGTTCACCGGTTCCTGAACCCGCGTACCGGCTTCTTGCAAAGCCTGCATCAGCACCAGCGGGACCAGCCGACGGAAATCGGCCGCCACCGTCACCGGACTGGAGTAGCCGGTGCGAATGAGTTCCACCCGGCAATCCACCACCTCCCAGCCGAAAAGCCCTTGGAGCAAGGTTTGCCGGACCGTTTCCTCGATAGCGGTGTGGAATGCCCGCGGCAGACCGCCGAGTTCGACTTCAAGCCGGTAATCGAGGCCGCTGCCGACAGGCGCCGGTGAGACCTGGAAGCCGACGGCGGCGGCCCAGAGGTTGCCGGGATCACCCATCTCGCGTTGCGCCGAACCGATTCCGATCGGGCGTTCGACATGGATCGGCGTGGTCTCGCTGAAGCTGACCGCCAGCCCGTACTCACTGTCCAGCAAGGCGGCGATCACCTCCTTCTGCACTTCGCCGTACAGGCTGACGGAGATCTCTTCGTTCTTGCGAACCTGGATCAGCGGATCCTGCTCGGCGAGTTGCTGCAATGCCAGGAACAGCTTCGTCCGGTCGGCTCCGTGCACCGGCCGGACCATCGTTTCCAGGGTCGGTGGTGCGAAGAAGTGACCATCGCGAGCGACCGCGGTACCGATCTGATCGCCGATCTGGATCTCCTTCAGCCCACGTAGCGCAACGATCCGGCCTGCTTCGGCAGCGTCGACCGGAGTCGTGGCGCCACGCTCGAACACCCTGATCGACGTCGGCTTGGCCTCGTACGACGCCGCTACGCGGTGGACGTCCACCACCTGGCGCGCGTGGAGTTCACCGGCGAAGATCCGGGCGGACGCGATCTTCTCCCCCGCTGGTCCGCGTTCGACCTTGAAAACCGCGGCCTGTAAGGGATCTCCAGGCAGATCAGTTGCACGCGGCAACCACTCACGAATGCCGTCGATCACTTCGGGTACGCCGACGCCGGTCATCGCTGACCCGAAGTACACGGGGTGCACCTGCAAGTGCCGCACCTGCTCGAAGAGCTCGCGGCGGTAGTCGGCCGAAGTGAGGGTGTCGTCGAGATAACTGGCCAGGAACGAATCGTTGCGCTCAGCAAGGGCTTCCCCAAGTCCCTTGTGCACAAGCGGAAACTCCTCGTACTGCGCGGCGCGGGTGCCGAGATCGCGAACGGCACCCATCGGCACCGCGGACGGGGTGAGGAGTCGCGCGATGTCGGCGAGCAACTCGTCGTACCGGGCTCCCATCCGGTCGATCTTGTTCACGAACAGCAAGGTGGGGATGCGCAACCGGGTCAGCGTGCGCATCAACAGCCGGGTCTGGACCTGGACTCCTTCGACGGCCGAGATCACCAGCACCGCACCATCCAGAACGGACAGCGCGCGCTCGACCTCGGCGATGAAGTCGGAGTGGCCCGGAGTGTCGATCAGGTTCACCGTCAGGTCGCCGAGCTCGAACGAGACCACGGCGGAGCGGATGGTGATACCGCGACGGCGTTCGAGCTCCATCGAGTCGGTCGTGGTACTGCCGTCGTCCACACGGCCGACGGCGTCGATCACGCCGGCTGCGTACAGCAGTCGTTCGGTCAGGCTGGTCTTGCCGGCGTCAACATGCGCCAAAATGCCCATCGTCAGGGTTTTCAAGGGTCCTCGCGGGTGCGTCGATGCGATCAGTTGTGATGGCATGGATCGACGTCCGGCGCATCTCGTTCTCCCTCTCGCTCAACCTCATCGATGGACTTCTGGTCAGACTAACAACAGGGCCCTCCCGCGGCGACTAGATTTAAGCCGACCCCGTCGCCGATCAGGGAGGACCTGTGGAGTTCGCCAGCCTGCTGACCCGCCATCGACGCTCGGCCGGGCTGACCCAGGAGATGCTCGCTGAGCAGGCCAAGATGAGCAGCCAGGCGATCAGTGCGCTCGAACGTGGGGTCCGCCAGTTTCCCCGCCGGGCGACCGTGACGGCACTGGCCGACGCGCTGAAACTGCCACCCCAGGCACGCGACACCTTCATCGCCGCGGCGGCCCGGCCCCGCGGACCTCGTCAGGAGACAGCCGCTCCGGCGACTACGACCCCGTACCAGCTCCCCACGCCGGTCGCTGACTTCACCGGCCGGGAGGCGGAGCTCGAGCAGCTGATCGAGACTCTGTCCGGCCACGGAATCGTCGCCGCGGCGGTCGTCGGCATGGGCGGCGTGGGCAAGACCGCCTTCGCGCTCCGGGCGGCCCACGCCGTGCTCGACCGGTTCCCGGACGGTCAGCTGTTCCTGAACCTGCAGAGTCATGGTCCGGGTGAGCCGATGAGTCAGGTAGACGCACTGACCTACCTGCTCCGCGGCCTCGGCCTGCCCCCTGACCAGGTGCCCCGGGATCCGGACCTGGCCGCCGGCCGGTTACGCACGATCCTGGCCGAGCGCCGGGTCCTGCTGATCCTCGACGACGCGCAGAACGCCGAGCAGATCCAGCGGATGCTGCCGGGAACCGGCGGCTCGGGCGTGATCATCACCAGCCGACGGGAGTTCGTGGGCGTCGCGTTTCCGGTGCTGCGGCTCGCCGTGCTGCCCCCGGCCGAGGGTCTCGAACTGCTCCGCCGGATCGCGTCGGCCGAACGGATCGATGCCGATCCCGCGGCGGCCGAGGCCGTTCTGTCCGCCTGCGGCTACCTGCCACTCGCGATCCGGATCGTGGCCGGCCGGCTGGTGACCCGGCCGGCCTGGCCGCTCAAGCATCTGGCCGACCTGCTCGCGGACGAGAGGCACCGGCTGGACCAATTGAGCCGCACCGACCACGGCGTACGGGCCAGCTTCGCGCTGTCGATGCGGCAGCTGGTCCGCAGTACGAACGAGCTCGAAACGCAGGCCGCGGACGTGTTCGACCGGCTCGGGATCGCCCAGGTCGACGAGTTGTCCATCGACCTGGTGGCGCGGCTGCTCGATCTTCCGCAGCGCCGCGCGGGCGTCCTGCTCGAACAGCTCTGCGACCTGCATCTGCTCGAGCCGGTCGCGCCGGGCCGGTACAGATTCCACGACCTGCTCCGGACCTACGCGCGGGAGCGGGCCATCGACCGGATCAGCCCAGCGGACCAGGCGACGGCGCTCACCCGGATAGTCGACCTCTGCGCGGCCGTCGCCTGGCACTGCGTCGATCTGGGCCATCCGAACTCCGCCCGGGCGCCCTGGTTCGATCCGCGGCCGACGGACCAGACCTGGCTACCCGCCGCCGGCGATCTGAGCTCGACCCTCGCCTGGCTCGATCGCGAACGGGCCCAACTGGTGGCGCTGACGATCCAGGCGGCCGGTACGCCGGGTGTCCCCGGCCGGTCCGTACTCCGGTTGGTGATCGGGCTGGTCGCCTTCTACATCACCCGCGGACACTGGCTCGACTGGCTGCGCGTCATCCGCGTCGCGGTCGAGGTGGCTGTCGCCGAGAGCGATCGGGGCGCGGAAGCCATCCTCCGCAACGATCTGGGGCTGGTCCTGTCGGATGTCGCGCTCTACGGGACGGGCGACTACAGCGATTCGGTTGCCGAGCTCGAGCGCAGCCTGGCGGCGTTCGAGGACCTGAGCGACCTGCCCGGTATGGCGATGGCCCTCGCGAACCTCAGCCACGTGCTGGAGCGGGCCCAGGACTACGACGACGCGATCGTCTACGCGGAACGCGCCTTGAGCTGCTACATCGAACTGCACGACCCGGCCGGCGAGGCGACCGCACTGATCAACCTCGGCCAACTGCACGGCAACCTCGATCACGCGACCGAGGAGCGGGAGTGCTTCGACCGCAGCATCGCGCTGAGCAGTTCGCACGGGCATCAACGGGCACTGTCCATCGTCCTGCTCAGATCCGGCATCAGCTATCTGAGTGCCGGTGAGGCGGGCCTCGCGGCGGCCCACCTGCAGGGCAGCGTCGAAGGCTTCGAGTCCCTCGGCAATCAGGTCGGCCTGGCCGAGGCACTCGTCGAACTAGGGCGCGCCTACGAGGCGCTGGGCAACCGGAAGACGGCGATCGAGCACTACACCGACGCTTACGAGCTCGCCCAGTACTACGACGACGGCGTACGCCGGGAAGCCGCGCTCAGGTCGCTCCAGCGCCTGAGCTCACCGCTCGTGGAAGCAACAGGTCCCGAGGGCGCCGTTGCCGAGGTTGACGACGGTGCCGTCGACCCCGCGCGAACCCCGGATCCATAGCCCGCCGGCACCGCGCGCGACCAGGAACGCACCCCAGACCAGGACCCATGGCTCGACCCCGTCGTCGGTCGGGAACAGCTCCGGCACCGGATCGATCCGGCGCTGCAGGATGTGCGGCGAGTCCATCGCGGCCGCGAGCCGGCTCTTCCAGCTCTCCTCGTCCGTCTGCCAGCCGAGCACCACGCCTTGCCCACCGTGCAACGTGGTCGGCTTGAGCACCAACTGCTCCCGGTGGGCGAGGGCGTACTCCGTCAGCTCGCGCTGCTCGCCGTCGACAGTCACCGTTCCTGGCCTGACCAACCGGGTCCAGGGCAGGATCCGGTCGAGGCGGACCAGTTCCTCCTCGGAGTACAGGTGCCGGTTCGCCTCGTCCGAGACCAGGGCGAGCGCGCCTTTGCTGCCGTAGAGCTCGGCATCCAGCGTGGTGAAGATCGACACGTTCCCCAGCTCGGCGGCCCGCAGTACCGGCTCGAAGAGTTCGACCGCGCCCGGTTTGAGCAGGTCCTCGAGCATGAACAGCCGGTAGATCGTGTCGACCCGGCGGCCGTCCAGGTAGAGGTGGTCGTCGTCGCGGAGTTCGAGGCTGTCCACCGAGCAGGCGGTGGCGTCGACCCCGTACTTCGCGAGCTCGGCGGCGCCCTTGTGCAGTTGCTCCTCGAGCTCCGGGTAGCTGTCGGGGAAGTCCGCGATGACGACGAACGGTTTCCCTTCGGACAGCTTGCCCTCGGCAATGATCGTCTGGACCAGCTCGTCCATGGTGTCCAGGTAGACGAGGTCGTGCTCCGCGACGAACTCCTTCACGAACGGCAGTTCGAGCATGGCCCGGTTCAGCATCTGGTTGTCGACCCCGCCGGCCGTGCTGCCGGTGTTCAGCTCCAGGAGATGGAAGCCGTCCGCGTCGCGGTACAGGTCGGCGCGGCACAGCCGGCTCGGAGCGGCCGTGCTCCCCCGCGCCACCACCCGCGCCTGCAGGTCGGACAGCCCGATCGCCCGGGCGAAGGCGGTCAGATCCCCGTCGTACAGGCGATCCTTGAGCCCGGTGATGGCGGCGTACAGCACCTCCAGGTCGGCGTTCAGCTCGTCGAAGGCCTCTCGTTCGAGGAACACCGGACGCGACAGCGAGCGACCGCTGTACGAGCTGGCCGAAACGGCGTCGGTCACAGCGGCGTGGATCTCACCGGGTTTCGGGCCACGATCGGCGGCCGCGGCAAGGTAGTCATCGGTCAGCGTCATCCGGATCTCCGTCGAGTTCGATGGCCCGTCGAGTTGGTTCGCCGGCGCGTTGGCGGGCGGCGATGGCGGGGACAGTACCCAGCCGTCCGGCGCGCTGCCAGAGGGTTGGCAGGATTGCTCCGGAAGTCAAACGGTCGTTTGGCAGATCTGGGAATTCACCCTTGTTTGCAAGGGTTTTCCCACCTGGCCGAGGCCTTGCCGCAGGAGTAATCTCGCGGACTGCGACTGCCTCGGTGATCACAGTCACCGAGGTCGAATGCCGCCGACCGCCCCTCGGACAGGAGTCGATCATTCTGATGAGTACCTCCACGAGAACCGGTGTCACCGTTGTCATCGTTCCGCCGGCCACCGCCAACGGACCGATGCACGTAGGTCACCTCTCCGGGCCCTATCTGGCCGCGGACATCGCCGCCCGCGCCGCCCGCGCCCGCGGCGAACGGGTCGTCACCACAGCCGGGTTCGACGTCCATCAGAACTGGGTGCTGACCCGGGCCGAGCGCGACGGCGTCGATGTCGAGAAGCTGGCCGCCTCGTTCCGCGAGGAGATCATCGCCGCGCTGGATGCCGCCAGAATCCAGTACGACGTGTTCCTGAACCCGCAGAGCGAGGACTACCAGCGCGGCGTCACCACCCTCGCCGCCGACCTCACCGCGGCCGGCCGTTTCCCGATGCGCAAGCTCACCTTGCTCGCGTGCTCCGACTGCAAGCGGACCCTGCATCAGTCGTACGTCGTCGGCATCTGCTGCTGGTGCGGATCGGAAGCGGCGGGCGGCGGCTGCGAAGGGTGCGGCGGCTACACGTCGGCCGAGAATCTGGTGGATCCCAAGTGCAACCGTTGCGGCGGAGCGCCCCGGTCGTTCCTCGCGACCGTGCCGGTGCTGCCGATGGAGGACTACCGCGAGGCGATCATCGAGGTCTGGCTCCGCGCCGAACTCCCCGACCGCGCTCGCAAGATCGTTGCCCATTACCTGGAGAACCGGCTTCCCGACGTACCGATCGCCTATCCGACGAACTGGGGTCTGGCCGGCGTCGGACCGCATGAAGGTCTGCGGCTCGAGGTGTATGCCGAGGTCGGTCTCAGCACGCTGCACGGGGTGGCGCAGGGGATCAAACCGGGGACGCTCGGGTTGGAGGCGACCGCGGAGGCGTGGTCCGAGGTCGACTCGCTCTGGCACTTCAACGGGATCGACAACGGGTTCTACTTCGCGCTCTTCTGGCCGGCGCTGTACCTGGCCGCCGGCGTGCCGCCCGAGGCGTTCGGCGGGGCGCAGGTGAACGAGTTCTACACGCTCGACGGGGAGAAGTTCTCGACCAGCCGCAACCATGCGATCTGGGCCAACGACTTCCTCACGGAGGAGGACGTCGACGTCGTCCGCCTCTACCTGGCCTGGGATCGCCCGGACCGCTTCGCCAGCAACTTCACTCTGTCGTCCTACCGCGAGTTCGAGGCCTATGTACGCCCCCTCCTCGACAGCGCCAGAGAGTCCTCGCCCGACGACACCGGAGATCATCCGCTGCCGCCGACGCTCGCCGAGGCGGACGTGACTCGCGGCATGGCTGCCTTGAAGCCACGCGGTTTCGACCCGGCGCTCGCCGTACGGGCCGTACTGACCGGGATGGCAGCGAGTGCACCCGGCGTCGAGGCGCTCCTCCAGATCCTGACCGGGCGATGACGATGGAGACCCCCGACTACGACGGCCGCATCTTCCGCCCCGTCGGCAATCCCCCCGGCGCCCCGACCGGCCGCTACCACCAGAACGGCAAACTCATCTGGGCCGACTTCGGCGGCGGCAAGCTCTACTTCGGCCGCCTGGTAGGCACCTGCGACGCCACCGGCACCATCACCGCCACCTACTGCCAACTCGGCACCGACGGCTCAGTAACCGCCGGCCAGGTAACCAGCGTCCCCGAGCTGGACGAGACCGGCACCCTAACCCTCACCGAACACTGGCACCGCCTGGACGGCTCCACCGGCATCTCAGTGATCGAAGAGGTCGCACCAGCCCTGGCCCCACCTCCACCCGAGTCCCTCACGGGCTAGTACCCCCACGCACCTCGCCGCGTTCGTCACTCCCGCCTCACCTGTGCGTTCGCCGTTCTTACCCGCCCAGGGGCGCCGTCAGTTGGCGGGGTTGCCGAACCAGCGGGTGAGGTGGGTGTTCAGGTCCTGCTGGTTGTCGCCGAGCCAGGCGACGTGGCCGTCGGGGCGTAGTAGTACGCAGGGAGCGTCCAGTGCTGCAGTGGGGTCCGCGAGGTAGTCGACCCGGTCTGACCAGGCGCCGACGGTCAGGTGTTCGGTGCGGTCCAGGAGCAGGCCGCGGCCGTGGTGCAGCAGGTCGTAGAGGTGGCCCTGTTTCAGGTCGAGGTCGCGTAGGCGGCGGCCGAGTAGGTCGGGCCCTTCGCCCAAGTCGTAGCGGATGCTGATCGCGGTGATCTTCTCGATCAGATAGCGGTTCACCTCGTCGAAGTCCATCAGTTCGGTGAGCAGCCTGCGTACGGCTTGCGGGCCCGGTTCGGTGGAGAGCAGTTCCATCTGCGCGCGGGTGTTGTCCAGCACGTCCGCGGCGACCGGATGACGTTCGGCCTGGTAGGTGTCCAGGAGTGTTTCCGGCGCCCAGCCGCGGATCTGTGCGGCCAGTTTCCAGCCGAGGTTGAAGGCGTCCTGAACGCCCAGGTTGAGGCCCTGTCCGCCGGTGGGCGGATGAATGTGGGCCGCATCGCCGGCCAGCAGCACCCGCCCGACCCGATAACGATCGGCCAGCCGGGTGGCATCCCCGAAGCGGGACAACCAGCGCGGGGAATGCACGCCGAAATCGGTTCCTGCAATGGTGCGCAGCTGTCGTCTGAAGTTCTCGAGGGTGGGCGGTTCCGCACGATCGCTGACTCCCGCGACGGGTACTACGACGCGGTAGATCCCCTCGCCGAACGGTCTGAGACTGAAGGTCTTGTGGGTCTCGTAGATTTCGGCCACCTTGGCAGCGATTTCCTCCTGCGGTACACCCACTTCCATCTCGCCCATCAGCGTCTCGTTCCGCGAGGGCTCGCCGGGGAAGCCCACACCGAGCCGTTTGCGCACCGTGCTGGGCCCGCCGTCACAGCCGACGAGATAGCGCGAACGCAACTGCTCGCCGTCGGCCAGCTCGACGGTCACGCCCTCGTCGTCCTGCTCGAAATCGACCACCGCACAACCGCGCCGTACCTGCGCACCCAGCTGGATCGCATGTTCTTCGAGCAGGCGAACAATGACGGGCTGCGGGATGCCGAGCAGATAGGCGTGCGCGGAATCCAGGCCCTCGGGCGCGGGTTTGGCGATGGCAGCGAAGAACCCGCCCGCCGGACGCTGTCTTCCGTGGTCGAGCAGGCGATCCAGCAGCCCGCGCATCGCCATCAGCTCGACACTGCGAATATGCAGACCGACCAAGCGGGCGAACGACACCGGCTCGGTTTCCTTCTCCAGCACGAGTACCCGCACATCGTGCAGCCGCAGCTCGGCGGCCAGCATCGCGCCGGTCGGCCCGCACCCGGCAATGATCACGTCGAACGACGACGGCTCGGCGGTGAACTGCGAAGTCTCCACAGGTGTTGCCTTTCGGGAGTGCCAACTTGTCGAGGCGCTCCCGGCGACACCTACATCAATCGCCCGACCGTGACGGAAGGGGGAGCACCCACATCGATCCAGCGTTCATGGGTCTCACCTCCTCGCGCAGCGTCACAGTCCACTGCAAACTACAGCCCGAGCATCACCCCGTCCACCCCATTCCAAGCCACATGATCAAGAGTGGGAACGGCCGGGTTAAGCGGGGTTGTTGCGCGCGTCGGCCGCGGCAAGCCCGGCGCGCATCGCGTCACGTACCTCGGGCTCCCACGGTCCGGTCGCAGTCAAAGGAATCTCGGTCATGAACCGCCGCTCGCTCTCGGGTATGCGCGTGACGATCAGCTCGGGCTCGTTCGCCACGGTCGCGTAGAGATTGGGGCCATCGGCACCGAACAGGTCAGCGGCGACGAGACGCCCATCCGCGGCACGCATCACGTTGGCCGGGTTGTCGTCCACCTTGATCCCGAACCACGGCGCCTCTCTGCGGGCACGTTCATGAATACGCCGTACGACCTCAACGAGACCTGCGACTTCCGGCTCCCGCCCAACGATCGCCTGGTGAAACGCGACCGCCTCGTGCTCGGGAACGGGCTGAAGCCATTCCATGATCTGAAAGTCGCCGCCACCTACCAAACGCCGGTGCGCGAACAGCTCGGGCACTTGCCGGGTATGCGCCGCCTCCCGATACAGCGCCACGGAGTACGGCCCAGCCGGATCGAACGGACTGATCCGCGCCGCGGCCGCACCATCCGGCGAGCAAAGCGCAATCGCCCAGTCACCGGCGCCGCCCGGAGTCCACCCGGCCGCAAGAAGCAGCCGTTCCGCATCCCGATGATCAGATTGCCGACCCAGCAGACCGAGCGTCTCGCCGTACGGGCCCGCTTCCTCAAAACTCACACCGCCGACCCTAAACGCCCTTCGACGACCACCGCCCACAATTAAGGACCACGCCAGCCGCATGCAGCAGGCGCTGCGCTGCTACTTCACCACACCGCAAGCCACCGGCAGCTTCCCGGCCGGCCCACGGTACGGATGCCTTTGTGCACCGGCTGCGTGTTCCGTGCCGATCGCGTACTCAGGCCGTGCACAAGGCGCGGAGCGTCGGCGTCGGTTGCCGGCCTTTGTGCATCCGGTGAGCATCTTCCAGGGACGGAATGCTCAACTGGTGCACAAAGACGCCCGGATTGGCGGGAAGTGGACCGTGGGTGGGGAGCGGCGAATAGGAGCTGCGTGGGGCGGAGTACTAGCGGTTGATGGGGGCGGGTAGTACTCGGGCGCCGGGGACTGGGCCTTCGGCTTGGCGGACCATTCGGCAGAGGCCGGATTCGGCTAGTGCTACGGCTAGGTCCACGGCTCGGCGGCTGTCGGTGGAGAGGAAGAGGCAGGTGGGGCCGGAGCCGGAGATCATCGCCGCGAGGGCGCCCTGGTCGAGGCCGAATTGGAGGGTGGCGGCCAGTTCGGGGCGCAGTGAGAGGGCTGCCGCTTGCATGTCGTTGCTGAGGGCAACCGCGAGGGCGGCCGACTGACCCGACAGCAGAGCCGACAGGAGTTCAGGCCGTACTTCGGGCGACTCGACCCGGCGGAGCGGGCGGAGGCGGTCGAGTTCCTTGTAGACGGCCGGGGTCGAGAGCCCGCCGTCGGCGATCGCGAAGACCCAGTGGAAGGTGCCGCGGGACATCACCTCGGTGACCTGTTCACCGCGACCCCGGCCGAGTGCGGTGTGGCCGACCAGGCAGAACGGTACGTCGCTGCCGAGCTCCGCCGCGATCCGTTCCAGCTCGGACTGGGACAAGCCAAGTCCCCAGAGCCGGTTGCACGCCACCAGGGTCGCCGCGGCGTCGGTTGAGCCGCCGGCCATCCCACCCGCGACCGGGATGGTCTTGCGGATGGTCAGATCGACGCCTTCCTCCACGTCGAACTCGACCTGGAGCATCCGAGCCGCCCGAACCGCGAGGTTGGAGTCGTCAGCGGGGACGTCGACCGCGAAGTCGCCGACCACCTCGACGGTGATGGCGGAGTCGTCGCGCAGGGTCGCCGTGACGTCGTCGTACAGGGCAACGGCCTGGTAGACCGTCGCGAGCGGATGGAACCCGTCGGGGCGCGGCGGACCGACCGACAGGCCGAGATTGATCTTGGCCGGCGACCGCACCGTGACCTGGGCATTTGGTGGCACGCGCAAACCCTAGCGGCTCGGGCCATGTCAGCACGTGCTGCCTGTACTGCGCGTCACTGGTCGGGAGTGGCGCCCTGCCCCTGGTGGGCGGCGCCGGCGATGCGGGCGAAGTCTTCGATGCCGAGCATCTCGCCGCGAAGCATCGGATCGATGCCGGCTGCCTTGAACACCGCGTCGAGGCGGGCGCGGTCCGGCATCCAGCGGGCCAGCGCCGAGCGGATAGTTTTGCGGCGTTGCGAGAAAGCGCCCTCGATGACGGCGAAAACCTCCTCGCGGGTCGCCACAGTCTCCGGGGCGGGACGCCGCGAGAAGGCAACCAATCCGGAATCGACGTTCGGGGCGGGCCAGAACACGTTCCGCCCGATCGGCCCGGCGCGGCGCACCTCGGCGTACCAGGCGGCTTTGGCGGACGGTACGCCGTACGTCCGGGAGCCGGGCGGCGCGGCGAGGCGGTCCGCGACCTCTGACTGGACCATGACGAGGCCGTGCCGCATCGTCGGGGCGATCGCGAGCAGGTGCAGCAGGACCGGCACGGAGACGTTGTACGGCAGGTTGGCCACGCAGGCGTCAGGAGCGCCGATTTCCTCAGCCGAAACGGCCATCGCGTCCGCCTCGACGACAGTCAGCGCGGAGGCCTGCCCCGGCGCGAACTCGGAAACAGTGCCGGGCAGGGCCGCGGCCAGCACCGGATCGATCTCGACCGCGGTGACGCGGTGACCCTCGGCAAGCAATGCGAGCGTGAGCGATCCGAGCCCCGGACCGATCTCCAGCACCGTCTCACCGGCCGGAGCCAGCTCGGCCGCGCGGACGATCCGGCGAACGGTGTTCGGGTCGATGACGAAGTTCTGGCCGCGCTGCTTGGTGGGCCGGAGCCCGAGCGAGGCGGCCAGTGAACGCACTTCCGCCGGACCGAGGAGTCTCGGTCCGGCGGAAGTGGATGAATCAGCGCTGGTCACATGCGCCAGTCTCGCACTAGTGCGCGAGGCACTAGGTCAGGCCCGCTTACCGCAGACCGGCCAGGCACCGTAGCCACCGCGGTCGGCCTTGACCTTCTCCGCGATCGCGATCTGCTGAGCCTTCGAAGCACCGTTGGCGTTGTTCGCGTAGGCGTCGCCGCCGTACGCCACCCAGGTGCCGTGATCGAACTGCAGACCACCGTAGTAGCCGTTGCCGCTGGCGATCGACCAGTTGCCGCCGGACTCGCACTCGGCGATCCGGTCCCAGGCACCGGTGTTACCGGTGGGCGGGGTACTGGTTTCGCCGGTCTCGGCCTTCTTGGTGCCGACCGTGACGAGCTCGTCGACCGGCGCCGCGATGACCTTGCTGGCGACGATCTTGGTGCTGGTCAGCTTGCCGTCGACGTACGTCAGGATCTTGCTGACCGACTTCTTGCCGGCCGTGCCCTTGGTGGTCGTCTTGGTGTCGCCCTCGGCCATCGTCGCCGACTTCGTTTCCTTCTTGCCGAAGGCGATCGACTCGAGGCTGCTGACGTTCTTGACCTCGACCTTGACCACGGTGATCCGGTTGACGACACCGGGCTTCAGCGCGGTGGCGGTCGCCGGAGTGATCCGGTCGTCGGCGTCGTAGGAGACTCCGGCACCCTTGAGCGCCTCGGCCACGGTCATCGCCATCGACTTCACCGTGACGGCCTTGCCCTGCCGGACGAACTGGACGACCTTCGCGGTCCGGACCTCCAGCTCCAGGCCCTGACGCCCGATCGGGGCGCTCCGGCTGGTCGAGAGGAACGCGCCGTCGTAGCGCAGGCCCAGGTCGGCCAGCGCCTCGTTCACGCTGTCGGCCGTGGTCCAGAAGCTCTTCTTGGTGCCGTCGGCGTTCACAGTGAGCTGGCGGCCGTACTGCACCGCGATCTCCTGGCCGTCCTGGAGCTTGGCGTCCAGAGCCGGAGCCACCAGGTCGCGCTCGCCGACCTGGATCTTCTTGGCCTGCAGAGCGTCGCCGACGGTGGAACCGAAGGTGTGGACCTTCTGCACCTGCCCGTCGATGGACAGACTCACAGTCTTGCTCTTACTGGCATAAGCCACGCTGCCGCCCACGACGGCTAACACAGCCGTCGCACCGACAGCCGCGATGATGGACTTGCGCACTAAAAGCTCCCAGGTAGGGCTACCCGGGCACGGGGTGGGACAGCACTGGCGGACGCGGCGTATGCCAGGTTGCAGGGCCTGGCAATCACAGTCTCCGCCGAGGGGCGTGCTATCCGGGACCTTCCCCGATCCCGGCCAACATCACGAGACAGTAACGAAGAAGTCCCGAGAGCGCCAATCCCCTGGCCGGAAAGTCTGGAAAAGGTGTAATGACCCGCTCACTCGTCGTGACGGCCCCACTGCCCCCGATGGACCACTTCAGCAGTACTGCGACGCCCTCGCTTGAGCGACGGGGACCGCTTGTCGGGAGCCCGGTAACCGATCGAGATGACCCCGATCGGATCGAAGCCCGCCGGTACGCCGAACTCCGCCTTCAGCCGGCCGACCTTGTCGGCGGGAGGACCGAAAAGGCAAGCAGCCAAGCCTTCGTCGACCACGGTCTGCAACATCAGCAGGGCCGCCATGCCGGTGTCGATGTACCAGTACGGCGCAGTCCAGTGCGACTCGTCGCGGTCAGTCCAGCCCTTGTCCGGCTCGGTGTACCGGTCGAGGTATGCGTCCTTGTGAGCAAAGGCGAAGATCAGCAGCGGCGCCCGGCGCAACCCTGTGACCCACTCCACATACTTCGGGTCGGGATCCTCGGCCGCGATGCCCCAATAGCGGTCCCGATCGTCGCCTTCGAGGGTCAGGAACGCCCACCCTTGGCTGAAACCACCGGAAGGCGCCCGGAGACCGTTTTCCAAGATCCTTTCCCGGATCTCGTCCGGTACCGGCCCGGGACGGGTCATAGTTGCGAACCATGCGTCGCCGCCGGACGACCTCACTGAATTCCATGCCGCCCTGTCTATCAGCCGGGCAGCCGGGTCCGCACAGCTACCAGGCGCCACCGAAGGCGTTGTTCGCGTTGGTGGACAGGGCTTCGCAGAGTTCGGCGACGGAGATGTTCAGGACACCGGCCATCTTCCGGACGGTGTGCGGGATCAGGTACGACGCGTTGGGCTGTCCGCGATGCGGCGACGGCGTCAGGTACGGCGCGTCCGTCTCGACCAGGATCCTGTTCAGCGGCGTCACCGCGAGCGCGTCCCGCAGCGACTGCGCGTTCTTGAAGGTGACCACCCCGGCGAAGCTGAGGAACGCCCCGCGCTCGACACACTTCCGGGCGAACTCGGTGTCGCCGGAGAAGCAGTGCATCACCACCCGGTCCGGCACGCCTTCGCGGTCCAGGATGGCGAGGATGTCGTCGTGCGCGTCCCGGTCGTGGATCATCAGCGTCTTGTCGAGCCGCTTCGCCAGTTCGATGTGCGCGGCGAACGACTCGTGCTGCGCGGCGCGGCCGTCCTCGCCGGTCCGGAAGTAGTCCAGCCCGGTCTCACCGATCACCCGAACCTTGGCCGAGGATTGAGCCAGCCGCTCGATCTCGGCCAGCGCGCTGTCGAGCTCACCGGCGGCCTTGAGCCGCGGCGCCTCGTTCGGGTGCAGCGCGACGCCCGCGATCAGGTTCGGGTACTGCTCGGCGGCTTCGACGGCCCAGAGCGCGCCCGGCAGGTCGCAGCCCACCTGAACGATCCGGGTCACGCCGACCGACGCGGCCAGCTTGATCGCCTGGGCGGCCCCCAGCCAGGCGCCGTCCTCGCCGTCCGCGATGTCCAGGTGGCAGTGCGCGTCGACCACGCTCATCGGCAACGGATCCGGCACCGCGGGCCGGGTCCGGTCCCGGGACCGCCCGTCCTCTCCGATGGCAGCGCGTTCCCGCGTCGGACGCTCGACCTCCACATTGTCGGTAGACATGGGACCAGCCTACTTAAGCCGGTAGATCCTCATGTCCCTATTACTGAAGGCCGGTACTGCGAGCTTGTCGAGCGCCAGGGATACCGACCCGGCCCGTAGGTCGGCCACGATCCAATCCACGCCGACCTCGTTCCGCAGCTTGGTGAGCAACCGCGGCGTCGGCCGCTCGATGGCGTCGAGGCTGTCCTTCAAGCGATCGGGCCATGGCGGCGGCCGGGTCAGGAAGCTGGTTTGGTAGTCAGCGGCCAGGTTCGCCGGCGCATACGCCCAACCGCCGAGATACAGCTGTACGCCGCTCAGCCCGGACACCCAGTACGCATCCTCGGCGCACCCCGGCCGGTACCGCACCGGCAGACAGAACACGTTGGTGATGGCAACATCGTCCTTCTCCTTGTGCTTCCGCAGCCAGAGCATCGCGTCCTGCTCGTCCTGGGTGAGATAGGTCCGGCTCGTCTCGTTCGGCGCGGGCCGTGGTTCCACCATGGCCTGGATCCCGGCGCCCAGGTTGACCAACTGGGCCGGCAGACTGGCCGCGATCGTCAGCACGATCACCTGCACTGCGATGGCCGCCGCATCCCGGGCCCGATTCACCAGCAGAATCACGACCGCCCCCACCACCGCGAGGATCGCGAACGGAACCACCAGAGTGGTCAGCGATCTGGCGACCGTGTGGATCCCCGGCTTCACCGGCCAATAGAGGAACAGCGCGCTGGCTGTGAGTGCACCCGCCCAGGCCGTGATCACCAGACTGAGCAGATCCGCCCGCCGGGCCAGATCGGCGCCGACGGCAACTGCCGCGACGATGCCGAGCGCGAGGACGGCAGTCAGGAAGTAGTACTCCGAATAGCCGGTGTGCGAGAACACCAAGGTGATTCCGACCCCGGCGGCCACACATCCCCCGCTCCACCAGTACGCCGGATCGCGTCGTACCGGCTTGATCGACATGCCCAGCAGAGCGAGCAGCCGCGGGACCTCGGTGACCAGGTACCAAGTGGCCAGAGTCGCGATGAAGAGGATCATCCGGGGATCGCCGGAGGCCACGGACTGGATGAACCAGCCACCTGTGGCCGGAAGGGACATATCGCCGGTCACGGACTGGTAATACGGCTGGACTCGCAAGGCGGCGAAGAACTGGATCCGGCTTCCCTGCGCACTGCCGATCAGCGTGAACGAGGACGCGAGCAGGAGGAGCGCGGACAGGCCCGTCAGGAATACCAGACGCCAGGGCGGCCGCCGTTCCGCCAACCAGGTAAAGGCCCCCGCGAACAGGCAGCCGACCAGCATGATCGGGAGCAGAGTCGGCTTGGTGCCGCCGGCGAGCCCCAGCAGCATGACCATCGCGACCCAGGCACCTCGGCCCGCTTCCCGTCGCAGGATGAGGACTGTCGGCCCGACCAACCCGAGCAGGACGACCGCAGCCATCGTCCCGGTCGGCGACTGAACCGACTGCGCGCCCGCCATGTTGACCGTCGGGGACACCGCCAACTGCAAAGCACCGGGCAGTACTCCGGCCAACGCTCCAGCGATCGGCCCTACCCAGCGTCGTTCGCTGAGCGCTTCGCCTGCTGCCCAGCCGACCAGTACGAGGGTGAGCACCATCGTGATCGGCCACTGGTGCAGGAGCACCTGCGGCGGGTCCACATCCGACATCACCGACCCGCTCGCCATCGAAGCGGTCGCGAACCAGTGGTAGATCAGCGGCTCACCGAGGGCCGAGGGATCGGGCGGTGGGACGTGCTCCGTAAGCACCTGCACGAGCCCGAGCTGGTACCAGATGTCCTGGTTGCGGACCGCTGCTTCGGGCGGCAGCGGCAGTGCTCGCAGCAGGCTGGCGACAGTTCGCAGTACGGCGAGAAGCAGGCTCGCCACCAGCAGCCCGTGCCACCACCGAGGCGGCGCGGGCGCCATGCCACGCAAGCCGAGATGAGGCCTGAGCGCAGGAACTACCGCGAACGTCAGAACGAGAAGGGCGGCCGCGGCCCATTGGAGGAGCGGCAGGCCGATCGCAGTACAGATCGCCCACGTCGCCAACTGCCAGGCGAGGCCGAGCACCGCGCCGAACCCGAGGTCCTGCGACACCGACCGTCCGCCGGCCAGCGCCCGCCACAGCAACGTGCCCGGGAGCAGGACTGCCAGCAACCAGGTGATGAAGAAGCGGATGCTCTCGCCGCCCGAATCGCCGATCCACGCGAGCAGCAGGACCCCGGTGATCGGGACCAGCAACCAATAGCCGACCAGCCCGAGCCCGAGCTGCGGTCCTGGCCGGGCGGATCCTGGAGCGGGTGCGGGCCGAGCGGGCGCCGACCCGCCGACCACCGTCGTGCCGGTCATCAGTGCTAATGATGCCCGCTACGGCGGTGGTTGTGTCAGCCGCGTTCGGTGGCTTCCTTGACGCCGTTGACGAGCATCTCCCACATCCCACGCGAGTGCTCGGCCTCTTCCTCGCTGGCGTTGTTGTCCTGGCTGAGGGAAAGGTGTGTCGAAGTACCGCGCTCAGCCAGTTCGTAGGTAAGCGTGTGATAGTTCTCCGGCACATCCGGCTGGCCGGTCAGCGGACTGTAGTGGGTCATTTTCAGCAACCGGCCGGGATCGACCTCGAGGATCTCGCCCTTGTCCTCGTAGTCCTTGCCCTCGTAGACGCCCTGCCAGGTGATCGGGCTGCCCGGCTGCCAGTCGGTCTTCACCTCTGCCCCGAACATGAACTTCTTGATCTGCTCGGGATCCGTCAGTACTTCCCACACCTGGGCGGGGGAAGCGCTGATCTCGGTCTCGGCGGTGGCCAGATAGCCAGTCATCGTCCTCGACTCCTCTCGGTCATCCTCAGACGCTAACGCTGACCACCCCGGTACCTCTTGTAAGAAAGCGTCAAACCAGCCGGCCCAACTCCACTTCCACCACCGACGGCGCTCGAGCTATGAAACTTTTGGCTCCGAAAGGTGTCACCAGGCGGCTAGGAGTTCGGTGGGACCGAACGCTGCCTGGAGCCCCTGACAGGAGACGCCGGATCGGCTGACCGCGACCAGCGGGACGGGATCGTCGGTCAGTGCAGCGCGATGTTTCTGCAAAGCGGCCAGGTCGTGCGAGTCGAACTGCTTCTGCTCGAGCCATTTGATCGAGCCGACAAAGTGCAGCTTCTTGGCAGCCGGCTCGCGATCCGCGCCGACCAGGTCGATCTCGACATCGTTGCTTCTCGTCCAGTACGCGCCGACAACGGGTGCAGCGGGAAGGTCGGCCACCGGCAGGATCCGGGCGAGCGACTCGCGAACCAGCGGTTCGACCGCACGACCTCGCCACGACATCCAGCCCGCTCTGATTCTGGCCAGGGTGAGATCACCGCGCAGGCGCTCGATCTCGGCCATGTGTGAGTCGACAAAGGCCAGCCAGAACCGCAGATACGGATCCGCGATCCGGTACCGCCGTTCCTTGGAAGGACGCAGCGACAGCGGAAGCTCGGCGGCCACGACTCCCTTGTCGATCAGGAGATCGAGCGCTCTGGTCAGCGTGGAGTGAGAGATGCCGCCGGCAGCCCGGGCGATGTTGGTGAATTTCCGCTCGCCGGTGCCGATCGCCCGGAGTACCTCCGCACCCATCGCTTGTGGCGGAAACTCGGCGGCCAGCGAACGCTCGGCGGATACCAGCAGGGGCCGCGGTCGGGTCGGCCAACGACTTCGCCAGGAACTTCCAGTGCGAGGCACCGCGCGGCCAGTCGCGGCAGATCAACGGCAGACCACCGGTGATCAGTGCCGCATCGAACGCGACGGCCGGTGAGAGATCGAGCATGTCTGCCAGATCTGCGGGACTGAGCGGGCCGACGACCATCTCGCGTCCTCGTTGATGAAAGGGCCGGTCGTAGCTGTTCAAGGCTTCCATCATCGATAAGTCAGAGCCGACCAGCAGCAGCAGTACCGGCTTGCGACTGAGCAGCCGATCCCAGGCTCGCTGCAAAACACCCTCGAAGGCGTCGATTCGATCCATCAGGTACGGGACCTCGTCGATCACCAGGACGCTCGGCTGATCTTCTGGCAGCACCTCGGCCAGCAGGCGAAGCGCCGCACTCCACTGGTCCGGCCGCTCGTCGGCGAACAGAGCCCGGTCCGGCAAGTTCGACTCGGCGATCACCTCGGCAAGCTCGGCCAACTCCCTGTCCGCCGGTAGCCCGGCCGCGGTGAAGAAGACGGCAGGCACCTCTGCGTGGCGAAGAAACTCCTCGACCAGGCTGGACTTTCCGACTCGCCGACGGCCGCGGATGAGAATGCACCGGCCCGGTTGCGCGGAGGCACGACCCGCCCGCACATCGGCCAGGGCGTCCTGCAGCACCTGGAGCTCCCGCGCTCGCCCGACAAAACGTTCCACCGGACACCCCCTGTCGGCTGACTTCCAACAGAGATAGTACCAACAAAGATAGTATCTCTGTCGGTACTATCCTGCGCTCAGCTAATACGGCTTGACGACCAGCTTCCCGCGGACGTGACCGCCCTCGGAGATCTCGGCAGCCTTCGCTGCCTCGTCGAAGCCGAAGGTGTCAGCGACCTTGAGCTTGAGCTTGCCTTCGGCGGCGAACTGGAGCTGCTCGCGGAGGCCGGCAGCCTGTACGTCGGGAGGCGTGCCGCCCGACGAGAACGGGATGCCGAGGTCCGTGGCGCCGATGTCGGCGACAGTGATGATGCGGTCGGTGCCGCCACGAAGCTCGATCGAGTCCGGCAGCGCGCCCTTGCCCGCGACGTCGTACACGGCGTCGATGCCCTGCGGTGCGACCGCGCGGACCCGGTCGATCAGGCCCTCGCCGTACGCGACCGGGATGGCGCCGAGCGAGCGCACGTAGTCGTGGTTGGCCTCGGAGGCGGTGCCGATCACGGTCGCGCCGAGCGCCACCGCAAGCTGGACACCAACGGCACCGACGCCACCGGCCGCGCCGTGGACGAGCAGCGTCTCGCCGTCCTTCAGGTCAAGCTCGCGCAGCACCCGAGCGGAGGTCTCACCAGCGACCGGAAGCGCTACGGCCTCTTCGAACGACACCTCGGCCGGCTTCTTCGCGATGATGCCCGCCAGCGCGTACTCCGCCAACGAGCCGGTCTTCGCCCACCCGGCGACCTCGTCACCGACCGCGAACTCGGTGACGCCTTCGCCGACCTCGTCCACCACTCCGGCAAGCTCCAAGCCCGGTACGACCGGGAAGACGGCCGCCTCGGCGCCGAACCAGCCGTGGCGCAGCTTGTAGTCCATCGGGTTCACCCCGGCCGCGCGAACCGCGACCCGGACCTCGCCAGAGCCTGCGTGCGGCTCCTCGACCGCGCCTACCTGCAGCACCTCGGGACCACCGAACTCTTCGTACACGACCGCCCGCATGAGAAACCTCCGCTGGAGATGAGTTGACGCTTCAAGTTTTGTATTACTTGAATAATCAATCGTCTCCGCGCAGGAGGTATTCCCATCCGCCGGAAAAACTTCCGGCCACCCAGTACTTACGCCTCGACTTCGGCCAAGCGGGGGAAGAGGGCTTCGCCCTTGACCAGGACCGCGCCGGCCGGGAGCTGCCCCCAGGTGCCCGCGTCCTGGACCCGCTGGTCCGCGAGCGGGCCGAGCTTGGCCTCGGCGCCGAGCAGGGTCCACAGCTTGGCAGCCGTCTTCGGCATCGTCGGGTTGTGCAGCACCGCGACAGCGCGCAGTACCTCGGCGGAGCTGTAGAGGATCGTCGCCAACCGCGAACGCTGGGCGTCGTCCTTCGCGACCTCCCACGGCTCCTGCTCGGAGACGTAGCCGTTGACCGCACCGACCAGATCGTTGATCGCGGTCAGCGCCTCCTGGAAGGCGAGGGTGTCGATCGCCTTCTCAGCGGTCGCCACCGTCTCGGCCAGCTTGTCCGCCAGCGCCTGCTCGGCCGGCCCGTGGTCGCTCGCCTCGGGCAGCTCGCCGTCGAAGTACTTGCCGACCATCGCCGCGATCCGGCTGGCCAGGTTGCCCAGACCGTTCGCCAGCTCCGAGGTGTAGACGGCGTTCAGGTGCTCCCAGGAGAACGACCCGTCCGAACCGAACTGGATCGTCCGGAGGAAGTAGTACCGGAAGGCGTCGGAGCCGAAGTGGTCGGTGATCTCGTTCGGCGCGATCGCGGTCAGCTTCGACTTGCTCATCTTCTCGCCGCCGACCAGCAGCCAGCCGTGCGCGAAGACCTGCCTCGGTACGGCGACGCCCGCGGCCATCAGCATGGCCGGCCAGATCACCGCGTGGAACCGCAGGATGTCCTTGCCGACCAGGTGCACGTCGACCGGCCAGAGCTGCTCGAACCGCTCCGGGTCGGTACCGTAGCCCGCGGCCGTGACGTAGTTGAGCAGCGCGTCGATCCAGACGTAGAGCACGTGCTCCTCGTCCCAGGGCACCGGAATGCCCCAGTCGAAGGTGGACCGGGTGATCGACAGGTCCTGCAGGCCCTGCTTCACGAACGAGATGACCTCGTTGCGCGCGCTTGACGGCGCGACGAAGTCCGGCTGCGACTCGTACAGCGCGATCAGCCGGTCGGCGTACGCGGAGAGCCGGAAGAAGTAGTTCGTCTCCGAGACCGTCTCCAGCTCGGTGCCGTGGATCATGCACCGCTGGGTGCCGTCTTCGTCCGTGCGGATGTCGGTGGGGAGCTTGAACTCCTCACAGCCCACGCAGTACAGGCCTTCGTACTCGCCCTTGTAGACGTCGCCCTTGTCGTAGAGCGTCTGCCAGAAGTCGCGGACCCGGTCGGTGTGCCGCTTCTCGGTGGTCCGGATGAAGTCGTCGTAGTCGATGTCGACGTCGACCCAGGCCGGCTTCCAGGACTCCTCGACCAGCTTGTCCGTCCATGCCTGCGGGGACATGCCCTGCGCCTCAGCGCTGCGCATCACCTTCTCGCCGTGCTCGTCGGTACCGGTCAGGTACCACTTGCGCTCGCCCCGCTGGGCGTGCCAACGGGTCAGGACGTCCCCGGCCACCGTCGTGTAGGCGCTGCCGATGTGCGGCGGAGCCGTGACGTAGTAGATCGGGGTGGTGACATAAAAGGACTTCTCGGACATACCTGAAGCCTAGTCGGGCACGCCACCGCTATTTACCAGGGTGCCGGGCCGCCAGTACCGCGTCGTACACCGTCCGTTTGGGGACACCGAAGCGCTTGGCCACGTCGGAGATGGCCTGCTTGCGCGGCGTACCGGCTTCCTCGTCGGTGGCGACCTCCGCGGCGAGCTCCTCGGGACCGAGCTCACGGGCGGACGGGTCGGCGCCGCTGACCACGATGGTGATCTCGCCGCGAACCCCGTCGGCCGCCCACTCGGCCAGCTCGGCCGCAGTACCGCGCTTGACCTCTTCATAGGTCTTGGTCAGCTCGCGGCAGACCGCCGCACGCCGATCCTTTCCGAATGCCTCGGCCATCTCGGCCAGCGAATCGGTCAACCGGTGCGGCGCCTCGAAGAAGATCATCGTCCGCTGTTCCCTGGCCAGCTCCTGGAAGCGCTTGATCCGCTCACCCGACTTGCGCGGCAGGAACCCCTCGAACGTGAACCGATCGACAGGCAGCCCACTCAGAGCCAGTGCGGTCAGTACCGCGGAAGGCCCCGGAACCGCCGTCACCTGGATCCCGGCCTCGATCGCCGCCGCGACCAGCCGATACCCCGGATCGGACACGCTCGGCATCCCCGCATCCGTCACCACCGCTACCGTCTGGCCCTCGACCAGCGCGGCCACCAACTCATCCGTCCGCTGCCGCTCGTTCCCCTCGAAGAAACTCATCACCCGCCCGGTGACGACGATCCCCAGCTCGGACGTCAGCCGTTTCAACCTCCGGGTGTCCTCCGCGGCTACCACATCCACTTCCCCCAGCACCCGCCTCAACCGGGCAGAAGCATCCGAAAAGTCCCCAATAGGAGTCCCCACCAACACCAATCGCCCGGTCATGGGAGCCATCCTCGCAGGGGCTCGGGGTGGTGTCGGGACGCGGTGGCACCGACGGCTCCGTACCATGGCCACCGTGACTGCCGTGATCGATGACGACACCGCGACGCCCGCCGAGCCTCGGGAGACGCTCGGACGCGACGTCCAGGGGCGCCGCCTGCCGCCGCTGAAGGAGCGGTTGTACCAGCCGATGCCCCGGGATTTCGAGGGCGGCTGGATCGCCACTCTGGCGATCACCGCGATGGCCGCGATCCTGCGGTTCTGGAACCTCGGCAACCCGGTCAAGTTCGTCTTCGACGAGACGTACTACGCCAAGGACGCGTACTCGCTGCTCAAGCACGGGTACGCGCTGCAGTTCATCGACAAGCCGGAGGGGGCCGCCGACAAGGCGATCCTGGCCGGCAACCTGGACGTCTTCAAGAACACCCCGAGCCTGACCGTGCACCCCGAGGTCGGCAAATGGATGATCGCGGCCGGTGAGCAGTTGTTCGGGATGAACACCTTCGGCTGGCGGTTCATGCCGGCCCTGTTCGGCACCCTGACCGTGCTGCTGCTGATCCGCGTCGTCCGCCGGATGACCCGGTCGACCCTGATCGGCTGCATCGCCGGCGTACTGCTCGCCGTCGACGGCCTGCACTTCGTGATGTCGCGGGTCGCGCTGCTCGACATCTTCCTGGCCTTCTGGCTGGTCGCCGCGATCTCGTGTCTGGTCGCCGACCGCGACTGGAGCCGCCGCCGGCTCGCCGATTCGGTCGACCGGATGACGGAAGGCAAGATCGGCCGCTGGATGCTGATCCGCCCCTGGCGCCTCGCGGCCGGAGTCTGTTTCGGGCTCGCGCTCGGCACCAAGTGGAGCGCGGTCTGGGTGATGGCCGGGTTCGGCTTGCTCGCCTTCGCCTGGGACCTCGGCGCGCGCCGGATGATCGGCGTACGGCATGCGTTCTGGAAGTCCGCCCTCGTCGACGGGCTCCCGGCGTTCCTGAGCATCGTGCTGGTCGCCGTCGTCACCTACACGGCGACCTGGACCGGCTGGCTGCTGCACGACAACGCCTATGACCACGACTACGCGTCCAAGAACCCGGCGCACGGCGTGATGAAGATCGTGCCCGACGACTTCCGGTCGCTGATCCACTACCACCAGGAAGTGCTGGCGTTCCACACCGGCGACTACATCAGGAACGCCACTCACCCGTACCAGTCACACCCGGCGGGGTGGCCGATCATCGCCCGCCCGATCGGCTTCGACGCGATCAACGACATCAAACCCGGTCAACCCGGGTGCAACACCAAGAACGGCGAGAACTGCCTCTCGGTGATTTCAGCAGTCGGTACGCCGTTGCTGTGGTGGGGTGGCGCGCTGGCCCTGCTCGCAGGCCTCGTCCTGTGGATCGCCCAGCGGGACTGGCGGTTCGGCGTGGCGGTGATGGGCTACGTGACGTGCTGGGTGCCGTGGTTCGCCTTCGACGACAGACCGATCTTCTTCTTCTACGCGGTGACGATGATCCCGTTCACGGTGATCGCGTTGTCCCTCGTCCTCGGCAAGATCCTCGGCCCGGCCCGCGCCGCGCTGCAGACCTCCACCCCGCGCCGCCTGATCGGCAGCGCGGTCGTCGGCGCCTTCGTCGTGCTGGTCGTCCTCAACTTCGCCTACACCTGGCCGATCCTGACCGACAAGGTCCTCCCCCACTCGGCCTGGCTGAACCGAATGTGGTTCAAGTCCTGGATCTAGCCGCGCCATTCCTTGCGTCCGAAGAGCCGTGGGGCAGGCCCCCCGGCTCTTCGGACGCAAGGTGGCTAGTGGCCTCTGTCCTTCTTGTTGCGGTGGCGGCGGGAGCTGGTCTGGCCGCCGACGCCACCGAAGAGGGCCAGGCCCTTGACGACAACCGTGGGCGCGTTCGGGTCCGGGTCGTCGCTGCCGCGGGCCGCGAAACCGCCGAAGATGCCGACGCCCTCGTTGCGGACGTTGACGCTGTCCGGCACGGTGATGTCGACGCCACCGAAGATCGCGATCGCCCAGATCGTCACCTCGCGGCCCTCGAAGACCGCATCGGTCATGTCCAGGTCGTAGCCGCCGAAGATGCACAGGGCGTTGGTCCGCCGCTTCACGCGCCAGCGGCCGCGACGTTCGCCGCCACCGAAGATGCCGACCATGGTCTCGAAACTGTCGGACGGATTGGCCGGCTCCTCGATCGGTACCGGGCTGTTCGACGGCGCCGCCGCGGCGGCCGGCCGGAAGGTCTGTCCGGGCACGGCCAGGTCCTGGGTGATCGGCTCGAGCTCGCCGATGGTCCGCGCCGTCAGTGTCTGCTCGAGCCGCTCGGCATGCTCGTCCTGCGTCAGCCGCCCGGTCATCAGCGCATCCCGCAGTACCTCGACGACCTGGTCGCGGTCGGTGTCGGACGCGCGCAGATGCGCATGCGGGTTCTGAGGCTCGGGCAGGTTCTCCATAGGACCGAACGATAGACCTCCTAGCGGCGCACTCGGAACGCGAAAAGGAGCGCGACGAGGGTGATCACCGCGAAAGCCAGGGCCGTACCGGGGTAACCCCCGAGCCCCAGACCGAGTCCGCCGACCGCCGCACCGAGGAAGACCCCGAGACTCATCCCGGCGGCATTGATCCCCAGCGCGGATCCGCGCAGATCGCCACTTCGCCGTACGAGCAATGTCGTGACGCACGCGGCAACCGTCGCGTGGCTCGCGCCCATCAAGGCGGTCAGCACCAGCGTCGACGGCAGCGTCGGCGAGAAGTAGAAGGCGGTCACGCTGACCAGCGCGACGCTCACCCCGAGCACGAGCAGTTTCTCGGGCCTGATCCACGGCCGCTCGAGCGCGAGATAGCGGCCGGAGAACAGATTGCCGATGAAGAACGAAGCCCCGCTGAGCGACCAGACCAGCGCGAACCACCCCGGTGCCAGGTCGAACTTGTCGTCGTAGAACGCTGCCAGATAAGCCAGATAGCCCATGAACGCGGCTGTCCGCAGCAACGCCACCGCGAGCAACGGAAGCGCACCTGGGATCCGCGCCAACGCCCTGTACGTCGCGACGTACCCGAGCCGTTCACCGCTACCTCGCACTGGCGCCTTCCGCCCCCGGCCACGCCAGAAGAACGCCGCCGACAGCGCGAGCGAGATCACCGACGCGGCGAGCAGATTCCCTCGCCACCCCCAGACAAGACCCGGTACTGCGAGCACGGGCGCGGCCAGCATCGCCATCATCGACGTCGTCGCCGAGACCAGCGTGACAGCCCGACCGGCCGCGGCAGGAGACGCGAACCGGTCCGCGGCAGCGGCACCGATCGACGGCCCGAGGATCGAGGTCGACGCCCCGATCAGCAGGCAGAACGCGGCCAGCGCGAAGACGTTGCCAATAGCACCCGATGCGGCCGAGATCCCCAGCAACGCAAGACCACCGGCAGCCACGAGCTCGCGCGCGAGCCGGTCGATCATCGGCGCCAGCGCGACTCCGACGATCAGTGCCGCGAGTCCGCCGAGCCCCCGCAGCCCGCCGATCTCCGCCACGCTCCCGCCCGTCGCGGCCGCGATCGGCACCAGATACATGCCGAACACGGTGAACGGGATGAGGCTGACCGTCGAGGCCAGCAGGAACGGCCACAACCGCTTGGCCATCCGCAGGTCCCCCGGCACGGTGTCAACCATGAGGTTGTCGGTACTCACGTCCGGACGTCTCCGATCATGCTGCGATAGCGGTACAAGCTCGACGGGCGGGAGCTGAACTGGGAAAAGGGAAAGGGCTCCGCGGACAGTGCGGTCACCCCGGAGCCGAGGAACGCGCGCACCACCGCACTGCCCGTCTGAGCATAGACCGCCAACGGCTTCTCTTGCTCACGGCAACGATCAATGAGTAGGTCGAAACTCCCGTTGCTCAAGGTCATTCCGGTGGCCACGACGGCGTCGGCGGCATCGATGACCTCCGTCATGTCGCGAGAAACCGGCAATCCGGAAGCTGTCTGGACGAGGTTGAAATCACACGGCAGACAGACTCCGCCGCGTTCGGTGATGGCGTCCACCAGCGGGTTCACCACGCCGATCAACGCGACCTTGGAACCGGCCCGGACATCCAGGAGTCCCGCGACCGCGGCATCCCGGGCCCGCGCGCGAACGTCCGGCGTACCGGCTGGCAGGACGACTTCTTCCGCACCGACTGCGGTGTGGTGAGGCTCGACCGATGCGAGGTACGCATCGAGGGCGGCGATACGGACCGGCAGTGGCGCGTCCGCGATCAGCTTGTCCAGCGAGAGTCCGGACGTCTCCTCGCAGTACGCCGGGTCCAGCTCACCCGCTTCGAAGGAGCACGCGCCGAACACCTCACCGACGCGGAGCAGCACGTAGTAGTTCCGGTAGGTGACATCCGCACCCGGCAGCCGGGTCGTGTGATGCAGCCAGAAGGCGCTGATCACGGACAACTCGGACGGCGCCGGACCGCGCTCCCCCGCAAGCACCGATTCAGCAAGTAGAGCAACAGAGGTCATGGCAGATCAGCCAGCCTTTCGGCGTCGTAGGACAGGGCGGACAACTGCGGCACATACCCCGGCACCCAGCCCACACTAATGCGACGGGGTCGCAGATGGGAACTCGCGGCGCCGCAGCTGGGACGACTCGCGCCGGTCCCAGGACATCGCCGACCACGGTACGGCGAGGTCGTCCAGCGACTCGATCTCGCGCGGTCGCATCGCGTTCATCGGCCGGGCCTCGGCATGCCGGGCAAAAGCCGACTCGACGTACCGGGTGCCTGTGTCAGCAGCGAGGAAGACGTGCTTCCGGCTGCTGTCGCAGTTGTGCTCCCACAACGCCGACAGATAGGCCGCTCCCGCGGACAGCCCGGCGAAGACTCCGGACGTACGGAGCAGATCGACCGCGGCCGACATCGCGTACTCGAACGAGACCCAGTGCAGCCGGTCGTACAGGTCGTGCCGCACGTTCTGGAACTCGATCGAGCTGCCGATGCCGGCGATGATCATCTCCGGATCCTGGGTGTGCCCGGCCCCGAACGTGATGCTGCCGAACGGCTGGACGCCGACCAGGTTCACATCCCGGCCGCGATCCCGCAAGAAGGCCGCGATCGCCCCGGTCGACGCCCCCGTCCCCACGCCACCGACCAGGCACAGTGGCCCGGTCGGCACCAGGTCGTCGACGAGATCCGCGACCGCGCTGTAGCCGAGGTAGTGGATTTCGTCGTGGTACTGCCGCATCCAGTGGTACGTCGGGTTGTCGCGCAGGATCTCGCCGATCCGGCGGACCCGGAGGTTCTGGTCCAGCTGCAGGTTGTTCGACGACGGCACCTGCTCGATCGTCGCGCCGAGGATCTCGAGCTGGATCTTCAGAGGCCGGTCGACGGTGGTCGAGCCGACGATGTGGCACTTCATCCCGTACCGGTGGCAGGCCAGCGCGAGCGCGTGCGCGTAGATCCCGCTGGAGGAATCGATCAGGGTGTCACCCGGCTTCACCGCGCCGCTGTCGAGCAGATGCCGGACCGCGCCGAGCGCGGAGTACACCTTCATCGTCTCGAACCGCAGGCAGATCAGGTCGTCACCGACCCGGATCGGGTCGGGATCCTTGATCGCCTCCGCCAGATGATCGTGCAATCGGGACGGCTTCATCGCTGCGGTTCGCTCCTCGTGTCGGCACAACTCAGCGCGGGCGGAGGCTCGAGTGCTTCGGTTTCTTCCAGTACCGCGGTCTCGGGTACTGCGGTCTTCGGTACTGCGGTCTCGGCCCCCGCGGTCTTCGGTGCCGCGGTCTTCGGTGATGCGTCTTGCGGCGTGGCCGGCCTCTGCGGCCGGGGATCCGGGCCGGGTTCGCTTCGGCCGATGCGAGCGGCCCTCACCAGCCGCTGGGTCACGTCGTGAACCGGCTCCGCCATCACCGCCTTCGGCGGCCCCTGCTCGATCACCCGGCCGTCGTCCAGCACCAGCACGTGATCGGAGACCGCGGCGACCAGTCCGAGGTCGTGACTGATCCAGACCAGCGCCGTCCCGGCGTCCTTCAGCTCGGTGAGCAACTCGACAACGAGACCGGTGCCGTGCTCGTCGAGCGCGGTGGTGATCTCGTCGCAGACCAGTACGTCGGGACGAGCGAGCAATGCTCGTGCGATCGCCGCTCGTTGGAGCTCCCCACCCGACAACCTGCTCGGAGGTCTGGCCGCCACCGTGGCAGAGACACCCAGCCGGGCGAGTGTCGCGATCGCTTCGGCTTTCGCTTCCACTTCGCTGATGCCACGTAGGCGCACCGCAGTACGGGCTACCTGGTCGTCGACCCGACGGCGTTCGTCGAAGGAGCCGCGGACCTCCTGCCACACGTACTGGACCCGCCTGGTCTGCTCGGCGGACCGCTTCCGCAGTACGGGAAGTTCCTGACCAGACAGGGTGATCCGGCCGGTCTGGCGTTCGTGCAGGCCGGCCAGGCAGCGGGCCAGCGTCGTCTTGCCACTACCGGAACGGCCGACCACACCCACGCAGCCACCGGCCGGCACGGCGAGATCGACCTCCTGCAGGATTGGGTCGCGCCCGCGAGTACGGACCGAGGCGGACAGGTTCATTGCCTGGAGCAACGGTGCCGCACCCTCGGTGGTTCCCGGCCGGGCCCGGATTTGTGTTGCAGCTGGAAGAACATCCGTCCCACCGGCGTCGAGCACCCGCCCCGCGTCCAGCACCACGACGTACTGCGCCAGCGCACGCACCAGGTCGAGATCGTGACTCAGCAGCAAAACCCCCAGCCCTTGCTCAGCCAGCTCCCGGAGCTCAGTCACCAATTGCAACCGGGTGATCGAATCCAGCCCCGTACTCGGCTCATCGAGCACCAGCACCTTCGGACGGCAGACCATCGCCTGCGCCAACGCGATCCGCTGCCGCTGCCCCCCGGAGAACTGATGCGGAAACCTCCGCAACGTCCCCCGATCCCCCGCCAACTGCGCCGCCCGCACAGCCTCCGCAACCACCCCCTCCCCCGGATGATGCAATCTCCCCAACTCCCGAAGCCCAGCCCCGATCCGCCGCGCCGGATTCAACGCACTCCCCGGATGCTGAGGCATATACGCCACCACCCGCCCCCGAATCCTCGAGGCAACAACCAGATCCACCCCGCCTCCCCAGGAGGCGAGGCCCCTCCCCAGACCAGAGGCACCCCTCTCGCCCGACCGCGTCCCCGTCCCGGAGCCCGAGCCCGAGCCCGACCCCCTCCCCTCGCCCGACTCCGCTCCCTCGCCCGAGCCCGATCCCTCGCCCGAGCCCGACCCCGACCCCGCTCCCTCGCCCGACCCCGCCCTGCCACTCGCGCTCTGCACCTTGGGCGCCAGCAGGAGATCCTCGCCATCGACCGTTACCCGGCCCGCGAGGCGCACGCCGGCGCCGTGCTCGCCCAGCAGTGCGAGGGCGGAGGTGGTCTTGCCTGAGCCTGAGGCGCCGACCAGGGCCGTCACCTGCCCGGGCCAGACCTGGAAGTCGACCCCGTCGACGAGAATCGCGGAACCCGCTACCGCCGACAGCCCACTCACCTCGACCACCGGCTTCATCCGTTCACCTCAGCTCTCGCCAGGCGTCGCGAGCGGTGGACGAGGCGGTCGGCGAGCAGGTTGAAGCCGAGCGTGAACGCCACCAGCATCAGGGCCGGCGCTATCACCGCCCACGGCTGCAGCAGTACGCCTTCCCTGTTGCGCGAAACACTGACCGCCCAGTCGGGTGCGGTCGGGCTCAGCCCCAATCCCAGAAAGTTGACCGAGGCAACAAGGAACACCGCCAAGGTGATCCGCGTCCCGACATCCGCCGCCACCGGACCGAGCACCGACCGGCCGACGTACCCGAGCTGGATCCCCACCCAGCTCTCCCGCTGCATCCGCAACGCCTCGACCACCGGCCCACTCGCAGCATCCAACGCGGCGGCTCGCACCAACCGAGCCACCGTCGGAACGTTGACCATGGCAACAGCCAAGGTGATCGCCAAGGGCGAAGCCCGCCACCCGACGGCCACCACACTGATCACGAGCAAGGACGGCAACGGCAACAACACATCCAGCGGGCGAATCAGCACCTCGTCGACCCACCTATGCCTCGTGGACGCAGCGACCAGCCCGATCAGCCCGCCGATCAGATAGGCGATCGCCACCGCACCAACCGCCATCCCCAGCGCCGTCCGACCGCCGACAAGCAGCAACTGAAGTACGTCCCGCCCGAGCCCGTCCGTCCCCAGCCGTGCACCACCTTCGTACGGCAGCCCCCGCCTCGCATCCAGCGACACCAACGGCCCGAAGATCGCCACCAGCAACGGAACCAGCACCAGCGCAGCGGACACGACCAACGGCGTACGGGCTCCAACCGAACGCCACGGCCGCCGCACCCCCGCCCCATCGGACGTGCGCCGTCCCACCCCCGCCCCATCGGACGTACGCCGCCGCACCCCCGCCCCATCGGACGTACGCCGTCCCACCCCCGCCCCATCGGGCGTACGCCGTCCCACCCCCGCCTCATCGGGCGTGCGCCGTCCCACGACCGGGTCGTCGGCAGCAGGCCGCGGCTCGTCGGAGGTCATCGCAGCAGCTCCGTCCGGGGGACGAGGCGGTTGCAGACCAGGTCGGCGGCGAGGTTGATCAGCAACGCGGCGACCGCCAGTACCAGCGTCAGCCCTTGCACCACCGGCACGTCCCGCGTCTCCACGCCGTTCACCAACGCCGTCGCGAAGCCGGGGATCGCGAAGATCGCCTCGACCACCAGAACCCCACCCAGCAAGGTGTCCCCGGTCCGCGCCAACTCCTGCACACCAGGCACAGCCGCGTTCGGCAGCACATGCCGCAACAGCAACTGCCGACGCGGTACGCCGAGCCGCCGAGCCTGTACGACGTAGTCGGCATTGAGCGCGTTGATCGTGCCGGCCCGGACCTGGCGCGACAGCAGACACACCGTCCGACCGAGCAGGACGGCGACCGGCAGCACGAGCAACACAGGACTGGCGAGCACGTCACCGCCGACCCAGGTCGCCGGAAGCCAACCGAGCTTCAGCGAGAACAAGGTGACCAGGACGACCGCGATCACGAAGTCCGGGATCGCGCTCAACGCCAGCGTGATCGACGTGATGACCCGATCGACGCGACCGTTCTCCCGGGTCCCCATCAGCAACCCGAGCGCGACCGCAGCCGGAACCACCACGGCCAACGTTGCCAGCGTCAGCACCAGCGTCGCGCCGACCGATGCCTTCACGATGTCGAGCACCGGTCCGCCACTGATCAGCGATGACCCTAGATCGCCCGTCAGCACGTTCCCGAACCAGTGCACGAACCGTTCGACCGCGGGCTGATCGAGCCCGAGTTGCGATCGCAAGCGCGCAACCTGGTCAGGTGTGAGCGTCTCGGTGAACCGCATGTCGGCGGCATCGCCCGGCAGCAACGCGGTCAGCACGAAGACCAGAACGGACAGGACAGCCAGCTGGACTACCGCCAAGGCGGCCCGCTGGGCGGCGTACGACCGCATTCAGGCCAGCCACACCTTGTCGAACCGACCCGAGTCGACAGTGTTCGGCGGCACCGCCTGGACGCCCTGCACCTTCGACGAGATCGCGATCAGGAAGTCCGGATGCCCCCAGGCAAGAATCCCACCCTCGTCCCGCAACGCCTTCTGCAGTATGCCGTACTTCGCGGCGCGGGCGGCCTCGTCGGTCTGCACCTGTGCCGCGGCGAAGGCGGCATCGAAAGCCGGCCGGCGCCAATGCGTCACATTGAACGGCGACTTCGTCAGCAACCGATCGGTGATGTATTGCGGGATCGGCATCGCGCCGGACCGATGACTCCCCATCGCGCCCTTGGTGAGCAGGTCTTTCGCGTAGGTCTGGGCGCTTCCGGTCGTCACCTTGAGCTTCACGCCGGCCTCGGCGACCTGCTCGGCGAACAACGTGGCCGCTTCGACGAACCCGGCCGACGCATCGGAGGTGAAGATCTCCACCTCCTTGCCGATCAGGCCCGCCTTCTTCAGCAACGCCTTGGCCTGCTCGACATCCCGCTCGCGCTGCGGCAGCTCGGCCGGGTAGTACTGGAATCCCTTGCCGAACAGGTCATTGCCGACGACGCCGCGGCCGGCGAGCACCACGTCCACCAGCCGCTGCCGATCCGCGAGCAGCTTGAAGGCCAGCCGGACATCGGGGTTGTCGAACGGCGGCTGGTCGACCTTCATCACGAACGCCTGCGTGGTCGATCCCTTCGCAGCGACGATCTTCACCGTCTTGCCGGCCTCGGCCGTCCGGGCGAAAGTCGCGGTCATCTCGTTCGCGTACTCCGCCTGACCACCCTGTACGGCGTTCGCCCGGGCCTCGGCGTCGGCGGAGAGGATCTGCAGCTCCTCGATCTTCGCGGCGCCGTCCCAGTAGTCGTCGAACCGGGCCGCGACCATCGAGCGACCGGCCTCGAACGAGGTGAACCGGAAGGCGCCGGTCCCGATCGGTTCGGTCGGGTCCTTGAACCCGTCCCGGACGATCTGGGTGCCGATTCCGGCCAGCAGGGCAGGGAATTCCGCGTTCGGCGCGGCCAAGGTCAGCTCGATGGTCCGCTCGTCGATCGCCTTGCAACGGCGCAGGTCGAGAGCGGCGAGCGAGGATTGAGCGACCCGCTCGGGCGCGGTCGGATCGGCGATCCGGGACAGGCTGTAGAGGACGTCCTTGCTCGTCAGCGGTTTGCCGTCGTGGAAGGTGGCGTCCCGCAAGGTGAACCGCCAGGTCGCGGCCTGCGCGTCCGGCTCCCACTTCGCCGCGAGCCGCGGTACGGGCTTCAGGTCCGGCCCGAGCTCGACCAGCTTCTCGTAGATGGCTTTGTGCCGCGCGATGTCGACGAACAAGCTCTGCACATGCGGGTCGAGGACCTCTTTGGCGCCACCCCCGGCGAACACCGCCCGCAGCCGCCCACCGGACTTCGGCGCCGCCGGGCTGTCCCCCGAGCCACACCCACTGACCGCGGCAACAGCCAAACCGCCTGCCAGGCTTAGGAATCCTCGTCTGTTCAAAGCTTCGGACATCCGCATTTCCTTCACGGTGAGAGGGCCCCGACGAGGAGTGGTCGCCGGGTCGAATCCTGCCGTTAATGAAAATCGTTGTCAAATTCAGGCGCATCTGAACGGACTCCTCTCATTCTTCCGGCCGACCACATCCCCCGCCGACCGTAACGGCGTGTCACCGCCACCTACCTCCGCGCACTGGCGGTAGCCGCACCCCATAGCGCGGAAGGCGGCCACAATTCGCATCACCGAGCCGGGCTGACTGACGGGCTGGTGTGGTTCGCGCCGCCCGGGCACGGCCGACCCCACCCACCTCCGCAACTGGCGTGGTTCGCCCCGCCGCGTGGGGGTTCGCCCCGCCGCGTGGGGGTTCGCCCCGCCGCGTGGGGGTTCGCCCCGCCGCGTGGGGGTTCGCCCCGCCGCGTGGGGGTTCGCCCCGCCGCGTGGGGGTTCGCCCACTGGTACAGCAGTGGGCAAACCCCGACAGGAGGGGGCGGAGCACACCGAACGGGGCCGAGATTCCCGGCCAGGACAGGTTGGGGTGAGGCGGGTGCAAGGTCGGCCGCACGCCGCGCGGGGCGGGTCGCTGGCAGGCTGTTCGCTGGATAGCGCGAAGTTGGCCCGACCTTGTGCACCAGATCAGTAGATCCGGCGAGGAAAGTACTCAGCTCGTGCACAAGGTCGGTCAGGCGGCAGTTCGGACACAGCGCGATCCCCGTGGTCCTGGTCGCGCTGTGCAGTACGGACGGTGGCCAGAGTGTCGCGCCTAGCGGATGGCGGTAGCCGGCGTGGCTGCGGTGGTCTCTCCAGCGGTCCCTTCGGGGCAGGGAGCGTCGCAGTCTGTGGAGTCTGCTGGGTCGACGCGGCACAGGTCGCGGTACGGCAGACCTGCGAGGACGCGGTCGAGCAGGGTGGTGAGGACGTCCTGCTCCTCGCGGGTGAGCTTGTCCAGCAGGTAGGTGCGGACGGCGTCGGCGTGATCGGGCGCGGCTGCTTCGACCGCCGCCCGGCCGGCGTCCGTCAGCCGGATCATCGAGCCGCGAGCGTCGGAGGCGCACTCCTCGCGGACCACCAGTCCGCGCTTCTCCATCCGGCTGACCTGGTGCGACAACCGGCTCCGCTCCCAACCGATCGAGCGGCCGAGATCGCGGGTCCGCAGTACTCCTTGCGGGGACGTCGACAACGGGTGAAGCAAGGCGTAGTCCGCCCCTGACAGCCCCGAGTTCTTGATCAGCCGTGTCTCCAGTGCGCTGGACAACTCGCGGTTGCTGTCACGGTACGACTGCCAGAGATGCGCCTCGCGCGCATCAAGCCACCGTGTCCCCGCCATGTCCCCATCGTACCGGCCATCGTTGACATATCACCTAGGTGACGATTAGGGAGTGCGCGAGAGGGCAACGGCGAGCCCGACGGTCGCCCCCATCAGGACCAGCTCCCCCGCGGCCAAGCGCCAGAAGGCCGTGGGCGAGGATGCGAGTGACGGGAGTGTCGCCTTCCGATGCCACCAGCCGATACAAACGAGTACTGCGAAGGCGACCGCCTTCGCGAAGACGAGCGCTCCGTACCCACTCGTCACCCATTGCGTGATCAGCCCCCAGCCGTCCTCCCGCCCCCCGAGGTGGATCTCGCCCGTCAGCAGCCCGGTGACACCGACCGAGACGGCGCAGATCAATGCCAACGCGCTGAACCGCTCGACCGCCACCCGATCCCGGGCGTACCGCAGGAGAGCGCCAAGCCCACCGATCCACACTGTCGCCGCGAACACATGGACGACGAGTGAGGCAGTCGCGAGTACGGACCAAAACGCGGTTCGCTCGATCGCCCCATGCCCGTTGAGCAACGGCCCGAGCAGCGCGGCCGCCGCCAGCACCAAGCAGACCCGAGCAGTGGCGACTGTGCGACAACCGCTGAGCACCACTGCCAGAATCGCCATCAGCACGGTGGTGACCGCCAACGCCCTGACCTGGTTGAGGCCACCGGCCAGCTCCGCGTGTTCGGCCAGATGCGAGAGCGGTACGCCGAGAATCACCGACGCCGTCGCGACCAATCCGCCGAGGCTCGCCACTGCCCACACTCCGGCGACGACGGCCGCATCCTGAACCGCCCGAAGCCCTTGCCCTACAAGCTTTCCACCCTCAGCGGGAAGGAAAACCACGGCCGCTAACAAGCCACCGACGCAGGCGACCGCGGCGAGGTCGGCCGCGAGCCGCAGTACGGGAAGCGCCCAGGACACCGGCATGCTCGCGCCGGAAAGGCCCGCAGGCAACGGTTTCGGTGTGCCTCCCGCGACCAGCAGGGCGACCACCAGTACTACGATGCCTGCGGCAACCATCCCGACGCCGAGGAATCTCCTCATCACGAAGCGGGACGGCGACGGACGATCACGATCGCCAGCGCGACGACCACGAGCATCACCAGCACCATCGCGACGATGACCACCACGTTCGAGTTGTCCTTGGCTGCGGGTTGACTCGTGGGCACCACGCTGCCCGGAGCGTGGCCGGCGTGCGTCACGGTGAAGCTACCGGTGACCGTGACCGGGTGCCCGTCGGCGGAGACGATCCGCGCATCGACGGTGTACTTCCCGGCCTCGATCATCGCCCCGACCGGCTGGGTCACCTGGTTGTCGATCACCTGGATGTCACCCGAGGACACGTTGTTCCCGGTCGGCGACTTCACCTGGACCTCGGCGCCGGTCCTGCCGACCGGCTCGTTGAACGTCAGGACGACCTTCGTCGGCGGCGCGGCCATCGTCGAGCCGTCGGCGGGCGTCATGGACTCCAGCTTGGAGTGCGCCGCCGCCGCCCCGGCGGACACCACCAGGGCGAACAGCGACGCCACCAGTACTGCGATCAGTCGACGCACGATTACGGCTTCCGCGGCCGAAGCCCGAACGCGAGCCCGATCAGGCCGACCAGCAACCCGGCGCCACCGAGAATCCGCGCCAGGTTGCCCGAGCCGGACTTCGTCTCGTTTGTCGTCGCGGCGACCGGAGTGATCGCGGCCGTCAGCTTCAGCGCCGGGGCCGGATGTTCCGGCTTCTCCGCGCCGTCCTTGGCGAGCTCTTCCCACTTGACCACCTCGCCGTCACTGTACGTCTGGACAGCGGGGAAGTTGATCGAGTCGACACCCTCGGGCAGCCGGCCGACCGACAGCGCGAACTCGTCGAATTCGTTCGGAGGCACGCCGACGCCGCCGGGCACCGACGTCCAGGTGACGGTGGTGATCGCCTTGGTCAGCGTCACGTCGCCGGCCTTGACCGGCGCGGCCAGCTTCTCCTCGGTCTTCTCGACCTTCCAGCCGGCCTTCACCTGCGCGCCGACACTGGCGAACGGGAGATCCTTCGGCAACGAGACGACCAGCTTCGTCGTACTGGCCGTGTCGGACTCGCTCGGGACCCGGAACACCAGCTTGGCGTAGCCACCGGGCTTGGCGTCCGGCGACGACACCGTGACATGGGCCGACGCCGAGGTGGCGGCTCCGACCAGGACGAGCGCCGAGGCCGCGGTGATCGCGGCAGCGCGGAGTACGAATTTCTTGGACATGACAGTGAGACCCCTTTGCGGACATACGAGTTCACCCGGTCGACGGGCTTTCCCGTGACCGGTCAGGACGAGGCGAGCAACACTTGTCCGGCCGGCGGTCCGCGCCGCGATCCGTTCGAGTTCAGCCAGCGTTGGGTCCGCCGCGGCTCCTGTACTGCGATCAGCAGGCGCCGGACACCCGGTACGACGATCAGACCGGCCGGGACCTCGGGGACCAGCCGCGCGAGGATCCGAAGTACGCGAGTGACCCAGCCGTGCGCGCGGCCGATCACGAAGACACTGGCGAGCAGCGCCAGCAGGTGAGCAGCCGTCATCGCCAGCGCGCCGCTGAAGCCGGCATGCATCGGTGGCTCGGTTGCCATCGGCATCGGCATGTCCATGTCCATCGGCATCTCGTGGACATGGGCAACAGCGACCGGCTCTTGATGCGCCGCGCCCAAGGTCAGGTGGACGACGAGCTGCACCCCGGCCAGTACTACGATCGCGAGCGATCGCCGCCCGGCCAGGAACTCACCGAGCAACCAACAGGCACCAGCCAGCGCGAGTAGTTGCGGCACGACGGCGAGCGGGACGGAACCGCCCGGGACCAGGACGTGCCCGGTCACCGCGACCGCGACGCTCAGCGTCACGACAGCGGAGGTCGCACTCGTCTCGGCACGCAAACCGGTCACCTTCGTCGTCAGGGCGGCAGCAGCGTGACCGGGATGGGCGGGTCCCGCTGCTGACCATCGTTCCACAGCCACTACGCGCGGGCAGCCGACATCGGTTCCCCCTTGTTGCGGGAACGGTTACGGACTTTTCACTGCTTGGCCGTGAAGGCCTCGACCGCCGCGTAGAACGCCTCGGGCTCCTCGAGGTGGCCGAAATGGCCGCTGTCGTGCAGGACGATCAGCTCGGAGTCCTCGATCCCGTGGTGCAACTGCCGGCCCCACTTCTCGCCGCAGATGAAGTCGTACTCACCGACGATGACCAGCACCGGTACGGCGATCGCGCCGAGCCTGTCGCGGACGTCCCAGGGCGCGGGCTGCCGGTTCGGGTCGACCGTGATGTCGACCAGCGATTCCCAGTCCGCGATCCGGTCCTTGATCGCGGGGTAGTCCTTGAAATAGACGGGCAGCAGCCGGCCGAGTGCGTCGAGCTGGCTCGCCTTGTCCTCTTCGGTTTCCTCGGTCCACGCCGCGATCACCTGCGCCGCGAGCGGATCCCCGGCCGGCCTGCGAGCGGCGTACGCCTCGATCTGGCGGAACGCCTCCTCGCCGAGCTCCTGCCCGTTGAACGCCATCCCGTCGTACACAATGACTCCGGCGAGGTGCTCGGGATAGTCGAGCGCGAACTGCAGCGCGACGAAACCACCGTGCGAATGGCCCAGGAAGAACACCTTTCCGGCATCGAGGTGCTGGGCAACCTGGTCCGCGAAGTACGCATACCGCGCCACGCTGTAGTCGCCGTCCGGCAGCAGCCCGGAGTTCCCGGTGCCGACGGGCTCGACGTACACCATCGTCAGGTGCTTCTCCAGCTCCGGCATCCGCAGGTAGTCGTAGTGGATCCCGGGCCCACCCGAGTGCACCAGGCAGACCGGACCGTCCCCAGCGACGTGATAGCTGACCTTCACGCCGTCGACCATGATCTCCATACGGTCAGTTTGCCCCAGGCATCCAACCGATCCGGCCACCGGCCGCACTCGTCAGGGATGATGTGCGGATGGGTGAGACGGAAGTTGTGGCGGTGCTGGAGGTTGGCGGGAGTCATGTGACGGCGGCTTCGGTCCGGCCGGGGTCGTGGCAGGTCGAGGTGGCGCAGCGGGCGACGCTCGACTCCAAGGGGTCGGCGGGGGCGATCGTCGAAGCGCTGGCCGCCGCGGCCCGGCAGTTGCCATTGGCAACTGGGCTGGCGGTGGCGCTGCCGGGGCCGTTCGACTACGAGACCGGCGTCGCCTGGTATCGCCTGGACAAGTTCGCCGCGCTCTACGGGCTGGATCTGCGCAAGGCTCTGCGGGAGTCGCTCGGCGTCGAGCAGGTGGTGTTCCTGAACGACGCGGAGGCGTTCTCGGTCGGCGAGTGGGCCGCGGGCGCGCTCCGCGGCCAGGACCGCTGCGTCGGCGTCACCATCGGGACCGGGATCGGGTCGGGCTTCCTCGACGACGGCCGCGCGGTGCGGACCGGCGACAGCGTGCCGCCCGGCGGCGAGCTCTACCGCACCGACTACCGGGGCAAGCCGTTGGAGGACTGGATCTCGGCCCGGGCGATCCTGCGCCTGTACTCCGAGCGCGCGGGCGCCCTGCCCGAGAACTGGGGCGTCAAGGAGGTCGCCGATCACGCGCGTGGCGGTGATGCGGTCGCACGTCAGGTGCTGCTGGACACCTTCGGGGTGCTGGCCGAGGTGCTGGGCGGCTGGCTCGAACGGTTCGGCGCGAGCCGCGTAGTACTGGGTGGTGCGATCTCCGGGGCGTTCGATGTGGTCGAGTCGGTCTTCCCGTTCCACGCCGCCGCGACGGCCGATACGGAGCACTCCGCGATCCTCGGCGCGGCCGCTCATTTCGCTCGGAACTAAGGTGGCTGGATGGCCGCTCGCAAACCCGCTGTCCGGATCGCCACGCCTCGACTTCGGGCCCAGCTCGACGCGTACGAGGTCGGGCCGGACGGATTGGAGGACGAGGACCGGCTGACCGATGTGACGCTCGACGACCAGGACCTGAGCGATGTCGTCGCCGAGCACGTGGAGATCAGCGGCGGCCGGCTGACCCGGTGCAAGTTCGGTGGGTCGGACCTCGAGAAGGCGATCCTCGTCGACGTCGTACTCGACCACTGCGACCTCGCCAACGCCCGCTGGTCCGACGCCTCGGGGACGCGGCTCGCGGTCACCTCGTCGCGGCTGACCGGATTCGCCGGCCCTGGTCTGAGCCTGCAGCACACGACCCTGCGGGACTCGGTGCTCGACTTCAGCTCGTTCCGGTTCGCGAAATTCGTCAAGGTCGAGTTCACCGACTGCCGGCTGCAGAACGCCGACTTCGTCTCCGCCGACCTGACCGGCACGATCTTCCGCCGCTGCGACCTGGCCGGCGTCGAGTTCTCCCAGGTCCGCGCGACCGGCGCCGTCTTCGTCGACTGCCGCTGGGAAGGCACCAAGGGCATCGCCAGCCTGGCCGGCGCGAAGATCGCCAACACCTCCCCCATCGACACCCTCGCCGTCACCATCGCGATGGCCTCCGCCCTGGACATCACCCTCACCGACCCCACCGACCACCCCGAAGACTGACTTCCCCCCCGCCCCCATCCGTCCGCAGACCCCCTCGACCCAACTGCCTTTGTGCATGGACCCGGTACGCCGACGCGACGAACCCACGAATCTGGAGCACAAGGCGGCCACCCATCCGGTCGGAAGTCGGGCCCTCGGACACCAACCAGGGGGTCCGGTCACGTCATTACTTGTCCGAAGTGCCGGGTTGGTGTCCGAAGTGCGGCGTGGATGGTTGTATGCGACCAGGAGCTTCAGGGGTGAAGTGGTCGGGGGCCCGATCACGATGCTCGGGTGGCTGCCGTACCGGACGATCGGGTCGCGCGCGATCTCGCCGTACCCGGGCCGGTCGTCGGAGAACTCGCCCGCCTCCCAGAAGTCGTTCCAGACCAGGATGCCGTCTTCGTCGCAGGCCTGGAAGAACTCCGCCCGGGTGCTGGACCCGATCCAGTTCCGGATCGTGGTGAGGCTCATGCCCCGGTGCGTGCCGATCACCGCGCACATCTTCTCCGGCGACATCCGGAGCAGCAGCTCGTCCCAGCCCCAGTCGCCGCCCCGGCAGAACACCTTTGAGGATCTTCTGACGGTGCTCTGGCAAGGCGTCAGGAAGCGGTAAGGCGTGGTTCCAGCCCGTCGAGCAGCAGGGTGACGGCATCCCTGAACGCATCCTCGGCTGCCTTGATCCAGGGTTTGGGGCCGAGTTCGCTCTGGTCGTGGGACAGGGCCACGCTTTCGGGGAAGCGGGTGGCGAAGTCCGGGGCCACAGCCTGGAGAGCCTCTGCTCGGCCAGCCCACCATTCGGCGCCGTGCTCCGACTCCGCTGCCGCTTCGGCTTTTCGCTTGGCGGACTCGCGGACGATGCTGAAGAGTGCGCTCGTGACGGCACGGCGGTCACTTGCCGTCGTGCCCTCGCCGGCCAGGATCGCCAAGAGGCGCTCCAGCACCTCCTGCTCGTGTGGCCCGAAGACTGGGCGGGCCTGGGATATCTCCAGCACCCACGGATGCCGGAAGTACAGGTCGCGCAGGTCTGTCGACCACGCCATCACGGCCTTTCGCCAGCCCAGCCGTCCCCGACTGCTGGTCGCCTCCCCGTGCGCCCGGTCGTACATCAGGGCGACCAGTACGTCCCGGCCCGGCACGTAGGTATAGAGCGACATCGCCGTCCGCCCCAACTGCTGACCGACCGCTCGCATCGTGACGCCGCTCAACCCGTCGCGGTCGGCGAGTTCGATCGCCGCGCCGACGATCTCTTCCACGCTGGTCTTCTGGCTCGGCCCGCGCCTCGACGCCGGCTCCTGCCCCCAGAGCAACCCGAGCGCGCGCAGAGCGTCGTCCACTTTTCTCCTTACGCCGTAAAGTGTTACTCTCGAAGACACTATACAACGTAAGGAGTAGTTGGTGACGGCAATTCTGCACGACAGCAGCACTATCGAGTTCGAGGTGTACGGTCCCGTCGACGCACCGGCGCTGCTGTTGCCGGTCAACCCGGCCCCGCCGGTCGAAGGGCCAGAAGCCGACCAACTCCGCGCGTGGGGCGGCGATCCGGCCTTGGGCCACTCATTGATCAAGGGATTCAGCGAGCACTTCCGAGTCGTCGCCTTCGACTACGAGGCACAGCTCCAGACCAGTCCGAAGCCGGAAACGCTTACCCCGGGCAACCTCGCCGCCGACTTCCTCGCGGTCGCTGACGCCGCCGAAGTACCGACCTTCGCGTACTACGGGTACAGCTGGCTCGGTCTCGCCGGACTCCAGTTGGCCATCCGGACGGATCGACTGACCGCCTTGGTGATGGGCGGATTCCCACCATTGGACGGCCCGTACGCCGCGATGCTCCAGGTGACGGAAGCGACGTACGAGCTGGCCGGCGCCCCGGTCTCGACCACTCCCGTAGAACCGGGCGACTGGGATTCCACAGAAGTTGCCATGAGCAAGGAACAGGCGCAGCAGTTCGTCACTCTGTACCGGGCGCTGCAGTCCTTCGACGACCACGCTGTCCATGTCAGTTGCCCACGGCTCTGCATCGCGGGCAGCGCCGACAACATCCAGTACGGCGAACGCTGGGGGAACGCCTACGTCAGCATCGGCGCGGCGGTCGAGAAGAACCAGTCCCGGCTCGAGGAGCTTGGCTGGGCCGTCCACCTGCTCCCCGGCCTGGACCACCTGCAGGCGATGCACGCCGACAAGATCCTGCCGATCGCGGAACCGTGGCTCCGCGAGCAGCTCCTTGCCTGAGGTCAGGACGTGAAGGGGACCCGCGTCCAGCTGAGAACGGCGGGGGTGCCGGGGTTGATGGTGACGCGAAGGTAGTTGTTGACGCCGGAGGAGCCGTCGACGGTGATACGCGAGAGGTTGGTGACCGGCTTACTCACGCCGTACAAGGACGACCACTTCGAGCCGGCGGCCAGCGGCTGGTCACTGTTGTAGACGTGGCTGTCGCCGTTGAAGAGGTAGACCGGACCGCGAAAGGCGGCCGACTCCTGGGCGATCGCCTGCACGATGGGCTGGAACGCGAAGTAGTCCGCGAAGGTCGGGTCGGCCACCGTCGGGTCGAACATGTCGGCCTGAGTCAGCAGGACCACCGCCTTGTCGTGGTGCTGCCCGGCCCGCGCGAACGTCTCGCGAATGCTTTGGATGACCGCGGCAGTCCGGCCGAGCACCTCGGCGGTCTGCTCAGCCGTCGGCCCGGTCTTCCCGGTCCACGGCGCCAGACTGTTGTTGCTGCCAACGACGTGCAGCGCGGCGAACGCCACGTGCGCCCGGCTGAACTCGACGTCCTCGGGAATGCCCTGAGCGGCCTGGCTGGTCACCTTGGCCGGGTGCTCACCGAGCGTGCGGCCCGGCTGCGGGAAGAAGATGGAGCGAACCTTGGCCAGCCGCTCCAGCGGGTTGTATGAGCCGTTGTTCGCCCGGTGGCAGTCGGTCCACTCGTTGTCGCCGATCGTGTAGACGAGCGGGTCGGAGAACTTGTCGAACTGCGTCTTCACCTCAGCGAAGTACTCATCCGTGCACAGCGAGGAGCCGCTCTTGATGTCGCCGAGGTGGCTTACCAGGCGGACCTTGGGATCGGCATTGATCTGCTGGACGACCTTCGGGAAAGCGGCGATCTGCGCCGGCCCGTACGGGATGTCGCCGATGACGGCGAAGGTGTAGGAGTCGTCGTCATGACCGGATCCGTGGCCGGCACCGGCACTGCCGGCGGTGGCGGACGGAACGCCGACGGTCAGAGTGACCAGAGCGACGCAGGCGGAGATGACACAGGCACGGGGAATTCTCACGGCTACTCCAGGTTCAGAAGGGATACCCACTCACCTTTCGGCTTCTCCGTGAACGAGGCACCACCCCCGAATGAACATCACCGGCTGAGAACCGGCTGAGCGCCCGGGCCGAACCCATCGCGGTCTAACGGGCCAGATACTTGCGGATGTCGTCGGCCACCTGGGCACGCGTCGCCATCTGGTACTTCTTCAGGATCGCGCTCAGATGCGTCTTCACGGTGTTCAGGCTGATCCCGAGCTCGGCGGCGAGCTGATCGTTGTCCAGGCCGTCGACCAGGAGCACCGCGACACCTTGCTGGGCCTTGGTCAGACTCGCATACCGCTGCTCAGGCCCGAGATCGGTGTCCAGCATCATCTCGATCAGTTCGGACTGGATCTGCTCCGCGGCCTGGACCAGCCGGGTCAGATACTCCTGTACGACGGGGCTCGCGGCGGCCGGCTCCACCATCGCCTCGCCGGCGATCTCCCGCAGCGTCCCGATCCGGTGCGCCAGGTACTCCATCACGTGGTCCGAGGTGAGCAGGTTCGGCACACCGTCACCCGCGGGCAACCGGCGAAGTGCGTCCCGGTCCTCCACCTCACGGGTCAGCACCCGGGCCACCACTCCACAGATCCATTCGAACGCGCGGACCACGTTGTCGTCGTACGTGTTCGGCTCGTAGGTGTGCATCGAGATCATGCCGAACAACTGGCCGTCCCCCGACGGCACCGGCCGGAAGAGTGGCACCGTTACCACATCTGCTGACTCGCGCTTCGAGTCACCGAATCGATGACCGGCCCGGAGTACGGCACCGTCGTCGTAGGCATAGCGGTAGGTCTGCCGGTGTTTGAGCAGCCACGCGGTCTGGCCGCTCGGCCCGAAGTTGTGGGTGTCCGGCTCCTCGTACTTGCCGGAGTCGAAGCCGTACGGATACCGCACCCGGCTGGTCCCCTGCAGGAAGCCGACATAGAAGGTATCGACGGCGGCGATCTTGCCAACCACCGCGCGAACATAGTTGTAGAGGTTGTAGTGGTCGCCTCGGTAAAGCGCCTCGATCTTGTGATACGCCTCGCGCAGAATGATGGCGGTTTCGGCATCCACCCGCAGCGGAGCTGGCTTGTCTGCTTCCACGGCCGCGGACCCCCTCGTGTTCAGATCCATTCTGAACTATGCCGAGGTCACGCTCAGTTGCCAAGACCTCGGGGCCTGAGACGGTGCCAGCTGGGATCGTCGGACCAGATGGACAGCGGGTCGACGTACGGGCGGAGCAGGGTGGTGAGTTCGGCGTCGTCGGTGCCGTTCAGCTGGTCCGAGGCGATCTTGCGGGCGACGCCGGCGAGGAAGTCCGCGACCTGGACGCGGGGATGCGAGAAGGACTCGACCAGTTCCAGCTCGGCCAGGTTGCCAGTCAGCTGCCTCAGCTGGCCGATCCGGTCGGGCGAGAGCGTGGTCTGGCGGTCGTGGGCGATCGCGACGGTCCGGTCTGGTCCGCCCCAGTATTCGATCGCGCGCACGATGGCAGGCATCAGGGGATCCAGTGGCGGGATCGCCCGGGGATCCTCGAACAGGCTCGCACGCAGCGGATCGGCGTACGGCCGGGAGGCTTTCAGCGGCTCGAGATCGGCGAGAGGGAGCGCATCGAGGGCTTGGTAGAACGACTCGACCGGGTGTGGTCGCCTCCGGGAGATCCTTGGCGCGGAGGAGGTTGTTCGCCGTGGCGAGGAAGGCATCCCATTCCGGTCCCCCGGTACTGCGGCCCGCGGCGTACAGGCTGTCTGCCAGGCTGCCGTCGGCGCTCGTGAGGAAGCCGACCAGCCTGGAGACGAGGAAGTAGGCCTTGTCCACGAGGTGCACCTGGGCCTGTCCCAACAGCGGTCCCGACGGGCCGAGCAACCAGATGAGCACCGGGCGATGCTTGGACCGGAGTACATGGTTGGCCTTGTACTCCGTGGCAGGTGAGCGGATCCGCTCGCGGAGCTCCTTGATGCAGCGTGCCGCGTTCTCCTCGTCGAGCAGGACGGCGGCGTGCGCGAACACGTCCGTCACCCCACCGATCAGCTTCTCCCCTTCGTACCCGGACTCGTCACAGGCGATCTCCACGGGAGACTGCTCGGATCGGCCGGTCACGGCACGACTCTCTCACCGAACAGGGCCGTCGTACACGCAGAAAAACGCCGCTCCCGGATCGGGAGCGGCGGCCGCGGGTGATGCGGGACTTGTCCACCTATCGAGCTCACCACCAGATTGAGCCCGTTCTACTGGATTCCTCTCTCTGCCGGCCGAGGCGCCCTCCCAGGACCTCCACCGGACTACATCACCCGCGGCCACTCTCCGGACGCCTGTCAGTCGAGCCCCTGTCAGCCGATCCCGCGCCCCCACGTGATCTGCTTTCCCCCCCGACATACCCCCCGGCGTCCACCCAAGAGTCGCACTCCCCGTCGCCGGTTGCCTATCGCCCACCGCATGACCTTGAACGCTCACGCACCTCACTCCAGGGATGAGGTCCAAGCCCACGCCCCGCCATCCCCGCCAATCTATTTCTGAATCTCCAGGAATAGTGGCGGGAAATGACCTCCCGACATCGGTTGGATTCAGTTTCCGAGGTACGTCGCGAGGTGCTCGCCGGTGAGGGTGGAGCGGTCGGCGACGAGGTCGGCAGGACTGCCTTCGAAGACGATCCGGCCGCCGTCGTGGCCGGCACCGGGGCCGAGGTCGATGATCCAGTCGGCATGCGCCATCACCGCCTGGTGGTGCTCGATGACGATCACCGACTTGCCGGAGTCGACCAGCCGGTCGAGCAGGCCGAGCAGGTTCTCGACATCGGCGAGGTGCAGGCCGGTCGTCGGCTCGTCGAGGATGTACACGCCGCCTTTCTCGCCCAGGTGCGTGGCCAGCTTGATCCGCTGCCGCTCACCGCCGGACAGCGTCGTCAGCGGCTGGCCGAGGGTGAGGTACCCGAGGCCGACATCGGCGAGCCGCTCGAGGATCTTGTGCGCGGCCGGCAGCTTCGCGTCTCCGTCGCCGAAGAATCCCTCGGCCTCGGCGACCGGCATCGTCAGCACCTCGCTGATGTTCTTGCCACCGAAGGTGTACTCCAGCACCGCCGCCTGGAACCGCTTCCCCTCACAGACCTCGCAGGTAGCCGCGACCCCGGCGATCATTCCGAGGTCGGTGTAGATGACTCCGGCACCGTTGCAGTTCGGGCAGGCCCCTTCGGAGTTCGCGCTGAACAGCGCCGGCTTCACGCCGTTCTCCTTCGCGAAGGCCTTCCGGATCGGGTCGAGCAGACCGGTGTACGTCGCCGGGTTGCTCCGCCGCGAGCCACGGATCGCGCCCTGGTCGACCGACACCACGCCGTCCCGGCCGGAGACCGATCCGCGGATCAGCGAACTCTTGCCCGAGCCGGCCACACCCGTGACGACGACCAGGATCCCCAATGGGATGTCGACGTCGACGTCCTGCAGGTTGTGGGTGTCCGCTCCGCGAACTTCGAGCAGGCCTGACGGCGTACGGACCTTCTCCTTCAGAGTCGCCCGGTCGTCGAGGTGGCGGCCGGTGATGGTGTCGCTCTTCCGCAGCCCCTCGAAGGTGCCCTCGAAGACCACCTCACCGCCCTTGCTGCCGGCCTGCGGCCCGAGGTCGACGACGTGGTCCCCGATCGCGATCGTCTCCGGCTTGTGCTCCACGACCAGCACGGTGTTGCCCTTGTCGCGCAGCCGGAGCAGCAGCTCGTTCATCCGCTGGATGTCGTGCGGGTGCAGCCCGATCGTGGGCTCGTCGAAGACATACGTGACGTCGGTGAGCGACGATCCGAGGTGGCGGATCATCTTGGTGCGCTGGGCCTCACCGCCGGACAGCGTGCCGGCCGGCCGATCGAGGCTGAGATACCCCAGGCCGATGTCCACGAACGAGTCGAGGGTCTCGCCGAGCGCCTCGAGCAGCGGGGCAACCGACGCCTCCTTCAGGCCGCGGACCCAGTCGGCGAGATCGCTGATCTGCATCGCGCAGACGTCGGCGATGTTGACCCCCGCGATCTTCGAGGACCGCGCCTCCTTGCTGAGCCGGGTGCCGTTGCACTCGGGACAGATGGTGAAGGTGACCGCGCGCTCGACGAAGGCTCGGATGTGCGGCTGCAGCGAGTCGACGTCCTTGGACAGCATCGACTTCTGGATCTTCGGGACCAGCCCCTCGTACGTGAGGTTGATGCCGTCGACCTTGATCTTGGTCGGCTCCTTGTAGAGCAGGTCGTCGAGCTGCCGCTTGGTGAACTTCTTGATCGGCTTGTCCGGGTCGAAGAAACCGCAGCCGCCGAAGATCCGGCCGTACCAGCCCTCCATGCTGTAGCCCGGGATCGTCAGCGCGCCCTCGTTGAGCGACTTCGTCTCGTCGTACAGCTGGGTGAGGTCGATGTCGTTCACCGCGCCGCGGCCCTCGCAGCGCGAACACATCCCGCCGAGGACACTGAAGCTCCGCCGCTCCTTCGTGGTCCGGCCGCCGCTCTCGATGGTGACCGCGCCGGCGCCCGAGATCGAGGCGACGTTGAAGGAGAACGCCTGCGGCGAACCGATGTGCGGCTTGCCGAGCCGGCTGAACAGGATCCGCAGCATCGCGTTGGCGTCCGTCGCGGTGCCGACCGTGGACCGCGGGTCGGCACCCATCCGCTCCTGGTCGACGATGATCGCGGTGGTCAGACCTTCGAGGATGTCGACATCGGGCCGGGCCAGGGTCGGCATGAACCCCTGGACGAACGCGCTGTAGGTCTCGTTGATCATCCGCTGCGACTCGGCGGCGATCGTACTGAACACCAGCGAACTCTTGCCCGAGCCGGAGACCCCGGTGAACACCGTCAGCCGGCGCTTGGGGATCTCGATACTGACATCCTTGAGATTGTTCACGCGCGCCCCGTGCACGCGGATCAGATCGTGGCTGTCGGCAACGTGCTCGGGCGACTTGCTCATCATCTCTCCATCTGTCGTGCGGAACGGCAAGCCTAGTGCGGGTCCTGCACCAGCCCGAGAACATTTCCGTCGGCATCGGTGAAGGTGGCCACCAGGCGGCCCTCCGCGACATCGCGCGGCGCGTCCTTCACGGTGGCCCCGGCAGCGGTCACCTCGGCCAACTTCGCCTCGATGTCCGCCACATGCCAGTACGACACCGGCGAGGTCATGTCCTCACCCGGCACCAGGCCGATGTGCTGCCCCTCCACATCAAACCCCACGTAGTACTTCGAATCCGTCTGCGGCTCGATCCCGAGCAACGCGGTGTAGATCGCCTTCGCCTTCTCCAGATCCGTCACCGGGTGCAACACGGTCTTGATTCCCTCAGTACTCACGATCACTCCAGTTTCGCTTGATTGCCTTCGACACGACTCAAGCTATCCGCGCTCGCATCGCCGCCGCTTCTCGATTCCTGATCACTTCTCGGCCTACCCTGGCCTCCATCGCTATCAGCCTGCGGGAGGCTTCGTGCGCAAGCTCGTGCTCTACACCTTGATGTGCCTCGACGGTGCTGTCGACCACCCTCATCGGTACTTCACGCCGACCGAGAGAGCCGGCCAGCCGCCTGAGTTCGACGCCGTGATGGACGACCACGAGGCGAAGGTGATCGGCACCCAGGATGCGGTGCTGCTGGGCCGCAACATGTACGACGAGTGGTCGCAGTACTGGCCGACCGTCACGCAGCAACCGTTTGCCGACTTCATCAACACCGTCAAGAAGTACGTCGTCACCTCCACGCCCCTGTCGACCACTTGGCACAACTCCGAGGCAGTCGAGGGCCCGGTCGAAGACCTCGTCCAGGACCTCAAGGCCCAACCAGGCGGCGACATCGGCATCCACGGCAGCATCCGACTCGCCCAGTCCCTCCTCAACGCGAACCTCGTCGACGAGCTACAACTGGTAGTCGCCCCAGCCGTCGGCTTCCCGGGCCGCCACCTCTTCGAGAATCCCACCGACATCCGCCGCCTGGCCCTGCGATCCGCCACCTCGACGCCCACCGGCAGCCTCCTCCTCACCTACCGCACCCCCTGACCGGGCTCACTCGGTGACAGACGCCTCAGTGACTGTCGTCGACTGCTGGTCGACAGCGGACACTGCTGCGAACGACGGGCTCGGTCTCCACAGGCCGGCATCAGGAGTTCCCATCTTGCTGTACAGCCTGATCAGGCACTCTGGAAGGAGCCCTGATCCCAACCCCGATAACGGGGGAACGCCCCTACCGGAGACCTGTCAACGGGTTCGTCAACTCCCGAGGTTCGGAGCCGTTGACGGGTTCGGCGGACGGGACTAGCGTCGGGAGTAATCCCCTTACCGGCATTGGCTTTGCGCGAGTGCGCATGGGTTGACCGGACGGGATTCACCGGGGACGGGGCCGGGGACGACCGCATCGCTTCTGCCACAGGGCGGTCGCGGCCCATGGATCGATCGGCGGCGAAGCATGGCCGAACCAGGACGTAGTGCCGTCGGGTTCGTGAGGCGGTGATGTCACTGGTCCGTTTGCCATCACACCTCACAGCAGGCCGTATCGCATGGCTCCACGACGTTCAACTGCGGAGCTTCCCGGAGAGGAGCACTACTCGTGCCAGGCAACAGGGCAGTTATTTACAAGGGCCCGGGCAACGTGGCGGTCGAGACGATCGACTACCCGAGCCTGGAACTCAAGGACGGCCCAGGGGTCAACCCCGCCAACGTAGGACGCAAGGTCAACCACGGCGCGATCCTCAGGGTCGTCGCCAGCAACATCTGCGGCAGCGACCAGCACATGGTCCGCGGCCGTACGACGGCCCCATCAGGACTGCCTCTCGGCCACGAGATCACCGGTGAGGTGGTGGAGACCGGCCCGGACGTCGAGTTCATCAAGGTCGGCGATCTGGTGTCGGTCCCGTTCAACATCGCCTGCGGGCGATGCATCAACTGCAAGGAGGGCAAGACCGGCGTCTGCCTGAACGTGAATCCGGACCGGCCGGGGTCGGCCTACGGATATGTCGATATGGGCGGCTGGGTCGGCGGCCAGGCGGAGTACGCGTTGGTGCCGTACGCCGACTGGAACCTGCTGAAGTTCCCCGACAAGGACCAGGCGCTCGCGAAGATCCGCGACCTGACGATGCTGTCGGACATCTTCCCCACCGGGTACCACGGCTGCGTCACCGCTGGGGTCGGGCCCGGTTCGACCGTCTACATCGCAGGGGCCGGACCGGTCGGCCTGGCCGCGGCCACCTCGGCGTTCCTGCTGGGTGCGGCGGTCGTGATCGTCGCCGATCTGCAGCAGGAAAGGCTTGAGCAGGCCCGCAGTTTCGGCTGCGAGACGATAGATGTCTCAGCCGGCGAGCCGCGGGATCAGATCGAACAGATCCTCGGTGAACCTGAGGTCGACTGCGCCGTCGACGCTGTCGGGTTCGAGGCACACGGTCACGGCACCGACGCCCGGACCGAACGTCCAGCGACCGTGCTCAACACAGTCATGGAGGTCACCCGAGCCGGTGGCGCGGTCGGCATCCCCGGGCTCTATGTCACCGGGGATCCCGGCGCAGGTGACGATGCCGCGAAGACCGGTTCGCTGTCGATCCGGCTGGGCCTCGGCTGGGCGAAGTCGCTGTCGTTCACGACTGGGCAATGCCCGGTCATGCGCTACAACCGCCACCTGATGAAAGCGATCCTGCACGACCGCACGCAGATCGCGAAGAACGTGAATGCCACGGTCATCCCGCTGGACCAGGCACCGCAGGGATACGCCGAGTTCGACAAGGGCGCGGCTCGCAAGTACGTGCTCGATCCGCACGGAATGATCAGCTGATCACACCGGGCACCTGACGGGAGCAGGGTCACCGGCCCGGCTCCCGTCGTTCTTGCTCGCGGAGTGCCCGCTGGACCACGACGGCGTACACGCCTTGGGCATCGGCTCGAGCCGGCTGCGCTGGGAGCATGAGCCCGATCACGCTCCGCACATGCTTTCCTAACCCGGACTGATTACACCGGACGGTGCGCGCCGGGTCGGCGGCGCGCACCGTCGACGGGTGGCTACTGCACAGCCTTCAGGGCGTCCACCTCACCCGATCCGTAGAAGCTGTTGTGGCCGCTGCCACCCTGGCAAGTCTGCGGCGCACCACTGTTCTGCGGGAACGCCGCGTAGATGGACGTGTCAGGGCAACTCAGCGCGTTGGTCGCGCCTTGCAGGGCGGCCGAGAGCTGACCTGAGGTCATCGCGCGGTGTGCACTGAGCAACAGCGCCGCGACGCCGCTGGCATGCGGAGACGCCATCGAAGTGCCTTGCAGGTAGCAGTACTTCGCGCCGTTCTCGACCACCAACCGGCGCGGCAGGCAGATGGTCCCGACGCTTGAGAACGTCGAGAGGACCCGCCCGTTCGGTGCGTCGGCGGTCAACTGCAGGATCGAGTCGCCACCTGGCGCGGCGACGTCGGCGGACGACGTTCCGTACGAGGAGTAGAACGACTTGAGCCGCTTGTTGCCGGTCGCCGTCACACCGACCACCCCTGGTACCTCTACCGGCACCACGGCGCACGCGTTGGTGACATCGCGCTCGACCGAGGAGTTCGGTGGGAAGTCCGGGCTGACCACGTCGGTAGTCGGATGGGTGAGGTCTGTGCTCTCGTTACCCTCGGCCGCGACGACGAGTACGCCGTTGTGCTGGGCGTAGCCGATGGCCCGCCGCTCGGCGTTCCAGATCGCCCGCTGCCCGGCGTCGTTGCGGCAGTTGAACAGCCACGGGTCGGCAAAGTAGCTGTTGTTCGTGACGTCGATCCCGTGGGTGGCGGCCCACACGAAAGAGCAGATGACCATCTCGGGGAAGAAGAAGCCGTCGTCGTTGCTCGACTTGATCCCCGCGATGGAGACGTTCGGCGCCACCCCGACGATGCCGGTACCATTGGCCGCGGCCGCGATGGTGCCGGCGGTGTGCGTACCGTGCCCGTTCTTGTCGTTGCCCACGGCAAGGGGTTGCGGAGTTCCGCTGGAGCAGTCGGTACTGCGCGACGCGTCGTAGTTGGGCGCCAGATCCGGGTGGGTGAAGTCGAGCCCGGTGTCGATGTCACCGACAACGACCGACCTGATTCCTGAATTGATCGCGTGCGCCTGCGGGACGTTGATCTGCCGCATGTCCCATTGCAGGCCGGACAGCGAGTCGCCCCACGTCGCAGCCGCCGCGGCTACCGGCTGCTCGCTCGACGTGTCCGTGACTTTGGTGGCGAACTGACCGGTGGCGACAGCACTGTCGACCCCCCGGCTGCGGCCAACCGCTGCCGAGAAGTCACTGCGCGACGAGCGAGCAACCACTACGCCGATCGCCGAATAGTCGGCAACCAACGTGCCCCCGGCGGACTCGACAGCCTTCTGTGCGCCGGTGGTCCTGGCGCCCGCCGTGTAGAGGACGAGATAGGTGGACTGGACTCCAGTGTCTGCCGCCGCAGCAGGTGCCGCCAGGCTACCCCCTGCGAGCGCAACGAGTCCGACGGCAACGAATGCCCTGCGGATCCGGTAAATCGATGTACGGCTCACGGTTTCCTCCTTGGTCGACCTGTTGGTCTCTCCGTGTGCCGCGGGCCGGCTTACCCCAGGCGCCATGCTCTCGGTGGCCGGATCATAGATCTCGTCCCTCCGCCCAGCGCAAGAGCGGAGGGCCGATCAAAGATTGAAGAGGCCCCACAGTGCCGCCTCGTTCGTCGGGTATCGACGCTGGGGAGGGGCAGGAGTAGCGTCCGAAGGGATCCGAACCACATCCCCTGAAAGGAGCCAGCCATGTTTGTCCAGGTGATTCAAGGACAGGTAGCCGACCCAGAGCAAGCACGGGCAGCGCTCGACAAATGGGCGCAGGAATTGGCGCCCGGCGCTGAGGGCTGGCTCGGTAGTACAGCGGGAGTGACGGAGGACGGCAGATTCATCGCGCTCGCCCGCTTCGAATCCGCGGAGGCGGCCCAGCAGAACAACGACCGGCCGGAGCAGGACGCCTGGTGGGCGGAGACCTCCAGGCTGTTCTCGGGTGACGCCACCTTCCGCGACAGCACCGACGTCCTGGTCGACTCCACCGGCGATCCCGAGAGCGCCGGGTTCGTCCAGGTCATGCAGGGACGCGGCACCGATCCTGATCGGGCCCGAGAGTTGATGTCACAGGACTCGGATGCCTGGGCCGCCTTCCGCCCCGACCTCATCGGCAGCCTCGTGGCCCAACACGAGGCCGGTGCGTACACCATGGCGATGTACTTCACCTCCGAGGAGGATGCGCGTGAGGGCGAAGGCAAGGAGCCGCCACTGGAACTGAAGGCGCAGATGGAAGAGATGAACAAGCTCAGCATCGGCGTACCGGACTTCTTCGATCTGAAGCGACCGTGGCTCTACTCTCCGCGGTAAGAGCTCGGCGGGAGCCTGGCCGGGCTGGCCTGTGAGAAAGGTCGCTGCTGCTTTGCTGCCGCGCCGGATGGAGAAGGCCCCCCGATGACTCGGAAAGGGCCTCTGACCTGGGTGGACCTGCGGGGACCGCATTACAACACAAACGCGCAGGTCAGGGACCTGGAGCGGCTCGTCAAACAACTGCCGAAGCAAAACTCGTCACCCGAACCAGCCACAGCACCGCGGAAACGACCCCGGACAGCCAAGCAACTCAACGCCGAGCAGGCGGCACAGCTGATCGCCGGCTACCAGGCCGGAGCCAAATTGCGGGAGCTTGGCCGGCAGTTCGGCATCCACCCGGAGACAGCGGGGTTGATCCTGCGACGAAACGGGATCGAAATACGCCGGAGGGGACAGCTTCCTCGACTACCTGGCCACGGTCGGCCTGATCGCGCTGCTGCTCAACGTGATCAGCCTCGCCCTCGGGTACGTCGTCCCGCGGGCCGCGCGCCTCGGCGAACGCCAGTCCATCGCCTGCGCGATGGAGATCGGCATTCACAACGCCACGCCGGCGCTCACCATCGCACTCAGCCCCGTCGCTGCTGAACAACAGCGAGATGTCCGTCCCGGTCGCCGTCTACGGCATCGTCATGTTCTTCCCCACCGCCCTCGTCGCCTACCTGCTGAGCAGGCGGACGACGAGGGTTGCGGTCAGCTAGCCCAGGAGCCAGTCGAGGAAGCCGGCCGCGCCGAGGCGGGTGACGGCCGCCTCGGCGGTGGCGCGGCTGAGTTCGCCGACGACGATGACGTTGGCCTCGTAGAACAGGCCGCCGTTGTCCGTCTCGCCCGCGGCGTCCTGGGCGATCCGGTCCGGGTCGTAGACGATCACCGGGAAGGTGCGGTCACCGTAGCCGAGGTGACCGCCCATCAGCAGGCCGCGGTCCTCCACCTCGGACCAATCGAGGTTGTCGAAACCGTCCGGGGCGACGAGCCGCCAGCCTGCCTGGGTCATGTCTTCTCCTCAGCTACAGAAACTTCATCTTGTCGAGAAGTCCGTGGAAGGCTTCCTCGGTCAGCTTGCCGGCTTCTCTGGGCATGATCTCGAAGTGGCTGGCGCTTTTACCAGTCTGCCGGATCATGAGGTCCGGATGGATCGACGAGCGGTCGATCAGCCGGGGGTTCCAGCCGCCGCCGTCCAGCTTCGCGAAGTTGCTGTCGACCGACATCCCGTGGGTCGGCTTGACCATCCCGTTCTCGTCGAGCTTGTAATGGTTCTTTTCCAGCGCCTTGGGATCGACACCATCTTTCGCGCCGCGGTAGATGGGCTCGTCCGGTCTAGGCTCCCGGCCGAGGACCCGTTCCTGCTGCTGCGGACCCTTCGGCTTGCGCGGCTGCTGCTGCCGTGGCTGCTGCCGTGGCTGCTGGCCCTTGCCCGGATTGCCTTCCTGGGCCTTGCTCTTGGGCTGGTTACCCCGGTTCTGGTTACCCCGGTTCTGGTTACCCCGGCTGTTGCTCTTGCCGTCGTTACGTTGGGCCTTCTGATTGTTCCGGGGTTTCTTCTTGTCCGCAAAGTGTTTGATGATCGTGTGGTAGATCACCACTGTCTTCGCGACGATGCTCATCACGACCACCGTGATCAGTCGCCAGAGGGTGACGATCACGGTCGTGACCACCTTGACCAGCTTGACCACCGAGTGCCACGCCCATTTCAGGACGTCCCAGATGTTCTGGATCTTCTCCTCCCAGCTGATCGTCGTGACCGGCTGCTGGTAGGCCTGCAGCATCGCCACGAGCAGCAGGACGACGATCAGCACCACGACGATCACCGGTACGGCGACCACGACGACGAAGTTGCCGTTGGAGTCGTTGTAGCTGACCGGGTTGTGGTTCGCGTAGGCGTACCCGTTCATCTGCCGCTGGTCGGACATGTCGATGAGTGAGTCGACCGAGATGAAGCGCCCGATGCTCTTGTCGTACTGCCGTGCGCCCAACTGGACGAGCCCGGTGTCCGGATCACTGGTCCCGCCGTGGAAGTCGCGCTGCCCCGGCCAGTCCGTCGGCGCCGTACCACGGGTCTCGCCGTACGGCATCACCCGGCGCTTCTGCACGACCTGCGTGACCGAGTCGATCGCGGTCAGCGGCGTCCCTTGCAGGTCGCCGAGAAGCCAGCTCAGCTTGCCCTCGGACCGTGCAGCGACCACCCGGTCCCCGAACCCGTAGTAACGGTTACCGGTCACAGTCTGACCGGCCTTGTCGAGGTGCAGCTCGGTCTCACCGACGTACAGCGTGGTTCCGGAGGCGTCCCGGCGAATCAGCCGGCCGCCGTCCGCGTCGTAGACCGCACTGGTCGAGGCGGCGCCCTTCGTCGTACCGAGGAGCTGGTTCGACGCGTCCCACTCGAGGACCTCGTCCACCCCGTTGGCAGTCCGCCGGGTGGTGTTGCCGACCTCGTCGTAGCCGAAGGTCTTCGTCTTCGTACCGGCCGGGCCGGTGCTGGTGACGCCGGTCAGCGCATGCGGTTTCGCGCTGCCGTATTCGTACGTGCTCGTCGTGGTCCCGGCCGGTGTGGTCGTCTTCTCCGACTTGCGGTTGCCCGACTTGTCGAACGTCCACTCCTGTGCGTACGGCGCAGGTCCGCCTAGGTCCTGTGCACCTGCGCAGTCGCCACCCGTGTTGTCCGCAGCCGGCTTCGGAGTCCAGGCCTTGGTCAGCCGGCTCAGGTAGTCGTAGTCGAAGCACTGGGTGTCAGTGGCCTCGCCCGACTCCGCCGGGGCGATGTCGGTGGCCTTCTTGATGTTGCCGCCCGGGTCGTACTCGTACCGGGTGTCGGAGACCCGCTTGGGCGAGAGCTCCTTGTCCACCACGACTCGACTGACCCGACGGGTGATCTGGTCGTACTCGAACTTCTGCTGCACGAACGGACCCGACGCCGTTCCCAGCGTCAGTATGTCGGCATCCTCGAACGGCGTGTACGAGAGCTGCCGGACGTACGTGTCCTGACCGGCCAGCGACGTCGGCAGACCCTGGTTGTTGTACCCCAGCGTCAGCGTCTCCGCCCCGAGACCACCGGCAGCCGGAAGCGACCGGGTGGCCACCTTGCCGTCGTCGGTGTAGGTCTGGCCGACCGTGTAGCTACCGGCCAGCTTCCCTTCGGAGGCAGGCAGAGTGAGCGTGGTCCCGGTCGCCCGGCCGGAGACGTCGTACCCGGTGATCGCAGACGTGTAGGCCTCGGTCTTGCCGTCCTTGGTGACGTACCGGGTGGAGGACGTCGCCCGCCCGGCTGCGAGCGAGTCATACTTCCACTCGCTCTGCAGCGGCCCGTCCGGACCGTTCAGTCGCGTTGCGGTCTTCCGCCCGTTGCTGTCGTAGCTGTTGTACAGCTTGACCCCACGAGAGTCCGTGGTCGACACCAGTTGATCGGCAGCGTCGTACTCGTACTTGCTGATCCCCTTGTCCGGGTCGTTCTCCTCGATCTTGCGGCCCTGGGTGTCGTACTTGTAGCTCCAGACACTGCCGGCCGGGTCGGTGACACTCTTCAGGCCGCCGCTCGGCCAGTAGGTGTACTTGGTGCTGTCGTAGTCACCGGTCGCGCTGTCGCCGCGGTACTGGCGCAGTTCGGTGAGGTTGCCGTCGGCATCCATGATCCGGGTGGTCGGCGTCTGGCCGGTGGGCGGATCGATGGTCTGCTTGTTGGTGCTGATGTCGTGCTCGATCGACCACTTCTGCACGCCCATCGAGCGGAACGTCTGGCTCTTCGGCCGCTCGGCCGCGTCCCAGACGGTCAGCTCCTGCTTCGGCAGCGTGGCCTCGTCGACGACCTTCAGCTCGCCCTCGGCCAGGGTCGCGGTGTAGTACGGACCGTTGACCTTGGTCTCGAGACCCCGCGAGTCGTACCGGTTGTCGGTCACCAGCCAGCCACCGCGCGGGGACTGCTCGTGCGTCTGCCGGATCCGGCCCAGACCGTCGTACAGGTCGTAGGAGATGTCGTAGACGCCGCTCTTGACCCGGCGCTTGGTGGTCACCATCGACGGACCGTCGTCGCGCAGCTTGTACTCGAACTCCATGTCGGCCGGACCGCTGGTCGCGTGCCCGGAGTCCCAGGTCTTGCTGACCCGGCCGACCGCGTCGAGCTGACGGACCCCGCGCCGGCCGTCCGGCATCTGCAGGGCGGTCTCGGTGCCGAACGCCGGTTCGAGCTCCTTGATGACCTGCTGGCCGTTCGCTGCGGTCTCGGTGATCTTCGTGATCGGCCCGTACGTCGGGTCGTACGTCCTGCGGGTGGGCCGGTTCACCGCATCCACGGACTCGGTCTGGCGGCCCTGGGTGTCGTACTTGGCCGTGTAGACCAGCTCGTACTTCGGCTGACCCGCAGTGTCGAAGCCGGCGAGCCGCTCGGCGCGGGTGATCTGTCCCTTGACCGGAACGGCGGTCACCGAGGTCGCGTCGTCGTAGAACAGCCGCTCGTCGGTCAGTACGTCGGTATTCGTGAACGGCTGGTCGCACCGCTTCGCGACCTGCTGCAACCGGGCCGGCAGCTCGCGCAGGTTCTTCGCCGGGTTCTCGACGTAGCTGTAGCGCGTGCAACTGTCGTCGGTGGTGTCGGTGAGGTCGCCGGCCTCGTCCTTGCTGCTCAGCCGGCCACCCGCGTCGTAGCTGTTCTGGGTATCGAGCTTGAGTGTGCCGGTGTCGGTCGGCTGGTACTGCGTGAGTTGCTTCTGCCCCGAATACCGCGAGGTCAGGGTGCCCCACGGCCGCGTCATGGTCGCGGTCGGTGCAGACATGTAGTAGTCGGCGATGCTCTTGTTGATCACGGTGGCGCCGTTGTAGGTCATCTGCTCGCGCGCCTGACCGGCGTACTCGTTGACGTCGTCCACTGCGGTGCCGGTGGAGTCGGTGATCTTGACGTCCTTGGCACCGCCGGCGGCGGTCCGGTCACCGTCGAGACCGCGGAAGTACAGGGTCTCGTTGACCGACTGCGGCTCGTCCGCACGGCCCTTGATCACCTTCACGCGCCCGAAACCGCGCCACTCCGACCAGGTGGACTCCTTCAGGTCGGTGCCGGCATCCTGCTCCGCGAAGCGCCAGGCCGGCTTGTCGAGGTACTCGACACTCGTGACGACCGGAATTGGCGCCTGCCACGGGTCGTTGGCCGCGACCGTCCGATCGGTCTCCTGCACAGAGGTGACGACGTACTTGTGGAACCAGTCCGTGCGATCCGGTGAGTCGTCCAGCAAGGACCACTTCTGCGGACGGCAGCGGCGGTCGTTGTTGTCCGGCGCCGGCAGACCCGTCGGCAGACAGTCGATGGCGCTGTAGTTCACCGAGACGTCGCCACCGGTCCCACCGTGGACGGCGTTGATCCGGAACCACTCCAGCGGCGGAACGGTGTCGCTGCCGGTGTCGACCCGGTTCGCCAGCGGGACACCGTCGAAGCTGGTCGAAGGCATCTGGACAGGCGTGCCGACCAGACCGGTCGGGCTGATCTCCTTCAGCCACAGGGCCGGACTGCTGTTGTCACCGCGCAGGTACTCCTGCCGCAGTGACCACGACTGCACATCCTCGTGCTTGTTGCTCGCAGCACGCCAGACCTGCGTGGACACCTTGTCGAGCCGGAGCTGGGTCCAGAACGTCGGGGTGAAGTGGTTCTCGCAGTTGGTGGTGCTCGCGCAGGTCAGGTCCCACGGAGTGTCCGGGTACGTCGTCTTCTGGGTCGGTCCGCAGGGCAACGGCGTACAGCGCTCGGCCGTCGTGAACAGGATCTGGCCGACCGGCTTCTGCGCGAACACCTGGCCGTCGGTCTGGCCGTACTCGATCCGCTTGGGGTTACCGGCGCGCACGTACGTGCTGACCGAGGCCTTCGTGAGGTTCCGGGCGTACCGGTCGACCTCGGTGTTGTAGAACAGGCTCATCGTGTTGCCGCTGGAGTCGACCACGTAGTCGAGGTTCCACTCGTACGCCTGCTGGCACCACGAGTCCGCGAACGCGGTCTTGTTGCACTGCTCACCGCTGTTGTTGCCGAAGACGGGCACTGTGAAGGCGGACTTGGTCTCGTCCTTGCCGGTGGCCCATCCGGGCAGCCGGTTCAGGCCGAAGTAGTACTTCGTCCCGTCGGACGACGTCATCCGCCAGTACTCGCCCTTGTCGGCGGCGGCCACGCCGTCGTCGCCGTTCGTCGCGCCACTGAGCCGCTCGATGATCGCGCCGTCGTCGCCGCGCATCCGCCAGACCTCGCCACTGGCGTCCTTCTTGGCCAGGACCAGGTCGCCGGACTTGCCGTTGACCGAGATGTTGATGCTGTCACCGGCGAAGCAGAGGTCACCGGTCTTGCGGGTGCCGTTGTTGCCGTTGAGGTCCTTCGAGCAGCTCCGGTACCGGCGCTCGACCTTGCCGCCGCCGCTGGTCGTGAACCCCTGGCCGATCTGCGAGGTCTGGTTGTTGGTCGCCGACGACAACCCGTCCAGCGCGCCGGACGAGTAGTTCAGGCCGATCGTCGGCTCCGGACCACCGGTCGACGGCGGCGTGTCGAACGGCATCTGCCACTCGAAGTCACCGGACGAGCCACCGACACTCCAGGTCGAACTGCCGTCGCCGGACGAGGACTTCTTGTAGTCACCCGCACCGCTCGAGTCGCCGGCCGCGACCATGACGGTCTGCGCCTGCGCTGCGACCGGTACGTCGGCAGTCACCTGACCGGAACCGTTGTTGCGGCTCGGCAGCACGACCGTCTTGCCGTCGCGCTGAACGGTGAACCGCAGCCGGGTGGCCCAGTCGCCGCCGAACGTGTCGCGGAACTCGCGATAGTCGACACCGACAGCGACCTGGCCGGACTTCGCCGAGCCGTCGGCCCGGCTGAGCTTCAGCTCGAGCGCGTCACCGCGCCTGCCGAGCAGCTCGACCTTGACCTTCGCAGGTGCGTTGGTTGCAACGCCTTTCGCGAGTACTTCGCGGGCGGTCGCAGCGGTCGGTGCGATCCAGACCGGCAGCTGACCGGCCTTGGCTTGCTGGGTGACGCGGCCCCCGTTGAGGGCCAGCTGCCACGTGCCGTCGGCGGCGGGCGCCGGTACGGCGACCTCGGCGGAACCGGCCGTCGGCCACTGCACGGCCGGCGATCCGTGGAACTCACGCGCAGCGGTCTTGGCCGCCGGGCGGGGATCGGCCTTGGCAGTGCGGCCGTCGACGGACTTGTACTGGGTGGAGTTGAACGCAGGGTCAGGCCGGGCTGCGGCCGCGGCGGTAAGACCTTGTTGCTGGGTGGACAGGACCAGCGAGACAGCCAGTCCAGCGGCGATGGCCGTGAACGTGGCAGCGCGGTTCGAACGGAACCGTCGAGAGGACATGGGCGGGCCTCCAAGGTAGACGCCCACACCTTGCGGCCTGCGCACTCATCGTCACCAGGTAAGAAGTGGACAACTTCCGGAACCGGCCAGTCTCCCGGGGCCGGAAACCGTCCGAAACATGTCATTGTCTTCTTCGTCCGGCGGAGAACTCTGACGTGAGGGTGGTGGGGGGATGCGTCGGCGACGCTTGTCCTTGAGTGTGGTCCTGATGGCGTTGGCTGCAGTACTGGTGGCTGGTCCGGCCGGTGCTGGTGCGCCTGCCCAAGCTGCACCGGTTGCGGCTCCGCCTGTCATGGATCCGAACGTGGCATCACCGGAAGCCCGGGCGATGGCAACAGCGCTGCGGACCGGCCAACGGGTCGAACAGGCCGAACACCGCACCGAGACCGGTCAGGTGTTCGCCAACCCTGACGGCACCAAGACGATGGAGCAGCACAGTCAGCCGGTGCGGGTCCACAAGGGCCGCGACTGGGTCGACCCCGACCCGACGCTCAAGCTGGAGGCGGACGGCCTGGTTCGACCAGTGGCCACGGTCTCGCCACTCGTCCTGTCCGGTGGCGGCAACCAGGACCTGGTGTCGATCGGTGCTCCCGGCGCCCGGATTCGCCTCGGCTGGCCGGGCGTGCTGCCGAAGCCCGTGCTGAGCGGGAACATCGCGACGTACCCGTCGGTGCTGCCTGGGGTCGACCTGCAGATCACGGCTGAGGTGGATCGGTTCTCCGAACTGCTCGTGGTCCACGACCGGGCCGCTGCGGCGAACCCGGCACTGGCCACGCTGCGCTTTCCGGTCAGCGCCGAGGGCATCACCTTGCGCGTCCAGCCGGATGGTTCGACTCGGGCGACCGATCGGACCGGAAAGCTTGTGTACACAGCCGATCGGCCGACGATGTGGGACGCGTCGAGTGACGTCAAACCCCGGTCGGCGAAGCTCGGCATCCGGCAGGAGCCCGGCCACTTCGTCCTCACGCCGGACCGCAAACTGCTGACCGACCCGGCCGCGAAGTTCCCGCTGTACATCGACCCGTCGATCTCCGGTACGTCGATCAACTGGCTGCACGTGAACAAGGACTCCACCTCGGTCGACGGCTGGACCTACGACCGGGACGCCGGCGGCGCCAAGGTCGGACCGCGGTGGGGAGAACCGGCCAACGTGTACCGGTCGATGTTCCTGATGCGGACCGTCAGCGGCGCACAGGCGATCGCCGGCAGCACGATCCTGAGCGCGCAGTTCCGGATCACGCTGGACTGGAGCTCGTCGGGTACGGCGAAGCCGGTGCAGCTTTGGCAACTGCCGGATCTCGACACCGCGAACAAGAACCTGAACTGGGGCACCACCAACGCGACGTACTGGAAGACCCTGCTGGACACTCGCAGCGGTGCGGCGTGGCCGGAGGAGAAGACCTTCCCGATGGAGTTCGGCGTCCCTGATGCCGCAAGTCCGTTGCGGACGATGGTTCAGGCCGTGGCCAACGCCCGGAAGCCGACCCTGTCGCTCGGCCTCCGTTCACCGAACGAGGGCACCAGCCAGGAAGCACAGTTCCACTGGAAGAAGTTCATCCCCAGCTCGGCGGCGCTCGCGATCAAATACAACACCACGCCGAAGATGCCGAAGGGTCTCAACCTGACCCGGCCACGACCCTGCGGTACGGCGGCAGCCCCGATCCCGGTGCTCACTGCACAACCGCAGTGGGCCTCGGTCGCGGACGACCCGGACCTCGGCGACAACGTCACCACCACCCTGCAGATCAAGGACCCGGCCGGCACGGTCGTGCACGAGAGCGCGGTCGGACCGACTGTGAGCGGTGCCGCCTTCGCCTGGCCGGAAACCCCAGTGGGTAAGCTGACCATCGGTGTCGTCTACAGCTACACCGCCTTCACCAAGGACGCCGCGAACGCGACCAGCCCGGTCACACCGGCCTGCTACTTCGTCATCGACACGGCGGCACCCGCCGTACCGAAGATCGAATCGACAGACTTCCCCAACGCCGGCGACCCGGTGATCGAGGCGCGCAAGACCGGCAAGGTGACGTTCAAGCCGGCTGCTGGTGAGACGGACCTCGACGAGTACGTGTACGGGTTCCAGGCGGACGCACTGAGCAGCCGGGTCAAGGCCGGAGCAGACGGGACCGCCACGATCCCGATCACGGTGCACCCCGACCCAGTCACCGGCGTACCGAGCCTGCGGCTGTATGTCCGGGCTGTTGACCGGGCCGGAAACAGCAGTGCGATTCGGGAGGCGTGGGAGCTCTCCGCGAAGTCCCCTGTCGGAACAGCGCCGACAGTCCGTGGCGACAGCAACGGTGACGGCAAGGCCGATATCACTGCGGTTCTGGACCACGGGTTCGGCCGGACCGGCATCTGGAACATCGTCTCGGCAGGGTCCTCGTTCTACGCCGGCACGATGGCCTGGGACACCGGTGAAGGCACCGGGTTCTCGCTGGCCAAGGTCAAACCCGTCCAGGGCGATTTCGACGGTGACGGCAAGACCGACATGGCTGTGTTCCGTTCCGGCGCCGGTGGCCGGATGTGGTTGTACAAACTGCCGTCGGACGGGAACGAGTACCAGAACCCGCCGGCGGCCTGGAGTACCGAGACCAGCCCGTGGCAACTGAACACCGCCCGCGTGGTGTCGGGTGATGTCGACGGCGACGGCAAGGACGACATCGTCGTCCAGAACGCCGGCACTGGCGACAACTGGCAGGCGCAGGTCTACCGAGCGGCCGATGACTTCGCCGTACCGGTCACCTGGGCACAGGCTGCGGCTGGGAACACCTGGTCGCGCAGTGCGCCGCTGCTCGTCGACATCGACAAGGACGGCAAGGCGGACCTGCTGAGCGTGCGCAACCTGACCGGCTGCCGCACTGCGGTGGACATGTACCGCTCGACCGGTACGGCGTTCGCGGCGGCGACCACGATCTACGACTCCGGCGTCGATGGGTTCTGCTGGGACAAGAGCCGGTTCACCGTGGCCGACCCGGACGGCAACGGCAGGGACGACGTGCTCGCGTTGACCGAGAACACCCCGACCGACGGCACCCTGGTCGTGTTCAGCTCCGATGGCACTCAGCTGACCAAGTCGGAGCGGCGGCACGTCACCGGACTGGAGTTGGCCAAGACAACGCTGGTCAGCGGTGACTACGACGGCGACCACCTCGAGGACATCGGCCTGCTGTACGCCGCGGCAGACGGTGATCGCGAGGTGTACACCCTGCACTCCACCGGGACTGCGTTCGACGACAAGGCGAAGACCTGGTCAGGTGCGGTCGCGGCAGTGACCGGCCCGAAGTTCGACATCGAGCACCGGCAGTACGAGCTGGTCAACAAGAACAGCGGTAAGTGCCTGAACGTCGACGCCAGCAGCGTTGCCGACAACGCCAAGGTGATCCAGTACGCCTGCATTGGGAACAGGCTGAACGAGCGCTTCCGACTGATACCGATCGCCGGGACCGACCAGTACAGCATCCGGCCGGTGCACACCGCGGTCGACGCCGGACCGATCAAGTGCCTCAACGTGACCGGTGGCAGCTCACAGGACGAGGCGAACGTCGTACAGACCGCCTGTGGCGGTGGGCTGGGTGAGCCGCGGGCGTGGGAGCAGGTGACGTTCGGCTACGTCGACGGCAGCGCCTACGAGACCGTCGTCCAGTTGCGGTTCGCGCACAGTGAAAAGTGTCTCGGCGTGGCCGATGCCTCGCTGAACGACAGTGCGCTGATCCAGCAGACGTCCTGCGGCCAGTCGGCGAGCGAGCAGTGGATTCTGCGGCCGACGTTCAACGCCACCCAGCTGGGCGGCGTCAACGGCAGCGCCCGGTACCGCGTCGACGCGGCCAGCGGTACGACGACGGTTCTCGAGGTACCGAAGTGTGTCACCGCGGCCGGCAGCCCGGTCCGGATGGGCACGTGGTCGACGACCAGCCTCTGCCAGAAGTGGACACTGCGCAGTCTCGGTGACGACATGTACAAGATCATCGACACCAACACCAAGCAGGCCCTCGAGATCAACGGCTGCTCGAAGTTGCCCAGAGCAAACATGATCATCTTCACGGACAACACGTCCGAGTGCGAGAAGTGGCGGATCGAGCCGACCCCCGGCGGAAGCTACAGCGTGATCGCCGTCAGCTCCGGCCTCTCACTGGACGTCGCCGGAGGCAGCTCCACCGCCGGCGCCGAGGTGATCACCTGGTTCTACCACGGCGGAAAGGGCCAGCGCTGGTCCTTCAAACCCCAGTAACCCCATAGCGTCCGAAGGATCGGAGGGCGTGGTCTCCGGTCTTTCGGACATTAACGGGGTTCGCCCCGGATGCGTCCGAAAACCGGAGGCGCGCAACGCCGGGTTCTGTGGTGGGTGATCGGTCGCGTTCCCGGCATACGCAATCCGCCCCGCGGCTGGCAAAGGGTTCGGCTGTGACTCGCTGCGGCGATCGAGGCAGGTCTGAATTCTCCACCGGCACGGCGTGCCGATGCGCCGCCGTGGCCTCTTGCCTGAGCAGGTCGACGACGCCATCCACCTCTACAACCTCGGCTGGTCACTGGCGCGAGTCGGCCAACACCTGGGTGTCGACCACACCACCGTGCTGAACAAACTGCGCGAACGCGGCATCCCCACTCGAGACACCCACGGACACCCACGCATCGAAGCAGGTGCACCTATGGAATGAGAGCGGGTCCAACGGCTGCGGTCATGGCCGTGGCCGCACTGGGCGCCGTCGCAGGGCTGGCCGTCGCCTGGTCACGCGCACGGTGGGGAGCCTGACCCGTTCCGTGCCCGAGTCGACTGGTCCGCGCTGCTCCGTCGGCCACGAGGACCCGCTCACCCAGCTGCTCGCAGGTCGTGCTTGTCCAGCCAGGAAACGATGGCGGTGGCGATCGCTTCGGGCTGGTCTTCCGGGGTTTGGTGGCCGGAGGCAAGATCGTGCGCGGCGATGTCGAGACCGGCGATGTTGGTGGCGCACCAGTCGATGAGCTCCGGGCCCATCATCGCGCCGAAGAGGGGCTGGAAGGTGATCAACAGCTTGGGCACGTCGGCACTGGCCGCGAGCCAATCGTCGTAGCGGTTGACCCTGGCCACGACGTCGGCCGGCTCGCCGTCCAGTGGCATCGATCGTGCCCAGCGCAGCAGCGGCCTGCGGCTGGCCGGCGTGGGATACGGCTTGCGTAGGTTTCGAAGTCCTCATCGGTGAGCCGGGCTACCATGCTGGGCATTGCCTCGATGAACGCGTTCTGGTCCAACATCATCGTCTCGCCCACTCCGGGGGTCTTGATCGACCGGAACAGTTCGCGGCCGGCCTCAGGGAATTCCTGCCAGGACATCGGCTTGACGATTGTCTCGGTGAACGCGATGCCCCGCACCCGGCCGGGATGGCGTGCGGCCCAGTCGAAGGCGAGCGCGCCGCCCCAGTCATGGCCGACCAGTACGACGTCGTAGAGACCTAGCGCGTCGAACCAGGCGTCCAGATAACGGGCGTGATCGTCGAAGGTATAGTCGATGTCCGGCTTGCCTGAGTCACCCATGCCGATCAGGTCCGGCGCCAGTCGTCTGCCTGGGTCGCCGACGGCCGACATGATGTGCCGCCACCCGTATGACGACGTGGGATTGCCGTGCAGGAAGACGATCGGCGACCCGGTACCGTCCTCACGATAGAACATCGTCGAGTCGAGAACATTCTTGGTAGGCATGAGAAATTCCTTTTGTCGCGTTGAGTGAAACGTCAGATATTGAGGCCCAGCACGCGGTCCATCGCGATCTCGATCACGACTCGCCCTGGCGGGTTGGGTGGCGGGGACTGGTAGCGCCTGGTGTAGCGGCGCACCCCTTCGGCCACTCGGCGGGGATCGTCGGACACCGTGGCCGTGCCTTCGATTGTGATCCAGCGAAAACCCGCCACCTGGCAAAGTGCGGCGCGGCTACCTGGGTTTGCGGTCAGATTCCTGGCCTTGCGCGAGGCTGCGACGGTCATCACCCTTGCCAGCCCCGCGTCGCCGTCCCAGGTGAAACGCACCACCACCACGTGAAGAGAGCCGTCATGCCGCACAGTCGTCAGCGTGGCAACGTTGGCCTCGGTCAGGAAAGCCTTGGCCGAAGCCAACAACGGCTTCGCCTTCGCGCAGGTCACTTGAAGGCCGCGATGTTGCGCGCCGCCCAGTCGGCGAAAGTGCGGGCCTGGCGGCCCAGGATCTGCTCGACCTCGGGGCTCACCTGCTGCTCCTCGGCCGACGGCAGGCCCAGGATGTCGAGAGTGCTTTCCGCGACCGGCTCGGGCATGAACCGCAGCATCTGGACCCGTGCCTCCTCGCGGCTCTGCTCGCCGAACCGCACTGGCTCGCCCAGCGCGGCTTCGATCGCCGCGGCCCGCTGCCGGGGCGAGATCGGCGCCGGCCCGGTCAGTGCGTAGGTATTGCCTACGTGACGGGCGTCGCGCAATGCGACCGCGGCGACTTCGGCGATGTCGGCCGGATCGATGCCCGGTATCGCGACATCGCCGAACGGCGCGGCAACCATACGTCGCGTACGGACCATTTCGGCCCACTGGAGCGTGTTGGAGTGAAAGCCACCCGGCCGCAGCATCGTCCATTCCAGACTCGACTGCTGGACGGCGGCTTCGAGGTTCGAGGGGTGGCGCCCGGTGGCGACGCCCTGGGAGGACAGCAAGACGACCCGCCGAACGCCGGCGGCTCGCACGACTTCGAGGACGTCGCCGAGGTTGCCGCCGGCCCCCATAAAGTCGCCGGAGGTCAGGAGGAACAGCGCCTCAGCCTCGTCGAGGGCAGGTTTGAGGTTCTCCGGCTCGAGCAGGTCGGCCTGCTGAAACGCCACCCCTGCGGGCACATCCTGGGCAGCGATCCGTCGAGCGACCGCTGTCACCTCTTCGCCCGCGGTGACCAGTGCCTCCACCAGCGGTCGTCCCACGTTTCCCGTCGCTCCGGTTACCACGATCATGTTCGCTCCCGAATCCGAGTTCGTTTTCTGATTCGGCCAAGCTACTGTCGAGGAGCTAGTAGGTACCTAGAGGAAAGTATTGGGGAAACGGTGTGAAAGTGACCGAGCTCACCGAGGTCGATCCGGAGCAGGCCTGCCCGATCGCGCCCGTGGTCGACATCGTGTTCAGCCGCTGGACCACCCCGATCCTGTGGGTGCTCAACGAGTTCGGGCGACAGCGATTCGTGGCACTGTCGCGCCGCGTCACCACGATCACGCCCAAGGTGCTGACCCAGCGGCTACGGCAAATGGAACGCGACGGGCTCGTCGAGCGCACCTATTACCCTGAGGTCCCACCGCGGGTGGAGTACGAGATCAGCGAACTGGGCCGCAGCCTGTCGCCGCTGTTCGCGGCGCTCTCGGAGTGGTCGGTCAACCTGGACAAGGTCGAGCAGGCCCGGCAGGACTACGACGCCCGCGAGCAGGCCCCCCGGCGTCGAACCTGACTCGTCCGTGGCGTTCTCATCCAGCATCCAAGCGACGCCGCCCGTATCCGGCGAACAGGCATCGACCTGGACGGCGCACCGTACGCCGATCCGCCCCGGCCGCAGTCGATCGAGGTGTGTCGTTCGGTGCGGGAGGGCGGCGACACCAAGACCCACGAGTCCCGGCGAACCCCGCGACTGCCGGAGCGCTGCATAGAAGCGCTCCGGGAGCACCGGGCGCAGCAGCAGACCATGCAGGCGACGGCTGACGATCGGTGGAGGCATCTCAACCTGGTGTTCTGTATTGCGATCGGCACCGAGCTGGACGCTGCCAACGTCCGGCGAGATTTCCGGCGCGTAGCCGACCGCACGCCTGGCCTGAACAGTGCCGAGTGGACGCCTCGCGAGATGTGGCACAGCTTCGTGTCAACTGCTGCTCGGTGAAGGCGGGCTGAGCATCGAGAAGATCTCACTGCTAGTCGGCCACAAGAGCACTCAGGTGACCGAGTCGTCTACCGCCACCAGCTGCGACCGGTACTCACTGAGGGAGCCGAAGCGATGGACGGACTGTTGCCTCAGAACCGGTAGTCACTCAGTTAGAGACTCGGGTCCCTTTCCCTAGCCGGGAAAGGGCCTCTGACATGCGGTGGACCTGCCGGGACCGCATTACAACACAAACGCGCAGGTCAGAGACCTAGAGCGGACTCGTCAAACAACTCCCGAAGCCCTCCTCGACGCCAAAGTCAGCCGATCTGCCCCGCCAACGACCTCGAACAGCCAGACGGCTCAATGCTGAGCAGACGGCACAGCTGGTGGTCGATTATGTGGACGGCGCGAACCTGCGCGGGCTGCGGAACGCGCCCAACATCTATCCGGCCGGCGCCCATCTGGCCGCGACGGCGGCCGCGACGGCCGAGGCGCTCGGACGCGAACGGGTCCGCCGGGCCGAATTGATCTTGCGACTGGGCACACGGTTCGGCATCCACCCGGATACGGCTGGGCTGATCTTGCGGCGGGAGAGGGTCGCGATGCGGCCGAAGGGACTCGCGCCAAAGCAGGTCGTCGAAGCCGCGCGGCTCTACGAAGAGGGCTGGTCATCGGCCCGGATCGGTAGGCGGCTGGGCTTCAACGGGGCGACGATCGTCACCGCCTTAAGCAAACAAGGTGTGCGTACCAGAGGTGCTCAAGAGCGACCTCGGTAGACAGCTGATTGCTATCGCTCTCATCTACTGCACCAGCCAGCCTCCGACTGGCCCCGGCATGCCAGGCGTAGCTATGTGAGGCCGGTGGGCGACCCATCGGGCCCCACACGCCCGCCGACGTCCAGTACGGCCTCACCGCGGCCAGCGACCAGCGCCGCCGTCGCGCCCTGACCACGGGCCGGACCGCAGCCCCCCGAACAATTCACCACCGCCACAACACTGGCCATCCTCACCCTGCCTTACGCAACCTCGATCAACCAACTCATCCAGAAGAGCCCGCGGCCTAACTCCCGCGGGCCCTCAACCACCTTGGACTTGACGAATTCCGCTCCGCCAAATACTTGCGTGGATGGCGATCGTCGGCGCCGCTCGCTACGCTCTGTGGCAAGCCGAAGCAATCAGTTAGCGGAGAGTCGATACCCTATGGAATCGTTGTTCGAGGATGCACAGCGCGACGGCCTGCTGGCGCGCGTTTCGGCGTTCATCGCTCCAGTCGCAGCCAATGCCGGTGCCGTCGTCGACTCTCTCGACGCTCTCGACTTGGCGGATGCTGTCTACCAGGCGTTCGGCGATTTGGACGCCGATGGCGGCCTGGGCCGCGCTCAGTTGGCGGAGGCTTGCGCCGACATCTGTCCGGACTCAGCGCGATTCAACTCTCGTTTCGACCTCTACTGTCATCTCCGCATGCTCATGCCGGTTCGCGATAAGGCTCATCAGCAGCGATACGTCTTCAACCCCACATCAGCCGCAGCTTTGATGGTGTTTGAACGTCTCGGACAGGATGGCGGAGTTCAGGAGATCCTGACCCTGCTAGACCGCACACGCAGCGGATTGCGTTCCGGTGTGGCCACGTCGGAGCATGTGCAGCATGCGCTGGCACAAGCCCGTCGAGGATTCTCTGTCAACGCGGATCACCTGAATCGGCTGGTAGCCTCGTCGCCCCTTGAAGAACTACTGGCGGAGCGACGGCACCACCGAACCGGAGATACGCTCCTCAAGGATGCAAGAGACCTCATCACGCTGGTGGTTCAAAGGTTCCCACCTCTGGCAGCCGACGGCGATCGCTTGATCCGCGAGGCAGTTCGTTACTCCCAAGCGGTGCAACGCTTCATCGGCAGACTCCTCGACGAGGCTGCCGCCCACCGGGACTTCTCGATGCTCGACGCGGAGCAATACCTGACCGCCGCTCTGACCGCTGACGTCGAAGCGCTATCCCATCCGTTTTCACAGGTGATCTTTGATCCCGCGAATCCACCTGTGGACGCGGATGGCATCGTCGGCGCGGTCGACGATGTGGTCCCACGACCTACCCGCCGGCGAGCTCCGCAACCTGCCGATCCGAGCCCCGGAGACGATCCAGTCCTACTGGCGCGCGAGCGTACGGAGCGAACCAGGCGAAGGCGCCTGCTCGCCGCGGAAATGAGTCTCGACGGAGAGCCAACCGCAGACGTGACGACAGCACTGCGACTGGCAGGTTGGCCTGGAGCAGCGGTGAGGGTCGCCGATCTGCTCGCCGCGCACGCCGATCCGGATTTGCCGTACAGCGTCGAACTAAGTGAGGCACTGATCGTCGACCCGCCCGGTGTTGTTACACACGTCTCCCCCGTCAGAGTCAACCGACACGCCACGATGGCTTCCCTGGCCGACGCATCATCCTTGACGTGGGAGCCCCACCTGACCGATGAGCTACAGATTGACGTCGAAGAGAGCTTGCGTGAGCACTAAACCGACCATCGTTGTCGAAACCCGACTGCTGTACGAGAGACCGGATCGCCAGTTGCTGGCCGCCTTAAGGACTCTGCGGACCGCCCCTGGACCTGAGAATCCGTCGGAGGAACGAGTACTCCGGGCAGCTGCGCGCAAGATCGGCCGGTCCGTCGTCGAGGTACATGCCGGACAAATCCTACTGGGTTGGGATGCCGATACTAATGGCACCTGGGGAGGCGAGGGGATGGACTCCGTCCGCTCGGCGCGTCCGGCTCAGCCTCGTCTGCTTCGGACGCTGGCTGCCTGCTTGAGATGCTGCTGGACCGACCCCAATGCGCCCATCTACCCGGCAGAATTAGCAAGTGTTGACGACGTGCTCGCTACAGTGAACTTCCTGAGGGCGCCCAACGAAACAGGTGGGACCAATGTCGGAGGTACCCGGCATGCACGCGGGGCGTTAACCACCTTGGATTTTGCCGGATTGATCGTGCTCAACCAGGCAGAGCAGACCATCATGCTGGGACCGGTGGTCGCGGCCCTGGCCAGACCACGAGGTGTCAGTTCTACGCGGAGTCTGGTCGCGTCTGCCCCGGCCGCCTGCCGAACGAGTCACCAGAATCAGCGACGGTTTCGGCGAGTCCAAATGAGGTCTCCTTCACGTGGTCCAGGTCTCGCAGACCTCGATACTTCCGCCCGTGCGGATGTCCTGGTTGCGGTCAGGGCCGTGGAAGAGGCCGAGTTACCAGTCCCCCGGACGGCGTTTCGAGCACTGGGAGATGCAGCCCTGCGTGCTGCGGTGGAACGCGTTCTCGACGATTCTGGCCGAGTGCTGCTGGAGAGCGCACAGGGCTTCCTTTCCGGTTACGCAGAAGATGTTCGGGAAGCATTGGCCAACGATGGCCTCGGTGTACTCCCGCCGGAAGACCGTGCCGTGCTGTGCCTCGTACTGCTGCACACCGTCGCTATTCCTCGCGCGAGGGGTGTCATCGCGCGTGAGGCTGCCTGGACAGTCGCCGAGGCGGTCGACCCGCGGACACTCTTTGACTCGAAGCTGCCTGATTCACTGATCAGGGCCGCAGTCCGCCGCTTGCGAGATGCCGGAATCCTGCGTTACGGCGCCAACCGATGGATCGTTCCAGGTCCACAACTCTCACGGCTGACTCCGGCGGCCATCGAGTGGATCTTCGAGGAACTCATCGTACTGGCGGAACCGGAGGGTCTACTGGCCGAATCCGTTCGCCGCCGACGTTCGGCAAGACGAGAGTCGGCGAACATTGAATCCCCTCCTGCGTCAGCAGAAGGAGACAATCCATGAGCACCGCGCAACCACACCTGCCCGGCACAGCCATCAAGGAAAGCGTTGGGGCGCACGGGCTGGTCGGTTCCCGTGAGCTAGTCGCCGTCCAGACGTTCGATATAGCCCGCCTCACGAACCACGCCATTCCCATCGTTCCCGGCACGTTTATCGCCGTCTCTGGAGTCGGGCCGAAAGGAGACAGCAATGGGTCAGGAAAGACCAGCTTTTTAGCAGCTGTAACCGTACTGCTGTCCGATCCACAATGGCGGTTGGACGTTAACGGCGGTCAGTTGGCTGCTGGTCTTCTATTCAGGCCCGACGCAGCCGGGCAAGAAGCCAGCCGGGTTTCGCCCGCACCCCACGGCTACATCGTCGGAGTTTTCGCCGACTCGACCGGTGCTCCTGACAATCTTCTGTCTCTCTGGATCCGGTTGTCGACGACCGCTCCGTATCTGCAGGCCAAGTGGTCAGTCGGCCTGCGTATCGCGGACGCCGACACGGATCCCGAAAGGTACGAGCAGGCCGACATGATCTGGACCTCGATTCCACCGACCCAACGATGCTCGGCCAAGTCGCTGCAGGCCACCTTGTACGGCGACGCACCCCGATGCATGGCGTACCTCGACACCACCCTCCGACGGACTGCCGCTTCTTTGTTGTCCCAGCAGATGACGGAGATGAGTCCAGAGGCAATTGGCCAGTCGCTGATAGACCTTGCCGGTCTGCGACAGGTACTAGAACAGGAACAGGAACAGCGCAATGCACTGGCCGAACAGCAACGCGCACAGCACAAAGCCCAAACCTCGCACGAACTGCGACTGCACGTGGAGGATGCTGAACTGGCGGCCGTGGCCAACAGACAGAGGGCACGCTCGGCCCTCGCTCGCGGAGAGCTTATGTGGCGTCTGCACTTCGCTCGCCGCTACGTCGAAATCACTCCGCAACACGAGTCTGCGACGCAGCGTGTGGAGCTAGCCGGTAAGGAAGTGAAGAAGGCTGAGATCAGCTTTGCCGAGACAAAGGAAGCTCACTCCCTACTCGCCAACCGCAAAGACCTCTCGGCTGCGGAGCGGGAAGCCAAAGTGGACTGGGAGGACCAGCAGGACAAGCGGCAGCACGGCGAACAAGCCCGAGCCATCCTGGCAGCCGGGTACAGCAAGATCGCGGCTGAGCGTCCACGCCTCCTCACCGAGGCAGACGGATGGGACGGAACTTCGGTTGCCGACCGCGGCCACGGGCTCGCCGTTGCTCAGCGGACAGTTTCAGACCTGCGCGCGAAGCACGAGTTGGCGCAGGAAACGATCCGAGGCGCGACCGAGGCCCTGCAGCAAGCCGAGAGAGGAACACCGCACGAAATCCTCGAGGTAATGGCGGCCCTGGAGTCGCGTCAGATCCCACGTTGTGCGCTTGCAGACACGCTCTCCATTGACGAGCCTGCACGGTACTGGTGGGAGCCCGTCATCCATCCCTGGCTGTCTGCAGTAGTCGTCGCGCCAGGCGACCTTGACTACGCGGCATCGGCCGTCTCCCATCTGCCGGGCACCATTTTGATTCCCGCCGATGGCCCTCTCACCGGTGATGACGGTCTGCTGTCGTCAACCCAACTTCCACCTGGGCTGAACACAGGGATTCCGATCGGGAGATTCCTATCTGCCCTGGCCAGCCGTCATGACCACCACGACATGCCACCACGCGCTGTCGATGCCGCCACGGCGGGTGTCATCGTGATTGGCGGGTTTGATACCGCGATTGCAGGCAGACAGGCCCGTGTCGCGACGGCTCAGGCCGTACTGGACGAGGCGATGGAGAAGTTGTCCCAGCTTGGGCGGGCTGCGCACCGGGCAAAACTATTCGAGGCTCAGGCAGACACGGAACTGAAGCAGGCAGAGGCGGCCGAACAACTCGCTAGCAACGATAAGGAGGCCGAAGGTCTCGAAGAACAGATCCGCCAGCTCGACGAGGACACGGTTGCCGCAAGGCAAGCCGAGTCTGAAGCGTTCGAGACCTGGAAGGATGCCAACCTTCTGGCATCGCAACACCAGAGCCAACTGGAGGTGGCCAAGGGAAACGTAGGGCGCGATGAACGCGGGCTCCGTGAGGCAAAGGACGCTCTAAAAAAGGCCCAGGCGGATCGTGACTCCCTGCATTTGCCGTACTGGCGCGCCGGGTGGGCGAACACTATAGACGCGGCTAAGTCGCTGCTCGACGAGCAAGACGAGGCAATTCGTCGGCTAACCGCCAAGCGATTGCGGAATCGTGCCCAGGAAGCACTCAAGGAGGCCTTCGACGCTTACCACGCCAACGTCGAAGAGTTGCCCGCCGACATCAAAGACGTCGCGGACCATCGCGAGGATTTGGTCGATGGCGACGAGCCAAGCCCTGGCAGCAGGACCTTCATGGAGTTGTCACGGCCGCTGCAGACCAGGCTCGACGGCACTGCGGAGCGGGACAAGACCACCGAGACATCTATCCGCCTGGATCGTGCCCGCCGGCAGGAAACGGTTAGTACACTGCGCGACGAAGTCCATGATCGTACCGAGGCTCTGGAAACCATCCAGGACATGATCGAGCGAAGCATCGAGGGCCACTTCTCCAGAATGAGCGCCGCCCTGCAGGCGCTCGACATCAGCCGCGGTGGATACGGGGCGGATCTCTCTGTCGTCTCTCGGCGACCCGAGACCGCGACGAGCCCCTGGCGATGGCAGGTCTCACCGCAGTGGCGACGAGTCCGAGACGGCAAGCTGATCAACTATCGCGAGGTGGCGAATGGCGCCCAAGTGAAGGTGTATGCAGTCCAAGTCACCTTGGCAGCGCTCTTGGCATCCGACTCCACCGCAGGTCGAGTGCTGGTGATCGACGAGCTCGGCAACTCTCTCGGCGAGGTGAACCGAAAAGATGTTCTCGCAGCGCTTCGGCAGGTGGCCGAGCGTCAGCGTGTCACCATTCTCGGCACCTGCCAGGACTCGGTGCTTCACGATGCGGCCGAGGCATGCCACGAGATTCTCTGGTTTACTCACGCATCGACAGCCGACGCCTATAACCAGCCAGTTCGGATTTGGGCTCACGATCCAGAACAAGGACGCGTGGAGCTCACCGCGGACTGGATGAGGTCCTTTCGGCCATGGGGATAGACGAGACTGCGGGCTCAAAACGAGCAAACTGGCCATCCCTCTATGTGTTTCGGCTGGCGCACCGAGCTTTGGTAAATGATTCCTATGCGTGAGCGCTACAAGCCCCTGCTAGGGGAGCTCGCCGGGCGTACGTCGATCGTGATACGCGGCATACCCAACGGTGTAGAGGCGGTGACTATTCCGGTTCGACGCGATGGCGAGTCGCGCGTGCCGAAGGATCGGCGCGGCCGTATCAACGCAACACGGGTTGATCTCATCTGCTCCGACCGCACGGCGCTTTTCGAGCCACCAGCTGGCTTGTCTCGTCACGATCTGGCCTGGGTGCTATCCACGGGACGGCGGCAATGGTCGACGGTACAGAAGCGATTCGGCGACCGCGCATTCGCAGTTGCTCTTGGCCTTGTCCGCGCTGGCGGCGTTATCCTGCGCTGCGGAGTTGACCGGCACACAGTCGAACTGGGGCTGCCTGAAAGCTGGACCTTGTCGCATGCTTGGGCCGAGCAGGCTGACGATGAACTTGCAGAGCTCAGACCTCAACGCAACGTGGACGAGGTTCGCGAGGAACTCGTCGGGCTGCTGAATGGCCTCCAGACGCCACTACAACTCGTCGCAGAAAGATCGGCCCTTCACGCGGTGCCTGTCGGCTCGGCTCTTGCCCCACCAGCCTGCACGATGACGACCGCGAAGAGCTGGGCGACCTACGAAGCCGCGCTGCGTGCCGCCTGCATCTGGGCGCGCATGGAGCGGATACCCGGCGCAGCCGAGCTTGCCGGCCTGGCTTGGGGTGACACGCACACCAAGTGGTCGGCCGCTCGCTCCATTGTTTTCAGCCAACTCGTCGGCGTCGAGTTCTCTCGAGCCGTGCAGAAGTCTGACATCACTATCAGGGTGCGTGGGCCACTCGTGTGGCGGCAGGGAAATGTGATCGCCGATGCAAGTCGCAGTAGGCCGTGGATCGGCTTGCCCTCCGAAGGCGTTCGCCTTGCCGGTGAGATTGATTTCACTGCGACCGGAGTTCTGCTGATAGAGAACGCCGAGACCTTTGAACAGGTGTGTGGGATCGACGAGATCACCGATTCCTGGTTGTGCATCTGGGGACAGGGAAAGGCAGTTGTCAATACGATCGACCTCATCGCCGCACTACCACCGGTGAGAGTTGCGGCATGGATGGACCTCGACGCCGCTGGCCTCCAGATTTTCACGATGTTGACCCAACGATTAGGCCGGCCGGCGACACCCCTCGGGATGGATCTGGAGCTGCTCAGCTCCGGCCCCGCTAGGAAGCGAGCGAACCTGGACGAGCAGCGTAAAGCGGAGCGTGAAGACCGGCGTCTTGCCGCAAGTTTGAAGGACCGCCTCCCACCGTCGCTCCGCAAAGTGGCTGAATACATCGAGGAAACTGGCAAAGCCGTGGAGCAGCAGCCCCTCCATGACGTCGTCCTGCCGATCCTCGCTGATCAACTTGCAGCGCTTCCGCAGGTGTAGCGAGAATCATAGGTCCGTTCGTCCCAAACGATGGCGAGCCCCACCACCTCCGACCCACTGCCTCGGCAAATTTGGCCGACGAGCGCAAGGCCAGCAATGACTCGGCAGAAGGCGCGCCGCACCCAGGCACCCACACGACGCAAGAGCGAGCCGGTGGGTGGGAGCGCCCAGAGCGGGCCGCGACGGAGGATCGGCCGGCGACGGGTGTACGGGGTACTTGCGTAGCACAAGCACAAAGCCGGTCTCCGTGGAGACCGGCTTCGCCTGGGTGGACGTGCGAGGATCGTATTACAACACGAACGCGCAGGTCAGCGATCTAGAGCGGCTCGCCAAACAGCTGCCGAAGCCGACTACCTCGCGCGAACCAGCCGCCGCATCACGGAGGCGACCGCGGACCGCCAAGCAGCTCAACGCCGAGCAGACCGCCCGGCTGATTGCCGGCTACCGGGCGGGGGCGAAGTTGCGGGAACTCGGTCGACAGTTTGGCATCCATCCGGACACTGCCGGGTTGATCCTGCGGCGGCATGGGGTCAAGATGCGATCGAAGGGCCTATCGCCCGACCAGGAGGTGGAGGCGGAGCGGCTGTACGCCACTGGGCTATCGCTGAAGCGCGTCGGTGAGCGGCTCGGTGTCGATGGTGAGACCGTACGGAGAACGCTGATCGCCAACGACTTCAGGCTGCGGGATCAGCACGGAAGGTCGAGGTAGGTCTCTTCGGTCGCCCTCCCGAAAGAGAGCTCACTGCAAGCGGCGCCAGACGCAGCTCATCGACAACGCGCTGTCCGCCGACCTGCTAAGTCGAGGCGTAACACGGGCTGACGCAGTTGCTTCTGACGCCGAGGATGTCTGTCGTCACGGATATGTACCAGTCATGGACTGGGGCGCCGATTCAGCTCCGCGCCAAGGACGAGTAGACCACGGTAATCAGCCACGAGTGTCAGGCATCTGTCAACTGACACCGCGCTCATGTTCGCGAAGGCCCTTCTGCGGAAAACTAGCAGTACATCGCCCGTAAACCTCGACACAGATCCGTAGGAGTCCAGATGCACACGATTCCCCGAACACAGCCGTCTTCTGTAAATGCGTCACAACAATCGACCTCCACCGGTCGACTGGGTGATCCTCTCCGGAGGCGTATGGCTCGACGGCTGAGCACCATAACGATATTCCTTCTGCTGGTTGCCTCCAGCATGCTCTCCCCAATCGGAATCTCACCGGCGTCGGCGGCGGGCTGCTATCGGCAGGGCTGTAACAATCAGGATCCTCAGGCAATGGGCTGCTCTGCGGATGCGAAATCTCTCGACTCTTACACATGGAACGGGTTCTACGTGGAGATGCGTTTCTCCCCGTCCTGCAGCGCTGCTTGGACGAGAGCGACTGTCAATGACTGTAGCCATGGCGGCTCGATCAAGACGATCGCGTGGTACGACTGGCAGGCAACGCAATGGGCGGCTCAAAGCAACGTGCAAGTACCCTGCTACGGAACCACATGGACGAAGATGTTCTCCTACTACTTCTACATCCAGTCCTGTATTCAGCTGTACGGCGGTCCTCAGTACTGCACACGTACTCATTGATCACGGCAGGTCAATCCGGTCTGTCTCGCCGTATGCGACCTCCGCGCCGTCGAAACATATGCGAACCCATGCGTGGAGACGGCCGGAGCCAGTCTTCAGGAGATCACCCCACTGGTAGTCAAACCAATAGTCATCCTGATATTCAAGAGACTCGCCATCCGATTCCCGATCTACACCGATCACAAGATCTACCTCGTGTCGATGCAGGGCCAGTTTGTCTAAACCCTCGCTCCCGACGAATCTTCCCCACGCCGCTTGCTCTCGATGGGAATATCTCAGCTCGATTTCTCCAATGATGTGGCGGCGATCCATGAGCGAGACCTTCTTCGCCGACACCGTGGCGGCATCCAGGTAGCAGCCCGAATCTAGTGGATCAGCCCCGTCAATAACCTGCTGTTTTGGGCCGGGCGGCCCAGCCATAGCGGCTGTCGGAGGACCTTCAGGTGCCACGCCGGCGAGAGATATCCATCGGCGTCGCCAGGCCAACGGATCACCATCGCAAGCTACAACAAACGCCACAGTCACATCGAGTGACGGTGAGGTGCCACGCGCTTTCCGGACAGCTTTTTGATGGCTGATTCAGGCGGCGGATTGTGTTTCCAGGTAGTCGTCGTGGGCTTGCTGTGGGGTCCGGTAGCCGAGCCCTGAGTGACGGCGTTTAGTATTGTAGCGCAATTCGATGTAGCGGGCGATATCGCGGCGTGCATGGTCGCGGGTCGGGTACTCGGTTCGGTGGGTACGCTCGTTCTTGAGAGCGCCGAAGAACGATTCGGCCATCGCATTGTCGTAACAGATACCGGTCCGCCCGACTGATTGGCGAAGATTATTGTTCTTCAAAGTCGCGGCGAACTGGGCGGAAGTGTAGTTGCTGCCCCGGTCGGAGTGAAAGATTGCGCCGTCGACAAGATCGTGATTCCGCACCGCCATGTCGATCGCGGCTTCGATCAGCGGGGTTTTGTAATTGTCGTCCATGGCCCACCCGATCACAGCTTTGGTGTGGCAATCGAGCACGGTCGCCAGATAAAGCCACCCTTCCCAGGTCGAGACATAGGTAATGTCTCCGACCATCTTGTGCCCCGGAGCATCAGCGGTGAAGTCCCGATCTACCAGATCCGGGATCGGGCCGGCCCTGGCCATCCTGCTCGGTCAGACAGTGCCGCCACGGCCGCGGCTGGCACGGCTCCAAACCCAACTCACGCATGAGCTTGCGCACCAACTCCAGCCCACAGGTCACACCCCAGGCCACCAGGTCGGCATGCACCCGCCGGTACCCGTAGGTCTCGTCGGACTCTTCGAACGACTTGACGATGATCAGCTTGAGTTCGCCTTGGCGGCGCGCAGTCGCCGACATCGGACGGCTCCGCCAATCATTGAAACTGGACCGTTTCACCTCGAGCCACCGGCACATCTTCACAATCGACGGCGCATTTCCGTTCTCTCGGGTCAACCTGTTGGCATACTCCGCATCGATGAACTCGAACTTTTCGCTCAACGATGATCCTTGGCAAAGTATGCTGCGGCTTTTTTTAGGAACTCGTTTTCCATCCGGAGTTCTCGCGTCTCCCGCTCCAGCTCGCGGAGCCGCGCACGCTCGTCCATGCTCAATGCCGGTTCCTCGCCGGCATGGTCTCGCTTAAAGGCGCTCACCCAGTTACTGAGGGTTCCCGGGTTGATGCCGAGCTCTCTCGCGACCTGAGTGACAGAACGTGAAGTCTCAATCACCGACTTCACAGCTTCCTCCCGATACTCAGGAGTGAAATTCTTCTTCGGACGCGGCAACATCTTCCCTTTCCGGACAGCTCAATCTTAGTTGAGCCGCTGTCCGGAAGGTTCGTGGCACCTCACGGAAGTGTCCGTCCAGCGGCTGCCTCTGCGAGGCCCGTGTGTGAGTAGTGCGCCAGTTTCGCAAGCGCACGATAGCTGCGGATGCCGGCTACAGCGCGGAGCCTCCGGAGATCCGCAGCGAACCGCTGAATCGCGAGCACATCCAACTGACTCACCGTCGGCGGCCCTCAGCAAAATGTCGGCGCGGTGGTGGTATCGGCGCGATGAAGCTTTGTGGTGTCTTCGCCATCCATAAAGGTCCATACGGGAGTCTCTTGAATGGGAGCGCCTGCGCTGCGGAATGGTGCACTAGACGTCCCCAAGATCCTCTTGTAGGTGTGTCCACCGGTAGAGTACGTCAGCTCGACGCCGCATTCGTGGTAGCCAGCGCACACGTGCGACTGGACCACAATCACTGCCGGCTGGTCATGGCTGACATGGAATCGTGGGCCCAGTTGTGCAGCTGAAATATTCTTGGTTGCTGGTACTGACTCCCCGTCGTTGTTAACCACGCCTAAATCTTTCCAGCCGTGAGTATCGAGATTCAACGCAAAGATTCGAGCGTATGAGCCGCCACATCCCCCCATTGGGTCGTATACCCATTTGGGCTGTACCTGCTTCTTGTCGCGGTAGAAGATCGGCTTCAGGTTATCGATCTGCACCACGGTGCCGACTTTGGCTGTAAGGCTGACCGAAAGATTGGCACGACCGTATGCAGCCGCATGTTGTTTCGTAAGCAGAACTCGAATGTCTTTGAGTGGATCGCGCCTAACCCTCTCCGGCGCAACATCGTGCTGCATTGCGGCAACCGTGGTACCTCCATCACATCCCAATGAAACCGGCCACGTGGTACCGATACCAAGAGAGTCCTGATCCTCGATCACAGGCGCCGCAGATATTGTGCAGTTGTTGCCATTACCGACATTGACACAATTGCTGCTTCCATCGCCGCCGACACTTATATTGCCTCTCGGCCGCGGAGTTTGCTGTTGCGTCGGTTCTGGCGTTGGCTGTTGTGTCGGTTCTGGCGTTGACTGTTTCGCAGCCTGCTCAGGCTTGGCGAGCTGCACCACCGATATCACGAGGCCGATGGCTGCGAAAACTGCACCGATACCCTGCCACATCTGCTTAGATAGCAATTTCTCCAACTGAAATGCACCGCCCCATGCTGTCTGTACGTGTCGAAGTACGACTCTCTGAAGAGACCTGCTGCATTAAATTGACAGGGTTACTCGTCGTCTTCCACAGCCGCCAGATTCGCCGGCGCTTTGGCAGCCGAAACTGGAGCCTTCGGTGGCAGGGCGCCGAGTCCGACCTTATCGAGCGCCTGGTGCAAGGTGCCACGGAGGCTCTCAGTCATTTCGTTCACCGCCTGGAAGTACGCAAGCTGGGCAGCAGCCCCTCCGGCAGCGCCAGCCCTCGTGTACCCACCCCAGACCTCAAGCTGTTCGTACGTCTCGCTCTTCAGGCGAAGCACCCAAAACGTCCGCCCATACTTCCGGACTGTCCAGTACGTGCCATCTGCTGTGTAGTTGCGATATCCGTTCGTCTTCTTCGCGGCCACTAGCTTCCCCCCACAGGAATCGGCGCAACCGGTAGGCACCTGGCTCACCGGATATCAAGGCACTATGCACCGATCACGCTGCGTTGCCAAGAGGCCGGTAGCGGAAAGTGATGAAACCCAACGCAGTCTCTTGGGGAGGATCTTTGCTAGTTGGTACCGGTGGACTGAGGGCGCCCCCTGGTGTCCGATGTGCTTGCCGGGAGTGCGGCCCGTCTCCAGCGAGCCGACATGCCTGCATTGACTTCGCGATTTTCAACCTCAGATGAGGTAGCGTTTCCGGAAGTAGCCCGCCTAGATCAGGAGGACCTGTGCGCACTGCGGTGCTGACAGACAAGGCAGCAGTCGATCGCTTGACCAAGCTCGGACTTGACGTCGAGACGATCCACAAGGTCCTTCGCCAGGCCGATGCAGAAGCTGCAACTTGTACAAAGCTCGACCCTCCTTACATGGGCGGCAGCCTGCGGCACGGTCGCACAGTCCGCTTCCTCCGCGAGGAACTGCTGCCCAGAGACTGGGATTATGACAACCCGCGAAACCAGTGCCGCATCATCAGCCCGGCGGGTGACTTTGCAGTCGTTGCGAGCTCTGGGGATGCTGCTACTGGTAATGAGCGCATGAAGCCCACGACGAAGAACCCCAAGGGCATCACCATCTTTGAGGCGGTAGCCACAAACCAGCTCACCTTCGATCTTGGTTCGGATTTCGAACCTGAGCGGAAGACGCCGGAGCTGCTCACATGGCTGTTGCTCTACTGGTTCGATGATGGCGAGATCAGGTCCGAGCTCTCCCTCCCTCGCAGCATGGAGGGCTCATACATCAACGATTGGGATGTGCGGATTATCTTCCCGTCAGTGCCGCGCGACCCGGGCCCATATGTTGGCGCCGCCCCCGGCAGCAGTGATGGTGACTCCTCGAGCGACGCGGCCGCATACGAGGTTCCGGTCAGTCGTCGAGCGTGAACGAGCAAGAGATTGCGCCGACACGGCTCAAGATCGCCCGCAAACGCCGCGGGTTGACCCTGACGGCATTGGCGAAGAGTACGGATATCAGCTCCAGGAGTCTGTCCGCCTACGAGAACGGGGAGTGGAAACCGACTAGCGAATCGCTGCAGACGATTGCCCATGTCCTCGACTTCCCGATCCAGTTCTTCCACGGCGATGAACTAGACGAGATTCCCGAGGACTCGGTGAGCTTTCGAGCTGCGACGAAGATGACGGCACGCCAACGGGATGCCGCACTGAGTGCCGGCCGAGTCGCCCTCATGTTCGACCGTTGGATTGCCGAGCGATTCGACCTGCCAGAGGCGAGCATTCCGACACTGACGGGTTACGACCCCGAATCTGCGGCCGACAGCCTACGTGCGCGATGGGGTCTCGGCCTTCGACCGATCCGGAACGCGGTACATCTTGTCGAAGCACACGGCATTCGCGTGTACTCGCTACCGGCTGACACGAAGTCACTCGACGCGTTCTCCCTAGCCTGGCGAGGTCAGCCCTACATCTTCTTGAACACTGAGAAGTCGGGTGAGCGAGGCCGTTTCGACGTCGCGCACGAGTTGGGCCATCTGGTCATGCACGGCGAACATGTTGTTCCCCACGGCCCCGAGATTGAAGCTCAAGCGAACGCCTTTGCCGCCGCGTTCTTGATGCCGCGAGCATCCGTCGTAGCGCAAGGTCTTCGACACGCCACCGTCCCCCAGATCATCAGCGCCAAGACCATCTGGCGCGTCTCCGCCTTGGCTCTGACTCACCGCCTGCACGAGCTCGATCTCACCACTGACTGGGGCTACCGCAACGCCTTCGTGCAGTTGGGGCGTCTCGGCTACCGACGCGATGAGCCGGGAGGCATCTCGCGCGAAGCATCACTGCTTCACAGCAAAGTCCTGCAGAGCCTTCGCGAGGACGGCATCGGCGTGAAATCATCCGCCGCCACCTTGGGAATCAGCGTGGACGATCTGAAGTCCTACCTCTTCGGGCTCACGCTGACGACGGCCTAATGCAGGCCTCGATGCTGCGGACAACTCCTGTTCGAGGTGCTCCCGATCGCACTCCAGGCCGTCAAGGCAATCGCGAGACACGGCGACGGCGGGCTCAGGTTCCACAATCTGCGGCACTCGTACGCCTCGTGGCTGATCACCTCGGGTGTGCCGGTTCCCGACATGCAGCGGGTCATGGGACACGAGCGAGCGACAACCACACTCGCGATCTACACCCACGTCCAGGGAGACTCCCAGGAGAGGATCCTAGACGCTCTCGCTGCCTTTTCGCTGCTGACGAGGCCTGAAGTGGATAGAACGGGGACTCGGCTGGTGCCGGGTTCCCGCTCTGACCTGCAGTTTCTTGCTGTGGACCTGTGGGTTGCTGATTGCGACACAAACGCGCAGGTCAGGGACCTAGAGCGACTCGTCAAACGGCTGCCGAAGCCAACTTCAACGTCCGAACGAGCCACCGCACCGCGGAAACGGCCAGGGACAGCCAAGCAGCTCACCGCCGAGCAGACGGCGCGACTGACCGCGGGCTACCAGGAAGGGGCCGAAGCTCCGTGAGCTCGGTCGACAGTTCGGCATACATCCGGATACTGCCGGGTTGATCCTGCGGCGAAACGGGATCGAGATGCGTCAGAGGGGACTCTCGTCCGAGCAGGAGGTGGAGGCTGAACGGCTGTATGCCACTGGGCTATCGCTGAAGCGCGTCGGCGAGCGCGTCGGCGTAGACGGTGAGACTGTACGCAAGGTACTCGGTATGCGAGGTACGCGACTGCGCGACCGTCATGGCAGACCGAGGTAGCCGTTAGCCACTAGCAGTCCGCCCACCTGCGGTTTCCTCTTCATACAGCTGGTCACCGATGACCTTTGCGGCAGCCAAGAGCTTCGTGATGACTCCGTCGGTGAAGCTCTCCCCGAGCGGGATCTGTTGCCGATTGACTAGCTCTTCGAGCGTCTCCGGAATCGTATAGGGTACTTCGTCGGCCTCGGATGGCCAGCGGGCGTCTGGCCGCTTCACATAGTTGGCGGTGTAGTAGCCAAGGTTGTGAACCAATGCGTTCCGCAATTCCTGGGCGTGGAGGATGTCTTCCCACGTCACCGCGAGCTTTCGCAACTTGACGCCGCCGAACTGGTCATATCGGTCGACGAGGAACTGGAACTGCCGATCCCATCTGCTCCGCTCGGCATCCACCAGAGATCCTAGAACTGGATGATCCTTCAGGTTGTACTTGAGGCATCGCCGTTCAAGCAGATGGGCGAGATAGACATGGAAGCTCTCCCACGCTGTAACGATGGCGGTGGAGTACAGGATCTGGTCATATGGCGCATAGCCGTAACCTTCTTCCGGGCCCGCCTCCGTTTCGTAGATATAGACCATGTCGGTCTCTGGGTCGCCTGGACGCTGACCGACCTCCGTCCACCGCCGCTCACGGTCGGCTTGGATCAGTGGTGGCACTCGCTTGATGAGGCCTCTCAGTTGCTCAAGCTGTTCTCGCAGCGCGTCGTATGGGTCTGAGTAGGCCCGCAGCTCCGTCAGCATTACGACCCCATTGGGTTTCATCAGCTCCGCGACCATCGCGAGCTCGTTCAGATCATCCCGCTACCGGGTCGCTGTATCAACGAGGTTTCAGCGATCGAAGGTCCGGCTGGACGCGCTCCAATCTCGAAAGCTCCGCCGACAACGCCCGATCTGCGGTCGACGAGGGGATCCCCTTGGCAGTAGGAAAGCCCGACGTCGCTCGGCGATATCGGTTTGACTGAAGGTAGTGAAAAGCCGATGAGCTCAGAGGGCAGCTTCAAGACCGCGCGTTGATAGTTCGAGCCACGATGGCCATGGATCAACTTCCCACTGGTAAGCATGCACGTCATCCGATTTGGCTCGATTATGAATCTCGCAGAGCCAAACGCCATTGTCCGACGTCGAACGCCCACCGAGCGAGTAGGGCCACGCGTGGTCCAATTGTAGGAGCTTCTTGTAACTGCAGTCGTAACCCCAGACGAGGCGCGCCCAGCAGCTCATACCTCGCGAGCTTGGCGTATACGGAAACCTCCGCCCACCCCTAATCCGAAGCCAGTCCGCTTCAGACACCGGGATGACGTCCCGATGAACCAATGCAAGTGCCAATGGCAGATCCGCTTCGACCCGAGCAGTCATACCGAGGGCCCGCCAAGCCTCAGCATCGACTCCTTCATAGCGCGCGACAAACTCGTGGTATCGCATCGCTGCCCCAAAGCGAAGCTCCAGATCTACAGAGAGCGACACCGCGCTACCAGTTGAGCTGAACTTCAGCCTGACTGGATATGTCGCCGTAGTGCTGCATCACGATTACAATATCCAGCGGGTTTTCAAGGGGAGCTTCGAGAATTAACCCTCTGCGTTCCATATCGCGATACCGACGCTGCTTGCCGACTGGATGCACCTCGAGGACCTGCACCTCGCCGACGTTGCTCGTCTTGTTTCCGATCTTCACATGAGGGGTTGTAGCTGTCGCGTGCGATCCCGTGCTTCCGCGAAGCGCGATATAGGCGACCTTGCCCCCTTGGACAGGGCGACGTTTCGGCGACAGCTTGCTGGAAATAATCTCGACAGAAGCGCCATTTCCCTTCAGATGGTCCGCCAGATTGTTGCTATTGGCAGGGAGATTCCCCGACGTCAGAGCTTCCTCGAATACCGCGCGGGCTATCTTCTTGCTCGCGGAGTTGGCCGTGCCATTCAACGTACGAATCCAGGAGAAATCCCAGTTTGTCCCCTGGAAGTTCAGGCTCTGGAATATCGCCGCGTAGTCAGCAGTTGTGCCATTGAGGAGCAGACGAGTCAGGATCCCGACCAGCCAGGCTTCCTGGACGATAACTTGCTGCTTGCCGGTGCCTCCGAAGAATACGGAGCTCGCGTGATTTTGAATGGTGGCATGCAGCGAAAGATATGCACGTCCAATCTCCTCGGCAAGCTTCGCTGGACTGAGGTGCGGTTGTTGAGCCGGCCCTAGCGTAGTAGTGCTTGGCAAGGAGATCGCTCAGCGTAGTGCATTTGAAATCGAATCCGCCATGAGTTGGCCGCACTTGCACATGCTCGTTGAACTGAATCTGATTGAAGAACGGGTTCGCTTGCACTGTAACCCACTGCGCGGTTTTGCATAGTTCAACAACGGATGAAAATGCCTTGATTGCCGCATCATGACCATCTCTCCCCGGATTATATCTGCCGAGTCGAAAGGCATATGTGAGCCATTCATTGTGAAGGTCATCGAGCTTCTGAGCAGCAGTCGTAACCTGCGCGAACAGGCTCGCGAGCAACGGGCTACTGTAGGAAGCCGTTCCGTCGTCAAGCAATAGGACGAGAGGCACAGGATCGTCACGCTGTGCTGAAGCACTCAATCCAGCGATGCGATGTTGCCCATCCAAGATCCACAACGCGCGATCGGTCGGATTCGTCGCGTCCTCTGGTACATCGATCACATACGTGCCGGTTTGATACGGCACGCCATCAATAGACTTGGCTGTAATCTTAATTCCAGTGGCAAACGCGTTTTTCGCTAGCAACACCGGGTTCGGCATCAACCCACCGGAGTTATTGAACGTGCTGGCGATACCTGCGACCCGCTCATCGCTGATTGGTCGCTGCCAGTCACGAACAGGTTGGCTGGTCAGGTTTTCGGCAATCTGCTGATTCGGCGTACTGAGGGCGAACGCCGGCGCCACGGCCACCTGTGCGATCTTCTCTGCAGACGCGAAGCCGATGTACACAGGGTAGGTCTTTCCACCGCTGGTCACGTGTGCACGTAGGCATTCAATCTTCATATCGCACCATCCCCACATTGCAAGCAGAAGTGGGCGACATGTTAGCCCTCCTGAGGCCGCCTAGCCGAGACGCCAGCGCGTCCGGAGTGTTGGGTTCGCGGGTGCTTTCGTCTTCCTGTGCATCGAGCCGGCGCCGGCTTTCGCGCCCGCAACATCGGAAGTCCGTGCCCCCTCAGCCCGGACCGATCCGGTCACTCTGCACTCTTCGCCAGCTCCTTCATGTACACCCTGAGCGCGGAGTCCCACAGACCGGTCAGATCGAACATCTGATCGTCTGGACAATTTGCCTATGCTCTCCAGCAGATCCTTGCCTAGCTACTCGCCGTCGACAAGCGACATCGGCTCCTCGCCGATCTGTTTTGGATGCGGCTCGCCTTCTCGGCGCTGTCCTCCGGATCGATCGCAAGACCCTCTACAAGGTCACTGACTTGTTCCGCGGGACTGATGCCCGCCGGCGCGAGCATAGCGCGTTACTGAATCGAGATGTAACGCTCAGTGACACTGCTTCGATAGCTGAAGTGTGCAGATCAACGAGCCCCGACGCAGAGGTGGAATAGATCCAGCGCTCAGCGACCAAGTCGGCGCGAGATCGCAGACCTTGTCATCGCCGAATCCAGGATGGAGACTCCACATGGGCACCCAATTCGAACGATCCGATCACCGTCAGCAAGCTCAATCCGTTGGTGCGTACGAGCCCCGTGGCGCACGTGATCGCAGGTCCGCTCGCGAAGCGGGCTCAGATTGTCGGAGCCGGGGTGTAGACATCACCGTGAAGAAGGGGGACAACGGTGACCAATGATTCAGTCGACGGCAGCGGGGCCATCAGCTGGCTGGACGCATTTCCTTGGATACAGGCAGCTGCTGGGAGCGAAGCATTGCTCGACGGCAGTGGCAAGCCGTGGTGGGACGATTCAATCGTCGAGTCGGGACCGATACGTCAGACGGGACTGGGGCAGGTTTCCAACCTTGCGCTGGAACGCCTAAACCGGTGGACGGTCAGCCAGATCTTTCCTGGTCTGCCGCCCGGTAAAGCACTGCCTCAGATTCTCAGCAGCACGCGGGCCCGTAACGCAGCTGCTCGGCAGGGGTACAAGACGACTGGTGATCTCTTCGGTTTGGAACTCGGTGACATCCTGCGGTGGCCACAGATCGGTATCGGAACCGTCGACTCCATGCTGCAGTCGCTCGCGAGCGTCGCGACACAGCTCCCGGCCTTCCTAAACGCCCCACAGGCCCCTGACGACGAGACGGATCTGATCTTCTTCGCAGGCGACCTGTCGGGGAGCGACTTCAGCGAACCCATCATCGACAAGGCTCAGCTGGGCGCACCATGGAGCGACGCGATCACCGACGACCTCCGCACGATCGCCACTTGGTACGTCGCCATGGGCATTCCAGATGCCTACCTGGTTGCTGACGGTCTTCCACCCTGGGCGCCCGCCGATGTCATCAAGGCAAAGGAGCGTGTGTGTCTGCTCGGCAGTGGCGATCTCCTTGATCCAGCAGAGGCCGAATTGAACGCGGCAGCGCTCCTACAAGACCGGATCGCGACGCTCGACGCCCGCACGCAGTTCGTCTTGGCCCATCGATTCTTCGCCGATCAGCCCGAGACCCTCGACGAGCTTGGCCAATCGCTGGGTGTCACCAGAGAACGCGTGCGCCAGATCGAGGCGAAGGCGCGTGCAGTAATGGTCGGCTTCCTCGATTCGGCGCGATTGACGGATGTCGCGGCGAGTGTACGAGAGCTTGTTAGCACCGTCCTGCCTCTCAGCGGGCTTATCCAACTGGTTCCCGCCCTCGGAAGTCTGGTCGAGGCGGTAAACCAACCCGCGTGGCGTGTTCTGGATCGATTGGACGACCAGTACGAGATCGAAGACGGCTGGTGTGCTGTGCCGACCATCGATGGGGCGGTTGCCGCAACGCTCACGGCTTTGCAGGAAGTCGTCAATCAGCACGGCGTCGCAGATCTCCACGACCTTCCACACCTGAACGCGCATCTGCCAGATGCGGCTGGTCGCGACGCCTTGCGGAGTTGGTTGGCCTACTGCGGTTGCACCCTTGACGGTGACTACGTTCTTACTCGAGTTCAGACAGTGGCGGACCGAGCTGCGGCCATCTTGTCAATTACCGGTTCACCCTTGGCGTCCGAAGAAATACACGACCGTCTAGGCGTTGAGCGGAGCATGAACTCCTTGAAGAACGCACTTGCTTCCGATGATCGGTTCAAGCGAGTAGACCGCGACAGCTGGGCACTCGCCGAGTGGGGGATGGAGTCCTACGAAGGCGTGCGAGCATTGATCCGAGGTGAGCTTTCTCGAGCCGGCGGACGGTTGGCTCTAGATGCCCTGATCGAGCGCATCACGGGCCGATACAGCGTCACCGCCAGCAGCGTCACCGCCTACGCGAGCGCGCTGCCGTTCGAAGTTAAGAACGGCACGGTGCAGATTGCCGCCGGCAACCGGCAGATAAAGAAGTCGCCAGAGGCAACGAGGCGACTCTATCGACGCGCTGCCGAGTGGCTCTATCGAGTGCACATCACCAAGGAACACGCACGTGGCAGTGGCTCGGTGGCGCCGATCGCGATCGCAACAATTCTCGACCTCCAGCACGGATCGACCGTCTACCTCCCATCTCAACCCGGTCAGCAGACCGTCAGCTGGGTCGGCGCTCAGCCCACGTTCGGTTCGATCCGACGTCTGCTCATCGCACAGGACATAGAGATCGATGCCGATGTATTCATGGTCCTCGGCGACGACGGAGCGTTCCGAATCGAGCGGATCGACACTGCAGCCGGAGACACCCTGTCGATGGCCCTGGCATTGACAGGGTGTCCCGCGAGTGGCGCTACCGATCCGCGGGTGGATCTCGCGCTGGCGATCGGCCTGCCAGAAGAGTCTCCGGTGGCCAGCGTCATCGGCGGTTACCGCGAGCGCGGCGACACAGATATCGCCGACCTGCTCATCCAGGTCCGCACCACTCTGGAGGTCGGAAACTCACCTGAAAGACCGACCCACAACGCCGCGGTTGACGAGATCCTGGACCTGTTGTGACGGCAACTCAACCTGGCCTTCGCACGCTGTCGCTTAGCGACCGCTACCGCAGCGACAAGGAAGACGTCGTCGCCACCTTCTATCTGCCGGCATTCACTGTCGCGACTAGATACAGCCGCGCGGTCGGCTACTTCACGTCAACGAGCCTGGCGTTGTTTGCCCGTGGCATCGAGGCATTCACCGCACGTGGTGGCGAGATGCGGCTGGTCGCCTCACCTCACCTCAACGAGGACGATCTGATCGACATCGAGCGCGGGTATGACATCCGGGCCGTGGTCGAGCGCGCGACTCTACGAGAGCTGGACAGTGAGCAAAAAGAGATTGTGCTCGACGGGTTGGGTCTACTTGGACGCTTAGTTGCCCGGGGCCAGCTCGAGATCAAGCTGGCATTCGTTCAGCAAGGTGGCGGTGTTGGGATCTATCACGAGAAGATCGGCATCTTTCGAGATGGTCTCGGTGATCTGGTCGCCTTCACCGGCAGCAGCAATGAGACCTTCGGTGGACTCATGGCTAACTTTGAGTCAATCGAGGTCTATCGCGGATGGGAGGCCGTCGACGGATCACGGGCGCTTCGATTGGAGGCCGATTTTGAGGCGCTCTGGTCAGACCAGACACCGCACCTTAGCGTCGAACCGTTTCCTGAGGTCGCTCGGGATCGGCTAATCAAGCTCGGCAACGATCGTCCGCAGCGACCGTTGCCGGCGCGGGATGATGCTCTCCTTCCTCCAACCGTCACCACCAGCGGTCCAGCGCGGCTCGTCATCCCTAGCTTCATGACTGTCCGCGACTACCAGCGTGAGGCGGTGGAGGCATGGCTCAAACAACGAGGCCGCGGCATGCTCAAGATGGCCACCGGTACAGGTAAAACGAAGACCGCGATGGTCGCCGCGACACAGATTGCAAACGTGCTCCGGCAGCGAGAAGAACCGCTAATCCTCCTGATCCTCGCACCTCTACAGCACTTGGTCGATCAGTGGATCACGGAGGTCGAGGACTTCGGCGTGCGTCCGATAGCCGTCTACGAGTCGAGCCAGAAATGGCTGCCGATCGTCGAGGACCAACTGAACGAGGCACGCATGGGCCAGCGCCCCGTTGTCGCCCTAGTTGCCACAAATGCCTCTTACGCAGGCGAAAAGTTTCAGTCCGTGCTGTCGCGGATCACGCAGCCCTTGCTCGTCATCGCTGACGAGGCCCACAACCTCGGCTCGTCAACCTACCGTTCGGCCCTGCCGCAGAACGCCACATACAGACTGGCCTTGTCCGCGACACCGGAGCGCTGGTTCGACGACGATGGCAGTGATGCGCTCATCGACTACTTCGGCCCGATCGTGTTCGAGCTTGGCCTCGGCAAGGCAATCGAGATGGGTGCCCTAACGCGCTATCTGTACTCGCCGCGCCTAGTGGAGCTAAACGAGGCCGAGACCCACCTCTATGTGGAGCTGACTGCTCAGATCGCCACTCGGATCGGAGCCGGCGATGACCTTAAGAACGCCGATCCGGCATCACCTCTAGGATTCCTGCTACGCCAGCGGGCAGGGATACTCGGTCATGCCGAGGGCAAGTTGGCAGCGCTGAAGTCTGATCTCGCGCACCGCGGGGATTCGTGGTTTCAGCTCATCTACTGTGCTGAGGGCCGGAGGCCGACCGAGCCAGGCGAACCGTCCGGTCCGAACCAGCTCCAAGATTCAATGCGGATGGTCGGGAACGAGCTGCACATGTCAGCTCACTCATACATCTCGGAGACACCGCGCGCCGAGCGCAAGGTTCTCCTACGCCGTTTCGGCACAGGCAACGACCTCCAAGTGCTGGTCGCAATGAGATGCCTCGACGAGGGAGTGGATATCCCGGACGCCCGGACGGGATACCTGCTCGCCAGTAGTTCAAACCCACGCCAGTTCATTCAGCGCCGCGGACGTCTGCTTCGCCGCGCTGAAGGCAAGGACCGCGCCGAGATCCTGGACTACCTGGCGGTGCCGCCATCAAGCACGCCAGTGAACTTCGAGGTCGAGAGGAGCCTGCTCACCCGTGAGCTCGAACGGGCCAATGAATTCGGCAAGTTGTCCGAGAACTACGAAACAACGCTTCGGGTGTTGCGCCCGCTCAAGAAGCGTTACCAGCTCATGGACATGTAGGAGCGGTGAATGAAGAACACCACGTTAATGGAGGTCAGGCAGTGACCGAAGGTCGCACCGAGAAGCAGGTGCTCGAAGAATTGAGTGCCGAGGAGCGGGCGCTTCTTAAGCGCGTGCTGGAGATCGAGCGGGCGAAGCTGCACCTGACCGCCTACGACGCCACGGATGACCTGCTCGCCGCCGTGAAGGAGATCCTTCCATGAGACTGCAGTCGATCACGCTGACCAACTTCCGCCAGTTCGCGGACGTGCAGACCTTCGATCTGACGTCGGACTCAGTCAGGCCGGTTTCGCTGCTCTTCGGAGCCAACGGCGCCGGCAAAACCACCTTTCTGAACGCTTTCACGTGGGCGCTCTATGGCACGATGTCAGATGACGTTGAGCAGCAGGACCGCATGATCACGGACAGTATCTGGCGAGCGCTGCCGATCGGCGACTCGGCCGAGGTGGCAGTCGAGGTGCGTTTCGACCACGAGGGGCGGGACTACCGGGTTCTCCGGAGCGCAGCGCTCCGGAAAGAATCGGACCAACAGGGCGTGTTCTCCCCCAAAGTCCAGTTGTGGACGACGAAGCCCGACGGCTCGTCAGAGACCGTAGGGGCACCTCAGGAGACGATCCACAGTATTCTCCCTCGCGGGGTTAGCCGGTCTTTCTTCTTCAACGGTGAGCGCATCGAGAATCTGGTCAAGAAGGGCGCCTACGCCGAGGTCCAGAAGGACATCAAGGTGCTACTCGATCTGGAACAGGTCGAGCGAGCCATCGCCCACCTGCCGAAGGTCGACAGGAAGCTAACCGCGGACCTCAAGAAGCACGGCGGCGACAAGGCCAGCGGGATCCAAGAGGCGATCGACGTCCTGGACGAGCGGGAGACGGCCGCCCAGGAGGAGCTGAAGGTCCTTGAGAGTGACCTAGCGACCTTGACTGAGGAACGCGACAGCGTCACCGATCTGCTTCGCCAGCATGCCGAGTCGGCGCCGATCCAGGCGGAACGTGATGCCGTCGGTAACGAGCTAGAGGAAGCCCGTTCGGCACGGGACGCTGCAATCGCTGAGCGTGCGCTTCTAGTGGCCACCCGTGGCTTCCAAGCCTTTACCGATACCCTCAGCGAATCCACGGCGGCAATGGCTCAGAGCCTTTACCAGAAAGGCGCCCTTCCGGCGCCGCTGAAGAGAGAGTTCGTCGACCAACTCCTCGATGATGGCTCATGCATCTGCGGCACGCCGCTGACTGAACACTCAGTGCCGTGGGAGCACGTTAAGGACTGGCGTCAGCGGGCCGGGCTGCAGGCGGTCGAGACAGCTTGGCAGCAGCTGAGCGGTCAGATCGCGCCACTCTCGGCGGCGCGAGACGAGCTGTGTGACTCGCTCGCCGCACTGATGAAGCGGATCGGGGCCGAACGCGATCGGGTCACACGCCTGGAGGAGCGCAAGTCCGAGCTGGACGGCAAGCTGCGCGACAGCCGTATGGAGGATGTGCAGGCGCTGGAGACAAATCGCATGGAACTCGATGGTCGCATCGGCGTCAAGCAACAGCGCATCGGCGCAGTGAAGGCAGAGCTCCAGACGATCGCCAAGGAGGTCGATCAGAAGACCAAGGAGCGTTCGCGGGCGGTGGTGACCGACGAGCTCGCCACGAAGGCTCGCTCTCGCTCCGACCTCGTGCAGTCGGTCAAGCGGGCGCTGGAAGACATTTTGGCGATCCGTGAAGAGGACATACGGCGACGTCTCGACGCGGAACTCAAGGCGGTATTCAAAAGCATTACACACCAAAACCATGTTCCGACGCTCAGCGCTGGCTTCGAGCTGACTCTCTACAAGGACGTCAACGGCGTCCAGCTACCAGTGCCGAAGTCGACAGGCGAGAACCAGATTCTCAGCCTGAGCTTCGTTGCCGCGGTATCCAAGCTGGCCCGTGAGATCCGCAAGGAGCGCCGCGCGGAGGGCGACTCGGTCGAGGACGCCGGCACATACCCAATCGTCATGGACGCCGCCTTCGGATCTCTCGACCAGGACTACCAGGAGGCAGTCTCTCGAGCGTTGGCCAAGATGGCGCCGCAGCTGGTCGTATTGGTCAGCAAGAGCCAGGGCCTCGGCAAGGTCGTTACCGAGCTCATGCCCTACGTCAGTCATCTCGGTGTCATCGAGACACACACCACCGCACCAGGAAGCGTGTCCGACGACATCGAGCTGGAGGGTATGTCTTATCCATACATCCGAGCGGCAGAGTCCGACCATTCCGAACTAAAGGTGATCAAATGACGATCGCACTCGCCGACGTACGCGTCCGTCGGCCGCAGCAGCATGAGGCTCTGATGCAGGAGCTGCAGAACGAGGCCAACTTCCCGACCTTCCGCGACATACTGCTGTTCTCGGCGGCCGTCGGTTACCGCCAGGAACGCAGCGTGCCGTTCTCTGCTGCAGCTGGCGACCCAATCCGTTACGAGACTCTCACCGGCCCAGCTTTTAGTGACACGCTCGTCAGCATGATCGCAGCCAACGTCGTGGCTGAGGACCCGGAGATAATGGATGCAGTGCGGATCGAAGAACGGATCAAGATCTTCGAGGAATACGCGAACGGGGGACTCGAATTCATCCAGGAACAAGTGAATGTCCGGCATCAGCCGGCCGCTCTCGTGGTGGTCGACCTCGTCGCCGAGGCATTTACGGAGAGCGGAGGCGCCAAGCCGGTATCAGTCGACGAGCTGCTGAGCGGCGTCACCTGGGGTTGATCCCCCGGCCCAATGGAGCATCGCGATTGGCCGACAAGGTTGCGACTATCCTATCGGCGCCCAAGGTTAGCTCCGCTTGAGGCGATGACCCTGAACGGTGACACCCGCCTTCGCCATGGTGCTCTGCCAGCCGACGAGAGTTCCGATGGAGCTGGGCTGTTCGTACAGACCGGCTCGGACCTCGGCGCGGGTTAATCGCTCATACAGCGGGCGCCGAGGATCATCGGCTCCGACGAACTCCTCTTTGCGGTGAAGCAGCGGTGGATTGTCAGACCTGGTGTAGTTCCGCCAGTCGACGCTGAGCTTCTTTAGGTTGACCGTGATGGCTGCCGCCAGAGTTGGGTGAGCATCGCGGTCGAATCGCGGGTATACCAGGTACGAAACCTGCGGGTCCGTTACCGAGAGTTTGATCAGGTTGGCTTGCTCGATAGTTCCGCAGAGGACTCGAGCACACCCCTCGTAGACCTGTAGAAGCGGAGGCAGCTGCGCAAGGGCCGACCGGTGGACGTAGAGCGAGGTCGGCGTCTGCTTGCCGACCGAGGATCCCCGTGCAGGGAGGTAGATCATCGTCTGGTCGCCGGCGCCGTACAGCAGCCGATCTGCTTGAAGACATGCTTCGCGATACGTGCTGAAGTGTGCCTTGATGTCCCGAGCCAGCGTGGTCCCAAGCTGGGTGAGTCGGGGACGTCGTCCGAAGCGGGACAGCGCAACGTAGATTAGTAACTCAGCACGTCTCTGACGAGCCACCTGTTCCCAGTAGTCAGCGTCAGTGACCTGCCGGATGAGTTGAGTACCCCTCCCAATCGTGCCAAGAGCGTCAATCACCAATCGTTCGTCATCAGCGGACAGTTCTCCCTTACGAGGCGGTCGCCCGTGCCCCGACAGGAAGCTCATGATCGGCGCGAGGATGTCCGAGTACTTCTCGTACATCTGATGCGGATCAACTCGCATACGCGGGCGGTAGCTATACACACGCCGAGCCAGGAACTGCTGTTCGTCGGCCGCGTCTCGAAAAACGTAGAAAATGCCGGGAGCGGCCGCCACCGGCTCGACCTCTAAGGCTTGGCGGATCCAATCCGCCAGTTCGGACTGTTGGAAGAACTTCTGGAACGTACCGGTCTTGGTGACGAGGCCATCCCCCATTGGGATGCCCACCAGATCTCGCGACTCCCACACCAGACGGGCGGATACCACCAGAAGTCGCCGAGCTAGATCCCAGGCGGATCGGAGGGTGTTGGCGCGTTCGATCGGATCCTCGATGACGTTTACAACGTATCCCAGGTTAACCACATCGGCGGCTCGCCGCTCGACGTTCGGGCGGTGAGCGGGATCCCAACCATCGACGCGGAAGCCGAGGGCATTGAGGCTGCGGACATCTCCGCCACGTCCGCAGCCGTAGTCGAACACTGTCATCGACTCTGCAAGCAGTTGATCCGAGAGCACCGTTGCGATGGGACGGGAGATAGCGCTCCGAGACATCGCCGTCCGGTGCCGCGGAACCTCGTGCACTACGCCGCCGATTCGTCCAGGGCCAGGCGCGTAAGACCGACAATGTCAGTCACCCGAGGATCGCCAACGAGGTATCCGATGCCGCGGTGTAGATGCAGGCGGAACTGTTGAGCAAGCGTCTCCTCGTCAAGCTCCAGGCCGTCTGTGTGGCAGCGGTATCGCAGGAGCGCCCACAGCTCGTCGCCATGGTTTCCAGCGAACACCCGCCATGTCATCTCAACGTTGCTGTCGAGGACGAGCTTCACAGTCGGCGGTTTCGCCGGCTCCACAAGGGATCGGCAGAGCGCCCATCGACAGAGGACGTTCCAGTGTGCGATCCCGGTCCGGCGCTTCAGCGTGATGAGCTGATCACGAGCCGACTGAGCCAGCCGGATGTGTTCGAGTGGCATCAGTTCTCGTCCTCCCAAAAGTAGCCAGGCACAACCGTCGTGCCGTTGGTAGAGCTGTCGAACACCAAACGGTACGAGCGCCCGATATGGGGATGCAGTTGCTTATACGACTCCGCGTCGATCTCGGTGTCAGTCGATAGCAGGAGAACCTGGTGGCTGGCGTGCGGAAAGTACCGACTCAGGAGGTGCTCACGATGCGTTCGATCGAGCCGGCCAAGCGGGGTATCGACAACGACCGGGAGCGGCTGGCCCGCGGCGCGAGCAAGGCCCCACAGCAGCGCGACCGCAAGCAGTTGCCGCTCACCCGCCGACAACTGTTCCGCGTGAATCTGACTCCCGTCAGGACGTGCAAGCTCGACTGAGTAGGTTTCAGGATCGATCGACACGGCGCTGATCAGCGCATCCTTACGCATGAGCCGCTTGAGCGCTTCCAGAATCAGCTCGCTGATACGCGTCAGATGCCGGCGAGTTGCCGCCGTTCGCAGTTTCTCTAGGGTCTCTCGGACCCGGTCAGCATGGTCAACGATTCGTCGACCATCATCCGCCTCAAGGTTCGCATGGGCTGCCCGATTCAGCGCTGATTCGTGAGCCGCGTCCGCCCGCCCGCGTTCGTTACGAATTGAGGCGTGCTGCTCATCAGCATGGGCCATCGCCGTCTGAGCCCGAATTAGATCATCCGATGCCTCGTCGCGCTGCTTTGCCAGAGGCGCAAGTGTTTCGGGGTCAGGCATGGCGACGAGCAGGCGCTCTGCCTGATCCAGCTCGATCCGAAGCGCGTCCCGTCGCAGCACGAGGGCCTGGAGACGCCGCTCGACTGTCGGCAGCGCCGTAGTCAACGCCTCGAACGGCGCCGCGTCACCGACGCCAGCGATCGCTACCTCGTCCGCGGACTGCTGTCGAGCCTGTCGGTCTTCGAGAAGAAAGCTCTCAAGGGAGGCGATGAGAGCAGCGCGAGTCTTTCCCTCACGTAGCTTCGCAATGATGCTGTCGTCTCGCTCAGACATCACATCGATGGCGACCCTATTGCGGGCAGCGGCGGCCTCCCGTCGGGCCTGATCAGCGAGAGCCGAAAGCTGCGAGGACACCTGAAGTAGCGGTGCCAGGTCGCCGGCTTCGTCCCGAAGTTCTTCTTCGAGCCGGTCTAGCTCATGCCGGAGCGCTTTAACGGATGCCTCGGCACCATCGCGCTTCTGCAGGAGGTCCCCACCAGCTGACCGATATGCTTCACTTGCCTCAAACAACCGCTTCTCCGCGCGCTCAGTATCGAGTCGCTTCGCGGCAAGAGTTGCAAAGGCTGTCTCCTCTGACTGCCTGAGGGCAGTCGCAACCCGTTGCTTCTCCTCAAACTCATGCCGCAGCTCATCCGGCACCTGCTGCGATCGATGGCGACGGCGCACTACGGCCAGGTCTGTCGTCAGCCGCTGGACTAGATCGAGGCCGAGCAGTGCATCTAGGGCAGTGTTGACCACCTGGCGCGAGCGTTCCAGGTCGGCCAGGGCTTCGATCTGCTCGCCGTCGAAGAAGAACAAACCAGCGATTCCGCGAGGCAGGAACGTCTCGACGTGCTCACTCCACGTCGTGGTGAGAGCTGCGTCGTGTCGACCATCCACCAGGACATCCAGGATCTCTCGCATCGAGGCACCGGTGGACATCCACCTTCGACGAATCCTGTACTCCCGTGCAGCGCCTTGCTGGTAGGCAGTAAACGCGAGCTCAACACCGGCGCCCTCTGTGTGTGGCACACCATGATGAATCAGTGCGCGAAGGTAGTTGTCGTAGCTACCAGACCTACGCCCGGAGACAGGAGCAAGCGAACCGTAGAGCGCGAGAAGGATCGCCTCGAGGATCGTGGTCTTACCAGCACCGTTCAAGCCACCGATAACGATCACCGGCTTCTTCGCAGATGCTGGTGACAGGTTGAGCGTCTGCTTGCCGGAGAACGTGCCAAAGTTTCGCAGGGTCAGTTGATCCAGGATCACGGCGCGACCTCTTGTACGGGCCGGACGTAGCCGTCCGCGAGGTCGAGCGGATCAGGATCGTCATCGCTCACCGATCGATCGAGCGTCGCTTTGCGATGGTGGGCACGATCAGTCGCATCGGCTTCGTCATCGTAGAAGCCACGGCGAAGCGCCTTTTCAAGAGACTCAAACAAGCCGGCGCGACGGGCCTGGGAACGGTGACGCTGTTCGATATCGAGCAACTCACGAACGAGCTCAAAGTGAAGACGGTCGCCACCCGTGATGTCCCGCAGCACTTCGACCGTGTCCGGTCCAAGCGGTAGGTGTTCGTCTAGCGGACGTCCCGGATACTTGCTGCCGATCGCGGCCTCGTAGATCTCGGGCAGACGATCCTCGAACTCGTGCTTGTCGACGACCCACATGCGACGAATCTCTTCGAGCTCTTCCATGGTGACGAGCTCGAGGGATCGGACGTAGTCCGGACCGTTCTCACGGATCCAGGCCTGCGCTTCCAACAGCTCACGAAGCCACCGCTCGCGCGCCTCTTGTGTGTACGGTCCGTGGATCGGCTTGTCCTTGAAAAGCTGCACCGATCCGTTCATACGACGAAAGTCTCGCAAGTGCTTGTCGTCCGCCACATCGAGCTGGTTGCGCAGCTCCAAGAGCCGCAGCATCCACTCCTTCTCCTCGTCGTTCTGGATCATGGCCGACATCGACTTGTCCTTGTCGACCAACGTGCAGGTCCAGCATCCGAACCGGCTGTCGCCACAGCTCGGCGTCGACGAATCGACCACCAGCGGGCACTCGCCATCTGCCGATGCGCCCTGGTACATGGTGAGTAACTCCTTGTTGGAGTAACCCCAGGGGTTCTGACTCTGCATCAAGAAGGTCCAGACGTCGTCGTTGGACCAGTTCTCCACCGGCGAGTAGACCAAGCAGTTCGGTAGTGCCTCGTTCGGGCTAAGAAGGTCCCGGACTCGGCGCGACTCAAGAGCCGTCATGCGGGCCGACCGACCCGAGCTCTCAGCCTTGCGTGTGCCGAGGACCAGAATCGCCTCGCCGTGAGAGCGGACCATTTCACGGATGAAGGTGTTGGATGGCTTGATCTTGAGCCGCTCAGTGCACCAACGGAACTTGGGCCGCGGAGCCGGGTAACCACGTCCAATGAGGTTCACCCAGAAAGTGTCAGCGACTGCCGGCGTCAGACGGTGTGGTGTGATGGGCAACCCCTGCTTTTGCGCCGCCTCACCGAGCACATCTAGGGAGTGCGTGACCCATGCGGCGACAACCGGGTTCTCGACCAGCGTGTCCGTGCTGATCACGTGAACCGGCTTCGTGCGCTGGTCTTCCGGCAGTCCAGCCAAGGCGAGCCAAACGAGCTGCAAGACCGCCGTCGAGTCTTTGCCTCCGGAGTAGCCGACAACCCAAGGCACCCCGTCCGCCAAGTAGAGCTGCTGGGTTTGACTGACGAGGCCCTCGACCGTCCTAGCGAAACCGGCGTCATCAAACGCTGACCGGGCACGGATCGGTAGGTTTCGAGTCATTTTTCTCCTCGTCGGAATGCTTCATCAGCATGTTGTTCGTCGGATGGCAGCGGCATGCCGAGTGATGTCCGGATCGCTGCGGTTGTGAGCAGCAGGTTGGCGGCGGTCTTCGAGACCTTCCCACCGAGGGTTGCCCGTCCCTCCCACAACTCTGTGTTCGCCCGGCGCCAGTCTAGGCCAGAGAGCTTCTTGAGCTTTCGACTCCAGATAGCAGGGTCTTGCTTGCCCTGCAGCAGGCTGTTACCAACTCTGCCGACAGCATGCAGAACGATGCCGTGTGTGTGGATGAAGTCTCGGCGCACTTCGCCCGCACTCACTTCGCCCATGTGCACCTGTTGCCATTCTGGGAACTGCTCAGCGACCACTGCCCAGTAGTTGTGGGCAACGTCCACCTTCTGCTCGAAGCTCAGCTTGTCCATGCCGTCGAGCAGAGCCTTGGTGGCTCCGTACAGGGCGGACAGCGTGAACAGCTTCCGGGATCGAGCCGCCAGGTTGTTGCTCTCAGTCTCGGTGAGGTCAGAGAAAAGCGGCGATCGATGCACAACAAGGCGAGCGATGGCAGACAACTCGTCACGATGGTCATACAGGACACTCAGCGACCGCGATGGCCGGATGGCGTACCGATTCAGGTCGGCAAACATCTGCTGGCAGCGTTTGAGCCCAAGGTCGAGAAACATCACGATCGCGATGCTTTCATCACCGAGCTCCGGGTTTTCGCGGAGCGCGTCTGCGATCCCAGCACGACGGTGTTGTCCATCGTTAATGACGAACTTCGCGGACATTGGGATCGTCAGTGCACCGACTCGCTCGCCAGCCCCGGTCGACGGGTCGAACGGGGCGAACTCCACGTCCGCGTCGATGGATGCGGTCAGCGCAGAGAAGACGTAGCTGGTTGGGTTGTCGAGAAGATATCGGCTGAGTTCGGGGACTCGGCTCCTGTTCAGGGTGCGTTGTGCACGCATCTCAGCAGGCAACTCTTCTTCGTCAAACATGAAGAGTCGCGGGATGAGCCGGAGTGGGCACATCGTCACGTAGTACTCGCGGCCAGCTTGGACGCCCCGGATGGCCGGGAACACATACTCAAACGCGCCCATCTTCGCCCGTCTCTGATCCGCTGTGGCGGTCGTTTTTACGTCGCGCATGGCCTATGAAACAGCACGGGCTGTACGGAACGCAAATCTCCTGTACGGATGTGACGACCCGTACATCTGTCCGCGATTCTCCGTACATGTCTCCCACCGTACGCGTACCCTGTTTGCCATGACGGTAGTGACACCCACCGACAGTTTCCGCGCCCAAGAGGACGTCCGACCGGTCTATCTGGACTGCAACGCGACGAGCCCGATGGACCCACTAGTCCAGGCCGAGGTCCTTCGCTTCATGGCGGAGGAGTACGGCAACGCTGGCAGCCGCACTCATGGCTACGGTCAAGTAGCCAAGGAACGCATCATCCGCGCTCGCCAGCAGGTAGCTGATGTCGTCACCGCGAAGCCCGAAGAGGTGATCTTCACTAGTGGCGCCACCGAGAGCAACAACCTGGCCTTGCTCGGCTTAGCTGCTTACGGAGAGCAGATGGGTCGTCGCCACATCGTGAGCACCACGATCGAACACAAAGCCGTGCTGGAGCCCCTTGAGGTACTGAGCAAGCGCGGCTTCGAGGTTACCTTGGTGCCTCCGACGTCAGGTGGCTGGGTCGACCCTCAAGAGATCGCGCGAGCGATGCGCCCTGACACACTTCTCGTCTCGGTCATGGCCGCCAACAACGAGACCGGTGTAGTCCAACCGCTCGAGGAGATCGGCCGGCTCCTTGCGGACCACGAGGCCTACTTCCACGTCGACGGAGCGCAGGCCTACGGTAAGCTGATCGATCAGTTGCGGTTGGCAAGGATCGACCTGCTCAGCATCTCCGGTCACAAGGTCTACGCCCCTAAAGGCGTCGGCGCACTGATCACTAGGCGTCGAGGCTACAAGCGCGTTCCGCTGGAACCGCTCATGTATGGCGGCGGTCAGGAGCGCGGCCTTCGACCAGGCACGCTACCCGTGGCGCTGATTGCTGGTCTCGGCCTCGCATCGGAAATCGCACTCAAGGAACATGAGAATCGGGCCGAACTCTGCGCAGTATTCAGAGGCGAACTTCTAAGTGCGCTAGAGCCGCTTAATGTGACCTACAACGGGGACCTCGATCGAACCGTTCCACATACCCTGAACTTCTCGGTCCCTGGTGTCGACTCTGAAGCAGCCATCGTGGCTCTGAAGGATATCGTCGCGATCTCGAATGGTTCAGCCTGCACTTCGCAGAGCTACGAGCCAAGTCACGTATTGACCACAATGGGTATATCCGACGAGCAGACCGCAGGTGCTCTCAGAGTGTCATGGAGTCACCTGACCCCGCGGGTGGACTGGACACAACTCGTTGAGCGACTCGACAGGCTCCGCTCAACTCGGTAGAAAGCTCCTGTGGTCGGCGTCATGTAGCTCAAGTCGATGGGGCGCTAGATTTTCCTCATGCACGATGACCGGCCGACGAGTCGACCAATGCGGCTGCTCGTCCTCGGTGGCAGCTGGTTCGTCGGCATGGCCGTGGTCTCCCAGGCCATCACTCGCGGCCACGCCGTCACCGTGTTCAACCGCGGCCGATCGACGGCAGCGATGCCCCCAGAGGTGCAGCACGTGACCGGTGACTGGGAGCATCGGGCTGATCTTCGGCGTCTTGTCACCGTGGGTCCATGGGACGCCGTTATCGACATCGCAGGCACGATTCCCCGATTGGTACTGCGCTGCGCCGGGATGCTGGGCCTTACCCCCGGTTGTTGGACACGGGTGGTGGATTACGCCGCTGACGGGAGCGTAGCGGTGTGGAGGGTTTCGTAGGTGATCGGGGACTGGTAGCGGCACCAGGAGTGCCGGCGTCGGGTGTTGTAGCGGACGAGCCACGGAAGACTTCGCGGCGGCAGGTGGCTTCGTCGGGCCAGGTGTTGTGGTCTTGGAGGACCTCTCGTTTGAGGGTGGCGTTGAACGATTCGGCGAGGCTGTTGTCGGCGCTTGTGCCCACGGCGCCCATGGACTGGGTGACACCCAGGTCGTGGCACAGCCGGGCGTAGTCCTTGGACGTGTAGACGGACCCGTGATCGCTGTGAAAGACCGCTCCTGCAAGGCCGCCACGGGTCGTCTGCGCGGCCTTGAGTGCGTTGGTGACGAGTTCGGTGCGCATGTGGTTCGCGATCGACCAGCCTGCCAGGCGGCGTGAGTAGCAGTCGATCACGGTCGCGAGATAGAGGTTGTTGCCGTCGGCAAGTGGCAGGTAGGTGATGTCCCCGACATAGCGCAGGTTCGGGGCCGGGGCGGTGAAGTCGCGGTTCAGCAGGTCGGGCACTTTCTGGTCCGCGGGCTCGGGGATGGTGGTGCCGACCTTGCGTCGTCGCCGGTAACCGGCGATGCCGTTGTCGCGCATCACTCGCGCGACCCGCTTGTGATTCACGCGCTGATCAGCGGGGACTCCGTCGTTGAGTTCGGCGGTGATCCGCAGTGCGCCGCAGGTGTTGTCGTCGGTGTGGACCTTCCGGATCCGGTCCGCGAGCGCCTCGTCCGCGGCGCCCCGGGCCCTGGCGGGCAGGGGCTGCCTTGATCCAGGCTTAGTACGACGACCGTTCGATCTCGACGAGCTCACACAGCCGCTTCACGCTCCAGCCAGGACACGACCTGGCAGAGGTGGTGGAGTGGTCGGCGACGAACTGGAAGCGACTCACCAGTTCGTCTCCCCGGCGAAATACTTGGCCGCCTGGCGGAGGATCTCCCGCTCGGTGGTGAGCTTGGTCTTGTCCGCGCGCAACGCGGCGTTCTCGACCTCGAGGCGGGCGATCTTGTGCTCAGGGGTCTCCGGCTCCGACGGAGGCTGCGCGCTGCCGCTGTTCGGGCTGCTTACGCGACGGGTGGTTGTCGTGCCGTCCGTGGCCGTTTTCTTGCCCGTCCCGTACAGGTCGACCCAGCGTTTCAGGGTTGCCCGTTCGACCCCCAGATCAGCCGCGATGCTCTTCAGCGTCGCGCCCGGGGTGGACTCGTACAAGTCGACGGCCTGCCGACGGAACTCCTCGGAGTAGTTCTTGCGGGCCATAGTTCCGAATCATCTCGCTTCTCCAGCAGATGCTGGATTCAGCGTGTCCAAGAACCAGGGTCAGGGCCCTGGGCTGTCGCCGACCACATGCGCACTGAACTGGTCGAAGACGCCCTCAAAGCCGCCGAACTCACCCGAGGCAGCCTGGCCGGATCCGTGTTCCACAGCGACCACGGATCGGTCTACACGTCGAAGGACTACGCCAACCTCTGCAACGCCCTCGGCGTGACCCAGTCCATGGGTGCGGTCGGCACGAGCGCCGACAACGCACTCGCCGAGTCGTTCAACGCGACCCTCAAAAGAGAGGTCCTCCAAGACCACAACTCCTGGCCCGACGAGGCCACCTGCCGCCGCGAAGTGTTCCGATGGGTGAGGTGCCACGAACCTTCCGGACAGCGGCTCAACTAAGATTGAGCTGTCCGGAAAGGGAAGATGTTGCCGCGTCCGAAGAAGAATTTCACTCCTGAGTATCGGGAGGAAGCTGTGAAGTCGGTGATTGAGACTTCACGTTCTGTCACTCAGGTCGCGAGAGAGCTCGGCATCAACCCGGGAACCCTCAGTAACTGGGTGAGCGCCTTTAAGCGAGACCATGCCGGCGAGGAACCGGCATTGAGCATGGACGAGCGTGCGCGGCTCCGCGAGCTGGAGCGGGAGACGCGAGAACTCCGGATGGAAAACGAGTTCCTAAAAAAAGCCGCAGCATACTTTGCCAAGGATCATCGTTGAGCGAAAAGTTCGAGTTCATCGATGCGGAGTATGCCAACAGGTTGACCCGAGAGAACGGAAATGCGCCGTCGATTGTGAAGATGTGCCGGTGGCTCGAGGTGAAACGGTCCAGTTTCAATGATTGGCGGAGCCGTCCGATGTCGGCGACTGCGCGCCGCCAAGGCGAACTCAAGCTGATCATCGTCAAGTCGTTCGAAGAGTCCGACGAGACCTACGGGTACCGGCGGGTGCATGCCGACCTGGTGGCCTGGGGTGTGACCTGTGGGCTGGAGTTGGTGCGCAAGCTCATGCGTGAGTTGGGTTTGGAGCCGTGCCAGCCGCGGCCGTGGCGGCACTGTCTGACCGAGCAGGATGGCCAGGGCCGGCCCGATCCCGGATCTGGTAGATCGGGACTTCACCGCTGATGCTCCGGGGCACAAGATGGTCGGAGACATTACCTATGTCTCGACCTGGGAAGGGTGGCTTTATCTGGCGACCGTGCTCGATTGCCACACCAAAGCTGTGATCGGGTGGGCCATGGACGACAATTACAAAACCCCGCTGATCGAAGCCGCGATCGACATGGCGGTGCGGAATCACGATCTTGTCGACGGCGCAATCTTTCACTCCGACCGGGGCAGCAACTACACTTCCGCCCAGTTCGCCGCGACTTTGAAGAACAATAATCTTCGCCAATCAGTCGGGCGGACCGGTATCTGTTACGACAATGCGATGGCCGAATCGTTCTTCGGCGCTCTCAAGAACGAGCGTACCCACCGAACCGAGTACCCGACCCGCGACCATGCACGCCGCGATATCGCCCGCTACATCGAATTGCGCTACAATACTAAACGCCGTCACTCAGGGCTCGGCTACCGGACCCCACAGCAAGCCCACGACGACTACCTGGAAACACAATCCGCCGCCTGAATCAGCCATCAAAAAGCTGTCCGGAAAGCGCGTGGCACCTCATGGGTCACCCGCTACAACACCCGCAGGCGACACTCCTGGTGCCGCTACCACTCCCCGAACACCTACGAAACCCTCTACCCCGCTACGCTCCCATCAGCGGCATAATCCACCACCCGTGTCCACGAACCGGGGGTAAGGCCCGATGCAGATCGAGGATGCTGTGGAGCGCATCTATGGCGCGGTGCGATTCAGCCGGCAATTCATCGAGCAGACCCGCACTCATGTGGCCGCCGCTCTGTCTAACCACCAGCGGTCGGCTCGACTGCTCAAGCAGCAGCTTCAAAGCGAGGTCCAGGCCCTCGACGTGAAGGAAAACAACCTGCTTGATCTGGCCGCCGATGGCTCCCTTCCCCAAGCCAAGATCAAGGAGAGGCTCCGCGGAATCGAACGCCAGCGCCACCATCTCTCCGAACGTCTCGGCGAGGAAGCTGAAGACTTCACCGACGACGCCCGCCTGATCGAACTCAGCCTGACACTGCTCGAGGATCCCCAAGCGCTCTACCGCCGCTGCGACGACGACCAGAAGCGGCTCCTCAACCAAGCCATCTTCCACCGGCTTTACCTTGACGAAGACGATGTCACCGGGCACGAACTGCGTCAACCGTTTGCGGGCCCTGCACGCCGTCCATACCGGCCAAACCACCCTGGACGACCCGTCGCCGTCTCGACCCTGAAACCGCCCTAGACGCCGACATGGCCGCCCCCGTCGCCGGGAACGGCCAATCTGTGTCGGACCATCGTCTGCGGGTCCTACTGCCCGGCGATGATCTCGCCGGTTGTTCTAATAAGAACCGCCTGGGTGGAGCTTAGGGGATTCGAACCCCTGACCTCTTCGTTGCGAACGAAGCGCGCTACCAACTGCGCCAAAGCCCCAGGCTGCCGCAGTGGTGCCTTGCGACCGCGAAACTCTAACACGGAGAGGCTCTCGGGCTGAAACCGAGGAGGCGTGTGCCGCCCGGCTGGAAGGGGGGCGGGCAGAGGAAAGCCGCGAGCCGACCGCCCGGGATGGGAGGTCGGCTCGCGGATGTAGGGGGCCGGGATGTTGGGCGAGGTCAGTCGCCTACCGCTCGGCGGATTTCTGGTTCTTCTTCGATGGGGGCGGCGGGCTCCGGTACGACGGGGGGCCGCTTCCGGCTCGGGGTCCACGGTACGGGCTGAGGAGAAGACCTCGGGACCCGACAGGCTGATCGTGCGAACCGTGCGGTCGGGTGCCTTCTCCTTCATCACGTACGTCGGCAGCGTCACCGGGACCGGATCCCACAGGCCCTCGGCAGCAGGGACCGGCTTCGGGACGACCACTGGCTCGGGCTCCGCGACAGGGAGCTTCACCTCGACGGTCATCTCGTGGTCGGGCGAAGGCGCGGTCGCCGGCCCGCAGTCGTGGTGAGCTTCCGCGGCAGCCCGGCGCTCGGCCACGACGGCCGCCCGCTCGCGAGCCTGACGGCGAAGCTGCACACGCGTCAGTACGACGAAGCCGACGATGAGCGTCGCCGGAAAAGCGACGGTCCACCACAGCAGGATCCCCAAGCCGGCCAGCGCAGTGACCGACAGGAGCGAAAGGGTCAGGATCGACAGCACCCGCCGGCGGCGCATAGCGGCCACCCGGCGGGCTCGGTTCGGGACATAACGCGCCGGCGGCGACGAATCCGTCGAGACCGGCTCAGCATGCGAACCCGAGCCGCCGCCCGAGGCACCCGCCGAGCCCGCAGGACCAGTAGCACCAGAGGAACCAGCAGGTCGTACGACGTACTTCGTCTGCGACTGCACATCGTTGTTCCGCGCCAGCACGCGCGCGTCCGACGACGAAGGCGCCGTGCGGCGCGTACTCGCCTCGTCGTTGCGCTTCAGCAGCATCGGGACAAGGTAGGCAGCCCACGCGGCGACGATCGCCACATAGATCAGCCCTGTCGTCCCCATGCGACGACGCTAAGACCAGCGGAGGGCCAGTTCCGGTACGTGCGCCGGTGTGTCGCAAGAAGACTCGTGTGACTGGTGTGAATAAGCACGCAGTGTGATCAGGTCAGTCGTGCAACCAGGCCCGGTCCGACTTCCTCGGCGTTCAGCGCGAAGATGCGATGGTCGCGCCACTCTCCGTCGATGTGCAGGAACCTCGGCCGTTCGCCTTCGTGGCGGAAGCCGAGTTTCTCCACCACCCGCAGACTCGCCTTGTTCTCCGGGCGAATCGCGACCTCGATCCGATGCAGGCCGAGGGTGAACCAGCAATGGTCCGCGGCGAGCGCGACCGCCACCGGGACGATGCCGCGTCCGGCGTACTGCTCGTCGACCCAGTAGCCGAGGTTCGCCCACCGGGCTGAGCCATAGGTGATTCCCGAGACCGTCAACTGCCCCACGAGCGGCCACTTCGCACGCGCACCAGGGCCCGCCGCCCCGCCGTACGTGATGACGAAAGGCAGCATCCGCCCGTACCGCGCCTGCCGGTTCCAGTCGCGAGCCATCGAGCGGAAGGTCCGTGCTCCGTCGTCGGCACCCGGCGGCTGGGTCGCATCCCACGGGCGAAGCCAGCTGAGGTTGCGCTGCCGTGCCGCGCTCCACTCGGGGCCGTCGCCGGCCTTGAGCGGCCGGAGCTGGACCGGGCCGTGCTGGAGTTCGACCGGCCAGTGCACCGCTGCCATCAGACCTCGTCCGTCCGTGGGTGATCCCCGCCCCGGACCTGGTCGACCGCGTGCTTGAGGAGCGGTTCGAGGACGACCAACCCGTCCTTCACACCGCCGCGCGAACCGGGCAGGTTCACGATGATCGTCTTCCCAGCCACCCCGGCGAGCCCGCGCGACAGCGACGCGGTCGGGATGCCCTTCGATACGCCGTACGCACGAATGGCTTCGGCGATCCCAGGGATGTCCTTCTCCAACACTGCCGCGGTCCGCTCAGGTGTCTCGTCCGTGGGCGAGATCCCGGTTCCACCGGTAGTCACAACGACGTCGTACGCCGATGCGACGGCCGCGACCAGCGCCTCGCCGACAGGTGCACCATCCGGCACGACCTGCGGGCCGTCGACCTCGAAGCCCCAAGAAGCCAGCGCATCGAAAATCAGCGGGCCGGTTGTGTCTGTGTAAATTCCGGCCGCAGCGCGGTTGGACACGCTGATCACGAGCGCTCTCACGGGCGGACCCAGTGGCCGGTCTTGCCGCCTTCTTTGGATTCAACCCGTACGTCGGTGATCACGGCGGCCGGATCGAGCGCCTTCACCATGTCGATCACCGCGAGCCCAGCGACCGCGACGGCGGTCAGCGCCTCCATCTCGACGCCGGTCCGATCGGCTGTCTTCACGGTCGCGACGATCAGCACCGCCTCGTCCGCCACGGAGAGATCGACCTTCACCCCGGTGATGGCGATCGGGTGGCAGAGCGGGATCAGCGAAGGTGTCTGCTTGGCACCCATGATCCCGGCGATCCGCGCGACGGCCAGCGCGTCACCCTTCGGCACGCCCTCACCGCGCAGCGCGGCGACGACCTCGGCGCTCACCAGAACCTTGCCCGAGGCAACGGCTCGGCGGGCGCCGGCCTCCTTGGCCGACACATCCACCATCCGTGCGGCACCGGTCGCGTCGACGTGTGTCAGCCCCCGCCCAGCGTCCTCGGTCATCCGGTCTCCTCGTCCAGCAGCCACAGCTCGGCCTGATCGCCGGCCCGGACGGCGGTGACGTCCTCGGGCACCACGATCAGCGCGTTCGACCGGCTCAACCCGCCGAGCAGGTGTGAGCCGTGCCCGCCGACTGTACTGGCCATCCACCCCTCGTCGCCGGAGGTGGCCGCGGCCCGGACGAACTGGCGCCGCCCGGACGGCGAGGCGAACCCGTCCATCACGATCCCCCGCACCGGCGTACGGCGGTAAGGCATCGCGCCCATCATTCTGCGCAGCGCGGGCCGGACGAACACCTCGAACGACACGTACGCCGAGACCGGGTTGCCCGGGAGCGTGAAGATCGGCACCTCGTCCTCACCCATCACGCCGAACCCCTGCGGCTTGCCGGGCTGCATCGCCACCTCGGGGAAGTCGATCGTGCCGAGCTTGGTCAGCACCTCTTTCACCACGTCGTACACGCCTTTGCTCACCCCGCCCGAGGTGATCACCAGGTCCGCACGGACAAGCTGGTCCGACAGTGTGTCCATGATCTTCTTCGGGTCGTCGTCGACGATGCCGACCCGGTAGACGATCGCGCCGGACGCACGAGCCGCCGCCGCGAGCGTGTAGCTGTTGGAGTCGTAGATCTGCCCGTCACCGAGTCGCGTCCCTGGCTCGCGGAGCTCCGCACCGGTCGAGACGACGACCACCCGGGGCCTCGGACGAACGGAGACCCGCGCGCGTCCGACAGCAGCCAGTACTGCGATCTGCCGCGGCCCGAGCACGGTGTCGGCGTCCATCACCTTGTCGCCGGCCCTCAGGTCCTCACCGGCGCGGCGTACCGATCCCCCGAGCCGCGGTTGCTGGGTGATCCGCACCGTAGCGGCGCCGCCATCGGTCCACTCGACCGGTACGACGCTGTCGGCGCCGCGCGGCATCGGCGCGCCGGTCATGATCCGCACGCAGGTTCCGCGGGTCACCACGATCGGCTCGCTCCGCCCGGCGGCGATCTCGCCGACCACGGGCAGCCCGATCGGGTTGTCCGGCGCGGCCTCGGCGAGGTCGGCGGCCTGGACGGCGTACCCGTCCATCGCCGAGTTGTCGAAGCCCGGCAGGCTCACCGGCGAGACGACGTCCTCGCAGAGCACCAGCCCGAGCGCCTCCATCAACGGCTGCTCGAACGGCGGCAGCGGCTTCACCCTGCCGAGAACAACTTCCAAATGCTCGTCAACCGTGCGTCTCACCCACGGAACTCTATCTTTCGGGGTGGGCGCCCCAGACCATGCGTACGTCGGGGACCTTCTCCTCGTTCTCCTGGCCGTCCGTACGCCGTACTTCGGTGAAGCCGTGCTGCCGGTAGAACGCCTGGGCCCGGAGGTTGCTCTGGAACGTCCAGAGCGCCAACCCACCCGGCCGGAGGTCCTTCGCCAGTTCCACCAGGGTGGAGCCGACCCCTTGCCCGGTGGCCTCCGGTACGACGTACAGCTGATCGAGGTCGTCCCCGTCGAGGGTCAGCACGGCGACGATGCGGCCGTCGTCCGATGCGATCCAGGTCTGCGCGTCCGGCAGCAGGATCTCCGCGAACCACTTCCGCACCTCCGCGATCGGCCGGATCGTCGGCGGCAACGGCGAGCCCTCGGCGTGCCGCGACGCCCACCAGACGTCGGCGGCCTCGTCGGTGTCGGGCGGCTCCATCGGCCGGATCAGCAGCTCATCCACGCAGCTCGGTCCCATCAGCGATCTCTCGCCGCTCCCCCGCCGCGGCCTCGACCTCGACGTCACCGATCACGACGACATCCTTGCCGAAGGCAACATCACCGCGGACCTCGAGCCGGTCGGCCCGGACCAGCGACGGCGGCCCGGCCGGGAACCGGGACTCGAAGTCGGCCAGGATCCGGAAGTACTCCGGGTCGAGGTCGACATACGGCTCGTCGCCCTCGTGCGTGGTGGTCAGGTCGCCGGCCTTGTCGAGCTCGTACACGTCGGAGCGCAGTACCAGCAGGTCGTTCGTGGTCTTCACCGGCTTGAACCGGCTCCGGTCGACGATCACGGCCTGCGAACCCTCGAAGGTCTCGATCGCCGTTCCCATCCCGGTCTCCAGCTGGATCACCTTCGGCGAGGAGGGGTCGGCCGGGTCGACGTTCTTGCGGTTCACGATGATCGGCAGGCCGAGGATGCCGTCGTGGCCGGCCATCAGCTCGGCCAGCCGGTCCAGGTCGATCCACAGGTTGTTCGTGTTGAAGGTCTTGTGCAGTTTGGTGTCCTGGAACGAGGCGGTGTCGTCCGGGTGCACCTGGGCGCTGTCGCGCAGGACCAGCCTGCCGTCGGACTTGCGCACCGCGACGTGGCCGCCCTTGCGGTCCGACCTGGTCCGGCGGCAGACCTCCATCCCGAACGGCACGTCGTGCTCGGCCATCCAGGCGGCGATCCGGCCGTCCGGGGTGGCACCGAGGTTGTCGGCGTTGGAGATGAACGCGTGCCGGAAGCCCTGCTCGCGCAGCGCGTCGAGGGTGCCGGATGCGACGAGCGCGGTGAAGAGGTCACCATGTCCCGGCGGGCACCAGGCCAGTTCGGGATCCGCGTCCCACTCGGCCGGCGTCAGGTCGTCGGCCAGCAGCTTGGGCTCCATGTTCTGCAGGAAGTCCAGCGGCAACCCGTCCACCGGCAGGTCGGCGTACTCGCTCAGGGCCGCGAGCGACTCGTCCTTGGTGCGGAAGGAGTTCATCAGCACCAGCGGCAGCGGTACGTCGTACTCCTTGCGCGTGCTCAGGATCTGCCGGGCGATGATGTCGAGGAAGCTCAGCCCGTCCTTGACCGGCAACGCCGACTTCGGCCCGGTGACGCCCATCGACGTGCCGAGGCCGCCGTTGAGCTTGATCACCACCGTCTCGGCCAGCGCGGCGCGCATCGCCTCGGCGTCGGTGTCGAGATGCTCGAGGTGAGGAAGATCACCCACCGGCTCGATCTCGGACTCCCGGATCGTGCCCTGCTGGCCCGATTCGAGCAGCCCGTAGTAGTGCGAGAAGACCTTGATCGCCACCTCGGCCGCACCGGCCGCGCGCATCTTCTCCTGTGCCTGCGCAAGCCCCGCCTCACTCATAGCGACAACCCTAGGGGAAGTCGCGTGAGACAGGGGTTCCGATCCGTACGATCGGTGTGTGTTCGCTACCAAGACGGCCGCACGCCACGCGTTGCTCGCCGCCCGGAACGCCTCGGCTGCCGGAAAGGGGTTGCTGGAGTCCGCGCGGGAGCATCTCGGCGCGCGACAGCGGATCGCGCTGTACGTCTCGATGGGCTCCGAGCCACAGACCGGCGCCCTGATCGACTGGCTGCTGGCCTCCGATCGTGAGGTGCTCCTACCGATCCTGTACGCCGACAACGACCTCGGCTGGGGCATCGCACCCGGTGCGGCCGACCTGGTGCCCGGTCGGCTCGGTCTTTCGGAGCCACGTGTCGACCTCGGTCCCGCGGCCATCGGCACGGCCGACCTGGTGATCTGTCCGGCTCTCGCGGTCGATCGCCACGGCGTACGGCTCGGCCGCGGCGGCGGTTCGTACGACCGCGCTCTCGCCCGCGTCTCCCCCGGTACGCCGATCTGGGCCGCCGTCTACGACACGGAGATCCTCGACCAGCTCCCGGCCGATCCGCACGACCAGCCGGTGCACGCAGCTCTCACGCCCACTCAGCTCGTCACCCTCGGCCGACCCGAATCGGACCGGGACACTAGCGCTCCGGCTTGGTGATCGTCAGGGTGTGTTCGCGTTTCGCCTCGACCGCGCCCTTGGTGAAGGCCCAGGGCAGCGTCTCGCCCTTGACCCACAGGTCGGTCTGGTCGGTGTAGTTGGACGAGAACGCGTGCCCGGAGATGCCGGTCAGGTTGATCCAACGGGACTTGTCGAAGTCCGACAGGTCGACGACCATCCGCATCGACGGCGTGGCGGTGACGGTGTAGCCCTCGGAGGCGTCCCAGCCGGTCGCGTCGACGGTGGACGAGCCGCCGCCCAGCTCGTACGGACCGCGGTTGAACAGCTTCTCGACCACGCCGATGCCGGACTTGCCCAGCGTCTGGTTCGTCAGGGTCAGCTTGTGCAGCTTGCCCCACTGCCAGCTCGAGGGCTCGCGGGCCATCTTCGTGGTGATCTCGGACCGGGCGTCGACCAGCGCCTCGCGGAGGATGTCGTCGCGGGTCTCCCGCTGCGGCGTCCCCGCCTTGTCCCACCAGCCGCTGTTCGGCTGGACGGTCAGGTTGCGCATCACCTCGAACCAGCGCGATCCGCCGTCCGGCCAGGCCGACTCCGGCAACTGGTCGTGGAAGGTGAGCGAGAGGAGGTTCCGCCAGACGATGTTGAAGTAGGCCGCCGGCGCCGAGTCGGCCGGCTGGGTGAAGTCCCAGCCGCGTAGGGTGTCCTGGCCTTGTTTGTCGAAGTCGTCGTTGATGCCGATCTGGAGCAGGTACGGCACCAGCATCTCGGCGTTGCGGTTCTTGGTGTCCAGCTGGATCGACGCCATCGAGTTGACGTCCAGCTTGTCGACCGCGTGGATCCGGTCGAGGATCTGCTGCGACCGGTAGCCGTAGTCCCAGTCGTCGGTGAGGTGGTACTTGTACGACTTCGGCACGACCGCCTGGTTCGCGGTGACGATGATCCCGTCGTCGGGATCGAACTCGGTCGGCATCGCCTCGAACGGGATGGTCCCGTTCCATTCGTACTTCGGGTCCCAGCCCGGCACCGGCCAATCGCCGGTCCCCGCCTTGCGGATCGGCACCTTGCCCGGCGCCTGGTAGCCGATGTGGCCCTCGCGATCGGCGTACACCAGGTTCTGCGAGGGGACCTCGAACTGGCTGGCCGCGGTCCGGAAGGCGGTCCAGTTCTGGGCCCGGTCGATCGCGAAGATCGCGTCCGCGGTCCGTCCCGGCGTCAGGGCCGTCCAGCGCAGCGCCACGGCGTACGGGACCGGGCTCTTGCCCTTCGCGGCGAGTTCACCGGTCTCCTGCTCGTCGTCGCCGACATCAGAGATGATCGGGCCGTGCCGGGACTCCCGGACGATGATCTTCTCCTCCTCGTCCTGACCGGCGACCTTGAAGCTCTCGGTCCGGACCTTCAGCGGCTCGAGCTTGCCGCCGTACAGCGCGTTGTTGCCGTCCAGCCGCTCGAGGTACAGGTCCATCACGTCGGGATCGAGGTTGGTGAAACCCCAGGAGATCGCGCTGTTGTGACCGATGATCACGCCGGGCAGGCCGGAGAAGCTGAAGCCGGAGACGTCGAACGGGCACTGCGGGCCGAACTTGTTGCAGTGCAGCCCGACCTGGGTCCAGATGCCCGGCATCGTCGCGCCCAGGTGCGGGTCGTTGGCCAGCAACGGCTTACCGGAGGTGGTGTGCTCGCCGGAGACCACCCAGGAGTTGGAGCCGATCCCGTCGCCGCGGCCGATCAGCTGCGGCAGCCCGTTGGCCACCTTCTCGACGGTGTCGAGCGACTTCAGGAAGTCCTTGGTCAGCATCGGCCGGCGGGCCTCGTTCTCGACCGGTGCGGCGCTGAACTTGCCCTCCTCGTCCACGGAAGCGCCGGCGATGATCGGCTCATTGCGGTCGTACGGGTAGCCCGGGTACAGGCTGTTGACGTTGCGGGCCGGCTGCGTCGCCGCGAGCTTGGTCCGGTCGATCTCGTCCGCCATGTTGCCGCCGAGGTCCCAGGCCATCGCCTTCAGCCAGGCGAGCGAGTCGGCGGCCGTCCACGGCTCGGGGTGGTACTCGGCGCCCTTCAGCGACAGTACGGCGTACTCGAGGCTGAGGCCGGAGCCGGAGTGCTGGTCCAGGTACGCGTTCACGCCGCGGGCGTAGTCGTCCAGGTACTGCCGGGTGGCCGGGGTGAGCAGCCCCAGCTCCTTCTCGGCGACCTTGCGCCAGCCCAGCGTCCGGATGAACTTGTCGGTCTCCAGCGCGTCCTTGCCGAACAGCTCTGCCAGCCGCCCGGAGGTGACGTGGCGGCGGAAGTCCATCTCGAAGAAGCGGTCCTGGGCGGCCACATAGCCCTGGGCGGCGAACAGGTCGCCCGGCTTGTCGGCGTAGATCTGCGGGATGCCGTTGGCGTCGCGGACCACCTCGACATCCGCGTCCAGGCCGGTCAGCTCGACCGTCCCGTCGTAGCTGGGAAAGGAGTGACGGACGACGAAAACCCCGGTGCCGGCCACCACGAGCAGCAGGATGGCGACCAGGGAACCGCTGATGACGAGGACTCGAAGCAGGCGACGCACGGACCCAACCGTAGAGAATGCCGCCGCGCACCCCAAATGCCGGCTCGGCCGGGTACTCACAAGTACAGGACCGTGGCCGTTGTATACCCATGAACGGTGACCTCGAATATCTGCCCGTCCCGGCTCCCGCCCTGGACCGGATCCGCTGCAACGACCATGACGACTACGGCAACTCGCTGATCGCACAGAGCTCCGGCGCCGGAGCGCCGCTGAGATGCTGCCTTCGCATGTCCACCGAAGGCGAGCAGATCGCTCTGATCGCCTACCAACCGTCGCCCCTGGGTGGCCCGTACGCCGAGATCGGGCCGGTGTTCATCCACGTCGACGAGTGCTCGGGTCCGGCCCTCTCTGGCTTCCCTTTGGACTTCCTGGACCGGCGAGCGGTCTTGCGGCCGTACGACGCCGCTGGGCTGATGCTGGACGGAGTACTGGCCGAGCCTGGCACCAGTGAGGGTGAGCTGAAGCGGCTCTTCGACGACCCGGCCGTGGAGCTGGTGCACGTCCGGAACGTGATCGCAGGCTGCTGGAACTTCTCCGTCCGCCGTTCAGTTGGGTGACGGGCTGCTGGGCGGAGAGAGCTCGTAGACCTGGACAGTGCCGGCACCGAACCGCCAGTGGGACCGGAGTGAGGACGGCGGCTGGGACACCTTCGTGTCGTATACCAGCCAGCGCACGCCGTACTTCATCCACAGGTAGTCCAGTGCCGGCTTGGCCGGGTCGTGGAACGCCTTGTCGTTGAGTGCGAGGAGCGTCGGTCCCAGAAGGGCCCGTTCATGGCGTTCTTGCTGCTCTGCGCACTCGGCGTATAGGCCCAGCCCTCCACGAGGACCCTGCGTTCGGCGTACGCGGACAGCCAGAAGTTGCGGGTGTCACAGCGCGCCGGGTCGTACGCCGGCATGCAGTGTGAGTTGGTGGCGAGCCGGTCGGTGACCGCCGAATGGTCGCGGATGTAACGCGCGGCCTCGGCGCCACCGTCCGGCACCTGCCGTCTGGGGTGACGACAGTCAGGCTTCTCCGGGCCGGCGACGCACACCCTGTCGCCGACTGTGGTCACCACGGTCTCCGGCAGGGCGACGCCGACCACGCCGAAGACGACGAGTACGCCGAGGCCTAGCGCCAGCGGCCGGACCTTCCAGCTCTCTGGAGCCCTGCGCAGGAGGAGGGCGATGATGGCCGCCGCCAGTAGGGCCGTCAGCCAGGGCCCGATGACCTGCAGGCTGACCAATGCGATGCCCTGACTCTTGAACGGCCTGTCCGGGGTCGCCGCGCTGAGGATCTTGGCCAGTACTGCGCCGGTCGCCAGCGCCAGAACCATGCGAGGCAGGGCGACCCGGAAGCGGACCTTGTCGAGTAGCAGCGTCAGACCCCAGGCAGAGCCCGCGATAGCGATCGGGAAGGTGGCCCTGACGAAGTAGAGCTGGCTGAAGCCAGGGTGGCGCAGAAGGGCGCCCGCTGCGACACCGGCGATCAGGAACCCGATCATGAAGACCGCTACCGGGTCCTTCCATCTGCGCTTCTGCAGGAAGGCGATCATGCCGATGCCGGAGATCGCCCAGGAGACCAGGAGCGTGGCGCCCGTAGTACCGAGGACTACTGCTGCTGCGGCATGGCTGCTGTAGTGGCTGCCGAAGCCCACCTTGGTCGCGAGCGCGCGGAAGCTCTGCCCTGGCGACAGGCCGATGCCCGACGAGCCTGCGCTGAACAAGACGACTTGAGCCAGGGCCAGGGCGAGCAGTACGACTGCGGCGAGCCCAAGGTGGGTGCGATTGAGCTTGCGGGTCGTGACCAGCTGTACTGCGATCACCAGCCCTACGGCGGCGACCAGGATGGGGACGAAGGATGCTTTGGCTCCTGCCAGTCCAGCGATTCCTACCGCTAGCAGCATCCAGTTGCCTGGTCGTCTGTCGCCGCGAAGCAGGCAGACGACCAGCCAGACGACCGGGATGGCGAGGACGACAGCGAAGGCGTGGGTGAGGCTGTACATGAGGACGGCGCTGGAGTACGGAGCCTGGCTGATCAGCTCGCGTCCACCCCAGCCGTAGACGTCGAAGCTGGTGACGATCAACAGGAGCCAGCCCCCAAGGGGCCGCCCCAGGGTCGCTTGGCCAACTTGGTGGCGAGTGCTGCGACCGACAAGATCGGCAGTAGTGCGCACAGCATCGGGAAGAGCCGTCGGAGCAACACGTCCATCTCGATGCCGGTCTGCCAACTGGTCGCGGCCACCTCGGCATGCAGGAACCAGTGGTAGTTCAGGGACTGGCCGATGACGTACGGGATCTCTCCCGGCAGGTGGTTCTTCAGCTCGCCGGCCAGCGCCAACTGGTACGACATGTCGCTGTACTGGAACGCGGCGTCCGGGAAGGCGATCGGTTCGATGGCGAGCCCGTTGCGGGTGATCACCCACAGGCCGAGCACGGTCGCGGCTGCGATGGACCACGCCCACCAGGCCGGCATCGGAGCGCCCTTGGTCAGCCAGTTGGTTCGCAGTACGGGCACTGCTACGAACGCGACCAGGGTGGCGGCGGGGACGACCAGCGGCAGCAGCGGTAGGCCGATGGCGCGGCCGGGGATGTAGGTCAGGATCGAGAGGGCCAGGCCGATGCCGGTGCCGAAGGCGAAGTCGGCCGCGAATCCGTCGACGTTGCCGCGCGACCGGCGCCAGATGAGCATTCCTGGCATCACGATGCCTGCGCCCAGGTAGAGCGAGAAGAGCAGAACCGCGCGCCAGGCGGTGTCGTAGCCGGCCAGCAGCAGGCACGCTGCCGCCCAGACCAGCACGCCTGGCGTCACTCTAAGTATTCGTTTCGGGCCGTTCCCCGGTCCCCACCCCAGTGATCCCACGTTGGGAAGACGCCTTCGACCCGTTTCTGGGTTGCTTCGGCTGCAGTTTCCTGCCAAAACTGGTCCATACCAACAAGCGTTCAGGCAAGAATTGGAATACTTCGGGCCCGTGGCGCATTATTAGCAGTCGTGTAGTAGGAGTGCCAGCGGCCCTGAAGGGAATCAAACGTGCCGACGTACCAGTACCAGTGCACCGAGTGTGGCAACTCGCTCGAGGTCCGGCAGAGCTTCACGGACGATGCGCTGACGGTCTGCCCGAACTGCGACGGCGCGCTGCGCAAGGTTTTCAACGCGGTCGGCGTGGTCTTCAAGGGCTCCGGTTTCTACCGGAACGACAGCCGCTCGACCGGCACCAGCTCGGTGCCCGCCAAGAGCGAGTCCGGTTCGAAGAGCGAGTCTGCTTCGTCGTCGTCCTCGTCCGACTCGGGATCCTCGTCGTCGAACGGGTCGTCGTCCAACGGCTCCTCGTCCAACGGGTCTTCGTCGAACGGGTCGTCTTCGTCGAGCTCGTCCGGCGGTTCCTCGTCAAGCGGGTCGGGCAGTTCCAGCAAGACCAGCGCGGCCTGATCCAGGCCGCCGCATTCAGGTCACCGGGGGGCCCTGTGGATAACGGGGCCTGACCTACCGGAGAAACTCGTACCTTCTCTGGCATGAGCCGATCCCACTCCCTTCTTCGCGACCTCCTCAAAGCCGTCCGCTGGCACCGCCGGCTCCTCGCCGGGCTGTCCGCGGCCGCTGCCGTCTACTTCGCCTTGGCCGCGGTATCTCCTGACCCGCCGCCGACAGTCGCAGTGCTGGCCGCCGCACGCGACCTCCCCGGCGGAGTCGTGCCAACCAGCGGCGACCTCCGCACGCTGCACCTACCAGCCGGAGCTTTGCCGACCGGCGTACTACGCCCCGGCGCCGACCTCGCCAAACGAGTCCTGGCTTCCCCAGTGCGATCCGGCGAACCGCTGACGGACGCCCGCTTCCTCTCCCCCAACACCCCCGGACCAGGCCTAGGCGCCTATCCACTCCGCCTCGACGACGCCGACATCGTGGCCCTCCTCCGCGTCGGCGACCGGATCGACCTCTACGCCGCAACCAGCACCGGCGCGGACTCAGCCGCCCTACTCGCCGACGGAGTCCGCGTAATCGCCCTCCCCGACACCCGAGCCTCACCCACCACCGGAGCCCTGGTAGTCATCGCCGCCTCCCCCGACACGATCGCCCACCTGGCCCAAGCCACCACCAACACTCGCCTCACACTCGCCCTGACCGGCCCACCCACCTCCTCATGACTCTTTGTCACATCTCGGAGGCTGCGGCGCGGTCCCTCGCCTGCACGGCCCGATGGTCCTACCTTTTGCGCATAAGAACGCCGAGGGTCCCACCAGGTCCCAATCGTGGAGGCACGGAATGCTCAAGGGCTTCAAAGAATTCATCATGCGCGGGAACGTCGTAGACCTAGCGGTCGCCGTCGTGATCGGCGCGGCCTTCGGCCAGGTTGTGACAGCGATCGTCAATGGACTCATCAATCCGATCGTTGCCGCCATCTTCGGCAAGCCGAACCTGGCGAACGTGATGACCTTCACCATCAACAAGGCGGATTTCTCGATCGGCCTGATCCTGCAGGCAGCGCTGAACTTCCTGTTCGTCGCGGCGGCGATCTACTTCCTGATCGTGATGCCGCTGAACAAGCTGGCCGAGCGTCGCGCCCGCGGCGTCGAGGTGGAGCCGGACCCGCTGACCACCGACCAGCAGCTGCTGACCGAGATCCGCGACTCGCTCCGCCGCCCCTGATCTTCCCGTCTCCAAAGCCATTGCGATCTTCAGGTGGTCGCGATGGCCTGGTGACTACCGCCGAGGGTGGGACGGATTTTCTACGTCCCACCCTCGGTCGGGTACTGCAGCCAGATGTAGTTGATGGGCTGTGGTTCGTTCCACTCGGCGGCTAGTAGCTCGTCGACAGGCTGGAAGCCCAACCGTAAGCACGTCTTGATCGCCGGCTCGTTGTCGGGCCGGACCCGACCAACTACTACGCGCGAATCAGCCAGATCGGTTCGCGAACGCCACGATCGCGGCCACCAGTGCCTCTCGATGCGGCGGGAAGCCGGGCGTTGGCGGCTCGGGACACCCCGGCAGTTCACGACTCCCCGGGATCAGCCCCAGCAGGGCGTCTACCGTCTTGCGTTGATGCGACGGATTCTCCGGCACCGACGGCAGCACCGCCACCGGAATTCCCAGCCCGGCGAGCTCCTGGTCAGCAACTCCACGCAACGTCTCCCCCGCGAGCAGCCCGTCGGCCACAGCCTCGGAAGCACCTCGCCCGACCAGGCCCCGCCCGGGTCCGCTCGTCGACGGACGAGTCTCCGCCGGTCCCCGGCCATGCCAGCAGCAGTTGGCAGACGGCTGCCGGGTAGGTCAGCGCCAATCGCGCGGCCACCGAGCATCCGTTCGAGGCGCCGACCAGCATCACCGGCCGGCTGGGAAGGAGGCCACCGAGCTCATCGACCTCTTGGGACCAACTGAGCGCCCGGCGTGGACGATCGGGCGCGATCACCGTCATGCCTGCCGCTTCGAGGCCCGCCACGATCCGCGGCGTACGCCAGAAACCGGCTGCGTCCATGGCTTCCCACAGCCCGCCATGGACTAGGAACAGCTCGGCCGTCATCCGTGGTGCGGCGGAACCTCGCGGAGGATGCGCTCATCGTCGTCGTCGCCGCGCGGGTCGGTCTCGCCCCAGGTGCGAGGGTCGTCGTCGCGCGTCTGCTCGGGCAGCAGCGGTTCGTCGTCTTCGTACGGGCTCGTCATACCTCCAGATTACGGGAGGCGCGGGCTCAGTCCTGCCCTGGGATTCGGGGCAGACCGCGCTGCTGCTGGCCTTCCAGCTGACCCTGCGTCTGCCCCGGTGCGACCTGCGGTGCCGTCGCGGCCTGGATCAGCGGCGCGATACCCGGCTCGCTCTGCCAGCGATTGGCCCCGAGCACGGTCCACGCGGTCAGTACGGACAAGGTCGGAGCCGAGAGACCGCCGAGGCGCAGCGGTTCCGCGTTCTGGAAGCCGAACGTGATGGTCCAGTTGGCCGGATCGGGATAGAACTCCTGCACCGAGTTGTAGTAGAAGCTCAGCCAGCCACGGGCCGGGAGATGGCACATCAACCGGTAGTTCGTCGCGATCGTCGGCACCTCTTGCAGGTCGCGCCAGAGCAGTTGCATGTCGCGACGCGCGGCAGCCTTCCGGCCGGCGTTCATCGCGGCGTTCGCTGCCATCAGGCCGAGGACCATGCCGGGCCTGCCGAAGAAGACGCCGCCGCTCTGGCTGTAGCGCCCGCTGCCGCCGTAGAGCCGCGCGTAGTGCGCAGGTGCCTGCAGATAGGCGACCTCTCCGTGCTCCAGCACGATGCCGTACAAGGTCAGCGCCTGCGGTGCGTTCCCGGCGATCAGCCAGCGCGCCCAGTCCTGCCCGAGTTGCCACTCCTCGCGCTCTCTCTCCGCGAGGTTGGCCGCATCCTTCTTCTTGCCCACGTCCGTCCTTCCGTCGACTGCCCTTCCAGATCATCCCAAACGGGCGGCCCGAACAGTCCGCACACGTTACAGAACTGCTGCTATTGACACTCGATCCGGCCCGTGACCGGATAGACGCCGCGCCGTGACAGTACCTACACGGCCAGTGAGACGCAGGTCGAGCATCATGGGACTCCTTGCCAACCCGGAAGGACCGAGTCGTGAGTGCATCAAGGACACGGGGCCTCATCGGAGCATCGATCGTCGTAGCCGTCCTCGGAATCACCGCCGCCTGCGGTAACGAGGACGCTGCCTCCCCCGGTGCCCAGCCCACCGAAACGCCGACCACCACCGGCACCACACCAACCCTGCCCACCGCCACCCCGCCCACCCCCAGCGGAACGCCGAGCATGGACTGCCCCGACACGATCGCCTCGGTGAAGACCGCCGTGGAGAAGTCCGTCTGGGGCAAGGGCTCAGCCAAGTCCGCCTTCCACCCGGTCAGTGTGACCATCTGCCAGTACGACCCGACGGCGACCGGTCAGGCCTACGCCAGTGTCCAGACCAAGCGGATGGCGACCAAGGCGACCGACCTGTTCGCTCTCGTCAACAGCGCGAAGCCAGTGGCCGACAAGCCCAACATATGCACGAAGGAGCTCGGCCCGACCTATGTCCTGCGGTTCACCGACAACGACCGCGGGGTGCTCTCCTACGCGGCCGAGGCCTTCGGCTGCCGCCGCCTGGTGGCGACTTCTCTGGAGGGCCAGGGCAAGCCCGGCGAGCTCGCTTCGCCGCGGCAGGTCTCACCCGAACTGATCAAGTCGCTCGGCCTGCGCTGACCCTGCCCCTGCGCTGATCCTGCCCCTGCGCTGATCCTGCCCCGGACGCGCCCCCCGAAGCCGTCCGGGCCGGGGTCATCCGCCTGCCTTGCGGGTCGCCCTCTGGTGTCGACCCGCAAGGCGGGTGCCAACTCTTGCCAGCACCCACCGCCGCCTGCACGCTGACCGAATGCGGCTGGTCCTGGCAGTCATCCTCCTGCTGACCTGTGCCTGCACGGGCCCGTCGGAGTCAAAGGAGTCCTGCGCAGGCGTAGCCGGATTCACCTGTACGACGTTGCGCGTACCCCTCGATCATCATCAGCCTGGCGGCAAGGCACTCGACCTCGCGGTAGTCGTAGCAGACAACGCCGACGCACCACGCGGCGTACTCCTGATGCTCACCGGCGGCCCCGGCCAACCAGGAGTTGGCCTGCTGGCACGTGTTCGCACCTACCTCGATCCAGCCGTACTGCGTGAGTACAGGCTGGTCATGTTCGACCAGCGCGGCACAGGTACGCCTGGTATCAACTGCCCTTCGTTGCAGACAGCTGTCGGTGGCTCCGACTTCCTGACTCCCCCGGTGGATGCCGTGCAGGACTGCGCCCGTCAGCTCGGCCCGGACCGCGACTACTACGGCACGCCCGACACCGTCGAAGACATCGAACTCCTGCGCCAGTCACTCAACCAGGAGCGGCTCACCCTCGACGGCACGTCGTACGGGAGCTTCACGGCGGCTCAGTACGGGCTGAAGTACCCGAGCCGCGTCCGCTCTCTCGTACTGGACTCCGTAGTGCCGCACGGCGGCATCAATCCCTTCGGTGTCGACCTGATGGCCGCAACAGGCCCAGTTCTCGCTGCTGCCTGCAAGCGCGACCCCGCCTGTACTTCGGACCCTGTGGCCGACCTTGCCTGGTTGGTGCGCCACGGCGAACTGGACGGAGCTCCACTGAACGGCACCAGCCTCATGGAGTCGCTGTCGATCCTCAGCCTGAACGCCGTGAACCCCTCCTTCGACGGCATCCCTCGCGTCCTGCACGCCGCCCGTGGCGGTGACACGGCCGGCCTCAACGACCTCTTCCAGCAGGCGACCAGCCGCAGCGCGGCGTACGACGACCTATCGGCAGGACTCCACCTGGCAACCTTCTGCTCCGACCTCCGCTTCCCCTGGGGAACCTCCGCCACCCCGCTCGCGGATCGCCCCGCGCCCCTGGAATCCGCCCTGAAACGCCTGGACCCCGCCTACCTCTACCCCTTCGACGTGGCGACCGCGCGAAACCAACTAATGACCGACGCCTGCCTCCGCTGGCCCCCCACCCGAACTTCGACCTACCCCGCCGATCAGACCCTCCTCCCACCCACCCTGATCCTCCACGGCAGCAACGACCTCTTCTGCCCCGCGACCTGGGCCACCTGGGAACAAGCCCACGCCCGCAACGCCCGCCTGGTACTGGTCCCAGGCAGCGGCCACGGCGTCCAACGCAGCCCCACCAACCCAACCGGCAAAACCGAAACCCGAAACTTCCTCCTCCGCTGACCCGCACCCGCGCCTTCCCTCACCGGCCCTGCCTTCTCCACGCCTTCCCTCAACCCAGCCCCGCACCTCGCCTCACCTCCGCCCCGGCCCGTCTTCCCCCACCTCCGGCACCCACCTCACCACCACTCCGCCTTCCCTCAACCCAGCCCCGCACCTCGCCTCACCTCCGCCCCGGCCCGTCTTCCCCCACCTCCGGCACCCACCTCACCACCACTCCGCCTTCCCTCACCCCAGCCCCGCACCTCGCCTCACCTCCGCCCCGGCCCGTCTTCCCCCACCTCCGGCACCCACCTCACCACCACTCCGCCTTCCCTCAACCCAGCCCCGCACCTCGCCTCACCCCACCACCTCCGCCTTCCCTCACCCCAGCCCGGCACCTTCCTGCCACTGCCCTCGCCTGCACTTCTGCGGGGTGAGATGCAACTGTGTGTGAAAGGTTGCAGCACCCTGGGTAGCTCACTGCGTCTAATAGGTGTGAGGTGTTGCACGCCCGAGCTGGGAGTTGCGAGTGGAATTCGAGGAGTACGCGTCCGCGCGCGGACAGGAACTGGTGCGTCTCGGCTTCACCGTCTCCGGCGACTACCAGCGGGCGGAGGATCTGGCCCAGATCGCGCTGATGCAGGCGTTCCGGTCCTGGAAGAAGGTGCAGCGGGCGGACGACCCGCACACCTACGTCCGGCGGATCCTGATCAATTCGTACCTGTCGATGACGCGTCGCCGATCCTTCACCGAGGCCCCGGCGGCCGAGATCGACACCGAGCACACGGTGCCCGACCCCGCCAACGACATCGTGAACTCCGACGACCTCTGGCGAGCACTCGCCACGTTGTCGGCCCGGGAAAGGGTCGTCCTGGTCCTGCGCTACTACCAGGACATGGACGACCGGACGATCGCCGACCTGCTCGGCATCAAACCGTCCTCCGTGCGAGCGACCGCCAGCCGGGCGCTCGCCGCACTGCGGAGAACGAGACAGTCCCACCGTGTTGATGAGAGGTTGCCGTGAGCAAGACCGAGCTCGAGGAAGACCTGCGCGCCACGTTCGACCGCGCCGCCGCTTCCGTCCCCCTGGCCCCCGACCTAGCCGGCCCGCGCGACCACCGGCGTACGGCAGGCCCAACGCCGTACGTGGATCGCGTCCGGCGCTGCCGCCGCCGCGATCGCCGTGGTCGCCGGTATCGGCTTCAGCCTCAACCACGGCAGCACCTCCTCGCCGCCCGCCCCCGCGGCCAGCAACCCGGCACCGGCCACCACGGCAACCGGTACGACGGTGACGTCCACTCAAGCATTGGCCGGCACCTGGCGTCCGGTGAAAATGAGCGGCTTCACCACGCTCAAGGTCGGCCGGCCCGAAGACCCGACCCTGACCTTCCGTAGCGACGGCACCTGGACCGGCTCGGACGGCTGCAACAGCCTCGGCGGGACGTTCACGATCGGCCAGCGCGGCGAATTCACCAGCCACGCGAAGGGTCAGCGGTTGATCGAATGCGGCAACGTGCCGCACACCGCGATCCTCGCCGCGGCCCAGCGGATCACCGCGGACCGGTCGACACTCCGGTTCTATGCCGGCGACGGGCGTGAAGTTGCGACATACGCTCGCACACGGTAGTCAAATTTGCTTGCAGACGGTGATCGGCTATTGACTATGGGTCGTCCGTACCCGGACCATTCACGGAGGCCGTCCACCGATTGGGGAGCTTAGTGCGACTCTCAGCTACCGTCCCGCTGCTCGCCCTTTGCTCTCTGTCACTCACCGTCGCATCGCTGTCGGCGTTGCCCACCTCCGCCTCGGTGGCAGGCCCGGCCAGCTGCACGCACGCCGACCCGGCGACCACGTCCAAGGACGCGAGCCGGCTCTCCCAACCGACCAGCGCGAGCGATCCACGCCCGCTCGGCCAGGCGCTCGGCGAAGGGGTTTCGGCCGCCGTCCGCTCGATCGAGCCGCTGACCAACACCGGCCGCCCCACCTCCGGCCTGCCGTACGGGCTGAGCCAGGGCATCGTAGGTATCCTCGGCTCCCCCAAGACCGGCTACAAGGTCGTGCTCGACGACTCGGTCGTGGACGACTCGAAGTACCAGAACGCCGTCTCCCGCAACGTCCCGCAGGCCGGCCTGAAGATGCTGGGTGTCGAGCGCAGTTGCCGCTCCGCCCGCTCCATCGCCGCCGCCTGGAACAAGATCGGCGCCCGTAGCTGGTCGCCGGACGCCGCGAAGACCACCTTCACCGCCGACCTCGAGCCGGCCAGCGAGAACATCCTGGTCGAGTACGACCAGGCAACCACCTCCGCCGGCAGCCTTTCGGGCCTGCGCGGGATCGACGGTGTCGCGATCGTTGCCGGCAGCCCCCAGCGGATGAGCCGCCTGAGCGACACCGCGACCGGCGGCCACTGGGGTGGCGCGCGGATCACCTCGACCACGAAGAACTGCACCGCCGGTTTCTCGGTCGTCATCCAGGCCACCAACACCCGCGGTGCTGTCACCGCCGGCCACTGCGGCGGCGTCGGCACCGTCTGGAAGTCGGGCCCCAACTACTACGGCACCACCACGGTCCGGACCAACTACCCCGACTACGACCAGTCCCTGCTGGCCGGCAGTTCGTACGGCGCCAAGATCTGGACCGACGGCCCCGGCGACAGCGTCGACACCCGCACCGTCACCGGCGCCTCCGACCCCGCGGTCGGCACGTCCATCTGCCAGTCCGGCTCCTTCAGCACCTCGCTGTGCGGCATCACCGTCCGCTCCACCAGCGCCGAGTACTGCGACGCCGACGGCTGCACCACCTACGTGATCCGGGCAACCCGAAGCGGCCTGGTAGCCATCGTCAGCGGCGACTCCGGCGGCCCCATCTACACCCGCCCCACCGCAACCACCGCCACCATCCGAGGCCTGGCCTTCGCCGGCTCCGGCTGCACAGCCGGCCGCTGCACCACCCTCTACGCCGAGCGCTACGCCTCCATAGCCGGCCACCTGAACATCCGAGCCCTAGTCGGCTAACACCCGCCCCCAGGTTGGCCAACCCACCATCCCTAGCCGGCAAACTCGCCGCCCCCAGCCGGACCGCCCCACCCAGACCGCTTCAGCTGGCCCACCCCCAAATCAGCTACGCTATCCCCCGTCTCACCACGTGCGCCCCCGTAGCTCAGGGGATAGAGCGTCGGTTTCCTAAACCGTGCGTCGCAGGTTCGAATCCTGCCGGGGGCACAAATCGGCGCCTGACCTGGCATAGACAGACTGTTTGCAGGTCAGGGCCGAACCTCCTCCGCTAGTAGCCAAGGCCATGCACACACAGTTTCGGGTAAGCGGATCGGTCCGCCGAGACCGAGGAGTACCAGCGCATGCCCACCGTTCCGGGCCGCGCACCGGACCGACCGGCGCGCACCCTGAGAGCCGTGCCGGACGCTACGGGCCAGGCATCCCGCGCCCAACAGCGTGACTTGTTCGCGACAGCCTGCGGGCAGAGAACAGCAAGCGCGGCAAGCCGTACAGCGAGCGTCAGCGAAGTGGTCCTCGATGCCCGCCGCGATTCTGGCGGTCGGGAACTGCGGGGCTTGGCCGATCGCATGGGTCTGTTGTCCGCGCTCTGACAGCATGCGCCCCCGACGCACGAGCGCCGTCACGGTAGACCGGGTAGCCGTTGGCGTCGATCCCTCCTGCACGATCGCCACCGGGTCGAGCGCAAGGGTGGTCGGCGAGCAGCCGAGGCCGCCGAGTTCGAAGCAGTACTGAAGGAACTGGCGGACGAAGAAATGATCCACGGCCGCCTGAACCACATAGGAGATGCGATGCGGGTCGCGGGCTATTCCGCCGGGACCCGCACTGTCCGTCTCCCCGAGGGTGAAGGGGATTGCGCTCCGCAGGATGGGGCACCGGTGATGAATGCGCACCGAAGAGTCGGAGGGTCGTCTCCTGGCCGGGCGGTACCGGCTGCTCGGCTCCCTGGGGCGGGGCGGGATGGGCGTGGTCTGGCACGCCCATGATGAGGTGCTCCACCGCGAGGTGGCGGTCAAGGAGATCTTGCTGCCGCCCGAACTGCCCGACGAAGAACGCAAGATGCTGCGCCGCCGGACCCTCCGGGAGGCCCGCTCGGCCGCCAGGCTCAGCCACCCGAACGTCGTCGCCGTGTACGACGTGGTGGAGGAGGAGGGGCGGCCGTGGATCGTGATGGAGTTCGTCAAGTCCCGTACGTTGGCGGACGCTCTGCGGCAAGAGGGGCCGTTGCCGTTCCGGCTGGTGGCGGAGATCGGGCTGCAGGTGCTGGACGCACTGGAAGCGGCGCACCCGGCGGGCGTTCTGCATCGCGACGTGAAGCCCAGCAACGTACTGCTGGCTGAGGGCGGCCGGGTGGTGCTCACGGACTTCGGCATCGCGACCCTGGAAGGCGATCCGTCGCTCACCCAGTCGGGCACGCTGGTGGGATCACCGGCGTACATCGCCCCGGAGCGGGTGCAGGCACGAGGCGCGGGCCCGGAGTCGGACCTGTGGTCGCTGGGCGCCACCCTTTACACAGCCGTCGAAGGTCGCCCACCCCACGACCGCGGTGGTGTGCTCCCCACGCTGACCGCTGCCGTAACCGAGGCGCCAGATCCGCCGAAGTTGGCCGGCCCGCTCTGGCCGGCTCTCGAAGCTCTACTTCGCAAGAACCCAGCCGAGCGCGCAGACGCCCGCACCGCCCGCTCCCTGCTACACCGGGCGGCCACAGCCCCACCCTCCACCGCCGCACCCGCTCAGCCCACCACCCCCACCTCGCAACCCAGCGCAGCCTGGGAACACGGCCAGGGGACGCGTGTCCTTCCAGGAGCACCGCTCGTTCCGCAGCCTCCGCCGACTCTGGCGGAGCCCGAGCCGCAGCCGGTTGTGCCGCAGCCGGAGCCGGTTGGTTCGGGGTCATCGCTGGTTGTGCCGGAGCCGCGGGGCTCGGCTGTCTCGTCCGCATCGGGTTCGCCAGTGGTTCCGCCTCCTGCCTCCCCAGTTGCTCCGGCCAGGTCGTCGGGGCAGCGGCGACCGAAGGTGCTCGTGGCCTTGGCTGTCTGTGCAGTGATAGTGGCTGGCCTCGGGGCGTGGGCGGCGTTCCGGCCGAAGGACGACAACCAGCAGAGCCGGCAGCCAGGCGCGTCCAGCGCGGCGCCTACGGTCGCCCCAAGCACACGTCCATCGGGTGGTACGCCAACCGCCTCCGGGAAGAGCAGCGCGCCCCCGAGCAGTGGACCTCAAAGCAGCGCTCCTTCGTCGCCGGTGTCATCGGTTCCAAGTAGTAGGCCCACGCAGCCCACCACTCAGCCGACGAACCCCTCGGGCGCGGTAGTACCGGCCGGTTTCGAGCGGCACAACGATCCGACCGGGTTCTCGCTGGCGGTACCGATCAACTGGACCGTACGGCGCGAGGGCGGACGCGTGTACTTCCGTGACCCCCGCGGATCTCGCTTGCTCCTCATCGACCAGACCGATCAGCCGAAAGCGGACCCGGTGGCCGACTGGCGTCAGCAGGAGGAGGCGCGACGCGACGGATATCCGGAGTACAGGCGGATCCGGATCGAGGCGGTGGACTACTTCGAGAAGGCGGCGGACTGGGAGTTCACCTATGCGGTCCGGGGTGGGCGGCAGCATGTACTGAACCGCGGGGTCGTCACGAGTCCGCGACAGGCGTACGGGATCTACTGGTCGACCCCGGACGGTCAGTGGGCGGCCAGCCAAACCATGTTGCGCACCATCACCGCCAGCTTCCGCCCGGCCGCCTGACCGCGATTGGGGAGCCGGTCAAGACCACCCTGCTCGAGGCCGAGAACCAGGCGTTGCGGGCGGACAAGACCAAACTCACGACCGAGCGTGAGATTCTGCGTCAGGCGGCCAAGTATTTCGCTGCGGCGACGAACTGGTGACCCGCTTCCAGTTCGTCGCCGACCACTCCACCACCCACGAGGTGAAGCGGCTGTGTGAGCTCGTCGAGATCGAGCGCTCGTCCTACTACGCCCGGACGGCCGGTTGAGTAGTTTGGCTCATGTGGTGGGGCTTTGGTGGGGTGACTATTTGGGGTATGACTAAGACTGTTCAGCCATCGCAGACGGCTGCGTTTTACGCGCAGGCTGTTGCGTCGTTTGTTGTTTCGTTGGGGGCTATGGGGATTGCGCTGGTGTATTTGCCGGCGGCTGGGTGGGTTCGGGGGTTTTTGGGGTTGGGGTTGTTGTATGTGGTGACGTCTACGGTGACGTTGTGCAAGGTGGTTCGGGATCGGCAGGAGACGGCCGGGGTGAGCAATCGGGTGGATCAGGCGCGCTTGGACAAGTTGCTGGCTGAACATGATCCTTTCAAGGTTGAGGTTTGAGGGCGTTGGCTGCGCGTTGACAGTGGGGAATTGGGTTTGGATACTCGCGGTAGGGAGCTGTGGCGTTTGGGTGTTTTCTCCGTGCGTATTTCGGGGTTCGGAGAGGTGTGAGCGGGGCAGTCGCTTGAATCGGGGGGGACCGATGGCTGGAGCTCAGGGGCAGCGGGAGCCGCTGGGGTGGCGGCGGGTGCGGATGTTTGCGAAGGATCCGCGGCAGGCCTGGATTGAGGCGGAGATTGCTGAGTTGCGGCTGGAGGTTGAGCGGGCCGGTGAGCTGCCGCGATGAGGATCCGGAATGAGGGGATCTCCAACGACTATTGGCGGCTGGCCATCGTTCGGCATTATCAGCAATTGCTGATTCTTATCGGTGGGCCTGTGCTGCTGACTGTGATCGTGATCCTGGCGATCTCTCCGACAGGATCGGTACGAAGGAGTGGGCGGCGGGGCCGTTCCTCTGCATCTTGTCGGCATTACTCGGAGTTCTTGGGGCGGTGATCAGCGCGGCCAAGAGATCGACGGGAATTCTGCCTGAGCATGTGCCGGCGCAATTGGGTTCGAATGTCGCGTCGTGGTCCAGAATTCCCATCGGTGGAGTTGCCGGGTTGACCGTGTGGCTGTTCTCCATCGCGACAGCGGAGACTTCGAACGTCAACGCGGCGAACCTGCTGCTCGCGGCGTTCGGCGCCGGCTTTGCCGAACGGTTGATCGTGCAGGGTCAGTCGAGCGAGTCGAGCGACCACGACTTCAAACGCGCAGCGACCAAGTGAGGCTGAGCGGGCGGCTGTGAGGGGTTGCTGGATAGGCTCGCGCCATGACGACTGCACGCAGCCATGACCTTTCGCAGCCGAAGTCGGGGAGAGTTTGATGAGCCCCAAGCGGCGTCGGCGTGGGTTGAAGGCGTTTGTGATCGTTCTGGTGCTGCTGGGCGGCCTGCTGTTCGCCGTGGATCGGGTGGGTGAGTCGCTGGCAGAGAACCAGTTGGCGAAGGCGGCTGCGCAGGAAGCGGCGAAGTACGACGTACGGGCGTCTGACACGTCTGCCGAGATCGGTGGGTTCGGGTTTCTGCCGCAGGTGGCCAGGGGTGAGTTTTCCAAGATCACGGTGACAATGCAGCGGCCGACTTTCTCGTCGGTGGCGGCCGAGGATCTGAGCGCCGAGATGACCGGGGTCCATGTTCCGCAAGAGCTGCTGACCGGGTCGAAGGCGGTTGTCACGGTCGACACGACCGACGTACGGCTTCGGTTGTCGCCGGGCGCGCTGACCAAGTTGACGGCGACGGTCAGCGGGTTGAGCGGGCTGTCGCTGCAGATCAGTGGCGGGAAACTGCTGGCTCATGTGAAGGTCCGAGGGGTCGATGCGACCGCGACTGTCCGCCCGCAGGCGGTGAACGGCCGGATCAGGCTCGTGGTCGACCAGCTGCCCTCCGAGCTGCCGTCGGTCATCCGCAAAGCCGTGACCACCTTGCTGGCCAAAGGCGTCGCGCTGCCCGATCTGCCCTTCGGCGCCACGCTGAAAGAGATCGCCCTGGACGGTCAGGCGATCGCCTTGACCGCGACCGCGAAGAATCTCCAGCTGACCGCCGGAGCCTAGGCGGGGTTGTAGTTCCACCAGCATTGAACCGGACGGTCCTGTCAGCCGTGTGGGGTGGCAAGGGGGACGGCGGATGATCCGCCGGACCATGACAGATGGGATAGGCAAGTGGGACTGTTCATGGATGAGCACACGATCGAGGGTGGGGTTTCGGCCGCGGATGTCGCCGCCGCTCACCAGGCCGATCTCGCCACGCAGGGCGCATACGGGGTGAACTACCTCAAGTACTGGGTGGACGAGGCCGCCGGGAAGATCTTCTGCCTGGTCGAGGCACCGGACGCAGAGGCGGCCAACACCGTGCACCGCGAGGCACACGGCCTGGTGGCAGACAAGATCCACCCCGTCTCCGAGCACGCGTAAGAGTTCGCCCCAGCTGAACTCTGCCCATATGACGAGGGCGCCAGGCTGGACCCAGGCGCACCACGGGCGAGCCCGGCAGTTCATCTGCTGGGCTCGCCCTCGCGCTGCTTCCCTTAAACGCCTTGAGTAACTGGTCGGTTAAGCGGTTTCTCGGGTGGCGAGGGCATTGATAGCGGCGGTTACCTCTGCGGGGGCGGAGATGAGGGTTAGGTGGCCGGCGTTCGGGATGATGGTGGGGGGTGGGGCGCCGATGCGGGTGGCGGTTTCGGGGGCGGAGCCGCCTTGGGTGTCCAGGGCACCGAAGACGACCGAGGTGGGGACCTTCAGGGTTTTGAAGGTGGTGAGGCGTTCGGGGGAAACTGCCGGGATGCCGTCGGCGGTCATCTGCCAAAGGGCATTTTCGGCGCCTGGTTGGCGGAACGGGCGGGTCCATTGGTCGACGGCGGCGTGGTCCAGGGCGGGACAACCTTGAGCGCAGGCGCTGGTGTAGGCCTTGCGGACGATGGCGTCGGAGCCGAGGACCAGGCGAAGGATGCTTGTTTTGTAGGGGTTGACGAAGACGTGCCGGACGAAGGAGGCGCGTTGGCCGGGCAGCGGCAAGGCGTCGCCGTCCAGGAACATCAGGCCGCCGATCCGGGCCGGTGCTTCCAGGGTGGCTTCGGCGGCGATGCCGGCTCCGAGCGAGTGGCCGACGAGGATCGGGCGTGGTTGCCCGGGGCCACCAAGGTGCATGGCGTCGAGGAAGCCCAGTAGCTGCGCCGCGAGGTGTTCGACCGTGTACGGCGCCTTGCGCTCGCTATACCCGTATCCGGTGATGTCGTACGCGTAGACGCGGTGGTCTTGGGCCAGTAGTGGCACCAGCTTTGACCAGGTCTCTACCGACTCCGCCGATCCATGCACGAGGACGACCGGCGTACCCGTCGTACCCCAGGTCTCGTACCGCGTGTTGACGTCGCCGGCTGCCGCGAAGCGAAGCCCGTCCGGTGGCGCCTCATGGTCGCCGGTGAATGCGTTGTACGTCAGCGAGGCACCGGTGACGACAACCAGAAGAACCAAGAGCCCCAGCAACACTCGGCGCAGCACACGCGCGACCCGTTTCACGCTGCCAAGTCTGACCGACCCCGGCAAACCGGTCCGCACCGGGCAAGGATCCGCCGGACTCCCCCCGCGCGGCCTACTTCCGCATTCGGGGTGGGCAGGAGATCCTGGCGGGATGGGGATGGTGGGGCGGGCGCGCGAGCTGGGGCGGTTGCGGGAGTGGCTGGACGCTGCCCGGGCCGGATCAGGGCGCCTCGTGCTGTGTGTCGGTGAGGCGGGGATCGGCAAGACCCGGCTGGCGCAGGAGTTCGCGGGGAGTGCCCTCGCGGCCGGAGCCGCCGTCGCCTGGGGGCGTTGCGTGGAGACGGAGGGTGCTCCCGCCTACTGGCCCTGGCGGCAGATCCTCAAGTCGCTCAGCCTCGATCCCGACAAGGTGCTGACAGCCACCGAAGATCGCTTCCGGTTGTACGAGGAGCTGATCGACGTACTGCGAACCGCCGCCGGCTCGCGTGGTCTGGTGGTCATCCTCGACGACGTCCACCGCGGCGACGAGCCCTCCCTGCTGGTACTCCGGCAGCTTGCCGACCAGCTCGCCGACCTCCCGATCCTCGTGCTCGCCACCTGCCGCGAATCCGAACCGTCGGCCGCCTTCCCCCGTTTCCTGCCGGACCTGCTCCAGTCCCGCTCGGCCGAACGCCTCGACCTCAGCGGCTTCGGCCTCGACGAAACCCGCGAGCAGTTGCCAACAGCAACCGAACGGCAGCTCACCAATGTCCACGAGATCACCGGCGGCAACCCGCTCTTCGTCCGGGAGGTCGCGCGGGCGATCGCGGACGGAACGTGGCAGGAGGACCGGCCGCCGAAGAGCGTGCTCGACCTGGTTGCCGCCCGGCTGCGAAGGGTCTCCCCGGACTGCTGCCGATTGGTCCAGGCAGCAGCGATCATCGGCCGGGACTTCCGGGCGGACCTCCTCGCCGCGACCCTGGCCGTTCCGGTCGGCGATTGTCTGCCGCTGATCGACGAGGCGATCACCTTCGGATTCGTGGACCAAGTAGGCGCAGGCGAGTTCCGGTTCGTCCATGCCCTCACCCGGGATGCCATCGAGGCGTCCTGCGCGACCGCCGACCGGGCCAACTGGCATCGCGGGGTCGCGGAAGCGTTGGAGGATCGGTACGGCCATGACCTGTCCGAGCACCTGGCGGATATCGCCCGCCACCGGGCGCAGTACGGGGAGACCAAGGTCGCGGCTGAGTGGATGATCCGCGCGGCCGAGGACGCCGTACGGAAGTTGGCGTACGAAGAGGGCGTGCGACTTTACAAGGCAGCGCTGAAGCTCAACACCCAAAGGGATTGCCGGACTCAGATCGCGCTCGGGAAAGCCGCCTACCTGGCCGGAGATCTGCAGGAATGCGTCAAGGCGGCGATGGCCGCGGCGGAGGCCGCCCCGACGCCGGAGCTGAAGGCCGAAGCCGCGCTGATTCTCGAGGCGGTGCCCGATCCAGGGATCAACGCCGGCGCCAAGCGCCTTTGTGAGGAAGCCCTCGCCGTCACCACCGATACCGCGCTCAGGGCGAGACTGACGGCGCAACGCAGCCACTTGGCCTTCTACGACGGCGAGCAGGAGCGACTCGATGCATTGAGCCGTGAGGCGCTGGCCCTGGCCCACGCTTCGCGGGACGATCACGCGTTGACCGAGGCTCTGCGAGCAAGGCAGGAAGCATGTCCCGGACCTGCGGGCCGGGCAGAGCGGTTGCTACTGGCAACCGAGATGCTCGACCTGGCTCAGCGGACCGACAATGCCCGCGCCGCCATGTGGGGCGAGCTCTGGCGACTCGACGCCCTGATCGAGAGCGGTCGGCTTGCCGCCGCATCGGCCGAACTTCCCGCCCTCAAGGTCGCGGTCGATCGCGTCGGCGGACCGGTGAGCGCGTGGCATCACGACCGGGTCGCCGCCTGTGTCGCGCAGGCACGTGGCCAGTACGCCGAGGCCGCCACGATCGCGCGCCGCGGCTTCGACCGGATGCGGCTGGTTGAGCGAGCTCCCGCGACCGGCGCGTACTTCGCCTTGCAGATCGCGCTCGCGGGGCACGTCGGCGTCCACCCGGACGCGGCCGCTTTCGCCTCGCAGAGCTTCGACCCGCCGCCGCGCTTCGCGACGATGGCGTTGCTCTCCCGGGCATACCTGCTGATGTGCATGGGGAGGTCCGACGAGGCGGACGCGTCGTACCGGCAGGCCGGACCGATCGAGAGCTGGTCGTTGCCGGCCTTCTTCGTCCTGCCCGGTTATGTGTACGCGGCCCTGGCATCCGCGGGACTGCGCCACCACGACGACCTCGCGTTGCTGATCGATCGGCTCCAGCCGTTCCGCGGCGAACATGCCGTGGGCAACGGAGTCGCCTCGATGGGTCCCGCCGAGCTGGCGATCGGGCGGGCGGAGCTGACCCTGGGCCGGTTCGACGCCGCGATCGAGGACCTCACCGGCGCAGTACGGCGAGCCGAGTCGGCCGGAGCGCCGGGCTTCGTGGCCGAGGCGCAGTTCCAGCTCGCGACCGCGTTGGCCGAGCGAGACGATCCGGGCGATCGCAAGCGTGCGAAGCCGGTGGCGGAGCAGGCCGCAAGACTGATCAGGTCGCTCGGCATGACCCCGTACGCCGGACAGCTGGCCGCGCTCTTCACGAAGCTCGACGACACGGGTGGGTCGGCCACCGGGTTGAGTCCACGGGAGGCGGAGGTCGCCGGGCTGGTCGCCGAAGGGCTGACCAACCGGCAGATCGCCGAGCGGCTGGTGATCTCGGATCGGACCGCGCAGAACCACGTCCAGCACATCCTGACCAAGCTCGGCTTCGCCAACCGGAGCCAGATCGCCACCTGGACCACCCGCACGACCCGCTGAGAACCGGCCGCAGAGCACCATCCGCTGAGCATCCGCCTGTACCGAATGAGTAGCCGGCTGAGTACTTCGGCGGATTCGCCGCGGGCCGCTCGCTTCTAGCGTCATTGTCGTGGCCAAGCGGCCGCGGATGAGCAGAGGAGAGCATCATGCAGTGGATCGCAGTCGCCACCCCGCCGTTCGGTTCGATCGAGCAGTTCGACCAGGTGATGAGCAACATGGGCCAGGAGCCGGACGGGCTTCAGGCGCGGTACGTCGGTACCGCCGGCGACGGCGTGCGGGTCGTCACGCTGTGGGAATCCAGGGAGCACGCCGAACGGTTCTTCGCCGAACGGCTCGGCCCGGTCCTCGCCAAGGTCCTCGGCCCCGACCCGGCCGGGACCCCGGAGATCCTCGGAATCGAGGTCGCCCGCACCTACACCCGCCAACCGGTCGGCTGACGCCGTGTGGGTGGCTCGGGCAGCCAGGGGGGATCCGCCCGAGCCATCCACACGGTCCCAGCCACCCACACGGCCGGCCTCAAGCTGGAGCAGCCCGGCCTACTAAGCCTGCTGCTGGAGAGAGACGGCCATGGTCAGCACCCGTTGGGAGACCTCGTGCGTCTCGCCGTTGCCATCGATGGTGGTGACCAGGCCGCGAGAGGCGTAAACCTCGATCAGCGGCTGGGTCTGCTCGGCGTACACGGTCAGACGGCGGCGGATGACCGGCTCGGTGTCGTCGGAGCGGTGCGCCTGCGCGGCTCGGTGGAGTAGGCGGGCCACCAACTCATCAGCGTGCACCTCGAGTACTACGACGCCGTCGACGAAGCGTTGCTGCCCGGCCAGGAACTCGTCGAGCACAGCGACCTGGTCGAGGGTGCGCGGATAGCCGTCGAGCAGGAAACCGGCTCGGGTGTCATCGGCGCAGAGGCGCTCGCGGATCATCGCGTTGGTGACCGAATCGGGGACATACTCCCCCGCGTCGAGGTAACCCTTCGCCTGCTGCCCGAGCGCCGTCCCATCGGCGACCTGGGCCCGGAAGATGTCGCCGGTCGAGATGGCCGGAACCCCCAGCCGCTCGGCCAGGACGTCCGCCTGCGTCCCCTTGCCGGCACCAGGCGGCCCCATCAGAACGAGGATCGTCACGAGCCGCTCCCGGGGGTCGGAAAATCTCAGGCTAACCGGGTGTCGCGCGGTTTCCCATGGTCGGCGACTGTTGCCTCTCTCACGCCAAGAACGCGAGGTAGCCGTCCGGGGCCGCCCTGAAGGTCCGCCGGTCACCGACTCCGAGGCACCCCGTGGTTCAAACGAGTGAGTCACCGTGGCTGGTTGCCCGGGTGCAGAGAAACCCTTGCCTTTAAGGGATATTTCTGCATTTTCTCCCCTCGATCACTACCTGCGTGCCTAGCATCGAGAGCCGGGTTCGGGTCCGCCGAACGGGTCCGAGGGGGGACTTTGAGGTCTGCTGACGCCGGTCCGAAATCGATCGCTGTAACCATCGCCACACTGGCCGCGGCCAGGCCCGGCCGAACCGCCGTCGTCCACGCCGGCGAGACCCTGACCTACGGCGAGCTGATCGAGCGAGCAGACTCCGTCGCCGCCGCTCTGAGCGCGTCCGGTGCCGGTCCGGACAACGTTGTCGCACTGGAAGTGCCGCGCGGGACCGAGTTTGTGATCGGTGCTCTCGGCGTACTGCGAGCCGGCGCCGCCTACCTTCCCGTCGACCCGGCTCTTCCCGCCGCGCGACGCGACTACCTGCTGACAGACGCCAAGCCCACCGCCGTACTCCGGCCGGGGCCTGCTCAGCGCGGACACCAGCACCTGGATTCCCCGGGACTCCCGTCCCGACGATCTCGCCTACGTGATCTACACGTCCGGCTCGACCGGACGCCCCAAAGGCGTGCAGATCCCCCACTCCGGGCTCTCGAACCTGATCGCCTGGCAGCAGCGCGCCCTCGATCTGACCGAGACCGACCGGGTGTCGTTCGTCTCCGGCCTCGGCTTCGACGCGGCGATGATGGAGATCTGGACGACGCTGGCTTCCGGCGGAACCTTGGTCATCCCGACCGAGGAGCAGCGAGTCAGACCTACCGCCTTGCGCGACTTCCTCCTCGACTCGGGAATCACGGTCGCCTTCGCTCCCACCGTTCTGGCCGCGGAACTGATGACCTTGCAGTGGCCCGCCAATCCGCCCTTGAGAGCCCTGTTCACCGGCGGCGATCGGCTGACGGCACGACCGCCGGCCACCCTGCCCTTCACGATCTACAACGTCTACGGGCCCACCGAGACGACGGTGGCCGCAACCTACGGCCTGGTCGCCCCAGGCGACGACGTACCAACGATCGGCAAGGCCATCGACGGCGTCACCCTGCAGATCCGCGACCCTCACGGCGTACCGGCGACAACCGGCGAACTCTTCATCGGCGGTGCAGGTGTTGCCCGCGGCTACCTCGACCAACCCGAACTGACCGCGGATCGGTTCGTCACCGATCCGGAACACGGTCGTCTCTACCGAACCGGCGACCTGGTCTCACGCCGCGCGGACGGCGAACTCGCCTACCTGGGCCGGGCCGACGACCAGGTCCAGATCCGCGGCCAGCGGGTCGAGCCGGGCGAGGTCGAGATCGTGCTCGGTGAACATCCCGACATCGCTGCGGCAGCCGTAGTACCGCAGGAGAACGGCGAGGTGAGTCTCGCGGGCTTCTATGTGCCGACCCAGGCAGGAGTGGATCCGCGCGAATACCTTGCCGGACTGCTGCCTGCGCACATGATCCCGTCGACCCTGATCGCTCTGGCTGAGCTGCCACGTACGGCGAACGGCAAGGTCGATCGCGACGCGCTCAAGGCTTACCGGGACGAGAACGCAGTCGGCCGGGCGCCCGCTACAGAGGCTGAGCTGGAGATCGCCGCGATCTGGGAGCAGGTTCTCGGGCGCTCCGGGATCGGGACGGACCAGCCGTTCGACACGGTCGGCGGACACTCGCTCGCCGCCACCCGGGTGGTCACCAGGCTGTCCGAGCGATGGGGCCGCGACTTCTCCCTCGAGATCATGCTCGGCTCGGTCACGATCGCAGAACTCGCCGTCGAGCTATCCACTCCCCCTGCCGAGACAAAGGCAGCAGAATTCCAACGAGCGGGAGAGGTCGCCCCGCTGACGGCTGCCCAGCGCAGCTACTGGTTCCTCGACCAATACCTCGCCGATCCGTCGATCTACGACGTCCGGATGCGCTACACGATCGACGGCCCGCTCGACCCCGATCGCCTCGCGGCCGCCCTCGACCAGCTGGTCGAGCGACACGAGGCCCTGCGTACTGCGATCGAAGCCCTCGCTGACGGTCAGTACCAGCGCATCGCGCCCGCCTACCGCGTGCCCTTCGACGTACTGGAACCGCAAGGCGACGATGTCGACGAGCAACTCGCCGCACATCCCCAGCCTGGCAGCGATCTGGCCGCCGGCCGACTCATCCGCGCAGTGCTCGCACCGACCGGCGACGACAGTTGGCGGCTCCTGCTCACCATCCACCACAGCGCCGTCGACGCACGCTCACACGAGATTCTGCTGACAGAACTACCGATCCTGTACTCCGGGCGCCAACTCGCGCAGCCGGAGCTCGGCCCGCGTGAGGTCGCGGCCTGGGAGGCGAGGCAGCCGCACGCCCAAGGGCTCGCGTACTGGCGGGACCGACTGGCCGGTGCTCCGGCTCACCTCGACCTGGTCACCGATCACCAGCGCCCGCTGGTTCCTGATCACCATGGTGGCTCGGTTCAGGTCCCGCTTTCAGAGGAGCTGCTGGCCGGCCTCGACCGCTTGGCAGCAGCCGAGCGAGCCAGTCGCTTCGCCGTGATCTTCGCGGCCGTTGCGGCACTACTGCAACGGCAGACCAGGCAGGACGACATCGTCGTTGGCGCACCGATGGCCAACCGGACGGTTTCTGGGTTCGACAAGGTTGTGGGCTGCTTCGTCAACACGGTTCCACTGCGGATCGCGGTCGACGGTGAGGCGAGCTTCCGCGAGCTGCTCCGGCAGGCTCGCAGTACGGTGCTTGAAACCCACGCCCATCAGGGCGTTCCGCTTGAGCAGATCGTGGCCGACAGAAGCAGTGGTGCAGCTCCGTTCGACGTCCTGCTCGTGGTCGGTCAGCCCGATGGCGAGCCGATCCGCCTGGGTGACGCCACGATGACCCCGGTTGGCGAGTGGCATGGCGACAATGCCCGATTCGATCTCATTGTGCTGGTCGAGCCGGTCGATGGCCGGATGACGCTGACCGTTCAGTACCGCGGCGATCTGTTCGAGCGATCCACCGCTGAGCGGATCAACCGGCAGCTGCTCAATCTGCTGGCCACCGCCGTCTCCCAACCCGATCTGGCCGTCGCCGAACTGCCGTTGTGCACCGCGCAAGAGGTCGACCAGCTCATTGCTCTAGGCAATGGACCTGCTGCTTTCGAGGAACGTCGACCGGTTTACCAACTGGTTGGTGATCAGGTCCAGACCAGGCCGCATCAGCCCGCGGTGATCTGTGGGCAGGAGGTGTTGACCTATCAAGAGCTGCAGCAGAGGGTGAACCAGCTTGCTCGGCTGTTACGAAGCCATGGCGTTGTGGCCGGCAGCCCGGTCGCAGTACGGCTTCCGAGGTCGGCAGACGCGGTCGTGGCCCTGCTTGGCGTGGCGACGTCGGGCGGCTGCTACGTCCCGATCGAGCCTGATGTCCCGGCGCTACGGGCTGAAGAGATGCTGGCCGATGTCCGTGCCGAGGTCATCGTCGACGAAGACTTCCTGGCCAAGGCGGCTCAACAGTCAGACGAACCGCTGGACGATGTGGTCACTTCGGAAGATCTCGTCCATATCTTCTACACCTCCGGTTCGACCGGCAGGCCTAAGGGCGTTCTCGCCGAGCATGGCGGGCTGACCAACCTCGTGCTGGCGAAAATCCGCAACTTCGCCGTCGCGGAGGACAGTCGCGTACTCCAGTTCGTGCCGTTCGGCTTCGAGGTTTCGGTCTCGGACGTCTATATGACCTTGGCCGCCGGGGCGACGCTCGTCGTACGCACGGATGAGGTGGCCGGCACCGATCTGGTCGAACTCATCGATCGGGAGCGGATCACCAATCTCGTCCTGCCTGCCTCGGTCCTCGCGGCGTTTCCAGATGACGCGACATTGCCGACGGTCCGGGCGATCGCGGTCGGCGGCGAGGCGTGCTCGGCGGAGCTGGTCGAACGATGGGCGCCGGACCGGTACTTCGTGAACTCCTACGGCCCGACCGAGGCCACTGTCGCCGCGGTGATGAGCCATTGCGTTGCTGACGGCAACCGTCCCGCGATCGGCAAACCGATCCCCGGCGTACGGATCACCATCGTCGACCCACGCGGACGGCTGGTACCGATCGGCGTACCGGGTGAGCTGTTGATCGGTGGCGTGGGGGTCACCAGGGGCTATCTCGACCGGCCCGAGCTGACGGCGGAACGGTTCACAGCCGACCCGTACGGCGAGGGTAGGCACTATCACACAGGTGATCTCGCGTACTGGCGCGAGGACGGCACGATCATGCTGCTTGGCCGGATCGACGATCAGGTGCAGTTGCGAGGGATCCGGATCGAACTCGGTGAGGTCGAAGCCGCTCTCACGGCGCATCCCCAGGTCACCGAGGCCGTCGCCTTTGTGCACGACGATCCGGTTGCCGGGTCGAGTTTGAACGCCTACGTGGTCGGCCGGGCAGACGGTCTGCGGGACTGGCTGACCACGCGCGTCCCGGCCCATCTGGTTCCCGCGACGATCGGCGAACTCGCCGTCCTCCCGCGCTCGGCGAGCGGCAAGCTCGACCGACGGGCGTTGCCCGAGCCCACGACGCACCGATCACCTTCACGTCCGCCGAAGTCGGTGACCGAGGAGGTGCTGCTCGACCTTTGGCAGGAGGCGCTCGGAGTACCGGAGCTTGGGGTCGAGGACGACTTCTTCGCGGCCGGCGGGCAGTCCCTGCTTGCCGCTCAGGTGATGGCCGATGTCCGGGAGCAGTTCGAGATCACCATCGGTGTCCGGGCCCTCTTCGACGCTCCGACCGTGGCCAGGCTGGCCGTCGTGGTGGAGCAGTCGATCGTCGAACAGTTGCTGGGGGCATCTTCATGAGTGCCGATCTGACCACCGACGCGATCGCCGATGCGCTGGCGGCGAGGCTGGCGAAGGCGAAGGCCAGGAAGCCGAAGCGGGTCGGGATTCCGAAGGCGGCATCCGTCGTACTGTCGTCAGCTCAGCGCAGGCTGTGGTTCCTTCATCAGCTTGCGCCCGACAGCGCCGCCTACACGTTGCCGGTCGCCTGGCGACTGCGCGGAACGCTGGACAGCACGCGTTTGCGGAGTGCGTTGATTGCGGTCGTTGAGACGGCCGATGCGCTCCGCACCTTCTACCCGGCAGTGGACGGCATGCCTTCCGCGGAACTGGCTGAAGCTGCTGCGCTCGACTGGCGTGAGTACGACGATCTGCGAGGGTTTGAGGACAAGCTACGGCGGCCGTTCGAGCTTGGGCGTGCGGCGCCGTTCCGGGCTTCGCTGTTCCGGGTCGGGGCGGATGAGCATGTGTTGCTGCTCTGTGTGCACCACATTGCCGCCGATGGCTGGTCGATGGGGCTGATTGCCGATCGGCTCAGTACCGCGTACGGCGGTGGGGCTTTGGTTGCCGGCACGCAATACGCCGATGTTGCGTACTGGCAGGAGCAGCGGTCGGCCGATGCCGATCTGGCCTACTGGCGTGAGCAGCTTGCCTCCTCGCCTCGGCCGGTTCAGCTGCCGACTGATCGGCCGCGGCCGGCGCATCCGAGTGATGCCGGCGCCGAGCACTCGTTCCAGCTGGGCGAGGGTGCGACGGCTGGGCTTCGGGCTCTTGCCGCCGGGGAGCAGGTCAGCACGTTCATGTGCCTGGTCGGGGTCTTCCAGGTCTTGTGCGGTCGGCAGGCTGGTGTTGACGACGTGACCGTGGCCGCGCCGGTCAGCGGGCGAGACGCCGTACCGGAACTCCGTACGGTTGTTGGTTGTCTGATCGAGACCGTGTTGCTCCGGGCAAGAACCACGCCGGCGCAGACCGGGCGGGAGCTTCTTCGGGAGGTCCGGAACACAGTGCTCGAGGCGAGCGAACACGCTGCGGCGCCGTTCGAAGAGGTAGCCGCGCTGTTGCCGTATCCGGCGGAGGGTCGACCGCCGTACTCCGTGCTGTTCAGCGCGACCCACGTGCCCCGGGTGGAACTCGAGCTGTCAGGACTTCGGGTCGAGCCGGTCTCGATCAGCGCGCCGGCCACGAAGGTCGACCTCACGATGGAGGTCGCCGATCTCGGCGGCCGCACGATCTCGGCCACGATCACCTACAGCACCGAGCTCTTCGACCCGGAGACCATCGAGCGCTTCGCCGGGCAATATCTTCTGTTACTCCAAGGACTCGCCACCGACCCAGCTGCACCCGTCGCGCGATTGCCGCTCCTGACACCAGCCCAGCAGACCGAGCTACTCGCACCCCCAGCCGCGACCGTTGCTCCACCCACGATCCTCGACGGCTTCGCAAGCACCGTACGCCGAGCGCCGGACCGAGTCGCCGTGATGAGCGGCGCCGCGAGCCTCACGTACGCCGAACTGGACACCCTCAGCAACGCGCTCGCCGCACGTCTCCGCGCGGCAGGTGCCGGGCCAGAAGCGCTCGTCGGCCTCTCGGCGGCACGCACCAGCCGGTACGCCGTCGGCTTGCTCGGCATCCTGAAGTCCGGTGCCGCCTACGTCCCCATCGAGCCAACCCACCCACCAGCTCGCCAGGCAGCCCTCCTTACCACCGCAGGCGCAACCCTCGCTGTCGATCTCGACGCCCTCCCCGGCATCCAGACAATCGATGCCATAGGCAATCAGTCAACACCCACCACAGAGCTTGAGGCGGGCGCGGGAGCTGCGCCGGAGGCGGGCGCGGGGATCACGCCGGAGGCGCGGGTGACGACGGGGGCGGAGGCGGGCGCGGGGATTGCGCCGAGGGCGGCGGTGGGGTTTGCGCCGGAGGCGGCGGTGGGGTTTGCGCCGGGGAGGTTGGCCTATGTGATCTTCACGTCTGGGTCTACGGGGCGGCCGAAGGGGGTGGCTGTTGAGCTTGGAGGGCTGGCGGCGTATGTGGATGCGTTTGCGGAGAGGCTGCGGCCGGAGGACGGGGCCAGCTACGCCGTGTTGTCCACGCTGGCTGCTGATCTTGGGCATTCGATGGTGTTTACCGCGTTGTCGCGGGGCGGCACTTTGCAACTGATCGACGCGGAGCTTGCTGCTGATCCGGTCGCGTTGGGTGAGCACTTCAAGCGGAACCCTGCTGACTATCTCAAGATCGTGCCGTCGCATCTGGCGGCTTTGATCGGGTCTGGTGAGTGTCTGCCGCGCAAGGCGCTTGTCCTGGGTGGCGCGGCGTCGCCGTGGTCGCTGGTCGACACCGTTCGACGGCAGGCACCTGGGCTGCGGATCCTCAATCACTACGGCCCGACCGAGACCACGGTCGGGGTGCTGGCGCATGAGATCCCGTTCGAGGGCAGCAGGTCGGCGACGGTCCCGCTGGGTACGCCGCTGGCGCATGCCGCCGTCCACATCCTCGATCCGCACGGGCAGCCACAGCCCGTCGGCGTCTGGGGAGAGCTGGCTGTCCGCGGCCCGGCGGTCGCGCGTGGCTACCTCGGTGACGGCAATGCCCAGGTCGTCGCCCGCGGATACCTCGGGGACGGCACAGCCCAGGTCGTCGCCAGCGGATACCTCGGGGACGGCAGCGCCCAGGTCGTCGCCAGCGGCTACGTCGGTGACGGCACCGCGCAGGTCAGCGAGAGCAGCGGCGAACCGGTAGCGGGTGCTCGGGCGCTTCGATCGTCTCGCGACCCACGGCTCAATACCCCCGCCCTGCAGACCTCCTTTGATGGGTACTACGCGACTGGTGACCGGGCGAGGTGGCTGGCGGATGGGACCGTCGAGTTCGGCGGCCGACTGGACCGGCAGACCAAGATCCGCGGGCATCGTGTGGAGCCTGGTGAGATCGAAGCCGTCCTCAGCACTCACCCGGCGGTCGACGCGGCTGCGGTTCTGGTTGCTGATGGCAACTTGCACGCGTATGTCGGCAGTGACACTGAAGACGATCTGCGCAGCTGGTTGGCGGAACGGTTGCCGGATCACCTGGTTCCCACGACCATCACCGTGCTGCCCGAACTGCCACTGAATGCCAACGGCAAGGTCGATCACGCAGCTCTGAGTCCGTCAGGACCCTCCTCAGATCAAGCAGGTGGGCAGCGATCCGGGTCGCGGCAACTGCCGCTGACCGGGCAGACTCAGCACCGGATCGCCACCGTCTTCGCCGAGCTCCTGGACATCCCCCAGCCCTCAGCGGACGCGGACTTCTTCGAGCTCGGCGGGCACTCGCTCCTGGCGATCCGCGCCGCGGCAAGGCTGCGGCGGGATTGTGGCGTCGCGATCGTCGTCCGCGACCTCTTCGACCATCGCACGATCGTTGCCCTCGCCAACCACATCGACGGACTGCGCCGCAGCGACGGCCCGGAGCTGGTCCATCACGAACACCAGTCGACAGAGCTGTCCCACGGCCAGCAGCGGTACTGGTTCCTCGACCAGGTCGACCCCGGCAACCCGGTGAACAACCTGCCGAGCGCGTTCCGACTCACCGGCGCCCTCAACGTCGACGCCCTGCGAGCCGCGCTCGCCGCGGTGGTCGAGCGCCACGAGACCCTGCGTACGGCGTACCCGAGTATCGACGGCGAGCCACAGATCGTAGTACTGAACGCACCCGAGATCCCGCTGCATGTCAGCGATCTGCGAGGCGCGACAGAGGAAGTGATCCGCGAGCGGATCGACGACGAGTTCCAGCACGGGTTCGACCTGGCCGCCGGTCCCCCGCTGCGTGCAGCGCTGCTGAGGACCGGGGAGGTCGAGCATCTCCTCCTGCTGACCGTGCACCACATCGCCAGCGACGGCTGGTCCAACGCGGTCCTCCTTGGCGACCTGTCGACGGCGTACCGGGGCGAGCAGCTCAACGACGTGCCCGTGACGTACTCCGACTACACCCAGTGGGAGACGGAGAAGACCTACGAAGCCACCAAGGAGTTCTGGCGGACCGAGCTAGCCGACGCTCCCAGCTCACTCGATCTCCCCCTGGATCACCCACGGCCTGCCCTGCCCAGTCACCGCGGCGGCGCAGTCTGGCTCGACCTCGAAGCACAGCTGACCAACCAGCTCACAGAACTGAGCCGCGCCAACGACGTAACCCTCTTCATGACGCTCCTGGCGGCTTACCAGATCGTGCTCGCCCGGTATTCCGGTGTCGAGGACGTAGTGGTCGGTACGGCGGTCGCCGGTCGCGATCACCCGGATCTCGATCGCGTCGTCGGCATGTTCGTCAACAGCCTGCCGCTGCGCGGAAAGCCCCGGCGCGAGCTCCCGTTCCTCGACTACCTGCACCAGGTACGCCGTACGGTGCTCGACGGCTTCGAGCATTCGGCGATGCCGTTCGACCGGTTGCTCACCACGCTCGACGTACCGCGTGATCCGAGCCGTACGCCGGTCTTCACCAGCATGTTCGTGCTGCAGAACACTCCACCGGGCCGCCCTCGACCTGCCCGGCATCACGGTGGCTCCCGTCGATGCCGCGACCGGGGTCGCCCGGACCGACCTCTCGCTCTACCTCACAGAAGAGGACGGCGGTCTCCATGGCGCGCTGGAGTACAACGGCGACATCCTCGATCGGTCCACCGCGCAACGCCTGACCGGCTACCTCCGCACCCTGCTCACCGCCATCGTGGCTGCACCATCCACGAAGCTCGGTGAACTACCGCTGAGCGACGACGCTGAACGCCGACAGGTCCTGCAGGAGTGGAACGCCACGAGCAGTCCGCTACCGAGCGGGCTGACTCCTGACTGGATCCTCCGCCAAGCCGACCTGCGCCCAGAGAGCATCGCAGTACTGGATGATCGCGAGGAGCTCACGTACGCCGAACTGGCGAGCCGATCGGCATCGTTGGCCCACCGCCTGAAGGACTTGGGAGCCGGCAAGGGCACCATCGTCGCGCTCGCCCTCGACCGTTCTGTCCGGATGCCGGTCGCGATGCTCGCCGTACTCCGCTTAGGCGCGACCTATCTCCCAGTCGACCCGGAGTATCCGGCCGACCGGCTGGCCTACATGGTCGAAGACTCCGGTGCCGCCGTGCTGGTGACGGACGGCTTCGCCGAGACCTTCGGCCTACCCTCCATCGATCTGCGCGAACCCCTGCCGCCCGCCGAAGCGCCCGAGGCGACGCCGACCGGAAGCGATCCGGCGTACATCATCTACACCTCCGGATCGACCGGACGGCCCAAGGGCGTCGTGATCCCGCACAGCGCGCTCGCCAACCTACTGGCGTCCTTCGCGGCAGAACCCGGGCTCTCCGATCAGGACACCGTCCTCTCGGTGGCCAGCATGTCCTTCGACATGTCGGTCAAGGAACTGCTGCTTCCGTTGACCGTAGGCGCCACCCTCGTCATCGGTGCCCGGCGCCTCGCGGCCGACGGTGAGGCACTCGCCAGACGGATCAGCTACACCGGAACCACCTATCTGCAAGCGACTCCGCTGAGCTGGCAACTGCTGCTCGAAACCGGCTGGACCGGCGACCTGGACCTGATCGCAGTCTGCGGCGGAGAAGCGTTGCCACCCGAACTGGCTGTCCGGCTCCACACCATCGTCGGCGAACTCTGGAACTACTACGGGCCAACGGAAACCACGGTCTGGTCGACACGTGAGCGCATCACCTCAGCCGATGTGACCGTCGGCCGGCCGATCTCCAACACCTCCATCTACGTGTTGGACGACAAGCTGCAGCCGATGCCGATCGGAGCGATCGGCGAACTGTGCATCGGAGGCGCCGGGGTCGCGCTCGGCTATCACGGCCGGCCCGCACTGACCGCCGAACGGTTCGTGACGAGCGACTTCGGCCGGATCTATCGCACCGGTGACCTGGCCCGCTGGCGACCCGACGGGCGGATCGAGGTCCGCGGCCGGGCCGACGGCCAGATCAAGCTCCGCGGCTACCGGATCGAGGTCGGCGAGATCGAGACCGTCCTGCTCGGGCACCCCGAGGTCACCTCGGCAGCGGTCAACATATTGCAGGACCGCTTGATCGCGTACGTCGTGGGGCTCGCGGACGGGACCGCCGACGCGGAGGTGCGCGAATACCTGCGGGGCACGCTGCCCGATTACATGCTGCCGGCAACCTTCGTCCGGCTGGACGAGCTTCCGACCACCCCGAACGGCAAGATCGACCGGCTCTCGCTGCCGGCACCGACAAAGCCGACCGGAACACCGCAGCAAGACGCGACTCCAGAGCAAGCAGCGATCCTGAAGGTCTTCAGCGACGTGCTCGGCAGCGAGGTCGGGATCGACGACGGCTTCTTCGACCTCGGCGGCGACTCACTGCGCGCAGTACGGACCGTACGGGCGATCGATCCAGGACTGTCTGTACTCGACCTCTTCCGCTATCCCACTGCGCGATCGCTGGCCGAGTACCTGCAGACCAAGACTCCGGCTGACTCCGACGTCCTTCAGAAGATGACCAAGCGAAGCGCTGCCGATGCCGAGCTCACGGTGATCGGTGCACCGTTCGGCGGCGGCGGCGCGATCGTGTACGCCGACCTGGCGCAACGGATGCCGGACAACTGGGCCCTCTACGCGATCCAGCCGCCCGGCACCGACTACTCCCGCCCTGACGAGGCGCTGATCTCCCTACCGGAGTTGGCGGATCGCTGTGCCGAACGGATCCTGGCCGAGGTCCCCGGACCGGTAATGCTCTACGGCCATTGCGTTGGCAGCGCCTTGGCCGTCGCTGTTGCGCAGCGACTCGAGCGGGCCGGCAAGATCCCCGAGTCAGTAGTCCTCGGCGCTTCTTTCCCCAACACCCGGCTTCCCGGCGTACTCGGATCGATGGCGCGGCTGGCACCTGGTCGACGACAGTCCGACCGGATGCTCACCGACACACTCCGAGTCCTCGGCGGTCTGGGCGAAGAACCACCCGAGGCCGAGCGGGCCTTTGTGGCCAAGGCGATTCGACACCAGGCCGATCAGGGCGAGTTGTTCTTCACCGCCTCCTTCACCGACGACGCTCCCAGATTGTCGAGCCCGTTGCGGGTCGTGGTCGGCGACCTCGACGAGGCCACCCGGTTCTCGTCCGAACGCGTCCACGACTGGGACCGCTTCGGCGAGGTCGTCGAGCTGGTCGGGCTGCCTGGTGCCGGACACTTCTTCCACCGCGATCCCCGAGTCGCTGGGCTCCTGACGAGACCACCCGAAACCGACGTACCGAAGCCACCCAAGCGACAAGCGAACCTGCCGGGCTTCTTGACCGTCACTGCCGGCCAGTTCGTGTCGCTGATCGGCGCCGGACTGTCGACCTTCGCACTGGGTGTCTGGGCCTATCAACAGACTGGTCGGGCAACGGCCTTGGCGACGATCGCCGCCTTCGCGATCGTTCCGGTGATTCTCACCTCGCCACTGGCCGGAGCCGTCGCGGACCGCTGGAATCGCCGCCGCGTGATGATGGCCTGCGACCTGGTCGCGCTGTCCGCCGCGGCGATGCTGATCATCTTGCTGGCCGTCGATTCGTTGGCGCTCTGGCATCTGTACGTGTTCGTGACGGTGGTCGCGGTCACCTCCTCGTTCCGGCAACCGGCGTACCTGGCCGCGGTCGCGCAATTGGTGCCGAAGCGCTATCTAGGACAAGCGAACGGTCTGGTCGGATTGGGGACCGCAGCCGCACTCCTGTTCTCCCAGTTGCTGGGCGGCGTTCTCCTGCTGGCGCTCAGCCTCAACGGCGTGGTGTGGATCGACCTCGCCACCTCCGTCGTGGCCTTGGCAACCCTGGCCGCGGTCAAGGTTCCCGATCTCGGCTTCCATGTTCGCGACGAGCCGTTGCTGACCGAGATCGCCGGCGGCTGGCGCTACCTGAACGAACGCCGCGGCCTGCTCGCCCTCGCAGCCTTCTTCGCGATCGCCAACGGACTCGGCGGGGTCGTGGTCGTCGTCACCACACCGATGGTTCTTGCCTTCGGCAGTACTGCGACGCTCGGGCTGGTGCTGGCTGCCCAAGGAGCCGGCCTACTGCTCGGCGGCGTGCTGATGGCGATCTGGGGCGGCACCCGGCAACGGATCACCGGGATGATCGCCGGCGTCGGATTGATCGGTCTGAGTTCCGTGGTGATCGGGCTGCGTCCTTCGGCCTTCTTCCCCATCGCCGGCATGTTCGGCGTCGGCTTCTGCGCCGCGCTGATCAACGCGCACTGGCTCGCGCTGGTCCAGGTGAAGGTGCCGCACGAACTGCTCGGCCGCGTGCTCGCGACGATCCTGATGCTCGCCCGGGTGGTCATGCCACTCGGCTATCTGGCCGCAGGTCCCTTGGTGGACAAGGTATTCGAGCCGCCGATGCGTGCTGGTGGCGGCCTGACCCGGACCCTCGGACCGGTCTTCGGCACCGGGACCGGACGTGGCATGGCCGTGGTGGTCGCGATCACCGGCGTACTGCTGCTGGTGTGGTCGCTCCTCGGCCTCGCCTCCCGCTCCCTTCGCACTGTCGAACAACAACTACCCGATGCAGTGGAGGACTGACGATGTTGACCTACGCCGGCACTGACTCGTTGGGGCTGCACCTGTACTCCGGCAGCGATCTGCCGCCGGAGGGCAGCCGGCACCGGGCTACGGTCGACACCATTCTGCAGTGGGCCAGCGGCTACCTGTCCAACCCGCACGAGGAGCTCGGCCGGAACGGACCGGTCTGCCCGTTCGTCTCGGCCTCGTTGCGCAAGGCTCTCTTCAGGGTTGCGGTCCACCCGGGGACGCCGGATCCGGACGAGGTCGCCGAGATGGTCCTGCGCTACAAGGCGTGGTTCGGCAGCCTCGAACCGACCGAAGGTGCAGGAGCGCAGTTCAAGACGGTACTGATCGCCTTCCCCGATCTCGACGACGAGGCCGTCGGCGCGGTGATCGACGGAGTACAGCTGCGGCTCAAGCCGTCCTTCGTCGCCGATGGGCTGATGCTCGGCCAGTTCCACCAGTTGCCACCCGAGGCGGGCGGCCTGTGGAACCCGGACTTCCGCCCGTTGCACGCACCGGTGGCATTGCTCGCGATCCGGCACATGGTCCGCAGCGACCTGCCCTTCCTGGTCGACGAGCCGGCCTTCGTCACGCAGTACGAGAAGCTCTTCGGTACTGCGTGACGCGGCGAGCCCCCGCAACCTCGGGACAAGGTTGCGGGGGCTCGAACTTCAGCGCGGTTACTGGCCGCTGAAGGTGAAGCTGGAGCCGGGCTCCTTGACGATGTCGCCGTCCCTGGAGTTCGTCACCGTGACATTGCTCAGGACCGCGTTACCGCGGGCGCCGCCCATCGCGAGGATGCCGGAGCCGTTGTTGGACTTGTCGATCCTGACTCCTGTGATCGTCACGTTCGGCATCTCACCGCCGCCGGTCTTGAACTGGATGCCGTCGTACGTCGAGTCGTAGATGTCCGTGTCCCGGATGGTGACGCCCGGGATCGGCAGGTTCGACGGGAACAGCGTGATGGCACCGAACTCCTGGTCCTCGTTCCAGAAGGCGCCGCCGGTCCGGTAGAGGCCGTTGTTCGCGATCAGCGTCGTCCCGGAGAACGGCAGCGGGTCGTGATCGGTCGCCAGCATGATGCCGGGGTAGTTCATCGTGTCGTAGATGAGGTTGTTCTCGATCTTGTTGCCGTAGCCGCCGTAGATCGCGATGCCGTTCGCCCGCCACGGCAGCTGGACGGTGTTGTTGGTGAACGAGTTGTCGTGCCCGATGTCGACGGACTGGTCCTTCACGTACTTGTTCGCCCAGACCGCCAGCGAGTCGTCACCCGTCGTACGGAACGACGAGTTGAAGACCTTGGAGTTCCTGGTGCCGTTGGAGAAGTTGATGCCGTCGGCATAGGTGTCCCGGATCCGCATCCCGCTGAACTCGAGCCCGTCGGCCGGACCCCACAGCTCCGGGATGTTGTCGTAGTCCCGGCCGACCCAGACCGCGACGTTGGCATGCTCGATCCAGACGTTGGTGATCTTGGTGCCGGTACCGAACCGGCCGTTCAGGCCGACGCCACCCTCGGCGTTGCCGTCACCGCCACGGATCCGGCCCGAGCCGAAGATCGCAAGGTCCGAGATCTGCACGAACTTGTCGATGTCGAAGCCGAAGTTGCCCTCGTGCGGGTGGTTGATACCGCCGGCGTTCTGCGGCTCGATGGTGGAGTAGAGCTGCGAGTACCACATGCCCGCGCCCTTGATCATGGTGTTGCTGATGCCCACCTGGTTGTACTGACCCCGGTTCAGCGGGTCGTCGGTGAGGATCTTCTTCTCCTGCCGCCACTGGCCTTGTGGGATCCAGACGCAGGAGATCACGCCGTTCTGGTCGTCGGTGACGGCGCGCTGGATGGCGTCCGCGTCGTCGATCCCGTCGTTCGGCACAGCGCCGTACTGCGTGATGCTGGTGCAGCCGGCGGGTTGGCTCAGGGCCGGCGCAACCTGCTCGAGGTCGACCGTGTCGATGATGTAGAACGACGCGGTGTCACCCGAGTCGCGCTGCAACTTGAACTTGGTGCCAGGCGGGTACGACGAACTCAGCAGCGCGTGGGACTCGTCGAAGAGCCGTCGCGCGTCGCCGCCGGGGGTGTTCGTCAGCGCCTCGGGTCCGTCGCTGCTGCCGTACAGCCAGCTGTAGTGGGAGGACAGGGTCAGCTTCTGCGCGAAGGTGCCGTTGACGTAGAGGCTGATGGTGGCGTCGATGCCCTGACCGTTGGCCGAGTCGGGGATCGAGTTGCGGACCACGATCGAGTTCGTCTGGTTGGTGGAGGTGAACTCGACGAACTGACCGGTGGAGTTCAGCCGGACCGACTGGCGGCCGGAGGACTCCGTCGCGAAGTTGGTGTGGCCGAAGGTCCGCAGCGCGTCCGCAGTCAGCAGCGTGCCCGTGTAGTTGGCGGCCTCTGCCTCGTACGATGTGTAGGGAACCGCCGCACCACGACCGACGACGATCGCCCGCGAGAGCGAGTTGTTGGTTTCGTTGGTCTCGGCAACGACATTGGTGGCGTCAGCCGCCGCCGTCAAGGTTGCTCCGCCGCTCGTCGCGGTCCAGGTGCCGGTGACGGCCACGTTGACCGTAGTACCGGCTGCTATGGAAGCGGTGTTGGTGTTGAGGACCGTACTGCCGATGGTCAGCCGGGTGACGCTGGTTGCTCCGGTCGCGGCGGTACCGCGGTTGTTCACCGAGACGGTGAAGGAGACCTGGGCACCGACTGCCGGGTTCGGCGGGTTGGAGGTGATGCCGAGCACCTGCAGGTCGGGTCCGGGCGCCTGCGCAATCACCAGTTGCGTAGCCGCCTGGAAGGTGTTGTTGGAGTCGTTCTGCTCGACGATCGTGTTGGTCGGGTCGACCACGGCTGCGACGGTGTAGCTGCCTTGGGCCCGGGTTCCGGCGTTGGCCGTGACTGTGGTCGATGCGCCTGCGTTCAATGCTCCGACCGAAGCGGTTCCGACGACCGTGCCGCCGAGGAGGAAGTTGACGCTGGTCGCTCCGGCCCGCTGCCGAGCCGATGTTCTGGACCGTGGCCGACAAGGTGATCGGGCTGGCCTCGTTCGGCGATGCTGGGGTCCAGGTGGTCGAGGTGACCACCAGGTCCGGGTTCGGCGCCGGCGTACCGATGACCTGGAAGTCGGCGACCTGGCCGCCTGGTGCACCGGTGTTGCTGAAGATCTGCAGCCGGACGTCGGCGGCGCGGCCGGTGACCGGGATGGTGATCGAGTTCTGGTTCGACGACGGGTTGAAATGGTAGTCCGTCCGGGCCGAGATCGAGGTGAACGCGGTCGCGGACTGCTCGCGGCCGAACACCTGGATGCTCTGCGTCCGGGCCCCCCACGCCTGGTCGGGGTTCAGCTTCACGACGACCGAGTCGAGGTCGGCGTTCGAGCCGAGCTTCACCGTCAGGGTGGCCGGGTAGCCGTTCGACTCCCAGTAGGTGCCGATGGAGTTGTCGTTGGCGTTGGCCGCGACGAAGCTGAAGACCGACGAGGAGGCCTCGATCGGCTTCCCTGCCGCGAGGTTAGCGCCGCCCGACTGGCCGCTGCGACGTACGCGGTTGCTGTCGGCGGACTCGTTGCCGACGGCATCACGTGCGCGGACGTAGTACTCGACTGTCGTCGAGGTGGGCTGCGCCTCGGTGAAGGTGAGCACATTGCCGGCGACGGTGGTGACGGCCGTGTTGTTGCGGTAGACCGTGTAGCCGGTGACGGCGACGTTGTCGGTCGACGCGGACCAGTTGAGCCGGATCTGGCCTGAGCTGGGCTCGGTCAGCACGAGGTTGCCGGGGACGGTCGGCGCCTGGGTGTCGCCGCCGGTGTCCGGGCCGTAGAGCTCGAACTCCGAGAGCTGGCCGGCGGGCCAGCCGGTGTTCGCGGTGATGTTCAGCCGGACATAGCGGGTGGACGTCGCCGGGAAGTTGATGGTGACCGTGTTGTTGCTCGTCGGCGCGAAGTTGTAGCCGGCGCTGGCGACGATCGTAGTGAACGTCGATCCGTTCGTACTGCCTTGTACTGCGAGGGTCTGGGTACGCGCACCCCAGCTCGCAGGGAGTTTCAGGACCACCTGGTTCACGCCGACCGTCGAACCGAGGTCGGCCTGAAGCCACTGGGGGAACGCGTTGTTGTTGCTCTCCCAGTACGAGTTCTGGTTGCCGTCGCCGGTGTTGCTCGCCGGGTACTCACCGAGCGCACTGCTGGCGGAGAGGGTCTTGGTCAGGGTGGCGGTGATCGCCGTAGGTGCTGCTGAGGCTGTTCTCGGCAGGAAACCGGCGGTGAGTAGCACCGCCGAGAGCAAGCCGATCATCAGCCGCCACGCAGGCTGCTTCCGTTGCATGGGATAGTCCTCCGTCGTTCGGGCGGGGGCGGGAGTGACTGCGCCGAACTCACAAGAGGTGTTATGCAAAATTGCGTTGATCTGCCAACTTCTTGCGGGACGGTAGTCAAAGGTTGCAGTGCCGTCATCTGTTCGTCAACACCTCGTCACACTTGACCGCCCAACGACAGCCGCCGCCCAGACCCCTCATCCGCCCACAACGACCCCTCCACGACATACGCCCTCAACAGCCCCGTCAGCCCCGGATCCCCCCGCCCCCTCAACTCCTCAGTAGCCAGATGCCGCCCCACCCCAGCCAGGAGATCCGCAACCTGCACCCGCGCATCCCCCCGAGAATCAACCAACCCAAACCCCCGCAACGGCCGCGCCGGCGCCACCCTCACCTCTAGAACGGGCTCCCTCAACAACCCTCTGGCCGACGCGGCCTCGCCACCTGCCACCTCTTCGGCCGCATCAACGCCGGCCTCCACCACCGCTGCACTCACCCCCGCCTTCACGCGTGCCTCAGCAAGGAGGATGCGGATCTGATTGACACGATGGGGAGTCAGCGCGCTCTGCTCGTCGTGGATGATGTCGACCACCCGCCCGCCCGCACTCCAGTGCAGCGTGGTGTCAACCAGCGCAGTAAGCAGCGGCTCCAACGGCGGCGGCACACTAGACCGCTCATCGAGCAACGTCGTGAAGACCTCCTCCGCCCGCGCCCGGGTCCCACACAGCAGCTCGATCACCTCATGCCCACCCCGCGCCCGACGAAGCGCCTCGTAGTACCTATCCACAGCAGGCCGATTGACCACCCGATGCCGCTTGGTCCGCATCATCGCGGCGAAACTGGTCAGCACGGCGTACCAGTTGGCAGTACCGAAGACCTCCGGCCCCTCACGATGCAACCTCAACGCCACACCGCGAAGGTCGACCGCGAGACTCGTCCCAGCCGCATACGTCGGCTCACCCAACAGGAAATCGACCATCCGATTCACCACAAAGAACCGCTTGTCGGTCAGATGAACCGAAGCCCGCCCTTCCAACGACTCCAACAAACACTCGACAGCAGACCTCCGCCGAAGCATCTGCGTCGACTTGTACTCCGAGTTCGGGTGCCGCGAATTCGCCCGCACCCGAGCCACCAACTCAACCGCCTCCGCGACCCCGAGATCGACAGCGGCATGAGTGATGACCGGCGTACTCGGATCAAGAAGATTGCTACCAGAGAACCCGGACTCGTCACAGGCAATCTCGACATACCGCATAGGTCCGTCTACTCCTACACCAAAGGCTGCACGCTGAATCACCCCGGCGCCGAACACCAGGGCCAAGCACCCGACCTCACCGGCCCGGGCGCGCGATCACACGAAGTACTCGCGGATCAGTAAGCGGCAGCAGCCTTCTCAGCAGACATGCCCCCATCATCACAACCACCCCACCTCCCCGCCACCACTTTCCGTCCCCACCGCCACCGCCACCACCTTCCGTCCCCACCGCCACCGCCACCACCTTCCGTCCCCACCGCCACCGCCACCACCTTCCGTCCCCACCGCCGCCGTCACCACTTTCCGTCCCCGCCGCCACCAGCTCGCCCATCCACGCGACACCGCGCCACACGCGAGCTCGGCCGCAGCTGCTCAACCCGTTGAGCCAAGTCCTACCGGGCCCCATCGCTCTACCAGTGAGGCATCCCCTCCCACTCAGCCCTTCCGCGAGCGACCATCACCCCGCCGCGCAGCTCCCTTGTCCCGACCGACAGGCAATGGGCAACTACCCGCCCGAGTTCCGCGCTCAGCCCCTGCCGCATCAGGCCTGCATTTCGAGCCATCACCTGTCGGTCGGGACACCGATAGCCATGGCTATCGGTAAGGGGAACTGCTTGTCGGCATATCCAAATTTGTTCCACCCAAGCGGGGATCAGCCTGATTCCGACACCCAGCCAGGCAGTGGTCGAGCTGCGCGAGGCGGGCAGGACCTACTCGATGATGGTCGCGCTCAGACTTGTCGTCGGCGGGTGGTTCGCATGGCATCCGGGATGCACTGCCTAGCTGGCGGTACGACGCGCTCGCCCCCCGTCATCGGTGGCGATGAGTTTTTCCGGCCTCGCTCGTCTCGATGTCCGACAGAGACGAACTCAGGAGGTCAGTGATCATGGCGAAGGTGCTCTACTCGGCCGGTATCTCCCTGGACGGTTTCATGACCGGCCCCGGCGGCGACATGTCGTGGCTGACGCCGTACCTGGGACCGAACCCCCAGGTCGAGGCGCTCATCCCACAGATCGGTTCGCTGCTGGTGGGCCGGCGAACGTTCGACGGCGACGACCCGCACAAGGGCGGCGAAGGCGAAGGCAAGGCATTCGGCGGCGGTTGGGAGGGCCCGCAGTACGTCGTCACTCATAACCCACCCGACACCACGATCACGGACGTCACCTTCGTCGACGACTTCGGCAGCGCACTCGCCCAGGCGAAGGAGGCCGCGGGCGACAAATACGTCAACGTCCTCGGCGCCGGTATGGGCAGGCAATGCCTGGCAGCCGGCCAACTGGACGAGATCTTCGTCGGCATCGCCCCCGTCCTGCTCGGCGACGGCGTCCGCTTCTTCGACCTGGGCGGCGGCAACGTCAAGCTCGAGCGAATCAGCCAGGCCGAACTCCCGCTCGGAACCAACCTCTGGTTCAAAATCCTTTAGCTGGGCCGGCCGGGGCCGGGGGCTGCACGCTCGCGGAGGTGAGCCGGCGAGCGGGCGTCAGCGTCGCCGCGCCGTACAAGCACTTCGCGGACCGGGACGCGCTGCTGGCCGCGCTGGTCCAGAAGGGGTATGCGGAGCAAGGCGAGCGCTTTCGGGCGGCGATGCGGCGCAAGCCGGATCCGGCGGACCAGCTCGCGGCGTTCGCGCAGGCCTACGTGCAGTTCGCGGCGGATCGCCGGCCGGTGTTCGAGCTGACCTTCACGGCCGGCCTGGACAAAGCGCGGTACCCGGAGTTGATCGAGGCCGGCGCCGGGCTCTTCGAGGTGATCTTCGAGCCGGCCCGGCAGCTCCGCCCGACCGACCAGGAAGCACGGAAGTTGGCGCTAGCGGTGACCGCGACCGCGACCGTTTCGCCGTCTTCATGCTCGAAGGGGTTCTGCTCGGCAGTCCACAGCAGGCCGTAGTACAAGCCAGGAAGCAGGCGGCAGCGAGCGCCCGCGCGCTTATCTGACCGGGCCTGTGGAGTCCCGTACTACGAGGTTGGGCACCAGCGAGATCTGGCGACGGGGGGAACCCGGCTCGGCGAGGCGGGCGCGGAGGGTTTCCACGGCCAGCCGGCCGACGTCCAGCTTGGCCGGCGAGACGGCGGTCAGTGGGATGTCGGAGAGGTCGGCGACCTCGTCGTCGTAGCTGATCACCGAGAGGTCGCCGGGCACCGCGATGCCGTTCGCGATGGCCGCGTTGAGCAGCAGGGTCGCCTCGCGGTCGGGGAAGCAGATGACCGCGGTCACCTTCTTGCGCAGGAGTTCCGCGAGGAAACGCTCGGCATCCGCAGTGGTCCACCGCTCGCGCGACTCGACCAGCACGGGGACATCGCCGAGTCCCGCCCGGACCTGCGGAGCCGTGTGCGGGCTAACCCGTTCCAGGTAAGCGATCCGGGTGTGGCCGAGGCCCCGCAGATGCTTGACCGCGGCACGCGCACCGGCTCCATGATTCGAGCCGACGAACTCGTGCAGCGTGTCCGGATCCTCCAGCCCCCGCTCGACGAGGACGACCGGCACATCGAGGTCCTCCAGCCCGGCCAGGCTCGGTCCATCGGCCGCGAGGATCAGCCCGGCCGCACCGGCACTCACCAGCCCGTCGACCGCCTGCCGCTCCTCGACGGAATCCCACTCCGTACTGCGCAACAGCATCTGCGCGCCGTGTTTCGCGAGTTCACGCTCGATGCCGACGATGATGCGCGGGAAGTAGTAGGTCATCGACGGCACGGCCACGCCGATCAGCGGTCCGGTCTCGCTGCTCGCGATGTACATTCCCGACCCCTGCCGGCGATAGACGAGCCCGTCCTGGACGAGCAGATCCACCGCCCGCCGGACCGTATTCAGGCTGACACCCTGCTCGCGCGCCAACTGCTGCTCGGTCGGCAACTTGCCGCCGGGCCATCTCAGTTCGGCGATCCCGCGGCGCAGTTCACCGGCGAGATGCCGTGCTTTCTGCCCACGCACAGCCTCGGCCGCCGGTACCTCGGATGCGCTCACGCGCCGACTCTACCGGCAGAACTCTGGAAATTCATTAGCATCAATCTGTTGACCCAGGGAATGACTTGGAACACACTCATCCGAAACAGCCCCAGCGATCCGCCCCGCTGAAGGAGAGACAGTGAAACGACGCACCTTCCTGGCCGGTACTACGGCCGCCGCCGCTGCCCTCACCCTCGAGCTGCCGGCCTTCGCGGCCCCAGCGGACTTCGCAGCTCTGCGAGCCAAGTGGGCCGCCGACCTCACCGGTAGCGCGGCGATCGTTCCGGCCGACCCGGACTACGCCGCGGCCCTGGCCCGGCTGGATGCCGCGGTGCTGTCATCGCTGGCCAAGCTGGATCGCACCGCGACCAGGAAACTCATCTTCACCGATCAGCCACTGACCGCGGACCCATCGATCCCGAACACCTACGTCCGCCTGGAGCAATGGGCGACCGCCTGGGCCACCCCGGGATCGCAGTACCACGCCGACCCCGCATTGCTGGCCGTCATACAAGCTGCACTGGAGTCGATGGACCAGCTGATCTACAAGACGACCACGGTCGAGTTCGGCAACTGGTGGTCGTGGGAGATCGGTGCGACCCGGCCGCTCGCGAACATCATGGTCCTGCTGTACGACGAACTGCCGGCCGAGACCCGTGAGCGGTACTGCGCGGCCATCGACCACTTCGTCCCCGACCCGTACCGGATGTTCCCGCCCGAGCGCGGCCCGATCGTCTCGACCGGCGCGAACCGGGTCGACCTCTGCCAGGCGATCATCGTGCGGTCACTGGTCACCGAGGACGAAGCGAAACTCACGCATGCCCGGGACGGCCTCAGCGACACCTGGCAGTACGTCACCAGCGGCGACGGGTTCTACCGCGACGGTTCGTTCGTGCAGCACACCTGGGTCGCGTACACGGGCACCTACGGCCACGTCCTGCTCAACGGTATCGGAAAACTCCTTGCCCTGCTGGCGAATTCGCCCTGGGCAGTCACCGATCCGAAGCGGCAGATCCTGTTCGACTCGGTCGCGAAGGCTTACCTTCCCGTCGTTCACGACGCGCGGATGATGGACTTCGTCCGCGGCCGCGCGGTCTCCCGGTACAACGCGTCCGACCACAACGACGGCTACACGGCGATCGAGGCGATCCTCCGCCTCTCGAAGGGCGTCGACTCCACCCTCGCCACCCAATGGCGAGCCGCGGTCGCCGGCTGGGTGCAGCGCGACACCTTCGGCAATCTGTTGTCAGGGGCAACGATCCCGCGGGTCGCGCTGGTCAAGAGCCTGGAGGGCGTGACGCCGGCGCCCGAGCGCGATGGCCACACCTTGTTCGCGAGCATGGACCGGTCCGTCCACCGCCGCTCGGGCTGGGCCTACTCGATCTCGATGGCCAGCAGCCGGATCGCGTACTACGAATGCGGCAACGGCGAGAACGACCAGGGCTTCCACAGCGGATCCGGGATGACGTACCTCTACGACAGCGACAACGGCCAGTACGCCGACGCATTCTGGCCGACCGTGGATCGCTATCGACTCCCCGGCACCACTGTCGACAAATTGCCATTGGCACCAAAGGCCGGCGGCGAATGGGGCGCGGCTCGCCCCACGACGACCTGGGTCGGCGGCTCCACCCTCGACGGCTACGCCGCGATCGGCCAGGACCTCCAAGGTCCCGTCTCCCCGATGCGGGCGCGGAAGTCCTGGTTCTGTCTGGATGAGTACGTCGTGGCGCTCGGCGCGGGCATCACCGGCAGCAGCGGCAACTCCGTGGAGACCGTCGTGGAGAACCGCAATCTCCACAGCACCGGCACGAATCCCTTTACCGTGAACGGGATCCAGCAGGTCCCGAACCTCGGCGACTCCCAAGCCGTCGACGCGCGCTGGGCCCATCTCGACGGGGTTGGCGGCTACGTCTTCCTCAACGGCACGCAGGCCCTGCAACTGAAACGCGAGGAACGAACAGGCTCCTGGCGAGACGTCAACACCGGCGGACCGACCACGCCGATCACCCGGCGCTACCTGACGATGTGGCTGGACCACGGCGTCGACCCGGCCGACGCGAAGTACAGCTATCTCGTCGCACCGGGAGCATCCGCCGCCCGGACCGAGCAACTGGCCCAGTACGCCGGGTTGCTGGTCCTCCGCAACACCGCAGACGTGCAGGCAATCCTCAGCGGCGGATTGTTGCTGGCCAACTTCTGGAAGGCCGACCGGATCGCCGAACTGACCGCGGACACTCCTTGTTCGGTGATCCGGCGGGTGCGCGGCCGGGAGATCGACCTCGCCGTCTCCGATCCGACCCAACTCGCCGCTGCCGTCAAGCTCCGGATCTTGTTGCCCGGGGCAAAGGTCGTCCGGGCCGACGAAGGTGTCACCGTACGGCGTACCCTGCTCGGCCTCGACATCAGCGCCGACGTCACCGGGGCGGCGGGGGCGACCAGAAGCTTGACGGTCCGGATCTAGTAGTCGGCTCCGGCGGTGAGCATGATCGGGCGGATCTCGACTGCCAGGCCGTCGATCCTCGTGTCGGGGAGGAGGTCCGCGAGTTCGATCGCGCGGGCCTTCGACTCGACGTCGACGAGGTAGTAGCCGCCGACGGAGGCCGCCCGGAACGGTCCCGGGCGGATCCCCCGGCTGGAGATGACCGTGCTCGTCGTCGGATCGGCAAGGGCGTGGCTGCTGATCATCTCGCCGGCCTCCTCGGCGATCCGGCGGAACTCGTCGCGCCCGGCCCGGACCGACGCCCGCTCCGCCTCGGTCAGTTCCAGCACCTCTGCGTCCACCTGCAGGATCAGCAAGTACTTCACCGGCCACTCCTTCGCTCCGGCCGCCCGTTTGCGACCCCTCGATCAAAAGGTCGGAGCCGACCGCGCTGCTTTGACATGATGGGCGGCATGTTCACCTCCACCGAGCGCCTGACCGTGCGACGGTTCCGCGCCCAGGACGTCGCGGCCTTCTCGGCGTACCGGTCGGTGCCGGAGGTCGCGCGCTACCAGTCCTGGGATGCGCCATTCAGCCTCGAGAAGGCGACCGCGACGGTGCAGGGGTTCGCCAACGGGGATCCGCTGGCGGCCGGCTGGTTCCAGTACGCGATCGACCTCGACGGCGTACTGATCGGCGATCTCGGGCTGAACCTGGCCGAGAACCTGATGCAGGCCGAACTCGGCTTCACCCTGGCACCGGAGTACCAGGGCAAGGGCTACGCGACCGAGGCTGTTCGCGGGTTACTCAACCATCTCTTCGTCGAACGGAACCTGCATCGCGTCTCGGCCGAGTGCGACACCCGCAATCTCGCCTCGGCTCAATTGCTGAGGCGAATCGGCTTTCGCGACGAAGGCCTACGGCTGCAGAACACCTGGTTCAAAGGCGAATGGACCGACGACTTTTTCTTCGGCCTCCTCCGCTCCGACTGGTTCTGATCCCGTCCCCAAAGGCAGCGACCGGGGAGCGCTCCCCACCCGAAGGCGCCAGCCACCTCCCCCATTCACAAAGGAACAGGATGGCAGCCGCAACCGCGCCAGCTTGACCAACCCCATCGAGGCACCCCTGCCCCCAGCACGGCCCATCTTTGTGCACCAGTTGAGCGTTCCGCCGCCGGAGAACGCTCAGCGGATACACAAGGCCGGCAACCGACGTGGGCGTTCCGCGCCTTGTGCACGGCCTGAGCAGACGATCGGCCCGAAACACTCAGCCGGTGCGCAAAGACGTCCACACCGCGGGCAACGCGCCCGCCCGGCCTTGGAAGCAGCCGACCTTGCTCAATCACGTTCCGCGCAACTGGACCAACATCCACCGGGACCAGCGCGACGAGAGCCGGCCCTGCGGCGGTCCTCCGATGCCCTGCGTCGGACGTTGTTTGAGTGATTGCGGTCAGTGCGGGCACTAACTGCTGCCGCGTGCGGCCCAAGCCCTCGCGATGAGGTGGATCGAGCCGTCCTCCGCAACGGGCAGACGCTGCTGAAGCTCTTCTCTCAGGGCATCCTGCGCAGGCTGTTCGAGGGCACGGAGGTACGCCGGCCCCGGGTCCCTGGCCGCCGAGGAACGGATTCCAGTAGTCGTCGAAGGACGTGAAGACCGTCGGTATGTCGATGGCGCGCGTGGTGATGTCTGACAACCCAGCCTCCGAGAACAGCCGCTCCAGCCCCTCGGGATTGCAGAACGGGAACCGGGCACCCTCGTCGTGCGCGGCATCCTCCGGCCGTAGGTCGAGAGCGGCATCCCAGAAGTACTTCATCAGCTGCATCTGATCCGCGTAGTCCCAGACGTACACGGCGACCGTCTTGCCGATCGTGCGCATTCGTCGGAGTGCGCCGATCCGGTCCGGCACGAAGTTGAGGGCGAGTCCCGCGACGACCACGTCGACCGATTCGTCCGGGAGATCCTCGGCGCCGCGGACCTCGAACCGCACCCGCTCGTCCTGCACGGTCTTGCGGGCATGGTCGAGGAAACCGGGCGACGGATCCAAGCTGAGCACTTCGGACGGGTTCGCAGTACTGAGAATGGTGCTGGTCAGCGCACCGGTGCCGCAACCGACATCCATCCAGCGCAACCCGTCCGGCTGATCCAGCCACGCCAGGAACTCCTTGGCCACCTGACGGCTCCACCGGCCGACATACGACTCGTAGATCTCCCCGCTCGCCCAGACATCCATCCCAACACCATAGGCCCGCCCTCGCTGACCCAAACACCCTTCGCCACCTCCCCCGCCTTCCTCCGCGCCCCGCCTTCCTCCGCGACCCGCCTTCCACCTCCCCCGTCTTCCTCCGCGACCCGCTTTCCTCCGCGCCCCGCCTTCCACCTCCCCCGTCTTCCTCCGCGACCCGCTTTCCTCCGCGCCCCGCCTTCCACCTCCCCCGTCTTCCTCCGCGACCCGCTTTCCTCCGCGCCCCGCCTTCCACCTCCCCCGTCTTCCTCCGCGACCCGCCTTCCTTGCCTCGCCTTCCTTTCCTTTGTTTTTAGCTTGTGGTGGTTCTCGCCGGCAGCGTGACCCCGGTGAGGCGCTCGGCCTCCAGCCACAACCGCGCGCTGACCTGTACGTCGAGGGAGCGGCTCGGCGCCTTCGCCTTCTTCGCCGGGCCGACCAGACCGAAACGGCCACTCGGACCGTAGTACGAGCCGGCCGGGGCATCCGGGCTCGTCGCGGCGACCAGCAGCGGTTCCGCACCCATCTCGACGCCCTGCGACGGGAGCGGGTTGTGGTTCTCGACGAGCGAGTGCCACCAGGGCAGCTTGTCGCGGCCGAGGCTCGCCCCCGCGCTCTGGAGGTTGGTGCGGGTGTAGCCCGGGTGTGCCGCGGTGCTCAGCAGGTTCCAGCCACGCTCGGCCGCGATGGCCGCGAGCTGGTGGCTGAACATGAGGTCGGCCAGCTTCGACTGGGCGTACGTGCCCGTGGCGCGGTAGCGGGTCTGCTCCCACTGCAGGTCGTCGAACCGGATCTTGCCGAAGTTGGCGACCCCACTGCTCATCGTGGCGACCCGGGGTGCGGGCGCCGCGAGCAGCAACGGCAGCAGCCGCAGGGTCAGCGCGAACGGGCCGAGGAAGTTGCTGCCGAACTGCAGCTCGAAGCCGTCCTTCGTCGTCATCCGGCTCGGCGGTGTCATCACTCCGGCGTTGTTGACGAGCAGGTCGATCGGGGTGCCAGCCGCGATCATCCCGGCGGCGAACTCCTCCACCGAGGCGAGGTCGGCCAGGTCGATCCGGCGTACTTCGAGCTGCGCGTCCGGATGCGCGGCGAGGATCTCGTCGCGGGCGGCTTCGCCCTTGGACATGGTCCGGACGGCGAGCACCACCTGGGCGCCGGCGGCGGCCAGGCGCTTGGCCGTCTCCTTGCCGGTGCCACTGTTCGCACCGGTGACGACGGCGAGTTTGCCAGTCTGATCAGGGACGACGTACATGAGCTGCTCCTTCATAAAAGACTGCTGGTCTGTTACGAAGGAAACTATCAGACCGCTGGTCTGATGACAATAGACCGTCGGTCTGTAAGATGTGGGGATGACGTTTCAGCGGGCACGCAGCGAGGAACAGCGAGCGGAACGGCGGCGGACGATCCTCACCACCGCCGAGACGATGCTGACCGAGATGCCCGTCGCCCAACTCAGCCTGAACGAGCTGAGCCGCCGGGTCGGACTGGCGAAGTCGAACGTGCTGAACTACTTCGAGTCGCGCGAGGCCGTGCTGCTCGAACTGGTGGATGTCGAGATGCGGGCCTGGGTGCAGGATCTGGCCGACGCACTACGCGAGGTGGATCCGGCCGGGTCCGCGACGGATCGCGGCAACCAGCTGACAGCCGCCGTCGTACGGACGCTGAAAGCACGGCCGGTGTTCTGCGATCTGATCAGCGCACAGGCAGCGGTGCTGGAGCACAACATCTCCGCCGAGATGGCGCTGGCGTTCAAGCGCGGCATGGTAGGGCGCTACCAGCAGATGATCGAGCTGGTGGCCGGCGTCCTGCCGGAGATCGGCGACGAGGGTGCCGGGCAGTTCATCGCGACGGCGAGCCTGCTGGCCGGAGCGATCTGGAGCCATGCCTGCGCCGGCCCCGCCATACTCGCCGCCTACGAGGCCGACCCCACCCTGGCCGCGCTGCGAATCGAGTTCGAACCAGCACTCACCCAGAGCCTCAACGCCTTACTGACCGGCCTCCTCCCCCGCTGAGGCCCGACAGCTCCACCTTGCGTCCGAAGAAGCGAGGGGTCTGCCCCTCGCCCCTTCGGACGCAAGCAGTCAGGGTCAGTGGCGGCTGTCAGGGCAGGTAGTAGTTCGGGTTCGGGAGCTTGAAGGTGCGGTCGGCGAAACCACCCTTGAGGTCGCTGAACTGGTCGCCGAAGTTGGCGACGATGTCGTAGCCGAGCGACTCGATGTGCGCGCGGGTGGCCGACTTGTAGTGGATCGTCGTGCAGGCGCCGTTCGGGTCGGCGGCGCAGGCCGTCTTCAGGTAGGCCGGGTAGTCGGCCAGGGCCGGCTTGGTGAACAGGCCGTCCTCGCCGTTCCGCAGGCCGGTCGGCTTCGGGTAGCCGGCGTCCACGCCGACCCCGTCCTCGGTCAGGTTGCCGAGCGTCGCCGCCTCTTGGGCCGCGCCACGTCCGGTCAGGAAGAAGATCGCGTAGCCCTCACGCTCGGCGGTCTTCACCAGGTCGACCATGCCCGGGACCGCGGGGAACCGCTGCTCGGTGACGAAGGTGCCGTTGGTGGTGGGGTTGAACGCCCAGTTGCTGGCGATCTCGTAGCTCCAGGTGGCCAGCGCGGTGTCGTCGACGTCGAGCAGGATCGCCTTGGTGTGCCGGGTGTGGTGCGGGATCGACAGCCAGTGCTTGCCGGAGGCCGCGACCGAACCGGCTTCCTTGGCGTAGTTGCTGTCCGGAGCGAAGGTGCCGGTGCCCAGCGGATCGCCGTAGTAGTTGCGGATCTGCTGCCGCAGTACGTCGATGTTGGTGATCTGGCGCTCGGACCGCGGCGTCGAGGTCTGGATAGCCGGCTGCTGGGCCGCGACCCCGGCCGAGTACGCGACTCCGCCCGCGACGGAGGCGACGGCCACAGCGGCGACACCGGTGAGAATCAGCCGGCGCGACGGCCGGCGCCAGGAACGGTTGACCATGATGACCTCTCCCAAGGACGGGTAATGCTTGCAGAAGCAAACTAACCCCGCACCGGCCGATCACCGTGAAGCCGCCCACAACTCTCGGGGAATCCTCCGCGCCGCAATCACCGAGCGACGGCGCGACGCCCCACCCCCCCATCGCGTCACCGTCGGCCGGGGGATCCCCCGATGCGGCCGGCCGGCGGTGGTCGCCAGATCACCGAGCACGCGGCGGAGCGGGTGATCGCGGCCGACTTCCTCCCCAGCGCATCGCAGAAGCCGTAGCGCACAGTGCGGCGGTCAGACCTTCTTCGTGTAGCGGTGACAGGGCACGGGGATCGGTCCGTGCTCCGTGATCGCGGGGTAGTCGAAGGCGCCGCTGTCGGCCCAGCCGCTGCGCTCGTAGAAGCGGCGGGCGCGGGCGTTGCCAGTGGCAACCGCGAGCCAGGCTTCGTCGTGGCCGTTCGCCTTGACCTGGCGTTCGGCATCGGCGATCAGGACGCCGGCCACCCCCGAGCCGCGGTGATCGCCGGAGACGTAGACCTGCTCGACCTCGTCGGCCACCACCATCACGAACCCGGCCACCTCATCACCGGCCACCGCGACCGTGGTGTCCCCGATCCGCTCCGGAACCCTGTCCCAGAAGGACTCCTTGGTCCGGACCGCCACCAGCTCATCCGGCACATTTCCGATATGACCGTCGCCCCATCCGGCGTACCAGATCGAGGCGACGGCATCGACATCACCGGCTTCGGCAGCGCGCAGAGTGACCGTCATTCCGTCACTGTAGAGCGAACCTGCCGGCTTTTGCGTGGCTTATTCGGGGTCGTAGGCAAGGTTCGGGCGCAGCCAGCGCTCGATCTCGGCCAGCGGCATCCCGCGACGCTCGGCGTAGTCCTCGATCTGGTCCTTGCCGAGGCGGCCGACGGTGAAGTAGCGGGCGGCCGGGCTGGCGAAGATCAGACCGCTGACCGCTGCGGCCGGGGTCATCGCGTACGACTCGGTCAGGCCGAGGCCGAGCTTGTCCGCCTCGAGCAGCTCGAAGAGTTCCTTCTTCTCGCTGTGGTCGGGGCTGGCCGGGTAACCGAGGGCAGGCCGGATGCCGCGGAACCGCTCCGCGTGCAGATCCGCCAGTACCGGCTCCGCGTCCGGCTCGAACCACGCCTTCCGTGCCTCCAGGTGGATCCACTCGGCGAACGCCTCCGCGAGCCTGTCCGCCAGCGCCTTCACCATGATCGCCCGGTAGTCGTCGTTCAATTCCTCGTACTTCGCGGCAAGCTCCTCCGCACCGTGGATCGCGACCCCGAACCCACCGAGGTGGTCACCGGCAGGCGCGATGTAGTCGGCCAGGCAACGGTTGTCGCGGCCCGCCGGCTTCTCGGTCTGCTGCCGCAGCATCGGGAACGAGATCTCCAGCCCGTCGAGCAGGATGTCGTCACCTTCAGCGTGCGCGGGCCAGAAACCGTACGCCCCCTTCGCGGTGAACGAACCGTCGCGAATGATCTCGTCGAGCATCGTGTTGGCGTCGTCGAAGAGTTCCTTGGCGACCGGGTTGTCCAGGATCGCCGGGTACTTCCCCTTCAACTCCCAAGCCAGGAAGAGGAACTGCCAGTCGATCATCGCCCGCAGCGTCTCCAGGTCCGGCTCGACCACCTTGAGACCGGTGAAAGCCGGCACCGGCAGCTCGCCGTACTCGACCTCCTCGCGGTTCGCCCGGGCAGCCTCGACCGTGAGGATCGGCTTGCGCTGCTTGTTCGCATGCTGCTCGCGGAGGATCTCCTGAGCGGCATGGTTGCTAATGGCAAGCTCCTTGGCGCGATCGTCGTCCAGCAGGTCGGAGACCACACCGACCACCCGCGACGCGTCCAGCACGTGCACCGTCGTGTTCTCGTACGCCGGTGCGATGCGCACCGCGGTGTGCTGCTTGGAAGTGGTCGCACCGCCAACCAGCAACGGAAGATTGAGCCCACGACGCTGCATCTCGTCGGCGACGGCAACCATCTCGTCGAGCGACGGCGTGATCAGCCCGGACAGGCCGACCACGTCCGCACCTTCGGCGATCGCCGTGTCGAGGATCTTCGCCGCCGGCACCATCACGCCGAGGTCGATCACCTCGTAGTTGTTGCAGCCGAGCACCACGCCGACGATGTTCTTACCGATGTCGTGGACGTCGCCCTTGACGGTCGCGAGCACGACCTTGCCCTGGCCACGAACGTCTTCCGCGCGACCTTCCTGCCGGGCCAGCTCCTTCTCGGCCTCCATGAACGGCTCGAGGTAGGCCACCGACCGCTTCATCACCCGGGCGCTCTTGACCACCTGCGGCAGGAACATCTTGCCGGCCCCGAACAGGTCACCGACGATCTTCATGCCGTCCATCAGCGGACCCTCGATCACCTCGAGCGGACGCTTCCGGGTCAGCCGGGCCTCCTCGGTGTCCTCCTCGATGAAGTCCACGATGCCGTGCACGAGCGCGTGCGACAACCGCGCCTCGACGTCGGCCTCCCGCCAGCTCAGGTCGACCTCGCGCTTGGTGCCCTTGCCCTTCACGTTCTCGGCGAAGCTGACGAGGCGGTCGGTGGCGTCGTCGCGACGGTCGAAGATGACGTCCTCGACCAGTTCCAGCAGATCGGCCGGGATGTCCTGGTAGACCGCGAGCTGGCCGGCGTTGACGATTCCCATGTCCAGGCCGACCTTGCCCGCGTGGTACAGGAACGACGAGTGCATGGCCTCGCGGACGATGTCGTTGCCGCGGAACGAGAAGGACAGGTTGGAGATACCGCCGCTGATGTGGACACCCGGACAGCGTTCCTTGATCAGCGGCAGCGCCTCGATGAAGTTCTTCGCGTAGCCGTTGTGCTCGGACATGCCGGTGGCGACGGCGAGCACGTTCGGGTCGAAGATGATGTCCTCGGCCGGGAAGCCGATCCCCGTCAGCAGGTCGTACGCGCGCCCGCAGATCTCCACCTTGCGCTCGACGGTGTCCGCCTGGCCCTGCTCGTCGAAGGCCATCACCACCGCGCCCGCGCCGTAGTCGCGGATCCGCCGGGCCCGGTCGAGGAATTCCTCCTCGCCCTCCTTCAGGCTGATCGAGTTGACCACGCCCTTGCCCTGCACGCACTTCAGGCCGGCCTCGAGCACGCTCCAGCGCGAACTGTCGATCATGATCGGGATCCGGGCCACCTCGGGCTCGGTCGCGATCAGGTTCAGGAACGTGGTCATCGCCTCGACGCTGTCGAGCAGGTCGGCGTCCATGTTCACGTCGAGCAGGTTGGCGCCACCGCGGACCTGCTCCAGCGCGACATCCACCGCGGCCTGGTGGTTGTCGGACTCGATCAGCCGGCGGAACCGCGCCGACCCGGTCACGTTGGTCCGCTCACCGATCATCACGAAGCCCATGTCCGGGCCGATCGAGAACGGCTCCAGCCCGCTGAACCGGGTGGTGTGGTTGGGCTTGACCACCTCGCGCGGCTTCACGCCCTCGACCGACTTGGCGATCTGGGCGATGTGGGCCGGCGTCGTACCGCAGCAGCCGCCGACGATGTTGACCAGCCCGGACTCGGCGAACTCCTCGAGCATCCCGGCGGTCTGGGTCGGCGTCTCGTCGTACCCGCCGAAGGCGTTCGGCAGGCCGGCGTTCGGGTGCGAGGCGACGTAGGTGTCGGCGAACCGGGACAGGTCCGCGACGTGCGGGCGCATCTCCTTCGCGCCGAGCGAGCAGTTCACCCCCACCACGAGCGGCTTGGCGTGCTCGACCGAGCTCCAGAACGCCTCGACGGTCTGCCCGGACAGGGTCCGGCCGGACAGGTCGACGATCGTGACCGAGATCCACAGCGGCAGGTCCGGCGCCACCTCGCGGGCTGCGGCGATCGCGGCCTTCGCGTTCAGTGTGTCGAAGATGGTCTCCACCAGCAGCAGGTCGACGCCACCCTCGGCGAGCGCGGAGATCTGCTCGGCGTACGAGTCGCGGACCTGCTCGAACGACACCGCCCGGTACGCCGGGTCCTCGACCCGCGGCGACAGCGACAAGGTGACATTCAGCGGGCCGATCGAGCCGGCCACGAACCGGCCGCCGGCCTCGTCGGCGGCCTGGCGCGCGAGCCGGGCGCCTTCGATGTTCATGTCCCGCACCAGCGACTGCAGGCCGTAGTCGGCCTGGCCGATGCTGGTCGCGGTGAAGGTGTTGGTGGTGGTGATGTCCGCGCCGGCGTTCAGGTACTGCCGGTGGACATCCAGGATGACGTCGGGCCGCATCAGGTTCAGCAGGTCCGGGTCACCACTGACGTCATGACTGTGATCGAGGAAGCGGTCGCCCTTGTAGTCCTCCGGGGTCAGCTTCGCGCCCTGCAGCATCGTGCCCCAGGCGCCGTCGAGAACTGCGACCTTCCGGTCCAGCAACTCCCGTAGCTCGGTCTGACGTCCGATTACCGGCGTACTCACTCGGCTACCTCCAGATTGACTCCGGAGGCGCCCTTCCAGTCAGACCCCGGCCGAGCGTGGCGGACCCCTCCGGGACCGTTGCAGCGCCTCTCGACCTGGATGGATATCTTACTGATCGAGACACAGGGATGCCGAATCATTGCCCGAGTACTGAGACCGCCGCCCTGACTGATGAGACGACGACTGGTGACGCCCTGGGTGGTCAGTGGATCAGGGACTGGATTCCGGGGGCGTAGAGGTCGGCGATCAGGGGTGGGTCGGCGGTGGCGACCGGGCCGGTCTTGTCGACGGTCATGGCAGCGCCGAGGCCGAGGATGTGGGCGATGACGAGCTCAGCCCGTACTGCGGTGTCGTCGCCGGTGAGGCGGGCGGCGAAGGACCGGACGACCTGGTCGTGGAAGCGTTCGCGGAGAAGCTTGCGTTCGTCGCCCGGGCCGATCGCGAAGACGACCCGGAGCAGCAGGTCCGAGCCGTGCTCCCGGCGCCAGTTGACCAACGTCAGGACGACGTGCCGGCCGAGCTCGGAATTAGGAGCCTTGAGCAACAATTCGGCCGCGTCGCTGAAGTCGGCGACGCGGTCGAACAGTGACTCCTTGCCGCCGAAGTGCTTGACGATGAGCGACGCGCTGACACCGGCGTCGGAGGCGATCCCGCGCAGCGTCACGGCGGCGTACGGCTGGAGGGCGAAGGCTCTGCGGGCTGCCCTCAGGATCGCGGTCCGGCCGGCATCGGTCACGGCGTACTGGCTGCTTCGGCCAGGTCCGGCTCGCGAGCGGCCGCAGTACGACGGGCCGGAATCAGCAGGGTGAGGCCGACTGCGGCAAGGGCGGCCAGGCCGGCGATCACGAAGACGGTGAGGTACGCGCCGAGCGTCGGAGCGGTGTGACCGGACTTGGTGGCGACCATCGTGGTCAGCACTGTCACCACGATGGCGCTGCAGACTGCCTGGCCGATCGTGCGCATCAGCGTGTTGAGGCCGTTCGCGGCGGCCGTTTCGGTCACCGGCACAGCATGCATGATCAGGGCGGGAAGTGCCGAATACGCGACGGCGGTCCCGGCCGAGACGACAGTCGCTCCGGCCACGACGGCGGCCAGGTTCTCGCTGGTGAACAGCCGTACGACGTACCCGACCGCCATCAGCGAGCCCGCGACGGCCAGCGTGAACCGCGGTCCTCGGGCGACGGACAGACGTGCGGACACGGGCGAGAACAACACCATCGCGACACCACCCGGAAGCAGGCAGAGTCCGCTGACCACGATCGACGCACCCAGGCCGTAGCCGGTCGACGTCGGTTCCTGAACGAGCTGCGCGGTGGAGAGCGAGTTCGCGTAGAAGGCGAAGCCGATCAGCAGGGCGGCGAGGTTCGTCAAGAGCACCGCTGGTCGCGCCGACACCCTCAGATCGACGAGTGGCGCGCCGACGCGCAGTTCGTACCAGACCCAGAAGACCGCGATCAACGCCGCGCCGCCGAACAGCCCGAGGGTGGACGCCGATGCCCATCCCCACGTACTGCCCTTCGAGACCGCGAGCAGCAGGCAGACGAGGAACGCACTCAACCCCAGCGCACCGGGTACGTCGAAGCGCCCGCTCGAGCGCACCTTGGACTCGGGCACGATCAGCAGCACGAGGGCGATGTCGAGCAGGCCGAGTCCCATGCAGATCCAGAACATCGTGTGCCAGTTGGCGTACTCCACCACCAGCGTCGCCGCCGGAATCCCTAACGCGGCACCGACGCCGAGGGTCGAACTCATGATCGCGATGGACGGGATCACCCGCGCCGGCGGTAGCTCGTCGCGCAGGATGCTGATCCCGAGCGGGACCACGGCGACGGCCGCACCCTGGAACGCGCGGCCGAGGATCAGCACCGGCAGCAGCGAACTGATGGCGCAGAGCAGCGAGCCGAGGACCATCGACGAGAGCGCGATGAGCAGCACCCGGCGCTTGCCGTACATGTCCCCCGCCCGGCCGAGCAGCGGGGTGAAAACGGCTCCGGTCAGCAGCGTTACGGTGACGAGCCAGCTCACATCTGTCGGGTGGCTGTGGGTGAGCGCAGGCAACTCGGGCAGCAGCGGCACCACGATCGTCTGCACGACCGCGACCAGCACACCACAGCTTGCGAGCGTCGCCAGCACCATCCGGGGATGAACACCAGGCCGAACAGTCAACTTCGAGTCCTCACGGAGCTGGCCAGGACCGCGCACGGGCGGGCGCGGATCGCTTACCGAGCAATAGTAAACACTTGTTCACCTCGCCTCAACTCGATTGATTGTCTTGGAAGTGGTCCACCAAATCGAGGGTGAAGTGGACCAGCTCGTCGGGCCGGGTGCCGCCTACGTTGAGTGTCATGAGCGAGTTGACGATGCTGCTTGACGTGACGCCGCCCTTCCTTCCGCCCGGAGCCGAGGTGATGACGGCGACCATCGACCTGGCACCGGGCGATCCCGGTACGCCGCCGCATCGCCACTCCGGGCCGGTGTTCGGGTACGTCCTCGAGGGCGAGTTGCTGTTCGAGCTCGAAGGCGAGGACCCGCGGGTGATCCACGCCGGCGAGGCTTTCTGGGAGCCAGGCGGAGACCTGATCCACTACCAGGCAGCCAACAACCTCCCCGACCGCCCAACCCGCTTCGTCATCGTGATGCTCGGCGTCCCAGGCGAACCGATGCTCACCCTCGTAGCTGCCGCCGAACTGGAAACCCGCCGCCACCGCCGCGGCGCAAGCCCATCCGACCACGCGACCCAGCCGGCCGGAGGGACGCCCGAGCCTGAGGCACCGCGGGGCGGAGCACCTGCCGAGCTTCCCGCTCATCGGGGCGGAGCGACCGCCGTGCTCGGCGCCCAGCGGGGCGGAGCGACCGCCGTGCTCGGCGCACTGCGGGACGGAGCAACTACCGTGCTCGGCGCCCAGCGGGACGGAGCAACCACCGAGCTCGGCGCCCAGCGGGGCGGGGGGAACTGACGATGCGGATCTTTCTTGCTGGAGCGACCGGGGTGATCGGGCGGCAGGTTATTCCGCGGCTGATCGCCGAGGGACACCAGGTCACCGGCCTGACCCGACGTGAGGCCGACACCGCGGCGCTGCGGCGCCAGGGCGCGCAGGCAGTTGTCGCCGACGTGTACGACGCACCCGGGCTGACCAAGGCGATGATCGAGGTCCAGCCCGAGGTCGTGATGCATCAGCTCACCGACCTCAGCGGCGGCAACTTCCAGGCCAACTCCGACATCCGCCGACGCGGTACGAGAAACCTCGTCGACGCCGCACTCACCGTCGGCGTGACCCGGATCATCGCCCAGAGCATCGCCTGGGCCTACGAACCCGGCGACGACCCGGCCGACGAATCAACCCCGCTCGACCTCGGCGCCGCCGCCCCACGCCTGCAGACTGTCCAGGCAGTCTCCCAGCTGGAGGAGACCGTGGCCGAAGCGCCCGAGTGGGTCGTCCTCCGCTACGGCCTCTTCTACGGCCCCGGCACCTGGTACACGAAGGGCGCGTTGATGGACGACCAACTCCGCGCCGGCAAGCTGGTCCCGACCACCGACATCACCAGCTTCGTCCACATCGAAGACGCAGCCGCCGCGGCCGTCCAGGCACTCGCCTGGCCAACCGGCCCAGTCAACATCGTCGACAACGAACCAGCCGCAGCCACCGACTGGATCCCCACCTTCGCCGCCTCAGCAGGCGCCCCGACCCCGCCGGCGACTACCGGCGACCGCCAGAAATGGGCCCGAGGCGCCACCAACACCCATGCCCGCACTCACCTCGGTTGGACCCCACAACACCCCACCTGGCGCACCGGCTTCAACAGCTAAAGCAACAGCCACCCCCTCACCCCTCACCCCTCACCCCTGCAGCCAAGTCCAGCGCCGGCGTCGCCCCTTTTGAGGCGACCTTGTGCTTGGCTTGAGCACTTCCAGGCCGCAGTTTGCTGATTTGGTGCACAAGGGTCCGCTGGCGCGGGGGCTGGTGGCGCGGGCGGTGTCCCGACCGACAGGTAATGATCGCCGGGATCGCCCTGGATACCGCCTGGCTGAGCGTGGCTCCCACCCGACGGACCGACCATTACCTGTCGGTCGGGACGGCGCCTTCGGCTCCGGCAAGGCAGCGCCGGACACGAGGATCGGGTCCGATGCTCTCGAGGGGGTAGGAGAGCGATCGGACCCGATCAGCCGGCTCGCGCGTGGGGGGTGCGCCTGCGAACCGGTGCTTGTTGAGTTGTGAGGGACGAGCCGTGGAGCCTGCCGTCCGGGGAACGGTGGGAGTCGTCGGTCGGCCCTCGCGGCGGGAGTCGTCGGTCGGCCCTCGCGGTGGGAATCGTCGGTCGGCCCTCGCGGCGGGAGTCATCGGTCGGCCCTCGCGGCGGGAGTCATCGGTCGGCTCTCGCGGTGGGAGCTGGGCTCCCGCCGTGGGTGGGTTAGCGGACTGGGCCGGTCATCAGGGTGATGGTGGCGGTGTGGGACTGGCCGGACTGGTCCTGCCAGGTGACCGGGACCTTGTCGCCTGCGTGGTGGGAGTTGAGGGCGGTGGACAGCGTGTCCGGGGAGTCGACCGCCTTGCCGTCGAACGAGGTGATCACGTCGCCGGCGCTGAGGCCCGCCTTGGCTGCGGCACCGTCGGCGACGACATCGTTGACGACCGCGCCGGAGACGCCCTGGTTCGCGAGTACCGAGATGCCGAGCATCGCGGAGTCGCCAATGTGTACGTCCGCCGAAGCCTTGCCCGACTCGATCTGGTCAGCGATGTCCAGCGCCTCGTTGATCGGGATCGCGTACCCCTGCGTCGTGGTCTGGCCCTGCCTGTTGCCCTGACCCTGCCCGTTGCTCTCGCCGTTCCCGTTCCCGTTTCCAGTGCCGTTCCCGGTGCCGCTTCCGTCGCCGGAGCCGAAACCCGAGCCGTCACCGAAGCCAGAGCCGTAGCCCGATCCGTTGCCGCCGCCGTCGCCGTACGCCGCCAGCTGAGCCGACGACGAAGATTTCGCGCCGTAAGCCGCCAGTTGAGCCGACGACGAAGAGCTTGCGCCGTACGCCGCCAGTTGGGCCGAGGAGGATGACGTTGCGCCGTACGCCGTCTGGCCGGGGCCGCCGTTTCCGCTGTTGCCCGAGCCGCCCGCGGTGTCGACGCCGATGACCTCGCCCTTCGAGTTCGCCAGCGGGCCGCCGGAGTCGCCGGCCTGGATGTTCGCGTCGGTCTGGATCAGGCCGGTCAGGTTCTCGGGGTCGTTGCCGGATTCGTCGGTCGCGGTGATCGCCTGGTTGAGCCCGGTGACCTTGCCGGCCGCGTAGCTCGGCGTACCGCCGACTCCGCCCGCGTTGCCGATCCCGACCACCTGGTCGCCAAGCGCGACCTTCGACGAGTCGCCGGTCTTGGCTACCTCGAGCCCGGAGGCGTCCTTCAGCTTGAGTACCGCGATGTCGTGGGCGTCGTCGTACCCGACCACGCTGGCGTCGTACGTCTTCCCGTTCCCGATGTCGGTCACGGTGATCTTGGTGGCGCCCTCGATCACGTGGTGGTTGGTGAGGATCTCGCCGTCCGGGGTGAGCACGATCCCGGTGCCGGCGGCGCGAGCGCCTTCGTACCCGAGCACGGTGTTCACGTCCACCAGACCGGACGAGACCTTCGCGGCCACAGCCGAGGCATCCATCGAAGATGACAGACTCGAGGTGCCGCCGCCCCTGTGCTGATCGATGCCCCAGGCAACCGTCCCGATCGCGGTCGCCGTCGCCAGACTCAGCACCCCGATCAACATCGGCAGCCGCTTACGCTTCTTCGGCGCCGGCGGCATCTGGCGATGCCCCCATGGCGGCCCATACCCCTGCGGCCCATAACCCTGCTGGTAGGACGCACTTCCCTGCCCCGGCTGCCCAAACGGCCCGTACTGCGGCCCACCCTGCGGCTGCCCGTACTGCGATCCGCCCTGCGGCTGCCCGCCCTGTGCCGGCTGCGGCCCGCCCTGTCCCGGCCCACCCTGCGGCTGCCCGTACTGCGATCCGCCCCGCGGCTGCCCGCCCTGTGCCGGCTGCGGCCCGCCCTGTCCCGGCCCGTACTGCGGCTGCCCATACTGCGATCCGCCCCGCGGCTGCCCGCCCTGTGCCGGCTGCGGCCCGCCCTGTCCCGGCCCGTACTGCGGCTGCCCATACTGCGATCCGCCTTGCGGCTGTCCGCCCTGCGGCTGCCCGTAGTGCGGTGCGCCCTGCATGTGCCCCTGCGGCTGTTGCGACGGCCTTGGTCCCGAGAGCGGGCCCTGCGGTCTTGCGATCGGCACCTGTGGTCCACCAGCCGGCGGTTGTCCTGCCGGCGACCCCTGCGCTGCCGTCGGCCCTTGTTCTGCCGCCGGCACCTGTCCCGGAGTCGGACCCTGCTGCCCGTCAGCCGGTCCCTGTTGTCCCTCGTTGCCGTTCATTCCCGTTGCCTCCTCAGCCCGTCCCTGCCTGCAACGAGTAGACCTCGCCAAACTGAGAACTCCATCGAGTCAACCGATGAATCAGCTGAGAATCCTGTGTGCTCCAGCTCTCACTGATCGAGGAGCTTGGCCACGGCAGTCACGACCGCACGACGGCGCCGGGCACGGGAAACCGGTGCCGTGGCGGTGAATTCCGGCGTCATCGACGACCAGTTCGTCGCGATCGCCTGAACCAGCGACAGCAGCTCCGCGAGCCTGAAGTCCGAGTGGAAAGCACCGGCCCGCCGCGCCTTCTCCAACTCGGCCAGCCGGTTCGCGTTCACGTCCAGCACGGCTTCCAGCCGCGCACTCCCCGGCCGTTCCAGCCGGTACCAGACCGCCAGCCGCAGGTGCTCCGGATGCTCCTCGAAGAAGTCGAACACCCGCCCGGCGTACCTCGGCAGGTCGTACGCGTCGAAGTTCACCGCCTCGAGATAAGCCTCCACCGAAGCAGTGAAGACCGCGTCGAACAGCCCGTCCTTGTTCCCGTAGTACGCGTAGAGCATCGCCTTGTTGCAGCCGGCCACCTCGGCGATCCGGTTCACCCGGGCCCCGGCGATGCCGAGCGCGGCAAACTCCTCGGTGGCCGCTTCGAGGATCCTGGCCTTGGTCCGATCGGCGTTCCGTTGCATGCCCACCAGTCTAGCAACCAACCGGTCGGTTGATTTCTGGACCAGATGGGGGTCTCCTTGAATTAACCAACCAGTCGGTTATATAGCGAGGAGATCATGACCACCATCTGGCTCACCACCGGAAGCTCCCGCGGCCTCGGCCGCGACCTCACCCAGGCCGTGCTAGCCGCCGGGGACCGGGTGGTCGCCACCGCCCGGAAGCCGGAGCAGCTCGACGACCTGGTGCGGAAGTACGGCGACTCCATCCGGGCGGTAGCGCTCGACGTCACCGATGCGGCGGCGGCGCGCGCCGCAGTACAGGTGGCCCTTGATGAGTTCGACGGCCTGGACGTGGTCGCCAACAACGCCGGCTACGCGAACAGCGCACCGATCGAGGACACCGACGACGCCGACTTCCGGGCGCAGGTAGAGACCAACCTGTTCGGCGTGGTGAACGTGACGAAGGCTGCGCTGCCGGTGTTCCGGACGCAGCGCAGCGGGCACTTCCTGCAGTTCTCGTCGATCGGCGGCCGCGTCGGTGGTACGCCGGGGATGGGTGCCTACCAGACCGCCAAGTTCGCCGTCGAAGGCTTCTCGGAGGTGCTCGCGAACGAGGTGCGGCCGTTCGGGGCGAAGGTGACCATCATCGAGCCGGGCGCGTTCCGGACCGACTGGGGTGGCTCGTCGATGACGATCGCCCCGGTCCGTGAGGACTACGACTCCACCGTCGGCGAGCTGAACCGCTACCGTGTAGGGGCCGATGGCAAGCAAGCAGGCGATCCCGCCAAGGCGGCCCAGGCAGTGCTCAAGATCGTCGGCCTGGACGAACCGCCGCTACGGCTCCTGCTCGGCAAGGACGCCCTCGAACACGCAGACCGCGCCTCCAAATCCCGTGCCGCCGAAGCCGCCGAGTGGGCGCACCTGACCACCTCGACCGACTACGCCTGATCCACCAGAAAGCCGCCGAGTGAGCGCAGCGGACCACGTGGACCGATTACGAGTGATCCAGGAGGAAGCCGTCGATCAGGACACTCCTAGCGACGAAGGGAGCTGATGGCGTCGGCGAGCAGGTCGATGCCCTCGACGACCTCTGATTCGGTCAGGCTTCCGTAGCCGAAGACCAGACCGCCCGGTCCCGCATCCACCCAGTAGGGCGCCAGGCCATAGACCCCGAGGCCGCGATCCAGTGCCGCCTTCGTCACAGCGGCTTCGCTCAGATCGGCCGGCAGCCACGTCATCACGTGCAGCCCCGCCGACACCCCGATCGGCACCAGGTCCGGCACCTGTTCGGCCAGCCGGCCGACCAGCGCGTCCCGCAACCGGCGGTACCGCGGCCGCATCCGGCGCAGATGCCGGTCGAACTCACCCCGCGCGATGAAGTCCGCGAAGGTCAACTGGTCGAACACCGGCGAGCCGCGATCGTCCCGCACCTTCGCGTCCGACATCTGCTCGACCAGGCGGCACGGCAGGATCAGCCAGCCGAGCCGGAGCCCGGGCGCGAGCGTCTTGCTCGCCGTACCCGCGTAGACCACGCACTCCGGTGCCAGGCCCTGGATGGCGCCGATCGGCTCGCGGTCATACCGGTACTCCGCGTCGTAGTCGTCCTCGATGATCAAAGCATCGTGTTTCGTCGCCCAAGCGATCAGCGCAGCCCGCGTCCGCGCCGAAGCCACGGCCCCGGTCGGGAACTGATGGGCCGCGGTCACCATCACGACGTCCGCGCCCGATCGCTCGAGCGCCTCGACATCCAGCCCGGTCTCCAACACCGGTACGCCGACCGCCTCCAGCCCCGCGTTCACCGCGACTTCGCGCAACTCGTTGTCGGACGGATCCTCGACCGCCAGCCGCCGGTATCCGGCAGCCGCCAGGACCTGCAGGAGCAGCCGCGAACCTTGCGCGAAACCGTTGCAGATCAGCATGTTCTCCGGCCGCGCCGACGTACCGCGGACCCGGTTCAGGTAGTCGGCCAACGACTCGCGGAGTTCGGCGGTGCCACGACCGTCCAGGTAGGCAAGGCTCCTGTTCGGCGTCTCGTTGAGCATCTTGCGGATCGACCGCAACCAAGCAGCGCGGGGGAACTGCGAGACGTCCGGCTTGCTGTACTTGAAGTCGATCCGCGGTGGCCCACCGAGCTCCCCAGCGGCCCTCTCCTGCACCAGGATCCCGGCCGCCGCCGGCGCGACCTGCGTGTAGCCGCCGGTCCGGCTGACCAGATACCCCTCGGCGACCAACTGCTGGTAGGCCTCGACCACCACACCCCGGGACAGCCCGAGATCCGTCGCGAGCGCGCGGGTGGCGGGCATGACCACGTCGGCCCGGAGCAGCCCCTGCCGGATCCGGTCGCGGATGCCGCTCTCCAGTTGCTGGTGCAACGGCACGGACGAGTCGCGCCGGAGCTCGACCAGCAGCTCGCCGGCGCCGGAATTGGTCCTGGATCGACTCATAGAACTGGACCTTATCGACATACCGCTTCGCTGTCAGGGTGGTGAGCACCACCACTTTTCTCCAAGGAGCCGGATCATGACCACCACCCTCACCCTCGAACTGCTGTATCCGGGCGAGACCGGGTACGACGAGGCCCGGACGATCTGGAACGCGATGATCGACCGACGCCCGGCCGTGATCGCCCGCTGCCACAGCACCGCGGATGTCGCGGCAGCTGTTCGTTTCGCGCGGGCCGGGGAGCTGGAGATCGCAGTCCGTTGCGGCGGCCACAACATCGCCGGCCTCGCCGTACCCGAGGGTGGGTTGATGATCGACCTGACCCCGATGAACGAGGTCCGCGTCGACCCCGAGCGGCAGATCGCCTGGATCGAGGGCGGCGCCTTGCTGGGCGAGCTGGATCGCGCCACCCAGGAGTACGGCCTCGCCACCACCGCCGGCAACGTGTCGCACACCGGCGTCGGCGGTCTCACCCTGGGCGGCGGCATGGGCTGGCTGGCGCGGCAGTTCGGACTCGCCTGCGACAACGTGATCTCGTACCAGCTGGTGACCGCGGACGGCGACCTCGTGACCGCGAGCGCCACCGAGAACCCGGACCTGTTCTGGGGGCTGCGCGGTGGCGGCGGCAACTTCGGCATCGTCACCTCGTTCGAGTTCCGCCTGCACCAGGTGGGCACCTGCACCCTCGTCACCGAGTTCACCTATCCCGCCACGGAGGGCTTCGCCGTACTACGAGGTTGGCGCGACCTGAACGCCACGGCTCCCCGCCAGGCCACCTTCACCGCCAGCGTCCGCGGCGAGGAGCTCACCGTCGGCTTCATCTGGGTCGGCGATCCTGCCGATGGCACCCAGCTGATCCCAGCCTTCCGATCCCTCGGAACAGTAGTTGCCGAGAGCATCGAAGAGCTGTCCTACCTGGCGCTCCAGACACGCGACGACAGCATCCAGGGGCACCGATTCCGTCGCTACTGGAAGGGCCACTACTTCAAGTCCCTGCCTGACGACGCGATCCGCGCACTGCTCCGCAACCCCGGCATCGGCGCCAGCCTGCAGGCGTACGGCGGCGCGATCGCCGACGTACCGGATTCCGATGCCGCCTTCAGTCATCGCGACGTGATGTTCGAGTTCGTCACCGCCACCCGTTGGGAGGACGCCGCCGACGACGCGGAACGGATCGGCACGATCCGCGCGTACGCCGCCACGCTCGAGCCGTACGCCGGTGGCGCCTACGTCAACACCCTCAACGGCGAGAGCGTCAGCCGCGCCTTCCCGCCGGCCAAGCTGGCCCGGCTGACCGCACTGAAGAACAGCTACGACCCGGCCAACATCTTCCACCTCAACCAGAACATCAGGCCGTCGGCCTAACTCTCCTTCTTGTCCAACAAGGCCTTCTTGTCCAACTGCTCCAGCCCCCACAACGGCAGACCGCGGCGACGGCGGCAGGGACGCCCCTGCGCGCAGGCGATAGCCGGCCAGGCCCGGAACGGCATCGACGGGATAGCCGGAACTGCTGACGTCCGGGAGTTCTTCCGGCCGCTGCGCTGAGCTCTGGTCAGTCGACCGGGACGCCGAGGGAGCGCAGGATCGAGGCGCCTTCGGCCAACTGGTAGCCGGCCCGGCGGAAGTCACCCGATTCCAGGCAAGCGCGGCCGATCGCGAGGCGGGCCTGTCCTTCGAGGAGCCAGTCCCCCAGCCGGATCGCGGCCGCCAGGGCGACCTTCTGGGTCACCAGCACCTCTTGCCAGCGGCCGGACTCGGCCAGCCGGGGCTCCAGCGCCCAGGCGAGCTCCCAGGCATCGGTCAGCATCCCGTCGTCGAACGCGACCTGTACCGAGGCCACCTCGAGGGCGACCCGGGTCGCCTCGTCCAGCGAGACGGGGAATTCATTGCCATCGGCAAACGATGCCGGAAACGTCAGTGACACAGGGCAATCCTACGACTACTTTCCATCATCCAGATCACAACTGTGTGACTAGGCAACCAAATCAGCGGCGAGCGGGGACGGCGACGCGGGTCAGGTCGGCGGCGACCACGATCTCGCCGTCGAACTCGGCGGCCGCCTCCTCGTGGAAGCGCTCCGGCTCGGTGTAGCGCTGGGAGAAGTGGGTCAGGACAAGCTTGCGAACCCCGCACTCCTGGGCGACCCGGGCGGCCTGGCGGGCAGTCAGATGACCGAAGTTGGTAGCGAGCTCACGTTCCGAGGACAGGTACGTCGACTCGATCACGAGCAGATCGGCCCCGTCGGCGAGCTGGAACACCCCGTCACAGAGCCGGGTGTCCATCACGAAGGCGAATCGTTGCCCCGGGCGCGGTTCGCTCACCTGCTCCACCGTCACCGTGCGTCCGTCGACCACGATCGAGCCCGCCTGCTGGAGGCGGCCGACGGCGGGTCCGGCCACGCCGTACCGGGCCAGTTCGGCCGGCAGCATCCGCCGGCCGTCCGGTTCGATCAGCTGGTAGCCGAACGACTCGATCGGGTGTTCCAGCCTGCGCACCCAGAGCTGGCCGAACGAGCCGACCGACAGCAGGCCTTCCTCGTCGATCGGCTCCTCGCGAAGGTCGGCCCGCTCGAAGAAGGACGCGGCGTACCGGAGCCTGGTGAAGTAGTCCTGCCCGGACGCCGGGTAGTGCGCAGGGACGGGATGCTGCACGTCATCGAGTGAGAGCCGCTGCACGATCCCCGGTACGCCGAGGCAGTGGTCGCCGTGGAAATGCGTGACACAGAGCCGGGTGATCGCGCCGGCCGGCACCCCGGCGTACAGCATCTGCCGTTGGGTGCCCTCGCCCGGATCGAACAGGAAGCCCTCGGAATCCCAGCGCAGGAAGTAGCCGTTCTGGCTGCGCTCTCGTGACGGCACCTGACTCCCGGTGCCCAGCACAACCAATTCACGCACGGCCACACAGTACTTCGTCAGGTCAGCGCTGCCACCAGAGTTTTCGAGGAGATGTTGCCGCCGCAGGACACCACGGCCACTCGCCGGCCGGCCAGCTCGGACCGACGAATCCGGGCCGCGGCGAAGACGGCGTCGAGCCGCCGGCCGTCGAGCTGCTCCAGCAGCTCCACCGCGATCGTGCCCTGCCCCGCGACGATGTCCGGATCGTTGTACGGCGAGATGTAGGTCCAGCCGTTCTCAGCGGCCTCGGCGCGGGCCAGCACCTCGTTGGCGCCGGAGTCGGTGCCGACGCTGCGGACCTCGATGCCGAAGCGCTTGATCGCGGCGACCTTGCTGGCGGACGCATTCTGCGGCACGTAGACGATGCCGTGGCCGCCGAGGGTCGCGAGCGCGTTGCTCACGCCGAGCCCGTGGTTGCCGGTCGAGCCGATGACCTGCACCCCGGACCCGACGGCTACCGCCTGATCGCCGAGCGGCTGGCTCCCCTACTCACCCTGCCGCTCTGACTGCACCGGCTGGCCGGCGAGGCTGGTACCGAGTGCCTGCCAGTCCAGCACGGGTGCGGCGAAGTCGCGGATGGTGGCCAGCAGGCCGAGTCGCGCGGCGCGGACCTCCGGGTCCTCGGCCATCACCAGGATCTCCTCGAAGAAGTTGGTGATCGGCTCGACCAGCACCTCCGTCGCGATGACGAACTCGCCCAGCGCGGTCGGTGCGGTACCGACCTTCTGGACCGCTTCGTGCAGCACCAGCTCGGCCGGCTCGGTCAGCTTCGACGCGTCGTACACCGCGGCCACGTCGGCCGGGACGATCCGCCGCGCACGCTGCAGTACTGCGACCAGCTCGGCGAAGCCCGGCGTCGTCACCTGACGCTGGAGCTCGGCGAGGGTCTCGTCGGCGGTCGCGGGCGCTTCGGCGAGCGGCAGCACGGCAGCGACCTGGAGGTGGTCGTCACCACGGTCGAGAACCTGCTGCTCGTACCGCCGGACGGTGAAATCGGCCACGTCGGCGAGCGACTCGGCCGGCACCTCGATGCCCTGGGCGCCGATCTGCTCGGCCGCCGCGGAAAGCCCGACAGGCAAGGTGATCGCGCGCAGTTCCGGGTGCTCGCGCAGGATGGCGACGACACCGGCGGCGGCACGGCGCAGCGCGAACGGGTCCGAGCTACCGGTCGGCTTCGCGCCGATCGCGAACAACCCGGCCAGCAGGTCGAACCGGTCCGCGAGTGCCAGCAGTGCACCCGGGATCGTTGACGGCACCGGGTCGCCGGCGGAGCGCGGCAGCTCCATGTCGAACAGCGCCTGCGCGACCGCGTCGGTCTCACCAGCACGGCGCGCGTACTCGCGGGCCATCGTGCCGGCCAGGCTGGTCAGCTCGACGACCATCTGCGAGCCGAGGTCGAACTTCGCCAGCTCGGCCGCGCGCTGCAACGTCTTGACGTCCTCACCGTCGAGCCCGATGATCTTGCCGAGGCTCTCCGCGATCCGCCCGATCCGGCCGGCCCGCTGGGCCATCGAGCCGAGCCGCTGCTCGAACGCGAGCTTGTCGAGGCCTTCCTTCATCGCCGCGGGGGTGGTCTGCAGATCCGCGCGCCAGAAGAACGCAGCGTCCTCGTAGCGGGCCCGGAGTACACCTTCGTTTCCGTTCCGGACCGTTGCCTCCTTGACGGAACCGTTGGCAACGGCAACGAAATGCGGCAGCAGCTCGCCGTCGGCGCCGCGGACCGGCAGGTAGCGCTGGTGCTTGCGCATCACCGTGGTCAGGATCTCGGCCGGCAGGTCCAGGTAGTCGGCCGAGAAGTTGCCGAGGATCGCCGTCGGCTCCTCGATCAGATTGACGATCTGGTCGAGCAGCGCGGACTCGGCTGCGAAATCGACGCTGCCGTTGACCTCGGCGGCGAGCCGCTCCGAGGCCTCGACGATCTGCTGGCGGCGCTTGGCCGGGTCGGCCTCGATGCCGTGGATCCGCAGCAGGTCCAGATACCCCTCGGCCGCCGCGATCTCGACGGTCGGCTGGGCCGCGGTGCGGTGGACGCGGGTGGTGCGGCCGGCCGTCAGCGTCGACACCGAGACCGGGACGACCTGGTCACCGAGCAGCGCGACCAGCCAGCGGACCGGGCGGGTGAACGACAGCTTGGCGTCGTTCCAGCGCATGTTCTTGTCCGACCGCAGACCGCTGACGATCTCGGCCAGCAGGCCGCTGAGCACCTCGGCCGCGCCGCGACCCGGGTCGGGCTTGGTCACCGCGACGTACTCGACGCCGTCGACCTCGAGGTCGTGCAGCTCGCTGGTCTCGACGCCCTGGCCACGGGCGAAGCCGGCGGCCGCCTTCGTCACGTTGCCCTCGGCATCGAACGCGGCGGCCTTCTTCGGCCCGCGGGCGACTCGCTCGGCGTCCGGCTCACTGGCCTGGACGGCCGCGACGAACGCGACCACCCGGCGCGGGGTGGCGTAGGTGGTGACCTCACCATGACCCAGCCGGGTCGCGGCCAGCTTCTCGGTCAGTGCGGCCTTGACCGCCGCGGCCGTCTTGGTCACCTCCGACGGAGGCATCTCCTCGGTGCCGATCTCGAACAGCAGCTGCCGGGTGCCGGTCATCACCGGGAACTCGGTCGGCTCCGGCGCGGCCGCCGGCAGCTCGGCGATCCCCAGCGGGTGCTCGAGCTCCGTGCGGCGTTCGGCCCACAGCTGGGCGACCTCCCGGGCCAGGCCGCGCATCCGGCCGAACGCCTTCGCGCGTTCCGTCGTACTGACCGCGCCGCGGGCGTCGAGGATGTTGAAGGTGTGCGAGCAGCGCAGTACGTGGATGTGCGCGGGCACCGGCAGCCGGGCGTCGAGCATCCGGCGGGCCTCGTTCGCGTACTCCTCGAAGAGCCGCTTCTGCGATTCCACATCGGCGTCGTCGAGATAGAACCGGCTCATCTCGTACTCCGCCTGGCCGAACGCCTCGCCGTAGGAGATCCCCGGCGCGTAGGAGATGTCCTTGAAGTGCGAGACGCCCTGCAGCGCCATCATGATCCGCTCGATGCCGTAGGTGATCTCCACCGACACCGGGTCCAGCGTCATCCCGCCGGCCTGCTGGAAGTAGGTGAACTGGGTGATCTCCAGGCCGTCCAGCCAGACCTCCCAGCCGAGCCCCCAGGAACCGGTCGCCGGGTTCGCCCAGTTGTCCTCGACGAAGCGGATGTCGTGCGCCTCGATGTCGATGCCGAGCACCTCGAGGCTGGCCAGGAAGAGCTCCTGCGGGTTGCCCGGGTCCGGCTTGAGCACCACCTGGAACTGGGTGTGCGTCTGCAGCCGGTTCGGGTTCTCGCCGTACCGGGCGTCGTCGGGACGCACGCTCGGCTCGACATACGCGACCCGCCACGGCTCCGGACCGAGCACCCGCAGGATCGTCGCCGGGTTGAGCGTGCCGGCGCCGACCTCCGTGTTGAACGGCTGCACGACCATGCAGCCCCGGTCGGTCCAGTACTTCGTCAGCGCGAGCAGCGCGTCCTGCATGGTGAGCACGACAACAACCTCAGGTTCGGGAGTTTCGGGATCTGGAGATCGGCCCGTCGTGGTCCAGCGGACCGAGAACTCGAAAGACCGAGGCGCTAAGTCTATTCGCCTTTCACCCCCACCAGCACCGGGTTACCTCCGCCTCGTCAGTCTTCGAGCAGGACGCCGGTCAGGACGAGGCCGAGCAGCCGGTCAGCCTCGGCCGCCTCGGGTCCGCTCACCAGCGAGATGGCATTGACCAGCTTGAGCAGGTCGTCGATCCGCACCGTCTCCCGGACGGCGCCCTGGGCGCGGGCGCGGCTGAGCAATCGGTCCCCCGCCGTCCGGATTCGGAGATGTACCTTCGACCCGGCTTCGGCACTCAGTATCAACGCCGCACCGAGACCGCGGTTGGTGGTCGCGTGGCCGACCATACCGCGCAACCACTGGGTCAGCGCCCGGCCGCGATCGGGATGCTCGAGCAGCCTTTCAGCCTCGGCGCAGACGAGGTCGACACTGCCGAGGAACACCTCTTCGAGCAACGCCTGACGGCTGCCGAAATGCCGGTGCAGAGTCGCGGACCCGACCCCCGCGCGCCGGGCGATCTCCTCCATCGACGCATCCGCCCCCTGTTCGGCGACGACCTCCGCCGCGACGGCGATCAACCGCTCGTAGTTGCGCCGCGCATCGGCCCGCATCGAAGGCATCCGCAAACTCCCTTGGCTAAATGGGGTGGCACCCCATATCGTAGCCGACAACAAGCGGGGGCCCACCCCACTTAACTCAGAAGGAGTTCCGATGCGGATCGGATTGGCTTTCGGCGACGTCCGCGGCGCACTGCCACTGGCGGAGATCATCGCCCAGATCGAAGCAGCCGCCACGGCAGGGTTCCCCACCGCCTGGTCGGCCCAGGCCCTCGGTTGGGATGCCCTCACCACCCTCGCCATCGCAGGTCAGCGGATACCGGCACAAACCGCACCGCAGGGCGCCGGCCCGCGCCCAGACGCACCCCACCAGCAGCCGGGCCGACGGCCGGGATGGCTGGCCTGGGGGGATGGAACTCGGGACCGCGGTGATTCCGGTGGCCCAGCGGCATCCGCTGGTGTTGGCCAGCCAGGCGCTGACGACACAGGCCGCGACCGGGAACCGGTTGACGCTCGGGATCGGGGCCGGGATCTCGGCGATGGTCGGGCGAATGTACGGACTGCCTGTCGACCGGCCGGTGCGGCGGATGCGGGAGTACCTGGAGGTACTACGACCGCTCCTGCGGGGCGAGTCGGTCGAGCACCGAGGTGAGAACCTCACAGCGATGGGCCGCGTCGGAGTACCGGATGCCCGACCGCCACAGGTATTACTCGCCGCCCTGGGACCGGCCATGCTCCGCGTGGCCGGGGAGGTCGCCGACGGCGCGATCACCTGGATGACCGGACCGCGAACTCTGGCCGACCACATCGTCCCCACCATCACCAAGGCGGCAGCCGACGCGGGCCGCCCGTTCCCTCGCGTAGTAGCCGGCTTCACCATCTGCGTCACCAACGACGAACAAGCCGCCCGGGCCGGCTTCGACGAACAGTTCGCCCTCGCCGGCCAGGTCCCGGAGTACCGCGCGATGCTCGATCGCGAAGGCGCCACCAGCCCGGCCGACCTCCTGATCGCGGGCGACGAGGAGTCCGTGATCCGCCGACTCAACGCCCTGCGTTCAACCGGGATCACCGACCTGATGGCCACCCCGGTCGGTGATGCCAGCTCCCAGGCACGCACCACGACAACGCTCGCCGCCCTCCTCACCTGACCCGTCACCCACCGACCCAGCGGTCCGCGGCCGGTCGACCCAGGCCAGGCCTTGGTCGGCGCGGCCGTCCTGAACCACACAGCCGGCGGCAACAGCTCACGGCGGGCTCTGCTTCGGCAGGATGCCTGCGCCCGGCAGGGCCTAGGGGGTGAGCGCCCGCAGGACTGCCGACACCAGTCCGGCTCGCTCGGCCCGGCTGAGGGGTCGGCCGGTGACCGACATCCACGCGAGTGTCCCGTTCTTGGCTGCGGCGCAGGCGCCGTGGGCCCGGACCAGACCTGCTCGGCTGGGCCTTGGGCCGGCCAACGCGGGCAACCTCGCGGCGGTCGACGAGATCTTTGCGCCGGACTTCTACAGCCACCCCTTGCGGCAGTCGGGCACCGCCCCTGTCCGGACCGCCTGGACGATGGTGCGGGAGAGGTTTCCCGACCTCCGGATCGAAGCCGAGGACATCGTGGTGGACGAGGACAAGGTCGTCGTAGGGGCAACCATCCACAACGCCGGCCCGGACGCCGCCGGGAACCCTCCCACGATGTTCGAGCTGCTCCGGGTCACAGACGGCCGAATCGCCGAACTCTGGGGCGTCAGCACCCTCCACCGGCGCTGATCCTCGGTCTACTCATATCACGGCCATGCAATATGAATTTCATACGATAGGTAGGTCTTCACGACGCCACAGGAGCACAAGTGACCACTCATCACCGTCGCCGGACGATGTTCGCCATGCTGTCCCACTTGTTGTCTCTTCGGGCATCCTCTAATGTGGTGTCCGTATCATATGAGTCCCATATGAAATTAGGAGAGAGTTCACCCAGACTCGGTGAAGCTCTATTTGCCGGCAGTGCGTGCGTCGGCAGCTGGGTGGGTCAGCGCGGCTCAGCCGTCGGCGAGAGTCTCCGTCGCGGCTCGGCCCGCTTCCGCCGTACGCCGGAGGAAGCCGGCGAGCAGCTCCAGGTCGGCGTCGGCATATTCGGCGAGGAGGGCGTCCATCGTGCCGTTCATCCCCGAGTAGAGCTGGAAGACCTCGGCGCTGCGGTCCTTCAGCGCGCGAACCTCGACGGCCCGGCGATCGCTCGCCTCCGGATCCCGATCGCGGCTGATCCAGCCACCGCGCTGAAGCCGGTCGAGAATGCCGGTCATCGTGGCGGGATGCAGGCCGGCCCGCCTGGCCACCGCGGTCGGGCTCATCGGTCCGTGCCGGGTGATCAGCTCGAGGCAGTCGAGGTCGACATCCTTGAGTTCCAACTGCGCGCCAACCTGATGGTTCAGCAACGACAGCTGATTACTCAACTGCCGCAGTTCGTCCTTGATCTCCGTGGCCAGCCGCCGCCGGCTCCGTGCCGCAGTACGGGCTGCTACGGGACTCATAAGATGCACCTCTCATGCTGTACGACTTTCAAACAACAGCCTAGTGGTTCGAGCCGAGCAGCCGACCTGCAACTGAAGCGACAGTCAGGCGATTTCGTAGCAGGGCACGGGATGGCCGGCGCCCTCGGCGACCCGCCGTTCGCGCTCGGCGAGATCGCGGCCCCGGTCGAGGCCGTCGGGGCGCGGGTCCAGGTCGAGCAGTCTTCCGCTGGCCGAGGCCACTGCGGCACATCAGCGGAAGGCGAGCGGACGCGCCCGGGGCAAGCTGGTCCTCGACGTCAGGTAGCACGCGGCCGCGGCGCACCTCAGCCTGAGTGGTCAACAGGCTGAGGTGAGACCGGTGACCTCTCGCGTGGATCGAGGGGGCGAGTATGTGAAGCTGGAGGGGTGACCGGGGTGGCTGTGTGAAGTGGGCACTGCCGGGCACAGGTTGGGTAACCCGCGACGGGCAGTCTTCCGGCGCGGTGACTTGACCTCAACCGTGGTTGAAGTTTCAAGCTGGTGTCGCTGTCCGAGGACACCGCAGATTTAGGCCCCCGGGCCCTGACGAAGGAGCAGAGTTGACCACGTACACGCTGCCAGAACTCTCCTACGACTACGGCGCACTCGCGCCGCACATCGCCGGCGAGATCATGGAGCTGCACCACTCCAAGCACCACGCGACCTACGTGAAGGGTCTCAACGACACGCTCGAGAAGCTGGCCGCGGCCCGCGAGGGGGGCGACTTCGGCTCCATCGTCGGGCTGGAGAAGACGCTCGCCTTCAACCTCGGCGGCCACGTCAACCACTCGATCTTCTGGAAGAACCTGTCCCCGGACGGTGGCGACAAGCCCGACGGCGAGCTGGCGGCCGCGCTGGACGAGTCGTTCGGCTCGTTCGACGCCTTCCAGGCGCACTTCACCGCCGCGGCGACCACCATCCAGGGGTCCGGCTGGGCGATCCTGGGCTGGGACGCGCTGCAGGGCAACCTGCTGATCCACCAGCTGTACGACCAGCAGGGCAACCTGCCTGCCGGGCAGATCCCGATCGTGATGCTGGACATGTGGGAGCACGCCTTCTACCTGCAGTACAAGAACGTGAAGCCGGACTACGTCAAGGCCTGGTGGAACGTCGTGAACTGGGCGGACGCGGCCGCGCGCTTCGACGCCGCCCGCAGCAACGCGGGCGGTCTCATCACCGTCGGCTGATCACCTGACGACCTCTTGCGTCCGAAGAACTGGTGGGTCCCACCCCTTCTTCGGACGCAAAGCGGTCGCCCGTACGACGTATCGCTCGGCCGGCCGTAGATCGCCATCTCGACCGCGCCGCCGCTCGGGTCAGCGTTGGCCGCGGCCGCCGGCGAGGCGCTCGACGGCCTTGGTGATCCGGTTCTGCCGGGTCTCGGGCTTCTTCGTCTCCTCGATCCCGAGCACGAACCAGCTCCGCTGGCTGTAGGACAGCCCGTCGAAGAACTTCCGGGCCGCCGGCTCCGCGTCGAGCGCGGCCGCGAAATCCGCCGGTACGGCGACCTCTCGCTCGGCGGCGTCGAGCACCAGCTCCACATCGACCTCGTCGCCACCCTCGACCCCGGCGGCCTCGCGGTTCGGCGCGCTCACCCCGACCATGAACTTGCCGCCCATCACCGCGACCGTACTGCGGTAGCTGTGGCTCCCGATCGTCACCACGACCGGCGGCTTCTTGCCCTTGCCGAGCGCCTCGATCACGTCGGGCGGAACCTCGATCCCGACCTTCGTCGTCCCGAGGAGTCTGGTCCGGAACTTCATCACGCGCCGCCGAAGAAGCCGGTCAGCACCGGCGCGATCGCCGTCGCCTTGATGATGTGGGTCTGCCCTGGGATCTCCTGGTGCACGGCACCCGGTACGGCGTCCGCGAGGGCCTTGATCGCAGTACGCATCGTGGCCGGGCTCTTACCGCCTGCCGCGATCAGGACCGGCATGGTCAGCCCGGCCCATTGGGATGCGTCGAGCGGCTTGCCGAACGCGTTCTCGCCGACCAGCTCCGCGTCGTACGGGAGGGTGTGGGCGACGGCCTTCATCGCCTTCCAGGCCGGCATCAGCTTCATCAGGGTGACGACGATCGCCGGCAGTCCGATGCCTTTCGTCATGAAGTACTTGATCGCGTCGCCCCGCTTGCCCGCGTCCGCGAGCGCGCGCATGTCGGCGGCCCAGGTCCGCGGGATCGGCTTGCGGCTGTCGTCGACCACGAACGGCGCCTCGAAGACGGCCAGCTTGCTGATCGGTAGCCCGGCCGCGGCAGCGCGTAGTACGAGCGCACCGCCGGATGAGGTGCCGTAGACGTACGCAGACCCGCCGGCCGCCTCGATCACAGCTGCGAGATCCTCGATCTCGCGCTCGACCTCGTAGACCTTCGCATCGCCGCTGTCACCACGGCCGCGCCGGTCGTAGTTGTAGACGGTGTAGTGCGAGGCCAGTTCCTTCGAGAGGTCCGGCATCGGACCCTGCGCCCGGCTGCACAGCGCGCCGTCGACGAGGACGACGGCGGGCCCTTCACCGGCCCGGTCGTACGTGATCGTCGTACCGTCCTTGGATCTCACTGTGTTCGAAGTGATGGTGTTCATGCGAAGAACTCCTTCAGCGCGGGAGCCAGTACTGCGGCGTCGACGTTGTGCTGCTGACCGGGAAGCGTCCGGTGACTGCCGTCGCTCAATGATTTGACCACGGCTTCGTTGCCGAGCCGCATCCATTCGTCCGAAGCGCCGCCGGTGAGTACCTGCGTCTGTACTGCGACGGCCGCGACCGTCTCGGTCGGAACCGAGTAGTCGCCCATCACCGTCGCGTCGTACGCGAGGGTGTGCGCGATCGCTTCCTGAGCCGGCCACCAGGGCGATGCCTTGGCCATCTCGACGAACTCGGGCGGCAGTCCGACCACCTCGGCCATGAAGTACTCCGCTGCCTGGTCGCGGCGGCCTTTGGCGACGAAGTCGCGGTAGATGTCCGCCGTGTTCGCGGGCGGGCGCTCGCGGGTGCCTTCGAGGATGAACGGCGGCTCCCACAGCGCCAGCCGGTTCACCGGCCGGCCCGCGGCGGTCGCGAGGAGCGCGAGCACCGCGCCGGACGAGGTCCCGTAGAGGTGAGCCGAGCCGCCGGCAACGGCGAAGATCGCATCCAGGTCCTCGAACTCGCGCTCCATCTCGTAGACCTCCGCGTCGCCGCTGTCGCCGCGGCCCCGGCGGTCGTAGTTGTAGACCGTGTACTTCTCCGCCAGCAGCGCGGCCAGCGGGGCGTTCGACAACCGGTCCACGGAACCGCCGCAGACGAGGACGACCGCGGGCCCGTCGCCCAACCGGTCGTAGGCAATCGCAGTGCCGTCCGCCGAAGTGACCTTGTCCATCGTGAGCTCCTCAACCGATCGGACCCGGTGCCATTCACCTGGTCTCACCCCTGCGTCGAGTGGATCACGTCGCTTTCGACAAAGTTCTCGAAGCTTCTTCAGCAGGCTGCCGTGCGGTTTCTTCAGCAGGCCGCAGTGAGTTTCGTCAGCAGGCGGCCGCGCGGTCGAGGAGGAAGGCGCGCTCACGCTCGTTGCGGGTCATCGCCGCGGCCCGTTCGAACTCGGCGCGAGCCTCGTCGAGGCGGCCGAGCTTGAACAGCAGGTCACCTCGCACGCTCGGCAGCAGGTGGTACTCCTTCAGCGTCGGCTCATCGAGCAACGCGTCCACCGCGACGAGTCCCCGCTCCGGCCCGAACGCCATCGAGATCGCCACCGCCCGATTGAGCTCGACCACGGGCGACGGGGTCACCTGCGCGAGTACGGCGTACAGGCCTGCGATGCGCGGCCAGTCGGTGTCCTCGGCCTCGGCCGCGCGGGCGTGGCAGGCGGCGATGGCCGCTTGCAGCAGGTACGGACCAGGTGGTTCCTCGGTCGACCAGGCGCGGTCGATGCTCTCCAGGCCGCGGCGGATCAGCAGCCGGTCCCAGCGGCGGCGATCCTGGTCGAGCAGAAGAACTGGCTCGCCGGAGGGGCCGACCCGGGCGTTGGCCCGCGATGCCTGTAGCTCCATCAGGGCGACCAGGCCGTGTACCTCGGACTCGTCCGGCACCAGCTCCGCCAGCAGCCGGCCGAGCCGCATCGCCTCGTTGCAGAGGGTCGGGCGCATCCAGTCGTCACCGGCGGTCGCGGAGTACCCCTCGTTGTAGATCAGGTAGATGACCTCGAGCACCGACGACATCCGGTTGACCAGCTCCTCGCCGGTCGGTACTTCGAACTCGACCTCCGCCTTGGCGAGATTCCGCTTGGCCCGTACGATCCGCTGCGCGATCGTCGACTCCGGCGCCAGGAACGCGCGCGCGATCTCGTCGGTCTTCAGCCCACCGAGCAGCCGCAGCGTCAGCGAGACGCGAGCATCGGTGGTCAGCACCGGGTGACAGGCGGTGAACACCAGCCGGAGCAGGTCGTCCTCGATCGTGTCCTCGAGGATCGCCTCGACATCGTCCTCGACGCTGTCGCCGTCGATCTCGAGCTGATGCCCCATCTCGACCAGCTTCCGCTGGTACGTCTCCTTGCGCCGGATCAGGTCGATCGCCCGCCGCTTGGCGATCGCCATCAGCCAGGCGCCGGGATTACTCGGTACGCCGGACTCCGGCCACTGCTCCAACGCAGCCACCAACGCATCCTGCGCCAACTCCTCGGCCAACCCGACATCCCGCACGATCCGCGCGACGCCGGCAATGATCCGCGCCGACTCGATCCGCCAGACCGCGTCAATAGCCCCGTGAGTGTCCGTAACCGTCACCCGACCGATAGAACAGCACGGTTGGGGTCACGGCAAGCTTGCCTTCCCACGCACCTCCTCCGTCGCTCGTCACACGCACTCTTCGGTGGCTCTCCACACGCACCAGCCAAAACCCGTCGTCGGACCACCCGCGGTTCCTGCCCCCTCCCTGATCCGCACCCCCAGCCCGGTTGGACCAGACCCACAGATCCGCTGTGGCGAACCCCCAACTTCGAGGGGTTGACCCCACTAAGTGGGGGTTACCCACCCGGATTCCACAGGCAACCCAACTTCGAGGGGCCAACCCCTCAAAGTGGGTTCGCCGACCGCCAAGATGACGACGGCGTACTGCGGGCGGAGGCGGGCGTGTCCGGGTGCCGGCCGACCGGTCCGGCGATCGGGCGACGCCGATGGGCTGGATGTGCTCAACCCACTGATATGGGGGTTCGCCCCTCCTGTCGGGGTTCCCTCCCTGGTATGCCGATGGGGCAACCCCGACAGGAGGAGGGGAAGCACCGCGTCTGAGCGAAGCGAGGCGGCGTATCGGGCGGGTGGGGTGGGTGGGGTGGGGTGTACAGACGCAGTAGCTGCGTCGGCACATCCCCGAGCCGCGACGCAGGAGCGGCGATCCCAGGGCGGGAGCGCCGACGCAGGACGTACGTGGGGATCCCCCAGAGCTCGGTCGGCCGGGCTCCGGGGGCTAGCGGTTAGTTCTGGAAGAGGTCTGAGTCGGGGGCGAAGTCGGCTTCTTCGACTACGCGGCGGACCTCGATTTCGCCGTCGAGGGCTTCGGCCAGGCGGGCAGCCCACTCGACTGCTTCGTCCTTGGTGCGGACGTCGACGACGATGATGCCGCCGATCAGTTCCTTGGTCTCGGCGAACGGCCCGTCCGTCACTGTCCGCTTACCGCCTGCGACCTTCACCCGCGCACCGAGCGAACTCCGATGCACTCCCTCGGCGAACAGCAGTACGCCGGCCTTGGACAGATCCTCGACCACCTTGCCGACACCCTCGGCGACCTCCTGCCTCACCATCCGCCCGGCCTCGGTGTTCTCGTCTGCCTTGTTGATGATCATGTAGCGCATCGCTGTACTCCCTCGTCGAAATCTGTCGATCACTTACTCTCACGTCGAGCAGGTCATCCGCAGATCGACACACCACATTTACCCGGGTCCGCTCCGGCTTCAGCTGTCGGCCTGGTCGCCGGTGGGGTGGTAGGCGCAGGCGTCGTTGAGGTTCTCGGTGGGGGGTGGGGTGACCGACTTCCCGGGGGTGGTCGACTTGCCGGGGGTCGCGGGCGTCTTCGGCGTCGCCGGGGCGTCGGACGGCTTGGCCTCGAGGGCCTTCTGGACCGTCTCACGCAGACCCTCGTAGTCGGGGTGCAGGTACTTGAGCTTCAGCTTCGACACATCCAGGTACACGTTCGACACCGTGCCGGACTTCACCTTCAGCCCCAGCTGGACCAGCGCCGGCAGCAGCTCCTGCGGGATGTCCGTCCGGAGCAGGTGCTTGCCCGCCTTCGCGATCGCCTGGTACTTCGTGACGAGGGTCGACGGATCAGCGGCATCGACGATCCCCTTGATCGCGCAGCGCTGGCGGATCTGCCGCTGGTCGTCGTCCGCGCCGTACCGGCCCGCGCGCGAACCACAGCGCCTGGAAGCCGTTGAGGTGCTGTTGCGGACCCGGGTGGAGCCACTGGCCGGGTGGGGTGTGCGTGCTGCTTTCCCCGCCCATCGCGACCTTCTCGTTGATGTTGACGGTGATCCCGCCGAGCGCGTCGACGATCTCGTCGAAGCCCTGCAGGTTCACCTGCAGGTAGTAGTCGATCTTCAGTCCGGTGGCCTCGCCGACGGACTGCTTCACCACGTCGGCACCCTGGTTGTCGGACGGGCCGAGGATGCCGGGGTGTGCGTCCGGGATGTTCTGGTACATCGCGGTCAGCATCCACTCCAGCCGGCCTTCGAGGCTGAGCCCCTCCTGGCCGAAGCCGTCCGGGTAGAACTTGTGTAGCGGCGAGTCCTCCGGGAACGGCATGAAGGTGAGCTGTCGGGGCATCGAGATCAGCGCGGTGTCACCGGTCTGGGTGTCGATGCTCGCCACGATGACGGTGTCGGTGCGGACGCCGATCCGGCCCTTGCCGTCGTCGCCGCCGAGCAGCAGCAGGTTCAACCTGGGCTTACCCTCCCAGGGATCCTTCACGTTGACCGTGCTCGGCCGGGTTGCGCTCTTGCTGTCCCCCTGCGACTGGAACACGTTCTGGACCAGCGACCGCTGGGCGAGGACATTCTGTACGCCGACGGCAGCGGGCGCCGCGATCGCGAAGCAGAGCAACCCGACCGTCGTCGCACCAAGCGCCCGTCCCGCCGGACCACCCGTTGCCGGGCGCAACAACCGGTGCGAGCCGACGATCACGATGATCCAGAGCAGCGCGAGCAGACCGATACCGACGCTGGTGATCAACAACCGGCTCGGCACGACCGCCGCCGCGAGAACCTCGTCGCGACGCGTCAGCCCGACGTACACGACGAGCCCCAGCAGACCCAGGGTGAGGGTGAGAACGAACACGCCAAGCCGCCGGCGGCCGCCGATAATCAGGCCGACGCCCGGCAGCAGAGCGCTGAGCAGGGTCAGTCCGAGCGAGCCGGACACGCTCCGGGACCGGGCATGACCCGTCCCCGCAGTACGACCCTTCGCACGGGTCGCGCGTGATCGACTCCCCATATCTCCCCTGTCAGCGCCCGATACCAGTGTGCGTCCAGTACCCAAGACGCACACTTCTTCAGACGCCACTGAGCGCCGATCGGTTTACTTCACCGGAAGTCGACCTGCCCCGGCGGCACCCGGGACGGGGCGCGTGGAGGCTCGAGCGGGCGGAGCAGACCGGCGGCGAACCAGGCCTCCACCGACTTGGCCTCCTTCGGATTCGGGACGTAGACGACCCGGGCCATCCAGTCATCGGAGTTGTTCCGCCGCCACTCCAGGATCAAGCCTGGCCACGGGCCTCGCTCGTGCGCTGTGGCGAGCACCCAGCAGTGCCGCCGCCGGCTGTCCGGCGGCGGCTCCCGCGGATATCGCCTGTTGCTCCCCATGGCCCTAGGATCGCACAGAGGTTCGATTGTTGGTCAAATTTCGCGGAGGGTTCACACCCCCGTACTGCGAGTCAGCGGGACAGGTTCCGGAAGCGGGTCGCGGCCAGCGGCAGGAAGACGGCGGTCAGGAGCAGCGGGCAGACGAGCGCCGCCAGGAGGGCGTGGTCGCCGATCCAGGATGCGGGTGCGGTATCGGGGTTCTCGAAGAGCGATCGAGCAGCGGTCGCGGTGAGCGAGAGTGGGTTCCATTGCGCGATCGCCCCCAGCCAGGACGGCATCGTGGACGTGCCGACGAAGGCGCTGGAGAGGAATCCGATCGGCCAGACGAGCACCTGGACCATGCTGATGCTCTGCGCGTTCTTCACCACCAGACCGATGAAGATTCCGACCCAGAGCAAGGCGAAGCGGAGCAGCAACAGCACCCCGAACGCGGCGAGCGCCGCCGCGAACGTGCCGTGCCAGCGCCACCCCAACGCCAGGCCGGTGACCACCAGCACGGTGAGCGTGACGATCGAGTCGAGCAGGTCGGCGATACACCTGCCGAGCACCACCGCGGCCGAGCTGATCGGCAGCGAGCGGAATCGGTCGGTGACGCCCTTCGACGCATCCTCGGTGACCGCGATCATCGTGCTTTCGAGTCCGAAGAGCATGGCCAGCGCGAAGATCCCGGGCACCAGCAACTCGTAGTACGACTGGCCCTCGGGGCGTTCCATCGCGCCGCCGAGCAGGGCGCCGAACATCAGCAGCATCAGGACCGGGAAGAGCCACTTGAAGATGACCACGCCTGGTTGCATCCGCCAATGCGTCAGATCGCGCCGCGCGATCGTCCAGCCGTCGGCGAGAGCCCAGCCGAAACGGTTCGTCATACCGCCACCTCCGTCGTGGTCAAGTGCAGGAAGACCTCGTCGAGCGTCGGCCGCCGCAAGGTGATGTCCTCCGGTTCGATCATTGCCTCCCGCAACGACGTCGCCACGTCCACCAAGGCCCGGGTGCGATCCCGCACCGGGATGCTGACCCGCAGGTCGTCGACGCGGACCTCGCCGTCGGCCAGCCGTTCCACCAACGCCAGCACTCGCGGGACGTCGGCCGGGTCGAGCAGCAGCAGATCCAGCCAGTCGGCCCCGAGCTCCGCCTTCAGCTCGTCCGGGGTGCCTTCGGCAACGACTTTGCCTGCCTTGAGCATCGAGATCCGGTCCGCCAATCGATCCGCCTCCTCCAGGTACTGCGTGGTCAGCAACACCGTCGTTCCACCGTCGACCAGGTCCCGGACCGCGGACCAGACCTCGATCCGCGCGGCCGGATCGAGCCCGGTCGTCGGCTCGTCGACGAACAGCACGGCCGGCGCGACGATCAGGCTCGCCGCCAGATCGAGCCGCCGGCGCATCCCGCCGGAGTACTTGGCGACCGCCTGATCCGCGGCCGCCGTCAGCGCGAACCGTTCGAGCAACTCGTCCGCCCGCCGGACCGCGGCCGGGCGGGACAGATGGTTCAGCCTGCCGAACAGGACCAGGTTCTGCCGCCCGGTGAGGATCTCGTCGACCGCCGCGTACTGCCCGACCAGGCCGATTCGCCGCCGAACCTCCGCACCCTGGCGGCGTACGTCGTACCCGGCGACCGTCGCCTCGCCGGAATCCAGCTCGAGCAGCGTCGACAGGATCCGTACCGCGGTGGTCTTGCCGGCCCCGTTCGGCCCGAGCAGGCCGACCACCGTGCCGGCCGCGACCTCGAGGTCGAACCCGTTCAGGCCCGCCCCCTCCGTCCCGCCGGCGTAGTTCTTGCGTACTTCGCTTGCCACGATCACGCCTTCTGCCACTTCCATCCCCTCTTGCAGTTTGAACCGTAGACTGTACCGTACACCGTACGACTCGATACTGATCAGCTCAACGACGACCGGCTAAGGTTTGTTCCCGTGCCTGGAAAAAAGACCGCCGTGGCCGATCCGGCCCGCAGCCTGGCCCTGCTCTGGGGCACCCACACCAAGCCCGGCCGGTCCGGGCTGACGCTGCGGGCGATCGTCGACACGGCCATCGAGCTGGCCGACGCGAACGGGCTGGAAGCGGTCTCGATGCGGCTGGTCGCCGAGCAGCTCAAGGCCGGCACGATGTCGCTCTACACCCACGTGCCGGGCAAGGGCGAGCTGACCGTGCTGATGTTCGACTCGGTCTACGGCGACCTGTACGGCGATGTCGACGAGCCGGCGCGGCAACCGGGCGGCTGGCGCGGCGCGATGGAGTTCGTTGCCAAGCGCAACTGGGAGGTGCTGATGCGGCACCCGTGGATCCACGACGTGCCGGCCGTCCGGTCAGCGCTCGGGCCGAACATCACGCTCAAGTACGAGGCCGAACTCCGGCCGCTGGACGGGGTCGGACTGACCGACGTCGAGATGGATTCGACGCTGAATCTGATCATCACGCATGTGCACGGCACGGCGCGGACGGCGGCCGAGCACCTCGCCACGCAGCGCGAGTCGGGTCTGACCGACGCGGAGTGGTGGCTCACGACGGGGCCTGCGCTCGCGCGGTACATGGGAGCCCTGGCCGAGCGGTTTCCGGTCGCCGGGCGGGTCGGAACGGCCGCAGGCGAACAGCACCAGGCACCGATCGACTCCGAGCACGCCCTGAAGTTCGGCCTCGACCGCATCCTCGCCGGGGTAGCGCTCTTGATTGAAGAACGCAAGAACTAGCCCCTCGTACTGCGGGGCGCCGGGCGGCGTCGTACTGCGAGGTGGCGCGGCGTCGTACTGCGGGGGGGGTGGGAGTGGGTTGGTTCAGACCGGGAGGTGGGCTCCGGTTAGGGCTTCGTTCTCGGCTAGGAAGCGGAGGACGGTGGCGATGCTGGCTGGCGGGGTCCAGGTGGAGGTGTTGGCGGTCGGGCGGGCGCGGCGGTTGGCTGGGGTGTCGATCGTGCCGGGGACGATGGCGTTCACGCGGATGTTGTCCTTCGCGTACTCGACAGCGAGCGCATCGACGAACGCGAGCACACCCGCCTTCGCGGTGATGTAACCGGCCGCCCCGGAGAACGGCTTCAGCGCGGAACCGCTCGACGTACAGACCACCGCTCCCCCACCGGCCGCGATCAGCTGCGGAAGCACGGCCTGGGTGACCAGATACATCGGCCGCAGATTGAGCCGCAGCTGGTCCTCGAACTCCTCGACCGGCGTCTCGTGCACCCGGGCTCCGGACGCAAACCCACCGACCAGGTTGAGCACAGCCTTGACCGGCGCTCCCGCGTCAGCGGCAGCAACCTCGGCAACCTGCGCCGCACCCGCCGGATCGGAAAGGTCCGCGACCAGCGTCTGCAATCCCTCGTGCTGCCCGAGCTCCGCCAGCGTCGCCTCGCTACGACCCGGCACCACAACCCGCCAGCCAGCCGAGAGGAACTCAGCCGTCACCGCCGACCCGAGTCCACCAGTCCCACCCGCAACAACCACAGTCCGACTCATGACGGCAGCCTAGTGCCGCACTACTCGAGGAAGGCCAGGGTTGGCGGGGTGCCGGGGAGGGGAAGGCGAGGGGGCCGCCGGTGGGGCGGGAACGCCGGTGGTGGCGCCGGAGGGGCGGGAACGCCGGTGGTGGCGCCGGAGGGGCGGGAACGCCGGTGGTGGCGGGGCAAGGGCGGAGGGCAGAGGTGCCGCCGGACAGGCGGAGGAGCGGGAGCGCCCGAAGGGCGGAGGGCAGAGGTGTCGCCCGGGTGGCGGAGGAGGGGAGCGCGCCGAAGGGCGGAGGGGCGGAGGCGTTAGTCCGGGAGGGCGAGGGTTCGGCCGGCGGCTCGGGCGGATTCTATGGTGCGGGAGAGGGTGTCGCGGAGGGCGGTTGCCTCGTCGGCGAAGCCTTGGACGACGGTGGTGTCGCCGACTGGTTCGGTGCGGGCGAGGAGTTCGATGTAGCGGTCGCCGTCCTCCAGGGCCGCTTCGGCGCGGAGGGCTGCGTCGGCCGAGCGGACCCGGTCGGCGTACTGCTCGAGCAGCTCGACCTTGCGCTTGATCGCATCCACCGAGCGGGTGATCGCGCGGCGTTGCGGACCGAGTACGGCTTCGAGCTCGGCCGTCGCCATTCCGCTGGCGATCTCGAGCTGGCGGGCGCGGAGTGCGGACTGTTCGTGCAGGACCTGGCCGATGTCCCAAAGCTGTTCGGGGAGGACCAATTCGTTCTGCATCTCGTCGAGCAGGCCGCGCTGGGAAACCGTTGCCCCGAGCACCGTTCTCACCGCACGCTGCGCGCGCCCGAGCATTCGGCCGGCCGCGTCGTCGAAGTCCTCGGGCAGTAGGTACTTGCCGTGCTGCAGCCGCGCGGCCTTGTGACCGCGGTTCTCGACCGCTGAGCTGACGGCGACCCCGCCGGTCAGTACGACGGCGACCACGGCGAGCGCGAGCGCGGACCACGCGGCGACGGCGGTCGGCAGGGTGATGGCGAAGATGATGAGCCCGAGGATCCAGCCGCCGACGCAGATCGCGAGCCAGACCAGCAACGAACCGAACGTCGCTCCCGGCGCGATCGACCAGGACGTCTCCCGCTTCGGCCGCGGCTGCCCGGCCGGGACGAACAGCTCCGGCTTGCGCTCGAACAACCGCCGCACCTCGACCGGTACGTCGGGCGCGAACACCGGCTCCAATGCCATCGCCACCTCCTCATCCGTCGAGCACTCAGCGTAGCGGTGCGCCTCCACTACAGACCAACACCAGACGCCCGGCACCTGAGGGAAGGAAGGAGGGCGGAGAGACCGAGGGAGGGCAGGGCTGGAGGGAGGTGCGGGTGCGGAGGGGACCGAGGCAGGGCAGGGCTGGAGGGAGGTGCGGGTGCGGAGGGGACCGAGGCAGGGCAGGGCTGGAGGGAGGTGCGGGTGCGGAGGGGACCGAGGCAGGGCAGGGGCGGAGGGAGGTGCGGGTGCGGAGGGGACCGAGGCAGGGCAGGGGCGGAGGGAGGTGCGGGCGCGACGGACCGAGGGAGGGCGGGGGCGGAGGGAGGGCGCGGGAAGGGGAGGGTGCCGGTCATGGCGTGAGGGTGGTTGCCAGGCCGTTCAGGACGAGTGTCAGGCCGAATTCGAAGAGTTGGTCCAGGTCGTAGTCGAAGTCGAAGCCGTTCGGGAGGGCTTGGAAGCCGGGGAGGTCTGCGGTTTGCATCAGGTTGGTGAGGCGATCGGCGTGGTGGTCGGCCCATTCGTCGGCGGTCATGCCGGTGTCTTGTTCGGCTTGGGCCTCGGGTTCGAGGTTGAGTGCGACGCCGCGGACGTAGCCGAAGACGGTAATCGCGGCGTACATCGCCGTGCTGGCGTCGATGCCGAGGCCGGCGACGGATCGCAGTACGGCGTCGGTGTGCATCGCGAGGTTGGGGAGTAGCTGCGGGCGGTTGAGGGTGACGGCGCCCGGCAGCCAGAGGTGGCGACGGTACGCCGCCCACTGCAGGCGGGCGGCCTGTTCGATCCCGTCGCGCCAGTTGGTGGGACGCTTTGCAGGGAAGGGGAAATCGCCGACCGCAGTTTCGACCATCTGCAGGATGAGGGCGTCCTTGCCGCCGACGTACCGGTAAAGCGCCATCGTCGAGACGCCGAGGTCACCGGCGATCCGCCGCATGGACAGTGCCGGCAGGCCATCCGCATCGGCGATCGCGATAGCGACCCGCACCACCCGCTCCCGGCTCAAAAACTCCTCACCGGGCTCGACAGCACCTCGTACGGCCCCTGGGTGGGCCCCCGGTTCTCCGGCAGAGCGCGGAGCCCCCGCGACGCCGGCGGAACCCCGCGAGGTGCCGCTGCCGGCAGAGGCGCGCGGGGCGCCCGCGTCGGCTGAACCGCGGGAGGTGGCGGAGCCGCGCGAGGCGATCGTGCCGGCGGAACCCTGCGAGGCGGCCATGCCAGCAGAGGCGCGCGAGCCTGCTGCCCTCCGGGGGGCGGTTGGGGTGGGTGGGCGGCGGGGTGGGGGGCCGACGATGTTGCCTACGCCGGGGCGGGGGTGGATCAGGCGTTCTTGCTGAAGGAGGGCGAGGGCCTTTGTCGCGGTGGCCATCGCGATGCCGTGGTCGCGGATCAGGGCGCGGGTCGAGGGGGCCCGGTCGCCTGGTTTCAGGTTGCCGGTCTGGATCCGTCGCCGGAGCCCGGCTGCGATCCGCTGGTACGGCGCGTCGGTCATCGAGGTCCTTTCGCACTAGTGCACTCGGTGCTGTTTCCGCAGCCGGTCCCGCTCACCAAACCGGCCTTGCACCGTTCAGGAAATTGGTGCACTAGGGCGGCTGCCGCCGTACGAGCCCCGGATGCCAGCGAGTGGCTACCTTGCTGTGTGTACACCGTACGTGCACTACCCCATCGAAAGGAAGTCGACGATGTCGAAGAACGTGTTGATCTCCGGCGCCGGGATCGCCGGGCCCACGCTCGCCTACTGGCTGCACCGGTACGGGTTCCGCCCGACCGTGGTCGAGGTCGCGCCCACGCCGCGCCCCGGCGGTCAGACCGTCGACATCCGCGGCATCGCCCGCGAGGTCGTCACCCGGATGGGGCTGATGCCGGCGATCAAGGACCGGCTGATGCACGAACTCGGGATGGAATACGTCAACGCCTCCGGACGCCGATCCGCGGCGTTGCCGGTCGAACTGTTCGACGGCGGCGGCCCGGTGGCCGAGATCGAGATCCTCCGCGGCGACCTGGCCGAGATCCTGCTGGACGCGACCGCGGGCGAGGTCGAGTACCTGTACGGCGACTCGGTCACCGCGTTGGCCGAGGACGAGCGCGGTGTCGTCGTGACGTTCCGAGAAGGCGGCGAGCGGAGGTTCGACCTGGTCGTCGGTGCGGACGGCGTGCACTCGCGGGTGCGGTCGATCGCGTTCGGGCCGGAGTCGGAGTACGTCCGGCATCTCGGCGGCTACGGATCCTTCTTCACCGTCGACGCGCCCGAGCCGCTGGACGGGTGGATGAAGATCCACTCGGCACCGGGCGGTCGCTGGGTCGGGCTCCGGCCGGATCACGATCCGCGGCAGGCGAAGGCGCTGCTCAGCTTCCGGTCGCCGACGATCACCTACAACCGACGGGATGTGCAGGAGCAGAAGGCGCTGCTGGTGAAGACGTTCGCGGGGATCGGCTGGCAGACGGCGAAGATCCTCGAGCAACTGCCCGAGGCGGACGACTTCTACTTCGACACGACCAGCCAGGTCGTCGTACCGGAATGGTCCCGCGGCCGCGTGGCGCTGGTCGGCGACGCCGGGTACTGCGGTTCGCCGCTGGCCGGACACGGTACTGCGCTGTCGCTGGTCGGCGCCTACTGTCTGGCGAGTGAGCTGGCCATTGCCGATGGCAACCACCTGCGCGCGTACCCGGAGTACCAGCGCCGGATGCAGCCGTACGTCGACCAGCGGATGGAGCTGCCACCGGGTGGACTCAAGATGGCGATGCCGATGACGAAGACGGGCATCCGGCTCCGCGACGCCTCGACGCGGCTGATGACGTCGCGCCCGTTCCGCCCACTGCTGGCCAAGGCCACGATCGCAGCACCTGACCAGATCTCCCTCTCGGCGTACGACGCACTGCCCGGAGCCGCCGCGCCCGGCCAGACCTCCACGGCCGTGGACGACGCTTCCGCCGGAACCGCTACTCCGGCCAGGAGGAGTTGAGGATGGTGTCGACGAAGTTGATCGGCTGGAAGCCGGGGACGTAGCGGGCCAGGACGTCGGCCTTCACGTTGCCGAAGGTGGTCGCTGAGCGGTGTTCGATGCCCCTGGTGAAGGCTTCGAGGATGCGGTTCTTGAAGTCGGGCCGCGGGTGGGCGGCGACGATCTCGGCACGCTCCGAGGCGGAGATGCGGTCGAGGGCGATCCCGAGTACGTCGGCCTCGACGCCGGTGGTGACGAGCGCGATCTCGGGGTGGTGCGGCGCGGGCGCCGCGGGAGCAGGCGCCCGCAGTACTGCGGGGCGCCTCGCGGGAGCGGGTGCTCGCAGTACGGGCTCGTGTCTGGGTCAGTCGAGGGGGGAGATCCAGTCGGGGTTGCGGCCGAGGAGGGCGAGCAGGGTGGCCAGGCCGGAGGCTTCGGCGGGGATCTTGACGCCGCGTTCGAAGGCGGCGCCGGGGCCGCGGGACGCCTCGGTGTCGGGGATCCGGCGGGCCAGCGTGAGCGCCATCTCGACCATGTCGGCGGGCGGGTCGTACGGGATGTCGATCGCCCGGGCCAGGTCCCACGCGTGCACGACGCAGTCGAGCTGCCGGAACGTCAGCGCCACCCGGCGCGGGAACGTCCCGAACTCGCGGACCTCCATCGGCCGGTCCAGCGCTCCCCCGTCGGCGAACGCGTCGGCGACGCGGACGTTCGACCGCCGGTACGCGCCGGCCGGGTTGTCACCGAGCCGCCCACCGGTCCAGGTCTGAACAGGTGCCGACCCGTCGGTGGCGGCGGCGGCGAAGCCCTCGTTCTCGCTGACGACGTGCCGCAGCAGACCGCGGACGGTCCAGTCGGGGCACGGGGTCGGGAACCAGAGCTGTTCCGCCCGCACCTGCATGACCACTTCGCCGAGTACTGCGCCGGCTCGCCGATCCAGATCCCGGATATCCATCCGCGCTCCCCACGTCGTCGCCCTGCCCTCGCTGAGCATAGGCCCGCCACCCGCCCGACGCCGTCGTTCCGGCACGTCTCAGGGGTTAACCCGCACGCGGTACGACGCGCGCCCGCGCTCCGCGGTTCGTGGCACCATGCAGCTATGGCCTTTCATATCGCCAACGAGCCGGCGGCTGACCAGGTTCTTGATGAGTACCCGTTCGCTGTGCTGGTCGGCATGATGCTGGATCAGCAGTACGGGATGGAACATGCTTTCCGCGGCGGTTGGAAGGTGCTGGGCCGGTTCGGCAACCTGGACCCCGCTGCCATCGCCGCCGCCGAGCCCGAGGCGTTCAAGGAGCTCTGCAGTCAGACTCCGGCGATTCATCGCTTCCCCGGCTCGATGGCTGCCCGGCTGCAGGAGTTGTCCGCGCTGATCGAGACCCGGTACGACGGCGACGTGACCCGGCTGTGGACGGAGCCGACCACCGGCAAGGAGCTCCTCAAGCGGGTGCAGGAGCTGCCTGGCTTCGGCAAGCAGAAGGCTCAGATCTTCGTGGCGCTGCTGGCCAAGCAACTCGGCGTACGGCCCGAGGGCTGGGAGGCCGCCGCAGGCGACTACGCGCTGGACGGCTACCGCTCGGTGGCCGACGTAGTGGACGCCGACTCGTTGTCGAAGGTCCGCGAGTTCAAGCAGCAGAAGAAGGCAGCCGCCAAGGCCGCAGCCGCCAAGTAGCTACCGCCCGACCAGATTCCGCGTCCGGCCCCGGTGGGCTCAACCCACTGATGTGGGGGTTCACCCCTGGTGTGAGGGTTCGCCCCCCGGCATGCCGATGGGCTAACCCCAACAGGAGGCGGGAAGCACCGCGTTTGGGCGGGGCGGGGCGAGGCGAGGCGGGGCGGGGCGGGGCGGACGTCGGGCGTTTGGGCTTACAAGGTGGCGGCTAGGCGGGTGGCTTGGTTGATGGCTCGTTTGGCGTCTAGTTCGGTGGCTATGTCGGCGCCGCCGATGAGGTGGACGGGGGTGGTGAGCGTGGCGGCCAGGTCTCGGACGGGTTCTTGGCCGGCGCAGATGACGATGGTTTCTACGGCGAGGGTGCGGGGGTTCTCGTGTTTGGGGCCGAAGGTGATGTGGAGACCTTCGTCGTCGATGCGTTCGTAGTTGACGCCGCGGAGTTGCTCGACCTTCTTGTTTTTCAAGGCCGCGCGGTGGACCCAGCCGGTGGTCTTGCCCAGGTCGGCGCCGATCTTTCCGGTCTTGCGCTGCAGCAAGTAAACCTGCCGCGGTGACGGCTCGGGATGCGGTTTGGTCAGAGCGCTGGGCGTGAGGGTCGGGTCCGTGACGCCCCACTCCGCCTTCCACGCGGCCAGGTCGAGCGTCGGGGAGTCCGTCGTGGTGAGGAACTCGCTGACGTCGACCCCGATCCCGCCTGCGCCGATCACCGCGACGCTCGCACCGACTGGTCGTCCGTGGCGCACGACATCGACGTACGAGAGGACCTTCTCGTGGTCGATCCCTGGGATTGCCGGGATGCGCGGCGCTACGCCCGTCGCCAGCACGACCTCGTCGAATCCCTTCAGATCCTCAGCAGTCGCCCGATGGCCGAGGTGAAGCTTCACACCGGTCAGGTCGAGCCGCCGCCGGTAGTACCGGATCGTCTCGGCGAACTCCTCCTTGCCCGGGATCTTCTGCGCGATACCGAACTGTCCACCGATCTCGTCGTCCGCCTCGAACAACTCGACCTGATGCCCTCGCTCAGCCGCCGTCACCGCGGCCGCTAGCCCAGCGGGCCCGGCCCCGACCACAGCGATCTTCTTCGTACGCCGGGTTGGCAGCAGCAAGAGCTCCGTCTCGTGCGCCGCCCGCGGGTTCACCATGCAACTGGCCGTCTTCTTCGCGAAGGCGTGGTCCAAGCAGGCCTGGTTGCAGGCGATGCAGACGTTGATCTCGTCGGCACGATCGGTGCTTGCCTTGAGCACCCATTCCGGATCGGCCAGGAACGGCCGGGCCATGCTGATCAGATCGGCGTCACCGCGGGCCAGCACCTCTTCACCCACCTGCGGCAGGTTGATCCGGTTCGAGGCGACCACCGGAATGCTCACGTGCGGCCGGAACGAGGCCGTCACCGAGGTGAAGGCGGCCCGCGGCACCGAGGTGACGATGGTCGGCACCCGCGCCTCGTGCCAGCCGATCCCGGTGTTGATGATCGACGCGCCGGCCGCCTCGATCTCCTTGCCCAGCGCAACGACCTCGTCCCAGCTCTGGCCGCCCTCGACCAGATCCGCCATCGACAGCCGGTAGATGATCAGGAAGTCCGGCCCGACCCGCTCGCGGATCCGCCGGACGATCTCGACCGCCAGCCGGCGCCGGTTCTCCGGACTGCCACCCCAGCGATCCTTGCGCTTGTTGGTCCGTTCGGCGAGGAACTGGTTGATGAAGTACCCCTCGGAGCCCATCACCTCGACACCGTCGTACCCGCCTTCGCGAGCCAGCGCCGCGCACTCGACGTACGCATCGATCTGGCGCCGGACACCACGATCCGACAACGCACGCGGCTTGAACGGGTTGATCGGTGCCTTCAACGCCGAGGCGGACACGCTGAACGGGTGGTACGAGTACCGCCCCGCATGCAGGATCTGCAGCGCGATCAGCCCGCCCTCGGCGTGCACGGCATCGGTGACGATCCGATGCTTCCGGGCCTGCCGCCTACTGGTCAGCTTGGACCCGAACGGAGCCAGCCAGCCGGTCCGGTTCGGCGCGTAGCCACCGGTCACCATCAGGCCGACTCCGCCCCGCGCCCGCTCGGCGAAGTACGCGGCGAGCTTCGGCAGGTCCTTGGCCCGGTCCTCCAGACCGGTATGCATCGAGCCCATGATCACCCGGTTCTTCAGGGTGACGTGGCCGAGGTCCAGGGGTGCCAGCAGGTTCGGGTACTCACTCATGACCGCTCCGATCGCAGTGCCTCGATGACCTCGTCGCACCAGGCCAGGAACGACTCCTCAGCCCGTACGCCGCCGCGTAGTACCAGATATTGGTGGAGCTCCCGGCCGCTCAGCTTGGCCGGCTTGGGGAAGTCGCGGCGCTGGATCCCGCGGAAGATCTCCAGCAGCGCGGCGTGCTCACCCCGGTGGCGCTCGACCTCGCGCAGTACGGCGGCCGGGTCGCCGAGAGACGCGCCGCGGAGCTTCACACTGAGCCCGTCGCGGAGAACGGCCACGTCGACCGGCTCAGCCAGCCAACGAGTCAGCTCGTCCCGGCCGGCAACCGAGACTTGGTAGACCTTCTTGTCCGGCCGGCCTTCCTGGGCGACGGCCGTATGCGTGACCCAGCCGGCGTCGTCCATCCGCCGCAGGACCCGGTAGATCTGCTGATGAGTGGCAGGCCAGAAGAAACCGATCGACCGGTCGAACCGGCGAGCGAGTTCGTACCCCGACCCGGCCCGCTCGGTCAGCGATACCAGGATCGCGTGCTCCAAAGCCATACCGGGGAATCTACCTATGCAACTCGTTGCACTGCACCTGATTGCAACATGAATCACACCGGACGGTTACCCGGGTAGCCCGCCGGCGACGGCGTACGCGCTCATCCTGGTCATCCTCGGCCCGATCACCGCCCGCTACACCGAGTCGGCCGTCCGCAAACTCAAGTCCCTCCGCACCCCACCCCCGCCGGCCAATCCTCCAGCCGCCGAACGCCTGGAAGATCCAGCCAGTATCACCACCTGACCAGGCAACTGCGAGCCGCCACCACTCACCAACTCAGCTGCCGCCCGGCAGCGCGCGACCAGTGAGCGCAAGAAGCGCGGCGGACCAGCGGTTGGTGAGTGTTGGCGGTCCGCTCACTCCCGCAGATGGCGAGGTGCCATCCGGGCCGCCGGCTCGCGGCCCGTGGGCTGGACTGGGCGACGTCGGTCAGCTCGGGTGGTTGGCGCGGTGGTTGGTGGTCGCAAGGGTGATGGTGGTGGTGATCCGCGCCTGGCGGGTCTCGGGGCGCTTGGCGCCGGCGATCCAGCTGAGGATGCGGACCTGGGATGACGGCGGGAACGCCGCGAAGTGACGGGCGGCGGTGGCGTTCTGGTCGAGCTCGGACTGGAGGTCGGCGGGGATGACGCCGTTCTGGGCTTCGGCCAAGCAGTCCCAGGCGCCGCTTTGGTTCGCCTGGTCGACCAGGTCCTGACCGGCGGGCATCATCAGCCCGGCCTTGGTGAGCTTCTCGATCCGGTCGCGGTTGATCCGGCTCCAGGTGCTGCGCGGGTTGCGCCTGGTGAACTGCTGGTATCGGCTCTGCCCGTCCCGCCTGATCGCCTTCGCGTCGATCCACCCGAAGCAGAGCGCCTGCTCGACCAGTTCCGGCATCTCGAAGTTGACCCGGCCGCTGGTCTTGTTGTGGATGACCAGCCAGACCGACCGCTCCTCCCCCGCGTTGGCCGTCAGCCACTCGCGCCACTCACCGACGGTCGCGAGGTCGGTTGCCAGCTCGTCGGTGACTACCTGCGGGGTCTTGGTCTGTGTGCTCATACCGGAAGCATGCGCCCGATAAGTGCTCACCCAATGAGCACTTTCCACAGGACCTCAGAAAAGAACGTCGGCCCGCTCGTGGTCGAGCAGTTGTTGCTTGCGCTCGAGCCCGCCGCCGTACCCGGTGAGGCTGCCGTTCGAGCCGACCACGCGGTGGCACGGGACGATGATGCTGATCGGATTCTTCCCATTCGCCAGTCCCACCGCCCGCGAAGCGCCGGGCACCAGGCCGAGTGACGCCCCCAGTTCTCCGTACGTCGTGATCTCGCCGTACGGGATCTCCTTCAGCGCCTCCCAGACCCGTTGCTGGAAGGGCGTCCCGTTCATCCGTAGTGGCACGTCGAAGGTGGTCCGGCCATCCTCGAAGTACTCGTGCAACTGCTCGACCACCATCGGCAGAACAGAATCGTCGCGAGCGCCGAACGTCTCCAGGTCCGGCAGATGGCGTTGCCGCTCCATGTAGAGGCCGATCAGCTCACCTTCCGCGGACGAGACAAGCGTGAGCAGCCCGACCGGGCTGTCGATCACCGCGTACGTCATGACCGGGCCTCCCACTCCGCGCGAGTGATCGGCTCGCGAGCCGGAAGGAACGGGGGCCCGAAGCTCGGCACCGACAGCCCGGTGAGCCCGATGAACCGACCCGTCTCGCGCACCTCCACTGCCCAGAACCCGAAGCCCCGGGTGTCGATCGAGGCAGTGAACGCGGCGAGCTGCGTGTCGCTCTGCTCCCGGGTGAAGGTCTTCGGGAAGTGCTCCATCACTGCCGGATCCGCGTTCAGCGCGGCGAACGGCTCCCGGTCCGACTCCTTCCACTGGCGCAGCAGTAGCCGGTCGATGGTCAGGTCACTCATCTCGCTCCGGGATCTTGTTGATGGCATGGTCTCCGGTCGCCCAGAGGTACTGCACGGCGTACGCACGCCAAGGTCGCCACGCTCGCGCGTGCTCGATCAGCGCTTTGGGGGCCTCCGGCAACCCTAGATCGCGGGCGGCGTACCGGATGCCCAGATCGCTTGCTACAAAGGCATCCGGGTCACCGAGCGCCCGCATCGCGATCGACTCGACGGTCCACGGGCCGATCCCCGGCAACGCCGCGAGCTGCTCGCGGGCTTTGTCCCAGTCGGCTCCGGCACCGAGGTCGATCTCGCCCGCCGCCAACGTGGCGATCAGGGTCGTGAGCGTCGTACGCCGGGACTTCGGAAAGGCGAGCGTCTCCGGATCGAGCCCGGCCAGCGCCTCCATCCGCGGGAACAAGTGCGTCAGTCCGCCGGCCGGATCGTCCACCGGATCGCCGTACGCCTGCACCAACCTGCTCGCATGAGTCCGCGCGGCCGCCGTGGAGACCTGCTGCCCAAGCACGGCCCGTACTGCGAACTCCGGGCCGTCCACCGTTCGCGGCACCCGTCGACCGGGCGCCTTGTCGATCAGCGGGGCCAGCACCGGGTCCGTCCGGAGCTGTTCGTCGACCGCGATCGGGTCGGCGTCGAGGTCGAGCATCCGGCGGCAGCGGCTGATCGCAATGGCCAGATCGCGTTGATCGGTCAGTGAAAGCTGGCAGGCGATGTGGTCCGGCATCGGCTTCATGCTTGCCACCCCGTGACCGTGCGGCAGGCGCAAGGTCCGCCGATACGCGCCGTCGCGCCACTCCTCGACACCCGGCACGCCGGTCGCGATGAGATGACCGAAGAGATTGTCCGGTGTCAGCGGCGCACGGAACGGCAAGCGCAGCGAGATGGTGCCCGGCACTCTCTGGCTCGCCCCCTTCTTGGCGCGGCTGCGGAGCTCCGTCGGCGAGAGGGCGAACACCTCCTGCACGGTCTCGTTGAACGTCCGGACGCTCGAAAACCCTGCGGCGAAAGCCACATCGGCCATCTGCAGGGGGCTCGTCTCGATCAGCAGCCGCGCGGTCTGGGCGCGCTGGGCTCTGGCCAGCGCGAGCGGCCCGGCGCCGAGCTCGGCCTGGAGCTGCCGCTGCACCTGGCGGACGCTGTACCCGAGTTGTGTGGCAAGACCTGGCACGCCGTCACGGTCGACGACGCCGTCACTGATCAACCGCATCGCACGGGCGACCAGGTCGGCGCGATCGTTCCACTCCGGGGAGCCTGGGCTCGCGTCCGGGCGGCACCTCTTGCAGGCACGGAACCCAGCCTGCTGGGCCGCCGCGGCGCTCGGGTAGAAGCGCATGTTCTCGACCTTCGGCGGCACCACCGGACAGCTCGGCCGGCAGTAGATCTTCGTCGTCAGGACGGCCGTGAAGAACCAACCGTCGAAACGCGCGTCTTTCGACTGCACCGCCCGCACACACCGCTCGCGACATTCGTACACATCCCCAGCATCCCTGCTGCCACCGACAGTCTCTAGCGATTTTGCGACATGGAGGTGAAGCGGCCCGATCGCGGAAATGCGACGTAAGGATCCGGTGTCGTTTTCCCGCCAGCAGACGCCGCCGCCGGCAGCTGAACTGGAGACACACAAAGCGAACTGGACGAAGAGAAAGTAGCACCGCAGATGACTGAACTGACCGGAAAGCTGGCCTTGGTGACGGGCGGAAGCCGTGGGATCGGGGCCGCTGCGGCGGTCGCGCTGGCCGAGCGCGGAGCCGACGTGGCTTTCACCTACCGGAGCTCCGCGGACGACGCCGCGCAGGTCGTCAAGCAGATCGAGGCGAACGGGCGACGTGGGTTCGCGATCGAGGCCGATGCCGCTGACGCCGAGGCGATCGAGCGGGCCGTCGTACAGGCGGTCGACGTCCTCGGTGGGCTCGACATCCTGGTCAACAACGCGGGGGTCGGCGCGATGGGGATGATCACCGACGTCGCGATCGAGGATCTCGACCGGGTACTGGCGGTCAACGTGCGTGGCGTGTACGTCGCGGCGCAAGCGGCGGCATCCCGCTTGTCGGAAGGCGGCCGGATGATCCACATCGGCAGCTGCGCCGCCGCGCGGGTCACAACTCCGGGGATGACGCTCTACGCGATGAGCAAGGCAGCCCTGGTCGGCCTGAACAAGGGGCTGGCCCGCGAGTTGGGCAGCCGCGGCATCACCTCGAACGTGATCCAGCCCGGCCCGATCGACACCTCGATGAACCCGGCCGACGGACCGTACGCCGAAGCCCAGCGTTCGTTCCTCGCCCTCGACCGGTTCGGCACCCCCGAAGAAGTCGCGGCCGCGGTCGTCTACCTGGCCGGTCCCGGCGCCGCCTACCTCACGGGCACCGAACTGACCATCGACGGCGGCCACGCCGCCTGACCCGTACGACGATGGAGCAGGTCACCCCTGGCGCCGCGCGATCAACTCCTGCGTGGATTCCTGGTACGCCGTCGTGGCGCGACCGAAGTACGCGAACAGGGTGGCCTGCTCCTCGGGCGGCAGGCTTCTGACGACGGCACCCAGCCGCCGTCGGGCTCCGGCCACGGCCCGGTCGAGGCCCTCGGGCTGAGCCGGGCCGCCGTCGGGCTCCGGCTACGGCCCGGTCGAGGCCCTCGGGCTGAGCCGCGCTCTCGACCATGACCTTGCGGCGATCCGCCGGGTCGGGCCGCCGCCGCACGTGCCCGCTGCCCGGTAGTTTCGGGGGATGAGATTCTCGGTGACGTTCGGGGCGGTCGGGGCCGGGCGGGATCCGCGCGGGCTGGCGGAGCTGGCGCGGATGGCGGAGGACTGCGGGTGGGACGGGGTGTTCCTGGAGGACTATCTCGTCTATCAGGGCGACGCGTCGGAGCCGACGTACGATCCGTGGGTTTGTCTGGCCGCGATGGCGACCGCGACATCGACGGTGAGGCTCGGTACTACGGTGACGCCGGTGCCGCGTCGACGGCCTTGGCAATTGGCTGCCGAGGCTGTCGCGCTGGACCATCTGTCCGGCGGGCGACTCGTGCTCGGCGTCGGGATCGGCGATCCGGGCGATCCCTTTCTCAGCGGCGTCGGCGAACCGAGTGATCCGCGCGTCCTCGCCGAGAAGCTGGATGAGGCGCTCGAGATCATCGACGCGCTGTGGAGCGGCGAGCCGGTGACGTTCAGCGGTAAGCACTACACGCTGGATGGCGTTCAATTGACAGCGCGGCCTGTTCAGCGGCCGCGGATTCCGATCTGGGTCGGCGGCAATTTTCTGGTCCCCGCCGTACGCCGGCGCATTCTCAGGTGGGACGGCAGTACCGCGTACAAGGGCAGCACCGACGCTCCTCAGCAGATCACTCCCGACGACGTGCGCGCTCTTCGCGCCGAGGCGCCGAGCGACACCTTTGAGATCAAGGTGACCCGCGGCGACCCGATCGCGTTCGCCGAGGCCGGCGCCGACTGGTGGGGACACTGGATCGCGCCCGGCCCCGTCTCCGAGGCCCACAAGATCCTCCGCGCCGGTCCCCCTCAGCTCAGCTGAGCTCGCGCTTCCGCTCCGCTGCCCACACCGTCCCTCCGCACCGACCCATCCCCGGCTGCCCTGAGCCTCCCTCCCCCCTCGCCACCCTCGCCTTGCGTCCGAACAGCAGTGGGTCCTGCCCCCCACCTCTTCGGACGCAACCAGCGCGGTGGGCGGAGGTCAGGGACGCAGCCACCTTGCGTCCGAACAACTGTGGGGCAGGACCCCCACCTCTTCGGACGCAACCAGCGCGGTGGGCGGAGGTCAGGGACGCAGCCACCTTGCGTCCGAACAACTGTGGGGCAGGACCCCCACCTCTTCGGACGCAAGCAGCGCGGCGGGGAGGCAGTGCGGTGGGGATGCGGGAGTCGGCTGACCGTTGACACGGAAGCTGGTGGCGGGTGAGACTGCGAGGGAGTTTTAACGTTCAAAAGGGCGTCTTCACCGAATTTGAGGGGGTCGTTCATGGCTACGCTGAAACAGGTCGCCGCTCACGCGGAGGTCTCGGTCCAGACCGTCTCTAACGCCTTGAACGCCCCGCACCGGCTCAGGCCCCGACACGCTGCAGCGGGTCACCAAGTCGATCGAACTGCTCAACTACCGCCCCAATCGTAACGCTCGCAGCCTTCGTACCAGCGCGGTCGAGCTGATCGGGTACTGCGTACCGAGCTGGCCGAACGGTCAGGCGCACCTCGTGATGGACCAGTTCCTGCACTCGTTGTGCGGCGCGGCCGAGGCGACCGGGCGGCACATCCTGCTCTTCACCGCGCCGACCGGAGTCGACGGCATGCCGGTGTACGACGACCTGCACGCGCGCCGTCTCGTGGACGGCTTCGTCCTCTCGCAGACCGAGACCCACGATCCGCGCCACGGGTGGCTGCGGGAGCAGAAGATCCCGTTCGTCTCGTTCGGCCGGGTCTGGAAGGAGACCACCCAGCCGGGTCCGTTCGTCGATGTGGACGGCGCCGTCGGCTGTGCGAGCGCAGTACGGCATCTGCACGAGACAGGTCGGCGGCGGATCGGTTTCCTCAGCTGGCCGAAGACGTCCGGACTCGCCGAAGACCGGCTGAGCGGATGGCAGGGCGCCTGCGAGGAACTTGGTCTGCCGACCGAAGGACTCGCGATCCGCTGTGCCGAAGACACTATCGACGAAGGTGCCCGCGCGACCGCCGAACTGCTCGACTCAGGTCAATCGGTCGACGGGATTGTTGCCATCAGCGACATTCTCGCTCTCGGTGTGCTGCGCGAACTCGGCACTCGTGGGCTGACCGCGGGAGTCGACGTGGGCGTCACCGGCTTCGACGATTCGCCGCTCGCGTCCGTGGTCTCGCCGGGCCTGAGCAGTATCCGCCAGCCGATGGATCAGATCGCGGCCGAGCTGATCGACATCCTGACCAGCGGCCAGCCGACTTCCGAAGTACCGGACGAGTCCACCCAGCAGCTCAGGTCGTCGACCGAGCGGCTGCTGCAACCGGAACTAGTCATCAGGGGCAGTTCAGCCCCGGGCTGATGCGGTGTAAGAGGCACCGCGAGAAGGAGGAACCCGTCATGACACCCCGCCCTGTCGGACGAACCACCAGAACCATCGCCGGTCCAGCCGGCATCCTCGCGACAGTGCTCGCCCTGAGCGCCGCCGCACTCCCCTCCCCCGCCAACGCCGGCCCACCAGGCACCACCGACGCCGGTACTACGGCCTCCCCCGCCGCCGCAGTACAAGACGCTGCCGGTACTGCGGGGTCGCGCCTCCGCCAGTGAGTTGTCGGAGAGTCGGCGGCTCGCGGATCGGCGGTCGCTGGTTGTCGGGGACCGGGCGTACGCGATGGGCGACGAGACCGGCCTGTACCCCGCGACCGGCTGGCACACCCGCGGCGAGATGGGCGGCATCTGGACGCCGCCGCTGAAGTTGCTCGACGGGCTGTGGTTCGGCCTCGACGGTGACTGGCTCGGCAAGGATGTCGCCGCCGCGAAGTACACCAGCGGACACGGCTACCAGCGGATCGACTACCCCGGCGACGTCCGCGTCCAGCGGACCGACTTCGTCCCCGACGGGATCCGCGCCACCGTCGTCGGGCTGACGCTCAAGGCGAGCAAGGCCAAGACCGTCACACTCGACGTCGACGCGCACTCCGAACTCATGCCGACCTACCCATGGGGCGGCACCACCCCGAACGCCGGCCAGTCGAACCTCCCCGACACCGGCTCGTACGCCGATGGCGCCTTGCGGTTCCGCGACCAGGGCACCCCGCCGGTCGCGAATGCCGCGGCACACGACTATGCCGCGCTCGTCGGATCGTCCCTGCGTCCGACCAGCCACGCGCTCGGCGCCAACCATCGCGGCCCGCAGGACCCGGCTGTGATCTGTCCGGCCGACGGTGACGCGCCCGCGCACTGCGACGACACAGCCTTCGGCAAGGGCACCGGTGGGCGACTCACCTACAGCGTCGATCTCAAACCCGGTAAGGCCACGACAGTCTGGTTCGCCGTTGCCGGTTCGGACGACGGCCAGGGCGCCGCGCGACGCGAGTACCGCAACGCGATCAGCAATCCGGAAAAGTTGCTGCGGGCAAAGACTGCGAGCCGCGACCGGATCAACTCGATGTCGTCAGTGGACCTGCCTGGTGACCGGCTGCTGCAGCAGAGCGTCGAGTGGAGCAAGCAGAACCTCGCGGATTCGGTCCAGGAGGCACACCACCTGCAGATCCGCGACGTCAACGAAGGCAAGTCGTACCCGGCCCCGGTAGGCACGGTCGACGTCGCGCGCTGGTTCGGCGCCGGCTTCCCCGACTACCCGTGGCTGTTCGCGACGGACGGCGAGTACACCTCGTACGCCGCGGTCGCGGCCGGCCAGTTCGACACGGTGAAGGCACACCTGCGTGCGCTGAAGGACGTCAGCGACATCCTCAACAACCGCAGCGGGAAGGTGGCGCACGAGGTCACCCCCACCGGCGATGTGTACTTCGGTTCCAACACGAGCGCGGGCAACACCGACGAGACGGTGAAGTTCCCGAGTATCGTGGCGCTGCTGTGGCGATGGACCGGCGACGACCGGTTCCGCGACGAGATGTACGACTTCAGCGTCCGGAACCTGAAGTACGTGTACCGCGAACTGGACGCCGACAACGACGGCTGGCTCGAGGGACTCGCGAACGTCGAGCGCACCGGGATGGGATCCGAGAAACTCGACAGCACGGTGTACCTCGCTCGCGGGCTGCGCGATCTCGCCGACCTGGCCGCCTCGAAGCATGATCGTGCGACCCAGCGATGGGCGACCGCGAAGGCTGACGATCTCCAGAAGCGGTTCGAGACGCGATGGTGGGTGGCGCAGGCGTTCGGGTACGCCGACTCGATCGACGACCCGGCGAATCCCGCGAACGACAACACCCCGATCTTCCAGCGGCACTGGACCGGAGTCACGCCGATGGAGGCCGAGGTTGGCGACGCTCCGCTGGCCTCACCGGAGCACGCGAAGATCGCTCTGACACAGCGGGAGAAGCCTTGCTACACAGGCCAATTCGGCCTGTTCCACACCGGTACCGGACCGACAGCCGACCCGGCCGGCAACCCCGGCCCATCTTGCGACGAGGTCGTCTCGGCAGTGAAGAGCGAGCGCAGCATCTTCTCGCTGAACACCTCGATCATGGCCGTTGCCGAGGGCAACTTCGGTCGACTGGGCACCGGTCAGCAGCAGGTGTACACCACCGGCAACGCGCGGATCCAGCTCGACCCGAAGGTCTGGGAGACGCCCGGCGGAATGCCCGAGATCGCGCCGTCGCCCGACTCGCCGGCGAACATCGACCGCGCCTTCACGGACCGCTCGATGACGATGCAGGCGTGGGGCACGTACGGCGTACTCTGGCCGGTCGTGCACCAGCAACTGGGCGTCGACCCTGATCTCGGGCACGGCCGGTTGTCGATCGTGCCGCAGATTCCCGGTGGCCAGCAGAAGGTGGCCGGTAGCAACATCCGGCTCGGCCACGGCTCTGTCGATGTCAGCTCACGCCTTGCGAACAAGGCGATCCGGACCGAGGTGACGATCCACGGTGTCGGTGCGGCCGTCACGATCGGAGCGGTGCTGCCCGCCGGAGCGAAGATTGCTTCCGTCTCGGTCGATGGCCGAAGCACGCAGTACAAGTTGGTGACGACGACGCGTGGTACCGAGGTGCACGTGGCCGCACATGGGTCGCGCTCCACGGTGGTGATCACGCTTCGCTGAATCCCGCTGCACCCGACGGCCGGCGTACAGGACTCCTGTACGCCGGCCGTCGGCGTGTGGGAGCTGGGTCGGGGAGTAAAAGCAAGACCCCTCCGAGTATGAGTCGGAGGGGCCCTGTACAGAGCTGAAGGAAGGTGACGTCTCCAGCTTCCCGGAACGGTCCGTCGGGTCCAGCAGACCCCGTCACCGGTCTACCTCGGTGGGGATCCCCACCGCTAAGGGTCCTCGGCTTCCGTCCGACCCGCCGCTCCGATTGGAACAGCGTGTCGACATTTCTACCTTTCGCGCCGGAGCCGCACAACCCCTTCTGATCAAGAGTTCCCGGCAATTCGCGACCACGCGCGTGTCGTCCACAGTGCGTGCCCGCCCATCCACAGAAACGAGCCGACTTATACACAGGCCCTGTGCATAACCCACCGTCGTACCGACATCGGGTGACCGTCAGCAACTACTCCCAGCGGAAGAACTTCGCGGCGAGCCCGATGCATGCGGCGGCCACCGCGACCAGTGCGATCAGATGAGCGGCGCCGGGCCAGTGGCCGGCCCAGGCGTCCTGCATGCTCGTCATGCCCGCACCCATCGGGGTGATGTCACGGACCCAGCGGATGGCATCCGGCATCAGGTCGCCCGGGGTCCAGACCCCCGCGAAGAACATGCTCGGGAAGAACAGGATGTTGCCGACGATGCTCGCGCCCTTGGCGGTCGAGACGAGTCCGGCGATCAGCAGTCCGATGGAGAGTTCGGCAACGGAGTACGGGATCACGGAGACGGCGAAAGCCAGCGGTGAGGCGGGAAGATCGGCGCCGAAGACGAGGCTGCCGAGCCCGAGGATCAGGACGATCACGACGACGCGATCCGGTCGCAGAGGTACTCGGCTTCCTCCATGAAGTGCGTGACCAGGATGATCGTGACGCCGTCGGCGCGGATCTGCTTGACCAGCTCCCAGGTGTCCCGGCGGCCCTGCGGGTCGAGGCCGGTGGTGAGCTCGTCGAGGATCGCGATCTTCGGATTGCCGATCAGCGCGAGTGCGATCGACAGCCGTTGCTTCTGGCCACCGGAGAGCTTGGCGAACGCGGTGTTGCGGACCTTGGTCAGGCCGAGCCGCTCCAGCATTTCGGCCGGATCGGCGGGTGAGGGGTAGAAGGACGCGTACAGCTCGAGCGCCTCGCCGGCCTTGATCCGGTCCGGGAGTTCGCTCGCCTGCAGCTGGACGCCGACCAGCGAGGTGATCTCGGTGCGGTGCTTGCGCGGATCCAGGCCGAGGACGCGGATCACGCCGCTGTCCGGCGTACGGAGGCCGGCGATCGACTCGACGGTGGTGGTCTTGCCGGCGCCGTTCGGGCCGAGGATGCCGAAGATCTCGCCGGACCGGACGGTCAGTGAGACGTCCTCGACGGCCACGGTCGCGCCGTAGGTCTTGCGGAGGTTGCTAACGGCAACCAGATCGTTGTTCTCCAGCTTGTTTTCGGGCATGGCAGAGCCTCCCTTGGCGCTTCAGGGGGTTACGGAAAGAGGTCAGCCCTTGGCGGGCTTGAGCCCTATCGGACGAATCAGCAGGTAGCCGAAGTACAGGCCGAGTGCGCTCACGGCGATCACTCCCGGTACGGCGACTGCCAGCGGTGGACGGTGGTAGCCGGTGTTCTCCAGCGCCTGGGCGATCCATTGCGCCACCAGCAGGAATTCCGCGGCGGCCGCCGGCAGTACGCCGAGCGGGAGCAACGCGAGACCCTTCCAGAAGCCGAACCGGTAGAACCCGATGCCGAGTAGCCAGCCGGCGACTTCGTGCGACACGATCAGCAGGAAGAACTCGGTGAAGATCAGCCCGACCTGCGAGGTCTTGGTGAACAGATGCGGATTCTCGAGTGCCTGGGTCAGCCCGGCCCAGGTGTAGATCACGCGCTCCACCTGGTAGACGAGCACCCAGAGCAGCGCGATGCCGGCCGCGGTACCGACCAGCAGGACGCCGCTGGCGATGGCGAACATCCGCCGGGTCACTCCGTGCGCGATCATCAGCGTGAACAACGCCGGTGTGAGGGTGATGCCGATCGCGGCCGAGAAGTACTTCGGCGATTGGGTGCCGTAGTCCCACATGCTGTGGTCGAGGCCGCCGCCGACGTACTGGGTGATCAGACCGCCGATGGTGAACGACACGATCATCACGAGGCAGTACCCGAGGATCATCGGACGGAGGCCGATCATCATCGCCTGCAGCACCCGGCGCAAGCGACCGCCGGCCGTGGCGGTGCCCGGCAGGGCCGCAGTACGGGCTTGGGTCGCGGCGGCGCTCATCGCTTGCTCACCTTCTGGTGCGTGGCTCCGGTCAGATGGACGAAGAGTTCCTGCAGGCCGACCTGGCCGATCTCGAGACCGGCCGACCGGGCCTTCGCGAGGAACGCCTCCTCCAGATCGCCAAGCACAGTGACGGACTTCGTCCCACCGAGGCGTTGCTCGGCGAGCACCGTCAGCTCGGCGGTCAACTCATCGACCATCGCGGCCGGGCCGACGATCGAGGCACCCCTGCCCCGCAGCGAATCGACCGGCGCCTGCGTGACGAGCTTGCCCTGATCGAGGATGACAACCTCCTCGAGCAGCGAGCTGACCTCGCTGACCAGGTGCGTGGACAGCACGATCGTGCGCGGCACCTCGGCATAGTCGGCCAGCAGTACGTCGTAGAAGAGGTTGCGCGAGGGGACATCCATGCCGAGGTACGACTCGTCGAAGATCGTCAGCGGCGCTCGACTCGCGATCCCGAGGACGACGCCGAGCGCGGACTTCTTGCCCCGCGACAACTTCTGCACCTTCTGGCGCGTCGGCACCTCGAACTTGTCCAGCAGTTCGCCGGCGAGATCCTGATCCCAGTAAGGCCGCAGACTGCTCGCGAGACCGAGGACATGCTTGACCGGAGCGCTGTCGGTGAGATCGCCGGATTCGCGGATCAGGCAGACCCGGCTGGTGACGATCGCGTCCTCGTACGGCTCGCGAGCGCCGTCGTACTCGTCGCTCTCGATCAGGACCCGGCCGTCCGACGGCTGCCGGAACCCGGCGAGGGTCGCGGCCAGCGTGCTCTTGCCCGAACCGTTACGCCCGAGCAGGCCGTGGATCTTGCCTGGTGCGAGCCGCAGGTCGAGACCGTCGACAGCTGGTACGCCGCTGTATCGGACGGTCAGATTCTCGGTCCGTACTCCGAGGCCGCTCACTGTGCACCGCCTTGTGTGGTCTCGGGCCGCTGCTCATTTTTGGTGATGTGGTCGATGACGTCGCGCAGTGGGACGCCGATCGCGTTGGCCTCGCGGATCATCGGATCGACCACGTCGGCGAAGAACGAGCCCTGCCGCCCGGACCGGAGCAACTGGCGGGCGTTCGGGCTGACGAACATCCCGATCCCGCGCTTCTTGTACAACACCCCTTCGTCGACCAGCTGGGCGAAGCCCTTGGCCGCAGTGGCGGGGTTGATCCGGTAGAACGCCGCGTACTGGTTCGTCGACATGACCTGCTCGTCCTCGGCGAGGGCACCCGTGACGATGTCGTTCTTGATCTGATCCGCGATCTGAAGATAGATCGGGCTGCGATCGTCGAACACCGGCGTCCCTCCTACTCGGTTCTTCGGTTCCTAGGTTCATTACTTGACCAACGAACCGTAGCACCTGGTCGACGAGGCGCGTCAAGTGAGTACGGCGGGAAGCACACCCACGCAGCTCCAACGTCGCCGCTCCCACCCACCCCAGGTCGCCACTCCTCCCTCGCGGCTCAACGAGAGCGGCCGCCTCGCCGGACGAAGCCAGTTCCGTGCTGCTTTGTCGGATCCGGGACTCACATGCACCACCAGTCCCCCGCCTCCGCCGGGCTGCGATGGCCTTGTGCACCAGCTGAGCATTCGGCTCCAGGAAGATGCTCAGCGGATGCACAGAGGCTGGCAACGGACGCAGGCGTTCCGCGTCTTTGTGCACGGCCTGAGCGTGCGATCGGCCCGGAACACTCAGCCTGTGCACCAAGACGTGAGCCGCGACGCAGGAGCGGCGAACCCGGGCGGGTGGGAGCTGCGACGCAGGAGCCGCGTGAGGCACGCGCCCGGCCGGTCATCGAGCGACGACGGTCCAGCATGCTTTCGTCGAGCCGCGACGTGAGAGCGGCGAACCGGGGCGGGTGGGAGCGGCGACAGAGGAGGTGCGTGGGCGTAGTACGTGTGGTTAGAGGGGGCGGGCGAGGGAGTTCAGGTGGGATTGCCAGGTGGTGGCGGTTGAGGCGGGGAGGGGGTCGATGGGGCCGTGGTTCCAGGCGTGGATGGGGCGGATGCCGTGGAGGGCGTTGAGGAGCCAGGTTTCGTACGACGTGAGGTCGTCGGGGGTGCGGGCGCGTTCATCCACCTGAATACCTTGGGTGGCGGCCAACTGGCGTAGGAGTTGGGCTGTGACTGAGGGGAGGAGAGGGCGGGTGGAGGGTGGGAAGCAGAGGGTGTCGTCCTCCCACCAGGCCAGGGATGAGTACGCCGCCTCGATGGCGATTCCGTCTGAATCGACCAGGAGGAGTTCGTCGGCGGCGTGGCTGGTGAAAGCTTGCGCCTTCAGTTCGCCTAGGACCGCGAGGTCGGGGCCCTTGACCCGCGGTGAGGTGCGGGGGTCGGGGCCGGTGTGGATCGCTACCCGGATCCGGCCGCCGGGTGAGGGGGCTGGACGCATCTGGAGTGCCGGGCCGTCGGAGGTCAGTCCGAACCGCGGGAACCAGCGACCGAAGGTCGGGATGCGAGACAGCGACGTGTCCCAAAAAGCTCCTGCGCCGTCGAAACCTGCCGCCGCACACGATCCTACGAATCGCTCCCGGTGCAACTCCAGACCACGAACCTTGCCTGCGGCAACCAAGAACGAATCCGCCACCAGTAAAGAACTCATGAGACTCCGCCGATCATTGCCGTTGCCGTCGTCACGAGCAGCAATCCGTCGCCCATCAGTGAACTCATGAGATCCTGCCGATCGCTGCTGTTGCCTTGAGCACCATTTCGTCGTACTCCGCTGCCGGGTCCGAGTCGAGCACGATCGCGCCGCCCGCGCCGACCACCGTGCCGGCCGGCGTCATCACCGCGGTGCGGATCACCACACTCAGGTCCGCGCGCCCGTCGACGGTCAAATAGCCGAGTGCCCCCGAGTAGACGCCGCGAGCGCTCCACTCCAGCGAATCGAGCAGCTCCATCGTCGCGATCTTCGGTGCGCCCGTCATCGATCCGGGCGGAAAACAAGCCCGTACGGCGTCCAGCGCGTCGACGTCGGGCCGCAGCCGGCCACGCACCGTCGTGACCAGCTGGTGCACGGTCTGGTAGGTCTCCACAGCCATCAACTGCGGCACCTGCACGGTGCCCGGTTGGCTCACCCGGCCGAGATCGTTGCGGATCAGGTCGACGATCATCAGGTTCTCGGCGCGCGTCTTCTCGTCCTCGGCCAGCGCCTTCGCGACCAGCTGGTCCTGAGCCGGGTCGGCCGAGCGCGGCGCGGTGCCCTTGATCGGCCGGCATTCGGCCCAGCCGTCCGCGTCAACGGTCAGGAACCGCTCGGGCGACGAGCTGGCCACCGCGAGTTCGCCGTACCGGAGGAAGGCCGAGTACGGCGCCGGGTTCTGCTCGCGTTGCCAGAGGTAGAACTCGAGCGGATCCTCCACCGCGGGCAGCCGAACCCGGTTCGTCAGGCAGACCTCGTACGTCCGGCCGGCCTCGAGCGCGGCCATGCACGTGTCGATCCCGGCCAGGTACGTCGCCCGGTCCTGCTCCAGATGCGCTTCGAGATCCAGCGCCGCGATCTCCGGCTGACCCCGCCCACTCATCCACCAAGAAGCAGGCAAGCCATCACCCCAACCAGCCGCCGCCACATCATCCGGCTCGTGCACGGCGACCAGATAGCTGACATCGCGATCATGATCGATGACCACGAACCGATCGGCCCAGATCCACAACGCGTCCGGCGTCGGCGCCTCGTGGGCCGTCGCTCCCCCGGTCAGCGCCTTGAACTCGTACCCGAAATACCCGACATACCCACCGCCGAACAGCTCGGCGATCTCCTCCGGTACTGCGGGCAGCCGCGCGCGTCGAGCGGCAAGAAGCTCCCGGAGCTCCGCGAACACATCCCCATCGGCGACATCGCGTACGACGACGTCCCCGCCGACCGACGTACCGAGGACCGAGACGCGGCGCTCCGCGCGGTCGGTCAGGCTCCCGTCGAGCCAGAAGGCGACCGGCTCATCGGCCAGCAGTTCGCGGTAGACCGTCTCGCCGTCGAGGGCGTGATCCACCGACCGAACCGACCAGACCAGAGCAGCCACACGAGAACCGTACCTACCCGCGCCGTCAGCTACCTCGGCCGCCCAACCGGTGGCCCTAGGGCAAGGCCGGCTTCGCCCGCATCGCGGTCAGCCGGCGAACCGGGATGGCGACCTCCAGGCCGTCTTCCTTGGTTTCGGCGCGCTCGGCCAGCCAGGCGGCAGCGGCCTCACGACGAGCGTCATTGCTCCCCGGCAGGTACAGCGCACCGACCATGCGGCGAGCGTCCTCAAGAGACCGGACGGTGTACGCATAGCGCTCGCGCTGACTCTCCAAGATGTCGAAACCGGCGACCCGCATCAGGTCCCGCAGGCCGGTGATCTCGCCTCCCGCCGGGAACTGCGGGGTGGACCGGAGCCGCGTGGTCAGCCCGGAGAGCGTCCGGATGTCACCACGACGCAACGGCCGGACGGCCGGGACGGTGGCCGCGAACACGCCTCCCCGTCGCAGTACGCGCGCCGCCTCGGCCAGCACCTCGGGCAGCGGCTGGAGGACCATCAGGCCCATCGAGCACGTCACCACGTCGAACGCCTCGTTCGCGAACGGCAGGTGCGACGCGTCCGCCTGCACCTTGGGCCCGGGTGACCCGCTGAGCTGGACCGAGTTGTTGTCGACGCCGACCACCCACCGGCCGTACAGCTCGCGGGCGACCGGACCGTTGCCGCAGGCCAGGTCCAGGATCCGGCGGGACTCCGCGGACACGGCTCGGACCAGCCACCGGTACGGCGTGTGGTCGCCCGACACGGCACGGGACAGCAGGGCTTCGGTACTGCCCGGGGTCGCGGTGTGGAACTGCCGCAGGTACCCGGGCCAGTCGATCTCGTTCTCAGGCATCGCGGACAGACGTTACTGCCTGACCACACTCAGTACAGCATCGAGCGCTGCCAGTACGCGTTCTTAATACAGCTCTGAAGTGCCGGACCTTCAAACCACGCTGACGAAGATGTGCCCAGCGGTCTCGTCGCTGATCACACCGCCGGCCTCGCGGCTGCCGACCAGGACACCCTCGGCGTCCAGCATCGAGTCGACCTCGCGGCCGGGCAGCGCGCCCGCGCGGCGCAGTACGGACATCGCGTCGTCGTCGGTCTGCACCGGCTCGGCGATCCGCCGCACCAGCACCCGGACGCTCTCGCCGGTCGCGGCGTCCAGCACCTTGTCGAGCGGCTCGACACCGAACCGGAACTCGCCGATCGCGGTCGCCACGGTGTCCTTCTGCAGCTCCTCCAGGCCCGGGATCGGGTTGCCGTACGGCGACTCGGTCGGGTTGTCCAGGATCTTCAGCAGCCGCAGCTCGACCGCGTCGCTCATCACGTGCTCCCAGCGGCAGGCCTCCGCGTGCACGTCCTCCCACTCCAGCCCGATGACGTCCACCAGCAGCCGCTCGGCCAGCCGGTGCTTGCGCATCACCCGGGTCGCCTGCATCCGGCCGACCTCGGTGAGCTCCAGGTGCCGATCACCCTCGACCGTGACGAGGCCGTCACGCTCCATCCGGGCCACCGTCTGACTGACCGTCGGGCCGGATTGGTGGAGCCGTTCGGCGATCCGCGCGCGCAGCGGCAGGATGCCTTCTTCTTCCAGCTCGTAGACGGTCCGCAGGTACATCTCGGTGGTATCGATCAGCTCGCTCACGACACCCATTCTCACTCACATAGGCAAGCCTTACCCAATTGCCCACCCCACGGCCCACCCGACATCGTTCAAGCGGGCTCGAAAGTTGTTCATCGGCCAGGATGGAGCGATGGGGTCTGCGGTGATGTGGTTTCGGCGGGATCTGCGGCTGGCGGACAATCCCGCGCTATTGGACGCGGTGTCGGCAGGCGATGGCAGCGTGCTCGCGTTGTTCGTGCTCGACCCGGCGCTGTGGGACAAGGCGGGGTCGCCGCGGCGCGATCACCTGGTCTCGTCGCTGCGGAGCCTGTCGGACTCGATCGGCGGCAAACTCGTCGTACGGCATGGCGATCCGGCGAAGGTGGTCCCGGCGCTCGCGGCGGAGATCGGCGCGGTCAACGTGCACATCGCCGCCGACTACGGCCCGTACGGACAACGCCGCGACTCGGCAGTCGAGGCCGCGCTCGATTGCCCACTCGTCAGCACCGGATCGCCGTACGCCGTGGCGCCCGGCCGGGTGCTGACCCAGCAGGGTTCGTCGTACAAGGTCTTCACCCCGTACTACGGCGCTTGGCGCGACCATGGCTGGCGGCAACCGGTGGAGCCGCCGACGGGGGTCAAGTGGATCGGCAAGCGGAGTGACGCGCTGCCGGAGAGCGCCGCGGCAGCCGGCGAGGAGGCCGCGCTGAAGCACTGGCACGAGTACCTCGACGACGTCGCGGCGTACGACGACGAGCGGGATCGGCCGGATCTGGATTCCACCTCGCGGATGTCGGTCCCGTTGAAGTACGGCGAGATCCACCCGCGGACGATGCTGGCAGACCTGCTCCGGAAGCCGAGCGATGGCGCTGCGGCGTACCAGCGGGAGCTGGCCTGGCGCGAGTTCTGCGCCGACCTGCTCGCGCGATACCCGGAGGCAGCCTGGAAGCCGTTGCGGCCGGAGTTCGAGCAGATGGAGTACGACGAGCCGGGCGACGCGTTCGATGCCTGGTGCAACGGGTTGACCGGGTACCCGATCGTCGACGCCGGGATGCGGCAGTTGGCCGAGACCGGCTTCATGCACAACCGGGTGCGAATGGTGGTCGCGTCGTTCCTGGTGAAGGACCTGCACTTGCATTGGAAGTACGGCGCCCGTTGGTTCATGCGGCAGTTGCGCGACGGCGATCTCGCCTCGAACTCGCTGAACTGGCAGTGGGTCGCGGGCTGCGGTGCCGACGCCTCGCCGTACTTCCGGATCTTCAACCCGACCACGCAGGGACTCAAGTTCGATCCCGACGGCAGCTACGTCCGTCGATGGGTCCACGAACTGCAGGACCTGCCTGGTAAGTCGGCCCATGAACCGTGGAAGGACGACTCGCCGTCGGAGTACCCGCGGCCGATCGTCGACCATGCCGAAGCGCGGCAGGAGTCGCTGCGCCGTTACGCCGCGATCAAAGGAACAGCGCCAGGCCCAGATCGTTCATGAGCTCACCGTCGATGGTGAACTCCGCCGTCCGCCGGGCCTCGACGATGTAGCCGTGTCGCGCGTACAGCCGCTGCGCCTCGTCGTTGACGCCGAAGACGTCGAGGCAGATCTTGCGCGCGCCCTGGCGTTCCCCCTCGGCCTTGATCGCGTTCAGCAGCGCTGAGCCGACACCACGACGCCGCGCCGTCAACGCCACCGCCAGACCGCCGACCGTCAGTACGCCGACGCCTTCGGGGAACGGATACTTGTCGGTCAGCCGGGCGAAGCCGACGATCTCGTCGCCGTCCATCGCCACCAGCACGTTCTGCGGCTGGCAGCGCTCGGTGAAGAACGACTCGCGCTCGGCGACCCGGAAGGACGGGAAGCCCGACCGCGAGTCGAAGGCCGTCCGCTCCAGCTCGATCAGCGCCGCACTGTCCGCCTCGACGGCCGGCCGGACGGTCACCTCTGCCTCAGTCATCCCCGAATCCTCCCTCAGGGCAGGACCACTCTTGACGACCGACCCACCCAGCAGCGTATTGTACTAGTTAACTAGATGAATAGGAGAACGCGATGATCGAGTTCCATCTCGACGAGCGGTCGGGCGTCTCGCCCTATCAGCAGATCGTCCAGCAGGTCCGCAACGCGCTCCGGCTGGGGATGCTGCAGGTCGGGGACCGGCTGCCGACCGTCAAAGAGGTGGTCGGCCAGCTCGCCATCAACCCGAACACCGTGCTGAAGGCCTATCGCGAGCTGGAGCACGAAGGCCTGGTCTCGGCGAAGCAGGGCGTCGGGACGTTCGTCACCCAGACGCTCGCCGACACCTCGCTCGCCGCGCACGGGCCGCTCCGGCAGGACCTGCGGCGCTGGCTCACCAAGGCGCGCCGGGCCGGGCTCGACGACGAGAGCATCGAGGCACTTTTCTTGGCCACCTTTCGGACCGCCGCCCAGGAGGAAATAGCGTGAACACAGTGCTGCAGGCCCACGGGTTGGGCAAGAAATACGGGCGGCGCTGGGCGCTGTCCGATTGCACCCTCGAGGTACCGGCCGGCCGGGTCGTCGGACTGGTCGGTCCCAACGGCGCCGGTAAGAGCACGCTGCTGAACCTGGCCGTCGGCTTGCTGACGCCGACCAGCGGCACGATCGAGGTGCTCGGCAGTCCGGCAGGTACCTCGCAGCGGGCGAAGATCGGATTCGTTGCCCAGGACACCCCGACGTACAGCCGGCTGAGCATCGCCGACCATCTACGACTCGGCGCGGGCCTCAACCCGAACTGGGACGATTCCCTCGCCCAGGCCCGGATCCAGCGGCTCGGCCTGAACCCGAAGCAACGGGCCGGCCGGTTGTCCGGCGGTCAGCGCGCCCAACTCGCGCTCACGCTGGGCATCTCGAAGCGGCCTGAGTTGCTGATCCTGGACGAGCCGGTCGCGGCCCTCGATCCGCTGGCCCGGCGGGAGTTCCTCCAGGACCTGATGGAGGCCGTCGCCGAACAGGAGCTGAGCGTCGTCCTGTCGTCCCACCTGGTCTCGGATGTCGAACGGTCCTGCGACTACCTGGTCGTCCTGGTCGACTCCCGGGTGCAGATCAGCGGCGAGATCGAGACCCTGCTGGCGACGCACTACAGGCTCAGTGGACCACGTCGCGACGAGAAGACGCTGCCCGCGGCCCAGCACGTGATCTCGGCGAGCCACACGGATCGCCAGTCCACGTTGGTGATCCGTACCGACCAGCCGATCCTCGATCCCGCCTGGACCGTCAGCCAGCTCTCCCTGGAAGACCTGGTGCTCGCCTATATGGGCCGCGCTGTCACACCCGAATCCCGTCCGGTCCTGGAGGTCCAAAGATGATCTGGCTGACCTGGCGTCAGTTCCGCCTGCAGGCGCTGGTGATCGGCGCCGCGGCGCTGGCGATCGGCTTCGCGCTGATCCTGACCGGACCTGACCTGCTGAACACCTATCAGACCTACAAGTCCGGTTTCCTCGATCAGCTCGAGTTCCAGCAGTGGAACAAGCGTCTGTACATCATCGGCACGATCGCCATGTACGCCGCTCCGCCGCTGATCGGCGCCTTCTGGGGAGCGCCGATGGTCGCGCGCGAACTGGAGGCCGGGACGCACCGGCTGGTCTGGAACCAGAGCATCAGCCGGACCCGCTGGCTGCTCACCAAGCTGGCCATCTCCGGTGGGTCCGCGCTGGTCGTCACCGGCCTGCTCAGCCTCGCGGTGAGCCGCTGGGCCGATCCGATCGACGACGCGGTCGGCGCCGGCCAGCAAACCAACTCGTTCCTGCCCCGGCTGTGGCCCGCGGTGTTCGGCGCCCGCGGCGTCGTACCGATCGGCTACACGGCCTTCGCCTTCGCTCTCGGCGTCGCGATCGGCATCGTCGTACGGCGCAGCCTGGTCGCCGTCGCGATCACCCTGGCGGTGGTGATCGCGGTACAGATCTTCACGCCGACGCTGCTGCGCCCACACCTGGTCACCCCCGCTACGACGACGGTGATCGTGACGACCGAGAACATGCGTGGGATCGAGATCCAGGGATCGCCGACGGATCCTCAAGTGAAGGGGCTCGAGGTCCAGATGGGCGGACCGGGCGACTGGAAACTGTCCGACCGGACGGTGAACTCCGCCGGGAAGCCGCAGGCTTTTCTGCCCACCTGGTTCGGAGCCTGCGCGCCGCCCCCGCCCAATGCGCCGGAAGAGAAGGAACCGCGGCAGAGCCTGCAAACCTGCTTCACCCGGTTGGCGGACGAGGGCTACCGGCAACAGATCAAGTACATCCCGGCCAACCGGTTCTGGGATCTGCAATGGCGCGAGACCGGGGTCTTCTTCGCCCTCGCGTTCCTGCTGGTCGGTTTCAGCGTCTGGCGGATCCGTCGCGACCTGACCTGACCAGCAACCGCAGCAGCAGAGCGATCGCCAGCAGGACGGCGGCCGTGACCACAGCGGCAGGCGGCAAGGTGAAGGCCAGGACGAGACAACCCAGCAAGCCGAGCACATTGACCGCCCGGGGCCAGCGTCGCTGGTCCCGGGGCTGGGTGAAGGCCGCCGCATTGGCGATCGCGTAGTACAGCAGGACGCCGAAAGACGAGAAGCCGATCACGCCGCGAAGGTCGGTGCTGAGGACGAGGACTCCGACCACCACGGCGAGCGCGAGTCCGGCGTGGTGCGGCACTTGGAACCGGGGATGGACCGCCGCCAGCCAGCGCGGCAGGTCCCCGTTCCGGGCCATCGCGAGCGAGGTCCGGCCGATCCCGGCGATCAGGCCGAGTAGCGCGCCGAGGCTCGCCACCGCAGCGCCGGCGCGGACGACCGGTTCGGCCCAGGCGGCGCCGACCGCGTCCACAGCGGCTGCCACTGGTGCGCCCGATCCCGCGATCCCGTCGGGCCCGAGGACCAGGAGCAGGCTCAACCCGACCACGAGATAGAGGCCGACGGCAAGGAAGAGGGCGAGCGAGATCGCCCGCGGGATGGTCCGGGCGGGGTCGCGGACCTCCTCCCCCATCGTCGCGATCCGCGCGTAGCCGGCAAAGGCGAAGAAGAGCAGTCCGGCTGCCTGCAATACGCCGTACGGGCCTGCGCTGGTCGGCCAGGAGGTGGTGTGGTGAGCGGAGGGTGAGACCGCCAGCACGACTACGACCCCGACGAGAATCACCAGGGTGCAGGCGACCAGGACGCGGGTGAGCCTGGCGGTTTTGGTGACGCCTCTGGAGTTCACACCGGCCAGCGCGAGTACTGCGATCAGCGCGACGACACGGCGGATCCAGGCCGGCCCCGGTACGGCGTACGTGGCGAAGGTGAGCGCCATCGCGGCGCAGGATGCGGTCTTCCCCAGCACGAAGGCGCAGCCGGCTGTGTAGCCCCACCACGGGCCCAACCGCTCGCGCCCATAGGCATAGGTCCCACCGGAGACCGGGTAGACCGCGGCCAGTTGCGCGGACGAAGCCGCGTTGCAGTAGGCAACTATTGCCGCGATCACCAACGCGACGAGCAACCAGCCACCTGCTGCCCGGGCGGCCGGCGCCCAGACGGCAAAGACACCGGCACCGACCATCGACCCCAGCCCGATCACCACCGCATCCCGCACCCCCAACCGCCGAACCAGCCCAGGCTGATCGCCGTCGGTCCGCTCGCTGTCGGCCGGCTTCCGGTCGCTCGGCGGGTCTGTGGGGTCCGGGGCGGTGGTCACGGCCGGGGGTCGCTCGCCAGGAGGGCTGCGGCGATCTTTTCTTCGGCCGCCGCGACGGCTTCAGCCGGCGCCGCCGGCATCAGGTCCGCCCAGAGTGGGAGCATCTCGCGACGGGCTTCGAGCATTCCGAGCGGGCGTGGGTAGAACCAGACATGGAAGTGGGCCGAGCCGTCGCCCCAGCGGTAGACGTGCACCCGCGCGATGTCACCGAGCGCCAGGATGGCTCGCTCGATCCGGGCGACCACGCCGCCGTAGCTCGCGGCCATCCGGTCGGGCAGGTCGGCGAACGAGTCGTGATGCTCCCTGCTGGCCAACCACACGATGCCGGGAATGGTGACGTCGACCGCCCGGCAGAGCACCCAGTCCTCGTCACTCCAGAGCGGCGGCTGATGCCCCGAGCGCGCCGGATCGGCGATCCACGCGCAGAACCCGCACGGATCCCCGCCAGGCTCGCCGATCCGTGGCGGCTCGGGGATCACCCGCGGTCCAGGTGCCAGCTTGGTCAGTGGTTCGGCGTACGGCAGTGTCATGGCGACCGTCCCTCTCGAAGGCGCCTCCTCGGCGCTCGGATCTGATGCACCTATGAAACGCCAACGTTGCAGTTTCTGCAACACCTATGTTGCAGAGGATCAGGGATCGACCATGCCACGCAGGACCAGGTCCAGCGTCAGCGAGCGGACCCTGGACCGGGACCAGTGATGCCGTCCGCGCATGTGGACGTAAGTGAAAGCGGCACTCACGAGCAACACCTCGGCAACGTCGCTGATCCGTCCCCGGGGATGGAGGGAGCCGTCCGCCACCCCCTCGCGCAGGAAGCGTTCGAACGGATCCAGGAAGGAGACCGAGCCGTTGCGTTCCTGCTCGCGATGGAAGATCAGGTCGGAGGACAACACCAGCGGGATGTGCCGGTCGATCACCTCGAACAAGGCGGTCAGGGTGCGCAGCAGGTTCTCCCGGCCGGAGCCGTGCGCGGCGAGCACCGGCCACATGGTGTCGCGGTAGTCCTGCGCCAGGTCGTCGAGCAGGGCGTTCAGCAGCGTCTCGACGGACAGACCCTGGCGCCACAGGGTGACGCGGGACCGGCCGACACGTTCGGCGACCCGCTCCAGCGTGACGCCGTTCCAGCCGTGCTCGGCCAGCACCTCGACCGTGGCTGCCCGCAGGGTCTGGTCCACCGTGGTTGCCGTCATACCGATCGACTCCTCAGCCAGGGCGCTCTTGTGAAACATGAACGTTGCATTGCAAGATGACTCTACCAACCGCCGAGGAGGATGCGTGGACGGCAGAACCGAGCTGCGGCTGCAGCTCACCCCGCAGGAGCTGGCCGGCATCGCGGCCCTGACCGCCGGCGTGTCCGGTGTCAACGAGTCGGAGGTCTCTCCGGAGGACGCCGTGGTGGCCGCGATCGAGTTCGCGCTGACACGGCTGATCGACGACTACGAGGTGCCGGACGCGAGCGCCCGTGACCAGGTGCGGATCGCCCGCGACCAGCTCCGCGCCGGCTGGGTCCGCGGCAACGCCTCGCTCTAGATCGCCGTCAACTGCTGCGGAACCCAGATCGCCTTCAGCAAGGTGAGAAGGCGGGCTACCTCGGTGGCGACCGCGGTACGGGCCGGGCCCAGGTATTTGCGGGTGTCAACCAAGGTGGGGTTGGCAGCGAGGGTCTCGCGGACCGAGGCGGTGAAGACGTTGTTGAGGTGGGTGGCGATATTGACCTTCGTCATCCCGGCCTCGACAGCGCGGGTCAGGTCCGCGTCCGCGACACCCGAAGATCCGTGCAGAACAAGGGGAACCCGTACTGCGGCGCGCAGTTCCGCGATCAGCGCGAAGTCGAGCTCGGCGGTGCGCTCGGTCATCGCGTGGGAGGAGCCGACGGCGACCGCGAGGGCGTCGACACCGGTTGCCTCGGCGAAGGCGAGGGCTTCGTCAGGGCGCGTGCGGGCGCCAGGCGCGTGGACGCCGTCCTTGCCGCCGACCTCACCGATCTCCGCCTCGACGAAGACACCGTGATCGTGGCAGAACTTGGTCACCTCGGTGGTCACCGCGACATTGTCGGCGTACTCGAGCTTGGAGGCGTCGAACATCACCGAGGTGAAGCCGAGCGACACCGCCTCACTGACCAGGTCGCGATCCATCGCGTGGTCGAGATGCACCACGACCGGCACTGTCGACGCCGACGCGGCGGCCAGAGTGGCAACGCCGATGGGCTTCAGCGCGCCGTGATACTTCACCGCGTTCTCGCTGATCTGCAGGATGACCGGCGCACCGACCTGCTCGGCCCCTGCGATCAGCGCGGTCGCGTGCTCCAGCTGGATCACGTTGAACGCGCCGACGCCCTTGCCCGCCTTCGCGGCACCCAGCACGACCTCGGCTCCGGAAACCAACGGCATCTCGAACTCCCTTGTCTACAAACTTTGGACGGCGACCTGCGGCTGCCACCGCCGGTACGCCGATAGGTCGATGTCGCCGGCAACCGGTGTCAGGACGGCCGCCGCTGAGGCAGCTACGGCCGACTTGAGTACTACGGACCAGTCGGGCTCGGGTGATTCCGCGACGGCGGCCGCGACCACCGCAGTACAGGCATCTCCTGCGCCAGTGGGGTTTCCGGCTACGCGCTCGACCGGCAGCGCACGCCAGGCACCACTCTTGCTGGCGGCAACCATCCCGCGCGAACCGTCCGTGATGACGGCAGCTGTGGCCCCGGCGACGACTAGTTGCCTCGCGCCTTCTTCGACAGAGATGTCGTTGCCCAGGGCATCGCGCAGCTCGGCCGCATTGGAGCGGACGACAGCGCCTGCCTTCGCCGCGGCGACCAGCGCTTCACCACCGGCGTCGATCACGGTGAGTACGTCGTGATGCCGCGCCCGGACAGCGAGCTCCGCATAGGCATCGGCCGGAAGTCCAGGCGGCAGACTTCCCGAACACGCCAGTACGCCGAGCCTGCCCCACGGCATCCGGTCATGGAAGGCGCGCCACTCGTCATCCGAGATGGACGGCCCCTGCTCGTTGAAGATCGTCGCGTCACCGTCGACACCGTTGACGATGGCAACAGTCCGGCGGGTCTCGCCTCTGATCGGTGTCAGCAGGGCGGTCAGTCCGGCATCGAAAAGCTCTTCGGCGACGAGCTCGCCGGTCACTCCACCGACGAACCCAAGTGCGAGGACCTGATGGCCCAGCGTCGCCGCGACCCTTGCCACGTTGACACCCTTGCCACCTGCGCGCTGCCGCGGATCGGTGACCCGGTGGCTGCCGCCGACAACAAGCTCGTCGACGCTGTAGGTGACGTCGAGCGCCAGGTTGAGAGTGACGGTGCCGATCAATCCAGCCACGCGCCGGCCCGCATCACCTTACGGACGGCGTACTCCTCGTCCAGGAGAACAAGATCGGCCCGTTTGCCGGTCTCGATACCACCCACGTTGTACCAACCGAACGCCTCGGCCGGCGTGGTCGACGCCATCCGCGACGCGTCGACCAGGGACGTCCCGGCCTTGACCGCGTTGGCGAACGCGACATCCATCGTCAAGGTGCTGCCGGCGATCGAATGGGTGCCGTGGGCAAGTGTCGCCAGCCCGTCCTTCACATCGACCTCGAGACTGCCGAGCAGGTAGCGCCCGTTCGGCATTCCGGTCGCGATCATCGCGTCGGTGATCAGCGCGATCCGGTTCACACCGGCCGCGGCCAGGGCGACCCGAACCACCTGCGGATCCAGGTGCATTCCGTCGTTGATCACCTCGAGCAGCAGCCGCGGATCGTTCAGCGCGGCGCCGACCGGACCCGGGTCGCGGTGATGGAACGGCCGCATCCCGTTGAAGAGATGGGTCGCCACCGTCGCGCCGGCATCCGCCCCGGCGATCATCTGTTCGTACGTCGCGTCCGTGTGCCCGAGCGCCGCGACCACGCCGGCGTCGACGACCTGACGGATCGCGTCCAGCCCGCTCGGCAGCTCCGGCGCGATCGTCACCATCTTCACCGCGTCGCCGAGCACCTTCGCGACATCACCCTCGACCGGGTCGCGCAGCAGCGTCGGCTCGTGCGCGCCACAACTGGCCTCCGACAGGAACGGGCCTTCGAGGTGTACGCCGGCGATCACGCCGTCGGTGACCAGATCGGCCAGGCAGGCGGTCTGACTGACGAGCTCGTCGAGCGGTCCGGTGACCAGGCTCGCCATCGTCGTGGTGGTGCCGTGCCTGGCATGGAAGGCCGCGACCTTGCGGGCCTCCTCGGGGTCGGTCGTCGAGTACGTCGAACCGCCACCGCCGTGCGTGTGAATGTCGACGAAGCCGGGGACCACCGTGACGTCGCCGAGGTCCTCGGGGCGCTGCCCGTCGGCCGGCATCCCGTCGGACCGGCGGCCGAAGGCGAAGATGTCGCTGTCGACCACCTGGATCCAGGCGTTCTCGAGTACGTCGTCGGGCGTGACCAGGCGGCCCACGCGATACGTCGTCATACCGGCTGTTCTCCACTCTCTTCGGCGGTGACGCTGTCCCAGGCCATCAAAGCGGCACCTAGACAACCGGCCTCTTCGCCGAGGACGGCGGCGACGATCTCCGGGTTGCGCTGGAACGTCAGCCGCGCGGTGACACCCTCGCGCAGCGGCGCCAGCAGGGTTTCACCGGCTCCGACCAGCCCGCCGCCGATGGCGATCCGGGTCGGCGCGACCAGGGTCGTGTAGAGGACCAGGGCGTCGATCAGAGCGGCCATCGCTTCCTTCCAGACGGCCTCGGCGTCGGGATCGCCTTCCGCGAGGAGCTCGAGAACCTCACGGGAGCCGTCGACGACCCGGCCCGTGCGTACGCCGTACCGTCTTGCCAAGGCGGCGGCAGAGGCGACCGTCTCGAGGCAGCCCCATTGGCCGCAGGCGCAGAGCTCGGCGGCTTCGCCGTTCACGAACCGGGTGTGGCCGAGCTCCCCGGCGTATCCGTCACCGCTGACCAGCGAACCGTCGACGACCATGGCCGCCGCGATCCCGGTACCGAGCGGGAGGAAGAGCGAGTTCGTCGTACCGGTCAGGGCGCCTTGGCGGAGCTCGGCGTAGCCGCCCGCGCGGACGTCGTGCGCCAGGATCACGTGCTGGTCGTGGCCGATCGCAGCCTTCAGCTCCGCGAGCACCGGCGTACCGGCCCAGGCGAGGTTCTCGGCTCCGACGGTGCCCGTCGCGGCGTCGATGATGCCGGGCACCACGACCCCGACGGCCCGGACCCGGTGGCCGTCGGCGGCCGCCTTCTGGCCCAGTTCGACGACGGTTTCGAGCAGGGCTTCGAGCACGGCGCGGCCCCCGGCCTCCCGGGGTGTCGGCCTGGTCTCGCGGTGCAGCACGGCACCGTCGGCGGCGACCAGGCCGCACTTCATCCGGGTTCCACCGAGATCGACGGCAACCACGACTTCACAGGGGTCCACGGAGTGCCATTATGCAGCGTTATCGCACGGTTCGAACATCCGCGAGCATTTTCTGGACACCCTCGACGGGACCAATCAGCCCAGACCCCGCTTCACACAGCTGTTCAAGCGCGGAGGCCCCGGTCGAAGGCGGCGACCAGGAACGCGATCAGGTTCTCGGCCAGCTTGCCCGGATCGTCGACCGGATCGACCGCGTCCCCCGGCGGCTTGGCGAGCGCCTGCGATTGGTGCAGGGCGAGCAGCCCGAGCATGTTCACGTAGCCGAACGCGACCGACTCCGGCGCGGACCTCGGCAACGCGGCCTGCAATGCCGCCAGATACCTCGCCTCGACCGGATCCGACTCGGCGGCGTACAGTTCGCGGATCCGCTGACTCGGGTCGAACGCGATCCGGCCGATGAACCTGGCGACCACCGGCCCGCGCTCACCGCGGCGTAGTACGAGATCAAGTCCTGGCTCGACGAACGCGCGGATCAACTGCTCGGCCGTCGGCCGGCCTTTCGCCTCCAACTGGTCCAGCCGGCGCCGGCGCTCGGTGTTCACCGGCGCCATCGCCCGAGCGACCGCGGCCCGGAGCAACGCTTCCTTCGAACCGAAGTGATAGTTCACAGCGGCGATATTGGCTGCTGCCGCGACCGTGATGGCTCGCAGCGAGGTACCTTCGTAACCCCCCTCGCCGAACCTCTGCTCGGCGATGTTGAGCAATCTTTCCCGGGTTGATTCCACGGGTGTTTCCACAGAGTTCTCCTTCCCCCCGGCCACTGCTCGCTCAGGCACCCCACCTGCTCACGCGCCGTAGCCTGCAGTCAGCATAGTTCAAACGGACGTTTGAATGAGAGTGGTCGGAGCAGTAAATCTGCAAAGTTCTTCAGAAAACGCAGGATTCCTCGCAAATTCCCCTGCAATCGATGCCACACCTAACCCCTCCAACCCCTCCAACCAGCCGAAGCCAGACCACCCAGCTCGGCCTCACCACCCACCCTTACCCCACCCAATCCCCCGCAAGCCCGCCCATATCCACCCCAGTTGCCGCTCCCCTCGGCTCATCGCCCTGTGCCTCCGCCCACCTCGCCTTCGTTCCCTCACCTTCACCACAGAGCGACCGATCCGACCCGCAGCCCCGCCCCCTCGCCTTGCGGGGTTAGGGTCTTTGGCCATGACCAGTGAGGTGGTGCGGATCGCTCCGCGGTTCCGGGGCCCCGCCCAATCGGGCAATGGCGGTTACGTCGCCGGAAGAGTCGGTACTGCGCTCGCCGGGGTCGCCGTCGACGGCACGGTCCCGCGAGTACGCCTGATGGTTCCGCCACCGATGCAACTCGACCTCGACCTGACCGTCGACACCAACGCCGCCCGCCTGACCACCGGCGAGACTCTGGTCGCCGAGGCAGTCCCCGTCGACGCGGAGACCCTGGCGGACGCGGCGATCGACCCAGTCACCCCCGACGAGGCGCGCGCGGCAGAAGCGTCGTACAGGGGTCTTTCCAACCACCCATTCCCAGGTTGCTTCGTCTGCGGCCCCGAGAACACAGAAGGCCTCCACCTGCGCCCAGGCCCGCTCGGCGACGGCCGTACCGCCTGCACCTGGCGCCCAGCCGCCGACCTGACCGGCCCGGACGGCCTGGTCGATCCCGTCTATCTCTGGTCAGCCCTCGACTGCCCCGGCGGTTGGACGATCGACCTCGATGGCCGCCCGTCGGTCCTCGGCCAGATGACCGCCCGCGTCGACGCCCGCCCATCCGCCGGCGAAACCTGCGTCATCATGGGCCGCATCCTCGCCGAGGACGGCCGCAAAACCCACACCGCCACCACCCTCTACGACGCCGACGGCCGAATCCTCGCCCGCGCCCGCCACACCTGGATCCTGGTAAACCCGGCCCTCTTCAACTGACCGACCTAGTTCTTCGGCTTGAGGTTGCTGCCGGGGCGGAGCGCCGCTGTCGTCGAGATCGGCCAGGACCGCAGGCAGGCCGACGCTCAGCATCTCCGCCGGACCCCGCCCAGTAGCTGTGCCATGAAGAACCCGCCGATCCCGGTGAATCCCGTGTGCTCCTAGGTGAAACGCGTGCCCCCAGCCTGCGGCTCAAGTCGATAGACGACCTCCGTCACGTCGCCGCCACCGCGCCGCCACCCTCCTCACCACGGGCCTAACCCCCTTCAACCCCTAACCGCCGACGCCCGCCACGTCGCAGTACCGGATCGACGTTGAGTTCCTGCGAGTTGGCAACTACCTAGGAACTATGGTCGAACCGCAGGAAGTCACCTTCTCCGACCTGCTTCAGCACCCCAACCGCACGGTTGCCCAGCTGAAGACAAGCCGGAGCCGCACGCTGCTGGTGCACCGTCGGGGCGCCGAGGACGATCTGATCCTGACCACCGCCACCCGGGCAGCCAGGACGGCGAGCTGGTCGACGTCGCCATCCGACTGCTGCGAGCGGTGATGAGCAACCTCGCAGCCAACGAGCCGCGACGGAGGAGCTGCGTGGGTGCTTTCCCCGTCGTACGTGGGTGTTTTCCCCTTGGTACGTGGGTGTTAGCGGGTTCTGGCTGCGTGGGCTCGGACTTTGGCTCTGTTGCCGCAGGTGGACATGGAGCACCAGCGGCGGCGGCCTCTTGGGTCCAGGAAGAGCCAGCCGCAGGCGTCGCCGGGGCAGGCTCGGATGTGGTCGCGGGAAGGGCCTGTCAAGAGGTCTGCTGCGAGGAGGGCCAGCTGGTCCAAAGGGAGGCCGAGGTCTTCCGGTAGGTCCCATGCGGCGCGGAAGCCGTTGCCGTCGGCCGGTACTGCGAGGAGCCTTCGGCGGGCGCCGGCTTGGTCGATCACCCGGGCGGCGGCGTCGAAGGAACCCGCTGCGCCCGAGTCGGTGAGTACGTCGTACAGGTCGGCGCGGAACTCGAGAGCCGCTTCCAGCCGGCGGGCGGCGTCGGTGGGTTTGACGGCGGCTTGCTCGATCAGCCGGAAGACGCTCGCGTCGGTGAGCAGCCCGACGTACCCCGTCCAGATCACCAGCGCCTGGTACGACGTGAGCCATTCGCTCCGGGCGGGCCCTCGGCCGGCCCACTCGGAACGGGTGTTCAGGAAGTCGAGGACCGGGTCAGCGCCGACCGGCCTGGGCAGGACGACGCCCTGCACCAGCTCGAGATGGGACGGCAGCGCGGACATGGGTTCAGCGCGGCGTCGTCGTCGGAGTGGGCACCGGGATGCTCACGTTGCCGTTCTGCGGAATCACCATGAACTGGATTTTGCCCGACTCGATCGCGGATTTCAGCAGGTAACCCTGTGACCCCAGCAACGCGACCTGCTGCTTGACGGACTGCAGTTCGACGTTGATCTGCTGGTTCTTCTGCTCCTGCGCCTGCTTGGCGAGCTCGGCCCGCTGCTTGGCTTCGAGCCCGTCGATGATGCCCTTGTCCAGCGGCGTCGGCTTCTGGATCGTGAAGGACAGCTCGCCGCACGCGTTCCCACCGGTGTACGACGGGCCGCAGAAGTAGTCGCCGCCGACGGCAGCCGGCAGCAGCTCGGTGAACTTGGTAGCGGCCGCGCTCTGGAATTTCGTCTTGCGAGCCTCGTTGTTGTAGAGCTCGTTCCACAGGTAGTCGGTGGCGACGGCAGCCAGCGCCCGGTCGATCTGCGGCCGGAAGTAGGACTGCAGCATCGCGTCCCAGCCTGCCTGCGTGTAGGCGTCGGTCTTCAGGCCGATCCGCTCGTGGAACTGCTGAATCACCTTCGGGTCCCGGTTCAGCGTGAAGTAGACCTGCACCCGTACGCCGAGCCGCACGTTGTCCTTGCTCACCACGGTGACCTCGTCGGCGTTGTCGGTGTCCGCGCCGGCGCCGCCGATGATGTAGGACCGCTGATCGATCGGGTACGTGTACAGCTTGTCGCCGGGCCCGATCAGCTTGTTCGTCGAACCGGGCGGCACGATCGACTTGAACTTCTTGTCCTCGATCACGCCGCCGCCGTAGTGCAGCCCGATCCGGTTCGCGTCCGTGCTGGCGAAGTTGAAGATGTTGAACAGGATGATCAACGCGATCACCGCGAGGACCAGACCGCCGATCACTTTCATCTTCACGTTGCCGCCTTTACTCAGCCGATTCTCGGCGGCCGCGGTCGCGTTCCCCAGCTTTGCCATCAGTGGTCGAGCTCCTTGCCCTCGGTGAGTCGCCGGAGGTCGGCGATCGTCAGGTCGGCGGTCAGCGCGACGTCGCGCGGGACCGACGGATGCGAGCTGAGCGTACGCAGGCCCTGCTCGGCAGCCGCGACCGCCTTCTCGAGCCTCCGGACCTCCCCCATCAGCGCCTTCGTCTCGGCGTTGAGCTCGGTCACGGTCTGCTCTGCGATGGCAGCCCGGCGGTACGACGACCACGCGAACCAGACGGTTCCGACCAGCAGCACGATGACGGGCAATCCGAGCCTGAAGACCATGTCTGCAATGGGACCACAGGAGGTCGTTCCACTGTCGGTGAAAACTCCCTTGATCAGCTCCTGGTCGCGACGTAGGTTTCAGTTACACGCGAAGGGAGGTGGTCCAAGGTATGAATTTCACTCGGACTCGTGAGGTGGCGGCGGGCTGACCGCCAACCACTAATTCAGTGGGCAAGTGGTCGGCCAGTTCAACGCCAGCCACCGGATCCGTGGACAGTCAGGAAAGTCCGCCTGACCCCGAGCTCGACCACCCGGTCGTGTCTCCGGAAGCGTCCACGGGTCTTTTTATTTCTCCGAACGCCGGTACGCCGCGCCCGATCGCTCAGCCGGGCAGAGCCTCGTCGGCCGGTGGGCAGTCCAACCCGAGCGCCTCGCCGATCTCGCGCAACTGCGCCGCAAAGTACGCGCCTGCGTCGTCCAGCGCCCAGTGCAGCTGGCCGAAGACCTCCATGCAGATCAGGCCGTACAGCCGGGTCCAGTAGGTCAGCGCCAGATAGACCGCTCCGGCCGGCATCCCGTCGAAGACCTCCGACTTCTGTTCGAGCTGCGCGACCAGTTCCGTCCCGAGCACCTCGTCCGCCGGACTCTCGAACGGCTGCAGATGCCACACCTTCGCCACCAGGTCCTTGAACACCGCCCCGAACCGCATCGCCGCCTGGTGGTTCTCGGTGAACTCGTGCCCCGGATCGAGCGGGTTCGGAGCCGGCGCACCGAACAGCAATCCGAACTCCGCCGGATGGGCCAGCGCCCAATCCCTTAGCCCGCCGGCGATCAGGAACAGTTGCTCGCCGAGATCCGACGCCGGGTCGCCGTCACGCAGACCGACCAGGTACGCCGTGAGCTCGTCGTACAGGTCGGCGATCAGCGCCGAGATGAGGTCCTCATGGCTGGCGAAGTACCGGTAGAGCGCGGGCGCACTGAGTCCGAGCTCGCGGGCGACGGCGCGCAGCCCGACCGCGGACACGCCACCTTCGACCAGCAGCTTCCGCGCCGCGGCTTTGATCTCCGCCACCGTCGCGGCCCGCTGCCGATCCCGCCGGCTCTCGCCCTCCACCTCGACCTACTCCTTCTCCGTCGCCCCGAACCGTACCGCGAACTCCTTGACAGCCAGGCCCGACATGCGGTTCAGTTTACACCGTTAACTGTTAACGGTGTTCACTAAAGCGACCACTGTTAAATCTTCGCCCAGAGGGAGCACGATCGTGTTCGAAAGGCTCGGCAGATTCAACTACCGGCACCGCCGCCTGGTGCTAGCTCTGACCGGCCTGTTCGTGGTGGCCGCGATCGCCTGGGGCACCGGGGTGTTCGGCTCATTGGCGAACGGCGGTTTCGAGGCGCCGGACACGGAGGCAGCCCGCGCCGTCCGCACGATCGAGCAGAGCATCGGCCGGGCCGGCACCGATGTGGTCGTGCTCTACCGCAGCCCGACGCAGACGACGAGCGCCCCCGCCTTCCGCAGCGCTGTCGAGCAGCACCTCGCGGACCTGCCCTCCAGGGAAGTGCTCGGCACCACGACCTTCTGGAGCACCAAGTCCCCCGCCTTCGTCTCCAAGGACCAGCACTCGACGTACGCCGTACTCACGCTGGCCGGCGCGGATCCCGACGAGCGGCTGGCCACCTTCCGCAAGATCGCCGACCAGGTCCGGCAGGCACCGGCCGGGCTCGACGTGAAGATCGGCGGCGAGGACGGCATCAACGACGAGATCAACGCCCAGACCGAGCACGACATCGTGAACGCGGAGACGATCTCGCTGCCGATCGTGCTGATCCTGCTGGTGATCGTCTTCGGCGGCCTGGTCGCCGCGAGTCTGCCGTTGTTCGTGGGCGCTCTGGCGATTCTCGGCGCCTTCGTCGTACTGCGCGCGCTGACCACCTTCACTGACGTCTCCGTGTTCTCGATCAACATCGTCACGATGATCGGACTGGGACTGGCGATCGACTACGCGCTGTTCATCGTCACCCGGTTCCGCGAACAACTTGCTCTCGGCAACGACGTGGAAACTGCGCTGACAGTCACGATGGGCACGGCCGGGCGGACGGTCGCGTTCTCTGGAGTCACCGTCGGAGTTGCGATCTCCAGCCTGGTGTTGTTCCCGGTGATGTTCCTGCGTTCGATGGCGTACGGCGGGGCCGCTGCCGTGCTGGTGGCCATGTTCGCCGCCCTGACCGCGCTACCCGCGTTGCTTGCGGTGCTTGGCGATCGGGTGAACAAGCTGCGAGTTCCCTGGCTGGCAAGGCGAGGCGGGCTCGGCGCGACCGAGCACGGCCCGTGGTACCGGCTCGCGCAGAGCGTGATGCGGCGCCCGATCCGCTACGTCGTAGTACTGGTTCCGCTTCTGCTCGTGCTCGGAATCCCTTTCCTGCAAGTGCAACTAGGCGGTGTGGACCACCGAGCGCTACCGGCCGGCTCGGACAGCCGTACGGTCACCGAGACCCTGCAGAACGACTTCGCCGGCGCCGGCGGATCCGACGTACTGGTGGCCGTCCGTTTCACCACACCGCCGGCAGATGCACAGCAAGCGCTAGCTCCCTACATCCAGCAGCTCGGCCAGGTGCGTGATGTGCAGGACGTGCAGCTCACCGGCTACAAGAACGGTGTCGCCTCCGTCCAGGTCCACACCCACTACACGTCCCAGGAACTGCCGGCACGCGATGTGGTGAAGGCGGTCCGTGCCGTGCAGCCGCCCGCCGGAACCACTGTCGAAGTAGGCGGCGACACTGCCGCTCTGGTCGATCTCTTACACGTACTACGTGAGCGCGTGCCGTGGATGGCCGGGTTCATCGTGCTAGTGACATTCATCCTGCTGTTCGTTGCCTTTGGCTCCTTTGTCCTTCCGGCCAAGGCCCTGCTGATGAACGTGCTTTCACTCTCGGCGTCCTTCGGCGCGATGGTGTGGATCTTCCAGGAGGGCCACCTGACCGGCCTGCTCGACTTCACCCCGTCGGGGTTCCTGGACGCGACCAACCCGGTACTGCTGTTCGCGGTGTTGTTCGGGCTGTCGATGGACTACGAGGTGTTCCTGCTCAGCCGCATCCGCGAGGAGTACGACCGGACCGGCGACAACACCCGCTCGGTCGCACTCGGCCTGCAGCGAACCGGTGGGATCATCACCAGCGCCGCACTGCTGCTGATCATCGTGGTCGGCGCCTTCGCCACCTCAGGCATCGTGTTCGTCAAGATGATCGGCGTCGGCCTGGTGATCGCGATCCTCCTCGACGCGACCGTCGTACGGGCCCTACTGGTCCCGGCCACCATGCGCCTACTCGGCCGAGCCAACTGGTGGGCGCCGGGCCCACTGGCCCGCTGGTGGCAACAACACGGCTTCCGCGAGACCGGGCCGGTCCAAGATCAGGGCTGGAGTCGGACTAGTTCCCAGGAAGAGGAGCTCGTGCGCCGGTAGGCGAGGCGGTCGTGGAGGCGGCCGGTGCGGCCTTGCCAGAACTCGAAGGCTTCGGGGCGGATGCGGTAGCCGCCCCAGAAGTAGGGGGTCGAGATCTCGGTGCCGTCCGGCCACTGCCGCTCGTACGAGGTGTACTGCAGGTCCAGCTCCTCCCGGCTCTCCACCGGCTGGCTCTGCTGGGAGGCCCAGGCGCCCAGCTGGGAACCGCGCGGCCGGCTGGCGAAGTACGCGTCGACCTCGTCGGACGCGACCTTCTCGACTACACCCTCGACCCGGACCTGGCGCTCCATGGCGTGCCAGGGGAACACCAGAGCGCAGTACGGGTTGGCGGCGAGGTCGTCAGCCTTGCGGGACTGCTGGTTGGTGTAGAAGACGAAGCCGCGCTCGTCCAGACCCTTCAGCAGCACAGTCCGCGCCGACGGACGGCCGTCCGCGTCGGCCCGTGGCGATCACCATCGCGTTCGGCTCCGCGAGCCCCGCCTCGGTGGCCTGCGCGAGCCACTTGCCGAACTGCACGATCGGGTCGGCATCGACCTGGCTCTCGAGCAACTCCCCCAGCCCGTACGTCTCCCGCATCTCTCCAAGATCCACAGCCCGAGCCTAGATCAGCGGTGCTGCGGACCATCCTGCGGCGGGTAGCCCTGCTGGCCCGGCTGCTGGCCGGGTGCGTACTGGCCGGGGTACTGCTGGCCAGGAAACGTCTGGCCGGGTTGGTAGTACCCCGGTACGTCCTGCCGCGGTCGCGGAGTACTCCGGGCGTCGGTGATCCAGCGCCGTACGCCTAGCACCAGCAGGATGCCGCCGATGAAGAGCACCGAGCCGTCCCACACGAGGTAGCCGGCCATATCCGTGCCCGGAACCACGAACAGCTTGGCGAGGTCGAAAGCCAGATGCAGCGGCAGGACGAACGCCGCCGCTCCCACGATCGTCAGCAAGAGTCCAGCACCCACCAGCGCGCCGGCGGCGAGCGCCCGGATCGACAGCACGAAGCCGGCCAGCAGCGACACCACCACGATGAGCAGCACCCAAGGAAGCCCGTGCACCATGCTGTTGTCGAACCGCGCGGTCCGTTGATAGTTGAGTTTGATGCCGGCGTAGTTGACCAGCGTCGTGGCGACCCAGGCCACTACGATCCCGATCAGCAGCCCGAGCAGCGGGTTCGGCTTGGTAGGCATGCGAGCGAGAGTAGTCGCCGAACCGGTCACAGATCTGTCCGTCCGGTGAGGCGGCGACCTGCGCTTCCTCGCCACCACCAACAAGTTTATGCTGCCTGGGCGCCATAACCGACAAGGGAGTCAGCGGCTGATGTCAGATCCGAAAACCGAGGTTCAGCACGGTCTGGAGGGAGTCGTCGCCTTCGACACCCAGATCGCCGAGCCGGACAAGGAAGGCTCGGCGCTGCGCTACCGCGGAGTCGACATCGAGGATCTGGTCGGCCGGGTGCCGTTCGAGAACGTCTGGGGACTGCTCGTCGACGGCTCGTTCACCCCGGGTCTGCCACCGGCCGAGCCGTTCCCGCTGCCGGTGCACACCGGCGATATCCGGGTCGACGTCCAGTCCGCGCTGGCGATGCTCGCCCCGGCCTGGGGCCTGCGGCAGCTGTACGACATCGACGACACGCAGGCCCGCGACGACCTGTCCCGGGCTGCAGTGATGGCCCTTTCGTACGTCGCTCAGGCCGCGCGCGGCATCGGGCAGCCGATGGTCCCGCAGCGTGAGGTGGACAAGGCGTCCACCATCACCGAGCGCTTCATGATCCGCTGGCGCGGCGAGCCCGACCCCAAGCACGTCAAGGCAGTCGACGCGTACTGGACCTCTGCCGCCGAGCACGGCATGAACGCCTCCACCTTCACCGCCCGGGTGATCGCCTCGACCGGTGCCGACGTTGCTGCCGCACTGTCGGGTGCTGTCGGGGCCATGTCCGGCCCGCTGCACGGCGGTGCACCGGCACGGGTGCTGACGATGATCGAAGGCGTCGAGAAGAGCGGTGACGCCCGCTCCTATGTGAAGGGTCTGCTGGACGCAGGTGAGCGGCTGATGGGCTTCGGCCACCGCGTGTACCGCGCCGAGGACCCGCGCGCCCGCGTACTTCGCCGTACGGCGCAGGAGCTGGACGCACCGCGCTACGAGGTCGCCGAGGCGCTGGAGAAGGCCGCACTAGCCGAGCTGCGCGAACGCCGCCCGGACCGGGTGCTGGAGACCAACGTCGAGTTCTGGGCCGCGATCGTGCTCGACTTCGCCGAGGTCCCGCCGCCGATGTTCACCTCCATGTTCACCTGCGCCCGTACCGCGGGTTGGAGCGCGCACGTCCTGGAGCAGAAGCGCACCGGCCGCCTGATCCGCCCATCGGCGATCTACTCCGGCCCGGACCCGCGCCCCGCCACCGCCATCGAGGGCTGGAACCCCAACTGGGCCTAGCACCTCGCGTCCGAAGAACTGGCCGCTATGTCCCGCCGGTTCTTCGGACGTAAGGTCGGTGCCGTGAGTCCAGCAGCAAAGGTGAAGCCTGACGATCTGTTGGTCATCTCGCCGCTCAAGGAATTCTCCTGTGCGGACTGCGGGACGACCGACGCCGACCTGATGCGGTTGGAGGACGACGCGCCGCATTGCCTGGCCTGCATGGATCTCGACCACCTGGTCTTCCTCCCGTCCGGCAACACCGCACTCACGCGGCGGGCGCGCAAGGAGAGCACGCTGTCGGCGATCGTGGTGCGCTGGAGCCGCGCGCGGAAACGGTACGAACGGCAGGGCGTGCTGGTCGAGCAACCCGCGCTCGAGCTAGCCGAAGCACAGTGCCTCGCCGACTCCGACGTACGGGCGCGGCAGCGGGAACGTGCCCGGGAGAAGCGGGCCGACGAGGACGTCGAGTTTCAGCAGCGGATGACGGCGGAGATCTCGCGGCTCTTCCCTGCTTGCCCGCCCGAGCGGGCCCAGGCGATCGCGAACCATGCCGGTACCCGGAGCAGCGGCCGGGTCGGCAGATCGGCAGCCGGCCGTGCCCTGGAGGAGAACGCGATCACGCTCGCCGTGGTCGCATCGATCCGCCACGAGAACACGCCGTACGACGAACTCCTGATGGCCGGCGTGGCCCGCTCCGCCGCCCGAGACCAGATCCGCGAACAACTCGACCAGGCCCTCAGCAGTTGGCGCGAGAGGCCGTCGGACTAGTTGGCGGGGCGGGGTTTGGCGGTGCTTGGGGAGTGGCCGGTGCGTTGCTTGTACTGGCGGCTGAAGTAGGGCGCGTCCGCGTAACCGAGGGCGGCCGCGACCTGGGTGACCGTCATCCCTGTCTCCGTCAGGAGTTGATGGGCGCGGTCGATCCTCGCCTTGATCAGGTACTGCGCCGGCGCCATGCCGTTCTGGGCCACGAACCTGCGGGTGAACTGGGCCCGGGACAGCGATGCCCTCGCGGCCATCTCCTTGACACTCCAGTCGCGCCCTGGATCCTGCCGGATCAGCTGGGCGACCTCCTCGATCACGGTGTCGGTCACGCTCGCCGGCGTACCGTGCGCCGCCTCCCAGATCAGGCAGAGCAACTGCTCCAGACAGAGCTCGGCCTGACGCTCCCCTAGCCGATCACCCCGCCTGAACGCGGCATCCGAACTCCTCGCCAACGCACCGAGCAACACCCGATCCCGCACTCCACTCCACCGCTCCTCCGGTACTACGTCCGCCGGGTCCTCCTCCGACCGCAGCTCGCCGACGGTGAAGTGCATGCCGAAGACCAGCAACCGCCTTCGTGGGTCGTGGTTCGCGGTCGGTGCGTCGCCTGGGGCGAAGACTGCGCACGTACCCGGACCTAGGTCTGTCGCCCGGTTGTCGAGTTCCAATCGGCCGATGCCGTCCAGGACGCACCAGAGCAGGTAGTTCGGCAGCGGGCGGGATACCCAGGACCAGCTCGGCTCGCATCGCCAGAACGTGGGCGGGGACAGCAACTGCAGGTCCAGCGGCTGTCCGGTGGAGAGAGCTGGCTGATGCGTCAAAACCTCAAGTCCTTGCGTCGAACTTCCGTGGCTCGCGGATCGCTGGTCTCGGAAAATTACCTTGTCAGGTTCTCAGTATGCGCCGCCGAACGACCAGCGGGGATCGAGCACGGGAGATGTGGATGAGCGTTTCATTCAAGGACGAGTTCGACCGTTCGGGGTACACGCTGGCGCGCGGGCTGTTCGGTGTGGACGAGGTCGAGCAACTCCGGGAGCACTACATGGCGCTGCGGGGACGTGGGTCGTACCCGGGCGACACGGTCGGAGTACGGGCGAACAGCCGCGATCCGCTGCGCCGGTATCCGCGGATGGCGCAGATGCACCGCTGGGACGAGGCCTCTCTGCGGTGGATGATCGACAGCCGGCTGGACGCGGTGATGACCGCGATTCTCGGCAGCTCGCCCTACGCGGTACAGACGATGATCTACTTCAAGCCGCCGGGGTCGCGTGGTCAGGCGATGCACCAGGACAACTTCTATCTGAAGGCTGAGCCCGGTACTTGTGTGGCGGCCTGGATGGCGCTCGACCAGGTGGACCAGGCGAACGGCTGCCTGGAAGTGGTGCCCGGCAGCCATCGGTGGCCGATCCTGTGTACCGAGAAGGCTGATACCAAGGTGAGCTTCACCGATGTCACCGTGCCGCTGCCGGACGCGGCGGCCGCGGTACCGATCGAGATGGAGCCGGGTGACGTGCTGTTCTTCCACGGTGCTCTGGTGCACGGGAGCGCGCCGAACGTCACCAGCGATCGTTTCCGGCGAGCGCTGATCGGCCACTACATCCAGGGCGAGGCGGAGCAGGTCGCCGAGTACTACCACCCGGCGCTGCGGATGGACGGCAGCCCGCTCGACCTCGGGGTAGCCGAAGGCGGCGGCGCCTGCGGCGAGTGGGTGACAACCGACACCGGCCAGGTGGCGGTCCTCACCGGCCAAGAAGCCCTCACCCGCAAACACGAGTAGGAGGCGGGGTGGTCCGGGATGCGAGGGTGGTCCGGGAGGCGGGGGGTGGTCCGCGAGGCGGGGTGGTCCGGGAGGCGGGGGGTGGTCCGCGAGGCGGGGTGGTCCGGGAGGCGGGGGGTGGTCCGCGAGGCGGGGTGGTCCGGGAGGCGGGGGTTGGTCCGCGAGGCGGGGGGTCTGCGAGGCGGGGTGGTCCGGGATGCGGGGGTGTTACGGGGGTGTGTCGGAGGTGTGGAACACTGGAGATCGCTGACAGCGTCGTCGGCAAGCATTCAGCCAGACGACGAAGGGAACCGCTGGTGACCAGCGACATTCAGATCCCCGCAGAGCTCAAGCCTCTCGACGGCCGGTTCGGTGCCGGTCCCTCCAAGGTTCGCCCGGAGGCCGTCGCGGCCTTGGCGACCGAGGGCATCAAGCTGCTCGGCACGTCGCACCGGCAGGCGCCGGTGAAGAATCTTGTTGGTCGCGTCCAGCAGGGCGTCGCCGATCTGTTCAACCTGCCCGACGGCTACCAGGTCGTGCTCGGCAACGGTGGGTCGACCGCGTTCTGGGACATCGCGACGTTCGCGCTGATCCGGGAGAAGAGCCAGCACCTGAGCTTCGGCGAGTTCTCCTCCAAGTTCGCCAAGGCCTCGCAACTCGCCCCGCACCTGGGCGAGCCGAGCGTGATCAAGTCCGACCCGGGCACACGGCCGGTCGCGGTCGCCGAGGCCGGCGTGGACCTGTACGCCTGGCCGCACAACGAGACCTCCACCGGCGTGATGGCTCCGGTCAAGCGGGTCGCGGGTGCCGACGAGGGCGCGCTGGTCGCGATCGACGCCACCTCGGGTGCGGGCGGCCTGCCGGTCGACCTGAACGAGGTCGACGTCTACTACTTCGCACCGCAGAAATGTTTCGCCGCCGACGGTGGTCTGTGGATCGCGATCATGTCGCCGGCGGCGCTGGCGCGGGTCGAGGAGATCACCGCGTCCGGTCGATGGATCCCGGCGTTCCTGGACCTGGCGACCGCGATCGACAACTCCAGCAAGAACCAGACCTACAACACGCCGTCGCTGGCCACGCTGTTCCTGATGGCCGAGCAGACCGACTGGATCAACGGCAACGGCGGTCTGGACTGGAGCGTCGCGCGCACCACCGACTCCAGCAACCGCCTCTACAACTGGGCCGAGAAGTCGGACTACGCGACCCCGTACGTCACCGACGCCGACGCCCGGTCGCTCGTCATCGGCACGATCGACCTGGACGACTCCATCGACGCCGCCGCGGTCGCCAAGGTGCTGCGCGCGAACGGCATCGTCGACACCGAGCCCTACCGCAAGCTCGGCCGCAACCAGCTCCGTGTCGCGATGTTCCCGGCCGTGGACCCCGACGACGTCGAGAAGCTCACCCAAGCCATCGACTACACAGTCGAGAAGCTCCGCTGACGGTTCTAAACCTCAACAGCCGTTCGTCCTCCCGGGCGAACGGCTGTTGCTTTTCACAACACACGCAGGGCGCGGAGGCGCAGGGCGCCAAGTGCGCAAGCGGGGGTCGCAGGGACGCATGCGGTTGCGAATGCAGGGCGCGCGGCGAGCGTGAAGGCGTTGGTGCTGCGGCCGGGAGTTAGGCGGCCGGTGTGAAGGCGTTGATGCTGCGGCCGGGAGTTAGCCGGCCGGTGTGAAGGCGTTGGTGCTGCGGCCGGGGGTCAGGCGGCGGGGGTGCGGCGGCGGGGGTGTTCGTTGGGTGGGGCCTGGCCGGTCAGGCGGGCGTTCTCGGCCATTCGGTCCAGGCGTTCGCGGCGGCCTGGGGGGAAGGTGATGATGGTGATGACGAAGGCGAAGAGGGCCGCGCCGATGATGATCCAGCGGAGGTTGTGGCTCTTCTTGGTGTCGCCGCTGTCGGCGGCCGCGTTCTTCGGGGTGGGGGTCGCGCTCGGGCTGGTCGTGCCCGCCTTGGCGGCCGGTACCGCCATCTCGTAGACGGCCGAGCCCTTGCCCTCGCTGCCGACGAGGATCGAGTTGCCTTCGTTCGAGGCGACGGCGACCGATTCACCCTGCGCGAGCGGCGTGCCGGCGCGGCCGACGACCTTGGGCGCCTCGCCCCAGGCGACTCGGGCGACGTCCACGTAGCTGCGCAGGACCACTACCTGCCCATCGGGCATGAAGGTGCCGTCGGTGACGCCGGCGGGGCCCTCGGCGATCTTGGTCAGCTCGTTCGTGCCTTCCCGCGACGCCGTCTCGGGCGCGGCATAGATACCGCCCAGTCCCTTCGCGACCTTGGTGACGAAGAACAGTTGCCGGCTCTGCGGGTTGATCAGCAGCGTTTCCGCGTCGTGCGCGCCGTCGGGGTACTTGAAGTCGAACCGATGGAACTTCACGCTCGTCGCGTCCGCGAGCTTGTCCGGCTCCGGGATCGTGTACACCTCGATCATGTCCCGGTCGGCCTTGTTGTCGCCGATGTCCGCGATGTAGATCGTGCCGTCCTTGTCGACCGCGACCGCCTCGACGTCCTTGACCGGGGCCTTGAAGCTGAGCACCGCCTTGAGCTTGCCGGTGTTGTTGATGCCGAACACCCGGGCGGTGTCGCCGGAGTCGTTCACCGTCCACCAGAGGTCTTCGTACTTCTGGCTCTTCGCCAGACCCGACGACTCGTCGATCCGCGCGTCGCGGATCGTGAACAGCTTCGTCGGACTGGGCGGCGGATCGGCCTGCGGGAGCGTAATCGCCGTGGCCGAACCGGCGGGCACCGCGGCCCCTGCCAGGCTGAGCAGGGTCACGGCGGTCACGGTCAGGGCGTTTCGCAGCAAGCTCAGAACACCGCCTCGCGGTTGGGATCCAGGACCAGCTCCGCCAGCCGTGGCTTGAGCTGCCACTCACCGACCAGCGCCTCGTACTCCGCGCGGACCTCTGGGCCTGCCGGAGCGCCCGTCCGGGCAGCCCGCAGCAGCAGATTGCGCGGCGTGTGTTCACTGTCCACGAACTGCACCACCTCTACCCGGTAACCGACTTGTCGCAACACGGCTGCTCGCAGCGTATCCGTCAGCACATCCGCGAACCGCTCACGAACGATGCCATACCTGGTGAGAGGTCCGTAAGGCGCCGGTGGTTCGACGCTCTTGAGCTGCTTTTGGATGTCGTGGTGGCAGCAAGGTGCCGCGAGCACCAGCGGAGCCTCCCAGCCGACCGCCCGGGCCAGCGCGTCGTCGGTGGCCGTGTCGCACGCGTGGAGGGCCAGCACGACGTCCGGCGGGCTGTCCAGCTCGGCGTCCGCGATCGTCGCGTCGACGAACCGCAGGTGGTCCTGCCAGCCCAGCGCCGCAACCCGCTTGGTGTTCCGCGACCGGGCTGCCGGAGTGCGATCGATACCAGTCATCCGGACGTCGTGGCCGGCCACGGTGAGCAGGTGGTAGGCCGCGAGCGTGAGGTACGCGTTCCCGCAACCGAGGTCGACCACCTGGAGCGGCCGACCGGACGGGATCCGCCCGGCGGCCAGCGCCTCGTCCACCGCCGGCGCCAGCAGCTTGCAGAACTCGTCGATCTGCTTGTACTTCGACTGCCGCGACGGCTTGACCCGGCCGAGGTGGTCGCTGATACCGAGCTCGATCAGGAAGGGCGCAGCCGGATCAAGGGCGCGCTGCTTGACCCGGTCGTGCCCGGTCTTCTGCTCGTGGCTCTCGTCCTGCCGGTGCAGCAGCGACTTGCCCTTCTTGGTGTAGCGCAACCGCAGCGTCTCGCCGGTCGTCTCGACGTGCCAGTTCCCGTACGGCGCCGAGAGCAGGCCGTCCACGGACTCGGCCGCCGGCTCCCCGGCCGTCGCGTTCCGGGTGTGCGCCTGGCGCTCGTCGTACTCGGTGATCTGCAGGTGCCGGACCCCCTTGAGGTCCACATACCGCAGCTCGACCCGCTGGTACTGCGGCGCGTCCGCGCCCCGGCGCCGACCCGATCCGATCGCGCGGACCAGCGTCTCGGGCGCCAGCAGCGCCCCACGGATCGCTTCGCGTGGTCCGGACTCGTCGTCCGGCTCCCCGATGGGGCCGCCCGGACCCGACTCTGCCTGCATCGCGCCATTGTCGCTGACCGCTCCAACGGATCACAAAACGGTATCGCCGACCGGCGTCAAGGACCCGCGCCGCGACGGCCCGCAGAACACCTCGCGGACCTCGTCGGGCCGGCCTGGTCATCGGAGTTTCTCGTCGTCGCTCAACAGGCCGAGGGTGCGCATCCGGACCTCGATCCCGCCCGGCTGCCGGCCGAGCTCCTTGACCAGCACGTCCTTGCCCATCCCGCCCTCGTGCAGCTCCTTCAGGCGGTCCTCCTCCTCCGGACTCCAGCTCCGGTACGCGTTCGGGAAGGTCTTCCGGGCCTCCTCGATCCGGCGGCCCATCGACCGCGAGGCCAGCATCTCCAGCGACCGGATCCGCATCTGCCGGTGCCGGCCGACCTCCTCCCCCTCCCGCCAGAACACCACCACGCCCTCGTCGAACGTCATCAGGTCGGCTGGGACGTCGCAGTAGTCCTCGTCCTCCAGCATCACCCGCACCATGTCTGACTCCTTCTCGCCGGCGGCCGACCGGCCCGGGTGGCCGAGTCAATTCCCGCTCACTGAAGAAGATGCCGCGAACGCCCCCACTCCCAGCCGTGACTTCAGACCCTGTGGACAACTCGACTCAATCGCAAAACTGGTTTGCAAAAACTCTTTGCAAACCAGTTTTGCAGTTCTAGACTCACCATCATGAGCAACGACGACAAGCCGGTCGGCCCCGACAAGACCGTGCACCTGGACGCCCAGCTGCTGCGGACCCTCGCCCACCCGATGCGCAACCGGATGCTCGGCCTGCTCCGGGTCCACGGCCCGGCCACCGCGACCACACTCGCCGAGCGCCTGGGTGTGAACACGGGAGCGACCAGCTACCACCTGCGCCAGCTGGCCGAGGGCCGGTCTGGTCATCGAGGACGACAGCCGCGGCAACGCCCGGGACCGCTGGTGGAAATCCGCACATCAGGGCACGGAGTTCGACACGAGCCATCTGCTCGACGAGGAGCCGGAGCTCACCCTCGGCTTCCTGCACGGGATCGGCCAGGTCTACGCCGAGAACATGTTCCAGGCCATCGACAGCCTGCAGACCCTGACGCCGGAGTGGCGTGAGGCGAGCTTGATCTCCGACTACTTCTTTCACCTCTCCGCCGCCGAGACGCACCAGATGGTGCAAGAGGTGCTGGCCGTGCTGGAGAAGTACCGCACCGAAGACCTGACCGCACCGGTCCCCGAGGGCGCCAAGCAGGTCACCGTCCAGATCCAGGCCTACCCCAGGGAGTCTCGATGAGCACGGTCACCGCCCAGCCGCCCCCGGCGGAAGAGCAGACGGCCACCAGCAGCACGCCGCACAAAGCGCCGTTGATCGCCTTCCTGGTCGCGAACGTGGTGTCGCTGTGCGGCACCCGGGTGAGCGCCATCGCGATCCCCTGGTTCGTCCTGGTCACCACCGGCTCACCGATGAAGACCGGACTGGTCGCGTTCGCCGAGATGACTCCGCTGGTGCTCTGCAAGGCCTTCGGCGGCCCACTGATCGACCGGATCGGCGGCCGCCGGATCAGCATCAGCGCCGACATCGCCAGCGCCGCGGTAGTCGCACTGATCCCTCTGCTGCACACCCTGCACCTGCTCTCCTTCCCGATGCTGCTCGGGCTCGTAGCCGTGGCAGGCGCGCTGCGTGGTCCCGGTGACGCGGCCAAGGGCACGCTGGTGCCCGACATCGCCGCCGCTGCCAAGGTGCCGCTGGAGCGCGTGACCGGACTGGAGAGCAGCACCGAACGCCTGGCGGGATTCATCGCCTACGGCGTGGCCGGTGGGCTCATCACGCTGGTCGGCACGGTCAACGCACTCTGGGTGGACGCCGTCTCCTTCGCAGTCTGCGCGGCTCTGATCCGGATCTGGGTGCCGAGGCTCACTATCGAAGCAAGTAAGAGCAGCGAGTCGGAAGAGCAGGCGACGTACTTCGAGCAGTTGCGGGAAGGCTGGCAGTTCCTTCGCCGGGACAAGCTGATGATGCCGCTGGTCCTGATGATCGCGGTGACCAATCTGCTCGACGCTGCGATCGGTGCGGTGCTGCTACCGGTCTGGATCAAGGAGCACGGCTTCGGTCCCGGTCACACCAGCATGATCCTGCTCTCGTTCGGCATCACCGCGACCTTGTTCGCCCTGCTGGCCTCCGCGATCGGCGACAAGCTCCCGCGGAAGGTGGTGTTCACGGTCGCCTTCCTGATCTGTGGTGCGCCCCGGTTCGTCCTGCTGGCGTTCGATGCCCCGGTCTGGTCGGTGATGGCGGTCTACGCCATCGGTGGTATCGGCGCCGGCTTCATCAACCCGGTGCTGGGCGCACTCTTCCTGGAGCGGATCCCGCGGCCCATGCTCGGCCGGGTCAGCTCACTGACCAACGCCATCGCCTGGACCGGAGTACCGCTCGGTGGGATCGCGGCCGGTGCGGCGATCGCAGGGATCGGTCTGGTCCCCGCCCTGCTCACGGCAGGCTGCTTGTACTTCGTGGCCACCACGGCGCCGGTCCTCATCGGCCGCACCGAGAACTGGGGCGGCCGACGCTCCAAAGCACAGCGAGCTAAGCAGGATCTCCCGGGTCTTCGGGGAACGGCGGAGCCGCAGGATCTGGTGGCAGTCCCCGCATCTTCGGCCTAGCCGGTACGGCGATCGCCTGCCGGAGCCGGTCGCGTTCGGCACCGAGCAACCCCAGCAGTACGAGGTCCAGCGTCATCCCGCCGACGGCCGCGAACTGTGTCCCGGCGAACTGGAACACCTGAGTCACCAGCAGCGACACCAGCACGGCAAGCTCGAACAGCCGTACTGCGCGCACCCGGTCCCCACGGCGAAACCGCAAGGCGCCCCGAGCGGTGAAGGTTGCCGACAGCAAGCTCCCGGCGGCTACCCCGAGGACCGGAAAGTCCGTCAGCAGCCGCCCGTCGTCGAACCGGATCCCTGCCGCGATAGCCGGCGCACCGATCGCCTGCACCACCAGTACCGCGATCGCCACCCGCGGTGCGTAGGGATGCGTCGCGAGCCGGACGAATCCGCGCTGCAAGGCCTGCCAGGCAGCGTCCACCGGCGCGGCGAGCTCTACCTCGTCAGGAGGGCAGGCTGCCAGCAGTGCCCGGGTCTCCGGCCAACCCTGGAGGCTGGCATCCACCAGGCCGAGCTGTTCCGTCGCCTGCGCGGTACGGCGCTTGGACAACCCGCCGGACACTCCCTCGACGGCATGGTCGATCACATTCGCCAACTGCTCCTTCGGGTCGATCGGCCGCCGGTTGGTGACGTACCTGGACCCGAGCACAATCAGTACGAACATGACGTACACGATCGCCGCGGTCGGTTGGTAGAAGTAGTTGTTGTCCGAGGTGACGAACTTGCCGACCTCGTCGATGAACAGACCGAAACCGACACCGCCGACCAGGGCGGCAGCCGGCCGCACCACCGGTCCGACGTACGAGAGCAGCAGGAAGATCGCCAGCAGCATCAGCAGGCCGCCGGGCAGCACGTGCGCGATGTGCAGGCCCTTGCCGCCGATCTGCGGGTAGCCACTGAGTCCCAGGATCAACCGGGTGATCAGCACCGTCGAGACACCGGCCACGACGAAGGTGGTCAGGTGCTCCGCGGTCCGTACGTTGCGGACCAGACCCGCTCGCATCAGGTACACCGACCGCGCGCTCGTCAGGCTCATGCCGCAGAACGTTAGCGGGCCGGGAGCCGAGCGGTCACCGCACGAGGGCCGTAATCACCACAATGGCGAGTAGCGCCAGCAGTACGACAGAGGTGACGAGCCGTCGAGTCCGGGGGTCCACTGGCTCAGGCTAGGCCATGGCTGCCGATCCCCTGCAGCCGCGAGGGACCAGGAGCCGACCACCGAGACGTCCCCGGTCGAGCCCAGCAGGCCGGTCAGGGGCCGGCACCATCCCAGCTTTCTGGGGTGATTCCAGTTCGGACCGCCTGACCGGATACGGTCGGCGCATGGCCAGCGACGGTGCACGGCAGCGGACGTGACGGATGGCTGCCATTCGCCAGTGGCTGGACAGGACAACCCAGACGTGGATCCCGCCGAAGCCCGGTGATCTGACCAGCTCGCTTCGCTTCCTCTTCTGGCTCGCTCGATCGCAGCCACGGCGGATCGCGACAGGTGCGATGTTCGGCAGTTGCTGGATGGTCGGCTTGACGGTGCCGCCCTGGGTGCTGTCCCGGGCGGTCGATGAGGGACTGGTCGCCGGCGAAACCGCCGCCCTCGTCAGGTGGGCTCTGGTACTGCTCGTGGTCAGCGTGCTGACCGCATTGCTGGCGATCGGGCGGCATCGCACGATGACCAAGGTCCGGATGGACGCATCGTTTCGCTCGGTCCGGGCAACGGTGTGGCACACGTCCCGCCTGGGCGCCTCTCTGTCGCGTCGCGTGAGCGCCGGAGAGGTGGTGACCGTCGGCATCGGCGACGTACACATCGTCGCGCAGGCATTGACAGTCATGGGTCCCGGCGTCGGCGCGGTGGTGGCGTACGGCGTCGTCGCGGTCGCGCTGTTCACGATCTCGCCGTTGCTGGCCGTGATGGTCCTCGTCGGAGTTCCGCTGCTCGCTGTCGCGGTGGGCCCGTTCCTGCAGCGGATCGAGCGCACCGGCGGCGAGTACCGCGTGCACCAGGGGCAGCTGACGACGCGCCTGGTCGATGTCCTGGCCGGGCTACGAGTGCTCAACGGCCTCGGCGGGAAGGGGGTCGTCGCCGAGCGGTACGGACAGCAGTCGCAGGGACTGGTCAGTCGTGGCTACCGGGTCGCCGGGCCATCGAGCTGGGTCGGCGCACTGTCCAGCGGGCTGCCGGCTCTGTTCCTGGCATCCGTGGTGTGGCTGTCTGCGCGAATGGCCGCGACCGGCGCCATCACCATCGGAGACGTCGTTGCCGTCTACGGCTATGTCGCCGTGCTGGTCGTGCCGGTGTCGGCCTTCATCGAGAGCGGTGGTGACATCGCTCGTGCGCGGGTGGCCGGTCAACGAATCATCGATCTGCTCAACCTGCCGGTGACGCACGACAACGACCGCGACCCGGCGATCGTCCCCACTGACGGTGGCCCGTTGGCCGACCCGGAATCGGGCGTCGCGATCCGGCCAGGACGTCTCACCGCGCTGGTCGCCGCGCGTCCGGCGGAAGCAGTCGCGGTGATCGAGAGGCTGGGTCAGCTGAGCACCGATCCCGAGAACGGTGCGACCTGGGCCGGCGTACGGATCGATGAGGTTGCCGCGACGAGTTCAGGCGCCGGTTGGTTGTCGCCGACAACTACGCCGAGGTGTTCGCCGGCTCGGTCCGCGACATCGTCGCGGGACGCCTTGAACCCGGCGACGACCGAATCCGCGCCGCCCTCCACACCGCAGTAGCCGAAGACGTCGTACAAGCATTGCCCGGCGGTCTGGACGCGTCGATCGCGGCCGGCGGGAGTGACCTTTCCGGTGGCCAACGGCAACGAATCCAACTTGCCCGCGCCGTCTATGCCGCACCCGAGGTCCTGCTCGCCGTCGAACCGACCTCCGCGGTCGACGCCAACACCGAAGCGGCCATGATCGACCGGCTCCGCGAAACCAGGCGCGGCTCGACCACGGTGATCACCACGACGTCACCGCTCGTACTGGACCGCGCCGACGAAGTCATCGTCCTCGTCGATGGTCGCGTGTCATCGGTCGGGACACATGACGAACTCCTCCGCAGCGATCGCCGCTATCGAGACCTGGTGTCCCGTGCGCAGGGCGATCAGGAGGACCATGAGTAGGCAGCTGCCGATCGCAGGCACAGCTGAAGTCCGTGCTGCAGCGCTCCGCGACTTGCGTGCGGACCGAGGCGCCGTGGTCGCGATCATCCTTGTCAACGCGCTTGCCTCCGCAGCGGGGCTGGTAGGTCCGTGGCTGCTCGGTCGAATCATCGACACGATCCAAGCCGGCACCGGTGACGTGCTCAGCAAGGTGGATCGGCTCGCGTTCGGCGCGCTGGTGTTCACGATCGTGCAGACAACCTTGACCTGGTGGGCGCTGAAGATCGGCTACCGGTTCGGTGAACGCACAGCAGCACGTGTTCGGGAACGATTCCTGAAGCGCACTCTGGCACTACCACCACGAGTCGCAGACCAACTGCCCACCGGCGACCTGATCGCCCGCGGAAGCACCGACGCAGCTGTGGTGGCTCTGACGTTGCGGTCGGCCGTACCCGAGGTACTCGTTGCCCTCGTCCACGCTCTGTTCCTCATCGTCGCCGTTGTCGTCCTGGATCCATTGCTCGGACTTTGCGGGCTCGCCTGCCTGATCGGCGTCGCAGCAGCCGTGCGCTGGTACCTAAAACGCGCCAGGCCGGCCTATCTGGCGGTAGCGGCGTCCGGAGCAGAACTGGCCGACGTCGTCGCCAGCACTGCCAAAGGCGCCCGGACGATCGAACTGCTCGGGTTGGAAGACCGCCGGGAGCAGGCCACCGAAGCCGCCATCAGTCAAGCCCGGTCCGCCCGCCTAGGGGCACTGTGGCTGCGAACTGTGCTGTTCCCGTGGGCGGACGTGTCGCTAGGACTGCCAGTGGTGGGAGTCCTCCTGGTCGGCGGCGCCCTGCACGCCAATGGTCTGGTCAGCATCGGTTTGGTGGTGACGGCGACGGTGTACCTTCGCCAGCTCGTCGGCCCGCTCGACATCCTGATGCTCTGGATCGAACAACTACAAGGCGCCGGAGCCTCCTACGCGCGCGTCGAAGGGCTAGCTGGCATCTCCGACGAGGAACGCCAGCCGACCGCGCACATCCAGGACGTCGACGCCGATCTCGGTGACCGTATCCAGGTGAACAACGCTCGCTACAGCTACACGGACGGTCGGGACGTGCTGCACGGAATCGATCTGATCGTGCAGCCCGGAGAACGGCTGGCCATCGTCGGCACCTCCGGAGCCGGGAAGTCAACGCTCGCGCGTCTCCTCGCCGGCCTCGACCGCCCGCACACCGGGTCGGTGACCATCGGCAGCACACCAGTTGCTGACCTGCCGCCCGGCCAGCTGCGCGAACACGTCGTACTCATCACCCAAGATCACCACGTCTTCCACGACACTCTGCGCGACAATCTGCGCATCGCGAGACCGAACGCGACGGACGAGGAACTGCACGCCGCGTTGCACGCCGTCGGAGCCGAGTGGTTGGACGATCTACCACTCGGGCTGGACACCGAGCTCGGCCACGAGACCATCCTCGACGGCGCCAGTGCCCAGCAACTCTCGCTGGCCCGAGTCGTCCTCGCCGATCCGCACACCCTGATCCTGGACGAAGCCACTGCACAACTCGATCCCAGAACCGCACGGCGTACGGAGCAATCGCTAGCGGCCGTACTGCGTGGTCGCACCGTGATCGCGATCGCCCATCGCCTGCAGACCGCGCACGACGCCGACAGGATCGCGGTCATGGAAGCCGGTGAACTCGTCGAGCTCGGCACTCACAACGAACTCGTCAGCGCAGGACGCGTCTACGGCAAACTCTGGCACTCCTGGCATGCAGAGGCCGATACCCCCTCCGACTGATCGGGCCGGCTTTGTGGGTTCCGCTTGTGCAGGTTCCGGTACGCCCCGGCCTGATCGCCTCGGCTATCGATAGGAAGCCGGCCGCCGGGGTCGTCGGCAGCGGTCAGCTGGGTGGGAGGGTGTGTAGGGGCTCGGGGCGGTGGACGCCTCGGGGACGGTAGGTGAGGGCGTCCGAGTGGCCCAGGTAGTCGGAGAGCAGCCAGATGATGGCCAGCCACATCTCGGTGCCTTGCAGGCCTGGGATCGCGCGGTCGTCGGTGCCGTCGGGTGCGAAGGCGAAACCGGCGCCGTCTACCCATCTGGGGAGGATGCTTTCCAGAGTGCTTTCGGCCCACCGCTTGCCGTCTGCTCTGCCGAAGTCGGTTTGGTGGCCGGCGAGCCAGAGTGGGTGGATGACGTCGAGGATATTGCAGGCGTTGTAGGCGTTGCCGGTGAAGTGGCGTCGGTCTTGGGTGTGGGTGAGGACCGTGCGGATGGCGGCTTCGGGGTACGGCAGGGGGAGGCCGAACTGGGCGTAGGTTCCGCGGGTTAAGCGGTAGAAGCCGTTGACTACCTGGAGCCAGCCGTTGTCGGGGTCTGGTTGGCCCCAGAGTCCGGTTCGCGGGTCTGCGTGGGTTGTCAGCCAGCCGATCAGGGTGGACAGAGGGCCTGGATCGTTGTGGTCGTTGAGGTTTCGGGCGATCGCCGTACCGGCTGCGTCGATCGCGGCGCCTGCGCTCCAGGCATTTCTTGCCCAGGGCAATTGATTTAGCTGCGTCTCGAGTTGGTCGATCGAGGTGACTGCGTGGATCGGGTGCTCGAAGCGACTGTCCAGCAGTTGGAGGGCATAGCCGGCGCAGAGGATGTGGTAACTGGCTTCGCCGTGGAGGACTGAGAGTTCGCCGTCGAATGGTTGCTTCAGGCCCGTATCGGCGAGGTCGCCTGGTGCGACGAGGCCGGTTCGAGGATCCTGGCGGGCGCGGAGCCGGCGTACGAGGTCGTCGCGGGTGTGGCCGTCGGGGGTTCGGCGGAGGAGCAGATCGGAGAGCTCGATGGCGTCGCACCAGGGGCGGATCGCGCCGGGGCGGTCGAGGCCGGGGCGGTCGACGAACCGCTCGCCGTCATAGCACCGCGCAAGCAGGTCGCCCGCCTGTTCACGCGCCCGGGAAGCAAAAGCAGAAAGGTGGTCCGCGAGGTCGCGGCGGTCAGGAAAGGCGAGGGCCGCGGAGGTGGTGGGGGTGGCGGTGGAGGCCGTGGGTGTGGGGGCGGGCGAATCCCGGCGGTCTCGGATTGCGCGGGCTGGGTTGCCTACTGCTATGGACCAGTCGGGGATGTTCTTGGTGACTACCGCGCCGGCGCCGATGATGCTGTGGGAGCCGATGATGATGCCGTCCAGGACGACCACGTTCGAGCCGATCCAGACGTCGTCGCCGACGGTGATGCCGAGGGCGGTGTGGGGCTGGCGGAAGATCGGCTGGTCGGGGGCGGTGCCGTGGTTGAAGGCGATCAGGCAGGCGTGCGCGCCGATCCGGACACCGTCGCCGAGGGTGATCCGGCCGCGGACCACGGCGAACGGGTTGATGGTCGAGTCCGCGCCGATCGTGATCTCGCCGGTGACGTACGCGTGGGCGCCGATGTAGGACCGCTCCCCCATCCGCAGCCGATCGCAGAACACGGCGGCAGACCCGGCGACGAAGGCATCGGGAGCCAGCTCCGCCTCACCTGCCGCGCCGAGTAAGCGATGCCGCTCGAGTTGCCGCGCGCGGTCCTCGTCCGACGCGGTACCGGCGTACTCCCAGGGCAGGAAATCGAGGCGTTCCGGAGGTTCAGCGATCATGGGATAACGCTATCCAAGACTGCTGGCAAGCCGCACGGAACGGCCGGAAAGCGGACGGCGCTGCTAATGTCCGGGGCATGCGGGGTGGAGGCAAGAGATGACGGCACCCGGATCATCCGACGGCGAGCAGGTCGCCCTCGACGGTCCGGCGAGCAGCGGTGGACGCCGGAGTCAGCGCGTCACCATCAGCGATCTCGCCCGCCGCCTGGACATCTCGAAGGCCTCCGTCTCGTACGCGCTGAACGGCCGCTCCGGCGTCAGCGAGGAGACTCGCCAACGGGTTCTCAGCCTGGCCGAGGAGCTCGGTTTCCACCCGAACTCGGCCGCGGTCGCGCTGTCCGCGAGCCGGACCCGCACGATCGGCATCGTGATCGCCCGGGACCCGGCGCTGATCTCGACCGAGGCGTTCTACATGCGCACGCTGGTCGGCATCGAGCAGTATCTGAACGAGGTGGACTCGTCGCTGCTGCTGCGGCTGACCGGTGAGCACGGCGAAGATCTGGCCGTACTGCGGCGCTGGAGCCGGCAGGGCAGGGTGGACGGATTCATCCTGTTCGACGAACTCGACGACGACCCGCGCGTCCCGCTGCTCAAGGAGATGGGCGTCCCCTGCGTCGTGGTCAGCTCGAACGCGCCGGACGACGGCGTCGGCCGGCTGATCAGCTCACCTGAAGAGACCGTGACGCTGCTGCTGGATCACCTGACCGAGCTGGGTCACGTGGAGGTCGCGCACGTCAGCGGACCGTTCAACTTCATCCACGAGCAACTCCGGGTCCGGTTGCTGCAGGAGCAGGCGCAGCAGCGCGGTATCCGGGTGACGCATCTGGAGGGCAGCTATCGGTACGAGGACGGCGCCGAGCTGACTCGCTCACTGCTGGCCGGGAAGAAGCCGCCGACCGCGTTGATCCTCGGCAACGACCTGATGGCAGTTGCCGCGCTCCGGGTGGCGATGGATCTCGGTACTGCGGTGCCGGACAAGCTGTCGATCCTTGCTTGGGACGACTCGCCTCTGTGCGAGCTCGCCCGGCCAGGGATCACCGCGGTCGACCAGCAGACGATGGAACGCGGCCGGATGGCGGCGGACCTGCTGTTCCGGATCGCGGCAGGCGAGTCCGGCCTGCACTGGGAGACGCCCCCAGGCGTACTACGCGTCCGCGACTCGAGCGGGCCCGCCCACAGCTAAGGCGAAAGAAAAGGGAAGGAAAGCGGCGGCGTAGGGCGGGGCGGCGGGGGTCGCGGGGCGGAGCGAGGCGTGCGCACCGCCGCACCCTCACAACAGCGGACGCTTCGTTTGTTACTTAGCGCGATTGTCGGACTACTACACGCTAGCTTGGGGTTGGTACGAACCTCGCGTCCGGATGGTGGGATTGCGCGATTGTGCGCGTAGCGACCGGGAACGGGCGGATAAGCGCTTTCCGGGTGGGTACGAGATCACGGATAACTAACGAACCCGGCCCATCTGAACCGGTTCGGGTTCCCATACTTAACCGGTTAGGCCACTATGGGGCCCGACCCGCCTCCGCAGTCTGCCGGAGGCTCGATGGGACGAGGAGTCCGACGTGAGACTGCGTTCGCTTGTAGCCGCAGCTGCGGTGTCCGCCCTGGGAATCAGCCTGGCCGCTTGCGGTGGCAGTGACTCCGGCGACAGCTCGAATGGCGGTAGTAGTGGAGATCAGACGCTGACCTACTGGGCCAGCAACCAGGGCACCAGCCTGGACAACGACAAGCAGGTGCTGACCCCGGTCCTGCAGAAGTTCACCCAGGACACCGGCATCAAGGTGAACCTGGAGGTGATCGGCTGGAACGACCTGCAGACCAGGATCCAGACCGCCACCACCTCCGGCCAGGGCCCCGATGTGCTCAACATCGGCAACACCTGGGCCGCCTCGCTGCAGGCGACCGGCGCGTTCCTGCCCTTCGACAACGACGCGATGACCGCGATCGGAGGTAAGGACAAGTTCGTGCCGACGGCCCTGGCGACCGGCGGCAAGGAAGGCGAGGACCCGACCTCGGTCCCGCTCTACGGTCTCGCCTACGGCCTGTACTACAACAAGGCGATGTTCGCCGCCGCCGGACTGCAGCCGCCGAAGACCTGGGAAGAGATGGTCACCGACGCGCAGAAGCTGACCATTCCCGCGAAGAAGCAGTGGGGCATGGCGCTGGCCGCCGGCAGCTACACCGAGAACGTGCACTTCGCCTTCATCAACGCCTCGCAGAACGGCGCCGACTGGTTCGACAAGGACGGCAAGCCGACCTTCACCGGTGACGGCAACGTGCAAGGCGTGCTGCGGTACCTCGACCTGATGCAGAAGGACAAGGTCGCGAACCCGTCGAACGCGCAGTACGACAACGGCACCAAGTCGGTGAACGACTTCGCGACCAAGAAGGTCGCGATGGTGATCAACCAGAACAACGCCGACTCGTCGATCGTTGCCAACGGCATGAAGGCGGGCGAGTACGGCGTGGTGCCGTTCCCCGCACCGGCGGGTGCCGCTCAGCCGGTCGCCAGCCACGTGGCCGGGATCAACCTGTCGATCTTCAAGAACACCAAGCACAAGGACGCGGCGCTGAAGTTCGTCAAGTACATGACGGACGAGGCCACCCAGACGACGCTGGGCAAGCCGTTCTCCTCGCTGCCCGTGCTGAAGGACGCCAAGCCGGTGTTCACGACCGACGCGGCCGAGGCGGCGACGTTCTCCGACGTCTACAACACCAAGTCCAAGCCGCTGCCGCTGGTGCCAGCCGAGGACCAGTTCGAAAGCACCGTCGGTAAGGCGATGAACGGCCTGTTCGGCAAGATCGCCACCGGTGGGACGGTGACCGCCGACGATGTGAAGGCGGCACTGAAGTCGGCCCAGGACCAGGTGGCCGCCAGTAGCTGACACCCCCGCTGTGGCCCGGGCGAGACCGCCCGGGCCACAGGAGGTTGTCAGCCGCAGGCCATCCACAGACAGGAGGCGAGCGGATGTCCGTCGCCACAGAACAGGTCCCCGCCGAGGCCGTGCCCGGCGTCCGGGCGGCCAAGAAACGCGGCCCGGACCATCGCCCCGGGCTGAGCCGGAAACTCCCCTACCTGCTGCTTGCCCCAGCGGTACTGCTCGAACTGCTGATCCACATCATCCCGATGCTGGTCGGCATCTGGATGAGCTTCGTGAAGCTGACGAAGTTCTTCATCGCCAACTGGTCGGCGGCCCCGTGGGCGGGCCTGAACAACTACCGGGTCGCGGTCGACATCCACAACAGCGTCGGCGAAGGCCTGCTGAAGTCGTTCGGCGTCACCGTCGCCTTCTCGCTCATCACCGTGATCCTGTCCTGGTGCCTCGGGATGGCCGCCGCGGTCGCGCTGCAGCCGCCGTTCAAGGGCCGCAGCGCGATCCGGACCCTGTTCCTGGTGCCGTACGCGCTCCCGGCGTACGCCGGAATCCTGACCTGGAACTTCATGCTCCAGCGCGACACCGGCGCGGTGAACCACGTCCTGGTCGACAACCTCGGCCTGATGTCCGACCGCCCGTTCTGGCTGCTCGGCGGCAACGCGCTCACGTCGCTGATCACGGTGGCGCTGTGGAGGTTGTGGCCGTTCGCCTTCCTGACCTTGATGGCCGGTCTGCAGAGCATCCCGCGGGACGTCTACGAGGCGGCTTCGGTGGACGGCGCCGGGTCGGTGCGGCAGTGGCGGAACATCACGCTGCCGTCGTTGCGGCCGGTCAACCTGGTCCTCGTGCTCGTCCTCTTCCTGTGGACGTTCAGCGACTTCAACACGCCGTACGTGCTGTTCGGTACGGCGCAACCGCCGGCGGGCGACCTGATCACCTTCCACATCTACAACGCGTCGTTCCTGACCTGGAACTTCGGCTCCGGTGCGGCGATGTCCGTGCTGCTGCTGATCTTCCTGATGATCGTGACCGGCGCCTATCTCATCGTCACCGGACGGAGGTCCCGCCGTGCGTGAGACCAGAGGATTCAAGGTCTACCGGGCCGTCGTACTGGCCGTGCTCGGACTGTTCGTCCTGGTGCCGCTCTACGTGATGGTGACTTCGTCGCTGAAGCCGCTGCGCGACGTCCAGGGCGCGTTCACCTGGTGGCCGTCGAACCTGACGCTCGACCCGTTCGTGGACATGTGGAAGACCGTGCCGCTGGCACGCTACTTCGTGAACAGCACGATCGTCTCGGTGGTCGCCACGGTCTGCTCGGTGGCGATCGCGATCCTGGCGGCGTTCGCTGTCTCGCGGTTCCGCTTCCGCGGCCGGACGGTGTTCACCACCACCGTGTTGTCGACCCAGATGTTCCCCGGCGTGCTGTTCCTGCTGCCGTTGTTCCTGATCTTCGTGAACATCAACAACTCGACCGGGCTGCAACTGGTCGGCACCCGGCTCGGGCTGATCATCACCTACCTGACCTTCAGCCTGCCGTTCTCGATCTGGATGCTCGCCGGGTACTTCGACAGCATCCCGCGCGACCTGGACGAGGCCGCGTTGGTGGACGGCTGCGGGCCGATGGGCGCACTTGTCCGCGTCGTACTGCCTGCTGCCCGGCCCGGCGTGATCGCGGTGGCGATCTACTCGTTCATGACGGCCTGGGGAGAAGTGCTCTTCGCGTCGGTGATGACGACGGAGTCCAACCGGACCCTGTCGGTCGGCCTGCGCCAGTACTCGACGCAGACGAACATCTACTGGAACCAGATCATGGCCGCGGCGCTGATCGTCAGCATCCCGGTGGTGATCGGCTTCCTGCTCGCTCAGCGCCACTTCGTCGCCGGTGTGACAGCAGGCGCCGTGAAGTAGCCGCGATCAGCGCGGCGGGATGGCCGTGGCGCTGTCGACCGTGAAGCTGACAGTCCACTTGCTGACGAGTTGCCCGGACGTGCCCGCGCTGACCCTGGTCGGTGGGTCGCACCAGACCTTGTAGCCACCGATCATGGTCGGGCCGTCCGGGCACTTGTTCAGGTGTCGGTTCAGCCAGGTCCGGACGGCCCCTTGAGTCTTGGCCTCCCCTGGCAACAGGTTCGAGAGCAGGGTCGGGGTCGCTCGCGTCAACTGGCCGATCACCCGTTCGCGTCCCGCGTCGTTGTTGCCGGCCGCCTGGCTGACGGTCGTCACGCTCAGGGTGGCCAACTGGTCGAGATCGGCGGATGCCGCCTGGAGGGACACCTCCGAGCCGTCGGCGCCGGAGCCGGCCCGGCAGGCGAGGTCGCCGCCGTCCTTCGCGCACTTGGCGCCCTGGACCTTGAGGGCATCGGCCACGCTGGTCACGGTGGCTCGCGGAAAGCAGTACAGCCCGCCGGCCGCCGACTCGCACGGCACAGGCCCGCCACGACCAGGCGTCGTACTGCCCGATCCGCTGCTGCCACCGCTCGGGCGCGCTGTGGGGCGCTCCGACCCGGCGAAGCTGGAGGCGTCGTCACGGTCCGTCTCGAACCGCAGGATGACGAACACCAGAACCACAGCGACCACGACGCCCGCGAAGACGCTCAGGTACAGCCCCGTCCGAGTCGGTCTGACCTGCCTGGAATCCCCCACCGCCCGCACATTACGTGGCGCAGGAGGCCTAGGTGAAGAGTTTCTCGCCCCAGTAGGAGCCGGGAGTGACGCCGCCAGGGCAGGCGAAGACGCCGGAACCGACGTGCCGGATGTACTCGTTCATCGTGTCCGAGCGGGACAGCTGCTGCTGGATCGGGATGAACTGCTTGCGCGGATCCCGCTGGTAGGCAAGGAAGAACAGTCCCGCGTCGAGCCGGCCGAGGCCGTCCGAACCGTCCACGAAGTTGTAGCCGCGGCGGAGCAGTTCGGCGCCTTTGTTGAACTGCGGATGCGCCAGCCGGACATGGGAGTGCGCTGCCACCTTGAAAGAACCGTCAGAATTCTTGGCGCCGAAGTCGATCGTGTCGAACTCGTCGGCCTTGCCGAGCGGAGCACCGGTGCCCTTGCCGCGGCCGATGATCTTCTCCTGCTCACCGAGCGAGGTCCGGTCCCAGATCTCGATCGTCATCCGGATCCGGCGGGAGACCAGATAGGAGCCGCCGACCATCCAGTCCGGGCCGTCCTCGGGCTGCACCCAGAGCTGCTGCTCGAGCTTGTCGGTGTCCTCCAGCTTGAGGTTGTTCGTCCCGTCCTTGAACCCGAACAGGTTCCGCGGCGTGCTCTGCGCCCTGCTGGTGGAAGACGTCCGGCCGAAGCCGAGCTGGGAGTACCGGACCGCGGCCCGGCCGAACCCGATCCGGGCGAGGTTGCGGATCGCGTGCACGGCGACCTGCGGATCGTCCGAACAAGCCTGTACTGCGATGTCGCCGCCGCTCCGGTTCGCGTCGAGGTTGTCCCCGATGAAGTGCGGCAGGTCCACCAGCGCGGCCGGCCGCTTCGCCTTGATCCCGAACCGGTCGTTGCCCGAAGCATCGACGAAGAAGCTCGGGCCGAAGCCGATGGTGATGGTCAGCCGGGCCGGCGGCAGGCCGACCGCTTCGCCGGTGTCCTCGGGCGGAGCCTCCCCCGGTCCGTTCACCGCGCCGTACTGGCCGATGTCGCGGCCAGCCGTCATCAGCGCCGCCGCGGCGGTCCACTCCTTCAGCAACGCGATCACGTCGTCCCGCTTGGTCGCGGTGACGTCGAAGGTCGCGAAGTGCAGCCGGTCCTGGGCCGGGGTGACGATCCCGGCCTGATGCGGCCCGTGGAACTCGACCGGGCCGGTGTTGTCCGCCGCCTGCGATTCCTCGCCTGCGAGCGCCGAGTGCGCGACGTACCCGGCGACACCGGTCGCCACCGCCGCGCCCGCGGCCCCGAACAGACCGCGGCGCGAGATTCCCTTGGAAGACCGTGCCGACGTCATTTCTTCGCGATCACTCCGGCGACCTTGCTGACCGGCTCGGCCAGCGCGTCGACCACGGTACCGAGCTGCTTCTTCTCGGCGTCGGACAGGTTGTACGGCTTGAATCCATCCGCGGTGCGGTACTTGTCGACCGCGGCGAAGACGGCCTTGAAGTTCGTGTCGAGGGTGCTGACAAGGGTGCCGTCCCGCTTCTGCAGCGCCGGGCGGAGTGCCTGGATCGCGGCCTGCGAACCTTCGACATTGGCCTGGAAGTCCCACAGGTCGGTGTGCGAGTAGCGGTCTTCCTCACCGGTGACCTTGCCGGTGGCGACCTCGTCCAGCAGTTCCTTGGCGCCGTTGGCCATCTGCAGCGGGGTGAGCTTCACGACCTTGGCCTTGGCGACCACGGTCTTCACGTCGACCAGCAACTGATCGGCGTACTTCGCCATCCCGGCGGTGGTGTTCTTCTCCCACAGAGCCTGCTCGATCCGGTGGTACCCGGTCCACTCGGTGCCCGGCTCGACGTCGTTGACCCGCGCGTCGATCTTCGGGTCGAGGTCGCCGAACGACTCCGCGACCGGCTCGATCCGCTCCCAGTAGGACCGCGAGACCGGGAACAGCGCCTTGGCCTTGGCCACATCCCCCGCCTTCACCGCGGTGACGAACTCGGTGGTCTTCTGCTCCAGCGCGATCGCCTGCGAGTTCACGTACCGCGAGTAGTTGTCGACGGCCTGCTTGAGCGCGGTGTCCTCGTCCACCTGGGCGGCGGCGTCACCTGCGACGTTCAGGTCGCCGCGGATCCCGTCGCCGACCATTCCGGGCTTGCAGACGGCCTGGTACTTGCCGGTCGGCAGCTCCACGATCAGGTCGCGCTTGAGGCCCGGGCCGATGTTCTCGACCTCACCCATCACCCGGTCGCCCTCGGCGTACACGTAGAACTCGGTGACCTTGCTGCCGCCGTTGGAGATGGAGAAGGTACTGGTGCCCGACTTCACGTCGCTGCGGCTCAGCGCGCACTCCGAGTCGGTCGCCTTGACGGTGACCGGACCGGTCGTGTCACCGGGCGCGGCTGCCGGGGTCTCCTTGGCGCAGCCGGCGACGCCCGCGAGCAGCAGTGCTGCGCCGACTGCGGTGGCCCGGCGGGCCGTGAGCGTGATCATGCTGGTGTCTCCTGGACGGGTGAGAGTGGAACGGGGCCGCGGACGGCTCAGGCTGCTTCGGCTTCTGCCTTGGCTGGTACTGCGGGCGGCGTACTGCGCTTGACGGGGCGCAGGTAGAGCACCAGCACCGGGACGAGATAGGCCAGCCAGGCGAGCGCCTCGATCACGCTCGGGGCCGGGTTGAAGTTGAAGATCCCCTTCAGGACCACGCCGTACCAGCTGTCCGGGGGGATCACGTGCGAGATGTCGAACGCCACATTGTGCAGGCCAGGCAGGATGCCGGCCTCCTGCAGGTCGTGGAAGCCGTAGGCGAAGATGCCGGCCGCGACCAGGATCAGGATCGCGCCGGTGTAGTTGAAGAAGGTGCCGAGGTTGATCTTCACGGCGCCCTTGTAGATGCCGAAGCCGAGGCCGACCGCGACCGCGAGGCCGAGCAGCACGCCGATGAACGGCGTCGCCGTGGTGGCGGTCGCTGCCGACGCGTAGACGATGAACGCGGTCTCGATGCCTTCGCGGAAGACCGCCAGGAAGGCCAGTACGACAACGGCGCGCGAACCCATCTCGAGTGCGGCGCCCATCCGGTCGCGCAACTCCTTGGCGATCGTCCGTGACGCCTTGCGCATCCAGAAGATCATCCAGGTGACGAAGCCGACCGCGAGGATCGACATCACCCCGCTGATGGTCTCCTGGGTGGTGAACGACTTCGCCGTCAGCGCGGTGATGAACTGCAGCAGGGCCCAGCCGAGCGCCGCCACACCGAGCGCCGCACCCACACCGGCCCAGACCAGTCTGAGCCGATCACGATGCCCGGACTTGACCAGGAAGGTGGCCAGAATGCTGACCACCAACGAGGCCTCGAGGCCTTCTCGCAGGCCGATCAGGAAGTTGGCGAGCATGACGGAACTCCAGGGATCTTAGGTACGGCTAACCTTCCGAAGGTTAGCCTAAGAACTCCCATTCGCCCACTGTGTCGTACGCCGCACCATGGCTCGGACCCTCTCCGAGCCGCGATGAGATCAGTTCGACCCGGTCAGCGGTCCAGACCGGTCCTTCGTACTCGTCGAAGATCCGCACCCAGCGGGCGACGTCCATCGGCTGCCGCAGCCGCGCCAGCGTCAGGTGCGGGGTGAACTTGCGCCCGTCCACGGTCACGCCGGCCTTGTTCGCCGCCGATCGCGTGGTCATCGCCAGATGTGGCAGCGCGTCCGACTCGTCCCGTACGCCGGTCCACAGCACCCGCGCGTCCGCCACGCTCGGGAAGGCGCCACTGCCTTTGAGCTGCAGGTCGAACGGCTTCTGCCGTTTGGCGGCCGACTCCAGCCGCTCCGCCAATTCTTCTGTTTTGTACTCCGGTACGTCGCCCAGGAACGCCAAGGTGACGTGCCAGTTCTCGTCCGCCGCCCACCGGATGTCCTCATCCGGAAACGCCCGCCGAGGCTCCACGAACTCGCTCAGGTGTTCCACAACCTCCACCGCCGGCACCAAACCCACAAACAATCGCATCCGCAAAGCGTAGAGGTCGCGAGCCCTCGCTGCTTCTGGATATCGCCCCCGGAGGTGACACTGAGGCATGACTGTGCACACGGATGGGCGGAATCTGCCGGCGCCGTGTGTGGTGGTGCTGGTCGGGCCCGGGGGCGGCCGGGAAGTCGACCTGGGCGGCTGAGACGTTCGCTCCGGACCTGATCGTGTCGAGTGATCGGCTCCGGGCGATGGTCGGCGCCGGCGAGGACGATCTGGCCGCGAGTGCCGATGCGTTCACCCTGCTCGAAGAGGTGGTCAGGCAACGGATCGGCCGGCGACTGACCACCGTCATCGACACGCTCGGACTTGATCCGGTACGACGGCGCAACTGGCTCGAACTCGCCAGGGCGCAAGGGATTCCGTGTGTGGCGGTCGCCTTCGACACTCCCCCGGCGGAGTGCCGGAGGCGCAATCGCGAGCGCACCAAGCGGATCCCGGCCGACGTGCTCACCAGCCAGCTCAAGACCTGGTCGGCGGTGAAGAAGGACCTTCCGGACGAGGGGTACGACGAAGTGCTCGCGCCGCGCGCGGTACGCGTAGTACCGGAGGCGTTCGTTGCCGCGACGGAAGCGGTGCAGCGGCAGCGGGATGCGCCGACGCGGTTGCAATTCGGGTTGCAGTTGAGCAGCTACACCCACAAGGCCGGCCGGAAGACGACGGGCCAATGGATCAAGCAGGTCGGAGTCGCCTCCGAGGCAGCGGGCTTCGACAGCATCTACGTGATGGACCATTTCCGGCAGATCCCGCAGGTCGGGCGCGCGTGGGAAGACTTTCTGGAGAGCTGGACGACGCTGGCCTATCTGGCGGCCTGCACCGAGCGGGTGAAGGTCGGCACGCTCGTCACCGGGATCACCTATCGCAACGTCGCCCACCTCGGGAAGATCGCCGCCACGCTCGACGTACTGAGTGGCGGCCGCGCGGTCTGCGGACTCGGGCTCGCCTGGTTCGAGGCCGAGCACAAGGCGTACGGCTGGGACTTTCCCTCGGTCGGCGATCGCTATGCCTTGCTCGAGGACGCACTGCAACTGCTACCCGTGTTGTGGGGACCGGGCAACAAGCCCTGGCGGGGCAAGGTTCTCGACGTACCGGAGACGGCTTGTTATCCACGCCCGTTGCAGGATCCGCTACCGATCCTGGTCGGTGGCAGTGGCCGCCGCACGCTCAAACTCGCCGCCCGGTACGCCGACGCGGTCAACGTCTTCGGCGATGCGGCCAAGGTGCGCGAGAAATCCGAGTTCCTCAAAGCGCAGACCGACGAACCACCACGACTCACCCAGCTGTCGACCACGCTCGTCGGCAAGGACCATCAGCACCTCACCGAGCTTGTCGAGCGACTCCGGCCGCGCAACCAGGACCCGGCCAAGTACGCCGCGACCGTCAACGCGGGCACTGTCTCCGATCAGATCGGCCGCTTCCGCGAACTCGCCGAGGCCGGTGCGGCCGAGGTGATGCTCAGCCTGCCCGACCTCGACGACGACCTGACTCCCCTCGCCACGATGGCCGAGGTGATCGCCGCCTTCCGCTAACCTCCTTTGCTTACGTCCGAAGAAGTGGAGGACACGTCCCTCCGGTTCTTCGGACGTAAGGAAGAAGGGTCAGCTCTTGAGTTTGAGGTTCAGCAGCGCGTTCTCGATCAGCTCGGGCATCGCCGGGTGGATCCAGTACTGACCGCGGGCCATCGTGTGGGCATCGAGGCCGAAGCTCATCGCCTGGATGACGGGCTGGATGACCGTCGACGCCTGCGGGCCGATCACATGGCAGCCGAGGATCTGCCCGGTGTCCGGGTCGGCCAGGATCTTGGCGAACCCGGTGGTGTCCTCCATCGCCCAGCCGTACGCGATATCGGCGTACGCCTCGCGGCCCACGACGTACCGGACGCCCTGCTCGATCGCCTCTTCCTCCGTCAGCCCGACCGACGCCACCTGGGGCGAACCGAACACTGCATGTGGCACGAACCGGTGATCGGAGTCGATCCGGTCGTCGGGGTGCAGCAGGTTGTGCTGCACGACCCGCGCCTCGTGGTTCGCGACGTGCTTCAGCTGGTACGGCGAACAGACGTCGCCGAGCGCGTAGATCCCCTCGACCGCCGTCTCCTGGAACTCGTCGACCACCACCCGGCCGTCGGACTCCAGCTCGATCCCGGTGACCCCGACATTGAGGAGGTCCGAGTTCGGTGTCCGGCCGACCGCGACCAGCAACTCGTCGACCACCAACTCGTCCACACCCGCAGGGCTGAGCGTCTTGACGACGATCCCGTCCTGCCCGCGCCAGACCCGAACGGTCTCGTGCAGCAGCTTGACCGTGTACCGCTCCTGCGCGATCTCCGTGTAGCGCTTCGCGATCTCGCTGTCCTCGTGCCGCAGCATCCGGTCGGAGCGCGCGATCAGCGTCACCTCGACGCCGAGTGACGAGAAGACATGCGCGAACTCGGCGGCGACGAAACCGCTGCCGATGATGCCCAGCCGGCTGGGCAGCTGCTCGAGGCGCATGATCGTCCCCGACGTCTGGAACCCGGTCTCGTCCAGCCCTGGGATGTCGGGCACGATCGGCCGGCTACCGGCCGCGAGCACGAACCGGTCGGCCGTCAGCACCTCGAGCTCGCCGCCCTCGTTGGCGGTCACGGTCAGCTCGCCGTCAGCGGTGAACCGGCCGGTGCCGTGGTACAGGGTGACGTTCACGTTGTTCGCGTGGTGCTCCCGGTACTCCGCGCCGCCGGCCGAGATCGGGTCGATCCGGCCGAAGATCCGGTCCCGGATGTCCGGCCAGCGCACCCCGGTGAGCTTCTCGTCCACGCCGAGCCGGGAACTGTGCGAAGGGGTGGCGGCCAGGTCGGCGGTGTGCACGAACATCTTGGTCGGGATACAGCCCACGTTCAGGCAGGTCCCGCCGAAGATGCCCTTTTCGACGATCGCCACTTTCCAGTTCGCGAACTGCTTGGACACGATCGTGTTGCCGGAGCCGGTGCCGACGACCACCAAGTCGTAATGAGTCACACCCCATTGTGCGCGTGACCCCCAACCAGAACCCACGGACCATCGTTACCTGGCCCTAACGGTGGAGGCAGCTTGCAGGGCCGGGCCGGCTCAGGCGACCCGGGGCTTGGTGGCCGGTGGATCAGTGAGGGTGGCCTTCTCGCCGAGCAGGTCCGTGGTCGGGGTGAGGATCTCGAGCCGTGGCCTGGGCAGCAGGTGCGGCCGGATCGCCAGACCGCGGCGGCGCGAGAAGTAGAGCACGGAGGCGGTCGTGCCGAGGAAGGTCAGGCTGCCGCCCACGATCAGGGACCACCGGGCGCCGTACTCCTGACCGACCCAGCCGATCAACGGCGAGCCGATCGGCGTACCGCCCATCAGAACCGTCATGTAGAGCGCCATCACCCGGCCGCGCATGGTCGGCTCGATCCCCAGCTGCATCGTGGCGTTGGCCGAGGTCAGCATCGTCAGGGCGGTGAACCCGACCAACGGGAGCACCAGGGCGAAGGTCAGGTACGTCGGCATCAGCCCGCTGATGACGACCATCACCCCGAAGGCCAGCGCGGCACCGAGCACCAACCGGGCCCTGGTCCGGACCCGCCGGGCCGCCAGCAGCGCGCCCGCGAGCGAGCCGATCGCCAGGATCGAGCCGAGGATGCCGTACTCCCCCGCGCCCTTGTGGAACGCTTGAGTGGCCATCAGCGCGGACGTCATCTGGAAGTTCAGCCCGAAACAGCCGGCGAAGAACACCGCGACCAGCACCATCATCAGATCGGGACGGCGCCACAGATACCGCATCCCGTCGCGAATCATGCCCTTGTCACGGGCCGCCACCTTGGGCGTGTGCAACTCGTTGGAGCGCATCAGGTGCAGGGACAGGATCACCGCCGCGTAGCTGACGCCGTTGATGATGATCACCGGCCCGGTGCCGATCCAGTGGATCAGCAGGCCGGCCAGCCCGGGGCCGATCAACCGCGCCGCGTTGAAGGACGCCGAGTTCAGACCTACGGCGTTGGACAGCTCCTCCTTGCCGACCATCTCGACGACGAACGCCTGCCGCGTCGGTGCGTCGAACGCGGTGCCGATCCCGAACAGGAAGGCGAGCGCGTAGACGTGCCAGGTCTGGACCACGCCGGTCACGGTCATCGTGCCCAGGATCAGGGCGATCGCGCCCATCGCGACCTGGGTGATGGTCAGCACCTTGCGCTTGGGGAACCGGTCCGCGATCAGACCCGCGTACGGCGAGATCAGCAGGGCAGGGAGGAACTGGAGACCGGTGACGATCCCCAGGGCGGTGCCGGAGTGGGTCAGCTCCAGGACCAGCCAGTCCTGGGCGACCCGCTGCATCCAGGTGCCGACGTTTGAGACGATGGCCCCGGAGGCGTAGAGACGGAAATTACGAACGTGGAACGCGCGGAAGGTCGGGCTCACATGGCCGCCAGGCGCTCTAGTACAGGTGCTGCCTTGCGCAGGATGTCGCGCTCCTCAGGGGTCAGTTTCTTCAGCTTGTTCTGCAGCCACTCGTCGCGCCGCCGCCGGTTGGCGTGCAGCAGGGCGTGGGCGGTCTCGGTCAGCTCGACCACGATCTGGCGCTTGTCGGTGTCGTGCGGGCGGCGGGCGACGAGGCCGGCCCTCCTCCATGTTCGACACGATCCGCGTCATCGACGGCGGCTTGACCTGCTCGTGCGCGGCCAGCTCGCCGATCGTCATCGCGTCGTGCTTGCCCAGCGCACCGAGCACGCCGAGCTGGTTGGCGGTCAGATCCGCACCATCGACGCGCTGCCGGCGGAGCTGTCGCGACAGCCGCAACGTGGACGACCTGATCGCACTCGCCAGACCGACATCACTCTTCACCTGCTGGGCAACCACCTCGGGCATATCGTTAGCATAACTCATTACCTTTGCTAACGAAAAATATTTACCTGCTATTCCACCGAAGGGAAGGAAGGAAGGCGAGAGGGTCGGGGCCCGGGCCAGCGCGGGGCGGGCGGGGGCCGGGCGCGGGGGGCGCAGGGCGCGGGCGGTGGGGTTGGCCCTGGGGGCATTAGGGTCTGGGGCATGGGGACGGACGCGGATCTGGCGGGGTACGAGCAGCGGTTTCGGCGGGCGGGGTTGCCGTTGTTCATCGAGGACTTCTCGGCGACGCACGACATCTTCACCCGGGCGACCCCGCTGCTCGGGCTCGTCTTCGTCGCGGAGATGCTCGGCGCGACCTCGCTCAAGTGGCCGTTCTGGGTCAACCTGCTCGCCGTACTCGGCGGCCTGGCCGTCCTGATCACCGGCTTCGCCGTCCTGAACCGCCTCCGCGGCCGCCCGTTCCGGTCGCTGCCGACCCGCTTCGGCACCCCCGAACTGGCCACCTTCGTCCTGCTCCCCGCGCTCCTGCCGGTGCTGTCGGAGTTCCAGTTCCGCCAGTTCTTCGGCGTTGCCGCCGGCAACTTGTTGCTGATCGGCCTGGTCTACGCCGTGGTCGGCTACGGCCTGATCGGTACGACGATCTGGGGGATACAGCGGCTCGGCTCCGAACTGGCCAGGTCGGTGGCCAGCCTGGTCCGGGCCTTGCCGCTGCTGCTCGTGTTCTCGCTGGTGCTGTTCATGACCGCCGACATGTGGCAGGTGTTCGCCGGCATGCCGACGACCTTCATCGTCTTCATGGCCGTCGCCTTCGCCCTGATCAGCAATCTCTTCCTGATCCTCCGGCTGCCCCAGGAGCTGGACCGGATCGAACGCGACGCGGACTCGGGCCCGCCGCTGCGCCGGATCCAGCGGCTCAATCTCAGCATCAGCCTGATGATCCGCCAATGGATGCAGGTGCTGGTCGTCAGCAGCGGCGTCGGGCTCTTCTTCGTCGCCTTCGGCCTGCTCGCGATCAGCCGCCACGTCTACGAACTCTGGGGCATCAGCCCCGGCACCTGGTCACACGAGTTCACCCTGCTGAACCACCCGCTGCTGCTCAGCGCGACCCTGACCAAGGTCGCCGCCGCGATCGCGATCTTCACCGGCCTCTACTACTCGATCTCGCTGATGACGGATGCCACCTACCGCGCGGAGTTCCTCGACAACGTCACCGCGGAACTCCGCGACCTCTTCACCGACCGCACCCGCTACCTGGCACTCCGCTCCGAACTGCTCGAAGCTACTCGACCTTCAGCGCGTTCTTGAGGAACTGGATTTCGTAACGCATCAGCCCCGCCACTGTCGCCTCGTCGGTCGGCCGGTGGGTCGCACCGGACAGCGGTAGCACCTGGTGCAGGCGACCCGCCGCGAGCAGAGCAGCAGACAGCCGCAAAGTGTGCGCAGCCACCACGTTGTCGTCAGCAAGACCATGTACGAGGAGCAGCGGCCGCTGGAGGTTGGCCGCGTCGGTGATCGGTGACGATCGGTCGTAGTCCTCCGGGTGCTCGTCCGGGTGACCGAGGAACCGCTCCCGCCAGTGAGTGTCGTAGAGCCGCTGGTCACTCGGGCCGGCTCCTGAGATAGCGGCGTGGAAGACCTCCGGCATCCGCAGTACGGCGGCTGCCGCGAGGGTTCCCCCGTAGCTCCAGCCGGCGATGCCGACCCGGGTCAGATCGAGATCGGGGCAGTACTCCGCAGCCGCGTGCAACGCGACGACCTGATCCTCGAGCGGCGCCGTCAGCGTGTCCCGATGAACAGTCTTCTCCCACGCCGGACCACGTCCCGGCGTACCGCGGCCGTCCGCGATCACCACCGCGAACCCAGCTTCGGCGTACCACTGAGCGGTCGAGAACCACCAACTACTGGCTCGCATCACCAACGCCATCGCAGGCCCGCCGTACGGCCGCATCAGCACCGGCAGCGGCCCATCCCCCGGCTTGTGCCACGACGGTAGGAGCAACGCCGTACGAATCTCCCGTACTCCGGCGCTCAGCCAGGTGATCCGGGGCGTGACCATCGGCTCCGCTTGGAGCGAGGTGACCGCCTGATCGGGCCGGCCATCCCGGCGTACGACGAAAGTCCGGCCGGACTCGGTGTTCGAGGCGAGCAAGAGCGCCCCGTCGACCCGATGGCCGGTATGCGAACCCGGGCCGTCGCTCAACCGACGCAGCCCCGCCTCGTCGTACAGCCACAGGTGGCACTCGGTCGGTTCGTCGTTCGCCTCGAACAGCACCGATTCACCCGACACTTCCAGAACGCGGCGGAGCTGCAGGCCTTCGGGCGTCACGGGCAGGCCGTCGATCGTCAGCCGCCGGGTCTCGCCCTCGTCGGCAGTGTGGACGAGGGCGCCCGAAGCGGTGCGCGCCGGCGTACCGCCGATGATCTCGACCCAGGCCGGGTCGCGCTGCTCGTGCAGGAGCCTCGTTCGACCCGTGTCCGCATCAGCCGCCAGGACGTGCAGGACGCGCTGATCGCGAGACTGGACGCTGATCAGCGGCCCGTGGGCATCCCAGCCGGCCGAGACCAGATACTCGTACCCCGTCCGGTCCCACTCGATGGCGACCGACTTCCCCTTCAGGTCGAACGCGTGCAACGAAACCAGCGCATTCGCCGTACCCGCTGCGGGATAGGCGATCTCGCGCGGCGGCCGATCCGGGTTCGCCGGGTCGGCGATCCACCAGCGCTGGACCGGAGTCCGGTCGACCCTTGCCGCCAGCAACGAAGTACCGTCCGGCGACCACCAGTGGCCGCGACTCCGGCCCATCGACTCCGACGCGACATGCTCGGCAAGACCCCAGCTGGTCTCTGGATCCGCATCTTCGGCCATCAGCCGATCGTTGCCGTCAGCAAGTTCGACCACACGCAGTGCACGGTCGGTCACGTAGGCGATCCGGCTGCCGGTCGGGTCGATCCGTGGGTCGACCGCCGGTCCCGCTGTCGGCACAGGCTTCGGCTCGCCATCCCCGTCGAGCACCCAGAGGTCGCCGTTCAGGGCGAACGCGACGGTGCGCATCGTCGAATCGGTCGTGTAGTCGACGATGCCGGCCGCGCTCTGGCCGGACCGTTCGCGGCGGATCACCTCCGCCGCAGGGATGGAGCCGTGCTCGTCGGGTGCGACCAGGAGCCGCTCGCCGTCGTCGTCCAGCAACCACAGGCAACTGGTCCGGTCCTCGGGACCGCGAGTACGGAGGAAGAGCGAGCGACGGCCGTCCGGTGCGAGGGTGAAAGCGCCCGGCAGGCCGAGGGTGAAGCGCGAGGTTCGCGCAGTCTGGGCAGGGAATCCGTTGGTATCCATACCTGAAATTCTGGGTGGTTGTATCAGGCGGATCAGGAGGTGACTTGGCCTGACGATCAACGCTTCGGAGCGGATCAGAGAGGCGATGCCGGAGAGCCCGACGACAGTCAGTCTAGCAAGGCCCGGTGTCACGCCCAGATGCGAGTAGGCCAGGCCAAAGCTGAGCGCCGGATGCCCAGGGTCCGGCATCCGGCGCAGGCACTCCGCTCTTTGTGCTCGGCCTGAGCGTGCGATCGGCCCGGAACACTCAGCCGGTGCACAAAGACGTCCACATCGCAAGCAAGGCGGGCTTCCCTGACGGCCCCAGCCGCGGAATGAGCCGACCTCCTCAATCGCGCTCGGAGCGGCCAGAAAGGGGGACCTTGAACACCAAATCGGGACGGTGAACAGGTCACTTCATGTCCGCAGTCCCGGTTTGGTGTTCAAGGCCCCAAGTTCTGGCCGACCGCGAGCGGTGGAGCACCCCACCATCACGAACTACGGCTGTAGTACTAGGACACCGCCCCGTCAGGTGAGCCAGTCACCCAGCGGGCCGATCGCGAAATAGACGACGAACAGGGCCGAGACGAGCCACATCAGCGGGTGGATCTGACGGGCCTTGCCGCGGACCACCTTGAGCAGTGTGTAGGAGACGAAGCCCGCGCCGATCCCGGCCGAGATCGAGTAGGTGAACGGCATCAGGATGATCGTCAGGAACGCCGGGATGGCGACCTCGAGATCGTCGAAGTCGATCCCCTTCACCTGCGTCATCATCAGGAAGCCGACCAGCACCAGCGCCGGCGTGGCCGCTTCGTACGGCACCAGCGTGACCAGCGGCGCGACCACCATCGAGATCAGGAAGCAGATCCCCGTCACCACGCTCGCCAGCCCGGTCCGCGCGCCCTCACCGACGCCCGACGCGGATTCGATGTACGACGTGTTGCTGGACACCGATGCCGCTCCACCGGCGGCGGCCGCGACGCTGTCCACGATCAGGATGCGCTGCGAGTTCGGCGGCGTACCGTCCTCGTCGAGCAGGCCCGCCTCCGCGCCGATCGCGGTCATCGTGCCCATCGTGTCGAAGAAGTCCGCCAGCATCAGGGTGAAGATCAGCAGCACCGCGGAGACGACGCCGACCTTGTCGAACGAGCCGAACAGGTTGAACTCGCCGATGGTGTCCAGATTCGGTTTGGTGAACCAGTTGTCCGGCAACTTGGGCACGCTCAGCCCCCAGCCGCCCGGGTTGTCGGCGGTCCGGCCGCCGACGTTGAAGATCGCCTCGACCGCGATCGCCAGCACGGTCGCCGCCAGGATGCCGATCAGGATCGCGCCCTTCACCTTGCGGGCGTACAGCGTGATGATCAGGATCAGGCCGACCACGAAGACCAGCACCGGCCAGCCACGAAGGTTGCCGCCGACACCCAACTCGACCGGCGGGCCACCGGCCGCCGTGGGCCTGCGGACGAAACCGGCGTCGACCACGCCGATGAAGGCGATGAACAGGCCGATGCCGACGCTGATCGCGACCTTCAGTTGCAATGGCACGGCCTCGAAGACGGCCTTCCGGAACCCGGTCAGCACCAGGATCAAGATGATGATGCCCTCGATCACGACCAGGCCCATCGCGTCGGCCCAGGTCATCTTGGTCGCCACGCTGAAGGCGATGAACGCGTTCAGACCGAGACCGGTCGCCAGCGCGAGCGGGAAGTTCGCGACCACGCCCATCAAGATGGTGACGACACCGGCGACCAGCGCCGTGGCCACCGCGATCTTCGCGATCGCCGCGACCGGGTCGGTGCCGCCGCCGACGTACTGGCCGGTGCCGTCCTTGACGGTGCCGATGATGAGCGGGTTCAGCACGACGATGTAGGCCATCGTGAAGAACGTGACCAGCCCGCCGCGGAGTTCGCGGCCGAGCGTGGAGCCACGCTCACTGATCTTGAAGAAGGTGTCTAGAAAGCCTGACCCGGGGCGGGCGGTGGCAGCCTGTGGCGAACTCATGCCCGCATCGTGCCAGTCCGGCGGACAGGTTGCGAGCAAGTTCACCGAACCGTGTCGACACGAGTCCGGGCCGAGGTCGGCGTGAGCCCCGGTGCCGGCCGGAACTGCCGATGTCGGCGGAGGCTCTCGATGTCGGCGGGGACTAAGGTGGGGGCGTGGCAGAGGAGAACGAGGCGCCGGTCTCGAAGAAGCGGACCGACCCGACCAGCCAGCTTGCCCGAGGCGAGCTGATGCACGCCGACGTGAAGCCACTGGACGTGTCCGGCGTCCCGACGGTGATCTTCGGCATCGTCGCCTGGGCGGTCGCCTTCGTGGTGGTGCTGATCTTCCGTGCCGACCTGAAGAAGGACGGCGACGAGTGGTGGCTATGGGTCACCGTGGCCGGCTTCGGCCTCGGCTGGGTCGGGCTGCTCTACTGCCGCCGCCGTTGGGCCGCCATCCAGGCCGGCCACCGCCCCGAACACGAGGACTGACCCTCAGCTCGCTGCGGAACCGCGCCTAGTAGTTCGCGGTTGCTTCCGCGTCGATTTCCGCCGCGGAGGGCATCTGGACCTCGTCGTCCGACGACGGCTCGGCGGCGGCCTCGACCTCGATCTGAACGGCGTCGGCCTCTGCAGTCTCCTCCCGTAGTACGTCCGCCACGTAGGCCCGTACGGCGTCGGCCGCTGCAGTCTCTTCTCGTACTACGTCCGCCACGTTGGCCTGTACCGCGTCGGCCTGGACTTGGCCGGCCTCTTCGTCCGGTACGACGTCCGTCCGGGTCGCGGTCTCCATCGCCAGGTCGTCGTAGCCGGTGGTGTCGAAGGCGTGCTCCGTGGACGGGTGGTCCGGTGCCTCGATGACGACATCCGAGTGCGCGCCGCAGCCGTAGTCGTAGGACACGACCCGGCCTTCACCCGGCGCCATCTCGTTCGCGCAGGCGCCGAAGGCCTGGCCGAGGCTGTCGTTCAGCCGGATCCAGTAGCCGCAGGAGTGGCACTTGTACGGCACGGCCTGGGCGATCGGGGAGGTCGGGCCGAAGTCCCCGGCGTACCAGCGCTCGGCTGCGTCTTCGCGACCGTCCTGCGAGAGGACGCGCTCACGGCCGAGACCTAGTTCCTCGACGACTGCCAGTACTTCGTCGGATGCGCCGGTCTCGGTGAAACCGGCCTCCAGCCGCGGGTCGTCCGGAAGCGTCGGGAACAGGTCGCCAGGGCGCAGGTCGCCCGGCTGGACGCGCTCCGACCACGGCACCCAGACCGGTGCGACGATCGCCTCGTCGCCGGGCAGCATCACGACCTCGTTGACGCTGATCGTCTTCGCGCGCGAGGCGCGGGTCACCGTCACCGCCCAGCGCCAGCCCCGGTAGCCCGGGTGGGTGGAGGCGAAGTAGTGGGTGACGAGCCGCTCGCCTTCGACCAGATGGCCGAGGTGCTCGCCGACCTGGGCGGCGCCCGCCTCGACGATCGCCGCGTCGCGGGCAGGTTCGACTGCCGCGACGCAGACGGCGTCGGGCTTCGCGCGGACCGGTTCCGGAGTCTTGACGGGAGTCACAATCGGTCATTCTCGCACGCCGCCGGACGTGCTCCGAACCGCGATCCACAAGTTCCCGCTGGTGTTGTCCACACAGTTCCGCGCCGCACCCGCGCTGTGTCCCTGGCACAAGGCAGGATGGGTGCATGGACAGTCCAGATCCCGCGGATCGCCGGCGCCCCGAGCACCCCCGGCGCCCAAACCCGGGCCCTGGCACCAACAACACCACCGGCCGCGCGCCGGGCGATACCGGTGGAGACCGTCGTACGCCGGGCAACAGCGGTGGCGGCGGACGTCCACCAGGCAACGGCGGTGGCGGCGGCCGACCACCTGGTGATGCTGGTGGAAACGGACGCCCACCTGGCAACGGCGGTGGGGGTCGGGCGCCGGGTGATGGTGGTGGGGAGAAGAAGGGCGCGGGTGGGCGGTTCGATGATGCTGGGCAGAAGCTTGACAGTGCCGGGCAGAAGATCGGGTCGGCGGGGAAGAAGATCGGGCATGCCTCGAAGGTCGGCGCGGTCGGGTTCGCGTCCGCGTCGAAGAAGACGGCCGGATTCACCGGCAAGGTGGGCAAGGCGACCGGTCGGCGGATCCGTGGTCTGACCGGTGCTCAGGGTGCCGGCGAGTCGGGATTGTCCCGGCTGATCGAGCTCGGCGCGATCAACGCGGCCGGCGACACAGCCTTCGCGGTGTCCCTCGCGGGCACAGTGTTCTTCGCAGTGCCGAGTTCGCAGGCCCGGGATCGGGTCGCGCTCTTCCTGTTGCTCACGATGGCGCCTTTCGCGTTGATGGCTCCGCTGATCGGCCCGGTCCTGGACCGGTTCCGGCACGGCCGCCGCTGGGCGATCGGTGCGACTCTCGGGCTGCGGGGCTTCCTCGTCTGGAGCCTGGCTGCCTCGATCTCCGGCAGTTCGGCCTGGCTCTACCCGGCTGCGCTGGGGTGCCTCGTCGCATCCAAGGCGTACGGCGTCACCCGAGCATCCGCAGTGCCGCGACTGTTGCCCAAGGACGTCACGTTGGTGACGGCGAACTCGCGCATCTCGCTCGCAGGTCTGGCCGGCGCCACCATCGGCGCGGGCATCGCAGGCGCGTTCGCCGCGATCGGGCCGCAGTGGTCGCTGCGCTGGGCCGCGCTCGTCTACACGGTCGGCCTGGTCCTCGCGATCCGGCTGCCCACCAAGGTGGACTCCCCCGCCGGCGAAGAGATGACCGGTGCGGAGGGCCGCGAGGCTCGTCGCCGGGCGATCACCGCGGCGGTGTCGCGCGGAATCCGCTGCAACCTCGGACTCCGGTTCGTCTCCGGCTTCCTGACCATGTACCTGGCGTTCCTGCTCCGGGACAAGCCGATCAGCGGGCTCAACGGAGCGGTCGCCGCAGGCGCGGTGATCGCGGCGGCCGGTATCGGCAACAGCCTCGGCACCTTGACCGGGTCGTTGCTCAAGGCCCGTAAACCCGAGGCCGTGGTGCTGGTCGTGCTGTTCGCCGACGCGATCGTGGCGATCTGCGTGGCGGTGTTCTACGGCTTCCCGCTGCTGATCGCGCTCGGCCTGGTCGCGGGGCTGTGCAGTTCCCTCGGCAAGTTGTCGCTGGACGCGATGATCCAGCGCGACGTACCGGAATCAGTCCGTACGTCGGTCTTCGCGCGCTCCGAGACCGTGCTGCAACTGGCCTGGGTGATCGGCGGCGGTTGCGGCATCCTGCTGCCGCTCATCCCCCGCCTCGGCTTCGGCTTCATGGCCGCGGTACTCGCGATCGTCGTCTTCCTCGTCATCCGCCACAAGCCCACCCCGGTCCCACCCACCCGAGGCTCGGACCACCCGGGTCCAAGAGGCCCTGCCCCGCACCGCGAAACCCGTCCGGTCCCGCACGACCCGGACCAAACCCAGGCGTCATCAGCAACCACCCGAACCATCCTCTCCACCGACCCCGAGTCAATAGCCGAACGCCGCACCCGCACCCCCCGCACCGACAACCCTTCCCGCTACTCAGAACCCACAGTCGAACTCCGCTTCAACCCCCACGCCGAGAACACCTCCGACCGCGACCCCACCGTCACGAACGAGCGCGATGACGCCGGCCGGCGGAGAGATGGGGAAGGCGAGAGCGGCGCGAGCACGCGACGCGGCGGCGGAGGTGATGGCGCGCGCGACGGCGCCAGGGGCGGGCGCGGTGGCGCCGGTGGCAGCACCAACGGTGCACGTAGTGGCGGCGATGAACGACCGGTGGCGGGGCGGTGGTGGAGTGGGCAGCAGGATGATGACGCGACGGTGGTCGAGGAGCAGCCGTGGGCTGCTGAGCCGACGCTGGAACGTAAGGCGGGGCCCTTCCGGCGTCGCCGGTCGGGCCCCGAGACCGGCTCAGGCATCCGGCCACCTCGCTGATCAGCTGACCACAGCCGCCCGCCCGTTGCCCTCAGCAACTACCTCCCTTTTACCGGATTCAATCTCAGCATCGTCGGAGGTTGACGAGGCCGGGTGACTGGTGCCGCGGAGGAGGAGGGTGACTGCGATGGCGGTGGCGGCGAGGAGGACGGCGCCGACGGTGGCGACCACGTTCAGGCTGTGGCTGAAGGAGAGGCGAGCTGCGTCCAGTACGAGGTTGCCCAGCTGGGTCGGCAGGTGTGCGGCGATAGCGCTCGCGGCCGGGAGGCCTTCGCGGACACCATCGGCGACACCGGCAGGCAGCGCCGACGGCAGGTGTGAGTCCAGGTTGCCGCGGTAGGCCGCAGTACCGATGCTGCCCAGTACTGCGATGCCGAGCGCCCCGCCGAACTCGCTGCAGGTCTCCATCAGCGCGGCGGCCGACCCGGCCCGCTCCGGCGCCACCGCACCGACGATCGCCTCGGTCACCAGCGACATCACCATCACCAGTCCGGCCGCCAGCAGACCGGCGCCGACCAGCAGGACCACCAGCGAAGAGTCGACGTGCATCTGAGTCAGTACGCCGAACCCGGCAGCCCCGATGACGAAGCCGATCCCCAGCACGTAAGCCCGGTCGATCCTCTGGGCAAGCACGCTACCGACCGGCGCTGCGGCACCGACCGCAACCGACGGGACCAGTGACCACAGTGCGGCCTTGAGCGGGCTCATCCCGAGCACCAGCTGCAGGTACTGCGTCATGAAGACCGCGTTGCCGACCAGCGCCAGCGTGCCGATGGTGTTCGCGGCGAGAGCTCCACTGAAGGCGCGGTTGCGGAACATCGCCAGCTCGATCATCGGGTGGTCTGCCGTCCGCTGCCGCTGGATGAAGCCGAAGCCGACGATCAGGCCGGCCACGATGCTGACGATCGGCAACGTCTCGATGCCGTTCGCGGCGAGTTCCTTGATCCCCCAGATCACCGGCAGCACCGAGGCCAGCGAGAGCGCCGAGCTGAGCAGGTCGAAGCGGCCCTTGGCCTGCGTCTTGAACTCGGGCAGCAGGACGGGAGCCAGAACCAGCAGCAACAGCATGAACGGGGTATTGATCAGGAACACCGAACCCCACCAGAAGTGCTCGAGCAGGAAGCCGCCGAGCACCGGGCCGAGCGAGATCCCGCCCATCATGATCGCGCTCCAGAACGCGATCGCCTTACTCCGCTGACCCGCGTCGTGGAACATGTTCCGGATCAACGCCAGCGTCGACGGCATCAGGGTGGCGCCGCCGATGCCCAGTACGGCGCGGGCCGCGATCAACTGCTCCGGGCTCTGCGCGTACGCCGCGGCGACCGACGCGAGGCCGAACGCGATCGCGCCGAAGATCAACAGCTTGCGGCGGCCGATCCGGTCACCGAGTGAGCCCATCGTGATCAGCAGGCCGGCCAGCACGAAGCCGTAGATGTCGAAGATCCACAGTTGCTGGGTCGCCGACACACCCAGGTCCGAAGAGATGAACGGGACCGCGAAGTACAGCACCGACACGTCCATCGAGACCAGCAGCAGCGGCAGCGCGAGTACGCCGAGCGCGATCCATTCCTTGCGTCCCGCCCGCTCCGGTGTGCTCATGAGACCCCTCCAGCTATCTGTGTACGACGCACACTGTGTGCGCCGTACGCAGACCATAGCAAGCATCTGTCTATGATGTAAACAGATAGACTGCGAGCAGATTTCGGAAGAGCAGACCGAGGAGCAGGCAATGGAAGAGACCCCGACAGAGCAGACGGCGGCGGAGTTGCCGCGAGTGCTGCAGTTGCTCTGGGGCATCGAGGGACCGGCCCGGCCGGGTCCCAAGCCGACGCTGCACATCAGCGACATCGGCGCGGCCGCGATCAGGATCGCGGACACGGCCGGGCTCGGCGCGGTCTCGATGGCGAAGGTGGCGGCCGAGGTCGGCTTCACCACGATGTCGCTCTACCGGTACGTCGACTCCAAGGACGAGCTGTACACGGTGATGATCGACGAGGCGTTCGGCGTACCGGAACCGATCGCGTCAGACGGTTGGCGGCCCGGGATCACCCAGTGGGCGACCATGGTCCGGGACGCGATCTACCGGCACCCCTGGATCCTGCAGGTCCCGTTGTTCGAGCCGCCGCTGTCACCGAAGCAGTTGCAATGGATGGAGGCCGGCCTGCGGGTCTTCGACGGAACCCCGCTCAAGGCGAGCGACCGGCTCTCGTCGATGGTGCTGGTGAACATCTACGTGCGCGGCGCGACCCAGCTGACCGCCGACATGTTCGTCAGTTCGGACCGGACGAAGGAAGAGAACGACCAGCTCTACCTCCGTCGGCTGCTGATGCTGGCCACCCCCGACCGCCTGCCGATGATCGCCGCCACGATGGCGGACTTCTCGGACGAGGGGGACGAATTCCAGTTCGGCCTGGATGCGGTCCTCGACGGCATCCAGGCACTCATCGACCGCAGCGCCGCGCGAGCCTGAGCCGGCGCGGCGGCGGGCGAATCGCAGTACGGACTAGACGTCGAGCTTGTCGGCTACTCCTCGCAGCACGGTGGCAACGCCGCGGGCGGCCTTGGCGTCGGGGTGACGGCCGCGGCGGTAGCCCTCGCCGATGCTGTCGAGGAGCTTGATCAGGTCCTCGATCACCAGCTGCATGTCTTCCGGCTTCGGGCGCATCGCCTTCGCCACCGACGGCGGCGGGTCGATCAAGCGGACCTGCAGCGCCTGCTCACCCTTGCGGCCCTCGACGACCCCGAACTCGACCTTCTGCCCCGGCTTGAGGTTGGTCACTCCGGCCGGCAGCGCCTCCGCGCGGACATAGACATCCCCGCCTTCCTCCTTGCTGAGGAAGCCGAACCCCTTCTCGGAGTCATACCACTTGACCTTGCCAACAGGCACGGGAACCTCTTCGATGTCAATCGTCGGAACAGGACGGAAAGGGTGACCGGACGGGCAGCCCGGGCCGGTTACCCAGCGTACGTGACCCCGGGCAGCAGCGCCTCTGAGAAACTATCTGATAAGGCAACGATTCCGCACTCCCCCGTCTCGTAATGCCCGAGGGAACGGAGGGGATTGGGAACCGACGTCCTGCCCAACGGTCGTTCGGGAGCAGACGGTCAGCGGTAGCGGTCGGGGTTGGCGAGACGTTCGTTCATCGAGCCGGAACGGAAGCCGCGGGGGTCGACGGCGGCGGCCGTGAAGCCCTGCGCCCGGACCGCATCGACCAGCGCCGCGAGGTCCACCCGGCTGAGCAGGTCGGCGTCGATCTCGATGCTCGCGGACTCCCCGAGATCGCGGACCCGGACGTTCTGCACGCCGTACGGCGTGAGCAGGTCGCGGACCGCCTGCTCGGCCCGGTCGACCCGGACGAGCAGGTTCGGGGTGATCCGGATCCCGTACGCGATCCGGCTGGAAAGGCAGGCCGCGGCCGGCTTGTCGGACGTCTCCAGCCCCCAGCCACGCGACGCCTCCCGGATCTGCGCCTTGGTCAGCCGGGCATCGCGCAGCGGAGTGATCGCGCCGCGCTCGAAGGCGGCCCGGATCCCGGGCCGGAAGCCCGCGATCGCGTCGTCGGCGTTCGTCCCGGTGGCGATCGCCTCGATCCCGAACTCGTCCGCGATCGGCTGCAGCGTCTCGACCAGCTCGGCCTTGCAGAAGTAGCACCGGTCGCCGGCGTTCGCCTGGTATCCCTCGCGGTCCATCTCGTGCGTGTGCGGAGTCACATGCCGTACGCCGAGCGAGTCCGCGAACCGGGCGGCCGGCTCGAGCTCGGCGACCGGAAGACTCGGGGACACGGCCGTCGCCGCCACCACGTTCGCCGGGCCGATCGCCCGGGCCGCGGCAGCCAGCAGGAATGCCGAGTCGGCGCCACCGGAGAACGCGACCACCAGCTTCTCGTAGCCGGACAGTCGCGCCATCAGGGCTTCGAGCCGCTGCTCGAGCACGTAGGCGTCGAGCCAGGCCGGGAACTCGGTCAGATCATTGAGTACTACGTCAGCGCCGTACGCGCGAAGCTCGTCCGCGGAGAACGGCCCGGTCGCCACGCTCACGGCGACGGCTCCGGCGGCCTTGGCTCCATCGATGTCGGCGGTGTGATCGCCGACGTAGATGGTGGCCTGGTGCTCACGCAGCGCGGTGCCCTTCTCGGCCCCGTGCAGGTCGCCGACCGGCTCGTCGACATCCAGCCTGAGGTGATCCAGGTGCAGCTTCACGCTCGGCGTGTACTTCGCGGACACCACCACGGTCCGTCCGCGCAGAGCCCGTACGGCGGCCAGCGACTCGGCGACGCCAGGAAGCGGCAGGCTGCCGGTGATCGCGTGGGCGGGGTAGACCTCGCGGTACCGGCTGACCATCGCGTCGACCTGATCCGCGGGGAACCAGTTCGCCATCTCCCAGGTCAGCGGCGGCCCGAGCCGGCTCACCACCAGGTCTGTGTCGATCGGCACGCCCGTCTCGGCCACCAGCAGGTCCCAGACAGCCTGGATCCCGGGCCGGGAGTCGATCAGCGTCATGTCGAGATCGAACCCGACCACAAGCTCCGGCACGTCATGGGTCACGGGATCGGCGGACTGCAGCTCGGCGGTTGACACGTCCCCAACCCTACGTCCTCCGCCTCCGCCAGGCCGCTGGGTATCCCAACCCCCGACCTCGGCCAGCCATCTCGGATGGCTTCCCCACCGGCATGGGCCTTCCCCCACCGGCATGGGGCTTCCCCCACCGGCATGGGGCTTCCCCCACCGGCATGGGGCTTCCCCCACCGGCATGGGGCTTCCCCCACCGGCATGGGGCTTCCCCCACCAGCATGGGGCTTCCCCCACCAGCATGGGGCTTCCCCCACCGGCATGGGGGTTCGCCCACCGGCATGGGGTTCGCCCACCGGCATGGGGTTCGCCCACTCCTGTTGGGGTTACCCCACTGGCATGGGGGTTCGCCCACTCCTGTTGGGGTTACCCCACTGCTCTAACAGTGGGGTAACCGCAATGGGGGGAAGCGAAGCACACGGTTTGCGTCGCCAGCAGGTCGCAGATGGAGCGGGTCGGGCGCTTTGCGCCGGACTGCGGGATTGACATTGCCAGTCATCTCGTCCGCTCTCTTGACATCAGGGCCCGAAATGTAAATCCTGGGTCGCATGGACTCCTTCGCCGCGCGGACCAAGCGGCGGTTGCGCGACGAGCTGCTCGACGCGGCCTACGACGTGATCGTGGCCGGTGGGTACGACGGGTTGCGGATGGCCGAGGTCGGGCGGCGGACCGGGGTTTCGCGGCAGACGGTGTACAACGAGTTCGGCGACAAGTGGGGTGTGCTCCAGGCGGTCGCGGCACGCGAGACCGAACGCTTCCTGGTCGATGTGAACGCCGCGCTGGCCGACCATCCCGACCCGATCGACGGTCTTCGCGCCGCGGTCGAGCGCGCGCTCACGCTGGCCTCCGACAACCCACTCGTGAAGGCCGCGCTCAGCGCCCCCGGTTCGGACCAGGCCAGCCAGCTCCTCACCACCCGCGGACAGCAGGTGCTCGAGTTGAGCCACCAACGCCTCGACGCGCACGTCCGCGAGCACTGGCCGGAGGTGGGCGCCGACGACGCGACCACCTGTGTGGACATCGCGCTGCGCGTCGTACTGAGCCACATCGTCAACCCCGGTCCGGCGCCCGCTGTGGTCGCCGAGCAGGTCGGCCGGGTGCTTGGTCCATTTCTCAGCAGCAGGAGGTAAGTGATGACGAATCCTCTTCACCGGCAGGGTTTCAGCACGTTGCAGGCGGGCGGGCTCAACTGGGACGCCCTGCCGCTGCGGCTGTTCGACAAGGGCAATCGCAAGTTCTGGAACCCGCGCGACATCGACTTCAGCCAGGACGCGAAGGACTGGCAGGACTTCACCGACAACGAGCGGGACAACGCGCTGATGCTGTGCTCGCAGTTCATCGCCGGCGAGGAAGCGGTCACCGAGGACCTGCAGCCGTTCCTGCAGGCGATGGCCGCGGAGGGCCGGTTCGGCGACGAGATGTACCTGACCCAGTTCTGCTTCGAGGAGGCCAAGCACACCGCGGTGTTCCGGATGTGGCTGGACGCGGTCGGCGTCACCGAGGATCTGCACCGGTATGTGGAGACCAACCCGGGGTACAGGGCGATCTTCTACGAGGCACTGCCGGTCGCGCTCAAGTCGCTCGCGGACGACCCGTCGCCGGCGAACCAGGTGCGCGCGTCGGTCACCTACAACCACGTAGTAGAAGGCACTCTGGCCCTGACCGGCTACCACTCGTGGAACCTGCTGTGCACCGGCCGCGGTGTCCTGCCCGGCATGCAGGAACTCATCCGCCGCATCGGTGACGACGAACGCCGCCACATGGCCTGGGGCACCTTCACCTGCCGCCGCCACGTCGCCGCCGATCCGTCGAACTGGAAGGTCGTCACGGACACGATGGAGGAGTTGCTCCCGCACGCCCTCGTGCAAATCCAATGGGCCCTGGAGAACTCCCCGGAACTCCCACCCGAGATCGATCCGACCGCCCTGATGACGTACGCCGGCGACCGCGCCACCCGTCGCCTCGGCGCGATCGAGTCGGCCGTCGGCGCGGACGTGGCCGGCATCGACCTCGACTACTCCCCCGAGAAGCTCGAGGACACCTTCGGCGACGAAGACTCCGCCGCACTCGCCGCCGTCCGGTAGCGCCCTGGCCCGGCCGGCTAGCTGATTTTGTGTACGACGGTGTCGGCGGGCGTGACGGCGCGCCCGTCGGCGGCGTGAACGGTCAGCGGCCGGAGGGCTTTGCCGTCGCGGCGGTCGAGGAGTTCCGAGTGAGGTTCACCTGGGGCGAAGGAGAAGGCCTCGCCCCATTGGCGCAGGGCAACGATGACCGGGAAGAGCGCCTCACCCTTGGGGGTCAGGAGGTACTCGTTGTAGGCGCCTGCTGGGTGCAGCTCCAGGATCCCCTGGTCCACCAGGGCTTTCAGGCGGGTGGACAGGATGTTCTTGGCGACGCCGAGGCTGCGCTGGAACTCGCCGAAACGGCGGCTCCCGTCGAACGCGTCCCGCACGATCAGCAGCGACCACCAGTCGCCGACCGCGTCGACCGACCGCGCCACTGGGCACTCCGCCTCGTCGAACCTGGTCCGCTCGACCATCATCCACCTCCTGGTTGCATCATGCTACCACTCTGCTTATGGTAGCAATATGCAACCAAGCAGACGGCTGTTCCTGGCGATCGCGGCCGGTGCGGCGGTCGCCAACGTGTACTTCGCGCAGCCGCTGGTGGTGACGATGGGCGCCGATCTCGGCATCCCACCGGGCCGCGTCGGCCTCTTCGTCACGATCACCCAACTCGGATACGGCCTCGGGCTGTTCTTCCTGGTCCCACTGGGCGATCTGGTCGACCGTCGCCGCCTGATCCGGCTTCAGTTCCTGCTCCTCGCGGCCGCCCTGCTCGTCACCGGCGTCGCCCACACGGCAGCCCTGCTCCTGATCGGCCTGGCCGCGATCGGATTGCTGGCGGTGGTGACCCAGTCCCTGGTGGCCTTCGCCGCTTCACTCAGCCGCCCGGCCGAGGTCGGGCGAGTGGTGGGCGCCGTCACCAGCGGAATCGTGATCGGCATCCTGCTGGCCCGGACAGTCTCCGGCCTGCTCGCCGATCTCGCCGGCTGGCGGTCGGTCTATCTCGCTTCCTGCGTCCTGAGCCTGCTCATCGCAGTGACCCTGTTCCGAACAACCCCACAAAACAAGGCGAATCTCTCGTACTGCGAATTGCTGCGCTCCACCGCGAGCCTCTGGACGGAGCCGCTGTTCCGCGCCCGCGCAGTACTGGCGTTACTCATCTTCGCCGCGTTCAGCACCCTCTGGAGCTCGATCGCCCTGCCACTGAGCGCACCGCCGTACGGCCTGTCACACACCGCAATCGGCGCGTTCGGGCTCGTCGGAGCGGCGGGTGCACTAGCGGCAGGACCGGCCGGACGCCTCAACGACCGAGGGCGGGGCAGGTTTACGACCCTGGCCGCACTGACCCTGCTGACGTTGAGTTGGTTGCCGCTGGCCTTCACTCCGAGATCGCTGTGGGCATTGGCGATCGGCGCGATCCTGCTCGACCTCGCAGTACAAGCCGTGCATGTCAGCAACCAGAGCATGATCTACGGACTGCGCCCCGACGCCGGCAGCCGCTTGATCGGCGGCTACATGGTGTTCTACTCGATCGGCAGCGGCCTCGGCGCGATCGCCTCCACCGCCTTGTACGACGCGTTCGGCTGGCTCGCGGTTTGTTTGCTCGGAGCAACCTTCAGTCTGGCGGCGCTGGTTGTCGCAGCCCGAGCAGGGCGAGTGACTTCTCGCGCATCTCGACTTTCCGGATCTTCCCGGTGACGGTCATCGGGAAGTCGTCGACGAGCAGGACGTAGCGCGGGAGCTTGAACCGCGCGAGCTTGCCGTCGGCGAACTCCTTGATCTTGGCGGCATCCAGCGGCTCGGCACCGTCCTTGAGCTTGATCCAGGCGCACAACTCCTCGCCGTACTTCTCGTCCGGTACGCCGATCACCTGTACGTCCGCGATGTCCGGGTGCGTGTAGAGGAACTCCTCGATCTCGCGTGGGTACACGTTCTCGCCGCCGCGGATCACCAGGTCCTTGATCCGGCCGACGATGTTCACGTAGCCGTCGTCGCGCATCACCGCGAGGTCGCCGGTGTGCATCCAGCGCGCCTGATCGATCGCCTCGGCGGTCTTCTCGGCCTCGTCCCAGTAGCCGAGCATCACCGAATACCCCCGCGTGCACAGCTCCCCCGGCTCGCCGCGCGGCACGACCAGTCCGGTGGCCGGGTCCAGCAGCTTCACCTCGACATGCGGCATCACGCGACCGACGGTCGACGTACGGCGGTCCAGGTCGTCGTCGCGACGGGTCTGCGTCGACACCGGCGAGGTCTCGGTCATCCCGTAACAGATGGCTACTTCCGCCATGTGCATGTCGGCGACGCAGCGCTTCATCACCTCGACCGGGCACGGCGAACCCGCCATCACGCCGGTCCGCAGCGAGGTCAGGTCGTACGACGCGAAGTCGGCCAGGCCCAGCTCGGCGATGAACATCGTCGGTACGCCGTACAGGCCGGTGCAGCGCTCGTCCTGGACAGCCTTCAGCGTCGCAGCGGGGTCGAAGGCGGGCGCCGGAATCACCATGCAGGCACCATGAGTGGTGCAGCCGAGATTCGCCATCACCATTCCGAAGCAATGATAAAAAGGTACTGGAATACATAACCGGTCGTCGGGGCCGAAGGCAATTGTCTCGGTGACGAAGTAGCCGTTGTTCAGAATGTTGTGGTGGCTCAGGGTGGCGCCCTTGGGAAAGCCGGTCGTCCCCGACGTGTACTGGATGTTGATCGCGTCGTCGAAGCTCAACTGCTCCGCGCGCTCGGCCAACTGCTCGGCCGTTACATCGCCCGACGCCTCGACCACCGCGGCCCAGTCCGGCGTACCGATGTAGACGACGTCCTCGAGCGCGGCACAGTCCGGCCGGACCTCCTCGACCATCTTGCGGTACTCGCTGGTCTTGAACTCGGTCGCGGAGATCAGCAGCTTCACGCCGGACTGATTCAGCGCGTACGCCAGCTCATGGGTCCGGTACGCCGGGTTGAGGTTCACCAGGATCGCGCCGATGGCGGCCGTCGCGTACTGCGTGATCGTCCACTCCGCGCAGTTCGGCGCCCAGATCCCGACCCGATCCCCCTTCGCGATCCCGCGCGCCATCAGCCCGCGGGCGAACTCGTCCACGTCGGCCCCGAACTCGGCGTACGTCCATCGCCGCCCACTCGCGACCTCGACCATCGCCTCGCGATCGCCGTACTCCGCGACCGTCCGGCTCAGGTTCTGCCCGATCGTCTCCCCCAGCAACGGAACCTCGGACACACCCGACGCATACGACGGCAGACTCATCCCGCCATCGTCACTCCAGACCACCCCGGCGACAACCCCAACCGCGCGTGCTGCCCGATTTCCCCCGGAGCGACTCGCCGGAGGTCGAACGGGTCTTCGAAACCGGGCGCCGGTTGCGGTCTTCGGTCAGACTGGCGGGTATGGACTCTGGGATCACTGTGGTGGGGACCGGGCAGGCTACTGCGCCGGCTGACGTATTACGTCTGACGCTGAGCGTGGGACACGATGCTCCGGACGTGGCGGCCGCGGTCGCTCAGGTAGGCGAGCGGACAGATGCGGTGAATGCAGCCATGCGCGAGCACGGGATCGCCGAGAAGGACATCCACACCAGTTCGGTGAACGTCTATCCGCAGTACGCCGACTCGATGCAGGTGGCCGGGTATCGCGCGTCGCATTCACTGACGGTCTCGACGACGGACCTGACCGGCTTCGGGCGGCTGCTGAACGCGGCCGTCGGTGCTGTCGGCAACGACCTCGGCCTGGACGGGCTGCAGTTCGACGTCGCGGACAAGGCGCCGCTGCTGGAGCAGGCGCGGGAGCTCGCCTTCGCCCAGGCCCGGCAGAAGGCCGACCACCTGGCCGGTCTGGCCGGCCAGACGATCGGGTCCATCGCCGCCGTCGCCGAGACCTACGGCCACGCACCGATCCGGGCGATGGCGGCGGGGAAGGCGGCGGCCGGGTTCGACGCGGAAATTGCCGTCACCCCGGGCGAACAGACGGTCGAGGTCTCGCTCGAGGTGCGCTGGTCCTGGGGCTGATCCTGGACGGATCTGTCTCAAAATCAGACCGGATCCCCTTTTGTCCCCGGCTTCGGACACACTTCTCCCATGTACGCACCGGCACCGCTTCGACGGCAACTGAACCGATCTGGCCTGTTGCTGCTCGGTCCTGCCTTCGTAGCGGCGGTCGCGTACGTGGATCCGGGCAACTTCGCGACCAACATCGCGGCGGGCGCGACGTACGGGTATCTGCTCTGCTGGGTCGTGGTCGGGGCGAACCTGATGGCCGTGCTGGTGCAGTATCTGGCGGCCAAGGCGAGTATCGCGACCGGCCGGACGCTGCCTCAGTTGTGCCGGGAACACTTCAAAAGGTCCACCTCCACCGGATTGTGGGCCCAGGCCGAGCTGGTCGCGGTCGCGACCGACCTGGCCGAGGTGGTCGGCGGTGCGATCGCGCTGAACCTGCTGTTCTCGATCCCGTTGCTGCTGGGCGGTGCGATCACCGGCGCTGTGTCGTTCGCCTTGCTGATCTATCAGTCGAAGCGTGGCCAGCGGCCGTTCGAGGCAGCGATCATCGGACTGCTGTCCGTAGTACTGGTCGGTTTCGTGGTGTCGACGATCCAGTCCCACCCGTCCGGATCCGGCGTCATCGGCGGGCTGGTGCCGCGGCTCGACGGCACCCAGTCCGTGGTGCTGGCGGCCGGAATGCTCGGCGCGACGGTGATGCCGCACGCGATCTGGTTGCACGGGGCCCTCGTCACCGACCGGCACTGGAAGTCGATCCGGTCGGCCTCAGGCAAGCAGCGCGTACTCCGCGCCACGCGGGTCGACGTCGCGGTCGCGATGGCGCTGGCCGGTGCGGTGAACCTGGCCATGGTCGTGGTCGCAGCGGCCGCGTTGAAGGGCACCGGGGCCGATTCGCTCGACGCGGCGCACACCGCGATCGGGGACCGGATCGGCAGTCTGCCCGCACTGTTGTTCGCGTTGGCCTTGCTGGCCAGCGGGTTCGCCTCGTCCTCGGTCGGGACGTATGCCGGATCGGTCATCCTGGAAGGGTTCTGGCAGCGGCACATCCCGCTCGCCGCCCGCCGGCTGGTGACGTTGCTGCCGGCCCTGATCATCCTCGCGATCGGCATCGACCCCAGCCGTGCGCTGGTCGTCTCCCAGGTCGTGCTCAGCTTCGGCATCCCCTGCGCGCTCTGGCCGCTGGTCCGGTTGACCGCCTCCAAGCGTGTCATGGGCGACCTGGTCAACCGTTGGCCGACTACTCTCACGGCATGCCTGGTCGCAGCCGCCGTCACGGCCCTCAACGTCGTACTGATCGTGCTGACGCTTCGAGGGTGAGCCCCGCATGACCGCGACGTACGCGGTCAGCGACATCCACGGCCATCCCGAGAAACTGGCCGAGGCACTCCAGGCGGCCGGCCTGATCGACGCCGAGGGCAACTGGTCGGACCACGACGTCCGGCTCTGGATCCTCGGCGACTTCTTCGACCGCGGCCCGGACGGCGTCGGCGTACTGGCCCTGGTCCGCCGCCTCGCCGCCCAGGCGGCGGCCGGCACCGGCGAGATCCGGGTACTGCTCGGCAACCACGAGATCCTGGCGCTCGGGATGCGCAAGTTCGGCGACACCTTCGTGCCGCACGACGGGATCACCTCCCGCAGCTTCGAACGCAGCTGGGCGCTGAACGGCGGCCAGGACCGCGACCAGGAACTGCTGACCGACGACGACGTGGCCTGGCTGATCGAGCAGCCGATGGTCGGACTGGACGCGGACCACCTGTTGCTGCACTCCGACACCGAGGAGTATCTCGAGTGGGGTGACTCGATCGACGAGATCAACGAGTCCGCCCGGGCCGACCTGCACAGCGACGACATCACCGTCTGGTGGGAGGTCTGGCGCCGGATGACGTCGCGCTACGCCTTCCGCGGCGAGGCCGGCCCGGCGGTGGCCGCCGATCTGCTGCAGCGCCTAGGCGGCCGCCGGATCGTGCACGGCCACAGCATCGTGGCCGACCAGCTCGGCATCGACCCGGCGTACCTGACCGGTCCCCTGCTGTACTCCGACGGCCTGGCCCTCGGCATCGACGGCGGCATCTTCGACGGCGGCCCGTGCCTGCTGATCAAGCTGCTACCGGTCTGAGTTCAGCACCTCAGCCACCGCCACGAAGTACTCGACCTGCCGCGACTCCACCCCAAGATGCTCGCAGAAAGCGGGAATGTGATCGCCGGCGTGGAGGTTGTTGAAACCTGAAGAGTCGATTCTTGGGAGCTGAGATGTCGGAGAAGCTTGTGAAGGTTCCGGGGCCGGATCACCCGATCACGGTGGAGAAGAACCCCGACCGCGTGGTCGTGAAGGTGGCCGGCCAGGTCGTCGCGGACACCCGCGAGGCGCTGTCGCTGCAGGAGGCGAACTACCCGGCGGTGCAGTACATCCCGCGCAAGGACGTCGACATGACGCAGCTGGAGCGCACCGACAACGAGAGCTACTGCCCGTACAAGGGCGACGCGTCGTACTTCAGCATCACCCCTGGTGGCGAGAAGACGGTGAACGCTGTCTGGACGTACGAGAGCCCGTACGCTCCGGTCGCAGACATCCAGGACCACCTGGCGTTCTACGCGGACCGCGTGGACTCCATCGAGATCCTGGCCGACTGACAACATCGCAGAACGGCGCGGCTCTGCTTGAGTGCGCCGTACTGCGTTGTCAGGCGAGGAAGGCTTCGACGACGGGGCCGAGCACCTCCGGCGGTACTACGTGCTGGTGACCCTGCAGTTCCACCTGCTGGCCGTCTGAGAGGGCGTTCGCGATCGACCGTGCGGCGTCGATCATGAACGGCGGGCTGGCCGAGCCGTAGATGACCAGCGTCGGCTGGGTGACCTTGGCGATCAGGTCGTACGGGACTGTGCCGCCGGGAGTGGCGTTCCCCATCACGGCGAAGTCGTGGGCCAGTGTCGGCGCCAAGTCGGCCATCCCGGGCTGAGCCGCCAGATCAACCGCTGCGTCGGCGGGCATCCCGGCCATGGTGAGGAACGTTTCGACGGCTTCTCTGTGCCGACCGTCCGCGAGGAAGCGCAGTACGGCCGGGCCCCCTTCATTGGGCTCAGCGTCGTCCTGTGCGTACGGCGGCTCCTGCAGCACCACCTTCGTGATCGGCAGCCCGGCGGCCGCCGCCTCCACCACCAGAGCAGCCCCGGACGAGAATCCGAAGACGGCTGCTTGACCGCCCAGGGCGGTGAGCAGGGCAGCGATGTCGTCGACCTCGCGCGCGACGTCGTACGGGCTCGTGTCGGTGCTGGCTCCGCGACCGCGACGGTCGTAGGAGACCACGGTGTACCGGTGCTCCAGCGCCTGGGCCAGTGGCCGGGTCGACGCGGCGACATTCAAAGCGCCGCCGACCAGGATGACCGGCGAGCCGGCGCCGGACACCTCGTACGCGATCGTGGTCCCGTCGGCTGACGTCACCTTCGGCATGTCGTCTCCTTCTCGAGTTGGGTGCTGCTCGTGGACGACGTCGGAGCCGGTTCGGTGACTTCGACATATTCGGTTGCCGTGGACCGATGCGGCTGCGACTCTCCGGGCATGAACTTGCTGACCGAGGTCGACGCTTACCTGCACGCCGCGCCGCTGTCCGGCGCTACCGCCGAGGAAGTCGGCCCGTTCACGTTGTTCCGCAGCACGGTCGTCTGGCCGTACTACGCGCGTCCGCGGCCGGGTTCGGAGCAGACCATCGAGGCGGCCGACCTGGAGCAGCTGCGGAAGCGCTGCGCCGAGCTCGACCTCCCGCTGAATCTGGAGTGGGTCGTCGAGACCTGCCCGTCGCTCAGCGCCGCCGCGGCCGCTGCCGGCCTGGAGGTCGTCGAGCACCCGCTGCTCGTCCTCGACCCGGCCGAGTTCAAGCCCACCACGGCCGCGGCGACCGTCACGATCCTGCCCGCGATCGAGTCCGTACTCCGGGAAGCCCGCGCCGTCGCCTCGGTCGCCTTCGGTAATCCCGGTACCGCGGTCGGTGACGGCGGCATCGAGGACAGGAAGGCCAAGACCGCCGAAGTCACGCCCGAGATGGCCAAGATGCTCCTGGATCGCGCCCAGGCCGGTTTCTCCATCACCGCCGGTGCGGCCACCGAGGACGGCCTGGTCGCCAGCGGCGTGCACCAGCCGGTCGGCAAGGCCAGCGAGATCGTCGGCGTCGCCACCTTGCCGACTATGCGTCGCCAGGGCCTCGCGGCTGCGGTGACCAGCTGCCTGGCCGAGCACGCCTTCGCGATGGGCGTCACTCTGGTCCTGCTGTCTGCCGAATCGGACGCCGTGGCAGCCGTCTACGAGCGGGTTGGCTTCCGCCGCATCGGCCACGCGGGAGCCGCCGAAGTACCGGCTGACAAGTAGCCACCGGCGCTTCGCTGTGACGGTGTAGTGACAAGAGTCTGGCTGCGAGTCGTGGTTGCTGGGTGCGGGGCCGTACCGTTGGAGGGATGAGCAATACCGAGTGGACCCGCCCCCGTACCCTCGCCGAGGCACTACGCGGTTGGGACGACGCTGCTCTCGGCCACCTGCTCCTCAACCGTCCCGACCTGGCCACACCGATCCCCGCCGACACCAGCCAGCTTGCGGCCCGGGCGACCACCAACGCCTCGGCGGCTCGTGCTATCAACCGGCTGGACGAGTTCAGTGTCGACCTGTTGGAGGCACTGTCCGCACTGGCCGAGCCGGTAGACCTCAAGGCTCTCGCTGAAGGTGTCGACCAGCCCCTAGAGATCGTGCAGCCTCGGGTAGTCGAGTTGCTCGCACTGGCGCTTGTCTGGGGCCACGAGGACGACCTGCGCCCGATCCGCGCGGTACATGAGCTCCTTGGGCCGACACCGGCCGGCCTTGGTCCGATCACTACTCGGCACTTCGGCGACCTGGACAAGCTCATCGAAGAGGCTGGTCCCGAGGCGCGTGAGGTGCTGGCGAAGCTCACCTGGGGTCCGCCGACCGGCACTGTCGAGAAGGCTGAGCGGCCGGTCACGATCGCGTCCGCCAAGACGCCGGTGGAGCAGTTGCTCGCCCGCGGTCTCGTAGTACCGAAGGACGCCAACACCGTGGCCCTGCCGCGGCAGATTGGGCTGCACCTGCGAGGTGGGCGCGTACTGGCGTCCACCAGGCCCACGCCGCCGCCGCTTGCGGGCAAGCAGGTGTCTGCCTTGATCGCTGATCGTGCTGCGGCTGGTGCTGCGCTCGACCTGGTTCGCCTCGTCGACAGTGCGCTCGAGCAGCTCGGCACCGATCCCCCGCCCGTACTGCGGACGGGCGGCATCGGCGTACGGGAGCTCCGCAGCCTCGGCGCCAAGATCGGTGCGGATGAGCAAACTGCTGGCGCCGTACTGGAGATCGCGTACGCCGCTGGGCTGGTTGCTGCCGCTGAGGTCGGTACGGGCGAGCTCTGGTTGCCGACTGCCTCGTATGACGACTGGCTGGAGCTCGACACCGCGCACCGGTGGGCTGTGCTGGTCATGGCGTGGCACAGCGGTCTGCGTGCGATCGGACTGATCGGTCGGCGCGACAGCGGTGGTGCAACTGCTGCTGCGCGCGAACGGTTGGTCAACGCTCTGGCACCGGATCTGGAGCGCTTGCTGGCGCCAGAGGTCCGGCAACTCACCTTGCAGGCCTTGTCCGAAGCAGGAGCCGGTACTGCGCCGGCAGCCGAGTCTGTCGTCACCTGGGTCGCATGGCATCGCCCGCGTCGCGGCGGGCAGTTCCGCGACGATCTGGTCGAGTGGACTGTTGTGGAAGCCGCACTGCTCGGGCTGACCGGTCTTGGTTCGCTTGCTTCCCATGCTCGGGTGCTGCTTGACGAGGAGCCTGCCGCCGACGACCTGGCGGCCGCGATCCAGCCGTTGGTCCCGGAGCCGGTTTCCGAGGTGCTGCTGCAAGCTGACCTGACCGCTGTCGCGCCTGGGCCGCTGGTGCGCGCAGTACAAGAGAACCTGGTCGTAATGGCTGATGCGGAGTCGCACGGTGGTGGCGGTGTCTATCGGTTCAGCGAGAGCTCGATCCGGCGCGCCTTCGACCTCGGGCGGACGGCTGAGCAGCTGCACTCTTGGCTGGTCGAGCACTCGCGTACGCCGGTGCCGCAGCCGCTCAGCTACCTCATCGACGACGTCGCCCGGCGCCACGGCGTACTGCGAATCGGCGCGGCCTCGACGTACCTGCGCTGCGACGACGAGACCGTGCTGACGCAGTTGCTCGGCTCCAACTTGCCGGGCATCCGCTTCCGGCGGCTGGCTCCGACCGTGGTGGTGTCGCCGTCGCCACCCGACATGGTGCTTTCGCGTTTGCGTGAGGCAGGCCTGGCTCCGCTCGGCGAGACCTTCGACGGCGTGGTCCACGTGACGTCGGCAGGTCACCGCCGCGGCGCACCCCCACGCCGCCGTACCAGCCGGGACTTCGCCGACAGCGTCATCGACCTGAGCGACGACCAGGTCAAGGCAGTCATCGAACGCGTCCGCGCAGGCGACCGAGTAGCCGCCGAGCGCCCCGCCGAACACACCGCCGGCGAAGCAACAGCCCCCGCCGAAACCATCAGCGTTCTCGCCGAGGCGGCCGAATCCGGCAGCCCGACGTGGATCTCCTACGTAGACCACAACGGCAACGCGGCAGAACGCATCGTAGAACCAGTCCGAGTAGCCGACGGCTGGCTCACGGCGTACGACGACGGCGCCGACCAACCCCGCACCTACGCCCTCCACCGCATAGCAGCCGCCCGCCCCGTCCCGGACTAACAGCCCCCACGCAACTCCTCCGTCGCCTGCTCCCGTCCACCTGGGGCCGCGCTTCCTTCGCCGCCACTCAACTGCGAACTGATGCCGGGCGACCGAGTTCGCCAGGGGTAATGCTCGTCCTGGGTGGCCCCTTGCCCCCCGCGCTTTGTGCTCGGGACGAGCGCCCCGCCGCGGGACAGCACTCATCCCAAGCACAAAGTGCCCTCGCCGGTCAGTGCCCTTGCCAGAGCAGTCGGACGGGACTAACGTACAACTACATGGTTGTACTTCAGGAAGAGAGCGAAGAGTCGCTCAATCAGCTCTTTCGTGCCTTGGCCGATGGGACTCGCCGCGACATCCTGGCGCGGTCGCTCACGGGGGCGCCGTCGGTGACCGAGCTTGCGGCGCGGTACGAGATGAGCTTTGCCGCTGTGCAGAAGCATGTCGCCGTGCTCGAGCGCGCGGGACTCATCCAGAAGCGTCCGAACGGCCGCGAGCAACTGGTCTCCACCAACCAAGCGCGGCTCCGGCGCGCCAGCGAGCTCCTCGACCACTACGAATCCATTTGGCGCCAGCGGATGGCGCAGCTCGACGAAGTTCTTCTGCCGAAAGGTAAATGACCATGCCGCTGACCGTTCTTCTGCCGGAAGGTAAATGACGATGCCGCTGACCTCTGTCACCAAAGACGCCGTACAGCTCACCCTCACCGTGGTGGGCGACTACCCGGTTCCGCAACAACGCCTGTGGGACGCCTTTGCCGACCCGCGCCAACTCGAGCGCTTCTGGGGACCACCTACCTGGCCCGCCACGTTCACCCGTCTCGACCTGGAAGTGGGCGGTCGCGCCGAGTACTTCCTGAGCGGGCAGAACGGAGAGAAATGGAGTGGCTCCTGGACGTACACCGCGGTGAATCCCATCAGCTCGTTCGAGGCGGACGACGGTGAGGACAACACCGAGGACGAGGACATGCCGTCGTCGATGAAGTTCACCTTCGACGCCACGCCGACGGGATCACGCACGACCATCGTCACCCGGTTCTCCAGCATCGAAGCGATGGAGCAAACGACACCCGGCATGGAACAAGGGCTGCGCGCGGCGATGCCCCAACTCGACGTACTGCTGGCCGAACGAGGCGCCTCCGCTGCCCACGCCTAGTGTCCTGCTTCTGAAGTTCGCTGGATAAGTCTGACACCATGCCGGGCGCGGGGGACGAGGCCTTCCCCGGCCCCCGGCCCCCCGCTCCCCGGAAGGTGTCTGAGGCCGCACCGATGGCAGCCAACCCCGACGCCCCAAGTGCGGGCGTCTTTGTGCACCGGCTGAGTATTCCACCCGCGGAAAACGCTCAGCGGATGCACAGAGGCCGGCAACCGACGCGGGCGTTCCGCGCCCTTGTGCACGCCCTGAGCACGCGATCGGCCCGGAACACTCAGCCGATGCACAAAGACGCCCACACCGCAGGCAACAGCGAGCATCCCAGACACACACAGCCTCGGAGCCAGCCGACCCGCCCAATCACGCTCCGCGCACTTGACCAACCCCACCAGACCCCGGTGCCCCGACGGCGAACGAACTCCCACCCGATCCCGGCGGGCGAAGGACTACTGCCACGCAGCCGAAGCCGCTACCGCCAACGCGGCACAGGACAAAACACCCGAGACCAACTTATCCAGCGAACTTCAGAACAGGACACTAGTACGGCACTAGTTCGTGATGTCCGGTCTCGATCCTGGCGGCGGAGCAATCTCGGGTGCCCGGAGCCGGCCAGAAATGGGGACCTTGAACACCAAACCGGGACTGCGGGCATGAAATGACCTGTCCGCAGTCCCGGTTTGGTGTTCAAGCCCCCAAGTTCTCGCCGACCGCGAGCGGTGGAGCACCCCACCATCACGAACTGCGGCTGTAGTACTAGGACGCCCACCCCGAACACGGAGACGCGCATGAGAAGCCTCAAGATCATCGAACACATCTCGCTGGACGGTGTGATCCAGCACTCCGACGACGGCGACGATTTCCCTTACAGCGAGTGGACCGCGCCCTATCGGACGCCCGCGGGCCGCGATCTGCTGCTCGCCGCCCACGGCGAGAGCTTCGATCTGCTGCTCGGCCGTTTCACCTACGATCTCTGGTCGGGCTTCTGGCCACATGCGCCGAGCAGCCCGATGGCAGATCGCCTCAATGCGGCCACGAAGTACGTCGCGACCCACCGACCGGAAAGCCTCGGATCATGGGGGCCGTTCGAGGACCTCGGACGGGACATGGTCGAGGGCGTACGCCGCATCAAGTCCGAGGACGGCCCCGACCTCGTACTCTCGGGCAGCTCGACGCTGACCTCGACCCTGCTCGAACACGGGCTCGCGGACGAAGTCCTGCTGATCGTCTACCCGGTCCTCCTGGGCACCGGGAAGCGCTTCTTCGCGGAAGGCACCCCGGGACGGGCCCTCGAGCTCGCCGGAACGAAAACAATGCCGTCCGGCATCATCGTCGGCACTTACAAGCCCGCCGGCTCCTTGAAGGCCGGATAGTTCGGGCGCGCGGCGAGCGCCTCGTTCCGGCCGGGGTACGACGGTACGAGGCGGAGCGGTGCGGGGTTCCGGACGGCGCGGGGTGCGGGGGTTCCGGACGGCGCGGGGTGCGGGGTTCCGGACGGCGCGGGGTGCGGGGTTCCGGACGGCGCGGGGTGCGGGGTTCCGGAGGCGCGGGGTGCGGGGTTCCGGACGGCGCGGGGTGCTGGACGGCGCGGGGTGCTGGACGGCGCCGGGTTGAGGGGCGCGGGGGTAGTACCGGCGGGGGTGTTTGGCGTGAGGAGGCACAATGGAGGGTCGGGCGGAGTGTTCCGTCCGAAGCCTGCTGACAGGAGAACCCGTAGTGACCGACGGGCCGTTGATCGTGCAGTCCGACAAGACGCTGCTGTTGGAGACCGCTCATGCCGAAGCGAGTGACTGCCGTAAGGCGATCGCCCCGTTCTCGGAGTTGGAGCGAGCTCCGGAGCATGTGCATACCTATCGATTGACCCCATTGGGGCTCTGGAACGCCCGGGCCGCGGGACATGACGCCGAGCAAGTGATCGACGTACTGCTGCGCTACAGCCGCTACCCGGTACCGCACTCGTTGCTGGTCGATATCGCCGAGACGCTGGACCGCTACGGGCGCTTGAGGCTGGAGAAGCACCCCGAGCACGGGCTGGTGCTGATCACGACCGACCGGCCGGTGCTCGAAGAGGTGTGCCGCAGCGCCAAGGTCAAGCCGCTGCTCGGGGCCCGGATCGACGACGACACCGTGATCGTGCACCCGTCGGAGCGCGGTCACTTGAAGCAGACGCTGCTGAAGCTCGGCTGGCCGGCTGAGGACCTCGCCGGGTACGTCGACGGCGAGGCGCACAAGATTGACCTGGTCAAAGATGGGTGGGACCTCCGTCCGTACCAGCAGCAGGCGACCGACGCGTTCTGGCACGGCGGCTCGGGCGTCGTAGTACTGCCCTGTGGCGCGGGAAAGACGATCGTCGGCGCTGCCGCGATGGCGCAGGCGTCCGCGACCACGCTGATCCTGGTCACGAACACCGTCTCCGCGCGGCAGTGGAAGGAAGAGCTGCTCAAGCGGACCACGCTGACCGAGGAGGAGATCGGCGAGTACTCCGGTGCGCGCAAGGAGGTCCGGCCGGTCACGATCGCGACGTACCAGGTGATGACGACCCGACGGAAGGGCGTCTACACGCACCTCGAGCTGCTGGACGCGCGCGACTGGGGGCTGATCGTGTACGACGAGGTGCACCTGCTGCCGGCCCCGATCTTCCGGATGACGGCGGATCTGCAGACGCGGCGGCGGATCGGGCTGACCGCGACGCTGGTCCGCGAGGACGGTCGCGAAGGCGATGTGTTCTCGCTGATCGGGCCGAAGCGGTACGACGCGCCCTGGAAGGACATCGAGGCGCAGGGCTGGATCGCGCCGGCCGACTGCGTCGAAGTACGGGTTGATCTGGAGCAGACCGAGCGGTTCGTGTATGCGACGGCCGAGCCGGAGGACCGGTACAGGCTGGCCGCCTCGACGCCGGCGAAGTCACGGCTGGTACGGCGGATCGCCGAGCACCACAAGGGCGAGCCGATGCTGGTGATCGGCCAGTACATCGACCAGCTCGACGAACTCGGCGAGCGGCTCGGATGCCCCGTGATCAAGGGCGAGACGACGGTGAAGGAGCGCCAGCGGCTGTTCCAGGCGTTCCGGACCGGCGAGATCAACATGCTGGTGGTCAGCAAGGTCGCGAACTTCTCGATCGACCTGCCCGAGGCGTCGGTCGCGGTCCAGGTCTCCGGCACGTTCGGCTCCCGCCAGGAAGAAGCCCAGCGCCTCGGCCGCGTACTCCGCCCGAAGGGTGACGGCCGGACGGCCCGCTTCTACTCGATCGTCGCCCGCGACACCGTCGACGCCGAGTTCGCCGCCCACCGCCAACGCTTCCTAGCCGAACAGGGCTACGCCTACACCATCGTCGACGCCGAAAACCTCTTCGCCTGACAGCCGCTCGTACTCCGTGAAAACGCGACTTGAGCACGCACTCACCGACCCAGGCGAACCGCCGGTACGGGAGCTGCCTGCCGAGGTGGCCGACTTGCTACTCCAACTGCGAGTTCCACCTCGGCTGGCAGCGCACCTGCGTGCGGTTCATGACGTCGCCTACGAGATCACCGCTTGGCTCGCTACCGCCTACAGCGACCTGCCCTTCGACCGCGAGGCAGTCCTGTACGGCGCCGCGACGCACGACATCGGCAAGACGATCCACGTCGAAGAGCTGTCCGGCCCAGGCTCTCTCCACGAGAAGGCCGGCCGGCAACTCCTCCTCGACGCCGGTGTGGCCTCACACGTCGCCCGCTTCGCCGCCACCCACTCCAACTGGACCGACCCAGACATCACCGTCGACGACCTCGTGGTCAGCCTCGCCGACAAGATCTGGAAGGCGAAACGAATCCGTGACCTCGAACAGTTGCTCGTCGACCATCTGGTGATCGCCTCCGGCCAGGAACCCTGGCAGGTATTCCTCGGCCTGGACGACCAGCTCGGCAGGCTCGCCGACACCGCCGACTCCCGCCTCGCCTTCCAGAACACCTACCCGATCACGGGCTGAGCCCGGGAAGAACGCGAACCGGCTGGACTTCACGAACGCGGTGGGCGGCCCATCAGGCTGCTGCTGTCGAGCGCCGACGCAGGAGGTGCGTGGGTGTTTGTTAAGGATCCAGGCGGGTGTGGATGCCTACGAAGTGGTGTTTCATCGAGCGGGCGAAGGCTTCTGGGCGCCCGGCCTTCAATGCGTCGAGGAGGTCTCGGTGCCAGCCGGCGGCGTCGGTGGGGGTGTAGCGAGCGCCTGGGAGGCGGGCGTCGACCTGGGCGAAGGTTCGCCAGAAGACGCTCAGGAGGTCGATGATGAGGGCGTTGCCGAGAGGCTCGTACAAAGCCTGGTGGAAAGCCCAGTCCTCATCAGGGAAGTACTCACCGGCAGCAGCTTTCGCTTCCATCCGGGCGACGATCGGGTCCAGCGCGTCGAATCCGGCAGTGCTGAAATGCGCGACCACCTCGTCCGCGAGGCCGACCTCGATCGCCTGCCGGACCTCAAGCACGTTCTGTACGTCGCGCAGGTCGCCGGCCATCGACTGAGACATCCGGAAGGCGAGCCCGTCCTCCAGCGCCTCGAGCGTCACCTCTCCGACGTAGGTGCCATACCCATGCCGGATCTCGATGATCCCGACCGCCTGCAGCGCCTTCATTGCCTCGCGCAACGGATGCCGCCCGACGCCGAGCTGGGCCATCAGCTCCTGCTCGTTGGGTAGCGGGTCGCCTGCCTTCAGCCCGCGCTCCAGGATGAACGACTTCATCTGGTCGCGGATGAAGGACTGATTACCAGCAGCGCCACGCGCCCGGCCGAGCCCACCCATCACCGGCCCCCTTCGAATAGAGATCGGCCAGTCTACTGACAGCCGCCGCTCACAGCAGCCCGGCACCACCGAGCAGCACCCGGATCCGCCCGATCTCGTCGTCGTCCAACGGGATAGACGGGTACGCCGTGAGCGGGCACGCGATCACCCCGAGCAGATAAAGCGCCGCCTTGAAAGCACCCAGCGCCGCCGAACTGGCCCCCATCCGCCCCCGATCAGCCACCTCGACGATGTCGAACAACCGGAACAACCGATCCTGCTCCGACCGTGCGACAGCAAGGTCCCCACCAGCAACGGCAGAGAAGATCCGCACATACCCGGCCGGATCCACGTTCCCCAGCCCGGGCACCACACCGTCGACCCCGAAGTTCAGCGCCGAGTCGACCGACAACTCCGAGCCGGTCATGACAGCGAAATCCGGCAGCCCAGCAGCAGCCCGGTCCAGCACCAGCCGCCGCAGGCTCGTCTCCTGCCCACTCGAATCCTTCACCCCGGCCAGCACCCCCTGCCGGCCCCAGCTCGATCAGCAACGACGAAAGCAGCTTCGTCCCGCCGATCCGCGACGGAATGTCGTACGCAAAGAGCGGCGTCTCCCCCGCCACCGAAGCCAACTGCAGAAAATGCCGCGAGATCTCCGCCGGATGCGTAGCCGCATAGAACGGCGCCGTCGCCACCACACCATCGACGCCCGCCTTCAACGCAGCAACAACATGCGCCCCCGATCGCGCAGTCGAGGTATCGATCGCACCGGCCAACACCGGCACCTGCCCAGCGACCTCACCAACTACGGTCTCCAGCACCGTACGCCGTTGCTCGTCGCTCAGGAACGTTCCTTCACCCGACGTCCCGAGCACGAAGACGCCAGCGACTCCCCCGCCCAGCTGATGCGCGACCAGCCGAGCCAGCGAGGCGATGTCGACGTCGTACGAAGAGGTCAGCGGCGTGACGAGCGGCGGAACCACACCACTCAAGCGAAAGGTGGTCAAGAGATCTCCCCAAAGAGCGTGGACGGATCGAACGTGACAAAGCGAAGCGTGGCGAAGGAAGACGTCTCACCCGCCTCGTAGAACAGCCCGACCTGACCGCCCGGCAGCGGCACCAGATCGGAATACCCAGCCATTCCCGGATGAACGACGACCCCCGGCCGCCAGGACCGCCCGTCGTCGGAACTGACGTACACGGTCAACTCCCGCCGGATCTCCGGATGGACAGGCGTCGAAAGCAGCAGCCGATCCCCCACCCGAAGCACGCTGCCCTGGCTGCCCGGCGCCGTGATTTCAGCGATTCCCTCGTACTGCGAATCAAGCGTCGCGCCGCCGTCGGACGAATACGCGTGCACTCTGGCGGGCCCGGTACCGCGGTGGTTCCGGGCGTTGAAGTAGAGCCGCCCATCGGCCAGTTCCATCACGGCCGTCTCGTTCGGGTTGATCTCGGCGCCGTCGTTGCGATCGACGAACCCGAGCGTCCAGGTCCGCCCGCCGTCATCGCTGAAGATGCAATGCCCGCCGTTCAACCGGACCGTGGCGGCCGAGTCCAGATAGTCAACATCACCAGGAACAAACGAGTGGTTCGCCGGCACGACCAGCCGCCCGGCGTACGGGCCCTGTGACAGTGCGATCCCATGGCACGGTCCGGTCGCGTACCAGCCCCACTCACCCGGCTTCACCTGCGCGGTGATCTCCGCAGGCTCACTCCAGGAAGCGCCGTCATCCGTACTCCGCTGGACGTAAACCCGCCGCCCGCTCTCCGGATCGGTGCCCCGGGCAACGGAAATTTCGATCGCGTCGGCGCCGTTCTGAGTCGTCACCAGCACCAGGTCTCCGCTCAACGGGTCGATCACCGGCACCGGATTCCCACAGGTCTTCCCGGCCGCGGCCGACACCACCTGCAACGGCAACCAGGTCCGCCCGCCGTCGCGGGAGCGCCGTAGTACGACCTCGATCTCACCGGCGTCCGCCGCCGAGCGCAGCCGGCCCTCGCAGAACGCGAAAACCCACTCGCCCCGCGCCACGACCGCCGGGATCCGGAACGTGTGGTACCCGCTGCCGGCCGGATCGAAGACGACCTCCGGCGGACCGACTCTTGAAGACATAGGACGTACTATGTCATGGTGAGGCCGCACTCTCAATCGCTCGGAAGTGAGGCCTCATGCGACTCAGCAGACGAACATTCCTCGGCGGTGGCCTGGCTGCTGCGGCAGTCGCGGTCACCGGTACGCCGTTGCTCAGCGGCTGCGCGGCCGACAAGAAGAACCAGGCCGCCGCCAATCTCGCGGTCAAGTTGCCGACCTATCTCCGCTTCACCGGGGTCAAGCCCGATCTCCCCGGCACCGACGTGGTCCTGGACGGTTTCCTGAAGTACCCGGCGAACCCGCTCAGGGCGATCACCGAGAAGCCCGGCGACGGCCGGCCGATCAGCTTCATGACCAACATCCCCGGCGCGATCCCGCCGGCCTCGGACAGCAACCAGTTCTGGCAGGCCCTCAACGAGCGGCTCGGCTCCGAACTGCAGATCAGCATGGCGTCGAACGACGAGTACCCGAACAAGCTCGCGACCCGAGTGGCCGGCGGCGACCTGCCAGACATCATCAACCTGCCGCCGACGACGCCGCAGATCCCGGCCCTGCTCAAGGCCAAGTGCCTGGACCTGACCGGTCAGCTGTCCGGCGATGCCGTGAAGAAGTATCCCTTCCTCGCGAACATCCCCGCGGAGTACTGGAAGGGCTGCATCTTCAACGGCGGCATCTACGGCGTACCGGTGCCGCGCGGGATGTCACGGACGACACTGCCGCTCTACCGCGAGGACCTCTTGCTTGCCAAGGGCATCAAAGACCCGGCGCCGAAGAACTTCGAGGACTTCCTCGACCTGGCCAAGGAGCTGACCGCGCCGAAGCAGAACCGCTGGGCCTGGACGAAGCCGCCGATCTCCTATCTCCGGCAAATGTTCGGGATCGCGAACCAGTGGAAGGAAGCCGGCGGCAAGTTCACCTCGTTCTACGAGGCCGAGGAGAACGCCGACGCGTTGGAGGGTTGCCGCAAGATGGTTGCGGCCGGCGTCATCAACCCGGACTCCTTCAGCGCCCAGGCGAGTCAGCGCAAGCAATGGTTCAACGGTGGCGTCGCCGCGTTCGACATCGACAGCTTCGTTGCCTGGAACCAGTACTACGCCGACAACACCGCCGGCGACGCCTTCTCGGTCAACATGCTCGACGTGCCGGGCTTCAACGGCGGCCAGGGCAAACCGTGGATGGGTGCCGCGCTCAACAACATCACCGCGTTCCGCAAGGACAGCAAGCACTCGGTCGAGACGCTGCTGAAGGTGGCCAACTGGATGGCGGCGCCGTTCGGCACCGAGGAGTACCTCTTCCGCAAGTACGGAGTTCAGGGTCGTCACTACGCCTTGCAGGGAACGGATCCCGTGCCGACCAAGACTGGCGTGGTGGAGACCGGGATCGGCCTGCAGTACATCGCCGACTCGACTCTCGCGCTTTACTCGGCCGGTAAGCCCGACGTGCCTCGCAAGCAGCACACCATCCAGCAGAAGCTCGCCTCCCGGCTGGTGTACGACGCGTCGTACGGGCTGTACTCCGAGACCGTCTCGAAGGACGGGCCGCGGCTCGTCAAGGTGATGACCGACCTGGAGAACCAGATCATGCAGGGCAAGAAGCCCGTGTCCGATTGGGCGCCGGCAGTCAAGGATTGGCTGTCGCAGGGTGGCGAGAAGATGCGCGGCGAACTGCAGCAGGCCTTCTCCGACGCGGCAGGACGCTAGCCAGATGCTGCAGCGCACCAAGACGCGCCCGGCGCAGCAACTCAGCCTCGGTCGCCGGTTACTCCGGGACCGGGTGCTGCTGCTGTTCGCACTACCCGGTACTGCGCTGATCCTCGCGTTCCACTACCTGCCGCTGCTCGGCAACGTGATCGCATTCAAGGACTACCAGCCGTTCCTCGGTATCGGCGCCAGCGACTGGTCCGGCTGGGAGAACTTCGCGGTGATCTTCAACGGCGATCCTGCGTTCCTGCAGGCACTGAAGAACACCCTGATCCTGACCGGCCTGCAGGCGATCCTGGTGTTTCCGGCGCCGATCCTGCTGGCACTGCTGCTGAATTCGCTGTTCTCCGAGCGGATCAAGCGGATCGCGCAGAGCATCCTCTACCTGCCGCACTTCATGTCCTGGGTGATCGTGGTGGCGTTGTTCCAGCAGATGCTGGGCGGCAGCGGACTCCTGAACAACTACCTGCGATCGCACAACCTCGCAACGCTGGACATCATCGGCAACTCCGACCTCTTCCGGGTACTGGTGACCTCGCAGGTGATCTGGAAGGACACCGGCTGGGCCACGATCCTGTTCCTGGCCGCGCTGTCGCAGATCGATTCGCAGCTCTACGAAGCGGCCAGCGTGGACGGCGCGAGCCGGATGCGGCAGATCTGGCACGTGACCATGCCGGGTCTGCGCGGGATCATCATCCTGCTGTTCATCCTGAAGCTCGGCGACTCGCTGACGGTCGGATTCGAGCAGATCATCCTGCAGCAGCAGGCCGCGGGACGCGACGTCAGCGAAGTACTGGACACCTACGTCTACAACAATGGCGTCCTCGGCGGCGCCTGGGGCGTCGCGGCCGCAGTCGGCCTGGTGAAGGGACTCGTCGGCGTCGTACTCGTGCTCACGGCGAACAAGGTGGCGCACATCTTCGGGGAGCAGGGGGTGTACAGCCGATGACACGCCGGATTGTTCAGGGCGTGCCGATGCCGTCATGGCCGATGCGCGCCTTCAAAGGCCTTGTGTTGTTAGTGTTCTGCGCGGTGGTGATCATTCCGTTCGTCGGGGTGATCTCGACCAGCGTGGCACCGAACAAGCAGATCAACGAGTCCGGTGGCTTGGTGTTGTTACCGGACTCGATCAACCTCAATGCCTACAAGTCTTTGTTCGCGGGCGGAGTCGTCACGCGGGCTCTGTTCGTGAGCATCTTCGTGACCGTGGTCGGGACGCTCTTGAGCCTGACGGTGTCGTGTCTGCTGGCCTATGCGCTGTCCCGGCCGGGATTCTCGGCCGGGCGGCCGATCCTGCTGATCGTGTTGTTCAGCATGTTGTTCTCGCCTGGGATCATCCCGATGTACCTCGTGGTCAAGGGCGCGGGGCTGCTGGACAGTCTCTGGGCGCTGATCGTGCCGACGATGGTGAGTGCGTTCAACGTGATCGTGCTGCGGGCGTTCTTCTCGAACCTGCCCGGTGAGATCACCGAGAGCGCGAGGATCGACGGGGCCAGCGAATTGAAGACCTTCGGCTACATCGTCCTGCCGTTGTCGAAGGCGGTGCTGTCGGTGATCGGGCTGTTCTACGCGGTCAGCTACTGGAACGCATTCTTCGGCGCGCTGCTGTATCTGAACGACAGCAAGCTGTGGCCATTGCAGCTGGTACTGCGAACGTACGTCATCAACGACACCCAGCTGGGCAGCGCCGATCTCGGCACCGAGTTGCTACCTCCACAGGCCTCGATCCAGATGGCCATCCTGGTGATCTCCATCGTGCCGATCCTGATCGTCTACCCCTTCTTGCAAAGGCACTTCGCGAAAGGCGTCCTGACCGGAGCGGTAAAGGGATAAGGGAAGGAAAGCGGGGGAAAGCGGGGCGCCGTCAAGGGGTGGCGGCGCCGCAGGGACTAGCGGGTGAGGTCTTCGCAGGGGATCAAGGGGCAGCCGGCTCGCTTCAGGTAGGAGCCGGCGCCTCGATCTCCGGTGGCCGCGGCTTTGGCTGCTTCCCAGTGCGCTCGGCCCATCAGCACCGGATGCCCGGCCCGGCCGCCATACCCGGCGCGCGACAGCACCGCGTCACCTGTCCCGACGCGGCCCGCCACCACCCGGCGTACGACGTCGGCTCCGACGTCCGGCATGTCCACGAAGTGCACCACCACAGCTTCGGCCGGCGTCTCCGCAACCCAGCTCAGGCCGCTGCGCAGCGAGGCAGACATCCCCGACTGCCAGTCGAGCGACGGCACGATCGTGACGCCCCCGCCGACCAGCAGCCCGCCATCAACCAGCAGACCAGCGTCGGCCAGCAGCGCGGTGACCTCCTCCGCCGCGGCTCCGACCACGACCCCGATCGGCCCGCACCCACCGTCCCGCAGTACGCGCACCGACCGGACCACCGACGGTACCCCGTCTGTGTCGCGGACCAGCGCCTTCGGCATCCCGATCCGCGTGCCGGCACCGGCCGCGAGCAACACCCCATACGGCTCCATGACTACCCAGTGTCCATCAGCCGTCGATCAGACCTGCGGTTCGTTGATTGTCAAGTGTGACCTTCGAGTCATTTGCCGATGGAATGCGGCCGCCTCCCCACCCGTTGGCGCTGATAAAGACGTTGTCGGCGATCAGCGGAACGGGGGTGACGGTGCGGTCGCAGAACGTGTCTCGGGGGTTGCCCAGGGCAACATCAGGGTTCAACCTGAGCCAATCCCGAGACTTCGACCGGTACCGTCGAGACGTATGGGGACACAAGCACTCGAGCGGGTGGAACTGACTGTAGAAAGCGGGCGCAGCTCCACCGGGGCGGGGCCGGTTGTCTGGCGGGTGGTGCGCGAAGCAGTCCTGCTGGCGACCATGTTCCTGGTCTACAGCGCGGGCCGGCAGTTCGCCGGGAAGCACACCGGATCCGCCTTCGATCATGCGCGCGAGGTGTTGTCCGTCCAGCACTGGTTACATCTGCCCGATGAGGCAGCGATCCAGCACTCGGCGATGCAGCTTCCCCAACTGGTCGAGGGAGCGAACCTGTACTACGCGTCGGTGCACGCTCCACTGACCGGCGCGATCCTGCTCTGGCTGTCGATCTGGCGCCCGAAGGCCTATCCCCGGGTCCGCTGGACGATCGTCTCGGTCACCGGCTTGGCGCTGGTCGGCCACATCCTGTTCCCGCTGGCCCCGCCGCGGATGATGCCCGGCTTCGTCGACACCGGACTGAAGTTCGGCCAATCCGTCTACGGACCGGAAAGCTCCAGCGGGGTGGCGAACCAGTTCGCCGCGATGCCGAGCCTGCACGTCGGCTGGGCGGCCCTGATCGCGCTCTCGATGATCCTGGTCACCCGGTCCAAGTGGCGCTGGTTGTGGCTCCTGCACCCGATCATCACGTTCTCGGTGGTGGTCGTGACAGGGAACCACTACTGGCTGGACGGCATCGCCGCCCTGCTGCTGATCGGCGTCAGCCTGCCGCTGCTGCTCCGGCCAGGCCTGCGCAGCGACAAGGCCGAGCCGCCAGCGGCGCGGTACGAGCCCCGCCCCACCGCCCAGTCAGGTAATTCGATCGCTCCACAGCCGGTCCTCAAGTAACGTGGCGGGGCTTCCCTGACCGTCGACCGCTTTGCGGAGGTCTTGTCGTGCCCCCCCATCCCGATCTCACGCAGCCCGACCCCACTCAACCGACCCTCCAAACCGAGAAGGACTACCTCCGCAGCTCCCGCGCCGCCCTCGCGCGGATGCGGGAGAAGACCGGATCGCTGAAGATCTACAGCGCCGACCCGGTCAACGCCGAGTTCCTGAAGGCGGCGATCTTCCGCCGGATGCAGGAGCTCGAGGACGATCCCGAGGTGCCGCTGTTCTTCGGCCGGCTGGACTACCTCGAACCCACCGAGGAGACTGTTTCTGGCCCAGATCGCGGGGAAGCGTTCCACATCGGCCGCCGGCACGTCAACGACGACCAGGGCGAGCCGCTCGTGGTCGACTGGCGGGCCGAGATCTCGGTGCCGTTCTACCGGGCCAGCCGGACCGAGCCGATGGGCGTCGGGATCCGTCGCCGGTTCGGCTTCACGCACGGCGAGATGACCGCCTTCGAGGACGAGGACCTGACCACCCCGGCGCCCGTCGCCGAGCACAGCGACATCCTGGACGCTGAGATCGAGCGGCCCCGCTCCGGCCCGATGCGCGACATCGTGGCGACGATCCAGCCGGAGCAGGACGTCATCGTCCGGGCCGGGGTGGACGAGACCATCTGCGTGCAGGGCGCCCCCGGTACCGGGAAGCCCCACCCGGGATTGAGACATACTTGTTACCGTCGCCACTGTGAGGCGGGGAGAGGGCGCGCGATACCTGGATCCGCAGCACAGCTAGCGGGACGAGTCGCAACCTCCTGGGGAGGGGTTGTCAGCCTAGCGAACGGCAGGGTTCGGCAGCCGCAGCGTCTTTAAAGTTGCATTGAGTTCGATCTCAATTCCGAGAGGCAAAATTAGATTTTCAACTTGATGCCCAATCTCACCTATTTGCATAATCGGAAAGTCATACCCGTCTGAAACTTCCCGAGCGATTTCTGCTATATCCCGGTCATTCCCTCCGCCCGGCTCGTCGCTTCCAAGGCAGTAGCCTACGACGAGCCCACGAATCGATTCAAATATTCCGCGCAGCTTTAATTGGACGAGGAGCGCTTGTATGTGCCGCTTTTGTAAGCGGTACGTCTCCAAGAATAAAATCGCATCGCTTACGTTCGGCGCGTAGCTGGTTCCGGCAAGCTGCATGAAAGCTTCGGAGTTGCCACCAATAGCGAACCCCTGCGCCTTGCCTTCCTTGATGGTTCGCCACTCCCTATAAGTAGTGGCGTCCCCGTGAAGATCACGCCAGTTCTGATTGGGAGCGTAGCTTCCGGACCATCGATCAAACAGAATCTCACGCATGCTCTGGGAGGCGTAAGGAAGGTCGCCATCCGCGTAATCGAACATTTCGAAGCCATGATACGTGACCACTCCCGTTCGCGCGGTTACCGCGTTTAGCAACGTAGACGAATCGGAGAGACCGGCAACTATCTTTGGGTTTGCGGCGATAGTTGCGTAATCAAGTCGATCTACTAAATCGATTGCAGTTGCTCCGCCTGTAGAAAACAAAACTGCACGGACATCGGGGTCAGAAAAGGCGGACATTATGTCGTCAGAGCGCTGTTGCGCAGTGCCTGATGAATAGAAGTGTTGACCGCGCGCGTTCGCTGCATAGACGAGGCGCAGACCAAATATCGATTCGATATTCTGTCTTGCTGACTCAGCCTGTTCAAGTCGGTCGGCAATAGTACTTGAAGGGGATACGATGACAACATGGTCGCCTGCGGTCAGACGAGCGGGCAGGATACCTTCTTGAATCATCAGACCTCTATCTGAGATAGTTTCGGTAAGCTTACTGATAACGGGAGCGAAGCCGATCTTTCATCTCGCGTGCTTGCCGGTCAAGACTGGTAGCGTCAGCCTCATGACCTAGAGCCGTATATGTCTGTGCGAGGCTCTGGAGACTGCGGACCGTATTAGGGTGATCGCCGGGATAAAGTCGGTTGTGCATGGCGAGCGCCTGTTCTGCAAGCCGTTTCGCTTCAACAAGCTCGCCCATCGCGCGCAGGTCTGCCGCCAGGTTGGCGAAGCTATGCGCGACATCTGGATGATCGCCGGGATCGAGACGCTGACGCATAGCAAGCGCCTGCTCGTTCAACTCACGAGCACGCGGGACATCATCTAGCTTATGCAGGTCGCCCGCTAGGTTGCTCAAGCTATACGCGATGTTCGGATGATCGGCTAGATAGAGTCTTTGTCTCATGTGAAGACCATCTTCGTGCCGCTGCCGCGCCGACTTGTAATCACCCAAAATGTGAAGGACATTGCCGAGATTGTCGAGGCTGTGTGCCGTATCGGCGTGATCCTTACCCGCATACCAGCGCATCCGCATCTCTAACGCCTGCTCATGGAGTGACCGCGCCTGTGCAGGCTCTCCAAGCTCATTCAATGCAACCGCGAGATGCACGAATCCTCGTGCAACTTCCGGATGATCCCCATCGTGCAGGCGTTGCCGCATTTGAAGTGCCTGCGCATGGTAGTTACGAGAGTCCGCGTAGCTTAGGCCACTGCACAGCAGGTAACGACCCATCCGTGTCAAAAGAGATGCTAGGTCTATACTCAGCAGGTCCGCATCCTTTGCATGCGAAAGGACGGACGCAGCATGTGAAGCCAGTTGAGCACAAACCGGCCAGGTCGTCGGCTCCGACGGCGTTTGCGGAAATAGCTCATTCAGAAGGGCCGCAGCATCGGTGACCCGGTGGTGCCGGTCGTTGATCCGCTCTCGAACAATTGTCCGGGTAAGTCGATGCAGGCGGGCTTCATTGTCCCCATCGATTGACAATAGACCGGACTGCCTAAGTTCAGTAAATATCTTGAGCCGATCAAGCGCGTCAAACTGCTCAGCAGTATCGTCTATATTCTGTACCGCCGACAGAAATTCCTTTATAGGAAGAATTTCCGATGAGCAAAGGCTGCACACTTCCAGAAGTCGCAACGCGGTTGGCGATGTCATTGACAGGCGTTCCAGCGTCAATGTGACAGTCGCGGCTACTGTGCTTGGATAGGCGAGCGCCGATCCGTGTTCGAGCAAACGTGCGCGTTCGGCTTGGAATAATTTTAGGTATTCACTGAGTGACACCGAAGTCTCCGCCGCGTACGCGGCGGCTTGTTCTATCGCGAGCGGCAATTGGCCGAGTTCGGCGGCGAGCGAGTTGGCCGATTCTTGATCGTTGTCGTGGCTCCACTCGCTCAGTAGTTCCGATGCTGACTTAATCGAGAGGACGTCTACCCCTAGGGGCGTTGCGAGCATTTGCCAACTGGGGTTTCGTGACGTGAAGATGACGTGCCCATGATTGCCTGCGCCCCGTGGAATGAACGACTCGATAACGCTTGGGGACGGTGCGTTATCGAAGACAATAAGCCACGACTTCCGGGCGCTCAGGTCTTCGAACAAGTAGTTAATTAATTCTGTCGAAGACCACTTTTCCGATGCGCCGAGCCGGACTGCAAGTTGTCCAATGCCGGTCACAATGTCGAGTCGTGTTTCGGCGGGAATCCACCATCCCAGATCGTATTCGGCGCGGTATGCTTGCGAGTAGGCCCGTACAAGTTGAGTCTTTCCGACGCCTGCAATTCCATGCACGGCGGTCGCAGTAACGCGTTCATCCGCGTCGTTCGCTGAATGCAAGGTCTGACGAAGCGCGCGTAGCTCATCCCTTCGGCCTCGGAATCCTCTGACCGGTGGCAAGATTGACCAGACTCCCGACGCCACGCTAGCCGTTCGAATATGCGCTCCGGGGTTGGATGGTACCTCACCATTGCTAGCACCATTCGTGACCTTGGGCGCTAAGCCCAATTCGACCCGCGAGGCGTCAGGCATGTTAAGTCCGTCAGCGATCGACTCGAACCGTTCGAGGCTAGTTACGCGTCGCCGCCCAGCCATTATTGAGCTTATTTCGGACTTCGCAATGCCGGTGCGCATCGTGAGTCCGGTTTGGCTTGCCCCGGCGTATTTGCGGACAAGCTGAAAGAGGGCGCCGGCGTCACGCGCGCGCAAAGCCTGTTTGGTCTCTAAACGATTCCAAAAGTCGTCAGGGACCACAAATTCAGACGGATCGTGGCGTTGCATGGTCTCCTCGCCTCTGGCAATCATCACGGACAGCAAAGTCTACTGCGCTGCCCGGCCATCTGGCCTGGGCACCTCAACTGGCCTGCTCTGCTGATCCCCAAGACCGACCTCTACCGGGTTTGCTTCTGCTGTGGAGCTGATTTCGTCAGATGGGAAGGTGCAGCGGGTGACTAACAGACGTAAGGGCAGGGTGCGCCCGCCCCACATCGCAGCCGCCGTCACCCAACGGCCCGACGCGCCACCTAACTTGCCCTCACAGGCTGACGATGGGGCGGTGATTCGTAATTGGCACGTAGGTCAGCCGATGCCTCGACACGCCAGGAGCGGGCCTACTACAGCCGTGCGTCTGCGCGAATCGTTGAATGGAGGCATAGCTCAATTGGGCACCCATGCGATCTTCGGCTATTTCAAGAAGAGCTCTCTCATGGGCGCTTCCGAGTCGGCGGCAATGCACAATCAAATTTTCCAGTGTGCGGAGAATCACTGTCTTGTCATCGACGCTATATACATAGATGAGATAGAAACTGCTCCCGCTCGACTAACCGCGCTGATTGCGACGCTGACTGCTGCCGATGAAAGGGTGATGATTCTTCCCAACTTGCTACATCTCGCAAGCCTTGGCAATCCGTATGATGTTCGGGCAGATATCGAAGGCAACGGAATACGGGTGCTGATTGCCAGAAGATAAGGACTAGCGAGGCGGATGCTCGCGCCGACTTCCATGTGATCTGGCATCGCTTGCGATTCGCGAGAAGTCGAATGACGGGTAGTCGAGTAAGCGGCCGGAATGCGGGTTTGGTGCGGCGCACAGAAACGGAGTTGATTAGGCGTGTTGAGGGAGCGTAGGCGGGTTCGTGTGTGGTTCGGGGATACGGCGATCAGTGACTACGTGGCTGCGCCGGACATAGCGGCGCGCTATGAGGAGGCTATGCGTAGGCGTTTCGCTGGGTTGCGAGTGACCAACGATGAGTTGCCGCCTTTGCCGGACCCGGCAACACTCCAACCGCTGAAGTGACGAAAGCGACGGGGCAGTAGGCGTGAAGACGATCGGGTATTTCAAGAAGAGTTTCTTGATGACCAGCCGAGAGATCGCTCAGATGCGGCAATTAATCGCAAATTGCGCTGCCGCTCATGATCGGACCTTAGACGCGCTGTATATCGATGAAATCGATACTGCTCCGGTCGAACTTTTCGCCTGCATCACGGACGCGATGGAACACGACGACATGATGCTCATCATACCGAATTTGCTGCATCTTGCGGGCGAGGGCGACCCGCACAGATTGCGGATGCATCTGGAGAGCGGCGGAATCGTCGTCTTGATAGCGCAACAACCCAGTCAGGCGGGGCGGGCGTGCCGAGCGGGGTAACTCTTATCCCTTTGTGACTCCGCGTCCGTTCCGCCCTTCCACGAAGTCGCCCGGCCGGAACCTCCTCACAGCCTCCCGGCCGGTCGGCTTCGCACCGGCTCTGCCTGCCGGTTGCCGGACCCCTCACCACGCACCGGCAGGCAGAGCCACCCAGATACGAGACCGGGCCACCCAAACCCTTGCACCGGAACGGGTGGCCCGGTTGGAAGTCCCGCAGGACCCCGGGAAGTGATGTTACCCCCGGGGGTTTCTGTGCTGCCTGTCGTGCGGTGCAGGGGCGTTGCCGCTTCGGGGGCCACCCTTGTTAGGGGAAGGCTCGACCGATGACCGACGAATGCCGAGACGTGCTGGCGGCTGTGAAGCCTTCAGATGCCCGTGCGCTCCTGGCCGTCTACCAGTCCGCCGAGGATGCCGCGCACGCGCTCAGGGACGCGCTGGCGGCTGCTGACCTGTCCATCATCGCGAGTGTCGGCCGTGACGGCGCTCCGTGCGTCGTGGTCGTCGGTGGCGGCGACACACACGAAGTGGTGGTGATGCTGCCGGTCGGTGTCGTGGAGGCAGTCGTCCGGCTGCGAACACGTATCCGCAAAGGGCAGCCACCCGCAGAGAAAGCGGCCTGAAAGCGAGACCCCGGCGCGCTCCCCCCTTCCGGTCCGTTAGAAATCCCGGTTGGGGTTTTGCGCGTGAAATGATGATGCCGGGGCACCTATGGTGCCCCGGCATTCCTCGTTCGTATATTCGGGTGTTTATTGGCCGGGTTGGTAGTGGAGTTGGGTGTTCTCGGCGCTGCGGTGGGTTTCTTGCATGATGAGGGGTCGGCCGTTGTGGGTGGCGAGTCGGCGGGTGACGAGCATCGGGATACCGTCGGGGATTCGTAGTGTCCGTGCATCGTCGGGGGTGGGGTTGCGTGCGGTGATGTAGTCGCTGAAGTCAGGCGATAGTCCGGCGTCGCAGGCGGCTTTGTAGACCTGCCCGGCGGACACGAACGGGTTTTCTTCAAGGGCCGGTATTTCCAGTGCGGTGGAGAACGGCACGTAGGTTTGTACGAAGATGCGGGTTCCGGCCGCGTTCTCTAACAGCCGGTCGGAGCCGAACAGCGGGGTATGTTCCGGAACACCGATGGCCAGCGCGAGAGTCGCGTCGGCGTTTCGGTGATACGTGCTCGGCGGCTCGGCTTCACGGAACTCGCCGTTACCGGTTTCGTTGTCGGTGAAGTTTCCGTCGTCATCGACGGTGATGGTCCGTTGGTGGGTGTGGAGTGGCCGGTCGGACGGGCGGCGCACGAACGCGCCTTTACCGGGGATGGTCTGCACCAGCCCTTCGGCGCGCAGCGCGGCGATCGCGGCTCGGACCGTGATCCGGGAGACGCCGTAGTGCTCGATCATCTGCCGCTCAGACGGCAGTAGCGCGGCCGGCGAGAGCTGGCCGGACAGGATCTGTTCGCGCAGCGTCGCGGCGAGCTGGTCAGCCTTCGACACCCCGCCTGGCGGACGGCCGGGCCGACCGGACCGGCCGGTGGCGCTGGTCTTGGTGGTGCTCACACGTACTCCCTTGTCTGTAGCGCCCTGCGAGCCGGTGTGAGTCTTCCGGTGGGTTGGCTCGGCGGGCGTGCTGTGCGTGGCCTAGCGAGGGACGCCGGGAACTGTCGGCGCACTCTGCTAGCGCTCGTCATAATATCTGCTTGTCTTCTGCCCTGTCTATGGTCTACGTTGGTCACAGTAGTCATAACAGGTGCGTCGATAGTGGAGGTGGTGGCCGATTGAAGACCGGCGGTAGTTGTTCCGGCCGGACGGTGGTTCGGGTCTTGAGCCGTACACGGTGCGCGTGTGGTGCGGTCAAGGATCGGGGCCGGGTGAGTTGCCGCAAGTGCGCGAGGCGGTACCGGTGGGACCGGCGCAAGTCGCGTAACGAGGGTTACCGGTGGTGAGTAGCACAACTCCCGGCAACCTTCCGAGAAAGTGTCGTGTTCCCGTGTGTGAGAGGGGGTGATGGTTTTTGCAGTTGACGGCTTCGATGTTGTTGGTGACAGCGGTCGCGGTGTTCGTGTTGATCCGGTATGCGGGGTTGAAGGTCCTGCACGCGGCGGTAGTCCTGTTGTTCGGGTTCTTCCTGGCCGGTAGCGAGTTCGCGCCCTACATCCGCCAGTTCCTGACACAGTTCCTCGGCGTCAAGTAAACGGCGGAAAGTACGTCCGCGGCCGCCTCCCGATTTCCTGCCGGACCCCCATAGCTGGCAGGAAACCAAGTAACCATGTAGTCGAAAGAAGGGAGTAAACGCCTATGGGTCTCGATGTGTCCTGTCTCTCGATCTAAGGAATTACTTGACCAATCGTGCAGTAACTCAGCTTGACGCTGTTGAGCTTGACCGGATGCGCGCCCGATTTGAGGCGACTCTGCGCGCTCCGAACATGGACAGTCTTTTCACCGCGACCATCGCCAGTTGCGGTGACGTTCCCGAACTCGTGACCAAAGTTGAGCGGCTGGCGTCGCGTTACGCCAACCTGGTAGCCGCCTGCCGCGCCGGGCTCGTCTGGGCCGTCGAGAACGGAGACCCGACCGACCGCGACACCCCGTGGGGTTTCGTGGCCGACGCGCTCCCCCCGGCACCGGCCGGACACCCCCTCCATACCCCGTCCGTTGAGGGTGGTGGTGTGGCATGAATCGCCGCTACGGCAATGCCTCTGGTTCGGCTCCGTCCCGCAAGGGACGGGGCCGTCCCGGCCGGGGCGAAATCATGATCGTTCAGGGCGGTTCCGGCGCGGCCGGAGACTTCGCCTACGTCCTGGGCGCGCTGGGCCGGGCCGGGTGGCGGTACCGCTCGGAGTTGGCTCCGCTGTATTGGTGGGCCGGTTCCCTGCTGGGCGGGGCGTGGCTGCACTCCACCCACCCCGCATGGTGGCCGCTGCCGCTGGTTGCCGGGGTCGCGGTACTGGTGGTGCTGGCGTGGCTTCCCCGGCCCGTGGTGACCCGCTGGCCGCTACTGGCGCGCTGGCGCGTCCGGGCATGGTCGGCAGGGTTCACGGCCGCTGTCACGGCCACGGTGGCCCTGGCGGGCCTGTATGGCGCGTCGGCGGGGGAACTGCCGACGTATGCGTTCATGGCAGCGATGGGGCTTGGTGCGCCGTGGTGGTGGCGAGAAGACCGCCGACGCCTGTCCAAGGTCCGCATGATCCGGGAGCGGTTCGGTGACACGGCCGATGCGGCGGGGTTGTCGGGGGCGCGGATGGTGTCGGCCGTGATCGGGCGGTGGGGCTGGACCGCGCGGTTGAAGCTGCGGCGCGGGCAGCACTACACCGACGCCGTGAACGCCCTCCCCGCGCTGGAGTCGGCGTTGGGGTCGCGGGTCGGGGCGCTGCGGGTCGAGCCGGTCACCGACGACGCCGCCGAAGTGGTGCTCAGGTTGGTGGAGTCCGACCCCCACGCCGAACCGATCCCGTGGGTGGCGCGGCCGGGGAAACGGCCGGCGTCCATCACGGCCCCGGTCACGGTCGGGGTCTGGGAAGACGGCTCCGACGTGGCCGTGTCCCTGCTCAGGAAACACGTCCTGATCGGTGGCGCGACCGACTCGGGCAAATCCGGGCTGTTGAACGTGATCCTGGCCCGGCTGGCCGAATGCAACGACGTGACGATCTGGGGTATCGACCTGAAAGAAGGAATGGAACTCGCCCCCTGGTCCAAAGTCCTACACCGGCTCGCCGTCAACGGTTCCCAAGGCGGGGCCCTGCTCAAAGACGCTGTTGCCGAACTGGAACGACGGGCCGCATTCCTTGCCGAGCAGGGCATCCGGGAGTGGACACCTACCGCTGAGGCTCCGGCGTTGGTGGTGATGATCGACGAATACGCCGAGCTCGGCCCGGCGGCGCGGAAGCTGGCCGACTCGATCGCCCGCCGGGGCCGCGCGGTCGCGGTGACACTGCTCATCGCCACCCAGCGGCCGACGCAAAAGACGATGGGCGACGGGTCGGCCATCCGGTCGCAGATGAACATCCGGTTCTGTCTGCGGGTGGTCGAACGCGGCGACGTCGACCTCATCCTCGGGGCCGGATCACTCACGGCAGGGTGGGACACCACCGGGTTTGACGCACCCGGCAAGTTCCTGCTCCGGGCGGCCGGTCACGACACACCCCGCCGGGCACGCGCTCAGTGGATCAACGATGCCGACGTGCAAGCCACCGCCACCCGCAACACCCGACCCAACCACCATCAACCCGCCCGCCCGCAGGACAGGAACGGAGACCACGCGAGCGGGCAGACACCACCGGGCACCACAGGGGCTCAGGACGGCGCTCCCGGCTCGTTGCGGGCACCGGGGGCCACCGGGACGCCCTCGGGCGTCTCTGGGCCGGACGTGGCCCTGTGGGAAGCGTTGAAGCAGGCCCCGCCGACCGGGGCAGGGATCACGGAGTTGATGACGGCTTCGGGGCGGTCGCGGCGGTGGGTTCACTACCGACTCCAAGCCCTGAAACGTCAGGGCAAGGCCGCGCCGTGCGGTGACGGCCGCTGGGTCGCCGTGCCCGGCCCGCGTGCCCGTCCGGACCGGGAGCCACCCGGCGCGGACGGTGACGCATCGTGACTGCAAATCGGGTGTGCACGGTGCACGTCCGCACGCCTCGCCCGCACGTTAAGGGCACACGTTCGCCCGCTTGCACACCCGCCGTGCACCCCCGCGAACGATCACAGTAGGTAACCACGATTGGTGGGTTCCCCCGGCCCTGCCCCGTCAGCCTGTCCCTGCCCCCGGACAAGCCACCTGAGCACCCGGGGGAACCCACACCGCGCCCAGACAGCGGAGGTGAACACCCAACGACAACACCCACGAAGACCGCCGACCCCGCCGACACCACGGCGAGAAAGGAGCAACCCAGCACCACCGAACCCACCGACGCGGCGAGCGCTGCCGCGTCGGCCGGGGACGTGATGCGCGCCAGGGTCGAAGCGCTCGCCCGGCCCCGCGCCGCCGACAGTCCAGCGGTGGCGGCACTGCGAGCGCTGCTGCGCGATCCGGTCCTCATGGCCGGAGCCGTGGACGACATCGCCACCACCTGGGCTTTCACCCCCGACCAACTCGACACACTCGCCGTGCTGCTGCGGCCCAATCCTCACCACCGACACCACCGACACCACGGCCCGGCGGGCAGTCCCCGGCGCTGACTTCCGAACGCCGAAGACCTGGAGCGGGGCCGGCCCTCACGGGGGTTTGGGCGGCCCCACCCGTGGCGTCGGGGGTTCCCGCGCCGTAGGGGCTCCTCGGAGTCATGCCCGAAAGGGGATGACCGACTTCTCGACTTGCACATTCGAGTACCCGTAGACCTCAAGAGCGCGCCGAACGCCACGTTCAGCGAAATCCTGTTCACGCCCTGGGCCGACGATGATCTTAGAGATAGGCAGACCGGTCGCTTCGGTAGCTGTGAGGGAGTTAGGACCGGACTTTTTCGCTGATTGCTCGGCGACGGCAACTTTGACGTATGGGCACAGGCCGATCGGGTTAGTGCGCAACTTGACGACGTCCAGTCGCGCGGGATCGAACGTAAATGCTGCCCTAACCTCTTGCTCAGCCTGGAATCCTGGGTTCTTGATATACGCAAGGACTGTCGTGATGACGCCGACGGCATGGAGAAGATCTATCTCATCGGGGGCACCCGAAGGAAGCGGCTTACTTTCGAAGAACTCCCTGAGGAAGCGCATCAGGTGGACCAGCAATCGTCCTTGTTCAAATGGGGAGTAAGCTACTGACATCCATCGTGGCTGGATATTGTTCACGAGTGAATATATCGGCTCGGCACCATCGGTGAGGATTTTCAGGGGATCGTCAAAGCCGTTCTTGACGTCAATGCCGATGGCGTACCCTGCGCGACCTCCGTATCCTCTCCACTGACTAAGTTCATCAGGGTTTTTGGAAGCGCAAAGGATATACACGTCGTTGCTTGACATTCGGCTAGAGGCATTGTCTATAGCTAATCGCATGATTTCTACGAGGTGTGGATCAAGTCCTCGCGCGAGGTACTTGTCGAAATAGAGCCCACTCACGCGCTTCAATTCATCAATGCCGAACGCGATCTCTCTGCTATCGTTGAGCATAGCGGCAGACGATGCCCAAAGGCAACGAGTGCGTAAGATGTTCAACAATGCGTTAGCGTCTGTGTAGTGCCACACTGTTCCGTTGAAAAACTTTGACGGCTCCGGAACCAGTCTCCATTCTCCACCGAGCAGCATCTTTAGCTCATACGTCACTGTTGACCCCTTTCAATCTTGGTCGCTGGGTTCACTAGTACGACGGCAAACTTCGTTCGATTCCGTTGCAGCCCACGGCATCATGTCCGCCGCATTCGAACACGACACGGCGCACCCTGCCCCGGCCGGGGCACGGCACAGATTGCCGTCCCCTCATCCATCGGCACCTAAGTCACTGGTCGGTGAGCCTGTGTTTGGGGGCGATGTGGACGCTTGCGGGGTCGAAGCCGCGTCCGCGTCGCCCGGTCGGCAGGATGGTCACGGTCATCAACCGATCGATTATGACGCGCTTGTTGGCTACTGGGAGACCTTCCCACGCGGCGACCGGATCGGCCACGTTAACCACTTCCGTCAGTGGGTCATCCGAAATCGACGCATTCAACGCGGCGTCGATTTGCTCGATACGGGCAACACCCGCTCTCGTCCCGGCCAGTACCTGACTACGGGTTCTCAGCCCGAGCACTTCGTCAGCCGCCAACTGATCCAGCGCCGCCCGGATACCCGCCCGCTCAGTCCGCAACGCCGCCGTATCAACCTCGGGCGCGGCGGACCGGTCCAGCAACTCATACGCCAACGGGTGAGTCAGCGCCGCCAAAACCCGCGACTGCACAAAATTATCAACATGGGCAGCGTTACGGACCAGATGATTACGGCTCTTGCAGCCGTAACGCGGCAACCGCCCAGCAATCGTGACCTTCACCGACACCGCATCGTCAGTTTCGGGCGGGAACCCGTCAGCGTCCAGCGGAGTGCAAATCCCGCACCGGTAAACACCGGTCCCCATCCAGCGCGGCGCGACACCAGCCGTCGTACGCCGAGACGCATCGGTCAACAACGACCGGACCGCCTCGAAAACCTCACGCTCAACAACCGGTTCCCACGGCGCGGCAACATCTTCCAGTACCTCACCCCGGTACACCACCAAACCCGCATTACGGGGCCGGAGCAGAATATCCCGCAGGGTTTCCGCCGACCACGCCGCACCCCTCACCGTCGGCACATCACCGCTGCGCAACTCAGCCGCCATAGACCGCAAGCTGACCCCTTGCAGCAACCGCCGAGAACAATCCTCGATTACCCGCGCTTCTACTTCGATCACGGACACCCCCGAAACACAATCGCGGCCACCATGCCACGGACATACAAATGAATCCACATCACTGCGACCGGGCGGCACTGCAGGCGCACCAGCACAAAACCCGAACGGCCGCTTACCCCCACCAAACTTTCCGCTCCGCGCCTGCCGCTCCCGCGCACTCGCCACCCGCCGCGCAGTATCCCGAGACGACTTATTCGCCACCAACACCCTGATCTGAGCGTCGAAATTATCCCGGCCTTTTTCTAGACGCAGTGAGCCGGTCACCGAATCCACCAAGATGGAATGCGGCGCGAACTCGACCACATCGATAAGGTCTTGCAGGTCACGCGGATCACGAAACGCCCGGTCCAAATCCAGCGCCAACAAGGCATCCGCCCGGCCCGAACTCAGGTCATCCAGCGCTTCCCGCAAATCAGGACGCCATACCCGGTATTCCCGGCGACCGTCCGGCAACGTCACCAACCGCTTTTTGTACGCCGACAAGCGGGGATTCTGAATCACCTTCCACACGTCCCACCCCAACTCATCAGCCCGCTTGCCCATCTGGCGAATCTGGTCATCCAGCGCCGCCGGGATACCTTCGTCCGTTAGGTCCAGGTCGTCACGCTTGTCAGACAACCGGGCCAACAGAACCGCCCGCCGACGCCGACCCGGCCCCCGCTACCTGCTCAGCCTTGCTCGCACGCTTCGTCATGCCCCCAAGATATGTGGCCTAACCCGGTGCGGGGCAAGACCGCCGTCGGGCTGCACCGGGCGGCATACCTGCTCTACGCGTACCGCGACCAGCTCAGCCGGTCCGGCGTACTGGTCGTCGGGCCGAACGCGAGCTTCCTGCGGTACATCGGCGACGTGCTCCCCGCGCTGGGCGAGATCGAGGCGAAGCAGACGACCGTCGAAGAGATGGTCGCCCGGGTCAAGATCGCCGGCCCGGGGACGGCTGCGGTCGACGTTCTCAAGGGCGACGCGCGGCTGGCCGAGGTGCTGCACCGCGCGGTCTGGTCGCAGGTGCAGCTGCCGAAGGAGTCGCTCGTCGTACCGCGCGGATCGCACCGCTGGCGCGTACCGGCGTACGAGGCCGAGGAGCTGGTCAACGAGCTCCGCACCCGGGGCATTCGGTACGGCGCGGGCCGGGCGATGCTGCCGCAGCGGCTGGCGCACGCGGTACTGCTCCGGATGGAAACCGGAGGCGACTCGCCTGATGACCGGGTGCAGGACTCGGTTGCGCGGAGCAGGCCGGTCAAGCTGTACGCCGAGGCGCTCTGGCCTGTCGTCGATCCGGCGAAGCTGTTGTTCCGGCTGTTCACGGATGCCGAACTGCTGGCCGAGCACGCCGACGGGATCCTGACTGCCGACGAGCAGGCACTGCTGTTGTGGGAGAAGGCGCCGCGGTCGGCGGGAGCCGCGAAGTGGTCTGTCGCCGATGCCACTTTGATCGACGAGATCGCGGATCTGGTGGACCGGACGCCCAGCCTCGGCCACGTAGTACTGGACGAGGCGCAAGACCTGTCGGCGATGCAGTTGCGTGCGGTCGGGCGACGGTGCTCGACCGGTTCGATGACTGTGCTCGGCGATATCGCGCAGGGCACGACGCCGTGGGCGACACCGTCGTGGGATGAGGCACTCAGGCATCTGGGCAAGAGCGGGGCGCACACCGAGGAGCTGACGGCCGGGTTCCGCGTGCCGGGGCAGGTCATCGAGTACGCCGCGCAGTTGCTGCCCTTGATCGCGCCGCACCTGACACCGCCGACCGCAGTACGGCGGGCGCGCGGTGAGCTGACGATCACGCAGGTGCCCGACAGTCTGGCGGCTGCCGTGGAGACCGTACAGGAGATCACCGAGCGGCCGGGATCGATCGGCGTGATTGTTCCGGACGCGCTCGTGCCGGCGGCCCGGAAAGCCTTGCAGGACAAGGGAGTCAGCTACTCGGTGCTCGGCGACGAAGGTGATGTCGATGCACACGTCGACGTCGTACCGGCCGGGCTGGCGAAGGGTCTCGAGTTCGACCACGTAGTACTGGTGGAACCGGCCGGCATCGTGGCGGGCGAGGCCGACGAACGCACCGGGCTGCGGCGTCTCTACGTCTGTCTCACCCGTGCGGTCACCTCGCTGGCGATCCTGCACACCGAGGACCTACCCGAGGTACTGCGGTAATTCGGTGGTGGTCCGGGGGCCGGATGCTGAAGAGTCCCGGGCATGAGTGAATTCGATCCGGCGAAGTCGTTCGGGCCCAAGGTCGCCGCGGAGTACGACGCCGCGCCTCGCGGTGACGAGGCGGACGGCGCCGCTTTCCTGGCTGAGCTGGCGACCGACGGTACGGCGCTGGAGTTCGCGATCGGGACCGGGCGGATGGCCTTGCCGCTGGTGGGTCATAACATCCGGGTGGACGGGATCGAACTGGCTCCCGCGATGGTCGAGCAACTCCGGTCGAAGCCCGGCGGCGCGGACCTGGACGTGACGATCGGGGACATGTCGAAGGTCGAGCTGGGGCGGAAATATCCGCTGGTCTATCTGGTTTTCAACACGATCTTCAACCTGCTCACCGCCGACGACCAGGTCCGGTGCTTCGAGAACGCGGCCAGGCATCTGAGCGACGACGGGGTGTTCGTGGTCGAGACCGCGCTGCCGAGCGCGTGGGTGAAACCGGACCGCCAGGACTACGTGGGGGTCGAGCACGTCGGCGTCGCTGAGGTCTCGCTGGACGTCTGCCGGTACGACCCGGTCACGCAGTTGCTGGAGGAGAACCATGTTCGGCTCGGCACGAACGGGATCACGATGAGCCCGATCACCTGCCGGCTCGTCACGCCAGGCGAGCTGGACCTGATGGCCCGCCTGGCCGGACTCCGCCTGGTCGACAGGGTCCAGGACTGGCGCCGCACCCCGTTCACAGCAGCCAGCCAGGCCCACGTCTCCGTCTACGGCAGGGCCTGACCCCGAGTCAGCCCGGCCCCGCTCGTCCCGCTCGTCCCGCTCGGCCCGGCCCCGCCTGGTCCTCTCGGTCAGAAGCCGCGGGAGCCGCCGGAGCGGCGGGAGGAGCGGCGGGACGAGCCGCCGCCGCTGGAGCGGGTGCGGGACGAGTACGACCGGCGGCGCGACGAGCCGGAGCTCCAGCTGCTGCGGTTGTCGTTGTCGTTGTCGTTGTCGTAGCTGCCGTAGCTGGACGAGGACGACCGGCTGGAGATCGCAGTACCGACGCTGTCGGAGAAGCTGCTGAGGCGTGCGCCGGCGCGACGCGAGCGCCAGCGGGATCGCATGGCCTCGCCAGCACGCCGAGCATCCTGGTCCGGGAACCACCAGCGCTTGCCGTCACCCTGGGACCAGTAGCCGTCCATGTAGGACGCCAGCTCCTCACCGAGAGTCCAGTAGGGCCGGGGGCGGTCCCGCAGCATCACCATGCGAATCTCGGGCTCCTGCTTGGCGGCAGCCCTTGCAGCGCAGGCAGTACACACCTGCACCTCTCGCGCTGAACCGCCCTCGGGCGCCCACTCCACAGCCGCAGTACTGGGTCCGTGGCGGGGGTCGAAGAAGCACGGCGGGGTCGGCTCGGGGATCGGCTTGCCTGCGCGCAACGCTTCGAGACAGACCATGCCGTACCGCGCAGAGCCGAGCAGTGTCGCGACCGCCTCGGTGTCCTCATCGCCCTTGGCTTCGTCGAGTCGATGCCTGGCCTTCTCGACAGTGTCGAGCACATCCTTCGACACCTTCGACTGCTCCGGATCCGACGTCGTCGGCAGCTCCGACACCTGCTGCGAGAGGGCGATGATCTCCTCGTTGAGGACCGGTACCGAGACTTCCAGGTGGTTCTTCTCGTCGCGCCTGCGAGCCCGGCGAGCGCTCAGCGTGGTGCCGCCCCACCAGAGGAACGCGACACCGGCTGCACCCCCGGCGTATGGAGCTGCGTCGATGAAGAACGGCTCGTCGATCACCTGCGCACGCTGGACGAACCGGGTCAGGATGCCGTCGTAGTCAGGCGCACAGCAGTCGACTGCCTCGTCCACGGCGTCACCCACGTGGTAGGTCGGGCCCTTGTCCGCGTGCTGCACGGCGTTGAAGCCACGGCCGTCCGACTCGGACCTGGCGTCGACCAGTACGGCGTACACGCCCTCCACGCCGACCCGGTCGTACAGCTGACTGGCGATCTCCTCACCCTCCCAGGCGAGCTGGGTGCGATAGCTGCCCTTCGGTGCCGTGTTGATCGCCGACGCCGGGATCACCGCGATCCGCATCGGCGCGGCGGCAGACTTCACCGCCCGGTCGAGCTCGGCCACCTCCGAGGCGCTGAGCTTGGTCACCGCCGAGTCGACCCAGATCCCCGGGTCACCGAGCTTGGCGGCGACATTGTCCAGGTAGCTCTTCGCGTCGGCATGCGCGCGCTCGCGGTCAGCCTTGTAGTCGGGTGGTGTGTACGGCGTGTAGACGTACGTCGGCTTGCTGCGTGTCGGTTTGCTCGTCGTCGGTTTGCCGGCTGTCGGCTTACTGGCCGTCGGGTTGGGTGTCGGCGTGGTCGCGTGGGCAGGCAGCGCGGCCAGTACCGGCGCGGCGACCAAGGCGAGCGTGCCGATCAGACGAAGGGGGCGGTTCATCGAGTTCCTCCAGCGAGGCGGTCCTGGCAGGCAGTACAGACAGGGATCTCCCGGGCCTTGCCGCCCGGTGGCGTGTACATCCAATCGGTCACGGAGGTCCCGTGCGCCGGATCGAAGAAGCAGGTAGCGCGCCGCGGCGGTGCCGGCGTACCGGCGACCAGCGCCTGGGCGCAGGCGAGTCGCCAGCGTCCGTACTCGACAGTGGCCCGTACTGCGCGGAGCTGCTTGTCGTCCGGCTCGTGGTCGACCACGCGACCCGCGTCGGCGTACGCGTCCATCGCCGCTTGCACATCCGTCGCCGTGTCCACACCGTCCAGACGCACGTCGGCGGTATCCAGTTCCTCGCCGAACCGGGTCACGTCCTCCGAGGCGAGCTTCCGCCGCTCGGCCAGGGTGTCCGCCTCATCCGGCAGCACCTCGTACGACGGCCGGTAGAGCGCGGGCCCGTCGTCCTTGCCCGGCCGCCGTCTCCACCACCGCAAGCCGAGTCCGACGCCGACCAGCAGGACCAGCACGATCCCGACCGGCAGCACCCACCCCGGCACGCCCTTGGAGGAGCTGGGCACATCCAGCCGGTCCAGTACGCCGTCCAGCGTCCCCACCGGATCCGACCGGCTGTGCTTGGCGAGCTCGTCGGTGAGTATCTCCGCGATCGGCGCATCCACCCCGACCGCACTCCCCCAGGTGATAGCCCCACCAAACACCACCAGGTAGATCCCGTCGGTCTGCTGCAGGTCCACCACGTGATCCACGAAGGCCCTGGCTGCCTGGTCGCGGTCTCCCTTGCCTAGCGCGGCAGCTGGAACGACAGCGATCCGGATAGCCGGCGTGTGGCCGTCAACCCGGGCGGCCAGCCGCTGGGACTCCTCCTCCGGCACGAGCGATCGCTGCGAAGAGTCGACATACACGGGCGAGCTCTTCCACCCCGCGACCACGTCCGACGGAGTGGCCGTCACCTCGGACGGCACGGCCCAGGTCGGCACGACGAGCAAGAGGGCAGCCAGCAGACGCATGGGCGCAAGCCTGCCCTAACAGGGTGTTAAGGCAGGCTTGCGGGTTGTTGCCGTGTGCGATCAGTCGGTGACGGCGGCTACTGGCAGGCACTCCTCGGCCCCGATCGGCTCCAGGTGCTCGATCGCTTCCAGCGCCGGGTTGCGGCGCAGGACGAACAGCAGGCCGAGTACGACCACGCCGAGTGCGGCGGCGATGGGCGGCAGCAGCTGTACGCCGACCAGGTTGATCACCACGCCGCCGGCTATGGCTGAGAGTCCGGCGCCCAGGTAGATCGCGGACGCGTTCATCGCCAGCAGCAGTCCACCGCCTGAGCCCAGCTCCAGCAGCAGGTTCTGGATCGGCGGGTTGAACGCCCACGTGAACAGACTCCACACGAACAGCGCGATCCCCGCACCGACCACAGTGGTGGCGGTCAACGTCAGCGTCGCGATCACCAGGGTGAACCCGGTCAGCGCCACGGCCAGCGTCCGCAAGCTGCCGAAGCGGTCGGTGGCCCGGCCGCCGAGCAGGTTGCCGACCACGGCGCCCAGTCCGTACACAAGCAGCAGCACACCGACGGTGCCGCCCTTCAAGTGAGCAGTCTCGGCCAGCAGCGGTACTACGTAGATGTAGACGCTCATGGTCGCCAGTACTGCGAGCACGGTCATCGCCAGCACGATCTGCACCCGCCTGTCGGTCACCCCGGCGAATCGTTCACGCAAGCTGACCGCCGGTGGCGCGTCAACCTTGGGAAGCGCTGCCTGCACGGCAATGGCGATCACCACGGCCACCGCCGCGATCAGCCCGAACACCCCGCGATAGCCGATAATCCCACCGAGCAAGCTGCCGGGCCGGCACGCCGAGCACGAGCGCGAACGTCAGTCCGCCGAACACGACAGCAACAGCTCGCCCTCGCTCCTCCGGCGGAAGGAACCCAGTAGCGAACAGCGTGGCGGCCGGCGTGTAGGCCGCGGCACCGAATGCGGCAACGACGCGGCCGACGATCAGTACCGAGTAGTCAGTGGCCAGAGCCGCTATCAGGTTGCCCACCGCAGCAGTGAGGAGCGCGGCGAGCAGCAGCGTGCGGCGCTCCCAGCGGCCCGTCAACGTGGACAACAGCGGCGCGCCGACGGCGTACGAGAGAGCGAACGCCGTGGCGAGCTGGCCGGCGGCGGTCAGTGAGACATGCAGCTCGGAGCTGACGGCGGGGAGCACGCCGGACACGACGTACGCGCTGGTGCCGACAGCGAAAGCACCGGCGGCCAGCAGGTAGATGCGTGCGGACATCAGGGGGACCTTCCCACGGAACGAGTATTTCGATGATCATCGTACTACGATCTCCGTCGAAGTTCGATAGGAGTCGTACTATGGACTCATGAGCACCTCGAAAGCCCTGCCGCAGCCCGATCGCGAAGACATTCGCATCGAGGCTGTCCTGCAGGCCCTGGGCGAGCCGGTGCGGTTGCAGATCGTCCGCCTGCTCGCCGAACTGCCGGAGGGCATCGCCTGCGGCGAGATCGACCTCCCGGTGACGGCGTCCACCCGGGCCCATCACCTGCGGATCCTGCGCGAGGCCGGCGTGCTGAGCACCCACACCGAAGGCACGAAGCGGATCAGCAGCCTGCGCCGCGACGACCTGGACTGCCTGTACCCCGGGCTGCTTCCCGGCGTACTGGCCGCGCCGCGCTGAGGCACCGCCGACAAACGGCAGGGCGGCATATCTCGGCGGACGATCGGCAACCGCAAGCCGATGGTGCCGAGATCGAGCGGCGGGCGTGTGGGCGGGCTGGCAGACTGTGGCGGTGGTGGCCTTGGGCGAACGGTGGAACGAGCTGATCCCTGGCTCGACGACGTTGGCCGACGACCTGGTCGCCAGATATCTCGGGCGGAACCGTCGCGCCTTCCGCGACCAGTACCTCGAAACCGTCTTGACCGGGCTCGAATCGCTGATCCAGTTGAGCACCGACCCGACCTCGGTCCGGCTCGCCGCCTGGTTCCACCGGGCCGTGCACGAACCGGGTGGCGGCGCTGCCGAGGACGCCGAGTCGTCGGCGCGACTAGCCGAGCAGACCCTGCCTGCGTACGGCGTGGACCCGATCCGGATCGCCGAAGTGGCCAGGCTGGTCAGGCTCACGGGCTCGTTGTCCACACCACCGACGGACTCGTACGCACCACCTCGGCGCGACGCGAACGGTGACGTCCTGCTCGATGCCGTCAACGCCACCCTCGCTACTGCACCCGCCCGCTACGAAGCCCACGCACACGAAGTACGCCGCGACTCCGGTGACCGGGCGACCGCGATAGAACGCCGGTACGACGAGGTGCGCGAACTGCTCGACGGCCACCTCTACCGCACCCAGCTGGCCCGGCAGCGAATGAGCTCGATGGCTCGCGACAACTTGGAAGCAGAGCTCGCCGGGCTCGACAGTGAACTCCCCGCTCCCTGGCGTGGTTGGCAGCAAGCAGCCCTGGCGGCCATGGCGACGTTCGGGGCCATCGCGGCCACAGTGGTCGCTATAGCTGCCGCCGGTGCCTCCTGGCAGGTGCCGGCATTGGAGTCGGAGACAGGATGGCCGCCGGTCGTACTGGCCGCCTTTGCCCTCTTCAGCGCACCTGCTTTGTTCCGCTGCGCTCGTAGCAGCACCCAGCGTGCTCTGCTCGTGTCTGGCGCCGTGGTGGCTGTGGCTGCGACCGGATTGCTGGTGGCGTGGGCTCAGGTCCCGGTGACGAACCCTGCTCTTGGGGTCGGGCTACGGGTGCCACTGCTGATCTCGGCGCTGCTACTGCTGCTGCTGGCCGGCGTTGCTGCGCTGGTCGGCTCGCTGCTGCGTACAAGAACCGCGCGCTTCCTCCCGTCGCGGAACCGTGGCCAGCAGCTTGCTTGGCTCGCAGTACCGGGGCTGATCGCGTTGGCACTGCTGTTGATCGTGCAGCCTCTCGCCCGCAACTACGTCCTGGACTCCAATGAGCGGGTGGAGGGCGGAGTCCGGCCGGCCGGCGAGTTCCCGCGGTCGACGCTCGACGGGAAGGTCGCGTGGGCCAGCAGGGAGTTGGCGGGTGCCGGCGCGGAGGAGGCCGTCGGTACGAAGTACGGGATCGCCATCCCGCGGCAGACCGGGGTGGTCGAGATGTTCGACGCCGCGACCGGTGAGTTGCGCTGGCGGTACACGCGCTCCGACTCGGATGAGAAGCCTGACATCTACGCCACCGGGAACGGCGAGCTACTGGTCGCGGAGTTCTCCGACATCGGGTACCTGCTGCTCGACGCGAACACCGGCAAGCGCAAGGCAGCATGGCCGGGGCGGACCCGGGATCACGCGATCCAGCAAGCGGATCCGCTGCTCACCCGCGAGGACGTCAGCAAGGGGTCGAACAAGCTGCGCGGGGTCGACCCGGACGGGCGGGAGCGCTGGACCTTCGAGCCCGGCAACTGCACCAACATCGGCGCGGTCGCCAGCCAGGACACCGTCGTCACGTTCCTTGGCCACGAGTGCGGTCGCGAGCCCGACGAGATAACAGGGCTGGATCTGAAGACCGGCAAGAAGTTGTGGACCAAGTCGCCGTCGGACATGTACCGCCGGCCGATCCTGGTGGGGGCGGTTGTCGTCGTCGCCGAGCCCGCCGGTGATTCCGACGTACCGGCCGCGTTGGTGGGGATCGACCCACGCACCGGCGACACCAAGTGGCGCTGGCCGGTACCGCGCGACTGGGCCTGCCGCACACTGCTGAACGCGGCCGGGAACCTGCTGATCGTGGTGGACTGCCCTGGCCCCGCCACCCGCGTGAACACCAAAACCATCGTCACCGCGATCGACACCACCACTGGCCTGACCGCCTGGCAGAGCACAGCCCCCGTCGACCCCCGCACCCGAGTCGCCGTCACCACGGACGCCCGCGTCACCTCCCTGACCCGCGGCACCGCCGGCTGCCTGGCCAACATCATCACCCGCGACGGCTACCGCCAGGCCCCCCTCCCCGAAGGCATCACCTGCGCCCGAGACCCCCGAGCCATCGGCAACCTGATCCTCACCTCCGGCGACAACACCATCATCGCCCTCCACTAACCCACGTACTACGCCGACGGAGGAGGTGCGTGGGGGACTTACCCGAGTTGCTGGTCGGCGGAGGCCAGCAACTCGACTATGTGGGTGCCGAAGGCTACGTCTACTGGGTGGGAGTCGCCTGACTCGGCGGCGAGGACTAGCTCTGTGGCTGCGCGGGTGAAGGAGTCGACGGCTGGGGTGGTTGGGCGTGGGAGGAGGGTGGTGCCGGAGTCGCCCCAGAGGCCGGTTTCGAAGCTGGTGCCGTTGGGGGGTGCCGAGAGGGAGAGGCTTGCCGTGCTGGTGGCGCCTGACTCGTGGGTGTTGACCAGGTGGACCAGGTCGCCGGCGCCGCCGACGGCCTGCAACGAGGTGATCGGGCCGAGCATGGCGGTCAGGTTGGAGAGGGCGTGCGGGCCGACATCCCACAGGGCCCCACGCTTCTCGCGGCGCCAGGCTGATTCGGAGTACGGATTGCCGGGGGCGTCCAACGACGCCAGCATCCGGCACCAGCCGCCGCGCCAGCCGCCGGTGGCCTGCACCTCGGCGAAGAAGGACCGGATCTCCGGGGCGAACCGCCCGGTGAAGAACACGACCGATGCGATTCCCTCGTTCGCTGCCTCGTCGGCGAGCGCACGGGCGTCGTCCAAGGAGTCAGCGACCGGCTTGTCCAGCAGGAGGTGCTTGCCGACCGCGGCGGCCTCGAGCGCCATCGTCGCCTGGATCCGGGGCGGCACGGCGAAGGCAACCGCATCCACGACCTCGAGTAACTCCGCGTAGTCGTCGTAGCCGGTCACCTCCAGCTCGGTCGCAAGCTGTGACGCCTTGTCACCGTTCCGCCCCCAGACGCCGACCAATTCGACGCCTTCTGCGGCGCGCAGCCCCGGGCCGTGCGTCACTCGCGCCCAGTGACCGGTACCAACCAGGCCGAATCGCATGGCGTGCTCCTCTTCTCCTGCTGAACCTGCAATCCGCCGCCCTGCACCGGTCAGGTGACAAGGCGATATCGCTTTGGCCACGACCCTAACCGGGAAGCCCGGATCGGTCGGTACAGGCCTCTGCCGGGTGCGAGACTCCCAGCCATGGACCTGCGCGACCAGTGGAATCGCCTGCTGCCGCACGCGCAGCCGCTGGGCGACGATCTGCTGGCTCGTTACGCAGAGCAACAACGCCACTATCACGACCAGCGGCACCTGACCGAGATGCTCGAAGCCATCGACAAGCTCGCCGACCTGGCCGACGACGCGGACACCGTGCGGCTCGCAGCCTGGTTCCACGACGCCATCTACGAGCCGACGGCCGAACCGGGCGAGAACGAAGAGGTCTCGGCGCAACTGGCCGAGCTCGAGCTCTCCGCGTACGGCGTACCGGCCGAGCAGGTCGAGGAAGTCGGCCGGCTGATCCGGCTCACCGCCAAGCACGACTGCGATCCGGACGACGCGAACGGTGCTGTCCTGTGCGACGCCGACCTGCGCATCCTGAGCCTGCCCGCCGACCGGTACGACGAGTACGCCGTCGGTATCCGCGAGGAGTACGGGCACATCGGCGACCGCGACTTCGCCCGTGGCCGGATGACCTTCCTGCAGGGCCTGGCCGGTACCGCGCTGTACGCGACCAGCCGAGGCCACGAGAACTGGGAGGCAGCCGCCCGCGAGAACGTAGATCGCGAGCTGACCACCTGGGCACCGAAGGCGGCCCGGCCGATCTCCGGCCTGATCCCGATGATCTACCTGGGCGCAGCGCTCGGCGTGATCGTCGCAGCCTCCGTACTGCTCGGCCGCGGCCTCGGTGCCGCGGCACACTGGCCTGCCGCTCCCAACAAAGTCACCGGCTTCCCGGTCTGGGCCCCAATAGCCGGTACTGCGGTCGCTGCCGCTCTGGTCTGCGCCTGGTTCCGGCGAGGCCAGCCGCGACTGGTGGCCATCCCCGCCCTCGCGTTGGTCGCCACAGGCGTGGTCGCCATCGGCGTGTGCTGGTGGCGCTGGCCCGCCGCGCAGCCGGGTGCCGCCATGAGCGAGCGCTGGCCGTACCTCATGCTCGCCTCTGTCGCATTAGTGCTCGCCGGGGCACTCCTTGCGCTCGCCCGACGCCTCCGCCTCGCCCCGCCGTACGCGCTGGCCCCACCGCGCGCCCTCGGTTTCGGAGTGGCTCTGGTCTGCGCTTCACTGCTGGCTTGGATCGTCGTGTCGGCCGGTGAGCCGTTCGTGCAGGCTCGGCTCGAGACGGCCAACACCGTGAGCACCACCACGACCATCCCGCCCGGCGTACTCCCCGTCCGGCTCGACGGCGAGCTGGCCTGGAGCCGGGAAGTCCCGGCGACCGGTGCGATCGCTGGAACCGCCGGCGGTGTCGCAGAGCTGCGCTCCGACGGCGTAGTGATGTCCGACGCGACCACTGGGCAGATCCGGTGGCGTTACTCCCGGGCCGACGTCGACGGCGCCGCCTCCAACGGGTCCCGTGGCCTACTCGTCTCCGGCGACGGCCGGACGCTCGCCGCACACCTCCCGTACGCCGGGAACCGGGCCCCTAGCGGGATCGAGCTGCCGACGTACGCCGTACTGAATGCCGAGACCGGCAAGGTGCTCACGGAGGTGCACACCGACGGCACCGCACTGGCCGTCGATGGGAACCAGTTGCTCGTGGCAGAGGGCAAGTACGTCGTCGCGCACGGCGTCAGCAATCCGACCCACTGGCGGACCCGCCTGCAGTGCACGGTGACGCAGGGCGAGCTCTTGGCCGACCAGGCCCGTGGTGGTCGACGCCTGCGATGACAATCACGCCGTGGTGCGCGGACTCGACCTGACGAACGGCAAGCAGCGCTGGGAGGTCGACCTGGGCATCCGGTTCGATCTGAGCACCGAGCTGGACCCGACGACGTGGGTAGGCGACATGGTGGCCGTCCCCGACAGTCGTGAGGTGTCCGGGCTGGTGTGGACCGGCGCGGCCGGCGGGACGCTCTACCAGTGGGCCGTGGACGTCGGCGAAGGCCGCGTCTCGTGGACCTCGCCAATACCCGGTACGCCGCGACCGCGACTCGGGACGTCCTCGTGCGACGCACAGTTGACGGCAACTCACGCGTCCCTCGTCCTGGTCACCTGCAGGACCACCAACGAGCCCGGCGAAGTACAGAACTACGATGTGTCGGCCGTGAGCCCGGCGGACGGCACTACGCAGTGGCACCACCTGCTGCCGGTGCCGCCGAAGCTGCAGCGGCCCGAGTACCCGCGGGACGGCTTCGGGATGCTGCCGGACGGCCGCGTGGTCACCTTGATGCCACAGCCCGACGGCACCTGCTCGCCCATCATGGTCGGCACCACCGGCATCCTGTCCCGCCCGATCGTGGCCGGTCCGACAGCGGCATCGGTCGCGGACACCAAGAAGGTCACCTGCGACAAGCCGGCGGTAACAGTCGCCGACGGCCGCCCCATCTTCTCCGACAACACCCGCCTCTTCGCCTTGAACTAGCCTCTTGTCACATGCGTCGAGCCGTAGCGATCTCCGTACTGTTCCTGCTGACCGCTGGTTGCGCTGATCCGGGCCGGCGTCCCAAAGTCCTGGAAGGTCGGCGACAGGACGGGCGGCGCCGGCTACGGCACCCGCAACGACATCGCCGTCGTCTGGCCGCCCGGCCGTGCCCCCATCGTCCTGGCGATCATGTCCAGCCGCTCGACCGTCGACGCGAAGTACGACGACGCCCTGATCGCCGCCGCCGCCGAGCTGGTGGTCCCGCAACTCTGATTCCGGTCACGGCGCGGGAATTCCGTTGCCGGGGGCAGCGTTGAGCTCTACCGTGATGACTATGTTCCGCGTGGATTCCGCTGCGTTCCTGTCAGGCCTATGCCTGCCAGGCGCTGCCGCGTGGGCATCAGAAGATCTGTTCACCGGCGCGCGAAGCCGACCCTCCTCCTGCTGAAGCAGGACCCGCGGAGGAGGGTGGCACGGCAAACCGGCCCCCTTCCACCGCAGTAAATACTGTGACCGCAGTACGAAACTGCTGTGTCGAAGGTGCGTGCCGGGGGTCCTGGCTCTGACTAATCTTCTGACCAGCAAGGGAAAACGCATCATGGCCAAGAGCCAGTTCGTGCGGACCAAGCCGCACCTCAACATCGGAACCATGGGCCACGTGGACCATGGCAAGACCACGCTGACCGCCGCGATCACCAAGGTGCTCGCCGAGCGCGACCCGGGCGTCAACCGCTTCGTCGCGTTCGACGGGATCGACCGGGCGCCGGAGGAGGTCCAGCGCGGGATCACCATCAACATCTCGCACGTCGAGTACGAGACCGCCAACCGGCACTACGCGCACGTCGACATGCCCGGGCACGCCGACTACGTGAAGAACATGATCACCGGCGCCGCCCAGGTGGACGCCGCGATCCTGGTCGTGTCGGCGCAGGACGGCGCCATGCCGCAGACCCGTGAGCACGTGCTGCTCGCGCAACGCGTCGGAGTGCCGTACCTGGTGGTCGCGCTGAACAAGGCGGACGCCGTCGACGACCCCGAACTGCTCGACCTGGTCGAGCTGGAGGTCCGGGAGTTGCTGTCGGAGTACGGCTTCCCGGGTGACGAGGTGCCGGTGATCCGCGTTTCCGGCCTGCGCGCGCTCGAGGGCGACCCCGAGTGGAGCAAGGCGATCGTCGAGTTGCTGGACGCGGTCGACGAGTACGTGCCGGTGCCGCCGCGTGAGCTGGGCGAGCCGTTCCTGATGCCGATCGAGAGCGTGCTCACCATCAGTGGGCGCGGCACGGTCGTCACCGGTGCGGTCGAGCGCGGCTCGCTGCGTGTCGGCGACGCCGTCGAGGTGGTGGGTCTCGGCCCGACCGTCGCGAGTGTGGCGATCGGGATGGAGACGTTCGGCAAGTCGCTGGAGTCCGCGGAGGCGGGCGACAACGCCGCCGTACTGCTGCGTGGCATCAAGCGCGACGAGGTCCGTCGCGGCCAGGTGGTGGTGCTGCCGGGCAGCGTGCGGCCGCACCGGAAGTTCCGGGCGCAACTGCACGCGCTGTCGACGGCCGAGGGCGGCCGGCACACGCCGTTCGCCGCGGACTACCGGCCGCAGTTCTACTTCCGTACGACGGACGTGTCCGGTGGCATCGACCTCGGTGAGATCACCCTGGTGATGCCCGGCGACACGATCGAGCTCGGCGTGGAGCTGGCCAAGCCGGTGGCGATGGACGTCGGCCTCGGCTTCGCCGTCCGCGAAGGCGGCCACACGGTCGCCGCCGGCACGGTGACCGAACTGCTCGACTAAAAGAAGGCCCCCGCCGCCGGCGGGGGCCTTCTCGTCATTCGGTCCAGGGACGCAGCTTCTCCGGGTTCCGGATCGCCCAGAGGTGCTTGACCCGGTTGTCGACGATGTCGAAGGCGAAGACCGTGACGGTCACGCCGTTCTGCCGGCCGATCAGACCTGGCTGACCGTTGACCGTGCTCTCGGCGAGTTCGAGGTCTCCGGCCCGCTCGGCGAGGTCCACGAGGAAACGGGCGATCGTCTCGCCGCCCTCGATCGGCTGGAGGAAGGCCTGGACCAGGCCGCCGCCGTCCGCGATCGAGGTGGCGTCCGGGTCGAGCAGGCCGATCAGCGCGCCGATGTCCTTGGCCTCCCAAGCCTGCTTGAAATCTCTGACGATGCCGACCTGCTGAGCGGTCGGGGTCACCGGAGCATCCGCGGCGCGGATCCGCCGACGGGCCGACGTGGCCAGCTGACGGCACGCTGCCGGCGTACGGCCGACGATCTCCGCCACTTCCTTGAAGGGATAGCGGAAGACGTCGTGCAGGACGAACGTCACCCGCTCCGCCGGCGTCATCGACTCGAGTACGACGAGGAACGCCATGTTGATCGACTCGTCGAGCGTGATCCGGTCGGCCGGATCGGAAGGCGTCCGCGAGCTGGCCCACTCCGTCCCGCCGGGCAGCGGCTCCGGAATCCACTCGCCCACGTACTTCTCCCGCCGGGCCCGCGCCGACCCGAGCAGGTCGAGACAGATCCGGCTGGCAACAGTCGTCAGCCAGGCGCCGGGGCGAATGGATCGCCTCCTGCTCCTCCCGCGACATCGCATACCAACGCGCATACGTGTCCTGTACGACGTCCTCCGCGTCCACCAGCGAGCCCAGCAACCGGTAAGCGACGTTGATCAGCTGCCGCCGCTCACTCATGATCGCGCTCAAACCCGGATCAGACTCTGTACTACTCACCCTGTCGGCTCCCTCGCACCCGGCTGCTCTCACCCACTCGACGAGATACGGCTCCTGAATGTGAGGTCAGGTGCCTTTGCGGTGGCGGAGGCCGGAGTTGATCAGGCGGCGGACCAGGTCGCGGCTGGCGACCGGGGTGGCGCCGGCCGCGATCAGTTCGTCGTACTTGTCGGACGGTACGTCGTAGTGGTCCCGGTCGAAGGCGCGAGCCGGGATACCTGCCTGGCGGGCGAAGGCATGCAACTCGTCGAGGGATTCGTCGCTGACCAGATGGGACCAGACCCGGTCCCAGCCCGGCCAGACCGGCGGGTCGATCAGGATCACGCGTTCTGTCCCTTGCTGTCCTGGGCGTCCAGCAGATTGCGCCAGGCCCGGACGAAGCGGGAGTTCACGTACGCCTTGGTCCACGAGCCGTCCTGTCGGACCGACGAGCCGACGTGGAAGCGCCGTACGCCGGCGCCGTACAGCCAGGGCACGTGTTCGGCCTGGAGCGAGCCGCCCGCCATCATCACCTTCGCCACCTGCGGGTCCTCCTTGGCCAGCCCGGTGAGGTCGTCCAGTCCGTGGCCGACCCCCAGTGACGAGCCGGCGGTGAGTACGCAGTCCAGGCCGGGCAGGCTGCGCAGCGCGCGCCAGGCAGGCCGTTGCTCGAGCACCGCGTCGATCGCCCGGTGGAACGTCCACGGCGTACCGGCGAAGGTGCTCGCCAGCGCCGCGACGGACTCGGTGTCGACCTGGTTGTCCGGGGTCAGGAAGCCGAACACGAACCCGTCCGCGCCGGCCGACAGGTACGACTGGGCCATCGCGGTCAGCCGGTTCAGCTCGGCCCCGTTGGTTCCGAACGTGTCCGTCAGGCGCAGCATCACCCGCAACGGCAGATCCGTCACCCGGCGGATCGCGCTCACCGTCGACACCGACGGGCACAGCCCCGAGGCTTCCATCGAGGCGCACAGCTCCAGCCGGTCCGCGCCACCCTCCTGAGCCGCTTCCGCATCGGCCGGATGCAGAGCGATGACCTCCAGCAACGAACCCATGCAGGACATCATCCTGCATCGCCCCACCCGGCCCGGCCAGAAATAGCTGTTGCACTCTCCGAAGACCTTCTGTATCGTTTTTCTAGAACGATTTAGAAGAACGATTCAGAAGAGAGGCAGGACGATGGCTCCCTCAGTCACCATCAAGACCGTGGCGCAGGCCGTCGGGGTGTCGCCGTCGACCGTCTCCAACGCCTACAACAAGCCCGGCCAGCTGTCCGGCGCACTCCGCGACCGGATCCTGGCCAAGGCCCAGGAGCTCGGGTACGCCGGCCCGGACGCCTCGGCCCGCGCGCTGCGCAGCGGCAAGGCCGGCGCCGTCGGCGTGCTGTTCACCGACAAGCTCGCCTACGCCTTCTCCGATCCGTACGCCGTCGGCTTCCTCGCGGGCCTGGCCGAGGTCGCCGAGGAGTTCGTCACCAGCCTGCTGCTGATGCCGCTCAGCTCGTCCGACATCGAGGGCGGCGCCAACGCGGTCCGGCAGGCCTCGATCGACGGCGCCGCGATCTTCTGCGTCGCCACCGGCCACCCCGGCCTCGACATGCTCGGCAAGCGCGGTATCCCGACCGTCTCGACCGCCCGCGACGCCGACCCGAAGTCGTCCTGGGTCGCGATCGACGAGCAGGAGGCCGCCGCCAAGCTCGGCCACCACCTGGCCCGGCTCGGCCACTCCGACCTGGTCGTGCTGGTCGACAACACCGAGGCCCCCGGCAGCCGGCCGGTGGAGCTCACCTTCGACGAGGTCGGGTGCAACGACTGCGAGTGGCGGATCCGTGGCCTGCAGCGGGAATTGCCAGGCGCCCGGATCAGGCTGGTCTCGGGCGGCGCCAACGCCTTCAGTTCAGGGCTCCGGGGCGCCGAGTTGGTGCTCGACTCCCAGGACCGGCCGACCGCGATCATCGGCCTGAGCGACGTCCAGGCACTCGGCGCGATGGAGGCGATGAAGACCCGCCGACTGGTTCCCGGCCGGGACCTGACCGTGGTCGGCTTCGACGACATCCCCGCCGCCGAGACCGCCGGGCTGACCACGATCCGGCAGCCGATCAAGGACAAGGGCCGGACGGTCGGCCGGGTCCTGCTCGACCCCGAGTTCACCGAACACCAAGTCCTGCTGCCGACCGAGCTGATCGTCCGCTCGAGCAGCGGTCCCGCACCGCACTGACCGCATAAATCCACAGGTCCGACCACGGCCGTCCGGCCGCTGGTTCTGATCACTGTGCCATCACAAAGCTCACCGGAAGGGAGCAGCACGACCATGACTTACTTCATCGCCGGCAACACCGCAGTGGAGAACGCGAGGTCTCTCGCCCAGTCCGCCCTACCGAACGCTCCCCAGGAGGAGTACTACGAGCCGGCACCCCGTCGCTCGTACGCCGTCCGCGCCGGCCTCGGCGCGATGCTTCGCAAGGCGGCGGCCCACGAGCTCAAGCTCGCGGACCGGATCGCCCCGCGGTCACACTGCGAACCGGCCTCCGGCTGACTCCTGGAACAGACCTCTCCCGAGGCGACCGGACCCCACGCCGACCAGGCGTGGGGTTTTGTCGGTTCCGTCTGGCACCCTGAAGGGCGATGAGTGAGCCCGGGATCCTGCTGACGGCCCGCGCGATGGTCTTGCACGACCTGGCCGCGCGGGGATTCGACGACGCCGTGATGGTGTCCCTGCTCGAGGACGTGGTGGCCGGCCGGCAGTGGTGGCTCGACCAGTGGCCCGACGGCGCCGAGCACATCGCCGGCCTGGTCGCCCAGGACCTGCAGGACCGGCTGGTCGACTCCGGCATCCGCTGGCCGCGCTGTACGGCGTGCGACGACCTGAACGACCACGAGCTTCGGATCGAGCCCGAGCTCGGCCCCGATCCGCACTGGGTCTGCGAGCGCGCCGGCATCATCGTCTCCCCCCTCGGCAACCTGACCTGACCTCCCCTCCGGCCGCACCCCGAGCGCCCCACTCGGGGGCTTCGGCCTGCCCGGCCGGGGTCTTCTCGGGAATATCCTGTCGCGCTACATGTAGACAAGCTACTAGTATGATCGACATGAAGTCCCTGGCAGTCCTCAGGGTGGTCGCGCTGACGCATGCCGTCGCGGTCTGCCTGCAACCCGTGCTCGCGGGTTCCTATCTGAACGGTTCGGGCACCGCGGTGCGGATCCATGAACCGATCGGCCTGAGTGTGGCGTTCCTCTGCCTCGGCCAGTTGCTGATAGCAACGATGTGGTGGCGGGGCGGCGGCCGCGGCCGGGCAGTCCTGCTGACGGCCGGGATCCTGGTCGCCGAGGTGGTCCAGGTCAGCATGGGATACACCCACAACCTGGTCCTGCACATCCCCCTCGGCATCGCCCTGGTCGGCAGCACCATCGCCTTCGCCGTCTGGATCCGCCGTACGACGAGAAGCCAGGCGGTGGCCGCATGACACAAGAGGTCCAAACACCCAGCCGACAGCCCGTACGACGTCCGCGCGTCTCCTTGTGGGCGTTTCGCCTCGTGCTGTTGCTCCACATGTGCCTTGTCGTCGCCCAACCGGTGATGGCCGGCTACTACCTCTCCGGTGACGCCGATGCGATGAACGTGCACAGCCCGATCGGCTCGACGCTCTGGATGCTTTGCATGCTCCAGTTCGTGGTCGCCCTGCTCTACTGGCGACCGGGCGGCGGCCGGCTGTGGCCTGCGGGCATCACGCTCGCGCTGTTCTTCGCCGAGTTCCTCCAGATGATCTTCGGGCATTCGCAGCAGCTCGCGATCCACGTGCCGCTCGGCACGGCCATCGTCGTCGGCGTCGTAGCCCTGACCAGCTGGTCCTTCCGCCCGAGCGCTCGCCACGGCCGCCTGGAGGTAACGCAATGAGGCTGTCCCGCCGAACGTTCCTGACTGTTGCCGGTGGCACCGGCCTGGCCGCGACCCTGGCTGACTGCGGCCTGGAGTTATCCCCCGGCCAGACGGCCGAACTGCTGCACAGCGAGGTCCCGCTACCGGAGCCCTTCAAGGTGCCGCTGCCGATCCCGCCAGTGAAGAAGCCGGTGCGGACCGAGGCTGATGGCGACTACTACCGGGTTGTGCAGAAGAGGGCGAGCCTGGAGATCCTGCCTGGCCTGCGAACCGAAGTACTGGGGTATGACGGACTGTTCCCCGGCCCGACCTTCGACGTACGCAGCGGGCGGACCACTGTGATCGAGCAGGTCAACCAACTCGACGTACCGACCGTGGTGCACCTGCATGGCGGTCACACTCCAGCTGCGAGTGACGGTTGGCCGTTGGATCTCCTGCTGCCGAACGGCGGTCACCACGAGCACATGGATCACATGGACACGGGCGGTGGCGACCAGAAGACCGGCAGTCGCACGTACACGTATCCGAACACCCAGCGAGCCGCCGCGCTCTGGTACCACGATCACCGGATGGACTACACCGCCCCGCAGGTCTACCGCGGGCTCGTCGGTCTTCATTTGATTCGCGACGACGAGGAGGACGCGCTGCCGTTGCCGCGCGGCGATCGCGAGATCCCGCTGGTGATCGCGGATCGCGCCTTCGCGGCCGACGGATCATTCCGCTACCCCGCCGCCAAGAACGGCCCTGGCGTCGAATCGGCTTACATGGAAGGCGTTATCGGCGATGTCGTCCTGGTCAACGGTGCGCCGTGGCCGGTCCTCGAGGTGGCGGCCGCGAAGTACCGGTTCCGGATCTTGAACGCCTCGAATGCCCGGCGGTACGAGCTGGCACTCGATCCCGGACAGCCGCTGATCCAGATCGGAAGCGACGGCGGGCTGCTCGGCGCACCGGTCGAGCACGACAGTCTGGTGGTCGCGCCGGCCGAGCGGTTCGACGTGGTCGTGGACTTCTCGAAGTACCAGCCGGGCACCGAGGTCACCCTGCTGAACAAGCTTTCCAAGGACCGCACCGGCCAGGTGATGCGCTTCCGGGTCACCGCCAAGGCCGCCGACGACACGAGCATCCCGAGCAAGCTCTCGTCGTACGCCGCGGTGCCCGAACCGGCCGGCGTGGTCCGCCGCAAGTGGGCCTTCCGCCGGGGCGACGCCGGTGGCCATACCGGCTGGACGATCAACGGCAAGGCATTCGATCCCGAGGTGATGCAGGCCGAGGTGAAACTCGATCAGTACGAGATCTGGTCGTTCGTCACCGACGTCCACCACCCCGTACACGTCCACCTCGCACCCTTCCAGGTGCTACGCCGCGGCGGCAAGAAGCCCGGCCCGTACGACGCGGGCTGGAAGGACACCGTCGACATCCGGCCTGCCGAGGTCGTCGAGGTCCTGGTCAGATTCACCGCCCACAAGGGCAAATACCTGATTCACTGCCACAACCTGGAGCACGAGGACATGGCCATGATGGCCGCCTTTCGTACCAGCTAACGCACTTCCTCGCCGGCGAGCCATTGGACCCGGATCAGGAGAGCCGGCCGGTCGATGCCTGCCAGGTCGAGTGCACGGGCGACCCGGCCGAGGTCGGTGTCGAGAATGCCGACGAGGATGTGGGCGGCGGTCAGCCGGTTGGCGCCGAGTCTCTTGGCCTTCTCAGCAGCGCGCTTGAGTACGAGCTTGGCCGATTCGCCGAACTTCGGCTGCCTGCCGCGATCAGGCGTTGCCGGGGGCAACTCCGCGACCGCGACGGCGATCCCGGCGACAGCCAACGTGCCCTCCCACTCACGGTCGAGCGCGGCGCGGATCGCCTCCCTGGTCAGGCCGGCCTCGGCCAGCAACTCGGCCACGCGACCTCCAGGCTGGCGGGCCAACCCGAGCAGCACGTGCTCCGCCTCGATGGCGGCCGAACCGTCCAGCGCCGCCTCCTCGCGGGCATCCTGGACCAGGACCGTGCGGACATCCTTCAACTTGGTCGTCATCAACGCCTCCTCAGGGCGACACCCGCGGCGATCAGCCGCGCGGCGTGTTTCTTGTGAACGGCCTGCCGGGTGACTCCCAGCACCTCAGCCACGTCGGACCAGCTCCAGCCGGTCCGCATCGCTTCCTCCACCTGGCTGTCCTCCAGCCGGTCGGCCAGCCGGCGCAGCGCCACCGCGGCCGCCAGGCCGGCGCCGGGATCCGTGGGATCCGTCAGCTTCTCCGTCGTCATACAAGCAACTTAGGTTGACATCTTTGGATTGTCAACCAAAGTTGCTAACCCGCCTCTTGACCGATCGCCCGCACCTGCCTATATTCAACACATCAGTTGATCAACGGAATGGTTGATAAAGATGTCGGTTGATGATGAACAACTCGACCGGGGCTTCACGGCCCTCGGTGATCCGGTCCGCCGGGCCCTGATCGCGCGGCTGTCCCGCAGCGAAGCGACGGTGAACGAACTGGCCGAGCCGTTCGGCATCACCAAGCAGGCGATCTCGCGGCACCTCCAGGTGCTCGAGGCCGCCGGCCTGATCACCCGCAGCCGCGACGGCCAACGCCGGCCGTGCCATCTCAACCCCGCCGCACTCGAGGCGCTGACGAGCTGGATCGACAGCTTCCGGCTGATCTCGGAGCGCCAGTTCCGCCGTATCGACGCCGTCCTCGAAACCGTGAAGGAGCAAGACTCATGAACACCAACCCGACCACCATCACCGCCGCACCCGGTACGCCGTTCGTCGAGGTGACCCGTGACTTCGACGCCACTCCGGCCCAGCTGTTCAAGGTCTCCACCGATCCGGACCTAATCGCCCAGTGGCTCGGCCCGCGCGAACTCGAGGCCGAGGTCGTCGAGTACGACGTCCGTCCCGGCGGCCGCTACCGCTATATCCACCGCGATGCCGACGGCAACGAGTACGCCTTTCGCGGGGTCTTCCACACCGTCGAGCAGGACGCCTTGGTGATCCAGACCTTCGAGTGGGAAGGCGCCCCCGGCGAGGTCTGCCTCGAGCGGGCCACCTACACCAAGACCGACACCGGCGTCCGCCTGCACACCCAGTCCGTCTTTCCCTCCGTCGAGAGCCGGGACGCGGCAGTCCAGAGCGGCATGGAGCACGGCATCCGCGACTCCTACGACCGCCTCACCGAACTCCTCGCCGGCGGTGCGGCATGAGCCGGGTGATCGTCGACATCTCGATGTCGCTGGACGGCTATGTCACCGGGCCCAACGCCGGTCTCGGCAACGGCCTCGGCGACGGCGGGATGCCGCTGCACGAATGGGTCCACCACGGCGCTGCCGAGGACCGCGCCATCCTGGACGCCGCCTTCGAGCGGACCGGCGCGCTCGTCCAGGGCCGGAACCTGTTCGACGTCATCGACGCTCCGGGCGGCTGGTCCGACGAGACGGGCGACGTCACCGGGCCGTCCGGCGAGGCGAATCCGCCGGTGTTCGTGGTCACCCGCTCCGCGCCGGCGCAGACCCGGCTGGGCGACCGTTTCCGCTTCGTCACCGACGGAGTGGCGAACGCAGTCGAGCAAGCGCTCGAAGTTGCCGATGGCAAGGATGTCGTGGTGATGGGCGGCGGCCAGATCTGTCACGAGGTGCTCGCGGCCGGACTGGCCGACGTCCTACTGGTGCACGTGGCAAACGTCGTACTCGGCGCCGGGACCCGCCTGTTCCCGGCCGAACCATCCGAATCCGTCCACCTGGAGCTGACCGAGTCGATCTCGACCCCGGCAGCCCAGCACCTCACCTACCGGGTGGTGAAGAAGTAGCCATGGGCAACGTCATCGCAAGCGCCGCCGTCTCGCTTGACGGTTTCGTCGCCGACACCACGGACGCGGTCGGTCCGCTGTTCGACTGGTACAACAACGGAACAGTGGAGGTCTACGGCACCGACCAGGGCCGCCCGTTCCACGTCAGCCAGGCCAGCGCCGACTACCTGAACTCGACCTGGCCGAACATCGGCGCCTGTGTGATCGGCCGGCACCTGTTCGACATCACGAACGGCTGGCACGGCGTGCCCGCGGTCGGCGACCACGTCTTCGTCGTCACCCACGAGCCTCCGACCGGCTGGCCGTTCCCCGATGCCCCGTTCACGTTCGTCGACGGAATCGAAGAGGCGATCGCCCAGGCCAAGGCCTTCGCCGGTGACCGCGACGTCTCCCTCACCGGCGGCAACCTCGCCGGCCAAGCACTAGCGGCAGACCTGGTCGACGAGATCGCCTACAACCTCATCCCGGTCGTCTTCGGCACCGGCATCCCCTTCTTCGGCACCTACCCCGGCCCGCAACGCCTCCTCGACAACCCCACCATCGTCCAGGGCGACCGCGTCACCCACCTCCACTACCGCGTCAGCCGCGAAGAACAGGATGGTCGGCGATGACCGTGTAGCTGCCGGGGTCGATCTCGGTGAAGCCTGCGTCTTGTACTACGGGGAGGCCGCTGGCGAGGAGGGTCGCCCAGTGCGCGGCGGACGGCGTACGGACTGACAGGACGAAGTCGGATTCGCGCCAGAGCTTGCGGGCCTCGTCGGAGAGGTCGAACCAGGCGAGCTGGGCGGCGTGACCGCATTGGGCCATCGCCTTACCGGCCGACATCTCCAGCTCAGGGTTCAGCCAGAGGACCGGCTCCGTGAGGTCCGGCTCGGACGGCGGCTCGGGGTCCTCCAGCGAAGTACCGGAGACCTGGAGCTTGAGGAGTTCCTTCGGCCAGCCGTCGAGCGGGATCGGCGGATAGACCCGTACTTCGGCGGTCGCACCGGTCACCGTGATCCCGGGCAACTCGGTCGCCTTCCGCCACTCGCCACCGCGCGCACGGCGGACGACCTTCCGGATCCGCGCGTCCTGCCAGGCCTCCATCGCCTCGGCCCACACACCCTCACCGGTCGACCGCTCAGCCGCCAGGATCATCAGCACCGCCCGCGCAGCCGTCTCCAGCGCATCGGTGAACCCCGGCGGCTCGACCTTCTCCAACCGCACCACCATCGGCAACACGTACTGAGGCGCCTCGTCCCGCGCATCCATCACTTCGCTCACCCCTGCAGTGTCCCAGCCGCCCGCGACCGCTCAGCGGACACGTCGTACGACGCACGTCGTGCCGCCCCGAGTGCCCCTGCCGGCGACTGTTAGTTTTGCGGCATGCGGCAGTATCTGGAGCTTCTCGACCACGTCCTGACCAACGGTGTCGAGAAGGGGGACCGGACGGGAACCGGCACGCTGAGCGTGTTCGGGCACCAGGCGCGGTACGACCTGAGCGCCGGGTTCCCCGCGGTGACCACGAAGAAGCTGCATCTGCGGTCCGTGGTCGGCGAGCTGATCTGGTTCCTCAGCGGCTCCACGAACGTGAAGTGGCTGCACGAGAACAACATCAGCATCTGGGACGAGTGGGCCGACGCGAACGGCGAACTCGGGCCGGTCTACGGCTACCAGTGGCGCTCCTGGCCGACTCCGGACGGGCGGCAGATCGACCAGATCGCGGCCGTGATCGAGTCGATCAAGCAGAACCCGAACTCGCGCCGTCACATCGTCAACGCGTGGAACGTGGCCGACGTGGACGGGATGGCGCTGCCGCCGTGCCACACGATGTTCCAGTTCTACGTCGCCGATGGCCGGTTGTCCTGCCAGCTCTACCAACGGTCGGCCGACATCTTTCTCGGCGTACCGTTCAACATCGCGTCGTACGCGCTGCTCACGCACATGGTCGCCCAGCAGACCGGTCTCGAGGTCGGTGACTTCGTGCACACCCTCGGCGACGCGCATCTCTACCTGAACCACCTCGACCAGGCGAAGCTGCAGCTGACCCGCGAGGCGCGGCCGTTGCCAACGCTGGAGCTGGCCAGGCGCGACTCGATCGACTCGTACGAGATCGCCGACGTGCAGCTGGTCGGGTACGACCCGCACCCGGGGATCAAGGCGCCCATCGCGGTATGACCATCATCCTGATCGCCGCGATCGGCGCGAACGGCGTGATCGGCCGCGACAACGACCTGCCCTGGCGGATCCGCGAGGACCTGCAGCACTTCAAGCAGCTCACCCTCGGCCACACGCTGGTGATGGGCCGCAAGACCTACGACTCGATCGGCCGCCCGCTGCCGGGCCGCCGTACGGTCGTCGTCACCCGCCAGCCCGACTGGTCCGCCGACGGCGTGGAGGTCGTCCACACCGTCGAGGAAGCCCTCAAGTCCGACGGCGACATCTATGTGGCCGGCGGCGGCGAGATCTACCGCCAGGCACTCCCGTACGCCGACCGCCTGGAGCTGACCGAGGTCGACCAGTCCCCCGACGGCGACGTCACCTTCCCGGCCTTCGACCGCTCCGAGTGGTCCGAGACCGCCCGTACGCCGAACCCCGGCTTCACCTTCGTCACCTACGACCGCACCTGATCCCGGGCGCACCCTCGCGGTGCCCTGGTCACGGATCGGGGAAGGTTCCACTCAGTCGACCGGGAACCGGTTAGATTGTGTGCGCGTCACGGAGTGTGTGACAGGGGACGCGGGCGCCGGCCCGCGAGTAGGCCACCGGAGGGGAACGACGATGACCGAAGCTGACAACCCGCAAGCCGCCGCCGCACAAGCTGCGCCTGTGCAGGCACCGCTTGCGCCGCCGACAGCTACCGCGCCTGGACTGATACTGACCGCGCCCGAGCCGACACAGCCTGTCGCCGCGACCGCCGCGCCGAGCCTGGCGCCCGCGGTCGACCCGGCCGCGCTGCCGGGGCTGGACTCCAAGGTCGACACGTTCCTGACCTCGCTGATGACGGCCGCGCCGCGCTCACCCGAGTTCGCGCAGAAGGCCGGCGATGTCCGGAGCATGGGCGACGTCGACATCCGGCACGCGGCGGAGAGCTCGAACCGGCTGCTGCAGTCGCCGGTGAAGGCGCTGAGCAGCGGCGGCCTGTCCGAGGGATCGACGGTCGGCAAGACGCTGCTGGACCTTCGCCGTACGGTCGAGAACCTGGACCCCAAGGAAGCGACCGGGGCCAAGAAGCTGCTCGGGATGATCCCGTTCGGGGACAAGATCGAGGACTACTTCCGCAAGTACCAGAGCGCCCAGAGCCACCTCGAAGGGATCCTGCACTCGCTCCGCGACGGCCAGGACGAGCTCGGCAAGGACAACGCCGCGCTGAACATGGAGAAGCAGCAACTCTGGGACGCGATGGGCCGGCTGAACCAGTACGTGTACGTCGCCGAGCGCCTCGACGCCCGGCTGTCCGCGACGATCGCCGAGCTGGAGACGACCGACCCGGACAAGGCCCGCGCGCTCCGCGAGGACGTGCTGTTCTACGTCCGGCAGAAGCACCAGGACCTGCTCGTCCAGCTGGCGGTGTCGATCCAGAACTACCTGGCCATCGACATCGTGATCAAGAACAACATCGAGCTCATCAAGGGCGTCGACCGCGCCTCCACCACGACCGTCTCCGCACTCCGTACGGCGGTCATCGTGGCGCAGGCCCTCGGCAACCAGAAGCTGGTGCTGGACCAGATCACCGCGCTGAACACGACCACCAGCGGCATGATCGAGCGGACCTCGCAGATGCTGCGGGACAACTCGGTCGCGATCCAGCAGCAGGCCGCGTCGGCGACCATCGGGCTGCCCCAGCTGCAGGCGGCGTTCGCGAACATCTACGCCACGATGGACGCGATCGACACCTTCAAGGTGCAGGCGCTCGACAACATGGCCGCCAGCATCGGCACGCTGGAGAACGAGGTGACCAAGTCCCGCAGTTACCTGGAGCGGGTGGCCAAGCAGGACCAGCGGGTCGTCGCCGGCACCCTCGACCTCGGCCGCTAGATCACCAGAGCGCAAGAGCACAAGACAAGAGAGCGGGATCGGCTGGATGGCATTGGGTGACTTCTTCGCGCGGCTGACCGGCCGCAAGGCGGAGCCCGAGCCTGCCCCGATCCCGCGCGCTCCGACCAATGACGATCTGCTCGCGGCGCTGGTCCGGGTCGAGCAACTGGTCGCCGACGGCGCCGTACCGGCCGTCGTCGCGTCCAGGGTCGGCCGGGTGGTGCGGATCGTCCGGGAGACCATCCCGCGGCTCGGCAACCTCGGCGGCAGCATGCAGGCCTACAACGTGATGGCAACGGCGACGGACTACCTGCCCGAGGCCATCGGTGGGTACCTGCGCCTGCCGCGGCAGTGGGCGGACAGCCGGCCGGTGGACCGCGGTAAGACCTCGCTGATGATTTTGATCGACCAGTTGGACCTGCTGGGCGCGACGATGGACAAGGTGTTCGACGCGGTGAACCGGGCCGACGCGGCCGCGCTCATCGCTCATGGCCGGTTCCTGCAGGAGAAGTTCGGGACCGGCTCGACCGGGGGCAGTCTTGCTCTCGGCGAGACACCGTCGACGCAGGCACCTTCGATACCGGAGCCGCCAGGAGCAGGGCCACTACAACCACCGCCAGGTCGAGGAGGGGCATGAGCAGCGCGGGGGGTACTTCGCTGCAGGACGCACTGTCGGCCCTGCTGTCAGTAGCTGCACGTGCGGGTGTGCCGGAAGCGGCTGCCCGAGCAGAGGGACTGTCACTCGCTGCCGCACTGGCCGAGTCAGCGCCTGGCGCTTCGGCCGATTGGGCCGCCGTGACACCCGGTGCCGGCACCCAGGACTTCTTCGACGCCGCTGTGCGTGGCCGGAGATGGCGCGGCGCACCAACGGCCGTGCTGACCGACCTGGTCGCGCAGGGATCAGCAGAGAAGATCCCGTACGCCGAGGCGCTGGCCGAGCTGGCCTCCGCGGCCTGCAATCTCGGTGAGCCGACCATGCGGGTCATCGGCAACGCCTCGGTCGCCGCGGCCGCGCAGCTCCAAGCAGCAGGCGCCCGGCAACTCCAGGTTGGCAACCCAGTCGGCACCAACCCGCTCGGCACCAGCCCGGTCGCAAGCCCAGCCACCAGCGCGCCTGCCGCCGCAGTACAGACAGAAGCCACGCCGGCTGTCGAGGCGGCTCCGGCTGAGCCAGAGCGCACAGTAGAAGAGCTACTGGCCGAGCTGGACGAGCTGACCGGCCTGGCGACCGTCAAGCGCGAGGTGCACCGGCAGGTCGCCGTACTGCGGGTCGAGAAGCTCCGCGCCGAAGCAGGACTCAAGAGCCCGACCATCACCCGGCACCTCGTATTCGTAGGCAATCCCGGGACAGGCAAGACCACTGTCGCGCGGCTGGTCAGCGGCATCTACAAGGCACTCGGTCTGCTCTCCAAGGGCCAGCTGGTCGAGGTCGACCGCTCCGAGCTCGTCGCCGGGTATCTGGGTCAGACCGCGACCAAGACGGCCGAGGTGGTGGCGTCCGCAGCCGGTGGAGTGCTCTTCATCGACGAGGCGTACAGCCTGACCGCAGGCGAGCTGGGCGCCGACCAGTACGGGCGGGAAGCCGTCGACACGCTGGTCAAGGAGATGGAGGACCGGCGCGACGATCTGGTCGTGATCGTCGCCGGCTACCCCGAGCCGATGGAGAACTTCATCTCGGCGAACCCCGGGCTGGCCAGCCGGTTCCGGACCACGATCGCGTTCGACGACTACACCGACGCCGAGCTGACCGACATCCTGACCGGGCTGGCCGCGGCGGCGGACTACGAGCTGACGCCGCACGCGCTGGACCAGTTCACGGTGATCCTCGCCTCCACAAGGCGGGACCGCTCGTTCGGCAACGGCCGCTACGCCCGGAACATGCTGGAGGCCGCGATCGGCCGGCATGCCTGGCGCCTTCGCGACGTGACGGCACCGACGACCGACCAGCTGCGTCAGATCCGTCCCGAAGACCTGACCGACGAACCAGCCGAACCGACCGAACCAGCCGAGTCGACCGATCCAGCTGAGCCCGCCGACGCAGCTGAGCCGGCCGGGCCGGCGGAAGCAGTCGAACCCACTGAGCCAGTCGAGCCTGAGCAGTCGGCCGGGCCCGAGCAAGAGGAGCAGGCGTGACCCAAACAACGAGCGCGCCCCCAGCCACCTGGTCGCCGCCGGCTCCACCGCCAGTGGCGATTGCCGGTACGCCGCGGCGCACGACCCCCGGCGGCGCGCTCCAGGCCTGGTTCGCCGGTACGCCGGGCCGGATGCGCACCGTACTCCTCCTGTCCGCAGCAGTGGCCGTGTTGTTCGGCCTGGCCGCGGCACAGGGATTCAGTGAGTCCGACGGTGCCCTGAAGCGGGCAGAGGCCAACACGTCCCAGTTGGTCCGGATCCAGGCGATCCACACCAACCTGGTCAGCGCCAACGCCGACGCCACCAACGCTTTCCTGGTCGGCGGCCTGGAGCCACCCGCGCAGCGGCAGCACTTCGTCGACTCGATGGCGCAGGCCTCCAAGCTGATCGCCGAAGCAGCCACCGCACAGCCCGCTGACCAGGCGGTGCTCGGCCAGCTCAACGCGACTCTGTTGACCTACCAGGGTCTGGTCGAGCAGGCCCGCGCCAACAACCGGCAGGGCCTGCCGATCGGCTCGCAGTACCTGAAGGACGCGAGCGCCGCTCTGCAGAACGACTCGCTGCCGCTGCTGAACGCGCTGGTCTCGGCCAACGAGGACCGCGTCGGCACGGAGTTCAACGGGATCGGCAAGGGCAATCTCTGGCTGATCGTCGGCGGCCTGATCACCCTGCTGGTGCTCGGCTTCGCCCTGTACTGGCTGGCAAAGCGGACCCACCGCTACCTGAACATGCCGATTGCGGCCGCTGCCGCACTGGTGCTGCTGACGATGCTGGTCGGCGGTACGGCGCTGTCGGGTGCGAGCAAGGACGCCAAAGACACTCGCGGCCACGCGTACGCCGACACGCTGGCGCTGTCCCGCGCCCGCATCGCGGCGTACGACGCCAAGTCGAACGAGAGCCTCACCTTGATCGCACGTGGCTCGGGTGACGCCTTCGACAAGGCCTGGGGCGTGTCGGCCAAGGAGGTCGACAAGCAGCTCGCCATCGTTGCGGCCACCGCTCCCGAACTGCAGGGCCCCTGGACGCAGTACAAGACCGTCCACACAACCATCCGCGACCTGGACAGCAAGCAGGGCAAATGGGACGACGCGGTGAAGGTGTCGGTCGGCAAGGCCCCCGGCCAGAACGCCGCGACCACCTTCACCGCCTTCGACAAGGGCTCCGCAGCAAGCCTCGACGCGACCGGTAAGAAGGTCGGCAGCGAATTGTCCGACGCCCGCAACGGCCTGCCACCGATCGGCTGGCTGGGGCTGCCGATCGGTATCGTCGCCGCACTGCTCGTGGCCTGGGGCATGTCCCAGCGACTGGGGGAATACCGATGAAGAAGCAGCTGATCGCGGCCGGTGCCGCCGCCACCCTGTTGGCACTGACGGCTTGTGGCTCCAGCAGCTACGAGGCGACGCCGCTCCCGACCAAGCCGGCTCCGACCACGACGACCCCGGGCCCGGCCAAGCCGCCGGTCACCTGTGCCAACCCGTTGGCCTCCTATGCGCCGGAAGGCGCGCTGCCCGCACCTGATCAGCTTCCGGCCGGCTCCTACCTGGCGAAGATCAAGGAGCGGGGCCGGCTGATCGCCGGTGTGTCTGCCGACAGCCTGCACCTGGGTTCCCGCAACCCGATCACCGGAACCATCGAGGGCTTCGACATCGACATGATCACCGCGGTCGCGAAGGCGCTCGGCGTCGGGGTCGAGCTGCGCGTCATCTCCAGCCCGCAACGGCTCCCGGTGATCATCGACGGTTCGGTCGACATCGTCGCGCGCAACATGACCATCAACTGCGACCGTTGGACCCAGATCGCCTTCTCCGCCGAGTACTACCGCTCCGGTCAGAAGTCGCTGGTGCCGCTGGACTCCGGAGTGAAGAGCCTCGCCGATCTACCCAAGGGCACCACGATCTGCACCCCGACCGGCTCGACCAGCTACGCCAACCTACGCAAGAAGTTCCCGGAGCTGACCGCGGTCACCGCCGACACCGACGGTGGCTGCCTGGAGCTCTTCCAGCAGGGCAAGGCCTACGGCATCAGCGGTGATGACACCGTGCTGGCCGGCGATGCCGCGCAGGACCCGTACGCCGAGGTGATCAAGGGCGAGCGGTTCAGCGACGAGCCTTACGGCCTCGGTATGTCGCTCAAGAACCGTGACTTCGTCCAGTTCGTCAACAGCGTCCTGGAGCAGATGAAGACCGACGGACGCTGGAAGGCGTCGTACGACAAGTGGTTCGCGGCCGACCTGGGTCCCGCGCCGGCGCCGCCGAAGGCGGTCTACGGGCGATGACGGTTCGTACTCCGACGGCAGTCGCGCCGGCCCCACCAGGGCGGATCGGCAGCAGCATCCCGGCCAAGGATCTGCTGACGTTCCTCGATGCGCTCGGGACCTGGCGCGACCGTCGGCGGGCCGAGCTGGACGAGCTCGACCAGGCCGCTCTGCAAGCCGAGGACGCCGACTCCCTCAGCGGTGACGTCGTGCTGGCGATGGCGGTCTGGAAGGCAGCCTCGGACCGGTACGAGCTGATCCTGGTCACCTGGGACTCCGGCCGGGTCGGCGCGACCGAGACCGAGCGGATCTCGACGCTGATCTGGGGCGGCCTCGACACCGGTGGCGCGAGCGGCTCGCTCGCGGTTTCGTTGCCTGAGGCATGCACTTTGTCCGATGCATTGGCCGCCACCCTGCGGGCCAGGCTCGCGCTGGAGCCGGGCGACGCGGACCTCGCCGCGCGGCTCAGGCAGCTCCGGGCGCAGGTGGAGCGGATCAGCGACCTGGTAAAGAACGAGCCTGCGATCAGCCGGAACGCGGCGATCGCGAACCACCACGATCTGGACCGCCGGGTCACCGACCTGACCGATCGTGCCAAGCGTGGTGCGGATGTCGGCGGTCTGATCGGCTCGCTCGAGATGGATGCCGCCCGTACCGAGCGGGACCTGATCGTCGGCGGTGCTACCCGCCGGGAGCGCGCTGCCGATGTGGCTCGCGCCCGCGCAGTACGGACCGAGCTGGAGGCACAGGGAGCCGCAGTACGGGCTCTTGCCGATCGGTGCGTCGCTGCGGTCACCCCTGCGCCGCGCCTCGGCGTACCGGACGTCACCGCGCTCGGACCGGTGCCGAACACCGCTGCCGAGCTGGACAGGTACCTGAGCCGCCTGGACGCCGTACGGCGTGCGCTGGGTCAGGCCCAGACGGCGTACGGCGCTGCACTGGAACGCAGGGACGAACTGGCCGCTCGGCTCGATGCGTACCAGGTGAAGGCGGGCAGTCTTGCCCGGACCAGCGGAACCACCGAAGACCTTGCCGAGCTCTACCGGCGCGGCCACGACGTGATCGACACCGAACCAGTGAACCTGGTCCGGCTCGGCGCGCTCGTAGCGGCCTACCAGACCTATCTGGACACCAGTCTTGCCGCCGACCCACACTCCGGTCGCGCCACAGGAGGGACGACATGACGAACATCGCCTGCACCCAGCCGGGCTGCTCCGGCACGATCATGGACGGCTACTGCGACGTCTGCGGTTCACCCGCTCCATCGGGGGCGCTCAGCCCGTCCGCTGTCGCCGGTGCTCCCGACGTCGCCGCACCGGTCGTCCAAGAGCCGATCAGCTCGCCGTCGACCGTCTCGCGCGCCTCCAACCGGCTGGCCTCCACACCACTCGGCTCGGCCCGCGCGACCAAGGCCGGCTCGAAGCTGACCCGCCGACTCGGTACTTCGTCCACCCGGCTGCGCGGGGCGCGGCTCGGTGCCGGACTCACCACCGTGCCGCCGATCCCGGCGATCGACGCCGGCAAGGCGATCCTGGTCAACCCGATGGTCCCCGAGGACCGCCGGACCTGCCCGACCTGCGGTAACGCGGTGGGCCGGTCCCGCGGCGACCAGCCGGGCCGGACCGAGGGGTTCTGCCCGAAGTGCCGTAGCCCGTTCTCGTTCGCCCCGAAGCTGAAGGCGGGCGACCTGGTGGCCGGCCAGTACGAGGTCGCCGGCGCCCTGGCACACGGTGGTTTCGGCTGGATCTACATGGCCAGGGACCTCAACGTCTCCAAGCGCTGGGTCGTGCTCAAGGGCCTGCTGAACTCCGAGGACCCGGACGCCGTCGCGGCCGCGATCGCCGAGCAGCAGTTCCTGGCCCGGGTCGAGCACCCGCTGATCGTGGAGATCTACAACTTCGTCACCCACGAAGGCGCCGGCTACATCGTGATGGAGTACGTCGGCGGTACTTCGCTGAAGACCCTGCTCAAGCAGCGGATGGAGGCGAACGGCGGCCGGTACAACGCACTGCCGATCGACCAGGCGATCGCCTACCTGCTGGAGATCCTGCCCGCCTTCTCGTACCTGCACGACCTCGGCCTGGTCTACTGCGACTTCAAGCCGGACAACATCATCCAGGTCGGCGACGCGGTGAAGCTGATCGACATGGGCGGTGTCCGCCGGATCGACGACATGGACTCAGCGATCTACGGCACGGTCGGCTACCAGGCCCCGGAGGTCCCCGAGGTCGGTACGTCGGTTGCCTCGGACATCTACACCCTGGGCCGCACTCTGACCGTGCTGGCGATGGAGTTCCGCGGCTACCAGTCGACGTACCTGTCCTCACTGCCGCCCGTGGCCGACGTCCCGCTGTTCCAGCAGCACGACTCCGTGTACCGGCTGCTGCTGAAGGCTTGCGCCAAGGATCCGGCCGACCGCTTCGTGTCCGCCGACGAGTTCCGCGTCCAGCTGCTCGGCGTACTGCGTGAGGTGGTCGCGTCGCAGCAGACTAGTGGCGCTGCGCAGCACTCCGCGTCGTCGCTGCTGTTCGGCAGCCCGGGCGACCTCTCCGCCGGTCTGGGCGAGGCCGCTCCCCCGTGGATGCGGCTGCCCTCACTGCTGACGGACAACACCGACAAGCTGGCCGGCTGGCTGAAGACCGTGAGCGTCCCGGACCCGGCCGCGCGGCTGGAGTTGCTGGTCAACGCGCCGGAGCAGTCGCCCCAGGTGCTGCTGGAGATCGCACTGGCCGCGCTGGAGTCCGGCCAGTACGACATGGTCGACACGGCCGTGTCCGACCTGCTGGCCGAGGACCCGTGGGAGTGGCGTGCGGTCTGGATGTCCGGGCTGGTCGCCCTGGCTCGCGGTGACAACGCCGCCGCGCAGTCGGCCTTCAACGCCGTCTATGGTCAGGTCCCTGGCGAGCTGGCACCCAAGCTCGCACTGGCCCTGTCCTGCGAACTCAGTGGCGAGTACGACGTCGCCGAAGGGCTCTACATCACCTGCGCCCGCACCGACGCCAACTACATCGCACCGTCGGCGTTCGGCCTGGCCACCATCCGCTCTGCCCGCGGCGACCTGGACGGAGCGATCGCGGCGGTCGACCTGGTACCGCCGACCAGCGGCGCGTTCATCCGGGCTCGCCGCCAACGAGCCGGATTGCTGGCAGGATCAGGGCGTGGCCTCCCCGCTCTCGCGGAGGCCATGGGCAGTATCGAGGCGCTGACGATCGACCCGGCCGACCGGGCTCAACTGTCGGCGAACGTGTTCCGGATCGCGTTGGACGAAGTGCTCGGCAAGGGCCCGCAGCCGGGCCTGCATATCGCGGGGCATGCTGCTACCGAACCGGAACTGCGGGACGGCCTGGAGTCCGCCTACCGTGAGCTGGCCGGGCAAGCGCCCAGCCGGGAGGAACGGATCGCCCTGGTCGACCAGGCCAACGAGGTTCGAGGATGGACATTGCGATGACGAGTACGACCGGCACGACGAGCATGGCCTGCCCGAGTTGCGGCGGGCCGATCTCCGACGCCGACCGTTTCTGCGAGGCGTGCGGGGCCGAGTTGACCCCGACCACGCCAGTGCCGTCGGCGGCGATCGACACGGACACCGAGCCGACGGTCGAGTTGAATCCGTCGGCGCTGCCCGGCCCCTGTCGCTCCTGCGGCGGCAAGATCGGCCCCGACCAGTACTGCGAGACCTGTGGCACCAAGGCGACGAAGCCACGCGATCACTTCAGCGAGCAGCCGGCGCCTTGGGTCGGCGCTGTCTGTGACCGCGGGATCCGGCACAGCCGGAACGAGGACGCCGTAGCGATCTCTGCGGACCCAGAGCCCGGTAGTAGGGCGCAGTTGGTGGTCTGTGACGGCGTGAGCTCCTCGCTGGACTCCGACGTGGCCAGCCTGGCTGCCGCGCGCGCCGCCCGCGAAGTACTGGCTGCCGGTCACGCGCAAGGGATGGGAACCGAGTCGTCGCGGGTCAGTGCGGTGATTGCCCGGTTGAAGGCCTCAGCGGATGCCGCCAACGACGCAGTACTGGCCAACACCAGCCCGGACAGCCCGAATCCGGCTTCCTGCACGTTCGTCGTCGCAGTACTCGAAGGCGACCTGCTGGTGGCCGGAGTGGTCGGCGACAGCCGTGCCTATTGGTTCCCGGACAACGAAGAGGCTGTCGGGCTCACCGTCGACGACTCCTGGGCGGCCGAGCTGATCGCCACCGGCGTACCGCGGCACGAGGCCGAGACCGGCCCGCAGGCGCACGCCATCACCCGCTGGCTCGGCAAGGACGCACCCGACCACACGCCCCGGACCACCACCGTCAAGATCGGCGGCCCGGGCTGGCTGGTCGTCTGCTCCGACGGTCTGTGGAACTACTGCTCCGAGGCGGCACCACTGGCCGACCTCGTACGTCAGACCGCTGCGGCCAACCGTGGCGAGCCCCTGGCCACCGCTTCCGCACTGGTCGACTGGGCGAACGCCCAGGGCGGCCAGGACAACATCACCGTCGCACTGGCTCGTCTGTGACCGAGCGCCAGCACTGTAGAAAGGACGCCTGAGATGGCCGAGTTCTCCGCCTCCGTGTACCAGAACGAGTTCCTTCCCGACGGCGGCACCGACGTCCACGCGATCGTCACGGTGTCCTGTACCGGCGCGGGCGCGGCCGGCCAGTCCGGTAGCGGCGACGCCGGCGAGATCATCATCGTCGACACCTCCGGCTCGATGGGTGCCGAAGGCATCCGGGCCGCCGCGTACGCCGCCCAGACCGCGCTCGACCAGATCCTCGACGGGGTCTGGTTCGCCGTCATCTCCGGCAACGACCGGGCCCAGCTCGCCTTCCCGCCGTCACCGGAACCGGTGATGGTGAAGATGGACCAGTTCACCCGGCAGGCCGCGAAGGACGCGGTCGCCCGCTTCTACGCCGACGGCGGTACGGCGATGGGCACCTGGCTGCGACTGGCCGCCCGGGTCTTCGCGACCGTGCCGTCGCTGTCGCAGAAGCACGCGATCCTGCTCACCGACGGCGAGAACCAGCACGAGTCGCCCGAGGTGCTGTCCGCCACGATCCAGGCCGTCACCGGTCAGTTCCAGTGCGACTGCCGTGGCGTCGGGGTGAACTGGCAGGTCGACGAGGTCCGCCGGATCGCCACCGCACTGCTCGGCTCGGTCGACATCATCCCCGCGCCCGACCAGCTGGCAGCGGAGTTCTCCAGCCTGATCCGGCAGGCGATGAGCAAGGGTGTCGCCGGGGCCGACATGCGGGTCTGGGCTCCGCAAGGGGCGCAGGTGCTGTTCGTCCGCCAGGTCGCTCCGACCGTCGACGACCTGACCGCCCGGCGTACCGAGGTGAACGCGCTGACCAGCGCGTACCCGACCGGCTCGTGGGGTGACGAGTCCCGCGACTACCACGTCGCGATCAGGCTGGCCGCGAAGGGTATCGGGCAGGAGCAACTGGCCGCCCGGGTCCAGCTCGCGATCGGCGACCAGGTGGTCGCGCAGGGCCTGGTGAAGGCGCTGTGGTCCAACGACGAGGCGCTCACCACCCGGATCAGCCCGGAGGTCGCGCACTACACCGGCCAGACCGAGCTCGCCGAGGCGATCCAGGACGGCCTGGCCGCGAAGGCCGCCGGCGACACCGCCACCGCGACCACCAAGCTCGGCCGCGCCGTCCAGCTCGCCGCCCAGACCGGCAACGAGGAAGCCACCTCGCGACTGCGCAAGGTGGTCGAGATCGACGATCAGGACACCGGCACCGTGCGACTCAAGCGCAGCGTCGAGAAGGCGGACGAGATGGCGCTCGACACGGCGTCCACCAAGACCACCAGGGTGAAGAAATGAGCTCAGCCACCTGCCCTAGCGGGCACCCGTCGGTCTCGACCGACTACTGCGACGTCTGCGGGCTTCCGATCGGCGCTGCGGCCTCCCCGGCCGCTGCGTCCGTCCCGGCTCCCGCCGTCGCGGCACCGGCGCCGGCGACCCAGGCCTGCCCGAACTGTTCCGACCCGGCCGCTCCGGACGCCTTGTTCTGCGAGAACTGCGGCTACGACTTCACCACCGGCACGATGCCGCGACCGGCCTCACCGCTGGACCTCGGTACGCCACCGCCGGTGCCGCCCGCGCCCCAGGAGGTAGCGGACTGGGTGGTGGAGCGCTGGGTCGACCCCGACTGGTACGCCGTACAGCAGAGCGACGACCCGTGCCCGTCACCGGGTCTGCCGGTGGTCATCCCGGTCACGGCCAAGAGCGTGCTGGTCGGCCGGCCGTCGAAGAGCCGCGGGATCTCCCCGGAGATCGACTGCGGCGACGACACCGGGGTGAGCCGCCGCCAGGCCCAGCTCACCACCGACGGCCAGCGCTGGTGGGTCGAGGACCTGCAGTCGTCCAACGGCACCTTCGTCGGCCAGGCTTCCGAGGCGCTCCCCGAGGACCCGATCACGCCCGGCCAGCGCCGCGAACTGACCGGCGACGACCGGGTCTATGTCGGCGCCTGGACCAGGCTCGTCGTCCGCAAGGCAACCCCGGAAGAACAAGCCGGCCAGGCCTAGAACGACAACCTGGACTACCATCCCCTTGGTCCAGGTTGTGCAGCTAACCTGGACCAAGAAGAGACGAGTCCAGGTTTTGAGTCAGCAGATCACATCCATCTGGCGAGCGAATCCAGACGCCTGCGGACCGCGCACGCACAGGCCGGCATTCGAGAATGGCTCGATCTGTTCCTCACCAGCCGGCCGCCATCGGCCGAGAGGGCCAGGCTGTTGACTCGCGGCACGGCCAGGAAGTCGTCGAACGTCGAGTAATCCACGGCCGACGGTAACCCTGGAGGAGTCCGTCGCCTACTGGTTCGTCCAGGCCGCTGCCGGGCGGAAGCAGAGCCACTCGATCAGCACCGACCCCAGCACGATCGGGATGGCCCAGGTCCACGGACTCCCCGGCACGTTGACCACCAGGAATGCCGTCCACAAGGCGATCCAGCCGCCGCCGTACCCGCGCAGTACGCCGCGATACCAGAGGCCGCCTCCCTCCTCGGCCGCCCGCTGACCGAAGTACACGAACAGGTAGGACGCGACAGCGATCGGCCAGAACACCCAGAGCTTCGCCCAGTCGTAGGGCACCATCACCAGGGCCGACAGGCAGACCAGCGCGACGGCCCAGTGATAGGTCTCGCCGAGCCAGTTGAGGCTTCGGCGGCGCAAGGTGAAAACGATCGCCAACGGACCGAACACGAGCGCGACGATTCCGGCCACCACGTGCAGGATCAGCGCGATATCACGCATCGCGGCGGCTCCCCTGACTCCGGTGATCACCGGAGGTGTCTGACATGTCAGGGAAGCATAGGGGTGATACCGCCCGCCGTCTGCCCCTGGTGAAGAACTCTTTCCACCAGGAGCAGACCACTCCCGTCAGTCGATCGGGTAGGACGCGACCATCCGTACGGCGTGGTTGCGGTAACCCTGCCGCTCGAAGCTCGCCGCCATCGGCTTGTTGGTCAGGTCGGTATCGGCCCTGATCCGCTCGGCTCCGCTCTCCACGAGCAGATGCGTCGTCTCGGCCAGCAGGTCATCGCTGTAGCGGTGCCCGCGTTGCTCCGGCACCACCCCGACATAGCCGACGACAGGCCCACCGTTGTTGGCCGAGGGCAACGTGAACCCGACCAGCTTGCCCTCACCGTCGTACGCGAGTCTCCACCAGGAGCGCTCACCCGGCATGGACTGGTAGATCGCCAGGTCCTCCCTGGCCGTGCCCTCGACACCGAGCCGGGCGACACCTCTTGCGGTAGCGGCGTCGAGGCTGCCCTCGATCACCCGGCTGAACACGGCGACGAAGGCCTCGTCGTCGGCCGGCTCGAACCGCAACCGGGTCGACCTCGCCGGCAGACCGTCGGCCGGCGTCCATTCGTACCGCAGCCGCTCGGTCAGCTCCGACAGCCCCGCCGCCGCGGCCGCTTCGAGCCGCGGCTCCAGCTCGGCGACGACGTCCGGCTGGTCACGCCAGGCGTTGGGCAGGAAGAAGTGGTACTCCGGCTGCTCAGCGTCGGCGGGGAAGGTGGCCAGCGCGGAGCGGATCAGCTCGGTCCAGACGGCGACCCGGTCGGCACCAGGTACGGCGTACAGGCCGTCGATGCTGAACGGATGGCCGAACTGCTCCATGCCCCACCAGATGGCCAGGCCGACGATCTCGCCGTCGCTTTCGGCCACCCAGGTCCAGTCGTAGCGGTAGGCGCCCGACGCGAGGTACTCGTCGAAGCGCGGTCGGGTCACGGTGTTCACCGACTGCTCGGCGATCAGCGTGTGGACGGTGTCGAGATCGGTCTCGACGGCAGTACGGATCTTCACTTTCGAATCCTCCAGAAGGAGGCACGGGATCGGCTCAGCGCGAGCTGGACGAGCGGATCGGACGCGCCGGAACACAGGTCAGTCGGTTCATCGGTCGCTCCTCTCCTCGCGGTCGTTCTCGCTGCCGCAGACAGTACGGCCATGGCGAGGTCATGGTCCACCGAATTAACCGGCCGATCCCTGCCACTCGCGGCGTCCTTCCGCAAGGTCACCAGCTGACCGCGTGGGACAACGCAAAGGCGGTCCCAGCCGGAGCTGGGACCGCCTTCATGATGCTTTGTGGTGCTGGACCTCAGGAGATCAGAAGTCCATGCCGCCCATGTCGGGGGCGCCGCCCTGGGCGGCACCGGCCTTCTCGGGCTTGTCGGCGATGACTGCCTCGGTGGTGAGGAACAGCGCCGCGATCGAGGCTGCGTTCTGCAGCGCCGAACGGGTGACCTTGGCCGGGTCGATGATGCCGGTCTTGATCAGGTCCACGTACTCACCGGTCGCGGCGTTCAGACCGTGACCCGGCTCGAGGTTGCGAACCTTCTCCACCACGACGCCACCCTCGAGGCCGGCGTTCACGGCGATCTGCTTCAACGGTGCCTCGACCGCGGACCGCACGATGGCGGCACCGGTGGCCTCGTCACCCTCGAGCTCCAGCTTCTCGAACGCGATCACGCTCGCCTGCAGCAGCGCCACGCCGCCACCGGCGACGATGCCCTCTTCGACGGCGGCCTTCGCGTTGCGAACGGCGTCCTCGATGCGGTGCTTGCGCTCCTTCAGCTCGACCTCGGTGGCCGCGCCGACCTTGATCACCGCAACGCCACCGGCCAGCTTGGCCAGTCGCTCCTGCAGCTTCTCGCGGTCGTAGTCGGAGTCCGACTTCTCGATCTCGGCGCGGATCTGGTTCACCCGGCCGGAGATCTGGTCGGCGTCGCCGGTGCCCTCGACGATGGTCGTCTCGTCCTTGGTGACGACGATCTTGCGGGCCTGGCCGAGCAGCTCCAGGTCCACGCTGTCGAGCTTGAGGCCGACCTCCTCGGAGATCACCTCGCCGCCGGTGAGGACGGCGATGTCGACGAGCATGGCCTTGCGGCGGTCACCGAAGCCCGGCGCCTTGACGGCGACGGTCTTGAAGGTGCCCTTGATCTTGTTCACGACCAGGGTCGCCAGGGCTTCGCCCTCGATGTCCTCGGCGATGATGGCCAGCGGCTTGCCGGTCTGCATCACCTTCTCCAGCACCGGGACCAGGTCCTTGATGCTGGAGATCTTGCTGTTCACGATGAGGATGTACGGGTCGTCGAGAACCGCTTCCATCCGCTCGGTGTCCGTCACGAAGTACGGCGAGATGTAACCCTTGTCGAAGCGCATGCCCTCGGTGAGCTCGAGCTCCAGACCGAAGGTGTTGCTCTCCTCGACGGTGATGACACCTTCCTTGCCGACCTTGTCCATCGCCTCGGCGATGATCTGGCCGACCTGGGTGTCCGCGGCCGAGATCGAGGCGGTGGCCGCGATCTGCTCGCGCGTCTCGACCGGCTTCGCCAGCGCCAGCAGCTGCTCGCTGACGGCCTCGACAGCCTTCTCGATGCCCTTCTTCAGGCCCATCGGGTTGGCGCCGGCGGCGACGTTGCGCAGACCCTCGCGCACGAGCGCCTGGGCCAGCACGGTCGCCGTGGTGGTGCCGTCACCAGCGACGTCATCCGTCTTCTTGGCAACTTCCTTGACGAGCTCGGCCCCGATCTTCTCGTACGGGTCCTCGAGCTCGATCTCCTTGGCGATGGAGACACCGTCATTGGTGATCGTGGGGGCGCCCCACTTCTTTTCCAAGACGACGTTGCGGCCCTTCGGGCCAAGCGTCACCTTGACGGCGTCGGCGAGGGTGTTCATACCTCGCTCGAGGCCACGGCGCGCCTCTTCATTGAAAGCAATCAGCTTGGGCATTCTCCGCGAGTCCTCCCGCGTCGAGTTTTTGGTTCAGCCGGCCGGATGCCCGCGACGGACGGTGCTTTCGGTGCGGCGGTCACGTCCCGCCACCTCTCCGGCACCTCATCGAGGCCGTCTATGGTCACACCTACCGGGCGCGAGCAATTATCACTCTCACCCGGTGAGTGCTAACCAAGTATTAGCACTCGCCCCAAGCGAGTGCAAGCCAGCCCTCCCTCCACACCCCCTCTTCCGGCCCCCGTTCCCGCTGCAGAACTAGTGTCCTGCGTCTGAAGCTTGCTGGATAAGTTGGTTTCGGGTGTTTGTCCTGCGACGCGGTGGTGGCGGCTTCGGCTGCGTTGGCGGTAGTACTCTGCCCGCCGGAATCGGGTGAGAGTTCGTTCGCCGTCGGGGGCAGGGGCGGTATGGGGTTGGTCAAGTCGCGCGGAGCGTGATTGGGCCGGCCGGCCGGCTCCGAGGGCTGTAGGCGTCCGGGAAGCCCCTGTTGCCTGCAGTACGGACGCCTTTGTGCATCGGCTGAGTGTTCCGGGCCGATCGCCTGCTCAGGCCGTGCACAAAGGTACGGAACGCCTGCGTCGGTTGCCGGCCCCTGTGCATCCAGTAGGCATGTTCCCGGGGCCGGGGTACTCAGCCGGTGCACAAAGACGCCCGCACTGGGGGCAACCGGGGTAGCCGTCACCGGCGCGGCCTCGGACACCGTCCGGGGGCCAGTTTCGACGAGGCGATCACCGGCCGAACGGGCCCGGATCGAGGCCGCCCGTCCAGCCCTGAACCGACGAAAGTCGTCAGGGGCGAGGGGTCGGTGTGGGCAGGGGTCGGCTCAGGGGTCGGTCGGGTCCGATCCTGATGTGGCGGAGGGGTCCGCGGCGGCACAGTTGGGGACATGACGAACTCAACTGCACCGTTCTCGAACCTGTCCGGCAAGGTCCTCCGTCGCTCGCGTAACCAGCGGATGCTGTCCGGTGTCTCCGGCGGCATCGCGGAGTACCTCAACATCGACGCGACGCTGGTCCGGCTGGGCATCGTCGGACTCACCATCATCACCGGCGGCACCGCACTGATCGGCTACGTGATCGCCTGGATCGTGATGCCGGAGTCCGACGGCAAGGCGGTCTGGCAGAACGTCCAACAGAACGTTCAGCAGAACGGCCAGCAGGAGTCGGACATCGCCGCCCGCATCTACGACGACAAGCCGCCGGCCGCGTGACCCCGGCAGCCCGGGCCATCCTGGCCCGGCGCCGGCGGGCACTACTACTCAAGCTCCACCGCCAACGCCAGCAGCACGGTGACGACTCTCCTCGGTAGGCCCCGACAGGTCGTCACCGTGCTGCCGCTCCACCGAACTACTGACACACTGCCCCGGTGCAGACGGAAACCGGGGCAACGCACTGCCCACAGTGCTCCCAGCAAGTCCCCGTAGACCCGCGGTGCGTCACCTGGTGCGACAAGTGCGACTGGAACGTCGATCCGACGCCTACTGACCGCCCGTACGCGGCCTGGCGCCTCAAGCTCGAGCACCGCCTCGCCGACACGCTCTACCGCGAACTGGAGTCCGGCACAGTCCACCGCGCAAGCTGGGACGCCGCCCGGCTCACGGCGTACCTACTGTCCGCACTGCTACTCCTGGTGCCACTGACCGCGTTCCTCGGCGGCATCGCCCTACTGCTCTTCTACAGACCGCTCTGGCTCAGCATCGCCTTCGCCGTAGTCGCCTTCTGCCTGGCAATCCTGTTCCGCCCACGCATGCATGGGCTGAGCGACGATGCACAGCCACTGCACCGCGCCGACGCCCCAAGCCTGTACGCCGTACTGGATCGCCTCGCCGAGGCCATCGGCACCCAGCCGGTACACCTGGTCGTCGTGGACGCCGAGCCGAACATCTGGTTCGCCAGGATCGGCTGGCGGTTCCGGCCCGTGGTCGGCATCGGCGTGCCGGCATGGATCGCCTTAGGTCCACAGGAGCGGGTCGCGGTGCTGGCGCACGAACTCGGCCACGGCAAGCACGGCGACGCCCGGCACGGTTTCGTGGTCGACGCCGCGGAGACGATCCTGGCCGAGATCCAGGAGACCTTCAGCACCCAGCCGCTGGACGACTTCCGCCGCGAGGCCGGCGTCTATCTGGAGACCGACCCGACCGTCGGCATCGTGACCAGGATCCTCAATGCCACTGTCGGCGCGCTGGCACGCAGCTACGGCTGGTTGCTGGCCAAGGCTGCGCTGCGCAGCAGCCAGCGGGCCGAGTATCTGGCCGACCGCAAAGCAGGCGAGATGGCCGGCTCCGAAGCGGCCGCGTCCATGCTCGAGCGGACGCTGCTGTTCAGTACCTCGTACTTGGCGCTCGAGCGAAGGCTCCGCTTCGCTCCCGACGAGGAGCCGGTTGCGGCGGTCCGCCGCGAGCTCGGTGAGTTCCCGGCCCGCGAGATCGAGCGGCGGGTCCGGGCCAGCCGGATCCGGGACACCAGAACCGACTCGACCCACCCGCCGACGTACCTGCGGACCAGGCTGATCCGCACCAGGCCCGCCACGAGTGCACGCGTAGTACTGGGTCCTGAGGAGAATCACGCGATCGATCGTAAGCTGGCTGGGCCGGCGGACGCGGCTCTGAGGGAGCTCCAGCTGTCGTTCCCGCGGTAGCTAGACCTTGAGGCTGGTCCGCGCGGCCGCGGCTACTGCTATGTCGGGGTGGTCGGCGAAGGCACCGTCGATGCCGGCCGCGGCGAAGCGGGCCAATTCACCGGCCATGTCCAGGCCGGGCCGGGGTGAAGCGACGCTCGGCACGGAAGGTCCAGACCTGCACGGAGAGCCCGGCGCGATGCGCCTGGTCCACCAGGCTGGTCGGTTCGCCCAGTGCCCCGCTGGAGGTCCGTGGGATCACCAGGTCCTTGTGCGGCGCCAGTACTTGCGCGTACGTCGAGATCTCGCGCAGGCCGGCCGGTTCGATCAGGTCCAGGAACGTCCTGCCGTCGCCCGTCCGCAGGAAGTCGTTCGGCGCGTTCTCGGAGTCGACCAGTTGCACCAGCGGCACACCAGTCATCACCGACAGGCGGCGGAGACTCGTCGGCTCGAACGACTGGACCATCGCCTCGCCCTTGCGCAGCCCCAGCACGGCCAGCCGCTCCGCGAGCAACTCCTCCAGCGGCAACCCCAGGTGCCGGAAGTACGCCGGATGCTTGATCTCGGGGATCACCCCGATCGGACGGCCGAGTCGCTGCGACTCCTGCCGGGCCAGCGCGACGACGTCGTCGAAGGTCGGGATCGTCTCCCGGCCGTCGTACGCCGTGTTGGCGGCCCGGAGCGCGGGCATCCGTTCCCTGGCCCGGAGCGTGCGCAGTTCCTCGTAGGTGAAGTCCTCGACGAACCAGCCGGTGACGGCGGCCCCGTCGATGATCTTGGTGATCCGCCGGTCCGCGAACACCGCGTGGTCGGCGATGTCCGTCGTACCGGAGATCTCGTTCTCGTGCCGGGCCACCAGGACGCCGTCGAGCGTGGCGACCAGGTCGGGCTCCAGGTAGTCGGCCCCCAGCGCCGCCGCGAGGCGGTACGCCGACGGCGTGTGTTCCGGACGGTAGCCACTCGCTCCACGATGCGCGATCACCAGCATGGATTCAGCACAGGCGGTCCAGGTGGCGGCCCGGGAACTCGTTGCCCAACGCAAGATGAAGCTCCGCCACACCTTCTGATCGCCGCGGGGTCGGAGGCGGGGGGTTTTTAATCACATGCTTCTGTCGGTGGCGCCGCCTAGCCTGAGAGAGCTATGAAACAGCTACCTGTCGCCGATCCCGGCACTCCCGATCACCGTTCGCCTGCCCGCTACCTCTGGTGGGTGGCGCGCGGTCAGAAAGCCACGCTCGCGGGCGGGATGGCGTTCGGGATCCTCTGGATGGCGTCGCAGGCCTTCATCCCCGCGATCCTGGGCAAGGCGATCGACCAGGGCATCGCGGATCGCAACGGCGACCGGCTGTTGCAGTGGACCGCCGCGCTGGCGGCCGTCGGGATCCTGCAGGCGCTGGCCGGCATCATGCGGCACCGGTACGCCGTGTCGAACTGGCTCTCCGCGGCGTACCGGACGGTCCAGGTGGTGACCCGGAAGTCGGCCGACCTCGGCGCGACGCTGCCGAAGAACCTGGCCACCGGTGAGGTGGTCAGCATCGGCGCGGGTGACCTCTCCTATGTCGGAAACCTGATGGAGGTCTGTGCCCGGTTCGCCGGATCGATCGTCTCCTTCGCCGTCGTCGCCTTCATCCTGCTGCAGTCCTCGACCGTGCTCGGCCTGGTCGTGCTGATCGGCGTGCCGGTGATGCTGTTCGCGCTCGGCCCGATGCTGCGGCCGCTGCACAAGCAGCAGTTCGCCCAACGCCAGGCGGTCGGCGAGCTGAACTCGCTCGGCTCCGACATCGTCTCCGGCCTGCGCGTACTGCGCGGCATCGGCGGCGAGGACTCCTTCTCCCGGCGCTACCGCGCCGAGTCGCAGGTGGTCCGGCGGGCCGGTGTCCAGGTAGCCCGGATCCAGTCCGTCCTGGATGCCGCCCAGGTCCTGCTGCCCGGCATCTTCGTGGTCTGCGTCGTCGGCCTGGGAGCCCACTTCGCGCTGCGGGGCGAGCTGAGCGCGGGCACGCTGGTCGCCTTCTACGGCTATGCGATGTTCCTGGTGCTGCCGCTGCGGACGGCGACCGAGTTCGCCAACGCGCTGATGCGTGGCCTGGTCGCGGCCGGCCGGGTGAACAGGGTGCTGGAGCTGACTCAGGAAGTGGTGGATCCGGCCGACCCGGTCCGGCTGCCGGAGCGCGGAGACCTGGTCGACCCGGTGTCCGGCATCCGTGCCCGGGACGGCCTGCTGACCGCGATCGTGTCCGCCGAGGCGGACAGCTTGGCGGTGCTGGCCGACCGACTCGGCCGGTACGACGACACCAGCGAGGCCCGGTACGGCGGGGTCACGCTCGCCAGCGCGACCCGGGCGGACGTGCGCAGGCGGATCCTGGTGAGCGACGTCGGCACCCAGCTGTTCACCGGCACCTTGCGCGACGAGCTCGACCCGGCCCACCGGCGTACGGACGATGAGCTGATGGCCGCGATCCGGACGGCGTCCGCCGAGGACGTGCTGGTCGCGTTGCCGGAAGGGCTCGACTCCGATGTCGAGGAGAAGGGCCGCTCCTTCTCCGGCGGGCAGCGGCAGCGGTTGGTCCTGGTCCGCGCGCTACTGGCCGACCCGTCGGTGCTGGTGCTGGTGGAGCCCACCTCCGCGGTGGACGCGCACACCGAGATGCGGATCGCGGAGCGGCTGGCGGAGCACCGGGCCGGCCGAAGCACCGTAGTACTGACTTCCAGCCCACTGCTGCTGGACCGGGTCGACGAGGTGATCTTCGTCGCCGCCGGGAGAGTGGTTGCCGTTGGCAAGCACCGGCAGCTGCTCGAGGAGCAATCGCAGTACCGCGGGACAGTGACCAGAGAGACCGAGGACGAGGAGGTGCCGGCGTGAGACAGATTCTGCCCGTCGCGAGTTCTGCCGACGTACGCCGGTATGCCCGGGTCCTCGCTCGGCGGCACCCGCGCCCACTGCTGATCGCGTTGAGTCTGCACGGCCTGGCGGCGGTGTCCGGCCTGGCCGCGCCACGGTTGATCGGCGGGCTGGTCGAGGACGTCCGGAACGGCACCACCGCAGGCAAGGTCAACCAGGTGATCCTGGTGATCGCCGTCTTCGTGGTGGTGCAGTCATTGCTCACCCGCTGGGCCCGGTATCGCTCCTTCGCGCTGGGCGAGCAGGTGCTGGCCGAGCTGCGCGAGGACTTCGTCGACAACGCATTGGCGCTGCCGATCGGCACGGTCGAGCGAGCCGGCACCGGCGACCTGCTGACCCGCACGTCGCGGGATGTGGACGCGTTGTCGAGGACAGTGCGGTTCGCCGTCCCGGAGACGATCGTGGCGTTCGTGACCGTGCTGTTCACGGTGGCGGCCGCGATGCTCGTCGGCGTCTGGGTGCTGGTCCCCGTGCTCGCGCTCGTCCCCGTGCTCGCGTTGAGCACCAAGTGGTACTTGCGCCGCGCCAAGGACGGGTATCTGCGCGAGAACGCGGCGTACGCACAGTTGACGAGCTCGCTCGCCGAGACCGTCGAGGGTGCTCGCACTGTTGAGGCACTGCAGCGGTACGACCAGCGCGTACAGCGTTCCGATGACGACATCCGCGGTTCGTACAACGCCGAGCGGTACACGTTGTTCCTCCGGACCGTCTGGTTCCCGGTGGTCGAGATCGGCTACGTGGTTCCGGTGGTGGGAACGCTGTTGTTCGGCGGCTGGCTGCACCTCGGTGGGCACGTCTCGCTGGGCGCGGTCACGGCCGGCGTGCTCTACGTCAACCAGCTGATCGATCCGGTGGACCGGCTGATCTCCTGGATGGACGAGCTCCAGAGCGGTGGCGCCGCACTCGCCCGGCTGCTCGGCATCACCGACGTACCGGACGACCGGACCCCGTCGGGCCGTACGCCGGACGGCGAGCTGGTCGAGGCACGCGACGTCAGGTTCTCGTACGTCGACGGGCGCGACGTCTTGCACGGCGTGGAGCTGACTGTCCAGCCGGGCGAGCGGATCGCCATGGTCGGGCCGTCCGGCGCGGGCAAGTCGACACTCGGCCGGCTGGTCGCGGGGATCCATCCGCCACGAACCGGCTCGGTGAGCGTCGGTGGGGTCGGGATGACCGAGCTGCCGTTGGACGATCTGCGCAAGCAGGTCGCGCTGGTCACCCAGGAGCACCACGTCTTCGTCGGCACGCTGCGGGACAACCTCTCGATGGCGCGCACGGACGCTTCCGACTCCGAACTGCTGGCTGCGTTGGAAGCAGTGGACGCGCGGGACTGGACGTTGGCGTTGCCGGACGGGCTCGACACGCGAGTCGGATCCGGGCAGCACGCGTTGACACCGGCCCAGGCACAGCAGTTGGCGTTGGCTCGATTGGTGCTGGCCGACCCGCATACGTTGGTGCTCGACGAGGCGACCTCGTTGATCGACCCGCGCGCCGCGCGGCACATGGAGCGCTCGTTGGGCGCGGTGCTGGAGGGGCGCACCGTGATCGCGATCGCCCACCGGCTCTACACAGCCCATGACGCCGACCGGGTCGCCGTGGTCGAGGACGGCCGGATCACCGAGCTGGGCAGCCACGACGAACTGGTCGCCCAGGACGGTTCCTACGCCGCATTGTGGCGCTCCTGGCACGGCTGACCGCACGAGTTGGCCCCGCCTTCCTGGCTCAGGAAGGCGGGGCCGTTGTCATTTTCGGGCCGTTCTGCGGACAGGACGGCGGATGAGCAGGACAGCTGAATCGACGTGTGGCGGTGGGGTGAAAGCCTTGCGAGGAAGGCGAATCCCGATCGACAGGTCGAAGTACCGCGACCAGCGGGCCGCACCCGGTGCGGCACCATTGGTCCACCGGTTCACCACGGCTCGTTGCAGGACGAGATCGGCCGAGACCAGGCGTGAGCCAGGCGCGAGCAACCTCTTCAGCAACGAGGTGGAGACACCGTACGGCGGGCTGGAGACCACCCGGAACGGTCTGCTGGGCAACCGGAGATCGGCAGCATCAGCACGAACCACCGTCACCGGTGCGTCCGCGAACCGCCGGCGCAACCGGTCGGCACGACCAGGGTGGAGCTCCACGGCGACCACCTGGGCTCCGGCCCGGACCAGCGGCGCGGTCAACGCGCCGAGGCCGGCTCCGACGTCGAGGACGAGTTCCCCGGGAGTGACCCCGGCGGCGTCCACGACCCGCTGAGCCCAACGACTATCGAGCGGATGCCATCCCCAGGCACCCCGCGCCTGCCCGTAGCCGGGCACGACGAACCATCACGAAGCAGTTGATAGACATACCCCGACTCTAAAACCCAAGACTCTCCTATCTCAAAGGCTTTCCGCCTCCGCCTCCGCATCCGTCGCCGTCGCCGATGCCGCCCGGGCGCCGACTCGGAGAGCCGTCTCCTAGGTTGACTCAGAGTGTCGACGGGGCTGCGTCGAGGGACTGCACAGCTTGGCGGGTGCGCTGCTCGGCGAGTTCCAGTCGTGCCTTCTTCTTTGTTGGCAGACCCGGCTTCGCGAGCTCACGCCGTACGTCGAGAACGCGGACCGCGCCCGGCTCCTCCGGGTTCGGGAACGACACCGTCGGGAACCAGGTCGTCCAGCAGATCCAGCAAAGTCCGGAACCGTGTCCGTCACCAGCAGCGGCGCGTACCCGGCCTGCTGCACCTTCCAGTGACCATCGCCGACCGGCGCGAAGGTGAAGCGAACGAGAAGACCCTCCGACTTCCGGCTACCCGGTTCCCGATGCGCGGCCGCGAGATTGCCCAGCCCGTAGGCGACCCACTTGCCGTTGATCTCCTGCATCGGCTGTACGACGTGCGCGTGGTGGCCCGCGTTCGTGGTCCCCACTGGAAAGGGGTGGTCGCACCAGGAGCGTGATAATAGTACCGGTATAACTATCACGTGAAGTTGAGGAAGAAGCTGATGGTCGAACTGAAGACGGCGGCAGAGATCGAGCAGATGCGCACCGCCGGCAAGGTGGTCGGCGCGGCGCTGACCGCGGTGAAGAAGCAGGCCGCTGTCGGTGTCTCGCTGCGCGAACTGGACGAGGTGGCTCGCGACGTACTGCGATCCGCCGGGGCCGTGTCGCTGTTCGACGGGTATCAGCCGGGGTTCGCGACCAACCCGTTCCGCGGCGTGATCTGCACGTCGGTCAACGACGCCGTCCTGCACGGCCTGCCGAGCGAGCTACGCCTGGCCGACGGCGACCTGCTGAACGTCGACTGCGGAGCCTCGATCGACGGTTGGTGCGCCGACTCGGCCACCAGTTTCGTCGTCGGTACACCGAACGCCGACGATCTGGAGCTGATCGCCGCCACCGAGCAGGCGCTCGCAGCGGGGATCGCCGCGGCGGTTCCGGGTGCCCGCATGGGCGACATCGGCGCCGCGATCGGCGAGGTCGGCCACAAAGCGGGCGTCGGCACCAACCTGGACTTCGGCGGCCACGGCATCGGCCGGAGCATGCACGAAGAACCGCACGTCCCGAACGGCGGCCAACCGGGCCGCGGCCTGAAGCTCCGCCCCGGACACGTGATTGCCATCGAACCCTGGTTCTGGCACGGCCCCGGCTCGGTCTACGTCATCGACGAAGACGGCTGGACCCTCCGCTCCGCCGACAAAACCCGAGGTGCCCACGCCGAACACACCGTCGCCATCACCGACTCCGGCCCCCAAATCCTCACCAGCCGCTAACCCACCCTCGCCGGCAACAACAACCAGCCATCCCACCCACCTCCTCCGTCGGCGCTCCCATCGACCCCAGCCGCTGACAACAGCAGGCGGGTCCGCCGAGAGCCACACGCAACCGGCGCCAGGCGCGCAACGAGGACGTCATCCGACCACCCTCGTCGGCAACGACCAGCTAACCCACGCACGTCCTCCGTCGACACTGCCACCCACCCCATAGGCGCGACTCCTACGTCGCCGCTGACAACAGCAGGCGGTGCGTCGGCCGCGCGCACTACCAGGGACGGGCGCGTGATGAAGGTGTCGGCCGACCACCGGTGGTGGCGGGTAGGTGAGCCGGCGCAACTCCTCGGCGGCGCACACGGCCGCGGCGACGAGAGTGTCGGCCAACTGCCCGTCCCGGCGGGGTAGGCCACGCAGCTCCCCCGGCGGCACCCGCGACTGCGGGCGGGCGGCTCAGCCGTGCTGGTCGTGGCGGTCGGGCAGTGGCGGCGTCCCGGGCGGTCCTGAGTTCGTGGCGGGCAAGTCAGTGCGTTCGCCGTACCGCCCGGCGGTGGGTGCTGGTGAGGGGCTTAGGTGGTGTGGAGGGTTCGGAAACTGGTGGGGTCTGCTGGGTCTCGGTCGGCTACTTGGATTGGGGGCGTGGGCCATTGGTAGGTGGGGATGGACGGGGTGCGGGTGAAGGTGATTCGGGCTCGGGTGCCTTCGACTTCTAGGTGGGGCCAGGAGGTGGCTATGCGGGTTCGGGTTGGGCCGTGAGTACGGAGTATTTCGGCGAGTACGGCGATGGTGTCGTAGCCCTCGAAGGCTACGAAGGAAGGGGGTTCGGGTAACAGCTTGCGGAGGGCGGTGTCGACTTGGGTGCCGAGGGGGGTTAGGTGTTCGGGTAGGTAGCGGAGGAAGGGGATTGCGGCGCCGTCGGTGCCCAGCAGAGTTGCCCATTCCGAGAACTCTGGTTGGCCGGCTGGGGCGCCGATCAAGAGTTCGGCCAGGCGGGGATCGTGGCGGATGGCCTTGACGAGTGGAACCGCTGGGTCTGGGTGGCCGACCAGTAGGAGAAGGGCTGTTGTGCGGTTGTTGGCTAGTTCGTCGCAGACGGCCGTGGGGGTTAGTGCGCGCAGGTCGAGTTCGGTGACGGTGCCACCGCGTGGGGTGAGGTAGTCCCGCAGGATGGTGAGGCCGGATGCCCAGTAGATGCTTGACTGGGTTGCGACGGCTATTTGGCTGTGGCCAGAGTTGAGTAGGAAGTCTGCGTAGAGCTGCCAGCCGCGGGATTGTGGCGGGGCTAGGCGCGCGACCCAGTCTGTTGGTTGTTCGGTGAGTGCGTCGAGGACCGCTGACGAGCAGAGAAACGGCAGGCCGAGGGCGTCCGCTCTGGTGGCAGCGGCGCGGGCGACGACGCTGTGATACTCCCCGGCTAAGGCAGCAACGCCTAGGCGGTCCAGCTCGTCTACCGCCGCTACGGCCTTTTGTGGATCGGCTGCGGTGTCTCTGACCAGCAGTTCGAGTGGGGTGCCGGCGATGCCGCCGGCGTCGTTGACATCGCGAACGGCCAACTCGAGTCCGGCTAGGAGGTGTTGCCCTGCCTCTACCCAGCCAGGCCGAGTGAGCGGGACGAGAGCGCCGATCCGGATAGCTGATCCGTCGAGACCAGGCGGCGAGGGCTCCGATGGCGGCGAGGACTGCGACGGCAGCGAGGGCGGTGATGGTGGCGAGGGCGGTGATGGCAGCGATCGTGGCGTGCTCATGAGTTGGCCTCTCCCGGCTGACGAGTCGGACGCAGTGCCCCGATCGCACAGTGGCGTCGGTCGCAGATGACCTGATCACACAGCGCCGAAGCCCGGCGAGCAACCGCTTTTCAGATCACCTGGCGGCCATGGTTCTAGAAAAGCGTGTCCTGGCTGAGGTCCGGGGTGGCTGGTGGGACAGGGGCCGGTGCCTTGCGGGGACCTCGGAAGCGAGCCCGGGTGGGGTCCGGTTCTCCCCAGCCGGAGTCTGAGCCTTGGCCTGGAATCTCGACGATGCCCAGCCGCTTGGTGGGGGTGACCGGTTCGCTGTCGGAGCGAGAGCGGTGGCGGGAGGAGGAGCCGAAGCCATGTTTGTCAAGGAGAGGGCGGACCTTCGCCTCGAAGTCGCGGCGGAAGCTCGGTGAGGCGTTCGCACCCCGCGAGTAGAGCTGCTCATAGCGTGAAACCAGGTCTGGACGCTCCTGGGCGAGCCAACCCATGAACCATTCCTTCACGCCCGGCCTCAGATGCAGGACGAGCGTCGTCACCCCGGTCGCGCCCGCCTCCGCCAGCTCACCCAGCAGCTCGTCCAGTTGCTCAGCAGAATCGGTCATCCACGGCAGCACCGGCGCCACCATCACGCCGCACGGCAGGCCGGCTGAACGCACTGCCCGGATCAGGTCCAGACGGCCGCGCACCGACGGCACGCCAGGCTCGAGACGCTTGCGGAGCTCCTCGTCCCCCAGCGCCAAGGAGATACCGATCCCGACCGGCACCCGCTCGGCCACTTCCGTCAGCAGCGAGAGGTCGCGCTTGAGCAACGTCCCCTTCGTCAGGATCGACAACGGCGTACCGGAATCCGCCAGCGCCTCGATGATTCCCGGCATCAGCCGGTAGCGCCCCTCCGCCCGCTGGTACGGGTCGGTATTGGTGCCGAGGGCAACTTGGTCACCACGCCACGAGGGCCGCGCCAGCTCCCTGCGGAGTACGTCGGCGACGTTCGTCTTGACCACGATCTGCTGGTCGAAATCCAGGCCCTGGTCCAATTCCAGGTAGCGATGGCTCGGACGCGCGAAGCAGTACCGGCAGGCGTGCGTGCAACCGCGGTACGGATTGACCGTCCAGTTGAACGGCAGCCCGGACCCGGGCACCGAGTTCAGCGCCGACCGCGCCAGCACCTCGTGGAACGTCACGCCACGGAACTCCGGCGTCGTCACACTCCGCACCAGGCCCGCGATCGACCCCAGCCCCGGCAACGTCCCCGGCGTTTCCTTGTCGATCTGCTGTCCAGCCCATCGCATGGATGATAGTCGAACACATGTTCGCCGCGCTTTCAAGGCCAGCGGTTCCCGACGTTGTCACCTTCCGTAATCGTCGTCCGTGACCTACTGTCACAAGAAGAGACCGGGGGATCCGATGCATAATGCAGCGAAGGTCATCATCAGCGTTGTCGTCCTGGGGCTGGGGCTCAGTGGATGCTGCAACGGCGCCGACTGTGAGGTCACGCCGACGCCGGCCACGAGCCGGATCAGCATTCCACCCTTCTCACCGCCGCCGTCGGATCCGCCGCCGGCCAAGGCGACCTATCAGGTTCCACGGACCGACTGCCCCGGCAACTACGGTGTCCCGCTCGTCGTCACGACGGACACCGAGGCCGAGGTGGAGTACATCGACAAGATCACCGCGTGTACGACGGTTTCCGGAGCCACGACCTATCTGGAGAACAACAGCGACGCCGTCTGGGTACTGCGGAACACGGGCAGCGTGGACGGCGACGTGACGCCCTGGGGCGACACCCTCACCATGACCTCGTACCGCGGAATCTTCGCAGCCGGCCGGAACTTCCTCGTGCCGGGAGGCGTCGTCACGGTCGACCTGCCACCGGCCTCGCTCGCGTGGGATCTGGAACTTCCGCTCACGGTCGGGTGGGTGGGGCATTCCGTGGTCGCGGGGAAGATCGCGTCACTCGGGCAGCAGGCCTTGGCCGATGCACTCAAACGCACCGGCCGGCTCAGTCCGGCACTGGTCCAATGCACCCTCGCGGTCACGAAGTACGCCGGGACCGTCGACGGACTGGCGGACAAGCAGTTGTCCACCATCGTCATGGAGGGGTTGGGCGTCGGGATCGCCACCAGCAAGTGCCGCGACGAAACCCTGAAGGTGACTGTCCGGGAGCCGACCACGAAGCTGCCGATCGCCTTGTCCGACGACATCGCCAAGGCGAGCAGGGTGACCGAGTACCTCGAAGGCATCGACAAGTTCCTCAACTATGCCAAGCAAGGCAGCCGCTTCTCCAAACTGGCCATCCGTTTCGTCGCCCACCTCTGAGGAGCGCACCGGCCTCTGTCGCCGCGATGGCGTAGCGTGTGGCGCCCGGGGGTGGGACGAGAGGCTGGGCATGGGGAGCGAGAACTTTCAGGTCGATCTGCACGGGATCGTCGATCTGCTGAGCAATCACCTGTACAGCAGTCCGCGGGTCTATCTGCGGGAGCTGTTGCAGAACGCTGTGGACGCGATCACCGCGCGCCGGACGCGAGAGCCGGACGCGCCGGCGCGGATCGACGTACGGACCGGTGCTGATCGGCTGAGTATCACCGACACCGGGATCGGGCTCGGGCCCGACGAGGTGCGGGAGTTGCTGGCGACGATCGGGCGGAGTTCGAAACGGGACGAGATCGGCTTCGCGCGGACCGAGTTCCTCGGCCAGTTCGGCATCGGGCTGCTGTCGGCCTTCATGGTCTCCGACGAGATCGAAGTACTGACACAGCCCACCGGCGGCCCGGCCACGCGCTGGGTCGGTACTGCGGACGGGCGATACTCCATCACCGAGGCGGGCCCGGCCGGAGAAACCGGTACGACGGTGACGCTCAACGCGCGTCGCGGTGCCGAGCAGTGGTTCAAGCAGGCCACCGTAATCGAGCTGATCAAGCTCTTCGGTGCTTTGCTTCCGCTCGAGATCCGCGTGGACGGCGAGCAGGTCACCGAGGGCAAGGCGCCTTGGGAGAGCACCGGCGCGACCCAACGGGCCGAGCTCGTCGGCTATGCGCAGGACAAGCTCGGCTTCACTCCTTTCGACGTGATTCAGCTCAACAGTCCCGGCGCCGGGCTCACCGGGGTCGCCTTCGTGCTGCCCTTCCCCGCGAACCCGGCCGAGCGCGCCACCCATCGCGTCTACCTCAAGCGCATGCTGCTGGCCGAAGGTGTCGAAGGCCTCTTGCCGGACTGGGCGTTCTTCGTCCGGGCCGTGATCGACACCTCCGAGCTCCGCCCGACCGCGAGCCGCGAGGCGCTCTTCGACGACGGTCAACTCGAGGCGACCAGGGAGGCACTCGGAGCCCAGCTGCGAGGCTGGCTGGTCCGCCTCGGCAGTACGGATCCGCAGAAGCTGGACCGCTTCCTCGGCATCCACCAGCTCGGTGTGAAGGCGCTCGCGCTGCACGACGACGAGATGCTCCGGCTGGTCCATCGCTGGCTGAGGTTCGAGACGAACCACGGCCGGATGACCTCCGCCGAATTGCACGAGCGGCATGACGAAATCCGGTATGTCGCGACGATCGAGGAGTTCCGTCAACTGGCCGCTGTCGCCGCGGCGCAGCAACTCACCGTGGTGAACGGCGGCTATACGTACGACACCGAGTTGCTCGAACGCCTGCCCGAGGTGGTTCCCGGGCTGGCAGTCAGCCGATTCGACGCGACCGAGCTGAGCACCAGCTTCGACAGTCTGGATCCGGAGACCGAGTTCGCGCTGAGGCCCTTCGTGCAGCTCGCCCAGGAGGCGCTCGACGCGGTCGGCTGCGAGGTCGTCGTCCGCGCGTTCGACCCGGCCCGGGCTACCCGCGATCTATCTCGTCGACCGGTCCGCTCAGTTCGCTGCCGAGCTGCGATCCACCAAAAGCAAGGCCGACGCGCTCTGGTCAGAGGTCCTCGGCGCGCTCGACACCCACGACGACAGCCGCCCGCAACTCGTGCTGAACCACCGAAGCCCGCTCGTACGCCGGATGGTCGGGCTCGCGGATCCCGAGCTCGCCCGGCTCGCGGTCGAAGGCCTCTACGGGCACGCCCTGATGCTCGGCTACCACCCGATCAGCCCGGCGGACTCCGCCTTGGTGAACCGATCGTTCCTCGGCCTGCTGGACCAGGCTGTCCCAACCCAGGAGGACTCGAGATGAGCGACGACGAGCTGATCGAACGACTCAACAGCGCCATGAGTACGCCGTACGGGAAAGCTCGTTCGGCCTTGCTGGAAGACGTCGTACGCCGGGCGGACGCGTCGACCGATGAGGACCTGGCCTTCTATGCACGGCTCACCCTCGTCACTGCGTACGTGATGGGCGGCGAGCCGCGGAAGATGCTGGTGCCGTTCGCGCGGTGCGTGACCGACTGGGATGCGGACCCGGCGAAGTACCAGCGGCATGCGCACACGTTCCTGTGGTGCTTCAAATACACGCCCAACACCTTGGCGAAGTTCCCCGAGGTCTCGCTCGACCAGACCTACGCGGTGCTGGACGACATGGATCGAAGGTGGCGCGCGGGCGGGCACAGTCCGCAGGTCGTGCATCACTACCGCTGGCTCGTCGCGAACCACATCGGTGACGAGACGACCGCGGCCGAGCAGTTCAGGCTGTGGTCGACCGCGCCGCGGGACGACCTCTCGGACTGCATCGGCTGTGACCCCACGGCGAAGGCGCGGCATCTGATCGAGACCGGGCAGCCGGCCGAGGCGCTGGCGCTGGCCGTCGGCGTGCTGGACGGGCAGCTGACCTGCAACGAGCAGCCGCAGCAACTGCTGACCACCCTGCTGCCCGCATATGTTGCTGAAGGCATGCATTCCGAGGCTGCCGACGCACATCGCCGGGCCTATCGGGCACTGCGCGGTAACCCGGGCGAGCTGGAGACGTACGCCGAGCACGTCCTGTTCTGCGCTCGCACCGGCAACGAGGCCCGCGCTGTCGAGCTGATCGAACGTCATCTGCCCGAGCTGTCGGACCCGCCCAGCCCATTCGCCGAGATGCGCTTCGCCGCCGCGGCCGCCCTTGCTCTGAGCCGGGTCGACCTGATGATCCGCCGCCCTCAGGAGGCCGAGATCGCCTCGGCAGACCTGTCGGCACAGTTCGCCGCCCGGGCGTTGGAGTTGGCCGGGCAGTTCGACGTACGGAACGGCACCGGCCACCAGACCGCCTCGATCCGTTCGATCCTCGACGCCGAGCCGTGGCTGGAGTACTTGCCGCTGTCCGAGACCGCCAGGCGTGCCTACGCGCGCAGCCAGGTCCAGGCACCGGCGCGCGCGGAAGAAGTTGCCGTAGGCCCTGATCCGGTCGGGACCGGCTGGCTGGACAAGGCCGAGGAGGACTGGCAGAACGATCGCCGTGAGCAGGCGATCGCGGCCTGGGAGGCGTTCGAGCGTGAGGTGCCGGCGGACGAGCGGACCAAGCTCGACCAGGCGCGTCTGCTCGACGGCCGCGGCCTGGCCGCGATGGGTCAGGACGAGCAGGCTCTCGATGCCTGGCGCGAGGCGCTCGCCCTGTACGCCGAGCTCGGTGAGGAGGTCCGGATGCTTCGCGACCGTGGCCGGATCGCCAGGGTGCTGTCCGAACTGGGCCGGATCGAGGAGAGCCTGGCAACGGGCGAAGAGCCGCTGCGCCGGCTGATCGACACCGACGAGCCGCGTCGCCAGAACGGCTGGCGGTATTCGCTCGCGACCATCCTCGCGCAGGCCGGCCGGGCCGAAGAAGCCCAGCAGGAGTTGACGATTCTCCGCACCAGCCCGAGCACCGAGGGCGAGCTGCGAGCTGCCGCGGGGATCCTGCAATGCAACCTGCTGATCCAGTCGGAGCAGCTCGACGAGGCCGAGGAAGCCGCGACCGCTGGTCTCGCGACCACGCACGACCTGCCGCGGTCGTTCGCCTACCGTCAGCGCGGCTGGATCAAGATCGCCAAGGACCGTCCGGACGAGGCCGTCGCCGATCTGGAGGAAGCGGTCGCGCTGGCCATCGGCGTCCCCGGTGCCGAAGTACATGTCGCGATCTGCCGCGTCGAACTCGCCCGCGCGTACCTGTTCACGGGCCGTCCGCTGGAGTCCGCCGAGACCGGCGAAGAGGCACTGCCCGTACTGCGTGATCCCGAGCTCGCGAGTCTCCAAGCCGACGTACGCGGCGTACTGGTTGACGCCTATCGAGCTCTGGGTGAGCTGGAGCCGGCCCTTGCGCAGGTCCGGGCGCTGCTGGCCGACGTACCGGCCGACGCGCACCCGGCCTGGCTCGGCAGGACCCGGCAGGACGAGGGGTTGCTGCTCGAACGGCTGGATCGGGACAAGGAAGCCATCGACGTGTTCCTGGTCGCGGCCGAGCATTTCGAGACGGCCGAGCTGCCGATCGAGTTCGTCCAGGCGATCCGCCTCGGTGCCCAGTCGGCTCGGTATGCCGGGGAGTTCGACCTCGTCGGTCAACTGCTCGGCCGGGCCCGGCAGGTGCTCGATCCGCTCCCCTCCGCCGATGAGGCCGTGTTGTTCCAGCTGGCCGGCGTCGATTGGGACCTGGGGATGCTGAAGCTGCAGCAGGGCGATATCGCGGCGGCGGTCGAGCAGGCACGGAGCGCCGCGGCGTACTACGAACACGGTGGTTTCGAGGTTCAGTTGACCAGCGCCCGGCTGCTGATCGCCGAACACGGCACTACCGACGAGGTCATGCTGCAGGAGATCTTCGCGAGTCTTCCGACTGGCGACGACGCCTGGTATCGGGCCGGCTGGTTGCTGGTCGACCGTCTCCGCACTCTCGGCCGCCCGGTCGACGCCGACGCTCTGGAGACCCGGCTTCAGGCGACATAGCTGACGTTGGCGACACACTTGGGCTCATGCCGGACAGGTGCGGGTCATGACGAATCCTTCACGCGCTCCGGACCGCGAGACTCGGTTCAGCGCGCTCTATCAGGCGGCGTACGCGGACCTGGTTCGATTTGCCCAGCGCCGCGTGCAGGGCCATGCCGAGGACGTCGTCGCTGAGGCGTTCCTGGTCGCCTGGCGGCGGATGGACGAGGTACCGGAGCAGCTCGTGGACGCCCGCGCGTGGCTCTTCGGCGTCGCCCGGCACGCCATCATGAACACCCAGCGCGGAGCCGAACGCCGCCGCGCGCTCGCCGTACGGCTGGCTACCGCACCCTCCGTATCGGCCGGCGGCGACGCGGATCTCGTTGCCCAGCAGGTCGATCTCGCGAAGGCGTGGGACCGGCTGTCGGCCGTGCATCAGGAGGCGCTCGCCCTTGTAGTACTCGACGATCTCGCGGCGCCGCAAGCCGCGGTCGTCCTCGGGATCTCCCCCGTCGCGTTCCGGCTGCGCCTCAGCCGAGCCCGCCGCGCGCTCCGGATGCACCTCGACCACCGCCCAGACTCCACGCTCGCCCCGGCCGAAAGGCAGTCCTCATGACACTGACCGACTTCGACGTACTCCGGACGCTGGATCCGGCTACCACCGAGATCGACCCGTTCGGGCCACGCGCCCGCGCGGATCTCGAACGCATCCTCGCGACCGACCCGGCGCTGCCCGCCATCCTGCCGCGGAGGAACCGCCGGCGGGCTGTCGCTTTGGCGGTCGGGGCTGTGGCTGCCGCGACTGTCGCTGCTCTTGTACTGCCGTCCACTCTCGGCGGCGACAAGGCCTTCGCCACCTGGGTAGCAGCGCCCACCGGCTTGTCGGCCTCGGAAAGCGCCAAGGCCGCCTCTTCCTGCCGCGACGCACGGAAGTCCTCTGGGAACGCTGCTCAGCTGAAGGCCGCTACCACCGCGATCTCGGAGCAGCGCGGCGCGTGGACGCTCGTGGTCCTTGCCGGCCAGAACGGCTTCTCCGCCCTCTGCATCACGGACGAGTCGACGCCGCTGTTCAAGTCCAACATCGGCTCGATCGGGTCGGCGTCGGACGCCGACCAGCCGGGCAACCGCAGGCTGTCCGCCACCGTCCTCGGCGCCGGCTCGATCGACGGCAATCAACTCTCGATCGCCGCCGGCGCCGCCGGATCGGACGTCGCCGCAGTCACCTACGCCAGCGCAACCCATGGCGTGGTCACCGCCACCGTCTCCGGCGGCCAGTTCGCGCTTTGGTTCCCCGGCAACGAACTCGAATCCCGCTCCCACAACACACCCGTCCGGGTCACCTACCGCGACGGCACCACCGCCACCGTCGTACTGACCCTGTAAACAACTGAAGCCCAGGACGCCAACAGCATCCTGGGCTTCACGGGTCTCAGACCTCGGTGTCGTCGCTGCGTGGGAAGGGAATCACTCCCACTCGATGGTGCCTGGGGGCTTGCTGGTGATGTCTACGGTTACGCGGTTGATCTCGTCGACCTCGTTGGTGATGCGGGTGGAGATCTTCTCCAGCACCTCGTACGGGAGACGCGCCCAGTCGGCGGTCATCGCGTCTTCGCTGGTGACCGGCCGCAGTACGACCGGGTGACCGTACGTACGCCCATCCCCCTGCACGCCGACCGAGCGGACATCGGCAAGGAGGACGACCGGGAACTGCCAGATGTCGCGGTCGAGACCGGCAGCGGTCAGCTCCGTCCGGGCGATCAGGTCGGCCGCGCGAAGAATCTCCAGCCGGTCCTTGGTGACCTCGCCGATGATCCGGATCGACAGCCCAGGCCCCGGGAACGGATGCCGGTAGACCAGCGTCTCCGGCAGTCCGAGCGCGATGCCGAGCTCCCGCACCTCGTCCTTGAACAGCGTCCGCAGCGGCTCGATCAGCGAGAACTGCAGGTCATCCGGCAGCCCACCCACGTTGTGATGTGACTTGATGTTCGCCGTACCGGTCCCGCCACCGGACTCGACCACATCTGGATAAAGCGTCCCCTGGACCAAGAACTCGATGTGCCGGTCCGCGTCCAGCTTCCGCGCGGTCGCCTCGAAGGTCCGAATGAACTCCCGCCCGACGATCTTCCGCTTCTGCTCCGGATCCGTCACCCCGGCCAGTGCTCCCAGGAACTGATCCTCAGCGTCGACAACCTCAAGCCGAGTCCCGGTAGCGGCGACGAAGTCCTTCTCGATCTGGTCCGACTCACCTGACCGCTGCAGCCCATGGTCGACGTACACACAAGTCAGCTGGTCACCGATCGCCCTGCTCACCAGAGCCGCCGCGACCGCGGAGTCGACACCACCGGACAGCGCGCACAGCACCTGCTTGTCGCCGACCTGCTGGCGGATCAGCTCGACCTGTTCGTCGACCACGTTCGTCGTCGTCCAGTCACCGCTGCAGCCCGCGATGTCGTACAGGAAGTGCTCCAGCACGGCCTGACCAGCCTGCGAGTGCAGCACCTCCGGGTGCCACTGCACCCCCGCCAGCTTGCTCTCCAGGTTCTCGAACGCCGCCACCGGTGCTCCCGAGGAAGCAGCCAGTACTGCGAACCCGGCCGGCGGCGCATGGACTGCGTCGCCGTGGGACATCCACACGTTCAGGTCCGCGGGAATGCCGGCGAGCAGCGTGCCCGCGTCGCTCACCGTGACCGGCGTACGGCCGAACTCGCGCAGTCCCGTACGGCGTACGTCGCCGCCCAGCGTCTGCGCCATCGCCTGGAACCCGTAGCAGATCCCGAATGCGGGAACCCCGGCCTCGAACAGTGCGGAATCCACCCGCGGCGCGCCCTCGGCGTACACGGACTGCGGTCCGCCGGACAGGATGATCGCCTTCGGCTGCCGGGCCAGCATCTCCTCGACGGCCATCGAGGACGGCACGATCTCGGAGTACACCTTCGCCTCGCGCACCCGCCGCGCGATCAACTGCGCGTACTGCGCCCCGAAGTCGACGACCAGAACCAGCTCATGTGGTGCAATTTCCTGGGTCACCCACAAAGGGTATCGGTGCAGCTCAGCAAGGCTGTAATCCACTCCAGCCGGTCCGGATTCAGGCCCGAGTCACCAGCAGCCGGGCCGGGGCTCGGAAGGACAGCAGGTCGATCATCGGCGGCTCTGCCTCAACAGCCCGTACTCCGTCCAGCAGCGCCCCGGCGCATTCCAGCGCGACCCGCGTCTCGAGCCGGGCCAGGCCGGCACCCAGGCAGCGGTGAATCCCCAACCCGAAGGCGAGATCGGCAGGACCCCCATGCCCGGTCAACCCGAGCAGAACCGGCGCACCCGCAGGCAGGTCCACCCCACCGATGGAGACGGGCCCGGCGGTGACGCGGCGCCAGGCCGGGACGGAGGAGGACTCCCCCAGGACTTGCTCCACAAGAGCCGCGGAGTCGCTCAATACCGACCGAGCGTCGGCGGAATCGCCCGGATCGGCCGAATCACGCGGAACAGCCGGATCGGACGGATCGGCCCGGTCGGCCCGGTCGGCCCGGTCGGCCCGGTCGGCCCGGTCGGCCCGGTCGGCCCGGTCGGCCCGGTCGGCCGTGATGGTGCGGTGGAAGGCGGTCGAGATGAGCTGAGTCGTGGTCTCCTGGCCGGCGATCAGCAGGAAGTACGCGACCGCGCACACCTCCTCATCGCTCAACCCCAGCTCGACCAGCACCCCGAACAAGTCGTCCCCGGCCAACCGCCGAGCCTCGCTGACCCGCTTCCGCAACCAGGCGTAGAACTCAGCCGCACTATGTGCAAGCTCCAACTGCCGATCCTCATCAGGCCACCCCCAGAACAACTCCAACGACTCCCGGCTCCACGCCTTCAACGCCGGTACGTCGACATCGCGCAGCCGGAGCAGGTCGAGCAACACCAGCGCGGGTGGCTCCGCGGCGACCGCCTCGACCAGGTCAACCACACCCAAGGCCTGCAATTGAGCCTCAGCAGCAACCACCCGCTCAACCACCAACCGGCGCGCCAGCGGCTCTACCGCCACAACCCTCGCCGGACTGAAGAACCGCGCCACCGCCGCCCGGATCGGCCGATGCGTTGCCCCCGCGTTGTTCGCCAGCGTCGGCGGCAACGCGAACCCGACCCCCTGCAACACCCGCAACGCCTTCACGCTCAACGCGCTGTGCGCCACCACCGCGTTGTCCGGCCGAAACACCTCCGGATCCAGCAACACGTCCCTGACCTCAGCCGGATCGTCGACCACCCACATCCCCAGCTCGTCGTCATACCGAGCAGGACATCCAGTCACGGCCGGAGTGTAGATCGAGACTGACTGAACCAGTGTTTCAGGCTAGAGAACATTGTTTCAGCTGAACCAACTGGGCGCCGTCGCGGTGAAAGCGTCGCGAGACAACGAGCCGACGCCTTCCGGGATGCGGCCGATGATCGGTACACCGGTTGTGGTCGGGAGGTCTTCGAGGTTGCACTGTTCGGCGAGATCGGGCTCGGTGGGCCAGGAGCCGATGATCAGGCCGGCGATCGGGAGGGCTCGGGCGCGGAGAGCCTCGACCGTAAGGCCGGTGTGGTTGAGGGTGCCTAGGCCGGAGCGGGTGACGAGGACGAAGGCGAAGGGGATGTCGAGGCGGGCGGCGAGATCGGCGAGGTCGTTGCCGTCGTCATCCAGGCCGACCAGGAGGCCGCCGGCGCCTTCGACCAGGACCAGGTCGTGATCGGCGGCCAGGTCTTCGATTGTTTTTGCGTGGGTGTCGACCGACGGCAGCGCGACGCCTTGACGGCGGCCTGCTGTGGTGGGGGCCAGGGGGTCCAGGAGGCGGATGCCTTCGTGGAGGTCTGTGAGGCCGGTGAGGCGGCGGATGTCGTCGAGGTCGCCTGGCTCGTCGGCAGTTACGCCTGTCTGTGCTGGCTTCACCACTGCTACGGATCCTGGGGCGGTGGCTGCCAGGGCGGCGGTAGCGATGGTCTTGCCCACGCCGGTGTCGGTGCCGGTGACGAAGAGGACTTTGGTCATGAGACTTCCTGGATTGCGGTGGTGATTACCTTGCAGGCGTGGTCCAGGTCTTCTGGAGAGAGGCCGGCGTGGGCGGTCAGGCGGAGGCGGGAGATGCCGTCGGGGACCGAGGGTGGGCGGAAGCTGCCTACTCGTACGCCGTTCTCCAGGCACAGCTCAGCGGCTTGGACTGCTTCACGGGGGCCGGGCATGGGGACCGAGACCACCGCGCCGGCTGACGGATCTACTCCACAGACCGACGCTAGGCGGGCGGCTGTGGCGTGGATGGCATCGGGGCGGGATGGGTCGTCCGCGAGGACGCGGAGGGCGGCGAGGGCGGCGGCGCAGGCGGCTGGGTTGAGGCCTGTGTCGAAGATGAAGGGGCGGGCTCGGTTGACGAGGTGCTCCCGTAGTACGGATGGGCCTAGGACTACGCCGCCTTGGCTGGCTAGGGATTTTGAGAGGGTCATGGTGACGATGACGTGGTCCTGGCCCGCTAGGCCGGCGGCGTGGACAGAGCCGTGGCCGTTGCCGGTGACACCTAATCCGTGGGCCTCGTCGACTAGGAGGACAGCTCCGTGCTCGATCGCGACTGCGGACAAGGCGTCTAGCGGTGCGGCGTCGCCTAGGACGCTGTAGACGGATTCGACCAGGACGACAGCGTGAGGTTCTTTGCGTTCGGCGAGGGCTTTGGTGATTGCCTCGAGATCGTTGTGAGGGACGACTTCTACGCGGGAGCGGGACAGGCGGCAGGCGTCGACGATCGAAGCGTGAACGTGCTCGTCCGAGACGAGGAGGGTGCCGGGGCCGCCGAGTGCTGTGACGGCTCCGAGGTTGGCGAGGTAGCCGGAGGAGAAGACGAGACCGGACTCCTGGCCGGCGTACAAAGCCAGCTCCGATTCCAGTTCCGCGTGGAGCGTCGTCGTACCGGTGACCAGGCGGGAAGCCGTCGCGCTCGCGCCCCACTCCCGTACTGCGGCAACCGCCGCCTCCACCACCCGCGGATCACGAGCCAGCCCGAGATAGTCGTTGCTCGCAAGGTCGATCAGTACTTCGCTGGAAGGTCGCGCCCGCAGTCGCCGGGTGAGTCCCCGGGACTCCAAGGCCGCCGCCTTGGGCGCCAACCACTCCGCGAGCAAGCCCGCCTCCGGCGCCGCCGATTTCCCGGGCAACCGTTCCTCCGGCGCAGCCGATTCCCCGGGCAACCGTTCCTCCGGCGCCGCCGATTCCCCGGGCAACCGTTCCTCCGGCGCCGCCGATTTCCCGGGCAACCGTTCCTCCGGCGCCGCCGATTCCCCGGGCGACCGTCCCGCCGACCCGGTCTGCTCCCCCGCCGGCCGCTCGGCCGCCATCAGTTGCCTTCGGCAATTGCGTCGGTGATGGCCGTGCCGATGGTGGCGATCTCTTCGTCGGTGCAGACGTACGGCGGCATCGTGTAGACGAGGTCGCGGAAGGGGCGGACCCAGACGCCGCGGCGCAGTACGGCCTCTGTCATGCGTTTCATGTCTACCGGGCCGGCCAGTTGGACGACGCCGACCGCGCCCAGTACTCGCACGTCCTTGACTCCGGGCAATGAGGCCGCGGGGGTCAGACTTGCGGTGAGAGCCGTGGAGATGCGGGCGATCTCGGCCGACCAGTCCTGGGCGAGTAGGAGGTCGATGCTTGCCAGGGCGACCGCGCAGGCCAAGGGGTTCGCCATGAAGGTGGGGCCGTGCATCAAGGCTCCGCCTGGCCCGCTCGAGACGGTGTGGGCGACATCCGTCGTACAGAGGGTGGCTGCCATTGAGAGGTAGCCGCCGGTGAGTGCCTTGCCGATGCAGAGGATGTCTGGGTCGATGCCGGCATGCGACGAGGCGAAGAGCGTTCCTGTGCGGCCGAATCCGGTGGCGATCTCGTCGAAGATGAGGAGGAAGCCGTGCTCGTCGGCCAGTTCGCGCAGCAGCTTGAGGCAGGCCGGGCTGTACGGGTACATCCCGCCGGCGCCTTGCAGGATCGGCTCGACGATGATCGCCGCGACCTGATCCTTGTACTGCGCAGCGACCTCCCGCATCGCCGCGGCCCACGCGAGGAACTCCGGGTCGTCGTCCGGGCGGTCGAAACCAGAAGGCGGCTGCGGACCGAAGACCTGTTCCTTCAGCGCGCCGGTGAAGAGTGAGTGCATCCCGTTCACCGGGTCGCAGACGCTCATCGGCGCGAACGTGTCGCCGTGGTACCCGCCGCGAACGGTCAGCATCCGGGTCCGGCCAAGCCGGCCGCGCGCGCCCTGGTACTGCAGGGCTAGCTTGATCGCGACCTCGACCGAGACCGAGCCGGAGTCGCTGAAGAAGACATGCTGCAGCGATGAAGGGGTGATCTCGACCAGCCGCGAAGCCAGCCGGATCGCCGGCTCGTGCGTCAGGCCGCCGAACATCACATGACTGAAATCGTCGACCTGCGCCTTCAAAGCCGCGTCCAGCACCGGGTTGCGGTAGCCGTGGATCATGCACCACCACGAAGACATCGCATCGATGACCTCGATCGTGCCGCCGTTCCCGTCGTCCAGTTGCAGCCGTACGCCGGACGCACCGCGGACCAGGTGCATCGGCGACGGCTCACTCAGCGACGAGTACGGATGCCAGAGCAGCTCGGAATCCGTCATGGCGAAGACAACTCCCCATGTGCTGAGCAGCGGGCTGTCCAGCCCATGGGGTGCACCTGAACGATCATCCGGCGGCGGCACTGGTCGCAGTACCGGGGTGGTTCGAGTGCGAGGGCCTGGCGGCACGCGTCGTGCCCGCCCTCGTCGGTCTCGCGGCCGCAGTGGCCGCAGTAGAGCACTGTGGTCATAGCGTCTTCTGGAGTTCCTTCACCGGCATCTTCAGGTCGGCCAGCAGATCCAGGTCCGCGGTCGCCGGACGGCCGAGGGTGGTCAGGTAGTTGCCGACGATGACCGCGTTGATCCCGCCGAGCAGGCCCTCGCGGGTGCCGAGGTCGCCCAGGGTCAGCTCACGGCCACCGGCGTACCGCAGCACGGTCTTCGGCATTGCCAGCCGGAACGCGGCGATCGTCCGCAGCGCGTCCTTGCCGGCCATGATCTCCATGTCGCCGAAGGGCGTCCCCGGCCGCGGGTTGAGGAAGTTCAGCGGCACCTCGTGCGGCTCCAGCTCGGCCAGCTGCGCGGCCAGCTCGGCGCGCTGCTCCAGCGACTCGCCCATCCCGACCAGGCCGCCGCAGCACAGCTCCATCCCGGACTCGCGGATCATCAGGCAGGTGTCCCAGCGCTCCTCGAAGGAGTGCGTGGTGACCACGTCGCCGAAGTACGAGCGGGCGGACTCGAGGTTGTGGTTGTAGCGGTGCACCCCCATCGCCTTGAGCTCGTCGACCTGCTCCTGGGTCAGCATCCCGAGCGAGCAGGCGATGTTGATGTCGACCTCGGCGTTGATCGCCTCGATGCCGGCCTTCACCTGCGACATCAGCCGGGCATCCGGGCCACGGACGGCGGCGACGATGCAGAACTCGGTCGCACCGGTCTTCGCGGTCTCCTTGGCGGCCTCGACCAGCTCGGGGATGTTCAGCCAGACCGCCCGGACCGGCGAGGTGAACTGGCCTGACTGGGAGCAGAAGTGGCAGTCCTCGGGGCAGCCGCCGGTCTTCAGCGAGATGATGCCCTCCACCTCGACCTCTTCACCGCACCACTTCACCCGTACTTCGTGCGCCAGCGCCAGCAGGTCGTCCAGTTGCTCGTCCGGCGATCGCAGGACCTCGACCAGCTGCTCCTGGGAGAGGCCGACGCCTCTTTCCAGTACCTGCTCACGAGCCACCTCGAGGATGTCGGTCATGGTTCTCCTGCCTCATCGAACGGTCGGCCCACAGTAAGGCAGCACAGCCGGTTCGCACTGCGAGGGGCGTCACGTGGAACACCCGTCCCGGAAGTGCCTCAGCGAAGTTCCGAGGAAAAGTTTTCTGCAACCTCGTAACCCCGTGTGAGTGGCCTCGTTGATGTGTGCAGAGGCGGTGATCGCAAGAACACAGCCTCTGATTACGAGGAGCGACTGAAATGTCGCACATTAAGATCAGCACGCAGAGTGATTACGGTCACCGTGAGCAGGTCAAAATGGCTCGAATCGGTAGTAGAGTGAGGCACATGAGCTCGGGTCGCCAGCTGTGGCTGGTGACCCGATCCCAAAGCGCCGGGCGCCTCACCCCGGCATGAGTGGGTCCCTCGGGAAACGATTTGGGCGGAAACGTTCCCGAGGGACCTGCTCCCTTTTCTGCGGTAATTACCCTCAACCTGACCAAGGTTGAGGGTTTTTCATTTCCTCAGTTGTGTCTTTCAGTCCCATGGCTCCCACTGTTTACGGAGCATTGTTGTCATAGCGTCACGGTTTCGTCACAGCCTGCTCCTCGGCCCAGAACTCCCGGAGCACGCAGGCGAGCTCAGAGATGTGAGGGTCTAGCCAGGATCTGAGGCCGAGCGGATCTCGACGATCGGCAGCCGAAGGGCGGCCGGGGCATCCGCGGGCACCACCGGGTTGGCCGGTGTGACCGGCGCCACCCGCTGGTACTCCGATCCGACGGCTGGCCGGGCATCGTCCGAGCCTTTGTTCGGCCAGAACGCCAACGCCCGCTCTGCCTGGGCCGTGATCGTCAGGGACGGGTTGACCCCCAGGTTGGCCGAGATCGTCGAACCGTCCACGATGTGCAGGCCCTCGTACCCGTAGACCCGCTGATACGGATCGACCACGCCGGTCGCGGCCGAGTCGCCGATCGCGCAACCGCCGATGAAGTGCGCGGTCATCGGCACGTTGAACGGCTCGCCGATGGTGCCGCCCGGCGTACCGTTCATCAGCTTCGCCATCCGCCGGACCACCTCGTTGGCGACCGGGATCCAGGACGGGTTCGGGGCGCCGTGGCCCTGCTTGGACGTCAGCTTCCAGCGGCCGAAACGGTCCCGCTTGCCGAAGGTGGTGATCGAGTTGTCCGCGGTCTGCATCACCAGCGCGATCACGGTCCGCTCGGACCAGTGCTTCAGGTCGTACAGCCGGCGCAGGTTCTTCCGCTGCACGGCCAGCTCCCGCAGCCAGACCCGCCAGCGCGGCTTGTCCCCGTCACCGTCGGTCAGCACGGTCTGCAGCAGCGACATCACGTTGCTGCCCTTGCCGTACCGGACCGGCTCGATGTGGGTGATCTCGTCCGGGTGGAACGACGAGGTGATCGCGACCCCGCGGCTGTAGTCCACGGTCCGGTCCCTGGAGATTGCCCCTAGCAACGATTCGGAGTTCGTCCGGGTCAGCACCCCGAGGCGCTCGGACAGCTTCGGCAGCTTGCCCTCGTCCTTCAGGCGGTGCAGGAGCTTGGCCGTGCCGAGGGCGGAGGCGGCGAAGATCACTTGCTGGGCGGTGAATCTGCGCGTTACCTTGCGATTCGACGTACGCCGGGTCTCGATCGCGTACCCGCCGTCCGGGAGCGGCTCGACCGACGTCACCGTGGTCATCGGGTACACCTCGGCACCGGCCTTCTCGGCCAGGTACAGGTAGTTCTTGGTCAGCGTGTTCTTCGCGTTGTGCCGGCAGCCGGTCATGCACTCGCCACAGTCGATACAGCCCGTACGCCGGGGGCCCGCGCCACCGAAGAACGGGTCGTCCACCTCGACGCCCGGCTCACCGAAGAACACCCCGACCGGGGTCGGGTGGAACGTGTCCCCCACCCCCATGTCGTCGGCGACCTGCTTCATCACCTCGTCGGCCGGGGTGAAGTGCGGGTAGGTGGTGACACCGAGCATCCGCTTCGCCTGGTCGTAGTACGGCGCGAGCTCGGACTTCCAGTCGGTGATGTGCGCCCAGGCCTTGTCGGCGTAGAACGCGGGCAGCGGCTCGTACAGGGTGTTCGCGTAGACGAGGCTGCCGCCGCCGACGCCGGCTCCGGACAGGATGATCACGTCGCGGAGCGCGCTGATCCGCTGGATGCCGTACATCCCGAGCGTCGGCGCGAACAGGAACCGCCTGGTGTCCCACGAGTTCTTCGCGTAGGTCTGGTCCTCGAACCGCGGCCCGGCCTCCAGCACCCCGACGTCGTAGCCCTTCTCCACCAGCCGGAGCGCGCTGACGGAGCCGCCGAAACCGGATCCGATGATGACGACGTCGTGGTCAAAGCTCATATGTGATCCCTCGTTGTGGGTCAGGCCCGGCCGAGCTTCTTCAGTATCCGCAGCGCCCCGGTCATCAGTTCGGCGTACGCCTCGTCCTTGATCCCGTGCGAGGCGGCGATCGGCACCAGCCGCTGCGTCGCGATCGCCTGCGGGTCGACGTACCGGCGGATGCCCTCGACGCCTTGACGGCGGCCGACGCCGGACGAGCGCATCCCGCCCATCGGGGTGTCGATCGAGCCGAAGGTGGCGGCGTAGCCCTCGTTCACGTTGACCGAGCCGGCCACCAGTTGGGCGGCGACCTTCCGGCCACGCCGGCCGTCCTTGGTCCAGACGCTCGCGTTCAGCCCGTACTCGCCTTCGTTGGCGCGCTCGATCGCCTCGGCCTCGTCGGAGAACCGGTAGATCGACACCACCGGCCCGAAGGTCTCGTGGTCGAAGCACTCCATCTCGGGCGTCACGCCGGACAGCACGGTCGGCTCGTAGAACAACGGCCCGATCTCCGGCCGCGCCTTACCGCCGGCCAGTACTACGGCCCCGCGCGTCCTGGCGTCCTCGACGTGCCGGCTGACCGTGTCCAGCTGGGCCTTGGAGATGAGCGAGCCCATGTCCACGTCCCAGCCGGTGCCGGCCGAGAGCTTGATCTTCTTCACCCGGTCCAGGAAGGCGGTGACGAAGGCGTCGTAGATCTGATCGGCGACGTACAGACGTTCCATCGAGACGCAGAGCTGACCAGCGCTGGAGAAGCAGGCCCGGACGGCGCCTTCGGCAGCACGATGGACGTCGGCGTCGCGGAGTACGAGCATCGGGTTCTTGCCGCCGAGCTCGAGGCTGCAGCCGATCAGGCGTTCGCCGGCCTGCTTGGCGACCAGCCGGCCGGTCTTGGTGGAGCCGGTGAAGCAGATGTAGTCGGTGTTCTGGATGATCGCGCCGCCGACGGTCGGGCCGTCACCGTTCACCGCCTGCCAGACGTCGCGCGGCAGACCGGCCTCGTACAGCAGCTCGATCGCGCGCAATGCGGTCAGTGGGGTCTGGCTGTCGGGCTTGTGGACAACGGTGTTCCCGGCGAGGACCGCGGGGATACCGTCCGCCATCGCCATGCTGAGCGGGTAGTTCCAGGGAGAGATGATGCCGACGACGCCCTTGGGCACAAACCGCTGCTCGGCGCGGGTGAGCACGGGGAACATGCCCAGCTTGCGCTGCGGCGCCAGCAGCTCGGCGGCCTTGCGCCCGTAGTACCGGGCGGTCAGCGCGACGTGCGCGACCTCCTCAAAGGCCTGCTTGCGAGCCTTGCCGGACTCCACGATGACCAGGTCGACCAGCTCGTGCCGGTGATCCAGGACGAGGTCGTGATAGCGCAGCAGGATCGCGGCGCGGTCGTCCAGCGAGGTGTTCTTCCAGCTCCGCTGGGTGCGACGCGCCGACCGTACTGCGGCGATCACGTCGTCGGGACTGGACAGCGGCAGCTCGGCAACCGGTTGCCCGGTGGCGGGTGCATAGGAGGTGCGCGTTCCTGCCGTCGCGTGCAACAGACCGCCCAGCCGACGGATGACCGACTGGTCGGTCGCGTACGACGCGGTGGGGTCGAGCTCGGGGTCAGCAGGGATCGACGTCTGCTCGCTCATCTGTCCAGGCTACCTGCCGGTAACAGCTGTGTCAGTAGTTGATAACGCCAACGGATACAGATGTCGCGGAGGTGAGGAAGTTCGGTGCGGTAAACGCTAGTGTGAGCGACTGAACAGGTGAAGGGCGGGGTTGTAAAGATGGTGGACAGCGGGGGGCTTTGGACGCCTCCTGAGGACGAGCTCGGCGAGGCGTTGCAGACAGCCCAGGTGCTGATCGAGGAAGGCCGTGCCGACGAGGCCGGGCCGTACCAGCAACGCGTGATCGAGCTTGCCAGAGAACGAGCAGGCGATCGCCCGGACCACTACGAGGCCAAGCATCTGATGGCGGCCACGCAGTACGAGCTGGCGGGGTCGCTGAATGCTTCGGGCCGGCACGAGGAAGCGCTTGCCGCCCTGCACGAGGCACAGCTCGGCTACACCGAGCTCAGCGATGCCGGCGTCCTGGACGCCACATCGTTCCTGGCCGACGTCCGTGCCCGGCGCGCGATGACCCAGGCACATCGTGGGTACGGCGCGACCGCGGTGCTGGAGATGGACGGCGCGGTGATCGCGTACGGCCAACTGGTCGGCGGTGAGGAAGGCATCCAGCATCAGCCCGACTTCGCCCGGGTGCTGGCGATGAACGCGCTCATCCTGCGCAGGTACGGCGATCCCGACCTGGCCGTGGCTTCCGCGGACGCGGCGACCCAGTTGTTCCTGCAACTGGCCGACCAGATCAACGCGAACCCCCAGTCACTGTCGTACGCGCGTTACCTGTGCTCCTCGACGGCCGTGTCCGCCGACGTGCACGCGGCCGAGGGCCGGCTCGATCTCGCGCTCGAAGCCGACGAGATCGGCCTGACCACGGCCGACACGCTCGCCGACTCCGAGTCCGCGACCGACCTGCGGACCCTGGTGTCCGCGCTGACTCGTAAGGGCAAACACCTCGGCATCGTCGGCCGGGTGATCGAAGGCGAGACCTGCCTTCGGACCGCGGTCGCGACCGACCCCGAGACGGCCGCCCGGGTCTCCGAGGAGCTGGATCGCGGCATCCCGCCGTCGCTGACGACCGCCTTGGAAAACGCCGAGATCAAGCTCGGCCCCTACGAGCAGTACTACCGGCTGATGGCATTGAGCGAGCCCGCGCCCGGGATGACGCTGGCGACCGTGTCCGGCCGGACCGACCCCGAGTCGGCCGCGGTCCGGGCGACCGAGCTGGCCGAGCTGGTCCGCCCGATGATGCCGTACGACAGCGAGACCGCGCTGACGCTGGGTCTGGAGGCGCACTACCTGTTCGCGATCTCGTCCGAGCGCGAGTCGCACCGGATGCGGTACGAGACGAGTACCTACGCACCGATCTGGGCGCAGGTGCTGCTCGACATCTCCGAGGCGTACCACGCGGCCGGGCAGACCGAGATGGCGCTGGACCTGGCCGGCTGGAGCGCCGAGGTGGCGACCGCGCTGATGCCGTTCACGATGACGAACGGCGAGGTGAAGGACCTCGCCGGCGCCTGCTACCGCCACCACGGCGACCTGCTCGCCGCGACCGGCGACTTCACCGCCTCCCAGCACGCCCACGACGCGGCCCAGCAACTGCAGCATTGACGCCCCCTCACCAGCGGGAGCACGCTGGCGCTAAGGGGGTTGATCATGGACGTTGTCGAGTTTCATCGTCGCGCCAGCGAGGATTTCGTTCGCCTGGTGGCGTTGGTAGGGCCGGATCAGTGGGGTGATCCGACGCCTTGTTCGGAGTGGGACGTGCGGGAGCTGGTCAACCACGTCGTCGGCGAGGAGCTCTGGACCGTGCCGTTGCTGGCCGGCCGGACCATCGAGGACATCGGCGACTCCCTCGACGGCGACCTGCTCGGCGACGACCCGGCATCGGCCGCGTCCCACGCCGCCCGCGCCGCCCAGAACTCCGTCACCGAGCCTGTACTACGAGGCGCCACCGTCCAGCTCTCGTACGGCGAGGAGCAGGCGGCCGAGTACGTGTACCAACTGGCCGCCGATCATCTAGTGCACGGCTGGGATCTGGCCGTCTCGATCGGCGCTCCGGCACACCTGGATCCGGAGGTCGTGGACGGGATCGCGACCTGGTTCAAGGATCGGGAGGACCTCTACCGAGGCGGCGGCGCGATCGGCGCCCGGCTCGAAGGATTCTCCGACCCGACCGCGTCGCTGCTGGGCGCCTTCGGCCGGGACCCGGGATGGACTCCGGCGCACGCGGCGGTGGGGCGGCTCGGTGCGGCGTTCGGACTGGGAGATGTCGACGCGATCATGGCCGAAATGACCTCGGACTGCGTCTTCGAGTCGACCTCACCCGCACCGGACGGGACCCTTGTGGTCGGGGCCGAGGCCGTCCGCGAGCAGTGGCAGCAGCTGTTCGGCCAGACGGACGGCGCCCTCTTCGAGACCGAGGAGTCGGTCGTCCTGGGCGACCGCGCGATCGTCCGCTGGCGGTTCTCCTGGAACGAAGCCGACGGACAGCGCGGTCACGTTCGCGGAGTCGACGTACTGCGCCTGCGCGACGGCAAAGTCGCGGAGAAGCTCTCCTACGTGAAGGGCTAGTTGTCCTGCAGGTCGAGGTTGAGGGCGCCGACGAAGAGGCCGGCCTCGGCTTCGGTCATGCCCGTTTCGCTGACCACCATGGCGGTTGCCTGGTGCAGTTCACCGGCTGCCTTCAGGGCCCGGGTCCGCTCGGCGAGGTTGGCGCCGGGCATCCGTAGTACGGGGGTGTCGCTGATCGGCGGCACATAGCGGCCGAGGCGGATCTCCTCGACCAGGTCGCGCGCCTGGTGGAGGTCGATCTCGGTGCGTTCCTTCACGTACTTCACCGCGAAGAGAGTCTTCTTGGTGGTGAGCAGGAAGCGGATCTGATCCACGTCCTCGGCGGAGAGCTGCGCCCGCGCGGCGGAGAGGGCAACGTTATCGGCGTCCTTGCTGCGGCGGCTGAACAGTCCCATGGCTCAATCCTTCCAGAACCACCCAACCGACACCGCCGCCACGCAAAGTGCCCCACCTCACAATCACCCTGCGGTTGGCAGGACGGCGGGTTTGTCAGCCGGCCAGGACCTCGAGGAGAACCGGCCACGCCCGGGCACCGAAGGCGCGGTCGGCCTGGTCCGATCCACCGCGCGCCATCGCCTGCCCACCGGTCTTCGGCTCCTCCCCCGGAAACACGAACCGGTGCCCGGCCTGGGCACCTATCATCGCCCGGGTCTCCAGACTGCCGCGCCGCAAGGCGATCTGCTCGGCGAACTCCACCGACGGCCACACCTTGTCGTCGCCGCCGGCCATCAGCAGCAGGTCTCCCTTGAACCGCTCGGCCGGGATCCGGGCCGCCGCGGCCTCGGCGGGGAACATCTTCAGGTGGTGCCGGTAACCGTCGACATAGCTCGGCGGATCGTCGGTCGGCCGCCACCCGGTGTCGAACGGAACGAACGGCAACGGCTCGCCCTGCCAGCTCCAATGTGAGGTCTGCACGCCGTTCTCGCTCCAGGCCCAGACGTGGGCGGCCGGCGCGAACCCGACCACCACCTCGATCCGGTCGTCCACCGTGCCGAGCAGCAGGGCTGCCTCGGCACCGAAGGAGCTGCCCATCACGACCAGCCGGTCGTTGCGGGCCGCGAGCTCGTCGAGCGGGAAGGACTCCAGCGGGATCTCGCTGACCCGCTCGTCGAACCACTTCGGCGCGAGGACGTCGTACCCCTCGGCCTGCAGGATCCTGGCGCGATCCAGATCCGGGATGCCGCTCGAACCGTGCAGCAGCAGGATCCCGGTGCTCACCCGACGACGACCTCGACCCGCTGGAACTCCTTGAGCTCCGTGTAGCCGGTGGTCGCCATCGCCCGCTTCAGCGCGCCGACCAGGTTCATCGTGCCGTCCGGGACCCAGGACGGGCCGAACAGGATCTCCTCCATCGTGCCGGTGACGCCGACCTCGACCCGCTCACCACGGGGCAGGTCCGCGTGCCAGGCCTCGGCGCCCCAGTGGAAGCCACCGCCCGGGGCATCGCTCGCCCGGGCCAGCGGGGAGCCGACCATCACGGCGTCCGCGCCACAGGCGATCGCCTTGGCCACGTCGCCCGACCGGCCGACCGAGCCGTCGGCGATGACGTGCACGTATCGCCCGCCGGACTCGTCCATGTAGTCCCTGCGGGCCGCCGCGACATCCGCAACCGCCGACGCCATCGGCACCGCGACACCGAGCACCTTGCGAGTCGTGTGCGCCGCGCCACCGCCGAAGCCGACCAGTACGCCGGCGGCGCCCGTCCGCATCAGGTGCAGTGCGGCCTGGTGGGTCGCGCAGCCGCCGACGATGACGGGGACGTCGAGGTCGTAGATGAACTGCTTGAGGTTGAGCGGCTCCGCCTGGCCCGAGACGTGCTCGGCCGAGACCGTCGTACCGCGGATGACGAACAGGTCGACGCCCGCGTCCACGACGTGCTTGGCGAACTGCTTGGTCCGCTGCGGCGACAACGCGCCGGCCACGGTCACCCCGGAATCGCGGATCTCCTGCACCCGCTGGGAGATCAGCTCGGGCTTGATCGGCGCCGAGTAGATCTCCTGCAGCCGGTGCACGGCCTGCTCCCGGCTGAGGCTGGTGATCTCCGCCAGCAGCGAGGTCGGGTCGTCGAAGCGGGTCCAGAGACCTTCGAGGTTCAGCACGCCGAGGCCGCCGGCCTTGCCGATCGCGATCGCGGTGGCCGGTGACATCACCGAGTCCATCGGCGCGGCCAGGATCGGCAGCTCGAACCGGTACGCGTCGATCTGCCAGGCGACCGAGACCTCCTCGGGGTCCCTGGTCCGCCGTGACGGCACGATCGCGATGTCGTCGAACGCGTAAGCCTGCCGACCCCGCTTGGCGCGGCCGATCTCGATCTCGGTCATAAGGTCAGCCTACCGATCGGAACATCCGCCGACGGTCAGTGGGCCTGCAGCTGATCGATCCAGGATTTCAAACCCGGGCACCGCTCGATCACGGCTTCAAGTCCCGCCTCCCGGATCACCTCGATACCGTCAGTGACCTTGTCATAGTCAGGCCAGCAGCGCAGTACCCGTTTCGAGGGCGCGGTCAGTGGCGAGTCGTTCAGCAACTCGACATCCCCGCCAACGATATCGACTTCAGCGTTGAGCTTCGTAGCGACTGCCCGCTCGCCCAGGACAGCAGTTGATCCCATCGCCGCGGCGATGACCCAAGTCTCGAACTCATGCAGTACTACGTTCGGAACGAAGCGTCGATGATCGATTGTCGCGGCCATAGCCTGAACGCGTTGCTCGGCACAGCCGCGCGGCTGATGCGGGCGTGCACAACAGTCGGCCCCTGGCGCGTCCCAGGGGTAGGCGTAGAAGTCGACCAGGATCGATACCCAACTGAACTGCTTCGCCCCGAGCAACTTTCTGAGGTCGCTCTCGTAGTGCCGCCAGCTACCGCCACCACGGAACGCCGTACCGTCAGCCAGCCGGGACGTCTTGACGATGACCGGCTTGACGTAGATATCGAATTGCTGCAGATACCTTGACGTAGATATCGAATTGCTGCAGATACGGAGCCAGGATCTCGCCGACAAAGGCAGATTCAGTCTGCCCCTCGACCACCAGGGGCGATCTGACGCAATCCCATCAGCTCCACGCACGCGGTGAGTCGTCAGGACGCGGTCGACCGCCGAGCAGATTCTTCTCCCAGAGCTCACCCAGGGAGTAGTCGGCCAGCCAATCCTCCAACGCGGCCGGATCCGGGCGCTGGATCTGCGTGCCTGTGCTGGTTCGTTCGACGATCGCGACTTCCTCGACGCCGAACTGCTCCAGCAGTGTCACCGACTGGGTGGCGGCAATCACCCTTCGATCGCTCGCCGCCCGCCGAAGTAGTGCGGCCAACTGGTGGATCGCGAACGGATGCAGACCGAGCTCGGGCTCATCCAGCACGATGGTGCCCGGAGCATGGTCTTGCAAGAGGAGAACAGACAGGCAAACAAATCGGAGGGTGCCGTCGCTGAGGTTGTCGGCGGAGAAGACCGAGTCCAGCCCACGCTCCCGCCAACGGAGCCGGATCGCGTTGCCTCGGGTTCCAGGACGAAGTCGTCGAAGTACGGCGCGACAGTGCGGACGGCCGGGATGACCCGGCGATAGCTCGACGGCTCCTCGGTCCGAAGCCGAAGCAGTACTGCGGCCAGGTTGCGCGCGTCCGGCGCCAGGTTGTCCGCCGGGTCCACCCGACGTTTGACCGGCGCGTCGGCGCTGGTGTCGTCGAAGTGGAAGACCCGGCAACCTGCGACGACACCGAGGACGTACGCCGCCTTGGCCTCATGCTCGGCCTCGAAGCGCAACGTGCTCTCCCGAGTTGCTGCCAACGTGGTCGAGTAGGGCCGCTCGAACCTCGCGCGGTCGTGCAGCAGCATCGTTTCGCGTACCAGGCCGGAGTCGTCGCTCGCAGCCTCGACCCTGACGTTGTAGCCGTTGGAAATGTTCCCTTGCCATTCACCCCAGACCTCGAGCTCGATCGCGTCGGGAGTCAGGCTGGGGTCCGTCGGCCGATGCAGGAGCGCGCCGAAACCGCCACCGGTCAGCAGGCTGTCGTTCAGTTGCTGGTCGATGATGCGGCCGAGCATCTCGAAGGCATTGACCACGTTGCTCTTACCTGCGCCATTCGGACCGACCAACAGAGTGACCGGGCTGGACAGCTCCAGGACGGCATGACTCAGAGAAGTCAGACCACGAACCTCGAGCATTCGCAGCGGCACCTCGGCAGCCATTTCTGCCTCCGTCATCGGTAGGTGTCCAGTCTCCCTAGACACTTCACACCTTGTCACAAGACAAAGCGTGAACCCTGGATCCTTGTCCTATTGCAGGGATCCAGCTCACGGAAGTCAGCGGCCGGAGTAGTTCGGCGCTTCTACCGTCATCTGGATGTCGTGCGGGTGCGACTCCTGCAGGCCGGCCGAGGTGATCCGGACGAACTGGCCCTTCTCCTGGAGCTCGGGGACGGTGCGCGATCCGCAGTACCACATCGACTGGCGGAGGCCGCCGATCAGCTGGTGGGCGACGGCGGCGAGCGGGCCGCGGTACGGCACCTGGCCCTCGACACCCTCGGCGATCAGCTTCTCGTCGCTGCCGACGTCGCTCTGGAAGTAGCGGTCCTTGGAGTACGACTTGCGCAGGCCGCCGGCGGACTGCATCGCGCCGAGCGAACCCATCCCGCGGTAGGCCTTGAACTGCTTGCCGTTGATGAACACCAGGTCGCCCGGCGACTCCTCGCAACCGGCCAGCAGCGAGCCGAGCATCACGGTGTCGGCACCGGCCACCAGGGCCTTGGCGATGTCACCGGAGTACTGCAGACCGCCGTCACCGATCACCGGGATGCCGGCCGGCTTGCAGGCCAGGGAAGCCTCGTAGATCGCGGTGACCTGCGGCACGCCGACGCCGGAGACGACCCGCGTCGTACAGATCGAACCGGGGCCGACCCCGACCTTCACGCCGTCAGCACCCGCGTCGACGAGCGCCTGAGCGCCCGCCCGGGTGCCCACGTTGCCGCCGACGACGTCGACGCCGCGGGTGGCCGGGTCGGCCTTGAGCTTGCGGATGATCTCCAGCTGGGCCTGCGAATGACCGTGCGCGGTGTCCACCACGAGCAGGTCGACGCCGGCCTCGACCAGGGTCATCGCCCGCTTGTAGGCCTCGCCGAAGAAGCCGATCGCGGCACCGACCCGCAGCCGCCCCGCGCCGTCCTTGGTGGACAGCGGGAACTGGTCGCGCTTGACGAAGTCCTTGAGGGTGATCAGGCCGGTCAGCTTGCCGGCCTCGTCGACCAGCGGCAGCTTCTCCACCTTGTGCTTGCTGAGCAGCGCCATCGCGTCGTCCGCGGAGATGCCCTGCTTGCCGAGGATCAGCGGCTGCTTGGTCATCACCTCGTGCACCGGGCGGTCCTGGCTCGTCTCGAACCGCATGTCACGGTTGGTGACGATGCCGACCAGCACGCCTGCGTCGTCCACGACGGGCACACCGGAGATCCGGTACTGCCCGCAGAGCGCGTCGGCCTCGCCGATGGTCGCGTCCGGGCCGATCGTGATCGGCTGCGCGATCATGCCGGACTCGGACCGCTTGACCAGATCGACCTGCTGGGCCTGGTCCTCGATCGACAGGTTGCGGTGCAGCACGCCGAGCCCGCCCTGGCGCGCCATCGCGATCGCCATCCGGGCCTCGGTGACGGTGTCCATCGCGCTGGAAAGCAGCGGGATGTTCACCTCGATGTTGCGGCTGACCCGGGAGCGGGTGACGGCCTCGGACGGAATGACGTCGGACTCGTTGGGCTGCAGCAGCACGTCGTCGAAAGTCAGACCGAGTACTGCGAACTTGTCGGGAACTCCGGAGGGTGTGATGTCCATGAGGAAGGCAGGCACCTTTGCACGGCGAGATCGGAGTCCCATCCTATGCCGGGGGTGCCCCGGAGCCTTAATCGGTCATCCGCAGGCGGCAGGGGACCCCCGGGGCGTCACCGCAAGACCACGCCCGGAGGCGCGGCCTTGCGTCCGCAGTACGGAGGGACTGGCTGTCAGCGTCCGTTCATCGGGACATTGAGGACCGTCAGGATCTGACGGAGCGTCATCCCGGCCATCGAACCGTGCGCCCGGGCGATCGCGGCGTGCCGGCCCTCGACGTACTTACCGTTCGAGTGCTTGCCCACCTGGTACTTGCCCTTGGCGTAGCCGAGCGCCACCTTGCCGCTCGAATGCTTCGCCGAGGTGTCCTGCGAGCCGCCGAAGTACTGCTCGAGCCGGGTCGGCAGCTCGGTCGGCTCACCGGTCGGCGTGGGCAGCAGCTCGCTGAGCGTTGGCCCGACGGACAGATCGCCTGACGGCAGGTCGCTGCCGGCCGGGGTGGTGTCCGTCGCGCCGCCAGGCGTGCTGGTCTGACCGGTGTCGCCGGTCTCGGTCTGGCCGGTCCCGGTCTCGCCGGTCGATTCGCCCGGCACGGTGGTCGGGATCGTCGTCGGTGCGGCGCTCGGCTCGGTGACCGGATCGCCGGTCGTCCCGTTGTCGCCCTCGCCGGCCGGCTGGGTCGGACCGCTGGTCGGCGGGTCGATCGGGCTCGGGGTCGGCGACGTCGTGTCCGTCGGCTCAGTCGGAGGAGGCGTCGGCGTCGTGTCGGTCGGCTCGCCGGTGGGATCGCCGGTCGGCTGCTCGCTCGGATCGGACGGCTGGGTCGGCTCGACCACCGGCGGCTGGACCGGGTCCTTCGTCGTGGTCGGCTTCTCCACCTGCAGCGGGTACGGCCGGTCCAGCGGCGGCGTCGGCAGACCGGTCAGGTCGGACGGGCCTGCGATGAACGGGTTGTCCTTCTGCTCGGCGTCCTTGACGGCCTGCTGCTCTTCCTGCTTCTTCTGGTAGTCCTTCTGGACCCGGACGATCTTCGACTTGTCGAAGATCGTCATTCCGTCGAGCTTCTCCTTCGGGACCGTCGTCTCCGGGCGCAGCCCTTCGACGACCTTCTCGATGACCTTCTCGTACGGCGACAGCGGGTCACCCGTCACCGCCGCGGCCACACCGGACACCGACAGCGCGGCGACCGCGACGACACCGAGCGCCAGGCCACGGGCCGCCATCTTGCGAGCGAACGGGTCGTTCACCGGATGCAGCGCGGCACAGCGCGCCAGGAAGCTCTCCGGGTCGTCGATCGTCTCCACCGGGAGCTCGTCCATCACCTCGACGGCCAGCCTGAGTTCGGCCAGCACCATCAGGGCCGGGTCGTGCTCGGCCGCCGCCCAGGCGGTCTCCCCACCGGCTGCGAGCAGGTCGAGCAGCGCGTCATCGGCTTCGATCGCGTCCAGATCAAATCGGTCACCCATGTCGCTCCTCCCCTGCCCTTCGTTCCACCTTTGCCTCATGCCCCACAAACCCCCTGAGCGTATTCAACGCCCGATGCTGTGCGACCCTCACCGCCCCCGGTGTCATCCCCAGTGCCCGGCCGGTCTCCTCGGCTGACATCCCCGCAACCACCCGGAGTCGCAGGATCTCCCGCAGCTTCTCCGGCAATCTGTCCATCAAGCTCATCACGTGCCTGAGCTCCGCATACCGTACGGCGTGCTCCTCCGGCGTCGGCGACTCGTCCGCGCCGTCCGGAAGATCCGGCGTCGACACGTCCGCCACCGCGAACGCACGCTGGGCATCGGCGACCTTCCTCGCCGCGATGCCGTACACGAACGCCTCGAACGGCCGACCCTCGTCACGGTACCGGCCGAGTGCGCCGAAGACCGCGACACAGACTTCCTGAGCGACGTCATCGACCATGTCGGCGCCGCCCGGATAAGTCCACAGCCTCGATCGCACATACCGATGGGCAACAGCCCGAACCCGGGTCAGCAGATCGTTCAACGCTGTCCGATCGCCACTGCTAGCCAGCGCGGCGAGATCACGCAGATCCACCCGGTCAGGGGTGTGCGGTACTTGGACCTCGGTCACCTCGCCCCCTCGTATCGGACCGGTCAGCCTGCAAGATAGTACGGCCGCCGACCCCGCTTGCATAGTGGCAATCGGTGATGACTGAGCTTCTTTCACTACAACCTGTCACTACCGCCACGTACAGCGAACAGCCCCCACGCAACTCCTGCCTGCCGGCGGCTGGTCGGGGCATCGCGACGTCTCCACTGTCGGGCCTGCGTCCGGCCCGAACGGACTCCAGGCACGGCCACAAGCGCGGCAGGAGTGTGGAGGCGGGGTGCTGCGCGGCCACGCTCTGGGGCGTCTCTGTGCACGGGGGTGAGTGTCCGCCGGGTGAAGGCTGCTCAGCTGGAGCACAAGGGCGCGGTGTGAGGGCCCCGGTCCCCTGCCCCCAGCGCGGGGGTGTACTTCCCGGAGTACAAGAAGAACTGCCCGGCTGGTCCGAGGACCGGCCGGGCAGTTCTGGTGGTGCGGGTGGAGAAGTGAAGAATCAGTGACCGTGGCCGTGACCGTGACCGGCCGCGGCGGGCTCTTCATCTTCGGGCTTGTCGACGATCAGGGTCTCCGTGGTGAGGAGCAGGGCCGCGATCGAGCCGGCGTTGGCCAGCGCGGAACGGGTCACCTTGACCGGGTCCAGGACACCCTGGGCCAGCAGGTCGCCATACTCGCCGGTGGCGGCGTTGAAGCCACTGCCGACCTCGAGCTCCGCGACCTTGGCGGTCACGACGTAGCCCTCGTAGCCACCGTTCTCGGCGATCCAGCGCAGCGGCTCGACGATGGCCTTGCGGACGATCCGGACTCCGGCGAGCTCGTCGCCCTCGAGGCCCAGGCCGCCCTCGAGGACAGCGGCGGCGTGCACGAGGGCGGAACCGCCACCGGCCACGATGCCTTCCTCGATGGCCGCACGGGTCGCGGACACGGCGTCCTCGATCCGGTGCTTCTTCTCCTTCAGCTCGACCTCGGTGGCCGCGCCGACCTTGATCACGCAGACGCCGCCGGCCAGCTTGGCGAGGCGCTCCTGGAGCTTCTCGCGGTCCCAGTCGGAGTCGGTGCGCTCGATCTCGGCCTTGATCTGGTTCACCCGGCCGTCGATGTCGTCGGACTTGCCGGCGCCTTCGACGACGGTGGTGTTGTCCTTGGTGACGACGATCCGGCGAGCGGTGCCGAGCACCTCCAGACCCACCTGGTCGAGCTTGAGGCCGACCTCGGGCGCGATCACCTGGGCGCCGGTCAGCGCGGCCAGGTCCTCGAGCATCGCCTTGCGGCGGTCGCCGAAGCCCGGCGCCTTGACGGCGACGGAGGTGAAGTTGCCGCGGATCTTGTTGACCACCAGGGTCGACAGGGCCTCGCCCTCGACGTCCTCGGCGATGATCAGCAGCGTCTTGCCCGACTGCACGACCTTCTCCAGCAGCGGCAGCAGGTCCGCGACAGCGGAGATCTTGCCCTGGTGGATCAGGATGTACGGGTCGTCCAGCACCGCTTCGCCACCCTCGGCGTCGGTGATGAAGTACGGCGAGATGAAGCCCTTGTCGAACTGCATGCCCTCGGTGAAGTCCAGCTCGGTGCCGAAGGTGTTCGACTCCTCGACGGTGATGACGCCGTCCTTGCCGACCTTGTCGAAGGCTTCCGCGATCAGCTTGCCGATCTCGGCGTCACGCGCGGAGATGGTGGCGACGTGGGCCATGTCGCCCTTGTCGTCGACCGGCCGCGCGGTCTCGATCAGGCGCGCCGACACGGCCTCGACGGCCGCCTCGATGCCCTTCTTCAGACCCATCGGGTTGACCCCGGCGGCGACGGCCCGCAGGCCCTCGTGCACCAGCGCCTGGGCCAGCACCGTCGCGGTGGTGGTGCCGTCACCGGCGACGTCGTTGGTCTTGGTGGCGACCTCCTTGGCCAGCTGCGCGCCAAGGTTCTCGAACGGGTCGTCCAGCTCGACCTCACGGGCGACGGTGACACCGTCGTTGGTGATGGTCGGGGCGCCCCACTTCTTGTCCAGCACGACGTAGCGGCCCTTCGGCCCCAGCGTCACCTTCACCGTGTTCGCGAGCTTGTCGACGCCACGCTCAAGGGCGCGCCGCGCGTTCTCGTCGAACTCGAGGATCTTCGGCATGGAAAACTCTGTCCCTCTCTGGGTTACTGGCGATCTTGGTGCCCGCGGTCAGAACCGACTCCGCCCCGGCGCCGGGAATCCGGTCACCGGAGCGGTGTCAGTCAGGACCTGCGGGCGATCGTCACTTGCTGACGATGGCGAGGATGTCGCGGGCGCCCAGGATCAGATAGTCCTGGCCGTCGTACTTGACCTCGGTGCCGCCGTACTTGGAGTAGATGACCTTGTCACCCACGTTGACGTCCAGCGGGACGCGGTTGCCGTTGTCGTCGATGCGGCCGGGGCCGGTCGCAATGACCTCGCCCTCCTGCGGCTTCTCCTTGGCGGTGTCCGGGATCACCAGGCCGGACTTCGTGGTCTGCTCGGCTTCGAGCGGCGCTACGAGGATACGGTCCTCGAGCGGCTTGATCGTGACCGACACTTGCTGACCTCCACGGTCGAGTTCTTCGTGTTTTCGGGGTGAAACAGACGGCCGTACGCCTCTGCCGTCGCGGGGATCAGAGGCCGGGCCGCTGGCACCCTCGAGTGGAGAGTGCCAACACCGAATCTAGGCCGCGTTTAGCACTCGGTCAACTCGAGTGCCAGAATCTCGCCCCCGGGAACAGTCCTACCCGATGTCGGGCAGCACGCGAGCCGCCGTGTAGACGATAGGGACCGCCCAGGCAGACTTGGGCGGGTGACTCTCACCCTGTTGCTCGACCCGATCGGCAGCACCGTGCTGGCCGAGGCTTGTTCGGCGTACGCGCCAGGCGGTGAGCTCAAGCTGGTCGAGAAGCTCAGACGCCGGTACGAAGCTGCTGTGGTGACCGCCGCGATTACCCAGGCGTCACTACGCCATCGGGCCGTCGCCAAGTTCGGCGCGGAGGACGCGGCACGGATGTACTTCACTCCGGATGGGTTCGAGCAGGCAACGCGTTCTACTGTCGGGAACCACCGGGCTGCACGGATCGCTGCGACGATGCCGGAGGCGTCGGTGGTCGACCTGGGCTGTGGGATCGGTGGCGACCTCATCAGCGCAGCGCGGGCCGGGCTGCGCGTCACGGGCGTCGAGCGCGACCCGGAGACGGCCGCAGCAGCACGCGCGAATCTTGCTGCGCTCGGCCTGCCGGGTGAGGTCGTCGTGGGAGACGCGGAGGCGCACGACGTCACGCAGTACGAGGTGGTCTTCGCTGACCCCGCCCGGCGGGCCGATGGGAAGCGGGTGTTCGACCACAACGCGTACTCGCCGCCGTGGTCCTTCATCAGTGCGCTCCTGGAGCGCACTGCCTGCGTCAAGGTCGCTCCGGGGATCCCGCACGACGCCGTACCGGCAGGGGTCGAAGCGGAGTGGGTGAGCGACGCCGGTGAGGTCAAGGAGGCCGCGCTCTGGTCGGGGAAGCTGTACGGCGGTACTGCGCGTCGCGCGACGCTGTTGCCGGGTGGAGCGACAGTGGCGTCTGCGCCGGAAGCCGTCGACGGTCCGGTCGGGCGGTACATCTACGAGCCGGATGGTGCGGTGGTTCGCGCTGGGCTGGTTACTGCGGTCGCCGACGCGGTCGGTGGTTGGCTGCTGGATCTACGGATCGCTTACGTCACTGCTGATGAGTTGGTGGCGACGCCGTTGGCCTCTGCCTATGAGGTTGTCGAGGAGTTGCCGTACCGCGAGAAGGCGCTGCGGGCCTGGGTGCGCGCGGAGGGCATCGGCACGCTCGAGATCAAGAAGCGTGGGGTCGATGTGGATCCCGCCGTACTGCGTCGGCGGCTGGCGCCGAAGGGGGCGGCGAGTGCCACACTCATCGTCACCCGGATCGGGCGTGACGCGGTCGCCTACTCGTGCCGGCGGGTCTCCGCCTGAGAGTCGGCAACTCGCTGCTCGGCGATTTGCATTCGGAGTGTATTCGAATGTATCTTCGAACACATGAGCGAGTGCCCGGTCGACCAGCCGACGGACGAGGTGCTGCGCCCGTTGCCGCTCCCGGCCGGGCACTCGCCGCTAATCCTGTTCCGCGCCGGCGCTTGACCTGGAGCGTGCTCTAGGTCGGAGGATGGAGGTCATGAGTTCGTACGCACCTGCCGAAGCCTCCGAGCGCACCGGCCTGAGCCTGGACACCTTGCGGTACTACGAACGCCTGGGCCTCTTCGGCCCGGTGCAGCGTACGTCGGGTGGTCAGCGGGTCTATACCGATCACGATGTGGCGTGGTTGGGGCTCTTGGTCTGCCTGCGCCGGGCCGGGCTGGGAATCACCGACCTGCAGAGGTTCATGGGCCGGCTGCGTGACCGCTCGAACGGCAGCGCGGACGTGGTCGAGTTGCTCGAAGGCAACCGGGACCGACTGCGAGACGAGGTCGCCAAGCTGAACCTCGCCCTCGAAGTCCTGGACGACAAGATCGCCTACTACCGCAACCACTGACCCACCCCCACCGTCTCGACACCGCGTCGATGCCGGGCGGCCGGTGACGGCGAGTGTCGCCGCCGGAGCCGTCGGCTTATCGTTGGTCCAGCCGGCGGGCCGAGCTCCGGACTGACCCGGTGCCACTTCAGGTACAGCTTGGTGAGCGCTGTCTGCACCAGGTCCTCGGCCCAGTGCGCGTCGCCGGTGGTGAGCAGCCGCGCGATCCGCACCATCCGGCCACGGTGCGCGGCGACGTACGTCGAGAATTCCTGGTCTCGGTCGATGGCCACGCTTCTCCTCGGATCCTTGCCGGACACTTCCTCACCGTTCGATACCGTCCAAGCCCGCTGCCAGGTTGCACGCACCGCAGGCATCAGCGCTTCACCACGTATCCACGCAGCACGGTCTGCTCCACCTTGTTGCCCTCAACGTCCTCCGCGACGGAACGCAGTGACACAGCCGCACCTCTGGGGTTGTCCACCTCCGCACGCCAGCCGTCCCCGACCTGATGCACCGTCGCAGCCCGCCAGGTCTTACCGTCGTCGGTGGAGACGTCGACGGTCAGGTTCTTCACGCGGACCGCCGGGGCGCCCGGCTGACGCTGGACGGAGACCGGGACGACGAACCTGGATCCTGCTTGTGCCTGGTTGTGATCGTCCAGCGGCGGCGTGAAGTTCACCGCCATGAAGGGCAGCGCCGCGGAGCCGTCGACGTGGGCGGACCGGAAAGTCCAGGCCGTCTCGACAGTGGTCGACCGCTGGCTCCACGGCGTCTCCACTCGCGTCTCGAGCCGGTACGACGCGCCGGCAGGCGGCACGTCGGCCGCTACGTAGGCTGCCCGGGGCCAGTCCACGACCAGCTCGCCGTCGCGGTACAGCTTGGCCGATCCGGACGGGAGCTTCGGTTCGTTCACGTGCAGCGGATTGCTGTCCGACCGCAAGCTCAGGCCGAGGATCAGCTGGTCGCCCACTCGCCGGGCGCCGCGCGCGAGCCCGTTCGGCATGATCGGAGGTGAGATCAACCGCGGCCCGAAGACCCCCTTGTTCCACTGCTGCTGGTAGGTCCGGCCAGGACGGTAGACCGACCGCTCCGAGTCGAACAGCCACGGCCCGGCCGAGGAGCCGTCCGCAGCCCGCGCGACGAAGGTCGAGGACCACGCCAATCCGTGCGTCAGGTAGTACTCGGTCCGCCGGAACGGCAGCGTGCTAACCAGCTCCCGTGCATCGGTAGTCGGTACTGCGTAGTCGAGCGTCGCGTCGGCCGGGTGGGGCCAGTGCATGGTCTTGCCCTCATCAGGCACGTCCGTGTCGACCGCGTAGGCGCCGTTCACCGTCGCGAAGTCCTGCTGCCGAGGGTTCAACTGGACGCCGTCCAGGACTTGGCCGAGCCGGTAGGCGGCCACGTTGTACTCGTACGGGCTGTTCGCGAAGTCTCCGGCCGGACCGGGCTCGGCGAAACGGGCGTAGGCAATGCTGACGACGTCGGTGCTGGGCGCAGGCGGGCCGAGATCGGTGACGTAGATCGGGTGCTCGGCGTCACCGGGCTGGAAGTATGTCAGCGCAGAGCCGGGTCCGCGGTGGACGTCCCGGGCCACCACCAGGTTCTGCTCCATCAACCGGGCCGTGGCCTTGGGCACCGACATTGCGAGCGGCTTGGCCTTCCGGGCGTCGAGGGTGAGCGCGCTCTCGGTACCGATGGTCAGGACCGAGTGCATCAGCAACGTCCAGTCGTTGCCGGTCACCGTGCTGAAGTCCGCAACCGTGTAGTCGCCGGGCGGCAGCCGGAGGGTGGCCGTTGGGGTTCCCGCGCCGTACAGGTAGCCGCCGCAGTACAGGTCGGTACCGCAGTCACCGATCCGGTCGAAGAACGTGAGGTGCTCGCGGGGAGCCTTGCCGTCCCGGCCGATGGTCGTCACCTCGACGGGGTACATCTCCGTCTCCTTCTCCACCCCGACCGGGACGCTCACCGTCGTACCGTCCGTACTGGCGACCAACTGTCCGCTGAACCGCCCGGCCGGAACTGTCCCGGACCTGGTGTCCGCTGTGACGGTCGCCTCTGCGGTCCCGCCCGCCGGTACGACGAGTCGCTGCGGCGAGACCGTGAACAGGCCGGCCGGGTTGCCGGCGATCCGCAGCTCGAGGTCGAGCGTCACCGGGGTGTCGGCCGAGTTGCGGTAGGCGATGGTCTTGGTCTGGACGGGATCGTCCTCGTGCGGCCAGCGTGCCAGTCCGAAGCTGAGACTTGCAGGCGTGGCCGTCACCTGCTGCTTGATCGCCCGGGCGACGTCGATCCGGCCGGCGCCCTGGTCGAACGCCCCCGATCCCCCCGCGGGCTTGGCCGAACCCGTCAAGACCGCCTTGACCTGAGCGCCGGTCCAGTCCGGGTGCTGCTGAAGGAGGATCGCCGCGGCACCGGCCACGTGTGGCGTGGCCATCGACGTACCGGACAGGGAGACGTAGTGGTCACCGACCGGGGTCCCGGCTTCGGTGCCGGCCGCCTTGGCCGCGACGATGTCGACTCCCGGAGCGGTGACGTCGGGTTTGACCAGCCCGTCGCTGGTCGCGCCGCGACCGCTGAAATCAGCCAGAACGTCCTGCTTGTCCACCGCGCCGACAGTCAATGCGGATGCGGCGCTGCCTGGGGAGTCGATCGTGCCCCCGCCACCCTGATGCCCACTGTTGCCCGCGGCGACCACGAACAGCGTGCCGTGCTGGGCCGACAGCGCGTTGACCGCCTGCTCCAGCGGATCGTCGCCCGGTGCGTCGGCGCTGCCGAGGCTGAGGTTGACCACCGCGGCCTGCTGCTCGACGGCAGCCCATTCCATCCCGGCCAGGATCGCGTCCTCCGGGCAATCCTGCTCGAGGCACACCTTGGCGTCGAGCAGCCGGGCATCCGGCGCGACCCCGCGGTAGCCGCCGCCGGACGCGGCGCCGGTGCCGGTGATCGTCGAGGCGACATGGGTTCCGTGCCCGACCTGATCACCCGCCGGAGCGTCGACGAAGTTCTTCGCGGCGGCGACCTTGCCGATCAGGTCCGGGTGCTGCGCGTCGATGCCGGTGTCGACGACCGCCACCGTGACACCACGACCGGTCAGCCCCGCCGACCAGGCCGCCGGCGCTCCGATCTGCGGCACGCTCTTGTCCAGCGTGGGATGCCGGAGGCCGTTCAGCCAGACCTTGCCGACCTCCGCGCGCAGGGTGCCGGCGCCGGACAGGGATTTCCAGAACGTGACCGCGTCCCGCTTCGACTCCTGGACCGAGAAGGCGCCGATGCTGGGAAGCTCTCGGCGCCCACTCCCGCCTGCCAGCGTGACCGCTGCCGAGCGAGCCGCCGCGGTGCGCTGCACGATCAGGGGCAACTGCGGCCGCCGGGTGTCGTCGTACCCGGACCGGATCAGCTCCGTCACGTCGAACAGACGCGGGTCGAGCTTGCCCGCCGCGAGCAGACTGACGGCGTCCAGCGGGATCACTCGGACGCGGCCGGCCTCGGTGGTGATCCGGAAGCGCATCGCGGCTCGCTCCGGCGCCGGGGTCACCTTCGGGGGCGCACCCGGTATGACGTCGACCTTGTCGCCGGTGATCAGGGTGACTGTCCCTCCCAGTTCTCCGGCAACCCGTGGACCAGCGGTGGAACGGGCCACCGCCGGACGACCGGGAACGACCAGCAAACTGCTGACCAACCCGATCGTGAGCAACGTCGTCGCGGGCCTACGCATGGGCGAACTCCTCAGGTAGCGGCGTCTTGTCTGTTAACTACCGGCCAACGCACTCGCCGGGTTGCACGGCTGCCTGGGGTCTTGGTAGCCGGAGAGCTGTCACTGGGCGCGGGGACTGTCCTGTTAGCCGGCTACCGACGGCAACGGGTGCCCTTCGGAATCGCGGCCACGACGAACACCACGACCGGATGAGAACTGAGCCCAGAAACGGCATCGGGGACTGAGTCGACTACAGGCTCAGGATGTCCACGATCGGCGATCCTCCCGGACCCCGAAGGCCCAGCGCGCCCCTGCCGTTGCCGCTGCTGACACGTCCCTGACCGACACCCTTAGAACCCAGAGCGCGCGCCGGCCACCTCAGAACCCGAGCACCAGTTCGGACTCAGCGACCGGACGTCTACCAGTGGGTCAGGCGGGAGCCGAGGCGGGCTCGGGCGATCGAGGCGATGCCTGAGGCGATCGGCGTGGGCCGCGTCCAGGCCGGCAGTGGGTCGCTGCGGTTCGGGTCGGTGCTCACGGCCTCGCAGGCCGGGGAATCACCGAGGGCAGCCCTGGTGAACCGGCCGACGAGAGTGTTCCAGTCGCCGGCCCGATGGAGCATCGCGTGCTTCTCACCCTCGAGGGTCAACATGGCGACCGGGATCCCGCCGGTCCGGAGGCGCCGGGCATAGGCCGCGGTCTGGCGCGGATCGGTGATGCGGTCGAGCGTGCCGTGCGCGAAAGCGACCAGGCCGCGCAGCTGGACGAGCGGTTCGTTCGGCGGCAGCCAGGGCGCCAGCCCGAGCACCCCCGAGACCAGCGGATGATTGCCAGCAGCAACTACTGCGCGGCCGCCCATCGAGTGGCCGATCAGCACCACCCGGCGGATGCGCGCCGGCAGCATGCCCAGCACGGTCCGAAGGTCCGCCGCCGGCGAGGCCGCAGGGCCGTTCCAGCCACGGTACCGATATCGCATCAGGCCGACGGCGGCGGTCGGCGCGGCAGCTCGGGCCGTCACCGCGAACGGCCACATGCGCAGCAGCGGCGCGCGCCACGCATGCGGATCGTCGAACGAGTCGACCACCCCGCCGTGCGCGAGCAGGACGAGATCCGTCGCCGCCGCCGGCGCGGCCAGCAGGTCGATGCCTGGTGAACGCACGAGCTGCTGCTCGTCTCCTCCGCGCTGAGCGGCCTTCCGGGTCATGCCTGATTGTTCCCGACTGTCTCGGCGTACAGGTCGGCGGCGGCCCGTTGGGCGACGAGGAAGCGGCTCGGATCGGCGAGACCCTCGAAGCCGTACGAGCGGTAGAGGCCGTGCGCGTCGGCCGTCGCCAGCATCGTCCGGCGCAAACCCTGCAACTCCGGATGGTCCAGAAGGGTCGACACGACAAAGCGGCCGAGCCCCTGACCCTGATGCGACGGAAGCACGAAGACGTCGGCGATCCAGGCGAAGGTGGCTCGGTCCGTCACCGCGCGGGCGAACGCGACCTGGGCGCCGTCCGGCGCATAGACGCCGACCACGATCGAGTTCGCGATCGCCCGGGCCACCACCTCGCGCGGGACGCCCGGCGACCAGTACGCCGTACGCAGGTAGCCGTGCACCACGTCCAGATCGACCCGCCCGGCGTCATCGTCAGCGACGAACCCCGCGGGATTCTCGCGCCGCATCAGTTGAGCACCGTGGTGATCGGCATCGACGAGTCGGCCGGCAGGTCCAGTGGGGATGGTGCCTTGCCGGCGCGGACCAGTTCTGAGCCGAGGGCGGCGACCATTGCTCCGTTGTCGGTGCACAGCCCGGGTCGCGGCACGCGAACGGCGATTCCGGCTTCTGTGCAACGCTCTTCGGCCATCGCGCGCAGTCGCGAGTTGGCCGCGACGCCGCCGCCGATCAGCAGGTGTTCGTAGCCCCGGTCCTTGCACGCATCGATCGCCTTACGGGTCAGCACGTCGCAGACCGCTTCCTGGAACGCGGCGGCAATGTGGTTGATCGGCACGTCCTCGCCATCGCGGCGGCGGGCCTCGACCCATCGCGCGACGGCGGTCTTCAGCCCGGAGAAGGAGAAGTCGAAGCGGTGCTGCTCGAGGTCGCGCTGACCCGTCAGCCCTCGCGGGAACTTCACGTAGAGCCGATCACCGCCGTCCTGTGCCGCTTTGTCGATATATGGACCTCCGGGGAACGGCAGGCCCAGCACCCGCGCGACCTTGTCGAACGCCTCCCCCGCGGCGTCGTCGATGGTCGAACCCATCGGCAGTACTCCGTCGGTGATGTCCTCGACGGCCAGCAGCGACGAGTGCCCACCGGACACCAGCATCGCCACGCAGCCCTTCGGGAGGTCGCCGTGTTCCAAGGTGTCGACGGCGACATGCGCGGCGAGGTGATTCACGCCGTACAAGGGCTTTTCGAGCGACAGCGCGAGACCCTTCGCGGCAGCGACTCCGACCAGCAGGGCGCCGGCGAGACCAGGGCCGCTGGTCACCGCGACGGCGTCGACGTCGGAGGGTTTGATCCCGGCCGTCTCGCAGGCGCGGCGGATCGTCGGAACCATCGCCTCCAGGTGGGCGCGGCTGGCGACCTCCGGTACGACGCCGCCGAAGCGGGCGTGTTCCTCGACGCTGGACGCGATCGCGTCGGCGAGCAGGGTCTGCCCGCGGACGATGCCGACCCCGGTCTCGTCGCACGACGTCTCGATGCCCAGGATCAGCGGCTCGTTCTCACTCATGGTCCTCCTGCCACCGCATGATGACGGCGTCCTCGCCGCCGGCGTAGTACCCGCGCCGGCGACTGATCTCGGTGAATCCGAACCCGCGGTACAGCTCCGCCGCGGATTCGTTGCTCTCAGCAACTTCCAGTAGAACGGTCCGGCCCGCGCACCGCTGCAAGGCGGCGGACATCAGTTGCCGGCCGATCCCCGTACGCCGTTCCGCCGGGTTGACCGCGATCCGCAGCAGATCCACGGGGTCCTCGGTCGCCGACGGAACCAGCAGTACGACGTATCCAACAACCTCACCCTCATCAGCAACCAGGATCACCCGATCCTGATCCAGCCGGGAGAACTCCTCAGCCCAGGCAACCGCACTCCAGCTCCCACTGGAGAAGCAGAGTTGGTCCAGGTCGGCAACCAGTCCCAGGTCTTCCGAACCGGCCGGGCGGATGTTGGGTCTCATTTGGGGAGGACGCTTTTGGGGCCGCCGGACATGGTGACATCGGGGCGGCGGAGGTAGAGCGGGTCGGGGGCAACGATCGGCAGCAAGCCTGTTGCCACGCCGAGCGCGAGCACTTCGGCCGATGGGTACTCGATGACCTCGGCGGACTCGCCGCGGCCGAGCGCTTCGGCGTACAGGGTGATGCCTCGGCCCGTGATGGGCAGACCGGACAGGACGTGGGCGACGTCTGCGGGCCGGTCGACGGCCGGGCCCTCGATGCGGCGACGGCTGCCGTCTGCGGCAGGGCTGTCGTACAGAGCCCAGTAGATCTCCTTGCGCCGAGCATCGGTCGCGACCGCGACGGGCTGGTCGACAGGAGACTGCAGGGCCAGGATGTCGAGGCTGCACACCCCTGCGAGCTCGATCCCGAGCACGTCGGCCATCGTCCGCGCGGTGACGAGTCCGACCCGCAGACCGGTGAACGGCCCCGGCCCGACGCCGACCGCGATCTTCGTCAGATCACGTGGCGTAAAGCCGGCTGACGCGAGCGCGGCAGCAATCGCCGGCGCGAGCAACTCGCCATGCCGCAAAGCATCAACGGTCGACGACGAGGCAAGCACCTCACCGGTCACAGGATCGGCCAACGCAACAGTCACAGCGGCACTGGACGTATCAAAAGCAAGCAGCATTTCAGTCCTTCTCCAACAGACGTACCCCGGTCTCGGCCCACCGGCGGCCGACCGGCGTGATGCGCAGGTCGCGGGTCTCGTCGGTGTCGTCGTCGCCGCGCGTCACCACGACGTCGAGCCGGTCCGTGGCCAGCGTCTCCGCCAGCCCGTGTCCCCACTCGACCACCGTCACGGCCTCGTCCAGGCTCGCATCCAGGTCGAGATCGTCCAACTCCGCGATCCCACCCAGCCGATAAGCATCCACGTGGACCAGCGCCGGCCCACCCGCCAACGATGGGTGCACGCGTGAGATCACGAATGTCGGCGAGGTGACGGCGCCCCGCACCTTCAACCCGGCACCGAGCCCCTGCGTGAACGTCGTCTTGCCCGCGCCGAGGTCGCCGGACAACACCAGTACGTCGCCCGGGCGCAGCTGCCCCGCGAGCTCTTCTCCGGCCGCCCGCATGTCGTCGTCGGTCGGGATAGTCAGCTCGATCGGCATCGCCTTCGCGTAGATCAGGTCGTGCCCGCGCTGCTCCACCACCGAATAGCCGCGCCGCCGCCAGAACTCCACCGTCTCCGGCAGCTCTTCCCGGGCGATCAGCCGGACCCGCCGCAAGCCACGAAGACGAGCGGTGTCCTCGGCACACCCGACCATCGCCGACGCGACCCCGCGGCCCTGGAAGCGCGGATTCACCGACACCCTTCGCAGCCCGAGCAGATCGCCGGACTCGTCGAAGAGCATGGCACCGGCCGGTACGCCGTCGATGCGCGCCAGCAGCCCGCCATGCGCCGCGACCGTGGCAGCAACGGTTGAAGCGTTCTCGGACAAAGCGGTCGACGGCGGATCGAGCACCCGCCGTACGGAGAAGGCGTGGTGGATCACCGCCACGATCTCGTCGACGTTGTCGGCCGTCGCGTCCACCACGTGCAGGTCGGTCATCTGTGTCCCAAGGATTGTTCGGCTCGCTCGATCATGTCGAGCAGGGCTGCGGTGAACTCGCGGTGGTGCTCGATCAGGCCGAGATGCCCGCAATTCTTCACCTCGACCAGTTCCGCGCCGGGCACCCGCCGGACGATCTCCTCGGAGTGCTCGAACGGGGTCAGGTGGTCGGAGTCGCCGCCGACCACCACGCATTCCACCTTCTGCAACGGCTCCAGGGCGCTGTACTTGTTGTGCAGCGCGAAGATCGGGTAGAACTCCGCGATCACCGAGATCGGCGTCGCGGCGATCATCTCGTTGACGAACTCGGTGAAGGCCGGCGGCACCTCGGAGCCGAACGAGTACTTCCGGGTCAGCAGATAGCTGATGTCCGTACCGGCCTTGCGGCCACGCTCGACCACATCGGGGATCCGTGCGAGGGCCGCGACCGTGGGCGTGGCCAACCGCCGTACCAGCATGCCGGCCCTGCCTGGCAAGGCGATCGGGGTCTGGTCAAGGGCACCTGCACTGGTGGAACACAGGCCTACGCCGATGATCCGGTCGCCGAAGATCTCCGGGTGCTGCTCGGCCATCGCCATGATCGACATGCCGCCCATCGAGTGGCCGATCAGGATGACCGGGCCGCTCGGCGCGTACGTCTCGAGGATCCCGTACAGGTCGCGGCCGAGCTGCTCGATGCTGACGTGCTCCTTCGGCGAGCGCCCGGACCGCCCGTGCGACCGCTGGTCGTAGAAGACCATCGTGCCGATCCCGGCCAGATCGCGCCTCTCGAAGTGCCAGCTGTCCATGTTCAGGCCGTACCCGTGCGCGAAGATCAGCGTCAGGTCCTCGGGTCCCTCCGGCGCCTTCCGCCGCAGCCTGCGCTTCGGCGGCACGACCGGCCGACGGGACCGGCGAAGCTCGTCCACCTCGACATACAGCTCAACACCGTCGTCTGCCGTGAATACATGCGGCGTACCGCGCAGCGAACCGAACGGCTCGGCCTCCAGTTGGGCGCGCTGTCCCGACCGCCGTCCGATCACCTGCCGCTCGACGGCGACACCGGCAGCGGCACCAGCCGCCAGCACTCCGACCGCGGCGCCGATCAACCCCGCGGTGCGTCCAGCCTTGGACATCAGCCGGTCGCCTCCGCGGTGTCGACGTACCGCCGCGGCACCCGGGCGCCGAGGCGGGTCACGATCTCGTAGTTGATGGTCTGCGCGGCGTCCGCCCAGTCGTCCGCGGTCGGCTCGCCGTTCGCTCCCGCCCCGAAGAGTACGACGGCGTCGCCGGCCATCGCCTCGTCGTCCTCGAGATTGACCACGCACTGGTCCATGCAGATCCGGCCGACGATGCCACGGCGCCGGCCCGCGACCTGGACGGGAGCCGAGTTCGAGGCGTGCCGGGGCAGCCCGTCGCCGTACCCGAGCGGGATCAGCCCGAGCGTCGACGGCCTCGGCGCGGTCCAGGTGAGCCCGTACGAGACGCCCGCACCGGCCGGCACGCGCTTGACCATGGCGAGCCGGGCCCGCAAGGTCATCGCGGGCCGCAGTCCGAGCTCGGACGACGGCAGCGCGTGCCCGAACGGAGACAGCCCGTACGTCGCGATGCCGGGCCGCACCAGGTCGAAATGGGTCTCCGGCAGCGCGAGCGTGCCGCCCGAATTGGCGAGGTGCTTCAGCGGCGGGTCGACGCCGAGTGAGGCGGCGACGTCGATCGCGGAGACGAAGTTGACCAATTGGGCCTCGTTCACCGGGCTCTTCGGCTCGTCCGACGAGGCCAGATGGGACCAGATCCCGACGATCTCGATCCGCCCGGCCTTCTCCTCGAGCTGGGCGGCGCGGAGCAGGGCAGGCCACTCCTCCGGTACGGCGCCACCGCGGCTCATGCCGGTGTCGATCTTGAGGTGCACGCGGGCCGGCCGGTCCGTCACCGCTTCGGCCAGCTCGGCGATCTCCCAGGGGGCGGCGGCGGACAGGTCGATGCCGGCGGCAATCGCCTCGGCGACCGGCTCACCCGGAGTCGTCAGCCAGCAGAAGATCGGCCCGGTGTCACCGGCGGCGCGGAGGCTGAGCGCCTCGTCCAGTACGGCGGCGCCGATCCAGTCCGCGCCGGCTTCCCGGGCGGCCCTGGCGACCGGGATCATCCCGTGCCCGTAACCATCCGCTTTCACCACGGTCATCAGTTGCGCGGACTCCACCCGGGAGCGCAGCGCGGCCACGTTGTGGCGGATCGCGGCGAGGTCCACCACCGCTTCGGCACGCACCGTCAGTGGCTCGAGAGGGTCATACATAACCCACCCAGTCTCTCAGGCCCTTTGGCCCAACTCCCCCAGGCGGTCCGGACCACCCACGTCCGGTCGGTCCAGAGAGGATACCCAGAACAGCCTGCCGGGACACTTTCAGGCACCTGCGATGAGCCCTGGAAGAGCGCTCATCTCCGTGAAGATCTCGGTGGCGGTGGTCAGTTTGTGACGGTCGGTCATGGCCGCGAAGCCGAAGACGCGCATCCCGGCCGCGTTGGCGGCGGCGACGCCGAGGGGGCTGTCCTCGACGACCACGCAGTCGTCCGGCTTGACGCCCATCGAGCTCGCCGCGTGCAGGAAGAGGTCCGGCGCCGGCTTACCGTGCTCGACGTCCTCCGAGCTGAAGATCCGCCCATCGAACCGGTCCCAGAAGCCGACCGTGGTCAGCGCGGTATGGATCCGCCGATGCGTCCCCGACGACGCCAGACAGTACGGCGTACCGTCGGCATCCAAACCGTCCAGCACCTCCCGTACTCCGGGCACCGGCTGCAGGTGAGCGAAGCCCTCGAACAGTTGCTGGTGATACCGGTCCTCCAGATCAGCCGGCAACGCGGACCCCAGCATCGCCTCGGCCTTCCGCCGCATCGACACCATGCTGCCGCCCATGTAGTCCCGGACCGCCTCGTCGAGCGTGTACGGCAGCCCGGCCTCGGTGAGCAGCCCGGCGAGGATCCCGTTGGCCAGTCGCTCGGAGTCCACCAGCACACCGTCGTTGTCGAAGATCACCAGCGCAGGTCGAGTCACACCGCAACCCTACGCAGCGCCTCGATCGCGGCGATGACCGCGGCGTTCTGTCTCATTTCGGCCCGGAGCAGGACGGCGACAGTCCGGCGAGGCGACGTACGGACCGGCAGCACGACGACGCCTCTCCCAGGAGCAGCCGTCAACGCGAGCTGCGGGAGCAAGGTCACCGCGAGTCCTTCGGCCACCAGTCGCTGCGCCACCACATAGTCGTCCGTCCGATGCCGTACGTCGGGAACGAAGCCCGCCTCGGCGGTCGCACTCATCAGATGCGCCTCGCACCGCGGACACCCCGCGATCCAGCGCTCCCCAGCCAGATCCCCCAACGCAACAGGCTTCCCCCGACGCGCCAGCCGATGACTCGACGGCAGTACTGCGCGCAGCGGGTCCTCGAACAGTTCCTCGGTGACCAGATCCCCGTGCTCCGGCTGATCCAGATGATCGAACACCAGCGCGAGATCCGCGGTCCCGGCCAGCACCTCCGCCCGCGCCTCAGGCGGTTCGAGCTGCGTCAGCCGTACGTCGAGGTCCGGCGCGCGAGTGGCCAACTCGGCCAGCGCCGGCGGGATCAGCACGGCCGCGGCGGACGGGAACGCCACCAGCGAGAGCGTGCCCTGCTGCAGCGTCGCCAGCGCCTGCAACTCGGACTCCGCCGCCGACAGTCGGGCAGCCATCGCGTCCGCGTGAACGAGCAGTGCCGTACCAGCCTCCGTCAGGGTGATCCCGCGAACCGAGCGGAGCAACAGCGGAATCCCGACCTCGCGCTCCAGCCGCTGCATGTGCTGGCCCACGGCAGGCTGCGTCCAGCCCAGCGCCTCGGCCGCCTTCGACAGCGAACCGAGTCGCGCGACCTCACGGAAGATCAGCAACCGGCGGGGATCCACATCCAAAGCTTAGCTTTGGGTCTATCTGAGAAGGACGGTGTAGCGCTTGAGCTGGCTCAGCGCGAGGGTGGAGTCATGACCTCAGTGGCCGAAGCCCAGCAAGAGTTCGACTCGACGGTGACCTACCTGAACACCCCCACGTTCGGGTTGCCGCCGCGGCGGAGTTGGGATGCCTTGCAGGGCGGGCTGACCGACTGGCGAGGCGGGACAGCGAATCCGGTCGCCTATGACCAACCGCTCCAGCGAGCACGTACGGCGTACGGGCAGTTGGCGGGCGTGGACCCGAGTCTGGTCGCGGTGGGGAGCCAGGTGTCGGGTTTCGTTGCCCTGGTCGCACACTGGCTGCCGGTCGGCGGCGAGGTACTGGTCGCGGAGGGTGATTTCACCAGCCTCACGTTCCCGTTCCTGGCGCTCGGGCATCGGGTCCGGGAGGTTCCGCTGGAGCGGCTCGCGGACGAGGTGCGGCCGGAGACCAGCCTGGTCGCGGTGTCGGCGGTGCAATCGTCCGACGGGCGGGTCGCCGATCTGGACGCGTTGCGGGAGACGGGTGCGCGGATCATGCTCGACACGACCCAGGCGATCGGGTGGCTGCCGGTCGACGCTTCGCAGTACGCGTTCACCGCGGCGGGCGGCTACAAATGGCTGCTCGCACCACGCGGTACGGCGTACTTCACTGTTCAGGCCGATTTGCTCGAGGAGCTGACCCCGCTCAACGCCAACTGGTACGCCGGTGAGGAGCCGTGGAACAGCATCTACGGTTCACCGCTGCGACTGGCCGCGAGTGCTCGCCGGCTGGATCTGTCCCCTGCCTGGCACTCGTGGATCGCCGCCGCGCCGGCACTCGAACTCATCGGCGAGGTGGGCGTGCGCGCGCTCCACGAGCACAGCACCGGCCTGGCCGAGCGGTTCCGCGCCGAGATCGGGCTGAAGGCTCCCGCGATCGCCTCCGCGATCGTCTCGGCCGTCGCGGACAACGAAGTACCGAGGCTGCTGAAGGACGCCGGGATCGTCGCGTCGTTCCGGGCCGGGCGGCTCCGCCTCGGCTTCCATCTGTCGACCACCGAGCAGGACGTCGACCACGCCGCGGCCGTACTGCGGAACCATCTGGCGGACTGATCCGGCGTCTGCTGCAACGTCTTGGTGGCCGGTGGCGTCCGTAGGTTGTGAGGATGCGGATGAGTGCTGCTGTCGTCGTGGCCGGGCTGGCCGTCGCCCTGAGCGGGTGCGGGAGTGAGTCGGGCGCGGGTGGGTCGGTCCTGGAAGGGAAGTCCTACCTGTCCACGGCCGTGACCGAGAGCGGCAAGCCGAAGCAGCTCGCGCCGAACACCCGGATCCAACTGCAGTTCATGGCGGACGGTCGGCTGAACGCGAACGCCGGCTGCAACTCGATGGGCGCCGCCAAGATTTCCACCAGCGGCGGCAAGCTCGGCGTGAAGGATCTCGCGATCACCGACATGGGCTGCGACGCCCCGCGGCATGCCCAGGACGACTGGCTGTCCAAGCTGCTGACGTCCGAGCCGACCTGGAAGCTGACCGACGACAAGCTCGAACTCAGTTCCGGCACCACCGTGATCTCGCTGGTCGACCGCCAGACCGCCGAGCCGGATCTCGTCCTGGACGGCACCAAGTGGACCTTGGAGACGGTGATCACCGGCGAGACCGCGTCGCACTCCGCCGAGGTCGCGAAGGTCCACCTGACGATCAGCGGCGAGCGGGTCACCGGTTCGACCGGCTGCAACGACTTCCAGGGCATCGTCTCCCGGACTGGCGACAAACTGACCTTCGGCGAACTCAGCGCTACCCTCCGCGCCTGCAAGGGTGATGTCGCGACCTTGGAGAAGACGATCCTCGGCGCCCTCAAGGGCGAGGTCGTCTACGGCATCACCTCGAACAACCTCCAGCTCAGCCCGACGAACGCCCCCGGTACCAGCCTCGCCTTCACTGGGACGCGCTAGTACCGGGGACGCACTGGTACCGGGGCCTGCTAGCGGGCCAGCCGGAGGTCGAAGGCCTGGACCTGGTTCTGGGTCGATTCGTACGACAGGAGCAGGTGGCCGTCCGCTGCCAACTGGGCTCGTTGCGCTGGAGACGTCGCAGTCGTCTGTGCCAGTACAGGTGGCGGCACCTTGCCAGACGCGGCCTAGGTCGAGGGTAGGTCCGTCGTCCTCGCCCGGGCCGGCAGTGCCATCCACAGTCGGGGTCGTGGTCGCCTGTGCGATAGCAGTCTTCGGTACTACGGACAGAGTGAGGACCTCGTTGCCAGTGCCGCCGGCGTACGTTGTCCTGACCGGCCTTCGGGTTCGGCGTCCCGTCCGGCAGGGTGTTCGGCTGGAACGGGACGAACGACTGGGCCAACCTGACTCACGAGCCCGAAAGCAAGAAGCCGAAGTCTTTGCTAGGTCCGGCTCAGGCCGCGACTCAAGCGAGGTCCAACAGCAGGCGGGTTGCCTCGGCGACCTTTCCGGCTACCTGCATCGCGGTGAGCGGGCCATCCGCCGAGGCGAGTTGGGCGGCGGCGCCGTGGAGGTACGCACCTACGGAGCCTGCGTCGAGCGGTGACAGGCCGGCGGCGAGGAGGGAGCCGCAGAGGCCGGCCAGTACGTCGCCGGCGCCGGCCGTGGCGAGCCAAGGGGTGGCGTTGCTGCTGACTCGCACCTGTCCGTCTGGTGCGGCGATGATCGTCGTCGCGCCCTTCAGCAACACAGTCACCTCGTACCGCTCGGCCGCCTGTCGTGCGTACTTCAGCCGCTCGGCCTCGACCACCTTGCGGGCTACCCCCAGCAACCGCGCGAGCTCTCCCGCATGCGGCGTCACCAGTACTGCGTTGTGGTCGCCGGAGTCGTCGAGTGCCTTCAACCCGTCGGCATCCAGCAGGACCGGTATTTCGGACATCAGCAACTCGCGGACCTTGGCGACGTCGAGTTCGTCGCCCAGCCCCGAACCGATCGCCCAGGCCTGGACCCGGCCTTCGCCCGCGACGATCTCGGGGTGCGCCGCGCGGACCGCGGTGGCGACCTCGTCGGGGCCGACGTACCGGAGCATGCCGATCGGTCCGGCGAGGGCGCCCGAGGTGGCGATGACGGCCGCGCCCGGGTACTGCGCTGAGCCGGCCATCAACCCGAGTACGCCGCGGGAGTACTTGTCGGACTCGCCGTGCGGGACCGGATAGAGGTCGCGAATGTCCGCGTCCTGGATCGCCGATACGGCGGCGGGCGGGAGCTCCAAGCCGATGTCGACCAGGTGGACCGGACCGCAAGCGGCGGCCGCCGGGTCGACGAGGTGGCAGATCTTGTGCGTCCCGAAGGTGACCGTGAACGCTGCCTTCACGTGCTCCGCCGGCGTCTCACCGCTGTCGACGTCCACCCCCGACGGCATGTCCACGGCAACAATCGGAACGTCGTGGTCAACAGCAACCTGTACGACGGCAAGCGCCTCGGGCTTCAGCCCGGGCCGTCCTCCGATGCCAACGATCCCGTCGACAACAACATCGGCTCCAGCGATCGCCTCTTCCCACCGCGCCTCGCCGGCTGCGCCGGCGAGGCGGGTGGAGGAGGGCGCGGTGGCGGGGGTGCTGCTGCCGTCCGCCGGGTGGACGCGGCCGCCGGCTGCGGTTAGTGCGGCGATGCCTGCTTCATGCGCCTTGTCCGAGAGCAGGATTGCGGTGACGTGGGCGCCGCGGCGGGCGAGGATCTCGCCGGCGTACAAGGCGTCTCCGCCGTTGTCGCCCGAGCCGACCAGGAGGACCACGCGCGCGCCGTACGAGTGGCCAAGGAAGTTGCTGATGGCAACGGCCAGGCCGGTGGCGGCGCGCTGCATCAAGGTGCCTTCGGGGAGGCGGGCCATCAGGTCCGCCTCGGCGGCGCGGACCTGGTCGACGGTGTGTGCGTGCCTCATCTCAGCCCTCCAGGATGACGACGGCCGACGCGATGCCGGCATCGTGGCTCAGCGACAGATGCATGTTCTGGACCCCCAGCCGCGAGGCGCGCTCGGCCACCGTGCCGGTGATCTCGAGCCACGGCCGCCCGGTGTCGTCGGTGCGGACCTCGGCGTCGTGCCAGTGCATCCCGGCCGGCGCCCCGAGCGCCTTGGCCAGCGCCTCCTTGGCCGCGAACCGGGCGGCGAGCGACGCCGGCGGCTTGGCTGCCTCCGCCGGAGTGAACACCTTCGTCCGGAGTCCGGGGGTGCGCTCCAGCGTTTTCATGAAGCGTTCGATGTCGACCACATCGATACCCACGCCGACGATCATGAAGTTCCTGATGTGACAACTGCCACACCCGCAGTCTCGTAGCCACACATGCCGGTCAGCGTAGCCCGGCCGGGTGTGGGAAGAATGGGGCCCATGCTGCAGCCGCCGCGGGAGGTGACCCCGTACACCGAGCTGGACCGGGCCGCCTGGGCGCAACTGGCCGAGACGACCGAGTCACCGCTGACCGCCGAGGAGATCGAGCGGCTGCGCGGCCTCGGTGACGAGATCGACATCGACGAGGTCCGCGAGGTCTACCTGCCGCTGTCGCGGATCCTGTCGCTGTACGTGCGGCACGCCCGCGCGCTGCACTCCGACACCGAGGCGTTCCTGGGCAAACCGGCCGAGATGCGGACGCCGTTCGTGATCGGCATCGGCGGCTCCGTTGCCGTCGGCAAATCCACCACGGCCCGGTTGCTGCGAGAACTCTTGGCTCGCTGGCCCGAGCACCCCCGGGTGGCGCTCGTGACCACCGACGGGTTCCTCTGGCCGAACACCGAGCTGGAGCGCCGCAACCTGATGCTGCGCAAGGGCTTCCCGGAGTCGTACGACCGCAAGTCGCTGCTGCGCTTCGTGGTGGAGGTGAAGTCCGGCATGGACAGCGTCGAGGCGCCGGTCTACTCCCACCTCCACTACGACCGGATGCCCGGCGTACGGACCACCGTCGAGCAGCCGGACATCCTGCTGCTCGAAGGCCTCAATGTCCTGCAACCGGCGCCCCGGCACGCGGACGGCAAGAGCGGGCTGGCCGTCAGCGACTTCTTCGACTTCTCGGTGTACGTCGACGCGGCCGCGGACGATGTCCGGTCCTGGTACGTGCACCGCTTCCTCAAGCTCTGGGAGACCGCCTTCCGCAACCCCGAGTCGTACTTCGTCCGGTACGGCGAGCTGAGTCGCGAGGAGGCGGTCGCGAAGGCCGAGTCGCTCTGGGACGGCATCAACGGCCCGAACCTGCGCGAGAACATCCTCCCGACCCGCTCCCGCGCCACCCTGGTCCTCCGCAAAGGCCCCGACCACGCCGTCCGCTGGGTCCGACTCCGCAAGCTCTGACGTCCCACGCGGAAACCACTCCTTGCGTCCGAAGAGGTGAGGGGCAGGACCCTCATCTCTTCGGACGCTAGGTTTCAGCGGCGTGCTGCGCGTAGCGCGGGGATGATCGCGGTAGCGACGACCGCAGCGGTGCGGTCGCCGTACCGGCCTGCGAGCCAGCGCGCCGCCGGAGCCGCGATCGCCTGGACCAGCAGCGCGACGGCGACGAGTGCGTGCCGATCGGCGGAGACGGCCAACGGCACGAAGGTCACGCTGATCCCGGCCGCCACGGTCACGGCGGCGAACACGAGGCTCGGCACCACCAGGCCGCTCCCCCGCAGTCCGCCGAGCACCTTCACGTGCTGGGGCTCGGTCTCCGTACTACGGGTGGGCATCCCGGCCAGGAACGCGAGGCCACCCAGCGAAGCGACCGCCGCGACGACGAAGAGCGCGCCGAATCCGATCACGTTGGTCAGGTAGACCCCGAGCGGCAGACCGATGACGGCCGGCAGACCGACCACCACGCCGTACAGGCCGAGGCTCTCACCGCGGCGGTGGGCCGGAGTGAGTTCGGCGACCAGGGCGACCGCGCCGACGACCAGGATCGCCAGGCCGCCACCACGTACGGCGCAGACGGCCAGGACCACCGGGAGGGGAGGCAGTCAGCAACAGGACCAGCGAGGGGGCGCCGAGCAGGATGAGGCCGAGTCCGAGGGTGCCGCGGTAGCCGAAACGGACCAGCATCCGCGGGACCAGCAGTTCCACCGCGACCGCGGAAAGCATCATCGCGCCGGTCGACAGACCCCGCGCCGACGCCGCCGGCACCGTTGGCTGCGAGGTAGAGCGGCACGACCGAGGTCAGCAGGTACATGCTCAGTCCGGAGCCGAACACCATCAGCAGCAACAAAGCGAACTGCCGGGTGATCAGCCGTTCCTGCCGCCCGAGGACGGGGACTACGGGAGCCTCGCAGATGATGTCGGTCATGCAATCACCGTAGAAGCGAACCGGTCTCCTCTACAGATCCGGTTCGCAAGCCGTGGAGGGGACCAATTACAGCTGGTCCATGATCAGCGCGGCCAGCCGGTTGAGCGCGGCGTCGATCTGCGCCGCGGTGACCGAGCTGCAGGAGAGCCGGAGCGCGTGGATCGGGCCGTCGCCGTCGTAGAAGTGGCTCATCGGGGTCCACAGCACGCCGTACTCGTGTGCCGACTTCTCCAGGAGGGCGTCGTCGACCGCGAACGGGACCGTGACGACGATGAAGAAGCCGCCCGACGGGACGGTCCAGGTCACCTGGCCGCCGGGGAAGCGAGCGGCCAGCCCATCGGTGACGGCGCGCAGGTTGTCCGCGTAGATCGCGCGTTCGCGCTGGTTCGCGGCGACGAGGCTGCAGCCGTTCTCCAGCAGCTTGCCGCCGATCACCGCCTGGGCGACGGCCGAGGTGTTGACCGTGACCATGCTCTTGATCTTCGACAGCTCGTCGGCGAGCAGGCCGACCGAGCCGTCCACAGCCTCCACCGTCTGGTCCGCGACCACGTAGCCGACCCGGGCGCCGGGGAGTGCGGTCTTGGCGAAGGAGCCGAGGTAGATCACTCGCCGATCGGTGTCGAGCGACTTCAGCGTCGGCACGCGTTCCACCCCGTCTGCCGGGAAGAGCCCGTACGGGTTGTCCTCGAGCAGCAACAGGTCCTGCTCCGCCGCGACCTCCAGCAACCGCCGCCGGGTCTCCAGGTCGAGGCTCAGCCCAGAAGGGTTCGCGAAGTCGGGCATCACGTAGCAGGCTCGCGGCCGGAGCCCTTCGGTCCGGGCTGCCTTGACCACGGCGACCAGGTCCTCCAGGTCCACGCCATCGTTGCCCCCGGCAACAGGGAGGACGGGGAGGTCCACCAGTCTTGCCGCACCGGTGATCCCGACATACGCCGGTGACACGACCAACAGGACGTCCTTCGGGTCAGACCGAAGCGCCCGCAGTACGAGGACCATTGCTTCCTGGCAGCCGACGGTGATCACCAGCGCCTCGGGGTCGACCTCGATCCCCTCGTCGAGCTTGAGATTGCGTGCGACGAGGTGATGCACGATGCCCTTGGTCCGGCCGTACTGGAACAGCGCCCGCCGGACGCCGACCTCGTCGTACCCGAGGTCGTCGCGCAGGTAGCGGCTGAAGGTATCCAGGTAGGAGTGCAGGTCCTCGATCGCGTAGAACTCTTCCGAGGGCCGCCCGGCCGCGAGTGAGATCGCGTCCGGATAGTGATTCGAGACCTCGTTGAGGAAGTTCATCGAGTTCAGGGTTCGATCGGTGAGCGAGCCGTGCAGGTCCACCACTTGCAGATCAGCCATCAGGCCCTCCCGGTCGTCAGGTCTGCGATCTCGGCCACCGTCGCACAGCCCGCGAGCATCATCGCCTGCGTCAGCTCGCCGCTCAGCAACTCCAACGCCTCGGCCGCCGCGTCGAGCGCCAATGCCCAGAGCAACGGACGGCCGATCAGTACCCCGGACGCCCCGAGCGCGAGCGCACGCAGTACGTCGGTGCCGCTGCGGATCCCACTGTCCAACAGGACCTCGCAGTCGACGGCCTCGACGACAGCAGCCAGCGCGTCGATCGAGGCGGGAGCGCCGTCCAACTGCCGCCCCCCGTGATTGGAGACAACGATGCCTTCAGCACCTGTCTCCGTCGCGCGGTAAGCATCACGGGGATCGAGAATTCCCTTCACCACCAGGGGAAGCTCGGTCCGCTGCCGGATCCACTCGAGGTCCAGCCAGGACAGCGATGGCTCGAAGGCCGCTGCTGTATGAGTAGCAACAGCCGATGCGCCGGCCACCCCGACATGCGCTTCGGTGCGTGCGCCGACCAGGTTGGCGGCGACAACCTCCGAGGGAAGCTGGAACGCGTTCCGTACGTCGCGCAGCCGCCGGCCCATCACCGGTACGTCGACCGTGACCATCAACGCGGTGCAGCCCGCCTGCCCGGCCCGGTCGATCAGCGACTCGACCATCGCGCGATCGCGCAACCAGTACAGCTGGAACCACGTCGACGCCTCGGCCGCGATCTGCTCCATCGGCTGACTGCTCAGAGTGCTGATGACGTAGGGAATTCCGGCCATCGCGGCGGCCCGGGCGAGCGCGATCTCACCCTCGGGATGCACGAGTTGCTGATAGGCCATCGGGGCGATCGCGACCGGTATAGCCGCCGGCGTACCAAGCAGCTTGGTCGATGGATCGGGCGACGAGACCCCGGCCAGCACTCGCGGAGCCATCGTCACCGCATCCAACGCCGACCGATTGCGCCGCAGCGTGGTCTCGGACCCGCTGCCGCCGGCAATGAAATCCCGTACTCCGGCTGGCAACACCTTCGATGCGAGCGACTCGTAGTCGTCCAGTGAGCTAGCCATCGGCGAAGGTCCGTTGCAGGAACTCGGCCGCCTCCGCGATCGCCTTCCGGCCGCCATCGAGGACGCCGGACATCGCGAAGAAGCCGTGCACCATCCCGTCGTACCGGCTGAGCTGGGTCGGCACGCCCGCGGCGTACAGCTTCTCCGCGTAGAACTCGCCTTCATCCCGGAGCGGGTCGTACTCCGCGGTGATCACCAGCGCGGGCGGCAGCCCGGCGTGCGACTCGGCGAGCAGCGGGGAAGCCAGCGGGTTCTGGCCGTCCGCGTGGTCGGTGAGGTAGTGGTCCCAGTACCAATCGACCGAGGTCCGGTTGAAGAGGAACGGATCGTCACCGGCCCGCATCGAGGCGGTGTCGGAGCCGTAGAGCGTGTTCGGGTAGATCAGTAGCTGCGCCGCCAGCGCTGGGCCGGATTCCCTTGCCAGCAAGCTGGTTGCGGCCGCAAGGTTGCCTCCGGCACTATCTCCACCGACGACGACGCGGTCAGGATCGACCTGGAGTTCGGCAGCGTGGGCCGCGATCCACTGGGTCGCCTGGTGACAGTCGTCGACGGCCGCCGGGAACGGGTTCTCCGGGGCCAGCCTGTAGCCAACAGTGATCACCTGGCACGGCACGGCATTGGCCAACTGGCGACAGATGCCGTCGGCGGTGTCGATGCTGCCGAGCGTCCAGCCACCACCGAAGAAGTACACCAGCGTCGGCAGCGGGTCGCTCCCTTCGGGCCGGTAGATCCTCAGCGGCAGCCCGGATTCCTCCATCACGACATCTTCGACGTGGTGGACCTGTTCCAGCGAGCCACCAGCTGCCTGGATCGAGGCCAGGTCGGCCGCCCGCGCCTCGGCGAGCGTCTGGGTGTACAGCTGCGGAACGTCAGCGGCCTCGCGCTGCGAACGCATCGCCTCGACCTGCGGATCCAACGGCATTTCGGTTCTCCCGTGATTTAGTTGCCCAGCACAACAGGCATGGTGGCGTAGCCGCGGAGCGCGAGCCCGGCACTCTGGACCGGCGGGCCGGCGAGGGCCAGATCGGGGAACCGCTGGAACAGCCTCGGCAACGCGAGCCGGCCTTCCGCCCGCGCGAGGACCGCGCCGATGCAGAAGTACGGGCCGGCGCCGAAGGTGATGTGGCGCTTGTCCGTCCGGTTGACGTCGAACACCTCGGGTGACGGGAAGCGCGCTGGGTCCCGGTTCGCGGCACCGAGGATCACCAGCACCAGACCGCCTTCCGGGATGACCACTCCTGCGACTTCGAGGTCCTCCGACGCCGTCCGGACCACCAGCTGTGCGGTTCCGTCGTACCGGAGAACCTCCTCCACGCAAGCCTCAGCCACCGCCGGGTCACTCGCAAGCGACTTAACCACCTCTGGACGTTCGAGCAGTGGCGGGATGGCGTTGCCGAGCAGGTTGATCGTGGTGACGAAGCTGGCGTTGAACAGCACCAGCAGGTTGCCGATCAGCTCCTCGTCGGTGAGATCACCGTCGCCGGCGTCGATCACCTGCACCAGCGCGCTGATCAGGTCGTTGCCCGGCTTCGCCCGGCGAGCGGCGATCAGCGACGCGTAGTACTCCGACATCTCGGTCGCCGAATTGTTGGCAGCGGCAACCTTCTCCGGAGTGCGGCCGCCGAAGTCGAGATAGTCCTCGACCCGCTGCACCCGGGTCCGGAACCAGTCCAGATCCGGCGCGGGGATCCCGAGCAGGGCGCTCATCACCCCGGCCGGCAACAGGTAGCCGAACTCGGCGATGAAGTCGACCGGACCACCCAGCTCCGCAAGACGATCCAGCAACGAGTCGGTCAGCGCGGCGATCTCCGGCTCCAGCGCCGCCACCCGCCGGGGCGTGAACGCCGCATGGAAGGCGCGCCGCATCCGGCCGTGGTCCGGCTCGGTCCGGAACATCATCGAGCTACTCAAGGCCTTGGTGATCGGGTCCGCGTCCGGCGCGGGCGGCGGACCACCTTTGACGAAGCGAGGATCACGCAGGATCTGGTCGACGGCCGCGTACCCGTTAGCCACTGCCGCGTACGCCGGGCTGGCGGGCGTCAGGTTCACCGGACCGAGCTCGTGAAGCCTTTCGTACAAGGGATACGGCGCCCGGCGACCAGCGTCGGTCTGCAACTCCGCGAGGATCTCGTCGGCGGTCATGGCGCTACCGGCATCGACTTGTAGCCGCGGAGGAACTGCTGCGGATTCCGCACCCGTGGTCCCGCCGTCCGTAGGGAGGGGAACCGCTCGATCAACCGCGGGAAGGCGATCCGCGCCTCGGCCCGGGCCAGCGCGGCGCCCAGGCAGTAGTGCGGTCCGGCTCCGAAGCTGAGCGGCTTCACGTCGGTCCTGGCCGGGTCGAAGATTTCCGGATCCTTGTAGCGGGAGGGATCCCGGTTCGCCGCACCGAGCATCACCAGCACCAGTTGCTTGGCGGGGATCACGGTGTCGGCCACGGTCTCCTCCTCGTCGGCGAAGCGCGCGACGAACTGCACCGGCGCTTCGTACCGGAGTACCTCTTCGATGAACGGCCCGATCTCTGCCTGCCGCGTCTCGGGCCGGTCCAGCAGCAGCTGCATGCCGTTGCCGATCAGGTGGATCGTGGTGACGAAGCTGGCATTGAACAACACCAGCAAGTTGCTGATCAGGTCGTCGTCGGACACTTGGTGCTCGCCGGCATCGATCGCCGCCGCGAGCTGACTGATCAGGTCATCCTTGGGCGCTGCCCGCCGTTCGGCGAGCAGCGACCGGTAGTACTCGGACAGCTCGACGGTCGCCTGGTCAGCGGCCGCCAGCACCTCGTCGGTCTTGCCGGTGACGTCCAGGAAGTCGTTGATCCGCTCGACCCGCGGCCGGAAGAACGACAGGTCGCTCTGGGGGATGCCTATCAGCGCGGCAACCACGCTGCTCGGCAGGAGGTAGGCGAACTCCGTCATGAAGTCCGCCTCCCCGTCGGCGGCGAACCGCTCCGCCATCGCGCCCATCAGGCCGTCGACCAACTCGGTGACGGCCGGCTCGAGCTCGACCACCCGGCGTGGCGTGAACACCTGGTGGAACAGCCGCCGGGTCTGCGTATGACGGCTGTCGTTGCTGTACATCATCGAGTTGTTGAGCACCGCCAGCAGCGGATGGTCACGCCAACCGCTGCCGCTGCGCTCATCGGTGTACACGTCGTCGGTGACGCGGAACCGTGGGTTACGAAGCAGTTGGTCGGCTGCCTCGTAGCCGGTGACCACCGCCGCGTAGGGGCCCTCGCCGCTGAGCAGCGAGACAGGACCGAGTTGGTGCAGTTCGGCGTAGTACTGGTACGGATCGTCCAGACCGGCTGCGCTGAACAGCCCCTTGAGCACCTGTGCGGCGGTGGTCATCCCTCCCTCACCGCACCAGCTGCAACGGGATCGCGTCGGCCATCGCCTGGTAGCCGACATCGCTCATGTGGATGTGGTCACCACCGTCGTACTCGGCCCGCGTCCTGGTCGGGTCGGCAGGGTCGCGAACGGCCTTGTCGAAGTCGATGAACCCGTCCGTGTCGTGGGTGCTCCGGATCCAGGCGTTGACCGTCTGCCGGGTCTGCTCGCGCTCCGGTGTCCAGCCGCCCGGCGTGGCGAAGCCGCCGTACGGCGTGATGGTGGCGCCGAGACTGCGGATGCCTCGCTCGTGCAGCTGGCTGTTGATCTGCTTGAGCGCCGCGATGATCTGGGCGGCCGGGGCATCGTCCATCCAGATGTCGTTCACGCCCAGGTGGGTGATGACGACCTTGGGCCGCGTCTGGGCGAAGACGTCCTCGTTCAGCCGGGCCAACGCGTTCACGCCGAGCTGCTGGATGCCGTTCGGGGCGCCGAGGATGGGGTCCGGGCTGTCGTGCAGCAGCCGGTTGCCGGCCATGCCGACGTTCAGCACGCCAGGTGCGTCATGGTGCTTGTCGGCCGCGAGCCGCTCGGCGAGCTGGTCGGGCCAGCGGTTGTTCCCGTTCAGCGTGCTGAGCAAGCCGTCCGCGATCGAGTCGCCGAGCACGACGATCGCGCCGTCGGAGTGCTCCGAGAGCACGTCGACGCCGGACAGGAACGTCCAGCAGCAGGCCCGGGTGGTGATGTACGGCGTTCCGTCGGCGGCGCCGGTCAGGTCGCCCGGGCCGAAGAAGTTCTGCTGCGTCGACGAGGCGTGCCAGGTGGTCGGGCCGGTCGCGGTCGGGTAGAAGACGCTGATCACCAGCGTGCTCAGGTCCGGCACCCGCAGGTTGACAGGGTCGCTGAGCAGCTCGGCGCCCTTGTTCATCACTGCCGTCGCCGAGCCGTTGAAGGTCAGCGTCTTCAGGCTCGTGGTGTCGATGTCCGAGGCGACCGGCGTGGCCGTGTCCGCCTTGGCCACGGTGGCGGCGCCGATCTGGATCGGCCGGTCACCGTAGATGTTCGAGAACCGGATCCGGACCTTGTCGCCCCCCACGGACGGCCGGACCACGTAACGGGCGCTCTGGTTGTTGAGTCCGGTGGCGGTGAAGCCGGTCGCCTCGCCCTGCGAGACACCGGCCCGCCCAGCTACCGACCCATTCGGACTGGTGACCGGAGTTCGAGGACTGCGAGGCCCCGGATCCGGTGAACACCAGTGCCGAACCGGCGAGCGAGACGGCCGCGGCCACCGCGGCCGTACGGAGACTACTGGGAATGCGCATGGAACAACCCCCCAAATGGGTTGGCGCGCGAGTGGCAAGAATTGCCCTGCGCGGATAGCGGTGGCGAAAACCTAGTTCCGGATCCCTGACACGTCAACGGGAGCTTTGAATTACTCGCTTGAATTCTTCGAGAACTGGTGGCGGTGGAATTCTCGAAGTACGCTCGGCCCGGATCGAGGAGGTACGCTCTGCGCGATTCGAGGAGGATGGCCTGCCGTGTCGGTCGAAATCGTGCTGGACGAAAACCTGGAGAAGTCGGGTTCTTATGTCGTGGCGGCGCTGCGGCTGTTCTCCGATTACGGCGACGCCGACGCGATCGTTTCCGGTCTGCGCCGGATCAGCTTCGCCGCCCTGCGCCGGCAGGTGCTCGACCTGGCCGCCGTGCTCCAGCAGCGCGGCATCGGCCGGGGCACCGGCGTGCTGGTGCTGGCCGGCAACACGATCGAGCTGCCGGCCCTGCAACTCGCGCTGCATCTGGTCGGCGCCCGGACGATGTGGATCGCGCCGATCGCCGGCCGCCGCGAGATCGAGGCGTTCGCCCGGCTGTCCGAGGCCGACGTCTTCGTGTACGACGCCGGCACGAAGGCCGTGCTCGGGGAACGCCTCGCCGTGCAACTCGGCGTACCGGTGCATTGCCTGGGGCCGGGTGGGCTCGGGCCTGACCTGTTGGCTACGACGCCTGCCAAGCCGTTCCAGCCGGAGCCGGGCGACCTGGAGCCGGCCACCTGCCTGCAGACGAGCGGGACGACCGGGGAGCCCAAGCTGGTGCACCACCGGCAGGGGTTCTACGAGCAGATCCTGACGCTGGCCGCCGACTACCTAGCGGCCGGACTGCCGGTGCTCCGGCACCTGTCGCACTCGCCGATGGCGTTCGCCAGCGGCCAGATCACCAGCTTCTTCAACCTGTTCATGGGCGGCGTGCTGTTCCTCGAGGATCAGTGGGACGCGGGTCGCGCGCTGACCACGATCGAGCGCGAGCGGATCAACTCGACGTACGTCTCACCGCCCCTGCTCTACCAACTCCTGGACCACCCGGACCTGCCGACCACCGACGTGAGCAGCCTGTTCATGCTCAACGTCGGTGCCGGTCCCGCGGCGCCCTCGCGGCTGCGGCAGGCGATCGAGCGGTTCGGCCCCGTACTGCGGATCGTCTACGGGCTGAGCGAGGTCATCGTGGTCACTGCCCAGCCCGGGCTGACCGAGGACCCGGAGTATCCGGAGCGACTGCGGTCGTCGGGAGCGCCGTACGGCGATGTCCGGGTGGAGATCCGCGACGCCGACGGCCACCGGCTGAAGCCGGGCGAGACCGGCGAGATCTACGCGACCAGCAAGCTGCGATTCGTCGGCTACTGGGGCCGCCCGGACCTCACCGAGCGAGCCATCGTCGACGGGTGGGTTCGCACGGGCGACCTGGGCTACCTGGACGCCGACGGCTACCTCTACGTCGTGGATCGGGTGCAGGACACGATCGTCACCGGGTCGAGCAACTGGAACGTCTACTGCCGGCCCATCGAGGACCTGCTGCAGGCGTATCCAGGCGTGCGGGCCGCTGCAGTGATCGGCGTACCGGACGAGGCCTTCGGGGAGGTGCCGCACGCCTACGTGGTCCGCTACGACGGCGCTGTGGTCACCGCGCAGGAACTGCAGCGATCGGTTCGGGACGAGTTCAACGAGATGTGGACACCGCGCACTGTCGAGTTTCTGGACGAGCTGCCGCTGACGTCCGCGCACAAGGTCGACAAGGTAGCCCTGCGAGCCAGGTACGCGTCCCCGTCATGAGCCGGTCATGAGCCGCAAGACCGGACTGATCGCGCTGTTCACGGCGGACGTGCTGTCCGTCCTGGGCGATCGCGTGTCGATGGTGGCGATCCCCTGGCTCGTCCTGATCACCACCGGCAGCCCAGCCAAGATGGGCCTCGTCGCAGGCGCGGAGATGCTCCCGTACGTCGTGTCGGGGGTGCTTGCCGCGCCACTGGCCGACCGGTTCGGGTTACGCCGTACGTCGATCGTCACCGACCTCGGCAGCGCGGTGGCGATGGCTGTGATCGTGATGTCGCCTGGCTCGTCGTTCGCCGGGTTGTGCCTCCTGGTCGCCGTCGCGGGCGCGCTGCGTGGGCTGGGCGACCGGGTCAAGCACGTGATGCTCAAACCGATGGCCGACGCGGCCGGCGTGAAGATGATCCGGGTCACCTCGTCGTACGAGGGGTTCACCCGGACCGCCACGCTGATCGGGGCGCCGCTGGGCGGGCTGCTGATCAGCTGGATCGGGCCGAACAAGGCGATCACCGTGGATGCGATCTCGTTCCTGGTCTGCGCCGCGCTGATCGGTCTGCTGGTCCGGCTGCCACCGGCCGCGTCAGACGAGCCGGTGCCGGTTCGCGAGCCGTACTTCCGGGCGCTGCGAGGCGGGTTCGACTACATCCGCAAGGACCAGTTGCTGCTCGGGATGATCGTGATGATCTTCTTCCTGAACGTCTTCAACCAGGCCAGTACGGCGGTCTTCGTGCCGCTCTGGGTCGAGCAGGTGCTCAAGTCCCCGGCAGCGCTCGGACTGCTGTTCGGCGGGTTCGCCGCAGGCGCGCTGCTAGGCAACGTGATCTTCACCGTGCTCGGGCCGCGACTGCCGCAGTACGGGTCGTTCGTGATCGGCGCTGCCGTCGGTGGGGCGCCTCGGCTGTTCACGCTCGGGCTGTCGCACCACCTGTGGCTGGTGGTCACGGTGAGCTTCTGCTGTGGGGTGGCCAACGCTGCGGTCAACCCGGTGATGGGCGTGACCCTGTACGAGCGGGTGCCTGCTGCGCTGCAGACCAGGGTGTTCGGAGTGACCGGGGCGATCGCCTTCATAGGCATCCCGATCGGCGGGGTGCTCGCGGGGTGGGGAGCGGCCACCTTCGGGCTGCGGCCGGCGGTGATCGCCTCTGGGGTGATCCTGCTGCTGGTGACGCTCGTGCCGGTCTACCGGCTGTGGAAGCGCCCAGTTGAGCTGGAGCACTACGCGTCGACGCCTGAGGAGGCGGCATGACAACCGAGGCCACCGACGAGTACTGCCTCGCCGAGGGCGAGTCCGCCAAGCTGCTGACGGGTCACCCGTGGCGGCGGTTCGTAGTACTGGGTGACAGCGTCGCGGAGGGCCTGTGCGAGCCAGTGCCCGGCTACAGCGAGCTGCAGTGGGCCGACCGGATGGCCTTCGAGCTGCGGTCCGCCGCGCCCGCCTTGGACTACCTCAACCTGGGCGTCAGCGGGCTGCGCGCCCACGAGATCCGCGCTGGTCAGCTGGAGCATGCGCTGGCCTTCCGCCCGGACCTGGCGCTGGTCGTAGGCGGCGGAAACGACGCCTTCAGCGCCCGCTACTCCCCGGACGCAGTAGATGCCGAGCTGAGCGCCATGGTGAGTGCGCTGCAGGCGGCCGGGGCCGACGTCATCACCCTGGGCATGTTCGACGTCTCCTACTCCCCCGCCATCGTCGAGTGGCTCCGCCCGGGCCTGCGGGAGCGCATGGGCCGCCTGGCTGAGCGCACCCGTCTCATGTCCGAGCGCCTCAACACCATCCACGTCCACCTGACCGACCACCCCCTCTCCACCGACCCAGGCCTCTACAGCGCCGACGGCCGCCACGGCAACGCCCGCAGCGACGCCATCGCCGCCGCGGTCACCCTCCGCCGCCTGGGCTCGCATCTCGGCAGGTAATCCCCCCACCCGGGCGCTCCTGCGTCGGCGAGACGCACTACCGCTCCACGATCAGGCCCGCCTTCAGCGCGATCTCCTCTACGTCTCGTGGGGTGCCGGTGAAGATGGTGTGGGCGTGTTCGGTGACCAGGTCTACCGGCCAGTTCCACCAGGCGGCGCGGAGGAGGCGGGCTACGTCTTCCTCCGGGTAGCGAAGCTTGAGGATGCGGCCCGGGTTGCCACCAACGACCGCGTACGGCGGGACGTCGGTGGTGACGACCGCGCCGGTGGCGATGATGGCGCCGTCGCCGATCGTCACGCCGGGCATGACCGTGACGCCGTAGCCGATCCAGACGTCGTTGCCGACCACCGTGTCGCCCTTGCGGGGGGCGCCGAGGGCAGGCTCCAGCGTCCGCTCGGCCCACTCGCCGCCGAAGATGAAGAACGGGTACGCCGAGACGCCGACCAGGGGGTGGTTGGCCGAGGACAGCAGGAAGGTGGCCTTGGCGGCGATCGGGCAGTACTTGCCGATGATCAGCTTCTCCGGGCCGAACGGATAAAGCACATTGTTCCGCTCGAAACCGGCCGCATCGTCCGGATCGTCGTAATAGGTGAATTCCCCGATTTGGACATAGGGAACCGTAATAAGGGGTTTCAGGAATACAGTGCGCCGCCGATCACTGAATGGGTAGATGACATTTGGGTTTGGCGCACTCGACACTGGCTGCTCCTTGGTCATGGGGATCCCCTGATGGAGTTTTCCGAACCTTTTGAACACTGCCGAAAAGGCGTGACTTCGTCTACAGTCCGGCCATGGCTGACAACGACGCGATCCTGATCTCCGGCGCCTCGGGCTGCATCGGCAGCACCCTGGCCCGGCTGCTGCACGCCGACGGCCGCGCCCTGGTCCTGTTCGGGCGCAACCGCGAGAGCCTCGACAAGCTCGCCGTCGAGCTGCCGGGCGCCGAGGTGCTGGTCGGCGACATCGGCCACGCCGACACCCTGGCGGGGACGACGACCTTCCCGGAGCGCCTGGCCGGCGTGGTCCACGCGGCCGGCATCTGCGAGGGCCGCCCGTTCGCCGACAGCGACCCGGCGATCATCCGCGAGCACCTCGAGGTGAACCTGGTCGGCCCGTCCGAGCTGACCCGGCTGGCCCTCCCCGCGCTCCGGGCCGGCCGTGGCAGCGTCGTACTGGTCAACTCGCTCGTCGGTCTCTACCCGTGGCCGGGCTGGATCGGCTACGCGATGAGCAAGTACGGGCTGCGCGCGTTCGCCGAGACGCTCCGGCTGGAGGAGTTCGACAAGGGCGTCCGGGTGACCAGCATCTTCGCCAGCCGGGTGGCGACCCCGCTGCAGGCGAAGGTGCACGCCCAGGAGGGCAAGGAGTACGTGCCGGACGAGTGGGTACAGCCCGAGACCATGGCCCGGACCATCCGCACCGTGCTGGACACCCCGCGCGACGCGGAGCTGAAGGACATCACCCTGATGCATCAGCACTACCCCCGGCCGTGACCAACACTGGGTCGGCCACGGTGACCGGCAAGGACTTGTAGCCGCGCAGGATGAACTGGTCGGTGCGGACCGGCTCGCTGCCGAGCGCCAGCTGCGGGAACCGCTCCATCACCATCGGCAACGCCAGCTGCGCCTCGGTCCGGGCCAGCGCTGCCCCCAGGCAGTAGTGCGCGCCAGCTCCGAAACTGATCGGCTGGTTGTCCGGCCGGGTCGGGTCGAACCGGTCCGGCTCGCTGAACCGCCGCGGATCCCTGTTCGCCGCTCCAGTCAGTACTGCGACCAGCTGCCCCTCCTTCAGCGGTACGCCGAGGAACTCGGTGTCCTTGCCCGCCACCCGGATGAACACGTGCGCGGGAGTGTCGTACCGAAGCACCTCCTCGACGTACGCCGCCGGGTCGGCCAGCAGCTGCGAATGCCCCTCGGACAGCAGCAGCGGCATCGCGTTGCCGAACAGGTGGATCGTCGTACTGAAGCTCGCGTTGAAGAGGACCAGCAGGTTGCCGACCAGCTCCAGGTCGGTGACCTGGTGCGTGCCATCGTCGATCGCCTTGGTCAGATCGCTGATCAGGTCCTGCTCGGGCTTGGCCCGGCGCTGCGCGATCAGATCCAGGTAGTACGTCGTGATGTCGGTGGCCGCCTTGTCGGCGGCGGCGAGCACCTCGGGCCCCTTGCGGCGGAAGTCCAGCCAGTCGTTGATCACGTCGACCTGGGAGCGGAACCAGCTGATGTCGTCGTCGGGCAGCCCGAGCAGCCGGCCGACGACCCGGGCCGGCAGCAGATAGGCGAACTCGGCCATGTAGTCGACCTCGGCGCCGCCTGCCCCCGCCAGCTCGATCCGGTCCAGCAGCTCGGACGCGATCGCGATCACGTCGGGCTCCATCTCCTGCACCCGGCGGGGCGTGAACACCTTGCGGAACAGCGCCCGCATCCGGGCCGTGCCGGTCGCCGTTGCTGAACATCATCGAGTTCATCAACGTGATCAGGACCGGGTGCTCGCGCCAGGTCGGGCTCATCGGCTCCAGCCGGAGCGCGTCGTGCACCTCGAAGGTCGCGTCCCGCATGATCTGGTCCACGGCCCGGTACCCGAAGGCGGCAGCGGAGTACGGCAGCTTGCCCGCGGTCAGTGCGCTCGCCTCCCCCAGCCCGTGCAGGTCGGCGTACAGCGGATACGGGTCGAGCCCCCCGCCACCGGCCGCCAGTGCCCCCACGATGCGGTCCGTCTCCGAAGTGATCTCCGACATATCTCCCCCTCCTGAAAACCCTTTTTCAGGGCATGGCAAAACACCTGGTCCGCTTTGACCGAATTTCCATCGAAGTCCCCGCCGGAGCACTTACACGGACGTTTTCCGTGTCGTACTGTGTGTCCCGGAGGCGGTCTCGGAGGACAAGGGGGTGACCATGCCGGAGCAGGCCCGCGGTAAACGACTGGGTCTTTACGCATTGCTCACCGCCGATGTGTTTTCGACCTTCGGCAGCAGGTTCTCCCTGGTAGCCATTCCCTGGCTGGTTCTGATCAGTACCGGAAGTGCCGCGAAAATGGGCTTGGTGGCCGCGTCGGAAATGATTCCGTATCTGTTGACGAGCGTCCTTGCGGCGCCGATCGCGGACCGGTTCGGCATGCGCCGTACGTCGGTCTGCTGTGATCTCGGGTCGGCCGTCGCGATGGCCCTGGTGGCCGCGATCGGCCAGCTCGGCTTCGTCCACCTCTGCCTGCTGATCGCGGTCAGCGGCGGCCTGCGCGGCGTCAGCGACCGCACCAAACACGTCCTGCTGCGACCCACCACAGCCGAGTCCGGCATCCCGATGTTGCGTGTGACCAGCGCATACGAGGCGATGAACCGCACCTCGGGACTGATCGGCGGCCCACTGGCCGGCGTCTTGGTGGCGACCATCGGGCCGCACCACACGATCTGGCTGGACGCCGGCACGTACGGCGTCGCGGCACTGCTGGTCGGCCTGCTGGTCAACCCGGCACCCGAGCCGGAAGTGGACACACCGGTCAAGGAACCGTACTGGCGGGCACTGCGTGGCGGGTTCGCGTTCCTGAAATCGGACCGCATTCTCCTGGGCATGCTCGGCATGTTGTTCATGGTCAATTTCTTCCAATACGCGAACGGCGTGGTGCTGCTACCACTGTGGGTTCGCGAGGAATTCGGATCGGCGACCGGGCTCGGCTGGATCATGGGGGTTTTCGCGGCCGGTTCATTACTCGGGAACGTGCTTTTCACGATCTTCGCGACCAAGATTCCGCAAATGCTTTCGTTCTTCGTCGGAGCGGCGATCGGCGGTGCCCCGAAGATTCTCGTCCTCGGCCTGACCGGCAATCTCACCGTCGTCCTGGTGGTGACATTCTTCGCGGGCCTCGGAATGGCCGGCGTGAATCCGGTCGTCGGCGCGGTGCTGTACGAACGGATCCCGGTCGAACTGCAGACCCGCGTGTTCGGCGTGGTCGGCGCGGTCGCGGTCGCGGGCATCCCGCTGGGCAGCGCGCTGACCGGCGCCTCGGTAGCCGGCATCGGGCTCCGGCCCACCATCATGATCTCGGCCCTGGTGCTGCTGGCGGCCACCGTGATCCCGTTGGCCGGCCACCTCCGCGGCATCACCAGGCGCACCGCAAGTGAGCAGCAACCGACCCCCGCAGCGCAATCGACAGGAGAGTAAGGATGACCGACCCACTGGGGCCCGCCGAACTGGCGGCGATGTCCGACCTGATCCCACCGATGGCCCTCCGCGCCGCCGCGACCCTGCGGCTGGCAGATCTGCTCGCCTCCGGCCCGGTGGAGCTGCGAACCCTCGCCGACAAGGCCGGAGTCGACGAGGAGTCGCTCGGCCGGCTGATGCGCTACCTGGTCGCCCGCGGCATCTTCGCCAGCGAGGAAGGCGGGTACGCACTGGGCGAGTCCGGTCGCTGGCTGCTCGACGACGCACCCAGCGGCCTGCGTCGCTGGCTCGACCTGGACGGCTTCGGCGGCCACATGGACCGTGCCTTCATCGAGCTGCTCGGCACCGTCCGCGCCGGCGGACCGGTTGCTGCCGGCAACAAGACGAGTCTCGAGCCCAAGGCCGCCGCGTCGTACGACGAGTTGATGGAGATCCGCGCGGTCCAGGAGGCACCGCTGCTCGCGACCGCGCTCGACTGGTCCCGCTTCGAGCATGTCGTCGACGTCGGCGGCGGCACCGGAGCGCAGCTGGTCGGCCTCCTCACCACGCTCCCGTCCCTGCGCGGCACTCTGGTAGACCTGCCCGTCAGCGCGCCCGCCGCGCTGGAGCGGTTCCGTACCCACGGCCTCGCCGAGCGCTGCGAAGTACTGGCCGGTGATCTGTTCGAGCTCGACCTGCCCAGCGCGGACGTCTTCGTGTTCCGCTACCTGCTGCACTCGTTCGAGGACGACGCCGCCGCCAGGGCACTGCGCCAAGCGGCCCAAGCGCTCAGGCCCGGTGGCTCCGTGCTGGTGATCGAGTCCGCCGAGACCGCGCCGGTCGCCTTCGCCTCGATGGACCTGCTGATGCTCGTCCTCGGCCACGGCCGGGAGCGGACCCTCACCGAGTACGACGCGTTGGCGGCCTCCGCCGGTCTCACCCGGACCGCGGTCCACCAGCCGGCGATCGGGCCGCGGGTGCTCGAATACACCTTCTGACATCACGCGCCACCGAGGAGCAGCGAGCCGGTGACATGCACGTTGCGCTTGAGGTTGAGGACCTCACCTTCGCCCTGACTGCCGATCCGGACGTAGCAGCCGGCTCCCTGACGGGCGAAGCTGTAGGGCCCGATCGAGAACGGGACCTCGGCCCCCTCGTGCGCCCCCGTCTCCAGGTGCACGAAGTCCATCGTCATCCGGTCCGGGCGCGAGTAGTCCTGGACCAGATGCAGTCCCTCGGCGACGCCGTGCTCGATCAGCGCGGTCCATTCCTCAGGCGTCGCCTCCCGGCCGACCACCACTCCCGACCCGCCGAATTCGTCCGCCGGCTTGAGAACCAGCTCTTCCCGCTCCGCGAGCACCGAGTCCTGCAGCTCCCGGGTGAGCATCCGCGTGCGGGGCAAGTGAGCGCGAACCAGCGCGGCATCCTCAGCAGGAAGATCCGCTGCGTCCTCCCAGAGCCAGGCGAAGACGAGCTTGTTGCTGATCAACCACGACGCCGCCGAGGTGAACAGCGCCGCTGTCCCGGCCTGCAAGGCGTCCTTTATCGCCTGCAACCCAACAGTCGGCGGCATCTCCGAGCAGACGAACAACCGCAGGATCGCCTCGACGCGACGCCCCCGCCCGACCAGGTGCTCATCCTCGGACAGCGTCAGCCAATCGACCGGCTGAACGTCCATGTCGTAACCGTTCTCACGACCCCGTACTACGAACGGCTGCAGCAACTCGACCAGCTTCTCCGGGTCGTGCGACTCCGGATACTCGCCGTCGGTCCGGAACACCATCGTCAGCCGGGCGCCCGGCGGCAGCCCGAGTGTCTCGCGGATCGCGGCGTACCGGCGATCGACCGCGGAGACCGGCGCCTCGACCGGTAGCTGGTCCACCAACCCCGTAGTACGGAAGAGCTCGAGGAAACGGGCCGACACCTTCTCTGAGTCCCAGACGCTGCCGACATCGCTGCCGACGTTGAACTCGACGAACTTCGGTACGCCGTCGGTCAGCAGGATGTCCGGACGCCCCGACATCAGCAGGTGTTCGGCGAGCGGCTCTGAGTCGTCCAGGAACTCGACCCGGCCGTCCGGAATGCCGAGCAGCTTCCGCAACTCCCCCGCAGTACTGGCCCGTCGGCGGCAACAGTCGAAGAGCAACTGCAGCATCCGATCGCTCAGCGCGTAGAGCTCTTCCAGCCACACCTTGTCCATCAGCACCGGCCGGAGCGGCCGCCAAGTCTGGTTGTAGGTGGCGATCTCGTCGAAGACCACCTGCCAGCCCGCCTGACCCGCGGCCAGGATCTCCGTCCGCAGGCCGGCCGACAAGTTGCCCCAGGCATCGAAGCCCGGCCGGCCGGCCCAGTCGAACGTCGTCATCGCGGCGCGACCAGCAGCGGTCCGGTGACATGGACGGCCCGCTTGAGGTTCAGTACCTCGCCGTGCTCGTGCGAGCCGACGCGGAGGAAGCACCCGAAGGACTCCCGGCCGAACGTGTACGGCCCGACGGAGTACGGCACCTCGGTCCGTAGCGTCTCGCCGGTCTCCAGGTTGGTGAAGTCCATCGTCAGGCGATCCGGCCGGACGTAGTCCTGGAGCAGGAAGTCAGCGCGCCGAACGCCCTCCTCAAGACCTGCCCGCCACTCGTCCGCCGAGGTCTCGTGGCCCACCAGGACCCCCGAGCCGCCGTACTCGTCAGCGGGCTTGAGCACCAGCTCGGCCCGTCGCTCGATCGCGTCCGCGACCATCTCGGCCGTCAGCATCCGGCTCCACGGGATGTGCCGGCGTACCAGCTCCTGATCCTCCGGCGCGAGCTGATCGAGGTCGCTCCAGAGCCAGGTCAGGAGCAGCTTGTTGGCCAGCAGCCAGCCCGCCGACGAGGTGAAGATCCTCGACGTACCGGCCTTCACCGCGGCCTTCAACGCCGCCTGGCCAGGGTTCTGCGGCATGTTGGCGCAGACGTACAAGCGGAAGACGGACTCGACCGGCCTGCCCTCGTGATGCAGCTTGCCGTCCTCGTCGGCCGCCAGCCACTGGATCGGCACGCAGTCCATGTCGATGCCGAGTGCCTGACCCCGCTCGACGAACGGGTCGAGCATCCGGACCAGAGCCGGGATGTCGTCGTTGCCGGGGTACTCGCCGTCGGTCCGCATCACCATCGTCAGCCGGTCACCTGGCTTCAGATCCAGGTACTTCGTGATCGCGTGGTACCGGCCGTCGATCGGCGACGGCGGCGCCTGCACCGGGACGAGCTCCTCCAGCCCGCGGCTGGTGAACATCTCCAGGAACCGGGTGGACACCTTCTCGGTGTCCCAGACGCAACCGACCTCGCTGCCGATGTTGAACTCGACGAACTTCGGTACGCCGTCGCAGACCAGCACGTCGGGGCGGCCGGACTGAACGAGGTGTTCGCCGAGCACCTCCTCGTCGTCGAGGTACTCGATCAGGCCGTCCGGCGTCCCGAGCAGCTTGCGCAACTGGCCCGCGGTCGTCGCTCGCCGCATCCCCGTCTCCAGGATCAGCTGCAGCAGCCGGTCCATCACGTGAGCCAGCTCTTCGTACTTGTTCTGGTCGATCAGCACCGGGCGGAGCGGTCGCCAGGTCCGATTGAAGGTCATCACGCCGGCGAAGACCTTGGTCCAGTCCTCCGCGCCGGCCGCCAGCACCTCGTCCTTGGTTGCTTGCGGCAACTGCTCCCAGTGGTCGAAGGGCGTCTGCTGCCAGTCGAAGTTCAGGTCCGGGGTCGTCATCTCACGCCTCCAGGTCGTTCACGAGCAGCAGGCCACCGGTCAGTGCGCCTTGGGTCAGGTTCACCACGCCACCCGCACCGGGCGGTGAGAACCGGCTGAAGACGCCGGCCGGGATGCGGTCGAACAGGTAGGTGGCCAGGCAGTACGAGACATCGGTCTCGACGACGTCGCCGGTCTCGGGCTTGAGGAACTGCATGGTGAGCGGATCGGCCTCGATCAGCTCCTGGATGATGTGCGGACCGTCGGCCGTGTCCAACGCGGTCAGCCATTCCTCCGGCGAGGTGAGCGGGCCGATGAAGACGCCACGGCCGCCGTAGTCGTCCGTCGGCTTGAGGACCAACTGCTCCCGCTCGTCGATCGCCCGCTGCCGCAACTCGGGGCCGTAGACCCATGTTCGCGGGATGGTCGCCCGGACCACCTCGGCGTCTTCCTCCGTGAGCAGGTCCAGATCCTCCCAGAGCCAGCCGAAGATCGCCTTGTTGCTCAGTAGCCAGACGGCCGTCGGCAGGTACATCTGGAAGGTGCCGGCCGCGTTCGCGACCCGGACCGCCTCCATCCCGGGGCTGTCGTTGACGAACGGCGGCACGAACATCCGCCAGACCGCGTCCAGCGTCCGGTCCCCTGCCTTGAGCCTCTTCTGATCGTCCAGCTCCACCCACTCGACCGGGTACACGATCAGGTCGACGCCCAACTCGCGGCCACGATCGGCGAACGGCGCCAGCCGGTTGATCATGTAGTTCGGCCGGTCGGCACCGGGATAGCCACCGCCCGCGGTGAACAGCATCGCGGTCGTCTTGCCCGGCCCCACATCGGCCCGGATCGCATCGAATCGCGCGTCGATGGCCGACGGCGGCGCGGCCGCGCCCATCGCGGTGAACATCGGCTCGTCGACGTACACGTCCATCCAGCGCTGGATCACACCGTCGGCGTCGAGCACCCCGCCGAGCGCGCTCTCCACGTTGCACTCGACCATCCGCGGTACGCCGCGTTCGAGCAGCAGGTCGGACCGGATCGCGTTGATCAGGCGACCGGTCAGCGGTTCACTCTCGTCCAGCAACTGGATCCGGCCATCCGGTACGCCGAGGACGCGGCGCAGCTCCCCCGCAGTACGAGCTCGGCGCCGGCAGGCTTCGAGGACCAGTCGCGAGACCACCTCGGTGACCCGGTTCATCTCCGCGTACGCCGCGTGGGTGGCGACCGGCGAGCGGAGCGGGATCCAGTCCTGGTTCTGCAGCGCCACGTCCTCGTAGACCTGCTGCCAGTACTTGTGGCCGTAGGCAAGCAATCGTTCGCGGACCGGCTCCGGCAGATCTGGCCACAGTTCGTGCACGGAAGGTCGTGCCGTCATCCTCGTCCCCCACTAGTCAGTACGTCGCGGACCGCCGCGAGCAGCTGGTCCCGGCCAGGCTGGACCGCTCGATCCAGGGCAAGCGCGAACGGCAGCACGGCCCCGTCCGGCCGGGTGACCCGACGCGGCGGCGCTATCAGCTCGAAGCGTTCGGCCGCTATCGCAAGTACTTCGGCGCCGAAGCCGCTGGTCCGGTTCGAGTCGTCGATCACCACCAGCCGGCCCGTCTTCGCGACCGAGGCGGCCAGTCCGTCGACGTCGAACGGATAGACCGTGCGCGGGTCGAAGACCTCGACCGAGACGCCCCCACCGGCGAGTTCGTCGGCCACTGCCAGCGCGTCGTGCACCAGGTGGCCCAGGGCAACAACAGTCACATCGGAACCGGTCCGTGCGATCCGGCCTACGCCGAGCGGTATCGGCGCCAAGGTCGAGAAGTCGACATCTTCACGGACTCCGAGCGCCCCCGACGGAGCGAAGACCACCACCGGGTCGTTATCCCGGATCGCCGACAGCAGCAGCCCGTACGCATCGGCCGGAGTCGCCGGCACCACCGTCTTCACCCCCACGTGGGCAAACAGGCTGTACGGATGATCCGAGTGCTGACCGGCCCAGCCCGTCCGCGATCCCGACCCCGGTACGACGTACGTGACCGGGACCTTGCACTGGCCACCCGTCATCAGCGAGAACTTGTGCGCCTGATTGGCGATCTGCTCGAACACCAGGAACAGCAGCGAAGGGATCTGGAACTCGACCACCGGCCGCAACCCGGCCAGTGCCGCACCGGTGGCGAAGTTGGTGAAGGCCTGCTCCGACAACGGTGTGTCCAGCACTCGCTCTGGCCCGAACCGCGCGAACAACCCGGCGGTCAGGTTGGAGGCGGCCACCCGGATGTCCTCGCCGAGCACGAACACGTCGGGGTCGGCGTCCATCTCGTCACCGAGGGCCCGGTTGAGGGCCTTCAAATAGGACAGCTTTGGCATCAGTGCATCACCTCGGGACTGGCGTAGAGGTACTCGAGAGCGGCGGCGGGATCGGGATGGGCGCTGCCCAAGGCGATCCCGGCCGCCGCATCGAGCAGGGCCTCGACCTCTGCGTTGACGGCTTCCCGGTCGTCGGCAGTGAGTCGAGCTCCCTGGATCTCCACTGGGTCCCGCGACCACCCAGCAGAGAGTTCATCGGCCGACCGATACGTGAGCCGGGTCCGGTGTTCGAACGTGTGATGGGCGTCCAGGCGGTGCGTCAGGCACTCCAGGAACGTCGGTCCCTTGCCGGCCCGGGCCCGGTCGACGGCGGCGGTCGTTGCCGCCAGCACCTTCTCGGGGTCCTGGCCGTCGATCGTGAAGGCCGGGATCCCGAACGCCTTGGCTCTGCCGGTGATACTGCCGGCCACGGCGCCGGCGACCGGCATCGTGGTGGCGTAGCCGTTGTTCTCGCAGACGAACAGCACCGGGACCTGCCAGAGCGCGGCCAGGTTGAATGCCTCCAGCAACATCCCCTCGTTCATCGCGCCGTCGCCGAAGAAGCTGACCGCGACGACATCGCGGCCACGGCGCCGGTGGGCCCAGGCCGCGCCGGTGGCGATCGAGCCGGCCGCGCCGACGATCGCGTTGGCGCCGAGGATGCCGAGGCTGAAGTCGGCCGCGTGCATCGAGCCGCCCCGGCCCTTGTTCAGCCCGGACTCGCGGCCCATCAGCTCGGCGAACATCCGCGCCGGGTTCACCCCCTTGGCCAGCACGTGCCCGTGGCCCCGGTGGGTGCTCGTGATCAGGTCTTCCGGCCGGAGCGCGGCGCAGACGCCGGCCGCGACGGCCTCCTCCCCGATGTAGGGGTGGATGCCGCCGACGATCTCCCCGGACCGGACGAACTCGATCGCGCGTTCCTCGAAGCGGCGGATCAACCGGACGGTCCGGTAGAGATCGACGGCCGACATCAGCGCTGCCCTCAGCCCTTGATCGCGGCGAGAATCGAGTCCCAGAGCCGGGCCCGGGCGGCCAGCGCGGTGTTGATCGTGTCCGCGCAGGCGTCCCACTTGGCCTGGTCGTCACCGCACAGATCGGCGACCATCTGCATCGCCATCGGGGTGTGGAACTCGCCGTCCACCTCGATGTGGCGTTCCAGGTAGTCGACGAAGGTGTTCAGCTTCTTCGACCGCTGGTTCACCGCGACCACCTGGGTGAACATGTCCGGGATCAGGTCTTCGCGGCCGAACGCGAACGCGGCCGCCTGGCAGTGCACCGGGTGGTTCTCGATGATGTCCCAGGTGGTGGCGGCGAAGTCGATCGACGCCTGCGGTACGCCGGCCGCGTGCAGCGACTCGACCACCGAACCGCCGTCGCGGAGCAGGTCGACCAGCTTCTCGATCGCGGTCGAGTCGGCACCGGCCTCGTGCATGCCGTTCACGTAGAGCTCGAAGTGACTGATGAAGGCGGGGCTGCCGTCCTCGGTCGCCAGTTCGTCGCTCTCCTCGACCATCACGATGTCGTTGATCAGCCGCCGGCTGCTGGTGTGCGCGGTCGGGATCCACGGCACGGTGACGCAGGTGAGCTCGCGCTGCAGCGACTTGAGCAGCGACATGAAGTCCCAGACCGCGAAGACGTGGTGCTCCATGAAGGTGACGAGTGACTCGTGGGTGTCCAGGTTGGCGTACAGCGGGTGCTGGACCACCTTGTCGCGGGCATCGGTGACGGCCTTCTCCAACTGCTCGATGCCCGGGTGGGTCTGACCCCAGTCGTAGCGTGACATTGCTTGTCTCCTTTAGCGGTCGGCCCAGAGGGTCGGGCAGAAGTCGGGGTCGGCGTAGTCGGGCCGCCCGTCAGAAGTCCGGCGGACCACGGCGTCGTGGTTGTACGCCGCCAGCGATCCGTCGGAGAGCGGAAACTCCCGGTAGGAGTTCGCTCCGTCCTGCAGGTGCAGCGAGATGGCCCGGCGCGGGCGGTCGCTGACGTTCGCACCGCTGCCGTGGTACGTCCGGCAGTGGTGGAAGTTCAGGTGGCCGCGCGGGATCGTGATCGGCAGCTTGACCACCTCGACGCCGTTGAAGGCGGCGTTCTCGGCGAGCATCTCGTCCAGCTCGGACCTGTCCCGCTCGGCGAAGTGCCGCACGACGGTGTCGTTGGCGCCGATCTCCTTCCAGCGGTGACTGCCGTCGACCATCGTGATGGTGCCCATCTCGGGCGGGCAGTCGTGGAACGGGATGAACGCGGTCAGCATCCGCTCGGACGACGAGGACGACCAGTAGTGCTTGTCGAAGTGCCAGGGCACGATGTTCGACGGCTCGCCCGCGACCGGCGGCTTGTAGATCAAGGTCGACTGGAAGATCCGGATCTCGTCGACCTGGGCGAGCCTGGCCGCGACCGCGCCGATCAGCGGCTTGCCCAGGATCTTCGCGAGTCCGTCGTGCTCGTAGTGCACGTAGTCGTTGTGCCGCTGGACATCGCCCTTCGACGGGTCCCAGTACGCCAGTTTCGGCGGCGCGGACGACAGCGACCGGTCCCGCTCGCCGGCGTAGTACCGCTCGCTGGAGTTGACCAGTTCGTCGGTCTCGTCGTCGGTGAGCAGCTTCTTGGACAGGTACCAGCCGTGCTCGGCGTAGAACGCGACGTCCTCGTCCGACGGCAGCAACTCGATCTCTTCCTCGGAGAGGCTGAATTCAAGAGACCGGGGCGGTGGGGTGAGGAAAGCATTAGACACAGTCATGCCTCAACTCCGGCGAGCTCGCGCTCCTTGGCCTCGTACAGAGCCTTGATGTTGCCGCTGCCGAACGTCATCGCACCGCGCCGCTCGATGATCTCCAGGAACAGCGTGCGGCGGACGTGCATGGACTCGGTGAAGATCTGCAGCAGCTGACCCCAGTGGTCCTTGTCGACCAGGATTCCCAGCTCCTGCAGGTCTTCCAGCGGTGTCTCCACCTCGCCGACCCGGCCCGGCAGCGCGTCGTAGTACGTGGACGGGGACGCGAGGAAGTTGACGCCGCGGCCGGCCAGGGTGCCGACGGCCTCGACGATGTCGCTGGTCCGCAGGGCGATGTGCTGTACGCCGGCGCCCGCGTGCCAGGTGAGGAAGTCGTTGATCTGGCCGGGGCCGGCGGGTCTCGTCCGGCTCGATCAGGGTGAAGGTGACGTGGGTCGACGGGCTCTGGACGACCGTCGACTCCATCCCCTGCCCGGCGACCTCGATGTACTCCTCGAAGATCGGCAGGAACCCGAACACCTTCTCGTAGAACTCGGTCGTCGGCTTCAACTGGCCGGACGGCACGCAGATCGCCAGGTGATCGATCTCGCTGAACAGCTTCTCGTCCGGCATCCCGGCCGGCTCGCTGATGGTGATCGCGCCGGGCAGGAACTCCCGCCGCGGTCCGTGCCGCTCGACCAGCCGGTGGATCACGTCACCGAAGCCCGCGACCTCCGCGACCACGACAGTGGTCTCCAGCTCGTCCGTGTAGGTGACCGGCTCGGACACCGATACGGCGCCGCGGGCAAGCAACTCCGTGTAGGCCACGGCGGCGTTGTCCACCTCCATGCCCACCACGGCGACACCATCACCGTGGCGCTGCACGTACTCGGCAGCCGGGTGACTGGCGGCCAGCCCCGAGGTCAGCACGATCTGTACGGCGCTCTCCCGCAGCAGCAGCGAGCGCTGGTCGGCCAGTCCCGTCTCCGGGCCCCCCTGGCCGTGCACCTGCAGACCGAAGGCGTTGGCCAAGTAGAACGCCGCCTGCTTTGCGTCGCCCACGTACATCTCCACGTGGTCGATCCCGTAGATCTCCATCACGATGACCTCACCGTCTTTCCCTCCATGAATTCCTTGCGAGCCGGCGTGCTCGCCGGTCCGAACAACAGACTCACGTTCTGGCCGCCGAACCCGAACGAGTTCGACAGCGCGTACTCCAGGCGCACCTCGCGCGGCTCCTTCCGGACGTGGTCCAGCCCGCAGGCCGGATCCGGGTCGTCGAGGTTGTACGTCGGTGGCAGCAACCCGGTGTTCACGGCCAGCGCGCTCGCGGCGGCCTCGACCACTCCGGAGGTGCCGAGCATGTGACCGGTCAGGGCCTTGGTCGAGCTCACAGCGGGCCCGGATCCGTTGAACGCGAGGCCGATCGCGACCGTCTCGGCGACATCGCCGAGCTTCGTACTGGTCCCGTGCGCGTTCACATAGCCGACCTGCTCCGGTACTACCCGCCCGCTGGCGAAAGCGCGTCGCATACAAGCGGCGGCTCCGGTGCCGTCGGGACGCGGCGCGGTCGGGTGATGCGCATCGGCGTTGACGCCGTACCCGGCCACGTCGGCGTACCCCGAGGCGCCGCGCGCGATGGCGTGCTCGGCGCTCTCCAGCACCAGCAGGCCCGCCCCTTCGGACAGCACGAAACCGTTCCTGCGCAGGTCGAACGGCCTACTCGCCTGCGTCGGGTCGTCCCAGCCACGGGCCAGTGCGCGGGCGTTGCCGAACGTCTCGGCGAAGGTCGGGAACAGCGGCGCCTCGCTCGCACCGCAGATCACCACATCCGCTTCACCACAACGGATCAGCCGGACCGCATCGGCGATCGCCTGCGCGCCCGACGCGCACGCAGTACCGACTGAAGAGGTGTAACCGCGCAGGCCGAACCGGATCGCGACCCGGGCGGCCGGCATGTTCGGCAGGATCCCGGTCAGCAGGTAGGGACTGACTGACACACGGCCTCGTTCGACGCGGGTGATGACCTGTTGCTCGAGCGTCGCCATCCCGCCGACGCCACCGATGATGATGCCGATCCGTTCCGGATCGACGTTCTCGCCGACGACCAGCCCGGCGTCCGCGAGTGCGTCCTCGGCAGTGAGCTGGGCGAGGATGACCGTGCGGTCCATCACCTTGCCGTCGGGGCCGCTCGCGATCGTGCCCGGATCGATCGGCCCCAGGAATCCGGCCAGCTCGACCGAGTTCGCGACCGGGTGATCGGCGGGCGGACGCGAGATCCCCGACTTGCCGTGCAGCAACGCGTCGAAGACCGCCGGCACGCCACGTCCGACGGGCGTGAGCAGTCCCATCCCAGTGATCGTCACGGCGGTCATGACGGCACCCCGGTCAGGCGTTCCTGCCGCAGCGCGACTTTGCGGACCTTGCCGGTCACGGTCACCGGCACGTCGTCCTGGCCGATCACGCTGATCCGCCGGATCGTCGCCGCGACCTCGTCCCCGACCGCCTGATGTACTTCGGCAGTGCGATCCGCGGCCGGGTCGGCATCCGGGACGAGTTCGAGCAGTACGTCGGTCAGGAAGCGACCGTCCTCCTGCGCGATGACGACCGTGCAGTCGAGCACCTCGGGCAACGCCGCCATGATCCGCTCCTCAGACATCGAGGTGTAGAGCTGCGGCCCCTCGAACCCGGCCACGGCGTCCGGAACCCGGTCCAGGTGGTAGTAGTGCCCGGCCTCGTCGGCGTACGCGAGGTCGCCGGTCAGGAACCAGCCGTTCAGGCGGAACTTGTAGGTGTTGACCGAGTCGTTCCAGTACCCCGGCGAGACCGACGGCGACCGGAAGCCGAGCAGTCCGACCTTGCCCAGTGGTACTTCGTTGCCATCGGCATCGAGCACGGCTGCCTCGGCGAACTGGTACACCTTGCCGATGCACCGGCCGTAGTGGTCGGAGTCGATCGTGTGGGTGATGTGGAACCCGTTGTGGCCCATCTCGCTGGAGCCGAGCCCGTCGATGAAGTGCGAGCCCTTGACCTTCAACCGGCCCTCGCGCCCGACGGTCTCCCGCGAACCGACCGCGACCAGCTTGCGGATGTGCGGCTCGTGCGCGCAGTCGCCGGTGTTGAACCACATCCGGACCGAGTCCAGATCGTGCTTGCTCAGGTCCTCCCGGGCCAGCCCGGCCCAGGTGACCGCGAACCCGTAGACGCCTTCGGGCTTCCAGCTCTCGATGTGCCCCAGCACGGTCGACGCGTCCTGCGATGAGACCAGCAGCATCTCCGCGCGATTGCCCAGCACCTGGTTGACCATCAGAACCGTCGCCGTGTGCGGGATCGGCAGCGCATTGAGGATCCTGCCGGTGCCCTGTGCCTGCGGCATCGTGAGCAGGTGCTTCAGCGCGGCATAGAGCGTCTTGTGAGAGTGCAGAACAGCCTTCGGTACGCCGGTTGTGCCGCTCGTGTGCGTGATCACGACCGGGTCGTCCTGGTGATGCCGGTAGTGCTCCGGCGCGTCGGCCGGATCCCCGCTGCCGAGCTCCTTCGGCTCCGCCAGGATCGGTGCCTCCTGCAACAACTCCCGGTGCGCCGCGTCAGCCAGTACGCCGGTGACGCGCAGCCGGCGGATGTACTCCTCGGCGATGGCCGGCGCCATTTTGCCGTTCATCAGCGCCGGGATCGCACCGACGCGGGTGAGCGCGAGGAAGCTCAGCACCACATCCGCGGCCTCGGTGGCCCAGACCGCGACGACATCCCGGCGGCCGATTCCGTGCGCCCGCAGCCACGCCGTACGGGCCTGGACCCGTTCGTCGAGTTCGCCCAGCGTCAAAGGGTGTTCGGCCGGGTAGTGGTCGACGGGCGTGTCGAATGTGAGGCCCGGCCCGTCCAGGTCGGCGCCGTGGGCGATGACCGTGGCGAGCACGTTGCCCGCGCCGATGGTCGGGTCGGCGGCCAGGGCGGCGCGGCGACTCAGTGTTTTCATGACGGTTCTCCCCCACTCACCAGCAGGGCGACGGCGGTGTCGCCCTGACTTGCCTGTTCCACGAGCACGACCAGCACCTGGTCGGTGTCACCGTCCGCGATCAGCAGCGCGGCCTGGTCGAACCCGGCCTGCCTGGCATCGCCTGCCGGGCTGAGGCAGACGACCGGACCGTGCAGCCCCCAGCGGGCCGCGACGTAGCCGGCCACGCTGTTCGGGACCGACTGGAAGAAGTAGAGCGGTCCGACTCGCTTGCCGTCGGCAACCGCTTGGTGGACCTGCTCGGCGGAGGCCCGGTCGCCGGTCCGGCTGACCAGGACGATGCCGACCTTTTCTCCTTGTTTCGCGGCGACTTCGCCGTACAGCGACTGCAGGCACCGGTCGGCGACGACCGCCACCAACGGGCTGAACGATGACCCGATGAAGCCGGGTAGTGACGGAGGACCTGCCAGCGCGTCGTCACCCGGCTGCGGCCAGTGACTGTCCGTGACCACACGGAGTTCAGGAATTTCGGCCAGGGGGTTCATCCAGCACGCACCAGCAAGGCCGTGTTGGCACCGCCGAAGGCGGCATTCAAAGTCAGCCCGTACTGCGCGGTCGCGGGCCGTGGTGCGTCCAGGATCAGATCCAGCGGGCAGGCCGGGTCCTCCGTGGTGAACCCGGCGTTGACCGGGAGCTTGCCGGCCCGCAACGCCAGCACCGTCATGACCAGCTCCAGCAGGCCGGACGCCTCCAAGGCGTGGCCGTGCACTGATTTGGTCGAACTGACCGGGACGGCAGTTGGAAACACCGCGCGGATGGCGGCTGCCTCCGACGCATCGCTGAAGGCGGTCCCGGTGGCATTCGCGTTGATGTAGCCGACCACGTCCGGCGGGAGCTCCGCCTTGCGCAGCGCGGCTTCGATCGCCGCCGCCAGACCTTGCCCGTCGGGTGCCGGCCGGCAGGGGTGATACGCATCGCCGGCACGCCCCCAGCCGACGATCTCTGCCTGTCCTTCGCCCCTCTGCAGCACGACCGCGACCACGCCGTCGCCGAGCAGCAGACCCCTGCGATCCAGGCTGAACGGCCGGACCGTGCTGTCGTCGGAGAGCGCGCGCCCCGCGTCGAACAGAGCGAACTGGTCTGCCTCGACCAGGTAACCGGCCGCGACGACGATCCGGTCCGCATAGCCGTGACGGATCAGCGCGGCCGCGTCGGCGACCGCCGTACTGGCCGAGACGCACGCACTGGTGTAGATCTTCGCCGCCCTGGTCGCCAGCCCCCGTACGCCGGCGCGGTCGTGCACCGCGAGGAACAACGGCGTCATCGCGCGTTCGGCCGGCGTCAGCCCCCCGTCGGCGCAAGCAGTGATGACCGCGTCGAGCATCTCCTCCTCCAGCGACCGGGCATCGAGCGCCGTCGCCGCCCGCGTCACCCGGCGGTTCGAGGTGTCGAACCGCCGGATCTCCCCGAACGCTGCGGCGCCGGGCAGTGCCGCCGCCAGCTGCGCCTCGGCACCACGGCCGAGCGCGCTCAGAACCGAGAGGCCGGTGATCGACACCTTGCCGGCTGAGAGGCCGGCTGAGAGGCCGGCGGACAGGTCAGGCATGGGTCCCCCGGTCCGGCTCCAGCTCCGGCGCCACGGCCAGGGCAGGCGAAGGCGGCAGGACACCCGCTGCGGACAGGGCCTCGGCGATCACGGCAACGGCGCTGTCGATCGTCTTGATCCGGTCCAGGTACTCGTCGGCGAGTTCGAGGGCATAGTGCTGCTCGACCTGGTGCACGAGCCAGGCGAGCTCCATCGAGTCGATCCGTTCGAGCTCGCCGGACCGCTCACCGAGACCGGCCAGCCAGTTGACGATCTCGGCCCGCCCGGGTGCTGTCGTGGGCGAGGTCGGGAGAGGGGCGGGGTTGTTCATCAGACCTGCTGGGCGACCCGGCCGGCCACCTCGGTGGTGAACTCGCCCACCGTCATCAAGGCCAGCTGCTCGGACTCCTCGTCGGAGAACCGCACCCCGAACTTGTCCTCCACCCGGATCGAAAGGTCCGCCAGCGCGAGCGATTCCAGGTCCACCCCCGCCGGGCCGAGCGTGGTCTCGTCGGTCAGCCCCTCGACGTCGTAGTTCATGTCCTCCAGTTGCGCGATGACGAACTCGCGAACCTCTTCCCTCATACCGCTACCTTCTTTCTGTGGAAGAACACGGGCAGTCCGATCTGAACCCCGTGCACGTCTGGGTGTCGGCTGTCGGCCAGGACCACGGTCGGGACCAGCGATCGGCCGCCCACGACCTCCTCCGCACCCTCGCCGCCACCCTTCGCACCCCGAGCGCCGAAGGCGCGAGTGACGCCGGCGCACACGGCGCGGGTGGCGCCGGGTCCGCCGCAGGCGGTGTGGTGTTGCGTCACGAAGCGTCCGGCCGACCTGTGGTCGATGGGCTCTCGGTGAGCCTCAGCCACGCCCGCGGGCTGGTCGCCGTGGCGGCGAGCTTCGCCGGTCCGATCGGCGTCGATGTAGAAAGTCGTCGGGAGTTCGAGATCGACGGCATGGCTCGCCGTTGGTTCGACCCCGCCGAGGTGACCTGGCTGCACCAGCAGCCCGATCCGCTCGACGCGTTCCTGCGTTTGTGGACCGCGAAGGAAGCCGTCGGCAAGGCGCTCGGCCGCGGCCTGCGCGGCTCCGGCCTCCGCCGCCGAATGCCACTCGACCCCGGACCCGCCGCCCTGCGACCGGAGATCGCCCACCTGATGCCGTCGGGTGTCGTCCCTGTCGAGCCCGATCTGGTCGTGCTGCAGTTGCCCGTGCGAGCCGAAGCGGTGCTGGCGGTTGCAGTGCCGGTGGGGGTTTCCGAGGTTTGGGTGACCGAGCATCACGGTGCGGCCTTGCGCAGTACGGTGACGTCGCGGACCAGCTTCCCGGTCGTTGTCCGCGGCAACTGATCGAGGATCCGCACACTCCGCGGCCGCTTGTACGACGCCAGCCGCTGAGCCAGTTCCGCCTCGATCCGCGCCACATCACGCCGCTCGCCGAGCTGCAGGTAAGCCGTGATCGCGCCGTCGAAGACCACCACCGCGGCCTCCACCCCGCGCAGCGTGCCGACGGTGTACTCCACCTCGGTCAGGTCGACCTTCAGCCCACCGACACTCACCTGCGAGTCCAGCCGACCCAGGATCGAGACCAGCCCGGTCTCCGGATCGACCACGCCCGCGTCCTTGGTCCGCAGCCAGCCGTCGGCCCACCGCGACGGATCCGACAGCCCCAGGTACGGCGACTCCGGCCGCCGGATCTGCAGTTCACCGTCGACAGCCCGTACTTCGATGCCCGGCGCCGGCTCGATCGTCGGGCGGTGCCGGCCCGAACAGGTCGGTGCCGATCACCCCGACCTCGGTCATCCCGTACATGTTCCCGAGCGGGACCTGGAACTTCTGCTCGAACGCCTTCACGACCGACGACGGCACCAGTTCACCACCGGTCGTCATCCGCTTGAACTGCGGCAGCGCGGGCGGCTCGTTGACCGAGGCCAGCAGACCGATGTGGAACGGGACGCCGAGCACGGTCGCCGGCGCGGTTCCACTCGCGATCGCCTGCAGGATCGCGTCACCCGTGAGGCGAGCCGGCGGGACCAGCGTGACACCGGCATGCAGGCCGTACATCAGCCCACCGACCAGGCCAAGCACGTGCACCATCGAGGGGAGCAGGATGATCCGCTCGCCGCGCTGCGGTACACCGTCGATCTGGGTGTAGCGCAGCACCTCCTCGATCAGGTCCTCTGCCGTCCGGCCGATCACCTTCGACGGGCCGGTCGATCCAGAACTCAGCTGCACCACGGCGTGCGAGGTGTTCGCCGGATGGCCGGAGTAGCTGGCCACCGAGGTGTCGACCTCGACGAACGTGCGCAGGCCCGACTGGACCGGATGTTCGGGCGACACCACGACCTGTGGCACCAGCCGCTCGATCGCCCGGCGGACCTCGTAGTCGGTCAGCCGGTGATCGAGCAGGATCGCCTGCCCGCCGGACCGCCAAACCGCCAGCAAATGCGTTACGAACGCCATTGACGGCGGTAAACGCAAAGCAGCGGCTCCGCCCGGGCGTAAACCGGAATCGGCCAGCTCTGATTGCCTGTCCCGGACCAGCCGGCGCAGCATTCCACGATCAATTGGTGTGGGTAGCGAGAAACAGACATCACTGGCGTCACCGGCCAGTAGAACGTCGTCGACCCACTGGGCACCCATAGTGGTTCCGGGCACCACGACAGTACCGTCCATGGTCATCCGAGCTCCGAAGTTCGCCTTGAACACAAAGGATTCAGAGCACCAGTCCCCCACCAAGGCCTGGCGATGACGTGACCATACGACACGATCGAGATGTCCCGCTATGGACCGAAAGTGATGACTCCACTACCGTTCGCGTTGATACATATCGGGCTTTTCGTCGCACCCCCGATTGGGGCTGCCGCTCCATTTCCAAAGCGGCCGAACTCAAGCATTCGCTTCGTTTCCAAACCGGTCAATTTGTGACAACGGGTTAGGAAATAACAACGGAAGGGATCCCGCAAAGGGGATCCCTTCCGACCGTCAAGCAAGCATTTTCCGGACTGTTCCAGATTAATCCGGGCGAACTTTTTTTCAAATTCGGCGCTGCAGCTCCTGGGCCAGCTCCACCGGCCGGTAGCCGAGCGTCGCGTTGACGGCGTTCATCGCCGTGTTCTGCTCGGCGTTCCAGGTGTGCACGATCCGCCGCTCGGAGTGGCTGCGCTGCAGTTCGGTGTGGTTGCGGACCTTCAGCGCCAGTCCGAGCCGGTGGCCCCGATGAGCCGGCGAGACCAACGTGCCCCACTGGTACGCGTTGCGCGCATCATGGACGCCGACGTACAGCTCGGTGTGACCGGCCAGCGTGCCGTCGGGAGCCACCGCGACGGTGATCCAGCCATTGCGCCCCTGGTCGATGCTCTGCTGCTCGACCACCCGGACCCTGGCCGCGTCGTAAGTCTGCGCCTCCAGCTCCAGCTCACCCATCGGCGCTTCGAGGTTGAACGTCGCCTGGAGAGCCGCGTAGGCGTCCACATATTCGTCGGGGCAGCGGTTCTGCCAGCTGACCAGCTCGTAGCCCTGATGATGCTCAGCGGCCTTCGCAGCGAGCCCGGCGAGGAAGTCCTCGGCGAGCGGCAGCTCCAGCACCCGGTGCACCTCGACATTGGCAACCGTCAGCCCGTGGGCCGCCGCGAACGCCTGTCCGGCGGTCTGCTCCCCATCGATGGGCACGTCGATCGCGGACTGGAGAACTGTCCGCCCGAAGGCCGCCGCGCGCTCCTCGAGCATCCCGGCCAGGGCGGTCCCGTAGCCCTGCCGACGCACGTCGGCCCGGACCCCGATGGCGACCTCGACCAGGGCCGTGTTGTCCTTCATCGGCAGCTCGAGATACATCGTGCCGGCGATCGCCCCGGCGTCGTCCCGGACGGCCCAGAGCTCCTTGTCCGAGTAGGGACTCTCCGCCAGCATGCCGACCCGCATCTCCTCGCGGGCCCAGCTGACGGGGAACTCCCGCCCTTCGTCCTGCGCCGCCCGGTGGACGTCGTACCAGGCATCGAAGACTTCGGCATCGCGCGGATCGATCCGCTCAGAGGTACTCACTCTCGTCACTGTAGAGACGAGAGGGCTGCGGCCTCCAACCGTTTTACCGATCCCGGGATCGAACGCTTGAAGAACTCAGGCGGTGTCGGAGCGTGCCGTGGTCAGCTGCCCGAGGGCCAGCGCGACCCGGCCACCGGTCTCTTCCAGAGCCTGGCGTGCGTCCGGCACAGGGCTGCCGGTGAGCAGATGCACCAGAGCGGGCTTCAGTTCGCCATCAGCGGCCGCCAGCGCAGCCGCGCAGGCGTCCGGATCGGCGCCGGTCGCCTCAGCCAGGATCCGCAGCATCCGGCCGCGAAGCTTGTTGTTGGTGGCAACCATGTCGACCATCAGGTTCGACCAGGTCCGGCCGAGCTTGATCATCAGCGTGGTGGAGAAGGCGTTCAGGATCATCTTCTGCGCGGTGCCCGCCTTCAGCCGGGTGGAGCCCGCGATCGCCTCGGGACCGGTGTCCGGCGCGATCAGGATGTCCGCGTACGCCGCCAGCGGGGCCGCCGGGTTCGACGTCACCAGCGCCGTGGTGGCACCGACTGCCCGGGCCGCACCCAACGCGCCCGCGACGTACGGCGTAGTACCGGAGGCTGCCAGGCCGATGACCAGGTCCTTGCCGGTCACCCCGGCGGCATCGGCGGCGCCGCCTTCCTCGGAGTCCTCGACGTTCTCGACGGCACGCAGCAGTGCTTCCATCCCGCCCGCGTGATGGGCGACCACCAGATCGTCCGGCGCGTGGAAGGTCGGCAACAACTCGGCGGCGTCGAGGACGGCCAGCCGACCGGAGGTCCCGGCGCCGAAGTAGTGCACCCGGCCGCCGTTCCGGATGGCCTCGACGCCGGCGTCCACCACCCGCGCGAGCTCAGGGATCACAGCACTGACGGCGCCCGCGACTCTGGCGTCCTCCGCGTTCACCATCCGGAGGATCTCGGTGGTGCCCACCGCATCGATCGCGAGCGTCCTGGGGTTGCGCTGCTCCGTGGGTGTGATCACAGCTACGATGTTAGTTTTCTACTGAAGATTTTTCAATTCTGTTGATCATTGACAGGACCTTTGACCCGGTGCCCGCGGACGGCGTTGGCGGTCGCCTCGAGCGCCTTCTGAGCGTCCGGCAGCACCAGCTGGGCCACCCCGATGAACAAACAGTCGATCACCGTCAGTTGCGCGATCCGGCTCGACATCGCGCCGGATCGGTATGTCGTCTCGCGGGCGGCGGTGGTCAGCACCAGATCCGCCGTGTGCGCGAGCGGCGAGCGGGGGAAGTTCGTCACCGCGACCGTGGTGGCGCCGTGCTTGGCCGCCTCCTCGACCGCCTCGATCACCTCGACCGTGGTGCCGGTATGGGAGATCCCGATCGCCACGTCGCCCTCACCGAGCAGCGCCGCGCTGGTCAGCGCCACGTGCACGTCCGACCAGGCGAACGCCACCCGGCGGATCCGGTGCAGTTTCTGCTGCAGGTCGAGCGCGACGAAGGAGCTGGCCGCGGATCCGTACAGGTCGACACGCGGCGCCTTGGCGACCGCTGCGACGACCTTGGCCAACGATTCCACGTCTAGCTGCTGCGCGGTCTCCCGGACCGCCCGCTCGTCCGCGAAGGCGACCTTGCCGACCACGTCCGCGAGCGAGTCCCCTGGTTCGATGTCGCCACCGACCCCGGGCCTGATGTTCTCCGTGGCCGACTGGGCCGCCAACTGCAGGCGGAGCTGCGGATAGCCGGGAACGCCGATCTGCTTGCAGAACCGGATGACCGTGGTCTCCGAGGTGGATGCCACCTCGGCCAGTTCGGAGATCGTCATCGCCGCCACTCCGCCCGGGTCCGCGAGGACCGCGTTCGCCACCCGCTGCTCGGCCGGCGCCAGCGCGGGCATCACCGCGCGGACCCGGACCAGCAGCGGCCCCGTGGGTTCTGGAGAGGTAACTGAAGTCATGACGCCACCGTACGGCGACTAAGCACCCAATGGGGTCACCGACGCGAAAGTCTCCAACCCGAAGCGGAAAATGATTCAGGTGTCCGTTCGCCGTCGAAAAGCACCTGGCGGCCGGCGCTGATCTTGACCCCGTCCACGTAGACGCCACGGCCTTGGTAGAGCGGGTCCGACGTATAGCGCCAACGCAGCGTCTGCTGGCCCGTTCCGAGCTCTGCCGACACCTGATGCCAGTGCCGGTCGCCGGAGCCGCTGATCGACCCGTCCGTGTCGATCACGGTCCCGCGATCCATCACGGTGAAGGGCACCTTGGTCCAGGTGGTCCCGTCGGCCGAGGTCTCCAGATACAGCAGATCCGAGTCCTCGGTGTCGACGAACAGGTCGAAGGCGAGCTTCGCACCGCCGGCCGGCACGGCGACAGGCACCGCGAGCGTCGTAGTACTGGCGTCTGTCGTCCCGGAGAACCACGCGTCCTTGCCGTGCTGCGGACCCACTCCCAAGGAGAGAGCCAGACCTTGTACTACGGCGCGCCGCGCGGGGTTGTTGCTGCCCCAGTTGCGGCTCGGGTGCACCCGGTTGGTGAGCAGGATCGCGAACGAGCGGGAGTCGAAGTCGATCACGATCGACGTCCCGGTGTAGCCGGTGTGCCCCGCCGTACGGGGTCCTGACAGGCCGCCCATGTACCACCGCTGGTTCAGCTCGAAACCGAGCCCGTGATCGTTGCCCGGGAAGCCCTGGTTGAAGTTGGTGATCATCGCGGTGACGGAGCCGTCCTTGAGGATCCGCGCGCCGCGATAGCTACCGCCGTTCAGGAAGGTCTGGGCGAGGACGGCCAGGTCGTCCGCAGTACTGAAGACGCCCGCGTGACCGGCGACGCCGCCGAGCGACCAGGCGTTCTCGTCGTGCACCGAACCCCAGACCATCCCGCGCGGCGGAGCCGTCTGGTACTCCGTGGCGGCGATCCGCGGCTTCTTCTTCTCGTCCGGGTTGTAGCCGGTGTCGCGCATCTGCAGCGGCTTGGTGATGCCGTCGGCTACCAGCTTGTCCAGGGTCTTGCCGGTGACCCGGTGCGCGAGCTCACCGAGCGAGATCAGGTTCAGGTCGGAGTACAGATAGGTGCTGCCCGGTGGGTTCTTCAGCTTCGCGGTGAGCGCCTCCCGCAGGCGGAGCTCCGGTGTGGGCTGATCACTCCACAACGGCAGGAATGCGGGCAGGCCGGTGGTGTGCGTGAGCGCCTGCCGGACGGTGATCGCGGCTTTGCCGTTCTCGGCGAACTCCGGAACGTACGTCGCGATCGGGGTGTCGAGATCGACCTTGCCCTTCTCGACCAATTGCAGGATCACGATCGAGGTGAAGAGCTTGGACACCGACGCCAGGTCGAAAATGGTGTCGTTCCGCATCGGGATCTGCTGGTCCGCGGGGAGTTCTGTTCCGCTGCCGTCGGAGTACTTCAGCGCCATCCCGGTCGCGTTGCGGGTGACGATCTTGCCGTCGTGGCCGAGCAGCGTGACGGCACCGGCGTACAAGGGATGGACGGTGCCCGACGGCTTGGTCCAGCCCGCGACCTGGGCCAGCGCGGCGTCGATCGGGGCGGGGTCGAGGCCGGCCTTGCCCGGAGTCGAGTCCCGCAGCAGGGTGGACTTCGGCGCGTACCCGTCGTACGGGTGGTCGAAGCGGCCAGATTTGTTGCCGGAGGCAATCGCAGGGGTGGTCATGGTGAGCATCAGGGTAGAGGTTAGCGCGATCAGTTTGACCAGCTTCACCGGTGATCTCCCTTGTAGAGCAGGTACTTCGCGCGCCGGTCGGTCCAGGCGTCCGTTTCGGCCTGCCAGGCGGCGACGATCGCCTCGGCCGTGGCACCGCCGTCGAGCATGGTGCGGAACCGGTCCGAGCCGGAGAGCAGATCGATCCACCGGCCGGGCGGGTTGTCACCAGTACGCCAGGCGAAACCCGGGTACAGCTTCTTGGCCTCGACGATCATGTGCGTCGCGGCCAGGATCGCCTCGGCCCGGTGCGGATCGGTGATCTGGACCTGGACACCCCCGCACAGCACGTTCGCGTTCTTGCTGATGAACGGGGTGAAGTAGGCCTCGCGGAAATCGACACCTGGGATGTTCTTGGCCTGCAACGCCTCGGCCCACCGATAGTCGACGTACGGGGCGCCGATCAGCTCGAACGGTCGCGTGGTGCCGCGACCTTCGGACATGTTGGTCGACTCGAACAGACACAGGCCCGGGTAGAGCAACGCGGTGTCCGGCGTCGGCATGTTCGGACTCGGCATCACCCAGGTCAGCCCGGTGTCGGCGTACAGCTGATCGCGCTTCCAGCCCTTGACCTCGATGACCTGCAGTTCCTTGAGCCGGGCGCCGTTCGTGTCCAGCGGCAGGTACTCCGCGTTGAACAGCCGGGCCAGCTCGCCGACGGTCATCCCATGCTGCTGGATGATCTCCCGCTTGCCGACGCCCGAGGTGAACCCCGGCTTCAGCATCGGGCCGCGGGCGTAGCCGCCGGTCGGGTTCGGCCGGTCCAGTACGACGAAGCGCGCGCCGGTGCGGACGGCGGCGAGCATCGCTTCGTACATGGTCCAGATGTAGGTGTAGAACCGCGCGCCGACGTCCTGGATGTCGAAGACGACGGTCTCGACGCCGGACTTCGCATAGAGCGTGGCGAGCTTGTCCGCGGCCGCGCCGTACGCGTCGTAGACCATGATCCCGGTGCGTGGGTCGACATGGTCACCCTCGGAACCGCCCGCTTGGGCGCTACCGCGGAAACCGTGCTCGGGGCCGAAGACCGCGACGACGTTGACCTTGCCGGACGCGTGCATGGTGTCGACGATGTGGCTCAGGTCGTCGAGGATGCCGGTCGGGTTGCTGATCACGCCGATCTTCTGGCCGGCGAGCGCCTTCCAGTCGTCGTTCGCCAGCGCCTGGGCGCCGGTCATGACCGTCTTCTGCTTGGCTTCCTGCGCTTGTGCTGCTTGTGCTGCGGCTATGTCGATCAGCGGGGCGGCCGCGAGGGCGCCGGCTCCGGCGAGCAGGGAACGTCTCTTCATGGTTGGGTCACCAGCTCAATCCGTGGCCGAAGGGGTACAAGGGCGTCTGCGGCTGGCCCGCGACCGGGATGTCGACAGGGAGCTTGCCTGTCGGGGCGATCTCGCCGTACAGGACCTTGGTCAGCGACTCCATCGAGACAGCCGCGTAGCCGTAGGTGGCCAGGTATGTCGGCGCTTGGTCGAAGTACGCAATGTCGTACGGGTCGCGGACAGCCACGACGATGACGGTCTTGCCGGTGGCCAGCAGGTCCTTCACGAGCTTCTGCTGCTTGGCCAGCTTGTCCGTCACCTTCGTGTCCCACGCCTTCTGGGTGAGCACCACGGTCACGTCGTTGGCCTGCGCCTTCGTGACCGCGTCGGCAATCGCGGCGTCCGTCGGTGCGGCACCGGTCTGAGCGACCGTCGTGGTCGCACCTCGCGTGGTGAGACTGTTCGCCAGCGATTGGGTCGTGGTGACGCCCCAGCCGGTGACCAGGATGCTGCGCGAGGTCTTGCTCAGCGGCAGGGTGCTGGTGTTGTTCTTGACCAGCGTGATGCTCTTGTCGACGATCTTCTGCGCGGTCGCCAGGCTGGCCGGCGTACCGACTGTGGTCGCGATCTTCGCGGGGTCGACGAACGGCTGGAACAGGACGCCGTTCTTGATCTTCATCAACAGCACCCGGAGCACGCTCTCGTTGATCTGGCGCTCGCTGATGCGGCCCGACTTCACCGCGTCGACGACCGCCTTGAACTGCACGTCCGGAGCCGGCGGCAGCAGCACCTGGTCGGCGCCGGCCTCGATCGCGCGAACGGCCACCTCGGCGTCGCCGTACTTGGCCCGGACCGCCGCCATCTCGAGTGCGTCGGTGACGATCAGACCCTTGAACCCGAGCTCGCCACGCAGTACGCCGGTCAGGATCGGCTTGCTCAGCGTCGCCGGGTCACCGGACGGGTCGAGCGACGGGACGACGATGTGCGCGGTCATGATCGAGTCGATGCCGGCCTTGATCGCGGCCTTGAACGAGGGCGCATCGATCGTGTTCCACTGCTCGCGGGTGTGGTTGATCGTCGGCAGCGCGGTGTGGCTGTCGTCGACGGTGTCGCCGTGGCCTGGGAAGTGCTTCGCGGTCGCGGCGATGCCGGCGTCGTTCTGGTAGCCCTGCACCTGGGCGACGACCATGTCCGACACCAGCTTCGGGTCGGAGGAGAACGACCGTACGCCGATGACGGGGTTGAGCGCGTTGACGTTGACGTCGGCGACCGGGGCGTAGTCCTCGCGGATGCCCATCGCCTTCAGCTCGTGGCCGGTGATCCCTGCCGCGGTCCGGGCGTCGGCGGTGTCGCGGGTCGCGCCGTGGGCCATGTTGCCGCCGAACTGGGTGGCGGGCGGGCCGATCCGGACGACGACGCCTTGCTCCTGGTCGGTCGCGATGGTCAGCGGGAGGTGCAGACCGGTTTTGACGGCTGCTGTTTGGAGCTGGTTCGAGTACGTCGCGAGCTGGGTCGGGTTCTGCACGTTGTCGCGCGCGTTGAAGTAGATCCAGCCGCCCGGGTGGTACTTCGCGACCACCTCGGCGGGTGTCGCCACGCCGTACAGGGCGGTGTTGCGCGCGTCAGGCGTCGCGGCGTCCGGACCGTAGGCGAACAACACGAACAGCTGCCCGATCTTGTCCTCCAGCGACATGCCCTGGACGGCCTTCGTCGCCTGCTGCAGACTGCTGATCTGCGCCGGCTTCGGCGGTTGGGCACTCTTGGACTCAGGCAATGGCGCGCTGACCGCGACGGCGGGCACGAGGGCTCCGACGGTCGCGGTGGCAAGGCTGGCAATAGCGAAGCGGCGCAAGGCGGACATATCCGACCCCTCAGGTAATTGAATTACGATCGTGCCCCCGCACGCGAAAGTTACCCACGCGATCGACCGCCGGTCAAGGGCAAACCCCAACCTCATCCAACACGCCCCGCACACCCCCAGCAACCCACAGCACCCCCCAAACGCTTGAACTACACCCCACGCACCTCCTCCGTCGCCACTCCCACCCACCCCTGTCCCGCCGCTCCTGCGTCGCGGCTCGCTGCCGGGTGCGGGTTGCTTGGGCTGGGCTGAAGGCGGACTCGGAGAATGCGCCGCATCCAAAGGGCACTCCAGCCGGACAGCGGGGGCAGCTAGATCAGCTGGCCGGGAAACGGCAAAGCCCCTGGGCGTACCCAGGGGCTTTGAAATACCGGAACCTTGGCAGTGTGGCCTGCCCGCAAGCGGACTACCAGGGACTGACCCAAGGTCTTCGTTCTCTACATTACATGCCCGCGGCAGATGCCGAGACCCTGCAACAGGTCAGGGATTGGGCAATGGTTGCGGGCAGCTCTGCAGGAGCTCGGCCACCCTGCTCTGATCAGCGACCCAGGAAGACAGATCTTGGTCGACGAAGGCGAGCAGCCGGAGCATTTCGTCGTGGAGTTCACGAAGCGGCGCCGTCCAGATGCGCTCGTGGTGCGCAAGCCTGTTCCGGAAGTCGTGAAGCCGAATGACTGGGAGCTCGACCGTCTCCCGCGCACGGTCCGGCGCATGCGGAAAGGCACCGGCCAGATCCGGCCAGAGGTTCGAGCTGTAACGGCGCGCCAGCAGGTAGCGCCAGAATCCGAAGCCCAACTCGGCGATAGTCTGACCATCGCCGACAGGCTTGGATTTGCGGACGGCACGCCGACGGGCGCTGAGGATGTCATCTCGGCTGTGGGGGTCCAGTTCATGGAAGGGATCGTCCAGCCACGAACCTCGCCTGCGCATGCGGCGGTGCCGATCGCTCATCCTGGCGGCGAGGGCATTCCGAAGTGCGATCTCGAGATAGCCGATCACCTCCCACATCGCTGCGGCCATCGCATTGTTCCAGCGGTAGAACTCCAAGGCCGCCCGCTCGCTCCCGCCACAGTGCTGGAGATAGCCAATGAACCGCGGCCTTCCGAACAGTTGCCTTGCACGCCGGGTGACGACCTCAAAAATGGCGTTCGACGCCGGGTCGAGCGCCACCGCCCGGGCGACCACAGCCGCCAGCGTTCGCGGAGAGACACTGGCGGTGTTCAAGGTCAGATCGAACATCCCCGGATCAGCGACACGCAACTCGCGCTGGACCTCGTCCCATACTTTCAGGTGCCCGCCGCCGGACGAGAGGTCAGCTTGAGCGAGGCGCTGCTCGCTTACTTCTCGCGGACACCAGAGGCAGACCACAAACCAGGTGACAGATAGACCTGCTGCCAGCAGGGCGCTGATGCCCGCAGCCTGCCGTAGCTGAACAATCGGAACCAGACCATCGGACACCTGCTCAAGCAGCGCCGGCCGATCGATGCCGTAGAGCACATCACCCCGGCTGCTCAGGTAGACGAGCTGTCCTGCGTCATCGATGGCGGCCAGTTGTTCGAGAGAAACGAGCCGACATCCGGCTGAACGCCCGGCGCCGACCTTCAGCCGTTGAAACCGGACGAATCGTGAGTCGAGCTCACCCAGTGCCTGTGTGACGGTGTCCAATCCTGCTGCAGGCGGACCATAAAGGACGAGACCAGTGCGCACGGAGAGTAACCCTAGGCCCGCTTCGGCAACGTACTCGGCCGTTATCCACTACTTGCCCCACGATGCCCCAACCTGCCCCTCTTTTAAGAACGGAGCGCCTCCGGCATGGGCCTGCTACTAGCCCGAAAGCGGCCTGCGCCCTGGGCACGAGCCGCGACGGAGGAGCGGCGGACCGGGGTGGGTGGGAGCTGCGACGGAGGAGCCGCGTGGGCGTAGGACGACAAACCCCGCTGACGGCAGAGCGGTCAGCGGGGTTTGGGGGGTGTGGTCAGAGCTTGAGGGAGGTGGCTACTACGTCGGCCAGGTCGTGGGCTACCTCGGCCGCGGTGGCTGAGGATTCGGCTTCGACCATGACTCGGACGAGGGGTTCCGTGCCGGAGGGGCGGAGGAGGACTCGCCCGGTGTCGCCCAGGCGGGCTGTGGCGGCAACTACGGCGGGCCTGGACGGTGGGGTCCGTGCCGGCGCGGGACTTGTCGACGCCGGGGACGTTGACGAGGATCTGCGGGAGGCGGGTCATCACGGCGGCCAGGTCGGCCAGTGACTTGCCGGTCTGAGCGACCCGGGCCAGCAGCATGACGGCGGTGAGGGTGCCGTCGCCGGTGGTGGCGTGATCGGACAGGATCACGTGCCCGGACTGTTCGCCGCCGAGCTTGTGGCCGCCTGCCTTCATCGCTTCCAGGACGTAACGGTCGCCGACCTTGGTCTGCTCGACCGCGATCTGCTCCCGGACCATCGCCTGGACGAAGCCGAGGTTGCTCATCACGGTCGCCACGACGGTGTCGTTGAACAGCCGGCCGCTGTCGCGCATGGCCAGGGCCAGGATCGCGAGGATCTGGTCACCGTCGACCAACTCACCGGCCCCGTCGACGGCCAGGCAGCGATCGGCGTCGCCGTCGAGCGCGATGCCGAGGTCGGCACGGTGGCCGATCACCTCACGGCGCAGCCCCTCCATGTGGGTGGAGCCGCACTCGAGGTTGATGTTCAGGCCGTCCGGCGAAGCGCCGTACGTGATCACCTCGGCGCCGAGGCGACGCAGGGCCTCCGGGGCGGTCAGCGAGGCGGCGCCGTTGGCGCAGTCGACGACGACCTTGACGCCGTCGAACCGGTTCGGGGCGGACCGGACCAGGTGCGAGACATAGGTCTCGAAGCCCTGCCCGTCGTCCAGGACCCGGCCGACAGCCGAGCCGGTCGGACGCTGCCACTCCTCGCCGACGCGGACCTCGATGGCGTCCTCGATCACGTCGTCGAGCTTGATCCCGCCGCGGGCCAGGAACTTGATGCCGTTGTCGGGCATCGGGTTGTGGCTGGCGGACAGCATCACGCCGAGGTCCGAGCCGGTCGAACCGGTCAGATAGGCGACGGCCGGGGTCGGCAGCACGCCGAGCCGGACGACATCGACGCCGGCACTGGCCAGACCGGCCACCACGGCGGCTTCCAGGAACTCACCACTGGCACGCGGATCCCGGCCCACAACGGCGCGTGGCCGGTGCCCTTCGAAGGCACCGGCCTCGCCGAGTACGTGAGCGGCAGCGACCGACAGGTCGAGTGCCAGCTCCGCGGTCAGGTCCACGTTCGCCAGGCCACGGACGCCGTCCGTGCCGAACAAACGCGACATCAGGTGATCAGCGCTTGCTGTACTGCGGAGCCTTACGGGCCTTCTTGAGACCGGCCTTCTTACGCTCCTTGATCCGCGCGTCGCGGCTGAGCAGACCGGCCTTCTTCAGACCAGGCCGGTTCGCCTCCTCGTCGGCGGCGTTCAGGCAACGGGCGATCCCCAGCTGCAGCGCACCGGCCTGGCCGGTGATGCCGCCGCCGTTGATCCGCGCGATGACGTCGTACGAGCCCTCGAGCCCGGCGACGACGAACGGCTCGTTGACGTGCTGCTGGTGCACCTTGTTCGGGAAGTACACGTCGATCGGCTTGCCGTTGACGGTGATGGTGCCCGTCCCCGGGATGAGGCGGACGCGAGCGACGGCCTCCTTGCGGCGGCCGGTCGCGCCGGCCGGGTTGATCACCGCGACGCGACCGGACTCGGCGCGCTGCTCCGGGCTCGGGTTCGTCTCGGAGGTGTAGGCGACCGGACCCTCGGTGTCGATGGGCACCTCGGTGTCGAGGTCTGCGGTCTCGGTGGTGATGTCGCTCACGCTGGGAATCCTCGTTTAACTGGCTCGTCGACCGCTACTACTGAGCGATCTGGGTGATCTCGAACGTCTTCGGCTGCTGGGCCGTGTGCGGGTGCTCCGGACCGGCGTAAACCTTCAGCTTGCCGAGCAGCTGCCGGCTGAGACGGTTCTTCGGGAGCATGCCCCAAACAGCCTTCTCGACGGCCTTGCGAGGGTCCTTGTCGAGGATCTCGCCGACCGGCGTGGCGGTCAGACCACCCGGGTGACCCGAGTGGCGGTAGGCCAGCTTGTCGGTCCGCTTCTTGCCGGACAGGCTGATCTTCGAGGCGTTGATGACGACGACGAAGTCACCCCCGTCCATGTGCGGAGCGAACGTCGGCTTGTGCTTGCCGCGCAGCAGGGTTGCGATCTGGACGGCGAGCCGACCGAGCACGACGTCGGTGGCGTCGATCACATGCCACTCACGAGTGAGGTCAGCAGGCTTCGGGCTGTACGTGCGCACGGTCGTTGACCTTCGTTTCTCAGAGGTTGACAAATAAGTACGTCGGCGAGCGGTCCGCCATACCCCATTGCAACCGGGAACAGACCTAGAAACGCACAACGACAGCCCAGAATACCGGCGCGGGAGCCTTTGGGTCAAAGTGAGCCCGAGCCAGCTGGGCACCCCGGCTTGGAACGAGCTGAGGACCGCACTAGTTTAGCCGTGAAGATTGCAGTCCGATCCGCGTCCCGCCGGCGACGATAACCCTCACTCTCCGGGCGATGACGCCAGCTTGCAAAGAGGGCATTGTGACCGAACAGTCGCTCACCGTCCGGGACAACCGGACCGGCAAGGACTACGACCTTGCCATCACCGATGGCACTATCCGTGCCGCCGATCTCAAGCAGATCAGCGCAGCCGAGGGCGACGGTGGCCTGGCCACCTACGACCCGGGCTTCGTCAACACCGCCTCCACCCGCTCGTCCGTCACCTTCATCGACGGCGACAAGGGCATCCTCGAGTACCGCGGCTACCCGATCGAGCAGCTCGCGGAGCAGTCCAACTACCTAGAGGTCGCGTACCTCCTGGTGAACGGGAAGCTCCCGAACAAGGCCGAGTACGAGGGCTGGGCGCACGACGTGACTTATCACACGTTCGTGCACGAGAACCTGAAGACCTTCATGCAGGGCTTCCGGTACGACGCGCACCCGATGGGCATGCTGCTCGCCTCGGTCGGTGCGCTGTCCACCTTCTACCCGGAGTCGCGCGACATCTTCGACGAGGAGTCGCGGGCGCTGCAGATCCGCCGGATGATCGCCAAGATGCCGACGCTGGGCGCCTTCGCCTTCCGGCACGCGCAGGGCAAGCCGTACGTCTACCCCGACAACGAGCTCAGCTACGCGGCGAACTTCCTGTCGATGCTGTTCAAGATGAGCGAGCCGAAGTACGCCGCCGACGACCGGTTGGTGCGTGCGCTCGAGATCCTGTTCATCCTGCACGCCGACCACGAGCAGAACGCCTCCACCAACGCGGTCCGCGCGATCGGCTCGACCCAGGTCGACCCGTACTCCGCCGTCACCGGTGGCATCGCCGCCCTCTACGGCCCGCTGCACGGTGGCGCCAACGAGGCGGTGCTGAAGATGCTGCGCCGGATCGGCACGGTCGAGAACGTGCCGTCGTTCATCGAGGGCGTGAAGGCGGGCGAAGAGCGGCTGATGGGCTTCGGCCACCGGGTCTACAAGAATTACGACCCGCGCGCCAAGATCATCAAGAAGGCTGCCGACGACGTGTTCGAGGTGACGGGCATCAACCCGCTGCTGAAGATCGCCGTCGAGCTGGAGAAGATCGCGCTGGAGGACGAGTACTTCGTCTCCCGCAAGCTCTACCCGAACGTCGACTTCTACTCCGGCCTGATCTACGAGGCCCTGCAGTTCCCGCCGGAGATGTTCACCGTGCTGTTCGCCATCCCGCGTACGTCGGGCTGGCTGGCGCAGTGGGCGGAGTCGCTCGGCGACAGCGACCAGAAGATCGCCCGGCCGAAGCAGATCTACACCGGCCAGCGCGGCGTCCAGTACGTCCCGATGGGCGACCGCTGATCAGCTAGGTGATTGGAACGACCCCGGTCCGGCGTTATCGCCTCGGACCGGGGTCGTTTGCGCTGCTGGCGACTACGACGCGGGCCGGGCCGCCCAGCGGTTCCCGCCAGTACGGCGATCAACTCGTCCAGCTGACCGCGGGCGCGGGACATCGCGACATGGTCGATGTAGTCGCGCGACTCGACAACGAGGCCGTCGCGGACCCGTAGTACGAACACACAGGGGACGGTGAACGGCTCGCCCGTCTCGATCGCGGTGCCGGCGTAGTCGAACTCCGCCACGATCACCTCCGGATCCAGCGTCTCGTGGATCCGCAGGTTGGCCGGTTCGAACCGGACCGCCCCGGCGACCCGCGGCCCCACGCCCCCGAAGTGCTCGCGGAGCGCGTCCCGGGACAGCAAAGGCTTGTCCCCGTACGGCGACATCGGATGCCGCACGTCGGTCTGTTCGGCGTACAAGTCGGGCAGTTCGTCGTACCGGCGGTCGCAAACACCGCGCACCAATCGCAGGAACACCTCAGTGGGAGTGATGGCGGATCCCTTCTAAACGGAGTCATTGCTCCGAATATACGGAGTAGCAACTCCGTTTACAACTTTCGTCGCCAAGCGCCGTCTCCTAGGCTGGGCGACGACCAAGGAGGCATGGCTGTTGCGAGCTGATGCGCAGGACAACCGCAAGCGGGTCCTGGCGGCGGCCGAGGAGATCTTCGGGCGGACGCCGGGCGCGTCCACCGAGGACGTGGCCAAGCTCGCCGGGGTCGGGATCGGCACCGTCTTCCGGCACTTCCCGACCAAGACCGAACTGCTCGAGGCCGTCCTCACCGTGCGGCTGGAACGGCTGCGCGATCGTGCCACCGAACTGGCCGGCGAGGCCGATGCGGGCGCCGCCTTCTTCGGGTTCTTCAGTCAGGTGGTCGCGGAGGCGTCGACCAAACTCGCGATCGCGGAGGCACTGCTCGCTTCTGGATCCGCGGCCGGTGCATCCGCCCGGAACGCGGGGGCCGGGATGCGAGAAGCATTCGGCACGCTGCTCAGCCGCGCCCAGCAGAGCGACGCGGTACGAGACGACGCGGACTTCCCGGAGGTGTATGCCTTGCTGATCGGCGCATCCCGCGGCGCGACAGCGGCGAACCTCGAACCGCTCGTTCGGGACAAGATGCTCGAAATCCTGTACGACGGCCTCCGTCCAGACCGGAGCTGATCGGGCACTAGCGTCGCTGGTCGCGTCGCCGCCGGGACTCGCCAAACAGCTCACCGGGACAGGGATCCGCGATCTCTACGTCCACACCGGCCCACTCGAGCACGACGGTTCATTGCCGCTAGCAACCGTCTCGCCCAGGGCCCAGTGGCTCGTCGACGCGGTCCACCAAGCGATGCCGAAGATCCGGGTACTGACTAACGAGCGCGTTCGACCCGGCCCTCGTCCCAGACCGGGGTCGGGGATTCGTAGACCGAACCGTCGCTGCCGAAGACCAGGTAGCGGTCGAAGCCACGGGAGAACCAGCGGTCGTGGGTGACCGCCAGCACCGTTCCGTCGAAGGCGTCGAGGCCCTCCTCCAGTGCTTCGGCCGACTCCACGTCCAGGTTGTCGGTCGGCTCGTCGAGCAGCAGCAGCGTCGCGCCGGACAACTCCAGCAGCAGGATCTGGAACCGCGCCTGCTGACCACCCGACAAACTGTCGAAGGTCTGCTCGGCGGCATGCGCCAGCTCGTACCGGTCGAGTTTGCGCGACGCCAGCTCGCGCCCCATCCCCTCCCGGTGCTCGTCGCCACGGTGCAGGATCTCCAGCAGCGTCCGGCCGAGCAACTCGGGGTGCTCGTGGGTCTGCGCGAACCAGCCCGGCCGGACCCGCGCACCGAGTTTGACGTTGCCGGTGTGCGCGACCGGCGCGAGCGGCACCTCACCGATCGGCTGGTGCTCGACGTCCGGATCCGTTCCACCGTTGGCGAGCAGTCGCAGGAAGTGCGACTTGCCGGACCCGTTCGAGCCGAGGACCGCCACGCGTTCGCCGTACCAGACCTCCAGGTCGAACGGCTTCATCAGTCCGGTCAGCTCCAGCGCGGTACTGACCACCGCGCGCTTGCCGGTCCGGCCGCCGGTCAGACGCATGCTGACCTTCTGCTCGCGCGGGATCGCCTGTGGCGGGCCGGCCTCCTCGAACTTGCGCAGCCGGGTCTGGGCCGCCTTGTAGCGAGACGCCAGCCCATCGTTGTACGCCGCCTTCTGCTTGTACATCAGCACCAGCGCCTTGAGCTTGGCCTGCTCCTCGTCCCAGCGGCGGCGCAGCTCCTCGAACCGCTCGAACCGGTGCGCGCGGGCCGCGTGGTAGGTCTTGAAACCACCACCGTGCGTCCAGATGCTGTTGCCTGCGGCACCTAGTTCGACGGTGACGATCCGGGTCGCGGTGTTGGCCAGCAGTTCGCGGTCGTGGCTGATGTAGAGCACGGTCTTCTGAGTCGCGTTGAGCTGCTCCTCGAGCCAGCGCTTGCCCGGTACGTCGAGGTAGTTGTCCGGCTCGTCGAGCATCAGTACTTCGTCCGGTCCGCGCAGCAGCGCTTCCAGGACGAGTCGCTTCTGCTCGCCGCCCGACAGGGTCTTGACCTCACGCCATCGGCAGTTGTCGTACGGGATGCCGAGTGCGCTCGTCGTACAGACGTCCCAGAGCACCTCGGCGTCGTAGCCGCCGACCTCGCCCCAGTCGGAGACGGCCTGTGCGTAGCGCAACTGGGTCTTCTCGTCGTCGGCCTCCATCATCGTCAGCTCGGCCTCGTCGAGCTTGACGGCGGCAGCCTGTACCGCGGCCGGCGCGACGCTGAGCAGCAGGTCGCGCACAGTGGACGAGTCCCGGACCGATCCGACGAACTGCCGCATCACCCCGAGCCCGCCGGAGCGGGCGATGCTGCCGCTGTGCGCTTTCAGGTCGCCGGCGATGATCCTGGTCAGCGTGGTCTTGCCGGAACCGTTGGCCCCGACCAGGGCGACCTTGGCCCCGTCCCCGACCCGGAACGTGATGTCGTCCAGCAACACCCGCCCGTCCGGCAACTCGAACCCGATCCCTGCGACATCGACGTGACCCATGCCCCCAGTCTGACCGGCCGTTCGCGGTACCGCGAACGGTTATGCCCTACCAGCCCTTCAGGTGGTCCAGGTAGATCCCGCCGGCCGGCCGGACGGTGCCCTTCATGAACAACTTCAGCGGCGCCGCGTAGAGCCCGAAGGTCTGCGAGCCGGTGAAGAAGCCGACCGACGCGCACCCGTCGTACGCGACCCAGACCTCCTTGCGCCCAAGGGCGGTGTCGAACCGGAGCACGATCGCCTCGTTGGCCTGGGCGGCGGAGGGCGCGCACTTGAACACCGGCAAGGCCGGATTCCGCTCCGGCAGCACCTTGATCGCGTCGACCACCTGTTGCGCCGTGTCGGCATTGAACTCCGCAGCGCCCAGCAGCATCGGATCGCCCGGCACAAGCCGGTAGCGGCACGCCTGGAGCCCGTAGACAGGCATCTGTACGTCGAGGCCGATCCCCGCCGGCACCGCTTCGGGACCGGGAGCTTTCTCGATCGGGTGTTGCGCCGGGCATCCTGCATCCGGTCGAGGCATCACGGGGCTGTCGAGACTGCCGTTCGCCTCCCCGGCGGCCTTGCTGTCGCCCGCACTCGTCGACACCGGCGACGGCTCACCGATAGCGCCCCAGACGCCGCCGATCGACACAGCGACCACCACAGTCGCCGCAGCGGTGATCAGCGTCTGCCGCCGGCGGCGAACCCGGCGCCGGGCGATCGCGGCCATCCCCTGGGCCCGAAGGCCGCGGGCGGAGTCCGCCTTGGTCTGGAAGGCGTCTGCGATCTTGGGGCCGAGCTCCTGCTCTGGTTCGTGCTCAGGCATCCTCGGCTCCTTCCTTGCTCAGTGTGTCCTTCAGCGACGCCAGTGCTCTGTGTACGTGCGATCTGGCCGTCGCCTCGGCGCAATGCAGCAGCTCCGCGATCTCGGCGTACGACAGCTCTTCGTAGAACCGCAGTACGACGGCGGCTCGTTGCTTGTCCGGCAGCGTGGAGCAGAGCACCCAGACGGCCTCCGCGTCGGCCCTGGCGGCTGTCCCGTCCACAGTGGGCGGCGCTGTCCGGGTCGGTTCGGCAGCAGGCGCCTCCCGGCGGCGGAAGCGGCGCCACCACGAGATGTGCGCGTTGACCACCATCCGCTTCAGGTACGCCTCTGGGTCGTCGGCGCGGCTGACCCGGCCCCAGCGGGCACAGGCCGTCGTCAGCGCGTCCTGGACGGCGTCCTCGGCCAGCGAGACGTCACCGGTCAGAACGTAGGCGAAGCGCAGCAGGGCATCGGCCCGCTCCGTGACGAACAGCTCGAAGTCGAGCGTGCCTGACTCTGCCTCTGCTGACGCCAAGGCTGCCTCCATACCTTCAGGACGGCGACGCGGCCTGGTTCGTTGCAGTGACTTTGAGGACCCTGAATCCCTTGGCGCTGGCCGTCCGTACACACGGATAGCCCTGCTCGCCCAACCACTTCTGCAGCGAGTCCGCGCCCAGGTTCTTGCCGACCACCAGCCAGGCCACCCCGTCCGGGGCGAGCAGGGCCAGCCAGTGCAGCAACATCTTGTGCAGCTCCGGCTTGCCGATGTGGATCGCCGGGTTCGACCAGATCTGGTCGAACCGTACGTCCTGCGGCACGCCGTCCGTCAGTACCGGGTACACCCGGTCACCGACACCGGCCGCCTTCGCGTTCTCCGCGGTGAGTTCGAGGGCCCTGGTGTTCACATCGACGGCCCAGACCTGCGCCTCGGGTGCTTCGACTGCCAGTGCTACTGCGATCGGGCCGTACCCGGTGCCCAGGTCAAGGATGGTCCCGCCACCGGTCGGCGCCTCCACCTCGCGCAGCAGCACCGCAGTACCGAGGTCCAGGCGGTCACGGGAGAACACACCGGACGCCGTGGTGAACGTGTACTCCCGGCCCCAGATCCGGGCCTGCACCGTACGGCGTACGTCGGCAGAGGTGGGCTCTGCCGAGAAGTAGTGGTCAGCCACGCTGGTGCACCTCTCCCCTGACCTGACGGGACTCACGCGCCCGGTTGGCCAGTTCTTCGTCTGCTGGGTACCGCACTTCTTCCAGAGTGAGCCCATGCGCGGGCATCACGGTCACTGCCGAGTGCCGTACGCCGCCCGCAAGCACCGTGGCCGGCCAACTCGCATCACGTCGGCCATCGCCCACCGGGATCACCGAGCCCACCAGGGCTCGCACCATCGAGTGGCAGAACGCATCCGCGATCACTGTGGCCTCCAGCAGCCCAGGAGCCACCCTTTCCCAACTGAAGGTCAGCAGGGCACGCACGGTGCTCGCACCCACCCGCTTCCTGCAGAAGGCGGCGAAGTCATGCTCGCCGAGCAGCCTGGTTGCCGCCTCGTTCATCCGGTCCACGTCCAGCGGCTGGTCGACCCGTAGTACCTCCTTGCGACGCAGTGGATCCCAGGTCGTGGGCTGGTCGCAGACGCGGTAGACGTACCGGCGGGCTATCGCCGAGAATCTGGCGTCGAAGCCTTCGGGGGCCACTGCGACCGCTGTCACCGCGACATCTTCGGGCAGCAGGCCGTTGAGCCGTCTCATCAGCTCTCTCATGGGCATGTCCGTCTCCAGGTCGACATGCGCGACCTGGCCGCGGGCATGCACGCCCGTGTCGGTTCTGCCGGCGCAGGTGACCGTCAGGGGCTCAGAGATCCGCAGTACGGTCCTGAGCGCCTCTTCCAGGGTCTCCTGCACGCTCCTGAGGGCAGTCTGACGGGCCCAGCCGTGGAATCCGGTGCCGTCGTACCTCAGATCAATCCGCAAACGCACAGGACTCCTCTCCCCCTGTCGAAAGCCGTTCAGCCTAACGCAGCTGCGCCCCCGCACTCGAAAGTGCGGGGGCGCAGCTGACTGCCTTGCTGAGGAGTTACTTGTCCTCGGTCTCGCCGGCCTTCGCGAAGCCGGCGGCCGCGGCGGCCCTCCTCGGTGCGGAACCACACCTCGGCCTCGGTCTGGTCGTACCACGGGGACTCGGTGGTGTGGTACTTCATCGAGTTCTCGTTGCCCTTGATGTCGAAGCCCTCCGGCGCGGAGCCGTCGGCGTTCGGGGCAGCCGAGTCGGCGCCGAACTTGCCCTCGACGGAGTCCTGGACCTTGGTCTCCTCGGCCGGGGCCTCGGTCTCCTCGGTCTTCGCCTCATCCTTCTTCGCGGTCGCCTTCTTGGCCGGGGCAGCCTTCTTCGCGGCAGCCTTCGCCTTCGGCGAGTCGGCCAGTGCCTCGACCAGCTCGATCTTCACCATCGGGGCGTTGTCGCCCTTGCGCGGGCCGAGCTTGATGATCCGGGTGTAGCCGCCCGGACGGTCCGCGTAGCGCTCACCGATCTCGGTGAACAGCACGTGCACGACGGACTTGTCGCGGATGCGCTTCATCACCTGACGACGCGCGTTCAGGTCGCCGCGCTTGGCCTTGGTGATCAAGGACTCCGCCAGCGGCTGCAGGCGCTTGGCCTTGGTCGCCGTGGTCGTGATCGCGCCGTGCTCGAACAGCGAGGTGGCCAGGTTGCTGAGGATCAGCTTCTGGTGCGCCGCGCTGCCGCCGAGGCGGGATCCCTTGGTGGGGGTAGGCATTTTCTGTAACTCCAGGAAATCTCAGGCCCGGGTGCGGACCTTGGGATGGGCCTTTATCAGTACTGCTCGGTCTCGGCGAAGCTCTCGTCCTCGTCCTCGGCGTCGTCGCCGTACGCCTCGGCGGCGGCGCGCAGGTCGAAGCCGGGGGGCGAGTCCTTCAGCGACAGGCCCATCTCGGCCAGCTTCAGCTTGACCTCGTCGATCGACTTGGAGCCGAAGTTGCGGATGTCCAGCAGGTCCTGCTCGCTGCGGGAGATCAGTTCACCCACGGTGTGGATGCCCTCGCGCTTGAGGCAGTTGTAGGACCGGACGGTGAGCTGCAGGTCCTCGACCGGCAGCGCCAGGTCGGCGGCCATCTGCTCGTCGACCGGCGACGGGCCGATGTCGATGCCCTCGGCCTCGACGTTCAGCTCGCGGGCCAGGCCGAACAGCTCGACCAGGGTCTTACCGGCCGACGCGACGGCGTCACGCGGCAGCATCGACGGCTTGGTCTCGACGTCCACGACGAGACGGTCGAAGTCGGTGCGCTGCTCGACGCGGGTGGCCTCGACCTTGTAGGTGACCTTGAGGACCGGGGAGTAGATCGAGTCGACCGGCATCCGGCCGATCTCGGCGTCCGCGGACTTGTTCTGGATCGCGGACACGTAGCCGCGGCCCCGCTCGACGACCAGCTCCATCTCGAGCCGGCCCTTCTCGTTCAGGGTGGCGATCTTCAGGTCCGGGTTGTGCACCTCGACACCGGCCGGCGGCGCGATGTCGGCGGCGGTGACGTCACCGGGGCCCTGCTTGCGCAGGTACATGGTGACCGGCTCGTCGTGCTCGGAGGAGACGACCAGGTCCTTGAGGTTCAGGATCAGCTGGGTGGCGTCTTCCTTCACCCCGGCGACGGTCGAGAACTCGTGCAGGACACCGTCGACCTTGATGCTGGTGACGGCCGCGCCCGGGATGGACGACAGCAGGGTGCGGCGGATCGAGTTGCCGAGGGTGTAGCCGAAGCCCGGCTCCAGCGGCTCGATCACGAACCGCGAGCGGTGCTCGTCGACGACCTCTTCGGCCAGGGTGGGACGCTGCGCGATAAGCACTTTTTGTTCTTCCTTCTAGTTCCGCGACGACCACTATTTGAGGTCGCGAACCGAAGACCGACGATCCGGCCGCCGCAGCCTGAGCCACAGCGGCCGGAGTACGTCAGTTCTTCGAGTAGAGCTCGACGATCAGGTGCTCGGCGACCTGGGTGTCGATCTGTGCCCGGGTGGGCAACTGGTGCACGAGGATCCGCAGCCGCTCGGGCAGCGCCTCGAGCCAGGCCGGAACCACTCGCTCGGAGTGGGTCTCCCTGGCGATGATGAACGGCGTCGTCTCGACCGACTTGGCCTTGACGTCGATCACGTCGTGGGCCGAGACCCGGTACGACGGGATGTTCACCTTGATGCCGTTCACGGTGAAGTGACCGTGGACGACGAGCTGACGGGCCTGCCGGCGCGTCCGGGCCAGACCGGCGCGGTACACGACGTTGTCGAGGCGCGACTCGAGGATGATCAGCAGGTTGTCACCGGTCTTACCAGGACGCCGCGAGGCCTCCTTGTAGTACAGGCTGAACTGCTTCTCAAGCACGCCGTAGGCGTAACGAGCCTTCTGCTTCTCACGAAGCTGGAGCAGGTACTCGCTCTCCTTGGGACGGCCGCGGCCGTGCATACCCGGGGGGTACGGACGACGCTCGAACGCCTTGTCGCCACCGACGAGGTCGACCCCGAGACGGCGCGACTTCTTGGTCATGGGTCCGGTGTAACGGGCCATTTTCGCTGCCTACCTTTCTCTGGGTCAGACCCGGCGCCGCTTGGGAGGGCGGCAGCCGTTGTGTGCGGTCGGGGTGACGTCCTGGATGGTGCCGACCTCGAGGCCGACAGCTCCCAGCGAACGGATCGCGGTCTCACGGCCGGAGCCGGGACCCTTCACGAACACGTCGATCTTCTTCATGCCGTGCTCCATCGCGCGCCGGCCGGCTGCCTCGGCAGCCATCTGCGCGGCGAACGGGGTCGACTTGCGCGAGCCCTTGAAGCCGACGGTGCCGGCGGAGGCCCACGAGATGACCGCGCCGGTCGGATCGGTGATCGTCACGATCGTGTTGTTGAACGTGCTCTTGATGTGCGCGTGGCCGACGGCCACGTTCTTCTTCTCCTTGCGGCGCACCTTCTTCGCGCCGGCCGCTGAGCGGCTCTTGGGAGGCATAAGTCAGTTACTCCTGGCAGTATCGTCTGCAAACGGGTCGAGGCACTGGGTCATCCGGGTCACTTCTTCTTCTTGCCGGCGATCGCCTTCTTGCGACCCTTCCGGGTGCGGGCGTTCGTCTTGGTGCGCTGACCGCGCACCGGCAGGCCGCTGCGATGACGGCGACCCTGGTAGGACCCGATCTCGATCTTGCGGCGGATGTCCGCGGTCACCTCACGGCGGAGGTCACCTTCGATCTGGTAATTGCCTTCGATCCAGTCGCGGAGCTTGACCAGTTCTTCGTCGCCCAGTTCGTGGACGCGCTTGTCACCGGAGATGCCGGTGGCTTCGAGCGTCTTCAGGGCGCGAGTACGACCTACACCGAAGATGTAGGTCAGAGCGACCTCGATGCGCTTGTCGCGCGGCAGGTCGACCCCTACGAGGCGTGCCATGTGGCGGTGTTCCTTTCGTCGGCAGAGGTGTGGTGGCGCGCTGCGTCCTTGCCCGCCTCGGTGAGTTGTTCACCGGCAAGGCCCCGGCCTCTGTTCCGGGGGCAACATCCAGAGTCGTGCTGGTTCTGGACGAGCATGCGCGCTGTGGTGCGAAAGTGCTGTGAAGCCTTGAGGTGGGGCTGGATCAGCCTTGCCGCTGCTTGTGCCGCGGGTTCTCGCAGATCACCATGACCCGACCGTGACGGCGGATCACCTTGCACTTGTCGCAGATCTTCTTGACGCTCGGATTGACCTTCATCGAGCTTCTTTCTTCGACAGGTGGGCTGGTTACTTGTACCGGTAGACGATGCGACCCCGGGTGAGGTCGTACGGCGACAGCTCCACGACTACCCGGTCCTCAGGAAGGATCCGGATGTAGTGCTGCCTCATCTTGCCGCTGATGTGCGCGAGCACCTTGTGCCCGTTGGACAGCTCAACACGGAACATCGCGTTCGGCAGGGCCTCGACGATGGTGCCCTCGAGTTCGATAACTCCCTCTTTTTTGGGCATGTCCTCGCACTTCTGTAGACAACTGATGGAAGGTACTGCTGGGTGGCTCAGCACCACCCCCGAACATCCGCTACCCTCCCGACGGCGCGAAGATTCGCAAACATCAGGCAGCCGCGGGCAGCACGATCAGAGGCTACAAAGAGCCAAGGAAAGAGTGTACGCCACCTACCCGCCGGAAACCCAATCGAGCCCCGGACGCTAGCGGCTCGACTCCAACTCCGCGAGGTGAGCAGCGCCCCAGGTGTCGAGGGGAGCCAACGCCTCGTTGAGCGATTCGCCCAGCGGGGTCAGGGAGTACTCGACCTTGGGCGGGACCTGGTGGAAGACCTCACGGTGGACTATGTGCCGGGCTTCGAGGTCGCGGAGCTGCTGGATGAGCATCTTCTCGGTGACGCCGGCGATGTCCTTGCGGAGTTGACCGAAACGACGCGGACCGTGGTGCAGGGCCCAGAGGATGCGGGGCTTCCACTTGCCCCCGATCACATCGGCGGCGGCGTCCAGCCCACAGGTGTACGGAATCGCGGCCACCATCATGCACCTCACTGACCTCTTGGTAAGTACCTGACAAATTAGTAGGTACTTGTTGACTTTAAACCATCAATCCAAGCTGGACGACATGAAGACATCTGTCACCGTCCTGGGCCTCGGCGCGATGGGAACCGCCCTCGCCCGGGCTTTCCTGGCCGCCGGCCACCCGACCACCGTCTGGAACCGCACCCCAGGCCGCTCCCCGGAACTCGACGGCCTCGGTGCCGTGCGCGCCGCCACTCTCACCGACGCCATCGCCGCCAACGGTCTGGTGATCGTCTGTCTGCTCGACTACGCCAGCGTCCACGAAGCGATTGATGACGCCGGCCTCACCGAGAAGGTCCTGGTCAACCTCACCAACGGCACCCCGGCACAAGCACGGAGTACTGCGGACTGGGCTGAACGCCTCGGCGCGCAGTACATCGACGGCGGCATCATGGCTGTGCCCGCGATGATCGGCGGTCCGGCCGCATCCGTGCTGTACAGCGGGTCCAGCACCGCCTTCGAACAACACCAGCACGGCCTTGCAGTACTGGGCAGAGCGACCTACCTAGGAGCAGACCCAGGTCTGGCCCCACTGCACGATATCGCCTTGCTCAGCGCGATGTACGGCCTCTTCGGCGGCGCACTCCAGGCGTACGCATTGATCGGCAGCGAGCAACTCTCACCAACCGCCTTTACTACCGACCTACTGCTGCCCTGGCTCACCGCCATGCTCACGTCACTGCCCCGGATGGCCAACGACCTCGAGTACGGCGCGCAGCCGGGTGCGGCCGGCTCCAATCTCGCCATGCAGGCGACGGGGTTCGCCAACCTCATCCAAGCAGCCGAGGACCAAGCGGTGAGTCCGGAAATCCTCCTACCGATCCAGGAACTCCTGAAGCGGGCTGTAGCAGCCGGAGCCGGCGACGAGGACCTAGCAGCACTTCTCCCCCACCTAACCCGGTGACTCCTGCTGGGTGGAGGTGGCGGCCCATTGCTCGCCCGCCTGCCAGACATGCTCCGGCATCAGGTCGAGCAGGTCGCAAGCGGCGTCCAGGTGCGCCAGCGCCGTACCGGCATCGCGGAAGGCGGGCAGGATGGCGACGAAACGCCGGCCCTCGCAGCTGAATCCGAACGGTGGTACCTGTCCGAGCGCCTCGACGGCCCGCGGATTCAGGGCCTGCAGGGCCAGGTCCTCACGGCCGTTGAACACCCGGTAGCCCTCCGCCGACCCCTCGACAGTCAGCTTGATCGGCAGCAGGCTCGCGGCCGCCACCGGAGCGAGCGAGACGGGCAGCACCTGTAGCGGCGGCAGTGGCCGGTCGACCTCCAGATCCAGGAAGTCGAAGCCCAGCTTGCGACGCCGTACCTGGTGCCGGAACCGTCCGCTCCAGAACTCCCGGCCGCGGTGCCGGCCGCTCGTCACGTCGACCGCCTCTGCCCGCGGATCCGCGTCGAACGGCGGGAACGGCCAGCGGTCCAGCACCCCGGCCTCGACGGCGCTGAAGTGCCAGCCCATCTGCTCGACGACGTCCTCCCAGGCCCGTCGCAACCGCAGTTCGGACCACCGCATCGCCAGCGTGAAGACCACCAGTACGGCGAACCAGCCCATCACCATCCAGCCGACCCAGCGCGGCTCCACCAGGAGGCCGAACAACACCAGCGGTACGGCGACGGCGAACCAGACCACGAAGACCAGGGCCGAGCCCTGCCGCAGCTGCCAGGCCCAGTCCGGCCGGAGCCGCGGCGACCGGCTCCGGCGTCCGGGCGGGGCCGCCGTCAACCGCGCCTTCTGAAATTGCCCATGGCGAAGAACGCCCACGGGATCAGCAGCCAGACCGGCCAGAAGTGCGGCCAGTGGCCGCCGCTGGCGAGCCCGATCACGAACCAGATCACCACGTTGATCATCACCACACCCGTGAACCCGCCGGCCAGGGCGCGGGCCGGGTGGTGATCCTTGTTCTTCTGCCGCTCGGGGAACTGCCCCGGGGCAGGCGCCGGCGCGACGTCCTGGACGTTCGCGGGCGTCTGGTAGGTCCGGACCGGCGGAAGGTCACGCACCAGCGGTTCCAGCTCGCCGTACGTCTGGACGGCGTAGAGCTGGTCGAGCCGCGAGCTGAACTCGGGCTGGTCCAGCCGGCCGTCGGCGAAGGCGTCCCGCAACCGGCCGGCGATCTTCTCGCGGTCGGTCTCGGTGAAGCGCTGGTGTGGCTGGTACTGACTGGGCATGTCTCAAGTGTGCCTCAGCCCAGGACCGCACGGCGTCCCCCGACGGATGGACCCGGGGCTGTCAACCGATGGAGTGAGTCTCAGTCGGCGAGCGGGCCGAAGGTGACGCCGAGCTCCTTGAGCCGGGCCTCGCCACCATCGAGCGCGGTCAGCACCCACGGGCCGAGCGGTGTCAGGGTGAACGAGTGCTCGGTGTGCGCCGCGACCGTGCCGTCATCGGTGACCACGGTCCAGTCGTCTTCGAGGGTGTGGTTGTCCTGCTTGCCGAAGGTCAGCATCGGCTCGACCGCGAGCGCGAGACCCTCGACCAGCTTGGGACCACGGCCGGCCTTGCCGAAGTTCGGCACGTTCGGCGGCTGGTGCATCGCCGACCCGATCCCGTGCCCGACGAAGTCCTCGACGATCCCGTACGACGAGTTGGCGCGCACGTGCTGCTCGACGGCGGCCGAGATGTCGGTCAGCCGGCCACCGAGCCGGGCGGCGGCGAACCCACGCCACATCGACTCGTCGCAGATCCGGGCCAGCTCGAGCAGCTCCGGAGCCGTTTCGCCGACGCCGACCGTGATCGCCGCGTCGCCGTGCCAGCCGTTCACGATCGCACCGCAGTCGATCGAGATCAGGTCACCCTCGGCCAGCACCCGGTCACCGGGGATGCCGTGCACGATCTCGTCGTTCACCGACGCGCAGATCGAACCGGTGAAGCCGTGGTAGCCCTTGAAGGACGGCGTCGCGCCGGCCGACCGGATGCTGTCCTCGGCGATCGCGTCCAGGTCCCCGGTGGTGATCCCGGCCTTGACCTCGGAGCGCAGCAGTTCGAGCGTGCGGCCGACCACCAGGCCGGCCGCACGCATCGCGACGATCTGTTCGCGGGTCTTGATCTCGATCCCGCGGTCCTTGAAAATCACTGCAGCTCAGTGTCCGTCGGTCAACGATTTGAGGGCGGCGAGCACGCGCTCGCTCACCTCGTCGATCTCGCCCACGCCGTCGACCTCGACCAGCAGGCCGCGCTGGGCGTACACCTGCAGCAGCGGCTTGGTCTCGGCGGCGTACACGTCCTGCCGGTGCCGGACGACCTCTTCGGAGTCGTCGGCCCGGCCGTCGGTCTTGGCCCGGCGCAGCATCCGGTCCACCAGCACGTCGGTGTCCGCGACCAGCGCCACCACGGCGTCCAGCTTGTGCCCGTGGTCGGCCAGGATGTCGTCAAGGGTGCCGACCTGAGGCAGGGTGCGGGGGTACCCGTCGAGCAGGAACCCCTCCCCCGCGTCAGCGTCGGAGAGCCGGTCGCGCACCATCGCGTTGGTGACCTCGTCCGGCACGTAGTTGCCCGCGTCCATGAAGCGCTTCGCCTCGAGCCCCAGCGGGGTCTCGTCCTTGACGTTCGCGCGGAAAATGTCGCCGGTGGAAACAGCCGGGATTCCGAGCCGGTCCGCAAGCACCTTTGCCTGCGTACCCTTACCCGCCCCGGGCGGACCCATCAGCAACATTCTCATCAGCGCAGGAACCCTTCGTAGTTACGCTGCTGCAACTGACTCTCGATCTGCTTCACCGTGTCCAGTCCGACGCCGACCATGATCAGGATCGACGTACCACCGAACGGGAAGTTCTGGCTCGCGTTCAAGAGCACCAGGGCGACCAGCGGGATCATCGAGATGACCGCGAGGTAGAGCGCGCCCGGCAGCGTGATGCGGGACAAGACGTAGGAGAGGTACTCCTCGGTCGGCCGGCCCGCCCGGATCCCGGGGATGAAGCCGCCGTACTTCTTCATGTTGTCTGCGACTTCCTTCGGGTTGAAGGTAATCGAGACGTAGAAGTACGTGAAGAAGATGATCAGGGCGACATACGTCACCATGTAGATCGGGTGGTCGCCCTTGACCAGGTTCCCCTGGATCCACTGCGCCCACTTCTCCTGCGATTTGAACTGGCTGACCAGTACCGGCAGATAGAGCAGGCTCGAGGCGAAGATGACCGGGATGACGCCGGCCTGGTTCACCTTCAGCGGGATGTAGGTGGAGGTACCGCCGAACATCTTCCGGCCGACCATCCGCTTGGCGTACTGGACCGGGATCCGGCGCTGCGCCTGCTCGATGAAGATGACGGCCGCCATGATCACCAGACCGATGGCCAGCACGACGATGAAGGTGCCGATGCCCTTCTGCTTGCGGATGTTCCACAGCTGTGTCGGGAAGGTGGCGACGATCTGGGTGAAGATCAGGATCGACATACCGTTACCGACACCACGGTCGGTGATCAGCTCGCCCAGCCACATGATCACGCCGGTACCGGCGGTCATGGTCAGCACCATCACGACGACGGTGAACCACTTGTCGTTGTGCAGCAACGGCTCCTGGCAGCTCGGGAAGAGCCGGCCGGGGGTCCGGGCCAGTGCCACGAACGCGGTCGCCTGCAGGATCGCAAGGCCCACGGTCAGGAACCGGGTGTACTGGGTGATCTTGGTCTGCCCCGCCTGGCCCTCCTTCTTCAGCGACTCGAGCCGCGGGATGACCACGGTGAGCAGCTGCAGAATGATGCTGGCGGTGATGTACGGCATGATGCCCAGCGCGAAGACCGCGAGCTGGAGCAGCGCCCCACCGGAGAACAGGTTGATCAGGTTGTACAGGTTCGCGTTCTGACCCGACGTGGCTGCTTTCAGGCACGTGTTCAACGACTTGACGTTGACGCCAGGTGCCGGCACGACCGAGCCGATGCGGAAGATCACGACGATGAAGAGCACGAACAAGATCTTCCGGCGCAGGTCCGGAGTCTTGAACGCGTTGGCAAAGGCGCCTAACACCCTGTCCTCCCATAAGTTTCCTGTGCCCGGTCAGGGCAGGGGCCTAGCAAAGCAGCTGGGCAAGAGACGAACCAGGGCTCGTCCGAACTCCAGCGTGAGGATAACAAACGCTGGCTCGCACGAGCCCTGGCAATCACACCTCGGTGGTGGTTCCCCCGGCCGCCGCGATCTTCTCCTTGGCGGACTTCGAGAACTTGTGAACCGAAACCTGCAGTGCAACGGTCAACTCGCCGTCGCCCAGCACCTTCACCGGGAGACTGTCTCGGACCGCACCCTTGGCGACCAGGTCGGCTACGCCGATCTCGCCACCTTCGGGGAACAGCTGTCCGAGCTTGTCCAGGTTAACGACCTGGAACTCCACTCGGTTCCTGCTCTTGAAGCCCTTCAGCTTCGGAAGCCGCATGTGCAGCGGCATCTGGCCACCCTCGAAGCCTTCGGGGATGTTGTTACGGGCCTTGCTGCCCTTGGTACCGCGGCCGGCCGTCTTGCCCTTGCTGCCCTCACCACGACCCACGCGGGTCTTGGCGGTCTTGGCGCCGGGCGCCGGACGCAGGTGATGAACCTTGAGCGTCATGTCAGTCAACCTCTTCGACGGTGATGAGGTGGCGAACCGCACGCACCATGCCACGGATCTCCGGGCGGTCGTCGTGAACGGCGACATCGCCGATCCGCTTCACGCCCAGCGTGCGCAGGGTGTCGCGCTGGTTCTGCTTGCCACCGATGCCGGAACGGGTCTGGGTCACCTTCAAGCGTGCCATCAGGAGATTCCCTCCGCCCGCGCCTTCAGCAGCGCCGCCGGGGCGACGTGCTCGACCGGCATGCCACGGCGCGCGGCCACGGCTTCCGGCGTCTCCAGGGCCTGCAGCGCGGCCACCGTGGCGTGAACCACGTTGATCGCGTTGGAGGAACCCAGCGACTTGCTCAGGATGTCGTGGATCCCGGCGCACTCCAGTACGGCGCGCGCCGAGCCACCCGCGATCACTCCGGTACCAGGAGCAGCCGGGCGCAGCATGACGACGCCGGCGGCCTTCTCACCCTGGACGGGGTGCGGGATGGTGCCTTGGATCCTGGGGACCTTGAAGAACGACTTCTTGGCCTCCTCGACACCCTTGGCGATCGCCGCGGGCACCTCCTTGGCCTTTCCGTAACCCACACCGACGGTGCCTTCACCGTCACCGACGACCACGAGGGCGGTGAAGCTGAAGCGACGACCACCCTTCACGACCTTGGCAACACGGTTGATGGCTACCACGCGCTCGATGTAGGCGGTCTTGTCAGCTGCCTGACCGCGACCACCGTCACGGCCACGGCGCTCACCACCGGCGCCGCCTCCGCGACGCTGCTGGCCTCCGCTCATTTCGAACTACCTTCTTCCTTTTGTGTCGCCATGTCAGAAGCCGAGGCCGCTCTCACGGGCGGCGTCGGCCAGGGCCGCGATCCGTCCGTGGTACTTGTTCCCGGCCCGGTCGAAGACGACCGAGTCGATACCGGCGGCCTTCGCGCGGTCGGCGATCAAGCCGCCCACGGTCTTGGCCTTGTCCGTCTTGTTCGCCTCCGCACCGCGCAGGTCCGACTCCATCGTGGAAGCCGAGACCAGGGTGACGCCGGCGACGTCGTCGATGACCTGAGCGAACAGGTGCTTCGAGGACTTGCTGACCACCAGGCGCGGCCGGTCGGCCGTGCCGTTGACCTTCTTGCGGACGCGGATCTGACGACGCAGCCGGGAAGAGGTCTTCTTGGCGGAGTGCTTGTTGTGACGCAATCCGATCGCCATGGTTACTTACCAGCCTTTCCGACCTTGCGGCGCACCTGCTCGCCGGCGTACCGGACACCCTTGCCCTTGTACGGCTCGGGCTTGCGCAGCTTGCGGATGTTGGCGGCAACCTCACCGACCGACTGCTTGTCGATTCCCTGCACCGAGAACTTGGTCGGCGCCTCCACCACGAAGGTGATGCCTTCCGGCGCCTCCACCGTGATCGTGTGGCTGTAGCCGAGCGAGAACTCCAGCGTGGCCGGGCCCTTTGACAGGACGCGGTAACCGACGCCGACGATCTCGAGCTTCTTCTCGTAGCCGTCCGTCACGCCGGTCACCAGGTTGGCGATCAGAGTGCGGGACAGGCCGTGCAGTTCTTTGCTCTTGCGCTGCTCGTCCGGACGCGAGACGGCAATGGTGCCGTCCTCGTCGCGAGCGACCGCGATGGGCTCCGCAACAACGTGCGAGAGCTGACCCTTGGGACCCTTAACGGTGACCGTCTGGCCGTCGATCGTGACGTCGACGCCGGACGGGACCGTGATCGGGAGCTTACCGATGCGAGACATGAGAGTGGTCCTCCTTCCGGTTCTTCGTCACCAGACGTAGGCGAGGACTTCCCCGCCAACGCCCTTGTGCTTGGCCTGCCGGTCCGTCAGCAATCCCTGTGACGTCGAGATGATCGCGACGCCGAGGCCACCGAGCACCTTGGGCAGGTTGGTCGACTTCGCATACACCCGCAGACCGGGCTTGCTGATCCGCCGTACGCCGGCGATCGAGCGCTCGCGGCTCGGACCGAACTTCAGGTCCACCACGAGGGTCTTACCGACGGTGCCCTCTTTGGGCTCCTCGACCTTGTAGGCCGAGATGTAACCCTCCTGCTGGAGGATGTCGGCAATGCCCTGCTTGATCTTGCTGTACGGCATCTGGGTCGACTCGTGATACGCCTGGTTGGCGTTGCGCAGACGTGTCAACATGTCTGCGATCGGGTCGGTCATCGTCATGGCCTGGGGCCTCTTTCCCGCCGTGGTTTCGCCGGCCGGCGACCTACGGTGACTAGATGGTGGTTGGAGAAAAGATCGGTGCTGGACAAGCGGTGGGTCACCAGCTGGACTTGGTGACGCCGGGCAGCTCGCCCCGGTGCGCCATCTCCCGCAGGCAGATCCGGCACAGGCCGAACTTGCGGAAGACCGCCTTCGGCCGGCCGCAGCGCTGGCAACGGGTGTAGCCGCGCACTGCGAACTTCGGCGTCCGGGCCTGCTTGACCTTGAGTGCTGTCTTCGCCACGTCAGTTCTCCTTGAACGGGAAGCCGAGCTGCCGCAGCAGCGCACGCCCCTCGTCGTCGTTCTTGGCGGTGGTCACCACGGTGATGTCCATGCCGCGGACCCGGTCGATCCGGTCCTGGTTGATCTCGTGGAACATCACCTGCTCGGTCAGACCGAAGGTGTAGTTCCCGTTGCCGTCGAACTGCTTCGCCGACAGGCCACGGAAGTCACGGATCCGGGGCAGCGCCAAGGCGAGCAGCCGGTCCAGGAACTCCCACATCCGGTCGCCGCGCAGCGTGACGTGCGCACCGATCGGCATGCCTTCACGCAGCTTGAACTGCGCGATGGACTTGCGGGCCTTGGTCACCGACGGCTTCTGGCCGGTGATCGCCGCCAGGTCGTTGATCGCGCCGTCGATCAGCTTGGAGTCGCGAGCCGCCTCGCCGACACCCATGTTCACCACGATCTTGGTGAGCCCGGGCACCTGCATGACGTTCTCGAACTGGAACTCCTCGCGCAGCTTGGCGACGATCTCCTCGCGGTACTTCGTCTTCATCCGCGGTTGAACGCTGCCGTTCTCGGTTGCCGTAGCAGTCATCAGATCTCCTCGCCGGTGCGGCGCGAGATACGCACGCTGCGGAACCCGGTGTACGTCGAACCGTCGGGGCGCCGCTTCTGCACCTCGACGCGGTTGTAGCCGACGCGCGTGGTGACCTTCTGCTTCTTGCCATCCGCGTCGGTGGTCTCGACGAGCAGCATCACGTTGGAGACGTGGATCGGGGCTTCCTGGGTGACGATGCCACCCGTGGTGCCGCCGCGCTGGGCCTGCTGCACCTTGGTGTGCTTCTTGACCCGGTTCACGCCTTCGACGATGACCTTCTCAGCCTCAGGCAGCACCGAGATGATCTTGCCCTCGTGGCCCTTGGACTTACCGGCGATCACGCGAACGAGATCACCCTTCTTCACGTGCAGCTTCTTCTGGGCTGCCATCTCAGAGCACCTCCGGAGCGAGCGAGATGATCTTCATGAACTTCTTCTCGCGCAACTCCCGGCCGACCGGCCCGAAGATGCGGGTGCCGCGCGGCTCGCCGTCGGCCTTGAGGATCACGGCGGCGTTCTCGTCGAACCGGATGTAGGAGCCGTCCGGACGCCGGCGCTCCTTCACAGTGCGAACGATGACGGCCTTGACGACGTCGCCCTTCTTGACGCCGCCGCCCGGGATCGCGTCCTTGACGGTGGCGACGATCGTGTCACCGACACCGGCATAGCGCCGACCGGAGCCACCGAGCACGCGGATGCACAAGATTTCCTTGGCACCCGTGTTGTCGGCGACCTTCAGTCGCGACTCCTGCTGGATCATCTGTTGATCTCCTGGTTGTCTCGCTGGTTCTCACTCACATGAGCCTTGCGGAACGAATGATTTCGATTGGGTACAGCTGGGCGTTGCGCTGCCCGAAAGGCCCTTGAGAGGCTGATTACTTGGCCTTCTCGAGGATCTCCACGATGCGCCAACGCTTGGTGGCGGACAGCGGCCGGGTCTCCATCAGGAGGACGCGGTCGCCGATGCCGGCGGCGTTCTGCTCATCGTGGGCCTTGAGCTTGCTGGTGCGGCGGATGACCTTGCCGTACAGCTTGTGCTTGACCCGGTCCTCGACCTCGACCGTCACGGTCTTGTCCATCTTGTCGCTCAGCACCAGACCGACCTTGGTCTTGCGGTTGCCGCGCTTCGCGTCGGGGGTCGTGCTCACGGTGTCGTCCTTCGCTGCATTCTCGGTCATGCCTTGCTCCCAGCCTTCTCGCTGTCGTCCGCGGTCTCTTCCACGGCGTCCTCGGCCTCAGCCACGGGCGCGGTCTGGTCGACCTCTTCGGTGATCCCGAGCGCACGCTCGGTCAGCACCGTGTAGATGCGGGCGATGTCCTTCTTGACGGCGCGCAGCCGTCCGTGGGACTCCAGCTGACCCGTGGCAGCCTGGAACCGGAGGTTGAACAGCTCCTCCTTGGCCTCGCCCAGCTTCTCCAGAAGCTCAGCCTTGCCAAGGTTCCGCAGCTCAGCGGCAGTCACGATAGCCATCAGTTCTCACCTGCCTCTCGGGTGATGAATTTGCACTTCATCGGCAACTTGTGAATCGCGCGGCGCATCGCCTCGCGAGCGGTCTCCTCGTCAACACCGGACAGTTCGAACATCACCCGGCCGGACTTGACGTTGGCGATCCACCACTCGGGCGAACCCTTGCCGGAACCCATCCGGGTCTCGGCAGGCTTCTTGGTCAGCGGGCGGTCCGGGTAGATGTTGATCCAGACCTTTCCGCCACGCTTGATGTGCCGGGTCATCGCGATACGAGCGGACTCGATCTGCCGGTTCGTGACGTAGTGGCTCTCGACGGCCTGGATGCCGAAGTCGCCGAACGCCAGCGCGGTGCCACCCTTGGCAGCGCCGGAGCGCTTCGGGTGGTGCTGCTTGCGGTGCTTGACCTTACGGGGGATGAGCATCGTTCAGCTCTCCGTTCCGGTCGTCTCGGCCGGCTTCTCGGCAGCCGGAGCCGCCGTCGCGTCAGCCTTCGGGGCGTCATTGCGGGCGCCACCGTCACGACGGTCATTACGACCGCCACGGTCACCACCGCGACCACCACGGTCACCGCGGTCGCCACCACCGTCACGGCGGGCCGGACGGCCACGCTGCTGGGTAGCGGCCCGAGCGGCGGCCTGCGCCTCGCGCTCGGCGCGGGTGCCGGCGACGTCGCCCTTGTAGATCCAGACCTTCACGCCGATCCGGCCGAAGGTCGTCCGGGCCTCGTAGAAGCCGTAGTCGATGTCCGCGCGAAGCGTGTGCAGGGGCACCCGGCCTTCGCGGTAGAACTCCGAACGCGACATCTCAGCGCCACCGAGACGGCCGGAGCACTGGATCCGGATGCCCAGGGCGCCGCCACGCATGGTGGTCTGCATCGCCTTGCGCATCGCGCGACGGAACGCCACGCGGCCGGACAGCTGCTCGGCAACGCCCTGGGCGACGAGCTGTGCGTCGACCTCGGCGTTCTTGACCTCGAGGATGTTCAACTGCACCTGCTTGCCGGTGAGCTCCTCGAGGCTGCCCCGGATCCGGTCCGCCTCGGCGCCGCGGCGACCGATGACGATGCCCGGACGGGCGGTGTGGATGTCGACGCGGACACGGTCACGGGTGCGCTCGATCTCCACCCGGGAGATGCCTGCGCGCTCCATGCCCTTGCTCAGCAAGCGACGGATCTTGACGTCCTCGCCCACGTAGTCCTTGTACAGCTTCTCCGCGTACCACCGGCTCTTGTGGTCCGTGCTGATGCCGAGTCGGAACCCGTGCGGGTTTACCTTCTGGCCCACTATCGGGTCTCCTTCTTCTCAGCCTTTTTGGCGGTTGCCTTCTTGGCCGGCGCCTTCTTGGCGGTGGCCTTGCTGGCCGCGCCCTTCTTTGCGTCGTCCTTCTTGGCGTCCGCCTTGTTGGCATCGGCCTTCTTCGCCGGCGGCGCGGCCTCGACCTTCGGGCCGACCACGACGGTGATGTGGCTGGTCCGCTTGTCGATCCGGGTCGCGCGACCCTGGGCACGGGGGCGGTGACGCTTCAGCGTCGGGCCCTCGTCCACATAGGCCTTCACCACGACCAGGTCGGCGCGGCTCAGGTGCTCGGTGCCCTCGGCGTTCGCCACGGCGCTGTCGACGACCTTGTACACGGTCTCGGCAGCGGCCTGCGGGGCGAACTTCAGAGTGGCGAGTGCGTCGTCGACGCCCATGCCGCGCACCAGGTCGACCACGCGACGTGCCTTCATCGGCGTCACGCGGACGAAGCGCGCGACCGCGAAGGCCCCGGGCTCGTCGCCCAGCAGGCCCTCGCGACGGGCACTGACTGCCCTACGCTCCATTACGCTCATGATGTTCGAATCTCTCCGTAGGTTGCTCTGCGCTTCGTCGCTGACCTAGGTCAGCGACGCCGTGCCTTGCGGTCGTCTTTTTCGTGGCCCTTGAACGTCCGGGTCGGGGCGAACTCGCCGAGCTTGTGCCCGACCATCGCGTCCGTCACGAACACGGGGACATGTTTGCGGCCGTCGTGCACCGCCAGGGTGTGACCGATCATGGTCGGAATGATCATCGATCGGCGCGACCAGGTCTTGATCACGTTCTTGGTGCCCTTTTCGTTCTGCACCTCCACCTTCTTCAACAGGTGGTGGTCGACGAACGGGCCCTTCTTGAGGCTGCGTGGCATCTGTCCGGCTCCCTATCAGCGCTTCTTGCCGGCCTTGCGGCGCCGGACGATCATGCGATCGCTTTCCTTGTGACCACGGGTGCGGCCATCGGGCTTGCCCCATGGGGACACCGGGTGACGTCCACCCGAGGTCTTACCCTCACCACCACCGTGCGGGTGGTCGACCGGGTTCATGGCGACACCACGGACGGTCGGGCGCTTGCCCTTCCAGCGCATCCGGCCGGCCTTGCCCCAGTTGATGTTCGACTGCTCGCCGTTGCCGACCTCACCGAGGGTGGCGCGGCAGCGTACGTCGACCATCCGGACCTCGCCCGAAGGCATCCGCAGGGTGGCCATCCGGCCCTCCTTGGCGACCAGCTGAACGCTGGCACCGGCGGAGCGGGCCATCTTGGCGCCACCACCCGGGCGCAGTTCGACGGCGTGCACCGTGGAACCGACCGGGATGTTGCGCAGCGGCAGGTTGTTGCCGACCTTGATGTCCGCGGGCCGGACCGTTCTCGACGATCGTGCCCTGCTTCAGGTTGGCCGGGGCGAGGATGTAGCGCTTCTCGCCGTCGACGTAGTGCAGCAGTGCGATCCGGGCGGTGCGGTTCGGGTCGTACTCGATCTCCGCGACCTTGGCCGGCACGCCGTCCTTGTCGTACCGCTTGAAGTCGATCAGGCGGTAGGCGCGCTTGTGACCGCCACCGTGGTGCCGAGTGGTGATCTTGCCGGAGCTGTTCCGGCCACCCTTCTTCGGCAGCGGGCGGAGCAGGGACTTCTCAGGGGTCGAACGGGTGAGCTCGACGAAGTCGGCAACGCTGGAGCCACGGCGGCCCGGCGTCGTCGGCTTGTATTTGCGGATACCCATTACGACTGGCCTCCGAAGATGTCGATGCGGTCGTCGCCGGCAAGGCTGACGATCGCTCGCTTGGTGTCAGGACGCTTGCCCCAGCCCGTACGGGTACGGCGGCGCTTGCCCTTGCGGTTGATCGTGTTGACGCTGGTGACCCGCACCTTGAACACCTTCTGGACCGCGAGCTTGATCTCGGTCTTGTTGGCGTCCGGGGCGACCTCGAACGTGTACTTCTGCTCGTCCAGCAGGCCGTAGCTCTTCTCGCTCACGACCGGCCGCAGCAGCACGTCCCGCGGGTCTTTGTTGACTCCGTGACTCATGCTTCTACCTCCTGCTCGGCCTCGGTCGACGTAGCGACGGCCTTGACGGACTTGCCCTTCGGCGTGCCTGCGACGAAGGTCGCCAGCGACGCGGTGGTGAAGATGACCGCGTCGTTGCACAGCACGTCGTACGCGTTCAGCTGGTCGGCCGCGATCAGGTGCACGGTCGGCACGTTGCGCAGGCTCAGCAGCGTCACGTCGTCGTCGCGCTCGACAACCACCAGCAGCTTCAGGAACTCGGTGACCTCGGCCAGGACCTTGCGGGCGACCTTGGTGGAGGGCACGTCGCCGTCCACGAACTGGTCGACCACGATGACGCGGCCTTCGCGGGCCCGGTCGGAGAGCGCACCGCGCAGGGCGGCGGCGATCATCTTCTTCGGGGTCCGCTGGCTGTAGTCACGCGGGGTCGGGCCGTGCACCACGCCACCACCGGTGAACTGCGGCGCGCGGGTCGAGCCCTGACGGGCGCGGCCGGTGCCCTTCTGGCGGTACGGCTTGGCGCCACCACCGGACACCTCGGCGCGGGTCTTGACCTTGTGCGTGCCCTGACGGGCAGCGGCCAGCTGCGCTACGACGACCTGGTGGATCAGCGGGATGTTCGCCTGTACGTCGAACAGGTCGGCGGGGAGCTCCGCGGAGCCCTTCTTGCTGACCTTGTCGCCCTTCACGACGACGACGTCAACGGTGCTCATTTGGTAGCTCCCTTCGCGGCGTTGCGGATCAGCACGAGGCCGCCCTTGGGGCCGGGGACGGCACCCTTGAGCAGGACCAGGCCACGCTCGACGTCGATCGCGTGGACCGTGACGTTCTGCGTGGTGACCTTCTCGTTGCCCATCCGGCCGGCCATCTTGAGGCCCTTGAAGACCCGGCCCGGGGTCGCGCACCCGCCGATGGAGCCCGGCGAACGGTGCTTCTTGTGCACACCGTGGGTGGAGCTGAGACCGTGGAAGCCGTGCCGCTTCATCACACCGGCGAAGCCCTTGCCCTTGCTGGTGGCGGACACGTCGACGATCTCGCCGGCGGCGAACGCCTCGGCCTTGATCTCCTGGCCGAGCGTGTACTCGCTGGCGTCAGCGGTGCGCAGTTCGAGCAGGTGGCGACGCGGGGTCACACCAGCCTTCTCGAAGTGGCCGCGCATCGGCGAGTTCACCTTGCGGGGGTCGATGTCGCCGAAAGCGATCTGCACGCCGTCGTAGCCGTGGCTGGCCGAGGTACGAACCTCGGTGACCACGCAGGGGCCGGCCTGGATCACGGTGACGGGGACGACTCGGTTGTTCTCGTCCCAGGTCTGGGTCATACCGAGCTTGGTGCCCAGCAGACCGCGAGTGGTTTTGCCTGTTTTTGCCATGTTTACAGGGCTCATTGGTTTCGCGTTTCCCTCAGAGCTTGATCTCGATGTCGACACCGGCCGGCAGGTCGAGACGCATCAGCGAGTCGACGGTCTTCGGCGTGGGGTCGATGATGTCGATGAGCCGCTTGTGGGTGCGCATCTCGAAGTGCTCGCGGCTGTCCTTGTACTTGTGCGGCGAGCGGATGACGCAGAACACGTTCTTTTCCGTCGGCAACGGCACCGGGCCAGCAACCTTCGCACCAGTACGCGTCACCGTGTCGACGATCTTGCGCGCCGAGCTGTCGATGACCTCGTGGTCGTAGGCCTTCAGCCGGATGCGGATCTTTTGTCCCGCCATCGCTTCGCTTCGTCCTTCTCTTCGTCATTCGTCTTCGTTGCTCCGACCCCCGAGGTCGGGTGTGTCGTGGACGCGGCACGCGCGTCACCACACATCTTTCGACCCTGGGATGGTGATCGGGGTTCGGTCTCGGACCGGAACCTCGGCATGGTCTCCGGTCCGGCGCACCTGGCAGAAACACGTCTGCGGCGCGCCCCGGCGGCCTCGCCTGAGCAACCTGAATAGTGTGCCAGAGATCGGCATCGAAATGCCAATCGAGGTGGCTTTACGCCCAGATCCCGAACCGTTCCGGAGTCACCGACCCCGACTTGCCCTGGATCAGGCGTAAAGCAGAGGTCCGCGAAGGCTCAACGAGCGAGCCCTCGCGGACCTCATGAAATCACTTGAGGATCTTGGTGACCCGGCCGGCGCCGACGGTGCGGCCACCTTCACGGATCGCGAACTTCAGGCCCTCTTCCATGGCGATCGGCTGGATCAGCTCGACCGACATGTCGGTGTTGTCGCCCGGCATGACCATCTCGGTGCCCTCGGGCAGCGTGACGACGCCGGTGACGTCCGTGGTGCGGAAGTAGAACTGGGGCCGGTAGTTCTGGAAGAACGGCGTGTGACGGCCACCCTCCTCCTTCGACAGGATGTAGACCGAAGCGTCGAAGTTGGTGTGCGGGGTGGTGGTGCCCGGCTTGATGACGACCATGCCGCGCTCGACGTCCTCGCGCTTGGTGCCACGAAGCAGCAGACCGACGTTCTCGCCGGCCTCACCGGTGTCGAGCAACTTGCGGAACATCTCGATGCCGGTGACCGTGGTGGTCTGCTTGGCCTCGCGGATTCCGATCAGGTCGACGGTCTCGTTGACCTTGACCACGCCGCGCTCGATCCGGCCGGTGATGACGGTACCGCGACCCGTGATGGTGAAGACATCCTCCACCGGCATCAGGAACGGCTTGTCGATCTCGCGGACCGGCTGCGGGATGTAGGAGTCGACAGCATCCATCAACTCGAGGATGGACTTGCCCCACTTCTCGTCACCCTGCAGTGCCGGGTGAGCCGCAACGTGCACGACGGGAGCGTTGTCGCCGTCGAACTCCTGGTCGCTGAGCAGCTCGCGAACCTCGAGCTCGACGAGCTCCAGGATCTCCTCGTCGTCGACCATGTCGCACTTGTTCAGGGCGACGACCATCGCCGGCACGCCGACCTGACGGGCGAGCAGCACGTGCTCACGCGTCTGCGGCATCGGGCCGTCGGTGGCGGCGACGACCAGGATCGCACCGTCCATCTGGGCCGCACCGGTGATCATGTTCTTGATGTAGTCCGCGTGCCCCGGGCAGTCGACGTGGGCGTAGTGCCGGGCCTCGGTCTGGTACTCGACGTGCGCGATGGAGATGGTGATACCGCGCTGGCGCTCTTCCGGCGCCTTGTCGATCTGATCGAAGGCCGAGGCCTCGTTCAGAGTCGGGTACTTGTCGTGCAGCACCTTGGTGATCGCCGCGGTAAGAGTCGTCTTACCGTGGTCGATGTGACCGATGGTGCCGATGTTGACGTGCGGCTTAGTCCGCTCGAACTTCGCCTTAGCCACTGGGGCCCTCCTGGAAAGTGTTGACTTACGCCGTACGCCGACGCGCTGTGGGTTGGTTGGTCCGGGGCGAGACTACTCGCCGCGGGCCTTCTTGATGATCTCTTCCGCCACGTTCTTCGGAACCTCGGCGTAGGAATCGAACTGCATCGAGTACGACGCGCGACCCTGGGTCTTCGACCGCAGGTCACCGACATACCCGAACATCTCGGACAACGGCACCAGAGCCTTGATAGCCCGGCTGCCCCCGGGGCCTTCGTCCATTGACTGGATCTGGCCGCGGCGTGAGTTGAGGTCGCCGATCACTTCACCCATGTAGTCCTCAGGGGTGATGACCTCGACCGAGAACATCGGCTCGAGGATGACCGGCGTCGCCCTGCGGGCGGCGTCCTTGAAAGCCATCGAACCGGCGATCTTGAAGGCGAGCTCGGACGAGTCGACATCGTGGTAGGCGCCGTCGGTCAGGGTGACCTTGACGTCCACCATCGGGTAGCCGGCCAGGACGCCGAACTCCATCGCTTCCTGGGCACCCTCGTCCACCGACGGGATGTACTCCCGCGGGATCCGGCCACCGGTGACGGCGTTGACGAACTCGTAACCGCCCTCGCCACCGCCCTCGGCCGACGTCGGCTCGATGTTGATGATCACACGCGCGAACTGACCCGAACCACCGGTCTGCTTCTTGTGCGTGTAGTCGACCTTCTCGACCTTCTTCTTGATGGTCTCGCGGTAGGCGACCTGGGGCTTGCCGACGTTGGCCTCGACGCGGAACTCGCGCTTCATCCGGTCGACCAGGATCTCCAGGTGGAGCTCACCCATACCGGCGATGATCGTCTGGCCGGTATCCTCGTCGGTCCGGACCTGGAAGGTCGGGTCCTCCTCGGCGAGCCGCTGGATCGCGACGCCCAGCTTCTCCTGGTCGCCCTTCGACTTCGGCTCGATGGCGACCGAGATGACCGGCGCCGGGAACGTCATCGACTCCAGCACGACAGGCTTGCTCGGGTCGCACAGCGTCTCACCGGTGGTGGTGTCCTTAAGACCCATCACCGCGACGATGTGGCCGGCGCCGACCGACGCGATCTCCTCACGCTTGTTCGCGTGCATCCGGTAGATCTTGCCGATCCGCTCCTTGCGCCCCTTGGTGGGGTTCAGGACCTGGGTGCCGGTCTCGAGCTTGCCCGAGTACACCCGGATGAAGGTCAGCTTGCCCAGGTGCGGGTCGGCCGCGATCTTGTACGCCAGGGCCGAGAACGGCTCGGAGTCATCCGGCTTGCGGGTGACGACGACCGCGGCGTCCTTGACGTCGTGGCCCTCGATGTCGGGCACGTCGACCGGGCTCGGCAGGAAGGCGTTGATCGCGTCGAGCAGCGGCTGGACGCCCTTGTTCTTGAAGGCCGTACCGGTCAGCACCGGGGTCAGCTTGCTGGCGATGGTCGCGCGCCGGATGCCGGCCACGATCTGCTCCTGGGACGGCTCTTCGCCCTCCAGGTACATCTCCATGATCTCGTCGTCGGCCTCGGCCAGCGTCTCGATCAGCTTGTCGCGCCACTCGGCGGCGATCTCGGTGTGACTGGCCGGGATCTCCTCGACGGTGTAGTCCTCACCCATCGTGGTCTCGCCGCGCCAGGTCAGCGCGCGCATCCCGATCAGGTCGACGACGCCGATGAAGTCGGCCTCGGCACCGATCGGCAGCTGCAGCACCAACGGCACCGCGGCCAGCCGGTCGATGATCATGTCGACGCAGCGCATGAACTCCGCGCCGGTCCGGTCGAGCTTGTTGACGAAGCAGATCCGCGGTACGCCGTACCGGTCCGCCTGACGCCACACGGTCTCCGACTGCGGCTCGACACCCGCGACACCGTCGAACACGGCGACCGCGCCGTCGAGGACGCGCAGCGAGCGCTCTACCTCGACGGTGAAGTCGACGTGACCCGGGGTGTCGATGATGTTGATGGTGTGGTCTTTCCAGATGCAGGTCGTCGCGGCGGACGTGATCGTGATGCCGCGCTCCTGCTCCTGCTCCATCCAGTCCATCGTGGCGGCGCCGTCGTGGACCTCACCGATCTTGTAAGTGATACCGGTGTAGAAGAGGATCCGCTCGGTCGTCGTCGTCTTACCGGCGTCGATGTGGGCCATGATGCCGATGTTGCGCACCATGCTCAGGTCGGTGGTGATTTGTACGGCCACCTCGGTGGTCTACCTCTCGCTTCTGTCTAGCTTCAAAATGGGTGAATCGCAGGGGTCCGGGATCGGACCCCGGATCACCAGCGGTAGTGGGCGAAAGCCTTGTTGGCTTCGGCCATCTTGTGCGTGTCCTCGCGGCGCTTGACTGCGGCACCCAGACCGTTCGACGCGTCCAGGATCTCGTTCATCAGGCGCTCGGACATGGTCTTCTCGCGACGACCGCGGGAGTACGACGTGAGCCAGCGCAGGGCGAGCGTGGTCGAGCGACCGGGCTTGACCTCGATCGGCACCTGGTAGGTGGCTCCACCGACGCGGCGGCTCTTCACCTCGATGCTGGGCTTCACGTTGTCCAGTGCGCGCTTCAGCGTGATCACGGGATCGGTGCCGGTCTTCGTCCGGGTGCCCTCGAGCGCCGTGTAGACGATGCTCTGGGCGATCTGCTTCTTGCCGTCGACCAGGATCTTGGAGATCAACTGTGTGACGAGCGGCGAACTGTAGACCGGGTCGATGATGACCGGCCGCTTCGGGGCGGGACCCTTACGCGGCATTAGCTCTTCTCCTTCTTCGCGCCGTACCGGCTGCGAGCCTGCTTCCGGTTCTTCACACCCTGGGTGTCGAGCGAACCGCGGATGATCTTGTACCGGACACCCGGGAGGTCCTTCACACGACCACCACGCACGAGCACGATCGAGTGCTCCTGCAGGTTGTGGCCGACGCCCGGGATGTAGGCGGTGACCTCGATGCCGCTGGTGAGGCGGACGCGAGCGACCTTACGAAGAGCCGAGTTCGGCTTCTTCGGGGTGGTCGTGTAGACGCGCGTGCACACACCACGACGCTGAGGGGAACCCTTCAGGGCCGGCGTCTTGTTCTTGGACACCTTGTCCTGGCGGCCCTTGCGGACCAACTGCTGGATGGTGGGCACCGCGTAGGTCTCTTTCTGTCGTCCGGTCGGTTGCTGCGCACCTGACCCCCGCGGTCGGGTGTGTCGCGAGGGCACGGACACGCCGGAGTCATAAACTTTCTGACTGTCGGCAGAAGTCCCGTGCCACGCGCTGACCCGGAAATATTACGAGGGGCACGCATGACGGCCCAGGATGACCCGGGCACGATCGTTAAGACTAGCGGCTGCCTCAAGCACGGTCAAAACAGAAGACCGTACGGCACTGAGGCGCAGCCGCGTGTCCAGTTTACAGGGTCAGCGCCGGAACCCTGGCATCGGCGCCTCAGGCGAGGATGCGGACCTCGGTAATGAGGCCTTCTTGTACGCGGTAGAAGGCGATTGCCGGCGTAGCGCCGTGGTCGCCGTCATGGCTGATGGACTGGTCCACCACCCATTCACCCAGCGTCATCCGGTGAATCAGCTCGGTCTTGCACTGGCCGGCCTCGAACCGCGGCTGGTAGTACTCCCGCAGCAACCGGCGACCGCGCAGTACCTTGCCTTCTGCCGTCTGGAGCTGTGCGGTCGGTGAGTACATGGCCAGAAACGCTTCCAGATCATGCGCTTCGTACGCCGAGTGCTCCCGCCCGACCACCCGAGCCGCAGCGGTATCGGTCGGCGCCGCCGCGGGAGCGGTGGGCCTGGTCGTGGTCGCGATCGGCTGGCTGGCGGGCGCAGCCGGCTCTGCCGGGGCCGGGCGAGTCGGGGCCGGGGCAGCGGCGGGGGCGCTGGTCCGGCGGCTGGTGGCGGGGGTCGTGGCAGCCGGGGCGGCAGCGGCCTGGGGAGTGGCTGGGATGGGGAGTTGGCCGGTGGGGTCTTCGCCCAGGTGGGCGATGGCCCAGTCGAGGGCCTTGGTCACCGCGGCGCGGGATTCGTCGGTGTGGTCGAGCATGTCGAAGCCGTGTTGCCCTTTCGGTACGTCGATGATGTCCAGCGCGGTGCCACCGGCGGAGACGAACTCCGCCACCGGCCCGGCGAGCTCAGCTCGCTCACGGCCGACCCTCGTCAGCAGCACCGGCAGGACGCTGTTTGAATCTTTCCCCGCCCCACCGCCCCGGTCGTGTCTGCCGATCACCTCGGCAGCGGAAACCAGTTCGTCGACACCGGGCGGGGTGGCGAGCAGGGGGTAGGTCAGGGCGACGCCGCGCAGCCAGTCGGGGCGGCTGTCCAGCCACTCCCCCGCCAGCAGCCCGGCACCGGAGAAGAACCAGAGCAGCACGCGCTCCGGGTCCACCTGGGAATCGGCCCGCAGCAGGCCGACAGCGGCCTCCACGTCGTCGGCGGCGGCGGTCAGCTGGTCGAGTCCACGAATCAGGCTGTGGTCGACCACGACGGCCACCAGGCCGCGCTGGGCGATCGCCGTCGCATAGCCCTGATAGACCGGCCAGTCGCGCGGCGAGGTGGTGAGGCCGGCGGGCCCCGGACCCCCGTGAATCAACAGGATCGCGCCCGTCCGCGCCGTACTGGCGGGGCGGTAGAAGTCCAGCTCGCCGACGCGGTCGACGGACTGGTCCGCGACCCCTTCGACGTCCAGCACGAACGGTCGCAGGTAGGGCGGGAGATCCGGCATGTGCGTCATCTTCGCGCATCCCGCCGACACTTACACGCCGACCCCTCGCGACACTCTGCAGCCGCTCGACCACCCTCGGCGTGTTGCCGCGGCCGCCTGCGCCAGAACCCCTTCCCGGCCATCGATCCGGGCCCCGGCGCGTAATTTGCCCTAGGCAACCACCGGCGCGGGCGGCCGGAAAAGCCCGAGGGCGGCACCCCCTGGTGGGGGTGCCGCCCTCGGCCGTACTACGGGACCAGCTCAGTTCTTGTACGAACCGAGGTCGAAGTCGTCCAGCGGGACCGACTGACCGGTGGACGGGCCGAAGTCGTAGTCGTACGACTCGTAACCGACCATCGAGTACATCGCGGCCTTCGCCTCCTCGGTGGGCTCCACCCGGATGTTGCGGTAACGGTCCATGCCGGTACCCGCCGGGATCAGCTTTCCGATGATGACGTTCTCCTTCAGACCGACCAGCGAGTCGGACTTGCCGTGGATCGCGGCCTCGGTCAGGACCCGGGTCGTCTCCTGGAAGGAGGCGGCCGACAGCCACGACTCGGTCGCGAGCGACGCCTTGGTGATACCCATCAGCACCGGACGACCAGACGCCGGCGTACCGCCCTCGGCAACCACCCGACGGTTCTCGGCCTCGAACATCAGCCGGTCCGCCAGCTCGCCCGGCAGCAGGTTCGCCTCGCCGGACTCGATCACCGTGACCCGGCGCAGCATCTGCCGGACGATGATCTCGATGTGCTTGTCGTGGATGGCCACACCCTGCGACCGGTAGACCTCCTGGACCTCGTCCACCAGGTGCTCCTGCGCCTTGCGGACACCCAGGATCCGCAGAACTTCCTGCGGGTCCGGCGTACCCTGCGTCAGCTGCTGACCGACCTCGACGTGCTGACCCTCTTCGATCAGCAGGCGGCCACGCTTGGACACCGGGTAGGCGACCTCCTCGGAACCGTCGTCCGGGGTGAGCACCAACTTCCGGGTCTTGTCCGTGTCCTCGATCGAGATCTTGCCCGCGGCCTCGGCGATCGGCGCCTTGCCCTTGGGCTGGCGAGCCTCGAAGAGCTCGACAACACGCGGCAGACCGTGGGTGATGTCATCACCCGCGACACCACCGGTGTGGAAGGTACGCATCGTCAGCTGCGTACCCGGCTCACCGATGGACTGCGCCGCGATGATGCCGACGGCCTCACCGATGTCGACCGGCTTGCCGGTCGCCAGCGAACGGCCGTAGCACTTCGCGCAGGTACCGGTCTTGGCGTCACAGGTCAGCACGGAGCGGACCTTGACCGACTCGATACCGGCATCGACCAGGATGGCGATGGAGACATCGCCCAGGTCGCTGCCCGCGGCCAGCACCAGCTTGCCCTTGGCGTCGAACGTGTCCGTCGCCAAGGTGCGTGCGTAGGCGCTGGTCTCCACGTTCTCGGCGTGCACGGTCTTGCCGTCCGCGCCGGTCTGACCGATCTGCTTGGGCAGACCACGCTCGGTGCCGCAGTCCTCCTCGCGGATGATGACGTCCTGCGACACGTCCACCAGACGACGGGTCAGGTACCCCGAGTCGGCGGTCCGCAGCGCGGTGTCGGCAAGACCCTTACGAGCACCGTGGGTGGCGATGAAGTACTCGACCACCGACAGACCCTCACGGAAGTTCGCCTTGATCGGCCGGGCGATGATCTCGCCCTTCGGGTTGGCCACCAGGCCACGCATACCGGCGATCTGCCGGATCTGCATCATGTTTCCCCGGGCACCCGAGTGGACCATCATCCAGATCGGGTTGGCCTTCTCGAAGTTCTCCTCCATGGCCTTACCGACCTCGGCGTTGGCCCCGGTCCAGATCTCGATCAGTTCCTGCCGCCGCTCGGACGCGGTGATCAGACCACGCTCGAACTGCTTCTGGACCTTCTCGGCCTGGGCCTCGTAGCGAGCCATGATCTCCGGCTTGCTCGGCGGCGTGCTGAAGTCGTCGATCGACACCGTGACACCCGAGCGGGTGGCCCAGCGGAAACCGAGGTCCTTCAGCGCGTCCAGGCAGAACGCCACCTGGACCTTGGAGTAACGCTCGGCCAGATCGTTGACGATCGAGCCCAGCTGCTTCTTGCCGACCTCGGTGTCCACGAAGGTGTAGTCGCTCGGCAGCGCCTCGTTGAAGAGGGCGCGGCCCAGCGTGGTCTCCATCGAGAATCCACCGTTCGGGCGCTCGGTCGAGCCGGCCGGCGCGCCGGCCTGGTCGAGCCGGAGCGTGATCTTGGCCTGCAGCGACAGCTCCTTGCGGTCGAAGGCCATCAGGGCCTCCGCCAGTGAGCTGAACGCCCGGCCCTCGCCCGGCACGCCTTCCTTCAGCATGGTCAGGAAGTAGATGCCGATGATCATGTCCTGGGTCGGCATCGTGACCGGACGGCCGTCAGCGGGCTTCAGGATGTTGTTCGTCGACAGCATCAGGATCCGGGCCTCGGCCTGCGCCTCGGCCGACAGCGGCAGGTGCACCGCCATCTGGTCACCGTCGAAGTCCGCGTTGAACGCGGAGCAGACGAGCGGGTGGATCTGGATCGCCTTGCCCTCGATCAGCTGCGGCTCGAACGCCTGGATACCCAGCCGGTGCAGGGTCGGTGCACGGTTGAGCAGGACCGGGTGCTCGGTGATGACCTCTTCCAGCACGTCCCAGACCTGGGCGCGCTGACGCTCGACCATCCGCTTGGCGGACTTGATGTTCTGCGCGTGGTTGAGGTCGACCAGCCGCTTCATCACGAACGGCTTGAACAGCTCCAGCGCCATCGCCTTCGGCAGACCGCACTGGTGCAGCTTCAGCTGCGGGCCGACCACGATGACCGAACGGCCGGAGTAGTCGACGCGCTTGCCCAGCAGGTTCTGACGGAAGCGACCCTGCTTGCCCTTGAGCATGTCGGACAGCGACTTCAGCGGCCGGTTGCCCGGGCCGGTGACCGGACGCCCACGGCGGCCGTTGTCGAACAGTGCGTCGACGGCCTCCTGCAGCATCCGCTTCTCGTTGTTGACGATGATCTCGGGCGCGCCCAGGTCGAGCAGCCGCTTGAGCCGGTTGTTCCGGTTGATCACCCGGCGGTACAGGTCGTTCAGGTCGGAGGTGGCGAACCGGCCACCGTCGAGCTGAACCATCGGCCGCAGGTCCGGCGGGATCACCGGAACGCAGTCGAGCACCATGCCCATCGGGCTGTTGTTGGTGGCCAGGAACGCGGTGACGACCTTGAGCCGCTTCAGGGCACGCGTCTTGCGCTGGCCCTTACCGGTCTTGATGGTCTCCCGCAGGCTGTCCGCCTCGGCCTTGAGGTCGAAGGTCTCCAGGCGCCGCTGAATCGCGGCCGCGCCCATCGAACCCTCGAAGTACTTGCCGAACCGCTCCTTCATGGCGCGGTACAGGATCTCGTCACCCTCGAGGTCTTGGACCTTGAGGTTCTTGAACCGGCTCCAGACCTCGTCGAGGCGGTCGATCTCGCGCTGCGCACGGTCGCGCAGCTGCTTGACCTCACGCTCGGCGCCTTCCTTCACCTTGCGGCGAACGTCGGCCTTCGCGCCCTCGGCCTCGAGCTGGGCGAGGTCCTCTTCGAGCTTCTTCATCCGGGTCTCGATGTCGTTGTCGCGCCGGCCCTCGAGCTGCTTGCGCTCGACATCGGTCCGGCCCTCCAACGACGAGAGGTCGCGGTGCCGCGCCTCGTCGTCGACGTCGGTGATCATGTACGCCGCGAAGTAGATGACCTTCTCGAGGTCCTTCGGGGCGAGGTCGAGCAGGTAGCCGAGTCGCGACGGGACACCCTTGAAGTACCAGATGTGGGTGACCGGCGCGGCCAGCTCGATGTGGCCCATCCGCTCGCGGCGCACCTTGGAACGGGTGACTTCGACGCCACACCGCTCGCAGATGATGCCCTTGAAGCGAACACGCTTGTATTTACCGCAGTAGCACTCCCAGTCCCGGGTGGGACCGAAGATCTTCTCGCAGAACAGACCGTCACGCTCGGGCTTGAGCGTCCGGTAGTTGATCGTCTCGGGCTTCTTGACCTCGCCGTGCGACCACTGGCGGATTTCATCCGCAGTCGCCAGGCCGATCCGAAGCTCGTCGAAGAAGTTCACGTCGAGCACGATGTGTTATCTCCCGATTGTAAAGATGGTCTGAGTGAGTTGGCTGTTGATCTCAAGCGGCAACCCGCTCAGACCTCCTCGACGCTGTTCGGCTCGCGCCGGGACAGGTCGATTCCCAGTTCTTCCGCAGCGCGGAAGACGTCCTCTTCGCTGTCGCGCATCTCGACCCGGCTTCCGTCGGACGAGAGGACCTCGACATTCAGACACAGGGACTGCATTTCCTTGACCAGAACCTTGAAGGACTCCGGGATACCCGGCTCCGGGATGTTCTCGCCCTTGACGATCGCTTCGTACACCTTGACGCGACCGACCACGTCGTCCGACTTGATCGTCAGCAACTCCTGCAGCGCGAAGGCGGCACCGTAGGCCTCGAGGGCCCACACCTCCATCTCGCCGAACCGCTGACCACCGAACTGCGCCTTACCACCCAGCGGCTGCTGCGTGATCATCGAGTACGGACCGGTCGAACGGGCGTGGATCTTGTCATCCACCAGGTGGTGCAGCTTCAGCATGTACATGTAGCCGACGCCGACCGGCTGCGGGAAAGGCTCACCCGAGCGGCCGTCGAACAGGTTGGCCTTGCCGGTGCTGTCGACCATCCGGTCGCCGTCGCGGTTCGGCAGGGTCGAGCCGAGCAGGGCCGGTGACCTCTTCCTCACGCGCGCCGTCGAAGACCGGGGTGGCGACGTTCGTGAACGGAGCGGCTTCGCCGGCACCGATCTTGATCAGTCGCTGGGCCCACTCTTCGGTGCTGTCCGGGTCGACCTTCCAGCCGCGGCTGGCAACCCAGCCGAGGTGGGTCTCGAGCACCTGACCGACGTTCATCCGGCCGGGCACGCCCAGCGGGTTCAAGATGATGTCGACCTGGGTGCCGTCTTCCATGAACGGCATGTCCTCGACCGGCAGGATCTTCGAGATGACGCCCTTGTTGCCATGGCGTCCGGCGAGCTTGTCACCGACGGAGATCTTGCGCTTCTGCGCGACGTACACGCGGACCAGCTGGTTCACGCCCGGCGGCAGTTCGTCGCCGTTGTCCCGGTCGAAGACGCGGACCCCGATGACGGTTCCGTTCTCACCGTGCGGCACCTTCAGCGAGGTGTCGCGGACCTCACGGGCCTTCTCACCGAAGATCGCCCGGAGCAGTCGCTCCTCCGGGGTCAGCTCGGTCTCACCCTTGGGCGTGACCTTGCCGACCAGGATGTCACCGGTGGTGACCTCCGCGCCGATCCGGATGATGCCGCGCTCGTCCAGGTCGGCCAGCATCTCGTCGGAGACGTTCGGGATGTCCCGAGTGATCTCTTCCGGGCCGAGCTTGGTGTCGCGGGCGTCGACCTCGTGCTCCTCGATGTGGATCGAGGTGAGCAGGTCCTGCTGCACGACCCGCTGGCTGAGGATGATCGCGTCCTCGTAGTTGTGCCCTTCCCACGGCATGAATGCCACGAGCAGGTTCCGGCCGAGGGCCATTTCACCCTCGTCGGTGCACGGACCGTCCGCCAGCGGCGAACCGACCTCGACCCGCTGACCGGCGTCTACCAGCGGACGCTGGTTGATGCAGGTGCCCTGGTTCGAGCGACGGAACTTCTGCAGCCGGTAGGTCTGGTAGGTGCCGTCGTCGGCGGCGACCTCGATCAGATCGGCCGAAACCTCCTTGATCACACCGCCCTTCTCCGACACCACCACGTCGCCGGCGTCGACCGCACCGCGGAACTCCATGCCGGTACCGACCAGGGGGGCGTCCGCGGTGATCAGCGGAACGGCCTGGCGCTGCATGTTGGACCCCATCAGGGCGCGGTTGGCGTCGTCGTGCTCAAGGAACGGGATCATCGCCGTCGCGACCGACACCATCTGGCGCGGCGAGACGTCCATGTAGTCCACGTCGTCGACCAGCACGAGCTCGACCTCACCGTGGCGCCGGCGAACCAGCACCCGGTCTTCGGCGAACACGTCGTCAGGGGTCAGCGCGGCGTTGGCCTGAGCGATGACGAAACGGTCCTCCTCGTCCGCGGTCAGGTAGTCGACCTGGTTGGTGACCCGGCCGTCGACCACCTTGCGGTACGGCGTCTCGACGAAGCCGAACGGGTTCACCCGGCCGTACGTCGCGAGCGAACCGATCAGGCCGATGTTCGGGCCTTCCGGGGTCTCGATCGGGCACATCCGGCCGTAGTGGGACGGGTGTACGTCGCGGACCTCGAAGCCGGCCCGCTCACGCGACAGACCACCCGGGCCAAGGGCCGACAGGCGGCGCTTGTGGGTGAGTCCCGCGATCGGGTTGGTCTGGTCCATGAACTGCGACAGCTGGGAGGTTCCGAAGAACTCCTTCAGCGCCGCGACCACCGGGCGGATGTTGATCAGGGTCTGCGGCGTGATCGCCTCGACGTCCTGGGTCGTCATCCGCTCGCGAACCACGCGCTCCATCCGGGCAAGCCCGGTACGCAACTGGTTCTGGATCAGCTCGCCGACCGTGCGCAGACGACGGTTGCCGAAGTGATCGATGTCGTCCTCTTCGACGACGATCTCGCCCTGCGGCGCGGTCAGCTCGGTCTTGCCCTCGTGCAGCGCGACCAGGTATTTGATCGTCGCGACGATGTCATTGATCGTCAGAACCGCGGTGTCGTGAGTCTCGTCACGGCCCAGCTTCTTGTTGATCTTGTACCGGCCGACCTTGGCCAGGTCGTAGCGCTTGCCGTTGAAGTAGTAGTTGTCCAACAGCGCCTGCGCAGCCTCACGCGTCGGCGGTTCGCCGGGGCGCAGCTTGCGGTAGATGTCGAGCAGCGCGTCGTCCTGCCCGGAGGTGTGGTCCTTCTCCAGGGTGAGGCGGATCGACTCGTACTCGCCGAACTCCTCGAGGATCTGCGCGTCGGTCCAGCCGAGCGCCTTGAGCAGCACGGTGACGTTCTGCTTGCGCTTGCGGTCCAGCCGCACGCCCACCATGTCGCGCTTGTCGACCTCGAACTCCAGCCACGCACCGCGCGACGGGATGATCTTGGCGGTGAAGATGTCCTTGTCCGACGTCTTGTCCGGCGTGCGCTCGAAGTACACACCGGGCGAGCGGACCAGCTGGGACACGACGACACGCTCGGTGCCGTTGATCACGAACGTGCCCTTGCGCGTCATCAACGGGAAGTCACCCATGAAGACGGTCTGGCTCTTGATCTCGCCGGTCTCGTTGTTCATGAACTCGGCGGTGACGAACAGTGGCGCCGAGTAGGTGACGTCACGTTCCTTGCACTCGTCGACCGTGTTCTTCGGGGGCTCGAATCGGTGGTCCCGGAACGACAGCGACATGGTGCCGCTGAAGTCCTCGATCGGGGAGATCTCTTCGAAGATCTCCTCCAGGCCGGACGGGGAGGAGAGGTCGGTTCGACCCTCCGCCTCGGCGGCGGCCACCCGGGCCTGCCAGGTTTCGTTCCCGACCAGCCAGTCGAAACTGTCCACCTGCAGCGCAAGGAGATCCGGAACCTCGAGAGGCTCTGAGATCTTTGCGAAGGAGATGCGGCGGGAGCCGGAAACGTTGGTAATACTGTCGGACTGAGGGTTGCGCGAGGCGACCAAGGGGCGTCCTTCCACGGGCTCGCAAAGTAACTACTGTGCTGGCACTTCGGTGCTGGGAGCGCATGCCAAACGACCCTAGTCAAGTTTTGAGCCGAACCAGGGTGGGGTAAAGGCAGCGCAAAGCAATAGGCTACCCGATCAGGGCAAGCCTGTCCAATGGGGTCCGATACTATGCCTTCGGACCACCCACTCCGTCAAGGAACGACCCGGGTTCTCCAGCGAGTAGACCTACTCGCGAGCCGCCCGGCACGTCCTGTCCGGAGTCACAAAGAGACTACAGTCCGGAGATCTCCTGGACCAGCCATTGATCCCCGTTTCGGACCATTGTGAATCGGGTCCGGTTCAGATCCACCCGCGGCTTACCCTGCGTGATCGTGCTGGTGGTGGTCTGGTTCACGAAGATCACCAGCGTGACCCGGTTCGCGTCGCCGTCGCGAACGCCGACCTCGCGGACGTCGGCCTTGACCGTCGCCTTGGTCTTGGTCGCGAGCTCGCCGGCCACCTTGGCGGTGGCGTCGAACTTGGTGGCGAAATCCGGGGTCATGGTGGCCCGGGCCGCCGCGAAACTCTTGTCCAGTGAGCGGTAGTCGTAGCTCAAGGCGACCTCCGCGGCCTTCCGGCCGGCGGTCGCGGCCTGGCTGCGGGCGTCCTCGGCCTGCTTGCCCTTCAGCGCCTTCACGCCCATGATCCCGGCGACGGCGAGCACCAGCACGATCAGTACGGCGAGCAGTGCGGACAGCACGACGCCGACCGGGCCCTTCCGCGTGGCATCGGCTTCGACCGGGTCCGAGGATGCCTCAACATCACTGCCCGTAATAGTGGCCTTGCCACCGGAGACGGGGGTTACCCGCTTTTCAGCCGTTTCAATCGTGTCGGTTGACACGTCGGAGACGGCGTCCTGGGGTGCCTCGGCAGCAACTTCAGGGGTCTCCGGCCCGGCGTCCTCGGCCGGCGGGAGCTCCGTGGCGTCCGTAGTACGGGCTTCTCCGGTACGGCGTTGGCCGGCGATCCGGGGGCGGTTCCTGGGACGGTCCGGCATCAGCCCACCACCTGGAAGTCGGCGGTCAGCCAGCGGTTCTTCTCCCGGACCATGTCGAGCTTGATCCGGTAGCGCCGCTGGACACCGTCCTTGGAGGCCGTGTTGGTGACCACCGCGTTCGCGATCACCAGCACCTGGGCCGAGTCCTTGTCGTTCGACACCACCGCGGCCTCCACCACCTCACCGGTCGAGGTGGCCTGGTTCGTCACCACCTCGGTCTTCACCTGGTTCGCGCCCGCCGCGAACTCTTCCTTGAACTGTCCGGTCGAGCCGTCCAGCACCCGCTTGGAGTCCTCGTCCCAGGAGCTGTACTTGTACGTCGTGAAGTCGAGCGTCAACTGCCGGGCCGCCTGCATCGCGCTGGTCCGTTCACTGTCGCGACTGTGCTGACGGCTCAGTGCCACCGCCGACAGGACGGCAGCGGTCAGGGCGACCAGGAGCAGGACGCTCAGCGCCCAGGCCAGGATCACCGGCCCGCGCCGGGAGGTACGAGAAGTCACTTTCCACTCACCGGTCCGAGGATAAGAGCTTTCCAGGAGTCAGCGCCGAGCAGGTCGGCCTGACCGCCTGTCGAGCCGAGGATCAGGTCCGGCATCCCGCCGGTCCCGCCGGCGTCACCGGTCGCCGGGTCGTAGCCGACGCCGTACCCGGTGCGGTTCAGGGTGCGCGACGAAGGCGCCGGCTTGTTCTGGGAGCCACGGACGTCGATGCCCGAGCCCGGCGAGGCCGTACAGCCGGCCTTGGTGTTCGCGGCCTTGTCGGTCGTGTCCTGCGGAACGCGCCAGGTCGTGCCGCCGTAGCCGGCCCGGCAGGCAGGCGGGCTGAAGCCGAGCACCAGGCCGAAGTGGGCGTCGTAGTGCCCCGTCCCCGGATCCTTCCCCGGTACTACGTATCCGCCCATCGCCACAGCCGGGTAGACGACCAGCAACTGCTCGACGGCGTCCAGCCGGACCGCGGTCATCTCACCGGTGGTCAGCAGGTTCCCGAGCAGTACTGCGATGTCGCCGCGGTTCTCCGAGATCAGGGCGGTGAGCTGCTCGGAGGCACCCGAGCCTTGGTCGATCACCTTGCGCAGGTTCGCGTCCGAGCTGACCAGCGTGTCCGACAGCAGCGCCAGGTTCTTCGCCCAGGTCTTGATCGCGTCACCGCTGGCCACCTGCGTGGCCAGCACGGTGTTGCCGTCGTTGATCAGCTTGATCGTCTGCAGGATGTTCGCGTCCGCGTCGTTGATCAGCACCCCGGAGCTGTCGATGATCTTCTGCAGGTCGCTGCCGCGGCCCCGGAGCGCGTCGCCGAGCTCCTTCACCGTCGTCCGCAGGCTGTCCTTGTCGACCGAGTTCACCAGTTGGTCCAGGTTGAGCAGCAGCTCGGTGGTGTCGATCGGCAGCGCGGTGTCGGCCCGGGCGATCTTCGAGTGGTCCTGCAAGTACGGCGAGCCGTCCCGTCGCGGTTGCAGGTCGACGTACTGCTCGCCGATCGCGGACCGGTTCGCCACCACGGCGAGCAGGTCCTTCGGGATCTTCGTCTTGTTGTCGATGTCGAGGTTGACCTCGACGCCGTCGGACAGCAGCTTCAGCTGGCCGACCCGGCCGACCGGCTGGCCGCGGTACGTCACCTCGGCGCCGGTGAAGATGCCACCGGACTCGGCGAAGCTGGCGCTGACCGTATAACTGTCGTCGAAGAACAACCGGTCGACCTGCGCGTACTTCGCGCCGACGAACGCGACACCGACCACGGTGATCAGCAGGAACACCATCAGCTGGATCCGGACACCTTTGGTGATCACTTCGCCACCCCCGGCATCAGGACCTTGGCCAGCTCCGGATCGAACGCGGACCGGTTCAGCTTCGGCGTACAGACCGGCAGGCCTAGCAGCGTGATGCAGCTGGTCGCCGCCCCGGTCGGCAACGGCAGCGGCGGCAGACCACCTGTGCCCTTGCCCGTCGGGAACTGCGGGGAGTTGTGCAGCGGCAGGCTGATCCCCAGCGTCGGCAAGGTCAAGCCGGTAGTGGGCAGGTTGAGCCCGAGCAGGCCCTTCAGCGCCTTCTGCGTGTTCACGTCGAGGGTGATGTTCAGGTTGGTGAAGTCACCCTGCACCGCCTTCCCCGCAGCGTCCGGGAAGGGGTAGGTGAACATCAGCTCGAGCGCCTTCGGCAGGTTCTCCCCCGCCTCGGCCAGCTTGGTCAGCACCGGGTAGAGCGACTGCAGGTTCGCGACCAGGTCCTTCTGCGAGGCCGTGATCACCCGGGTCGCGGTACTGCCCAGCTTGCTCAGCGCCTGCAGCGTCTTGACCAGGGCGGCGCGCTGCTTGTCCAGGGTGGAGATCGACTTCGGCAGCGAGTCGATCGCGGTCGCCAGCGTCGTCTTCTGCGCGTTCAGCTTCTTCGCCAGCGCGTCCACCGCGGTGATCGCGGTGACGATCTTCTGCTTGTTCTGATCCAGCGTGCCGACGAAGGTGTTCAGCTGGGTGAGCACGCTTCGGATGGCCGGCTCATTGCCGGTCAGCGCCTTGTTCAGCTCCTGGGTGATGATCTGCAACTGCGCGACACCGCCGCCGTTCAGCAGCAGCGAGAGTGCGGACAGCACTTCCTCGACCTCGACGTTGCTGGTGGTCCGCGACAGTGGGATCAGCTCGCCGTTGTCCAGCTTGCCCTGCGGCTTCTCGTCGCCGGTCGGCGGGGCGAGCGAGACGAACTTCTCACCCAGCAGGCTGGTCTGCCGGATCGTCGCGTGGGTGTTGTCGGGCAGGTCAAGGCTCTTCGGCAGCTTGATCTTGACCTTGGCCACGTAGCCCTCGAGCCAGACCTTCTGCACCGTGCCGACGGTGACGTCGTCCACCTTCACCGTCGACTTGGGCACCAGGTCGAGCACGTCGGCGAACTCGACCGTGACCGTGTACGACGGGCCCTTGATCTTGGCGCCGCCCGGCAACGGCAGCGAGTAGACGCTGAAATCGCAACCGGACAACAGGGTGGCCATCGCGACCACACCCGCCACCATCGCAGTACGGCGTCTCACTTGGCACCTCCCGGGACCAGGCCGCCGAGAGTCTCGTCGACGTTGTCCGGGCTGGGCAGCTTCTTCGGTGGCGGCGGCGCCCACGGCGTACCGGCGGGGCCACCGGAACCGGTGATCGAGCCCAGCAGCGGGAGCTTCGGCAACAGGTCGATCACGCCCTTCAGCGCCGAACAGGTCGACAGCGGCTGGTTCGCCTGCAGCAGGATCGAGCAGATGAAGGAGGCCGGGTCGTCCAGCTGGGCCAGGTTGATCCGCTGGTCCAGGGTGCCGAACTGCGGGTTGTAGACGCGGGCCAGGTTGCCCAGGCCGAGCGGCGCGGTGTCGATGATCTCGGCCAGCGCCGCCTTCTCCTTGACCAGGATCTGGGAGAGGTCGGTGGCACCGGAGATCGTCGTCTTCAGCAGGGCCCGGTTGTCCTTGACGAACGAGGCGACCTCTCCGAGCGCGGTCGCCAGCGTGGACAGCGCCGCGCCGAGGTCTTTGCGCTCCCCGGCGAGCGTGGTCGAGGTGGCGGCGAAGTTGGTGTTGAACTGCTTCACGAGGGTGTCGTTCGCGGCCAGCGCGGAGACGAAGGTCTGCAACTGCCGGACCGTGCTGAACAGACTCTTGGAGTTCCCCGCCAGGGTCTGGGTCAGCGTCGAGACGTCGGTGATGGTCTGGTTCAGCTTGGCGCCCTGGCCGTTCAGGTTCGCCGCGGAGACGTCCAGCAGCCGCGACAGCGCACCTTGGTCGTTCGCCCCCTTCGGGCCGAGCGCGACGGACAGGTCGTTCAGGCTCTGGTAGATCTGGTCCAGCTCCAGCGGTACTGCGGTGCGCTCCAGCGGGATCTGGGCCCCGTCGGCCATCACGGAGCCCTTGGAGTACGCCGGGGTGAGCTGGATGTAGCGATCGGCAACGATCGACGGCGAGGCGATCACCGCCTTCGCGTCGGCGGGAACCTTGTGCTCGGCCTCCCACCAGAACTTCACCCGGACCGAGCGGCCGGCCGGCGTCACGCTCTCGATCTCGCCGACCTTGATGCCGAGGATCCGGACGTCCGAACCGGGGTAGACGCTGACCGCGCGCGGGAAGTACGCCGTGGCGCTGACCCGCTTCGGGTGCGGCCAGAGCGCGATCACGCTGACCCCGATCACCACCAGGACGACACCGAGCGCGACCAGCCGGGAGAAGCCGGCGATCTTCCTCATCGGCCACCTCCAAGGATCGGCAGGCCGGGGATCGGCACCTTCGGCAGCGGGATCTCGGGCACCGGCACCAGGTTCTGCACATAGGTGTCGAACCACGGCCCGGTGCCGAGCGTGTTGGTGAAGACCCGGGCGTAGGGCGCCAGGCCCTTGATGCTGGCGTCGAGGGAATCCTGGTTCTTCAGCAGGACGCCCAGTACGGCGTTGACCTTCTGCAGGGTCGGCGACAGATCCTTGCGGTTCTCCCGGACCAGCGCGGTGATCTGGGCGGACAGCTTCTGGGTCGAGACCAGCAGTTCGTGGATCAGCGCCCGCCGGGCCTGGACCGCCTGGAACACCGTGTTGCCGTCCTTCAGCAGCTTGATCAGCTGCGCGTTCCGGTCGGCCAGGATCTTGGTGACGACATCGGAGTGCTGCAGCAGCTTCTTCAGCTCTTCGTCGCGCTTGGCCACGTTCCGGGACAGCCGGGACAGCCCGTCCAGCGAGGCACGGACCTCTTGTGGCGTGTTCTTGAAGGTCGACGACAGGGTGTCCAGGGCCTTGGCCAGCTGGGCGGTGTCGATCCGCTCGGTCGTGTTGGCCAGATCGGTGAAGGCGTCGACCACGTCGTACGCGGAGACCGTCCGGTCCAGCGGGATCTCGGTGCCCTCCTTGAGCTTGCCGTCCCCCGCCGGGTTCAGCTTGAGGTACTTCTGCCCGAGCAGGGTCTTGATCTTCATCTCGGCACCGGTCTTGTCGCCGAGCTTCACGCCCTTGTCCACCACGAAGTCGACCCGGACGTGGGTGCCTTCCAGCTCCACCTTGCGGACCTGGCCGACCCGGACACCGGCGACCCGGATCTCGTCGTTCGGCTTCAGCCCGCCGGCCTCGGAGAACTGCGCGGAGTACTTCGTGCCGCCACCGATCAGCGGCAGGTCCTGGGCCTTGAACGCGGCCAGCATGATCAGCCCGATGATGGTCAGCCCGACCACCCCGATGGTGACCTGGTTCTGTTCCCTGAACGGCTTCACTTCGCGCACCTCGCGGAGTTGTTGTCGTAGGAGACCGGGATCCGGGTGCCGAGCGGCAGGGTCACGTTGCCGTCGAAGCCACAGAGGAAGAAGTTGAACCACGACCCGTACTGCGCGGTCCGGGTCATCGTCTGCAGCTTCTCCGGCATGTACTGCAGCGTCTTCACCCAGATCGCCTGGGTGTCGTCCAGGGTCGTCGCCACCGTGCGGAGCCGGTCCAGATCGGCCTTCAGCGGGACCCGGGTCTGCTGCAACAGGCCGGCCGTCTTGTTGTTCAGCGAGTTGATCGAGCCGAGCGAGCCCAGGATCGGGTTGATGTCCTGACTCAGCCCGGTGATGAACTGCTGCAGGTTGATCAGCAGCTGGGAGAAATTCTGCTGCCGCTGCGAGACGATCTGCAGCGTCGACGTCAGGTTGGTGATCAGGTCACCGATCACCTGGTCGGAGTCGGCCAGCGTGCTGGTCAGCGAGGCGGTCCGAGCGAGCAAGCTCTCGATCGTGCCGCCCTCGCCCTGGAGCACCTTGATCACCTCGAAGGCGAACTGGTTCACATCGGCCGGGGTGAGCGCGGTGAACAGCGGCTTGAACCCGTTGAACAGCACCGACAGGTCCAGCGCGGGCGCCGTCCGGTCCTTGTCGATCAGCCCGTTCTTCTTCATCCGGGTGCCGCCGCCGACGCCCTCGGTGAGCGCGATGTAGCGGTTGCCGACCAGGTTGCGGTAGCGCAGCGTCGCCCGGGTGGTGGTGTCGACGGACTGGTCGGTGTCGACGCTGAACGTCACCATCGCGTACTTGTCCTGATAGATGGCGATCTTGTCGACCTGGCCGACCCGGACGCCCGCGATCCGGATGTCGTCGCCCTTGTTCAGCCCCACGACATCGGTGAACACGGCCCGGTACTTCGTGGTCGCGTTGAAGCTGATGTTGCCGATGGTGACGGCCAGCAGTGCGGTCGCGATCGTCGTGATCACCACGAAGATCCCCAGCCGCACGGTGTCGGCCGTCGTCTTCTTGTCGAAGAGCTTCATGGGGTGACCCCCCTCGGATGTTGGTGCGCAGCTCCGGTGTCCAGGTGGGTGCATCGCAAGGCGGAGGAGGGGCTCGATGCGGGGTTCATCGTGCCCCTCCGACAACGCGGCGAGGTGCCCACCTGGGCGCCGGAGCTGCGTGCCGAACGTTCGAGGGGGGTCACCTTAGGTTCACCTGACCGCCACGGACCAGGGGGCCGATCATCAGGGTGGTCAGATCCGGTACGTCGTCGGCCGGCATCCCGAGCACCGGGCCGGCGAAGGAGTCGATCACCCGCTGCTCGGCCGGGGTGCCGGCGCCGCCGTTGTCCATCGCGAACCCGGGCGCCGACCGGTTCAGGGTCAGGTTCAGCGGGAAGCGGGTGGTCTTGTTGTGGTCGCCGATCACACCGTCGTCACCGGTCACGTACGGCGCCGGGTTGTCTTGCGTGTACGGCCCGGGCTTCTCCCCCGGCACGCTGTAGTTCTTGCCCACGCAGGTCGGCCCGCGGTGGTCCTTGTAGGCCGGCAGCTCGTCCGACGTGTACGGCGTGGGCTGGTTCGTGATCAGCTCCAGGTTGATATGCAGCTCGCCGTCGCGGAACGTGTCGTTCAGCACCGGCGCGGTATCCGTCATCACCTTGAGGAAGCAGGGGAACTCCGGCGAGTACCGCTCCAGCAGGTCCAGTACCGGCCGGCTCACCTCGCCGAGGCGGATCACCCGGTCCTCGTTCTCCTTGAGGAACCCGTCGCCGGTGGTCGACAACGTCTGTACGTCGGTGAAGAACTTCTGCAACTGCTGCTCCTTCTCCACCACGGTGTTGCCGGTGATGGTGAGGTTGCGCAGCGCCCGGACCAGGTCCGGGGTGACGTCGCCGTAGATCTGGGAGACCTGGGTGAGCTTGGTCAGCGCCGCGATCAGGTTCGGCACGCTCGGGTTGAGCTTCTTCAGATACCCGTCGAGCTGGGTGAGCGTCTTGGCGATCTCGCTGCCGCGACCCTCCAGCGCCGTCGCGAGCGTGTTCAGGGTGGCGTTCAGATCGGCCGGATCGACCGCCTGCAGCAACGGCAGCGCGTCGTTCAGCACCTTCTCGATCTCGATGCCGACCGCCGTCTTGTCCCGCGCGATCACGTCGCCGGCGCGGATCGCCCGGCCTTCGCTGCCCTGCGGCGGCACCAGCGCGACGTACTTCTCACCGAACAGCGTCTTCGGCAGGATCCGGGCGCTGACCTGGCTGGAGATCTCCTTCACCTGGTCCGGCTTCAGGGACAGCTCGACGGTGGCCTCGTCGCCGTCGGTCGAGACCTGCTTCACCTCGCCGACGATGATGCCGCGCAGCTTCACGTCGGCGTGCCTGTTGAGCTGGAGGCCGATGTGGCTGGTCTTCAGCTCCACCGTGACCGTGTCGGTGAAGACCTTCGCGTAGAACGCGTAGGTCAGCCAGAGCAGGAAACAGAGCAGCCCGATGAAGGCGGTACCGAGAACACGTCTGGTCAGTGTCTGTGTCACGGCGCTATCCCGCCAGCCTGACCGTGGTCGTCGTACCCCAGATCGCCATCGACAGCAGCAGGTCGACGACGTTGATCACGACGATCGACGTCCGTACCGCGCGGCCGACGGCAACACCGACGCCGGCAGGACCGCCGGACGCGTGGTACCCGTGGTAGCAGTGCACCAGGATCACCAGGACCGCGAAGACGAGCACCTTCCCGAAGGACCAGAGCACGTCGCCGGGTGGCAAGAACAGATGGAAGTAATGGTCGTACGTTCCGGTGCTCTGCCCGTAGAAGGTGGTCACGGTCAGCCGGGTGGCGAAGTACGACGAGAGCAGACCCACGACGTACAAGGGGATCACCGCGATCAGGCCGGCGATGATCCGGGTGGTGACCAGGTACGGCAGCGACGGGATCGCCATCACCTCGAGCGCGTCGATCTCCTCACTGATCCGCATCGCGCCGAGCTGGGCGGTGAAGCCGCAGCCGACGGTCGCGGCCAGGGCGATACCGGCGATCAGCGGGCCGATCTCACGGGTGTTGATGTACGCGCTGACGAAGCCGGCGAAGGCCGAGGTGCCGATCTGGTTCAGCGCCGAGTAGCCCTGCAGGCCGACCTCGGTGCCGGTGAAGAAGGCCAGGAAGGTGATCACGCCGACGGTGCCGCCGATGACGGCGAGCGCGCCGGTGCCGAGCGTCACCTCGGCCAGCAGCCGGAGGATCTCCCGGCGGTACCGGGTGATCGACTTGCCCGACCAGGCCAGCGCCTTGAGGTAGAAGGCGAGCTGCTCGCCGAGGTGGTCGAGCGAGCTCAGCGGCTTCTTGACCAGGTAGTCCAGGGCCGTCATCTCAGGCCCCCTTCGGCGGGACGAGCTGGAAGTAGATCGCCGTCATCGAGAAGTTCGCGACGAACAGCAACATGAAGGTGATGACGACCGACTGGTTCACGGCGTCGCCGACGCCCTTCGGGCCGCCACCGGCGTTCATTCCCTTGTACGACGCGACGACCGCGGCCAGGAACCCGAACACGAGCGCCTTCACCTGCCCCTGCCAGAGGTCGGGCAGATGCGCGAGGGCGGTGAACGAGGCGATATAGCTACCCGGCGTACCGTCCTGCAGGACCACGTTGAAGACGTAGCCGCCCATCACGCCGACGACGCTGACGAAGCCGTTCAGGAAGAACGCGACCATCATGGTGGCCAGTACCCGCGGTACGACCAGGCGCTGGATCGGGTCGATGCCGAGCACCATCATCGCGTCGAGTTCCTCGCGGATCTTGCGGGAGCCGAGGTCGGCGCAGATGGCCGACCCGCCGGCGCCCGCGATCAGCAGCGCGGTCGCGATCGGCGAAGCCTCCCGGACGACGGCCAGGACGGCGGCCGAACCGGTGAACGCCTGGGCGCCGAACTGCTTGATCAGCCCGCCGACCTGCAGCGCGATCACCGCGCCGAAGGGGATCGCGACGAGGGCGGTCGGGATGATGGTCACGCTCGCGACGAACCAGGCCTGCTGGAGGAACTCGCGCACCTGGAACGGCCGCCGGACCGAGGCCCGGGCGGTGTCGAGCGCGAACGCGAAGAGGTTTCCTGCGGCCTTCAGCGGGGCGGTCGCCGAAATACTCACCTGGCCCCCACCGTGCTGGTGGCGAACGATCCGGGCGGCGGGGTCACCCCGTTGTCCTCGCACCACTGACCCGGCACCCGCTGGGTCGGGCGGAGCATCCCGCTGCTCGGCAGTTGCTGGAGCGGGATCGGCGGCAGCGGCGGCAACTCCTGGTCCGCCTCGGCGGCCAGCTCGTCGGCGTCCTTCTCCTCCGACATGCCGATCGGGCCGATCATCTGCGCGTTCAGGAACTGCCGGACCACCGGCTCCTCGCTGGACAGCAGCATCTCGCGCGGCCCGAACATCGCCAGGTGCTTGTGGTAGAGCATCCCGATGTTGTCCGGCACCGTCCGGGCGGTGTTGACGTCGTGGGTGACGATCAGGAAGGTCGCGCCGAACGCCTCGTTCAGGTCGATCATCACCTGGTTCAGGAACGAGGTGCGGACCGGGTCGAGGCCGGAGTCCGGCTCGTCGACCAGCAGGATCTCCGGGTCGAGCACCAACGCGCGGGCCAGCCCGGCCCGCTTGCGCATCCCGCCGGAGATCTCGCCGGGCAGCTTCTTCTCCGCGCCGACCAGGCCGACCATCTCCATCTTCTCCATCACGATGGAGCGGACGTCGGACTCGGACTTCTTGGTGTGCTCGCGGAGCGGGAAGGCGACGTTGTCGTAGAGGTTCATCGAGCCGAACATCGCGCCGTCCTGGAACAGCACCCCGAACAGCCGGCGGATCTCGTACAGCTCGCGCTCGCTGCAGGTGGCGATGTCGGTGCCCTCGATGAAGACGTGACCCTTGTCCGGCTTGAGCAGACCGATCAGCGTCTTGAGGAAAACGGACTTACCGGTTCCGGAAGGACCGAGCATCACGCAGATCTCGCCGGCGGGCAGCGTCAGGGACACATCGCCCCAGATCAGCTGACTTCCGAAGGACTTCGTCAGTCCCTCGACGCGGACTTCTACGCCCACCGGTCCTCCTCAACGGGATGTTTCTCGACCCCGACCGACGACGCTTTCGACGGTCCAACGAGGGCGCGGTGCCCTAGGTTACGCACGAGTCACTTATTACGTAACCCCCGAATGTCAAGTGTCGGTGACCGATGAGTCACGCTCTGGTCACGCTCCGTCCGGCGCCTTTAGGCGCGTCCGGCCCGGTCACCGGTCTGGACCAGCCCGTTCGGGTACAGTCCTGCGCGTCCCGCCCTTCGAGGTGGCGAAGAGCCCAGTTGCCGGAGGAACAGTGCCGCGGCCAGCTACTTGGTTGAACCGCCTGCGGCCTCGCCTGTCTGGAAGCCTGCCGCAAGGCATCGCCTCACCGCAGCACGGTGACCAGCTCCCACACCCGCGCTCGGAGATCCTAGCGCTGACCGGTGTCAGAGCCGCGGCGGCCCTCGCCGTCGTGGTTCATCACATTGGGTTACCAGCTTCGGCGCCGGAACCACTGCGCAATCTGGCCGCCTCCGGCTACATCGGCGTACCGCTGTTCTTCATGTTGTCCGGGCTCGTGCTGGCTTGGAACTACTCGTCGTTGACCGTCCTGTCGGGCACCAGGTTGTGGCGGTTCTACCTGGCCCGCATCGCCCGGGTGATGCCGCTGTACTGGGCCGTGCTGCTCTTCCTGGTGGTGCAGCGATCGGCGCGCGGTGTGCCGCAGGAAGCACTGTGGCGACACCTGCTGGCGATCCAGACCTGGTCCGGCGACTACGTGATCGGTCAGGCCAGCTACAACCCGCCCGGCTGGTCGATCTGCGTGGAGATCTTCCTGTACGCGTTGTTCCCGTTGCTGATCCCCGTGATCGCCTTTGTTTCAAGGCGGTTCGGCGTAGCCGGGCTGGTCTCGGTGATGGTCTTCGCGTTCGCAGTACAGGTGCTGCTGGTTGCGCTGTTCACTGCCGAGGGCTGGGCGCATCTGTCGATGCGGGATCCCTCCTCCGGGCATCGCTGGCTCTACCGGAACCCGCTGCCGCGGCTGTCCGAGTTCATGATCGGGATGTCGCTCGCGTTCCTCCTGCTCCGCGGTTTCCGGCTGCGGATCCGGGTCGCCGGCTGGCTGCAAGCCGCTTGCGTCGTGGTCGTGCTGGTTGTTGCTTCACTGGGGCCGGATCACGCCGATTGGGAGCTGCCTGCCTTCTACGGCGCGATGTGGACCGTGCCGTTCGCAGTACTACTGCTATCGCTCGCTGCTGCGCCTACTGCCTGGCTATCGCGCTTCTTCTCTACCCGCGCGCTCGTGTCACTCGGTACTGCGAGTTACGCCCTCTACCTGACCCACCGACCGCTGCTGCCCTACCTGGGGAAGGATCGGCTCGACCTGCTGACGGATCCTTCCGGCTGGGCGATGTACGCATCGGTGGCTGTGACCATCGGCCTCTGCATGCTGGTGGGAGAAGGCGCGCACCGGCTGATCGAAGTACCGGCTCGACGGGCCGTGCTGCGGCTTGTCCAGCGGCGTACCAGTCCACGACTGGTCACAGAGCGTACGCCGTCGGAGGTGTCGGCGTGACAGGTCTCACATCGGTTGAGGAGGGCGCTGCGCTGAATCACCGGCTGCCCGAGATCCTCGCGCTGACAGGGTTGCGGGGACTGGCTGCGCTTGGCGTGGTCGCCTCGCAGGTGGGCGTCTGGCGGACCGCTCCCCCGGTGCTGCATCACCTGGTCGCGGCAGGTTCGCTGGGCGTGCCGTTCTTCTTCTTGCTGACCGGGTTCGTGCTCGCCTACAACTACCCGGCACTGAGTCTCGGGCGTCAACTGGGCCGCTACGCAGTGGCCAGGTTCGCGCGGCTCGGCCCGCTGTTCGTGGTGGTCGGCGGCGGTGTCCTCATCCTGAGCGGACTGAACGGTGGCGACTGGGCCCGGTCCGTGCTCGGCTCCCAGACCTGGTTCCTCGGTACTGCGCTCGTCCTGTACGCCGCGTATCCCGTGCTGGCCCGAGTGGTCGCTGCGAACCCAGGGCGGGCTGCAGTTGGCGCTCTGGTCGCACAGGCGCTCGTGCTCGTACTGCGGTTGGCCACAGGCTCCGACAACTGGCTCTATCGCAACCCACTGGTGTGGATCCCGGACCTGGTCCTGGGGATGGTGCTGGCCGGGTTGGCGACCAACGGCTTCCGGCTGACCCGGCGTACGGCGTACGTCGTACAGGCGGCCCGTGCTCGTCTATGCGGTGGCGATGGTTCTTGCCTTTGGTTCCAGCAGTGCGCTGCGATACAGCGCAGTGTGGTCCGTGCCGCTCGGGCTGCTGATCCTCAGCGTGCTCACGAGCACCCGCGTCTCGGCTGTGCTGGCCGGACCGGTGCTGGTCCGGCTCGGGGTGATCGGCTACGCCTTGTTCCTGCTGAGGGCGGTCGTGCTCGAGGGTTTCGGCGCGGTGCACTCCGGCTCACTGTCGAACGCCCTGCTCGCCCTCGGCTGGATCGGCTTCGCCGTGCTGATCGCGGAGGGGGCGCACAGATATATAGGTGTCCCCGGCCGCCGCTGGGTCCTTGCCGTGGCCCGTCGCCAGACCGCGCGGGTCTGAAGCTTTCGGGACACAGCGAAGGGCGGCCCCTGGTGGGACCGCCCTTCGTTGTCGTTCAGGTACTGCGGGTGCGGCTAGGCCGCACGGGTCACTTCAGGGTGACGGTGGCCCCGGCGCCCTCGAGGGCCTCCTTGGCCTTCTCCGCGGCAGCCTTGTCGACCTTCTCCAGGATGGCCTTGGGCGCACCCTCGACGAGGTCCTTGGCCTCCTTCAGGCCGAGGCTCGTGAGCGCGCGCACCTCCTTGATGACCTGGATCTTCTTGTCGCCGGCGGCCTCGAGGACGACGTCGAACTCGTCCTGCTCGGCAGCCTCTTCGGCAGCGGCGCCGGGGGCACCCGGGGCAGCGGCGACGGCGACGGGAGCAGCGGCGGTCACGCCGAACTCCTCCTCGAAGGCCTTCACGAACTCAGAGAGCTCGAGCAGGGTGAGGTCCTTGAACTGACCGAGCAGCTCTTCGGTGCTGAGCTTCGCCATTTTGGCGGTCCTTCCTTCAACGTGGTGCTAGGTGATTATTGAATGGGGTCCTGCGTGAAGTGAACGGGTCAGCTGTCAGCTGACGCGGTCTCCTCGGTGCTCGTCTCCTCGGCAGGTGCGTCGGCCGGTGCGTCCTGCACAGCCTCGGCAGCCGGAGCCTCGTCCGCCACGGGGGCGTCCTGGGCCGGCAGCTTGTCCTGCAGCGCCGCGAACAGGCGGGCAGCCTGTGCGAGCGGAGCAGCGAACAGCGACACCGCTTGCTGCGGGGCCGCCTTCATCGCACCTGCGAGCTTCGAGAGGAGAACCTCACGCGACTCCAGGTCAGCGAGCTTGTTGATCTCGTCAGAGTTGAGTGCCTTGCCATCCAGCACACCACCCTTGATGACGAGAAGGGGATTGGCCTTGGCGAAGTCACGCAGCCCCTTGGCCGCGACCACCGGGTCGCCCTTGATGAAGGCGATGGCCGACGGACCCTGCAGCAGCGAGTCGAACGACTCCACTCCCGCGTCCTTGGCCGCGATCTTGGTCAGCGTGTTCTTCACCACGGCGTAGTTCACGTCGTCACCGAGCGTAGTGCGCAACTGCCGCAACTGCGCCACGGTGAGTCCGCGGTACTCGGTCAGCACGGCGCCGGCGGAGCTCTTGAAGTTCTCAGTGAGCTCTGCGACGTCGGCAGCCTTGTCCGGCCTCGCCATGGGTCTCCTTCCGCTCCACCAATTGATGGAGTTTGGCCTGAAATGCCATACCGCTTGCCACACCGGCCAGGACCCTCAACATCGAAAACGCCCCTGCGCAGGCGCAAGGGCGTGAGACTTCCACTAACTTGTCACCTACGCGGGCCGCCCACGAGCTTGTGGGACCTTCAGCTGCTCCGGGAGCAACGACCAGCGGTCTTTGGCAGCCTCAAATGTAACAAGCTCCGGCCTGGCCACCAAATCGATTCCGGCCCCGGGTTCCCGCAGTAGGGTGCCGAGATGAGCTTGCGGCCGGTCGATCTTGCCCGTGAGGCAGGGATCTCGGCTCAGTTGGTGCGTAATTACGAAGCCGAGGGAATTCTGCCACCGGCGCTCAGGAGCGAGTCGGGGTACCGCCGGTACGAGCAGGCGCATCTGGCTGCCTTGCGGGCGTTTCGGGCATTGGCACCTGGCTTCGGGCGCGAGGCGGCGACGGAGATCATGCGGGCGGTGCATGCCGGGGACAACGGCTTGGCGCTTCGAGTGGTCGATGCCAGCCATGCCGCGTTGCATGCGCAGCGGCTGGCGACCGACGAGATGAGCGAAGCCTTGGGTGCTGCGGCTGAGCAGTTCCTGGGGCCGCAGGTGGCTGTTGCGGGACCGCCGTTGCTGGTGGGCGAGCTGGCGGCGCAGCTTGGAGTGCGGGCTGCCACGCTGCGGCTCTGGGAGTCGGCCGGGCTGCTGATGCCCAGCCGGGAACGCAGTACGAAGTACAGAAGGTATGGGCCGCCGCAGGTCCGGGACGCTCGGATCATCGCGATGTTGCGGCGGGGGCGGTACGGGTTCGACCAGATCAGGCCGGTGCTCGAAGGACTTCGCCGTACGGGGAGCACCGAGGCGCTGCGAGCCGCTGTGGCCGAACGGCGAGCGGCACACGACCGGCGTACGCGGGCCATGCTGCACGGCGCTGCGCTGTTGGATCGCTACCTGACTGGGCTCAGTCAGGGCGAGTGGGATGAGGCGGGATCCAGCGACTCATAGCTGTCGCCGCTGCCCAGCCAGTAAGTCCCATAACCAGTACTGCGGGCGCCAGGCCGGCCAGTGCGGTCACTGCCGCGATGAGCAGCGGCCCGGCGCCGTTGCCCGTGTCCGCGAAGAGGCGGAAGGCGCCGAGGAACTGAGCCCGGCCGACCGGCGGGGAAGCGTCTGCTCCGAGTGTCATGATCACGCCCGCGCCGAGTCCGTTGCCGATGCCCATTAGTAGAGCCACTGCCGTCAACGCTCCTGCCGAGTGGGTCAGTGGCAGTAGTAGATGCGCGAGGCCCAGGACCAGCATCGACGGTACGGCGACCCACTTGCGGCCGAAGCGGTCCATCACCGAGCCGGCTGGATAGAAGAGCAGCATGTCCACCGCGCCGGAGACCCCGAAGATGAGGCTGGTCGTCTGCGGATCCAGGCCGAGGTGCTCCGCCCAGAGCGGGATCACCACCTGCCGGGACGCGCGCACCGCGCCGACGAGAAGTGCGCCGACGCCGAGCGTTCGCAGTACGGGGAGGTGTTCGCGGATGACCGCGCGGGTGGACTGCACGACGACCGGCCGCGCGGCGCGGGCACGGCGTACGGACTCGATGTCTGGAAGGCTCACCAGCACCGCGCAGGCCAGCAGCGCGGCGACCAGGTGGACCCAGTAGGCGCCGTCCGTGCCGAGGAACTTCATCGCGAAGGCGCCCAGGAACGGGCCGATGAACGACCCGATCCGCCCTACTCCGCCCAGCGTGGACAGCGCCCGTGCCCGGAGCTCGATCGGAACGGCTTCACTCAAGTACGCCTGCCGAGCCAATCCCCAGACCGCCGCGGCCAGCCCTGTCGCGAAGATCGCCAGCGCGAGCCCCCACACGGTGGGCACCACGAGACAGGCGCCGAGCGCGATAGACACGAGCACAGTCGCCGCCACCATCGCGCGACGCTCACCGATCCGCGTGGTCAGCGCCCCGGCCGGAATGTCCCCGACCACTTGCCCCAGCCCGGGCCGCCGCGACCACCAAGCCGGCCGACGCGACCGAAGCGCCCAGGTCGCGGCCGGACAGCGCCACGACCGGCGCGATCGCCCCCTGCCCGATGCCGTACAGCAACGCCGGCAAATAGACCGAGGGGGCGATCCGCAGAAGCCTGACGGGAGCTGCCATCCGCCCCATCGTCCCACCTTCAACCGCTGGATGAGACGCCTGGTCTCACCCAGCGATCATTCGTTGACCGACCGGTACGACGGTCAGCAAGCCTTCAAGCCCTCGGAAGTCGTCCGGATTCGTGGTGAACAAGGGAAGTTCTTCGGCCGCGGCGATACTGGCGATCATCAGATCGGCGGTGCGGCGCCGCGGGGTCCGCCCGGCGGCCACGACCGCGGCGCAGATCCGGCCATAGATCCGGGCCGCCTCCGCGTCGAACGGGATCGGATCAAACTCGTTCTCGGCGCGCTGGAGGACATCCATCCGCCGGGCCCGCTCGGCATGTTCTTCGTACCGGTCCTGGTCACCGCGCACCTGATGCGGACCCGCAGACAGTTCCGCCAGCGTGACGGCCGAGATGGCCATCTCCACGGGCAGTTCCGCCGGGTCGATCCACCTGCGCCGGATCATGATGTTCGTGTCGAGCAGCCCCCTGCTGATACTCAGCGGGCATAGGGGTCGTTGGGCTCGGCGTCGATGTCGGCGTCCTGGTCGGCGCGGAAGGTGTCCAGCAGAATGTCCGGCGCGGTGCGAGACATCGCGGCGAACTCTCCGCGGGGGACGAACCGCCGCCGGCGGCGTAGTGGGATCAACTCGCCGATCCGGTGGCCGTCCCGGGTGACCGTGAAGGACTCACCGCTCTGGACGGCATCCATGATCTCTTTGGACCGTAGTCGCAAGTCGCGTTGGGTGATCTCGGACTGGGCGCTCATAGCACCATCGCAACCGCCAGTGGCGGATCAGTCCAGGGCGGCGAGGGCGTCGATCTCGACCAGCATCTGCTCGAGCGGGAGGCCGGTGAAGACGGTGGTACGGGAGGGGAGGATGCCGCTGGGGGTGCGCGGGGTGACGAACTCGGCGTAGGCCTCGTTCATCGGGGCGAAGTCCTCGCGGGTGGTCAGGTAGACGCGCAGCATCACGACGTCGTCGAAGGTCGCGCCGCCGGCCTTGAGGATGGCCTCGATGTTCTGCAGGACCTGGGTGGTCTGCGCCTTGACGTCGCCCTCGTTGACGAACTTCCCGCTGGGGTCGACCGAGCCCTGGCCGGACACCTGCAGGATGCCGCCCTTGCGCACACCCTGGGAGAAGACGGGCATCGGCGCGGGGGCGTCGGTGGTGGAGATGACGGTCTTGGAGGACATGCGGTACAGCCTTCCTGATTGGTTGACTCAGTTGTAGTCGGCGCCGATGGCCGCCGTGGTGGTGAGCAGGTCGGGCAGCAACTCCAGCACCTGCTCATAGTTGAGCAGAACGTCCGGCACGGACACGGAGACGGCCCCGACCACCCGGCCGGAGCGTTCCTTGATCGGAGCCCCGATGCAATTGATGAACGACTCGTGCTCGGCCCGGTCGTGCGCCCAGCCCTGCGACCGGACCAGATCGAGCTCGTCGCGCAGCGCATCCGGCTCCGTGATCGTGTTCGGGGTGAACTGCCGGTACTCGATGGTCGTCAGCAGTGCCTCGCGCTGCCGCTTGGGCTGCGCCGCCAGCAGGATCTTGCCGACCGCCGTGCAGTGCAGCGCCGCAGGGACCCCGATCTGCGAGTACATCCGGACCGACTGCACGCTGTCGAGCTTGTCGATGTAGATGACCTGCCCGTTCTCGTACGCCGCGAGGTGCACCGTCTGCCCGGTCCGCTGGTTCAACTGCCGCAAGTGGGGAGCCGCAACAGCTCGCACGACATGCTGCTCGCGCGCCGCGTCGGCAAGGGAGAACAGACGCGAGCCCAGTCGGTACCGATGGGCGTCGTCGCGGCGTACGAAGTGCTCGACCTCCATCGTCCGCAGCAGCCGCAACACGGTCGTCTTGTGCACGTCCAGCTCGGTCGCGAGCTGGTCCAGCGACCGATCCCCTTCGCCGAGGCTCACCAGGATCTGCAGCGCTCTGGCCAGGCTCTGACTCATACGGCACCTCCAACCAGTGCAGGCGAACTGATGCCCTGGGCACCTACTTGAGTACGAGCCCAGTCCTCGTCGGAACAGTGCAACAAAGCATCCCGTACTACGGGCTCCGGCGGTGCCGCGTGGTCGTCCGGTACTGCGAGGACCGCTGCCGCACTGAGGTGCCCCAGCCGAAGCCGCTGCTCCATCGGCAACCCCTGCAACGTGCCAGCCAAGTACCCAGCCGCGAAGGCGTCCCCTGCTCCCACTGGCTCGACCACGTCGACAGTAAGCGCCGGCACCTCCGTCCAACGGCCGCTCGGCTCCAGCGCGAGCGCTACGTGCGCATCGGACTTCACCACGAGCGTCGAACGCGAACCAAGCAGTTGCCGAAGCTCGGCAGGGTCACTGGTTCCAGCGAACAGCATCGCCTCGTCCGCACCGATCAGCACGACATCGGCAGCTCGCAGCAATCGCCAGAGCGGCGCCGGGTCCGTGTCCCGCCACAAGGCCGGCCGCCAGTTCAGGTCGACGCTCAAGGTGAAGCCCAGCGTGTCTCGCAGCGCAGCCAGCCGGTCCAGCAATTCCGCGGCCGTAGTGGAGATAGCTGCGGTGATGCCGGTGGTGTGCACGAGTTCGGCGCCGACCAGGCGATTGCGCACAGCCGGCCGGTCGAGGAAGGTCGCATCCATCGCGGCCGCTGCCGATCCGGAGCGGTAGTAGTGCATCCGGGTCCGACCGCCGGTGGTGTGCTTCACATACAGCCCGGTCGGCCGCAGTGGATCGTCCTCCACCCCACCGACGTCGACACCGCGGGATTCGAGGTCACGCAGTACGTGGCGACCGAAGCCGTCCGCGCCGAGCCTCGAAACCCACCCGGTCGGGACACCGAGCGCCGCCAGGCCACCGGCGACATTGCACTCGGCGCCGCCGACGGATCGCCGGAACGTCTCGACATCCTCCAACGGGGCACCGGTCTCGGCGGCGAGCATGATCATCGCCTCACCCAGGCAGATCGCTCGGTGTACCAAATCGACCACCGGCCAGTCCTCTCGAGCGTCTGTCGTTGACGGAAGTTCTAGCGCGATGCTACAACCGGTACATCAGAATGCGCAACGACCGTTGCGCAATATGCAATTCAGTACTGCCGATCCGAGGGACGCAATGTCAGCTTCGTACGATGCCGCAGCCGTCGCAGCCCTGGCCGACCAGCCTGTGAGCTGGCAGGACAAGGCACTGCCGCCGGCGTTCTGGGGGCAGACCGTAGCCGAGGTGCTGGCCGGCAAGCCGCGACTTTCCGGGCTGCCGACTCCCCTGCTCACTCTGTCCGCGCCCGGCCTGCGGCACAACGTCTTGACGTTGGCCCGTTGGTGCGCAGACCACGGCGTCGAGATCGCGCCGCACGGCAAGACCACGATGGCTCCCGCGCTGTGGGCGACCCAGCTCGAGGCCGGCGCCTGGGGCATGACGTTCGCGAACGTCTTCCAGCTCGGCGTGGCCCGCGCCTACGGAGTCAGCCGGGTGATGATCGCGAACTCGGTGATCTCCCCGCTGCAGCTCCGCTGGCTCGCCGACCAACTCGCCGCCGACGACTCGTTCGAGCTGATGGTCTGGGCCGACTCGGTTCGTACGGTCCAGATCATGGAGGCGGCCCGCTCGGCGTACGTGGAAGCAGGCGCGCGCCAACTCGACGTACTGGTCGAGGTCGGCGGCAAGGGCGGCCGCACCGGCGCGCGAGGTGCCGAGACAGCTCTTGCTGTCGCTGAGGCGATCGAGGCAGCACCGACCCTTCGGTTGGCCGGCGTCGCTGGATACGAAGGTGCGATCGCGCACGGCGCGGACGACGCCGGGCTCGAACACGTCCGCTCCTATCTTCGCGACCTCGCCGCGGTCCACACCCGCTTGCAGGAGGACGGCCGGTACGACGAGGGCCTGGTGCCGGTAGTCAGCGCCGGTGGAAGCGCGTACTTCGAGCAGGTGGCCCAGGTGCTCAGCCCGCTCGCCAAGACCGGCGCTCGGGTGGTGATCCGGTCCGGAGCGTACATCGCGCACGACGACGGGTACTACCGCGAGATCTCCCCACTCGGCTCGGTCCCTCGCACCGACGGCGAGGTGCTGACCCCGGCGATGCACGGCTGGATCCGGATCACCTCACAACCCGAACCGGGGTTGGCGATCTTCGACGCCGGCAAGCGTGACCTGCCCTTCGACGAGAACCTGCCCGAGCCGCAGTTGCTGCGCCCCCGGACGCCGGCTGACGCGGTCCGGCCGGTCGACGGGATGACCGTCACCAAGATGAACGACCAGCACGGGTTCCTCACCTTCGGTGCCGACGCCGTGGTGATCGGCGACGAACTGCGGGTCGGGCTGTCGCATCCCTGTACGGCGTTCGACAAGTGGGGCCTGATCCCGGTCATCGACGACCCGGATGCCGACGACCCCGTCGTGGTCGACCTGATCCGCACCTTCTTCTGATCGATCGTGAGGCTCTGATGACCGACCTGCTGATCACCGGCGCGACCGTCTACGACGGCACTGGCAGCGCCGGCTACGCCGCCGACGTCGTGGTGGACAAAGGGCGGATCGCCGCGATCCTGCGTCGGCACGCAGACCCGGCCACGTCGCCCGGCGGAGCGGCGCTCCGCGCCGGCACCAGCGAGGCGACGAGCGGCGAGCTTCAGCCGGCTCGGACGATCGACGCGAGTGGGTTGGCGCTGGCGCCTGGGTTCATCGACATGCATGCGCACTCCGACCTTCAGATCCTGGCGAATCCGGACCATCTGGCCAAGATCAGTCAGGGCGTCACGCTGGAGGTGCTCGGCCAGGACGGGCTGTCGTTCGCACCGATCGACGATCCCACCCGGGCCGCCGTCCGCCGCCAGATCGCCGGCTGGAACGGCGAACCGGACGACTTCGACTTCTCCTGGTCCACCGTCGCCGGCTATCTCGACCGGCTCGACCAAGGGATCGCCTGCAACGCGGCGTACCTGGTCCCGCAGGGCACTCTGCGGATGATGGTCGTCGGTACTGCGAACCGCCCGGCCACTCCGGCCGAGCTCGACGAGATGAAGCGGCTGCTCGCGGCGGGTCTCGACCAGGGTGCCGCCGGGATGAGCAGTGGACTCACCTACACGCCCGGCATGTTCGCCGGTACCAACGAACTGGTGGAGCTCTGCCGCGTCGTCGCTTCGTACGGCGGGTACTACAGCCCGCACCAGCGCTCCTACGGAAAGGGCGCGCTGGAGGCGTACGGCGAGATGATCGACGTCGCCCGGGAGTCCGGCTGCGCCCTTCACCTCACCCACGCGACGATGAACTTCGAGCCGAACCGCGGCCGCGGCGTCGACCTGCTGGCGCTGATCGACGCTGGCCTGGCCGACGGCGTGGACATCACCACCGACACCTACCCGTACTTGCCGGGGGCAACCACTCTGGCCGCGATCCTGCCGAGCTGGACGGCCGAAGGCGGACCCGACGCGTTGCTGGCCCGGCTCGCCGACCCGGCCGATCGGGAGCGGATCGCCTACGAGTTGGAGCAGGTCGGGACCGACGGCTGCCACGGCTGCGTGACCGACTGGAACACCATCGAGATCGGCGGGGTGAAGAACGAGACCCTGTCCGGCGCGGTCGGTAACACCGTCGCCGCGATCGCCGCCGGGATCGGCAAGCCGCCGTCGTGGGTGTTCTTCGACCTGCTGGTCCGGGACAACCTCGCGACCACGATCCTGCAGCACGTCGGCCATGAGGAGAACGTGCAGGCGATCATGCGGCACCCGACCCATACCGGTGGATCGGACGCGATCCTGGTCGGTGGCAAGCCGCATCCGCGCGCCTGGGGGACGTTCCCGCGCTACCTGGCCCACTACGTCCGCGAACTGGGCGTTCTCGAACTGGCCGACTGCATCCACCACCTGACCGGGCGTCCCGCGCGTCGATTGCGCCTGACCGACCGGGGTCTGGTCCGGGAGGGGTACCACGCAGATCTGGTCCTCTTCGACCCGAACACCGTCCGCGACGCGGCCACCTTCGACAACCCGCGTCAGCAGGCCGAAGGCATCCCCTGGGTGCTGGTCAACGGTGTTCCGGTGATCGCCGACGGACGCCGCACCGACGAACTCCCCGGCCGCGCGATCCGGCGTACGGCCGTCTCTAGTGAAGGAAACCGATGAGCACTCTGGACCTGCTGCGCCAAGACCGCGTACTGAGCGTCGTCCGCGCGCCGGCGATCGACGACGCGCGTGATCTCTGCGCCGCTTTGGTTGCCGGTGGCATCCATGTGATCGAACTGACCTTCACCACGCCGGAGCTGCCCCGGCATCTGGAGCGGGCTGCCTCGACGTCGGCCGAGACCGGCGCCGTAGTAGGAGCGGGCACCGTGCGGACCGCGGCGCAGGCCAAGCAGGCGGTCGAAGCCGGAGCGCAGTTCATCGTGACGCCGGGCCAGGGGCTGGAGGCGGCGGAGATCGTGGCGACCGCGCACGCCGCCGGGATCCCGATCGTGCTGGGTGCGTTCACGCCCTCGGAAGTCATGACGGCCCTCGCGCTCGGCTCCGACGCGGTCAAGATCTTCCCGGCGCATCAGCTGGGACCGAAGTACCTGAAAGACCTCGGTGGGCCGTTCCCCGGCGTACCGCTGGTCCCCTCCGGCGGTGTGAACGCCGGCAACGCCCGCCAGTTCCTCGACGCCGGTGCCCTCGCGGTCAGTGCCGGTACCGACGTGGTGTCCCCCGCCGACGTGGAAGCCGCCCGTTGGGCGGACATCACCGCCAAGGCGACCACTTTCTGTGCCGCACTGGGCTGAACCGCCCCTTCCGTCCCCTGCTGGACCGCCCCCACCCGCTCTTATCTTCCCTTTTTTAGTTGTCCCTGCCGTCCCCTGCTAGACCTCGGAGTGTCCCCATGTCCGGTGCCATCGATTGGCTGCACCATGACACGGCAGGCTTGTTGCTGCTGTGTCTGGTGGCCATCGCGCTGCTGTTGTTCCTGATCATCAAGGTCAAGCTCGAGCCGTTCATCTCGCTGCTCGCCACCGGCCTGTTCCTGGCCCTGGCGGCCCGGGCTGAACGTCCGGCAGATCGTCGGTACGGCGCTCAAATCGAGTGACTCCGTGCTGGAGAAGGGTTTCGGCGGGATTCTCGGCCATATCGCCGTCATCATCGGCCTGGGTACCGTGCTCGGCGCTCTGCTGGAGAGGTCCGGCGGCGCCGACGTGCTGAGCCGCCGGCTGCTGAAGCTGTTCGGCCCGAAGGGCACGCCGGTCGCGATGGGCCTGGTCGGCCTGATCTTCGGAATCCCGGTCTTCTTCGACATCGGCATCTTCGTGCTCGCCCCGCTCGTGTACGTCGCGGCGAAGCGTGGCGGCAAGTCGCTCGTGCTCTACGCGTTGCCGGTGCTCGCGGGTCTGTCGATGACGCACGCGTTCCTGCCGCCCCACCCCGGTCCGACGGCGGTCGCCGGTCTGCTGCACGTGGACATGGGCTGGCTCATCATCATCGGGCTCGCCTGCGGTCTGCCCGCCTTCGCGGTGGCCGGCATTCTCTGGCCGCTCTACATCGCGCCGCGCGTTCCCGTCAGCGTGCCGAACGAGTTCATCGTCGCGGAGGAGAGCGAGGGCGAGCAGAAGCCCGAGCCGTCGCTCGGCCTGGTGATGGCGGTCATCCTGCTGCCGCTGGTGCTGATCCTCGGGGCCACCTTCGGCACGCTGATCCTCGATCCGCACCGGGACCTGCTGAGCGTGCTCACCTTCCTCGGCAACCCGGCCGTCGCCCTGCTGCTGGCCGTGCTGGCGGCGTACTACCTGCTCGGCGTACGGCGTGGCATGACGAACGCAGAGTTCAGCGAGCTGTCCAGCAACTCTCTGAAGCCGGTCGGCATGATCCTCCTGGTCGTCGGCGCGGGCGCGTTCTTCGGCGCGGTCATCTCGGCTACCGGCGTTGGTGCCGCGCTGGCCAAGAGCCTGTCGAGTGCGGGGCTGCCGGTGCTGCTGCTCGCCTACGTGATCTCTTGTGGGCTGCGGATCGCGCAGGGTTCCGCGACGGTCGCGATCGTCACCACGGGTGGCATCGTCGGTCCGCTGCTGACCACCGACGGGTACTCGCAGGCTCACCTGGCGCTGATCGCCGCCGCCATCTGCGCCGGCTCCATCATCCTCAGCCACGTGAACGACGGCGGTTTCTGGATCGTCGCGAAGTACTTCAACATGACGGTCAAGCAGACCCTGCTGACCTGGTCGGTGCTGGAAACCGTCCTGTCCCTGGTCGGCTTCGGCATGTCGGCGTTGCTCTGGGCAATTATTTAGAGTCGACGGTGATGCTTCCGTTGCTGCTGCGGAGGTGGAACTGGTTGGGCGAGCTCAGGTCGTTGTCGACATTGAGCTCGGTGGATCCGTGGTCAGCGGCGGCGTCGATCGCGTACGCCGCTGACTTCGGAACCAGGAGGTGCACGGATCCGTTGTCGGTGGTCACCTCGATGTTGGCCGGTGCCCGGTCGTAGCCGAGATCCACCGAGCCGCTCTGCGTTTTGATCGAAGCTCTGACGCCGCCGAGGCGTACCCCGTTCACCGACCCGTCGTCGGCCGTGACCTGCAGGTTGCCAGTCAATCGGAGCAGCTCCACCGACGCCCCTTCGGTACTGATCGACACCCGGGTCGAACTCGGCAACGCGATCTCCAGCGCGAGCCGGCAACCGGAGCCGGCGCACTGCGCGCCGACCTGAAGTTCGTGCGCCCGCGGCTCGAGGTTCCGTACGTCGATCGTCGGCTGGTGATCCGTATAGGTCCCAATCAGCGTGACGTGCACCTTGCCGTCCCTGCTCGGGGCGACCTCGACCTGCATGTTCGCCGTGATGGTGATTCCGTCGATCGCCTTGTCGTAGGTCGTCGAGTAGTCGTAGTCCAGCTTGCCGCGGATCATCGAGACCGTGACCGCGGCGCCGCCGAGGATCAGCGCGAGTACCGGGATCAGGCCAAGTTGCAGCATTCTCCGCTGTGCCTTCGTCATCACGACTCCAGGAACTTGAGGACGGCTCGCACCCGGCGATGTTCGCCGTCGGCCGGGGCCAGCCCGAGCTTGGCGAAGATGTTGCTGATGTGCTTCTCGATCGCACCCTCGCCGACCACCAGCGCCTTCGCGATCCCCGCGTTGGAGCGGCCTTCGGCCATCGCCCGCAGTACGTCCTGCTCACGTGGGCTGAGCACGGAGAGCGGGTCAGCCTGGCGGGACCGGACCAGCAGCTGGGAGATCACCTCCGGGTCGAGCGCGGCGCCACCTTCGGCGACCCGGCGCAACCCGTCGATGAACTGGTCGACGTCCGCGACCCGGTCCTTCAGCAGGTAGCCGACGCCGCCCGGGTTGTTCCCGATCAGCTCGCTCGCGTAGCGCTCCTCGACGTACTGCGACAGCACGAGTACGCCGATCTGCGGCGACCGCTGCCGGATCACCAGGGCGGCTCGCAGCCCTTCGTCGGTGAAGGTCGGCGGCATCCGGACGTCGACCACGCAGACATCGGGCTGGTGCTCGTCCACCGCCTTGAGGAGCTGGTCGCCATCACCGACGGCAGCCAGCACCTCGCAGTCCTGCTCCTCGAGCAGCCGCACGATCCCCTCCCGCAACAACACCGAATCCTCGGCGATCACGACCCGCATGGCACCTCCAGAACGCTTGGGCCGCCAACCGGGCTGACCGCTGTGATCACGAGCCGCATGGCACCTCCGCCGTCAGGGTGGTCGGGCCGCCGATCGGGCTGACCACCGCGAGTTTTCCGTCCACCCCGGAGACGCGGTCGACGAGACCGCGCAGACCGGTGCCGTGCGCCGGATCGGCGCCGCCTCTTCCGTCGTCGGTCACCACGACCCGAAGTACGTCGCCTGTCCGGACGATCTGGACCGACGCCCTCGCGGCCTGGGCATGCTTCGCCACGTTCGTCAGCGCCTCGGTGACGACGAAGTACGCGATCGCCTCGATCGTCAGCGACGGCCTGGGATCGACCCGTACGTCGACTTGCACCGGCACGGGCGCGCGTGCGGCCACCGCGGAGATGGCGGCATCGAGCCCGCGATCGGTCAGCACCGGCGGGTGGAGTCCGCGCGTGAGGTCCCGCAGCTCGGCGATCGCCTGCATCGCCTCGGCATGTGCTTCTTCGATCAGGTCCTTGACCGCCGGGTTGGTTTCACCCAGCCGACCGCGAGCTCGGCCCAGCGTCATCGCCAACGAGACCAGGCGTTGCTGGGCGCCATCGTGCAGGTCGCGCTCCATCCGCCGGCGCTCGGACTCGACCGAGTCGACCACCTGCTGACGGCTCGTCACCAGTTGGTCGACGCGCTTCACCAACGCGCCGGTCTCGGAGGCGCCGAGGAGGTTGCGCGCCAGGATCCCGTCGACCGCCGAGAGGCCCCGGATGAGCAGCGGTGACACCGCGAACAGGAACAGGAACGCGATCACGGCGACCGCGATCGCCTGGTCGACGCTGTCGACCACGAACGGCCCGAGCTGAGCCTTGGAGGCCGCGAACTTGGAGAAGTAGAACGGCAACGCCATCAGTACGGGCGGCACAGACCAGGCCAGCACGATCGCTGGGACGCCAACCAGTGCCATGCCGAGCAACAGAATGAAGTACCCGAACTGCCGCCAGAGCGCGCGATCGGCCAAGGCTGCCCGGGCATCGGCGGCTGCCGAACCGGTGCCGGCCGGTCTGACCAGGGGCGCAATCACCTGGTCGCGGGTGATCGCGGCCCGCGCCCGCTCCAGCTTGCCAACGGCGTACACGACTCGGGTGGCGCCGACCGTCAGCTGGATGCCGAGGTAGGCGAGCGGGAAGGCGACCACAGCCACCAGAAGCATCAGCGGAACAAGCAACCCACCGACGAGCACCACGACAGCGTCACCGAGCAGATGCACAGTAGCCAGCCACAAGTACGGCGACCGCCAGATCCGCCAGGGCGCCCGAGGAACAGGACTCGCGACGCTCGTCGCCATTCCACTGCACCCTTCTTCTTGTGTTGGCCGTAGGCAACAACCTACGGGGCGGTGGCGGTCGGGCGGGATGGGGGAAGCCACCGGTTCGACCGGGGGTTATCCCCCGGTCGGCTTCGTGGGCTGACCTGACTGTGGTCAGCGCTCGTTTTCGGGAGGCTCGAAGGCATGACGACGACCATGCCGGACCGACCGGTTTCCCACCGCCTTCTCACCACCGGCAGCGCCCTGCCCGACGCGCTGGGCGACGCGATCGACGACCGGGTCGCCGAGGTTCTCGACGACTACCTGGCCGAAGGACGCCTCGACGGCCGGATCCGACCGCGCCGCTCCCCCGCCGGCCTCGCGACGCTGGTCGCCGCCGGAGTCGCCGCAGTACTGCTCCCCTGGTGTCTGATCCTCGCGGCGACTCTTCCGTCGACCTACCAGGCGAATCACTGGAAGCTCGCCTGGATCGGCCTCGACTGCGGCACCGCCCTAGCGGCCGCCGCCACCGCCTACCTCCTCCACAAGCAGGACATCCGCGCAGCCCTCACCTCGGTGGCAGCCGGCACTCTCCTACTCGCCGACGCCTGGTTCGACGTCAGCACCTCCGCCCCCGGCTTGGACCACACCCTCTCCCTCACCGAAGCCCTCCTCCTGGAGGTTCCGCTGGCAATCTGCGCCTTCGCCGTTGCCACCCGAGCACTCCGCCACTCCGGGCGAACCGCTCGTGACTAGCCTCCGATTAGTTCCAGCACTGGCCCTTCGTGGAGGGCGCGATAAACCTTGTCCCGTAGGGCGTTCGCCTCGGCCGCGGTGAGGGTGCGGTCGACGGGACGCAGGATCAGCCTGACGAGGACGTTGCGCTGACCGGGCTCGAGTCGCAGCCGATCGCGGGCCGCCGGCGGCAGTTCGTCGTACGACGTCTCGCCGAGAATCTCCAGCAACTCGGCGGCATCGGCGTCAGCCCCGAGCGCGTCACGCACCTTGTCGCCAAGCGCCTCGGGTGAGGTGTCGGCGTCCGGGCCGACCACGAGCGACAGGTCTCGCCGGACCGGAGGCATCGACGAAACGGACTTGTACGCCGAAAGGTCCAGCATCTGCCCCGCCACCCGGGGATCTGTTGACCGAAGCAACCGAATGTCGCGGATGCCCTTGCGCAGCATCAGCAATCGGTCCAGCCCCGGCCCCATCGCCAGACCGGTCCAGCGTTCGTCGAGCCCGGCCCGTCGCAGTACGGCGGGAGCCGCCACGCCGCATTCGCCGATCTCGATCCACTGATCGTCAAGCAGTACGTCGATCTGGCGACCGTGGATCGTGTACGGGTGCACCGCCGGCACCGTGCGGTAGGTCTGCCCCGGCAGCACGGTCGCGACGAGCGTGGCGATCATTGCCTCCAGCTCCGGCTCCCCCAGCGTGACGTTGCGGCTGAGCCGCCAAAGGTCCAGCTGATGCGGCGTACCGGTGTGCTGCCAGTCGACAGAGTCGCGGCGGTAGCAGATCCCGGCACAGATCATGAGTACGTCGGACGCGGCTGACGAGTCGGCCAGTTCGCGAAGCGCCGGCGGGATCATCGCCGACGTGTGGCTTCGCAGTACGGTCCCGGCGGAGGCGTACCGGGTGTAGCGCTCCTCGCGGGTGACCGCGTCGGCGGCGTACCCGAGGTTGTCGTAGTTGTCGGCCAGCGGGACGACGGGATGATCGCGCCGGGTCCAGATCTCGGTGTACGGCCAGGCCTGGCCGAGCTCGGTCCGGATCGAATCGACGATCAGCTGGATCGCGTGCGGGCCTTGCGCCGGGTCGGCGAGGTCGCGCAGGGACAGGGCGGCGTGCAGTTCTTCAGCAGTCAGAACAGACATGAGGGTTTACTCCAGAGTGAGCAGCGGGTTCGGAGGAGAAGACACCCCGACCGGCCGCGGTCACCTCAGGAGAGAGCGCAGCAGCAGCTCACCCCGTCGGCACCACTGTGCCGGCCGGGGCGCAGAAATCGCTGCCCAGTTAAGTTCACGTCATCAGTCTACCGGGCACGATCCAGCCTTCGCACGGCCCTTTTGGGCAAACTGGCGCGCGGCAGGCACCGAGGCGGTGGCACGATCAAGATCATGCGATGGATCGACACCCTGGAAGCGGCCGCTGCCGAGAAGCTGCCCGAGCCCGTCCACCGGTACTTCCGGCAGGGATCGGCAGGCGGCGTCAGCGTCGGCGAGGCGACCGCAGCCTGGAGCTCGTACCGGTTCCGGCCGCACGTCCTGACCGACGTGTCGACCGTCGACCTGCGCACGACCGCACTCGGTACGCCGATCGACGTCCCGATCATGGTGGCGCCGACGACGCTCCAGCGGCAGGCCGATCCGGACGGTGAGTCCGCGATGGCAGCCGGAGTCGCCGCGGCCCACTCGGTTCTCGGTGTCTCCAGCAACGCCGGTACGACGTTCGCCGAACTCGGCGCCGTCGGAGCGCCTTGGTGGCTGCAGATCTACGTGGTGAAGAACCGCGACGCGACGCTCCGGATGCTCGACAAGGCGGTCGAGGGCGGCGCGCGAGCCGTAATACTGACTGCTGATACTCCCGTGGTCGGCCGGAAAGAGGACGACGGACCGAGCGTCTGGGAGGTGATCCCGGACGGGCAACTGCTGGCGAATCTGGACGAAAACAAGTACGCCGACGGCGACCTCGGCAAGGCGGACGACCTCACCCCGGACGTCATCGGCTGGCTCACCGAACGCACCGGGCTCCCGGTCGTGGTCAAGGGCGTACTGCGCGGCGACGACGCCAAGCGTTGCGCCGACGCGGGTGCTGCCGGAGTGATCGTGTCGAACCACGGCGGCCGGCAGCTCGACGGGGCGATCTCGACGGCGCACGCATTGCCCGATGTCGCCGAGGCGCTCGCCGGTTCCGGCACTGAGCTGTACGTCGATGGCGGGATCCGGCGCGGCGAACACATCCTGGCGGCACTGGCTCTCGGCGCCCGCGCGGTGTTCGTCGGCCGACCCGCGTTGTGGGCGCTCACGGTCGGCGGCTCGGCCGGCGTCACCCGGTTGATCGGCGATCTCGGTGAGGAACTCGAGCACGCGATGCGGCTGGTCGGCGTACCGAACCTGGCCGATCTCTCCCCCGACCTGCTCGATCGCTGAGCCAGAACCGATACGCACCGACCTGCGAGCAACGGGAACCGGCCGTATGGTGGTGAGCAGGCGAGGCTACCGCGTGGTCACGCCGTTGCGATGGGGACGCGGAAACGCGAAAGGCCCGGTCCGCCGACCGGGCCTTTCGTCTGTTCAAGCGGTGCTACCAGGCTCAGACCTGAGCCGGGTCCTCGAGCAGGTTGCGGACGATGTTCGGGTCAACCTGGACACCCGGACCCATCGTCGTCGAGAAGACCGTCTTCTTGATGTAACGGCCCTTGGAGCTGGAGGGCTTCAGCCGGAGAATCTCCTCCAGTGCGGCGCCGTAGTTCTCCACCAGCTGGGCCTCGTCGAAGGAGGCCTTGCCGATGATGAAGTGCAGGTTCGCGTGCCGGTCGACCCGGAACTCGATCTTGCCGCCCTTGATCTCGTTGACAGCCTTGACCACGTCCGGGGTGACCGTGCCGGTCTTCGGGTTCGGCATCAGACCACGCGGTCCGAGCACCCGGCCGAGCCGGCCGACCTTGCCCATCAGGTCAGGCGTGGCGACGACGGCGTCGAAGTCCAGCCAGCCGTCGGTCACCTTCTTGATCATGTCGTCGTCACCGACGAAGTCGGCGCCGGCGGCCAGTGCGGCCTCGGCCTTCTCACCGGTGGCGAAGACGAGGACCCGAGCCGTCTTGCCGGTGCCGTGCGGAAGGATGACGGTGCCGCGCACCATCTGGTCGGCCTTGCGGGGGTCGACCCCGAGCCGCATCGCGACGTCGACGGTGGAGTTCAGCTTCTTGCCGGCTGCCGCTTCCTTGGCCAGCTTGATGGCCTCGAGCGGGGTGTACAGGTGGTCGAAGTCGATCTTTTCCGCGATCGCGCGGTAGCTTTTGCTGCGTTGTGCCATGAGGTTTTCTCTACTCCTGTTTGTGGTGTCACGGGCGATCTTCATCGCCCTTCCACTCCTGCTGACCCACTGCGGGCCGGGTGGACTACTACTTCTCTACGACGACGCCCATCGAGCGGGCGGTGCCCTCGATGATCTTCATCGCGGCGTCGATGTCGCGCGCGTTCAGGTCCGGCATCTTGGTGGTGGCGATCTCGCGGACCTGGTCCTTGGTGATCTTGCCGACCTTGTCCTTCTGCGGGACGGCCGAGCCCTTCTGCAGGCCCGCGGCCTTCTTGATCATCTCGGGCGCCGGCGGCGTCTTGGTGATGAACGTGAAGGAGCGGTCTTCGTAGATGGTGATCTCGACCGGCACGACGTTGCCACGCATGGATTCCGTCTGGGCGTTGTACGCCTTGCAGAACTCCATGATGTTGACGCCGTGCGGTCCGAGCGCGGTACCGACCGGCGGGGCCGGCGTCGCGGCACCGGCCTGGAGCTGCACCTTGACGAGGGCAGCGATCTTCCGTGATTTGGGAGGCATGTTGTTCTCGGGTCCTTAGACTTTCTGGATCTGGCTGAAGCTGAGTTCCACCGGGGTCTCCCGGCCGAAGATCTCCACCAGCGCCTTGATCCGCTGGGCGTCGGCATTGATCTCCGTGATCGTGGCGTGCAGGGTCGCGAACGGCCCGTCGACCACCATGACCGAGTCACCGACGCCGAAGTCGGCGACCTCGACCTTCTTCTTGGCCGCGGCCTTGGTGGGTGCGGCACCGGTTTCGGCTGCCGCCGCCTCGGCCGCCGCCACGACGGCCGGAGCGAGCATCTTCTCAACCTCTTCGAGGCTGAGCGGGACGGGCTTCTGGCTGTTCCCGACGAAGCCGGTCACCGACGGCGTGTGCCGCACGGTCGACCAGGACTCGTCCGTCAGGTCCATCCGGACCAGCACGTAGCCGGGAAGCACGGTGCGCTTCACCATCCGGCGCTGCCCGTTCTTGATCTCGGCGACCTCTTCGGTCGGCACGACGATCTCGAAGATGAAGTCCTCCATGTTCAGGGAGTTGATCCGGTTCTCGAGGTTGCCCTTGACCCGGTTCTCCATCCCTGAGTACGTGTGCACCACGTACCAGTCGCCGATCTGGGAGCGCAGCGTGCTGCGCAGCTCCTCCAGCGGGTCGACCGGCTCGGCCGGCTCCGCTTCCTCGGCGTCCTCTTCTTCGTCCTCGTCCTCAGCTTCCGAGTCCGCGTCGTCGTCGGCGCTGGAGAAGACGACCGCGTCGGGCGCGACCGGCGCCTCGTCGGTGTCGTCGAGCGTCGTCTCGGCGGTCTCCTCGGCCAACTCGTCGGCGGCGTCGTCGACATCCTCGGCGGTGACGACCTCGTCGGCCTCCGCGGCGTCGGCGGCCGCGACGACCACTACCGGCTCGTCATCGGAGTCGTCGGAGTCCGGCGTGCCGTCCTCGGCCTCGTCGTCGGCGGCGTACTCGCTGTCCGCCGCGACCTCGACCGCGTCGTCATCGTCGTCATCGGAAACCTCGACGTCGAGGTCGGCGAACAGATCATCGTCGTCGTCGGAGTCGTCCGAGTCGTCGAGGTCGAAGCCGAGGTCGTCGCCGGAGTCAGCGGATACGTCGAACTCGTCCTCTACCTCGAGGACCTCGTCGTCGCGCTGGTCGGACACGTTGTACTCCGTCATCTGTGCATCGGGGGTGGAACAGGCTTCCGCGGGTGGTTACGGCCGGTCGGGATCAGCCGAAGATCTTGAACATCGCCCAGCCGAAGACCAGGTCGAGCACCGACACGATCGCGATGACGAACACCACGAAGGTCAGCACGACCATGAAGTAGGTGGACAGCTGCTTGCGAGTCGGCCAGACCACCTTGCGGAGCTCGGCGACGACCTGGCGATAGAAGCGCAGCAGCCGGTTGCCCGACTTGCTCTCCGCCGGCTTGCCGGCGCCGGACGGTGCCGGGGTGCGCGTCTCCGTCACGACCTACCTCTTTCGCTAGCGGCGTCCCTGGCCGGCCCTGCGCCGGTCAGGATTTGCAGGGCACGAGGGACTTGAACCCCCAACCTTCGGTTTTGGAGACCGATGCTCTGCCAGTTGAGCTAGTGCCCTCTGCAAATCTCGTACTGCTTCCCAGCGCCGCCAGACCTGATCCAGGGCATGCCGGATCAGGGCCATCAACGCCCGGACTAGAAGAGTGTACGGGGTCGGGGCCACCTGGTCGAACTGAGCCCAGGTGAGGCTCCGAGCGCCCGCCACGCCCTGTACCGGACGCCGTACCGCGGGCTGAACCATACCGTCTTCACCTCCCGGTAACGGCGCGGGGTCGAGATGAGTTCCGCACCAGGCCGATCACCGGACGGCGGTCAGGCTGGTCACCAGGCGATACCGAAGTGTGACGGCCCGGCCGGCAGTGCCAGGATGGGCCGCATGGTCTCCCGTATTTCTGCACGTATCGGTGCAATCAGTGAATCGGCCACGCTCGCGGTGGACGCGAAGGCGAAGGCGCTCAAGGCCGCCGGCCGCCCGGTGATCGGCTTCGGCGCCGGCGAACCGGACTTCCCCACCCCGGACTACATCGTCGAGGCCGCCGTCGTGGCCGCCCGCGATCCGAAGAACCACCGCTACAGCCCGGCCGGCGGTCTGCCGGAGCTGAAGCAGGCCATCGTCGAGAAGACGAAGCGGGATTCCGGCTACGAGATCGAGGCCTCGCAGGTCCTGGTCACCAACGGCGGCAAGCACGCGGTCTACAACACGTTCGCGACGCTGCTCGACCCGGGCGACGAGGTGCTGCTGCCGGCGCCGTACTGGACCACCTACCCGGAGACGATCCAGCTGGCCGGCGGCGTACCGGTCGAGGTGCTCGCCGACGAGACCCAGAACTACCTGGTCACCGTCGAGCAGCTGGAGGCGGCCCGGACCGAGAAGACGAAGGCGCTGCTGTTCTGCTCGCCGTCGAACCCGACCGGCGCGGTGGACACCCCGGAGGCGATCGAGGCGATCGGCCGCTGGGCGCTGGAGCACGACATCTGGGTGATCACCGACGAGATCTACGAGCATCTGACGTACGGCGACACGAAGTCGACCTCGCTGCCGGTCGCGGTACCGGAACTGGCGAACCAGACCGTCGTCCTGAACGGCGTCGCCAAGACGTACGCGATGACCGGCTGGCGGGTCGGCTGGATGATCGGTCCGAAGGACGTCATCAAGGCCGCGACCAACCTGCAGTCGCACCAGACCTCGAACGTCTGCAACGTCGCCCAGCGGGCCGCGATCGCCGCGCTGACCGGTGACCTGACCGCGGTCGACGAGATGAAGGTGGCCTTCGACCGGCGCCGCAAGCTGATGGTCTCGATGCTGAACGACATCCCGGGCATCGAGTGCCCCGAGCCGACCGGCGCGTTCTACGCCTACCCGTCGGTGAAGGGCGTCTTCGGCCGCGAGATCAACGGCCGGACCGCGAACACGTCCACCGACCTGGCCGCGATCATCCTGGACGAGGCCGAGGTCGCCGTCGTACCGGGCGAGGCCTTCGGCGCGCCGGGCTACCTGCGGCTGTCCTACGCGCTCGGCGACGAGGACCTGGTCGAGGGCGTCTCCCGGATCGCCAAGCTGCTGGGCTGACCCCGCGGCACCAGAACGAACAGGCCCGGCCGGGCAACTGGCCGGGCTCTGTTGTGACGTAGCCGCCGGGCCGGGGCGTCGGATGAGTATGAGACCTTTCCGACCGCTGGGAGTCGGCCTACTGGCCGTCACAATGGCCACCGTCGCAGCCCCGGTCACATCCGCCAATCCACCACCCGCCATCAACGCCGGTTCCGGCACCAGCCGGGTGCTGACCCTGATCACCGGTGACCAGGTGCGGCTCTCGGCCGACCAGCAACAGGTACAGCCGATTCCCGCCGCCGGCCGGACCGGCGCCAAGTTCAAGATCCAGCGCTTTCGCGGCCATGTCTCGGTCATCCCGCTGGACGCGCTGCCACTGATCGGACGGGGGCGCCTCGACCCGCGACTCTTCGACGTCACCGAACTCGCGTCAGCCGGCTACGACGACGCCCACAGCAAGGAGCTCCCCCTCCTCTTCACGTACGACGGGTCGCCGGCCGCCGCGACCTCCACTCTCCGCACCGCCGGCAGCATCGCGCAGAAGCCCCTCCCCGCCATCAACGGAGCGGCCGCCCGGATCCCCAAGGACAAACTGTCCGGACTGTTCACCGAGCTGGCACCGGCCCTGGGTGCGGCGGCCAAGTCGAAGGCGAGCACGGCCGCCGGTATCGGCAAGGTCTGGCTCGACGGCAAGCGCACACCGACGTTGGACCACAGCGTGCCGCAGATCGGAGCACCTGCCGCCTGGGCCGCCGGATACACCGGCCGCGGCGTCAAGGTCGCAGTACTCGACAGTGGCGTGGATGCGGCTCATCCCGACTTCGCCGGCCGGCTGCAGTCGGAGAACTTCACCCCCGAAGGTCCGGAGGACGCGATCGGGCACGCCACCCATGTGGCCTCGATCGTGGCCGGCTCCGGCGCCGCGTCGGACGGTAGGTACAAAGGTGTTGCCCCGGACGCCGAACTCCTGTCCGGCAAGGTCTGCGTCTTCGACGGCTGCGAGGAATCCTGGATCCTCGCCGGGATGAACTGGGCAGTCCAGCAGCACGCCAAGATCGTCAACCTCAGCCTCGGCGGCGGGGACTACCCTGGCGACGATCCGTTGGAGCAAGCGGTCAACACGCTGACCGCGACGACCGGCACATTGTTCGTGGTTGCCGCCGGCAACCACGGCTCGTCCGCCGGCACCGTGGACTCGCCGGGAAGCGCGGCTGCCGCCCTGACCGTCGGCGCGGTGGATCGCGACGACCAGATGGCCGGCTTCTCCGGCCGGGGCCCGACCGTGGCCGGTCTGGCGAAGCCCGACGTCACCGCGCCCGGCGTCGGCATCGTCGCGGCGAAGGCCTCGAACAGCCAGATCGGCGATCCGGTCGGCACCAGCTACCTACGGCTGAGCGGCACCTCGATGGCGACACCGCACGTGGCCGGAGCGGCCGCGCTGCTCGCCCAGGAGCACCCGGACTGGAAAGCGGGTCAGCTGAAGGCCGCCCTGATGGGCTCGGCCGTCACTGTCGCCGACGTGCCCGTCTTGACTCAGGGCAACGGCCGGATCGATGTCGCTGCGGCCACGAAGCTGACGGTGACGGCGGACACCGGCTCGCTGGCTTACGATCCGCAGCAGTGGCCGCATACGGATGATGTTGCCCAGAGCAAGGACATCACCTATACCAACGCCGCGGCCCAGCCCGTCACGCTCGACCTGACGGCCTCCTACACCGGCCCTGACGGCGAGCCCGCGCCCGCTGGCGCAGTACGGCTGAGTGCGTCCAGCGTGACGATCCCCGGCAACGGCACCGCGACGGTAACCGTCACCTCTGACACCGCCTTCGCCGGACCGGACGGCCTGTACGTCGGCAGCGTGGTGGCTCGCGCCGGTACGACGAAGCTGTCGACGGCACTCTCCGTCCATCGGGAGCAGGAGAGCTACAACCTGACGATCAACCACCTCGACCGGGCCGGTGCGGTCACCGGCGACTACCTCGACATCATCCTCAACCGGCAGGCCGAGGACGAGTGGCCGCTCTTCCTCAGCGAAGAGGATGGTACGACGAACGTGCGACTGCCGAAGGGGCAGTACCTGCTCGACACCACCGTCGGTCAAGAGCGGGGCCGCGCCGAGGCCAGCAACCTGGTGCAGCCGAAGCTGGACCTCACCTCGGACACGAGCATCACCGTGGACGCGCGGCAGGCCAAGCCGGTCACCATCAGCGTTCCGGAAGCCACCGCGCGAAATGTGTTCACCTCTGTCGACTACACGATGGTCACGCCGGGCTTCACCTGGTTCAGCGGTGTCGCGGATGTTCCCGAAGGCCACGAGGGCGCCAGGCTGTACACGGCGCAGGTCGGCCCCTCCGTTTCCGGGTTCGACGGCCGGGTCACCAGCCAGTGGGCGCGCCTCGACCCCGAGGGCGGTCAGTTCTTCGACAACACTCCGTACCTGTATGCACTCGGCTGGCCGCGGGACGGCGGCTACTTCACCGGTTTCAGCAAGGTGGTCCGTCCATCCGAGCTCGCGACGCTCAAGCCGGCCATCACCGCGCAGAGCGTCGGAACGACCGGCGTCTTCGGGGTGATGGGTGAGACGAGCAAGATCCTTGGCGGCCTGGGCTACGGCTACCCCTACAGCCACCTTCCGGCCACGCCTTCGGTGTACGTCACGACTGAGGGCGTCAGCTGGGCGGGTGCTCTGATCTACACCAACGGTGACGCCGAGGCCGCCTTCCTGAACTCGAGGGCCGTCACCTACCGGCCGGGACGGACCTACCGCGAGAACTGGGGCCGCGCTGTCGTTGGGCCGGCTTTCCCGCAGCACTCACCCTGGGTCTCACGAACCGGCGACACACTCGGCCTGACGCCACCCCAGGCGGACAGCGATGGCCACTACGGCCAGGGAGTCGCCGGTAACGGCTCGATGGTCGTGTATCGGGACGGGGTGGAGCTGGCCACGCTGGACTACCCGTTCCAGGCTCCCAAGGACACTGGGTTCGCAGTACCGGCCGGGCCGGGGAGCTATCGCCTCGAGGTCGAGACGGCCGGGTCCGGCGTACTCGATGTGTCGACTGCGACGCGGACCTCGTGGACCTTCAAGTCGACGACCACTGCCGGTACTACGGCCCTGCCATTGTGGGCGGTTCGGTTCCTGCCGGGCGTGGACGGCCACAACGTGCTGAGGACCGGCCGGACCCATGTGCTGCCGATCGTCGCGCAGGCTCAGCAGGGCTCTGCGGTCGGCAAGTTGAAGACGGTGAAGGTCCAGACGTCGACAGATGACGGCAAGACCTGGCTGACCGCTCCGGTGCGGACCACTGCGGCCGGGAAGTTCGCTGCGGTCGTCACGGTGCCCGACGGCGCGACGTACGTGTCAGTCCGGGCGCAGGCGGCCGACTCCAAGGGCAACACCGTGCAGGAGACGATCACCAGGGCGTACAAGGTCGCCCGCTGATCCCCTGTGGTCCACCCGGTTTCCTTGGCCGGGTGGACCACAGGTTGGACGGGCCGATTTCTGTCTGAGCGCCCTGCGTCGGTAACCTTCTGTGATGACGAGTCGGGACCTGCGGCTGCTGCCCAAGACCCACCTGCACCTGCACTTCTCCGGCTCGATGCGCCACCTCACCCTGGTCGAGCTGGCCGACAAGCACGGCGTCCGGTTGCCCGACGCCCTGCGCACCGACTGGCCGCCGGATCTGTCCGCCGCCGACGAGCGCGGCTGGTTCCGCTTCCAGCGGCTGTACGACATCGCCAGGTCGGTGCTGCGCAGCGAGGACGACGTACGCCGGCTGGTCCGCGAGGCGGCCGAGGACGACCGGGCCGACGGCTCCCGCTGGCTGGAGATCCAGGTCGACCCGTCCGGATACGCGGGCCGCTTCCACGGCATCACCGAGTTCACCGACCTGGTCCTGGACGCCGCGCGGGATGCGGCCGCGTCCACCGGGATCGGGGTCCAGGTGGTCATCGCGGCGAACAGGACACGGCACCCCCTCGACGCAAGGACCCTCGCGCGGCTGGCAGCGCAGTACGTCGGCCGCGGGGTGGTCGGGTTCGGGCTGTCGAACGACGAGCGGCGCGGGACCACGTCCGAGTTCGCTCCGGCCTTCCGGATCGCTCGCAACGCGGGGCTCCTCGCAGTACCGCATGGTGGTGAGCTCTGTGGCCCCGCAACCGTGCGTACTTGTCTGGACGAGCTGGGAGCCGGCCGGATCGGGCACGGCGTGCGTACCGTCGAGAACCCGGAGCTCCTGAAGCGCGTGGTCGACGCAGGAGTCGCTCTGGAGGTGTGTCCGGCTTCCAACGTGTCGCTGGGGGTCTACCAACGCCCCGAGGACGTGCCGTTGCGACAGCTGTACGACGCCGGCGCGCGGATCGCACTAGGTGCCGACGACCCGCTGCTGTTCGGCTCCCGGCTGGCGGAGCAGTACGAGACCGCCCGGAGCGTGCACGGCTTCAGCGACGCCGAACTGGCCGGGCTCGCCAAGGGATCGGTGCTCGCGTCGACCGCGCCGCCCGACGTCCAGAAGGGCCTGCTCACCGAGATCGACGAGTGGCTCGGGGTCGATCGACCCGCGCCGGTGGCCACGGCCCTCTGACAAGTGCAGGTGAAGTGCCGGGTGGGTGCACGAAGAGGGCATTGCGGCGCGCTGGGAGCAGGCCTAACTTTGCGTGCATGACGCCGACGAAGATCCTGCTGCCCGAGGACGAGCTGCCGACCCGCTGGTACAACGTGCTGCACGATCTGCCGACGCCACCGCCGCCGGTGCTGCACCCCGGCACCGGGCAGCCGATCGGTCCGGACGACCTGGCACCGCTGTTCCCGATGGACCTGATCATGCAAGAGGTGTCGCAGGAGCAGTACGTCGATATCCCGGGTGAGGTGCTCGACGTCTACCGGTTGTGGCGGCCGAGCCCGCTCTACCGGGCGCACCGGCTGGAGAAGGCGCTGGATACGCCTGCGCGGATCTACTACAAGTACGAGGGCGTCTCCCCGGCAGGCTCACACAAGCCGAACACGGCGGTTCCGCAGGCGTACTACAACGCGAAGTCCGGGGTCCGGAAGCTGACCACCGAGACCGGCGCCGGTCAATGGGGAACGGCGCTGGCGTTCGCGTGCGCGCAGTACGGGCTGGAGTGCGAGGTCTGGCAGGTGCGGGCGTCGTACGACCAGAAGCCCTACCGGCGCACGATGATGGAGGTGTTCGGGGCGACCGTTCACCCGAGCCCGTCTGAGCTGACCGAGGCCGGGCGCAAGATCCTTGCCGAGAATCCCGCGTCCAGCGGCTCGCTCGGGATCGCGATCAGCGAGGCCGTCGAGATGGCGGTACAGGACCCGACCGTCCACTACGCGCTCGGCAGCGTGCTGAACCACGTCCTGATGCACCAGACGATCATCGGCGAGGAAGCGCTGATGCAGCTCGCGATGGTCGGCGAGACGCCTGACCTGCTGATCGGCTGCACCGGCGGCGGGTCGAACTTCGGCGGGCTGGCGTTCCCGTTCCTGCGGGAGAAGTGGGCGGGACGGATGGCTCCCGTCGTACGGGCAGTCGAGCCGACCGCCTGCCCGACGCTGACGCAGGGGACGTACGCGTACGACTTCGGCGACGCGCTCGGGATGACGCCGCTGATGAAGATGCACACCCTCGGGCACGACTTCGTGCCGGACCCGATCCACGCCGGCGGGCTGCGGTACCACGGGATGAGCCCGCTGATCAGTCACCTGTACGAGACCGGCGAGATCGAGGCGATCGCGAAGAACCAGTCGGACTGCTTCGCGGCCGGCGTCCTGTTCGCCCGGACCGAGGGGATCGTGCCGGCGCCGGAGCCGACGCACGCACTCGCGGCGGCGATCGAGGAGGCCGAACGCTGCAAGGAGTCCGGTGAGGAGAAGGTGATCCTGACCGCGCTCTGCGGGCACGGCCATCTGGATCTGGCGGCGTACGACGCCTATCTGTCCGGCGCGATGACCGATCGTGCCTGGGACGACGCCGACCTACAGGCCTCTGTCGCGCGGGCGCTCGAGAAGCTGCCGGTCGTCTAGAACCGCTTCCACCAGGGCTTCTTGTACTTCGGGATCGCGGCCAGCCAATCGGCCGGGATCTCCCAGCCCTTGGCGGTGATCCGCTCGAAGTACTGGGCTTTGAGGGAGTCGGGCAGCCAGTAGGTGGCACTGGACTGCTCGCTCGCCTCGAAGTAGGTGGTCCGGCTGCCCTCGCTCCACACCGTCGCCAGGCGGGAGCAGTAGGCAAGCCGCGTGTAGTCCCACCGCGCCTGCTCGTCGGTCAGGTCGTACTCGCGTTCCGTCACGGTCGAGTACCACGCCCGCTTCGGCTCGGTCGCAGGCATCGCGTCGATCAGTCCCCGCACGACGGCTCGGTCGTCGGTCATCTCGTCCGGCAACACCAGCAACGCCGGGTCGAGCGTCGCCGACTTGATCCACGGCTGCGCCACCTCGAGAAACGTCTCGAGCAACGCGAAGGCTTCCTCAGCTCGCTCGAACAGGGACAGCCCGGCGTGCAAGGTGGTGACGGCTTCTTCGGGCACCCCTCACCCTAACGAGACCCTCAATCAGGGCAGGAGATCGGGGCATCGCGGGGCATCTCGGGGCATCGTGGGGCAGGTCATCCACAGGGCCGGTTTCGGCCGTCGCCGAGCGTGGTCGGGCACCTACAGTTACGGCCATGTCAGAGGGCAACGGGTTGTTACGAGCCGCACGGGAGCGGACACCGTCGCGGCGTGCGCCGGGCGAGTACATGTCCCGCGCCGAGCTCGCGGAGGCAGTCGTGGCGTGGCTGTGGGAGACCACCGACACGCAGTACGACCTCGACGGGCATTACATCGCCAAGCTCGAACGAGGTGCGGTGCGCTGGCCGGGCGCGGCGTACCGGTCGGGTCTGCGGCACGTGCTGAACGTCAGCAGCGACAACGAGCTGGGCTTCATCCAGTCCGGTCCGGCGGGCTCCTTGGAGACGGACCTGACCCAGTACTCGACGCTCGGGCTGGCCGACGACCTGATCGACGCGGGCGACGAGTCGATCTCGCTGCTCACGCTCGCCGAGGAGTCGAACGTCGGCGACCTCACGGTCGAACAGCTGCACGTCGACATCGAGCGGATCGCGCTGAACTACCTCAAGGTGCCGACCAAGCCGCTGTTCGATCGCACCAAGGCCGTCCGCGACCGCGCGTTCAAACTCCTCTCCGGCCGACAGCCACCGCACCAGACCCGCGACCTGTACGCCGCGGCCGGCTGGGCCATCACGCTGCTCGCCTGGATGTCGGTCGACCTGGGCCGCCCGGACATCGCCGAGAGCCATACCCGGACCGCCTGGGCGTGCGCCGAAGCCGCCGACTTCGACGAGCTGCGCGCCTGGGTCCGCGCCACCCAGCACACCGCCGCCTTCTGGCAGGACGACTTCGGCCGCGCCGCCGAGTTCGCCCAGGACGGACTCCGGTACGCCGCGGGCACGTCGGCCCTGTTCCTCGCGAGTGTGGCGGCGGTGGACCTGGCCCGGGTCGGCCGGCTGTCCGAGGCTCGAGGTGCGCTGGAGGCGGCGAAACGAATCACGATCAACCGCGATGTTCTTGATCTCGGCGGGCCCTTCCGCTGTACGCCGGAACGCGCCGAGGGGATCTGGTCCGACGCCCATCTGGCACTCGGCGAAGCGCGGTACACGCTGCGGCACGCGGATCGTGGGGTGGCGTTGTTCGAGGCGGCTCCCCACGCGCTGCGCAACTACGGCTCCGAGCGGATGGTCCGGCTGCAACAGGTGAAGGGGCGGCTGGAGACCGGTGAGCTGGACGGTGCCCTGGAGGCGCTGCGCCCCGTGCTCGCCATTCCTTCGGAGTACAGGGTGCGGCCGTTGATCCACCGGATCAGCGAGGTGGCGGCACTCACCCGCGGCGAGCGCTACGCCGACGAGAACAAGGCCCAGGCGATGCATGAAGGCATCCGCGAATTCGTCCGACGCCCGGCCGCCGAGACCCGGCCGGATCGACTGATTGGAGTCACCGATGATCGATGAGGTCCGCGACCACTGGTACCTGCGGCCGGGCTGGCGAGTCGGCCGGTCCTTCTACACCTGGCACCTGACGTTCGCCGACTCCCCTTCGGTAGCCGACCTGGCCGACTCGTACGCCGACGTGGTGGCGCGGATGCCCGGCCTCACCCCGGTCACGCCCCAATGGCTGCACCTCACCATGCAAGGCGTCGGCTTCACCGACCGCGTCCCCGACGCCGACCTGACCGAAATCATCGAAGCCACCAAGTCGCGCCTGTCCCGAGTCTCCCCCTTCGAGGTCACCATCGGCCCCGCAGTACTCGACGCCGAATCCCTCCAACTCCCAGTCGCCCCCGTCGCCCCGCTCCAGAACCTCCGCGACCACCTCCGAGCCGCCATCGGCGACGCCTGGGGCCCCGATGCAATCCCCGAACTCCCCCACCTAACTCCCCACATCTCCCTCGGCTACTGGAACCGCCCAGCCCCCGCAGCTCCCCTAGCCACCCTCCTCTCCACCTCCCCCACCCACACCGCCACCACCCCCATCACAGCCATCTCCCTAATAGCCCTAACCCGCACCACCCACCTCTACACGTGGACCCCCACCACAACCCTCACCCTCTCTTGAGCCCACCTGCTCACCAACGGACAAGCAGCCGAGGGGATTTGTACGACAGGAGCTGACGACCCATGAGTCCACCTGTCGTGAGATTCGCCGAGTACCGCAAGTACGAGGAAAGGCGGGTCGAGGCCGGCAACGCGATGATGGGTCTGCTCGCCGGAGCCCAGCTCGCCTCACACCTTCTCCAGCTGACCGAAGGCTCCGATCGACTACTGCCCGAGGTCTTTCCACGAGTCCGGCACATCGGGCGTTTCAATCTCACCACCGAGGAAGCTCGAGCCATCCTCGATGCGGCGGACACCCATCTTGGAGAGATGAGCGTGCCCTACGCCCTTGCTCTGCATGAGGATCACCTCAAAACCTGCCTGGACCTGCTGGCTCGTGGCGGCTGCTGCCAAAGGCGACGCCGATCGGGCAAAGATGAAGCTGGCCACGCAGCACGCGGGGATCGAACGAGCCACCGGCGGCTCGTTCTCACCGGACGGTCTGGCTCAACTGGGCACGTTGCGGCTGATGCGGAACTGCATGATCCACGACGGGAGCCGCGCGAATCAGGCCCTGGTCAACAAGATCGCTTCATGGACGTCGTCCACCGAGGCCGCCTGGATCCAGGTGACCAAGCGGAGTCTGCGTCAGCTTCGCCGTGGCGATGTCGTCGAGTTCGGCCACCCTGAGTTGATCCTGAGTCTGGTGGTGACCACAGCGCTGGCCAAGGAGGCCAACGGACTGCTCCAGGCGGCCTTGCCCCGCCAGTTGTGGGCCGACCTGGTGATCGAGGACCTTCACTGCACAGACCCGCGGCTGACCGGGCTGAGCCTCAGGCGCAAAGCCCGGGGCTTGGCACGATTCCATTACGGACCGATCCGGCTGACCGACGACGAACTGGCAGCTGCGATCGCCCGGAAATAAGGAGAAAGGGCCGCCCGAAGGCGGCCCTTTCGACGTTCGAAGGCGGGGCTCTACTCGTTGAGCTAGCTCTCTCCGAGGGGAGAGGCCGGGACTTGCACCCGGATCACCACGCCTCTGGCAACAGAGTACCAAAGCCGAACCCCGACTACGTTTTCTTGAGGTGGCTCCAGTACCTATACCTACCTTTTGATGGTTGGCCCTTGGGCTTGGAGAGGGGTCCAGGTGGGGGCCCGTCGAAGTCGAGGAAGATCGTCTGCTGCTTCTTGTCCAGCTCGAGTGGCTACACCTAGATGAGCGTTTGACGAGCTGTGAAGGATATGGCACGAAGAGTCACGACCGTGGTCGGCGGTCAGCATGCCGGGCACCCGCAGTACGCGAAAAGGTTCAGTACTGCGGGGGAAATCGCAGCCGGGTGTCAGAGTGAGCAGTTCACCAGGACGGGCTCGTTGACGAGGGTGATACCGAATGCCTGGTGCACCTCGGCCCGGACGTGCGCGGCCAGGGCGAGGATCTCCTTCGCCGACGCGTCGCCACGGTTGGTCAGCGCCAGCGTGTGCTTGGACGACACCGCCGCCCCGCCGATCGCGAATCCCTTGGCCACGCCGGCGTGCTCGATCAGCCAGGCCCGCGCTGGTCTTCACCCGGCCGTCAGGCTGCGGCCATTGCGGCGCACCCGCCGGTACGTCGGCAGTCGCGTCGAGCAGCGGGTTGGTGAAGAAGGACCCGGCACTCCACGTGTCGTGGTCAGCCTCGTCCAGCACCATCCCCTTGCTCCGGCGCAACCCGAGCACGGCCTCGCGAACCTCGGTCATCGGCGCCCGCGACCCCGTCTCGACGTCGAGCACGCGCGCTAGTTCGGCGTACCCGATCGGCGCGGACAGATCACCGAGTGGCAACTGGAAGGCGACCTCCAGTACGGCGTAGCGGGCGGGGTCGGCCTTGAAGCGTGAGGTCCGGTAGCTGAATCCGCAGTCGGCGGCGAAGATCGTCCGGACCGCGTTGTCGACCCGGTCCCAGACCCGGACGGACGCGATCGTCTCGGCCACCTCGTGCCCGTACGCGCCGACATTCTGCACCGGGGTCGACCCGGCCAGGCCGGGGATGCCCGACATCGACTCGAGTCCGGACCACTCCTCCGCGATCGCGCGCTGGACGACCTCGTCCCAGTCCTCGCCGGCGGCGACGTGGATCATCGCGCCCGAGCAGGCGTCAGCGTCGACCCGGATCCCGCGGCTGGCGATCTTGATCACCGTGCCCCGGAAGCCCTCGTCGGCGACCACCATGTTGCTGCCGCCGGACACCAGCAGCACCGGCTCGGCGGCCGCGTCGGCATCCCGGACGGCCGCGATCAGGTCTTCCTCGGTGGTCACCTCGATCAGGCGATCAGCCGGCCCGCCGACCCGCAGGGTGGTCAGCTCGGCCAGGCGCACATCGGTCTTCACGAGACGCGCACAACCGCCCGGGCGCGACCGAGAACCTTCTCGTCGCCGAAGATCGCGGTGATGTCGATCTCGGCACTGCCGTCGACGACCTTGTCCACCTTGGCGGAGAAGGTGACGGTGGCGCCCTTGTCGTCGTCCGGGACCACGACCGGCTTGGTGAACCGTACGCCGTACTCGACCAGGTCGGCCGGGTTCTGCAACCAGTCGGTCACCACACGGGCCGCCGAGGCCATCGTGAGCATCCCGTGCGCGATCACGCCGGGCAGACCGAGGGCGATCGCCATCCGGTCGTTCCAGTGGATCGGGTTGAAGTCGCCACTCGCACCGGCGTACCGGACCAGGTCCTCGCGCCGGATCGTCACGGTCAGCGGCGGCAGCTCGGTGCCGGCCTCGATCGTGGTCATGAGTCCGCCCGGTTGTGCGAGACGGTCGCGGTGGAGGTGGCGAGCTGCTCGCCGTCGCCGCTCGTCAGGACGGTCTCGTACATGATCACCTCGACGTCACCCGCTTTGCGGACGGTGGTGATGGTCGCCGTGGCGGCCACCTCGTCGCCGACCCTGATCGGGCGGACGTAGTTGAACTTCTGCGCGCCGTGCACGATCCGGTCCAGCCGCAGCCCGAGCTCCGGGTCCGCCAGCAGCAGATCGAGTGCGGGCGCGCTCAGCACGAACGCGAAAGTAGGCGGCGCGACGGCGTCGTCACCCCGGTACGCCGGGTTGGGGTCACCGATCGCGTCGGCGAACTCCCGGATCTTCTCCCGGCCGACCTGGTAGGACTCGGCGGCCGTGTAACTCCGGCCGACCATCGTGGCGTCGATCGTCATGACCGGTAACCCTAGGGCATGTCCCCTGAGCCCCTGCAGTCGCGAGCAGGTATCCGGTGCGGTAGCTCGGTGTGCTGGGGTGAAATCCGGCGATGCCCAGCATCGTGGATTTTGCCCCAGTGCAGCGAGGTGCCGCACCGGATACCACGCAGCACGCAGGGGCTCGGGGGACATGCCCTCGTGGCAGACTGGGGGCTCGAGTGCCGCCACCCACTCTGCTGAGAACTCTTTGGGGAAGGCAGGACGTGTGACGGCAGGACGCGCGGGCGTGGCCGCTCTGGCCCAATATGCCCCTCGCTACGGCGTGGAAATCGGCGAACCGAGTGGCTCGGAGTGGCTGCGGGTGGACCGGATCCTCGAACCGGACGGTCCCGAGCTGACCGAACTCCTGAAACACGACAACGACGCCGGCGGGCATGTCAGCGCCCACGCCGCCGCGCTCAGCCTGACATCGTTCTACGCGGGCCGAGCTCCGGCGACGGCACTACTGCTCTGGGCGCTCGAAGGCCGCGTCCTGGACATCCGCCCGCACAACCTCTGGGTCCGCCCACACGACGGCCATGGCATCGCCTCGGTCGCCATCCGCTCAGCCCGCTTTCTGCCGGGGGGACTGGAGACCCTGTACGACGTGGTGCTGGCTCAGCACCTGCTCCGGCTCGCCGCTGAACTCCACCGGCGTACCCGAGCCGGCCTCCGCCAACTCCACGGTGGCATCGCAGCCGGCTGCGCGATGGCGTTCTGCGCCGCCACCCGCGAGGAGGTGACGCTCGACCCGGCCTTCCTTCTTACCCGCTGGGAAAGCTTTATCACCCGAGCCCCAGGCGACCTGTCCCGCCTGGGCGACGTCACCATCGCCGCCAACAAACTCGTCTACCTCCGCAACACCTGCTGCCTCTACTACACGAGCGAGGTCGGCGCCGGCACAGTCTGCGGCTCCTGCTGCCTAACCCCTCGCCCGGCCCGCCTACACGCGTACGAGGCCGGGCGGCCAATCCTCACGGTCTGAGAGCTGCTTGGTACTGCGGTGAAGATCACCCACGCAGCGACGCAGGATCTGCGCAGGTGCACTAACCCAACACAACCGCCCAGCAGCACCACTGCACGCAGTCATCAGCCGCCGTGATCCGCCAACAGATGCGCGACACATGTCCGTCAACTGATGCGCGACAGGCTAGAAAATCTGTCCACGTGTCGGAGCAATGCACGGATCTGCCGAATGCGCGGACGGTTCGGAGCGGCTAGTCGGTTGCGACCTGGACGGCGCTCAGGATGCTCGACAGGCTGGCCGGGTGGGCCAGCTTCAAGTCTCCGAGATCGCTGGGCCGGAACCAGCGAAGATCGTCGTGCTCCTCGGGTTCGGCGTTGACAGGTTCCCCTTCCCAGCGCGTGACGAGGAACGCGTGCAGGTCGAGGGTGGGGTCACTGATCGTCATCGGGATGGGCCGGGGGTCGTGGACGTGGACACCGAGTTCTTCGAGGCATTCCCGACTGACGGCCTGGTGAGGCAACTCGCCCGACTCGACATGACCGCCGACGAGGTCCCAGCAGTCGGGATACCACCGACGCGATGGATGGCGGTGCACCAGGAGCACGAGACCATCGCGCACAAGCGCAGCGACTGAGATCGGAATCGGGACGACCATGACGACACACTAGTGCCAACGCACTAGCGGCGACGGAGGACTGCGTGGGTGCACTAACCCCAGCACAACCGCCAAGTAGCACCACCGCACGCAGTCATCAGCCGCGACGCAGGAGCGGCGTCACCGGGTGGGCCGGAGCGGCGACGCAGGAGCTGCGTGGGGGGCTGTCCCGTAGTACCGGGGCAAGGCGAAAGGGCCGCTCCAAGATGGAGCGGCCCTTTCGGGAAACTTACTGGGGTCAGCGGGTTTCGCGGTGGTCCGTGTGGTCGTTGCAGCGGGCGCAGTACTTCTTCAGCTCAAGACGGTCCGGGTCGTTACGCCGGTTCTTCTTGGTGATGTAGTTGCGCTCCTTGCACACGGTGCACGCGAGCGTGATCTTCGGGCGGACGTCTGTTGACTTGGCCACTGGTGCCTCTTCTTGTCAGGAGTGCGCAACTGGGGTGATCGCACTCTCGAGATACTGCGTTGGTGGGTAGCGGGGGCGGGAGTCGAACCCGCGACACCACGATTATGAGCCGTGTGCTCTAACCACCTGAGCTACCCCGCCAATGAGTTCGTCACCCCACCCGGCGGACCGGATGGGACAGCGATTCTCGAGCCCCTTTACGGAATCGAACCGTAGACCTTCTCCTTACCATGGAGACGCTCTGCCGACTGAGCTAAAGGGGCGGGCCGAGGAGAGAGATTACACGGTCTGCGGCCCCGATGTGAAATCGAGGTCGACAGCCCCTGCGGACCGCTCTTCCGACCTGAGAAGCATACCGGCTTCCAGACCCTCCGCCGACCACTTTTCCACCGGCTCCGGACCCGTCTCGCGATGTCGCCCCGGAGTACCGGCATGAATCGTCAAGAGGCCCAGACCCGGCTCGGGTAGGCGGCCCGGAGTACCGGGACGACCTCTGTGAGGAAGGTCTCGACACTGGCCCGGTTCTCGCCCTCGGGCAGTCCTGCGACCTCGAGAGAGACGCCGGACAACTCGTGCCCGAAGGCCTCCTGGTACCGCCCGAACTTGTCGATCACCTGCTCCGGCGACCCGACCAGTACGGACCCGGTCTCCAGGAACTCCTCCAGCGTCGAGAACGGCAGCTGGTTGTGCCGAGCGCCCGGGGAATTCATGAACGGGTCGAAGATCGGCCGGTAGCCATCCACAGCCTCCTGCGACGTCTTCTTCACATAGAGCCCGTTGAACCCCGCCCCGACGACCGCATCCGCCGGATCATGCCCGTACGCCGCCCAGCGCTCCCGGTAGTGGTCGATGAGCCCGCGTACTTCGCCATCGGGTGGAACCCATTCGCCGAGAACAGCGGCTCGCCCCACTTCGCAGCGAGCTCCGTGGACTCGGTGGACGAGGCAGAGCCGTGCCAGATCGGGATGCCAGGCTGCTGGTACGGCCGCGGCTGCGTAGTGGCGCCAGACAAAGAAGGCCGATACGTACCCGACCAGCTGACGTCTGTCTCCAGCAGCAGCCGCCGGAGCAGCTCGTACTTCTCCCTGTTCCGGTCCCACTGCCCATCGAGGTCGTAGCCGAACAGCGCGTTCTGGTCCGGGTCATTCCCCTTCCCGATGATGATGTCGAGCCGCCCACCCGACAGCTGGTCCAGCGTCGCGTAGTCCTCCGCAACGCGCACCGGATCGAGCAGCGACAGCACGGTCACCGTAGTAAGCAGCCTGATCCGGCTTGTAGCCGCAGCGATGTACGCGAGCACCACCGGCGGCGAGGACGAGATGAATCGCTGCGCATGCCGCTCCCCCACGCCGTAGCCGTCGAAGCCGAGCTCCTCCGCCCACTGCGCCTGCCGGACCACGTGCTGGAACCGCTCGTACGTCGTGCGCTGTCGCCCGCTGATCGGGTCCGGCGAGTTGTCGATCAGCGTGTACGTACAGAACTTCACCGAGGCACCTTCTCCCCCGCCGTGACGGGCAGCGCCAACCTGTTGCCGGGGATGGGCGCCGGGCACGTCCCGTAGTCGGTGAACGCGTACGGCAGGTTGATGGTCCGGTTGAAGTCCAGCGCCACGCTCCGGTCGCCCTGCACCACACCAGTGGTCACAGTGCGCCAGGGAGCCGTCTCCAGGCCGTTGGTCTCGTCATGGAACGACAGGGACAGCTGTCCCTCGCCCGCAGAGGTAGCCACTAGCTCGTACGCCGATTCGCCAAGCGCCACGTGGACTGTGCCGACAGCGGTGACGTGCTGCCGCAGATCGGGCCGCGCCGTGGCCACCTCGACCCGCTCGGGCTCCGTGAACGGCGTGAAGTGCCCAGTCACCAGCCACCGAGGATTCACCGGGTACGCCGGTACGCCGTGGAACCCGACTCGGGTAGGTGCCTGCGGGTCTCGCTGCCGGATCGCATAGCGACCACCGCGGAGTACGAGCTCGGCCAGCTTGTCGCCATAGAACAGCCAACCCAGTGAGCCCGCCTCCGCCACGCTGGCCGAGGCGGAGCCGTCCAGGGGCTCGCCGTCGAGCGTCAGATCGGTCGCCTCGACATGCGCCAGGCCGTCGGCGGCCCACCACTTCCCTGGCAGTCCGGGCAGCTCTGCAGGCGTAGTAGTGAGCCAGTTGAAGGCGGTGAGGCTCAGCCAGCCCTGCTCCCTGCTCAGGTCCTGCTCGCGCACGATGTGCCAGAGCTGCCAGTCGCTCTCGTAGGTCATGAGGCCAGGTCCCTTCGCTCGTGGGCCTCCCGGCGGGCGACCTCGTCACGGACCAGCGGGATGACGTAGCGGCCGAAGTCGACCGCGTCGTCGTAGATGTCGTAGCCGCGGGCGGAGAAGATCCGGACGCCCAGGTCGTAGTAGTCGAGCAACGCGGCGGCGACCGTCTCCGGCGTACCGACCAGTGCGGTGGAGTTGTCGCCAGCGCCAGTCAGCCCGGTCGGCGCGGTCCACAACGCCCGGTCATGCCGCTCGCCGGCGGCAACGGCCGCCAGCAACCGCTGCGATCCCGCATTCTCAGGCGTCGCAGACCGCAGCCGCCCCTTGCCCACACCACCGCCGCCCCCGGTCTCCGCGCCGCCACCTCCACCCCCTCCGCGTCCGGCGCCGGCTCCCGCTCCGCGTCCCGCGCCGGCTCCCGCTCCGCGTCCCGCGCCGGCTCCCGCTCCGCGTCCCGCGCCGGCTCCCGCTCCGCGTCCCGCGCCGGCTCCCGCTCCGCGTCCCGCGTCGGCTCCCGCTCCGCGTCCCGCGCCGGCGCCGGCGCCGGCTGCGGTGTCCTTGATCCGGCCGAGGATGGCTTCCGCCTTCTCCCAGGCCAACTCCTCGGTGGGCGCCAGGATCGGCCGGAAGGCGATCTGGATGATCGGCCGGTCTGCTCGGCCGGCCTTCGCGGCTTCGGCTTCGATCGTGGCTAGCTGCTCGCGCGTTCCGGCGAGGGGCTCGCCCCAAAGCGCGAAGATGTCCGCCTCGGTTGCGCCGACCGCGTAGGCCGCTGCGGACGAACCGCCGAAGGAGATCCGCGGCCGGGGTTGCGTCAGCGGCTTGATGTCGGTGACGAACTGCTCGAACTGGTAGTGCTCGCCCGCGAAGTCGAACCGCTCTTCGGAGCTCCAGGCCCGCTTGAGGATCTGGATGAACTCCCGCGTCCGCCCGTACCGGTCGTCCTTGGCCAGGAAGTCGCCCTCGGCAGCCTGATCCGCCGTCGACCCACCAGTGATCACGTGTACTTCGAACCGCCCGCCGCTGAGGTGGTCCAGCGTCGCGAAGGTCTTCGCCGTCAAGGTCGGGTAGGCCACGTTCGGCCGGTGGGCGACCACGAGGTTGATCCGCTCGGTCTTGCCGGCCACGTACGCCGCGACCTGGGACGGGTCGGGCGAACCGGAGTGGTACGCGAACAGAATCCGGTCCCAGCCGTTGTCCTCATGAGCCCTGGCCAGCCTGGCGGTGTACTCCAGATCGAGCGGACCGCCGGGGCGCGGGGTGACCTCACTGGCCGGGTTGGTCCTGGCGATGCCGAGGAACTCAACTGGCATGTCGTTGACCTGCTTTCTGCGAGGTTTGCTGGGAAGAGACGTCCAATAGCCGAAGGAGTTGCCGGGCGACCGCGTCGTTCTGGCGGAAGCCCGGACCGTTGAAGTGCGGCCGGGAGAATCCCGACGAGCCGGCCGAGCCGGAGACCGACGGGCCGAGCAGGAACAGCGACGGATGGACCGAGCCGTCGGCCTTGATCGCCCGGCAAGAGGCGTCGGCCTTGAGCTGCCCGCCGCCGAGGCTGGTGCCGTCGGCCGCGACCAGGTGGTCGGCGGCCAGCAGTCCGGATCGCAGCAGCCCGCGGACCAGTGGATCCGTGGCGGCGAGTACATCCGGTCGCGGCAGCCGCGCTTCGACGAATGCCCTGGCTTCGATCTCACCCTGTACTGCGGGACTGGTGGCGACGAACCGATCCTTGCCCAGAGCAACCGACAGCTCAGGTCCGGCGAAATGCACGATCCCGGCGCGATGCAGCGCGAGCAGCGGTACGACGCGGCTGTTGCGGCCGTAGATCACCTGGACCTGGTAGAAGAGTTCCGGGATCGCCATCACCGAGACGATCGAGGTGCCCTTGAACAGGCTGATCACCTCGTTCGCCGCGTTCGGCAGGATCGAGCGCATCGCCTGCGGCAACACGATCCGGAAGAACTGCCGGAACCGCGGAATCCCCAGCGCGGCAGCGGCTTCCAGCTGCCCTGATCCACCGAGATGATGCCGCCACGGATGATCTCGGCGGCGTACGCGGCCTGATGCAAGGCCAACCCCAGTACTGCGGCGCCCAGCGGCCCGAAGAGGTCGTTCGTGCTGAAGTGCACGAACTCCGGGCCGAACGGGATCCCGAGGCTCAACTCCTGGTACAGATAAGCGATGTTGAACCAGAAGAGCAGCTGCACGATCAAGGGGATCGACCGGAACGCCCAGATGTAGCCCCACGAAACCACTTGCAGGAAAGGGCTTCTGGACAGCCGCATCGATGCGATCACCGCACCCGGCACGAAGCCGAGCACGGTGCCGTAGACGGTCAGCCGGATCGTCACCCAGAGCGCGGAGAAGATCGTCCGGGTGGTGAAGAACTGGAAGAAGGTCGGCCATTCCCAACCAGGGTTGGTGATCAGGCCGTGCACGAACATGGCCAGCAGGACCAGTATGACGGCGACGCCGACCCAGCGCCACGGGTGCCGGCGACCGACGACGGTCAGCTCGGAGTCCGGCAGGTCAGCGGTTTCGGGTGGGGGTGGGTCGGTGGCGGTCGATGCCGAGGGCAGTGAGGTGATCGACACGATCTTCTCCTGGGCGGGATGAGTCGGGCAGGCCGAACAGCGCCGCCACCAGAAGGGGGCATGGCGCGGTAGACGGCCCTCAGACAGGGGCGTCTTGACGTGGGTGTGGGCTCAGTCGGCTAGAGCGGACAGAGCGCGCTGGAGACGCGCAGCAGATCGATGTGGAGACGGTAGTAGGCGAGCTCGCGCGGGGCCGGTCCTGTCATCAGCGTCTCCTTCCTCTGGGGCTGACTTCCAGTATGCGAGGACATTGAAAGATCAGTAAGTTAGTAGACAACCTTCCAATATATGGACGCTCTATATCGACTTCAGGGGGCCCAGGACAGGTCCGACACGAGTGATCCCGGTCACGCCCAATTTCAACCAACTCGGCCCCCGCCGCACGCCTGAGCCGCCACGAACCGCTGGAAATCGACTACTCGAAGTCACCGAATTCGGTGATCTGATCGCAATCCACATTTGGGGTCATCGTGACCTCATCGTTATGGTCGATGCGCCGCTGGGGATGACCTTGGCGGCAAACTCGACTCTGGAAGGCCCTCGTGTCCCCTCACCATGACGTGTCGGAAGCTGAACGCGCGACGCTTCGCCGTTCGTCCGACTCGCGTCGGGTGGCGAAGCACCGCCTGACCCGGCGAAACACCACCCGCGGCGTTCAGCTGGTCGGCCTCACCGCGGCACTCGCCGCGGCGGCCGGAACCAGTGCTGTCGGCATCACCTCTACTTCGAACGCCTCGGCAACCAGCACGAGCGTCAACCCCTCACTCGAGTCCATGACCGCTGCCCGGGTCGAGCGCCGCCAGCTCGGCTCCCGGGACACGTCCCGTTTCGACCTCTCCCTGGAAGCGGCCCGCGAAAGCGCGGCCGCTCAGCTGGCGGGAGCCCGGAACGCCAAGCTCGCCGCGACCGCGACGCTGACCGAGCGCCGCGCGATCGCGCTCCGGATGGCCAAGGAAGCAGCCGCCGCGAAGGCTGCCGCTGCCGCCAAGGCCGCCGCCGCTGCGAAGGCCGCCGCGGCCGCCAAGGCAGCGGCCGCACCCAAGGTCGTCCTTCCGACCACCGGCTACCACCTGACCGCCCGCTTCGGGCAGGGTGGCGGGCGCTGGGCGCACAACCACACCGGCCTCGACTTCGCCGCTCCGATCGGTACGCCGATCGACTCGGTGATGGCCGGTGAAGTGATCCAGGCCGACTTCGAGGGCGCGTACGGCCGGCAGGTGAAGGTCCGTCACGCCGACGGCACCGTCACGTCGTACAGCCACATGTCCGCGTTCACCGTGTCGGTCGGCGACACGGTCGCGGCCGGCGACCAGGTCGGCGCGATCGGCGTCACCGGCAACACGACCGGCCCGCACGTGCACTTCGAGGTCCTGCCCGGTGGCGGCGACCCGATCGACCCGGAGCCCTGGCTTCGCGAGCACGGCGTCAACCCGTAGTACCCGACGCTTACGTCCGAAGAAGTGGGGGGCGCGTCCCTCCGGTTCTTCGGACGTTAGCGATGAGGTAAGGATCACCGTTGCGGTGAGGCCGCCTGCCGGGTGGGCAGTAGGTGGCTCACCGCGGTTCGGCGGGTGGGTTGGGAGCCGTGGCCAAGCTGCGCTGGGACCAGGCGACGTCGTGCCAGGCGCCGAGTTTCCAGCCGATGTTCCGGTAGGTGCCGATCGGCTCGAACCCCAGCGCCGCGTGCAACCCCACGCTCGCGTCGTTCGGCAGCGTCATTCCCGCGACCGCGGTCCGGTAGCCGCGCTCGGTGAGCCGCTCGAACAGCGCCTCGTACAAGGCCCGCCCGCCACCCGTACGCCGACGGCCCAGCTCCAGGTAGATGCTCACCTCACAGGACCATCGGTACGCCGCGCGCGGCTTCATCGGAGTGCCGTACGCATACCCGATCACGCGCCCGTCGCACTCGAGAACCAGCCAGGCATGAGTTTCCTGGGCACGGGCGATCCGCTCCACCATCTCGGCCGCTGTCGGCGGCTCGAGCTCGAAGGTGATCGCGGTGCCGGTGACGTACGGCGCGTAGATCGCGGCGCAGGTCTCGGCATCCAGTTCGGTCGCGTCCCGGATCAGCAAGGTGTTCTGCATGTCACGATAGTAGCCATAGATGCCGCTATAGTGGCAAGCATGGAAGATCCGCTCTCCGCCTCGCTCGCCGCCGCCGTCCAGCAGGCCCGGGTCGCGCTCGACCTGTCGGTGAACGCGCTGGCCGAGCGATCCGGCGTCTCGCGGGCCATGATCGGCAAGATCGAACGCGGCGAGGCGCAGCCGACCGCAGTACTGCTCGGACGCCTCTCCGGCGCGCTCGGAATGACCCTGTCCGAACTGGTCGCCCGAGCCGAGGAAGGCACCGGCGACCTGCTCCGCCGGGCCGCCGATCAGCCGGTCTGGACGGACCCGGCGACCGGGTACCGCCGGCGCGCGGTCTCCCCCGCCACCGACGGCCCACTCGAACTGGTCGAGGTCGAACTCCCGGCCGGCGCGTCCGTCTCCTACCCGGCCGACGCCTACATCTTCAAGACCCAGCAACTCTGGATCCTGTCCGGCCGGCTCCGCTTCCACGAAGGCCCTGTCATCCACGATCTCGCCGCCGGCGACTGCCTCCAACTCGGCCCACCGACGGCGACAACCTTCGAGAACCCGGGTACTGCGGTCTGCCGCTACCTGGTCGCGCTGGTCAAAGGCCGCGGCTGAACCCGTACTGCGAACCAGTGCGCGAGCGCGTCGGCAAGCGACTCTTGCTCGTCCGGTCCATCAGCAGCCCAGGCAACGTACCCGTCCGGCCGGACCAGCAAGGCGACCGGCGTTCCGGGAGTCGCGCGGCGGCCAAGAACCTGCTCGGGACTTGGTCGAGTCGTTCGGCGACAGTGGGCGTGGAGGCGTGATTGGCTGGTGCCCGTCCTGCCTAGACCTTCTGATCGGACCTTTGATGAGCGCGTCTCCGCTGGCCTGGATCCTGACCGTGGCGGCGATCATCGCGCTGCTGGTCTTCGACTACGTGTTCCATGTCCGGAGCGCGCATGTCCCGACCACCCGCGAGGCCGCGCTCTGGTCCGCCCTGTACGTCGGGATCGCGCTGTCGTTCGGCGTCGGCACCTTCGTCTTCGGCGGTAGCTCGATGGGATCGGAGTACTTCGCCGGGTACATCACCGAGAAGGCGCTGTCGGTCGACAACCTGTTCGTGTTCCTGATCATCATGGGCAGCTTCCGGGTGCCTCGGGAGAACCAGCAGAAGGTGCTGCTGGTCGGCATCGTCATCTCGCTGCTCGCCCGGACCGCGTTCATCCTGGTCGGCTCGGCGCTGATCAACCAGTTCGCATGGGTCTTCTACCTCTTCGGGCTGGCACTGCTGATCACCGCCGGCAACATGTTCCGGCCGCAGACCGAGGAGTCGCACTCGGCCCAGAACGTCATCGTCAGATTCAGCCGCCGGCTGTTCCGGACCACCGACAACTACGACGGCGACCGGCTCTTCACCCGTCTCAACGGCCGCCGGGCGATGACCCCGATGCTGCTGGTGATGGTCGCCATCGGCGGCACCGACCTGATGTTCGCGCTGGACTCGATCCCGGCGATCTTCGGTCTCACCCAGAACGTCTTCGTGGTCTTCACCGCGACCGCGTTCAGCCTGCTCGGCCTGCGCCAGCTGTACTTCCTGCTCGACGGACTCCTCGACCGGCTGATCTACCTGTCGTACGGGCTGGCCGCGATCCTGGCGTTCATCGGCACCAAGCTGATCCTGCACGCGCTGCACGAGAACAACCTGCCGTTCGTCAACGACGGCGAGCCGATCGAGGTCGTCGAGATCACGACCGGCTTGTCCCTGATCGTCATCCTCGTGGTCCTGCTGATCACGATCTTCGGATCACTTTTCAGTACCCGCGGCCGGACCCAGACCGCGATGGCGAACGTCCGCCGGGACGCGAGGGCCTATCTCGACGCCGAGTACACGGACGACGCGGCCGAGCGCGAGCGCATCTACCGCCGCCTGCTCGACTCCCGCGATCACATCATCGCCCTTGGCCCGAAGGCCAAGCAGATCGTCAAGAACGAGCCCGAACTCCTGGAACTCTGCCGCCGGGCGTCCGCTTCCCACGAATCCGAAGCAACAGCCGCCGGAACTCCGCACACGCACTAGTCGTGCAGGCGGCCCTGGTGACGGCGCGCCTTGAGGCGGTTACCGCAGGTCGACATCGAGCACCAGCGACGGGCGTTCGCCTTGCTGCGATCGATCAGGAACAACGTGCATTCCTCGTGGTTCTCACACGGCCGTAGCCGAGCCTGAACCTCCGCCCACGCCAGCACCGCCCGCGCCGGGAACCGCGCCCCCTCGACTCGCCACGCCACCCCATCAACCGAGATTGCCGGCACCTGCCGCACATCGACCAGGAACTTCTGCAGACTCCGAGCCGGCACCTGTCCCCGTACTACGGCGGCAACGGCATCCCGTACTTCGCGCGCAGCGGCCGGCGGACCCGGGATTCCGTGCTCCCGGAGCCAGTCGCCCGCACCCGACCCGCGCAACTCATCGATCGGCACGCCGTCGACCATCGGCGCCGAGTTGAGCAACTCCAGCAGCAGTGCCTCATCAGGCATAACCACATTGGACATGTTGACAGGTTACACCTTCTCGGTGTTTGCTGTATCCTGTAACCAGATCAAGCAACTAAAGGGGTTAGACGATGACTGTGCATCACCGGACCGTCGAGGTCGAGGGACACGAGATCTTCTACCGGGAGGCCGGTCCTGCCGACGCGCCCGTTCTCCTGCTACTGCACGGTTTTCCGACCAGCTCGCACATGTTCCGCGACCTGATCCCCAAGCTGGCGGACAAGTACCACCTGATCGCGCCGGACCACCTCGGTTTCGGATACTCGGCGATGCCGGCGGCCGACGAGTTCGAGTACAGCTTCGCGGCGCTGGCCGAGCTCACGACCGCCTTCACCGAGAAGCTCGGCCTGACGGAGTACGCGGTGTATGTGCAGGACTACGGCGCGCCGATCGCATGGCGGATGGCGCTCGCGCACCCGGAGCGGATCACGGCGGTCGTCACGCAGAACGGCAACGCCTACGAGGACGGCGTCGTCGAGGCGATGTGGGCCGACATCGTTGCCTATGACGCCGACCCCACACCGGAGCACGGTGCTGCCGTGAGCCGGATGCAGAGCGAGGCGATGGTGAAGTGGCAGTACCAGACCGGGGTGGCGGACCAGACGCTGCTCAACCCGGATGCCTGGCAGCACGACCTTTCGCTGATGGCGCGCCCCGGGACCTATGAGGTGCAGCTCGATCTGGCTCGGACCTACCTGACGAACTTCACGCTGTACCCGAAGTTCCAGCAGTACTTCCGGACCAGCCAGGTGCCCTTGCTCGCCGTCTGGGGCGAAGGCGACGAGATCTTCCCGCCCGCGGGCGCCAAGGCGTTCCAGCGCGATCTCCCCGACGCCGAGATCCACCTCCTCCCGAGCGGACACTTCGCTCTCGAAACCCACGCCGCCGAGATCGCGACCCTGATCGACGGCTTCCTCGAGCGCGTCCTGCCGTAGTACCGGCCGCATGTCGAGGTGGTGGGGCGGGCACCGACGTACCGGAGGAAGGGCGTTCATCCAGGACGCCCACCGACGGAAGAGGTTTGGCAATGACGATCAAGGCTGTGCTCGCGGTGATCCCGGTGACCGACCTGGACAAGGCGTGTGAGTGGTACGAGTCCTTCTTCGGCCGTGCCGCCGACACCCGTCCGATGGACACGCTGGCCGAGTGGCACCTGAGCGAGCTCGGCGTCGTCCAGGTCTTCCAGGAGCCCGACCGCGCCGGTCACACCATGGTCAACTTCGCCGTCGAGGACCTGGACACCACCATCTCGACCCTCGCCGCCGCGGACATCCACACCACCGACCCGACGAAGGTCTCGCAGGGTCGCCAGCGCCTCGTCTCCACCACCGACCCCGACAACAATCAGCTGGGTCTGATCGAAACCCTCGCCTGAACACCGCCAGTTACTGGCGTACCCCCGACTCGTAGGGTGGGGGGATGGCGGGTGTGCGGGTGAGTAGCCGGAATGCGCGGTTCCAGGTCTGGCAGGCGTTGCTGGGGAACCGCAACAAGCGACAGCGGGCCGGTGAGTTTCTCGTCCAAGGCGTCCGGCCGATCAGCATCGCCGTCGAGCACGGCTGGCCGATCCGGGCCTTGATCCATGACGCCGACCGCCCGCTGTCCCGCTGGGCGCAGGACGTGCTGCGCGGGCAGCGTGGCGCCGAACAGGTCAGCATGGCGGCGGACCTGCTGGCCGAACTCGGCGAGAAGGGCGAGAACGCACCTGAACTGATCGCGGTGATGGAGATGCCGCCCGACGATCTCGACCGGATCAAGGTCGAGCAGGATTTCCTCGGTGTCGTGTTCGACCGGCCTACGGGACCGGGGAACATCGGCTCGATCATCCGGTCCGCCGACGCGTTCGGCGCCGATGGTCTGATCGTCACGGGGCACGCGGCCGATGCGTACGACCCGAAGTCGGTGCGGGCGAGCACGGGTTCGATCTTCGCGCTGCCGTCGGTCCGCGTCCCGTCGCAGCGTGAGGTGATGGAGTGGGTGGAGGCCCGGCGTACGGCAGGGATCCCCATCGTGATCGTCGGAACCGACGAACACGGCACGGTCGACATCTTCGACCACGACCTCACCCAGCCGACCCTGCTGCTGATCGGCAACGAGACGTCGGGGCTGAGCGCAGCCTGGAAAGACCTCGCCGACCAGCTCGTTCGCATCCCGATGACGGGTTCGGCGAGCTCACTCAATGCCGCGAACGCAGCCACCGCCGTTCTGTACGAGGCTTCGCGCCAGCGTGCCCATTCGTTCAAGACCGGCGGCAGCGGCAGGCCTTAGCGTCATCGGCATGACTGCATCCGTACGACCACAGCCGATGATCGCCGTGACCGACGTGGAGAAAAGCAGTGCCTGGTACTGCGAACTGCTCGGCGCGACGAGCGGGCACGGCGGATCGGAGTACGAGCAGGTCTTGGTCGATGGTCAGCTGATCCTCCAGCTGCACAGGCTCGAAGCCGGCCATCACCACGGGACCATAGGCGACCCTGATCTTCCACTGGGTAACGGGTTCGCCGTCTGGTTTGAAGTCGACTTACTCGGGGGCCGCGGCTGATCGCGCGCGAGCGGCCGGCTTCACGATCCAGACCGATGTCCACCACAACCCGAACGCAGACCATCACGAACTCTGGCTCCGCGACCCCGACCACTACCTCGTAGTACTGGCCGACCTCGCCCCCAGCGCCTCGTAGTACCGGCCGACGCGCCGACTCCTGCGGCTCAGGCCGTGGCGATGATTTCGCCGTGGAGGAGGGACATCCAGGCCTCCGGGGTGGTGGACCACGCCTGCCAGGCCTTGGAGATGGCTTGCAGAGTCGACTCCGGTACGCCGGACGCGCGGGCCTGGTGTGCCATCGCCGAATCGAGGATCCGGTCGGCCCACATGCCACCCCACCAGGCGCGATCCGTGTCGTTCGCGAAGGTCCAGTTGCTCGCCGTCGACTCGACGTTCTCGAAGCCTGCCGCCAACGCCCACGACAGCAACCGGCGACCGGCATCAGGCTCGCCTCCGTTGGCGCGGGCCAGTCGCTGGTAGAGCTCCATCCACTCGTCGAGCTCGGGCAGCGACGGATACCAGGCGAACGCGCGATAGTCCGAGTCGCGCGCGGCGACGATCCCGCCCGGCTTGCAGACCCGGCGCATCTCTCGCAAAGCCTGGACCGGATCGGCCACGTGCTGGAGCACCTGGTGCGCGTGCACTACGTCGTACGAGTCGTCCGGGAGATCCAGCTTGTGCACGTCGCCGGCAACGAAGTCGACCTCGATGTCCAGCTCGGCGAAGGTCGCCCGGGTGATATCGAGGGCCGACTCGTTGGCTTCGAGAGCGGTGGTGCGGCCCGGCTGGACGAGGCGAGCCAGGTCGGCGGTGATGGTGCCGGGGCCTGCGCCGACGTCGAGCAACGTCATGCCTGGACGAAGGTGGGTGAGCAGGTAGCCGGCCGAGTTCTCCGCCGTCCGCCAGCGGTGCGAACGCAGTACGGATTCGTGGTGGCCGTGCGTGTACACGTTGTTCATGACCCGCCCTCTCGTCGTCGTTGACAGACTCAGGCTAACCCAAAATCTTGTCTAATGAGACATATTGTCTCGAATAATGAACAGCCTGACATGACCGAATATGGCCAGACCCGGGGTGGTCTCACGGGCGAGGCTTGGGGCATCGAAACAACACCCCAGGAGGACGAAAGTGCTTGTCAAGGTATTCCCGATCAAGTTGAAGGACGGCAACCAGGCGAAGGCCGAGGAGCTCGTCCAGGCGTTCGCACCGCAGGGACCCGGGCAGGAGGAGGGGACGCTGTCGTTCCGCGTCTACCGTGACCCGGCTCAGCCCGACTACCTGCTGTTCGTGGAGCACTTCGCCGACCAGGCGGCGTACGACGCGCACACCGGTTCGTCGGCGTACAAGGAGTTGATCGCGGGGCAGTTCGCCGGCCTGATCGTCGAGTTCGTCGAGATCGATCACGAGTTGGTGGTGAGCCTGTGACCATCGATCGGAGGGCGCAGGCGCGCGAACTGCACGCGCTGCACCAGCAGCCGCCGCTCGTCCTGCCGAACGCCTGGGATCCGGGCTCGGCGCGAGCGATCGAGGCAGCCGGCTCGAAGGCGATCGCGACGACGAGCGCAGGCCTTTCGTGGGCCGACGGGGTGACGGACGGAGGCGGGCTGACCCGCTCGGCGGCGCTCGCGGCGTTGCGGCGCATCGTCTCCGTCGTCTCCGTTCCCGTCACTGCCGACATCGAAGGCGGGTACGGCGGGTCGCCGGCTGAGGTCGGCGAGACAGTGGCCGAGGTGATCGAGATCGGCGCCGTCGGCATCAATCTCGAAGACAGCTCAATTGGCGCGCTGATCGACCCGTCCGCGCAGGCGGAGCGAATCGCCGCAGCCCGCGCCGCGGCCGATGCCGTCGGGATCGAACTCTGCATCAACGCACGAATCGACACCTACTTCTACGGCGATCCAGCGGACACAGCCAAACGCGCCGCGATCTACACCGAAGCAGGCGCAGACGTCCTGTTCGTCCCCGGGCCTACTCGACCCCACGGCAATCCGCGAACTGCTCCCGCAGCTCTCCCTCCCCCTCAACCTGATGGTCGGCCCCGGAGCCCCCACGATCCCCCAACTCGTCGACCTCGGCGTCACCAGATTCACCATCGGCCCAGCCATCACCACCGGCGCCTACGGCCTGGCCGCCGGCGCCGCCGAAGAACTCCTGACCCACGGCACCTACACCCTCCTCAAGGCCGCAGTCGGCTACGGCACCCACAACAACCTCCTGCACTAGCCCCCACGGCCGCCGCCACCCCCCAGGGTGCGGCGGCCTCCCAGTGCCGTCACCGAGGTGCGGCGGCCTCCAGGTGCATGGCGGCCAGGGCGCGCCAGGGGCGCCAGGCCTCGTCGGGCTCCCTGGCGCCTTTTGTAATTGGCGAAGCGTCGCGGGCTCCGAGCCGTAAGGCGACCCATTGGGCAGCCTCTTCACTCACTCCATCGATCGCCAGCAGCGCGCCGGTCAGCTCCTCCAGCGGCGCACAGGCCGCCAACGACAAGTTGCCCAGAGCAACCTCATGCGCCAGCGCCTTGATCGTCCGAGCCACCTCCCCCGGTATGCCGGACAGGTCTGCCTCGGCCACCGACTCTGCCGACGGAAAGGCGTGGGTCAACCCGAAGCCCAACCCGTCCACCTGCGTCCCCGCCACCTCGACCACCCGCGCCAACACCTCCCGCGCCTCCGTCAGCGCGGGCCTATCGCCTTGGCTGCTGCCCGCATGTGGGCGCTCCCCCGGCGACGGTCTCGTGAGGGCGGGGTGGTGGGTGACGACTGCTTGGACGGCTACTTCGAACGGGCCCCAGGCGCCCGGCACCCGGATGCCGGGGCGTGCCTCGATCAGGGGGCCGATGACGGGATCGGCTGCGAGTTGGGCGGCGGCCAGGACCGGTTCGGTGGTCAGTCCGACGAGACAGCCGGCGCGCTCCACCACATGGATCGCGCCTTCCCAGTAAGGAAGATGGGCCTTCAGCAGCAGGTGATCGACACCGCCCGGGCCGATTTCCAGCAGCCCCAGCGCGCCGTCGAGCGCGATCGTCCGGCGATAGACGCCGCCCTGCACCGACTCGACTCCCGGCACCGCGTTCCGGGCGAGGAACCCGGCCATCGCGTCCCAGTCGTACGGCGGGGTGAAGGGCATCCGCAGTACGAGACCACCATCCGCGGCCAGGCGATCGGTACGGCGACGGCGGTCGCGGAGTTCGCGAGGCGTTGCGCGAAACACTTCCCGCATCGCCCGGTTGAACTGGCGAAGGCTCCCGAACCCCGACGCGAACGCGACGTCCGCGATGGTCAGCTCCGAATCGTCCAGCAGCCGCCTGGCGAAGTGCGCCCGCCTGGACCGCGCGAACTGGTCCGGCGTCACCCCGAGGTGATCGTTGAACAGCCGGCGCAGATGCCTGGCCGACATCCCCAACTGCGCCCCGAGCGCGACCTCATCCGCGTCGTCGAGGACCCCCGCGATGATCAACTGCACCGCCCTGCACACCAACTCAGGCGCGTCATCCGCGACCGTCCCCGCGACCCGGTACGGACGGCACCTGAGGCAGGCGCGATATCCCTCCGCCTCCGCCGCGGCTGCCAGCTCGAACGTCCGCACATTCTCCGCCAACGGCTTGGCCCCACACCCCGGCCGACAGTAAATCCCCGTCGTCCGCACCGCCGAATACGTAGTCACCCTCACCTCATCCCCACCAGCCCCGCCAACCCCGGACACCCACAGACACTAAGCACCCCGACCGACATTTCCCCACCCGCGCACCGATCCAGCCCACCTTCCACTCCCCTCCCCACCGGATCGCGGCCACCACCCGCGCACCGATCCAGCCCACCTTCCACTCCCCTCCCCACCCGTTCGCGGTCGCCACCCTGAACCGCCCGCACTCACCTTTCACCCACACGACCAGCACCCACCGCCCCGCCGGGCGTGCCTCGCGCCGACCCAAACCCCGCAATCTCGGCTTGGTGAGTGCTGGCGGTCCGCTGCCTCGGCGTACGGGCGGATCGCCACGCCATCAGTCGCCCGTGCTCGCTCGAGGGTTAAGCGTGAAGCCGGGCAATCGTGGTGGCGGTTGATGGCGTGCAGGTCCGGCTCCCACGCGACAGCGGCACCTGCACCAGACCGGCCTACATGTCCGACCCGGCAGCGGCGCGCCGGACGGGGTCGGGGGCTAGTGCCCCGAGTTCGAAGTTGTTTGACAGTGGGCGCCGGTCCACGTCAAAGAACTTCGGACTCGGGGCACTAGGGTGCGGTGGGTGGGTTTGATGCCGATGGTTGTGGTGGTTAGTGGGGCGCCGGGGTCGGGGAAGACGACGCTTGCGCATGAGGTGGCGGGGGCGATCGGGTGTCCGGCGATCTGCCGGGACGAGATCAAGGAAGGCATGGTTCATGCGACGCCGGATTTTGTTCAGAGCGCTTCTGATCCGCTCAGCCTGCGGACGCTCTCCACGTTCTTCGACGTCATCGGGTTGCTGATCGGGCGCGGTACGACGGTTGTCGCCGAAGCCGCGTTTCAGGATCGTCTCTGGCGTCCTGGTCTTGCCCCGCTGCTCGGTTCGGCTGACGTGCGGATCATCCAGTGCACGGTGTCACCCGAGGCCGCGCTTGACCGGATCGCCACTCGCACTGCCGGCAATCCGCTCCGTAGAGCCCACGAAGACCCTCACACCCCGCCCGATCTGGATGCCCTTCGCCGCGTCCAGACCAACTTCGATCCGATCACGTTGCCCGTTCCCACCCTCGGCGTCGACACCACCGACGGCTACCACCCCGCTCTCCCCGAGATCCTCGCCTTCCTCGCGCGCTGAGCGACCCCGCAGCCCCCGACCCAACGAACTGGAACCGCTGAACTCCCCCGACCCGACGAGCGGGCGCAGTACGGGAAGACTGTGGTGTCGTATCGGTTCTCTGACTAAAGTCAGGGATTCGACGAGCTTAAGGGGACGGGTCATGGAGCAGGCGGAACTTCAGAAGCGGTTCGCGGAACTCACCTGCGCGCATGTCGCCGACGCATGCCTGCGATTGCAGCTCCCGGTCCGGACGGTTTCACTGACGGCTGTGTTCCCGGCCCGGATCGCCGGGCGCGTGCTGCCCGTTCAGCACGTCGGCAGTGTCGATCTCTTCCTCGAGGCCTTCGGATCGGCCGAGCCAGGCGACGTACTCGTCGTCGACAACGGTGCCCGCCGGGACGAGGCATGCGCGGGTGACCTCGTCGCCGCAGAAGCCAAATCCGCCGGCGTTTCCGGGCTGGTCCTGTGGGGCCTGCACCGCGACACCGTCGACATCAAGGCGATCGGCCTCCCCGTCTACAGCCTCGGCGCGATGCCGACCGGCCCGCTGCGGCTCGATCCGGCGCCGACCGACGCTCTGCAGCAAGCGACCGTCGGCGAATGGACAGTCACCAGCGACGACGTAGTACTGGGTGACGAGGACGGCATCGTCTTCATCCCGGCCGACCGCGTCGACGAGCTCTTCTCACTCGCCGAATCGATCCGCGACACCGAACGCCGCCAGTCCGAACTGATCAAGGCCGGTACTCCGTTGCGCGAGCAGGTGCGCTTCGACGCCTACCTCGCGGCGCGGGCCGAGCGACCGGGCCTGACCTTCCGCGAGCACCTTCGTGGGGTCGGTGGCGCGATCGAGGAGTGACATAGGGTCGTGGAATGCCTGCTGACATCTCCGCGACCGCCGCTGGTGCCTGGAAACTCGGCGATCTCACCGTCAACCGCCTGGGTTTCGGTGCCATGCGCATCACCGCGAATCCCGATCGTGAAGTGGCGATTCGCGTACTGCGTAAGGCCGTTGAGCTCGGCGTGAACCATCTCGACACCGCTGCGTTCTACAGATCGCCGGGCGGCACCCTCGGAGTCGGCGAGGGCCCGGTGCGGTTCGCCAACGAGCTGATCCGCGAGGCGCTCTCGCCGTACCCGGAGGACCTCGTCATCACCACCAAGGTCGGCCCCGGCGTCGACGAACGCGGGTTCTACAACGCGACCACGCCGGCCGAGCTGCGGAGCCAGGTCGAGGAGAACCTCCGCCAGCTCGGGCGCGACCACCTCGACGTGGTCAACCTGCGGATCATGAAGAAGCCCGGCGAGTCGATCTCGGACCGCTTCGGCTGGCTCGCCGAACTACGCGAAGCCGGGCTGATCCGGCACCTGGGCATCTCCAACGTCCGCCCCGAGCACCTCGACGAGGCGCAGGCGATAGCACCCGTCGTCTGTGTCCAGAACAGCTACGCCATCGACACCCATCGCGAGGACGACACGTTCCTCCCGCTCTGCGGCGAACGCGGCGTCGCCTACGTCCCGTTCTTCGCAATCGCCGGCGCGGAACGCGAATCCGGCCCGACCGTCGACCACACCAAAGCGCTGGAAGCCCTGGCCGCCGCCCACAACGCGACCCCCGCCCAGATCCGCCTCGCCTGGACCCTCCACCAGGGCGACCACGTGCTGGCGATCCCCGGTACCGGCAACCCCGCCCACCTGGAGGTGAACATCGCCGCCGGTGCCCTCAAGCTCACGACCGAAGAACTCGCCACCCTTGGTTGACCTCACCTACGACCGACGGGGCGTCGGGTTGACCGACCTACGGCCGTTAGCGACCCTCAATTACTCGGCGCCACCTACGACCGTTGGGCCGTTCCAGGTCAGACCGTTGCTGCAGGCGCCGGAGTCAGTTGAGCGGTGGCTTCCCGTACCGCGGGGGCTACCTCCTCCGCCCAGCGTTTGAGGCTGACCTCGAAGGGGTCGGGACCGGTGGGGAACAGGGTGAAACCGGCAGCGCCGTGATCGAGTACGGCGCCGGTCAGTTCTTCGGTCCACTGGTCCGCGGAGCCGCCGATCCACCGGCCGTCGTCGTCGCGGGTCCGGGGCAACGGCCTGGCGGTGATCGCGCCTGGGAGGTTGTAGATCGTCGCGATCTCGGCCGGCTCGCGGCCGACCGCGGCCGCCGCCTCGTCGACGATCGCCCGGGACCGTCGGTACGGCTCGCTCAACCAGTCCGCCGCATGGCCCGGGATCCAGCCGTCGGCTTGGCGTCCGGTCGCCGCAAGCGACTTCGGGCCGACTGATCCCGTCCAGATCTCCGCGGCCCGGACCGGCGATGCCGCCAGCCCTCTCACCGGGTAGTGGGCCCCCGACGAAACCGCCGGGCCTCCGCCGGACAGCTGGCGGATCAGCACCATCGCTTCCTCGAACGCTTCGACCGCTTGGGCGGGCGTCAGCGAGGGAACTCCCATCGTGGTGATCCGGTCCCAGGCGCCGCCCGCACCCAGGCCGAGGATGAATCGGTCCGCCGACATCGCGGTCAGCGTCGCCGCAGTACGGGCCAGCATCGGGGCCGGGCGGAGAGGCAGGTTGGTGACGTTGACCAGGCCCGCGATCCGTTCGGTCCGGCCGAGCAGGAATCCGAGCATGGCGTAGCCGTCCAACCGCCCGGCCAGATACGGGTGGTCCGAGGTCGAGAAGTGGTCCAGGCCGTCCCGGTCGGCCTGTTCGGCCAGCCGCAATACGTCGCTGACCTCGTCGAGTTCGGCGGGCGAGCCGTATCCGAAGCGCGCATTCATGGGTAGCCTCCATCGGTAGATAGTTCGTACATCTAAATAGTAGACCTACGAACTATTAGGACAACGAACAGTCCGGTCATCGGACTACAGTGGAGTGGTGGCAACCAAGGCAGCGAGCGACACGGAGCTGGTCGGCTCCCTGGTGCGATTGATGCACGTACTACAAGACCTGTACGCCGAGACGAGCCGGCCGCTCGGGTTGACCCCCCAGCAGGCCCATCTGCTCTGCGTACTACTCGACGGCCCACTCGGTATGACGGAGCTGAGCCGGATCATGAGCATTGAACGTTCGAGTCTGACCAGCATGGTCGACCGGCTGGAACGACGATCTCTGGTCGCCCGGGCCGCCGACCCGGCCGACCGCCGGGCCTGCCAGATCGGTCTCACTGACGACGGCCGGACCCTTGCCCACGAGGTGCACGACGCCTACACCGCACGCGTCGACGCCCTGACCACCGACCTCGCCCCCAGCCACAGGTCGCACGTCCTCGCAGCAGTGCGCCGCATCGTCACAGCAGCCACGCCCTAGGCACCAGTTGCCCGGCACCGACGACCAGCAGCCACCAACTGGAGGTCGCGCAAGGTAGCCGGACACGCCAGCGCCCGGGGACACACGTAGTACGAGATCCAACGCCCGTCCGGTCCAGAAGGGCGCTGACGCGTCGAAAATCTCCAGGACGAGTGCGGCTGAGGATGGTTGTCAGCGGGTGAAGGTGAAGAGGGTGCTGTTGGCGGGCGGGGGTTGCGGCGGCCCGGTGTAGCGGTGGGAGCCGACGCCTACTTCGACGTCGTCGGGGGCGAAGAAGGACTCCTCGATGAAGCCGCTGGCGGTGAACCAGGAGCGGATCGCCGGCGTGAGGTCGGGGGCTCCTCGGTGGCGGGTCCAGATCACCAGGGCACCTGGTTCGCACATTCCGGGGAGGGCCTCGATCGTGGCCTGGACGTCTTCGTCGCTGATGTTGCCGAACACGCCGGCCATCAGGACCAGGTCGGCCGGGATCGCGCCGTCATAGGACTCGGCTCGGCCCGCGTCGACCTGCCGTACTGCGATCGCGGGGAACTCCGCCGCGGCCGACCTGGCTCGCGCGACGTTCTCCTCGTCGTACTCGAGCAATGTCGCCGTTACCCGCTTCGCGTCGCCGCGATTTCGTAGTACCTGCAAGAGATCTCTGCCGTCGCCGGCGCACGCGCTGACCACTCGGACGTCATCCGGAGCAGTCCGGTCCAGCCAGTCGCCGATCAAGCCTTGGATGACGCGCAACCGCCGGGACAGCCCGGATTCAGGATCGTCGTAGAGCGAATGCCAGGCGTTCCAGTCGGTCGTCATCCACCCGAGGCTAGCCGAGCGGAACCGCGTGCGGGGCGGTGTTGTCGAAGAGGGTGGTTCGGCCGTCGGACCAGACGACCAGGCCGGTACGACCGGGGCGGCGGCGGAGCCACGTGACTGCGTGGAGGCCGTGAGCGAAGGCGGTGGTGGCCTCGATGTCGGTCCAGGCGAGGGAGTCGCCGACGACCGTGACCGAAGCGATCCCGTACGGCGGGAGCCCGGTGCGCGGGCCGACGATGTGGGTGCCGCGGTGGGCGGTTCCGGAGGTGGCGACCGCGCCGGTACGCAGGGGCACCGTGGCCACGACGCGGGTGGGATCGAGTGGGTCCTCGATGCCGATAGACCAGGGCGCGGTCTCGGGATCGAGGGTGCGCGCGATCAGGTCGCCGCCGGCGGACAGGCAGTAGTCGGTATCGGCCAGGTGGTCGAGATGGCGGCGGGCTGCCCGTTCGACAGCCCAGCCCTTGACGACGCCGCTGGGGTCGAAGATCAACTCGCCGTCGGCATCCGGCAGATAGACCGAGAAGACGCCGTCGGACAATTCCACTGCCTGGTTGGCGAGTTCGAGGACCTCGCTCACCTCGGGCGCGCAGTCCGCCAGGCCGATCTCGTCGCGCCCGAGGCGGGAGATGAACGAGTCCGGGCGGTAGGTGCTGAAGATCCGGTCGACCTCACGCAACTCGTCGATGACAGCGTTCCACGTACTGCGGGCGCTCGTGTCGTGGGTGTGTTTGCCGCGGAGGGCGAGGCTGATCGGCATGCCCATCACCTGCTCGACGTACCGGGCGATCGGCGGAGCCGGTGGAGCCGGTGGAGTCGGCGGGGTCGGCGGGGTCGGCGCGGTCACAGGCCGGCCTTGTCGATGGCGGACTGCAGCGATCGGGTGTAGCCGTCGCTGGTGACGGTAGCGCCGCTGATCATGTCGATGGCCGCGCTCTGCTTGGCGAGGGTCTCGTCGATGAGCACTGGCAGGGCGTACGCGTTGATCTCCTGGTCCCGGCCGTTGCCGTTGGGGTACTGCAAGACGGAGACGTTGGTGATCTTGCCGCTGGCAACGGTGATCTGTACCTCGACCGGGCCCCATCGGGTGTCGGCCACATCACCTTGGACCTGAGCTGCGGTAGAGGTCGGTGAAGGCGAGGCCGTCGGGCTGGGCGACGTCGTACCGGTCGGACTAGGTGATGTCGTACCGGTCGAGTCTGGTGATGGCGTCCCGGTCGGCTCGCTGCTCGGACCGGAGCCGCTCGAAGGGTCGGGGCTGGTCGAAGGGTCGGGGCTGGTCGAAGGGTCCGAGCCCGTCGAAGGGGCTGCGGCGCCGATCACTGCCGGCGTACTCGTGCCCCTGCCGGAGGTCGAGGTGTGGTAGCCGAAGAGGAGTACGACGACGGTGATGGTGCTGAGGAGCCAGGCCGCGATGCGTTTCATGCGATCACCAACTGAAGTTCTCAAGGTGGATACGGTCGGCGGGAACGCCGGCCCGCGAGAGCTGCGCGGGACACGGACCCGGTCCACGGATCCGGTCCGCACAGGTAGACGTCCCGATCCGCGATGTCAGGGATCCAGGTACGAAGGGCGGCCACGTCGTCGAGGTGGTCGACACCGGCACCGAGCCACGAGTCGGGAGCGCGCCGATGGCCGGGCAGCAGGCCGATCAGGAGTCCGCGCTCGTCGGCGAGCATCCGGAGTTCCCGTTCGAAGAGCGGCGTACCGGTGTAGCGCTGAAGCAGGATGGCCTCACCGGGTCCGTAGTCGAGTCCCTCGGCCAAAGCGCGCAGCGGCGTGATCCCGACCCCTGCACCGATGAGCGCCACTCGGCGACCCGTAAGAGCCCGTGCCGAGAGCCGCCCGTACGGGCCTTCCATCAGCACAGGCGTGCCGGGCCGCAGGGTGCGCAGGGCTTTACTGTTGTCACCCAACGCCTTCACCGAGATCCGGAGGCCGGAAGCGCTAGGTGCGGCCGAGAGGGAGTACGGGTGGCCCCTGGTCCAACCAGCGCGGTCTAGGAAGCGCCAGGTGAGGAACTGGCCTGCCTCTGCTCCCAGTCGATCCAGCCGTCGCCCTGTCACGTACACCGACACCACACCACCGCCCTCGTCCGCCACCGCAGCTACGCGGAGTCGGTGACGCGCACTGTTGACCAGCGGTACTCCGACTCGCCACACCAGTACTGCGGCTGCGGTGACAGCCCAGACCGTCCACCAGTACGCCGTTGCTGCGGGCGAGCTAATGAACTCCTGCCCGGTCCACAGTTGGTGGGGAAGCGCTAGGCCCACTCCGAGGTAGGCGTAGAGGTGGAGCAGGTGCCACGACTCGTAGCGCAGCCGTCGACGCGCAGCCCGCACGCTGGTCACCACGGTCAGCACCAGGCACGCAGTACCGGCTAGTGCGAGCAGTACGCCGGGGTAGTTTGCGATGAGGTCCCAGAAGGTGCTGGGGATCGCGGTGATCCGACCAGCGGCGTACCCCCAGGTGATCAGTACCAGGTGGGCCAGCATCAGGTTGAACGAGGTGAAGCCGACGATCCGGTGGATCCGCAGCGCCCGGTCCTGGCCGAACGCGTGCTCCAGAAGCGGAACGCGCGCGATCAGCAGTACTTGGACCAGGAGCAGGTTCGAGGCGAGCAGACCAGCGAGCCGGCCGAGTGAGGTCAGACCGGACTCCCAGCCGTTCATCGCTTGGAGGCCGCGACCGGCGACCCACCAATAGGTGACAACCAGCAGACTCAACCACAGGGCGGACCCGGCGAGCACCCGCACACCCGAGTCGAACCGCGCCCGCCGACCGGGCCGCTGGTGCCGCGGCTGACCGGGCTGCTGGTGCCGCGACAGACCTGGCGGCGGACCGGTGGGTGGCGCGTGACTGACCGCCTCGAGTCGGCGTACGTCGGTAGTGGTGTGCATCGAGGCCCCCTGGCGGAGTGGTGATTCCTCGATGATTCACGGACTTGCTGAGACCCAGACCCGTACAAGCTGTGAGCTTGCTGTGCGTTTGCCCGAGTCCTCGCGTACTCGCCTACCTCAACAACCCGTGATCTGGAGCGGGGGCCTTTGCCCTGCGTGGGAGGCTGGCTTGTGTGGAGACGACTAGCGGAGTGAACGGATGAAGAGCCGGTTCAAGCCTGACCGTGGGCTGAACAGGCGGATGCTGGCGACCACGTTCCTGCTCGGATTGCTGTATGTGGTCTTCATCGGCGTGCTCATCGCGCTGATCAAGAGCGCGGTGCTGGCCATCGTCATCGCCGGCGGGTTGCTGTTCGCGCAGTACTGGTTCTCCGACCGCATCGCGCTGTTCGCCATGCACGGGCGCGTGGTCACTCCCGAGGAGGCGCCCGAGCTGCACGGCGTGATCGACCGGCTGTGCGCCCTGGCCGATATGCCGAAGCCCGCTGTCGCGATCGCCGATGTCGATCTGCCCAACGCGTTCGCCACCGGGCGCAGCCCCAAGAAGGCGGTGGTGTGCGTGACCACCGGGATCATGCGCCGCCTCGACGCCAATGAGCTCGAAGGCGTCCTCGCGCACGAGCTGTCGCATGTCGCGCATCGCGACGTCGCCGTGATGACGATCGCGTCCTTCCTCGGCGTACTCGCCGGGCTGATCACCCGGATCACTCTCTGGAGCGGCTTCGGCCGGAGTCGCGATCAGAACGCGGCGATCGTGGTGCTGACCATCGTGGGCGTGTCCGCGGTCGTCTATGCGCTCTCGTTCCTGCTCACCCGCGCCCTGTCGCGCTACCGCGAACTGGCCGCGGACCGCGCCGCCGCCATCCTCACCGGCCACCCCTCCGCGCTGGCCTCGGCACTCACGAAGGTGAGCGGCGAGATCGCCCGGATCCCCTCTCGCGATCTACGCCAGGCCGAGGCGTTCAACGCGTTCTTCTTCGCTCCCGCGATAGCGCAGGGCTTCAGCATCTCCTCGCTGTTCGCCACCCACCCGCCGCTCGAACGGCGTCTCGACCAATTGGCCGGAATCGCCCGCGAGCTCGGGCAGGAAGGCTAGGGATGGGCTTCTTGAACGCGCTGTTCGGCCGGACCAAACCCGTCCCCCCGAACCTCGACCAGCTCTTCGGACTCCCCTCCGCCGCAATCACTCTGCAGACCTCTACCGGATACAAACCGACCGGTATTGGTTCGGTGTGCTTCAAGGCGGCCGAGGGCGGCGGGTTCGCCGCGCTGCGGGAAGAGGTCGACAAGCTGCTGGCGCTGGACGGCAAGTACACGAGCCAGACCGACACCTACGGCTACACCTGGTTGATCCGGCAGACCCAAGACATCGATCTGGCCGGCCTGGCCACGGACCTCCACGGCGTGAACAGCGCACTGGTCGACGCCGGCTTCGGGCCCGCGTTGCTCTGCACCCTCATTGCCTTCACCGACGGCACCCAGCCGGTCGGCCTTGTCTACCTCTACAAGCAGGGCACCTGGTATCCGTTCGCCCCGACCGGGCCGAACAGTCGCGACAACACCGTCGAGCTTCAGGTCAGGTCCGCGCTCGCACAGGACCTGCGAATCGAGCCCGATCTGGCCCGCTGGTTCCCGCTGTACGGCGCGCCAGGCCTCTGACGCGCCGCCTCAGCTAAGAGCTGTCGGCTGGGCTAAGACTTCGCCGCGAGGTGGAGCCGGAGGATCGTGTCGTAGTCGACCAGCTCGACGGCGTCGACCTGTTCGACAGCGTCTTGGCTCGTGGTCACCAGGAGCTTGCGCGGATCGCTGAGCTCAACGCCGTACTTCGTCTTCGCGAAAGCACGGTTGTCGGCGTTCTTGAAGAACTCCTCGTACTGCGTGAGTCGCGCGGCGTCACCAGGTGTGGTGGAGCGGCGGCGGAGCTTCCCGTCCTTCGCCGTCTCCAGGAGCGGGAGGGCGAGGTCGCCGACGATGTGGGTGCCGTCCGAGCGCTCCAGGATGAAGTCGGGGGCAAGCGTCGTACCGTCCTCTGCCTCGAGGACCGGTTCGCGGATCAGCTGGGTCGCGTCGAAGGCCGACAGCAGGATCTCTTCGTGCTGCTGCAGGAACTCACCGACGGTCGTCTTGTGGAGACCCTGGTGGTACGTGCTCCCGAACGGCTCCGCCTTGAGCAGCTCTTCGAGCTCGCCGCGCGGTACGGCGAAGGTGCCGACCGGGTCGAGGTGCGGCACCGAGTTCACCAGATTCTGCAGGAAGTCGCGGTACTTGTCGGCCGGCTCGGACCGGTGGATCGCGATCGTCAGGAACGTCCAGTGCAGCCCGGTGCCCGAAGCAAGCAGGACCCGATTGAGCACCGAGTAGTTCCCAGGAGCGAACTGCAGCAGCTTGCCGTCGCCGGTACCGACCAGCTCGCGCCCGATCAGCCCTTCAGCGCCCGGGAACCGGTTCCGCAGCGCACCGCGTCCGGTCTCAGTCGCGATGGTCGCGTCCTGGTAGACATCCGCCTCGCGCAGGATCACTACCGGCTTGGAGCCGCCCGCGTCCCCGAAGTACTGATCGATCCCGGCGGCCTTCTGGCGCCGTACTTCGAGCGACCGGTACTCCCGGCTGATCCCGACGAACTCCAGGATGTTCCAGTCCGGCGTCTCGGTCAGCACCATCGTCCGCGGGAACAGCAGCGGCCCGGGCAGCTCCCGGGAGTGACTGGCAGTCAGATGGTCACTCACACCCTTGAGGTGCTCGTGCCAGAACTGCCCATTCACCTTGACGAACTCAGTGGGTTTCATCGCCCGCGTCTCCTACCTCGTACTCAGCCAACCCCGACGTAGTGGCAACCCCCGACCGCCCCAACCCTATTCCCCACCCGGCGAAACAGCCCCCGACCCGCGTCTGCGCAGGTCAGGCCCCAGACGGACAACCTCAACCTGGTCTACCTGGAGCTCATCGTGCACCCGCAGTACCGGCGCCGCGGCATCTGCACCGCGCTGCTGGAGCAGGTCTACGCGGCAGCCCGACACCAACACCGCAGCCTGATCGAGCTCCAGACGGTCCGTGCACTCCCCGGCGGCATCGCCCGCGACGAGGCCGGCTACCGCTACCTCACCAACCGCGCCCACCACCCCGGCATGACCAGCATCAGATCCCGCTGTCGCCTCGCCGCCCCTTCACCGGCCGACAAGGCAACGCTCGCCGAGGCGTGGACCCACGCAAACAGCTACTCACTGATCCAGTGGCGCGATGCAGCCCCCGAAGAAATCATCAAGGACATCGCCGCCCTGCAGAGCCGCCTCACCCTCGACGCCCCCACCGGCAACCTGGCAGTAGAGCAACAGCTATACGACACCGAGCGCGTACGCCGCCAGGAGGCCACCGAAGTGGGGCCGCGGCCACCACTCCTACTCAACGGCAGCCCGACACGACGCCACCGGCCAAATCGTCGCCCGCACCAAACTGTCATTCGAATCGAACGACCACACCCACGCCCGCCAACGAGTCACAATCGTCGAGCCCGCCCACCGAGGCCACCGCCTCGGGCTGCTCGTGAAGTCGGCCAACCACGCGCACACAAAGGCCCAAGAGCCAGCGCTGCACCCCATCGACGCCTGGAACGCCGAGGACAACACCCACATGCGAGCGGTCAACGAACTACTCGGCTTCCACCCGGTAGACACCTGGCCAACCTTCCAACTACCGGTCCCGGCCACGTAACCACAGCCCATGAAACCCGACCCCGAACAACAAATCAGCCCCCGACCCGCGTTTCCGCGGGTCAGGGGCTGTTTTGAGCTCCTGTGGCAGGTGCAGGGTTCGAACCTGCGTAGGCATAAGCCGACAGATTTACAGTCTGCTCCCTTTGGCCACTCGGGCAACCTGCCAGGGTGCTGCCGACCCGTGGACCGGCGTGAGAGACGATACAACAGACAGTGCCCCTGACAGCAAATCGGAAAGGAACTGCCCATGGCTTCGGAGTCCTCCTTCGACATCGTGAACAAGGTCGATCAGCAGGAGGTGGACAACGCCGTGAACCAGGCGGCGAAGGAGATCAGCCAGCGGTTCGACTTCAAGAACGTCGACGCGTCCATCAAGCTGACCGGCGAGACGATCGACATGCAGGCCAACACCGAGGAGCGCGTCAACGCCGTCCTCGACGTGCTCAAGGACAAGCTGGTCAAGCGGCAGATCTCGCTGAAGGGTCTGGACGCCGAGGATCCCAAGCTGTCCGGCAAGATCTACAAGCTCACCGCGACGATCAACGCCGGTATCACCCAGGAGAACGCGAAGAAGCTGTCGAAGCTGATCCGCGACGAGGGACCCAAGGGGGCCAAGGCGCAGATCCAGGGCGATGAGCTGCGGATCTCCAGCAAGAGCCGCGACGACCTGCAGGCCGTCCAGGCGCTGATCAAGGGCCAGGACCTCGACTTCGCCGTCCAGTTCGTCAACTACCGCTGAGCCAACCGCGTAGCGTCCGAACGTCGCGCCGGCTGATCCAGCCGGCCGGCGACGGTCGCTCAGCCGCGGGCCGCAGTGACCGATGTCACTGTCGCCACCAAGCACCAAGCACCAAGCGTCAGCCGAGCCGGATGAGTTGGGGCCAGAGAGCTGACCAAGGTTCGCGGAGTTGGCAGATCCAGATTGGTTTGCCTTTTTCTCGGGTTGCTGTGGGGGCCTCGATGGTGCCGGCCCGGGTGAGGGTTTGGCAGGCTTGGTGGGTCCATTCGGGGACATCGCCAGGGCCGGTACGGCGGAAGCCGTCGACCACGATGGCAATGTCGGACGAGTCCGGGGGCGGGCCCCAGTAGCCGAAGCCGTTGTGGCCGCTGTACGCCTGGGGTAGGCCGCGGGCGGGGCCGTAGCGCTGCAGGGCGGCAGCCTGGCCGTAGCTGTAGGCGTAGACGACCGCGCGGGAGCGCTCGGCCGGTGACAGCTGGTTCGTCGCGCGGGCGACCGAGTCGGCCAGTTCGGGCCAGCCGCTCTGGCTGCGGGCCTGGTCGACGCCCAGCATCTTGCCGTACGCAATCGCCGTACGTTCTGGCAGCAGTGGTAGCCCGAGAGGCGCAGCGATCAGCAGGGACAACCCGAGTACGCCGTACAGGGTCAGGGCGCGGCGGCGGGAGCGCATCCAGCGGTCGGCGGCGATCCCTGCACCGGCGAAGACGGCCGGATAGGCGCTGGCCAGGTAGGTGGCCTTGCCGCCGGTTGCCATCAGTAGCGCGGTGAAGACGATGAAGGTCACTGCGAAGACGCGGTACTGCCTGGTGCGCCACAGCCAGACCCCGCCTACGACGCACAGGGGCAGCAGTAGCGGCCCGACCACGACCTGGTACGGCAGTAGGCCTAGCGAGCCGCCCTGGGCAGCCTGTGCTCGCAGTGCCGAGGCCATGGTCAGCTGGGGCCAGTCGTGATTCGCCTGCCACAGCAGGTACGGCGTCCAGAACGCCGCTGCCACCAGGCCCCCGACAAGGAACCAGCGGCTGTGCATGATCCGTCGAGGGCCGACCAGGACAAGCGCGATCAGTGCAGCAAACACCCACAGAGCCAGCGTCATCTTGTTGAGCAGGCCGACTCCCAGCACCAGTCCGATGACCAGCCAGAGCCGGTCGTTGCCGGTACGGATCAGTCGGCACAGCAGCCAGCTCAGCGCGGCCACGAAGGTCAGGTCGGTCGTGCTCGTCCCCAGCACGTGCCCGGTGATCAGCACCATCGTCGAGCACGAGAAAGCGCCTGCAGCTATCAGCTCAGCTCTACGAGCGCCACCCAGCTCCCGGACCAGCAGAGCCACGAACAGCACGGTCAGGACGGTACAGACCGTCGCCGGGATCCGCAGGGCCCAGACCTCGCCGGGTGCGAGCGCATCCCCGAGCCGGGCCAGCAGTGGCGTCAACGGCGGCTGGTCGGGGTACCCCCAGGCCGGGTGCTGGCCGGAGACCAGGAAGTACATCTCGTCGTGGTAGTACCCGTAGCGGTTGCTGACCAGCGTCAGCACGGTCGCCAGCCCGCCGAGCAGGGCCAGCAACGGACGATTGCGGCTGGCCTCGCGACGCACCGGCGCGGAGAGCCCGACCTCTTCGGACGCGGTCAGCAGTGAGCTCATGCTTCCGAGCCTCGGACAGCGGTCTATACCTCGGGCATATCCGATCGCTCCGGTACGGCCACGGTCGACAAGAAATCCGGTGGTCCTACCGCTGGTCCCGGACTAGCGTGAGCCGCATGTACGAGCTGATCCCCGTGGCTGCGGCACCCGAGCTGGACGACGAAGCCGAGCAGCGGTTCATAGAGGACTGGCCCGAATTCATCTTTCACGACGAGGGCGTGGCGCCGTACCGGGAGCGGCGGATCGAGTACTTCCGCGACTGGGAGTTCTACCTCGTCGATGCCGATGACCGGCGACTGATCGCGGGCTGCTGGGGTGTGCCGATCGCGTGGGACGGGACGGTCGAGGATCTCCCCGGCGGCTTCACGGACTCGTTGGCTCGCTCCGTCGAGTCGTACGAGGCGGGGGTGGAGCCAAACACCTTCGTGCTGATGGCAGCGGCCGTACGGAACGACGAGCAGGGCAAAGGCCACGCCGGACGGGTGATCACCGCGGTCAAGGAGCAGGCGCTCGCACGCGGCCTCAGCCACATGATCGCGCCAGTGCGGCCGACCTTGAAGTCGCAGTACCCGCTGATCGACATCGCCGAGTTCATGACCTGGACCCGCGACGACGGACTGCCGCTGGACCCGTGGCTGCGGACCCACGTCCGGCTCGGCGCCACCCTGCTCGCCCCTGCCACAGTGAGCCAGACGATGACCGGCTCAGTCGCCGACTGGGAGAAGTGGACCGGCCTGGCCCTTCCCGCTACCGGTACCTACGTCATCCCCGACGGACTGACCACGCTCGCCATCGACCGCAGTACGGATGCCGGTCTCTACCAGGAGCCCAACATCTGGCTCCAGCACGCCTGACGCTCAAGCAAGAGCCTGTACTGCGAGTCCGTCGGGGCTTAGGACGCCTTGGAGGATGCGGAGGCAGTCCTCGCGGTCCGGGCCGTCGATGGCCTGGTCGGCCCATTGGGCGATGTCTTCCAGGGCTCGGGCGCAGCGGTAGTAGGTGAGTCGGGTGGCGTCCAGGTCGACGGCGCCGTAGCCGCTGAAGAAGGCGTCCTTCTGGGCCGTTGTGGCGGGTCCTAGAGAACCCATGCCCCCCAGGAAGAACAGCAGGTCTTGCTCGCGGGGTGCTAGTACTACGTCGTCCCAGTCAATGAGGTACAGCTGCCCAGCAGCGACCAGGACGTTGCCGAGGTGAGGGTCCGCGTGACAGAGGACCGGGATGCCGCCCAGGTCGCGGCGGGCCAGGTCCTCGGTCTGTTCGACGATGGTGGCGATGGTGTCGCTGTGGGCCCGCCATACGGTCGCTAGCTCTTCCTCGATCGCGTCCTTAGGTGTAGCGAGCCGGGCCTGGATGGAGTGGGTCAGGGCGGGCATGCGGGCGTTGATCGGGTTGATGCGCGGCAGGACGGCCTGTAGCTCCGCAGGCGGCTCTGTGCGATGCACTTCAGCCAGCAGGGCGCCGTACGAGGTCCACTGCTCGACAGTGAGCCCGGTGCGGGCCGCACGCTCTCCTGCGATCCAGGGGACCACAGAGAGCCGCCCGCCCTCCCGTTCACTCCACAGGTCGCCGCCAAGAGTAGGGACCGGCGAGGGGACACCACGGATGCCTCTGCTTGCCAGGTACGCCGTTGCGCGCGGCCCGGCGTCAGTACCGCCGCCGGACCACTTCACGGCGTACGAGAGCTCCCCTGTCGCTCGCCAGACCTCAGCAGCGACATCAGCGCCCTCGTGGACCTGCTCGAGCTCCCGTACGGCGAACCCGAAGTCCTCAGCCAGCCACAACCGCAGCTTGTCCGTCACCGGCCCAACAATGCCCTACAGACAACAGGCCGCAGCCCAATTACCCGGCGCGGACGCTTCGGGGCGAGCCGCCCAGTTCACGGTGACAGGACTTGTTGAAGGCGTGCAGGTCGGGGATGCCCACGGAGGCGGCTACGGCCGGGATCGAGAGAGTGGACGAGACCAGCAGGTGGCGGGCGCGGGCCATCCGGCGTTGGCGGATGTAGGCGACGACCGTAGTACCGGTCTCTGAGCCGAAGAGGCGGGTCAGGTGGTTGTGGGAGATGCCGGCCGCTCGGGCGAGCGCGGGCACAGTAAGCGGCCGGGCCAGGTTCGCTTCGATGTAGGCGATGGCTGCCGCGACGGACGGGTGGCCCGCGGTACCGCCGCCTTCGCCGAGTGCAGCGCTGAGTTGGGCGACCCGCCAGAGCGCGGTCCACACCTCGGCGGCGACTCGCGCCGAGCCGGATGGTGTCGCCTCGATCGCCTGGCGGAGCAGGTCGGAGATGACGGGCGCCGCAGTACCGGAGTCTTGCACCACCGGCACGTACGACGGCTCGCCGACCAGCCGCGGCCGGAAGTGCGCGTAGAGGTGCTCCGACCGGCCGCGATAGGCGAACTCCACCTGCACGCCGGCCGGCACCAGACTGACCGACCCGGGCGAGACCCCGTACGTCGTACCGCCGACCGTCAGATCCGCGGAGTACCCGAAGAGGTGGAACTGCCAGAGATCGGGCAGCCGGAAGACATCCCGTCGGCCGCGGACGCCGTGGACACCGACGCCGGCATTCACCACCTCGGGCGGCTCGGCCAGGTGAAGAAGCACCATGGTGAGAAATTACCACCAGTGGTGATCTCAACCCACGCGAGACAAGTGGTTGGAAACCTAGCCTGGTCGAGTACCAACCACCACGGACCACTCGCCCCGACAGGGAGAGACATGCCCCATCCACATCGCAAGAACCTGCTGACCTCGGTCCAGCTGGCGCATTTCGTCGCCACCGGCGCGTTCCGGATGGACGCCGTCGTCCCCGACGAGATGAACCGCGAGGCGCTCGACGTCCTCAAGGCCGGCATCCCCGGCGTCCCGTACGGCACCCCGCTCTCGGAGGCCTTCGAAAGCAGCGAGTTCGTCCAGAAGCTGGTGCAGCTGCCGGAGATCGCCGGCGCCATCCACAGCCTGGTCGGCCCCGAGCCGACCGTCGACCACCACGCGGTCCACATCCGGGAGGCGCACGAGGGTGAGGCGCAGAACCTGCACGGCGACGCGATCATCGACGTACGGCCGGACGCGTTCGACGTACAGCTCATGTACTACCCGCAGGAGGTGACGCTCGAGATGGGCGGCACCCTGAGCGTGCCCGGCAGCCACCTGCGCCGGACCAACGAGTCCGACACCGGCCGGTACCAGAACCTGCTCGGCCAGACCCGGCTCACCTGCCCGCCCGGAACGATCGTCCTGCTGCACCACGGCATCTGGCACGGCGGCCGCAAGAACGACAGCGACATCGACCGCTACATGTTCAAGATCCGCTTCAACCCGACCGTCCGCCAGGTCCGGCTCTGGAACACCGACGACCTGTACGACGAGCAGGTGGCGGCCGAGCTCGGCCAGTACTTCCCCTGGTACGAGAACGCCACCGGGCCGGCTGGAGATCTACAACCGGGTCAAGCTCTGGCAGGCCCTCACCGGCGACGACACGTTCGACCCGGACTACTGGGTCACCCGGGTGTCGAACCGCCCGCAGCGGGTCGTCGCGCAGCGCAGCCTCAACCCGCACGCCGCGAAGAAGGAGATGGCATGACAACTGTTCAGCAGACCCTTCACCAGCAAGTACAGCGCCAGCAGGTGCTGGTGCTGTACCTGGCCTCTTCGGCGCTGGACTCGCGCGTGGTCGGCTGGTCGACGTACGACGGGACCGGGGCGACGTCACCGACGACGGGTGACAGTGACGAGCCGCCGTACGCGAACGGTCTTGACGCGTTGAAGGACGGCTGGCGGCTCTTCCAGGCGGCGCAACTGCTGCCGCCGCAGCCGGGGCACGAGTACGACGTGTCGTTCCTCAAGCACGAGTTCTTCTTCGAAAAACTCGTCTGAGCATCACCAGAAGCAGGAACCCCGGCCGGGCCCTCGGCCGGGGCTCCTTTTTTTGGACCTGTTTTGGATTCAGACAGGCAGCACGCAGCCGGGCTGGGGCCAGCTCAGCGGCGTCCCCGTTGCGGTGAGGGCGCCGCTGCTCTGGTCGACGGCGAAGACCGCGATCGAGTCGGATCGCTCGTTCGCCGCGTACAGCTGGGTCCCATCCTTGCTGAAGGCAAGGTGCCGCGGCCAGGTCCCACCGGATCCGATCGTCTGGATCAGCTCCGCGTCGACTCCCTCGGCACCGGTCTCGAACACCGCGATGGTGTCGTCACCGCGGTTCGAGCCGTAGACGAACCGGCCGTCGGCCGACACCAGCACCTCGGCCGGGAAACTCTCGCCCTCGGCATCGTCCGGCCGCGTCGACAGGGTCTGTACGACGGTCAGCTTGCCGTCGGCGTAGGCGCAAACGGTGAGCGTCGAGTCCAGCTCGTTGATCACGTACGCCGCTCCGCCGCCCGGGTGGAACACGATGTGCCGAGGTCCGGCACCTGCGTGGATCGCGAGCCGGTCGACGTCTTCCAGCCGGCCTTCTTTTGTGAGCTTGGAGATGTAGACCGAGTCGGAGCCGAGGTCGACGTTGAACGCGTACGCACCGGCCGGGTCGAAGGTGATCTGGTGGGCGTGCGGGCCTTCCTGGCGCTCCTCGTTGGGGCCGGTGCCTTCGCGCTGCAGGATCTGGGTCGCGTCGCCGAGTGAACCGTCGGCCGCGATCGGGTGGATCGCGACCGAACCGGAGCTGTAGTTCGCCGACAGCAGGAAGCTTCCGGTCGGGTCGATCGCCAGGTGGCAGGGGTGAGCGCCCTCGGTCGACTGATCGTTGAGGAACTCCAGCGAACCGTCCTCCTGGATCGCGAACGCGCTGACCCGGCCGGCCTCCAGCTCGTTCGTCGCGTAGAGGAACCGCCCGTCGCCCGACCGGGTCAGGAACGACGGGTCGTCCGTCGCCACGGCGAGCGTCATCGCATCGAGCGAGCCGACGCCGATGCCCTTCCCGCCGCCCGCCCGATTGGTGTAACTACCGACGTAGATCCGCTCCGAAGTCATGCCCCCACCCTGCCAGGTCTTCGAACCCCAGGCACTCCCCGATCCAGCATTCAAGCCGTCGTGGTTATTGGTGGGTGAGTCTTTGCCGTTCGCCCCTACTCTCGGTCCATGGATACGACCGCCTTCCTTCGCCGGCTCGGACTCCGTGGGCATGACGGGCCGAGCCTCGAAGCGCTCACCACTCTGCATGCCGCGTTCTCGGACTCGGTGCCGTACGAGACGGTCCAGTACCAGTTCGGCCAGGGCGGTCCGCTGGATCCCGAGGCGGCCGCGGCGCGGATCATCTCGCGCGAAGCCGGTGGGTACTGCTTCCAGCTGAACGGCTCCTTCGGCGCTCTGCTCACCGCCCTTGGCTACCAGGTGACCATGCATCGAGGCGGTGCCGAGACCGCGACCCGTCCTGCGAAGGTGGACGCCAGCCACCTGGTCCTCACCGTCGACGGTCTGCCGGACGCACCCGGGACCTGGCTGGTCGACGTCGGGCTCGGCGAAGGACTGATCGCACCACTGCCGCTCGGTGTGGGGCGGTTCGAGCAGGAGCCCTTCAAGCTCCGTCTGCGACCGTCCGAGATCGTCGACGGCTGGCGGCTCGACCACGACCCGCGCAGCAGCCTGGTCGGCATGGATTTCGAGGCCGCTCCCGCCACGATGCAGGCGTTCGAGGCGCAGCACGCCTACCTGTCCGCCTCACCGGACTCCCCCTTCGTCCGGCTCCTATCAGCCTTCCGCCGCAAGCCCCGCAGTACAGCGATCCTCCGCGGCCTCACCCTCACCGAACTCTCCGCCACCGACCTCAGCACCACGATCCTGGAATCCAAGCCCGACTTCTACACCGCCCTCAACGACATCTTCGGCCTCCCCATGACCCACCTCACCCCCGCCCAACGCACCCACCTCTGGCACCGCGCGACCAACCAGCACGAGGACTTCCTGGCCCGCTCGCAGTAGGTACTGTCGCTGGATGATCTTCGATGACCAGCGATCCGCCCGCGGCCTGCGAACCGTCTCCGACCTGCTGGAACTGGCCGAGGCAGGCACGATCATCCTCGACCCGTACTCCGTGCTGCTCGGCACGCGAGTCGTTCTGGGCACCGGAAACGTGCTCTACCCGGGTGTCGTCATCGAGTGCGGCCCAGATAGCTCCTGCTCAGTCGGCTCAAGTAACACCTTCCTACCGGGCACCTTCCTCGCCGCGACCAACGGCGGCTCGATCGTCATCGGCGACAACAACCGGATCGGCGAAGGCGGGGCCCGGATCATGGCGGACAGCGGACGGGTGACGCTCGGCGACAGAATCCGAATCAGCAGCGGCCCGGTCATCGTCGCCCCGGCGGACCTCGGCACCGGCTGCCAGGTCCTCGGCCAGATCACGGCCCAGGGCGTCCGCCTCGGTGCAGGCGAGGACTTCAACTACCCCGACCCGGACGGCCGCGGCGCAGTACTGAAGGGCTTCGGCAAGGCCCGTGGTCTGACGCTCGGGGCGGGAGAGGTCGTCAACGGCGCCGGGGACTTCGCCGACGCCCCGGTTGAGCGGCAGCGTGGCTATCACCCGAACAGCCCAACCCTCCGGCCCGCGCCCAGGAGCTGATGAAAGGGGATACGGCCGGGCGGAGGCCGGCGGAGACCGCCGAAGCGGAGGCCGGGCGGAGCGCACCCTGGCGGAGGTGCGAGGCGGGGCGTAGCCGCCAGCGGTGGGCGGGAGGACGAGTCAGGACGACGCCGCGGAGCCGCAGTCACATCATCACTGTTAGGTGACTAGGGCGAAGAGGGTGCCGGGGAGGATGGAGAGGATTACGGCGGCGCCGGCGCAGGTGCTGATTACGGCTACTGCGGGGGTTTCGATGTTGACCGAGAAAGGGTCTTCCGCGGGGAGGCGGAAGAGTTCGGCTATCCAGCGGAGGTAGACGGCTAGGCCGATCATGACGTTGAGGGCCATGACTACTGCTAGCCAGCCGATATGCGCGTCTAGGACTGCCTGGAAGGCGGCGAATTTGGTGAAGAGGCCGGCTAGGCCCGGTGGGAGACCGGCGAGGACTACCAAGAAGAAGACCAGGGCGACGCCTAGGCCGGGCTCTGAGCGGACCATTCCTCGATAGTCGGTCAGTAGGCCGGCTGGGCGGTGGCGTTGTACCACGGCTACTGCTCCGAAGGCGCCGAGCGTGACGACGACGTACGCCGCTAGGTAGCCGACTGCCGCCTGGGCGTCGCCCACCGCGAGGGGCGCGAGCAGGAAGCCGACTTGGCCGATCGACGACCATGCGAGGAGTCGGACAGCCTCGACCTGGCGCAGCGCGGCCAGGTTTCCGACCGTCATCGTGACCGCCGCGAGGATGCAGACCACAGTTCGCAGCTCCGACCCGCTCGGGGCGAGGCCGAACGTCACGAGCACCAGCAGCCCGCCGACTCCGGCCGACTTCGACACCACGGCAAGGAAGGCGGCCACCTCGACCGGCGCACCGGCGTACGTGTCCGGAAGCCAACCGTGGAAGGGCACCGCGGCGATCTTGAACCCGAAGCCGACGATCACGAACAACCCGGCCGCGAATGCGACCCGGCGCAGGTCCGGATCGATCCCCGGCAGGCGGTTAACGATCGTCTGCAGGTAGAGGGACCCCGTCACGCCGTACAGGTAGGAGATCCCGAACAGCATCACCGCGGTCGACAACACCGAGACCAGGAACGCCTTGAGCGCACCTTCCGAGCCGCGCCGATCGCGGCGCAGGGCGACCATCGCGAAGCTCGGCAGTGACACCACCTCGAGCGCGATCACGACCGTGGCGAGGTCTCGCGCACCGGCCAGAACCGTCCCTCCGGTCAGCGCGCTGAGCAGGAGGAAGTGGTACTCCCCCACCGGAATGTCCACGTCGAGCAACCGGTACGCCGAGAGGCCGACGACGCCGAGCCCGCCCATCAGCAGCACCGCCCAGAGCCCGACCGTCAGCGGCTCGAAGACCAGGCTGCACTGAGCCGGCCCCTCGATCGCCGGCCGGCAGAACGCGGGCTTCAGGCTGTTGCGCTGAACCGCGATGAACGCGAGCCCGAACAGGATCGCCGCTCCGGTCATCAGCGTGATCACCGTGTGCTTGACCTGCTTGCTGCCGGTCCGCCAGAAACCGTCAGCCAGCAACACGGTGACGGCACCAAGGGCGAGCACCAGCGGTACGGCGATCGCCTGCCAGTCGATCCAGGTCATCGTCATGCGAACGTCCAGTACTGGAGCAGGAACCAGGGCCAGATCCCGAGGAAAACGGTGAGTGCTACCAGCGGCGTCCAGGTGATCAGCTCGATCCGGCTCAGGTCCACCGCGAAGGCGGCCGCCGGATGTTCGGCCGGATCACCCTGGCAGAGGTTCCGAATGAGGCGCAGGAAGTACGCAGCAGTGAGCACAGTGCCGATCCCGGCGATCACCATGAACACCAGGAAAGTTGTCCGTGGCAACAGATCGCCCGGGTGGTAAGCGCCGAGCAGGACCAGCATCTCGCCCCAGAACCCGGCCAGCCCGGGCAGCCCGAGTGAGGCGAGACAGGCGAACGTGAGCAACCCGCTGAGCCGTGGCAGCCGGGCATACAACGCACGGCCGATCTCGCGCAGGTCACTGGTGTCGTGGCGGTCCTTGATCGCCCCGGCGAGGAAGAACAGCAGGCCGGTGATGATGCCGTGCGCGATGTTCGCGAACAGCGCGCCGCTCAGGCCTTCGGGTGACATGGTCGCGATGCCGAGCCCGATGAAGCCCATGTGACCGACGCTGGAGTACGCGATCAGGCGTTTCACGTCGGTCTGCGCAAGGCACGCCAACGACCCGACGATGATCGCCACCGTCGACAATCCACCGAGGTACGGCGCGATGGTGGCCGAATCTCCCGGCAGCACCGGCAGCAGGATCCGGACCATCCCGTAGCTGCCGAGCTTCAGCAGGACGCCCGCGAGCAGCACCGACCCGACCGTGGGGGCCTTGGCGTGCGCGTCCGGCAGCCAGATGTGCAGCGGCCACAGCGGCATCTTCACCGCCAGGCCGATCGCGATCAGGATGGCGGCCTTGAGGCCCGTGCCACCACTGCTTCGCCAGGGATGGCTGCTCAGGTACTCGATGTCGAACGAGCCGGCCAGCCGATGCACCAGCAGGAACCCGAGCAGCATCAGCGCCGACCCGAACACCGTCATCAGCACGAAGGTGGTCGCGGCGCGCCGCCGCCCGGCCGGGTCGTGGTGGTCGCCCCAGATGTCGATCACCAGCCACATCGGGATCAGCACGACCTCGAAGAACAGAAAGAACAACACCAGGTCGAGCGCCGAGAACGTCCCGATCACGCCGGTCTCGATCACCAGCAGCAGTGCGATCAGCGACCTGGCCCGGCCGGCCCGAGGGGTGATGCGGAGCGAGTACAGACAACAGAGGAACACCAGCAAGGCGGTGAGCACGATCAACGGCATCGAGATCGTGTCGATGCCGAGGTGGAACCGCACGTCGAGCGCGGGGATCCAGGACACGTCCGTTTCGGCGTACGCGTTGACCTTGCCGGGCAAAGTCCTCGGGATGTCGTTCGTGGCCACCAGGTCCAGCGTCGGCGTACCGCGCGGCCTCAGCAGATCCCACCAGAGCAGAGCCGATCCGATCAGCACCAGACCGGAGATGACCGAGCCGACGACGGCGGCAACCCGCTCGCCAACTCCCGCCGGTAGCGCCCACAGCAGCGCGGCGGTCAGCGCCGGCACGGCAATCAGAGCGATCAGCAACCCGCTCACGAGCCGATCACCCCCGCCAGGACCGCGAGCGCGACCACTCCGACCACGGCCGCGGTCAGATACGTCTGGACGTTTCCGGTCTGCAAACGCCGGAAACCTTCGGATGCGAGCGTCCCGGCCCGCCCGGTCGCCCGGACGTACCCACCGATCACGTCCCGATCACCACCGACCGCAAGCTTCGCGAACCACCGCACCGGCACTACGAACAGCCGCTGGTACGCCGTATCGACGCCGAACTCGCGTTCCAGCAGGACCGGCCGTGGATCCGCGCCACGCTGCCACAGCGAGTACGCCGGGAGTGCGCCGAACAGCGCCAGCACGGTGGTCACCAGCGCGATCACCCAGTTCACGTGGACTCCGTCGACGTACCCCAGCCCGGCGGCTCCGATGGCCAGCACCACCAGTGGAGCCAGCATCAGCCAGGAAGGCTCGTGCAGCTTCGACAGGTCGGGGTCCTCCAGATCCGCCATCGGATCGTCGGCCTCGAACGCTCCCAGGGCGCCCGCGAGCGCCGGCGTACGGAAGAAGACCCAGAGCCAGAGGCGTACGCAGTAGAAGGCAGTCATCGCGGCGGTCACGCAGACCGACATCAGCACGACCCAGCCGAGCGTGGAGCCGTCGCGCGCGTGGTCCCAGGCTGCTTCGACCACCGAGTCCTTGGAGAAGAACCCGGCCAGGCCTGGTACGCCGGCGAGCGCGCCGAGGCCGATCGTCATCGTGACGAAAGTGACCGGCATCGCCCTACGCAGCGCACCACGGCGGGTGTAGCGCCGGAGTACGACGAATGCCGCACTGCCGACCTGATGCAGCAGGACACCGGCACAGAGGAAGAGGAGGCCCTTGAAGGCAGCGTGGGTGAGCAGGTGGAACAACGCGGCGTGCCGGCCGTCCTTGGTGCCGAGCGAGAGGCCGGCGAACATGATCGCGAGTTGACTCACGGTCGACCAGGCGAGCACCCGCTTCACCTCGACCGCGGCCATCGCGCAGAGTGCGGCGAACAGCATCGTCACGCAAGCGACGATCGCGAGCACGGTGAGCGTCGCGTCGGCCGCGGTGAACAAGTCGTACAGGCGGGCTATCAGGAAGACACCGGCGGCGACCATCGTGGCTGCGTGGATCAGTGCGCTGACCGGGCTCGGGCCCGGCATCGCGTCGGGGAGCCAGGTCTGCAAGGGAACTTGAGCAGACTTGCCGACCACGCCGACGAGCAGCAGCAAGGTCCCGGCGGTCAGAGCGGGTGACGACATCTCGTCGGCGCGGAGGCCGGAGATCCGGAAGGTGTCGCCGGCCAGGCCGAGCACGAAGATGCCGAACAGGAAGCCGACATCGCCGAGCCGGGTCATCAGGAACGCCTTCATCGCGCCGGACCGGGCGTCCTGGCGCTCCCAGTAGTGACCGATCAGCAGGTACGAGCAGACGCCCATCACCTCCCAGCCGATCAGCAGCAGGAACAGGCTGTCCGAGATGACGACAGTCACCATCGCCGCGGTGAAGAGGGTGACGAGCGCCGTGTACGACGCGACGCGTTTCTCGAGGTAGCCGATCGAGTAGAGCTGCACGCAGGCCGAGACGACTCCGACGACGGCGAGCATCAGCACGGTCAGGTCGTCGGTCCGGACGGCGAAATCGACGTAGATGTGGATGCCTACGTAGCTGCCGGCGAGCTCGACCTGCTGTGGATCCACGCCGTGCAGCAGGGCGGCGGTCAGGATGACCAGCAGGGAGAAGCCGACGCCGATCACCCGCGAGGCGGTCGCGATCACAGCTCGTTCTCCTGAAGCTCGGGCCGCTCACGCAGGTCACGAGCCGCGTCGGCGTCGACATGGCCGTGGCCGCGGAACAACAGCAACACGATCGCGAGGCCGAGTCCGATCTCAGCGGCGGCCAGGGTGATCACGAAGACCGCGAGGGTCTGCCCCGTCGCCAGGCCATCGAGTCGCCAGGCGTCGAAAGCGACCAGGTTGAGGTTCACCGCGTTCAGCATCAGCTCGAAGGACATCAGCATCGTGATCGCGTTGCGACGCGCGAGCACGCCGTACACGCCGAGGCAGAACAGCAGCACCGCCAGCAACAGCGGCAGGATCAACGGCATCAGTCGTCCCCCTTCACCGAGGACGACACCGTCTCATCTGGCTCCGACAGTTTTCCGGACCGTTGCGAAAGGACGATCGCGCCGATCAATGCCGCCAGCAACAACACCGACAAAACCTCGAACGGGAGCACCCAGACGCGGAACACCGCAGTACCGATGTCTTCGGCCGATCCAGCTGGTACCGGCTTGATCTTTTCGTTGCCGAAGGCAATGACTATGCCGGTGCCGAGGAGGAGAAAGAGTGCGCCGGCTACTACAGCGGCGAACGGGCTGCGTCTTGTCGTCAATGCCGGCAACGGATTCGTCGGCGCCTTCGTGAGCATCAGGGCGAAGAGGACCAGTACTACGATCGCGCCGACGTAGACCAGGATCTGAACGAGCGCGACGAACTCGGCGTGCAGTGCCCCGAAGCAACCGGCTACCGCGCCGAGGGCAACTACCAACCAGAGGGCCGCGTGCACGATTCGGCGCGTGGTGACGACGACCACCGCCGCCGCCACTGCCACCGCCCCCGCGATGGAGAAGAGCGCAGTGGTCACTCCTCGCCCCCGGGCTCGGCCTGACCTTCTTGGGCCGGTCCAGCTTGGGCCGGATCGGCTTCGATCACCGACGGGCCGGGGTCGATCGGTTGGGGTGCTGGGACGGTCCACATCCAGTCGCGGAGGCGGTCCTTCTCGTGGGTCAGATTGCGCAGTTCCGTCTCGGCGTACTCGAATTCCGGCGACCAGAACAGCGCGTCGAACGGGCATGCCTCGATGCAGATCCCGCAGTACATACAGAGCGAGAAGTCGATCGCGAACCGGTCCAGCACGTTCCGGCTCCGCTCCCGGGCCTGCTCACCGACCGACGGCGCGGTCTCGGTGTGCGAGTCGATGTAGATACACCAGCTCGGGCATTCGCGCGCGCAGAGCATGCAGGAGGTGCAGTTCTCCTCCATCAGCGCGATCACCCCGCGCGTCCGCGGCGGCAGCTCAGGCTGGACATCCGGGTACTGCTCGGTGACGGAGCGGCGGCCCAGTGTCTTCGCGGTGACCTTCAGGCCATCGATCAACCCCTTGCCAGGTACGGCCACGCCTCCTCCTCCGTCAGTCGGTTCGCAGGCTGAGACTAGTCGGTCCAGGCCGATGACGGGACGGAGAGGCGCGTACTGCGGGCAAAAGCCCCCGCGCAGCTCCTCTGTCGGCGCTCCCGCCCACCCAGGTACGCCACTCCGTCGCGGTTGAAACTGCGGGATTGTCCCGCAGCGCATCACGCTGGGGGCTCATTGCCCACGCTCCTGGTCGCAGCGCCTCGCCCGAGGGCGCCGACCCTCTGCGAGTCGAGCCGGGAAGTGGGGGCGACGCTCTCGAGTCGAGGCGACGCATGGCAGGTCCAGGCTCCGTTGTCGATGCCGGCCGGACCGCCACGCCATCAGTAGGCGGTATTTCAAGTGTCGGTGTGCCTGGCAATACCCCGTCCGGACGGGGTATTGATGGCCTGGAGGTCCGGGCAGGCAGGACTGAGCTCGGTCCGGTTGCGACGACGATTCACCGGAACTCGTACACCCACTCCCCGCGACGCGTAGCCGGGGTCGTCGGTCTCGGAGGTGTCCACGAGGATCGGCTCCACCGGACGACCTCCTCCATCGCGGCTGAACAACTGCGGGCGGTGCCGCGAGATGGTGTCTCAGCGGGGTCCGGCGTCCCGACGGACAGGTAGTGGGCCCGGCGAACGGCCCGATACGAAGGGGGTTGAGCGTGGCCGGATGCCGGGCGGTGGACTACTACCTGTCCGTCGGGACACCCACGGGCCGGGAAGGTCGGATCGAAGAGTCCTAGGTGGCGGGCCGCACAAAGATCGGCCCAGCCAGCCGCCTTGGGAAGCGCGAGCGGGCGGAGTACCGGTTAGAGGTCGCGTTCCAGGCGGGCGGCGACTTGGCGGTAGCGGCTCACGGGGATCAGGTGCACGCCGTCGAAGGCGCCGCTGGCTCTGATCTGGAGGATGTGGTCGCAGGCTGCGTCGATGCCGGCGTCGGGGTCCTGCTCGACCGAGGCGATCAGGGTGTCGGGGATTGTGAGTTGAGGTAGGGCGGCCAGGTTGTGGGCCATTTTGGCGCTGGCGAGGACCATGACGCCGGCGTACACGGGGATGTCGACGGTGATGCTGTCCCGCCAGCGCAGAAGGTCCTCCAAGGAGTAGCTGACCTGGACGTAGAGGAAGTCGGCCTCTGCTTTCCAAGCGGGGACGGGGCGGAGGCGGGTTGCCGCGCCGACCTGGAACGGGGCGATGCCGGGGAAGGACGTGGCGCGGGCCTCTTCGATCATCGTGCGGACGGTGAGTTGGCTGGTCCGGGCACCGGCGGTCGGTTCGTCGCCGTGGACGAAGAGGAACTGCTCCACGCCGTACGCCGCAGCCGTGAGCAGGTCGCGGCGGAAACCGAGCAGGTTCCGGTCGCGGGAGTTCAGGCAGGCGATGCCGCGGGCACCCATCCCCTGTACTTCGTTGGCCACGGCGACGCTGGACACCGTCGCCCGGCCGATGTGGTTGTCGGGGATCAGGAAGGCGTCCGCGATCGGGCTCAGTACGCCGATCTGGTGCCGCACCTTTTTCAGATCGGGCCGCGTCGGCGGCTCCACCTCACAGATCAATTCGAATCCTTCAGCCATGACACCGGACTGTAGCGAGTGAAGGCGGCGTGTTCGGGCACCGGACGAGCGGTCCGCCAGCCAGGCAGTGGCCCTGCGGCGACTTCCCATTCACGCTCAACATCCCTACGCCGTGCCCAACCTGGACGAGCACTGCCTGTCTGGCGGATCAGTTCGCCCCGAGATGGCGGACCGACCCTGCCGAGTCAGCCGGATTGCGTCGCTGATCGAGCGACGGCGCCTGCCACCGAGGTGCTGAGTGCTGGAGGTCCGCCTTCGCCTAGAGGGTGGACTGTTGGTGGGTCAGGAAGGTGCGTTCAGCCGTGTTGGTGGTGAGGGGGATGGCTGCGGCGTATGCGGCGCGTGCGGCGGCCTTCCTGTCTAGGCGTTTGAGGAGGTCGGCTCGGATGGCGTGGAAGAGGTAGTAGTTGCCGAGATCGAGTTCGTCGACTAGCGCGAGGGCCGCTTCGGGTCCGTCGACTTCCGCGACCGCTACCGCGCGATTCAGGGCGACGACTGGGGTCGGGGTGAAGGTGAGGAGTTGGTCGTAGAGCTGGACGATCTGGTCCCATGCCGTTGTCGATGTACTAGGTGCGTCGCTGTGGACTGCGTTGATCGCGGCCTGGAGCTGGTACGGGCCTGGCGCGTCTCGGCGAAGGCACCGGCGTACGAGGTCTTGGCCCTCCAGAACCAACGCGCGATCCCAGAGGGACCGGTCTTGTTGAGCCAATAAGACCAGCGAACCATCGGGCCCGACTCGCGCGGGTCGGCGCGATTCCTGGAGGAGCATGAGGGCGAGCAGGCCGACAGCCTCGGGTTCGTCGGGCATCAGTTCGACCAGGAGCCGCCCGAGCCGGATCGCCTCGAGGCAGAGCTCCGACCGGATCAGCTCATCGCCGGACGACGCGGCGTACCCCTCGTTGAAGATCAGGTACACGACAGCCAGTACGCCGCGGACGCGCTCGGGCAGATCCGCCTCATAAGGAACCCGGTACGGAATCCCCGCGGTCCGGATCTTCGCCTTCGCGCGGACCAGTCGTTGCGCCATCGTCGGCTCGGGGACCAGGAAAGCACGCGCGATCTCGGTGGTGGTGAGCCCGCCGAGCAGCCGCAGGGTCAGCGCGACCCGGACGTTCAGAGCCAGCGCCGGGTGGCAGCACGTGAAGATCAACCGCAGCCGGTCATCGCGCACGACACCCTCCTCCACTGGCTCGCCCTGGGCATGCAGCAACGCCGCTTGCGCGTGCTTGTCCTCCCGCGACGACTCCCGCCGCAGCCGATCGATCGCACGATTCCGCGCCGTCGTGATGATCCAGCCGGCCGGACTCGGCGGCAGCCCTGCTGCCGGCCACTTCTCCACCGCCGCCGCGAAGGCCTCCTGTACTGCGTCCTCGGCGATCTCCAGATCCCCGAAAACCCGAGCCAGTACCGCGACCGCCCGCCCGTGCTCAGCACGGAAGACGCCCGCGACCTCCGCCACCGAAATGCTGCCCGACTGCATCAGGTGAAAGGCCTGACTTCTACGGACAGGGGCTCGAGAATCCGGGTGAGTTTGCGAGCCCAGAGCAATGCTTCGTCGAGGTCCTCGACCTGGATGACGGTGAAGCCGCCGAGGTGCTCCTTGCCTTCCGTGAACGGGCCGTCCGTGACGAGCACCTCGTCACCCGAAGCACGCAGTACGGTCGATGACTCCGGCGGATGAAGACCGGCGCTGAACACCCAGGACCCGGCTTCGCGCAGCTCGTCATTCCAGCTAGCGAGGTTCGTCATGATCGGTTCCAGCACCGACGGCTCCGGAATCGGCCCATCCGGCTGGTAGATGCCGAGCAGATACTGCTTCATCTGTCCTCCCAAGAGACGGTTCTACCCTCTGTACGAACGGGGTCAGCCCGGATCGACAGGCAGCGTCGCGACCACCACCAACCCACCGCCTCGGCGAGGATCGGCACGCACCGATCCACCATGAGCCTCGGCCACGGAACGGACGATCGACAACCCCAGCCCGGCCCCTTTCGCGCCGACCAGCCGGTTGCCGCTCAGCCGGTGGAACGGCTTGAACAGCCCCTCGACCTCGTACGCCGGTACGTCGGGCCCGCTGTTCGCCACCTTCACCTCGACCTGATCCTGATCGGTGGTCCGGCTGGTGAGCTCGACCCAGCCACCCGCGTGGTTGTGCCGGATGGCGTTCTCGACCAGGTTGTGGACCAGCCGTTCGAGCAGCAGCGCGTCCCCGGTGGTCGGCGCGTCGCCCGGCTCGGCCCGTACTTCGACTTCGGCAGCGGCGGCCTCGCGCGTCAGCTGAGCCACCACGTGGCTGCTGACGTCGGCCAGGTTCACCGGGTATCTGGCTGTCAGTTCCTTCTCGGAATCGGCGAGCAGCAGCAGCCCGCTGATCAGCTGCTCGTGCCGGTCGTTGATCGCCAGCAGGCTCTCACCCAGTTGCTTCACGTCGTCGGAGGCCGATCGCCGGTGCATCGCGATCTCGACGAGCGCCCGGCCGAGGGTGAGCGGCGTACGGAGTTCGTGGGAGGCGTTCGCCACGAACCGGCGCTGGCCGTCGAACGAGTGGTCCAGCCGTTCCACCATCGTGTCGAACGCGTCGGCGAGGTTCTTCACCTCGTCGTCCGGCCCGCGCAGGGCGATCCGCTCGTGCAGTCCCCGTCCGGCCGCCGGAGCCGTCGCGATCCGGCGAGCGGTGTCGGTGACGCGATGCAGGGGCGCGAGCACCCGGCCTGCCACCAGCCAGCCGGAGCCGGCTGCCAGTCCGCCGACCAGCAGCAAGGCGATCCCGCCCTCGGTCAGCAGGGATTTGGTGGCGGCCGATCGCAACTGGTCGCGCTGTTCGTTCATCACCCGCTCGGCATCGGGTCCGGTCAGCACGTCGCCCGCGCTGTTGAGCACCACCAGGCTTTTGTCCGAGGGCTTGGCTGTCGGTGTGGCACCGCTCGGAGGAGGCGACAGATAGGTGCCCTTGACGATCACGCGATGGTCCGACGAGAGCTGCTGACTGAACAGTGCATAGGTGAGGCCGAGCAGCAGCACGCCGGCCGCCATGAACAGGCCGCCGTAGATCAAGGTCAGCCGGGCGCGGAGGGTGAGGTGACGCGGTAGCAGCTTCACGGAATCCGGTACCCCACTCCGGTGACGGTCTCCACGACCGCGGGCTCGCCGAGTTTGCGGCGCAGTTTGAGAATGGTCAGCCGCACCGCGCCGGTGAACGGGTCGACATGTTCGTCCCAGGCCTTCTCCAGCAACTGCTCGGCGGACACCGTCGCCCCGTCGGCCCGGAGCAGCTCGGCCAGTACCGCGAACTCCTTCTTCGCGAGCGGCACATAGCGGCCGTCCCGGAACACCTCGTGCCGCGCCGGATCCAGGGTCAGCCCGTTGCGACGTAGTACGGGCGGATCGGCCGGGCGGCTCCGGCGGCCCAGCGCCTGGACGCGGGCCGCCAGCTCGGCGAACGCGAACGGCTTCGTGAGGTAGTCGTCGGCGCCGATCCCGAGACCCTCCACCCGGTCGTTGATCGCCGCCGCCGCGGTCAGCATCAGGACCCGCGTCGTCGATCCGGACGCCACCAGTTCGCGGCAGACGTCGTCCCCGTGCACCCGCGGGAGATCCCGGTCCAGCACCAGTACGTCGTACTCGTTGACCGTCAGGCGTTCGAGCGCCGCCGAACCGTCCGGCGCCAGATCGACGGCATGCGCCTCGTCCCGCAGCCACTCCGCGATCGCTGCCGCGAGCAACGGTTCGTCCTCGGCCACCAGTACCCGCATCCCACCGCCACCTTCCGTCGGTCTCCCCATGATCCACGACCGCGGTGTTTCCCCCGCGTTACCGCCGAAGTGGAAACGCCGGGGAAACGCCGGGGCGCCTTGGCTGGGGATCTCAATCGATTTCGAAGGAGACAACGTGAAGCTCACCATCAGCGCGGTACTCGCCGCGGCGACGCTGACCCTGGTCCTGTCCGGCTGTGGAGCCAAGGCCGAGGACAACCAGGTGGCCTCGGGCGGCGGCGCGCAGGGGACGGCCGGCCCGAGCAGCGCCCCGGCGAGCCTGAGTCGCGACGAGAAGGGCGTGAAGTTCGCCCAGTGCCTGCGGGAGCACGGGATCAATGTGCAGGATCCCGAACCGGGCAAGGGGATCCAGCTCAAGATCGACCCCAGCAGCGGGGTGGCCAAGGCGGACGTCGACAAGGCGATGGAAGCGTGCAAGCAGTACGACCCGCAGGCCGACGGAACGAACAACGCGAATCCGCAGGCGGAGGAGAACGGGCGCAAGTTCGCCGAGTGCATGCGGAAGAACGGTGTCGAGAAGTTTCCGGACCCGAAGCCGGGTCAGCGCGGGATCCTGATCGACAAGGCGACCGCCGACGACCCGGACCTGCCGAAGGCGCAGGAGATCTGCCAGCCCATCCTGGCGGGTAAGTGATGCCGCGGCGCAACCGCCGAGCGTTAATGGTCGTGGCGATGCTCGCAGCGAGCGGCGTACTGACGGCTGTCCTGCTCACCCGATCGGACAGCAGCCAGGCCACCGACAAGAAGGCTGTCGACCTACCGCCCAACACCGCCAAGGTGACTCGCCAGACGCTCACGGACACCGAGACCGTCGACGGCGAGCTCGGATACGGCACGACGACAGCAGCAGCCAGCCGTACTCCTGGAACCATCACCTGGCTTCCTGACAGCGGGCAGGCGCTCAGCCGCGGACAAGCGCTCTTCAAGGTGAACAACAAGCCCACCAGCATCATGTACGGCGCACTGCCGGCGTACCGGCGGCTTGCGGTCGACAGCGAAGGGCAGGATGTCCGCCAGCTCGAGCAGAACCTCAAGGCGCTGGGCTACACCGGGTTCACGGTCGACGACGAATACACGTCCGCAACAGCCTCGGCGGTCGAGGAATGGCAGGAGGACCGCGGTCTGGACGAGACCGGGGTCGTGGAGCTCGGCCAAGTCGTCTTCACCGGCGGCCCGGTGCGGGTGGACAGCCTTTCGGCCCAAGAGGGTGCACCGACGGCGCCAGGCCAGACCGTACTGACGTACACCGGCACCACCAAGGCGGTCACGGTCGAGCTCGACGCGGCGGATCAGCGCTTGGCGAAGCGGAACGGAAATGTGTCGGTGACGTTGCCTGACGACAGTACGGTCGCGGGCCGGATCGACGAGGTGTCCACGAAGATCGTGCCCGCCGAGTCGCCGGACAAGGAGCCGGAAACGAAGATCGAGCTTGTTGTTGCCATTAGCAACCAGAAGGCGGCCGCACCGGCGTCGGTCGACGTGGTGTTCACGGCGTCCGAGCGGAAGAACGTCCTGACCGTGCCGGTCGCGGCTCTGCTCGCGTTGCAGGAGGGCGGCTTCGGCGTCCAAGTGACCGGCACCGGCTCGCAGTACACGCCGGTGAAGACAGGGATGTTCGCGAACGGCCGGGTCGAGATCAGCGGTGCGGGGATCGCGGCCGGCGTGAGTGTGGGGGTGCCGAAGTGATCGAGCTGACCGACGTGACGAAGGTCTACCCGGGTGGTGTCAGCGCACTGGCGGGAGTGTCGCTGCGGATCGAAGCGGGCGAACTGGTGGCGATCGTCGGCCCGTCCGGGTCCGGCAAGTCGACGATGCTGAATGTGCTCGGCACGCTGGACCGGCCCACCAGCGGCCGGGTCCGGATCGACCGGTACGACGTGGCGCGACTGTCCGACAGTGGCTTGTCGGCCCTGCGGGCGAGCCGGATCGGGTTCGTGTTCCAGCAGTTCCACCTGGCGGCCGGAGTACGGGCGGTCGACAACGTGGCGGACGGGTTGTTGTACTCCGGCCTGAGGCGAGCCGAACGCCGTCGCCGGGCCGAAGCCGCGCTGGAACGAGTCGGACTTGGGCATCGGATGGATCACGAACCGCACGAGCTCTCCGGCGGAGAACGCCAACGGGTCGCTGTGGCCCGCGCGGTGGCAGGCGATCCCGCTCTGCTCCTCGCGGACGAGCCGACCGGAGCGTTGGACTCGGTCTCAGGTGCGGGCGTGATGCAACTGCTCCGCGACCTGCACTCGGGCGGTACGACGGTCGTCATCATCACCCACGACCGCGACATCGCCGCCTCGCTCCCCCGCCAACTGCCGATGCGAGACGGCCACCTACTCCCTGAGGCCGGCTGATGGCGGGCGAGTTGCGGGCCGCCAGATTGTGGCCGGGCGACGTACTGCGGGTCGGCGGGGTCGGACTGAGAACCCGGCCGTTGCGAGCCTTCCTGTCGGCGCTGGGGATCGCGATCGGGATCGGCGCGATGGTCTCGGTGGTCGGCATCTCGTCGTCCTCGCAGGCCGGGCTGAACGCGACGCTCGATGCCCTGGGCACCAATCTGCTCACCGTCGCACCGGGCACGACGCTGACCGGCGAGCAGGCGCAGTTGCCGCTCGCCGCCGAGGCGATGGTCAGCCGGATCGGCCCGGTCCAGGCGCAGTCCGCGATCGGCCGGGTCGACGACGCGAATGTCTACCGCACCAACCGGATTCCCGCCATCGAGACCAACGGGATCGTCCCGTACGCCGCCCGCGCCGACCTGCTCACCACCATCGGTGGAACCATCCGCAGCGGCCGCTGGCTCGATGCCGCGACGGGCTCCTACCCGGCGACCGTGCTCGGCTCCGCAGCCGCGGAACGGCTCGGGATCAGCCGATCCGGCCCGGACACCCAGGTACTGATCGGCAACCGCTGGTTCACCGTCATCGGCATCCTGCAACCGGCCGCGCTCGCCCCCGAACTCGACAGCGCCGTGCTGATCGGCTGGCCCGCGGCCGACTCCACCCTCGGTTTCGACGGGCACCCGACCCGGATCTACACCCGGTCGCCGGATTCCCAGGTCGAGGCGGTCCGGTCGGTCCTCGGCGCCACTGCGAATCCCGAGGCACCGAACGAGGTGGAGGTCTCCCGCCCGTCCGACGCGCTGGCGGCGAAACAGGCCGCGGGTGAGGCGTTCACCGGGCTGCTGCTCGGGCTCGGCGCGGTTGCCCTGCTCGTCGGCGGGGTCGGCGTCGCCAACATCATGGTGATCTCCGTGCTCGAACGCCGGGCCGAGATCGGGTTGCGGAGGTCGCTGGGAGCTACTCGGGGTCAGGTCAGGACCCAGTTCCTGACGGAGTCGTTGCTGTTGTCCGCGTTGGGTGGTGCCGGCGGTAGCGTCCTGGGCAGCGGGGTGACCGCGACCTACGCGGCGTACCAGGACTGGCTGACGGTGATTCCGGTGTGGGCGTTGCTCGGCGGGTTCGCCTCGACCTTGGTGATCGGTGGCCTGGCCGGCCTCTACCCGGCGATCCGCGCTTCGCGGCTCTCACCCACCGAAGCGCTCGCCAACCCGTAGTGCGTCAGTAGAAGATCGCTACGCCGATGCCTGTCAGGGCCAGTTGGAGGAGGGCCAGCGGGACCAGGCCCTGCCAGGCGAGTTTCTGGAGTTGGTCGGCGCGCATGCGGGGAAAGGCGACGCGGACCCAGATGACGACGAGGGAGACCGCTGCGACCTTGAGCACTGTCCAGAGCCAGTCGAGTTCGTCGGGACCCGGGCCTGACCAACCGCCGAGGAACAGGACTGTGGTCAGGCCTGCCAGCACCACGATCCCGGCGTACTCCGCGAGCAGGAACATCGCGAACCGCAGCCCGGTGTACTCCGTGTAGGGGCCGAAGATCACCTCGGAGTCGGCCACCGGCATGTCGAACGGGGGCCGTTGCAGCTCGGCGAGACCGGCGATGAAGAACACGATCAGACCGGGGAGCTGCCAGAGCAACCACCACGGATTCCATTGGTCGACGATCCCGCTCAGGCTCAGCGTGCCCGCGGCGACGGCGACACTCGCGGCCGAGAGCACGAACGGCAGCTCGTAGCTCATCAGCTGCGCCGCGACCCGCAGGCCACCGAGGAGGCTGTACTTGTTGCCGCTCGCCCAGCCCGCCATCAGGGAGCCGAGCACGCCGACCGACATCACCGCGAGGACGAAGAACACTCCCGAGTCGAGATCCGCGCCGACGATGCCGGGCGCGATCGGGATCGCGGCCATCGCCGCCATGTACGGCAGGATCGCGACGACCGGGGCCCACTCGAAGACCCGCTTGTCCGCGGCGGTCGGGGTGACACTCTCCTTCTGGATGAACTTCACCCCGTCGGCGACGAGCTGCGCCCAGCCGTGGAAGGCCCCGGCGTACATCGGGCCGAGCCTGGACTGCATGTGCGCCATCACCTTGTGCTCGGCCTGGCCGACCAGCAACGGGGTCACCAGGAACGCGACCAGCACGCCGACGACCCGCACCAAGAACTCGAGCATGACCGAACCCTACCGAGTCCGGCTTGACCTGAACCATTGTTGAGGTCCCAAGGTGTGGATAAACCACAGTTGGAGGAGCTCATGCCCACAGTTCTCGTCACCGGCGCTACCGGACGCGTCGGCCGGCATTTGGTGAACGATCTGCTGGACGCCGGTACTACGGTGCGCGCGCTGGTGCGGGACCCGGCCGCTGCCGCGCTGCCCGAGGCCGTCGAGGTGGTGCACGGTGACATCACTGACGAGGCGGCCGTCGACCGTGCTGCGGCCGGGACGGATGCCGCGTTCCTGCTGTGGCCGTCGTTCAGCGCCGAGGGTGCGCAGCCGGTGGTCGCGGCGTTGACCGAGCAGGTCTCGCGGGTGGTGTACCTGTCCTCGCTGAGCGTGCGCGACGACGAGCCGCCGGCCGCTTCGGGGGTCTGGGGCGAGGTCGAGGATCTGTTGATCGGCTCGGACTGGACCTTCTTGCGGCCGAGCGGGTTCGCGGTGAACACGCTGGGGTGGGCGGAGGAGTTCCGCCGAGGGAACGTCGTACGGGTGTCGTCGCCTGAGGCGGGGCGGTCGCTGATCCACCAGCGCGACATCGCAGCGGTCGCGGCCGTCGCGTTGCTGGACGACAAGCACATCGGGCAGAAATACCTGCTGACCGGGCCGGAGGTGCTGACCCAGACCCAGCAGGTCGCAATCCTCAGCGAGGCCGTCGGCAAGCCGATGCGGATCGAGGAGCAGTCCCCCGCCGAAGCCCGCCAAGCGATGCTGGACCTCGGCGCCGACCCAACCCTCGCCGACAGCTCAGTCGCCTACTGGGCGTCCCTGGTCACCAACCCAGAACCAGTCACCACCACAGTCCCCGACCTCCTCAACCGCCCCGCCCTCACCTTCCAAGCCTGGGCCGAAGAACACGCCGACGACTTCCGCAACTAGTTTCAGAGCCCAAGAATTGGAGCTGCGCCCGTCCGCCACGGCATTCCGATATCATGTGATATCGGAAAGGGAGGTTGGTATGAGTGACGTTCTGATTCGCGACGTTCCAGATGATGTTCTCGCGGTGATCGATCACCGCGCCGGTCACCTTGGGCTGTCCCGGAGCGAATACCTACGCCGGCAGTTGAGCCGGGAGGCGGCTCGAAGTGACGGCCCCGTGTCTACGGCTGATCTTCAGCGGCTGTCCCACACACTCCGGGATCTGGCAGATCCAGATGTCATGGACCAGGCCTGGTCGTGACGCCCAAGGGTGAGAACCGGCGCTGGCTGGTCGACAAGTCAGCATTGGTACGCCTGGGGGAAAGCCCTAACGTCGACGAGTGGGCAAACCGGATCGACCGCGGGCTGGTGCACATCGCCACCGTCACCTTACTTGAGGTCGGCTTCTCCGCAAGGACTCCGGAGGAGCATCGGCTCGCCTTGCAGAATCCGCCGATCTCCTCGATGCCTGTCGAAAACACGACACCCGCCATCGAGCGGAGAGCTGTGGCCATTCAGTCCATGCTCGCGTCCGCCGGGCAGCATCGAGCGCCGTCGGTGCCAGATCTGCTGATCTCAGCTACCGCCGAACTAGCCGGACTGATCGTCCTCCACCTCGACAAGGACTTCGAGTTGATCGCAGCTCTGACCGGCCAACGACTGGAACGTCTGGACCAGAGCGACTCATAGCCGAACCAGTGGTACCGCTCAGATCTCGGGGCTTTCCGTACCGCGGTCAGGTGGTGCCGCGGCGGGCGGGTCGGCGGGGGTTACCGGCGTACTGGGCGTGTCCGCTGCAGTCGGCTCGGCGGGTGGGGCTGGGGTGGCTGTCGGTGTAGTGCGGGGGTTGCGGCGTTCGCCTGATGCGCGGCGGGGGCGGGCTGGGGTGGCGGCGCTCAAAGCCGGCGCGAGAGGATCCGGGTCGGGTGAGCCGGGTGGACGCGGTCCCCATGAGTCAGGATCCGGTACGCCGGGTGGGAGGGTACGGCGGCGGCCGGGGGCGCCGGCCCTTGGCGGCTGGAGCGTGGTCGGATTCGCCAGGTTCTTTGGCTCCTGGCCACGGCTTCGCTACCCGGGAGGCGAGGACAAACTCCTTGCGCAGCGGGTGTCCCTCGAAGCCGTCCGGGAGCAGCAGTGGGATCAGGTTCGGGTGGCCGTCGAAGGTGATGCCGAACATCTCGGCCGTCTCGCGCTCATGCCAGTTCGCGCCGGCGTACACGTCTGCCAGGGAAGCGAGCTGCGGCGTCGCCCGCGGGATCAGCGTCCGGACCATCAGGTGATCGACGTGCGACCCACCCCAGAAGTCCGCCAGGTGCGTGACCACCCGGAACCCGTCGTTCAGCTCGTCGCTGGCGGTCAGGAAGTCGAAGAAGGTCACCCCGACCTCGTCCCGCAGTACTTCGTGCGCGGCGACCCACGCCTCAGCCGGTACGTCGTACGCCTGCGGCCCGAAGCTGTCCGACACCGTCGCCGCGATCCCCGCCGCGGTCAGCGCGGCAAGCACCTCGTCGCTCACTCCGCCGGCTCCTCGACCGAAGAGCCCTGGCCCGGTGCGACCAGCCCGCGAGTCAGCGCTCCCACAGACGGTTCGTAACGGCTGGTGACGTTCTCGCCGGCGATCTTCTCCTGGAGCTTGAGGATGCCTTGCAGCAACGCCTCCGGCCGCGGCGGACAGCCCGGTACATAGACGTCGACCGGGATGATCTGGTCGACACCCTTCGTCACGCAGTACGAATCCCAGTACGGCCCGCCCGAGTTCGAGCAGGACCCGAACGAGATCACGTACTTCGGCTCCGGCATCTGGTCGTAGAGCCGCTTGATCGCGGGCGCCATCTTGTCCGTCACCGTGCCGGAGACCACCATCAGATCGGCCTGCCGCGGCCCGGGCGCGAACGGGATCACGCCGAGCCGGATGAAGTCGTGCCGCCCCATCGAGGCGGCGATGAACTCGATCGCGCAGCAGGCGAGCCCGAAGTTGAAGACCCAGAGCGAGTACTTGCGGCCCCAGTTGAGCAGGTACCGGACCGGCTCGGGCGCCAGTTTCGCCAGCGCTCCGACGGCCGGCCGTACGGTCGGCGTCGGCAGATGAACCGGACTGTCAGGCATGGGCCTCAGCCTAGTCCGACAATCTCCTCCGCGAGGATCTCCGGGTATTCCAGCGGCGCGTAATGCCCGGCCCCGTCGACGTGGCGGAGCCGGACGTCGCTGAAGAAGTCGTCGAGCCGGTCCGACCAGGCGCGCGGAAAGAGCGGATCGAACTCCGGCCACAGCACCACCGTCGGCACGCTGATCCGGTCGTAGATCGCCGGCGCCGTCTCTGCCGCGGAAGTCGCGACGGACCCCGCACCCGCCCGGTACCAATTGATCGAGGCGGTGAAGGCACCCGGCTGCGAGTACACCTCCACCAAGTGATCCAGCTCAGGCTCGAAGCCCGGCCCCGACCAGTGCGTCCAGAAGTGCTCCAGGTAAGCCCGCACCGCATCGGGCCGCCCGTCGACAAGCTGCTCGATCACGGGCAGCTTGTGAAAGGCCTGGTACCAGAACTCCGCCTGCGCCTTCTCCGAGAACACCCGCTTCCCGATGCCCGGCAGCGGCGGCGCGACAACCAGACCGTCCACCAGTTCCGGCCTGCTGCGCGCGATCCCCTGCGCGATCCGGCTGCCGACGTCGTAGCCCGCCAGCACCGGCCGCTCGAGACCCAACTCCTCGATCAGCCCCAGCACGCTCCGCGCCTGCCCAGCCACCCCGTACTGCGCGGCCGGGTCAGCCGCATGCTTGTCCGACTCCCCGAACCCGCGCAGATCCGGTACTACGACCTCATGCCCCTGCTCCACCAGCAGCGGCACCAGTCGCCGGTAGTCGGTCCGATCACCAGGCCAGCCGTGCAGCAGCACGACGGCGGGACCCTCACCTTCCCGGTCGTAGGCCAATGAGAACCCGTCTACAGCAGCACTGTTCGACATGGGGCCCATCATGGGTCCCCAGGTAAATCAGCGCAGGTGAATCAGCCGATCTTGTTGAGGAGATGACCTGGGCCTGTCGTCAGCCCACCTTCCACCGGCAGGGTGATGCCGGTGATCCAGGCCGCGTCGTCGGAGGCCAGGAAGGCGATGGCGGCCGCGACATCCTCGGGCTGACCGACCCGGCCGAGCGGGTAGATCGCCTTCAGCTCGTCCAGCAGCTTCTCCTTGCCGAGAAACCGGTCGGTGGCAACGGTCGCCGGGGCCACCACGTTGAAGCGGACGCCCTGCGGCCCGTGGTCGGAGGCCAGATTGCGAACGAGGTTGGCCACCGCAGCCTTCGCAGCGGCGTACGGGGCGGTGCCGAGGGCAACCTCGCCACTGATCGAGCCGACCAGGACGACCGCTCCGCGGGACTCCATCAGATGCGGCAGCGACGCCCGGATGCAGCGGACTGCGCCGGTGAAGGTGAAGTCGTACTGCCGGCCCCACTGCTCCTCGGCAGGCTCAGCTCCCTCGAGCCCTCCGACGTTGTGACCGGCAACGTTGGCCAGTACGTCGAGCCGCCCGAACCGCCCGACCGTCGCTGCCACCGCCGCGTCGACCGAGGCGGTGTCGGTGATGTCGCAGCTGAGTGCCACGGCAGATCCTCCGGCCTCGGTGATCTCGGCGACGACCGCGGCTGTCCCTTCGGCGTCGACATCGGCTGCTCCGATCGCGGCGCCTTCCGCCGCTAGGCGCAGGACGGTCGCCCGGCCGATGCCGTGCGCTGCTCCGGTGACAAAAGCGACCCGGTTCTCGAACCTCTTCAAAGCCATCTCCTCCGCTGGGAGTCCAGACGCTAGGTCCTAGAGAGGGCTCTAGGTCAAACCGCTCCTTGACCCTGACATCCGGCCGTCGTAGCTTGATTGAACAGGACTGGACAGGTTCATTTCGAGTGGGAGAACCGATGACGGATCAGGTGCAGGTGGAGCCGGGCGAGGTTCGGGCTCTGCAGGTGGAGCTCAACGGGCTGAACGTTATCGACGACGCCGATCGGAAGGGCAGGCCGAACCATCTGTTCTGGCCCTGGTTCGGCGCCAACGTGTCGGTGCTCGGGCTCAGCTACGGGGCGTTCGCGCTCGGGTTCGGCATCTCGTTCTGGCAGGCCGTGATCGCCGGCGTGGTCGGGATCGTCTTCTCGTTCCTGCTCTGTGGTCTGATCGCGCTGGCCGGTAAGCGTGGTTCCGCGCCGACGATGGTGCTTAGCCGGGCCGCGTTCGGCGTACGGGGCAACAAGCTGCCCTCGCTCATCTCGTGGTTGCTGACGGTCGGCTGGGAGACCGTGCTGACCATCCTCGCCACGCTCGCGACGGCGACCGTCTTCGACCGCCTCGGCTGGGGCGGCGGTGGCGTCACCAAGGTGATCGCGCTGGTGGTCGTCGGTACCTTGATCGTCGGCTGCGGTGTGCTCGGCTTCGACCTGATCATGCGGATGCAGACGATCATCACGATCGTCACCGGCGTACTCACCGTCGTCTACATCGCACTCGTTGCCGACCAGGTCCACTGGAGCACGGTGAGCGGCCTGCCGAACGGCTCGACCCAGGCCGTGATCGGCGCCCTGGTCTTCCTGATGACCGGATTCGGGCTCGGCTGGGTGAACGCGGCGGCCGACTACTCGCGCTACCTCCCGCGCTCCGCGTCCAGCAGCGGCGTGATCGGCTGGACCACCTTCGGCTCGTCGATCGCGCCGATCGTCCTGCTGATCTTCGGCCTGATGCTCGCGGGTTCCTCGCCGGACCTCTCCACGGCCATCGCGGCAGATCCGATCGGGGCCCTCGCCGGGACGTTGCCGACCTGGTTCCTGGTGCCGTTCGTGATCGTCGCCGTCCTCGGACTCGTCGGGGGTGCGGTGCTGGACATCTACTCGTCCGGCCTGGCCCTGCTCTCGATCGGACTGCCGGCACCGCGGTACGTCGCGGCCTTCGTCGACGGCGTCATCATGATCGCCGGCACGATCTACGTGGTGTTCTTCGGCGACGAGTTCCTCGGCCAGTTCACCGGCTTCCTGATCACCCTCGGAGTGCCGGTCGCGGCCTGGTGCGGCATCATGCTCGCCGACATCGCCAGCCGGCGGCGCGACTACGCCGAGGCCGACCTGTTCGACCGCAACGGCCGGTACGGCGACATCCGCTGGTTGCCCGTAGCAACCATTCTGATTACGACCGCGATCGGCTGGGGCCTGGTCACCAACGGCAGCGCCAAGTGGCTCACCTGGCAGGGCTACCTGCTCGACCCGCTCGGACTCGGCGGCAAGCAGGGCAACTGGGCTTTCGCCAATCTGGGCGTGCTGTTCGCCCTCGTCGTGGCCTTCGTCGTGCAACTGCTGGCGGGCCGGCGGGCGGTCGAAGCACAGGAGGTAGCCGCCTGATGGTGCTCGCGATCATCGACCTGCAACGGATCTTCGCCGAACCCGAGAGCGGCTGGGCGACCCCTGACTTCCAGCGCGTGGTGAAGCCGACCCAACGATTGGTCGAGCTGTTCGCGCCGGACGTCGTCTTCACCCGCTTCATCGCACCCGAACAACCGACCGGCTCCTGGATCCCGTACTACGAGCTGTACCCGTTCGCGCTGCAGTCCCCCGACTCGTACGCGTATCAGCTGGTGGACGAGTTCCGTGGCGCACCCACGCTCGACAAGACCACCTTCGGCAAATGGGGCACCGACCTCGCGGAGGCCGCGAATGGGCGACTCGTCCTGAGCGGGGTGAGCACGGAATGCTGCGTGCTCACCACCGCCTTGGCCGCGGTCGACGCCGGCGTCGCAGTACAGGTGGTCGAGGATGCGTGTGCCGGTGTGGACGAGGCCGGCCACCGCAAGGCGATCGACCTGATGCGGCTCTACTCCCCCATGCTCGAGGTCGTCACCGTCGACGAGCTGGTACGGCGCGCGGAGCAGCAGTGATGCGGGGGGTGAACCTGAAGCACGAGCGGATCGCGTCGGTGCTGGCCCGGGAGATCCGCTCCGGCCGGGTCGGCCACGGTGACCAGTTGCCCGGCGAGATCGAACTCGCGAAGCGGTTCGCGGTCAGCCGGAACACGGTCCGCTCGGCGCTCGCCGTACTGACCGAGGACGGCCTGATCACCACCCGCACCGGTAAGGGTTCCTTCGTCCTCTTCGACGGCCGACCGCTGGACGACCGGCTCGGTTGGACCCACGCGCTCGCGGAACAGGGCGTCGAGACCCAGGTCCGCGTACTTCGGCTCGCGCTCGTGCAGGACGCCCGACTGGCCGATCGACTGGCCATGGAGTCGCCTGACTTCGTCGTGATCGAACGGCTCCGGGTGATCGTCGGCGGAGCCGCGATCTCGATCGAACGCAGCCGCATCCCAGCACTCGGCCACCTCCGCGAATTGCCGTCCCGGGGACTACTGGACGACTCGATCACCGCAAGCCTCAGCCAGGCCGGCATCCATCTCGATCACGGCCGGCAGCGGCTCCGGGGCCGGCCGCTCGACGCGGAGGAGGCCGCGTTGCTGGACCGGCCCGTAGGCACCTGGTTCCTGCACACCCGGCGTACTAGCTGGACGGCCGACGACCGGTTCGCCGAGCAGGTCGACAGCCTCCTCGATCCACTGCACTTCGAACTCAGCCTGAACTACAACGGGACCAGCCGGTGACTCGTACTACGCGCGCAGCCGGTGCTCTCTACGGCCTGGCGATCGGCGACGCGCTCGGGATGCCAACCCAGTCGTTGCCCAGGGCGCTCATCGTCGAGCGGTACGGCGAACTGCTCGACGGTTTCCACCCTGCGCCTGACGATCAGCCACTGGCCGCCGGGATGCCGGCCGGCGCGATCACCGACGACACCGAGCAGGCAGTCCTGCTCGGTGAGCTCGTCGTCTCCTCGCGCGGCAAGATCGACGGGCACGAGTTGGCGCGGAAGTTGCTGGCCTGGGAGGTCTCGATGCGCGCCCGCGGCTCGCTCGACCTGCTCGGCCCGTCCACCAGGCGAGCCATCGACGAACTCCTGGCCGGCACCGACATCACCGAGACCGGCCGCTTCGGTACGACGAACGGCGCCGCCATGCGAATCACGCCGGTCGGCATCGCGACCTCACTTACTCCAGCCGGCTTGCTGCTCGATCGCGTGGTCGCGGCAAGCGCGGCGACGCACAACACCGGCCTCGCCCTGTCAGCCGCCGCGGCCGTCGCTGCCGCGGTCAGCGCAGGCATCGACGGCGCGACCGTTGCCGAGGCGATCCCGATCGCGATCCAGGCCGCCGCCGAAGCAGCCGACCGCGGCCACTGGGTAGCCGGCGCAGCCCTCGCCCCCCGAATCACCTGGGCCACCTCCCTGATCGACACGGCGCCTGGCACTACCCCTCCTCGGCCGGGCGCCGTGTCTGCACTGCTGTACGACCTGGTCGGCACCAGCCTGGCCAGCCAGGAATCCGTGCCGGCCGCCTTCGCCGTCCTCGCCGCCTACCCGGACGACCCCTGGCTCGTCTGCCGGCTGGCAGCGTCGGTTGGTGGCGACACGGACACCATCGCGGCGATCGCCGGAGCGGTGGCCGGCGCCTGCCACGGCCTCGACGCGTTCCCGGCGGATGCCCGGCAGACCGTTGCCGAGGTCAACGGCCTCCACCTCGACGACCTGGCCGACCGCCTCCTCGAAGTACGCGACGCATGAGACTGATCCACCTCGGCAACGTCGTCGTCGACCTCGTGCTCACCGTGGGCGATCTCCCGGTCCGCGGCGGTGACGTGATCGCCTCCAGCACGACGGTCACCCCCGGCGGCGGCTTCAACGTGATGGCTGCCGCCTCCCGGCTCGGCCTCACCACCCTGTACGCCGGTCCGCTTGGCACCGGCCCCTTCGGCGACAAGGCGCGAGCCGCTCTCACCGCAGCCGGTATCGAGTGGTTGCTCCCGGCAAGGGCGGAGCTGGACACGGGTTTCGTGGTCACGCTGGTCGACTCGTCCGGCGAACGTACCTTCGTCACCAGCCGTGGCGCCGAGGCAACTCTGAGCAGCGCCGACCTACGGCGGCCGGATCCTGACGACGTGGTGTACCTGTCCGGCTACAGCCTGCTCCACGATTCCAACCGAGCAGCTCTGGTCCCATGGCTCGAGACGATCCCGGCTGACGTACAGGTCTTCTTCGACCCGGGTCCTTTGGTTGCCGACATCCCCTCAACTGCTCTTGAAGCCGTCCTCGCGAGAGCCAGTTGGATCAGCTGCAACGCCGCCGAGGCGGAGGCGCTGACAGGCCTGACTGACCCCGCTACTGCCGCCGCCGCTGCCGGCGCCGCTGCTGTCGCCGCCGCTGCGTTGGCTGCTCGGGCTGGCCGCGGCGGGGTGATCCCGGGCAACGCGTCCATCGCCCCGGACCCGGCGCCCGGAGTACTGGTTCGAATCGGGTCGGGCGGCTGCCTGCTCGCAGTACGGGGTGAGGTTGTGGCTGTCGAGGGGTTCGCCGTGGATGCAGTGGACCTGAACGGTGCCGGGGACGCCCACGCGGGGGCATTTCTGGCAGGGATTGCCGAGGGCAAGGAACCGGTGGAGGCGGCCCGCTGGGCCAATGCGGCCGCGGCTCTTGCGGTCACTCGTCGCGGACCGGCTACCGGGCCGTCCAGGAGTGAGCTCGAGGGGTTCCTAAGGGAGCACTAGTGCGCCCGGCGTGGGCGTAGGTACCGGGATAGGGAGTTGTGCGGATGTGCCCGTCCTCCTCAGGCGAGCAGAGTCTGGGCATCGACACACTCCCGGAGGAGATCATGATGTTGTTCTACTCTTCCCAGTTCCTCGACGCGGAGATCGCCTACCGCCAGGAGCGGATCAAGCGGGACTACCAGCGCCCACTGTGGTTCCGTAAGCCCAAGCCCGCCCCGAAGCCCACACCGCAGCAGGCTTGCCGCCCAGCGGTCCAGGCCCGGCACGCCATGTGAATGCCCGGTCCCCACCCCAACCCCAATCCCCCCACTGCGCAGCGCGGCCGAGGTCCCTCCCAGACCCCGGCCGCGCTGCCGCATTTCCGCCTCGCAAGCCTCAGGCAGACCTCCTCTGAACCTCTCGCTTTCCCTCACCTGTGCCCGCGCGACGGCCAGTCGCCTGCGGCGTACGAGAAGGGGGCCTTAGGCGGCATTCCAGCCAGCTGAGGACTACCTAGTGAGTCCCTAGGGCCAGGGATAGGGAGGAAGTCCGATGTGCGGCCCCTCCTCAGACGAGCAGATTAGGGGCATCGGCAAGGAGCCGGGAGCAACAGCCAGGAGGCAACCGAAATGTTCACCACCGACAGCGTCAAGGCCGAGGTCACCTACCGCCGCGAGCGTCTCACCCGCGACTACGGCCGGACGGCTCGCCGTACCGGAGCCAGCCGGCACCTCGTCCACCTGTTCACCAAGAACGTCTGAGGGGAGGCAACAACCATGTTCATCAACACTTACTCGATCCAGGCGGAGACCGCCTACCGACAAGAGCGGACCAAGCGCGAGTTCCGGGTCACCCCCCGGAAGGAGAGCCAGCAGCAGGCCCCCAAGCCTGAACCGCGGCAAGCGCGCCGGGCCCTGCGACCCACCCACGCCGCATGACCCCCGCATCCACCGTCCCCGACCGGTTACTCCAGGTCGGGGACGGTGTTCTTTCTCCCGACCCTCACCCAGCCGGTGGTACAGGTGTTCGGACAGTGATTCTTTCGGCCGCGGACAGCGCGCGGACGGGATGCCGTCGATTTGTGTCGGCTCCAGGGGCGAAGATGGACGACGTGCCCTGGACCTCGACACCCCTCGTCGGCCGCTCGACCGAGATGGCCGCCCTGCTCAGCACCGTCGACGACGCGAAAACGCGTCGCGCCGGTGCAGTTCTGCTGTCCGGTGACGCGGGCGTCGGCAAGACCCGGCTGCTAGACGAGGTCGCGACCGGCGCGCACGAGCGCGGGTTCGGTGTCCTGGTCGGGCACTGCACCGACTTCGGCGACGCCGGGCCTGCCGTACCTCGCCTTCACCGAGATCTTCGGCCGGCTGGCCGGGGAGCGCCCCGACCTGGTCGAGAGCGTGCTCGACAACTTCCCCGCGATCAGCCGGCTGCTGCCCACGCACCGGCTGATCGGCGCGCCCGCCGTTCCGCAGGACGGCCAGCTGGACCGCGCCGCCCTGTTCGACGCCGTGCTCGGGGCCTTCACCGCGCTGTCCACCAGCGAGCCGCTGCTGGTGATCATCGAGGACGCGCACTGGGCAGACGACTCGACGCGGGACCTGATCGGTTTCCTGCTCACCCGGCTGACCTCGCAACGGCTCGCGCTGGTGGTCTCGTACCGCAGCGACGACCTGCACCGTCGGCACCCGCTGCGCCGGCCGATCGCCGAGTGGTCCCGCATCCCGCGCGTACGCCGGGTGAACGTGGCTCCGTTGAACGCCGACGAGTCCCTGACCCTGCTCAACGAGCTGACCACCGAACCGCTGTCGGAGGTCGAAGTACGGCGGATTCTGGAGCGGGCCGGGGGGAACGCCTTCTTCACCGAGGAGCTGGTCGCCGCCGCATCCATGGGCGACGGCGACATGGTGCCACCGGATCTGGCCGATCTCCTGCTGGTCCGCCTCGACCCACTGTCGGACGACGCGCGCCAGGTCGCCCGGGTGATCGCCGTCGCCGGGCGACGCGTTCCGCACACCCTGCTGACCGCCGTGGCCGGGCTGCCGGACCGCGAGCTCGACGCCGCGCTCCGGGAGCTCATCGACGCGCACATCATCGAGCACCCCGGCAACGCGAGCTACTACTTCCGGCACGCGCTGCTGGCCGAGGCTGTGTACGACGACCTGCTGCCGGGCGAGCGGGTGCGCCAGCACGCGGCGTACGCGAAAGCACTGAAGGACCAGACAGTCGCCGGTACTGCGGCGGAGCTGGCTGGGCACGCCACCAGGTCGCATGATCTGGCGACCGCCTTCGAAGCACGGGTGCGGGCCGGTCAGGAGGCGATCTCGGTCGCTGCGCCGCAGGAGGCACTGAAGCACTACGAGATGGCGCTGGAGCTGTATCCGAACGCGGCCGAGGACGCCAGCATCGACAAGACCTGGCTCGTCGTCGCGACGGCAAAGGCAGCCGCCCTCTCGGCGCAGCAACCGCGAGCTCTGAAGTTGCTCCGCAAGGCCCTGGTCGAGCTGCCGGCCGATGCTCCGCGCCTCCAGCGGGCCCAGCTGTTGATGCCGCTGGCCGAGATCGCGCTGTACATCGACTACGACCAGGAGGCGCACGAGGCCATCACCCAGGCTCTGCGGCTGACCTCGGACGAGCCTGCGAGCGTGTTCAAGGCAGAGGTCATGTCGCTGTACGCGCGGGTCTCGGACGCGCTCGGCCGGCCGATGGAGGCAGAGCGCTGGGCGCTCGAGGCGGTCCAGATCGCCCGCGAGGTCGGCCAGGAGTCGGCAGCGGGCGACGCCGGGATCACCCTCGCCATCCTTCGCCGCCGTGCGGGTGACCCCGTCGCCGCGGCGAAACAGTTGGAGGAGGCCGCCGTACGGGCCCAGCTGGCCGGAGACCCGGCGGCCGAAGTACGCAGCCGGTTCCTGCTCGGCTCTACCCACTACGAACAAGGTGACCTGGTCAATGCCAGGACTGCCCTTCAGGACGCCGCTCTGCGGGCGGGCGAGCTCGGACGGCAGTGGGCCGCGTACGGGTTCGACGCCCGGCGGATGCTCGCGCTGACCCAGTTCATGCTCGGCGATTGGGACGGCGCAGCTGCCACCGCCCGGGTCGGTTCGATGACGCCGATCGCGGCGGAGGCCGCTTTGCGCGGCGTGGGCCTGGCTGTCCGGGGCGGGCGCGGCGACACCTCGGTTGCCGAGGACCTGGAACGGCTGCGCAAGTGGTGGTCGCTCGATGTGATGCTGCCGATCATCGGGTTGCAGCCCGCGGTGGACGCCTATCGCGCGCTGGGTCAGACCGCCGAGGCGGAGAAGCTCATCGCCGACGTATCGGCGCTGTGTGCCGACGCGTTCCAGACCGACTGGTTCATGGCGAGGATCCGGTTCTCGGCACTCGGGCTCCAGCTGCTCAGCCACCGAGTGGTGAGTGAGCCCAGTGCGGCCGCGGAGCTCGTCGCGCGGGGCGCGGAGCTGGTCGGCGACGGACAGGCGACCGCCGAGAAGGGAACGCCGCCCGGGCGGGTGCTCGGGGCCGAGGGGATCGCCTGGCTGGCCCGGCTGGAAGCCGAGTGGGAGCGGCTGCGCTGGCTGGCGGGGATCGATGCGCCGACGGCCGAGGAGCATGTCGCGACCTGGCGGCGGACCGTGGATGCCTTCGGGTACGGATACGTGTTCGAGCAGGCGTGGTCGCGGGTGCATCTGTCGGCGGCATTGCGTGCGGCCGGCCGGATGACCGACGCGCACGAGCAGACCCAGCTCGCGACCGAGGTGGCCCGGCAGTTGGGGGCCAAACCGCTGCTCGACGAGCTCGGTGGAGCCGAAGCGGGGATGGGGCCCGCCGCGTTGACCGCTCGCGAGACCGAGGTGCTGGCGCTGCTGGCCGAGGGCCGGACCAACCGGCAACTGGCCCGCGAGCTCTACATCAGCGAGAAGACAGTCAGCGTGCACGTCTCCAACATCTTGGCCAAGCTCGGTGTCCGCTCCCGGACCGAAGCAGCCGCCGTGGCCCGCCGCGACGGCCTGCTGGACAGCTGACGCCGCTGCGGTCCAGCAGTGCCGGGCGTGCGATGCCGGCAGCTAGTGGTGGCGGCGGTGGCCGGCTATGTGCGGAAGGTGGGTGAAGGCCCCTCGCCGGTTCGACTCGCGTTCGAGGCGCCGGCGGCCCACCTCGTCGGCGCGCGGGTCTGTGCTGCCGGCGGTCTGACCGACGATCTGGTTGAAGATTTCTTCAGCGTGCCGCAGCTTCAGCACGAAGAAACCGACCCCACCCGCCACAGCCGTCGCAACCAATACCCAGAGTTGCCAAGACATACCTCACCACCCCGTATTCGCCCCGTATCCCCGAGTAGTCACCTTAACCCTGTTTTAACGAATTGGCGACAGGCAGATAGCAATCCGTCACATAACAAGGCATCAGGAGCGATTGTTGTGCGAGGCAATGACTCAGGGTGATCAGGCAACGACCGTTCCCTGCGGCGGCAGGTTACTCTCCGCTACGCCCTCAGGTCGCCGAGGACGCGGAGCAGGTTGGCGCCGAGGATCTTCCGGATCGTTGGTTCGGGCATTCCGCGGGACACCAGTTCGTCGGTGAGCAGCGGCATACCGGCCGGACCTTCGAGGCCCGGGACGTGGATGTCGGCGTCGAGGCCTTCGATGATCAGCGGCCGATCGCAAGCCGGGATCTTCTCGTCGAACACTTCCTGGACGAAGTCGCTGCCGAGCCCGACGTGGTCCTCCCCGGCAACGTCCACGATGTACTGGACGTGGCCGGCGAGGTGGCCGATCGTCGGCTTCTCGGTGGTCAGGAAGCCCGCGAAGAAGTTCACGCAGATCACGCCCCCGGTCGCGGCGATCCCGCGGAGCTGCTCGTCGGTCAGGTTGCGGTGGTGCTCGCGCAGCGCGAAGGCGCTCGAGTGCGAGGCGACGACCGGCTTCGTGGCGAGCTCCAGAATGTGCTCGACGCCGCCGCGGCCGACGTGCGAGACATCGATCAGGACGCCGAGTTCCTCCAGCAGCCCGACCGCTTCCACGCCGGCCCCGGGTCAGCCGGCTGCCCGCCGCGTCCTCACCGGAGCCGTCGCCGAGCGCACTCCGGCCGAAGTGGGTGAACGAAGCCATCCGTACGCCGAGGCGCTGCAGCGTCTGCAGCAGTTCGAGATCGACGTCGATCTGTGGGCAGCCCTCCAACGCGAGGACCAAGGCGATCTTGTTCGCCTCGACCGCAGCGGTGATCTCGGCCCCGCTGCGGCACAGCGCCACCTCGTCACCATTGCCTTCGGCGATCTGGTGCGCGGCCTCGACCATCCGGAGCGTCTCGCGCAACGAGCCTTCGGGACGGAACTCGTCGTCGATGAAGACCGGCAGCACCTGGACGTCGACGCCGCCCTCGCGGAGCTGCGGGATCCAGCGCTCGCGGAAGTACCCGACCCAGTTCCGCCGCGGCCGTCTTGCCACCAGCATCAACAGGTCGTTGTGCGCGTCCGCGACCACCGCGTCCCGATGCAGCTCCGTCATCGATTCCCCTCAGCTTTTCCGTCGTCCCCGAATCCGCAGGCCAACCGCTTACGTCCGAAGAGCTGCGGGGCAGGTCCCTCCGGTCTTCGGACGTAAGCGGTCTTCTCCGACTGAGTTTCCCGCGTCGAGGATCCGGGGGGTTAGCGTCTGGGCGCCGGAGATCGGGGTGGATTCCTGCCGCGGGGCACTAGCGATTCGCCAGCACCTAAGGTACGGGCCATGAAGGTTCTGTCTGCCGACGACGTACGTCGCCTGACGCCGATGCCGGTCGCGATCGACGTGGTCAGGCAGGCGTTCCTGGACCTGGCTGCCGGACACTTCGTCCTACCGGCCAGGCAGATCTTCGGCGACGGCGCGGTACTGGTGATGTCGGCGTACCACACCCCTACCCGGACCGCGGTGGTGAAGAAGATCGGCATCGCCCTCGACCAGATCCCGGCGATCCGCGCGACGGTGATCTGGACCGGCGACGGCGAACAGTTCGTCGCCGACGGCATATCGATCACCACCTTGCGGACCGGCGCGGTCGTCGGTGTGGCCACGGACCTCCTCGCGCCGCCCGACGCGACCCGACTCGCCTTGCTAGGTACCGGCGCTCAGGCGGCGGATCAGGCCCGCGCGGTCCTCGCAGTACGGCGTATCGCCCGCGTCACCGTCACCGGACGAAACCTCGCTCGGGCGACTTCGCTGGCGTCGGAGTTGGCCACCGAGTTCCCCGAGGTGAAGTTCGTCCCGTCGACCTCGATCGGTGAGTCGGTCTCCGACGCCGACGTGATCTGCTGCGCGACGTCTTCCTCGACTCCACTCTTCGAGCTCGCCGCCCTCCCCGACCGCGTCCACATCAACGCCATCGGCGCCTTCCGCCCCACCATGCGCGAACTCCCCCGCCCCCTCTTCGCCGACGCCTCCCTAGTCGTCGTCGACCAGATCGAGGCCGCCCTAGAAGAATCCGGCGAAATCATCGACGCCGTCACCTCCGGCACCCTGCCCCAGTCCGCCCTCCTCGAACTAGGCACAGCCCTCACCACCCACCCCACCCCCACCGGCCGCACCATCTTCAAATCCGTGGGCGTAGGCCCCCAAGACTGGGCAATAACCCACCACCTCCACACGGTCAGCTGACGACCGTCAGGTCCAGGAGAGGACGCCTTTGCGGTAGGCGTAGAGGAGGCCGACTGTGACGAAGGCGAGGAAGACGAACATCTCGATCAGGGACGAGACGCCGACGGCGGCGAAGACGCCTGCCCACGGGAAGAGGTAGATCGCGTCCACGGCGAAGATGACGTAGAGGTAGGCGTAGAGGTAGTAGCGGATGTGGACCTGGGCCCAGCCTTCGCCGACCGGGTCCACGCCCGACTCGTACGTCTTGAGTTTTTCGGCCGTCGGGTAGGTGATGGTCAGGGCGCGGTTCAGCGCGAAAGCGCCGATCAGGCCGCCGAGACCCAGGACGAGAATCGCCGCGACAACTCCGTAGCCCTCTGACACGCTGCCTACTTTAGGTGCTGCAGGCTCAGTTGGTGCAGAGCAGCATCGAGTCGGTGGCGACCTGCGGGCCGTAGCCGGAATTCACGTCCGCGACCTGGAGGCGCAGCCGGGTGACGCCGGCGATCTGGCGGTTCAGCCAGCCCTCGCTCTCCTGGACCTGGTCGAGAGTGCCGAGCACCGTGCTGCCGTTCAGCAGCGAGGCGCGGATCGTGCCGTCGGTGATGTTGCCGAGCCAGTTCTTCACCCAGCTGCAGCCCGCGCTGTTGATGTCGCCCCAGACCAGACCGCCCTTGTCCGCGAGCAGTTCGGCTTCGGCCCGGCGAGGGCCTTCGGCCGGCGGGACGATGTTGTACTGCGGGTGGTTCTTGCCGCCGCTGGCCAGCAGCGGTTGCTTGTAGATGCCCCGCCAGACGTAGTGGTTGAACCCGGTCGGCGCGGACGCGGCAGCGGCGTACGGCGCCTGCGGCCCGATCGCGAGCCGGTACGTGCGGATCGAGCCGGGCTGGTTCGCGGAGATCGTCACCTGGGTGCCGGACGCGCTGGCATGGCCGATCTCCTGCCAGCCCGCCGTCGCCGACCAGCGCTGAAGGGCGACGCGAGAACCGGGGGCTGGTGCCGGCGTGAGCGTCCCGGCCACGGTCAGCGTGCCATTGGTGTAGTCGCTGGTCCGGATGCTGGTGATCTTCACGGTCCGGACCGGCGCAGCGGCCTGTGTGGCCGCCTGGCTTCTCTGGAGCGTGAGCGAGCTCTCTGCCGGCAGGGCGGTCGCGCCGCAAGCAGTCAACGGTGCGAGCAGCAGCACCACGGTCAGCATGACGATCGGGCGAACGCCCATGGTGGAACTCCCTCGAGCCCGGGTGGATCCCGGGGTAGATCACAGATCAATGACGACACCCTGCCGGTAATAACTGCAGAAGGCAAGCGAACGACTGCTTTGAGTCACCAGTGCGCCGTGTCGGAGGTTCCGTTAGCGATAGCGGTGGTCAGGTGCGTGCCTCGCGGTGGCGGAGGGAAGGCCTCGATGTTTTCCATCGTGGCCTTTCCTCCGCTGCCGTGAGGTGCGTGCCTGGGCGCCGGTAGCGCAACGGAACCTCCGACACGGCGCACTAGCGATGGGTGATCCCAGGCTGTGGACTGCACTGGCTTCTGCGTGGTTCCGTACAAGGGGCGAACTAACATGGGGGTATCGCCCTACCGGGGGGATCGGCTGTCTCCACAAGAGATCAGGCCGGCCCAAGCTCGACTTGGAGATGAAGAGACCAGTGACCATCGAGGTCAGGCAGCTCGACCGCGTGGTGATCCGATTCGCCGGTGACTCCGGTGACGGGATGCAGCTCACGGGGGACAGGTTCACAGCGGAAACGGCATCGTTCGGCAATGACCTGTCGACCCTGCCCAACTTCCCCGCCGAGATCCGGGCACCAGCCGGGACTCTGCCGGGCGTCTCGTCGTTCCAGTTGCACTTCGCCGACCACGACATCCTGACGCCTGGTGATGCGCCCGATGTGCTGATCGCGATGAACCCCGCCGCCCTGAAGGCGAACCTGACCGACGTACCGCGCGGTTCGACCCTGATCATCGACACCGCGGACTTCACCGCCCGGAACCTGAAGCGGATCGGGTACGACGAGAACCCGCTGGAGACCGGCGAGCTGGACGGCTACCACGTCGTACCGCTGAACCTGACCGGGATGACGGTGGAGTCGGTCAAGGAGTTCGGCCTGACCCGCAAGGACGCGTCCCGGGCGAAGAACATGTACGCCCTCGGCCTGGTGTCCTGGCTGTTCCAGCGACCGGTCGAGTCGACGATCAGCTTCCTCCAGACGAAGTTCGCCGGTAAGCCCGACATCCGGGACGCGAACATCGCGGCCTTCCGGGCCGGCTACAACTTCGGCGAGACGGCCGAGGAGTTCTCGGTCCGGTACGAGGTGAAGCCGGCGAGAATGGCCACCGGCCAGTACCGCAACATCTCCGGCAACCTCGCCTTGGCGTACGGCCTGGTGGCGGGCGCCCAGCGAGCCGGGATGCCGCTGGTGCTCGGCGCGTATCCGATCACGCCCGCGTCCGACGTACTGCATGAGCTGTCCAAGCTGAAGCGGTTCGACGTGACGACGATCCAGGCCGAGGACGAGATCGCCGGTGTCGGCGCTGCCCTTGGTGCCTCGTTCGCCGGGGCGCTCGGCGTCACCACCTCGTCCGGCCCGGGCATCAGCCTGAAGTCCGAGACGATCGGCCTCGGCGTGATGCTCGAGCTGCCGCTCGTCGTCTGCGACATCCAGCGGGCCGGCCCGTCGACGGGGATGCCGACCAAGACCGAGCAGGCCGACCTGCTGCAGGTGATGTTCGGCCGTAACGGCGAGGCACCACTGCCGGTGGTCGCGGCCCAGTCCCCCGCGGACTGCTTCGCGATCGCGGTCGAGGCGACCCGGATCGCGGTCACCTACCGGACGCCGGTGATGGTGCTGTCCGACGGCTACCTGGCCAACGGTTCGGAGCCCTGGCAGATCCCGGTGATCGAGAATCTGCCTTCCATCGACCCGAATTTCACGACTGGGCCCAACGCCACCAACGACAAGGGTGAGCCGATCTACCTTCCCTACCTGCGCGATCCGGAGACCCTGGCCCGTGCCTGGGCGATTCCCGGTACGCCGGGGCTCGATCACCGCATCGGCGGTCTGGAGAAGGAGGACAAGACCGGCAACATCTCCTACGACCCGGCGAACCACGATCTGATGATCCGCACCCGGCAGGCCAAGATCGACGGGATCACCGTCCCGCCACTGGAGGTGGACGATCCGGACGGTACGGCGAAGGTGCTGGTACTCGGCTGGGGTTCGACGTACGGGCCGATCGGTGCCGCGTGCCGCCGGGTCCGCAAGGTGGGCGGCAAGATCGCGCAGGCGCACCTTCGGCATCTCAACCCGTTCCCGTCGAACCTGGGCGACATCCTCAAGTCGCACGACAAGGTGCTCGTCCCCGAGATGAACCTCGGCCAGCTGGCGATGCTGCTCCGCGCGAAGTACCTGGTCGACGTCGTCTCGTACGCGCAGGTCCGCGGCATGCCGCTCGGCGCGGCCGAACTCGCCGAGGTGATCGGCAACCTGGTCGAGGAGACCGAGGGGATCGACGACGACGCCCGGCATCTGGGCGCCGACGCGGCCGCGGTCACCCACGGCGAGGCGCTGCACGATCCCATTACGCACTCTTCTGCCAACGGACATCTGAACCCGGAGGGAGCACGATGAGCACGATCGACCTGGGTCTGCCCGGCCTCCACGGAGTCCCGACCGCAGACGAGCCGCAGAACCGCAAGGAGTACGTGTCGGACCAGGAGGTCCGCTGGTGCCCAGGGTGCGGCGACTACGCAGTACTGGCTGCTTTCCAGGGGTTCCTGCCCGAGCTCGGGATCAAGCGCGAGAACGTCGCGATGGTCTCCGGGATCGGCTGCTCCTCGCGCTTCCCGTACTACCTCTCGACGTACGGCATGCACTCGATCCACGGTCGCGCACCGGCGATCGCGACCGGGCTCGCGGTGGCCCGGCCGGATCTGAGCGTCTGGGTCGTCACCGGTGACGGCGACGCGCTGTCGATCGGCGGCAACCATCTGATCCACACGCTGCGGCGCAATGTGAACCTGAAGATCCTGCTGTTCAACAACCGGATCTACGGCCTGACGAAGGGGCAGTACTCCCCCACCTCGGAGCCGGGCAAGGTGACGAAGTCGACGCCGATGGGGTCGGTGGACAACCCGTTCAACCCGGTCTCGCTGGCGCTCGGCGCGGAGGCGACCTTCGTGGCGCGCACGGTCGATTCGGACCGCAAGCACCTGACCTCCGTACTGCGTGAAGCCGCGGCCCACCGCGGTACGGCGATCGTGGAGATCTACCAGAACTGCCCGATCTTCAACGACAACGCCTTCGACGCGTTCAAGAACCCCGAGACCCGCGACGACGCGATCATCCCGCTGGTCCACGGCGAACCCATCCGCTTCGGCACCGACGGCCGCCTCGGCGTAGTACGCGACGGCTTCGCCTCCCTCGCGGTGCGCGAGGTCGCGTCGCTCCCCGGCGGCGAGGCCGACCTGGTCATCCACGACGCCCACGCCGACGACCCGGCCTACGCCTTCGCCCTCTCCCGCCTGACCGACACCGGCGTCCTCCACCGAGCCCCGATCGGCGTCTTCCGCTCGGTCAAACGCCCGGCATACGACGACCTGGTCCGCCAACAGGTAACCACCGCCAAAGAATCCCAAGGCCCCGGCGACCTCCAGGCCCTCGTAACCGGCGCCGACACCTGGACAGTCAACTAAGAAAGCCCCCACGCACCTCATACGTCGCCGCTCCCACCCACCCCGGGGTCGCCGCACCTCCGTCGCGGCTCAGCGGCCGGTGCTTGCGGCGGCGACCAAGGTGATCGTCACGCTCGCAAAGGCTGTCTTCGGCCTGGTGTGGTGACCGGGCTCACGCGCCGCTGGTTGCGGCGGCCCTACCCGGTTCACGTGCAGATGGTTGCGGCCGGTGTCCAGCCGACGGCAGCTTCAGGCAGAGAGCAAGACACGCTTGGACAAGAGGTCCGTCTGCCGGATGTCGACCAACCCGTCGTCAGAGAGGCGCAGCCGGTCAGGGACCTGCCGCATGGCCTTTCGATCCGGAAGGTACTTGCGACCTGCGGCGTGCTCCAGAACCACCTGTGTGCTCATGAGGCTCAGGCTCCCCACAGGGCGCCCTAGCTTCTGCAGACGCTGAAGCCGAGCACCTTCGACTGCCGCGAGCGCCGCGCCGCGCCGCGCCCATCATCGATCAGCACGACGACATCACTTCCGCCCTCCGCCCGAACGGCGGCGTGCCCGAGCACCATGATCTCCCCGAGGTCCTTGGCTCTGGTCATTCGCTCTGCCATCGGCACGCTGGTAATGCGCTGGATGGCAGCCGCGAGTTCCGGGGTCGCGTTGTCGGAGAGCACCTCGAGCCAGACGCTCTGCGCCAGCTTCGCCCAGACATCGGCGGCGACCCGGAAGCGGGGATCCTGTTTTGCCTTGCCCTTGATCTCTCCAGCAACGGTTTCCGGTACGGCGATCTTGCCCACGGCATCGATAAGCAGGCGTTCCTGGTTGATCGAAAAGAAGTTCAGGGCCGGTCCTGCGTCGACGATGACGGGGTCGGTCATTCGCGATGCGTTCCCGAATCATGTCCTGCGACACCGCGACGGTCGGTCAGCTCATCGAGGGCGTCGAGGTCGCTGAAGTCGGTGTCCGGGCGACGGCTGTCCGCGGGCTTGATCGGCGCGGTGACCGGCTCGATCGGGTCGGGCACGATGCCGGCCAACTCGAACTCCGTTGCGACCTGCTCGACTGGCAGACCGCGGAGTCGTGCAACTGCTGCGAGGGATACGACGTTGGCCACGTAGCCCTGGATCGCTCTGGACAACAAGCGCTGAGGGGCCCGTCGAGTGTCAGATTCCTGCTGCCATCCCTGGTAGAGGTCGGTCCACCCGAAGCGTGATGCGAGCGTCGGGGTCGACAGTGCCATCCACTCCTTCTTCCGGGCAGCGCTGATCAAACCGCCCTCGTGCAGTTGGATCGCCACCAGAACTGGTGACGCCTTGAACCGCTGCACGATCATGGACAGCTCCGGCAGCGCGACCTTTTCCCTGTCAGGTCGCTCCCCCTCGCGCGATCCACCGACGACGCGATCCGCAAGCACTGCCTCGATGCCGGCGACGGGTACGAGCAGGTGCCGAGCGAACGCATCAGCGCGGATCTCCTCAGGGCTCCGGCTGTCCCAGCCGCCGGTCTTCGGTGGAGCGAAGTCGCCGAAGAGAACGTGCCCGAGTTCATGCGCGAGCGTGCTGCGCTGGCGCACCGGCTTACGAGTCGTGGCGACAGCCACCATCACCACGTCGCGGGCCGGATCGCGCACTGTCATGCCGTGCTCAGCCGGCTCTGCATCGAGCACCGCGACATCGACATGCTGTGTCAGCTCGATCAGACTGACCAAGTCAGGCAGTGGGACGTGCCCGAGTTTGTGCTCCTTACGGAAGGCCTCCGCTCGCGCCCGCCCTTGGTTCTCTGCGTTCATATCTGCGGCGAGATTCCTTGATCCTCGAGATACGCATCCAGTTCCAGGTAGTGGCTCAGCTCGCTGTACATGGTCTTCATATCGGCGTCGTCCGTTGCACGGGCGACGCACTGCAGCCGTTCCTGCACGCTCGAGAGGCCGGTCAACTCCGAGATCGTGCAGCCGAGCACGTCCGCGAGGATGACGATCTCGTTCATCTTGGCGGCCCGCGTGCCCTGCTCGATGCGTGAGAGCGTGGCCTGGGCGATCCCGGAGCGAGTCGCGAGCTGGCGTTGCGACAGCTTGGCCGCTTCGCGCGCTTCAGCTATCCGGCGGGACTGCTCGCCCTCGTGGACCACCTGAATCACTCTCCCTCGTAGTGATTCAGTCTATCTCCGGCAGAGATCCCTGGCAATTCGGACTCACCGGTTCCTGTGCGCACCGCGCAGGTCGTCGACGCTCAGCCGTCGACTCGGCCGCCGGTTGCTAGAGGAGTTGGGCGAGGGTGTGGATTAGGAGGCCTACCAGGGCTCCTACGACGGTGCCGTTGATGCGGATGAATTGGAGGTCTCGGCCTACGTGGAGTTCGATCCGGTCGGCGGCTTCTCGGCCGTCCCAGCGTTCGATGGTGTCGGAGATTACGGAGACGATCTCGGGGCCGTAGGTGCGGATCACGTAGGTGACTGCCTCGGAGGCTCGGGTGTCTACGCGGGCGCGGAGGGTGTCGTCGGTTTGGAGGCGGGTGCCCAGGTCCTTGATGAATTGGGTGCCGCGAGTGCGAAGGGGGCCGGCCGGGTCGGCGATCGCGTCGATCAACGCAGTACGGACTGCGTCCCAGACGGCGGTCAGACTGGTGCCCATGTCGGGGTGGGTGAGCATCCGGCGTTTGAAGGCCTCGAAGCGGTCCATCATCTCTGGATCGTGCTGGAGGTCGTCGGCCAGTTGGTCGAGCAGGCGGTCGACGGCCTTGCGGGCTGGATGGTGCTGGTCGTCCCGTACTCCGGCCAGCCAGGTGAGCGCCTCGCGGTGGATCCGATCGATGACGATCGAGTCCACCCAGCGCGGGGACCAGCGGGGTGCGCGTGGGCCGACCACTTCGGTCAGGAGTTCCCGGTTCTCGCTGAGCCAGTCGTACGCCTCGACCATCAGCAGGTCGAAGAGAGCGTGGTGGGCACCGTCGTCGACGACCGACTTGAGGAAGTGGCCGGCGATCGGACTCAGGGGCTCCTCAGCGAAGCGGGGTAGGAGGGAGCCCTGGACGAATGCTGTGACGTCGTCGTCGCCGAGCTTCGGGAGTGCGGCGCCGATCGTGCGGGCGCCTTCCTCGACGATCCGCTCGGCGTGGTTGCCCGCGGCAAGCCATTCGCCGACGCGGCGGCCGACCTCGGCGGTCCGCATCTTCTCGGCGACGACCTCTTCGGACAGGAAGTTCTCGGTGACGAACTGTTCGAGGCTCTCAGCCAGGCTGTCCTTGCGGGTCGGCACGATCGCGGTATGCGGGATCGGCAACCCGAGCGGGTGCCGGAACAGCGCGGTGACGGCGAACCAGTCGGCGAGCGCACCGACCATCGCGGCCTCGGCCGCCGAGTTCACGTATCCCCAGCCGCCGTCGTGGTGCAGCGTGAAGATGTAGATGATCGCCGCCAGGACCAGCAAGGAGAGCGCCACCATACGCATCTGCCGCAGCCCACGCTTCCGCACCAGATCCGCCCCGCTCAAAACCATTGTCGCCATACCCCGATTCAACCAACCCACGAAAGCATCAGGCTCCGGCAACCGCCGGAGACACCCCTGAATCTGGGGAAGAAGGGAGGGAAGGCGCGCAGAGCGCGCGGGAAAGACGTGCGGACGCAGGCGCAGAGCGCGCGTAGCTGCGCGGGGCGAAGGAGCGGAGTGCGGGACCCAGGCGCAGAGCCCGGGGCAAGGCCGACGAGGTCCGTACGCCCGCGGACGGCTGTTACGGGGTGGTTGGGTAGTTCACGACCTGGTCGGAGGGGACCCCGATTTTTGTGGTGGGGGTGGATTGGAGGGGGTAGATGTAGCGATCGGTCTCGGTGAGGGGCTTGGCGTGTTCGATGTCGTGCCATTGGCGGAGGTCGCGGAGTTTGCTTTGGCGGAGCAGGGTTTCCAGCATGGCCAGCCAAGCGCCGCGGTAGCCCGGTTGCTTCACCGAGAGCGCCGCGGGCAGCTTCGCGTCGAAGGCGTCCGTCGCCAGCTGTTCGGCGGCTGCAGGTGTCTTCGCCGGGCCGAACTTCTGAGCGGCCATTCCCGTGATCGTGCTCGTGATCAGCCCGTACGAAAGGTCGTACGCACGCCTCGCGTCATCCAAATGCTCCTGCTCGCCGCGCTGGATGAGACCAGAGATGTCCGTACTGACCCGATGCCAGGCGGCGTACGTCTTGCCCTTCGCACCGGGCGCGGTATGCGTCCCCCATTTGTGGTCGCCCGGCGCCGGGAAGAACGAGTCGTGCACCGCGTCGGGCGACGCCACCGGCGGATCGACCGTGACGAAGTGGTCCTCACCAGGCTTGGCCGGCCGGATCCAGCTGGTGGTGAAGTTCGGGGTGACGAAGGCGCCGGCCATCTTGATGCCCGTCCATCCGGCCGCGGCACCGAGCGCCGAGCTGGCTTCGTTGGACTGAATCGCGTCCATGCCGCCGGGCGGAACCTGCGCGGTGGCGGCACCGGCGTACAGGTCCAGGCGGTCGGCGCGAGGTTCGACCGAGCGGATCTCGGCGAGGTCCGTGGAACGCAGCGACGAGAGCAGCTGACAGACAGCCGCATTGCCGGCCGTGTGCTGCAGGTGCGCCAGCGGTCCGTCACTGCCAGAGGACCGCGCTACCCGCCCGGCCTCGAACTCCCGGGACCGATCGATCATGGATTGGCCAGACGTCGCCCGGGATCGGCCGAGCTTATGGCTGCGCATCCCGGCACCTCCCCGAACCAGTTACCGCTGAGAGTAGCCCTCCACAGCAGGCGATGTCGTGCCCTCGCCAACCGCCCGGCCCGTACGCCGGTCCATCAGCCCCGACACCAGCGCGAGCACCAGACCCGCCACAGCCAGCACCGCACCCACGCGACTCGGCCACTCGTAGCCATAACCCGCGGAGAGCACGACGCTGCCGAGCCAGGCGCCGAGAGCGTTCGCGACGTTGAGCGTCGAGTGATTCAGGGAGGCGGCGAGCGACTGACCCTCGTGAGCGACGTCCATCAACCGGGTCTGCAGCGCCGGGATCAGAATGCTCGCGCTGAACCCCATCGCGAACACCCCGATCAGCGCGCCCGGCTTGGACTGCGCGAGCCAGCCGAAGGTCCCGAGCACGATCGTGACGGCCACCAACCCGCCGTACAGGCTGGGCATCAACGCGCGGTCGGCCAGCCGGCCGCCGACCAGGGTGCCGCCGGTCATGCCGACGCCGTACACCGCCAGCACGATCGTCACCGCGGTCTCGCTGAAGCCGGCCAGCTCCGTCATCGTCGGGGTGATGAACGAGTACGTCGCGAACATGCCGCCGAAACCGACCATGCCGACCAGCAGCGCCATCCAGACCTGCGGTTTCGCCAGCGCGCTCAGTTCGCTGCGGACGTTGACGTCGTTGCCGACCGGCTGCGGCGCGACCCAGAACCAGACCGCGACCAGGGTCAGCAGACCGAGTACGCCGACCGCCAGGAACGGGATCTGCCAGCCGAGCCGCTGACCGAGCAGCGTGGTCAGCGGGACGCCGATGATGTTGGCCACCGGCAGGCCGACCATGATCATCGAGACGGCCCAGGCCCGCCGGTTCGCCGGCACCATCGAGGTGCCGACGACGGCGCCGATCCCGAAGAACGCACCGTGCGGCAGGCCGGTCAGGAACCGGGCGGCCATCAGGAGTTCGTAGCTGTTGGCAACGGCCGAGAGAACGTTGCCGATGACAAAGACCGCCATCAACCCGAGCAGCAGGCGTTTGCGGCCGGTCCGCGCGCCGAGGGCGGCGATCACGGGGGCGCCGACGACAACACCGATCGCGTACGCCGAGACGACGTGCCCGGCGGTCGGGATGGAGATATGCACCCCGTCAGCGATCTGCGGCAACAGCCCCATCGTGACGAACTCGGTGGTCCCGATCGCGAAACCACCGATCGCCAAGGCCAGCAGGGCCAGCCCCAGATGCCGCGAGGCGCGCGGACCGTCAGGAGCTACTGAGGTGGTCACGCCTGATTGTCTCATCACCCTCTGCCGCCGGGGCCGTCGTCCCAGCCGCGGGTGTGACCACTGCCACCCGCCGCCACGCGACCACCAGCCTCCACCAGCACGATCGGGACCGTGATGCTCCACACCGTGTGCAGAGTGAGCACGAACACCGCCCAAGGCGCCCCTACTTCGCGATGACAGATGTCATGGCCGCCCCCGCCCCGGCGACGCCGGACGGGCCTTCCCTGCGACAGGCGCCGCGTGAAAACATCCGGAAATGGCCAACTACGGCGATCATCAGTTGAGCATCTACCTGCAGGGGATGTTCCAGAACACCCGGCCGGAGATCACCACCGACCTGTCCCGGCTGGAATCCCAGGCCGCGGCGAATCTGACGGCCGAGGCGATGGGATACATCGTCCCGAGCGCCGGCAGTGGTTCGACCGCGCGGGCAAATCTGGCCGCCTTCGACCGGTGGCGACTGGTCCCGCGCATGCTCCGCGGCAGCACCGAGCGAGATCTGTCCTGCACCATTCTCGGCACCAAGATGCCCGCGCCGGTGGTGATCGCGCCTGTCGGCGTACAGACGCTTGCTCATCCCGAGGGCGAACTGGCGACGGCGCGGGCCGCAAGCGCGCTCGGGTTGACCTACACGCACTCGACGCAGGCGAGCCACTCGTTCGAGCAGATCGAGGCGGACAGCAAGTGGTACCAGCTGTATTGGCCGACCGACAAGGACGTCTGCCTCAGCTTCCTGCAACGAGCCAAGGCCAGCGGGTACTCCGTGCTGCTACTCACGCTCGACACCGGAACGATCGGGTGGCGACCGGCTGATCTGGATCGTGGCTTCCTGCCGTTCCTGAAGGGCGAGGGGCTGGCCAACTACTTCAGCGATCCCGCGTTCCAGGCGAAGCTGGCCAAGCCGATCGCGGAGGATCCCACCGCGGCGGTGATGCACTGGGCGCAGATGTTCCCGAACGTCGGGCTGGGCTGGGACGAACTGTCCTTCCTCCGCGACAACTGGGACGGCCCGATCGTGCTCAAGGGGATCACGTCGGTCGACGACGCCAAGCTTGCGGCCGAGCACGGCGTCGACGGCATCGTGGTGTCGAACCATGGCGGTCGCCAGGTCGACGGCGCGATCGCGGCACTCGACGCGCTACCCGCGATCGCGGACACGGTCGGCGAGCAGGTCACCGTGCTCTTCGACTCGGGGATCCGGACCGGCTCCGACGCCGCGAAGGCGCTTGCCCTTGGTGCGAAGGCGATCCTGCTCGGCCGCCCGTTCCTGTACGGCCTCGCGCTCGCCGGCCAAGCAGGAGTCGAACACGTACTGCGGTGCCTGCTGGCCGAGCTGGACCTCACCCTCGCCCTCTCCGGCTACGCCAACCACCGCGAACTCAACCGCGACTCGGTGAAACCGGCGTGAAGGCGGTTGTGTTCGATCTCGACGACACGCTGTTCGACCACACGGCCTCGGCCACCCAGGCGGTCCACGCCTGGGTCGCGGAGCTCGGTGGCACGCCTTCCGACGAACTGATCGCGCAGTGGTTCGAGATCGAGCAACGCGTCTACGGCGACTGGCTGACGGGCAAGCTCACCCATCAAGGACAGCGCCGGGCCAGAATCCGTGAGTTCCTGCCACTCATCGATCGACCGGTGCCCGGTACCGATGACGAGCAGGACAACGCCTTCGAGCCCTACCTCACCTTGTACCGCGGGAACTGGTCCGCGTTCGACGATGCGCGACCGGCGCTGGAAGTTGCCCGTAGCAACGGCTGGCGGATCGGCGTACTGACCAACGGAAGTACGGTGCAACAGAACGCCAAGCTCGAGCAGATCGGGTTGGCGGATCTCGTCGACGTGGTGTGCACCTCGCAGAGCCTTGGGTACAGCAAGCCCGCGGTAGAGGCGTATCAGCTGATCTGTGAGGCGCTCGGGGTGGAACCGGCCGAGACCTTGATGATCGGCGACAACCTCGACCTCGACGTACTGGGCGCCCGCGCCGCCGGCCTGACCGCCGAGCACCTGGACCGCGCTGCGGGGGTCACCCTCACCCAGCTGATCCGGAGCACCCGCGTTCCGTAGTACGGGCTAGCGAGCGGCCAGCCCGTACTACGCGTCTTCAGCTGAGGACCGCGGTCAGATCCCGCAGTTGGGGGCTGACCAGGAGTTCGTGGTGCGGATGTCGACGTGGGTGTGGTCGTCGTGGCCCGGGTAGCCGGGACCGAAGATCCCGCCGAAGCCGTGGTAGCGCGCTTGTTTGGCCAGCGTGCAGAACGACGGCGATCCGGTCAGGTCGGCGGACCGGCCGTACAGGTGCTGGCTGTTGCTCGCGCCGCCGACCGAGTTGTTGCAGGGAATGCTGCGGAACCCGCTGCTGATGTTGATCGCCACGTCGCCGAGCGCGTGCCGGAGCGCCTCCAGTTGCCACATGGTCTGCAGTGCGTTCGCCTTGGTGGCAGCCTCGGACAGCGGCCCACCGTCGTACCCACTGCCGCCGCAGCCGTCGTCGAGTTCGGCGTAGGTGAAGTGGATCGGTGTGCAGTCGTCGTCCTGCAGGGCGTAGATCTTGCTGAACGTCCCGGAACCGGCGATGCCGTCCGCACCCAGCCCGTAGGCGGACTGGAAGCGCTGCACCGCCGCCTTGGTCGCCGGGCCGAACGCGCCGTCGGCAGCGATATGACCGCCGTACGCCGGATAGCCGGCGACCCGGATCTGCAATTGCCGGACGTCCTCACCACTGGCGCCCTCACTGAGCGTGCGACTCCAGGTGTAGCAACCGTCGGCGTGCGCCTTGGTCGCGGTGACGATCGAGGTGGTGATGCTGGTCGCGAGCATCGCCGCGAACAGGGCGAGTACGGCCAGGATCCTGGGAAGTCTTCTCCTACTGAGCATGGGTATACCTCCGGGGCGTGAGGGGGTGGAACGTGGTTGTTATCGGCCAGAATTGCGTGACTATCTACCGCTTGACCAGGGCTCGACGGAAACTTTTCGACGAACGGGCAACCAATTCCACCCACCGGTGGGTTCTGCTCACGTCTCAGCGATCGCGCCCGATCGCGCCGATCGCCGGTGCGGTGACAGCGGGACGTCGGTGCTGAGGCGGCTGGGCGGCGCACTGGCCCGGCGGGGTGACCATCGATTCCGACCTCAACGGTTCAGGTCGCGGCACTAGCTCGCCTGCGCGCAGTCAGTACGACGCGCATCATGCCGGCCAGCCGATCCATCGCCGTTGTACGCGGGCCGATCACGCTCTAGTTCGGGCGGCGGGCGACCAGGATGTCTCGGACGATCGCCTGGTCGACGCGGTGGACGAAGTCCTGGTACGGCGGGGCGTCGAGCGGTTCGAGGCCGGCTTCGGCCAGGATCTCGGCCGCTGCCGAACGCTTCGCCACATTGGTATTCCAGGCGATGCCGAGTGCACCGCCTCGCCGGAGCAGCTTGGCCCAGATCGGGGCGGCCGCCTTGAGCAGGTCGATCGGGCTGCGGTGAAGCCCGCTCTCCGTAGTGCGAGAGCCGTGCTGCACGCCGTACGGCGCGTCGGTCACCACCAGGTCGAAGCTGCCGGGTTTGTAGAACTCGAGCGCCTTGGTGGTGTCGGCGCTGACGTAGCTGAGGTTCAGCTTGTCGCCGGCCTTCCAGTCTTCCTTCGTGAGCCCGAGCGACACCTCCAGCCGATGCGCCACCACCCGGCCCTCACGCCGGACCCGGACAACCTCGGCGTCGTGCTTGAACCGCTTGCGCTTCAACCAGGTCTGGATGAAAGTGCCGTACGCCTCGAAGTCCTTGCGATCGACATCGACCCCGGCCGCGTCGAACCCGTACATCAGCGCCTGGTTCATCGTGGTGCCGCGGCCGCAGAGCGGGTCGATCACCGAGAACTTGCGCTCCAGCAGCTCGCCGGCGAAGTTCGACGAGAGCAGGGTGACGTTGAGCAGCAGCTTCGTGAACAGCTCGTTGGTCTTGCCCTGGTACTTCGGAATGCTGATCAGGTCGCTGTCGAGCTTGTCGAGCGATTGCAGGAAGACCGGCTCCAGCAACTTCCCGTCGTACCGGAACAGTGCGTAGATCGACGACAGGTTGGCGAGCTTGGCCGCGTCGGTCTCGGTCAGGTCGTCGGCCTCGAAGGTGACGTACGGGACGCCGCCGATCGTCGTCCGGGCGATGTCGTGCACCGGCGTCTCGAGCGCGGTCTGGCCGAACAGGGCCAGCTCGGCCATCGTCAGCTCGGTGGACGACTCGGCGTACACCCGGTTGGTCGACGGAAGAATGAGTAGCGCGTACTGAGCCATGACTCCTGCACATTGCCGGCGAATCCTGAGGACCCGCCATGCTATCGCCCGGTGTCGGTCAGACCCAGGAGTGCAGGTCCGCGGCGTCGGTGGTGAGCTGGGTGACCGAGTCGTCGGCGACGAACTCGAGCAGCGCGTTGATCTCGCGGGGCTCGGCGGCGAGGCGGTCGAGGACCGGGCGCCAGAGTGCCTCGCGGGCCGAGAGCGGGAGCCGGTTGTTCGACGGCCACCAGGAGAACACGTGCACCGTGCTCAGCCAGGGCATCAGCGCCTCCAGCTGCTCGAGGCACTCGGCGTCGTCGAGGTCGACCGGCGGTTGCCAGTACGTCGTGAGGTTGGGCGCGCCGACATCGAGCAGCAAGGTGATGGTCGAGTCCACCTCGTCGGTGAGCGTGTTGCGGTGGTACTCCATCGCGATCTCGATCCCGGACCCCGCGGCCACGTCGGCCAGCTCGGCCAGCCCGCGAGTCACCGCCATCCGGTCCCCGACGCCGGCTTCCGCCGTACCGACCGTTCCGGCCCAGACGCGGATCCTCGGCGCACCGAGCTCGACCGCCGTGGTCACCGCAGTACGGATCTCTTCGCGGTCGACACTGCCGGCCCGCAGATAAGACCCGTACGCCGCGATCGCGAGACCGCGGTCCTCGCAAAGGGCCCGCGCCTTCCGGGCAGCCTGCAGGTCACCGAGCGGGACGTGGATGTCGCCACCCCATTCGATCGCCGCCAGCCCCGCCTGGTCAGCCACCTCGACAACCTCTTCGACAGCCAACTGCCGAAACGTCACCGAGACCAAACCGGTCCTCACACCCACGCGAGCCTCCTCGTGTTCACCCCTCTATCCAACCTCATCACTCCAACGTCCCTCACTCATCACCGCCGAGCGGACTGACAGACGCCCCCGCAGCTCCTCTGTCACTGCTCCCCACCCTCCAGCTACGGCGCTCCCACGTCGCCCCCTCCGCCGCCCCTCCCCACCCTCCAGCTACGCGCTCCACCGGATCCAGCACTGACGGCACTCCGACTGGCCTTGACGGGCGTGCCGCCGTACGTCCAGCCAGGCAGTACTCGCTCCAGGCGAGGGCACTCGCGCTCCAGGTCTCGTAGGTTCGGGCGCCGAGGCAGGCACTGCCTGGCTGGGGACACACCCGCCCCCAAGCGCGACTGCGCTCAGATCGGCTACTAATACAGTGTGTCATGACACGGAACGCCGTGTCAGCATGGATCCTGCCCACTTGACTCTGGTTATTCAGGACATTTAATATCCAGGTTATGAAGATGAACGAGGGCGTGGAGTGGGCTCTGCACAGTTGCGTGAATCTGTCGTTCATTCCTGGTGAGACTGTTACCGCCAAGCGGCTGGCCGCCTTTTACAACCTGCCCACGGCGTACCTGAACAAGCAACTGCAGGCGCTGAACCGGGCCGGGATCCTCTCATCAACCTCGGGACCCAAGGGTGGCTTCCAGCTCGCCCGGCGGCCCGATCAGATCAGTCTGCTCGACATCGTGGTCGCCATCGACGGCGCCGAGGACGCGTTCCGGTGCGCCGGAATCCTCAAGGACGGCCCCAGCGGCGACCCGAAGGCCGACTATCGCAAGACCTGCCTGATCTCCCAGGCGATGCGCACCGCCGAGCTCAACTACCGCCGCGAACTGGCCGGCCAGACCATCGCCGACATCGTCCACCAGGTGCAGACCACCTTCCCGGACACCCCGGACAACACCCGGAACTGGTTCGCCAACCTCAAGTCCTGAAGTCCGCCGTCCACACTCGAGCTTCACCCAGCAGCTAATTCTGGACGTCTAACATCCAGATAACCCCACAAGTCCGTTGCCACCCCTGAATCACTCACCAAACAAGGAGAAACTCATGAGCATCACCAAGCCTGTCCTGGTCCGGTCGACGGATGCCGAGGTGCTCGCCGCGAGCGGCGTGACGCTGCTCGCCGACACCCCAGCCACCAATGGTCAGCTGACCAGTCACCGGTCGATCTTCAAGCCCGGCAAGGAAGGCGCTCCCCCGCACCTGCACAAGGAGGCGTCCGAGTTGTTCTTCGTTCTCGGCGGCAGTCTGAAGGTGCTCACCAGTGAGGACATCCTGACGCTCGACCAAGGTGATTTCCTGCTGGTGCCGCCCAACACCCCGCACGCCTTCGAAGCCGCCGGCACCGAGGACGCCGAGGTCCTCTTCGTCCTGACCCAGGCCAAACCGCGCTTCGACTACTACCGGCTACTCGAAGGCGTCTACCGCGGCGAGACCGACCCAGCCGAGCTCGCGGCGGCCAGCGACCTCTACGACAACCACTACGTCAACAGCCCCGCCTGGCAAGCTCGCTGAGCAACTAAAAGCCCACCTTCAGCAGCGCTGGAGGTGGGCTCTTTCTACGAGAACTAGACCGAGCGGGTGACTACCAGGTCGCAGAGGGATTCGAGGGCGGCGCGGGCAGAGCCCTCGGGGAGGTCCTCGAGAAGCTTGCGGGCGTCGTCCGCGCGACGGCGTACGTCGTCCTCGGCCTGACGGAGGGACGAGTGCTCGCGCAGTATTGCGAGCGCCTCGGCCAAGCGCGCGTCGTCGGTCAGGTCGGAGTCGAGGAGCTCGAGCAGCCTGGCGTCGGCCGGATCGTTCGGGTCGGCCTGGGCGCGGAAGATGAGGACCGGCAGCGTCGGAACGCCTTCGCGCAGGTCCGTACCAGGAGTCTTGCCGGACTGGCCGGACTCCGAGGTGACGTCCAGGATGTCGTCGGCGAGCTGGAAGGCTGCGCCGATCTCCTCACCGAAGGCTCGCAACGTCTCCTGGATCTCGTCGGACGCACCGGCGAACCGGGCTCCGAACAGAGCCGAGGTGGCGATCAGCGAGCCGGTCTTGTCCGCGACCACCGACAGGTAATGCGCGAGCGGGTCCTGCCCCTCCGTGACTCCGAGGGTCTCGCGGATCTGGCCCTCGACCAGCCGGCCGAAGGTCCGCGCCTGGATCCGGACCGCTTCGGGCCCGAGCGAAGCGACCAGGTCGGAGGCCCGGGCGAACAGCCAGTCGCCGGTCAGGATCGCGACCGAGTTGTCCCAGCGCGCGTTCGCGGTGGACGCACCCCGGCGCAGCGCGGCCTCGTCCATCACGTCGTCGTGGTACAGCGTCGCCACGTGGGTGAGTTCGACCACGACGGCGGAGTCCACCACCTCGGGGGCGACCGGCGTCGGACCGAACTCCGCGGCCAGCAGCACCAGCAACGGGCGGAACCTCTTACCACCGGCGGCCATCACGTGCTGGGCGGCTTCGGTGACGAACGGAGCCTCGGACCGGGTGGAGTCGCGGAGCGCTTGCTCGACGGCCTCCAGCCCAGCACGAACCCGGGCTTCGAGCGCCGAATCGACGAACTCGAACCCCAGGCTCTCAGCTGGTGACGGGCTCACCGGATGAACTCACCCGCTCGGGACGCCAGGTCGAGCACCGGACCGGGAACCAGACCGAGTACGACGGTGGCGGCGAGACCCAGCGCGACGGCGGTCGTGGTCTGCCACCCGGGCAGGGCCACGTCCGGGCTGTCGGCCGGCAGGTCGGAGAAGAACATCAGCACGATCACGCGGACGTAGAAGAACGCGGCGACCAGGCTGCAGAGCACCGCGACGACGACCAACGGCCAAGCACCACCGGTCCAGGCCGCCGTGAAGACGGCCCATTTGCCGGTGAACCCAGCGGTCAGCGGGATGCCTGCGAACCCGAGCAGGAAGAAGGCGAAGATGCCGGCCAGCAGCGGTGACTTCTTGCCCAGTCCGGCCCAGCGGGACAGGTGGGTGGCCTCGCCGCCGGCGTCGCGGACGAGCGTCACCAGCGCGAAGGCACCGATGGTCGGGAAGCCGTAGCAGACCAGGTAGAACAGCACCGCCTGCGTCGAGGTGATGCCGTTGGCAACGCCGCTGCCGCTTTGCGCCAGTCCGACGAACGCGGTCAGCAGGAAGCCCGCGTGCGCGATCGAGGAGTAGGCCAGCATCCGCTTCACGTCGGTCTGGGTGATCGCGACGATCGAACCGACCACCATCGTCAGAATGGCGACGATCCACATCATCGGCGCCCAGTCCCAACGGGTGCCGCCGAGTGCGACGTAGAAGACCCGCATCAGGCCGATGAACGCGGCGATCTTGGTGCAGGCCGCCATGAACCCGGTGATGGGGGTCGGAGCGCCCTGGTAGACGTCCGGCGTCCAGGAGTGGAACGGAACCGCGCCGACCTTGAACAGCAGGCCGACCCCGACCAGGCCGGTACCGGCGAGCAGGATCACGTCGCCATCGGTCTTGGTGGCGAGCGCGTCGGAGATCCCGGGCAGCGACATCGTCCCGGCGTACCCGTAGATCAGGGCGATGCCGTACAGCAGGAAGGCCGACGCGAAGGCGCCGAGCAGGAAGTACTTCATCGCGGCTTCCTGCGAGATCAGCCGGCGACGACGCGCCAGCCCACAGAGCAGGTACAGCGGCAGCGAGAAGACCTCGAGCGCGACGAACAGAACCAGCAGGTCGTTCGCCGAGGCGAACAGCATCATGCCGCCGACCGCGAACAGCGTCAGCGGGAAGATCTCGGTGTGCTCGACCTTGGCGGCCGTGCCCTCGCGCTCGGCCTCACTACCCGGTACTGCGGCAGCCTGGCCGGCGAAGGCGGACAGCCCACCGTCGATGGAGCGTTCGGCGAACAGCAGCACGCTGATCAGCGTCAGCGCGAGCAGGATGATCCAGGTGAACAGCGCCGGGCCGTCCACCGAGATGGCACCCTGCGCGGCGACCAGCGACTTCTTGTCGTGCATCAGGATCCCGGTCAGCACACCGGCCGCGACCAGCGCCACGATGGCGAGCGCGACCTGGACCAGGTGCCGGTAGGCGCGCGGCAGGAAAGCCTCCGCGACCACGCCGACACAGCCCGCGCCGAACACCACGAGCAGCGGAGCCAGCTCGTTGTACTCGATCTTCGGCTTGACGAAGTCCGCCAGCGGCAACACCTGCGCTGCCAGCGGCATGAGAACTGCACTCACTTCTGTCCCTCCGTCACGGGAACCTGCGGGGCCTTGTCGGTGACGCCCACGCGCTGCATCGTCGACTCGACCGCCGGCTTGATGATGTCGACCACGGGCTTCGGGTAGATGCCGAAGCCGATGATCAGCACGACCAGCGGAGCGATCGCGAGCACCTCGCGGACGTTCAGGTCCTTGAGCTTCTCGATGCCTTCACGGACCGGACCGGTCATCAGGCGTTGGTACATGATCAGGATGTAGAGCGCCGCGAAGACGATCCCGAGAACGGCGATCACCGCGATCACCTTGTGCTTGCTGAACGTTCCGGCCAGCACCATGAACTCGGAGATGAACGGCGACAGACCGGGCAGCGCCAGGCTGGACAGACCGGCGAACAGGAAGGTGCCGGCCAGTACCGGAGCCACCTTCTCGACCCCGCCGTAGTCCGCGATCCGGGCCGACCCGCGCCGCGAGATCAGGTAGCCGGCCACCAGGAACAGCGCCGCGGTGGAGAGACCGTGGTTGAACATGTACAGCGTCGACCCGGTCAGGCCCTTGCGAGGTGAGCGCGAAGATGCCCATCACGATGAAGCCGAAGTGCGAGATCGAGGTGTACGCGATCAGCCGCTTGATGTCGGTCTGCCCGATCGCCACCAGCGCGCCGTACAGGACGCTGATCAGGGCGAGCACCAGGACCACCGGGGTGGCCCACTTCGAGGCCTCCGGGAACAGGCCCAGGCAGAACCGGATCATCCCGAAGGTGCCGATCTTGTCCAGGATGCCGACCAGCAGCACCGACGTGCCCGGCGTCGCCTCGGCAGCGGCGTCCGGCAGCCAGGTGTGGAACGGCACCATCGGCGCCTTCACCGCGAAGGCGAAGAAGAAGCCGAGGAACAGCCAGCGTTCGGTGTTCTGACTCATGTCGAGCTTGACCAGGTCGGTCAGCAGGTACGACGGGTCGCCGTGCTTGGCCGAGATGACGTAGAGGCCGACCACGGAGGCCAGCATCAGCAGTCCGCCGAGCAGCGAGTAGAGCAGGAACTTCACCGCGGCGTACGAGCGCTGCGCGCCGCCGAAGCCACCGATCAGGAAGTACATCGGGATCAGCGTGGCCTCGAACAGCACGTAGAAGAGGAACACGTCGGTCGCCGCGAACACGCCGATCGACAGCATCTCCAGGCCCAGGATCCAGGCGAAGAACGACTTCTCGCTCCAGCGACCGGTCTTCGCGTCGTTCCAGGAGGCGATCAGCACGATCGGGGTGAGCAGTGCGGTGAGCACCACCAGCACGATCCCGACGCCGTCCAGACCGAGCGCGTAGTGCGCGCCGAACGCCTTGATCCAGGTGACGTCCTCGGCGTAGTCGGCCGGGCCGTTGCGGTGGTAGCCGATCGCGATCACGATCGTCAGCGCCAGCGTGACCAGCGCGAAGCCGAGCGCGACCTGCTTGGCCAGCAGCGCCTTCGACTTCGGCACCGCCATCGTCGCCAGGGCTCCTACGAACGGCAGGAGCAGTGTCAGGGTCAGCCAACCGATGTTCACGACAACCTCACCGCGAGGAGGGCGACGACCACGAATGCGGCGCCGAAGACCATGCTGAGTGCGTAGGAACGGACGAAGCCCGTCTGGAACCGGCGCAGCCGGCCGGACAGCCCACCGAAGAGCGCGGCCAGCCCGTTGACCAGGCCGTCCACCCCGCGGTTGTCGAGCCAGACCAGCGTCCGGGTGAGGTACTGGCCCGGACGCATCAGGACAGCCTCGTTCAGCGCGTCGCCGAAGAGATCACGGCGGGCGAAGGTGGTGACCGGCGAGACCCGGACGGGCGCCTCGCGCGGGATGTCGCGGCGGTACCGCAGTACCGCGATGACGATGCCGACGGCAACGACCGCGAGGGTGATCAGCGTCATCACCAGTGCGCTGACCGGTGCGTGCTCCTCCTCGTGACCGACGACCGGCTCGAGCCAGTCGACGATCCAGTGGCCGGCGAAGTACAGCGCACCGCCGCCGAGCGACAGGGCCGCCAGGATCATCAGCGGGACCGTCATCACGGCCGGCGACTCGTGCGGGTGCACGTCCTTCTCCCAGCGCTTCTCGCCGAAGAAGGTCATCAGCATCACCCGGGTCATGTAGAACGCGGTGATACCGGCGCCGAGCAGTGCGCAGAGACCGATCACGATGTTGTCCGCGAACGCGGCCTCGATGATCTTGTCCTTGCTGAAGAAGCCGGCGAACGGCGGGATGCCGAGGATCGCCAGGTAGCCGAAGGCGAAGGTGACGAAGGTGACCTTCATGTACTTCGCCAGGCCGCCGTAGTGGCGCATGTTCACGTCGTCGTTCATGCCGTGCATCACCGAGCCGGCGCCGAGGAACATGTTGGCCTTGAAGAAGCCGTGGGTGAGCAGGTGGAAGATCGCGAACACGTACCCGACCGGGCCGAGGCCGGCGGCGAGCATCATGTAGCCGATCTGGCTCATCGTCGAACCGGCCAGCGCCTTCTTGATGTCGTCCTTGGCGCAACCGATGATCGCACCGGCGAGCGCGGTGACCGTTCCGACGATCACCACCGCGGTGGAGGCCGACTCGGTGACCGCGTAGATCGCGTGCGAGCGGACCACCAGGTAGACACCGGCAGTGACCATCGTCGCCGCGTGGATCAGGGCCGAGACCGGGGTCGGGCCCTCCATCGCGTCCAGCAGCCAGGACTGCAGCGGCACCTGCGCGGACTTGCCGCAGGCCGCCAGCAGCAGCATCAGGCCGACCAGCGTCGCCCAGGTCTTCGACATCCCTTCGGCGCCGGCGTTCACCGTGGTGAAGGCCGAGGAGCCGAACAGCGCCCACATGCTCATCACCGCGAGCGAGAGGCCGATGTCACCGACCCGGTTCACCACGAACGCCTTCTTCGCGGCGGTCGCGGCCGAGTGCTTGTGCTGCCAGAACCCGATCAGCAGGTACGACGCCAGGCCGACGCCTTCCCAGCCGACGAAGACCAGCAGGTAGTCGGCCGCCAGCACCAGCAGCAGCATCGAGGCGATGAACAGGTTCAGGTACCCGAAGAAACGGCGCCGCCGCGGGTCGTGCGACATGTAGCCGATCGAGTAGATGTGGATCAGCGATCCGACACCGGTGATCAGCAGCACGAAGAGGATGGACAGCTGGTCGACCAGCAGGGTCACATCCACCTTGATGCTGCCGACCGAGAACCACTCGAACAGCCGGATCGTCGCCGACCGCTCCTCGCCGGACTTGCCCTGCATCTGGAAGAACAGCACGACTCCGCAGACGAATGAGGCCAGCGACGCCGCGGTGCCCAGCAGGTGACCCCACTTGTCGGTGGCTTTACCACCGAGCAGCAGGACCGCAGAAGATAAGGCCGGGATCGCGACCAGCAACCAGGTCAGTGTCACGGTCAGCTCATGACTCATCGGTTTCAGACCTCAGTACTTGAGCAGGTTGGCGTCGTCGACCGAGGCCGAGCGACGGGTGCGGAAGATCGCCATGATGATCGCCAGTCCGATGACCACCTCGGCCGCGGCCACCACCATCACGAAGAAGGCGGCGATCTGACCGTCGAGGTTGCCGTGCTGGCGGGCGAAGCTGACGAACGCGAGGTTGGTCGCGTTCAGCATCAGCTCGACACACATGAAGACGACGATGGCATTGCGGCGCACGAGGACGCCAAGCGCTCCGATGCTGAACAACATCGCCGACAAGACGATGTAAGGCTCAGTACTCACAGCTTGTCTCCTTCGCCGAATCCGGTCAGATCCGTGCCCGTGGGTTCGGGCGGGACCGTGTCGCCGGGGTCTCCTTCGCTGATCCGGCGGACCGTGGCGACCTCGTCGCGCTCCTCCGTCTCGGGGAACACCGTGCCACGTGCCTGCAGCACCCGCGAAACCGAGGTCGGCGCGATCGATCCGTCCGGCAGCAGCGCCGGGGTGTCGACGGCGTTGTGCCGGGCCAGTACGCCGGGGGTCGGCAGCGGGCCGGGGTGTACGCCGAGCTCGGCGTACTTCCGGATCCGCTCCTCCGCGTGGTCGCGCTGGGTCAGCTTCTTGGTCAGCCGCTCGCGGTGCGCCAGCATCATCGCGCCGAGCGCCGCCGTGATCAGCAGCGCCGAGGTGATCTCGAAGGCGAACACGTACTTGCCGAACAGCAGCTGGGCGATCCCCTTCGGGTTACCGTCCGGCTGCGCGTTGTTCAGCCCGACCGGGTCGCCGTAGACCGAGCTGCCGGTCGCGAAGATCAGCAGTACCGCGATGCCGATGAAGCCGATGCCGGCCCACAGCCGCTGACCCTTGATGGTCTCGACCAGCGAGTCGGAGGCGTCGACGCCGACCAGCATCAGCACGAACAGGAACAGCATCAGGATCGCGCCGGTGTAGACGATGATCTGGACGGCGAACAGGAACGGCGCGTCCTGCGCGGCGTACTGGACCGCCAGGCAGATCATCACCGTTGCCAGCAGCAACGCCGAGTGCACCGCCTTGCGGACCAGGATCATCGCGATCGCGGCCAGCACCATGATCGGTGCGAGCATCCAGAAGGCGACCTGGCCGCCGGTGACGAGACCGATCACTTGTCGCCACCACCCTCGGTCGGCACCGCGGCGCCGACCATCCCGCGGTAGTAGTCCTTGTCGGTGGTGCCGAGCTGCATCGCGTGCGGCGGCTCCTCCATGCCCGGCAGGAGCGGCGCCAGCAGGTCCTTCTTCTCGTAGATGAGGGACTCGCGGCTGCGGTCTGCCAGCTCGTACTCGTTCGTCATCGTCAGCGCCCGGGTCGGGCAGGCCTCGATGCAGAGTCCGCAGAGGATGCAGCGCAGGTAGTTGATCTGGTACACCCGGCCGTACCGCTCGCCGGGTGACATCCGGCCGCCCTCTTCGTTGTCAGCGCCCTCGACGTAGATGGCGTCCGCCGGGCAGGCCCACGCGCACAGCTCGCAGCCGATGCACTTCTCCAGCCCGTCGGGCCAGCGGTTCAGCTGGTGCCTGCCGTGGAACCGCGGCGCGGTCGGCTTCTTGTCGAACGGGTACTGCTCGGTGAACACCTTGCGGAACATCGTCCGGAAGGTGACACCGAACCCGGCTACGGGGTCCCAGAGGGACTCTTTGACGCTAGCCACGGCTGCCTTCCTTGCTACGGATATCAGTCTCGCTCTTCGTTTCGACGAGAGGTGGTGGGACCGGGAAGCCGCCGGCGAAGGCGTCGAACTCGCCCTCGCTGACCGGCTCGGCCTTCTCGGTCTTCTTTTGCGGCAGGAACGTCGAGATGATCGCGAACAGCAGCACGACCCCGGCGGCCACCAGCAGGTAGCTGCGCTGGTTGGCGCCGCTGGACTCGCGGCCGATCGCACGGACGGTCGCGACCAGCAGGATCCAGCCCAGCGAGACCGGGATCAGGACCTTCCAGCCGAGCTTCATGAACTGGTCGTAGCGCAGTCGCGGCAGCGTTCCGCGCAACCAGATGTAGAAGAAGATGAAGCACATCATCTTGCCGACGAACCACAGCACCGGCCAGTAGCCGGAGTTCGCGCCGTCCCAGATCGAGATCGGCCACGGAGCCCGCCAGCCGCCCAGGAACAGGGTGGTCGCGAGCGCCGACACGGTCGCCATGTTGATGTACTCGGCCAGGAAGAACATCGCGTACTTCATCGACGAGTACTCGGTCAGGAAGCCGGCCACCAGCTCGCCCTCGGCCTCCGGCAGGTCGAACGGCGCCCGGTTCGTCTCGCCGATCATCGAGATCACGTAGATCACGAAGGACGGGAAGAGCAGGAACGCGTACCAGCCCGGCACCGGGATATCGGCGCCGAACAGGTGCAGCGACTGGTGCGAGCCCTGCGCCGCGACGATCTCCGAGGTGGACATCGAGCCGGCGAACAGGAACACCGTCACCAGCGCCAGGCCCATCGCGACCTCGTAGGAGATCATCTGGGCGCTGGAGCGCAGACCACCGAGCAGCGAGTACGTCGAGTTGGACGACCAGCCGCCGAGCACGATGCCGTAGATGCCGATCGAGGCGATCGCCATCACGTACAGCACCGAGACCGGCAGGTCGGTGAGCTGCAGCCGGGTGTAGGTGTCGGTGAACGGGATCTTCACCGTCGGGCCGAACGGGATCACCGCGAAGGTGAGGAAGGCCGGGATCGACACGATCACCGGTGCCGCGACGTAGACGAACCGGTCCACGCCCTTCGGCATCAGATCTTCCTTGAACATCAGCTTCATGCCGTCGGCGAGCGACTGGAGCAGACCGAACGGGCCGTGCACGTTCGGGCCGATCCGGTGCTGCATCCGGGCCACCACGCGGCGTTCCCACCAGATGTTGAACAGCGTCAGCACGATCAGGAAGACGAAGATCAGCAGCACCTTGAGGCCGACCACCCACCAGGGGTCGTGGCCCACTCCGGCGTCAGGCACCGCGAGTGCGACGGTCATGAGTTCCCTCCGGCGATCGTCACGATCGAGCCATGGTCTGCGTGCAGCGACCGGCGGACGTGACTGTCGGCCGAGTTCGTCGGCAGCCAGACCACGTTGTCGGCCATCGCGGTGATCAGGACCGGCAGCCGGATCGAGCCGGCATCGGTGCTGACGACCAGTTCGTCGCCGTCAGCGACGCCGACCCGGTGGGCCGTGGTCAGTGACACCCGGGCCACCGGCTTGCGCGCGGTGGCGACCAGGTGCGGCTCGCCGTCGTTGCTGCGGCTGTCGTCGATCAGCATCCGCCAGGTGGCGAGCCGGGTCGAGTCGAACGCGCCGAGCGCGGGTCCGGGCCTGGTACGTCGGCTCGCTCGCGCGATCGCCGTCCCACCGGCCGAGCTCGTCGAGCTCCTTCTTCGCACCGGCCGGAGTGCTGAACCCGAGCGTGGCGTTCATCTCCTGGGCCAGTGCGGCCAGCGCGCGGACGTCCGGCATCGCGGCCGGAACCTTCAGCACGACCGGGAAGGGCCGCTCGCGGCCCTCCCAGTTCACGAAGGTGCCGTCCTTCTCGGCCGGCGGTACGACCGGGAAGATCACGTCGGCGTGCTCGGTGACCTGCGAACTGCGAACCTCGAAGCTGACTACGAACGGCGCGGCCTCGAGTGCGGCCAGGGCCGCCGCCGGGTCCGGCAGGTCGTCGATCTCGACGCCGGCAACCACCAGCGCCCGCAGCGATCCAGCCGCGGCGAGAATCTCGCTCGTGTCCCGGCCGCCCGTGCTCGGCAGGTTCTCGACGCCCCAAGCGGCTTGCAGGTCGACCCGCGCCGCCGCGTCCGCGACCAGGCGACCGCCCGGCAGCAGACCCGGGAGGCAACCGGCCTCGAGCGCACCACGGTCACCCGCGCGACGCGGGATCCAGACCAGGTGAGCGCCCGTGTCCAGTGCGAGTCGCAGTGCCGCGGAGTACGCACCCTGGACGGTCGCCAGGCGCTCACCCACGATGATGACCGAGTCGGCGCCGAGTGCGGCCCGCGCCGCGGCTCCGGCCTCGCCTGTGTTGCCGAGGTCGCCCAGTACTGCGGCCTCGGTGCCCGGCGAGGCCTGGACGACGACACCCTCGAGCTTCTCGACACCGCGCGACGCGAACGACGCGAGAGCGAAGACCTTGGTGCCGGTGTTGCGGACGCCCTTGCGCAGCCGCAGGAACACGGCCGGCGATTCCTCTTCCGGCTCGAACCCGGCCAGCAGCACGGATCCGGCCCGCTCGAGGTCGGCGAACGTCGTACCGAGTCCGGCGCCTGCCACCGCGGCGGCCAGGAAGTCGGCCTCCTCGTCGGAGTGCGGCCGGGCCCGGAAGTCGATGTCGTTCGTCCCCAGCGCGACCCGCGCGAACTTCGAGTACGCGTAGGCGTCCTCTAGGGTCAGCCGACCACCGGTCAGTACCGCGGCGTTGCCACGCGCGGCCGTCAGCTTCTCCGCCGCGAAGGTGAGCGCCTCGGGCCACGAGGCCGGCCGGAGTTCACCGTCCTCGCGGATCAGCGGGTGGGTCAGCCGGTCACCGGTGGTCGCGTAGTTGAACGCGAACCGGTCCCGGTCGGAGATCCACTCCTCGTTGACCTCGGCGTCGTCACCGGCGAGCCGGCGCATCACCTTGCCGCGCCGGTAGTCGACCCGGATCGCCGAGCCGGACGCGTCGTGCTCGGCGACCGACGGGACCGAGACCAGGTCGAACGGCCGCGAGCGGAACCGGTACGCCGCGCTGGTGAGCGCGCCGACCGGGCAGATCTGGATCGCGTTGCCGGAGAAGTAGCTCTCGAACGGCTCCTTCTCGTAGATGCCGACCTGCTGCAGCGCGCCGCGCTCGATCAGCGCGATGAACGGGTCACCGGCGATCTGCTCGGAGAACCGGGTGCAGCGGGCGCAGAGCACGCAGCGCTCGCGGTCCAGCAGCACCTCGGCCGAGATGTTGATCGGCTTCGGGAAGGTCCGCTTCACCGCGTCGAAACGGCTCTCGCCGGCGCCGTTGGTCATCGCCTGGTTCTGCAGCGGGCACTCGCCACCCTTGTCGCAGACCGGGCAGTCCAGCGGGTGGTTGATCAGCAGGAATTCCATGATCCCGTGCTGGGCCTTGTCCGCGACCGGCGACGTCACCTGGGTCCGGACCACCATGCCGTCGGCGACGGTGATCGTGCAGGAGGCCTGCGGCTTCGGCATCCCCCGGCCGTTACCGGCGTCGGGGATCTCGACCAGGCACTGCCGGCAGGCGCCGACCGGGTCGAGCAGCGGGTGGTCGCAGAACCGCGGGATCTGGATCCCGATCTGCTCGGCCGCCCGGATCAGCAGGGTGTTCTTCGGAACCTTCACCTCGATGTCGTCGATGGTGACCGTGACGGTGTCGGTTACCGCGACCTTCTCGACTGCACTATCTGCGGGCGGGTTCGCTTGGACGGTCATGCGCTTGCTCCAGCGGTCGCGAAGAGAGTGGACGCCATCGGGTCGAACGGGCAGGCGCCGTTCTCGAAGTGGGCCAGGTACTCGTCCTTGAAATGCTGGATCGAGCTGGTGATCGGCGCGGTCGCACCGTCGGCCAGGGCGCAGAACGACCGGCCGGTGATGTTGTCGCTCAGGTCCAGCAGGGTGTCGAGGTCTTCCTCGCTGCCCTTGCCGGCTTCCAGCCGCTCCAGGATCTGGACCAGCCACCAAGTGCCTTCGCGGCAAGGCGTGCACTTGCCGCAGGACTCGTGCTTGTAGAACTCGGTCCAGCGCAGCACCGACCGGACCACACAGGTGGTCTCGTCGAAGATCTGCAGCGCCTTGGTGCCCAGCATCGAGCCGGCCGCACCGACGCCCTCGTAGTCCAGCGGTACGTCGAGGTGCTCGCTCGTCAGCAGCGGCGTGGACGAACCGCCAGGAGTCCAAAACTTCAGCGTGTGGCCCTCACGGACCCCGCCGGCCAGGTCCAGCAGCTCGCGCAGCGTGATGCCCAGCGGCGCCTCGTACTGGCCGGGCCGGGTGACGTGTCCGGACAGCGAGTACAGCGTCATGCCCTTGGACTTCTCGGTGCCCATGGAGGCGAACCAGTCCGGGCCGTTCTTGATGATCGCGGGAACGGATGCGATCGACTCGACGTTGTTGATGACAGTGGGGCAGCCGTAGAGGCCCGCCACCGCCGGGAACGGAGGACGCAGCCGCGGTTGACCGCGACGACCTTCGAGCGAGTCGAGCAGTGCCGTCTCCTCGCCGCAGATGTACGCGCCGGCGCCGGCGTGCACGATCACGTCGAGGTCGTAGCCGGTGCCGAGGATGTCGGTACCGATGAACCCGGCGGCCTTGGCTTCCTCGACCGCCTGCTGCAACCGGCGGACGACGTGCAGGACCTCACCGCGGACATAGATGAAGGCCGTCGACGCCCGGATCGCGAACGACGCGATGATGACGCCTTCGACCAGGGTGTGCGGCGAGGCCAGCATGAGCGGGATGTCCTTGCAGGTCCCCGGCTCGGACTCGTCCGCGTTCACGACGAGATAATGAGGTTTCGGGTTGGCTGCGTCTTTAGCCGGGATGAAGGACCACTTCATCCCGGTCGGGAAGCCCGCGCCGCCACGGCCGCGCAGACCGGAGTCCTTCACCGCGGTGACGACGTCGGCCCGGCTGCATCCGCAGCGCGGTCTTCAGCGCGTCGTAGCCGCCGGAGCGCTGGTACGACGCCAGCGTCCAGGAGCGGATCTGGTCCCAGTTGTCGGACAGTACCGGGGTCAGCACGGTGATCAGTCCTCTTTCCGCGAGTCGGGAGTCGCCGGGGATCCGGTGCCTGATTCCTTGCCCGGCTGGTCGCTCGGACGCGGACCGGCCGCGGCCTCCGGCGACACGGTCTCCCGCAGCTCCGGCGTACCGTCGCTGTGGTTCGAGTCCGGCGCCGTCCAGTTGCGTTCGCGGGCCAGCCGCAGCCCGGCCAGGGTGGCCTTGCCACCGGTCGGGCCCTCGTCGGCGCGGCCGTCGGGGAAGCCCGCCAGCACCCGCTCGGCTTCCTTCCAGGTGCAGATCGTCGCACCGCGCGGCGACTTCACCTCGGTGCCGTCGCGCAGGTCGTCCACCAGCTGGGTGGCCGACTCCGGCGTCATGTCGTCGAAGAACTCCCAGTTCACCATCATCACCGGCGCGTAGTCGCAGGCGGCGTTGCACTCGAGGTGCTCGAGGGTGATCTTGCCGTCCTCGGTGGTCTCGTCGTTGCCGACCTCGAGGTGGCCCTTGAGCCGCTCGAAGATCAGGTCGCCGCCCATCACCGCGCAGAGCGTGTTGGTGCAGACCCCGACGTGGTAGTCGCCGACCGGGCGGCGCTTGTACATCGTGTAGAAGGTCGCCACCGCCGACACCTCGGCGCCGGTCAGCCCGAGCACGTCGGCGCAGGCCTCGATGCCTTCCGGGGTGACCCGGCCCTCGACCGACTGCACCAGGTGCAGCATCGGCAGCAGGGCCGAACGGCCGACCGGGTAGCGGGCGGCCAGCTCGCGCATCTCGGCGATCGTGGTCTCGGTGATCTTCGAGTCGCCCGTGCTGTACGGCACGGTCTTGTTCGTCGCAGTCGTGTGGTTCTCGGCCATTTAGCGGTCCACTCCACCCATCACCGGGTCAAGGCTGGCGACGGCGACGATCACGTCGGCGACCTGTGAACCCTCACACAGGATCGGCATCGCCTGCAGGTTGCAGAAGGACGGGTCACGGAAGTGCGCCCGGTACGGCTTGGTGCCGCCGTCGGAGACCAGGTGGCAGCCGAGCTCGCCACGCGGCGACTCGATCGCCACGTAGGCCTGACCGGCCGGCACCCGGAAGCCCTCGGTGACCAGCTTGAAGTGATGGATCAGCGCTTCCATCGACTCGCCCATGATGTGCTTGATGTGGTCGAGGGAGTTGCCCATCCCGTCGTTCCCGACGGCCAGCTGGCTCGGCCAGCCGATCTTCTTGTCGGCCACCATCACCGGCTCGCCCTCCATCTTGGCGAGGCGGTCGGCGCACTGCTCGACGATCTTCAGGGACTCGTGCATCTCCTGCAGCCGGATCCGGAACCGGCCGTACGAGTCGGCGGTGTCCCAGGTCGGTACGTCGAAGTCGTAGGTCTCGTAACCGCAGTACGGCTGCGTCTTGCGCAGGTCCAGGCCGTACCCGGTCGCGCGCAGCGGCGGGCCGGAGATACCGAGTGCCATGCAGCCGGCCAGGTCGAGGTAACCGACGTCCTGCAGGCGGGCCTTGAAGATCGGGTTCGCGTTGCAGAGTTCGGCGTACTCGGGCAGGTGCTTGTTCATCCAGGTGATGTACTCCCGGATCTTGTCCAGCGCACCGGCCGGCAGATCCTGGGCGACGCCGCCCGGCCGGACGAACGCGTGGTTCATCCGCAGCCCGGTGATCAGCTCGAACAGGTCGAGCGTCATCTCCCGCTCCCGGAAGCCGATCGTCATCACGGTCAGCGCGCCGATCTCCATCCCACCGGTGGCGATGCAGACCAGGTGGCTGCTGATGCGGTTCAGCTCCATCAGGAGCACCCGCATCACGTTCGCCTTCTCCGGGATCTGGTCCTCGATGCCGAGCAGCCGCTCGATCGCCAGGCAGTACGCCGTCTCGTTGTAGAACGGCGACAGGTAGTCCATCCGGGTGACGAAGGTGACGCCCTGGGTCCAGGAGCGGAACTCCATGTTCTTCTCGATACCGGTGTGCAGGTAGCCGATGCCGCAGCGGGCCTCGGTCACCGTCTCGCCCTCGATCTCGAGAATGAGCCGGAGCACGCCGTGCGTCGACGGGTGCTGCGGGCCCATGTTGACGACGATGCGCTCTTCGGGCTCGTCGCCCAGGCCGGCCACGACCGAGTCCCAGTCCTGACCGGTGACGGTGAAGACCTTGCCCTCGGTGGTGTCGCGGGTTGAAGCCAACGGAGCGTACGGGTCCTGTGTTTCAGTCATCAGTTGTAAGACCTCCGCGTGTCGGGCGGCGGGATGACGGCGCCCTTGTACTCGACGTCGATGCCGCCGAGCGGGTAGTCCTTGCGCTGCGGGTGCCCCGGCCAGTCGTCGGGCATCTGGATCCGGGTCAGTGCCGGGTGCCCGTCGAAGATGATGCCGAAGAAGTCCCAGGTCTCCCGCTCGTGCCAGTCGTTGGCCGGGTAGACCGAGACCACCGACGGGATGTGCGGATCCGCCTCGGACACCGACACCTCCAGCCGGATCCGCCGGTTGTGGGTGATCGAGAACAGGTGGTAGACCGCGTGCAGTTCGCGGCCGGTCTCGTTCGGGTAGTGCACGCCGCTGACGCCGGAGCAGAACTCGAACCGCAGCGCCTCGTCGTCGCGCAGGTGCTGCGCGACCTCGACCAGCTGCTCGCGGGCGATGTGCAGAGTCAGTTCGGTGCGGTCGACGACGACCTTCTCGATCGCGGCGTCGCCGACCAGGCTCTCGAGCCGCTCGGTGGCGCCGTCGAACCAGCCGCCGTACGGCTTGGCCGATCCGCCCGGCAGCGCGACCTGGCGCTGCAGCCGGCCGAAGCCGGAGGTGTCACCGGTACCGCGGACACCGAACATGCCCTCGCGCTGGTCGACCACCTCGGCCGCCGGCGTCTGAGCGTCGCCACCGGCCGTGGTCGCCGGAAGGTTCTCGGGTTGGGTATCGCTCACCGGAGCAGCCCCTTCATCTCAAGCGTCGGGGCAGCAGTCAGCGCGGCGGCCTCTTCGTCGGCCTGCAGCGCCTTCTTGTTCGCGCCGAGCTTGCCGTGCTGGATGTCGTCGTGCAGCTTCAGGAACGCGTCCAGCAGCATCTCCGGCCGCGGCGGGCAGCCGGGCAGGTACATGTCGACCGGGACGACGTGATCCACGCCCTGCACGATGGCGTAGTTGTTGAACATGCCGCCGGACGACGCGCAGACGCCCATCGCCAGCACCCACTTCGGGTTCGGCATCTGGTCGTAGATCTGGCGCAGCACCGGAGCCATCTTCTGGCTCACCCGGCCGGCCACGATCATCAGGTCGGCCTGGCGCGGCGAGGCCCGGAAGACCTCCATGCCGAACCGGGCCGCGTCGTAGCGGGGCGCGCCCGTGGTCATCATCTCGATCGCGCAGCAGGCCAGCCCGAAGGTTGCCGGCCACAACGATGCCTTGCGCATGTATCCCGACAGACCCTCGATGGTCGTCAGCAGTACGCCGGCCGGAAGTTGTTCCTCAACACCCATAGGTCAGTCCCACTCCAGTCCGCCGCGGCGCCACACATAGGCGTACGCGACGAAGACGGTTGCAATGAAGATGACCATCTCGACCAACCCGAACAGCGCCATCTGGTCGAAGGCGACCGCCCACGGGTAGAGGAAGATGATCTCGATGTCGAACACGATGAAGAGCATCGCGGTGATGTAGTACTTCACCGGGAAGCGCCCGCCACCGACCGGCTGCGGGGTCGGCTCGATCCCGCACTCGTAGGAGTCGAGCTTGGCCCGGTTGTAGCGCTTCGGGCCGACGACAAAGCTCGTCACCAGGGTGCCCGCCACGAAGATCGTCGCGAGAATCCCGAGGATCAGGATCGGTACGTAAGGGTGCATCGGAGCAGCTCCCTCCTTACTTGCGTCCGTACTGCCGGCTATGGACCTGCTACTTCGTCTGAACGTCTGCCTGCACTGTGTTATCAGTACCGCTGTGGCTCACGTCACTCGCCCCGCCGGTTTCAGGCGGCGGGGGCAACCTTCGTGAGCCCGTTGATGATCTTGTCCATCACGTCGCCGTCGCGCGGATCGGTGAGGTTGGCCAGGAGTTTGAGGGTGAACTTCATCAAGGTGGTGCGCGGCAGACCGTACTTCGTGCACAGCCGCATCACCTCCGGATTTCCGATCAGCTTCACGAAGACCCGGCCGAGTGTGTAGTACCCGCCGTACTCCTGCTTGAGCGCCTTCGGGTACGCCGAGAGGGCGCGCTCGCGCTGACCCGGCTGCCGGTGCAGCGCCTGGGCGGCGACCTCCGCGGCGAACGCCCCGGACTCCATCGCGTACGGGATGCCTTCGCCGTTGAACGGGTTGACCATGCCGCCCGCGTCGCCCAGCAGCATCAGGCCGCGGGTGTAGTGCGGCTGCCGGTTGAAGCCCATCGGCAGTGCCGCCCCGCGGATCGGGATGGTCTGGAACTCGTCGCGGAACTGCCACTCGTCGGGGGTGTTCTTCAGCCACTGCTTGAGCAGGTCCGAGTAGTCCACCTTGCCGAAGGCGTCCGAGGTGTTCAGGATGCCGAGGCCGACGTTGACCGTGCCGTCGCCCATCCCGAAGATCCAGCCGTAGCCCGGCAGCAGTTGGCGCTGGCCCGCGTTCTGCGGGTCGTCCGCCCACAGCTCCAGCCACGACTCGAGGTAGTCGTCGTCGTGACGGGGACTGGTGAAGTACGTCCGGACGGCGACACCCATCGGCCGGTCGTCGCGCTTGTGCAGGCCCATCGAGACGCTGAGGCGCGACGAGTTGCCGTCGGCGGCCATCACCAGCGGCGCGCGGAACTCGATGTCGGCGCCGTCGCGGCGGCCGTTGTCGTCCACCGGCTTGGCGGTGACGCCGACGATGAAGCCCTTGTCGTCCAGCACCGGGCCGACGACGTTGGTCCGCTCGCGCAACCGGGCGCCGGCCTTGACCGCCTGCCGGGCGAGCAGGTCGTCGAAGTCCATCCGGTTCCGGGTCAGCCCGTAGTTCGGGTGGCTGGACAGGTCCGGCCAGTCGAGCTGCAGGGTGTGCCCGGCGCCGCGGATCCGCAGGCCGTAGTTCTGGATCCAGCCGGCCTCGGGCGAGATGTCGATGCCCATGTTGATCAGCTGCTTGGTGCCGCGCGGGGTGAGCCCGTCGCCGCAGACCTTCTCGCGCGGGAACGCGGTCTTCTCCAGCAGCAGGACGTCGAGCCCGGCGTTGGCCAGATGGTAGGCGGCCGACGAGCCGGCCGGACCGGCACCGACGACGATCACATCCGCGGTCTCGGCCTGCCGTGGCGACGTGCTCTGACTCATCTCATCCCGGCCTGGAAGTTGGGGGCTGGTCACTCGTGAAGGGATTCACGAGGCCCGATCACCCGACAGTCTAGGACTGCCTGACGAGGACGCGAAACCGGCCCGGAGTCCCTTACCCGCAGGCGATTTACGCACTCTCCACCTTGCGTAATTCAGGCCCGCCGGTACTGCGAACCAGTGACTCAGGTGGTCTGTTCCAGCGGCTTCACGCCGCGGTGGATCGCCACCAGGCCGCCGGTGAGGTTGCGCCATTGGACTCCGGACCAGCCGGAGGCCTCGATCGTGGTGGCAAGTGGCTCCTGACCAGGCCAGGCGCGTACTGACTCGGCCAGGTAGACGTAGGCATCGGGGTTCGTGGAGACCGCCTTCGCGACCACCGGGACCGCTCGCATCATGTACTCCAGGTACGCCACCCGGAACGGCTTCCAGGTCGGGTGCGAGTTCTCCAGCACCACCAGCCGGCCGCCCGGCTTCGTCACCCGGAGCATCTCCTTCAGCGCGACCGTGACGTCGTTCACGTTCCGCAGCGCCCAGGAGATCGTCACCAGGTCGAAGGTCTCGTCGGCGAACGGCAGCCGCAGCGCGTCGCCCGCGATCAGGTCGAGCTCGGGGTAGCGGCGCTTGCCGACCCGGAGCATCCCGACCGAGAAGTCGCAGGACACCACCTCGGCGCCCGCCTCCCGCAACTTCACGCTGGAGGCGCCGGTACCGGCGGCTAGGTCGAGGATCTTCATCCCCTTCCGCGGCGCGATCTCCGCCAGCGTCTGCGGCCGCCAGTACAGTTTCTCCAGCCCCATCGTGGCCACCGCGTTCGTCCGGTCGTAGCCCTCGGCCACGTTGTCGAACATCGCGGCCACGGCTTCCGGTTGTTTGGTGAGATCTGCGCGGTTCACTTGTCTAGTGGATCACGGCTGCGACCGGCACTGAAATTCGCTGGACACAGGGCAGGCATACGCTTGCATGCCGTGAGTGCATCACTGATGAGTCGGTCGGCCATCGCGACCCGGGGCCGGAGCGCGAGCGAGGAGTGTTGCCGTGAGTTTGTCTGACCCGGTTCCACCCGGCCATCTGGCGGCGCCGCACCTGGTGGTCCGCAGCCAGCCGGTCGACGGCGTCGCGGACCGGCTGATGGACCACCTGCCCGACGACGGCGGAGTGGCCTGGGTACGGCGCGGCGACGGCCACGTCGGCTGGGGCGTGGCGGCCCGGCTGGACGTTGCCGGTAGCAACCGGTTCGCCAGGGCCCAGGCCTGGTGGCAGGAACTGGTCGGTCACGCGGTCGTCCGCGACGACGTCGGCGTACCGGGCTCCGGCCTGCTCTGCTTCGGTTCGTTCGGTTTCACCGACTCCGATCCGAGCCAGCTCGTCGTCCCCGAGGTGATCGTCGGCCGTCGCGGCAGCACCACCTGGGTGACCACCATCTCCCCGGCCAGCTCACTGGTCGCACCGCCGCAGCTGACCAGCTACGAGCCGGACCCGGTCGGCACGGTCGCCTTCGCCGACGGGTCGCGCTCCGGCACCGCCTGGTCCGGCATCGTGGCCGAGGCGGTGACCCGGATCACCAGCGGCGAGCTCGACAAGGTGGTGCTGGCCCGCGACCTGATCGCGATCGCGGAGAAGCCGATCGATCTGCGCTGGCCGCTGCGCCGCCTCGCCTCGGCGTACCCGAACTGCTGGACGTTCTCCGTCGACGGGCTGATCGGCGCGACCCCGGAGCTGCTGGTCCGGCGGGAGAAGGGCCTGATCACCTCGCGAGTCCTGGCCGGCACCATCCGGCGTACCGGCGACGACGCGCACGACCTGGCGCTGGCCGCGTCGCTGGCCCGGTCGAGCAAGGACCTGGAGGAGCACGAGTACGCCGTACGGTCGGTCGCTGACGCTTTGAAGCCGCATTGCAAGTCGATGAACGTGCCCGAGACCCCGTTCGTGCTGCACCTGCCGAATGTGATGCATCTCGCCTCCGACGTCGCCGGGGTCGCCGCGAACGGAGCGTCCGCACTCGGGCTTGCCGCCGCGCTGCACCCGTCGGCCGCGATCTGCGGTACGCCGACCGACACCGCGCGGGATCTGATCGGTGAGATCGAGGGCATGTCGCGCGGGCGGTTCTCCGGACCGGTCGGCTGGATGGACGCCGGCGGCGACGGCGAGTGGTGCATCGCGCTGCGCTGCGGCCAAGCGGACCCCGACGACCCGACCCGGATGCGGATCTTCGCCGGCGCCGGCATCGTCGCCGGGTCGGACCCGGAGGCAGAGCTGGCCGAGACGATCGCGAAGCTGGTTCCGATGCGGGACGCGCTCGGAGAATGAGCCGTTGTAGCTAGTGTCGCGTAAGCGAAGTAGCTTGAAAGCTGGAGGTGTCCAGGTGCGTGCCTGGGCGCCTCCAGCGTCAAGCTACTTCGCTTACGGGACACTTGAGGAGAACTGTGAAGCTCACGAAGTACAAGCACGCCTGTGTCCGGATCTCCAAGGACGGCAAGGAATTGCTGGTCGATCCGGGTGTCTGGGCCGAGGACGAGGCGTTCGAGGGCGTGGACGCGATCCTGGTCACGCACGAGCACTTCGACCACCTGGACGCCGACCGGGTCCGGGCGCTGGACGTGCCGATCTGGACGAACGCCGGCGTTGCCGCCGAGCTGGGCGCCGACCTCGCCGACCGGATCACCGTGGTCGAAGGCGGCCAGTCCTTCGAGGCAGCCGGTTTCCAGATCAGTGCCTATGGCAACGACCACGCGATCATCCTGCCGGAGCTGGGTGTTCCGTGCCAGAACGTGGGCTACCTGATCGAGGACGCCGTCTACCACCCCGGCGATTCCTTCACCAAGCCCGACCGCGAGGTACACACCAACCTGGTCCCGATCTCCGGTCCCTGGTTCACCCTCCCTGCCGCCGTCCAGTACGTCCGCGAGGTAGCAGCCCAGCAGACCGTCGGCATCCACGACGCCCTCCTAAGCGAGATCGGCCTCACCATGGGCGAACGCTGGATCGGCACCCAGGGCGGCAAGCCGTACCTCGGCCTGAAGCCCGGCGACTCGGTCGAGATCAACTGACCCGTACGCCGATCCACACCTCGTCTCGCCCACCGAGGCGGGTCGTGCGAGGGGCCGGACCAGGTTCAGGGGGTTCGGACAGTACGTCGGGACCTCGGACAGCGAATAGCCTGTACGCGGTCCCTGCTTGGTGTCCGAGGTCCCCAGAGGTCGGCCGCACCGCCTGGAGACGGAGGGCACGGAGCACGGCGCCAGGCTGTCGCTCGATCGGGTGCTGGAGATCACTCAGCAGATCACCGCCAAGGACTGGCAACTGACATTTGTCATCGCTACTGGTGATGGGTTCATGGGGCGCGAGGGCGTGGGGACCTCAGGCTGAGGGGTATGGACGAATCAGCGGTGATCAGGGCCGAGCGGCTGACGCGGCGGTATGGCGGTAGGACCGGCTTCGATGCTGTTCGTGGGGTTGATCTGTCGGTTCGGCGGGGTGAGTTGTTCGCGTTGCTCGGGACCAACGGTGCCGGTAAGACGTCGACTCTGGAAGTACTTGAGGGGCTGGCTGCGCCGACGTCTGGGACGGTTCGGGTGCTGGGGCGGGATCCCTTTCAGGAAAGGCGATTCGTTCGGTCGAGGATCGGGATTCTGCTTCAGGATGCCGGCTTTCCGATGGATCTGACGGTTGGCGAGACGGCCAGGACCTGGGCTGGGACGGTGTCGAGACCGCGGCCGGTCGGGGAGGTCCTCGAGCTCGTCGGGCTTGGCGGCCGGGAGCGGGTTCGCGTGCGGCAACTGTCGGGTGGCGAGCGGAAGAAGCTCGGCCTGGCGCTGTCGATCGTGGGACAGCCTGAGGTGCTGTTCCTGGACGAACCCACGGCGGGCCTCGATCCCCAGAGCAGGCAGCACACCTGGCGACTGATCGACCACCTGCTCGGTACCGGCACCACCATCCTCTTGACCACCCACTACCTGGCCGAAGCCGCCGAACTCGCGGACCGGCTCGCGATCCTTCATCACGGCCGTATCGTCGCCCTCGGCACGCCCACCGAGATCGCGGCCACCAGACCGGCCCGAGTCACCTTCAGCCTGCCCGCCGATACGCCGTTCCCGGAACTCGCGGGCACCGCCATCACTGTCGACGGCAGCCGGATCGTCCTCACCACCGAGGACCTCCAGCAAACCCTCGAGTCGGTTCTGTACTGGGCCGGCAACCAAGGCCTCAGGCTGCACGACCTCGCCGCCCGCCCCGCCTCGCTGGAAGAAGCATTCCTCGCCATCGCGGAGTCGGACGACAGCGAAGGAGTCGCGGCATGAACCCGGCAGCCGGCGACGGTGACGGTGACGGGGGTGCCCGCATGAACCCGGCAGCCGGAGTTGGGCGAGCATCTGCGGTGGGACCGGTCCGGGGTCCAGCGGATGACCGGTTAGATCCGGCTAGTGTCCCCGGAGCCCGGAGAGGTGCGCTCCGGAGAGTGGCCGCGCTGGGGCGTTCGGAGGGGGTGCTGCTGCGGCGCAACGGTCTCGCGGTTGTGATCGCGCTGGCCTTGCCAGTAAGCGCAGTACTCGGCCTGCGGTCCTCCCCTGAGCTCGCGGGCGTGATCGGGAGCGACACGGGCGCGGCCGTGGTGACAGCAGTCGCGGCGGTCTCGCTGAACCTCTTCGTCTACTACCACCTGGTCACAGCACTCGTCGCAAGGCGGGAAGAGCTGGTACTCAAACGCCTCCGCACCGGCGAACCCTCCGACCTGGAGATCCTGGCCGGCACAGCCGCACCAGTGGTAGCGGTCGCCTGGGCCCAGATAGCACTGGCCGCCCTAGCCGCAGCTATCTGGTTCGACGTCACCAGACCGGTCAATCTCCTACTGGTAGTCGCCGCCATCGTCCTCGGCACCGCGGTCTTCGTGCTCCTCGCAACAGCCAGCACAGCCCTCACCCCAACCGTAGAACTGGCTCAAGCGACCACCACACCGATGCTGGTCATCCCATTGATCCTCAGCGGCCTCTACCTCCCGCTGGCCGACCTGCCTCGCACAGTCGAACTAGTAGGCCGCCTGCTACCACTGACTCCAGTAGTAGACCTACTGCGGCTCGGCTTGTCGGGCACCACCACAGACGGCCGCACTGTCGACTTCGCGGGCAGCCTGGCGCCCGCCGTACCAAGTGTGTTGACGCTGCTCGCCTGGACAGTCGTCGGCGGCCTGGCGACTCGCCGCTGGTTCCGCTGGGAACCACGGCGCTGACCACGTGACAGGCTGACCTCCATGGTGTCCGTCCTTGGCTGGTGGCGTGAGCGCAGCAGAGCTGAGCGCTTCGACATCAGCCTCCGTTGGCCCCTGTACTTCGTAGTCGGCTCGGAGCCCTTCCTGGCAGTCCTGCTCATCGCCGGCAACCGGTCGACCTCCAGCCTTCGTGCCGGCATCTTCCTGCTGGTATCAGTTGCCCACACGGTCGCACTAGTGATGCTGATGCGAGCCAGCCTCAGCGCCTACCTGCACCGCCAAGGCCCTAGCAAGCGCCTGCTGATCACGGCCGTAGTCCTGACCGTTGTCGGTGTCACGGTCCTTCCCGACCATGCCGTCTCACTCCTGATGCTCGGCGGGTTCCTGACGCTGGCACTGTCACCACTCCCGCCGCTAGCGGCACTGCTCGGCCTCGTCGTACTCGGCTCTGTCCTCGCAGGTCTTATCGCAGACACGCAGGCAGCTTTCGCCTTCGCGTACGGTGTCGGCATCGCGGTGCTGACCGGCCGGTTCTCCGCCTGGATGCTCGGGATGGGCTGGGAGCTGGACCGTTCCCGGGCCATCTCCACCCAGCTCGCGGTCGCCGAGGAGCGGCTGAGGTTCTCGCGCGATCTGCACGACACCCTGGGCCGCAACCTCTCGCTGGTGGCAGTGCAGAGCGAACTCGCGGCGCGGCTGGCCGACAGGGGCGACGCGGACGCGGCAGAGCAGATGCTCGCTGTCCGGAGGATCGCCCACGAGTCGCTGCGCGAGATGCGCGCAGTGGTCGACGCGTACCGGAGTACGGACCTCAGCTCGGAGCTAGCAGGAGCACAGTCCGTACTACGGTCTGCCGGAATCAACTGCCGGGTCATCGGCGACGGGTCGAGCCTGCCGGACGCGACGCAGATCGCCCTGGCCTGGGTGGTCCGCGAGGCCACCACGAACGTCATCCACCACAGCGACGCGACCACCTGCAAGATCGAACTGGACGCGGCCGACAAGCAGAGCGTCGTACTGCGGATGGAGAACGACGGCGTGCGTACCGCCCGCACAGCTCTCGGTCCAGGCAACGGTCTGGTCGGACTGCGCGAGCGACTTGCCGAAGTAGGCGGCACCCTGACCGCTGAGCCGCAGCCGGGCGGCCGGTTCCTCCTCCAAGCCCAGTTGCCGACCGCATGATCCGCCTCCTCCTCGCGGACGACGAGAACCTCATCCGTACTGCGCTCGCCGCGCTGCTCTCACTGGAAGACGACCTGACGGTGGTAGCCCAGGCAGCCTCGGCCGCCGAGGCACTGGCGATGGCACGGCATCACCGACCCGACGTGGCCGTCCTCGACCTCCAGATGCCGAGTCTGCCGACCGGCGGTCTCGGCGGGATCGGCGTGGCCGAAGTACTGCGGGTCGAGCTGCCCGAGTGCGCCAGCCTGATCGTCACCGGACACGGGCGGCCCGGCCACCTCAAACAGGCCCTCGCTGCCGGCGTCCGCGGCTTCCTGCCCAAGACGGTGTCGGCCGAAGTACTGGCCGACGTGATCCGCACCGTCCACGCCGGCGGCCGGTACGTCGACCCCGAACTCGCCGCCGAAGCCATCAGCGCCGGCGACAACCCGCTCACCGCCCGCGAAGCCGATGTCCTGGAACTCGCCGCCGACGGAGCTCCGATCGAGGAGATCGCCCAGCGCGCGGCCCTCTCCCCCGGCACCGTCCGCAACTACCTCTCCTCGGCCGGCGCCAAACTAGGCACCTCCAACCGCCACGAAGCCGCCCGAATAGCTCGCACCCACGGCTGGATCTAGCCCACTACAAGCCGAACAGGCTGACGAGCAGGTCGTCGGTCTCGGGCGTCGAGTCGTTGGTGGGTGTGAGTGACACCGTGACCTGGCGAGTCGCGTCGGCGGAGTGGTAGCTCCAGGTGGAGTAGCCGAAGATCCCACCGGTGTGTCCCCAGACGACAAGGTTCGGCAGGGTCAATCGGCTGATGCCCAGACCGCCCGCGTGGAAGTCGGCGTCCGCCGGCCTGGTCGTCTGCATGGCCCGCAGTTCGGCCGGACGGAGCAACTCCCCGCTGAGCAGGGCCGCGAAGAATCGGTTCAGGTCGGTTGCCGTCGAGACCAGGCCGCCCGCGGACCACGCCTGGGTGGCGTTGAACTCGGTGATGTCGACCAGTTCGCCGTCCACCGGCAGGTACCCGCGAGCGTGCGGCTCCGGCAGGGCGACCTCGTCTCCAGGCAGTGAGGTCTGCTGCAGCCCGACCGGGGTCAGGATGCGGTTCCCCACCTCGGTCGCATAGGAGTTGCCGGTAGCGGCCTCGATCACCAATCCCAGCAGGACGTAGTTGGTGTTGGAGTACGACCAGGTGGCGCCGGGCTCGAACAGCGGGTCGTGCCCGGTCGCCATCGTGATCGCCCGCGCCGGATCCCAGTGCAGGGACCGGTCCCGGACGATCCCGGCCGCGTCAGGCAGATCGCTGGTGTAGTTGTAGAGCCCGCTCGTGTGGCTGAGCAGGTGCCGAAGCGTGATCCCGTCACCGCCGGGCACCATCCCGGGCAGCCAACGCTCCACCGGATCGTCGAGGCCCAGCACACCTTCACCCACCAACTGCAGCGCTACGGTCGCAGTGAAGGTCTTGGTGACACTGGCAATACGAAACGACCCCGCCGAATCGATCGGCGCCGGGCTGCCGATTTCGGCAACGCCGCTCGCCCCGACCCAGGGACCGTCATCATCGCGATAGTGCACCAGCACTCCCGCTGCCCCAGCGGCAACCAACGAGTCAAGGACACCCTGCAGACGTTCTCCGCGATCGGACATCACACCACCCTGCCTTGATCCGTGAAAGAGAAGCCCAAGAAGTCGGCGACCGGGCGGTAGCCGATGGTTGCGTAGATCTTGTTCGAGGTGGGGTTAGCGAGGTCGGTGAAGAGACAGGCAGCTGAGCCGGCGGCGAGGATCTGCTGAGTCACGTGGGCGGTGAGGGCGCTGGCATAGCCGTGGCCGCGGTACTCCGAGGGTGTGTAGACCGGGCCGATGCGGGTCGCACCGAAGGCCTCGCCCTGTCTGCCGACCAGGCTTGCCGCGCGTCCCTCGTCCTCCCAGAGCCAGAGTCGTTCGAGCTCGATCCGGCCGCGTACCCAGGTGTCCGCCAGAGCGCGCGACGAGTCGTGCCCGAGCGCGATGCTGTATCCCTGGGAGAGTTCAGCGGTGATCTCGACGTCCGCCAGGGTCGCCAACCTCGGAGTACCGGCAGCTTTCTGTTCGACGAACGAGATCAGCTGGTGCAACCGGGTGCCACGGATCTTCTGGAAGTTCTTGCCGACGCGGGCGGCGAACAGTTCGGCGAAGATGGGGGCCGCGGTCGCAGTACCCTCCGCTGACTCGGCTCCAGGGACCAGGTCGGCCAGTGCGTTGACGAGCGGCGGGACCAGGTCGTCGGCGAGCGAACCCAGCACGATGCCGCGCAACGCCGTCCAGAGGACGGCACCGACTACCTCGCCGCCTTCGTGGAGCGACACGTAGAGGGGAGGTTCGGGGTCGTGCATGATGCCCTGGATCCGGCCCTCGACGCTGCTCAGGACCACGCTGTTGAGGACCGGATCCTTTTTCAGGAAGGGAAAGACGGCAGCCCGGAACTCGACCGGATCGCCGGTCGAGCGGATTGCCGTGCTCACGCCTCGAAGGCGAAGTCGACGAAGTCCGCGACCGGGCGGTAGCCGGCCTGGAAGTAGATCTTGTTCGAGGTCGGGTTGGCCAGGTCCGTGTAGAGGCAGGCCTGATTGCCATCGGCAAGGATCTCGGCGGACACGTGACTGGTCAGCGCACCGGCGTACCCGTTGCGGCGGAATTCGGCCGGGGTGTAGACCGGCCCGACCCGGCAGACGCCGAACAACGGGAGGTGATGGCCGACCATGCTCACCGGCGTACCGTCGACCTCCCAGAACCAGAGCGTGCGGTCCCTCAGATGACGTTCTGCCCACTCGACGTCGAGCCCGGGCTCGTCCCTGAAGTCGACGGCCACCCATTCGGCGGCCAGCTGCACGTCGTCCTTCGTCATCAGGCGCGGACTTCCACCAGTGGCCTCGAGCATCGCCAGGTCGCCGAGCTTGTGCAGCCGGGTGCCCTTCGCCTCAGTGGCCGCGGTACTGCGGGCGTCGGACCAGCGCTTGGCGAACGCGGTGGCGGCCGGGCGGTCGCCCGCGACTCCGCTGAGCTCCGGGAGTACGTCGAGGTAGGCGTCGGCGACACCCTCAGCCAGAGATTCGGGCAGTGCGCCGAGGTACGCCGGACGGCCCGGCGTACGCATCGCGGCGCCGATCACCTCGCCGCCGTCGTGCGCCGACACGTAGTGTCCGAGCCCCTGCTCCTGGCGGTACGTCCCGGCGGCGCGCTCGGCGACGTTGCTCATGATGATCGTGTGCAGCACTGGATCCCGCTCCAGGAAGGGGAACGCGATCGCCTGGAATTCAGCCGGGTCGGTCGTCACACGGAGCTCCATGCGCAGTGAGATTACGCCTGCCACCGTCTCGCGGTCAGCCGATTTACACTGCGGACATGTCCACCACGCGGTTGCTGCTCCTCGGGGTCGTCCGGATCTTCCAGCCGGCCTACGGCTACCAGTTGCGCCGGGAGTTGCTGACCTGGGACGTGCAGGAGTGGGCGAACATCAACCCCGGCTCGATCTACACCGGCCTCCGCACCCTGGCCAGGCACGGGCTGCTGATGGAGCTCGAAGAAGGCGCCGGCAACAAACCCGGGCGTACGTCGTACAAGCTGACCACCGACGGCGAGAGCGAGTACTTCACGCTGCTGCGGAAGGCACTCTGGAGCGTCGACGGCTTCCAGCCGGATCAGATGCAGGCCGCACTCAGTTTCCTGTGGTCGCTGCGCCGGGACGAGGTGCTCGCGGCGCTCGAGTCGCGGATCGTCCAGCTGGAGCAACTGGCCAAGGCCGAGCCGTTCTCCGAGCGCCAGATCGAGGAAGACCCCGGTACGCCGAACCACGTGGTCGAGATGTTCCGCATCGCCGCCGCCCGCGACCGCGGCGAGCTCGAATGGACCCGCTCGTTCCACCAGCGGGTCACGGACGGCGCCTATTCCTTCGCCGGCGAACCGCCCGACTGGAACCCCACCCCCGCCATGATCGAGCACTGGCAAACCATCCCCGAACCCCCTGCCTAGCCCCGCCCAGCCCTGCCCAGCCCTGCCTGGCCCTGCCCAGCCCTGCCTCGCCCTGCCGAGCCCTGCCCAGCCCTGCCTTTCCCCCGCCTTCCTTCCCTTGCCTTCGCCACCCGCTGCGCGCCCGTCGCAGATTTAATCAATGTTGACTAGTCAATATTGAACCATCAGACTGGCCCGCATGATGATCGAAGCTCGCGGGCTTGTCCGCACCTTCAAGACCAAGCGCGGGCCGGTCCCTGCCGTGCAGGGGGTAGACCTGAATGTCGCCGACGGTGAGATCGTCGGCTTCCTCGGCCCGAACGGGGCCGGTAAGACCACCACTGTCCACTTTCGGTAGACGCTCCCTTCCGTGTCCTAGTCTTCGAGGTACGGGAGGTTGAGCGAGATGACGGTTGTTAGTGCGCTGGGTGTGTCTATGTGGGCCGACAAAATGGCGTTGATGCTGGGCGGCGCGAAAGTAATGGCGTTGAGCTATGCGCGGGCGAGTAAGGATCAGAAGCGCAAGAGCTATTCGGTTGACCAGCAAAGCGACATGAACAATGAGGAGATCGAGAAAAACGGGTGGACCAAACTCGGCGAGTACTCGGATAACGATGAATCGGCTTCGCGATTCAGGCGTAAGGCGGCTGGGCGGGAAGATTTCGCCGAGCTTTTGAAGGAGATCAAGACGGGTAAGGCTAATGTCTTGGTGCTTGTTGATGTTTCGCGGTCACAGCGAGATCTTGAAGTGTTCGCGATGCTGCGGAATCTGTGTTTTGAGAACGGCTGCTTCTTCTGGCTGGTCAACGGAAACCTTTATGACCTTCGGGTGACGGCGGACCGGAATTCACTGGCTAATATGGCGGTTCAGGGTGAGACGTTCTCGGATGCGGTGAGCGACGGCGTGAGCCGTGGATTGGCCAAACAGAAGAAGGACGGCCGTCCGGCGTCGCGTTGCCCGTATGGGTATGAGCGTTTCAAGGATCAGAAAACAGGCGCTTTCGACCGGCAGGTGTTTGACGTGACCGAGCGGACCGCTGTTCATACCGAAACCGGCACGGTAGAGGAATACACAACGTCCGATGTGGTGGAGAACATTTTCAGGCAGTTGCGTAAGTTGACGACTTCGGGTGCTATCGCCAGGGATCTCAACTCGCGGGGTATTCCGTCGCCGGGTGGTTTGCTGTGGTCGCGGCAGACAGTCGAGTTCATTGCGAGGAACGCGGCCTATATGGGGAAGCGGGCCAGTTACGGCACTGTGGTTTCTGATGGGCAGTGGGAAGGGATCGTGAGCCCTGCCGTATTCATGGACGTGCAGCGGATTCTTGATCGTGACGACAAAGGTCATGACAGGACCGGCAGGAAAGCGAAGGACAAGCCGGATGCTGAATGGCTGTTGTCGTATGCGGCTCGGTGTGCCGAGTGTGGCGCGTGGCTGGAAAGCAAGCACAAGTCCGCGAACAACGGTGCAGCGGTTGTTTACCGGTGCAGCAAGAAATACTGTTCGTCGGTAAACTTCGCGAAGTTCGATTCCTATGTCGAGTCGGTGCTGGTTGCTTGGCTTTCCCGTCCGGATGTTTACCAGCGGCTCATTTCACAGCGTCGGGTGAACGATGCGAGCATTAAGGCCCATGAGGACGACATTGCTTTAGCGGAACGGCAGTTGGGTGAGAACAAGGCTTTGCGGATGTCCGGCGCGATGCACCCGGATGATTTTGTGGACATGCAAAAGGATTTGCGTGACCGGATCGAGTTGGCTGAGAAAACGATCCGGGCTGCTGCCGTCCCGGATATCATTCAGGATTTGGTCGGGCCGGACGCAGCCGAGCAATGGGCTGCTATCCCGGAAGTAGCGACCCGCCGCGAGATCATCAAAATGGTATGTGCGCCGTTGCTGCACAAGGCGAACAAGAATCCGCGTATGCCGATTGAGAAGCGTGTTTCGTTCGGCGGTTTCATGAAGGATCTCGCCGCCTGAACTATCTAAAAGCCGACGCCCGCTGTTCCCCCGAGATGCTGAGGGGACAGCGGGCGTCTTTGTGTGTCAGTCGTCAATGATGCCAAGCACGCGGGCTAGCAGGGCAGCTAAGGCATCGTCAGGCAGTGGCCATTTTGCGGCTCTCGCGATGATGTCGGGATCGGTGGGTTTGTGGGGTTTGTCTTTCCAGTAGTCTCCGAGTTCGCGCGGCGAGGTTTTCGCCGCGCGTTGTTTCTGTGTGTTCTCCTTTCTCGCCTTTGCGGCGGGGTTTGAGGGACGTTTCCGGTTTGGCGTTGGTGATCGCCTCCTGCGGTCGGCGGTAAGGTCAGTTGCGCGTTAGTTCGCGCGAAACGTTGCCGGGTCACCCTGGTTGTGTTGCGGGCCGCGCGGGCTGGGCCGACGCGACCACCCCCGTCGTTGTCGGCCCAGCCATTCCGAGCCGGTTCACGGCACCGGCAATTTGGTGACTGTGTGTCACCGGAGTGGAAGTGTCTCGGAAGTGTTCGCGCCCCGGAGCGTGTGCCTCAACGTGCGGGCGCGCGCGAGATTCGTGCACAACTGGGACACCTGCGAACACTTACGTAACGTGATCCTGCGGGCGGGTGGTGGCCTTCCACCGGCCGTAGTCGGGGTTGGTCACGGTGCCGTCGGCCTGCCCCGCCTTGAGACGCCGGTAGATCCACGGGCGGCCCTTCCCGGTGGCCGCCTGCAACACGGCCAGGGTCACCCCCTCGCGCGGGGCGTCCCGCAGCGCGGCCCAGAGCGCCATTTCCGGCCCTGAGACGCCCAAGGGTGCCCCTGTGGTCTCCCGACCCCCTGACCGGCCGTCAGAACGGCTCTCAGAGGTTCCGGCCCCGGCTGTGTCGGCAACCGACCCGGTACGGGCGTAGGTGGCCGCTGTGTGCGTCACGTCGGCATCGGTGATGAGGAATGCGCGGCCACGGCGCGGCGTGTTCATTCCGGGTCCGGATACCAGGAATTTCCCGGCTCCATCAAACGACGTGGTATCCCACCCTGCCGACAGTTTCCCGGCACCCAAGATCAGATCTACGTCAGGCCGCTCATTCACTTTGAGGCAGAAGCGGATATTCATCTGTGACCGGATCGCCGACCCGTCTCCCATCGCCTTTTGGGTCGGACGCTGCGTCGCGATGATGAGATTCACGCACACCGCGCGTCCGCGCCGTGCGATCGAATCCGCGTATTTCTGTGCTTTCGCCGAAAGCTCCGCGTATTCATCGATAACAATGAACAGAGCAGGAGCGTCGAATTTCGGGTACCATTCACGCCGGCCGCGGCTTGTCAGAAATTCCGCGCGTTTCTCCAACTCTTCAACGCCTGCTTTCAGCAGACATTCCGCAGAATCGTTATCGGTAGCCAATCGCTGCAAGACATTCGACCAAGGGGCTAGCTCCATTCCCCTTTTCAGGTCGATACCCCAGATGACCGTATCGGCGCATTCAACGATCCGGGCCAGGATCACATTCAGCAACCCTGATTTGCCGGAGTCGGTAGCGCCACCGATCAGGACATGCTTCCGCAAGAGCGGCACGGTAATGGGCGTGCCGTCCTCGAACAACCCGACGATGATGGATTGGGTGATCGACAGGTGCGGTTTCCCGGTCACGGATACCGGGCGTGGTTCCCAATTCACAGGGGCGGCGTGCGGGTCGGTTTCGACCAAGCGCAACGTGAATTGCGACGCATCCTCGGTGACCGGTTCCGCGCGTGTCCCCCCGATCCGGGAACCCAATGCCGATTCGAGCTCGGGGAGATGTTTCACCACATCACCGTAGGTTTGGCCGCGCCGAAGTTTAATCCGTGCGGTCCATCCCCACCGGTCCATAACCGCCGACACCATCTTTGCCCCGGTCAGTCCGGCGGCATCGGCAGTGTCTGGGAATTTGTCGCGGACAATCCGAACGCGGGTCAGGCGTCGCCGGTCCTCTCGCCACAACCACGGACCAGCGAAAACCCCGGCACCCAAGAGAGCGAAAGATTCCATTGGCCCAGCGGTCGCGCCGTAAATGGCCGCACAAGACAGCCATGCCGACACGTAACCGATAAAACCGCCACCCCACAGCCGGACCCGCCACCGGGCCAGCAACGGAAACCGCTCGACCAAACGGGCCGGACGAATCGCGAGAGTCACAATTCCAGCGATACCGGCCAGTCCGGTCACTGGCCACCAATTGGAGTGCACTGCGTGGAGCCATGCCCCCGCGATAAAGCACCCTGCCAGCCAATACAGCGGGGCCAGCTCCGCGCGGTAACGCCACAACACGCGGAACAACTCGCCCACCCAATAGGCATCATTACCGCGTCCATAGTTGACAGGAATCATGAACATTTCGTCCCGGCGGCCACGACGACCGCCGGGGCGGCCCCGGTAAGGGGCCGCGCCACGGCGACGCATCAAAGCTGTTCACCTCCCCAAAAGATCAAGGGGAGAACATCGGCCAGCGGGTGAAAGACCGGGGGCGCGGCGAGGGCATCCGTGACGTAAAGCCACGGCGAGTCCAGCACCCACAACGGGGCAGGACGAGAGTCGTTCTCGACCGCTGCCAGCAACCCGGCACGGCACGCGGCTTCGAGAACGAAATAGCGGGAACGGAGACGCTTGATTTCCCGGACCAAGTCGGCAACATCGGCCGAAGAGATGACGAAAGCATCCACGCCGGTATCGGCGGGAAGGTTCAGGGGAGCCGCGCGCAAAGTCGCCTCAAATCGGGCGCGGGCTGCATCTACTTGCTCAAGAGACATACGACGTGCGGAATGCACGTTCAGAACAAATCACCGACCTTTGATAGACAACATGAACCCTGCAAAGACATAGAACTACTCCAAACGTGTTAGGAAATGACAGATACCGCTGGGAGTGGCCGGGCCACAAACTGCCTCCCTAGACAGTGGCCCGACCGTGTCAGCTACTTAGACACCGGACACAGCAATTACTTAGCGCCGAGGAACTCGGACAGGAACTGCCGGATATACGGCGCGAACTCGCTGGATGCCAGGAAGAACCCGAACAGAACACAAATCACAGCCTGAATGACCGTGAGACTTGTGTAGCGGATCAACACAAAGACACCGACAGCAAACGTCAGCAGCAGTGACACCGAAATAATCAGTACTCATCACCCCCTCTCGATTCTCCTCGGATAGTGAAGAGAGAGGGCAATGTCCCCGTGGATTGCCGGTCCGTGAGATTCACCGGCAACCTTTCGTCTGGCCGTTCCGCGCATAGGCGTAGCGGCGCAAACACTTCTCACAGCCAGCCCGGCCCCTGTCCTTTCGCGCAAGACATGCACAACGAGTCAGGTACCGCATTTGCTGACCGAGCTTCAAACAACCACCTCCGCATGAGTGACGAATCGTTCTCTATTGCCCAACACAACCACCTCTCGAATGTATTCCCAAGCTAATTGCAACAAGTTGCAAACCCCCTAACACACCGACGCAAATCGGGCTGCAACCGCACGATAGGCCCGCGACCGGCGCACGGAACACTTACCCCTCGGGGGGACGGGTAAGTGTTCCGTGAGTTGCGGTCACGGGTTACGTGTAAAAACTATTCAGTTGTGTTTCAGCAGTCCCCCGCTCGCTTGTGAAGTGCCATACGCAATCGAATGGGACGCGAGCGAGGGACTGCCGTCTATTGGAAACGGCGGGGCGCTACATGGTTCTCTTTTCCGTTGTGAGGGGCGGAATGGTTACGCCATGCCGCGCCCCGCCGAAGCCAGGATGACCGGGCAGAAACCTTGATGCTGCCCACCGGCCAACCTGACCGGTCAGAGTTACTCGACGTGTCCGGCAATCAGCACCTGAACCCCGTCAGCCGTGAAAGCCTGCAACGCGACCAGCGGTGGAGTACCTAAACCGGCGAGATGATGCACGCCCGGCAAGATCACTACACGTTCGCCCGTACCGTGCAGTTTCTCCGCCATGCGCGCGAAAGCGTCAGGGACCGTCTCCAACTCTTCGACAAAGATTTCGGCGATCTCCAACCCCCTCGCTCGCGCGAAAGCGATGATGCCCTGCTGGGCTTGCGCCATTTCCCGTGGCGTCATCAGCACATGCCGACGGATATACGCCGCGACATACGGTGCCGGTTTCTGCCCAGTGCTCACACTGTTCTCCGCAAGAATCGTCATTGACCCTCCCCGCTCGAAAGACTGCTCTTCCACTTCAGAATCGAAACCAACGGTAAAACTTTCACGTCCACGTCAAGTTCTTTGAACCTGTTAACCACCGACACGGCAGGCTCACTGTCCGGGAAATAGTTTGGCTCGGGCACAAGCACCACCCTGATACCGCGCGACTCGACCCGCTTAAGCAATGCCCTTAAAGCCACCGAAGAATCTTCCGGCTTCTCAACGAACAGGCCGACCACCTGCACGCCGCTCTCTACGGCAAACCGGCGCATAACCCCTTGGAGCGAATACACATCAGGCTTAGTCAACGGCGGCACATGCCGCAGATAGACCAACGCATACCGCTTGAGCCAGTCCCCGCAGTCATCCATCAGGCCGACCCAGAACCCGACTCATCGCGACGCATAGACGCACGAATCGCAAGAATCGTCGCGAAGTCAGCCAAGGCCAGCACGGCCAGAACCACCGCGCCCCAATTGGCCGCACTCTGGATATCCATCAGCTATCTGACCTCCTCCTGTCGCACCGTCTCCCTGGGCCTTGGTCGGCCATACGGAGTAGCCTGCTAGGTGTTGGACGTTGAGACCAGGGATCCGCTGTCTACAAGCCGTCTACAAATGGCGTGACGGTGCGGACATCAGCGCTAGGAGCGGGGCACGATGGGCAGTAGCTTTGGGGAAACCCTTAGATCGGTGCGGAGCTCGCGAGACCTGAGCCTCCGGGGCTTGGCCCGTCTCGTGTACTTCTCTCCGGCGTTCATTGGGCACGTCGAAACTGGATTGCGACAACCAACCGAAGCATTCGCGCAAGCTGTGGACCAAGCGCTAGAAACATCTGGCTTATTCACAGAGCTTGCGCGGTTAGGAGATGATGACGAAGTGTACCGCCGCACCCTTTTGAAGGCGCTCGGAACGCTAACGAGTGTGGGCGCAATTGCGCCGAGTGCAGTCGCAGAAACGTTGCGTCATTCTCTTGATCGAGCGGCGAGCCTTGTCACTGATGCCGACGATTGGGAAAGCATCGTCTCTACTTATGGTCGAGGCTTTATGACGGAACCACTTTCTGAACTGTCGCAGAGAGCCATGGGTGACTTGCTCGTTTTGTCGGCCAACCCCCACCTCAGAGGAAGGCACGGCGTCCGGCTCGCAATGGTCTATGGATCGTCAGTTGCTAGCCTTGGTGATCCCGTCACCGCCAAACGTTGGTATAACACCGCTGTTAAGTTGGCCGATCATTCCGGTGATAGAGATATGCGTGCGTGGAGTCGGGCCAGACTTGCGTATCGCGTGTTTTATGAAGGCGGCGAAGATAAAGAGGTCCTGCAATCTGCTGACTACCCGATCACGTTCGGTGGTCCAGCGTCAGCCCTGATCGAGGCGCACGCGGCGAAGGCTCATGTCTTCGCTAGCCAAGGGGATTCGAGATCTGCAAATCAGGCTTTAGGTTCCGCCTACCGGTCACTAGAGTTGGCTCAAGACCAAGATGGTTCGTCAATCTTCGCGATGCCGGGTTGGCGTTTAGCTATCGCCGCTAGTTGGACCTACACGGCGCTAGGTGATATTGCCAAAGCCCAGGCTATTCAGGCCGAGGCCGAGAAGCTTCCCAAAGCTGCGATCCGTTGGCGTGCTCAACTTGATATGCACCGAGCTTGGGGCGTTGTGCAAAGCGAAGACATTGATACTGGCGCTGGCCAAGCTCGCCAACTTCTAGAAACCGAACGGAGCAAGGTAATTCACGGTCTCGGTCAGCGCGTATACCTCGCCGTGCCACCGAGTGAACGAGATAGAACTTCCGTTCGCGACCTCGCCGAGGCGCTAAAGGTTCGATGATGACGGCTTTACAGCAAGGCTGGATCTTCTGCGCTGACGGCTTCGGCTGGTTGCAGCGCCTGACGCCCGAAGGTCTGCTAAGCCCGGACTCTATGAGAGTCGATATTTCGAGCATTACAAGTCCTGCTGACTTGCCGGATACATGGAGTGAGTTCCTGTCGGGCGACGGGTGGTATATCGGCGTTCCGGTAAGGATGGTCAACGAACTTGCAGCAAATCACGGAGACGTGATTGATGTGCAGTCCTCCTACATTGATTGGCAGACGCCTTCTGCGGACTCAGATAACCCCAGATGACGAGGCAGCCTGAACCGCTGAGGGTCGGTGGCCCTGCGGGGAGGCGTGTGACCCTCTCCGTGGGCCGCTACGGGCTGCGCGGCAGGCCACTGAAAGTGGCTCTGACCTGCGGAAACGTCAAGGGTGCCAGTCCTGCAACTTGACTACGATGCGGATGCTGGCGACCCTGATCAAGCCGACCAGCGGTTCGGCCACCGTGGCCGGCTGCGACCTGGCCGAGGACCCCGTCGGCGTCCGCCGCGGCATCGGCTACGTGTCGCAGAGCGGTTCCACGCTGCCCGAGGCGATCGCCGGCGACGAGGTCGTCGACCACGCCCGGCTGTACGGCGTACCGAAGAAGCAGGCGATCGCGGACGGCCGGCGCCTGTTCGAGGAACTCGACCTGCCCGGCCTCTGGAAGCGCCAGTGCAAGACCCTGTCGGGCGGTCAGCGCCGTCGCCTCGACATCGTGATGGGGCTGATCCACGACCCCAAGCTGATCTTTCTGGACGAGCCGACCACCGGCCTCGACCCGCAGGCCCGGGCGAACCTGTGGGAGCACATCCGCGGCCTCCGCGATCGCGGCTCGACGATCTTCCTGACGACCCACTACCTGGACGAGGCAGACGCGCTCTGCGACCGGATCCTGGTCATCGACCACGGCAAGATCGTTGCCGCCGGCAAGCCCGAGGAGCTGAAGCAGCAGGTCTCCGGCGACGGCGTCCGGCTCGGACTCGCGGATGCCTCCCAGGCACCCGCCGTGAGCAAGATCGTCGAGGAGCTGAACGGCGCGGTCGCGATCGAGACCGATGGCGACGTGGTCGCGTTCCGGATCCCCAAGGGCGGCTCGGTGCTGCCGGGACTGCTCCGATCGATCGATGCCCAGGGCATCGAGCTGAACGGCGTCGAGGTACACCGCCCGACGCTGGACGACGTCTTCCTGACGATGACGGGCCGCTCCCTGCGCGACGAGGACAGCGCGGACGCAGTACAGGACGAGAAGCAGAAGGAGACAGTGGCATGACGGTGCTTCGCGAGACCTGGATCGTCTTCAACCGCGCGATGCGGCTGTCGCTGCGCAACCCGATGTGGTCCATCCTGATGCTCAGCCAGCCGTTGATGTACCTGTTCCTGTTCGGCCCGTTGCTGAAGCCGATCACCGCGCAGATCAGCCAGGGCGCGACCACGAACGCCTACCAGGTGTTCATCCCCGGCCTGATCGTCCAGCTCGGCATGTTCGGCGCGATGTTCGTCGGCTTCGGCCTGATCGCGGAGTATCGGGCCGGTGTGATCGAGGCGGATCGGGTCACCCCGGCGTCCCGGATGGCGCTGATGGCAGGTCGCGTACTGCGTGACGTGGTGGTCCTGGTCGTGCAGTCGATCCTGTTGCTGGTGGTGTCCATCCCGATGGGCCTGCGTGCGCCCTGGGGTGGCGTCCTGCTGTCGTTGGTGATTGTGGCGCTGCTCGGCGCGACCTTCGCCTCCCTGTCGTACTCCGTAGCGCTCATCACCAAGAGCGAGGACGCGCTGGCGCCGCTGCTGAACGGGATCGCGATGCCGTTGCTGCTGCTGTCCGGCATCCTGCTGCCGATGCAGATCGGCCCGACCTGGCTGCAGCGGCTGTCCGACATCAGCCCGCTCAAGCACGTGGTGAACGGTGTCCGGGCCCTGTTCCGCGGCGACATCGGCAGCAGTTCGTCCCTGTGGGGTCTGTTCTGGGTCGTCCTGCTGACGGTCGTGGGACTCACCGTCGGCGCCCGCACCTTCCGCAAGGAATCCGCCTAGCCAACTGCGACTGCTTGCGTCCGAAGCCCCGAGGGTCCTGACCTCGGATTCTTCGGACACAAGCAGATTTCAGAGGCAAGGCGTTGTTCATCGGGGCGTCGCTCTGCGTGGTTAGCGTCGCAGTCATGCGTATGCCGTCGCCGTTGGTCCGTGGGCTGATCGGCTCTTGCATAGTCGCCGCTGCATCGCTGGTGACGTCCGTAGTGCCCGAGTCGTCGTGGGTGGCGTCGCTGCCGATCGCCAGTGAGCTGCGGTCTACTCTGCCCGGGCGGATGACCGGCCTGACCTTCATGGTCGCCGGACTCGGACTGATGGTGTGGGCGTGGTTATCGGTCGGCCGCGACGTACTTGCCGGCGTACGGCATCGCATCACCCCACTGGTGATCGCCTGGAGCGCGCCGCTGCTCCTGACGCCGCCCCTGTTCAGCAGAGACGCCTGGAGCTACGCAGCGCAGGGTGCACTCGTCGCCAAAGGCTTCGACCCGTACGCCGTGGGCCCCGGCGCTTTGTCCGGCCACATCGTCGAGGCAGTCGACCCGATGTGGATGGCGACTCCTGCGCCGTACGGGCCGGTGCCGCTCGCGTACGGCGGGTTGATGGCGCGCCTGACCATGGACCCGTACCTGCTGATGCTGGCGCATCGGGCCCTGGCATTACTAGGGATCGTGTTGATCGCCTGGGCAGTGCCGCGACTCGCAACCGCCTGCCGGGTCGATCCGAGGATCGCTACCTGGCTTGTCGTCGCCAACCCGGTGCTGATCACGCACGGCCTGGGTGCGGCACACAACGACGTACTCATGCTCGGTGTTGCGTGTGCTGCCTTCGCAGTTGCTCTCACCGGTCACTGGGGAACCGCCGCAGTACTAGCTGGTGCTGCAGCAGCAGTGAAGTTGCCTGGTGGGCTAGTGGTGATCGCAATCGCTGCAGTGATGAGCCCACTCGCCCGGCCTCGTCCACGGATTGTCAGTCTCGCTATAGCCGGTGTGGTCGCCGTGGTGACACTGGCAACCGTCGGCGAACTGACCGGCGTCGGCTCAGGCTGGCTGAGCGCTCTCGACGTACCAGGACTGGTCCGCTCGCCACTGTCGATCGCAAACCTCATCGGTCTCGGCGCTGCCGGCGTACTGGGCTGGCTAGGGGAAGACACCGCCGCCAAGCAAGCACTCCAGCTCGTACGCCTGCTCGGCATGCTCACAGCAGTCGGCCTGATCGCCGTACTCGGTCTGCGCTCATCCATCCACAACGCAGCCCGCGCAGTAGGAATCGCCTTACTGGCCGTAGTTCTGCTCGGCCCCACAGCTCACGACTGGTACTTCGTCTGGTGCTTGCCGTTCCTAGCAGTAGCTCGCCCGGGCCGTCGCCTCACCACCGCCCTCATCGGCGTCAGCACCATCCTCACCATCGCCGCCCCACTCAACTCATCTCTCCGCGGCGCGGTCATCCCCATCCTCGTCACCACCTCCCTGGTCCTGGTGGTCGCCGGCACCTTGCTAGGCCGAGTCCACACCATCCAGCCTCAGGTACGCGGGAAAGGCCGGACAACAATCAAAGAGGGCACCCTGCTCGTCGACCCGATCCGCACGCCCACCAGTGGAGAGATCCGCGCGGCAACATCCACCATCCGGTCATAGGTCCTTGGCAGATCGCGGCTGTGTATCGGCTCCTGGTGAACAATCCGTGGGTCGCGTTCGCGCGAGCAACCGCAACCCTTCGCCGCGTCGACGGCGTCAGGTTGACCACCGGGTCGACGTACCAAGGGAGCTGCGCACCCTGGGCAATCGCCCAACGGCTCAGTTGGCGATCCATTGCGTTCCTCAGACCAACCTCGACGTAGTGCAGCGACTCGTAGAAGGCACCGCTGATCTCGGAGTTCCAGCCGTAGAGCGACAGCCCGGCGGGTGGATCGCCTCCTGCCGCGGCGAGGTACGGGTGCAGGCGCGCTCGTGAGAGAAGGATGGTCCAGCGCTGTCTTGCCACAGGTGGTGCCGTCCAGGTCTTCTAGATGACGTTTGGCTGCGCAGCGGCGATGGTCTACCTTTGTGGTTAGTGAGTGCCCCGGGAATCACGGCGTACCGGCTTCGGCCAGGGAAACCCCCCGGGGCCTTTTCTTTTGCCCGCGAAGGGTTTTGAGCCGTTTCTGCGCACGCCGAGCCTAGCCAGCCGCCTGAGGTTCCGGCAGCCAACTTGAAGTACCTGTGGACAACCGTCCTACGGCTGGATGAGGGCTTGGCTGGTGGCTGCGGTGAGGGCAGCGGCAAGGGCGCGGTGGGTGGTGCGGTCTAGGTGGGCTTCTACTACGTCGATGCCGGCGACTGTGGGGGTGAGTGCTGCGCGGAGGGCTTCTTGGGTTTCGACCAGGTGGTGGGGGATGTCGGCGGCGGCGCAGAGGGCGGCGAGGTTGGTGTCGTGAGGGGTGCCGAAGATGCGGTCGAAGTGGTCGGCATGGGCGTCGGCGCCTTGTTCGAGGGTGGAGAAGATGCCGCCGCCGTTGTCGTTGACGACCACGATACGCAGGTCGGGACGCGGTTCGGCCGGGCCGATGATCAGTCCGTTGAAGTCGTGCAGGAACGCCAGATCGCCAACCAGGGCGTGGGTTGCGCCGGCGTTGGCCAAGGCGGCTCCGACTGCCGTCGACAGAGTGCCGTCGATGCCGGCTAGGCCGCGGTTCGCGACAGTGCGGATCGGTACTACGGGCGCCAGGTCCAGATCGCGTACCGAGTTCGACGACGCTACGACGAGCATGCCGTCGGCTCCCACCGCCTCCGCAACGATCGCGGCGATCGCAGGACCGGTGAGTCTGTCAGCCAGCACCTTGTCGATCGCGGGACGGGCTAGCTGGTCGGCGTGCTGCCAGCGAGCGAGCCAATCGGTGTCGTCGGAAGCTGTCACCTCCAACCCGGTGACGACAGCGGCAGCGCGACGGCCCGCGTCCGGCCACAAGCCGGTCGGCGCAACCACGACGACCTCTACGTCTTGCCGAGCAAGTAGCTTCATCACAGGCCTGGACAGCGTCGGATGCCCGAACACCAGCACCCGCTCGATCTCCCCCGACAGCTGCGAAGATGCCGATAGCAACAACCTGTAAGCCGAGATGACGGCGGGCCCGGTCCTCGCCCGGCTTGAGGGCTCCGCGAAGAGCGGCCAACGCCCTGCTTCGGCGATGAGCCGCGCTGCCTGCGAGGCACCATCGCCGGCAACCACTACGGTCTTCGGCCCAGCCGCCACCGCTGTCGGCTGCGCAGCACCCGCATGGACACTCGTCCACGGACCGCTACGCCCCTCAAGCGACTCCGGCCAGTCAGGCCCATCACTAGTAGGCACCAGCGGCTCGGCCAACGCGCAGTTGAGCTGCACCGGCCCTGGATCCGCAGTACGCGCACCGACAGCAGTAGATACAGCGCGAGCGATCGTCGAACGCCAGTACGCCACCTGCCCGAGCTCCTGCGTCGGAGTACCGACCTCGTGGAACAACCGCACAGCAGACCCGAACACCTTCAGCTGATCCGTCGTCTGGTTGGCCCCGCTCCCCCGCAACTCCGGCGGCCGGTCCGCGCTCAACACGATCAACGGCAGCCCGCTGTGCGATGCCTCGAGAACGGCCGGATGCAGGTTGACCACCGCAGTACCGGACGTGGTCACCACTGGCACCGGCAGCCCGGTCCCACGGATCAACCCGATCGCTAGGAACCCCGCAGTACGTTCGTCGATGCGTACGTGCAGCCGTAGTCGCCCCTCCCGGTCTGCAGCCGCCAGCGCCAACGCCAGCGGCGCACTACGAGATCCCGGCGCCAGCACGGCCTCTCGCACGCCAGACCGAATCAGCTCGTCGACCACTACAGTCGCGAACGCCGTGGACGGGTTCATCCCACACTCCCCTTCAGGAGGTTCTCGACCCGGGCATACCGGGCTTCCCAAGCTGCAGCGATTCCTGGATCGGCAGTAGCCGCAGCCAGCAACTCCATATCGGGCTGGGGCCGTCCGACACGCAGGAGGCCGTCTACTGGCAACAGCGGCTCGGCCACGACCTCAGAGGTGAACATCGAGACAGTGGCCAGCCCACACGCATAGGGAAGCTCCGGCAGGGCTGCAGCAAGAGCAACCCCGGCCGCGATCCCCACTGAAGTCTCCAGCGCCGACGAGACCACCACAGGCAGTCCGATCTGCTCAGCGATGTCCAGGCACGCCCGCACACCCCCGATGGGCTGCACCTTCAGTACTGCGATGTCGGCGGCCTCGAGCTTCTTCACCAGCATCGGATCCGCCGCCTGCCGGATGGACTCGTCCGCAGCCACCAGTACGTCGGTCCGACGGCGTACGGCGGCCAGGTCTTCCACCGAGGCGCACGGCTGCTCGACGTACTCCAAGTCGAAGCGCGCGAGCTCCTTCAAGCTGCGCAGCGCCTGGTCGACGGACCAAGCGCCGTTGGCGTCAATCCGCACCTGCCCTGAGCCGATCGCGTCCCGGACGGCCTCGACCCGCTCCAAGTCGTCCGCCAACGTCTGCCCGGGCTCAGCCACCTTCACCTTGGCAGTGCCACAACCAGAAGCCCTGACGATCTCCGCAGCCTTCTCTGGACCGACAGCAGGCACAGTGCAGTTCACCGGTACTACGGAACGCACCGGCGTCGGCCACCCGTCCACAGCCGCCTCACGAGCAGCCCGAAGCCAGGCGACGCAAGTGGCGTCGTCGTAGTCCAGGAACGGACTCCACTCCGCCCAGCCGGCCGGCCCTTCGAACAACATTCCTTCGCGAACCGTGATGCCACGGAACCGGTTCTTCAGCCCGATCGCATAGGTGATCACCGCACGCCCTCCAGCAGGGACTGCCGATCAACCTTGCCCGAGGCAAGCATCGGCAGCTCTGGCAGCTCGATCGCGTCGCGCGGCGCCCAGGTCCGGGGCAACACCTCGGCCACGAAGTCCCGCAACTCGTCAAGGCCGACGACCTCGCCGACCACGAACGCGACGACCCGGCTCCCCCACTCGGCATCGGGCACGCCCAGCACGACGGCGTCCTTCACCGTGGGATGTTCGAGCAGCCGGGCCTGGACCGCGGTCAGCGTGACGTTCACGCCACCCGAGATCACCACGTCGTCGAGGCGGCCGACGACTTGCAGCCGCCCGTCCACGAACCGGCCGCGATCCTGCGTCCGGAACCACCCGTCCCGCAGCACCTCCGCGGTGACCGCCGGCCGGAGCCGATACCCGGAGAACAGAGTCGGCCCGCTGATCAGGATGCGCTCGTCCTCGAGCCGCAACGAGGTCCCAGCCAGCGGCTCCCCGGCGTACACGCAGCCGCTGCCGGTCTCCGTCATCCCGTACGCCGGGATCGCGGCCACCCCGGACTCCCGGACCAGTTCCTTCAGCTCGGCCGGCATCGCGGCGCCGCCGATCACGATCGCGTCGAACGACCGCAGCGCGTCCAGTTCGGTATCGAGGTAGCGAGCAAGCTGAGTCGGCACCATCGCGGTGTACCGCCGCGCCCCGGTCATCGCCGCAGCGGCCGCGGTAAGGCTCGGGTGCTCCCAGGCGATCACCGGCGCGTGCCCAGCGAGCACCGACCTGGTGAGGACCTGCAGCCCGCCCACGAAGTACGGCTTCATCGGTAGCAGCCACTGCCCCGGCCCACCGAGTCGCTCATGCGTAGCCGTGGCAGACGCGACCAGGGCTGCCCGGGACAGCATCACGCCCTTCGGCTCGCCCGACGACCCGGAGGTGGTCAGGATGACAGCGCAGTCGTCCGACTCCAGCGGCTCGTCCGGTGCCACCGCCTGTTTGACCCGCTCGGCCGACGCCGCGTCAGCCGGTACCGGGGCGAACGGCGTACCGGTTCCGTCCAGTACGGCCGTCAGCGCGGGCAACACGGCATCGGGAGTGCCAGGGACCAGCCGCAACACCCTCCCCACCGCTTTCCTTCCTTCTCTTGTCGTAGACATATCTCTCCGAGCGTACGGCGCGGCCCGCACCCGGCCGCAGCCCGTCCCGCCTGCAAGCCCTTACCAGCAGGCTGACAGAATCGTTGCTCATGGCCACCCCTGCCCAGTGGATCGAAGGCGCTCGCCCGCGCACACTCCCAGCTGCCATTGCTCCCGTGCTCGTCGGTACGGGCGCGGCCGGCTACCTCGACGCCTTCGTCTGGTGGAAGGCGCTGCTGGCGCTCGGCGTCGGCTTGGCGCTGCAGATCGGCGTCAACTATGCCAACGACTACTCGGACGGCATCCGCGGTACGGACGAGAACCGGGTCGGCCCGCTCCGCCTGGTCGGCTCCAAGGTCGCCACCCCCAGGCAGGTGAAGACAGCGGCGTTCACCTGCTTCGGTGTAGGCGCTGTACTCGGCATTGTGCTCTGCGCGACCTCCAGTTGGTGGCTGCTGGTCGTCGGGGCCGCCTCGCTGGTCGGCGCGTGGTTCTACACGGGAGGCAAGAAGCCCTACGGGTACCGCGCGCTCGGTGAAGTCAGCGTGTTCCTCTTCTTCGGCCTGGTCGCAGTACTCGGTACTACCTACGTGCAGGCCGAGAAGCTGAGCTGGACTGCCGTCGCCGGTGCAGTAGCAATCGGAGCGATTGCCTGCGCTCTGCTGGTCGCCAACAACCTTCGCGACATCCCTACGGACACCGTGACCGGCAAGCGGACGCTGGCCGTAGTACTGGGTGCTGGGCGGTCCCGGAGGCTCTATGCCAGCCTCGTCATCCTGGCGTTCCTACTGGCCATAGTGTCCGCGCTGGCGACTCCGTGGACGTTGCTGGCCCTGATCGCGCTGCCGCTGGGCTTCCGCGCGGTCAAGGTAGTCGTCAGCGACGCGGTCGGCCCTGCGCTGATCCCTGTCCTCAAGGACACCGGCCTGACCGAGCTTGTCTACGCCATCGGCCTCGCTATCGGCTTGGCCCTCGGCGGCTAGCGCTGGCCCTAACTCTGGCGGCTGGCTCTAGCGCAGGCGGCTGGCCCTAGCTCTGGCGGCCGGCTTTAGCGGACTGGCTCGCGCCAGCGGCCGGTGGCGGCGAAGCCTTCCAGCGTCTCGGCGTACGGCGCGAGGTCGATGCCGTTCCGCTTCAGCCACTCGTCGTCGTAGTACGTCTCGCTGTAGCGCTCGCCGGCGTCGCAGAGCAGGGTGACGACGCTGCCGCGAGTCCCGGTACGCCGCATCTCGGCCGCCAGCCGCAGCGATCCCCACAGGTTGGTCCCGGTCGACCCGCCGACCAGACGGCCCATCACCTTCGAGCAGAACCGCATCGCCGCGATCGAGGCCGCATCCGGTACGGCGATCATCCGGTCGACGACTCCGAGCACGAACGAGGGCTCCACCCGCGGCCGGCCGATCCCCTCGATCCGGGACGGCCGCCCGGTCGCGAAGTCGCCGTCGCCGGACTCGAAGGCCGGGAAGAAGGCCGAGTTCTCCGGATCCACCACGGCCACCGAGGTGTCGTGCCGCTGGTAGCGCACGTACCGCCCGATGGTCGCCGAGGTGCCGCCGGTGCCCGCGCCGACCACGATCCAGGTGGGGATCGGGTGGTGCTCGAGTGAGAGCTGGCCGAAGATCGACTCGGCGATGTTGTTGTTGCCACGCCAGTCGGTGGCCCGTTCGGCGTACGTGAACTGGTCCATGTAGTGGCCGCCGGTCTCCTCGGCGAGCCGCTTGGCCTCGCCGTAGATCTGCCCGGACCGCTCGACCATGTGGCAACTGCCGCCGTAGAACTGGATCAGGTCGACCTTCTCCTGGCTGGTCGAGCGCGGCATCACCGCGATGAACGGCAGCCCGAGCATCCGGGCGAAGTACGCCTCGCTGACCGCGGTCGACCCGCTGGAGGCCTCGATCACCGTCGTACCCTCGCGGATCCAGCCGTTGCACAGCGCGTAGAGGAACAGCGATCGGGCCAGCCGGTGCTTGAGCGAGCCGGTCGGGTGCACGGACTCGTCCTTGAGGTACAGGTCGACGCCGGTGCTCTCCGGCATGGGGAACACGTGCAGATGCGTGTCCGCGCTGCGGTTGGCGTCCGCATCCACGATCCGGATCGCCTCCGACACCCAGGCCCGATCCTTGTCGTTCCGCCGGTCGACCTCCCGGCACGGCAGCGGCTTACCAACCCCGTAGACTTCACTCATTGGGCCAGGCTAGCCGTACCGTGCCGGGTTGGCTTCAGCAGTCGCGCGTTCGGCTGTAGGTGGCTGGGCCGGGGTAGGCGACCCAGGTGGAGGTGCCGAACAGCGCGGCCACCACTACGCCGTCCTTGATCTGTTCGTAGTGGAGGTGAGGCGCGGTGACGTTGCCGGTGCCGCCGACGTGGCCGATCTGCTGGCTGTCGGTGACCTGGTCGTTGACTGCCACCCCGCGGTTCTGCAGGTGGGCGTAGAGCGTGTGCCAGCCGTCGCCGTGGGCGATCTCGATGTAGTTGCCGTACCCGCCGGCGTCGTACGCCGAGCGCACCACGGTCCCCGCCGCACTGGTCTTGACCGGCTTGCCGAGGTCGTCGTCGCCGGCACCCCAGTTGAGGTCCACGGCCCAGTACGACGGGCTGTGGCCGCTGCGGCTGGCGCCGGACCAGTTCTCACCACACCGGAACGGCACCCGGAGCAACGGCCGTGCAGTCACTGACTGAGCTACCTGGGCCCGCACAGCTGCCGCCTTGGCAGCCGGTACTGCGGCCCGCTGCGCCATGTAGCTCTGCGGGGAAGGGGACGGATCCTGTACTGCGCTGGCGGTGAGCGCCGGCGCGATGGCCAAGGCTGCGAGTGCGACTGCAGCCGTGAGGGCAGGTCTGATCATTTGATCCTCCATAGGGCGGTAGGAGAGTTCTCATCCACAGCCTGGGAGCCGGGCGCGGCTACGGCGAGTAGATCGACCAAACTCGACCAGACCCCGGATCGAGCTACCTTGGGACCCACACGCCGATCTGTGGGGGAACGATGACCGACAACGACGAGCGGCCGACCAGGACCAGGGTCACGCTCACCGACATCAGCTCGCGCGCCTGGGAGCACCCGGCCGACCGCGGTGCGCTGGTGGCGCTGCGGCAGCTGAAGGGGTTCGACTTCGTCCTCCGCAAGATGTCCGGGCTGATCAACGAGCGCGCCTTCCGGCTGCAGTTCCTCGGCTCCGCGATCCGGGTCGACGAGCGGCAGTTCCCGAAGATCCACCGGCTGTTCACCGAGGCGGCCTCGACCCTGGACATCCGGGAGCTGCCCGAGCTGTACGTCACCAACTTCCCGATGTGGAACGCGATGACGATCGGCATGGACAAGCCGTTCATCGTGCTGAACAGCGCGCTGGTGAAGGGTCTCGACGACGAGGAGCTCCGGTTCGTACTCGGCCACGAGCTCGGTCATGCGCAGAGCGGTCACGCGCTGTACCAGTCGCTGCTGTTCTGGCTGATGCGGCTCACCGGCGCGCTGAACTGGATGCCGATCGGCGCCCTCGGCCTCCGCGCGATCATCGCCGCGCTGCACGAGTGGGCACGCAAGGCGGAGTTGTCCGGCGACCGGGCCGGCCTGCTCGCAGTACAGGATCCTGCCGCCGCTCTGCGGGTGCAGATGAAGCTCGCCAGCGGCGGTCAGTTGGAGGAGCTGGACACGACCGCGTTCCTGGCCCAGGGCACGGAGTACGAGAGCGCGGGCGACCTGCGCGACAGCGTGCTCAAGCTGCTGCTGCTCGAGGCGGCGTCGCACCCGCTGGCCGTCGTACGGGCGCATGAGCTGCGGCGCTGGGTCGACGAGGGTGAGTACACGGCGATCGTCTCCGGGACATACCCGAAGCGGCAGGAGGACGGCGACGCCTCGATGTCGCAGGAGGCGAGGAACGCGGCCAAGTCGTACTCCGACTCCTTCGCCCGCTCCCAGGACCCGCTCGCCAAACTCCTCCGCGACATGGGCGACGGCCTAGGCGGCGTCAAGGACTGGGTCTCCTCCAAGATCCGCTGAATTGAGGTTGCCCTCGGCCTCCTCGGCGGAGAAGCTGTCCCGGTGATCGAGCTACGTGAACTGACTTCCGACGACTGGCCGGCTTGGCGCGACCTGCGCCTGGCCGCGCTGGCCGACGCCCCCGCCGCCTTCGGCTCTCTCCTCGCCGACTGGATCGATGCCGACGAGAGCCGCTGGCGGGGCAGGCTGAACGTCCCCGGCTGGCACAACCTGATCGCCGCCCTGGACGGCACCCCGGTCGGCATGGCCACCGGCGCACCCGCGGACGACGAGGACGGCGTCGTCCACATCCTCTCGATGTGGATAGCCCCCGCCGGCCGAGGCAAAGGCATCGGCGACCACCTGATGACCGACATCGAACACTGGGCTCGCGCCAACGCTGCCCACACCCTGAAACTCTCAGTTGTCAAAGGCAACGAAAAAGCGCACGCCCTCTACCTCCGCAACGGCTACGTAGACACCGACGAGCCAGGCGACCTGATGCCCGACGGAGTAAGCCGCGAACTGATCATGCGCAAGGTCTTGAAGGACTAAGCCTTTCCCACGCACCTCCTACGTCGGCGCTGCGATCAGAGAATCCAGTCGCCCGTCTACACGACCACTGGGGGGTGGCATCCCCCCCGGTGGTGCGGGCGGCATGTTCGCTAGTGGGGCGTGTCATTAATTAGGTAACGGTTGGTGGTGGGTCAGAATGGGGTATGGCGAACCGTCCTGCTGCCGCGTTGGTGCTTCGTGAGGGTGATCGGGAGCGGTTGGTGTCGTTGACGCGGTCGACGACGGTTCGTGCTGGGTTGGCGTTGCGGGCGCGGGTGGTGTTGCTGGCTGCGGGTGGGGTATCGAATACGGCGATCGCGGAGCAGGTGGGGTTGTCTCGTCCGAAGGTGATCGGGTGGCGGCAGCGCTACGTGCGCAGCGGGATCAAGGGTCTGGATGATGCCGAACGGGTGGGCCGGCCCGCGCGAGATCGATCACGCGATGATCGTGGCCGAGACGTTGAAGCCGCCGCCGAAGCGGCTGGGGGTGACGCACTGGTCGTCTCGGCTGCTGGCCGTGCGGCTCAAGGTCGGCAACGCGACGGTCGCGCGGGCGTGGCGTGACTATGGGGTGCAGCCGTGGCGCAGTGAGACGTTCAAGTTCTCCACCGATCCGGAGTTGGTCGCCAAGGTCACTGATGTGGTCGGGCTGTATCTGGCGCCACCGGACAACGCGATCGTGTTGTGTGTCGACGAAAAGTCGCAGATCCAGGCTTTGGACCGGACTCAGAAGATGCTGCCGATGCAGCCTGGTTTTCCCGAGCGCCGCACCCATGACTACGTCCGGCACGGCACCAGCACGTTGTTCGCGGCACTGGAGATCGCCACCGGCACGGTGACCGCGGCCTGCAAACCCAGGCACCGCCACCAGGAGTTCCTTGCGTTCCTCAAGCAGATCGACCGCGCCTACCCCGACGACGGCACCGGTCAGGAACTGCACCTGGTGATGGACAACTACGCCACACACAAACGGGCCGAGGTCCGTGACTGGCTGGCCGCGCACTCCCGGTTCAAGGTCCACTTCACCCCGACCTCCGGGTCATGGCTCAACCTGGTCGAGGTCTGGTTCGGCATCATCGAACGACAAGCCATCCACCGCGGGACCTTCACCTCGGTCAAAGACCTCAACACAAAGATCCGAGCCTTCATCACCGGCTGGAACGACCGCTGCCACCCCTTCGTCTGGACCAAGACCCCAGACCAGATCCTCAAGAAAGCCAACCGTCACCGAACTTCAGAAACGCTCCACTAGGGGGTAGGTCTGTCCCGACGGACAGGTAATGGCCGGCGGCATCTAGTGCACTGAAGCGCAATCGACCTCCCGCGTACGGCGTACTAGTGGTGCACTACCTGTCGGTCGGGACGGGTTTGGCCGATTGGTGGTGATGCCGAGCGCGATGGCGCTCGCGAAAGAGGCCGGTCTGACCGGTGATGACCGGGAAGACTGTCACCTGGACGCGGTCGACCAGACCGGCGGCCATCAGCGCCTGGTACAGCGACAGGCTGCCATGCGAACGCAGTGGCACGTCAGACTCCGCCTTGAGCTTCGCGATGGCGGCAACGGCGTCACCGCTCACCAGGGTCGCGTCCGGCCAATCGAGAGGGCCTTCGAGCGTCGACGACACCACCGTCAACGGCAGATGCCGCATCCGCGTGATCCACGATTCCTCCCCCCTCGAACGCCTCGGGGAACGCGGCCGCCATCTCCACGTTGTCCCGATACGTGGTGCCCCCGAACACCATCCGCTACTCCTCGCCGTACTGCGCCAGGCGACGCTCGAGGAACTCCGGACCCTGCTTACCCCAGTAGCCACCCCAGTCACCAGTGTGGGAACCGAAGCCGTTAAGGCTGCAAAAGACATCGAACGTGTAGCTAGCAGTCACTTCGTTCTCCTTGAGTTCGGGGCTGCACCCGTTGTGGGTGGCACTCACCACTGCTACGAACGCATCCCCTCCGATCCGACTCCTCCCCCGGACTTCTTTCAAAGACTTCCCGGAGCGACACCGTCGTGATGATGGAGTCGGGTGGCCGGCCCGCAGACTCAAACTGAATGTCGGTGGCGGCCGCTAGTTTCATGGAGATGAGCGCTCCATGGACCATCGCGTTGGCCACCGTCGCCGAGCAACTGAACGGCGACCGCATCGAGTGGATGCTCCTCGGCAGCGCAGCAACAGCACTCCGAGGTGTACCGATCGTTCCGGGCGACATCGACATCGCCGTCCTGACAGCCGACGGCGTCACCCGCGCCGCGACCGTCCTTCCGACGCCGGATGCGCTGGATGCGCCGGAGCGAATTCAGTCCGGCGTACCGTCCGACTGGATCAGCACGGCGGCAGAGCCGACCCTTCAATTCGGTCACATCCGCGAGCGGTGGACCTTCGGCCGATGGATGATCGACGGTGTCAAGGTCGAACTTGCCCACATCGACCAACCCGCCGTCGCCGCCTTGATGATCGAGACGCGGGCACGGCTGGTATGGCACGAGCGGGAGACTCTCAACTGCCATGGACAGCCCGTTCCGACTGTTCCGATCGAGGTGCAACTCGCCACCATGATTGCCCGGCAGCAGGACACCCGACTCGATGCGACCATGGCCGCGATCGACACGACTCGACTCAACCTGCCACTCCTGCGCCGCGCGATCTCGGACAAGCAGGCAGAAGTCCCCGCGATGACGGTTCCCCAATCGCTACAGCGCCTTCTCACGATTGCTCAAACCACGACCGACTGAGCCCGAGTGCTACCTATCCTCCCGCGCTGCGCGCCCGGCAGAATATTCATCGGATGTTTTGTCCTGCCCGCGTGGGCCAGGTAGGAATGTCCCATGCCTTTTGCGGGAACGAGCTCATGATGACGGCCACCGACTACGACAACTTCGCGAAGGCCTACGCGGCCGAGAACGAATCCGGGCTCTTCAACGCGTACTACGCGCGGCCCGCGGTGCTCCGCCTCGCCGGCGATGTCTCGGGTCGCCGGATCCTCGACGCGGGATGTGGTTCCGGGCCGCTGTCGGTGGCGCTTCGCGACGAGGGTGCCGTCGTCGCCGGTTTCGATGCCAGTGCGGCCATGCTCGACCTGGCTCGCGAGAGGCTGGGTGACGACGCCGATGTGCAGGTGGCGGACCTCCGCGCGCCGCTGCCGTACGCCGATGCCGAGTTCGACGACGTCGTGGCATCCCTCGTCCTGCATTACCTGGAGGACTGGACCGGCCCTCTCGCCGAGCTGCGACGTGTGGTGAAGCCGGGCGGTCGACTGATCGTCGCGGTGAACCACCCCAGCGCCTACGCGATCGTGTATCCCGAGGCCGACTACTTCGCGGTCACCCAGTACTCCGAGGACTACGTCATGGACGGCCAGACTGTGTGGCTGACCTTCTGGCACCGGCCCCTGCACGCCATGACAGATGCCTTTGCCGCGGCCGGGTTTCGCATCGTCACTGTCAGCGAACCACCGCCGGCGCCGGACACCCCCGCGGAACTGCTGCCCGCGGAACTGCCGGCAGGCCAGTCGTTCATGTGCTTCCTCTTCTTCGTCCTCGAGGCCGCCTGAGACCGGACTCGGGACCCACCGCGCAGTACCAAGTGCTGTTGGGTTCAGGCCAGCCAAGAGGCATAGAAGATCCCGAGCCCGAGCGCGACGAAGATCCCGGCGACGATCCAGAAGCGGATCACCACGGTCACCTCGGCCCATCCCAGGTGCTCGAAGTGATGGTGGATGGGAGCGATCCGGAAGATGCGACGCCCCGTGCCCGTGAGCCGCCTGGTCAGCTGGAAGTAGCTCATCTGCAGGAGCACGGACAGGGTCTCGAGCACGAACAGTCCGGCGACGACGGCCATCAGGACCTCGGTACGAGACATGATCGCCAGCCCGGCCACGACGCCACCGATGGCGAGGGAGCCGACATCGCCCATGATGATGCGTGCGGGCTTGGCGTTCCACCAAAGGAAGCCGACACAAGCCGCGGCGATGGCGGCCGCGAAGACCGCGAGGTCGAGAGGGTCGCGCACCTGATAGCACTGTGACTCCACCGCGGTGGGCCGCGAGGAGCCGCATAGCTGGTTGTTCTGCCAGATATTCACGATGGTGTAGGCACCGATGATCAATGCCGAGGCGCCGGCGAGCAGCCCGTCGGCGCCATCAGTGAGGTTCGCGCCGTTGGAGGTCGCGGTGACGATGAACCAGATCAACAGCAGGATCACGATCAGGGGCAGCTTGATCCCCCAGTCATGGGTGATGGAAACGTACTGCGACGCCGGCCTGACACCGCGCTCGTCGGCGAAGAACTGCGTGGACAGGACCCCGAAGACGAGCGCGACCAGCGTCTGACCCGCCATCTTGGCCCGGCTGCTCAGCCCCTGGTTGTTCTGGGTGTAGACCTTGATGAAGTCGTCGAGGAACCCCACCGCCCCGCAGCCGAAGAACAGCAACATCAGCAGCCAGGCGCTGGCACTCGGCGACCCGCCGGTCAAGATCGTTGCCGCCAGATAGGCCGCAGTCGCACTCAGCAGGATTACGAGACCGCCCATGGTCGGCGTACCCCGCTTGACGTGATGTGTAGTCGGTCCGTCGTGCCTGATCGGCTGGCCGAACCCGTGCCGGGCGAACCACCCGATAGCGAACCGGGTCCCCAGCAACGAGCACACCACCGCCAGCGCGCCGCTCAGGAATATTGCCCGCAAGACATCCAGCCCCTCTCGGCCAGTCGACTGGTCGATCCCGTCGAAGCGAGAGGGGAGTCGTCCGGCCGCCCATTGTGACTGAGTCGAGGTGTAGGTGTCGCACCCGGTGCTCCCCAACCACCTCGCACTCACCGAGTCGCGACGTAGCAGCGGCGAACTGGGGTGGGTGGGTCGAGCGCTGACGGAGGAGGCGCGAAGCGGGCGTAGTACGAAAGGAAGGGCCACACTCCCGCCCCCGGGGTGTGGCCCTTCCAGTTATTCGCCAGGTCAGCCGATGTGGACCGGCTGGCCGTCGTTGGCGAGGTCCTTGTGCTTGACGTTCAGGCCGAAGAAGGTGATGGCCGCGGCGCCGAGCATGATGAAGCAGGACACCAGGAACGCGGTGGTGAAGCCGTGAGTGGTGGCGAGCGCCGTGGCCTGGCCTTGGAGCTGCTTGACCTGGTCAGGCGATGCTCCGCCCTGCGCCGCCTTCGCCACGCCCGGTGCGAGCTCGGCGAACTTGTCCTTGATGGCGTTGGTGGAGACCGTGCCGAGGAGCGCCAGGCCGACCGCACCACCGATCTGCTGGACCGTGTTCAGTACTGCGGATCCGACACCGGAGTCCTGGTCCGCGACGCCACTGACCGCGGTCAGCGTGAGCGGTACGAAGATCAGGCCCATGCCGAAGGCGAGCACCAGGATGAAGGGCAGCAGGTGGGTGAGGTAGGTGGAATCCACCTCGAGCCGACTGAAGCCGAACATGCCTACCCCGACCAGGACCGCGCCGACACCGGAGATCCAGCGCGGGTCGACCCGGGCCACCAGGGTCGACGCGACCTGCGCGGCGACCACGATGCCGACGCTGAACGGCAGGAACGCGAAGCCCGTCTTGATCGCGCTGTAGCCCATGATGTTCTGCACGAAGATGCCGAGGAAGTAGAACATCGAGAACATCGACGCGCCGACGAGCAGCATCACGAAGAAGCTGATCCCACGGGTCCGGTTGGCGAGGATCCGGAACGGCATCAGTGCGTGCCGGGACCGGGCCTCGATACCGAGGAAGACAGCGATCAGGGCCAGGCCGCCGAGGATGAAGGCGAGCGTGACGCCGTTGCCCCAGCCCTTCTGCGCGGCGTGCGTGAGGCCGTAGACCAGTGCGGTCAGACCGACGGTTCCGGTGATCGCACCGGGGATGTCGAACTTGCCCTTCTGCCGGGCGGACTCACCGAGGTAGCGGATCGCCAGCACGGCCACGACCAGGCCGATCGGGGTGTTGATGAAGAAGGTCCAGCGCCAGGAGGCCTCGGTCAGCACACCACCGAGGATCAGACCGACGGCCGCACCCGCACCGGACATCGCGGCGTACACGCCCATCGCGCGGTTACGCTCTTTGCCGGCCGGGAAGGTGGTGGTGATCAGCGCCAGCGCGTTCGGCGAAGCCGCCGCGGCGCCCAGGCCCTGCAGGATCCGGCTGGCCAGCAGCAGGGTCTCGTTCTGGGCGATACCACCCAGGAAGGAAGCGATGCCGAACAGCACGACACCGAACATGAACACCTTGCGGCGGCCGAGGATGTCCCCGATCCGGCCACCGAGCAGCAGCAGACCACCGAAGGCCAGCGCGTAGGCGTTGACCACCCACGGCAGCGAGGCGTTGCTGAAGCCCAGGTCGAGCTGGATGTGCGGAAGGGCGATGTTGACGATGGTGCCGTCGAGCACCACCATCAGCTGCGCCATGCAGATCAGCGCGAGTGCGACACCGAGATTGCGGTGGCCGTGCGCCGGCACCGAGTCGACCGGCCGCTCCGGCGGATCGGCCTTGATGACGTCTTCAGACATGCTGGAAAGTCCCCTCTTGGGTGTTACTGGCTAGTGGTCGCTGAGTCCGGCCCCACACCGGTCAGCTCACCTGCGACCCCCGCGCCGCAGGCAGAATCACGTGGTCGATGACTCGCAGGATCAGGTCCTCGGTCGGCTCGACGCCGAGCACGAAGGCGTGGTGGATGATCAGTGCGGGCAAAGTCTGGGCAAGCAGTTCGACGTCGACATCGGCGCCGATCTCCCCCCGCTGTACGGCGCGTGCGTACACCCCGTTGGTGATGGCCACCCGGGGCGCCAGGAAGCGCTCCTTGAAGGCTTTCTGCAGATCCGCGTCCCGGTGCAGCGCGGTCAGCAGGCCGGCCATCACCGACATCGGCATCTCGGAGGTGAAGCCGCCCTCGCTACAGGCCAGCGAGATCAGGTCGCCCCGAAGGCTGCCGGTGTCGACGTCCTCCTGCACCGAGCAGCCCTTCGCCCGGCTGATCGCGTCGACGACCAGCTCGGCCTTGGTCGACCAGCGGCGGTACAGCGTCGCCTTGCTGGCCTTGGCGGCCGTGGCCACCGCGTCCATGGTCAGCCGGTCGTAGCCCAGTTCGGCGACGACCACGACGGTCGCGTCGAGGATCTCGTCCTCGCGGCCGCCTTCGACCCTGGGCCGCTGACGCGGGCCGGCTTCAGCACTGTCTGACATGAGTTGATGATCACCCTGTGTGACTAATCGGGCACCGATAGAACGAAACGGTTTCGTTTCATCAACCACGATAAGACTCATGTGAAGGAATGCACAAATGATTTTGCGGCAAAAGACAGAGTGGTCTACGTCACACTGCGTACCAGTCGTGCGCTGGTACCACGAATTCCAGCCCGGCTCAGCGTGCTGGTTGAAATCAGTCCTCGTCCTCAGCGGAACGGGCCGCCTCGACGCGGGAAGCCATCCGGCCCGCGCGTTGTTCAATATTGGCCGCAAGCCGATCTCGGGCGGCCCGAAGGACGAAGATCGACAGGATCGACGTAACGATCAGCGCCAGCAGGAGCAGCGACCAGATCGACAGCCGACCATGCAGGGCGACCCAGAGCACCCCGAAGCAGACCGCGAACAATACGAATCGCAGGCCGGTGTAGATCCCGAATTCCTTCACCACAACTCCTCAAGCCGATCCCAGGGCTTCAGCATCACAGGCCCGCTCGGCGCTGATGACGACCCCCTGCTGCGATTACGCTGCGGATGCGATCACCTACTTTCAGTAAGGATCAGTCATCATGCGACTCCGCAGAGCACTGTCATTCGTCGCCGTTCTCGCGCTGGCCTCCGGATCGGCTCCAGCCATGGCCGCCGACCGCTCAGGTCTCGATGACCCAGTCTACCGGTACGCCGTGGCGCACCCACTCGACCTCGCTGGCCTCGACCGCGTCTCCAGGCAGTACTCCGGAGCAGGAATCCAGGTGCAGCTCAACGGGATCGAGGGCCCGCTCCCAGGCCCGGAGGCACAGCGTGTGCTCGACGAACGCTGGACCCGCCGGAAGAACGCGCTCGGCCACAGTCCGGCCGACAACCTCTCGGTCGGCTTCGTGTGGGTGGGCGCCGTCGCCCGCGGGATCTGGGACTTCCGGGACGGTTACGTCGGCGGGGTCGCCCCAGTCGACCTGTCCAGCGTCCAGCTGTCACTCGGCTGCACCCGGATCAAGCAGACCATCACCAGGACCTACGACTACACGAACGAGCAGACCCCGAACGCGGCGTACCTGTATCACGGCGGGCTGGGCACCAACGCCCCGATCAGTGCGGTCAAGGATGCGACCTCGGGCCACAAGATGGTCACCGATCACGGTGTGACCGACGTGATCCTCACAAAGCCCAGAGGATGCGGCAAGCACAGCCATGGAGCGCAGTACACCTACGAGCACAACCAGGGACAGTCAGGGTTCAGCGGCTCGGCCGGCTGGGGCTTCCTCAGTGTCAGCTACACCGGCGGCGGCGTGCACTTCCAGAAGGGCACCGACCCGTCCTGGAAGACCTTCTGACATGTACTTGCTGACAGCAACCACTCTCACCGCGACCCTGCTCACCACGCCGACCGCGGTCGCGACGGACTGGATCACCGAGTGCCAGTTCGGCACGTATCGCGACCGGGCGAGCAACGCGCTCAGCTCCGGCAAGCTGGAAACCGGCCTGTGCAGCTACTCCACCAAAGCCGTTTCGCAGGTCAACATCCGCTACGCGAAGGCCCGCGGCGCCACGGTGACGCTGCGGTTCGCGTGGGAGTTCGTGAACAAGCGTGGCACTGTGCTCACCGGCACCCGCCACGACCTGGGGAAGTTCAGGCAGAGCGCGGGCGAGACCAGGTACTACGCCTGGAAGTATCCGTTCCCCGGTACGCCGAGGCCGGCCGCTCCCTTGACCTGTGGTCGCGGGGTGATGGTCGCCTACGACGACCAGGGTGGGACCGTGGCCGGACGGTTCGAGACCGGGGTGATCTGCTGGTGACGATCAGAGCCCGGAGTAGGCGTGGAAGCCGGACAGCAGCAGATTCACGCCGATGAAGTTGAAGAGGAAGACCACCCAGCCGACGATCGCGACCATAGCTGCCCGGCGGCCGCGCCAGCCGGCGGTCGCCCGCGCGTGCAGGTAGGCGGCGTAGACGACCCAGGTGACCAGCGACCAGACCTCCTTGGGGTCCCAGCCCCAGGCGCGACCCCAGGCGTAGTACGCCCAGATCGGTCCGGCTACAAGCACGCCGAACGTCCATACCGGGAAGGCGAAAGCGTGCACCTTGTAAGCGATCGCGTCCATCGCCTCGGCCGACGGCACCCGCAGCAGCGCGGTCGACATCGGCTTGCCGGAATCGAGCGAACGCCGCTCGGCCCTGCTCTTGATCAGGTAGAGCACCGACGTCAGGCCGCCGATGGTGAAGCCACCGCCAGCGATCGCGGCCGCCGAGACGTGGATGACGAGCCAGTAGGAATGCAGGGCCGGCAGCAGGTCTCCGGCGGGCACATAGAAGGCCAGTACTGCGACGCCGAGCGTGCCGGCCAGTACGAACGTCACCCCCAGGCCGAGCCACTGCAGCCGCTGCCGCTTCAGCAGAACCAGGTAGACAGCCGCTACTGCCAACGAAGCGGTGATGGAGAACTCGTACATATTGCCCCACGGCACGCGCCCTGCGGCGAGTCCGCGGGTCAGCACGCCCCCGGCGTGGAACACGAACGCCAGCACGGTCAGCAGTACGCCGATCCGGCTGGCCTGCTCCACCCGCACCGAAGCAGCCGGCTCGGCGGTATCGGCCGGGATCGCGGTATCGGCTGTGATCGCAGGGCCGTCCGCGCCGACCAGCACCTTCTGCTCGGCCTTCTTCGCCACCCGCAGCCCACCGGCCCACTCGCCGGTGTGCGCCAGCAACGCCAGCACGTAGACCACCGTGGCCGTCGGGATCAGCAGATTGGAGACGGATGCGAGGGTCGCCGAATTCATGACTGCTCCTGCTTCTTCAGGATCTTTGCGATCGCGTCGAGCTCGTCGCCGAGGCCACGCTCCGGCCCCCGGTCGAGCCCGGCGACCTCGACAACGGTACGCCCGTCCTCGGTCCGGACCCGCACCCAGGTACGCCGCGGGTGGATGAACAGGGATCCCATCACGCCGAGGATCATCAGCAGGATCCCGGCCAGCGCGAGGTTCAGGCCAGGGGTGTGGCTGATCTGCAGCTTCACCCACTGGTCGTAGGAATCGAACGTGAGCGATCCCCTGCCATCGGGCAGCGTGATGCTCTGCCCCGGCGCGAGCTGGAACCGCAGCTTGTCGCCCTTGCCGTTGTCGAACTGGGTGAGTTTGGACTTGTCCAGCTGGTAGACCGACTCCGGCTTGCCCGATTCGACCCCCGGCCGCCCGTAGTACGCCGTCATCACCAGCGCGGGGTTGAGCGCGTCGGGGAACATCGAGACCGGCCCGCGCTGGTCGATCACCGCGGTCGGCAGGAAGAACCCCTCGAAGCCCAGTTGCTCGGGTCGCGCGTCGGGTGCCTTCACCACGCCGAAGGACGAGAAGTTGGCGTCCTGCGGCAGGAACGGCGCCGGTCCGGAGAACGCGACCTGTCCCTTGCCATCGCGTACGGTCACCTTGGGCGCGTAACCGTGGCCGAGCAGGTGAACCTTGGTGCCGTCCACCGACAGCGGGTGGTTCACCTGCAGGTCCTTGGTCTGCTCCGGCGAGTCCGGCGTCACCTGGTAGGTGATGCCCGCGTCGAAGGAGCGGGCCGCGCCACGCTGCGGGCCGTCGGTCTGGAAGGTCGCCTTGAAGCTGTTCACGGTCAGCGAGAACGGCGGCAGGTCGTCCGGGGTGAAGGCCCGGCCGGGGATGAAGTCGTCGTACTGCGCCACGGAGTTGGAGAATCCGTGGCCTACGACAACCAGAACGGTGCCGCGGTAGCCGAACAGCGATCCCCAGGCGATCCCGACCAGGGCAAGGATCAGCGAGAAATGGAAGACCAGGTTGCCGGCCTCACGCAGGTAGCCGCGTTCCGCGCCGATCGAGGCGTCGTAGGTCTCGACCCGGAAGCGGCGTTCGCGCAGCTCGACCCCGGCAGCGGCCAAGACGTCGGCCTCGCTCTGGTCGGTCTCGAAGCGCTGGTACCCGGGCAGCCGGTTCAGGTTGCGGGGCGCCTTCGGCGGCCGGGCGCGGAGCGCCTTCAGGTAGACCTGGAGGCGCGGGACCACGCAGCCCATCAGCGAGATGAACAGCAGCAGATAGATTGCCGAGAACCAGACCGACTTGTAGACGTCGAAGAGACCGAGCTTGTCGTACCAGGGGGCCAGGTCGGGATGCGCGGTGTAGAAGTCCGACACCTTGATCGGGTCGACCGGCAACTGTGGCACCAGCGACCCCGGCACCGCGCCGAGAGCGAGTAGGAAGAGCAGCACCAGGGCCGTCTTCATCGAGGTCAGCTGCCGCCAGGTCCAGCGCAGCCAGCCGATCGGGCCGAGCGCGGGTGGCTCGCTGGGCGGCTCCTCCGACGGCGCGACGACGCGATCCTTGATCTCGGTCATCTCAGACCGCCGATCCGAAGTTGGCGACCCATTGCCGCAAGTCGGCGGTCATCGAATTCCATACCCCTGTCAGCAGCAGTAGCCCCACGACGATCATCAGTACGCCGCCGATGCGGATCACCAGCAGCTGGTGCTTGCGCACCCAGGCGACGGCGCCGAGCATCCGCCGGAACGCCAGCGCGGCCACGATGAACGGAATGCCCAGCCCGAGGCTGAACACGAACGCCAGCGTAGCCCCCCGCGCGGTACTGCCCTCGGTCGTCGCCAGGCTCATCACCGTCCCGAGCGTCGGGCCGATACAAGGCGTCCAGCCGAACCCGAACAACACACCCAGCAACGGCGCGGCCGCGATCCCGACCGCCGGCACCCGGTGCACGCGCAGATCCCGTTGCAAAAACCCGAACCCACCAAGGAAAATCAGGCCCAGTACTACGGTGGCCGCGCCCAGCACCCTCGTGATCGCCGTCTGGTGATCGACCAAAGCGTTGCCGACGGCACCGAACAGCACGCCGGTCAGGATGAAAACGGCCGAGAAGCCGAGGACGAACAACCCTGTCCCCGCGAGCATCCGGCCGCGCCGCGCGGAGCCGAGCTCGGCGGCGGACAGTCCGGTGACGTACGAGAGGTAGCCGGGCAACAGCGGTACGACGCAGGGCGAGAAGAACGAGATCGCACCGGCCAGCACCGCGATCGGCAGTGCCACCAGCATCGAGCCCGTCATCGACTGGGCGAACCACTCAGCCACGGAGCTCACCCAGCTCGCTGATCCTTTGAGGCAAAGTCATCGCGGCGTCACTCAGCGTCCTTCACCATGCCGACGAGAGTGTCCTTCGTGACCGGCCCCAGGACCTTGGCGGCCACCCGGCCCTGCTTGTCGATCACCAGCGTCGCCGGGATCGAGGTCGCCGAGATCTTCTGGCCGCGGAACCGCAGCAGCTGCTTGCCGTTCGGGTCGTAGATGCTCGGGAAGGGAACACCGAACTCCTGGACGAACTTGAGCGGCGGCGCCTTGTCCAGGTCCCGGGTGTTCAGCCCGATGAACTGCACGCCCGCGCCGAGCTCCTTCGCCGCGGCGGTCAGGTCCGGCGCCTCCTTGCGGCACGGCGGGCACCAAGAACCCCACACGTTCAGTACGACGACCTTGCCGGCCTGATCGGCCGAATCCCACTGCTTGCCGTCCAGCGTGGTGCCCTTGAAGTCGGGCGCCTTCTCCCGCTTGTCCGGCGCGAACGTGGACACCCGGCCGGAACCGCTGACGAAGCCGGTCTGGCCGTCGCGGCTGTCACTCGACTTCTGGCCCGAGCCGCAGCCCGTCGCGGCGATCAGCACCGCGGCGGCGAGGAGCGGCGTACGGCGGAGGCGAAGCATCACGCACCGCCCGCGAACTTCTTCGGGTTCTTCACCGGCAGCAGGTCCTTCGCGGGCTCCGCGTAGCCGACCGAGACGATCTCGTCGCCGTGGAAGGTGAACGAGGTCAGGCTGGCCAGGCTGCACTGCCGCTTACGCGGGTCGTGCATCATCCGGCGGCCCTCGATCGCGGACCGGACGATCCAGATCGGCAGCTGGTGCGACACGATCAGCGCCTCGTGCCCGGCCGCCTTCTGCCGCGCGGTCTCGATCGCGTCGCGCATCCGGCGTACGAGCTGCTGGTACGGCTCGCCCCAGGACGGCTTCATCGGGTTCCGCAGCAGCCACCAGGCGCTCGGGTTCTTCAGCGCGCCGTCGCCGACGCCGAACTTCTTGCCCTCGAACTGGTTCGCCGCCTCGATCACCCGCTCGTCGATGTCCGGGGTCAGCCCGAACACCTTCGCGATCGGCTCCATCGTCTCCTGGGCCCGCTCCAGCGGCGAGCTGACCAGGTGCACGATGTCCCGGCCGGCGACGTGCTCGGCGACCCGGTCGGCCATCTTCCGGCCCAGCTCGGACAGGTGGTAGTCGGGGATCCGGCCATAGAGAACACCGGTCGGGTTGTGCACCTCGCCGTGACGCATCAGGTGCACGACCGTGGTTTCGGTCACCGGGCAGTTCCCTTCAGTTCTGTACTGCGGCGGCCGCGCGGGCCGCCGGGACGAGTGCGGACTCGAGATCGGCCAACGCGTCGTCGTCGATCGCCGCACTCACGAACCAGGCCTCGAAGGCGCTCGGCGGCAGGTAGACGCCGGCATCCAGCATGGCATGGAAGAACGCGGCGAACCTTGGCAGCACCTGGGCACCGGCCCCGGCGAAGTCCCGGATCACTCCGCTTCCTTCCGTTGAGTCCACGAAGAAGACACTGAAGAGGTTCCCGGCGGCCTGGATGACGTGCGGCACACCTTCCTTCTCCAGCGCCGTCGCGACCAGCCGCTGGATCGTCAGCGAGGTCTCGTCGAGCTTCGCGTAGACGTCGTCGGTCGCCAACCGCAACGTGGTCAGACCGGCCATCGTGGCGATCGGATTCCCGGACAGGGTGCCGGCCTGATAGACCGATCCCTCGGGTGCCAGCTGGCTCATGATGTCGGCCCGGCCGCCGAACGCGGCGGCAGGGAAGCCTCCGCCCATCACCTTGCCGAAGGTCATCAGGTCGGGCTGCACGCCGTCCACGCCGTACCAACCGGACTTGGTGATCCGGAACCCGGTCATCACCTCGTCTGAGATGAACAGTGCGCCGTTGTCCGTGCAGGTCTTGGCGAGGAAGGCGTTGAAGTTGTCGGCCGGCGGTACGACGCCCATGTTTCCCGGCGAGGCCTCGGTGATCACGGCTGCGATCAGGTCGCCGTACTGCGCGAAAGCGGCGCTCACGGCGGCCTGGTCGTTGTACGGCAGCACGATCGTGTCGGCCGTGGTCGCTTCGGTGACTCCCGGCGTACCGGGGATGCCGAGCGTGATCACGCCGGAGCCGGCCTGGGCCAGCAGCGCGTCGACGTGACCGTGGTAGCAGCCCGCGAACTTGACGATCTTGTCCCGGCCGGTCGCGCCCCGCGCGAGTCGCAGCGCCGACATGGTCGCCTCGGTGCCCGACGAGACCAGGCGCACCTTGTCCACCGGCGTACGGGCGACGATCTCTTCGCCGAGCTCGACCTCTGTCTGCGTCGGCGTCCCGTACGACGTTCCGCGGCTGACCGCCGCCTGGACAGCGGCGATCACCTCGGGGTGCGCGTGGCCCAGCAGCATCGGGCCCCAGGAGCAGACCAGATCCAGATAGGTATTGCCGTCCACATCGGTGATGTGACATCCGTCACCGGAGGTCATGAAGCGCGGTACGCCGCCAACGGCCCGGAAAGCCCGCACCGGCGAATTCACTCCCCCCGGGGTGACGGCGGAGGCTCGCTCGAACAAGCTGGCGGACTGAATCTGATTTGCGGGGAGGTCGGTGTCGGACACGCCGCCATTCTCCCCGACAGACCAGTGCGTCAGGTGGGCGGGGACCGCCGCGACCCGGCCACGATTCGCTGTCAGTACCGATTGGGGGCTTCACTTGTGCGTTGTTACGCGCCAGTATGGGTACCCGGTGACCGCCCGAGTACTGTCAGCGCCCGCTCGTAACCCCATGCACGGAACGAGCGTTAGACGAGGTAACGGGCGGTGGCCGGGACCGAAGAAAGAGACGTGTCCGCAGCGTGGGGCGGGGCAGGTCGATGAGTCACGGAGGGGATCATCGATGGCGAAGGGCAAGCGTCGCGCCATGAATAGCGGGTGGCGTCAGGTGGCGCCGCTCGTTCCGCTGGCGCTGTTCGCGTGCGCGTTCACCGTCAGCGCCACGGACGATCCGGCCGTCGCGACAGCGGCGCTGGACCAGGGCCTCAACAAGAGCAGTCCGGTGGTGGTGCCGCAGCAGGCCATCGCGGACCCGGCCAACATCCCGGTGCCCGGCAAGGTGGGCAACGGTGTCGATCCCGGTGAGCAGCCGACCCAGGTGATCGGCGGGCTGACCCGCAACGGCATCCCGACCGCGGCCCTGCGGGCGTATTCGCGGGCCCAGCAGGTGATGACGCAGGTCGACCCGGGTTGCAAGCTGCCCTGGACACTCGTGGCCGCTATCGGCCGGGTCGAGTCGAACCACGGCCGCTTCGGCGGGAACGCGCTGACGACCAGCGGCGTCGCCGTACCGGGCATCTACGGACCCCGGCTGGACGGTTCCAGCACCGCACGGATCAGCGACTCCGACGCCGGCAAGCTCGACGGCGACTCCGGCTTCGACCGGGCGGTCGGGCCGATGCAGTTCATCCCCGCCACCTGGCAGTCGGTGGGGGTCGACGGTGACGGCGACGGGATCAAGAACCCGCAGGACATCGACGACGCGGCCATGTCGACCGCTGTCTACCTGTGCTCGGGTGACACCGACCTGTCCGACGCCGGCGACCTGAACAAGGCCGTCCTGCGCTACAACCACTCCCAGGAGTACGTCGACCTGGTGGTCAGCATCGCCAAGGCCTACGCGGACGGCAGCTGGATCGCCGTCGGCAACGGCACCGAGAGCGACGGCCAGGGCGTGGACACGGCCGGCGACCAGATCGGCGACCCGACCATCGACGCACCGGCGGACAACAACCTGCCGCAGGCGATCGACCTGCCGGTCTACCCGGGCGGTGTCCGGCCGACCCAGACGACCACGCAGGGCGGTGACGGGAAGCCGACGACGACCCAGAAGCCGGGCACCAAGCCGACCACCACACCCGGCAAGCCCGGCACCACCAAGCCGCCGGCAGACAAGCCGCCGCCGCCGACCAGCAAGCCGACCCCGCCCCCGTCGACGACACCGACCAAGCCGGGTGCGAACACCCTGCAGACCGCGGCCGGACTGATCGTGGGGACGGTCGGCAGCACGTTGACCGAGCTCACCACGGCCACGACCTACTGCCAGGGGCGGCTGTCGAAGGTCACCATCACCCACCCGACCCAGGAGCAGTTGCAGAAGTGCGTGACCGCCTTCCAGACCGGCGGCGTCGCAGCTGTCGATCAGGCGATCCGCAACATCCTGTCCCTGCTGGGTCTGCTCGGCCTGCTAGGCGGAGGCATCCTCGGGAACTGACCACCACGGACCGGCGCGCCTGCCCCCACCCCTCCCTCGGCGCGCCATTGGCGACGCCACGGAGCACCTCCCCCCAGCTTCGTGGCGTCGCCCTCTTCTGGTCAAGCGCTTACTTGAATCTTTCTCACTTTGTCCACGCCCCGCAACTGCTTGCGTCCGAAGAGGTGCAGGTCAGGACCCTCGGTTCTTCGGACGCAACGGGATCAGGCGAAGCGCTTGGTGATCTGCTCCATCCGGGTGACCAGATCCAGGTCGTACGCGACACCCGGTACGTAGAAGATGATGTAGTCGGCGCCGGCTTCGAGCGCCGCCTCGACCTTGTTCGCGATCTCGTCCTCGGTGCCGATCAGGTTGTCGTTGGAGAACCGCTCCCAGTCCATCGGGCCGAGCGCCTTCGCGGTCGCCCGCTTCGGGTCGTCGCCCTTGTCGATCGGGAACGCGTTGATCCCGGTCGACTTGATGATCTCGTTGTAGTCGCGCCCGATCGTGTCGCAGTGGCCCTTGAGAATGGCCGCCTTCTCCTTGATCACCTCGGGGTTGCCGCCGCCGATGTTGGCCGCGTCGCCGTACTTCGCGACCAGCTTCAGCGTGACGTTCGGGCCGCCGCCGCCGATCCACAGGCTCGGGTGCGGCTTGCGGACGCCCTTCGGCTCGTTGATCGGCTTGTCGATCGAGTAGTACTTGCCGTTGAAGACCGGCTCGTCCTCGGTCCACATCTTGTAGATGATCTCGGTCGCCTCGCGGAACGCGCCCATCCGGTCCTTCAGCTCCGGCCACTCGTAGCCGTAGGCCTTCCACTCGTGCTCGTACCAGCCCGCGCCGATCCCGGCGTACAGGCGGCCGTGGCTCGCAACGTCAACGCTGGAAGCGATCTTGGCGTACAGCGCCGGGTTGCGGTATCCGTTGCAGCCGACCATCTGGCCGATGTTCACCCGCTTGGTGTCCCGCGCCAGCGCGGGCCGTGGCGGTCCAGCACTCGAAGGTGCTCTCCGTGCTCGGCTCCGGCACGGTGTGAAAGTGGTCGAACAACCAGATCGAGTCCCAAGACCCCTCGTCCGCCTTCTTGGCGACCTCCGTCATCGCCTCCCACTGCTCGACGGGATCGCTGAACCCCGCCAGATCCATCTTCCAGCCCTGCGGCACGAACATGCCGAATCGTGTAGTCATACCCCCAATCCAACCGGCCAGCGCTGAACCGGTCCAGCACTCCAGCCACTGAATCCCTTCTCAATTCCCCAACCATTTCTTCTTAATCCCCTCGTACTACACCCACGCCCGCTCCTCCGTCGCCTGCCCCCCAGCGCAGACGGCCACCTTTGTGCACGACCTGAGCACCCGTCGGCGGACGCCCACTCACCCCATGCACAAAGCCGCCTCCGTCCCGAAGCAGCGCCAGCCTTTGTGCACCACCCGAGCGCCCCAGCCACGGCAAACGCTCAACCGATGCACAAAGGCGACAGGCAGGGGGCCCGGGAGCAGCGGGGGAAGCCGGCGCAGAGGCGGCGCGCGGAGGGGTGCGGAGGGGTGCGGGGAGGCGTAGGCAGAAGTGGCGCGATGGACGGTGGTCGTTAGATTCGAGCCATGCGGATTGTGGCTGTGCTGGCTGTTGAAGGGCTGTCGGGCTGGAGTTGGCGGGGGCGTGTCAGGTGTTCGCCGCGGCGTACGACGCCGTCAGCGGAGAACCCCTGTACGACGTACGCGTGTGCGGTAGCGAAGCCGGTACGACGGTGCGGGCGCATCGGCTGGAGATTTTCCGGGCCGAGGTGCTGTACTTCGACGACGGCGACCTGCTCACCTTCGGCCGGAGTCACCGCGGGGTTGGATCTCTGCCTTCATCTGGTCCGCAAGGATCACGGTTCAGCGGTCGCGACCAACGTCGCGCGGCGGCTGGTGATGGCGCCTCATTGCGACGGGTGGCCAGGCGCAGTACCTGACCGCACCCGCGATGGGCGGCGAAGGTTCCCTGCAACCCGTGATGCGGTGGATGCACGAGCAGCTGACCGAGCCGCTGACTCTTGCCGCCATCGCCGAGCAGGCCGCGATGAGTACCCGAACCCTCAGCCGCCAGTTCCGCGCCCAGACCGGAAGCACCCCCCTCCAATGGCTGATCCGCCTCCGCGTCCACCGAGCTCAGGAACTGCTCGAGACCACCGATCTGAGCATCGACCAGATCGCGACCGCCAGCGGCTTCGGTACTGCGGTCCTCCTTCGCCAGCACTTCACGAAGACCACCCCGACCACCCCGACCGCCTACCGCCGGACGTTCACGACTGCCTGACTACTTCGAGAAGGCAGCGAACGCCGCGTACGTCGGGAGGTTGGTGAGACCGACCGTCCACAGCTTGCCGCCGGCCGCATCGGCGCCCGTCAGAGTGCCTTCCGCAGTCGTCGGACTCTTCGCCTTCACGAAGCTGGAACCGTTGAAATCAAGGACGATCGGCTTCGAGACGATCGTGTTGCCGACTTCCTGAAGGCTCTCACCGACGGCGACCGGGCGATTGTTCCGCAACGCCACGTCGTACAACTGCGCCCCACCGGCCGGAGTGGCAATCCTGTTCCAGGACACCCCGTCGAAGTGCAGCGCGAGTGGGCGTTCCCCGAGCGGACCACCACCGTGCTCAACCCCGACCGCCCAGACGTCCTTCGGCCCGGCAGCCACCAACGCGGTCGGAATCTGCGACCCGTCGCTCGGCACCTCCTTCACCAGCTTCCAGCTCTTGCCGTCAAAGTGCGCAAGACCGGCATTCAGGCCGAGCCACGCGTCGTTCTTGGCGATGACGGTCAAGGCGTTGCCGTTGATGGAATTCTCCAGTCCGGCATTCAGAGCCTGCCACGAGCCCCCGGCGTACCGGTAGACCACGGCCCGCTCGACCCCGTCGACGCTCGCCCAACCAGCCACCCAAGGTGCGCCACCAGGGCCGATCGTGACCTCGTCGAAGGAACCGGTCGGCACCGCCGGCCCCGGTACGACGCGCCACGCGGATCCGTTCCAGTGCAGGACGAGCGGCTTCGGCTGCGCGGGATCGGCCCGGTCCAGGCCGACGGCCCAGACATTCTTGCCTCCGGCAACCGCAACGCTGGTCAGGGTCGAGTTCGTCCGCATCGGCTGCGGCGTCGTCTTCCAGTGGCCTCCGATCCATTGGACCGCGAACGGGCGCTGATCCTGGAAATCGTCGATCAGATCGCTACCCACCGCCCAGGTCCCGGCCGCGTTGGCGTCGACATCGTCGAGGATCGCGGGCTGGTGTTTGACCGGGGTCGGCGTCCAGGTCAGCGGCGTACTGGCCGGGCGGGCCTGGGCCGCGGTCGATCCGGTCGCGATCGTCACCGCGACCACCCCGAGAACTGCGAACGTTCGGCACTTCCTCACAGCGAATCCTCCAGCTCGAAGGTCCCTGCAGGGCACACCCCCGCAGACGTCCCTTGTCTGTCTGACGCTGTTACCCCCGCCGCCCGTTACACCTAGGTCTGCCCGGACGGCGCCGTCCGGGCAGGCCGACCGGTACTACGCGTCGAGAGCGCTGAGCAGTTTCTCCAGGCCTGGCCGGGTCATCGGTCTGGTCAGGATGTCCACGGTCTCGCGATCGGCGAAGGTGGCGTGGTCGGCATCGGCCGGGCTGATCGCTTCGCAGATCGTGTTGTAGGTCCAGTTGAGATACCCGGTCACCGCCACCGCGAAGGACGCCAGCTCGAGTTCAGGCCAGTTGCCGGCGGCATCGACATAACCGTCGCGGAACGCCGCGACCGTCTTCTGGTTGATCGACGGACGCAGGGTCCACTGGGTGAGCCCGGTGCCGAGTTCGGACGCGGGCGTCAGCGACCCCGCGAAGTCCCACTCGGTGACGACCAGCTCGTCGTTGTGGCCGGTGCGAACATGCTCCGGGATGAGGTTGCAGTTGCAGAGAATGAGCGCCTCGCCGTCGATCTCGACATCGATCGTGCGCAGGTCCAGCAGGACCGGGAGCGTCTCGGCGAGCCGCTCCGCCCACGGCTTGCGAGCGACGCGCGCCCGCTCGAGAAGTCGTTCCCAATCCGCGTCGGACCCGCGCTGGGTCAGATACGGATTCACCGGCGCAGTACCCGGAATCGCCAACGAATGAAGGGTTCCGTACGTCGTACCGATCCGCCGGGCGATCGCTGCCGGCGGCGGAGCCACCGGCGACGGTCCGACCTGGATCCACTCGTGAACCCGCCAGCTCTGCCCCTGCACGGTTTCGATCAGCCGACCCTCGGTACTGCGGACAGGCGTCGGTGCCACGATGCCGGCGGCAACTGCCGCATCGCGAAGCCGGGAGCCGGCCTCGGCCTGCGCTTCGTCGATCCACGGAAACACAGTCACGGCCAGCCAACGACCACGATCGGTGGTCAGCGACCAGCAGCGGCCCATGGCGGTGAACGAAACCGGCGTTGCCTCCTTGGTGATGCGCCCAAGGCCGAAGGCATCGGCCAGCGCATCCGAAAGCCCCTCCGGTACTACGGGCAGCTCGGTGGCGCGTCGCTCGGCCTCCGACTTGAGCGCGTTCCAATCGCGCAGGCCGTACTCCGAGGCAAGCGCCTGCTGGGCATCGGCAAGTGACGCGCCGGGACTCGATTCGCGCAGGGCTGCCAGCAGGTCCTTGGCCTCTTTGCGCAGAAATCCCAAACTTGGTTTGTCAGGCAGAAATCTCACAGCTCGTCCTCTCGCGCCCGGACTCGCACGGGCCACAAGGGGAGCCTGTGAACTCCACTTCGATCATTGACCAAGCGGGGGTGGCTTCCAGCCTTCCGGCGAGTCTCGACGCGGCCCCTACCACGTAGGGCTCTGACGCTACCCGTGCTCCAACTGCCTGGTCAACAACGGCTTTCGCTCCGAACCAGACGGCCGTCGGCGGCGTCGTACCCGATCGAGTGTTGCCATCAAGGAGGAACGATCATCAAGCCGACGCAGCTTCGACCGGCCAAGTTCGACGAGTTGCACGACAACGCCGTACCGCTGATCGCAGCCGGGAAGCACGGCCGCGACACAGTCCCGGAAGAAGGCGGCCGCTGGCCGGTGAGCGTCGTACTACGGCCTGCCGTCGACGGTGATCTCAGTCGCCGATTGGACGCACTCACCCGAGTAGCCGCCGACCTGGCAGGCCCCCGACACTGGCACACCGGCCGACCCGGATCCGCCCACCTGACAGTCCGCGCCCTCGAGTTGTACCGACCAACCGTCGAGCCGACGGAGCCAGTCGTCCAGCGCTACCAAGCCGCCATGTCGCGCGCGGCCGCCGACTGTGGTCCGGCCCGGATCGAAGTGGTCGGCCTGACTCTCACCGCCGGCACCGTGATGGCGGCCGCAGTCTCCGCGGACGATCAGGCCGACCTGTTCCTGGATCGCCTGGCGGAAGAACTCGGCCCGGATGGCTGGCTCGAAGTCCCCTTCGGGCGCCGCGATATCTGGTACTTCAACCTGCTCCACTTCACCGGCGACATCCGCCGGCCCGGCACCCTGATCGATTGGGTCGCCGCTCATCGCGACCATCACATCGGCGACGAGACGATCCCCGCCGCGGAACTGGTCCGTTTCCACCACTCCCCCGGCCCTGAGCGCCCGTTCATGCGTCCGGAAGTACTCGCCCGGATATCCCTCGCCGGTCTGCCCGGCTGCCCGGGCTCGCGCCCGCGGTCGTTCGTCAGCACCTACTCCGAGACAGAACCGGAGTCCGGCCGGGTGTAGCCGACCTGCCGCCTCCCGCACTTGAGGTTGACACTGTGACAAGGTCTTCACTGGGTGCAGGAGGTGGTCCTCATCAACTCGCCACATGTAAATTCACCGGACGCGCGGCTGCTCGCCGCGTTGGACGCCGGGAACTCGTCGACGCGGCTCCAGGCCGTTCTGGCGGTCGGAACGGACTCCGACCCCGGCCTCGTCGACGCGCTGGTGGCGCGGTGCGCGATCGAGCCGGACTTCTTCGTACGCGACATGCTGACCTGGGCGTTGACCCGGCTGCCGGCGGAGATCACGGTGCCCAGACTGCGTGCGGAGCTCGGTTCCGAGCATGCTCAGGCGCGCAGTCAGGCGTTGCACACGCTGTCCAAGATCGGGGACGCGAGTGTGTGGCCCGCGATCACGCGGTCGTTGCTGCGCGACGCCGACGAGGAGGTCGCGCGAAGCGCCTGGCGTACGGCCGTCCTGCTCGTGCCCGACGGTGAACGGGACAGGCTGGCCGCGGAGCTGGTCACCCAACTCGGCCGCGGCGACCGGAATGTGCAGCTGAGCCTCAGCCGGGCGCTGGTCGAACTCGGCGACCTGATCGTGCCCGCCTTGCAGCCGGGGCTGGCGAGTGAAGACCAGGCGGTGCGTGCTCACGCCCGCGCCACCGAACTGCTCCTCCGCGACCCGGAGGCCGGTTTCGACCCAGCCATCGGCGAGGCGAAGCGGACTATCGCGCTTCATCCGGGGCAGGTCAGGGCAACCACCGGCGTCGCGGCCGGCGATGTCAGGGACGGGATCCCCTGGTGCTGATCGGCGAGGTCGCTCGCCGCTCGGGGGTGAGCGCCCGGATGCTCCGGCACTACGACACCCTCGGGCTGGTGCGTCCGACGGGCCGCACGGTCGGCGGCTATCGCGAGTACTCCGCCGAGGACATCCGCCGGATCTTCCACGTGGAGAGTCTGCGCACCCTTGGCCTGTCGCTGCGCGAAATCGGACGCGCTCTGGAGGACCCCGCCTTCACGCCGTCCGACCTGGTCGGCGACCTGATCCGACGTACTGAGGAGCGACTGCGGCGGGACCAGGAGCTGCTCGAACGACTCCGTACGGTCGATGCCTCGACGCAGTCGGGCTGGCAGGGCGTCTTGCGGATCGTCGAACTACTGCATGGGCTCAACTCGCCCAGTGCCGCCCGCCGGCAGCAGACCGTCTTGGCTCCGACTGAAGACGTGCCGGTTCCCACCGAGTTGCTGGCTGCGGCGGTGCTGGCCGAATCCGACCCGAACGTCGCCGGCGCCCTGCGGTGGGCCCTCGCCCGAGCGGAGGGCGACCCGGTGGCGAACGTTGCCTCCGGCGCCTATTCGGACAACGTCGAGATCCGGCGACGCGCAGTACGGGCGATCGCCGAGCTGCCGGAATCCCCGAGCGCGAACACTGTGCTCGCGGACGCACTCGGCGACTCCGACCCGGCAGTGCGCAGGAACGCTGCTCTGGCACTAGGTGCGCGTGGCGCCACCGCGGCCGTGCCAACCCTTGTCGCCATGGTGGTCGAGGGCACCAACGACGTCGACGCGGCCGAGATTCTCGGAGCCTTGTCGCTGGACCCCGCGAACGCGGCCCAGATCCTGACCGCACTGGCCGACGAACTCGCCGCACCCACTGCGAACTCCGGGGTGCGAATCCGCCTGGCCCAGGCCCTGGCCGAGCTGCCAGCCACCATCGCCCGCGACCTCCTGCAGCAACTGACCTCTGACGACGACCCTCCCGTCGCCCTGATCGCCACCGCCTTCCTCCACACCCTCAACAACCGCTAAGCCCACCCCCTTAGTGCACGGTGTCAGCACCCGGTGCGCGGGAAACGCTCACGCCGTGCACAAAGGCTGACCCCAACCCACCCCTTAGTGCACGGTGTCAGCACCCGGCGCGCGGGAAACGCTCACACCGTGCACAAAGGTCGCCTTGGAGCGGGCCTGGACCGAGGCCGGGCGGGTGCCCGACCTCGGTCGTTCGCGGTTAGCGGTCGTCTGCGGTTAGCGGGCGCTCAGTACGCCGGCGCCGAAGGCTGCTCCGTCGCGGTGGACGGCTCGGGCCGCCAGGATCGCGTTCAGCAGGATCGGGGCGACCCGTCCGCCGAACTCCTGGCGAGTCAGCGCCGCGATACCGACGGCGGTCGGCGCCGACGCCGACGTACCGAAGAAGCGGCATTGACCTTCGACGGCCGTCGGGCAGGTCCCTGAGCCGAACGGGCCTACGCCGCTGACCGAGACACCGTCCGAAGCGGCCCAGTACGGCGCGGGGAAGCTGAGCGTCAACGGACTCGCGACACCGCGGCACGGGCCGGGCTTACCACCCGGGCAACGCGTGCTGGTGATGATCTGGGTCGGCCCGGCCGCGGAGTACGCCTCGAGCGGGACCGTCTTCGGATCGACGGAGACGCTGACGTTGACCGCGCCCGCACTGGTCGCGAAGCCGAGGTAGTTCGAGTCCGGATTCATCGAGCCGGCCCGCTCCGGCGGGTCGATCGTCCGTACGCCGGCCGACAGGGCGCGCCAGCGCAGGTCGAGTACCGGCGCATTCTTGGCCGACGAGGTGCCCTGGACATCCACGACCAACTTCGCCGGCTGCGCGACACCGGTGGTGTTCTGATAGATGAACTGCTCGATGGTGTCGCCGACGCCGTCAGCCTGTACCGCGTTGCTGGCCGCGAGGCATTGCGTCCCGCTCGCGTCCATCAGGTACAGGTTGAGGTCGGTGAATCCGCCCTGACCCGCGGTCGGGAACACCGCCCGCGGCTCACTCCACTGCAGCGTCGGCAGGATCGCCGCACCCGGCAGGAGATTGAGGTCGTACGTCGTGTCGGCGCCGCGCAGCTTCACCACGTTGTCGGGTGCGTTCGGGCAACCGCTGAACGGTCCGACCACGCCGTCCGGCCCACTACCGGTCCCGGTCGCGGTGACTCGCGGCGCGTGCCGCCCACCGAGGTTCCCGGCCGACGAGCTGACGAAGATGCCGTGCTTGGCGAGCCCTTCGGCGGTGGCAGCGCCGATGCCCTGCTGGAAAGCGGGGTCGTCGTCGAGAGCGATGTCCTCGGCGATCATCGTCACGCCCGCGTTCGCGAGGGTGTGGAACGCGGCCACGTAGTCGGCCGTGGTGTCCTGGGTGCTGGCGAAGGCGAGCTTCGCCTGCGGCGCGAGGTCGTGGATGATCTCCAGCATCGCGGTGCCTTCGTCATCGTCGTACGTGCCCTGCTGCAACACCTGTACGTCGGGAGGCAGCTCGCCCTGCGCGACGGATTCGGCGAGGTGGTCCACGTCGCCGGAGATCGCGCCGATCTTCTGCCCACGCCCGGTCAACCCGCTGGACTGAGCGATATCGGCCTTGTGCAGCTGGACGCTCTCGGCGGTGACCGGCCCGACGTCGACGGCCGGCCGCAGCGACGGGCGCATCGCCGTCACCCAACCGAGTCCGGCGACCGCGTCGAGCTTGTCGTACGGGACAGAGGTCGACACCAGGCCGGTGGTCGGCAGGTCGGCGCCGGCTACCGGCTTGAAGTCGGCGGAGTTCTTCAGCACCGACACCCCGAGCGAGGCGAGCGATGCTTCCTGCTGCGCGGTCACCGGCGACGCGGCGTACAGCTGAACCCCGATCCGCCCACCCGCGTCGACGCCGAGCGACTTGGCCATCGGACTACTCTGCTTCGACTTCGCCGCGGCAGCCGCAACCTTGGCGCTGTCACGCAACAGGGTGGGCACTTTGGATGGAGTGTTCTTGGCGGCCTCGGCGCCAGGCGCGGCCAAGGCGGGTTGGACAGCGGTGACAACCACCGCCGGAACAATCAACAACACACTTCCCAGGACGTACGACAACTTCCTCACAGTTCCTCCAAGCTCGCGCATTCCGGAGGACCAACACCGACGGGCATCGGCCGACGGGTGAGACAGCACACCGTGAGCGGACCCCCCAACCCAACGCCCCACCGCAGCCCCAACCGTCACCCACCCCACCCACTCTGTCCAGACCCACTACCAACAACACGGGAATCCCCGCACACTTGCACTCCGCCCCCGCACGCTCCTCCGTCGACCCGCTCCCACCCACCCGGGGTCGCGGCTGTCTACGTCGCCGCTCGACGAACCCGCGCCCGCATCTGCCTCTTCTTGGTCGGCAGGATCAGCTCTCTTGCCACTCCAGCGCCAAGTGATTCCACACCATGGCCTTGACTCTGCCCGTGATCGCAGGGTCGGCGAAGGCGCTCACTGCGGCAATGACGGTTCCGAAGTCGGGTAGCCGGTCGTCCAGCTTCTGTTTGCGAGCCCAGGCTCGCCAGCGCGTTTCACCAAAGGCGACGATGCCGCCGAGTGTCACCGCGAGTGGGGCCAACGACACGCCACGATGGTCGGCAACGACCTGGAGTGAGTCCTGCAGCTCGTTCCCATCGATCGCCTGATGTCTGCTCAGCAAATAGATGTCGGCGAAATCCCGCCGGCGTGTGTTGGCCAACCGTCGCTCCATGGCCGTCACGACCTTCTTCGCGAACACCATCGACAACGGATAGGCCAGCAGGTCGATCTGTCCGCCCAGCAACCGCGGAAGTCGCAGCATGCCCGCGGACGGGCTGATCGGAGCGCCCACGCTGACGTCGACATGGAAGGCAATCCGAGCCTTGGCGAGCTGACAGGCCATGCTCACCCGCGTCCCGCAGTACTGGTCCTGGTCCCGGATCGTGTCTGCGACCGCATCGTCTACCTCGAAGACCAGTCCGTCATCGAGCGCGCCTCGAGCAACCTCCTGAATACGGTCGAGGACCAGATCGGGGTCATTGGAGAGGCAATGGCCTGGAGGTCGACGTCTCGGGTCGGGCGTCGCAGGTCGTAGGCGGCCAGCAGAGTCCCGCCCTTGAGCACGAATCTGTCCGCATCGGCCGAGTGAGAAAGCCGATCCAGGAATCCCTCCAGCGTGTACAGCGCGAGGAGTTCGTCAGTGGGGCGACGATTGCGTCGGGCCAGGTTCTGCAGATCCAGGTAGGCCTGGCCGGCGCGACTCTCTCGCGTCGGCCGGTTCACAACAGGACCTCGAGAGCGTGCTGCAAGGGACCGGCGGCCCTGGGCAACTGGCTCGCCAATTCCAGCAGCTCCCGCTCGATCGGAGCGATGGGCAGGGATGATCCTGCGGATCCGACAGTCACGCTGGGCTAGGTCGACCCGAGGTGTGGGGCACGCCTCAGGCACCAGGTGGGCGAACCGCGAGCGGATGCATTGCGGATCACGAGTGGGAGCGGGCGACGGAGGAGTGCGCGTGGGGCGGAGTACCAGGGTTTAGGGCCTGGTGGGTGGAATCTTGCGGTGTGAGAGCGCTCTAGTTCCGGAACCGGTGGGGTATTGACCGGCGGGGATTCTGCGCTGAGCATCAGGCGACGCGTGCGTGAGGCTCGCGCAGCAAACGAGGAGTCGCCATGCCCAGGTGGACTGCCATCCGCCCGCCGAGACGCCGTACCGCGTTGGTGACGACCGCCGCGCTGTTGACCGGATTACTGCCGTTCGGAATTGCTTCCCAGGCCGCGGCCGTCGACCCGGATCCGATCGTGCTGGCCGCGTTCGAGGGGGCGGAGGCGTTCGCCTCGCCGCCCAACGCGGGCATCTTCGGCTGGGGTAGCGATGCCGACGATCCGCCGACGATGGAGTTCCAGGCTCGCGCCGACGCGCCCGAAGGCGAGAAGGTGCTGCACGGGACGTACAACATCAGCGGGTACGGCGGGCTCAGCCACGACGTCACCTTCGACCAGAACCCCGGCGACTGGTCCGCGCACAAGGGGATCCGGTTCTGGTGGTACGGCCAGAACACCGCGCCGCTCCCGCCCGGTTCCGGTAAGCGGATCTTCTTCGAGATCAAGGACGGCGGCGCGAACGCCGAGGCGTCCGAGCTGTGGAACACGAGCTTCACCGACGACTGGGAGGGCTGGCACCAGGTCGAGATCCCGTTCGCGGACCTGAACTATCGCGGCGACTATCAGCCGGTCGGCGGCATCGACCAGGTGCTCAACCTGACCCAGATGTGGGGCTACGCGATCACCATGCCGGTCGGAACTCCTGGTGAGTTCGCGATCGACCAGGTGGAGGTCTACGGCAAGGCTGACCCGGCTCTGAAGGCCAGCGTGACCACCGACGCCGGGGTTTACCCGGTCAAAGAAGGTGGCACCGCCCAAATCAAGGTGACTCTCGGCACCGCCGGCAGTACTCCGCTGGAAGAGCCCGTCACGGTCGACTACCGCACAGGAACCGGTACTGCGGGCCCAAGCGACTACAGCCCCGTCTCGGGAACCTTCACCTTCCCCGCCGGTACGCCGTCCGGCACCTCCCAGCTCGTCACAGTGACGACCAAGAAGGACAAGATCCCCGAGGTCGCCGAGACGATCCCGCTCGAACTCACGGTCACCGGGGCCAAGGCGCCGGCGAACCCGCAGGTCGTCATCAACGCGCACGACCTGCCTTACTTGAACTCGAAGCTCCCGGTGAAGCTCCGCGTCAAGGACCTGCTCAGCCGGATGAACCTGGCCGAGAAGGTCGGCCAGATGACCCAGGCCGAGCGCAACGCACTCAAGTCGAAGTCCGACATCGCGACGTACGCGCTCGGTTCGCTGCTGTCCGGTGGCGGCTCGGTGCCGACGCCGAACACCCCGGCCGGCTGGGCCGCGATGATCGACACCTTCCAGCTGAACGCGCAGGCGACCAGGCTGCAGGTGCCGCTCATCTACGGCGTCGACGCCGTGCACGGGCACAACAACGTGATCGGCGCGACGATCCTCCCGCACAACATCGGCATGGGCGCCACCCATGACCCGGACCTGTCCCGGCGTGCCGGTGAAGTGACCTCGACCGAGGTCCGCGCGACGGGTATCCCATGGGACTTCGCGCCGTGCGTGTGCGTGGTCCGTGACGACCGCTGGGGCCGTTCGTACGAGGGCATCAGCGAGGACCCCGCATTGGTGAAGGCGATGGCGACTGTCATCACCGGCATGCAGGGCAAGGCCGACGGCAGTCAACTTGCCCAGAGCAACCATGTGCTGGCGACCGCGAAGCACTACGTGGGCGACGGCGGTACGACGTACGGATCGTCGACGACCGGCAACTACAAGATCGACCAGGGCATCACCGAGGTCACTCCGCAGCAACTGGAGGCGATCCACCTCGACCCGTTCAAGACCGCGGTCGATCTCGGCGTCGGTTCCGTGATGCCGTCGTACTCGAGTGTCGACATCATCGGTGACGACCAGGGTCCGGTGAAGATGCACGCGAACGCCGCGCTCATCAACGGCGTCCTGAAGCACCGGATGGGCTTCGACGGGTTCGTCATCAGCGACTGGCAGGCGATCGACCAGATCCCCGGCGACTACCCGAGCGACATCCGTACGTCGATCAACGCCGGCCTCGACATGATCATGGTGCCGACCAACTACCCGGACTTCATCACCGGTCTGACCGCCGAGGTCACGGCCGGCCGGGTCACTCCGGCCCGGGTGGACGACGCGGTCAGCCGGATCCTGACCCAGAAATTCAAGCTCGGCCTGTTCGAGCACCCGTACACCGACACCAGCAACCGGGACCAGATCGGTTCGGCAGCGCACCGGACCATCGCGCGCGAGGCGGCGGCCAAGTCCCAGGTGCTGCTGAAGAACGACGGCAATCTGTTGCCGCTGGCAAGCACTTCGAACATCTACGTCGCCGGTAGCAACGCCAACGACCTGGGCAACCAGATGGGCGGCTGGAGCATCACCTGGCAAGGTGCCTCCGGCAACACCACCACCGGTACGACGATCCTGGACGGGATCAAGCAGGTCGCACCGACGGCAACGTTCAGCCAGGACGCCTCGGCACCGTTGGAGGGACACGATGTCGGTGTCGTCGTGGTCGGCGAGAAGCCGTACGCCGAAGGCATCGGTGACGTCGGCAACAACGGCCACACGCTGGGCCTGACCGACGCCGACAAGGCGACGGTCAGCAAGGTCTGCGCGGCGATGAAGTGTGTCGTCCTGATCGTCTCCGGCCGGCCGCAGGTGATCGCGGACCAGCTCGGCGACATCGACGCCGTCGTCGCCTCCTGGCTGCCTGGCACCGAAGGCGCCGGCGTAGCGGATGTGCTGTTCGGCAAGCGTCCGTTCACCGGCCGGCTTCCGGTCACCTGGCCGCGCTCGGAGGACCAGGAGCCGCTCAACGTCGGCGACGCGGCGTACGACCCGCAGTATCCGTACGGCTGGGGTCTGACCACCCAGGCAGCGGCTCGCCGGCAGTTGGCGACGGCGCAGAAGGAGCTGCTGCGCAAGGGTTCTCGTGACGGCCAGGCGCTCGCAGCGGTGGTCTACATCGAGTTGGCTCTGCGGGTGAAGGACTGGTCAGGTCCGCAGGCGCCGGGCGCGTTGGCCGCACTTGGCCAGGCCGGGAAATTCCTGCAGCGGAGCAAGGTGGACTCGTTCTCGGACGACGACGCCGTGGTGGGGGCGGCCCGCTGGATCGCACAGGACCAGATCGGGCAGAACCTCGACGAGGCCACCTCGAAGCTGACCTCCGACGCGGCGCACCTGTCGCTCACCGGTGATCTGAGCGGCGCGATCAGCAAGTTGACCGTGGCGTACAAGCTGCACTGATCTATCGAAAAAGAAGGGCCGGTGGGAAACCACCGGCCCTTCTTGCGTTTCAGACCTTGACCAGTTCCCGGTCCGTGGCCGGCTCGGCGGCTGATGCGGCGTAGAGCTTGTTCGGCCACCACGCCTTCCGTCCGAGCAGGACCATGATCGAGGGCAGGATCACGATCCGGACCAGCGTCGCGTCGATCAGTACGGCGACCGCGAGGCCGACGCCCATCTGCTTCATCTCGATCATGCCCAGCGTCGCGAAGACCGCGAACACCGACACCATCACCGCCGCCGCGCTGGTCACCACCCCGGCGGATTCAGTGATCCCCTTCCGTACGGCGTCCCGCGGCGACAGCCCGTCCTGGACGCCCTCGCGGATCCGGCCGAGCACGAACACGTGGTAGTCCATCGACAACCCGACCAGGATCACGAACAGGAACAGCGGGATCCACGACACCACGAACCCCGGCGAGGTGAAGTTGAGCAATCCCTCCGCCCAGGTGTGCTGGAAGACCAGCGACAGTACGCCGAAGCAGGCAGCCACCGAGGCCAGGTTGAGCAGCGTCGTCACCAGCGCGATCGCCAGGCTGCGGAAGGTGAAGGCCATCATCAGCAACGTCAGCCCGAGCACGAACGCGATCACATAAGGCAGTTGGTCCCGCTGATGCTGCCCGTAGTCACTCGACGAGGCCGCCTCCCCGCCGACCGCCCATGTTGCTCCAGGCAAGGAACCCAGCGCTGCCGGACCCAGATCGTTCCGCAACTTCAGCAACGCGTCCTTGGCCTCCTGGCTGCTGTCCGGATGCGGCGACGCCATCGTCAGTACTGCGGTGTTCCCCGACGCCCGGATCTCCTCACCGGGCATCGCGACCAGCTCGCCCGTCTTCACCGCGTCCCCACGCAGCTTCGCCAGCGCAGCCGCAGCCGCCTGTCCGTCGGATGCCTTCACCACAACGGAGTACGACGTACCGCGGGACGGGAAGTTCTCCTGCAACGCCGTCATCGTGCGTACCTCGGGAATCGCCTGCGGCAGCGTGTTCAACCCACCAGGCTCTGTCTTCATGTCCAACGCCGGTACTGCGAGCGCCACCACCCCGATGGCCGCGATCACCAGTGCGATGCGGGGGAAGCGCAGTACAGGGGCGAGGATCCGGCGGCTGATACCGCCCGGACCGATGCGCCGGTTGAGCCGCCACAGCAGCGGGACCCGGGGCCGGTCGACCCGGTGGCCGAGCTTCGCCAGCAGAGCCGGGAGGACGGTCAACGAACCGAGGACGGCAACCGCCACTACGACGATGGTTGCCGTCGCCATCGACGAGAAGGTGGCGTCCTGAGCGACATACAGGCCGGCCATCGACACGATCACGGCCATCCCCGAGACGACCACCGAGTGTCCCGACGTGGCTGCCGCGATCTCGACCGCATCGATCGTGCTGTGCCCGCGACGGCGTTCTTCGCGTTCCCGCTTGAGGTAGAACAACGAGTAGTCGACGCCGACCGCCATCCCGATCAGCAGTACTACGTTCGCCACCGAGCCGCCGTCGGGGAAGAGATAGGACAGCGGCGCGTAGAACCCGAGCGCCGCCCCAACCGCGGAGAACGCCAGCAGGACCGGGATCCCGGCCGCGATCAAGGCGCCGAAGGCAAGCAACATCAAGGCGAAGGTGATCGGCAGGCTGAGCTTCTCGGCGTGACCCAGATCGGCCCCGACCTGCTTCCAGATCCCCTTGTCCAGCGAGGCTTCTCCGGTCTCGGCGATGGAGAGGTCCGGGTGCGCGCGCTGTACTTCGGCCGTTGCCGCGACGAGCTTGCCGACGTTGTCCGCGGCGTCGTCCGCGGTGCCCTTCAGCTCGATCGGGAGCAGCGCGGCCTTGCCGTTCTCCGCCCAGACCGGTTGGCCGACGTTGCCGACGGCATTGATCGCGGTCATCTTCTGGCGGAGCTGACCGATCACACTGGTCGCGGACGCCTTGTCCAGCACGGCTCCCGAGTTGGTGATCAGGATCGTCTCGCTCGGCCGCTCGCCGAGGTTCGCGTCCTCGATCAGCTGCGAAGCCACGCCGGACTGACCGACCCAGTTGTCCTTGTCCTTGGTCGCCTGCTTCGGAATCACGGCCGACATCCCGACCGCTACGACGACGAGCAACAGCCAGAGGCCGATCGCCCGCCACGGATGAGTAGCACTCCACCGTGCTGCGCGCACGGTCACCGATCCCCTGCTCATGTTCTGCCTCTCGCCGACCCCGCACCGAGCGCTGTGCCCGTACTGCGTCGAGCGTCGCGTGATCGGCGGCGGAACTCAGGAGCCCCAAACCCCCCTCACCGGTAGACCTAGGTCTACCCCGCGGCCGGGCGGGACCGGAGACGGCGGAGCATCCGCGCGTCCTCGAAGCCGACGGCTCGTGCGGCCGCCTCGATCGTGGTGCCGTGGCCGATCAGATTCTCGGCCCGCTCGAGCCGCAGGATCTGCTGGTATCGCAACGGCGTGAGGCCGGTCGCGGCCGTGAACACTCTGGTCAAGGTCCGCTCGCTCACCCCGACTCCACTGGCCAGCTCGGCCAGCCGGAGCTGATCGGCGTACCGGCTGTCGATGACGTCCTGAACCCGATGGGCGAGGTCGCTGACATGGCCGCGGTGCCGCAGCATCGCGCTCTCCTGGAGTTCGTCGCCGTTGCGCCGCGCGTAGACGACCATCTCACGCGCCACCCGGGCCGCAGCCTCGGCGCCGCGTTGGACCGCGACCAGGTGCAGCGCCAGATCGATCCCGCTGGCGATCCCCGCCGAGGTGATGACGCGGTCGTCCTCGACATACAGGACATCCCGGATCAGCTGCGCCTTCGGGTACCGCGCGGCGAGCGTCTCGGTGAGGTCGTGATGGGTGGTGTACCTGCGGCCGTCGAGTAGACCGGCCGCGCCCAGCGCGTCCGCCCCGGAACACACGCTCGCGACCTGACCGCCGCCCGCGTGGTGAGTCCGCAGCCGCTGCTTCGTCACCGCTGCGAGAGGCGCCTGCGGCGAGAACCTGGGCGACCGCCAGCCCGGTACGACGATGAGGTCGGCGGGGCCCAGTTCCGGCCAGTCCAACCGCGCCTTGACCGGGATCCCCTGCGCCGTGACGATCTCGTCGACCTCGGCCACGTAGTACAGGTCGTAACCATGACCGAGGTCGTTCGCGGTCGAGAACACCTGGGCCGGGCCGGCAAGGTCCAGCAGGTGCAATTTCGGCAGCAGGAAGAACACGACCTTGGTGGGCATGATCCAGTCAGGATGCCACGAGCACCGGGGCGACCTCGTCCAGCGTCCGGATGGTGGCGAACCGGCCGGCCAGGGCGTACTCGGTCCGCTCGGCGATCACCGCCGGGCTGAGCGTGCGGGGGTCGGCCAGGATCTCCTCGAGAGTGGCGTCGGCCGGCATGGTCCAGTGCGGCAGCGGGGTCGTCGCGGTGGCCTCGGTGACGAAGACGACGTCGTACCCAAGGTCGGATGCCACCCGGGTGGTGGTCTCGCAGCACTGCTCGGTGCGGATGCCGCTGATGATCAGTTCGCGGATGCCGCGCTGAGTGAGGATCTGCTGCAGATTCGTTGTGGTGAAGGCGTTGTGCGAAGTCTTGGGGATCACCGGCTCACCATCGATCGGCGTGAGGCCTTCGATCAGCCGGACGTGTCCTTCGGCCGGGTCGAACGCGCCGCCCGTGCCCGGCTCGCTGTGCAGGACCCAGACCACCAGGTCGCCGCGGTCGCGGGCCGCGGCGACCAGGCGGTTGACCCGGTCGGCGATGTCGGGATGGTCGACCGCGCTCCAGTTGGGGCGGACGCGGAAGGATTCCTGAACGTCGATGACGATCAATGCTGTCTGGCTCATACCTCGATCCTGCGGCCTTCCCGGCGCTTGCGGTAGGCACCGACCAGCCCTGAACCGGACGGATCTGGTCAGGGCCGCGCAATTGTCCTGACTTCCGGGCCGGAGCTGTCGGACGGATTCGAACCGTTCCAAACTATTCCAAACACCGGAGAAGCCTGCTTACAGTGCCCACGTCGGCACTGTGTGCACGCTCTCTCGGCCGACGACCGGCTACAACCAGTGAGGGGATCTAATGCCTGACAACCTGCCCCGCCGCCAAGTCCTGCGTACCGCGGGCGCGCTCGGCCTGGGTGCCGCGGCCGCCGGCGCCCTGCAGACCGGGGCCGACGCCGTGGGAACGCCCGATAAGGTCGCCGCCATGGATGCGCAGCGCGGTCACGGACGACTCGACATCCGCAAGGACCCGTTCGGCACCACGCCGGACGGCCAGGCGGTCGACGTCTACACGTTCACCAACGGCCGGGTCACGATCTCGATGCTGACCTGGGGGGCCACCATCCAGCGGGTCGACACCCCGGACCGGCGTGGCCACACCAAGAACATCAGCCTCGGCTTCGACAACCTGCCGGACTATGCGGCACTCAGCCCGTACTTCGGCGCCACCGTCGGCCGCTACGGCAACCGGATCGCCAAGGGCAAGTTCAGCATCGACGGCCACGCCTACCAGATCCCGATCAACAACGGCGAGAACGCCCTGCACGGTGGCACGATCGGCTTCGACAAGAGGGTCTGGAAGGCCAAGGTCGTCCAGAGCTCGTCTGCCGTCGGCGTCGCGTTCACCTACGTCAGCCCCGACGGCGAGATGGGCTTCCCGGGTGAGCTGACCAGCAAGGTGACCTACACGCTCGACAAGCATGACAACCTGCGGATCGACTACCACGCCACAGTTACCGGCAAGCCGACCATCCAGAACCTGACCAACCACGTGTACTTCAACCTGGCCGGCGAGGGTTCGGGCTCGATCGACGGACACATCCTGCAGCTCAACGCGCCGAAGTTCACGCCCGTCGACGCGGGGCTGATCCCGACCGGCGAGCTCACCCCGGTGGCCGGTACGCCGTTCGACTTCAACCAGCCGACCGCGATCGGCGCGCGACTGCGCGACGACCACCCCCAACTGGTGATCGGGCGTGGGTACGACCACAACTTCGTGCTCGGCAAGGCCGGCGCCGACGGGATGCGCTTCGCCGCCCGCTTCTGGGAGCCCGCGGCAGGCCGGACCGTGACGGTCCACACCAGCCAGCCCGGAGCACAGTTCTACAGCGGCAACTTCCTCGACGGCACCTTCCAGGGCATCGGCAACCGGGCCTACCGCCAGGGCGACGCCTTCGCCTTCGAGACCCAGCACTTCCCCGACTCCCCCAACCAGCCCAACTTCCCGTCCACGGTCCTCCGCCCCGGCGAGGTCTTCACCTCCACCACCGTCTACACCTTCGGCACCAAGTAGCCGGCAGCCCCTCCGCCGCCGGCTGGCGGCGGAGGGGCTGGGGAGATGTCCCGAGCGACAGGTAATGGCCGTCATTTCGGACCGCGTCGACCGCCGGGCACGCTCAGCACCCCCGGCCGGTCGCGACTATTACCTGTCCGTCGGGACACGATCGCCCGACCTGGCGTACGCCTGACAGAGCGGCGCAGTACGCCGAGGTCACCGGGGTGGTGGTCCGGGGCCCGACCCGCTTGGATGCGAGCGAAGGCCTACCTGACTCACTTAGGGTCGGGGTATGTCGGAGCCGGTGCTTGAGATTCCGTTCAGCGATGCGTTTCAGTTCGATCCTTCGCCGACGTTCGCCGCGCTGCGGGAGAACCGGCCGGTGGCGCGGGTGCGGACGTTGGCCGGGGCCGAGGTCTGGTTGGTGACCCGGTACGACGACGTGCGGATGGTGCTCGCGGATCCGCGGTTCTCGCGGGCCGCGGTGGTCAAGCAGGGGGCCCCTCGGGTCGCGTTGGCCAAGCCGATGCCGAACAGCCTGACCACGACGGATCCGCCCGGGCACACCCGGCTGCGCAAGCTGGTGTCGTCGACCTTCGCGCATCGGCGGATCGAGCGCACCCGGCCGTGGGTGGCCGAGTTGTCGGCCAAGCTCGCCGACGACGTCGCGGCGGCCGGGGACGGTGCGGACATCCGCGAACTGGTCGCGCTGCCGTTGCCGATCCAGGTGATCTGTCAGCTGCTCGGGGTCCCGTACGAGGATCGCAACCAGTTCCGCGAGTGGACCGAACTCGGCTACAGCATGCGGATGGCCGAGAAGGATCTGGTCGAGCAGGCGATGACCGACCTCACGGCGTACATCGAGGAACTCGTCGACCGGAAGCTGGCGAACAGCGACCAGCCGGCCGAGGACCTCCTCGACGAACTGGTCCGCGCCCGCGAGGAAGGCGACCGGCTCAGCCAGGAGGAGCTGATCTCGTTCGGCGTCAACCTGCTGGTGGCCGGCCACGAGACGTCCGCGAACCAGATCTCCAGCGTCATCGCGACACTGCTGCGCTGGCCGGACAACTGGGCCCGGCTGGTCGCCGACCACTCGCTGGTGGACTCCGCGATCGAGGAACTGCTGCGCTTCAACCGGTTCAGCGAGGTCGGGCAGTTGCGGGTCGCGATCGAGGACGTCGAACTGCACGGCGTACAGATCAAAGCCGGCGAAGGCGTGATGGCTGCCCTGAACTCGGCCAACCGGGATCCACGCCAGTACGACGATCCGGACGAGCTTCGCCTGGACCGCAAGGACAACAAGCACCTCTCGTTCGGCTTCGGTCCGCACTTCTGCCTCGGCGCCCAACTGGCCCGCATCGAACTCCAGGAGTCGTTGCTGGCTCTGCTCCGCCGCTTCCCCGACCTCTCGTTGGCCAAGCCCGCCGAATCCCTCAAATGGCGCCAGGTCCTGGTCAGCGGCCTGGCCGAACTCCCGGTGAACCTCGGCCGTACTGCGTGAGCCTGCTCAGGTGGTTGTCGGCAACGTGAGGATCTCGGCTCCGTCGTCGGTGATCGCGATCGTGTGCTCGCTGTGTGCTGTCCGACAACCTGTTGCACTTCGCAGCGTCCACCCGTCGGCGTCGGTGACGAGCACAGCGGTGTCGACCATCACCCATGGCTCCAGTGCGAGCAGCAGCCCGGGGCGCAGCTTGTAGCCACGACCGGGACGTCCGGTGTTCGAGATATGCGGGTCCTGGTGCATCGTCGATCCGATGCCATGACCGCCGAACTCGGTGTTGATCTCGTACCCGGCCTCGCTGAGGACGGTGCCGATGGCGTGGGAGATGTCGCCGATGCGGGCTCCCGGGCCGGCAACGGCTATGCCCGCACTCAAGGCGCGTTCGGTCGCGCTGATCAGCGCGACGCTCTCCGGGGCCTTCGACTCGCCCACGATGAAGGTGATGGCAGAGTCCGCGGCGATTCCGCCTTGGGAGACGGCGAGGTCGAGTGTCAGCAGGTCGCCGTCGGCCAGCGTGTAGTCGTGCGGCAGTCCGTGCAGCACGGCGTCGTTGACGGACGTACAGATGTAGTGGCCGAACGGCCCTCGCCCGAAGGACGGCTCGTAGTCGACGTAGCAGGACACCGCGCCGGCCCCGACGATCATGGCCTTGACCCACTGGTCGATGTCCAGGAGGTTCGTGCCGACCGCGCTACGGCTCTTCATCGTCTGCAAAATGTCGGCGACCAGGGCGCCTGCCTCCTTCGCTCGAGGCAGTTCGGTGGAGTTCAGGATCTCGATCATGCGGCGCCTTCCTCACGCAACCAATAACTATCCCGTCCATATTATCCCGGTACTATCATCGGGTCATGGTCAGGTTGCCGCTCACACCCGCGGAGGTCGAGCGTGGACAGCGTCTCGGCGCCCTGTTGCGTCGCGCCCGGGGTGAGCGCTCGATGCTCCAGACCGCGCTCGACGCACACGTCTCACCGGAGACCCTACGGAAGATCGAGTCGGGCCGGGTAGCGACACCTGCGTTCCCGACCATCGCGGCGATCGCCGATGTGCTCAACCTTTCCCTGGACACGGTCTGGGCAGAGATCAACCAGCCTGAACCGACCAACACCCGCAGGCGGTTGGCCTCGTAGCGGGTTCGAGGTCTTGGGTAGCTGGGCACTCTGGAGGGGTGTCTTCTTCTGTGAACCCCAAGGGCGAGTACAACCGGGACAGCGACTACCTCAGCACCCGGATCACGAACGACCCCGATGCCGAGTATCCCGTCGAGCCGGGGCGGTACCGGCTGGTGGTGGCGCGGGCTTGTCCATGGGCGAACAGGGCGATCATCGTTCGCCGGCTGCTCGGGCTGGAGGACGTGCTGTCGATCGGGTTCTGCGGACCGACACATGATCAGCGCAGCTGGACGTTCGATCTCGACCCGGGCGGCGTCGACCCGGTGCTGAAGATTCCGCGGTTGCAGGACGCGTACTTCAAGCGCGACCCGAACTACCCGAAGGGCATCACGGTGCCCGCGATGGTCGACGTACAGAGCGGTGCCGTGGTGACCAACGACTTCGCGCAGCTCACGCTCGATCTGTCGACCGAGTGGACGGCGTACCACCGCGACGGCGCTCCGCAGCTGTACCCGGAGCCGTTGCGGGACGAGATCGACGAAGTTGCCAAGCGCATCTACACCGAGGTCAACAACGGCGTGTACCGCGCTGGTTTCGCCGGTTCGCAGGAGGCGTACGACGCGGCGTACGAGCGACTGTTCACTGCCCTCGACTGGCTGTCCGAAAGGCTTGGCGACCAGCGGTACCTCGTGGGCGACACCATCACCGAGGCCGACGTGCGGCTGTTCACCACGCTGGCGCGGTTCGACGCGGTGTACCACGGTCACTTCAAGTGCAACCGCAACAAGCTCACCGAGCTGCCGGTGTTGTGGGCGTATGCGCGCGACCTGTTCCAGACCCCGGGGTTCGGCGACACGGTCGACTTCGTCCAGATCAAGCAGCACTACTACCTGGTGCACACCGACATCAACCCGACCCAGATCATCCCCGACGGCCCCGACCTGTCGACCTGGCTCACTCCGCACGGCCGCGAAGCCCTCGGCGGCAGGCCGTTCGGAGACGGCACGCCGCCCGAGCCGACCCGCGACAGCGAGCGGGTCGCCACCGGCCACGGCGCCGGCTGACCTCACCCACGCGGCGTATCGTCGCCCTACGGCGACCGGCACGCAGGAGCCGGGCGGAGTTCAACTCTTCCCAAGAGGGGACTGGCATGTCTGGTTTCGAGCTCTACGAGAAGTTCATGGCCTTGCACACCCGCGACGGTGGCCTCGTGATGCCGAATGCCTGGGACGGGCTGTCCGCGCTGATCCTCGCCGATGCGGGCTTCGAAGCGATCGCGACCTCCTCGGCCGCCTTCGCCGCCACCCTCGGCCGCTTCGACGGACGCCACGCGGTCAGCCGCGAGGAACATCTCGAGCACGCTCAACTACTCGGCCGGCTCACCGCCCTTCCGGTCAACGGCGACTTCGAAGACGGCTACGGCGAGACCCCCGAGGAGGTCGCCGGGACTGTCGAGGCCGCGATCGCCGCGGGCCTCGCAGGAATCGGCATCGAAGACACCAGCGGCAACCCCGAGCAGCCCATTCGCGCTTTCGACGACGCCGTACTGCGAATCCGCCACGCCGTCGCCGCCGCGAAGGGCAGGATCGTCATCACCGGCCGAACGGACAACTTCTTCCAGGGCAACCCCGACCTTGACGACACCCTCCGCCGCCTGACCGCCTTCGCCGAAGCCGGCGCGGATGTCCTCTACGCCCCCTTCCCACCCGACCTGGCCACGGTCCGCGCCATCGTCGCGGCCGTCGCACCAAAGCCGGTCAACGTCGTCATCTCCCCCGCAGACAAGATCCTGACGGTCGCCGAACTCCACCAGGTAGGCGTAAAGCGCATCAGCCTAGGCATGTCCCTCTACGGCCACACCATGCTGTCGCTGGAACAAGCAGCCAGGTCCCTGTCTTCCGGAGACATCGCCACAGCCTCCGCCGGCTTGGGCTTTCCCCGCCTCACGGAACTTCTGGGGCAGGCCAAGAGCTGACACAGCCGTACCCGGCGCGGGTGGTCGAGCGGGCGACGGAGGAGCCGCTAAGCGGGGCGTCGTACGAAAGCAAACAGCCGGCCAGAAGAAATCTGGCCGGCTGTTTGGTGGGGCTCAGTTCTGGTTGGCGGTTGCCAGGTTGTTCTCGGCGTCGTACTGCACGATGAACGCGGCAGCGTCGTCGTTGCTGGAGGCAATCGCCGAGGCGAGCACCTCCGGGGTGCGCGGGCGGTCGGACGGCCAGTCGCCGAGCAGCGCCCAGGCACGCTGGCGCTTCTTGTCGAGATCGCCACCACCCCGCGACGACGAGGCCTTCGGCTTCGGCGCGGGACGGCTGTTGGACGGCGTCGTGCGGGATGTGACCTCGCGCGCGATCACGGTCGGCTCCTCGGCCCGGACGGGCTCGGAACCACCCGGTACGACGGGCTCCGGCGTCGCCGCGACCACCGGCTCCTCGAGCGTCGGCACCGGCGCGGCCGACTGCGGAACGCTGTTGCGCACGGTCTTCGCCTTCCGGGTCGCGGCCGGCTTCGGCAGCGGCGGCTTCACGACCGGCTTCGGCGTCGCCTGGACGACGTGCTCCTGCTCGGCGACCGGCTGGGCCATCGGCTGTGCGACCGGCAGGTCCGCCCGCGGCACCCTCGGTGCGACCGGCTCTGGCACGACAGGTGCGACCGGCTGCACGTACTGCGGGGCGGCCCCCTCCTCGACGACCTCGGCCTCGTCCGCATCTTCCGTACTACGGTCGTAAGGGAGGTACTCGACCGCCATCAGCTCGCCGGTCATCGCCTCCTCCCACTGCTCGTCATTGCGCAGCGGCACTCCGGCGGCGGGCCGAAGCTGCTCAACCGGAACCTGCTGAGCGGGCAACTGTTGCACCGGCGGCGTCGTGCCTTCGACGACCCAGACGGCCGCGCGCAGGTCGGTCCGCTCGTCCTTCTGCGGTTGCGGCTCCGGCTCCGGCGGGGGCGGCGAGATCGCGAGGGTCAGCTTGTTCGTGACGACCTCGTAGTTGATCCGCTCCTCCAGCATCCCGGCCAGCCGGTCCGCGTCGTACGTCGTCTCGGCGATCTTCGCCAGCCGCTCGTCCTGGTGCTCGGACCGGATGTACTCGGCAACGGTGCCGGCGATCGCGTCGCGACGCGCGTTGTTGCGGATCTGGTGCCGCGCGGCGCGCAGGCTCTCGTACAACCCGTACCCGTGCTCGAGCGCGATCGACCGCGCGAGCCAGGTGACCTTCGGCTCGCGGGCCCACTGGACCACGCCGTACACGGGTCCGGTGGTCGCCATCTGGCCGGCCTTGCGCAACGCGTCGCGGCGGCGGGCCGAGCTGTGGATCAGCCAGAGGACATAGGCGAACGCGGACAGACCACCGAAGCCGAAGGCGAGGAACCGCTCCTCCGGCCGCCAGTGGCCTACCACGTTGAAAACGAGCGCGACGATCGCCGCGAACAGCGACATCGCGCGGTAGGCGTAGGCCTGCTCGCCCTTACGGCGGCGAAGATCGGCGAGCGCCGCGGTCGCGACACCACCGAGCTCGATGACGGCGACCGCGGGCGTGACGAGGGCGATCTTCAGGAATGGCGAGAATCCCTCGTCCGGCCACGGGATGTGCGTGACGCCGGCCCAGACCTGACCGACGAGGGCCGCTGTGGCGGCGGTGGCGTAGAAAGCGTAGGCAACTTTGTCAGCACCGGTGAGAGGTACGTTGGCGAGCTCGCCAGTACTGGTGCTGGTGGTGTTCTCCTGCAAGACGTGGTCTCCTGACCGGTTTGGGCTCTCCGGCAGTTCGTCGGCGATGGTAGTGCGGCCTCCCCAGGTGGCTGGACGAGGCTACCGGTTCGGGGGCCGTCCCGGGGAGTCGATCCCGGAATCGATCTGCTACTGCTACCCGAACTTCCCCAACGAACGTCTGCTTCACACTTCCAACGGAGCCACCCCCTCGACCATCACGGAGGAAAACCCGCGCATCCTCCGAGCCCTCGCAGTACGGAACAGCCCTGCTCCGTACTACGAGGTCGCCCAGGGCGCCCCGAGTTCGGTGAACAAGGCAAGCTCCTCGCCCGCACGCGTGACCCACTTCTCGACCTCGGCCACGATCGGGCGGCGCTCCAAGCCCTCGCCCTCCCAGCGGACCAGCGAAGCAGGAATCTCGGCAGGCGGCGCCGAGACCCGCACCGCCTCGACGACCCGGGTGAATGCGCCCGTCTCTGCAAACGGTGCCAGCAACGGCACAGCAGGGTCGGCCCGATGGTCGATCAGATTCTCCAGCAGATCGTCCCGCCCGTACTGCGTCTCCGTCGTCTGCCCGTCGACCGTCAACTCCAGCCGATCCTTCGTGTACCGCAGGACCGCACGTCCGGCCGACCCATGCACGATCACCACCGGCTCGTCATCGTGCACCTCGGCACACAACGTCAGCGCCGTCACCACCGTCGTACCGCGACTGGTGAGCACCCGTACGACGGAAGTGTCGTCGGCCTCGATCGCATTGGCCCGGAACAGCTCGGTCTCGACAGACCTCACCTGGTCGGCGCACCCCGAGCCGTCGATCATCAGCGCAGCCGCCGTCCCATGAGCGAAGGGATTCGTCACGGCGCCACCGACCACATCGACCCCGTCGAGCGTGCGGATACCCGCCCACCGCGATCGTTGCCAGTACTGCGCGGTGCGCACCCACGTGCCGACCACCCCGATCCCCCGCAGCTCGCCCAGCCGCCCGTCCGCCACCATCGCTGCCAACGCCTGGGCGGCATGGGAGCCGGCCGTCTGGAACCCGACCTGGCAGCTGCGCCCGGTCTCTTCGATCACCGACAACAGGTGCTCGAACTCCGCCAGCGAGGCGGCCGGAGGTTTCTCCAGCAGTACATCCGACCCTGCCCGCAGGGCCAGCTCCGCCAGCGGGATGTGGGTCTGGATCGGCGTCCCGATGATCACCACGTCGACCTCGACGGCATCGAGCAGCTCGCGCAGCTCGGAGTACACGGCGACGTCCGGCGGCAACTCCTCGCCAGGCGGTCGCGGATCCGCGACGGCCACCAGACGGACCCGCCCTTCGGCCGCCAGCCGGGTCACGTTCCGCAGATGCACGGCCCCGAAGCCGTGCACTCCGGCCAGCCCCACGGTGACCGGCCGGAACCCCGCCCCGGCGTCCCGGCCGGTCACCACGAATCAGTTGCTGATAGCAACGTCACTTGGCCAGCTCTCCGTTGACTTCGTTGATGAACGCCTCGGCCGCCTGGTCCGGCTTCATCCGGGCGAACATCACCTCGGTGGTGTAGCGCTGGATGATCTTCTCCACCTGACCACCTCCGACCGGCGGGGGCGGCGAAGGCTCGCCGAGTTCGCTGGCGATGCTCGCGATGAAAGCCTGCGACGCGGCGTCGGCCGGCTTCAGCTTCGACGCGACGGCGGCCCGGATCTCGGTGTTCGGCAGGACCCCACGCTCGGCCAGCAGGATGTTGCCCGCCGCCGGGCTGTTCGCCAGGTAGTTGACGAACTCGGCCGCCTCCTTGGGGTGCTTCGAGCGCGAGGAGATCGACCAGAACATGGATCCCTTGTAGTACGCGCCGTTCTCACTCGCCTTGCCGCTCACGCTCGGCAGCCGCAGCAGCTCGAGGTCCTGACCGGAGGCCTTGCTGAGCGCGTTCAGCTGGTTGCTCCAGCCGTAACTCATCGCCAGCTTGCCGGTCGCCATCCCGGACTGGTCGAGCGGCGCGGTAATGTCCTGCGCGGTGAACGCCGCGGACGGCGTCGCCTTCGCTTCCTGCATCTTCACCACGTTGGACCAGAACTCGGTCACGCCTTCCTTGGTGACGCCGAGTTTGCCGTCCTTGGTGAACAGCGACTGCCCGTGCTGCCGGGCCCACATGTTCAGGCCGGCGTCGTTGCTCCCGGGCGCCGCGGTCCCCCAGCCCTTCCCGTTGAGCTTCGTGCTGATCTGCGCGGCGAGCTGGGTGTACTGATCCCAGGTCCAGGTCTTGTCGTCGGGCATGGCGACACCCGCGGCCTTGAAGACCGCCGGGTTGGCCACGATCGTGAACGCGTTGATGCCCGCGTCGAGTCCGTACAGCCCGTTGTCGAACTCACCCGTGCCCAGCGTGTCCGGCTCGAACTTGCCGGTGTCCAGCCCGTCGGCCTTCTTCAGGTCCAGCAGCGCGCCGCGGTCGGCGTACTCGCGCAGGTACTTCTCGTCCATCTGGATGATGTCGGGAGCGTCGTTGGCGGCCACGGTGGTGGCGAGCTTGTCCCAGTAGCCGGCCCATTCGCCGTACTCACCCTTGATCTTGATGTTCGGGTGTTCCTTCTGGAACTCCTCGATCACCTGCTGGGTGAGCTTGTGCCGGGTGTCGGAGCCCCACCAGTTGAAGCGAAGGGTGACCTCGCCGTTGGCGGACTGTCCACCAGACGAACCGCCGCAGCCGCTCGCGACGAGCAGGGAGGTGGCGATCGCGACGGCAGCCAAGACTCGCAAGCCTCTTGATGACGACGGCGGGGCACCGGTGGAACGGGAGAGCGGCCTCATGATGTGCACCTTTCAGCGGGATTACTTGATGCCGGTGGTCGCGATCCCCTTGATCAGGAAGCGCTGACCGAAGAGGAAGGCAAGGAAGACAGGGACGAGCGAGACGACCGACATCGCGAACATCGATCCCCAGTTGGTACTGGCGGTGGCGTCGACGAACGACCGCAGCGCGACCGGGACGGTGTACATCTTCGGATCGGTCAGGTAGATCAGCTGGCTGAAGAAGTCGTTCCAGGTCCAGATGAACGTGAAGATCGTCGTGGTCGCCAGCGCGGGCACCATCAACGGCAGGATCACCCGCAGGAAGATGCCGGCCCGGCCGCAGCCGTCGATCCGGGCCGCCTCGTCCAGTTCGCGCGGGATGCCGCGGATGAACTGCACCATCAAGAAGACGAAGAACGCGTCGGTGGCCAGGAACTTCGGCACCACCAGCGGCAGGAACGTGTTGATCCAGCCGGCCTGCGAGAACAGGATGTACTGCGGCACGATCACCACGTGGATCGGCAGCATGATCGTCACCAGCATGATCGAGAACCAGAACTTCTTGCCGGTGAACTCCAGCCGGGCGAACGCGTACGCCGCCATCGAGCAGGAGACCAGGTTCCCCAGCACGGCCCCGAGGACGACCACGGCCGAGTTCAGCAGGTACCGGGTGAACGGCTCGCTCAACGCGTTCCAGCCGACCTTGTAGTTGCCGATCTCCAGGTCCCGGACGAGCAGCCCGGGTTCGCGGAAGATCTCGTTGCCCGGCCGCAGCGAGCTGACGACCATCCAGATCAGCGGATAGAGCATCACCAGGGCGCCGGCTGCCAGCGCCAGATGCGTGAGTACCGGCCGGATCCTGGTCCAGCCGAAGGTGCCGGCGCGTCGGCGTACGACCGCCGATCGCAGCGTCTCAGTCGTCATAGAACACCCAGTACTTCGAGGCGATGAAGTTGATCGCGGTGAAGACCCCGATGATCACGAGCAGGAACCACGCCATCGCGGACGCGTAACCCATGTCGAAATTCCCGAAGCCACGGTCGTAGAGATAGAGCGTGTAGAACATGGTCGAATCGGACGGCCCGCCGGTCCCACCGGAGACGACGAACGCCTGGGTGAACGACTGGAACGCGTGGATGATCTGCAGCACCAGGTTGAAGAAGATGATCGGGGTGAGCAGCGGCAGCGTGATGCTGCGGAACCGGCGGAAGGCACTCGCGCCGTCCACTGACGCGGCCTCGTAGTACATCGCCGGGATCTGCCGCAGCCCGGCCAGGAAGATCACCATCGGCGCACCGAAGGTCCACACGTTCAGCACCACCAGCGTGCCGAGCGCCGTACTGGGGTCGGAGATCCAGCCCTTGCCTTCGAACCCGAGCGGCGCGAGCACCTGGTTCAGCAGGCCCTCTGTGCCGAACACCTGCTTCCACAGGATCGCGATCGCCACGCTCGACCCGAGCAGCGACGGCAGGTAGAAGATCGATCGGTAAAAGGCCATTCCGCGAACGCCACGATCCAGTACAACGGCCAGCAGGAGAGCGACGGCGAGCTGCAGTGGGACCGAGACGAACACGTAGGTGAAGGTGACCTGCAGCGAGTTGTGCAGCCGCTGGTCGGACAGCATCCGGGTGAAGTTCTCGAACCCGATCCACTCCGGCGCCTGGATCAGGTTGTAGTCCGTGAAGGCCAGGTAGAGCGAGGCCAGCATCGGCCCGATCGTGATCACGAACAGCCCGACCAGCCACGGCGACAGGAACAGGTACGCCGCCAGGTTGTCCCGCTTCTTGACCTTCCCGGCCCGGCCTGGTTTCTGCCCGGGCGGCTTATTCCGACCGAGCGTGCTCAACTCTCCCAGCGCGCTCATATTTTCTTTCCTCCAGCAGCCTTACAGTCACGGAAAGCGTTTACCCAGGCCGATAAGTTAGCGCTATCATCTGACTTGGGCAAGACCTCGCGGACAGCTTCTTTGACCGATTCCGGACAGCTGCGAAGTCTTGACACGACATTCGTGTCCAGCGACAGTACTGAGCATTTGGCAACCGCTTTCCCCGCCTGCAGGAGGCACCGACGCATCGTCGTACGTTCCTGGCCGGATCGCTCACCAGCCTGTCCGCGGGGGTCCTGCTGCCGGCCGCGGCCGCTGGTTCCGCAACTGCCGCGGGAACGCTGGACGAGGAATTCCTGGCGTTGCTCACCAAGGCCAACACCGCGCAGATTCCGCTGGTTCTGGGCAGCCTGGAAAATGCCGCTGACAGCGTCCGGGCGGTCGCACGGAAGGTGCGTCGGCTGGTCTCGGGCTATGTCTGGAGCCGGTCCGGCTGTTTCCGTGACCCGGCCCTGCTCGGTCCACTCGAGAAATTGGTCGACCGGCTGGCCGGATTGCAGCACGACGACGGCACCTACGACGTCGGCAACTGCACTCGCCGCCGGACACCGCCTTCGCCATCCAGGATCTCTGTCTGATCTGGGCGCTGCTGGACGCCGATGACCAGCGGCCCACCGAGACGCATCGCGCGACGCTCGAACGGATCCTGCGCAAGGCCGGTCCAGCCCTGGCGTCGGGTGGCGTCCACACTCCCAATCACCGCTGGGAGGTATCCGCCGCGCTCGCCCGCACCCACCACCTCTTCCCCGACCGCCGGTACGCCGCGCGGATCGACGACTGGCTCGGCGAAGGCATCGACGCGACTCCGGACGGCCTCTACAGCGAGCGGAGTTCGACGTACTCCGCCGAAGTCACGAACCCGAGTCTGCTGACCATCGCCTGGCTCCGGAATCGGCCGGAACTGATCGGCTACGTCCGCCGCGACCTGGCAGCGACGCTGTTCCACCTGGAGCCGAACGGCGAGGTCGAGACGGTCGCTTCCCGCCGCCAGGACCAGAACAGGATCCGGGATGTCTGGTGGTACCTGACCCAGTTCCGCGAGCTGGCTCTGCTCGACTCCGACGGCAGGTTCGCGACTGTTGCCAAGGACATCGAACGCCGTGGCACCGGCGAGCTCGGCGACTTCCTGGCCGAGGTGCTCGAACGGCCGTCCCTCGCCGAGCGGCTGCCTACCGCAGTACCGGCGCCCGACGACTTTCTATGCCTCGATGGACTTCCCGCACCGCCCCAAGCAGTACCGCGTACTGCGAACCTCGATCACCGTCACCGAGGTCACCGGCGGCTTCGACCTGACCTTCGACCTGGCCGGCTCCGCGGTCCCACTGGCGATCGAGCTCTGCTTCCGGGCGGGCGGAACGCTGACCGGTGCCGACCCGCTCGATGCCCCCGGCAACTACCAGCTGAGCACCGGGACCGGCCGGTACACCGTCGGTGCCGACTGGATCGAGTTCGGCCCGGGCAACGGGGACACCAGGGTCGCCATGGACCCAGGTGAGCGATACACCCAGCTCAACGGCAGCCTCACCCCGGACGGTCTCCGCGTCTACCTCACCGGCCGATCGCCACTGCGGCATACGGTAAAACTGCGGACCAGCTGACTCGCTCACCCGACCGGTTCGTCGCCTGACCGCCACCGCTCACGAACCCGTACGTCGCGGGACGGCATGCGTATGTCTCTGCTAATTCGTATTATCACTGCGATCACTCCTTGACGGGCAACCTCACCGGCTCTACGGTTCCGGCATACCAGCTCGCAAATACGTATTACTCAAGGCAGGTGAGGCATGACCGTACGGCTGACGCAGCGCGACATAGCTCGCCTCGCCAGGGTGAGCCAGACGACGGTGTCGCTGGTGCTGAACAACCGGACGGCCGCCTCGGCCCGGATCCCGGCCGAGACGCGGGACCGGGTGCTGAAGGTGATCCGGGAGACCGGGTACGTCGCGGATCCGCTCGCCCGCAGGTTGCTCCAGCAGCGGAACCAGATCGTCGGGGTGTTCACCTACGAGCCGGTGTTCCCGAGTGCGAGCGCGGACTTCTACCACCCGTTTCTCAGTGGGATCGAGGAGACGGTCGAGGAACTCGGCTGCGACCTGCTGCTGTTCACCAGCGCACCCGTCACGGACGGGCGCCGTCGCGTCTTCCACGAGAACAACCGCCTCCGGATCGCCGACGGCGCCCTGCTCCTCGGCCGGCGGATCCCCGCGGAGGAGCTGAGCCGCTTGGTCGCCGAGAAGTACCCCTTCGTCTGCGTCGGCCGCCGCGACGATCCCGGACCCGAAGTCCGCGGCCTGGTCCCGTACGTCGGAGCCGACTACGTGACCGCCACGGCCACCGTCACCAGCCGAGCCCTGGAGCTGGGCCACCGCCGAGTCGCGTTCGTCGGCCCGGGCACGGGTGCCGAGTCCTCGGCAGACCGTCTCCGCGGCTTCCGTAGCGTCGCGCCCCAAGGGATACAGCTCTCCCCCACCCAGGGCCGGCGCGGAGGGAGCGGCCGGGTGGGAGTTGAGCGCCGTGCTGGATGAGTTGCTTGCGGATGGCGTGACGGCTGTCTTCGTGGAGGACCTGGCGGATGCTGATGCGTTGGCCGCGGCAGCGAGGGACCGCGGGCTCGACGTACCGGCGCAGTTGTCCGTGGTGGCGCTTGGTGATGCGAGCCGGCCGGTGCCCAGCGATGCCGACTACTCGGGGTTCCACATCCCCCGCAAGGAGATGGGCCGCCAGGCGGTCGGGCTCCTCGAAGCGATCCTGTCCGGCGACGACGCCGAGATCCAGCAACTGCTGCCCTGCGAACTCGTCGAGGGCAGCACTCTCACCGCACCGGAAGGCCTTTAGATGGAAGCGGATCTACTCGTCATCGGCGGCGGCCTCGGCGGAGTAGCCGCCGCGCTGTCAGCCCTGCGTGCGGGCCACCGGGTGGTGATGACCGAGGAATACGACTGGCTTGGCGGCCAGCTGACCAGCCAGGCCGTACCGCCGGACGAGCACACCTGGGTCGAGCAGTTCGGAGTCACCGCCTCCTACCGCGCCTTACGGGAAGGAATCCGGGACTACTACCGCCGGCATTACCCGCTCACTGCTCGCTCTGCCGCGGCGAAGGAGCTCAACCCCGGCGCGGGCTATGTGTCGAAGCTCTGTCACGAGCCGCGCGTGGCCGTCGCAGTACTGGAAGCCATGCTTGCTCCCTACCGCGCCAGCCGCCGCCTGCAGGTCCTGCAGCCGTACAAGCCGGTCAGTGCGACGACGGATGGCGACCGGGTCACCTCTGTGGTGGTTGAGCATCGAGAGAGCGGCGAGAGGGTCGCCCTGACTGCGCCGTACGTGCTAGACGCTACTGAGACCGGCGAACTCCTGCCGCTGACCGGTACGGAGTACGTGACCGGCTTCGAGGCGCAGAGCACGACCGGCGAACCGAGTGCACCGGCGGAGGCGCAGCCGCTGAACATGCAGGCGGTCTCGTTCTGCTTCGCGGTCGACCATGTCGACGGCGACCAAGTCGGCGACAAGCCTGCGAACTACGCGTTCTGGCGGAACTACCAGCCGTCGTTCTGGGGCGACCGGATGCTCTCCTGGCACGCACCGGATCCCCGGACCCTTGCGCCCTCGCTGCGGACGTTCACGCCCAATCCAGACGAGGATCCGCTGAACGTGGTGGCCGACCAGCGGCGTACGGGCGGTGACACGAATCTCTGGACCTTCCGGCGGATCGCTGCCCGGCAGCACTTCCTGCCCGGCGCCTACGAGAGCGACATCTGCCTGGTGAACTGGCCGATGATCGACTACCTCGAAGGACCCGTGTTCGACGTACCGGATGCGGACAAGCATCTGGCCGGCGCCAAGGAGTTGTCGCACTCGGTCTTCTACTGGCTGCAGACCGAGGCGCCCAGGCCGGATGGCGGCACAGGGTTCGCCGGGCTGCGGCTGCGTGGTGACCTGCTGGGCTCTACCGACGGCCTTGCGCAGGCGCCCTACATCCGGGAGTCGCGGCGCATCGCAGCGGAGTACACGATTGTGGAACAAGACCTGTCCGTTGCGGTGCGCGGCGACGCGGGAGCCGCGCAGTACGAGGACAGTGTCGGTGTGGGGATGTATCGGATCGACCTGCACCCGTCGACCGGGGGCGACAACTACATCGACGTCGCCAGCAGCCCGTTCCGGATCCCGCTCGGCGCACTGATTCCCCAGCGGGTGGAGAACCTGCTGCCTGCGAGCAAGAACCTCGGCACCACCCACATCACCAACGGCTGCTACCGGCTTCATCCGGTCGAATGGAACGTCGGCGAGGCCGCGGGGCTGCTCGCCGCCTTCTGCCTGGACCGTGGCGTCAGCCCGCGCGCGGTCCGCAACACCCCTGCTCTGCTCAGCGACTTCCAGGCACGGCTGGTCGCCCAGGGCGTCGAACTGAGCTGGCCGGCCATCTCAGGCTACTGAGCACCGGCTACTGATGGAGGACTGACACCATGAAACTCCGTACGCTGACAGCCGCCGGCATGGCCGCGGCACTACTGGCCCTGGCAGGTTGTGGGGGCGGGTCCGATGACGCCTCGTCCGGACCGGTCGATCTGCGGATGACCATCTGGAGCGCGAACGCCAAGCACACCGCGCTGTTCGACCAGATCGCCGCCGCCTACAAGAAGGATCACCCCGACGTCGGCAAGATCACCTTCGAGTCGATCCCGTTCGACAGCTACACCACCGCGCTGACCACCCAGATCGGCGGCGGCAACGTGCCCGACCTGGCCTGGATCCTGGAGAGCACCGCGCCGGACTTCGTCTCCTCCGGCGCCCTCGCGCCGATCGACAAAGATCCTGATCTGCTCCCCAGTACGACGGCGACCTGGGAGCAGGGCGGTCAGTTGTACGCATACCCGTTCTCCACCTCACCGCTGGGCGTCTTCGTCAACACCGACCTGGTGGCGGCGGCCGGACGCAAGACGCCCGCCCAGGAGATTGCCTCCGGCAACTGGACCTGGGACGAAGCGGTGGCCACGGGTGCCGCAGTACAGGCCAGGACCGGCAAGGGCGGCATCGTGGTCGGCGACTTCGACTACAAGGGCTGGGACGCGCTGAACTCGATCTGGAGCGCCTGGGGTGCCCGGCCGTGGAGCGAGGACGGCAAGACCTGCGGGTTCGACCAGCCCGCGATGGTCGACGCGATGACCTACATTCACAAGATGGTCTTCACCGACAAGGCGATGCCGGGGCCGGGCGTGACGAAGGACTTCTTCGCCGGCGACTCGTCGATGGTGATCACCCAGATCAGCCGGGCAGCCCTGCTGGACAAGGCGAAATTCAAGTGGGACCTCGTCCCGCTGCCGAAGGGACCAGCCGGTCCGTACGCCGTGGTCGGGCAGGCCGGGATCGGCGTACTCAAGCGGGGCAAGCACGTCGACGCCGCCAAGGCGTTCCTGGCGTACTTCACCAACCAGGAGAACTCGGCCAAGCTCGCACAGTTCTTCCCGCCGGCCCGCAAGTCACAGCTGAACACCGCCACCCTGGCGAAGGCGAACCCGTTGCTGAAGCCCGCACAGCTGCAGAGCGTTGTGATCGACGGTGTCGAGCGCGGTGACATCAAGACGAGCCACACCGGGTACGCCGAGCTGCAGCAGACCGTCCGGGCCGCGCTCGATCCGCTCTGGAAGCCGGATGCCGATGTGAAGGCCGTCCTGTCCGGAGTGTGCTCGAAGATCAACCCGTTGCTGAGCAAATGACCTTGATGCTGGACAAACCCGCACGCTCGGCGGATCGGGCCGCCGAGCGAGCGCCGTACTGGACCACGCGGCGGCGGGACGAATTGGCCGGCTGGCTGTTCGTCGCGCCACAGCTGGCCGGGATCATTGCCTTCGTCATCGTTCCGCTCGGGCTGGTGGTCTGGTACAGCCTGCACGAGTGGAACGTACTGGCCGGGACCTTCGATTTCGTCGGCCTGGGCAACTTCGACCAGCTGACCTCGGATCCGAAGCTCGGCCCGGCGCTGCGGGCGACCGCGGTGTTCTCGGCCGGGCTGGTGGCGCTCAACCTGACCTTGGCGCTGTTCCTGGCCGTCCTGCTGAACCAGAAGCTGCGCGGGACGGTCGTCTTCCGGACGCTGTTCTTCTCCCCGGTCGTGGTGACGCTGGTCGCCTGGACGATCGTCTGGGGGTTCCTGCTCCAGGACAACGGCGGGATCAACGGCTTCCTGGACAGCATCGGGGTGGACGGGCCGAACTGGTTGCGCGGCAACACCACGGCGATGATCTCGGTGATCGTGGTCCAGCTGTTCAAGGGCGTCGGACTGAACATGGTGCTGTTTCTTGCTGCCCTGCAAGGGGTTCCGGCCGACCTCTACGAAGCGGCGAAGATCGACGGGGCCTCGGCCTGGGCCCGGTTCCGGCGCGTTACCGTGCCGCTGATCAGCCCGACGATCCTGCTCACCTCGATCCTCACGGTGGTCGGGTCGCTGCAGGTGTTCGCGCAGATCGCGGTACTGACCCAAGGCGGGCCGGGGACGTCGACGACGGTGCTGGTCTATTACCTCTACCAGCAGGCGTTCCAGTTCCACCACTTCGGCTACGGCGCGACGATCTCGCTGCTGCTGTTCGTGATCGTGCTGGCGTTGACGATTCTGCAGTGGCGGATGCGGAGAAGGTGGGTATTTCATGAGGACTAGCACGGGCATGAGTCGTAGGCTCAAAGTCGGCGTGTACGCCGTGCTGCTGGTCTGCTGTGTTCCGTTCGTCTTTCCGACCTGGTGGATGGCGACCGCTTCACTGAAGCCGGTGAACGAGATCTTCGCGTTCCCACCGTCGCTGCTGCCGCGATCGGTGACCCTGGACGCGTACCGGAAGGTCTTCGAGCTGCAGCCGTTCGGGCAGCAGTACCTGAACAGCTTCTACATCGCCGTCCTGGTCACCCTCGGGACGCTGGTGATCTCGTCGCTGGCCGGCTACGGGTTCGCCCGGATCAAGTTCCGCGGCTCCGGGGTGGTCTTCATGATCGTGCTGACCGGACTGCTGGTGCCGAACGAGGTGACGATCATCCCGCTCTACCGGATGTTCGACGGGCTCGGCCTGGTGAACACGCACTGGCCGCTGATCCTGATCCCGGTCCTCGGCGCGCCGAGCGTGCTGGCCACCTTCATCATGCGGCAGTTCTTCATCACGCTGCCGCGTGAGCTGGAGGAAGCCGGCCGGATGGACGGGCTCGGGCGGTTCGGGCTGTTCTGGCAGGTTTCACTGCCACTGGCCAAGCCGGCCGTCGGGGCGGTGTCGATCTTCACCTTCCTGCACAGCTGGAACCTGTACCTCGAACCGATCGTGTTCCTCTCCAGCAAGGACAAGTTCACCATCCCGCAGGCGCTCACGCAGTACGTCGACGCGTACGGCGGCGCGATGTGGAACGTCCAGCTCGCCGCTGCCACCCTGAGCGCGCTGCCCGTCCTCATCGTCTTCGTCCTCGCCCAGCGGCACTTCGTCGAAGGCCTCGCCCAGACCGGCCTCAAGGGCTGAGGCCCCGCGTTTCTCCCGCGGTTTCTGAACTTGTCCTTGGCAGGCTGTACAAAGGGAGCGTGACTTTTCATGCCGCGGTTTTCATTGCGACCAGCCTGGACGGATTCATCGCGCGCCCGGACGGGACGATCGACTGGCTGACCGACCGGGACGAGAAACCGGGCGACACCGGGTACCAGGAGTTCATGGCCGTCATCGACACCGTCGTGCTGGGCCGGAAGACCTACGAGACGGTGCTCGGCTTCGACTTCTGGCCGTACGAGGGCAAGCAGGTCGAAGTCCTCAGCACCTCGCTGCCGGTCGACACCGATGAGCGGATCATCGTGCACCGGACCCTCGACGGACTGGTCCAGACGCTGAACGACCGCGGCGCCAAGCGGGTGTACGCCGACGGCGGCCGGGTCATCCAGACGTTCCTGCGGGCCGGCCTGCTGAACGAGATCACCATCACCACCGTCCCGGTCCTGCTCGGCTCCGGTATCCGCCTGTTCGGCGAGCTGGACCACGACATCGACCTCGCCCACAACGCCACCCGCAGCCTGAACGGCGGCTTCACCCAGTCGGACTACACCGTCCACCGCCACAACTGACCCCGGCCGGCGGTCACCGCCGCCGACGAAAGAGTTCGGAGGAGGCGCCGCCGCCTGTCAGGGAATGCGGGCGGCGGTGCTGGTCAGAGGGTGAAGGCCCGCGGTGGTGGTCAGAGGTCTCTGAGGGCGCTTTGGGTTGCTTCGGCGGGGCGGCGGGCTGCGTCCTGGTCGGCGGCGGAGCCGGGTTTTGCCTGGTCGGCGGCCCGGGTCGGGTTCGCGGCCACCCTGGCGGTGTTGGCAAGGTCGGCGCCTTGCTGTGCGGCCACGGCAGCCTGCGGCTGGGCATTGTCCAGGTCCTCACTCAGCCCTACCAGCCGGCGCTGCACCGACATCACGTCGTTGTCGGCACCGGTGCCGGTGCCGGCCTCAGCGATCATGGCGGCGGTCCGGTTTGGATCATCGACATGGCTGGACGCATTGAGCAGCGGTTCGACGTTCTGCCGGGCAGCGCCCAAGCGGGCACCGACGGCCTCGACCACGTCACCGGCATCCCGGACCGCGCGACTGAGCACCTCGACCCGCTGCCTCAGCTGCTCGGTCTCGGCCACCTGCCGCTCGGGCAACTGCTCGAGCTCCGCCACGAACTGCCGACCGGCGTTGAGCGCGCGAGTCGCCTGCGCCAGGTCGTCGCCGACCTCACCCAGTCCGCGCTGCCCGTCGCGCATCCGGCGGTCGACGCCGTCCGCAAGCTCCTGGGCGTTCCGCAGATGCGGCCGCGGCTCGTCGGCATACCTCACCCGCGACGCCTGACCAGCCAGCTCGGCGATATCAGCCTCGCCGCGTCGCAGTCCCTGCCGGACCTCATCCGTGATCGCCGCCGCCGACCCCAGCGAACTCCGCGCCGCATGCAACGCGGCAGCAGTCTGTTCAGTCAGCGCCGCCACCCGCTCCTTACTCATTCCGCCTGCCCACCCTGAGCCAACCCACCGGCGAGCCCGTCGGCCTGCTCAGCAGACCCGACGCCCAGCTCGCCCGACCCGGGGGCGACCGGCGCGATGGTCCCGTCCGCGGCGAGGGCGTCGTCGTCGGCCAGCGCCTTCCGCAGGACGGCGCTGAGGTCGTCGAGTCCCTCGATGGCGGCGCGAAGATCCGCGTCCGGCACCTCCGGCTGCTGGTTCTCCGGCTGCTCCACCACGCTCGGCACTCCTTTGCTCAGACAGATACACGGCCGCATCGACGATAGCGGGGACCAGGCTCACGGCGTACGGGCGGTTAATGGTTGGTGTGGGCAACCGGCACGGGCGAGAATCACTTCTCGTGCCCCGAAGGTTGTTCGCCGATGTGACGCCGCTGCGGGAGTCAGTGGATTTCCGCTGGCTCTGGGCCGGCCAGTCCCTGTCGTCGATCGGCAGCCTGATGACCGGTGTCGCGGTGGCCATCCAGACCTACGACCTGACCCACTCGTCGGTGGCGGTCGGCGCGGTCAGCCTGGCGAACCTGGTACCGACCCTGCTGCTCGGCCTGTTCGGCGGCTCGATCGCGGACGCGGTCGATCGCCGCCGACTGGTCCTGTTGACCGGATCCGGGCTGACCGTGGTCGCTCTGTTCTTCGCTCTGCAGGCATTTCTCGACTGGCGACAGGTCTGGCTGCTTTATTTGCTCACGGCAATCAGTGCGGCACTGGGCGCGATCGACACCCCGGCCCGGCGGACCTTCATCCCCCGCATCCTTCCGCTCGAACGGCTTCCGGCCGCGGCCGCGCTGAGCCAGTTGTCCTTCCAGGTCGCGATCATCGCCGCGCCGGTGCTGGCCGGCGTACTGATCGCCTCGGTCGGCCTCGAGGCGGCGTACGCCGTGGACGCGGCCACCTTCATCGCCGTACTGATCAGCGTCCGCCGCCTCCCCGCGATGCGTCCCGAGGGCGGTGGCTCGACGATCGGACTGAGCTCGGTGCTGGAAGGCCTCCGGTACGCCGCTTCGCACCCGCTGATCGGGATGATCTTCCTGATCGACCTCAACGCGACCGTGCTCGCGATGCCGACCGCGCTCTTCCCGGCCTTGGCCGACACCCACTTCGGCGGTGGACCGCGAACGGTCGGCTATCTGTTCGCCGCGATCGGCATCGGCGGCCTCGTTGCCGCGGTGCTGTCCGGCCCACTCGGCCACATCCGGCACCAGGGCCGCGCGATGCTCATCTCGGTAGCGGTCTGGGGCGCCGGGATCGGCTCGGTCGGCCTCACCCATCACCTCTGGCTGGCGGTCGCCTTTCTGGCCACAGCAGGCGCGGCCGACATCGTCACCACCGTCTTCCGCGCCACCATCCTCCAGACCAAGACCCCCGACGAACTCCGCGGCCGCCTCAACTCCCTCGACTTCATCGTCGGCCTGGGCGGCCCCAACCTGGGCAACGTCCGAGCCGGCTCGATCGCCGGCCTCACCACCCCGGTCACCAGCATCGTCCTGGGCGGCGCCCTCTGCCTCCTCGGCATCACCACCCTCGCCCTGACCTCCAAACCCTTCCGCCAGTACGACGCCAAGGCCTGAGCAGCGCTGGTCGTACAGGCGATGGGCCGGGCCGTGGCCGAACCGTTCCCAGTGCCGGAAGGCTTCCTCGATCTGTCCTGGCCAGAAACGGGTCACCTCCAACCGCGCGAGCACCTTCCGGCCGTGCGGAGAGAGCCCGGGGAGTCTGGAGAAGCTGACTGGATACCCACCGGAGCGGGGTCTTCTCAGTCGGCACAGCGCATCGACGCGGAGTTGCGCGGGTCGCCTACGCGGCATTGCCCTTTCGTGGGTTCAGCATGCGATCAGGATGCCATCCCGCTCAAGGCTTTGTCAGCGGGATTCGAGGGCGGTGAGGTCGCGGGCGGCGTAGAGGTGGTGTTCCCATTCCTCGTTGAGGATGGTGCGCAGACAGCGGCGTACGGCGAAGCTCTTCGACTCTGGGTAGCCGGGGGCGGGGACTGGAGTGGTGTCGCCGGCGAGTTGATCGTCGGTGAGGGTGGCGAGGACGTGGCGTACGACGGCTTGGCGGTCGGCGCGGAGTACGAGGAGCTCTTCGAGGGACGGGCGAGCGTCGAGGTCACGCGGTACGCCGGGGTGGTCGGACATCTCGTCGTGTGGGAGGTCCAGCGGGTCCCACGGGTTCGGTTCGCCCAGGACGGCCCGGCTCACCCAGGCGTCGGTCGCGAAGGCGAGGTGGCGGAGGGTCTCGATGAACGACCACTCGCCGTCGACCCGTTCGTGCAGGAGTTTCGGGTCCAGCGCCTGCGCGCGGACGACGAGTTCCTGCCAGCATCGTTCGAGGATTTCCCAGGCCTCCCGGAATCCGTCCGCGTCGTCCGGCCGCATCTTGGTGCGCTCCGGATACCGCCGGTTCAGCTCCGCCTCGACCAGCGGTCCGACGTCGACCCCGTTGATCTGGAGATTCTCGATCTGGCCGCTGATCTCGGCATTCACCACCAATGCACCACGAATGGTCACCCCGGACAGATCGACCAGACTGAACCGCGCGTTCTTCAGATCCACATCGTGAAACCGCGCGTCCGTCAGATAGACGTCGTCGAACCGCGAGCCGCTCAGGTTCTGCTGGGTGAAGTCAGCCATCCACCCAGCATCGCCCGAGGCATCCGGTCGCGTCCAGCGCGGCTCGCCCAACCCCATCCACCACCAGGGCACCGCCAGGCTCATCGAGTCAGCCGGTCCCGGAGGAAGCCGGCGATCCGGTCCCGCGCGAGCTTGGCCTGTGGAACCAGGCCCGGCATGCTGAGGAAGGCGTGGCCCGCCTTCGGGAGTTCGATCAGCTCAGCCTCCGTCCCGGCCTTGCGGAGCGCCTCGAAGTAGGTGCGGGCCGTGATCGGCCACCGGGTCGAGAACCGGCACCACCACGAGCGCCGGCGGCAGCCCGCTGAGGTCATCGGCGTACAGAGGCGACACCGCCCGAGCATCAACACCGCGCGGAGCAGCCAGCGAGATGAAGAACTCCATCTGCGGCACGGTGAGAGTCGGAGTATCGGCGTACTCGGCCATCGACACATAGTCGTAGGCGGTCTGGGTCACATCGACACAGGGATTGACGAGCACCTGAGCGCGCAGCGGCAAACCCGACTCCCGGGCCCGGAGAGCGGACAGCGCCGCGATCATCGAGCCGCAACTCTCCCCGAAGACGGCCACCCGCGCCGGGTCGATCCCCCATCGCGCAGTGTCCTGTACGACGGAACGCAGCACGTCCCAACCGTCGTCGACCGCCGCGGACAGCGGAGTCTCCTGGTCGATGAGGCGATGCTCGACCGACACCACCACCGCAGGCAACCGTGCGGCGAGGTGACTGTTGATCCAGTCGCATTGCACCGCAGTACCGACAAAGCCACCCCCGTGGATGTGCAGCACGAGCGGCAGAATCGCCGCCGGACCCGTCGGCCGATAGACGCGAACCCGAAGCGCCCGATCGGGAAGCGTCACCTGCTCCCAGCCAATCGACACGCCACGATCCGGGAAGCCTGTCGCCACCCGGATCAGCGGCGAGTTCAGCCGGCGGTTCTGCGTTTCCCTGAAGACGACCAGTTGCTCGCGCGACAGCGTCGACCAATCCGGCTCCCCGCGCAGGGAGTACAGCACCCGGACCCCCAGCGAAGGCTGCTCAACGGTTGTCATCTCTCGCACCCCTTTCACTTTCGCTACGACCAGTATCGATACTGAAAGTAGCATAAGTCGGTAGGGTGAGACCATGGCTCAAACCGGACGCCCCAGGGCAAGCGTGGATGCGGAGGTCTTCGCGGCGACGCTGAAGACGGTCCACGAAGTCGGCTACACGCACGCGACCGTCGACCGGATCGCGGCCGAGGCAGGCGTCGCGAAGACCACGGTCTACCGGCGCTGGCCGACCAAGGGCGCACTGATCACCGCGTGCCTGGTGGACACCTTCGGCCCACTCCCCCTGACCGGCACCGATCGCGCCGGCCACCTCGCGTCAGCGATCCGGTACGGCGCCGCCAAGATCGGCGAACCGGGCGTCGCCGCGGCCTTCGCAGGTGTCTTCACCGACGCCATCGGCGATCCCGTACTCCGGGACATCCTGTCCACGCAGCTCCAGGACCCCTACCGGATCGTGCTCCAGGAGGTGCTCGGCGAATCCGGGCAGCGCGTGCTCTTCTTCATCGACGTCGTGATCGGCACCCTGCTGCACCGGATGGGCATGACCGGCCGCCCGATGGTCGACGCCGACCTCGACGCGCTGGTCGAGATGATCCAGCGCGACTTCAAGTAATCAGCGCTGGAAGTTGATCAGCGCCGAAAGTCATCAGCGACGGGCGTCGAGCAGAGCCACCGCTTCGGCAGCCCAGTACGTCAGAATCTGGTCCGCGCCCGCGCGACGGATCGACAGCAAAGTCTCCAGGATCGCTTTCTCACGGTCGATCCAGCCGTTCGCCGCAGCCGCTTCGACCATCGCGTACTCACCGGAGATGTTGTACGCCGCAACAGGTACGTCGACGTGGTCGCGGACCTGCCGGATGATGTCGAGATACGCCAGCGCGGGCTTCACCATCACGATGTCGGCCCCTTCGGCGAGGTCGAGATCGACCTCGCGAATCGCCTCGCGCGCGTTCCCCGGATCCTGCTGGTACGTCTTCCGATCGCCTTGCAGCGAAGAGCCCACGGCCTCGCGGAACGGCCCGAAGAAGGCCGACGCGTACTTCACCGAATAGGCGAGGATCACCGTGTCGAGATAGCCGGCCCCGTCGAGCGCAGTACGGACGACTCCGACCTGGCCGTCCATCATCCCGGACGGCCCGACGACATGCGCACCGGCCGAGGCCTGCGCGACGCCCATCTCCGCGTAGAGCTTCAGCGTCGCGTCGTTGTCGACCCGACCCTCGGAATCCAGCACACCGCAGTGCCCGTGCGAGGTGAACTCGTCCAGGCACAGATCGCCCATCACCAGCAGGTCGTCGCCGACCTCGCTGACCGCGTCCCGGATCGCGACGTTGAGGATGCCGTCCGGATCGATACCACCCGACCCGGTCTCGTCCTTCTCCGCCGGTACGCCGAACAGCATCACGCCGCCCAGCCCGAGTTGCGCGGCCTCGGCCACCGCCTTGCGAGCCGTGTCCCGGGTGTGCTGGCAGACGCCCGGCATCGAGCTGATCGGGATCGGCTCGTCGATGCCTTCCCGGACGAACATCGGCAGGATCAGCTGCCTCGGCTCGAGCGTGGTCTCGGAGACCAACTTGCGGATCGCCGCCGACGACCGCAGCCGGCGGGGCCTCACACCCGGGAATCCAGTCATCTCAGCTCTTCCTGCGTGAACCCGAACGACGCTCTGACGGCCGCGTGACGACTTCACCGGCCTCCACCATGGTGTCACGGCGGTTCGCACCGAACCGGGCGAGCGCCTCTGCCAGCTCTTCGGCGGACGGCGAGTCGGCCATCGCGTCGACCCGCAGGCCGTGCTCCTCGGCGGTCTTCAGCGTGGCCGGGCCGATCACCGCGATCACCGTCGACGCGTGCGGCTTGCCGGCGATGCCGACCAGGTTGCGCACGGTCGAGGACGAGGTGAAGACGACCGCGTCGAACTTGCCCGACTTGATCGCCTCGCGGGTCGGCGCGGGCGGCGGAGCGGCCCGGACGGTCCGGTACGCCGTGACGTCGTCGACCTCCCAGCCCAGATCGGTCAGGCCGGCCACCAGCGTCTCGGTGGCGATGTCCGCGCGCGGCAGGAAGACCCGGTTGATCGGGTCGAGCAGCTCGTCGAACGGCGGCCAGTCCTCGACCAGCCCGGCGGCGGACTGCTCACCGGTCGGGGTCAGGTCGGGCCGGATGCCCCAGGCCGCGATCGCCTCGGCGGTCTTGTCGCCGACCGCCGCGATCTTCAGGCCGGAGAAGGCGCGGGCGTCCAGGCCGTACTCGTCGAACTTCTCCCGGACCGCCTTCACCGCGTTCACCGAGGTGAACGCGACCCACTCGTAGCGGCCTTCGACCAGGCCGCGAATGGCCTTGTCCATCTGCTGCGGGTTGCGCGGCGGCTCGACGGAGATCGTCGGCACCTCTTCCGGCATCGCGCCGTAGCGACGCAGCCGGTCCATCAGCGGGCCGGCCTGGTCCTTGGTGCGCGGCACCAGGATCCGCCAGCCGAACAGCGGCTTGGTCTCGAACCAGCTGAGCGCCTCGCGCTGTTCGACCACGGTGCCGACGACGATGACTGCCTCGCCGGTCAGCTTGGCGGCCCGCAGGTCGGCCACGATCGTGCCGAGCGTTGCGATGACGCTCGCCTGAGCCGTCGTCGTACCGCCGACGGTCGCGGCGACCGGCGTACCGGCGTCGAAGCCGGCCTCGATCAGCGCGGCGGTCGCGTCCTTGAGCACGTCGGTGGCGTTCAGCAGCACCAGGGTCTGCTTGGGGTGCAACTTGGCGAAGTCGAGCTTGGCCTCGGCCAGGTCGAGCACGGTCACCTCGCGCTCACCCTTGACGGTCAGCGGGATGCCCGCGTACGTCGGGACGCCGCTGACCTCGCTGACACCGGGCACCACGTTGAAGCCGATCCCGGCCTTGCGGCAGGCGGCGGCCTCCTCGGCCCCACTGGAGAAGGTGAACGGGTCACCGGTGAGCAGGCGGACCACGTTCGCCGCGGTCTTGGCGGTCTTCACCACCAGCCGCGCCCGGGCCGCGATCTTCAGCGCCCGGCTGCCCTCGGCACCGGAGCCGTCGACGATCTCGACGCCCGGCTTGCAGTAGGTCAGGAAGGCGTCGTGCTCAGGACCCTCGACCACGACGGCGTCGGCGTTCGCCAGCACGTCGCGGCCGGCCAGGGTCAGCAGGGAGGGGTCCCCCGGGCCGACACCGACGAATGTGACGTGGCCGAGCGGTTTGGGTTGCCGCGCCGCGGCCGCACCGGTACTGGCCGCTGCCTTGGCGGGCACGGTCTGGGGCGCCGTGGTGGCCGCTGCTGTCTTCGCGCTGCTCACGTCTGCTGTCGCCTTTGCCCTTGTCTTGCTGCTCGTCTTCGTACTCGTCGTTCCCCGTGCCGCTGTCATTCCTCCAGCAACTCCTTCGCCAGCGCCCGTCCGAGCGACACCGGGTCGTCCATCGGGCCGCTGGCCGACAGCCGCCGTACGCCGCCGTCCTGGCCGAGAGCTCCCCGCAGCCACAGCTCGGGGCCGTCATCACCTTCGACCACCTCGGCGAGCGCGCCGACCGGAGCCGTACACCCTGCCTCGAGAGTGTTGAGCAATTGCCGTTCGGCCGTCACCGCTGCCCGGGTGGCCGGGTCCTCCAACGGCGCAAGAGCTGCGAGTACCGCGGCGTCGTCGGCGCGGCATTCGATGCCCAGGGCACCTTGTCCGGGAGCAGGCAGGACCTGGATCGGATCCAGGGTCTCGGTGACCTCGGCAAGACGTCCCAACCTGGCCAACCCTGCCCTCGCGAGCACCACCGCGTCCAATTTGCCATCGGCGACCATCGCGATCCGGGTGTCCACGTTGCCGCGGATACCGGTCAGTTCGAGGCCGAGGCCGAGCGCTTCCAGCTGGGCCTGCCGCCGCGGCGATCCGGTCCCTACCACCGCACCGGTCTGCAGCTCACCGAGGCTCAGTCCGTCCCTGGCGATCAGCACGTCGCGCGGGTCCTCGCGGACCGGGATCGCGCCGAGGGTCAGCTCGTCGACCGGCACCGTCGGCAGGTCCTTCAGCGAGTGCACGGCGATGTCGATATGGTTCGCCAGCAGGGCGTCGCGCAGCGCGCTGACGAAGATCCCGGTGCCGCCGATCTGTGCCAGCGGCGCCCTGTTCACATCCCCGGTGGTGGTGATCAGCACCAGCTCGACCTCGTGACCGAGCGCGCGCAGCGAGTCGGCGACGTAGGTGGCCTGGGCGGTCGCGAGTGCCGACCGGCGGGTTCCGAGCCTGATCATGCCGATTCACCTCCGGTGGTCGTCTTGGGTGCGGTGACCGCGTCCACGGTCGCGGGGTCCAGCGCGAACAGCTCACGCAGCGCGTCGGCGTACGTCGGGCCGCCTGGATCCGCGGCCAGCTCCTTCACCCGGACGGTCGGGGTGTGCAGCACCTTGTCGACCACCCGGCGTACGGTCCGGGCCACCTCGCCACGCTGTACTTCGTCGAGCCCCGGCAGTCTGCGATCGAGCCGGCTCAGCTCGGCCTCGACCAGCTCGGCCGCCATCGCGCGGAGCGCGACCACGGTCGGGGTGACGGACGCGGCCCGGCGGGTCGCCTCGAAGGCACCCGACTCCTCGCCGACGATCCGGCGTACCTCGTCGATGTCCTGCTCGCTGCCGCCCGCCGTACCGGCCAGATCCGCCAGGGTCACCAGCGTGACCCCAGGCAGCCGCGCCGCAGCGGGATCCACATCGCGCGGAAGAGCTACATCCAGTACGCCGAAAGGCCGGCCATCGGCGGCATTGCGGACCATTTCCTCGGTCAGCACGACACCACGGGCGCCGGTGCAGGACACCACCAGGTCGGCCTGCGTCATCGCCTGCGGGACCTCGGCCAGCGGGATCGCCAACCCACCGATCCGGTCGGCCAGCGCCACGGCGCGATCGAAATTCCGGTTCGCGATCGTGACGCTGGTGGCGCCGCCCGCGAGCAAGGTCTGAGCCGCCAGCGAGGCCATCGAGCCGGCCCCGACGACCAGCGTGCGCCGGCCTTCGTAGCCACCGACGGCGTCGAGTCCGGCGGTGACCACCGAGCGGCCGGCGGCGTCGATGCCGGTCTCGGCGCGAGCCCGCTTGCCGACCCGCAAAGCGTGCTGGAACAGGGCGTTCAGATCGGTGCCGATCGTCTCCAGGTCCTGGCCGACGCGCAGCGACTGCTTCACCTGGCCGAGGATCTGGCTCTCGCCGACGATCATCGCGTCCAGCCCGGCAGCGACCTGGAAGAGGTGCGCGACGGCGCCTTCCTCGAAGTGCACGTAGAGGTGCTCGGCCAGGTCCAGCAGGGGGACGCCGGTGATATCGGCGAGGATCGCGGTGACCTCGTCCATACCGGCGTGGAACCGGTCGACGCTCGCGTAGACCTCGGTGCGGTTGCAGGTGGCGAGCACGGCCGACTCGGACACCGCCGGCGTGTGCTGGACGGCGAGGGCGAGCTTGGTCGCCGCGTCCGGATCGAGCGCGACCCGCTCCAGGACCGAGATGTCAGCGGACCGGTGCGAAATGCCGACGACCAGGTAACTCACTTTCCACCTCGCTTCGCGAGGTGAAGTGAGTTGAACTCGCTGTGCTTATTGCTTCGCTCGTTCACGCGACACCTCCACCGACACTGGGCAGATCGGTGACGACGCCGTTCATCGCTGGTAGCTCGGGCACCTCGGGGAGCGCCGCCTCTCCGGACTTTCGTTGTTCGTGGTACGCCAGGATCTGCAACTCGATCGAGAGGTCCACCTTGCGGATGTCGACGCCGGCGGGCACGGACAGCACCACCGGCGCGAAATTCAGGATGCTCGTCACGCCGGCCGCGACCAGCCGGTCGCAGACCTCCTGGGCGGGACCGGCGGGAGTGGTGATGACCCCGATCGAGACCCGGTCGGCGGCGACGATGTCCTCCAGCTCGGCGAAGTCGCGGACGACCATGTCGCCGATCTGCTCACCGACCAGCTCGGGCGCGGCGTCCAGCAGGGCCACGATCCGGAAGCCGCGGGTGCCGAAGCCGGAGTAGTTCGCGAGCGCATGACCGAGGTTTCCGATCCCGACGATGACGACGGCCCAGTCCTGGGTGACGCCGATCTCGCGGGCGATCTGGTAGCGCAGGTACTCCACGTCGTACCCGACCCCGCGGGTGCCGTAGGAGCCCAGGTAGGACAGATCCTTGCGGAGCTTGGCCGAGTTGACCCCGGCGGCGGTCGCCAGATCCTCGCTCGACGCGGTGGCGATCCCACTGTCCGACAAGGCGGTCAGGGCCCGCAGATACACCGGCAAGCGCGCGACAGTGGCCTCGGGAATGCCGCGTTCGGTTCTCGTCGGCGCGCCGGGGCGACGGCTGCGGGCAGGCGTCACGATTCTCCTGGAAATGGTGGTTCTCGAGTCACCGCCTCACGGCTGGCGACTACCCCACTCTAGGAGCTTGTGAACGTGAGAACAAAATCGAGAACGCCCTCAGTGACAGACAGCACTCGGTTGTCAAGGGATAGGCGGTACTAACTAGCCAGGGCCTTCTTCAGTCTGACCGGGTCCACCCGCCAGAAGTCGTGCTGGCGGCCGTCGACGAAGGTGACCGGGATCTGTTCGCCGTACTCCTCGAACAGCTTCGGGTCGGTGGTGATGTCGACCTCGTTCCAGCCGACGCCCAGCTCGGCACAGACCTGCTCGACGATCGCCCGGGCGTCGTCGCAGAGGTGACAGCCCGGTTTCCCGTACAGCGTGACCCTCATCCGTCGGCCCGCAACCGGCCCTTGGCCACTTTTCCGGTGACCGAGTGCGGCAGGTGGTCGACGACCTCGATCTCGACCGGGCACTTGAACCGGGCCAGCCGCGTCTCGGCGAACTGCCTGATCCCGGCCGGATCCGCGACCGCGCCGGTCTCCCGGACGACGAACGCCTTCACCGCCTCGCCGGTCTCCCCGGACGGGATGCCGATCACCGCTGCCTCGCGGACGCCCGGCGCCTGGACGAGAACCTCCTCGACCTCGCTCGGGAAGACGTTGAAGCCGGAGACGATGATCAACTCGCGCAGCCGGTCGACCAGGAACAGGTCGCTGTCCGCGTCGAGATAGCCGACATCGCCGGTGCGGTACCAGCCTTGGTCGTCCGGTCCGTCCACACCGTCCGGCCAGTAGCCGGAGAAGAGGTTGGCGCCGCGGACCAGGATCTCGCCGGGGTCGTCACCCTCGACGTCCTCGCCTTGATCGTCGGCGATCCGCAGCTCGACATTGGGCAGTGGGCGACCCACTGAGCCGGCCTTCGGGTCGTGCTCGCCCAGCGTGGTGGTGACGCCTGGCGATGCCTCGGTCAGTCCGTATCCCTGGTGCACGAACAGCCCGGTCGCCTGCTCGAACCGGTCCGCCATCCCCCGGTCCAGGCTGGACGCGCCGGTGAGCACCACCTTGATCGTCTCGAGGGCTTCCTTCAGGTCGTCCCTGGCGAGCAAAGCATTGAGCGCCGGCGGTGCCAGCGGCAACCGCGTCACGCCGTACGAGCGGATCTGCTCGAGCGTGTGGGTCGAGTCGAACCGCCGGTCGACGACCAGCGCCGCACCGGTGGCGACCACCCAGCCGAGGACCGCGTTCAGGCCGAACGCGTGGAACATCGGCAACACGCCGAGCACCACGTCCTCCGGGCCCATCCGGCCCTCACCGAGGTCGGCGAGATTCTTCACGTTCGCCGCGAGTGCCCGGTGGGTGAGCATCGCCGCGCGCGGATCACCACTGGTTCCGGACGTGTAGAGGAGGACCGCGAGTGTCTCCGGGTCGGTCTGTGGCGTAAGCGGAGCGTCACCGGTGAGCTCGCCCGCGCGGACCGTCCGGATGCCCTCGATCTTGTCCGCGAGGTCTCCGTCGGCGATCGCGAGGCGGGCCCCGGAGTGCTCGATCACGGTCGAGATCTCGCTCTTCGTCAGGCCCGTGTTCAGCGGTACGGCGACCAGTCCGGCGCGGAGAATCCCCAGGTAGGAGATGACAAACTCGACACTGTTCGCCATCAGGACGACCACCCGGTAACCGGGCACGAGGCCGGCCGCGGCGAACCCGCGGGCGGTGCTGTCGACAGCCGCCTCCAGCTCGTTCCAGGTCAGCCGCCGGTCCCCGTCGACCAGGGCCGGACGTTCGCCGTGACGTTGCGCTGTGTCACGAAGAATGTCCGCAAAGTTGAAGTTCACCATGCGAGTCTGTCACGAGCCCATTAGGGTGCTCATCATGACTGGAGCCTCGACCCGTGGGTCGCATCCACGGGCCGGGCTCGCCGGAGGTGGGCTGGGAACGATTGCACACTCGCCCGGCGGCGGCTATACAAGTGCACCAGGGGACGATCTTCACAGGGGTGATTTCCGGTTCGGACCGAAGGCGGCACGCCGCGCGCTGTTGACAGCGGGTGCTTCAGGCGTAACGCTCGGTGCTGTCTCAGCCGCTGTGGCCATTCGCGGATGCACCAGTCGTAGACGTGTCAGTTGAACGGGGAGAGAACTTGACGACGCCGGAGCCAAGCCCGGACGGGATGAGACGCGCAGAGCTCGTCGATCGCGCCCAGGCAGGGGACGTCGGTGCGTTCGGCGAGCTGTACGACGAGTACTCGCTGACCGTGTATCGGTACATCTACGCGCGGGTGTCGTCGTCGGCACTGGCCGAGGACCTGACCAGTGAGACGTTCGTCCGGGCGCTGCGCGCGCTGGACTCGTTCCGCTGGCAGGGCCGGGACTTCGGGGCCTGGCTGGTCACCATCGCCAGGAACCTGATCACCGACCACTACAAATCGGGCCGGGTCCGGCTCGAGGTGGTCACGGACGAGATCGAGACGCACGACCGGCAGACCGAGGGGCCGGAGGTCGATGTTCTGGCCGCCGCCACCGCCGAGGTGCTCCGGGACGCGGTCGCGGCCTTGCCCGACGAGCAGCGCGACTGCCTGACGATGCGGTTCTTCGCCGGTCTGTCGATCGCGGAAACGGCCAAGGCGCTGGAGAAATCAGAGGGCGCAGTCAAGCAACTGCAACTGAGGGCCGTCCGGCACTTGGCGAAGGTTATCCCCAAGGACTTGAGGTGAGGCGAATGACAACGCATGTCTTTCGTAACCCGTCAGGGAGTTTCCTCGTTTGCCTGGTGAGGACCTGTCGGTGACCCCGACTGGCCATTGAGGAGAACGAGCAATCATGAGTGACCTACACAGGGCTCGAGCGCGCGCGGAGACATTCGCGCACGCCGTCGATCACGGGCCCCGTCACTCTTCGCGACTGAGCGATGACCCTGAGCTGATGGACGCTGTGGAGCTGGTCGGACGGCTGAGGACCGCCGGCACAGTGGTACCGCGACCGGAGTTCACTGCCGAGCTGAGGCACCGCCTCCTCGAGCAGGCCGCGGCCCGTGCCGCGACGACTCCGACCGTGGTGCGCAGCACTCCGGATAGCCCTGATGACCCGCTGCCCCGCGAGGACGACGCGTCCGTGACAGATATCCGCCATCGTCACGGCCGGCGTATCCGGCTAGTGGCCAGTACCGCCGCGCTGGTGCTGCTCGGAGGTGGCATCGGTTCTGCCGCCGCCGCTCAGCAGGCGATGCCCGGCGACACGTTGTACGGGATGAAACGCAGCATCGAGAACGTCTCCACCAACGTCAGCGTCGGGGACGACTCCCGGGGGCCGGCGCGATCTCGAGCACGCGATGACCCGGCTCTCCGAGGTCCGGGGACTGGTGAACAACGGTGGCGACCCGGCCACCATCGACAACACCCTCGATCTGTTCTCGGGGCAGGCCCGCAAGGGCGTGTCGAGACTGGTCGCTTCGTATCAGCAGGACGGCGACACCACGTCGATCACGGCAATCACGGAGTTCATCACCCGCGCCCGCCAGGCGATCGGTGACCTTGCCCCGAAGTTGCCACCGGCATCACTGAAGTCCGCTGTCGAGGCGCTGGCGACGATCGAGCAACTCGCCCAGCACACCAACGTGGCGTGCCCCAAGTGCGACAAGCCCAAGCCGGCCAAGAACGCCGGCCAGCCGACGGTGACCAGCCCGGGTGACCGGTCCACGGATCCGTCCGCCGGGCCGACCAGCAAAACCTCCGCGAAACCGTCGACGTCACCGACCCAGGTGCCGAACACGACCATCGTCGAGGACCCGACGTCGGTGCCGACAGACCTGAAGACCCCACCGAAGCCGTCGGGCAAGCCGACGACGACTCCGTCGGGGCCGACCCTGCCCAGCCTTCCGACCCCGGCGACACCAAGCTGGCCCTGGCCCTTTCCGACCCTGAGCCTGCCGTTGCCGACCCTCAACCTTCCGGGTGTCATCAATTCTCTGCTGCCACCTTGGAAGTAGTCAGTCCCAAGCACCAGAAGAGCCCCGGTCGACCACCTCGACTCGGGGCTCTTCTGGTTCTGCGAGCTGGAACTACTAGAAGAAGACGCTGCGCCGCTGCATCAGGAGCGCGTACAAGGTCTGCTGGATGGTCTCGCGGACCTGGTCGGTGACGTTGAAGACCAGCATCGGGTCGTCGGCGGCACCGTCGGGGAAGTCGTCGGTGCGGATCGGTTCACCGAACTCGATCAGCCACTTCGACGGCAGCGGGACCAGGCCGAGCGGGCCGAGCAGCGGGAAGAACGGCGTGACCGGGATGTACGGCACGCCCACCAGCCGGGCCAGCGACGCCATGTTGCCGACCAGCGGGTAGATCTCCTCGGCGCCGACGATCGAGCACGGCACGATCGGTACGCCGGTCCGCATTGCCGCGCTGACGAATCCGCCCCGGCCGAACCGCTGCAGCTTGTACCGCTCGCTGAACGGCTTGCCGAGTCCCTTGAACCCCTCCGGCCAGACCCCGACCAGGTTGCCGCCGCGGAGCAGCCGCTCGGCATCGTCGTTGTTCGCCAGCGTCGCTCCACCCTTGCGGGACAGCTCGCCGACGAACGGGGTCTTGAACACCAGGTCCGCCGCCAGCGTGCGCAGCGGCCGATTCGTATGGTCCGCGACGACCAGCTGGGTGATCAGTCCGTCCAGCGGCATCGTGCCCGAGTGGTTCGCGACGATCAGGGCGCTGCCGGTCTCGGGGATGTTCTCGATCCCGCGCACCTCGACCCGGAACCACTTCTCCGCGAGTGGGCGCAGGAACGGGAGCAGCACCTGGTCGGTGAGGTCGGAGTCGAAGCCGAACTCGTCGAGCTCGTAGTCCCCGGTCAGCCGGCGCCGCAGGAAGGCCAGCAGCTCGGCGACCTTGCGTTCGCCGTCCGCGCCGAGCGTGTCCCGGATCATCCGCTCGAACCCGGCGAACTGACCGGCATCCGTCGCGGCTGGTTCGTGGGTGTCCTCGCCGGGCTCCTCGATCAGGAGATCGGCGTCCTCGACCTTGCGCCGCGACCGGTCACCGGCGGGCTTCCGCTCGCGCGATTTGGCCGACTTGGCTCCCGAGGCGCCCGGTCCGGCGAGTGCACGAGCCGCGGACGACGGCGTCGTACGGCGTCCGCTGCCGCGGCCCGGGCGGCCGCCGGAACCGATCGGGATCACGTCCGCGTCAGCCACGGAGTGCTCCGAGTCCGGCGGTCAGCAGCCGCGAGGCCGAGGTGACCGCACCAGGCCGAAGCGAACGGCGGAAGTCGTCGAAGGCGGCAGCGGTCGTGTACTCCGGCTCGAAGCCGAAGTCGGTTCGCATCCGGGTGGTGTCGACCGCACGGCCATAAGTAAGGAAGGTGATCTGGTCCGGCGAGAAGTCGGCCAGCCGGGCCCGGCGTACGACGGCGGCGGTACCGCCCGCGGTGAACGAGGGCAACGGGAACGCGGGCCGGCCGAGTCGCCGGATCGCCTGCGACAGCGAGAGCACGCCGTCGCCGGCCAGGTTGAAGGTGCCGGGCAGGTCGTTGACCGTGGCGTGGTGGATCGCTTCGACGCCGTCGTTCTCGTGCAGGAACTGCAGGCGGGCGTCGTACCCGAAGACGGTAGGGACGACCGCCATCGCGAAGTACCGGGTGATCGGTGAGTCGGTCTGCGGGCCGATCCAGTTGGCCATCCGCAGTGTGGTGACCGCCACATCGGGACGGCGCCGGGCGAACCCGCGCACATATCCCTCGACCTCGACGGCGTCCTTGCTCAACCCGGTCTGGTGAATCGCCCGGGGAGCCATCTCCTCGGTGAACATCGCGGGGTCGCGTGGACCCGCGCCGTACACGGTGGTCGAGGACTTCACCACCAGCTTGCGGACGCCGGGCGCCTTCTGGCACGCGGCGAGCAGTTGCATGGTGCCGATGACGTTGATCTCTTTCATCGACGACCGGCCACCGGCGCTGCCAGGGGTCGCCACGACGCCCGTGTGGACGACAGTGTCGACGTCCTCACCGGCTATGACTTTGGCTATCACGGGGTTGCGGATGTCCGCGCGGACGAACCGGACCCGACCGAGCTCGGCACGTGGCGGAACCACGTCGATGCCGATCACGGTCCCGATCGCTGGATCCGCGGCCAGGCGGCGGGCACAACGAGCACCGGCGTCCCGGGAGACGCCGGTAACCATCACTACCTGTGCCACGAGAACCCCCAGCCAGACAGCAACTCCTGAGCGCCGCTCTGGTAACCAGAGCGGCGGGACCTGCTACTTGCCGAGCTTGCGGCGCTGCACCCGCGTCTTCTTCAACAGCTTGCGGTGCTTCTTCTTCGCCATCCGCTTACGGCGCTTCTTGATAACAGAACCCACAGTTGGACCTTCCAAACTTAAAGAGAGCGTCAGCGAAGCCTACCCGCAAGTCGCCACTCCGACCTAAGTGAGGCGGCATCGAGGCCTCCGTGAGGTTAGCCCCTGGTTCGCCTGGGGTTCGCCGGAGGCCTTGCCCAGGCTGGCATTTCCACGCAACTGGAGGCTGAAATGACCGCTCGCTACAACGGCCTGGCGGCCTCCTCGGGCGCGGCGGACCTAGCCGAGGTGTTCCCAGGTGAGCAGGGAGACCTCGCGGCCCTTGTCCGTCACGACGGTCGGCGGGAGGTCAGTGAGTCGATAGCCGGCGCTTCGGGCCACTCCTGAGCTGGCGGCGTTGTCCCCCTCGATCTCCAGGGTCACGCGGGGCAGCCCGGCCTCCTCGTGCGCGTACGCCGTCAGCAGCTTCAACGCCCGTACTGCGAGGCGCTGGCCACGGAAGGCGGCCCCGACCGAGTAGCCCAGCGCCAAGCGGTCCGGCATCAGCAAGACCTCACCCATCGGCTCTCCCCCATCGACGGTGATCGCAAGCTGGATCCGCCCGTTGTCGCTGTGGGCGCGATCCAGATAGGCCTTCGCCGCCTCCAGATCGAACGGCGACACCAACGGCGTCCAGAAGGCGACCTCGGGATCGTCGAACAGCTTCACCATCGCCGCGAGATCACCCCGCTCCCACTCCCGCAGTACCAGCCCGTCCCCCACCAACCGAAGCCCAGATCTGTTCGCCATGTCCCCAGTCTCCCTCGCGTTCTCCCGGCTCAATCTTCCGCCAGCAGGTCCGACACCCAGCCGAAGGTGAGCAGGCCGGAGCTCGCGCCTGCCAGTTCCCCCGCTGCGGGCGCGAGCTCAGCCCTGGCCCGATCGGTCATCGGTTGGTTGCCGACAGCAACGGCAGCTCTCAGGAGCAGGCACCACATCGCTTCGTACATCAAGTCCTTGGGCGGATCGGGGATCGCGGTCAATGATGCTGCGGCTTCGTCGGGCCGGTTGTCGGCGAGTAGGACCAGAGGACGAACCCAGGGCTCGTAAGGTCCCCAGTCCTCGTCTCTGCCCGGCTGTCCGTGGACAGCGAGGAGAGCGAGCGGCAGGAGGCCGTGCTGCAGGCCGGGCATGCCTGCACCGTCGAGCGACTTGGCTGCCTCGCGGTAGGCGGCGTCAAGGCCGGCGGTTGGTGTCTGACCTTCGGCGGCGAGGCGCAGTACGCGGTACCACTGGGTGAAGACGCCGACCAGGGGCAGCTCCCGGCGTACGGCGAGGAGGTCTACTGCAGCCGCATGGTGGTCGGCCTGGGTGAAGTCTCCGAGCGCGCTGAGCGCCTGGATCCGGATGAGATGGCCAAGGACTTCATAGCTGACGAGGTCGTGAGCGGTAGCCAGGTTGATGAGCTCGGCGCCGATCTGGTCTCTGCGTGGTGCGAGGCCTGCACGTTGGAAGGTCTGCATGAAGACACCGTTGAGCGCGAATCCCAGCAGGCTCGGATCGTCCAGCCGGCGGGCGAGCTGTTCCGCTTCGGCAGCCGCCTCGGGGCCGCGCGATTCCCTGGTACCGCGTGACTCCAGCGCGATCGTGGCGAGCAGCCGTGCTCTCGCAGCGGCACGGTCGGCGGGGAGAGCGACCAAGGTCCGCTCTGCCGCAGCGACCACCTGCCGCGCGTGTTCCTCGTCGTCCGACCGCGTCCAGATCGCCGGTACGTCGTACGCGCCAATCACTCTCGCCGTGAGCTCCACATCGCCGATCTCCTCGGCAGCAGCGATCGCTGCCAACCTGTGGCGTCTCGCCGCCTCCAGGCCGCCGCCGCCCGTGACAGCCAGGTTCCGCAGCAACCCGACCGTCGACTCCAGTCGCGCCCGGGCTCCCGCACCCACCGCTTCGTCGTACGCCGCGGCCGCGTCCTCCCACACCTTGCCGACGCCAGTACTACGTACGCCGGGTGCGCGCAGATGCTCAGCCTGGTTGAGGATGTCGGTCTCCAGGCGACGCAACGCCGGGCCCGGGTCCACCGCGAGTTGCTCGACGAGGAGGGCGCGGGCGCGTCGTAGTACGGCAAGGGCGTCGCCCTGGCGGTCGGATTGGTACAGCGCGAGCGCCAGCAGTCGCCAGGCGTCCTCACGCCAAGGGTGCTCGGTCACGTGCGCATCCAGGTCCGGGATCGCTTCCCCTGCCAGTCCTAGTGCGAGCCGCGCTTCTGCTTGTTGCTCGGCTGCCCGCAGACGCAGCTCTGTCAGCCGGGACCGCTCTGCTGTCGCCCAGTGCGCCTCAGCAAAGTCCGCGTACGCCGGTCCACGCCACCAGCCGAGTGCCTCATCCAGTCGCTTCAACGCTTGCTCTGGTGCGAGCGTGGTGGACACGACCCGCTCGAAACGCCAGGCGTCCACCGCGTCCGGCTCGGCTCGGAACGCGTAGCCCGGCCCTACCGTCACCAGCACGCGCGGCGGCGTACGAGGAGCTCTGTCGGGCTCCACCGCTCGACGCAGCGCGGCGACGAAGGTGCGTACGGCGCTGACAGCTCCAGTAGGTGGATCCGCCCACAGGTCGTCGACCAGGAGCTCGACCGGTACTACGCGGCCGCGGGCAACGATCAACCGGCCGAGCACCGCGCGGTGCTGCGGGCCCTTGAGCGCCACCGGCTCACCGGTCTCTTCCCAGGCCACCACGGGTCCCAGTACTCCGAACTGCACCAGCTCAGCCCTTCCCGCAGAGATGCCGCCACCGTAACGCGTGCTCATCGGATGCTCATCCGCGCCGGGGAGGGTTCGGAGTACCGATTCCTTCACAGAGAGCAGGCGCGCCATGAAGATCAGCGGGTTCGACTACCAGCGGCTGGAGGGTGCCGACGGGGTCCGGCTCAACGTGGCGGTCGGGGGCACCGGGAGCCCGATCGTGTTGCTGCACGGATTCCCGCAGACGCACCTCATGTGGCGGGAGGTGGCTCGCGACCTCGCGGCGGACCACACGGTCATCTGCCCGGATCTGCGAGGGTATGGCGACAGCGACAAGCCTGTCGAGGGCTACTCGAAGCGAGTCATGGCGGCCGACATCGTCGCGATCGCCGGCGCGCTGGGGCATGAGCGGTTCGCGCTGGCCGGCCACGACCGTGGCGCGTTGGTGGCCTTCCGTGCCGGGCTGGACCATCCCGGCACGGTCACCCACCTCGCCTGCCTCGACGTACTGCCGACGCTGGACATGTGGAACGCCTTACAGGGCGTGAACGCGGCCGTGGCGTTTCACCTGTACCTGATGGCGTTGCCGCCCGGTCTGCCGGAAGAGCTGATCGCAGCCAGCCCGGACGCGTTCTTCGGGTACTTCCTCGATCTGTGGGCCAAGAGCCCCTTCCCCGCCGACGTACGGGCCGAGTACCTGGACGCGTGCCGGAAGGCGGTGCCTTCGATCGTCGCCGACTATCGCGCGACGGCCGGGATCGACGTACAGGAGGACCAGGCAGACCTTGCTACAGGCAACCAATTGCAGATGCCGGTGACCGTGCTGCAGCAGGACTGGGGCGCCCAGCTCGGCTTCGACGCCGCCTCGCTGTGGCAGGCCTGGGCACCGAAGCTGGAGCACCTGACCGTCGACTACGGCCACTTCATGGCTGAGGAGGCGCCGGCAGAGATCGCGGCGATCCTCCGTGGCCTGCTGAAGCGCTGATCGGCGGCGGAAGTATCCTGCGGGTCGTTCGCCGATTCGAAGGAGCACAAGGATGTGCCGAGCCGTGAAGTGCCGCCAGTGCGGTAAGACGACCTGGGCCGGCTGCGGTCAGCATGTCGCGCAGGTCAAGGTGACAGTGCCGGCGGACGACTGGTGTGGCGGCCACCCGAAGGGTGAGGGCCGCGGGCTGCTGTCGCGCCTCTTCGGACGCTGATCCTCGCCCAGCCACTGATCCTCACCCGGCGCTGATCCTCACCCGGGCGCTGATCCTCACTCGGGCGGCTGGACCGAGCGCAGCAGCCGACGGCCGATCTCTTCGGCCGCGGCCTGCAGCTCGGGTGACTTGAGGATCTGGAACGGAGCCCGGACGGCGGTCAGCTGTTCGACGTACCAGCCGGGGTTCTCCGTACTGCCGATCAACCGGGTAGTGGTCGGTGTGATCGCGTCCAGCCGGCCGAGCGCGCGCGGGAGGCAGGGCGCGACTTCGTCGAACGGCGCTTCGATGACGACCTCGACCTGGTACTTCCAGCCCTCTGAGAGTTGCTCCTCGAGCGCCTGCTTCGGGTTCAGGTCGGCCGGCGGGGTGAAGGTTCCGTCGAGCGTCTCGACGGTCCGGATCCGGTCGATCCGCAGGGCACGGCGCGCATCCTTGGCGTGCGACCAGCAGAGCAGATACCAGCGGCCGTGCCGGACGACGACCGCCCAGGGATCGACGTCCATCGGCCGCTCGGTGCCGGAGTTCAGGCGATAGGCCAGCCGCAGTGGGCTGGTCGAGGAGCAGGCCTGGACCAGCTTCGCGGTGGTTTCGGGTTCGGGCGTCGGCGGATCCTGGCCGCGGCCGGCGGCGATCCGCCGGACGGCGTCGACCGGGTCGGCGACCGACGCGGGCAGGACCCGCATGATCTTGCCGAGCGCGCTGCCCACCGGATCGGCCGGGTCGGCGGCGTTGTGGTGTCCGTCGAGGGCCGCCATCACCAGCGCGAGAGCCTCGGTGGTGGTGAACATCAGCGGTGGAACCCGGGCTCCCCGGCCGACGCGGTAGCCGCCGTACGGGCCACGGGTGGACTCGATCGGGACGCCCGCCTCGCGCACGATCCCGACGTACCGGCCGATCGCCCGCTCGGACACCCCGAGCCGCTCAGCCAGCCGGGACGCCCCGATGCCCGGGCTGTTCTGGATCAACTCGAGCAGCAGCAACGCCCGCGAGGTCGGGCTCAGGTCGTCGTACACCGGCAAACTCCCCCGAAGATTTCGGAAGTGGATCGTCGTGAACAGACACTAGCCCCTCACGCACCGACGCCTCGCTCACCGGCGCCCTCGCTCACCTGCGCCTCGCTCACCGGCAGCTCGCTGGCAGACCGGTGGTCTGCAGCGCAAGACCACCTTCGCCTCACCAGCAGCTGGCTTCGAACAGGAGGCGCTCGACGCGGCGTACCGAGCGCCCGGTACGCCGCGCCGGCCAGGTCACAGGTCAGCGGCCGCCGAGAAGTCCGCCCAGCATTCCGGCCACGCCACCGTCCTGGCCCGCTTGCTGGCCGCCGCCGGAGCCACCGATGAAACCGCCTGGCGGCTCCTCGGACGGCTGGACGACGACGAACCCCTGGCCGTTGAAGCTCATCGTGAACGCCTCGCCGGTGCTCCGGCCGAGCAGCGTGCCGAGGCCGATCGAGTCGGCCCGGGTGTACCCGGTCTGCAAGCTGGTCGACCAGCAGACCGCCGCCTGCGGATCGGCGTACGTCGGCTGGTCCACCGTCAGCACGACCGGCGTGCCCTTGGTCGTGATCGCGATCCGGCCCCGGCCGGTGAAGTTGCAGTTGAACAGCCCGGAGTTCGACATCATGCCGGCGCCCTGGACCATCTTGATGTCCCAGCTGAGCGTCGGCTCGAAGGCGAGCACGTTCGCCCCGTTGATGCTGAGCCCGTCGTGTGGGCCCTCCAGGTCGATCAGGTAGATGTCCGCGGCCCGGTCGGCGAGGAACACGTCGCCCTCGCCGCGCATCTTCATCAGCGGAATGCCTTCGCCGGTGAGTTTCTGCTTCAGGAACTTGCCGATCCCGCCCGAGCCCTGCGCCTCGAACTGCACGTTGCCCTGGTACGCGACCATCGCCCCCTGCCGCGCGAACACCTCGCCACGGAGCTCGATCTTGAGCAACTTCGAATTCTGCAACCGCAGACCGGCCTGAGCAGACTCCTGCTCCTGATTGGTCGCGGCGAACAGTTCACTTCGCATGATGCTTCCCCTCCCACAGTGATACGCCTGAGCGTAGACATGGACGCGCCCCAGCCGCCCCCGGTGCCATCGATCCTGCCCCCAAAGCCCACACCCCTTGCCGATCCTCCCACCCGCAAGCAATCCCCACCCAGGTCAGGCGTCGCCGCTCGGGAGAACTGAGCGTGGCGAACGTCGGTGGGAACCCTCCACGACACGCAGCTCCTAATGGGGGTTAGCGAGTCGCCTTCGGGCAGACTCGGGACTGGTAAGCCGCTAGCGGGTGAGCACTGGTCGCTCTCCGTCGGGCGCTGGTTGGTGCTGCCCACCATGGTTCGCCGCCACCTGGTTCCCGGGGTGCGGGTGGACCCTGGGATCGGGTCCGCTGACGCGATGTTCGGCCGATAGCGCGCTATAAGTCCGGCAGCGGACGAAGGACCCGGCAGCCGACGACCCAGACCCGCCCTCGTCGAGCAGGCTAAGCAACGTTCAACCGGTAGCAGCTGACACCCTTCCGCAACGCGAACCCGGGGGGCTTGTGCACCAGATGAGCACGGCCACCGCGGGGGATGCTCAACCGGTGCTCAAAGACGCCGAATCGGGGGTCGATCGGTCGGGGGCAACCCCCGGCCGGGGCCGGTCTTACCAAGGCCGGCACGAACCCGGGCCGGGCTCGCCGACCACACGGGCGGGTCACACCTGCCCGCAGGATCCGCGGAGCCGCGTCCCCACAGCTTGACCTCCAAGCTCCTGGGAGGTCTCCGTCGCTGGTGGATCAGGAGCACCGGTCCGGGGGCTCCATCTCCCGGGTGAACGTGGTCAATCCGCGCAGGTCAGGTGACAGAGCGGGAAGGATGGTGCTGCTCGGCAAAAGCTAGGCCAGAATGTCCGGGGCATAGGGTCCGCGACAGCCGTGCGGGCATACGATCCTGGGGCCCGCGTCGTCGTCGTACCAGGAGAGCCTTGTGCCGTTCCGATCGGTTGTGATGCAGCTAGGTCATCGGGCCCGGCGGGCTTGGTGGAAGGTGCGGAAGCCGACGACGTACGGGGTGAAGGCCTTGCTGATCCATCCGGACGATCCGTCGCGATGCCTGGCTGTGCGGCATTCCTATGTGGATCAGGAGTGGTGGGCGCTGCCCGGCGGCGGCTACAACCCGAAGCGCGAGACCGCCGAAGCCGCTGCGATCCGTGAGGTCGCCGAGGAACTCTCGATGCCGATCACCGCGCGGCCGATCGTGTTGCAGACGTTGACGACCAACCGCGAAGGAAAGGTCGACAACCTCACGATCGTCCAGGCGACGCCGACCTCCGAACACTTCCAGCTGTCCGCGGAGCTCAGCGAGGCCCGCTGGGTCTCCACCGATCCGGCAGACCTTCCCACCGACGAACCAACCTCCCGCTGGCTCCGACTCGCCCTGGCCTGCCGCCCCACAACACGATCCTGAGCACGACCGGCGGTAAGAGCAGCGCCAGAACGACACCGGCTAGGCGGCCAGGTGTTCGACCGTACGGCGTACTGCGTCCAGCACGGCGGGGAGGCCGGGGGCCAGGAGGTGGCCGTTGCGTTTGACGGGTTGGCCGGCGACCAGGACTGTGTCGATGTTGCCCGGGTGAGCCGCGGTGACGACGGTGCCGATCGGATCCTGTGAACCGCCGATCAGGTTGATGTCGGAGGCGCGGAGAAGGATGATGTCTGCTTGCTTGCCGGGCCGCAGCGAGCCGATCTGATCGGTGAGGCCGAGAGCCCGGGCGCCTTCCAGGGTAGCCATCTGGAGTGCATCGGCGGCCGACAGTGTTTGGTAGCCGAGGGCAAGGATCGAGTGCATCGCACTGAACATGTCACTGGGCGCCGTGGTCACCACATCGATCCCCAACCCGGTCGTCACTCCGGCGGCGCGCAACCGGCCGGCCATCGGGCCACCGATCTCCATTCGCGCCTCGACCGCCGGCGTGATCGAGACAGCGGCCCCGGATTCGGCGACCAGCTTCAGCTCGGAATCGGCCAGTGAATTGCCGTGCACGTAGAGGACATCGGAGCGCAGCAGGCCCTCAGCTTTCAATAGGGCCAGCGGTTCGAGCGCTACCGGCCCACTGCCGACGTGCAGCACGATCGGTAACCCGAGCGATGCGGCCAGCTGCCAGTCGGCGCGGACTACATCCAGCGGCGCGTACGACGGCCCGATCGCGGCCAGCGCGGCGGTGACCCGACCCGAGACGCGATCCACGACATGCCGCATTCCGGCCGGGTCGACCCGCGCACCGGTCAACGGCGATTGCCCATACCCGAAGACGGCGCGGATCCCACTGCTCTCCAATGCGTCCATGGCGGCGTCCGCATGCTCGATTCCCTGCTGGACATGGGAATAGTCCTGCACCGTGGTGATCCCGGCATCCAGGCACTCGAGCGCGCCGGCAAAGTTGCCTGCCGCAACATCTTCGGGCCGGTAGCGAGCACCGTGCTCCCCCAGGACCCGTTGCAGATAGCCACCGAGATCCATGTCGACGGCGCTTCCCCGCAGCGCAACCTGCCACAGGTGCCGGTGCGTGTCGACGAAACCGGGCAGCACGATCCGGTCGGAGGCGTCGATCACTTCGGCATCCGTTACGCCGAGGTCCCGCCCGACCGCGACGATCTTGCCGTCCTCGATCAGTACGTCGGTGTCGCGGCGCACGACGGGCGCGGGCTCGGTGTCGATCACGAGTCCCGCACGTAACAGCAGACGCTGGCTCATGTAGATCCCCTCACTAGAAAGCTTTCTAAAAAGCTATCACCAAAGGCATCTAGAATGAAAGATCTGTAGAGAGGCGAATGAAAGGCCTGTGGAGAGGGGTAGTCATGACTGAGCAGACTGGCGATCGGGTGGATCAGCTGATCTCGACCTGGGAGCGGGAGCTGCCGGCGGTGCTGTACCCGACCACGGAGCTGACCAAGCGGGTGATGCTGCTCGCGGACGGCCTGGGTGTGCTGACCCGGCAGGTGCTCCGCGAACTCGGCCTGACCACCGCGGAGTTCGATGTGCTCGTCTCGCTCCGCCGCTCGGGCGCGCCGTACCGGATGAAGCCGTCCGACCTCAGCCGCGGCCTACTGCTCTCCTCCGGCGGCACCAGCAACGTCACGAATCAGCTGGTCAGCCGGGGCCTGGTGGTCCGCGAGCCCGATCCGGAGGACGGTCGCGGCACCCAGATCAGGCTGACCGAGCAGGGTGTCGAGGCCGCGGAGCGCGCAGTACAGGCGAGCGCCGTCGCGCACGACGAGATGTGGGCCGGCATCCCGTCCGAGCAGCTCGATGCCGCCGCCGCCGCGCTCCGCGCGATCTTCGCCGCCGACCGCCCGGCAGACCGCGCTACCGCCAGGCAATGACCGGCAGACCAACAGCGCACTGACCCACAGACCAAAGCAGGTCGTCGGCCGACCGAGCCAGACACTGACTGACAAATCGGACCGGGCGCTTAGCGATAGGTTGGACGCTGAGCGACAGGTTGGACAGGGCGAAGCGGCCGGTTCCCGGGGGAGTCCGGCCGCTTGCGCTTCTCGTGGTTATCCGGCCTGGAAGAAGGCGCCCTTGAGGTAGTCGTGCACGGCGTCCTCAGACACCCGGAACGACCGACCCACCCGCACCGCGGGCAGCTCTCCGGAGTGCACCAAGCGGTACACAGTCATCTTGGACACGCGCATGGCCGTAGCGACTTCCGCCACGGTCAGGAACTTCACCTCGGCGAGCGGCGACTCACCGCCGGACTTCTTTGATGCCATTGCGCACCGCACTTCCAGCACGGGTCGTGCGCCGGCTTCCCCTCCGGCACTTCCGCCCGTGCATGAGCCGAGCGTAGTGGCTGTTGGTGCGAATGGGAAAGAGGGGGACTCCTGTGACTCGAAACAGCCCGAAAACCGGACTCCGGAGCCGAACGCGGTCCCGGGATCAGTAGGTCGGGTCGAGACCGAGCAGCGGGAACGAGATGTCCCGGGTCGCCTTGATCGAACGATCGAGCCAGGTGTCCGGGTTGTAGCCGGTCGACCAGTCGGCGTACGCCGCGTCCCGGCCGTCCGTCATCCGCGACGGCGCGACCCGCCCGTACCGGATCCGGATGTCCTCACGCCAGCTCTCCGGCACCGGTGTCGCCGGATCGATCGGCTGACCGGCCACGATCGCCAGCAGATGGGTCCAGGCGCGCGGGACCACGTCGATGATCGCGTAGCCGCCGCCCCCGGTCGCGACCCATTTGCCCTCGCAGACCTCGTGAGCCAGGTCGTGCAATGCCTGGTACGCCGCCCGCTGACCGTCGATCGTCAGGGTCAGATGGGCCAGCGGATCCTCCACGTGGGAGTCGCAGCCGTGCTGGGTGACCAGCACGGACGGCCGGAAGGCCTTCACCACGTCCGGCACGACCGCGTGGAACGCCCGGAGCCAGCCGGCATCCCCGGTTCCCGGCGGGAGCGGCACGTTCACCGAACTGCCTTCCGCATCCGGCCCGCCGGTCTCGCCCGCCGTACCGGTGCCGGGGAACAGCGTGGTCGGCGACTCGTGCAGGCTGACGGTCAGCACCCGCGGATCGTTGTAGAAGACGGTCTGTACTCCGTCGCCATGGTGCACGTCGACATCGACGTACGCGACCCGCTCCGCACCATGGTCGAGCAGCCACTGGATCGCCACGGCCGGATCGTTGTAGACGCAGAATCCACTGGCCAGCCCGGGCATCGCGTGGTGCAGCCCGCCGGAAATGTTGGCGGCGTGCAGGACGTCGCCCTCCCAGACGGCGCGGGCAGCCTCGACCGATGCCCCGACCACGTGGGCGGACGCCTCGTGCATCTGCGGAAAGCAGTAGGTGTCGTCGGTACCGAGACCATGCTTCAGGTCCGCTACGTCGGGATGCTCGCCGGCCCGCTTCACCGCGGCGATGTACTCGGCCGTGTGCACGGTCCCGATCAGCGCGTCGTCGGCGATCGGCGCGGGCACCACCTTCAGCAGGTCCAGGACGCCGAGCGCCCGGGCCAGCCGGACGGTCAGGTCGACCCGGATCGGGCTCATCGGATGGCCGTGCCCGAAGTCGTACGCCGTCAGGCCCTCGTCGAAGACCAGCATCGCCTCACCACTCATGCCCCGACCTTAGGCCACCAAGCCGGCGCGGTGCTGTCCTCACGTCACCGGTCCGGCGCCGACGGGTTAGGCCGGCCGAAGCGCGTGTTCAGCCGATAAGCGCCACCTCGGGCATGGAAGACGACCATCACCACCGCCCCTGGAGCCAGCGCGCCAAGAGCGGCTCGGTGGTGGTTGCCGGGATCGGACGGCGATGATCGGGCAGCAGCGGCAGGTTGCCACGCTGATGCCGGGCGACAACGCCGTACTGCGGGCCGGCCTGATCGGCGCCTTGACGATCGGAACCGTGATCGGCCGGCACCTGCTCGAGTTCGACGGACTCGCGGATGCGACGCCGGATGAGATCACCGCCGTACTGCGTCCCCTGATCCACGCCCTGGTGGCCGGAGAGGGGTAGGTCCCTTCGACTACCCAACGGCTGCACGGGGTTCCAGGCAGGTGGAATTGATGCTGGGGCGCCGACGAGAGCCGACGATCGACTGAACCCCTTCCGTCATAGAGGAGACAGCCCTCCACCGGGCTCGACGCGATCGAGTCAGCCCGGTACCGACCGCTTGACCTCAACCTGGGTTCAGGTTGAATGCTGGCGGCATGAGCATCTTCACTGAGCCCGAGCTCAGCTTCCTGGCCGGACAGAAACTCGGCCGGCTGGCGACGAAGGTGCCCGACGGGTCACTGCAGAACAACCCCGTCGGGTACTTCGTGGCCGCCGACCACGTCGACATCGGCGGCCACGGCATGGGCGCCAGCCGGAAGTTCCACAACGTCCAGGCCGATCCGCAGGTGTCGCTGGTGGTCGACGACCTGTCCACCGACCAGGGCTGGCAGGTCCGCGGCATCGAGATCCGCGGCCGCGCGGAGGCGATCGCCGACGCCGAGCCACCGATGCCCGGCTTCAGCCGCGAGATCATCCGCATCCACCCGACCCGCATCCTCAGCTGGGGCTTCGAAGGCAGCAGCAAACGAAACGTCTCATAGCGACTACGACCTGAAGATGGCGACGTGCCCTGAGCACCACCGGCGAACACGCCCTAGCCTCCTCGACGAAGGCGGATCCGCGCTGGCCGTGCGATGCGGGAGTGGCGTCGGCGATCGTCGTACCGCTAGTCTGATGCCGTGAACATCAACCTGCAGCAGTGGTGGGCCGCCTGACGGCGGACCCCTCGCGTTCACACGCATCCAAAAGGCCGCCTCGCCGAGGCGGCCTTTTTTGATGCCCCGGGCGAGGCCATCTCGGAAGAAGGAACCATGACCTCGCTCTCCGGCATCACCCCGTCCGGCCGGCTCACGCTCGGCAACCACCTCGGCGCCCTGCGCCGGTTCACCGACCCGGACGGCTTCTACTTCGTCGCGAACCTGCACGCGATGACCACGAAACACGATCCCCGCCGGCTCGTCGCGCTGACCCGCGAGATGGCGACCCTGATGCTCGCCGCCGGTCTTCCACCGGGCACGGTGTTCATCCAGTCGGACGTCCCCGCGCACGCCCAGCTCGCGTACCTGCTCGAATGCACCTCGTACGTCGGGGAGCTGTCGCGGATGATCCAGTACAAGGAGAAGGGCAACGGCCGACCCATGACCCGGGCCTCGCTGTTCACCTATCCGTGCCTGATGGCGGCCGACATCCTCCTCTACGGCACGGATCGCGTGCCGGTCGGCGGCGACCAGGATCAGCACGTCGAGCTGGCCCGGGACGTGGCGGTCCGGTTCAACCGCGAGTACGGCGAGACGTTCGTCGTACCGCAGTTGCAGAAGGCGGCCCTGGCGATGCGGATCAAGGACCTGCAGAACCCCACCGCCAAGATGAGCAAGTCCGACGAGGACAACGCCGTCGGGACGATCCGGCTGCTCGACCCGCCGGACGTGATCCGCCGTCAGGTGATGCGGGCCGTCACGGATTCCGGCGGGGAGGTCCGGCACGACGAGGCGGCCAAGCCCGGGATCACCAACCTGCTGGAGATCCTCGCCGCCTGCACCGACGGCGACCCGGTCGAACTGGCGAAGGCCTACCCGACGTACGGCGCTCTCAAGGCGGACACGGCCGACGCCGTACTGGCTGTGATCGAGCCTCTGCAGAAGGAGTACGCGCGGCTCGCGTCCGACCCAGTGGCGGTGGACGACCTGCTCGCCGAGGGGCGCGATCGGGCGATCGAGGCGAGCCGGCCCCGACTCCAGGCTGCGGTCCACGCGATGGGTTTGGCAGGATCAGGTGGGTGAGCCGGCAGCTGCGAGTAGCGACGTTCAACATCCGGAACTCGTCGGCACCCGACGGTGACAACGCCTGGCCGGTACGCCGGCAGGCCACCGTCGCGGCGATCGAGGCCCTCGACGCCGAGGTGGTCGGGCTCCAGGAGGTCTTGCCCGACCAACTCGACTACCTACGTGAGCAGTTCGCCGACTGGCGGATCGTCGGCGCGGGCAGGGACGACGGTGTGCACGCTGGTGAGCACTCCGTCGTCCTGATCCGGCCCGGCGACTGGCAGGTGGAGTCGCACGAGACCCGCTGGTTGTCGCCCGAGCCGTCGCGGCCGGGCTCGGTCGGCTGGGACGCCGACCTGACCCGGATCGCGACGCTGGTGCGCTTGCGGCATGCCGACGGGACCAGGGTCGGAGTGGCGAACACGCACTACGACCACGCCGGAGAGATCGCCCGGGTCGAGTCGTCACGCCTGCTCGCGCAGTGGCTGGCGGCCGAGCCGTCGCTGCACTGGATCCTGATGGGCGACCTCAACGCGACACCGGGATCGCCACCGCTGAAGGCGCTGACCGGCGCGGGGCTGCTGGACGCAGTACCGGAGAGCGAGGGTGGCAGTGAGCACGGTGAGTTCACCGGCGCCACCGACCGGGACCGGATCGACCACATCCTGACCGACAGTTCGTGGCGGGTCGTGGACGCGGCCGTCTCGCACTTCCGTCCGGACGGGCGCCTCCCCAGCGACCACTGGCCGGTCGCGGCGACGCTCTCGCTCTAGAGCTTGTTGAAGACCTCTTCGCGCAGTCTTTCGAGAGCGTCGAAGCGGCGGGATCCCTGGCCCAGCAGTCCGTCGGCGCCAGCTCGATCCCGTAGATCTCGTGCTCGTGAGACTTTTATGCACTCTCCTGAGCGGCCAGGACGGCCTCCCCGTTGTCCGCGGCCCAGGTGGTCAGCAGCCGGATCGGTTCCATCAGCGTCTTTCCGAGCGGGGTGAGGTCGTAGTCGACGCGCGGCGGCACTCCGCCGTACTCCGTCCTGGTCACCAATCCGTTCGTCTGCAGCCGTCGCAGTGTCTGCGTCAGCACCTTCTTCGAGATCCCGCCGATCAGGGCCACCAGCTCGCCGTGCCGGCGCGGGCCCTCGCTCAGACCCCAGAGCACCACCACGGCCCACTTGTCGGCGATCACCTCGACCGCCAGCCGGGCCGGGCAGTCAGCGAGGAAAACGTCACCGATACCGTCCACGTCGATCAGGGTACCCAGGGGTTCCCGTTGGGCTGGCTAACGTCTCGAGGACCACCTCGGCTCATGGACCAACTCGGAAGGGAACTCCGTTGCCGGCCATCGCTTTGCCTGCCAGCACCCACCGGCTCTTCGCCACGGACAAGCACGTCACCCTGGTCACGATCGACGCGGACGGTTCACCGCAGGCGTCGATGGTGTGGGCCGAGCGGGACGGGGACCAGCTCCTGATCGGGATCGAGAGCTACCACCGCAAGACGCGGAACCTGCGGCGCGATCCGCGGGTCACGCTGATCGTGCAGGACGACCAGAAGAGCGAGCGCGGTCTGGTGCAGTATCTGGTGATCCGCGGCACCGTAGTACTGGAAGGGCCGGACATCCCGGACGAGTACAACGCCTTGATGGACAAGCAGTCCCAGCGCTACCTCGGCAAGGACTACCCGTTCGAGAACCGCGGCTCCCGTACTGCGCTGATCGCGCGCGTGACCCCGGAACGAATCACCGGCGAAGGCCCCTGGAGCTAGAAAATGGGTGGGCAGCGCGGTGGTCGGGTTGCTACGGTTCTGCCGACCGTGTCAGCACGCCAGGAGGTGAGACCCATGACCGCAGGATCAAGGGTGCTCCCCCACGTGTCACGGTCGGGCGGCTGACGTAGCCGCCGGGAGTGCCGTCAAAGGCACTCTCGAGAGGCACGAAAATGGCAAGAACAGTGAAGGGCATCGAGCTCGAAGGCATCGTCGTGGAGTGTCTTCGCAACGCCAACTTCAAGGTGGAGCTCAGCAACGGGCACGTGGTGCTCGCGCATATCAGCGGGAAGATCCGGAAGAACTACATCAAGATCCTGCCGGAGGACCGGGTGCTCGTCGAGCTCAGCCCGTACGACCTCACTCGCGGCCGGATCCTGTTCCGCTACCGGAACTAGACCGCGAGCGGAACTGGTCCGCTGCCGGCCGGTGGCGGGACGGCGTCCCGCTGCCGGTCAGAGCAGGTGCCAGCGGATCAGGAACGCGCCGACCGACAGCAGCAGGTAGACGAGGACCAGCAGCGCGCCGAGTCCCGGGTGCGGGCGCGAGCGGCGTACCGGCGAGGCGTCGGCCTGGGTGCGGACCGCCTCCATCACGGCGGCGACGTACCCGGGCCGGCCCTTCTCGATGCCGTTGATCTCGTTCTCGTCCTTGCCACTGGTCAGCACGACCGAGTCGTCGACGATCTCGATCCCGTCGACGTCCTGCCAGGCGAGGCTGCGGACCAGCAGGCTCGTGCGGGCCTTGACCGCGGTCTCGGTCAGGTCGACGCGGTACAGCACGACGCCGCCCGCGACCCGGACCACCGAGGCGCCGATGATGGTGAACAGGGCGACCGCGAGGAAGTCGCGAGCGCCCATCCAGAGCCACGAGTTCAGGATGGGCACGGCGACGAAGGGGACCACGAACAGCATCCACGCCCACCACGGCGCCGGATCCAGCGGTACCCGCCAGGGCAACGCGGGGATCTGCTCGGTGACCTCCTGGTCCGAACCCTTCTGAGCTGGCTGACCCGACATGACCTATCCCTTGAAAGGCGCAAGAGTGCGGCGCTCAGAATAGCCTGTCCGGCGCCTCTCTATCAGTACAACCTCTCCGGCCGCAGGTATTACTCAGCGGCCAGGGCGCGCGAGCGGTTTCGGGCGGCTTCGATAGCGGACAGGAACGCCGCGCGGACCTTGTGGTCCTCGAGTTCCCGTACTGCGGCAGCGGTGGTGCCGCCCGGTGAGGTGACGCGCTCCCGCAGTACGGTCGGGTGCTCGCCGGTCTCGCGCAGCAGCTTCGCCGACCCGACCAGGGTCTGGACGACGAGCTCCGTGGCGGTGGTCCGCGGCAGGCCCATGTGCACGCCCGCCTCGATCATCGACTCGACCACGAAGAAGATGTACGCCGGACCCGAACCCGAGATCGCGGTGACCGCGTCCTGCTGCTTCTCCGGCACCCGGATCACCCGGCCGGTCGCGGCGAGCAGGCCCTCGGCCAGGACGAGATGGCTCTCGTCGCAGTGCGCGCCGCGGGAGATCGCGGCCATCCCCTCGTCGACCAGCGCCGGCGTGTTCGGCATCACCCGGACCACCGCGACGCCCTCGGGCAGCCGCGACTCGATGAACCCGGTGGTGATACCGGCGGCCAGCGAGACCACCGTCTGGGTCGGCTGGATGACCGGAGCGATCTCGGCCAGCAACTCCGGCATGTCCTGCGGCTTGACCACCAGGACCAGGGTTTCCGCCTTCGCCGCGGCTTCCACGTTCGTCACCACGTCCACGCCGTAGCGCTCGCGCAGCTCGGTGGCACGCTCCTCACGGCGCTCGGTGATCAGCAGCTCCCCCGGTCGCCGCCCCGCCCGCAGCAACCCGGACAACAACGTCTCACCCATCACACCGGCGCCAAGAATGGCCACCTGCCCGTTCGTACTCATGCCGACAGCGTAGCGGCGCACTCGCCCGCGCTGATCGAGATTGGTCGGGATGCGGGACAGCAGGCGGGCGCGCGAAACAAGGTGATCGAGTCCTGTCACCGCCCTTTGGAAGGACCATCCAATGCCCAAGACGTTCCGAACCGTTCGCCGGACCCTCGGCGCCTTCGCCGGCGCCGCCCTGCTCGTGACCGGCGCCGCAAGCCTGGCGTCGGCCGCGCCGACCGGATCCGCGCCCCTCAGCGGCGACGGCACCCCGAACGCACCGGTCGCGGCGACCCCGATCGCGAAGACCACCTCGACGATGACCACCCTGGCCTCACCGCCCTCGGCCTGCCGTCCGTACGTCCAGTCGTCCTACGCGATCTCCTGCTACGAGTACGACGGCGACGACCAGTGGATCCGCGACCTGGACGCCAACGGCTGGCAGGCCGTCGTCCATGTGCAGACCAACTACGGCAAGAACCGGTACTGCGGAGCGCTGCCGGCCGCACAAGGTTGGGGCCAGTGCGACTACGACCATCGCGAGGACGGCTGTGTGCGGTTCCGCTTCTACGAGCTGAAGGACGGCGTGACCCGCAACTGGACCGTCTTCAGCCCGTACTACCACGCCTCGACCGGCACCCTCTGCTGAGCTGGAGCCGCGTGGCGCACTAGTAGGTCGCGTGGATCTCGGCAGCCTCAGGGGTGCCGAGATCCACGAACAGAGCCACTGCCCGCTCCCGGTACGCCGCCCCGTCGGCGCCTTGCCTGCCCAGTACTTCGGACAGACCGTGGCAGGCGCGGGCGATCTCGTACCGATCTTCCAGCGTCTGCGCGACGACCAGTGCGAGCTGGTGCTCCTCCAGGGCCTGGTCCAGGCGATCCGCTGCCATCAGGGAGGCACCCAGGTCGTTGCGGATCTCCACGGTCATCGCGCGGCTGCCGATGTCGATCGTCAGGTCCAGTGCCTCCTGCTGCAGCCTGACGGCCACCCGCGGCTCACCTCCCGTCAAGCGCACGCGGCCCAGCAGGTTCAGTGCGTCGACCTCGCCCGAGCGGAACGCCAGCTTGCGTGACAGCGCCAGCGCGGCCTCGCCGTACTCCGTCGCCAGCTCGCGGCCGCCCAGGCGCGCGTGCGCGTTCCCCACGTTGGCCAGTGCATAGGCTTCTTCGAAGGTGCTGTCGCCCAGCAGCCGCGCGATCCGCAGGCTTTCGTCGAACCGCTCCAGCGCCTCAGCCGTGCGGCCGACCCGGAGCAGACTCCAGCCGAGCCCGCCGCGAACGGTGCTGGCGCTGGACATCCGCTCGTCGTTCTCCTCGTGGAAGATCGTCAGGGCCTGCTCGAAACAATCGATCGCGTCCAGGTAGCGGCCGAGCCGGAAGTGGCCCAAGGCAACATTCCCGACCGCCTTCCCGGTGCCGATCCGGTTGCCGGTCTTGCGGGTCAGGTCGAGGGCCCGTTGATAGCAGTCCCGCCCGTCGGCGTACCGGCCGAGGCGCCAATAGACACAGCCCAGATTGTTGTGGGCACGGCTGCGGCTGGCATCGTCGGTCGCGGCGGCGACCGCGCACTCGTGCAGCACCTCGGCCTCCCGGTAGTAGCCCGAGGTGTCCAGGTAGTAATGGATGACTGTCGAGATGTCGGTCACCGGTCTCGAACTGCCCAGCTCGGCGGCGGCCCGGACGACAGCGATCAGGTTCGACCTCTCCGCGTCCAGCCAGGCTCTGGCCAGGTCGCGACTTCCGAGCTGCGGGCACTCGGTTCCCGGGTCCTCGACCAGCGCTCGCACGCTGCCCTCGTGCGGGGCATATCCGGCCGCAGCCTGCGCGGCCGCCCAGCGGTAGTGGTCGAACAGCCTGCTCAGCGCGTCCCGCCGGACGGTTGCCCGATCCTCGTCGCGGGAGCGGTCACAGGCGAACACGCGGACCAGGTCGTGCAGGACGAAGCGACCTGCTGCAGCCGGCTGGAGCAGGCTGGCCCGGACCAGATCCGCGAGCACCCGGACCACCTGCTCGCGGCGCTGCCCGGACACGGCCGCCGCGGCGTACGAGTCGAGGTCGCGTCCCGGATGAAGTGCCAGCAGCCGGAGCAGCCGCCTGCGCTCGGGTGGCAGGGCCTCGTACGACAGGGCCAGGGCGGGCTCGACACTGTCCTCCAGCCGGAGCCGCTCGCGATGCTCGGTGAGGCGTTCCAGGTGGTCACCCAAGCACCAGCCGGGTGAATCGGTGATCCGGCCGGCCACCACGGCGAGGGCCAGCGGCAGGTGACCGACCAGCCTCGCGATCCGCGCCGCCGTCTGCCGGTCGGCGTCGATCGCTTCCTCGCCGGCGATGCCCCGGAGGAGGTCGAGTGACTCCGCCGGAGTGAACACGTCCAGGGCAAGACACTTGACGTCCGGAAGACCACCCAGCTGATAGCGACTCGTCACCACCGTCACACAGGTCGGGCTCTGCGCAAGCAGTGGCAGCACCTGGTCCTCTGTGGCCGCGTTGTCCAGCAGCACGATGGCCTTCCGGTCAGCCATCAGCTGCCGGAACCGCCGGGCCCTGCCGGCCAGGTCGAGCGCGTGAACCTGACTTCCCGGTACGCCGAGCCGCCGCAGGAACCCATCGAGCACAGCAGCGGGGTCGGCCGGCGGTCTGTCGGGGTCGAACCCGCGCAGGTCGACCGAGAGCTGCAGCTCGTTGCCGTGGCCCGCTTCGATCAGCCGGTTCGCGACATATCTGGCCAGCTGGGTCTTACCGACTCCCGCCATCCCGCCGAGCACGAATTGCGTCGTACCGGCGTCGCAGGCAGCCAGCAGGCCGGCGACCTCGGCGGACCGGCCGGTGAAGGTGCCCTGATCGGCCGGGATGCTGTCAGTGACGCTGACGATCGCCGCGTCCGCAGCGCGACCCGCGACGACTTGGTGGGCCTGCCGCCAGGCCGCTACCAGGGCCTCGTCCTGGAGCAACGCGGCGGCGATGTCGACGACCAGTTCGGCGTCCAGCCGGCTCCGTCCGGGCTGCAGGCAGCGGTAGACGGTGTTGTAGACGGGGATCTCGGCGATCCCCCGCCGGCGCCGGGACGCGGCCAGGCGGCGGTGGATCTCACGGTAGGAGACCCCCGCCCAGCTGTGCAAAGCCCGCAGCCGGGCAGCCAACTCGTCGACGGTCTGTGCGCCACCTGGTTCCGGCGGTGCCGTTCTCCCCGTGTGCCCCACTGCGCCTCCACCCGCTGACCCGATCGGCTCGCCGTCGTTCACGCCCCACCGAGTGTGGTCGACAACGACACCTGCGGCAATGCGAACCAGCACGGCCCGCCGCCGCAGGCGCGCAGTACGACGCGGTCCCCCGTGTGCCAGTTCCACCAGCGTCGCCCCGAGATCGTTGAGGGCCTGCGCCTCGCAGTCCTGGCCACCCATCTCGCGCGCGATCGACAGTGCTGTCTCCTGGGTCTTACGGGCTCCTTCGAGGTCGCCCAGCTTCCGCAAGGCCCGGCCGGCCGTGATCAAGGCGTAGGCCTCACCGACCCGGTTGTTCACCTCCTGAGCGATCCCGATGGCCGCTGACGCCTCCGCGAAAGCTCCGTCGGCGTCTCCCAGTCCGAGCAGGGAGTACCGGGCAGGAGAGGCAACAGCTGATCCGCGGATGCGGCGTTGTCCAACAGGATCAGGGCCCGCTTGCCGAGCAGTAGGTCGCGAAACCGCGCCGTACGGGCAGCCAGGTCCAGGCCGGCCAACTGGCCGCCGCGCAGACCGAGCGACTTGAGGAAGCCGTCCAGGACCGCGCCCGGGTCCGCGGGCGAACGGGCGGGATCGTGCCCTCTGAGATCGACGGTGAACACCACGGCCGGGAGCGCCATCCGGTGAGCTGCCCGTATGGCCAGGCTGGTCTTGCCGACGCCCGCCATACCGTCGATCACCACGACGACCGGCTGGGTGGAGGCCGACAGCTCGCAGAGGCGGCGTAGTTCTGCCGCGCGGCCGGTGAAGCCAGGCCGGTCGTCGGGCAGCCGGTCGCAGACGTTCACCACCGCGGCGTCGGCCGCAGTACCGGTGATCGCCTGGTAGGCCTGCCGCCACCTCGCCGCCGCCTGGTCATCGGTCAGCGCGCGGACGACGTCGACCACGAGCTCGACGTCCAACCGGCTCCGCCCCGGCTGCAGGCAGCGATAGACAGTGTCGTAGACCGGCACCTCGGCGACTCCCCGCGCCGTTCGCGCCCTGACGATCCGCCGATGCAGTTCGCGGTACGAAACCCCGCCCCAAGCAACCGATGTCGGCGAGCCGTCCGCCATACCCGGGCTAGGCAGGTGCGTTCGGTTCTTGGGAGTAGTCGACCGTCATCGCGGGGCTTCCTACGGACGAGACCAGTGACCAGAGCGACAAGACCGCCATGCCCAGGTAGCAAGCAAGAGCAACGATTCGCCAGCTCAGCGAGCAATCTGCACCGAGCACGACCCACGCCGTAAATCCGCAGATCACGAAGCCCATGGTCGCGTAGCAGGTCCAGAGGAGTATCAGGAAAACGCCGCCGGCCTGGCTGGGGGCATTCAGCTTCCGGGCCTTTGTAGGGGCGTCTATCCGGGCTTGCAGAGTGACGCCGAGCGAGTCCTTCATCGACAGCCGAAGGCGTTTCGTGAGGAGAGCCTCGAACTCCTTGCACGCCGATGATTTCAGCACCGCGACATTGGCGATGAGCACGGCGAAGGTGACCAGTGACCAGAGCGGCAGCGGGAGAAAGAGCACAACGATCACCGGGATGCCGTCGGACGCGGCTTGGGTCAAAGCGAAAACGACCAAGCCCACGTACGCGCTCGCAGCCCCGAAAAGCGCACCGTTGACGGTATTGAGCGCCTGCAGATCCTGCCGATCAGCCTGATAGACCGGCATCATCAAACCCAACTCATCATCGTTCATCTGGCCCCCTCAGCGATCCTCGACCGCCTTCGCGAGGCCGGTTCTATCTGAGCCCGGCAGGCATGACGCCGTCAAGCCCAACCACCTGCGGGCGACCATGGGTCCCCGAGCGGGGACGGAGGCCGCGCGGGGACTACTTCTTGCTGATCAGGGACCTGGCGAAGAATTGGAGGTTGGCGGGGCGTTCGGCCAGGCGGCGGACGAGGTAGCCGTACCAGTCTTCGCCGTAGGGGATGTAGATGCGCATGGTGTGGCCCTCGCCGGCGAGGCGGAGCTGCTCTTCGGGGCGGATGCCGAAGAGCATCTGGTACTCGAACGAGCCCGGGCCGGCGGTTCGCGCGGTCGGCCAGGGAGCCGGCGATCGCGATCAGGCGCGGGTCGTGGGAGGCGATCATCGGGTAGCCGGCGCCGTTCATCAGGACCTTCATCGCCCGGACGTACGCCTTGTCGACGGAGCGCTTGTCCTGGTACGCGACCGACTCGGGCTCCTTGTAGGCGCCCTTGCAGAGGCGGACCCGCGAACCGGTGGTGGCCAGGTCGCGGCAATCGCCCTCGGTACGGCGCAGATACGCCTGCAGCACGGCACCGGTCTCGGGGAAGTCCTGCCGGAGCTCGCGCAGGATGCCGAGGGTGGAGTCCGTGGTGGTGTGATCCTCCATGTCCAGCGTCACCGTGGTGCCGGCGTTGCGGGCCGCGTGGCAGATCGACCGGGCGTTCTCCAGGGCGATCTTCTCGCCGTCGCCGGGCAGCGCCTGGCCGACGGCCGACAGCTTCACCGAGACCTCGGCGTTCGCGGTCAGGCCGGCCGCGGACAGCTGCTTCAGCAGGGTCAGGTACGCATCGGCCGTCGCGGTGGCGGCGGCGACATCCGTGACGTCCTCGCCCAGGTGGTCGAGGGTGACGTGCAGGCCGTTGCTGACCAGCTTCTCGGTGGCCAGCACGGCCTCCGGAGCGGTCTCGCCGGCCACGAACCGGGCCACGATGCCATTCGAGACCGGCATCGCCGAGACGGCCTTCTTGATCTGGGGGCTGCGGGACACGCCCAGCAGGATTCGCCGAAGCACTTCGAGTTCCTCCTCGTTGCCCGTCCCGCCCGGCCCCTTGTGCCGGCGATGTTCCAGGGGTGTCTGCAGGCTACGCGCCTGGACCGAACGCTCCCTAATCGTGTGGCCCGGACCACACCAGTACGCCGACTGGTCCGGCCATCCAACCCGGCCCGCGCCCCACGCGCGGACTGGGCTGGTTCCCCATCGCCCCGTAAGTTGGGTGGGCAGGGCCGCCAAAGCGGGCGGCCTGGTCCCCGGTCAGGAGAGGATGCGGTAATGCGGATCTTCAAGCGTCGCCGGACCACGGCCGCGCCGGCCGACGCGATCGGTGCGTTCTGGACCTGGTGGCGGCAGACCGGTGCCACCCAGATCGCCGCGGCGATCGCCGAGCGGGATCTGACCGCGGCCGGCGCCGTACTGTCCGAGCGGGTGCACAAGATCCACGAGAACCTCGACTGGGAGCTCAGCCTCGGCCTGCACGCCAAGCACGTCCTGATCGTCACCGCCGCGGGCGACCCCGGCACCCGCGCCATCGCCCGTCGCTGGCTGCGCGCAGCCCCGGTCTCGGACCAGCTCTGGGAGTACGCCGACATGCGCCGGCCGTCCCCGGATGGCGGTATCAAGTTCGACGGTATGCCGCTGGTCGCCATCGAGACCGCCCTCGTCACGATCGAGCCGGACCGCCGCGAAGCCGCTCTGCACGTCGAGGTGCACCACCCGACGTTCCCGGCACTGCCCGAGGAGCTCCGCCAGCGGGTCACCTTCCGGCTGCTCGACCTGGTTCTCGGCGAGGAGCTGGTCGAGACCTGGATCGGCGCGATCAGTACGGCGGTCGAGCCGCCCGCGAACGCGGTACCGATCTCTGAACTGCTTCCGGCAGTAGCTTCATTCGCCGCGGCGCACGTCGCCGAGGACGGTGGGCCGAGCTGGCGGTTGATGGAGGGCGAGACCCCCGCCGGGGATCGCCTGGTCGCGACCGCGATGGTCCCGCTCCGGTCGATCCAGATGCCGCACCTGGACACCCACGTCGCCGTCGAGGTCCCGTACAAGGCCGCCCGCGAGGACGGGCTGCCCCAGGACGAGACGCTGAGCCATTTGCGCGACTTCGAGGACCACCTGTCCGACCGGCTCGGCGATTCGGGCCGGCTGCTCGCCCACGAGACGGCGGCCGGGTCGCGGATCCTGCACTACTACGTGGACGGGACCACGCCGGCGGCGGCCCAGTTGCAGGCCGCGATCACCGGCTGGCCGGACGGCCCCGTCACCCTCGCCGTCTCCACCGACGCCGGCTGGGAAGACGTCCGGCACCTCACCTAAAGGCCGACTAGGCCGTACGGCGTTTCAGCGTGGCCGCACCGAGCACAAGCGCGCCGACGATGAACGCGGCGACGACCAGCGCGTCGGTACCAGCACCGGACCCGAATCCGTTGCCCCCGGCAACTCCGACGACCGCGTCCACGGCGTACGAGAGTGGCAGCACGTCACTGACAGCATGCAGTACGCCGGGAAGCTGGTCGCGGGGCAGCAGCAACCCGCAAAGCAGGAGCTGCGGGATCATCACGGCCGGCATCATCTGGACCGCCTGGAACTCGGTAGCTGCGAACGCGCTCGCGAACAGACCCAGCGCAGTACCGAGAACTCCGTCCAGGACAGCGACCACACCGAGCTGCCACGCGGATCCCTGGATGTCGAGGTCGAGCGCGTAGAGCGAGATCGACACCACCACAACCGCTTGGACCACGGCGATCAGCGCGAAGGCCAGCGCGTACCCGAGCAGGAAGTCCAGTTTGCCCATCGGCAGCGTGAACAACCGCGGCAGCGTGCCACTGGTCCGTTCCCGCAGAGTGGCCACCGACGTCACGATGAACATGATGATCGCCGGGAACACCGCCAGCAGCGGCCCGCCGACCCGGTCGAACGTGGTCGGCGACTTGTCGAACATCCACCACATCAAGGTGATCAGCAAGGCCGGCATTACGATCAGCATCGCCACGGTCCGGTGGTCCCGGCGCAGTTGTGCCAGCACCCGGGCCCGCCATCGCGAACGTCACGCGCGGGGTCATCGCGCACCTGCTTTCCGGTCGATCAGCGTAAGGAAAGCCTGCTCGATGTCGTCCGTTCCGACCGACTGGAGCAGCGCGTCAGGAGTCTCGTCCGCGAGCAGATCGCCCTCGCGCATCAGCAGCAGCCGGTCGCAGCGGACGGCCTCGTCCATCACGTGGCTGGACACCAGCAGCGTCGCGCCGTCGTCCGCGAGCCGGTGGAAAAGCTCCCAGAGGTCGCGCCGGAGCACTGGATCCAGCCCGACGGTCGGCTCGTCCAGAACGAGCAACTCCGGGTTACCCAGCAGCGCGGCCGCGAGTGAGACGCGGGACCGCTGGCCGCCGGACAGCCGATCCACCCGTGCGTCGGTATGGCTGCGCAGGTCGACCGCCTCGATCACCCGGTCGACATCGTCGGAGGAGATACCGAGGACGGCGGCGAAGAAGCGGAGGTTCTCGGTCACGGTGAGATCGCCGTACACGCTGGGCTCCTGCGTGACATAGCCGATCCGGCCCCGCAGCTTGGCCGCACCGGCAGGCAGGCCGAGCACCTCGACAGACCCCGTGACCTTCGCCTGCAGCCCCACGATCGCCCGGATCAACGTGGTCTTGCCGCACCCCGAAGGCCCCAGCAACCCGGTCACGGACCCGGCGGCGAGGTCGAAACCCACCCCGTGCAGGACTTCCCGATCTCCCCGCACCACGACCACGTCGCGACACGTCACCGCGTTTTTCATCATCTGATGAATTTAGCGTGTACGACGTACTTCGGCAAGCGCCCGAGTCGCTCAGGCGGTGAGGTAGTGCTGGACGACGGGAGCGACCCGGTCGATCAACTCGGCGACCGGCGCGGAGGCGACCGGTTCGAGATCGACCAGGTAGCGGGTCAGGGCCAGGCCGATGAGCTGGGTGGCGACCAGCGAGACCCGGAGCCGGGCGTCCGGGACGCCGAGCGCGTCCGAGACCGGGCCGATGATCATCTCGGTGATGCCTTCGCGCATCAGCCGGGCGACATCCTCGCTGGTGACCACGCTGCGCATGATCGCCTTCATCCGCTGCTGGCCGTCGGGAGACTCCCAGACACCGAGGAAGGTGGTCAGGATGCGGCGGCCCAGTTCGTCGCGGGGGCCGGACAGGATCACCGCCGCGATCTGGCGCGGGTCGACGGGGAGCGCCATCGACTCGATGAAGAGTTCGTCCTTGCTGTCGAAATAGTGGTGCACGAGCGCCGCGTCGACACCCGCCTCGCGGGCTACCGCGCGCATCGAAGTACCGGCGAACCCCTTGCCCGCAAAGGATTCCCGGGCTGCCCGGAGAATCTCACCCCGGGTGTCCGGACCGCCCGGCCGGCGCCCGGGAGCACGGCTCGGCGGATCGGCCCGGCCGCGGCCCGCGGTACCGGCCTTGCGGCTTGCCGGACCGCTCACGGGGTCAGCTCCGACACCTCTCCGTCGCTGGTGACGGCGAAGGCCGACCGGCGAGGAACCGTGTCGGCGGTCCGGACGAAGTGCTTGCGGGTGAACTCCAGCGACTCGACCAGATCGATCTCGCGCTCGGACCGGCTGGAGCACCGGCGGGTGTTGATCTCGATGATGATGTGGCCGCGGAAGTCGTTGTCGGCCAGCCCGTTCAGCAGATCGGCCGCGCGCTGGGTGCCGCGACCGGGGACCAGGTGCTCGTCCTTGGCAGAGCCGGTGCCGTCGGTGAGGTGCACGTGCTTGAGGGTGCTGCCCATCGTCGCGGCCAGCTCGACACAGTCCTGCTCGGCGGTCGAGGAGTGGGACAGGTCGAGCGTGGTGTGCGCGTAGGTCTGCTCGGTCGGGTCCCAGCTCGGCGCGTAGGCCTGCAGCCCCTTGCCGGGCGCGCGCCACGGGTACATGTTCTCGACCGCGAAGATGACGCCGGTCTCCGCCTCCAGCCGGGCGATCCCCTCGACGAAACCGCGGGCGTAGTCGCGCTGCCAGCGGAATGGCGGGTGCACGACGACGACGTCGGCGCCGAGATCCTTGGCCGCCTCCGCACTGCGCTCCAGCTTCTCCCACGGGTCGGTCCCCCAGACCCGCTGGGTGATCAGCAGGCACGGCGCGTGGATCGCGATCACCGGCAGGTGGTGGTAGTCGACCAGCCGCTTCACCGCGTCGATCTGGGTGCTGAGCGGGTCGATCCCGACCATCAGCTCGACCCCGTCGTAGCCGAGCCGGGCGGCCAGCTCGAAGCAGCTGGCGGTCGACTCGGGATAGACGGAGGCCGTGGACAGGCCGATCTTCGCGGCGGTCTTGCGGGAGTTCATCGCACTACGCTTTCGAGGTTGTCATCGAGGGTCATCGGGGTTGCAACTGGTCCAGACGGGACAGGATCACGCCTTCCCGCAGAGCCCACGGACAGACCTCGAGCGAGGTCAGGTCGAACAGATCCATCACGGCATCCGCGACCAGCGCGCCGGCGACCAACTGGGTGGACCGGCCGGCCGAGACCGCGGGCAGCGCGGGCCCGCTCGGCGGCGGTCATCTTGATCAGCTTGGGCATCCACTCGGCCAGGTCGTCGCGGTCCAGCGAGCGCGGCACGTACGGGCCGTCGTCCGACGGAGCGGCACCGCAGATCCTGGCCAGCGACCGGAACGTCTTGCTGGTCGCCACCGCCCGCTGCGGCTTACCTGCTCGCAGTACGTCGCCTGCCACGGCCGCCATCTCGACCCGGATCCGCTTCCGCAGCGCCCGTACTTCGTCCTTGTCCGGCGGGTCCGCGGTCAGCGACTCGCGAGTCAGCCGGCCCGCACCGAGCGGCACCGACACGGCGACCGTCGGCTCCTCGTCGGACCCGGCCGCGATCTCCAGCGACCCACCGCCGATGTCGAACACGGCCAGCCGGCCCGACGACCAGCCGAACCAGCGTCGTACGGCGAGGAAGGTCAGCCGTGCCTCGTCCTGCCCGGTCAGGACCTGCAGGTCCAGCTTGGTCTGTTCGCGGACCCGGTCCAGCACCTTCTCGCCGTTCGGAGCCTCGCGGAGCGCCGAGGTCGCGAACGCGAGTACGGACTCGCAGCCCTTGTCCTCGGCGAGCTCGGCCGCCTCGGAGATGAACGAGACCAGCTCGTCGGCTCCGGACTGCGCGATCCGGCCGTCCTTCTCGAGGTGCTCGGCGAGCCGCAGTTCGGTCTTGTGCGAGTACGCCGGCAGTGGCGCGGCACCACGGTGCGCGTCCACCACCAGCAGGTGGACGGTGTTGGATCCCACGTCGAGTACGCCGAGCCGCATACCCTCCACGCTACTGGACTCCTGGTGTTCACCTGCCCGGCCCGCGGTGGTCCTGTCCCAGAATTGACCCCGCACCGCCCTTGTCCGGCAATCGCAGTACCGGCCGGGATGATCGCGTATCACTGCGGAGGACGTACGCTTTCCGGGTGCCTGAGGTATCTCTCGATTTCCCCCGTGCCTTTGTCGAGTTCGTCGATCCGGAAGACCCTGATCAGGTGTTCCGTTGTGACCTGACCTGGCTGGCGTCCAACTGGACCTGCATCTTCGGCGGTGGCTGTCGCGGCATCTACAAGGGCCGCCCGAACGACGGCTGCTGCACCCTTGGCGCGCACTTCTCCGACGAGGACGACGAGTTGCGGGTGAAGGGCTACGTCAAGCAGCTCGGCAAGGACGACTGGCAGTTCCGCAAGGAAGGCAAGACGAACGGCTGGGTCGAGACCGACGACGACGGCGACCGCAAGACCCGGGTCTGGGAAGGAGCCTGCATCTTCCTGAACCGGCCGGACTTCCCCGCCGGTGGCGGCTGCGCGCTGCACGGGCTCGCACTCAAGCAGGGCGTGCACTTCGTCGAGACCAAGCCGGATGTCTGCTGGCAGTTACCGATCCGGCGGACGTTCCGCGAGGTCGAGCGGCCGGACGGTACGACGTACACCGAGGTCGGGATCGGTGAGTACGACCGGCGCGGCTGGGGTCCGGGCGGGCACGACCTGGACTGGTACTGCACCGGCAACACCGAGGCGCACATCGGCGTCGAGGCGGTCTTCGAGTCGAGCAAGGTCGAGCTGCAGACCCTGATGGGGCTGAAGGCGTACGAGATCCTTGCGGACCTGTGCCGCCAGCGCCTCGAGTCGGCCAAGCAACTGCTTCCCCACCCCGCCTCGAAGTTGTCCTAGACCTTGTTGTTGGCGACCAGCCAGCCGAGTGCGTCGAGGGCGGTCTCCAGTGGGGAGTAGCGCGGCCGGAAGCCGAGTAGCCGACCGGCCTTCTCCATCGAGCAGTGGGGGCTGTGCGCGATGTGGTCGTGGGTTGCTGCGGCGGCACCTTCGGACACCGTCGCGACCCACTCGTCCCACGGCAGGAAGGTGAGGTTCGGCTGCTTGCCGAACCAGGGCCCGCCACGCCCTCGGCGTACCCGCGGAGTGTCATCGCACCGTCGGCGACCGCGTGGAAGCTCTCGCCGATCGCGACGGAGCGATTCGCCAGCGCGGCGAGGAAGACTCCGGCGACGTCGGCCGCGTGGACGTGCTGGACGGTCTCGAGGCCGAGGTTGGGCAGTGCCAGCTCGGTGCCGTCGGCAAGCTTCCGGAAGACGCCGGGATCGAAATTGCCGGCTGGATTGACGGGCACCCAGCCGGGTCCGCTGATGTGTCCTGGATGAACGATCGTCACGGGTAGTCCGTCGCGATGTGCCTTGGCCAACAGGTAGCGCTCGATCGCCGCCTTGCGGATGCCGTAGTCGCCGAAGGGGTGTCGCGGGGCGTCCTCGCGGGTCGGCACCATGGCGCTCGGGCCGTGCACCCAGATCGTGCCGCAGTGCAGCAGGTGCCCGACCTCGCTCTGAAGCGCCTCCGCGAGCTGCCGGGCGCTGTCCTCGGTGAAGCAGATCAGGTCGATCACAACATCCGCCCGCAGGTCCCGGACCCGCTTCCCGAAGCTGCCCGCGGCATCCTCGGCCTCACGATCCACCCGCTGCAACTCCACCTGCTGCCAGGCCCCGTCCTCCTGGTACGGCGCCCGCTCACCCCGACTGAGCACAACCACCTCATGCCCCCGCCGCACAAGCGCCGGGACCAGAGAAGTGCCGATATGACCAGTCCCACCGATGACCACAATGCGCATGATGTCGAGCCTAGACCTGCCCAAACACAGCCCACCTCAATCGCGCTCTTTTCTCCCCGCCCCGAGCGGAGCGAGGGTGGCTCTCACTCCCCGCCCCGAGCGGAGCGAGAGCGGCCCTCACTCCCCGCCCCGAGCGGAGCGAGGGGCGGTTAGGGTGCCCTTTGTCGACACCCCGGCGACAACAACTGTCGGTGGCGGGGACCAGAATGACCTGCATGCGCTTGGATCATCTTTCATATGCGGCCGGTCCCGACGGGTATCAGGCGACGGTCGACCGGCTGTCCGCCGCGCTCGGCGCCGAGTTCGTCGACGGCGGCGTGCACCCGCGTTTCGGCACCGTGAATCACATCCTCCCGCTCGAAGGTGACCGCTACATCGAGGTCGTCGACGTGCTCGATCACCCGGCCTCCGACAAGGCGCCGTTCGGCCAGGCCGTCCGCGCCCGCAAGGAGGTCGGCGGCGGCTGGCTCGGCTGGGTGGTGGCGGTTCGCGACATGCAGCGGATGGAGCAGCGACTCGGCCGCGAGTCCGTCCCGGGCAACCGGCACCGGCCGGACGGCGTCAACCTCACCTGGCGGCAGATCGGCGTCAAGGGCCTGATCTCCGACCCGCAACTGCCGTTCTTCATCCACTGGGACGACCTGACCCAGCATCCGTCGAACGGCGGCAAGGGCGTCAAGCTCACCGCGCTGGAGATCGCCGGCGACCCGGCCCGGGTGACCGAGTGGATCGGCCACCCGGCGGACCACCTGCTCGACGACCTGGACGTCGCCTGGGTCGGCCCGAACGGCCAGCCCGGCCTGGTCGCCGCCGTCTTCCAGACCCCCCAGGGCATCGTTCGGCTGTGACCTCGCAGATCTTCGCGATCTCGGGGATCCTGACCGGCGACCGTTCCCGCACGCGGGACCTCATCTCGTACGCCGTATCGCTGGCTGACGTCGGCGATCGGCCGGCCCGGTTCTGCTTCATCCCGACCGCCGAAGGCGACCACCCCGGCGCCGTGGACTGGTTCAAAGGTGCCTTCGGCAACGACCCGGCGGTCGAGGCGAACGTGCTCACGTTGTTCACCCAACCGAACGTTCCCGATGTCCGGTCCTTCCTGCTGGACCAGGACGTGCTCTGGGTCGGCGGCGGCAGCGTGGTGAACCTGATGGCGGTCTGGCGCGCGCACGGACTGACGGAGATCCTGCACGAGTGCTGGCAGAACGGCGTGGTGATGGCCGGCCAGAGCGCGGGCAGCCTGTGCTGGCACATCGGCGGACCGACCGATTCGTTCGGGGCCGGACTCGATGCCTACGGCAACTGCCTCGGCTGGCTTCCGTGGAGCAACGGCGTCCACGACGACCTGGCCGACCAGCCACGGCGTACGACGTACCGGCGGTTGGTTGCCTCGGGCGCGCTTCCTGGTGGTTATGCGACCGAGGACGGCGTCGGCCTGCACTACGTCGATGGCGAGCTGAAGGAAGCCGTCGGCGTGCTCCCCGACAAGCGAGCTTGGCAGGTCGAACCGGACGGCGTCGGTGGTTTCACCGAGACCGAGATCGTGCCGCGCCTGATCTAAAGCGCCTCGAGCTCCACCAGGGATGTCTCGAGGTGAGCCAGCAGGCGCTGGAGATGCGGGACGGTTCGCCGGCAGCCGGTGAGGCCGAAGTGGAGCTGGTGGTCGTAGCTGGTGACGCTGATGTTGAGTGCCTGGCCGTTGAGGACGATCGAGGCCGGGTACATCCCGAGCAGGCGCGAGCGGTTCCAGTACAGCGGACTCTCGGCCGGGCCGGGGATGTTGGAAATGACCAGGTTGTACGGCGGTGGCGCGTGGCCCGCGAGCCCGGGAATCACCGCCGCGGGACCTGCCGAACCGAGGCCGAGTGCGCCGATCATCAGGTTCTGCATCGGAGTCAGTTGCGACAGGACGCTCTTGCCGTACGTCGTGGACGCCATGATCCGCCTGATCCGGCGCTCCGGATCGCGCTCGTCGGTCGCGAGGTCGGCGATCAGCGTCGCCAGCGAGTTGCCGCCACCCGGCGCGTTCGCCGCGGCTCGCAGTGAGACCGGGACCATCGCCGTCATTCCCTTGTCCGGAAGGGCGTTCAGCTCCAGCAGATAGTTGCGCAAGGCCCCTGAACACATCGCCAGCATCACGTCGTTGAGCGTCGCGCCGGTGATCGCGCGGACCTTCTCCAACCGTTCCATCGGCCAGGACTGCGCCGCGAACCGCCGGGACCCGGTGATCGGCTGGTTGAACACCGTCTGCGGCGCCTTGAACGCGACCGACGAATGCTCGTGCTGCAGCGCGTAGAGCGCGCTCTTCAACCCGACCGGCGACAACCCGGCCAGGTCGGCCAGCAGCCGTCCGACGCCGCCCATCGCCTGGCCGGCTCCGCCCATCATCCGGCCGGCCTCGGCTGGGATCCGGCCGGCCGCCGCGACCAGTTCGGCCGGTGTGGGCAGCCCGGTCGGCCGCTCGCCGACCGGCTCCGCCAGGCGCGGCTCCTCGGGCAGCGCGTACGTCGCCGGCATGTCGGTGAGCATCGGATCCGCGGTCAGGGTCGCCTGCATCAATCGCAGCGCGCTGACGCCGTCGACGAGCGAGTGGTGGACCTTGGAATAGACGGCGAACCGACGCCCTTGCACGCCTTCGATCAGGTGCATCTCCCACAACGGCCGACGCCGGTCCAGCAGCGTGCCGTGTAGCCGGCTGGTCAGCTCGAACAGCTCGCGATACCGCCCCGGCCGGGCCAGTCCGGACAATCGGACGTGGTACTCCAGATCGATCTCGCGGTCCTGCTCCCAGGACCAGTAGCCGAGATCCAGCGCCCGGTTCCGGACCCGCCTGGTGAACAGCGGATTGACCGTCTGGTTCTCGATGATCTCCTGGTAGAGCCGTGACACATAATCCCTGGTGCCGTCCGGGAAGACCTGGTCCCGGGCGCCCTCGGGCAGCTCGAACAGCATCAGACCACCGACATGCATCGGCTGCTCGCGCGTCTCCCCCAGCAAGAACATCGCGTCCAGCGGCCCCACCGCGGTCATCCCGCCTCCCGAGCTGGCCTGGTTCTCGACGTCTCAGGCCGTCTACCCGTGCTAACAGCCTGAGCCGACTCTAGTTACCCGCTCAGTATCTGCAAGGCCAGGGACTCCAAGCCTCCTTTGTCTTTCCCTTTCCCTTCGCTCAGTGGAGGGAAAGGGAAAGACAAGGGGAAGGCGGAGTGGTGGTCGGTCAAGCGACAGGCCGTAGGTCAGTCAGTCGAGCGACAATTGGTCAGGCGAGGGGGCGGCGGGTCAGTCGAGGGGGCGGTAGGTGAGGCCGAGGGCTTCGAGGCGGGTCAGGTGCGGGCGGAGGCGGGTGAGGAACTCGTCGTACGAGGTCTTCTCCGAGCCCCAGGCGCGTTCGGCAAATGCGCTCAGGCGGGGGAAGAGCATGTAGCCGACCCGGTCCGGGCCCTCCATGTACTCGGTCCAGATCTGGCACTGGGTGCCGACGATCCGGGCCTCCTCCTCGGCAGTCAGACCCGGCGGGATCACCTCGAAGTCGTAGACCTTCTCCAGCGGCGTGAAGTGCCCGATCGCCAGCGGCTCGGTCTCCGGGTCGCCCTGGTAGTAGTCGAAGTACACGCTCTGGTTCGGCGCCATCACGACGTCGTGGCCGGCCTTCGCCGCCACCTCACCACGGTCCGGACCGCGCCACGCCATGATCACGGCGTCCTTCGGGCAGTCCGTCTCCACCATCTCGTCCCAGCCGACCAGCCGGCGGCCGTCCTCGGTGAGCACCGCCGCGACCTGCGCGGTGAACCAGCCCTGCAACTGGCTCGCGTCGGTCAGTCCGAGCTCGGTCTGCTTCGCCCGCGCGGCCTCGGACTCGCGCCACTGGACGTCCGGGCACTCGTCGCCACCGAGGTGGATGTACGGGCCGGGGAAGATGTCGAGCACCTCGCGCAGCACCGTCCGGACGAACTCCACCGTCTCGTCGTTGACGTTCAGCACGTCGTCGCTGATACCCCAGACCTGCCGTACGCCGAGCTGCTGGTCCGGGTGGTTGCCGAGCTCGGGGTACGCCGCGATCGCCGCCTGCATGTGGCCCGGCAGGTCGATCTCGGGGACCACGGTGATGCCCCGCTCGGCGGCGTACGCGACGATCTCGCGCAGCTCGTCCTTGGTGTAGAAGCCACCGTGCCGGGTGCCGTCGTAGCTGAACTCGGTCTGACCGTGCGACATCTTGCCGACCATGGTCTCGGGTCGCCAGGCGCCGATCTCGGTGAGCTTCGGATAGGCGTCGATCTGGACCCGCCAGCCCTGGTCGTCGGTGAGGTGCAGGTGCAGCACGTTCATCCGGTGCAGCGCGATGGCGTCGACGATCCGGAGTACGAACTCCTTCGGCATGAAGTGCCGGGCGACGTCGAGCATCATCCCGCGCCAGCCGAACCGGGGCGCGTCGGCGATCCGGACAGCCGGTACGGCGAAGCCGCCGTCGACCTGGCCGGCCGCGTCCAGCAACTGCCGGTACGTCGACTCGGCGTACAGCAGGGCCTCGGCGGAGCCACCGGACAGGCGGGCCCCTTCCGGCGTCACGTCGATCCGGTACTCGGTCTCGGCGAGGTTCTCCACCACCGTCCGGACGGCGTCGGCGGGCCGGGTCGGGAGTGACCCACTGGCCTTCTCCGGCGACGAGTTCGCGGGGGGCTGGGACGATCGCGATCGGTGCGGGCATCCGGACTCCTAGTGAGGAAGTGGCAGGACAAACGAAAGCTGTCAGCGAAAAGCTCGCTGACGGCGACCATACCCGCGTGGACCAGCCGCGCCACAGGTCCGGTCCACGCTCTGAGCTGCGCACAAGCCGTCGCTAGGCGCACTCCCGAACACTCCGAACCCTGCAACTGAGTCGCGGAGAAGATCGCGGCACCTAATCGCCGCCGCTGTGAGTACGCAGAGGATTGTCCGGCAGGTCTCGGAGCCTGATGACCGGCGAGAAGAGCAGGGCCCGCTATGTCAGCGGCAGATGAGCTCATGGCGAGCTTGGAACTGGCCTCGACATAGTGTCGAGGATCCTCGACCAGGGCCGGTACATAGGACATCCAGCTCACGTCGAAGAGAACGGACGCGACACCGATCGCACAGGCGATCACGAGCAGCAACGTCAGGTCGAGGACCTCTACGTAGTGCAGGACAGGAATCAGGGCCAATAACACCATTCGGGTGAGATTGGCACCGAGCATCACCCGCCGACGCCGGGCCCTGTCGACCCAGACACCGAAGATCAGCGCCAGACCGAGGTACGGCGCCAACTGCAGGAATCGCTGCAGTCCTACCTGGCGATCGGATGCGCCGAAGGAAAGTATCGCGGTCAGCGGGAGCGCGAGGGTCGTGACCTGAGTGCCGAGCAGCGACGCCGTCTCGCCGAACCAGAACCGATGAAAGTCTCGATTGCGCCCCAAGGTCGACGGCCTCGGGATCGTGGTCATCGGGTCGCCTGCAGTTCGGCGATCGCGGCGACGACCTCGCTGACCTCGCCGTCGGTGTTGTAGTAGTGCGGCGACAACCGCAAGCACCAATCGACGTCCTTGTCGGCAAAGTCGAATTGGGCGAAGCGGCGGAAGCTCAGTGCGGAGTTGATTCGCCGGGCGTCCAACGCGGTCTTGAACTCGTCGGCCTGCCAGCCGTCGATCGAGATCGTGACGAGCGCGCCCAACTGGTTGCCTTGGTCAAGAGCTCGTACGCCGGGCAGTGCGTCGAGGCCGGCTCGCAGCCGCCGGGCCAGCTCCGGGGTGCGCCGCGAGATCGCCTCGATACCGACCGACCGTGCATAGCGGACCGCTGCCACGCAGCCGAGAACCGTCGCATAGGGAAACTCCCATTCCTCGAATCGGGAGGCCGTGGCGCTCGGCCGATAGGTTCCGGCCGCGGTCCAGTCCGCGCCATGCATGTCGATGAACAACGGCTCATACCCAGCCCGCAGGAACCGATCCGACACGAACAGGAAGCCCGAGCCTCGCGGCCCTCGCAAGAACTTCCGGCAGGTTCCGGTGAGCAGGTCACAACCGATCTGCTCGACGTCGATCGGATACTGACCGACCGACTGGCATGCGTCGACCAGGTACAGCAGATCGAGCTCACGGCAATGCCGGCCGATCTCGGCGACCGGCTGAACGAGCCCGGAGTTGGTGGGAATGTGAGTCGCCGCGACCAGCCGAGGACGGTGCACCTTCATCAGCAGGGCCATCGCTTCCACATCGACACCGCCCGCCGGCAGATCCGGGGCGTGCACGATATCGACACCGAATCGCCGGCGCAGCGACAGGAACGCCAGTTGGTTCGAGACGAAGTCGTTGCGCGTGGTCAGGATGACGTCGCCACGTTCGAACGGGATCGCGGACAGCGCCGTGGCATAGGCGTGGGTCGCGCTACCCGCGAACGCGATATTGTCCGGTCCGCAACCGATCAAGGCTGCCAGCTCGGGGTAGAACTCACGAACCTCGCCGGCCCGCGCCGCGGCCGCCTCGTAGCCGCCGATCCTGGCTTCCAAGGTCAGGTGAGCCTGCATCGTTTGCAGGATGGGCGTCGCGAGCAGACCGCATCCCGCGTTGTTGAAGTGGATCACCTGTTCACAGCCAGGAGTATCCGCTCGCAGGGCAGGTAGTGATTCCCAGCTTGGCGCAGTAGCGCTACTATCATCCTTCATGAATGAGCGTAGCACTTCTGAGCAGCTGGTTGAGGTCCTGCGTGACCTCATCCGGCAGCTGAGTGCAGGAGACAGGCTGCCCAGCAGCCGGGAGCTGATCGATCGTCACGGTGTCGGCCCCGGGACGGTCTCCCGAGCGATCGCACAGCTCTCCGCTGAGGGTCTGGTCATCACACGCCCAGGAAGTGGCACGTATGTCGCGCTCCGCCCACAGCGGGCCGGGGTCGCTCCCGACACCGCTTGGCAGACGGTCGCACTAGCGGATCGGAGCATCGATCTGAGCTCAGTCAGCGAATCCGTCGGACCGGTATCGGAAGGGGCCATCCGCCTCGACGGCGGCTACCTGCATCCGTCGCTGCAGCCGACGCGCGAGCTGACTGCCGCTCTCGCCAGGGCGGCCCGTCGACCGGACGCCTGGGACCGCGCGCCGGCAAACGGTCTCAGCGCCTTGCGCACCGCCTTCGCCAGAATGGCAGGAGATGGTGCGACGCCGGACGACGTACTGATCACCGCGGGAGGTCAGAGCGCGCTGTCGATCGCCTTTCGTGCGATCGCCGGACCCGCAAGCCCGGTTCTGATGGAGTCACCGACGTACCCCGGCGCACTGACTGCCGCTCGGGCGGCCGGCCTCAGGCCGGTGCCGGTGCCGATCGACCAAGGCGGGCTCCGTCCCGACCTGCTGGCCGAGGCGTTCGCGAGGTCCGGAGCCCGTCTTCTGTACTGTCAACCGACCTATCAGAATCCGACCGGCGCTGTACTGGCGGCCGAACGGCGCCGGCAGGTGGTCGAGGTCGCTCGGGCCGCGGGAGCGTTCGTCCTCGAGGACGACTTCGCCCGCCTGCTCGGCCACCGCTCATCGGCTCCGAAACCGTTGCTCGCCGAGGATCGCGACGGCACGGTCGTCTATCTCACCTCATTGACCAAACCAGCCGCCCCGAGTTTGAGGATCGGTGCGCTGATCGCTCGAGGGCCGGTACTCGAGCGGTTGAGGGCGATGCGCCAGGTGGACGACTTCTTCGTACCCCGTCCGTTGCAGGAGGCAGCGCTCGAGCTGGTCAGTTCACCTTCCTGGGAGCGGCATCTCCGCGGTCTCGGGATCTCCTTGGCCGACCGTTGCCGTGAGCTCGCGCTGCAACTCGGCAAGACCCGGCCCGACTGGTCCATCAGCGGTTTACCTGACGGCGGTCTCCATCTGTGGGTACGACTTCCGGCAGGTCTGGAGGACACTGCGGTGACGGCCGAGGCCAGGCGACGCGGGGTGGTCGTCAGCGCCGGGCAGCGCTATTTCGCGACCGAGAGGTCCGGATCGTGGCTGCGCTTCAACTTCGCCGCGGCCGCTGATCTCGCCGAACTCTCGGAGGCGGCGCGTCGGCTCGCCCAGATCTGAGACGAGGGCCTGCTGGGTGGGTTCGATGGCCTCTCGGTGGCGGGGTTCCTGCCGCCGCAGCAACCCGATGAGAAGCTGAGCAGGTGACCCCCACCTCCTCCCCCAGCAACCACCCGACCACCAATACCACTGCGGCTGAGTTGCAGCGGGGGACGTTGCGGGTGCTGGTGGTCAGCAATGTGCTGGGCGGAGTGGCGGTGGCGAGCGGGTTCGCAGTCGCTGGACTGCTGGCCGAGAACATCTCCGGTTCGACCTCGATGGCCGGCCTGGTCGCCACTTCGACGACGCTGGGCGCCGCGATCCTCGCAGTACCGCTTGCTCGTCTTGCCCGCTCGCAAGGCCGCCGCGTCTCATTGACCGCCGGCTACCTGATCGCGACCGCGGGCGCGCTGCTCTCCATCGTCGCCGCCCAGCTCGGCTCGATGGCATTGCTGCTGTTCGCCGGCTGCCTGTTCGGCAGCGGCTCGGCCTCGAACCTGCAGTCGCGGTACGCCGCGACCGATGCCGCCGACCCTCGCCATATCGCCCGCTCGCTGTCGATCGTCGTCTGGGCGACCACCATCGGCGTGGTCGTCGGCCCGAACCTCACCGGTCTCGGCGGCTCCCTCGGCTCCTCGCTCGGCGTCCTGCCGCTGGCCGGCCCCTACCTCTTCTCCGTGGTCGCCTTCGGCCTCGGACTGGCAACCGTATGGTTCGGTCTGCGACGCCTCCAGCAGTTGACTCCGCGGGTGCGCCTGGAGCGCCAGCCGCTCGCGGCCACCTTCCGGCGGGTGATGGCGATCCCCCACGCCCGGCTGGGCCTGCTGGCGATCGCGACGGCTCACGCGGTGATGGTCGGCGTGATGTCGATGACCTCGGTACACCTCCGCCATCACGGCGCCTCACTGACGATCGTCGGCTTCGTCATCAGCGGCCACGTGGCCGGCATGTACGCCTTGTCGCCGGTGATGGGCTGGCTGACCGATCGCATCGGCCGGATCCCCACGGTCGGACTCGGCCTGACCATCCTCGCGTCCGCGATGGCCGTCGCGGCTCTCGCCCCGGACGAGGCGCACGGCCTGACCGCGCTCGCGCTGGTCCTGCTCGGCCTCGGCTGGTCGGCTTGCCTGGTGGCCGGATCGACCCTGCTGTCGCGATCCGTCCCCGAGGACATCCGTACGTCGGCGCAGGGCCTGTCCGACCTCACGATGGGCGCCTTCGCCTCGATCGCCGGTACCGCGTCGGGCCCGATCCTGGCGCACCTCGGCTTCCACTGGCTCGCCGTACTCTGCGCCTGTCTGCTGATCCCCGTCGCCCTGCTGGCGGTCGCCACCCGGGCCCGCGTGGCCGATGCCGTTGCTTAGAACGGTTTCTGTCGGAGGTCGGCGCTAGCGTGCCTGGTATGGAAGAAGTCAGCCTGCGGGCGATCACGCCGGACGATCTGCCGATCCTGTTCACCTTCTACTCCGACCCGGTCTCGGTGGCGATGGTCGGGATGCCACCGCGCGACGAGGAGGCCTTCTACGCCCACCGGGCCAAGGTCGCGGCGAACCCGGAGAACGAGACCCGGGCGATCACTGTCGGCGGCGAGTGCGTCGGCGACATGGGCAGCTGGGTGGACGAAGACGGCCAACGCCGCCTCGGATACTGGATCGGCCAGGAGTACTGGGGTCGCGGCATCGCGACGGCCGCGCTGACGGCGCTCATCGGCGAACTGACCGAACGACCGCTGTACGCCGATGTGGTGACGACCAACGTCGGCTCGATCCGGGTGCTGCAGAAGTGTGGCTTCCGGCTCCTGAGCGATGACGAGCGTGGACCCGACCACGACCCGGAGGAGTACACGCTGCGCCTCGACCGCTGACCGAAACTCGGTGGGGAGTGGGTCGGGACGGCGGTTAGGGTCTGGTCCCATGAGCATTGCCGACGGCGGGATCCCCAGTCCGAACATCTGGCATCACGCCGACGTCTACGAGCTCGAGAACCGGGCGGTCGATCCGGACGGCCTGATCGAGAAGGCGATGCTCGCCGTCCGCGACTGGGCCGGGGCGAACGTGCTCGATCTGGGCTGCGGGACCGGCTTCCATCTGCCCAGGTTCGCGGCGACCGCGGCGAAGGTGGTCGGGGTCGAGCCGCACGGGACACTCGCGGACGCGGCGCGACGCCGGGCGAAGGACTTGGCGAACGTCGAAGTACGGCAAGGAACAGCGCAGAAGTTGCCGGTGCCAGACGCGTCTGTGGACGTGATGCATGCTCGTTGGGCGTACTTCTTCGGCCCTGGGTGCGAGCCGGGCCTGATCGAGCTGGACCGGGTGATGCGACGCGGCGGGACCGCCTTCGTGATCGACAACGACGGCAGCCGCTCGACGTTCGGACGCTGGTTCAGCGAGTACTACCCGAAGATCAAGGCCGACGAGGTCGAGCGCTTCTGGACCGCCCGCGACTGGCAGCGAACCGCGCTCGACATGGGCTGGCGATTCGAGCGACGAGAAGACCTGGAAGCGGTGATCCGAATCGAGTTCAAGCCGGCGGACGCCGAAGCCATCATCGCTTCCCACTCCGGCACCGAAGTCGACTACGCCATCAACGTGTGGAGCAAGACCTACTAACAGCAAGACTTGCTGCTGTTAGGGAAGGCGTGGGGGTAGACGGCGCGCGGGGTGGGCTGCGGTGGACCGGTTGGGGCCCTAGGGTGAGCATTCGCACTGAACTGGGAGGCGCCAGGCCGGAATGGACGGACTGCTGCTCGAAGGATTGCCGGGGATACCGCGGCAGCTCCGCATCGATGTAGGCGAGCAGCGCGCCCTGGTGCCGGCCGACGCGGCCACAGCTCGACAGTGCGCCGACCTCATCACCGGCATAGGCGAGCCTGCTGACGACATCGTCGTGAAGGCAGGCGGCACGGTGCGCCTGGTCCCGGCGGAGGGCGGTCTGCTCCCGCACCTCACAGTGCTCGGCAACGTAGTCCACGGCCACACAGTGACTCACCGCGTGACCAATGACGCGGCTGCTGAGGAGAGCCGAGTGACTGCGGCTCGCTGCGGCCTGGAAGACGTCCTGCAACGCTACCCACACGAGATCACTCCAGGACGGCGTCGCCTGGCCGGAGTAGCTCGCGCCTTGCGTGCACACCCCGCAGTGATCGTGCTGGAGGACGCCGCAGGCCTTCCTACCTGGGGATCCCTACTGCGCTTGGAGCACAACCCCGAGCTCTGGTCTGTCGCTCTGCTCTTGATCACCACCGATCCAGCCCGAGCCACAGGATTCCGCCTTGTCACCGACTAGCCGCCGAGCATTCCTCGGAGCAGCTGCGACGCTTGTACTAGCGGGCTGCTCCGGCACGGGAGACGTCCTCGGTCTGAGGCGCAGCGTCCGGATCGCCGTCAGCTGGAGCAGTGCCGAGCTCCGCGCCTTCCACAGCGTGCTCGACGGGCTCGGCCCGCTCGACTACCCGGTCGAGGTGGTCCCGCTCGGCGACGACATCTCCACCGCTTTCGGCTCACGGTCCACCCGGCGGCCGGACATCGTGATGCTCCCGCAGCCAGGGCTCGTCGCTCAGCACCTGCGCGACCTGGAATCGATGCCGGAAGACCTGGCCGACCGCGGCCGCGCCCGGCTCTGGGACGAGCTCCTGGTGCACGACGGCACGACGTACGGCCTGCCGTTCAAGACCGCGCACAAGTCAGCCGTCTGGTACCGCCCGTCGGTCTTCAAGCAGGTGGGTGTAGAGCCGCCGAAGCTCTGGTCGGACTGGCTGAATGTGAACCGATCCCTGTCACAGGCCGGCATTCGCCCACTCTCGCTGGCTGCTGGGGACGGCTGGGTGCTCACCGACTTCCTGGAGAACATCCTGCTCGGCTCCTCCCCGTCCACCTATCGCGCTCTTGCGACAGCGGGCCGCCCGCTGCCTTCCCAGCAACCAGAGTTCGCGGCAGCGCTACGACTGCTCGGGACGATGTGGTCAGCGCCGGGCACCCTTGCCGGTGGCGTGGAACGTTCGCTGGTCCAGCAGTTCCCTGACGCGATCGTGGAGGTGTTCGGCCATCGCCGCGCGGCCATGGTGCTCGCCTCCGACTTCGCCGAACCGGTGGTGCACTCCTTCGCCGCGGACCCGTCCGACATCGGTCTGTTCACCTTCCCGCCGATCAGCGCCGGTACTGCGGCCCCGGTGGTCGTCGGCGGCGACGTGATGGTGCTGCCCCGACCGACCACCGACAACGCGAAGGACCTCGTACGCCGGTTGGCCGCGCCCGCCGCCGTGGATCCGTGGATCGCGACCGGCGGCTTCCTCGCCGACGGCCGGACCACCGGCTACTCCCCCGAGCTCACCAGGCTGGCGGAGCAGTTGGTGGCACCCGGTACGTCGCTGCAGTTCGACCTGTCGGACCGCCTCGGGCCGCTCGGCGACATCAACGGGTTGTGGCGCGTACTGACCGACTTCCTGGTCCGGATCGGCGACCGCGGCAGCGAGCTGGTACCGGACGCGGTGGAGCACGCGCTGGACGAGCTCGAGAAGGTGGAGGGCTGATGGGCCTGCAGAGCAACGGCCTGTCACTCGAGGTTGTCGGCCGCGAGATCAGCGGCCGTCCTGTACCGGGTAAGCCACGACGACCCGCAGGGCCTTTCCTACTTGGCCTTCCGGCCCTACTGCTGAGCAGCCTCTTGCTGGTGCCGATCGTGATCACCGTTGTAGCCGCCTTCCGCACGCCCGACGGCTCCTTCGGCTTCGGGAACTTCGCCGTGATGGGAGATCGCGCCGCACTGCATGCCGTGGGCAACAGTCTCGCCTGGGTCGGAGTGGCACTCGCACTCGTGGTGGTCGGGTTCCTGCTGGCTCTGCTGAGCTACCGACTGCCCGGCCTGACCTCATTCCTTCAGCCCGCACTGGTGATTCCGTTCGCGGTATCGGTGCTGGTGTCAGGCGCGACCTTCCGGCTGATCTTCGACCCGGCCCCCGAACACGGCACGGTGACGGCGGTGTTCACCAAGCTGTTCGGCTCCAGCCCGGTCTGGCTCGGCCCTGGCTTGTTCTGGCTGGTGCTCGTGTCGGCGTTCGGCTGGACCTGGCTCGGGTACGTCGTGTCGCTGTTCCGTGCGGGCCTCGACGCCATCCCGGACGACGTGAGCCGGACCATCGCCGCCGAGGGCGTCACCGGCTGGCGGCGACTCCGCGCACTCGAGTTGCCGATGCTCCGGCCCATCACGGGCGTCGTGACACTGACGCTGGTGATCGCCGCCGTCCGGGTGTTCGATCTGGTGCTGATCGTCGTCCCCGGTCCGATGCAGCGCGACGCCGACGTACTGGGACTCAACTGGTGGCGAGCAACCAGCGCCGGTGACGACACAGGCCGTACTGCGGCGCTCGGTGTCGTCCTGTTCGCAATAGTCGCGGCGGTAGCGGTCATCGGCGTACGAGGGTTGCGGCGCCGTCGCTGGGCGATGCCGGTCTCCGTGGTGAAGCCGGATCCGTCGCTACGCAGGCCGAAGCCGAGTCGCCGGGTGCGGCGTACGGGCTGGGTCGTCGGGTTCCTGGTCAGCCTGTTCTGGATTCTTCCTGCGGTGGTGCTGGTCGCCACTGCGCTGCATTCCCCGCGGCAGGCAGGACTGCGTGGCTGGTGGTCCACGGACGGCCTCGGGTTCTCCTCGTTCACCGCTGCAGCCAACGCCGGCCTGCTGCGTGCCTTGTTGTCGACCGTGTTGATCTCCGCGATAGCGACCGCAGTGCTGCTGGTCATCGCCGTACCGACTGCCTACCTGGTCGCTTGGGGCGGACTGCCGACGTGGCTCGGCCGCGTGGTCATGTCGGCGTTTGTGGTGCTCGCTGTCACGCCAGTGCAGATGTACGCCGCTCCGCTGCGCGACGCGATCGGCGCAGCCGGCTTGGCCGGGTCGCGGGTCGCGCTGGCCCTGGTCCACGCGGCTGCAGGCCTTCCGTTCGCAGTGTTGCTACTGCGATCCGCCTTCGCATCGGCTCCGCCCGCATTGGTAGCCGAGGCACTACAAGGGTCCGCACGACAGAGCGCAGTACTGGCTACTGTGCAGCGGACCTATCGGCCTGCGCTGGTGGCAGTTGCGGTGCTGGAGTTTGCCCTGGTGTGGAACGACTTCATCGTCGGCTTCCTGATCAGCGGAGCTGGCACTACGCCGTTGTCGCTGGTGCTGTGGGGTGAAGCGCGGCAGTTCTCGACCTCGGCCGGGACGGTGGCTGCCGCCGCTGTGGTCGCCTCCGTGGTGCCGGCCGTACTGCTGCTGACGTTCTGGCAGACGGTGGTCCGCGGGCTGACGGTCGGGAGCAAGCCATGACCTCACCGGAGTCGTCCGAGCAGGCTGCGGCCGAGGACAAGCAGGCGAAGGCCGCGCGGCGCCGGGGAGACATCTTCGGGATCAGTGCGCTGGCTTCGGCCCTGCTGTCAGGGCTGGCCGGCGACAAGTTGTCGCAGAGCCTCGACCGGGGCGGCTGGATCAGCGTCGTCGGCATCAGCCTGACCATCGGGTTCGCACTGATCTGGGCGATCTACAACGCACCGGTCGGACTGCGGAGGTATCGGGCCTGGCGTGCAGCCGCGCCGCATCAGGCGACCGAGCTGCACGCCGCAGCAGAGGAAGCCGAGCAGTGGTTGGTATCGCTGGGCTCGGACGCGGGTGGCATGGGCGCAGCCGAGTGGTTCGAGCAGAACGAGCCGCGACTGCGGGACCTACTGCTCGCAGAGAAGCCTCGGGAGGAGGCCGCGGACGACATCGCCAGGATCTGCGACGCACTGGATGCCTGGTACGTGCGCAAGCGGGCCGCCAGCGATCTGCTGACGGCCAGCGAGTACCTCGCCGCATTCGCCGACGCCTCGGGTCGCACCGACCTGGCGGAACTCGCCGCGGCGCGGGCGGCAACGGCGTACCGGTTGATGGGTGACCTGGAATCGGCGAACACCCGGCTGGGGATCTCCGGCAACATCGCGCCGGCCAGACGAGGACACAGCCGTACGGCGGCGGCACTGAGGACCCGGCGGGAGGTCGAGGGCGCACTGTGGCATCTGGCCCGGGCGGAGGCTATCCCCGCCGGATACGACCGGAACGAGGCGCTGTCGAACGCCCGGAACCGGCTGGACGACGCAAGACTCAGCAGGCCCGGGCCGGACCTTGCAGGCGACATCGCGATCCAGATCAACCTCGCGGTGGTCCAGCTGCATCAACAGGACCCAGCAGGTGCGCTGGATCAGCTCAGGGCTGCCGCTGCCCGGGCAAGCGCAGGTGGGGACGTCAGCGGCCAGGCACACGCCCTAGAGCTGACCGGAGTGGCTGCGTGGATGCAGCAGAGTCCTCACGAAGCTCGCCAGTGGTGGGAACACGCGGAACACCTGTACGCCGAGATCGACGAACGCGAAGGCCGCGCCCGTTGCCTGCAACACCTCGGCTCGGCCGCGGTGCTCACCGGTCAACTGAACAAGGCCCGAGAGCTGCTGCAGCAGAGCGAGTTGCTCCGCGGCGGCTCTGACCATCACCCGATCCTGGCGAAGTACCTCGCCGCGGCCCACGACGGCGAAGTACCGGTGGTCCCCGACGGAGCACCGCACAAAGCAGCCGCCAACTGGTTCCGTCGCCTCTTCGCCCGGCTGAAGGCGTAGCCCGGCTGCGGGGTTTTGTCGGTCGCTTCGCCTAGGTTGTCGGACATGGTGAAGGCAGCGGCGCAGACCAAGTCGAAGACGGGGAAATCGCCCTTCGCGTGCAGTGAGTGCGGGTGGACGACGCCGCGCTGGATCGGGCGTTGCGGCGAGTGCCAGGCGTGGGGCACGGTCGCCGAGGTCGGTGTGCCCAAGGCCGCCCGGATCACCGCCGGTCCGGTCTCCTCACCCGCGATGCCGATCGCCATGGTCTCAGCGGTCGAGGCCGAGTCCCGCCCGACCGGGATCGGCGAGCTCGACCGGGTGCTCGGCGGCGGTGTCGTGCCGGGCGCGGTCATCCTGCTCGCGGGCGAGCCCGGCGTCGGCAAGTCCACGCTGCTGCTCGAGGTCGCGGCCCAGTCCGCGCGCCAGGGCCACCGCACGCTCTACGTCTCCGGCGAGGAGTCGGCCGCCCAGGTCCGGCTGCGCGCCGGCCGGACCGACGCACTCGTCGACGAGCTGTTCCTGGCCGCCGAGACCGATCTGGGCGCGGTCGTCGGCCAGGTCGACGCGGTCGATCCGGTCTTCCTGGTGATCGACTCCGTGCAGACGATGGCGCACCCCGAGGTCGACGGCGCACCGGGCGGCGTCACCCAGGTCCGCGAGGTGACCGGCGCGCTGGTCCGGCTCGCCAAGGAGCGCAACATCGCGGTCGTGCTGGTCGGCCACGTCACCAAGGACGGCGCGATCGCCGGGCCGCGGATGCTGGAGCACCTGGTCGACGTGGTGCTCGCCTTCGACGGCGACCGGCACTCGGGTTTCCGGATGGTGCGCGCGACCAAGAACCGCTTCGGTCCGTCGGACGAGGTCGGCTGCTTCGACATGGTCGACACCGGCATCATCGAGGTCAGCGACCCGAGTGGCCTGTTCGTCTCCGAGCACGCCGAGCCGGTCGCCGGGACGTGCGTCACCGTGATGATGGAGGGCCGGCGCCCGCTGCTCGCCGAAGTACAGGCTCTCGTCGGTCCGTCGGCGGCGCCGCAACCACGGCGTACGACGTCGGGCCTGGAATCGTCGCGGGTCGCGATGGTGCTGGCCGTGCTGGGGAACAGGGCCGGCGCGAAGCTGACCGACAAGGAGGTCTACGTCGCGACCGTCGGTGGAGTGAAGATCACCGAACCGGTCGCGGACCTCGCGGTCGCGATCTCGGTCGCGTCGTCGTTGATGGACAAGCCGATCCACCCCGGCCTGATCGCGATCGGCGAGGTCGGCCTGGCCGGCGAGGTCCGCCGGGTCGGCGGCCTGGAGAAGCGGCTCGCCGAAGCCGCCCGGCTCGGCTTCACCAAGGCGATCATCCCGGCCGATGTCCCGAACCGGTCCAAGGACTCCAAGCCGATGGACATGCAGGCAAAGTACGGCCTGCGCACCTTCGCCGCCGGCGACATCCAGGCCGCTCTGCTGGCCGCCGGCCTCGCCTGAGGTCTGCCGGCCGGCCTGTGGCCATACCCACATCTCCCGCTCAGCGGTGAGACGGGCGGCGACCCGGCGGCCGGCCGGAACGTATTCTGGTGCCGCCCCTGTACTGCGGAGTAGGTACGCCTCGGACCCGCAGGCCCCCATGCTCGCTTCACCGGAGGAGCACTCGCATGACCGGTTCCAAAGTTGTCGCTCTCGGCCACTACCAGCCGGAGCGAGTGCTCACGAACGCCGAACTCGCCACGATGGTCGAGACCAACGACGAATGGATCCAGAGCCGGGTCGGGATCCGCGAGCGCCGGATCGCCGCCCCGGACGAGCAGGTCGACGAGATGGCCTGGCGGGCCGCCGAGAAGGCCATCGCGAATGCCGGCATCGACGTCGCCGAGATCGACTACGTCGTGGTGGCGACCTGTACCGCGCTCGACCGTTCGCCGAACATCGCGGCCCGGGTGGCGGCGCGACTCGGCCTCGGTAGTCCCGCGGCGCTCGACGTGAACACGGCCTGCTCCGGGTTCAGCCATGCGCTCGCGACCGCCGACCACGCCATCCGCGCCGGCGCCGCGTCGAAGGCGCTGGTGATCGGGGTGGAGAAGCTGAGCGACTTCACCGACTGGACCGACCGGACCACCTGCGTCCTGATCGGCGACGGCGCCGGCGCGGCCGTCGTGGTCGCGACCGACGAGCCCGAGATCGGCCCGGTCGTGTGGGGTTCGGTGCCGGAGATGTCGGACGCGGTCCGCATCGAGGGCCGGGACGGAACGTTCGCACAGGAGGGCCAGAGCGTCTTCCGCTGGACCACCACGCAACTGCCGGTGATCGCCAAGCAGGTCTGCGAGAAGGGTGGCGTGACGCCGGAGGAGCTCGGCGGCGTCGTCCTGCACCAGGCCAACCTGCGCATCATCGACCCGCTCGCCAAGCGGCTCGGCGCGGTCAACGCGGTGATCGCCCGCGACGTCATCGAGTCCGGCAACACCTCGGCCGCGAGCATCCCGATCGCGCTGTCCAAACTGGTCGAACGCCGCGAGGTCCCGGTCGGCGCCCCCGTCCTCCTCTTCGGCTTCGGCGGCGGCCTCTCCTACGCCGGCCAGATCATCCGCTGCCCCTGACCAACCCGCTGGACCGGCGGCGACGCGCCCGCGATGCAAGTCGTGAAGAAGCCGTAGTACTTCGAGTCGGCTGGAGTTCGGCGGCCGTCGGTGGGCGGGCGTAGTACGGGGGTTTGCGGTGGGAAGTGCGTTGCACAACGCTTGTGCACGATCGTTTGCACGGGCGTTTGCAAGCGCGACTCGGTCGCCGTCAAGCCGACGGGCCGTATTGGGGGCCACGCGTCCACAGCACACGCCTGAGCCGCATAGACTCAGGGACCGTGGCCCCCAATTCCAACAAGAACAGCACCAATGCGCGGATGCGAGCAACCCTCGCCGCCGTCGCGCCTGGTACCGAATTGCGTGAAGGCCTGGAACGGATCCTGCGGGGCCGGACCGGTGCCCTGCTGGTGCTCGGCCAGGACAAGACTGTCGACTCCATCTCCACCGGCGGTTTCGAGATCGAGGTCGAGTTCACCGCCACCGGCCTGCGCGAGCTGAGCAAGATGGACGGCGCGATCATCCTCGATCGCGACATGAGCCGGATGCTGCGCGCCGCCGTGCACCTGATGCCGGACCCGTCCATCCACACCGAGGAGACCGGCACCCGGCACCGCACCGCCGACCGGGTCGCCCGGCAGACCGGCTTCCCGGTCATCTCGGTCTCCCAGTCGATGCACATCATCGCCTTGTACGTCGACGACCAGCGCTACGTGCTCGAGGACTCCGGCGCGATCCTGTCCCGGGCGAACCAGGCACTGGCGACTCTCGAGCGGTACAAGCTGCGCCTCGACGAGGTGTCCGGCACGCTGTCCGCGCTGGAGATCGAGGACCTCGTCACGGTTCGCGATGTCGCCGCCGTCGCCCAGCGGCTGGAGATGGTCCGCCGGATCGCCACCGAGATCGACGGGTACGTCGTCGAGCTCGGCACCGACGGCCGGCTGCTCACCCTCCAGCTGAACGAGTTGGTCGCGGGCGTCGCCGGCGAACGGGAACTGGTCGTGCGCGACTACCTGCCGCCGTCGACCGGCCGCAAGTCCAAGACGGCCGACGACGTGCTGCTCGAGCTGGACGCCGTCAGCCCGACCGACCTGCTGGACATCGGCCAGGTCGCCCGCGCCCTGCAGCTGGGTGGCGCCGAGCAGCTCGACGCCGCGGTCACGCCGCGCGGTTACCGGCTGCTGGCCAAGGTGCCGCGCCTTCCGGGTGCGGTGATCGACCGGCTGATAGAGCACTTCGGCCACCTGCAGAAGCTGCTCGCCGCGAGCATCGACGACCTGCAGACCGTCGACGGCGTCGGCGAGAACCGTGCCCGCACCGTCCGCGAGGGCCTGTCCCGCCTCGCCGAATCGAGCATCCTCGAGCGGTACGTCTAGAACTCCTTCGTACTACGAAGGCGCGGCGCCGGCGGAACTTTCCGCCGGCGCCGCGCCTTCTCGTGCTGCCCCGAATCCACTTGCCGGATCAGCGATCACTGAGTAATACTCCAGATGGAACATTCAGGGTGGATCAATCCAGATGGAGGAGCATGCGAGAGCTGACGCCCCTGGCGATCGCCGTGCTGGCGTTGCTGAACGAACAGCCGATGCACGCGTACGAGATGTACCAACTGCTGCTGGCCCGGCAGAACCATCGACTGGTGAAGGTGCGGCCGGGTTCGCTCTACCACACGGTGGAACGGCTGGCCGGGCAGGAGTTCGTCCGCGCCACCGGCACCGAACGGGCCGGCAACCGCCCCGAGCGGACGACGTACGCGATCACCCCCGACGGCCAACGCGCGCTGATGAAGCGGGTCCGGACCGGCATCGAGAAGTACGAGTACGAGTACCCGCTGTTCCCCGTCGTACTGAGCGAGGCGCACAACCTCGACTCCGAGGACGCCCTGGCCAGGCTCCGGAGCCGGGTCGAAGAACTGGACGTGGCGGTGGCCGAGTTCGAGGCGACGATCGCCGACGTCCGGGCCCGCGAGGTGCCGGAGCAGTTCTGGATGGCCGGCGATTTCAACCGGGCCCAGATGGCCGGTGAACGTGAGTGGCTGAACACCCTGATCAAACGCATCGAGAGCAAGGACTTGGCATGGTCACACCGCAAGAACAAGTGAAGCCGGACGTGAGGCCGTGGCCCGCCCTGTGGGCCCTGGTCCTCGGCTTCTTCATGATCCTGATCGACTCCACCATCGTCTCGGTGGCGACACCGGCGATCCTGACCGACCTGAACTCCGATGTCGGCACCGTGGTCTGGGTGACGAGTGCCTACCTGCTCGCGTACGCCGTCCCGCTGCTGATCACCGGACGGCTCGGCGACAAGATCGGCCCGAAGAAGCTCTACCTGGCCGGGCTGATCGTCTTCACCCTGGCGTCGGTCTGGTGCGGGTTCACCGGCACGATCGAGATGCTGATCGTGGCCCGGGTCTTCCAGGGCCTCGGCGCGTCGATGATGACGCCGCAGACGATGGCCGTGATCACCCGGATCTTCCCGCCGGACCAGCGCGGCCGGGCGATGAGCCTGTGGGGCGCGACGGCCGGCGTGGCCATCCTGGTCGGGCCGATCCTCGGTGGCGTCCTGGTCGACAGCCTCGGCTGGCAGTGGATCTTCTTCATCAACGCGCCGGTCGGCGTGATCGGGTTCGTGCTGGCGATGCGGCTGGTGCCGGACCTGCCGACGCACGAGCACAAGTTCGACCTGATCGGGGTCGCGCTGAGCACGATCGGGCTGTTCTGCCTGGTGTTCGGCATCCAGGAGGGACAGAAGTACGACTGGGGCCAGATCAAGGGCCCGCTGTCGGTCTGGTCGCTGATCATCGCCGGCCTGGTGGTGATCGGGATCTTCTTGGTCTGGCAGGCCCGCAACAAGGGTGAGCCGCTGCTGCCGCTGACGTTGTTCAAGGACCTGAACTTCTCGCTGGCGAACATCGCGATCACCACGGTCGGGTTCGCGATCACCGCGATGGCCTTCCCGTTGATGCTGTACGCGCAGGAGGTCCGTGGTCTCAGCCCGACGCGGGCGGCTCTGCTGTTCGTTCCGATGGCCGTCATCTCCGGCGGGCTGGCACCCTTCGTCGGCCGGTTGACCGACCGGACGCCGCCGCGGTTCATCGCCGGCTTCGGCCTGCTCTGCTGCTCGGCGTCGATGTTCTGGCTGAGCAAGGCGATCGAGCCGACCGCACCGATCTGGAAGATCCTGCTCCCGCTCGCTTTGCTCGGGGTGGCGAACGGCTTCATGTGGGCGCCGATCGGCACGACGGCGACCCGGAACCTGCCGATGCACCAGGCCGGTGCGGGCGCGGGCGTCTACAACACCACCCGTCAGATCGGCGCCGTCCTCGGCAGCGCGGGTATCGCCGTACTGATGGAGTCGCGACTTGCTGCGAACCTGCCGGCGGCGCCCGGCGGCGGTGGCGAAGCAGGCGTGGGTGGCGGGAAACTGCCGGCCGCGTTGCAGCAGGGATTCAGTGACGCGATGGCGCAGGCGATCCTGTTGCCGGCAGCCGTCCTGATCATCGGCCTGATCGCCGTACTGATGTTCACCAAGCCCAAGCACCTGCAGCGTCCGGCCGACGCGCCGGTCGCGGCAGAAGCCGGCTAGCCGATCTGGAACGCTTGCGTGACCGAGGCCTGTCCGTCATAGACGGCCTTGGCCACGTACGTTCCGGGCTTGGCGAGCGGCTGACCCGGGAGACAGCCGGGCGCCGACCGGCGCCCGTTCCAGAGCACCGTCGTACCGGAAACCTTGCCCTTGGCAACAGGGAAGGTGGTGCGCGGAATCGCCTGCTCACAGTGGGTCGAGGTCCAGATCTGATCATTGCCGGAGGCAATCGTCAGGGACAGCACGGTCGGATCGATCGAGGCCTTGCACTCGTCGCCGAGCGCGGTCAGCTGGATCCCGAAGTTGAGCGCGGCGCCCGAGGCGATCGCCCGGGCGGCCGGGATCAGATCGATCCGGACATCCGAGCCGGTGCACTTCGCGTCCTTCGGCGTCGTCGGTGTCGACGGCTTGCCGGTGGTCTTCGTCGTCCTGCCCGTCGTCGGCCGGTCGGTGGGCGTCGAGGACGGCGTCGTGCTTGGACCGGCAGACGGCCCCGAGCTCGGTGTCTGGCCGGGATCTGTGGCCGCCGTGTTCTTCGGATCCTCGCCACCGCCGCTGAACAGACTGATGAGCAGCACCAGCAGGACCACGCTGACGGCGAGGAGGAGCCCCCGCCGGAACCAGTAGACACTGGCGGGCAGGTGCCCGACCGGTCGGAGCAGGCTGCTCATGCTGGCACCTTAGTGTCAGGATTGTGCTCGACATGTCAGACTCGCCGCTCCCCACCGCATCAGCCCTGCACGAGCCCGTCCTGGACTGGTACGTAGGGAACGCCCGCTCGTTGCCCTGGCGGGAGCCGGACGCGGGCGCGTGGGCCGTGATGGTCAGCGAGTTCATGCTGCAGCAGACACCGGTCGCCCGCGTGCTCCCGGCGTACAGGACGTGGTTGGAGCGGTGGCCGAAGCCGGCCGACCTGGCTGCAGAGGCGCCAGGCGAGGCTGTGCGGGCCTGGGACCGCCTGGGGTACCCACGGCGCGCTCTGCGGCTGCACGCGGCTGCCAAGGCGATTGTGGAGCAGCACGGCGGCGTAGTACCAGATGACCACGCTGCACTGCTCGCGCTGCCGGGTGTGGGGACGTACACGGCTGCTGCGATCGCGTCGTTCGCGTACGGGCAGCGGCACGCAGTGGTGGACACCAACGTGCGACGGGTCTTCGCCCGTGCGCTGACGGGGAGTGCGCAGCCGAGCATCTCGCCGACTGCGGCGGACCTGCGGCTCGCGGTCTCGGCACTGCCGGAGGACGAGCCCACTGCCGCGCGCTGGGCGGTCGCGACGATGGAGCTGGGCGCGCTGGTGTGCACAGCTCGGTCACCGCGCTGCGGCGAGTGCCCGATCCGTAGCCGATGCGCTTGGGTGCTCGCCGGGAGTCCGCCGTACGACGGACCGGCGCGCAAGGGGCAGACCTACGAGGGGACCGACCGGCAGGTCCGCGGCCGTCTACTCGCCGTACTGCGGGCTGCCGCCGGCCCGGTGCCGAAGGGTGAGCTCGACGCGTGCTGGCCTGAACAGGCGCAGCGTGAACGTGCACTCGACGGACTGGTCGCAGACGGCCTCGTGGATCCGCTGCCACGCGCCCGCTACCGCCTCCCGCAATGACGTTGCGTCCGAAGAGGCGTGGGTCAGGACCCACGGTGATTCGGACGCAAGCGGGGTGTGGGCGTGCTGGAAGCCGGCCTGGGGTCACGCGACCCCGGCCGGCTTCAGCGGATGAAGCAATAGCGGGTGGTGCTCAGTTCTTCTTGCTGCTGTTCGCCGTCGCCTCGTCGGCGTCGTCGGTGAGCAGGTCCAGCGGCATCGCCGGGCTGCCGGACAACGTGGCCAGCATCTGCCGGACGTTGGTCAGCTGCGCGTTGATGCTGTCACGACGCTGCGTCGCGGCCGCGAGCTCACGCTCGGACTCGGCGCGGATCCGCTCGGACTTGTCCTTCGCGGCGGCGACGATCTCCTGGGCCTGACGGTTGGCGTCGGCCAGCTGCTGCTGGGCCAGGCGCTCGGCCTCGGAGCGGGACCGGTCGGCTTCGCGCTGCACCTGGGTCGCACGGTCGGTGACCGCGGCCAACTGCTGCTCGGCCAGCGCCGTCCGGGCGGCGAACTCCTGCTCGACCTTGCCACGGCGCTCGGCCAGGGTGGTCTCGAAGGCAGCCGCTGCCTGGGCGGACTTGGCCCGCTCCTGCTCGTACAGCGCCTGGGCCTCGCTGCGGCGCGCGGTGGCGTCGCGCTCGGCCTCGTCACGCATGTCGTCGGCCTGGGTCCGCGCCTCTTCGAGGATGCGGGCAGCCTCGGCGTCGACCTCGCTCTTCCAGTCCAGGGAGTACTGCTCGGCCTCCTTGCGGACCTTCTTGGCGTGCCCTTCGGCGTCGGCGACGATCGCCTCGGAGTCGGTCCGGGCCCGGGTGACCAGATCGCGCGCCTCGTCGTCGGCCAGCGACAGGATCTTCGCCACCCGCTCACCGAACTCGGTGAAGGTGGGCTTGCGGTCCTTGTTGTCTTCCTGCGCCGAAATGACGGCCGACTCGGCGGCGTCCGTCCGGCTCTGCAGCTCCTGCACGTGCCGCTGCAACTGCTCGGACTGCTGCTGCAGTGCGGTCAGCGAGGTGGTCAGCTCGCGAACGTGCTGGTCCACCTGGGCAGGCTCGTAGCCACGCAGAACGGTGCGGAACGGGGTTGGGGCTTCACTGCTCATGTCTTCTGATGCTCACTTCGGTGGGTGGGTGGATCACACATTGTCACTGACAAGGATCTGACTGTCACGTCCTCATCCTGATTCCCCCGTGGAACCCTCGCCACCGGACATTCCACCACCTGCATGGAAGCCAGGGATAGCGAGTGCCTCGATCACACCCGAAAGCTGGGTGAGCTCCTTGGTGATCTCGTCACGGCGCTGGTTCAGCGCCGCGACCCTCGCCTCGGCGTCGGCGAGAAGTTTACGGGCCTGCGCGCGCAGCTCGTCGGCGTGCTCGCGGGCCTGCGCCTCGAGCCCCTGGGCCTCGGCGCGGGACTTGCGGATCAGCTCGTGCGACTGCCGCTGGGCGTCGGCGAGATCGGTCGCGGCCCGCTCGCGCAGTACCTGCGTGCTGGACTCGGCCTCGGCCTCGCGCCGGTTGGCCCGGTCGACGATTTCCTTGGCCTCGACCGAAGCGGCCGCCTTCAGGCGGTCGGCCTTCGCCTGGGCCTGCGCGGTCAGCCGCTCGGACTGCTGGGTCGCATCCGCCAGCAGGGACTGTGCCTGGACGGTCAGCTCGGCGTTGTTCTTCGCGGCCGCGCTCTGAGCCTCTTCGAGCTCCTTGGCGACCGCGGCCTGGGTCTCCCGCAGCCGGCTCGTCGACCGGCTGATCACCCGGCGCAGGTGCGCGCGCTTCTCCTTGGCCAACTGTGCGACGTCCACAGCGGCCTGGTCGCGGATGGCCTGGGCCTCCCGCTCGGCGGCGGCAACCAGCTCGTCGACCGTCTTCCTGCTCCAGGCCGTCTGCTTCTCGGCCTCGGCCAGCGCGGCCTCGGCGGCCCGGTTCGCGTCCTCAACGATCCGCTGCGCCTCGCCGGACGCCGTCCGGCGGTCCGCCTCGATGCTGTCGACGACCAACTTGGCCTGCGCCCGCGCGTCGGCCATCAGCCGTTCGTTGGCGCCCTCGGCCTCGGCCTTCTGCTCGGCGATGTCGTCGAGCGCGGCGGTCCGGAGCTTGTCGATCTCGAGCGTGATGGCCGCTAGCTTGGCCCGCTCGGTCTCCTCCAGCTCGGCCGTCCGTCGTTCCAGCTCGGACCGGTTCTCGCCGCGGAGGCGCTCGATCTCGGCATGCGCCTCGGCGATCTCGGTCCTGGACCGTTCCCGGGCGGCCTCGGCCTCACGCTCGACGGAGGTCCGCAGTTCGCTCGCCTCGGACTCCGCCCGGGCGATCAGCTCGGCCTCGGTCCGGACCGCGGCCTGGGAAACCAGCCGGGCCTGCTCACCCGCGTCCGCGACCAGCTGCTGCGCTTCCCGGCTGGCACGTTCGACGTTGTGCTGCGCGGCCTCCCGGGCAAGCCGCGCATCTTCGATCAGCTCGTCGGCATCTTCCTTCAGCCGGCCCGCTTCCGCTTCGGCAGCCGCGATCCTGCGGGCTGCCGCGGCCTGTGACTCGGCCCGCAGTTCGTCAGCGGCGGCCTGGGCCTCCGACCGCATCTGCTCGGCAGCCGCGGTCGCTTCGCTGGTGACCCGCTCCGCCTCGGCCAACGCGTCGGCCTTGACCCGCTCGGCCTCGGCCTCCGAGTCGGCCCGCAACTTCTCGGCCGCGGCTTCGGACTCGGCCCGCAACCTGTCAGCGGTGCTCTCCGACTCGGCGCGCAGGCGCTCGGCGCGCTCGGCCGCGTCCGCGCGAACCTGATCGGCACGCTCCTCCGAATCGTTCCGCAGTTGCTGTGCGGTCTGCTCGGACTCGACGCGGAGCTGCTCGGCCTGCTGCTCAGAATCAGTGCGGAGCTGCTCGGCTCGCTGCTCGGACTCGGCGCGAAGCTGCTCGGCCCGCTGCTCGGACTCGCTGCGGAGCCGCTCGGCCCGCTGCTCCGACTCGGTACGGAGTTGTTCGGCGGCGTGCTCGGCGTCCTTCAGCAGGCGCTGGGCGGCGGCCGTCGCCTCGGCGCGCACCTTCCGCGCCGCCTGGTCGGCCTCCTCGCGCAGTCGCGCCGACTCGACCCGGATCCGCTCGGCCGAGGCGAGGGCGGTGTCGTTCTCGTACTCCGCCTGCTCGCGCAAGGTGTCGGCGATCCGCTGTGCTCGCTCGAGCACTCCACCCGCTTGCCGCACGCCAAAGGAACCGGCGTCGGGGACCGGTTCCTGGGTCAACGGCAGACGCGGGGCGTCCATGCGACGAGATGATTCCATCTCCGACCCCCTCTCCAACAGTCCGGGTCCACTAGACGCAGTCACGCTCTTACAACGAGCCACATTGGGCGACGGGTAACTTCTTTTCATGCCGCTGCGCGATCTTCCCACCGAATCGACGGCTGCGGCGGCCTTGCTCCGGACCGAAGAGGTTCGGCTTCGAAGGACCTTACGGCGTACTCCATGGCACGGTGCGGCCCTCGCGTGTCTCGCTGTCGGGGCTGCTCTGTCGGTGCTGGTTCCTGGCCCAGCAGGCACAGACTGTTACCTCTGGCGGGCGACCACGCAGCCGGTCGACGGTCGCGGCGCCGCGCTCGCTCTACCCGTCGCGATGATCGTGCTCCTACTCGCGGATCGCCTTACCGCGGACAACTTCCGCCACCGCCAGCAGGTCCGCGGCTGGGGTGCCGTGGGACTTGCGGTCATCACCGCGACCGCCTGGATCGGCTTGGCCGGGCAAGGGCGGGCAGGCTGCTCCACCTCACCGACTGTGATCGGCATAGTCGCCTGCGGAACCCTCGCCGCGGCGGTCGCCGCCTACTGGGCGATCCGTACGCAAGTACGGGATCCAGTACTCGCGGAGGCCGCCGAAGACGCTTCCGACGAGCCTCTCAATCAGTCCGAATTGCGGGCAATCTTTCTCAGATTGACCTCGCTGGCCGATGTTCCGGCCCGATCCGCGCTGGTTCCGATCGTCGCCGGAACTCTCGCCGCACTGCTGCTGCTCTCGACCGCGCTCCCCTGGCGCGAGCTGATCGACCCAGTGTCGATAGGCCCCGCAGGCGCTGAGGCCGGGCTGGCTCGCGCCCAGCTCTGGGACCTGCCGTACGCATCCAGCTGGGCCCTAGCCATCGCCGGCACCGCTGTCGCCACGCTTGCGGCCGCCATAGTCACGTTGGTCCGCGCCAAGCCCACCTTGCTCGTACTACGAACAGCTGCGGTCGCCACCGGCTCTCTCGCCGTCACGGGTGTTCTCACCGCCCTTCTGCGCCTCCCCGCGAGGCTTCCCGACGGAGTCGGCTATCGCCCAGGTCTAGGAGCCTGGCTGGCCCTGGCGCTCGGCGTGCTCCTGCTCGCAGTCGGCCTGACCACCACAGTTCTCTCTGTACGTCGTCGGTCGCGCGGCTGGGCCTTGCGCCTTGGTGCTGTGGTCCTAGCCGGGCTGGTCGCGGTTGGAGCAGGAGTGGTCGCACCGGCCGCGGCAGCACCGCAGTACAGGCCGCAGGTCGTTGTAGGGGTGCCACACCAGCTCCTGGATCTGCACGGCGGCCAACTGGTCGACAGGCTGGGGATGCGGGTCGCCATCGGTACTTCGGATCCCCTCGACTCCATCGCCGGCACTCTGGACGGTAAGCCGGGCGAGTGGCTGCTGGGCCGGACCGGCTCCGAGGGATCGACTGTCTTCGAGTACCGCGACGGCTTCGCGCTGCCGAGAGTCTCGTTGAGCCACGGAGTCACGCCACCGGCGCTGCTGGGAGTTACTGACAACAAGCTGGTGATCCTGGCCGGCGGCGCTGCCGACAAACACTGGGCGATCCTGGCCATTCCGCTGAACCTCGTCGCGGCGGACGTCAGCCTCAGCCACACGAACCCCGACGGCACGCTGTACGTCACTCCTGGCATCGACACCTACGCGACCGGACGCGGTCCGGCACTCACCCATCGGAACGCGGATCGCTCGATCGTCATCTGGGGGTCCACCTCCTGCTGGCAGATCCCCGCGAACCAGCTGCGGACCGGGATGGACCTCAAGCAGTTCCTGGTCGCGCCTGGCCCCGGCGCTCCGGGCAACAGCGTCTCCACCGGCCCGGACGGCACGACGGCTTGGCGGACCGGCCAGACCGGGCTGGCTCTGCTCCGGCCTGGCGGTAAACCGCAGCAGGTGACCGGAGTTGCTCCTGCTGGGTGTCTGCCGAGTTCCGACGCGGCCAGCTCGTCTTTGACCGTCGAGGCCTTTGCTGTCGATGTGCGGGGCAATCTGTGGCTTGGCGGCAGCTCGCCTACCGCCGTGCTCACTCCGGACGGGTTGCTGCGCCAACTGCCAGGCGCTGTGAGCCAGGTGGACAGCATGGAGGCCAGGCCGGACGGGTCGGTGCTGCTGGGGGTGTCACCCGGCGGTGGGGACCAGGTCCTCGAGATCACCGATGCGGCCGCCTCTGCTTCGTCGTACCCGGTGCTGGGTGAACCCGAGCCACGGTGTGATCGCAGGAAGGTTGCGAGCGGCAGTACGCCGTACAGGGCGACGCTGATGCCTGCAGTACCAGTTGTCGCTCCGCCGGTGACGGCAGAAGGCGTTGTAGGTAAGGCGACTTCAGGGACCTCTACGCAGCTGGCGCTGGATTCGCGGGGACGGCTGGTGCGACTCGCAGTACCGAACGCCGCCCACGTGTGGGCTCCGGATGGGCAAGGTGGTGTCTGGTGGACCGTGTCGGGTCAGGGGGAACCCACGACCGAAGTGGCCGTCCATCTGACTGCCGGGAGAGCCACCGTGCTGCGAGATCCGAAGGAGGCCGCGCCCAACCAGCGCGGTGAATTCGCAGCCGCTGCCGGCGATCGGCTGGTGACGGCGATCGGCACCAACCTTTACAACTTCTACGGACCGGGACGCCAGGTGAGCCGGGTCAAGGTCAGCGGCACGCTACGGCAGAACGGCCTCGTCCAGCTCAGCTCGGGCGAGGTCGCGATGGTGATCGACGAGCAACTGCTGCTCACCAACGGCTCCGGCAAGACCACCAAGCTGTTCGGCGGCGATGCGACCGGCTGGCCGGTGGCGTCCGCCACCACACCTGACAAGTGGACCACCGACGGCAATTGGTTCACCGGACCGGACGGCAAGATCTGGGGGTACGACGGCAGCAAGCTGACCCGCGTGGACGGCCCAGGACGCGTCACGGTCGTCGCCGGCCCGGCGCAGGGCGTCCCCCAGGCAGCCGACGAGGTCACCGTGATCAACAACCACCTGTACTTCGAACTCGGCAACGACATCGTCAACCTGGAGCCCCTCCGATGAGCGAACAGACCTGTCGCTCCGAGCTGGAGCCCGCGACGAGCGAACCACCCCGTCCCTTCGAGCTGGAGCCCCCGCGACGAGCGAACCACCCCGTCGCCTCGAGCTGGAGCCATTGTGATGAGTGAGCCGACCCGTCGAGCCGGCTGGGCGCTGGCGGCGGAGGGGACGCCGGAGCGCGAGCTGGCGCCGGACGAGGAGCTCGCGCGGCGGCTTGACCTCGCCGAGCAGGCCCTTGGGACCAGGCAGCATCGCTGGTTCGCGCGAGCCACCTTGCTGGCGGCGCTGGCGACCGGGATCACGCTGCTGCTGCCGTGGACGTTCAGCCGGCGGCTGGGCGAATCGGTCTGGCAGCTCGGCGTCGAGGTCCAGCCGTCGCTCCTGCTGACCTGGCTCGCCGGGCTGATCGCCTCGATCCTGGCGCTGACCCTGCGGCCGGGGCACGCCGCTCAGGCCTGTACCGCGATCACCGGGGTCATCGCCCTGATCCACGTCGCCGGCAGCTGGCAGGCCACCGCCCAGGACTCCCTCAGCGACACCTGGCCAGGCCCTGGTCCCGCCTTCGCCATCGTCGCCGGCCTCAGCTGGATCCTCTGCGTCTCGGCCCAGCTGATCGCCGACCACCCCCACCCCAGCACCCCCACCGACGAGTCCCTCCAGACCGCGATCAGCCGCCTCCGCCACACCCGCTGACCCGCCCCGGCCGGCTCGGGACCGAGGCCGACCGAGCGGCGAGCCCACCGCGCACCTGCTCACCCGCCCCGGCCCGCTCGCGACCCGAGGCCGACCTGAGCGGCGAGCCCAACGCGCACCTGCTGACAGCGAGCCCGGCGTGCTTTGGACAGCGAAGAGCCCCGCGGACCCTGGGGTCCGCGGGGCTCCTGGCTGACCAATTCGTCGCTGTCAGCTGTCCTGGATGCCGGACGAACCGCCGGCGATCTCGGTCAGCTCCAGGTCGGGGTCAGGGCTGGTCGTCTTCGGGGTACCGATGAAGGTGAAGTACTCCGGCAGGCCGTCCCTGTCGACGGTGCCATCGGGGGCCACGTCGACGAGCACGATCTGACCGGGGCGAAGCTCCCCGAACAGGATCCTCTCGGCCAGCACGTCCTCGACGTCACGCTGCAACGAGCGACGCAACGGGCGAGCGCCCAGCACCGGGTCGAAGCCACGCTTGGCGACCAGAGCCTTCGCCGCCGGGGTGAGTTCGATGCCCATGTCCTTGTCCTTCAGCCGGTTCTCCACCTGCGCCACCATCAGGTCGACGATCTTGACGATCTCTTCCATGCCGTGCTGGTGGAACACCACGATCTCGTCGACGCGGTTCAGGAACTCGGGGCGGAAGTGCTGCTTGAGCTCCTCCGTCACCTTCGACTTCATCTTCTCGTAAGAGCCGCCGACATCGCTGGCCTGGGAGAAGCCGAGGCTGACGGCCTTGGCGATGTCCCTGGTCCCGAGGTTGGTGGTCATGATGATGACGGTGTTCTTGAAGTCGACCACGCGGCCCTGGGCGTCGGTCAGGCGACCTTCGTCCAGGATCTGCAGCAGCGAGTTGAAGATGTCCGGGTGGGCCTTCTCCACCTCGTCGAACAGCACCACGCTGAACGGCTTGCGACGGACCTTCTCGGTCAGCTGGCCGCCCTCTTCGTAGCCGACGTAACCAGGAGGCGAGCCGAACAGCCGCGAGGCCGTGTGCTTCTCCGAGTACTCCGACATGTCGAGGCTGATCAGCGCACTCTCGTCGCCGAACAGGAACTCGGTCAGCGCCTTCGACAGCTCGGTCTTACCGACACCGGACGGGGCCGGCGAAGATGAACGAGCCACTCGGCCGGCGCGGGTCCTTCAGACCCGCACGGGTCCGCCGGATCGACCGCGACAGCGCCTTCACGGCGTCGGTCTGGCCGATGTAGCGCTTGGCCAGCTCCTTCTCCATGTCCAGCAGCCGCGAGGACTCCTCCTCGGTCAGCTTGAAGACGGGGATGCCGGTCGCGGTGCTGAGCACCTCGGCGATCAGCTCCTCGTCGACCTCGGCGACGACGTCCATGTCGCCGGCCTTCCACTGCTTCTCCCGCTCGGCCTTCGCGTTGATCAGCTTCTTCTCGTCATCACGAAGAGAAGCCGCCCGCTCGAAGTCCTGGGCGTCGATCGCCGACTCCTTCTCCCGGCGGACGTTCGCGATCTTCTCGTCGAACTCCCGCAGGTCCGGCGGAGCCGTCATCCGGCGGATCCGCAACCGGGCGCCGGCCTCGTCGATCAGGTCGATCGCCTTGTCGGGCAGGAACCGGTCGGAGATGTAGCGGTCGGCCAGCTGCGCGGCGTTGACCAGGGCGGCATCGGTGATGGTCACCCGGTGGTGCGCCTCGTAGCGGTCGCGCAGGCCCTTGAGGATCTCGATCGTGTGCGCGATCGAGGGCTCGGCGACCTGGATCGGCTGGAAGCGACGCTCCAGGGCGGCGTCCTTCTCGACGTACTTGCGGTACTCGTCGAGAGTGGTGGCGCCGATGGTCTGCAGCTCGCCGCGGGCCAGCATCGGCTTCAGGATGCTCGCCGCGTCGATCGCGCCCTCGGCCGCGCCGGCCCCGACGAGGGTGTGGATCTCGTCGATGAACAGCACGATGTCGCCGCGGGTGCGGATCTCCTTGAGCACCTTCTTGAGCCGCTCCTCGAAGTCACCGCGGTAGCGCGAACCGGCTACCAGGGCGCCCAGGTCGAGGGAGTAGATCTGCTTGTCCTTGAGCGTCTCCGGCACGTCGCCGCGGACGATCTGCTGGGCCAGACCCTCCACGATCGCCGTCTTGCCGACACCGGGCTCACCGATCAGGACAGGGTTGTTCTTGGTCCGCCGGGACAGCACCTGCATGACCCGCTCGATCTCCTTCTCGCGCCCGATCACCGGGTCGAGCTTGGATTCGCGGGCCGACTGGGTGTAGTTCCGGCCGAATTGGTCGAGCACCAAGGAGCTGCTGGGAGCACCCTCCGCGGGTGTACCAGCGGACTGGGTCTCTTTGCCCTGGTATCCGCTCAGCAGCTGGATGACCTGCTGCCGGACCTTGTTCAGGTCCGCACCGAGCTTGACCAGGACCTGCGCAGCGACGCCCTCACCCTCGCGGATGAGGCCGAGCAGGATGTGCTCGGTGCCGATGTAGTTGTGACCCAACTGCAGGGCCTCACGCAGGGAGAGCTCCAGTACCTTCTTGGCGCGCGGGGTGAACGGGATGTGCCCACTCGGAGCCTGCTGTCCCTGGCCGATGATTTCCTCGACCTGGGAACGGACAGCCTCCAGCGAGATACCGAGGCTCTCCAGAGCCTTGGCGGCGACACCTTCACCCTCGTGGATCAGGCCGAGCAGGATGTGCTCGGTCCCGATGTAGTTGTGGCTGAGCATCCTGGCCTCTTCTTGAGCCAGGACGACTACCCGACGGGCGCGGTCCGTAAATCGTTCAAACATCGCCAAAGCGCTCCTTGCCTCAGAGGAGTCGGACGTGCCGTGTGTCCAACCCCCGTACATGCATGCTAGTCCCCGGCAACGACAGGCTCGCTCTCAGCGAACACGCCACCACCTCCGGTACGGCCTGGAGTGGGGATCACAAGGGAACAACCTCCCAGGTCACCCTGGTGTTCCCGACGCGCCCGGTGTTCGCCACCAGCGAATTCCGCACTTTGTTGCCCGATCAGGCACTGATCGTGAGAACTCGCTCACCCAGGTGTCCACAGTGTGAAACGGCCGGAATGCGGACGGTCCCGGTGCCAACCGTGGCACCGGGACCGGTAGTCCGCAGGAATTACTTGGCGTCGTTGTACGCCGCGCGTACTTCGGCCGAGATCCGGCCGCGCTCGCTCACCTCGTAGCCATTGTCCTTGGCCCACGCGCGGATATCCGCGGAGTCGGTCGCGGACCGGCCCCGTCCGCGCGCGCGGCCTGCGCTGCCCCGGCGGCCGGCGACCCGGCGACCGGCGCCGACGTATCCGGCGAGGGCGTCGCGCAACTTGGCGGCGTTCTTCTTGGAGAGATCGATCTCGTACGTCGAACCGTCCAGACCAAAAGTCACGGTCTCGTCGGCCTTACCACCGTCGAGGTCATCCTCGAGAACTACCTGAACCCTTTGCGCCATCGCTGACAGTCCTTTCCGCGCCCGTCAACGGGCACAATCCCCCTGCCGATTTACTTGCAACCTGATTTGTACCGCACAAACCGGTTCCGTGTCATTCAACAGGCGGAATGCGAGCTAAAGATGTGACTAAACCCTCCAAACGATCGACGCCGCCCTCGATCGTGACGATGGGTATTCATGTCACTCCGCGTACAGACCGCAGAACAAATCGGACCCGGGAATGGATATGACCGATGGTTGTGCTATGCAACGGCTCCCGGATCCGATTCCGGCCTACTCCGGACGAAGCAGCGGGAACAGAATCGTCTCCCGGATACCGGCACCGGTGAACAACATCACCAGCCGGTCCAGGCCCATCCCCAGCCCACCCGCCGGCGGCATTCCGAACTCCATCGCGCGGAGGAAATCCTCGTCCAGTTCCATCGCCTCGGGATCGCCGGCAGCGGCCAGCAACGACTGTGCTACCAGGCGTTCACGCTGGATGACCGGATCGTTCAGCTCCGAGTAGGCGACCCCTAGCTCGACCCCGTTGATGATCAGGTCCCATGCCTCGACCAGGCCCGGAATTTCGCGGTGCTGCTTCGACAACGGCCGCACCGACTCCGGATAGTCACGCACATAGGTGGGCTGGATCAAGGTGTGCTCGACCAGCTTCTCGTAGATCTCCAGTGCGATCTCACCCGCATTCCAGCCCGGCTGTAGCTCGACGTCGTGCTGCTCGGCCAACTTCGTCAAGGTCGCCGCGTCGGTGCTCGCGTCGACACCCTCGCCGACCGCTTCGGAGACCAGCTCGAAAAGTGTTGCGTGCCGCCATGGCTGGTCCAGATCGACGGTCGAACCGTCGCGCGCAGTAACCACTGTCCGGCCGACCGCACGGGCCGCGTTCCGGATCAGTTCCTGGATCAGTTCGGCCATCGAGTTGTAATCGCCATACGCCTGATAGGCCTCGATCATCGAGAATTCCGCGGCATGGGTAGAGTCCAGGCCCTCGTTGCGGAAGGTCCGGCCGATCTCGTAGACCCGGTCGACGCCGCCGATCATCGCGCGCTTGAGGTCCAGCTCCAGCGCGATCCGCAGCAGCATGTCCTGGTCGAAGGCATTCAGATGGGTCCGGAACGGCTTTGCCGCGGCACCGCCGTTGGTCAACTGCAAGACCGGCGTCTCCACCTCGATGAAGCCCTGGGCGTCGAAGGTCGACCGCAGCGACTTCAGCACCGCCGCCTTGGTCCGGACCATGTCGCGGGCCTCCGGGCGGACGATCAGGTCGACGTAGCGCAGCCGGACCCGGGACTCCTCGCTCAGCGGGGTGTGCTCGTTCGGCAGCGGCCGGAGCGTCTTGGCCGCCATCTGCCAGCCCGTGGCCTGCACCGACAGTTCGCCACGGCGGCTCGTGATGACCTCGCCCTGGACCGCCAGCAGGTCGCCGATGTCCACCAGCGCCTTGAACCGGGCCAGCTCCTCCTCGCCGAGATCCGCCAGCGACAGCATCACCTGCAGCTCGGTCCCGTCACCCTCCCGGAGCCGGACGAAGCAGAGCTTGCCGGTGTTGCGCAGGAAGATCACCCGGCCGACGACGGCCACCTGCTCGCCGGTCCGGGTATCGGCCGCCAGCTCCTGGGCGTCGTACCGATCCCGGAGCTCCTTCAGCAGGTGCGTCCGCTCGACCGCGATCGGATAGGGCTGCACCCCCTCGGCCAGCAGCCGGTCACGCTTCTCCAGGCGCACCCGCATCTGCTCGGGCAGGTCGTCCTGCCCACTGTCGGGGGTTGCCGGGGTCTCGCGTGCATCAGTCATGCCCAAAGGCTAGTGACTGAGCACCCCCTCGGCCGAATCCTTTGTCCACAGCCTGCTCCGCAGCACCAGTACGCCGGCGACCAGCGCGGCGAGGACGCCCAGCACTCCGGCCGTGATGAAGGTCGGGCGAATTCCCAGCAAAACTCCCGCCACACCACCGAGCGGGAGGGCCATCAGGCTGCAGGCGCGAACCGTTCCACCGAGAGCGGCGATGACCCGTCCGCGCAGGTGTTCAGCGGTCCTGGTCACCATCAAAGTACTGACGGCGGCGTTGAGCATGCCGCTGGCCCAGCCGATGGCTACCGACCCGATCGCCAGCATCACCACATTCGTGGCCAGCCCCAGCAGGACGCACGATGCCCCGATGCCCGCGATCCCGGCCGGCACGGCCCGTGATCGGCCGAGATCGGCCTTCAGCCGGCCGGTGATCCAGGCACCACCGATCGCGCCCGCGCCCGTCGCGGCCCCGAGGGCGCCGTACCCGATCGCCCCGATCCCGACCTCGTCGCGGATCAGGTAGATCTCCACCACGTTCACGCCCTCGCCGACCAGGACGAACACCCACAGCGACGGCACCAGGATTCGGAGCAGCCTGTCCTCGAAGATGCAGCGCAGTCCGATCATCAGATCGCCTCGTTCCCGAACGGCCCCCACCTCGGGCCGCCGCCGGGTCCGGACAAGCCGGGCGATCACCGCCAGTCCGACGAACGTCGACGCGTCCACCAGTAGAGCCCCGCCGTACCCGGACAGACCCACCAGCAGGCCGCCGGCCGCGGACCCGGCCAGAGTGGCCACCCCGATCAGAGCCTGGCTGGTCCCGGTAGTGCGACCGACCAGCTCCTCGCCGACCACCCGCGGGATCAGCGCACCCCAGGCCGGACCGGCAACGGCCTGCCCGAGTTGCAGTACGCAGACGAGCGCCAGCGTCGCGACCAGGCCGCTACTGAAGGCCAGGCCCACTCCCGTGACCGCTTGCAGCAGCGATGCCCACACGAGCACCTTGCGCGAGTCGTGACCGTCCACGATCCGGCCCGCGAACGGGATCATCACCACCGTCGGCAGCGCGAACGCCATCAGCAGCGCGGCGACCGCGCCCGGTCTCCCGCTGTCGTGGACCCGCAGCATCAGCGCCACCAGCGCGATCGAGTCGCCGGCGTACGAGACCGCACGGGCGGGCAGGACGAGGCGGATGTCGCGGAAAGACCAGATCGAAGTCTGAAGTGGTTGCTTCACAGTTGTGAAGTTAATGCTTCAGATTCCGCGATGTCAAGAGACCGGCTACGCTGTCGCCGTGGTCCCGAAGAACAAGCGCACAGTGAAGAAGCGCGTGGTGCTGACCGATCCGCGGGCGATCCGCGCCCTGGCGCACCCGGCCAGGCAGCGGATCATCGACGAGCTCTACAGCGGCAAGGTGCTGACCGCGACCGAGTGCGCGGAGCTGGCCGGGCTGACCCCGTCGGCGACCAGCTACCACCTCAGGGCGCTGTCACGCTGGGGCATCATCGAGCGCGCGGACACCTCCGCCGACGGCCGCGAACGTCCGTGGCGGGCACCGGCCCAGAGCCTGGTGATCTCGTCGCAGTCCACCGGCGCCGGCCGGCTGGCCAGTACGGCGATGATGCGGGCGAACGTCAACCGCGTGGTGGACCAGTTCGAGGAGATGTCCGACGACGACCCCTGGGACGACCTGAGCCTCCTGTCCCGGACCCGCCTGTGGCTCACGAAGACCGAGGCGGAGGAGCTCGGCAGGGAGCTCACCGGGCTGATCGACCGCTACCGCCGGGCCCGCACGGCGACGAGCCACCCCGCCGATACACGCCAGGTGGCCACTCTGCTGGCCGTAGTGCCACTAGGAAAGCCCTCCGCGGAGAGCTGACCCACGGGTACGACGTACTGAACTGTTAGGGACACATCGCGTGGGCGGGAGTACCTTCGAAGTACGAGGTATTCCGCCGTGCAGGTGATCGCATGCAGTCCTGGGTTTTGTGGTTGACCATTGCCGCCGTGCTTGGCATCGCCGAGCTGATGACGGCCACGCTTGACCTGCTGCTGCTCGCTGTCGCCGCGCTTGCGGCTGCCGGGGCGGGTGCGATCGGGCTGGGGACGGGCCTGCAACTACTGACGTTCGGCGTCGCGGCCGGCGCGATGATCACCCTGGTACGGCCGGTCGCACGCCGCCATCTCAACTCGCATCCCCAGCTGCGCACCGGCGTCGCGGCCCTGATCGGCCGGGAGGCCGTAGTACTGAGTGTTGTCGGCCGGGAGCCCGGACGGGTCCGGATCGGTGGCGAGGAGTGGAGTGCGCGTTCGTACGATCCTGACCTGCTGATTCCGGCCGGGACCACTGTCGACGTCTTCGCAATCGAGGGCGCGACCGCCCTCGTCCATCCCCGGGAGGATCCATGGCCGAACTGATCGTCGGGCTGGTCGTCGCCCTGCTGGCCGTCGTGCTCGTACTGCGAACGGTCCGGATCGTGCCGCAGGCCAGAGCCAGCAATGTGGAACGGCTCGGCCGGTACCTGCGGACCCTCGAGCCGGGTCTGAACATCGTGATCCCGTTCATCGACCGGCCCCGGGCGCTGATCGACCTGCGCGAGCAGGTGGTCTCGTTCGAGCCGCGCTCGGTGATCACCGAGGACAACCTGGTGGTCGACATCGACACGGTGCTGTATTTCCAGGTCACCGATCCACGCGCCGCGGCGTACGAGATCTTCAACTACATCCAGGCGATCGAGCAGCTGACCGTGACCACGCTGCGAAACGTGATCGGCAGCATGGACCTGGAGAGGACACTGACTTCGCGGGAGCACATCAACTCGCAACTGCGCGGCGTCCTGGACGAGGCGTCCGGCAAGTGGGGCATCCGGGTCAACCGGGTCGAGCTGAAGGCGATCGACCCGCCGCCGTCGATCAAGGAGTCGATGGAGAAGCAGATGCGCGCGAACCGGGAGAAGCGGGCCGTGATCCTCACCGCCGAGGGCCAGCGGCAGGCCCGGATCCTGACCGCGGAGGGTGACCGGCAGGCCGCGATCCTGCGCGCGGAAGGGCAGGCGCAAGCGATCGACACCGTGTTCCAGGCGATCCACCGCAACGATCCGGACCCGAAACTGCTGGCCTACCAGTACCTGCAGATGCTGCCCGAGCTCGCGAAGGGCCCCGGCAACACCTTCTGGGTGATCCCGTCCGAGGTCACGGCCGCACTACAGAACGTGACGAAGGCGTTCAACGGGACGAACCCTGAAATCCCCCGGGATTAACGGAGTTGTGAAGTAACTGGTTGCCTTCGGGTGCCAGGATGGAGGCATGGGGGCAACTATGCACGCGCTGGCCATCGCGATCCCGACCGGTGGGATCGCGATCGTGGCGTATCTGGTGGTCGGGCTGGTCATCGGCGTCGAGAGCATGGGGGTGCCGCTGCCGGGCGAGACCACACTGGTCGCCGCGGCGCTGCTGGCTTCGCAGGGTGACCTGAACATCTACTTCGTGATCGGCGCGGCCGCGACCGGGGCGATCATCGGCGACTCGATCGGCTACTTCATCGGGCGCAGGGCCGGCCGGAGCCTGTTCGAGCGGCTCGGCCGCCGGTTCCACCACTTCTCCGAGGCCCGGATCGTGAAGGCGGAGAAGTACTTCCACAAGTACGGCGTCTGGACGGTGTTCTTCGGCCGGTTCGTGGCGCTGCTGCGGATCTTCGCGGGCCCGATGGCCGGCATGCTCCGGATGCCGTACCCGCGCTTCCTCGCGGCCAACGCGGCCGGCGGCATCGCCTGGTCGACCACGATCGGCGTGGTGGCGTACAAGGTCGGCGACAACGCGGACAAGATCTTCGGCGAGGTGTCGGTCTGGGCGCTGGTCGCGATCGGCGTCGTCGCCGTCGGGGCGTACGCCGTCTACAAGATTCGCCGGCGCCGCGCGAACGCAGTACAGGATGGGACTCCGAGCGGTCCGATGCTCGCCGAGGCGTTGCCTGTCGCGGTACAGCTCACCCCGGAGGACGCGGAGACCTCAGCGGACGCGTAGCACCATGCTCGCCGTGGCCGTGCCGTAGACCGAGGTGCCTTGGTACTGCGTGCCGGGGACCAGGAACCGGTAGGCGAAGGTGCCTGGACGGACAGCCTTGAAGGCAATGCTCGCCCGGCCGTTCCTGATCGGGGCCTCCTTGATGCTCGCCCAGGCCTTGCCGTTCCAGAACTGGAAGATGGCCGCCTGATTCATGGCCGGCCGGACCCCCAGTGTCGCCGTGACCACGTCGTTGCGGTTGTGGACGTTGCCGCCGGCGTACCCGGCGCTGGCGATCTGGATCCGGCTGCGGCTCAGCGACGCCTTGCTGCTGGACGGCGTCGTCAGGGCCCCGACCCGGCTGGTGAGCGGGACGTAGGCGCGGTAGTTCCGCGTCCCGGCGGCGATCACCCGGATCTCGAAATAGCCGCCGAGCTGGGTCGTACTGCGGCCGACCTGGACCCACGGGCCGCCTGCCTTGCTCTGGGCCAGCAATACCACCGGCAGCCCGGCAGACGACGTTTGTTGCACTGCGCAACGACTCTCGGCGCAGCTGATCTGCTGCTGGACCGTCCGGCCGCGGATCGGCATCTGGCTGCCGAACGTCCACAGCGTCGGTACCCCGGTCGAGGTCGAACTCGTCCGCCCGGCGATCTCGGCACCGGTCAGTGAGGTCCACTCGTTCGTCGCCCGGAGCTGGAAGTAGTACGGCGGCCGGAGGTTCTTGACCACCTGCCGGGTCGTGGTCGTGCCCGGGCCGACGACGCGGAACGGTTGCCCGGCGCTGCCGACGATCGGGACGTAGAGCTGACTGTCGTGCGGCACGTCGAGCGGATCGCCCGGGGAGAAGTCCTGCTCCGGCGGTGGCACCTTCCAGCTCACCACCACGTCCTTGCCGGTGGGGGTCGCGATCGCGTCCGACGGCCGTAGCGGACCGTCCGTGTCGAACATCGGCGACAGCGCCGCCTTGCTGCTCACGCCGCCGATCGACGTACCGATCTCGACCGCGATCTTGTAGTTCCCGTCCGGCGGGAAGGCCGAGGCCGGGATCGCCCAGGTGTTCGGCTCGGTCGCGGGCAGGTACTTCACGTACGACGGGCTGGTGCTCACCACGCCCTGGATGGTGATCCGGTTCGGGGCGTCGGAGTCCTTCCAGCTGACCTGGACCGCCGTCCGGGTCTTGTCCGACCAGCCGATCGTCACTCCGGTCGGAACCGGGTCGGACGAGCAGGCGGTCAGCAGGGACGCGCCGAGCAGCGCGGTGAACGCAACGGCGAACACCTTGCGCATCACGTCTCACCCACCCCTCATAGCCGGACCGCGTAGACCATACATAGTCCGGACAAGCCGTTGACTACCAGTAGGGTCGAATCGTGATACTCGGGCCGGAAGCTTGCCGCGAACACCTGGTCGCCGCGGACCGCGCTTTCCTCGCCACCACCGGCGAGGATCTGCACCCGCACATCGTCCCGATCACCTTCGTCCTGACCGGCGACCAGCTCGTCTTCGCCGTCGACCAGAAGCCGAAGACCACTCGCTCGCTGCGGCGGCTGGCCAATCTGGGCTGGAATCCGCAGGCCGCCGTCCTCTGCGACCGGTACGACGCCGACTGGACCCAGCTCTGGTGGGTCCGAGCCGACGGCCACGCCACCGTCAGCTCTGACGGCCCTTTGACCGCCCTGGCCGCCAAGTACCCGCAGTACGCCGTAACTCCCCCAGCCGGCCCCTTCGTCACCATCACCATCGACAACTGGACCGGCTGGTCGTACAGCTAGGGAAGAACCTCAACACGAGCTGTACCCCGCTGCAGGCGCGGTGTCAGTGGTGAGATCCCTAGGGCTGGACGGTGATGACGAAGTTCGGGCTGTATGCGGCAGCGACGAGGTTGCCGCCGTACAGGTGGTTGGGGACGTAGTACCGGTAGGTGGTGCTGCCCAGACTTGCCCTGCTGATGGCGTTCCGGCCCCAGCCGTTGCGAAGGTTGACGTTCTGCACGAACACCCAGACCTTGCCGTTCCAGCGCTGCATGGCTGCCGCGCCTTCGATCGCGGGGCTCACGTAGACGTACATCTGTGGTGCTTCCCCGTAGTAGCGGTGGACCGTCCGGGAACCGTCAGTGGTGACCTTCTGCTGAACCGTGGTGGTCACGGCAGCGCTGTATCCGCCGTACCAGGCCGTCAAGCCGTCACTGCGGTTACCGATCGCCACCCGGTACTGACGGGTTCCCTGGCTCGGGATGGCGAATCGGTACTTGCTGCCGCTGAAGTCGCTGCCGGCAACGGCGTACCACGCGCTGGTCGCCGAGTTCCGTGCCTGCAAGGTGACCCTCGCCGTCGACGGCCCCGCGTAGGTACCGCTGACAACGGTGCTGGTGCCTGCGACCACCCAGCTCGGGACCGAGGCTGTGAAGGCTGTCGTCCGCGCGTGGCCCCGGGCACTGTCCACTCCGCGCGCCCACTCGTTCTCGGACCAGACGTAGAAGTCGTACGGCGGTTTGGGGCCCGCGAAGAACACCGTCGTCTCGGTAGTCGGCTTGCCGATCAGGACCGGAGCAGCGGAGCCGATCTGGTACGTCGGGTTGAAGGTCACCGGGTCAGCGCGGTCCAGCGGGTCACCAGGGTTCGGGTCCTGGTAGTTCCAGCCGTACCACCTGGCAGTCAAGGTGTTCGTTCCCGCCGGCCACATGTCCTCGAACAGCGGCTGCGCGGGGTAATGGATGTCGAAGGCCGCCGACACCGCGACCGGGCTCGTCTCGCCGGCCTCGGTCCCGGCGGCGACGCCGATCTCGAGAACGTCCTTGACTGTCGAGCCCTGTCGCACGGCGGACTTCGGTACGTCGAACGCGTTCGCGCCGTCGGCCGTTACGTGCCAGCCGGCCCGCTCGGTCGTCTCCCCCACCTTGCGTACGACGATCCGGTTCGGCTGGGGCGCGTCCTCGCTCCACGTCACGTGGATGAACTGGAAGGTGTCGTCCTTCCAAGAGACCTTCACGTCGGTGGGCGCCGAATCGGCGGCTGTCGCCGTGGGAGCGGTCAGGCCGACGGTGAGCAAGGCGAGAGTCAGTACTGCGGCGGCGTGCTTCACGAGATTCCTTGCGCTCGGCAACTAGCGGATGACGGAGAGGACGAAGTTCGGGCTGTAGGCGGCGGCGACCAGCATGCCGTCCTTAATGACGTTGGGCGAGTAGATCCGGTACGTCGAACTGCCGACGGCCTTGCCCGTGACCTTCGCCCAGCCGACATTGTCCTTCAGCGCGATGTTCTGCACGAACACCCACGTCTTCCCGTTCCACCGCTGCAACGCCACCAGCCCGGTCGGCAGGAACACGTTCAACTGCACATGCACGTTGGACGTCTGCCCCACCTTGATCGTCGGCGTCGTGAACACCCCGTAAACCCGCTGAAACGCCACGGTCTTCATCGGCGCGGAATACCCGCCGTAGAACATCGACCAATCGCCCCGGTCGGCCCCGCTTCGCGTGAACGAGTTGGCCATCGCGATGCGGTACTCCCGCGTCATGGCCAGAAAGCTGAACGAGAACGAACCGTCCTCGTACGACCCCACGTCATAGGTCACGACGTACCACGGGGAGGTTGGCGAGTTCCGTGCCTGCAGCACGACCCGCTGTTGCTGTCCGATCAGCTTTCCGTGGCTGCCGGTGATCTTCATCTCGGAGCCGTACTGCCACCGGGCCGGTGTCGTGGCTGTCAGCCTGGCGTGGTCGACGACCACGTCGTCCCCCGAAGCCACCGGAGCCCATCGGCTGCTGGTCTCGACATTGAAGGTGTAGTTGGGCGCAGGATGGCTGATGGAGAACTCGGTCTCCGTACCAGCCGGGCCGAGTGAGAACCGCTGCCGGTCGGCCGAGCGATACACCGGCTCATACTTCACCTGGTCATCCCCGTCCAGCGGATCCCCGGGGGTACTGTCCGGACCGGCCGTCGAGTGCGCCTTGACCGTGATGCCGGTCGCCGTCGGAGTGACCGCGTCGACCGTGGTGTCCGGCACGTAACCGTCGAACACCGCCGACCTACCCTCGGGACTCGTGACGGTGGTAACCGTTCCGGCCACCACCACGATCTGTAGATGAGCTCTGTTCCACAGATCGAGGGTGCCCACGGTCACTGTGTTCGGCCTGTCCGCGGCCGGGTAGAAGACCTCGCGGTCAGCGGACGCGTCGAGGTCGCGAACGACGACCTTGTTGGGCCGCGCCTCCGCCTCGTCCCAGGTCACCCGAATCGTGTGCGCGAAATGGGTGTCCCAGCTGACCTGCACATTCGTCGGCGCCGGGTCGGGGAGGTCGGCCGCGAAAGCTCCGGTTGGGAGCATGGATGTCAGCACGGTGGCGGTGACGGCGAGGGCGGGCCATTTCTTCATCAGGGCGGTGTCTTTCGGCAGAGGGCGATCAGTGTGTGGCGGTGGGTGCGGCCAGTCCTGCGGCCAGGAGGGCAGCGGGCAGGGCGGCGGCGATGACTTTCAAAGGAGTCCCCAGGGCTATTGCCGGCCTGTGTTCCCCCACTGGCCTCGGCTTGGGCATTCTGCAGCATGGTCGGTGCTCCCGACAACTAAGTTGCAGGTTGTTGCAGCCGGGTTTCGGCTCTACCTTGAGTCGAGGGGGTATCTCATGACATTCATCAGCACACCCGCGGCCGACGACTTCCTGGAAGCGAACCGGGCAGCGGCAGGGTACGTCCCCAATTTCGTCCATACCTTCGCGGCGCGGCCCGCGGTGTTCGAGGCGTGGAAGCAGCTCAACGGGGCAATCAAGGCGTCGATGGACCTGCGCCGGTACGAGCTCGCGACCCTGGCGGCCGCGACCGCGCTGAAGTCCAGCTACTGCAGCCTCGCCCACGGCCAGGTGCTGGCCGAGAAGTTCTTCACCGCCGAGGAGGTCGCGACCTTGACCACCAGCCCACCCGCAGATCCCGTCGACCGCGCGATCATGGCCTTCGCCCGCAAAGTGGCACTCAGCGCGGACCGGATCACCCAGTCCGACGTCGACGACCTCCGAGCCCTCGGCCTCTCCGATGAGGACGTTATGGACGTATCCCTCGCAGCCGCCGCCCGCTGCTTCTTCTCCAAAACCTTGGACGCCACCGGCACCAGCCCCGACCGCGAATACCACGACCTCCTCCCACCCGACTTGGTCAGCGCTCTGACCGTCGGCCGGCAGATCTGAGCTATTCCGGCTTGTTCTTGGCCGAGCCGTCGATTCGGTAGGGGGTTGTGACGCCCTCGTACATCAGGTGGGTCACCAAGCCCTGGGCCGCGTGGGGGAGGTTGTGGCAGTGGTCCATCCAGATGCCTGGATTGTCGGCCAGGAAGGCGATTTCGTAGGTCTCGCCGTCTTCGACGTTGAGAGAGTCGACTCGCCAGGGGCTGCCGGTGGCGGCTGTGCCGTTGCGGCTCAGGACGTAGATGTGGTGGCCGTGCAGGTGCATGGGGTGGACCTGGCCGCTGGTGTTCCTCACGGTCATCCGGACCACGTCTCCCTGCGCGACCATGAACATCGGTACGTCGGGGTACTGGTGGCCGTTGATCGTCCACCACAGCCCCGGTTTGCCGTTGAAGAGGCCGATCCGACGCCCGATCTTGTACTCGAAACGCCGATCCGCCTGCGAAGGATCGAACCCGAGCGGCGCCGGCTTTCCGTACGACAGCAGGTCCACCCGAGCTCGCGGTTCGGTCCCTGTCGGTGCGGCGCCTCCGTGCGGTCCCACGACCAAGGTGGTCGGTCCGCCGCCGAGGCCGACGCGTACCGCAGTACCGTCCGCCGGCACGGTCACCTGCAGATCAACACGTCCACCGGCCGTCACCAGCACCGACTTCCCCGAGACCTGCGGCGGCTGGTTCACCTCGGTCCCGTCCACCGCGACCACCTTGTACGGCGCGCCGTCGACCCAGGACGCCATCGGGCCGTTATCGGTGTTGATCAACCGCACCCGTACTACGGATCCAGGTGGAACGTCCGTACGACGTTCGCCGTACCCGCCATTGACTGTCCGGATCTTGTTGTACGTGTGCACTGCCGCGATCACGTCCTCGCCTGGCAGAGTCTTCTTCGGTGTCACCACCAGCGGACCGAACAGACCGTCCTTCACCTGCTCGTGCGACTGCTGGTGCGAGTGATACCAATACGTCCCGGCATCCCGTACGACGAATCGGTACACGAAGGTCTTCCCAGCCATCACCGCGTCCTGGGTGACCCCCGCGACCCCGTCCTCGGCGGCCGGTACGTCGACTCCGTGCCAATGCAGCGTCATCCCGTCGGAGACCGACTCGTTGACCAGCGTCACCTCGACCAGATCGCCTTGCATGGCACGGATCTCGGGCCCGGGCGAGACATGATTGAGCGTGTAGCCCTGCACGGATCCCCGCCCGGCGACCTCGAAGCGTTCCTTGCGCGCGACCAGCCGGACCATCAAGTCCGGCCGCCGATCGGCGGCCACGGTCAAGGTGCTGAGGTCGCGTTCGTGTCCCGCGTGCTCCGCAGCCATCCGCGGCCCGCCACCGTAGTCGGCGTACCCCATCGCCATCGGCGAAAGGTTGCCAGGCACCAGGCTGCGTTGCCAGAAGAACACAAGGGGAGCCAGCACGACCACCGTTGCGGCGATCGCGACCAGCTTGCGCCTCTGCACTAAGCGACGCCGTCCACTACGGCGTGACACCGACCGAAGTAGTTGCCTCAGGCGCCTTCATCTGCGCGGCCGCCCGCCGGCCCGCGATCGCCGCCACTCCGAGCAGCGCGAACGCGTTCAGCCCGTGCAGCGCACCGACCGCCGGCACCCCGAAGGACACGAACGCCAGCGTGATCTGCAGCACCACCAGTCCGACCACGATCGCCGCCCACTTCACGCCGCCGGCGACGTGCGCGAAGAACGAGACGATCAGCAACAGCAGCGCCAGGATCGGGATCACCATCATGCCGAACTGCCCATGCAGGGTGTGCCCGATGTTGCCGTCGTAGTTCTTGTCGATGACGAGGCCGTCGTCCATGTCCTTGATCGCGGTGAACCAGGCGAGCGCGATGAACATCGCCTGCAGCACCACCCCGGCCGCGATCAACATGGCCAGCACCCGATACGTCGCTTTCATGATCCTCCCCCGGACCCGCGCGACCCGCCCCCTTGCGACCACGCCCCAGGCCGTGGCCCCGAACCTGTCGGCCCAGGGATCGCTCACCTCATCGTGACGCCACCGCACCTCACATACAAGACGCATCCCCGCAGCCGGAACCTCACGCAAAGTAAGCGAATCAGTTGTTGCGAGCGTGCGCGTGGTGCAGACCGAGGAGAGGCAGGTACGGCTCGTGGTGGGTGATGGTCTGCGACTCGGGGACGATCAGGGCCGCGAGGGCTCCGGTCGCCACGACGGTCGCGGCCGAAAGCCCCTGCGCGGCGAGGATCCGGGTCACCAGGCCGTCGACCAGGGAGGCGAAGCCGAAGATGGCGCCCGACTGGAGGGCTTCGACGGTGTTCTTGGCGACCACCGAGCGGGGGCCGGATCAGTTCGACCCGGCGAAGCTGAGCGGCCACCGCGCCCAGAGCGTCGACCGAAGTTTCGATGCCCGGGGCAATCGCGCCACCGATGAAGGCCCCGGCCTCGTTGACCACATCCACCGTCGTCGCAGTACCGAAGTCCACGATCACACACGGAGCGCCGTACAGGTGGACCGCTGCCAAGGCGTTGGCGATCCGGTCCGTGCCGACCTCGCGGGGGTTGTCGACGAGGACGGGCAGCCCGGTCTTCACACCGGGCTCGACGACCACACTCGGGACTTTGGGGTAGTACCGCGCGACCAGGTCGCGCAGTTCGTGTAGGACACTCGGGACCGCCGAGCAGACGGCGACGCCGGAGACCGGCGACTCGCCTGCCAGCAGGCCGTCGAGGAGTACTGCCCATTCGTCCGCCGTACGGCGTGGGTCGGTCCCGACCCACCAGTGGCGCCTGACCGTTCCTTCGAAGATCAAGCCCACCAGGGTCCGGGTGTTCTCCACCGCGACGGCGAGCAGCATCAGGGTTCCTGCAGGTCCATCGCGATGTCGAGAACCGGCGCAGAGTGGGTGAGCGCTCCGACCGCGAGGTAGTTCACGCCCGTCTCGGCGACCTCGCGAGCAGCGCCCAGCGTCAACCCACCCGACGCTTCCAGCCGGGCACGCCCGTCGATCTTCTCCACCGCTTCCCGCAACAACGGCACGGCCATGTTGTCGAGCAGGATCAGCTCCGCGCCGGCCTCGACCGCGATCAGCGCGTCCTCGACCGTGTCGACCTCGACCTCGATCGCGATCTCCGGATAGGCCTTGCGGACCAGGCGGAACGCCTCCGCGACGCCACCCGCGGCGATCACGTGGTTGTCCTTGATCAGCGCCGCGTCGGACAACGCCATCCGGTGGTTCTTACCACCACCACAACGGACGGCGTACTTCTCCAGGCTGCGCAGCAACGGCATCGTCTTGCGGGTGTCGCGGATGACCGCACCGGTGCCGTCGACCGCGTCGACCCACCGGCGGGTGAGCGTCGCGACGCCGGACAGGTGGCAGAGCAGGTTGAGCGTCGTCCGCTCGGCCGTGAGCAGTTGCCGGGTCTTCCCGCGCACCGTCATCAGGATGTCGCCGGCCTTGACCGCGGCCCCGTCCACGACGGAGTGCTCGATCTCCACCTCTTCCTTGCCCGCGACCAGCCGGACCACCAGTTCGGCGACCTCCAGGCCGGCCACGACACCGTCGTCTCGGGCGACGAACTCCGCCACCGAGATCTGGTCAGCCTCGACGGTCGCCGTGGTGGTGACGTCGACACCCCCGGCCAGGTCCTCCTCGATGGTGGCCCGGACGAGGTCCTCGACCCATTGCCTGTCGAGCGTGTCATCCATACCGCTACTTCCCCTCCGGTGATTCCTTCAGTGCCACGAAAGCCGTGACGGGCCTACTCGAGTCGCCCTCAGCGGCCAGTGTGAGGTCCAGATTGCCCGACCAGTTCTCGTCGTCGCGATCCGGGTGGTCCTCACGCCAGTGTGAGCCGCGGCTCTCCTCCCTCGTGGTGGCAGCGGCGATCAGCGCGGAGGCGACCGTGAGCAGGTTCGTCGCCTCCCAGCCCGGCGTCCCCGGCTCGCCTGCGGGCTGCTCGATCAGCTTGGCCAGGGTGGCACCGGCCTCCGCCAGACCACTCGCACTCCGGATCACCCCGGCGCCGACCGTCATCACCCGCTGCATCTCCGGTACTACGTCCGCGTCGACCAGGCCCGGCACCCGAGCGTCGACAGCCGGTTCGCGGAACTCGGGCAGCTTCGCGGCCAGCGAATTCGTGATCCGCTTGGCGAAGACCAGGCCCTCCAGCAGCGAGTTCGAAGCGAGCCGGTTCGCACCATGGACGCCGGTACAGGCGACCTCGCCGCAGGCGTACAACCCGGGCACGGAAGTCTGACCTTGCAGGTCGGTCCAAACCCCACCGGACGAATAGTGGCAAGCGGGCGCGACCGGGATCAGTTCGCGGACGGGGTCGATACCGTGCGACCGGCAGGACGCCAGGATCGTCGGGAACCGGACCCGCCACTTCTCATCACCGAAATGCCGGGCATCGAGGAACACATGATCTTTGCCCGAGGCAAGCATCTGGCGCATGATCGCCTTCGCCACAATGTCGCGCGGCGCCAGGTCCGCAAGCTCGTGCCGGCCCTGCATGAAACGGTTGCCCTGGTCATCGACCAGGAACCCGCCCTCGCCACGCACCGCCTCAGACACCAACGGCTGTTGGCCTTTCGCGCTCTTACCCAGCCAGAGCACGGTCGGATGGAACTGCACGAACTCCAGGTCGCGTACCTTCGCCCCGGCCCGCAACGCCAGCGCCATCCCGTCACCGGTGGAGACACTCGGGTTCGTGGTCGCGGCGTACAGCTGACCGAGCCCACCCGAAGCCAGGATGACCGCGCGGCTGCGGATCGCGCCGACGCCGTCCAGTTGGCCCTCGCCCATCACGTGCACGGTGACGCCCGCGATCGCGCCGTCCTCGGCCGTCAACAGGTCGAGCACCAGGGCATGCTCCATCAACCGGATGTCGGGTGCCCGCTTCACCGCGGCCACCAAAGCCCGCTCGATCTCCGCTCCGGTCGCGTCGCCACCGGCATGCGCGATCCGGTTGCGGTGATGGCCGCCCTCCCGGGTCAGCGACAGGCCCCCGTCAGCAGCGGTGTCGAACCGCGCACCAAGCTCGATCAGATCCCGTACGGCGTCAGGCCCTTCGGTGACCAGGGCCCGTACCGCGACCGGATCGCTCAGCCCGGCCCCGGCCACCAGGGTGTCCTGCAGGTGGTCCTCAGGCGAATCACCAGGGTCGAGCGCGGCCGCGATCCCACCTTGCGCCCACTGCGTCGACCCCGAGGCGACAACGTCCTTCGTCACCACCAGCACCGTGCCGAGTTCGCGAGCCTTGAGCGCAGCCGTCAGTCCCGCGATCCCCGAACCGATCACCACCACGTCGACGGTGTCGGTCCAACCTGGTTCGGGCGCAGCCAGCCGTTGCGGCACAGCAGGAGCAGTCATTCAGCGACCGTATCAAGCAGTTTCACCGGAGCGTGATGGAAATGTTGTCAATGAGACGGGTGGCGCCGACCCGGGCGGCGATCAGCATCCGGGCCTCGCCTGGACCGATCACCGGGCCGAGATCCGGTGCTCGCAGGGCGAGATAGTCGATCTGCACGGACGGGACCGCCTCGAGCTCGGCGTGGGCGGCTGACATCACCGCGTCAGGGCCGTTCATCCCCGCCTTCGCGCCCGCGGTCAGTGCCCGATGGAGCACCAGCGCCTCGTCACGCTCGGTCTCTGTGAGGTAGCGATTCCGTGAGGACATCGCGAGGCCGTCGGGTTCGCGCACGGTCTGCACCGGGACGATGTCGACGTCCATGTCCAGGTCGCACACCATCTCCCGGATCAGCGTCAGTTGCTGATAGTCCTTCTCACCGAACAGCGCCAGGTCCGGCCCGGTCAGGTGCAGCATCTTCGACACCACGGTCAGTACGCCGGCGAAGTGGCCGGGGCGGACCGTCCCCTCCAACTCGTCGGCCAGCGGCCCGGGATGCACCGTGATCGACGGCTCGTTCGGGTAAAGCTCGTCACGGGACGGGTTGAAGACCAGGTCGACGCCCTCGTTCTTGGCGATCGCCAGATCGCTGGCCAGCGTCCGCGGGTACCGGTCGAAGTCCTCGGTCGGCCCGAACTGCAAGGGGTTCACGAAGATCGTCAGGACCACGCTGCCATCCGGCCCGACCCGTTCCCGGGCCTCGGCGAGCAACGCGGCATGCCCTTCGTGCAGGGCACCCATCGTCATCACCACCGCCCGCGGCCGGATCGCCGCGGCCGCCCGCAACTCCGCCTTCGTCTGGGTGAGTCTCATCGCGGTGCCTCCCCTGTCCGATCCCGCTCCAGCACCTCACCGAACCTGGCCGCCGTCTCCCGATCCAGCCGGCCGTCGCCTGCCGCCAACTCCACCGTCGCCCGCGCCAGTTCGGCGTACGTGCTCGCCGGGCGACCTCGCAGTACGGCCAGATGTGCCTGCACGGTGTCGACATCGCCCCGCAGGATCGGCCCGGTGAGCGCATCATGACCGGACCGCAGCGTGTTGTCGAGAGTTGCGGTCAGCAGTGGCCGAAGTGTGGCCGAAGGGTCCGCGATCCCGGCGGCACGCAGTACGTCGACAGCTTGGCTGACCAGCGTGACCAGGTGGTTCGCGCCGTGCACGAGACCCGCATGGTAGAGCGCGCGCCGCTCCTCGGCGATCCACTGCACCTCGGCGCCGAGGTCCTTCACCAGCCGCTCGACCAGCGCCCGATCCGGTGCGGTCGCGGTGAACACGACGCCGGCCAGACTCGCGGGAGCGTCGGTGAAGGTCATCGGGGGGTGCAACGCGACCGGGGTCGCGGCGATCCCCCGCAGTACGGCGATGCCGTGGGCGCCGGACAGATGCACGGCGTACTGGTCCTCGGTGAAGGGCAGACTGCCGGCGACCTCAGCGATCGCGTCGTCCGGTACGGCGAGGATCACCACGTCGGCGCGGCCGACCACCTCGGCGGGCTCGACGACCGGGACGTCCGGAAGAAGCCGCGCGGCGCGTTCCCGTGACGCGCGCGAGCGGGCGCTGACGCCGGTGACGGGATATCCGGCGGACACCAAGGCTGCTCCCAAGGCGCCACCGGCCCGGGCCGGAGCCGATGATGCCGATGCGTTCCATGTCCACCTTTACGTTCCAGTCCCTGCTCGGGTACCAGACGATTCGTGCGGTCTGCACCACCCTAAGGCCCGGCCACGGTCGCGGGTACTACGTGGTTCGTCACAACTGGTGGGAGCATGAGGGCGTGAGCGAACGAAACCCCTGGGCCGCGCGGACCGGATTGACGGCGATCCTGATCGCGGTCCCGGAACTCGCGGAATTCACGGATCGCTGGCGGTCCGTATCGTACTCCTCGGCCCGGCCGACGATGGCGCTGAGCGAGCTGATCCCGCCCCATGTCACCGTGCTGGTGCCGTGGCTGGCGGAACCCATGCCCGACAAGGTCCGGCGGCTGGAGGAGGCACTGGCCGCGGTCCAGCCGTTCGACCTCAGCTTCCCCACTGCCGGTCAGTTCCCGAACGGTACGACCTGGCTGCGGCCCGAGCCGTTCGACCAGGTCAGCGAGCTGATCAGGATCGTTCTCGACACCTTCCCCGAATGCCCGCCGTACGGCGGTGAGCATCCCGATCCGCACCCGCATCTGACCATCTCGTCGTCCGGGCAGGGCGGCTCGGAGGGCGGCGCGCGGGTGCTGGCCGAAGCCGAGGCCGCGCTGGCCGCCGAGGAGGTGCCGACCATTCGCCTCGACGACCTGACCATCTGGCGCGAGGGCGACGACGGCATCTGGCAGCTCACCGGCTCGGTCCCGCTCGGCGGCATCGGGCTCGAATGACCTTTCGGCAAGCCTGGGAGGCCGCGCTCTACGGCCCCGACGGCTTCTACCGGCGCGAACGGCCGGCCCAGCACTTCCGTACTTCGGTGCACGCCTCGGCCTTGTTCGGCCAGGCGCTGGCCGGGTTGGCCCGAGCTGTCGGGGCCACTCGGGTCGTCGACATCGGTGCCGGCTCGGGCGAACTCGGCAAGGTCCTGCGCTCCGAGGGTCTCGACGTGCTCGAGGTGGAACTCGACGACGACCTGCCAGCTCGGTTGACCGGTCTGGTGGTCGCGAACGAGTGGCTCGACAACCTCCCCTGCGAGCTGGCCGAGCTGGACGACGAGGGCACGCCGCGCTATCTGCTGGCCGACCTGAGCCTCGGCGAGGTTGTCGAGGGCAACGATTTGGGCTGGCTCTCGGCTTGGTGGCCGCTGCGCGAGCCGGGCGATCGGGCCGAGATCGGTCTGGCCCGCGATCTCGCTTGGGCCGAGGTGGTCCGCCGCCTGGATGGCGGTGTCGCGCTCGCGATCGACTACGGGCACCTGCGAACCGGGCGCCCGCCGTACGGGACTCTGACCGGTTTCCGCAATGGGCGCGAGTGCGAGCCTGTCCTGGACGGCAGCTGCGACATCACTGCCCACGTCGCACTGGATTCGCTGGCGGCAGCAGTGCCCGGCGGCACCGTCGTCATGCAGCGCGAGGCGCTACTGGCCTTGGGCGTCACAGCCACTCGCCCGGACCACGAGCTGTCCCGGACGGACCCCCTGCGCTACCTGACCGAGCTGTCGTCAGCAGGCGAGGCGGCAGAGCTACTGGATCCCTCCGGACTCGGCGGGTTCGGCTGGGTGTGGACCGGCACCGGGGACTCCGTCGTACGGCGTGCTTCGCGGGCCCTGTCGGCCTGACCCTCTACTAGCTGCGCAGCCTCGGCCAGGTCGCGGTGGAGGGCTACTGCGTCAGTGGGGCCCTGCGGGGTGTCCACGTGGACGTTGGCGAGGCCCAGGCGCCGCTGGATGGGTCCCTGCTGCAGACGGACCGACTGCGTTTTGTGGTGCAGCACGATCGACGTACGGCGGCTCACCCAGCCACGCGTAGTCACCATCACCTGGCCGTCGACGCCGTACGTGAGGTAGCGCCAACCGATCGGGCGCAGCCACTTGGCGCGCTCAGGTGCTCGATGCATCCGGATCGCGGCCAGGTCAGTGCCCGGCAGCACCCTCGCCAGCACGGCAGCGACCTCATTGCGCTCACCGACCGGCAGTAGCTGAGCGCCTTCGTGCTCGTCCTCGCCGTCGGACTTGGAGCCCGCCACACCGGCGATGTCCAGGTCCACCCGCGACCACCCGATCAGCCGCCAGATCAGCGGCTCGGTGATCAGCAGGCCCTGCACGCGCCCTGGCGGGACCGTCTGCCGCTGTACGTCGAACAGACCGCGCTTGGTCCGCAGGCCGTCCTGCGTCTCAGACAAGGTGAAGCCGTGGTTGCCGACGACCTGCTTCCAGATCGGCTGCACGACACCGAGCAGCAGCGGCAGACCGGCGAACAACCCGACGTGGAACTCGAACACCATGGTCGTCACGATCAGCCAGATCAGTGCGGCCGCACTGGCGAGCACTGTCGACGACAGCAGCGTCGCGCCGAGCAAACGCCCGGTCGGAACCACCAGCAGCGGCGGCGCCTCCACCTCGTGGGCAAGCTGCTCGTGCTCGACTGCTTGTTCGCCCTTCGCCCGGAGCAGCAGCGTGCCACGGAGCTTGGAGGCCTCGGCCTCGGTGAAGTAGCTCAGCTTGCCGTCGCTCTTGCCGCCACCGGCCACGTCCATCCGCAACTCGGCCATCCCGAACAGCCTGGCCACGAACGGCTGCGCCACATCGATCGTCTGGATCCGGTCGAACCGGATGATCCTGGTCCGCCGGAACAGGAAGCCGCTGTCGACCCGGATCGCGTCGCCGGTCAGCTGCCACTTGGTGAACCACCACGACAACGCGCCGAGCAGGATGCCGCCGATCAGTACGGCCAGCAGACCCAACCCGGCGATCTTCAGGTTGCTGCGCAGGCTCTCGTTGTTCGCCATCGCGACCGCCGCGACGACGAAGTACCCCCAGCCCTTCACGAACGGGGTCAGCGGGTGCAGCCGGTCGCCCGTCTTCTCGATCACGGCCACGGTCTGCGGCGGCGCGGTCGGCTCGGTCACAGGCCCCACGCCTGCGCCTGACCGAGCGCGGACAGCCGGTCCCGGAGCCTCGCGGCCTCATCGGGATGCAGCCCCGGGATCTTCGCGTCCGTCGCCGGCGTCGCGGTGTGCAACTCCACCGTGGCCATCCCGTATGCGCGCTCCAGCGGACCCGCCGCGACGTCGACGAACTGCATCCGCCCGTACGGCACCACCACCAGCTCGCGGAACATCACCCCGTGGCTGACCAGCAACTCGTCCTCGCGCTCGGCGTACTTCCAGGAGCGCTGGTTGCGGCCGATCAGGATCCACGCCCAGACGTACCCGAGCGCCGCGACGACGACCGCCAGTACGCCGTACGTCCAGCCGATCGTCAGCCCGAGGATCACCAGCGCGGCGGTCGCGAGCAGGCCCAGGGCGATGCCGGCGTTGAGTCGGCGGAGCTTCGCGAGGTTCGGTGAGACCGGCGTCCAGCTGACATCGGAAGGTGCGAAGAGGTCGTTCACAAGGCAAGCCTGTCACGACAGTGGGCCGTGAGCGACGTAGCTTGAACGATGTCGGTGGTCAGGTGCGTGCATCGGGGCGTTTGAGATGCGTGCCTGGGCGCCGACATCGTCAAGCTACGTCGCTCACGGCACACTAAGGGTCATGAGCGTGGAACGAGTGGTGGGTATCGGCGCGGGCGCAGCCGGGTTGGACCCGGTCTACGAGCGGGGCGGCACCGGCACCGCGTCGGAGCTGCCGACCACCGACATGGTGCTCAACATCGGGCCGCAGCACCCCGCCACCCACGGCGTACTCCGGCTGCGGCTGACCCTCGACGGTGAGCGGATCCTGCACTGCGAGCCGATCGTCGGCTACATGCACCGCGGCGCCGAGAAGCTCTTCGAGGTCCGCGACTACCGGCAGATCCTCGTGCTGGCGAACCGGCACGACTGGCTGTCCGCGTTCTCCAACGAGCTCGGTGTCGTGCTCGCGGTCGAACGGATGATGGGTCTCGAGGTGCCGGTCCGAGCCGTCTGGCTGCGTACGCTGCTGGCCGAGTTGAACCGGATCCTGAACCACCTGATGTTCCTCGGCTCCTACCCGCTGGAGCTCGGCGCGATCACGCCGGTCTTCTACGCCTTCCGCGAGCGGGAGACGATCCAGGCGGTGATGGAGGAGCTGTCCGGCGGGCGGATGCACTACATGTTCAACCGGGTCGGCGGTCTGAAGGAGGACATCCCGCTCGGCTGGCTCCAGCGCGCCGGGGCCGCGTCGGCCGCAGTACGGCGTCGTCTTCCCGACATCGAGAACCTGATCCTCGGCAACGAGATCTTCCGCGCCCGGACCGTCGGCGTCGGTCGGCTCTCGCCCGAACTGATCGCGGCGTACGGCGTCTCGGGCCCGATCGCCCGAGCGTCCGGGGTCGACGCGGATCTGCGCCGCGACGAGCCGTACCTGGCGTACGAGGAGCTCGCCCAGGACGGCGTACTCCGGGTGGTGACCCGCACCGAAGGCGATTGCTACGCCCGCTTCTCGCTCCTCCTCGACCAGGTGAAGGTCTCCCTCGACCTGGTCGATGCGTGCCTGGACCGCCTGCTGGCGATGCCGGGCCGGCCCGGTCAGCACCCGCCTCCCCAAGATCCTCAAGGTCCCCGAAGGCCAGACCTACTGCTGGACCGAGAACCCCCTGGGCATCAACGGCTACTACCTCGTCTCCCGAGGCGACAAAACCCCCTGGCGCCTCAAACTCCGCTCCGCCAGCTTCAACAACATCTCGGTCCTCCCCGAAATGCTCCCCAACACCATCGTCGCCGACATGATCGCCATCCTCGGCAGCATGTTCTTCGTAGTAGGCGACATCGACAAGTAGCCGCTCACCCGCCTTGAGTGGAAACAAACTTGCACCTGGCGATTGAAAGTTTCCAGCTAGCGGGCTCGGAACGGTTGTCCACAGGGCTGCCTGCAGAGCCGGCCAATTTCGCTCATCCTTGGGTGGATGGACTGGTGGTGGCGTCGGCAACTCGACAGCATGGGCCTCGACGCGCTGATCGATGCACAGCACCGAATCGTCTCGCGGGTTCAGCTCTTGGCTGCCCGGCGTACTGAGAGCGAGATCCGGCGCCGACTTCGACGCAGGACCTGGCAGACCGTACATCCCGGCGTCTACGCCACGCACACCGGACCAATCGGGTACGAGGAGCACCTGCTGGCCGGCCTCCTGTACGCCGGCCCGGAGGCAGCCTGGAGCCACTACACAGCAGCCGAGCAACTCGGTCTGATCAAACCTGACAGCGACCGACCGGTCCACCTGACGATCCCGGTCCACCGTCGGGTTCGAAGGCGGCCGAATCTCAAGATCCACCGGGTCGAGCGGTGGAGCGACCGGCTCGCAGCGGCGATCCCGCCCCGAAGCGCGCCGGCTCACGCAGTCCTGGAGGCGGCCGGCCTGACCGGCACGCTCGACGACGCGGCGGCGGTCGTCGCCGAGGCCTGCCAAAGTGGCCGGGTCGATCCGGCCGAAATCCTCCGGACCCTCGGCGACCACCGCAGGCACAAGCATGGCCGCCAACTCAGGGCGATCCTGGCGGACGTGGCTGCCGGCTCACACTCGCTGCTCGAGTTGCGATACCTACGCGACGTCGAACGAGCGCACCGACTTCCGACGGGGATCCGCCAGCGGCAGGTGGCTGATGAGTTCACCGATGTCGCCTACTCGGGCTTCGGGCTGGTCGTCGAACTCGACGGACGGTTCCATCTCTCACCGAACCGACGATGGAAGGATCTCGATCGCGACAACCGCGCCACCCTGCGAGCGGAATCGACGCTGCGCTACGGCTGGCTCGACATAACTACCCGGCCGTGCGAGGCCGCAGTACAGGTCCTGCAGGTACTACGCCGCAAGGCGCCCGACCTCACCGCGAACGTCTGCGGGCCAGGTTGCCCGCTACCGGCCAACTGACTGGAAACTTTTTATGCGTATTTGCAACTTTGTTTCCAGCCAACGACCGAGCGGCCGGCGTCAGGAGGCGGCTAGGCCTCGGAGTCTTAGGTCTACGACTGTGGGGGCGTCGGCGTGGGAGTGTTTGTCGCCGGCGGCTACGACGGTGGCTACCTCTTCGTCGATCTTGTCGAGGCGTTGGTCGATGCGGTCGAGGCGGCGTTGCATCAGGTCGACGAACTCGGCGTTCTCCACGACGCGGGCGTTGGTGATGCGGGAGTACTCCTGGGCCACCTGGGCGCGGTCGTCGCTGTGGGCCATGCGTTCGACCAGGAGCTGGTGGCGGATCAGGACCGAGACGCCGATGGCGACCAGGACGGCGCCGACCGCGGCTGCTCGCAGGATCCATTCGTTCTGCGAGAACAGAGCGATCGCGACGCTCACGCAGATGACCACCAACAGAGCGTTGGCGACTGTGAGAACGGTGGTCCTGGTTCGACGGCGGCTACCCCTTGACCCCATGGACCGACATGTTAGGGGGTGTCTTCGGGGTCATCGGGAATCCGACACGCCCGTTCGAGCAGCAATCCCGCCGTGACGACCAGGACCGAGATCACTGCCGCGATACCGGCTGTGATCACCCGGGTCCGTGGACCCGACGAACTCACCGCATCCAGGAAGGACAATGCGAACCCTGCGTACACGCCGGTACACAACGCACCGACGAAAGCGCTGGCTTTCCCTATCAGCAGAAGGAAAACGGCCCGCGACGGCTCGACCCGTTCGTGCCGGACCTGGATCCGCTGATGAGTGTTGCGGGCGGCAACGAAAAGTAACGACGCCAGGAACGTCCAGGCCACCAGGGTGAGCCAGGACACAGTCGGTACGACGCCGCCGCGCGACTCGATCGCCTTCACCAGGGTGACCCCGATCGCCGCCCCGAGGACGGCGATCGCGATCAGCAGCCGGCGAGACGTCGGCCGGACCGAACCCTCCGGCGGCGGCTCGTTGCCGGTACCGGGTGGTCGATCCGGACCGGGCCCGCCAGACACCACTACTGGAGCTCGATGGTGAGGTCGTCGAGGCGCTTGACGCCGTCCGTCCCCACCTTGGCGAGCAGTTCGGCCACCGGGCCAACCCCGGGCAGGACCGCGTCGGACTCGATGTCCAGCCACGGTGCCAGCACGAACGCGCGCTCGTGCGCCCGCGGGTGCGGCACCGTCAGCTCTTCGGTCTCGATCTCCTTCTTGCCGTAGGTGATCAGGTCCACGTCCAGGGTCCGCGGCGCGCCCTTCACACTGCGCTCCCGGCCGAACGCCTGCTCGACGGCATGCGCGCGGTCCAGCAGCGTCTCGACGGCCAGCGTTGTGTCGGCGAGCAGCACGATGTTCAGGTACGGCCCGGACTCGTCCGGGCCGCCGATCGGCTCCGTCTCGTAGACCGGCGAGACGTCGACGACCACGACGTCCGGGGTGTCCCGGAGCGCGTCGACGGCGCCCTGCAGGTTCGCCTCACGGTCGCCGAGGTTGCTGCCGAGCGACAGGATCACCTGGCGGATCGGCTTCAGGCCACCGCTGAGGGTGTCCGCGTCGATGACGTACGGACTAGGGGTCTCAGTCACGAGGATTCTCCGGCTCTGCGCTGCACGGTCAGGACAACGTCGTCGAACGGCACCTTGATCGGCGCCGAGGGTTTGTGGATGGTCACCGCGGCTGCTGTCACCCGCTTGTCGGCGAGGCACAGATCCGCGATCCGTTGGGCCAGTGTCTCAATCAGGTCGACGGGGTCGGTCTCGATGGCGGCGTGCACCTTCTCGGCGACGACTCCGTAGTTGACCGTGTCGGCCAGGTCGTCCGACGCCGCCGCGGGCCGGGTGTCCAGCTCGAGCCGGACGTCGACGACGAACTCCTGCCCGTCGGCCCGTTCGTGGTCGAACACGCCGTGCCGGCCGAAGCCACGGATGCCGCGGATCTCGATCACGTCAGGAGGCAGCTCGGGACCGCTCATTCCGCCTCCTCCAGTGGACCCCCAGACGACAGTACCGGGGACGCGTGGTGGATCCACAACCGCCAGCCGGAAGAAGTTCTCCGGAAGACGTTCGTGGCCAGCGCCTTTCCCCCCGCGAAACCCTCCTCCGGCGCACCTTCACCGGACGAGAGGACATTTTCCGTACACGTGACGTAGGCCACGTCTTCATCGACTCTTACCTGTACGTCGGTGAGGAAGAACTGGATGTACGGCGTGTTGGCGAAGATCATCGCCCATGCCCGCATCATCTCGCTATAGCCGTAGATCGCCGCGTTGCCCGGATGGATGCAGACCGGATCCGGCTCCGGCAGCCAGACCGCCGCCATCAGATCCAGGTCGCCCGCCTCGAAGGCGTTGTAGAACGCGGTGTTGGCGTTCATCACCACGGTCTCCGCGGTGACACCGCGCCCACGACCGGCCGGCTTCTGCTCTTCCGTCATACCCCTCCCCACCTGCGGGCCACCCGGACCGCATCCGCACTCGGCGCCACCGCGTGCGCCCTGACACACCAGGCGCCCGCCACTGCGGCGAGAGTGGAGACAGCCGCACTGGCGTCGTCTCGCCGTACGGCCGGTCTCGGCTCGCCGGTCTCCTCGTCGGCGAGCAGCCTACCGAGGAACGCCTTGCGGGACGCACCGATCAGCAACGGCAGGCCCAGTACGCCGAATTCCCGCAGCCGGCGCAGCACCTCCCAGTTGTGGTCCGCGTTCTTCGCAAAACCCAGCCCCGGGTCCAGCGCCACCCGGCCGAGGTCGACCCCGGCCGCGCGGATCGCTTCTACCCGCTCCGCGAGCTCGGCAATCACCTCGGCCACCACGTCGTCGTACTCGGCGCGGTTCTGCATGTCGACCGAGTGCCCGCGCCAGTGCATACACACGTACGGCGTACCGCGCTGCGCCACCAGCCCGAGCATCTCGGCATCGGCCTGGCCACCGGAGACGTCGTTCACCATCACGGCGCCCGCGTCGAGCGCGAGGGCAGCCACATCGGCGCGCATCGTGTCGATCGAGATCAGCGCGCCTTCGGCCGCCAGTGTCTCGATCACCGGCAGCACCCGGCGGATCTCCTCGGCGGGGGCGGGACGAACCGCGCCCGGCCGGGTGGACTCACCGCCGACGTCGAGCAGATCGGCGCCTTCGGCGAGCAACTCCCGGCCGTGCTTGATCGCGGCGGCCGGTTCGAACCACTCGCCGCCGTCGGAGAACGAGTCGGGGGTCACGTTGACGACACCCATCACCAGACAGCGGTCAGGCGTGGGCAGTCCTTCGACATGGCCCGAGAAATGACTCGGTGGGGCAGTTCGCACCCGACCACCGTAGTGGCCACGTCCGGACTGCCCCACCTAGGTACCAGGCCCCCATCAACTCCCGGCTCCCGCCGCGGGTCGCTAACCCAGTACCAATGAGGCGCCGCTAGCGGACAGCGCCTCACCGATCGGTTGGCTGTACGACTCGTTCTGCTGACCGTATTTCGCCAGGCACTGGCCGCTGACCAGAGCGGCACCGCTGGTGATTCCCTGCGCGTAGTCGCCGGACATGTTGGCACCACCGGAATCGCCGGCCTCGACGCAGGCGGTGTGCTGGAACAGGCCCCTGACAACCCTGTTGTTCCCGTAGTTCACGGTGACGTTCCGGGCCACGATCCGGCCGCAGGTCCACTTGGTGCTCTTGCCGGACTTGCAGACGGCCGAGCCGACGGTCGGGCTCGCAGTACCCCGTACTACGACGTCTTCGCTGCCCCAGCGCTCGACCCGGCCCTGCTGCTCCCAGCCGTCGATCACGCTGACCGTGCCGAAGTCGTTGCCCGGGAAACTCGAGGTCATGGTGTCGCCGAGGATGTAGCCGTTGCGCGACCAGGACGGCTTACCGCTGGTGCAGTGCCCCGCGGTGAGGAAGATGTGCTGGCCCTTCTCGGTGGTGGCATTGAAGCCCAGCGAGCAGGTGTAACCGGTGTTCTTGTCCACCTGGAGGCCGCCCAGGAGCCCGAACTCGCCCTCGGCGAGGGTCACCTTGCCCTGGGACCGCCGGACGGTCACCATGGCGCCGTTCTGCTCGGCCGCGCGCAGGAACCGCTTGGTGATCAGGTCACGGGCTCCGGAGGGCACCGTGACGACGACCGTCCCGGTGAGCGGGTCGACGTACCAGGACCTGACCTGACCGGCGCTTGAGCCGGTTGCCAGGTGGTCCAGCTCGCCCTGCACCGAGAACAGCTGACTGGCGGTGTAGCGGACCAGTTTGGGGATCGCGCCGGCCCGCGCGAACCGCGGCGGCGGTCGCCTGGTCGGAGACCGCGACGACAAGGTCACCGGAGGCGTCGAAGTAGCTGCCGACCGCCCGTGACCCGAACTTGTTCTCCAGATCAGTCGCCTGAACCAGTTGCTGGTCCCTGACGAGCTCTTGATTCGGCACCGGCAACTTGACGTCTTGTGTTGAATTCTTTCCCCGCCCCGCCGCCCCGGTCTGAGCGGTCCGGGGATCCGCTTGCGCGCCGTTCGCCGCGATCAAACCGGCCGCCGTGAGAACCACGATCCCGGTGAGTGCGGCGCCGACCCGAAAACGCCCTGACATACATCCTCCTCACGCCGGCGCCCCGCACCCGAGTCACAGCGCCACTACGGACCGTAGGCGTTCGGACACGGATTGTCTATGGGCAACAGCTCTGAATGTTCAACGAGGAGGCCCGGCCCCGGGCTACGGCCGACCTGCTCAGCCGACGATCAGACTCATCGCCTCGGCCCGCGTGACCGGGTCGCGGAGCTGGCCGCGAACGGCCGAGGTGATCGTCTTCGCGCCGGCCTTGCGGACGCCGCGCATCGTCATACAGAGGTGTTCGCACTCGATCACCACGATCACCCCGCGCGGCTTCAGCAACTCCAGCAGGGACTCCGCGACCTGGGTGGTCAGCCGTTCCTGGACCTGCGGGCGTTTCGCGTAGACGTCGACAAGCCGGGCCAGCTTGGACAGGCCGGTGATCCGCCCGTCCAGGCCCGGGATGTAGCCGACGTGGGCCACCCCGGTGAAGGGCACCAGATGATGTTCACAGATCGACCAGACCTCGATGTCCTTGACCAGGATCAGCTCGTCGTGGCCGAGGTCGAAGGTGGTGGTCAGGACGTCCTCGGCCCGCTGGCCCAGACCGGCCGCGATCTCGGCGTACGAGCGGGCCACCCGGGCCGGGGTCTCGCGCAGCCCCTCGCGGTCGGGATCCTCACCGATCGCGATCAGCAATTCGCGGACGGCCCGTTCGGCCCGGGCATGGTCGAATTCCGGCGCGGTCACCCGATCAACATAAGCGATGGCCCGGAATCCGCCAGGGATCCCGGGCCATCATCAAGTCACTCGCCCTGCCTCAGGCGACCGGTGTCACTCGGCCGGAGGGGTGGGCCCGCCGCCGTAGTTCGGACCGTGCGCGGCCTCATCCGGACCGATCGATCCACCAGGGATCACGTCCTGCAGCGAACCGTTCTGCTCACCACGCGACGGCAGTGGCATCACCGGCGGCTGCTCGGACGGCACCCGGGTCGACGATCCGGTCCAGGGCCGGCCGGATCTCACGCTTCTGGATCGGCTTGAACACCCGGGCGATCTCCGCCTTGTCGAGCGTCTCCTTTTCCAGCAGCTCCTCGACCAGGGCATCGAGCACAGCGCGGTTCTCGACGAGGATGTCGAAGGCCTCCTGGTGCGCGTTCAGGATCAGCTTGCCGACCTCTTCGTCGACCGCCGCGGCGATCTCCTCGGAGTAGTTGCGCTGGCTGCCCAGGTCGCGGCCGAGGAACGGCTCACCGGTGTCCTGGCCGTACTGGATCGCGCCGAGCCGCTCGGTCATGCCGTACTGCGTGACCATCGCCCGGGCGAGCGCGGTCGCCTTCTCGATGTCGTTGCTCGCGCCCGTGGTCGGGTCGTGGAACACCATCTCCTCGGCGGCGCGGCCACCGAGCATGTAGGCGAGCTTGTCGAGCATCTCGGACCGGGTGGTCGAGTACTTGTCCTCGTCCGGCAGCACCATCGTGTAACCGAGGGCGCGGCCACGCGGCAGGATCGTCACCTTGTGCACAGGGTCGGAGTGCGGCAGCGACGCGGCCACCAGAGCGTGCCCGCCCTCGTGGTACGCCGTCAGCACCTTCTCCTTGTCCGACATCAGCCTGGTCCGGCGTTGCGGTCCGGCGATGACGCGGTCGATCGCCTCGTCCAGCGCGTTCTTGTCGATCTGCTGGCGGTTCAGCCGGGCCGTGAGCAACGCAGCCTCGTTCAGGACGTTGGCCAGGTCCGCACCGGTGAAGCCCGGCGTACGACGGGCCACCGCGCGCAGGTCGGCGTCGTCCGACATCGGCTTACCGCGCGAGTGCACCTTCAGGATCTGCTCGCGACCCGGCAGGTCCGGGGCGTCGACGGCGATCTGGCGATCGAAACGGCCCGGGCGCAGCAGCGCCGGGTCGAGCACGTCCGGCCGGTTGGTCGCCGCGATCAGGATCACGCCGCCGCGGACGTCGAAGCCGTCCATCTCGACCAGCAACTGGTTCAGCGTCTGCTCGCGCTCGTCGTGGCCACCACCCATGCCCGCGCCACGGTGCCGGCCGACGGCGTCGATCTCGTCGATGAAGACGATCGCCGGCGCGTTGGTCTTGGCGGTCTCGAACAGGTCGCGGACCCGGGAGGCACCGACACCGACGAACATCTCGACGAAGTCCGAACCCGAGATCGAGTAGAACGGCACACCCGCCTCACCGGCGACGGCCCGGGCGAGCAGCGTCTTACCGGTACCGGGCTGGCCATAGAGCAGGACACCCTTGGGGATCTTGGCGCCGACGGCCTGGAACTTCCCCGGTTCCTGCAGGAACTCCTTGATCTCGCCGAGTTCCTCGATCGCCTCGTCACACCCGGCCACATCCGCGAAGGTCGTCTTAGGGGTGTCCTTGGTGATCAGTTTGGCCTTCGACTTGGCGAAGCTCATCACCCGCGAGCCGCCGCCCTGCATCGAGTTCATCAAGAAGATGAAGACGACGGCGATCAGCAGGAACGGGATCAGCGTCGAGAACACCTGGCCGATGAAGCTCGGCTTCGGGTTCTCCACGTCGTACTTGTCGATCTTGTTGTTCTGGAACAGGTTCTGCAGGTCGCTGCCCAGGGTGGTGGCCTGACCGTCGACCCAGTGCGCCCGCACCTTGGTGCCGTCGGTCTTCTCGATCCGGATCTCCTGATCGGGATCGATCAGCGTCGCCGACTTGATCGACTTCTCGCCGGCCGGGGCGTCCGTGGCCTGCTTGATCAGCTGCACCACCTGGCCGGTGGGTTCGGTCTTGTACCCGGTCGAGCCGGTCAGGAGCTGCCCGATCACCAGCACGCCCAAGAAGGCGACGACGATCCAGAACAGGGGTCCGCGGAAGATGCGCTTGACGTCCATGATCAGGGCAGGTGCCCCGTCCCTCCTAGCTCAGCAGGCCCGGGAAAACGGGCTTGTGACGGTAATACCAGTCCAAGTGTCTCGTGTCGGGCAAGCGTGCCCACCACGAGGGTCACCCAACGACGGTACGACCCTGTCTACAGGCTGTCACCAACTCCCGCCCCCAGCTTTGACTGAGGGAAGAAATGCGAGGTGAGGCAATGGCGCTGTCACCAACTCCCGCCCCCAGCCTTGGGCTGGGGGAAGAAATGCGAGGCGAGGCAATGGCGCTGTCACCAACTCCCGCCCCCAGCCTTGGGCTGGGGGAACAAATGCGAGGCGAGGCAATGGCGCTGTCACCAACTCCCGCCCCCAGCCTTGGGCTGGGGGAACAAATGCGAGGCGAGGGCGCTGTCACCAACTCCTGCTCCTGGGGGTGGGGAGAAGAAGTGGGGGTTCAGGAGTAGACGTGTGGGGCGAGGGTGGCAACGCAGCGCAGGTTGCGGTACTTCTCCGCGTAGTCCAGGCCGTAGCCGACCACGAACTCGTCCGGCAACTCGAGGCCGACGTACTTCACCGGCACCGACATCTTCGCGGCGTCCGGCTTGCGGAACGCCGTACAGATCTCCAGCGAGGCGGGCTTGCGGGACTGCAGGTTGCTGACCAGCCAGGTCAGCGTCAGGCCGGTGTCGATGATGTCCTCGACGATCAGCACGTGCCGGTTGGTGATGTCGGTGTCCAGGTCCTTCTGGATCCGGACCACCCCGGAAGACTTCGTTCCGGAGCCGTAAGAGGAGATCGCCATCCAGTCCATCTCCACGTGCCGGCTGAACGAGCGGGCCAGATCGGCCATCACCATCACCGCGCCGCGCAGGACGCCGATGATCAGCAGGTCCTTGCCCTCGTAGTCCTGCTCGATCCGGGCGGCCAGTTCCTTCAGCTTCGCCTGGATCTGCTCCTCGGTGAAATGAATCTGGGCCAGGTCTTTCTCGATGTCCGCCGCATCCACGCGATCAGGGTGTCACACCAGGCGCCAAGACGATGAACCCGGCCCGCCGGACCGCCCGGACCCCTTGCGGCAGGTCGATCCAGCGTTGTCCGCGCCAGTCGGTGACCAGCGCGTCGACGGCCGCGATGTGGCCCGCGGTGAGGTCGTTGGCCCGGCAACCAGCTTCCAGCGCCGCCTGCCGGAGCGCCCTGGTCCGGATCGCTGCCGGCTCCCCCTCGAGGAGTCCGACATCACACAACACTTCGCCGTCAGTACGCCGTACTGCGGTCTCGGCGAGGTCAGCCGCGAGTGCGTCCAGGGCGTCCGCATCGGCCCGCAGCAACCCCGCAGTACGGGCCAGTGCCTCGATCACACCCGGCCCTAGCGACTCCTCGAGCACAGGGAGCACCTCGTGCCGCACTCGCACTCTCTTGTACTTCGGGTCGTCGTTGTGCGGGTCGTGCCACGCTTGGAGCCCTGATGCCAGGCAAGCAGCCGTAGTGGTCGCCCGGGACAGTTCCAGGAAGGGTCTGCGCAGGATCCCGACCACGGGCGCCATCCCCGCCAGCGAGCGGGCCCCGGATCCCCGGGCGAGGCCGAGCAGGACAGTCTCTGCCTGGTCGTTGCGAGTATGCGCGAGCAGTACGACGTCGGCGCCGACCTCATTGGCTACGTCGCGTAGCGCGTCGTATCGCGCGGTCCTGGCGGCACCCTCAGGCCCACCCTCGTCGCCGACCTCTACAGCGCGAACGTGCACGGGTTCGAGCCCTAAAGACCTGCACTGCTCGGCCGCGGTCGCTGCCACGTCGCCGGACTTGGCCTGGAGTCCGTGGTCCACGATGACCGCGCCTGCTCGCAGTCCGAGCTTCGGCGCCTCGAAGGCGGTCGCTGCCGCGAGTGCGAGCGAGTCGGCGCCACCAGAGCAGGCCACCAGCACTGTGGTCGCCTGCGGCAGCCCCGCCAGCGCAGTACGGACAGCCTCCCGGACCCGGGCGACGGATGGGTGCAGCTTGCCCCGGTACTCAGCCGTGGAGTCTGCTGACCCAGGCATCCGGGTTGGCGATCTCGTTCTTGGTCGGCAGCGTGTTCGGCCCGGTCCAGACGCGGTTGAAGCCCTCCATGCCGACCTGCTCGACCACCCGGCGTACGAAGGCGGCACCGTCCTGGTACTGCCGCATCTTGGCATCCAGGCCGAGCAGCCGCTTCAGCAACTGGTCCACCGGGTTGCCGCCCGACCGGCGGGAGGTGAACTTGGACCGGATGGTGTCGACGGTCGGGATCACCGACGGCCCGACGCCGTCCATCACGAAGTCGGCGTGGCCTTCCAGCAGCGACATGACCGCGGTCAGGCGGTCCAGCACGGCCCGCTGCTCCGGCGACTGCATCAGGTCGACCAGGCTCAGCTCGGCCTCGCCCTTCACCGAGCGGCCGAGCCGCTGCACGGCTTCCCGGAACATCGCCGCGTACGCCGAAGCGTCCAACTCGGCCTGGTCGAGGAAGAGCGCGATCTCGGAGCGCAGGTGATCCCGGAGCCACGGCACGGCGGTGAACTGCACCCGGTGGGTCTCCTCGTGCAGGCACACCCAGAGCCGGAAGTCCCGCGGTACTACGCCGAGCTCGGACTCCACATGCATCACGTTCGGCGCGACCAGCAGCAGCCGGCCTGTCAGGTGCGGTCGGGAGGGATCCGGTTCGGACGGGTAGAAGGGGTCGAACTGGCCGAGCACGCGAGAGGACAGGAACGCCAGCAGCGCGCCTGCCTCGATCGCGGTCACCCGGGGACCTACAGCTGACGACAGACCACCAGTGCGCTCCTGCTTCTCGCGCAGCTTGTCGGCGAGCGGTCGCAGTACGGTCTTGAAGCCGTCGGCGTTGGCCTGCACCCAGCCGTACCGATCGACGATCACCACGGGCGCTGTGGCCGAGGTGGCCTGCAGCCCGGTGAAGTCCCGCACATGCTGCTCGGAGTCCACGGCGAACTGCCGCAGCTCGGCCACCACCTGATCCGCCTCAGCCCGGCTGACCGCCGGACCGGGCCGGAGCAGCTTTCGGGCGACCCCGGTCGCCAACTGCCAGTCGACCATGTCAGCCGAGGTATCGCCTTCCGCCGTACTCATGTTTCGACCCTAGTGGCAGGTTCCAACATGCGCCTGCCGAGAGCGGCAAGCTTGTCCGTCTCGGAACGCTGTCAGTTCGGTTTCAGCCCGCTTGGTCGCAGCCGCTTGGCTTCAGCCCGCGCAGCCGCAGCTGGCAAGGATGGCCGTGATGCGGTCGAGTGCGGCGCGGGCAGCCAGCGCCTTGTCGGGCGGTGCGCTGTCGGTGGCGACCGCGAAGACCAGGATGGTCCCGGTGCGATCCCGGGCCAGCCCGGCCAGCGAGTGCACTCCGGTGAGCGTCCCTGTCTTCGCCCGCACGATTCCGGTCCCCGGCTCCGAGCCTGGACCAGCGAACCTGTCTTCGAGGCTGCCGGTGAAACCTGCGATCGGCAGCCCGCTCAGCAGATGGCGTAGCTCGGGCTTGGTCACCGCGACCCGTACTGCGCCCGCCAGCGCCTCCAGCGGCACCTGGTTCGCGCGCGACAGCCCACTGCCGTCGTAGATCTGCGCCTTGGTCACGTCGATGCCGAGCTTGGCCAGCGTCGCCCGCAGGCCCTTCACACCGCCCGTGTACGAACCACCGTTGTCGGTTGCGATGCCTACCTGCCGCAGCAGCACCTCGGCGCCGTCGTTGTCGCTGTGCAGGTTGATGTACTCGACGATGTCGCCGAGCGAAGCCGACCGGACCTGCGCCAGCCCGTCAGCGGTCGCCGGTGCATCCACCGGCTTGAAGCTGCCCGTCACCTTGATCCCGGCAGTCCGCAGCAACCCCGCGAATGCTGTGGCGGCCGCTAGTGCCGGCGAGGGAGCCCGCTTCGCCATCCCGGGCGACACGCGCCCCTCGTTGACCCACAGTGCCGACGTACGGGCCGCGATCCCTTCGGTGACGTAGTTCGGCTCCCACTTGGCGTTCGCGGCCGGCCCGGTGAACAGGTTGGCGTCGTACCCGAGTGTCACGCTGGCAACACCCTGCGACCGCAGCGACTGCGCGGTACTGGTTGCCAGCTCCTGCAGCGTGGCGCGCGCCGGGAACTCCGTGGTCGGTCGTAGGGCCAGCAGCGGATCGCCGCCGCCGACCAGGATCACCGAGCCCCGTGACGGGCTGACTGTTTCCGTGGTGAACCAGTGGTCCGCCCCGATCGTGGCCAGCGCAGAGATGGTGGTCAGCAGCTTCATCGTGGATGCGGGCACGAACGGCTTGGCCGTACCGATCGACGCGAGTGCCTTGCCGCGCGAGGCGTCGTACACGTACACGCCGTGATGCTTACCGAGCGACGAATCGGCCATTACGGCCGCCAGGGCCTTCTGTACTCCGGTGGAGGTGGGTGCGACGCCCTCTGTCTTCGCCGGTGGCAGCACCAATGGGGCGGGCGTAGTACCGGTTCCGCTCTGCGACCGACCGGGCACAGCCTGCGCTCCTGCCGCTCCGACGAGCGCGGTCGGCAGTGTCAGCATCACGGCAAGCGTGACGAAGACCGCACGGGGAGGACGGGCCACCGGGCTGCTCCTGTCATTTGGTCGGTCCGAACCGTGACAGTATCTGCCGTATGGAGTTCGACGTCTTCATCGAGATCCCCAAGGGCACCCGCAACAAGTACGAGCTGGACCACAAGACGAACCGGCTACGGCTTGACCGCACCTTGTTCACGGCTACTCAGTACCCGTCCGACTACGGGTTCATCGAGGAGACCCTGGGCCAGGACGGCGACCCGCTGGACGCGCTCGTCCTGCTGAGCGAGCCGACCTTCCCCGGCTGCCTGATCAAGGCCCGGGCGATCGGCATGTTCCGGATGACCGACGAGAAGGGCCCGGACGACAAGGTCCTCTGTGTCCCCGCCGGTGACCCGCGCCAGGAGCACCTGCGCGACATCCACCACGTGCCGGAGTTCGACCGGCTCGAGATCCAGCACTTCTTCGAGGTCTACAAGGACCTGGAGCCGGGCAAGTCGGTCGAAGGCGCCTCCTGGGTCGGCCGCGCCGACGCCGAGGCCGAGGTCCGCGCCTCCTTCGAACGCCTGAAGACCGAAGGCCACTAGCCGGTACGACGGAGGACCCGCATCGCCTGTGGTCACGAAGTGCTGATCGCGCGGGTTCAGCTAGGCCGTCAGGTCGGCGAAGACCACGAGGTTGGCCTCGTACTTTCCGGAGACGTAGTCGAGTCCGCCGCAGGTGATCAGTCGCAGGCCCGCGTGGTCGAGATCGCCGTACACCGCTGCGCTCGGGAAGGTGGACTTGGGATACTGCTTGACCCTTACCACCTGGAACACCGCCGCCGAGTGGTTCTGCCGGGTAACCGTGATCTTGTCCCCCGGCTGAAGGCCACCGAGCCGGGCGAAGACGCCCGCGCGGCCGGACCAGCGGACATGCCCGGCGATGACGGCCGGGCCTTTCTCCCCCGGCGTCGGCCCGCCGGTGAACCAGCCGGCCGGGAAGCCGTTCGGCGGCACCTGTAGACCACCGTTGGATTTCAGGCCGAGGCGGATGAGGGCCGAGTCCACCCCGATCGCGGGGATGACAACCCGCACTGGGGTGGACTTCCGCATCGGCGCCGGCCTACTACGCCCCTGGCCGGGGCGTAGTGGCAAAGACAGTTCGGCGGAAGGCTTCGAGCGGAGTGCTGGGGTGGGTGTGCGTTCAGTTGTTGTGGTCGCCGGTCTGCTGACGAGGGCGGTCGGCGTGGGCGTGATGATGGTGGTGGGCGCAGCGATCCCGCTCGGTACGTGGTCAACCGACATCGGGGCTGCGTGAGTCGGCCCCGTGCCCGACTCACTGCTACAACCTGCCGCGCCGAGAGCCGCCAATACGAGCACGACCGCTGCGCCGGTCCTCATGACGCGGCCGGCGTCGTCCAGCCGAACCATGGGACGACCGGAGGCTCGACCAGCCAGACCGACCAGCCGGACCCATCACCTGTACCGACGGGACCTTGTGGTGTCTTGGTGACCTGCGGAGGCGTGGGCGAGGTCGTAGGTCGTGATGTCGGCGGGCTCGTTGGCGGCGACGTCGGCGGTGAGGTCGGCGGGCTCGTCGGAGGAGTGGTCGGCGGCGACGTCGGCGGGCTCGTTGGCGGAGTGGTCGGCGGCGACGTCGGCGGGCTCGTCGGAGGAGTGGTCGGAGGCGACGTCGGCGGGGACGTCGGCGGGCTCGTCGGCGGGCTCGTCGGAGGTGACGTCGGCGGCGACGTCGGAGGTGACGTCGGCGGGCTCGTTGGCGGAGTGGGGCGGCAGCGGGGTCTGGTGATCGTGTTCGTGTCCAGGGTGACGGCGCCGTTGCGGGCCAGCATCCGGCCGATCGACGTGGCTCCGGTCTGCATGGTGATGGAGGTCAACGCCAGGATGGTGCCGCGGAAGCTGGTCGCGGTGCCGATTGTCGCGGAGCTGCCGATCTGCCAGAACACGTTGCAGGACCGGGCTCCGTTGGTCAGCAGGACGCGGCTGCTGGAGGCCGTGGTGAGCGTGGAACCCGCCTGGAAGACGAAGACCGCGCCCGCGTCGCCTTCGGCATCCAGGGTGAGTGTGCCGGTCAGCCCGATCGAGGTGGCGGAGTTGTAGACGCCTTGGGTCAGGGTCTTGCCACCCAGGTCGTCCGTGATCGGTGCGGGCGGCGACTCTCCCGCGGCGACGTTGTACGCCGTGACCAGGTCGTCTTTCGCCCCTTGGGTGACGCTGTCGCCGGCGTGGTTCGTGCCGGTGATCGTCATCGTCCCGGTACCGCTGATCGCCGGATTGGGAAAGCTGCCGATGTCGCCGTTCAGCGTGGTCGGCCCGGTGTTGGTGATCCCCGCCCCTGCGAGGACCACGAAGCTCCCGGCGGTACCCAACGGCACCACCACGGCGGCCGCCTGAGCGTCCCTTCCGGTGGCCAGCAATCCACCCCCGGAGACTGCGACCGCTGCCGCGACCGCCAGCACGCTCAGTCGCCATCGGCCTCGGGCCGGCCCGTACCTGGAGAATTTCATGATCGATTCCTCAAATCCGTCGATGAGTCACCTGATCCAGCAGCCGGCGCAGCGAGTTGCTGCCGGCAGTTTCGCGGAGGAGGGCCCGTTGCTACACGGACGACATCCCGGCGGCCAGGCAAGGGCCGGCAACAGGACATCGGGAGACCGCCATCGGCAGGAACCCCCACTCCTGCCGCGAGTTGATGACGCGTTCGCACCCCGTTCGACCGGCGGCAGTCCAGCGAGGCTGTGATACGCCGATCACAATTTGTTACTGAAACTTGACGTTAGGTCACCGAATCCGGCCTGTCAATGCCCTGATGGATGTACTGGGCAACCAGTCGAAGTAGTTGCTATGTTCAACTAGCACCCCGAGCCCCGGGCAGGACAGCCGGACCACCCGAACCCTCCTCACACCCACCGGGCAGCGCCTAGGACGTGAAGGCTTGACCACCTAGCATGGCCGGTGTGGAGCTTCGGCAGATGCGGTACTACGTAGCCGTCGCCGAGGAACTCCATTTCGGGCGGGCGGCGACGCGGCTGCACATTTCCACCCCGACTCTCAGCCAGCAGATCAAGCAGGTCGAGCGCGAGATCGGCACCCCGCTGCTGATCAGACACAGTCGCGGGGTCGAGATCACCGCAGCGGGTGAGGTGTTCCTCGACCACGCCACCAAGACGATCGCCGCGGCGGAGCTCGCGCTCACCGAGACCCGCCGGGCGGCTGGACTCGACGAGCCAGAACTCCGCCTCGGACTTCTGAACGGAGTCCCGGGATCGTTGCCCAAAGCCCTCGAAAGCCTCGCATCAGAACGGTTTCCGGGATGCAAAGTCACCCCGATCGCCGGCACCACCACCGAGCAGCTGCGCCGGCTGAGCACCGGCGACGTCGACCTCGCACTGATCAGAATTCCCGTAACCTTGCCCCCGGCAACCGATTCGGCGAAGCTCGCGGAAGAGGAGCTCGGCGTGTTACTGACGGCAACCCACCCACTGGCCGACAGCACCGAGATCACCCTCGACCAACTCCGCGACCACGAGCTGATCTGGATCCAGCGTGAAGCCGCACCCGAGTTCTACGACGACGCCATCGAGCGCTTAGGCGGACCAGGACTGCGGATCAGCTCGACCGCAATGAGCCACTCCCAGCTCCGATCCGCGTTGCTCGTCCGCCCCGACGCGATCACCCTCGGATCCCGCCGCGCCGCGGACAGCGAGATCGTCTGGCGACCGATCCAAGGCCACCCTCTGATCGCCACCTACACAGCGATCTGGCGCACCGACAGCCGAAACCCGGTACTGCGGGCAATGACCGTTAGCCCCGGCCTCACGACCATGAGAAAACACGTCGTGGATCTCTGACCCCGCCGCTGGTTGGCTCGGAACCATGAAAACAGAACGCGTCGTCATCATCGGCGGCAGCTCCGGCATGGGCCTGGCACTGGCCACCGAACTAGTTGCGCAGGGCACTGAAGTCACCATCGCCGGCCGCTCAAAAGATCGACTCGAAGCCGTAGAACTCGAAGTACGGAAGGTCGTCACCGACATCGGTGACGAGCAGGACGTCGAACGTCTCTTCAAGACCACCGGCGAGATCGACCACATCGTGACGACCGCCGCCGATATCTCCGGCGCCTACCAGCCGATCAGGGAGTACGACGTCGCTGCCGCGCGGTCGTCGATCGAGTCCAAGCTGATCGGTCCGCTGCTACTCGCCAAGCACGGCGCACCGATGCTCGCGCAGGGCGGCTCCATCGTGTTCACATCCGGCATCGCGGCGTACCGGCCCGGGCCGCGCGGCTCGATGGTTGCCGCTCTCAACGGGGCGCTCGGCTCGATGGCCGCGGCGCTCGCGGTCGAGCTGGCCCCGATCCGGGTCAACGCCGTGTCGCCCGGCTGGGTCGACACTCCTATCTGGCAGGGCGTCGCCGGCGACGCCAAGGACCAGACCCTGGCCGCGATGGCCGATCGCCTGCCGGTGGGGCGGATCGGGCGGACCAAGGACATCGCCGATGCGATCATCGCCCTGCTGCGCAATGGATTCATCACTGGCACCGTTCTGCACGCCGACGGCGGACACCGGCTCGTCTAGTCATGGTCAGGACAGTCAACGCCTGAGGAGATCGGCCTGGGACTCACGCAAGTAGGCCAGGCCGATCAGGGACGACCGAAGAAGTCGGGAGTCTCCCAGTAGTAGACGTTCTCGAGCTTGACCGGCTTGCCGGTCCGCGGTGCGTGCACCATCCGGCCACCGCCGAGGTACATCGCGACATGGAAGATCGTGCCCGGGTCGTTGTGGTCCTCGGCCCAGAAGATCAGGTCGCCGGGCCGGAGCTCGTCCGCGGAGATGTGCTTGACCTGCTCGTACTGCGCGACGCTGTAGTGCGGCAGCTGAACGCCGGCCTTCTTCCAGGCGCCCATCGTCAGACCCGAGCAGTCCCACGAGCTCGGACCGGTCGCGCCCCATACGTAGGGGTCGCCGAGCTGGGACAGCGCGAACGCGATCGCCGCCGCGGCACCCCGCCGCGTCGAGCTGCCACCGCCGCCGTTGCCGTCGCCACCACGGTCGGGCTTGTGCCGCGGCTTGTCCTTCTTGTGCGGCTTGTCCTTCTTGTGCGTCTTGCCCTTCTCCCGCGCCTTCTCCTCGGCCTTCTCCCGCGCCTTCTCCTCGGCCTTCTCCCGCGCCTTCTCCTCGGCCGCTTCCCGGGCCCGCTCGACCGCCTCCCGGGCAGCGATCCGCTTGCGCAGCTCCTCGGCCTTCTTGGCCGCCAGCGCGGCGGCCCGCTGCCGGGCCAGCTCCTCCAGCCCGCGCTGCCGCTGGTCAGCCACCTGGTACGACGTGTTGCGCAGCGTCGCCAGCTGGCTGATCTGGGTCTTGCGCTCAGCGCCGATTGCGGCGACGGCGGCAGCCTGGTTGGCTTCGGCAGCCTCTGCTTCAGCCTTCGCCTTGGCGGCCCGCGTCGGTCGCGGCCTTCACCTTGGTGACCGCCTGGTCCGCCTGCAGCTTGAACGCGTTGGTGACCACCTGGGTCGCGGTGAAGCGAAGGAAGGAGCCCTGCATGGCCGTGGAGATCGAGTGCGCCGCACCGGCCGAGTCGAGCAACTGCTGCGGACCGTCGGCCGTGAAAAGCGGGCCGAGCTTCGCTATGTCGCCACCACCTTGGTACAACGCGGCCGCATACCGGCCGATCTGCTGGCGCTGGACTGCGAGCGTCTGCTCCGCCTTCGCCGCCCGTGCGGCAGCCGCGGCTGCGTCGGTCTTTGCCTGCTGCAACCGGTACATGGCGCCGTTGTAGTTCTCGTCGGCCTTGCCGGAGGCGATGCCGAGCCGCTCGAGCCGATCGTTGGCGGCGGCAAGCTGCTGCTCGATGGCGGCGACCTGGGCGGCCTTGGCGGCGGCGGCCTTCTTGGCCGCGTCGACCGTCGACTGGGAAGGAATCACCGGCGGCTTGGGATCAGCCTGCGCCGGAACCGAACTCAGGGCCATCGTGGCTGCCAGCGAGACCGCGAGCACCCCGGACAGCAGAACTCTGCCGGTCTTCAGTGTGCTCGAGCCCCGACCACCAGACTCAACCCCCGTTGGAGTCCGCATCGGGTACTTCCTTCCGCCGGTCACGATCCCCTTCCCCGGGGTTCGTGAACATTTGGTCCTTCTGGACCACATACGTGACACTAGTTGCCTGCAGCCCCATTGGGAACACCTTTCACACCAATAACTTTATTTCACCTGCGTGTCGGCTTGACAAACTACAAGCTTGTAATTCACGCGTCCCGGCGCAGCGCCCGATTTTCCGGGCCCCCGGCAACCACCCGGAACAGCAGCGGCGCCACCCCGGCCGTAGCCAGGTGGCGCCGCTCGAACGCGCAGGTCAGCTCGCTGAGATGTCAGCGACCGAACGTGTAGCTCGCGGTGACCGGGAGATGGTCCGAGGCGAGGGTGACGGGGACCTCGGCCGAGCCGGGGCGCAGGTCCGGCGTGTGCAGGAGGAAGTCGATCCGGGCGGTCGGGTTGTCGGACTCGATGGTGTAACCGGGGCCTACACCGACCTCGGCCCAGGTGTCGCGCCAGACGGCGGTCAGCGTCTTGATCTCCGGCGCCTCCGGCTTGGCGTTGAGATCACCGACCAGAATCGTCGGCTGCCGGGATCCGGCCAGCAGTTCCACCACCTTGTGAGCCTGCTCCAGCCGCTCGGCGTTGTTGTTCGAGGTCAGGTGGGTGTTCGCGAACCGCAGGTTCTGCCCGCGCACCTTGATGGTGGCGACGGCCAGGCCGCGCTGCTCCCCTTTCGGGTAGAGCGGCAGCAGAGTGTTGGTGAAGTTCTTGATCGGGTACTTCGACAGCATCGCCGTACCGTACTGACGGCGCGGTTCGCCCGGATTGACGGGCGGCAGATCGAGGTTCGCGGCGTACGCGAAGTGCATCTTCAGCCGCTGGGCCAGCCAGGCAGCCTGGTCGACCCAGTTGCTGCGCTCGCTCCAGTGCTTGTCGACCTCCTGCAGCCCGATCACGTCAGCGCCGGACTGCTGGATCACCTGAGCGATCCGCTCGAGGTCGAGGACGCCGTCGATGCCGGCGCCGTGGTGGATGTTGTAGGTCAGCACCTGCAACTGGCGAGCAGGCTTATGAGTAGGGGCGGCCGACGCCACTGCCGGGGTCAGCAGGAACAGACAGGTAAGGGCGACCATGAATCGTTTCCGCATGCCCTCATCCTGTCCGCATCCCGGCGACACCCGCACGACGTACGGGTGTCGCCGGCACGAACTCAGTGCTTGCGGACCAGCTTTCCGACCGCGCCGTTCGCACCCGACGCCCAGCAGCCGGCGTGGAAGCCGTGGCCGGCGCACTCGACGCTGTCGAAGCTGCCGTCGTAGAACTGCGTCCAGCTCCGGCCACCGTCCAGGCTGAAGTCACTACCCGACGGCCCGACCGCGACCACGGTTGCCGGCGACCACGGCACGAAGGCCGAGCCGCTGCGGTACCCCTTGGGCGCCTTGTCGGCCGCGACCAGCTTCCAGCTGCGACCGCCGTCGTACGTGACCGAGGCTGCGTTCACCGCCTCGGTCGGCTTCAGGAAGTCACCGCCGACCGCGACCCCGAAGAGCGGCCCGCGGAAGGCAAGGCTGAAGATGCCGGCCGCCGCACCACTGGCCATCGGCGAATCGGTCGCCTTCCAGTGCAGCCCGCCGTCGTCCGTGCGGAACACCCGCGGCCGGTCACCGCCGCCGGTCGCGAACCACGCGGTCCGTCCCGGCCCGGAGACCAGGCAGGTCCCGCTGGCCGCGAACGCGAATTCACCCGGCAGCGCTGCCGGCATCCCGGCGTTCGGCAGCACCGTCCACGACTCGCCGCCGTTCGAGCTCGACGCGATCCGGAACTTGCCGTCGACCGGGTCGCTCAGCGCGAGCCCGTGCGACCCACTGAAGTCGAGGCAGTCGTAGAACGCCGTCGCATCGGTGTTGCGGAACGTCTCGGTCCAGGTCTTGCCGCCGTTCGCGGTCCGGTATATCCGCGAGTCCTCGCCGTTGCCGATCGTCATCGCGACCGCCTGCTCGGAGCCGAAGGCCTCGATGTCGCGGAACTGCAGCGCCTCGGCTCCGGCCGGGCTGACGTTCTTCCACTTCTTCCCGCCGTCGGTGGTCCGCAGCACCTGACCGGCCGACCCCGCGATCCACGCGACGTCCGCGCTCACCGCAGCGAGCCCGCGGAACTGCGACGCGCTCCCCGGCGGCGTCAGCTCCCACTCGTACGACGGCCCGTGCCGCCCGCCGCTCGACGTACCGACAGCCTGAGCAGGCACCATCTGGGACACCGCCAACAGGATTCCCGCCGCCAGGGCGGCCGAGCGCAGGGTTCTCATGCCCGGCAAACTAACCCAGGACCCCGACATCCGATAGGCAACCCAACCAACAACTACAGCCGGTGAACCCGAGGTCACCCACGGGCCCACCGGCTGCTGGAAGGTCAGGCTGCGGTGAGGCGGAACGACTGGGCGGTGCTGCCGTTGCAGGTCAGCTGGACCAGTTGGGTGGAGTCGGCCGTGGAAGCGCCCGGTACTGCGAGGCACTTGTTGTTGAGGCGGCTGGTGAAGTGGAAGTAGCCGCTGCCCTCCGAGACTGCCTGCCACTGCTGGTTGGTGCCGTTGCTGTAGGTCCACAGCTGCAAGCCGGCATTGTCGGCCGAGGACACCCCGGTCACGTCGACCACCTTGGTGGCGTCGTTGCGGTTGTTGATCCGGACGAACCCGTCGGAGGTCGGCTGGAACTGGTACTGCTGCGCCTGCGATGAGTTGCAGGCGTATTGCTGAATGACAGTGCCGTTCGCGACACCGGCAGACCGGGCATCGACGCACTTGTTGTTGGCCTTGTTCGCCACCGAGTACCACGCGGTCGGCGACGGCTGGTCGACTGGCGGCACCGTCGTACCGCCACCGCCGAGCCACTTCAGCGCGTCCATCATGAACTGGTTCTGCGCCGGGCTGTCGAAGGTCGACGAGAGCCGGGTGTTCGTCTGGTAGTTCATCGCGTTGTGGCCGAAATTGGCGTAGATCATCTTGTAGTTCTTGTTGGCCCAGATGATCGGGTAGTAGCCGGAGTACCAGGTCTGGGCCGGGTCGGTGCCGACCGGGAAACTGGACGGGTCGATCGAGGCCAGGATCTGGATGTTCGGGTTGGTACGCAGGTCGTTCTGCCAGCTGTACCACTCACTCACCGACGAGCGGAACGTGGCAGGCGTGTTGACCAGTGAGGGGTGCGAGCGGTTCTCCGCCTTCAGGAGGCGACCAGCCCGTCCCAGTCCGGCAACCGGGGATTCTGGTACGCCGGTACGCCGCCGCTCGCCTGCGCGGCAGAACCGCCGGCCGGGAGCACCGGCGACGCGGGGGCGAGTGAGGGAACCGCCAGCACCATCGCACCGGCCGGCAGACCGATCAGGGCAGGCAGAACTTTCCGAGCGGCCCTTGGGCGGATCCCCTCAGTAACCAAGTCATTACGCGGAGAAATTTCAGGTCTTAAATTAACCTACGGACTAACCGGCGCAAAGACTTCGGCAAGCCTTTTCCGAAAGGTCTCTCACTTTTCCGTGCTGAGCAGCCGCTGACTCCCGATGACCGACAGCAGTTCGAGCCGCTCGGCGCTCACGCTGCCCGGCCTGGCGGTGAAAACCAGTAGTGTCTGCTGCTGCTCCAAGTCATCCAGCAGCTGGCAGTGCAGCTCCAGCTCGCCGACGCCCAGGTGGCGGAACCGCTTGGCTTCCAGGTGCCGGATCCCTACCTCGTGCACGCCCCAGAGCCGACGGAACTCCTCGCTACCGTCCAGCAGCGCTCGCAAGATGCTGCCCGCTCGTGACTTGTCCCCGTCGGTGGCGTAGACGGATCGCAGCCCCGAGACCAGGACCCGGCTGTGGTTGGCGCGCACCTCGTCATCGGCGTACAGGTCCCGTTCGCCTTCGCGCAGGAACCAGCGGTGGATGGCGCTCCGTTCGAGCCCTTCGAAGTTCGTCAGCTCGCCCTCGAAGGCGATGTCCATCGGCGTCTGCAGCAAGGTCTCGCCGAGCCGGTTCAGCACCTGGGCGGGGGTGTCGACCAGGCGGTCGATGATCCGTAGCAGGCCGGGATTCACGTGGTCGCCGCCGGCCGATCGCGGCGGAACGCCATGCCCTGCCAGGACATAGAGATGATCCCGCTCAGCCAGCGTCAGCCGCAGAGCGCGGGCGATGGCCGCGAGCATCTCCATCGACGGTTGCGGCCCACGACCGCCCTCGAGTCGGCTGTAGTAGTCGGTCGACATCACCGCGAGCGAGGCGACCTCCTCGCGGCGCAGGCCCGGAGTACGGCGCCGGCGGCCGCGTGGCAGGCCGATGTCCTCAGGCTGCAGAGCCTCCCGCCGTTTGCGCAGGAAGTCGGACAGTTCCAGGTACTCCATACCGTCCATTGTTCAGCAGCGGCGGACGTTAGCCACTGCTCGTCGAGCAGTGGCTGAACCGAGCCTGGTTGCGCGGTCCGATCCGCCCGACTGTGGAGACATGAAAACGACAGGCAACACGATCTTCCTGGCCGGCGGCACCTCCGGACTCGGCCTCGGGCTGGCACTGCGGTTCCGCGACCTCGGCAACAAGGTGATCATCAGCGGCCGGCGCAAGGAACTGCTGGACCGGCTGGCCGCCGAGCACCCAGGACTGGAGACGATCGCACTCGACGTCGCCGACCCGGACTCGATCACCGACACCGTCGAACAAGTCATCGCGGCCCACCCCGACGTCAACGTGGTGATCACGATGGCCGGCATCATGCTGCCGGAGAATCTGCTCGACGCGGGGCACCTGAGCGTCACCGAATCGACCGTGACCACGAACCTGCTCGGCACGATCCGGGTGATCAGCGCCTTCCTGCCCCACCTGGTGGCTCAGCAGGACGCGGCCATCCTCACCGTCTCGTCCGGCCTGGCCTTTGTGCCACTGGCGATCACACCGACGTACAACGCGACCAAGGCCGCCATCCACAGCTACACGCAGAGCCTGCGGCTGCAACTCGCGGACACGTCGATCCAGGTGATCGAGCTGATCCCGCCGGCCGTCCAGACCGCACTGATGGGCCAGGAGAACAGCGAGCACGCGCTGCCGCTCGAGGTCTACCTGACCGACACGATGGAGATCCTGCAGACCCGGCCAGACGTCGCCGAGGTCGTCATCGAGCGCGTCGAGTTCCTCCGCAACGCGGAGCCTGAGGGCCGCTACGACCAAACCGTCGCGGCCCTCAACTCACACTGACAACGCCCGCCGGCGCCACGCAGTACCAGGAATCAGTCGGCGAGCGCCTGCTCGATGCGCTCGACCTTGGCGGCGAGCTGGCCGGTGAAGCCGGGGCGGATGTCCGCCTTCAGCACCAGGCCGACGCGGGGCGAGACCGCGGTGACCGCTTCCACGGCCTGTTTCACCACCGCCATCACCTCGTCCCACTCTCCCTCGATGTTGGTGAACATCGCGTTGGTCTCGTTCGGCAGGCCGGAGGCGCGGACGACGCGGACCGCCTCGGCGACCGCCTCGCTCACGCCACCGGTCTCGTCCCCGGCAGCCGGGCTGATACTGAAGGCAACGATCATTCGTCCAGCATCTCAGCTGCCTCGTTGGCCCGGCGCTCGGCACCGGAGGTCGTCAGCAGCGGCTTCTCCTTGATGCACCGACATCATGAACAGATCCGCGGTCGCCGCGCCCGCAAAGGACGGCAAGGTCTTCTGCTCGACCCTGACCCCCGACCGCCGCTCGATGTGGTTGTGCACCGGCTGAGCATTCCTCCCCCGGAAAACACTCACCGGACGCACAAGGCGGTCAGCAGACCTTGCCGTTCCGCGCCTTTGTGCACGGCCTGAGCATGCGATCGGCCCAGAACACTCAGCCGATGCACAAAGACATCCGTACCGCGGGTAACCGGGGCGGGGTTTCCAGGCGCGGCCTAGGTGATCCGGTTCACGGTAAAGGCCTCTAGGGAAACATAGCTTTCCTATGTAATGTGGTTCTCCGTGATCGCTACTGACCTTTCGAAGCTTGGTGTTGATGTGGTGGTGGCCGCGGCGCGGCTGACGCGGCTGGCGAGCCGGGATGTGAGTTCGCTGCCGCATGCCGCGATGCGGCTGATGGGGCGGCTCGACGAGCTCGGGCCGACCCGGATCAGCGACCTGGCCAAGGCCGACCGTTGCTCCCAGCCGACCATGTCCAACCTGGTTCAGCGTCAGGAGGAGAACGGCTGGGTCCGGCGCGAACCCGACCCGGCCGACTCCCGCGCCAGTCTGATCAGCCTCACCGACGCGGGCCGGTCCGAGCTGGACCAGGCCCGGTACGAAGCCGGCGCGGCCATCGCCGCCCGGATGAGCCGGCTCGCGCCGTCCGACCTCGCCACCCTGCAGGCCGCGGTCACCGTCATGCATTCCATCCTCACCCTCGATCCGATGGAGGACACGCCCCGGTGAGTAGCAGCAACAGTTCCTTTCTGAAGCAACCCAAGTCGGTCTGGGCCGTCGCGTTCGCCTGTGTGGTCGCGTTCATGGGCATCGGCCTGGTCGACCCGATCCTCAAACCGATCGCGGAGCAGTTGCACGCGAGCCCGTCCCAGGTGTCGCTGCTGTTCACCAGCTACATGGCCGTCATCGGCGTCGCGATGCTGATCACCGGCGCGGTCTCGAGCCGGATCGGCGCGAAGCGCACGCTACTGATCGGCCTGGCCATCATCGTCGTGTTCAGCGCCTTGGCCGGTCTGTCCAACTCGATCGGCATGATCGTCGCCTTCCGGGCCGGCTGGGGCCTGGGCAACGCGCTCTTCATCGCGACCGCGTTGGCGACCATCGTCAACTCCGCCAGCGGATCCGTCGCGCAGGCGATCATCCTGTACGAAGCGGCGCTCGGCGTCGGCATCGCGGCCGGCCCGCTGGTCGGCGGTGAACTCGGCACGATCTCGTGGCGTGGACCGTTCTTCGGCGTCGCCGTGCTGATGACGATCGCACTCGCCGCGACCGCCTTCCTGCTGCCCGCATCGCCGCCGGCCCCTCGCCGTACGTCGATCATCGAGCCGTTGAAGGCATTGCGGCACCGGTCGCTGGCGACTGTCGCGGTCACCGCACTGCTGTACAACTTCGGCTTCTTCACACTGCTCGCGTTCACCCCGTTCCCGCTGGAGATGTCCGCCCGGCAGATCGGCCTGATCTTCTTCGGCTGGGGTATCGGCCTCGCGCTCACTTCGGTCTTCGCGGCTCCCCGGCTGCAGCGCCGGTTCGGCACGATCCCCGTAGTACTGACTTCGCTCGTGCTGTTCGGTGCCGACCTGGCCGTGATGGGCGTCTATGCGCACCACCGTCCGGTCCTCGCCGTCGGCGTGATCGTGGCCGGCCTGTTCCTCGGCGTGAACAACACCCTGATCACCGAGGCCGTGATGGCGGCAGCCCCGGTCGAGCGCGGTACCGCCTCCGCGGCGTACAGCTTCGTCCGCTTCTCCGGCGGCGCGGTTGCTCCGTGGCTGGCCGGCAAGCTCGGCGAAGAGGTCAACATCCAGCTCCCCTTCTACGTCGGCGCCTTCGCCGTACTGCTCGCGGTCGGTGTGCTCGCCTCCGGCTGGAAGCCGCTGTCCCACCTCCGTACTCCGACCGCCCACTCCGAGGCCGAAGCCGAGGCACTCACCAGCGCCGACGCCTGACCGGCACCCGCCCGCATCCTCTCCCTGATCCGGGGTTGTGTCCCGACCGACAGGCAATAGACCCGGAATCACCCCGCGCATCGTCCGGCTGAGCGTGCCGCCCGTACGCTCGGCCGACTATTACCTGTCGGTCGGGACGCGACCCCCGGATCGGAAGGCCTCTCTCATCAACCATACCAAACAGTATGGTATGTTCTGTGGCATGGCGACGAGAGCGGACTGGCTCGATACGGGTCTTCGACTGCTGGCCGAGGAGGGGGCGCCGGCCGTCACGATCGATCGGCTGACGGCCGGTCTCGGTCTCAGCAAAGGCTCGTACTACCACCATTTCCAGGGCGTCGGCGGCTTCCGGACCGCTCTGCTCGAGCACTTCGAGACGCTGTTCACCACCCGCTTGATCGACACGGTGGAAGAGAAGCCGGACACGACCGCCGAGGTGAAGCTGGTCCAGCTGATGGAACTCGTCCTGGCCGGCCCCGAAGACGCCAAGCTGGAGATCGCCGTCCGGGCCTGGGCGTTGCAGGACGGCGAGGCGCGGCAGGCGCAGGAGCGCGTGGACCGCGCGCGTACGCAGTACCTGCAGAGGCTTTGCCATGGTCTGGAAAGCAGCCTGATCGACCCGGACCGGCTGGCGGAGTTGCTTTATCTGATTCTGATCGGCGCCGAGCAGGTGCTGCCGCCCGTTCCGTCGGAACGGCTGCGCGGCCTGTACGCCGACACTTTGCGACTGGCCACCGGCAGGTCGCTGCTCCAGCCCTGAGGAGGCACCATGGCCGTTCGTACCGATCTGCCCGAGTTGACGGATCTCCTTCCCACCGCCGATGTCGTCGACGTGAAAACCGCGACCGGCACCGTCACCCTGCGCGAGTTCATCGCCGGTTCGCTCGGCTCGTCGCCGATCTGGATCAAGGCGCTGTTCGCGGTCCGCATCGTCGTCGCCAAGGCGCTGCGACTGGACACCGCCTGGGTGCCGCCGCAGCCCCGACTGCGACCCGAAACCGTCAGCTTCACACCAGGCGATCCGGCGGCGTTCTTCGAGGTCGTCCGCGGCGAGGAGGACCACTACCTCCTGCTCAAGGTCACCGACAACCACCTGATCGGCTACCTCGCCTACATCACCGACGACGCCTCCCCCGACCGCAATTTCAAGGTCGTCACCCTGGTCCACTACCTACGCCCGGTCGGCCGCTTCTACTACACCGCAATCAGCCCGTTCCACCACCTGGTCATCCACAACATGATCCGCTCAGGCCTACGCGCTAACCGCTGAACGTCCGCGCTACCGCAGTACGGCAAGGAGGGCGTGGAAGTCGGCTCGGTCGAAGTCGCGCGCGCCGATCAACGCCTGGAGGAGGATGCCGTCGAGGGCGGCGACGAGCAGGCTGGCCTTGTGCGGATCGCTGGTGAAGCTCCGTGCGATGTCCGTCAGCGGCCCGAGCCAAGCGGCCGCCGCCTCTCGTAGCGCGGGTCGACGGGCGGCCAGGAGATAAAGCTCGTACTCCGCGAGCGTGCGTCCCCGCCGATAGACCAGGCAGTGCTCGATCAGCCGGGCCAGCTCATCGGCCGGCCGGGCGCCGAGCTCATTGACCCGCTCCTGCAACTCGGCGGCAAGATCCTCGGCGGCCCATGTCAGCGCCGCCACCAGCAGGTCGTCGAGGCTCGCGAAGTGGTACGTCGTGGACGCCAGCGACACTCCGGCCTCGGCCGCGACCGCCCGGTGGCTGACCCCCGCGACGCCGTCGCGCTCCACCACGGCAAGGGTCGCGATCAGCAGCTCGGTCCGCCTGGCCTGACCGCGGACCCGGCGGCCGTCGACTCGCCTGGCAACGCCCCTGACCTGCACGAACGCCAAACTATCAGGACAGACGTACTGATTGTTTTTCGCCTCCCAAATCGGCGGAATGCGCCGAAACGCGACATAGGCTCGTCGCCGTGACCGATCACGACTCCTCCCCTGAGACCGGCCAGCTCCACACCATCTCGAGTCCTCCCCCCAGGCCCGCAACCCCCGCACCGACCAGTACCGCGATGCGCCGCGCGCTGAAGCGGGCCGACGACGGGAAGATGCTGGACCCGGCCGAGGTCGAAGTACTGCTGGCCGCTTCCGGCGACGCACTGACCGCCCTGATGGCGACGGCCGCCCGGGTCCGGGACCAAGGTCTCGCCGATGCCGGACGCACCGGGATCGTGACGTACTCCAAGAAGGTGTTCATCCCGCTGACCCGGCTCTGCCGCGACCGGTGTCACTACTGCACGTTCGCGACCACCCCCGGCCGCGTGCACGCACCGTTCATGAGCCCGGACGAGGTGCTGGAGATCGCCCGGCAAGGCGCCGCGCTCGGTTGCAAGGAAGCGCTGTTCACGCTCGGCGACGCGCCTGAGGACCGCTGGGACGCGGCGAAAACGTGGCTCGAGGAAGCGGGCTACGACAGCACGCTGGACTACGTGCGGGCGATGGCGATCCGGGTGCTGGAAGAGACCGGGCTGCTGCCGCACCTCAACCCGGGCGTGATGTCGTGGCAGGACCTGCAGCGGCTGAAGCCGGTCGCGCCGAGCATGGGCATGATGCTGGAGACCACCTCGCGCCGGCTGTTCGAGGAGAAGGGCCAGCCGCACTTCGGCTCGCCCGACAAGGACCCGGCGATCCGGCTGCGGGTGCTGGAGGACGCGGGCCGCTCGAACGTCCCGTTCACCTCCGGGCTGCTGATCGGCATCGGCGAGACCCTCGAGGAACGGGCCGACTCGGTCTTCGCGCTGCGCAAGATCGCCCGCCAGTACGGCGGGATCCAGGAGGTCATCATCCAGGGGTTCCGGGTGAAGCCGGACACGGCTATGCGCAACGACGCGGACATCCCGCTGGACGAGTGGCTGGCCGCGATCGCCGTCACCAGGATCGTGCTCGGACCGCGGATGCGCGTCCAGGCCCCGCCGAACCTGGTCGACCTGGCCGAGTGCAAGCTGCTGCTCGATGCCGGCGTCGACGACTTCGGTGGCGTCTCGCCGCTGACCCCGGACCACGTGAACCCCGAGCGTCCCTGGCCGCAGCTCGACGACCTGACCAAGGTGACGGCGGCAGCCGGATTCACCTTGCGGGAAAGGCTCACCGCGCACCCGGAGTACCTGCGTGAGCCCTGGCTGGACCCGCGGCTGATCTCGCACGTCGAGGCGTTGGTCGACCCCGAGACCGGGTTGGCGAACGAGGACGCGTACCCGAAGGGCCTGCCGTGGCAGGAGCCCGACGGCGGCTGGGACAGCGTTGGGCGGACCGACCTGCACACCGCGATCGACACCGAAGGACGTCGTACGGAGACGCGGTCAGACTTCGACGCGGCGTACGGAGACTGGGACGTACTGCGTGAGGACGTCGCCGCTCGCCGCGCCGGGGAAGTCAGCCCGGAGCGCATCGACGCCGATGTGAAGGCCGCACTCGCCGCCGCCGAAGACAACCCGGCCGGACTGTCCGACGCGCAGGCACTGACGTTGATGACCGTCACCGGTCCGGCGCTCGACGAGCTCGCCCGTATCGCCGACGACCTGCGCAAAGAGGTCGTCGGCGACGAGGTGACGTATGTGGTCAACCGGAACATCAACTTCACCAACGTCTGCTACACCGGCTGCCGGTTCTGCGCGTTCGCCCAGCGGCGCACCGACGCGGACGCCTACTCGCTGTCGATGGACGAGGTCGCCCAGCGCGCCGAAGAGGCGTGGGTGATCGGCGCGACCGAGGTCTGCATGCAGGGCGGCATCCACCCGGACCTGCCCGGTACGGCGTACGCGGATCTCGTCCGGGCGATCAAGGAACGCGTGCCGCAGATGCACGTCCACGCGTACTCGCCGATGGAGATCGTGAACGGGTCGGTCCGGACCGGACTGTCGATCGAGGAGTTCCTGATCTCGGTCAAGGAGGCCGGGCTGGACAGCATCCCCGGTACCGCGGCCGAGATCCTCGACGACGACGTGCGCTGGATCCTGACCAAGGGAAAGTTGCCGACGGCAAGCTGGATCGAGGTCATCTCGACCGCGCACAAGGTGGGACTGCCTTCCAGTTCGACGATGATGTACGGCCACGTGGACTCACCGCACCACTGGGTCCAGCACCTGCGCACCATCGCCGCGGTGCAGGACCAGACCGGCGGGTTCACCGAGTTCGTGCTGCTGCCGTTCATCCACACCAACTCGCCGATCTACCTGGCCGGCGTGGCCCGCCCGGGCCCGACGTACGACGAGAACCGCGCGGTGCACGCGATGTCGCGGATCATGCTGCACGGCCGGATCGACAACATCCAGTGCTCCTGGGTCAAGCTCGGCACCGACGGCTGCGTCGCCGTCCTCAACGGCGGCGTCAACGACATCGGCGGCACCCTGATGGAGGAAACCATCAGCCGGATGGCCGGCTCCAAACACGGCTCCCGCAAGTCGATCGAAGAACTCACCGCGATGGCCACCGCCGCCAACCGCCCCGCCCGCCAGCGCACGACGACGTACGGCGAAGTCCCCGCCCGCCCGCTGGGCGAGCTCGAGCTGGCCTGACCCGCAACACCCGGCACGGCCAACCAGGCAAGAAGAAACGCCGGCCGTGTCGGGTGTCGGTCACCACCTCACTGGCGACCGGCACCCCGGCGACACGGCCGGCGTCTTGCTTTGCCCCGAGAGGGCGTTCGGCCCCGAAGGAGGGAGGTACCGCCGTCTCATTCCGCAACCGGCAGGGGAGGTACAGTCCGGTTCCGGACGGGAGAGCCGCGAAACTTCCTAGAGCCTGTTGCCAGCGACCCGTCCGCCGCCGACAACTGAACGTTGTCACGCGGCGCCGGAGCGCCGCCACGAGCGGGATCAAACATTTGCATTGATCTTGACTAAGACCACGCTTCGTAAACAGCTGCTCACTAATCGTAGAGAAGTTGCCTGCCGCAACAACTATCAGGGTGATCTCAGTACGGGTAGGTGTCGTCCCGGCGGGTGGGATCAAGGTCCCACAGCGAGAACTCCACGACCTTGTGGGACTCCTCGCCACCGGCCGGGCTGAGGCCGAGGCCGTCGTAGTCCTTGGAGCCGATGCCGTCCAGGTAGCCGAGCAGCTCGAAGGCCGACCGGGCGTCCTCGATGTCGTCGATGACGTCGTCGTTCTGGGCCTCGTCGGCGCGGCTGCGGACGTAGGCGATGAACGCCTCCGGATCCGTCACCACGAAGTCGTAGCGGGCCTGGTAGCTCAGCCGGATCCCGTTCTCGGGGACCAGCGGCTCGTCCAGGTCGTCCAGCGCGGCGCCCTCTACCATCTCCCGGTAGTCGGCCGGATCGTCGAAGTCGTCCGGGCCGAGCGGCAGGTCGTCCAGCTCGTCGGGATCGTAGGAGTCGATGCCGAGGAAGATGTCACCCCAGCCGCGCTCATGGACGGCGTCGGCGAGCACGCGGGCCTGGACCCGGACGTTCTCGATCGCTGTGGTGGCCCGTAGGTCATGCAGGTCCAGCGCGTCGGCTTGTTCCAGCAACACCCTCGCCAGGTCGCGGGCGGCCTCGGCAGCCGACGCGGGCTCAATCGGCTCACTCATGCTGTGACGGTACAACCATCGGCACGTCGACCGCCGCGCCCGGTACGCCGAACGCGTCCACCAGGTCGTCCGCGTGCGGCCTGACCTGGGCGCAGAGCCCGTTCACCAGGGCCGTGACCGCCTTCGATCGCGGCCCCGACAACCGGCCGTGTTCGATGTACCAGGCGCGCTCCGCCTCGATCGTCGCCAGCGCGTGCAAGTCGTACAACTCCTTCAGCCGCTCCCGCGTCTCCCCCTCCGGAGCACCCTGTACGCCGGCCAGGAACGCCTCCAGTACGACGCGGTCCACGTGCGCCCGGCCGGCCGCGATCACGTGGTCCTGGCACCGGTTGAACACCTCGAACGGCTCGATCCCGGCGTCGATCCCCGCCTTCAGCCGACGGGCCACCCCGGCGAGCATGTGCTCCTCGCGGAACCGCACCATGCCGCAGTGGTACGCGTCGTCGCGGAGGCCCGCGTCGGGGTCGGCAGCGTCGTTCCGGTTCGGCACTACGTCACGTAGCCGCTCGACGAGAGTCCGCAGCGCTGTCTTCTCCACCGCGATCTCGACCGCCTGGGCCGCGATGAACCGGGCCGTACCGAGCGGGTCGAGCTTGCCGAACGACTCCCGGTAGCCGGTCAGTAGTCCCTTGGCGACCAGTTGCAGCAGGACGGTGTTGTCACCCTCGAAGGTGGTGAAGACGTCCGTATCGGCCTTCAGACCGGCCAGCCGGTTCTCCGCGAGATAGCCGGCCCCGCCACAGGCCTCCCTGCACATCTGGATCGCCTCCGTCGCGTGCCAGGTGCCGAGTGCCTTCGTTCCGGCCGCCTGGGCCTCGAGGGCGCGGCGGTCGTGCTCGTCGTCCTCGGTTCGGCCCTCACTGTCGAACAGCCGGACGAACTCAGCGACCAGCTCGGCCTGGGCGAAGTGCAGCGCATAGGTGCGGGCGAGCAACGGCAGCAGCCGACGCTGGTGCATCCGGTAGTCCAGGAGCAGCGCCTCCTCCGCACTGCCGGGCGCGCCGAACTGGCGCCGCCTCCCGGCGTACCGGATGGCGATCGTGAGAGCCACCTTGCTCGCGTTGATCGCGGCACCGCCGACCGAGACGCGCCCCTGGACGAGGGTGCCGAGCATGGTGAAGAAGCGGCGGTCCGGGTTCTCGATCTCGCTGGTGTAGGTGCCGTCGGCATCCACCTGCGCATACCGGTCGAGCAACGCCGTCCGGGGAACGCGGACCTGATCGAAGACGATCCGGCCGTTGTCGACGCCGTTCAGGCCGAGCTTGGGTCCGCAGTCGGTGAGCGTCACGCCGGGCAGCGGATCGCCGTCCTCCGAGCGGATCGGGACCATCAGGCAGTGCACGCCGTGAGTCTCGCCGCCGACCAAGAGCTGAGCGAAGACGGCGGCCATCCGGCCGTGCCGGGCGGCGTTGCCGATGTAGTCCTTGCGCGCTGCCGCGTCCGGGGTGTGGATGACGAATTCCTGCGTCGAGGGGTCGTACGTCGCGGTGGTGCCGAGCGCCTGGACGTTCGAGCCGTGCCCGGTCTCCGTCATCGCGAAGCAGCCGAGCAGCCGGCCGTTGATCGCGTCGGCCAGATACTGCTCGTGGTGCCGGGTCGTGCCCAGTTGCAGGATGGCGCCGGCGAACAGGCCGAACTGCACCCCCGCCTTCACCATCAGCGAGAGGTCGCCGAAGGCCAGCGTCTCGAACCCGGCGATGAACCCGCCGAGGTCACCCTGCCCGCCGTACTCCTTCGGGAACCCGCGGCCGGGATGCCCGTCCGCGGTGATCTGCTGCAGCATCGCGAGCACCTGGTCGCGGTACTCGTCGCGGGGCAGTCGCAGCCCCGCGTCCAGCAGACCGGCGTGCTCGGCCAGCCCGTCCCGGACGACATCGCGGGCAGCTTTGTGCGGCCCGTCCAGATAATCCCGCAGCCCCGTCGCGCTCATGGTCCAAACCTATGCCGCCGGGATGCACGCTCAAGAACCGTGGGCGGGGTGTCGTGAGCGACTGGTAAGCGAAAAGTGGCATACGAGATCCTCATCTGCGGCGATAAGATGCTGTCTGTGCCGAATTTGCGGATCAGTGAGGCGGCCGCGTTGCTCGGAGTCAGCGATGACACCGTGCGGCGCTGGGTCGAGCAGGACCGGTTGCCATCTGTGCAGGACGGCGGCCGGATGGCTGTCGACGGCCGGGAACTCGCGGCCTTCGCCCAGCAACTGGCCGAGACGCCCGAGCCGGGCGCCACGACGGCTGCCTCGGCCCGGAACCGGATGCGAGGCATCGTCACGCGGGTCGTCAAGGACGGCGTGATGGCTCAGGTCGAACTGCAGGCCGGACCGTTCCGGGTCGTCTCGCTGATGAGCCGGGAGGCCGCCGACGAACTCAACCTGGAGCCAGGCGTGATCGCAGTCGCGTCCATCAAGTCCACTCACGTAGTAGTCGAGATCCCGGAGGCCTGATGTTCCGCCGTACCGTAGCCGTGGCACTTACCGCGGTCGCCGCTTTTTCACTCGCGGCCTGTGGCAGCGAGGACACCCCGGCCGCCGGCCCGTCGTCGAGCTCGTCCTCGTCGTCCACCCCGGCACTGTCCGGCACGATCAACGTCTTCGCGGCCGCGTCGCTCACCGGCACCTTCACCCAGCTCGGCAAGGACTTCGAGGCCGCCCACCCGGGCGTCAAGGTGGTCTTCAACTTCGCCGGTAGCTCGGCCCTCGCGCAGCAGATCAACCAGGGTGCGCCGGCCGATGTGTTCGCCTCGGCCGCGCCGAAGAACCTGGACCAGGTGACCGACAAGGGCACCGCGACCACGTTCGTGAAGAACAAGCTGGAGATCGCCGTCCCGAAGGGCAACCCGGGCAAGATCACCGGGCTGAAGGACTTCGCCGACAAGGACAAGAAGATCGCCATCTGCGCCGTCCAGGTGCCGTGTGGCGCGGCGGCCAAGAAGGTCTTCGACGCCACCAAGATCGTCGCCCAGCCGGACAGCCTGGAGCAGGACGTGAAGGCCGCGCTGACCAAGGTGCGCCTCGGTGAGGTCGATGCCGCACTGGTCTACAAGACCGACGTACTGGCAGCCAAGGACAAGGTCGAGGGGATCGAGTTCCCGGAGGCCGACAAGGCGGTCAACGACTACCCGATCGCGACGCTGACCAAGGCGAAGAACCCTGACGGCGCGAAGGCGTTCGTCGATTACGTGCTGTCCGCCCAGGGCAAGACCGTGCTCACCGAAGCCGGCTTCGACGCCCCGTGAGTAGCCGCGGGCGCAGGAGGATCGGTGGGCGACTGCCCCTGATCCTTCTGCTGCCTGCGCTCCTCGGCCTGGCCTTCCTGCTCGTCCCGCTGATCGGCCTGCTCGCCCAAGCGCCTTGGTCGACACTGCCGTCACGCTTGTTCAGTGCAGACGTCGGGCAGGCCCTCAAGCTCTCTCTGCTCTGTGCAAGCGCCGCCACCCTGCTCTGTCTCTTCCTAGGCGTCCCACTGGCGTGGCTGCTTGCCCGTGCTGAGCTACCGGGCCGCGGTCTCATCCGCGCCCTGGTGACTGTCCCGCTGGTCCTCCCGCCCGTAGTAGGTGGTGTCGCGCTGCTCCTGGTGCTCGGTAGGCGCGGGCTGGTCGGGGAGCACCTCGACCTCTGGTTCGGCTTCTCGCTGCCATTCACCACAGCCGGGGTGATCGTCGCGGAGGCGTTCGTGGCGATGCCGTTCCTGGTGATCTCGGTGGAAGGCGCCCTGCGCGCGGCAGACCCGCGGTACGAAGAAGCAGCCGCCACTCTCGGCGCAGGCCGCTGGCTGACTTTCCGGCGGGTCACCCTGCCGTCGATCGCGCCCGGCATCGTGGCGGGCGCTGTGCTGTGCTGGGCCCGCGCCCTCGGCGAGTTCGGCGCCACAATCACCTTCGCCGGGAACCTTCCCGGCCGTACTACGACGATGCCGCTGGCTGTCTATCTCGCACTGGAGACCGACCCCGACGTCGCCGTAGTACTGAGCGTCGTCCTGCTCGCAGTCTCGGTCGTGGTTCTCGCCTGCCTACGGGAACGCTGGATCAGTGGTCTGCGATGACCCTGTACGCCGAACTCCGAGTCACCCGAGCCGCCTTCCAGCTGGACCTGGACCTCACCGTCGAGCCAGGCGAGGTGGTCGCCCTGCTCGGCCCCAACGGCGCGGGCAAGACCACCGCCCTGCGCGCTATCGCCGGGCTGCTGCCAGTCACCGGGGGGCGGATCCGTCTCGGCGACGAGGTCTGGGACGAGCCGCCACGGGTGTTCCGCTCCGCCGACCGGCGCCCGATCGGCGTGGTGTTCCAGGACTACCTACTGTTCAACCACCTCACCGCACTCGAGAACGTCGCCTTCGGACTGCGCGCCCGCGGCGTGGACAAGCGAATCGCCCGCGCCGAGGCAGCCCGCTGGCTCGAGCTGGTCGGACTCGGCGACCACCTGAAGAGCCGCCCGCGCTCGCTCTCCGGCGGTCAGGCCCAGCGAGTAGCCCTGGTCCGCGCACTGGCCACCTCACCCGAGCTTCTGCTCCTCGACGAGCCCCTGGCCGCTCTGGACGCCAGTACGACGCTGCACGTGCGCGCCGAACTGGGCGAGCACCTTCGGAGGTACGAAGGCCGCACTCTCCTGGTCACGCATGACCCGCTGGACGCGATGGTCCTGGCCGACCGTCTCGTCATCGTCGAGCACGGCCGGATCGTCCAGGAAGGCGCTCCGACCGAGATCGCTCGCCGCCCGAGGACGGAGTACGTCGCCCAGCTCGTCGGCCTCAACCTCTACCGCGGCACCGCCGACGGCACCACCGTCGCCCTGACCGGCGGCGGCTCCCTGACGATCGCCGCACCGACGTCCGGCAACGTCCACGTGGCGTTCCCGCCATCCGCAGTCAGCCTGTACGCCGAGCAGCCGGCCGGCAGCCCACGCAACACCTGGCCCGCGGTGGTCGCGGGACTCGAACAGCACGCCCACACCGTCCGCGTCCGCCTCGACGCCTCCCCCAGCGGCCCACCCACGCTCCTCGCCGACATCACCCCCGCCGCCGTCGCCGAGCTCCGGCTCACCCCCGGCCAGCACCTGCACGCCACCCTCAAGGCCACCGAGATCCAGACCTATCCCAGCTGACCGGTCCGACTCACAGACAGTTGCCTGCCGCAACGAAGGATTGAGCGGATACTGAGCACGACCGCTGGACCCGGGCGTTGGGAGATGGTTGTGGCTGAGCCGAGTACCGAGTGGCGTGAAGTGATCGCCGCGGACGAGCAGGAGCGGCACGAGCGGCAGGCCGCGGAGTTCGCCGCGATGCAGGAGCGGAAGTCCGCGAAGTACGGGACCGGGCGGGCGCTGCACCGCAAGCAGGTCGCCGCGCTCCGGGCGACCCTGGACGTGCCGGCCGACCTCCCGGAGTACGCCCGGCAGGGGCTCTTCAAGATCCCCGATCGGCACGACGCGTGGATCCGGCTGTCGAACGGCGGCTTCAACCGGGCGGCCGACGGCGTGCCCGACATCCGCGGCTTCTCCATCAAGGTGCTCGGCGTCTCCGGCCCGGCCGCGCTCGGCGGGGAAGCCGTCTCGCAGGACTTCGCGCTGATCAACCACGAGCGGTTCAGCTCCGCGACCAGCGAGGACTTCACCAAGGTGGTCACCACCGGCGGCAGCACCCCGGGCGGGATCCTGCTCCGGCTGCTGAAGAACCCGGGCATGATCCCCCAACTCAAGACGGTCTCGACCGCGCTCAAGTCGCCGTTCAGCGGGTTCGCCACTCACGACTTCTTCAGCGCCGCTCCGATCGCGTTCGGCCCGTACGCCGTCCGCGTGCGGCTGATGGCCGCGTCGGACCAGGTGAATCCGTCGGCGAGCGACGACTGGGCCACGGACATCTACGACCGGCTGATCGGCAACCCGCTCTCCTACGACCTCCAGGTGCAGTTCTTCACCGACGAGAAGGCCACCCCGATCGAGGACGCGTCGATCGACTGGGCCGCGTCGCCCTATCTGACCGTGGCCAGGTTGACCGTGCCGCGGCAGAAGCCGGACGAGACGCTGGCCACCCAGGTGGAGGCGGCCCGCTTCGATCCCTGGAACGCGCTGACCGACCATCGGCCGCTCGGCGAGGTGATGCGGGCCCGCAAGGTCGCGTACTACGCCAGCCAGCAGGCCCGCTCGGCCGAGTGACCCCTGTATACAAACAGTGATCAGCGGATTGCACGACGTAATCAAGACAAAGTTACGGGCTGTGATCTCACTGCCGCGAATTGACATCATGTAACGTCGATTTCACCGCTCAAAGTGATCTCGATGTAACAAAGAGTGATTACTTACTCACTCGTAGCGTATGTATTCTTCACGGGCTAGTCGTGACGTCATGCACTACGCCGACCCCTCTCGTGGTGCCCAAGATGTGCCGGGCAACCACGAGAGGGGGACGAACTGCGATGGAAAGTTACGAGCTGTACTGCCTGGCCGACCGGCGGTTCTACGACACCCCGGCGAACCGTGGCGCCGAGCATCCGGACTTCGCGCTCTGCTCGCGGCCCGTCCCGGACGGCTGGGATCACGTGCCCGGCGACCTGTGGATGCACTACGCGCCGGCCGGGCTTGAACTGCCGGCCCAGGGCTGGAAGATCCACGTCTCCTCCGGGCTCGCGGACGCCGAACGGGCGCTGACCGTGGTGTGGGACTACTGCGTCCCCCGCGGGATCGCGTTCAAGTTCCTCCGCAACGAGCCGGTCCTGGTGATGGTCAACTCGAAGTCCGCCCCGCGCGGTTCGAGCGGCAAGCTGGTGACGATCTACCCGACCGACGAGGCCCAGCTCGAGCTGGTGCTGAAGGAGCTCGACGACCTGCTGCGGGGCGTCCAGGGGCCGTACATCCTGAGCGACCTGCGATACGCCGAAGGCCCGCTCTTTGTCCGGTACGGCGCGTTCGTCAGCCGCTACTGCCTCAACGACTCCGGCGAGCGGGTCCTCGCGCTCGCCGACGACCACGGCCGGCTGGTGCCGGATCACCGCGGTCCGACCTTCTCGATGCCACCCTGGGCGACGTTGCCGTCCTTCCTCGAGTCGCATCTTGAAGCCCGGAACTCGGTCACCACCAACGAGCTGGCCTACACGATCGAGAGCGTCATCCAGTTCTCCAACGGCGGCGGCGTCTACCTCGGCCACCACAACGAGACGCAGGCGCGGGTGGTGCTCAAGGAGGGCCGGCCGCTGGCCGGGCTCGACATGGGCGGCCGGGACGCGGTGGCCCGGATCGGCCACGAGCGGGACATCCTGCAGCGACTCGTCGGCCTCGACGTGGTGCCGGACCTGCACGACTACTTCCAGCTGGGCGAGCACCACTTCCTGGTCCAGGAGCACGTCGACTCAAACTCCCTGCAGCGCGAGCTGGTCCGCCGCTATCCGCTGACCCACCCGGACGCGACCGAGGCCCAGCGTGCGGAGTACGCCGAATGGGCCACCACGACGGTTGCCCGGGTCGAGGCGGCGGTCAGTCAGCTGCACGGCCGGGGTGTGGTCTTCTGCGACCTGCACCCGGACAACGTGCTGCTCGGTGTGGACGACCGGCTCGTCCTGATCGACTTCGAGGTCGCGACGCTCGCCGAGGAGAAGGCCCGGTCGGCGCTCGCGCACCCTGGGTACGCCGCTCCGGGCGATCGCCAGGGCATCGACGTCGACCTCTACGCGCTGGCCTGCATCACACTTGGTCTCTACGCGCCGCAGGCGACGATGCTGCTGAATCTCCATCCCGGCAAGGCTTTCCAGCTCGCAGAGATGATCACCGAGACCTTCCCGGTGCCGCAGGCGACCGTCGCCGCCGCGGTCCGGACCATCGTCGGACCAGATGTCAGCAGTGATCCCGAGATGACCGATCTAGCCCTGCCCGGCAAGGCCGAGTGGACCGAGGTCCGCGCAGCGTTGACGACGGCAATCGTTGCCAGTGCCACCCCGGACCGCGACGACCGGTTGTTCCCGGGCGACATCGCGCAGTTCCAGCCGGGCGGCGGGACGAGCATCGCCAACGGGGCGGCAGGAGTTCTCTACGCCCTGGCCAAGACCGGCGCGGGCCGCTTCCCGGAGTACGACGAGTGGCTGCGCAAGCACGCACTCGCCTCGGACACCGGACCAGGCCTGTACGACGGGTTGCACGGCGTCGCGCACGTCCTCGACGAGCTCGGCTATCGCCAGGACGCACTCGACCTGGTCGACCGGACCCTGGCCGACGACTACGCGACCCGCGAGCTCGGGCTGCACTCCGGCCTGGCCGGCATCGGGCTGAACCTGCTGCACTTCGCGGCCGAGCCGGCCTTGCAGGCGAAGGCGATCCGGGTGATCGAGCTGGTCGCGGACCGGCTCGGTGACATCCACGACGTACCGGAGCTCAGTGGCGGGCCGCATCCGCGGGCCGGGCTGATGTTCGGGTCTTCAGGTCCGGCATTGCTGTTCCTGCAGGCGTTCGAGTGGTTCGGTGACACGGGGCTGCTCGACCTGGCCGAGATCGCGCTGCGGCAGGATCTGCGCCGTTGCCTGACGACGCCGGACGGCATGCTGCAGGTGAACCAGGGCTGGCGGACGCTGCCGTACCTCGAAGAGGGCTCGGCCGGTGTCGCGCTGGTGCTGGAGCGCTACCTGCGGCACCGACCCGACGAGGAGCTGGCCGCGTCGCTCGAAGGCCTGCGCCGGGTCACCCACTGCTCCTACTACGTCCAGCCCGGGTTGTTCATGGGTCGCGCCGGCTTGCTGCTGACGGCAGCCCAGTTGACCGAGCCCCAAGAGACCCTCGACGACTTGGTGAAGGGCCTCGGCTGGCATGCGATGCCGTTCGCCGGTGGCCTCACCTTCCCCGGTAACCAGTTGCTCCGTCTCTCGATGGACCTGGCGACCGGATCGGCCGGCGTCCTGCTGGCCCTGGGAACCGCGCTGCACGAGCGGCCGGTGTCCCTCCCGTTCCTCGGACCTCCCCAGTGGTCCGAGTCCACATCCCTACCAACTGCATCGAAGGAGGTGTAACACATGGCACTTCTCGACCTTCAGGGTCTGGAGACCCCGAGCTACGGCGGCGGCCACCACGGTGGTGGTTCGACGCTGACCGTTCTCGGCTGCGCTTCGCACACCCCGAGCAACCTGAGCCTTCTGCTCTGCCACTGATCGGTTCCGGCGCATCGGTTCTGAGTGGCCGGTGCAAGGGTTTCGTCGGCCCTGGGCGGAAGCAATTCCGCCCAGGGCCGAACCCGTGAAGCGATGGGTGAGGTCAGGGAAGGAAGGCGGTGGATTGAGGACCGCCGGAAGGAGGCACTCGTGCACCACCAGGCACCTACCGAAGCTTCTGACGTACGGCGATTGCCGCTGGTCGAGGAGCTGCACGGCCATGCCGTCGCGGATCCCTACCGCTGGCTGGAAGACGCCGCGAGCCCGGAAACCCTGCGCTGGCAGGAGATCCAGGACCAGCTCTGGCTGAATCACACCGCAGGTCTGTCGAGCCGCTTCCGGCTCCGGACCGGGGTCAAGAATCTCTCCGCCGTCGGATCGACGTCAGCTCCCGTCTGGCGGGGCGACCGCGTTTTCGTACTCCGCCAAGAGGCAACCCGTGAGCATCCCGTGCTCTTCGTCGACGACGTCGCGCTGCTGGATCCACAGCAGCTCGATCCGACCGGATCGACGACGCTCGACAGCTGGCAGCCATCCCCGGACGGATCTCTGCTGGCTTGCCAGCTCTCCAGCGGCGGCACCGAGCAGGCAAGTATGTCCGTGCTCGACGTGGCCACCGGTGAGGTCGTGGACGGCCCGATCGACGGCTGCCGCTACTCCCCCGTCGCCTGGCTCCCGGACGGAAAGTCCTTCTACTACGTGCGATTCCGCCAGGTCCGGCGGCATCACCTCGGCTCGGCCGATGACGACCAGGTGCTCCCCGGCGAAGCGTCGTACGGGCTGGAGCTCAGCGCGGACGGGCGCTGGCTGACGATCTCCGCGGTGCGCGGGGCCGCCAACGATCTCTGGCTCGCCGACCTGAGCAAGGGCGAGCCGCCGGCCGTCATCCAGCAGGGCGTCGACGCGATCACCCTGATGTCAGTGGGGCCTGACGGCCGGATGTACGTCGTGACGACCCGCGACGCCCCGACCGGCCGGATCTGCGTGGGCGACCCGGAAGCTCCACTGGTCTGGCACGACTTCGTCCCGGCCGATCCGGAAGCGCCGCTGAGCAGCCTGGCGATCCTCGACAAGGTCGTCCTCGTCGGCCGGACCAGGCGTGCGCTCGGCGAAATCGTGGTCCATGACCTGGTCACCGGTCGCAGGCTCGGCGAGGTCGAACTGCCCGGCGCGGGCTCGGTCGGCTCGCTGACCAGCCGCCCAGAAGGCGGCCACGAGGCCTGGTTCAGCTACACCGACAGCATCACCCCGGCCGCGATCATGCGGTACGACGCCGGCACGGCCCGGACGACGCGATGGTCGGATCCGCCCGGTGCAGTCGAAGGGCTGGAAGCCGAGACGCAGCAGCTGGAGTACAGCTCGGCCGACGGCACGGTGCTGCGGATGCTGGTGATCGCGAAGCCGGGCGCCGGGCCGCGACCGACAATCCTCTACGGGTACGGCGGATTCGGCCAGTCGTTGACGCCGACGTACTCGGCCTTCGCGCTCGCCTGGGTCGAGGCAGGCGGGGTATTCGTGACCGCGAACCTGCGCGGCGGCGGCGAGGGCGGCGACGCCTGGCATCGGGCCGGGACGCTGGCCGGTAAGCAGAAGGTGTTCGACGACTACATCGCGGCGGCGGAGTTCCTGATCGCTGGAGGCTGGACATCAGCCGACCAACTCGCGCTGTGCGGTGAGTCCAACGGAGGACTGCTTGTGGGCGCGGCGCTGACCCAGCGGCCAGAGCTCTTCGCGGCCGCCGTCTGCTCGGCGCCGCTGCTGGACATGGTCCGGTACGAGCTGTCCGGTCTCGGGCCGAGTTGGGTGCCGGAGTTCGGCTCGGCCTCGGATCCCGTGGCCTTCGAGAACCTGCTGAGCTACTCGCCGTATCACCGGGTGGTTCCGGGGGTGAAGTATCCGGCTGTGCTGTTCACGGTCTTCGGTGGTGACACCCGGGTGGATCCACTGCACGCCCGCAAGATGTGTGCTGCGCTCCAACATGCGACCGCCGGGCAGGGCCCGATCCTGTTCCGCCTCGAACAGGACTCCGGTCACGGCGCCCGGTCGGCAGGCAAGGGCATCAGCCTGGCCGCCGACATGCTCGCCTTCCTAGCCACCGAAACCGGCCTCAGCTCATGACCGCCGCCGGTCGTACGTCTGACTTCCGGGCCGTGGTGCGGCACGGGCGGGCGTGGCTGCCGGTGCTCGGAGTGACCGCGTTGCTCGGCAGTGCGGTGACACTCGCCTTGCCGACCGTCCTCGGCCGGTCCGTCGACGCGATCGTCGCCAGACACGGATACGGCCAGTGGTTCGCGCTGGCCGCCGGGTTGATCGCAGTCGGGATCGTCTGCGCGCTCGTCGAGGTGTTCACCGGCACTGCCTGTGTCGCCGGCACGACGGCCTGGTTGCGGCATCGCCTAGTCACCCACGTCGTCCGCAGCGGCCCGGAGGGGACACGCGAATTCGACACCGGCGACCTGGTCAGCCGGGTGAGCGGCAACGCGGTGGACGCGGCCCAAGCCGGACCGGCAACAGTCTCAGCCTTCGCCGCGATCGTGCCACCGGCGGGCAGCCTTGTCCTGCTCGCCTTCATCGACCCCTGGCTAGCAGTCGCCTTCTTCGGTGGCATCCTGCTGGTCATCGCGGTGCTCTGGGTCTTCGCCCGGCGCACCGCGGAGATCAGCCTCGCCTACCAGGAGACCCAGGGCCGGATCGCGAGCCTGCTGACCGAAGCCCTCACCGGCCTCCGCACGATCACCGCCGCCGGCACGACAGCTCGCGAAGAACGGCGGATCCTCGGTCTCCTTCCCGAGCTGCACAAGCACGGCCTGCTCACCTGGCAGGTCCTGGCCCGCTCCGGCGCCCAGGCCGCCATCGTCGGTCCTCTTGTCCTGGTAGCCGTTCTGGCCGTCGGCGGTCTGCAGCTCGTGGCCGGACGGATCACCGCCGGCGACCTGTTCGCAGCCAGCCAGTACGCCGTACTGGGTGCCGGCCTCGGCAGTCTGACCGGTGTCCTCGGTGAGCTGGCCCGAGCGCGCGCCGGGAGTCAGCGGGCCGGCGAGGTCCTCGCCGTCAATACCGTTGCCCACGGCACCCTTCCGTTGCCGCCCGGCCCCGGTCGGCTCACCTTCGACGGCGTATCGGTCGTCGTCGGCGAAACAGTCTTGCTGGCCGGGGTGAACCTGGAACTGCCAGGCGGAGCCACCGTCGCGGTCGTGGGACCGGGCGGCGCAGGCAAGTCGGTGCTCGCCGCCCTGGCCGCCCGGCTTCGCGATCCGTCGACCGGACAGGTGCTCCTGGACGGCGTGCCGCTACCGGCAGTCAATCGACAGGCGCTCCGCACAGCGATCGGCTGTGCCTTCGAGCGGCCCCAGCTGGTCGGCACCACTGTTGGCGATGCGATTGCGCACAACGCGATCAGCCCGGTCCGCACCCTGGCCGCCGCCCGCGCCACCCACGCTCACGACTTCGTCAGCCGGTTGCCCGACGGCTATCGAACACCGTTGCTCACGGCACCTATGTCGGGCGGCGAGCGGCAGCGGCTGGGCCTCGCCCGGGCCTGGCAGGCGAACCGTCTGCTCGTGCTGGACGACGCCACCTCGAGCCTCGACACCGCCACCGAGATGCAGATCAGCAAGACGCTGACCGAGGACCGGCACCGCCGCACCAGGCTGATCGTCACGCACCGGACCGCGACCGCCGCCCGCGCCGACCTGGTGATCTGGCTGGACCGCGGCGTCGTACGAGCGGTCGACTCCCATGCCGAGCTCTGGCAGGACGCCTGCTATCGCGAGGTGTTCGGGTGAACCGCGAGCTGCGCTACGGATTCGCCGCGCTGCGGAAGCGCCCGGCACTGAAACTGGCTGCCTGGTCCTTCCCGGAGATCCTGCCGACTGCTATCTACGGTGTCGCCGTCGCCCACGCGACGGACAGCTTCCTGGCCGGGCATGCCGGGCGAGGCCTCGCTTGGCTGGCCGGGCTCATCGCCACCGCCTGCCTCGGCGCCGCCGGTGCCCGCCAGGTCTACGGGCGGCTCGGCGAGCTGGTCGAACCACTACGCGACGACCTCGTACGCCGGGTGGTGTCGGGCGCACTGCATACCGGCGATGATGCGTCGGTCGCCCGGCTGAACCGCCAGGTGGAGATCGTCCGCGACACCTTCGCCGGGTTGGTGCTGGTGATCCGGAACTTCGGCGTCACGCTGTTCGGCGTACTGGCCGGTCTGCTCTCGCTCGCGCCAACAGTCGCAGCGTTCGTCGTACCGCCGTTCCTGCTGGGCTTCGTGGCTTCGCTTGCAGTGTTGGGGATGGCGGCCGATCGGGTCCGGGCGTCGTTGCAGGCCGACGAGGAGTTGGCGACGACCGCTGGGATGGCGTTCAGCGGGGTTCGCGACATCACGGCAACCGGCTCGGAGGAGTTCGCCGAGCGGATCGTCGGCCGGCCGATCGAGGAGCAGGCCGCCGCAGAGCGATCGCTGGCACGAGTGGCCGCGCTGCGGACGTTGTGTTTCGCACTGGGCGGCTGGGCACCGTTGCTGATCCTTCTGGCGACGGGCCCTTGGCTGGTCAGCCACGGGGTCAGCACTGGCACGCTGCTCGGTGGCCTCACCTACGTACTGATCAGCCTCCAACCTGCTTTGAACACAGTGATGGGTGCGCTCGGCGACAGCGGGCTGCGGTACGTCATCACACTCGGGCGGATCCTCGACAGCACGGCGTACCAGGTCCCGCCGCGGCCGATGGCCGACTCGAGGGGTCATCAACTCCGGCTGCGTGGGCTGACCTTCGCCTACGGGCCGAACGCCGAACCGGTGCTGGCGGATCTCGACCTCACCGTGACCGAAGGCGAACACCTCGCCGTCGTCGGACCGAGCGGGATCGGCAAGTCGACGCTGGCCGGCCTCATTTGCGGAATGCTCGAGCCGGCAAGCGGCCGACTGCTCCTCGGCGGTGTGCCGCCCAGTGAGCTGTCCACCGACCGACTGGCGATGACGCGAGTGCTGATCCCGCAGGAGGCCTACGCCTTCAGCGGGACAGTGCTGGAGAACCTGATCTATCTGCTGCCCGATGCTTGTGTCGCCGAAGTGGAGCAGGCGGTTGCGGCCATCGGCGCGAGTGCACTTGTCGATCGGCTGGGTGGGCTGCGGGGCCGGCTACGGCCAGGTGATCTGTCTCCCGGCGAACGGCAGCTGATCGCGTTGACCCGCGCCTATCTCTCGCCGGCACCATTGGTCGTGCTGGACGAGGCGACGTGTTTCCTCGATCCCGAGACCGAACGCCGGGCAGAAGAAGCGTTCGCGGCGCGCGGCGGCACCTTGATCGTGATCGCGCACCGGATCAGCTCGGCGCTACGGGCGCGGCGGATCCTCGTCCTCGACGGCAACTTGGCCGCCGTCGGCACGCACCAGACGCTGCTGCGGACCTCACCGCTCTACCGCGAACTCCTCGGTCACTGGCAGCCCGGAGGTGATCAGATCCAGCCCGCGTCCTGAGCCTTCCGGATCGCCTCGATCCGGCTGCGTGCACCCGTCTTGGCGAGGATCCGGGACAGGTAGTTGCGTACTGTCCCCGCGCTGAGACTGAGGGTGCGGGCGATCTCCTGCGCGGTCGCACCGGTGGTGACCTGGCGCAGTACTTCGCATTCGCGATCCGTGAGTGGATTGTCGCCGGCCTTCAGCGCCGCGACCGCGAGCCGCACGTCGACCACCGGCAGCCCCTTCGCCACATCCCGGATCGCCTGGATCAGCTGGTCCGTGGTCGCGTCGGTCGCGATCAACCCGATCCGGGGAGCCTGCTTGACCAGCGCCAGGCTGGTCGCGGCGATCGCCTCGTGGTCGATCAGCACCAGCACCCCGCGGCCGGTGAGCTTCCGGCACAGGTCCTCGATGCCGACCTTGCCCGGCAGTTGTGGATCCAGCAGCACCACATCCGGCCGGCGGGCCACCGAGGGCAGCACGTCGTCCGTGCGGTCCAGCTCGGCCACCACATCCAGATCGGTCTCTTTCGCCAACACCGCGGCCAGTGCACCTCGCACCAACGTGCCGCGGTGCCCGAGGACTACTCGGATCACCACTTCCCCCATCATCTCGATCGCCTCAACCACCGGCCTCCCCCGAGGGCCCGCTTATCGATCAACGACCGAACCTCCCGGATGGCACGCGCGAAGGCCGCAAAAAGGATCGTTTGAAACGCCCCGGACAGGAACCGAAACCCGCCGGTACGGGCCGGAAACCGTTCTGTTGTTGAGTTTTCGGTTCCTCACAGTCAGCGAAAGTTTCGGCCGATTTGGGCAGAACCCTTGCGTTCTCATCGCGGGTCGCGCACGATGACTCGGGTCACGTCGTTACCGGTACGTGATCATTCGGACGCTGTCTCGTGACCTGTCCGGATGCCGGTCCCCTGCCCCCTCGAAAGGGAGTGGTAGCTCACCCAGACTGCGGAGCCCGGTACGGCCGCCCGAAGTTGGGAACGCGGCCGGCGATCCGAGCCTCACGTACTCAGGTGACCTCCACCTTCGTCTCGTTCCACCGGCCCTGCACTCACGGTGCCCGAGGTTCTCAGGGGAAGTGCGCACGCGGCTGAATCGGCCGGGCAGGAGAAATTTCACCATGCCCAGCTCACAAGGAGCAGAACGCTGATGTCCAAAGCTCGACATGCCCGACCCCGCCGGAGTACCCGCCGGGTGGTCCGGACCCTCTCCATCGCCGGCCTCGGTGCCGGCATCACCGCCGCTGGTGCGGGCGCTGCCTTCGCAGCCGACTACACGGTCAAGCCCGGCGACACGCTCTCCGAGATCGCCCAGGCGAACGGTGCCGACTGGCATCAGCTGGCCGAGCTGAACCACCTGAAGGACCCGAACCTGATCCTGATCGGCCAGACCCTGCAGCTCGACGGCGCGAAGAAGGCCGTCGTCACCGAGCGCCGGACGGTCAAGAAGCCCACCAAGACGGTGCACAAGCCGCAGCGCACGGTCCGCGCGAACCGGTCGGAGACCAGAGCTCCGGCGAAGGCCGGCGGCAAGGCGAACCTGAGCGGCGCCTGGGCCAAGGTCGCCAACTGCGAGTCGAGCGGCAATCCGCGTGCGGTCAACCCGGCCGGCTATTACGGCCTGTTCCAGTTCGACAAGCAGACCTGGCGCAGCGTCGGCGGCTCCGGCAACCCGATCAACGCGTCGGCCGCCGAGCAGCTCATGCGCGCGAAGAAGCTCTACTCCCAGCGCGGCGCCTCCCCGTGGCCCGTCTGCGGCCGCTTCCTCCGATAGACACGGTCTCCGTAGCAGCGCCAGCTGACAGGCAGGCGGGGTGCGCCCCTCAATACGTACCCCGCCGGCCCATCAGCGAGACAGCACGAGCATCTTGTCGGCATCCACCTGGAACTCGTAGGGCACCTGACGGATGGTCGCGGTGACCTCGGTGAGCTCTGCCAGCAACTCGGGCAGGTAGGCGACGGGTTCGCCGGCTCCTTGCTGGACGAGCGGAAAAACGCGGACCTCGGACCGGCTGACCCGGACGAGTTCGCGCAGCGCGGCGAGATGCCACGCCCGGTCGTACTTCTCGGCCCAGGTGAAGAGCAGGTGCGAGCAGAGCACCAGGTCGAAGCGCTGATCCTCGAACGGCAGCTCCGGCAGGCTTCCGTGCACGTAGCGTTCCGGCGCGCTCGACACATCCTGCAGGAACCGGTCGGCGGCCTCGATCCGCATCTCGTCCTTGCGGGCGGGATCCCCATACCAGTTCCAGACGAAGCTGGCCGCGTGCTCGTCGACGATCGCGGCGCCGGCCGGCAGGCCCCGCCGTACGGCGTCGACCAGGTCCGGGGTGGACAGGTCGTAGACCGGGTCGACCGCGATCGCATCCACGCCACGGGCGGCCGCCTCGGCGGTGAATCCCGAGCCGCCGGCGCAACAGTCCAGCACGGAGGCGGGTAGTTCGGTCAGGTCGAACATCGCCTCGTACTCGGCGTACGAGCGAGATGTCACCAGCATGCCCCCAGCACCGTCCTACCTCTTTGTCGTCGAGCTCCTCGATCCGATCCGGCGGTCGAGCGCAGCAGCTCCGAACGCCAGAGCCAGGAACAGTAGCGCGACGAACAGACAGTTCAGCAAGACCGTCCCGTAGCCGTGCAGCGCGACGTCGACGAACGGATACGGGTAGAAGCCCGTCCCCTCACCGCGGATCAAGGTGAAGACCAGCCACAGCAGCGGATACACGATGGACCAGCCGACGATGCGCAGATCGGTCTGGCCGCGAGGCCCGAACAACAGCCACCCCAGTACGCCGAGCAGCGGGGTGATCGTGTGGATGAGAAGGTTCGCGAAGGCAGCGCCACCGGACAAGTCGTCGGAGCCGGCCAGGACCAGGTGGTAGACGATCCCGGTGACCGCGATGCACAGCACGCCATTGAGGCGCAGGGTCCTGAACAGCGCCGTCTGCCAGCGCGCCGGATCGAGCGCGAGCAGCAGGCAGGTCCCGCCGAGCAGCAAGTTCGACTGGATGGTGAAGTACGCGAACACGTTGAACACGCGATCCGGGTTGTCCGGGAAGTATCCGTCGCTGCCGCCCGCCGTCACGAACAGCTGAACGACGATCCCGACCACAACCACCAACGCCGTGACCGCGAACCAGATCCGCCCCGCATCGGTCTTCTGTGCCATCGAACGCTGCGTCATGTCCGAAATGTACGGTGTCGAGGCGGCCTGGGCCGGGATCTCAGACGGTCTGCTTCTCCTCAGCCGAACTGTCAGCCTCCTTCGCGCTGTAGAAGGAGTAGCTGAAGGAGACGATCGCGTCGATGACCAGCACGATCGTCCACGACCAGGCGGGCCCCAGCAGAGCGTCGTACCCGTCACCCGACAGGACGCCGAGCAGCAGCATCAGTCCGACGCCGATCGCGTACGCCAGCAGGTGCCGGAACCAGCCCTGCCGCTCACGACGAGCTCGATCAGGACCACCCTTCGGCGGCTTCACCGGCCGTGGGGCGCCGGCCAGCCAATACGCGGCCCAGCGGTCCGCCCAGGCGATGGTCTGATGCCCGAAGGCCACGCTGACTCCGATGAAGATCGCGGCCAGCGAGTGCTTGTAGGAAGGCTCCCCGCCCTGGCGCAGGTCGATCACACTGGCGACCAGCATCACCACGTCAACCAGCGGCACGCCGGCCAGCAGGACGAGGCCTGCCTTGGGCCGTTTCAGCAGGTAGCGCGTCGCCATCCCGGCGGCGAGCAGCACCCAGAAGCCGATCTCACAGCCGGCGATCACAGCGAGCAGCACGATTTCCACCTTCCTGTTTATTTGGTACGATCGTATTTCTAAGATTGACCATAACACGGGTGTGCTAAAAAGAGCAGATGCCGAAGATCGTCGACCATGACGCCCGCCGCGAGGAGATCGCCCGGGCACTGTGGCGAGTGGTCCGGCGGGACGGCATCCGGGCCGCCTCCGTCCGCACCGTCGCCACCGAAGCCGGCTGGTCCGCCGGCGCCGTCCGCTACTACTTCCCCGACCAGGACGGCCTGCTCAACTTCGCGATGGATCTGGTCTCGCGCCGGGTGCGGGAGCGGATCAGCGCGCTCCAGCCGACCGGCCGCGCGACCGAGATCGCGCTGCGCTACCTGGAAGAGGTCATCCCGCTCGACAGCGACCGGCAGGCCGAGTTCGACATCTGGCTGTCGTTCGTCGCCCAGGCCCAGGCCGAGTCGGGCGCCGGCGGTCTGCGCGAGCACCTCGGCCCGATCCAGGACGGCCTCCGCGGGCTGTGCCACTCACTACTGGTGACTCTTGCCGACAACGGCGGCCTCCGGACCGGTCTCGACCTCGAACTCGAAACCGAGCGGCTGCACGCGCTGATCGACGGGCTCTCGTTGCACACGTCGATGCAGCCGTCGGTGACCACTCCGGCCCGGGTGCGCGAGATCCTCACCGATCACCTGAACACCTTGCGGGCCTGACAGACCACAACAAATGGAAAGCAAGCGATTGCGGCAGGTACTGACAGTGTCCAGCCGCGAACAAGAATGGACGAAGCCTGACTAAAAGCCTGGTCTGCGTGGCACGATCCCCTCATGGAATCCGAGGGGGTGATCGTCGTCAGCGGAATCATGGCGGCCGGGAAGTCCACGGTCTCCCAGTTGCTCGCCGAGAGATTCCAGTACGGCGTCCATCTCCGCGGCGACGTGTTCCGCAGGATGATCGTCAGTGGCCAGGCCGCCCGGGATGCCGAGGACGGGGCCGAAGCCCAGAAACAGCTGAAGCTCCGGTACCGGCTGGCCTGCCAGGCAGCCGACGGCTATGCACAGGCCGGCTTCACCGTCGTCCTCCAGGACGTGGTGATCGGCGAGCTGCTGCGTGAGTTCCTGGACGGCATCGAGACCCGGCCGCGCTACCTCGTAGTACTGACGCCGCGGCCCGAGGTGATCTCCAACCGGCTCGGCGGTGCGCACGACCATTCGGTCGACGAACTCGACTACGAGCTGCACGCGTTCTCCCCGCGCCGCGGGTTGTGGCTGGACAACTCCGACCTGTCCCCGCACGAAACCGTCGACGCGATCCTTGGCCGGCTCGACGAGGCCATCTTCGACTGACCACTTCCGACTGACACGCGGGAGTCTGTCCGCGGGCGTTACCCGGGGGTAGTTTGGGCGGATGGCGACCACCGTGCGCAGGACCTCGTGCAACTTGTGTGAAGCGATCTGCGGCGTGCTGGTGACGGTCGAGGACGGCCGGGTCACCGACATCCGCGGCGACGAGGCCGATCCGCTCTCCCACGGTCACATCTGCCCGAAGGCGGTCGCGCTCAAGGATCTGCAGGAGGACCCGGACCGGTTGACCAAGCCGGTACGCCGTACCGCGGACGGCTGGGCCGAGCTCGGCTGGGACGAGGCGTACGAGCTGATCGCGACCCGGCTCGGCGAGATCCAGCAGGCGCACGGCCGGAACTCCGTCGGGGTCTACCTCGGCAATCCGAATGTGCACAGCCTCGGCGCGATGACCCACATGCCGACCGTCGTGCGGCTGCTCCGGACCCGGCAGCGGTTCAGCGCGACCTCGGTCGACCAGCTCCCGCACATGCTCGCCTCGCACCTGCTCTACGGCCACCAGTTGATGGTTCCGGTCGCGGACATCGACCGTACGTCGTACCTGCTGATCCTCGGCGCGAACCCGCTCGCGTCCAACGGCAGCATGATGACCGCGCCCGGCTTCGGCCGGCGACTCAAGGACGTTCGCAAACGCGGTGGTCGCGTGGTCGTGATCGACCCGCGGCGGACCGAGACGGCGACCGTCGCCGATGAGCACCATTTCGTCCGGCCGGGGACGGATGCCGCGTTCCTGCTGGCGCTCATCCATCAGGTGATCGCGGACGGCAACGCCAAGCCGGCGCAGTACGTCGACGGGCTGGACGCGGTCTCCGAAGCGACCCGGGACTGGACACCCGAGGCGGCTGCGCGGGTGACCGGGATCGACGCGGACACCATCCGCCGGATCGCACGGGAGTTCGCCGCTGCCGACAAGGCCGCTTGTTACGGGCGACTCGGTGTTTCGGCGCAGCAGTTCGGCGCGGTCTGTCAGTGGGCGGTGCAGGTGCTCAACATCATCACCGGCAACCTCGATCGCCCCGGCGGCGCGATGATTCCGCGGCCCGCCGTCGACACCTTGCGCGGGATCGGCAAGGGGCACATCGGCGCTTGGAAGAGCCGGGTCGCCGGTCGGCCCGAGTTCGGCGGCGAGCTGCCCGCGGCCGCGATGGCGGAGGAGATCCTGACTCCGGGCGACGGCCAGATCCACGCGATGGTGACGATCGCGGGCAACCCCGTCCTCTCCACTCCCAACGGGCGGGCCCTCGACGAGGCGCTGGACACGCTGTCCTTCATGGTCTCGGTCGACCCGTACATCAACGAGACCACCCGGCATGCCGACGTGATCCTGCCGCCGACGCCACCGCTCGAGCGGGACCACTACGACCTGGCGTTCCACCAACTCGCAGTCCGGAACACTGCGCGGTGGAACGAGGCGGTGCTGCCTCGGCCGGCTGACTCGCGGCACGACTGGGAGATCTTCCGCGACCTCGGGCTGGCGTTGCTTCGCCGTACGCCGAGGAGCCGGAAGAAGGCGCTGGCCTCGCTGCGGCTCCGGCTGAGTCCGCGCCGGGTCGTGGACCTGGGGTTGCGGATCGGGCCGTACCGGTTGTCCGTGCGCAAGTTGAAGAAGTCGGTGGGTGGCATCGATCTGGGTCCGCTGCAGCCGGCCTTTCCGAAGGCGCTCCACACCAAGGACAAGCGGATCGGCCTTGCGCCACAGCTGATGCTGGACGGGATCGATCAGGCCCGAGCCGTGTTGCTGGTCGAGGGGGACGCCGACGATCTGCTGCTGATCGGGCGACGGCATCTGCGCAGCAACAACTCGTGGATGCACAACTCGGCCCGGCTGGTGAAGGGCAAGCCGCGGCATCAGCTGCTGATGAACCCGGACGACCTGAGCAAGCGGGATCTGAAAGACGGCCAGCTGGTCCAGCTCAGCTCGGCGTCGGGATCCGTCGCCGTTGAAGTTGCCGCTAGCAACGACATGATGCCCGGCGTGGTGAGCCTGCCGCACGGGTTCGGGCACGGTCGCGCCGGCGCGCGGCTGACGGTCGCGAACCAGGTTGCCGGCGCGAGCGCGAACGACGTCACGGACGCGACCCTGACCGACCCGCTCGCCGGCACCGCCGCCCTGAACGGCGTACCGGTGACGGTGACAGCGGCGGGATAGGCCGGTCGGCCCGTAACGTCCGAAGAAGTGAAGGTGACGTCCCTCCGCTTCTTCGGACGTCAGAGGCCGACGGGGGTCAGCTCGGTCGCGGCGGCGGGCCAGAGCTTTCGCGGACCATCAGGGCCGGGGTGGAGTAGAGGTGCGCCTGATGCCGGGCACCGTCCAGCAGGTCGAACAGGCGATGCGTGACCTCGGCGCCGTAGTCCACGATGTTGTGGCTCATCGCCGTCAGCGTCGGATGCGTCAGCCGGCACAGCGTCGAGTCGTCCCAGGCGATCAGGGTGACGTCGTCGGGTGACTTCATCCCGAGTCCGTTGATGACCGACAGCCCGGCCACGGCCATCAGGTCGTTGTCGTAGATGAGCGCTGTCGGCCGGTCCTCGGCCGCCATCAACTTCCGCGTCGCGGCGGCTCCTTCCTCACCGGAGAAATCGGTGTGCACCACCCGTATGTCGAGGCCGAGCTCGCGGCTGATCGCGGCGAACGCCTGGTCGCGGATCCAGACATGCCCGTGCTCCGGCGGGCCGGCGACGCGTGCGATCGTCTGGTGCCCGAGCCGGGCGACATGCTCCACCGCGGCGTTCATCGCGGCGGTCCCGTCGGTCCAGACACACGTCAACCCGTCGGCCAGCGCGGGGTCCCCGACCAGCACGGCGGGGAGCTCCAGCTTGCGCAGCAACGGGATCCGCGGATCGTCGACCCTGATGTCCACCACGATCACGCCGTCCACCCGGCGCTCCGCGGACCACTTCCGGTACGTCGCCATCTCACCGGCCAGGTCGGGCACGACCTGCAGCGCGAGCGCGTACGACTTCTCACTCAGCACGGACTCCACGCCACCGACGAAGCCCATGTAGAACGGTTCCTCACTGAGGGTCTTGGCCGTCCGGGCCAGGACCAGGCCGAAGGTCTCCGACCGAGCGGCCGAGAGTTGCCGGGCAGCGCGGTTCGGCACCCACTCCAGCTCCTCGGCGACCTTCAGCACCCGCGCCCGGGTGGCCTCGGAGACCCCCGGCTGGTTGTTCAGCGCGTACGACACCGCACCTTTGGAGACGCCGGCCCGTCGGGCAATCTCCTTGATCGTGATTCGGGGCACGATGGCCTCCTTCGAACGGGCGGTCCGAACCGTGACGGGCGGTCCGGCAGGCCCCCATTCTGCGGCCACCGCCTACTGATCGTCTCTAGGTAAACGCTTGCCATCACTCTCCGCAATCACCTTACCCAAACCTCTGCGAGCGCCACGCAGCGTGACGGCCTCACCGCCAGCCCGGAAGCGGGGGTCGGGACACCTTTTCGGGGGTTCGGGCAGGTTATTTCCTGTGCGAACCCCCGACTGGATGTCCTGACCCCCCGGCCCGTGGCGCCCGCGGTACGGGTAAGCGTTTGCCTGGGTGGAGGCGGAATTGGTTCGGGTGGTGGATTGAGGGTGGTCGGGTGGGGGGATGCTGGGATAGGCTCCAAGACGTTACTTAACCGGTTCGGCAATTGGTCGGAGACCGCCAAGGGCAGCGGTCGGTGCTTCGGCGACGAGGAGAGAAGAACATGGTCGCAGTGGACAACCTGTCCCTCCAGCTCTACACGGTCCGGCACAAGCTGGAGGAGGACTTCGACGCCACGCTGGCCCGGATCGCGGAGATCGGGTACAAGCAGGTCGAGCCCTTCGGCGTGGTCGGGCTGGCCGACAAGCTGGCCGAGGCGCTGCCCAAGTACGGACTGACGGCGCCCACGACGCACGCGGGGCTGCTCAAGGAGGACTCGGGCCCGATCTTCGAGACCGCGAAGCGGCTCGGCATCAGCACCGTCATCGACCCACACGTCGACCCGGCGCGCTGGCAGACGGCGGACGACATCAAGGCGACGGCCGAGGCCCTGAACAAGGCGGCCGCCGAGGCCGCCGACCACGGCATCACCGTCGGGTATCACAACCACCACTTCGAGCTGGAGTCCGTCATCGACGGGGTGCACGGCCTGGAGATCCTGGCCGACAACCTGTCCGACCAGGTCATCCTCGAGGTGGACACCTACTGGGCAGCGGTCGGCGGCGCCGACGTACCGGCCCTGCTCGGCCGGCTCGGCGAGCGGGTGAAGGCGCTGCACGTCAAGGACGGCGACGGCACCCTGAACAACAAGGCGCAGGTCGGGGTCGGCGCCGGCTCCATCGACGTGATCGGCATCCTCAAGGCGTCTCCGGGCACGCTCCGCGTGGTCGAGCTCGACGACTTCGAGGGCGAGATCTTCGACGCGGTCGCAGGCAGCTTCACGTACCTGACCGGGGAGGACGTTGCATGAGCTCTGTCGGTGTAGGCGTGATCGGCGCCGGAGTCATCTCCGACGCCTATCTGAAGAGCATGCAGAGCTTCCCCGACCTGAACGTGGTCGCGATCGGGGACCTGCGGCCGGAGGCGGCGAAGGCGAAGGCCGAGGAGTTCGGCATCGAGACCCACGGCGGTCCCGAAGCCGTACTCGGCCACCCGGATGTGGAGATCGTGGTCAACCTGACCATCCCGATCGCCCATGTCGAGGTCGCCCTCGCAGCTGTTGCCGCAGGCAAGCACGTGTGGAGTGAGAAGCCGTTCTCGCTCGACCAGGAGAGCGGACTGAAGCTGCTCGCGACCGCTCAGGACGCGGGACTCCGGCTCGGTTGCGCACCGGACACGTTCCTCGGTCCTGGCCTCCAGACGGCCCGGCGGCTCATCGAGAAGGGCGAGATCGGTCAGCCGCTGACCGCGCTCACCCTGATGCAGTCCCCCGGTCCGGAGTCCTGGCACCCGAACCCGGCCTTCCTGTTCCAGGAAGGGGCCGGCCCGCTGTACGACATCGGCCCCTACTACCTGACCGCGCTGGTGCAGAGCTTCGGCCCTGTCGCCGCCGTGGCGGGTCTGGGCTCCAAGTCGCGGGACAAGCGCGTGATCGGCTCGGGCCCGCTGGCCGGGCAGGAGTTCGACGTGACTGTGCCCAGCCACGTCAGCGCGATCGCCCGGTTCGAGTCGGGCCAGTCATCGCAGAGCATCTTCAGCTTCGACTCGCCGCTGCCGCGCTCCGGCTTCGTCGAGATCACCGGGCTGGACGCGACGCTCGCCCTGCCGGATCCGAACAACTTCGCCGGTGAGATCAAGATCCGCCGTCGCGGTGGCGAGGACTGGGAGACGATCGCCGAGACCAAGGCGACCGCCGAGCGCGGTACGGGCGTACTGGACATGGCGCGGGCGATCCGGGAGGACCGGCCGCACCGGGCCACCGGGGCGCTGGCGTTCCACGTCGTCGACGTGATGGCCTCAATCGCCGAGTCGATCGACACCGGCGCCTTCGTCGATGTGACCAGCACAGTCGAGGTCCCCGACGTCCTGCCGGACGACTGGGACGCGCACGCCGCCACTTTATGAGCGACGGACTTCTCGGACCCCGGCGAACCGTTGTGTTCGCCGGGGACTCCGTCACGGACTGCGGCCGGCGGGGCGACCCGGCCGGCCTGGGCGACGGCTACGTCCGGAACCTGTACGACGACCTCGCGGCGAGCCGCCCGCGGATCGTTAACTCGGGCATCAGCGGCCACCGCGCGGTCGACCTGGTCGCGCGGTGGGAGCAGGACGTACTCGCCCACGAGCCGGATCTCGTCTCGGTGCTGGTCGGCATCAACGACACCTGGCGTCGCTACGACGAGGACGACCCCACCTCCACCGAGTCCTTCGAGGCGTCGTACCGCGAACTGCTGGCACCGGTGACCGCGAAGCTGGTCCTGATCGAGCCGTTCCTGCTGCCGGTGAAGCCCGAGCAGCGCGCCTGGCGCGAGGACCTGGACCCCAAGATCGAGGTGGTCCGCCGGCTCGCTGCCGAGTACCACGCGATCCTGGTCCCGGCCGATGTGGAGTTCAACCGGCAGGCGCTCACCGTCGGCGCGACCACCCTCGCCGACGACGGGGTGCACCCGACAGCAGCTGGACACCGGCTGCTCGCCGAGCTCTGGCACCGTACCGTTAGCTGAATCTGAACCGGTTCAGCACCTTCTTCCGAAAGCGATCCGCCTGTGCCTTCCACGCTCCGAACCGTTCCGCTGACCACCGACGGCGGCGCCGCCTGGACCGTGCGTGCGATCGACGGTCCCGTGCCGGACCGGCACAGCGCACTGCTCGCGGCACCGGTGCCGGCGACCGTGCCCGGTGAGGTGCACACCGACCTGCTCGCGGCCGGCGTGATCCCGGATCCGTTCGACGGCGACAACGAGGGCAAGCTGTTCTGGATCGGCAGGACGAGCTGGAGCTACCGGACCGTCTTCGACTGGGAGGCCGACGAGCACGCCGTCCAGGAACTCGTTGCCGACGGCCTCGACACGGCCGCGCGGATCACCCTGAACGGCACCGAGCTCGGCAAGACCTGGAACCAGCACCGGTCCTACCGGTTCGCGGTCACCGGACTGCTGGTTGCCGAGCGCAATGAACTGGTGATCGAGTTCGCCTCACCGGTCGCGACCGCCAACCAGCTGCGCGAGGCGTCCGGGATGTGGCCGCACACGAATCTCCATCCCTACAACGCGATCCGCAAGATGGCGAGCAACTTCGGCTGGGACTGGGGCATCGACGTCGCGACCGCCGGGATCTGGCGGCCGCTCCGGATCGAGTCGTGGAGCGGGGTCCGGATCGACTCGGTCCGGCCGCTCGCCGGGCTCGACCGCGACAACGGCGTACTCGACACCAGACTTGCCCTGGCGTGGGCGGACGATGCCACTGACGATGCGGCCATCACGGTCGAGGTCGGCGGCACCACCACCGAGATGACGGTGGCCGCGGGTACGGCCGAGGCCGGTGTCACTTCGACGATCGACGCCGTGGACCGCTGGTGGCCGCGCGGGTACGGCGAGCAGCCGCTGTACGACGTACAGGTGTCGCTTCAAGCCGGGGCGAACGAGGATGCCTGGCAAGGGCGGGTCGGGTTCCGCACGATCACGATGGACGTGGCGCCGGACGAGCACGGCGGGCCGTTCATCCTGTCGGTCAACGGCAAGCCGGTCTACGTCCGCGGCGCGAACTGGATCCCCGACGACGCCTTCGTCACCAGGCTGAACCGGTCGACGTACGAGGCCGGCATCACGGACGCGATCGACGCGAACATGAATCTGCTCCGCGTCTGGGGCGGCGGGATCTACGAGAGCGACGACTTCTACGACGTCTGCGACGAGCTCGGGGTGCTGGTCTGGCAGGACTTCCTGTTCGCCTGCGCCGCGTACTCCGAGGACGAGCCGCTCTGGAGCGAGGTGAAGGCCGAGGCGGAGCAGGCCGTCACCCGGTTGAGCCGGCACGCGAGCCTCGCCTTGTGGAACGGCAACAACGAGAACATCTGGGGATACGTCGAGTGGGGCTGGCGCGTGCCGCTGGCCGGCCGGAGCTGGGGCGAAGGTTACTACTTCGATCTGCTGCCGGGGATCGTCGCTGAGCTCGACCCGCGTACGCCGTACTCGGCCGGCAGCCCGTTCTCGTACGATCGCTACATCCACCCGAACGACGAGCGCAACGGCACGATGCACGTCTGGGACGTGTGGAACCAGGTCGACTACTCGACGTACCGCAAGTACAAGCCGCGCTTCGTCTCCGAGTTCGGCTTCCAGGGACCTCCGGCCTGGTCGACGCTCACCTCCGTGGTGCACGACGAGCCGCTCGACCCGTATGGCGAGCAGATGCTGGTGCACCAGAAGGCGCACGAGGGCAACCTCAAACTCGAGCGCGGCCTTGGCGACCACCTGCCGAAGTGGTCGAGCATGGATGACTGGCATTGGACCACGCAGCTGAACCAGGCGCGTGCTGTTGCCTACGGCATCGAACACTTCCGCAGCCTGTTCCCGTTGAACACCGGCGCGATCGTCTGGCAGCTGAACGACAACTGGCCGGTCGTCTCCTGGGCCGCCGTCGACGGCAACGGCATCCGCAAGCCACTCTGGTTCGCGCTCCGCCGCGTCTACGCCGACCGCCTGCTCACCGTGCAGCCGTGCGAGGACGGCCTGGTAGTTGCCTCCCACAACGACACAGATGTTGCCTGGAGCACCGAGCTGACCGTCTCCCGCCGGAGCACGCGGCCCGGTGGCGAGGTGTTCGCCAGCGAGCAGTTCATCCTGGAGGTCCCGGCCCGCTCGAACGCCCTCAACGAGTTCCCGGAGTCCATCACGACCCCGACCGACGCAACCTCGGAGTACATCGAGGTTCGCGCGGCCGACGGCACCACGGCGTACTGGTACTTCGTCGAGGACACCGCACTCCAGTTGACCGCCAACCCCTGCACCGCTGAGGTGACGGCAACCCCGAACGGCTACACCGTCACCGTCACCGCAACAGCCCTGACCAAGGACCTGGCCCTCTTCCCAGACCGCCTGGACCCCACGGCCCGAGTAGACACCTGCCTCATCACCCTCAACCCCGGTGACACCCACACCTTCCACGTCACCAACACCACAACCGCCCCCACCACCATCACCATCACCATCACCAAGCCCGTACTCCGCACCGCAAACGACCTGATCACGTAAGACCCCGCCGACAACCGTCGCGTTTACCCTGGCTATACATTGAGATTTTAGCCGGGCTAAATTAGCCTGCATGGTGAAAGCGGCGAAGTATCGCGTGCTGGCGGCCGCGCTCCGACGGAACGGCTGCGAGGTACGGCAAGGTAAGGGTGATCACGAGGTCTGGACCTGCGCCTGCGGCGCGAGTCATCGCGTCGTACTCACCCAGACCACGAACATCTCGCCGGGGCCTGGTCCGTCAGACGATCCAGCGGCTGCCGTGGCTACCGGAAGGGTGGTTGAAATGACAAAGACGTATCGCGTCACGGCCCGGCGGTGGGAGCACGGGTGGGAGTTGCAGGTTGACGGTGTCGGGGTGACCCAGTGCCGGCCGTTGGCGGATGCGGAGCGGATGGCGCTCGACTATCTCGCTACCGAGCTTGGTGGTGAGGCTGCGGACTACGCCGTCGACATCCGTCACGATCTTGGCGGGGTCGAGGTCGAGGCTGCAGCCGTTCGCCAGCGCATGGTCGAGGCCCAGGCGGCAGTTGATACGGCGGCCGATGACATGCGACGCGTTGTTCGCCAGCTACGTGGCGACGGACTGTCCGTGCGCGACACCGCGACGATTCTCAAGGTGTCGCCCGGGCGCGTCTCGCAGCTCGCCAACGATCATCCGAAGTCCCGGAAGGCTGTTCCCAGGGTTGGGGCTCCGCGGCAAGTTGCCTGATCGGCGCTAGAAGATCAGGGACAGGAGGAGGGTCATGGCCAGGCCCATGATGGAGATGATGGTTCCATTACGGACCAGGTTTTGATGGTTTCGCCTACGGTGAGGCCGAAGTACTCCTTGACGAGCCAGAAGCCTGCGTCGTTGACGTGGGAGAAGAAGAGGGAGCCGGCACCGACGGCCAGGACGAGCCCCGCTTTATTCGTTCAGCCAGGATTGGATCGTTTCGGCGTCCGGGCGGGCTTCGGTACCGATGGCGTGCGGCACGAAGCGGGCGTAGTAGTCGGTGATCGGTCCATCCGATTCACGAACCATCATGCCCGCTGCGACGCCGTCGACGACCCAACTGCCGATCACAGCCCGATTTCCTTCGTACGACGGCAGCGGGTACCACTCCTGGTAGACCATCGTGTCCGTGTCGTACGGCCCCGACTGGATGTGGTCGACCGGCTCGGCGATCGTGTGGATCCGGATGTTGCTGCCTTCGCGCCCGTGCAGCGGCTTCGCCACCCATTCGAGCAGGTCGCCCGGCGAGCCGAGGTACGCCGGGAGCAGGTTCGGGTGGTCCGGGTAGAGCTCCCACAGCACCGGCAGGATCGCCTTGGTGGACAGCATCGTCTTCCAGATCGGCTCGATCCACTGCACGGGCTCACGCTCGACCCCGGCCAGGATGTACTTGCCGAACTCGTCGTCGAGCATGTCCTCCCACGGGTACAGCTTGAACGCGGTCCGGATCTTCCGCCCACCCCAGTCCACGAAGGCGCGCTGCGCCGACTCCCAGCCGAGGTCCTCGATCTCGTGCCCGTACGTCGCCAGCCCGGCCATCGCCGCGGTGTCGCGCAGGTAGGCGACCGTCATCGCCTCTTCGCCGGTGGTCTCGGACCCCGAGTTGAAGAAGTGCGCCTCGTTACCGGGAAAGGCGCCGGCCGTACGTCGCTCGGTCCACCACTTGACCAGCCGGTCGTGCACCGAGTTCCACTGGTCGGCATCCGGGAACACGTCCTCGAGCCAGTTCCACTGGATCACCGCGGACTCCAGCAGCCCGGTCGGGGTGTCGCCGTTGATCTCCAGCATCTTCGGCTCGACCCCGGACCAGGCCAGGTCGAACCGCGCGTAGACGGACAGGTCCTCCCGCTTCAGCGACTGCTGCACCAGCGACAACGTCCCGGACGCCAGCCCGAGCTGGTCGTCGCTGAACCTGGTCACCATCACCGAGGCCGCGTGCTTGCACATCTGGTAGAGCTCCTCGGTGACGCGTTCGAGGTGTAGCACCTCGTCCATCGTCACTTCGTACCAGGCGCTCTCGTTCCAGTACGGCCGCTCGCTGCCGTCGGGCATGTCGGTCATCGGGAACACCAGCCCCTGTTCGACGACCTTGTCCTTCCAGCCGGGTCGCGGCCGGATCGAGTGCCGCCACATCAGCCGCCCGAGCCTCCCTTGCCCGCCTTGCCGAATCCGCCCCGGCTGATCTTGCCGATGTCGCCGCCCTTCGTGTCCAGGCCGCCACGCTTGATCGTCGGCGAGCCACTCGCGCCCGGGCGGGTGCTCGGAGTCGTGAAGGTCCCTTGGCCGGTGTTGTACCGGCCGCCGATCGGCGGCACGAGGCCGCCGCCCCGGGTCGCCATGTAGAACCAGAAGAAGCCCGCGCCCGACCCGTGGTACTCGCGCTCGTCCTTGCAGTTGCCGTCGTCGGTCCGCTCCTGCGTCTGCGGGTCGACGCAGATCGCGGCGTAGTCGGGCTGGTCGTCGTCGTTGGAGCAGCCGGTCAGCGAGGCCGCGACCAGAGCAGTCAGGCCGAGCGTGATCCCGGCACTTCGCATCCGTCTGCGCTGTTCCGTCACGACGCCACCTCCCCTTCGGTAGGCGGCTTCATCGAGAACATGATGATCGCGCCCACCACCATCGTCACACCCACGACAACCAGGGAGCCTGTCGCGGCGTTCGCGACCGCCAGCACCAGAATCAGGACGAATCCCGCCGTCGCCAGCAACGGCACCACTACCCGTTGCAGCACCCGCCCCCGGATCTCACCACTGAAATAGACCGGTACTGCGGCCGCGGTCGTCACGTAGTACAGGGAGACCAGGATGGAGACCGCACCGACCGAGTCGGCCAGCACGGCGTCGGAGGTGAGCACCAGCACCACATAGATCAGCAGGCTCACTCCGGCGAACGCCCAGGTGGCGACACTCGGGGTGTCGAAGCGGGACGAGATCCGGGCGAACTGCCCCGGGAACGCATCGCGGCGGGCCATCGACAGCATCGTCCGCGCGGTCGGCAGGATCGTGGTCTGGGTCGAGGCGAGCGCCGAGGCCAGCACCGCGGCGATCAGGAGCTTGCCACCGGCCGTACCGAGCAGGTCACCGGCCAGGACCGAGAAGAAGTCGCCGTCCGAGACCTCCGCGAGCGTGTCCGTCCCGGCGTACGCGATCGCGGACCAGGCGACGACGACGTACAGGACGACCAGGATCGCGTTCGCGGCGAGTGCGGCTACCGACGGCGTACGGCGTGGGTCGCGCGTCTCCTCGTTGACGCTGAAGGACGAGTCCCAGCCCCAGTAGAGGAACACCGCGATCAGCAGGCCGGTCGACCAGCTGCCTTCGCCGGTGGTCGAGAGCGCGGGGATCCTGAAGGAGTCGGCCGCCCAGAAGGCGTTGACCGCGAACCAAAGCAGCGCGAGCAGCTCGATGCCGAGCAGCAGCAACTGGGTCCAGGCGGCGATCCGGATCCCGCGGTAGGCCAGCACCGCCATCCCGACGATGAACACGGCACCGAGTCCGGCTTGGGCGACGCGCGAGTCGGCGGCGCCATCGAGTCCGAACAACACGTACGTGTAGACGGAGGCGACCTGGGCCAGGTTCCCCATCACCAGCACGCAGGCCATCACGGTGGTCCAGCCGACCATCCGGCCGATCCCGCGGCCGAACGCCTTCTCGGTCCAGCGGAACGTCGTACCGCAGTCCGGCTCGGCGGCGTTCAGCTCGCGGAAGCACAGCGCTACCAGGACCACCGGGATCGCGCTGACAGCCAGCATGAAGGGAGTGGCCGCGCCGACCGTGCCGGCGAGCAGCCCGACGGACACGGCCAGTGAGTACGCCGGCGCGGTCGACGAGACGCCGATTGCAGTGGAGGCGCCGAGCCCGAGAGCGCCCTTGCGCAGACTCCGGCCGCGCGAGCGCGAGTCACGGGTCGTCGTCATGGTCCGGCCAAGACTGCCATGCCGGACGGGCGGGGCTCATCAACCCGCCGGTGGATTCAGTCGCTCATCAATTGGGTAACGGTGACGAGCGTGTAGCCGCGGGCACGGAGCGTGCGGACGATCTCGGGGATCGCCTCGTCGGTGAACGGGGCGTTGTCGCCGCCGTGCAGGTGCAGGACGACGATCGAGCCGGCGCGCACGTTCGACAGCACCTGCTTGATGATCGGCTTCGGCGACTTGGCGAATCCGTCGGCGCCGGGCACATCGAGGCCGACCGCGGTGACGCCGGACGGGGCGAGTTCGTGCAGGGCGGTCCCGTCGTAGCAACCTCCGGGGAACCGGAACCATCTGGTCGGATGCGGATCCAGCTTGTCCAGGAGGTCGACCGCCCGGCGTACGTCGGCCAGCATGTCGGCGACGGGAACAGTGCCCAGCGTGTAGCAGTGTTTGGTGAAGCCGCGATGGTCGTAGGTGTGGGTGCCGAGCTCGAACAGCGGATCCGCCGCGAGCTCCCGGGTGCGGTCGGGGTACTGCTCCATCCACATCCCGGTAAGGAACAGCGTGGCAGGGACCTTCATGGCACGAAGCTCGTTGATCAGCGCCTCGTTGTAGTACGACTTGACCTTGCCGTGCTGGAGGCGCTGGCGCATCAGGGCGGTGAGATCCGCGTCGAAGGTGAGCGCGATCCGCTTCTTGTCCCGAGGCCCGTGCTGCACGATCGGCAGCAGATTCGTCTCGTGCGACTCCCCCGGCCTACTGGTCGGCCGCGGGAACGACGACGGGCTGCTGGGCGGAGGTGACGTCGTAGTACTGCCAGTACTTGGAAGCGTCTGGTTCGGAGTAGGAGTAGCCGCCGGCCCATCTCCGCATCCAGTCAGTACTACGCACGCAATCGCGACAAGCGCCGCAATCCTGATTCCCCAGTAATCAGTCATAGTCCCCAGTATGACTGGGGCTACTCGACGACGAGGTTGAGGCGCTGGATGCCCCAGTTGTCGGTGGTGAGAGCCGCTCGACCTACTTAGTCAAGGTCTCGATGTAATTACCTTCCAGCCACTGTCAGTCCAGGTTGACGGCGATGTATTTCACGTCCAGGTACTCGTCGATTCCGACCGTGCCGCCTTCGCGGCCGAGGCCGGACTGCTTGACGCCACCGAACGGCGCGGCCGGGTTCGAGACGATGCCCTGGTTGAGCCCGACCATCCCGCTCTCGAGCGCCTCGGCGACCCGCAGCGCACGACTCAGGTCCTTGGTGAACAGGTACGACACCAGGCCGAACTCGGTGTCGTTGGCCATCCGGACCGCCTCGTCCTCGTCCTCGAACGAGGTCAGCGGCGCGACCGGCCCGAAGATCTCCTCCTTCTGCAGCCGGGCACTCGCCGGTACGCCGGCCAGTACCGTCGGCGGATAGAAGTACCCGTTGCCCTTGGCAACCAAACCACCGAGCAGCACCTCGGCGCCCTGGGCAATCGCATCGGCCACCAGATCGGCGACCTTGTCCCGCTGCTTCGCGTCGATCAGCGGCCCGACGTCGACACCGTCCTCGGTCCCACGGCCGACCTTGAGCGCGCCCATCCGCTCGGTCAGCTTCGCACCGAACTCGTCGATCACCGACGAGTGGACGTAGATCCGGTTCGCCGCAGTACAGGCCTCGCCGCCGTTGCGCATCTTCGCCAGCATCGCGCCCTCGACCGCCTTGTCCAGATCGGCGTCCTCGAACACGAGCAGCGGCGCGTTCCCGCCGAGTTCCATGCTGGTCCGCAGCACCTGGTCGGCGGACTGCTCGATCAGCTTCTTGCCGACCGGCGTCGAACCGGTGAAGGACAGCTTGCGAGCCCGGCCGTCCTTGATCAGCGGCTCCATCACGCCGCCGGAGTCACTGGTGGTGAGTACGTTCAGTACCCCGGCCGGCAGCCCGGCCTCGGTCATCAACTCGGCCAGCTTCAGCATCGACAGCGGCGTCTGCGCGGCCGGCTTGATCACCATCGTGCAGCCCGCCGCGACCGCCGGTCCGATCTTGCGGGCGCCCATCGCGGTCGGGAAGTTCCACGGGGTGATCAGCAGACAGGGGCCGACCGGCTGCCGCATGACGACGAAGCGGCCCTTGCCGTTCGGGGCGATCTGGTAGCCGCCGTCGATCCGGACCGCCTCTTCGGCGAACCAGCGGAAGAACTCCGCGGCGTACGCGATCTCGCCCTTGGACTCGGCGACCGGCTTGCCCATCTCCAGCGTCATCAGCAGCGCGAGCTCATCGGCCCGGGCCGTCATCAGTTCGAAGGTCCGGCGCAGGATCTCGCCGCGGTCCCGGGGCGGCGTGGCAGCCCACTCGGCCTGTGCCGCGACGGCCGCATCCAGCGCTGCCAGGCCGTCGGCAACACTGGCGTCGGCTACCGAGCAGAGCGTCGTACCGGTGGACGGGTCCTCCACTGCGAGGGTCTTACCGCCCTCTGCCGCTCGCCACTTGCCCCCGATGAACAGGTCGGTAGGACACGCTTCGACGACTTCCTGCTCTCGCGACATCTGCTCTGCCTCTCCAGGGATCCGTACTGTCGGCCGTACCCACACTAAGCCGATCGGATTCAGGCAGTGTCGATCTCAGGCAGCAGCAATCAGGCAGTTGCTACGAAGTGCGGCGCAGAGCGCGCGACACTTCGTACCGAGCGAGTCAGTCCAGCCGCGGCGGTCCGCAGGATGGCGGAGCGGATCAGTCCGTCGTAGGCCAGCGGGACCAGCATGATCTCGTCAGCTCCCGTGTCGGCTGCCAGCGAGGCCAGCTCCGAGGCGACAGTCGCCCGCGATCCGACGATGTGTCCTGGGTCGTCCAGCAGGCGTTCAGCCTTGTGCCGCTCGCGAGTGGTCAGCGGCGGGGCCAGCAACTCCATCAGCTCAGCTGTCGTCGCTCTGGACCCCGCTGCGTTCAGGCGGAGCTTGATCCGGACGTACTCCGCGAGCCGGATCACCGCCTCCTCGTCGGAGTCGGCCGCCACCAACCCGACAGTGACAGCGAGGTACTGCTTGCCCGTGGGCCCTGTCGCCTGGAAGGAGTCCCGGTACGCCGATGCTGCCGCGAGCGTTGTCTGTGACGTCGTGTGGTGAGCCAGGAACACCGGCAACCCCCGTACTGCGGCCACCTGCGCCTCGTGCGGCGAACCGGCGAGCACGAACACGGGTGGCGGCAAGCCGGCCAGTGCGAGCCGGACATCCCCCACCGGAGCACGCCCGGGCAGACCGTCCCGGAGGAAGCCGCAGAGTTCGTCCAGCCGCTGGGGGAACGCGTCCCAGCCGACATCGGTCTTGCCGAGTGCGGCCGCGGTGGTCGGTGCGGCCGCGACCGGGGCCTTGCCGACACCCAGATCGATCCTGCTCGGGTACGCGGCCGCGAGTGCCGCGAACTCCTCGGCGATGACAAGCGGCTGGTGGTTCGCCAGCATCACCGCGCCCGAGCCGAGCCGGATCCGGTCGGTCCGGGCGGCCAGGACCGCGGCGAGCACTGCAGGAGCCGCACTGCCGATCCCGCGCACACCGTGGTGCTCCGCGACCCAGAAGCGCCGATAGCCGAGGTCGTCCGCCGCCTGGGCGACCTCGACGGTCTCCCGCAGCGCAGCCGCCGCCGACTGCCCGGCCAGCTGCGGCACCACGTCGAGGACCGAGTGGGCAGAGACCGGGAGACCGGGCGTAACAGGGCTGAACACCTAGCCACCGTCGCAGTTGCCCGGCCGGCGCACATGGGTGATCGGCCCCCATGTTCACGTCGGTCTCCACGTACGTGAACACCGGGTGGGTGGGGAGGGAATTTGGGTGTCCGGAGCTCTTGCCCGGTCCATCACGGCTCAGGCATCGTTCACGGCGTTCGGTCACATCCATCCCTAGAAACGCAACCGAAGGAGGCCATCGTCGAGAACGCAGAGCAGCGGGGGCCGGCCAACGGTTGCCCGTACTACCGGAGTTCCTGATCCGGCCTGACCTTCCACCAGAGGTTCGACCGGCCAGGCGCTGCTGCCGCGGGATGGTCAACCCCCAGTCGCCATCCCGCGGTGCGGCAGCACTACCCACCCGGAGCTCGTGCCGGGTGAGGAATATGGGGGCTCGGTACCCATGGCAGCACCCGGTAGCCGATGGCACCCTGAGCCCGTGCTCAACTCCGCGACCACCGGGACGCTCCCGGCCGGCCAGGCAGACGCCTGGTGGACGGCCGGTATCGGCCCGCACGAATCAGGCCGGCAGATGCCTGCCTGGGCGGAGTACGTAGAACGTAGTACCGCCTCGACCGCCGACCGTACGCCGGTGGCGGGCGACTGGAGACAAGCTCTGGTCAGCTGCCTCGCACCGTTGCTGGACTCGGCCCGCCACGACCTGGCCGCGGCCGGACACAACGGCGTAGTGGCCGAGCAGTTCCTGCAACGACTAGGACATCGCCTGGTCCGGTCGGCAGCTCGCACCCTGGTGCTCGAGCTGGCCCGGGCCCGGAGCCGGAAAGAACTGGCCGGCGCGACACCGGCCGAGCGTTTCCTGAACTTCACCCACCGGCTCACTGGAGGGAGCGAGCTGGCGGAATTCCTGGCCGCATACCCAGTGCTGGCCCGGGTTTTGGGCGAGGCGTGCCGACAGGCTGTCGAGGGTCACCTCGAACTGCTGGCCCGCCTCGCCGAGGACCGCGAGCTACTGGTGACCGAATTGCTGGCCGGCGTCGATCCCGGCGCACTCGTCAGCGTCGAGCCCGGGGGCGATCCCCACCGTGGCGGACGATCGACAGCCACCCTCACCTTCGACGACGGCACCCAGGTGGTCTACAAACCCCGGCCGCTCGACCTGCACCTGCACTTCAACGAGCTGACCGACTGGCTGAGCGGCAAGACCGGTCTGGGCCTGCGGACCGTCCAGGTGGTGCCCCGGCCGGGCTACGGCTGGCTCGGGTTCGTCGAGCACCAGCCCTGCGCCGACCTGGCCGAAGTACGCCGCTTCTACTACCGGCAAGGTGCTCTACTGGCCCTGCTGTACGTGCTGGACGGCACCGACATGCACTACGAGAACCTGATCGCGGCCGGCGACCAACCGGTGCTCGTAGACGTGGAGACACTCTTCCATCCGAGCCAGCAAGGTATCGGCGTACTAGGACAGGACCCAGCTCACTCGGCGCTCCGCAGCTCGGTCTACCGCACCGCCCTGCTGCCGTTGCTCTTCACCGGCGAGCACGGCGTCACGGACATCTCCGGACTGGGCGGCGACGCCGGCGAGGTTTCGCCTGTCAACAAGGTCGACTGGGCCGACGCAGGCCTGGACACGATGCACCTCGTCCGGCGTCCCGGCACGACACCCGGTGCTCGCAACCGTCCCCGGCTCGACGGGGTCGCGATGGAGCCGCGGGACCACGAGATCGCTTTACTGACCGGGTTCCGGGCAGCGTATGAGGCGATCGCCTGGCACCGCAAGGAGTTGCTCGGGCCGGACGGACTCCTGGCCCGCTGCGCGACCGACGAGATCCGGTACGTCGCCCGGCCGACACACACCTACGTGACCCTGCTCGAGGAGTCGACGCATCCCGACGCGCTCCGCGACGCGGACGGCCGGAGCCAGCTGCTCGACCTGCTCTGGGAGGCCGACCCGTCGGTACGCCGGCTGGTCCCGTACGAGCTGGCCGACCTCTGGGCAGGCGACGTCCCGCTCTTCACCGCCCGGCCGGACAGCCGCGACGTGTGGGCCGCCGACGGCAGCCGGGTGCCACAACTCCTTGCCAGCAAGGGACTTGCCGAGGTCGAGGCGAAGATCGCCGCGATGAGCGAGGTCGATCAGCACCGCCAGCAATGGCTCATCTCGGCCTGCCTGGCCACCCGCCCGGAACCGGTCGTCCATGCCTGTACGACGAACAGGGCCGGCCTCGGCGCGGCGGAAGCCGATCCGGAACGGCTGCTCGCGGCCGCCACCGACATCGCCGACGAGATCATGGCGCAGGTCCTCGGCAGCAGCGGCGGCGCGGCGAACTGGCTGAGCCTCGAACTGCTCGACGACCACCATTGGGCCGTGATGCCGATGGGCGCCGGCCTGTCGAACGGCTTCACGGGGACCGCGCTCTTCCTGGCCCAGATCGGTGCGCTCACCGGCGCCCAGAAGTACAGCGACCTGGCCAGGGACGCGATCCGGCCGATTCCCTTGCTGCTGGAAGCGCTCTCGGCCTGGCCGGAGACGGCACAGATCGTCGGGCCCGGCCTGCACGGCCTCGGGGGAATCAGCTACGGCCTCGACCGGCTCAGCTATCTGCTGGACGACCCGGACGTCACCAAGTGGCTGGCGGCATCCCTGGAACTCAGCGAGCAGCTCAGTCCCGACCCCGACCACTTCCCCGGCTACGTCGAGGGCGCGGCCGGCGGACTCGCCGCTATGCAAGCGATCCGCGGTCTGCCTGCCGCCGCGCGACTCGCGGCCCGGTACGCCGACGAACTGGTCTCGGCAGTGGACCGCGCGATCCCCGCCCCCGGCCCAGGGTTCGCCCGTGGATACCAGGGAATCGGCTGGGCGCTCGGACAGTACGGCCTACCAGGCAGCCCGTACGCCGACGCGGCGCGGGCAGCCATCGACCTGGCTGCTGTCAACCAAGATGGGCGCGACCAGCCGGCCGACGCCGGCTGGTGCGCGGGCGGAGCCGGTGCCACCCTTGCCCGGCTCTCCGCCGGCACCCCGACGGACCTCGACACCTATCTGAGGACCGCCACAGAACGTCCGGTACTCGCCGACATGAGTCTGTGTCACGGCGAGCTCGGCGCGGTCGAGCCGTTGTTGTGGCTCACCGGAAGCGATCACCCAGCCACAGAGGCGGTCCGGAAGCGCCGGGCCGGGCTGGTGCTCGCCGCAGTACAGCAGTACGGGCCGCACTGTGGCACGCCGCGAGCCGTCACCTCACCAGGCCTGCTGACAGGCCTGGCAGGGATCGGCTATGGCCTGCTCCGGCTCGGTTTCCACGGACAGGTTCCGTCCGTACTGCTGCTGGAACCCACCACCGGTCTGCGGCGCCCATCACAGCGCACCGGCCGGACAGAACACCATTCGACAGGGGAAACACCATGACCGCCCAGCACAACCAGCCGCAGGACCCGCTCGCCACCCAGCCGGTCGACGAGCCGATCGACCCGATCGGCCCCATCACCCTGCCCTCGCGCGGCCGGCTCGGCCTGCGGGCCCTGGCCCTGGTCGGGACCGCCAGCGCACTTGCCGTCGGCGTCATCGAGATCGTCGACGGCTGCGGGACCTTCACCTCGATCAGCGCTCCGCACTGACCGACCGGCCGCCAACCGCTCCGGTCGGCCCGGCTGCAGCAAACGTTTGACGCAGCCGGGCCGCCGGAGGCGACCGGCCGAACCCACTGCGATCGCCCGGGTCCGTGGATAGAGTTTGCAATCATGCAGACCCATTCGCCCGGTGTGGTCGGCAGAGACGGGGAGATCGATCAACTCGACCACCTTCTCGCCGAGGCTCGTGCCGGGCGTGGGGCTGCGGTCTTCCTGGTCGGCGAGCCCGGCATCGGCAAGAGCCGGCTGGCCGCGGTTGCCACGACGCTGGCACTCGATCAGGGCATGGCGACGCTCCGCGGCCGGGTCGGCGCGATCGGCACGATGGTCCCGTTCCGACCGTTCACCGAAGCCCTGCTGTCGTTGATCCGGCGCGGTGAGATGCCCGATCCGGAGCGGCTCGGGCTTTATCGCCGGGTGCTCGGCCGGCTCGTTCCCGATTGGGGCGACGGCGATGTGCCCGAGGGCGGGATCTCCGCCGTCGTCCTGGGTGAGGCGATCCTGCGGCTGCTCCAGCTGGTCGGCCGGGACCGCGGCTGCCTGCTCGTGCTCGAGGACCTGCACGGCTCCGACCCGGAGACCCTGGCCGTGATCGAGTACCTGCTCGACAATCTCCAGGACCAGCCGATCGCCGTCGTCGCCACCCTCCGTCCGGACCGTACGCCGGCCGCCGAACTCGCCCAGCTCGCGGCTCAGCGCGGGACCGCGGCGCTGGTCGAACTGCGCCCACTCGACCGCGAGAACGTCAGAGAGCTGGCGGCCGGTTGCCTGGAGGTCCCGTCGACAGGAGTTCCCGATCGGCTCGCCGAGCGGCTGTGGACCGACAGCGCCGGCGTCCCTTTCATCGTCGAGGAACTGCTGCAGGAGGCCAGCCGGTCCGGACAGCTGGTCTCGGCGACCGATGGCACGGTCCAGGTCGTCGACGACTTCCGGATGACCGTGCCGGCCGCGGTGGTCCGCAGCATCAGCAGCCGGACCGACCAGCTCGGACCACAGTCGCGGGAGATCCTGGTGCTGGCGGCCGTGATCGGCCATCGCTTTCCGCTCAGCGTGGTCAGGCATGCCAGCGGCGTCGACGAGCGGCAACTCCTCGCGACCCTGCGGGCCGGACTCGCGGCGCAGCTGGTCGGTCCGGACGAGCCGGTGCCGGACTGGTACGCGTTCCGGCATCCGCTGACGGCCGAGGCGTTGCTGGCCGGCCTGAACCCGACCGAGCGGGCCGGCCTGGCCCGGCGCTGCGCCGATGCGATCGAAGAGCTGCACGCCGGCCTTCCGGGCGAATGGTGCCCGATGGTCGCCGAGCTCGCCCGGGTCGGCGGCGACGTGGCCCGCGCCGGCCGGCTGTTCGCACTGACCGGCCGACGGTCCTTCGACGAGGGCTCGATGGCCTCCGCGGTGAACCTGCTGGACCGCGCCAACACCCTGCTCGCCGAAGATCCCGACATCGCCTACCGTGCCGAAGTACTCGGATCATTGCTGCTCGCCTTGGGCGAGACCGGTCAGTTCGAGCACCCCGCTGTCACGGCGGCCGCGATCGAGGACCTGGCCAACCGCAATCTCGACAGCCGCAAGGTGGCGGCTCTGCACGTCCGGCTGGCGGGAGTCGAGCACTTCGCCGGCCGCTGGTCGTCGGCGTCCACCCATGTCGCCGTCGCGCGGTCCCTGCTCGGGCCGGACGCGGACGACTCCGACCTCGCACCGCTCGACGCGATGGCAGCGGCCCTCGAACTGGCCAAGACGAGCCCGGGACGGTTGAAGTCGGCGGCCCAGCTCGCCACCCGGGCGGCCGAGGCGGCCGAACGGGCCAAGCTCCCGGCGGTCGCCGTCGAGGCCTGGCAGCTGCTCGGCATCCTGTCCCGCGAGCACGATCTCGACCAGTCGATCGGCTACTTCCGGCGGGCCCGGCAGGTGGCGGCCGAGCACAACATGGCCGTCCAGCAGAACCTTTCGCACATCTTCCAGGCCGGCACGATGTGCCTGGCCGACGGCGACGTGACGGAGCTCGAACACGCCCGCCAGCAGGCGCTGCGGATCGGCGCGATTCCGAGCGCCTACGAGGTCGACGGCGCACTCGGCCAGCAGGCGATCCTGCGGTCGGAGTACGAGAAGGCAGCCGAGATGATCGAGGCCTGTCTGACCGTGACCAAGCGGCTGAAGCTCACCCGCGGCGCGCCGTACGTGCTGGTCACCAAGGCCGTCCTGGCCGGCCATCAGGGCCGCCGGACCGAGATGGAGGCGATCCTCTCGGAGCTGGCGACCTGGGGCGAGCGCGCCTCGCACGAACTGCCGCTGTCCTACGGACTCGCGCGGACCTTCTGCGCCCTGCTCGAGGAGAACCGCGAGCTGGCCGAGTCCGACATGGCCCAGGCCCTCGCGTACGACGCGCAGAACCCGACCACCTTCCACATGGCCGGGAAGAACGGACTGGGGCTCCTGCTGGGTGTGCTGGCCGGGCGCAACGGCTGGCCGCATTTCGAGGCCGTCTCGGCGACGGCGGGCAGCCGGATGCGATGGAACCGGCAGTTCGTTCAATGGGCACATGCGGTGCTGCTGGGCCGGGACGGACGCCCGGAGGAGGCCGACGCGAAGGCGGCCGAGGCGATGGAGACGTCCTCGCTCTATCCGATGGCGCGGCATCTCGGGCTGCGGATGGTGGCCGAGCCGGCCCATGCCGATGGGTGGGGTGAGCCGGTCGCGTGGTTGCGGCAGGCCGAGGACTACTTCCACATCGCGAACGTCCAGCCGGTGGCGAGCGCGTGCCGGAGTTTGATGCGGCAGTTGGGGGCGACGGTCTCGCAGCGCCGTACCGGGACCGACCAGGTGCCGGCGAATCTGCGCCAACTGGGGATCACCACCCGGGAGTACGAGGTCTGCCGGTTGCTGGTCGACCGGATCGGGAACAAGTCGATCGCGTCGAGGCTGCACATCTCGCCGCGGACCGTGGAGAAGCACGTCGCGAGCCTGATGACCAAGACTCAGCAGCCCGACCGTGAGGCACTGAGCAGCTTTGCCCGCACAGTGCTGCAAGACTGACCTCAGGGCGTTGTAGGACTGATCCCTGAGCGGGTGCGTGTGCTGGGCAGCACGGCGCCCGGACAGTGATAGTTGTCAACTCACGGATTTCCAGAACGCACCGCCCGCGCCTGGGAGTGGTTTAATTTATGAACGCTCGCTTTATATATAAGATGGGCGAGTGGCAGGCAAGGGGTCGGACATGGGCAAGGGAACGGTCGGCGGCGGCGGTACGACGATGCTGCGGCGGATCAACGTCGCTGCTGTGCTGGACGCGGTCCGCCGCTCGGCACCGGCCCCGCTGCGAGTCGCCGAACTGGTGGAACGGACCGGTCTGGCCAGACCGACCGTCGCACAGGCGGTCGACGAGTTGCTGGACAACGGCTGGCTGCAGCAGCACGGGCCGGATTCGGCGGACCGTTCGCTCGGCCGGCCGGCCATCCGGGTGTCGCTGCGCGGCCGCGCAGCGCCGGTGCTCGGCCTGGACGTCGGTCCGCACCGCGTCACCGTGGGCGTCTCCGACCTGGCCGGTCGCAAGCTTTCGCTCGTCCGCCGGTCCGGCCCCGGGTGGACCGCCCAGGAGCTGCTCGGCGTCATCAGCGAGGTGATCACCGAGGCACTGGCCGAGGCGGAGGTGCCGGCCGAGGACATCGCGGCCGCGGTCGCCGCCAGCCCCGGCATCGTGGACGAGCACACCGGCCGCGTCCAGCTGGTGCCGAGTGTGCCCGGCTGGTCCGCGGTCGACCTGACCAAGCATGTCCGTAGCCTGCTCGACTGCCCGGTCATGCTGGACAACGACGCCAACCTGGCCGCACTGGCCATCGCCGCGGCCCGGGGTGGCACCGGGACCCTGCTGGCGATCCAGTGGGGTGAGCGGCTCGGTGCCGGCATCGTGATCGACGGCCGGCTGCACCGCGGCACGGGTGCCGCCGGTGAGATCGGCTTCATCGCCACCGCGCCGGACGACGTGATCAATCCCGAGGACAGCCGCGGACCGCTGGAACGTGCGGTCGGCTCCGAGGCGATCGCCGAGCTCGGACGGCAGGCGGCGCTGGCCAACCCGGACTCGCGACTGGCGGAGCTCGGTCGCGACCAGCTGGACACTGCCGATGTGTTCGCCGCGGCTGCCGAGCGCGACCCGGTCGCCCAGGCCGTCGTGCAGCAGGTCGCGCGGGACTTCGCGAGGGCACTTGCCCCCGCAGTACTGGTTCTCGACCCGACGGCCGTGGTGATCGGTGGCGGTGTGGCCCGGGCGGGCGCCGTGCTGCTCGACGCCATCTCCGACCAGCTCCGGTTGCTGACGCTGAACCACCCGAAGCTGGAGCTGTCCGCTCTTGCCGAGGACGCGGTCGTCACCGGTGCGATGCGGATGGCGCTGGACGAGGTCTGGCAGCGCAAGCTTCCGACACCGGCGCTGACTACTCCTGCTTAGTCGCTCAGCGCCCTAGTCGCTCAGGGCGTTGGCGATGGCGTCGGGGCGGTCCAGGTGGACCAGGTGCGCCGAGTCGCTGAGCACTTCGATGCCGATTGTGTTGAGCTTCGCGGCCAGCTTGCGTTGACCGGCCAGCCAGCTCTTCGCGGTGAAGCGGGAGCTGCCGCCGGTGGCTACCAGGACGACCGTCGGCGGCAGGTTCGACGGCAGGCTCTGGAGCAGCGCCTCCACCTCTGCGGCCAGCGTCCAGCTGTTCGCCAGGTCGTCCCAGAACAACAGCCAGGAGTTCGCCGCGCCGTACCGGGCCCTGGCGGTTGCCTTGGACAACAGATCGCGGTTGGTCGCACTGCCGACCCAGACCAGTAGCCGGCGCAGGCTGGGTCCGATCAGCCGCGGCAGGCCGGTCCGGCCGACGGAGGTCAGGAACGAGCGGATCATCCGGTCGGCCGGGGTGCCCGGATAGAGCCAGCTCCAGCCCGTCTCCGAGGTGAGGCTGGTGTCGATCAGGACGAGGCGCTCGATCTCGCCGGGATGGGTCAGGGCCCAGCGCAGTACTGCGAGGCCGCCGATCGAGTGGCCGGCCAGGCGGACCGGAGTACCGGCTTTGGTTGCCGCTCGCAATTCGTCCACCGACGAGGCGACCGGGGTCTGCCACGGGTCGAGCACCCGGATGTCGCGTCCGGGCAGCAGGCCGAGGACCCGGTCGAACTCCTCGGGAGTCTCGGCCAGGCCGGGCAGCACGATCCACGGTGTACTCATTTGATGAAAGCCTGCCTCAAGCCTGGTAACAGCGTCGCCATCAACAGACAGACCAGCAGGACGGAAACCCGCTGCAGGATGCCCGGCGGATGCAGATCGTTGCCGGTCAGCACCTCCACGCCGGTCTCGATCCCGAGCCAGGCCTGGGTCACCGCGACCCCGCCCGCCAGCACCGCGATCGCCTTGGCCGGCACGCCGCCCCAGCCCAGCCGGCGCAGTACGAGGACCGCGAAGATGCCCATGGCAACACTCCCGACGCCGGCCAGTGTCGAGGTCGTCTCGTGCAGGATCAGCGCCGCGCCGGTCTGGCCGTTCGCCTCGGCATCGCGGCACGCCTGGCTCAGGGACGGCGCGCAGTCCATCGGGAATACCGCGTCGGACATCGTCCCGACGCCGAACACAGCCGCGCTGACCAGCAGCCCGCCCACATCGCGGTGTATCCGGATCGCTGGACGGCCGAGGATCGCGGCGAGCACCAGCAACACCCCCGAGCCGAGATCCATTGCTCGCGCATACGGACCGGTCGATTGGTCCTTCGCGCCGAGCTCACTGAGGAACGAGTAGTGGATATTCAGCGGGAATCCGGCCGCTACCTCCAGCAGCAGGCTGCAGTAGAGCACTCCGGCGCCGACCATCACGTCGCGCATCAACCGGTACTGGAGCCGGGCGGGGACGGCCATCATGCGGGCCAGAGTCGCATATCGGTTCAAGTCCGCTCCTGGCAGGTGGGATGATCAGTCAGGTGTCATCGGAACAGGTGATCCCCAAGTGGCAGCAGCGGGCCGCGGTGTGGATCGGTCGCGCAGTCTTGTTCGCCGCCGTCTGCTCGTTCATCGCCGTCCCGGTGCACTTGTTCGCGCCGGAGTTCGTCAAGGACGCGGAGGACGTGATCGAGTTCTTCGGCATCCCGGCCGGCCACACCTTCCTGTCCGGGGTGTACCTGACCGTTGTCGGCAGCGCGCTGCTGCGCGGCAAGCGGGCGGCGCTGCTCTGGGTGCTGTTCGTCTTCGAAGGGCTGTGGCTGCTCGGGCAGATCGTCACGGTGGGCTTCCTCAGCGTGCTGATCAGCAACCCGAACGACCCGGACTTCAAGAAGCCGGGCTTCGCCGACCTCGGCGTCTCGGACCTCGAGTGGAGCATCGCCAGCCTGATCGTCACGCTGGGCATGATCTGGCTGCTCTGGCGGATCCGCGGCGCTTTCCCGGCCCGCCTCGCGCCCGGCACGCGGCGGCTCGCGATCTTCGTCCTGATCACCGGTCTGGCGATCTCGGCAGCGGCCAGCATCACGCTGACCCAGGTGTTCCCGCATACGCTGCACGGGCAGCGGCAGAAGGTCGGCTGGGCCATCTTCGCGGCGCTCGGGCAGAGCAAGACCAGGATGGGCGGTGACCACTCGGGCCACAACTGGGTCGGGCTGTCGGTCGGCTTCCTGTCCGCCCTGTCCCTGGTGATCGCCTTCGCGATCTTCCTGCGCTCGGTCCGCCGGGTCCGCTACCTCAGCCAGACCGAGGAGTTGCAGCTCCGCCGGCTACTCCTCCAGTACGGCGAACGCGACTCGCTCGGCTACTTCGCCACCCGGCGCGACAAGGCCGTCGTCTTCTCCCCCGACAACAACGCGGCGATCGCGTACCGGGTGGTCAACGGAGTCAGCCTCGCCAGCGGCGACCCACTCGGTGATCCCTTGGCCTGGCCCGCCGCGATCCAGCGCTGGCTCGCCGAAGCCCGGACCTACGGTTGGTCCCCAGCGGTCGTGTCCGCGAGCGAGGAAGCTGCCCACGCGTACGTCGACGCGGGTCTGCGCGCGCTGGCGATGGGCGACGAGGCGATCATCGACGTCGCCGACTTCAGCCTCGAGGGCCGCACGATGCGGCCGGTCCGGCAGGCCGTCACGCGGGCCCAGCGCGCCGGGTACCACGCGGAGGTACGTAGGCACGACGATCTGTCTCCGGCCGCCCTGCAGGAGTACGTGAAGCTCGCCGAGAAGTGGCGTGGCGCCCAGACCGAGCGCGGCTTCTCGATGGCCCTCGGCCGGCTCGGCGATCCGGCCGACGCGCGCTGCGTGATGGTGATCGCGCGCGACGCGGACGGCGCAGTACGAGGCCTCCTGTCGTTCGTGCCGTGGGGTGTGCGAGGGGTCTCACTCGACCTGATGCGCCGCGATCCCGAGTCGGTGAACGGCCTGATGGAGTTCATGGTCACCGCTCTGGTCGACGCCTGCAGCGACCTCGGTCTGCACCACATCTCGCTGAACTTCGCCATGTTCCGGGAGATCTTCAGCGACGCCGAGCGGGTCGGAGCCGGCCCCGTACTGCGGTTCACCAACGCGTTGCTGACGGGTGCTTCCAGGTTCTGGCAGCTGGAGAGTCTGTACCAGTCCAACGAGAAGTACCTGCCCCGCTGGTCGCCGAGGCTGATCTGCTACTCCCGCAGCGCCTCGCTCGCGAGGGTGCTGCTCGCCGCCGGGACCGCGGAGGGCTTCCTGCCCGCACCACGCCCGTGGACCCGGGTGGACACGACCGAGACCGCCGAGCGGCACGCGATCATGGCTGCCGACGGCGGCCAGTTCACCGCGGCCGTACGGGCCCAGGAAGAGGACCTGCTCCGGCCGGCACTGCCGGACCGGCGACTGACCGAGCAGGAGCAGATCCGGCGGACCAAGCTCGCCGAACTCGTTGCTGCCGGCATCGAACCGTATCCTGTCTCGGTGCCCCGGACGGAAACCCTGGAACGGATCCAGGAGCTGCACCAGAACCTGCCGGCCGATCACCACACCGGCCATCAGGTCTCCGTCACCGGCCGGGTGAGCCGGCTGCGCAACCACGGCGGGCTGGCGTTCGCGCAACTGCAGGACGGGCTGGCCGATCTGCAGGTGATGCTGGCGGCGGATGCGTGCGGCGTCGAAGCGTTGGCGTTGTGGCGCAAGCTGGTCGACATCGGCGACCACGTCAGCGTCACCGGCGAAGTGGTGACGAGCCGGCGTGGCGAGTTGTCGGTCGCGGTGACCGGCTGGGTAATGGCCGCCAAGTGCCTGCATCCCTTGCCGGACAAGCGAAAGGGCTTCACCGATCCCGAGGCCCGGGTCCGGCAGCGCCATCTCGACCTGGTGATGAACCCGGACTCGCTGCGGATGATGCGGCACCGCAGTACCGCGGTACGGGCCCTGCGCAACGGATTCGAGACGCGCGGCTTCATCGAGGTGGAGACGCCGATGCTGCAGGCGGTGCACGGCGGCGCGAACGCCCGGCCGTTCATCACCCACATCAACGCTTACGACACCGAGCTGTTCCTGCGGATCGCGCCCGAGCTGTTCCTGAAGCGGCTGAGTGTCGGCGGGATGGGCAAGATCTTCGAGCTGAACCGGAACTTCCGCAACGAGGGCGCGGACGCGACCCACAACCCGGAGTTCACCTCGGTCGAGGCCTACCAGCCGTACGCCGACTACCACACGATGCGCGAGCTGACCCGGGAGCTGCTGATCGAGGCCGCCACCGCGGTGTTCGGCAAGCCCGTGGTCAAGCGCCCCGACGGCGAGCTCGACATCTCCGGCGAGTGGCCGGTGATCACCGTGCACGACGCGGTCAGCCACGCGACCGGCGTACAGATCGACTCCGGTACGCCGTGCGAACGGTTGCGTGAGCTGTGCGCGGAACACGGTGTCCATGTCGCGTTCGCGCTGTCGCCGGGCGAGCTGGTGCTCGAGCTGTACGACGAGCTGGTCGAGCCGAAAACCACGATGCCGACGTTCTACACGGACTTCCCGCTGGAGACGTCGCCGCTGACGCGGACGCACCGGTCCGACCCGCGGCTGGCCGAGCGCTGGGACCTGGTCGCCTTCGGCGCGGAGATCGGTACGGCGTACTCGGAGCTGGTGGATCCGGTCGAGCAACGCCGCCGGCTCACCGAACAGTCGCTGAAGGCGGCCGCCGGCGATCCGGAGGCGATGTCGCTCGACGAGGACTTCCTCAGCGCACTCGAGTACGCGATGCCTCCCACTGGAGGCCTCGGCATCGGCGTCGACCGGGTGATGATGATGCTCACCGGCCAGAACATCCGCGCCACCCTCGCCTTCCCCTTCGTCCGCCCCACACCGCGCCCCTAGTGTTCCGGCACGGGGCACTAGCAGTTGTCGGTCCCACCCCATAGGCTTTCCTTTCAAGGGGAAATCAGGGGACCTGGGGGGATTGTGAAGAAGTTTTCGGCTGTCATGATCGGGCTTGCCATGCTCGGTCTCGCGACCGGTTGCGGGACTTCGTCGAAGGACGACGCGAGCTCGAAGACGTTACAGACCACGTCGGCGCCTACCACGACGGGCAGTGAGCCGGTGGAGACGCCTACTCCGGTCGTCACGACGCCGGCCGGGCCGCTGACCGCGCCGGAGTACCAGAAGAGTTTGTCCGATCTGGACTACCGGCTCGCTCCGGCCATCAAGGCGCTCAGCGTCGCCAACAACGGCGACAACCTGGCCGATGCGATGACGGGTCTTTCGCAGTTGCTGGAGAGCGAGAAGTCAGAACTTGAGAGCGTGAAGCCACCGCCTGCTGCGGCCGCCGCGCACAAGGCTTTGCAAGCGCGTCTCCAGGTTGCCAGCGACGACCTGTCGGGGACGGAGAACGACGAGGCTGTCAGCAACGCCAAGTGCGGCGGCGTCGTCTACACCTCGCAGAACATGCAGCGGAAGCTGACGGCAGATCTCGCGAGTGCTGTCGCCGGGCTGAAGAAGGCCGGGATCCGCTTCGGCAGTACCCTGCCGAACCTTGGCCCCGAGCCGGCTGACCAGCGGCCGTCGAACGGCGACATCATCGTCCGCTCCGGCTCACGCGGCTCCGGCCGGCTACAGGTCGAGAACGGTACCGACAAGGACGTCGCGATCTCGGTCGTCACCGACGGGCAGCCCCCGGGCAAACCGCACGTGATGATGTTCGTGCAGGCCAAGAAGACCGCGACGATCAGCCGGATCGGCGGGAAGTACCACATCTACTACAAGACCGGCAGCGACTGGAACGCCAAGCGCCGCCAGTTCAGCTCCAACTGCAGCTTCTCGAAGTTCGACCAGGGCTTCGGCAAGAACGAGGGCTGGAAGATCGGCCTGAAGCCAAGCCTCCTGGGCAACGCCTCCACCACCGACGTCGACGCCTTCTGACTACGCGTCGTCGGGCATCAACCGAAAGGCTGGGTGCGAGGTGAGTGGGCGAATCGCCCGGAAGGCACGCCTGTCCAGCGTGAGTAGTGCATCGGTCCGGTAGTCGGCAGCCAACGCGACGTTGACAGCATCAGCAAGGTCAAGATCCAGGTCGGCATAGCGATCGCGCACCGCCATGGCCGTCTCGAGGATCTCGGTCGTGACATCAGGGACCTGGAATCGCATCCGCCGCACCTGCGTGAGCAAGGCATTGAGGACAACACCACGGGCGGTTCCACCCAGGCGCGCGCCGGCCAAGTGGTCGACCTCTGCAAGGACCAGCGGCGACAGGATGACCGTGCCCGCTTCCTGCAGTAGCTTCCGGCAACTGTCCGCCTCCGGTGCGTTCCGATCGAACGCGGCGATGATGCCGGAGGTGTCTGCGACCAGGATCACCGCGGTTCGGTCCGACGTGCGATCTCGGAGCGGACTTCATCCTTGGTGACAGGCACACCGCTTCCATCGAAGCTCGGCCAGTCCAAGGGTTCGTCCCACACCCGGTTGGCCATCGCGGCGAGGTGGATCCCCTCCCGGATGATCTCCGCTTCCGGGATACCGCGCCGGGCAGCCGCCTCCTTGATCAACGCGAGGTCCTCAGGGTCGGCGTACACGTTCGTCCGCTTCATCGACATGTACCAACGCTAACACATGTACCACTGAACTCTAGGCGAGGGAACATGCTCACGATCCAGTACGCCCGCCGGCATCCAGACATGCGGATCAACGTCGTCGATCCCGGCTACACCGCGACCGATTTCAACGGCCACAGCGGCGACCAGACCATCGAACAGGGCGCCGAGATCATCATCCGGCTGGCCTCGATCCCCAAGGACGGCCCCACCGCCCAGTACCTGAGCCTCACCGGAACTGTCCCCTGGTGAAACGCGCTGTTCGAGGTTGCTGCGATGACGGTTTGCTCCTGCGCGGACTCGGGGCGACCAGCCGGGTGTGGGACGGCTGGCGCTCCCTGTACGGCGACGCCTCGCCCCGGTCACGCCGCGGCAGCGCACCTCTCGGTGTACACGTTCTCCTCCATGGCAGCCGCCGTCGCCGCGGATCTACCAGTACGACCTGGCCTCACTTCGCCGTCGGCGCCTCACCTACCGCCCCCAGTACGGCGTCTTGTGCACCGGCTGAGCGTTCCGCCGCCAGAAAACGCTCACCGGATGCACAGAGGCCGGCAGCCGACGCCGGCGCACCGCGCCCTTGTGCACGGCCTGAGCACGCGACCGGCCAAGAACACTCGGCCGGTGCACAAAGCCCCCTGTTTCGCGGTGTGCCAGGTGCTACCGGTTGAAAGCTGCTAAGCCTGCTCGCCGAGGGCGGGTCTGGCTCGTCCGCTGCCGGGTCCTTCGTCCGCTGCCGGACTTATAACGCGCTATCGGCCGAACATCGCATCAGCGGACCCGATCCCTGGCCCACCCGCACCCCGGGGAACCAGGTGGCGGCGAACCATGGTGGGCAGCACCAACCAGCGCCCGACGGAGCTGCGTGGGGATCTCAGCACTCGATTACGTTGACGGCTAGGCCGCCGCGGGAGGTCTCCTTGTATTTGATCTTCATGTCGGCGCCGGTTTCGCGCATGGTCTTGATCACCTTGTCGAGGGTGACGACATGGACGCCGTCGCCGTGCATCGCCATCCGGGCCGCGTTGATCGCCTTCACGGCCGCCATCGCGTTGCGTTCGATGCAGGGGATCTGGACCAGCCCGCCGACCGGGTCGCAGGTCAGGCCGAGGTTGTGCTCCATCGCGATCTCGGCCGCGTTCTCCACCTGCTCGGGACTGCCACCCAGTACTTCGCAGAGCCCGGCCGCCGCCATCGAGCAGGCAGACCCGACCTCACCCTGACACCCGACCTCAGCACCCGAGATCGACGCATTCTCCTTGTACAGAACGCCGATCGCAGCAGCGGTAAGCAGGAACCGGACAACCCCGTCATCAGTTGCCCCAGGCACGAATCGCCGGTAGTAGTGCAGTACGGCGGGAATGATGCCCGCAGCACCATTCGTCGGCGCCGTCACGATCCGCCCGCCGGACGCGTTCTGCTCGTTGACCGCGAGCGCGAACAGGTTGACCCAGTCCATCACCTTGAGCGGATCCACCGACCACGGATCACGCGTGAGCTTGCCGTGCAGCAGATGCGCCCGGCGCGGCACCTTCAGCCCACCCGGCAGGATCCCCTCGGTCTCGCAGCCCTCCTGCACGCAGTCCTGCATCACCTGCCAGATATGCAGCAACCCCGAACGGATCTCGGGCTCGGTCCGCCACGCCAGCTCGTTCGTCAGCATCACTTCGCTGATCGGCAGCTGCGACTCGCGGCAGCGGTCGAGCAACTCCGCCCCGCTGAGGAACGGGTACTTCAGCGGCGTCCGGTCCAGCACGATCCGGTCGCCGGCCGCGGCGTCCTCGTCGACGACGAACCCACCGCCGACCGAGTAGTAGGTGCGCTCACGCAGTACGGCGCCGTCGGCGGACCGGGCGACGAAGGTCATCCCGTTCGGGTGGTACGGCAGCGCCTTGCGCCGGTGCATCACCAGCTGGGTATCCGGGTCGAAGTCGATCTCGTGCTCGCCGACCAGCCGGAGCCGGCGCGCGGCCAAGATCCCCTTGACCCGCTCGTCGACGGACTTGGTGTCGACCGTCTCGGGATCTTCCCCCTCGAGCCCGAGCAGGACCGCCTTGTTGCTGCCGTGCCCGTGCCCGGTCGCGCCGAGTGAGCCGAACAGCTGCGACTCGACGGCCGTCGTACGGGTGAGCAGGCCGTCGGCGGCGAGGCCGAGAGCGAAGGTCCGGGCGGCTCGCATCGGTCCCACCGTGTGGGAACTCGACGGGCCGATCCCGATACTGAACAGATCGAAGACACTGATCGCCATGTGGAGGAATCCTTCCGGTCATCGTCGACCGTTTGGTTTGCCTCCCCGCTCTGTCAGACCTGACGTCTTCCAGAGGTGCCTCGCCCGTGCGGTGAAGGTGCCTGAGAGATTCTTGGGGAGAGTTGCTCCTACGGCGCCCGGGTCGTGCCCGGGTCTCTCCCGCACGGGTTCATGCGGCTGTGCGGTTGTTTTGTCGGACGCCGTGACCGTACGGCGCTCCGACAGCAGCCGTCAATCCAGCGATGGACCCGCTTCCCCCGAGCGATGGATCCGCGGCACCCCCGGGCACCCGGAGGCTGGTGCCATGACAACGATCGCCCGTACTGCGAACGCCACGTCGGCGCCCGGCTGGATGGCCTGGGCGCCGCGGCTCGCGCTGGGCTGGGCCGTCGCCTACGGCGCGATACGAGTGTGGTTCGCCACTGGCCACGCTCCCAACTGGATCCTCCCCAGCGACCTGCTGATCCCCGGCTGGGCATCGGTCGCGGGCCTGCCTGGCAAGCGCCGCCCTAGCAAGCGCCGCTCTGACCGGCGCGATCGACCATCGAGGGCGCTCGAAGGTACTGATCGCCACCACCTGGGCCGCAGCGGCTGGATGGGTCGCCGCCTGTGCCCTGTCCCTCCTGGACTTCGTCGGCGCGATCCTGCCCGGCCTCGGACTCCCCTTCGATCTCCCAGCACTGCTGAGCAGAGCAGGCGGTCTCACCGGCGCCCTCCTCCTCGGCGCCACCGCCCTGGCCCGCCAACGCCAACTGGACCCAAGCTGCCTGCAGTGCACCGGCACCGGCAGCCGCACCTTGCCGGCCAAGTGGGCAACCCTCGGTGCCTGGCTGGCAGTAGCCGGCTGCCTCGGACGCTTGGCCGCCCAGGCGGCTATCGGGTTCGACAGCACTCCATACGGCGAGGGCAACGCGATGCTGCTGTTCGAGGGCGGCTTCCTGCTCGCGGGTATAGCCCTCCCACTACTGCTGGTCTACCGGCCCGGCCAGGTGTTCCCCCGCTGGATGCTGCTGCTTCCAGGAGCCGGGCTGGGCGCCGGCATCACGGCGTACTTCGGGGCCGGCCTGATCCAGATGATCGTGGAGGCACTGCGCGGCGAACGCGCGTTCGCGGGCAGCGACCTGCCGACGGCCTTCTTCTGGGTGGCGGTGCCGTGCTATCTCGTTTGGGGACTCGGCCTGGCCACGGCGACGTACGGGTACTACACCCGGACTCGCAAGCCCTGCAAAGGCTGCGGCCGTTAGCGGGTCAGGCGGTTGGTGCGCTCGGCCCAGAGCTCGAAGAACCAGGTGAACAGGGGCGGGATGCTGGCGGCGAGCGCGAGCAGCGTGGTCGACCAGCTCCAGCGCAGCGGCTTGCGGACGACAGCCACCGTGATCACGTAGGCGACGAAGATCGTGCCGTGGATCGGCCCGAAGACCTTCACGCCGATCTCGTTGTCGGACAGCACGTACTTGAACAGCATGCCGATCAGCAGGCCGGTCCAGGAGACCGCCTCGGCGATCGCCACCGCACGGAACCAGGTCGCGTGCTTCGGCCGGACGGGCGCGTCGAGAGTCGTCTCAGTCATCAGGTCAGTGACCCTAACAAGTCCCCCAAGCCGGTCGGGGGATCGGCCAGGGGAGAACCCCGATGCGCCACGGAATCCGGTTGCCGAGGATCAGTACGTCCCCAACCGAAGGACGAGAAGGACAAGGAGCTCATCAAGGGCTCGCAATGCGCCACCTTGCAAGTGCCGGTCGACTGGAACCGCCCGAACGGACCGACCTTCGGACTCGCCCTCGCCCGCCGTACCGCGAAACAGGCGCGCGTGGGTTCGCTGGTGTTCGGACCAGGCGGGCCAGGCGATTCCGGCGTCGACCGGATCAGGACCGGAATGAGTCGTGCCTCGGTCTGCCCAAGGCGCCCAATCCCCAACAGGACTTGGAGATCCGCCACCTGAAGACGCCGATCCTGCTGTCCAACTCGATCCACGATCCGGCCACCGGCTACAACTGGGCAACGGACGTGGCTCGGCAGCTCGGCCGGAACGGCGTACTGCTGACCTACCAAGGCTGGGGACACGGCAGCTACAACAAGAGCCCGTGCGTCCAGTCCGCGATCGACGACTACCTGGTCTCCTTGAAGGTCCCTGCGCGTGGAAGCAGTTGCCCGGCCGTAGCACCGACCGGCTGACCCTCAGACCTGGACCAGGTGTGCTTCCTGGACCCTGGTGAGTTGGCGACCGGAGATCGCCTCGCCCGACAGCGACAGCAACTGGGCGCAGGCGATCTCGAGCGCCCGGGACTGGGTCGGGCAGCCGTCGACGAACCAGAACGGGTCGTCGTTCTGCAGGTCGTCCGCATCATCGATGTCGGCGAACCAGTGATGGTTCCCGCTGCAGACGCAGCGCACCACCCGCACTCGCAAGTTCATCGGTAAAGCTCCCCCGTACCTGGAACCGCCCTGGGTCCCCCCCGGGTCCCAGTCGGGGTCAGCCCGGCCGGCGCGTGGTCGCGGCCCCCCACTGCCACGCGCCGAGCCGAGTTTGACCCTCCCCCGCTCGCTACATCGTTCGCGGGCCCCCGAGTGTTACTGCAGGTGACCAGATTTTTTTAAGTGACTACTTCACTACGCGCAGTGATCACTCGACCTCCCCGACAGCATCAGCTCGGCAGGTTTGCCTTGACCCACTGCTCGAGGCCGGTGGCGGTGATCGGGAGGTCGGCGGTGAGGATCTCGGTGCGATCCGCGTGCACGACCACGTTGTCCTCGATCCGGATCCCGATGCCACGCAACTCGGGCGGCACCGTCTCGTCGTTCGGGTGGAAGTAGAGACCGGGCTCGACCGCGAGCGCCATCCCGACCGCCAGGTCCGCGGCGAAGTACGTCTCCGGCCGGGCCGCGTCGCAGTCGTGCACGTCGAGGCCGATGTAGTGGCCGAGTCCGCACACGACGTACCGGCGGTGCTGCTGTCCGTCCGGCCCGAGCGCCTCGTCCAGCGAGACGTCGATGAGCCCCCAGTCGCGCAGCCCTTCCACGAGCACGCGCATCGCTTCGTACTGGAAGGCCCTGTACGGCGCTCCCGGGCGGACCGCGTCGAGAGCGGCGAGCTGCGCCTGGTGAACCAGGTCGTACACCTGCCGCTGCGCATCCGTGTACTCACCGGTCACCGGGAACGTCCTGGTGACGTCAGCCGTGTAGAGCGTCCGGGTCTCCACGCCCGCGTCGAGCAGGATCACGTCGCCCTCACGGACGGCGCCGTCGTTCCGCACCCAGTGCAGCACCGGCGCATGGTTGCCAGCAGCAATGATCGAGGCATAGCCGACCCCGTTCCCGGCAGTCCGCGCGCGCCGGTCGAAGGTCCCCTCCAGCCAGCGCTCGCCACCCCCACGCACCGCCTCGGGCAGTTCGCGCGCCACATCGGCGAAGGCCTGCACACTCGCGGCGACGGCCTCGCGGAGCTGCTCGATCTCCCAGTCGTCCTTGATCCGGCGCAGCTCGGCCAGCGTCTGCCGAAGCGCGTTCCCGTCGTACGGCGAAGTGCGCACCAGTCCGTCGAGCACCGGATCCACGCCGTACGTCGCGAGCATGAACGGTACGGCGCCGCGCACGGCCGAGGGCAGCTCTTCGAGCGGGCGGCAGGCGATCCCGAGTGCGTCCGACCAGTCCTTCAGCCCCGGAACCGGGCCGATCCACAACTCCCCGTCGCGCGCGTTCGCGAAGAAGTCGACCTCGTCCGGGCCGGCCGTCTCGCGCAGGTACAGAGTCGAGTCGCCGTCGGCCGAGATCACCAGGACGGCACCTTCGGCCTGGCAGCCGGTCAGCCAGACGAAGTCGCTGTCCGCGCGGAACCGGAAGTCGGTGTCATTCGACCGGACCGGCGAATGGCCCGCGGCGATCGCGATCCGGCGGCCGGGCAGCGCCGCGGCCAGTTTCCGCCGGTGCTCGGCCGCAGCCTCCGCCAGACCGTCGGGCAGCACTACCGACCGGTCCACCGGTCCCCAGCTCCGGCTGATCGACTCGCGGAAACCCTTCGCATCGATCGGGCGGTACGACTTGCGCTGTTCCTCGGTCCGGTCTTCAGTCATGCTTCGCTCCCCCTCAGAGTTAGAGCTGTCTGTAGGCACTGTCCGGCACATCGGTCACGAATATGTGCCCGGGGGCATGGGTGATCGCGAACGAGGGCCGTGAATCCATCAACGCAGCTTGGGGTGTCACTCCGCAACCCCAAAACCGGCAGATCGCCCGGCTCGGCCTGAATCGGTTCACCGAAGTCCGGCCGATCCAGGTCTGCGACGCCCGGTCCGGCTACGCCCGCAGTACTAGCGCGCCTTGAACGCGGAGAGCAGGCCTTGCTCGGAGTCGACCAGGTACTGGTGCAGATCATCGGCCGCCTGCTCGTACTCGCGGGCTTCGAGCAGCTCGAAGATGGCCTCGTTGCGCGTGATGTAGGGCTCATAGAGCTCGCGCGGGGTCGCAATGACATGGAAGAGCAGCCGCAACTCGGCGAGCAACCGGCCGGTAATAGCGTCCAGGCGCGAGCTGTCGGCGAGACCGATGAGGTTGCGGTGGAAGCGGATGTTCGCCGTACCGACAGCGGGCCAGCGGCCGGCCAGCGCGGCGGCCCTGGCGCTCTCGATGTCGTCCCGGAGCGGCTCGAGCCTGCTCGCCGGCAGCTCGGGGTCGCGCCCGGCGAGGCCACGAACCACGTCGACCTCCAGCACCCTGCGGAGCCGGTAGAGGTCGACCACGTCGGTCTCATCCAGCTCGGGGACGAACACCCCGCGGTGCAGCTTGTAGACCAGCAGCCCCTCGTGGGTGAGCAGCCGGAATGCTTCACGCAGCGTGTTCCGGCTGACCTCGAGGACCTCGGTGAGCTCGACCTCGGAGAGCTGGGCGCCGGGCTGGAGCGCACCCTCCGTGATCGACCGGCGCAGGACGTCGGCGGCGCGCTCGGCGGAGCTGCTGCGGTCCAATCGGGCCACGTCGGCGGCGACACCGCGCAGCCAGGCCTGCCTGCCTTCGTCGTCGTCGGACCGCTGAGGGATGGACACCTGTGCATCATCGCTCACTCCTGGGCCCAGAGGAAACTTTGGTGGAACAAGAGTCTTGCAGGATTGTTGAACAATCTCTACTCTCAATCTCACCGAAGGCGATCGACCACCTACTGACCGCACTGCAGGAGCACCGTCCGACAGCTTTCTGAGGATCCAGGAGCCACCGCCATGCCGAAGCCACCCAGCAAGCCGACCTCCAAGCCCACCACCCGCCGCAGCGGCGGGGCGTCCCGCAGTACGGGCAAGCAGTTGTCTCCGGCCGCCGGTAAGAAGACGGCCGACACCGCGATGAAGACGAGCACCCGGTCGACCCTGATCGGCGCGATGTTCCTGATGGCGACCTCGGCCATCGGCCCTGGTTTCATCACCCAGACGACCACCTTCACGGTCTCGCTCGGGGCGGCCTTCGCGTTCGCCATCGCGGTGTCGATCCTGGTCGACGTCGCCCTGCAGCTGAACGTCTGGCGGGTGATCGGCGTCTCCGGCCGACGGGCGCAGGAGCTCGGCAACCTGGTCGTGCCCGGCCTCGGCTGGGTGATGGCGGCGCTGCTGTTCGTCGGCGGGCTGGTGTTCAACATCGGCAACGTGTCCGGCACGGGCCTGGGCACGGACGCGATGTTCGGCCTGGATCCCAAGTGGGGCGGCGCCCTCTCCGCGGTGATTGCCATCGGCATCTTCTTGTCGAAGAAGGCCGGACTGGCGATGGACCGGGTGGTGCTCGTGCTCGGCCTGCTGATGATCGCGCTGACGACGTACATCGCGATCACCTCCAGCCCACCGGTCGGCACCGCGCTGAAGAACGTAGTACTGCCCGACCAGGTCCAGTTCCTGTCGATCACCACCCTGATCGGCGGCACGATCGGTGGCTACATCGTGTACGCCGGCGCCCACCGCCTGCTGGACTCGGGCGTCTCCGGGCCGCAGCACATCCGCGACATCAGGCGCGGCTCGATCACCGGCATCCTGATCACCGGGGTGATGCGGATCGTGCTGTTCCTGGCGATCCTCGGTGTCGTCGCCGGTGGCAGCAAGCTGGATCCCAAGAACCCAGCTGCGTCGGCATTCCAGCACGCGGCGGGCGAGTTCGGGCTGCGCGCCTTCGGGATCGTCCTGTGGGCGGCCGCGATCACCAGCGTGATCGGCGCGTCGTACACAACGGTCAGCTTCATCACCTCGCGGACCAAGACGACCGACCGCACCCGGACCATCCTGGTAGTCGCGTTCATCGCCGTGAGCACGGTGATCTTCCTGTCCGTCGGCACGGCGCCGACTCAGCTGCTGGTGTTCGCCGGGGCCTTCAACGGGTTGCTGCTGCCAGTCGGGATCGGTGTGCTTCTCTGGGTGGCATGGCAGCGTCCGGATCTCCTTCGTGGGTACCACTACCCACGCTGGCTGCTCGTGCTCGGCGGTGCGGCCTGGCTGCTGACCATCTATCTGGCCGTCCGCTCGGTCAAGCCGGTCTTCGAACTGTTCTCCTGAGGAGCTGACTGACGATGGATCTCAACGCCGATCTCGGTGAGGGCTTCGGGTCCTGGTCGATGGGTGACGACGCGGGCCTGCTCGATGTCGTCACCAGCGCCAACATCGCCTGCGGATTCCACGCCGGCGACCCGTCGATCATGCGCCGCGTGACCGGCCAGGCGGTCGAGCGCGGGGTCGCGATCGGGGCGCACGTCGGGTACGACGACAAGCCCGGTTTCGGGCGGCGCTTCATCGACATCGAGCCCGCCGTACTGCGTGACCAGGTCGTCTACCAACTCGGCGCGCTGGACGCGTTCGCCCGGATCGCGGGCGACCGGGTCCGGTACGTCAAACCGCACGGGGCGCTCTACAACACGATCGGATCGCACGAGGAGCAAGCTGCGGCCGTGGTCGGCGCCATCGTCGACTACGACCGGTCGCTTCCGGTGCTCGGGCTGCCGGAGTCGGCCTGGCTCCGGCTGGCGGCCGAGGCCGGGCTGACCGTCGTCCACGAAGCTTTCGCGGATCGGGCATACACACCTGCCGGGACGTTGGTGTCCCGGCGCGAGGCCGGCTCGGTCCTGCACGATCCTGACGAGATCGCCGCCCGCTGTACGGCGATGGCCGCCGGTTCGCCGATCCAGGACAGCGAAGGTGGAGCGCTGAAGCTCGATCCCGCGTCGATCTGCGTCCACGGGGACACCCCGGGCGCGGTCGAGATCGCCCGGCGGGTCCGGCACACCCTGGAGGGAGCGGGCGTCACCTTGAGCTCGTTCGCTGTGTGATGCGATTCCTTCCTGCTGGTGACAGCGCTCTGCTTGTAGAGCTGCAGACCCTGGACGAGGTCCTCGGGTACTACGCGGCGCTCACCGCCGATCCACCGGAAGGCGTCATCGACATCGTCCCAGCCGCGCGCACAGTCCTCGTCACCGCTGCCCCCCAATCCGCACGAAGCGGAGCAGAGAAGCAGCAGGCCGGGGCGCCAAGCGTCTCGCTGCAGCAGTTGGAGCGGGCACTCCGCGCCGTTGTGCCTGTCGCCGGGCAGTCCAGCGGCGGGGACCTGCTGGAGATCCCGGTCGTCTACGACGGCGAGGACCTCCAGGACGTGGCTGAGCTGCTCGGATGCAGCACCAGCGACGTGATCGAACGCCACACCGGCGAAGAATGGACCGTCGCCTTCTGCGGATTCGCCCCCGGCTTCGGCTATCTGACTGCCTCCGCGAGCTGGGACATCCCGCGCCGGAAGTCACCCCGCACGAAGGTGCCGACCGGGGCCGTCGCATTGGCCGGCGAGTTCAGCGGCGTCTACCCCCGCGAGTCCCCCGGCGGCTGGCAGCTGATCGGCCGGACCGACCTCCGCGTTTTCGATCAGGACCGGGACCCGGCCGCCCTATTCCACCCCGGCCGCCGCGTCCGCTTCACCGTCGCGGATCCCGGATGACCGCACTGACCGTTCTCGAAACGGGGCCATTGGCAACAATCCAGGACCGCGGCCGCAGCGGCCAGGCCGCTCTCGGCGTACCGGGTTCCGGGGCTTGCGATCCCGCGTCGTACGCCCTGGCGAACCGGCTCGTAGGCAATCATCCGGGCGCGTCCGCCCTCGAGATCACCTTCGGCGGTCTCGTCCTGCACGCCGACACCGACCTCACCATCGCCATCACCGGAGCACCCTGCATCGGCGTACCTCTCAACGCTCCCGCCGTACTGCGTGCCGGTGAAGTGCTCCGTTTCGGCCCACCCCGCAGCGGCCTGCGCACCTACCTCGCGGTGCGAGGCGGCATCGACGTACCGCCGGTCCTGGGATCCCGCTCCACCGACCTACTCTCCGGCCTAGGCCCCGCACCACTACAACCCGGCCAGACCCTCCCGATCGGCTGCGCCCACAACCCAATGCCCGGCGTCGACCTCGCCCCCGTCGCGGATCCACCCGCGGGCGAAGTGGTTCTCCGGGTCACTCCTGGTCCACGACGCGACTGGTTCACCGACGCGGGTTGGACGTCGTTCATCACCCAGACCTACGACGTCAGCAGCAACAGCAACCGCGTCGGCGTACGCCTGGACGGCAATCCCCTGGAGCGCGCCCGCGACGGCGAACTCGCCAGCGAAGGCATGGCCCTAGGCGCCATCCAGATCCCGCCTTCCGGCCTCCCCGTCATCTTCCTAGCCGACCACCCAGTAACCGGCGGCTACCCCGTCATCGCCTACCTCACCGCCCCCTCCATCCCCGCCTGCGCCCAACTCCGCCCGGGCCAGTCCGCCCGCTTCAGCTGCTAGCCGATGCCAGTGGACCGTCCGGACCGGCTCAGGTGAGCAGCCGTCCACTAGAGGACGAAGCCGGTGGGGAAGGGGTCGTCCGGGTCGAGAAGATAGTTGGCGGTACCGGTGATCCAGGCTCGGCCGGTGATGGTCGGTACGACGGCCGGCCGATCGGCGAGCATGGTCTCCTCGATCAGGCGACCGGTGAAGCGGGTACCGATGAAGGACTCGTTGACGTAGTCGGTGTGCAGGTCGAGCTCGCCTCGGGCGTGGAGCTGTGCCATCCGGGCCGATGTCCCGGTGCCGCAAGGAGACCGATCGAACCAGCCCGGGTGGATCGCCATCGCATTGCGCGAGTCGCTGCCGTCCACGCCCGGAGCAGTGAACTGGACGTGTTTGCACCCATTGACACCAGGGTCGAGCGGATGGACCGGCCGGTCGGTGGCGTTGATCGACGCCATGATGTCGAGTCCCGCTTGCAGGATCCGGTCCTTCTCGGCCCGGTCGAAAGGAATGCCGAGCTGATCCAGCGGCAGGATCGCGTAGAAGTTGCCGCCGTACGCCAGGTCGTAGGTGATCGTCCCAAGACCGGGAACGTCGACAGAGGCATCCAGCGCATGACTGTACGACGGAACGTTCCGCAGCGTCGCGTGTTCGGCACGGCCGTTGCTGACAGCAACATCCACGACGATCAGCCCGGCCGGGGTATCGAGCCGGACCACGGTCACCGGCTCGGTCACCTCGACCATCCCGGATTCGACCAGCACGGTCGCGACGCCGATCGTGCCGTGCCCGCACATCGGCAGGCACCCGGACACCTCGATGTAGATGACTCCCCAGTCGGCATCCGGCCGGGACGGCGGCTGCAGGATCGCTCCGCTCATCGCGGCGTGCCCGCGTGGCTCGTTCATCAGGAACAGCCGCAGGTGGTCCAGGTGCTTCAGGAAGTACTCACGGCGTTCGGCCATCGTCGCGCCCGGCACCACGCCGACGCCGCCGGTGACGACGCGGGTCGGCATCCCCTCGGTGTGCGAGTCGATCGCGGTGATGGTCCGGATCGATCTCATGCCAGCGACTCCACTGCCTTCTTCATGTCCTGCTCCAGTTGGGCGACGTGTTCCGGCACGAGCGGGCCACGCGGCGGGCGGCAGGGACCGCCGTACCGGCCGACGTAGTCCATGCCGTACTTGATCGCCTGCACGAACTCCACCCGCGAGTCCCATCGGAACGCCGCGACCAACGGCTCGTACAAGTCCTTCGCCTCTTGCAGTTTGCCCTCTAGCGCGAGGTCGAACAAGCGCGCCGACTCCGCCGGGAACACGTTCGGGAACCCGGCGAACCACCCGGTCGCCCCCATCAGCAAGGCCTCGAGCGTGAGGTCGTCGGCGCCGGCCACGATGGTCAGACTCGGCGCGAGCTCTTTGATCTCAAGGATCCGCCGGACGTCGCCGGAGAACTCCTTGACGGCGACGACGTTCTCGAGCTGCGCGATCTCGGCGAGCAGGTCCGGGGTCAGGTCGACCTTCGTGTCGTGCGGGTTGTTGTAGACCATCACCGGCAGGCCGGCTTTCGCGACCTCGGCGAAGTGGTGGATCACCTCGGACCGGTTCGCGCGGTACATGGTCGGTGGCAGGCACAGTACGCCGTTCGCGCCGTCCTCGGCCGCCTTCTCGGCCCAGGAGCGAGCCTGGTGCGCACCGGCGCCATGAACACCGACGACTACGATGCCGTCGTTGCCCACGGCCTCGATCGCGGTTCTGGCGACCGAGCGGCGTTCGTCGTCGGTGAGGGAGGAGTACTCCCCCAGAGACCCGTTCGGGCCGACGCCGCGGCAACCGTTGTCGACCAGCCAGCGGCAGTGTTCGGCGTACCGGTCGAGGTCGGGGCGCAAGCCGGCCGGCGCAGCGGCATCCTCGGCATACGGCAGGGCGGTGGCGACGATCACGCCGTCCAACTTCTCGGTCACAGGTCCTCCTGGATAGCGGCTAGGTCTTGGAGCCTTACTGGTACGGCGATCGGCCGGCGATGGCCGGCCTGAATCCCCGTCAGGTCGGCGGTCGTCCGCGAGCAGACCCGCCCTTGGCACAGGCCGAGACCGGCCCGGCTGGTGAGTTTGAGGCTTCGCTGGCCGGTGACGTCGCGGTCGGCCACTGCTTCTTCGATCTGGCCACGGGTCACCTCTTCGCAGCGGCAGACGACGGTGGTGCCGCCACTCCAGCTACGCCAGCCGGGCTGGATCGGATAAGCCTTCGCCAACGCGGCAGCGAATCTCTTGCCCTTGGCAACTTGCTTGCTTGCGGTCGGCGCTGTGCCGCTAGTCGTTCCGAGGAGATGGGCGGCTGCGGCACCGGCGAGCCGGCCTTCGGCGGCGGCAAGGTCGGCGCCACCGATGCCGGTCAGCTCACCGGCGGCGAAGACTCCTGGTCGAGAGGTCTGTTGATACTCGTCGACCTGCGCGGCTGATCCGCCGTCGGGACCTGGCCCGAGCTCGCAACCGGCCGAAACAGCGAGTTCGAGCTGGGCGGTGAAACCGAACCCCAGACAGACAGCATCCACTTCCAGGTCGCGTTCGGTGCCCGGGATCGGATGCCAGGACTTGTCCAGCTTCGCAGTGGTCACGCCCTCCACCCGGTCACTGCCATGCGCGGCGATGACAGTTCTTCCTTGCAGGAAAGGGATTCGGTGCCGGGCGAGCAAAGCGGCGTACGCGATGGCTTCGCGCGTCTTGCCGGGAAGAACGCGCGGATCGGACAGCCATCCTCTGGCCGACCGCGTGAGGCGATTCGCTTCCAGGAGCCCGACGACTTCGGCGCCGACACCGAGGAGCGACTCCGCCACCGGGAGCAGGAACGGACCGGTCCCGGCGAGAAGAACCTTGCGCCCTACGGCGATCCGCTGTCCCTTCGCCAACGCTTGTGCTGCGCCAGCGCTGTACACACCCGGCAGATCCCATCCCGGAAAGGGCAGCACCCGATCGTAGGCACCAGTCGCCAGCACGACCGCCTTCGCATCAACCGCCCGGATCTTCCGGCCCGCTGCATCCGCCGGCCCGGTCTGCAGCCACAGCCGGTAGCTGTCGGCGCGCGACTCGATCGCCCACACGGAGGTCTCACCCAGTACGTCGATTCGCTCGTGCCCGTTGATGCGGTCGAGCAACCTCTTGAACGAACCCCACCCATGCTGCAACCGCTCGGGCTTCCCCGCGTTGAACTCAGCCGGCAACTGCCGATGGAACTGCCCCCCGAGCCGCCTCCCCGCATCAACCAAGACCACCTCCACCCCGGCATCAGCCGCCACCACGGCAGCCGCCACCCCCGCCGGCCCGCCCCCAACGACAACCACCACCCCTGCGTCCGAAGAGGCGAGGGTTCTACCCCTCGGCTGTTCGGACGCAAGCACTCGGTTGGGGAGGACTGCGCCGGTTTGGGTGGTGATGGTGTCGTCCGGGGCGATCGTGCGTTGACAGGCTCGGACATCGGGGGTGCCGTTGACGACTACCAGGCAGTCGAAGCAAGCGCCGATACCGCAGAACACGCCGCGCGGGCGACCCGCAGTACGGGTTGTTCGCCAGGATTCACGACCGGCTGCCATCAGCACGGCGGCTACGGTCTGCCCGGGAAGGGCTTCGGTGGGCGCGCCGTCGACCACGACCGAGATCGGCTCCTGTGGTCGCGGCTGGGCCGGATCGCCTTCGAAAGAACGGAGATAGGGACTCATGCCGTCGGCTCCATCGCGTCGATGACGGCCGGGCGATCGACGCGGAAGGGATTCGCCTCGATGTGCGGCTCCAGCCCGAGGAAGAGTTCGGTGATCAGCCGCCCGGTCGACGCGGCAAGCCCGATGCCCGCGCCCTCATGCCCGGTCGCATGCCACAGACCCTCTACGCGCGGATCGGGACCGATCACCGGCAGATGATCGGGTGCGTACGGACGGAACCCGCCGTACGCGCGCATCACCGCGACCTCGCCGAGGAACGGAAACAGCCCGACCGCCTTCCGCGCCAGTTCCCGCAGAACCTTGACCCGCACGGACTCGTCGAACCCGATCCGCTCCCGGCTGGACCCGATCAGCACCGTCCCCGCACGAGTGGACTCGACCACAGTCGACGTCTGCAGGTCCGCGTCCCCACTACCCACCGCGCCGACATAGTCCGCGTCGTACACCTTGTGCCGAATGCAGTCGGGCAGCGGCGCGGTCACCAGGATCATGCCGCGCCGCGGATGGATCTCGATCGCACCACCCGCCGCCGCACTGAACGGCCCGGCCCACGGACCACAGGCATTGAGTACTGCGCCGCAAGGGATCACGCCCGCATCGGTCTCGAGCGCGATCACACGCCCGCCCGCGTCACGTAGTACGGACTGGGCGGTGACGCCCGCGCGCACTTCGCCGCCACGAGCCCGTACTGCGGCCAGCAGGGCTGTCGCAGCCAAGACCGGCTGGAGCTGGGCGTCTTCGGGGTAGTAGACGGCCGTCGTGACCGCTCGGGTCAGGAGGGGTTCGAGCTCGAAAGCGTCTGCCGGGGTGATCGCGCGGGCGTCGACTCCCGCGTTCCGCTGCTTGGCCGCGAAGGTCTCCAGCGGTCCAGGATCGGTCGTCGCCACGACCAGGCCGCCCTTGTCCTCCCATTCGACATCCGCGACCCGCTCCGGCAAGCGGTCCAGTACTGCGGGCCACTCGCGGCGGGAGGCGATCGCGAGCGCGAGCTCCGGTCCGGGCTCCTTGTCGGACACGAGGATGTTGCCCTCGCCCGCGGCGGTGGTCCCGCCGGCCGGCGCCCCGCGATCGACGACGATCACCCGAACGCCCGCCGCCGAGAGAGCCTCAGCGCACGCGGCACCGACGATCCCCGCGCCGACGACAACCACGTCGACGCCACCCGGCTGGACCATCGGACACCTCGCTACCGTTCAATAGAATGAACGATCCGAGCGTAAGCTCGGCCGGCATCCCCAGTCAATGGGTCACCTCGGCGCCTCACGGCCCTGATCGCGGGCGCGGGCCCTCGCCCTTGGTCAGTTCGGCGGGTGGATCGAGGTGAGGGTGGGGGTGGCGAGGTCGGACGGGTATTCGAGCAGTAGGACCGAGGCGACCGGGCCGTCCAGCGCCTCGTACTCGTGTGGCCCGTCAGCGCGGAAGGCCAGATAGTCCCCGGCGCCGATCTCGTGGTCGCGCCCGCGGGTCGTCAGCCGGAGTCGGCCGGACAGGACGACGTGGTGCTCGGTGCCGGGATGGCCGGTCGAGTGCTGGACCACGCCGGGGCGGATCCGCTGGTCGTAGATCTCGAACAGGCTGCCAGGGTGTTCGAGCCGGCGCAGCATCCGCAGGTCGACGGCGTCGCCGCTGAGCACATCCAGTTCGGCCGAGCGGACGACGACCAGATCCGAGGCCGGCGGCTCGTTCAGCAGTGCCGAGACCGGGACACCGAGAGCGTTCGACAAACTGAACACCGTCTCGATCGTCGGATTGCCCGCGCCCGACTCCAGCTGGGACAGCGTGCCCTTCGCGATCCCCGATCGCCTGGCCAGCTCGGACAACGAGATCCCCTGCTCGTCGCGCCGCGCCCGCAGATTGACACCCAGCACCCGGCCCGCTCCCTGGCTACCCACCCGGGGAGCATCCCATATCGCGACGGTTTGGCTTTCGGGTCGCGCGGGCACCGAGCCGGTTGATGGCTGAAGAATCCCAGGGAACCGTACTCCTCGCCGGCGTTGCCAATCTCGCGATCGCGGTCGCCAAATGCATCGCCGGACTGCTCTCAGGATCAACAGCCCTGCTGGCGGAGGCCGCGCACTCCGTCGCGGACACGCTCAACCAGGTCTTCTTGCTGACGGCACTCAAACGCAGCCGCAAACCTGCCGATGGCCAGCACCCGTTCGGTTACGGCATGGAGCGCTATTTCTGGGCGCTGCTCGCCGCTGTCGGGATCTTCGTCCTCGGTGCCGGGTTCTCGATCGCCGAGGGCATCCGCGCGATCCTGCATCCCGAGCCGGTGGCCGCGCTCGCGCTGGCGTACGGCGTACTCGTGATCTCGTTCATCTTCGAGGGGATCTCCTGGCTGAAGGCCGTCCGGCAACTCCGCCGCGAGGCGGCCGAGGACGGCAGCCCGACCCTCGAACACCTCCGCGAGAATGCCGAACCGGCCGTGAAGACCGTCGCCTTCGAGGACTCGGCCGCGCTGATCGGCCTGCTGATCGCCGCCGTCGGGATCACCTTGAGCGCGATCACCGGCAAGGAGTACTTCGACGGCGCCGCATCCGTCGCCATCGGCCTCTTGCTGATCGGCGTCGCCTACATGCTCGGCAAGGACAACAAGTCGATGCTGATCGGCAAGGCGCTGCCGGAGGACGTCGAGGACAAGATCCGCGCCGAGATCGCCCGTACGCCCGGCATCGACGCGGTCGTCGAGCTCCTCAGCCTCCGACTCGCCCCGGACGAGGTCCTGGTCGTCGTACGGGTCGACCTCGACAACTCCCAGACCACCGGCGCCGCGGTCGAACAACTCGCCGAACAGGTCGACGCGCAGGTACGCCGTGAGTTCCCGACGGTCCGTCATCTCTTCCTCGACCCCACCCCGAGCCCTACCTGACGATGCTCCCTCTTACACATTTCCGAATCGGATCGAGTGTGACCTTTCCCCTTGTGGATAAGGAGAAAATGGTTCGACCCTGATTTGGTGCGGCTTCGCTGGATGGCTTAGAATCGAACACATGTTCGCCACTGATTTCAGCCACTGCGACGTCGCCCAGACCTTGTCTGCCGCAGTCGTCGCACACGAGCGGCAGCGACAGGGCGAACTCGACCTCATCCTCCTCGCCCAGCACTATGCCGACCTGCACCCGTCACGGGCGACGGTCCGCGACGACGGTTTGCCGGGCGGTGAGCAGACCCGGGTCTACGGCGGTGAAGGCTGCCCTGAGATCACCGAATTCGCGGCCGCCGAGTTCGGCGCGGTCACCGGCCGATCTGCTGGATCAGCCGCCGTCTTCATCGGCCGGGCCGTCGCCCTACGGGAGCGATTCCCCCAGACCTGGAAACGGGTCAAGTCCGGTCACGCCACCGGATGGAAAGCCTGCCTGATGGCCCAGGACTGCGTGACTCTCTCGTTCGAGGCCGCAGCGATCGTTGATCGACGGGTCGCGGACATCATCGATTCGGTCACCGGCCAACAACTGAGAAAGATCATCAAAGCCGCGAGCTGGGACGCCGATCCCGACGCCGCCAAAGCAAAGGCCGAAGAGAAGGCGAAAGAACGCGGTGTGTGGGTCGGCCGCACCGACGATCACGGCACCACCACCTTGTTCGTCAAGGCCGCAACCGGCGACATCATCCAGTTGAACGCGACCATCACCCAGCTCGCCAACGCCCTCGCGGCCCTCGGCGACACCACCTCCCGCGACCAGCGCCGCGCCAAAGCCGCCGGCCTCCTGTCCGACCCCGAGCTGGCCGCCGACCTCCTCGCCGCAGCCCACCACCTCGCGACCACAGATTCGGCCACCGGTCAGACCGACCCGGACAATCGAAGGGACCTCCTCGAAGACGCCACAACACCGGATGTCGCGTCGGGCTCGTCCACCCGGCGGGTCCCCGACCGGGTCATTCGCACGGACGCCCGCGGCGACGAAGACTCCTTGCTGGACGATCTCGCCGAGCCCGGTCCGGACGACGAGGCCGACCGCGACACCCCGCACCCGGACACACCGGACCATCCACTCGACCAGGACCGTCCACTCGCCACTCCGGGCGATCCACCTGGCGAGCGACGGCCCATGCTTCGTCGCGCCCTCGGCTCAGGTGAGTCACCCGCGCCGGTAGACGGCCCTGCCCGGCCGGGCATGGATACTGCCGCACGCCTCGAACTGCGCCGCAAGATCAACGCCACCCGATGCGACCACCCCAACCAGGGCCGCCGCACCTACCAGACCGTGGTCAACCTCCACATCACCGACCAGACCCTCCTCGCCGGTGAAGGCACCGCACGGGTCGAAGGCTACGGACCCGCCTACACCGACCGGCTCGAAGAACTCCTCGGCCATCACCGCATCGTGCTACGCCCCGTCATCGACCTCAATCAGGCCATCAGCGTCCACGCCTACGAAATCCCCACCCGCATCCGCGACCACATCAACCAGCGCTACCCGGTCGAACAATTCCCCTACGGCTCCGGCGAGACCACCAACTCCACCGACCTCGACCACCTCCAGCCCTACCAGCCCGAAAACCCAACCGCACAAACCAACACCGAAAACCTCGCACCACTACGCCGGTTCAGCCACCGCCTGAAAACCCACGGCGACTGGGAGGTGCGCCGCATCGACGCGCACACACTCGAATGGATCAGCCCCCACGGCTACCAGTTCCACGTCGACCACAACGGCACCCACCCAGCCCCCACCCGAAACCGTCTGCGGGATGGGTGACCAGAGACACGGAAGGACTCAGTCTCCCGCCGAACCCGTCAGCAGTTGCTCAGTCTTCGGGTCGGTTGGCGACGATCACGGCTATCGGTGGGAGGACGGCGGCGACGCAGCTCATCCCGATCGCGACCGGGATCGAGAACAGGCGCACGACGAACCAAGCCAGGCCGATCAGGGTCAGACAGGTCCCCATCAGCCAGACGTAGGCCTTCACCCGCTTCTGTCGCTTCATCTGCGGTTCCTTCCACTACTTCGACCATACTCACGTCGCTGAAGTTCTGCTGAAGGTTGTGGCGGTTGGGATCGGCGCACAGCACCGTCGGGTGCGACGATGGGCGGATGGCGGCGAGGGTCCTGGTGGTCGAGGACGCGGAGGCGATCCGGACCGCGGTCGGGATCGCGCTGGAGGATGCCGGCTACCTGGTCCTGACGCGCCCCGACGGCGAGCTGCTCGAGCGTGATCTCGCCTCGTTCCGCCCGGATCTGGCGTTGCTGGACGTGATGCTGCCCGGCCGCGACGGTTTCGAACTGCTGGAGGTCGTACGGCGACTCTCAAGCGCCGGGATCGTCTTGCTGACCGCCCGGGACGCAGTAGAAGACCGCCTGCACGGCCTACGAACCGGCGCCGATGACTACGTCGTGAAGCCGTTCGTCCTCGCCGAGCTCATCGCCCGCGTCGAGGCCGTGCTCCGCCGCATGGGCCGCCTCCGAACCGTCCTCGAGATCGACGACCTCCAAATCGACGTGGAAGCGAACTCGGTAACCCGCGCCGGCCAACCGATCGACCTGACCGCCACCGAACTAAAGCTGCTGACCTTCCTGGCCGGCCGCCGAGACAAGGTAGTAGGCAAGGCCCAGATCCTCGCCGCCGTCTGGGGCTACGACGACTACGCCGCCAACCTCGTCGAAGTCCACGTCAGCGCCCTCCGCCGCAAACTGGAGACCACCGGCCCCCGCCTCCTCCATACCATCCGAGGCTCCGGCTACATCCTCCGAGCCACCCCTTCAAGCGAATCCCCATGACCCAACCCATCCCAGACCCACCAACCCCACCGCCAGGCGGGCTCCCACCCACCACGCCTTCCCTAACCCCAGCGACAGGCGGCCTGCGCACTGTCTCTCTCCGGCGGCGCGTCACCCTGATGGCACTGGTAGTCCTGCTCGTAGTACTCCCCATCACCGGCCTGGCCGTGAAAGCCATCTTCGACGCGCAAGCCGAGCGCAACCTCAACACCCTCCTGAACGGACGCGCACAACTCGCCCAACAACTCGCTCGCCAGAACGTCGCACCAGCCAACCTCGTCCGCAGGATCGACGCCGACGGCATCCGCGTCACCCTCACTCTGCGCACCGGTCAACAATTCGGCGCTCCTCCGGTCGAGCCCACCGGCAAGATCCGCGAAGTCCGCGCCACCCTGCAAGCCGGCCAACGCACCCGCGGCGCGACCCTCGTCCTCACCGCCGACACCTCACTCCTCGACGGCGCCAGCCGCACCCTCCGCCGAGTCCTCCTCATCTCCGGCGCCGCAGCCCTACTCATCACAGCCCTGGCCCTCATCCTCGGCATGCGGCTAGCCCTCGCCCCGCTGGACGCGATGACCTCACTCGCCCGATCGATCGCCGCCGGACGACGAGGCGGCCGCCTGCAACCCACCCGCACCGACACCGAACTCGGCCGAACAGCAGCCGCATTCGACGAGATGCTCGACTCACTCGAAGGCGCCGAACGCACCGCGCGCGGCTCCGAACAGCGAATGCGCCAGTTCGTCGCAGACGCCGCCCACGAGCTCCGTACGCCGGTAGCCGGCCTCCAAACCGCAGCAGAAACCCTGCTCCAGTTGACTCCTGACGCCCCCTCGCACCGCCGCGAGGAACTCGAACTCCTCCTCGTCCGCGAATCCCGCCGAGCCGGCACCCTGGTCGCGGACCTCCTCGAACTCGCCAGAATCGACGCCGGCCTGGAACTCCGCCGCCGCCCGGTCCACCTCCGCGCCCTGGCCACCACCCAACTGGACCGCCTGCGCCTGACCGCCCCCACCCTCACCATCAACTTCACCGGTCCCGACCTCTCGGTCTTTGCCGACCCCGACCGGCTGACCCAGATCCTCGCGAACCTCCTGGACAACGCCCGCCACGCCACCACCGGCCACGGCCAGATCGACATCCTCGTCAAACCCGCTCCCGACCTGATCGAGATAGTGGTCCAGGACAACGGACCCGGCGTCCCACCCCAAGCCAGGGAACGAATCTTCCAGCGCCTGGTCCACGGTGAGCGCAGCAAGGGCTCTGGCCTCGGCCTCCCGATCGCCAGAGGATTCGCCCGCGCCCACGGTGGCGACCTGGTCTGCATCGACCGCCCCGACGGTCGACCAGGTGCGGCCTTCCGTTTGACGTTGCCAGCAGCAACCACCCCGCTCAGACCTTGAGCAATCCCTCGACCTGCCCGTCGTACCCATCGAGCACCTGCCCGGCATCCGCGCCGAGCACATCCCGCAGTACCGTGCCGTAGACGTCGCGGAAGTCCGTCGTCGCCTTCAGATCGCCGTTGTCCAGATCCGTCAGGCTCGGCTGCTCCCCGAAGAACCCGCCCTTCACCTTGTCGCCGACGACGAAGAGCGGCCCGGCCGTCCCATGGTCCGTCCCGTCACTCCCGTTCGCATGCACGCGCCGCCCGAACTCGGAGTACACCAGTACGACGACCTGCCGGCCCCGATCGCTCTTCCGCATCCGCTGCACGAACGGCGCCAACGCCCCATCCAGCTCACCCAGCAACCGTTGCTGAGTGCCCCTTTCATCAGCATGCGTGTCGAACCCACCCAGCGACACGGAGTACGCCCGAGTCGGCACGCCCGCCTCGACCAGCCCAGCCACCAACTCCAACTGCGCACCCAACTGAGACCCACCGCCGGCGGAAGCACCCTTGGTCTTCTCGTCGTCCTCCTCGTCCTCGGTCTCCGCCTGATCGTGCACGGCACCACCAAGCACCCGAACCGCTTCCTGCAAGTCCTGTAGCGATTTCGCCGCCTGCGCCTGCCAATGCTCCTCACCAGAACTCGGCTTGCCCAACGCGGCGAACGCAGTACCGAGCTTCCCCTCGGGCAACTTCAGCCCACGAACCGGTAGTGACGCCGCCGCCGTCGTCGCCCCTGCTAACAACGGCGGCAGCGTCGGCTCCACCGACACCGCGTGCAGCGGATCCGCGCCGGTGGCGTCGAGCCAACGCCCCAGCCAGCCGGTCGGCACGGGCGTCTTCGGCGACGCGGTCTGCCAGATCGCCATCGACCGGAAGTGGCTGCGATCCGGATCCGGATAGCCCACCCCGCGCACGATCGCGAGCGACTTGTCGTCCCAGAACCCCTTCAGGCCCCTCAGTCCCGGGTTGAGCCCAAGCCCATCGCCGAGATCCAGCACCTCGTCCGACTGGTAGGCCAGCTCAGGCCGAGCCTTCTGGTACGCCGGATCACCGGCCGGGACCACCGTATTCAGGCCGTCGTTCCCGCCATACAGCGTCACCACCACCAGCACGGAATCCTCACTCTGCAAGGGATTCCGAACTGCGGCAGTCATCAGATCGGACCAGCTCACCTGGGTGGCGCCGACCGCGAGCGCACCCGCGGCCGTCACCCCGCTCATCGTCAGGAACCGGCGCCGGGTCACGTTGTCCATGATTCTCCTCAACCACTCACGACGTATTCGGGCGCACAGGCCGCGACAGCGACCAGTTGCGCGGGTTCGCTCACACCACTCAACGCAGCTCGAGTCCGGGCCGACCACTGATCGACCCCGAGCAGAGCCCGTACTCCGTCGACGCGCGCGCTGGACTTCTGCAACTGCCCGAGCTCGGCATTCCTTGCCAGCAAGAGCGCAAGCTGCAACCGGGTCACACCGGCCGAAGTCGTCAACCAGCTTCCGCCCGACGGCCAACCACCAACGCTCGGCGGCCGCAACGGCAACTGCCCCATCCCCCGCAACCCCGCGATGACCTTCATCCGGGTCTTGTCATCGAGCTTCGCCGGCCGGATTCCGAGCGCCCGCATCAGCCCGATCACCCATTCCACCGGCTGCTTCACCAACGCCGAAGCGCTGTCCCTGAAGGCAGGTTCCGCGGTGATCGCCTTGAGTACGGCGCCGACATCCCGGCGTACCCCGTAAGCCGTCACGAGACGATCCATCGTCGCGGCCGGCGGCGGCGTCGCGGAAACGAGGCGGAACCAGATCCGCCCGATCACGAACGGAGCCGACTCGGGCTTGGCAAGCGCCAGGTCGACGAAACCTTTCGCATCGAAGTTCCCGGTCTTCCCCAGCATCGTCTTCGGCTCCGAATCGTGCCTGCCCGGGACGAATCGCGTTTGTGTCGACGTACGGCGAATCGTCCACCCGGTCAGCGCGCGAGCGCCTTCGAAGACATCGGTCTCGACGTAGTGCCCGATCCCGAGCGTGAAGAGTTCGAGGAACTCGCGCGCCAGGTTCTCGTTCGGCGAACCCTCGCGATTGTCGTTCCCGTCCAGCCACCGGATCAGCGCCGCATCCACGACGAGCGCCTGGGCGAGATCGCCGAAACTGCCACGAGCGAACTTCCGGAACGTCTGGTTCTGAGCCAGCATCAACTGCGGGCTCCGCACCTTCTGCTCACTGGTCGCGAAGTGCCCATGCCAGAACCACGTCATCCGCTCGGTCGCGGCCCCCGCCGGCCCACCGACTGCGCCGCCACTCGCAACCATCCGATCGAGCCACCACGCCGTGATCTTCGCCTCTTGGGCAACCCGCGCCTTGTTCGCCGCCTTCTTGGCTTCCTTGTCCCGCTTCTCCCCCTTGGCCGGCTTCTCGACCGGCGCCGGCGGGGTCAGCGCGGGCGGTGGCGCACCAGTGTCGGCGTACGGCGCCAGCAGCCGCCCGACCGTCGCGTCATACCCAGCCCCCGCGTCACCCGGCCCCAGCCCGAACCCCAGCCGGTCATGCAATCGCCGCACAGCGGCCCGCTCAGCTATCTCACCCATGCTTCGATCCTGGCCAGGTCTGCCCCACCAGACCAGCGTCCACCCGCGATCTTCAGCCAACCCACAGCCGGCCGGCCTGGATTCAGACCTTGGCGGGGAGAGCCAGCTTGGCGAGGGCTTTGACGAGGGGGGAGAGCTCGGGGAGTTCCGCGGCCTTGTCGAGCGCGCCGGTCAGCACTGCGTCGTGAGTGGGCTGCGCCTGGTCGAGAAGGTCGCGGCCGGCCTGGGTGACCTCGGTGTAGATACCTCGGCGGTCGGTCGGGCAGAGGTAGCGCTCGAGGAGCTTGCGGTCTTCCAGGCGGTTGACCAGGCGGGTCGTCGCGGACTGGCTGAGCACCACCGCGTTCGACAGCTGGTTCATTCGCAGGTGGTAGTCGTCCTGGCGGGCGAGCACGTCGAGGACGCTGTACTCACTCACCGAGAGCCCGTGCTGCTTCTGCAGTGCGCGCTCCAGCTCGTCCTCGATCCGGGCGTGCAGAGCCGCGAGCGTCCGCCATCCCTGGGCACGCGCCTCGGCGGCGTCATCCGCTAGTCCCACAGCTCCTCCTCGGGCCCGCACTTGAACAACACCGTTGCATCAGGCAGTATGACGCTTATGCAATAGCCCGCGTGTGCAACTATCGCGGACGCCGGTAACAGTCACAAGACTACATTCGAGGAGAGAAGAAGCCATGCCTGCCGCGTTGCTTGCGCTGGCCATCGGCGCCTTCGGGATCGGCACCACCGAATTCGTCATCATGGGCCTGCTGCCCGAGGTCGCCACCGACTTCGGCGTCAGCATCCCGTCGGCCGGCCTGCTGATCTCCGGCTATGCCCTCGGCGTCGTGGTCGGCGCCCCACTGCTCACCGCGATCGGCTCGAAGATCTCCCGCAAGACGGTGCTGATCGCCTTGATGGGCGTCTTCATCGTCGGCAACCTGATCTCGGCGCTCGCTCCGTCGTACGGCGTACTGATGACCGGCCGGATCGTCGCTGCCCTGTCCCACGGAGCGTTCTTCGGCGTCGGCTCGGTGGTCGCGGCATCGCTGGTGCCGAAGGCGAAGCAGGCCAGCGCGATCGCGTTGATGTTCACCGGCCTGACGGTGGCCAACGTGCTCGGCGTACCGGGTGGCACCGCCCTCGGTCAGCACTTCGGCTGGCGTTCCACCTTCTGGGCCGTCACCGTGCTGGGCGTGATCGGTCTGATCGGCATCGTCGCGCTGATTCCGAAGCAGACCGTGACCGAAGGTCCTGGCCTGCGCAGCGAACTGGCCGTGTTCCGCAACCTGCAGGTCTGGCTCGCGCTGGCGATGACCGCTCTCGGCTTCGCCGGAGTGTTCGCGTCGTTCACCTACATCGCGCCGATGATGACCGAGGTGGCCGGCTTCGCCACCGGCACAGTCACCTGGCTGCTCGTGTTGTTCGGCGCCGGCCTGGTGGTCGGGAACCTGCTCGGCGGCAAGGCGGCCGACCGATCGCTGATGCCGAGTCTCTACGTGATCCTCGCGCTGCTGTCCGCAGTACTGGTGATGTTCGTCTTCACCGCACATGCACAGTTGCCGTCGGCAATCACGATCGCGCTGTTCGGAGCGGCTGGGTTCGCCACCGTGGCACCCCTGCAGAAGCGGGTGATGGACAAGGCGAAGGGCGCTCCGGCGCTCGCGTCCGCCGCGAACATCGCCGCCTTCAACCTAGGCAACGCGGGCGGCGCGTACCTCGGCGGCCTGACCATCGAACACGGCCTCGGCTACACCGCCCCCAACTGGGTCGGCGCCGCACTGGCCGCATCCGGCCTGGCCGTGGCACTCATCTCGGGCCTGCTCGACCGACGCAACCGCACAGCAGCGGAGCCCACCGCAGTACTCACCACTGTCTAAAGGCGCAACACTGGCCCCTCACCCGCGACGTTGAGTCACGGCACAGGACTGCGCCGTCACCGATGTGCCCAATCAATCGCTTGCGCTACCCACCGTGTTCGGACAACTCTTCTCCGCATAGGGCCGCTCCGCCCATTCGCGGCCCGAGACGAACCCGGAGTGTGAGGCATGACAGGAAAGCTCAAGTTCGCCCGTGCGGCTCTCATCGCGGCTGCGGTCGCCGTGGCGTCGGCCGGCGCGGTCGGTACCGCCCAGGCGCGGACAGCTCCGCCGAAGACCGACATCGTCGGCGGCTCGCTGGCGAGTACCGCGCAGGCGCCCTGGGCGATCGCCCTGAACAACAACCACTCGCCGGTGCCGAGCGGCCAGTACTGCGGTGCCACGCTGGTCAAGGCGAACAAGATCGTCACCGCCGCCCACTGCGTCACCGAGTCGCGCAGCTCCTACACCGCCATCCAGGGCCGTGACAGCCTGTCGAGCACGGCCGGCAAGACCTCGAAGATCTCCAAGATCTGGAAGGACCCTCAGTACGGCCGGGTCGCCGGTCACGACGTCGCGGTGATGACGCTGACCACGCCGTTCACCGGCGTCGCCACTCTGCCGCTGGAGACCAGCCGCTCAGCGGACGCTGTCGGTGCCCAGTCGACCGTTTACGGCTGGGGCGACACCGAGCAGACCGGCCCGGCGGACCGCTTCCAGAAGGTTCTCGTGCCGGTCCTCGGCGACGCGTACTGCGGGGACGTCTACGCGAGCGACGGCTACGTGGCCAACGGCGAGATCTGCGCCGGCTACAAGGAGGGCGGCAAAGACTCCTGCCAGGGCGACTCCGGCGGCCCGCTGGTCCTGAACGGCCGCCTGTTCGGCGTCGTCTCGTGGGGCATCGGCTGCGCGGACGCCGGCAACCCCGGTGTGTACGCCGAGGTCGCGACCTACGCCACTGCGCTGACGACCCAGATCAACAACTAGCTCCTCCCCCCACACGAATGGCCGGTCCCACGGGGACCGGCCATTCGGTTTGCCTGAGGTCTCGCCTGGAACGTCGTATTAGGTTCTGGGACGGCGTTTTAGCTAGGATTCGGCGCATGGCGCGCGAGGCGGATGCGAAGACGGTGCTCGGGTCCGTGTGGTTGCGCGCGGAGCCTGGCGAGACGCGGGCGCCGCTGAGTCGCGAGGACATCGTCGAGGCCACGATCGAGATGCTCGACCGGGACGGCCTGGAGAAACTCTCGATGCGGCGGCTTGCCGCTGAGCTCGGTACGGCGGCGACGTCGGCCCTCTATTGGCGAGTGGCGAACAAGAACGACCTGCTCGAACTGGTTGTGGACACCGTGCTCGGTGAAGCATTGGTGCCGGCCGACGACGGCGACTGGCGTGATCGGCTGACGGTGCTCGCGCGAGCTGCGTACGACGTACTCGGGCAGCACGCGTGGGCGCCCCAACTGCTCGCGAGTCACGCGGGGCTCGGCCCGAACTACCAGGCGTACGCCGAGCGCGTGCTCACGATCCTGAGCGCGGCTGGGTTCAAAGGTGTCCACTTGGATGCCGCGGTCTCAGCCGTCTTCCACTACGTGGTCGGGGCGGCCGTCACGGACGCGGCCCTGGTCCGCGACCGTCCAGCGGAGCGGGATGACTGAACAGCAATGGGCCGACTCCGCGGGCGACCAGCTGGGTGTGGGCGCCGCAACCCTCGCGGCCTACCTCAACCGCGAGGACCTGGCCGGCCCCCAAGCCCGCTTCGACGCCGGCCTCCGCGCCATCCTGATAGGCCTCCGCCCCCGCCAACTCCGTTAGCCGCCACCCCAGCCGTGCTGGCCGAAGGCTGGTGTGGCCGGACCGCCAACACTCATCAAACGGCGGAGCTTGGGGTTGGCTGAGCGTGGTGGAGCTGGCTTGGGGCGGTGAAGGCGAGGTCGGTGAGTGTTGGCGGTCCGGGGTCGATCGGTTCGGCCCGCGGGTTAGAGGTCGGCGAAGGCTGAGGTTGGGGACTCGAAGGCATCGGCGACGAAGCGGAGGAAGCCCGCGGCTACACCGCCGTCGCAGACCCGGTGGTCGAAGACGAGTGACAGCTGGGTGAGCTTGCGGATCGCCAGTTCGCCGTCCACCACCCACGGGCGGTCGATGATCCGGCCGACGCCGAGGATCGCCACCTGCGGGTGATTGATGATCGCCACGCTGCCGTCGACCCCGAAGCTCCCGTAGTTGTTCAGCGTGAACGTCCCGCAGGACAACTCCCGTGTCGTCAACCGCCCATCCCGCGCGGACGCGGTCAGCCGGCGGATCTCGGCATCCAGCCCGCGGCTCGTCAGCGCATGCGCGTTGGCAACCGCCGGTACGACGAGGCCGCGCTCGGTCTGTGCCGCCAACCCAAGATTGATCCCGTCGTACTGGACCAGCTCCTCGCGCTCGGTGTCGACGAACCCGTTCAGCTCCGGGTACTTCTGCAGCCCAGCCACGACGAACCGCGCCATCAACGCGAGCAGCCCCGGCCCCGGATCGGTTGCCGTCCGCAACGACTCTCGCAACTCGACCAGCGCCGTCGCATCCACGTCCACCCAGGTGGTCGCCTCCGGGATCTCCGCCCGGCTCCGACTCAACGTCGCCGCAACCGCCTTCCGGAACCCACTCATCCCCGTACGCCGCAACTCCGGTAGTCCGGTCCGCCCCGCCGCCAGGTCTCCCGCCGCAACAACCGACACACTTTCCGTCGTTGCCGGCCCGCTCTCGGCTGTCGCCGTCCGGGTTTCCGGCGTTGCCGCCCAGCTCTCGGCTGTCGCCGTCCGGGTTTCCGGCGTTGCCGCCCAGCTCTCGGCTGTCGCCGTCCGGGTTTCCGGCGTTGCCGGGCCGTTTTCCGCAGTTGCCGCCCGGTTTTCCGGCGTCGACGCGGCGATCGCTGCGTCCACGTCCCGGCGAGTGATCACTCCGCCGGCACCGGACCCGTTCACCATCCGCAGATCGACCTGCGCATCGCGCGCCAGCCGCCGCACCAGCGGTGAAATCACCAACGGCACCCGCAGCCCAGCTGCACGCGGAGCCTCCGCGTCACCCGCGGCAGCAGCGGCAGCAGCGGCAGCAGCGAGGTCTCGGCTGCCGGCGCCGGGAGACGCAAACGTTTTCCGGCGGCGACGGCGGCCGGTTGTCTGACCTTCTGGAGTGCCGTAGCCGATCAGGACGTTGCCGGAACCGGCCTTCTCTTCCTCGCGGTAGGTCTCGGCGGCTGGGACCACCACACCGATGGTGATCAGCGGCTTGCCGACGTCGATCGTGCTACCCGCGTCGCCGTGCAGTTCGGCGACCACCCCGGCGTACGGCGATGGCACCTCCACGATCGACTTGGCCGTCTCGACCTCCGCGACCGGCGCGTCGACAGCGACCACGTCGCCGACCGCGACCAGCCAGCGAACGACCTCCGCCTCGGTCAGCCCTTCACCGAGGTCAGGCAGCAGGAACGTCTGCGTGGTCACGAGTCCTCCCACTGCAGATCGTCGACCGCGTCGAGGATGCGATCGACACCCGGCAGGTAGTGGCGCTCCAGCTTCGGCGGCGGGTAAGGAATGTCGAACCCGGTGACCCGTCGGATCGGCGCCGCCAGCGAGTGGAAGCACCGCTCGGTCACCCGCGCCACGATCTCCGACGAAACACTCGCGAACCCGCTCGCCTCGGCAACGACAACAGCCCGGCCCGTACTACGAACAGCCGCGCAAACCGTCTCGTCGTCGAACGGCACGATCGACCGCAGATCGACGACCTGGAGCTGCCGTCCATCTGCAGCCGCGACCTCGGCCGCTTCCAGCGCGATCGGCACCGCCGGCCCGTACGCGATCAGAGTCGCGTCGCTGCCTTCCCGGCGTACGACGGCGGTCCCGATCCCAGGCTGCTCGACCGACAGATCGACCTCGTCCTTCGCCCAGTAGAGCTTCTTCGGCTCCATGAAGATCACCGGGTCGGGGTGCTCGATCGCCTTGCGCAGCAGGGTGTACGCGTCGGCGACAGTGGCCGGCGCGACCACGGTCAAACCGGGAGTGTGCGCGTAGTAGCTCTCGGACGAGTCGCAGTGGTGCTCGACGCCGCCGATGCCACCGGCGTACGGCATGCGAATCACCATCGGCAGCGAGACCCGGCCGCGGGTGCGGTTCCGCATCTTGGCGACATGCGACACGACCTGCTCGAACGCCGGATACCCGAACGCGTCGAACTGCATCTCGACGACCGGACGCATCCCGTTCATCGCCAGCCCGACCGCCATCCCGACGATGCCGGATTCGGCCAACGGGGTGTCGAAGCAACGATCCTCGCCGAACTCGGCGGTCAGCCCGTCGGTGATCCGGAAGACCCCGCCGAGCGCGCCGACGTCCTCACCGAACATCAGTACGGTGTCGTCGGCCTTCATCGCGTCCCGCAGCGCCTGGTTGAGCGCCTGCCCCATCGTGAGCTTCACGTGCGTCATGGTCAGGCTTCCTCTCGCGCTAGCTCGTCGCGCAGGAACGCGGCCTGTTCCTTCAATTGCGGAGTCTGCCCGGCGTACAGATGCTCGAACAGCTCCGCGGGATCCGGGTGGACCTCTTCCATCAACCCGATCCGGAGCGCCTCGGCCGCCTCGTCCGCAGCCGCCGCGACCTCGCTCTTACGTGCATCGTCGAGGAGACCGCGCTCGACCAGGTACCCCTCGAGCCGCTTCAGCGGGTCCCGCTCGAGCCAGGGCGCAACCTCGGCGTCGTTGCGATAGCGAGTGGCATCGTCCGCGTTCGTGTGGGCCTGCACGCGATACGTGTGCGCCTCGATCAGCTGCGGGCCCTCACCGGCCCGCGCTTTCTCAACAGCCTGTCCGAGTACTGCGAGCAGGCCGGCCAGGTCGTTGCCATCGGCCCGTTCTCCCGGGATGCCGTACCCAATGCCCTTGTGCGCAAGGGATGGGGCGATCGTCTGGCGGGCAAGCGGCACAGAGATCGCGTACTCGTTGTTCTGGATGAAGAACACCACCGGCGCCTTGAACACAGCCGCGAAGTTGAGCGCTTCGTGGAAATCGCCCTCGCTGGTCGCGCCGTCACCGCACAACGCCATCACGACGGTGTCCTCGCCCTTGAGCCTCGCGGCGTGCGCGACTCCGACAGCGTGGATCAGCTGGGTCGCGAGCGGGGTGGCCTGCGGGGCGACGTGCCGCTCGTACGGGTCGTAGCCGGAGTGCCAGTCACCGCGCAGCAGCGTCAGCGTCTCGATCGGGTCGACCCCGCGGCTGATGATCGACACCGTGTCGCGGTACGTCGGGAAGAGCCAGTCCTGGTCGCGCAGCACCATCGTGGCCGCGACCTGACATGCCTCCTGCCCGTGCGACGACGGGTAGACCGCGAGCCGGCCCTGGCGGACAAGCGCGCCGGCCTGGTCGTTGATCCGGCGACCCTTGACCAACTGCGCGTAACCGTCGACCAGTGTCTGCTCAGCGGGCAGCTCGTACTGCGAATGGTCGTGCGGTACGCCGTGTTCATCGATCAGCTGGACCGGTTCGGCGGAGGGGAGCAAGCGCTCTTCGACGGTGGTCATCGACGTCCTCGCTTCGCTCCGGGCGCCGATGAGGCGCGGAGTGGACTGTGCTCGACGATGAACTCGCTTCGCTCGTTCATGGACCCTCCTGCGCAGGAGACGGACGGATGGCTCATCGTCGTACTTCTGGCCAAATGGATCCATAGCTGGAAAAATCACGAGATGTTCGGTCACTTCGAGGCAGTTTGAGGAGCATTTTGTCCGACAAGGCATCACCCGCGTCCGCCGAGGCTGGACAGATGGCCGCTCCCGCCACGCCCGAGGCCGACCACCACTTCGTCGCGCCGGCCCTGGACGAGATCGACAGGCAGCTCGTCGAGGCGCTCGGGCGGGACGGGCGGAGGTCGATCCGGGCACTTGCCGAGCAGGTTCACATCTCTCGCGCGAACGCCTACGCCCGGGTCGAGCGCCTCACCCAGACCGGCGTGATCACGGGATTCACGGCGACGGTCGACCCGTTGAAGCTCGGGCTGGCCACCTCGGCGTACGTGACTCTCAGTCTCCGCCAAAGCTCCTGGCGCACGCTCCGCGCCCAACTCCAGGCCATCCCCGAGGTCAAGCACATGGCGCTCGTCGGCGGCGATTTCGACGCCATCCTGCTGGTCCGCGCCGCCGACAACGAGGGCCTCCGCCGGGTCGTCCTCGAAAAACTCCAGGCCATCCCCGAAGTCCTCGCCACTCGTACGGCGCTCATCTTCGAAGACCTCGCCTCACTCTGACTCCCTGCTGCCCTACGCTGCCGGAATGCGCCCGTCCCGGCTCCTGCTCGCAGCAGCGCTCATCTGTTCACTGCTGACCGGCTGCAGTCCGGGCCAATCCGGCCAGATCGGCCTGACCGTCGACGACTCAGGCGCGACGATCGTCGTACTGCGCGACTGCAAGGGCGACATCGACGAACTCAAACTCTTGGACGTCGGCCGGACCGAAAGCACCGGAGACGACACCGTCCTGGCCGAATGGTCCAACAAGAAGTCTCCCAAGGGGATCGTCCAGTTCCCGTTGGCCGACGGCGCCGGCCGCTGGAAACCGAACCAGCCCATCGCGGCCTTCGACGTCACCAAGCGCTATTCGCTCCAAGGCCGCAAGGACAACGACACCAGCAAAGCCATCGGCATCACCTTCACCCCGACCATGCTCGGGGGTGTCACCGCCGGCATGATCCTCCGATCAAAACAAGGCCTCGATCCCTACGCCACCGAAGCCGTATCCCTGGCCGACTTCACGCCTGAGGACTGCGGCTGACCGGCTGACCGGCTGACGATTCGTACTACGCGCCGCGGCGGCGGTGGCGGTCGGCGTACGAGCGGAGCGCCCGGAGGAAGTCGACCTCGCGGAAGGCGGGCCAGTAGGCCTCGCAGAAGTAGAGCTCGGAGTAGGCGCTCTGCCAGAGGAGGAAGTTCGACATCCGCTGCTCGCCGCTGGTGCGGATGATCAGGTCGGGATCCGGCTGGCCGACTGTGTAGAGGTGCTTGGTGATGTCGTCGGCGTTGAGGGTCTCGGCCAGGCTGTCCAGGTCGTTCCCGGCGTCGGCCTCGGATTCGAGCAGCGAGCGGACCGCCTCGACGACTTCCTGCCGGCCGCCGTACCCGATCGCCAGCGTGATGTGGTTCCCAGTCGCGCAGTCCTTCGTGGCCTCGACGGCGTTCTTCAGCGCGTGCGCCGTACTGTCCGGCAGCAGGTCCAGCAGGCCCGCGATATGGACCTGCCAGCGACCGCCAGGCTGCGAGAGGCGGCTCGCGACGATCTCCTCGGTGACCTCCATCAGGTACGCGACCTCGGCGTCGCCGCGCTTGACCAGGTTCTCGGTGGAGCAGAGGAAGACGGTCACGTGGTTCACCCCGGCGGTCTCGCACCAGCCGAGCACCTTCTCCACATGCAGCGCGCCGTACCGATGGCCGACGCTCGGATTCGCGTGTCCCTTGCCGCGCGCCCAGCGCCGGTTGCCGTCCATCACGATCCCGATGTGTTCCGGCAGCGGCCGCCCCTTCAGCTGGGTCCGAACTCGGCGCGCGTACAAGGCATAAACGAGATCCTTGAAAGACATCCCCGTAACCTACTCACCCATCACTAATCAGCGCATCCTGATGACCACGTCTTAACCTGCGCCGGCAACTAGGCCGGTCTCGCGGAGGATCCTGCGGACCGTTTCGTCGAGGGTGCTGGTCTCGTCGATGATCACTTCCCCGGGCCGGCCGAGCGGATCGTGCCCGCGGTACCACTCCCGCATCGCGGCGGCATCGAACGCACTCGCCTTCGTCCGCGTCGCATGCCGCCGTACGGTCTCGTCGAAGGAGACATCCAGGAAGTAGACGAACGCGCGATGCCGATCAACCAACTCGCCGAGCATCTTGCCGTACCGGATCGTCGGCATGATCCCCTCGACAACGGTGTGGAACCCCCGACTCATCGCAAGCTCCGCCAACTGCCCGATCGCCGCGATGTTCGCCCCGTCCGGCTCGTCGAACTCCTGAAACATCATCCGCCGCACATGATCCTGCTCGATCCACGCCACCCCCCGCCCGTACGCCGCCCTGACCCCCTCCACCACAGAACTCTTCCCAGCCCCTGAAGGCCCCCTGACCACAATCAACCGCGGATCCACCCCCGCAGACTAACCGGCGTACTACGTGCGGTGGCGGGCTGCTCGTTGGCGGCGGAACCAGATGAAGAGGGCTACGCAGGGGATGAGGAGGCCGCCGATGCCGAGGACGAAGAAGTCCCATTCCTTGTTGACATGGTCGACGAGCCAGCCGAAGTTCTGGCCGAAGAAGCCGGTGACGAAGGTGAGGGGGAGGAAGACGGTCGCGAGGATCGTCAGTTGCTCGATGGTCGCGTTCTGCTGGACGCTCACCTTGGTCTGTTCGACCGAGATCACCGCCATGTTCGCCTCCAGCACGGTCGTGAGCAGGTCGCGTTGGGCGGCGACCTCCTCGTTCACCAGCACCAGGTGGTCGCGGACGTCGCGGAAGTACGGCAGCAGACCGGTGTTGCGCGCACCGCGTTCGAGAGTCGCCAGTACTGCGAGGAGCGGGTGCACCGCGCGGTAGAAGTCGGTCACCTCGCGGCGCAGGAAGTAGATCCGCTCGGTCGGCGCGACGGATCCCGCGAACACCGTCTTCTCGACCTCCTCGATATCGCGCTCCAACTCGGCGACGACCGGGCCGTAGGTGTCGACCACCTGGTCGAGGATCGCCCAGAGCACCGAGTTCGTGCCGTTCTCCAGCAGCTCGGACCGTTGCTCGAGCCGGGTCCGGGCGCCGTGCAACTCGCTCGCGACGCCTTGCCGGACGGTGATCACGAAGGCCGGCCCGACGAACACGCTCACTTCGCCGAAATCGACCTCCTCCCGCTCGTCGTCGTACCGGGCGGTGCGCAGGATGACGAGCCGGATGTCGCCCTCGTACGGTTCGACCTTCGGCCGCAGGTGGAACGTCTGCGCGTCCTCGACGGCGAGTTCGTGCAGGCCGAAGGACTCGCTGGCCTGATCGAGTTCCTCGGTGGTCGGGTCGAACAGCCCGAGCCAGACGAAGCCGCCCTCCCGGCAGCGCTCGGCGGCATCCTCGATCGACATCGCCCCGACATGCTGGCGACGCCCGTCCCGGTAGTACGCGCAGTCGATGATCATGGCCGGCTCCTCACAAGTGCGCCGTGTCGGAAGTTCCGTTGCGCTATCGGCGCACTTTGTTCCCCTCCGATGGTGCGGCCGGTACTGCGGATCGCGGTACCCCCGCGGCGCGACGTACTGGCAACACCACCCCCCGATCCTGATCTGCCAGGCGGATGGGAAATAGGGTTGATCGGGCGCTGTGTTGATGAACATTTGGCTGTGATGACCTTCAGAGGAGATCCGATGGCGCTGCCCACCGTTTTGATGCCTGGTCCGATGAACCGCTCGGTGCCGGACGGGCTGGACGGCCGGTTCGAGGTGATCCGGCTCTGGGAGGCGGCCGACTCGGGCGCCGTCCTGGCCGAGCGCGGCAAGGACATCGTTGCTGTCGCCAACGCGGGTACGACGATCGACGGCGCGTTCCTCGACCGGTTGCCGGCGCTGCAGCTGGTGGCGAGCTTCGGGGTCGGGTACGACAAGATCGACGCGAAGGCGGCGGCGGACCGTGGCGTCGTGGTGACGAACACCCCTGGCGTACTCGATGACGAGGTCGCCGACACCGCTCTCGGCCTGCTGTTGATGACCGTTCGCGAACTCCCCCAGGCGGAGCGGTATCTGCGCGCTGGGCAGTGGCAGGAGCGGCCGTATCCGCTGACGCCGTCGACGCTGAGCGGTCGCACGATGGGCATCATCGGGCTCGGGCGGATCGGCGAGGCGATCGCCAAGCGGGCCTCGGCATTCGGCGTCTCCGTTGCCTATCACAACCGCCATGCGAAAGATGTTGCCTACCGCTACTATCCAACGCTGCTCGAACTGGCGCAGGACGTCGACATCCTTATGATTGTGGTCCCGGGCGGCGATGACACCCGGCATCTGGTGAACGCCGACGTACTGGCTGCGCTCGGTCCCGAAGGCATCCTGATCAACGTGGCCCGCGGATCCGTGGTCGACGAGGTAGCGCTGGTGGATGCCCTTCGTGCCAAGACGATCCTCGGTGCCGGGCTGGACGTCTTCGAGCACGAGCCGGCTGTGCACCCCGGTCTGCTGGAGGTGGACAATGCCGTACTGCTCCCCCACGTCGGCTCCGGAAGCGTCCCGACCCGAGACGCGATGGGCGGTCTCGTCGTCGCGAACCTGGTCAGCTGGTTCGACCACGGCGTACCGGTGACCCCTGTCCCGGAGTCAGCCAACCTGGTACGACGTGAGGATGGCTGACCAAGACGACGTACGCCGACTCGCACTCGCGCTGCCCGAGGTCACGGAATCCGCCGATCGCTTCGCCTTCTCGGTCCCGAACAAGGGCAAGGACAAAGGGTTCGCCTGGACCTGGAACGAGCGCGTCGACCCGAAGAAGCCCAAGGTCCCGAACCCCGAGGTGCTCGCGGTCCCGGTCGCCGGCGAGGCCGCCAAACAAGAACTCCTCGCGGCCGATCCGGCCAAGTTCTTCACCGAACCCCACTACAACGGCTTCCCCGCGATCCTGGTCCGCCTGCCGGCCATCGACCCCACCGAACTAGCAGAACTCCTCACCGAGGCCTGGCGCTGTCAAGCCCCCAAACCCCTGACCAAGCAGTACGAGGCAGACCACTGACGCATCCCTCCGCATGGCGCGTATCAACCCGGAGGCGAGGCGAAGCTCTCGACTGACCAGGCTGCGCCCTCCTTGCGGAGGTCCGACGGGAGGGTCGGGATCGGCCAGCTGCCATCGGGGCGCCAGGTGATCCACCTCGGGTTGAAGGGGCCTTCGGCGAGTTCGAGTTGGCGTAGTACGCGGGCTGCTTCTTGATCCACGTCAACCCGTACGTCGAGGATGCCTCGGTGGATGGCCTCGTCGTAGTCGTCCTGGTCTTTGAGTTTCGGGCTGCCGGTGGGGTCGATGAGCAGGTCCAGGATGAGATCCATCGTCTGGAGACCGTACGGCGTTTCGACGTACGGGGTCTCGAAGTTGACGTACCACCCGAGGAAGTTCCAGTCAGGCTGGGACCAGCCGACATTGATGCTCGTGGACGAACCGCGGGTGTAGAAGGTCAGGGTCGCGAGATCCAGCGGCGCCTCGATGACGTTGTAGACAAGGGTTTCCATCGCGACGAGCTTGCGCTCCGAGCGGGAGAGATCATCCCGACCGGGTACGCCGCGGCTGGTCGCGTAGACGCCGACAGCGCCGGCCGGCGCGAACGTGATCCAGTGGTCGCTCGATCTCTCCACCACCAACTGCGGAACGGCACTCCACAAACGCCCGCGCCACACCTCGGTGACGGCGACCGACTCCGGCCAGCTTCTCGTAGTACCCGCGCAGGTCATCGCCGTCGTCCCCGCTGAGGCTCACCGACATCGTGGTCCCCGGCTTGAACTCCATCTCCGCCGGCGTGTCCGAGCCCATCAGCGTGAACCCGTTCGGCGCCTCCAGGCTGGCGTGCATGATCTTGTCGGCATCCGGCGTCTCGGACGCGCCGAACTCGCCGAAGGTGTTCATCGCCAGCTCGCCGCCGAACACGCCTTGGTAGAACTCGAACGCCTCCCGCGCGTTGCCGTTGTAGCTGATGTACGGATTCAGTCGTGACGCCATCAGAAAGCTCCTTGCCCGAGTCAATTGTTCCCCTTGGCTCGCACAGTAGACCCACCCACGGACAATCCGCGACACCCTGACTCCGCAGCGAAAATATGGGTCGAACAAGGCGTACGACGGCGTTAGAGTCGGCCATGATCTTTCGTCATCTGACCATCGACTGCGCGAATCCCTACGAGCTGGCGACCTTCTGGAGCGAGGTCACCGGCTGGCCCGTCTCCGCCTCGGATTCGCCCGCCGACGACGAGGTACTCATCGAGGCACCGAGCCCGTTGCCCGGGTTCCTGTTCATCCGCGTGCCCGAGCCCAAGACGGTCAAGAATCGCCTGCACGTCGACTGGGTGCCGACCCAACGCACCCGCGACGAGGAGGTCGAGCGCCTACTCGCCCTCGGCGCCCGTCTCCACGAAGACCACCGGTCTCCCGAGGGCCCGGGCTGGGTCACGCTCACCGACGTCGAGGGCAACGAGTTCTGCATCGAGAGAAGCCAGGCGGAAAGGGACGCCGGCTGACACGCCTTCAGGCTGGAACGTGCCGGGCGGCGTCCGCCAGTTCGGTCATGCTGTGGACGATCGCGTCGGCATCGGCCAGTTCGAGTCCGCGCTTCGGGTTCTTCGCGAGACCGATCGCCGCCAGTCCGGCACGATGTGCGAACTCGATGTCGGTCACCGCATCGCCCACCATGCATGCTCGCGTCTAGCGGTTCGGTCAGAGCCGTTGCCTGGGACCACCGGACCCGCCAGCCGGACGTCGGCGGTGTGCAGCTTGTCGGCGGTCGCGACATCGGCCGCCACGAGTGACCGGAGCCGCGTCCGCTCCAACTCGGCCAACTCATCCGCGAGCGCCGCCGTACCGGAGTTCGAAGTCTCACCCATGCCACCGACCCTACGAGACGACTTCAGCAGACCTCCCCGTCCGGCAATCATCGCCCATGGTCCTGGGCCTGGTGATGCGTCATGCTCGGTGCATGTGGTGGCGTCGGCGGCGGAAGCGCGGTGAGTCGGAGGAATCGGCCTCGCGAGGTAGCGAGGAATCGAACTGGCGTGCGCCGCGGCCGCCGGCAGAGGTCAAGGATCTGCGGGCGCGGCTGACCTCCGAGGGGCACAACCTCAAGCACTGAGGCGGTTTGCCGGTGCGGCCTGGTTTTGTCGGTGAGCCTGGTTTTGCCGGTGAGCCTGGTTTTGTCGGTGGGGGCTGGGAGCCTCTTCGCATGGATGATGGCGAGCTGGTCGACGTTGGGGACGTCACGCTGTTCGTGCGCGAACTCGGGGAGCGTAGCGAGCGGCCTTCGCTGGTGGTGATCCATGGTGGGCCGGATGTCGGGCATGGCTATCTCCTGCCCGGCTTCGAGCCGCTGGCGCGCGATCACCACATCGTGTTGTTCGACTTCCGCGGGTGTGGGAGGAGCACCCGCGGGCTTCCGGACGACGCGCTGCAGCCGGAGTACGTCGTGGAGGATGCTCATCGGCTGATCGACAAACTCGGCCTTGGTGAGGTCGATCTGCTCGGGTTCTCGACCGGTGGTCGGGCTGCGATGCAGTTCCTGGAGAAGCATCCTGACCAGGTACGACGGCTCGTGCTCGCGTCGACCACGGCGTACACGGACTTCGAGCCACAACTGGCGAGCTGGGACGAATACCAGCGGCGACGGCAGGCTGGCGAGAGCGTCTCCGTGTGGGATTTGGAGCTCGCGCCGGCGTACGACGTACTGCGGGCCGGGCTTGGTACGGACAAAGGCGATTGGAGCTATGAGAGAGCGATCAGCGGCGCCATGCATCCGTGGGCTCCGGCCGATCCCGAGCGCGTACTACGGGACGCAGGCAAGCCGATCCTGATTCTGCACGGCGAGCAGGACATGGGATTCCCCGTGGAGGTGGCGCATCGCCTCCACTCCGCAGTACCGGGTAGTGAACTGGCCATCATCCCCTCAGCCGGGCATATGTGCCACTTCGAGAAGGCCGAGCTGTGGTCGGGGCAGATCCGGAGATTTCTCGACGCACCGCTCGCGAATCGTTCTGGCGATTGGCATCCTGGTGCGATGGAGACCGTCTATGAGGCCGCGGGTGGTAGCGAGGGCATGGTCCGGCTGGCCGAGGCGTGGCATTCGCGGGTGATGGCCGACGAGGTGGTCAGCCACGCGTTCAGCCATGGGTTTCACCCTCAACACAGCGAGCGGCTGGCGGCGTACTGGGCCGAGGCGCTGGGCGGGCCGACCACCTACTCATCGGACTTCGGCGACGAGTCGACCGTTGTACGGACCCATTCCGGCAACGGGCCGCATCACGAGATGGATCGTCGCGCGATCGCCTGTTTCGATCAGGCTCTCGACGACGTCGGGCTGACGGATCCGCTCCGGCAGGTGTTGCACGACTACTTCGCCTGGGCGACCACGACGAGCATGACGCAGTACACCGGGACCAAGAGCGACGTCCCCGACGGCCTCAGCATCCCACGCTGGTCTTGGGAGGGCCTAGTTCCTGCTGCGAGCTAGAGGCTGAAGGCGATCGACCGCAGGATCAGTACGGCGATGAACACCACGGTGAACGCGATATCGAACGACAGCCCACCAGCATTCATGGGCCGTAGCCGTCGCCGTACAGGCGCAATCACCGGCTCCGTCCCCGCATGAGCGAACGCCCGCGCCCGACTGACCCACGGCGGACCTTGAGCCACCACGCGCCCCCAGTCCAACACCATCCGCGCAAGCAACAACAAAATGAACAGCGACAACGCGTATCCGACCAGAGTTCCGATAACACTCATGCCCGACTCCTTCACAACGACCGTCTTACAAGTGTGAACGACCTCCCCACCCCGAAAATGTCCCCAAACCCAACTTCTTAGCCGACTTTCAGGCCCCTCGGCCTTCCTCGTCAGCCGCAACTGTCTCTGTAGGGTCCTGAAGATGGCCGTCAGAGTTGAAGTACTGGATCAAGTCACCGACGAGGTTGTGGAGGCCTTTGGGCGGTTGTTGCCGCAGTTGTCTCGATCGGCTCCGGCGCTCGATGCGGCTGCGCTGCAGGAGCTGGTGTCGTACGAGACCAACACGGTGCTGATCGCGCGTGGCGCTGACGGAATCGTCGGCACGTTGACGCTGGTGATGTTTCCGATCCCGTCCGGTCTGCGGGCCTGGATCGAAGACGTTGTTGTGGATGAGAGCGCACGTGGTGAGGGCGTTGGTGCCGCGCTGACCGAGGAGGCGCTCCGACTGGCGCGAGCGGGCGGTGCTCGGACCGTGGATCTGACCTCGCGACCTGAGCGCGGCGCCGCCAACCGCTTGTACCAACGCCTGGGTTTCCAGCTCCGCGAGTCGCAGGTCTATCGCTTCCCCTTCGAATGACCGTGCGAGCATCGTTGCCATGGGCACTGGTGCATGTCTGATCCTTCTGGCACTGGCGGCGATCATCAGCGCCCAACTGCTCATGATGATGGACCGCCGCACATCCTTGACGAAGCGACTCAGAGACCGTAATCGGCCTCGCCCCGGGATTCCTGAGTTGGACCGCCGCGGCAATCTGGGCGCACAGAGACCCCAACCAACCACCCGCCCGGCACCGCGAAGGACCCACGAGTTAGGCACGACAGACTCGAAATGTCGGAGCCGTTTGCCACACTCTGGATGTGACTTACGTTCGGTACCAGAGCCCGACTCCCAACTCCCGAGGCGCCTTTACCGGCATCTTCGGCCTGGTCAATAATCTCGCGCGCGACGGTCTGCTGACTCCGGCCGAGGAAGGCTTCCGTCGTACCAACAACGACTGGTATGACGCGTCGTACACCGACCCGACGACGGTGGACCCGACCGTCTACGACCGCGCCATCAACCCCCTCGCCGCCTCCTGGTTCCGATCGGGCGCCGCCGACTGGCTCCTCGCGCCCCTACCCGGCTATCTACAAATCCTCCACACTCACCAAGTGGCTTGCGTCGAGGTCCGCTCCCCCGACCCCGGCCGCATCATCTACTCCGACGATCACCAGATAGTCGTCGTCCCACATCGCGACTTCCGGCAAGATGGCTGACATCACCGACGACCCGCACATCCTCGGCCTCGACGCCCAGCTTCAGCCATGAAGCGCCAACCGGAAGACTGGCGGGACGAGGGCGACGACTCGGTCTGGATCACCAGCACGAAACTCACTGACGCCGACATCGACCGACTCCAAAGTGTGCGGTACCTGACGCTTCTGGACACACGCGTGCCCGATGGCTTCCTTGATCAGCTTCCGCAGCTGGAGCTGCTCGATCTCCGCGGGGCCCAGAGCGCCGGCGCCGTACGCCGAGTTGCCGCTTTGCCGAAGCTCCGCGCACTCGCTATCAGTCATGCACGCAACCTGATCGAGCTGCCGAATCTGGAATCTCTCACCTCGCTTGAGTTCCTCGACCTCTATGGGCTCGCTCAACTGGTTGCGTTGCCTCCCATGCGTGAACTGGTAAGGCTGCGACGCGTCAACCTCGGACAACTCGGCCGCCTCAGCGACTGGGCATCACTGACCAGTCTTACCGCGCTCGAAGAGCTTGAACTCAACAACAGGCTGACCCCGGACCTCGACGTACTCGCCCAGTTGGCCGTACGCCCGTCCTTCACCGGCTTCATGTGGTCGGCCCCAGACGAGCCGCAGCGCAAAGTCGCCGCAGCCGAGCAGGCGGCGAACCGGCCCAAGCCCCAACACGTCCGGATAAGAGACCTCTGGAACAGCCGAACCTGAGATCGGCCGACGGTCAGAGCGGAAGGGCGATCGGTACGCGGATGTCCGGGCCATCATCGGCCAGGAGCACAGAGGCTTCGAGGGCGTGTGCAACGTAGAGGCGAAGCGGCTGGGGCGCCCGTAACCGTTCGGGGGAGAACGAGGCGAGCTCGGGCAGTCGGCCACGGAAAATGTCAGTGCACCTTGCGAGATCCGCTTCGCCGACCTGTAAGGCATGAGCGGTCAGGTAGACGGCTTCACCAACGAAGAGCGGCACCTGGGAGTCAAAGATGACGATGCCAACCTCAGACCGATCCGCGAGGTTGCTGGAATGGCGGCTCTCCGGCCGCGAAGCCCAGTAGAAGTCCCTGCCCCCATCGGACGTGTAGCAAACCGGCGACGCCCACGGTCGCCCGTCCCGATCAGCAGTGGCAAGGGTCATGTACTGGTTGGCATCAACAATCCGGCGAGCAACATCTTGCGGCGTCATAAACCCAGCATCACCCGACGACCCCGGGCAAGGAAAGCGCCCTCTGACCTGGGGGTTCGGGGTGGAGCCGGAGGCGAAGAGGTTGGCTGACCTCACCTGTCGGTCCGGTGGGGTTTGCTGCTTCCTTCGCCTGCCGCGACAGGCAGCCTGCCTGCAGATGACGTGGTCAGCTGCTGAGAGACCAGCAAATGATGGACGCTCGATGAGATGGTCGCTGCGATCGTGCAGCCGACGGTGTTGAGCAGGATGTCTGTGACGTCACCTGCGGTCCCGAGTGGGGTGAAGGTTTGCACAACCTCGATCACCGAGGAGAGCAGGGCTGCACCTACTAACGCGACCCCTATGGTCCGTTGCCGTTTGGCATGGCGCGCGATCCATGGCAGGAGGAATCCGGCGGGCATGAACAACAGGAAGTTCACGACGATCTCGGATACCACGGCCTGGCTGGCGAACGGAGCCCAGTTGAAGTACACAGTTCCATTGCCGTCTTGAGGTCTGCCTCCGAGGGTCACCAGCAACAGTCCTATCCCCCATAGCGCACCAACTGTGGTGGCCAGTCGAGTAGCTCGGGTGGCGTCGCGTCGCAGGGTTAGCCGGACCAGCCGGAGCAGCACCCACGCAAGGAATGCCAGTGCTACCACGGCTACCGGAATGATGAGGTTGCTTGGGGTCACGAGAAGCTGACTACCACAGTTCCGGCCATGACCTGACCCTCGATGAACACGTTCTTCTTGCCGCGGGTCACGATGACGACCACTCGCGACGTCCACTCGCCCCTGCGGATCGGGGAAGCGCTGGGCCTTCGATGTAGCCATCCATACCGCCGACAGTCACTACCTGTTCTTCGGCTGCGGTCGACACCGGTCTCTACAGACTTGAGCTGGACCAACTGTGAGACCTCGGGTGCGTCTCATCCGTCGCGGCCCTGCCAGGTGGTCACGCATATTTCGTTGCCCTCCACGTCGGCAAGCACCCAGAACGCGGGGGCCCGAGTCGCGGAAACCAGCCGGCCGCCGGCTGCGAGCGCGGCCTCAATGCGCTGGGGTGCCTCGTCATGCGGAGCACAGAGGTCGAAGTGAATGCGGTTTCGCTGCGGGCGCTCCCGATCCATCCGCTGGAACCAGATCGCGGGACCGTCAACCGTGCGCAGCAGGTTCGAATCCTGCCGGGGGGACCGTACAAATGCGCTGCTCAGACAGTTAGCGCCGAGAGGAAGTCTCTGGCGCTGGCATCTGCCTCGTGAGCTCGAACGATCGAGGTTCTCATTACGAGGAGGAATGACCGCGTGTCGTAGGTCGGGTGAACGGATTCAGACCGATCAACGCGTGGACGTGACAACCGCCGCCGGCCCTTCCGTTGCCGACGGCATCGTCATCGTCGACAAACCGGCCGGCCTGACCTCGCACACCGTGGTGAAGATCCGGCGGCTGGCCGGAACGCGCAAGGTGGGTCATGCGGGCACCCTGGACTCGATGGCCACCGGCGTACCGGGCACCCGATCATTAGAAGACGGATCGCGCGATCGAGGAACTGATCGAAGAAGAGACACAGGCTGCTGAGATGTGGATCTGCCGCGGGGCCCGGGCTACGTCGAGGGTGTTGTCGTAACGCTCGCCTGGATCTGGCGGCGGTCGGGCGTCCCACCGATCGAGGTCGAGCACGCCCACGCCAGCTGACCCTCACGTCACCGCCGACCTAGTTGCAACAACCTGCAAATGCGCTGGTCGCGTAGCGGTTCCGGTGGTTACGGTCCAGAGATGACTGGTGCTCCAAGCAACGACCCGCAGCGCCCGGCGTGGCCCGTACCGCCCGGCAGGTGTGACAATCTCGCGGTGCGAATTCTCATTGCTGCCCTGGCGCTCGCGCTGGTGACCGGTTGCTCGTCAGAGGACACATCTACGCCGCGCTCGGAGTCGACGCCAACTGTCACTCCGCGGTCCTCTCCAGCGGTTTTGTCGAGCTCGACCGCTGCGCCCGACGCCTGCGACCTGCTGACAGCATCCGAGATTGCGCCACTCATGGACGACGCTGGACAAGCGAAGCCCGGCCTGAAAGGTGGACTACCCAACTGCCAATGGGAGAGTCCCGACGGTCGGTTCGTACAGGTGGTTGGCATCGACGCCTCGGAGTGGGCACGATCCATTCCAGAGATCGTCCGCGCACTTCAGGCCTCGGGGCAGTTCTCGGATGCGGAGAACATGCGAAAGCTTCGTGCCGCGGCGAAACTTGTCGAGGCCGGACAGGACCTCGACGCACACGAGGCGTGTTCCTTGTTTTCACAGATGGTGGAGTTGCAGGGTCAGCCGCCGAAAACGTCGTTGGCCGTCTCGGTGCTGCCCACGCGCGCGAATCCGAAGGCTGTATCAGGCCAAATGTGCAGCGTCGGGACCTACACTTCCGTCATGGTTGCCGACGCGAAAGGGCTCAACGGCCCGCTACCCATCAATGGGGTCACGGCGATGACCAAGTTGGCCCATCGTCGAGCCATGAGGTGATGCGCTGTCGGCAGCTCCACGTGTGGCGCACGTCCCTGGCGAGCGGCGGCGTATGACGCGAGGACGTCGGCATGACCAGTTCAGAGCGCGACGCAGCCTTGGCCGGGACGAGATGGGGCCGGTGGCAGGCGATGGGCAGGACAGCTCGTCCCATTGTGGGGCCTCGCCGTCACCGGCGTCACGGGGGTGTTTGTCAGGCAGGGACCTCCCGAACAGTTCTCGTACGGCCCTAGAACGACGCACGTCGCGTGCACCAGCCACGGGCTGGTTCCTCGCCCTGCTGCCGGTGACGTGGGTCGTCTTTGACGTCCTCGCCCTCGAACTGTTCGGCGCAGGAGAATCTCTCGAGGGGGCACTCCTGTTCGCGGCGCTCACGAACTGGGTAGTGGTCGTCGCAGACTCTACGGCGCTCCGCACAGCGGGCGTACGGGTCTCGCCGTGGTGGGGCATCCTCCTTCTCCCCGTCTATATGGTCCTGCGTACGAGGCGTGCGCGCAGTTCGCCAGTAGTCCCCGCTGTGTTCCTCGCACTCGCCGTGGCATACCTGGTCTTCGGCGATCTCATCCTGAATGAGCTCGACCTGCCCTGACGCGCTCTTCACGTGGTGGGCGGTCCATGCGATCGCCGTGGCGGACCCCCCATTCCTCTCCGTCGATCTCCCAGACGATCCGGGCGTCGACGGCGACGTGGTACTGACTGCCGCGTCGGTGTGGCTCGGATCGGGAGCTGACCACGGAGGGGGCGGGCTTGAACGGGTTCGCCCTCGAGGTCCCGGCCGGCACCTTCCGCCAGATCGGCGGAGCAGTCGCCATCGCCGTCTTCGGCGCACCGGCCTGCGCATCAGCCACGCCGCAGCAGCAACCCCCCTCTTACTCGCAGCAGCAAACAGCACCCGAATCCAACCGAGAGCCTGACGAACACGCCACCCACCCAGGCACCCAATCACCTCCGAGCAGAACGGGTCGCGCACCTAACTAGTGCAGAGAAGGTCGTGGCTCTCGGTACAGTTCCTCCGGATTCCCGGCGACACCCTCTACCCCGTGCCCCTGGCCCTAACTCTGTTGTCGGGAGTGACGATCTTCTTCCCCCAGGTCGAGCCGTTCCTGGCGAAGAACTGGTGGCGCCTGCGAGAGCCGTCCGACCTGGAACTGAACCGCATTGCGCCCGCCTGGTTCGCGGTCTGCCAGGCCGCCGGCGTCGCGCGTCGAGGTACGGACTGAAGCGAAACGTAGCGCCTTCTACGGTCGGCTCGCGTGGTTTGTCGGGCGCGGTTCGTCGATCACTGGGGTGTCTCGGCGGAGTCAGCTGGCTCGGAGTCGTTGTCCGGCGCGGACTGCGTGATGTCGTTGGTCGCGGGCCCTGGCAAGCTCCAGTTCCACGGGGCCCGTCGAGTTCGGGCGACAAGTTGCCCACGGCCACAGTGTCGCTCGGCAACCAGACAAGCGAACAGTCCGGGCGCGTCCCCATCCGACGGAGGCCCTCAGCGGGGGCCGAAGGTTCTCGCGACACTCCCAATATCTACCGTGGCGGGATTAGACATTGCCAGATGGGGTGTGTAGTGTTCCTCGTGTTGACAGAGAAGCACAGCGAAGCTGACGTGGACAGCTAACGTCCTGTCCAAGAGTGTGATTGTGAAGTGAAGTTCGACGGCGGACTCCGCCGGGCCGATCAGTGAAGGGGCTCGGGTTTCCCGCCAGGATCTGGTCAGAGTCACTGGAGCCAGTGGTCGGAAGGGGTTCCAGGCTTGACGGATGCAAGCAGCAGTTCGCAGTTGAAATCTGTAGTCGCAGGTGATGTTGCAGTTTGTACCCGTAGGAGCAGGTTCGCAGTTGCAGTTTCGTACTCGCAGTAGCTGTTTGTGGTTGCAGTAGCGGTAGGTAGTTGTTCGAGAAAGAAGGGAAGGGATTACACCGTCGGATCGCCCGCCAGTGCCAGTACTTCGCCGGGCGGGTGCCGTGGTTCCATCGGATTGGAAGGTGGTCTTCGGTTACGCATTCAGCGATCCCCGCAGTGACAGCCTTCACGTGGCGTCCTGCGGATCTGTAAGACCGGCCTCACGGCCGGTAGATGGTGACAATCCATAACCTCTGGGCCCCGGTGCTTCGGCACCGGGGCCCTTCGACATGGAGGCCCGATGACCCCAGACCTGTACACGGAGACCCCGATGAGTACACCCCCGACCACCGGGCCGGCCCACTTCGACGACGACGACTACCCCGCGTTCACGATGGGGCGGGCCGCGGAGATGCTCGGCACCACACCGGGATTCCTGCGGAGCCTGGACGAGGCGAAACTCATCACCCCGCAACGCTCCGACGGCGGCCACCGCCGCTACTCCCGCTACCAGCTGCGTCTAGCGGCCAGGGCCCGCGAGCTCGTCGACCAAGGCACCGCCCTCGAAGCCGCCTGCCGGATCATCATCTTGGAAGACCAACTCGCCGAAGCCCTGCGGATCAACGAGCGGCGCAAGGAGCAGGACTAGCAGCGGATTCGCTGGGCTTCAACACCGGAGGCGACGCGCTGCAAAGCCCGAACCACCTCGACCCTGAGGAAGAGTCCGCACGAGGAAACCTCATTGGCGATTCGTCTGCCGCGCGGCAGGCTAGAACGAGCCAACGGCGGCACCCACCTCATCGCCGAACACCTCCAGAGACTTCCGCTAATACGACGCGCCGCACGGTGGACGGCTTCTTCGAGTCCGGAGGCGAGGTTGACCCGTTTGCCGGGTCGAGGCCGTGTTCGGAGCCTCTACGGGCCCTAGGGAGCCGCTCAGGACGTCGATGGCGCTGTCGGTGGTGGTCATAGCGGGCCCTCCTTTTCGAGACGTTTGGGTCCGTTTGCTGGGGGTTACTGGGTCATTACGATCACCCTTTGAGTCCCGGCCGGGGTTGGGTTGGTCCAGGCCTTGGCGTTCCGACCCATGTGCGCCAGGGCCGCCCTTTTGCCCGGTTGACGGTTATGTGTCAGGCGGTGGCGAAAGGGCGGGTTCTAGTTCGGTGGTGCCGACAGCTGGCCGAGGACGAACGCGGCGCGCCAGGCATCGATGATCTCCAATTCGTACGTCCGAAGAGTTGACCTAGGCTCGATCCGACCAGAGTTCCGCCCCGCCCAACACGTCGAGCGGTGGGGAACACGGCCAGGCCGCGATCTCCGAGCCAGTGCGCCGCACACGCGAGCCGCCCCACGCTGAGGCCATTTCTGCGGGTGCTGTCCTTCAAGTGCCTTTCGATCAACTGCTCAACAGTCGCGTCCGTCCGAGGATTGCGCCGTTGATAGACCTCAGCGACAAAGTCCAGCGCGGACTGTCTCAGCCTTCTCCCAAGCATCTGGGCCGGCTGGAACCGTCTCCTCCAAGTACATCTTCGTCTTCTTGACCGGGTCGATGCCGGAGTAGACGCGCACCCGAAGCGAACCGGAGGGCAGCGCGTGGATGCCACCGGCCTGACGCTTGTGGGAACTGGTCTTCTTTGCCACAAGCGGCATCGTAAGGGCCGTTGGATCCACGAATGGATCCACGAAGGTCGACCGAAGGAGAGAGCTGACCTGCGTTTCCGCAGGTCACGGGTGGAGCCGCCTATCGGAATCGAACCGATGACCTTCTCAGTATCCAAGCGTTCTCGACATAATGCCTGGTCAAAGAGTCGCCCCGCTATGAACTGCCTGATCAGACCACGATTCACTGGATCCTTAAGGGCTCAGGTCGGTTCGTCAGGGATCACTGAGGAGCTCTCGCTTTGTGTACTTTTGAGAGTACTTTTTGCGCGCCGCGAACGCCTGCGGCGCGTACTAAATCGCACCCTTCAGCAGTATCGCGGGGTACGACTTGATACAAACTCCTTCGGAGCTGCCGCGTCGTTCATATCCACGGCTGGCGAACCTGCATCAGAGGAGTTGTCCGCAAGAACTGTCTGAGGTGCCGCGCGTTTCCCGGACAGCTTTTTCACGGTTAATTCACGCTGCGAGCTGCTTTTCCAGGTACTCGTCATGGGCTTGTTGTGGGGTTCGATAGCCAAGCCCTGAGTGGCGACGTTTGGTATTGTAACGCAATTCGATGTAGCGGGCAACGTCGCGGCGTGCATGTTCGCGGGTGGGATATTCAGTGCGATAGATACGCTCGTTCTTGAGAGTTCCGAAGAACGATTCAGCCATGGCGTTGTCGTAACAGATGCCGGTCCGGCCGACCGATTGGCGAAGATTGTTCTTCTTCAAGGTGGCGGCGAACTGGGCGGACGTGTAATTACTGCCACGGTCGGAATGAAAGATAGCGCCGTCAGCGAGTTCATGGTTCCGGACAGCCATTTCGATGGCGGCCTCGATCAGTGGGGTCTTGTAGTTATCGTCCATCGCCCACCCGACCACCGCCTTGGTGTGGCAATCGATCACGGTCGCCAGATAGAGCCAGCCCTCCCAGGTCGAGATGTAGGTGATGTCGCCGACCATCTTGAGACCTGGAGCTTCCGCGGTGAAGTCGCGCTCGACCAGGTCCGGGATCGCGCCGGCCAGGCCATCTCGCTCGGTCAGACCGTGCCGCCACGGCCGCGGCTGACACGGCTCCAGGCCCAGCTCCCGCATCAGGACCCGCACCAGTTCGAGCCCGCACGGCACGCCCCAATCCACCAGATCGGCATGCACCCGCCGGTACCCGTAGGTGTCGTCGGACTCCTCGAACGACTTGCTGATGATCAGCTTGAGATCGGCTCGGCGCTTCGCCGTCACCGAGACCGGCCGGTTCCGCCACTCGTTGAAACTGGACCGGCCCACCCCGAACCATCGGCACATCTGAACAATCGATGGCGCATCAGCGTCCTTGTAAGCCTTATTATCCGCATATTCCGCGTCGATGAACTCGAACCTTTCGCTCATCGATGATCCTTGGCGAAGTACGCTGCGGCTTTTTTCAAGAACGTGAGCTCCATCTGCAACTCCCGCGTCTCACGCTCAAGCTCACGCAGCCTGGCCCGCTCATTCACAGTGAGCGGCGGCTCCTCGCCGGCATGATCACGCCGATACGCAGCTACCCAATTACTCAAAGTCCCCGGATTGATACCGAGCTCTTTCGCTACCTGAGCTACTGGCCGCGAAGTCTCGATCACCGACTTCACAGCTTCCTCCCGATACTCAGGAGTGAAATTCCTCTTCGAACGCGGCAAAATCTTTCCTTTCCAGACAACCCAATCTTAGTTTGGGCACTGTCCGGAAGGTTCGTAGCACCTCAGTCACCTGGGCCGAGACCTGTCAGCACTCCTGACCACGGCAGACACGCTCGCTGTCACATGTCGCCTTGACTGCGACGGACAAGTCTCCAGGTCACTTCCGCCGCTGAGCGCAGGTTAGGAGCTGCACGCTGGACCGACCGATGGACGACGTGGTCCGGCGGGTAGCGCGTCAGAATCTCATCCAAGCGCTGATCTATGGTGACCCGGCCGCCAGTTGGCCCGGTGGTCATGTCGGCGTATGTCAGCGCATTGAGCGCCATTCGATCAGGCATCTCGAACTCGTCGCCTGGAGGCGGAAGCCCACGCTCTGACGCCTCGAACTCCGATCCCGAATGATGTGCCACGAGGCAGTAGATCGTGGGGGCCGCAGTCGGTTCCGTCTCTCAGGTAGCGCGCGCCGTCGGCGGGATGAAACCCGGACGCGGCGATCACTGGGGAGTATCCAATATCGTGAAGCCAGGCCGCTGCCTCGAGGGTGCTCGCCATGCCCCGGAGTCCCGGAGCGAGTTCTCTCGCTGCCTCGGCTACCCCGATCGTGTGAGCCCAGCGACGGGGAAGCGGCTGCTCTAACAGGCTCTGCGCGAGCGTCGCCGCCCATGTGACCAGTGCCGCTTCAGTCGACATGTGAACGGACGCCGTCTCGGTAAGCGTCGATCTGGCGCGTCATCGACGGATGAATATCCAGCTCTGCCAGCTCGTCAAAGGCGAACCAAGCAACATCACTGGCTTCGTCATTGATCGTTGGCTTCCCTGCGACCGGGCGGCCAGTCATCGTTATTTCAAACTCCTGACGCGTCTCGCCGTCGTCATATCTGACGATATGGCCCGGATCCGAGAATACGCCAAGGAGCCCGGTTATTTCGGCAGTAACACCGGTTTCCTCCATGCATTCGCGGATCGCACATGCACTTGGCGTCTCGCCCAGTTCCTGGGCGCCACCCGGTAGCGCCCATTGGCCCGTGTCCCGGCGTCGTTGCAGGAGGATTCGACCACTATCGTCGACAACAGCCATATTGCACGCCGGGATCAACGTGTTGGGCTTCGGCGCCTCAGGGTCATTATAGTATTCAGTTCGCGGCATCTTGAATCCTTCCCGATATGGGCGCCCACGGAGCCGCAGATCCCCAGACAGCTTCGAAGCTGTCGCGATAATGATCAAAGAGTCCCGCAGTCGTTGGATCAACGCGGCGGAAATGAAGTAGGGGGTTCATACTCGCGGGATGGCCCCAAACGTGCGGATTTGCCAGCAGATTGTCATCGAACCTGAAGATTGAGTTGTAGAGGGTCGTCTGATGTAGACGAACCTCACAGCCTTCGACTGACATGATGGACCGAAAATATGTGCGCGCCGCGCGAATCTTCGAAGACAGCGTCCCCTCCAAGCCTTCTTCTTCGTCTCGTCGCGCCACAGCATCGCATCCTGGATCACCAAAACAAATCCGGATTCTGACTCCCATGCGGCAGCGCGCTTCGAGGATGCGACTGATGTTTGGCATCTGCGAAAAGAATGTACCGCTGTACACCAGCACATCAATTGCTTCCGCCGATTCATTGATCAGCGTCTGCCAAGCTTGCAGCGACATTGCCGCCCGATTTGGATACAGACGGACGAGTTCGGATATCGACTCAACCTTGCGGCGATGCTGCTGCTGGTCGACGATCGCAGGCCAGAGATAGGTCTCATCAGAGCCCAACAAGTTGGCGGCAACCCACCTGTACTGCCGGTGCGGCACCCGGCTCTTGGACAGCCAGCGCTCGACGGTCTTGGGATCGACCGCACACGCCTCAGCAAGTGCCTGCACGCTGAGTCCGCGCTGACTCATCGCGGTTCGTAGCCGGTCGTTCATCCTCTGTATCATTCAGGACGCTCAGGGACTTATCAAGAGCGTCCTGTACGTCCCATATGTCTCAGGCGAGGCCTTTGCGCGTGGCAGGCCGTAGGGTCGGGACGGTGAGCCAGCTACTGCTGTGGGATGTCGACCACACGCTGATCGAGAATTCGGGTATCAGCAAGGCGATCTATTCTTCGGCCTTCAGGCGCCTGACCAGTCAGGCCCCCCATCAATCCGCCGATTACGGCCGGTATGACGGATCGCCTGATCATGCGGAAGATGTTCGTGTCGAACTCAGTGTCTGACCCTGGGTGGCCACGAACACGTGATGCGCTTCAGGCCGCTGGTGCCGAGCGTCAGTCCGAGTTGCGCGAGGTCGGCTACGTGCTTCCCGGGGTTCGCGAAGTGTTGCAGCATATCCGTACCCGAGCAGAGGTCATCCAAGCCGTGGTAACCGGAAATATTGTGCAAAATGCAGCGCTCAAGCTCGCCACATTCGCCCTTGAAGACTTCTTTGACCTGGATGCCGGCGCCTATGGCGGAGACAGCGAGGATCGGCACGACTTGGTCCGCCTTGCGAAAATTCGTGCCGAGCGGCTCTACGACGCGGTGTTCGACGAGAAGAACACAACAGTGATCGGCGACACCCCACGCGATGTAGAAGCCGCCCACGAAGGCGGTGCGCGAATCGTGGCTGTCGCAACCGGGGTCGACTCAGAATGGGAGCTCCGTGCCGCAGGTGCGCACCTGGTCCTTCAGGACCTGTCGGACGTCGACCAGGCGGTCTCAGTGATTTTGGGCAGGTAGCACGCCCCAGCGCCGCAAACCTGAGGGTTTTGACGATCGCCGATCGGCGAACCGGTGATTGGAACGACGCAATTCCCGAGGGACGTTCTGCGACCTCAGGACGTCCCGAGAGCGTCCCTCATGGTGGTGATGCCGTCCCCCGCGCTTTCCGTACGGTCCTCCACATCAAACAATGCCGAAGGTATTGGGAGGGCGTAGCTAATGGAGACCGCCACCGGGGACGACTTGCTCAAGACGCAAGTCCATGGCCTGGCCAGTCCCTCCCAGCAGCGGGCAAGTAGCCCATTGAGCCGGCGGGCAGACGTACCGGACCCTGCGCCTGCGTCTGCCCGCTGTTCCAGCTGGCGCACAGGGTCAGACTCGGAACTGCAGCCTGAGTGGTCCGCCGAGGCGGTCGTCAAACCTTTCTCTGTCACACGTTTGTCCGCCGATCGACGCAGCATCATGAAGACCTACCGCGGAATCGACCCGTACCGCCGTCAGCTTCGTGAAGTCGAAGCTCTGCAGCTCGCAGGTCGTTGGGGAATCGCAGTCCCGAAGGTGCTCGCAACCGGCGCCGAGGCGGACGAGCCATGGACCATCTTCAGCGTTGTCCCAGGATCAGTACACCCTGTCCGCACTGGCCAGGATGTTCGGCGGTACCTGCGAAACGTACGCAACCTAACTGCACGACTTGAGGCCCACACCGTCGAAGTAACGCCTGGCGTCGGCTGGAGCCAGCCCTACAGCGAAACCCCATCGAAAAACCGGCAGTTCATGATTGGACAGCTAACTGACCGTTGTCGAACATACGTATGGTGGAGCGCGCTCTGCGCAAGGTTGTCGATCGTCGAAGCCGATCCCACCGTTTACCTCCACGGTGACCTGAAGGCTGAACACTTCCTGATGACGGCCGACGAAGTTCATGTCGTCGACTGGGAGTGAGGTGCCACGAACCTTCCGGACAGCGGCTCAACTAAGATTGAGCTGTCCGGAAAGGGAAGATGTTGCCGCGTCCGAAGAAGAATTTCACTCCTGAGTATCGGGAGGAAGCTGTGAAGTCGGTGATTGAGACTTCACGTTCTGTCACTCAGGTCGCGAGAGAGCTCGGCATCAACCCGGGAACCCTCAGTAACTGGGTGAGCGCCTTTAAGCGAGACCATGCCGGCGAGGAACCGGCATTGAGCATGGACGAGCGTGCGCGGCTCCGCGAGCTGGAGCGGGAGACGCGAGAACTCCGGATGGAAAACGAGTTCCTAAAAAAAGCCGCAGCATACTTTGCCAAGGATCATCGTTGAGCGAAAAGTTCGAGTTCATCGATGCGGAGTATGCCAACAGGTTGACCCGAGAGAACGGAAATGCGCCGTCGATTGTGAAGATGTGCCGGTGGCTCGAGGTGAAACGGTCCAGTTTCAATGATTGGCGGAGCCGTCCGATGTCGGCGACTGCGCGCCGCCAAGGCGAACTCAAGCTGATCATCGTCAAGTCGTTCGAAGAGTCCGACGAGACCTACGGGTACCGGCGGGTGCATGCCGACCTGGTGGCCTGGGGTGTGACCTGTGGGCTGGAGTTGGTGCGCAAGCTCATGCGTGAGTTGGGTTTGGAGCCGTGCCAGCCGCGGCCGTGGCGGCACTGTCTGACCGAGCAGGATGGCCAGGCCGGCCCGATCCCGGATCTGGTAGATCGGGACTTCACCGCTGATGCTCCGGGGCACAAGATGGTCGGAGACATTACCTATGTCTCGACCTGGGAAGGGTGGCTTTATCTGGCGACCGTGCTCGATTGCCACACCAAAGCTGTGATCGGGTGGGCCATGGACGACAATTACAAAACCCCGCTGATCGAAGCCGCGATCGACATGGCGGTGCGGAATCACGATCTTGTCGACGGCGCAATCTTTCACTCCGACCGGGGCAGCAACTACACTTCCGCCCAGTTCGCCGCGACTTTGAAGAACAATAATCTTCGCCAATCAGTCGGGCGGACCGGTATCTGTTACGACAATGCGATGGCCGAATCGTTCTTCGGCGCTCTCAAGAACGAGCGTACCCACCGAACCGAGTACCCGACCCGCGACCATGCACGCCGCGATATCGCCCGCTACATCGAATTGCGCTACAATACTAAACGCCGTCACTCAGGGCTCGGCTACCGGACCCCACAGCAAGCCCACGACGACTACCTGGAAACACAATCCGCCGCCTGAATCAGCCATCAAAAAGCTGTCCGGAAAGCGCGTGGCACCTCAGAGGCCTGTAGCCGAGGGCCGGCAGTATGCGACAGCGCAGATGTCGTCTTCCACGTCCTTCGCGACCTGCTCTACGCCGGGCACGTCGTCCAACCGACGACGGTCGTCCTGCTCGGCCGGCTCGGTACACCCGGTGTCGTCTTGGCATGGCGACTGATCCGCTGGGCGGATCGCCGCCGCGCCGGCGACCTGGCGCTCATCCCATCGCGCGACCTCGATGAGCTCAGCCTTGAGGCGAACCCAATCACAGCCTGCCAGCAGCTCACGCGACTCATCGTCGCCTTACGGGCTCGCGGCGTCCCGCGCTGACGCCGGCTCTACGCCACCTTGCGGTACCCCAGTTGACTCTGAGATTGGACCTGATATGCCACGATCCAGTACAGCCTCCGGTCCCGACCACATCGTCATCGAGACCGGCACGACACGACCGGGAACGACTACGATCGTTGAGCGTAAAGGGATCGGTCATCCCGACACGCTCGCTGACCATCTGGCGGAGCGTCTGTCACGCGCCTACAGTCGCTACACGCTGGACCGCTTCGGTGCAGTCCTGCACCACAACTTCGACAAACTCGCCCTCCTCGGCGGCGCATGCGAGGTTCGCTACGGTGCTGGCCGTATGACAGCTCCAGTACGGGTCCTTGTTAACGGCCGGGCCGCTCACACGTGCGGGAACGACGCGATTCCGGTCACTGAACTGGTCGATGCCGAAGTCCGGGCATTCTTCGGCGAGCGCCTTCCCGAGCTGACGAATCATCTCGACATCGTCTTCAACATCACCAGTAACTCCAGCCCGGGCGCGGTCATCACGGACGACTCTGTTCCGGACCGTGTCCGATGGTTCAACCCACGCTCGATCGACGATCTCCGTGAGAGACGAACCCGGCTGTCGAACGACACCTCGCTGGGGACTGGCTGGGCGCCAGAGAACCCCTTCGAGTCATTCGTTCGTGAACTCGTCAACCGCTTCTCAGGACGATCCGAGTTCACGCTCGCCCATCCCTGGTGCGGCTCGGACGTGAAACTCATGGGCTACTTCGACAAAGACCTCGCCGATGTCGTCCTCTGCGTACCGCAGAAGTCGAGGTTCGTCAGCAACCGCGCAGAGTACTTACGAAACCTCGAAGTCGTGCGCGAGGAGTGCTACCGGCTAGCCGCAGCACGGCTGCCAGATTCCGAAGTGCGATTCCGTCTCAATGCGCGGGATGTTCCCGATCGTGACGAGTTGTATCTGACACATACCGGCAGCTCGATCGAGTCCGGCGACGAAGGAGTGGTCGGTCGAGGCAATCGGGTGAACGGTCTGATTACCCCGCTCCGGCCGATGAACCTAGAAGGTGCCAACGGCAAGAATCCCGTGTACCACGTGGGCAAGCTCTACAACATCGTCGCCCAACGACTGGCGGAACGACTCTCCGACGAGACCGGAGACCACGCAGAGGTGCACCTTGTCAGCCTGACCGGACAGCGACTCGATCAGCCTTGGCGTGTCCTGGTACGGCTCACGGACGACGCCGCTGACGTAGACAAGGTCCGGGCGCTTGTTACTGACGCCCTGGCAAGTTTCCCTGCCGTGACTGACGAGCTGGTAACGAACGGGATTGTGTTGAGCTGATGGCTCTTGGCGAGGTTTCCGAGGGCTGCCGGCGACGGCTTGTCGGACACTACGGAGCAGCAGCTCTCGAGTGGGTTGAAGAGGCCCCCGGATTACTCCAGGTCGCGGCTGCTCGGTGGGGTTTGTCGCTGATGAACTACCACGACGCTGGCCACGCGTCAGTTGTGTCGACCGCAGTCGACCAGCAGGGTCGACGACTGATGGTCAAGGCATGGACCGATCCAGCGCGGTATCGACATGAGGTCGCGGCACTTCGTCACTGGGCTGGTGGACCGGCCGTAGAGGTGATCGAGACAGCGGATGACTTGTGTGCGGCCGCCTTGGAGATGGTTGGCGGGGAACCGGGGGGTCGCGGTCGACCGGCCGGCGAGCTCACGCTGGTAGCGGAGGCGCTACAGCATCTCCATGCCCTCGGCCGGCAGCGTAGTCCTGCTGGTTTTCCGCTGCTTGCCGATTACTTGCAAGGCGAGGTTGCCCCGCGAGTTTGGAAGCGGCTGCGAGACCAGGACCTCGGCCAGTGGCGACCGGTGGCCCAGGCTGGCCTCCACGCTCTGCGAGAGGCCGCCGGTGCTCATCCAGATGGCACCGGGCAGCAAACTCTGCTTCACGGAGATCTCTACCGCGAGAACGTGCTGTTCTCAGACTGCCAGCAGCCAGTTTTCCTTGACCCACTGCCGATGCTGGGATCGGAAGCCTTCGACTGGGCCTTCTGGGTCGTGTACTACGAGGTTGAATGCGGTTTCGAGGATCGGTTGGCGCTTGCCCAGACGGTCTCCGGTCTGCCAGTTCAAGGCATCCGTCGGTGGTGCACAGTCCTGTTCCTGGACGGGCTCCTCTACTACCTCGAAACCCATGATCCGAGAACTTCGTTGCTGGGCAACATGGCCACCGCGTTCGTCCGGAACAACGAGGGGAGAAGCTCGTGGTCAACTTGATTTGTCGCCACGCTCAAACGGACTACAGCGTCCAGCACCGCGTGAATGGCGACCCTACTTATCCGATCCTGCTGAATCGCGTGGGGCGCCAAACATGCCGTCAGGCACAAGCTTCTTCGCGCCTCTCCGGTGTGCAGGGCTGGATCACCAGTGAGTTCCCACGCGCACGCCAGACCGTCCAGCTCCTCATGGGGCCGTCCACCCGCGAACCATTGGTCGAGCCGCACCTCAACGAACTCGACTACGGAGTCTTCGAGGGCACCCCGTTCCTTTCGTATGGGGAGTGGCTCAGCCGACACGGTGCAGATGAGCGGCCCGAAGGAGCAACGGAGTCTCAGCGAGAGGGCATCCTGCGAATGCTCAGTGCGTTGGCAGGCATGCCCAACCACCTCGGCGATCGCGTGATAGTCGGCCACGGCCTACTGACATCCGTACTGACCTGGGGCCTCAGCAGCCACCACTTCGAATCGCTTCCACTCTTTCTGCCCGAAGCGCCGTACGTCGAACCACTTGCGCTATCTGACGACGAACTGAACGACCTGGCAACAGCCCTACATGATCGGATCGCGCCATCCGAGCTGCACCGGTGACGTCCACAGGCGGCGATCGCCGCCTGACTGCTAACTTCGACGGCACATGTCCACTGCAGGAAATGAAGGATTGTCGCCATGCATGATGCACGTGTTCTCATCGAGATGGGTCCCGAAGCCGTCCGTCGACTGGCCCGTCGGGGTTACAGCCTGGATCTGTCGGTGCTCCAGAACCTGCAGTCTCGACGGAACCAGAGTATTCATTCGATCGACGAGCTCAGGGCCGAGTCCAAGCGGGCAGCCAGCGAGGTCCAGGCGACAGCACGCGCTGGCGGCGACATTGCGGCTCTCAAGGAGACCGCGCGCAAGCTCAAGGAGCAGATCAACGATATCGAGGACGAGCTGGACGGAGTGCAAGAGGAACTCACGACTCTTCTGCTGAGTATTCCGAACCTCCCGGACGACCGCACGCCCGAGGGCGACTCGGACGAGTTCGCGACCGAGGTCCGACGTGTCGGAGCCCAACCTGCCTTCTCGTTCACGCCGAAGGACCACGTGGACCTCGGCGAGACGACTGGAATCCTCGACTTCGCCCGGGCCACCAAGCTGTCCGGGCCGCGCTTCGCGGTGACCCGTGGAGCAGGCGCAGCACTAGAACGTGCGCTGTCCACGCTCTTTCTCGACCTACACACCCGCCGCCACGGCTATGTAGAGCACTCAGTCCCCTATCTGGTCAGCCGCAAGACCATGACCGGGACCGGTCAGCTACCGAAATTCGAGGCCGACCTCTTCAAGACAAGTGTCGCCGACCGTGACCTCTTCCTGATCCCAACAGCTGAGGTCCCGCTCACCAACCTCTACGCCGACGAGATCATCCCGGCCGCAGAACTACCGGTGGCGATGACAGCGAATACACCCTGCTTCCGATCCGAGGCCGGGTCCTACGGCCGCGACACCCGCGGCTTGATCCGCCAGCACCAGTTCACCAAGGTCGAGATCGTCCGGATCGTCGAACCCGAGCAGGCCGACTCCGAACTGGAAAACATGCTCGGCCACGCTGAGGCCTGCCTCAAAGAACTCGGCCTCGCCTACCGGGTCGTTATGCTCGCCGCCGGCGACACCGGCTTCTCGGCTCAGCTCACCTACGACCTCGAGGTCTGGTTCCCAAGCCAGAACACCTACCGCGAGATCTCTTCCGTCTCCAGCTTCGGCTCCTTCCAGGCCCGCCGCGCAAACATCCGAACCCGCGGCGCCGACGGCAAGCCGAAGCTGGTCGCCACGCTCAACGGTTCCGGACTCCCCATCGGCCGGACCCTCGCTGCGGTGCTCGAGCAGCACCAGCAAGAAGACGGATCGATCCTGCTCCCCCAATCGCTCGTCCCCTATCTCGGCTTCCGCCGCATCGCGGCGGACGGATCACCGGAGGAATAGTGCTTGTCGGCGTCTGCGACTTCCCAAGTGACTACCCGTTTCCGCCCGTCGCCTACGGCGGTATAGAGCGTTGGCTCTGGGCGGTCGCTGCTGGCGCCCGGGCCGCAGGCGCCGACGTACACCTTCTCGGACCAGGCTGGATCCCCGACCTCGACCAGGACTGGACCCGAAAGCCAGTCCGCCTGGAAGACGTCACCGCCGGCTCACTAGCGGAGCGAGAGCTGCGCAGTACGGCGTACGACCTGCTCGTGGTCGGGCACGAGTACCCTTCACATCCCGAATGGGTCCGCACTTGGGCGCAGATGGACTGCGATGTCGCGACATTTCAGCACTCACCGACCTTCGAGCACTCGGCGGACGCCTTCGACGGCAAGCGATCACGTCTTTACTGCTACTCACCCGAGATGCTCGAACGCTACGAGGATCACCAACCGATAGCCGAACTTGCAGTCCACCTCGGTATCGGCGAACAGGAGCCCCAGGCAACCACCGGCGACGACTTGGTCTGGCTCGGCAGAATCGACAGCGACAAAGCCCCGCACCTTGCCGCCAGAGCCGCCCAACTGCTCGGCCGGCGGATTCGCATCATCGGCCCAATCTTCGACAAGTCCTACGTCCATGCGCACGAACACCTCCTCGGCGCCGACCATGTCGAACTGACCGGCGAGCTGGGTGGACCTGCCAAGATCGCAGCACTCCAGGCCGGATCAGTCTTCGTCTACACCTACGCACGCAACTACATCGAGGCGGGCGCCGCTGTCTTCGGCGAGACCCTGCGTGCCGGAACACCGATAGCGGCACTCAGCTGGCGAGAAGGCACATGCGCCGACGCAGCCACCTGCGATCAAACAGGCGTCGTCGCAGTCGCCGATCCTGCCGAGGACGACGAGAGTACAGCTCATCGCCTGGCAGAGGCCATCGTTCAAGCCGAGGAACTCGAACACTCGACAGTCCAGGAGATCGGCCAACAGCGCTTTCATCCCCTGCGCCACTTCGAAGCGCTGACGTCTGCACAGTGCTGACCTCGGATCCGGCGGGATGGATCCCCGATTCACTCCGCCGGACACTCGGCGCCAGATGGGATATCCGTCTCGAAGGCGATCTGTTGACAGCCCTGCACCGCGATCACTCAGACCACTACACGCCGCCACGACGCTCTCTCGCCTTCGCCGACTTGCTCGACGTCCTAGAGTCCAACTTCGCGATGCACGGCGTACCCCGCGCCCGACCTCTACCGCTTCGTTGGGGGCGGGACACCGACCTCACAGTATCCGCTGTCCAAGCACTCGATCCCTTCCTCAAAGATGGCCAGGACAGGGTCTACCGATCAGGCTTCCTGCCTCAGCCAGTCGTGCGCCTCACCGGACAGCGCGACGACCACGGCGAACTACGCGACGGATTCCTCACCTCGTTCGTCAACATCTCCCACATCCAGCCGATCACGCACCACGACGAGTTCGCAGAGGCCATCGACATCTGGCTCTCTGTCCTCTCACGACTCGGCATGCACGCCCGGCACATCACCATCTACGGTCACCTGAAGATCTGGCAACGCGACCAGGTCCAAGGCATAACGCTGCGCTTCAGACACCTAGACCTGACGGTGGGAGACATCAATCTCCTCTGGAACGCCAATCAACCCCAACGCATGGCCGTCGACCTCGGCAGCGGCCTCGAGCGCCTCGCGTGGGCGAGATCCCGATCCGACTGGAAAGACCTCGTGTTCGGCCCCTTCGCAACCGCCGCGCCACTAGCAACCCTCGACGCCATCCGCACCACTACCCTCCTGCTCGGCCATGGCATCCGCCCAGGGCCCCAGAGGCGCCGCCGGCACAACCCGCCGAATCATCAACACCATCGCGCCCGACTCAGCACCCCTCGGGCTAGACGCGATGGTCCGCTTCTCACACCGCTACTGGCAACCGTTGTCTGCCCTCGCAGTCGAATGGCCAGCCATCGCTTCAGCAATCGAAGACGAACGGTCGCGATAGATTGTCGGTGCTGCCGGAGGTCAGACAAGGGAGCATCCGGGTCGACCACGGCCTCGTTGTCTGGTCCACGCTGAGTAAATTGGCCCATCCCTCTCGGACCTGAGTTGGGTCAGATGCGGGACGAGTAGCGACACTCCGCCCGGATTCACCGCGCACAGCAAGCAGCAAGATATTTGGGCGGAGGCATGTGGACAGTCACTCTAAGGAATCTAAGGCAGGCACTGGCCACCCGAGGTAGTGCCGAGCGAGCTCGGTCGGCCGAGTGACTTCCTGAACGCCACCCGAGGACGTCCACGTCGCGATCAACGTCAGCCCTGCCGCCACGGCTGGTTCCCAGTCATGACTTGGCCCCGGATCTGGCTCCCACTCGTCGGCCGCCCACGCAGCCGCATCCACGCTGAACCAGCGGTCGCCAAGAGCAACTGTCCTAAGCCAGACAATTCCATCGTCCTTGCGAATATAGACGCCCTCCTCGCTCTCGTGCCCGAGGAGATACACCGTCGCACCCTTGTCCGCAGCTAGCCGAGGAACTGCTGGCCCCATCGCGAGAAATGGCGCCGCGACGAGGTCATCGCGGCGATCACTTTTCTTGCCGGTCATACCGCCTCCATCCAGTGAACTCGGGCAACTCCGAGTTTCCCACCACAGCCTGACAGATCGATGGCACCCTTGAGCTCCACAGTCTGATAACTACCATTATCAACAAATCGTGCAATCGAATCGCCGGAGTTGCGTATCGTCTGGGTGCGAGCCTTGCCGGCGTCACCGTTCGTGTTGCTGCGGATTCTGGCCCGACGCCAGAGTTCGCGAGCCATTGCCGCGACGCGCTCATTGGCCACGATCTTGTCGTCGAGCGCCCCTATTATGCCAGCGATTGCTCTCTGCTCAGGTAGCTCCGGCAGCGAGATCTGAACTCGTTTAATGTAATTCCGGTTCAGCATGGGCTGAGCGGCACCAGAGTTATATCCGGAAAAATCGATCAGACCGAGCAGATAGTAGACAAACCTTGGATCGTTCCCAAGGAAATCTGTTACATAGAGAGACGTGTTGAGGGGCCAGAAGTCAACATCGCAATACGTCGCCTTACCCATCGACGCTCCAGCACGACCGAGCACAACCCCGGGCGCCTTGACTAGCGCGGTGTCATGGGTTCCGCTCTGTCCCGCCGCGCCCATGACTGGCACACTCCCATTTCTCCGCTGCGACGTCGGAAGATCGTGTCCGCGCTGGAGCTTGACCAACTGGTCCAGCGTTGCCGGGCGCCACTCACCCACTGATCCTCCCCAACTGCTCCCGCACCACCACATCCAACCGAGTCGATTCATCCAATTGCTCGAAAAGTTCCTCCGTCAGCCTTGCAATCCGTTCTTCCACTGGCTCCGCATCCGGGTCCTCCTCGACCTTTGCCGCTCCCACATAAGAAGCGCGCAAAGGACCCCGACGACGAGCTGGAACTGCTCATCGTCCACTCGATGCTGCTCACCGGCTACGACGCCCCGCCGATTCACACTCTGTACATGGACCGCCCGATGCAGGGGGCCAACCTGATGCAGGCGCTCGCCCGGGTCAATCGTCGTTTCCGCGGCAAGCAGGACGGCCTGCTCGTCGGCTACGCGCCTCTCACCGACAACCTCACCAAGGCCCTGCGTGAGTACTCGGACCAGGACCGCAGGGACCAGACTCTCGGCGCGGACATCGAACGGGCCGTCACCGAGGTCAAGAATGCGCTGGCCACGATCAAGGGCCTGCTAGCTGGGAGCCGGTGGAAGGTATGGCTCGGCGACAACGGCCGCCCTGACTCCCGCAGGCGGGCGCTGCGCCTGACCGCTGATTTCCTGCGCAATCCGAAGACCCCGGGGAACAAGGTTGACCCTCCCGGCAAGCCGCTCTCCGTCCGATTCAAGGACAGTGCCGCTCGGCTGGACCGCTTCTAGCGTGTCTGTGCAATGAGCAAGGAGATCGCCGAGCGCTGCGAAGACATGGATGACTGGCGTCGTGACATCTCCTTCTTCAGCGAGGTCAGGGCGTGGATGATCAAGCTCGACGCTGCCCAGCGTGAGGCGAACGGAGAGCCGCTCAGCGCCGAGGTCCAGCGCTATCTGCAAGCCCTCGCGGCCTCGGTCGTCGACGCCGACGAGATCACCGACCTGTACGTGGAGGCCGGGATCGGACGGTTGGACATCACCCGCCTCAACGAGGCTCAGCTGCGCAAGCTTGAGAACTCCGAGACCCCGCACCTGGTCACCGAGGCCCTGCGCCGCATGATCCAGCAGAAGATGCGTGAGGTGACCAAGCACAACGTCGTGCGCAACGAAAGCTTCACTGAGCGTCTGAACGACCTGATGAGGCGATACATGCTTCAGCAGCTCACCAGCGCCCAGGTAATCGCCGAACTCGCCGCCCTGGCACGGGAGGTATCCGCGGAGGCCCGCCGTGGCGAGCGGTTCGACCCGCCGTTGACCCACGCCGAGCTGGCCTTCTACGACGCCGTCGCACACCGCGACATGGCCGAGGTGATGGAGGGCGGCGGCGACGCCCTCGCCAAGATCGCCCGTGCCCTCGTCAAGGACATTCAAAAGAACCTGTCCGTCGACTGGCTCTCCCGCGAACCCGTCCGGGCGAAGCTCCGTACCCGCATCCGCCGCGTCCTGGCGATGTTCGACTACCCGCCGGAGGAGGAACGCGAGGCGGTCGACCTGGTACTCAAGCAGATGGAGATCATTGCCGCCCTGTGGGCGCCCGCGGCAAAGGAGGGATAGCACAGGAGGTACTGCGATTGCGGCGAAGCTGCCCTGGGGTTGGTGATAACTACGCCGACCCAAGGGGCACGCGGATGAACCCAGGGTGCGGTACCTCAAGGACTCTGCGTGGCTCCTTGGCCGCCGCAGCCTGACGCCACACCGACGAGAGCGCGATCGGCCCCTGCACCAACGGAGCGCGCAGGTCCAGGCCGGGCTGATCAGTGTCCAGCCACAGGCCGGACTTGGCTAGTCAGTAGCCGGGTCACTACGGCCGTCAACAGGTGCGGACGGCCTGTCCGTGCCGATCGGGGGCTACCCCGGTCTCGCACAGCCGGCACGGCCTACTGGTTCCACCGGCACGCGCAGGACCTCAAACTTCTTTGTGTACTTTTGTGTGTACCTGCCACGTCCGGGACACGAAGAAGCCCCTCTGGCCGAGGCGTTTTGCCTGGTCAGAGGGGCCTTGCTGGAGCCGCCTATCGGAATCGAACCGATGACCTTCTCATTACGAGTGAGACGCTCTGCCGACTGAGCTAAGGCGGCGCGGCCCGGGGGCCGATGCAAGAGTGTAGCGGGAGGTTCGGCCGATTCCGAATCGGATACCCCGCGCGGAGGCTTGGGAGGGGCGAGGGCCGGTACTGCGGGGCTGGGGTCGGCGCCGTCTGTACGCCGGGGTGCGGGGGGTCGGGCCAGCACTGCGAGGCCGGTGCGGGGGGTCGGGCCTGTACTGCGAGGCCGGCGCGGGCGGTTGGGTTTGCACTGCGGGGGGCGGGCCGCAGGTGGTTGGGGCTGTACTGCGAGGTCGGTGTGCGGCAGGTGGAATGGGGTGGGGAATGGTGGGGAGGGCGGGGAACTCGGGGGTGGGATGGTGCGTCGGAGATGGCGTGTGGAGTGCGGAGGAAATGGCGAGGGAATAATTGTCGTAGGAAATGCATTGACTCGGAGTGTGTTGGCGGGTGAAACTTATGCCCGCAAGATCAACCAGACCTGATAGGAGCCGGCGATGTTCGGGAAGCAGAACGTAAGGCGGGAGTGGCGCGAGCAGTACGCCACCGCCTCAGCGTCCCTGCGATCCCTGCGATCCCTGCGATCCCTGCGATCCCTGCGATCCCTGCGAGGTTACGCCCACGCCTATCTGATCGATGCCGAACTCAGCCCGGCCTCCGGCGGCCCACCTGTCTGATCTCCAGCAGATCACCAGGAGCCGCCCGAGTCGGGATACCGACCGAGGCGGCTCTTTCTTTTCCCTAAAACCGTCGTCGGTGAGCAATGGCTGCAGGCCGGATTCCAAACCCGCGCCCAGAGGGTTCGATTCCCTCCACCGATGCTTTGTCGACGCTTACGAGCGGCGAATTGCAGAATTGACAACTGGATATGCCATTGCAATTCCCCGGGGTGCCCGCACAGGCCCCCGGGGAGAGCGAGCTGTGGGCCAGCGGCAGGCCACCTCATTTGGGATGAGGGGAACGGGAGTTCGAATCTCTCCAGCTCGACCAGGCGCCCGCAGCAAGCTCTGCTACCGGCCGAGCGGGCGCCCCCAAACGTGCCCTGCGCCGGAAATCCGCAGTCCATCCGGCGCAGGGCCGGCGAACGCCCGTGGCTCAATCGGAGAGAGCACCTGCCTACGAAGCAGGAGGTTGCAGGTTCGAGTCCTGCCGGGCGTACTGAGCGGCTCTGGCCCAATTGGAAGAGGCGCCTGGCTTAGGACCAGGAGGTTCAGGGTTCGAGTCCCTGGAGCCGTACCGCACGCAACAAGTCAACTACCAGCCGCACCGAGATACCCGTCCTGGCTACGAACAGTCGGGCACACTGGACGAGAGGAGGTACCAGCATGAGCGGTGTCATAGTGCTCAACGCCTCATATGAGCAGCTCCACGTAGTGTCGATCCAGCACGCCATCCGGATGCTCGTCCGGGAGGTGGCCGTCGTCGAGGAAGCGCACGTCGGCGCCAGCATCGGCCCGTTCCCCCTCCCCCGCGTGCTGCGACTGGTGCGCTACGTAGTGACCAAGTGGCGCTACGCATCCGGTCGACTGCAGTACACGCGAGTCGGCGTACTGAAGCGTGACAAGTACACCTGCGCCTACTGCGGCCGTACTGGCGCCAGCACGATGGACCACGTCGTACCGCGGTCCCGTGGCGGGCGTGGCGAGTGGCTGAACGCAGTAGCGGCCCATGCCTCCTGCAACGAGAAGAAGGGCTCACGTACGCCCGAGGAAGCCGGCATGCCGCTGCTGTGGCAGCCGTGGATTCCCTCGCGTGCTGAGTTAGCACTCTGACCCGGCGCCCCCAGGTGTCGCGTCAGAGCGATGCCAGGTGGGCGAAGGCGTCCCACCCTCGGTTCTGACCCGAGGCCCCGCAGGTTCGAGCCCTGCCCTGGCAGCTTGTACTGCGTACGCCACGCAGTACGTCGTACTGCGTGGCATCGCGCAGCACGGGGATCGCGTCGGCACGCGGGTGACCCTTGCAAGGTCGCTTCACCGGGTTCGACACCCGGGATCTCCACGCAACCGCAAACGTAAGAGCAAGGCGAAGTAAGCCGAGTTTCGGCCTATCGGCAGCCGTTTCGAAAACGGCCGGCCCTTCAGTGGGCGTGCAGGTTCGAGACCTGCCTTCGCCGCAGTCAAACCGATCAAAGGAGTGGGGAGATGAACGTTCAGTACCCGGTCCCGCTGAGTGGGGCCAAGAGCTCCACTCTGATGTGGGCTCAGGAGCATGAGGTCGGCGCGCAGGCGCTCCAGCAGCTGCGGAACATCGCCGCGCTGCCGTGGGTGTACGGCGTACGGGTGATGCCGGACGTCCACCTCGGCAAGGGCGCCACGGTCGGTTCGGTGATCGCGATGTACCAGGCCGTGTCGCCGGCCGCGGTCGGGGTCGACATCGGTTGCGGGATGGAGGGTGTGCTCACCTCGCTGACGGCGTCGGACCTGCCGGACGACCTGAGCGGGATCCGGTCGCGGATCGAGGCGGCAGTACCGGTCGGTTTCCATGGTCACGAGAACGCGGTGAGCATGCGCAAGCTCGGGCTGGACCGTGGCTGGGATCGCTTCTGGGGGACGTTCTCGAGCCTGCACGACGGGGTTCAGGACCGGGAGAAGAAGGCGCAGCAGCAGATGGGTTCGCTAGGTGGTGGCAACCACTTCATCGAGGTCTGCCTGGACGACGACGACCGGGTCTGGCTGATGCTGCACTCGGGTTCGCGCAACATCGGCAAGGAGCTGGCCGAGCGGCACATGCGGATCGCGAAGGCGCTGCCGCACAACGCCGATCTGCCGGACCGCGACCTGGCCGTGTTCCTGACCGGTACGCCGGAGATGGACGCGTACCGGCGCGATCTCACCTGGGCGCAGGAGTACGCCTCACGGAACCGCGCGGTGATGCTCGCCCTGGTGGTGCAGGCCGTGCGGGAGTCGTTCGACCAGCCGATCACCTTCGAGCAGCCGATCTCGTGCCACCACAACTACGTGGCGGAGGAGACGATCGACGACCTCGACCTGCTGGTTACCCGCAAGGGCGCGATCCGGGCCGGCAAGGGCGACCTCGGGCTGATCCCGGGGTCGATGGGAACCGGCTCGTACGTCGTTCGCGGTCTCGGCTCGGAGCGTTCGTTCTACTCGGCCTCGCACGGGGCAGGCCGGCGGATGAGCCGCAACGAGGCGAAGCGCCGGTACACGGTCGACGACCTGATCGCCCAGACGGCCGGCGTCGAGTCCCGCAAGGACGCGGGTGTGCTCGACGAGCTGCCCGCGGCGTACAAGGACATCGAGTCGGTCATCGCAGCCCAGTCCGACCTGGTCGAGGTCGTCGCCCACTTGAAGCAGGTCATCTGCGTCAAGGGTTGATCCGCAGGTGCGCCGCAGGACGCGCTGCGTTGGAGCTGGTCGTGCGTTGCTGTCGCTGGTCGTGCGTTGCTGTCGGGAGTGCACTGCGGTTGATCCGCAGGTGCGCGCTGCCCGTGCGCCCCTCTTCCTCTTTCACTAAGCGTACAAGTGAGAGGCCGGGGTGGCCGGGTGTTATCCACAGGCGGACCGTCGTGTTCAGGGGACACGACGGTCCGTGAAGCCTGCCACCGGAGTCGCCGGGGGCATCGGAGAGCCCGGTCGTCGTGGGGGCACGGCGGCCGGGCCGAGGTGAGGTCCGCCTGATGGCAGGGGCAGCGGTTTGCTAAACCGTCGATCGGCCGCTGGCTGGTCCGTGAGTTCGAATCTCACCCTCACCGCGCGACCGGAAAGGCAAGCCCCGTTGGTCTAGTGGAAGGACGTCCGGTTCTCAGCCGGAAGATCGCCGGTTCGAATCCGGTACGGGGTACGCGAGATGTCTGGCGCAGTGGACGAATCGGAAGAGTCGCCGCGCTTTCACCGCGGGTCGTTTGCGGGTTCGAATCCCGTCTGCGCTACCCAGACATCCGAGCAGGAGCGCCATCGTGGGAGAGGGGGGCGGGTTGTAGACCCGCTGTCTCGGCTGAGCAGGTTCGAATCCTGTCTCCTGCACTCCAACCAACAACAAGTAAGAGAGGAGGACCGGCCATGGCCGACCTCAGAAACAAGCGAAGGAAGATTCCGGGCGGCAGGTCCGGTGCTCCGGTCCAGCAAGGTCACGCCTTGCGGCGGGTGCAGCTCGCCTGCGGGCACGTGCAGCGCGACCGGATCGCGCACACCGGCGACCACGTCTGGTGCGAAGCCGACTGCTCCGACTGGGTCCGCGTCATCTCAGTCGAGGAGTAGCAGCCCATCCGCGTACTTCGCCCCCGGCCGTGGGGGTTCACCCACTGCTATGAGGGTTCGCCCATTGGCATAGCAGTGGGCCAACCCCAACTGCGGAGGCGAAGCGCACCGTTTGAGCGCGCCCGCCGCCGGTGGGCCGCGCTCCGCCGACTCTCTGGTGACGGATGCACGCCTGGCCCTCCGAAGGCCGGGTCCCTGGTTCGACTCCAGGCAGGGAGACCCGTTGCGTCCGAAGAGGGCGAGGTCAGGACCCTCGGCTCTTCGGACGCAGGAGACTCATAGGAAGAGCTTGTCCGGGTTGAGTAGGTTGCCAGGGTCGAAGACGGACTTGAGCTGGCGTTGCAGCGCCAAACCAACCGGGCCCAGTTCTTGGGCCAGCCATTGGCGTTTTAGTTTGCCGATGCCGTGTTCGCCGGTGATGGTGCCGCCGAGGGCCAGACCGAGGTCCATAACTGCGCCGAACGCCTCCAGGGCGCGGGCCTCGGCGGCCGGGTCGTCGCGGTCGAAGACGACGGTCGGGTGCATGTTGCCGTCGCCTACATGCCCAGGGCAACAAATCAGTACGTCGTACTTCGTGCCGATCGCCGCGATTCCGTCGAGCAGCGCGACCAGCTTGCTGCGCGGTACGGCGACGTCGTCGACAAGCGTGACACCGAGAGGCTCCAGCGCCGCGTTCACCAATCTGCGGGCCTCGAGCAACATTCGGGACTCTTCGGCATCAGAGGCCACCGCCACGTCAACGGCGCCATGGGCCGAGCAGATCGCGGCCATCGCCTCCACGTCCTCGGCAGCGCGTGGACCACGATCCGATTGGGCAATCAGCAGCGAGCCGACATCAGCCGGCAGCCCCATGTCCCGATAATTCTGAATCGCCCGAGCAGTCGGCCCGTCCAAGAACTCAAGCAGCGAAGGACGGAGCCCGGCTGCCATCACGGCTGCGGCCGCTGCGATCCCGTCCTCGATCGACAGGAAGGTCGCCGCCGCGGTCAACGCGGCCTCGGGCGCGGGACGTAGCGCGAGAGTCGCCTCGGTGACGACGCCGAGCGTCCCCTCCGAGCCCACGATCAGCCGCGTCACGTCATACCCGGCGACACCCTTGACCGACCGCCGACCGGTCCGAATCACCTCACCGGAAGCCAGCACAACCTCAAGCCCGCGGACGAAATCGCCGGTCACGCCGTACTTCACGCAACACAACCCGCCCGCATTGGTCGCGATGTTCCCACCGATCGTGGACATTTCCCACGACGACGGATCCGGCGGATAGAACAACCCCTGGCCGAGCACCGCCTTGGACAACGCGGAGTTCACCACTCCCGGTTGCACGACAGCGACCTGGTCCTCGACCGAGACCTCCAGGATCTGGTTCAGCCGCGACGTCGACAGCAACAAACACCCGTCCAAAGCGTTGGCCGCACCCGACAATCCGGTTCGCGCGCCCTGCGTCACAACCGGTACGCCGTAATCCGAGGACGCCCGCAGCACCTCCTGCACCTCGGAGGTGGACGCCGGCCGCACCAGCACCCGCGGAACCCCCGCAGAGCAGAAGGTCGCGTGGTCATTGCGATGGCTATCCAGTACGTCGGGATCGGTAACAACCGCCTTCTCCCCGAGCGAGGAGCGGAGGCGGGCGACGAGCGGATCGGAAGTCACTGTTCCTCATCTTGTTCAGCCAGCAGCCGCAGCACCAACTCGGCCCGGCGAACCCGTTCGCGCCCCAGCGCTTCGGCCGTCGCCGCCAGATGCAGCCCAGCCGGATAGATGTTCGGCGCGTTCCGCAACCCCATCTTCAGGTAGACCGGCGACGCGACCCGCACCACCTCGGGCACGTCGTAGAACCGCACGTGTCCGCCCTGGTCGTCCGGCACCTCGATGTACATGTCGATCGGCACCCTGGTCGCCGCGCGGATCTCCGCCAGCGCCCCCAGCGGCAGATCGGTCGACACGTTCAGACTGCTCGCGCCGAGCCGCTCGTACAAAGCCGCCGTCGGACCATTCGCCAACGGCATCAACACGGACGTCTTCAGGACCAGGTCCGAAGGCAACGAACCGTCCTTCTTCAGCAAGCCAAGCAACTCCAGTACGCCGAGGTCGCCAACCAGCAGACTCCGTACGCCGAGCTCGACCGCGCGGAAGGCATCACACAGCGACGCGGCAACCATCTCATTGCCTCGGGCAACTCCACCGACCGCCGCCGAGACCTTGGCCTGTCCGCCGATGTCCCAAACACCTCGCGGCCCGAGGAACAGGCACACCTCGACCTCATGAGCCCGGCCCAGCTCGACCATGTCGTCGATCTCGCGGTCGGTCAGCATCATCACACCGCTGCCCTGCGAGACCCGATCCACGTTCACGCCCCGCTCGATGGCCTCGCTCAGCACAGCGGCCATCACCAGCGGACCTTCACAACTGGGAATCTCGATCTTGTACTGCGTATCGTCGGCGAACCGCCTTCCCGGCTCCCCGGACCCGCCGATCGTGTGACCGCGCTCGGCCAGCAGAGCCCGCGCTTCCCGAAGATTCATCCCTACTCCTTGCCCGAGCCGACGTCGTCGTCATCCTGCCAGCCGCCGAGCGACCCGGACGCGTCGGTCAGATCCCGTGCCGTCCCCGCGATCTCCAGGTCGAACCGCTCCGCCGCCTCGGTCAGCAACGCCGGCGTCACCATCAGCTCGTTCGGCGACAAGGTGTCCCGGATTCGGGCCAACCGCAACTCAGACCAGTCTCGTCGCCCGCTCATCGTGACAGCAGCGAGCACCGCCGCAGCGTCGTCCTCCAGCACCATCGGCAACCGGGACCGCCGCGCTCCCCCGGCGCCCGACGTCAGCGCGTTCACATAGCTCGCCCGCAGATCGATCTGCTCCAGCAGTCGAGCCGGGATCACATCCGCCAACCCGAGCCCGGAGGCGTTCCCATGCGAAGCCGCCGACAGCCGATGCACGCTGATCGCCGCGATCGACGGCGACTCGAACTCGGGGATCCCGTGCACCCAGCACCGCCCGAGCACGTTCGTATCCATCCCCGTCCCCGACTTGTCCTTGCCCATCTCGTCCACCACCAGCACGTCCAGCTCGTCGAACGGCAGCCGGCCCATCAGACTTCCAGCTCGCTGCAACAGGGCGGTCTCGGCCGCATCAGCGATGCCGTCGGCAGCCACCAACTCCACTGCGGCTGTCCGCTCCAGCATGTTCTCGACAATCGCCAGCCCGCCCAAGATCTTGCCCTGGGCAATCACCACTCGCGCCGCGGCCTCGATCGCGCCACCCAGCGAGGGAATCCCGCCCGCATGCAGTGCGGCGGCACCAGCGTGATTGCCTAGCCCGATCGCAAGGATCTTCGCGAGCCCACTCTCCACCGGCCCATGGAAATCCGTATGCGGCTTCACCCGGTTGACCAGCAGAACACCGTCCGCCTTCGCAGCCAAGGCGTCATGGTGCACCGGCGTACCATCGGGCAAGTTGCCCAGCACAACGGTTTCCATGGTCGCCTCGATCGGGCAACCCACAGACTCCGCGGTGACTCCGAGCCCGGCCAGCATCTCCCGCTGCCCGTCAGCCGTCGCACCGCCATGCGATCCCATCGCCGGTACTACGAACGGCTCCGCTCCGGCCGCCCGAAGCCAGTCGACCGCCGCCCGGACCACGACCACCAGATCGTGAATACCCCGGCTCCCGGCGGTGACGGCGATCCGCGCACCGGGTCGCACCGCCGAAGCCAACGGCGCCAGGGCCGCCTGCGCAGCGGCGTACGGGTCCTGCTCTGTCGGCACGTCTGGGAGCAGTCGCCGGATCGGCGTGACCTGCGGGATCACACCGTCCGGCCGAAGTCCGCGGATCGCCTCGAACGGCCCCCAGCCGGCGGCCGATGAGCCGGACATCAGTGACTCTGCCGGGCCACGGCCGAACCACTCCGCCCGACCAGGAAGTCCAGATCGCAGCCCAGGTTGGCCTGGGTGACATGGTCGACGTACAGTCGCGCCCAGCCGCGATCCGACGGCGCGGTCACCGGTTGCCAATCCGCCCGACGCTTGGCCAACTCCTCCTCGGACACGTCGAGATGCAACGTCCGGGCCGGCACGTCGAGCTCGATCCAGTCACCCGTCCGGACCAGCGCCAGCGGACCACCAACGGCCGCCTCTGGCGCCACATGCAGCACCACAGTCCCGTACGCCGTACCGCTCATCCTCGCGTCGGAGATCCGGACCATGTCGTCGATACCCTGCTCGGCAAGCTTGCGCGGGATCGTCATGTTGCCCACCTCGGGCATGCCCGGATAGCCCCTTGGCCCCGCGTTCTGCAGGACCAGCACGGTGTCCTCATCGACATCTAGATCCATGTCGTCGACAGCCAGGTCATACTCCTCGATGCTGCTGAATACGAGCGCCTTGCCGCGATGCTGCAACAACCTCTCGGAAGCCGCCGACTGCTTGACGACAGCACCATCGGGAGCGAGATTCCCCTTCAGTACTGCGGTTCCCGCGCCGCTACCGAGCGGGTTGCCGACGGCACGGATCACCTCGGTGTCGACCGTCCGCTCCGACTGCGCAACGTTCTCGCCGATCGAGCGACCGGTCACGGTGATCGCGTCCGCCTTCAGCAGCGGCAGGATCTCCCGCAGTACGGCGGGCAACCCACCGGCGTAGTAGAAGTCCTCCATCAGGTATCTCCCGGACGGCTGCAGGTCGACCAGCCACGGCACGCCGCGGGCCCACTCGTCCATGTCCTCCAGAGTGAGCTTCACGCCGACCCGCCCCGCGATCGCGAGCAGGTGGATGACCGCGTTGGTCGAACCACCGATCGCGGCGTTCGCGCGGACCGCGTTGGCGAACGCGTCGCGGGTGAGGATGTCGCTCGGCTTGAGGTCTTCCTCGACCATCTGCACGATTCGCTGACCGGCCTGCTGGGCGATCGCGTACCGGCGGGAGTCGACCGCGGGGATGGCCGCCGACCCGGTCAGCTGGAGGCCGAGCGCTTCGGCCATGCACGCCATCGTGGATGCCGTGCCCATCGTCATACAGTGCCCGTTGCTGCGGGACATCCCGGACTCGGCGGCGGCGTAGTCCTCCTGGGTCATCCGGCCCGCGTTGACGTCCTGGGTGAACCGCCAGACCGCAGTACCGGAGCCGATGTCGCAGCCGCGGAACTTGCCGTTCAGCATCGGTCCGCCGGTCACCACCAGCGTCGGCAGGTCCACACTCGCGGCGCCCATGATCGAGCCCGGCGTGGTCTTGTCGCAGCCGGTGAGCAGCACGGTGCCGTCGATCGGGTTGCCCCGCAGGGATTCCTCGACGTCCATGCTGAGCAGGTTGCGGAACAGCATCGCGGTCGGCCGGAGCATCGTCTCGCCCAGCGACATCACCGGGAACTCGAGCGGGAAACCGCCGGCCTGCCAGACGCCGCGCTTGACCGATTCGGCCAGCCGGCGCAGGTGCGCGTTGCAGGGTGTCAGCTCGGACCAGGTGTTGCAGATCCCGATCACCGGGCGCCCGTCGAACACCTCGTCCGAGAACCCCTGCGCCCGCATCCAGGACCGATGGATGAACCCGTTGCGGTCCTTCTCCCCGAACCAGTGATCGAAACTCCGCCGACCGGTATGTGCCGCGGACCGGTCGGCCGGGATCGCCCGGCTCGGCGGCTCGGCCGCAGGCCGCCCGGTTTTCTCCGGCGTCGGCTCGCCGGTGGAACCGGCCGGCAGACCAGTCCCGTCCTGGGTCGGCGCGCCTGTCAGGCCCGGGCTGTTCGGATCCTCGACCGGTGGTAGGTCGCTCATCGAGACACCTCTCCTGTCGTCACCGTTCCGTTCACCCGGCGGCTGATGCCGGCGGGGTTCCCATCACGCAGTACTGCGGGGAGCACCACGTCGGGAGTGTCCTGGTAGGCCACGGGGCGCTGGAAGCGGCGAGCGGCCGTCACTCCGACGCTGGTGTGGATCGAGCCGACGCTCGAGGGGAAGGGGCCGCCGTGATGCTGCGCCCACGACACGGCGACTCCGGTCGGCCAGCCGTTCCAGAGAACTCGTCCAGCCCTTGCCGTCAGCAACGGAAGCAGCTTGCCGGCCAGCTCCGCGTCCGCGGACTCTTCCGCCTGCAGCGTCGCGGTCAGGTTGCCTTCGAAGGCTTCAACGGCTGCTTGCAACTCGTCGGTCGACGAGTACTCGACCACGATCGAGACCGGGCCGAAGCACTCCTCCAAGATCTCCTCAGGCCGCGCCAGCAACTCGGTCACCGTCGTACCCAGCAAGGTCGCGCCGCCGTCGCTCAGCACGCGGATCCCGTCGATCTTGCGCAGCCGGTCGAGGCCGGACGAGAAGCCTTCCGCGATCCGGTCGTTCAGCATCGGCGCCTCGGCGACGCCCCCGGCTGCCTCGACCAGCTTGTCCTCCAGGCCGTGACCGGCCGGCAGGAAGAGCAGGCCCGGCTTGGTGCAGAACTGGCCGACGCCGAGCGTGAACGACCCGACGTACCCGGTCGCGATGTCGTTGCCGCGAGCATCGACAGCGGCCTGGGTGACGAAGACCGGGTTGAGGCTGCCGAGCTCGCCGTAGAACGGGATCGGCTCGGGCCTGGTCACCGCGATCTCGTGCAGCGCCTTCCCCGCCGGGACGGATCCGGTGAAGCCGGCGGCCGTGATCCGGGGGTCCTTCAGGGCGGTGACGCCCACGTCGTACCCCTGGATGAGCCCGAGCGTGCCGGCCGGCGCGCCCGCAACTCTGAGCGCCTCGATCATCACCTCGGCGGTCCGGACCGACAGCTCCGGGTGTCCCGGGTGCGCCTTCACGATCACCGGGCACCCCGCGGCCAATGCCGACGCGGTGTCACCTCCGCAGACGCTGAACGCGAAGGGGAAGTTGCTCGCGGCGAACACGAGCACCGGGCCGAGCGGCACGAGCAAGCGACGCAGGTCCGGCCGGGGTACCGGCTTTGCCTGCGGGTCGGCGGTGTCGATGATGACCTCGAGCAGCGAGCCCTCTTCGAGCGCGTCCGCGAACATCCGGAGCTGGCCGCTGCTGCGACCGACCTCGCCGCGCAGCCGTGGCTCGGGCAGTGCGGACTCACGCATCGCGATCGGGACCAGCTCGTCGGCCGCGGCATCCAGCGCATCGGCGACGGCACGGATCCACCCGGCCCGGACGGCCGGCTCCGATGCGGCCAGCGGGCCTGCGGCGTCCGCGGCGTCGGTCAGGGCCTGCTCGAGCTCGGCAGGGGTGGTGTCCGTGGTCATCGGGTCTCCTCCAGGGTCTCGGCTGCCAGGAAGGCGAAAGGTTCCCGGCCGACTGCCACCGTATTCGTCAACGTGCCGATCTCGCTGATCGCGATCTCCACCACGTCACCGGCCTGGAGTGCGAAGTCGAGTTCGGGAACGATCCCGGTACCGGTCGCGAGGATCACGCCGTCCGGGAACTCGTTCGGCACGAACAGGACGTCGATCAGGTCCTGGAGTTCGCGGACGAGGTTCTTGGTGGACGTCGTACCGGTGAACACCTCATCCTCGCCGCGGCGGATCACCAGGTCGATGGTCAGGTCCTTCGGGTCGGCGACCTCCCAGGCCGGCCGGATCCCGGTGGCCAGCGCGCAGCCGCCCGCGAACACCTTCGCCTGCGGGATGTAGAGCGGGTTCTCGCCCTCGATCGAGCGTGAGCTGACGTCGTTGCAGATCGTGAAGCCGACGATCTCGCCGCGGCTGTTGGCGACGATCGCGAGTTCGGGCTCCGGTACGTCGTGCCCGGAGTCGGTCCGGATCCCGATCGGGTCGCCGTCGGTGACGAGCCGCCACGCGGGCGACTTCGGGAACAGCTCCGGCCGGGGCGCGGAGTACACCCGGTCATACACGGACTGCTCGGTGCTCTCCTCCATCCGGGCGCCGCGGGAACGCTCGTACGTGACCCCCGCGCACCAGACCTCGCCGTATCCGTCGAGCGGTGGCAGCAGCCGTACGTCGGCCAGCAGGACCTCGTCGCCGAGCCGGTCCTCGCCGACGGCGGCGCGGAACTCCTCCGCCGACAGGCGCAGGAGCTCCGCCATCCCCGCGCCACCGCGTACCGGTGCGACCGTGTCACCGGTTCGGACCCCGGCCTGGGGCGGTTGGCCTGGGAGCTGGAAACGGACCAGGTGCATCAAGTTCTGCCTCTCACATTGAGGTACCGAGTAGACCGCGGGTGATCTGGAATCCAACGTTGCCTGCAGCAACTGCTTTGGGAATCTGCCGACGGCTTGCCACTGCGGCAATCACGTCCAGCCCGGCTCGGGCTTGCTCATCGGCGTCACCGATGGCCACAGCATCCAGGTCTTCCCCGTACTTCGCGACCGTCGGCGGATCGCTGCTGAATTCGACGACCGGGACGAACCGCTGGGCCGACAAGGTGCCGCCGGCAACGTGCGCGAGAATCTGCTGTACTCCGCCCGCGCCGAATCCGGTAGCCGTCTCCATCCAGTCGGTACCCGGCATCCGCATCACGTGCCATCCCGGCGCGGCGAACCGCTGCCCGTGCGCGACCGTCGGCTCCACCGCGGCGGGAGAGCCGAAGGCGGCGTACCGGAAGCTCTCGTCGGCGACCAGGGCGCCTCGCGAGGAGAGTACGACCGAGCCGCCCGAGCCGACGATCTCGCGGCCGATCAGGGCCATTGCCTTGGCCGTCTCCGGGGTGAGTGCGCCGCGGGCTTCGAGCGCGACGGTGAGGTCGCCGACTGTTCCTTCCACATCCTCAGGTGCGGGGAGGTCGAAGCTGCCGAACCAGTCCTTCACCCTGGTCGCGACCGCGTCGAGTCCGCCGTCGGCCTGAATACTCGCCCAGCCGAACCGGGACGGGTCCGCGCCGGCTTCGACCAGCCGGCAGCGGAAGTAGTCGTTGTGGGTCTTCTCGCAACCGTGTTCGAGCAGGAGCGCCATCCGGATGTTCGGGTGCAGGAGGTAGCCGAGCATCGTCCGCGCGAACGTCTCCTCGGACGCACCGCCGCTCGATCCGCACCCCTCGGTGTGCGGCAGCGCGACCAGCCGGGTGACGGAATCTCCGGCCCACCGTTCTGTTTCCGCTGTTTCCGCAAGCCTCAGTGCGATCTGCCCGGAGCACAAGCTGGTCGGCAGGATCAGCCCGACCTGTTCCGGCAGACGTTTTCCGTTTTTTCCGTCGCCCTTCAGCAGGGCAGCGCGGGTAGCAGGCCTGTCCAGCGTGGTGGCGACTGGCAGCGGCGTACCGGCCAGTGGGGCATCGCGGTCTTCGGCGGGGAGGTCGGCCAGGTTGCGCGAAGTACGGCCGTCGGTGGTGATCGAGATGCCTTCGCGCGGACCGCTCTGCCGCCAGTTGCGCCAGATCGAGACCTGGCTGTGGCCGGCGCGCTCCCCCGCACTCGGCTCGCCCGACGCCACCCGGACGGTGAGATCGAACGTCTCGCCGGTCAGGTCGTCCATCGGCGTACCGGTCAGATAGCGCCCGGCGTCCACGTCCATCTCGGCGTGCAGCAACTCGTACCGGGTCGAGGTGGTGACGAACTTGATCGTCGGAACGAACGGGAAATTGGTGATCGAGCCGTTCCCGGTGGTGAAGAAGATGAGGTTGCAGCCGCTCGCGACCTGACCGGCGACCGACTCCAGGTCGTTGCCAGGGCTGTCCATGAAGACGAAGCCGTTGCCGGGCATCCGTTCGGCGTAGTCGATGACGTGGTCGAGGCGGACGTCGCGATCGAGTTTGCGGGCGGCGCCGACGGACTTGAGCACGATGTTGTAGAGGCCACGGTAGACGTTGCCGCCGGACGGATTGCCTTCCGCCGTGTGGCCGTGCCAGCCGACACGTTCCTTGAACGACTGCACTGTTCGGAGGAACCTGCGCGCGGTCGGGAGATCGCGGACGTTCTTCAGTACGTAGCCTTCCGCGCCGATCAACTCGTCGGTTTCGGCCAGTACCGCGATGCCGCCGTGCCGGATCACCTCACGGGCGACGGCTCCGGAAAGCGGGTTCGCGCTGACGCCGGAGAACGCATCCGATCCTCCGCATTGCAGGCCGATCCACAGGTCCGCGAGGGGGACCTCCTCGCGGCGTTGCGCCGCCACGATCGGCAGCCAGGGCTCGACAAGCTCAGCCGCTTGGGCGAGATCTTTGCCGAATCCACCGTGCCGGGTGAAGTACGCGTGCGGCACCCGGATCGGCGGATACCCCTGCTCGGCCATGAAGTCCTGGATCGCCTGCCCGGAGACGAGATCCTCTTCGCTGTCGACGATCAACACGGCGCCGACGTTCGGGTTCAACGCGAACCCGGCAAGCGTCGCCAGCAAGATGTGCAGGTTGTTCGGCGTCCCCTGCTCACCACCCTCGGTGTGCGCAACCGGAACCACCCCGTCAAAACCCTCGGCTCCTGCGAACTTCTTGGCGAGTTCGGTGACGAAGCCGCTGCTGCGGGAGCTGGTGGCCAGCAGTACTACGTGGTTGCGGGTGCCGGCCGGGCCTTGTTCGCGGGGGTAGCCGAGGAACGTGCCGGGCTGCTCGACCGAGGTGACCTGCTGGCCCAGGACGAGGGCGTTCTCGTCCAGCTTGTACGGATCGAGGGGTTCGTTCTCGGCCGACGGTTCGCTCGGCAGGCCCTCGACGCCTCTGGCCGACACAGCGGCCAGGCTGGTCGGAGTACAGACGTAGTCGCCGATCTGCAGATCCCGACGGGCCCGGGCGAACGGGGTGTGCCAGGACAGCAACGCCTCGCCGGCCCGCGATCGGGTGGGCGACGATCCGGTGCCCTTCGAGCACCGTGTGCGGCAGCGTCACCGCAGTACCGGCGAAGTCGACCACCGCGCCCTGTTCCAGCCGGCGCGAACAGATCGCGACGTTGTCGCCGGGCTCGGGCAGTACGCCGATCTCGTCGAAACTGACCATCGAGGGCGCCTCCCAGTAGCTGTGCGGTGCCAAATCGTGCATGATGCATGATTACAGTGCCACCCTGCCGAACGGAACGGGCCGGGTCAAGGGCGCGACCAGTCCCTGGAGAACGCGATCCTGGAGATCTGATGACGGAGATGCGATGACGGAGACCGTGGAGCCGCGGGATCGCCGGCTGCTCCGGCGCCAGATGCTCGCCGACGACGTGTACGAGGCGATCAAGACGATGCTGATGGATCACGGCATCCGGCCCGGCGCGCGAATCTCCATCGACGGACTCGCGCGCGACTTCCAGGTCTCGTCGACGCCGGTGCGCGAGGCGCTGGCCCGGCTGGAGTCCGAGGGGCTCGCGGACAAGGAACCGCTGAAGGGGTACCGCGCGACGCCGCTGCTCTCACTGGCGGAGTTCGATGACCTGTACCGGTTCCGGCAGTTGCTGGAGCCCTGGGCTGCGCGACGTGCCGCGGAACGGATCGATGACGCGGGCCGAGCTCGCCTACGCGCCGAACTCGCGACCGCGGTGGAGCCGACCGCGGTGGACTACGCGGGCTACAAGTCCCTCACCGCGCACGACAACCGCTTCCACACGCTGATCACGAGTTTGTCCGGCAGCGAACAGGTCCGCCTGGCCTTCGAGCGGACTCACTGCCACCTGCACATCTTCCGCCTCCATTACGACCGCGACACCGGCCCAGAGGTCCTGGTCGAACACCGCCAGATCGTCGAAGCGATCACCACCGGCACCCCCGCCGCCGCCGAAGCCGCCATGAACCAGCACCTGGAAAACTCCATGACCCACCGCCTCCGGAAGATCTACGAGTAGCGGGCGACGTACTCGTGGACCATCGCGAGGGTTCTCCTCCACCGGGTGAACGGCGTCGAGAGTCAGATGCGGGAAGACCAGCGGCGGGTACTCCGCTCCAACCCGGTCGGCACGCCGAGCGGCTTGAGCGCGCCCGACGAACCTAGCCGGGCAGAACAACAACCTGGTCGGATTTGGTCGGGAACCGGGTCAGTGGCAGGTCCGGCGGCCAAGCTGACCGGACGGACGGCGTGAGGTCGTCCCGAGGCAATCGGAGGATGACATGGTCGCCAAACGTATTCTCAGCACGCTGGGCGCAGTGCTGGCCGTGGGTGGCGGTTCCCTGCTGACCGCCAGCCAGGCCCAGGCAGTTCCCGTCTACGACTGCTACTGGAAGACCAACACCGGGATCACGCTGTTCCGGTCGGCAACCTCGACCACGGGCGACTACTTCGTCGGCGCGAACGTCAAGATGATCGACTTCGGCTGCAACGGGCAGACGACCGGCCGGTCGTACAGCGACTGTGGCGGCGACAACCGGTGGGTCGACATCGACAGCGTCGCCAACGCGCCGGCCAAGCACGGGTTCGCCGCCTACGGCTGCATCACCTACACCGGCCGGGTGCTGCACACCACCTGACGCACCGTCGTCGCCGGCCCGGGAGCACCGGGCCCGGCGACGGCCGATCTCGGCGGAGCGGCAAGGCGGGGCGAAGCGGCCGCCGCGGTGGATGCGGGTTGTCGCGGCGGTGGTGACGGTCGTGTACTGCGTGCTGTTGATTCCGGACCACGAGCTTCGAGATGTGGTGAAGACTGTCGGTCTTGCGCCGCTCTATCTCGTGTTCGCGATCGAGCCTCGTGGGTTGTTCGACGGGCGTTCAGAGGCGTGGACGCGACGGCATCCGATAGCTACCGGCGTTGTCCTGTTCGTGTTTCTGAGTGCGCTGTGTTCGTCGGGGCTGTCGGAAGTTCTCGACTGGGGACCTGCCTTGGCGATCACGCTGCCGGCGATGGCCGTCATCGTTGCGGTAGGCACCTACTTCTTTCATCGTCGCCAGGGCGCGGTGTCGAGACCTGGCGACGACGAGGGACAGATCGCGGGCTAGCGTGTTGGGGTGACCACCAGGGCGTCTCCTACCGGGCGTTCGCCGGTGGCGTCCGAGGGGCTGTTCACGACCTTGCCGTTGGCAACCATTGTGGTGGAGCCGCCACCGTCGAGGTTGATGGCGTTTTGAAGGCCGAAGGACTTGGCGACCGCGGCGGTTTCGCCGATGCCGAGACCGAGACTTGCTTCTGAACGACCGTCGGCGGTGATGATGACCGTCCGGCCGAGAGCGTCTACGCCGGCGAGCGTACGGGGGTTCCGCTTGTGGACCCAGCCGTAGTAGAAGCTCGGGTTGCCGACCGGTGCCATGCCGTCAGCCGCAGGAGTGGCATTCAGGCGACCGTCGCGAATCAACTCGGGCCCACCGTTGACGACGGTCGTGTGGGACGAGAGCCGTACGTCGTGGCCGCGGGTGTCGGTCAGCGAGGCGCGGATCTCGAGTCGCTTGCCGAACTTCGCTGCGGCCAGGAGGAGCGGCACCTGGTTGCCGATGGCTTGGACCGTGCGGCCGCCCTCGGGAATCGCGCCGCCGCGCGCCGTAGTACGGATTGCTGTGACTACGCCGTGGCGGTCGACGATGACTTCAGCGCCAGGGCCGCTCGGGGTCGAGGCCGCGTACGCCGAGTCGAAGGCGATCAGCTCGTCGGCGTCCGTGCAGGTCACGTCGTGCAGAGGCTTCGAGGTCGGCAGGTCATCGGCCGTACCGCCGCAGTTGCGGATCAGTCCGGGCACCCGGTCGAGACCGTCGAGCGGCAGCGAACGACCGATTCCGCGGATCTCGCCGTGCCAGCGGAAGCGCTCGACCGCGGTACCGCGGGCGTTGTCGCTGATCACCAGCGCGGGACGACCGGCGATCGGCTCGCTGACCAGGCGTCCGTCGTACACGGCGACGCCGGCGGGGTCACCGGGAGCGCCCGCCTTCGGGTCGAGGACGAAGAAGCCCGCATTGGTCGCCGCCGTCGCGCCGGTGAGTGCGGTCAGGGTGCTGGTCGTCTCGCGCGCCTCGATGTCGAGCCCGTACGACGCGTCGAGGCCGCCGCGGAACTTCTTCGGATCGATCGTCAGCACCTGGACGTGCCAGGGGCCGGTGGATCCGCTGACATCATCCGGCTCGCCGTCCCAGCCGGTGAAGATGCTGGAACCGCCGAGCCCGGTGGCGACAACCTTCGTGCGCAGCGCCTCGGCCTCGGCCTTCGTGGCGAACGAGCCGAGCCGGACCCGGTAGCCGAGGCTGTTACCACCCGCGTCGGCAAGCTTGGGCGTGGGCACGTCCTCCACCCGCGGCTCCAGACCGGCGGCTCGCAGTCGCACGGCAGCCGCATCAGCAGTCGCCCGGTCGGAGATCGCGGTGGCGGGCGCGTCCGGGTCGGGCGAGCTTGACGGGATCGCCACCTCGACCGTCCAGACAGACTTCGGATCCGCCTGCCCACGCACGATCTTCGTCAGTGTGACGCCCGGCTGCAGGACTCGGACATCCCGCGTTTCGGGCAGATCAGCAGGACCGAGTGGCAGCTTTGCCTGACCCACGGCAGCGGCCGGCAAAGGCGGGCGCGCGGGCTGAGCGGACGCAGTACTGGCCAGGGCTGATCCCGCGACGAGCGTTGCGCTCAACGCGAGGCCGGCGACGGCTTGGCGGGAGCGCCATCGAGGGATCTGCACTGGACGGGAGGCAGGACGGCGGGAAGTCATAGTTCATTCCTATGCCAGCGGCCAACCACCCGCAAGGCCCCCGCAGTGAACTACCAACGACCTGATCAGGAACTGAACATCGGCGCCAACGCGTCGATCAGCTCGTCGGCCGTCGCCTGACCTTCACCTTCGAACTCGGCCACTTCGACCCCGACGATCTCGCTCCGCGCCACTGCTTCCGCACATTCGCGGAGACCATCGAGGGAAAGGCCGGCAGGCACCTGGTAGTCGGTCTGGACCACTCCCGGCTCCAGCACGTCGCAGTCGAGATGGAAGGAGACCGGTCGACCCGCGATCACCTCCGCGAGGCGGTCACCCAGACCTGGCCCCAACTCGACCAGCTCGATACGACCCGCTCGTACGTGCTCGGCCTCGTTCGGGTCGAGATCCCGGGAGCCGACGAGGACGGCCTGCCCCTGGGCGAAGCCGGCACCGAGGCCGGAATCCCACCAGCCCAGCGGTCCCGACAGTGCCAGCCCACCGAGGAAGCCTGTCTCGGTGTCGTCGGGCACGTTGATGTCCGCATGAGCGTCGAGCCAGACGACGACCGCGTCGGGCCGATGGCGCGCGATCACCGGTTGGGTGGCGAGCGCCACCGCACACCGGGTGATCGCGGACACCGGCAACTGGCCGGCGGACATGACCGCCTCGATCCTGGCGGCCAGGTCCTCCAGTGGGCCACGGGCCCGCTCGAGCTCGATCTCCCAGGACTGCGGATCACTCGGTACCGGCCGGCCGATCACTGTCGGCTCGACGTTCGACCGTCGCGCGACCGCCTCGCCGACGAGCCGGACCGCCTGCATGGCCCGGTCGTTGTGGTCACCCGCCGGCCCGACGTACGTCGTCAACCCAATCGAAGTCATGCCCCGATCGTAAGAAGGAAGAGGTCAGGCGGGGGCGTCGCCGTGGTCCGGGATCTCCAGTTGTACGCCGCCTTGGAGGGCGGACTGGTGGGCGTAGATGCCGGGGAGGGTGAAGCGGGCGGCGACCCAGGCGTTGACCGGCGGGACGGTCTTGTCGGCGACCGCGCGGACGAAGTCGTCGGCGAGGAAGTGGTGCGAACCCTCGTGACCGTTGTGCAGGCCGTCGAACTCGGCCGGCAGCCGGCTGCGATCGTGCACCGGCGACAGCCCGGAGCGGAACGCGTCCCGGAGCGCCGGATCCACGTTCGCGAGGTCGGAGTCGTCCAGTGAGCTGCTGGGCTTGGTCTCCATCAGCCGGCTGACGTCCTCGACGCCTTCCTTGGTCTGCCACAGGCTGGTGGTGGCGAGCTGCTCGAAGCTGCCCTCGGTGCCGAAGACACGGAGCCGGGACTCGCGGATGTGCGACGGGTAGCCGACGCGGCGCATCTCGTTCGTCCGCATCACGCCACCGTCGGCCAGCTTGAACAGCGCGGTCGCGTTGCTGAAGTCGTTGTCGAACTCGCTGACCTCTTTGTCGAACACGCCGTCGCCGCGGTCGTCCTGCACGCCGATGCAGGACACGTGTGTGGCGTGCTGCCCGGTGACCGAGAGGACATTTCCGACCGCGTGGGTCGGGTACAGCATGGGCGGGAACGAGGCGGTCTTCTTCCAGTCCTCGCCACCGGAGTACTGGTAGGCGGAGTAGAAGCCGAGATCCATGTCATGGACGTAGTCGCCCTCGGAGTAGAAGACCCGGCCGAACTCACCCTTGGCGAGCTTCTCGCGGCAGTAGACCGACGACGGGTAGTAGAAGCTGGTCTCGCCCATCATGTAGGTCAGGCCGGTCTCTTTGACCAGCTCGATGATGCGGGCGATCTGGTCGGCCTCGATCGCCATCGGCACGGTCGAGTACACGTGCTTGCCGGCTTCGAGCGCGCGGATCGCCATCTCGCCGTGCAGCCAGCGCTGGGTGAAGATCGCGACCGCGTCGACGTCGGAGTCGAGCATCTCCTCGAACGACTGGTACGTGACGGGGATGCCTTGCTGGGCGGCCATCTCGGCCAGCCGATCCGGGAGTACGTCGGTCAGGCTGACCGAGGAGACGTCCGGGTGCGCGGTCCACAACCGCAGGAACGAAGGGGCGAACTGGCCGGCGCCGACCACACCGATGCTGATGCTCATGAACCAAGGCAATCACACATTTCCTGTTCATGTAAGAACAATTCCGCACACCAAGACAGTTGGGGTGCGGCACTCGACGCCGGGCGTCGGCGAGGAGACGGTCGGGGTGGTCGGTGGTTGTGCCGTCTACGGCTGGGGCTATTGCTTTGGTGAGGGTTTCTGGGTCAGGGCGGGCCAAGCGGTGACGGTCAGGCCGTGGGCGTGCAGGTCGGCTACGCCTTCGGGGGTCAGGCCGTTGATGCCGCAGAGGGCCCAGTTGGCCTGAGCGCCTTCGCAGAGGGTGATGACGTCCTCGATCGGCGGGGTGCGGCCGAGGATCAGGCCGGTGTCGGCGGTGGGCATCAGGCGACGTACGGACAGGAGGATTTCTGATTGGGAGGAGGTGATCAGGGTGCGGGCGGCGAAGGTGAGGTCCGCGACGGCGCCTGAGCCATTGGTGGTTCGGTCGACCGTGGCGTCGTGGAGGACGACCAGTTCGCCGTCTGCCGTGACCCGGAGGTCGAGTTCGATCTCGTCGCAGCCGTCGTCGACCGCGCGGCGGAAGGATCGCAGCGTGTTCTCCGGTTCGGATCCGAGCGCGCCGCGATGGCCGGTGATGAGTAGCAACTGGACCCAGGTGTCGGAGGGTGGCAACCTCACGAGACGAGACCGACCGGATCCCGGCCGGTCAGGTAGGCAGATACTGCCTCGGCGGCGATGGATGCTGCTCGATGTGCGGTCTGCCGGGTAGCTCCGGCCAGGTGCGGCGTCATCACGACATTGGGGGCCGTCAGCAACCGCGACCCGGCGGGCAGCGGCTCGGAGGGGAACACGTCGAAAGCGGCCGCGGCCAGCTGGCCCGATTCCAGGGCATCCACGGCCGCGTCGTAGTCGAGCAGACCACCACGAGCAGTGTTCACCAGTACGCCGCCTCTCGGCATCCTCGCGAGTTGCTCCGCACCGATCAAGCCACAGGTCTCGTCGGTCAGCCTCGCATGCAAGCTCACCACATCCGACTGCCGAAGCAACTCGTCGAGCCCGGTCACCTCGATCCCGTCCGGCGCGGTGGCGATGAACGGGTCGTTCACCAGCACCCGTGCACCGCACGCGAGCATCACCCGCGCGACCCGGCGCCCGATCGCGCCGAAGCCGATCAGCCCGACGGTCGCACCGTCCAGCTCACCACCGCACTCCTCGTACGCATACAGATCGCTGCGCCACTCCCCGTCCTCCAGCGTGCGTTGCAGCCGAGGAAGGTTGCGCAGGGCACCCAACATCAAGGTCACCGCATGCTCGGCCGCCGCGCCAGCATTTCGTCCGGGCGTGGACGACACGATGATCCCCCGCTTGGTTGCCGCAGGCACGTTCACGTTCACCGGCCCGCCGCGACAGCAGACCAGGAACCGCAGCTCCGGCGCGGACTGCAGGACCCGCTCGGTGAACGGCCCCATCTGCGTGACGGCCACCTCGACCCCCGGCAGCGCTTCGATCAACTGATCCTCGGCGTCACTGGCCTCGTCCACCTCGGCCACCCGCCCGTACGGCGTCTGCGGCCAGGGCAAGGTGACCTCGCGAAAATCGAACGCGACGTCCGGAAGCTTGCCGAGCTCAGCCGCCAGCAGGTCGTTGCGGACGAAGTGGTCACCGGCGAGCAGCGTGGGGACGGTTCTCATCAGGCTCCTGGTTCTCAGCTTGTTCTCTGTCAGCGGGGCGCCGGGTCGGCCCAGCGCGGCCGGGCGAACTCGATCCGGCGCAGGTAGTGGGCGTATCCCTCGTCGTAGAAGGCGGCCCGCCCGGGATCGGGATCGAGCTGCCGCGTCTCCGCGATCCACTCGGATCCGGTGCCGTCCGGCGAAGCAGCGCGGCGCGCACTGATGACGGCACCTCGCGCTGCGACCTGGGATGCGTCGGTCGTGTGTAGCGGACTGTTGAGTACATCGGCGAGGATCTGGGTCCATTCGGTACTCCGTGCGCCGCCGCCGCAGACCGTCACGCGCCCCGTCCACCCGGCCGCTTCCAGGCAATGCCGAGCCGCATAGGCGATCCCTTCGCAGGTCGCGCGCACGAGATCCGCCTGCGTGGTGGACAGGTCGATCCCGTCGAAGGTCCCCCGCGCTCCGGTATCCACGAAGGGCGCACGCTCGCCCGCCTCCGACAAGTACGGCAGGACGGTCACGCCACGAGCCCCGGCCGGGCTTTCGGCCAGCAGACCGGCCAACTCGGTGGTCCCAAGGCCCACGAGTGCGAGCACCCGATCGAGCGCCGCCGTACCGACCATCGCCGGCATCGCCCGCAACCACGTCCCCGGCGTCCAGGTCCCCAGGAACAACCCAGCAGGCTCCCCGTCCATCGGCAACTCCTGCGTCACCACCTGACACGCAAGCGTCGTACCGACTGTCAGCAGAGCGTCGCCGGCCTCAATCACTCCGGCCCCGGTCGCGGCCGCAGGCAGATCATAGGGACCGGAGGAAACCCTTACTCCTAAGGCCAAACCAGCACTCGGGTCCGTGAGCTCACCAACCGGACCGGGTTCGACCGGAGCAAGCAGATGCCCCCACTCCTCCAGACCGCAAGCAGCCAAGGCGTCAGCGTCGTACTGGCCGGTCCGCGGATCCAGAAATGGCGCAGACGCATCAGAGACATCGGTCGCACGAACCCCAGTGAGCCGCTGCATCACCACGTCCTTGCAGTACGCCGCTGTGTGGGCGCGGGCAAGAACGTCAGGCTCCTCTGCCAGTACTGCGGCCAGCAGCGGGCCGGAAGCGCCCGGGAACATCCGGTTCCCAGATCTCCGGAACACCCGATCCGCAACACCTTCACCGGTCCAGCGCGTCAGGATCGGACTACTGCGCGCATCCAGCCAAGAGATCGCGGGCCGGACCGGACGGCCATCGGAATCCACCAGCCAAAGGCCGTCGCCCTGCGCGGTGAGCGCCAGCACGCCGGGCCGATCGCCGACCGTCGCCGCCAGCTCCCCGACGACTTCATTGACCGAGGCAACGATCTCGTCGGTGTCGTGCTCGAACCGGCCGCCACCCGGCCGGACCAGCCGGGTCGGCCGGGACGCCTCGGCGAACTGCCGTCCCTCGTCGTCGAAGGCGACGGCCTTGGTGACCGTCGTCCCGACATCGACACCGATGTCCATGCTGCCTCCCTGGTGCAACGGAACCTTCGTACGAGAGCGGGCTGCCGACCGAGTACGGCGTACGGGGCCACGGCGCCTAGAGCGGTGCGACCTCGACCGTGGCGCCATGGTCGCGGAGGGCCTCCACCAGGTCGGCAGGGGTCTTCTCGTCGACCACCACGAGATCGAAATCGGTCAACGGGGCAAGTCGGTGCAGGGCGGTGCGCTGCAGCTTGCCATGATCGACGAGCAGCACCTTGGTCCGCGCGGACCGCAGCATCGCCTGCTTGACCAGGACGATCTCCTGCTCCTGATGGAACGCGTGCGTCGCCGACACCGCCGAAACGCTGCAGAACAAGAGGTCCGAGTGCAGCGCCTCGACCGCCTGCGCACACGGCAGTCCGCCGAACGAGTCGTGCGACGGCGAGTAGATCCCCCCGAGCGCGAGCAGCGTGACATCGCGAAGCTGGCTCAGCTTGCCGATCGCGGGCAGGAAGTTCGTCGCGACCGTCAGCGGTGTGATGTCCTCGAACAGGTCGATCAGCGCCAGCGCACTGGTCGAGTCGTCCAGCATCACCGACATGCCGGGCTCGATCATGGCGCGGGCATGCCGGGCGAGCGCGGACTTCTCCGCCTGCGCGGTGTTCAGCCGGTACGCGACGTTGCTCTCGAACACGCTGGTCGGCTGAGCCGTCACGCCGCCGCGATACTTCCGGACGATGCCTTGCCGTTCCAGTTCGTCCAGGTCGCGATGCACGGTCATCACGCTGACGCCGAACGCCTCGACCAGATCGTTCGCCGAGACGGAGCCATGCTTCACGACGTACGCCGCGATCTCGGCCTGACGCCGGGCCGGCCGGCTCAGCTCCGGGGAGTCACCATCGAGCTCGGAAGTCATGCCAGCTTCTCCATTCGCACTGCCGGGACGTTGTACGCCTCGAGGCCAACTGTGTCGGGTTGCCAGCGGAAGCGCACCAACGCAGCCGGCCCGAGCGCTGGCAGCAGTCTGCGGTAGTCCCGCAACTCCAGCCCAAGCACCCTGCAGGTGAGCAGCCGGATCAACGTGTTGTGGGCGACCACGAGCACCTTCTGACCGGCATGCTCCTTCCCGATCTGCTGGAAGGCGTCGTACACCCGGTCTGCCGCCGCGGCCGGATCCTCGCCACCCGGGAAGTGCCAGCCGACCGGGTCGAGCTCGAACGCCTTCGCCACGGCATCGGGGAGCTCGCTGAGCATCCGCCCCTCCGCAGTACCGAAGTCCACTTCGCGGAGGCGCGCGTCCACGACGGGCTGGAGCCAAAGGGCCTCGGCGGTCGGGGCAGCGGTCTGCCGGGCGCGCAACATCGGCGAGGACCAGAGGGCATCGGGGGCGAAGTCCTGCGCCCAGTCCCGGAGCTGGTCTGCCTGTAGCAGGCCGACCTCGTCGATCGGCAGGTCCGTGGAACCCGTGTACCGGTTGCCGTGATGCCACTCGGTCCGGCCGTGTCGAGCCAGTACGACGATGGTCTTCATCCCAGATACCCCCGGCGGTCCAGCTCGGCGACGAACTCGCCGCACAGGTGCTCGAGTCGCCCCTGCGGGTGTGGCTCCAGCACGTTCGCGACCTTCACCATCCGGGCAGCGGTCTCCGTCACCGATCCACCCTCCGACGCCGCGAGGATCGCCATCCCGTACGCCGGGTCGGGCGTGGCCGGGAGCTCCACCGGTACGCCGAGGACGTCGGCGCGGAGCTGGTTCCAGTAGCCACTCCGTACTGCGCCGCCCGTGAGCGAGACGGATCCGACTGGCTCGGCGCCGAGCGTCACCAGGTGCTCGAAGGCAAGTCGCTCGATGAAGGCGACACCCTGCAGCACCCCGGCGTACCGATGCAGGTCGTCGGGGAGGTCGCCGAGCTCGAAGCTGGTGGCGTCCGGTGCGACGAACGGGAACCGCTCGCCGCGCTTGGTGATCGGGTAGATCGCGGCATCGATCGGGCCGAGTTCGCGCGCCTGCCGGTCGAAGGCGTCGAGGTCGGCGCCGGGAAGCATCGCGGTGAGCGCGCCGGCGCCGGTGTTCGAGGCGCCGCCGGGGAGCCAGCCGCCGTCCGGGTGGCGGTGCGAATAGACCGCGCCGGTCGGATCGTCGAGCAGGTCCCGGCTGACGCCCTTGAGGACGAGCGTGGTGCCGAGAACGGAGTTCCAGGAACCTGGGGCGAGTGCGCCCGCGGCGATCTGGGCGGCACAGCCGTCGGTCATCCCGGCGTACACCGGAGTTCCTTCGGGAACCCCGGTGAGCTGGGCTTTTGCCGCCGAGACCAGGCCGAGCCGGGCGCCGGGCAGGACTACGTCGGGGAAGGATTCGCGGGCCAGGCCGAGGCGGTCGAAGGCGTCGTACGGCCAAGTGCCGGCGACCAGGTCGTAGCCGGTCTTGAGCGCGTGGCTGGTGTCGGTCGCGACGGGGTGGCCGGTGAGCTGGGCGGCGACAGCGTCGGCGCTGTGGGCGATCCGCCAACCGGCACGCTGATTGCCGTTGTGAGCGAGCTGCGAACCGGCAGCCTGATGGGCGGCGAGCCAGAGGATTTTGGGGAGCGCCCAGGTGGGCTGCATCGCCGTCGACCAGCGAGCTGGATCGGCGGCGACGATGCGTGGGAGCTCCGCGGCGGCCCGGGCATCGTCGTACATGAGGGCCGGGGTGAGCGGGTGGCCAGTGCCGTCGGTGAGCAGAACGGTGCCGGAGGTCGAGCAGATCGCGATGCCATCGACGGACGGATCCGCGACCTCGCTCAGGGTGGCGTCGACGGCTGCGAACCAGTCGAGCGGGTCCTGCTCATGCCGCTCGGCATCGGGGTGGGAGCTGGTCAGCGGGCGGGCGGCTCGGCCGAGCACGGCCCCGGACGCGGCGACTCGGACCGCTCGCACGCTCTGGGTGCCGAGGTCGACGCCGATCCAGGACGCTTCCCCCACGCTTCCGCCTCCTGTTGTCCCACCCGAAATGTTATGTCGATTGGTAACATAACATCAGAGCGCGATAACAAGACCTCTGGGCGGCGGAAACCACCTAAGACTTCCGCCGGTCCGGGGTGGATCAGGAGTGCATCAGCAACAGCGAGCGGTCGGCGGTGGCGAGCTGGAGGCGGCCGGCGTCGACCGCGCCGTACGCACCGATCGGGCCGCTGGCGCGACGGGCCGTGCCGGTTGAGCCAGAAGCCCCAGCCGGCCGGCGCGTCCGGCCACTCGGGATTCGGCTCCCAGCCGTGCGGCGGACGCCAGCTGTCACTCGGAGGCTCAGGCCAGCTGGGTGGTGGATTGAATCGATGCACGGGCGGCCCTTCCGGATCCCCCAGAGGACCCGATGATCGGAAGTGTCTGACAGATCAACGATCACTGCGACCGAACGTCACGGCTAAATCTCGGTAAAGAATATTGCCCGATACCCCTGTCTGACCAGATCAGCAGGTAGTGACGATTCGCGACTCTCCGCAACCATCGCCACTGGCATCGAGCTCGCCACGCCCTCGATTGAGCCACGTCGGCGGCCGACGTAATCTCGGACGCATGGTGGTCCACGTCGTTCAGACGCGAAGCTGGCGTCTCGTTCGCGCCGCCGGGGCCATGACGGCGTTCGCGCTCCCCGTCGTACTGCTCGGGTTCGCGGTGCGGCAACGGTTCGATCCCTTGATCAATGCCGACGAGGCAGCGATCAGGTCGGCCACCCGCTTCAGCATCAGCCATGGCCTGGTGCCGACGCTGACCGTGATCCAGGTCGTCAGTCAGCCTGTCTTCGTCTACCTGGTGGCCACCGTCGTCGTGGTCTGGGTCTGGAAGGCGAAGAAGCTCAAGGGACGGGCACTGTGGGCCTTCGTCACGATGGTGCTCGGCTGGGGGATCGGGAGCGCCTCGAAGCTCGTCGCCCAGCGCGCCCGGCCGGTCGTCGACCAGGCGGTGCCGCACGCCCAGGGCTATTCGTTTCCCTCCGGCCATGCCCTGAACATCACCCTGGCGGCCGGCGTGATGATCTTCCTGCTGTGGCCGCTGCTCTCACCCACCCGCCGTCGGATCGCTGTCACGCTCGCCGTTGTCGTGGTTGTCGTCGTCGGCCTGGACCGGATTTTCATCGGAGCACATTTCCCGTCCGACGTCGTCGGCGGGCACGTACTCGGTCTAGGCATTATGTTCGCTTCATGGATCGGATTCATCGGCAAGACGGCAGCGACCTCCTCACCCGGGCCGTCGCACCCTGCATAGCCCTCGGCGGCCTCATCACCGGCATCGGTCTCATCCTGCGTGGACCGCTCGACGGGTTCTCCCGCTCCGAGCAGACGGTCAACAGGGACCTGGTCGGCGACCGGACCGCCACCTGGAACTCCATCACGTACGCGTGGTCGGAGCTCGGCAACACGGTGGCCGTCATCGGCATCTGCGTGATCGTCGCGGCAGTGCTGCTGTGGCGAACCCGCGACTGGCGCCTGGCCGCCGTCCCGCCGCTGGCGATCGCCATGCAGGGTCTCATCTTCCTGATCGCAGCCAAGGTGGTGGACCGTGACCGGCCGGCCGTCCCCAGACTCGACAAGTCGCCGCCGACCGCGAGCTTTCCCAGTGGGCACGTCGGCGCCTCGACGGGCCTGTACCTCGCCTTTGTGCTGATAGCGCTCGGCATCACCCGTGCGTGGCTGCGATGGACGACGATCGTCATCTGCCTGGCCATGCCGTTACTGGTGGCGTTCTCACGCCTGTACCGCGGGATGCACAGCGTCACGGACGTCAGCGCGGGAATGCTCAACGGCGCCGTCTGCGCCCTGATCGCCTACGGCTGGTATCGCCACCGCCAACGAGATCGCAGCCCGGCAAGGCGCTGACCGTCTGGGCCTCTTGACATCGGTCTGCGGCGGGCAGACCTTGAAGGCAGTCGATCGGCGTCGTGGGGGGACCATGGATACTGATCTGGGCACGCTCGTGCCACGCACACCATCCAGGCTGGGCGACGTCCCGGACCCGAGGCGGTCACGCCCTGGCTCGAAGAACTGTCGGTTCCGTTGAGCGAAGCCTGGGCCGTGGTGCTGACGGGCGAGCGACTCAGGCTGCGGCTGAACGGGGTCGCGGCACACCGGATCGCCTTGCAACGAGTGACGTTGCGGAGTAACACGGAGCTGCTGATCATGGTGGCGGACAGCGCCCGTGAGTTCGAGTCGACCGGAGTCAGCCGGCGGCTGGATCCCGACCTGACCGCGCCCCGCATCGCTGCCCTGACTCAGGTAATAATTGCCCTGGACAACAAATTCCTGGACGCCAATCCGATCTGGCGCTAGCGGCCACACGCCACTAGGCCGCCTGGGAGGTCGCCCCGCTCAGCCGGATGGGCAGGACGCCTGCCGCCATCGACTGGTCGTACCCGGCCAGCTGGGCGCACGCGGCGGTGAGGGCCTCCGACTGGGTGCGGCAGCCGTCGACGTACCAGTAGGGGTCGTCCGGCTGACGGTCGTCGGCTTCGTCGATGTCGGCGTACCAGCACTCGATGCCCTGGCGGCAGTAGTGCACCACGCGAACCTTGAGCTTCATGCCGGATACGACGTTCCTCATGCATTCGACGGTTCCACAGCCGGTTGCGGATGACCAACTATTTAATGCTGGTGTGAACGGTTTACAGCCGGTTTGCAACGTTGTAAGAACAGATCATGAGGTTAATCCGCCCCGCCCTGGTCATTGCGGCCCTCGCAGTACTGCTGACTGGTGTCCATGCCAGTCAGGCGCCGGCCGCCGAGTCGCCCGACAAGCAGGAGAACGTGGTGATGGCACAGAACTTCCGGAACCCGGTGAATCCCGGAGCCGACCCGTCGCTGCTGTTCTACAACGGCAAGTACTACGTCGCCACCACGACCGGCGACCACATCGGCATCTGGTCCTCCCCCAGCATCGCTACGCTGCTGGTCGCGCCGGAGCAGGTGGTCTGGCGCGATACGGACACCAGCCGGAACACGCAGATGTGGGCGCCGGCGTTCCGGCACGTCGGCAGCCGCTGGTACGTCTACTACACCGCCTCCGACGGCGTGGACGCGAATCACAGGATGTACGTGCTCGAGTCGTCCGGCGACGACCCGATCGGGCCGTACCACTTCAAGGCCAAGATCGCCGACTTCGGTGAGTACGGCATCGACGGTGAGCCGATCACCCACAACGGTCAGCAGTACTTCGTCTGGACCGGGCCCGGCCGCGGCCAAGGTGGTCCCGCCCAGCTCTACATCGTCCGGATGAGCAACGCGTGGACCGCGACCGGCGCCCGCGTCGCCATTCCTGCCGACGGTGGTTGCCCCGAAGTACGGGAAGGTCCTACGCCGCTCTATCGCAACGGGCGGACGTTCCTGACGTACTCGACCTGCGACACCGGCAAGCCCGACTACCAGTTGTGGATGAAGAGCATCGCGAACGGCGCCGATCCGATGGTGGCGTCGAACTGGGTCCAGCACGCCGGGCCGATCTTCTCCCGCAACGACTCGACCGGCGTCTGGGGACCGGGCCACCACTCGTTCTTCACCTCGCCCGACGGGACCGAGGACTGGATCGCCTACCACGGCAAGAACACCAGTACTTATACGTACTCCTTCCGCACCTCCCGGGTGCAGAAGATCAGCTGGAATCCTGATGGCACGCCGAACCTCGGCAGCCCGCTGGCGGCCGGAGCGACCCAGAACCTGCCGTCCGGCGATCCCGGCGCCTCCACCTACTGGATCAACGACACCGACACCGGCACCGGCCCGAACCAGGTCCAGTACGCCGGAAACTGGAGCTCCGGATCAGGCTGCGGCAACCAGTGCTTCTGGGGCAACGACCACTGGTCCGGCGAGACGAACGCGTCGGCCACGATCAGGTTCACCGGCACGAAGATCGCGCTGCTCAGCGTCGTCGACACCGGCAACGGCATCGCCGGCATCTCCATCGACGGCGGCCCCGAACAACGAGTCGACTACTACAGCTCGATCCGCGTCGGCGAGCAGTTGCGCTACATCAGCCCGACACTGCCCGCCGGCCCCCACACGCTGAAGGTCCGAGTCACTGGAGACAAGAACGCAGCGTCTTCCGGCACGATCATCAGCCTGGACCGAATCGAGGTCTACTAGCACTGCACTGCGCCGCTCCCCAGTCGCCTCGGCACCGACTCTCCAACCGCAGTCCGCAGCCGGGGGCTGGGACACCCCGCCGGGTCCTGGGACAAGAAATAGCTTGTCCCAGGACCCGACATCTTGTCCGAGGTCACCAGCCCGGTACGGCGATTGCCGCCCCAACAAGGGGCACTAGCCGCCGTAGGCCTCTAGTTCGACTATTCGGGAGTAGGTGGGGCCCTCGTTGCTTGTGAGGGTCAGGACTCGTAGGGCGGTGGTTGTGGTGGGGGTGAAGGTGGTGCTGGTCAGGCCGGACTGGTTGTTGCGGACTGAGGCGACTGTTTGCCAGGCACCGCCCACCTTGGCCTGGATGTCCCAGTCCTTCAGGCCGTAGGAAGCGGCTGGGTACTGCTTTGAGTTGAGGGTGTAGAGGTTGACTCGTCCGGCCGTTTCGGGTTGGTCGAAGGTGAGCTGAAGCCAGTCCGGGAAGTTGCCCTTGGTTGCGTCGTTCCAGCCGGTGGATTTGGCCCAGTGTTCGGAGTCGCGGTCGCCGTCGACCGCTCCGCAGGCCGGGTAGACAGGAAGGTGGTCGCTGGAAGCGGTCACCGGTACGTAGCGGCGAGGTTGCCGGTGGTGTCGGTCGGCGGCTCGTCAACCTTCACCGGGAGGGTCAGCTTCTGGTCCCCGGCGGTGATCGTGATCGAGTAGGACCGGCGGTCACTTGAAAGGATTCAGAGCAGGCGCGGGCCGACGAAACCGGCGGCGTCCCCGCCGGATGTCAGAATGGCGCTGTGCCTGAGACGACCCGTGCCCTGCTGAGTGGCCAGGAGACGGCCTGGAGACTCATCCTGGATCACCCGTTCGTGGCTCAGACCTCCGCCGGCACGCTGCCCCTGAGCGCGTTCGACCGCTGGCTGGCCGAGGACCACTACTTCGTCCGGTCGTTCCGTGCGTTCCTCACCGAGCTGATCGCCATCGCGCCTGACGAGCAGGCACGCGAGGTGCTGGCTGGTGGGCTGGCCGCACTCGTCCCCGAGCTGGAGCTGTTCGAGACCGCGGCAGCGGAGCGCGGGCTCGACCTCAGCGCCGAGCCGTCCCTGCTCAACCTCGGCTACTCGTCGTACCTCACGGCATCGGTCCGCGAAGGCTGGCCCGTCGGCATCACAGTTCTGTACGCCGTTGAGAAGGCGTACTACGACGCCTGGGCCTCGGTCCGCGACACGACCGGCCCCGATACGCAGTACGCCGGCTTCATCGCGAACTGGTCATCACCGGACTTCTCCGCGTACGTCGACCAACTCGGCGTACTGGTAGATCGCGAAGAGCTGACCCCGGCCCTGACCCGCGCGTTCGACCGGGTGGTCCGTTTCGAGCTCGCGTTCTGGGACCTGGTGGCTGAGTGAAGAAGCCAGTACTGGTGAGCGGCATCATCCTGCTCGCCCTCCTCGGCGCCGCCGGCGGCTACTACGGCGGCAACGAACTAGAAGCCAACCCCTCGGTCCACGAGGCCGGCCCCCGCCGCGCCATTGACTATGGTCAGCCCGCCTGAGGTGCTTCCCCGCAAGGTCCCCGAGCCGAACGATCTGCCTGCTTTCAAGTCGAAGGGACTCACCTTCCGGGAGCAGACCTTCTCGGTGCATCCCGCCGACATGGGCACCGTCAAGCTCTCGATCAGAGCACCGCGTGGCTGGCAGCTGACCCGGTCGCCGAGGACGCCGGGCGAGGTGAAGTTCCTGGATTCGCTGAAGGAGCGGGGTCTGCGGGTCGAGGCGGTCCCACCGGTCCTCACTCCCGTGGACCAGATGACCAAGCTGATCGAGCAACTCAAGGCCAGCCAGGCGTACGAGAACGACTTCCAGATCCTGTCCCAGACCGACGGGCAGGTGCAGGGCGAGGACGGCGAGCAGCGGACCGTCGCGACGCTGATCTACACCTTCATCCCGATCAAGACCGTGCGCTATGTGGTCGTCCGTTGGGTCGCGACCGGCAGCGACGACATGGCCACCGTGGAGATGAGCATCACAGGCCTGCCGCAGGACGCCGCCGGCCTCGCCGCAGTCACCGCCCAGGCCAGCGAGACGGTTCAGCAGCAGGACTGACCTGCTGTTCGCGGGGGTTTGCCCTAAAGGGCTGGGTCACGGTTGTGTGACATCTGGGGGGCGGTCGCAACCCCGGGGGCGGTCTAGCGTGTCAAAGGACGTAGCTGGTGTGGGGACCGGGGAGGAGGGGTGAACGTGGCCAGAGGCGGGATTGGGCGCGCTCTACTCGGTTCTGGACTGCTCGCGGTGACCCTGCTCGGGGGAGCAGGGGGATACGGCATCGGGCTGTTGACGAGTGCCGCTTCGGAGGTCACCGGGCAGGCGGTGCCGCTGGGGTTGGTGACTCCGACCACACCGGTGACCACGCAGACACCGACGAAGCCGCCGAGGACAGCGACGCCGGACAACACGAAGCCGCTGGATCCGGATGACCTGAGCTATCAGACCAGGACTGCCTACTCGGAGCAGGTGGTGCGTTCCCGGATCACCGTGAACGTGCCGCGGAACTGGTGGTTGTCCCACTCCGATCCACCGCAATATTCCTGGTTCTCCGATCCGACCCGCAAGCGGAAGCTCCGGATCGAGGCAGGATTCAGCGTCACCCGGCCACCGGCCGCCTCGATGGCGGAACGAGTCGGGATCCTCGAGGCTCTGTCGGCCGACCGCCTGCTCACGATCCTCGACCAGAAGATCGACGCGAAGGCGCGGACCGCAACCCTGACCTACACCTACATCCCGGAGAACGAGACCTCGCTCCGGCGCATCATGGTCCGCTGGGTGGCCACCGACGACAGCGGGAATGTCGGGGTAGAGCTCAGCTCGATCGGCCTGCCGCAGGACAAGGACGCGATCCTCGACGTCCTCGACCATGCCAGCGAGAGTGTGACCCGTTCGGACTCTGAGCTTTAGTTGCCTGGGGCCAATAGTTTGAGGTCTGCCAGGTCCTCGCGCCCGGCTGGGGTGAGGTCGACGGCGCGTTGACGCGGACGGCGGGTGATCCAGTCGCGGTCGAAGAGCGAGGTCGCGAGGATGCGCCGAGGCGGCCGGCCAGGTGGTGGCTCTGCTCGCTCCAATCGACACAGAACCGCAGTAGACGTCGCGACGATCCTCCTGCTGACAGGTCGATTCCGAGCTCACCGAAGACCTCGGCTGCGGCCGGACCCAACTCGTAAGGGCCGTCCGGCATTTGCTGAGCCAGTGGGTCGTCCGGTCGCCGATCAGCACCGGATCCGCCATCGGTTCGTACGAGCGCCTCCCGGCGTACGAGAGCTTCCAGTAGGGCGACTCCGAGCCGCCCGGCGACGTGGTCGTAGCAAGTGCGGGCTTCGCGGAGCGCGGCCGCTCTGGTGCTCTGCCGCAGCGAGCTGATCGGCTGGGGACGGGCGATCCTGGCTACGGGCTTCTACTGCCGCTGCTACCTCGGGACCGGCCAGGCGGTAGTACCTATGGCGGCCTGAGCTCTGTACTGCGAGCAGTCCGCCGTCCAAGAGCTTGCGGAGGTGCGAGCTCACCGTCTGCGGCGATGACGGCCGGGCTGCTGCTTGGAGCTGCGGGATCAGCCTGTCTGCTGTTAGTGCGGCCAGCCAGCGCGTACGGCGTCGTCGTACCGGTTGAGCTGGGTCTTGGCATCGGGATGGGGTTGCTGACAGCTGCAGCCGTCAATGCAGCTATTGCGTCACTGCCGCCGGACCGCGCCGGTTTCGCCAGTGGAGTCAACAACACCGCCCGGCAGGCGGTCGGAGCGCTAGGGATAGCCCTGTACGGCGGTATCGCGGGCACCCCGGCGACTGGGCGAGGGTTCGTCCACGGGTTGCATCAGCTGGCGTGGATCGGCGGCGGGCTCTGGTTGTTCGCAGTACTGGTGACCTGGCTGACAATCAGGTCAGCGCGGCCAGATGGTCCGGAACACGGCCGAGCGCAAGCGGTAGAAGCGGCGCCGGCTGGACTGGATCAGCGCCGGTGAGGGCCGGAATCGCTCAATGTCGAACCTCACGAGATGCCGCCACCTGAGTAGGCGATCGAATCGGCGATCTTGGTCGCGGCAGCCTCGTCACCTTCGGCTACCTGAACCTGGATCAGCAAGGAGTAGCCGTTGGGAGAGGTCGCGACCCGCTGGAGCAGGAGATTGCCGCCGGGGCAGCCGGTCGAGACGCGCTCGCGCGCGTCGTACCCGTTGACGGTGGCCGCGGTGGGCTCAGTGTCGGTATTGCAGCCGTACGACTGCCCGGAAGCCAGCAGCTTGTCCGGATCGGTCGTGGTTCGCATGACGCCGACGAAAAGCCCGTGGGTGGCTGATCCCGCTGCACCCCAGCTTTCGTCCTTGCTGACCCGGAACGATTGCTGCTCGGCCGGCGCGCCGGGCGGCGTCCACGTTCCCTCGACGACGAAGCCGGCCAGCTCCTTCGGCAGTTTGGCCGTGAACTGGCCTGAGCCGACGGTGATGACGCGGCGCGGTTCGTAGTACCGCTGGCCGAAGAAGCCGGCACCACCGCCGATGATCAGGGCGAGGAGCGCGGCGATCACCCAGCGGCCGCGACGCCGGCGCTTCGGTACGGCGATCGTCGCCTTGCCGTCCTGAGCGTCTGCCGGCTTGCCATCCTGAGCGTCTGTCGGCGCGTCGAGGAGGCCGACGGCTGCTGTTGCGGCCTCGGCTTTGTCATCCGCTCCGGAGTCTTTCGGACCTGGAAGAGCGTCCTCAGCGGCTGTTTCGCCGGGCGTGGTCTTGATCACGGTCGGCTGGTTCGAGTCGCTCAGCGCGGTCGTCTCGCCGGTGGGGTCTACCGTCGCCGTCTCGGCGTCGGCGGCCGGCTCGGTCTTGACGCCGCCGGCGCCCACCGGCGCGGCGACAGTTTCCGCATCGCGCGCGATGACCGACTTGGCGGCGGGGACGAAGTTCTGGGTGGTCTCGTCGAGCGCGCCGACGAGTTCGCGGGTGAAGGAGGCGACATCCGGCCAGCGCTTCTCCCGGTCCGGGTCGAGGGCACGAACGATCGCGGCGTCCACGCGATCCGGTACGGCGAATCCCAGCGAGCTCGGCGGCGGTGGCGCGGCGACGCGCCCAGCCGCGCCCAGACCGTCCACCTGATGCGGCGAACGGCCGGTCAGCGCGGCGTAGGCGACAGCGCCGAGCGAATACTGGTCGGCGCGCTGGTCGAGCCGGTCCCCCATCGCCTGCTCGGGCGCGACGTACGACGGCGTACCGCCGGGCATGGTGATCCTGGACACTTCGTCGAGTGCCTTGCCGAGGCCCAGATCGGACAGGACGGCCCGGTCCCCCTCGTCCGTACTGCGGAAAAGCACGTTGGCGGGCTTCACGTCGCGATGGAGGAGCCCGCGCCGGTGCAGCGCCTGCAGACCGCGGCCGACCTCGACGACCACGCCGATCGCCGCCTCCAGGGCCAGCGGCTCCTTCTTCAGCCGGTCCGCTAGCGTGCCGCGGTCGGCGTAGGTGAGCACCAGGAACGGCCGACCGTCCTCCAGCTCGCCCACATCGTGGACCTGGACGACGTGCTCGGACTCCACCCGACGCAGGAACCGGCCTTCTTCGAGGAACCGGCGGCGCACCGAGTCGTCATGAGCCCAGTTGTCGGCCAGCACCTTGACCGCGACCTCGGCGTCCAACTGCTCGTCGTAGGCAAGCCAAACCGTCGCGAAACCGCCTGAGCCCAGGCGGCGGCGCACGACGTACCGGCCTAGTCTGGATGGGACCCCCATACAAGGCATTATGGAGTACTGGGAGTCCCCTGCCCGAGGGACCGCTGACAACGAAGGCACAGATGAGCGAGAGCAGCAGCCCGACCGACGACCTCGGAGTCCTGGCCGAGCGCGCCGCCGGCGGTGACAAGAACGCGATGGACGACCTGTTGCGACTGGTCCACCCCCGCGTCCTGCGGATCTGCCGCAGCGTGCTGCCGTACTCCGCCGACGCGGAGGACGCCGCTCAGGAGGCGCTGCTCAACATCGCCACCAAGATCCACACGTACTCCGGCCGGAGCAGCTTCTCCACCTGGGTCCACTCGGTCGCGGCGAACTCGGCCCGCTCGACGTACCGCAAGCTGAAGCGCACCGCCCAGGCGGCGCACAACCCCGAGCAGATGGACAGGCCCGACCCGCGCACCACCAGCGTCATCGCCGGCACCCGGCTCGACCTGCTGGAGGCCCTGGAGACGCTCGAGCGCAGCCGGCCGCAGATGGTCACGCCGCTGGTGCTACGGGACGTCTACGGCCTGTCGTACGAGGAGATCGCCGCCGAGGTCGGGGCGCCACTGGGCACCATCAAGTCCCGCATCCACGACGCCCGCGAGGTAGTCCGCCCGCTGCTCCGCCCGAAGGACTGAGTCCTCTGCCCTGAGCACAATCACTGCTCAGGGCCCGCTTTCTGGTCCAGTCCGTCCGTACGCTCGCGGCATGCCGGGACCACTCGCGGTCGCGTTTGCGGCGACCGCTTTCACGACCCGGACGGCCGTCCTGGTCGCCTTGCTGGCGGCCGCGATTTTCCTGGTCCCCTCCTTCAACTCCGGATTGTTCGGGTATCAGGTGATGGTCACGCCGGACGGGATGCAGGGTCGCGCCCAGAGCGCGATCTGGTTCCTGGCCAACACCACGAGCCCGCTGGCCCCCGCCATCGGTGGAGTTCTGCTCGGGTCCGCCGGAGCACGAATCGCGCTCCTCGTCTTCGCCGCGGTCATCGCCCTGGCGGCCGTCCTCCTGACTCTCAGTCACGCGATCCGCTCGATTCCCCTTCTCTCCGATGTCGCGGCGGAGCAGTCCGCCTGACTTGGGGGCTCCCGTGGGGGCGTTCTGTGTGCTCAGATGGGCTCTATGAAGAAGCTCATCAACGACCCTGCCGATGTTGTGAGTGAAGCGCTGCTGGGGATGGAGGCCGCGCACCCTGATCGCCTACGGGTGGATCACGAGAACCGGATCGTCTACCGCAAAGAAGCACCTAGATCCGGGAAGGTCGGGCTGATCTCCGGCGGTGGCGCCGGGCACGAGCCGATGCACGGCGGATTCGTCGGGCTCGGAATGCTCGATGCCGCCTGCGCGGGCGAGGTGTTCACCTCGCCGGTGCCGGACCAGATGATGGCCGCGACCAAGGCTGTGGACGCGGGCGCCGGCGTACTGCACATCGTGAAGAACTACACCGGCGACGTGATGAACTTCGAGATGGCTGCCGAGCTGGCCGCCGCCGACGCGGGCACCGAAGTACTGTCCGTCGTCACCGACGACGACGTCGCCGTCCAGGACAGCCTCTACACGGCCGGACGCCGTGGAGTCGGCGTGACCGTGCTGCTGGAGAAGATCGTCGGCGCCGCCGCCGAGGAAGGCCGCCCGTTGCAGGAGGTCGCCGACCTCGCCAAGCGGGTGAACGACAACGGCCGCAGTATGGGGATGGCGCTCACCTCGTGCACGGTTCCGGCCGCGGGCAAGCCGACTTTCGAGCTGGCCGAGAACGAGATGGAGGTCGGCATCGGCATCCACGGCGAGCCCGGCAGGCATCGGTTGCCGCTGGCACCGGCCAAGGAGATCGCGGCCATGCTGCTCGATCCCGTGCTCGGCGATCTGCCTTACAGCAAAGGCGATTCGGTGATCGCGTTCATGAACGGGATGGGCGGGACGCCGCTGATCGAGCTGTACCTGATGTACAACGAGGTCGCGCAGCTGCTCGACCGCGCGGGCATCACGGTCGCCCGGTCGCTGGTCGGCAACTACATCACCTCGCTGGAGATGGCCGGCTGCTCGATCACGCTGCTGAAGGTGGACGACGAACTGGTACGTCTCTGGGACGCTCCGGTGAACACCCCCGGCCTACGCTGGGGCGCGTGAGCATGGGAGTGGACGACTTCGCGAACTGGTTGCGGGACCTGGCGAAAACGCTGCACGAGAACGCGGCGTACCTGACCGAGCTCGACTCGGCGATCGGGGACGCGGACCACGGCAGCAACATGGATCGTGGTTTCACGGCCGTGGTCGCTGTGCTCGACGAGAGCTCCTTCGAGTCTGTCGACGAGTTGCTGAAGAAGGCCGGGATGACGCTGGTCAGCAAGGTCGGCGGGGCGAGCGGGCCGTTGTACGGGACGTTCTTCCTGCGCTTCGGGACTGCGTTGGCAGGCGTCGAGGTCACGCCGGCTTCCGTTGGCGAGGCGCTGAAGGCGGGCGTGGGCGGGATTCTTGCCCGCGGCAAGGCTGAGCTCGGCGACAAGACCATGTACGACGCTTGGGCGCCGGCCCTGGAGGCGTACGACGCGGCCGTCGCGGGCGGATCGGATCTCGCGGGGGCACTCGGTGCGGCGGCCGAGGCAGCGGCGAAGGGGCGGGACGCGACGACCCCGCTGGTTGCCCGGAAGGGCCGCGCCAGCTATCTCGGTGAACGAAGCGCAGGTCACCAGGATCCTGGTGCGACGAGCACGACGCTGCTGCTGGAATCGGCAGCTCGCACGCTCGCATGAAGGCCGAACGCGCTAACGTCCGAAGTGGCGAGGGTCCTGCCCCTCGCCGCTTCGGACGTAGTGGCCGGGGTGGTGGCTGGTGATCGGGATTGTGGTCGTGTCGCACAGCCGTGCGTTGGCGGAGGCGGCCGTCGGGCTGGCTTCGGAGATGGTGGCCGAGGCGGATCGGCCGGTGATCGCGATCGCGGCCGGGTTGGACGAGACGACCTTCGGGACGGACGCGGCCGCTGTTGCGGAGGCGATCGGGGCGGCGGACAGCGCGGACGGCGTACTGGTGCTGCTGGACCTTGGCAGCGCGGTCCTGAGTGCCGAGATGGCCTTGGAGTTCGTGGATCCTGAGGTTGCGGAGCGAGTGAAGTTGTCGAGCGCTCCGCTGGTCGAGGGCCTGGTCGCGGCGGTGGTGACCGCATCAACGGGCGCGTCACTGGACGCAGTACTGGCAGAGGCTTCGCGGGGATTGGCCGGGAAGCAAGATCATCTTGGTGATGCTCCTGTTTCCGAAGCTCCTGTTGTTGCCTCGGACAACTTCGCTGAAGTTGCTGTTGGCAATGAGCACGGGCTGCACGCGCGACCGGCGGCGAAGCTGGTCGCGTTGGCCCGGCGCTTCGATGCCCAGGTCACGCTGACGAATCTGACCACCGGACGAGGGCCGGTTGATGCGGGCAGTCTGAGCATGGTGGCGACGCTCAACGCGCAACAGGGTCATCGACTACAGGTCGGCGCGAGTGGTCCGGACGCCACTGAGGCGCTGGCGGCGATCAGTGCGTTGGCCGATCGCGACTTCGACGACGTGCCGGTCGAGTCGGCTCCGCGGCCGGTCGGCAAGAGCGGGTCCGGGCTGGACATGGCGCTTGGGGCCGCGATCGTGGCGGACGGAGAAGTCGACCTAGGTGGGTACCAGGCCGGCTCCGACGCCGTCGAGCGGGAGCGTGCTCAGGATGCACTGCGGGTGGCAGCAGAGCAGCTGACCACTCTTCGGGACCAGGCGGCCATCACCGCGGCTGCGATCTTCGATGCTCAGCTGGCGTTGCTGGACGACGCCGTGTTGCTCGATCCGGTCTTCCAGGGGATCACACAGGGCGAGAGCGCACCGGCGGCCTGGAAGTCGGCCCTGGATGCGCTGGCCTCGACCTTCGAAGGGCTGGACGATCCGTACCAACGCGAGCGGGCGCAGGATGTCCGGAGCGTGCGCGATCGGGTGCTGCGGGCTCTCACCGGCGCCCGTGAGCAGGAGGCTCCGACGGACGGCGTCCTCGTAGTACGGGAGCTTGATGCCGCGACGGCCGCGAGTTTGGACGCGGAGCGGATCGCGGGCGTCGCCGTACGAGCTGCGGGAACGACCGGGCACGGCGTGATTGTCGCGCGATCTCGCGGAATCCCTTTGATCACAGGGATCGGGGACGTCGCAGTACCGCCTGGAGCGATGGTCGGCTTCGACGCACGAGCTGGCTCGTTCGTGGTCGACCCGGACGAAAACGTTTTCCGTACTGCGATCCGCGCGCGCACCGCCGAACGCGAAGCGGCCGTTGCTGATGCCGGGAAGCCTGCGGTGACCGTGGACGGGCAGACGATCCAGGTGCTCGCGAACGTCGGATCGGTGCAGGACGCGGTGGACGCGCGCGGGGCCGACGGCTCCGGGCTGGTCCGGACGGAGGTGCTCTTCGGCAATCGGAAGGTGGCGCCGACCGTCGAAGAGCAGGTCGAGACGTACCGGGCGATCGCCGCAGCGTTCGGCGGGAAGCCGATCACGATCCGCAGCTGGGACATCGGTGGCGACAAGCCGCTCCCGTTCCTGCCTCAGGCCGCGGAGGCGAACCCTTTTCTGGGCGAACGAGGCATCCGCGTCTTCCGGCGCCGCCCCGAACTCCTCCGTGACCAACTGAAGGCAATCTGCCAGGTCGCACTCGAGACGCCTGTGCAGGTGATGTTCCCGATGGTCACGACCGCCGAAGAGGTCGCCTGGGCCCTGGCCGAACTGGCCGACGTCGGCTCCTCGGGCTGGGGCGTCAAGGTCGGCATCATGGTCGAAGTCCCCGCCGCCGCCCTGCGCATCTCGACCCTGGCCGAGGGCCTGGACTTCGTCAGCATCGGCACCAACGACCTGACGCAATACACAACCGCCGCCGACCGAGGCAACAGCGCCGTCGCCTCCTTGGCCGACGCTCTGGACCCAGCCGTTCTCCAACTCATCGACCGAGTCGTCCGCAACGTGCCCACCGGCGTAGAGGTAGCAGTCTGCGGCGACCTGGCCAGCGACCCCGACGCCGCGGTCCTCCTCGCAGGCCTGGGAATCCACGAACTGAGCGCCGTCGGCCCTCAGGTCCCCCTCATCAAGTCCCGCCTCCGCCAAACCACCCTCACCGAAGCCACCAAAACCGCCGTCGAGGCCTTGACCCTCCCCACCGCGACGGCAGTCCGCGAACTCCTCGCTCAGCGGGCGTAGTACAGGAGTTCCACCAGGTTGAAGCCGTTGGTTTGGGTCGGTTTGATGGGGAGGGTGTGGGAGTCGCCGGGGTTTAGATAGGTGACTGTGGGGTTGGTGAGGTCGAGGTCGATGACCAGAGTGGGGTGGGGGCCGGTGCGCCAGGTGTAGGTCTCGCCGGGGGCGGTGGTTACGTGCTGGACGCGAACGTCTGGGTCGTCGACGACTGTCTTCGTCGGGATCTCGCCGGGCTGATCGAAGCCGCTCTGCTGGGTGATGCCGGCGGCGTCGTACGGGGCTCCGCCGGCCTCTTCGCCTAGGTCGAGGAGTTCGATCAGGCGGTTGAGGTACGGGGAGTCGCCGTCGTTGGTGAGCATGTGGATCGGGGAGACCGGGCGGTAGACCGAGCCGCCGACGGTTTCGCTGAGTTCGCGGGCAGCGCTGCCGTCGAGCCAGTCCATGTGGCAGGGAGAGGTGGCGAGGCAGAGGACGACGTACGGGTTGTGGTGCAGGTGCCAGCCCTGCGCCTCGCCGGCCTCGAGGGCGACCTCCCAGACGCGGACGCGCTGGTTCTCCAGGAGGACCCTGGTGCCGATCTCGCCGAGTACGACCTCGGTGCCGTCGGGGGCCTGGACGGTGGTGCCTGCGGTCATCGTGCGTCTCCGTTCTGGTCAACTGAGCGTTCCATCGCGACGCCACCGAGTACGGCGCCGTCGGGCATCGTCAGCTCGGCGGTATCGACCTCGGTGAAGCCGAAAGCCTTGTAGAGCGGAACGCCGGGAAGTGTCGCCATCAACGCCAGCACGGAGGCGCGCATCAGCTCCGCGACGGCCGGTGTGTCGGCTGGCTTGGCAAGGCGTTGCTCGGCGATCACCCGGTCAGGCTATTTCAGCCGCGGGGCGCGTACATGATCAGGCCCACCCCGATGAGACAGACGGCGGCCCCGGCGAGGTCCCACCGATCCGGCCGGAACCCGTCGAACAGCACACCCCAGAGCAGCGAGCCGGCCACGAAGATCCCGCCGTACGCCGCCAGGATCCGCCCGAAGTTGGGATCCGGCTGCAGCGTCGCCACGAACCCATAGGCGCCCAGGGCAACCAAGCCGCCGAGCACCCAGAGCACTCCCCGATGCTCCCGAACCCCCTGCCAGACAAGCCACGCCCCACCGATCTCGGCCACCGCGGCCACCCCGAACAACCCGATCGAACGCAGCACGGTCATGGTCGGACTCTAATCCTCCTTTCCGGCCGCTGAGCGCCAAGCAAGGTAGATCCAGAGGGCGGAGAACGAGAAGAATATGGCGCCGCCGATGTAGTCGTCCGAGGTCGATGCAGTGAGCAGAACGATGAGACCGATGATCACGAACGGCAGCGTGACGAGAGATCTCACGACGAAGGCGGCCCCGCTCCAGCGAATCTTCCGTGGCGGCGGCAACTGCTCGCCGTACAGCGGAGGCGGGCGGAGGCCGTCGAAAACCGCGATGAGCTGCCCGTGCAGAGTGGCCACTCGCAGCAGCCCCTCTCGCTTGGCCAGCTCTTTCGCGTCGAACAGACCCAGCTTGTGTTGTTCGGTCAACTCGGCAGAGCAAACAGCCCGGTCATAGTCGGACAACGGCTGCCCGGCCATCCTCTCGCGCGTCGCGGCTACACCCGCCTGATGGGTGGCCGCCGCTATGGCGTTCAGGGTTCGGCCGATGGTGACCGGCCCGTCTGTCAGCAGACCCCGCAGCATTGCCCGCCTGCCGACCCCGTTGGGAGTCAGCCAGTACTCGGCGCGCTCGTCCTGCCCGTACGCCGCCACGAACCCGCCGCGCATGAGTCGTAGAAGCAGCTCGTACACCGCCGAGGCGGACATACCCGTCGCTCCGGCCAACTCGGTCACGGAGTACGGCGTCGTCTCCGACAGCGCGTTGAGCAAGTTGCACTCAGCCGGGTCCGTCAGGGCAGTGACCCGATCCAGCTCGTCCAAGCCCCGCTGAGTCAGGCCGTACTGCGGTCTGCCGCGCGTCTGCGGCACCTTGGCTACCAAGGACTTCCGGATCAGGGCGTCCAGTTGGCGGCCGGCCGCTGGTTCCGAGAGGCGAGCTGCCGAGGCCACTCGGTCACGGGCCAACTGGCCGTGGGCCAGAGCAAGCAGCACCCTGCCGGCCTCGTCGCCATCGTCCATCTGAGCCCCCAGCGACCGGACGCGGTCCACCCCAGACCGACCCACCAAGTGTTCCAGGCTAGGCGGTCATCGGAGGGTGGGTGGACCGGCAGGTTGGTGCAATGGGGGCTGCGTGAAATGGACGGCTGAGGTGCCGGACATGTGTGGGGTATGACGTTGACATCGACGAGAGCCCGAGTGGGGCCGGAGAGCGAGGCGGGTGTGGGGGACTTGCCGCGGGATCGCCGGCGCGAGAGGTTCGAGGAGTTCTTCGCGGCTGATCGTGAGGCGGTGCTTGGGTATCTGCTCAGGCGGACCGGGAGTCGTCACGATGCGGCCGATCTGCTGGCCGACACGTTTCTGGTGGCCTGGCGGAGGCTTGACGAAGTACCGGGCGGGGATCAGACCAGACCGTGGCTGTACGGCGTGGCGCGGCGCACGCTGGCCAACCACCGGCGTGGCGAGGACCGCCGGCATGCACTGGCGGACAAGCTTCGCGGCGAGTTGGCCGAGTCGGCGCCGACGCGGGCGCCGGACCTGGATGATTCCCCCGCCGGCCGGGCGTTTCGGGAGCTGCCTGAGCAGGACCGCGAATTGCTGAGCCTGGTGGCCTGGGAAGAGCTCGACAACGCGCAGATCGCGACCGCACTCGGGTGCTCGCGCAACGCGGTACGGATCAGATTGCACCGGGCCAGGAAGCGGTTCGCGAAGTTGCTGACGGCAACGGATCGGCCGGTTACGACAGGAGTGGTTTCGCATGGAGACGCCTGACATCGACGCCGTCACCCGCGGCCTCAACCCGTCGCCCGACACCCACATCAGCGAGGCCGCCTGGACCGAGCTGTCCGCCGGCATCACTGAGACGGTCGGGGAGCCGATAGCTCGCAGTGCGGCCAAGGCTCCGGGCCGCCTGCGGCTGGCGCTGGTCGCCGCCAGCCTGCTGCTCATCGGCGGAGTGGTCGCCGCGACCGTGATCGATCACCCCGGCCAGGACCGCCCGGAAGCGCTGTCGGTGACCGCACGCGGCGATCACCTGATCATCCGGGTGGTGGACCCGACCGCTGATCCGAAGCGGTACAACGCCGAACTCAAGAAGCTCGGCCTGCACATCACCGTGAAGGCGGTCGCGGTCAGCAAGCCGTTCGTCGGCACGATGGTCAGCTATTCGGGCCGTGACGAGCACGACACCGACCAGTTGCGCCGGCTGGAGCCGGGCGAGCTCTGCAACGGGACGCTGAACGCATCCGATCCGGGCTGCCAGGACGGTCTCGAAGTACCGGTGAACTACGACGGAGAGACCGAGATCCAGTTCGGGCGGGCGGCGAAACCGGGTGAGCAGTACTGGCACTTCAGCAGCAACGTGGACGATCCGGGCGAAGCGATGCACGGCGCGAAGTGGCGCGACCGGACGATCGCCGAGGTCAAGCAGGTCCTCGCGGAGCGCGAGCTGAAGGTCCTCGAGTACTACGACGCCAACCAGCCGCGGGACGCGAAGGCGATCCCGACGCCGCCCGACGACTGGTACGTCCGGGACGCCAGCGAGTATGTCGCGGGCGAGATCACCCTCTACGTGGCGCCGACCAGGTAGAGCGCGAAGTCAGCGGCGGCGCTCGGGTGCGGTTCGGGCCCGGGTGCCGTTGCGGGCCCAGCGCCAGGTGGCCAGGATCCAGAGGATGGACGGCACGCCGAAGATCGCGGCCGTCATCTCGCGGCCGAAGACCAGGAAGACCAGCCCGGTCAGCATGAACGGCAACGCCAGCCAGACCGCGCCGATGAAGGCCGCCCAGCGCCAGCGGCCGGACTTGCGAGGCTCGCGGATGTAGAGCTGCGGGACCGGCAGGCCCTCGAACACCGGCACCAGGTCGCGATGGGTGACGGCCACCTGCAGCAGATCGAGCCGCTGATCCAGCTCGCCGACATCGAGCCGGCCGACCGCGAACTGCTCGGCAAGGTCGTCCGAACAGAGCCGCCGTTCCTCGTCGGTGAGCCGGATCGTCTGCATCTTCCGGCGCGCCGCAGCCTCCCGAGCCTCCCGCCCCGCGGCAGCAGCCATCCCGGTCAGCTGGCTCAGATTCGCTGTCGGCTTTGCCTTGTCGGCCATTCAACCTCCCCACTTGCCTCGCTTCGAGTGTGCCAGACGACTGGTCAACGGACCCGTCGAAAGATTCAGCCGGGCCGGCCCCGGAAGAGGCCAGGAATGAACTCCCGCCGGGCGACGGCCGACATCTTGCCGGGGCTCCATGGCTGCGGCATCGTGGCAGTCATCTTCCAGCCGGAGGGGGGCCTGACCGGTGGCGGACAATCCGCGGACCGTCATGATCCAGGACTGGTTCACAGTTCCGGCCGTGCCGGACGAGACGCTGCGCACGATCTACGGACAGCGAACGCCCGACCCTCGGGTCGAGTTCGTCGCGCTGACCGTCGAGTACTATGTCCGGGCACAGGCAGTGCGCTCGCTGACCCGTACCCGGGTCCTGGACGCGATGCGCGGCCGGATCACCGCGGACAACGTCTGGGACCTGGTCCGGTTGCTGGCCCGGCTCGGACTGGCCGAGGAGTTCTTCGCCCTGGCCGCCCTCGAGGTGGACCGTGACTCCGCCTTCCGCGGCTTCCTCGTCGGGCTCGACCCGGTGCTGATGGACGCGATCCGGCACTACTCGTTCTGGAACACAGTGAACCCCAAGCTCTTCTTCGAGGGCTTCGTGGTCGGAGTCGCCGAGTCCTACGCCACTGTCGTGGTCGATCTGGTCAAGCTGATGCAACTGATCGGCCGGCTGCAGAACGAGGGCTTCAGCACTGTCTATCTACTGGCCACCAAACCGGATGCCGGGCTGCATCGCCTGGACGAGCAGGTGGCGGTGGTCAAGCAGGTCTTCTCCGCGCTGCTCGACGAGGTCGATCCGGCCGCGCTGCCCGCCAAGCTGGTGAAGGTCTGGCGGGACTGGAACCGCGAGTTCGAACACGACCTGGAGAACTTCGACTGGTTCGCGGCCGGCAAGCGCCTCGGCCGGATCGGCGGCGATCTCTTCCAGTTGCTGGTCGGTCTCGCCGAACTGATGGCGTTGCTGAAGGTCGCGGTCAAGGCCGCGATCCGCTACGCGCCGCTACTCTTCGGCGTACTGCGAGGCGCTGCTGCTCAGGTCGCTCAGCTGACCAGACAGCTCGTCCAGGTCTTGGTCGCGATCGGAAAGGCGGTGGTCGAAGCCGCCCCGCGGGTGGGGATGGACTTCCTGCGCACACTCTTCCCACCTGAGTTGCTGCGATCGCTGATCCGGGAGGGCCGGGCCTTCCTGGCGCAGGGCGAATTCACCTTGTCCGTGGTGTTCCAGTCCGCCCACGCCGAGGCGTTCGCAGGCGCCGGAGCGGGCACCGGGTACGGCGTACTGGTGAGCCAGGACGCCAAGCCGGTGTTCATGGCGGCGAGCTCCGAGCTGGTGTCGTCGGCCGGACGGCAGGCGACCCGGGCCGAACTCGACGAGGCGCTCGACGCGATCCTCCAGCAGCTCGACAAGGCGTTCGCCGGCTATCAGAAGCCGGCGAAGCTCGCCGGCACCGCCCAGGCCGTCAGCTACGCGACGAAGGCGGCGCAGTTGGCCCAGCGGCTCACGACCCGGTTCAACACTCTGCTCCAGGAGGTCGCGTACGCCGCGTTCGTGGAGCTTCGCAAGGCCGGCCGGGTCAAGCCGTGGGTCCTCGGTCAGCTCATCCACGAGCGGATGGCGGCCGAGGTGGCAGAGCTGATCGCGACCGCCTCGCCAGGTCTGAAGCCCTTCACGGAGAAGACCCTCCGGACCACGTTGCAAGCCGTCCAGGCATCGACGCCGGAGCTGAAGACCGCACTTGCCGGCGCCGGCGAGGCGCTGGACAAGACCGTCGCCCAGATGCTGCTCGCCCACAAGGAACGCGACCTGCTGCTCAAGTTGATCGGTTTCGACGCGGCCGGCGCGGCCGACACCGAGCGGGCCCTTGCGACGTACCTGAGCAAGCGGTTCGGCTGGAAGACGACGACCACAGTCGGCGATCTCAAGTCGGACCTGTTGTTACTGGACCCGAACGCCCGTCGCGTCACCAACGTTGACTGGACGTCGTCGACCAAGCTGGAGAAGTTCGAGCAGACCTGGGGCACGGTCGCCGACGACCTCGGCGCGAAGTTCGACGGCAACTGGGAGGCGATCGCCGACGCCTACCGCAAGGCCGCCAAGAGCGGGCCGTCGGCCGAGCTGGTCAAGGCGCTGGAAGAACTCACCACCCACGCCGTCCGGGAGACCGTCGTGCGGCAGGCGGCGTTGCAGTCCGTCTTCGGTGAGCTGTTCTACGTGCTCTCGCACGAGATGACCTACAAGGGTCTGAATTCGCTGTTCAAGTAGTTCGACCGGGCCTCGCGCCCAGGGGGAATCACCGATGAGCAAAGTGGTCGTTGCGGATGTCGACACCGAAGGCCTCGGCTTCGCCGCCGCCTTCTCCGACCGGTACGTGTACTCCAACTACTTCGTCCCGGTGCTGATCACGTTCGATGACGAGGTCACACCGATCCTGCCGTTCTACTCCAAGCAGCAAATCCTCGAAGCGCTCCGGTACGGCGGACTGAACCGGGACAACCTGCCCGGCATCCTGAAAAAGCTCGGCCTGAGCCGGCTCTGGGACGCCAACAACATGGAGTCGGCGGACCAGACCCTGCCGGTCGTCGACTCGACGATGGTCTTCGCGGAACGGCCGCAGGCCCGGCCGACGCTGCTCACTTCGCAGGAGACCGAGTTCGTGGCCGGTCTGCTCAAGTCGGATCTCGGCTACGCCTTCCTGGACCGGACCAGGATCCGGCCGACCGGGTTCGCGCTCGGCGAGCACCTGTACGCGCTCGCGCTCGCGCCCGGCGAGGAGGTCGTGCTCGAGCAGAAGACGTACACGAAACGCCAGCTGACGCTGGAGGAGCAGGACGAGACCGAGCGGCAGTTCGACCTCGAGCTGACCAGCAGCCTGAGCACCGAGATCCAGGAGGGCTTCGAGCGGCAGCGGACCCTCACCGACAACTGGGGGCTGAACGCCAGCCACACCGGCGAGTACCACAGCCCGGAGTTCTTCTGGGGCAAGTTCAACGCCAGCCACACGATCGCCTACACGAAGAATGTCACCGACGCCCACCAGGAAACGACCCGGCGGGCGGTCAAGGACAACCAGACGGCCAGCTCCAAGGTGGCCGCGAAGTACCGCACCCAGCACAAGACCGACTTCAAGCTGGTCACCGAGTCCGGCTCGGAATCCGGTTCGAAGCGCACCCTGCGCAACCCGAACCGGGTCACCCCGATCACCCTGCACTACTTCAAGGTGCTGCAACGCCTGCAGTTGCAGCAGGAACGCTACGGCGCGCGGCTGTGCTGGGCACCGAGCATCAAGGATCCCGCGCACACCTTCTCCGACAAGATCCTGAAAGGCCGGCTGGCGATCATGGCGGCCGCGACTGCCGGGCTGCCACCGGTGCCACCGGAGCCGAAGAAGGTCGAACAGGTCCCCGGGCCGAATCCGACCGAACCGGCCACCCAGGTGAACGTCTCGGCCGTCGTCCCGGCGAACCAGTGGGGCTGGACGGGCGACATGCGCGCCGACTACGACATCGATGTTCCATTCGACTCGGCCGGCTTCCAGTGGGACGACGACGCCGACTTCATCAACGACAACATCAACGTCATCACCAGGCGGCCGCAGGAAACCGTCAGCCGGTACGTCGTGGGGACGCCGTACCCGACCGCGGCGGACGGCGCCTCCGTACTGCGGGTGCGGCTCCACATCGGCTGCCCGTCCTGGCTGGGCGGTCCCGGCATCGAGTTGCAGCTGAAGGCACGGTTCCGGGAGCGGCCGACCATCGTCCAGCAGATCGGTGAGGACACCAAGTACAACGCGGACCTCGCGGCGTACCGAACCGCTCTGCAGGCCTGGACGGACAAGCGCGATGCCGCCCTCGAGCAGGCACACGCCGACGCCGACGCGCTCGAGCAGCGGATGAAGCGGGGCCTCGACCCGGTGAACGAGATGATCTCGCAGATCATCGAGGAGCGTTTCCCGGCCGGCGTCCGCGACGAGTGCTGGGAGATCGACTACTGGCAGCGCATCTTCGACTGGGAGCGCGCCTCGTTCGTCGCCTACCCGAGCTGGTGGTCGAGCGGCGAGACCCGGGAACCGACGCTGGATCCGTCCGACTTCGTCAACGCCAGCTGGGCGAAGCTCTATCTGCCGGTGCGGGCCGGGATGGAGCTCTTCGCGTTGCGCTGGATCTTCGGCAAGTCGATGGCGACACCGCTCGGGGCAGCGGTCGAGAAGCGGTTCGAGGAACTGATCGAGGACCTGCGCAAGTTCCGGGGAACGATCATCGGGGAGCCGGACGAGGTGCCCGTGCTGACCACCGACTGCCAGGACACGCCCGAGAAGGTGTACTGCGTCGCTCACTGGAACGAGCTGATGCCGACCGACGGCACCCATCTCGAAATCGTCCAGGGCGCCACGAGCGCGGCCGATGCGGTCACCAGCCAGGAGATCAAGGACGCCGAGGCGATGCGGGCAGCTCTGCTGGCCGGTGAGGAACAGGCCGCCAAGCTCAAGGACGCCGCCATCGACCAGATCACCCAACCCGCCGAGCTGGAGGTCCACATCGGTACGCCGCCGACAGCCACCGGCGGCTGACCGGGCGGGCCGTCAACTGGTCAGGCGCTCACGAACCCGGTCGAGCTGCTCGAAGGTGAGGCCGCTCGCGGTGAGGTAGCCGGGGATGTCGGTGGAGCCGAGGAAGGCGAGCATCGCCAGGCAGGCGTCGGCGCAGTACAGGTCGAGCGCGGTGTCGCCCAGTGGCTCTGGGGCAGCCTCGTTCCCGGCGCGGAGGTCGAGTTCGTAGTCGTCCAGGATGTCCGGGACCGGCCTCCCCGCGAGCGTCCGCAGCATCGCGGCGATCATCGAGGTCCGGTCCCCGAAGATCAGGACTTCGCCCGGCTCCGCATCCGCGAGCTGCGCGAAGACCGACGTGATGCGACCGGGTGAGCGCCGCAACGCCTCCCCGTAGTACGCCGGCCCGCCGGGCTCCTCGTCGGGGACCTCGATGCCGGTGACACCGGCATCGATCAACTGCTCTCGTACTGCGTCACTCGGCGGACCGGATCGGTAGACCCGGCCGCCGAGTTCGTGCGCGCCTTCCCAGTCCATCAGCCCAGCGCGGGCCGGGAGGGTGGCGGTCCAGGTGGTGCGGAGGTCGGTCAGGGAAACCTCGAACTGGTCCTGGACGTCGAGGGACTCGCCAGTGACGACGCCGATCTTGGTGTGCGGGAATCGGCGGGCGGTGCACATGTCGGTGAACCGCACCTCCTCGGTCCGCGGTACGGCGACGACGGCGCGGCCGGCCGACTCGGCGAACAGGAACAGGAACGGGTCGAGGCCGTCCGGGGTCCAGACCCGGGCGCCGACGCCACCGCGCAGCGCGGACTCGACCAGCACCTGGGCGACACCGCCGTCGCTGACGTCGTGGGCCGCGTCGATCAGGCCGTCGCGGGACGCGTTGATCAGGATGTCCGCGAGCTGTGCCTCGACAGCCAGGTCCACCGCCGGCGGACGACCGCCGAGGTGACCGTGGATGACGTGCGCCCACTCCGAGCCCGACAGCTCCTCCTCGGTCTCGCCGAGCAGGTAGAGCTGGTGGCCTTCCATGTCGGCGGTGAAGCCGATCGGCGTACGGCGGGTGACGTCGTCGATGACACCCAGCACGCCGACGACCGGCGTCGGCAGGATCGGGGTCTCACCGGTCTGGTTGTAGAACGACACGTTGCCGCCGGTCACCGGGATGCCCAGCTCGATGCAGCCGTCCACCAGGCCGCGGATGGCCTCGGTGAACTGCCACATCACGCCCGGGTCCTCGGGCGAGCCGAAGTTCAGGCAGTCCGTCACCGCGGCCGGGCGGGCGCCCGTGGTGGCGACGTTGCGGTAGGACTCGGCCAGCGCGAGCTTGGCGCCGGTGTACGGGTCGAGCTTGGTGAAGCGCCCGTTGCAGTCGGTGGAGACCGCGACGCCGAGGCCGCTCGTCTCGTCGACCCGGATCATCCCGCTGTCCTCGGGCTGCGCGAGCACCGAGTTGCCCAGCACGTACCGGTCGTACTGGTCGGTGACCCACGACTTGTCGCACAGGTTCGGCGACGCGATCAGCTTGAGCAGCGTGTCCCGCAGCTCCTCACCGGTGGTTGCCCGCGGCAACTTCTCGGCGCCGTCCGCCTGCAGCTCGTCCTGCCAGGCCGGCCGCGCGTACGGACGCTCGTAGACCGGGCCGTCGTGCGCGACAGTCCGCGGCGGTACGTCGACGACGCGCTCGCCGTGCCAGTCGATCTGCAGCAGCCCGGTGTCGGTGACCTCACCGATCACGTCGGCCTGGACATCCCACTTCGCACAGATCTTCAGGAACTTCTCGACGTTGGCCGGCGTGACGACGGCCATCATCCGCTCCTGCGACTCGCTCATCAGAATCTCTTCCGGAGCAAGGGATGCGTCCCGCAGCGGCACCTTGTCGAGCGAGACGTGCATGCCGCCGTCGCCCGCGCTGGCCAGCTCGGAAGTCGCACAGGACAGGCCCGCGCCACCGAGGTCCTGGATGCCCTCGACGATCCGGGCCGCGAAGAGCTCGAGCGTGCACTCGATCAGCAGCTTCTCCATGAATGGGTCGCCGACCTGTACTGCGGGGCGCTTGGTCGGACCGCCATCGGCGAAGGTCTCCGAAGCCAGCACGGAGACGCCGCCGATGCCGTCGCCGCCCGTCTTCGCGCCGTACAGGATGATCTGGTTGCCGACACCGGTCGCGTTCGCGAGGTGCAGGTCCTCGTGCCGCATCACGCCGACGCAGAGCGCGTTCACCAGCGGGTTGCCGAGGTAGGTCGAGTCGAAGACGACCTCGCCGCCGATGTTCGGCAGGCCGAGGCTGTTGCCGTAGCCGCCGACGCCGGACACGATGCCGGGCAGCACGCGCTTGGTGTCGGGCGCGTCCAGCGGACCGAACCGCAGCGGGTCCATCACCGCGACCGGGCGGGCGCCCATCGCGAGGATGTCGCGGACGATGCCGCCGACGCCGGTCGCCGCGCCCTGGTAGGGCTCCACGTACGACGGGTGGTTGTGCGACTCGACCTTGAAGGTGACGGCGTAGCCCTCACCGATGTCGATCACGCCGGCGTTCTCGCCGATACCGGCCAGCATCTTGCCGGCCGGGGTCTCCTGCGGGATCTCACCGAACCGCTTGAGGTGCACCTTGGACGACTTGTACGAGCAGTGCTCGCTCCACATCACCGAGTACATCGCCAGCTCGCAGCTGGTCGGCCGCCGGTCCAGGATGTCGCGGATCCGCTGGTACTCGTCCGGCTTCAACCCGAGCTCCGCCCACGGCTGCTCCACGTCCGGCGTGCTGGTCGCGTTACTGACGGTGTCGGTCGACACTTTTATGACTCCTGTACTAGGTGGGACTCGGGTGAAACGGTAGCTGGGGTCTCCACGCCGATGGCCAGGAGATGGGCTACAAGCAAAGGAAGGGCGAAGCCCGTCATGATCGCGGGTAGGGCGACGCCCGCGTCGTTCAGCAGCATTCCGACCAGGCCGCAGGTGGACAGCGCGAGCAGGGTCGGCCGGATCATCGGCCGGCTTACGTAGTACCGGCGGTAGCTCTCGAAGGGCACCTTGTTGGGCCAGACGGTCGCGATCATGGCCAGCACGACACCGGCGAGCATGAACCAGCCGGCAGGTGCATAGAAGAAGCTCGCAGACATCTGGAGCTTGCGGATCAGCACGTCGCCGACGTCGCCGTCGAGCAGCCGCGCCACGAAGGTACCGAAGTGGCTGCGCTGGTCGGCGGGCCGCAGGTAGTCCAGGAAGGCGACTGCTGACACCGCGACCACTCCTGCGATGCCGATGCCGATCAGGGCCTTCAGGGAGATGCTGCCACGCCACGTCAGCCACGCAAGCAGCAGCACTGCGGGCGTCAGCGCGATGATGCCGCCGAAGTCGGTCCCCCAGCCAGGCTTGCCGTCCACGATGATCGCCAGGCCGCCGATGATCAGTACTGCGAGTGCTGCCTGCATGCGGCTTCGGTCAAGCAGCTTCTGCGCGACCCAGCCGGCTGTGACGAGCGCAGCGACGGCCAGTGTGGCGAAGGTGGAGTTACCGAACCCGTAGAACCGGCCACCGATCACAGGGCCGTCCGCGAACATGCTGCCGAACTGCAGCGGAGTCCCCAGCACGCCGTCGACCAGCAAGATCGCGTACGCCGCCAGGAGGATCCCCAGACCGGCGTACTGCTTCAGGAACGCCTTGGCCAGCCCGGCGAAGGCAGCGCTGATCGCCAGCACCACGCAGTACAGGGAGAGCCCGGGCGATGGCCAGCGCCACCAGACCGTCGCCGTGGACAGGAAGACAGCAATGAAGAACCCACCCTGCGCCAACAGCGTGAATTCACTCGTACTCCGCGCCCGCCGGCTCCTGGTGATCAGGAACCACCCGAGCGCGGCCAACTGCGCCACCAGCAACGTCATCGCGACGGCGATCAGGACCGGGCGGGGATGCTCGAACCGCTCGTTCGTGTCGAGCCGGTCCTCGATCACCGCACTCGCGTCGGTGTGCTGGTCGCCGGTGAAGAAGATCTCGTTGCCGTCGAGCGGGCTGTCCTTCTCGGCACCGGCCGGGTCGATCGGCTTCGCCTCGCCGCGCAGGACGGTCGCTGTCACATCGGTGAGCTGAATCAGGCCGGGCCTGCGGGTGGAGTCGCTGGTCAACCAGCGTGGGCCGTTGTCGGGCGGCAACTGCATCGCGACCAGCGGTTCCTGGTGTGCGTTGGCGGTCACCTGGCTGACCCCGACCAGCAACACCCAGGAGTCGACCGCTGCGGCCTTGGCCTGCTTGACCAGCTCGGCGACTCGCTTGCGAGCCTCGTCCCGGCCCTCCCGCAGCGGCATGGCTCCAGCGTCGATGACGGCGTCGCGACAGCTCGTGCTGCCCAGTTTGGCCAGGTCGACGGTCGGCTCCCAGTTGCTGACCGTGCCGTCGGTCCGGGCGACCGCGATGGCCGCGCCAGGACCGAAGCCGCAGACGCGGTCCCGGCTCTCACCGAGGCGGCCGAGTGGGGCACCGGTGTGGTGCTCGGCCTGGCGGTCGACGTACGTCTGCCAGTTCTGAACCTTGCCGTCGACCAGGCCGGGGAGGTCACCACAGGCTTGGTCGGGGACATTGCCCCAGGCCCTGGTCCCGGCGCTGATGGTCAGCCAGCCGTCGACCGGGCAGGTGTGCGGTCCGGCCGTCTTCACAGTGATCGAGCCGACGTGCGACTGGTTCACGAGCGCTGTCAGGTCAGGTGAGCCCTTGACGTCGTACCAGGTGAGACCGGGGACGCCGACCACGATCACCTTGGCCAGCAGGCTCTGGTTCGCCCGCGGCACCTGCTGGTCCGCCGGCGACGCGGCGTACGCAGTACTGGCTGTTGCGGTAGCGGCCGATCCCGCCACCACCGCCAACCCAAGAGCTAGTGCCCTGTGTCGGAAGCCTAGCGTCCGAAGAAGGGTGGGGCCCGCCCCACGGTGCTTCGGACGTAAGCGGAACTTCATCAGGAGGAGACGACGGCCTTGAGCACCGAGGTGAAGAAGCCCAGGCCGTCCGTACTCGGACCCGTCAGGGTCTCGACGCAGTGCTCCGGGTGCGGCATCAGGCCGACCACGTTGCCGCGCTCGTTGCTGATCCCGGCGATGTCGCGGTACGAGCCGTTCGGGTTGTCGTCGAGGTAGCGCGCGACCACCAGGCCCTCGCCCTCGAGCCGGTCCAGGGTGGTCTCGTCGGCGACGTAGCCGCCGTCCTGGTTCTTCAGCACGATGGTGATCTCGTGGTTCGCGTCGTAGTCGCTGGTCCAGGCGGTGCGGTTGTTCTCGATCCGCAGTGCCTGGTCCTTGCAGATGAACTTGCGGTGGTTGTTCTTGATCAGCGCGCCGGGCAGCAGGTGCGACTCGCAGAGCACCTGGAACCCGTTGCAGATCCCGAGCACCGGCAGACCCTCGCCCGCCTTCTTGATGATGGTCTCCATCACCGGGGCGAACCGCGAGATCGCGCCGGCGCGCAGATAGTCGCCGTACGAGAAGCCGCCGGGCAGGACCACCGCGTCGACCCCGTGCAGGTCGGCGTCGCCGTGCCAGAGCGCGACCGCCTCGGCACCGGCGACCGCGGCCGCGCGGCGGGCGTCCGCGTCGTCCAGGGAGCCCGGGAAGGTGACGACCCCGATCTTCATTACGCGTCGACCTCGACGTGCAGGGTGTAGTCCTCGATCACCGGATTGGCCAGCAGCGTGTCCGCCGCCTTGCGGATCTCGGCGACCTTCTCCTCGGTTGCCTCACCGTCCAGGGTGATCTCGAATCGTTTGCCCTGACGGACATCGGCCACGCCGTCGAAGCCGAGCCGGCCGAACGCACCGTGCACCGCCTTGCCCTGCGGGTCGAGAATCTCGGGCTTGAGCATGACGTCCACGACAACGCGGGCCACTGACACTCCTGGTTTCGATGCGGCGCTGACGGGCTGAATCCTACCGACCGCTGCCCCAGACTCCCGCATCGACAACTATTCACTGAGTACATACATCGTGTGTATAGTCCCTTCCATGGCAACTGCTGAACTCGTTCTGGGACTGCTGCACAGCGGTCCGGCGCACGGGTACGACGTCAAGCGCGGGCATGACGCCTGGTTCCCGGACAGCCGCCCGCTCGCGTTCGGGCAGGTGTACACGACGCTGTCCCGGCTGGAGCGCGACGAGCTGGTGGAGGTCGTCGATCGCGGCTCGGAGGGTGGCCCCGAACGGACCGTCTACGGACTCACCGAGAAGGGCCGCGAGCACCTGGCCGACTGGCTGGCCGAGCCGATCCAGCCCGCTCTCGGCGCGGTGGACGAGATGGTCCGCAAGGTGGTCGCGACCATCCACACCGGCGAGGACGCGACCGCGTTCCTGGCCCGGCAGCGGTCCAGCCATCTGCGCCGGATCCGCGAGCTGAGGGCCGCGTCGGCCGATTCCGGCGACGACACCCCGGCCCGGCTGGTGCGGGATTTCATCGCCGTCCACCTGGACGCCGATCTGCGCTGGCTTGACGCCGCGCTGGATCGAATCACCGATCTGAAGGAGACCAGTCGATGACCGACCTCGCCCTGGAGCTGCTCCGGGTGGAGTACGCCTACCGCCGCGACGTGGCCCTGCGTGGAGTCTCGCTGAAGGTCAAGCCCGGCGAGGTCGTGGCGATCACGGGTCCGAGCGGCTGCGGCAAGTCCACCCTGCTGCACTGCGCAGCTGGGATCCTCCGGCCACAGGCCGGGACGGTCCAGCTGGTCGGACAGGACCTGGCGGACCTGTCCGAAGCAGTGCGGACGCGACTACGGCGTACGCAGGCCGGTGTCGTGCTGCAGTTCGGGCAGCTGGTTCCTGACCTCACGCTGATCGACAACGTGGCGCTGCCGCTGCTCCTGGAGGGCCACGACCGGGCCGGAGCTCGGCGGGCCGCCAAGGAGTGGCTCGACCGGGGCCGGGGTCGGAGAGGACGCCACTGCGGTGCCGAGCGAGCTCTCGGGTGGGCAGAACCAGCGGGCGGCCGTGGCGCGGGCACTCGTCACAGGACCGGCGATCGTGTTCGCCGACGAGCCCACCGGCAGCCTGGACAGCGTCGCCGGTGAGCAGATGATGGACCTGCTGCTCTCCTCCGTGCGCAACGGCGGAGCAGCTTTGGTACTGGTCACCCACGACAACATGGTCGCCGCGTACGCCGACCGCGAGGTCCGCCTCCGCGACGGCGTCGTACAGCACGAGGTGGCACTGTCGTGAACCTCGCCACCCTCTTCGAGCTGGCCCGGCCCCGCTCTGCCACCGACCGCAGCCGCTTCCGGCTGCTGGTGGCCACTATCGCGATCGCTGGCGCATTCCTGCTCGCCGCCTGGCGCATCAAACGGCTGGGCTTCCGCGGCTACTACTACTCCGACCAGTACAGCGACTACATCCAGGAAGACGGCATCCGCACCGGTGTCGCCTTCGCTGCCGTCCTGCTGGCCGTCGCGTCCTGCTTGCTGGCGTTCCAGGCGCTGAAACTCGGTACTGCGGCTCGCGACCGCCGGCTGGGCGCGTTCCGGCTGGCCGGTGCCACTCCCAACCAGGTCCGCGCACTCGGTGCCGTCGACGCGGGGATCGCGGGCCTCATCGGTGGCCTCCTGACGGGTCCCCTCTATCTCCTGCTCGCACTGGCGATCCAGACCTTGCCCAGGACGGCCCGGATGCTGCCACCGGCCAACTCGGTGGATCTGGCGACCTGGCCGATCGTGGCCGTAGTACTGGCCGTCGCAGCCGCCATCGTCGGCGCCCTGCTCGGCCGTGGCGTGGTCGCAGAGCCACGCGAGCGGCCGGCCAAGACCGCGAACGTCACGCGGGCGGCAGTTGCCTGCGCGGTCGGGATCGGGCTCGTCCTGCTGAGTGGTCTCGTCTATCGCGCGAGCTCCAGCTTCCTGGTCCTCATAGGCCTCGGTCTCGTGGTCGTCTGTCTAGCGCTGCCTACGGTGCTGGTGGCCTGGCAGGGCAACCGGCTGGAGCGATCGGGGAATCCCCTGAAGGTGCTCGCCGGCGGACGCCTGCTCAGGACCGTCCGCCCGCACGCCCGGACCCTAGCTCTGCTGGTGTTGTGCGGAACCGCGCTGGGCTTCGTGGGCGCAATGGGATTCGAGTCCCTCCGCCCTAAGTCGTACAGCTACGACACTGCCTTCTATGTGCCTGGACTGGTCTTCGCCGCCGGTGCCGCCGTGTTCATCGCCTTGATCGCGGGCATCTCCCTGCTGGCCGGAACGGCTGATGACCTGCTGGATCAGCGCCGCCAGCTGGCCGCGCTCAACGTCCTAGGCGTCGGCGAGGCACAGCTCCGTGCCTCTGTGCGCTACCAGCTGACAGCCGGCATCACCTGGGCGGTTGCCTGCGGACTGCTGATCGGCGGAGTGCTGTACGCGCACCTCTCATCGATCGGTTCGTACTCACCCGACCAATCCCTCGGACTACTGGTGACCGCCGGGGTGGCGGTTGTGGGCGCCGGGCTCGCCTGGCTGGTCGGCGCCGCGGCGGCGTTCCTGCTGCGCGGCCACGTGCACGAGGCGGCCGCCCCGGAGAACCTGCGGTCCACCTGAGGCCGGGCGGCTCCTCTTGCCGCCCGGTCCCGGCAAGCCACAGGTTATTCATAACTCAGTACTGTGCAATGTGTAATAGCCTGTCATTGCGCGATCACTCGGATGGAGGGGGCCTGGAATGGCTACGACGCAGGTGCCTACAGCGACGACGGCACAGCGGTTGGCACTGCCGTCCCCGCCTGCACTGTTGCTCGGCGTACCGAACAGAGTCACGCTGGTCCGCACCTTGCTCGCGATGGTCGTCGCCACGGTGGCGTTCCGCACCGGCGACCCGGGCCTGGCTGGTGGCGGGCTACGCCGCCTACTGGCTCGGCGACATGGCCGACGGCGCGGTCGCGCGGTACCGGCACGAGGAGACGGTGGCCGGCGCCGTCTTCGACATCGTCAGCGACCGGGCCTGCTCGTTCCTGCTGGCGGCGGCCTTCATGGCGACCTACCCGGATGTGATCGGCCCGCTGGCAATCTTCCTGATCCAGTTCGGGGTGCTCGACACAATGCTGTCGCTGGCCTTCCTGCTCTGGCCGGACCTGCTGAGCCCGAACTACTTCTACCGGGTCGACCGGCGGATCTACGCGTGGAACTGGTCCCGGCTGGCGAAGGCGTTCAACACCGCCGCCGTGGTGATCTCGCTGGTGGCCGGACATCTGGCCGGGACGATCTGGCCGGCGTACGCCGTGGCGCTGGCCGCGGTCGTCGTCAAGGTGCTGTCCCTCGGCCGGCTGCTCGCAATCCTGCGCGGCCGGCGGCCCGCAGTACCGGCCGGCGTTCGATGAGCCGTCCAACCCAGGGCTGTCAAGGGAGGCCCGACCCGGACCGCAGTGGCGCCTGGTTCACTCGCAGGTGGTGCTGACCTCCGTGTTGTCGCCGGCGGCCGGGCATAACATCGGTGGCATGTGGGTCTGGCAGCTGGCCTTGGCGGTGGGCTTCGGGATCGGGTCCGCCGTCATCCCTGTGATGAACGCGGAGGCGTACGTCCTCGTCGGCGGCGGCTCCGGCGCACTGGACCCGGTAGTCGCCGCGATCGGCGTCTCGGTCGGCCAGACCATCGGCAAGGTCGCGATGTTCCTGGCCGTCCGCTACCGGCCCGGGTACGCCAAGAAGGTGGCCAGGGAGCCGAAACCGGTCGACCTCGGCACCCGGCGCGGCCGGTTCATCCAGTGGAACCGTGGGGTTAGCAAACGCCTGCTCGACGCGATGAGCGATCGCCGCTGGGGGATCCCGGTGACTTTGCTCAGCGCATCGGTCGGCATCCCACCCCTGTACGGCGTCGCCCTGATCGGCGGCGCCAGCCGGATGGGCGTCGTCACCTTCGGCCTCTCGACCCTGGTCGGCCGGCTGGCCCGCTTCATCACCCTGGCGTTGGGCGTCGGCCTCTTCTAGCTTTTGGAGTGTTCAGCTGAAGGTGCGGCCGGTGAGGCTTTCGTAGGCGTCGATGTACGCCGAGCGGGTGCGCTCGATCACCTCGTCGGTCAGCGGCGGCGGCGCCTGTCCCGACTTGAGATCCCAGCCCGACTCGAACTGCAGCCAGTCGCGCACGATCTGCTTGTCGTACGACGGCTGCTGCTTGCCCGGCGCCCACTGGTCGGCCGGCCAGAACCGGCTCGAGTCCGGCGTCAGCACCTCGTCGGCGAGCACGATCGTGCCGTCGGCCCGGGCGCCGAACTCGAACTTGGTGTCGGCCAGGATGATCCCGCGCTTCTCGGCCCGGGCGTGCGCATCGCGGTAGAGGTCCAGGGTCAGCTTCCGCAGCGCGTCGGCAGTCTCCGCGCCGACAGTCGCCACCACCGCGTCGTACGAGACGTTCTCGTCGTGGTCACCCAGGTCGGCCTTGCTGGCCGGGGTGAAGATCGGCTCGTCCAGTCGCGAGCCCTCGACCAGTCCGGAGCGCAGCGGGATGCCGCAGACCTCGCCGGTCGCGTTGTAGTCGAGCAGGCCGGTTCCGCTCAGGTACCCGCGGGCCACGCACTCGACCGGGAACATCTCGAGCTTCTCGCAGAGCACCGCACGGCCCGCGACCTCGGCCGGGACGTCGGTCGAGCGGATGTGGTTCGGCACGTCCAGCTGCTCGAACCACCACAGGCTCATCGCCGTCAGCACCTTGCCCTTGTCCGGGATCGGCGTCGTCAGGATCCAGTCGAACGCGCTCATCCGGTCACTCGCGACCATCAGCAGCTCGCCGGACTCCAGCTCGTACAGGTCCCGGACCTTGCCGGAGTGGAGATGCTTCGCACCGGGGATCTCGACGGCCTGCGGGAGTGTGGTCATACCCGGGATTGTTCCATCCGGCGCCGCTTCCCCCGCAACGAGGCCGCCTCGCCTGCCAGCCCGAGGACGCCGTCCCGGACCGCGATGAGGATTCCACTGTCCAGTTGGCCGAGCCGCCCAACCGCACGCGACCGCTTGACCAGCTTGGTGGTGACAGGCCGCCGCTCAGCGTCGTACCGACTGAGCGCAGTACTCAGGTCCGGGGTGGCGCGGAGGTGCTTGGCGAGGGCGCCGGCGTCTTCGATGGCCGAGCAGGCGCCGCGGCCGAGGTTCGGTGTCATCGCGTGCGCGGCGTCGCCGAGCAGGACCACCCGGCCCTCGACGAACGGAGGCAGCGGTGTCGCCAGGTCGTAGATGTCGTTCTGCAGCACGGCTTCCGGCGGCGTACCGGCCAGCAGCGCCGGGATCGGGTCATGCCAGTCGGCGAACGCCGCGGTGACGTCGCCATGCAGTCCGCCAGGTCCAGCGGGCGCACCCGCAGGCCGGTTCGCCGTCGCGTACCAGTAGATCCGCCCGTCGATCAGCTTCGCGAACCCGAAGCGCTGGCCACGCCCCCACGTCTCACCACCGCCGTCGCCGGTCTCGACCTCAGCAATCCCCCGGTACGCCGTGTAGCCCGAGTACCGCGGCCCCGCATACCCCTGGTGAAGCGCGCCCCGCACCACACTCCGGATCCCATCCGCCGCAACCACCAGCTCCGCAGTGAACTCCTCGTACTGCGTACTCACGCTCACGCCACCCGACTCCACGGCGACGCCTCTGACGACTACGCGAGCCGCGTTTTGGGTCACCTCGGTGACGGTGATGCCGGTGCGGATCGTGACTGCTGGGCCGAGCTTGTCGGTGATCAGCTCGTGGAGCTGCGCGCGGTGGATCATCACCGGCAGTTCCAGGCCGAGATCGGGAGCCTCGACCACCCACCGCCCGTCCGATCGCCGCATTCCGGCCGGGTCGCCGGCCGCCGCGACCTTCTGGAGGCCCGCCACCCCTAGCCCCTCCAGCACCCCGGCCGCGCCTGGCCAGACCGAGATCCCCGCGCCGATCTCGCCGAGCTCGGCCGCCCGCTCGAGCACCGTGACCTGCCAGCCGCACTGCTCCAGCGCGACGGCCGCCGTCACCCCACCGATCCCCGCTCCCACCACAATCGCTGTCTTCATGCCTGGACTCTACATTTGTAGAGGATGATTGGATAGAGTGAGCCCCATGAACGCCGATACCGGAGACTTGCCGCGTGACAGAGGCTGCTGAGACGACGGGCGCTGAGACTGGGCCAGCTGGAGAGCGGGCTGCTGGAGAGCGGCCCGCCGGAGCGAAGGCGGTGCCGCTGGGTGAGGATCGCCGGGATGCGATCGCCGACGCGGCGATTCATCTGGTCGCCACCCGTGGGCTCCGCGGGCTCACCCACCGCGCGGTGGACGCCGAGGCCGGGCTGCCGCCGGGCTCCACGTCGTACTACCTGCGTACCCGCAACGCGCTGCTCACCGCCTGCGTGAACCGGATGCTCGCCCGCGACCTCACCGCCACCTCCCCCGATCCAGGCAGTGCCCCACTGGAGGAGTTCATGGTGGGGATGGTCGTCGGCTTGGCGAACGAGCGGGCCGACGACCTGGCCGCGAGGTACGAACTGTCCCTGGAAGCCCGCCGCCAACCGGAACTCCAGGACGCGATCATCCAGGGCGGCCGCCAACTGCGCGAAGGGCTGGCACACATGCTGGCAGCGCTGGGCATCCCGGACGCCACCGAGGCCGCCTGGCCGGTCGCGGCGATGATGGACGGCCTTCTCTACGACCGCCTGGCCGGCGCCGGCACCACGCTGTCACCCAAGGCCTACGAGCACGCCGTACGCCGCTCCCTCACCGCCCTACTCGCCGGCCTCAGGCCTCACTGACCGGCTGCGTGCGGGTCAGAGGCGCTCGGTGACGGTGATGAAGGTGAAGTAGGCGACACCGACCACCATGCCGACGTGGCCGAGGATCGAGAGGCCGGCACCGGAACCCCAGGCGTCGGCCGCCGCTCCCTTCGCGTGCTTGCTCGCGCTCGGCAGCCAGCGGGCCAGCAGCAACAATCCGATGATTGCCAGCAGCCACCACCCCGCCAGCGCGGCGAGCGCGATCAGCCGCGTGCCGGTGACGAGGGCAACGATCCACACGATCAGAGTCAGTACTCCGATCGTCGTGTGGATCCGCACCAGGGCAGACGAAAAGTTGGAGACGCCGCTCGCCCGGTGGCCGTCGCCGGACTCACCGCCGAGCCGGATGCGTGTCAGCAAGACGACGACAGCGCCCAGGGCGGTCAGGAACCAGGTGACGTTCGACCATTCCACGCCCCGATCTTTACCCCACTCTCCGGCCAACGGAACCCTTCGTGTGTCATCCCACCCAGTGGACCACTCTCAACGCTGGTCTCAGACGCAACCGAACCGCCAACCTTGCTGGGCTGGCGGTCCGGTCGATACCGGTTCAAACAGTGCGGTCTTGACCGCTGGACTGGGCGTGGTCAGGTAGTGCGCGTCTGACCGCTGGACTGGGTCGGGTCAGGCACCTGCTGACCCGAGTCCTGCGTGCCGGTGCTGGGCTGCGCCCCCGGCAGCTGATTCGGGTCGGTCCCTTGCCCCGGCACGGTCCCCTGCCCCGGCACAGTGCCCTGACCTGTACCGTTCTGGCCCGTTCCACCCTGTCCGGTTCCGTTCTGGCCCGTTCCACCCTGTCCGGTTCCGTTCTGGCCGGTGCCGCCTTGAGTTTGGCCCGGGAACTGGCCGAAGCGACCACCGCCACCCGGTCCGCCGAACTGCGTCTGGTCGGTACCAGCCGAGCCACCCCAGGCATGCCCGACGGCAGTGCCACCAAGGAACGCCAGTACTGCGAGCAGCGACCCAGCACCAGCTAACGCCAGCCCGGTCGGCTTCCCGTCCGACGACCGCCACCTCGCCTTCCCACTCACCGCAGCAACTCCCTGCCCAGCAGGCTGACCACCAACCGGGTACTGCTCCGCGGGGTGTTGCTGCTCCGCAGGTGGCTGGCTGCCGGCGATCCACTGGGGAAGCTCGGGGGTGTACTGCGGGCTATTGGGGTTCTGTGTCATTTCGTACTCCGGTTGGTCGAGGCGGTCAGTTGCCGGTGAGGTCGTAGACGGTGGTGCTGCCGACGGTCTGGGCCTGGAAGTTCGCGGTCACCCAGGCACTGATCTCGCTAGAGGTGCCGTTGCTACCGCCGCGACCGCCCATGCCGCCACCACCACTGCCGATGAAATAGTGCACCTTGCCTTGAGCAACCAGTTCCTGGAATTCGGCGAGCGACGGCGCCGGGTCGGTGCCGTTGAACCCGCCGATCGCCATCACCGGTACCTCGGACGCGATCTGCAGCGGAGCCGCCCCATTGGCCGTGACCGCAGCCGCCGCCCAGGTGTATCCCTTGGCGCCCTGCTGCAGCAGCGTGACGAGCTCACTCGAAACCCCGCTGGTCCCAGCACCACCAAGGAAGCGGCCAATGCCGCCTCCACCTTGGGGCGCGGTCGCCGTACCACCCTGGCCATTCGTACTACCCGCGCCACCAGTACCAGTGCCGCCCTGTCCTGTCGTAGCGCCAGGAGACGTTCCCATGCGACCACCCATGCCACCCGGACGCCCTCCACCGAAGCCACCACCCGCACCAGCGGGTCCGGCTGTCGGGATGGCACCGGAGTGTGCGGTGCTGATGGTCTGCACCGAGTACGCCGCAGGTCCGGCGAGTGCCGTCAACGCCAGCAGCGCCCCGGCGAACAGCCCGGCCCGGCGGAGCGCAGTACGGTGCAGCTGCAACTCCGGCAGGAGCAGCACCAGGCCGGCACCGATCACACCAGCGATCAGCACGGTCCACCGCAGCCACGGCTGCCAGGTAGGTGTCGCATTCAGCAGCGAGAAGCTCCAGCCAGCCGTCAGCAAGGCGCCTCCGGCAAGAGCCGCCCTGGCCAGCCACTCGCTCCGGCGCCGCCAGAGAACCGACGCGGCCGCCCCGATCAAGGCAGCGATCGCAGGAGCAAGCGCGATCATGTAGTACGGGTGGATGATCCCCTGCATGTAACTGAACACCAGCCCGGTGACGACCAACCAGCCGCCCCACAGCACTGCGAATGCACGGGTCTTGTCAGTACGCCCAGCTCGTCCCGCCGCAACCACCAGTACGACAAGCGACAACAGTGCAGTCGGCAGCAACCACGCGATCTGACTACCGAACTCGCCGCCGAACAGACGCTGCAACCCGGTCGCGCCACCCCAGCCGGGGTTGCCGACGCCACCGCCGACCGAGCCGGCCCTCGTCCCCCGTCAACCGCCCGAGCCCGTTGTAGCCCAACGTCAGCTCGAGAATGCTGTTCGTCGAGGATCCACCGATGTACGGTCGCGCCGACGCCGGCAGCAACTCCACGATCGCGACCCACCAGCCTGCCCCCACGATCATCGCGCCGAGAGCGACGGCGCTGTGCGCGATCCGCTTCCCGAGTGCCGGCTTGCCCGCGATCAGGTACGCCAGTCCGAAGGCCGGCAACACCAAGAACGCCTGCAGCATCTTCGTCAGGAATCCGAAGCCCACCAGCATTCCGGCCAGCGCCATCCAGCGCCCGGCGTACTTGACCGAGTCGATCGCCCGGGTCACAGCCCAGGCGCCGGCGATCAGCAACAGGATCAGCAGCGCATCGGGGTTGTTGAAGCGGAACATCAGTACTGCGACCGGCGTCAGTGCCAGCACGGCTCCGGCGAACAACGCGGCGTTGGCCGAGAACCAGCGCCGTACCGACACGTAGAGAACGCCGACGCCGGCCACACCCATCAAGGCCTGCGGGACCAGCATGCTCCAGGTGCCGAACCCGAAGATCCGGCCGGACAGGCCCATCACCCACAACGAGGCCGGCGTCTTGTCCACGGTGATGAAGCTCGACGAGTCGAAGGACCCGAAGAACCAGGCTTTCCAGCTGGTCGAGCCGGCCTGCACGGCCGCCGCGTAGTACTCGTTGGCGTAGCCGTTCTTGGACAGGCCCCACAAGTAGGCGATTGCTGTTAGCAACAAAAGGCCGCCGAACACGGCCCTCTCCCGGCCGATCGCCAGGGACAAAGCCCGCGGCCGGGCCCGCGAAGGTGCGGCGAGGTTTCTCGGTTCTGTCAGGGTACTCATCAGTGACTCCGGGTGTTGTCGATCAGCGCGGGCGTCTCGAAGGTGGGAAGGGTGGGGGCGTCGTCGTCGAAGACCCAGCTCTGGAAGAGGCTGAAGCGGACCAGCGTCGCGGCCAGGTTCGCGGCCGTCAGGACGACGATCTCGACCCCACGGGCCGGTACTGCGACTGCCGTGTGCAGCAGCCACAACGACGAAGCGGTCAGGCTCCAGCCGATGGCGAAGGTGACCAGGCCACGCAACTGATGCTTGACCTGGTTCTGGCCGCCACGGACGCCGAAGGTGACTCGGCGGTTGAGTGCGGTGTTTCCGACCGCGGTCACCAACAGGGCAAGCAGGTTGGCGACCTGGGCCGGCATCGCGTGCCGCATCACGAGGTACAGCAGGATGTAGGCGAGGGTGCTCAGCACGCCGACCGCGCAGAATCGCAGTACGCGAGCCGCCAGCGCCGTCTTCGGATCCGCGATCGCGGGACGGCCGAAGGTACGCCGTACGGGCTCCAGGTCGACGCGACTCCGGCTCATCCTGGCGATACCGCGCAGGTCCTCGGCGACGGTCTTGGCGATCTTGACCCGGGAGTCGAGATCGTCCACCCAGTCCACCGGGACCTCGTGGATCCGCAGCCCGGCCCGTTCGGCGAGCACCAGCAACTCGGTGTCGAAGAACCAGCTGGTGTCCTCCACCAGTGGCAGCAGCTCGACGGCGACGTCGCGGCGGATCGCCTTGAACCCGCACTGCGCGTCGGAGAAGCCGGTCGCGAGAGTTGCCCTGAGCAACAGGTTGTAGCCGCGCGAGATCGCCTCCCGCTTCGGCCGCCGGACCACTCGCGAACCGCGCGCCAACCGGGTGCCGATGGCAACATCACTGTGCCCGGCGACCAGCGGTGCCACCAGCGGCAGCAGCGCGTTCAGGTTTGTCGACAAGTCAACGTCCAGGTACGCGAGCACGTCCGCGCCACTGGACGACCAGACCTGCTTCAGCGCACGGCCGCGACCCGGTTCCTCGATCCGGACCGCCCGGACCCCGGACAGCTCGGTGGCCAGCAGGCAGCCGATCTCGAAGGTGGCGTCGGTACTGCCGTTGTCGGCGATGCAGACCTCGGCCGCGAACGGGAACGCGGTGTCCAGGAACTCCCGTAACCGGCGAATATTCGGGCCGAGGTCGTACTCCTCGTTTTTGACGGGTACGACGATCTCGACCCGAGGACGACCTGAAATCTGCATGTCACCGATGCTGGCCGGTGAACCTGAGTCACTCCCTGTGGCGAGCTGGCAGTTCGCTGGGAGTCAGCGGTACGCCGTCAGCTTTTCGCGGTACGGCGGAGCCAGAGCAGCCCGAGGATCGGGAGGACGAGCGGGACGAACCCGTAGCCCTGACCGAAATGCGACCAGACGGTCTGGTCCGGGAAGTCGTCGGGAGCGGCGTAGCTGAAGGCGCCGATTCCGATCACGCCGACGAGCTCCACGATGATCGCGACGGTTGCGACGCGACGAGACACGACGGTCGCCTTGGCGAGTGCGAAGGTCGCCGCGCAATAGATGATCGCGGCGACGGCCGACAGGATGTAGGCGAGCGGCGCCTCGGAGTACTGCGTGGCGATCTGTACGCCGGCGCGCGAGGTCGCCGCCAGCGCGAAGACCCCGTAGACCAGGATCAGGATCCGCCCCGGCCCGTGCCTGGTCGCCCTGGCGTCGGCATTGCCATCGGCATTGCCATCGGCATCGGCATCGGCATCGGCATCGGCCATCTCAGCTCACCATCTCTCAGCCGGTCCAGACGTCGTGGATCCGGAGCTCCAGCGCCGGGATCACCAGACAGGCGATCGCCAGCGCTCCCGCGCCCCAGCGGCTGCTCTCCGCGAGCGCCCACAGCGCGCCGAACGGCAACACGATCAGCGAGGCGACCAGGTAGCCGATGAAGAGCACCGCGGACACGTCCCGCTCGGTGCCCGCCACCTGGACGATGCCGATCACGAGTTGGGCCAGCAGGACGACCTCGACCGCACCGACCACTCCCAGCAGCCACCAGTTGATCCGGCGGTCCAGGGCGGCCAGCACCACCGCGAAAACCATCGCGGCCAGCGAGAGGGCGACCAGCACCCAAGTGAGCGGTTCGTACATGTCGAGCTAGAGGATGTCACCAGGGGTGTAGGCGGCGGCCTCGGGGTACCGCTTGGCGAGCTCGTCGATCTTGGTGACCATGGCGTTGACCTGGGCGACGGCCGCGCCGGTGAACGACAGCGGCTCGCCGACGATCCCGACGATCTGCTCCTCGGTCAGCCCGAGCCGGCCGTCCTCGCCGAGGCGGCGGAACAGATCGTTGCCCGACGAACCCTTGCGCAGGTCGAGCGCCATCGCGACGGCGTGCTCCTTGATCACCTCGTGCGCGGTCTCCCGGCCGACGCCGTTCTTCACAGCCGCCATCAGCACCTTCGTAGTGGTCAGGAAGGGCAGGTACCGCTCCAACTCACGGGCGACCACGGCCCGGGTAGACGCCGAACTCGTCCAGCACCGTCAGGAACGTCTCGAACAGCCCGTCGAGCGCGAAGAACGCGTCCGGCAGGGCGACCCGGCGTACGACGGAACAGAAGACGTCGCCCTCGTTCCACTGGTTGCCGGCCAGCTCGCCGGCCATCGACGCGTATCCGCGCAGGATCACCGCGAGCCCGTTCACCCGTTCGCAGGACCGGGTGTTCATCTTGTGCGGCATCGCCGAGGAGCCGACCTGGCCTTCCTTGAAGCCCTCGGTGACGAGCTCGTGCCCGGCCATCAGCCGGATCGTGGTCGCCAGGCTGGACGGGCCGGCCGCCAGCTGGACCAGCGCGGTGACGACCTCGTAGTCCAGCGACCGCGGGTAGACCTGGCCGACGCTGGTCATCACCCGCCGGAAGCCGAGATGCTGGGCTACCTCGGCCTCGAGGCCGGCAAGCTGCTTCTCCTGACCGCCGAACAGGTCGAGCATGTCCTGCGAAGTACCGACCGGGCCCTTGATGCCGCGCAGCGGATACCGCTCGATCAGCTCCTCGAGCCGGGCGATCGCGACCAGCAACTCGTCCGCCGCCGACGCGAAACGCTTGCCCATCGTCGTCGCCTGCGCCGCCACGTTGTGGGACCGGCCGGTCAGCACCAGCGCCGCGTGCTCGGCCGCCTTCTGACCCAGCTGTACGGCGGCCGCCACGGCCCGGTCGCGAACCAGCTCGAGACCGGCGCGGATCTGCAGCTGCTCGACGTTCTCGGTCAGATCGCGGCTGGTCAGGCCCTTGTGCACGTGCTCGTGCCCCGCCAGCGCGTTGAACTCCTCGATCCGCGCCTTCACGTCGTGCCGCGTGACCCGCTCCCGGGCCGCGATCGACTCCAGGTCGACCTGGTTCAGTACCCGCTGGTAGTCCTCGATCACCCCGTCCGGCACCGCCACGCCGAAGTCCTTCTGAGCGCTCAGCACCGCCAGCCAGAGCTGCCGCTCGAGCACGATCTTGTGCTCCGGCGACCACAACTCAGCCATCGGCAAACTGGCATAACGAGCAGCAAGAACATTCGGAATCCGGGGCTTACTGGAAGTCGACACAACCACATTCTCCCTCCCCCCGAAGGAGACCCCGTACGACGGGGTCTCCCATCAGCTATCGATCACGGGAACCTGACTGAGTCGAGCACCTGCTGACCGTGCAGCGGAACGAGCTTGCCTGCTGCGTCATAGGCGCGGTAGGCGGGGGCGACCAGACCGTTCGGACCGGTTGCCCACATCACGGCGTACCAGCCGTCCTTGACCGGTACGTCGAGGGTGTGACCGTTCTTGGCGTCGACATGGATCTTCACCACCTGCTTCGGCACCCGGTCCGCATTCACGATCAGGAAGCCCTTGCACAGGCGCGGGCCCGTCTCGGTCGAGCAGTTCAGCCCGGACGACAACAGATTCGGGCTCATCACCGTCGGAACGAAGTCCTTCGGCCAGACGTGGGTGGTCGAGCTCTGCCCCCAGCCGGCCGGCACCGACCTGCGGTACAGATCACAGGTCGCGAATCCCTTGCCGTCGGGTGCGGCCGCGACCAGCAGAGTACCGATCTTGGGCAGCGTCGTCCTGACGACCACTCGCCAGCCAGTGAGATTCACGTTCGCCGACCCACCCCCGTTGGGCGTAGCCAGCTTGGCCGTGCAGCCCCGGAGCAGGGTCGCGTCGTCCACCTGCGGATCATCGAACACCGGATGCCTGGCGGTCGGCGTGGTACTGGGCTGGGTGGCCGCGTTCGGCGGACCGGACGCCGGCGGCTCGGCCGAACCGTTGAGGTTCGGGAGCAGCGAGGCACTCACCGCGACCACTGCGATTCCACCGGCGACACCTGCCGCCGAGAGCAGCCGCCGACGGCGCCGGCCCTTCCGGGCCCCGTTCCAGCAGCGTCGCCGAACTGATCGGCCCGAGCGGATCGACTGCCACCATCCGGTGGAGTTCGGCGCCGATCTCCTCTTCGTCATACATCTGTGTCTCCTTCACTGGGCCCGGCCGATCGACCGGGCCGCATTGATGGCGTGCCGGAGAGTTTCGAGACCGCGCGATGCCTGACTCTTCACGGTGCCCGCGGAACATTCGAGGATCTCGGCGGTCTGCTCGACCGACAGATCCTCGTAGTACCGGAGCACCACACAGGCCCGCTGCCGCGGCGCGAGCACGGCCAGCGCAATACGGAGCTCGTCGTGGTCCGCCTGCGCACCGGCCGGATCGCTTTGCTGCAGACGATCCGGCGGCCTGTCGGTCGGCACCTCCCGGCACCAGGGGCGCCGACCGCTGTCCAGAGCCGCATTCACCACGACGCGACGGGCGTACGCGAGCGGATTGCCGCTGCGATCCACCTTCGCCCAGGACAAGTACAGCTTGTAAAGCGCGTCCTGAACCACGTCATCAGCCCGATGCCAGTCCCCGCAGACCAGGTACGCCGTCCGTCGTAGCGACGACCCCGCCGCCTCGACAAACTCCACATAGTCCCGATCCCGGTCCACCATCGCGCCTCCCACTCTCCCTCTGTCCCCCTCAATACGAAAGCTCCACCTCCCGAGGTTGCATCGCCCGGCCGTCGTCCTACTGGGCCAGCAACTGCGGGCCCAACAGCGTCGCCGTCACGGGAACACCACGGCGACCTTGCCGCGGATCCGGCCGGCTTCGAGGCGGCGGATGGCGTCCGGGACCTCGTCCAGTGAGCAGGTGCAGTCGAGAGACGGGGTCAATCGGCCTTCTTCGATGAGGCTCTTGAGTACCTCGAGGTCGGCGGCATTCTCCTTGCACAGGAAGCCGGTCAGTCGCTGGCGGACGACCAGGGACAGCAGAAGCGCTCGCAACTGACGGTCCATGCCACCGGTGAGGTCGCCGCCTTCCTCGCCGCCCGCGATGACGGCAGTGCCCCGAGCCGTCAGCGCTCGTCGTAGCCGCGTCGGTGACGGGTTGCCCGCGAGGTCAATGATCAGGTCGTAGTGGTGCCGGCCGTCGGCGAAGTCCGCCGTGGTGTAGTCGATGACGTGGTCGGCTCCAAGGTCCCGGACGAGCTCGAGCTTCGCCGTACTGCAAAGCCCGGTGACCTCCGCACCAAACGCTTTGGCCAGCTGTACGGCGTACGTCCCGACACCGCCGGATGCGCCGATGATCAGCACCTTCTGCCCGGCCTGGATCCTGCCCGCGTCCCGAAGAGCCTGCAAGGCGGTCAATGCCGAGATCGCCACCACCGAGGCCTGCTCGAAGCTGAGGCTCGCCGGCTTCAACGCCAGTTTGTCCTCGCGCGCCACGGCGTACTCGGCGAAGGTCCCGACGCCGATCCCGAACACCTCGTCGCCCACCGAGAATCTGGTCACCGCCGAACCGACCGCGGTCACCGTCCCGGCAACTTCGCTGCCCCGCACCCGGCGCTTCGGTCCGCGTAGGCCGAAGACCAGCCGGAGCAGGTACGGTCGTCCGACCATCAGGTGCCAGACACCCTTGTCGAGACCGGCCGCCCGAACCCGCAACTGCACCTCGCCGGGCGCGACCTGGGGCCGGGCGATCTGCTCGACCCGCAGTACGTCGGCCGGCCCGTACCGGTCCTGCAGCACCGCCTGCATCACTCCCCCTGGCGCTGCAGCTCCACTGCTCGAAGCTCTCTCCCCCACCACGTGCGATCCCATCTCATGCCCTCCCGAATCAGGCCAGCCGTACTTAGTACGGGAACGTATCTTACTTAGTACGAAAGTGCTATGGTCCGACCGATGCCAAGACCAAAAGCAGTCACCCCGGACCGCACTCCGCTCAGCCGGGAGCGGGTACTACGCAGCGCGGTCGCGATCGCTGACGCAGGCGGGATCGCGGCGCTGACGATCCGGTCGCTGGCCGAGGATCTCGGCGTCAAGCCGATGTCGGTCTACCACCACGTGGCCGGCAAGGCGGAGATCCTCGACAGCATCGTCGATCTGGTCTTCGCCGAGATCGACCTGCCGACGCCGGGCGGCGACTGGGAGGCGGAGATCCGTCGCCGGGCCCATTCCGCCCGCCAAGCACTACGCCGGCACCCGTGGGCGATCGGCCTGATGGAGTCCCGGACCAGCCCCGGCCCGGCGACCCTGAAACACCACGACGCGAACATCGGCACGCTACGCGCGGCCGGCTTCTCCGTCGCGATGACAGCACACGCGTACGCGCTGATCGACAGCTTTGTGTACGGCTTCGCGCTGCAAGAAGCCGCGTTGCCGTTCGAAGGTCCGGACACCGTCGCGGAGGTCGCCGCGCCGATGATGGCGCTGTTCACCACCGGTCAGTACCCGCACCTGGTCGAGCTGGCGACCGAGCACGTCCTCCAGCCCGGGTACGACTTCGGTGACGAGTTCGAGTTCGGCCTGACCCTGGTCCTCGACGGGCTGGCGAGATACCTGTCTAGCTGATCAGGTGGATGTCGCCGCGGGCGGCCTTGAGCGCGATGTCGGTGCGGTGCTGGGAGCCCTTGATCCGGATCTGGCCGACACCGGCGTACGCGCGCTGGCGGGCCTCGTCGAGATCCTTGCCGATGCCACTGACCGCCAGCACCCGGCCGCCGGCCGTGACGACCTCGCCGTCCTCGATCGCGGTGCCGGCGTGGAAGACGCGGACCCCACCGGCCTCGGCCTGGTCGATCCCGCTGATCACATCACCGCTGCGAGGCTTGGCCGGGTACTTTTTGGCGGCCACCACGACCGCGACCGCCGAACCCGGCTTCCAGGCCAGCGGCTCGATGTCGGCCAGTTTGCCCGTCGCCGCGGCGTTCAGGAGGCCGCCGAGCGGAGTCTTGAGCAGCGGCAGCAGCGCCTGCGTCTCCGGGTCGCCGAAGCGGCAGTTGAACTCGATCACCCGGACGCCGCGCGAGGTGAGCGCGAGACCGGCGTACAGCAGGCCGCTGAACGGTGTACCGCGGCGGCGCATCTCGTCGACGGTCGGCTGGAGGACCTTCTCGGTGATCTCCTCGACCAGCTTTTCCGGTGCCCAGGGCAACGGAGTGTAGGCGCCCATACCGCCGGTGTTGGGGCCTTCGTCGTTGTCGCCGAGCCGCTTGAAGTCCTGGGCCGGCTGCATCGGCAGCACGGTGGTGCCGTCGGTGATCGCGAACAGCGACACCTCGGGGCCGTCGAGGAACTCCTCGATCAGCACCTGATCGCAGTCGGCCGCGTGCGCCAGCGCCTCTTCGCGATCGGAGGTGACGACGACGCCCTTGCCCGCGGCGAGAGCGTCGTCCTTGACCACATAAGGGGGGCCGAAGGCATCGATCGCCTCGGCGGCCTGCTCCGGCGTCGTACAGATGTAGGCCCGGCCGGTCGGGACGCTCGCCGCGGCCATCACGTCCTTGGCGAACGCCTTCGAACCCTCGATCTCGGCCGCCTGTCTGGACGGGCCGAAGACCGCGATCCCGGCCGCGCGGAGCGGATCGGCCATCCCGGCGACCAGCGGTGCCTCGGGCCCGACCACGACCAGGTCGGCGCCGAGTTCGGTCGCGAGCGCGAGCACCGCGTCGTGGTCCGAGATGTCCACCGAGCGGCAAACGATCGTTTGCCCGTCGTACGCCGGTTGCAACGTGGCGATGCCAGGGTTGCCCGGGGCCGCGACGACCTGCTCGACGTCAGGATCCTGACTCAAGGCCCAGACCAGTGCGTGTTCACGGCCGCCTGAGCCGATAACTAAGACCTTCACGGGCCCTGAGCCTAGTCCACTACGGCTGGGTACAGGTCCTGTGCTGGGCGCGTGCTGGGTTCGTCCGGCCCTGGGCGGTGTAAGACTGCGCCTTACTGGAGGTACTCGATTGACTACTAGCTCAACGCCGGCACGCGCCAGCCGCCGGCCCACCCCTGCCTCGCTGGCATCCTGGTTGATGCTGATCCCCTGCGTGATCATCTTCGCGCTGTTCATCATCTGGCCGCTGGGCAAGTCCGTCTCGCTCTCGCTGCACGGCTCCGACCTGTTCGGCCGCCCGGACGCGTTCGTCGGGCTGCAGCACTACCGCGACATGCTCGGCTCGCCGGAGTTCCGGCACATCCTGTGGGTGACGTTCGCCTTCGTGCTGCTGACCGTGATCCCCGGCGTACTGGGCGGGCTCGCGGTCGTGTTGTTGCTCGAGCAGCACATCAAAGGCATCCGGATCTTCCGGACCGCCTTCGCGCTGCCGTTCGCGTTCTCGGTCGCCAGCGCGTCGGTCATCTTCGCGACCATCTACAATCCGGCGATCGGACTGGCCAACGGGATGCTCGGCCGGTTCGGCGTCGACCGGGTCGGCTGGCTGACCGATCCGTCCTGGGCGCTGATCAGCGTCGCGATCACCACGGTCTGGATGAGCATCGGCTACAACGTGCTCGTGCTGTCCGCCGGGATCGGTGCGATCCCGACCGAGATCAACGAGGCGGCCACGCTGGACGGCGCCGGCGGCTGGCGGGCGGCCCGGTTCATCACCGTGCCGATGCTCGGCCCGCAACTGTTCTTCCTGGTCGTGATCTCGACGATCCAGTCGCTGCAGGGCTTCGGCCAGATCAAGATCCTCACCCCAGAGGGCGGTCCGGAACAGTCGACCAAGACGCTCGTCTACTCGATCTATCACACCGCGTTCGCGAACAACGCCAGCGATTTCGGCGCCGCGTCCGCGCAGGCGATCGTGCTGCTGGTGATCCTGCTCGCCTGTACGGCGATCCAGTTCGGCGTCCTCGAGAGGCGGGTGCACTACAAGTGAGGAACCTGACCGTCGGCCGGGCGATCACGTACGCCGTACTGATCCTGGCCGCGCTCGCAGTGATCTTCCCCGTGTACTACGTGATCGCGGGCTCGATCATGTCGCCCGGCCAGATCTCGTCGTACCCGCCCGACCTGTTCCCGCACGGGCTCTTCACCGGCAACTACGAAGGCGCCACCTCCACCACGGCGATCGGTCGGCAGTACCTGAACTCGGTGCTGCAGACCTCGGTGATCACGCTCAGTCAGCTGATCACCAGCGTGCTGGCGGCGTACGCGTTCGTCTTCATGAAGATGTGGGGCCGGACCGTGCTGTTCGGGCTGTTCCTCGGCACGCTGATGGTGCCGTGGGAATCGATCGTGCTGCCGAACTATCTGACCATCACCGGCTGGTCGGTCGGCGGCGAACGGCTCACCGCGTCGTACGCCGGAACGATGATCGCCCTGGTGCTCCCGTTCCTGGCCAACGCCTTCGGGGTGTTCCTGCTCCGGCAATCGTTCCTGCAGTTCCCGACCGAACTGCGCGACGCGGCGATCATCGACGGCTGCGGGCACTGGCGGTTCATCCGCCGGATCCTGCTCCCGCTGAACAAACCGGCGCTGACGGCTGTCGGTCTGTACGTCTTCCTGGCAGCTTGGAACCAGTTCTTCTGGCCGTTGCTGATCGGCGACAACGCCAACCGGCGGACGCTGCAGATCGGTATCAGCCAGCTCAACGACGTCGAGGCGGCCGACCCTGGCCTGATCCTCGCGGGCGTCACCCTGTCCATCCTTCCGACCCTGGCCATCGTGATCTTCGGTCAGCGTTTCATCGTCCGCGGGCTGACCGCGGGCGCGATCCGGTAATGCAGAAGAAAGGCACAGCGATGCGATCTGTCCGACAACGGCGTGCGGCGACCGCGGCGGCGCTGCTGGCAGTGGTGGCACTTGTCGCCGCCGGCTGCGGCGGTAGTGACAACTCCGGCGACAAGGCGACCGGCGGCCAGGACGCGCCCGGCGCCGACGCGCTGGACAAGGCGAGCGGCGTCACCAAGGTGACGTTCTGGCACGGCATGAAGGGCGCCAACGGCGCGGCCGTCGACAAACTGGTGAAGGCGTTCAACTCGGCCAATACCGGCAAGATCGAGGTCACCGCGGTCTACCAGGGCGACTACGACGACACCATCACGAAGTACAAGACGTCGGTGCAGCAGGGCAACACGCCCTCCGTCGTACAGATCTACGACATCGGCTCGCGGTTCATGATCGACTCCAAGCAGACCGTGCCGGTGCAGAGCTTCGCCGACAAGGACGGCTACTCGCTGGGCTCGATCGAGCCGAACATCGCCAACTACTACTCGATCGACGGCAAACTGAACTCGATGCCGTTCAACACGTCGATGCCCTTGCTGTACATCAACAAGGAAGCCTTCGTGAAGGCCGGCCTCGACCCGTTGAAGCCGCCGACGAACCTTGACGAGATCATGGCGGCCGCGAAGAAGCTGACCATCAAGCAGGGTGGCAAGACCGTCCAGTACGGCTTCAACGCCGCGATCTACGGCTGGTTCATGGAGCAGCTCATCGCCCAGTCCGGGACGACGTACTGCGACAACGAGAACGGCCGCAAGGACCTTGCCACGAAGGTGAACTTCGCCGACGAGCAGGGCGTCAAGATCGCCGACTGGTACCAGCAGATGGTGAAGCTCGGCTACATGCCGAACACCGGCAAGAAGACCGACGACGCGCAGGCCGTGTTCAAGTCCGGTACGTCGGCGATGCACCTGGAGTCGACCGGTTCGCTGCGTGGCTACATCGACGCGGCGAAGGGCAAGTTCACCGTGCTGACCGCGCCGTTCCCGAAGGTCGGCGCTTCTGACACGGGCGGGCCGATCATCGGTGGCGCCTCGTTGTGGGTCGACGGTCAGGGTCACTCGGACGCGGAGAAGCGCGCCTCGTGGGAGTTCGTGAAGTTCGCCTCGTCGCCTGAGCAGCAGGCCGCTTGGCACACCGGCACCGGGTACTTCCCGATCAACTCGAAGGCCCTGGACCTGCCGGCCGACAAGGCGTGGGTGGCGCAGTACCCGCAGTTCACCACCGCGATCACCCAACTCCACAACACCAAGCCGTCGAACCCCTCCTCGGGCTGCATCCTCGGCGTCATGCCCCAGGCCCGCAAGGCCGCCGAAGACGGCATCGAGAAGGCCGTCCTCGGCACCGACCCCCAAAAGGCGATGACCGCGGCCGCCGACTCCATCAAGCCCCAGATCGACCAGTACAACAAAACAGTCAAGAAGTAGTCCATCACTAGGTGCGGCCGATCCCACGGCCGCACCTAGTGCGCCCGGACCGCCAGGCCATCAATGGTGGCTGTCGCCGTTTGGTTGGGAGCGTGGCGGGCGCGCCGCAGGTGGCTGGGACGGGGGTATTGATGGGCTGGCGGTCCGGTGCGTATCGAGCGGCCTGGAATCTGGTCCCACTCAGGCAGAGCCGGCGCCTGCAGGTGCTGGCCGTTACGGCGCCGCGGCGGCTCGGCAATCGTGGCTGGTATCAGGCGACGAGGCCCGCGCCACCGTCTGTTTCGATGACGGTGCCGGTGATGTTGGGGTTGGCGGCCAGCAGCACGATCGCCTCGGCGATGTCCGCGGCAGTTGCGATCCGCTTGGTAGGCAGACCATCGGCTGCCTGCTTGAAGAACGCGGTTCGCTCCTCAGGGCCGAATCCATTCCACCACGGCGTGTCGATGTACCCGGGCGAGACGGCGTTCACCCGGATAGGCGCCAGTTCGCTTGCGAGCGGCTGGACGAGCCCTTCGATGGCGGCGTTGAGTGAACCGATCCCGGCCGTGCCGGGCACGGCAGCCCGTGCTGTGACGGCTCCGACGAGCGTGATCGAGGCATGCTCGCCCGCGGCGCCCCCGCGCGAATCGTCAACATCGCCTCGCTCGGCCAAGCCCCGATCGATCTCGAGGACCCGTCGCTGGAGCACAACTACTCGGGCGCGCGCCTACGGTCAGTCCAAGCTGGCGATGATCACCACAGGCTTCGTGACCGCCCGGCGACTTGACCCGCGCCAGGTCACGGTCAACAGCCTGCATCCGGCCACCTACATGCCGACCAAGATGGTCCTGGAATCGATCGGGTACAGCATCGATTCCCTCGACACCGGGCTGAATGCGACCTTGCGCCTCATCCTCGCCCCCGAACTCGAAGGAGTCACCGGGGAGTTCTTCGACCGCGCCAGCGCCGCTCAAGCCCATCCAGACGCCTACAACGCCCGAATCCAGCAGCAGCTCTGGGACCTCAGCACAAGGCTCACCACGCAGCCCAGCTGAACTCGGTCAAGACCAGCAGGTGCTCTTCTGGTGTTGGCCACTGCCGGGCAACACCATCAACCCCTGACAACCCGTTGCGTTCGTGCTCAGGTGCCTCGAGCTGTTCCTGGCTGCCGGGATCCCGATCGCCCGCCGCATCCACCCGACGGCCTCCGACCGGCGGTCAGTAGTGCCAGTAGTACCTGGCTTCGGCGTTCCAGGTGACGGGGACTGTGGTGTGGTTGGTGAAAGCTGGGCCTTTGCCGCGCGCGATTTCCAGGGAGCGCGCGAGTTGGAGGGCGTAGGGGTGGTTGTTGTCGTCCCACCACTGCTCGAACTGGGTGATGCAAGTCTGGGCGGTGAAGTAGGCGTTGGCGCAGGGGTGGGGTGGGGACCATTTCTGGAGGTGGCGGAAGTTGACTGTGGTGGAGCCGTTCGGGGGTTTGATCGTGCCGACGGCGTCCAGGCAGTAGCCCGTTGCCGGGATGGTCCACTTCACGTAGTGCTGTTTGCCGCCGTCCGACGGGATCGGGGTCATCGCGTCGCAGGTGGCGGTGCCGATCTGCTCCGAGGTGACTCGCTGGACCTGGGTGAGCGGGCGGCCGGCGCCGTCGTTGTAGCCGTCCAGCAGGACCCAGTCGCCGGAGTGGATGAAGTGCTCGGCCGACTTCGGCGGCCAGGTCTTCGGGTCGCCCCAGGAGATGTCCGACTCGGTCGCCGACAGCGGGGTCCACGCCCATTGGCCCGCAGCCGCGCCGCCTGCCCAGTACTGACCGGCCGACCTTTCGAACATCAGCGAATACTGGCCGTAGTTCTCGGCGGCGGCCACGCTTGCGCTCGCAGTACTGGCGTCTGAAGCCCGTGACACGGAGACGGCGGCGGCCAGCAGCGCGGCGGCCGTGGTCAGCAAAGCAAGTTTCTTCCGCATGGGTGTCGACGCTAACCCCGCAGGGGTGCATGAATAGGTCCAAGCAAAACCGAACTCGAGGAGCGCTCATGCCGGACCCCGTCACCACCACCGTCGACGTACCAGGGGCAGTCCTCACGTACGACGTACACGGTGAGCTCGCCGACCGCGATCAGCCGGTGCTGCTGATGATCGGCTCCCCGATGGGCGCGAGTGGCTTCCCCACCCTGGCGTCGAATTTCGCGGACCGGACCGTGGTGACCTACGACCCGCGCGGGGTGGAGCGCAGTACCCGCACCGACGGCACCGGCGAGCTGTCGCCGGACGACCACGCCGGCGACCTGGCCGCCCTGATCGAGACGCTCGACGCCGGACCGGTCGACCTCTTCGCGAGCAGCGGCGGGGCGGTGAACGCGCTGGCGTTGATGGCGAAAAGGCCCGAGCTCGTACGCCGGTTGGTCGCCCACGAGCCGCCGCTGGCCGCACTCACCGCGGATCACGTGAACGCGCTCGCGGCCACCGAGGACATCTACCAGACCTACCAGCGCGACGGGATGGGCGCCGGGATGGCCAAGTTCATCGCGATCGTCAGCTACCAAGGCGAGATCCCGGACGACTACACCGAGCAGCCGGCGCCGGACCCGGCGATGTTCGGCCTGCCGACCACCGACGACGGTTCCCGCAACGACTCCCTGATCGGGCAGAACCTGCGCGGCTGTACGTCGTACCAGCCGGACGTCGACGCACTTGCCAAGGTCAAGGAGCAGATCGTGATCGGCGTCGGCGAGGAGTCCGAGGGCCAGCTCGCCCGCCGGGGCGGCGAGGCGATCGCGGAGCGACTCGGCCTCACGCCGGTGGTGTTCCCGAGCAACCACGGCGGCTTCCTCGGCGACGAGTACGGCCAGCCCGGCAAGCCCGCCGAATTCGCCGTCACTCTGCGTGAAGCCTTCACCGGCTAACGCGCCGGAGTACGGGGTTGTGAAAACCATCGCACGGACGATCTGGTTAGCTTGAGGTATGACTGACAAGCCTGAGATCGACTTTCCGGACACCCCGCCGCCGGCGGATCTGGAGATCACCGACATCACCGAGGGCGACGGCGACGAGGCGAAGGCCGGCTCCCGCGTCAACGTCCACTACGTGGGCGTGGCCCACTCCACCGGGGAAGAGTTCGACGCCTCGTACAACCGCGGCGCCCCGCTGGCCTTCCAGCTCGGTGTCGGCCAGGTCATCCAGGGCTGGGACACCGGCGTCCAGGGGATGAAGGTCGGCGGCCGGCGCAAGCTGGTCATCCCGCCGCACCTGGGCTACGGCGACCGCGGCGCGGGCAGCGCGATCAAGCCCGGCGAGACCCTGATCTTCGTGGTCGACCTGATCAGCGTCAGCTGATCTCCAACCAAGAAGCCCCCGGCTGCGTCACAATGACGGGCGGGTTCACGTAGTTGTACTCATCCGCAGTCGGGCCCGCGCGGCTTCACTGGAGGTATGACGACAATGGTTGCCACGACGGTCCCTGCTACCGGCAAGCCCGCCTGGTTCCGGTACGCCGCCCTTGCGGCGAAGGCCGCGCTGTTCCTTCTGTTGCTCTCGGCCCTCATCTGGCCCGACCTGAGCGGCATCAAGGGCAAGGCCTCGACCGCACGCCTGATCGTCTACCCGATCGGCGCCCTGGTCCTGCCGCTGTGGTGGTACGCGTACGGCCGGGCGAAGAGCAGACTCCACAAGGCCTTCCCCTGGACCGCGGATCTGTTGATGACGCTGCCCTGGCTGGTGGACCTGATCGGCAACCGGCTGAACCTGTTCGACACCATCACCTGGTGGGACGACGCGATGCACTTCATCCTGTGGGCGCTGCTCACCACCGGGGTGATGACGGCCTTCGCGCCACGCTCACTGACCCGAGCACTGACCGTGTTCGTCGCGCTCGGCTTCGGCGCCACCGCGGCCGTCGTCTGGGAGCTCGGCGAGTACGTCGCCTTCGTCCGCCACTCGACCGAACTCCAGACGGCCTACACCGACACCCTCGGCGACCTCACCCTCGGCAGCCTCGGCGCACTCCTGGCCGGCCTCGTCTTCTACCAGGTACGCAAGGCTTGACTACGCGTAGTCGTGCCGGTAATCACCCGTACGCCGGGCTGCTCGCGTCCGGGATGAGCAGCGTCGGCGTACCGGCCCCGTTGGCCGGGACCGACCAGACGTCGGAGGCGTCACCGTCTCGGCGCAGGGCGTAGAGGATCGTGGAATCGTCGCGCCACAAAGGCTGGTCGTCGACGCTGCGAGTCTCGGCCAGCTGGGTCACCGTCCGAGATGCCAGATCCACCACGGCGAGCCGCCAGACACCGTCGGAAACCTTTTGTTTGAAGGCGATTCGCTTACCATCCGGCGACAGCGACGGGCATTCGACATTCTCGAGGATCGCCTCGCCGCGATAGCGCTTGTAGTCCGTCTCGATCAGGTAGGTCTTCCCCTTGCTGCCGAGTGTCGCGTAGAACCGGTTGCCGTCGGCACCGAAGGTGATTCCCCAGAAGTTCGCGTCGCGGGCGAAGTACCGTCGTCCACTGATGAAGACAGCGAGTTCCTCGATGGTCTTCACCAACTGCCCGGTCTGCACCTCGTAAAGTCCGCTGCGAGTGGAGAACCCGGTCGCGGAGTACGAGTCGCCCGAGACGAACAGCGTCCAGTAGACGATCTTTCCATCCGAAGAAACGCGTGCCCTGCTCGGCGTTCCGGGCAAGGTCTCCCGATGCCGGACAGCCTGATCGGGACCGAGCACCAGCAGGTCGGTCACCGGCGGCAGCGATCCCTGCTTGACACTGAGACACACCCCCGTACCGCGAGCGACCGCATAGCGGTCGCACCGGAGATCTCCGACCTTCCGCGCCGCGGTCGGAGCGGTTCTCGGCACCGCGGCCAGCTTGCCGAAATCCGGGCCCTTGGCAACATTCCGGAAGTACAAGCTGCGGCCGTCCAGCGCCATCGACTGTCCGGTGACCACCGGGACCGCGTTCTCGGCGGGACCGTCACCGCGAGCGGACACGACGTAGGTGACCGCCACGCCCGCGAAGACGGCGAACCCGGCCAACGCGATCAGAACCTTCTTCATCCCCTTGCCTCCCAGGGTTTGACGACAGCCGCCGCGATCGTGACGACCACCAGAAGACCGGCTGTCACGACCAAGGACGGACCCAGGTCCCACAGCGTCCAAGCGAGTCCGAAGAGCACAGCCGACGCCATCCGGGCCAGCGCCTGGCCGGTCTGCAGCAGAGCAAGACCGCTTGCCCTCAGGTCTTCCGGCAACAGTGGTCCTGCAGCCGCAGGAAGAACCCCGTCCGTCGCCGCATAGAAGATCCCGTGCAGGGCAAGAGCTCCGATGATCGACAACGGCCCACCGACCGGTCCGCAGACCAGCACCAGGCAGATCACCAACGCGAGGTGACCTCCGACGAACACTCGCCAGCGGCCGAAGCGATCAGCGATCCGGCCGAGCGGAACGGCCAGCAGCAGGAAGACCCCCGTCGTACCCAACGGAAGCAGCGGGAACAGCGTGCTGCTGATATCCCACCTGCGCTGCAAGGCCAAGTAGACAAAGGAATCCGTGATCGTCACCAGGCCGAGAAGGGCAGCCCAGCCGCACATCCGGCGAAAGCTTCTCCCTCCCAGCAAGGCGAACATCGCCCGCAACGGGATACCTGAAGCCCGATGAGTCCGCACCTTGTCGCGAACTGCCACGACGAGGAGCAGCACACCGAAGCAGGCGATGCAGAAGCTGGTCACGAAGACGGAGCCGTAGTCGCCCAGGCTGACCCACAGCACGCCCATCGCGACCAGCGGACCGAGGAACGCACCGGCGGTGTCCAGCGCCCGGTGGACGCCGAACGACCGGCCGAGCGTCTCCGGCTTGCTGCTCAACGAGATCAGGGCATCCCGAGGGGCGGTCCGGATGCCCTTCCCCGCACGATCGACAGCAAGAACAGCGCCGATCCCGGCCACTGACGAGCCGGCCAGGATCAGGCCGAGCTTGCAGATCGCCGAGAGTCCGTAGCCGACACCTGCGACGGTCTTGAGCCGGTGCCAGCGATCCGCGGCGTACCCGCCGACGAGGCGCAGTACGGCAGTCGCACCGGCGTACAGACCGTCCAACAGCCCGAACTGCAAGGGGTTCAGGCCGAGTCCGAGTACCAGGTAGAGAGGGAGAATCGCGGTGACCATCTCCGACGAGATGTCGGTGACGAGGCTGACCAGACCGAGTGCGACGACATTGCCGGACACTCGGCGCCAGCGGAGCGCGGTGCTACCGGTGGCCGGGCCGCCACTGTCGGCGGCCCGGCTGCTGGCTAGATACATGTCAGTGGCAGGTGTAGGTCGGGCTGCTGTCCAGCACCGTGTTGTCGAGGCCGATGAGCTGCTCGGCGAACGTGGTGTCGGTCATCGACAGCTTGAGCACACCGCTCTTGTCGTGGATCAACTTGGCCGTGGCGGGGTGAGCCGCGTGGACCGGGTAGAACGACGCACCGCCGGTGCCGCCGATGATCTGCATCGGACCGTTCGGGTCCGGCTGACCGTTGACGTTCTGCGGCAGGAACCGTTCGTAGTGGTGATCGTGACCGTTCAGCACCAGGTCGACCTTGGCATCGACCAACGTCTGCCAGAGCTGGGCGGCGTCGGGGTTGTCGCCGTGGTCGCCCGAGCTGAAGCGCGGGTGGTGGTAGTAGGCCGCGATGCAGCCCTTGGTGTTGCCGGCGAGGTCCTGCTTCAGCCAGGTGAGCTGGGCCGGGTCGGTGGCAGCGGTCTTGCCGGCCTCCTCCTTCACGAAGTCGTTGGAGTCCAGCGCGATGAAGTGCCAGTTGCCGCGTTCCCAGCTGTAGTAGTTCTTGCCCTGCGGCGTGGCGATCGATCCGAAGTACTTGTGGTATCCGTCGAACGACGGCTCGTCGTAGGTCTCGTGGTTACCTGGGATCGGCTTGGTGATGCTCTTGAACTTCCCCCAGGTCTTGTCGTAGTAGTTCTGGAAGTCCGACAGATGCGCGTCGTCGTACTGGTTGTCGCCCATCGTGATGACGTTGGCCGGGTTTATCGCCTGGACCAGCGCCGCCGTCTTGGGGTGAATGCAGCTGGAGCTGGATGCCGTGCACTGCTCCGCGATGTCGCCGGCGGCCGCGAGGACGAACTGACCGCCACCGCCACCGGCCGTCGTCAGCACGCTGAGGGCATCGCTGGGGTTGGAGACGTTTCCGGCGAGATCACGAGCCTTCACGGTGTACTTGTACGTCGTACTCCCGCTCAGGCCGGTGTCGTTGTACGGCGGCTGTGCGACGTTGGCGATCACGACGCCGTCCCGCAGTACGTCGTACGAGTTGACGCCCACGTTGTCGGTAGAGGCGGTCCAGCTCAGGGTCGCGGTGGTCGCCGTGACGCTGGTGGCCTTCAATCCAGTCGGGACTGTGGGCGCCTGGGTGTCACCGCTGGAGTCTGCAGCGCCGTACACCTCCAGCTCCCACAGGGAGTAGCCGTAGCTCGTGCCTCGCTTGGTGCCGACCAGACGGACGTACCGCCCGTGTCCCTGCAGGCCGGTCAGGTCATCGGTGGCGCCGTTGCCGTTGACGACATCCTTGACGGTGGTGAAATTGGTGCCGTCGTCCGAGACCTCGATCCGGTAGTTCTTCCCGTACGCCGCCTCCCAGCTCAGCTTGACCCGATGGATGGCGGCGGCCTGACCGAGGTCGACCCGGATCCACTGCGGATCCACGCCTTCCGCGCTGGCCCAGCGCGTCGTCCCGCTCCCGTCGACGGCGAGATCGCCGCCGAAGGAACTGGTCTCGAGACTGGACGCCAGTACCGGTTTACGCTGGGACAGCAGAGCGTCCGCCGCTGCTTCGGCACTTGAATTGAGTCCGATCCCGGCCACCAGAGCGGCGACCACAAACGGGGGTACTACCTTGAGCAACACGCGCCTTCGAGCCATGAGCCACTCCAGAGGGGCGATCGGGAGTATTTTGCTAGGTGGATTTACCTAACAACAATTGTTAGGAAAGTTACCTAACAGTCCTGACCTCGTCAATGGCCCACGTATGTCGAGCCCGCCTCGTGCCCTCCTCCGTCGCGGCTAGAAAGCGCTCGGCTCGGATTGCCGATCCGGGGACACCGACCGGCGTACCGTCGTCCTGGACGAATCAGGTTTCCAGCCATCGCCCACGTCATCCGATCCGCGACGGAGCGGCCGGCCGCCCCGGCTGTTCGCTTGAACCTGGACCAGCGGACCACGTGCGGCTGACCGCTAGTCGCGACGGAGGAGGGCGCGAAGCGGGGGTCTTTCGTCAGCGTTGGGTGGGTCGGCAGATTCCGTTCGCGGCGGAGGACGCGGCGAGGGCCTTCGCGGCTGGGTTCTCGGTCCCGACACCCCCGCTGACAGCGTTGTCGGCGGCAACGGGTCCGCCGGCCGCGTTGGTGCGGGGGGTGTGGCGGCCGATGGGGACGACCATCGGCGTACCGGCCACCGGGTCCGGGATCACCTTGACCGCCAGGCCGAAGACGTCCTGGACCACCTGCTCGGTGATCACCTCGGCCGGGTTGCCCTCGGCAACGATCGCGCCGTCCTTCATCGCGATCAGGTGGTCGCCGAAGCGGCAGGCCTGGTTCAGGTCGTGCAGCACCAGGACGATGGTCCGATCGTCTCGCTTGTTCAGGTCGACCAGCAGATCGAGCACCTCGAACTGGTGGGTCAGGTCGAGGAAGGTGGTCGGCTCGTCGAGCAGCAGGATGCCGGTCTCCTGCGCCAGCGCCATCGCGATCCAGACCCGCTGGCGCTGACCACCGGACAGTTCGTCGATCGGGCGGTCGGCGATCTCCAGTACGTCGGTCGAGGTCATCGCGTCGGCGATCGCCTCGTCGTCGGCCGACGTCCACTGCCGGATCCAGCCCTGCCGCGGGTACCGGCCGCGACCGACCAGGTCCGCGACCGTGATGCCTTCCGGCGCGGTCGGCGACTGCGGCAGCAGACCGAGCCGGGTCGCGACCTCACGGGTCGGGATCTGGTGGATGCTCTTGCCGTCCAGCAGCACGGATCCCCTGCTGGGCTTGAGCAACCGGGCCAGCGTCTTCAGCAGGGTGGACTTGCCGCACGCATTGGCGCCGACGATCACACTGATCTTGCCGGCCGGGATCCGGACCGACAGGTCGTGGATGATCTCGCGATGGTCGTAGCCGACGGCAAGGTTCTCGGCGGCCAGACTGTGGTCCACCGCAGGCTCGATCATGGGGGTCTCCATTTCAGCCACCACTCCCCACCCGGTTGGCCCGGGCCAGCAAGAACATCAGGTACGGCGCGCCGACGACGCCGGTGATGACACCGACCGGCAACTGGGTCTCCCCCAGCGCGTGCTGCGCGATCAGGTCGGACAACGACACCACGAAGGCACCGATCAGAGCGGACACGATCAGCGCCGGCCCCGCCGACCGGGTCAGCCAGCGGGCGATCGGCGGCGCCACGAAGGCCACGAAACCGATCGGCCCGGCCGCGGCCGTCGCCATCGCGGCCAGCAGCACGGCAACCACGATCAGCCCGAGCCGCGAAAGCTCCACTCGCAAGCCCAGCCCGTACGCCGTTTCGTCGCCGAACTGAAGGATCCGCAACCGATGCACCAGGAAGATCAGCACCGGCGAAAGCACGACGAGGGTGATCGTCATCCAGCGGACCTGCGTCCAGTCCCGCCCGTTCAGGCTGCCGGTGAGCCAGATCAGCGCTTGCTGGGCGATCTCGACCCGCGCCTTGGTCAGCAGGTACGACGTGAGGCTGGTCGCCATCGCGCCGATTCCGATCCCGATCCCGACCAGGATCAGCCGGTAGCTGGAGACACCGCGTCGCCACGCGAGCAGGTACATGATGATGGCGGTCAGCAGCGCTCCCGCGATCGCGAGTCCGGCGATCGCAGCGCCGGCCAGACCAAGCGTGACGATCGCGAACACGGCGAACGCACTGGCGCCGTACGTGACACCGATGATGTCCGGGCTGGCCAGCGGATTGCGGGCGATGCTCTGGAAGATCGCACCGGACAAGCCGAGAGCGAGGCCGACCAGGAGACCTGTCAGCGCCCGGGGCAATCGGAGCGTGTTCACGATGAACTCGGTCGCCTTGTCGCCGCCACCGAACAGCGTCTTCACCACGTCGCTCACCGGGATCTTGAAGTCCCCGAGTGAGAGCGAGACGCAGAAGATCACGAACACCACAGCGGCGAGGACGGCCGTCACGACCAGCGACCGGGCCCGCCGGGCAGCCCGGGCCCGCGAGATCACCTGGGCCGGCGAATGTTCCGCGGTCACGCTCGCCATCAGAGGTCCGCCAGCTTCCGGCGGCGTACCAGGGCGATGAAGAAAGGCGCCCCGAGCACGGCGGTGACGATGCCGACCTGGAGCTCGCCCGGCTGCGCGGCGACCCGGCCGATGACGTCGGAACCGAGCAGCAGGATCGGGGCCAGCAGCATCGAGTACGGCAGGATCCAGCGGTAATCCGGCCCGGTCACCAGGCGCGCCACGTGCGGGATGGTGAGGCCGACGAAACCGATCGGTCCCGCCGCGGCGGTGGCAGCTCCACAGAGCAGCACGACTGTGACCGCGGTGAAAATCCGTGCCAGCCCGACCCGCTGCCCCAGCGATCGGGCCACATCGTCACCGAGTGACAGAGCGTTGAGCACCCGGCCCGAGACCAGCGCGAGCGCGATGCCGATCAGGATGAACGGCGCCACCTGGCCGACGACGTCCGAGCCACGGGCGGACAGCGACCCGACCGCCCAGAACCGGAACTGGTCGAAGGTGTCGACGTCCCCGATCAGCAGCGCGGTCGTGAGCGACCCGAGCATCGCTGTCAGGGCCGCGCCCGCGAGCGCGAGTTTCACCGGCGTCGCGCCTTCTCGTCCGAGTGAGCCGAGCGCGTAGACCGCGACCGAAGCGGCGGCCGCGCCGGCGAAGGCCAGCCACACGTACGCCGTCAGGCTGGTCAGGCCGAACCAATAGATGCCCGCGACAACGAAAAGCGCCGCGCCACCGTTGACGCCGAGAATGCCCGGATCCGCCAGCGGGTTGCGCGTCACGCCTTGCATCAACGCACCGGACAGTCCGAGCGCGGCGCCGACCAGCAGTCCGACCAGGGTTCGCGGCACTCTGAGCGAGTGGACGATCACGTGATCGGTGTTGGACGCGTCATAGTGGCGCAGGGCATCGAACACGGTCGAGAGCGGGATCTGCCTGGAGCCCACGGCGATGCTCAGCAGACAGACCACCACCAGCAATGCCACACAGCCGACCAGGCCCAGGATCAGCGGGGTGCGGCGGGCACGCGAGCGGCGCCTGGGCGCAACTGCGGTCGCTGGCCGGGTTGCGGCGGCTGTAGGCGGCGGGGGCATTGGATTTATAGATCCTCTTAGGTAAGGCTAACCTTTAGATGCCTGAGGATAGCCCGCTCGTCATCGGGCCGCACCCGAGCACCCCTGCCTTGTCAGTACTTTCATCGGAGACCGGTATGACGACAGTGCTCGAGCGCCCGATCGCGTTCGACTCGGTACTCGCCACCGTGGCGTCGATCGAGGACCTCAGCCCGCATCTGCGCCGGGTGACCTTCGTGGCGCCCGAGCTCGCCGAGGTGGTGACCGCCGGTCCGGATCAGCGGATCAAGGTGCTGCTCTCCCCGCCCGACGGCGGCGTACTGCGGTTGCCGGTCGGCCCCGAGTGGTACGCCGACTGGTGCTCGATGCCGGCCGAGGAGCGCTTCGTCATGCGCACCTACACGGTCCGCGCGCTGCGGCCCGAGGTGGCCGAGCTCGATATCGAATTCGTCCTGCACGGTGTGAACGGGCCCGCGTCGGCCTGGGTGAGCGACGTCGAGCCGGGTGACGAGATCGGTCTGATCGTGCCGTTCTCGGTCGACACCAGCAGCATCAAAGGCCTGCTCAACTCAGGCGTCGACTACGTTCCGCCCGCGACGAGCATCAGCCGCGTCCTGGTCGCCGACGAGACCGCGCTGCCGGCACTGGCGGGCATCCTCGAGCAGCTTCCGGCCGCAGTACGGGCCACTGTCTTCGTCGAGGTTCCCGATCTGCGCGATATCCGCCCGCTGCCGAGCCCGGGCGAGGTGGACATCACCTGGATCACCCACGCTGATGCGTCCAATTCATTGCCCGCGGCCCTCAAAGCCGCCGATCTTCCGGACGACGTCGATTACGCGTGGGTGGCCGGCGAGTCCGGCATGATCAAGCAGGTCCGCCGCCACCTCGTCAACACCGTCGGCCTGCCCAAGTCCGCCGTCTCCTTCCAGGGCTACTGGAAACGCGGCGAGGCCCAGATCTGACTCGTCGCCGGTCCTTACGTCCGAAGAAGCGGAGGAACGTCCACTCCACTTCTTCGGACGTAAGCGAGGTGTCAGCTGGGGTTCTCAGCGTGGGTGAGGGTTTCCCAGGCGACGAACAGGTTGTTCGAACCTGCCGGGCGCTTGGACTCGGTCAGGGCCTGGGTGTTGGACATCGCGATGCCGAGACGGGTATGCAGGGCGTTGTAGCCGACTTCGGTGATCGGGCCGAGGCCGCGCTTGACGGTGCCGCCACAGAGCCAGGACGGAACTGCCTCCAGATTGCGCTCCCACCGGGACTGGAAGCCGAGCGCCTGACGCAGCCGCTCACCGAACTCGGGGTACAGGTCGATGCCCTGGATCCGGGACGTCTCCAGCACGTGCGAGATCGATGAGATCCCGTAGCCGGTGTGCGTGAAATCGCGGCAGGTCTCCTGGGTCAGCCCGTCGACGAAGGTGCCCTGGCCCTGCCAGTAGGCGACGATCTTGTCGCGGGTATTGAGGTTCTGGCTCGGCTTGGTCTTCGGCAGCGCGCCGTCCGAGGAGAGGTAGACATAGGCGGGCGTCCGGACCCGGAACAGTGAGATCGCCTTGTCGTAGACGGTCTGGTCGTCGAGGAACACCCCGATGCCCTGGATCGCCTCGGTCATGCTCAATTCCCAGTTGCCGTTGGAGTTCGAGCCGTTGACGATCTCGGGCAGGTAGACGTTGCGCAGCATCGTCTCGAACCGGCCCGCGTTCGGCCAGTTGCCGTAGACGTGCTTGATGATCTCGGCGGCCTTCGGCCACGACGAGGCCGACCACGCGGTCTGCAGCGGAGCGTTGCTGTTGGTGTGGTCGCTGATCGTGTTCGACCAGGCGTCCATCAGCGCGATCGACTTCTGCGCATAGCGATCGTCGCGGCCGATGTACCAGATCAGGGCGTCGGTGTACGCCGCGATCGCGTCCTCGCGCTCGTTGGTGCAGCCGAGGTTCGGGTCGGAGTACGGACCGCATTCCACCACCGCGCGTGGAGTCGGCGTCCGGCTCAAAGACGCGTAGTTGCTGTTCTTGGCCTGGTTGTAGGCGTTCGTCCACGGTTGGGCGCCGGCCTGCACCTTGGCGCGGACGAAGTCCAGCTGGGCGCGACTGGAGCCGACACCGGGATGAGTGAAGGAGGCCGGCGCGTTCACCGCGGCCGGCGCGCTGACAGCAGCCGGTCGCTGGGCCGCGGAGGCGGGATTGCTCAGTGCACCGGCGACCACGGCTGCGCAGGCAGCGGCGACCACGGGGATCAATGCCTTCTTTCGCATGGGCGGATGTCCTGTTCTAGGGGCGGTGGACTCCACGCTGCGGTCATTGGCAATCTGGCCCCCGCATACCGCAGAGTCTTTTCGGAAGTTTGACGACAGGGCGTGAAGGCGTCAATATCCCAGCAGCGGGAATTTGTTCTGGAACAAAGTAACGATTTGTCCCATCCCGCAATGGAACAAAGTGAGGTCCCGTGCATTTCACCACCAAGCACTCCGCGGAGGGGATCGTGCTGCTGATCCGCAGCCTGGCCGAACATGGTGACGCGACCGATATCCCGATCGGGATCGAACGCCCGAACGGGCGGCTGGTCGACCTGCTGCTCGAGGCCGGACACCCGGTCGTGCCGGTCAGCCCGAACGCGACCAAGACCTGGCGCGAAGGCGAGGTGCTGTCCGGAGCCAAGTCCGACGCCGCCGACGCCGCGGGTGATCGCCAAATACCTGCGGTTGCGCCAGCACCGGCTGCGCACGGCGGCGCCGTACTCGGGTGAGACCAAGGCGGTGCGGACCGTGGTCCGGACCCGCGATGACCTGGTCGAGATGCGGGTCGCGGCGGTCAACCAGCTGGCCGCGCACCTGGGCGAGAAACGCCTCGCGGCGTTCTGCCGCGCCCGTGGCTACTCCGGCAAACGACCCGCGGCTGGCTTGCTCCAACGGCTGCGGTCGGCCCCGGCCGGCACGACCGACCCAGCCCTGACCACCGCGCTGCGCGATGCAGTCCTCGCCCTGGTCAACGTCGTGAAAGCGGTCAACGCCGCCGTCAAGGACCTGGGCCGCTCGGTGACCGCCCGACTCGAGGAGAACCCGGACGGCGGGATCTTCACTTCGCTGCCAAGGTCGGGTCAGATCAACGCCGCCCAGATACTCGCCGAGTGGAGCGACTGCCGCCAAGCCTACAAGGACCCCGATTCTATCGCTGCACTCGCCGGCTGCACACCCGTCACCAAAGCCTCTGGCAAACATCAGGCAGTGCACTTCCGGTGGGTCTGCAACAAACGGTTCGCAAAGCCATCACCATGTTCGCCGACAGCAGGCGCCACGCCAGCCCCTGGACCGCACGCCCTACAACCCCACCAACCACGGCGCCGCAGCAACGCTCAACCAGCAGACAGCCTCTCGACCTGCTGCCTGAGGTTGACACAGGGAGTGTCATGAGATGTCCCTCGACGGCTCCAATCGGCATTGCCCATCCACACATTTCCGCTCTAGGCGTCCGCGGGATATGGTCTGCACCAGTCCGACCACCCAGCACGTCGGACAGCCACGGAGCGCCACCACGCCCGCAGGCAGGAGCAGCAGGCTGATCCACCCGACGACGGGGGCCAGCACAACCGAGGCGGCGACGAGGCCGAATCCGATGACTCCACGCGCCAGATGAACGGGTAGGGACCTGCTGGCGAACGACGGTGGCTTGGTCTCTTGATTGCTCATTGAGGTGTGCTCTCCTCCGGGATGTCCAGGCGGGCTCGCACGGTGGCGCGGGCGCGGTGCAGCCGCGACTTCATCGCCGCTGTGCTCAGCCCGAGCAACTTGGCGACTGTCTTTCCCGGCAGGCCCTGAATGTCACGCATGATCAGCACGCGGCGCTGATCGTCGGGCAACGACGCGATGGCGGCTGCCAGGCGTTCGACCTCCAGCCTGCTCAGCACGTCGTCCTCGGCAGAGGGGGCGACTACCTCAGGGAGCGTCTCATCGCGCTGTGCAAGGGTCCGCGCACGGCGCAGACATTCGTTGCGCACGATGCGGAACATCCACGACGCGAGCGCGGTCGTCGCCCGCAGCGTTCCGATCTTGCGAAACAGAACGATCATCGCCTCCTGGGCCGCGTCCTCGGCATCCTGGCTGCTCGCGCACAGCGAGAACGCGAAACGCCGGACATGTGGGTACGCACCTGAGACCAGCACGGCGATCGACGCCTCGTCACCACGCTGCGCTGCCAGAACGAGCTGGTCGGCCGGCCAGGACGATGGGGCGAAGTCAGCCATGGTTCGACCTCTTGCGCATCCGCAGGAACACAACACAACTGCACACCAGCACCGCCACGACCACCATAGCGACAATGACTACGGTCATCGAACCTCCTTCAACGCGTCGGCCTCGTGGCCGCTCATCCATAAGAGCCGTCAGCCCGGAGAAAGGATTCGGCCTCCGCCTCAAGTTCCTCTGGCGCATCGAACACGAATACCGCGAACTCAAGACCGGCGTCGGCCTGGACCACTTCGAAGGCCGCAGCTGGACCGGCTGGCACCCCAGGGTCCCGGCAAAGTCGCGTTTTAGCTGGTCAGGAGCAGGTTGAGGATGGTTTTGGGGTCTCGGGCGTGGTGTCGTAGGCGTTGGGCGATGTTGTCGGTGCCGGTCAGTCGTAGGAGGCTGATCGCGGTGTTGCGCAGGGTGGCCATGACTTGTGGGCTGTTGCCGGTGCGGACTTGGGAGCGGTCTTCGTCGTAGGTCACGTCGCGGATCCAGTGGAGCCGGTTCTCGATGCCCCAGTGGCCTCGGACCCAGGCCGTGAGGGTGGCTGGTGGTGCTTGCTGGTGGCCTGCTGAGGTAGTCAGGTAGACGACTTCGATGGTTTTCTTGCCGTTGCGTGTGACGGTCCGCCGGACCTGTGCGATCTGGGTGGCGCCGGCGAACTCGACCCAGGGCCGGGGCGGTGGTGACCTTGATGGTCCGGGTTGTTCTGCGGCCGTGTCCACGGCTGGTGACGGTGTGGCTCGGAACGTCTTTCCAGGGCAGGCCTTTGCAGGCTTTGTGGAGGTTGGGCTGATTGCCTTTGACAGTGAAAACGTAGTCACCTCCAGCGGTGGTGATCTGCTGCGCGGTGTCCGCAGTGGGAGAAGATGACATAGACGGGTGTGGTTCTCCGGTTGGACGGTGAGTGTGAGAACTTCCATCCAAGCCCCACGAGCCACACCCGTCACCCACGCCACACCGATCACACAGGCCTAAACCCGCAGGTCACAGCCCCATGCAACGACTTTGCCGGGACCCTGTGAGGTCCCGTCCCATGAGAAGACGCGTATTCCTGAGTCTCGGAACCGCCGCTCTGGCCGCCCCGGCACTACCCTCCGCAGCAACCGTCGCCCCGATTCCGAAGACGGGTGGGCCCGGTCCACCTTCTTCTCCGGCCTGATGGCCGCCTTTCGGCTGACCGATGACCGATGACCGATGACCGGCGATATCTCGATTACACCAGGAGCTGGGCCGAGAAACACGCCTATGGAATTCCCGGCGGCGTCACGACCCGGCACGCCAACAATCACCATTGCACAACCACACCAAGCGGACCCGTGGCCTGTGGGTCTCGTCGAGCCGGCCTCTGGTACTGCGACGACCGATTCCTGCCCGGCAAGATCGTCTCGCCGAACGGGAAACCGGTGCTCTGGTCCCGCGGCAACGGCTGGGTCGGCGCCGCCCACGTGAAGACCCTGAAGGCGCTACCCGCAAATCAGCAGAACGTCGCCGAATACAGCAGTACGTTGACCCAATTGGTCACCGTTTTGCGGCCGATCCAGCGGTCCGACGGATTCTGGACCGTCAACCTCGGCGACCCGCAGCACCTACCGGGTCCGGAGACCAGCGGGACCGCCTTCTTCACCTACGCGACGGCGTACGCGATCAAGGCCGGCCTGGTCGCGGCCACGTCGTACCAGGCGGTCGCGGCCAGGGCCTGGAACGGGATGGTCGCGACGGCGGTCCACCCGGGCGGCTTCCTCGGCTATGTCCAGAAGGTCGGCGACGGGCCGGAGTCGAGCCAGCCGATCACCTACGACTCCACCGCGGACTTCGGGGTTGGCGCCTGCCTGCGGGCAGGCTCCGAGCTAGCGGGTCTGGCCGGCTAACTCGGAAGGCCGCACACCCGCCGCGATGAGGATGGCTTCAGCCATCCTGATCCCGGCACCACCGAGCGCCTGGGCCCGTACGACGGCCCGGGCGCTCGCGCCGTCGAAGACCATCGTCAGCTGGACCGCCAACTCTTCGGGGGCGGCCGCTCCGGCAGCCAGCAGTTCGCCGTGGAAGAAGTCGGTCAGCCGCTGCTTGAAGTGCCGCGCCACCACGCTGCCCGGGTGCTCCGGGTTCTTCAGCTCGACCGCCGTACTCAGGAACGGGCAGCCGTAGAACCCGTCCCCCGCGGTGAGCCGGTCCTGCTTCTGAAAGACCGCCAGGATCCGCTCCCACGGCGTCGACCCGTCGTCGACGCCCGGCTCCAGCGCCTGCTGGTACGCCGGTCCGACACTGGCCAGGCTCTCGGCGATCAACTCGTCCTTGGAGCGGAACAGCTGATACATCGACTTCTTCGAGACGCCGGCCGCCTTGCAGAGCGCGTCCACGCCGATGTTCAGGCCGTCTCGGTAGAAGAGTTCGCCCGCCGCGTCCAGCAGCCGCTGACGGGGTGTCGCCTGGGTGGTCATACCTCGAGCGTACCGGCTCGGCTTGCGTTTGGAAACAGATCGGTTTACAGTGGGGAAACCGAATTGTTTCCCCTCTCTTACCGGAGTCATCGTGACCACACTCGAAGGTGCAGTCGTCCTCGTCACCGGCGGCAGCCGCGGAATGGGCAAGGCAATGGTGGACGACCTGCTCACCCGTGGGGTGAAGAAGGTCTACGCCACCGCCCGCAGCCCGAAGCCGAGCACCGACGACCGCGTCGTGAACGTGCCGCTGGAGGTCACCGACCCGGCCTCGATCGAGGCGCTGGCCGCAGCCGCCCCGGACGTCACCGTTCTGATCAACAACGCCGGGGTCACCGGCGGCAGCAGCCTCCTCGAGTCGCCGGTGGAGGAGATCCGCGACGTCTTCGAGGCCAACTTCTTCGGTCCGCTGAACGTGATCCGCGCCTTCGTGCCGATCATCGAGCGCAACGGCGGCGGCCACGTCCTGAACATGCACTCCGTGCTCTCGTGGATCACCTTCGGCGGCGCGTACCCGGCCAGCAAGTCCGCCTTCTGGTCGCTGACCAACGCGCTGCGACTCGACCTGCTCGACCGTGGCATCGGCGTCACCGGTCTGCACGTCGGCTACGTCGACACCGACATGACAGCCGGCATCACGGACCCGAAGTCCAAGCCGGAGGACATCGCCAAGCAGGCGCTGGACGCGATCGAGACGGGCGCCTTCGAGGTGGTCGCCGACGAGATCAGCCGCAACGTCAAGGCCGGCCTCTCCGCGGACCTCACGGCCCACTACCCGCAACTCAAAGGCTAACTGCCCCAGCGAAGGATCCACCGGACCCCGGCTTCCGCGAGCAACATCGCGCCGGTGCAGACCGAGCCGATCCAGGCCAGCCGCGGCGCGAGTTCGGCGATCCGGGCCGGGATGATCCCGCGACGGGCTTCGGCCCAGGCGCCCCGCTCGGCCCGGTTCATCCAGCCACCGCCGGGGACGAACAACCCGTCCGGCATACCGAGACCCGCAGGCGCCTTGAAGCGCAGCCCGTTCATCCCCTCGACCTCGACCGGCCCGTCGAGACCGACCAACGCCAGCTCGATCCCGTACGCCGGGAGGCGGAGCTCCACACCTCGAACGGGGCAGTCGAATGCCGAGGCGGCCAAGTTCAACGGCGCCGCGAACGGCGAGGAATCCCCCTATCTGCGGAGCTTCGGCAGCTCGACCTCGGACGGGCCGATCTCCGGCGCCGACCGGGTCTGGCACTACGCGACCGGTGACGTCACCACCCAGTCGGGCTCGGTCGGGCAGTGGGCGATCCGGATGGGCCGGCGGCTCGTCGACACCTACAAGGTTCCGGTGGCCTTGTTCAACGGCGCGCACGGCGGTCAGCCGATCGCGTTCTTCCAGCGCAACGATGCGAACCCCGACGACCTCGCCACGAACTACGGCAGGCTTCGGCAACGGCTGCAGGCGGCCGGTGTGATGGCCCAGGTCCGCGGCGTGCTCTGGTACCAGGGCGAGTCCGACAACGACAACGTCCCGGTCCACGTCACCGGTTTCGCCTCGCTGATCCAGGACTGGCGATCCGACTTCGGCACTGCGGTCTCCGGTGGCAGCCGGTACTACGTGTACCAAGTCCGCACCTCCCCCTGTGGCAACACGACCGCCGTGAATCTCCGCGAGGCCCAGCGCCGAACCCGGCCAGCGTCACCGCAAACGGGTCGCAGTTCGTAGTACAGCTCCGATCGTCTGATCCGCTCACTGTCGACGCCGGCGCAGCTGCCGACTTTCGGGTAGAGGGTTCAGCCGCCACTGTCACATCTGTGGCCTACCAACCGGGCGGCAAGCTCGTGCTCACTCTCTCCGGCCCAGGCGCCACCGGCCTGACGTACCAGGGCCACCTGGGCGCCGGCCCGTGGATCACCAACGCCACTGGGACCGGACTGCTCGCGTTCACCCTGCCAGTGACCCCCTGACGAGGACGCGGCCGGTGCCCACCGCCTCAGGGCACCGGCCGTTGCTTGTGAGCTGCGCTATTTGCCGAAGTGGGTTGAACGCGTTCGGTAACGAACCGCACGAGTGGGCTTGCGCCGACGTACCTTAGATTCCATGTCAGTGACAGGGGGACGTCCTACCGCACCGGTAGACGTGGATGCTGCCACCGTGATGGACGAGCAGGTCGGGCCTTACAAGCTGCTCCGCCGACTCGGCCAAGGCGGCATGGGGGTCGTGTACCTGGCCGAGGGGCCGGTACACAAGGAGGTCGCGCTCAAGGTACTGCGGCCGCATGTCGCCCACGACCCGACCGCCCGGGCCCGCCTCGAGCGGGAAGCGACCACCCTGACGAAGGTCAGCCACCCTGGCGTCGCCGGCATCCTCGACCACGATCTGCGCAGTGACAGGCCGTACCTGGTCACCCGATTCATCCCCGGCCGGCCACTGGACGAGCAGGTGGACGACCGTGGGCCACTGACCCCGCAGCGCTGGCTGCCGCTGGCCGGCTGCCTCGCGGAGTCGCTGCAAGCGGTCCACCAGGCCGGTGTGATCCACCGCGATCTCAAGCCGGGCAACGTGATGATGTTCAACGGAAAGCCGGTGATGATCGACTTCGGCATCGCCCAGGCCGCCGACGACCTCCGGCTCACCCAGACCGGCCTGGTGATCGGTACGCCGGGTTACCTCGCGCCGGAGCTGATCGAGGGCGAGATGGTGTCCGAGTCGGCCGACTGGTGGGGCTGGGCCGCCACTGTCGCCTACGCGGCCACCGGGCGGCGCCCGTTCGGCAAAGGCCCGTTCGAGGTCGTGCTGCATCGCGTCCACACCGGCAAGGCCGATCTGGAAGGCCTGGACCCGCGGCTGAAGCCGTTGCTGGCGGCCGCGTTGTCACCGGCCCGCGGGGACCGGCCGACCCAGCTCGAGATCATGACCGGCCTCAACCGGTACGCCGAGGGCCGCGACGCGCTGATCCCGGATCCGACGACCGCGGTGGTCGAGAAGGAGACGGTCCAGGTCAATCCGCCGACCGCAGTGATGACTCGGGTGATGCCGGCGGACGCGATCGCCGCTACGGCGGTTGCCGGCCACGACCCGGCCGAGGTCGCGGGCCTGGTGCCGTCGGTCATTCCGCCGCTGTCGGCCTTCTCGCCACTGCGGGACAAGCTGCGGGACGTGGCCGCCCAGCAGAAGGCGAAGGCGGCGACTCCGGCGCCGGTCCACCCCGCTACCTACAGTCCGGTGCCAACTGCAGCGGCGCCACCTGCGATGCCCTTGTCTTACCAAGGCGCGCCCGGACAGGGCATCGCGCCGTACCAACCGACGTACCCGCAACCGTCGTATCAACCCCAGTACCAGCCCCAGACCTACCAGCCTCAGCCGCAACCGTCGTACCGGCCGGAGCCGCCGCCGTACCAAGGTCCGCAGCCAGGGCACGGCGTGGTGGCCAAGCAGCCTGCTGGAGACACTGCAGCACCCGCCAACCAGCAGGCAGCTCGCTCTGTCGTCCTGGTGGCTCTCATGCTCGCCCTGTCCGGACTGATGGCTCTCTACCCGGGCTTCGGGCTACTTGTCACCGCTCTGCTGCTCGCGTTCGCCAGGACGGTCGACCGCGGCAGTACTGCGCTGATGCGCCGTCGCCAGGTTCGCGGTGGACGCGGTAAGTCGGACGGTGTGATCGCGATCGCGGCCAGCCCGGTTCACCTGATGGCAGCATCGCTGATCACGCTGTTCTGCCTGATCCTGCCGGTCGTCATGGGCTTCATCGTCGGCGGCGTCGTGACCGCCGGAGCGGCAAGCTCACACGGGACCGACTGGGAGCCGCTCTCCGCGATCGGCTTCGGCGCCGGCGGCGTCGCGGGACTCCTCACCGCCTGGTGGGGACCAGGTGGCAGCTCGTTGCGACGAGGCGCCAAGATCACCGTGCGCTCGGCCTTCCGGCCGGCCTGGTTGAGCCTGCTCGTCGCCGTCCTACTGCTGGTTCTCGCCGTCGCATCGTTCGTCGGTGCCACCAACGGCTCCGGCTCCCAGTGGGCGCGTGGCGACATCCACCTGCCCTCGACCTCCAGCCTGACCGACTTCCGCGGCTACCCCCTGATCCGCGACCTGCCCATCATCGGCCGCAACTGACGCCACCCCCGGAGTGTCCGGGGGTGGCAGCAGCCTCAGATCCGGTTGTCGAGGATCACCATCTGGGAGCGCTCCGGGCCGACGCCGACCGCGGAGATCGGCGCGCCGCTGATCGCCTCGACCGCCTTGACGTAGGTCTGGGCGTTCTTCGGCAGGTCCTCGAACGTCCGGCAGCCGGTGATGTCGTCGTCCCAGCCGTCGAACTCCTCGTAGACCGGCACGGCGTGGTGGAACTCGGTCTGCGTCATCGGCATCTCTTCGTGCCGGACCCCGCCCACGTCGTACGCGACGCAGACCGGGATCTTCTCGCGCCCGGTCAACGTGTCCAGCTTGGTCAGTACGAAGTCGGTCACGCCGTTCACGCGAGCGGCATACCGGGCGATCACGGCGTCGTACCAGCCGCAGCGCCGCGGCCGGCCGGTCGTCGTACCGAACTCGAAGCCCTGCTGGCGCAGCCATTCACCGTCCGCGTCGAGCAGCTCGGTCGGGAACGGCCCCTCGCCGACGCGGGTCGTGTAGGCCTTGATGACGGCCATCACGCGGTCGATCCGGGTCGGCGGGATGCCGGAACCGGTGCACGCGCCCGCGGAGATAGCGTTCGACGAGGTGACGAACGGGTAGGTGCCGTGGTCGACGTCCAGCAGGGTCGCCTGACCCGCCTCCATCAGGACCGTCTTGCCCGCGTCCAGCGCCTTGCCGAGCAGCAGCGGTGTGTCCGCGACCATCGGCCGCAGGCGCTCGGCGTACCCGAGCAGCTCCTCCATCACCTCGGCGATCTCGACCGCGCGGCGGTTGTAGACCTTCACCAGCAGCTGGTTCTTCTGCTCCAGCGCGCCGGTGACCTTCTGCTCCAGGATCTTCTCGTCGTACAGGTCCTGGACCCGGATGCCGATCCGGTTCATCTTGTCCGCGTACGTCGGGCCGATGCCGCGCCCGGTGGTACCGATCTTGCGGCTGCCGAGGAACCGCTCGGCCACCTTGTCCAGGGTCCGGTTGTACGGCGGGATCAGGTGCGCGTTGGCGCTGACCACCAGCCGGCTGGTGTCGACACCGCGGGCGTTCAGCGCGTCGAGCTCCTCGAACAGCACGCTGAGATCGACCACCACCCCGTTGCCGATCACCGGCGTCACGCCGGGTGTCAGGATCCCGCTCGGCAGCAGGTGCAGCGCGTACTTCTCGGTGCCGATCACCACCGTGTGGCCGGCGTTGTTGCCGCCGTTGAACTTCACCACATAGTCGATCTCGGCCCCGGTGTTGCCGAGCAGGTCGGTCGCCTTGCCTTTGCCCTCATCGCCCCACTGGGCGCCGACGAGCACGATTGCGGGCATCTCAGCCCTCCTCTTCACGCGTCGGCCCGGGACGACTTCATCGCCGTCGCACAAGCCGGCCGCTCGGAAAACGGTGAAGCCCGGACATCACCGGATGTTCGTCCGGCGACCGTCCAGGCTCTTGCGACAGGAGTCTACCGGACCTGCGCATTACCATGCTGCGGCCGCTCCGGATGGGCACCACGTGACATCCAAGTGTCACGGCGCACGCAGTTCGTCACGACGGGTTGCAGATTTCCGTGATCACGTGCACACTCTTAGTCAGCGGCCCGCCGAAACTGCCGCAGGGGACGGTTCCGGCGGGCCGCTTTCTCGTGCCCGGAGGTCGGTAGAGGCCCTCAGTCGAGGCCCTCGGGGTTCGAGGCGAGCCACTCCTTGACCCGGCGGTCGGCCTCCTCGCGGGAGACGTCCTCCACCTTCGTCAGGATCGCCCAGCGATGCCCGAACGGGTCGATCACCGTGCCGAACCGGTCGCCGGTCATGAAAGTCTGGACCGCCTCGACCTGCCGCGCGCCCGCCTCGATCGCCCGGGCGAAGGTGGCGTCCACATCCGGCGTGTAGTGCACCAGCGACGAGTGCACCCACTCCCCGTTCGGCGCCCGCAACCCGATCTGCGGCATCTCGTTGCTCAGCTGCAGCATCGAGTTCCCGATCTTCAACTCCGCCTGGCCGAGCCGGCCGTCCGCCATGTCCTGCCGGCTGATCACCTCGGCGCCGAACGCCTGCTGGTAGAACTCGATCGCCTTCGGACCGTCGTCGACCGCGAGGTACGGAGTGAGCGAGTGGTAGCCGTCGGGGATCGGGTTCACCTTGTTCGTCGTCATGGCATCAGTCTTCGCGGCGGGCACCCGGCCGGTCTTGTAAGAACGCGACAGGCCGGATTCTGTCGGCGGCTTGTCGTAGCTTTGGGGCTGTGCCGACTGAGCCGACCGACAGCGAGAAGGGCATCCTGCATCCGCGCGAGCAGGCCCGGCACCGAAGCCTGAAACGGCTCGCGGCCGGTCCCCGCATCGACCGGTTCGTGGAGTGGTACTGGATCGTCGAGTGGGACCTCCGCGAGCCGTACGTCGCTGAGGTGCTGCCCTACCCGAGCGTGAACGTCACCTTCGAGCAGCCGGGTGGCGCGTTCGTGAACGGCGTCTGCACCCGAAAGTTCGAGCGCGAGCTGACCGGCCGCGGCCGGGCCTTCGGGGTGAAGTTCTGGGCCGGCGGGTTCGGCGCGGTGACCGGCCTCGACGTCGGCTCGTTCCGCGACCAGGTGCTGCCGCTGCGCGACGTGTTCGATGACGCCGACCGGCTGGCCGACCTGGTCTTCGCCGAGGACTCCGACCTCCGCCGGCGCGCGGTCTTCGAGGCGTTCCTGTCCGACCACCTGGTCGACACCGACCCGTCGTACGAGCTGGTCCGGACCGTCATCGCGGCGATGGGCGCGGACCGCACCCTCACCCGCGTCGACCAGGTCACGGACCGCTTCGACCTGCCGATCCGCAAACTCCAGCGGCTCTTCCGCCGCTACGTCGGCGTCGGCCCCAAGTGGGTGCTCCGCCGCTACCGGCTCCACGACGGTGCCGATCTGCTGGCCCGCGGCGAGGTCGCCGAACTGGCCGACCTCGCCCACGCCCTCGGCTATTTCGACCAGGCCCACTTCTCCCACGAGTTCAAGGAACAGATAGGTCTGACCCCTGCCGACTACGCGACCCGAGCCAGCATCGAACGCCAAACCACTTACCGCTGACCGGCCGTTCTGGAACGGGTTCTGGCCACGACGATCGCCATGGTGGCGGCGAGGAGCGTGGCTAGTAGGGCTTGGGCGAAGCCCAGGCGGGGGCCGTGGGTGTCTACTGCGCGGCCGGCGATGGCGGCGCCCAGGGCTATGCCGGCGGCGCTGCCAGAGTTCAGCCAGGTGAAGGCCTGGGTGAGGATTGCGGGTTCTACCTCGGACTCAACGAGCACTGAGGACAGGACCTGGATCGGCGCCAGAGCGAGACCCGGTAAGGCCAGTGCGAAAGCGAGGCCCAGCGGGCTGTCGACGAACAGCAACGGGACGCAGGTGACGGACAGGATGGCCATGGCTGCGACGAACTGCATGCGGGCAGGTAGCCGCCAACGCCTTGTGCCATAGACGAATCCGGCGATCAGGCTGATCAGACTGGTGATGCTGTAGAGCGGTCCGGCGAGAGAGGCTGATCCTCTGCCGACAGCAAAGGCTGTCACCGAGACCTGCATGCTGCCGAAGAACAGGCCGACGCCGACGGTCGCACCGACCATCGCCAGGAATCCCCTGTGCAGCAAGCGTTCTGAGCTCACCTGAGGGCGGCCAGCAGTTGCTGGCGGCGCAGTACTGCGTTGCACGGCGAGCGAGAAGCCACCGGCTAGCAGCAGGCTGGTTGCCAACACGGAGCCGACTACCGGGGATACCAGGGCGCTGACTGTTCCGATCAGCGCGGGGCCGACCAGGAAGGCCAGGCCAGTGCCCAGTGATTCCAGGGCGAAGGCCGACGAGATGACGGGATCACCTCGGAGCACATGGGACCACCGTGCTGCGGTCTGCGCTCCGATCTGCGGTAGCGATCCACCAGCGAGTACTCCGGCCAGGACCAGCATCCACAGTGGTGAGGCGGCCAGGGTCAGAGCGATCAGTAGGGCCATTGCCGATGCGTGCAGCAACAGGGTGATCGGCAGCATGCGGCTCTGGCCGTACCGGTCGATCAGCTTGGCGACCTGTGGTCCACCGACCGCTTCAGCTACTGCGAAGCCTCCGGTCACGGTGCCGGCGACGGCGTACGAGCCGGTTGAGCCGTGCACCATCCAGACGATGCCGAGGCCGGTCATGGCGATGCCGATGCGAGCGGGCGCAGCGGCTAGGTAGAACTTCCACGCTCCGGGAGTACGCAGTACGGCGCTGTAGCCGCTCTGCTGCCTTTCGGGCGTGCGGATCCGTCCGGAGAGAACCGGCACGGTAGTACCTTCCGCTGCCCGGCGGGGCGGTGATCTGACCGTGGGCGTCCTGCGATGCCGGTCCGTCGATGCCGCCTACAACCGTCCATTTTCGGTAGGAAGCGGGGACGCACGCCGCCTACCGGCTCTATCACCGGGCAGTAATGGGTTTGGGTGACGCAGTCAGTCTACGCCGAAGACGCCAGCGCGCAGTACCGGGACGGACCGACTGGCGTCGACCTCGGCCGCGATCTCCACATCTTCCCTGAATCCGTACGCCGTGAGCTCGCGTCCCCCCGCGCACTCGTACAGCAGTTCCGGCAGCTCGGCCCCGACGTCTCGGTAAGCAGCGGCTGCAGCTCTGGCTTCCGGAGACAAGGGACCGACACCGCTGTCGGCCAGCGCGGCCAAGAAGGCACCTGCACCCCACAGATCTTCCACTGCCGGACGCAGGGAGCCGTCCTTCCATCTCTCACCGGCGGCGATCGCCACTGCCGTCAGGGATGGATCCTCTGTCAGCTTGCGGGCGACCAGTGCGGCAGCTGCTGAGGCGTTACGCAGCGACACCGCCAGCACGGTAGATCCACTGTCCTGTAGTTGCTGGGAGATCGTCGAGCCGTTGGGCGACGGCAGCACGAGCCGCCGTACGTTCTGCGCCCGCCGGATCGTCGCCGGCGACAAGCTGATGCCGTCGGCACCGGCCTGCCCACGGCCGACAGCCAGCGCGGCGTCGTGTTCCTTGGCGAAGGCCACAGCTGACTCGTCCCGCCAGCGATAGGGCAGCACGTCGATGCCGTTGTCCACGGCTACAGTCACCGCCGTGGTGAAGGACAGCACGTCCACCACGGCGACCAGGTCACCACGGACCGCGGCCGCACCGACTGGACCCCAGTCGAAGCCGAGGCGATATCCGACTTGTGCATAAGGGCTGGTCACCGGCGGATCATGCCCCGCCGGTGCCAGCCCCGACAACCGGATTCAGCTCACCGGCTGCGTTACGCAGTACAACAGCCTCAGCTCAAGACGTCCGCGGCGGTCGGGGACGAGTCGCGCAGGAAGGTGGCGCAGCGCTCGGCCTCCTCCTTCTCGTCGATGACGGCAGCGGCTTTGCCCAGCACGGCGAGGCAGCGCAGGAAGCCGCGGTTCGGCTCGTGCTCCCACGGGACCGGGCCGTGACCCTTCCAGCCGTTGCGGCGGAGCAGGTCCAGGGCACGGTGGTAGCCCGTCCGTGCGTAGGCGTATGCCTCGATGGTGTGGCCGTCCTCGAATGCCGCCTCGGCCAGCACCGACCAGGCCAGCGAGGAGGTCGGGAACTTGGCGGCGACGTCCACCGCGGCGGCCCCGGCGGCGAGTTCCGCCGCGGCCGGGTCTACGGGGAGTAATGTCTCGGGTGGGCCAGAGAGCAGATTGTTCAATTCCATAGACACATCTTCGCCGATCACGCTTCGATTCCGGCACGTGACCGTCTGGCGAAATCCGTTGACCGTTCACCGGACGGCCACGGATGCTTGAGACCCTGCGTCAAGGCCGCCGTGGTTCCCAGCTACGGCCGGAAGGAGGCATCGGATGAGTGTCATCGTTCTGAACGCGTCATATGAGCCGCTGCACACCGTGTCGATCCAGCACGCCATCCGGATGCTGGTCCGCGAGGTCGCGGTGGTCGAAGAGGCGCACGGCGAACGGACCATCGGCCCCTTCCCGGTTCCTCGCGTCCTCCGCCTGGTCCGGTACGTGGTCACCCACTGGCGGTACGCGGCCGGCCGGATGAAGTACAGCAAGCACGGCGTACTGCGGCGGGACAAGTTCCACTGTGCCTATTGCGGCCTGGCGAACGCGGACACGATGGACCATGTCCAACCCAGATCCAGGGGCGGCCGGACCGAATGGCTGAACGCGGTCGCGGCCCATGCCTCGTGCAACGAGCGCAAAGGCAACCGGACGCCGTCCGAGGCCAACATGCCGCTCCTGTGGCAACCGTGGGTACCGACCCGCGCCGAGCTCGTCATACAGACATGACGGGCTTTTTTCATGCCCGTTTGTCCACAGCTGAGAAGTAGGAGCGGCGATCCGGGGCTGAGGCCTGCATCTTCTCCGGTGCGAACCCACAACTCAGCGTGATGACCCTCATCCGTGGCGGGGTGTTCACCCGTGCCGATGCGCGCGCGTGTGGCTACCCCGACCCGGACATCGACTCCTTGCTGGACACCGGCAGCTGGCGCCGGATCCGGCGCGGCACCTATGCGCCGTACCAGGTGCTCACCGTGGTGGACGAGCGGATGCTGCACCTTCGCCGGGTCTACCGGCTACTCCGGGACGGCGAGGCCGGGCTGGCCGCCAGCCATCAATCGGCCGCGGCTCTGCATGCCCTGCCAACGTGGGGGCTCGACCTCGGGCAGGTCCACGTGACCGCTCGCGACGGGCGACCAGGACGGCATGCCGGCGGTGTGCATCGCCACGTCCGCGACCCGGTCGGGCCCGGCCTGCTGACCTGGAACAAGGTGCGGATGGCATCGCCGGCACGAGCCGTCGCGGAGGTCGCCGCCGTCGCCGAGCTTGCACCGGGTGTCGCCCTGGCCGAGGCCGCCCTGTACTCCGGGCTGGCGACTCCGGCTGCGCTCAAGCGCGCGGCCAACCAGCTGACCCGAGGTGCCGAGCGAGCCCACCGGGTGCTTTTGCGGGCAGGGATGGAGTCGGCGTCGGTCGCGGAGTCCCGGCTGCGGCTGATCCTGTCCGAAGCCGGACTGCCTGCGCCGTCGTCCAGTCCCCCGCCCATCGATCCTGCACTCATCGACCAGGCACTCGTCGATGAGAGTGACTGGGAGAGCTCTGCCCTGTGGTTCCCCGACGAACGCACGGTGGTCGAGTTCGAGCCTCGATTCCCCTTCCCTTGTTGCCTTTCCGACGACGACCCCGAGGAGGTCCCAGACCATGCGAGCCCAACCGACGAGCCGACCGCTGCCGATCTCGGGTCCGCACCGGAGCCACTGGAGTACTGCTGGATCTCCTGGTCCGACCTCGACGACCCGGCCGAAGTGGTGGACCGCATCCACACCACCTTCACCCGAGCCACCCGCCGTACCGGCATCCGCCCGTTCGACCCCACCCGTCGCCGAAAGCCCCACTCTCGCCGACGCCAGCCCGCAAGGTTCGCCACCGAAGAGGACCTCCCTAGCTGACCGATGCTTATCAGCTGGCGGTCTGTCAGCGGGTGGTGTCTGTCGGCGAGGTGTCGATGGAGTGGAGGTTGCGTTTGCCCACGATGGCGAGGAACGGCTTGGCGAGGATCCACTCACCGAAGCGGTAGTCCTTGGCGCGGACCAGGCGGGCGGCGAGATCGGGGCGGAGGAGGTGCAGGTAGGCGCGGGCTTTCTCCGCGTGCAGGGAATGGGAGACGATCTTGATCCGGGCCGCATCCTCGAGCAGTGGGATGGCGTTCTTAACGTTCTCCCAGGTGCTCAAGCTGGTCGTCTCCAGTTCCATCTCGCCTCGGTAGCCGCACGTTCCCTTTGCATACAAGGCCATCAGCTCCGCCTCGGAGACCGCGCCGCCGGCGGGCCCACCACACAGCACCAGCCGGGTCAAAGCCGCTGCAGGCTGCCGAGACCGCAACGCCGCCCGAACCCGCCATCGATTCACCGCATTGGCCCGCCGCCCGCCATTGCGGAAACCGAGCACCACAACAGCCTCAACCCCAACCCCGGCGGCGGCGGGGCCACGCGCTACGCCTGCCGTGGAGGCGACAGCAGGCGTAAGGCCCAGGCGGCGGTGGGATGCGCGCCAGTGTTCGTATTCGCCCCACAACAAGAGCAGGACAGTGCCGCCGACAACCCCGGAGGTCGCTCGCCGGAAAGCCATTCGGCAACTCTATGGACCGTCGGTGTCACACACCGAGCCGAGCCGACGCGACGGCGACGCTAAGAGAAGGGGCCTCCGGCAACTATTGCTTCTACTTCGGCACGACGGATGGCGTGGGGGTCGAATTCGGTCAGGGTCCAGGTCGCGCCTGCCGCCGCGTAGGGAGCGGGGTCGGTGCCTGGAGGAAGCGCGACCACCACGTCGTACGGTGCGGTGGGGTCGGTGCGGAGTTCCTGGACCCCTTCCACTGCCTCGGCGAGTTCGTCGGGGTGGGTGAGGTTGACCGGGAAGAAGCCGTCGTACCGGGCTGCCCGGCGACGCGGGCGGACCTTGCCCGGGAAGCCGGCGATCCAGATCGGGACACCGTTGTCCTGGGCCGGTCGGGGCAGGAACTCGACGTCGTCGACGGTGTAGTTGGCGCCGTGATGACGAACGGGTTCGCCCGACCACGCCGCCTGCAGGATGGTGAGGGCCTCGTCGGTCAGTTCGGCGCGCTTGCGTTCGTCGGCCTCGTCGCCGAAGCGGGTGAACTCCTCGCCGAACCGATCGCTGCCCAGACCGACCCCGAGGGTCAGCCGCCCACCACTCAGTACGTCGAGAGTCGCGGTCTGCCGGGCGACGACGGCCGGCCGCCGGCGGGCCAGTGGCGTCACCATCGGGCCGATCCGCAGGGTCTCCGATGCCATCGCGGCGGCGGTGAGCGCGACCCACGGGTCCGCGACCGCGCGGACCGGGTGCCGCCAGCGCACGTGATCCCACACGAACAGCCCGTCCCACCCCGCTTCCTCGGCACTCGCGGCCAGCCTGGCAATCACCCGCGCATCGGCGAGTTCGTCGAACAGGGGCACCCAGACCGCAGACTTCAGTGGCTTCATGTCATCGACGATAGAAAGCCAAGTCGATCATGAAAAGCAATCAATTCCGATGAATACGATCGCTGAACACGATGGTTTCTGCCTGGAACAGCGCGAGGCCCGTCACCTGCGGTGACGGGCCTCCCGGAGCTGGTGGCAGACGAGGTCTGCCGGGTGATGCTGAGTGTGCTGGCAGATGGGGTCTGCCGGTGTGGTGCTGGGTGTGCTGGCAGACGGGTCCGCCGGGGCGGTGCTGAGGTGTGCTGGGTCAGGCGAGGAGGGAGGTGCCGGTGGAGCGGAGGCTTTCGCAGGCCTCGGCTACGCGGTTGGCCATGCCCTCTTCGGCTGCCTTGCCCCAGGCGCGCGGGTCGTAGGCCTTCTTGTTGCCGACCTCGCCGTCGAGCTTCAGGACACCGTCGTAGTTGCCGAACATGTGCCCGGCGACCGGCCGGGTGAAGGCGTACTGCGTGTCGGTGTCGACGTTCATCTTGATCACACCGTGGTCGACCGCGGCCCGGATCTCTTCCAGGGTCGAGCCGGAACCGCCGTGGAAGACGAGGTCGAACGGGCGCTCCTTGCCGACCTTGGCGCCGACCTGGTCCTGGATCTCCTTCAGGATCTCCGGCCGCAGCTTGACCGAACCCGGCTTGTAGACGCCGTGCACGTTGCCGAAGGTGAGCGCGGTCAGGTAGCGGCCGTGCTCGCCGGTGCCGAGTGCCTCGACCGTGGCCAGGCCGTCCTCGACGGTGGTGTAGAGCTTCTCGTTGATCTCGTTCGCGACGCCGTCCTCCTCACCACCGACGACGCCCACCTCGATCTCCAGCACGATCCGGGCCGCCGCGGCCTTGGCCAGCAGCTCCTTGGCGATCTCGAGGTTCTCCTCCAGCGGCACCGCGGAACCGTCCCACATGTGCGACTGGAACAGCGGGTTCTCGCCGCGGGCGACCCGCTGGGCGGAGATCTCCAGCAGCGGCCGGACGAAGCCGTCCAGCTTGTCCTTGGGGCAGTGGTCGGTGTGCAGCGCGATGTTCACGTTGTAGTTCTTCGCGACCTCGTGCGCGTACGCCGCGAGCGCGACCGAACCGGTCACCATGTTCTTGATGGTCGATCCGGACAGATAGTCCGCGCCGCCGGTGGAGACCTGGACGATGCCGTCCGAGCCGGCCTCGGCGAAACCGCGGATGGCAGCGGTCAGCGTCTGCGACGAGCTGACGTTGATGGCCGGGTAGGCGAAGCTGTTCTGCTTGGCCTTGTCCAGCATCTCGGCGTAGACCTCAGGGGTGGCAATAGGCATGTCTCGCGGTACTCCTCACAGCAAAAGAACGTGTGGGTCGAGCTCCAGTATCACCGTCACGTACGTCGTCGTACGCGGCGGCCTCCTTGCCGGGCCGGCCAGGTAGCCGGGGAGCGAACAGCTGGCGAACAGACCAGTTGATGACAGGACCGGTCCAGTAAATTACGCGGAACCGGCGCGCGGACCCCTTGGTGTCAGGGCCATGTGCAGGCGATAACGGTCGGCGCGGTAGGCCGACCAGGACAGTTCGACGACCTTGCGGCCGGCGAAGGTGGTGCGCTCGAGGACCAGCAGGGGTGCCCGCCTGGCCACGCCGAGGACGCGGGCGACATGACCGTCGGCGTTGTCCGCCCGGACGGTCTGTTCGCCGGAGGTGACGACGACGTCGTACTCGCTCGCGAAGACGTCGTACAGGGTGCCGAGCTCGCGGCCGAGCAGACCGGGGAAGAGCGCGGACGGGTAGTAGCCGATCTCGTAGGCCATCGGCGAGGCGTCGGCGGTCCGCAGCCGCTCGACCCGGATCACCTTGGTGCCCTTCGGGACGCGCAGTCCCTTGGCCGTCTCGTCGGACGCCTCGATCTCGGTCGCCGAGAGCACCACGGTGCCCGGTTCGAGCCCGCGGGCCCGCATCTCCCGGGAGAACGAGGTCAGGTGCAGTTGCGAGTCGACCTGGGGACCGGTGACGAAGGTGCCCTTGCCGTGCACGCGTTCCAGCGCGCCGGACTCGACCAGGTCGCTGATCGCCTGCCGGACGGTGACCCGGGAGACGTTCAGCTTGTCCACCAGGGCCCGCTCGGACGGGATCGGATCACCCGGGTGCAGATCGACGTCGATCAGCCGTTCCAGCACCGATCGGACCTGGGCCCGCTTGGTAGCCACCATCGAATCTCGATCCTCCAGACCTGGGCGGGAACTCGGGGGGTGCCCCGGTACGCCGCTCACTGCTATCGTGCGCATCATACCTGTTAAGACCAGATAGGACCAGTGATCGTTGTGGTGTCAACGCCCGTCCCCGCCCCTGTGACCCAGATGGCGCGCGAGATCGCAGAACAGCCGGCCGCACTGGCCGCGACCTTCGAGGCTCTGCTGCCCCTGCGCCACGACGTGACGCGGCTGGCCGCGGGGCGCCGGCACGTGATCTTCGTGGCCCGGGGGTCGTCCGACAACGCCGGCGTCTACGGGCGGTACCTGACCGAGATCCACGCCGGCCGGCAGGCCTCCCTGGCCGCGCCTTCGGTGGCCACCCTGTACGGCGCCAACCTCGACCTGTCGAACTCGCTCGTCGTCGCGGTCAGCCAGTCCGGCGCCACCCAGGAGATCGTCGACACGGCCGAGTGGGCCAAGCGCAACGGCGCGGCGATCGTCGGTATCACCAACGACGGCGACAGCCCGCTGGCCTCCGTCGCCGACGTCGCCCTGATCACCCAGGCGGGCAAGGAACTCGCGGTCCCGGCGACCAAGACCTACACCACGCAGCTGGCCGCGATCACCGTCGCCGTCGACGCGCTGGCGCAGAAGCCGGGCACCCTCGACGCCGACATCGCCCGGGTCCCCGACGCCGCCGCGAAGATGCTCGAGGGATCGGTCGAGGCCGCCGCCGACCTGCTCGCCGGCGCCCACGACGTGCTGTCCAGCGGCCGTGGTCTCACCTTCGGTACGACGCTCGAGGTGGCACTCAAGCTGGAGGAGACCTGCCTGCAGCCGGTTCGCGGACTCTCGTACGCCGACCTAAAGCACGGCCCGATCGCCGTGGTCGACGCGGACCTGGTCACCATCCTGGTCGCGGCCGCCGACGGACCGGCGCTGCCCGGGATGACCGAGCTGGCCGCGATCGTGCGGGAGAAGGGCAGCAAGATCCTCGGCATCGGCGGCGACGCGACCTTCGCCTCCCGGTGCGACGTGAACCTCCCCGGCCCCGACCTGCCGGAGACGCTGTCCCCGCTGGCCCTGGTAATCCCGGCCCAGCGCGCCATCGAGGCCCTCGCCCGCAAGCTCGGCCTCGACCCCGACGCCCCCCGCGGCCTCCGCAAGGTCACCCAGACCGACTGAAATCCGTTACGTCCGAAGAGGTGAGGGGCAGGACCCTCACCTCTTCGGACGCAAGGTCAGAGTCGGCCGCGCCGTCGACAACGTCGTACTGACAGAGGCCTTCGAAGCCTTGCTAGGGCGACGTTAGGATTCGCCAGCTGTGCGGTGGGACCAGCAACGGCTCCTCCGGTAGCAGCGAACCCTCTGGCTGAGCTGCGATGACGAGGCCCGCTACTTCGACCGGGAAGTGGTAGGCCTCGTCTCCGACGTTCAGTAGCAGCAGTAGCTGGCCGCGCGCATCGCCTGATCGCAGCGCGAGTGCCTTGTTCTTCAGGTGGGCCACCTTGGTACGCGACCGCGTCAGCCACGCGTTGCGACGCCGTACGCCGATCAGTCGCTGGTGCAACCGGTACGTCGGCCAGTCCGTCACAGCGAGCTGGTCCGGCTTCTCCGGGAACTCGGGACGGATGGCGTCGTCGCCGCCGACCCGGTCCTCCTTGAGCCCGGTCATCGCCTGCTCGTCACCCGCATAGATGCTCGGAATCCCGGCGACGCCGAACAGGATCGCGAGCGCGAGCCCGAGATGCCGGTCGTCGTCGAGCTTGGTCGCGATCCGGGTGACGTCGTGGTTGCCGACGAACGTCTGCGGCACCATCGGGTCGACCACGGCCTGATGCCGCTCCAGCGCGTAGGCCAGCTCGAAGAAGTTGCCGTCGTTCAGCGAACTCCAGATCGCCTTCCACAGCTCGTACTGCGTGATCGAGTCGAGCGTGCTCGTCGCGGCATAGCCGGCGTAGTCGCCGTGGATCAGCTCGCCCACGAACCACGCTTCGGGGAATCGCTCCCGGACCTGGGCCAGCACTCCGGCCCAGAATTCCGGCGCCACCGCGTACGCCGCGTCGAGCCGCCAGCCGTCGATACCGCGGCCGAGCCAGTGGCACATCACTTCCACGACGTACTCACGGACCGCGGGAAGGTCGTGGTTCAGGACGAGCAGGTGCTCATGTCCCTCGAAGAAGGCCTGTGTCCCGTCGGGATGGAGGCGGAACCACTCCGACGGCGCCTGGAACGACCGGGCCACATGGTTGAACACGCCGTCCAGGACCACCCGCAGCCCGCGTTCCTTGGCCGCGGCGACCAGGGAGTCGAACTCCGCGTAGTCACCCAGTCGTGGGTCGATCCGGAAGTGGTCGACGGTGTCGTAGCCGTGGGTCTCCGACTCGAAGACCGGCCCGAGCAGGAGGCCGGAACAGCCCAGCTCGATCGCGTAGTCGAGCCAGTTCTCCAACCTGCCGAGGCGAGATGTCCGGCCGTCGGTCGCCGTGGGCTCCGCACCCACGAATCCCAACGGATACACCTGCCACCAGATCGCATGGTCGGCCCACTGCGGCATCGCTGCTCCTCCCGAAGGACGCTCACCACAGTAGTGCCCGGCTCAGCTCGCCAGCCCAGGCAACTCGCAGCTCACCTCCTGCACGAGCGCGACGATCTCGGCGGTCTCGGCCTCGAGCAGCTTGAGATAAGCGGTCCGCGACTCGTCGCTGCGGGCTTCCACAGCGGCGGTCGAGATCGCCTGCACAGTCGCTACTTCGTGAACCAGAACGCCCCAGATCTCTTCCAGCCGCTCGGCGGTCACCGGTCTCGCGACCGCTACCTGCGCGATCTCACCGAGCTCCGACGCCCGCCGGACATGCAAATTCGAACTCATGGTCCAACCCCCACTGCCGTTACTGAATCCGATACGGCAGCTCAAAGGACCCCCGTCCTTTGTGCCTCGCTGCTCCAACGCACGTCGGCGCCCCGGGGTTACGGCTCCTGCGCCGACAACTTTCCGGGCAACTTTCTCCGGGCAACCTTCTTCGGGCCGGATGCAACAAGACCGGTCCCCGCGTGCTCTTACCCCTTTGACAGCTGGTTGGCCGACGGAAGGGTGATCGTGAGTGCCGATCTCGAGGAGTTCAGCGAATTCGCCGCCGCACGCGGTACGCAACTGTTCCGGATGGCCTATCTGCTGGCCGGTGACCGGCACGCGGCCGAGGACCTGACCCAGACCACGCTCGGCAAGCTCTACGCCGCCTGGTCCAAGGTCAGCCGGGCCGACAACCCCGTCGCCTACAGCCGCACCGTCATGGTCCGCACCTACATCGCCTCGCAGCGGAAGACCCGCTGGGAGCGACCCACCTCCGAAGTACCGGACGACGGCCGGTACGGCGAGGACACCGCGTTGCGGCTGACCTTGTTCGCCGCACTCGCCGAACTGTCGGGCCGCGACCGGGCGATCGTCGTACTGCGCTACTGGGAGGACCACAGCGTCGAGGACACCGCCACGATCCTCGGCGTCAGCTCCGGCGTGGTCCGGACCCGCAGCCAGCGCGCACTGCTCAAGTTGCGGGCCCGGCTCGGCACCGAAATCAGCGAGTTGACCGGGCGATGAGCCCAGAACCGGAAGGACCCCCGATGGGCTTCGAAACCGAACTCAGCGACCGGCTGCACGCCGAAGCCGACGACACCCCCGTCGACCTCGGCCCGCTCCTGACCGGGAGCGTTGCTTATGGCAACAAATTGGTCCGCCGCCGGCGGCTGACCCAGATCTTCGCCGGCGCGGCGGCCGTCGCAGTACTGGGTGGCGCTTTCGCGTACGCCGGTTCGCTGGCCCACCCGGGAGCCGCCGGCTTCGCCCCCGCCGGAAGCACCGGCGCGCAGCAGACCGGCCCGATCACTCCACAGGCCGCGGCCAAGATCCTGCTGGATGCGTTGCCCGATGCCGGCAAGGCGTCCCACTACCGAGGCGGCGTCGAAGGCATCGGTACGCCGGACGGTGTCTACGCCGATCTCGACTACACCGACGGCGGCAGTACGGCGATGGTCCGGGTGCGGGTGCTGTCGAAAGCGGACCGCATGGCCTGTGTGCCGCAGGCCGACCAGAGCTGCCGGATCGTCAAGCTGGCCGACGGTTCCAGGCTGCAACTGGTCGAGAACCAGTCCAACGGCAGCAGCGGCAACTACAAGCACCTGCAGGCGAATCTCGTCCGCGCCGACGGCCTCGTCGTCACCCTCCTCGCGGAGAACCGCGAGTCGGAGAACCCGAACACCTCACCCACCCGCGCTCCGCTGAGCCTGGCCCAACTGCAGACCGCCATCACCGATCCCCACTGGCAACGACAACTCGACCAAGCCTTCCTCGACGCCTCCGCCGACCTGTTCGTCCCCTCGCCGGTCACCAGACCCTCCGCACCCACCTCCCCAGGAGCCAGCAAATGAAGCTCATTCTCGCCGCCGGCCTGACCGCCACCACCCTGATCCTCGGCACCGGGCCCGCCCTCGCAGCGCCGTACGACTGGCACGAAACCCCAACCGGGCTGAAGGGCTTCATTCCTTACGCTCTCGATTCCGGCGGCGGTGCGCTGTGGACCGTCGGTGCGCTCGATGGGGAGAATTTCGAGCCGGTCGCCGCTCGATGGGACGGCAAGAGCTGGCAAAACACCCCGCAGCCCATCAAGGTGGGCCGATTCCTCGCCGTCTCCGCGCAGAGTGCCGGCACCGCCTGGGCAGTCGGTTCACAGCAGACCCCCGGCGATCCGTCGTACCAGGACAGGTTGCTGGTGGAGCGCTGGAACGGGAAGGCATGGAAGGTGGTGCCCACCCCCACCTTCAACGACGACGAGAGCCGTGAGTTGACTGCTTTGGCGGTCCAGGGCGGGCAGGTCTGGACGGCCGGCCTGGCTCAGTCGTCGACTTTCGCCTACCGGTACGACGGTAAGAAGTGGGTCAGCGTCAGTGATCCGGTAATCGCCCGGTCCGGCTACATCTACGACCTCGCGGCGATCTCCCCGACCAACGTCTGGGCGGCGACCTTCGACGGGCTGCTGCACTACGACGGCCGCCACTGGCAGTCGGCGAAGCTGCCCGGCGACACGTCGAATATCGTCCTGAGCAGCCTGGCCGTCACCACCGCGAACGATATCTGGGTGGTCGGGCACAGGGAGGACCCCGAGTTCCGGCGACGCCCGCTGGCCTACCACTACGACGGCAAGTCCTGGACCGAGGTCGCCACCCCTGCTGAGGGCGCGGAACTCCGCTCGGTCTCCCTGATCGACGGACAGCCGGTGGCGGTCGGCGAGACGCGAGCAGGCGGCCCGTACCTCCTGGCGATGACGGCCAAGGGTTTTGCCCGGCAGCCCGATCCCGCCGGGGCCTCGAACCTGTTCACCTCGACCACGACCGAGGGGCGGCTCTGGATCGGTGGCATCGGCGACGGGTCCGGCTCAGCGGACAGCTACGTCGGATTCACCAAGACGGGCTAGTCAGCCCTTTGCCGGAAGGTGTGGCGGCGGATCCACGCGTGCATCGCGATGGCCGCCGCTGCACTGGCGTTGATGGACCGGGTCGAGCCGAACTGGGCGATCGACAGGACGTCGGTGCAGATCGCGTGGGCGGCCTCGGTGAGCCCCGGGCCTTCCTGCCCGAACAACAGCAGACAGTTGGCCGGGAGTTCGTAGGTCTCCAGCGGGACCGAGCCGGGCAGGTTGTCGATCCCGATCACCGGCAGCTTGCGCTCTTCGGCGTACGCCGCGAGGCCCGCCAGCTCGGGATGGTGACGGACGTGCTGGTAGCGGTCCGTCACCATCGCGCCGCGGCGGTTCCACTTCCGGTTGCCGACGATATGGACCTCCTCGGCCAGGAAGGCGTTCGCGGTCCGGACGACCGAACCGATGTTCAGGTCGTGCTGCCAGTTCTCGATCGCGATGTGGAACGGGTGCCGGTGAGAGTCGAGATCCTCGACGATCGCGTCCAGCCGCCAGTACCGGTATTTGTCCACCACGTTGCGGCGATCGCCGGTCGCGAGCAGTTCGGGATCGAAGCGGGGGTCGTCCGGCGGATCGCCCTGCCAGGGGCCGACCCCGACCTCCGGGGCGGCGACCAGATCGGTTCCGATCAGGTCGGTGGCATTCTCGCGATTGGCTTCCTGCATGGGTCGGGACGCTACCCTGTGCCCGTGCTCTTACAGATCGCGATGCTGCTGCCGAATTGGATGGACCCGGAATTCCTGCTGAACTGGCTGGGCGACTGGGCCCTGTGGGGTACGGCCGCGGTCGTCTTCATCGAATGCGGTCTGCTGTTCCCGATCCTGCCCGGTGACTCGCTGTTGTTCGCGGTCGGACTGTTCATCGCGGCCGGCACGATCGGCGTGCCGCTCTGGCTGGCCTGCGTGATCCTCACCGTGTCCGCGTTCCTGGGCAACGTGTCCGGCTACTACATCGGCCGGGCACTCGGTACGTCGTTGTTCCGGAACCCGGACGCGAAGTTCCTGAAGCCGAAGTACATCGCGCAGACGCACGAGTTCTTCGAGCGGTACGGACCGCGCGCGCTGGTACTGGCCCGGTTCGTGCCGATCGTGCGGACCTTCATCACGGTCGTGGCCGGCGCGGGCCGGATGGACCCGCGGAAGTTCTTCCTCTGGACCGGGATCGGCGCCGTCCTGTGGGCCTCCGGCATCACTTTGCTCGGCCACGCGCTCGGCAAGGTGAAATTCATCCACGAGCACCTCGAGTCGGCCCTGATCCTGCTGGTGCTGATCTCGCTGGTCCCGATGCTCGTCGAGTACCTGCTGGCCAGGCGCCGCGCCCGCAAGAACTCAATGGGCGAAGGGGAAATGCGCGTCTGACCAGACGTAGTCGGTGCTGAGCGCGCTCAGTTCGGCTACGCCCACCTGGCCGGTCGGCAACGGGCCGACCACCTGACCGGACCCGAGTGAACAAGCCACCCGGATCCGGTCTGCCGCCTGGTACCAGACCAATGCCCCCCGTGGCACCGCCCCTTCGTGCAGCAGGGCGTGATGGTCAAGCCAGCTCAGGGCGTCGGTTGGATCGTGCCAGCCGCTGTCCTGCGCGTATCCGAACGCCATTCGCTGGAACTTCAGCGACCATTCCTGCCAGGCCGCCGACCCCACCCGCTCCAGTTGCCAACTCAGCGCGGACTCTGGGTCGCGTGGATTGGAAACCCACTCCACAGTCCGGCGCTCCACCGCGATCTCCCCCATGGCCGTGCTCCCCCATCCGCCGGCCTCTGCCGTGGCAAGCAGAATCTTTACTCGCCCGCATACACCGCCGATACATTCCAACCATCAACCACCCACAGCAATCAGACGATTGCTGGAGGTTCAGGGGGTCAGCCGACGGCTTGGGTGGTGGGGGTGAGGGATGACAGGGCTTGGCGGGACTCGGTGACCTTGGCGTCGTTGCCTACCTGCTGCCAGGCCCGGGTGGCGCGAGTCAGGTAGCGGCGGGCGAAGTCCTCGTTGCCGGTGTTCGCGTGCAGCCGCCCGAGGTGCAGCGCCGCGGCTCCCTCGACGCTCCGGTCGCCCAGCCGGCTACCGATCTCGATCGCGTCCAGCAGCATCCGGCGCGCGGCCGCACCTTCACCGACCACGATCAGCGCGTTTCCCAGTTCGGCCCGCGTGTGGGCCCCGCAGTGGTCGTCGCCGAGTCCGTTGAAGATCGCCAGCGACGCCTGCAACTGGCGAACAGCCTGAGCCGGGTGGCCCTGCTGCACCCGGAGCCCGGCGATCCCCCGGCGTATCTTGGCGACCCGGTGCACATCGCCACGCCGTACGCCGATCAGATACGCCTCGGCCAGGTACCGCCCGGCCATCGTCAGATTCCCCTGCGCCCGCCAGATCGACGCGGCCGCAGTACGAGCCACCGCCTCGCCGTTCGCGTTCTGCACCTCGACGAAGGCCTCGAAAGCCCGCTCGTACTGCGCGAGCGCCTCGTCCGGACGGCCGCGTTCGCGCAACCAGGTCCCGAGTCCGACGGCGCTGACCCCGATCCCGAGCCGGTCCCCGACCTCGGCGAACATCGACGCCGCCTCGTTCAGGTGGTGCCAGGCCGGCTCCCAGTCGTCGCGGTAGAGCGCGAGCTGGCCGAGGTTGCGATGCATGATCGCCTCGCCGTGCCGGTTCCCGCACTCGATCGCACTCACCAGACCGGCCTGGTGCGACTCGTTCCAGTCGTCGAAGCCGGCCCGCATGTCCAGGTACGGACCCCAGCCGGCGGCGATCCGCCAGGCGTACTCGTGCAGCCCGTTCTGCGCCGCTGCCCTGATCGCCGGGACGAACGTGCTCCGATCGCTGTCGAACCACGCGATCGCATCCGCGTCCGTGAACGGCGACGGCCCTGGCGACGGGGGCGGACCAGGCTGATCCAGCACCCCGAAGTACACGACAGGCAAGGCCGCGCCGGCCCGGCGCACCTTGTGCAGCAGGGCATCGAGCACAGTCGTGAGGTCCTTGACCGCCTGTGCCTTCTGCTCCTCGTCACCCACCCCGATCGCATGCAGCCGCAGCAGGTCATGGACCCGGTACCGCGCTTTGCCGCTGTCGTCGACCGAGCTGATCTGGACCAGGTTCACCTCGATCAGGCGATCCAGGCTGCGGCGTACCGATGCCGGTGAGGCGACCGGTTCGAGGACCCGGGCGGAGAAGACGCCGACCGCGAACCGCCCGATCAGCCGGTAGAGCCGGGCCTCCTCCGGACTCAGCGAGCCGTAGCTCAGATCCGCGCTGGTCCGGACGGCGAGCTCGCCGATGCTGAGCTCGTCCAGCCGCTGGGTCTCGTCCCGCAACCGCCGGGCCAGCTCCATCGGACTCAGGTCGGGGCGCTGCTTCAGCCGGCTCGCGACGATCCGGATCGCCAGCGGCAGGTTCCCGCAGGCCGTCAGGATCTCCTCGGCAGCCGCCGACTTCGAATCGACCCGGCCGGTCCCGGCGACGCGCTGCAGCAACTCGGAGGCTTCGCTGTCATTGAACGTGTCCAGCGGCATGATGTCCGCACCGGCCAGGTCCATCAGCCGGTTGCGGCTCGTGACGACCACAGCGGAAGCGCCGGTACCGGGCATCAGCGGCGCGACCTGGCTCGCCGACGCGACGTCGTCCAGCACGATCAGCACCCTGCGGCTGGCCAGCTCGGACCGCAGCATCGCCGACCGGCGCTCGGGATCGGTCGGTACGGCGAAGTCGGGGATATTGAGGCTGAGCAGCAGATCCGTCAGCGCACCACCGGCGTCGCGGGGCTGGGTGGCGCCGCGCATCTCCAGGTAGATCTGTCCGTCCGGGAACGACTCCCGGACCAGATGGCCAAGCCGGACGGCCAGCGAGGTCTTCCCGGTCCCGGGCGCTCCCGAGATCACCGCCACCGGCGGCCTGACGGGGTCGCGTCCGCAGACGAGGTCTCGCAATTGCTCGAGCTTCTCCTGCCGACCACTGAAGTCGGCCAGGTCGAGCGGCAACTGACTCGGCGCTCGCCGCGGCTCAGTGAGCACCGGCGCGGCCCACAGACCAGGCGCTGCGTCCTGCGGATCACCGGATGACGGGCGATCCGCAGTACGGGCTGCTGGGATGCCCGGGTCGGGCCAGTTCGCCGAGCGGCCGTTCTCGGCGCGTGCGCCGGCTGCCTGGAGCTCCGGGCTCGGGTCGATGCCCAGCTCATCGGCGAGAGTCTGCACGGCCCTCCGGTACGTCGCGCGCGCTTCGCCGGTCCGGCCGGCTGCGACCAGGGCATCCACGAGCCGTCGCCAGAGCTGTTCGTCGTACGGGTCCTCGGTGAGGCGCCCGCTGAGCAGCACGGCCGCGCCGGTCGCGTCGCCGTACTCGAGTCGCAGGTCGAGCAGACTGTCGACCAGCCCGCGGTGCTGCGTCTCAAGTCTGGCGACCGAGCCTTCCCAGGCCGCGGACATCGTCAGGTCCGCCAGCGGATGACCGCGCCAGAGGGTGTGGGCGCGGGACAGCACCTCCATCGCCTGGCGCCCCTCACCGGCGTCGCGGAGGTGACCACCTTCGGCCAGGAGCGACTCGAACAGGCTGGAGTCGAGCTCGTCGACGCCGACCTCGATGCTGTACCCGGCCGCGGACGTGTCGATCGGCGCGGGCACGCCGGCCTCTTGCAGGACGCCACGCAGGACCCGGACATAGGTGCGGATGTTCGCGGTCGCCGAGCGGGGCGGACTGCCCTCCCAGAGCGCGTCGGCGATCAGGTCGGTGGAGACGAAACGGTTCGGGTGCAGCAGCAAGGTGGCCAGCAGCTGGCGCGGCTTGCTGGCCCTGAGCGGCTCGCCCTGCACGTGGCCGAGACGCAGAGGTCCGAGGATCTCGTACCTCAGACTCTCCACTTGGCTGCCCTCTCCGACGCCTGACCGCCCCATCGTGGCATCCCGCCGTACCCGCCGGGAAGGTTCCGGCGGTGCGATGTACGTCGCGATGTACGCGCGATGTATCTCCGCCCGGCACTGTTGTCCTCGGTACCGGGGGGAGGGCAGGCCCGGGAGTGGCGAATGACCATCGTCGCACCCGGGCCTGGAATTGGACCGGGGTTCACTGAGCTTCGGCTTCGGGGGCGGAGCCGGGGGGAGATCGCGACAGCGGGTCGGGGGACGGCGAAACGGCCGGAACCGCATCTTGCGACACGGCCCCGGCCGATGCTCAGGGAACCCGGAGCAAACACCGGTGGCGGTCTCGGGGGCGTTACTGCCCACCGGTGAACGGCGGTTGGCCGTCCTGCGGTCCAGGGGCACCCGCAGGCGGCCCACCCACCGGCGGCTGGCCGGAGTACGGCGACTGGCCGGCCGGCGGGAACTGGCCCTGGTTCTGCTGGGGATAGCCGCCCTGCTCGTTACCCGGCATCTGCGGCTGGATCTGGCCCGACGACTGGTTGCCCTGCTGCATCTGCGGCGGCGCCTGCTCACCGGCGACCGAACCGATGGTGCCGAACGAGACCTGCGGGACCGAGCGGACCGACTCGTCCTTGACCTCGAAGTAGCCGGCCTTCTCGAACTTGAAGCCGCCCGCGATCAGGTTCGACGGGAACGACTCGACCCGGGTGTTGTAGTCGCCGACGTTCGCGTTGTAGAAGCGGCGGCCGGCGGCGATCCGGTCCTCGGTGTCGGTCAGCTCGCGCTGCAGGTTGAGGAAGTTCTGGTTCGACTGGACCTGCGGGTAGGCCTCGACCGAGATCATCATCTGACGCAGCGCGCCGGACAGCTCGCCCTCGGCGGCGGCCCGCTGCTCGGGCGAGGCGCCCTGCACGTTCACGGCCTGGGTCCGCAGCCGCGCGACCTCTTCGAACACGTGCCGCTCGTGCGCGGCGAAGGCGCGGACGGTCTCGACCAGGTTCGGGATCAGGTCGTAGCGCCGGTGCAGCTCGACATCGATCTGCCGCCAGGACTCCTGGATCAGGTTCCGCTGCTTGACGAACCGGTTGTACGAAACAATCAGCGCGATCGCCAAGATCACGATGATCGCGACGATCACAATGATGACAAACGTCATTCCCAGCTCCCGGGTGTCGATGATGCTGCCAGCGACTCTAACGCCGCCCCGGGTCCGGCGTCAGTCAGCTGAGCCGTTGGCGCCGCCCGTAGTCGCGCCAGACGTACGGCGGGATGTTGTCGGTTACCAGCTTCAGGAGCTGGAGGCGGTTCATGATCTCGACCGAGCCGTGCCGGGCCGGCGTCCATCAGCCGAGGCCGAGCTCCTCGAGGCCGAACACCGTGCGGTACTCCAGGCCTTCCGACTCGACCTTCTCCCGCGCTCCGGTGGACCGGTCCACGATCACCGCGACGGCGACGACCTCGGCGCCCGCCTCGCGCAACGCCTCGACCGCCGTCAGCACCGAACCGCCGGTGGTCGACGTGTCCTCGACCGCGAGCACCCGGCGGCCCTTGACGTCCGGTCCTTCGATCCGGCGCTGCAGCCCGTGGGTCTTCTCAGCTTTCCGTACTACGAACGCGTCCAGCTTGCGTCCCTGCTGAGCCGCCGCGTGCAGCATCGACATCGCCACCGGGTCCGCACCCAGCGTGAGGCCGCCAACAGCGTCGTACTCCAGGTCGGCGGTCAGCTTCAGCAGCGCCGGCCCGATCAGCGGCGCCGCCTCGGCGTCCAGCGTGACCCTGCGCAGGTCGACGTAGTAGTCGGCCTCCTTGCCCGAGGCCAGCGTCACCCGCCCATGCACGATCGCCTTGGTCTTGACCTGCTCCAGCAACGCATCCCGATCAAAGCTCATAACCCCCAACCCTAGATGAGCCCAAGCCCACGACTCCCTTACGTCCGAAGAAGTGGAGGGACGTGTACCTCACTTCTTCGGACGTTAGCGATGGAGCGCGTCACTTCTTGGCGACCTTGGTGAGGTGGGCGAAGGCTACTGAGCGGTCCGGGGAGTGGAAGAGGTCCTGGCAGGTGGTGAGGGTGAGGGTCGAGGCCGTCGGTACTTCGGCGGGCTTGCCGGGGACCGGGTCGAGGACCCAGGTGTCGCCCGGTTTGACGGTCAGGTCGCGAGGCGACGCGTCCAGCTCGTAGGTGTAGACGGAGTCGGCGGTCTCCACGATCACCTGGTCGCCCTTGGCCAGGTCGAGCAGCTTGCCGAACGGCGACCCGTGCGTGACCCGGTGCCCGGCGAGCGCGAAGTTGCCCGGCTCTCCCGGCAACTGGGTATCGGGGTAGTGACCGATCCCCTTCGCCAGGTCGTCCTTGCCGACACCCTCGACGACCGGCTTCTCCCAGTCCTTGCCGAATTTCGGGATCCGCAGCAGCACTACCGCGGTACCGGCTGTTTTCGGCGTCTTGTCAGGGACTTTGCCCGTCCAGCGGTCGCGGAGATCCTGCTCGCCCTGGTCCATCTTGTGGTTCGAGGTGAAGCCGGTTCCGAAGTACTGCCAGCCGACCCAGCCGAGCAGCCCGAGCCCGGCAATGAGTACGGCGATGCCCAACCCCCGTACTACGCCCCGTGCCATGGCGACCAGTATCCCTGCGAGCCCCGGGACCCGTTCGTGCAGGGGAACTGCACAGGCTGTGTACGACGTGTCGATGGACGGGGGTGGTTGCTCCGGATAACGATGTGGGAGGCAATCGTCTGAGGAGGTACTTAGGTGTTGGCGCTGGTCAAGGCCGAGAGCAAGCCGGGACTGTGGTTGCAGGACGTCCCGGAGCCGCAGATCGAGGCGGACGAGGTGCTGATCAAGGTACTCCGGACCGGTCTGTGCGGCACCGATCTGCACATCCAGAGCTGGGATGGGTGGGCCCAGAAGAACGTGCCGGTGCCGATGGTGACCGGGCACGAGTTCTGTGGCGAGGTCGTCGAGGTGGGCGCAGGCGTACGGGATGTCGCTGTCGGTGACCTGGTCAGCGGCGAGGGTCACCTCGTCTGCGGCCGCTGCCGCAACTGCCGCGCGGGCCGTCGCCACCTCTGCATCAAGACGCGTGGGCTCGGCGTCCACGTGCCCGGCGCGTTCGCGGAGTACGTGAAACTGCCGTCGATGAACGTGTGGGTGCATCGCGATCCGGTGGATCTGGAGGTCGCCGCGATCTTCGACCCGTTCGGCAACGCGGTCCACACCGCGCTGTCGTTCCCGGTCGTCGGCGAGGACGTGCTGATCACCGGTGCCGGGCCGATCGGGATCATGGCCGCGGCGGTCGCCCTGCACGCGGGAGCGCGCAACGTGGTGATCACCGACCTGTCCGACTTCCGGCTGGAACTGGCCCGCAAGATCGGCGTGACGCAGGCGGTGAACGTCGGCGAGCGGAGCATCGCGGACGCCCAGCGCGAACTCGGCATGCGGGAGGGCTTCGATGTCGGGATGGAGATGTCCGGGCAGCCGGCCGCGCTGCGCGACATGCTGGCGAACATGAACCACGGCGGCAAGATCGCCATGCTCGGCCTGCCCGCCGACGAGATCGCGATCGACTGGGGCACCGTCGTGCTGAACATGCTGACCATCAAGGGCATCTACGGCCGGGAGATGTTCGAGACCTGGTACTCGATGTCGGTGATGCTGGAGCGCGGCCTGGATCTCGGCCCGGTGATCACGCACCGGTTCGGGTACGCCGACTTCGAGGCCGCCTTCGACGTGGCGCGGCAGGGGCAGTGCGGCAAGGTGATCCTGGACTGGACCAAGGCGACGTACGAGTCGATTGAGGGAGCAAACTGATGTTCGGCCGGATGCGCGAAGACCTGGTGGGCACGATCGGCGAGATCCGCGACGCGGGACTGTACAAATCCGAGCGGGTGATCGACTCACCGCAGAACGCGGAGATCTCCGTTGCCTCAGGCAACGTGCTGAATTTCTGCGCGAACAACTACCTCGGCCTGGCCGACCACCCCGAGGTGATCGCGGCAGCGCGGGACGCCCTGGACCGGTGGGGTTTCGGGATGGCTTCGGTGCGCTTCATCTGCGGCACCCAGCAGATCCACAAAGACCTGGAAGATACCTTGAGCAACTTCCTGGGCGCCGAGGACACCATCCTCTACAGCTCGTGCTTCGACGCGAACGGCGGGCTGTTCGAGACGCTGCTCGGGGCCGAGGACGCGGTCATCTCCGACGAGCTCAACCACGCCAGCATCATCGACGGCATCCGGCTGTCGAAGGCCAAGCGCTACCGGTACAAGAACCGCGACATGGCCGACCTCGAAGCACAGCTGAAGGACGCGGCCGACGCGCGGTACCGGCTGATCGCGACCGACGGCGTCTTCTCGATGGACGGGTACGTCGCCCCGCTGGACGAGATCTGCGACCTGGCCGACCGGTACGACGCGCTGGTGATGGTGGACGACTCGCATGCCGTCGGCTTCGTCGGCCCGGACGGCGCCGGTACGCCGTCGCTCTTCGGCGTGAAGGACCGCATCGACATCACCACCGGCACCCTCGGCAAGGCGCTGGGCGGTGCGTCGGGCGGCTACGTCTCCGCCCGCCGCGAGATCGTCGAACTCCTCCGCCAGCGCTCCCGCCCGTACCTGTTCTCCAACTCGCTGGCCCCCTCGGTCACAGCCGCCTCCCTCAAGGCGCTGGAACTCATCGGCAGCACCAGCGACCTCCGCGACAAACTCGCCGCGAACACCAAGCTCTTCCGCACCGAGATGACCGCGGCAGGCTTCGACATCCTCCCCGGCGACCACCCCATCTCCCCGGTCATGATCGGGGATGCCGCCGAAGCCGGCCGCCTGGCCGACAAACTCCTCGAACTCGGCGTCTACGTCATCGGCTTCTCCTACCCGGTGGTCCCCCACGGCAAGGCCCGGATCCGCGCCCAACTCTCCGCCGCCCACTCCACCGAAGACGTAGAACACGCCATCGCAGCCTTCATCGAGGCCCGCGCCGCCCTCGCCTGATCGGTGCCAGCTACGGTACCGAAAGTGGTACCGTAGCTGTATGGCTGTGAATCTGCGACTCACCCCCGAGATGGCCTCGGCGCTGCAAGCGGAAGCCGAGCGCACTGGTCAGTCGCAGCAGGAGATCCTCCGGGAGGCAGTCACCCGGCACCTCCACCTGGTCGAAGACGATCGGCAGACCAGCGACCGTGATCGCGCGAGGACCGCCCAGGTCGTGCGGCCGGCCAGAGTGGCCTATCGCAAGGTGAAACCCCGCCTGCGACTCCCGGAGGGCACCGACAGCCTCGACCTTCTCGAACGGGATGACCGCTTCTGATGCGCGTCTACCTGGACAGCAGCGCACTGATCAAGCGCGTGATCGAAGAGAAGGAATCGGACGAACTGGTGGAGTTCCTCGATACCCACTATCAGCAGGCGGATCTCCTGGCTTCGTCCTCGCTTGCCTGGGTCGAGGTATCTCGCGCTGTACTCGCCCGGGCCAAGTCGGTCGCGACGGCCGGTCAACTGATCGAGGACGCGATGTCCGGTGTCGACGAACGATCGATGTCGGCAGAAGTTGTGAGTGTCGCCCGGCGGATCGAACCGCTGGTACTACGAAGTCTCGACGCGATCCACCTGGCGACGGCCGTTCTGATCGACGCAGACCTCGTCGTCACCTACGACGATCGACTGGCAGATGCATGCCGGCGCAACGCGCTCGCGGTCGCAGCGCCGGGGCGGGACTGAATCCGCCCAACTGGCCTGATCGTGGTCGGCTGACAGTGTCGGTGGGGGTCGTCATGATGTCCGTATGACGACCCTCTCGGCCGGCGCCATCAATCGCGCGACGCTTGCTCGGCAGCTTTTGCTGGAGCGCGCCGATGTGGGGGTGGTGGGCGCTGTTGGGCAACTGGTGGGGATGCAGGGGCAGGAGGCCAAGCATCCGTATGTCGGGTTGTGGTCGCGGCTGGTCGGGTTTGCCGATGAGCAGCTGACCAAGGCTGTCGAGGATCGGGAAGTGGTTCGGGCGACGTTGTTCCGGGGGACGTTGCATCTGGTGACCGCGGCGGACTATCTGCGGTTCCGGAGCACGATCGGGCCGATTCTGGAAGCCGGGTTGAAGCTGCTGGGCGATCGGGCCGAGGGGCTGGACGTCGGCGAGGTGGTGAAGGCCGCGCGGAAGATCCTCGCGAAGGAGCCGCTGACGTTCACCGAGGTGCGGGATGCGCTGGTCGAGCAGTTCCCCGGGGTGAACGATCGTGCGCTCGGGTTCTGCACGCGGATGATGGTGCCGCTGGTGATGTTCCCGACCGACACCCGCTGGGGGTGGCCCTCGAACGCACGGTTCACGCCTGCTGAGGAGTGGCTCGGGGCGAAGATCCGGCAGGCCGCAGTACCGGAGGAGTTGGTGGTCAGGTATCTGGAGGCCTTCGGACCCGCGACGCCGGCCGACTTCCAGACCTGGTCGGGGCTGCCGAAGGCGAAGCCGCTGTTCGACAAGCTCGAGCTGGAGCAGTTCAAGGACGAGAACGGCAAGACTCTGTACGACGTACCGGAGGCGCCGCGTCCGGATGCGGAGACGCCGGCGCCCGTCAGGTTCCTGCCGGAGTTCGACAATCTGCTGCTCGCGCATGCGAAACGTGAGCGGATCATCGCCGACGAACACCGCCCGGCCGTCTTCACCAAGAACCTGCGGATCAAGTCGACGTACACGGTCGACGGGCTCGTCGCGGGCCTGTGGACGGCGGAGAAGAAGCGCGGTGTGGCCACTCTCACGCTCACCCCGTTCGGCCGGACGCTGAAGAAGACGGCCGCCGAGCTCGAGCGGGAAGGGAGCGCGCTGCTGCGGTTCCTGGAGCCGGATGCGAAGACCTATGAAGTGGTTACGGCCAGTTGATGAGGTAGTTGTCACACGTCGGATGACTGGGCTAGGACCGCCGGTAAGAGTGGAATAGACGGATGAGCACAGTCCCCACCATCACTCTGGACAACGGCGTCGAGATCCCGCAGCTGGGCCTGGGGGTCTGGCAGATCGACGACGCGATTGTCACCGGCGTGGTCGAGTCGGCCCTCGAGGCCGGCTACCGGCACATCGACACGGCGGCGATCTACGGCAACGAGGAGGGCGTCGGCCGGGCACTCGCCGCCGCCGGCCTCCCCCGCGAAGAGCTCTTCGTCACCACCAAGGTGTGGAACAGCGAGCAGGGGTACGACTCCACCCTGAAGGCGTTCGACGAGAGTCTCGCCCGTCTCGGGCTGGACCACGTCGACCTGTACCTGATCCACTGGCAGGCCCTGAAGAAGGACAAGTACGTCGAGACCTGGAAGGCGTTCGAGCAGCTGTACGCCGACAAGCGGGTGCGCGCGATCGGGGTGTCGAACTTCCACATCCCTGCCCTGCAACGGCTCTTCGACGAGACCGACGTGCGCCCGACGGTCAACCAGATCGAGTTGCACCCGGCGTTCCCGCAGGACGAGCTGCGCGCGTTCAACGCGGAGAACGACATCGTCACCGAGGCGTGGAGCCCGCTGGCCTCGGGCGAGTTGCTCGGCAACGCGACGCTGGCGAAGCTCGGCGAGAAGTACGGCAAGTCGCCGGCCCAGGTCGTCATCCGCTGGCACCTGCAGCTGGGCAACGTGGTGATCCCGAAGTCGAAGACCCCGGCCAGGGTCGCGGAGAACATCGACGTGTTCGACTTCAAGCTGGACAACGAGGACATGGCCGCGATCGCCGACCTCGAGACCGGCGTCCGGGTCGGCGGCGACCCCGACACCTTCGGCTGAGTCAGACCAGCTGGAGGAACCGCTCCAGCACCGGCGAGGAGTTGTCCGGCGACCACGCCACCGAGAGTTGCCACAGCGGCAGGTCGTCGGACAACTTGCGGTAGACGACGGCCTCGGGGTCGATCGGCGGGGTCGGCGCGATCAGCAGCGAAACCCCGAGCCCGGCCGTGACCAGCGACACGATCGTCTGTACGTCGGCGCCCTCCTGCACGATGCGCGGCACGAATCCGGCCGCCCGGCAGTAGCCGACGATCGTGTCGTGCACGGACGGCCCGGTGGTCCGCGTGTAGAGCACGAACGTGTCCTCGGCCAGGTCGGCCAGACTGATCCGCTTCCGCTTGGCAAGGCGGTGCTTCGCCGGCAGCGCGGCCACCAACGGATCCTGCGAGACCATCCGCGACGACACACCTGGCTCGGCCGCCGGTAGCCGCAGCAGGCCGACGTCGATCCGGCCGTCGCGCAGCGCGTCCGTCTGCCGCAACGTCGTCATCGTCTCCAGGTCCAGCACTACCTCGGGATAGGCCGCCCGAAACGCGCCGAGCAGTCGCGGCAGCGCCTCGAAGGTCGCGGACTGGACGAACCGCAACCGCAGCGTCCCCAGCTCACCCCGCTGCGTCCGCTGAGCAGTGCGAACCGCTTCGTCAGCCCTGCGCAACAACTCCTTCGCGTCGGCGAGGAACGCCGTACCGGCCGCCGTCAGGACGAATCGGCGGCGCACCCGGGCGAACAGTTCGACCCCGAGGTCGTGCTCGAGTGCCGCGATCTGCCGACTCAGCGACGGCTGGGTCAGGTGCAGCCGGACGGCCGCCCGGCCGACGTTCAGCTCCTCGGCGACGACCACGAACGAGTTCAGCTGGCGAAGCTCCACGGTCGACATCATGCACCAGACGCATCAATTTGGCCCAATACCTTCATTGGACGTATCGACGTCACGGTCCTTACCGTCGACAGGACGAAAGGAACCCACTGATGTACTTCTTCCCGATCTCCGTGATCAACAAGGTGGCCGAGGAGAGTCGCTCCGGCCGGCCGGCCGCGCCCGTCGTCCCGCACGAACCGCCCCGCCTCAGCTGGTTCAGCCTCGAACGACGGCTGGAACGCGCCACCCGGCGATCGCTACGGCGGGCCGGCCGCGCGCACGGCACCGACGCCGCGGCGGCGTTGTGCGAAGCTGAGCCCCGTGATCGAAGTCCGAAGGTTGCGGGTGCTCCGCGCACTTGCTGATCACGGCACCGTGACGGCGGCCGCCGAGGTGCTGCACCTGACCCCGTCGGCCGTCTCACAGCAGTTGGCCGCATTGGAATCCGAGGTCGGCCAGGAACTCCTCGAACGCCGCGGCCGCCGGGTCGCGATCACCTCGGCCGGTCGGCTCCTGCTCACCCACGCCGACACCATCCTGGCCGACGTCGAACGCGCCGAGGACGCGATGCGCCTGTACGCCGAAGGCGCCACCGGCGAACTCCGGGTCGCCGCTTTCGCGACCGCGATCAGCCTTCTGGTCGCCCCGTCACTGGCCCAGCTCCGGGCCAGCACGCCCGGCCTGCGCCTCGTAGTACGAGATGCCGAAGGTCACCAGGGCATCACCCAGCTCCTCGACGGCGAGGTGGAACTGGCCGTCGCCGTCGAGCACCGTGGATCACTCCGCTCTGACGACCACCGGGTGACCCGGATCCCCTTGTACGCCGAGCCTTTCGTCGCACTGCTTCCTGCCGGCCACCCGGCCGCCGTCGACGCCGCGGTCGACCTCGCGAAACTGGCCGACGACGACTGGATCATGACCTCGATCGGCAACCCGATCCGCGACGTCGTCCTGCTCGCCTGCGAACAAGCCGGTTTCGCTCCTCGCATCACCCACCACTCCGACGACTTCAGCGCAGTGGCCGCCCTGGCCGCCGCCGGTGCGGGCGTCTCGCTGGTCCCCCAGCTGGCGCTCCCGCATCCGGGCACCGCCGTACTGCGTCCGCTCGCGCCGCCGACGCCAACTCGCCGCGTCTACGCCGCCACCCGCACCGGCCGCGCGGACCACCCGTTGATCAAGGCAACCATCAGCGCGTTGTCCGAAACGGCCGCGGCGCTCCCGCTGAGCACAGCGAAGTGACGCAGGTCACAGAACTGATCCAGCCGATGAGGCGGTCCATGCTGGTGACAACTACACCCGGTTCAACCTGAAGCAGGGCTACCTCGCCATCGCCGAGCAGTCACCGCTCTCGTCGTACCTGACGAACTTCACCGCGATCGCCGCCTCGGTCGAACTGACCGCCGCGAACGGGGACCCTGTGCGGTGAGTCAGGCCTTGGCTTCGTCGTACGCGGCGCGGGCCGCCTGCACGTCGGGGACCCTGCGCTCGACCCAGCGGGCGAGGCTGGAGACCTGGCCGGCGGCTTCTTCACCCAGCGGTGTGAGTGCGTAGTCGACGCGGGGCGGGATGACCGGCTTGGCATCCCGGAGGACGAAACCGTCCCGCTCGAGCGCCTGCAGGGTCTGCGCGAGCATCTTCTCACTCACCCCACCAACGTGGCGGCGGAGCTCGCTGAATCGGTACGAGCGCTCGAGGAGGGCCGCGAGGACGAGGACACCCCAGCGGCTGGTGACGTGTTCGAGGATCACGCGCGACGGGCAGTTGACGCGGTTCACGTCGGGAATCAGCAGCTCGGTCATCGTCGGTCTCCTCTTGCTCACCTGAGTAGCAGTACCTTACTTCAAAGTGGGTACTTCCGTGAAGGTAGTACCCACTCTACAGTTAGTGTCACAACCAAGCGACCTAACTCAGGAGTCTTTCGATGAGCATCGTCATCACCGGCGCGACCGGTCAGCTCGGCCGCCTCGTCATCGCCGAACTGCTGGCCGCCGGGGTCCCCGCCGACGGGATCACCGCCGTTGCCCGCAGCAAGGAAAAGGCGGCCGACCTGGCCGAGCAGGGAATGCGCATCCTCGAGGCTGACTACGACAAGCCCGAGACGTTCGAAGGCGCGTTCGACGCCGCGGACCGGGTGCTGCTGATCTCGGCGAGCGAGGCCGGCCGCCGGATCCCGCAGCACCAGGCCGTCATCGACGCGGCCAAGGCGGCGGGGGTGGCGCAACTGGCATACACGGGCATCTTCGGCGGCCCCAAGGCCGACTTCCTGCTGGCGGCGGACCACCGCGCGACCGAGCAGGCGATCCTCGACTCCGGCCTGCCCTACACGTTCCTGCGCAACAACTGGTACACCGAGATGCTGACCGGCGGCCTCGCCGGAGTCGTCGAGCACGGCGCGGTCGTCAACGGCGTCGGACCGGACAGCACCCTCGCGACCGCGACCCGCGTAGACTACGCGGCTGCCGCGGCCGTTGCCGTCAGCACCGATGGTCATCTGAACAAGGCGCACGAACTCAGCGGCGACACCGCTTGGACCTTCGGCGACTTCGTAGCCGAAGTCACCCGGCAGACCGGCAAGCCGGCGGTCCACCAGACGATCAGCCACGAGGAGAACCTTGCCCGCCTGGTCGGCTACGGCATTCCCGAAGGCTTCGCGGAGATCCTCGCCGACGTGGACGACGCCATCAGCCGCGGCGCCCTGTCCGGTACGCCGGGCGACCTGTCCCGCCTGATCGGCCGCCCGACGACGCCACTGGCCGACACCATCGCCGCAGAGCTCGCGGCGACCAGCTGATCCGGCGTACCGGCGCTATGGGAGGTGGGCAGCGGCGAGGCGGGCGAACTTCTCGAAGTTGGCCGGCTTGACGCCCTTGCCCATCTCGCGGAAGGCGACCACGCTCACGACGCTGCCCTTGAGCGTCACGGCGTACGGGAAGCCACCGTCCTCGCTGCCCGGATCGGACGGCAGTGGGTAGTCGTACCAGCGCAGGATCGAGGTCGCGTCGCCCGCCGCCAGCGTCCGGTTCTCGGTCAGCTTGCGAGCGTGGGTCGGCGCGGGTCTCGCCGCCTTGCAGGACTTGATCGTCTTCACGATCGACTCGTACGCCGCCTTCGCCGCGGCCGGCGTCTTGTAGCGGGTGAGCCACTGCCCACCGGATGCGTCCAGGCCGTTCGCGTAGTTGCGGCTCAGGCTGCCCGCGACCCCATCCCCTCGCGTCGACGCACGCCCGCAGATCGGCGTACTGGCACTGCCAGTGGTCTCAGCCCAGCGCCGATTCGGATCAGCCTTGGCCACCTCGACCCCAGTCAGCAGCATCGAGGCGACAACCCTGACCGGCGCACTCGGCGAGGAAGTAGGGGTGGGCCCACCAGGAGTCTGACTCGGCCCGTCACCCGGCGTCGCAGTACCAGGCTTCGGCGGCAAACGGGACGGCGTCACAGTCGGCGTACCAACCGTCTCGGTCGGCATCGAAGTCGGAGCACCGGTCGGGGTGCCACTCCCCGCCGTCGGCTTCTGATCGTTGCCACAAGCCACCACCAAAAACCCGACCGCCGCCGCCGTAGCAACCACCGCGACCCGCTTCGATCCCCGTACGCCCATCCCCAACCAACCTTCCCGCGAAGCTTCCCTTGCCCCCTGGACGCTAGCGAGAAGCATGAAGTTGAGTTGGGATTTCGGCTGCGACCGGCCGAATCAGGCTCGGCGGCGGCCGTCGAGGCCTACGGTGGAGAGACGGGCGATGAGGGTGCGGGGGGTGTAGCGGGCGGCTGCGGTGATGAGTTTGTAGCGGCGGCTCGGGATGGAGATCGCCTTGCCGCGCATCAGGTCGGACCAGGCCTCGTCGACCAGGTCGGTCGCGTCCAGCCACATGAACGACGGGATGATCGTCTTGTCCATCCCCATCCGCTCGTGGAACTCGGTGTGCACGAAGCCGGGGCACAAGGCCATCACGGCAACACCCTTGGAATGCAGCTCGATCGCGAGGCCGGCGGTGAAGTTGGTGACCCACGACTTGTGGGCGCTGTAGCTGCCACGCTGCAGGAATCCCGCGACCGACGACACGTTGATCACCGCACCGGAGCCACGCTCGATCATCGGCAGCACGGCGGCGTGGGTGAGCCGCAGCACGACGCGAACCAGGAGATCGAGTTGCTTCTCCTCGACCTCGACCGGGTTCGCCCAGAACGGCTTCTGCTGGCCGAAGCCGGCGTTGTTCACCAGTACTTCGATCGGCCCGGTGGCGAACCGCTGCTCGACCCGGGCGAGTTGCCCGGGCTCCGTCAGATCCGCCGCCAGCACCTCGCACGCCACGCCATGCAGCCGGGAGATCTCCGTGGCGACCTCCTTCAGCCGCGCCTCGTCCCGCGCGACCAGGACCAGGTCGTAGCCCTCACCCGCCAACTTGTCCGCAAAGGCCCGGCCGATCCCGGCAGTAGGTCCAGTGATGAGTGCCGTCGCCACAGCTTCATTCCTCCCGTCGATGACCCAGCCAGTCTGTCACTACTCTGCCCAGATGCCGCTCGACATCGTCGACGGGTGTGGCTACTTCTGAACCACCCGATGATCGGCGGCGAGGCAGCTCGCCAGGTCGATCGTTGCCTCGTCCAAAGCTGCCGAAGGTGTAGCGCCGTACGAGGTGAGGATGCGCTGCTCGACTGCATTCATCTGCAGGCCGGGGATCTCTGACGACAGGGAGCCGACCGAGGCTGCGTCGAAGGGCAGGTCCAGGTGGCGGTAGATGTCTGTCAGCAAGGGTCGGACGACCCGGTCGTCGCCGGCCACGATCAGCGCGCTGAAGAGCCAGGCGTTGCGGACGACGCGTTGGCCGGTGCCGACCAGTTTCACGACGCCGCGGGCGTTGACGCTGTGGGCGCCTGGGCAGTACTCACCCGGTACTGCGCCCACCCGGGCGTCGATGCCGAGGCCGCGAAGGACGTCGGCGTACAACGCACCGTAGTACTGGAAGCGTGTCTCCAAACCGCCTGGCGCCAGCGGTTCGTGTCTGACGTGGTCGACCACCATGGCCTCGGAGGTGTAGGCGACCGGGCGGCCGCCGACCGCGCGCACGAGCGGCTCGAAACCGGCCGAGCGGGCTGCCCGCACTGCGGCTGGGAAACCTGGGAGCCGGGTGTCCCGGCGGCCGAAGACGACGACCGGCGCGGACGGCCGGTAGATTCGCAGCGCCTCGGTCAGCTCACCACTCGATGCGCGGCGCACGAGCGCGTGCGCGACGGCCAACTCCATCGCCTCGTCGCCGCCGACCGACCCGCCCGCGTAGAGCCGCACCCCGGTCGCCACAGCTTCAGTCCTCCCATCGACGCCTGGCCCAGTCTGTCACTCCTTGACGGCGCCGGCGGTGAGGCCTTCGACGATGTAGCGGCTGGCGAAGGCGAAGAGCACCATGGTCGGGACGATGGACAGGACCGCGGCCGCCGACATCGATCCCCAGTCGATGTTGTAGCTGCTGATAAAGCCGTTCAGGGCGGCCGGGATCGTCTTGTTGTTGTCACTGTTCAGCAGGGTGACCGACAGGAACAGTTCGTTCCAGCAGTTCACGAAGTTGAAGATGTACGACGCGGCCAGGCCCGGCGTCATCACCGGGACGAGCACCCGGAACAACGCGGACAGCCGCGAGCAGCCGTCCACCATCGCGGCCTCCTCGAGCGAGGCCGGCACGTTCTCGAAGAACCCGCGCAACATCACCGTGCAGAGCGGGATCGAGACCGCGACATAAACGAGAACCAGACCCCACCTGCTGTCGACCAGGTACAGCTTCGTCATCAGGATGTAGAGCGACCCGAGCGCGATGAAACCGGGGATCATCTGGGTGACCAGGAACGCGCCCATGACCGCGCCCTTGGAGACGAACTCGAACCGAGCCAGCACGTACGCCGAGAGCAACGAGATCACCGTCGACAGCGCGGCCGCGACGGTCGAGACGATCAGGCTGTTGACCAGGAAGACCGCGAAGTTCGACTGGCTGAAGAGTCCGCGGTAGTTGTCCAGTGAGAAATCACCCGGCCAGTACTTCAACGGGTAGGCGAAGATCGCGCCCGGATCCTTGAACGACGTGACCAGGATCCAGTAGAGCGGGAACACGGTGACCAGCAGGCAGATCCCGAGACCGCCGAACCTCGCGATCCGGCCGGCCAGGGTTTCGGAGCGGATCATCCGGCCACCTTTCGTGTCGTAATACGGGGTGTTCTGGGCCGGATCGCGAGCAGGTAGAAGATCGCGAACAGGATCAGCACGAACACCACCATCACCCCCATCGCCGAGGCGCGGCCGTAGTCGCCCTCCTGGGTGACCTGGATCATGTACGACGTGACCGTGTGGGTCGCGTTCGCCGGGCCGCCACCGGTCATCCCGAAGATCAGTTCGGGCGAGTTGAAGATCCAGATCACCCGGAGCAGGACCGTCAGGGCGAGCGTGGTCCGGATCGACGGGATGGTGATGCCGAACAGGGTGCGCACCTTGCCCGCGCCGTCGATCGCGGCCGCCTCGTAGAGCTCGTCGGGCACCGACTGGAGCGCGGCCAGGATCATGATGGCGAAGAACGTCACGCCGTACCAGACATTCGCGATGATCACGGCGACCATCGCGTACTTCGCGTCAGCCAGCCACGGCACCGGGGTGTCGATCAGGTGCGCCTTCATCAGCAGGTCGTTGACCACCCCGAACTCACCGTTGAACATCCAGCGGAACAGGATGCCGATCAGGAAGCCGGAAACCGCCCAGGGGAAGAACACCAGCGCCTGGTAGATGCCGCGGAACCTGAACTTCCGGCGCAACCACAGCGCCATCGTGAAGCCGATCAGGAACTGCGGCACCAGCGAACCGACCACCCAGACGACCGAATTCTTCACCGTGCCGCGGAACATGTCGTCGTGCAGCAGGGTGCGGAAGTTCTTCAGCCCGACCCAGGAAGTGTCCGACAGGTCGTTCAGGTTGTAGTTGCGGAACGCCATCTGGATGCCGCTCAGCAACGGGTAGTAGGTGAACAGCCCGACGAACACGATCGCGGGCAGCATGAAGGCGAGCAGGACCAACGCAGTACGGCCGGTGAACTGGCGTCTGTGACTTGTCCTGGCGTGCGGCCGGCGTACTGGCCGTTCAGTCTGGAGGACAGCCATCAGCTCACTTCCCGGCCCACTTCTGGGTCCAGTACTCGTCCCAGCCCTTCAGGATCTCGGCCGGCTGCGCCTTGCCGGTGATCAGCTTCTGTACGGCGGCGTCGGACTTGTTGCCCCATTCGGTCGACCACGGCACCCCGCGCGGCTGCGTCACCACGACGTAGGTGCCCGGGGAGGAGTTCATCGCGACATACGACGCCCAGGGGCCGTCCTTGAAGTACGGGTCGTCCGCCGCGCTCTTCAGGATCGGGACCAGGCTGTTCTCCTTCGAGAACGTCATGGCCGTGTCGCCGGAGGTGAGGAACTTGATCAGCTTCACCGCGTCCGCCTTGTGCTCACTGCCCTGGGCGACGCCCCAGCCCGCGTTCGCCAGTGGCTGCGCGGCCTTGCCGGTGGGACCGACGGGGAGCGGCGCGGTACCCCACTGGTCTTCCTTGATCGTCTTGGATTCCTTGACCGTCGCGATCACCTCCGGGTCCTGCAGCAGGAAGCCGGTGGTGCCGGAGGTGAAGCCCTGCACCATCTCGGGATAGCCCCAGCTGACCGAAGACTTCGGCGAGCCGTTCTTGAACAGGTCGAGGTACAGGTTGAGCGCGTCGACGGCTTTCGGCGAGGAGAAGATGGTCTTGCCGTTGGTCAGCTTGAACGCGTTGTCGTGGTTGAGCTCGTCGATCACGTAGCCGGAGATGATCGCGATCGCGTTGCCGCCCGCGCCGAGTCCGCCGCGGAACGAGTAACCGTACCGGTTCTTCGACGGGTCGTTGATCTTCTTGGCCTGCTCGACCAGCTCGGCCCAGCTCTTCGGCGGGCCGCTGAATCCGGCCTGTTGGACGAGGTCCTTGCGGTAGAACAGCGACAATCCGTAGAAGCCGTACGGAACCATGTACGACTTGCCGCCCTGCTGGGTGACCTTGAGGGCGTTCTCGGTCAGCGCGTTCAGGCCGTCCCAGCCTTTCAGATCCGGGGCCATGTCGTAGATCCACTTGTTCGTGGAGAACGGGCCAACGGTGGTGTCGCGGACCTCGAGGACGTCGACGCCCTTGCCGGACTGCAGCATCTGCTGGATCTTCTGGTCCGCCTGGTTGGTCGGCGGCGAGATGAGCTGCACCTTGATCCCGCTGTTCTTCGCCTCGAAGTCGGCGATGAGCTTTTTCAGCAGCGCGGTTCTGGTCGGGTTGGTCAGGCTCTCGACCATCTGCAGCTTGACCTCGCCGTTCGCCTTCTCGGCCGGGCCGGGGCCGCAGGCCGCCACCGCCGCGAGCACGGCGGCCCGCGGCGATCGATGCGAACATCTGTCGGTAGCGCATGGCGCTTCTCCTCAGGGGGATGTGGGCCAGGAGTTGGCATCAGCTGCCGGGGTTCCGCCCAAAGTTTGCTCTGACATCTGATGAATCGGTCAACCGATCCCTGCACCTTGCCAGAATTACGCTTCGGCGACAAGCACTTGCGAGCGGTCTGGCCGTAAGTGGTCTGAGGACTTATCCTCAGGGGCATACTCTGGGGGCGAGCGAAGGGGAGGTGCCGATGGCAGCCACGGACAAGGCGCTGGCCGGACTGCGGCAGATGATCGCGTCGGGGACCCTCGGGCCGGGTCAGAAGTTCCCGCCCGAGCCGGAGCTCTGCGATCGGCTGGGCGTCTCCCGCAGTTCGCTCCGGGAAGCGGCGCGCTCGCTGGCCGCGCTCGGCGTGATCGAGTCCCGGCATGGCTCGGGCACCTATGTCTCCGCCCTGGACCCGGCCGAGATCATCAGCCGCTTCTCCCTGTCGGTCGAGCTGATCCCCCTCGAAGGAGTGCTCGAACTCCTCGAAGTACGCCGGGTCCTCGAAGCGCACGCGACCGCGGCGGCCGCCGCCCGGCAGGACTCCGAACTCGAGACCCGGCTGGGCGACATCCTCGACCGCTTGGAAGCGACCACCGACGCCGCAGAGATCCAGGCCCTCGACGCAGAGTTCCACGGCGCGATCTGTACCGCGGGCGGCAACCCGACCGTCACGGCGCTGACCGGAGTGATCCGCGGCCGGGGTGGCCACTACCGGATCTTCGAACCGGGGGCCGACTTCGATGCGATCAAACAGACCAGCGACCGCGGCCACCGCGCCATCCTCGCCGCCATCGCCGGCCGCGATCCGGCTGCCGCGGCCACTGCCGCCTCCGCTCACATCGCCCAGACAGAACTCTGGCTCCGAGCCCTCCGCCCGGTCCCCCAGGTTTGAGGTAGACGCGGGAAATTACTTCCCACTGTCGAGATCTTGCAGGGAATCGTCGGGATGCGTATCGTCCGGGCCAAAGCGGTGACGCCTGTCGTGCCTCGATGAGCAGGTGCGGCCGAACTTCTGAGGGGATGTCGCCCGTGTCCCACAAACCCTTGTCCCGACGCCGGCTCGCAGTGACCAGCCTGGCGGTCGGCACACTGCTCTCCACCGCCGCCTTGTCGGCCGCGGCGCACCCGGCCGCACGCCCGCCCGGCGCCCCGAGCACCGCGGCCCCAGCCGCGCAGGGCTCAGCCGGTCCGAAAATCACCCGGGCCGGCTTGGATCCCGCGCTGGTACAGGGCCGTGGCGCCAGTCTCCGGTTCGTCGAGCAGGAGGCGGAGAACGGCTTCAGCACCGGCGAGAAACTCGGCCCTGGTCGCGAGGCGTACACCTTGGCGGCCGAGGCTTCCGGGCGTACCGCAGTACGACTGTCTTCACCCGGGCAGTATGTCGAGTTCACCCTGTCGCAGCCCGCCAACGCGTTGACCCTGCGCTACAGCATCCCGGATGCCGCGGGAGGTGGCGGTCTGCGCGCGCCTCTGGACGTGACCGTCAACGGCAAGCACCTGCAGACGATGACGCTGACGTCGGAGTACGCCTGGCTCTACGGCATGTATCCGTTCTCCAACGACCCGAATGTCGATCCGACCCCCGGCTGGTGGAAGCCGGAGCCGGACCCGGTGGCGAAGCCCTTCCGGCCGAACCATTTCTATGACGAGCAGCGGCTGCTCCTCGGCGAGACGTACAAGGCCGGCGACAAGGTCCGCTTCCAACTGCCGGCCAACTCCGCCGCCGCCTGGACCGTGCTCGACGTCGCCGACTTCGAACAGGTGGCGGCGCCACTGCGGCAACCCTCGAAGTCCTTGTCCGTCAGGCTTTTCGGCGCCGACCCGACCGGCCGGTACGACGCGGCGCCGGCGATCGAGCGAACCATCTCGGCCGCGAAGAAGCTCGGCTGGACCGTCTTCATCCCGCCGGGCACCTATCAGGTGAATCGGCACATCGTGGTCGACAAGGTCACCGTCCAGGGCGCCGGCAACTGGTGGACGATCATCAAGGGCAAGGTGCTCCCGCTGGCCGAACCCGCGCCGGACCAGTCGGTGCACAGCGCGCCCGGCTTCTACGGCAAGTACGCCGCCGACGGTGGCAGCACCAAGGTGCACCTGTCCGACTTCGCGATCGAGAGCGATGTCCGCGAGCGGATCGACACCGACCAGGTGAACGGCATCGGCGGCGCGATCGGCGGCGGTTCGACGATCCGGAACCTCTACCTGCACCACACCAAGGTCGGCATCTGGCTGGACGGCCCGATGGACGGCCTGCTGATCCGCAACAACATCATCACCGACGCCGTCGCCGACGGGATGAACCTGCACCTGGGCGTATCCCACGTCCGCGCGACCAACAACTTCGTCCGCAACAGCGGCGACGACGGGCTCGCGATGTGGTCCGAGACCAACCCCGAGGGACTGGCCAACCACAACAACGTCTACGACCACAACACCGTGCAGACCCCTGTACTGGCGAACAACATCGCCATCTACGGCGGCAAGGACAACGCGGTCACCGACAACCTGGTCGCCGACCCGATCCGCGAGGGCAGCACCTTGCACGCGGGTTCGCGGTTCAACTCGACACCGTTCGAAGGGACCTTGTCGTTCGCCCGGAACACCACGGTCCGTGGCGGTCCGCGTGACCTCAACTGGAATATCGGCCTGGGGTCGATCTGGCTGTACGCCCTGCAGTCGAACATGTCCGGCAAGATCGACGTCACCGACTCCTCGTTCCTCGACTCGACCTACAACGCGATCATGTTCGTGGTCGACTGGCCGGTGAAGGACGACTACGCAATCACGAACGTTGCCTTCCGCAACATCAAGGTGGATGGCACCGGCACAAACGTGGTCAACGCCCGGGTCGGCGGCTTCGCGACCTTCGAGAACGTCGACGCCCGGAACGTGGGCGCGCCGTTCATCAACAACTGCGGCACTTTCCACTTCACGGGAACGCCGGAGTTCGACGTACGACTCATTGGCACCAGCAACGACGGCGGCTGGACGGCCGACGCGGGAGCACCCGGCCACTGCGAGGACCGGCCGCCGGTGGTTCCGCCGGCACCGCCGGGCCCCTGGCAGTAACGCATTGGAAGTGCGGTGGGTCCGCCCCGACCCACCGCACTTTCCGCACTAGCCGTCGATACCGACAGGCTCCAGCTTCGGCTCTTCTTCCTCCGTACTACGGCGCGCCCGGAACGCGATGATCATCACGATCGCGCCGACCAGCGCACATCCCGCGGCCGTCACGGCGGCGATGTGCATCGAATGGATGAAGGCATCGTTGGCCGCGTGCACCAACTCGGGTCGACCGAGCGCAGCTGCCGTACGCCGGGTCGCCTCGGCAGACCCTTCCGCCGTTTCCCTCGCACTAGCAGGCAAACCGGCCAGCGACGGTGCGATCGAATTCTGGTAGACGTTCGACAGGATCGTTCCCAGCACCGCGACTCCGAGCACGCTGGCGACCTGGCGGATCGCGTTGCTCACGGCGGATCCGGCGCCGATCCGGTCGACCGGGAGGGCGGCGATGATCGCTGCCGAGGTCGGCGCGACCGCTGCACCGATGGCCACACCGGCGACGAACCCGACCACGCAGAACCAGACCAGAGGCGTGTCGATCACGTAGGTGAGGTTCATCGCGTGGCAGAGCGCGAACACGGCGAGCGCAGTACCGCAGACCGCCGCAATGCTGAAGCGACGTACCAACCGGGCTCCGAGCGGGGCGCCGATGACGACGCCCAACGCGCCAGGCAGGGAGAGCAATCCGGCATGTAGCGCGGTCATGCCGCGGGCGCCCTGCAAGTAGAAGGTGACGTAGAGGCTCTGGCCGGTGATGGTCAGGAAGAGCGCGGCGAGCGCGAAGTTGCCCGCCGCGAACCTGCGATTCCGGAACAGCCTCGGGTCGAAGCTGGGCTGCTTCTCTTTCCACTCCGAGAAGAGGAATCCCGCGATCAGTACAACGCCGGCCGCGATGCTGCCCCAGACCTGCCAGCGGCTCCAGCCGCCACGGTGGCCGCCTTCGATCAGGCCGTACGCGACCCCGAGCAGGCCGAAGGTGGACAGCCCCAGCCCGAGCGGATCCAGCCTGCGGCGCTGCGGACTGCGCGGATTCGGTACGACGAGCGCGGCGCCGATCAGGCCGGCTGCGACCAGCGGCAGGTTGATGAGGAAGACCGAACCCCACCAGAAATGGTCGATCAGCAGACCGCCGAGAACCGGGCCGGTGGCGACGCCGACGCCCGCCGAGGATGACCAGACCGCGATGGCACCGGCTCGCCGCTCGGGCGGGAAGGTCGCGCCGATGATGGCCATCGAGGTCGGCATGATCATCGCGCCGCCGATACCCATCAGCGCGCGGGCCAGGATCAGCGAGACCGGCCCGGTCGACCAGGCGGCCCAGGCCGACGAGGCGCCGAAGACCACCATGCCGGCCATCAGCACGGTGCGATGGCCGTACCGGTCGCCGAGCGCGCCCGCGGCGAACAGGGCGGTGGCGAAGAACAGGGAGTAGATCCCGAGTGCCCATTGCAGCTGCCCGGGAGTCGCGCCGAGGCCGTCGACCGGGTCGGCCAGACGCTCCAGGGCGATGCCGAGCACGGTCGAGTCGATCCAGATCAGGACCGCCGACACAACGAGGATGGAAAGGATCCGGCGTTGCCGCCGGCGATCGACAAGGTCCACGTCGACTCCGTATGATTGACAGGTTCCTGACGTGAATGAGAATCACATAATCGTCAGGAACCTGTCAATCATGTTTTCCGCCCATCCCGGATGCCGGGCAGAATGGCCGCATGGACTTCGTCGAAGAGAACGGCTGCGTCACCTTCCTGGTGCGGCACGCCTGGCTGAGCATGCGGTCGGCCGTCGCGGCCGTGCTGGCCGAGCACGAACTCTCCGTCCCGCAGTACGGCACGCTGCTGATCCTGAACGACCGGCCCGGCTGCACGATCGCCGAGATCGGCCGCAAGGTCGGCACCGCCCGGCAGTCGGCGAACGAGCTGATCACCGGGATGGAGCGCGCCGGCCTGATCGAACGCCGGCCGAACCCGAACGACCGCCGGTCGCAGCTGGTCTACCTGACCGCGGGCGGCAAATCGCGGATCTCGGCCGCCACGCCGGCTGTCCGCGCGGTCGAAGCGGAACTCGAGGCCGACTTCAGCACCGCCGACCGGGCTGCCGCCCGCGCCTGGCTGCAACGCATGGTCAACTCCGAAGTCCCCATCGACGAACCCTGACGAGCGGTTAGGGTCGGAGGCATGCGCGATCACGCTCAGCGGTTGCAGGGACTCGGGACGACGATCTTCGCCGAGATGTCGGCGCTCGCGGTCCGGACCAACTCGGTGAACCTCGGCCAGGGCTTCCCCGACACCGACGGCCCCGACTCGCTCCTGGAAGGCGCGATCGCGGCGATCCGCGCGGGCGCGAACCAGTACCCACCCGGCCGCGGCATCCCCGCGCTCCGGCAGGCGATCGTCGATCATCAGCAGCGCTTCTACGGGCTGGTTTACGACCCGGATACCGAGGTCCTCGTCACCACCGGCGCCACCGAGGCGATCGCAGCCTCGCTGCTCGCCTACGTCGAACCGGGCGACGAAGTGATCGCCCTTGAGCCGTACTACGACTCGTACGCCGCCTGCATCGCCATGGCCGGCGGACACCGCGTACCCGTCACCCTGCGCGCCCCCGACTTCCGGCTCGACCTCGACGAACTCCGGGCCGCGGTCACCCCGAAGACCAAGGTGCTGCTGATCAACTCGCCGCACAACCCGACGGGCACCGTCCTCGACGACACCGAGCTGCGCGGGATCGCCGAGCTCGCCGTGGATCACGACCTGCTCGTCATCACCGACGAGGTCTACGAACACCTCATCTTCGACGGACTCCAGCACCGCCCACTCACGTCGTACGACGGAATGGCGGAGCGCACCGTCTCGATCGGCAGCGCCGGCAAGACGTTCTCGGTCACCGGCTGGAAGATCGGCTGGGTCACCGGCACCCCCTCGGTCGTCACTGCCGTGAACACCGCCAAGCAGTTCCTCACTTACGTCTCCGGCGCCCCCTTCCAGCCGGCCGTCGCCGAAGCTCTTGCCTTGGGCAACGAATACTTCGACGATCTTCGCACCACCATGCAAGCCAAACGCGATCTGCTGTGTGACGGCCTCGCCTCCCTGGGCTTCGGCGTCCACCGCCCCCAAGGCACCTACTTCGTCACCACCGATGTCCGCCCCCTCGGCTACACCGACGGCGTCGACTTCTGCCGCATGCTCCCCGAGAAAACCGGCGTTGTAGCCATCCCCCACCAGGTCTTCTACGACAACGTGGACGCCGGCCGCCCCTTGGTCCGCTGGGCCTTCTGCAAAAAACCCGAGGTCCTAGAAGAAGCTTTAGCCCGCCTAACCAAACTCTGACCGCCGCTCCGGTCGTCGACGCAGGACATCCGGTCGCTATGAAGCGTCAGTCGTGCTGCGCCTGTGCGCCTCGGGTTGATAGAACAAGATCGGTGGCGGACCGAAGCCGAAGAACGTGTGCTGGTTGGGCGTCCGGGTCCTCAGGTGACCCCGCTCGTCCTGGTCGGCGGCGCCTTTCCGGATCCAGGTCCCGGTCCCGGTCCCGGTCCCGGTCCTGGTCCTGGTCTTTGGGGATGGGGTGGGTTCCGGTGTGGTCGATGTGGAAGGTGTAGCCGTGTTTGGTGGTCCATTCGAGGGTGTAGTTGTCGATGCGGCGCAGTTTCCAGTCGTCGTGGGTTTTGAGGCGGTGGCCGAATCGGCCTTGGGGTGCGAGGTTGTCGGTCGAGGTCTGGTTCGGGGGTCCTCCTGTCTTGTAGGGCTGGATGTGGTCGAGGTCGGTCGAGGCACTGCCTCCACCGGTGCCGGTGTGGTTGGGGGTGGTGCGGGTTTCGGTGGTGCCGTAGGGGAATTGTTCGATCGGATAGCGCTGGTTGACGTGGTCTGAGATGCGGTTGGGGATTTCGTAGGCGTGGACGCTGAGGGCGGTGTTCAGGTCGATGACGGGGCGGATGACGATGCGGTGGTGGCCGAGGAGTTCTGCCACTTGGTCAGTGTAGACAGCGCCGTAGCCTTCGACCCGGGCAACACCTTTGCCGGCGAGGAGGGTTTCGTCGGTGATGTGGAGGTTGACGACGGTCTGGTAGGTGCGCCGGCCGGGTTCGGGGCGGTCTTGGCGGGTGGCGTCGACCTTGCGGCGCAGTTCGAGGCGTGCGGCAGCGTCCATGCCCGCTCGGGCACGGTCGGGTACCGGTTCGGGTGGTTGTCCCGTACCGGGGCTGCCGCTCAGCAGTGGCGGTCGCTGACCGGGCGACCGGTCTGGTCGGTCTGGCCGAGTCGGATCGACGGAATCGTCACCAGGACGACCACGTGCAGCGTCGTCGAGGGGCGTGGTAGTTGAGGGTTCGACCGGGAGCTGGATTGCGTGGTCGAGTGGATGGCCTGGGGTGTCGGGGTGCGGGTGGTCGCGGTCGGCCTCGTCGTCGGGGCCGGGTTCGGCAACAGCAACCTGCTGGTCGGTGTCCCCGTGCGCCTCGGTCTCCGGGTCATCGGCCTGCATGGCGGGCTCAGCAGCAGGCCTGCCAGTGGGCTCGGTAGTGGGCTGGGTAGTGGCGAGGTGTTGGGCGGCGGCGAGGAGGTCGGCAGCCAGGGCGGGATCGGACAGGAGACCGGCGGCTTTGGCGCGGCGCTGGTCGATGGTGCCGGTGTCACCGAGCGCGGCGAGGGCTGCGGCGAGCTGGGTGATGGTCGCGTACAACTGGATCACATCACCGGTCGCGCCCTTCAAATACAGCTTGGTACTGCCGTGCTCATCGGTACGCCCGACCCACACACCGCGTTCTTTGGCCGATGCTTTGGCTTTCGCGTCGGCGGCTTCGGGGTCGGCCCGCCAGGACGCGGCTTTGATGATCTTCTGCAACTGCGCCAAGGTGACCGTGTCGACGAGATCAGCGACGCGCCGGTCCACGATCGCCGCGGCTTCGGCGGACAGTTCGACGCATTCCTGGACGACCTGGAGTGCTCTCCAGCCGGTGGCGTGACCGGACTTCACGCGTTGCCAGGTCAAGGGGAACCGGTGGCGTAGCGCGACACACTGTCCGACGAACCTGGCTGCCGAGCCGGGTGAGCGGCCGATCATGACCCCGAATTCGGCGACGGCGAACTCGGCGATTTCGGGGTTGCCGTCGCCGCCGTAGACGCGGGCCTGTTCGCCGCCGGGGCGGCCGTGGCTACGGCCGGGTCGGGGGTGGAGGTCGGCGTGGTGCTGGGCGGTGAGGATCAGGTCGAGTTCACTTTGGCGCTGCTGCTCGTAGGCGGCTGAGGCCGCGGCGAGGGTCTGCGCGGCGTCGCAGTCAGTGAAGTCGGTGGCGAACATGTGTTCGACTATACGCCGCCGTGAAGACCCGCAGCAAGCCGCCAGAGAGCCGCTTTCGCCTTATCCACAAGGGGAAACCTCACACTCGACTCAGGCGAAGAACGGATATACAGGCAAGGCGGGCTTGTGACACTGAGCCAGTTTCCTGCCGCCTCGTGGATCTGTTCGGCATTCGCGGCCGGGATATCCTGGGCTGAGTAGAGCACCAGCGAGGCGATCTCCACGAAAGCTTCGAAGTCGGACGCCAAGCGCTCACGGCATCGTCGGCTTCGCCTCGATCGCGCCGGAGGCGAGCGCGATCGAACACTCATGGTCGGCGCGGTCGGCGCCATGGGCCGAGCAGACCGAGCGCGGTCATCTGACCGTGAGGCATCCGACCCCACAGCCGATAGCGACCGATACGTTAACCATCACCCCGACCAGCAGCCTTTACCTGCAAGGGCTATCGGCCTCGGAACACATTTCGCCGAGCTCGACCAAGAGCTCTCACCTGCAAGGGCTATTGGTTCAGGAGGCGCGCGAGGGTTTCGGGGTCTCGGGCGATGGCTGTGGTGTTGTCGTCGGTGGTGATGATGGGGCGTTGGATGAGGATGGGGTTGGCGACCATCGCTTCGATCCAGTCCTGGCGGTGGGGCTCGTCGCGAGGCAGGTCGCGGAGGGCAGCGGCGGCGGGTTCGTTCAGGCGAACTGCGTGCCAAGGGTCGAGGTTCAGACGGGTGAGGACTGCAGCGAACTCTTCGGCTGTGGGTGGGTCGTCGAGGTAGCGGCGGACTGTGTACTCGACGCCGGCCTCATCCAGGGCCGCAGTGGCGGCGCGGCATTTGGAGCAGGCTGGGTTGATCCAAATTTCCACTAGCGACGGGCTTCCGCGAACCAGAGTTTGGTGGGGGTCTGGAGCATCAGGACGAGCAGGGCGACGTGCAGCGCGAGCCCGAGCAGGCCGCCGGGAAGAGCGCTGACGCTGCCGGCGATACCGAAGGCGGCGACGACGATCAGCATCGTCCGGGCCCACGGGCGTTGGTTGCGCAGGAAGATCGCCGGCAGGAAGTAGGCGGCGCTGGAGAGCAGGGCGGCGACGAGGATCACGCCCCGAGCGTTCTCGTCGCCGGTCAGCATCTTCGCGATCGGCGCCCCGGCCGACGTCAGCGCGAACAGGCCGAGCAAGACGGAGAGCACACCCAGAGCCAGCGCGATCACCGACGCGATGGTCACCTGCTTGGGCGGACCCGAGTGGAGCTGCGAGTACGGATTCGGTCGGCCGAAGGACCCGCCGTACGGCGAAGGCGCCCCGCCACGAGGCACGGGAGGCAGGGCGGACGAACCGGACTGACCGAAGACGCCACCGTAGGGCCCCGGCCGGTCCTCGTCCCGCGGCGGCGGTGGGTCGCCGTACTGGTCACTCATTGCCCTGGCAGTCCTTCCCTGAGCAGCACCGACCGCGCCGCTGCCGTCGATCCTCCCAGATCAGCCCAAAGCCGGGATCCCGTCAAGCAGGATCCCGACCAAGGGTCAGGCGGAGGTGACCTCGAGGGCGTCCTTGGCTTCGCTCAGGGCGACCTTGACGGTGTCGCTGTCGCGGATGGCGCCGGAGAGGAGGCCGCGGGCCAGTTCGTCGCCGATCGCGGACTGGACCAGGCGGCGGAGCGGACGGGCGCCGTAGACCGGGTCGTACCCAGTCATCGCCAGCCACTCCATCGCGTCGTCGCCGACCTCCAGCGTGATCCGCCGGTCCGTCAGCCGCTTCTGCAGGGCGTTGATCTGCAGCCCGGCGATCTTGGTCAGTTCCTCGCCGCCGAGCGCGTCGAACAGCACGATCTCGTCCAGCCGGTTGATGAACTCCGGCTTGAACGCCTGCCGGACCACGTTCATCACCTGATCGCGCTTCAGGCTGTCCTCGATCGACATGTCCGCCAGGTACGCCGAGCCGAGGTTGCTGGTGAGCACCAGGATCACGTTCCGGAAGTCGACCGTCCGGCCCTGGCCGTCAGTCAACCGGCCGTCGTCCAGCACCTGCAGAAGGATGTCGAACACCTCGGGGTGAGCCTTCTCCACCTCGTCCAGCAGGATCACCGAGTACGGACGGCGCCGGACGGCCTCGGTCAGCTGCCCGCCTTCTTCGTAGCCGACGTACCCCGGAGGCGCACCGACCAGCCGCGAGACGCTGTGCTTCTCGCTGTACTCCGACATGTCGATCCGGACCATCGCCCGCTCGTCGTCGAACAGGAAGTCCGCGAGCGCCTTGGCGAGCTCGGTCTTGCCGACACCGGTCGGGCCGAGGAACAGGAACGAGCCCGTCGGCCGATCCGGGTCGGAGATGCCCGCCCGCGCCCGGCGTACGGCGTCGCTGACGGCCTTCACCGCTTCGCGCTGGCCGATCAGCCGGCGCCCCAGCTCGTCCTCCATCCGGAGCAGCTTGCCGGTCTCGCCCTCGAGCAGCCGGCCGGTCGGGATACCGGTCCACATCGCGATCACCTCGGCGATCTCGGTGGGCCCGACCTCCTCGTTCACCATCGCCTCGGGGGCCTCCGAGGCGATGGGCTCGGCCGAGGCCTCCTCCAGCTCCTTGGTCAGCTCGGGGATATCGCCGTACAGGATCTTCGAGGCGGTCTCGAAGTCGCCGTCGCGCTGGGCCCGCTCGGCCTGGCCGCGGAGCTCGTCGATCCGCTCCTTGACCTCACCGATCCGGTTCAGGCCGGACTTCTCCTTCTCCCAGCGGGCCTCGAGCGCGCGCAGCTCCTCCTCGCGATCGGCGAGGTCGGCGCGCAACCGGGCCAGCCGGTCCTGCGAAGAGGCGTCCTCCTCGCGGGACAGCGCGAGCTCCTCCATCTTCAGCCGGTCGACCGTACGCCGGAGCGAGTCGATCTCGACCGGGGAGGAGTCGATCTCCATCCGCAGCCGGGACGCGGCCTCGTCGACCAGGTCGATCGCCTTGTCGGGCAGCTGCCGACCGGAGATGTACCGATTGGAAAGCGTCGCCGCGGCGACCAGCGCACTGTCGGAGATGGCAACCTTGTGGTGCGCCTCGTACCGCTCCTTCAGGCCACGCAGGATCGCGATCGAGTCCTCGACCGACGGCTCCCCCACGAACACCTGCTGGAACCGCCGCTCCAGCGCCGGGTCCTTCTCGATCCTGGTCCTGTACTCGTCGAGCGTGGTCGCGCCGATCATCCGGAGCTCGCCGCGGGCCAGCATCGGCTTCAGCATGTTGCCGGCGTCCATCGCGCCCTCGCCGGACGCACCGGCGCCGACGACGGTGTGCAGCTCGTCGATGAAGGTGATGACCTGACCGTCGGATTCCTTGATCTCGGTCAGCACGGCCTTCAGCCGCTCCTCGAACTCGCCGCGGTACTTCGCGCCGGCCACCATCGCGCTGAGGTCGAGGCTGATCAGCCGTCGTCCGCGCAGGGACTCCGGCACGTCGCCGGCCACGATCCGCTGGGCGAGCCCCTCGACGACGGCGGTCTTGCCGACGCCGGGCTCGCCAATCAGTACCGGGTTGTTCTTGGTCCGGCGGGACAGCACCTGGACCACCCGGCGGATCTCGGAGTCCCGGCCGATCACCGGGTCGAGCTTGCCCTCGCGAGCCCGCTCGGTCAGATCGACGCCGTACTTCTCCAGGGTCTTGGTCGTCCCCTCGGCCTCCGGCGACGTGATCCGCCGATTGCCCCGCGCGGCGTCGAACGCCTGCAGCAGCGCATCCGCGGTCACCTTCAGGGCGGTCTTCGCCGTCCCCTCGACCGTGGCCAGCGAGATCAGCAGGTGCTCGGTGGAGACGAACTCGTCCCCCAGCCCCAGCGCCCGCTGCTCAGCCTGGCTCAGCACATCGCTGGTCCGGCCGGACAGGCTCGGTGCCTGCACGCTTCCGCCACTCGCCTTCGGCAACCGCGCCAGCTGCTCCGCGGTACGGCGGCGTACTGCGTCGATGTCGGCTCCGGCGGCCTCGAGCAGACCGACAGTGGTCCCCTCGGGCTGCGCCAGCAACGCCGACAGCAGGTGAATCGGTTCCACGGTCGGATTGCCCGCCGCGGAGGTCTGACGGATCGCCACCGACAGGGTCTCCCGGGCCAGCGTCGTCAACCGTTGAACATCCATCTGGTTCCAGCCTCTCAAGCTCAGTTACAGGTCCTACTAGAGACAACTTATCCAAACTTGAGTCCATTCCGCTCAACTCTTAGAAAACCTGGGGATAACTCAGGGTCGCCCAGCACCCACCGTGATCACCCGATCACCTCCCACCGACATTTCGACGGTCGGCTCCACCCGCTAGGTGCGTTGGCCGGCTGAGACCAGGCCGGTGTCGTAGGCCAGGATGACGGCCTGGACGCGGTCGCGGAGGCCGGTCTTGGCGAGCATCCGGCTGACGTGGGTCTTCACGGTGTGCTCGGTCAGGTGCAAGGCGGCCGCGATCTCGGCATTCGAGTTGCCCTTGGCAACCAGTACGAGGACCTCCCGCTCCCGCGCGGTGAGCACGTCCAGCCGCGCCACCACCGACGGATCGAGCCGGTTGTCGGCGAACCGGTCGATCAGCCGCCTGGTCACCGGCGGCGCCAGCAACGCGTCGCCGTCCGCGATCACCCGGACGGCGTTGATCAGCTCGTCCCGCGAGGAGCGCTTCAGCAGGAACCCGCTCGCCCCCGCCCGCAACGCGTCGTACACGTACTCGTCCAGATCGAAGGTGGTCAGGATCAGCACCCGGGGCGCGTTCGGCCCGCCGACCAGCCGCCGGGTGGCCTCGATACCGTCCATGACAGGCATCCGGACGTCCATCAGGACCACGCTGAGATCGAGGACGGCGGCCGCCTGGTGCAGCGCGTCGGCACCGTCGACGGCCTGCGCGGCCACCTCGATGTCCGGCTGTCCGTCCAGGATCATCGAGATCCCGTCCCGGACCAGATCCTGGTCGTCGACCACCATCACCTTGATCACTCGGTCCTCTTCTCCATCGCCGTTTCCTGCTCAGGCACCGGGATCCACGCGCTCACGGTCGTGCCCCGGCCGGGTGCCGAATCGATCGTCAGCCGCCCGTCGTGGATCCGGACCCGCTCGCGCATCCCCGCCAGGCCGTGCCGCCCGCCTTCCCGCGCGACCTCGGGATCGAATCCGTGACCGTCGTCGGCCACCTCGACCATCAGCTCGTCGGCGCGCACGTCCAGCGTCACCGTCACCTTCGCCGCCTCCGCGTGCCGCACCACGTTGGTCAACGCCTCCTGCACCAGCCTGTACGCCGTGAGCTGGTGCCCCTCGGGAAGGCCGCTCGTGTTGCCGTGCAGGTCGAGATCCACCTTCAGTTCATGGGACACGTCCTGTACCAGTTGCGGCAGCTCGGCCAGTCCCGGCTGCGGCGTCAATGCCGGATCAGCTAGGCCCTCCGAGTCACGCAGTGCCGACAGCATCCGGTCCAGCTCACTCAGCGCCCGCCGACCGGCGTCCCCGATCCGCTGGAACCCAGCAAGTACGTCCTGGTCGCCCCGCTCCAGCAGGTCCGGCCCGGTCTCTGCCTGGATCACCATCAGGTTCACCGCGTGCGCCACCACGTCGTGCAGGTCGCGCGCGATGTGCGACCGTTCGGTCAGCACCACCTGCGCCGCGTCCTGCTCCAGCGCCCGCCGCTCCAGCTCGGCTTCCCGGACAGCCCCTTCCCGCGTACGCCGGTACACCCTCGCCAGCAGACCGAACACCGTCGCCAGTGCGAGCACCAGCGACAGCGAGATCGGCCAGACCCGTTCGGCCACCCGGAAGTACTCGTAGCCGTAGTCCAGCGGGTGGCCGTAGTCGATGTCGAGGTCGACGTTCTTGGTCAGCACGGGGAAGAACCACAGCTGGATCTTCCAGTGCTCGATCGCCTGCCTGCTCAGCACCGGTACAGCGGTAAGCAGGACGACCGCGACCGGCACCGCCAGGAGGCGCCGTCCGTGTGAAGCCAACGAGAAGAGCGCGATGGCGAGTGCCACCAGCAGGAAGGTGATGTCGTCGGCTGCCCAGAAGGCAGGGATACTCACTGCCGCCAGCAGCACACACGGAACGATCGGCAGATACCGCCGCAGGACAAGGCTCAGCGGCATCGCCGCGATGGTGTAGACCAGCCAGTCGGGCGCCACCCACCAGTTGCCCATCGCCTGGCCACGACGGATGTCCAGCAATTGCAGCGCGGTCATGGCGATGGCCAGCATCGCGTCGAGCCACAGCACGTTCTCCCGACGAGCCGCGAACTGCCGCAGGCTCTCCAGCCAGTCGCCCGGAGTGCCGTGCCTGCCGATCACTGGCGCCTGCTTGCGGTACCGGCGTACGAGGAACGCTGTCAGCCAGACCGCGGCGAGGGCCACAGACAACCACCAGGGCCACTGCTGGTTCGTGAACCGGCTCACGTCCTCCGGCGCGATGCCGTGGGAGAAGCCAGGAACCATCTGGCCCTGGTATTCCACCAGGCCGCTCTGCGCGGTCCGATTGAAGGCGCTCGGAACCACGACCATCCAACCCCACGAAGCGAACAGGGGAAGACCTGCTACCACTCCTACGGCCGCAGCCACCGACGGCCAGGTCCCCAAGGCGGCGACAGACCACAGGGCCAGCGCACAACCACCGATGAGCACCGCGTCGAACTCGCCCAGGATCAGAGCGACCAGGGCCGCTCCCATCATGACCACAGCGACCGGGATCGGCGCCACCCGCCGCAACGCGATCAGTGCCGGCGCAAGCGCGACCAGGATCACCAGTGGCAGGTCGCCGTACGACCAGCCCGCGGACGGATGCCAGGTGCGTGCCAGTGAGACCACCAGCCCGGTCAAGGCCAGTGCGAGGTCGACGCCCGTGGCCCGGCGGGCGCCTGTCGACAGCGCGGTCTGCTCGGAGATCGTCATCGCGTGGCCACCGGCAGCCAGGCGCTGACTGTCGCTCCATCGCCGGGGCTGGACCTGATGCTCAACGTGCCGTTGTGGATGCGGACCCGCTCCTGCATGCCGGTCAGGCCGTGCCGGCCGTCCGGGCGGGTGGCCGGATCGAAGCCTTGCCCGTCGTCGACCACCTGGACCGCAACGCCCGTCTCGCCTCGCTCGATCAGGATCTTGGCCCCGTCCGCCTTCGCGTGCTTCGCCACATTGGTGAGCGCCTCCTGGACCAGCCGGTACGCCGTGAGCTGGATCCCGTCCGGAACGCCGTCGGTGCTCCCCCGGAGCTCGAACTCCACCGGCAGGCCCTGATCCGACAGGCTCTTCGCGAGCGGGCCGAGGTCGTCCAGACCCGGCTGCGGACTCAACGCCGGATCCGGCACTCCCGCCGCATCCCGCAAGGCCGACAGCATCCGGTCCAACTCCCCCAGAGCCCTCCGGCCGGCATCCCCGATCCGCTGGAATCCGGCCAGCGCGTCCGCGTCTCCGCGCTTGAGCAGATCCGGCCCGGTCTCGGCCTGGATCACCATCAGGTTCACCGCATGCGCCACCACGTCGTGCAGGTCCCGGGCGATGTGCGACCGTTCCGTCAGTACGACCTGTGCCGCGTCCTGCTCCACCGCCCGCTGCTCGAGCTCCGCCTCGCGCGCCGCGGCCGAGCGGTTCCGGCGATTGAGCCGGGCGAGCACACCGACAAAGACCGCCAGCACGAGGATCAGCGACAATGTGATCGGCCACTGGCGATCCACCATCTCTTCGTAGATGGTGTTGTGCAGCCTGTTGTCCGGTGGATCGTGCATGTCGCCGGAGGTCAGGTACTGACGCTTGAGGGCAGGGAAGATCAGCACCATCTGCGGGTAGCGGATCACGGTGGCGATCGCCGGCGCCGCAGCCAGCACAACCGTTGCGACCGGCAACGAAAAACGCAGGGCCCGTCCGGTGGCAAGCGAGTACAGAGCGATCGCCAGCGCCCCCAGCACGGTCCAGCACTCGAACATCTGCCAGTAGGCGACCATCGCGCCGGCCATCAGCAGAGCAACCGGTACTACGGGCCGGCGGCGCCGGAGTACGAGCGTGAGTGCCGTGGCCGCGACCGCGCAGGGCATCCACTTCGGCGCGCTCCACCAGTTCCCGACGACCTGGTCATGCCGGATCTCCAGCAGGACGACGGAGGCGGCAACGAAGGCGAGCACGGTGTCGAGGGCCCACACTCGATCCTTGTCCAGCAGGAAGACTCGCAGGTCGTCCAGCCGCTCGCCGGCGGTCCGCAATGTCGGTGGCACCGCGCCTCGCCGCCAGTAGGCCACCGCTGCCAGTCCGATCAGCAGCAGCAGCGCCGCCAGCCACCAACGCCACGGCATCGCCTGGATCTGGTCGTACCGGTGCTGGGTGAGCCCGGAGGTCGTCTCCACGACTCCGTCCTTGTCGGTGAACCGGGAGTAGATCGATGGATAGGCCCAGTTCAGCAGACTCACCCACTTGCTCGCGGCAACCACAGTCAGCCCGGCTACCGCGAGCGTCGTGGCCACTGCGGTGCCCAGCCGGCAGCGGGTCGGCAGCGACCACAGCGCGAGAGCGCAGCCGGCCAGCAAAACCCAGCTGAGCTGGCCGAGCAGGAGCGACCCGATCGAGCCAGCAGCCAAGCCGACCGCGGCCAGCACGGGATCCACCCGACGGACAGCGATCAAGGCGGGCGCCAGCGCGACAAACACCGGCAGCGCCAGCCGCGCGTGCTGCCAACTCTCGGCGATCTGGACGATCCGAAACTGGGTGACGGCCAGCCCGATGACAGCCAGTACCAAGTCGGCAGACCTGCCCGTCAAAGCAGTGCGCAGGGTGCTCATCCGTCGGCCGCGGCGATAGGCCTGCGCCCTAAAGCAGCCGGAAGCTCGGCCCGGGCCCGGGCAGGCGCGATCTCTCCGCTCACCCGTTCATTCTGGGGTCCGGCAGGGGCCAGGGCCGTCACTCTTTGGAGTGACACCTGTGCGTGGCGACTCATCCGTTTCACTGACCACAGTCGGCACTTGACGGCGATGTGGCGGCAGGGGTGCAGCGGCGAGGGTCGGAAACATGACGATAAGTCCCGTTCGACCGACACCTGAACCGGCTCCTGACAGACCCTTGGTCACGGCCGGCCGCAGCACCCCTACGGCACCGCTGTTCTCGGCTGTGACCGTCCGGATCACCCGCCGCCCGGTGCTGGCCTTGAGCCTGGCCGCGGCGGCATTCCTCGTCATTTGCGCCTGGAGTTGGTCACCGACCTCCCTGCAGTACGACCTCCGTGTGTATGTCGTGTCCGCGCGAGCCTTCTTGCACGGCCAGGACATCTACACCGCTCACCTCGCGTTTCCGAAGGACATGGCGCTCGGATTCACCTACCCACCGTTCGCCGCACTGGTCTTCGCGCCGATCGCGCTGCTCAGCACCGGGGCAGGCCGCGCAGTGATGACACTGACCTCTGCCATGGCCCTGCTGGTCAGCGGGACAGCTACGGTCCGTGCTATTCGTCCCCAGTGGTCCACCTATCGAGTGATGGCGTCCGGCCTGGCTCTAGGCGCTGCCGGACTCGCGCTGGAGCCGGTGCGCTCCTCGTTCGACCTGGGCCAGATCAACCTGGTTCTGCTCGCCATGCTGCTGGTGGATCTGCTCGGGCACCTACCGCGCCGGTTCCGCGGCGTACTGGTCGGCGTGGCAACAGGGATCAAGCTCACGCCAGGAATCTTCATCATCTACTTGCTGGTGACACGGCGGTACCGGGAAGCGGCCACTGCTTCGGCCGCGACCGTGGGGACGATGGTGCTCGGCGCAGTGGCGATGCCGGACGCGTCGCGGCAGTTCTGGGGGCATTTCATCTTCGACCCGAGCCGCCCCGGCGCGACCCACTTCATCAGCAATCAGGCCTTGCGTGGCGTATTCGCACGACTGGCGGGCGGGATCCAGGGCATCGGCCCGGCCTGGCTGCTCGCAGTCGCCATCACCTGCGCAGTCGGCTTCCTGGCGGCGCGGCGTGCGTACGACCGTGGCTACCTGCTGGAGTCCATCCTGCTCACGGCCACAGTCGGGCTACTCGTGTCACCGATCTCCTGGACCGGCCACTGGGTCTGGGCAATCCCGGCTTGCGCCCTGCTCTGGACGCGCGCAGTAGAGGCCTACCAAGCCGGCGGCGTCCGCACTGCCCGCTTCCGCGTACTGGCCGGGCTCGCTGCCCTCTGGACGGTCACGATGGCTGTCGGCCTGCCCTGGCGTGCGCCGTACCTGAGTGACAAGGAGTACCACCACCACGGCTTCCAGCTCTTCGTCGGCAACTCCTACGCCGTCTGTGCGGTCGCCCTACTGCTCGCGGCCGCCTACGAGTTTCGGCGGAAGGGCGCGAATCTTCTTAGTGGTTCAGGGTTTTGAAGTCGGCCGCGCGGATCCGGTACACCTGCAGATTGAGGTCGTAGTACTTGTCGGTCTCGCCGACCCACTCCATCCCGAGCCGGCGGGAGGTGCCGATCGCGCGCTTGTTGTTCGGCCGGGCGACGGCGAACAGCTCGTCGACATCGTGGGTCTCGAAGGCCCAGCCCATCAGCGCCTTGCTCGCCTCGCTGGCGAACCCGTTGCCCCAGCTCGACGGCCTGAACTGCCAGCCGATCTCCAGGTCCTCCTCGTACGGCGGCAGCAGCCGGATCAGCAGCCCGCCGATCACCACGCCGTCCTCCTTGCGGACCACGGCCCAGCGCCCGGCCGGTACGACGAAGTTCGGCTGGGCCTCGATCCAGGCCTGCAGGATGACGCGCATCGTCGCCTCGTCGGTGACCTTCTCGATCGCCGGCGACAACCACTGCGCCACATCAGCTGAGCCATAGATCTCCTGCGCGGCCTCAGCATCGTCTTCTACCCAGTCCCGGATCAGCAGCCGGTCGGTCTCCAAGGTGAGCGTCACCTCGCCAGCGTACGGCCGGAGCAAGGCAGCGGGACCGAAACGCTGGGAAGCCCTCGGACCCGGGGTTGGGTCCGAGGGCTCGGCCGGAGGCGTCGTTTGGGGGTGACTACCTCCGGTCCCGGGGACACCGTGGGGGGATGGGGTGTCTCCGGGGAACCGGAAACCTCGGGTATCGAGGCTTCCGGAGGTCAGTGCCGCCCGAGTTCGAGCGGCTGGGTGCGGATCCACCGGGTGGTGGTCTGCTGCCGGCCCATCGCGATCACGTCGCCTGCCGGACCGGCCGAGAAGACCCGGCTGTTGGTGTGCTGGCGGGAGATGCCGACACCGCGTTGCACTTCGGCAAGCAGCTGGTTCACCCGCCTGCGCAGATCTTCTACTTCCGACTGTAGCTCGAGGATGTGCTGAATTCCCGCGAGGTTCACACCGTCTTCCTGCGACAGGTGCTGGACGTAGCGCAGCTTCGCCACGTCGTACGCCGAGTAGCGCCGGCCGCGGCCGGACGCCCGGCTGGGCGTGACAAGCCCCAGCCGGTCGTACTGGCGCAACGTCTGCGGGTGCATGCCGGCCAACTGGGCCGCCACCGAGATCACGTAGATCGGGGTGCGGTCGTCCCAGGTCGGCACCTGGCTGAACGGGATGCCCATCAGGAACTCCCGAACAACCCGGCGCGCAGGTCGGGCTGGTCGGCCGCCGTGGAGAACTCCTGCAGCTTGACCCGCTGCTCGTCGCTCAACTCGTGCGGCACCTGTACCTCGATGGTGAGCAGCAGGTCGCCTCTGGTGCCGTCCCGCCGGGCCGATCCCTTACCGCGCACGCGCAGCTTGCTGCCGTTCGCGGTACCAGCCGGGATCCGCACCGTGACGGGAAGCCCGTCCAGGGTCGGAACCTTGATCTCGGCACCCAGCGCGGCCTCGGTGAAGCTCACCGGCACGGCCAGCGTCAGGTGCTCGCCCTGCCGCCCGAAGATCCGGTGCTGCTTCACGTGCACGCTGACGTAGAGGTCGCCCGCGGGGCCACCCCGTTCGCCGGCCGCGCCCTTGCCCTTCAACCGGATCCGCTGGTTGTCCTGCACACCCGCCGGGATGCGGACCTGCATGGTCTTGCTCGACTGCCCGCGGCCGGAGCCGTGGCAGGTCTCACAAGGCTGGTCCACGACCAGACCGCGACCCTTGCACTCGGTGCACGGCTCGGTCATCGCGAAGACACCGCCCTGGACCGAGGTCTGCATGCCCGTGCCTTCGCACTTCAGGCAGACCTTCGGAACAGTCCCGTACTTCGCCCCGGTGCCGCGGCACGTCTTGCAGGGCTCATCACTGGTCATCCGCAGCGCGACAGTGACACCGTTGACGGCCTCGGCGAACTCGATCGTCGCCTCGGTCTCGATGTCGGCACCGCGCCGCGGCCGGGCCGTCGACGTGGTCGTCGTCCGGCCGGTGTTGCCGCCGCCGAACATGCCGCCCAGGATGTCGCCGAGGCCACCGCCACCGGTCGAGTTCGACCGGTTGAACAGGTCGCCGACATCGAAGCCGAAACCGCCCTGCCCGGCGCCGCCGGCGCCAGCGCTGCCCGGCATCCGGAACCCGCCACTGCCGAACAGCCGGCGCGCCTCGTCGTACTCCTTGCGCTTCTTGACGTCGCCGACGACGTCGTAAGCCTCGGAGACCTCTTTGAACTTGGCCTCGGCCGACGCGTCCCCGGCGTTCGAGTCCGGGTGGTACTTACGCGCCAGCTTGCGGTAGCTCTTCTTGATCTCGTCCGGCTCCGCGGTCTTGGAGACGCCGAGAACCTTGTAGAAGTCCTTCTCCAACCAGTCCTTCGTGCTCATCGACGTCCCACCTCCTGACCGAATCGCTTACTCAGCGGGCTTTTCACTGGTGCCGGTCTCGTCGGCCGGCCCAGCATCGGGCAACTCTGTCGCCGGCAACTGCTCGGTCGGCTCGGAGACGGCCACCCGGGCCGCCCGCAGGATCCGCTCGCCGAGGCGGTACCCCGGCTGCATCACCAGCGTGGCGGTCGGACCGTCCACCTCGTCGGAATAGTTGTGCAGCAGGGCCTCGTGGATCCGCGGGTCGAACGCGTCGCCCACTTCCCCGTACTTCGTCAGGCCGAGCTTCTCGGTGACCCGCTCGACCGATTCGGCCACCGCCTTGAACGCGCCTTCGAGCTCACCCGCGTCGCGGGCCCGGCCGATGTCGTCCAGGGTCTGCAGCAACTCGGTCAGCACCGACCCGATGACGACCTCGCGGTTCGCCACCCGGTCGCGGTCCACCCGGCGCTTGTAGTTCACGTACTCCGCCTGCAACCGCTGCAGGTCGGCGGTACGTTCCGCCAGGGCTTCGGTCAGCAGGGCCTCCTGCGCGGACGGCCCGATCAGGTCCGAGGGATCCCGCGGCGGCTGGGCGCCCGGCGTACCGGGTGCGGGCCCGCCACCCGCGGGGGCCTCGGAAGGCTCCCGCATGTTGCCGGTCTCCGGATCGATCCGGCGCTTGTCGCGGATGACGGGGTCGCCGTCACCGAACTCGCTGCCAGGATTGGAACGATCGGTCACTTGGTGTCCTCAGGCTTGGAATCCTGCGGGCGGTCCTCGTCCACGATCTCGGCGTCGACCACGTCGTCGTCGGTGTTCGCGCTCGGGCCGTCTTCGGTCGAGGTGCTCTCGTCCGACGTCCCGGCTGCCTGAGCGTTCGCGTACATCGCGGCGCCCATCTTCTGGCTGGACTGGGCGAGCTTCTCCGACCCAGCCTTGATCGCGTCGTCGTCGGTGCCCTCGAGCGCCTTCTTCAGCTCCTCGACGCCGTCCTTGACCTCGGTCTTGACGTCGTCGGGGACCTTGTCCTCGTTCTCCTGCAGGAACTTCTCGGTCTGGTAGACCAAGCCCTCCGCCTGGTTGCGGGACTCGACGGCCTCGCGGCGCAGCCGGTCCTCCTCGGCGTACTGCTCGGCGTCCTTGACCATCTGGTCGATGTCGGTCTTCGGCAGCGCGGAGCCACCGGTCACCGTCATCCGCTGCTCCTTGCCGGTGGCCAGGTCCTTGGCGTTCACGTGCACGATGCCGTTCGCGTCGATGTCGAAGGTGACCTCGATCTGCGGCACGTTCCGCGGCGCCGGCGGCAGGCCGGTCAGCTCGAAGTTGCCGAGCGACTTGTTGTCGCGGGCCATCTCGCGCTCGCCCTGGTAGACCTGGATCATCACCGACGGCTGGTTGTCCTCGGCCGTGGTGAAGATCTCCGAACCCTTGGTCGGGATCGTGGTGTTGCGCTCGATGATCTTGGTGAACACGCCACCCTTGGTCTCGATGCCCAGGCTCAGCGGGGTCACGTCGAGCAGCAGGACGTCCTTGACCTCACCCTTCAGCACACCGGCCTGCAGACTGGCGCCGACGGCGACGACCTCGTCCGGGTTGACGCCCTTGTTCGGGTCCTTGCCACCGGTCAGTTCCTTGACCAGCTCGGCGACCGCGGGCATCCGGGTCGAACCACCGACGAGGATGACGTGGTCGACCTTCGACACGTCCACGCCGGCGTCCTTGATGACGGCCTTGAACGGCGCGCGGGCGCGCTCGAGCAGGTCGTTGGTCAGCTTCTGGAACTCGGCCCGGGAGAGCTTCTCCTCCAGGTGCAGCGGGCCGGAGTCGGTCAGGCTCAGGTACGGAAGGTGGATGGAGGTCTCGGCGGCGCTGGAGAGCTCGATCTTGGCCTTCTCGGCGGCCTCCTGGAGGCGCTGCATGGCCATCTTGTCGCCGGACAGGTCGGTGCCGTTCTTGTTCTTGAACTGCTTGACCAGCCACTCGACGATGCGCAGGTCCCAGTCGTCACCACCGAGGTGGTTGTCACCGCTGGTCGCCTTCACCTCGAAGACGCCGTCACCGATCTCCAGCAGCGACACGTCGAAGGTGCCGCCACCGAGGTCGAAGACCAGGATGGTCTGCTCGGTGCCCTTGTCCAGGCCGTACGCCAGCGCGGCCGCGGTGGGCTCGTTGACGATCCGGTGCACGTTCAGACCGGCGATCTCGCCGGCCTCCTTGGTGGCCTGGCGCTGCGCGTCGGAGAAGTAGGCCGGCACGGTGATGACCGCGTCCGTGACCTGCTCCCCGAGGTACGCCTCGGCGTCCCGCTTCAGCTTCTGCAGCACGAAGGCGCTGATCTGCTGCGGGGTGAACTTCTTGCCGTCGATGCTGACGTTCCAGTCCTCGCCCATGTGGCGCTTGACGGACCGGATCGTGCGGTCGACGTTCGTGGTGGCCTGGCGCTTGGCCACCTCGCCGACCAGGACCTCGCCGTTCTTGGCGAAGGCCACGACCGAGGGCGTCGTACGCGCTCCCTCGGCGTTGGGGATGACGGTGGGCTCGCCACCTTCCAGTACGGCGATGACAGAGTTCGTCGTACCGAGATCGATACCGACCGCGCGGGCCATGTGCGTTACCTCCACGAAGTTGAGTGATGCAGACTCAATGTTGCCTCTCCGAGGGTCCGGATTCAAATCCGGACCTCGTCCGGTTCGGCAGACTTGAGTTCACCTGGCTCAACATTGCCGCACCGCCGGGTCATTCCCAACCCCGGGTCCGGATTTTCGGGGATTCACCAGGGACATGCGGCGTACTGCCCTGATCAGACCCCTGCCGCGGAAGGCACCGCGCGTGGGAAGGTGTGCTCGTGAAACTCCGCCCCATGACCTCTGCCGACGAGCCGGCCGTGCTCGCGCTGAACGCAGCCGCGGTCGAGCAGACGGACCCGCTGGGCCCCGACCGGCTGGACTGGCTCCGGCTGATCGCTGCCCATGCCGCCGTGGTGGAGATCGAGGACGAGGTCGCCGCCTTCGTCCTCACCTTCGCCCCCGGCTCCGCCCATGACAGCCTCGACTTCCAATGGTTCAACGCGACCTACGCGGACCGGTTCCTGCACCTGGACCGGATCGTCGTCGCCGAGAAGCACCGCCGGCAGGGCATCGCCACCGGCGTCTACCGGGCCGTCGAACGCTCGGCCAAACCCTTCGACCGCCTCGTCAGCCGGGTCCAGTCCGATCCGCCCGACGTCCCCTCGCTCGCCTTCCACGCCGCCCGCGGCTTCGTCGAGGTGGGCAAGCTCCGCCGCCCGAACCACACCACCAGCGCCATGCTCTCCAAGGAACTGTCCGAATAGTCCCCTAGAGATTCCGTACGTCGAGGAGCGCGCGCAGCGGGAGGTCGTGCCGGAAGCGCGCATCGCCGAGCGCGTCGACGATGCAGGCTGCGCCGATCCACTGCGCACCACAGTCGTCGACCAGCGCGCGGACCACGCGTGCGGTCTCGCCGGTGGCAGCCCAGTCGTCAACCATCAGCACCCGGTCGCCCGACTGGACGAGATCGCGGCGGAACCCGAAGACGACGTGCCGGTCCTGGTAGTCCGGCCCGGTGGTCCGCCGTATCCACCGATCGCTGTCGGTGGCCTGCCCGTCGTTCTTGCGAACCTCGACGAACCCGACCCCTAGCGCGGCCGCTGCCAGGGCCCCGACCAAGGCACCGCGAGAGACCGGCCCGACGACGACGGTCGGGCGTACGTCGTACAGGCCGGCCAGGGCGGGCCCAAGTTCGCGGAGAAGGTCGGGATCGCGCCACCAGCCGGTGAGGTCGGCATAGCTGGCGTACACACCGCGGTCCGAGGTCCAGCTGAAGGCAGCAGCCAGTCGCCGGCGGAAGTCTCCGTCGACTCTGGCGACCGCGGTCCTGGACATACTCCAAGCGTGACGACTGCCCGTGTCCGCCGCACCAGGTTTTAGGCCAGGGCGGCGCGGGGCAGCAGTTCGCCGACGATCTCGCGGGTGAAGATGTCGTAGCTGATCACCAGCAGGCGATCGCCGGGGAGCTCGACCACGGCCGGGTTCGACTGGTCCTGGGTGTCCTGCCCCGCGTCGATCACCAGGTGGAGCGGGTCCTGGTCCCATCGGCCGAGCGGATCCTTGACGATCGTGGCGACCGTCGGACGGCCGGAGTTGAAGCGCTTGGAGACATCGCCGTACGCGACCAGTACTGCGCCATCGGACAAAGTGAGCGTGTCTGCCGACGAGGCGTGCAGGCCGCACGGCTCCGGCTCGGACCAGGTCACCCCGTTGTCGTCGGATCTGGTGAGCTCAGCCTCTTCGTCGGTCCGCAGCAACGCCACCACCTGACCACCGGGCAACAGGGTCAGCACCGGTTCGACGTACTCGTGATCGGCCTTCCGCCCCAGCACCACTTCGCTCTCGGCCGGCCAGGTCCGCCCGCCATCGGTCGACCGCACCACGCTCGCCGAGTGGCACGCATCCCCAGGGAACACCCCGTAGACGGGCGCCAGCAGATCGCCGTTCGGCAACTCGAGGATCTGCCCGTGCGCCACGATGTGCCCAGCCCGGAACCGGTGCCAGACCTCCTCGGTCTCCTGCACCATCGCCGACCCGACCGCGACCGGCTCTCCCCAGCTCTTCCCGCCGTCAACCGACCGCGCGACCAGCACGCCCGGACACGTGTACGGCTGCACCGTCCAATCGATCTGGAACCAGCTCAGCAACAGCTCCCCGTTGCTCAACTCCACCAACATCGGATCCCGGTCGTCGTACACCCCATCCATCACCACCCGAGGCTCCGACCACTCCACCCCACCCGCACTCTCGGCCAGCACAATCCGCCCCACACTCCGGACGTGGCCGCGCCCTTCCCGCCACACCACCAGCACCCTCCCGTTCCCGGTGCTAATCGCGTTCGGAAAGTACGGCAGCTGGCCCTGAACCGTGCGAGCGATGGCAATGCGCGACATTGCGCCAAGGTAGCCGCACCGCCAAGCCATCAGTACTCGCCTCGCGACCCTGCGACGTCGTCTCGGCGAGCGTGAGCCCGTCAGCCACGCCACCGAGTCCGCGCGTACGGATGGCGTGGCGGTCCGCCTGTGGATGGAGCTCGGCATCGAGCCGGCAAATTGCGGCACGCTTTCGCCATGGCCGACGTCGTCGAGGTACTCCGCCGCTCCGGGGGCAGCGCCACCTTCGCTCAGTTGCGGGTGTCGAACTCAGGCAGGGCGATCCGTGCCGCGCTCTCCGATGGCGTCATCCAGCGGGTGGCGAAGGGCGTCTACGCACTGCCGCCGGCCACCGACCCGCTGGCAGCCGCACGAGCCCAGGGCGGGGTCGTCTCCCACCAGAGCGCCGCTCTTCTTCACGGCTTCGAGGTGCTTGATCGACCGGACATTCCCCAGGTAACGGTTCCACGCGGTCACCATCGGCGCGCCAGCCGCCTCGACTGTGAACTGCACTGGTCCGACGACGTACCGGCCATTGACGGAATCACCACCAAGCTTCGGACGGTGGTGGACTGCTTGCGGGTGTTGCCGTTCGAGGCCGGTCTGGTGGTGGCGGACTCGGCGTTACGCTCCGGCGCGATCTCGCTGGATCAACTGCTCGCCGCGACGGCGAAGGTGCGCGGCCCCGGGACGCGGGCGGGCCTGGCGGGTCGCCACGGTGGCCGACGGCCGGGCGGAGTCGGCCCTCGAATCCGTCCTGCGCGCGATTCTGATCGAGGCCGGTATCGAGAGATTCGTTCCGCAGGTCGTCGTCCGGCACGGGAAGTTCACGGCCCGGCTCGACCTCGGCGATCCGATCCGCCGGATCGCGCTCGAGGCCGACAGCTTCGCCCATCACGGCACCCGGGGCGCGCTCGCCCGGGACTGCCGGCGGCACACCAACCTCACCCTCCTCGGCTGGCGGCTGATCCGCTTCTCCTGGGAGGACGTGATGTTCGATCGCGAGTGGGTCCTGGAGGCAGTCGAGCGGGCGGAAGCGGGGCATCCGGACATCCAGGCCATCAGTAGTGGCGCAGGCGGGCGCGGAATCGTCGGGGATGAACGGGGCTGGGCGCAGGAAGGCCGTGCCGATTCGCAGTACTGATGGCCTGGAGGTTCGGGGCTAGACGGGTCTTCCGGCGATAAAGGTCTGCGTGACCAGGGGGACGCCGGGGCGGTACGCGAGGTGGAGGTAGGTGGGGGCGTCCAGGACTGCGAGGTCGGCGCGTGTGCCGGGGGCGATGCAGCCGATGTCGGTGCGGCGGAGCGAGGCGGCGCCGCCTGCAGTTGCGGACCAAAGGGCTTCAGCGGGGGTCATGTGCATCTCGCGTACGGCGAGGGCGATGCACAACGGCATCGAGGACGAGTAGCAAGAACCCGGGTTGCAGTCGCTCGCCAGGGCGACGGTGACGCCGGCGTCGATCAGGCGGCGGGCGTCCGGGTACGGCGAACGGGTGGAGAACTCGACTGTGGGCAGCAGCCCTGCCACCACACCGGAGGAAGCGAGGGCGTCGACGTCAAGGTCAGACAGGTGCGTGCAGTGGTCGGCCGCGGCCGCACCTAGCTCGCAGGCAAGCTGTACGCCGGGGCCGAAGCCGAGCTGGTTCGCGTGCACTCGCAAACCCAGTCCCTTGGCGGCACCGCTGGTCAGGATCGCCCGCGCCTGGTCCGCATCGAAGGCACCCCGCTCGACGAAAACGTCCACCCACTTCGCATGGCCCGCGGCCGCATCCAGCATCGGCCCGGTCACCAGCGATACGTACGCCGCCGGGTCATCCGCGAACTCGGGCGGCACCACGTGCGCTCCGAGGTAAGTGGTCTCGTCGGTGAACTCCGAGGCGATCGCCAACGCACGCGACTCGTCCACAGAGGTCAGGCCGTAGCCGGACTTGATCTCGACCGTGGTGGTCCCCTGGCGACGCATCTCGGTCACCAGCCGGGCCACGTTCGCCCGCAGTTGCTCGTCGGACGCCGCGCGGGTCGCGGCGACCGTGGTCCGGATCCCGCCCGCGCTGTACGGCGTACCGGTCATCCGCGCGGCGAACTCCTCGGCCCGATCACCCGCGAAGACCAGATGCGAATGCGAATCCACGAAGCCCGGGATCACAGCACGCCCGCCGAGATCCAGCGAGCTGTCCGCCGCCGGTGCGTCCCGGCGCGACCCGACCCAGGCGAACCGCGACCCTTCGATCACCACCGCCGCGTCCCGGATCTCGCCCACGGCAGCATCATCCGCGCCGCCCGAGCCAGCACCACCAGAGCCGGCGCGACCGCGCGCCGAGCCGCCTGGCAGCGCGCCACGCTCCGGGTCGTTCGTTACCAGAGACCCGATCCCCGTCAGCAAGAGCGAGGTCATCCCGTCACCGCCCCGATCGAGGCAGCCAGGTCGGCCGCCACATCCAGCTTCACATGATTGCCGTCAGCAACCACTTGCCGTCCGGAGACGACCACATCGGTCACATCAGGCGCAGAAGCAGCAAACACCAGCGTCTCCAGCGACGCCCCGGTTCCAGCCGTGCGCACACTGGCAGCCCGTACTGCGACCAGATCCGCCCGCGCGCCGCTCTCGATCACCCCCGCATCCTCGAAACCGAGCGACCGATGCCCATCGACAGTCGCGGCAGCCACCAACTCCGCCGCCGACCAGTGTCCGCGTTCCTGCGAGGCCAGCCGTTCATCCAGCTCCACGGCGCGCATCTCCTCGAACAGGTCGATCACCGCGTGACTGTCCGATCCCAGCGTCAGCCGCGACCCCGCGTCCCGCAGCGCGACCGACGGACCGATCCCGTCGGCCAGGTCGCGTTCGGTCGTCGGGCAGAAGCACGAGTACGTCGCCGAGCTGCCGAGCAGCCCCACATCCACAGGCGTCAGGTGAGTCGCATGGACCGCGCTCGTCCGCGCATCCAGGAACCCGGTCTCATCGAGCACCTGCGCCGGCGTACGCCCATAGGCCGCCAGACAAGCCACATTCTCCGCCACCTGCTCGGACATATGGATGTGCAGCGGCGCGTTCGGCAGCACCGAGGCCACGGCGCCAAGCTGGTCAACCGGAACCCCACGCACCGAGTGCGCGGCCGCGCCGATCACCACATCGTCCGAAGAATCAGTCAGCGACAGCACCCGCGAGGCCCAACCGGACGCATCACCATCACTGAATCGTTGCTGCACCTCGTTCAGCGGCTGGTCGATCCCGCCTGCCACATAACAGGTGTCGAGCAACGCGATCCGCAAGCCGGCATCCCGCGCGGCCGCGATCAGAGCCTGACCCATCGCGTTCGGGTCGTCATAGCGCTTACCGCCGGGCGCGTGGTGGAGGTAGTGAAACTCCCCCACCGCAGTGATCCCGCTCAGCACCATCTCGCCGTACACGGCCCGCGCGAGCTGGTAGTAACTGTCGGGCGTCAACACCGAAGCCACGGCGTACATCTGCTCACGCCAAGTCCAGAACGTCCCGCGCTCGGTCTGCGTGCGGCCGCGCAGCGCACGGTGGAACGCGTGACTGTGGCAGTTCGCCAACCCAGGCAGCACGATCCCGCTCAGCCGGACCGCATCGCCAGGCGACGCGTCTGCCTCGACTGAGGCGAACCGGCCGTCCACCACCGTGACCAAGACGCCCGAAGCCAGGCCCGTCGGCAACAGCGCCTGCTCACACCAGAAAGAGGTCATCGAGCGAGATCCTTCAGTACTGCGGCGAGCGCTTCGACCCCCACCAGGCAGTCGTCCATCTCCGCGTGCTCGGCCGGCGAATGCGAGATGCCGGTGGGATTCCGTACGAACAGCATCGCGGTCGGGATCCCGGCATCCGAGAACACGCCCGCGTCATGACCGGCGCCGGTCGGCAGCACCGGCGCATCATCCAGTACTGCGGCCAGCCGGTCACGCAGTCCCGGCTGGAATTCCACGATCGGCGAGACCGATTCTGGCGTGACCTCGACGCTGGTGCCGTCCCGCTCGGCTCGTTCCACCGCTTGCCGGCTGATTGCTGAGAGCAACGACTGGAGCACCTCGTCAGTCGCCGCGCGAGCATCCAGCCAGGCTGTCACCTGCGACGGCACCGCGTTCGTCCCGTTCGGCTCGACCGACAACCGGCCGAAGGTGGCGCGCGCGCCGGCGAGGCGGGCCTGCTTGTTCGCGGCGAGTGCGGTCATCGCGTAGGTCAGCATCGGGTCATGCCGGTCTTCCATCAATGTGGTACCGGCATGGTTCGCCTCGCCCGTGAAGGTGAAGCGAAAACGCCCGTGCGGCCAGATCGAGCTCGCCACTCCCACCGGAGCGGTCAACGCGCGCCCTTGTTCGACATGCAGCTCGACGAACGTCCCCATCCGGTCGAGCAACGGCGACGGGCCGACTCCGGCCGGGTCGATCCCCAACTCGGACAGCGCCGTCGACAACGGCACGCCGGCACGGTCCCGCAGAGCAAGAGCCTTCTCGGCAGGCAGTACGCCGGTCGCGATCCGAGACCCGAGACAAGGCATCCCGAAGCGCGATCCTTCCTCTTCTACAAACGCACCCACCCCGATCGGCACCGAAGGCTCAAAACCCTCCGCCCGCAGGCGATCCACAGCAGCCAACGCGGAGACGACACCAAGCGGCCCGTCGAAGGCGCCGCCGTCGATGACGGAATCAAGATGACTTCCAGTAACCACACCTGTCTGATCGGAAGGGCCCCACCAGGCGACGAGGTTGCCTAGGCCGTCGGATTCGAGGGCCAGGCCGCGGGCGGCGCACTGGTCGCGAAACCAGTCGGTCGCCACCCGCTCGGTGGGGGTCCAGCCGCCTCGGTGGTACCCCCCGGACGAGGGGTCCTTGCCGATCGCGGCCAGCGCCGCCCACATGGTTTCGAAAGAGTCGGTCAAGACAGCGGGTTCTTCGACAGCCAGTCCTTGGCCACCGCGTCGGCGCTTTCCTTCTTGACCTCGACCCGGGTGACCAGGTCGGTCAGGCCGTCGGTGGTCAGCTTGGCCTGCACCGCGTTCAGCGTGGACGCGACGTCGGGGCTCTTGTGGTCGGTCCGGATCAGCGGAAGGATGTTGTTCGGCAGGTGGATGTGCTCGGGGTCCTCCAGGACGACCAGCTTGTTGTCCTTGATCGCCGACTGGGTGGTGAAGAACTGGGTCACCTGGATGGTGTTGTCCTTCAGCGCCTTCAGGCTCAGCGGACCACCCGCGTCCAGCGTCTTGAACTCCTTGAACTCGACGCCGTACTTGTCCTTCATCCCGGCCAGCCCGGCGGTCCGGGTCTTGAACTCGGGGCCACCACCCGCGACCAGCGTCTTGCCGACCGCCTTCAGGTCGCCGATCGACTTCAGCGAGTACTTCGCGGCGGTCTCCGGGGTGACCACGATCGCGTCCTCGTCGGCGGCCGCCGACTTGTCCAGCACCTCCAGGCCCTTCGGTAGTGCGCCCGGGATCGCCTTGTAGACGGCCTCGGCCTCGTTCTCCGTCGCGTCCTTCTTGAAGTAGACCAAGGTGGCGCCGGTGTACTCCGGGAGCAGGTCGACCGACTTGTCCTGGATGGCCGCCATGTACAGCTCGCGGGCACCGATGTTGAGCTTGCGGTTCACCTTGATGCCCTTGGCCTCCAGAGCCTGGGCGTAGATCTCCGCGAGCAGCTGGCTCTCGGCGAAGTTCGCCGAGCCGACCGTCAGCGAGTCGACCTTGTCGGGCGCCGATCCGCCGCCCGCGCCGCTGCTGCCACCCAGCGGGTCGTCGTTGCCGCCACCGCAGGCCGCCAGGGCAAGCACGGTCGTCGCGGCGATGGCGCCGATGAAGGTTCTTCTGAACACGGGATCCTCCAGGGTCCGTTACTACACTCCGGCTGGTGCCGGAGCAGTTGAAGTCTTGGTGTCAGTGTTGCGACGCAGCCGGCCGGTGAGGCCGGCGGACACGGCGTACCGCCCGATTGCGGCGAAACAGAGATCGAGCAGGATCGCCAGCACCGCGACCAGCACGGCACCGGTCAGCATCTGCGGGAAGTCCCGCAGGCTGAGTCCGTCGATCACGTACCGCCCCAGGCCACCGAGCGCGACGTACGCCGCGACGGTGGCGGTGGAGACGATCTGCAGGGTGGCGCTGCGCAGGCCCGAGATGATCAGCGGCAGCGCGATCGGGATCTCCACCTTGGTGAGGATCTCCCGCCCGGTCATGCCCATCCCGCGGGCCGCGTCGATCGTGGCCCGGTCCACGCCCGAGACCCCGGCGTACGTCGAGGCCAGGATCGGCGGGATGCCGAGCACCACCAGGGCGATGATCACCGGCACCTTGCCGATCCCGATCAGCAGCACGACCAGGGTCAGCAGGCCCAGCGTCGGCAGCGCGCGCCACGCGTTCGCCGTGTTGATCGCGATGAACGCGCCACGCCGGGTGTGGCCGATCAGCAGGCCGACCGGGAACGCGATCACCGCGGCGATCAGCAGCGAGAGGAAGGTGTAGCCGAGGTGCTGCGCGATCCGGTTGCTGATGCCTTCGGCACCCGACCAGTTCGCCGGGTCGGTGATGTAGTCGAGGAATCCCTGGATCATCGGACGACCTCCTTGACCGGCACGACCGCGCGGGCCCATGGCGTCAGCAGGCGTTGCAGGCCGACCAGCGAGATGTCGGCGATCAGCGCCAGCGCGAGCGACAGCACCACGCCAACCACGATCGGGGTGAGGAAGTCCTGCTGGAAGCCGAGGGTGAACAGCTGACCGAGACCACCGACACCGATGATCGCGCCGACGCTCACCATCGAGATGTTCGCGACCGTGACGACCCGCAGCCCGGTGAAGATCACCGGGACCGCGATCGGCAGATCGATGGTCACCACCCTCCGCAGCGTGCCATAGCCCACCGACACCGCGGCCTGCAGAACGTCTTCGGGTACTGAGCGGAGTCCGTCGATCACGTTCCGGATCAGCAGCGAGACGGCGTAAATGGTCAGCGCGATGATGATGTTCGCCTGGGACAGCACCTTGGTGCCGATGATGGCCGGCAGCACGATGAACAACGCGATCGAGGGCAGCGAGTAGAGCACGCCGCCCAGCGCGACCAACGGGTTCGCGAGCCAGCTGAACCTGGTCGCCACGTAGCCCAGCGGCACCGAGATGACCAGTCCCAGCACCATCGGGATCAGCGACAGATAGATGTGCTGCCCGAGCTGCGTCCAGATCAGGCCGGTGTTGTCACCGATCCAGGTCATGAGGCCCCCACATGCGGCAGGTGCACAGTCATGGGCGCAGCACCCCGGCGAGGGCGGTGTAGTCGATCACGCCGACCGCCTTGCCTGCCTCGTCGACGCAGATCCCCTGCCCGACCGGCGACGTCAGTACTGCGTCCATCGCGGCCCGCAGCGAGTCGCCCGTCTGGAAGGCGGCGCCGATCGGCAGCAGTTCGCCGTTGCTCTGCCAGCCCAGGGGTTCGCCGTTGTCGCCGAGCGAGAGTTCTGCCGGTACCGGCCCGAGCGGCAGCTGATCCGCCTTCAGGAAGGTGAGTTTGCGGTAGCCACGATCCTGGCCGATGAAGCTCTCGACGAAGTCGTCGGTCGGGTTCGCCAGCAGTTCCTTCGGCGGATCGAACTGGGCCAGCTTGCCGCCGACCCGCAGTACGGCGACGTTGTCACCGAGCTTGATCGCCTCGTCGATGTCGTGCGTGACGAACACGATGGTCTTGCCGATGTCGCGTTGCAGCCGGAGCAGTTCCTCCTGCAGCTGGTGCCTGACGATCGGGTCGACCGCACTGAACGGCTCGTCCATCAACATGATCAAGGGATCGGCGGCCAGCGCGCGAGCCACTCCGACCCGTTGCTGCTGGCCACCGGACAGCTGGGCCGGATACCGCTCGGCCAGCTTGAGGTCGAGGCCGACCCGCTCCAGCAGCTCCATCGCCACCGACCGGGACTTCTTCTTGTCCCAGCCCAGCAGCTTCGGCACCGTGGCGACGTTGTCGACGACCGTCTTGTGCGGGAACAGCCCGGCATGCTGGATCACATAGCCGATACCGCGCCGCAGGGCGACCGGGTCCTTGTCGTTGATGTCCTCGCCGTCGATCGAGATCCGGCCGCTGCTGCGCTCGATGGTCCGGTTGATCATCCGCAGCGAGGTCGTCTTGCCGCAGCCCGAGGGCCCGACGAAGACGGTGATCTCGTTGCTCGGGATCCGCAGGCTCAGCTGGTCGACGGCGACGGTGCCGTCCGGATACTGCTTGGTGACGTCTTCGAACTCGATCATGGCGCCCCTTCGCGCTCGTCGGAGATCGCCCGCACGATCCTAGGTGAACGAGAGCCCGGTGCCACCCCAGATGACCGAATCTCGTTCCTAACGAATGTGCACCTTAGCGCTATGGATTGCCGTGGTAGCACAGTGCAAGATCTCCGGGTAACGATTCAGCTCTCCCGCATCGGGATCCTGACTCCCTGCTCGGCCGCAACCTCTTCAGCTCGTTGGTACCCGGCATCCACGTGCCGAATCACACCCATCCCCGGGTCGTTGGTGAGTACCCGTTCCAGCTTCCGCCGGGCCAGCTCGGTGCCGTCGGCAACCGACACCTGACCGGCGTGGATCGACCGGCCCATCCCGACCCCACCACCGTGGTGGATGGAGACCCAGGAGGCACCGCTGGAGACATTCACCATCGCGTTCAGCAGCGGCCAGTCCGCGATCGCGTCCGAGCCGTCCAGCATTCCCTCGGTCTCCCGGTACGGCGAGGCGACGGATCCCGTGTCCAGGTGGTCCCGGCCGATCACGATCGGCGCTTCCAGCTCGCCGGAGGCAACCATGTCGTTGAACCGTACCCCGGCCTTGTCCCGTTCGCCTTGGCCCAGCCAGCAGATCCGGGCCGGCAGCCCCTGGAAGGCGACCCGCTCCTGCGCCATCTTGATCCACCGGGTCAGGTGCTCGTTGTCCGGGAACAGTTCGAGGATCGCCTGGTCGGTCTTGGCGATGTCGGCCGGGTTGCCCGACAGCGCGGCCCACCGGAACGGGCCCCTCCCCTCGCAGAACAACGGCCGGATGTACGCCGGTACGAAGCCGGGGAAGTCGAATGCGCGGGAGTAGCCGGCCTTGCGGGCCTCGTCGCGGATCGAGTTGCCGTAGTCGAACACCTCGGCCCCCGCGTCCTGGAAGCCCACCATCGCCTCGACGTGCCGCGCCATCGACTCCTGCGCGCGCTCGGTGAAGCCGGCCGGGTCCTTCTCCCGTGCGGTGGTCCAGTCCTCGAACTCCACACCCACCGGCAGGTACATCAGCGGGTCGTGGGCCGAGGTCTGGTCGGTCACGATGTCGATCGGCGCACCGCGCCGCAGCAGGTCCGGCACGATCGAGGCCGCGTTGCCGAGGACACCGATCGACAACGGCTTGCGGGCCGCCCGCGCTTCCTCGGCCAGCCGCAGCGCGTCGTCCACGGACTTCGCCTGTACGTCGAGGTAGCGGTGCTCGATCCGCCGCTTGATCCGCGAGTCGTCCACGTCGATGCAGATCGCCACGCCGTCGTTCATCGTCACCGCGAGCGGCTGCGCGCCACCCATGCCGCCGAGTCCTGCGGTCAGCGTGACCGTGCCGGCCAGCGTGCCGTTGAACTTCTTCGCCGCGACAGCCGCGAACGTCTCGTACGTGCCCTGCAGGATGCCCTGGGTGCCGATGTAGATCCACGACCCGGCCGTCATCTGGCCGTACATCGTGAGCCCCATCGCCTCCAGCTTGCGGAACTCCTCCCAGTTGGCCCAGTCGCCGACCAGGTTGGAGTTCGCGATCAGCACCCGCGGCGCCCACTCGTGCGTCTGCATCACGCCGACCGGCCGACCGGACTGCACCAGCATCGTCTCGTCGTCCTTCAGCGTGGTCAGCGTCCGGACCATCGCGTCGAAGGAGTTCCAGTCGCGCGCCGCCTTGCCGGAGCCGCCGTACACGACCAGCTCGTCAGGGTGCTCCGCGACCTCGGGGTCGAGGTTGTTCTGCAGCATCCGCAGCGCGGCTTCCTGCTGCCAGCCGCGGGCGGTGAGCGTAGTACCGCGAGCGGCGCGAACGGGACGTGGTCCGGACATGTGTGATCCAGCCTTTCTGACGGTGTCTTTCAAGACAGCGGACCGGTGACGGCCTCGACGGCGGACAAGTAGGTGCCGTCAGCAACGAGCCGGACGGAGTGCGCGATCTCGGGGGCGAGGTGCCGGTCGGTGCCAGGTCCCTCGACGTGCTCCCGCAGTACAGCCCGTACTGCGGTGGTGGCGGGCGACGGTTCCAGCGGTGCCCGCATGTCCAGGGCGCGTGCCGCGGTCAGGATCTCGACCGCCAGCACCTGCTGGAGTCCGTCGATGCTCTTGCGGAGCTTGCGTGCGGCGGACCATCCCATCGAGACGTGGTCCTCCTGCATCGCGCTGCTCGGAATGGAGTCGACGCTGGCCGGAACCGCGAGCCGCTTCAGCTCGGACACGATCGCGGCCTGCGTGTACTGCGCGATCATGTGACCGCTGTCGACGCCCGGATCGTCCGCCAGGAAGGCATTGAGGCCGTGGCTGCGCGAGACGTCGAGGAACCGATCCGTACGCCGTTCGCTGATGCTGGCCACGTCGGCGACGGCGATCGCGAGGAAGTCGAGCACGTACCCGACAGGCGCGCCGTGGAAGTTGCCGTTGGACTCGACACGACCGTCCGGAAGCACGACCGGGTTGTCGATCGCGGCGGCCAGCTCCCGGCCGGCCACGGTCGCCGCGTGCGAGCAGGTGTCCCGCGCAGCACCGTGCACCTGCGGCGAACACCTCAGAGAATAAGCATCCTGGACCCGGTTGCAGTCCGGTCCGCGATGGCTGGCGACGATAGGACTGTCAGCCAGTACTGCGCGCAGGTTGGCGGCGGCCGCGCCCTGCCCCGGGTGCGGGCGGAGTGCTTGCAGGTCGGCAGCGAATACACGGTCGGTGCCGAGCTGACCCTCCACACTCATGGCGGCGGCGATGTCGGCGGTCTTGAGTAGGCGATCCAGGTCGGCCAGCGCGAGCACCAGCATGCCGAGCATGCCGTCGGTGCCGTTGATCAGCGCCAGGCCTTCCTTCTCGGCCAGCACGACCGGCTTCAACCCGTTGGCTTCGAGGGCCTCACCGGCGTCGCGGAGAGTGCCGTCGGCATCGCGGACCTTGCCCTCACCCATCACGGCGAGAGCCACGTGCGACAGCGGAGCCAGGTCGCCCGAACAGCCGAGGCTGCCGTACTCGTGCACGACGGGAGTCAGCTTCGCGTTCAGCAACCCGGCGTACGCCTGGGCGGTCTCGGGTCTGACCCCGGTCCGGCCGGTCGCGAGCGTCGACAGCCGGAGCAACGCGAGCGCCCGCACCACCTCGGTCTCGACCTCGGGCCCGGAGCCGGCCGCGTGCGACCGGACCAGACTGCGCTGGAGCTGGGCCCGGAGCTCGGGCGCGATGTGTCGCGTCGCCAATGCCCCGAACCCGGTGGACACGCCGTAGTGCGGGGTGTCCGCGTGGGCGAGCGCCTCGATCGCAGCCCGCGACTTCGCGATCTGCTCGAGAGCCTGGTCATCGATCCGCACCGGCGCCCCGTACCGCGCCACCGCGACGACGTCGTCCGCACTCAGCGGCCCGACCCCAACAACTACCTCTACTGTCTGCACCCGCCCATTGCACCCCTCCCCACCCCGCACCGATAGCACCGCCACCCCACTTCCTGTCTCAAACCCGAGACACCTGCCCACCAAGATTCCCCGCCCCACGTCCCACCGCCCTCGCCCAGCCCAGCCCAGCCCAACCACGGCCACCTGCCAAGGTGTGGCCAACCCAGCCACGGCCACCTGCCAAGGTGTGGCCAACCCACCGATATGGGGGTTCCCCCCCTCCAATGGGGGTTCCCCCACAGGCACAGCAATGGGGTAACCCCCACAGGAGAGGCGAAGCACCGGGTCCTGCGCGATGGACCGGCGACGTGAGTGTGCTTAGCCCACCGGTGTGGGGGTTCGCCCATCGGTGTGGGGGTTCGCCCACCGGTGTGGGGCTTAGCCCATCGGTGTGGGGGTTCGCCCACCGGTGTGGGGCTTAGCCCATCGGTGTGGGGGTTCGCCCATCGGTGTGGGGCTTAGCCCACCGATGTGGGGTTCGCCCATCGGTGTGGGGCTTAGCCCACCGATGTGGGGTTCGCCCATCGGGTTCCAGGGGTTATTCGCGACCCCGGGCGGCTTTAAGGTCAGAGGATGGGGTTCGAGATCCGGGCGGCGGCGCCCGATGACGCGGTGGGGATCGCAGCCGTGTGGGCAGCGGCGATGCCGCACCTGGTGAAGACCGCGCGGGGTGTCGAGGCCGAGCTGCGAACCAACAGTTCGCGCATCGTGCTGATCGCCGTCGAAGACGAGAAGGTCGTTGGCTACGGCAACGTCTATCTGCCGCCTCCGGGGACTCCGGACGGCTCGCGGCTCCGGGTCACGGTGCAGGTGCCGCCCGCGGACCGTGGTCGTGGGATCGGCGGCGCACTCACCGAGGCGATCACTCGCGCTGCAACGGAAGCGGGCGGCGGCGGTCTGCTGATCGTCGTTTCTGATGACGACGAGTCGCGGCGGTTCGCGGCCAGTCACGGATTCACCCTGACCCGGCAGATGAGCCACGCCAGGGCCGAGCTGAACCAGTTGCCCGAGCCGGCCGCGGTACCGGACGATCTGCGGCTGGTCGACTTCGACGACGTCGATCCACACCGGCTCTGGGAAGCCTGGGGTGCCGTCGCCGGTGGCGATCCGAGCGGCCTGTCGAACACACCGGAGTACGACGAGTGGCTCGCGGCGGATTGGCACCATCCGGACCTCCGGCACGATCTGAGCATCGCCTTGCTGGCTGAGGACGGGTCGGTGGTGTCGTTCGTGAGCACCACGGCCGACGCGGAGCGCAAGGTGATCTGGTCGAACCTGACCGGCACCATCCCGGCGTACCGGGGCCGTGGGCTGGCCAAGGTGGTGAAGTCGGTCGCGCTGGCTCGCAGCAGGGACGCCGGGCTCGTCACCGCGTTCACCGGCAACGACAGCAACAACGTGCCGATGCTCGCGGTGAACCGCTGGCTCGGCTACCAAGTCACTGCCGGCGCCTGGACCGCCGTGCGAATTCTGACCCCACCCCACCACCCCGGTCAGGAAAAGGCCCTCTGACAATGACCAGATTCTTCATCGCCATCGGCGTCTTCGCCGCCCTGGCCATCGCGGTCGGCTTCCTGCTGTCCGGCAAGGCGGACTTCGCCTGGGGCGTCGCCCTCGGCCTGTTCGGCCTGGCCCTGATCGGCGAAGGCCTGCGGCTCTGGCTGAGGCACGACCGCGCCAAGAGCCGCCAATCGTCCGAAATCTGAGAGCTGGGCGCTACTGTCGCTGTTGTGAGCGGCAACGTTCCCGCCTCGACCCGCACCCTGCGGGTGCTGACGTTCCTGGCCACCCAGCCCGGTCCGGTACCGATGGAGCGCATCGCCTCCGCGGTCGGCCTGCCGCGCTCGTCCACCTATCACTTGCTCAAGGCAATGATCGGTGAGGGCTTCGTGGTGCACCTGCCGGAGGAGAAGCGGTACGGCCTCGGCGTCGCCGCGTTCGAGATCGGATCGGCCTATCTCCGCCACGATCCGCTCGAGCGACTGGCCCGGCCGTTGCTCGTCCAGCTCGTCGCGGACGTCGGCCAGACCGCGCACCTGGGTGTCCTGCACGGCCGCGAACTCGTCTACCTGCTGAAAGAACAGCCGCCCCGCCCGGTCACCCTCGTCACGGACGTCGGCGTCCGCCTCCCGGCCACGCTCACAGCCTCCGGCCGCGCCCTCCTCGCCGAATTGCCGGCCGCCCAGGTGCGCGCCTTGTTCCCGGCGCCGGAGAGCTTCGTACGGCGTACCGACCACGGGCCGCAAACGCTGAGCCAGCTACGCAGACTCCTTGCGGACGAACGCCGGCAGGGCTTCGCCATCGAGGAATCGCACATCACCCCAGGATTCGCCTCGGTCGCCAGCGTCGCCGTCGACCACGCCGGTCACCCGGTCGCCGCCATCAGCGTCACCTTCCGCACCGAGTCCGTCCCACCCGAAGCCCGGCCATCCCTGGCACGGCGTACAAAACAAGCAGCCGACGCCCTGACTCGCCGCCTGCACGGCTGAGAAGCAGCAAAAACGCGACGGCCCTCCCGGAGCCACCTGACTCTGGGAGGGCCGTCGGACCTGCTGCTCGCCGGGCGCGGCATCCACGTCGCGCGGGGCGGGCTACCAGGAGGACTTGGTGATGCCCGGGAGTTCGCCTCTGTGCGCCATGGTGCGGAAGCGGACCCGGGAGATGCCGGCCTTGCGGAGGAATCCGCGCGGGCGGCCGTCGGCCACATCGCGGTTGCGGATCCGGATCGGGCTCGCGTCGCGTGGCAGCTTCTGGAGTTTCAGCTGAGCCTCGTCGCGGGCGTCGGAGGAGCTGACGGGATCGGCGATGATCCGCTTCAGCTCCGCCCGCCGCTCGGCGTACAGGGCCACTGTCTTCATGCGTTGCTCGTTCTTGGCGATCTTGCTCGTCTTCGCCACGCTCTACCGCTCTTCGCGGAACTCGACGTGCTGACGGACCTTGGGGTCGTACTTGCGGATCGTCAGCCGATCCGGGTCGTTGCGCCGGTTCTTCCGGGTCACGTAGGTGAACCCGGTGCCCGCCGTACTGCGCAGCTTGATGATCGGGCGAACTCCGTCGCGCTTGGCCATCTGACCTTTCCTTCCAGGCGTGTCCCACGCCATCGAACCCTTGAGTACCGTGAACAGCGGCCGTCCGGTGGGCTATTCCCGGTAGCCTCCAGCAGTGTACGTTGTACTGGTTATCATTTTCAATAAGACGGGAGACGCGGTGATCCTGAGCAGCGACGACGAGACGGCCGCAGCGCTGGCCCGGGCAATCAATCCGCAGGCGCTGGTTCGGACGACCCCGGCCGACCTCCTCGGAGTACGGCTGCATGATCCCGACACGGCCGAGACCTGGGTCGAGCCCGGCGCCATCAGCGCGCCGCTGCAGGACGGCGGCCGGGTCCGGACGCTGGAGTGGCACCCCGAGCACGGCGACCGCGCGACGTACCTGTCCATCACCGGAATCGACCTGGACATCTGGGAATTGGAGCGCCGCCTGGATGGTTGTGTACTTCGTGCGGATGAATCGGCCGGCCAGCTGACTGATCCGTTCGCCCCTTATCTGGAAGGAAGTGCAGCAGCATGAAGAATGATGTTCACCCCGACTACCGCCGGGTCGTTTTCCGCGACAAGTCCGGTGACTTCAGCTTCCTCACCGGCTCGACTCGCACCAGCACCGAGACCATCGAGTGGCACGACGGGAACACCTACCCGGTCGTCGATGTCGAGATCTCGTCCGCGACTCACCCGTTCTACACGGGTCAGCAGCGCGTGATGGACACCCAGGGCCGCGTCGAGAAGTTCAACAAGCGGTACGGCAAGGCTTCTTGATCCGCAGCCGGCAAAGGCCCGCCGCTCTTCGGGAGCGGCGGGCCTTTCGCATTCCCGTACGCCGGTCCGACGGCGACCCCGCCGCGTTCTAGCTTCGGTGCCATCCCCTGGCCCCCTAACCTCCGCCCGCCTCGGCACCGCTTACGTCCGAAGAAGTGGAGGGACGTGTTGTCCCTTCTTCGGACGCAAGCGGAGACGCCACGGTTCAGTACTGCGGTGACCGAACAGGCCGTACATGGTCACATCGTTGCCGTTGACAACCAGACCGTTCGCCGGTGGCGGCCGGACGTCGTACCGGGGTCTGGTCGAGGTCGCGCCGGGCAGCCATCCGCTCGAGGAACCCGCTGAACAACCGCGCGGTGCGGGTGTCTCGGGTTTCAGACACCAGAGCGGGTGCGGGTACGGCGTGAGGGGGGTCACAGGTCGCACACTGTGCAGGTGGAGCCGATCGAGATTTCCGGGGTGGGGCTGACGCCGTTGGACGCGGTCTCGCTCGGGCAGCGCCGGACGCCGGTGCAGCTGGCCGAGACCGCCCGCAAGAAGATGGCCGAATCGGCCGTGGCGGTGGCCGAGATCGCCCTGCATCGGCCGGTCTACGGGCGGACCACCGGCGTCGGCGCCAACCGGGACGTGCTGACCAGCGACCCGGAACACGGCGCCCGGCTGCTCAAATCCCACTCGACCACCGGCACCACGTCGTACCCGAAGGACGTGGTCCGGCTCGGGCTGCTGATCCGGGTCAACCAGCTCGCCGCCGGTGGGTCCGGCTTGGCGCCGGAGGTGGCTGACGCGATCGTTGGCCTGCTCAACAACGACGCCCTCCCCGATCTGCACCGCGGTGGCGCGATCGGCACCGGCGACCTCGGCCCGCTCGCGGAACTCGGCCTCGCCCTCGGCGACGTCATCGACGGCACCAGCGCACTGCCGCTGCTGTCCAGCAACGCACTCACGCTGGCCGACACCTGCCTCGCGTACGTCGAAGCGGCCACCCTGATCAACGTCGTACCGCTGGTCGGGGCTCTGTCCCATGTCGCCCTGCGCGGCAACGCCGAGGTGTACGACGAACGGGTTCACGAGGCGCGACCGCAGCCCGGCCAGGTCCGCGTGGCCCGCCGGATGCGTGGCCTGCTGGACGACCTCCCGCTGCCACCGGCGCGAGTCCAGGACCCGTTCGGCCTGCGCGCGTTCGCTCAGGTGCTGGGGCCGGCCGTCGACCATGTCGATGCCCTCGGCAACGCTTTGATGATCGACATCAACGCCTCCGCCGAGAACCCGTTGGTGGCCGGTGACACTGTGCTGCACAACGGAAACTGGCACGCGATGCCGATCGCACTGGCCCTGGATTCGCTGCGGCTGAGCCTGCACAGCGTCGCGACGCTGTCCACGTCCCGTGTCGCGAACCTGGTCGATCCGGACTTCACCGGGCTCAGCCGCTTCCTGGCCAGCGGCGCCGAGGCGAGCTCTGGCGTGATGATGATCGAGTACGTCGCGCACGACGCGCTTGCCTCGGTCCGCTCGACCGCGCAACCGGCGACGCTCGGCACGGCGACCTTGTCTCGTGGCGCCGAACACCACGCCAGCTTTGCGCCGCAGGCCGCAGTACTGACTGCTCAGTTGCTTGACGCACTCCGTGACGTCCTCGCCTGCGAGCTCGTCACGGCTGTCCGCGCGGTCCGGCTGGCCGGCATCGAACCTGACCAACTCGCCCCGGCCTCCGTCGGTCCATGGCTCGCGGATGCGCTGGCCGCGCTCCCCGGCGACCTCACGGACCGATCCCTGCGCGACGACCTGGAGATCGGCCGGGGTCTGCTGACCCAGTGGGGCGATCGCCAGGTCGAGCACCCGGCCGAGTCGGGCTAGCGCGTTAGTCGGTCAGCCGACCAGGTTCAGGTCGAAGCTGCGGGCCATCGCGCTGAAGCCGGCCGCGTTCGGGTGCAGGTGGTCGCCGCTGTCGTACCCGGGCATGATCCGGAGCGGCTGCTTCGGGTCGCGGACCGCGGCCTCGAAGTCGACGACACCCTCGTACTCACCGGACGTCCGGATCCAGTGGTTCACGGCCTGGCGGGCGATCTCACCGCCGACCGTGTACTGCGGCGAGGCCCAGTACGGCGTGAGTGTCGCGCCGTACGCCTTCAACCCGGCGGCGTGCGCCCGCGCGATCAACTGCCGATGCGCCGCGATCACCTGCGTCGCCGAGATCGCGCCCCGGGTCAGCCGGATGTCGTTGATCCCTTCGAGCACGACGACACCCTGTACGCCGGTCCGCCGGACCACGTCTCGCTCGAACCGGCCGATCGCCGCCTCACCCGAGTTCCCGGCGTTCGCGAGCAGCCTGTTCCCCGCGATCCCCGCGTTCAGGGCGCCGACGCCGCGCAGGATGAGCAGGTCCGCGAGCTGGTCCGGGTAGCGCAGGTTCTTGTCCATCGGCGTCGCCGCGCCGTCGGTGATCGAGTCGCCGAACAACACCAGCGCGCCCCTCGCCGTCCCACGCACATCCACCTCGGAGACGACGAAGCGGGCCATCCCGGGAACCTTCCGGTACTGCGGTCCGCCGCCGGCCGTCTGCTCGCCGTACGCGCTGAAGGCCGTCGCATACCCGGCCGGGTGCTGGGTCAACGGCCCGGTCGCGGTCGGGAAGTAGGTGCTGACCACCAGGTCGCTGTCCTCCGCGACCGGCAACGCCAGCGGATCCGACATCACCTCGGCGCCGACCGGGATCGTGACCGCGCCCTTGCCCCGGAAGGTGATCGGAAGCACCTGCAGGATCTCGACGTTCGGCGTCGCGGCCGGCATCGTCTTGCGCGGTACGACGGTGGTCCGGCCGACGACCAACGGCCTGGTCCCGAACCGGTTGGACAGCCGCACCCGCACCGAACTGCCACCGACGGAAAGGTGCGTCACCTGCCGCAAGGTCGCGTTGGCGACGCCGGTCGCGGACAGACCGGTCTTGTCCGCCTCCGTGACCGCGGTCGCCCAACTGCCGACCCAGTCCCCCGCCTTGCGAACCTGAGCAGGCGGTTGCCCACCCTCTGGCGGGAGCGGCGCGGCCGGCTGCACAACGGCGACGACAGCAGCGATCGCAGAAATCAGCGACTGCACCCAGCTGTCACTCACCACGATCAGTCGGCCTCCTCACGACCGCCGATTCTGTCACGACCACACAGTCATCCTGCCCGCCTCGTCCCGCCCTATACCAAATCTGAACGCGGCGATCAGCTCGTCGGTAGCCGGTCGTAGGCCTTCAGGACGCGGAGGGCCCGGAGGGTTTCGACGCCGCGGTACTCGAGTTCGGCGGCCGGGCCCGGGGGCTCCCAGGTGATGGCCCAGCCACCGTCGGGCTGCTGGTCGGCGATCAGGCGGTCCAGGTGGCCGGCGATCTGGTCGTCGGTGAACAGTGGTCGCCAGGCGCTGTCCGGCGCCGGAGCGAAGTGCAGAGGCGTCACGCCGTACTCCGGGTCGTCGGCCCTGGCTCGGTAGAAGGAGACCTTGGCGAGGTGCTCCCGGACCGGTTCGAGGTCGACCTCACCCGGTCCGTGTTCGAGGTACTCCATCGACTCGTGCAGGGCGTGGGCGTCACCGGGGAAGCCGTTCGCGAGGATCTTCGCACACCAGGTCGCCGCCTGCTCCCGCCACGGGTGCTCGACGCCGAGCGCGTACAGCCGCCCCACCAACCCCGCTGTCGGGTTGAGGTCGGGCTGGTAGGTCCATTCCGCCATGTGCTCGGCGCGCGGATAGTTCTCGATCGCGGGAGTGCACAACGAGACGGCGCCTTCGGGGGTCGCGACCGACTGCAGCCAGTCGCAGGCACGGCGTACCACCTCGTCGTCGCGGGCACCGGCCGCAAGCAGGACGTCGAAGGCGGTCTCCACATCGAGACCTTGGCTGTCCGGACACCGCTTGTCCGGTTCCAGCGCGTGCCCGAAGCCACCGTCGGCGTTCTGGTAGCCGCGCAACGCGTCCACCACCCCGACCGGATCGGCACCTTCGAAGACGGTCGCGAACAACCGGCGTTCGACCAGCCGGCCGTCGGTACGGAGGAAGTCCCTGGCAGCAGTGAAGAGATCCATACCGCAACCTTCCCCCACCCGCCGCAGCGCTGTCTTGAAGGAATCGGACGACCCCAACGGGGTGGCATGATCGCGGGCATGATCGACGACCTGTATACCGATGTGCTCGACGAGGACCTGGTTCGCCCTGACGGCAGGACAGTGGCCTGGACCCGGACAGGATCCGGTACGCCGTTGCTGCGGCTACCCGGTACGCCGGGCTCACGGTGGAGCATCCGGGCCGATCGGTCGGCCTGGACCGAGCGTGGATTGCAGGTCATCACGACCGAGCGACCCGGCTTCGGGCGATCCAGCCGACTGCCCGGACGGAAGTTCCGGGACCACTCGGACGACCTGGCCGCGATCCTGGATCATCTCGGTCTGGACCGGGTCTATCTGATGGGCGGCAGTGGCGGCGGTCCGCACGTGCTCGCGTTCGCCGCACATCACCCGGATCGGGTCATTGCTGCCACGATCACGGTCGGCTCCCCGCCGATGGAGGACCACGAGTACGACGAGATGATCCCGCTCAACGCTGCCGCCTTCCGGGCCGCGCGGAACGGCGACGAGACCGCCCTCCGGGAGGTTCTCACCCCCTCGTACGAGGCGATGGCCACGGCGCCGCTGGCCGGGCTGGAAGCAGCGATGACGGCCGCGCCGGCGTCCGACCTCGAGGTGATGAGCGACCCGCAATGGCGGATCGGCCTGACCAAAGCGCTCCAGGCCGCCTTCGCGCAGGGCATCGACGGCTGGGTGGACGAGACGCTCGCGATCGGCGCCGAGTGGACCGATATCGACCTGACCGCGATCAGCACCGCCCTGACCTGGTGGCATGGGGTGGCCGACCGCAACTGTCCGTTCGAAGCCGCCCAGCGGCTGATCGACAAGTTGCCGACAGCAACATTGCGCGAACTCGGCGACGCCGGCCACTTCGAGCCCTACCGCCGCGAGCCGGAGATCCTCGACGAGCTGCTCGCCCGCGGAGCCTGATCTGCCGCTAGTGCCCCGAGTTCGAAGTTGTTTGACAGTGGGCGCCGGTCCACGTCAAAGAACTTCGGACTCGGGGCACTAGAGCCAGCCGCGCTTCTTGAAGACGGCGTACAGGCCCAGGCTGACGCAGAACATCAGGACCAGGGCGAACGGGTAGCCGACCTGCCAATGCAGCTCCGGCATGTGGGTGAAGTTCATCCCGTAGACCGTGCCGACCAGGGTCGGGGCGAACAGGATGGCGGCCCAGGAGGAGATCCGCTTGACCTCTTCGTTCTGCCGCAGGCTCAACTCGGACAGCCGCTGCGTCTCGTCGTTCTGGCGCTGCGCGACCAGCGTGCCGTTGACGCCGATCAGGTTGATCAGCAGCACCTTGAACCCTGCCGACTGGTCCACCACCCGTTCGACATGGTCGGCCACGTCGCGCAGATTGCGCTGCAGCTCCTCACCGATGCCGTACTTCTCGAACCCGGCCCGCAGCTCCGCCAGCATCGCCGGCAGCGGCTGGGTGGCGCGCATGAACTTCACCACCTCGCGCAGCAGCTCGTAGATCCGTCGCGACACCTCGGGATCGCCGTTGAAGACCTGGTCCTCGATCTCGTCGATGTCACCCTGCAGCCCGTCGACGACCGGCTGGTACTCGTCGACGACCTGGTCGAGGATCGCGTAGAGGACCGCCTCGGGCCCGAGCTTCAGCAGCTCCGGCGTCTCCTCCAGCCGTTTGCGAACCTCACCCAGGTCGGGCGATTCGGCCTGCCGGACCGTGACGACGAAGTCCTTGCCGGTGAAGACGTGCAGCTCGCCGAACTCCACCCGTTCGACGTCGTCCTGGTACCGCGCTGAGCGCAGTACGGTGAAGAGCACCTCGTCGTACCGCTCCAGCTTCGGTCGCTGGTGGGCGGAGATGGTGTCTTCGACCGCGAGCCGATGGAACCCGAACTCGTCCCCGACCGACTCGATCTCCACCGGATCCGGCCGGTAAAGCCCGATCCAGGCCATCCCACCGGTTCCCCGGAGTGCCTGATAGGTCTCGTCGAGGCCGTCCGGCTCGGCGGTCCGCCGGCCGTCCACATAGACGGCGTTGTCGACCACACTCACAACGGAACCTCCTTCACGGCATCTGTCTTCCCTTCGCCTTCTTCCTTCCCTTCGCTTTTCTTCCTTCCCTTCGCTTTTCTTCCTTCCCTTCGCTTTTCTTCCTTCCCTTCGCTTTACGGCTCGAAGCGGTAGCCCATTCCAGGCTCAGTCAGTAGATGCACCGGCCGGGCCGGGTCGGCCTCGAGTTTGCGGCGTAGCTGACCCATATAGAAGCGCAGGTTGCCGCTGGCCGACTCGTAACCCGGTCCCCAGACCTCGATCAGCAGTTGCCGCTGCGACAAGAGTTTGCCGGGGTGCCGGATCAGCACCTCCAGCAGGTGCCACTCGGTCGGGGTCAGCCGGATGTCCTCTCCACTGTCCAGTGTGACTCGTTTCGCCGACAGATCCACGCTGGCACCGCCGACCACGACCACCGGCTGGTCCTGGGCCAGGTTGCTCCGGCGCAGTACCGCGCGCATCCGGGCGAGCAGCTCGTCGATGCCGAACGGCTTGGTCACGTAGTCGTCCGCGCCGGCGTCGAGGGCCTCGACCTTGTCCGTGCTGTCGGTCCGCCCGGACAGCACCAGGATCGGCGCCTCGGTCCAGCCCCGCAGCCCCCGGATCACCTCGACGCCGTCGAAGTCCGGCAGCCCGAGGTCGAGAATCACCAGATCAGGCGGGTACTGCGCGGCGACCTTGAGCGCCGCCGTACCGCTGTCGGCCACGTGCACCTCGTACCGCCTGGCCTTCAGGTTGATCTGCAACGCGCGGACGATCTGCGGTTCGTCGTCGACCACCAGGATCCTGGTCATCCCTGCACCTCCGGGCCGGACGCGGACCGCTCCCGGCTGCCCGGGACCGGTGCATCACCTGACTGCAACGTTGCTACTGGCAACGATACGACCATGGTCAGGCCGCCTCCCGGGGTGTCGTCGGGTTGCAGCGACCCGTTCATCGCCTCGGTCAGCCCGCGCGCGAGCGCAAGCCCCAGCCCGACCCCGGTGGTGTTGTCGGTGTCCCCCAGCCGCTGGAAGGGCGCGAACACCCGGTCGCGATCCGCCCGCGGAATCCCCGGCCCGCGATCCACCACTCTGATCTCGACCTGATCGCCCAGCGAGCTGCCAGTGACCAGTGGCCCCCGGCCGGCCGGTGAGTGCCGGACCGCGTTGGCCAGCAGGTTCGCGATCACCCGCTCCAGCAGGGCCGGGTCCGCGTCGACCAGCGGGAGCGTGTGCGGCAGGTCGACCGTCACCTCGTCGGCGGCGTCGCCCAACTCGGCCAGGACTCCGGGCATGATCTCGTCCAGCGCCATCGGCCGGGTTAAGACCGGCAGTACTCCGGCCTGCAGGCGGCTGAGATCGAGCAGGTTGTCCACCAACCGGGTCAGCCGGTCCAGCGACTCGTCCGCCGTTTCGAGCAACTCGTCCCGCTCGGACGGACTCCAGTCCACGTCCGAGCTTCGAAGGCTGGTCACCGATGCCTTGGCCGACGCCAGCGGCGATCGCAGATCGTGGCCCACCGCCCGAAGCAGCGCAGTACGGAGTTTGTCCGCCGCTGCCAGGGGTTTCGCCTCGGCGGCGGCTTCGCTGAGCCGGGCCTTGTCCACCAGTGCGGCAGCGTGGGCCGCGAAGGCGCCGACCAAGCGACGCTCGTCGGCAGCCAGCGTCCGGCCCTGCAGAACCAGGACCAGGCCGTCCCGGCCGGGGATCTCGGCGTCGCCGTCCTCCGGGCGCCGGCAGGTCGGCGTACCGGCTGATGCGATGGGTCGCCAGGTCTCCGTCAGCTCATCGGTCTCCAGCCGTTCCATCAGGCAGGCGCCGGCCATGCCGAAGGCCTCCCGGACTCGCTCGAGCAATGCGGGCAGCGCGGTCTCGCCGCGCAGGACGCTGCCGGCCAGGGTCGCCAGCGTCTCCGACTCCGCCGCGGACCGGGCGGCCTGCCGGGTCCGCCGGGCAGCGCGGTCCACCACCGAACTGACCAGGCCGGCAACCAGGACGAAGCTGATCAGCGCCAGCACGTTGTTGACTTCGGCAATGTTGAAGGTCCGGGTCGGCGGGGTGAAGAAGTAGTTCAGCACCACACTGCCGGCCAACGCGGCCAGGATCGCCGGCCAGAGTCCACCCACCAAGGCGACTACGACGACCGCCAAGAGGAACGCGAGCACGTTGCTGGTCAGGTTGAGGGTGTCGCCACCCAGGTCGAGCAGGACGGCCAGCACCGGCGGCAGGAGCACGGCCAGCGCGAACCCATAGATCAGTCGCCGCCGGGACAGGCTGCCCTCGACCCGGGGCAGCCGGCCACGGCCGCGCTCGGAGTGCGTGACGATGTGCACGTCGATGTCGCCCGAGTTCCGGATCGAACTGGTCCCGATCCCCGGCCCGCTGAACAACGCCGCCAGCCTCGACCGGCGGCTGTCACCCAGCACCAGTTGGGTGGCGTTCTCGGCGCGCGCGAACGACAACAGCGCTTCGGTCACGTTCTCGCCGACGACCTGGTGATAGCTGCCGCCGAGACTCTCGACGAGCTGACGTTGCTGGGCCAGCTTGGCCGGGTTGGCGCCGGTCAGCCCGTCGGAGCGGGCGATGTGGAGGGCGAGCAGATCCCCGCCGGAGGAGCGGGCGGCGATGCGAGCGGCACGCCGGATCAGGGTCTCGCCTTCGGGTCCGCCGGTGAGCGCGACCACGACCCGTTCGCGCGCCTCCCAGGTGGAGTCGATGTCATGTTGGGAACGGTACTGCTGCAGGCCGGCGTCGACGCGGTCCGCCAGCCACAACAGGGCCAGTTCGCGCAGGGCGGACAGGTTGCCGACCCGGAAGTAGTTGCCCAGGGCAGCGTCGATCTTGTCCGCCTGGTAGACGTTCCCGTGCGCCATCCGGCGGCGCAACGCCTCCGGGGTCATGTCGACCAGCTCGATCTGGTCCGCGGCCCGGACCACCCGGTCCGGCACGGTCTCCTGCTGCGGTACGCCGGTGATCTTCTCGACCACGTCGTTGATCGACTCCAGGTGCTGGATGTTGACCGCCGAGATCACGTCGATCCCGGCCGTCAGCAGCTCGTCGATGTCCTCCCAGCGCTTGGCGTTCCGGCTGCCCGGAACGTTGCTGTGGGCAAGCTCGTCGACGAGCACCACCTCGGGCCGCCGGGCCAGCACCGCGTCCAGGTCGAGTTCGGTGAAGCTTGCGCCCCGGTGGTCCAGGATCTTGCGCGGGATCACTTCGAGGCCTTCGATCATGACAGCGGTGTGCTCGCGGCCGTGGGTCTCGACCAGGCCGACCACCACGTCCGTACCGCGTTCCCGCCGCCGGGACGCCTCGCCCAGCATCTTGTAGGTCTTGCCGACGCCGGGCGCGGCACCGAGGTAGACCCTCAGATGCCCGCGACCGCTGCTACTCATAGCTCCATCGTCTCAGCCCATACCTACTTCTGAGCGGCAAGCTCGGCGTTGAGCGTCACCACGTTCACCGTCGGCTCACCGAGGAAGCCCAAGGTGCGCCCTTTGGTGTTCTCCTTCACCAACTGCCGCACCTGGGCGACATCGAGCCCGCGCTCACGCGCGACCCGATTCACCTGCAAGGCGGCGTACGCGGGGCTGATCTGCGGGTCGAGCCCGCTGCCGCTGGCCGTGAGAGCGTCCGGCGGCAGCTGGGACGGGTCCACTCCCTCCAACTCGGCGACCGCCCGCCGCCGCTCCTGGATCGCCGCCAGCAGATCGGCGTTGTCAGGCCCGTACTGCGAGGCCGCGCTGCCCATCGCGTCGTAGTCGACGGCCGACGGGCGGGTCTGGAACCAGAGTGGATCGGCGACCATCACCGGCTTGCCGTCGGCATCGACCTCGGGCTTGCCGTCCTTGGTCGCCTGCTTGGTGTAGGCCTGACCGATCAGGTGGGAGGCGACGTCCTTGCCCTGGACCTGGATCAGCGAGCCGTTGGCATTGCCGTGGAACAGCACCTGCGCCACTCCGGTCATCGCCAGCGGGTAGATCACCCCCAGCAGGATCGTGAACGCCACCAGCGCCCGGGTCGCCACCCCGAACTGCCGAAGAGTCGCGGGGACTCTGCTCATTTCAGTTGCCCCTTCACTAAATATGGTCCGTCAGTAGACATGGTCAGCGGATACCCGGAATCAGCGAGACCAGCAGATCGATGAGTTTGATGCCGATGAACGGGCTGATCAGCCCGCCGGCGCCGTAGATCAGCAGGTTGCGCCGCAACATCGCGGACGCCGAGGACGGCTTGTACCGCACGCCTCGCAGTGCCAGCGGGACCAGCGCGACGATCACCAGCGCGTTGAAGACGATCGCGGACACGATCGCCGACTGCGGCGAGTGCAACTGCATGATGTTCAGCTTGTCCAGACCCGGGTACGCCGTCGCGAACAGCGCGGGCAGGATCGCGAAGTACTTGGCCACGTCGTTGGCGATCGAGAACGTGGTCAGCGAACCGCGGGTGATCAGCAACTGCTTGCCGATCTCGACGATCTCGATCAGCTTGGTCGGATTGGAGTCGAGGTCGACCATGTTGCCGGCCTCCTTGGCGGCCGACGTACCGCTGTTCATCGCGACGCCGACGTCGGCCTGCGCCAGCGCCGGAGCGTCGTTCGTACCGTCACCCGTCATCGCGACGAGCCGGCCGCCCTCCTGCTCCTTCTTGATCAGCGCCATCTTGTCCTCGGGCGTCGCCTCGGCCAGGAAGTCGTCGACCCCGGCCTCCTCGGCGATCGCCTTCGCGGTGAGCTGGTTGTCGCCGGTGATCATCACGGTCCGGATGCCCATCGCGCGCAGCTGGTCGAACCGCTCCCGCATCCCTTCCTTGACGACGTCCTTGAGGTGGATCACGCCCAGCGGGTGGGCCGCACCTTCCTTGCTGATGGCAACCACCAGCGGCGTACCGCCGGAGGAAGAGATGCCGTCGACGATCTCGCCGAGCTCCGCCACCACCGTGCCGCCCTGGTCGTGGATCCAGGCGCTGATCGCGCCGGCCGCGCCCTTGCGGATCTGCCGCCCGTCGACGTCGACACCACTCATCCGGGTCTGTGCCGTGAACTCGATGAACGTTGCGTGCGGCAACTCACCGGTGTGCCGCTCGCGCAGCCCGTACCGCGTCTTCGCCAGTACGACGATCGACCGGCCCTCCGGAGTTTCGTCCGCCAGGCTGGACAATTGCGCCACATCGGCCAGCTCGGTCTCGGAGGTGCCGGCCAGCGGGATGAACTCGGCGGCCTGCCGGTTGCCCAGGGTGATCGTGCCGGTCTTGTCCAGGAGCAAGGTGTTCACGTCGCCGGCGGCCTCGACCGCGCGGCCCGACATGGCCAGTACATTGCGCTGGACCAACCGATCCATGCCGGCGATACCGATGGCCGACAACAGCGCCCCGATCGTGGTCGGGATCAGGCAGACCAGCAGGGCCACCAGGGTGACGATGCTCAGGTCGATGTGCGCGTACGCCGCGAAGGTGGGCAGCGTCGCCGTCGCGATCAGGAACACAATGGTCAGGCCGGCCAGCAGGATGTTCAGCGCGATCTCGTTCGGCGTCTTCTGCCGGGAGGCGCCCTCGACCAGCGCGATCATCCGGTCGATGAAGCTCTCGCCCGGCCTGGTGGTGATCTTGACGACGATCCGGTCCGAGAGCACCTTCGTCCCACCGGTGACCGCGCTCCGATCACCGCCGGACTCCCGGATCACCGGCGCCGACTCCCCCGTGATGGCGGACTCGTCGACGCTGGCGACCCCCTCGACGACGTCACCATCGCCGGGGACGATCTGACCGGCCTCGACCACGACCAGGTCGCCCAACTGCAGCGACGCGGCCGGTACCTCCTGCTCGGTGAGACGGTCCGCGGACAGCTTGCGAGCGGTCGTATCTGTCTTCGCCCGTCGCAGGGTGGCCGCCTGGGCCTTGCCACGTCCTTCGGCGACGGCCTCGGCCAGATTGGCGAAGATCACCGTCAGCCAGAGCCAGACCACGATCCACCAGACGAACACAGTGGAGTCGGTGAAGGCGAGGATCGTCGAGGCGATCGCGCCCACCTCGACCACGAACATCACCGGGTTCTTCACCATCACCCGCGGGTCGAGCTTGCGCAGCGCGTCCGGCAGGGCGGTCATCAGGGTGGTCACAGTCCCTCCGCGAGGGGTCCGAGAGTGAGTGCGGGGAAGTAGGTCAGGCCCGTGACGATCAGCACGACGCCGATCAGCATCGTCACGAACAAGGCCTTGTGGGTGGGCAGCGTGCCCTGGGTCACCGGTACCGGCGCCTGTTGGGCGAACGAGCCGGCCAGCGCGAGCACGATGACGATCGGCACGAACCGGCCGAGCAGCATCACCAGCCCGAGAGCCGTGTTGTAGAAGGGGATGTTGGCGCTGATCCCACCGAACGCACTGCCGTTGTTGTTACCGGCTGAAGTGAAGGCGTACAGCACTTCGGAGAAGCCGTGCGGGCTGTCGGTGTTGAAGATCGACGCCCGTGCGGTTGCCAGTCCCATCGCCAGCGAAGCGCCGACCAGTACGACGGTGGGCGTAGCCAGGATGTAGAGCGAGACCAGCTTCATCTCGCGCGCGGTGATCTTCTTCTTCAGGTATTCCGGGGTCCGGCCGACCATCAGCCCGGCCACGAAGACCGTGAGTACGGCGAGCACGAGCATCCCGTACAGACCCGTACCGACCCCACCCGGTGTGACTTCGCCGAGCATCATGTGGAACACCGTGGTGCCACCACCGAGTGGCGTGAACGAGTCGTGCGCCGAGTTCACCGCGCCTGTCGACGTACCGGTGGTCGAGCTGGCGAAGAGTGCGGATGCCCACTCGCCGAACCGCGTCTCCTTGCCCTCCATCGCCGCCCCGGCCGCTTGCGTCGCGGTACCGGCTCCTTGGGTCTCGAAGAAGGTCGCGGCGAAGGTGAAGGCCGCCCACAGCGTGCCCATCACGCCGAGGATCGCGTAGCCCTGCCGCTTGTCCTTCACCATCAGGCCGAAGGTGCGGGTCAGGCAGACCGGGATCAGCAGCAGGAGGAAGATCTCGAACAGGTTCGACAGGCCGTTGGGGTTCTCGAACGGGTGCGCGGAGTTGGCGTTGTAGAAGCCACCACCGTTCGTACCGAGTTCTTTGATGACCTCCTGGCCGGCGACCGGACCGCCGGGGATCGTCTGGGTCTGGCCGATCACCGAGGTGACCTCATGGCCGCCGGAGAAGTTCTGGACGACGCCCATCGCGACCAGGATCAGTGTGCCCAGGACCGCCAGCGGGAGCAGGATCCGGAGCACCGTCCGGACCAGGTCGACCCAGAAGTTGCCCAGCCGGTCGGTCTTCGACCTGGCGAAGCCCCGGATCACCACGACCGCGACGGTGATGCCGACCGCGGCCGAGAGGAAGTTCTGCACCGCGAGGCCGGCGAACTGGACCAGGTGGCCCATCGTCACCTCGGGCGAGTACGACTGCCAGTTGGTGTTCGATACGAAGGAGGCGGCCGTGTTGAAGGCGAGGCCCGACCCGACGTTCGGCAGTCCCAGCGACAACGGCAGGTGCGACTGCAGGCGCTGGATCAGGTAGAGCAGGATGACGCTGACGGCGGAGAAGGCGATCGCGGACCGGGCATAGACGGCCCAGGTCTGGTCGGCCTTCGAGTCCACCCCGAGCAGCTTGTAGGTGCCATGCTCGACCCGCGAGTCCTTCCCGGTGGTGTAGACGTGGGCCAGGTAGCCGCCCAATGGCCGGTAGACGGCGGCCAGGAGCGCGACCAGTAGGCCGACCTGGAGCAGGCCGGCGACGGTGTCGGACATCAGAACCTCTCGGGGCAGACCAGGGCGGCGACCAGATACAGAACCAGGGCCACGGCGACCACGAGGCCGGCGATGTTCTCGGTACTCATGCCTCCACTGCACACCGCTGACTGCCTCGTCAGCGGTCTTCTCGCAGCTCTCTCACACAGGAGCGCGCAGCCCTCACAGTCCTCTCATGCGGACAGCTCCTGGACCCGGCTTCGGTATCTCCGCCTGAGTGCGCATACTTACGCCTGGCAATGAGACGCCCTCGGATAGTTAAGGAATGACGCAGTGACTGAAGTGGATGAGCCGCAGTTCTCCGGGGACCAGTTCTTCTCGGAAGAGAGCCGGAAGGCTCTGGCCGAGGCAAGCCAGTTGCTCGCCGACCGCCTCCAGGCCCACACCCAGGCCCTGCTGGCGATGACCGGCGGCGCGGACGAGCAGGACGCCCTGTACGAGCAGAACATCGCGCTGGAGGAGCTCGTCGAGGGGTGGAACGACGCGGTCTTCGAGCACACCGGTACCGCGCCGCTGCTGCTTGAGGAGGAGACCGAGGAGGCCGACGAAGAAGAGGAGCCGCTGGAGCAGGACCACCTGATCACCGTGGTGTCGCGGTACGACCTGCGCGTGGTCGACCTGGACGCACTGCTCGACGCCGGCCCGGGCCGCGCAGGAACGGCACCCTGCCGAGCTGGACGACTCAGGCGAGCCGGATCCGGTCGATTCCGCCGAGCAGGCGATCTACGAGATCAGCCGCGAGGTGGGCGAGGCCTGGTTCGAGCTGCCCGGGGTCGACCTGGTCGCCGGCGCCCGCGCGTACGTCGTACCGGAGTACCCGTTCGAGCCGCTGGAAGCTGACGCGGACGACGTGATCACCGAGATCGCTGCCCCGAACGGCATCGTCACCCACGCGGAGACCTGGGCCTAGATCTTGAGCTCACCGTCCAGCACGGTGACCGCGCGGCCGGTGAGGTAGACCCGGTCACCGGCCGGCACAGCACGAACGAAGCCGCCTCGGGCGGACGCCTGGTAACCGACCAGGTCGTCCCGCCCGAGGCGCTTCGCCCAGTACGGCGCCAGCGCGGTGTGCGCGCTCCCGGTCACGGGATCCTCAGGCAGCCCGTCGCCCGGCGAGAAGAACCGCGAAACAAAGTCGTACTCCGCTCCGTCAGCCGCGACCGCGGTCGGCACGATCCCGCGCAGGTCCTCCCGCTCGGTGATCTTCGTGAGCGCATCGAAGTCCGGCTCCAGACCCCGAACCGACTCATCGTCGGCTAGGACGACAAGCAGGTCCCTGAGCCTCCCCGTCCCATAGACAGCCTCCGGTACGCCGCCCAGCGCTGCGGCCAGACCGTCCGGCGCCGGCCTCTCCGTCGGTTCCGCGATCGGGAAGTCGAGCGTGATCCAGCCATCCGTGCCTACTTTTGCGACCAGGATCCCGCTCCGGCTGGTGAACCGGACCTCGCCGGCTGCCTCGACCAACCCATCGGCGACCATCGAATGAACAGTCGCGAGCGTCGCATGGCCGCAGAGGTTCTCCTCGACGACCGGCGTGAACCAGCGCAGATCCCAGTCGGCGTCCGGCTGCTCGGACGGCCGGGCGAACGCGGTCTCCGAGTGCCGCATCTCCGCGGTCACCGCCCGCATCCACCCCTCGTCCGGCCAGTCCCCGGCTGCCAGTAGACAGACGCCGGCCGGGTTCCCGGTGAAAGGCTTGTCGGTAAACGCGTCCACCACTCTGATTCGCATACCCCCGACGCTAGCTACCCACCGGCGCCCAGATCCATACCCACTTCGCCCCCACTGGCCTCGCTGGCACCCGCTGCGCTCAGGCCATCGCGATGGCGTCTATCTCGAGTAGCCATTCTTCGGCGTAGATGTCGCAGATGATGATCGTGAGTGCGGGCGCGTGGTCACCGAGGATCTCGGCCCGGATCTCCGAGTTCTCCGCGCGATACTGCCGGTCGGACAAGTAGGTCGTCACCTTGACCAGGTTCGGCGTGCTCAGGCCGGACTCGGCGAGCACCGCGAGGACGTTCCGCCAGACCATCCGGCACTGTGCACCGAAGTCGTCCGGGATCTTGCCGTTCTCGTCACCCCATGGAACCTGCCCGCTGACGAACACCGTCCGGCTCGCCCCGTCGATCTGGACACCGTGCGTGTAGTTCCCGCTCGGCGGCGGCAGGACCGCCGGATCGATCGGCCGGATCGCCAGTTCGGGCCCGGCCGACGACGTTGCTTCTGACATCACACATACCCCCAGCGTTAGGCACCCATGAGACAGCCTTCCACACCCACTTCGGCCCAGGTCGGCTTTTTCGGGGCGGTGGGGTTGAACCGGTGCCGGGTTTCGTCCGTGTAGGCGGTGATCCATTCTCAACCGACAGGAAAGTGTCATGTCGCTTCGTACGAAGGGCCGATCACTAACCGTTGCCACCGCCTTGCTCGGCGGACTGGCCCTGGTCGCGCCCAGCACCGCCAGCGCACACCAGTCCTCCGGTCAGCATCACGGCCTGGCCGTCCAGCAGGTCAACCTGGTGTCGGACGTGCCGGGCCAGGCCCCCCTGCTCGACCCCGACCTGGTCAACCCCTGGGGTCTGTCTCTGGGCGCCACCTCGCCGCTGTGGTCGTCGAACGAAGGAACCTCGTCGTCGACGCTGTACTCCTCAGCCCCCGGTGCGACCACCGCCACCAAGGTGCCGACGGTCCGGGTGACCGTGCCCCAACCGACCGGGCAGGTCAACAACGCCAGCGCAACCAGCTTCCTGCTCAGCAACGGGACGGTCAGCGCACCGGCGCGCTTCATCTTCGCCACGCTGACCGGCCAGATCGCCGCCTGGGGACCGCCGATCACCCCGCTGATCGGCGCCGCCGAGATCAAGGCGACCGTGCCGGGCGCGGCCTACACGGGCCTCGCGATCGCCACCGCGTCGAAGGGAGACCAGCTGTACGCCGCGAACTTCGCGCAGGGCAAGATCGACGTCTTCGACAACGCCTTCCAGCTGGTGAAGCAGCCGTGGTGGGCGTTCCGCGACTTCCGCCTGCCGAGTAGCTACCACCCGTTCAATGTGCAGACCCTGAACGGCCGGATCTTCGTCGCGTACGCAAAATTCGACCCGCAGACAGGTGACGAGGTCGCCGGCAGGGGCCAAGGCTTCGTCGACGAGTACACCGTGGACGGCCACTTCGTCGACCGGATCGCTTCCCGCGGCTCGCTGAACGCGCCCTGGGGTCTCGCGATCGCCCCCGCCGCGTGGGGCAAGGACGCCGGCTCGCTGCTGATCGGAAACTTCGGTGACGGCCGGATCAACGTCGTCAAGGCCAAGTCGCACGGCCGCTTCGACCACAAGATCGACAGCCAGGTCAAGGACACCCACGGCCACACCCTGGTGATCCCCGGCCTCTGGGCCCTGCTCCCCGGTACGGCGACCACCGGCGGCACCGACTCGGTCTGGTTCTCGGCCGGCATCGCCGACGAAACCCACGGCCTCCTCGGCGTACTGCGTCACCCGTAACCCAAGCCCAACAATCGGTGGTGTGACTGAGCAGCCGAGGGGTCTACTCAGCCACGCCACCGAGCTGCTTCTCGAACCAGTGGTGGGCGGATGGCTCGTCGTTGAAGGCGGGCACCTCTTGGTAGCCGGACGCGCGATACAGGGCGATCGCCTCCGTGAGATTGCGATTGGTTTCGAGACGCAGTACTTCGGTGCCGCGGGCTGAGGCCTCCTCCTCCAGCTCGGCCAGCAACCGGCGACCGAGACCGAGCCCGCGAATCTCCGCCGACACCCACATCCGCTTCACCTCGGCCGGCTCGCCAGGATGAAACTTCAGCCCCGCACACCCGACCGGCTCACCATGCAAGGTCGCCACCAACAGCAGCCCAGCCGGCAACGTCAACTCGTCGACGCCGGCCGAGATCGTAAGCGCGTGGTCGAAACCCCCGTCGAACCTCGTAGCCAGCTCCTCGAAGTACGACTCTCTGCAGAACCGGGCCTCCGGACACCGCGGATCGACGACATCGACCTGCACGGTCGACGCCGTCAGCAACCTTTCGACCTCGCCCATCGCGGCGATCAACCGCTCCCGCTGCCGCTCACTGAGCGGCTCGAGAATCGACTCGGCCAACTCGTCAGACCGCTGATCAAGCACCGCCCGCTCAGCCCGCCCCCGACCAGTCAACCGAGCCGTCCGCACCCGCCCATCCTCACCACTCTGCTCGACCTCGACGAGACCGTCGTTCTCAAGAACCCGCAGCAGCCGGCTCAGATACCCGGAATCAAGATCAAGCCGCGCCCGCAACGACCGCAGATCACACCCGTCCGCCCCGATCTCCCACAACACCCGCGCCTGCCCCAACGGCCGATCCCGCGACATATATGCGTCATTCAACGCCCCGATCCGCTGCGTCACGGTCCGATTGAACCGCCTGACATCACCGATCCCCATCCTCTGACTATAGTCAGAGGATTCGGCTGGATCCCCTGCCCAGCAGCGAATCTGCGTCCCGATCGACAGGAAATGATCCACGGGAGCGGCCAGAAAGTGGCGCGGCGCCCGACTCAGCCGACGGGACCTGCTGGAAGCCGTTCGCGGTTTGAGAAGACGAGGTCGATCACGTCGTGGCGTTGGTAGGGTCGCCAGCGGGTCAAGTGGGGATGGACGAGCCAGCGGGTGCGGCCGGTCGATTCGGTGAAGGTATCTGGCGCCGGTATCCAGTCGGCGGGGCCGGTGTGGAGTACGCCGTCCGCCGCGGCGACCTGAGCGGCGGGGATCGAATCGGGCGCAACGAAGAACCACCAGCGCTTGCGAAATGACGCCATGGCCGTCGGACAGGTTGCCTTGAGCAACTGATTCAGCAGCGCGCCGTACTGCGGTGGCACGTCGATCACGTCGTACGAGTCGGTGATCAACGCGATGTCCCACGGGTGCTCACTCCAGATCGCTTCCGCCTGAGCCACGCTGCGGACGACTGGTCCGGCCAGGTGTGGGTCTACGCAGTCCCCACGAACGCAGAGGCACACCCCGTCTCTGGGAACAGCCAGCGGAGCAACAGTCCAGCCGTTCTCCACATACCGCACCGCGCGCCGGCAGACCCGCTCCCGCCACCGCCGCCAAGCAAACCCTCCACCCCAGCACCGTGCGGCCGACATACAGTCAGGCACGCTGGCCGACTGCGAAGAAGAGGGAGCTGACTGCGACCAGCTCCGGATGATTGTCGGCGATCCGGGTGCAGGCCAGCGCGGTCTGCAGCGGGTCGGGGTCGCTCATCGTCGCCGGTAGCGGCTGGTCCTTGAAGTGCGCGTCGATGGTGAGGGTCAGCCAGCCGCCCGGTCCGGTGAGCCCGTGGACCGTGACGGCCCGCAGCCCGGCGTTGGTCAGCTCGGTCCGCAGTTGGGTGACCGTGTGGTACGTCGTCTCGGCCATCCGCTCGTTGTCCGGACTGAAGCCGCTGTCCAGGATCTCGCGAACGATCTTCTCCCGCTGCTGCAGCTTGTTCGCGAGCATCGAGCCGATCAGGTTCGCGGCCCGGTTGATCGCGATCACCGCGATGAACCCGCCCGGCTTGATCACCCGGACGGCCTCCCGCAACGCCAGCCGCCGGTCGGCCGCCTCGGGCAGGTGGTACATCGGCCCGGCCAGGAGGACGGCGTCGAAGTGCTCGTTGTCCCACGGCAACCGCCGCGCATCCCCTTGTATTGCGTCAATCCCAGCCGCCGCGGCCTGCTCGACATGCCGCTGGACCGGATCCAGCAGCTCGACGTCGTACCCCTTCTCCTTCAACCAGCTCGCATGTACTCCGGGTCCGCCACCGATGTCCCCGACCGTCGCGGGCGGCTCGGGCAGGTACCGCTCCAACAAGTCCCGCACTCTGGCGAGCTCCAACTGCCCCTTCAACGTCGACCCCAGCCTGCTCGCCTCGTCATGGCGGGTCGTGTAGTGCGTCTCAAGATCCACAGAGGTCGTCATGCCACTGAGTCTCGAGCCCGCGAACCCCTTCCAACAGGGCATTTCGCAGGGCATCCCGGGGCAGCTTCGGGCAGATCGCCTCATCCACAGGCCTCCGATTGCTGTGGACAACTTGACCAGATGTGTTCGGTCTCGAATCCCTTGAAAATAAGGGCTCTTCGATTGGGAAACTGTCGGAGGGGGTGGCTATTGTTAGTGGCATGGAACCCGTCGAGGCGCGTCCGATCCGGTCGATGAGCGGCAAGGAAATGCTCGACGCCCTCGACGCTGTGCACGACGAACTCACGCGCCTGCAGACCTACCGCCACCAGCTCCTTGCCGCCTTCGACGAGGCCGGTCACGCGAATACTTTCGGCGCGAAGGACACCGTCGAGCTCGTGTCGTTCCGCCACCGGCTCCCGGCCGCCCAGGTCCGCGCCGAGCTCAAACTCGCCGCTGCCCTCCAGAAGTACGTCGCTGTCTGCGGTGCGCTGCCCAGCCTGCTGGACGAGGATGCCGACACGGACGAGGGTGACTATTTTCTACACTTCGGTCAGGCGAAAGCCATCGTCACGGCACTGGAGAGGATCCCTCGGTCGGCAATGGTTCCCGTCGAAGATCTGGACGCGGCGGAACAGCAGCTCGTCAAGGCAGCCCAGCACCTGAACTCCGCTGACCTGGCCAGAGCCGGCAAGCAGGTCCGCGACATCCTCGACACCGACGGTCCCGAGCCGGCCGAGGAGGACGCCTACCGACGCGAGGCCCTTTGGTATCGCAAAGCCGACCAGGGCATCTGCCTCGGCGGCTACCTCGCCAACGAGAACGCCGAATTGTTCAGCACCCTGATCCACGCCAACGCCAAGCCCCACAAGACAAAGGACGGTCAGCCCGACCCCCGCACCCGAGACAAGCGCCAGGCAGACGCCCTGGTCGCCGTCCTCACCGCCGCCGCCACAGGCACAGGCACCCCCAGCCCGAACATCACCATAACCATCGACTACAACGCCCTGAAGAACGCCACCGCCCACAACGCCAACCGCACGCCAACTCCCAACCACCCCCGCCCCGCCACGCCCGGCCGCACGGACAAGACCGACCGATCGAGCACAGGCCAAGCGCCCACCCCAGCCGTCACCGCTACTCCTGACTCTGCAGACGCTCTGACCTCAGCCGGCACCAACAGCCTTGCAAACAACGATCTATCCATCGGCCACAGCAACCCACAACCTCCACCCGACGGTCACGGCAACCCACAACCCCTACCGGTCGGTCTCGACGGCGCACGGCGTCTGCCGTTCGATCTTGGGGAGGGGAGCGGGATGGGTGAGCTCGTCTTCGGCGACAACCTGTCGGCCGCCGCGGTCCGCCGTCTCGCCTGCGACTCCGGCGTACTCCCGGTCGTCCTTGGTTCGAACTCGCAACCCCTCGACGTCGGGATGACCAAACGATTCGTCACTGCCCCGATCCGCAACGCCCTGATCGCCCGCGACAAGGGATGCATCATCTGCAACGCACCCCCGATCATGTGCGACGCCCACCACCTCGCGCACTGGATCGACGGCGGCCCGACGTCGCTCGCCAACCTTGCTCTCTTCTGCAAACTCCACCACCGCGAAGTCCACCACCGCCAATGGTCAGTCACCATCATCGACGGCATCCCTCAGGTCACCCGCCCACCCTGGGCCGACCGCACCCCACCCCGCCGAAGACTCCGCGTCCCACCCAACCATCCACCCGAGACCAGCCCCGGTTGGCCGCCGCCTCCTGCCCGCGCCAAGGCCGAGCAGCACAACCCCGGCGAAACGCCAACCCGCTCCTGGCCGCACACCGACGACATCCCCTGGATCACCCCAGCAGACGCCACCCTCCTCAACCCCTGGGGCGACCACCCCACCCAGTCCACCCCACCACCCCTAGCCTCCTAACCCCCCACCTCCACCGCTCCCCGCCCTGCCTGCCTGCCCCGCCTGCCCCGACTGCCCTGCCTGCCTGCCTGCCCCCATCGTCACCACTCCCTGGCCTCCTCCCCCAGCTCCATCACTCTCTAGCGTTTTAACCCACCAACGTCCCGGCCTTGGACTCCGCTCATGTCCGGTCGCCAGCACCAGGTCACCCGAAGACCCGCCGCTGCCCAACTCCTGCAGCCGAACCGGACCGCCCACTCCCTGCGCGGCGGCGGGGTGATCGAGGAGTTCGTTGACGCGACCGTGGCTTTGCCTGGCGCATTGATGGCCACGCCGAGTCCTGGGATCAGCAGCAGCACGAGCAGCACCCAACTACCAAGGCGGCCGCGCGAGCTGGTGGGCCGCCGGTGGAGGTGGCCCACCAGAACGGCGCCTGACAGAACTGCGTTTGGCGGAGCGAGCATCTGGCGGAGCGGGCCGGCCGGCTGTGCGAGCGGGGCCGAGTGGGCTGATTACGTGGGGCTGTACCGACGGACAGGAGGTAGTCGGCTGGTTGGTTGGTGCCCGCGCTCAGCCGGGTGTGGCACGGGTGCGCTCCGTGGACTACCTCCTGTCCGTCGGTACGCGCTCCCGCTGCTGCCTGCGCCTGGGGGAAAGACGGACCGCCCGGCTCCAAGGGGGTGGAGGCGGGCGGTTCGGGGGTAGGAATTAGTCCAGTGGGCGGAGTTCGTCGGCGTAGGAGACTGAGACCCGGCGGAGGACGTTGTCCTTGACGGAGTACTGGCCCATTCGCCACAGGGGTGGGCTGTAGGCGTGGACGGTGACGCTGCCCTTGTCGAGGCCGACCACGCGGTGGATGTGGTCGGGGCCGAAGCCGTAGACGTCGCCGGCCTCGATCTCGGTCTCGACGGAGTCGACGCCGATCGCCAGGTTGTGCTCGACGAGCTTGCCGCGGGCGACGGCGACCGCGCCCGAGGAGACGTCGTGGTCGTGCCAGCCGGTGTCGTTGACCGGGGTCCAGCAGATCAGCCAGACGTCCACGTTGGCGTCGCGGTGCAGCGAGGCGAAGACCCGCTCCTCGTCGCTGTAGGCGACCTTGTCCTCCCACAAATGCGGCTGGGCCGCGATGCCGCCGGCCAGCTCGGCCAGCTCGCTCGGTTCGAGATCACGCCCCGGCAGGTTGTCCAGCGACAGACAGCCGTTGAGCTCCACGAGCCGGCTGGCCTGACGCGCGGGTACGACGGGTGCGTCGGAAACGTGCTGAACAGTCACTGCACTCCCCTCTCGGAGAAGACGCCGATGGCTTGCGGGCCATGGCTTGGGTGGATGTGGTGGTTCCCCGTACTACGTGTCGCGGGGTCGCTGGAAGGTCTGAGGTGATTCATCGCTCCGCCGCCGCTGGATCGATGCCGTACAGCAGGCGGTGCGGATTGTTGTAACGGATCACGGCGGTAGCGGCCGCGCCCTGGCGAAGGTCGACGGTCCCGGCGTACGGGCGGTCGGTGCCGTGGACGACCTGGTCGATCCCGAGCACCCGGGCGACCGCGTCGATCCCCTGCGGTCCGTAGCTCGAGGTCTCGACGAAGAGGTTGGGATCGATGGTGCCGAGTCGGCCGCCACGCGCAGCGAGTCGCTCGTGGTGAACGGGCGCCAAGCCTGCTGCGGCGACGAAGCAGAGCCGGAGCTTCGGGAAGGCGGTGCGACCACCGAAGGCGTGCCAGGCCCACCAGGCCGCCTGCAGTTGGAGGGTGTAGTCGGCCACCGGCGCCCACCATCCCGGCACGTCGCCGGCCGGCAGGGTCGCGGTCCCGGGATGCACGAGTATCGGCTTGCTCGACCGCTCGGCAACCGTCAGCAAGTCGCCGAGGTCAGCCCAGGCGGCCGGCGTACCGAGCACGTGAGCCGGCAGCTGCAGTCCGATAAAACCTCTACCCAGTAAGGATTCCAGGCCGTCGACGTCCGGCTCGACGAGATCGATGGCGGCCCAGGCCTTGAAAGGCTCAGGCAGCGACAACGCACCCTCATGCCAAGCGTCGAGCAAAGCGGTGTCGCCAAGCTGCTCGATGCCGAGCGGGCTGGACAGCGACACCCCGGCCAGTGCGGTCTGGGCATCCTGCTCCAGCGCGACCCGCTTGCCGAGCTCATGTGCCGCCGGATCGACCTCGTACGCCGGCTCGCCGGCCGTGTGCAACGTCCAGCCGTCCAGGTACGGCGGTTCGGTGCGGGCCCGGAGCCGGTCGACGAACCCGGCCGGCCACAGGTGCTGGTGAACATCGATCACGCCGGTCACGGGCACACCTCTCCGTCAAGGTTGACTCGGTTCATACTGGCGGGGAGCTTCGCTTTGAAGCGCTTCAAGACATCCGTAGTGAAGCGCTTCAAAGACGGTGTTGTCAAGCTCGTATCCAGCACGTAAGCCCTGGCGCCCAGCTTTTGTCGGCGCGGTGGCCTAGGGTCGATGCCATGTCCGGAACAGGCCGCAGGCCGACGCTCAAGGACATCGCGGCGGAGACCGGCCTCTCGATGGCGGCGGTCTCGTACGCGCTGCGAGGTCTGCAAGGAACGCCGGAGACGCAGGCGCGGGTGCAGGAAGCCGCCGAACGTCTCGGGTACCAGGCCGATCCCGTGGCCCGCGCGCTCGCGTCCGGCCGGAGCGGTTCGATCGGCGTGCTCTGCGCCTCGCTCGAGGACCTGTGGCAGCAGCGCCTCGCCGCCGCGCTCGGCCGGGAGCTGCTCGCTCCGGACCGGAACGCCTGGATCATCGACTCGGCCGGCGACGCCGACCGTCAGCTCCAGCTCGCCCAGCACCTGGTCGACCACCGCGCCGACGCGATCGTGGTGATCCCGATCGATCCGGGCGCCAAGGCCTGGGCCAAGATCGCCCAGCAGGCGGCCGTGATCGCGATCGGCGACGCGCTGCCCGCCGCGAAGGCGAAGTCCGAGGTCCTCTTCGACAACGAGGCCGGCGTCAGTACGGCGCTGCGCAGACTGGCCGAGGCCGGTCACCGCAACGTCGCGGTGCTCAGCCCGTCCCGCCGGTTCGAGGTGGAGCGGCCGGCCGAGGAGATCGCCCAGCGGGTCGCCTTCGGGCTGAGGCTCAAGATCCGCATCGTCCCGTGTCCGCACGACCTGGCCGGCGCGACCGAGGTCGCCCGCGCGATGCTGACCAGCGATCCGCGGCCGACCGGCGTGCTGGCGCTCGCCGACTCGATGGCCTTCGGGGTGTACGCGGCCTGCTCCGAGCTCGGCATCCGCCTGCCCGACGACCTGTCCCTGCTCGGGTACGACGACCAGCCGATGTCTCAGCTGCTCTGTCCGCCGCTGTCCACGTTCCACTGGCCGCTCGACGACCTCGTGGCGGACGTCGTCGCCCGCGTCACCTCGGCCGTCGACACCAACCGCCGGGTCCGCCGGACCACCGTCGAGCCGACCCTGATCGAGCGCGGCTCGGTCGCCGCCCCGCCCACCACGGCATGACGGCGACTTCCCGGCCACAGCATCCACCCTGCGAAACTAGACTAATCCAGTCGACTTAAAAGACACTGTCCAGGATGCGGATGCACCGCTGAACAGTCAGTGATCGACAGACCACTACCTCGACAGGTCTGGCGACCGACAAGATCAGCCGGTGAGACGATGCAGTCTGGCGCCGACTGCCGACCGGCGGGAATCGCTGCTGGGCAGCACCCGGGCCAGCGCCTCGAAGATCTCCAGGTCCTCGGCGCCGATCGAGGTCTGGGCGAAGCGCCAGATCAGGTCGGCATCCTTCGAATCCAGTACCGCGCCGCGCAAGGTCGCGTCGAGCTCGTCGCGTTCCGTCCGCAGGGCCGGCGCATCGGAGTGCTCCAGCAACGGACCGGAGTACAGGTCCGTCGCCGTCGCCAGATCGCCGGCGCGGATCGCGGCCTGGACATCGGTGACGTCGCTGGAGGCGTCGGCGCGGATCCGGTACGGCTTGGTGTCCAGGATCCCCTCGCCGAGCAGGTTCCGGAGCCGGTGCATCTCGGCCCGGACCGTCGTCGGGTTGCCCTCGTCGCCGTACAGCTGCAGCATCAGTTGCTCGGCGGTGAGCCCGGCCGGATGGAGCAGCAACAACCCGAGCACCTCGGCCCGGCGAAGTGTCAGCGGGATCTCCCGGCCGCGGACCACCGCACTCGGCCTGCGCGCGCCGAGCAACTTCAGCCGTAGCGACGCGCGCGCCCGGCGTACGCCGCCGGGGATCCGCAGCAGATAGCCCTCTTCGAGTGCTTCGACCACGGCCTCGCGCCCGTCGCCCAACTCGACCCGATCCACGCCGGCGGCGATCTCCACCCGGTTGGGCAGCCAGGCGAGCGGCTGTACTGCGAGCACCCGGCCGGTCGGCGTCAGCAGGGCACCCGGCTCATCGCCGAGGGCCGTCAAGTGCCGCATGTTCCGGGCGCGAAGCTGCTCGTCGGCGGCCGCCATCCGCACCCGCAGTTGCCCTTCGGCCAGCTGGGCGGCTGCCGTCACCAGCGCCATCATGGCCGGATGGACCGTGCGCAGCGGCCCGGAGACATCGATCGCGCCGATCAACTTCCCGGTATCCGGATCGTGCACCGGCGCGGCGGCACAGGTCCACGCGTGGATCCGCCGGACCAGGTGTTCGGCCGAGTGGATCTGCACCGGCTGGTCCGCGGCGAGCGCCGTACCCATGCCGTTCGTGCCGATCGCGTCCTCGGACCAGATCGCCCCTTCGGACAATGCGATCCGGTCGGCCTGCCGGCGAACGTCGGCGGCTCCTTCGCGCCACAGGATCAGCCCCTGCGCGTCAGTGACGATCATGATGTGCGACGCCTCGTCCGCGATCGTGGTCAGCGTCTGCCGCAGGATCGGCAACACCGCACGCAGCGGATGGTTCTCCCGCAGCGACTCGAGCAGTTCGTTCGAAATGACCACCGGCGATGCGTCGAGCTCGGGATCGACGGCGGCCGCGAGCGACCGCTGCCAGGACTGGGCCACCAGTGGGCGCGGCACACCTGGCACCCGGCCACCGCCGAGCACCTCGTCGTACAGCTCAGTGAGCCGACGCGCCTGCTCCAGTGCGTCCACGCTCCAGCGTCGCCCGGAAACCCCCGCCGTTCAAGAGCAGAAAGTCATGCAACGTTGATGCAACGTGACGAGTCCTACGGTGCCGACCTGGCACATCTGAGCAGGAGGACCGATGACGATCTATGCGGCGCCCGGGCAGGACGGCAGCCCGATTGAGTTCAAGTCACGCTACGACCACTACATCGGCGGTGAATGGGTGCCGCCCGCCAAGGGCCAGTACTTCGAGAACCCGACGCCCGTGACCGGCGAGACGTTCACCGAGATCGCCCGCGGGACGAGCGACGACGTCGAGCGCGCCCTCGACGCGGCCCACGGCGCCGCCCCCGGCTGGGGCCGGACCTCGGCCGCCGAGCGCGCGAACATCCTGAACAAGATCGCCGACCGGATCGAGGGCAACCTCGAACTGCTCGCCGTCGCCGAGACCTGGGACAACGGTAAGGCGGTCCGCGAGACGCTGGCCGCGGACATGCCGCTGGCGATCGACCACTTCCGGTACTTCGCCGGCGCGCTGCGGGCCCAGGAGGGCTCGATCTCGCAGGTCGACGACGACATGGTCGCCTACCACTTCCACGAACCGCTCGGCGTGGTGGCGCAGATCATCCCGTGGAACTTCCCGATCCTGATGGCGACCTGGAAGCTGGCACCCGCACTGGCGGCCGGCAACGCCGTCGTCCTGAAGCCGGCCGAGCAGACCCCGGCGTCGATCCACGTGCTGATGGAGCTGATCGGCGACCTGCTCCCGCCGGGTGTACTGAACATCGTCAACGGGTTCGGCGTCGAGGCCGGCAAACCGCTTGCCTCCAGCAACAGAATCGCCAAGGTCGCGTTCACTGGTGAGACCACGACCGGCCGGCTCATCATGCAGTACGCCTCGGAGAACATCATCCCGGTCACGCTGGAGCTCGGCGGCAAGAGCCCGAACGTGTTCTTCGACGATGTCGCGAGCGTCAAGGACGACTTCTACGACAAGGCGCTCGAGGGCTTCACGATGTTCGCGCTGAACCAGGGCGAGGTCTGCACCTGTCCGTCCCGCGCGCTGATCCAGGCCGGCATCTACGACTCGTTCCTGACCGACGCGAAGGCCCGGACCGAGGCCGTCAAGCAGGGCAACCCGCTGGACACCGAGACGATGATGGGCGCGCAGGCGAGCAACGACCAGTACGAGAAGATCCTGTCCTACATCGACATCGGCAAGGCCGAGGGCGCGAAGGTGATCACCGGCGGCGAGAAGGCCGACCTCGGCGGCGACCTGAGCGGCGGGTACTACGTCCAGCCGACCATCTTCGAGGGCGACAACAAGATGCGGATCTTCCAGGAGGAGATCTTCGGCCCGGTCGTCTCGGTGACGAGGTTCGACGACTACGCCGACGCGATCAAGATCGCCAACGACACCCTGTACGGGCTCGGCGCCGGCGTCTGGTCGCGCGACATGAACACGGCCTACCGCGCGGGCCGCGAGATCCAGGCCGGCCGGGTCTGGACGAACTGCTACCACGCGTACCCGGCGCACGCGGCGTTCGGTGGGTACAAGAACTCCGGCATCGGGCGCGAGAACCACAAGATGATGCTCGACCACTACCAGCAGACCAAGAACCTGCTGGTCAGCTACCGGCCCACCAAGGACGGCTTCTTCTGATGGTCGACCGGGTTTCGCTGACGGCGGAGGCGGCGGAGTTGCTCCGCCGGCTCACCGAACTGCACGGCCCGCTGATGTTCCACCAGTCCGGCGGGTGCTGCGACGGCAGCTCCCCGATGTGCTACCCCGACGGCGAGTTCAAGACCGGCAACGCGGACATCCAGCTGGGTGAGCTCGACGTCGACGGGCTGGACAAGCCGATCTCGTTCTGGATGTCGAAGAACCAGTTCGAGTACTGGAAGCACACCCACCTGACCGTCGACGTCGTCAAAGGCCGCGGCAGCGGCTTCTCCGTGGAGGCCCCCGAAGGCGTCCGCTTCCTGATCCGCTCCCGCCTCTTCAGCGACCAGGAGTCCGCCGACCTCGGCCTCCTCTGACCAGGCCTGAAAAGGCAGGGGGAAACCTTCAGCGCATACCAGCGCCGGAATTTTGCCGCAATGAAAGGAAAAACCGGTTCACCTCAGTTGAAACCCATGACATTTGTCAGGGTCCGGATCGCTGGTCACCAGCTGTCACCGGGGCGGACGATTTCGAGCACCAATCAACGCCGGTTCCGCCCCGACCGAGTTGGATCGGAGCGGGCCTGCCCAGCTCGAGGAGTTCTGTTGAAGCAACGGATTCTCGTGTCCGCCCTGGGCGTCGGCGCACTAGCCGTCGCAGGACTGACCAGCCAAGGAGCCGCCGCCGCGACTCCGACTCCGTACACCGCCGGAAAACATGCCACCAAGGTGTGCGCGACCGCGACCTCACCCCACACGGCGTCCTGCCATGCCTTCAAGCTGGTCGACGCCTCGGGAGTGGCGCCTGCGACGGCCACCCCGCCGGCCACCGGGCTCACCCCGACCGGCCTGCGCGACGCCTACAAGCTCAACGGGCTGAGCGCCAACGGCCGGACGGTCGCGATCGTCGACGCCTACGGCTACCCGAACCTGGAGCGCGACCTCGGCGTCTATCGCAGCCAGTTCGGCCTGTCCGCCTGCACGATCGCCAACGGCTGCTTGCGGATCATCGACCAGAACGGCGGCACCTCGCTGCCGCGCTTCAACACCGGCTGGGCCGGCGAGCAGGCGCTGGACGTCGACGCGGTCTCCGCTGCCGCACCGGACGCCAAGATCGTCGTCGTACAGGCCAAGTCGGCCAGCTTCGCCGACCTCGGCACCGCGGTGGTCACCGCCGCCAAGCAGCCCGGCGTGGTCGCGATCTCGAACAGCTACGGCGGCGGCGACGCGGCCGACTCGACGTACGGGACCTACTACAACCACCCGGGGATCGCCGTCACGGCGTCGACCGGTGACAACGGCTACCAGGGTGGCAGCTACCCGGCCTCGTCCTCCTACGTCACCGCGGTGGGTGGCACCTCGCTCGTGTCGGCCAGCAACACCCGTGGCTGGTCGGAGAGCGTGTGGAGTGGCGCCGGTTCCGGCTGTTCGACGTACAACACCGCTCTGAGTGCGGCATCCACGTTCGATACCGGCTGCTCGAAGCGAGCGATGGCCGACGTCTCTGCCGCGTCCGACCCAGGCAAGGGCGGAATGGCGATCTACTACCCGACCAGCAAGACAGCCTCGACCTGGGCGCAGTTCGGCGGGACCAGTGAGGCCGCTCCGATCATCGCGTCGGTCTACGCGCTGTCGGGCAACACCGCCGGGTACGCGAACGCACTGCCGTACGCGCACACCAGCTCGCTGTTCGACGTCACCACCGGCTCCAACGGCAGCTGCCCCATCACCCAGTGGTGCAACGCCCGGACCGGCTGGGACGGCCCCACCGGCCTCGGCACGCCGAATGGCGCAGGCGCCTTCTAAGTAGGTTCGTCACAGCCAATCAAGCAACGGGCGGACCGGCATCACCGGTCCGCCCGTCCAGCACTGTTCGCAGCCGGTTCGTTGCTCTGTGCTACGACTTTGGCGTCGCTTGCAGTATCGGTCCGTTTACGAAGGACAACCCTCGTCTCGGCCGCATTCACCGAATAGCCCTTCCGCGCGCGGAAATGCAGGTTTAAGGTCAGCCCGGACGGATCGTCGAGGGCGAGCCGCAAAGACAAATTCATGGAGCGTTTGCTGTGACAACACCACGCAGGGGGCGGGGGCTTCTGGCAGTCACCGCTGTCTCAGCCACCACCGTGCTGGCGATCACCGCCACCGGTGCACTGGCGGCACCATCCGCCAAGCCGGGTCCGGACTCGTCGAAGCAGGCCGGTCAATCCGCCGACAAGAAGACCGCCAAGGAACGCAAGGGCAACTACGACGCCCGGACGCCCAGCGACCGGGTCGACTACGCGAACGCGGCTCGCACGATGAGCAAGCAGGGCGCGGCGCAGGACAAGTTCCGCGCCTCGCTCGGCAGCCAGGCCGTGGTCTCCGTCGACCAGGTCACCGGTACGCCGAAGCAGGTGGCGAAGCTGAACGGCTTCCTCACCGGCGCGAGCAACAAGCCCGCCGCGAAGGTCGCGCTGGACTACATCCGGGCGCACCCGGAGATCTTCCACCTCTCCGAGCAGGACCTGCAGACGCTCCGGCTCCGCAAGGACTACAAGGACATCGTCGGCACCCACCACGTCTCGTGGGAGCAGGTTGTCGGCGGCGTACCGCTGTTCGGCAACGGCCTGCAGGCCAACGTCACCAAGAAGGGCCAGCTGATCTCGATCCAGGGCTCGCCGGTGGCGGGTCTGAACGGGCTGGCCGCGAGCCGCTCGGCCGGTCCGGCGGTCTCCGCCGACTCCGCCCGTGGCAAGGCTGCCTCGGATGTCGACGGCAAGGCCCAGGCAGTCAAGGGCACCGCCAAGGGCAACGTGAAGAACTGGACCAACGGCGACCAGGCGAAGCTCGTGTGGTTCTACACCGCTGACGGCCTGCGTAAGGGCTGGGCGACGTACACCCAGGCCGGCGACTCCCTCAACTACACGCACGTGATCGACGCGCAGTCGGGCGCCGTGCTGTACCGCCGCGACCTGACCGACGAGGCCAACGGCGACGCCTTGGTCCAGGAGAACTACCCGGGTGCTCCCCGCGGTGGCCAGCAGCACGTGGTCAACCTCTTCCAGCGGGGCTTCCTGCTCAAGGGTGCGACCACCCTCGACGGAACGTCGGTGCACGCCTTCGCGGACGTGAATGACGACAATGTCGCCAACGCCGGTGAGAACGTCAAGGTGCCCGGCACCAAGCACGGCGCGGAGTACGTGCTGAAGTCGTTCAACACGAACAACTCCAGCAAGCTCTGCTCGACCGCGTTCATCTGCACCTGGGACCCGGCCAAGCCGGACTCCTGGAAGGTGAACCAGAAGCAGGACGTCACCAACGCGTTCTACCTGGCCAGCAACTTCCACGACTGGTTGCAGAAGGGCCCGATCGGTTTCACCCCCGCGGCCGGTAACTTCACGACCGCCGGCGGCGACCCGGTCAGCCTGAACGCGCTCGACGGCGCGGCCACGGCCGCCAACGGTGGTCCGGACGCCAACCACCTCGACAACGCGAACATGAACACCCCGCCCGACGGCCTGTCACCGACGATGCAGATGTACCTGTGGCACACCCCGGGCGCTGACGACACCCAGGACGCCTTCGTCCCGAGCAGCGGTGCGAACGACGCCAGCATCCTTTACCACGAGTACACCCACGGTCTGTCGAACCGTCTGGTGGTCGACGCCTCCGGGAACTCGACGCTGAACAGCATCCAGGCCGGTTCGATGGGTGAGGCGTGGAGCGACTTCTACGCGATGGACTACCTGGTCACCAACCGCCTCGAGAAGGACACCAGCAAGGACGGCGAGGTGCTCGAGGGCAAGTACGTCTCGGCCGGCGCGCTGTTCCGTACCCAGGCGATGGACTGCTCGGTCGGCTCGGCCTCGCCGAACTGCGTGGGCATCGACGGTTCCCAGGGTGGTTACACCTACGGCGACTTCCCGACCATCGGCGGTGCACCCGAGGTGCACTCCTCCGGTGAGGTCTGGGCCCAGACGCTGTGGGACATCCGCAAGAAGCTCGGCCGCACCAAGGCCCTGTCGGACATCACCCGCGGGATGGAACTGTCCCCGGCCGACCCGTCGATGCTCGACATGCGCAACGCCATCCTGCAGGCCGACCTGGTCGCATTCGGTGGCGCGAACCAGAAGGCGCTCTGGAAGATCTTCGCCAACCGCGGCATGGGCTGGTTCGCCGGCGCCACCAACGCGGGCGACTCGCTGCCGGCCGAGGACACCCACGTCCCGCCGACCGGCGCGACCGCCACACTGTCCGGCACCGTGATCGACAAGGACACCAACACCGGGGTCAGCGGTGCGCTCGTCTTCATCGCCGGTCACGACTCCGGCTTCGGCGGCGACTACACCGCCGTGACGAACGCCCAGGGCAAGTACACGATCCCGGGCATCTTCCCGGGCACCTACCCGAAGTTCGTCGTCGCGGCCAAGGGCTACGAGATCCTGAACCAGTCCGTCACGGTCTCCGCCAGCGGCACCACGGCGAACTTCTCGCCGCGGCGCAACTGGGCCTCGGCCTCCGGCGGCGGCACGGTGAAGGCGTTCAACGGTCCCGACTTCAGCCCGCAGTGTGGGCCGGGCTTCGCGATCGACAGCGGCCAGGGCACCGGCTGGGGCAGCACCACCGGTGACAACGCCGGGAACCCGACCAACGTGATGATCCCCAAGAACATCGACATCGCGCTGCCGGCGGCCGTGAACGTCACCAAGTTCTCGGTCGACCCGTCCAACACCTGTGGTGACCCGGGCAGCGCCTCGACCGGCGACTACCGGATCGAGACCTCGGTCGACGGCACCACCTGGGCGACCGCCCAGACGGGTACCTTCACCGCGGCCAACCGTGGCAAGTACACCGAGCTCACCCCGAGCGGCAACGCGACCGGCATCAAGTTCGTCCGGTTCGTGATGCTCAGCCCGCAGGTCCCCAACTTCTCGACGAACTGCCCGGCCGGCGCCTTCGGCGGCTGCAAGTTCACCGACATGTCGGAGATCCAGGTCTTCGGTACCAAGTAGCAGCACCGACACCGAAGGGCCGGCCGAACATTCGGCCGGCCCTTCGGCCTGTACTGCGCGCGTCCGGCGACCGCGCCGGACAGAGTGAGACGGGACACGCTGGCGTGATGAGGCCCTCACCGACATGACTGACCGGTAACCAACCAATAACATCGCTGGTATGCAGATCCTCGCCATCGTCGTCTCGCTCGCGATCGCCGCTGTCGGTGTCGCACTGTTCGGCAAGACGATCGGGCACATGGTGTCCGTGATCAAGCTCGGTCAGCCGGTCAGCCGCACGGACAACCCGGGGCAGCGGACGGCCACGCTCGCCAAGGAGTCCTTGCTGCACACCCGGATGCTGCAGTGGAGCCACATCGGCGTCCTGCACTGGTTCGTGGCGTTCGGCTTCATCGGGCTGTTCCTCAGCCTGGTGACGGCGTTCGGGCAGCTGTTCTCCGCGCACTGGGTGCTGCCGATCATCGGCCACTGGTTCGTCTTCGAGTGGGTCAGCGAGTTCCTGTCCTGGACCGGTCTGGTCTCGATCATCGGGCTGATGGCGATCCGGCTACGGAACCTGCCGAAGGGCGAGAAGGGCCGGTACAGCCGCTTCTTCGGCTCCCGCGCCTGGCAGGCGTACTACGTGGAATACACGATCCTCGGCGTACTGATCTGCATCCTGCTGCTGCGCGGCCTGGAGTACGAGCTCGGTGGCGCCTCCAAGTTCCACTTCCCGACCACGTTCTTCCTCGGCACCGGGCTGTTCGGCGGCCTGTCGGAGCACGGCCTGGAGAACGCGGTCTACCTGGTCGCGATGGTCAAGATCCTGATCTCGTTCGCCTGGATGATCACCATCTCGCTGAACGCCACGATGGGCGTCGCCTGGCACCGGTTCACCGCCTGGCCGAACATCTGGTTCAAGCGCAAGCCTGCTACCAGCGATGGCGGCGGTCTGGCATTGGGCGCGCTGCAGCCGATCATGATCAAGGGCGAGCCGATCGACTTCGAGAACATCGAGGAGCTCGACGAGGACGCGACCCTCGGGGTCGGCAAGATCGAGGACTTCACCTGGAAGGGCCTGCTCGACTTCACCACCTGTACCGAGTGCGGCCGCTGCCAGTCGCAGTGCCCCGCCTGGAACACCGAGAAGCCGCTGTCACCGAAGCTGGTGATGATGAACCTGCGCGAGCACGCGTACGCCAAGGCGCCGTACCTGCTGGCCTCGTCGGACGAAGAGCGCCAGTCGCTGCCCGACCTGGTGAAGGCCGAGGTCGAGCGGCCGTTGGTCGGCGCGGCCGACGTCGCCGTGATCGACGAAGAAGCACTGTGGGCCTGTACGTCGTGTGGCGCCTGTGTGCAGCAATGCCCCGTCGACATCGAGCACGTGGACGCGATCATGGACATGCGCCGCTACCAGGTGCTGATCGAATCGTCGTTCCCGTCCGAGCTGAACGGGCTCTTCAAGGGCCTGGAGAACAAGGGCAACCCGTGGAACATGAGCCCGTCGGGTCGGATGGACTGGGCCAAGGATCTGCCGTTCGAGGTCAAGCAGGTCGGCACCGATGTGGAGACGCTGGCCGAGGTCGAGTACCTGTTCTGGGTCGGCTGCGCGGGCGCCTACGAGGATCGCGCCAAGAAGACCACCCAGGCCGTGGCCGAGTTGCTGAACATCGCCGGCGTCTCGTTCGCAGTACTGGGTGACGGTGAGACCTGCACGGGTGACCCGGCTCGCCGGGCCGGTAACGAGTTCGTCTTCCAGCAGCTGGCGATGCAGAACGCCGAGGTGTTCAAGGAGACTGGCGCGAAGAAGGTCGTCTCGACCTGTGCGCACTGCTTCAACACGCTGAAGAACGAGTACTCCCAGCTCGGCGTCGAGCTGGATGTCATCCACCACACCCAGCTGCTGAACCGGTTGGTCCGCGAGGGCAAGCTGACCCCGGTCGCGCCGACCGACAGCGCGCTGAACGGGCAGAAGATCACCTACCACGACCCGTGCTACCTGGGCCGGCACAACCAGGTGTACGACGCGCCGCGTGAGCTGCTCGACATCATCCCGGGCGCGGAGTTCGCCGAGATGCCGCGGAACCAGACCAAGTCGTTCTGCTGCGGCGCGGGTGGCGCGCGGATGTGGATGGAGGAGAAGACCGGCAGCCGGATCAACCTGAACCGGACCGACGAAGCCGTCGCGACCGGTGCGGACAAGATCGCCACCGGCTGCCCGTTCTGCCGGGTGATGCTGTCCGACGGCCTGACGGCCAAGCAGGCCGACGGTTCGGCCCGCGAGTCCGTCGAGGTCCAGGACGTCGCCCAACTGCTGCTCAGCTCGGTCAAGCGCGGCAGCTGACTGATTGCACGTTGCTGCAATTCCCTTCCGGTGAAGCCACTCGGACCCGTAGGATCCGACAGCTCGGGGTCCATTGGGAGGGGAATTGTTGTGAAGTTTGGTACTCGGCTGGCAGCCGTGGCTGTCGCACTGCCGCTGGCGTTGGGTCTGGCTGCCTGCGGAGGTAGTGACGGGAAGAACAGCGCGAACGGCTCCATGCCGTCCGTACCGGTCAGCACCGAGACGGCACCGACCAGCGCGCCGCCGACGACGGCACCGCCGGCACCGGTCGCGCACCTGAACCGCGTCACCTTCCTGCCGGCGATGAACACCGCGCTGACCAAGCAGAAGACCTGGCGGACGACCGCGACGATGACCGCCGGCGGTCAGACGATCATGACGATCACCGGCTACCAGCAGGCCAAGCCGCTGGCCGCGTCGATGACGATGACCGGTCAGGCGTTCGAGGGCAAGTCGGCGAAGATCATCGTGCTCGGCAGCAAGCTGTACATGTCCATGCCCGGTGCGACGCCGGCCGGCAAGTACCTGATGATCGACACGAAGGTCGCCGATCCGGCCGGCATCGGGGCGATGGTGGACAGCGCCGATCCGACCAAGACGTTCAAGGCGCTCGGCATCGGGATGAAGAACGTGAAGTTCATCGGCCCGGAGACCGTCGACGGCGTCAAGCTCGACCACTACGAGTTGACCGTCGACACGGCGGCAGCGCTCAAGACGCAGAGCAAGAAGCTGCCCGCGGGCACGCCGAAGACGCTGCCCTACTCGCTCTGGCTCGGCGCCGACCATCTCGTCCACAAGATGTCGTTCGACGCCCAGGGCATCAGCATGGTGATGAACATGAACGAGTACAACAAGCCCGTCACCATCACCGCGCCGCCGGCGAGCAAGATCGTCAAGCGCTGACCTCAGCGCAAGTAGGAAGCGCCGTTGAAGTCAAGGACGGCGCCGGTGGACCAGGTCGCGGCCGGGGAGGCCAGCCAGACGATCGCGTCGGCGACCTCCTCGGCTCGTGCGACCCGTCCGTACGGGCTCTGGGCCCGGATCGGGTCGCCGGCCGGTCCCGCCAGCAGTTGGGCCGTCATGTCGGTGGCGATGAATCCGGGCGCGATTGACGTCACGGTGATGTCATGTGGCGCCAGTGAGACGGCCAGTGACTGCCCCAAGGCGTGCAATCCGGCCTTCGAGGCCCCGTACGCCGGTACGTCCGGCTCGCCGCGGTAGGCGCCGCGCGACCCGACATTGACGATGGCGCCTCTTTTGACGCCATCGGCCGGTGCCACGTCGAGCATCTGCCGGGCCACGCACCAGGTCAGGTGCGCCGCCCCTTCGAGGTTCACCGCGAGCGTCTTCCGCCACGCCGCCACCCACTCGTCGTACGAGGTCTCCGCCAGTGGATGACCGATCCGGCGGGACCCGGCGACGGGCTGTTCGACATACAGGGCAGCGTTGTTGACCAGCACATCGATCCGCCCGAGCGCAGCGGCTGATTCCTCAACCAGGGAAGGGATTCCGGTCGAATCACCAAGATCGCCGGTGATCACGGAATGCCCCTCGCCGGGAAGCTCGGCCAGTACTGCGTTCGCCTCGTCGACGGCACCGCGACAATGCAGGACGACCCGATCACCGGCGGCCGCGAACGCCTTCGCCGCCGCCGCTCCGACGCCTCGTGACGCCCCGGTGACGAGCACTCCTCTGGACACGCTCACAGCTCACTCCCTAGCTCGTTGAACCTTCATTCTGCCGCATCACCAGCACCCCTTGACGGCGTCATGACATCACGAGGGGTTGACAGTGACGTCATAGTGACGTCACTATTGCGTCATGGAACTTGACCACTACCTCGAGTCGGTCCGCCGTAGCGTGGAGAACGCCACCGCGTTGGCCGACGACCAAACTCGCTCCGTGGCTCAGCGCCTCGGCGCCACGCTGGATGACGCGGGCCGGCTGGCCCTCATCTCAGCCCTGTCCGACGCCGCCGGTGAGATCAGCCGCGAGCTTTCCCCCGGTTCGGTCGAGCTCCGGATGGCCGGTGGCCGCCCCGAGTTCGTGGTCACGCCGGCCCCGAGTCAGCTGACCGGCCCCGACGACGACCTGGACGACGAGACGGACGACTCCGGCACTGTGGCCGACGAGCTCGCGCCGGACGCCGACGAGGCGACCGCACGGATCACGCTGCGGCTGCCGATGTCGGTGAAGAACAAGGTGGACGAGGCCGCCGCGAGCGAGGGCATCTCCTCGAACGCGTGGCTGATGCGCACCGTGATGACCTCGCTGACCGGCGACCGCGGCCGCCGCGGTGGCCCCCGGCCGCCCCGCCCGCCGCGCGCCCCGCGAGGTGGCTTCTTCGGCCCCGACGGTCCGCTCGGACCGGAAGGCCCGCTGGGACCCGACGGTGTCTTCGGCCCGGACGGTGTGTTCGGACCGGAAGGCCCGTTCGGACCGGACGGCGTCTTCGGCGACCGGGACAAGCGCGGTGACCGCGACCAGCGGCGCGGCGAGCGCGACTCGCGCCGGGACAAGCACGACCGCCGCGGTGGACGCGGACCGGGACAGCAGATGACGGGGTGGGCAGAGTGAGCGACTACAGCAGCACTCAGGTGATCGGTGAAGCCGGCGAGATCGACCGGGTCCGGATCGAGATCGGCTCCGGCCTGGTGGAGATCCACCCGGTCGACGGCGACAAGACGCTGGTCTCTCTGGAGGTCGACGGAGGCCAGGCGGAGAGCGTGCGGTGCGACGTCGTCAACGGCGAGCTGATCGTCGAGGGCCCCCGCAACGTCCGCCGCGGCCCGGAGATCCGGGTCCGGGTCCAGACCCCGGATCAGCTGATCACCCGGATCAAGACCGGCTCGGCCGACATCGTCGCCTCGACGCCGCTGGGTGAGTCCCGGCTGTCGACCGGGTCCGGCGAGATTCAGCTCGACCGGGTCGAAGGCAGCCTGGGCGCGAGCACCGGCAGCGGCGAGATCCGGGTCCGGTACGCCGCGGGTCCGGTCCGCGCCAAGACCGGCTCCGGCGCGATCGACATCGGCGAGGCCGCCGACTCGCTCGGCCTGAGCACCGGTTCGGGCGACATCCGGGTCGGCGACGCGGCCGGCCCGACCACCGTCAAGGTCGGCTCGGGTGACATCACCATCGAGCGGATCCGGGACCACTCGGTCGCCACCTCCGGCTCCGGTGACGTCACGGTCGAACTCGCCGACGGACCGAGCGTCCGGGCCGAGACCGCCCGCGGCGACGTTCACATCGGCGTACCGGAGGGCGTGCCGACCTATCTCGACCTGAAGACCATCACCGGCCACATCCGGTGCGACCTCGAGGCCTCCCAACGGCCGGCCGAGGGCGAGCGCTCGCTGATGCTGCGGGCCCGCACCGTCTCCGGGGACATCACCGTCGTCCGGGTCTGAACCACCAACCACATTCGTCAACGGGGACCAGTGAGGGGAAACATCATGATCACCGAACACCAAGAGGTCGCCCGTCACCGGGTCGCCGAGCAGATCAAGGCCGCCGAGGTTCGGGCGCAGCGCAAGGAACACCGCGAGGTACTGCGGGCCGAAGGCGAGGCCGGCGGCCCGCGGCACGAGCTGGCCGGGGTGCTGCGGCGCCTGGCCGACCGGCTCGAGCCGCAGCCGCGCCACCGCCGTACGGGCTTGTCTGTGGTGCGGTGAGATCGATGACTTATCAGTCACTTTGCAGCTTGTTGCAACGCCTGGGCTTGATCACCATCCCGAACCGCTGACGCTGCTAGGTTTCAAGCGATCATTTCGATTGACTTGGGGAGAGAGCAACGATGCAGCGTCCGACGACCGCCAAAGCAGTCGCCACCGCAGCCGCCCTGCTCGTCCTGCTGGCCGGCTGCGGCGGCAAGGACGACGACAAGGGCAACGGCACTTCGAAAGACGGCGGTGACAACCCGGCGAGCACCCCGTCGGCCCCCGCGGTCGCGTCGTTCGACCCACCCAAGGGCTTCAATCCCATCCAGGCCTACGGCGTCCTGAAGTCCGACACCGAGGACACCTACTCGCTCAGTGCCGGGATGGTCGGGCAGACCTCGCTGGTCTCCGGCAAGACCGGTCTGACCGGCCGGGACATCGCCGGCCAACGCGACCCGTGGACGGTCCTGTCCACGACGAAGCCGGACACGATCAGCACCGTCGCCCACACCGATCCGATGCCGGTCCAGGTCGACGGCAAGGACGTCATCGCGATCGCCTACGTCCAGAACGACAAGGGCGGCGGCACCCAGAAGGTCCACGGCCAGGTGCTGCTGCAGTGGCTCGACGCCGCCGACGGCAAGAAGCTCGCCGAACTGACCGTCGACCTCAGCCAGACCCTCGGCCCGGGCGGCGGCTCCAAAGGCTTCCTGAGCAAGAGCTACGACCAGGCGACCGGCCAGGTCGCGCTCGGCCTCAGCATCGACGCGGCGGACGGTGAGAAGAAGGCCGGTTCCGCGATCACCATCTTCGCCGACCCGAAGACGCAGAAGGCGAACGTGATCCCGTTCTTCGAGGCGGCCGGCGTGCTGAACGGCACCGTCGTCGGCACCAAGGCCAGCAACTCCGAGGGCGCGCACGACGGCACGATCGTGATCGCCGACGGCGCCAGTGGCAAGGTCAGCAAGCAGATCCCCACCAAGCTCAACTACCTGCAGCCGGCCGGCAGCGGCACCAAGCACGCCTTCCTGTCCGGTTCGTCCTACGTGCCGAACTCGAAGTCGGTCATCTACACCTACATCAACACCCTGTACTCCGTGGACATCGCCACCGGCGCCGTGGTCCAGACCAAGTCGGCCCTCGACACTGAGCACGACTACTACTTCCGCTGCCTCGGGGACCAGGCCGCCGGCGTCGTCTGCACCACCGGCGAGAACCCGGGCACGGACGAGATCATCGGCATCGACGACACCACCGGCAAGAAGGTCTGGGGCTACACCAAGTCCTCGGCCAGCCGGATCGTCCCCCGCGTCACCGCGGCCTTCCACGGCGTCGTCTACGGGGTCGCCGGGGAGGACCAGCCGGTGATGCTGAACCTGGCCGGCGGCCAGGACATCCCGCGCCCCTCGTCGGACCCGTCCTCGTCGGACCCGTCCGGGACGCCGACGACCGGGACCACCCCGACCGACGGAACGACGCCGACCGACGACGGCCTGGTCACGCCGCCCACCGAGACGCCCGGGGTGAACGATCCCAGCAGCGCGTTCGGCTCGTCGATGTCGTTCTACGACCCGAAGCTCGGCGTGCCGTCGCCGACCGCGGTGACGCAGTACGGCGGCGCCTATCTGCAGGAGGCTCTCGGTGACGACCTGGAGCGCGAGAAGATCCTGGTCGTGTTGAAGCCGACCGCCTGATCACCCGAAACGCAGGTCAGATGTCGGTGCGGTGGAAGTTCTGGTACGAGCGCGACGGTGTCGGGCCGCGCTGGCCCTGGTAGCGCGAGCCGTACTTCGCGGAACCGTAGGGGTGCTGGGCCGGTGAGGACAGCCGGAAGAAGCACAGCTGGCCGATCTTCATCCCCGGCCAGAGCTTGATCGGCAGCGTCGCCACGTTCGACAGTTCCAGCGTCACGTGCCCGGAGAAGCCCGGGTCGATGAAGCCGGCGGTGGAGTGCGTCAGCAGGCCGAGCCGGCCGAGCGAGGACTTGCCCTCCAGCCGCGCCGCCACGTCGTCGGGCAGCGTCACCAGCTCGTAGGTGGAGCCCAGCACGAACTCGCCCGGATGCAGGATGAAGGGCTCGTCGCTGTCCGGCTCGACCATCCGGGTCAGGTCGGGCTGCTCCTCGGCGGGGTCGATGTGCGGATACCGGTGGTTCTCGAACACCCGGAAGAAGCGGTCCAGTCGTACGTCGATGCTCGACGGCTGCACCATCGCAGCTTCGAACGGATCCAGTTGGACCCGCTTCGCGTCGATCTCGGCCAGGATGTCGCGGTCGGAGAGCAGCACGAACGCAACCTACCGCAGCATGCCGCTCCTCCGCCCGCCCCGGCCCAACGCGGTGAACCGCGCAGGCCGGTCAGGTATCTGGTCCTACCGGCCCGAAGATGGCCCTCCGGAGCCCTCAGCTCCCCGGATCGCCCCAGCTACGGGCCCTCGGCAACGGATCAGCCGGACAGCTTGTTGAACTTCGACACCTGGGTGGCGAAGGTCTTCACCTGAGCCGGCGACCAGTCCTTGAGCAGGTCGTCGATCACCTTGTGCCGCTTCTTCCGCGCGGCGGCCAGCTTGCGCTTGCCGTTGGCGGTCAGCGTCAGCAGGGTCGCCCGCGCGTCCGACTTGTCGGCGGCCCGCTTCAGCAGACCTTCCTCTTCCAGTCTTGCGCAGGCCCGGCTGACCGGACCCTTGTCCACTTCGAGTGCCGCGACCAGATCGGCCATCCGAACCGGTGCGAGCTCCTCGACATGGTTCAGCAACGCGTACTGCGCCGGCTCCAGGTCCGGGTGTGCCTCGTCGGACAGCGTCCGCTGCAGACCGCGCAGCCGGCGCGCCAACGTGACGAGCTCCTTTTCCAGGTTCTCCAGTGCGTCATTGGCTTCAGTTGCCACCTGTTCACCCCTTCTTTTCAGTTGCCCCGCAACCATCTTGTCCGGTCCCGGCAGGGACCGCATCCTCACGTTGCGTCGAATGTTGCCCCCGGCAACGCGTTCTAATCTGCCAGAAGTTGACCGGCCTGCCCAGTCCTGGGCGCGCCCTTTGTGGAAAACTGCCCGATAACCCCCCGTGCGAACCACCCCGGGCCTCAGGTATGATCCTGCGGTCTGCTGGTTGAGGGACAGCTCCGCGGGTGTAGTTCAATGGCAGAACATCAGCTTCCCAAGCTGACAGTGCGAGTTCGATTCTCGTCACCCGCTCCACGCAAAACCCCAGGTCAGAGGCCACTTTCTGACCTGGGGTTTCGTCGTCTCAGGGGCCTGGCAGCCCTGCCGTGCCCCCTCCGTGCCCCTTAGGTTCCAGACGCCTCCGGAAGGTCGTCAGAACTCTCTTCGGCCGCCGCCTCTCTCAGGCTGTTCTCGACAAGTTCTGACATTCCCTTGGCGACTGCCCTGTGACGGTCGTCGTTGGTGTGCAGGTAGATCAGTGCGGCTCGACTGCTCGCATGGCCCATACGTTCCATCAGCTCCCGGAGCGTCGCGCCGCTCTCGGCAGCCCATGTGTTACCGGTATGCCGCAGGTCGTGGAAGTGCACTCGGCTGTCCAGCTCGGGCCGCCTCCAACCCGCGCCGCCAGTGACGCTGAAACGTTGACCGCCGCAACTGGGCTCGCTTCGCGCCGGTGAACACGAAGCCGTCTGATTTCGATTCCACATAGACGTCGAAGTGCGTCCGGATATCGTCCATGACGAACTCATCCAGGTAGATGGTCCGTCGTCCGGCGTCCGACTTCGGTGGGCTGATCCGGAGTTCGCCGGTCGGCAACTCCACCACCGACTGACGAACTCGTACGACGCCGTTGACCAGGTCCACATGCTTCCGCTGCAAGCCTGCCAGCTCGCCCCATCGCAGGCTCCCGAATGTCGCGAGCAGGACCAGGGCGCGGTACCTCGGATGCATGCCGTTCGCGACTTTGTAGACCTCGCTCACGGTAAGGACCGGTCGCTCAGGACTGCGCTCGGTTGCCGCGCCTTTGATGTAGCAAGGGTTGCTATCGATGATTCGGTCCTCCACCGCAGTTGACAGGATTGAGCGGAGCAGGCGGTACGCCTTGGCAGTGGTGACCGGCCCTAGGCCGCCGTCTAGCAGGTCTTGCCGCCAGTTCCGGAGCAGCGGCGCGGTCAGTTCTCCCAGCGGCTTTCCGCCGAGCGTCGGTTGAATGTGATTCCGAAGGAGTCCGCTGTACAGAACCAGCGTCTTCGGCCGTAGTCCGGGACGCTCACGAATCCAGCTACGCGCATAGTCGCCTAGCGGCACCTCCGCCAACGCCGGATCGATCCACTGATTGCGCGCAATCTCGGCTTCCTTGAGAGTCAACCAGCGCCCGGCATCGGTCTTGGTGGCGAAGGTCATCGGCGCGGGGCGGAGAATCCCATCGGGCCCCGGGTAGCGGGCCTGAAATCGGCCAGAGGGCAGCTTGCGAATTCGTCCCCATCGTCTCATCGTCATCAGGCGGCCTCCCCCATGTTCGCCAGCCGGATCGGCCGGACCGTGTTGTTCTTGATGTGGTCGCGAATCGCCGACTCCGGAATGCGCACCTTGCTACCGAGCTTCACGAACTCGATCCGGCGTTCTGCGATCAGGCGGCGGGGGTATCGGACGCCACTCTCGTTGAAGGTGCCCAGCATCATCGCGGCTTCCGTAACGTCGAGCAGCCGATCAGTCTCACTCGTTGCCGTTGACAACTTGGTTCTCCCTTGCTCCGTGATGCAAGTCGCTTCGGGTCGTACGGCGGGCATGGTCATGCGGTTTCGCAGGTGGGGTGGGTGTGGGTGCCGTCGTCGTGGGTGAGGGGTTGGCGGCAGCCGATGCAGATGGGGTTTTTGGTTGTCTGGGGGGATCCGTCCCAATCCGTCCCAACCGTCCCTTCGCAGGTCAGAGCGGGGACGGTTTGGCTGGTTGGGACGGTTGATCCGTCCCAGGGGATCGATCCGTCCCCGGTGTGACCTGCGAAGGGACGGTTGGGACGGATTGGGACGGTTCCCTCCTGGTCGGTGTTTTCGGGGGTTGGGCAGTAGCGGTTCCAGGTGTCTTCGAAGGCGTCGCGGGTGTAGCCCTTGGCTTGGCTGCCATCGGGGAAGCGGACGTTTCCGGAGGTGATTTCGAAGTCGCGGAGCATCGCGGCGAGCTTGCGGACGGTCAGTCCGGGCCGGGGCGGGCAGATCGCTCCAGGGTGCTTCGTCGTCGGCGCGCAACCGATCGACCAGGCCGACTGAGGAAAGTGCCGGCGTGTAGCCGAACGCGGTACGGCAGTCGGTGAGCAGCCGGGCAGGCAGCGGGATGTCTGCGGATGATTCACGGTCGGCGAGCAGGGTCAGGGCGGCGATTCGGGCGGCGGTTGGCCAGTCGCCTCCAGCGAGATCCGCCAGTGCGATCAGCGGTTCCCAGGTGTCGGCGGCGCGGTCTTCCAGCGGCATCGCCGGTTCTGCGTTGGTGAGTTCGTCCAGGTGGGCGGTGATCCAGGTGTGCAGGTCGGTGCGCAGGTCTCCCAGTGCGGGCCCGTCGCGGCGGACCCGGTAGGGCTGGACAGTCTCCCCGGGTGCACGGCGACGCATCCTGATGACCGCTGCTCGGTCTTCGATGGTGTCGGGCATGTTCCCGATCCCTGCCAGGGCAGCCATGGCGAAGGTTTCGATCTTGTCCACGGTCTTGGTTCCGGCGTCGTAGCGCAGCGTCGGCCGGCCGCGTTGGTGTCCGGCGTTGAGCAGGCCGCGTAGGTCTTCGTTGTCGCCTGCCTTCGGGCCGAAGATCGTGTCTGCCTCATCGATGAGCAGCGTCGGCGGGTTGGTCGGGTCCACACCGATGGACCGGTAGACCGCTGACGGGCTGGCGTTGAGAACACGCGCACAGGGGAGCTGATCCGCAAGCGACGGATGGAGCTCCAGATGTCCCAAGCCGAGTTAGCGGAGAAAGCCGGTGTCGCTACACGGCAGATACGCCGCTACGAGAGCGGCGAACAGCAGCCGCTGCTAGCGGTGGGCGTCGCGATCGCCCAGGCGCTCAAGATTCCTGTGACCGAGCTGGCCGGCGTCACGCTCTTGCACCGAGTGGCGCTCTCTGGCGAGTGGTGGATGGCATGGCAAACCAGCCAGAACCACAAGGAGGTCATCACGACTCAGACGGTCATGCTTACCCAGCAGGACGACCTGATCCACGTCCAGACCAGCTCGCGCGGCAGCGTCACACTCGACGAAGGCGGCTACAACTGGCAGGGGGAGTTGCGCCTCTGGGACAACAAGATCCTGATGGGCTGGTACGCCGCAGAAGACGGAGCAGTCAACTCCAAGGGCACGCTCTACTTCGTGCTGCACAACCACGGCGTGAACGCCTTGGGCATCTGGACTGGCCTTAGCCACGACGGCAACATCCTGTCCGGATGGGGTGCCCTGGGACGCGGCGAGGACGAAGTACGCGAACAGGTGAAGGAACTGAAGAAGACCCTCGGAGCTACCGCTCTGCGCACAGCTCCCCAAATCGAAGGATCTGCCAATGACCACTCCTGATCACGTTGTTGCACTAACGACCACCCCGACCGAAGAGGAAGGCCACCAGCTGGCTCAGGGGCTGGTTGAGGCTCGATTGGCTGCCTGCGTTCAAATCACGTCCCCCATCACCGCCGTGTATCGGTGGAAGGGAAAGGTCTGGAGCGAGCCGGAGTGGCAGCTATGGATCAAGACCGCGACAGACAAGCGTGACGACCTGGTGAAGTACCTCGACGAGCACCACAGCGGCGAGGTCCCCGAACTGATCTTCCTGCCAATCACGGACGGCTCGGACGCCTACCTCAGTTGGATCACCGAGCAAACCCGCTAGAACGCCCCCACAACACCGAACGCCCCCGTATTCGGAGCAATCCGGCCGGGGGCGTTCGGCATCCCCGGTCAGGTCGTCAGTCATACCGGCCCGGCTTTACGCCGAACCGGACGACACGTTGACCGTCCACCGCCGGACGTTCATGTCAAGGCAAGAAAGGTTGCAGCTTGTTGCAGATTTGACACATTGAGTTACATCGAAATGAGATCTATCGTTCAAGCGCTTGCTCACCCGCCCACAGAGGAGTATCGCTAGTGAATGTCAAGCTTGGTCTCAAGTCGGCTCTGGCCGTACCGCTTGCTGCCGTCACCGTCCTGATCGCCAGTGCAGGCTCTGCGCAGGCTGCTACCAATCCCGGCCCCGCAGCCGCCCTCAAGCCGAGTGTCATTCAGGCTGTCGGGCTTCCGTACACGGGTACCGTGACCGGCCTAAGTGGCGGCAGCGGTGGAGTGACGAGTCCCGTCTTCTCGACCAACTCCACCGGCAAAATCTGTGTCGATCCCAACTTGCACAACGAGCACGACGCCACTGGCGGCGCCCAGAACAACGACAACAACTTCCGGGTCGAGGTCTACAAGGACAACTCAATCAGCGATGAACTGCAGCGAACCATCCAGTTCAGCCTCTCCAGCCAACTGAAGACGTGTGTTAACGGCCTGACCACTAACCACAACTACTACATCAAGACCAAGAAGAACCTGATGAGGGATGGTCAGACCATGGGCGGGACTGTGGTAATCAGTTACACATGACTCCAGACAGCCTTGTCATTCCGGCGGCCGTGGTGGCACTTGCCTTCCTCGCGTGGGTACTGCTTCGGCTAGTCAGGTTGACTCGGCAGGGCGACTTCATCCGAGCCGCTCACCTGGCTAGCGCCTCCACCGCATTGTGGGGACTCGGGCTGTTGCTGGCGACCCTCGGAGGCAGACCCCAGGACTCTCTTGGAAGGATCTGGTTCAACTGGGTTCCATTCGCCACCCAGACCGCAGCAAACGACACCGAGATCGTCATGAACTTCCTGTTGTTCGTGCCCGCCGGCCTCCTCCTGCCTTGGATCGCGCGGCATGCCACACGGCAACGAGTCATAGTGCTCGCGCTCGGAGCCGCAGCCATGCTCTCTTCGGTGATCGAGGTGCTGCAGACCTTCACTCCCCTCGGGACCGCAGGCGATATCACGGACATCCTGAGCAACACCATCGGCTGCACAATCGCAGCGGCCATCTCATCAATCGTCCATCACTGGCTCGTCTCTCAGCAGCTCACCAGGTCGGCTCCAGAGGCTAGGCAGCTCCAGTCGTAAGGCGCGTGCCCGCCGTGCCCCCGGCGTGCCCCGACTGAAGGATTCTGAGGCGAACCACGGGTAACTAGCGGTCAATTCAAGGTGGGGTCAGTGCTCCGTACCACTCACGCTCAGCCCCGCCTGAGCTGACAAGTCTGTTCCCAAGCTGACAGTGCGAGTTCGATTCTCGTCACCCGCTCCACGCAAAACCCCAGGTCAGAGGCAGGTTCCTGAGCTGGGGTTTCGTCGTTTCGGCGGCCGGACAGAGTCTGCGTGCTCTTGCGTGCCCGATCCCTGCGAGTGGTCAGCGGGGACCGGGCCGGCCGGACTACCCACCTCACACCGGCTCAAATCATCTGATCGGTCGATCGTGTGCGGCCCTTCGTCAGATCACGGCGAGGCCGACGCGCCGGTATCAGAATTTCGAATGATGCCGGTTTGTCCTTGCAAACATGGTGCTGGGAACCATTCCATACGCGTGGCCAGAGGCAACCAGTCGGGGGTCAGACGACCCGGGTGCCGCCGTCCAGGTGGAGGTCGACGGCGTTGACGGCGCCGTTGCGCAACAGGAAGTCGGTGGCGTCGATGACTTCTGCCATCGTGGCGAGCCGGCCGATCGGCGTACGGGAGACGGCCAGTTCCTGCGGACGGCTGACCCACTGCGGGCTGTCGCCGACGACGCCGGGATGAAGAGCGTTGACCCGGACCGGCGCGAGTTCGACGGCGAGGGTTCGCATCACACCGGAGACCGCGCTGTTGGTCGCGGTGACCATGGTCGAGCCCGGGTACGGACGGACCTTGCCGAGGCCGCCGAACAAGACGATGGAAGCGCCCGGACGGAGCCGGTCGCTCATCACCCGCACGGTCTCGGTGTACCCGACCAGCTTTACCGTCGACGCCTTCACGGCGTCGGTGATGCTGAAGGACTTGACGGTGTTGCCGGACTGCTCGATCGCGGTGATCACCAGATGGTCGATCTCGCCGACCTCGGCCAGCGCCTTCTCGATCCCCTCGGGTTCGGCCAGGTCCACCGCCTTACCCCGCTGGTCGCGGCACCGATCTCGGCAGCCGCCTGCTCGGCGCGCTCCGCGGACCGGCTCGTCACGACGACGGAGTCACCCCGCTCCGCGTAGTACCGGGCGATCTCCCTGCCCAGCCCGCCGCTTCCACCGACGATCAGCACTGACGACACCTGATCCACCTCACCGACTAGACGATTGAATTTTCAATAATAGCGGGCAGGTCATGAAAACTAAGAGTGGGTAAGCGGTTGCCGTAACTTACTTTCGACTGCTTGACTCCTCAGGTGAGGTTTTTCCCCTTCGCCCGGGAGTACCAGTGCAGATCACTCGTCGCCGCCTGCTGTCCTTCGTCCCCGCCGCCGCGCTGCTGACCGCGGTTCATCCCGCCGGCGCCTCGGCTGCTGAGCCCCCGCCAGAAACACCCGGCCGGCTCCTCGCCAACGCGATCGCGATCTTCGCGGGCACGGAGGAGTCCAACGCCCGTCCGGAGGTCGCGGCGAAACTCGCGGCGATCGACCAGACCGCGCGAACCTGGCTCGCGTCGATGGATCGGGCCCAGGCCGGTGAACTCTTCGCCGGGCTCCAGCTCGGCGTCAGCGACCCCAACCTGAGTGCGTCGTACCAGCACCTCTACGAGATCGCGCTGGCCACGAAACGCCCCGGGCCCGGCCTCCGACCTGCAGGGCAACCTCGCAGTACAGGCGAAGTTGCTCGAGAAGCTCCAGTGGCTGCACGCGAACTACTACGGCGACCAGGCGAAGGGCTACTACGGCAACTGGTTCACCTGGGAGATCGGCATCTCGACGTACGTCGGCCGGACGCTCGCCCTGCTGGACGCGCCCCGGGACCTGGTCAGCACGTACGTCGCGTCGATGGACTCCTATCTGCGCAACGGGACGAACGGCGACGTGAACCTCGACTCCCGTTTTCACACCGGCGCGAACCTCGCCGACATCACCACCAACCGCGTCATCCAGGGCGCGCTGCTCGGGGACGACGCCCGGATCCGGAAGGCGTTGCAGGACCAGTTCACCGTCTTCGCGACCATCGATCCGTACGAACTGCAGCACGGCGTCACCGACGGGTACTACGCGGACGGCTCGTTCATCCAGCACGACTCGGTCGCCTACACCGGGTCGTACGGCAAGGGCATGCTCAGCCGGGTCGTCCAGACGATCAAGATGCTCGACGGCACCGGCTACGCGCAGAGCGGCGACCTGGTCGGCGTCGTCCAGGGCTGGGTGGTGAACGGCTTCGCGCCGCTGATCTTCGAGGGCTGGATGATGGAGATCGTCAAGGGCCGCGCGGTCAGCCGGACCGCCACCGGGTACGACGACGTGGCGGTCGTGGTCGAGGCGATCGTCGACCTCTCGGACTACGCCGCGGCTGCCGACGCGGCGCTGCTCAAGGGGTACGTCAAGTTCACCGCCCGGCCGACGCTGAACCCGAACAGCTTCGTCTCGCCGGTCAGCGTGGCCCGGTTCGCCGACATCATCGGCGACCCCGCAGTACAGGCTGCTGACCTCAATCCCCCGGCGAGCAGTGTCGCCTTCAACGCGATGGATCGGACCGTGCACCGCCGGCCCGGGTACGCGTTCGCGCTGGCGCGTAGCTCGGACCGGATCAGCAAGTACGAGTACATGAGTGGCGAGAACCTGCTGCCGTGGTTCCAGGGCGATGGCGCGTTCTACCTCTACCTGTCCGGGCAGGATCAGACCAAGGCGTTCGGTGTCGACTACTTCACCACAGTGTCGCCTTACGCCCTTGCTGGCGTCACTGCGCCGGTAGAAGAACGCCGTACGATCCCGGAGCTCTACGGCACGCAGTACTACGACAACCCGCCTGTGTTCACGCCCTCCTCCGAGGCGCAGAACACGTACGTCTACTTCCCTCGCGGGACGAACCAGTACTCCGGCGGGGCGACCCTCGGTGCTTATGGCGCGGCTGGGTGGATCCAGTCCGACGACGTCGCGTACGCCGAGCGGGAGACCCTGCCGGACGACTTCGTGGTCTACAAGAACGCGCGGTCGACCAAGTCCTGGTTCATGCTCGACGAAGAGATCGTCGTACTCGCTGCAGGCATTGGCGATGACAACAGAGCAGTCACGACCTCTCTGGATGCCCGGATAGCCGCACCGACAGACCAGGTGACCATCCAGCGCGACACCAGGTGGCTCCGCTACGCCAACCTCACCGCGGGCACCTCAGTCGGCTACTACTTCCTTGCACTCAGCCAGGTAGCCGTCGACCTCACCGACGTGACCCGCAGCCGCCGGGTTATCCGTGCCTCGAACCCGGACACCGCCGTCACGAAGAAGGTCTTCAACCTCACCTCGGCCAGTACTGCGCACGCGTACGCCCTGGTCCCCCACGCCACCGAGTCGCGCTTGCGCTCCTACGCATATGGCCGACTGCTCCTGCTCTCCAACACCCAACGCCTACAGGCGATCCACCACACCGCCCTGAACCTCACCGCCGCGAACACCTTCACCCCAGGCCACCACACCATCCCCGGCCTCACCATCGACGGCCCAGCCTCAGTGCTCACTCAACGCCACCCCGATCGCACCACCACAGTCGCCGTCTCCGACCCCACCATGTCGCGACCGACCATCGCGATCACCCTGTTCGGCCAATGGCTCCGCAAGGTCTCCGGCGACGCCACGGTCACGCACACCCTCACCGGCACCCGCCTGACCTACCCCACCGGGAAGACCTACGGCCGCACACTCACCACGACGCTCGGGGACTAGCTCTCGCAGCCGATCCCGTCGTCGTCGGCGTCGAGGCCGTAGATGTCCGACCCGATCACGGTGACCGGGCCCTGCACGTATTCCGGGCCGTTGCCGCTACCGCCCGCACAGTCGACATCGCTGGCGATCGGGACGCAGCCGGAGTAGTTGGGGTCGCAGCCACCGCCGCTGGACGGCTCGTCGACCTTGGTGCCAACTGTGGTGACCTGCGTGACCGGCTGTTTCGCGACAGCCTGCTTGACCAGCCGCTTGGCGGTCTGCACCCCGTCGACCAGCGTCACCTCGTACGTCAGCCGCCGTACGCCGTTGACGCCTCGCGTGGTGATCGACTTCTCCCCCTTGGCCACCGACGAGTCCAGCGTCGTCCGCTTCTTGAACGGAATCACCTTCGCCTCGACCACCGACTTCGTCACCGTCACCGGCGCGACCGACGCAGGCGGATCCACCGGCGTACTCACGACCTCCGGCGTCTCACTCGGCAGTGTCTCCGCTGTGGGCACCGGAGCGGTAACGGGCACCGCCGCCTGCCCGACCGCCTTCTCCTCCGACCCACACCCCGTCAGCAGGCCGACGGAAACCACGACCACGGCAGCACAAAACAGACGTCCTGACCCCATACCCCACCCTCGATCCCCCAATGCCGCGAGACCGATCCCCACCCGTCCCGCCGGCAACTGGCCTACAGCATCAACCCGCCACCCTCCCCGGACAACCCCTCATAACCAACCGTGATCACGAACCGCCGGCGCCGACCAGCTGGCCGTCGATGGACAGGACACGCATCCTGCCGTGGCCTTTGAGGGGGATGACGACGGCGACCTGATGGAGGTAGTCCCGGTGCAGGGTCTGGGTGTACTTCACGAAACTGCTGAAAGCGGTGACCTCGCCGCTGGTCCAGTAGGCGTTGGAGCCCGGCTCGATCAGCTGGAGGTACTGCTCGGTGAGGGAGAGGAAGACCAGCCCCTCACCGGCCGAGGTGATGAAGATGACCAGGTCGCCCGACGGCCGGAACGTGTCGGTGGCGTTCGCGATGTAGTCCTGCTTGATGTCGGCGGTCCGGTCCTTGACCCGCTGGTTCAGCAGGTTGAGCATGCCGGGCGACGGCGTGAACAGCGCGGCCTTGGGGGATCGCGCGCCACCGGTCAGATAGATCGCCAGATTGCCGGCCGCGGACTGCGGCAGGCTCGACAGCTTGTCCATGTCCGCCTTGGCCGGGACCCGCAGCCCCTCCATCGGGGGCAGCTTCATCGTCGTCGACGGGTAGACCGAGTGCGTCAGCAGCCACGGCGTACCGGCGCTCTGCCGTTGCCAGACGCCGAGCTGGCGACTGTCCGGCTCGTCCGAGACACCCGAGTCGACCACGAACCGCATCGGGTACGAGCTGAACTGCGGCGCCCCGATCTTCGGTTTGAGGTAGCTGAACGGCTTGGTCTTGTTCTTGCCTGCCGGGTCGGTCTTGCGACCGATCTGGTAGCCGGCCCGCGTCATCGCCAGGGTCGGATCGCCCTCGATCGCCTCCGACAGCTTCGGGTCGCGAGCCTGGTTCGCCTTGTTGTTCAGGTCGTTGTACCGCGCCACGACGGCCTGCCCGTCGGCCACCGTGACTGCCGGCCGGCTCGTCGTCGTGGCGCTGGTGTTCTTCACCGGCACTGCGACGCAACCAGTTGCCACCAGCAACAAAGCCGTCGCCCCGGCGACCCGCTTGGCAGGACCCTTGTACGTCGGTGACTGGTACGCCGGTGCGTGCTGACCCGGTGATTGGCCGACCGGCTGAAGCTCCGGCAGCGGCTTCACCACCGGCACGACGGGCAGTGGCACCGGCGGACGCCGCTTCCGGATGAACATCAGCACCAGCCCCACCAGCAGCAGCACCACGCCGACGCCGAGCACGAGCAGGCAGGTCCCGAACAACCCGGCCAGCTCGACCCCGACGGTGAGCCGGAGGTCGGCGCCCGGCGAGCCGTCGGCGTTCATCGCGACCACGTCGTACGAGCCGTCCGCGATCGGCCAGGAGATCGACTGCTCGCCCGCACCACTCGCCTTGACCGTCCACCAGTCGAGCCCGGCGGGCGCGGCGAGCGGGATCAGGCCGCCCTTCATCTCCTGGGTGTCGAACTTCGGCGGCAGGTTCAGCCGGACCACCCGCGAGTACTGCGAACCGCCGAGGTAGCTGGCCACGTCGAGGTCCTGGCCGATCCCGATGAAGACCGGCTTGGCCGAGGACGCCTTCACGTGCAGGGTCGGGCCGTGCCGGTCGAGCAGGTCGGGCGCGGTCATCACGGCGAGACCTGTGCTGGTCAGCCGCCGCTCACCGGTGTCGACGGTGTTGTCCGGGCCGACCAGCCAGAACGCGGCGACGGCGCCGGCGATCGTGACCAGCAACCCGGTCAGGGCCAGCAGCAGGCCCAGGACGATGCGGGCGAAACGCATGGAAGAGCTCCCCGTTGAACGACAAAGTTCGGCCCTTGGCGGAGGGCCGACCGGTACAGACCTTAGCGGGACATCCAAGCACCCCCGCCGTCCACCCGTCGTAAATCGATAACTGACCTCGCAGAGATCTGTTACTGTCATCCGAATTAGTGAACGCTCATTCGTAAACTACCAAGCCGAGCGACGAGGGAGACTCGTGGCCAGACCACGCCTGGTCAGCGATGACGCGATCCTGGACGCGACCCGCCAGGTGCTGGCAGAGCTCGGCCCGGTGAAGCTCACCCTCGCGGCCGTCGGCAGCCGGGTCGGGCTCGCTCCGCCGACCCTGATGCAGCGGTTCGGGTCCAAGCGCGGGCTGCTGCTGGCCTCGGCCGCCCAGTCACCGCTGATAGTGCTCCGCGAGGTGGCCGCGGCCGAGGCGCGGAACACCTCACCGATGGCGACGCTGCGCGACTTCGCCCTCTCCAGCGTCGCGCACATCAAGCACCGCGAGGAACTCGGCAACGGGCTCGGCTTCGTTCAGCTGGACGTCACCGATCCCGAGTTCCGGGCCCATGCGCTCGCCCACTCGGCCGCGATCGTGGACAACTGCGTCCGGCTGCTCACCGCCGCACAGCAGGCCGGCGAGCTGAAACCTGACGTCGACGTGCCCGCCCTGGCACGGCTGACCCTGGTCTGTTTCAACGGAGCCCTGCAGGTCTGGGCCGTGAACGGCTGGGGATCCCTGACCGGCTTCCTGCGGGACCAGCTGGATCTGCTGCTCTCGCCCTACGTCGCCGTGGCTTAGCGGCGGTGGGTCGGGTAGAGGGCGCGGCGGAGGCGGAGCTCGTCGCGGAGGGTCGGCGGGATCGGGAGGTTGCGGTCCTCGAGGGCGTGCACGCAGGTCTCCAAGCTGACCAGGAGGCGGTCGGCGCGGGGGCCGCCCGCGTTTCCGAGCCGCGGGGTGCCACGCTCGGCCTGGTTGGCGGCGCGGGCCGCGGTCAGCTCGGCGAAGATCACCGCGAGCGTGATGTCCGACGGCGTCCGCCGTACCGGCTCACCGACCCCGGTCAGCCGACCGGCAGCCGGGCTCGCGGCGCTTGGTCGCGCGGTGGCTGCGCTGGTGACGGTTGGAGCGGCTTGGTGTCCGGAACGCGACAGCGGGCGGGATGACGGTAGGTAAAGCGGGAACGACATCGACATCGCCTCGTCAAACCGGAGACTCCAAGGCGCTCGACAGTGAACGTCCACCCCTCCGATTCCCTCAAGGTACTCCCCTCAGCTCAAATCGCAGCAGTCCGAACCGTCCGGACAGCGAGCAAACTCACCCCCGCACCGGCCATCCCGACCCCACACACGAGTACTGCGAGCCCGGGACTGAGGCCGGCCATCACCCCCAGCAAGTTGTTGGACACGATCAGTGGCACTGTCTGCGCGAGCACCAGCAACGACTGCAAACGGCTCAGATGAGACCCCGGCGTACTCGCGACGAACAATGCCGTGTCACCGAAAGCCGAGAGTGACGCACCTGCGAGCCAGCCGTAGTAGCCGCGCGTCACCCGTCGAGGCGGGCGGGCATGACCAGGGTCGTGAAGGTGCCTTGGTCGGCCGAGCGGACGATGACCGGTGTCTCCGGCGCGGAGATCTCCAGCAGTACGTCCGGTCCCACGCTCACGCTCAACGCGGCCGCCAGCACCGCCGCCGTGAAGCCGATCCGTACCTGCCCGACCCCGACCGCCTCGATGGGCGCGCTGGTCGTCCCCGGTCCGTCTGCGGACGAATCGACCTCGCTGACCGTCAGCTGCCCGGGTTGGATGTCGAGGGCAACGATCCCGTCGGTGAGCAGGTCGAGCAGGCGCAACCGGTCCACGACGACCCGGCAGACCGGCGCGGCGAGCCCGTCCAGGATCACCTGGTACTCCGGGAAGTCGTCCTCGATCACCTTGACCGCTCTGGACGACCCGTCCGCCACCGACCCCGTCGCTTCCCCACCCGTGTCGATCCGCACGACTGTCGATCCGCCAGGGCCGGTTTCGATCGCCGCGGTCTCCGCACCGGCGACCCAGCGCCCCAGCTCGACCAGCTCGGCGGCATTGACCAGCAGACTCCGTGGGCTACCCCGGAACCCGACCGGTTGGAGCTTGCGCACCGACAGCCGGTACCGATCGCTCGCGACCAGCGTCACTTCGTCCTCACCAAGCTCCACCAGCACACAGGCCAGCGCCGGGATCTCATCGGTCGGCGCCGCGGCGGCAGCGACCTGCCGGATCGCGCTCGCCAGCTCTGCACCGCCCAACGTCACCGCGCACTCGTACGGGACAGCCGGCAGTGTCGCCAGGATCCGCGTCGCCGCCCGCCGGGCCGTGTCCGCCTTGCCTTCGACCGTCCGCAGATGCGCCTGCACGACGGCCGCTCCGCGCGCAGGCCCTTCATCCAGCACCACCCGTACGTCGGCCAGTGGCAGGTCGATCTCGCGTAGATCGCGCAGTAGAGAGGCGCGCGGTTCCTGCTCGGGCGAGTAGTACCGGTAGCCGTTCTGCTCGTCCACCTCGGCAGGGCGTAGCAGCCCGCAGTCGTCGTAGAAGCGGAGCGCGCTCGGGGTCAGCCCGACCCGGCGCGCGAAGGTACTGATGGTCAGCAGGTCGTCGGTCATGACACTGATCCTGGGTCTTCGACCAACTCGAAGGTCAACCACAAGGACCACCGCTGAGTCACCGGCAGGCCTGGAGCTGACGCGCCGGCCCGGGGAGGTGAAAATAGGACCGTGACGAGGTTGTTCGTGGTGACCGGAGCGCCTGGCGCGGGCAAGTCGACGGTGCTGCCCGAGCTGTTGCGGCTGCGCCGGTCCACGTCCGTCGGCGAGAGCCGGCTGGTCGTGATGGACATGGACGAGCTGTTGGATCCCGAGGGCCGGCTGCTCGGCATCGACATCGCCCATTCGTCCGCGGCCGCCAACTGGCCGGCGTACAACGCGCTCTGGTTGCGCATCACCGAGCTGGTCCGCCGATCGGGCAGCCCCATGCTGCTGCTCTCGCCGCTGGTGCCGCGCGAGCTGCCGGAGGGCCGTTGGCTGCACCTGGACTGCCCGGACCCAGTACGCCGGAAGCGGCTCGCCGCGCGGGGGTGGTCCGATGCGCAGATCGCCGAGGCGCTCGCTGACGCCGCCGAGATCCGCAAGCTGGTCCCGCGCTCCGTCGCCGGCGACGGTACGCCGGAGGAGTCGGCCCAGAAGATCCTTGCCTGGGTCAAAGAGTGAGCAACCCCGGTTGCGTCCGAAGAAGCGAGGGGCAGGCCCCTCACCTCTTCGGACGCAAGCGCTGTCACCGGGTGAACCAGTTCTGCAGGGTCGCGGTGTAGGCGGGGCTGATCCCTTCCAGCGAGCGATCGGGAGTGCCCGGCCAGTGGCCGACTCCAGGGATCCGGACGCTGTCGACCTGGGTGTTCCCGGACGTCGCCGCCGCTCGCCGCCAGACCTCCAGCGTCTCCGGGACCGGCAGGTTCGCCTCGTGCTCGCCATGCATCAGCAGTACGGGACACGTGACCGTCGCGTACAGCGGCTCGGAAGCGAAGTCGATCTCGTGCCACACCGGCAGCTCCTCGCCCAGATCCACCGGGATCCCGGCCAGGTCGAACCACGGCTGGTCCGCCTGCCGCCGAAGCAGCTCGTCCACCGCCGCCCGATCCACCTTGCCCCGCAGCAGCTCAGCCACCTGGTCGCGGATCTCCACGGCCCCGGCGACCGCCTCCTCGTCGTACCCGGCTCGGCGTACGGACTCGATGGTGGCGTGCCGCATCTGCTCGGCCGGGCTGACTCCCGCGCACCCGAGCAGCAGCATGAACGCCGTATCCGGCAGCCGTTGCCCAGCCAGCGCCGCGACCCAGGTCCCCTGGCTCACACCCCAGACCCCGGTCGGCACGTCGTAGTACGACTTCAGCACCTCGTACGCCGCCACCGCGCCATCCGCCTGGACGTCGTACGGGATGTCGACGTCGTCGCTCGGCCAGGGCGCCCGCTCGAAGCTCAGTACGGCGGCGCCGAGCGGGGCGAGCGTGTTCGCGAGGTGCTCGAAGATCGCCTGCCGGTACGACGAATTGCTCGACCCGTGCAGGGCGACCACTCCGGCCCCGGACGGGTCCGTCGGTGGGCACTGTCAGCAGCGCGGACCGGCCGTCGACCTGGACTTCCTTGGCGGTGATCACCGCTGGATCGTCACACGCCGGCCGGGTCAGCTCAATCGCAGCTTGACCGGCACCAGCTCGGGTCGCGACCGCAGCGGCATCGCGCCCAGCCCCGGCGTGATCGAGCCGAGCACAGTCGTGTGCCGCGCCCCCGTGCAGCTCGGCACCGTGCCGCCCAGCCCGTTCATGGTGAGGAATCCCAGTACTGCGAACGCGTACGCCTCTTTGGCCACCGACGGCAGGCCCAGCTCGTCCGTACTGCGAAGGGGAATCCCGCGAAGCTCCTCGCCGAGGCGATGCATCAAGGCCGGATTCCGGATCCCGCCACCGGCGGCGATCACCTCCGTCCCGCCGTACGCGTGCACCGCGTCAGCAACGGTTCGCGCCGTCAACGCGGTCACGGTGGCGACCAGATCGTCCGGCGCGATCTCGGGTAGTCCTTCCATCGCATGAGCCAGGTAGCCGAGGTGGAAGAGCTCCTTGCCGGTGCTCTTGGGCGCTGGGCGACCGTAGTACGGCTCGGCCAGTAGTCGCTCGAACAACTCGGGGTGGCTCGTGCCGCGCCAGGCCATCACCCCGTCCGCGTCGAAGCTCGCCCGGCCGCTGGTGAGTTCGTGGACGACCGCGTCTGCGAGCGCGTTGGCCGGGCCGGTGTCGAACGCGATCGGCTCGTCCGCGATCACGGTGATGTTGGCGATGCCGCCGAGATTGAGGGCGATCGGCGTACCGGGGCGGCCGCGCAACCAGAGCACGTCGACGATGCTGACCAGCGGCGCACCTTGGCCACCCGCCGCGACGTCTCGCGCGCGTAAGTCCGAGACCACGGTGGTGCCGGTCGCCTCGGTGATCCAAGCGGGCTGGCCGAGTTGGAGCGTGCCGCGGACCTGGTCGCCGTCGACCCAGTGGAAGACCGTCTGACCGTGCGACACGATCAGATCCGCGTGACCGCCGCAGAGCTGCTCGACCGCCTGCGCCGCGGTAGCCGCGAACGCCTGACCGATACCGGTGTCGAGCCGGCAGACCTGCTCCAGCGAAGTGGTTGCTGGCGGCAAGGAAGCTGCGAGCTCGCGGCGGAGGTCTTCCGGATAGGGGCGGCTGAGTAGACCAAGCGGCGTGAGGACGATGGTGTCGCCTTCCAGCCGGAGGTCCGCCGCCGCGGCATCGATCGCGTCGTACGACGTCCCCGACATCAGCCCGATCACTCGCATGTCAGTCCCGCAACTCCTGTCGGTGATCGTCGCCTCGAAGGGTCAGCAGGGCGATCACGCTGACGGTGGAGGTGACCGCCACGTAGTACGCCGGTATGTCGACGTTACCCGTTCGCTTGATGAGCTCGGTGATGATCAGTCCGGCGCTACCGGAGAAGACCGCGTTCGACAGCGAGTAGGCCAGGCCGAGTCCGGTGTAGCGCACGCGGGTCGGAAACATCTCCGCCAGCATGGCCGGTCCAGGTCCGGCCATCAGCCCGACGACCAGCCCGGCCACGAACACCGCGATCCCCTTCGCCGCGTTCGAACTCCCCTTGTCCTGCAGGAGATTCATCAACGGGAACGCCAGTACTACGACCAGCGCCGCGCCGGTCGCCATCACCGGGCGGCGGCCGATCCGGTCACTCAGCCAGCCGGCCGGCATGATCGAAATGGCGAAGCCCAGGTTGGCCAGCACGGTCGCCACCAGCGCCTGCTGGAACGTCGCGTGCAGGGTCGCCTGCAGATAGGACGGCATCACCACGAGAAACGTGTAGCCCGCTGCCGACCAGCCCATCAGCCGGCCGATCCCGAGCACGATCGCCTTGGCCACTTCAGCCTTGTCCGCGCGGTCTTCGGGCAACCCGGGCTCTTCTTTGACCCGGTTAAAGTTGGGCGTCTCATCCAGCCGGAGCCGCAGCCAGAGCGCGACCAAACCGAGCGGGAGGGCCAGCAGGAACGGCACCCGCCAGCCCCAGTCATTGAGTGCGTCCTTGCTGAGGGTCGTCGCCAGGATCGCGGCCAGCCCGGCACCGGTGAGCAGTCCGAGCGCGACGGTGAAGGACTGCCACGCGCCGTACAGACCGCGCTTCGTCTTCGGCGCGAACTCGGTCATGATCGACACCGCGCCACCGAACTCACCACCCGCGGACAGCCCTTGGAGCGCTCTGACCATCGTCAGCAACCAAGGCGCCGCGGCACCGACGGTCGCGTACGTCGGGAGCACGCCGATCAGCGTGGTGGAGCCGGCCATCAGGAGCAGGACGATGATCAGCGTCGGTCGCCGGCCGATCCGGTCGCCGAGCCGGCCGAAGACGGCTGCGCCGATCGGGCGGAAGAAGAACGCCAGCGCGAACGAGGCGTAGGTCTTGATCAGGCTCTCGGCGTCGCTGGTCGAGTCGGTGCTGAAGAAGTTCGCCGCGATCACGGTGGCGAAGAAACCGTAGGCGCCGAACTCGTACCACTCGACGAAGTTGCCGACCGTGCCGGCCACCAGCGATCGCCGGTTCCGCCGGACGTCGAGCTGCGCGGTGGTGCTCATAAGTCTCCTCGAGTCAGCCCCGTCGTAACTTTCCTCCCACATCATCTCCATCTTGGTCTATCAGTTCCTTCTTGGCGACCCGATCGCTCAGAGGTCGTACTCCCAGCCGGGTTGCCATTCGAACGGGGCGTCGACCAGGTCTTCGAGCGGAGTGCCGTCGCCGAGGAGGTTTCTGAGGGCCCACCTGTTGGCCGAGTGGGCGACGACGAGCACCGTGCGCCCGTCGTACAGCGCCTTGATGTCTTCGAGGAAGGACCTGGTGAGGTCGAGGACCTGGCGGTAGCTCTGGCCGCCGCGAAATGGCTCATCGACGTACCGGAGGCGCGGCGTCAGTGACTCCACCGGCGCCCCATTGAGTTCGCCGTAGTCACACTCCCGCAACCGCCAGTCCTGGAACCGCGGCACCCGATCGCCGTACGCGAGGTCGACAGTGTCGACGGCCCGCCGGAGATCAGAGCTGAACACCGCGTCCACCCCCGGCCGACGAACTCCCAACTCCGCCGCCAGCCGCCGACCTTCCCCCGACAACTCCCCCGGCAACCATCCGGTAGCAACCCCCCGCTCGTTGTCCACAGTGATCGAGTGCGTCTCATAAACCAGCTTCACAGTCACGGCCCCACCCTGCCCTCTTCACTCCCCCTCCCGCCTCCCTTCCCTCACCCCAGCCCTCGACCGCCCTCTCCCTCCGCCTTCCTTCCCTCACCCCGGCCCTCGACTTCCTCAACTTGCTTTGCCTTAGTTACTGGCAGGTATATACTCAAGTTACTGACGAGTACAGGTAGCGAAGAGGCAGGGGAATCCGCGTGAGCCACTACAAGTCGAATCTGCGGGACATCGAGTTCAATCTGCTCGAGGTCCTGGGCCGGGGCGAGGTGCTCGGGCAGGGGCCGTACGCCGAGATGGACGTCGACACCGCCCGTGAGGTGCTCAGCGAGATCGACCGGCTGGCGAAGAACGAACTGGCCGCCTCGTTCGAGGACGCGGACCGCAACCCGCCCGTCTTCGACCCGGAGACGCACGAGGTGAAGATGCCGGAGGCGTTCAAGAAGAGCTACCACGCCTACATGGACGCCGAGTGGTACAAGCTGGAGCTGCCGCCGGAGCTGGGCGGCCAGCCGACCCCGCCGTCACTGCGCTGGGCCGCCGCCGAGATGGTCCTCGGCTCGAACCCGGCCGTGCACATCTACGCCGCCGGCCCGAACTTCGCCCACGTCGTGTGGCGCAACGGCACCGACCGGGACAAGCTGATCGCCCGCCACATGATCGAGCGTGGCTGGGGCGCCACCATGGTGCTGACCGAGCCGGACGCCGGTTCCGACGTCGGCGCCGGCCGGAGCAAGGCCACCCTGCAGGACGACGGCAGCTGGCACATCGAGGGCGTCAAGCGGTTCATCACGTCCGGCGAGCACGACATGACCGAGAACATCGTGCACCTGGTGCTGGCCCGCCCGCAGGGCATCGAGGGCGTCGGCGGCCCGGGCACGAAGGGGCTCAGCCTGTTCGTGGTCCCGAAGTACGACTTCGATCTGGAGACCGGCGAGCTGACCGGGGAGCGCAACGGCGCCTTCGTCACGAACGTCGAGAAGAAGATGGGCATCAAGGTCTCCACCACCTGCGAGATCACCTTCGGCGAGACCATCCCCGCGAAGGGCTACCTGCTCGGCGAGGTGCACAACGGCATCGCGCAGATGTTCCAGGTGATCGAGTACGCGCGGATGATGGTCGGCACGAAGGCGATCGCCACCCTGTCCACCGGCTACCTGAACGCGCTCGAGTACGCCAAGGAGCGAGTCCAGGGCGCCGACCTGACCAACCCGGCGAAGGACGCACCCCGCGTCACGATCACGCATCACCCCGACGTACGCCGCTCGCTGATGACACAGAAGTCGTACGCCGAGGCACTACGTGCTCTGGTGCTGTTCACCGCGACCTACCAGGACCGCGCCGAGAAGGCCCGGTACGCCGGGGAGCACGACGTCGAGGCCGAGCGCGTGAACGACCTGCTGCTCCCGCTGGTGAAGGGCTACGGCTCCGAGAAGTCGTGGACCCTGCTCGGCACCGAGTCGCTGCAGACCTTCGGCGGCTCCGGCTTCCTGCAGGACTACCCGATCGAGCAGTACGTCCGTGACGCCAAGATCGACACCCTGTACGAAGGCACGACCGCGATCCAGGGTCAGGACCTGTTCTTCCGCAAGATCATCAAGGACCAGGGCAAGGCGCTCGGGCACCTGTCCGAGAAGATCCAGGAGTTCGTCGCCTCCGAAGCCGGCAACGGCCGGTTGAAGGAGGAGCGCGGGCTGCTGGCGAAGGGCCTCGAGGACACCCAGAAGCTGCTCGGCGTGATGGGCCAGGCGCTGATGTCGAGCAACCCGCAGGCGGAGAACGGCGACCCGCGCAACGTCTACAAGGTCGGCCTGAACACCTCCCGCCTGCTGTACGTGCTCGGCGACGTGGTCTGCTCCTGGCTGATGCTGCGCCAGGCCGAGGTCGCGCTGGAGAAGCTCGGCGGCGAGCTGTCCGACGCGGACAAGGACTTCTACACCGGCAAGGTCGCGGCGGCGCAGTGGTTCGTGCGGTCCACGATGCCGACGGTCCGCGCCGAGCGGATCAAGGCCGAGATGACCGACCTCGACGTGATGGACCTGCCGCTGTCCGCGTTCTGACCGACTCCTCCGGCTCGGCCGTTTGCGCGGGCCGCGCCGGAGGCCCGGTCGGGGCAGATCATCTGCCCCGGGGTTGCCCCGCGATCTGCCCTGGTAGGCGAAGGGCTTGTGTAGCAACGTTTCTACCCGTGCGACAGCGCGTCCCTGGCTTGGCTTCCCCTGTCCAGGCCAGGGCCGTGCTTCGTTCGGAACCGCGGCGATCGGGGCAGCGTCAACGATGACGTGTCCCCTCGTCGTACGCTGACTCCGATGTCCGCCCGACTCCTGCGCCTGGTGCCACTGGCCGCGCTCGCCTTCCTCTTTCCCGTCCCCGCCGCCGCGGCGCCGCCAGAACTGCCGGATCAGATCGCCGCGAGCTGGCGGACCGACCACGTCTTCGTCTATCCGGCGATGCGCCCCGGCTTCCCGCCGGCCGAGCTGGACCGGATCCGCGCCGCGACCCGGACGGTGAACTTCCCGGTGTACGTCGCGCTCCTGCCGCGTACTCCGGCCACCCGGGCGGGGGATCTCGACCTGCCGACGTTGCTGCAGGCACGCGTCGGGCAGCCCGGGCTGTACCTGGTCTGGACGGTCACGGACGACTACTGGTCGGGTGACGAGATCCTGATCCGGCCCGGTGGACTCAAGGGACGCAGCCTGACCGGCGTACAGCTGGACGACAAGTCCGACAACAAGCTCATCACCACTCGCCCCGCACCGGGAATCGTCCGGACCATCCAACAGGCGGCGACGGCGTACGACGGCCGCCCCCTACCCGACGTACCGGCCGGTGACCTGCCTCCGCCGGACGAGGAGGACTCCGGCCTGTCGACCACGGACAAGGAGGATCGGTCCGCCTTCATCGGGATGGGCGCCGGGGGCCTGGCCGGGTTCCTCCTGGCCATCGGACTGACCTTGCGGCACCAGCGCAGGCGGCCGGCACCGAAGAGCCGCCCAGGCGGCTCGAAGAAGCCGGGGACGCCGGCGACCATCACCTCGGTCCAGCTTCAGGCCGACCGCTGGATCGCGAAGGCGGACCGGGCCGTGCGCAGCCTGGAGGCACGAATCAAGGCCTCGGGGAGGAGCCGGGCGAAGCTGAACCTGCCCGAGTTGCTGGACCAGCGCGACGACGCGTCGGAGCGGTTGACGGCCGCCCGGGCGCTGCGGAGTGCGGCGCCCGACGACCTGGCCGCGACCGCCGGGGCCTTGGTGCTGGCCCGGCAGGCGCAGCAGGCGGCCGGGGGCAACGAGGTCCAGCCGCCGTGCTTCTTCGATCCGACCCACCAGCCGGGCACCGTCCAGGCCGCCTGGTCCGAGGGCACCGAAGTACCGGCCTGTCCTGCCTGCGCGAAGATCCTCGCTCGCGGCGAGACACCGCCCGGGTTCCGGCTGTGGAAGAAGTCCGGGTTGCTCCGGCTGGACCACAAGGCCGTTCCGTACTGGACCCTCGATCCGAAGGAAGAGCCGTTGCTGGCGACCGGTTTCGGCGCCCTCGAAGACGACCTGGCCGACCGGGCCGGGCGCGTCTACGGAGCCGGCCGATGAGGCGGGTCCTGCTGGCGTTGGTGGCCGGGCTGTTCGTCGTACTCGGTACGGTCACGACCGCGAGCGCAGCCGACTTCCGGTCCGATCCGCGGGTAGTGGCGGCTGTTCAGGGTTGGAAGACGAACCCCGTGTACGTCGATCCGCTCTTCGCCGGGTCCGAAGGTTTCGAGGATGAACCGCTCCGGCAACTGGCGGAGCGGATCTCGAAGGCGCCGGTGCCGGTGTATGTCGCCGCGCTGCCTACCGGGCAGTGGTTTCCCGAGCACGACGACGCCATCCAGCTCGCCGGGTGGCTCGCGGTGACCAACGGCAAGCCCGGCCTGTACCTCGTACTGGACGGCCACTCCACGAGTGGCACCGCCCATCTGGTCGCGGTCCGGAGCCCAGGAACCACGTACGCGATGTCCTCGAAGGCGACCGCTGCCGACGAGGTCGCGACCTACCTGGACGAGGTCAAGGTCAGCGATCGGTACGAGCCGCGCGTGGCCCGGACCACGCCGCTGCCGGAGGAGCCGGAACGGACGTACGAGCCGGAGCCGTTCACCCCGGGCAAGGCGATCGGCAACGGGTTCGGTGGATTCACCATCGGCCTGCTCGGAGGATCAATCCTGGCCCTGCCGGTGCTGGGACTGGCGGCCCTGGTCGCCCGACGACGCGAAGGATCCCGATGAAGACCCGCCCTGCTGTGACCCTGACCAGCACCCTGCTACTCGCAACCATCACGATCCCGTCCCCAGCCCTAGCAGCATCGAGTCGAGAGACGGCGACGCCAAGTCGGGTGGCGGCGCAACTGAGCAGCGCGGTGGCGGTGCCGAGTGGGGTGGTGGCGGAGCCGACGCCGGCTGAGCGGGCGAAGGAGATCGCTGCCGCGTTGGTGAAGGATCCGGTGTACGTGGATCCGGTCTACGCGCCGGCGCTGCCTGCGGCGAAGCTGACGGACGTTCGGGCTAAGGCGAAGGCCCTCGGCTATCCGGTCTACACGATCGTGCTGCCGCTGAGCCCGAGCGACGCTTTCCAGGGCAAGGAGCGCAACGTCATCACCCTGGTGATGGACGCGCTCCGCAAACCCGGTCTGTATGTAGTGGTCGACGGTGGCGGGCGCTTCCCCTGGTACGAGATCAAGGACGTCCCGACGCTCGACGAGAAGGTGCTGAGCCCGGCCCGGGAGCGGGCGCTGGACGACACCGGGTACGACGCCGGACCGACCGAGGTGCTGGCGCGGTTCTACGAACTACTGGCCGGGCCACCGCTGCCGGCCGCCACTCGCAAGCCCGAGGGGACGGGGACCAGGTCCACCGGCTCGGACTCCGGCGATGGCGACGGCGTTTCCGGTGGAGTACTTGCCGTTGGCATCATCGTTGCCGTGCTGGCGATCCTGGTCGCGCTGGGACTGTGGATCGGGCTGCGGCGGCGCGGCAGTGCGCCGGCGATCGCGGGAGTGGGAGCGGCGCCGCGCCGGGAGAAGCCGTTCCGCATTCCACCGCATGTCGCCGCCACGGTGGCCGCGGAACACCGACGCCGGCTGACCCGGGAGACGACGGCCGAGCTGACCGACCTCGGTTCCGAGCTGGCCGCGCTGCCGACGGTGGCCGGCGACGGACTGCGTCATCAGGAGCTGGCACTCGATGCCCACGACGCGGCCGGGCGGGTGCTGGACGCATCCCGCGACCTGGTCGATGTGGTCGGCGCGATGGTGCTGCTGGACCAGGCGCGCCGCGAACTGGAGATCGCGAAGGCGATCGCGGCGGGACGCAAGGCGCCCGCAGTACAGCCGCTGTGTGCCTTCAATCCCTTGCACGCCAGGGCAACCGGGCGACCGACCCAGGTGGAGTCGGACGGTGCCACGCTGACGTTGCCGCTGTGTACCGAGTGCCGGCAAGCGCTCAAGCGGGGGGTGGCGCCGAAGTCGCTGCCTGGAGACGACGGCCCTTACTGGCACGGCGACGACCTCTGGGCCCGGACGTTATTCGGCGCCGTGGGCGACAACCTCTCCACCGCGGTGAACCGCGGCGACTACCGCTCCTGACCTACCCGAACGTTTGAGCTACGGGTACGAAGGGGGTGGACGAGCCCGTCCGGTTGCCGGGAGTGACCATCGACACGCGTCGGTGATAGACCCCGACGCCCGAACGGGCGTAGCGTCACACTGTCTGGATCTTTTCGAGGAGGGCTCGGCATGAGCATCGGTGTGGGGATCTTCCTGATGGTGGTGGGCGCCATCTTCGCGTTCGCCGTCCGCGACTCTTGGGACGCCGTCAATCTGACCGCCGTCGGGTACATCCTGATACTCGCCGGTGTGGCCGGGATCGTGCTCTCGTTCTACATCACCAACCGTCGGCGCCGCGTCCCGAACGAGGCCCTCGACCCCGCGGTGGAAGAGGAATACCGCGTCGTCGAAGAGCACCGCCGCGACATCATCGAGTAGCGGCTCCCGACAGCACCAACTCCACGCGAGTGGCGGCGCCTGCCGTCGCTCGCATTGGTACGCCCCAGTCCTGGCGATGCAGATGGCACGCCGGGAACTCGACCTCGGCCGAGTCGTCGCAAGAAGCGGCCTGTACCGCGACGTGCAGCACCCCGTCGCCGACGCGCTCGTCGATCACCAGGCGACGGGTCAGCTCGGTCGAATCGCCCGCACCCTCCTTCAGCAGCGCCTCCGGGGTCGACGACACCAGCAGCCGGGTCGACGGTCCGTACCGATCGTCGAGCTTCTGACCCGGCGGCGGCATGAACACCACCTCCAGCGTCACCTCGCCGGCCGCGATCTCCATCGGCGGCCGCTGCGTCCGGGTGGAGAACTCGTCCGGCTTCGCCGACGCGCCCAGCGGGATCCGGGTCAGCCGGTGCGCGGCCGACTCGACCACCAGCAACTCGTTGCCTGAGACAACGGCACCGCTCGGCTCGGCGAGACCGGTCGCCATCGTCTCCACCAGGCCGGCGCGCGGATCGTACCGGCGTACGGCGCCGTTGTAGGTGTCCGCGATCGCGATCGACCCGTCCGGAAGGGCCGTCACGCCGAGTGGGTGCTGCAGGAGCGCCTCCTCGGCCTTGCCGTCGCGCAGCCCGAAGTCGAACAGGCCGGTCCCGACCGCCGTGTGCACCTCGGTGTCGACCCAGCGCAGCGCGGAGATCTCGGAGTCGGCGAGCCAGAGGCGGTCACCGTCGACGGCGAGGCCGCTCGTTTGCGCGAACCAGGCCTGCTCCTTCGCCCCGTCGCGGAGACCTTCGTTCGTCGTACCGGCTGCCACCTCGGTGGTCTTGGTGAACGGGTCGAAGGTCCAGAGCTGGTGTACGCCGGCCATCGCGATCCAGAGCTTGTCCTGCCACCAGGCGACATCCCAGGGCGAACTCAGCACGCCGGTGCCGTCGCCGTCCATCCACTGCTTTCCGGTGCCCACGAGCGTCCGGGTCTCGCCGGTGGTCAGGTTGATCCCGCGGAGCGCGTGGTTGACCGTATCGGCGACGACCACGTCGTACCCGACTTCCGCGGCGACCTCGTCCGGCAGCAGAGTCAGCCCGTTCGGCTCGGAGAAGGCGGCCTCGGCCCCGTCCTTGAACCCGCGATGCTTGGTCCCGAACCGCCTGACCACCGTCGTGGCGTCCTCCGCCAGCTCGACGACGCTGTGGTTACCAGCGTCGGCGACCAGGAAGCCATTGCCATACGCAACCACCTTGGCCGGGAATCGCAGCTCGGTCGGCTCCGGCTCCGGCGCGACGTACGGCGACTTGCCGCGGGTCAGCGTGCCGGCCTTCTCGTGCTCGGCGATCAACTCCGCAAGCTGCGCGTCCAGGGCGTGCTCGTGCCCTTCCCCGGAGTACTGCGCGACGATGTACCCGTTCGGATCCACCAGCACCAGCGTCGGCCACGCCCGGGCGGTGTAGTTCTCCCAGGTGATGAGCTCGGGGTCGTCCAGCACCGGATGTCCCACCTCGTACCGCTCGACCGCCGCCTTCACGGCCGCCTCTTCCCCCTCATGCGCGAACTTCGGCGAATGCACCCCCACAATCACCAGCGCATCGCCGTACTTCTCCTCCAACGGCCGCAACTCGTCCAGCACATGCAGACAGTTGATGCAGCAGAACGTCCAGAAATCGAGCAGCAAGAACCGCCCCCGAAAGTCAGCAAGCCCCAGCTCCCTCCCCCCGGTGTTCAACCATCCCCGACCCCTGAGCTCCGGCGCACGCACAGACATACCCCCCATCATCCGCCCCACCGCCCCCACCGCCGCCCCCGCCCCTCAGTACGGCGTCTTTGTGCACCGGCTAAGCGTTCCGCCGCCGGAAAATGCTCACCGGATGCACAGAGGCCGGCAACCGAACCGGTTTCCCAGCCAGGCAGTGGTTGCCGCCGTCGCACTCCGCGCGCCTGATCCGCGTCAGCGTGAGGACCGGACCCGGGACCTCTGCCTGGCCGGCGATACGTGCGGCGACGAGGCAGGACTCCCCCGCCTTCCTTCACTTCACCCTGCACGGATCCAGGTCGGCGGCCTACCAGCCTCCGGTCTCAGCGGGGGAGGATCAGCGTGTCTGTGAGGAGCTTGGCGGTTTTGCGGAGGGTGGGTGGGGAGGAGGAGAGCTCTGCGGCCAGGGAGAGGGGGGTCAGGGGTTCGCCCGGGCCTACCAGGCGGTGGCGGTGGGCCAGGAGCCAGACGATGGCCCGGGGCCAGGTGGAGAGGCGGGCCTTGGTGAGCAGGTCGGGGGCGTCGCGGACCAGGCGGTCGGCGATCTCGTAGGCCTCGGCCGCGTAGTCCGTGCCGAGGGTCTCGCCGGCCAGCAGCCAAGCGTGCGGAGCGAGCACGGTGAGGGTCGCCGCCTGGGCCTTGTCGAGACCACGGAGATCGGGACGTGGTGGTGCGCCCAGGCCGGCCAGCGTCCGGTAGGCGTCTTCGAGGTCGTCGCTGGTGTCGTCCAGGAACACCCGCTCGCCGGTGCGGGCGCCGATCGGATCCGCCAGCGCGGCCGCCTCGAGAGCAGGAGTCCATACGTCGACCGCGTCGACCGCCTCCTCGATCGCGTCCAGGTCGAGCGCCGTCCGTTCACCCGCGAACTGCAGCCACGCCTTCACCACCGGCGGCACCGCGGCGAAGTAGGTGCTGTCGGCAAGCACCTTGCGCGGCAACCAGTACGACAGGAACAGCTCGACCAGCACCGCGCTGACCCGCAACGGACCACCGACCGTCCGGTCGACGGCGTGGTCGATCCAGAGCCGGGCGATATCGGCCGCGTCATCGGACAGGCCGCTCGCATAGCCGGACTCGAGGAACTCCGTCACCAGCTGATCGCGTTGCCGCCCGGACAGCTGCGGCCGGACCGGCGGGCGGATCGGGCGTTCCGGCAACTGGGTAAGGCGGTTCACCAGCAAACCGGAGAAGAACTCGAAGTCCTCGGTCACCGGCGGGTCGTCGTGGTCATGGGTCTCGCCCAGCGCCTGCAGGATGATCCCCGCGGCCGTCGCCGGCCGAACCGTACGCACGGTGACCCGGCCGCCACGCTGATACGCCTCGACCACCCGATCGACCGGCGGTCCGACGAACACGTCCTTGGCGATGGCGCCTTGATTGTTGTCGACGAAAACCACCACCGTGTGCGGATGCTGGTCGTCGTCGTAGTCGAGCACCACGCTCAGCCCGTCGCCGGTGACGTCCTCCGACACGATCGCGCTGGTCAGCCGGAACCCGGCGATCCGCGAGATCCAGTCAGGCATCCCGTACTGCGTACGCCCGCGTGACAGATGCGCTCGTTGCAAGGGCAACCGACCCGCCGGACCGACCGTCCGGGCCAGACTCGTCAACAGCACAAAGGAATCCAGGTCGCGTCGCTCACCGAGCACGCGGGCGGCATCGGCCCAGAAGAACCGCTCCACCTCGCCGATCTCGTCGGGCTGCCCGGCCGGCCAGAGCTGGTCGGCAAGTAGCGCGGCGGAGCGGGCGACCGAGGCCTCCGCGATCACCGGGTGCAGCGCGGGCGGAGCCGCCGCGAGGTCGAGCAGAAGCGTTTCCTGCAAGGTGTCCAGCACAGCGACACTCGGCGTGGTGTCGAGGTCGGTTCCCACGACACCCGCCGGCGGCTGCCCTGGGGTGGAGCCCGAACTGGAGTCGACCAGCCGCAAATGGCTGCCGCGTCCGTCCCGGCCTCGTGACTTGGTCACCCTGGCGAGATTACCGCCGATGAGCACCTTCGCGCTGGGCGGTGCGCGCGTCCTGTGGATGAAGGGCTCGACACGCCGTCACGACGTACACACAACGAGTGCGTTCAGTACGCCGAGCCTCCCGCAAATGACTCGCGGCCCGCACCCACCCGGAGGTGCGCACGAGCCGCGAGGCCATAGTACAGATGTCAGCCCTTGAGTGCGCCTGCCATCAGACCGCCGATGAACCAGCGGCCGAGCAGGATGTAGACCAGCAGGGTCGGGAACGAGGTGATCAGCGCGCCCGCCATGCTCGCCGCGTAGTCCACCTTCTGGCCGCCGGCCAGCGCCGCGAGGCCGAGGGTGACCGGGCCGTTGTTCTGCTGCGTCAGGAACAGCGCGAACAGGAAGTCGTTCCAGACCGAGGTGAACTGCCAGATCAGCGTCACCACGAAGCCGGAGATGGAGATCGGCAGGATGATCCGCGCGTAGGTCTGGATCAGGCCGGCGCCGTCCACCCGGGCCGACTCGATGATCTCGTTCGGCACCACGGTCGCGTAGTAGTTGCGGAAGATCAGGGTGCAGATCGGGATGCCGTAGATCACGTGCGTGATCAGCAGCGTCGGGATGCCGCGGGTGACGTCCAGTTCCTGGTAGGTCTGCCGCAGCGGCAACATCACGGCCTGGTAGGGGATGAACATCCCGAACAGGATGAACGCGAACACCAGGTTCGCGCCGGGGAACCGCCAGCGGGCGAGCACGAATCCGTTGGCCGAGCCGATCAGCGACGCGATGATCGCGGCCGGTACCGCCAGCGAGAGCGAGCGGACCATGTACGGCTGGAGGACGTCCCAGGCCTTGCGCCAGGGCTCCAGCGTCCAGGTGTGCGGCAGCGACCACTGCGCGGCGGCGGTGGTATCGCTGGAGGTCTTGAAGCTGGTGATCAGTACGACGTACACCGGCGTCAGTACGAACAGCAGGAACAACAGCAGCAGAATGTAGCGAACGGTCCGGCTCTTCCTGGTCGATCCGTCGCTGATCGTGCTGCGCTGGGGTTTACGGCTGATCGCCGCGGCGGCTTTACCTGTTGCGGCCGAGGCGTCCACGACGGTCATTCTTCGGTCTCCTGCCGGACGGTGTAGGCCACATAGGGAATGACGAGCACGGCGACCACGGCGAGCAGCACGATCGCGATTCCCGCGGCCTTGGCCATGTCACTGCGCAGCAAGGTGTTCCACATGTAGACCGACGGGACCTCGGTCCGGAACTGGTTCGGCCCGGTGATCGCGTAGATCAGGTCGAACAGCTTCAGCGACATGTGCCCCAGAATGATCAGCGCCGACAACGCGATCGGCGACAACTGCGGGAACAACACATAGCGGTACAGCTTGAACTCCGACGCACCGTCGACCCGGGCGGCTTCCCGCAACTCCCCCGGGATCCCGCGGAAGCCTGCGAGGAACAGCGCCATGATGTAGCCGGACAACTGCCAGACCGCGGGCAGGGCGATGGACGCCATCGTCGTCCATCGACTCCCCGCGGTCCACCAGGGATTTTCCAGGAAGTTCAGGTGCAGCAGGTCGAACAGCCGGTTCAGACCGCGCGCGTCGTCGCCCTGGGACGGGTTCAGCAACCAGCCCCAGACGACGCCGGACGCGATCATCGAGACCGCCATCGGGAACAGGAAGATCGACCGGAAGATGCCCTCGCCGGTGACCCCCTTCTCCAGCAGCAAGGCCCACAGCACGCCGAAGATCAGCGTGCCCACGATGAATGCCACCGTGAGCACGCCGAGGTTCTTCAGCGAATTGAGGAACCGGTCCTCACCGAACAGATTGACGTAGTTCTCGAATCCGACATGCTTCGTCGGAACCGGACGGGCATTGTGCTTGTTGGTCAGCGACGTGTTGAACGTCGAGCCAATCAACCCGTAGACGAAATACCCGAGCAACAACACCGTCGGCAACAACACCAAGGCGCCTGGACCCCAGGTACGGATCCTTCCATGCATGCTCAGGACTCCGAATCTCTAGCTGTCGGTGAGGACACTGCGGGTCAGGACGACTTGATCGCGGTGGCCAGTGCCTTCTGCAGCGTCGCGACGTCCTGCTTGCCACTGAACTGGCTGATCGCGGACAGGATGCTGTCGTTCTGGCCCAGGCTGCAGGCCGCACCGTGTGCACAGGACGGCACGATCTTGTTCGCCGTCCAGTCAGCCATCGCGGACTGCTGGTACTTCGGGTAGTCGGTCGCGACCGCGTCGGAACGGGCCGGGATCGAACCCTTCTTGGTGTTGAAGGCCTTCTGGCCCTCGGCGCTACCGACAGTCTTCAGCCAGCACTTCGCGCCATCGGGGTCCTGACCACCAGTCGGCAGCGTGAACGAGTCCGAAAGGAACTGGAAGTTCCCCGCGGTCCCCGGCGCCGGCCAGTAGGTGTACGCCGAGTCCGGCACCTTGTCGGACAGCTGCTGCGCGGCGACCCAGTCACCCATCACCGTGTAGGCGGCCTGGGCCTTGTTCACGTAGCCCAGCGCGTCCGGCCAGTCGATCGCGTCACGGTCGACGTTGCTGTAGCTCAGCAGCTTCTGGTACTTCGTCAGCGCTGCCGTCACGTCGGCGCCTCCTGCGTCGGTCTCGCCCTTCCACAGCCCGGTGAACTTGTCCGGACCGAGCTCGGCGAGCAGGACGACCTCGAGCACCATCTCCTGGGCGAAGCCCTTGGAGGTGGCCAGCGGAGCCTTGACCCCGGCCGCCTTCAGCTTCTCCATGTCGGCGATCCAGGCGTCGACCGAGGCCGGCGCCTTGGTGGCGTCGATGTTCGCCTTCTTCAGCACCGCCGGGTTGGCCCAGACCATGTTGGCCCGGTGAACGTTGGCCGGCACCGAGTAGATCTTGCCGTCGACGGTCAGGTTGTCCAACAGGCTCTGCGGGAAGGCCTTGTCCAGGCCCCACTCCTTGTACAGGTCGCTGACGTCGTCGACCTGGCCGTTCTTGATGTAGTCACCCAACTCGGCGCCCGCGTGCGCCTGGAAGGTCGCCGGCGGCTTCTTGGCCGCCAGGTCGTTCGCCAAGACCTGCTTGGCGTTCGAACCGGCACCACCGGCAACGGCGGAGTTGACGAACTTGTAGTCCTTGCAGTCCGTCGCGAACGCCGAGACCAGGCCGTCCAGCCCGGCCTTCTCGCCGCCGTCAGCCCACCAGGTGAAGACGGTGACGTCCTTGTTGGCCGACGCGTCGCCCCCAGTGGAGTTGTCGTTGCTGTTACCGCAGGCACTGACCGCGAGAAGACCCACGGCACCGATGACCGCGAAGGTCTTGCTCCAACCACCACGCATTTTTTCACTCTCCGATCAGCTCATGGAGCTGTCTGGACAAACGAGATGCCCCCTTGACGGGCCAACTCTGGGCACGTGCCCGGGCAGGTGTCAACGCTCTACACAAGCAAGTTGTGCAGATGTGACCCCTTTATGTGCGCAATTGTTGAGGGTCTTCACAGCTTGAAGCCAGACTCGCAGGCAGGATCCGCAGCCGGGTCAAGGCCGTAGCAGAACCTTGATACTGCGCCGTTCGTGCATCGCCAGATAACCCTCGGCAACCGCTTCCAACGGCAGTTCCGAGTCGAAGACGAGGCCCGGGTTGATCGCTCCCGACAGTACGGCCGCCATCAGTTCCGGCAGGTACTGACGCGCCGGAGCCACGCCTCCGGCCAGCCCCACGTTCCGGCTGAACATGGTCCGGATCGGCACTTCGACACCGTGCGGCACCCCGACGAACCCGATGGTCGCGCCCGGCCGGGCCACGTCGAAGGCGGTCTTGAACGACTGGTCGGTGCCGACACATTCCAGTACCGCGTCCGCTCCCACCCCGTCGGTGAGTTCCAGTACGGCGGCCTTCGCCTCGGCACCGCGCTCGGCGATGATGTGCGTGGCGCCGAACTCGCGCGCGATCTTCTGCCGCGACTCGTGCCGCGACAGGGCGACCACCCGCTCCGCACCCATTCGGGCGGCGGCGAGGACTCCACACAATCCAACAGCGCCGTCGCCGACCACCACGACGGTGTCGCCGGCCTTGACCCGCGCCGACCGGGCAGCGTGCCAGCCGGTGCCCATCACGTCGGACAGGGTCAGCAGCGACGGAACGAGCGAGTCGTCCGGCACCTCCGGGGTCGCGACCAGCGTGCCGTCGGCCCACGGCACCTTCGCGTACTCGCCCTGACCGCCGTCGGCGCCGTTGCTGCCGATCCCGACGATGTTCTGGCAGACCGACTGCAGCCCCGCCTTGCAGTTCGGGCAGGTGCCGTCGCTGGCGACGAACGGCGTGACGACGAAGTCGCCCGGCTTCACGGTCCGGACCTCCGCGCCGACCTCCTCGACGATCCCGACGTACTCGTGCCCGATCCGGCTGCCCGGGGTGATCTTGTTCTCGCCGCGGTACGACCACAGGTCCGAACCACAGATACATCCCGCGACGATCTTGATCACGGCATCGGTCGGCGCCGAGATCACCGGATCAGGCACCTCACTGAGTCGCACATCGAACGGCGCATGAATCGTGGTCGCTCTCATGCCCACACCCTAAACGCCCCCGAACCACTGCACAGTCCCCCGCCAGGGTGGGACCCAGGTCTCGGCCGCGGGGGTGGTGGGGGTGGCATGGAGGTGGGTTAGGAATGCGGTCAGGGCGGGGTGGGTGTTGTCTTCTCGCCAGATGATCGAGTGGGGATAGACCGGGGCGGGGTCGACGATCGGGATCCGGCGTAGGTCGTACGATTCCGGCCAGAAGTAGCGGGTGCCGGCGCCGACGAAGGTGGCCAGCTCCGCCGAGGCGGCGAGTTCGTCGAGGAGTACCTCGACGCCGAAGCTCGGTCCCTCGGTGTCGATGCCCAACGCGAAGGCGCGAGCGAGCTCCTCGTAGTACGAGCGCCATTCTGTGCCGGCCTTCATGCCGGGCATCCAGATCCGGTACTGCGTGAGGTCGGCGAGCGTGAGACTGACCGCGCCGGCCAGCGGGTGGCGAGGGCCGACGAGTAGTTGGTGCGGATCGTCGATGACGCGGGATGCCCTGATCGGAGAGGTGAGCTGGCGCCGGGGCTCGGTGACGGCGCGGAAGGTGGCGTCGATGGTTCCGGCGGCTACTTCGGCGATGGCGGCGTCGACGTCGAGATCGGGCAGCGTCACCACGTCGAGGTCGATGCCGGGGTGGTTCTGGTGGAAGGCGTGCAGGGAGGTCGCCGGGGCGGCGCGGCGGTTGAGGACGTCGACGCGGAGAGCGCGGCGGCCGGGTAGTACCGAGGTGATGGCACGATCGGCGACCCGGAGGAGTTCGCGGGCATGCGGCAGGAACACCTGCCCGTCGACGGTCAGTTGCGTACCTCGCGCCGATCGCGCGAACAGGACCACTCCGAGCTCGCGTTCCAAGGTGGCGATTCGCTTCGAGACGGCTTGCTGCGTGACGCCGAGCTCGTCGGCGGCGGCCTGGAACTGCCCGGCATCGACAACTGCCGCGAAGGTCCGGACGGCCGCAAGATCCACTCGGTCACCTTAGGTCGACAACCGGAAGTTGTGGCACGCGGACCTGACCGTTGTTTGTGCCGACCTGGCCCTCCCTGTTTGCATCAGCACCTCGATGCGCGAGAGGAAAACACATGGCCAAGATCTGGACCGCTGCGGGCCCGACGGAGGTATCCGGTTTCCGCGAGCGGGTCGAACGGGCGATCCGGATGACCGAACGGCTCAACACCCTTCCGTACGACGACCTGGAGGCGATCCGGGCGACCTGGAGTGAGCTGACCGGTCAACCCGTCGACGAGACCTTCACCCTGATCCCACCCCTGTACTGCGACCACGGGATCAACATCCGAGTCGGCCGCAACGTCTTCATCAACCAGCGCTGCCAACTCAACGACACCGGCGGCATCGAGATCGGCGACGACGTGATGATCGGCCCCGGCGTCAGCCTGATCACCTCCGGCCACCCCGTCGAACCGGCCTCCCGCCGCGACGGCATCACCGCCGCCCCGATCCGAATCGAACGCAACGTCTGGATCGGCGCCTCCGCGATGATCCTCCAAGGCGTAACCATCGGCGAGCACTCCGTCATCGGCGCCGGCGCCATCGTCACCCACGACATCCCACCCTCAACCCTCGCGGTAGGCGTCCCCGCCAAAGTCATCCGCAACATCGGCTAGTACGACGTACTCCACACTCGCGTTTCTGGGCTCCATGCGGCTGGCCGGTGCCCGCTCTGTTGCGTTAGGTCAGGAGACGAGCCGCTCCGTCGACCAGCATGCTCGCGTTCCGCAATGCGCTCTTGGCCTGCTGCGCTCCTACGAACACCATGCCGTAGTGCGCTCCGTCTTTGAGGTCGAGCAGTCGGCCGAGCGCTTTCCCGAGCGTCTTGCCGTCTGCGCCAGCTTGCTCGATCAGTCCGATCGCCTGCCGATGGTCCTGCCCGCGGGATCTGCGGCCAACCGTCGCGCAGCATGCCGCATCAGCGGCGGCGATTCCAGCGAGAACGGCAAGGGCAGCAGTGACGTTGTCGTTCGCAAGCTCGTCTTCCTCGGCGCCAACGAGTTCGGCAACCTCCAAGTACGCTCGCGCCTGGGTGAGTCGGACGATTGCCTGTCCGCGGCCGCACTCCTGCGTACGGCCGGCCTGCGGTGTCATTGCGTGCTCTCCTCGTGGACGTGAATGTTCATGAATACGCGGAACTCCGGACCGGAGACGGTGACGGCGTCGCGCCTCCAGTCCTTGACGATCGACTCACCAGCCTGGACGTGTTGGAGGAAGCCGAGTGAGCTGAGTTCGTAGACCTGGAGGTGATTGCCGCTCCAGCGATAGACCCGGTCTGCCAGGTCGGTCATCTGATCGGTCCACGCCTGCGTCGGATCCTCCGCGTCGCTGAACTTGTGCACGACCAGAAGGTCGACATCGCTGCTCACGCCGCCATCGCCGCGCGCGGTGGAGCCGAAGACGCTCGCATGCATCGGCTGGATGTGCCATCCCTGGATCTCCGCGCGGATGCTGTCGAACAGCCGCAACCGCAGTGTCGCCAACTCCAGCACAGCCTTCGCGGCCAGGTGGTCGCGATTCAGCTTGTACTGAACCGACGGGCCTACCTCCGTCGCCATCACCAAGCCGGTGCCCGCAAGGCGCCTCAGCACATTCCGTATCCCGGTCTCGCTGCCCGCGGCCGCGAGTTGATGGATCTTCCGGCCGGTCAACGGAGCGGTGGTTCGCGCCAGCACGTCGAGCACGGGGCCATCCACGGTCTGGACCACCGTGCTGATCGGATTCGACATGTCGATTGCAACACTCTACTGCCGATATCGGCAGCACAGTGTTGCATGGTAGATGTCGTTTGCTTGGGAAACGCCTGCAGGTCTCAGCGGGCAGCGACGACGGAGGAGGCGCGTGGGTGGGGTTACAAGTAGCGCCCGCGGCGGTGGATGAGGGGTGGCAGCTCGTCGGGCAGCAGCTCTACGTGGGCGATCTCGAGTTGGACCTGGAGGGACCAGCCGACCTCGGGTGGGTCGGGGGTTACGAGGCGGCAGCCCGCCCAGGTGGTGACGCCGACCGGTGCCGGGCCCCAGTCGGTGTCGGTCCAGTCGATCATCCGGAACGGGCCGCCGGGGGCCGGTGCCACGTAGCCGAAGGCGTCTGCGAGTTGCTGGTGCCCGGAGCCGAGCAGGCTCACCACGGCGGTCCTTGCCTCGCGCAACGTTTCCCACAGGTCCGAGTCCGGGTCGATCAAACCGACCACGAATCCGGGCTCACCGTCCGCCACCAGCATCGACGACACCGTGAGCCCGGCCCGCTTACCGTCGTACGAGGTCGTCCACAGCCCGACCGGTGACGGCAGTCGCCCGCGCAACCGCCGTACCGGGCTTCGCTCCGACTCCGGGGGGAGGAACGGGTGGTCCCCGTGAATGGTCATGCCTGCACGTTACGCACCCGATCCGGCAGCGAGAAACGGTCGATCGGGTGGGAGAGCAGGCCGCTTGAGCCGCGGAGCGACTCGACCTGACCGTCCGGACCGAACTCAAAGCGGTAGGACTCGCCGTACGAGCCGTACCCCGAACCGCCGATGACCCGCACCGTGTCGCCATCGGCTTCCAGCGACTGCGGCTCGGCCGCCGGGTCGGGTGAGCTCGGGTCGATCGCGTAGAGCCGGCCGCCGAGTACGACGATGTCGTTGACGCCCCACAGGTTCGCGTACCGGCCGGTGAAGCGTTCCAGCCCCGAGTCGGTCCCGCGCTCCTTCGAGCCGGCCAGGTCGAGCAGCTTGAAGAACCCCTCGGCCAGTTGCCCGGCCGGCCCGTCGATCGCGTTCGTGAAGACGGACACGGCGATCTTCTGCTCGCCATCGGCAAGGGACCGGGTGATGTGCCCCGGGTAGCCGCCGCCGTGGCCGAACACCTTCCGTTTGCCGATCTTCGACACCTGCAGACCGAGCCCGTACCGCGGCCAGTCCTCCTCGGTGGTCTGCCAGAGCGGGTGCTGCATCTCCCGCTTCGACTTGTCCGTCAGCAGCCGGTCGTCGCCGGTGAAGTGGGCGGAGAAGTAGGTGACCAGGTCGCGCGCGTTGCCGAAGAATCCGGTCGCCGAGGCGAGCGCGCGAGTGTCCACGTGGTCGATCGGCACCCGCGTGTCGCCATAGCTGTACGAGCTGTACCCAGCCGCATATTCCGCGTTGCGCTGGAGATCCAACTCCGGCCCGAGTCCGGCGAGCCCGAGCTTGTCCACGATCGAGGTCTGGACGTACGAGTTGTACGACGTACCGCTCGCGGCCTCGATCACGAGCCCGAGCAGCCCGTAGCCGATGTTGGAGTACTTGAACCGGTCGTTCTCGGCGAGCACCGCCGACGACTCTTCCCGCAGTACTGCGAGCAGCTGGTCACGGTCCGGGAACGCGGTCGCGAGCTGCCACCAGTCCGCCTCCAGGCTGTCCCGGGTGACCCCGCCTGCGTGCGCCAGCAACTCGCGCACGGTCAGCTCGCCCAGTGGCGTCCCGACCAACTCGGTGACGTGCAGGCCAGCCTTGTCGTCGAGCCGCAGCCGACCCTGCTCGGCGAGCTGGAACACGGCGGTCGCGGTGAACGTCTTCGAGTGCGACGCGATCCGGAACAGGTGATTTTCGGTCAGCTCGGTGCCCTGCTCGACGTCCGCCAGCCCGTACGCCGAGGAGAGCGCGACCGCGTCCCCGGCGTACACCGCCGCCTGGACCCCGGGGATCCGCTGGTAGCGCTGGTTGAACGCGAGCCAGCTGTCGTAGTACGCGAGTGCTTCTTGCAGGTTCTCAGAATTCAGGGGGTCAGGCATGACGCCTAGATTGAATGACGCGGAAGCGACTCGCAACGTAAGCACCGTCGGTGTACGTGGCGTTCGCCGCGGGATTCGCCCCAGTGCCGTGAAAATCACTGAAAGCAGCCGACTGATTCACGAAAACCTGGCCGGTCAGATTCTCCGACAACGCCACCCCGACCTCGAGCGCCGCGTCGCGCACCTGCTCCAGCTTCGCCGCGTCCGTCGAGTAGACCCCGGCGGTCATCGCGCCACCCTCGTCGACCGTCTTGCGGAACAGCTCGATCGACTCGTCGGTGTCCGCGGTCCGGACCAGGAACGAGACCGGCCCGAAGCATTCGCGCCCATAGACGCCCTCGTCCTTGGCATCGATCGCGACCAGCAACGGCGTACGGACCACCGCGTCCTCGTACGCCGGGTGCTTGATCGCGCGGGACTCCAGCACGACCTGCCCGTACTCCGGGGCCAGCTCGAGGCGGCTCACCACGGCCTGGTTCACGATGCCGCCGAGCAGCTCGACCGCCCGGGCGTCGTCGCCGAGGAGCTTGGAGATCGAGTTCGCGATGCCGGCGCCGACCTCGTCGAAGGACTTGTGCCCCTCGTCGGTCTCGATCCCGCCGGCCCGGGACGAACAGGTTCTGGGTGGTGGTGCACATCTGGCCGGAGTACAGCGACAGCGTGAAGGCCAGGTTGTTGCAGAGCGCCTTGAACGAGTCGGTCGAGTCGATCAGGACCGCGTTCACGCCGGCCTTCTCGGTGAACACCTCGGCCTGGGTCGCGTTCTGCTCGAGCCACTCGCCGAACTCGCTGCCGCCGGTGAAGTCGATCACCTTCACCTCAGGGCGCAGCGCGAGCGGCTTGGCCAGGCCGTCACCGGTGTGCTCGACGGCCAAGGTGACCAGGTTCGGGTCGAAGCCAGCCTCTGCGAGCACCTCACGGCAGACCTCGACCGTGATCGCGAGCGGCAGCACGGCGAGCGGGTGCGGCTTCACCACGACGGCGTTGCCGGTCACCAGCGACGCGAACAGGCCGGGCCACGAGTTCCAGGTCGGGAACGTGTTGCAGCCGATCACCAGCGCGACACCGCGGCCGACGACGGTGAAGTTCTTCTCCAGCCGGATCGGGTCGCCCTTGGCCGGCTTCTCCCAGATCGCCTGCGCCGGGTAGCGGCTCATCTCCTCGTACGAGTAGGCGATCGCCTCCAGCGCCCGGTCCAGCGCGTGCGCGCCGCCGGCCTGGAACGCCATCACGAAAGCCTGCCCGCTGGTGTGCTGGACCGCGTTGGCCAGCTCGAAGACGCGCTTGTGCAGCCGGTCGAGGATCTCCAGCGTGATGCCGACGCGGGTCTCGATACCGCCCTTTCGCCAGTCGCTGATGCCCTTCTGGGCAGCCGCGAGCAGCTCGTCCAGGCAGTCCTCGACGGTCCGCGGGTACTGGATGTCCAGCGAGATCCCGAACGGCGACTCCTCGGTGCTGACCGTGCCGTTCGCCCCGGGCGTCTCCACCGGGTACGCCGTACCGCGATGCGCGTCGAACGCCGCCTTGCCGTCCTCGGCGGCGGTTTCGCCGTACACGCGCGGGCTGGGCGACTCCGGGAACGCGGAGTAGTAGCCGCGGCTGCGGATCGCGGTCAGCGCTCCGTCCAGCCGGTCACGGTGAACGGCGAGCCAGTCGGTGCTGGTCGGTGCGGTGGTCATCTGCGCGCTCCATGCTGGTTGACGGCTCGTCGGCTTCAGGCGGACTACTGGACAGCGTAGGCCCGGTCCCGACAGTGATGTTACAGTCAATGACCAGATCGCCGATAGAGTGTCACAACCCTTGAGTGACCGAGTCTGGGTGGACGATGAGCGACAACCTGGCCGCAGCCGTTGCTGCGGCGATGTGGGCGGAGGATTCCGCCAGTGCTTCCCTCGGCATGCGTCTGGTCCGGGTCGGTGAGGGTACGGCCGTGCTGGAGATGCCGGTTCGCGACGACATGGTGAACGGCCACGGGATCGCGCACGGCGGGTTCGTCTTCACGCTGGCCGACTCCGCGTTCGCGTTCGCCTGCAATTCCCGCAACCAGGTCACCGTCGCCCAGGGCGCCGACATCGTCTTCATCGCCCCGGCTCAGCGCGGCGACATCCTGATCGCCGAGGCGGTCGAGCGTGCGTCGTACGGGCGGAACGGGATCTACGACGTCACGGTCCGGCGCGGCGACGACCTGATCGCGGAATTCCGCGGCCGCAGCCGGCAACTGCCGGGAACCATCCTGAAGGAGAAGCACGATGGCGCGTGAGGCTTACCTGGTAGACGGTGTCCGCACCCCGATCGGCCGGTACGGCGGCGCGCTCGCAACGGTCCGCCCGGACGACCTCGCGGCGCACGCGATCTCGTCCTTGCTGGCCAGGCACAGCGCTCTCGACCCGGCGTTGATCGACGACGTGATCCTGGGCTGCGCGAACCAGGCCGGCGAGGACAATCGCAACGTCGCCCGGATGGCTCTGCTGCTGGCAGGGGTTCCGGAGAGCGTGCCCGGTACGACGATCAACCGGCTCTGCGGGTCCGGCCTCGATGCCGTGGCTTCGGCGGCGCGGTCGATCATTGCCGGGGACAACGAGATCGTGCTGGCCGGTGGCGTCGAATCGATGTCCAGGGCACCTTTTGCGATGCCTAAGGCGACCACTGCCTTCTCCAGGCAGGCGGAGATCTTCGACACCACGATCGGCTGGCGGTTCGTGAATCCCTTGCTGCAGAAGCAATACGGGATCGACTCGATGCCGGAGACGGCCGAGAACGTCGCCACCGAGTTCGAGATCTCCCGCGAGGATCAGGATCTCTTCGCGCTGCGTAGCCAGCAGCGCGCGGCCAAGGCGCAGGCCAACGGTCGGCTGGCTGAAGAGATCGTCGCCGTGTCAGTCCCCGGCAAGCGGGGCGCCGTGACGACGGTCGAGGTCGACGAACACCCGCGCGAGACCTCGCTCGAAGCCCTGGCCGCTCTGAGGACGCCTTTCCGCGACCCCGGCACGGTCACCGCCGGCAACGCGTCCGGCGTGAACGACGGCGCCGCGGCCCTGCTGGTGATGAGTGGCGCGGCCGTCGAGCGGCTCGGCGTCACCCCGCTGGCCCGGATCGTCGGCACCGCCGCGGCTGGAGTGCCGCCCCGGATCATGGGGATCGGCCCGGTCCCGGCCACTCGCAAGCTCCTCGCCCGCACCGGTGTCGCACTCGCCGATATCGGGGTGATCGAGCTGAACGAGGCCTTCGCGGCGCAGTCCCTCGCGGTCTTGCGCGAACTCGGCCTTCCCGACGACGCTGATCACGTCAATCCGAACGGCGGCGCCATCGCCCTGGGTCACCCCCTGGGCATGTCCGGCGCCCGGCTCGCTCTCACCGCCGCCCTCGAGCTTCGCCACCGCGATGCGGGGTACGCGCTGTCCACGATGTGCATCGGGGTGGGTCAGGGCATCGCGACCCTGCTGGCCCGGCCTTAGTTTCGGAGGTTTTCATGACCGATCGGTTCCTTGGTGAGCCGTGTCCGGTGGAGCTTCAGGACGACGGTGAACGGCTGTCCGTCGACGAGCTGCGCGCGCGGCAACTGGCCGGGCTGCAGGCGACCGTGCGAGCGGCGTACGAGAACGTCCCGCACTATCGGGCGGCGCTCGACGGCGTGGGGTTCGCGCCGGACGATCTGAAGTCGCTGGCGGACCTGAGCCGGCTGCCGTTCACCAGCAAGCACGACCTGCGCGAGAACTACCCATTTGGCATGTTCGCCGTACCGCGGGAGCAGGTTGTCCGGGTGCATGCCTCCTCCGGTACTACGGGGCGGCCGACCGTGGTCGGGTACACGCGTGGCGACATCGACAACTGGGCGAATCTGATCGCCCGGTCGATCAGGGCCGCGGGTGGTCGCGCGGGAGATGTCTGCCATGTCGCTTATGGATATGGACTTTTCACCGGTGGGCTCGGCGCGCACTACGGGGCTGAGCGGCTCGGTTGCACGGTCGTTCCGGTCTCGGGTGGGATGACGGAACGCCAGGTCGACCTGATCCGCGACTTCGGCGCGCGGATCATCATGGTGACGCCGTCGTACTTCCTCTCCATCCTCGACGAGATGGTTGCTCGTGGCATCGACCCGGCGGAGACCTCGTTGCGGGTCGGGATCTTCGGCGCGGAACCATGGACCGAGCAGATGCGGACCGAGGTGGAATCGCGCACCGGGATGCACGCCGTCGACATCTACGGACTGTCCGAGGTGATGGGACCGGGCGTCGCGCAGGAGTGCGTCGAGACCAAGGACGGCCTGCACATCTGGGAGGACCACTTCTACCCGGAGGTCATCGACCCGATCACCGGCGAGGTGCTGCCCGACGGGGAGGTCGGCGAGCTGGTCTTCACCACACTCACCAAGGAAGCCTTCCCCGTACTGCGCTACCGCACCCGCGACCTGACCAGACTGCTGCCCGGAACCGCCCGGCCCGGGATGCGCCGGATGGAGAAGATCACCGGCCGCACCGACGACCTGATGATCATCCGCGGCGTCAACGTCTTCCCGACCCAGATCGAAGAACTCATCCTCGGCATCGAAGGCCTGACCCCGCACTACCTCTGCGTCCTCACCCGCCCCGACCGCCTCGACGAACTAACAGTCCAGGTCGAGGCGGCGCCTGGTGTCACCGACCACGCCGGGGTCGGCGCGGCTCTCTCGAACCTCATCAAGAACCGCATCGGCATCTCCGCCAAGGTCGAGATTCTGGCCCCGCACGCCCTGGAACGCTCACTGGGCAAGGCGAAGCGCATCAACGATCGCCGCCCCTAACCAGCCCACCGGCGCCAACCGGGTACTTCCCCCCTCCTGTGAGGGTTACCCCACTGCCATACCAGTGGGCTAACCCCCACGCCAGGAGCGAACCCCAACACCAATGGGTCTACCCCCGGCATCCGCGCAAACCGGGTGCTTCCCCCCTCCTGTGAGGGTTACCCCACTGCCATACCAGTGGGCTAACCCCCACGCCAGGAGCGAACCCCAACACCAATGGGTCTACCCCCGGCATCCGCGCAAACCGGGTGCTTGGCCCCTCCTGTGAGGGTTAGCCCACTGCTATGCGAGTGGGGTAACCCCCACACGGGGAGGCGAACCCCACTGTCGGTGGGCCTAGCTCGCGGCGCCACCTTGGGCAAGCGGTGCAAGTCGGCGGGGGCGGGGCCGGTACGTCGCGCGGGATCAGGTGAGGAATTTGGGGAGGGTTTGTTCGGTGGCTGTGCGGAGGGTGGGTAGCGCGGACTCGTCGCCGGCGAGGTGGCGGAAGAGGGCCTGTTGGAAGAGGCCGTCCAGGAGGCCGTACGCGGTTGCGGAGGAGACCGCGAGTTCGCGCTTGGCCAACTCGGCGTAGGTGGTGACGATGCGCCAGATCATCTGCTCGAGTGATCTGTCGATCTCCAGGGCGTCCTCGCGGAAGGACTCTTCGAACAAGGACTGGTTGCGCAGGTCGTACCAGAGGCGATGCATGTGGGCGTCTTCTTCGCAGGTGACGGCCAGTGCGGCGCCGAAGTCGACCTTCAGCTGCTCGGCTTCCTCGACGGTCGCGACGATCTGGTCGTACCGCGTGACGCACTCGGCCTTGTAGAGCTTCACGCAGTACGTGATCAGCTCGACCTTGTCGCGGAAGTAGTAGTGCAGCACCCCGTGCGAGAACTCCGAGTTCTGCGCGATCTCGCGCAGGCTGGTGCGGGCATAACCGAGCTGGGACAGCGTCTGCAGCGCCGAGGCGGCCAGCTGGGAGCGACGCTCCGCGAACTTGTCCACCTGCCGGCGCGAGATGCGATCGGTCACCTCGGTCACGATCAGGCCTCCATCGGTCACCTTCGACTTTACCCCGGCCGGCGATTTCTTGACAGTTGTCCAAGGAACTCTTGACGACTGTCCAGAAGTCCACAACTCTGTGTCTATCGCCCGGTCACCGCACCTCACCGGTGATCGGGCACCGCAAACAGCGGGGAGGAGAGGTGCATGTACGACCTGAACGGACGGAAGGCACTGGTGACCGGGGGCGCTCGCGGCCTCGGTCAGGGAATGGCAGAGGCGCTGGCCAAGGCGGGCGCGTCGGTAGTGATCGCAGATACCGCCGAGGATCTCGGCAAGGCCGCAGCGGACAGCCTGAAGGACGCCGGTGCGACCGCCGCCTTCGTGCCGCTGGACGTCACCGACGATGCGAACTGGGAAGCGGCGATCACTGCCACCATCGGTGAGCTCGGCGGCCTGGACATCGTGGTGAACAACGCCGGTGTCGAACTGTCCGGCCTGGTCGTCGACCTCGATCCGGCCGACATCCGCAAGATGCTGGAGATCAACGTGCTCGGCACCGCGCTCGGCGTGAAGCACGCGTTCCGGGCGATGCGCCCGGGTGGACCGGCGGGGTCTGGTGGCTCGGTGGTCAACATCTCCAGCGTGGCGGCGACGATCCCCTTCCCGGGCATCGCCGGGTACTCCGCGACCAAGTCGGCCGTCGACCGGCTGACCCGCGTGGCCGCGATGGAGGCCGGCAAGCTCGGCTACGGCGTACGGGTGAACTGTGTCTATCCCGGTCTGGTTCCGACCGAGATGGGGATGAAGCTCGCGGCGGACATGGTCACGCTCGGCCTCTGGCCGTCGGCCGAGGCCGCCGTGGGCGATGTGATCGGCCTGACCCCGCTGGGCCGGCTCGGCGAGGTCGGCGACATGGCCGACGCGGTCGTGTTCCTGGCCTCCGACGCGGCCAAGTTCATCACCGGCATCGGGCTGCCGGTCGACGGCGGAATGGGGATGTGAGATGACCAAACCCGTCGTCGTCTACGGCGCCTCCGGCTACACCGGACGCCTCGTCTGCGAGTACCTGCGCGAGTTCAACGTCCCGTTCATCGCGGCCGGGCGGGACAAGGCCCGGATCCAGGAGGTGCTCGACAAGGTCCCCGGCATCGACACCGTCGACCACGAGGTGGTCGAGGTCGAGCACGAGGTGAGCGCGCTGACGGACCTGTTCCGTGGCGCCAAGGTGGTCAGCAACATGGTCGGCCCGTTCGTGAAGTACGGGCCGGACGTGGTCGAGGCCGCTCTCGCGGCCGGCTGTCACTACCTCGACACCACGGGCGAGCAGGACTGGATGCTCGACGCGCAGCAGGGCTGGGGCGACAAGTTCGCCGCGCAGGGCCTGCTGCTGTCGCCGGGCGTCGCCCAGATGTACACGACGGGCGAGATCGCGGCGAACATCTGCCTGGAGACGCCGGGTCTCGACACGCTCGACATTCTCGTGCTGTGGAAGGGTTTCCCGACCTACGCGTCGACCCAGACGATCTTCACCATCCTGAAGGCGGACTGGCACTACCTCGAGCAGAACGAACTGGTGAAGTGGGACCCACTGACCACCTTCGAGGTGAACGTTCCGGGTCAGCATGCGAGTGCCCTCGCGCTGCCCTGGGGTGGGACGAGCCACCCGGTGTGGTTCAAGAACGACCCCCGGGTGGCCAACGTCAAGGTGGCCGGCGGCGTCTTCGACCGGGCTGTCATGCAAGGCGTGGTCGAGGCGGTGAAGATGGTCGAGAGCCAGATCAAGACGCTTCCCCTCGACCAGCAGGATGCCGCGCTCGGTGAGGTCGCGGCCTCGGTCCAGGCCAGCATGCCGCCCCGGGAGAACCCCCGGATCAACACCTCGCTCGACTCCGTCCACGCGTCGGGGCCGCTCGGGCGCGCACACTGCGTGATCCACGGCAACAGCAACTACAAGCAGACCGGCGCACTCCAGGCGTACGCGGCGTACTCCTTGCTCCAGCAGCCGCCACGTCGCGCCGGACTCGCCTCGGCCTGCCAGGCCTTCGGGCACCGCGAACTGCTCGGCGTACTGCGCAGCTTCGGGCTCGTACTCGAACCGGTCGTGACCATCCACCACTGATCGCCCGCGCCGGGGTCGCCATGGCATAAGGCGTACCCGGCGCGGGACACCAGGACCAGGTGCGGGAGTTCTACCCACCCCCCGGGCGCTCCCGCACCTGCACCTGATCCACCGTTCGGTCTGGGGAACTGCGCATTGGGAGAGATGGCGTGCGACTGTTCGACTACCTCGACAAGGGGGCTTCGCTCGGGCCGGCCGAGCCCTGCCTGACGATGAACGGCACCAGCCTGAGCTACGCCGAGGTCCAGGAGTTCTCCTACCAGGTCGCTCACGCTCTGCAGAAGTCCGGGATCTCGGCAGGCGAGAAGGTCGCGATCCTGTCGGCGAACAACCCGATCTCCTTCGCCTGCGTCTTCGGGATCTCCCGGGCCGGCGCGATCTGGTGCCCGATCAATCCCCGCAACGAGGCGCCGGAGAACCGTGAACTACTGGACTCCTTCGACTGCACCTGCCTGATCTTCCAGCGCGTCTTCCTCCCTCTGGTCGAACGGATCCTGCCCGACCTGCCGAAGCTGACCACGGTGATCTGCCTGGACGACTCCTTGCCAATAGCAACGAGCCTCGCCGACTGGCTGGACGGCGTACCGGATGACCCGTGGGAGGCCGCGCCGCTCGACGACACGGCCTTGCTGGTCGGGACCGGTGGGACGACCGGCCGGCCGAAGGGGGTGATGCTGACCGGGCGGAACCTGGAGACCATGTCGGCGATCACCCTGATGGGCTACCCGTTCGACGGCCGGCCGGTGTATCTCGCGCTGGCGCCGCTGACGCATGCGGCCGGCGTGCTGTGCTTCCCGATCCTCACCCTCGGCGGCGAGGTGGTGATCATGCCCGCGCCCGATCTGGCCGACTTCCTCGCCTTGATCGAACGGCACCGGGTCACGCACACGTTCCTGCCGCCGACGCTGATCTACATGCTGCTCTCCCACGAGGCCTTACCTGCAACGGATCTGAGCTCCCTGCAGTGTTTCTGGTACGGCGCCGCGCCGATGTCGGCGGCCCGGCTGGAAGAGGCCCTGACCCGGATCGGCCCGGTGATGGCGCAACTGTTCGGCCAGAGCGAGGCGCCGATGATGATCGCCACGATGGCGCCGGCCGACCATTTCCACGCCGACGGGTCGATGGCCGTCGAGCGGTTCACCTCCGCCGGCCGGCCGAGTCCGCTCACCCAGGTGGCGATCATGACCGACGACGGACTACTGGCCGAACGTGGTGAGCGGGGCGAGATCGTCGTCAGGGGGTCGCTGGTGATGGCCGGTTATTACCAGAACCCCGAGGCGACGGCGGCAGCCTCGCAGTACGGATGGCATCACACGGGGGACATCGGGTTCCTCGACGAGTTCAACTACCTCTACATAGTGGATCGAGCGAAAGACATGATCATCACCGGCGGGTTCAACGTCTATTCGGCCGAGGTCGAGCAGGCGCTGATGGCATATCCGGCCGTACGCGACTGCGCCGTCATCGGGATGCCCGACGAGAAGTGGGGCGAGCGCGTGACCGCGGTACTGCAGTTGCATCCCGGACTGACCGTCACCGAGTCCGAGGTACGGAACTTCGTGAAGAGCCGGCTCGGCGGGGTGAAGACGCCCAAGCAGGTCATCGTCTGGGACGACCTGCCCCGGTCGAAGGTCGGCAAGGTGCTCAAGAACGAGGTGAAGGCACGCCTGCTAAATCAGTAGGCGGTGCGCTCCGAGGGCGCTATGGTTGCGGTCGAACGACGGAAGGGAGGTGAGCGCGATGTCGAGTGTTCCCGTCGTGCTGCCTGTCCGTCGCCGCGCCCGCGGCTGAGACCGGGCAGCTCCGATCACCTTCTTGGAGCTTTGAATGACCGTAGTGAAGCGTCCCCCGCTGACCTCTGACGAGCGGACCCAACTCACCGGCTGGCTGGATCTGCAACGATCCTTCGTCCGGATGAAATGCGAAGACCTGAACGAGACCGACGCGCATCGCAGCCTGCTGCCGACCTCGCCGTTGATGACGATGGCCGGCCTGGTGGCCCACCTGCGCTGGAACGAGTACTCCTGGTTCCAGCTCAACCTCCTCGGCGTACCGGACACCGGCCAGACGCCGTGGACCGAGGACGGCCATCCCGATGTGGAGATGGCCGTCGACGACGTACCGATCGCTCAGTTGCTGGACGAGTACGACGCCGAGTGCGCGCGCTCGAACGCCGCGATCGCCGATCTGTCCCTGGATGCCGTGGAACAGGGCCTGTACGCCGTGAAGGGGGAAGCCGCGTCGCTGCGGTACATCCTCTGCCACATGATCGAGGAGACCGCGCGGCACCTGGGCCACCTCGACATCATCCGCGAACTGCTGGACGGCTCGACCAGCTACGACCGGCTGTCTCCGGAGCAGCCCGCGTGACGGCACGGCCGCCGTTGACCGGCGACGAGCGGACTCAACTCACCGGCTGGCTCGACCTGCAACGGTCTCTCGTTCGCGGCAAGTGCGAGGGACTCGACGAGGCGGCGGCGTACAGGCCGTTACTGCGGACATCGCCGTTGATGACGGTCGCGGGCATCGTGTCGCATCTGCGCTGGATCGAATACTCCTGGTTCCACGAGGATCTGCTCGGCGTTCCGGACACCGGCCAGACGCCGTGGACCGAGGGCGGTCCCCGGAACGAGGAGATGATGGTGGCCGGCGTCCCGCTCGCCCGGCTGCTGGACGAGTATGACGAGGAGTGCGCTCGCTCGAACGAGATCGTCGCCGGATTCTCCCTCGACGACGTGCAGCGGGCACCTGATCCCCGCGGAGATCAGGCCTCGGTGCGGTACATCCTCTGCCACATGATCGAGGAGACCGCACGGCACGTCGGTCATCTCGACATCATCCGCGAACTGCTGGACGGCAAGACCGGCTAGCTCCTCTTGCGGTTTAGTCTGCGCACGGATAATCTGTGCGCAGACTAAATCTGGAGGAGCTGACATGTGGATTCACGAGCACACCGCCGAGACCGCCGTACCGCGGAGCGTTGTCTGGCAGGCCTTGGCCGATATCGACAGCTGGACCGAATGGGACACCTCGATGCAGCAGATCAAGCTGGCCGGTCCGTTCGAGGTCGGCAGCACCGTCGCGATGACGCCGATCGGCCAGGACCCGATCACCTCGACGATCGTGGAGATCATCGAGAACACCCGGTACGCCGACGAGACATCCTTCGGCGGCGTCACCCTGCGCTTCAGCCACACTCTCTCCGACCTGCCTGACGGCGGGACCCGGATCGTCCACCTGCTGGAGATCACCGGCGCTTCCGCGGACGAGATCGGCCCTCAGATCGGCCCCGAGATCACCTCCGACTTCCCGGAAGCAATGGACGGCCTGATCGCGTACGCCGGCAAGCTCACCCTCGCGTGACCCGCTATGCGGGCGGCCCCGCCGAAAGCCCCGGCTTCCTCCTCTGGCACGTAACCCTCCGCTGGCAACGCGCAGTAACAGCCGCCCTCGCCCCACTGGACCTAACCCACGTCCAGTTCGTCCTCCTGGCCTGCACCTGGTGGCTGACCGAACAGGGCCACACCCCCAACCAGCAAGACCTCGCCACCCAGGCCGGCACCGACATCAAAATGACCTCCCAGGTCCTGAAAACCCTGGAATCCAAGGGCCTCCTGGAACGCCACCCCTCCCCCACCGACGCCCGAGCCAAAACCGTCCACCCCACCCCCACCGGCAAATCCCTGGCCCGCCAGGCAATAACCCTCGTCGAATCCACCGACGAATCCTTCTTCACGCCGATCAATACGCCCAGCCTTCTCACCACCCTCACCGCTCTGACAGAGCCCTAGCCGGGGAAACCCCGGGCATCCCGGGGCAGTTCGGCGGATCGGGGATCGTTGTCCACAAGGCGTCCGCGTGAGACGCCTTCCGGGGGCTACCATCGTCAGGACGACCAAGGGGGTGGAACGGGTGGCTTACAAGACACGGATGGCGGCGGCTCTTTCGGGCGCCTCCATCCGGCAGCTCGCCTACTGGCGACGACCTGCCGGTCCGATCCTCGTTCCCGAGGTGTCCGCTCGCCCGGTGCGCTATTCGTTCCGCGATGTGGTGGCGCTGCGAACCACGGTCTATCTGCGCCAGGAGCAGATCTCCTTGCAGCGCATCCGGCGTGCACTCGAGACCTTGGCCGAGCTCGGCGAGTTCGGCCATCTCTCGCAGTACCGATTGGTGGCTCAGGGCAACAGCGTGGTGCTGGTGGACGCGGAGGAGACCGTCGACCTGGTCGGGCGGCCCGGCCAGCGGGTGACGACTGTCCTGATGGCGGCGGTACTGCGATCGTTCCCTACCGACGCCACCGTCGTCCCTGATCTACTGCGTCCACGCCAGAATCTCCTCATCGACCCTGAGATCCGGGGCGGTCATCCGGTGGTGTCCGGGACCCGAGTGCCGTTCGACCTGATCGCCGGCCTGGTGCGATCCGGAGTGCCGGCAGCCGAGATCGCCGACTACTACCCAGCCGTCAACGCACCGGCCGCCCACGACGCTGCCGACTTCGCCGGCTACCTCGACCGCTTCAACAGGCGCCGCCCAGCCTGATGCGCGTCCTGCTCGACGAAGACGTTGCATCGCAAAGCCTGGAGCCCTTGCAACGCGTCCTCCGCAACCACCAGGTCCACCACGTCCACAGCCTGGGCTGGAGCAGCAAGAAAGACTTGCTTCGTACTACGCGACGCCGCCACCCGGGGCTTCGAGGTGCTGGTCACGAACGACGCCAGCCAGCTCGACGATCCTGATGAGACGGACGCCATCAAGAAGAGCGGCCTGCACCACGTCCGCTACGGCCAACGCTACGACCTGGGACTGTCAGGCCTGGCTCTTGCGCTCGGCGCACTGATCGCCTCGATGCCGCTGGTGATGGCAGATCTCACCAAAGCAACCGGCCAACGGCTGGTCCGGATCAACGGCCTCGATCCGCGCGGCCGCCACGAAGTCACAGACCCAGCCAAGTCCCCACCACGCTACTGGCCCCGCTGACAAAGACAGGAGCCAGGGGGTCCTGGGCGGAGGGCCCCCTGGCTCAGCTTTCAGTGGCGGGTTACCGCGTCGAGCGCGTCTGCGATGCCTTCGCCGTAGAAGGCGTTGTTGGCGGTGGTGCCGGTGCAGCGGGCGTCCGGGGTGGTCGGGCAGGCGGTGTCGTCGGCTTCCTTGCGGAGCGCCTTCTCCAGGTCGCGCGGGGTCCACCACGGGTGGGTCGACTTCATCAGGGCGGCCACGCCGGTGACGTGCGGCGATGCCATCGACGTACCGCTCATGGTGCCGTAGCCGCCACCCGGGAGGGTGGACAGGATGCCGCTACCGGGAGCCGCCACGTCGATCTTGTTCAGGCCGAAGTTGGAGAAGCTGCTCCGTGCCTTCGCCTGGGTGGTGCTGGCGACCGTGATCACGCCGGGGAGCTCGGTCGGCATGTCGAGGCAGCTGTTGTCGAGCTGCCGCGGTGCCGGGGTGCTGTCGTCCGGGCTGCCGTTGTCGGTGGTCTTGTTGGCCAGGTCGTAGTTGGAGTTACCGGCCGCCGCGACGGACAGCACGCCCTTCTTGGTGGCGAATTCGACCGCGCGCCGGACCGACTCCTGGACCGCGCCCTGGTCGCCGCTGTCCTTGCACCAGAATTCCCACGGGTCGATGTAGTAGCTGTGGTTCGTCACGTCCATGTGGTGCTGAGCGGCCCAGATCCAACCGCAGATCGCGTACTCCGGGTAGATGAACCCATCGTCGTTGACGACCTTCACCGACGCGATCCGCACACCCGGGGCGACCCCGACGATGCCGACGCCGTTGCGGGCCGCGGCCACCGTGCCGGCCACGTGCGTGCCGTGCGAGCTGGTTGTCGGCCGCCAGGCGCCGGCGGTGGTGTCGGGCACACCGTTGTTGATGCAGTTGACCGAGTCGCTGGCGTCGAAGTTCGGCGCCAGGTCCGGGTGGGTGTCGTCCACACCGGAGTCGTTGATCCCGACCAGGACGCGGCGGGAGCCGTCGGTGACGTTGTGGGCCAGGTCAGCTTTGATCTGCTTCATGTCCCACTGCTCGGCCTCGCGCGGATCCGCGACCGGAGCGGCCTCGCCGGCCATCAGCCCCTTGGCCGAAGTCAGCTTGACGCCGGCAGCGGAGCCGACCGGGCCTTCGCTGACAGCGGCAGTCCGGGTGGCACCGACCGACTGGACCTCGCGGCCGTTGCGGCCGACCCGTACGTCGGTACGGAAGTCCGGGTTGGTCGATTGCGCGATCACGACGCCGATCTGGGCGTACGACTGGACCACGGTGCCGCCGGCGGCCTTGACCGCCTGCTCGACGCGCTTCACGTGCGGGTAACTGGCCTTCGTGTTGACCGCGTAGTTCATCAGCGGACCGGGCTCGGCCGCTGCCGTAGTGGATCCGGCCGGCGCGTACGGCGCGGCCTGTGCGGCGGTTGCGGCGCCGGCCGTGGTGAACGCCAACGCGAGCACAGCCAGTCCGGCACTCAGCCGGCGGGTACCAAAACTTCGGGACACACTCTCTCCTTGGGGCGACAGCGAGTGGACGGAAACGCTCTCGCGACTCTAGAGCGCTTCGTCGGCACCGACGTCGCCACCCTCCGAACACACGGGAAACCCTGCACCAACCACTACCCACAGTCCCGACCGTCACCCTCCGCAGTGACCTCCTTGCCCACAGCTGTGGACGGCCCTGTGGACAACCTGTGGAGTCAACAGCCTCGCCGGGCACCATGGGGTTGCGTGTAAGATAGATACAACAGAGATACCAGATGCATATGTGAGGGTGAGTTGAGTAACGGGGTGCCGGAACAAGTGCCGGCGAAGGTGGTGCTGGGGGACGAGACGATCGAGATCGCGCGGATCGTCGCGGAGGCGGGACCGGCCGTGGAGCGGATTCCGGCCGCCGAGCGGGTTTACGCGTTCGTGAAGGCAGCGATCCTGGACCGGGTCTACCCCGGCGGCGAGCTGCTGACCGAGGGAGAGCTGGCCACCGCGGTGGGAGTCTCCCGTACTCCGGTCCGCGAGGCGCTGCTGCGGCTGGAGGAGTCCGGCCTGGTCAAGCTGTACCCGAAGAAGGGCGCGCTGGTCCTGCCGGTGCTGCCGCAGGAGATCAACGACGTCCTCGAGGCGCGCGAGCTGATCGAGACGCACGCCGCCGCGAAGGTCTGGCCGCGGCGCAAGCAGCTGGTCGAGAAGCTGGTCCCGCTGGTCCAGGAGATGCGCAAGTACAAGAAGGCCGGCGACGCGAAGAGCTTCCTGGAGGCCGACCGGGCCTTCCACGAGGCCATCGTCGGTGCCGCCGGCAACGAGATCCTGGCCAGGCTGTACAACAGCCTCCGCGACCGGCAGGTCCGGATGGGCGTACCCGGTATCGAGGTCCAGCCGGCCCGGATGGACAAGTCCATCGCCGCGCACCAGGAGATGATCGACGCCCTCTGCGGGAACAGCCCCAAGCGGTTCCGCGAGCTCGTCATCGCGCACATCCACGTCGCCGCGGCGGATCTGCGGAGCCTGCAGTGACCGAGCTCCTCTTCCCCCTGGGCGGTCGTCGGGCCTGGGCGGTGTGGGCGACGGCTGTCTTCACCTACCTCGTCACCGTCCTCCACCGCGGCTCGATGAGCGTCGCCGGTCTGCAGGCGGCCGAGCGGTTCCACATCTCCGCCTCCGCGCTCGCCAGCTTCACCGTCGTCCAGCTGACCGTGTACGCCGCCATGCAGGTGCCCGTCGGCATTCTCCTGGACCGCTACGGATCCAGGCGACTGCTGATCGCCGCGTCCGGGCTGCTCTTCGTCGCCCAGTCCGCATTCAGCCTGGTCGACTCGTACCCCGCAGCGCTCGCGGCCCGCGCAGTACTGGGTGTCGGCGATGCACTCGTGTTCATCAGCGTCCTCCGCGTCGTGATGTCCTGGTTCCCGGCGCTCCGGCAGCCGGTGATGTCGCAGGCGACCGGAATGCTCGGCGGTATCGGCGCGATCGTGTCGACCGTGCCGATGGCCGCCGCGTTCAGCGCGTTCGGCTGGACCGCCACCTTCGCCGGCGCGAGCGTGCTCAGCCTGGTCACAGGGCTGGCGGTGATTTTCCTGCTGAGGAACAGCCCGTACGACGAGCCGCTGCACCGCACGAAGCAGTCGCTGTCGGAGGTGCGCCACAACCTGCGCAGGGCCTGGAGGGAGCCGGGCACACGACTCGGCCTCTGGACGCACTTCACCACCAGCTTCTCCGGCTCCACGTTCGGCCTGCTCTGGGGCTACCCGTTCCTCGTCCGGGGCGAAGGCCTCGCTCCGACGACTGCGGCGTCCCTGCTGATCCTGCCCGTGCTGGCCGGCCTCTGTTACGGCCCGCTGGTCGGCCGGTACGCCGCGAAGTTCCCCTTCTACCGGTCCTGGATCGTCCTCGCGGTGATCGCGGGATCCGTGACGATGTGGACCGTAGTACTGGCGTGGCCCGGGCGGGCTCCGATGCCGGTGCTGCTCCTGCTGATCGTCGTACAGGCAGCCGGTGGCCCCGGCTCGATGCTCGGGCTGGACTACGCGCGGACCTTCAACCCGTCGACCCGCTTCGGCGCCGCCAACGGGATGGTCAACACCGGCGGGTTCATCGCGACGCTGATCTGCATCGGCATGGTCGGCGTACTGCTGGACGCATCGTCGGGCGGAGCGACGCAGACCATCGGCGACTTCAAGTGGGCGCTTACCTTCCAGTACGTGCTGTGGGCGATCGGGACGGTGCAGATCCTGCGGTACCGCCGCCGCGCCCGCGCCACGCTGGCCAGGTACAACCCGGAGGTCTACGAGGCGCTCCGCGCCAATCAGGTCGTCCCCCTCACCAGCTGATATCAGCCGCTGGCATCGGCTGAGACGGGTTCTCAGCCGAGTGCCAGGCCGGTACCAGCGGCAAGGCGCACGGTTGTCCCGGAAACAGTCATCTGGGAGGAACCGATGTCCACTACGAACCAGGTCGCCATCTCGGCCGAAGGTCTGGTCAAGAAATATGGCACCACCACTGCGCTGGACGGCGTGGACCTGACCGTGCCGACCGGCACCGTGCTCGGTGTCCTCGGTCCGAACGGCGCCGGCAAGACCACGGCGGTCCGGATCCTCGGCACGCTGCTGCGGCCGGACGCCGGGCACGCGACGGTCGGCGGGTTCGACGTCGTCCGCGAGGCCTCCCGGGTCCGCGAGATCATCGGCCTGACCGGCCAGTACGCGTCGGTCGACGAGGACATGTCCGGCCGGCGCAACCTGGCCATGATCGGCCGCTTGCTCGGGATGCCCCGGGCCCAGGCCAAGGCCCGGGCGGGCGAACTGCTGGAGCGGTTCGAGCTCTCCGACGCCGGTGACCGGATCGCCAAGACCTACTCCGGCGGGATGCGGCGCCGCCTCGACCTGGCCGCGAGCCTGGTCGGTAACCCGAGCATCCTGTACCTCGACGAGCCAACCACGGGTCTCGACCCGCACGCCCGCAACGGGGTGTGGGAGACCATCCGCAACCTGGTCCTCGATGGAACCACCGTGCTGCTGACCACGCAGTACCTGGAAGAGGCCGATGCGCTGGCCGACTCGATCATGGTGTTCGACAAGGGCAAGGTGGTGGCCTCCGGCCGTCCGGCCGAGCTCAAGGCGCAGGCGGGCCGGCAGACCCTCGACGTACGACCGGCCGAGCCGGGTCACCTCGAGCGGGTCGCCGCGATCGTCGCCGAGTCGGTCGGGGTTCGTCCGAAGGTCGACGTGGTGAACGCCCTGGTCAGCGTGCCGGTCCCGGACGGCACCTCGATGCCGGTGGTGGTTCGCCGGCTCGACGAGGCCGGGATCGCCGTCACCGAACTGTCCCTGCGGCTGCCCAGCCTCGACGAGGTGTTCCTCGCCCTGGTCGGCCACGCCGCCGTCCAAGACACCGTAGTACTGGAAGGAGCGGTCCGATGAGCACCGCCACGTTGGAACCGGCCGCCACCCGACCGGAGCACCGGAGCAGGCCGTTCGCCTGGGCCCAGCAGAGCCTGACGCTGGCCTGTCGCAACATCGTCCGGATCAAGCAGAACCCCGAAGCGCTGGCGGACGTGACGTTCCAGCCGATCATCTTCCTGGTGCTGTTCCTGTTCGTCTTCGGTGGGGCGATCGCCAACGGCGGCACCTGGCACGACTACCTGCCGTACCTGTTGCCGGGCCTGCTGGTCCAGACCGTGGTCTTCTCGACCATGGGCACCGGCGTCGGGCTGAACGACGACTTCGCCAAGGGAGTCTTCGACCGGTTCCGGAGCCTGCCGATCGCCCGGGTCGCGCCACTGATCGGCGCAGTCCTCGGTGACGCGGTCCGCTACACGCTGTCGATCGTGATCTTGATGACCACCGGTTTCGTGCTCGGCTTCCGGTTCGAGAACGGCGTCGCGAACGGGCTGCTCGCCTGCTTGATCGTGCTCGGGTTCGCGCTGTCGATGTGCTGGATCTGGGTCTGGCTCGGCCTGACGCTGAAGACCGCGCAGGGTGTCCAGGGGGTCGCGTTCCTGGTGATGTTCCCGCTCACCTTCGGCAGCAATGTGTTCGTCCAGACCGACACGCTGCCGGGCTTCCTGAAGGCCTTCGTGAACGTGAACCCGGTCAAGTACCTGGTCGACACGATGCGCGGCCTGATGCTCGGCGGAGACGTCCAGAAGCCGCTGCTGATCACGTTCGCCTGGATGATCGGGCTGATCGCGGTGTTCGCCCCCCTGGCGATCCGCGCCTACCGCCGCCGTACCTGACATCCCTTGCACTTCTTTCTCATCATCTGAATGTCCAGAGCCGATCTGGCTAAGATGACAAGGGTTCAGGCACGGGGTATCGACAAGAGGTGCAATGAGCGAACCCTCCGTACGCCGCTACTCCGGGCGCTCGGTCGACGAGTGGAAGGCGGCACGACGGGAGCGTCTGCTGGACGCGGCGCTGGAGCTGTTCGGGACCGACGGCTACCCGGCGACCTCGGTGGAACGCCTGTGTGCACAGGCGAAAGTGTCGACCCGGCACTTCTACCACGAGTTCCAGAACAAGGAAGCCGTGCTGCTCGCGGTGCACGCCCAGCTGATCGAGGTCGGCGTCCGTAGTACCGGCGAGGCGCTGGCCGCGACCGCCGGCGCGCCGGTCCGGAAACGGATCGTCGCGGCTGTCGACGGCTACCTCGAGACCATCATGAGCGACCCGCGCCGGGCCCGGATCTCGTTCGTCGAAGTGGTCGGCATCAGCCCCGCGGTGGAGGAGCAGCGGATCGCCTTCCGCGAACTGCTGATCTCCAGCATCGTCCAGGTCGGTGACTCCGCCGTCGCCCGGCAGGAGATCGGGCCGAAGGACTTCCGGTTCCTCGGCCTGTGCTTCATCGGCGCGGTCAACACCGTCGTCTACGACTGGATGCTCGCCGACCCGCGCCCGCCGGAGACCGGCGTACAGGAGGCACTCCGCAACCTGGCCGTCGCGCTGATGGTGAGCTGACCGCTCAGGCCGGCGCGACCCGGGCCCGCAGCTCGGCCTTCACCTCGTCGCGGCTCAACGCGGCGCCGACCGCATAAGCGGCCTCGAAACCATCCTCGCCGAGCGCCTCGCGCAGCCGCTCGTGACTGCGGCGGACATCGGAGTCCGGGATGGTCCGCATCCCCCGCAACACAGCAGCCTGCCCCAGCGTCCGGGCGGCCAGCTCGGGATCGCCCGCCAGCAGCCCGACGTCGGCGAAGGCCTCCACCGTCACGGCGACCAGCGGCATGTCGTCGGTCCCGAACGCGAGTCCGACCGCCTGCTCGATGTACGCGCGGGCCTCGGTGAGGCCACCGCGATCCACCCAGACCCGGCTCAACTGACTGAGCATCATCACCTGCCCGTGCGGGGCCACCCGCTCGGCCTGCAGATCCAGCGACGCGTACGCCGCGTCGGCCAGCTTCAGCGCCTCGTCCAGCCGGCCGGCCCGGCGGGCGAGCGCGGACAGGCCGATGTCCGCCATCCCCTCACCGCCCCGGCTGCCGGTCTCCTCGGCCAGCCGGCGCGCCTGCTGCAGAGCCTGGACGGCTCCCTCCTCGTCTCCGAGCTCGGCCTTGCTCAACGCGATCTGGGCGAGCAGTTGCGCCACCCCCTCGCTGGTACCGAGTTCGCCGGTCAGCCTGAGTGCCTCGAGCAGGGAGTCATGGGCGTCTTGGTGGTCGCCACGGGTGCCCTGGAAGCTGGCCAGGCCGCGGAGCGCCAGCGAGGTCCCCCACCGATCGCCGAGCGCGCGGAACCCTTCGAGCGCGGAGGCCAGATCGGCGCCCATCTGATCGACGTCGCCCTCGTTCTCGCGGAACATCGCCGACATCATCACGGCCATGTTCCGGGTCCACGGGTCGTCGTGGCTGCGGGCCTCGTCGAGCTCACGGAAGGAGGCGGCCTTGTCCCGGCGGAACGCCGCCCAGGCGGCGTTGGTGAACCGGCCGACGCCGGCCTCGGCGACCTCGGAGTACCGGCGGCCGAGCAGCCGGACCTGAGCCAGTCCACGGATCGCCTTGGGGAAGGACACGGTCATGTCGCCACCGGCGGACAAGGTGCCGAGCGAGTACATCATCAGCGTGTGCGCACGGATGACCGGATCGGTCGGGCCGGGCACATTCAAGGCGGCCTCGAACCAGGTAACCGCCTCCGCCGGGCGGCCGCGCATGTTCCAGTACTCACCGAGCACGGAGACCAGACCGATCGACGTGTCGGCTTCCCCCAGGTCGATCGCGGTCCGGAGCGCGTCGAGCAGGTTCTCGTTGTCCGCGTCGAACCTGGCGATCCACTGCAGTTGCGACCCGGTCCGGAGTTCCTTGCTGCCTTGGCGAACCAGGTCAGCGAAGTACCGCGTGTGTGCCTGCCGCACCTGGTCCAGCTCACCTGACGCTGCTAGTTGCTCAGCGCTGTACGCCTTGACGGTTTCGAGCATGCGGTAGCGGACCGAGCGTTCACCGGCGGCCGCCTCGACCAGCGACTTGTCGACGAGGGACGCGAGCACGCCGAGCACTGCTTCTGGTGGGATGTCGGGACCGCTGCAGACCTGTTCGGCGGCTTCGAGGGTGGCTCCGCCGGAGAAGCGCGAGAGTCGACGGGCGACGGCTTGCTCGTCGCAGTCGAGCAACTCCCAGCTCCACTCCACGACCGCGCGCAGGGTCTGGTGCCGCGGCAAGGCTGTCCTGGAACCGCTTGTCAGCAAGCGAAAACGGTCCGCGAGCCGCTCGACGATCTGCATCGGCGTCAACGCGCGCAACCGAGCCGCGGCCAGCTCGATCGCCAGTGGCATCCCGTCCAGCCGGCGGCAGATCTCCCCGATGGCCTGCCTGTTCCCGTCGGTGACGGCGAAGTCCGGCCGTACTGCGCGGGCGCGGTCCACGAACAGCTGGATCGAAGGGTAGGCGTCGGTCTCGCTGTCTTCGGGTGGCAGCCCGAGTGGGCCGACCTGGTGCAAGTGCTCGCCGGGAATGCTGAGCGGCTCGCGACTGGTGGTCAGCACGCGAAGCCGCGGGCAGACGGCCAGCAGGGAATCGACCAGGGCGGCCACTTCCTGAACCAGGTGCTCGCAGTTGTCCAGCACCAGCAGCACACGGCGATCCGCGATCACCTCGACCAGCCGTTCGGTCGCCGCGCGGCTGGGCGGAAGGTGGGTCGGCGCCAGCGAGGTCTTGATGCTGTCGACGAACTCGCTGGCGCCCAGCGCGCTCAGCATCGCCGGTGCGACATCGGCCGCATCGCCCAGCGGAGCCAGTTCGACGAACCAGATACCGTCGCCGCCGTGTTCCAGCAGCGACCGCCCGGTCTCGGTCGCCAGGCGGGTCTTACCCGCTCCGCCCGGACCGACCATGGTGACGAGTCGCGTGCCATTGCTGAGCAGCCTGGTCAGCTCGGCGACGTCATCCGACCGGCCGACGAAGCTGGTCAGCGGCGCCCGGAGGTTGCTCCGCGGCACCGACGCCACCGGGCTCGGCGCGGAGACGACCGCCGCCGGATCGATCGCGTCCCCTCGCAGTACGGCGATATGCAGGTCTCGCAGCCTGGTCCCGGGATCCGCGCCGAGCTCGTCGGCGAGGGTCGTCCGGACCCGCTCGTAAGCCGACAACGCTTCCGCCTGCCGGCCATCGGCGTAAAGGGCTCTCATCAGCAGTTCGTGCAACCGTTCGCGCAGCGGCTGGGCGAGGGCGAGCCTTTCCAACTCGGCGATCACGTCGCGCGCGTGGCCGCTGGTGACGGCGGCTTCGGCCAGATCCTCGGCCGCACCCAGCCTCAGCTCGGCCAGTCGATCGGCCTCGATGCCCGCGAAGGGGAGATCGCGCAGATCCGTGAGCGCGTCACCACGCCAGAGGCGCTCGGCCTGGGTGAGCAGGGCCCTGGCCTGGTCGGGATCGCTCGTGAGAAGCCGGCGGCCGCGGCGTACGAGGTCTTGGAACTGGAGCGCGTCGACGGACTCTGGCGGGATCGTCAGGGTGTAGCCGGCCGGACCGGACTGCACCGAGATGCTCGATTCGGTGGCGGGTAGGCCGGCGCGCAGACGTGACACCAGCGACTGCAGGGCGTTGGCGCTCGGAGGCTCGCTGCCCCACAAACCGTCGACCAGAGTGTCGATCCCGACCGGGCGGCCGGCGTCCAGCGCCAGGCGCGCGAGCAGCCCGCGCAGGCGGAGACCGCGGACGTCCAGCGGGTTACCGTCGGCCGCCCACATCGCAAGAGGCCCAAGCACCGCTATGCGCACCCCTCAAGCCTCCCACACCACCCCGCTCATCTCCCCTGTCTTTTGTCATCTCTCCGGGACACCTCAGGGTCGGCAGAACTGCCGGGCCAGGATGCACCTCGGTGTATTACTGTCGGCCGGGTGACCGAGATCGCCGCCAGGACCCAGTCCGATCTGAGCCGGATCATCGCCGAGCGTCAGAGCAAGCATCGAGTGCCCGGGCTGGTGGGCGCCGTCGTACGGGACGGTGGGCTGGCCTGGTCCGGCGGTGCGGGATCCGCCGATCTCGCGACGCCCGGAGTGACGCCGACCGCCGACACGCAGTACCTGATCGCCTCGCACAGCAAGACCTTCACCGCGGTCGCGATCATGGCGCTGCGCGACGAGGGCAAGCTCAGCCTCGACGACCGGCTCGAGCAGTTCATCGGTGAGAGCAAGCACGAGGGCATCACCGTGCGGCAGATGCTCAGCCACATCAGCGGGATGCAGCGCGAGCCCGTCGGCGATGTCTGGGACACGATGAAGTTCCCGGACCGCGAGGAACTGATCGCGGGCTGGAACGAGGCCGAGCGGATCGGCAAGCCGCATCACCGGTTCCACTACTCGAACCTGGTCTACTCACTGCTCGGCGAGGTCGTCGCCCGGCTCGACGGCCGGTCCTGGTACGAGTCGATCCAGGCCCGGATCCTGCGGCCGCTGGAGATGCGCCGGACGACGGTCGGCATGGACGGCGGACCCGCGGCCACCGGGTACTACGTTCCGCCGTTCTCCGATGTGCCGGAACTGGAAGGCCTGCTCGACCTCGGTGCGATGAACGCCTGCGGCGGGCTCGCGAGTACCGCGGAAGACCTGGCGAAGTGGATGGCGTTCATCGCCGGGCCGGTCGAGGAGGTGCTCTCGAAGGACACGATCGACGAGATGTGCCAGCCGCAGATCATGGCGGATCTGGACCGTTGGCAGCTCGGCTTCGGGCTCGGATTCATGCTGCTCCGGCTCGGCGAGCGCGTCTTCGTCGGCCATACCGGCGGGATGCCCGGTCACATCACCGGCAGCTTCGTGCACCGCCCGTCCGGTACGGCGGGAATCGCGCTGATGAACTCCACCTCGGCTCCCGACCCGGCCGGACTCGCCACCGACCTGGCGATCAAGGTGCTCGACGACGATCCGGCCCTGCCGGCCGCGTGGGTCCCCGGCACCTCGGTCCCCGACGAACTGGTCGCCGTCCTCGGCACCTGGTTCTCCGAAGGCGCGCCCTTCGTCTTCTCGGTCCGCGAAGGCCACCTCGAGGCAACCGCCCCCGGCGCCCCCGCCCACAAGGCCCCCGCCGTCTTCGAACGCATCTCCGCCGACCTCTACCGCACCGCCTCGGGCCGCGAGGTAGGCGAACTCCTCCGCATCACCCGAGACACCACCGGCACCCCCACCACCCTCCACTGGGCCACCTACCTCTGCACCCGCCAACCCCTCACCTTCGGCCCCCGCTCCTGACCGGGCGACGCTAGCCCAGGCTGAGGAGGAGGATGCCGACTACTACTACGGCGGCGGCTATGGCTCGTTTGGGGCCGAAGCGTTCGCCGAAGAAGAGGGCGCCGATGATGGCGCCGAAGATGATGCTGGTTTCGCGGAGGGCTGCGATGGCTGCGAGGGCGCCACGGGTTTGGGCCCAGAGGACCAGGCCGTAGGCGGCTAGCGAGACGAGGCCGCCACCGAGGCCGGCGTACAGGTAGCGCTTCTCGACGCGCAGGAAGCTGAAGCCGCGGCGCCAGAGGACGAACAGGATGAGGATCAGGTTCTGCAGGGTGAAGGTCCAGCCCATGTAGGAGGCGAGCGGGATCTTGCGGACAGCGATGCCGTCGACCACCGTGTACGCCGCGATCACGAGGCCGGTGCCGAAGGCCGCCAGTAGCGCCGGCGCCTGGCTCCGGGTCGGGCGGCCGCCGATGAAGACCAGAGCGATCAGACCCGCCGAGATGAGCAGTACGCCGGCCAGCTCCAAGCGGACCAGGTGCTGGTTCAGGAGCAGGATCGCGACCAAGGCGACCACCCAGGGCGACGTACCGCGCGCCAGCGGGTAGACCTGGCTGAACTGGCCGAAGTTGTACGACGCCACCAAGCCCGAGTAGTACACGATGTGCAGCACGACCGACGCGACGATGTACGGCCAAGCGTTCGAAGGCGGCAGACCGGTCACCGTCACTGCGACAATCGCGCACGTCCCGGATGACAACCCGAGCAGCGCGAACCCACCAAGCCGGTCCGGTACGCCGTGCGCCATCGCGTTCCACGCCGCATGCAGCACAGCCGCTCCGAGTACCGCCAGCAACACCACCACCTCGCCACCCTCTCCCGACTCGGGTCCACCCACCACCGAGTTTCTAGGAGTGGACTCCTCGGACTGGCCGACGGTTTGCGGTGGGAATGGGACGGGTGCCGTCGTGGTCGACGTGGAACAGGTACCCGTGGGGACTGGTCCATTCCAAGGTGTTGGCGTCGACGCGACGGACCGACCAGCCGCCGTGGGTCTTGACGCGATGACTGAAGCGGCGCAGTGGCGCGAGGTTGCTTGTTCCTCACAAGTTGGTAACTTTCGCCCAGCGAAGCGCGGATGCAGAAAAACACGACCCCGACCGGCCGCCTACTGGGAGTATCCGAGTGATTACGGAATGTCCCAGTGGGTTGCGGCCACGGAATCGCGCTACATGAAAGCTATTCAGTTGTCAGGCCCGACATTCCCCGTGCGCTCGGAGTCGCGCACGGAGGATGCCGGGGTGTTCACAATCCCCCGCCCACTATGGGGGCTCACACAGGGGCAGGCGGAGGATTGCGTCTTGGATACGGCGGGGGCATGCGGTTCTCTTTCCCGTCGGGCGGAATGGTCACACCACACGCGCCCCGCCGAAGTCAGGAATGATCGAGTAACAAGGCGGAAGGCTCGCCCCTTCCCCAAGCACATCAACCACCCTGACCGGTCTACTCGACGTGTCCGGCAATCAGGATTTCTATACCGTAACTATGGAAGGCTGCTAGAACTTCCATCGGGTGATTTCCGAGGCCGGTGAGATGGTGCACACCGGGAATGATCAACACGTTTCCTTTGACGGCCTGAAGCTTTGCAATCATCTGAGTGAATGCGTCGGGCACACTTTCTAGCTTCTCTTCGAAAATGTCATCTACCTTCAAGCCGCGTGACTGGCCGAAGCGAATCAGACCGTCCCGGGCGCGTCGGAAGTCGCTAGCGCTCATCATTGGCAATTCCCGTATGTAGACGGCGACATACGGCTTCTGCTTCTCTCTAATTTCCATGATATCCCCGTGTACTAGCTTCATTCGCCGGTTCCTTTTCGGTGGAAAGCTCGTTTATCGGGTTCCGTAAAACAGTCTATTGACTATCGCGTTTGTAATGCACCCAGGCGGCTGCTAGAAGAAACCCTGCCCCGCAACAAGCGAGAAATATGGCAATGTGGATTAGATTCGCGGTGATCTCGTTACTCACGACAACGGAAGCAGAGTGCTGGGGTCCGGCAAGTCAGGCAGGGGATCAGACGTAATCCGTAGCGAAGGGAAACGTCGACGCATGGCAATCACGTACTCGCTCGCTAGGTCTCCGCAGGCGACATGATCAGCGATTGTTGACCTGCCGAACCACACGCGAACTCGCCGCCTGTCTGTGATCGTCGTCATTGGCCTCGTCGCACCCTTTCCAGTCTCGAAGGTTGTTGGTGTCTCGCGGTTCTGGAAACAGCTTGGCTCGCGGACTTGTGGCGCATAACGGCCGTCTGCCGCCCTTCCGTCGCCCTTTGGTCGCCCTCAAGCGGACTGACCTGCCAGAATGGGAGTGACCCAGAGAGGTGGAGCGAGCTGCACGAGCAGTGGACAGGCCAGTCAGCAAGGCTGCTGCGGACACGCGCCTTGCGCCTTAGCGTGCGCGAATTCGCGGCCCTGCTGGGCGTGCCTGACAGGACGGTGTCCAAGTGGGAGGCCGCCGGGGAAAGCCGGACGCCGCGACCGCACATGCAGGCCATCTTGGACACGGCGCTTCATCTGGCCGATGCAGAAGCTCAGGCGCGCTTTGAAAACGCTCTTGGTTCAACAGGCTCGATTGATTCGCCTAGTACCGGAATATTCTTACCCTCTGGCAATGGCGTCGATGTTAATTCTTGGGCGGACGACGTTGATCGGGCTCGGCTTTATGCTGACCGACAGGATTTCCAGTTTGCATCACGCTTAATGCAGCGGTGGCTCGTCCGAGCGGAAGATGCCCGAATGGACGAAAGTACTATTTACCTCAAAGGTCAAAGTCTCGTGGTGTTGGGAAATGTTCAACGGGATCAGGGGATTCTGCGAGGCCCCCATTCGGCAGACTCGGTGTACCGGCAGGCTCTGGCCTGTTTCAAGTCATTGCATGCGGACCGGCGGCACGCTCAGGTTGAGCTTTTGACCACTGTTCTTGCTGAGATGTCAGGCGGACTAGAGGTGTCCGCCCGGCAATATCAACTTTTGGCCGATGACGAACGTTTGGGCGCGCTTGATCGTGCAAGGGCAAGGCTCTGGATTGGCACTGCTCTTTCTAAGAAATCTCGCCTGACTGAGGATCGGTCGGACGCGACAGTTCAGGCTATCGTGCGTGCAATTCAGGATTTCGAGACTCTAGATGAACCTGATGAGTGGAGCGTCTCTCATCAGAAGTTGGCACTTGCATATCTTGCCGCTGGTGATCCAATCAAAGCCGCCGAGGCGATCGATATCGCTGCGACTGGACACCATTTGGGTTCTCCCTTGCAACAAGTTCGCTTGAGTACCGCGCAAGCTCATATCTTATGCTCGGATCCTGCAAGTCGTGACAGCGGATTTGCACTCCTAGACCAGACTTACGAATTGGCTGAGAAATTCGGTCTAGCTCATCAGATGGTCAGCATTAGGCGTATCCGCGCCGACGTTGAATCGACACCAAAGCAGAAGAATTCTAACTCCCCCGGAAGGAAACCTCTAGCCGTGGCCGCCTTACCCACCAGCGAACAACTCGAAGATGCCCTGCTTATCTGGAAGTATCACCAGATGGGCCATGAGTTAAAGTCGGTAGACGCTGCGATCGGACTTGGGAGTCATGACCTAGGCGTTGCTGACTACGCGGCCGAACTGTATCGCCGAGAGTTCTTCCCCGTGGTTGTTTTCAGCGGTGGGAACAGTCCGACGACTAAGGCTAAATTCCCGCGAGGTGAGGCCGTTCATTATAAGGAACATGCCGTGTCGCTCGGGATTCCGGAGACGTCTATTCTGGTCGATGTTGAGGCCACGAACACGGGTCAGAACATCACATTGTCGAAAAGGGTCCTCGCGCAAGAGAGCATTCTGCCGGACAGCGTAATGCTCATCTCGAAGCCGTACATGGAACGGCGAGCATACGCAACGTGTCGCAAAATGTGGCCGGAAGTGCAGGTCGTGTGCGCATCCGAGCCCTTGAAGTTTGACGACTACATTTCGAACATTGGCAACGCAAAGCTCGTTATCGATATGCTTGTCGGCGACTTGCAGCGTGTTATCGAGTATCCGAAGATGGGCTTTGCCGTAGAACAAGTGGTCCCGGAGGAAATTCAAGGCGCGTTCCAACGCCTTATCGAGGCCGGATACACCTCGCGGCTCATGAGTTAGGTGCATACGTTGAATCGAATTTGCGCCATTCATCAGCCGAACTTTCTTCCGCGTCTAAGCACGATAGCCAAGATCTTATCTGCGGATGTTTGGATCATCCTTGATGATGTGCAGTTCTGCCGACGTGACTACCAGAACCGCGCAAAGCTCGCCTCACTCGCAACTCCTGAAATGTGGCACTGGCTTACCCTGCCGGTGCATCTGCCCGATGGACAGCGCACTGAGATTCGACGGGTGGAGTTTGCCGACACTTACAAACTCGCGAGACGCGTTCGCCGGATACTCGCACAGAACCTTAGGACTGGCCCACAATGGGACGCGCTTGAGCATGCTTTAAGGCCGGTTCTGACCCAAATTGAAGAATCCAAGCAACTTCACGAAGTGGCAGAGCTATCGACTCGCGTTCTGCTAGAGATGGTCGGATGGCATGGACAGATAGTCCGAAGCAGTGACTTTGAAGTGAGGCAGGACCGCTCATCGCGATTGGCTGACCTAACGCAGGCCGTACAGGCTGAGACGTACTTGTGCGGTACCGGCGGAAGACGCTACCTAGACGAATCGCCTTTCACACAAGCTGGTCTCACCGTTGAATACTTTGAAAGTCCGCACTGGCTCAGTTCTGAGATTTGGCACTCTGGCAAAGGCCTCAGCGCCGTCTGCACGCTCTCGGAGCACTCCCTCCAGCCTCCACACGCATGCTGAGCCCCCGGCAAGTTCCTGCTGTCGGCACCCGGTCACGACACCGCCCGCAAAGCCCGCGCCTACTGGATCACAGACAAGGAGATCACCCGCACCGCCACACGCAACGCACGCCCCACCGACCGGCCCCAGGACCAGTCGCGCGACGGCTCGGCGAACGTCCCCGGGACCCACGCCGGCCACAACCCTCGCGACGGCTCACAGACCCCGTCAGGAGCCGCACAGGCGGGACCGGGACAGACCGCGACCTCAGCGACCACACGAAAGGACGACCGGCCGACCAGCCCTGACATGGTGCTGTGGCAGGCACTGACCACCGCACCACCCGAAGGGCTCAGCCCGGCCCAGCTACGCGACCTCACCGGCATCTCCGCCCGGACCATCACCCGACGGCTCAGCACCGCTCACGCTGCCGGAGTCATCACCCAAGTCAGTAAAGGCAGGTGGCGGGCGACCCGCCCCGGAAAACCCGCCGACCCACCCACCCCGAGAAACAGTGACGTTACGTGATCGTCCCCGGATCGTCCCGTCGTCCCGAAATCCCGGCCTCGCCCGCACGTTAAGGGCACACGTCCATCCGCACCGGGACAAACGGACACGCCCCCGCGCCAATCACTCACGGTGATCGAAAGGCAGTGCATGGGCCGAGCGCTGAATGGGGGTTTTCAGCGCCCGGCCCGTTCCACGCGAGCCGGGGTGACCCGGCTCATGGATGCGCGCAACACCCGGAAACCTACCCACCGGAGGTGAGCCACCACGACACAGCCGAACCATCACGCCAACCGCGCCGCACAACCGGCGAGAAAGGAGCCACAAGCAACCACCACCCGCACCAACCAGCGCACCGGACCCGACGAGTCCGGCCGCTGGCCAACCGCCGAACAAACCGCCGCGCAGGAAGGATCAGCCCTCACCATCGAACGAGCCGATGAACTGGTCGCGCCCGTCGTCGCCGCAGCACCCGCACCGACCCCAGAACTCATCGAGCTACTCGCCCGGCTTCTCGGCCACCGCTAACCCCATCCGCACCAACAAACGCCGTGCCCGCAACCCCTTCTCAGGGATTGCGGGCACGGCGTCTTGGCGTCCGCTTCTGGTCACTGCGCCTTGCGGCTAGTCCGTGGCTTGGTCGGCGTCTTCTCAGCCGCTGCCGCCTTCTGTGACGCGGTCGGCCGCTGCTGACGCTTCGGCGGGGCCGGGATGCTGTCGGGGTCCCAGTCGGTCAGGAACTTGACCCGGTCCTCCGGCTCGCACCGGGGACCCGGTGACGGGGCAGGCAGCACGGCCAGATACCCCAGCCACTCCGGCACCAGCAGATACCGCGCCACCAGACGGCGAGTGGACATCGGAGCGTCTTCCCACCACTGGTCAACGTCTTGCCCCGGATCGAGAATGCCCGCCATCTCCGCAGGCGTCGTCAACTCCTTCTCCCGCCCTTCCGCCGCGAGCAGACGGGCAAGAATGCCGGGCTCTGCACCGGCCGCGAGCATCGGAGAGATTTCACCCCTACCCAGCTTGTCGGCAAGGTCACGATGCTCGGCGCGGATATCCGCGATCTCGTCACGAACCGCTTTCAGCGCCTTGCCATTCCCGGACCGCTGCGCGAACTTGCTGTAAACATCCTTACGCTTCACGAAGCCCTTGATAGCGCGCTCCGCCAAAACATCAACCTCAGCCTTACCGATCCTGACACAGCCCCGCTTATGGCAGGTGTACTCGGCACGCTCATTCTTGAACCTGACCGCGATACACCCACCACACTTCCCACACCTACCGATCATCGACACAAGATGAATGCCCCGGCCCGGTCGCGTGGTGCTGCGCGTCTTGTCGGCCAAGATCTCCTGAACCGCGAAGAACTGGTCCCGCGACACCAACGCATCCCACTGGCCGGGAAGGTACTGCACAGTTTCCTTGTTCGGCAGGCCACCTTTACGGCCCGGATCGTAAACCCGCTCCCCGATATAGACACGATTCAAGGCAAGAGCGCGCAAATGCTCAGAAGTCCACGGCTTCCCCGACCGGGTCCGGTATCCCTCACGATCGAACTCTGCGGCGATCTCCCGCAACGAATGCCGTGCCTCCAACCGCGCGAACAGTTTCGCCACAATCGGCGCTTCGTTCGGGTCCGGTTCCTGCGCCACGAACTTTCGCGTCAGCCCGTCATACTGACGACGGTAACCGAACGGCACCCGGCCATGCGGCTTACCCGCCCGGGCATCCGCAGCAATAGCACGTAAAGACCGCTGAGAAATCTTCCAGGCGTCATACTCGGAATCTGTCGCGTCTTCGATCAGCGAACGACGATCCCGGCCGTTCGCCGGATCATAAGTGCGGTGATGCGTCGTGACGTGAATCAAAACGCCGCGCGACTCGCACAAATCAATGAGATAAACCCATTCGCCGACCTCACGGCTACCCCGCGACGATTCCCACAACATCAAAACCTGAGCACCGAAAGTATCCGCCTCAAGATCCGCAATCAGCCGCTCGAAATCCTCACGCTCACGCTGCTTGTACCGCGACGCCGAACGGTTGTCATCACGGTACGGCTTCCCCAGAACAAACCCGACCCGCGACGCCTCCTCAGCGTTCTCATCGTGCTGCTCCTCCGGCGAACGAGCAACCCCGGACTTGTCCGACGACACCCGCAGATACTCACGCGCACCCAACCCACCACCCGCAGCACCCACCCCAGCCACCCCAGGTGCCATCACCAGCGCGGCAACAGCAGCCTGTTTCGCCTTACCTGCTTGAAGATTCGCACTCCTGCGCCTCGGTCCCGCCGTAGACTTCGTCATACCCACACACTAACGCCACTTAGTGAGGTACAAGGTTGCCGGTGCTGGTCTGGCCCGGTGGGCCGCCTGGCCGGTAGGGCCGAATGTGGTCGAGGTCGGTGGAGGTAGTGGTTTCACCGGTGCCGTAGGGGAACTGTTCGACCGGGTAGCGCAGCTTGTTGTGGTCGCGGATCCGGCCGGGGATCTCGTAGGCGTGAACGCTGAGGGCAGTGCCGAGGTCGATCACCGGCCGAAGAACGATCCGGTGATGCCCGAGGAGTTCTTCAAGCTTGCCGGTGTAGACGGGTCCGTAGCCTTCGACGCGTGCTGTCCCGGCACCGGCCAGCAGGGTTTCGTCGGTGATGTGCAGGTTGACCACGGTCTGATAGATCCGCCGCCGGTCGGGGTGATCGCCTCGGACGGCCTCGATCCTGCGTCGCAGTTCGAGACGCGCGACAGCGTCCATCCCCGCGGAGACAGGGACATCCGCCGGCGCGGATACCTCATCCGAGCCGGGCTTGCTGCGCGGTGGCTGATCCGGTCGAGACGGCTCGCCGCGCGTTGCAGGCGTGGCGGACCGCTCATGGTCAGTCAGGGTCCTTTGTGGGTGGTGGTCGAGCGGGTGGTTCGGTGTGTTCGGGTGTGGAGTGTCGCGGTCGGCGTCGTCCGGGCCGGGCTCGGCGAGACCGTCGCCGGACTGGGTCGCTGGGTGGCGGGCAGGATCAGGGATCGACCGCACGATGGCGAGTTCGTTGTCTTCGTCGACCGGAAGACGGTCCGGTCCGGCCGCGGTGGTGGAGAGGTGGCGGGCGGCCGCTGCGAGGAGGTCGGCGGCCAGGCCGGGGTCGGACAGGAGGCCGGCGGCCTTGGCGCGGCGCTGGTCGAGCGGATCGGTGTCGCCGACAGCGGCCAATGCGTCGGCGAGCTGGGCGATCGTCGCGTTCAACGCGATGATGTCGCCGGTCGCGCCCTTCACGAACAAGGTGGTCGTGCCGTGATCATCGGTCCGCCCGACCCACACACCACGCTCCTTCGCTCTCGCCTCGGCCTTCGCCTTCGCATCCCCGGCATCGGCTTCCCACATCGCCGCCTTGATGATCGCCTTCAACTGGATCAAGGTCACCGAGTCGATGATGTCGGCGACCCGCCGGTCCACGATCGCCGCGACCGCCAGCGACAACGTCACGCAGTCCTGGACAACCTGGAGGGCTTTCCAGCCCGTCGCGGCACCGGACTGGACTCGTTCCCAGGTGAGCGGGAAGCGGTAGGGCAACGCGACTGCCTGTCCGATGAAACGCGCCGCCGACGCGGACGACCGGCCGATGACCGCGCCGAACTCGGCGACGGCGAACTCCGCGATCTCCGGGCACCCCTCACCGCCATAGACCCGGGCCTGTTCACCACCCGGCAGGCCGTCATCGCGGACCCGCGACGGTGCGGGATGGAGCTCGGCGTAGTGCTGAGCGAGGAGGATCAACTCGAGTTCGCTTTCGCGCTGCCGCTCGTGCGCGGCAGCGGCCAAAGACAGCGTCTCGGCCGTGTCACACCCAGCAAGATCGATGGCGAACATGTGTTCGACTATACGGCAGATGCTAACCCCGGCCAAATCGAAGGACAGCCGCTTTTCCCTTATCCACAAGGGGAAACCTCACATCCACGCCTCGACCTCGAACATGTATGCAAGCTGGGGTCGCCGGCTGTGGCGAGGCGGAGGTCCAGTACGACGACGCCGGTGACTGCGGTGCACGGATAGTGAATCTCTGACAAGACATCAATCACCTTGAAAACAACAGAAAGCCCCGATCGCTCGGGGCTTTCTGTTGAGAACAGGTCAGAACATCAGTGCGCGGGCGGGGTCCTCGAGGATGCCGGCGACGTCGGCGAGGAAGGTGGAACCCTTCTCGCCGTCGATCAGGCGGTGGTCGAAGGACAGCGCCAGAGTGGTGATCCAGCGCGGCACGATCTCGTCGTTGACCACCCACGGCTGCTTGCGGACCGCACCGAAGGCGAGGATCGCGGCCTCGCCAGGGTTGATGATCGGCGTACCGGCATCGACGCCGAACACCCCGACGTTGGTGATCGTGAACGAACCGCCGGCCTGGTCGGCCGGTTGGGTCTTGCCTTCACGAGCCACCGCCACCAGGTTGTTCAGCGCGGCACACAGGTCGGTCAGGCTGAGCGACTCCGCAGCCTTGATGTTCGGCACGATCAGCCCGCGCGGAGTGGCCGCGGCGATGCCGAGGTTGACCGAGCCCTTGAGCACGATCTCCTGAGCAGCCTCGTCCCACGCCGCGTTGATGATCGGCGTCCGGCGAGCAGCCAGCGTGACCGCCTTCATGAGGATCAGCAGCGGCGACACCCGCAGGTCCCGGAACGCCTTGTCCTGCTTGAGCCGATCGACGAGCTCCATGGTGGCGCTGACGTCGACGGTGATCCACTCGGTCACATGCGGCGCGGTGAACGCGCTGCTCACCATCGCCTGCGCCATCACCTTCTGCACACCCTTGATCGGAATCCGGGTGTCGCCCTGAACGCTGACCACAGGAGCAGCAGCCCGTACTACGGCCGCCGGCGCGCTGTGGTTCTCGACGTCCGCCCGGGTGATCACTCCACCCGGCCCGGTCGCCGTCACCACGCCAAGATCGATCCCCAGGTCCTTGGCCAGCTTCCGCACCGGCGGCTTCGCCAGCACCTGCACGGATCCTGAGGTCTCATTGCTCTGGGCAACTACAGGTTCGGGTGCCGGAGCAACTACTTCTTCGACCACCAAAGGAGCAGCGCCACCCTTGCGGGGCCGGCGCTTTGCCTCGGTCGTCTTCGGGCCGTAGCCGACCAGGACCGCGGTGCGTCCGCCAGGAGCGGCGCCACCGATCTTGCCGGCTTCGATCTCCTCGCCGTCCGGGAGCGACGGGACCATGTCCTCGGCACCCGTTCCGGTCGGCACCGGAGCACCGGCCGCGTCGGCCGTCTGGACGGAGATGATCGGCGTACCGACGTCGACCGTCTCGCCTTCCGGCACGAGCAGCTCGGTGACGACACCGGCGTACGGGACCGGGAGCTCGACCAGCGACTTGGCCGTCTCGATCTCGACGATCGTGTCGTTCAGCTTGACCGTGTCGCCGACCTTGACCTTCCAGCTGACGATCTCGGCCTCGACCAGGCCTTCTCCCACATCCGGGAGGCGGAACTGCTGGATCCCCATCAGTACTCCATCACCCGGTCGACACCTTCGAGCACCCGGTCCAGGTCGGGCAGGTACTCCTCCTCCATCCGCGACGGCGGGTAGGGGGTGTCGTAGCCGGCGACCCGCAGTACGGGCGCTTCCAGGTGGTAGAAGCACTCCTCGGTCACCCGGGCGGCGAGCTCCGAGCCGGTACCGAGTGACAGCGGCGCCTCGTGCACGACGACCGCGCGCCGGGTCTTCTTGACCGACGCGAAGATCGTCGCCAGGTCCAGCGGCGCGATCGAGCGCAGGTCGATGACCTCCAGGTTGCGGCCGTCCTCGACCGCGGGCCTCGGCCGCCTGCAGACAGGTCTTCACCATCGGGCCGTAACAGAACAGCGTGGCGTCGGTGCCCTCGCGGACCACCTTCGCCTGGTACAGCGAACTGCTCGGGCCGGCGGTCTCGTCCAGCTCCGCCTTCTCGTGGTAGCGCCGCTTGGGCTCGAAGAACACCACCGGGTCATCGGAGGCGATCGCCTGCTGGATCATCCAGTACGCGTCGACCGGATCGCCACAGGCGACCACCTTGAGGCCGGCGACGTGCGCGAACAGCGTCTCCGGGGACTCCGAGTGGTGCTCGACCGCGCCGATGCCGCCGCCGAACGGGATCCGGATCACGATCGGCATCTTCAGCTTGCCCATCGACCGGTAGTGCATCTTGGCGACCTGGTTGATGATCTGGTCGTAGGCCGGGAAGACGAACCCGTCGAACTGGATCTCGCAGACCGGCCGGTAGCCGCGCAGCGCCAGACCGACAGCGGTGCCGATGATGCCGGACTCGGCCAGCGGGGTGTCGATCACCCGGTCCTCGCCGAAGTCCTTCTGCAGACCCTCGGTGACCCGGAAGACACCGCCGAGCTTGCCGATGTCCTCACCCATCATGATGACCTTCGGGTCCTTGTCCATGGCCGCCCGCAGGCCCATGTTGATGCCCTTGCCGAGGCTGATCTTCGCCATCTCAGTTCTCCCCTTCGAAAGAGGCGGCATAGGCGGCGAACTGCGCCTGCTGCTCCACCAGTTGCGGGGTCTGCTCGACGTAGGCGTACTGGAAGAAGTCGGTCAGCGTCGGATCGGGCATCGACAGGCATCCCTCGCGCAGCCGGGCCGCGATCTGGTCGCCCTCGGCCTCGATCTCGTCGAAGAACTCGTGCTCCACGCCGAGCGAGCGGGTCAGATAGGCCTTCACCCGCTCGATCGGGTCCTTGAGCTTCCAGTACTCCAGGTCCTCGGACAGCCGGTACTTCGTCGGGTCGTCCGACGTCGTGTGGGCGCCCATCCGGTAGGTGTAGGCCTCGACGAAGGTCGGGCCACTGCCTTCGCGGGCCCGCTTCAGCGCCTGCTGGGTGACGGCGTACGTCGCGAGGACGTCGTTGCCGTCGACGCGGATGCCGGGGAAACCGAAGCCGGCGGCGCGCTGGTACAGCGGGATCCGGGTCTGCCGGTCGATCGGCTCCGAGATGGCCCACTGGTTGTTCTGGCAGAAGAAGACCACCGGCGCGTTGAAGACCGAGGCGTAGATGAAGGCCTCGTTCACGTCGCCCTGGCTGCTCGCGCCGTCGCCGAAGTACGCGATCGTCGCCTCGCCGTTGTCGGCGTCGCCGACCGCGTGGTCACGCTGCTGGCCCATCGCGTAACCGGTCGCGTGCAGCGTCTGAGCGCCGATCACGATCGTGTACAGGTGGAAGTTGTTGTCGCGCGGGTCCCAGGCGCCCTGGTCGACGCCGCGGAACAGGCCGAGCAGATTCAGCGGGTCGACGCCCTGGCACCAGGCCACGCCGTGCTCGCGGTACGTCGGGAAGACCATGTCCTTCTTGTTCAGCGCGCGGGCGGAGCCGATCTGGGCGGCCTCCTGACCGAGCAGGGAGGCCCAGATGCCGAGCTCACCCTGACGCTGCAGCGCAGTCGCCTCGGTGTCGATCCGGCGGACCAGGGTCATGTCCCGGTAGAACCCCTTGATCGCCTCGTCGTCGAGGTCGAACGAGTAGTCCGGGTGCTCGACGCGCTCACCTTCGGGCGTCAGCAACTGGACGAACTCGACCTCCTCGGAGGCCTGGGACGGACTGACCGGCGCCTCGACGGGCGCGAACACTTCCGGGGCAAGGCCCGGCACCGACTCACTCACATGCACTCCTCGGGTTCGAGCGCGGGATCGCCGCGACCGCAACGTTGCACGGGTCCCGGCCCATCCAGCCGGGTGAGGCTACGAGGGGAAGGACCACGTGGATCCAGGGCTGATGCACACCGCATGGCAGTGAACCTCCTCACTGGTATCACTGCCTATCTTGCCGGACACCGTACCGAGCAGGTTGCTGATCCGCTAACTGTCTGGACGCGGACTTGTACGCCGGTACCGAAACCCGTCCAGCCCTGAGACACCAGTCCATCAGGTGGTCCTGTCCAAGCCCGGCCGCACGCTCGAATCACCCCGGTGTAACACCAGCGCGGTGATTCGTGCGAGATGCGTCACAGCTTCGTACCGGTAGCGCGAAGCCCCGGGTCAATACCAGTTCGACGCTGGTCTCAGGCCGATCCGTACGGCTGGCCGGATCTGGTCGGTCCTGTGGCCGGATATCTGCTTGTGGCCGGTTCGGCCCGCGCGTTAGTGTCAGCATCGTCGATGCATTACACCCATGACACCAGGCTCTTGCCGCCGAAAGGATGCCGATGGCCACCGCTTCCGCTCCCGTAGTACTGCCCGAGACCGGGCCGCGGAGCGCGTCGGCAGCGATGATCTGGTCGGCACTCGCGGTGGTCTACGTGGTCTGGGGCTCGACCTACCTGGCGATCCGGATCGTCGTCGACGCCCACATCCCGCCGATGCTCGGGATGTCGTCACGCTTCCTGGTCGCCGCGGTCCTGCTGGCGGCATTCCTGGCGTTCAGGTCCGGCGTCAGCCGGCTGCGGGTCACTGCTCGTGAGCTGGCCGGTTCGGCCGTGGTCGGTCTGCTGCTGCTTGCCTTCGGTAACGGCGCGGTCGCGATCGCCGAGCAGACCGTGCCGTCCGGCCTCGCCGCGCTGCTGGTCGCCGCGGTCCCGCTGTGGTTGATGCTGCTGCGCGTCGGCAGCGGCGAACGTCCGCGCCCACTGACCTGGCTCGGCGTGCTGATCGGCTTCGGCGGCGCCGCGCTGCTGTCCCTGTCCGGTGGCGACACCAGCGCGAAGCCGTGGTCGGTGGCCATCCTCGTCCTCGGCACGATCAGCTGGGCCGTGGGCTCCCGCTTCTCCCCGCGGCTCGGACTGCCGAAGGACCCGCTGGTCGCGACGCTCTACGAGATGGCGATCGGCGGTACGGCGATGGTGCTGATCGGCGTACTAAGAGGAGAGCCCGGCCGGCTCCACCTCGGCGCGGTCGAGACCAAGGGCTGGCTCGCGCTCGCCTATCTGGTCGTCTTCGGTTCACTGCTCGCGTACAGCGCCTATTCGTACCTGCTCGCGAACGCCCCGATCTCGCTGATCGGCACCTACGCCTATGTGAACCCGGTGGTCGCCGTGTTCCTCGGCTGGCTGATCCTCGACGAGCACGTCACCACGAAGATCATGCTCGGCGGCCTGGTCGTCGTCCTCGGCGTGGCCCTGGTGGTCACTGCCGAACGCCGCCGCTCCTAACCGGGCCGCCGCTTAAAAGGAAGAACCCGGGCCCCCATGGGGTGCCCGGGTCTCCCACCGCTGCCGATGCGCGCGGCAGCGGGTCCGTGTTGCCAGGCCTGCGCCTTGCCCCGAAAAAACAAGGCGCGAAACTCCGGCAATATCGCGTCGACATTCCGGCATGCCGTGGTAATACCCGTTCGGCGACCACCGAGACCGCCGAAATTACCCCTTCGCATACCCGGGTCATCCGTCACCCGCGCACAGACAACGACGAAGTCCCCGATCAGTTACGGGCCCATGGCAACGAAATGCCTGACCCGTCCAGGACCGGCAATTCGCCTGGTCAGAGGCACCTTGTTGCCGAGTCAGCGATCTCATCACCGGCCAGTTATGTCCCCGCCTGAATCACACGGCGACGAAAAACTTGCCGAAGAAATCTGTAACCGACGCCATCAGGTGTCGTTACTCCCTAAGACGAATCCGTCAAACCCGAAAGGAAACCTCGCATAATGCAGGTAACACGCAAGATCGCCGCTGCAGCGGCAGTGGCGACCGTTGCCACGCTGGGCCTGGCCACCGTCGTCTCGGCGAACGTGCTGGACAACTCGACGGCCAACACCGGCCTTGCCAACGCGGCCTCCGCGGCCAGCAAGGGCTACGGCCACGGCGGCACCCAGTGGTACGCCGCGCACCACGACGGCGGTCTCGTTGCGCTGGATGGCAACGCAATCGGCCCGTTCCAGGCCTGCCACAACTTCATCCCGGTGAACGCTGTCGGCGGCCAGGTGCCCATCAAGGACATCACCGCGATCGTCGGCTTCAACCAGTTCGGCAACTCGGCCACCGCGGTGAAGACGTGTGAGATGACGTCGAAGAACAACGGCGGCAAGGGCAAGTGGTACCGCGCCGGCAGCGACGGCCTCATCTCCGTCAGCGACAACGCGGTCGGCCCGTTCCAGGTCTGCCACAACGACGTTCCGGTCAACGCGGTGGGCGCCCAGGTTCCGGTCTCCGACCTCACTGGGCTGCTGGGCTTCAACCAGGCCGGCAACGCTGTCGACTCGCTGGAGACCTGCGAGATGGACTCCACGAACAACTGACCTCTCTCCCTGGTCAGTGATGCAGGACACCGGAGACCAGTCGCCTCGGTGGGGCGATTGAACCGGTAGCACCATCGAAGCGGCATCGGGAAGTAAGCCTCACTCCTTCCCGGTGCCGCTTCACCCTTTAGCAGCGTTTGGCGTCCCAGCCGGGGCCTGGCGTTTCGGCGTCTAGGGCAATTTGCGGAGATCCAGCACGGACCCGTTGGGAAACTCCCGCTCGAAGAGTGACCAGATACCCTGGGCGGCCTGCTCCGGGCTGATCAGCGAGCCGGAGTCCTTGAGCTCCCGGAAGCGTTCGACCGCCGGGAACGCCAGCTCGTCCACCGCCCGGATCTCGCCCTGCATCGCGGTGTCCACCACTCCCGGAGCCACCGCGATCACCCGGCACCCGACCGACCCCAACGGCGGTTGCTCAGCCCCGATCGTCCGGACCCAGTGATCGACCGCGGCCTTGCCTGCGTTGTACGCCGACCACCCCGGGTACGCCGTGGTCGCGGCTCCCGAGGACAGCATCACCAAGTGCTTCTCGCAGGTCAGCCCGGCCGTCGCACGCAGGAACGCCCCGCCGAGAACCTGAGGCGCCGCGGAGTTGAGCAGCACGGCCCGGGCATAGGCCCCGGCATCGACCGAGTCCGCGGGACCGATCGGGACCACCGTGCCCGCGTTGTGCACGAACACGACCCGCTCTCCCGCGAAGCCGGCCAGCTCAGCCTCGAAGTGCTCCTCGACCCGGACCCAGTCCGCGGGATCGGACAGGTCCGCCCGGAAGTGCTCGGCCGCCCCACCGCTGCGCGACAGGTCGACCACGCGCGCGTCGGGGAACGGTACGGTCGCGGCCAGCGCCGCTCCGATCCCGGCCGAGGCGCCGGAGATCCAGACCAGCGACGTCACCGGGCGGTCGGCGTACCGGCGACCTCGGACTGCCGCCAGGCGCACGCGACCTCGAGGAACAGGTCGTTCGCCGCCCGCTCGCCGATCGTCACCCGCGCGCCCTCGCCGGGGAACGGCCGGACCGAGACCCCTTCGGCCTGGACGGCCTCCGAGAACGCCACGGTCTCATCGCCGAGCGGCATCCAGACGAAGTTCGCATGGCTCTCCGGCACGTCCCAGCCGGACGCTCGCAACTCCTGGACCACCCGGGTCCGCTCGGTCACCAGTGCCTCGACGCGCTCCAGCAGTTCGTCCTCGGCCCGCAGTGAGGCGAGCGCGGCCGCCTGCGCGATCTGGCTGACCCCGAACGGCAGAGCGCACTTGCGGATCGCGGCGACCATCGGCGGATGCGCGATCGCGTACCCGATCCGGAACCCGGCCAGCCCGTACGCCTTGGAGAAGGTCCGCAGTACGACGACGTTCGGCCGGTCCCGGTAGACCTCGACGCCGTCGAAGGCCTCGGGGTCGCGGATGAACTCGTAGTACGCCTCGTCGAGGACGACGATCACATCCGCCGGCACCGCGTCGAGGAAGGTGAGCAGTTCGTCGCGGTGGACCACCGGCCCGGTCGGGTTGTTCGGCGAACAGACCAGGACCGCCCGAGTCCGCTCGGTCAGCGCGGCTTCCATCGCCTTGAAGTCGTGGCGCGCGTCCGCGGTCAGCGGGACCTGGACCGAGGTGGCTCCGGTCAACTGAACGGCGATCGGGTACGCCTCGAAGGACCGCCAGGCATAGACGACCTCGTCGCCTTCGCTGACCGACGCCTGCAGCAGGTGATAGAGCACCGCCACCGATCCGGTCCCGAGGGCCAGGTCGCTCACCGGCACACCGAGCTTCTCGGACAGAGCTTCGAGCAGGTCGAACGCGCCCATGTCCGGGTAGCGGTTCATGTCCGCGGCAGCCTCGGTCGCCGCGGCCAGCACGCCTGGCAGCGGCGGGTACGGGTTCTCGTTGCTGGACAACTTGTACGTCGGCCGGCCGTCGGTGCGCTCCGGCGGTCTGCCCGGCTTGTACGCGGCGACGTCGTCCAGGCAGGAACGGAACCGGACTCGGACCTCATCTTGGGCGGTCATGCCCGCAGATTAATCGCTGCGCCGCCGGTGTAGAACCCCATCGCTCTGGATCCTACAAATTGTCGTCTTCTGCAGGTACTGCGGTGAGCCATCGACCGCAGTACCTGGCAGAAGCTGGACAATCTGATCAGCTCGGGAGAACGACCTCGCCGCCGACAACGCTGGCGGCGGCAAGGTCGAAATCGAGGGGGTTGGTCATGCAGCGCACCGAACCGCCGCCCTTGTGGAACTCCGACAGGTCCAGCACGACGACCCGCAGGCCGAGGCCGGTCAGGATGTCGTGCAGCCGCGTCGAGCAGGCCGGCATGATCACGGTGTCGTTCACGACCACGGAGTTGCCGCTGAACGCAAACGCCTCCTCGTCGGTGAGCACGATCGGGTCCGGCACGATGCCGAACAGCTCGGCCTGGCTCGCCGCGTCGAGCGCGGGCGGGTAGACCAGCGCATGAGTGCTGTCGATCGGGCAGAACGGCAGGTCGAGGTGGTACATCCCCTCGTGCGTGATCCGCAGGCCGCGAACCCGGATGTTCCAGCCGGTGGCGAGATGCTTGAGCGCGTCCTCCTCGGTGCGCGGCCCGTACCCGACCACCAGGCTGTCGCCGAAGAAGAAGGCGTCACCGGACTCGAAGTGCGGGCCGACACCTTCGCCGCCGGTCCGGTCCAGCGCGAACCCGTGCCCGGTGAACCAGGCGGCCGCGGTCAGCGACTCCTTGCGGCGGGGCTCGAACCGCATGTGCGAGAGCATCGCCCGGCCGCCGGGCGCCTCCTCGGTCGGCGCGGTGGCCAGGCCGAGGTTCATCGCGTAGACCATGTCGGGTGAGTCCGGCCGCTGGTCGAGCACCTCGACCTCACCGCCGGCGTCGATGATCGCGAGCCGCAGCGAACTCCACTGCCGCATCGCCAGCTCGGGGTCGGGCTGATCCTGGGTCGACATGTACGGGTTGATCACGTAGTCGATCCGGAAGTGGTCCGGCCGGACCATCAGATACCGGCGACCCCACCCCAGCTGTTGTCCCATGAACCACCCCTGCACACTCGGTCCGTCATTGACGGATTCTCTGATTGTCCGACAATCAGTCAGTGTGCAGGTCGGCCCGGGCCGAGTCAACACGAGCCGGATCACACCGGGCCGCGCTGAGTCAGACCGGGGTCACTTCGTGTAGATGAGCTCCAGCTTCGACGGGTCGTAGCCGTGGCCGACCAGCCAGTCCATCGAGGCCTTCTTGCCGTCGGAGAAGGTGATCTTGATGTAGAAGGCAAGCTTCTCCGGGTTGCCCGGGTCGGCCTTAGAGGCGCCGTAGTTGACCGTGAATCCCGGCCCGACGTACGGCAGTTCCTGCAGGATCGGGTAGTTCTGGGTGAGCCGGTCGGTGCGCTCCTGGTACCGGCGGCCTTCCTCTGCCTCGGTCTCCAGCACCTGGTCCGGGTGATCCTTCTCCCAGGCCCGGCCGACGTCGCCGTTCGAGAACAGGAACACCTTCACCTCGGTGTCCCCGCGGACATCGAGGGTCTGGGTGAAACTCTGGAATCCGCGCCGATCGCCGGTCAGGGTGTGCTTGCCCTGTTTGACCTTGAGGTCACCGTTGGCCGCGACCGGCTTGCCGTCCAGGGTCAGCGTCAGGTCGTTCGGGATCGACTGGACCGACACGTTGTGTTCGGGGCTGCCCCGGAAGGCCAGGTAGCCGCCGAGCACGACCAGCACGATCACCACGACCGTGCCGCTCAGCACCCACAACCGCCTGCTCTCGTCCATCGACTACCCCTGTTTCTTGATCCGGGCCACTGTGTACTGGCCGTGTCCGTCGACGAATTGGACGATGGACGGTTGTGGCACCCGGCCGTTGCCGGCGCTCGACCCCAAGGATGCCGACAATGCGTTCCAGGTCATGCCGTCGGTGCCCTTGAAGGTCCCGACATAGATGTAGGTATGGCCGTCGTTGACGAAGATGTCGCCCGGTTGCAACTGACTGACGTTGTTGAGGTTCTCGAACACCTGGTACTTGCTCGAGCCCTGGACGTAGTCGCGCTGCCCGCCGGTCCCCCGTTTGACATAGGTCTTGTCGACGCCACTCATCACCATCACCGTAGCGACATAGACGCCACAGTCACTGAACGGCCAGGTACCGGTGGACCCGTTGAACTGCGGCATCGCCTTCTGGTACGCCTCGGTGGCGTCCGCCTCCTCCTGCCCGTGACCGCGGTCCCGCCAGGCCAGGCCGAACGCGGTCTCGACGATGCTCCCGTTCCCCGCGCCGGCGCAGCCGCCACTCGCGCCACCACCGCCGGCGGCATTGCCGAAGTTGGCCAGGACCTCCTTGGCCGACGCCTTGCTCTTGGCATAGCGCGGATGGTTCGGGTCCTCGTTGCCGCCGAAGCGCTCGTAGTACCGGGCGAAGGCGACCGCGGCGTCCTCGACGCTCTTCGTGGCCCGCAGCATGGTCCCGGCCTGGCCTTCGGCGGCCGGGCCCTTGCCGGTCAGCTGGACCTTCAGGAACTCGAGCTGGAACTCGAGGGTCTCGATCTGCTCGTCCTTGGCGCCCGACGACCTGGACGGCGTGATCATCTTGCTGGGCGGCGTCCACTGGACGATGCCCCAACCGCCGCCGTAGTCGTTCGCGGTACCGGGCTTGTCGACGTCGGCCGCCGGGGTCTTCGTGCCCGGCAGGGTGTTCTGCATCCGCATCGGCTCGACCGACGACTCGTCGATCATGTTGCCGACGATGCCGGCCGCCTGCTCCTTGGAGTAGCCGTTGGAGACGAAGTAGTTGAAGGCCTTCTGCTGGTTGTTCGAGCCGCTCAGCGGGCCGCCGCAGCTGCAGCCACCCGTGGACGCCGGCGCGGCGTTGTCGCCGACCTGCTCCTGGGGGTCGACCGACTGGAGCGCGCCCTTGCCGTCCGGGGACGCCCACAGCTCGAAGTGCAGGTGCTCACCGCTCACGCCCGGCTCGTCCTCGGTGCCCGAGCCGGACTTGCCGATCTCGTCGCCCCGCTTGACCTTCTGGCCCTTCTTGACGGCCTTGGAGCTGAAGAACTTGTACCGGGTCTCGATGCGCTTGTCGTGCTGGATCGTGATCCAGTCGCCGTCGACCGCAGTGACCTCGCCGTCCTCGGCAGCCAGCACCGGGCTGTCCTTGGCGACGTTGTAGTCGACGCCTTTGTGTTGGTCACTCCAGTCCGCCGCCTGATCGTGCGAAGACGTCGGCCAGCCGAATGCGGCACCCTGGGTCTCCGAGCCCGCGTCGCCGCACGAGTCGGAACCGAGCGCGCCCATCGCGCCGCCGAGCATGGCCAGCACGATCAGCAGTGGGAGCACCAGGACAAGGCCGATGACGCCGAGCGCCGGTAACGCCTTGCCTTCCATGGCCTCTCCTCGTGCGATCAGTGACTGGCCCGTTGCCGGGACAGGGGCGGACACCAAGGAACAGACTGCCCGAAAACCAGGTCATTATGTCGAAAGTTATCCACAGCCTGATGTCTACCCGGGTGCGCCCGCGCGACAACGGCCCCGGACTAGACGAGAATCGGTCCATGTACGAACGGCTGCGCGTGGACCGCTCGACCACTGTGGACCGGGTGGTCGACGCTTTGCGCTCCGCCCTGTTCGCCGGCGACCTGGAGCCCGGGACCCCGTTGCGGGAGCAGCCGCTGGCCGAGGCGCTCGGCGTCGCCCGCAGTACGGTCCGCGAAGCGATGACCATGCTCGTCACCGAGGGCCTCGCGGTCCGCGAGCCGAACAAGGGCGTCAGCGTCGCGATCCTGCACCCCGCGGCGGTGGCGGACATCTGCAAGGCCAGGTTCGTGCTGGAGTCGGCCGGCATCCAGGCCTGGTTCGACGCCGACGACCTCGCCCGCGAGCGGGTCCGTACCGCGATGCGCACCTTCGCCGCCACTGCCAAGGAAGGCGCCGACCCGGAGGCGATGACCGAGACCCACCTGGCGATCCACCGCAGCCTGGTCGCACTCACCGGCAGCGCCCGGCTGATCGCCACCGCCGACTCGATCACCGGCGAGGCCAGACTCGCCCTCGCCCGGGTGGACGCCCTCCGGCGGGACGCGAAGCAGCAGGTCGCCTCGCACCGCAAGCTCGTCCGACTCCTGGAGAAGGGCGAGCTGGACGAATGTGTCGAAGAGTTGCGCCGCCACCTGGCCGGTGCCGAGGAGTCGCTCCTCGAAGCCATCGCCACCCCGCCGACCTAGCCCCTGTGGATGTCCACGGACGAGGCCATCTTCAGCGGGCCAGGTGGTCGACCCAGCGGTCCGCGGCCTTCTCGATCTGGTCGAGGACCTCGGCGAAGCCGGTGTCGTCGCCGTAGTACGGGTCAGGTACGTCGGCTTCCGCGAAGAGCTCGACCGGTACTGCGAGGTCGGGGCCGCCCTGTCGGCGGAGGATCGCCAGGTGCCCGGAGTCCATCGCGAGCACCAGGTCGCGACCGGCGAACCCTTCGAACACGCAGGCCCGGTGCGCGCTTCCGTCGTACCCGCTTCGCGCCAGGACCGCGGCGGCGCGGGAGTCCATCGGGTCACCCTGGTGCCAGCCGCCGGTGCCCGAGCTGGTCACCACCACGTCGTCGATCCCAGCCTCGGCGAGCTTGGCGCGCAGCACCACCTCGCCGATCGGCGACCGGCAGATGTTGCCGGTGCATACCACCTCGACGTGCCTCACGGAACGGGTCACGCAGACGTCAGCCGATCTCGGCCTCGTCCGGCAGCAGCAGGTTCAGCAGCATGCCGACCAGGGTGATCACCAGCGACCCGAGCAGGGCGGCGCCGAACCCGGTGACGTGGAACTGGACGTCCAGCTTGCCGGTGATCCAGGAGGTGAGCAGCAGCATCAACGCGTTGATCACGAAGATCAGCAGTCCCAGCGTCAGGATGATGAACGGCAGCGACAGCAGCTTCGCGATCGGCTTCACCACCGCGTTCACGATGCCGAAGATCGCCGCGACGATCAGCAGGGTCAGGATCCGGCGGCTGGTGGTCGCGCCCTGGAGCGTGATCCCGCCGACGACCCAGCTCGCGACGGCCAGCGCCACGGCGTTGGCCAGCAACTTGATGATCAAGTTCTTCATGCCACGATCCTGCCACCTTCGCCGGTGCAAGTGCTGGACCTCGCCTAGGTGGCTCGGACAAGGAGCGGGACCTCGGACAGGTTATTTACTGTCCGAGGTCCCCGCTTGGTGTTCTGGGTGACCGCTTCCGGCTGCTAGCTCAGCTGGTCTGGCCGATCTCCGTCAGCAGCTCGGCGAACCACTCCACGGACGGGTCGAATTCCTTGCCGCCCGCGATGCGGGGGAACTCGATGGCGCGGAGCTCGTCGCCCTGCTCCTCGTCGTGGCCGACCACGCCGCTCTCACCGCGCAGGGCCGCGTCGACCGCGTAGTCGGTGCACTGCTTGATCAGCTCGAGGTCGCGCTCGTTGGCTGCCGCCGACCGGCTGAAGTAGCCGCTCTTCTGCACCATCGTCTTCTCCGCGCCGATCCGCTCCGCGAACTGCTTAGCGAACCAGGCGCCCGGGTTGATCGTGTCCAGCTTGACGTGCCCGAACGGGTCCCGCGGCACCTCCTCGCCGCGCGCCTCCATCTCGGCCACGATCGACGGTACGCCGGCGCCCTCGGACAAGAAGATGGTGACGCAGTCGTTCTCGTCCATCACCGCCTTCAGCCGCTCCGCCTCGGCGTCCAGGTCGATCGTTGCCTCCGGCACGTAAACCGCGTGCACGTCCCAGCCGCCCGCGTCGAGCCCGATGCCCGGGTTCCACTCCTGCGCGGTGACCCACTTCCGGTACTCCGCCGCGGTCGCCGCCGTCAACCAACCGCAGTTACGGCCCATCACCTCGTGGACTACGAGCATCCGCGGGTTCGAGCTGTGCTCGGCGATCACGTTGCGGGCGAACAGCGCGCCCTGCTCGGCCGCGGTCCAGGCACCCAGGCTCTGCCGGATCGGGATCACGTCGTTGTCGATCGTCTTCGGCAGGCCGACCACGGTCAGGTCGTAGTCGTGCTCGTGCAGGTACGCCGCCAGGTCGGCCGCCGTCGTGTTGGTGTCGTCGCCGCCGATCGTGTGCAGCACGTCGACGCCGTCCGCGACCAGCCGCTCGGCCGCCACCTGGAGAGCGTTCTGGCCGTCGGCGATCAGGCCGCGCTTGACCAGGTCGGCGGTGTTGGTCAGCTTCACCCGGCTGTTGCCGATCGGGCTGCCGCCGAACTTGTGCAGCAGGCCGGCCTTGGCACGCACGTCGGGTGTCACCTCGACGTACCGGCCGCTGAGCAGCCCGTGGTACCCGTTCAGGTAGGCGATGATCTCCACCTCGGGCGCCACCGCGCTGTAGCGCTCGATCAGTCCACCGACCGCGGAGGACAGGCAGGGCGCGAGGCCACCGGCGGTGAGCAGGGCAACTCTGCGGACAGACTTGTCGGCAGCCATGGTCAGGGTCCTTCCAGAGGTCGCTGAAGTCGCCCCCAGCGTAGTGAAACAGACCACCCTCGGCGCTGGTCGGGGTTCCCCTTCCGGACACGAGGCGCTCAGAGCGGGGGTAGCGGGACGCTGCGCGGCTCGACGGTGGTGGAGACGATGAACGAACTGGTGGTCTGGCCGTGCACGATGAACTTGTCGAGCAGCGTCTCCAGGCCGCCGATCGAATCGACCTGGACGCGGATCAGGAAGCAGTCCTCACCGGAGATGCGGTGGCACTCGACGACCTCCGGAGTACGGCCGGCCAGCTCGATGATCCGGGGAATCTGGCCGGGACCCGGCCGGAGCCGGACCCAGGCGCCGACCGGCAGCCCGAGCGCGGCGGGGTCGAGCTCTAGGCGGTACCCACGGATCACCCCGGACTCTTCCAGCCGGGCCAGCCGCTCACGCACGGTCGGAGCCGAGACGCCCAGCCGCCGCGCCAGCTCGCTGGTCCTCAATCGCGGATCGGCCCGCAACTCGATCAGCAACCGGAGGTTGATCTCATCCAGCGGTGGTTTCTCGATTCGAAGGCTAGCCGCTTCTCCTGCGTTCGTACTGGAAACCATCAGGCACCTCTTTGCTTCATTCCGTCATGTGAAGTTCAAGAATCTGTTTCTAGCCTAGAGGAGTGAATCCCCGCCTCGAAACCCCGAAGAATCTGCAGGCTGCCGGAGCGGCGGCCGTGACCGTGCTGCTGTGGGCGTCGGCCTTCGTGGCGATCCGGCACGTCGGCACCGAGTTCTCCGCCGGCGCTCTGGCGCTCGCCCGGCTGCTGGTCGGCAGCGTCGTACTCGGCGCTCTCCTCTTCATCCGACCGGCTCGATTCATCCGACCCGCTCGCTTCATCCGGCCCACTCGCTCCGCCCGGACCACCGCTCCGGCGACACGCAGGTGGCCGGCCAAACGGGATTGGCCACAACTGCTGGCTTGCGGCCTGCTCTGGTTCGGCGTCTACAACGTCGCTCTGAACGCCGCCGAGCGCCGCCTCGACGCCGGGACCGCCGCGATGGTCGTCCACATCGCGCCGCTGCTGATCGCCGTACTGGCCGGCCTGACCCTCGGCGAAGGCTTCCCCCGCCAACTCGTCATCGGCAGTCTGGTCGCGTTCGGCGGGGTCGTCCTGATCGGGACGTCGACCTCGACCGGCGGCGCTGAAACCTGGGGAGTCGTCCTCTGCGTCGTCGCCGCCGTGTCGTACGCCGTCGGCGTGGTCAGCCAGAAGCCGCTCCTAGATCGGCTCCCAGCAGCTCAGGTCACCTGGCTCGCCTGCACCATCGGGGCCATCAGCTGCCTCCCCTTCGCACCGACCTTGGTCCGCGAGCTGCGGACGGCAAGCGCGACGACGGTCTGGTGGGTGGTCTACCTCGGCGCTGTCCCGACCGCACTCGGCTTCACCACCTGGGCATTCGCTCTGCGTCGCACGACCGCAGGCCGGCTGGGCGCAACGACGTACCTGGTCCCGGTGGTAGCGATCGGGCTCGCCTGGCTGTTCCTCGGCGAGGTACCGGCGGTGCTCGCCCTCATCGGAGGAGCTGTCTGCCTCGTCGGCGTCGGCATCTCCCGCCACCGCCCCAGAGCCGAACGCCTCGCGGCAGCACGCACTACGACCGAAGCTCCGGCGCTGCGATGAGCTCAGGTAGTTGAGCTGCGGAGGTGGGCGTGGATGCCGCTGTAGACCTCTGCGGTTGGTAGTAGGCGCTTGGGGACTTTGGTGACGACGCTGTAGTTGGCGTCGACCACGTTGGCGAGTGGGACCTCGCTGATCTGGCTCAGGAGCTGGTAGGCGTCCAGTTTGTCGAGGCCGTAGAGGTCGCCGAGCCAGCCGACCATGTCCACCTGGCCTGCCCGCCACGCGTCCTCCAGTGGGCGACTGGAGCCGACCACTGCCAGGTAGTCGTCGTTCTCGATCCGCGGCCAAGCCGGGCCTGGCGTCTTGAGCAGATCAACCACCAGTACTACGTTCATCGCGCCCTCGACAGCAGTACCGCAGGACTCGCCCTCGCCCTGCCGATAGTGGCCGTCGCCGACAGAGAACAAGGCGCCCTCCACGTTGACGCGGAGGTAGCAGGTGGCGCCTGCTTTCATCTCCGGCGTGTCCATGTTGCCGCCGAAGGTGTCGGGCACCAGGGACGAACGCACCTCCCCCGCTGCCGGGGCCAGTCCCACTGTTCCGAGCATCGGCTCGATCGGCAGGGCCACCTCCAGGTCGCTTCCCTGGGCGCGGAAGCCGACGGTCTGCTTGGCGCTGTCGACCTCGTAGATCCAGGTCCGCTCCGGCAGCGGCTCCTGCAGAGTCGCCGTACGGTCGGTGCTGGTGAGGCCGCCGAAGAACGGGATGGTTGCCGATGCTCCCCAGCTGCGCGCCGGGGTCAGGTCGACGAAATGCAGCACCAGGGTGTCGCCCGGTTCGGCGCCCTCGACGTAGAAGGGCCCGGTCTGCGGGTTGACGAACGGCATCGTCAGCGACGCGCTGGCCAGGTCCGCCGTACTGCGAAGTCGCCCGCAGAAGGCGTCCTCGGTCCACAGCCGCAGCATGGTTCCGGGCTTCACCCGACGGATCGGGGCCACGCCGCCGAAGGTCCAGGCGTACTGCTCGGGCTCAGGGGAGAACTCGACGATGTCCACGCCGGAAAACTACGCCCGGTAGCGCTCTTTCGCGACTGATCAGCGGGTTCTCAGCCGATTCTCAAACAGACGGCATAACCTCGACAGGCAGCGGCATTGCCGCGACAGATGCCGGAGCCGGACGACCGGCCGGCGAACGGGAGCGCGAGATGCGAGTACTGGTGGTGGACGACGACCGGGCGGTCCGGGATTCGTTGCGCCGTTCGCTGGAGTTCAACGACTTCGAGGTGGTGACGGCCTCCGACGGCGCCGAGGCGCTCGCGGTGATCGGCAACGTCGAGCCGGACGTGGTCGTGATGGACGTGATGATGCCGCGCCTGGACGGCCTGGAGACCACCAAGGCACTACGGGCCGCGGGCAACAACATCCCGATCCTGGTGCTCACCGCCCGTGACGCTGTCGCCGACAGGGTGGACGGACTCGATGCCGGCGGCGACGACTACCTGACCAAGCCGTTCGCGCTGGAGGAGTTGCTGGCCCGCCTGCGCGCGCTGCTCCGCCGCAGTACGACGCCGGGCGAAGGCGGCCCACGCGGCGAGGTGCTGCAGTACGCCGATCTCGTGGTGGACGTGGACGCCCACGAGGTCCACCGCGGCATCACCCCGATCCCGCTGACCCGCACCGAGTTCTCCCTGCTCGAGCTGCTGATCCGCAACCCGCGCCGGGTGCTCGAGCGCGCGGTGATCCTGGACGCGGTCTGGGGCTACGACTTCCCGACCACGGCGAACTCCCTCGAGGTCTACATCGGCTACCTGCGCCGCAAGACCGAGGTTGACAACCTGCCTCGCCTGATCCACACGGTCCGCGGCATCGGCTACGTGCTGAGAGACACCCCACCGTGACCACGCAACCCCCCGCCGACAACTTCCCGAAGTACACCGGCCCAGCTCCGGAAGACGAAACCCTCCACCTCGGCGGCCCCCAAAACCCACACACCAACCGCCACCGCACACCGGTCGGCCACAGCACCGGAGTGGGCAGTACCCAAGGCGGGCCGGGGCAGTCGTCAGGCAACGGGGACGGGAACAACCGAGGTGTAGCTGCTACCGCGACGCGGACGCAGGCCTGGTGGCAGGAGAAGCTGCACGAGCTGAGCCTCCACGCCCGGGTAACGCTGCTCGCGGCTGTCGCCGTCGGCCTGGCAGTCGCGTTCGTGAGCGTCGCCGCCTATGCCACCGTCCGGCAGCAGATGTACCGCAACCTGGACGACAGTCTGGTCCTTCGCGCCTCCCAGGCCGCGAAGAGCGGAGTGCTGACGAGGTTGGACAACCTTCAGGGTGTCGCCCCGGAGGCGCTCGGTCTGAGTGATATCCGGCTCGGCGTCTACACCGCTGAGGGGCAACGGATCGGCGCCATATCCAGCGTCTATCCCCCGATGGAAGAACCCGAGCTCGCGATCGCACAGTCTCAGGAGGCTGGGGTCTACAGCCTCCGTACTGTTGGCGTTCGCAACGGCGAGCACTACCGGGTGGTTGCTGTACCGGCCCAGTTCTGTCCGCTGCTGCATGGTTGCGATGAAAACGGCAATGAAACCGTCCCGTCGGCGCTCGTGGTCGCGCAGTCGTTGACGCCGATCGACCGGACCTTGCACAACCTGGGGATCGTGTTGTGGGCGGTCGGCCTGCTTGGCGTGATCGGGGCGGCGCTGGCTGGGAACGCGATCGCTCAGTCCGGACTGCGGCCGCTTGCGCGGCTGACCGGCGAGGCCGAGCGGATCGCGCGGACCGAGGAGCTGAAGCCGATCGCTGTCAGCGGGTCGGACGAGATCTCGCGACTAGCGCTCGCGTTCAATGCGATGCTCGCGGCGTTGGCCAGATCTCAGGACAGGCAGCGGCGGCTGGTCGGGGATGCGGGGCACGAGCTGCGTACGCCGCTGACGAGTATCCGGACCAATCTCGATCTGCTCGCCCAGGCGGACAAGAAGGGCGGGCTCCGGCCCGATGATCGCCAGCAGTTGCTGGATGACGTCCGCGCCCAGATGGACGAGCTGACCAACTTGATCGGTGACCTGACCGAGCTCGCCCGCGATACCCCGCAGGTTCGCAACGCCGAGCTGATCGAGCTGTCGAACGTCGTCGAGGACGCGGTGATCAAGGTCCGTCGCCGGGCCCAGTCGCTGGAGTGGGATGTGCAGTTGACCCCGTTCCCGGTCTGGGGCGACGAGCGGTTGCTCGGCCGGGCGGTGACGAACCTGCTCGACAACGCCGCGAAGTACAGCGCGCCCGACGCGGCGGACCGGAGTACGGGCGAAGGCGAACCGGCAGGACGGGTCAGCGTGCACCTGCTTGACGGCGTACTGACCGTCACGGACAGCGGCCCAGGAATCGCCGAGGCGGACCTGCCGCACGTCTTCGAGCGGTTCTACCGGTCCAGCGAGGCGCGCAGCCGCCCGGGATCCGGACTTGGCCTCGCGATCGTCAAGCACGCCGCCGAGCAGCACGGCGGCATGATCTACGCCCGCAACGCGCCCACGGGCGGGGCCCAATTCACGCTCTGGCTCCCGCACGCAGCCACTCAGTCCCGCTGACCTCCCGTACTGCGGGTCGCCGGCTGAGGTGCGCAGTTATGTGAGCCTGCTGACAGCTTCTTCAGGGGATCTTCACAGAGTTCTTCGGGAGCTCTGACGGGATCTTCAGGGCTCTCTCAGGTGGATCCGCCAAGGTTCTACTCATGACCGAGAACCAGCCGCACCAGCCGCAGAACCAGCCGGGGCACGACGCGCCGGCCTCGGGTTCGACGTACGGGAACCAGCCCCAGCAGGGCGCATCACCGGCGTACGGCTCGAGTCCGCAGGAGCGGGAGCGCACTCAGCAGTTGCCGGTGCAGGGCTACGGCCAGCACCAGCACCAGCAGTACGCGCCGCAGGGCGGACAGCCGCGGATCGGTCAGCACCCCTCAGGTGGGAGTGCTTATCCACAAAGCGGGCAGTTCGGGACGGCCGGGACGCATCAGGGGACGTCACCGGGCCCGAACTGGCCTTTCGACCCGCAGCCGGCCCAGCCGGAGCCCCCGAAGCCCAAGCGGCGCGGTCTGGCTCTGGTGGCAGCTACCGCGCTGCTGGTCGGCACCGCCGGCGGTGTGGGTGGTGCGGCTGTGTACTCGGCGACCAACGACTCCAGCAGCTCGGCCCCGTCGGTGACGGCACCGCTGAACGGAGGCCAGGCCGCACCGGTGTCCGCGCCGGACGGTTCGGTCCAGGCAGCGGCCGCGAAGGTGCTGCCGAGTGTGGTGAAGATCGGCGTGGCCACGTCGCAGGGCGCGGCCACCGGTTCGGGCATCGTGATCAGCCAGGACGGCCTGATCGTCACCAACAACCACGTCGTCGCCGGAGCGGGGAGCGGCGGCAAGATCTCGGTGATGCTCAACGACGGCCGGACCCTATCGGCCACTGTCGTCGGCACCGACCCGCTGACCGACCTCGCGGTGATCCGCGCCGACGCCAAGGACCTGAAGCCCGCCGTACTCGGCAAGAGCGGCACGCTCGGCGTCGGTCAGGGCGTGGTCGCGATCGGTTCACCGTTCGGGCTGGAGGCGACCGTCACGAGCGGTATCGTCTCGGCCCTCAACCGCCCCGTCACTTCCGGTGACGCGCAGCAGGACAGCACGACAGTCTTCCCAGCAATCCAGACAGACGCCGCCATCAACCCCGGAAACTCCGGCGGCGCATTGATCGACCTCGCCGGCCAGGTGGTCGGAATCAACTCCGCGATCAAGACCGCCGGCGGATCGGGACAATCCGAAGGCGGAAATATCGGCCTGGGCTTCGCAATCCCGATCGACCAGGCCAAGCCGATCATCGACGAGCTGGTGGCCAAGGGCAAGGCCACACATGCACGGCTCGGCGTACAGGTCGGCGACGCGCAGTCTTCCGACGGGCTCCAGCAGGGAGCGACCCTCGGCGAGGTGACGGTGGGCGGTGCGGCGGACAAAGCCGGTCTCAAGAAGGGTGACGTAGTCACCTCGGTAGACGGTAAGGCGATTGCGTCAGGGGACGCGTTGGTCGCCGCAGTTCGTTCGCACCGCCCCGACGACGAGGTGAGCATCACCCTCACCCGAGCCGGCAAACCCCAGACAATCAAGGCCACCCTGGGCTCCGACAACGGCAACCCCACCGGCTGACCCAAGCCTTCCCTCCGCCCAAGACCAGAACTGCGACCGCCCACCGAGCGGCCGCAGTTCTGTTTTCGGGGCCTATAGCCACCGCGATCTCCGGACTTGCCAATGCCGGTGTTTATGCAGGTCAGAGGCCACTTTCGACAGTCGGCCTGACCGAGCAGAGATGCCCCGCCAGCAACTCGCGGGAGGGGCATCTCTGCGTTGGGTCTCAACGAGGGTCTCAACAGCGCCATAGATCAGGCCGAAACGAGCGCTCCGGCAGCTCCGTCGCCGTCCTCACCCTTCCCCGGTGGCTTCTCTACCGGAGGCGCCCACAGGAGCCCGCCGACACGGTTCGCGATGTCGCGTCGTACCGGTGTGGTGATGTGCTGGTATCGCTTGGCCATTGCGGTAGTTGCCCAGCCCATCGCATCCATCACCGCACGCTCGGGGATCCCGAGCAACAACATCACCGTCGCTGCCGTGTGCCTGGCGTCGTGTAGTCGCCCCTTGCGGATCCCGGCCGCCTTCAGCAGGTCCTTCCACTCCTGGTGATCAGTGCGCGCGTTCAGCGGCTTCCCTGTGCGACTCGCGAACAACCACCCCTCGTCCGTCCAGAGCTGCCGAGCAGCTTCCTTCTCCCCCGCCTGTTGCTTCTGATGGGTGCGCAAGATCAACACCAGCTCGTCGGGCAGTCCAATGGTTCGCCGTCCCGCTCGGGACTTCGTTGGTGCGGCATCCGGCCGCGTGGACACACGCTCTGGGCAGTGGCCCGGAATCTTCCGGCCGCAAGGCTTGTCCCCGCAGCCGTGGACATAGTGCGGCTTGTTCCGACTACGCCGGACTTGCAGAATCCCGCCGTCAAGATCGACATCCGACCACTTGAGACCGAGCGCCTCGCCCTGGCGGAGACCGAGCGCAAGGGCGATTGCCCAGCGAGCACTATTCCGCCCCCTGTCCGCCTCGCGAAGAATGGCCTGAATTTCCTTCACCGTGTAGGGCTCGATCTCCTCCTCTTGCTCGATATCGGATCGAGGCGACTTCGCCTTGGTGGCCGGGTTGCTTTTGATGTGACCTCTTGCCTCAGCCACGCCAAGCGCGGTCCGGATCGTTCTGTGAACCTGATGCGCAGTGCCCGGTCTAGCTCCCGCATCCTGCATTCGGGTGTAGAGCCGTTCGAGGTGTTCGGGTTGGAGCTTGTCCAGCTTGTGCTTCCCAATCCCGGGAATGAGGTGAATTCGTGCGGCGCTCTCATATGCCCTATATGCACCGAATCGAAGGTTTGGTTGGACAATCGTCAACCAGTGCAGGAGCCAGGTCTCGACCGTCCACTTCTTCTCGCCGACCGGCCGGACTTTGCCGGAGTCTCGCTCTATCTCCAATTGCTTCACGCGCGCCACCACGTCTTCCTTCTTCTTCCGCTTGACGTGCGGCCGATCTGGCGAGCCGTCGTCCTTCAGCCCCATCGTGACGCGGCCGTGCCAGTAGCCATCCGAGCCGAGGTAGATGGACGACCGACCATCAGGATTCTTGTGACGCTTCTCAGTCTCTTCACTCATTGGGAACTCCTTCCTAGGCAGCCTGTCGGCCTTCGCGGGCGGTGGTCCGAAGACGATCGATGTATTCGGTCAAGCACTCGGCGGGGATCCGCCGTAGGCGACCGAGCGGCACGGACTCGATCTCCCCGGCCGTCATGAGTGCGTAGAAGGTGGTGCGCCCGATGCCGAGCCGCTTGGCGGCCTGCTCGACCGTAAGCAACAGCGGAGCGGCTGACGTGGCCTCTGTAACTGACATTCGCTCTGAACTCCCTTGCTCGGCAGTGCGGCCTTGATAGGTGCTGACAGCGGCAACGTTCATGCGGTCTCGCAGGTGGGATGGGTGTGCGTGCCGTCATCGAAGGTGAGGGGCTGACGGCAACTAATGCAGGTGGCCTGGTTGGGGAGCTGGGGGTGATCCGTCCCATCCGTCCCAACCGTCCCTTCGCAGGTCAGAGCGGGGACGGATGGATTGCTGGGACGGTTCGATCCGTCCCACGGAACTGATCCGTCCCCGGCGTGACCTGCGAAGGGACGGTTGGGACGATTCGGTACGGCTCCCCCCTTGGAGGTGGCTTCGGCCTCGGTTGGGCAGTACCTCGCCCAGGTGTCTGCGAAGTCGTCGCGGACGTATCCCTTCGACTGGGTGCCGTCTTCCCACCGATGGTTCTTCGGGGTGATGTCGTACTCACGAAGCAGCGCGGCGAGCCGTCGAACAGTGAGCCCGCCCGGCGCGGGCTGCTCGGCCCACGGCGATTCCTCGTCGGCCCGCAGCCGCTGCACGATCACGGCCGACGGCAACGCCCGTGCTGCGCCGAACGCATCCCGGCAATCACTCAGAAGCCGGATCGACTGAGAGGCCTCCGTCGAGTCCTGAAGCTCTGCAATCAGCGTCAGGGCAGCGTTTCTAGCCCGGCGCGGCCAGAGCCCGCCTGCGAGATCCGCAAGAGCAATCAGGGGCTCCCAGGTGTCGGCCGCGCGGTCTTCCAACGGCATGTTCGGCGCGGCGTTGGTGAGATCGTCCAGGTGGGCCGTGACCCATGCGTGTAGGCGTTCCCGCAGTTCGGCTAGGACGGGAGCGTCACGGCGTACGCGATAGGGCTGGACCGATTCGCCCTTGGTGCGGCGGCGCATCCGGATCACGGCTGCCCGGTCCTCGATCGTGTCGGGCATCATCCCGATACCAGCAAGGGCGGCCATGGCGAACGTCTCGATCTTCTCGACCGACCGCGATCCGGCGTCGTAGCGCAGGGTTGGGCGTCCTCGCTGGTGTCCGGCGTTGAGCAGTCCGCGTAGGTCCTCGTTGTCGCCTGCCTTCGGCCCGAAGATCGTGTCTGCCTCATCGATCAGCAGCGTCGGCGGATCTGACGGCGTGAGGCCGATCGACCGGTACACGGCTGACGGGGATGCGTTGGTGGTCATCAGCGGCCGGTGCGACAACCCATCGGCCATGTCCAGCAACCGCGACTTCCCACAGCGCTTCTCAGGTGCCCGAATCACCAGCCGGGGCGCACAGTTCCACGCCGAGACCGCATGCGTAGCAGCGATCCACAGCACCACGGCAACCCCCGCCGCATCGCTCGGCAATACGACGTACCGGCCGATAACGGCGCGTACCTCGTCCAGCAGGTCGGCACCGTCGACCGCGTCGACCTGGTCGTTGTTGTCGTCGGTCATGCGGCAATCCCTTCGTCGCGGAAACCGCCAGCGATGGCAGCTCTGATGTCTCGGTCGGTCTGGGCTGCTTGATGTCCTGCGTAGGTCAGAGCAGCGAGTGCAGCGGCACGGTCGATAGCTCCGGCCGCGACCATCCGCGCAGCACCCCTAGCAGCGCCGTAGAGGGTCGTGCGTCGCTTCCCCTGCGGCGCTTGGCGTACGGCGTCTAGCAGGCTGCCGAGGAGCTTGTCGGGGTGGGAGATGCCCCCGCCCGGTTGTGTCGTCGTTGGGCTGATTGGCGGGGCCGACGAATCGGCCGGCCTAGGCGGCAGGCATGCGGCGACGAGAGCGGGGGGCATCTCCACCGGGTCCAGGCCACCAGTGCTCGACCACCGATAGCGCAGTCCGGTTCGGTGGTGGATCGATGGCGGCAGTACGACGTATCCGCCGTCAGCCTTGATATCGATGCCGGGCCGTCCTGGCATCGGCCGTGACGGGACCGACTGCCCGGGGTGGCGGTAGTACAGGTGAGCGCCGCCCGATCCGGTGACGACGTGGAGGGTGCGCGGAACGAGCTGGTCAACGACCATCCTTGAGAGGCTGACGTTGCCACCGTGCGCAGGGTCAACATCGACCACCAGGAGCCCGGACACCGCTCCGGTACGAACGGCGAGCTGTCCACGCGGTACAGCCGCGACAATCGCGGCGATACGGGCCGGATCGGTCGTGGCCGCATAGAAGCCGTGGCAGGTCAGGTGTCCACAGGTTGCCGGGTCGTGGTCAGTGGCGGTGCGGCAGGTGTCGCAGTTGGCTACGGGACGCTTAGAGCGGCCGAGCATGAACACCCGCCAGCCACGTTCGGCGGTCTTTAGTGCGGCGGTCAGGATCTCGTTCATCGGTGGATCTCCCCTCGAGGGATTTCAGGCAGCGGTCAAGCGATGAGCGGTGGTCACTTGCTCTTGCTGGTGGACTTGGTTCCAGCGCCCCTGGTGGCGCGGATGTGGTTGATGACGTGCCGTCCGATCCGGACCCGCAGGCCACTCCCCTGGCATTTGCCGCAGTGGCGATACGCCTTGCCGAGCGGGTACTTGAACTTGCCCGCGCCCTTGCAGCGGCGGCACTTCCCGAACGGCCAGATCAGGCAGGTGAGCAGGTAGAAGCCGATGCTCACGGTGACGATGAGCGCGACCGTGGCGGCCTGAGCGAGGGTGTGGACGGTGGCAGCGAGCCCGCTACCGTGGGTAGCGGCGGTCAAGAGGGTGGTAGCGGCAGCGATGGGCACGGGAAGCCTCCATTGGGCTGTTTTTGGGCGTGAGGAGCCGTGGCCGCTACCCGCTACGCGTGGATGAACGGCCTGGTCAGGTTTGGGTTGCGGGGTAGCGGGACGGGTAGCGCAGCCGCTACCGGTAGCGGTCCAGCCGCTACCTAGACCGGCCCGCCACCCCTATCGAGTTAGTAACTCTCTGTGCAGCCGCGGCTTACGTGTCGCGGCGGCCGATCGCTTGGCGGATGTCGTCGGCACGAGCGCCCTTGCGGGTCGCCCCGTCGCGTTTGATGTTCACGCTCGGCACCCGCAGCGCCCGGGCCTGAGCCGAGATCGCCTCGGCGGTGGTGCCGTCGTACTGCTCGGGCATCTGGTCGGCCAGCCGTCCGGCGATCGCCTCCCAGTGCGCAGCCGTGTCGGCACCGAGCACGGTGAGGATGTCGGCCAGCACATCCCTGGCATTCCGCTCGACCTCCTCACCAGCCGCCATGCCGGTCAGCAGGCCCATGCGTTCGCGGTGCGCCCTTGCTGCGGTGAGGATCTTTTCGGCGTCGCTGTGGTCGGCCAGGAACGTCCGCACGGTCGGTGTCGCGTCTGCTGCGCCGTAGAGGTAGCCGACGCCTCGGTACTCGTCGCCGACCGGGAGGGTCGCGGCATCGAACCCTTCCGCATACGCATCGCCACCCAACACCGCCTCAGAGACGACGCGGTTGCCGCACTTCAGCGCGAACCGGACAGCGTGGTTATCCCTGTACCGGTTGAACAAACGGGCCACATCACCCGCACCGACACCAGAGGGCTTCTGCGAGCACGACACGATCACCACGCCCGCCGACGGCCCAACAGCCTGGATACGCGAGAGCTTGGCGGCGATCTGCTTGTTCACCTCCTGGTCCTCGGTCTCGAAGTAGACCTGGAACTCCTCCATCACCATCACCAGCACCCGCAGATCCGGATACCGCGCATCCCGCGCGAGTTCCTCGGTCAGCTTGCCTTCTGGGCATACCGACACGGGCAGGGCGGCGAGTTGGGTGTTGACACGGTCGATGTGGGCGAGGACTTCGTCGAGGATGGCCATCAGGTTGGCGATCGGGTCCGGGTCGTTCGGCGAGGGGTGGGTGCCGAACACGATGCGGTGGGCAACCAACTTGAACTTCAGCCAGTCCGGGGAGTTCTTTCCGTCGACCACGATCAACTTCACGTACGGGTCCAGCGCGGCATGCAACGCGATCAGCCGGGCCGCGAACGTCTTACCCTTGCGCGGCTGGGCACCAACCAGGAGCGAGATCCACATCAGCAGCAGCGACACCGGCGCGTCGCGCTCGTCCTTACCGAACTTCGCCGGACGCCAGATCGAGCGCGGCTTGCAGTCGAGCATGTCCGTCCGGCCCACCGGAACGGCAAGCGGGTCACTGTCGGCCACGAACAGCGTGTGGCGGCGCGAGCTGGACTTGTCCGGCGATAGGAACACCTGATTCATGTGCACATCCAGGCCGGACGCGATCTTCTCCCGCGCGCCTTGCACGTCGGACCAGCCCTTGCCGTACGGGAGATCCACCAGCACCTGCGACCCGGTGTTGCGGGCGTCCCTGGACATCTGCGACCCGAACCGGATCTCCTGGTCGGTCTTGTCCGGCTTGCCGAGTCCGGCCGCGTAGTAGGCGCGCAGGACGATGTCCGAGTTCAGCTTCCGGAACCGAGGCGCGACCACCGCAGTACCGACCAGTGTCTGACCGGCCGGGCGGCCGTAGTGCGCGAGCGCAGCGACCGCACCGACACCCGCAGCCGCTAGAAGCCCTGCGGGAGCAGCGTTCCAGGCGATCGGTGCACTGATCATCAGGCCGAGGTTCTGCGCCGTCAGAACGCAGCCCCTCCACAGACGGGTTGCCTTGAGCTGACGGTGGATCTTCTCCCACTCCTTCAGCTCCCGATCGTCGGCCGCTGCCTGCTCAAGGGCGACCGAGTTCGGGACCCACCACCAGGCGATCTGCTTGCCTACCAGGCGAAACAGGCCACGACCGGCGAACCAGGACAGCTTGGCTCCGTACCAGGGCGACCGGACACCGTGGTACGCGGCGACATGCGCCGAACGAGCCAGCGCACGGCGTGCGGTGGCGGGCAGGTTTTCGGGGCGCAGGTGCACCGGGATAATCGGCAGCCGCTCCCCCGGCGCGACCGCTACCGGCATGCCCAGCTGGTCCACCGGCACGAGCACCTTGCCCGCGCCCGGCGTCGTGTCGGTCTCGTCGTCCAAGGCGACTTCGTACGCGGTGTCCATGCGCTCGACGTCACCCGTCGACAGCGGGACGGTTTGGCCGGCATCGGTAGCCGATCCCTGCGGAGCCTCGTCGCGGCGGGCACGGCGGGCATCCAAATCGATCGGCTCAGGAACCTCGTTCGGAAGCTCAGTCATGGTTAGTTCCCTCCACGGTCGAAGACGATCCGGAACGGCCCGACCCACAGGTAGGTGAGATCGGCTTCCTCCAAAGTGCTGACGGTGGTCATGGCGAGCGCCTTGCTTACGGCGTCTTGGTATTCATCCGGCCATCCGGCCATCGCTATCCGGACGCACGGTGTCATCGCGGCGATTGCGCCGATGAGGCTTGCGATCTCATCGATGTTGAAGTCGGTTGGCTCAGCCGGGGGCACGTCGTTGGGATTGGGCATGTCAGTTGTCCCCCTTCTGGGCGGGGCGGGCGTGGATGAGGTGGGCCAGGGCTGCGCCCATCCCGAGCACGGCGACGGGCAGGCAGGCGACAACGGTGGTGATCTGCCAGGGCGCTCGGGTGACGCCAGCGGCCTCTAGCAGGTGATAGGCGACCTGACCGAGCGCACCCAGAAGCAGGGCGCTCAGTGCGGACCACTTCGCGAACCGGCGAGCCGAGATCGGGACTCGGCCGGACAGCCATACCCGCAGTGCGAATGCCGCATAGGTCTCCACGCCGATTGGCAACGTGATTGCGGAGTTGATTGTGAAGCCGTCCGCGATGCCGGGCAGCGGGTGCACGACTCCGAAGCCGGTGAGTTCACCGAGCCCGACCCAGCCGGACCAGACCGCGACGAACGCAGGCAATGCCAGCAAGAGGACTGGCCAGGAACGAACTAGTCGAACCTCCGATGGGGAAGCCGCGGGGACCTCCGCAGACAGGGTGAGTTCGGCAACCATCCCTAGGTCTGCGGGTGCCGTGACCTGCGGAGATGCCCCCTCATCGACTGCGGCGGGAGTCTGAGCCGCCGCATCGTCGCGTCCGGCGTCGCCCGGGTCTGGCACCGAGCGCAGGTGAGGCTCGGCCGGTCCCGAGGTGGGTTCGGTGAGAGCGTCCAGGATGGTCCGGGCCTTGTCGGCGCCGATCCGGTATTCCTTCATGATCCGGTTGCGCGAGGGGAGGTTGCCCAGCTCGGCCGTGAGCTCGCGGGCGGCAGGGATCAGGTCCTCAACCGGCACCGGATAAGTGCTGCGGACCGGGGTGCTCACGATGCCACCCGCTCACTGCCGGTACGCGTGGCGTTGTCGTCGGCCAGGTCGCGGGCGACAGCCAACACTCGGCGTTCGGCGCGGCGTACCCGTCGACGGTCCAGCACAGACACCGACTCCCCCAGCGTGATGCAGGCGATCTCGGCGTTGAGCAGATCCAGCTCGGCCGCGATCAGCGGCCATTCGTACTCGATCTCGGCCAGCTCAGCGGCGGTTGGTTCGTGGTCTTCGGCCTGAAAGGCGATGATGTTCACGGGGTTGTACTCCTGTTCTCAGCGGACTAGTTCGACCCCTGACACCTCGGCGGCTACAACCGCCGGGGTGTCCCTTTCGGGATCCGATCTCGTGTTGCGCAACACTGTAGCGATACATGTATGAGTTGCGCAACTGTGGCGCGGTATTCTGGGTTTGTGACTGACTTACGTGATGACTTGGCAGCGGCCACCCGCCGCTACGAACGAACAGACGCGGCCCACGAAGCCGCCCGGCAAGAGGTGATGGCGGCCGTGCTCGCAGCGTTGCGAGCTGGCGTCCCGCCAACCGAGGTCGAGCGGCTCTCGCCGTTCACATCGGCGTACATCCGCAAGATGGCTCGGGCGGAGGGCATCCCCCCGGCCGCACCGGGGCCCAAGCGCTCGACCAACTGAGTGTGTTCGGCGGGTTGTGCTGATGAGCTGTTCGGCATGACTTGAGTCTTAGCGAGATCCAGTCTCGATCTAGCCCCGCGTGTATCTCATCTCCACCGTCCGTGACCCATCTGGTCTCATCCGTGTCTCATCGCGTTGATACGCTCGCGGCTCCAACGACCTCTGGGGGAGGCAATGACCACCGAAACGGCGCTCAAGGTCCTGCTTCGGCAGCGGCACCTACAGGAGCACCGCGCCTTCTGCCGCGAATACGACAAGATCGCCCGGACGATCGACCGCGAACTGGTCGGCAGCCACCCAAGCAAGGCGACCTTCTATCGATGGCTGTCTGGCAACCTGTCCGGCCTGCCTCATCCAAGTCACTGCCGCATCCTCGAAAGCATGCTCCCGGGCTGGACGGCTCAAGCGATTTTCGAACCATGGCCTGGCGAGGATGACCAGCCTTCGGATGCGCCCGCCGTTGCCGCTTCCGCAATGCCGGCCGAATTGGCGGGCGTCACCGCGATCTACCCCAGTCGCACCGAGTTCTCCCACGAAATGCCGTCGACCAAGCTGTTCGACACCGCGATGACCGTCGACGCGATGGGCCTGTCGCTGAACCTGATCTGCCAGCAGTACCCGGATCTCAAGCTTCGGGCTTTGCTTCGCCGGGCATCCGTTCGGCTGCTCTTCCTGGACCCGGACGGCGATTCGATCAAACGCCGGAACATCGAAGAGGGCCACGAAGACGGCCACCTGTCTGCCTGGTCCATCGGCAACATCAACATCATGAGACGTCTGCGCGAAGACCTGCCGCCAGAGGCCGCCGAGCGGCTTCAGCTCCGGATGTACGACGAGACGATCCGTTTCAACCTGATGTTCATCGACAACGAACTGGGCATCATGCAGACCTACCTACCGGCCCTGCGCGGACTCGACTCCCCAACGTTCATGATGCGGCCGACCGGTCCTGACGGCACCGACCTGTACTCCGTGTACGCCCACGTCTTCAGCTCACTCTGGGAACGAGGCAAAACCCTGTGACCGACCTCCCCGCACTCCTGGCGACAGCTAGCGAGGCCACCGACAGAGCCAGCACGATCATCAGATCCCGTCAGCCCGGCGACCTGACAGCCAAGGGCGATCGCGACATGGCCTCCGAGGTCGACTACGCCGTAGAACAAGCCCTGCGGTCCTTCCTAGCCGATGCAACGCCGGAGATTGGCTTCCTCGGTGAAGAAGAGGGCCGGACCGCAGGCAAATCCGATGAACTGCTGTGGGTTCTCGACCCGGTCGACGGAACCGTGAATTTCGTGCACGGCATGCCCCTGGTCGCCGTGTCGCTCGGCCTGGTCGCCGGAGACCGTTCGATCCTCGGCGTTATCGAGATGCCCTTCCTCGGTAAGCATTACGCCGCCGCAGACGGCCTAGGCGCCACCTGCAACGGCCAGCCAATCCACCGCAGTACTTGTGCCAGCCTCAGCGATTCCCTCATCGCCATAGGTGACTACGCCGTTGGAACCAGCGCTCCCGAGCGCAACCAAGTACGGCTCGCATTGACCGCACTGCTCGCTGCGAACGTCCAGCGCATCCGGATGCTAGGCACAGCCGCAACCGATCTCGCGTGGGTTGCTGAGGGCAACCTCGACGCCTCAGTGATGTTCACCAACAAGCCGTGGGACACCAGTGCGGGAGTCCTTATCGCCCGTGAGGCTGGCGTCCAGGTGCTCGACGTCGACGGATCGCAGCACACCTTCAATTCGACCGGCACAGTGGCCGTCGCAACTCCGCTCGCAGCCGAACTGATGGACCTCATCCAGCAAGCCCAGTCGGCGACAGTTCCGCACTGAGCGTTGGTTCGGCGTGGCGGCGTCGATGCAGGGATCAGGACGCCGTCACACCTGCTCTGTAAGACACCACCTCAGGCACCGCGAGCACGCGCGTCTTCGTGAGGCGCTCGAAGTGACGCTTGATCATCGGCGGCGGTCCGAGGACGGAGAAGTGCAGCATGCTGGGCAGCAGAACCGCGCTGACGCTGTCTTGCATCGCGTCGGCAACGAGTGCCTCGAACGCGGCGGGCCAAGTTTCGATTTGCTCGACGTACAACGTGCCAAGCGTGAAGCCTTCCACCCGGGCGAAGTAGGCCAGGCGTTCTTTCGCGTACCGGGCCTCGGTCTGTGTCATCAACAGGTGCTGGCGCATATAGCCGATCACCACCAGGCCGTCACGCTCGTCAGCGGTCGTCGTCTCGGAGACGCCGGAAGTGATCGTTGAGTCGCCGGAGCCATCGGGATAGAAGCTGTCGGAGTCGTTCACGCACTATCGCCCCGCCATGTCGCGTAGGCAATCGACAACCATCAGTACGGCGAGCAAGCCGGTTGCGATCGAAAGCACGACCATTTCCGCATTCATGGCATGAGCCTAGAAATTGGCGGCCGTCCACAGCTACGGAATCGCGATTAGTTGCTATGCGATCTCGTCAAGAATGCTGACAAGTAAACTTCTCGCCTCACGCCCATAGAGGGCGGGCAGGCGCAGGCGTTCGAACATGCGCAGATACAACCCGATTTCTTGTGGCTGGGTGACATCGATACTCGCGGTCGGCGTTTCGAGCTGCACCAGCTTGTCGTCATAGATCCAGAACCCTGTCGAACCGACGACCTTCCGGTCCGACCGCAGCGGCACAATCCCCACCGAAACATTCGGCAGGGACATCACGGACATAAGCCGGTCGAGTTGGCCGGCCATCGTCTCCGATGAACCGAACTGGGTCCGAACCGCTGCCTCTTCGAGGACCACCGAGAACCGCTTGTCGCTGCGGTAGAGCACCGATTGACTCGCCATCCGGGCTTCCACGGCGGCGTCTAGGTCGTTGCGGGTGTCGAGGAACTCGATCCAGAACGACAGCAACGCCCGTGCGTATCCGGCCGTCTGGAAGATCCCCGGGATGACGTTGTGCTCATAGACCAGGAACCGGCCCTGTCCGCTCATGACGGGCTGACAGGGAATGAATGAGCTGCCGCAGTCCGGCTCGGGTCTGGCGGCGAAGTTCCAGATACATCGACTCGACCGTGCGTGCCTGGGCGATGAGGTCAGGCACCTCGTCATCTGCGCCACAGGCAGCGCACCACATCCGGATGTCGAGATCCGACAGGCCTTGAACGCCGGTCTCCATCTTGCTGACACGCGTGAAATGCCAGCCTGTCGCGGCCGCGATGTCGCGACCGGACAGACCGGCATCCTTGCGCAGTTCCCTGAGCCGTAGCCCGAGAGCTTCCTGCGCCTGTTTCGCTGCGCTAGATGGGGTCGTACTCACTGTGAGGTATCGCCAGCGCCCATACAGCGTCGAACGCGGTACGGCATAGCTCGATGTCCCTTGAATCGGTCGATGTCGTGAACGCCGTGTTCAGCCCAGCTCCGGAATAGTGCAAGAACACGACCAGCTCGTCGTCGAGTAGATAGAAGTCGTTCCCCGGCAGACACGTCGACGAGGTTCGCCGTCGCGGAACCCACCGAATATCCTCACCCGCCTCCACCATCGGATGGGCGATGCTCCGCGACCACCGCTGATACTCACTCAACGGCTCAGACACGACCCTGGCCCGGCGCACCGACCGGCCAGCCTTCACGTGCTCCCGCAGCTCCGCACACCACTCATCCAGCCACGCGAGATCATCCGGCTCACCCGCAGCCCACTTCGCCATGTACGGAAGCTCGGTCATCGTGCCGTAGGCATCACGGGTCTCGAGGTGAGCCGAACTCTCCTGAAACGAGTCCAGCAGCCTGGAAAACTCGCCCTCCGAAATCTCGTGCACGATCCTCCTACTTGAAGAACTGAATCATCCGATCCGGAATCTCCACCGCCGACTCCCCAGCCGGAAGATTCAGCGTAGCCAACGCGTCCGGATCATCAATGACCCACCCCTGCACCACCCAACTATCCCGATCCGTCTTGTAAATCGTCGGCGAGTTCTTCGGATTCGACGCCGGATCCCCACCAACAAACGTGAGCTCCATAATCCCCAACCTCCCAATGAAATTGCACTTTGTTGACGCCAACCAGCCTGACGTCCCCAACAGTTGCCCGTCAAGAGGGATTGCGAAAAGTTGCGATGAACGATTTTGAGTTTGCTCACCATGGAGATACCTCGCGGCTGAGCAGAAAGGTACGGTCACCGCATATCGGCGCTCGCCCAGAAGCCAGGGTCCACTCAGTCATCGACTGGCGAGGCGGTAGCGTTCCAGCCATGACATTGATGGCGTGGTTCTCGGCCTGCTGGGGACGGTCGGTGGATTGGGGATCAGTTGCCGAGTGGGTCGGTGGACTCGGCACTACCGGTGCCCTGCTGCTCGGCCTTCGCATCCTCGCTCGCGACCAGAACAACGCCGAACGAGCGCAAATGGATCAGATCGGCTGGTGGTACGGCACGCACAAGGTCCGGTGGGGCTGGATCGTCGCCAACAACAGCACCCTTCCGGTGCACGTATGGTTCGAGCCATCCACGACCGAGACGCCCCTCTTCTTCAACGGCCCCGTATCCACGGGTGCCCTCGCCAGAACCGGACAGGTCGTCGGCCCAGGCGAAACCTTCGTCTTCTATGTTGCCGATGCTCAGGGCCGTCGCGACGCTAGCCAGAAGATGGCGAAGCGCTCAGTTGTCATAGACAACGCGGGTCGTCAGTGGGAGCACCAGTTCGGGAAGGGCTGGATCTTGCTGCCAAAACGCCGGTCCATCACGATTGAACTCGACACTGAAGTTGGGGGCTGATCGTGAACAGCAAGAAACACAGCGAGAGCGAAACAGCAGGCGCAGTCGCTGGGATAATCGCAGAAATAGCATCTAAAGGGACACCGGGTGTCGGGCCAGCCGTCGCATTGACGATATCCGCCGTGCTTAAATCTGTCCAAATCGCGCGGATCAAACGAATGTCAGAGACCATTGAAATAGCAATGGACCTGATGGATGTCGGACTTGAGATATTCGAGGAACGCGCCGCAGAATACGACTCCCGCCTAGAGTTGCTCGCGCAGGTTCTGGAGACCGCAACACACACCACAATGCCAGAAAAAATCCGCGCACTAAGCAAGATCTTGGCCCACGGTTTCTTGGATGACCAGGACGGGATTGCACGGGCGCGCATACTTGCTGCAGCCTTGGGCGACATTGAAGGACCCCACATCCGCGTACTTGCATTGCTGAAGTCGGAACCGCATCCCCGGCCCCGGCACGACTCATGAAGCGATCGCGACAATTCAAGACGGCGACCCCGAGCCCCCGCCCCCGGCTGGGTGGAACGTCGACGAACTCGGTGAACGACTCGCGCAAGACGCAGTGATAATGCCCGCGATACTGGCGGTACTCTCCGGCCACGGATTAGCGACCACGGGCGTCCCTGGGCCAGCGGAAATGTGGGAGATCGTCGCGACTTACCGAGTCACACCCCTCGGATCTCTTTGCCTCGACTTATTAGAACTTTAACGTCTGCGGAATCACTGCGGGAGGGCATTCAACCAGTCGACCAAGGCGTCAATAGTTCGCGGCATGAAGCAGTCAAGAGCCGTGAGCTCTGCTGAGACCTGCACAGCATTCCGGGCCGCCTTGTCCGTGATAACCGCGTCACAGTACGCGACGGCGACACTCAAAGCGTCGATATCGTGTACGTCGTTCACTTTCCACGGGTGAAGCGGGTTCGCGTGATATCTCGTCTTAATGCTGACAGCAACACGGGTCGAGGGCATCGATTCGACGAAGTTGCGGATTCGATCGCGCTCGATTGCCGGGTCACCTTCAAGAACGTCACCAATAGTGGTGGAGCGGCGAATCATACTGCGTGTCAACGCATCATTCCATTCGTGGATAAGTTCTCGGGCGGCCACCGCATCACGCAATCGGCCGGCGCGCCAGTTGGTGTCTTTATCAGCATTGAGAATCCTTACGAGTTCTCTCTCGAAGTCGACCCTCGACTCAGCCCCCTTGGCGATCTCCTCTGGTGCATAGCCATTCGCTCGAAGCGAAACGAGGTCTGCAGTCGACGGGCCAGCGAGGAGTGCGCGAGTCAAGGACCGCTCCGCAGACGCCAACATTCCATCGAACTGACCAGCGCCAATCGTGTTCCTCATTTCTTCAGTAACATCAGCTACACCCCGACGAACGCGGAATCCCCTTAAACCGAGTGCCGAACTAATTCCGAAGCCGACGAGTGGCACAGGCGCGAGTAAAGTACGCGTTCCTAGGATTCGATCAAGGACAGCTTCAATCTCCATCTCAGCAATCCTTGACCTGGTAGGAAGCGCATCGAAATCGCTGATGTCCTCCATAACTTTCGTCACGTCAGCGCGTTGTCGAGGGCTCCCGTTCTGACCCATTTCGATAAAATGAATCATAGAGAGCGGAAATCTGGCGCGGCCTGCTGCCTTTGCCCGCAAAATAGCGTCCAAGAGGTCGCGATAGACGGGCGGAACATCCGGATTGCCCTTAATTAGTTTTGCGAGATTGATGAAATGGTTCAGGTCTAAGTAGACGAGCCTGGCCGGACTATCGCGCTGGAGATCCGCCGGCCAAACGAGGTCGGGCGGTTGATCTGCGCCAGAACGACGGCTGCTAGACATTCTTTGCCCCCTGAATTCGGATCCTTGATTCTGACTGTCCGACGATCTCAAAGCAAATTGTTTTGCCTGAGCGAAGGACGAGGCCAACCACGACGCGCGAGCCTACGCCCAGCCGATAGCCCGCCGTCTCGTCGAACCGACCCTCTGGCGGCGGATCTGCCGACCCGACCGGGTATGAATGTGGGAGTCATCCGCGGCCGTGCGCAGCCTGCTAATGGCGCCATTCGACTCGCAGATTGTGAGTTATGGCAGCAGAGTATCGGCCGGATCATTGAAATCCTCGAGTCCCCACCCTACGGGCCGGGGCCATTCGTCACCTGATCCATTCCAGCGCTCAGGCAGATAGGTCCAAAAGCTCTCGGTGCCGTCCGGGACAACTTGGAGCTTGAATCCATCCGCCTCACCAGCCTCTAGCGCCCTGACAGCATCGGCCGCATTAGTGAGCTTGGTTCTCAGGCTGAATGTTCTAGCTGGGCCAAGCATAAATGAGTGTCCGAACATCTCGAATCCGAATATCTCATTCTCCATCATGAATACTCCCGCTTCCGATTCGAGAACAGTCCGCAGGCCATCGGAGTCGGCCCCATTTAGATGGACGGTGAGATTGTTCATGCGCGGAACAACGGCGCACTTCCCCTCGATCAGTAGGCGTGCACACCGGAGATACAGGCGATCTTCGCCACTCACATCTTCAGGCATTGGGAAATAGGATTCACAATGACGCTGTACGATATTGAGATCATCCGCAAAGAGTCGAAGGCGTTCGAAATCTGCTCGAGATGATGCCGGAATCAATGATCGCTGGCTATTCAGCATGATCTTTCCGAGCGAATTTCCATCAACCTTCATGGCGGCGACCACACTGTTCTCAAGCGCGTCGATGAGTTGGAGCATTCGCAGCACAGTGAACGGATCTGCGCCCTGGAAATCCAGCGACATCTTGATCTCGCCGCCAACGGAGGCGTCGTGTGGAAAGAGTAGGGTCAGGGTGATCGCATCGTAGAAACAAACGACGAGCGATCTGCCGCGTGTCGCTTCGGCCGCGGAGCGGGTCACTCCAGTGTGCGACGAGAGCGTGCCTGAGTTCGCGTCCTGGAACTCAAAGACGAACGGCAACCGAGGCGACTCAGCGGGATAGAGGGTCACTTCTACCCCCTCCCCGCGCCATGCGAGCAACTCTGGGCCTGTGACCTCGAATGAGGCGACGACATCAGGCGGAAGTGTTACGCGCTCAGTTATCCCGTAATCGACCTGGCGTCGAAAGATTGACTCAAGGCTCTTTTGGTCAGGGCCGAATGTGGTTGTCATATTAATGCCGACTGGGCTGACTTCGGCCGCTCGACTGTGCTTGGCGCGAATCACCTGGGTTACTTCGCCATTGCGGCTGCTGAAATCTAGCCCCCAGTTAAGGTCGGCATCATCGATAACGCTGTGGAGAGCGCGTATCCGCGCCTCGACGTCCGCAACTCCCCCTGTGAGGAGATCCTTCTCACGGTTGTAGATTAGCGCTTTTGTGATTGAGTCGTCTCGGGTGAAGTAGGCGACTATGTCGAGGTGTGCTGACAGTCGTTCGTTAAGGCGCGCTTGATCCACATAGTCGACTCTAATCTTTGAATCGCCCTTAAGACCATCCACGTATTTCTGCTCGGATTGCGTCAAGTTGCATGGTACTACCAAGATCCATTCATATGGCGCATCTTCTAATGCAGATGCGAAGGACCTTTTGATTTGGTCTCTTCGTTTGACATTAATTTTTGAGAAGCCTTCAGGGAAGTACTTTAATTGAATAATGCGAACCCGCCCGCCTTGCCTCACATATATGTCTTTTCCTCCGTCACCCCCTCGGCCGTCGTAGACACGAAATTCATCAGCACCGTCATACAGTCGGGTAAAGAGAGCCTCGACGATTCGGTCAAACTTATCCCGCCCGATCTTGGCCCACTCGATCTCCACGACGATCTCCCCTTGGATGGACTCATTAGGTGCGCTTATGTTTACACCATCCATCTGTCATACGAACAGATGCAACGCGGCCCACAAGTCTGGCCTCAATGCCCTCAGCCACGATCAGAACATCAGTCATACTCCGCGTCGCTGGTTGTCGGTTCTATCGGTTTCAGGAGCTGTCGGTGGCCGGATGGAGGTTCTCCGCCTCGCCACCCGGCGGGGTGATCCTTGCACTGGGGCGACCGTTACTGATGTCGTCAATCTGGCGAGCCTTCGCGCTCCGGAGGCACACCCTTAGATGAGGGCCACGCCCGGCGGCCCCTTCGTAAGAGATTGCTCCCCGAACTCCGGTGGGAATCACCGGATGACGAGGGTCTCAAAATGGGTCTCATTCGCCTCCGTACAGGTCCGTTCGCTGGGGTTCATCTCCCAGACCGGTTGCGCTCGGCGAGCGCTTCCGGTTCTCGCCAGACGCCAGTACGACGACCCACCGAGCGGCCGCAGTTCTGTTTTGTCGAGCTTGTACTACGCCCCGCGCGGGCTCATGCCCCGGTGACGATCACCAGTTCGTTGCCTTCGGGGTCGGCGAGGTGCCACCGGTTCTCTGACTCGTCGAGGAGCCGGCCGCCGGCTGCGATGGTTGTGGCGAGGCGGGTCTGCGCGAGGTCTGACGGCACAGCGAGTTCGAAGTGGATGCGGTTGCGCTGCCGGCGCCGCTCGATCTCCGAAGCGTCGAGCTCTTGGAATACCAGTACCGGGTTCAGCCGCCGCGGATCGTGGATGTCGCTGACCCCGGCTCGCCGGTCGTGGGTGTACCCGAGGACGGCGACCCAGAACGCGCGGACCGCGGCGACGTCGGAGGCGTCGAGGAAGAGCTGAGCGAAGCGCGGCAGCCCCGGGTCCGCAGTGGCCCCGAGTTCGCGGGCAGCGGTCTGGAGGTTTCCGGCGAGGTCGGTGAAGTCGAGCTCGAGGCCGTGGGCGTCGTCCTCCCACTGGTCCTTACCGCTGTCGATGATCACGAGCCCGGGGCGCAGGTCGACCAGCAGCGGGAAGCCCGTCTCGTCGGCCAGCGCCGCCGCTGCGGCGGCCAGGTCACGCTGCTGCGTCGGCGAGGTGATGCGGTAGCACGCCATCGCGCTGAACACCGCCTGCCAGTCGGCTGTCCCGATCTTCTCGCCGAGCACGTCGCCTGGCACCAGGTCGACCTCGTTGCCGTCGGGGTCGGTGTGACAGACCCCGTACGGTCCCGACGCCTCACCAAGACTCGCCTGCTCGACCGCCGCGGCCGGCCGCACTACGTCAAGGTGGATGCGGTTTCGCAACGGCCGTGGCTCGGTCGACTGCCGGATCCGTACTGCGGGGTCGCGCCGCAACGGATCCGCCAAACCGCCGTCCTCCCCAGGCGCGTAGTCGAGTACGCGCTGCCAGAAGCCCCTCACCACAGGCGGGTTCGCGGATTCCAACACGACGCTCAGGCGCTGCAGCACGGCAGGGTTCGCGGCCAGCTCGAGATCCCGCGCGGCCGCCGACACCGCCTCGGCGTGTTCGGGTGAGTCGAGGCGCACCTGCAGGCCTGTCGCGCGCAGGTCGACCAAGATCTCGGCCGACAGCTCCACGATGCGTCCGGCCAGCGCAGCCCCCTCGATCAGCGAAGGCGCGTCGAACCATGCCGTCGCCACGCCATCGACCATCCGCCAATCCGATCCGATCTCTGTCATGCCCGGCACTGTAGAGCCCATTCCGGACGATCTCCTTCCGGATGACGATCATTCGGAAAGATCCGCACAACCCGGCTGCGGCGAGCGGCTGTGGTTCTGTTTTGGGTTCTGCCTGGAGGCGAATAGGCGGGGCGCCAGACCTGCGGCCCCGCCCAGGGTTCGGTCAGCGGCCCTGGAGGGACTTGACGTTGTCGCCGAAGGTCCAGTTCTTTGAGCCGTCCCAGTTGATGGACCAAGTCATTAGGCCCTTGAGGGAGCCGTTGAAGCTGTTCCAGGACTGGGCGACCAGGGATGGGGACATGTAGCCGCCGCCGGCGCCGGGTTGGGCTGGGAGGCCGGGGACCTGCTTGTCGTACGGGACTCGGATTGTGACGCCCTGGATGACGAGGCCGGTGTTGAGACAGGTGGTTTGGGCTACGAAGCCCTGGACCGTGCCTGCGGAGTACGAGTCGCCTGAGCAGCCATACATGCTGCCGTTGTAGTACTGCATGTTCAGCCACCACAGCCGGCCGTTGTCGGCGTACTTCTTGATGATGGGGAGGTAGGAACCCCAGATCGAGCCGTAAGTGACGCTGCCGCCGGTGACGTAGGCCGTTTCGGGTGCCATGGTCAGGCCGAAGTTCGATGGCATCTGGGCCAGGACACCGTCGATGATCCGGATCAGGTTGGCCTGCGAGGTGGACAACTGGTTGATGTTTCCGCTGCCGGTAAGGCCAGTTTCGATGTCGATGTCGATGCCGTCGAAGTTGTACTTCTTGAGCAGCGGCACCACGGTCGCCACGAACCGGTCAGCGACGGTGGACGAGCTGAGGTCAATACCTGCGGCCGCGCCGCCGATCGACATCAGGATGGTCTGACCTGCTGCCTTCGCCTGACACATCTCGGCGGGGGTGGCGATCTTCACGGTCGCGTCCATGCCGTCCTCCCACTTCACCGTGCCGTCGGAGAGGATCACCGGGAACGCCGCGTTGATCACGTTGTAGCCGTGCTGAGCGATCCGCGAGTCGGTGATCGGGGTCCAGCCGAAGGGCGGGTGTACGCCGTTGGAGGAACCGTCCCAGTTCTCCCAGTAGCCGTGCAGCACCTTGCCCGTCGGCCGGGACTTCACCGCGCAGGTCTCCGGTCCAGTCGGCGGGGTCGTGGGCGGCGTGCTGGGTGGGGTCGTCGGCGGAGTCGTGGGTGGGGTCGTAGGTGGCGTGGTCGGAGGAGTCGTGGGCGGTGTGGGCGGCGGGGTCGTGGGCGGCGTGGTCGGTGGGGTCGTGGGCGGCGTGCCGTCGCAGGCACCGAGGTCGAGCCACAGCGACGCGGCCGCGACCGGATTCCAGCCGGCGCCGGGCGGCGCGGTGTGCGCGGTACGGGCCTCGTACGACCGGTTCAGGTAGGTCACCTTGGCGCCGACGGAGTAGCTGACCCCTTCGGCCCACGCGGGAGCGGTACACGCCACTTGTACCGACGACTGCTCGGCCTGGGCCGCCACCAACCCGGCCGACCCGAGAAGCAGTCCGGTTGCAATGGCACTCGCTAGCACAGTCCCGACCCGACGGTTCATGGCCACTCCCATCTAATACGCAATGACCTTTCGTTTATCCACGTTAGGGGGCCGAACCCTCACGCCGCCACGACATGTCGGAAACCCGCCTCAGGGCCGGGGCGCCGTTAATTGCCGTGCTAGGCGAGGTTTGGCCGGTTAGGGTCCGGCAGTATGACGATCTCTCGGGAGCGGCCGCCGTTCGTGGCTGATGAGCGGACTCAACTGGTCGGCTGGCTGGATATGCAGCGGGCGCTGGTGCGGCGGAAGTGCGAGGGCCTCGCCGCCGCCGATGAGCAGCGGGTGGTGCTGCCGAGTTCGCCGCTGATGACGGTGGCCGGGCTGGTTTCGCACCTGCGGTGGACCGAGCACTGCTGGTTCAACGTGCTCTTCCTGGGCGAATCGTTCGAGGGCAATCCGCAGTTCCAGGAGGAGCCCGAGGACCTCGACATGATGCCGGGCGACGTACCGCTCGCTCAGTTGCTGGACGAATTCGAGCAGCAGTGCGAGGAGTCCAACAAGATCATCGCCGCGCATTCGATGGATGACATCGGCAAGCACCCGGACTTCGGCTCCGCCAAGGCGACGCTGCGCTGGATGCTGATCCACATGGTCGAGGAGACCGCCCGGCACGTCGGCCATCTGGACACGGTCCGCGAGCTGCTCGACGGCGAGAAAGGCTACTACTGAGCCACACTGGTCCGCATGAGTGTGGATATCCGACGGGCGGCTGACCGATTCCGGACCGAGAGCGAGTGGCTCGATTCACACCACTCGTTCTCCTTCGGGCCGTACTACGATCCCGCCAACGTCGGCTTCGGCCTGTTACTGGTACACAACGACGAAGTGGTTGCCCCCGGCACCGGATTCGACACGCATCCGCACCAGGACCTGGAGATCGTCACCTGGGTACTGCGCGGCGCTCTGGTGCACCAGGATTCCGAAGGCCACAACGGCATCGTCTACCCCGGCCTGGCCCAACGCATGAGCGCCGGCAGCGGAATCCACCACTCGGAGAAGAACGACGCGGGCGAACCTGTCCGATACGTCCAGATGTGGGTCCGCCCCGACGAGGTCGACCTACCCCCGTCGTACCAGCAGGCCGAGGTCGACGACGCCCTATCCACCGGCGAACTCGTCCCAATCGCCTCCGGCCTCTCCAAACACGCGGGCACGACGGCCGTCCGCATCAACCAACGCAACGCAGGCCTGTACGCCGCCAGGCTCACCCCCGGCGCAAGCGTCGCCCTCCCCACGGCCCCTTACGTCCACCTCTTCGTAGCCCTCGGCACCATCACCCTCGAAGGTGCCGGCGCCCTCGGCCCCTCCGACGCCGCCCGCCTGATCGCCTCCGACGGACCCCAGGCCACCGCAAGCGCCGAGGGCGCAGAAGTCCTCATCTGGGAAATGCACCCGTAACCCGCCCGCCGTACCTCAGTCCGCCACTCTCCTCGCTTCGCGCAGACGCGGTGCTTCCCACCTCCTGTCGGGGTTACCCCATCGGTATGCCAGTGGGGGAACCCCCACACCAGGGGCGAACCCCCACATCAGTGGGTTGAGCACACCCAGCCGCTGCAGCGACGGAAGGTGGAGCGCGAGGCACCCGACGGGGCCAGCCTTGGCGGCGAGGAGCCCCTGAGCGGCGACGGGGAGCTGCGACTACGGGGCGACGGAGGAGCCCCTGAGCGGCGACGGGGAGCTGCGACTACGGGGCGACGGAGGAGCCGCGAGGCGTAGTACCTAGTCGGTTTGTTCGGTGAGGGTCCAGACGTGGTTGAGGGGCTGGGTGCCGTCCGCGTTCGTGGCGAAGGATTCTACGAATTGGCTCATGTGGGTTTGCCAGCGCTGGTCCACCGGGTCGTTCGCGAGTTGAGCGACCGCGGCTGGATAGTCATCGCAGTCGACCAGATGGAACAGATCGCGGCCGCTGCGCCAGATGCTCCAGTCGCGGATGCCGGCTCGGTTCATCACCGTGATCAGCTCGGGCCAGACTCGGGCGTGCTCGAGTTCGTAGGCCTCTTCGGTACCGGGGATCAGCCGGCTGTGCAGTGCTAGGCGGGTCACAACGCAGCAGAATACGCCCGGGGAGTGATCGAACCGTTATTCGATCTCAGCGTGATCGCCTCGACGTGGCTGATGCTCCCTGGCAGGGTTTGGGGGCTGTCTGGCAAACGACTTCCCGGAGGGTCGATGGTCGAGCGGAACACGCCGTGGCCGCCTGGTACGCCGAACTGGGTGGACCTGGCCGCGGACGACCCTGCTGCCGCCGCGGAGTTCTATGTCGGCCTGTTCGGCTGGAACTGTCAGCACCGGAGTTCCAGCGACTACTTCGTCTGCGGCCTGGACGGCGAGGATGTAGGCGGGATCGGGCCGAAGCAGCCCGGCATGGAGCAGTTGCCGAGCCGCTGGACCACCTACCTCGCCACCGACCAGGTCGAGCACACGCTGGACGTCGTACGGGCTGAGGGTGGGCGCGAACTGGTCGCGCCGCAGGACATCGCCGTACAGGGCCGGATGGCGATCGCAGCCGATCCGAACGGCGCGATCTTCGGACTGTGGCAGGCCGCTGAACACATCGGCTCCGAGCGCCGGTCCACGCCGGGGTCGCTGGTCTGGAGCGAAGCGCTCAGCCGGGACCACGCCACCGCCAGGAAGTTCTACATGGCGGTGTTCGGCTACCGCTCCGAGGAAGTCGGCGGCTACGACACGCAGTACGCCGCCCTGTACGCCGCCGACCGCCCGGTGGCCGGGACCGGTGAACTCCATCCGGACATGCCGCCCGACACGCCACCGCACTGGCTGCCGTACTTCGCGACCGCAGCCGTCGACACAACAGTGGCGCAAATCGTCGCCGGTGGTGGAGCGCTCATCGGCAGTCGGCTGGACACGGATTTCGGCCGGATGGCGGTACTCGCCGACCCGGAAGGCGCCCGCTTCGCGGTGATCCAGCTCGGCTGATCATTTTTCTTTGCATGGCACGCTGGTCACTTGTTCTGAGTGTGTACCCGTCGCCATGCGAGAGTGGAGAGCGTGAAGCGAACTGCTGCGATCGTCTGCCTGAGTGCCGTGCTCGTCACCGCCGGCTGTTCCGACAGCAAGTCGGGCAGCGATGGAAAACCCGACCCCAACAACGAAAAGCAGGCCTCCGCGTCGGCCGTCAAGGCCTTCGCCGCCGCCTGGGTCAAGGCCTGGGCGCCGGACGGCAAGCCGGACGAGGCGGCCGCGCTCACCGACGCGCCGACCACGTTCGGGCCACGACTGGACTCGGTCGACACCGCTCTGGTCGCACAGTCCGTGACCGTCACCCCACAGGGTGACCCGAGCTGTTCGGACGGCTCCAACTGCACCCAGGACCTCGCCGTCGAGGCGATCCTGCGCGGCATCGGCACGATGAAGTGGACCAGCAAGGCGACGGTGGTGAAGACCGGCGACGCGTGGAAGATCAAGGCGTCCGGCGACACGATCTACCCGGGTCTCGGCGACGCGAACTACCTGAAGCGGGTCCGCACCGTCCCCAACCGTGGCTCGATCGTCGACCGCAACGGCAAGCTGCTGACCTCGAACCGGCCGGTCGTGATCGTCGGGGTTGCCTCTGGCAACGTCGCCACCGCCGCGACGTACGCGGCCTTCACCAAGAACCTCGACGTCGACGGCGCCAAGCTGTGGAAGCGGGCCAAGGGGCTGCCGACCGGCCAGTTCGTCGACGCGATCACGATCCGCGCCGAGGAGTGGGACAAGCTCCGCGCCACGATGGGCAAGCTGCCCGGCATCCTGACCATGGGCGGTACGGCCTCCCTGCCGGAGAGCCCGACCTTCGCCCGGTCCGTGATCGGCACGATGAAGACGGCGACCGCGGAGACCCTGAAGAACGCGGGTCCGACGGCGTCCAGCTCCGACCAGGTCGGCACCACCGGTCTGCAGTACTCGTTCCAGCAGCAACTAGCCGGTACGCCGGGTGGCACTGTCACGCTGCGAGACGGCAAGACCAAGATGGCGGTCAAGGAGGTCTTCAAGCAGACCGGCAAGCCCGGCGCCGCCGTGAAGACCACACTCGACACCACCCTGCAGCACTTCGCCGAAGCCGCCTTGGCGACGAGCAAGCTGCCCGCGTCGCTGGTCGCGGTACAGGCTTCGACCGGGCAGGTCCTGGCCGCGGCGAACGGCCCGACCGCGACGAACTACAACCGGGCGTTCCAGGGCCACTACGCGCCGGGGTCGACCTTCAAGATCGTCACCTCGGCCGCGCTGCTCGGCACCGGTGAGACGCAGAACTCTGTGCTGCCGTGTACGAACACGATCAACGTCTTCGGCAAGACCTTCAAGAACTACGACGGGCTCGCGCCGTACGGCAACGGCACCATGGAAAAGGCGTTCAACCAGTCCTGCAACACCGCCTTCATCTCCCAGCACGGCAAGCTGCCGGCCGACGGGATGACCAAGGCGGCCGCGATGTTCGGGATCGGCCAGGAGCTCAACCTCTCGATTCCGGCGTACGGCGGGGAGGTGCCGGCCCCGAAGGACGATGTCGCCGAGGCCGCGTCGATGATCGGCCAGGGCACCGTCACGGCGAGCCCGCTCGGGATCGCGCTGGTCGGCGCGGCGGTGAAGAACGGCACCGCGATGAAGCCGGTTCTGGTGCCGGGCAAGGATCCGGCCGGACCGGCTGCGGGAGCGTTGCCCCCGGCAACCACCAACGCGCTCCGGGCGATGCTGCGGAGCACCGTCACCAACGGCACCGGACACATCCTGGGCGGCAGTGGCGTCGTCTCGGCCAAGACCGGTACGGCGGAAGTCGTGTCCAACGGCAAGGTGATCACCAACGGCTGGATGGTCGGCTACCGCGGCGACGTGGCCTTCGCCGTCATCGTCGAAGGCGGTGCCTCCGGCGGCAAGGCGGCCGGCCCGATCCTTCAGAACTTCCTCAGCCGCTTCAAGTAAGCAGCAAGAAACCAAGAACCCTCGTCCGGCCGGACGAGGGTTCTTGCTGATTCCAGGATCAGAAACTCAGGATCTCGGTGCTGGCGGCGGTGAGGTCGGGCATGGTGATGGTCACCAGGTCGAGGTCGGTCGGGTGGCCCGGAGACTGGAAGAGGCGCAGGTCTCGGTGTTTGCCGGCTGATTCCAGCATCGTGCGGATGAAGCGGGCGTTGCCGAGTTCGTCGATCCGGCCATCGGAGCAGACCTGGTCGAGGACCCCGGTGAGTGCGGCCACGCCGTCATCGGTGAGGTGGTCGCCGTTGTTGTGGGCCAGCCGGAGCGCGATCTCGCGGAGCTGGTCGGCGGTGTAGCGGGGGAAGTCGATCCGGGTGGAGAACCGGCTGCGCAGACCTGGGTTCGCCTCCAGGAATTCGGCCATCGGCTCGGAGTACCCGGCGACGATCACCACCAGGCGGTCGCGGTCGTCCTCCATCCGCTTCAGCAGGGTGTCGATCGCCTCGGTGCCGAAGTCGTTGCCGCTGCGCTTCTTCCGCAGCGCGTAGGCCTCGTCAACGAACAGCACGCCGTCCAGCGCGGAGTCGACGACCTCGTTCGTCTTCACCGCCGTCTGGCCGATCCACTCGGCGACCAGGCCGGACCTGTCGGTCTCGATCACCGTGTCCGCGGCGAGCAGCCCGAGTGCGCAGTACAGGCGGGCCACGACGCGGGCGACGGTGGTCTTGCCGGTGCCGGGTGGGCCCGCGAAGATCAGGTGGCCGCCGAGCTTCGCGGTCGGCAGGCCGCGCTCGGCCCGCATCAGCCCGGCCCGGACCTGCGCGGCGACCGCGGACACCTGACGCTTGACGTCCTCCATCCCGACATTGCGGTCGAGCTCGTTGAGGATGCCCTGGACGGCGCCCCAGTCGGGCTGGCGGTGCAGGGTCGGCTTGCTCGGCTGACCGCGACGGATCTGCGGCGCGGCCGGGCCTGTACTGCGGGGTGCCGGGCGGGTGTCGAGTTTCAGGTCCGAGTCCGCGAGTGCCTCGGCGACCTGCCGGTGCGCGTTGTTGCGTTCGTAGACCCACTCGAACTGGCGGAGCGCGTTCTCCTCCCGGGCCGGTGCCGCGGTAGACGAATCCGAGGTAGTACTCCGCGTCGACCTGCACCAGGTGGTTGAGGTGCTGGCCGGCCGCTTGCCGCAGTACGGTCTCTGCTTCGCTCCACTGCTCGACCGTGGCCAGCACGACGCCGAGCCGGAGCATCGCCTCGACGCCGATGTGGCCGTCCGGCGGGACCTGCCGCAACTCGGCGATGGTGACCTCGTACTGCTTGCGCAGCATCGCGACGGTGCTCTGCAGGAAATGCCTGCGGGTGTCCTCGATCACCTCGGCGACGGCTTTCGCAGTACCGTCCGCATCTCCCGCGGCGAACCGGCGGAGGGCCTCGGCGTGCCAGACGTGGTCCGTGGTCTCCAGCGAGTGGGTGAACCACCAGCCCGCCTGGAAGTTGGAGCTCAGCCGGCGCTTGTCCGCGTCGCGTTCCTCACCGAAGCGTCCGACGCCGGCGACCAGCTTGTCCAGAGCCGTCTCGTGATCGCCGCCGGCCGCGTGGAATCCGAGCCAGGCATCCGTCATTCCCGGGTCCAGCTCCACCGCCCGGGTGAAGGTGTCGAGCGCGGCCGGCTTGTCCGGCGTCGCCGCCTCCTCGCCCGCCTTGGCGAAGCCGAGCTGCTTGGCGCCGCGTACCCACAACCCCCGAGCCCGCCGTCGCCCCAGCAACCCCGCCGACTGCTCCGCCATACCGACTACTCCCTGTCCGAGGTGAGACCCCGAGCATCCTCTCATCCGAGGGGTGCCGAACGGGCAGGGACGGACAGGTTGAGGAGTAGCTGAGAGTTCGCTCAACTGACGGTGAGACGGGGGATTTCGTCACCTAGAGTTGCTGAATGGAGACCCTGACCTGCCCAAGTGCCAAGGCTCGATGCGGACGTACGAGCGCAGCGGCATCACCGTCGACCAGTGCACGGAGTGCCGCGGCATCTTCCTCGACCGGGGTGAACTCGAGCGGCTCGTCGACGCCGAGGTGGCCTTCAACGCCCCGGCTTCAGCCCCTCTACAGCAGCAGCCGCGGTACGAGGAGCGCAAGTACGATAAGGACCGGCGCGACGATCGGAGCTACGGCAACCAGCAGTACCCGCGCAAGAAGAAGAAGTCCTTCTTCGAGGAACTCTTCGACTGATCAGTGCGGCCGGCAGTGCAGCGCCGGTTCGCGTTCCTCTTCGGTGCTGCCGCCCCACACGCCGTACATCTCACCGACGAGATCGGCGTGCCGCCGGCATTCCCGGCGTACCGGGCAGGTGCCGCAGAGCGACTTGGCGAGCATCTCGCGGGCATGTTTTCGCATCCCTCGCTCGGACTCGGCGGCGAAGAACAACTCGGGGTTGACGTCCTTGCAGGCGGCGTGATCCTGCCATTCCCAATGCTCGACAAGCGGGTAGGGCAGGCCGTCCGGCGCCTTCGTGACCGCGCCTGCGGGCGGCTTGCGCCGGGTCATGGGCGGATCCGGAAGAGCTGGGCCATCGACAACACCTCAGACTGATCGACAAACCCCACGGCTGTCTGCAGAACCGCGGGCTCCATCTCTGGTACCCGCTCACAAACGTCTTCACACCGGCTCCAACCAGGCTTCACCCACGGTGACGGGGCCGGAAGACGGCAACGAAAAAGGGGCCCAAGGCAAGCGCCTTGGGCCCCTGGGTGATCAGCTCACTTGCTGATCAGGATCCGCATCGACGTGCCCTGCTGGGTGACGACCCTGATCTTGACGCCCGCGTGCGGTACCTTCACGCCGTACGACGGGACGTCGGCCGACCAGAAGTCCAAGCGGTCGTCGAAGACCGGCACCGCGGCCGCACCACGAACGTAGTTCTTCTGACCGTTGATCGTCAGGTTGAACGAGTCCGACTTCTGCAAACCGAAGGTGGAGTCGTAGCTCTGCACCGCCGTCTTCCAGAACGCGCCGGTCAGGTTCACCCGCAGCGTCGGGTTCGCGTCGATCGGCAGCCACTGGCCCTCACCCGGATGCACCGCTGTCTCATTGTCCTTCTGCGAGGTGTCCCAGTACGAGACGAGCAGGCCGTCCTCGTACGGGTAGTGCTCCACCCAGTCCGGCCGCGGCGTACCGACGAAGCTGTACGGCCCGTACTTCAGGTACTTGTTGAACGAGCTGTAGGTGTAGTTCGACGCCAGGTAGAAGTTGTCGTACTCGTTGGTGACCGAGTCGCCGACCGCCTGGAACCCGGTCGCGGTCCAGCCGTTCGCACCGTTCTCGGCCCCGTCGTCGACGAGAGTCTGCCCACCCGCGGTGAGCTTGATGTCGTCGGCGAAGAATCCGAGCCCGTGGGTGCCGGCGTCGGTCGCGTACCGCAGGCGCAGGTCGATCGTCTTGCCCGCGAAGGTGGACAGGTCGAACTCGGCCGGCTTCCAGCCCTTGCTGTCACCGTCGATCCCGTTCGCCTCGGCGGCCTTGGTGATGCTGCCCGGGACGGCCTTCCAGCCGGACCCGTCGTTCACCTCGACGTAGGCGTAGTCGCAGGGATCGGGTCCGCAGTCCTCGATCTCCCAGTTCGCCTGGAAGGTCAGCGACGCACCCCCGGGCGGCAACGTCACCTTGCGGCTGAGCGTGTTGTTCAGCTTGTCGTCGGCGCCGCTCCACCACGACTTCGTGCCGGTGACCGGCTTGGCCAGCTGGGTGGTGACCTTCTTCTTGGGCAGCACCACGACCACGCCCTGGGCCTTCTTCGAGTTGAACTCGTGCGGGCCGAGGTCGATCGACCGGGTCTGGCCGGCCTTCACCGTCTCGTAGTCGAGCCAGCCCAGCTGCAGCTTGTCCCAGGTGCCCAGGTCCTGCGGCTTCAGGCCGATCCCGATGTCACCCTTCGCACCGGCCCGGTTCTGCGCCATCACGCTCCACCAGTTCACCGGGTTCTGGCTCGGCTTGCCAGAGGTGTCGTAGTGGTCCGGCAGGCCGAGGTCGTGGCCGTACTCGTGCGCGAAGACGCTCATCCCGCCGTTCTCGGGCTGCATCGTGTAGTCGCCGATCCAGAGCCCGGTCGAGCCGACCTGGACGCCGCCGAGTTTGTTCGCCGACGGGCCACTGGAGTTGTTCTGGAAGGCGTACCAGCGGTGCGACCAGATGGCGTCCTCGCCTTGGTGCGGGTCCCCATTGGCCTGGTCGCCGCCGGAGTGGACGATCTGGAAGTGGTCGATGTACCCGTCCGGCTCGTTGAAGTTGCCGTCACCGTCGAAGTCGTAGCGGTCCCACTGGTCGTACGACTTGAGGGTTGCCTTGATCTGGTCGTCGGTCTTGCCGGCCTTCTGCTGGTCAGCAACCCACTGGTTGACCGCGTCGGCGATCAGGTTCCAGGAGTTGGAGCAGATGTTGCTGGCGCACGGCGTCCCGTTGCTCCGGCCGTAGCGCGCCTCGTTGTAGGGCACCTTGACCCAGTCCGAGACGGTGCCGTCGACGGAGTAGCGACCCGAGGACTGCTTCTCGTAGTACGTCTTCACCGAGTCGCCCTTGCCGAAGTACAGGTCCCGGTAGTGCGCGGGAGAGTAGTCGGCCTGCCAGACGGTCGAGTTGTCCTTCGACCGGTCCGGCGCCGGGATCGCGTTGTGCAGCGGTCCGTCGTACGTCGAGGGGCCGTCGGTGTTCGGGTCGGTGTCCTTGTCCGGGAAGTCCGGGTGCCGCTGGTTCCCGAACTCGGCCAGGATGACGAAGATCTTGTCGGTCTTCTCGCGGGCCAGCTCGACGTACTGGTTCTTGCCGATCCCGGCCGCCTTCAGCTTGCCGCGGGCATCGCGGGCAGCCGGCCTGGCGACCTCCTGGCCGACCTTGACGACCTTGCTGGTCCCGCGCTGCTCGACCTTGGCGGCACCGGTGAGCACATTGGTCATCGCCTCCTGCCGCAGGTCGCGCCGCTTGTCCTCGAGAGCGTTCGGCAGCTCGTCCGGTCCGGCCTTGACTGCCGCCGGCCCTGTCGGCGCGCTGCCGTCGGCGGGCGCCGGGCTCGCGACTGACTGTGGCACCTGGCCCAGCCCGGCTACCAGGGCGATCCCCAGTACTCCGAGGGCCGTCGTACGTGCGGGCTTCAGGCGCACGGTTCCTCCTCATCGGTTCCGCCGAGCTCCCCCGGCGCAGCAGCGTCTCCGGCAGGAGGTAGCCAAAGGCAACGACCTTGCCGGAGACGTAGACGCTGTGACACTAGGCGAGTGCGGTGGGTGTTCGGAAGACTCGTCGCCGCGGGTTAACCCTTGAGCTGCCCTTCGTGGTGAAAACGCGACGAGACCGCAACGAAACTGCCATTTCGACCCCGTCGCGGTTATCGTCAGGCGGGTGAGCAACGCACCGCAGATCACCCTGCGCCTGATGACCGATGAAGAGCTCGCCGGCTGGCGCGAGTACACCGAGGTCGGTTACGCCGACGCGATCGGACCGGCCCGGGGCCTGACGCCCGAGCAGGCACTCAAGCAGTCCCGCAAGGAGATCGGCGAGCTGCTGGCGGAAAGGGAGACGGCCTCGGAGCACCTGATCTGGTCGGCCTGCAGCCCCGACGGGACCGTCGTCGGCAATCTCTGGATCCGGGCCAGGAAGCCGGTCCCGTTCGTCTTCAACATCGAGGTGAACGAGGATCAGCGCGGCCACGGCTACGGCCGGGCGATCATGCTGGCCGGCCAGGAGGAATGCCGCCGGCTCGGTTTCGATCGCCTCGATCTCAACGTGTTCTACAACAACCAGACGGCAGTCAACCTGTACACGTCACTCGGGTACGTCGTGATCTCCCAGCAGATGCGCAAGGAGCTTTAGCTCCCGGCGGCAATCTCCGCTACTGCGTCCAGGTGCTTCGGCTCCCAGCCGAGTTCGCGCCTGGCCGATGTAACCGGATCCTCCGGTCAGAAATACCTTCATGACTTTCACTTTCCTTCCTTTTCGACGCTTCCACTCTGCGTTCGTGACGTCGCGTGGTCCAAGACCTGATCGGTCGGCTGTGATACCCCTGAGGTATGAGCCGCCGGTGGGTCCTGCACGTGGACATGGACCAGTTCATTGCCGCGGTCGAGGTCCGTCGCCGACCGGAGTTGCGTGGGTTGCCGGTGGTGGTCGGCGGCTCGGGGGATCCGAGTCAGGCCCGGCAGGTCGTCGCGACCGCGTCGTACGAGGCCCGTGCCTTCGGGGTGCATTCCGGGATGCCGCTGCGAGCGGCCGCGCGGAGGTGCCCGGACGCGGTGTTCCTGCCGACCGACCCCGCGACGTACGACGCTGCGTCGGCAGAGGTGATGGACACGTTGCGCGAGTTCCCTGTGGTGGTGGAGGTCTGGGGCTGGGACGAGTGTTTCGTCGGTGCGACCACCGACGATCCGGAACGGCTCGCTTCGGAGCTGCGGGCCGCCGTACTGGCCAGGACCGGACTGACCTGCTCGATCGGGATCGGCGACAACAAGGTCCGCGCGAAACTCGCCACCGGCTTCGCGAAACCGACCGGGCCGCCGGCTGTCGACGACGTCGCGCTCTATCGGCTGACTGCGGACAACTGGGCCGAGGTGATGAACCACCGTGGAGTCCGTGAGCTGTGGGGTATCGGCAGCCGGATGTCGGCGAACCTCGCCGAGCTGGGGCTGCACACCGTGGCGGAACTGGCGGCCGCCGATCCCGACGTACTACGGCAGCGGTTCGGGCCGAAGATGGGCGGCTGGTACGTCGCGCTCGGGCGTGGTCTCGGCGACACGGAGGTGACCGACGTACCGCGTGAGCCGGTGTCGCGCAGCCATGAGGTGACCTATCCCGAGGATCTCGCGGATCCGGTCGAGATCGCGGACAAGGTGCGGGAACTGGCGATCGCGCTGACCAAGGAGGTGGTCGCCGAGGGGCAGTCGGTCCAGCGGGTGCACGTGAAGGTCCGGTTCATCTCGTTCTACACACCGATCAAGAGCCGCAAGCTGAAGGAGACCACCCAGGACCCCGAGGTGGTGGCCGCGGCGGCGCTCGCCGTACTGGCGAAGTTCGAGCTGCGGCGGCCGGTCCGCCTGCTCGGCTTGCGGGTCGAGTTCGCCCGGTCCTGAAGGGTCTTTGACGTCGGTCAGGGCTGGAAAGTTGGTGGCGAGATTCTCTGAACTTTCGTTGCGGGCAACGCATCCAAGGCTACGTAGTCAACCGATCTGAAGCCATGGGGGCGTCACCATGAAGTTCAACCTCACCCGCACCGCCGGCCTCGCCGCCGCCGTCGCACTCCTCGCCGGTGGGGGGCTCGCCACCGCCGCCGTCGCCAGTACTTCTGGTCAGGCCAACGCCACGGTCGCGAACACGCAAGCCGCGGTCCCGGCGCTGAAGCCGGCACAGCTGAGTTTCGTGGAGAAGAGCTGGGGTGACCCGAAGACCGACGTCGGCGTGATCACCCTGACGCCGAAGGGCTGGGCCATGGTGAAGCTGTCGACCTTCGAGGCGAAGTTCACCAGCCCGAACAAGCTGTGGAATCTGCGCATCCACGGCAACGCCGCCTCCACGCCGATGAAGCAGGCGGTCGCCGCCAAGCTCAAGGAACTCCATGCCGTCAAGGGTTTCCAGCTGATCTCTCAGACGAACAGCAGCGTCAAGTCCACCAGCCCGTACATGGAGGGTGAGACGTACACCTACGCGACGATCGTCTACTCCTACCCAGACGGCCAGCGTGGCACCCGCCTGGTAGTCGAGCGCATCATCTCCACCTACGCGAACACGCAAGAGTTCGAACTAGCCGCCGGCGGCCGCCCCCAGGACCGCCCCGGCCTAGAGGCCACAGCAAACGCCGCCACCCGCGACTACGTCCGACTGCCGTAACCAGCCCCGGGGGCTGCTCCACGGGGGATGGTCACAGGCCGGGGCCGCGACTCGGGGGAGGTCGCGGTCCGGGTCTGCGGCTCGGGGGGATGGTCACAGGTCGGGGGGCCGCGACTCGGGGGAGGTCGCGGTACGGGGGGCCTGTGGCCAGGGGGCGGGGGGCGTTAGAGGTTGTAGATGCGGCGGGCTGTGGTGGTGAAGATTGCGTTTTGCTCTGCGGGGGTTAGGGCGGCTGTGAGGGTTTCGGCTGCTTGGACCACCTCGGGGTAAGAGGCGGCTAATAGGCAGACCGGCCAGTCTGAGCCGAACATCACTCGGTCGGGACCGAACTCATCGAGGACTACATCGACGTAGGGCTTGAGGTCTGAGACTTTCCAGTCCGGCCAGGATGCCTCTGTGACCATGCCGGATAGCTTGCAGGATACGTTCGGGTGAGCGGCGAGCGAGCGTAGTTCGGTTGCCCAGGGCTCTGGGTCCGCACCGATCACCGGCTTCGAGATGTGGTCGACCACGAAGGTCAGCTCCGGCAGCGCGGCCGCTGTCTCCACCGCGGCAGGCAGGTGCGGCGTCTTCGTCAGCAGGTCGTAGACCAAACCGGCCTCCGCCACCGCCTTCAGGCCGGCCCTTACGTCGTCCCGGCAGAGCCAGCGCGGATCCGCCTCGTCGTGCACCTGGTGCCGGATCCCCTTCAACCATGACCCGTCCGGGCGCTCCTTCAACCCGCTCAGCGCGTCCGCGACCTCGGCCGAGGTCAGATCCACCCAGCCGACCACACCGGCAACCAATTCGTTGCTAGCGGCAACTTCAAGGAACTCGTGTGTCTCCTCCAAGAGGCTGACTGTCTGCACCACCACGGTCGCGGTCACCCCGGCCGCTGCCGCCAACGGCGCGAGATCCTCGACGGAGAAGTCGCGCCGGATGGGATCCAGCTCTGCCCCCACCATCCAGGCCTGCTCCCGAACCGACAGATCCCAGACATGATGATGCGCATCAACCCGCCCACCGCTCCCACCACCATCGACTCCCGCGCTCATGCCGCCATCGTCCTCCGCGCTCATGCCGCGGTTGTTCCTTCTGCGTGGATCAGGCGGATCACCTGTTGGCTCATCGTGTCGTAGTCGTGGTCGTTCGCTACCTCGCCCTGGACTCGGTGGTCCCGCATCACGACCACGCGGTCGGCCAGCGTGATCATCTCGGGGAGGTCCGAGGTGATCAGGAGGATCGCCAGCCCGTTGGCCGCGAGGTCCCAGATCAGGGTGTGGAAGGCGTCCTTCGTGCGGACGTCGATGCCGACCGTCGGCTCGTCGATGATCAGGATCTCCGTCTTCGCCGCCAGCCATTTCGCCAGCGAGACCTTCTGCTGGTTCCCGCCGGACAGCGTCCCGGCCAGCTGCGCGGGCGACGCGATCCGGATCCCGAGTTGCTCGACGTAGTCGGCGACCATCGCCGCCTCGGCCTTGGCCGGCACGTAACCGAGTGCCTTCCGGAGCCGGTCCCAGACCGTCACCGCGATGTTGCGGCTGACCGACTGTTCGAGGAAAACCCCTTCCTCCTTCCGGTTCTCCGTGACATACCCGATCTTGTGGTTGCGCAGGGCATCCCGGACATTCCGGATCCGCACGACCTGCCCGCGCACCTTGACCTCACCCGCGGTGATCCGGTCCAGCCCGAGCAAGGCCTTGGCGAGCTCGCTCCGGCCCGCGCCGACGAGCCCGTAGAGGCCGACGATCTCCCCCGGCCGGACGCTGAGATCCACGTCGGCGTGACCGGTCGCAGTACTGACTCCGGACAACTCCAGCAGCGGAGCTGACTCGGGGACGGTTCGCGGCGGCAGCGCGAGCGCCTCGTGGACGCGGCCGACCATCAGGTCGACGACCTGGTCGCGGGTCAGGTCGGCCAGCGGTCCGGACTCGAGCACCGAGGCGCCGTCCCGCAGCACCGTCACGGTGTCGCAGATCTGGAAGACCTCTTCGAGCTTGTGACTCACGAACAGCACCGAGCGGCCGTCGTTCTTGAGCTTCGCCACCACCCGGAACAGCCGCTCGGCTTCGTTCGGCGTGATCGAGGCGGTCGGCTCGTCCAGCAGCAGCACCCGGCTCTCCACTGACAGCGCCTTCGCGATCTCGACCAACTGCGCCTGCGCGACGGACAATTCGGTCACCGGCTGATCCGGATCGAGGTCCAGATCCAGCTCGGCGAGCCAGCGCGCGGCTTCCGACCGGATAGCACCGCGATCGACGAGCCCACGGGACGTCGGCAGCTTCTGCAACAGGATGTTCTCGCCGACCGTGAAGCCAGGAATCAGATTCCGCTCCTGGTGCACCACGCCGATCCCCGCCGAAGCCGACTCGTGCGGCGACCCGAACTGAACCTCTGAACCGTCGAGAACCAGCCGGCCACCGTCAGGTTTGTAGAGCCCGGTGATGACCTTGATCAGCGTGGACTTGCCCGCGCCGTTCTCACCGAGCAGCGCGTGCACCGACCCGGCTTCGAGCTTGAGCGTCACGCCGTCGAGCGCGCGCACGCCAGGGAACAGCTTGTCCACCCGATCAGCGAGGAACAACGTCATGACACACCTCCGGCCACGGCCGCGTCCGGCGCTTTGACGACCGTACGCCGTTCCTGTCGGCGGGTGCGGACCTGTCCGAGCACCACCGACCCAAGCACCACCGCACCGACCACGAAGTTCACCCAGCTCGGCTCGAGCGAGAACTCCGCTCGGGCGGTGTCGACGAAGCGCACGATGAAGGCGGCGAGCACCGTCCCGAGGACGACCGCGGATCCACCGGTGAGCAGCGCTCCGCCGATGATCGGAGCGGCGAAGCTCGGCAGCAGCCAGTCGCCACCGATGCTCTTGTTCACTCCGGGCGACGACGCGACGGTCAGGATCGCCGCCACGCCGAGGATCGCACCGGACAACGTGTGCGCGATGATCACCGACCGGTCGTTCGAGATCCCGGAAAGCCTTGCTGCGATGGGATTCCCACCCGAAGCGAGCAACTGCCGGCCAGGCACTGTACGACGCAGCATCACCGCGAGCAGCGCCGCGACCACCAACGCCACCAGGAAGATCAGCGGCAGCACCCCGAAGACGGCGTACGAGCCGAAGCTCTTCAGGCCCTGCGGATAGTCGTCGACCGTCCTGGTGCCGACCACGCGGTACTGCACGCCGAGGAGGACGGTCATCGTCGCGAGCGTGACGATGAACCCGTTGATCCGCGTCAGCACCACGAGCAGCCCGTTCACCAGCCCGGCGGCCGACGACAGCAGGAACCCGATCAGCAACGCCAGCGGCACCGGCACACCGTGCTCGGCCATGAGCACGCCCATGGAGACCGCGGCGAATCCACCGATCGCACCGACGGCCAGGTTGAGTTGTCCCACAGCCAGAACCACCATCTGAGCCAATCCGATCAGGACAGGCACAGCAAGGAACTGAAGCAGCACTCTTAGGGAATTCGCTGAGAGCAGGTCACCGTCGGAGGCGATCACCAGCCCGACGAAGAACACCACGCAAATCACCAGCAAGGTCATCTCGGTCGTCCTCGCAAACGTCGAAGCGAAGCGTTTCATCGTTTCCGCACCCCCTGCCGGTCGGAGAGCACCGTTCGGATCCGGTCGGTGGACAACGCGACCAGCAGGATCAGGCCCAGGTAGATGTTGAGACTCTCCAGCCCGACGCCGAGCAGGTCGAGGCCCTTGCGGATCACCGTCGTCAGCGCGGTCCCGAGCAGTGTTCCCCAGACCGAGATGAACCCGCCGGCCAGCAGCGTTCCGCCCAGAATCGGGCCGAGGAACGACGGCAGCATGAACTCCTCACCGATGGTCGCCTTGATAGACCCGGTACTGACGGCCAGCATGAACCCGGCGAGAGCCGCCAGGCAGCCGGACATCGCGTGCGCTGTGATGACACGACGAGCGGTCGGGATGCCGGACAGCTCAGCGGCCTTCACCGACGTCCCCGTCATCAGCAACTCACGGCCGAGCTTGGTCCGGCTGTAGATCCAGCCCACCACGACCATCGCGATCACCGCGAACATCGTCAACTGCGGGACCGCCGGCGAACCGCAGACATTGCCGATGCAGACGTCCGCGAGCGAGTAGTTGCGCAGTTCGCGCATCCCCGGCGGCTTGGTGACGAAGGCCGCGTTGTCGGTCAGCCCCGTGTAGACGAGCGGGATCAGGCCGAGCAGCAGGAAGTCCAATGCCAGCGTGACGACGAACGAGTTCACCCCGGTCCGCGCGATCACCCAGCCCGCGAGGGCGCCGATCGCGGCTCCAGCGACGAGGCCGACCAGCAACCCGGCGTACAGGCTGAAGTGCCACAGATCGTACGAGATGCCGGTGATCATCATCGAGAAGGCGGCCATCCGGCCGACCGCCAGATTCATGTGGCCGATCGAGAGCACGCACAACTGGGCCAGCCCCACGACGGTGAACATCGCGATGTCACGCAGCAGCGGGAAGACGACCAGCTGCTGGTTGAAGAAGGCTGGTCGCAGGATGCCGAACAACGCCGACAGCGCGACCACCAGGATCAGCAGGCAGACCCGCTGGTTCGCCCACCACGGCGTCCGGCCGCCGCGCGGCTGCTCGGTCGGAGCATCCGGCTCCTGCAGCGCCTGGGTCGCGGTCTCCGAGACCGGTGCGCTCACGAGACCCGCCGGTCGTCGATCGCGTCGCGGTCCCAGTCGATGCCGAGTCCCGGCTCGTCCGGCGCGACCGCATGCCCCTCGACGATCTCCATCTCCTGGTGCGTGATCGCGCGCAGCTGCGGGATGTGCTCGACGTACCGCCCGTTCGGTACTGCGGCGGTCAGGCTCACGTGGATCTCCATCAGGAAGTGCGGGCAGACCTGCAGGTTGAAGGTCTCCGCCAGATGCGCGACCTTGAGCCACGGCGTGATGCCACCGACCCGCGCGACGTCCACCTGGACGATCCCGGCCGCTCCGGAGGCGACGTACTCGCGGAACTGCGAGATGGAGTACATCGACTCGCCGACCGCGATCGGGATCGAGGTGGACTCGGCCAACCGGATGTGCCCGGTCAGATCATCGGCCGGCAGCGGCTCCTCGAACCAGGTCAGGTCGATCGGCTCGAAGGCATGGGCGCGACGCTTCGCCTCGGCGTACGTCATCGACTGGTTCGCGTCGACCATGATGTCGAGGGCCGGACCAACCGCGTCCCGTACTGCGGACAGCCGCTCGACGTCCTCGTGGACACGGGATTTGCCGACCTTCAGCTTCACCCCTGGCCAGCCGGCTTTCTGCGACTCGAGCGCGCCCGCCACCAGCTGGTCCGTTGTCAGGTGCAACCAACCGCCCTCGGTGTCGTACAGCGGCACGTTCCGGCGATAGCCACCGGCCAGCCGCCACAAGGGTTCACCGGCTCGCAGACAGCGCAGGTCCCACAGCGCGGTGTCGACCGCGGCCAGCGCCAGCGAGGTGATGGCGCCGACCGTGGTCGCCCGGGTCGAAGCGAACAGGTCGAACCAGATCGCCTCGATGTTGCGCGCGTCCGCGCCGACCAGCCGCGGCAGCAGGTGATCGCGCAGCATCGCGAGCACCGCACTGCCGCCGGTACCGATCGTGTACGAGTAGCCGAAGCCGGTCAGGCCCTCGGTGGTCTCCAGTTCGACGAAAACCGTTTCCTGCTTGAGGAACGACTGGACCGCATCGGTCCGGACGGTCTCGACCTCCAGATCGACTCCGAAGGCCTCGGCGCGGGTGATGGTGGTCTTGGGCAAGCTCATCGGTCCGTTCATCAGCGGGAAGGCGGTGGGTTCGGACTACTGGCAGCTCAGCTGAGCGGCGAACACCTTCTGCAGATCCGCCGTCTTCGCCTTCCGCTCGGTGTCGTAGCTGTCCACGTTGGCCTTGGTGACGATGAAGGAACCGGAGTCGACGGTCACGCCGGGCGTTTTCATCGTGCACTGCTTGGAGCCGAGCAGGGCGAGCAGCCAGCCACCGACGTACGCCTGACCGACCGGGTTCTGCGCCACGGTCGCGGCCACGCCACCACTCTTGATCCCGGCCAGGATCTTGGCGTCGTCGTCGATCGCGACCACCTTGATCGGCAGCTTGCTGCTGGCCACTCCGTCGGCGGCGGCGACGGCAGGGTTGTACGCCGTGGTGACGATCCCCTTGATGTCCTTGCCCTTGGACGCGAGCAGGTCGGCGACCGCCTTCTGCGCGGTCTGCAGGTCCTCGTCGATGTCGGTGACCACGGCCAGCTCGGTCACCTTGCCACCGGTCTCGGCGATCGCCTTGCGGACGCCGGCGATCCGGCGCTGGGTGTTGGAGTCGACGTTGTTGCCGGTCAGGTGCACCAGCGCGCCCTCGCCGCCCATCGCCTCGATGGTTGCCTTGGCCGCCTTGTACGCCGCTGCCTCGACATCCGTGGACAGGCAGAAGTCGGCCGAATTGGTGTCACCAGCGGGGCAGGACGCCAGCGAGCCGACCACGAAGCCCTTGGCCTTCAGGTCCTCGAAGGTCGAGTTGATGTCGGTCGGCGACACGCCGAAGATGCCGAACGCGTTGTATCCCTGGGCCGCCAGCGAGTTGAGCACGTTGTTCTGCTTGCCCTGATCCCACTCGCCGGTCTCGTTGAAGGTGGCGCCGGCCAGCTTGAACTCGGTCTTGTCCTGGTCGGCGGTCGTCTTCCAGGGCTGGAAATAGGGGTGCGCGCCGCCCGGGACCAGCGCTAGCTTCACCTTGGAACCGTCCTTGAGCACCACCGGCCCCGCCGACGTACCGCTCGAGGCGTCGTCACCGGCGGTTCCACCGGTGGTGTCACCGGTGTTCTTGGTACTGCAACCGGTTGCGACCAGCGCAACGAGGGCCAGCCCGGCGGCGGTCCTGCGATACAGCGAAGATGGGGTGCTCATGGGCCGACTCCTCATAGATCCTATAGGATATTGCGTAGCTGATGCTGCCGCTTCACACTGGTGCCGTCAAGGGTTACGCCGGCAACGACTGTGTATACCCCCGGCCGGCTGCGAGTCGGGCAGAATGAGGGCTTCGGGAGGAGGAGCGACTGTGACAGATGCTCATGTGGGTCTGGCGGGCCAGCTCAGCCGCCTGCCCCAGCGCCAGGTTCTGAGCGACGACGTCTACGAGACCGTCAAAGGCCTGATCATGGACAGCGTGGTGGAGCCGGGGACCCGGCTGAACATCGACGCGCTGACCCGGGAGCTGGGGATCTCGCAGACCCCCATCCGCGAGTCACTGGCCCGGCTGGAGTCGGACGGGCTCGTGATCAAGGAACCCCTGCGCGGCTACCGGGTGTCGTCCCGGCTGACCCGGGCCGAGTTCGAGGACCTCTTCGAGTACCGGCTGCACGTCGAGCCGTGGGCCGCCGGCCGGGCTGCCGAGCGAGCCGGGGCTGAGGACCTGGTCCGGCTCAAGGACGAGATGCTCAGCTACACCGACGTCCCCGACCGCCCGGACTACGACAGCTACAAGGCGATGGCCGCCCACGACCAGCGATTCCACGACCTGGTGCTGGAGCTGTCCGGCAACGACACCGCCCGGCAGTCCTTCGCGCGCACCCACTGCCACCTGCACCTGTTCCGGCTGTACTACGGCGGCGGGATCGCCACCAAGGCGCTGCGCGAGCACAAGACGATTGTGACGGCGGTCCGCAAGGGCGAGCCGGAAGAGGCGATCGCGACGATGCGGTCGCACATCGAAGCCTCACGGGCGCGACTGCGTCCCGTGTTCGACCAAGAGTGAATCCCTGAGGAGTTTTTGTGGAACTGCTGCGCCTCGGCGCGGTCGGTGAGGAGCGCCCGTACCTGCGCGACGCCGATGGCACCGTCTACGACCTGAGCTCCGTCACCGCCGAGATCGACGGCGCCTTCCTCTCCTCGGACGGGATCGCCCGGGCCCGGGCCGCGCTCGCGGCCGGCTCCCTGCCGGCGGCCTCCGTCGACGGCCTGCGGATCGGCGCCCCGATCGCGAAGCCCGCCGCGGTGGTCTGCATCGGCCAGAACTACGCGGCCCACGCGGCCGAGTCCGGCTCCGAGCCGCCCACCCACCCGATCGTCTTCTTCAAGCACCCGAACACGGTCGTCGGCCCGTACGACGAAGTACTGGTTCCGCGCGGCAGCACCAAGACCGACTGGGAGGTCGAGCTGGCGGTCGTGATCGGCAAGACCGCCCGGTACCTCGAGACCGACGAGGAGGCACTCGCCTGCATCGCCGGGTACACGGTCTCCAACGACGTCTCCGAGCGGACCTTCCAGATCGAGGTGTCCGGCGGCCAGTGGTCGAAGGGCAAGTGCTGCGAGACCTTCAACCCGCTCGGGCCGGCCCTGATCCCGGCCGACGAGGTCGACCCGACGAACCTCGGACTCAGGTCCTGGGTCAACGGCGAGGTCCGGCAGGACTCGAACACCCGGGACATGGTCTTCTCGGTGGCGGCGCTGATCCGCGACCTTTCGCAGTACATGACCCTGGATCCGGGCGACCTTCTCAACACCGGTACGCCGGAAGGTGTCGCGCTGTCCGGCCGGTTCCCGTATCTGTCGCCGGGTGACACCGTCGAGTGCGAGATCGACGGCCTCGGCAAGCAGAAGCAGGCTCTCGGCAAGGCCTGAGTTGCCTGGGCGCCGAAACTGTCGGTGCCCCGTTCTAGCCTCTGCGAGGTGACTTCCTACCTCGACGAGATCCGGGTTTCCTACGACACCGTCGCGACCGACTACGCCAAACTTGTCGGCAGCGCCGGGTCGTGGGAGATCCCGTTGCTGACGAACTTCGCCACACTGGTCGGCTCGACCGGGGCGGTTCTCGACGTCGGCTGTGGACCCGGGCGCGTCACCGGGCTGCTGCAGTCCCTCGGCCTGCCCGCCTTCGGCATCGACCTGTCGCCGGGAATGATCGAGGTCGCCCGCCGCGACTACCCGGACTTCCGCTTCGAGGTCGGCTCCATGACGGCGCTCGACCTGCCCGACGGCGAACTGGGCGGCATCGTCTCCTGGTGGTCCAGCATCCACCTTCCGCCGAACGCGTACGAGACCGCCTTCGCCGAGTTCCACCGCGTGCTGAGACCAGGTGGACAGCTACTCGTCGGCTTCCACGAAGGAACTCAGACCAGACACGTGACCTCGGCGTACGGCGGTCACCCGATGTCGATCTACGTCCACCACCGCACCCCCGACCAGGTCGCGTCCGTCGGTACGGCGGCCGGGTTCACCCCTCACTCCACCTTCGTCACCGACCTGGACAGCACCAGACGAGGCGCCTGCGTCTTCTTCCGCAAACCGGACAATTCGGTGGCAGAGAGCTAGCCGCTTGCAGGAGACTCCGCAGATGACCTCCAAAGTGCGCACAGTCACGTTCGACACCCAGGACCCGCACACGCTGGCAACCTGGTGGGCCAAGGTGCTGAACGGCAAACTCGGTGACGACGATTTCCCCGGTGATCCGGGCGTCTCGGTCACGACCGACTCGATGACCCTGCTGTTCTGGCAGAACCCGGACCCCAAGGCCGTCAAGAACCGCCTCCACCTGGACCTCGAACCAAACACCACCCGCGACGAGGAAGTCGAGTGGCTCCTAACCCTCGGCGCCACCGTCTACGACGACTGGCGAGCCCCGGACGAACGCGAACCAAACGCGCCGGCGGGCTCCGGCTACGTTGTCATGCTCGACCCCGAAGGCAACGAATTCTGCGTCCTCCGAGGCACCAGCGAACGCGCCACCACCAGCTAGCACTACGCCCTCCCCGGCTCCTCCGTCGCCGCCTCGGGTCGCTGAGGTGAGCCGGGCCGGTGGTGCTCCGGCGAGGCGAGCCGCGTTGGTGGCGCTCCGGCGAGGCGAGCCTGGTTTCGCGGTCTCCCGCGGAGAGGAATGAGCCGCCCGGGCGTCGTTGGCTTAGCTGGCTGGATCCTGGGAGGTGAGCGCTGCTCGGGGTGGGCGGTCAAGTCGGCCGAAGGCTTGGGGGAGGCGATCGTGGTCTTGTTGCTGGGGGCAACTGCTGGTGGGGTGGGTTTCGCGCTAGCTGGAAACCTTTTGTCTGCAGGTGCAAGTTTGTTTCCACTGAGGCGCCACGCAGGCCGATTCGGGTCCGATTCGGCCGTGATCGGGTTCGTCGAGAGCGACCCCGGCTCATTTCGGGGTGGACCGGACCGCCAGCAAGGCAGTCGTCGGCCAGTAGCCGACCAATACCCAGCCGGCCACGCTCATTCCCGCCTGATCCCGACCAATCCCGCCTCGGCTCGGCAGCCGTTTCGAGACGACTGCCTGGCTGGAGGTGCGGTCGGCGGACCAGGAGGTGGCATGGGGCGGGGCTAGGCGGAGTACGGGGTGTCGCCGGTGAAGGTTATGCGCCAGTCGGTGAGCCAGGCGTGGACGGCGACCGTGTAGCCCTCGCGGGTGGCTGCCAGGCGGTGGTGGCCGGCTTCCTGGGGGGCGATCTCGGTGGTCCAGCCGCGGGCGGTCAGGGCGGAGGCTGCGGTGGTGATGGCAGCCGCTGGGTCTGGAGTCACGTCGGGTTCACCGGTTTCGACGGTAATTGAGCAGATCGTGGCCGGGCCGCGGCCGTCGAAGAGGGCGCCAGGGTTGATCGGGCCGGGGTCGTGGGTGATGACGGGAGTTTGACCCGGTACTACGGCTGCCGCGACTGCGAGCAGTTCGGTACGGAGCACCTCGCGTGCTTCGGGCAGTGTCATCGCGTCGGCTCCACCGCTCGTGCGTCGGTGGAGGTCGACCCCAACGCACACGCCGTCATCGGCTTGGCCTTTCTGGACGCCGCGTATGGGCGCGGCCTACCGGCTTCGACGGGATTCGGCCGGGGCGGCTTCCGTCTGCGTTCGCGCGTACCTGGTTCGGGTGGGAGCGTTTGGTCAGGGACACGACTCCGTCATACACCTTGCCGGCGGCTGCCGCGGCGCTGTTGAACGGGTCGGCCCAGGAAACTCCCAGTGCCAGCTTCGACTCCTGTGACCGGCTGGTGTCGGTGGTGGTGATGTGCGCCAGGTCGCCGCGGACCACCCGGCCGATGTTGCGGAGCGCCTCGCTGTTCTGGCGGTAGTACTCGTTGTGCCAATGCACCGAGACGGCCTCGTCGTTCGTCGCCATCCGGATCGCGTCCGGGAAGGTCGCCGGGTCCGGGCCGTGCCACTCGCTGTAGGACACGTAGTCGCCGGGCGCGCGTTCGACGTACAGTCTGGTCGGCTCCGGGACGAAATCCGAGGCCTGGTTGACGAATTTGGTGATTCCGGGGCTGCCGGTGAGTACCACCCGGTCCACCCGGACGCCCTGCATCATCCCTTGACCGACCACATCTGTACCGTAGCTGTGCCCGACCAAGGTGACCTTTGCCTCCGGCAACCTCTCGGTGTCCAGGCCGGCATTGAATCGGCGCAGCGCCGGCCCAGCCTGAATCGCGGATCGCTTACTCGCCGCCTCCCGCAGACCCTGCGGCGAGTCGTAGTCGAGCCACAGCACCGCGGCCGTACCGGGCCCGGCCTCATGCCGGATCAGATCGGCCCGATCCACCTGCCCACGCAGCGTTTCGAGGTTGTTGCCCATCCCCGGAACCAGGACGGCGATGTTGCGCGCCCGATCGAGATCTCCCAGTACTTCGACCGCCCGGCCCTGCCCGTCCGGCTGGATCGCGAGGAACTGACGGTCCCGGAGCACCTTCGCAACGTTGCCTGAAGCATCTACCTCGGCGCTCGCGACCGGCGTCAGCAGCTCGTCAAGGGTCTCCAGCCGCTTGCGCTCATGCTCCCCCACCGGCCCCGCGGCCCGCAGCCGATCGCGGGCGTCGACGAGCCGGAGGTGGTTCGCGCGATACCGGAGTACGGCCGGTGCGCCGTCGAGCGAGCCGACCTCGTCGGGCCGCGTCTCCGCGAGCCGAAGCGCGACGTCAGGTGCCAGCGAAGCGAAGTACGAACGTGTCTCGTACGCCGCTACCTCGGCGGGCAGCTCCTGCACCCGCCGGACCAGCAGCTCGAACTCGTCCGCCATCGCGACTCCCCGTCAGCGCTCCGTGACTCAAAGGTCTCCGAAGTCTGACATTGGAACTCTCTAACGGGAAGACCCGATTATCCGAAGACGAGTGACCAAGCTCCGGTGTGGGCGGACAGGTGGACCACCGAAAGCGGTCGCACGTCGACGTGCCGGAGGGATTCAGCCGGCGCTTCGAGCACGTACAGAACCGCCGCTCGGACCACCGCCGGATGCACGACCGCGACCACGTTCTTGGCGCCATCCTCGGAGGCCGAGGACAAGTCACCCAGCCAGTCGGCGACCCGGATGAGCACGTCGTTCGCGCTCTCGCCGCCGGGCGGTGCCGTGTGCGGATGCTCCAGCCAGCCGCCCACCTGCTGCGGATCCGCGGTCAGCAACTCCTCCAGGCTGCGCCCGGTCCAGTCGCCGTACTCGCGGTCCCGCAGCGCCACCTCGACCTTCGGGGTGAGTCCGAGCGCCTCCGCGGTCTTCACCGCGGCCGGTTCCGGCCCTGCGAACACCTCGTCCGCGTTCAGCTTCAGCTCGCGAGCAGCTTCGAGACTGGCGGCATCCGGCTCGGCAGCGCCGCCGAGGACAAGCCCTCGCAGCGCCGGAGTGAGCGCGTGGGCGACCAGAGTCAGTGCGGTCAAGCGGCGACCACCTTCGAGTCAACGGCTACCGGCGTACGACGGTCGACCGCCGCAGCGTATCCGATTCCGAGCAGCGTCCACAGCACCGTCTGCGTCCCCAGCGAGGCGAGTCGGAACTGCCAGAGCAAGGTCGCCGGGAAGGTGTCGGGCACCTCGTTGATCTTGGGCAGGATCAGGTACCCCACCACGACGGTCGCCACCAGCGCAACGCCACCGCCGGCCAGCCGGATCCACGGCAGCTCGCCGAACCGCTGCACCCACCGCGACGCGGTGACACCGGCCCAGACAGCGAGCAGGCCGATCACCAGCGTGAGCAGGTACGTCACCGTTCGCTTGGTGATGGTGTCCGGATCACCGACCGCGGGCGGGTTCGGCGGGTACTTGAAGAACGGCACGAGCACGATCCCGATGTAGCCCGCGGCGGCCAGGCCGAGCGCGGCGTACGTGTCGCTCTTGGTCCGCAGCTTGCGCCGGAGCAGGGTGAAGCCGACGGCGAAGATGCCGCCGAGCGCCACGCCGTACAGGGAGGTGGCGAGGAAGAGTCCGGCTCGCTGACCGTCACGGCTGACGAGTGGCTTCTCCCCCTCCGCGTGCTCGTGCTCGGCGCCGGTGTCATGGGAGTGCGCGGACGCGTTGGCCTCTTCGATCGCGATCGCGGAGTCGATCCGCGGCTCGCCCGTCACGTAGGCGAAGGTTCCGGCCAGCAGGCCGGCGAAGAGTCCGACGATCAGTCCGCGCACCAGGAGGGATCCGAAGGTACGCATGGCAGACCTGTCTTTCCGAAGGCCCGAGTCCGGGCCGAGGACGTACTGAGGGTGGTTAGACAGAACTGCTAGTGGCAGGGCACGCCGAGCAGGTGGCGGCCGTCGTGCATCAGCTCGTGCATGTACATGCCTGAGCGGGACAGCGCGCCCTGGTCGAAGCCGACCAGGTAGGCGAGCATCAGCGCCAGGCCCACGGTCAGCAGGGCGAGTGCCAGCAGACGCGGCGAAAGAGCCGGTACGGCGACAGACGTGGCGGAAACAGGTGTGTTCATCTGGACCTCCTAGGGAAGTGCGCGTCCCCTTCGAAAGGCTGCTGGTGTCCGAGCGTCCTGACTTACGAGCTGAGCTCGCTCACAGTGGCGCGGCCGTACCGGACTTTCACCGGTTTCCCTCATGGCACCGCAGGTTGTCCCCCGAACCGTAGCCGTCGCGTTCCGTCAGGGTCAACGGACCGCGGCGCGGCGGGTGATGTTTCCCACCCATCGAAACCCAGCTGCAAAGTGCTGCGACGGAGCTTACGGTTGGCAGATGCCGTCAGCTCACCACCTGATCGCCTTCGCGATCACCGCCCTGATCATCATCATCGTGCCGGGCCCGAGCGTGCTGTTCATCGTCGGCCGGGCGCTCGCCGTCGGCCGCCGTGAGGCGGTGCTGACCATGCTCGGCAACACCGCCGGCGCCTCCGTCATGCTGGTCGCCGTCTCACTCGGCCTCGGCACCCTGATCGCCGCGAGCGCGATCGTGCTGACGATCGTGAAGCTGGCCGGCGCGGCGTACCTGATCTATCTCGGCGTCCACGCCTTCCGGACTCGCAAGTCGCTCGCCGCGGCACTGGCCGGCGAGGTCAAGCCGGGCAGCGCCAGGCGCGTACTACGGCAGGGCTTCCTGGTCGGCGTCACGAACGCCAAGACCGCTGTCTTCTTCGCCGCCGTCCTGCCGCAGTTCGTCGACAAGGAGGCCGGATCCGCGACGCTTCAGATCCTGCTTCTCGGCCTGATCTTCATCACCATCGCGCTGTGCTCCGACGGCCTGTGGGCCCTGCTGGCGGGCACCGCTCGCGAATGGTTCGCCAGCTCCCCCCGCCGCCTCGAGCTGGTCGGCGGCACCGGCGGCCTGATGATCATCGGCCTGGGCGCCAGCATCGCCGTCACCGGCTCGAAGGAGTAGCACTACCGGGCTGTACGCCGGGCAGCGAGAACGCCGACGAGGGCGATGAGTGCCGGCAGTCCGAAGGCAGTCAGGTAGGCCGCGATCGGCCAGTGCGGCTCGATGACGGCGAAGACCGAGCCGCCGATGGCGAGCACAGTTGCCGTGGCCAACGAGTCGCTGAGTGACAGGGCCGAGCTGTTCGCGCCCTGCTCCTCGCGGCTCGAGTACTCCAGGACCAGCACCGACACGGTCGGGAACACCGTGCCCATCCCGAGTCCGGTGAGGCTCCAGCCGAGCACGCCGACCAGGACCGGCACGTTCGGGTTCAGCGTCAGTGTCGCCGTCACGATGCCGAGCACGATCGAGACCATCCCGGCCTGCAGGAAGACCGCGTGCGAGAACGGCTGCTTCGGACGTCCGCGGTACCAGGAGGCGGCGGTCCAGCTGAGTGCGCTCACCGTCAGAACCAGCCCGGCGTACGTCGGCGACAGTCCACGCTCACGGGTCAGCATCAGCGGCAGGAACACCTCTGCACCGAACCCGGACGCAGCCACCAAACCCCGCAGCGCGATCACCGAAGGAAGTCCCGACGCCAGCTTGAACGTCCCACTCGGCAACAGCTTCGGCGCGAACGCGACAACTCCGGCCAGACCCGCTATGAGCAACGCAACCTGCAGTACGCCGTGCTGCTGCCCGCCGTAGCTGAGCACTCCGACACCGACCGCCGCGACGACCGCCCATACCGCCTGCTTGCCCCAGATCCTCTGATCGCGCTGCTCGGTCACGGTCCCCGCGTGAGCCAGACCCGGTCGCATCACCAGCGCCGCCGGGATCGCCATCGCCGGTACGGCGAGGAAGACGATCCGCCAGCTCGAGTGCTCCACGATGAGCCCGGCGATGACGGGTCCGACCAGGGACGGCACGACCCAGCCAGTGGCGAAAGCGGCGAAGATCTTCGGCCGGAGCCTGGCCGGGTAGAGGTGACCGACCACGACGTACATGGCGACCGTGAGCAGGCCTGCCCCGAAGCCCTGGACGAAACGGCCGATGACGAGGACCTCCATCGACGGCGCGAGGCCGGCGATCAGCAGGCCGGCCAGGAACCAGCCGGTGCCGTGCCACAGCGGGCGGGTCGGCCCCTTCAGATCGCTCCAGGTGCCGGAGACCACCATGCCGACGACGCCGGATGCCAGCGGTCCACCGAAGGCGAGCGCGTAGAGCGGCAGACCGTTCAGCGCCTGCGCCACCGTCGGCATCGCGGTGGCGACCGCGAGCGCCTCGAACGCGACCAGCACGGTCAGCGCGACCATCCCGATCGTGAGAGCGCGGTACTGCGGCGCAAGCACGCCTGGCAGACGGCCGGCGCCGCGCTGATCGATGGCGGGCTCTTGCTGGTCGGCGGGGAGTTCAGCTGTCGCGGTCATGCCGAGAAGACTCGGCGTTGAAGTGCACTTGAAGTCAACCCTTCGACTTCAAGTGCACTTGAAGATCAGAGGACGGCGGCGAGCACCAGCGCGATGATCGGCGGACCGGCCTGCAGGACCGCCGAGCGGAGCATCTTGCGGTTCGACGCGACCAGGACGATGCCGGCGCCGGCCATACAGGCACAGGCGAACAGCGCGATCGCGTGTCCCTTGTCGCCACCGCCGATCAGGCCGCCGAACGCGCCGAGCGCGAGGAACAGGTTGTAGAAGCCCTGGTTGAACGCCCACGGCTGGGCGATCGCGGCCTCGGTCTCGTTCGGGATCAGGAAGCGCCGGTAGGTGCTGGGCTTCCGGAACAGCAGGCTCTCCATCACGAACACGGCCAAGTGGAAGGCGCCGGCGAGGCCGACGAAGATCTGCGCGACGGTATTCACGAGCGAACCGTACCGCCCCCGTGCCTCCGGCAACAGATTTCCCACGCCCGGAACCCGGCCCTGCACCGACAGGCAGTCATCCGGCCCACGGAGCCGCGAAGGCGCGGGCGGGATTGGCGACGAACATGTCGGCAGCGAACTCCTCGCCGAACCGGCGAATCAAGCGCGGCCGGAGCCCGGTGAGCAGATAGGGCATCCCCGGTCCCTCGCCGGTCGCGCCCCGCGCTTTCGCGGTGGTGGTGTCGCCGCCGAGCAGGAGCTGACCGGCGTACCCGGCATCGACCAGCGCGCCCAGGCACTCGAACAGGTGCGGATCCGTCGCGTTGTTCGCCCGCGACGGCCCGTCGAAGGCCAGAAACGCGCCACGGGCGGCCACTTCGAGATGCAGCTCGTGATCGGGGAAACGGTTCAGGTGCCCCAGGATCACGCTCGTCGGCGGCACACCCCGGTCGTCCACCAACAGCTCCAGTACCGCGTCGGCGCCGCTGCCCAGTTCATGATGGATCCCGATCGGCGCCCCGGTCGCGTGATGCGCCTCCGCGGCGGCAATCAGGACCTCGCGCGCATGAGCATCGAGGACGTGGAAACCCCCGGCCACCTTGATCATCCCGGCCTTCACACCGGTATCGCCGATCCCGTCTGTCAACTCCCGAACAAACAACTCCGCCAGCCTCGGCCTGACTTCGGCGACCACCTCGGCGGCGTAATGGTCGGCCCGATGAAACCCGGTCGCCGCGACCACGTGCACCCCAGCCGACTTCGCGATCTCCGGCAACCACTCCGCGCCCCGCCCCAGCCCGTACGGCGTCCACTGCACGATCGTGCGCCCACCGGCAGCCGCAAAATCCTTTGCCTCTTGCAACGCCGCCTCAGGATCATCCAACTCCTGCCCTGGAAGCAGCGCACTACGAAAGAACAGATGATCATGCGAGTCGGTAACTCCCAACTCACCGGCCGACAGATCCCCAAGAACTGTACGTACCTTCACCACCCCATTGTGGCTGAGCCCGCCCAACCCACGCCGCCGCCAGAGTGAGCTCGGCGACTGCTTTGCCCCAACCGTCTCTTCAGCTCGGCGGCCTCGACCGGTCCGTAACGCTGGTGAGCAAGCTGTGTCGTGTGGCCGCCAAGCAGCTGGCTGAGGTGTGGTTACGCCCAGGTCTGTTGTTTGTTCCCGGTTCCCGGTTGGCGGTGGCGGCGGTATCTGCCGGGTGCGGTGCCGTACTGGCGTTTGAAGGCGTTGGCGAAGGCGAATTCTGAGGTGTAGCCGGTCTGGGCAGCGACGTGCCTGAGCGGGGCGTCGGATCCGTGGAGCATCCGCGCCGCGGTGGTCACGCGTCACCAGGTCAGGTAGGCGAGGGGCGGTTGGCCGATCAGTGCGGTGAACCGCTTGGCGAAGGCCGCGCGGGACAGGCCCGCCTGTGCGGCCAGTGTCTGGAACGTCCAGTGGTGGGCGGAGTCGCGGTGGATGGCGTGCAGCGCGGCGCTGATCGCAGGGTCGGCCAGTGCCGCGGCCCAGCCTGCGGTGTTGCTCGGTTCGGGTTGTTCGTCGAACCAGGCTCGCAGGATGTAGAGGAGCAGCGAGTCGAGCAGGGCGGGCACGATGGTGTCGGTGCCGAGGCGGGGGTGATCGAGTTCGACGGCGAGCAGGTCGACGGCGGCGCGGAGTTGGGCGCGGTGTCCGAAGCGGGCGGGCAGGTGGACCATGTCGGGGGTCCCAGAACACCAGCCCCAGTGCTCAGCGCCGGCCCGTCAGAGCGGCTGCCGTCGGTGGCGCGGTGCTCGCCACCAGCCTGCTCTGGCTCATCGCCCGCCTGCTGGGAGCCGACCTGAGCGTCGATCAGCACAATGGACAGGGGTCTCAGGCCATCGGCCTGCCTCTCATCGCCGGCTTCACGCTCGTGATCTCCCTGCTCGGCTGGGGTGCGCTTGCCCTACTGGAGCACTACACCCTCCGGGCCACCACCATCTGGAGCGTGCTCGCGCCTCGATACTTCTGCTGTCCTTCGCGCCGATCCTCCTCGCCGGAGCCACCACCGGCACCAAGACCACGCTCTGCCTGATCCACCTCACCGTCGCCGCCGTACTCATCCCGACGCTGCCCACGGAAGGCCAGTACACCAACCGCCTAACTGGCGCCGACGGCACCGACCGACGGCCGTACGACCACCGCCGCAATCGGCAATGCTCGCTCGGATGGCACCAGGATCCCCTAACGGACACACCCCTCAGCAGCTCTCGACAATCCCCGGGGGCCAGCCTGGCCAATCGTTGGTTTTGTGCTGGAGCTACGCAGAGCGGCTGCGACGGAGGCGGCCGTGGCAGGGTGGTCGCGCCTTGCTGCTAACCATGACGAAGCTACATGTTCGGCGTGCTTGTGTGGCAGCAAACTTCCGGATCATGAGGGGCCGGCGTGGGCTGGACGACCCAAGCGGAAGGGGCCCAGCCGATTCGGCTGGGCCCCTTTCTGCAAGCTGGTGCTACTAGCGGCTGCGGCGGCTGCCCGCCGAGAAGGCTGCGGCGCCTGCTGAACGGCTGCTCGCGCCCGGAGTGCTGGTGCTGTAGGTCTTCGGAGCGGCCGAGCCACCGCGACCCTGGGAGCGGGTCTTGGTTGCCTGACCCGCGCCGCGTTGGCCGCCACCGGAGCTTGCGCCCCGGCTCTGACCGCCGGAGCTCGCGCCTCCACCGGCTGCGCCGCGACCGCCGCCAGCGCTGCGTGCGCCAGCAGTACCGCGAGCACCGCCAGTGCGTCCGCCGCGACCGCGACCGGCAGAGCCGCGACCGCCTGAGCCACCGCCGGTACGGCGTACCGCATCGTCGCTGACGACCTTGACGGTCGGTGTGACGAAGGTGCGCTCACCCGGAGCCAGCTCTGCGAGCAGCGGGTCGCCGACGCGGAGCTTGGTCACCTTGGCGGCGATGCCGGCCTTGCGGGTCAGGTCCCGGACGTCGCGGACCTGGTCGTCGGTCATCAGCGTGACGACGGTGCCCTCGGCGCCTGCGCGCGCAGTACGGCCCGAGCGGTGCAGGTACGCCTTGTGCTCGATCGGCGGGTCGGCGTGGATCACCAGGGTGACGTCGTCGACGTGGATGCCTCGCGCCGCGATGTCGGTCGCCACCAGCGTCTTGGCGGAACCGTCGGAGAAGGCCTCCAGGTTCCGCGTCCGGGCGCCCTGGGACAGGTTGCCGTGCAGCTCCACGGCTGGGACACCCAGCGCGATGAGCTTCTTGGTGAGTGACTTGGCGCCGTACTTCGTCCTGGTGAAGACGAGCGTGCGGCCGGGTGCGGCGGTCAGGTCGACGAGCACCGGCAAGCGGGTGTCGGACTGGACGTGCAGCACGTGGTGGCTCATCTTGGCGACCGGCGACTGGGCCGAGTCGACGCTGTGGGTCACCGGCGACTTCATGAATCGCTTGACCAGCACGTCGACGCCGGCGTCCAGGGTGGCCGAGAACAGCAGCCGCTGGGCGTTCGCCGGAGTGGCCTCCAGGATCCGCCGGACGGCGGGCAGGAAGCCGAGGTCGGCCATGTGGTCGGCCTCGTCGAGCACGGTGATCTCGACCTGGTCGAGCTTGGCGTGACCGGTCTTGACGTGGTCCTCGAGCCGGCCCGGGCAGGCGATCACGATGTCGACGCCGCGCCGCAGCGCGGTGATCTGCGGACCGGCGCCGACGCCACCGAAGATGGTCATCGTGCGCAGGTCGAGCGCGTCGGTCAGCGGCGTGATCGAGGCCTGGATCTGGGTCGCGAGCTCGCGGGTCGGCGCCAGGATCAGCGCGCGCGGCTGGTTCGGCCGGCGCTTGCTGGTGCTCTGGGTGAGCCGGGCGAGCACGGGCAGGACGAACGCGTAGGTCTTGCCGGAACCGGTCCGGCCGCGACCGAGGACGTCCTTGCCTGCCAGCGAATCCGGCAGCGTGGCCGCCTGGATCGGGAACGGCTTGAGGATGCCTGCCGAGGCCAGCGCCTTGACCAGTCCGGCCGGAACGCCGAGGTCGTCGAAGGTCAGGTTCTCGTCGATCACCGCGGCGGCGACCTCGGTGTACGTGTTGGCTTGATTGCTCTCGGCAACGCCAGCTGATGTGCCGGCGGCGCGCGAACTCTCAGTACCGGAGTTGTTTCCTCCTGCACCGGTACGGCGCCGGCGGCGGGGACGCGCCGGGGCCTCACCCTGGGCGCGCGGGGGCCGTGCGGAACTAGAAGAAGCGGAATTGGGCGTGGTGCTGCTGGGGCGGCGTGCCGCCATGAAGTACTCCAAAAGATCGGGGGGTCGTCCTGCCCGGCGCAGCCATAGGGCCGCGGCGCGTGGTGGTCGACTGCTAGCGCAGCGTATGCACTGGATCGGCCGAGGCAGAACTGGGCGGCCGTCACAGCTAGTGTACGGCACTGCTGGACCATTGGCAGAGAGTTACCGATCTGTTGAACTTCAGCCGTGTCTGACGACGAGAAGTTCCGAGTGGAACCACCCACTACTGCGAGTGAACGAGAGCTGCTGCAAGGGTTCCTCGACTACCACCGCGGCACCTTGCTGTGGAAGACATCGGGGCTGACCGGCGCGCAACTGGCCGCGGGCCGGCGTGGAGCCGTCCACGATGAGCCTCCTCGGACTTGTCCGGCACCTGACCGAGGTCGAGCGCTACTGGTTCCAGATCTGCCTCGACAAACGCCCGATCTCCCCCGTGCTGTGGACCGACGAGCATCCCGACGGGGACTTCGACCTGGTCGATCCTGCCCTCGTGGAGCACGACGTCGCGCAGTACCAGGAGATCGTCAAGCTGTCCGACGAGATCGGCGCCGGCTATGACCTCGACCACACCTTCCACCGGCCGCGCCGAGAGACCGAGCTGTACTCCGTGCGCTGGCTCTACCTCCACCTGATCGAGGAGTACTCCCGCCACAACGGCCACGCCGACCTCCTCCGCGAACGGATCGACGGCCGGACCGGCGAATGAACCTCAGGGCCTGATCGAGCGGATCAGGGCGACGATGTCGTTGGTGACGCCGCGGACGCCGGGGATCCGGGTCAGCCGGAGCAGCTTGTCCACGAGTGGGACCGAGCGGTCGATCAAGGCCTTGGTCCGGCGCAGACCGTCGCTGTCGTCGTGGACCCAGAACAGCACGATCCCCATCTGCATCAGCCAGAGCAGCTCCGGCAGCTCGGCCTTCAGATCCGCAGCCAGCTTGAGGTCCGACCCTTCGACGACCAGCCGGAAGACCTCGACGCTGGCGTCCCGGGCAGGCCTCGACTGCTCACTGAACGGCGACAGCGGACTCTTCGGCTCCGCGGCGCTCTTGAAGAACGTCCCGGCGAACTCGTGGTACGGCTCGGACACCTCGAGCCAGCTGTGCAGCACCTCACCCAGTCGCTTGGCGAAGGTCTTCTCCCGGGCCAGGATGTCCCCGACGGCTTCCCGGTGCAGGGCTTGCAGGTGGTCGTAGTACGCCTGCATGAGGTGCTCTTTGGAGCTGTAGTAGTAGTACGCGTTGCCGACAGAGACACCTGCCTCGGCGGCGATCACCCGCATGGTGGTCTTGCCGTACCCCTGCTCGCGGAACAGCCGCAGCGCGGTCGACAGGATCAGCTCACGCGTCTGCTCACCCTTGGCGGTCGCACTGTCCGTCACATCCGTCAGCGTAGTCACCCCCTGCCGGATCACTCCGCAGTGTGCTCCAACTCCGCAGCCCGGCCGCCGCCTGAACCATTGCCTTGGCCACTGGCCGCATCGCCGGACTAGCAAGCCGTACTGCGGTGTGCCGGTGCTCCGAGGTCGCCCAGAGGCAGACGATCCACGCCCGGTCGCCGACGTACACGGAACCGTCATCGGCGACCACTGTCACCTCGCGCAGCGTGGCCTCGTGATCCAGCGTCGGGTAGAGCCTTCTCGCGTCTGCCGACCCCGCCGCGACAAACCCGAGCTGGACTACCCCGCCACTGCCGTTCCTAGCCGGCCGCTGCACCGCCAGCCACTCCTTGAACCGGCGGCAGAGGCCGCACTGCGCGTCGTACAGAACCACTAGCGCCTGCATAGCTCAGTAGCCGCCAGGCATCGGGTACTGCGTTCCGGTGAACGGCACACCCGGCCCCTGAACCGGCTGGAACGGGTTGTTCTGGAACGGGCCCTGGGGACCGTTCTGCCCTTGCGGGATGACGTTGTTCGGCGGGACCGGCGGAGTGGTCATCTCCTCCTGCCGGCTGCGGCGGCGGATCGCGTTGAAGATCCAGACGTTCAGCAGGTGCAGGATGCCGAGCACCACCAGCACGGTGCCGAGCTTCATGCTCAGCTGCTCGATCGCGCCGCGGGCGTCGGCGACGGTGTCCCGGGTCCGCAGGAACAGGGTCACGAAACCGAGGTTGACCAGGTAGAAGCCGACCACCAGCAGCCGGTTCACCGCGTCGGCGAAATCGTTGTTGCCGTCGAACACGTCGATCAGGAACACCCGCCCGTTGTGGCTCAGGGTCCGCGCCACCCAGATCGTCAGCGGCACCGAGATCACCAGGTAGACCAGATAGGCCAGCACTGTCATCGCACTCACATCCTCACTCTTGAACATGTTCAATTCTGGGTCGTGACGATCGTAGGCCGAAGTTTTGAACATGTTCAAGTCAGCGCCGCGGTGACCCGCGTCTCATCGCCGCCGCAGCTAGCGGACCCGCGCCCAGCGCGTCATGCCGACCATCGTGCCCTGCTCAGGTCAAGGCCTGACAACCGTCGGCGGGCCGGAGTACAGTCGTCGCAGGCACTCAGGGTGCCACCGGTCCGCGGGAAGGGCTCAGCCCACCTGGATACAAGGTTGTGCGGTATTGCCCACCTCCTTTCTCGCCTGACGACGCGGACAGCAGGCTCGTAGAGAGGAGGTCGCCATGCCGACCCGAAATCTCCCGAACGACCCGAGCCTCGAGCACCTGAAGAAGCAGGCCAAGAGCCTGCTGAAGAAGGTCCAGGCGGCAGATCCCGAGGCGCTGGCACTGGCCGCGGAGTTCCATCCCACCGGCGTCGACGGTCTTGCCGGAGCGCAGCTGGTGATCGCCCGAAGCTACGGCTTCGCCAGCTGGGCGCGACTCGTGCACCACATCGAGCTGGTCGGCCACTACAGCCGATCGCCACATCAGCAGTCGGTGGGCGGCCCGCTGGACACCCCGGAGCAGCGGGCCGACGAATTCCTCAAGCTGGCCACGCTGCACTACGGCCAGGATGATCCAGCCGGCCGAACCACCGCCCGCTCGTTGCTGAACGACTTCCCAGAAGTTGCTCTCAGCAACATCTACACGATGGTGGTCGCCGCCGAGCCGAGCGTGGTCGCTGCGGCACTGGCAGCCGATCCGGCATCAGCTTCCCGCGAAGGTGGTCCGTATCGCTGGGAGCCGCTGCTCTACCTCACCTACTCCCGGCTCGAGGTCGACGGTCGCGTGGCCGTCGCGAAACTCCTGCTGGACAACGGCGCCGACCCGAACGCCGGCTATCTCTGGCAAGGCATGCCCTCGCCGTTCACCGCTGTCACCGGCGCTTTCGGCCGTGGTGAAGGCGATCAGCCGCCGCACCCGAACCGGCTCGACCTCGCCCGGCTGCTGCTCGAATCCGGCGCCGACGCGAACGACAGCCAGACGATGTACAACTGCGGCCCGGGCTGTCCCCCGCCGTACGACGATGCGCATCTCGAACTGCTGCTGGAGTTCGGGCTCGGCAAGGGCGACGGCGGTCCCTGGCACGAGCGGATGACCACCGCGCATCCGACCCCGCGGCAACTCCTCGAAGACGAACTGGTCTTCGCCTCGCACGAGGGCCTGCTGCATCGCGTCGAACTCGTGCTCGCGCAGGGAATCGACCCCGACCGGCGCGGGACCGAGCACCCGATCTTCGCGGGCCATCGCGCGTACGAGTTAGCTGCGATCCAAGGCCACACCGAGATCGCGGAACTCCTGCTGGAGAAGGGCGCGACACCTCTCGACGATGTCGGCGAGCTCTATGCCGCCGTACTGCGGGGCGACCCCGTCGACGCGGATCCGGATCTCGCCGCCCGGGCCGTCGCTCGCAACCCACTGCTGCCGATCCGCGTCGCCGAGATCGGTGCGACGCACGCGCTGCGACCGCTGCAGGAGTTGGGGTTCGACCTCAACGTCGGCCGGATGAGGACACCGTTGCACCTGGCCGCACTGCTCGGGCACCTCGACACCGTGCGGAAGCTGATCGAGCTCGGCGCGGACCCGACCGTCGAGGATCCGCACTACCACAGCACCCCGCGCGGCTGGGCCGAGCACAACAACCAGCAGGAGATTGTCGACTACCTGGACACGTTGTAGCGGATCTCCAGCATCACGCAGCCGTCATCCGTGCGTACTCGGCTTTCACGGGCTCACCGTCAGGAACAGGAACGAGCCGAAGATCATCAGGTGTACTGCGCCCTGCAGCAACGTGGCCCGACCGGTCGCCAGGGTCAGCATGCTCACCACGACGGTCAGTGCGAAGAGCACCATGTCCTTGCCACTCAGGCCGAGCACCAGCGGCCCGTCGAGCCAGATCGATGCGATGGCGATCGCGGGGATCGTCAGTCCGATGCTCGCGAGTGCGGACCCGAGGGTCAGGTTCAGGGTGGTCTGCAAGCGATCCCGCAACGCGGCCCGTACTGCGGCGACCGTCTCGGGCAGCAGCACCAGCAACGCGATCACCACGCCGACGACCGCGAGCGGCGCACCGGCCGACTCGACCGCTGACTCCAGCTTCGGCGACACCGTTTTCGCCAACCCGACGACCGCGATCAGGCAGACGAACAACAAGGCCAGGCTCGTCAGCGCCACTCGCGAGCTCGGAGCCGCCGCGTGCACCACCCCGACCCCGTCGTCCTCGACGTCCTCGTCGGCTTCGCCTGTCGCCTTACCGCCGGCCGCAGAGACCGCGGTCATTGCGGCAGGAGTCTCCGCGGTAGGTATCGGAAGGAAGTAGTCGCGGTGCCGGATGGTCTGGACGAACACAAATACGCCGTACATCACGAGCGAGGTCACACCGGCGAACGCGAGCTGCGCCGAGCTGAAGGTGGCCCCCGGCGTACTGGTCGTGAAGGTCGGCACCACCAGGCTCAGCGTCACCAGCGCGGTCATCACCGCGAGCGCGCTGCCGGACGCGTGCACCCGGAACGCCTGCGTCTTGTGCCGCAGCGACCCGACCACCAGTGCAAGACCGAGGATCCCGTTGCAGGTGATCATCACCGCGGCGAACACGGTGTCGCGTGCCAGCGAGGCGGCCTTGTCGCCGCCCGACGCCATCAGCGTCACGATCAGGGCGACCTCGATGATGGTCACCGCGAGCGCGAGGATCAGCGTGCCGAACGGCTCGCCGACCCGGTGGGCCACCACCTCGGCGTGGTGGACGGCCGCGATCACCGCGGCACCGAGCCCGGCGCAGACCAGGATCAGCAGTAGCGCACCTAGGTCCCGGCCCCAGGACAGCACCAGTACGACGAGGGCGAGTGGGGGCACGGCCAGACTCCAGCGCGGCAACCCATGGACAACCGTCTCTGTCATCCCCAGCGAGTGTATTAGGCCGACAGGAATCCAGTTGGCAACTGGCGCTGCGGAGGTGATGCTTTTCGCATTATGGAAACTGTGCAGATCAGGGAAGCCGTCGCGAACGACTGGGCCGCGATCTGGCCGTTCTTCCGCGAGATCGTCACCGCGCGCGAGACCTACACCTACGACCCGGAGCTGACCGACGAGCAGGCCCGCTCGCTGTGGATGTCACCGTCGGGCTCGAAGCTGAGCCGGACCACGGTCGCCGTCGATGCCGACGGCACTGTTCTCGGCAGCGCCAACATGTACCCGAACCGGCCGGGACCCGGCTCACACGTCGCCAGCGCGAGTTTCATGGTCGACGGATCGAAGCGGGGCCGCGGCGTCGGCCGGGCGCTCTGCCAGGACATGATCGACTGGGCAGCCGCGAGCGGCTTCCGGTCGATCCAGTTCAACGCGGTGGTGGAGGCCAACGAGCGAGCGGTCAGGCTCTGGCAGGACCTCGGCTTCCAGATCATCGGCACCGTGCCGGAGGCGTTCCTGCACCCCACCCACGGCTACGTCGGCCTCCACGTGATGCACCGGCCGCTCTAGAACGAAGCCAGCTCCTCGGGCGTGAAGGCACGGAGTACGCAGAACTCGTTGCCCTCGGGGTCGGCCATCACGACCCAGGAGACGGACTCGTCCTGGCCGACCGACACCCGCTTGCCGCCGAGCGACTCATGGCCGAAGGCTCGCCGGAGGCGACGGGTTGGGTCCAATCGTTTGGTTAACTCGGGGGTATGTCGGAGACGCGCGCACGCCGGATGTGGAAAGCCCTCGAGCCGTACCACGCGATCAGCTACTTCGCCCCCGAGACGCGGCAGGCGACCGACGCACTCGGATTGCGCGGTGGCTGGATGAGCTACTTCGCCTGCCGCGCCGCTCCGCTCGGCCAGGTCGGTCCCGAGGTGGTCACAGCCGTCTTCTACAACTTTCACCCGTCGATGGTCGCCCGCGCCCTCCCCGACGCCTGGGGACTCGCCTCGCCCGACCAGGTGCTGAAGGCGCGGATGGAGGCCGTGGACCACGCCGTACGCCGGATGCTGCCCGACGCGGGCACGGTCCTTCGCCGTACGGCGGAATTGGCCCGCCAGGCAGCCGAGGTGGCACCCGTCGCCGGCCGGCCGATCGGTGCCGCGAATGCCGCCCTGCCCTGGCCCGGCGAGCCGCATCTGGATCTCTGGCACGCCACCACGATCCTCAGGGAGTCCAGAGGCGACGGCCATGTCTCAGCGTTGGTCACTGCGGGCATCACCCCGTGCCAGGCGAACATCACCATGTCCGCGGCGGGTGGCCCGTCCAAGGCGGTCTACCGGGCTGCCCGGCGGTGGAGCGATGACGAGTGGGCCGAAGCCGAGGAGGACCTCAGGTCTCGGGGACTACTCGCGGCCGACGGCACCCTGACCGAGCAGGGTCGAGCGCTTCGCCAGCAGGTCGAGGACACCACCGACGCATTGGCCGAGCAGGGCTGGTCGAGGCTCGGCGACGCCGCGACCGAAGAACTTGACCGGCTGATCCGCCCGTTCACCGGCGCGATCATGGCCTCGGGCCTGATCCCGCCCGACAACCCGATGGCTCTGCGCTGGGAGAAGAACGAACTCCCGAGCTAGCGCCGTTTCTCCGGTCCGCGGAAGGTCACGTAGATGAGGGCGACGCCCAGGGCCGCGACTATCGGGCCGACGATCGCCCAGAGACTCTGGCCGCTCATCGAACTGCCACCGATGTACCCGAGACCTTGCAGTGCCCACACCACCCCGGCAACCGTCAGCAGCACCCCGAGCGCGGTCAGCACAACCTTCTTCATCCCAGTCCCTTTCGGCAGACGCTGTTGAGACTAGCTCGCTTGGATGCGGGTGGAGACCAGCTCCAGGGCTTTGGCGAGATCCTCGCCTGTAGGGGCCTTGGCTGGGTCGAACAGCCACAGCACCACCACGCCGAGCAGTAGGGCTTGCATGAACGATCCGACGAGCTGCACCTCGGACTCAGGTGTCTCGGGACCCACGGCACCGAACAGTGTCGCAACGCCCTCCCGCGCTTCTCCCCGCAGGTTGGACAGCTCCCGTAGCAGCTCCGGCTGATGCGCTCCCTGGCTGAGCACCTCGAACTGGGTCAGCCACAGCGCCCGCGTAGTAGGTGTCGACAGCGTTCCCACCGCGAGCCGCCAGGTCTCCACGAATCGCTCACGAGCCCCCGCTGCTGCGCCGAGCCCGGCCGCCATCGCCGTACCGACCTCCGCGCCCCACTCGTCCAGGGCCTCTCGCATCGCCTCGTTCATCAGGTCGTCCTTCGACCCGAAGTGGTAGCCGATGGCCGCCAGGCTGACGCCGGCCGCGGTCGCGATGTCGCGCGCCGTCGTCCGGCTGTAGCCCTTCTCCATCAGGCAGGTCTTGGCGCCCTCGATCAAAGCCTCGCGGTTTCCCATGCCGACCACTCTATCGCCGTCTGATACGAACGTCTTGTACGGGCGTCTAAGACCATCGTGATGCGGGAGGTCGACGAGGCCTGTCAGAAGCGGGGGGTCGACGGGGCGAGGTGGTTCATCCCGGGCAGCCGGTGGTTCGCTGCCTTTCGTAACCTGAATTTCCGGCTGATGCCCTACCTGCCGTGGCGCAGGCTGATCGAGGAGATGCCGCTGAAGGTCGGCAACAAGGTCGAGCTCAGGGACTACGCAGGCCCGTCGCGGCAGCCCGCAGTACGGCGGTGGTGAGTGCGTCCAGGACGGCGGAGTCGAGCTTCCAGTGCTGCCAGTACAGCGGTACGTCGACATACTTGCCGGGGGCAACTTCTACCAGGCAGCCGGCCACCAGGTCTGCCTCGACCACCTCCTCCTCGATCATCCCCCAGCCGAGGCCGAGCCGGATCGCCCGGACGAACGGCCCCGGCGCGGGGATCGAGTGGACCGGCGGGTCGAGGCGGCGCCGGGTCACCTTGCGCATCAACCGGTGCTGCAGCGTGTCTTTAGCGTTGAAGACGATCATCGGCGCGGTCTGCATAGCGTCCACGAGCGGCCGCCCGGTCAGCCAGCGCTCGGCGAACTCGGGCGTGGTGATCGACAGATATCGCATCTTCCCCAAGGCCCGAACCCGGCAGCCCTGCACCGGCCGCGGATCGGCTGTCACCGCAGCAAGCACGGTGCCGTTGCGGAGCAGCTCGGCCGAGTGATCTTGGTCCTCTTGGCGCAGGTCGAAGGCCGTCACGAGCTCCGGCGGTACGTCGAGCAGGGCGGGCAGGAACCAGCCGTTGAGCGAGTCCGCGTTCACCGCGATCGGTAGCCGTAGCCCTTCCACCTTGCCCTTGACCGAGGCGATCGCCTCGGTCTCCAGCAGGTCCACCTGCCGGGCCAGCCGCAGCAGCGCCTCGCCGGCCTCCGTACTCCGAGCCGGCTTGGTCCGCTGGATCAGGACATGACCGAGCCGGCTCTCCAGAACCTTGATTCGCTGGCTCACTGCTGACGGGGTGATCCGCAGCCGCCGGGCGGCCGCCTCGAAGCTGCCCTCGTCGATCACGGCCGCGAAGGTGTCGAGCTGTGCGGAGTCGATCTGCATGATGAAGCAATGCTAATGCCGGTGAAGAATCTTTAGCTGGTCTGCTGCGACTCCGAGCCATACGGTCGAGTCATGCCCCTGCTAGCAGGTTTTGCCACGTCGCTTTCCCTGATCGTCGCGATCGGAGCGCAGAACGCCTTCGTCCTGCGCCAGGGACTGCGCGGCGAGCACATCCTGCCGGTGGTCCTGACCTGCGCCGTCTCGGACGCCTTGCTCATCTCCGGCGGGATCGCCGGACTCGGCGCCCTGATCGAGAGCAGCCCGACCGCGCTGAACATCGCGAAGTACGGCGGCGCTGCCTTCCTCTTCACGTACGCCGTGATCGCCGCGAGGCGGGCCTTCAACCCGGGGGCGATGAGCCCGGCGGATCACGCACCGGCGGCGCTGCGGAGCGTAGTACTGACTTGTCTTGGGTTCACGTATCTCAATCCGCACGTGTACCTCGATACCGTTGTCCTGCTGGGTTCGCTTGCAAACCAGCGCGGTACGGACGGGCGATGGCTTTACGGTCTCGGCGCGGTCGCGGCCAGCTTCGGCTGGTTCTTCGCGCTCGGCTATCTCGCCCGCAAGCTGGGACCGATCTTCGCCCGGCCGCGCGCCTGGCAGTTCCTCGACGGCGGCATCGCGCTGGTGATGGCCACACTCGCGACCTGGATGGTCATCCCCTGATCGCTCTTCGCCGACGAGGAGTGCGCCGGTCAGGCCGCGTGCTGGTAGGCGGGGTAGGTCAGGTAGCCGGTGTCGCCGCCGGCGTACCAGCTGGCTAGGTCGTCGGCCGCGATCGGCAGGTCCAGGCGTAGCCGCTCGACCAGATCCGGGTTGGCGATGAAGGCCCGGCCGAAGCTGATCAAGTCTGCGCCGAGACCGAGCCAGTGATCGTCTCGTGCTCGAGCGCGACCGGATCAGCAAACACATCGACGATCTCATCAGCACCCGTGACTCACTCGACGTCCTGATCAGGACGAACCGTCGCCATCGCGCCACCCTGGAGCAAACCGCTGCTCCGGCACACTGAGCTGAGCGAACTGCTTGCGAAGGGGGAGGCCTGGGGTGGAGGTCACAGTGTTGTGCGATGCCGTTGCTGTCTTTCCGGAGGCGGTGGAGGCTGCGCTGCCGGGGTGGTCTTCGGAGCACCAGGCGTGGACCGAGGCGAACCTGCCGGGCAACGTGGCCGCGGACGGCGGCTGGCTGCTGCACTTCCACAGCTACCTGGTGACGTCCGATCGTGGAGCGGTCTTGGTCGATACCGGGATCGGGCCGGCTGGGAGTGAGGCGGCCAACTGGCTGGGCACGACCGGGCGACTACCTGGGTTGCTGGCCGCGGCAGGGGTTGGTGCCGACGAGATCGACACGGTGATCCTGACCCATGTCCATCTGGACCACGCGGGCTGGAACACCGCCGAGGAGAACCGGCCGCGGTTCACCAACGCGACGTACGTCGTACAGCAGGCCGAACTGGATCACCTCGGCGACGGCCCGACGTACGAGCGCTACCTCAAGCCGATCGCCGCAGCCGGCCAACTCCGCACGGTGTCGGGCGAGACCACCTTGAACGGCCTCAGGCTGCTGCCAACCCCAGGGCACACACCCGGCCACCAGTGCGTGATCACCGAGGTAGCAATCCTCGGCGGGGACGTCCTCGTCCACCCTGCCCAGGCCCGGTGGCCCGAACTCACCTACGTCTACGAACGCAACCCCACCATCGCCACCACCTCCCGCCACGACGTCCTAGCCCTAGCCACCACCACCGGCACCCCCCTCGCCGCCGCCCACCCCGCCTCAACCATCACCGCAGACCACCTGCGAGCAACCCGCCCAACTAGCTCCAGCCACCCACCACCCCGCACCGACCTCCTGACCCCGTGCCCACCCCACCGGCTCTAACCCGCACACAGCCCGGCGGACTTGAGTGCGCCTACTCACCGCTTCGCCTCTGATCGCGGACTGCCACGCCATCAGTACTCCGCTCCGATCTCCCCGCCCACGCTCAAGCACCGCTCAACCCGCCCCGAAACCCCAACCACTGATGGCCTGCAGGTCCAGGGTGCTCAGCGGTAGCCGGTAGTGTTGGCGGGTTTGCCGGGGTCCTGGATCTCGACGATGTAGCGCCAGGCGTCGGGCTGACTGCCGTCCAGGTCGGTGAAGCCGTAGAGCTGGGCCAGTGCGCCGCTGGAGGTGGACTTGCCGTTCCAGCGGGCCACCTGCGGATCAGCGGCGAGTGCGGCGACCGCGCGACCGACGTACGAAGGACTCTCGGAGATGGCGAAGTGCGGGAAGTTCTTGGTCGCGTCCCGCCAGTTCTCCTCGGTGACGCCGAACCCATCGAGCATCGCCTCCGACCGCAGCCAACCCGGTGTCAGCAGGACGGCTGTCCCGCCGCGGGAACCGACCTCGTGCGCGAGCGCGAACGCCATCCGGCTCACCGCGCCCTTCGCGACGTCGTAGAAGAACGAGACGCGGTAGTTGGTCGCGTTGTACTCGTCAGTGCCGTCGGTCATCTCGACGACCAGCCCACCCGGCGTCTTGAGCAGCAACGGCAACGCGAAGTGGCTGGTGATCGCATGCGTCTCCACACCCAGCCGCAGCAACCGCAGTCCACTCTCGAGCGACGACTCCCAAACCGTCTTGTCCCAGTCGGGTTCGCCGGTCTGACCCCAGATGTCGTTCACCAGGATGTGCAGCTCACCCTGCTCTTGCTCGATCCGCTCGACCAGCGCCCGAACCTGCTCCGGCTCGGTGTGATCAACCCGTACTGCGATCCCGCGACCGCCCGCCGCGTCGACAAGTTCCGCCGTCTCCTCGATCGTCTCCACCCGATCCATCTCGGACCGCCCTGAACGCGTACTCCGCCCAGTCACATACACCGTCGCCCCGGCCGCTCCCAGTTGCACCGCCACCCCACGCCCAGCCGCCCGAGTCCCACCCGCCACCAACGCCACCTTCCGGACCAGCGGCTTCTCCAGCTCGTGACTCATCTCTGCCTCCCGCGGTAGCCATACGCTGTATGATTTCGCTACCATACGACGTATGGTTAATGTCGGCAAGCCGGCGGGTGGGCGATCGGGACGGCCGCGAGCGGGTGAGGAGCGCCTCAGCCGGCAGACGATCCTCGACGCTGCGCTGCGGATCGTCGACGACGAAGGGCTCGAGGCGATGACGATGCGCCGCCTCGCCGCGACCCTCGGGGTGAACCCGATGTCGATCTACCACCACCTGCCGAACAAGGCAGCAGTCTTCGCCGGCCTGGCCGAACTCGTCTTCGCCGACCTCAACAACACGAGTCGCGCTGAGGCCACAACGTCACGGAAGGCGGGAAGAGAAGTCCCCGTACGCCGTTCGGCCGGCCGGAGTCCAGGAGCCAGCACCCCCACTCGCTCCGGCGGGGACCGATGGCAGGACGAGTTGATGAACGCGGCCCACGCCTACAGGAACGCCTTGCGGGCGCACCCGAATCTCGCGCTGCAGGTCTTGGCGGACGCGGCGGCTGTGTCAGAGGTGGTCGTGCTGACCGTCGAGCCGTTCTACCGGGCACTCGACCGGGCCGGGCTGACCCCGCGCCAGATCTTCGAAGCAGTGAACACGTTGATCGATTTCATCCACGGCTTCAGCCTCGGCGAAGCATCGGTGCGGGCCGACACCTTCGAACTGGCACCCGATCTGCTGGAACGGGTGAGCAAACTACAGCCGGGCCAAGCCCCGACCCTGACGCGGATCGTCGAGGAGCTCGGCGCGGACGGCTTGCACTACGAGTTCGACGACGGCTTCGAGACCGGATTGAGTTTGTTCGTCGCCGGCATCGGCGCGCGCTTCGGCCGATAGCGGGAGACGGCGACTCCGAGCAGACACAACGCCCCACCGGCAAAGGCCAGCGGCGCCGGCGACTCGTCGAGGAACAGCCAGCCGAGGAAGATCGCCAACGGCGGCACCAGGTACGTCGTCGCGCCCATCTTCCCCGCGCTCGTTCGCGCCAGGGCATACGCCCACGTGGTGAACGCCAACGCGGTCGGGAAGGCACCCAGGAACACGATCCACCAGATCGTCGACGACCGGGCGTCACCGGTCTCGCGGACCAGCGCGGGCGCGAACGGCAGGCAAGCGACCGCACCGATCGTGCAGGCCAGCCAGGTCACCTCGAGTGCGGGAAGCCGGCCGAGCAGGGGCTTCTGCGCCACCACCCCGACCGCATAGGCGACCGCTGCGACGATGCAGAGGATCACTCCCCAGGTCTCGGCCTTGCCGTCCGAGGACGACGTACCGATCACCACCACTCCACCGAACGCGGCGATGCTGCCGATCACCAACTGCCGCGGGAAGCCTTCACCCAGCAGCAGGCCGGCGAGCAACGCGATCAAGAGCGGGCCGATGTTCACGAGCATGGCCGCCGTCCCCGCGTCCAGCCGCTTCTCGGCCGCATTCAGCGCGACGTTGTAGACGCCGAACCACAACAGCCCGCAGACGAGCAGCAACTTCCAGTCACCCTTGGCCGGCCACCTCCGCGGCCGGGCGAAGACAAACGCGCCGAGCACCAGACTCCCGACCAGCAGCCGCCCGAGCGACAGCGCACCGGCAGAGAACTCGTGACCAACGTGCCTGATCGCCACGAAGGCCGAAGCCCAGAGAACTACCGTCACAGCTGCCGCGCCCGCAGCCAGCAAACCTTGGCGCCTATCGGTCCCGATCACATGCTGACCGTAAGCGCCGCTCGCTTCGGCCGACACCGAATAATCACCCTGTGGAACCAGCGAACCTCGCGTCCGGGGTGACCTGGCCGGGCGCCACCCGATCGCCGACCACAGCACGCCGTCGGCACGCCCGCCATCCACCGACCCCGGAGGCTTCATATGCGCGCCAAGATCCTGTACGTGACCGACCTCACCTACCCGGCCAAGGGCCGTCGGTACGGCGACGAGGACACGTACCTCACGCGCCAACTCCGCGAGCACTTCGATCTCGCGCTCTGCCATCCGCTCGACGCCGCCGCCCTGATGGACGGCTTCGACGCCGTCGTCGTCCGCAACAGCGGTCCGGTCATCCACCAGCAGGCGGAGTACGACGAGTTCCGCGCGGCCGCGATCACCCGCGATACACGGGTCTTCACCCAGCTGACCGGCAAGGCCGACATGATCGGCAAGCAGTACCTGGTCGACCTGTGCGAGATCGGCTACCCGGTGATCCCGACCACCGGCACCGATCCGGCATCATTGCCCGAGGCAAGCAGCTATGTCGTCAAGCCGAAGCTGGGCTCCGACTCGATCGGACTTCTCCGGGTCTCCCGCGACGAGCTCACCCACCTTTGTCTGGAGGGCCAACTGGCCCAGCCCTTGATCGACTTCCGCTACGAGGTGTCCTTCTACTTCATCGACCGGGATCTCCAGTACGCCTTGTACGCGCCGGATCCGGCCAAGCGCTGGGAACTCGAACGCTACGAACCCACCGACGAGGACCGGGCGTTCGCCCAGCAGTTCGTCGACTGGAACACGATCGACCACGGCATCCAGCGCGTGGATGCCTGCCGCACCGCGGCCGGCGAACTCCTCCTCGTCGAACTGGAGGACCTCAACCCCTTCCTGTCTCTCGAACTCACCGACGACGCCACCCGCTCCCGCTTCGTCGAACGGATGGCGCACTCCCTGACCGGCCTACTCGCGCTCTGACTCCAACCTCTCCCCGTCCTCCACAACCTCAGCCGCAGGAGCCGGCAGCGCGAAAGGAGTCAGGAACGCGGTCAGCAGCACCGGCACGGTCAGACCCGCGACCAGGACCGGAAGCGTGAACCAGACCGATCCGACCGCGAAGCCCGCATAAACGGCCACCGCGAACACCTCGGCGAACAATCCCGACACCGAGATCACCGTCGCCCGGGCAGGCCCGGTGATGGCGTCCTGCAACCGCGCCTCGGACACGATGATGACCAAGTGCATCACCCCGTAGCCGATCGCGATCGGCACGAACCCGAGCGCCGTCCCACTGAGCGATCCCCAGGCGATCAGCACGGCCGTAGCCGCCAGCCCGATCGCGAAGATCGACGCACGCAGCTTGTACGCCACTCCCGCGAGTGCACCGGCTATCGCCTGCGCGGCAACCGTGCCGGCGATCAGCAGTGGCACGAGGGTTGTCGACGCACCAACCTCCCTGGCCAGCACGGGGAAGTACTCGTCGAACGCCAGGAATCCACCCAGCAACGCGACCAGCGCAACAGCCTTGCGAACCGTCCGGCTGCTCCCGACTTCGGCCAGTCCCGTGACCAGCATCAACCGGTACCGCCCGAGGGCACTGTGTCTGCCGCCAGGCTCCACCTCCTCCGTTTCGTCAACCGTGGCGACAGCAGCCGCCTCGGGCAGGGACATCGCGACCAGTAGGTGCGCGAAACAACTGAGCACGCTGATCGCGCCCACCAACGAGTAGCCACCGAGCTGGAACAGCGGAGCCGCCAATGCGGTAGCAGCCAAGTTCAGGACCAGCGCGGGCCGCCTTGGCGCGACCGATCAGCCCCGCGTACTTGTGGGCAGTCCCCCGTGCGGCCAACTCGTCGTACACGAGGGCTTCGAAGGTCCCGGAGATCAGCGCGGAGCTGATACCCCAGAGGATGAAACCCAGCGCGAACCCGGCGTACGTGGGCAGCAGGATCCAGCTGGCGTAGCCGAGGCCACTCAGCGCTGAACCGAGCATCAGCAGTTTGCGGCGCGAGAACACGTCCGCCCAGGCACCCGAGGGCACCTCGAGAAGGAACGCGGTCGTCGACCAGATGATGAACAGCGTCGACACCTGCGATGTCGACAACCCGTGATCCGTGAACAGCAACTGGTACAGCGGATACAACGGGATGAAGTCCTGCAGCGCCGCGTAGGCGACGATGCGGACCGTTAGGCGGTCACTGAATCAAAGATGCGGGCTCGGATATCTCATGTCTTAAAAGGTATCCGTGAAGTCAGCCACCCAACAGGGCTTTTGTGCCGGGTGTGGACAAGTGCAGAACCTGGTAACGAGTCCCGGGGACGATCCCCGGCTCACCACTCCACAAGGTGAAGTGCACCAGCTCCCAGCGGCTCGGATCCACCGCGATCGCCGAGCTGTGGACACCGTCCAGCGCGGCGGTCTTCGTCAGCACCTCGACGGCGGCCGCGACCGGATCCGCCGGATCGACGTCGGGCGGCAGCAGCTGCACATGCTTGGTCGCAGCCAACGCCGGCTGATCCACAGCCACTCCCGGCCGGACGTCGACTCCCGTCCAATGCTGAACGGCAGGACGTCCGAAAGACTTGCAGATGCCGGTGAAGAAGCCGCCGCCCCACAGGAACCGGCTCATCCCCGCCGGATCGTTCCACAGGTAGAACGGCGCGTACTGGTTCACGATCGCGCCGTTCGCCTGGTCCTGCACCAGGTAGGCCTTGATGCCCAGACCGTCGAAGTCGTCGGTGCGGTCCCCCAGCGTCTCCACCCGCCGCCGGATGATCCCCATGTCGTAGTCGGTCGGCAGATTGATCTCGTACTGCATCGCGTACACGGCCACTCCTTCTCGTCAGGTGTCGCCATACATACTAGTAGGTACAGAATTTTAATTGGCAGGCGCGGCCGGCAGATTCCGGCCAAGCTTGGGTGATGAGCGACGTCAGCGAGCGGATCTGGAGCCGGCTACCGGCGGGAAGCCGCGAGGCCTTCATCGATGGTCTGAGCCCGTCCGACCTGCAGAGCGCGCTGCTCGATGTCAGCCGGGCCCGGGCTGCGAAGGTGTCGCCGGGCCCGCGTGATGCAGCGCTGGCGCGAGGACCGGTTCGTCCGCCCGACGACCGTCGATCCCCGGCAGCTGGTGAAGACCCAGGCGATGCTCTGGGACCGGCTGCCGGACAGGTTCGCCGGCGTGGAGTTGTCCCCGCTGGCCCCGCTCGGAACCTGCTCCGCCATCGCCACGGTCGACCAGAACAAGGTGGTCACGACCAACCGCGGTACGGAGGTGGCGAGTGACCCTACGAACGAGCTGGCGATCGAAGCCGCCGTACGCCGGAAGGCAGGCGCCGCGCGGGTAGATCTAGCCGCGTGCCAGCGGGTGGTGCGGGCCCAGGCGGTAGACGCACCCGGGATGTTCGCGCACTTCCAGCTGTTCGCCTTGGTGTCGAGCACCCGGGACACCGGCTCCGGCCGGGCCGAGGCCGAGATGCTCCTCGACCACCTCGGTTTCTGGGCGGACATACTCGGCGAGCAGGCGCAGCTGACCTTCACCACGCTCGCGCCAACCGCAGTACGGGAGCGCATCGACGACACCGTGCGCCCTGCACTGAAGGTGGACCTGATGGAGGATCCGGACCGGATGAAGGGTTCGAACTACTACTCCGGTACCGCGCTCGGCATCGCCCAAGCCGGAGCAGAAGTGGGCGACGGCGGCTTCACCCGCTGGACCGCCGACCTCCTCGGCGACGCCAAGGAACGATGCCTGATCTCCTGCATCTCGACAGAACGGCTAACTGCGATCACCGCCTCCTGACCGCGTTCAGCGCCCGCTCCGAGTACGCGACCTCACCTCAGCAGGGTCTCCGCCCAGCGCGCGCCAGACCAGATCCCCGGTTCTGCTCGCCCAGTTCGCGGGCGGCTCCGTCTCGGCGAGCGCGAACGCGTACCAGGAGCCGGTGAGAAACGAGGTCGCGATGGTGAAGTCGGCGTCATCGGGCAGGTCGCCCTGCTCGACCGCTGCGGCCAAGCACGCCTTGAGCCTCCGTCGACGAGGCGCGACGATCTTCTGCGCGTACTGCTCGCGAACCACCTGATCGACACCGTCTCCGAGCATGAGCCCCGCAAGCGGCAGCGCCGAGGCTTCGCTGATGCACTGCCGGAAGTGCTCCAGCTCCGCAACGAGATCGGTCAAAGCCTCCCCCGTCACAGTCGGCGGCGCGACCTCGGCCAAGTGAGCGACGGCGTCGACGACCAGGGCGGTCTTGTCCTTCCACCGCCGATAGATCGCGGGCCGGGTAGTGCCGGCGGCCGAGGCCACGGCCGCCAGGGAGAGCCCGGCCATACCGTTCCTCGCGAGTTCGCAGAGCGCTGCCTCGAGAACCGCCACGTCGATGGCGGTGTCCCGGGGCCGCCCGGCGCCCGCTGGTCCGGGGGTCGTGATCACCCAAGACACATTACGTGACAGACCCGTATTGCCTCTACAACCCTCCGCGGGTTACCTTAATAACGTTACGAGACATGCTTGTAACGTTATTAGAGTGAGGCAGCTGTTCATGAGCACTGATCAACCCCGAGCCGCCAAGAAGGTTCTGCTGCTCGCGTCCAACCCGAGTACGTCCGCCCAGACCGGCTGGCCGATCGGATTCTGGTGGGCGGAGCTGACCCATCCGTACTTCGAGTTCACCGCTGCCGGCTACGAGGTGACGATCGCCAGCCCCGATGGCGGCGCCCTGCAGGCAGACAGCTATTCCGACCCGAGGGACGAGTCCGGCTACTCCGCCGAGGACCTCATCAGCCGTGGCTTCATCGCCAGCCCGAAGCACGCGCAGTTGGTCGAGAAGACCCCCTCGCTGGCGGCCCTCCGCCCACAGGATTACGACGCTGTCTTCCTGGTCGGCGGCCAGGCTCCGATGTACACCTTCCGCACCGACCGGCGGGTCAAGGACCTGGTCGGCGAATTCGTTGCCGCCGGCAAGATCACCGCCGTCGTCTGCCACGCCACCTGCGTCCTGCTCGACGCGACCACCCCGGACGGCGACCTGGTCGTGGCCGGCCGGACCTGGACCGGATTCGCCAACTCCGAAGAAGAGTTCGCCGACGAGTTCGTCAATCAGAAGATCCAGCCCTTCTGGATCGAGGACGAGGCCAGGAAGCTCGACCGGACGAACTTCATCGTGCACGGCAGATTCAAGCCGCACGCGGTCCGTGACGGCAACTTGATCACCGGCCAGCAACAGAACTCCGGCGCGGCCGCGGCTCGCCTCGTCATCGAGGCGCTGGGACGGTGAGCGGCGATCAAGCTCGCAGCTTGAGTAGACCTGCGTTGGTGGGTGAGAAGCCGCAGGCTCTTGAGTAGAAGTTGGTGAGGTGTGGTTCGTAGTCGACGTGTAGCCACTCGCAGCCCGCTGCCGATGCCTCCGCGGCGGCGGTCTGCACTAGCTGCTGGCCGATGCCCTGTCGTCCGTACTGCGGGTGCACTGCGGTGTCGAGCACGAAGGCGTGCGCGCCGCCGTCCCAGCAGACCTGGACGAAGCCGACCAGCCGATCATTGCTGAAGGCACCGACCCAGGTGAGGGCGTGCCGCTCCAAGCGAGCTGCCCAGGGCTGGACTTCGACCGGTGACTCGAAGGCGAGCGCGTGCAGCGTTGACAAGGCATGGTCATCGACCGGGAAGCGCACTCTCATCTCCACGCTCGAGAGCCTGCCTGGTCAGGTCGCTGAGTGTCGACCGAATTCAGGCGAGGCCTCGGTGCTGATCAGGACGACCGTGCTGTCCTCGGTCAGTCCCAGCTCTTCACGGTGACCAGCAGCCAGAGCGGCACGGAGTCCTGCCAAGGTGGCGGCCCCGCTGGCGCCCGAGGAGATCCCTGCAGCACCGAGGTCCCGCTCGGCGCTCAACGCTTCGTCCTCCTCGACCGTGACGGCTGCGCTCAGCCCTGCTCGCAGTACTGGCCAAGCGAGGGTCGACGGCGTACCGCAGTTGAGCCCGGCCATGACTGTGGTGCCCGTACTGACCGAGACGAGCTCGTCCGCCTCCAGGCTCGCGCTGATGCACGCGGCACGCTCTGGCTCAACACCCAGTACTACGGGTGCAGCCGCGCAGCTTCGGTAATGCGTCACCGCCGCTTGCGCAACAGAGCCCACTCCCATCGGCACGACGACCAGATCCGGCTCCACCACGATCTCCCGGAACAGGGTGGAGTAGCCGTCGACGATGCGCTGCGGCACGACCTCGTACCCGGGCCAGGCCGCGTCCTGGATAAGCACTCGGTTCCCTGTCGCCACCGAGGCCGCAGCAGCCACCGCAGCGTCGTACGACTTAGGCACGACCGTGACGGTCGCGCCTTCTGCACGAATGGCATCGACAGCGCGTTCACTGATCACGTCCGGCACGAACACATGCGCCGGCAGACCGAGCATGGCCGCCATCCGAGCAACCGCGCGACCGTGGTTGCCGTCAGTGGCAGTAACAAGCTCCAGAGATCCGGTGTGCTCCTGGACCGCGCAGTGGATCGCCCACCAGGCCCCGAGCGCCTTGAAGGCTCCCAGTCCGAGTCGCTGGGACTCGTCCTTCACCAAGAGACGACCGACCCCGAGCTCCGCCGCCAGAGACGGCACCTCGCGCAACGGCGTCGGGGCGTAGTCAGCCAGCCCTCGATGGAACGCCAGTACTTCGGTCGGCGCGGCTGAACATCGCCAGTCCCGCCCGGCCGGGTTGTGGTGCCAGAGCACCTAGGCGACCAGTGCGAACGCCTGCGACGAGGTGGAGTAAGCCGCGGGACCCGAGGAGGCGACCCGGACCGACTGGGACTCGCGCACCTGAATGGCTGCGGTCTGCAGGCGGATCGGCAGCGCAGTACGGGCGACCGTGGCCAGGTCGTACTGGACCTCGTGCAGCAGGTCGGCAAGCTCCAGGTCGAGAGCGCGGCAGATGGCCGCCAGGATCTCCGACGAGGGCTCCTTGCGGCCGCGCTCGATCTCGGAGAGATACGGCACCGATACCTGGGCCTGTTCGGCCAGCTCGCGCAGGGTGATGCCCCGCTCGCGCCGCAGCCGGCGGAAGACGTTCCCGATCACCTGGCGTAGCAACACGTCTGGTCCTCCTGGTCGTGTGTCCTGTACCGAGTGTGCCACCCCGGCCGGGTCTGCGGTGGGCAGATCTGCCACGGGCAGATTCCCGGGACTACCGGACGGACCGGGGTCAGGCTGGAGAACATGAGCGAGACGAAGCTTCCGAATGCCCTCGACAACCACATCTACCAGCGGCTGCTCTGGCAGCGGATCCTGGTGCTCGGCGACGAGCTCAAGGACGAGAACGCGAACGCCCTCTGCGCCCAGCTGCTGCTGCTGAACGCAGAGGACCCGAAGGCGGACATCTCGCTCTACATCAACTCACCGGGCGGCTCGGTCTCGGCCGGACTGGCGATCTACGACACGATGAGCTTCATCAGCAACGACGTCGCGACGTACGCGATGGGCCTGGTCGCGTCGATGGGACAGGTCCTGCTGGCCTGCGGCGCACCCGGCAAGCGCTACTCGCTGCCGCACGCGCGGATCATGATGCACCAGCCGCTCGGCGGCATCGGCGGTACGGCGACCGACATCAAGACCCAGGCCGAGCAGGCGATCCTGGCGAAAAAGGACCTGGCCAAGCTGATCAGCCAACGGACCGGCCAGCCGCTGGACCGGATCGAGGCCGACTTCGATCGCGACCGCTGGTTCACCGCCGACGAGGCGCTGGACTACGGGATCATCGACAAGGTCCTGACCAACCCGGTCCCCGTCGGCTGAGCCTGTACGCCGTACGCCCGGGTGCGGTCAGTCAGTCTGTCCGTCGAGCGCCTGAGCCAGGTCGGTGATCAGGTCTTCCGCGTCCTCCAGCCCGACGCTGAGGCGCAGCAGGTCCTGATCCGGTCTGGCCTCGGCCGCCACCAGGCGATGTGTCAGGCCCGCCGGGTGCTGGATGAGCGTGTCCACTCCACCCAGGGACACCGCGTGGGTGATCAACCGCACCGACGCCGCCACGCGCGCCGCGTCCTTCGTAGTGAAAGCCAGTACCGCACCCGGCCCGGCCTGCTGCCGCCCGACGAGCCCTAGCGGGTCGCACTCGGGCAGTCCCGGGTAGAACACGTTGTCCACAGCCGGGTGGTCAGTCAGCCACCCCGCCACCTTCGACGCCACCGACTGCTGCGCCCGGACGCGCACCGGCAGGGTCTGCAATCCCCTGTGCAGCTCGTATGCTGCCAGCGGGTGCAGCAGGCCGCCAGTCACCGCCCGCACTTGCCGTAGCCGCGCGACCCACTCGTTCGGCCCGGCGACGAGTCCGCCCATCACGTCTCCGTGCCCGCCGAGGTACTTCGTTGCTGAGTGCAACACCAGGGTCGCGCCATGATCCACAGGCTGTTGAAGCACGGGGGTCGCGAAGGTGTTGTCCACAAGCACCGGGATCTCCGAGCCGGCCTGGCGGACCACCTGCGCGATATCCACCAGCTCCACGGTCGGGTTCGCCGGGGTCTCCACCAGCACCAGTCCGGTGTCCGGCCGTACGGCGTCAGCGACACCGCTCGGGGTCGCCCAGCTGACCGTCGTACCGAGCAGGCCTGTGGACAACAGGTGGTCCGAGCCGCCGTACAAGGGGCGGACAGCAACCACGTGCGGCTTCCCCGCCGCCACAGTCGCGAGCAGGCAGGCCGAGAGCGCGGCCATGCCGCTGCCGAAGGCGACGGCGCCATCGCAGTGTTCGAGCTCGGCGAGCGCCTCCTCCAGGCGGGCGACGGTGGGATTCCACAGCCGCTGGTAGACGAGGCTGCCGCCGTCCGGGCCGTTGCCGAGCGCCAGTTCGTCGTACGACGCGCCACCGGCCTCGACGCCCGGGAGCGGGTAGGTGGTGGACAGGTCGATGGGTGGGACGTGCACGCCCAGTGCGGTCAGGTCGTCGCGGCCGGCGTGTACGGAACGGGTGTCCAGTCGGGTCATCGGAGCCTCCTCGGTTGACCCGAGGATGGAATCTTGTGCAGATTTCGCGCAACAGTTCCGAAGAAAATTCGTCCACAGGCTTGTCCACACGCTGTGGATTCTGTGGAGGGGACTTACAGTGGGGTCATGCCGAAGGATCGCCGGACGCCCGGACCGGCCCCCCGGCCGGTACCGGCAGCGCTCGACGAGGTCGATCAGGAGCTGGTCCGGCTGCTGACCGCCGACGGGCGGATGCCGAACAACGCGCTGGCCGAGGCGACCGGGATCGCGCCGTCGACCTGCCTGATCCGGGTCCGCGCGCTCCGCGACCGGGGCGTCATCCGCGGCTTCCACGCCGACGTGGACCTGGGCGCGCTCGGGCTGCCGCTGCAGGCGATGGTGGCGATCCGGATCGGCGCTCACTCCCGAGACGAGATCGACCGCTTCCGCGCGAAGGCGCCGCGGCTCCCCGGCGTACTGGCGCTCTACCACGTGAGCGGCGCGAACGATTACCTACTGCACGTCGCGGCCGCCACCCCCGACGCCTTGCGCGACTTCGTCCTCGACCACCTCACCGCGGACCCGGCCGTCATCCACGCCGAAACCAGCCTCATCTTCGAACACCTCCGCGGCATCCCCGGCTAGGACCGAGCCCGGTGGGTCAAGGCAGCCATTCCGCTGTCAAGGTCACGCCTGGCTTGCCCTGCCCGATGGCCGGCAGCAGCAGCCTCTCGCCCAGCCAGACAGCCCCTCACCACCGTTCCATTCATTCGCCCCCTTTTCACCCTCATCCGAAGCCACCTCTCCCCAACCCCCACCACCGTCCGCAACCACGCCGCCGATGTGGGTGGGAAGGCGAGTGGGGAGCGGAGTACCCCGGCGAGGGCAGCTGGCGTCCCTAAGCAGCTGGGCAGTGGGCTCGGAGCGCTAAAAGGGGCGAATGATCGGGAGGTGGGCCGCGTTCAGGCGTCTTGAGCGAGCCGCAATCGCCTGTACTGACAAGCCTTGCGGCTGGGCCTGTGGAAAACCCGGCGACCTCCTGAGCCGAACTGGATACATTCCAGACGACAGGAAAGGAGGCCTGATGTCCGATTCGGTCCGCATCATCACCGAGGCCAACCGCACGAGCTGGAACCAGATCGCACCCCAGCGGCCGGGCGATCCGGCCGAGTTCTTCGCTGGCGGCGGCCTCGCGTTGGACGACTTCGAGCAGGAACTGGCAGGGGACGTTCGCGGCAGGCGTGTGCTCCAACTCGCCTGCTCCTCCGGCGACCAGGTGCTGTCCTGGGCCAACCTCGGCGCGAACGCCGTCGGGGTCGACATCTCGGACGTGGCGATCGACGTCGCCCGGCGGAAGGCTGCTGAGGCCGGCATCGAGGCCGAGTTCCTGCAGGCCGACATGTTCGAGTTGCCGGTCGAGCTCAGGGAATTCGATCTCATCTACTTCAGCGCGGGCGCGATCTGCTGGGTGCCGGACCTGGCGCAGTTCGCAGCCATCGTCGCCGACCGGTTGCGGCCGGGCGGCTCCGTGCTGATGGTCGACCATCATCCGGTCTGGGAGGTGCTGGCCGTTCGCGGTGACAACGAGTTCGGCGTGGTCGGCGACTACTTCGGCCGGCACACTCCGCGGGGTGAGACCGACGATGCGAAGCGACCGTTGGGAGCGCGTGGCGCCGAGAGCCCACCACCGTTCTCGGCGTTCATCTGGCCGGTGAGCGATGTGGTGATGGCCTTCATCGGCGCCGGACTCCGGCTGGAGGCCTTCTCCGAGGGCGGTGCGCCTGCCTTGTACGCCGGTGCCGGTGGCGTCGCGGCCAACCTCCCGGCGTACTACGTGATCAAGGCATCCCGGCCACAGCTATCGCGGGTCGCCGAGTAGCCGCATCACCTCGGTGTTGTCGGGCTTGGACCAGAACTGGTCGTGGAGAGCCGGCGGTAGTTCGTCGCGGTGGGCGCCGGTCTGGCCGCGACGGAAGAAGCCGGGGTCGGTCTGATGTAGCTCGTCGAAGGTGGGGATGGTGGCGCTCGCGAGTGGACGCAGACCTGGAAGGAGGCTGGTGAGCGTGCGGTCGACCGACGCGTGGGGATCGCGCGCGAGGTCGTCATACCGGAGGAGAACGCGGTGCGGCGCAGCAGGTTGCAGCCAGCTGAGGAAGTTGTGGCCAATCCGCAGGCGCAGGACGGAGCGGAAGCATTTGCCGGGTTCGTGCACTGGTTGCGGGGCGAGTATCCGGAGCTGCACCTCGACATCAAGCGCGTGATCGGCGAGGGCGATCTGGTGGTCACGCACTCGCACCTCGTGCTTGAGCCAGGCAAGCCGGGGCAGGCGCTCGCGGACCACTTCCGTCTGGAGAACGGCAAGGTCGTCGAGCACTCGGATGTCATCCAGGACAACCTCGAGACCTCGGCCAACAAAACACCATGTTGTAGTGTCCTGCGTCTGAAGTTCGCTGGATAAGTCTCGTTTCGCGGCGTTCACTTCATCGAGTGGAACCAGCATGCCATCGGGAAGCGATTACCAACAGCAGAGCGGTCACAGTCGGTGCCCCGATTCCCACCCTCGACGGTGCCCGCCGGGAAGGGGACAGATCCCCGGCCCGGTCGAGTGAACTCGGGGGTCTGGACACCACGCCGGGGGTCCGCGACAGGGCGTCGGCGGTCCGGACACCATGCCCGGGCGCGGGACGAGGCATTCCCAGACCCCGGCCCCCCCCGGACGGTGTCCGAGGCCGCACCGGTGGCAGCCACCCCCGTTGCCCCCAAGTACGGGCGTCTTTGTGCACCGGCTGAGTACCCCGCTCCCGGGAACATGCCACTGGATGCACAGAGGCCGGCCACCGACGCGGGCGTTCCGCGCTTTGTGCACGGCCTGAGCAAGCGATCGGCCCGGGGACGCTGAGCCGGTGCACAAAGACGTCCATACCGCAGGCAACGTGGCTTCCCGGACGCCCACAGCCCTCGGAGCCAGCTCTCGGAGCCGGCCGACCTCGCCCAATCACGCTCCGCGCGACTTGACCAACCCCATCAGGCCCCCGGGTGCCCCTGCCCCGACGGCGAGACGAACTTCCACCCGATTCGGGCGGGCGAAAGTACTACTGCCACGCAGCCGAAGCCGCCACCACCAACGCATCACAAGACAAAATCCCCGAGACCAACTCGCCCAGCGAACTCCAGAAGCAGGACACTATCGAGACCTCAAGGTTCTAGCGGGGCTTCGGTTCTAGCGGGGTTTCAGGTCCCAGGCGTTTGCGAGCAGCGTGTAGGAGTGGCGGCGTTCGGCTGGGTCGTGGATCGACGTGGTGATGATGAGCTCGTCTGCGCCGGCCTTGTTGGCGCGACGGCCGAGGTCAGCGGCGACCTGGTCGGGAGTGCCGACTGAGACGAGGCCGGTCCATTCCTCGACGGCGGCGCGTTCGCCTTCGGACCACGGGTACGCCGCGGCTTCTTCGGGTGATGGGAGCGGGCCAGGGCGGCCGGAGCGAAGCCGGAGCATGGAGAGCGCATTCGCCAGTGCGAGTTCCTGGGCGCGCTCCTCGGTCTCGGCGACGATCGCGGCGAGGGCGAGGATCGCGTGCGGCTCGACCTGCTCTGCCGACGGCTGGAAGGCGTTCTTGTACGACGAGATGACCCCGGCCGGGTCGAGGGTGCCGAAGTGCCCGGCGTACGCGAAACCGGTGCCGAGGATGGCGGCCGCCTGACCGCCGTACGTGCTGGAGCCGAGGATCCACACCGGCGGCAGCGGGATGTCGTCGGGCTGCGCGGAGATCGGGGCGAACGGATGCCCGGCCGGGAAGCCCTCGGCATACGCGCGAAGTTCGGCGTACTGCTCGGTGAAGTCGTCGGCGCCGAGCGCCTCCCGGCCGCGGCGCAGCGCGAGCGCGGTGCGCTGGTCGGTGCCGGGCGCGCGGCCGAGGCCGAGGTCGATCCGGTCCGGGTACAGACCGCCGAGGACGCGGAACCATTCGGCGACCTTCAGCGGGGAGTGGTTCGGCAGCATGATGCCGCCCGAGCCGACCCGAATCGTGGAGGTGACGGCGGCAACGGCCGCGATCATCACCTCGGGGCTCGAGCTCACGACACTCGGGATGTTGTGGTGCTCGGCGAGCCAGAAGCGGTGATACCCCGCCGCTTCCGTCGTACGGGCGAGCTCCAAAGTTTCGTGCAGCGCCTGGGACGGCCGCGTCCCGGTCGGCACCGGCGAAAGGTCGAGCACGGACAGGGGCATCGGTTCAGGGCTCACGTCCAAAGCCAACCCACCTCCAGCGCCGCCTATTCCTCGCCCGTTGCGTCCGAAGAAGTGGAGTACACGTCCCTCCGCTTCTTCGGACGTAACGGCCGGGGGTCAGACGGGGTACGGCGTGGTGGCGCGGGCGTCGCGGAGGGCGCGGGCCCACCAGGCGAGGCGGTCGAGCAGGGTGGTTGCCGCGTTCGTCGTGCCAGGCTCGACTGGCTCGCCTTCGTTCGTGAAGCAGCTGGGGACCTGGTGGAAGCTGAGGGTTTCGCGGATCGGCACCGCATGGAGTTCGGCGAAGACCAGGCGGAGTTGCTCAGCTGCTCGGAGGCCGCCTGAGCGACCGCCGTACACGATGAAGGCGACCGGCTTCGCGTACCAGGGGCGGCGGACGGAGTCGATCGCGATCTTCAGTTCGCCGGGGTAGGAATGGTTGTACTCCGGGCTGACGATCACCGCCGAGTCGGCAGCCGCGATCCGGTCCGCGAGCGAATCCGGTGGAGTGACCGCGAGATCGATGAGGTCGAGCTTGAAGTCGTCCCGCCGCTCCACCTGCCGCGCGAACCACGCGGTCGCGGCCGTCCCGAACCGCCCGGGCTCGGTCGAGCGCACCACGAGGGCCACGACGAGCGGATGAACGGTCACCCGGCGGACGCTATTACCTCAACAAGACTTGAGGTCAATCCTTGGCTGGTGGTTCGCCTTGCGGTGAGTCGGGGGTGGCGGTCGGCTCGGGCGGGGCAGGCGGGGTGTTGGGCGCGAGGGTCGTGTTGGCAGCACGCATCAGGTCAGCGGACTCAGCACTACTGGCATGCCCCTCGCCGCCCGTCTCGTCCCCACTCGACCGCTCGCCCGGCTCCGCCGGGGGCGGCGGTGCGGCGGGGTCCGCGGCGGGAGAGGGTGAGACGGCGGGGCCTGCGGGTGAATCGGCCGGTGGCTCGGCGGGATCCGCGGGTGAGTCGGCGGGTGAGGTGGTGAGGACTCCTACCTGGTTCCAGGCGGTGGTTACTGCTGTTAGTTGGCGGGAGTCTGCGCCGAACAAGGTGGTGGCGGCTGATTGGGTTGCTTCGGCGAAGGTGGTGAAGTCGGCTGTTTCGGGGAGGGTGCCCGAGGTGAGGGTGGCGTACCAGATGCGGCCCGCTTCGGACCAGGCGTTGCCGCCCAATTCCGTCGCGACCAGGTAGAACGCGTAGTTGGGGATGCCCGAGTTGAGGTGCACACCGCCGCTGTCCTCGGTGGTCTCCACGTACGCCGACATGTGCGACGGCTGCGGATCCTTGCCGAGCCGCGGGTCGTCGTACGCGGTACCGGGTGCTGCCATCGACCGAAGTGCGACGCCTTGCACGCCGGGCTGGAAGATGCCGGCCCCGATCAGCCAGTCCGCGTCGGCGGCGGCCTGACCGAGGTGATGCTGTTTCGCCAGCGAGCCGAACACGTCCGAGATCGACTCGTTCAGCGCGCCCGACTGTCCTTCGTACGCGAGGTTCGCCGTGTACTGCGTGACGCCGTGCGTCAACTCGTGCCCGGTGACCTCGATCGATTTGGTGAAATCGCCGAAGATCTCGCCGTCACCGTCGCCGAAGATCAGCTGGCTGCCGTCCCAGAAGGCGTTCGCGTAGTCGCGGTCGTAGTGCACCGTCGAGATCAGCGGGAGCCCGGCGCCGTCGATCGAGTCCCGCTCGAAGCACTCCTTGTACATCGTCCAGGTCGCGCCGGTCCCGTCGTACGCCTGGTTGACCGTGGCATCGGCAATGGCATCGGCAACGGCATCCGCGCCCTCGGCCCGGACCAAGGCCCCTGGCAACGACGTCTCGTGCTCGGCATCATGGACTTGCCGCCGCAAACCGCCCGAACCTTCGGAAGCAGTAGCGGAAGTAGCGGTTCCGGGCCTGGCCCGGAACTCTGCGTCGTTCTGCAAGGACTGGCGGTAACGAGCCCGCAGGTTCGGGTCGGGCGCGGTTCGCTCAAGGTGCGCGAGCAGGTACGGCGGCACGATGTGATGGACCCTCATGCCCACAGATGGTGCCCTTTTCGGGCTGCCCAGCAAAGGGCGAAATGCGTTAAACTTTCGTATTTGTGGCTGCTACCAGAGAATCCGAAGAATTGATCTGGGAGCCTACGGCCGAGGCCATAATTTTCAGGAAAGACTGAAACGCCTGCATTTTACCACAAGGGGTTTGGAATTGCTGAATCCGGTCCAAGATGAACAGGTTCACCTGACGGCTTTCTACGCGACGCTCGACCACGAGCGCGAGTTGACCGAGCGCCGCCAGGCCGATGAACAGGTGGCCGGCACGCGGAACCGGCAAGCCCTGCACCAGCGCGACGGACGGGTCCGTGACCTCAACGCGAGGCTCTCCCGACTGAACGCCGCCGAGGAGGGACTCTGCTTCGGCCGGCTCGACGACGCCGACGGCGAGGTCCTGCACATCGGCCGGCTCAGCCTTCACGACGAGACCTACGAACCGCTGCTCACCGACTGGCGCGCGCCTGCGGCCAGGCCGTTCTACATCGCCACCGCGATCCAGAACCACGGCGTGGTCCGTCGCCGGCACATCCAGACCCGGCTCCGCCAGGTGCTCGACGTACAGGACGAGCAACTGGACCTCGACCGGTCCGCGCCCGGCCGGTCGCAGCCCGGCCGCGGCGTGGTCGGCGAGCAGATCCTGCTCGGCGCGCTGAACGCCCGGCGGACCGGCACGATGGAGTCGATCGTGCGGACGATCCAGGCCGACCAGGACGGGATCATCCGGTCCGACCTGGCCGGCATCCTGGTGGTCCAGGGCGGTCCGGGCACCGGCAAGACCGCGATTGCCCTGCACCGGGCCGCATTTCTGCTGTACACGCATCGGGCTCAACTGGAAAAGCGCGGAATTCTCGTCGTCGGGCCAAATCCGACGTTCCTGAAGTTCATCGGCCAGGTGCTGCCGTCACTCGGCGAGGACGGGGTCCGCCTCGTCACCCTCGCCGAGCTGTACCCGGGCCTGACCGCGACCCGCCCCGAGCCCGCCGAGGTCACCGAGGTGAAGGGCCGCGCCGTGATGGCCGAGGTGATCACGAAGGCGGTCGCGGACCGGCAATGGATGCCGTCCGGGCCGATCGAGGTCACCGTCGACCGGACCGTACTGCGACTGGATCCCGCCGTCGTCCAGGACGCCCGCGGCAGCGCCCGGGCCCGCCGCACGACGCACAACCAGGCCCGGCCGTTCTTCCTGAAGGACATCGTCGACAACCTGACCAACCAGTACGCCGACATCATCGGCACCGACCCGCTCGACGGCGAGAACCTGCTCGACGAGTACGACCTGGCCGAACTCCGCAAGGAGGTCCTCGCCGAGCCCGCGATCCGCGACCTGCTCGATCGTCTCTGGCCGCTGCTCAGCCCACAGGCTCTCCTGGTCGACCTGTTCGGTGACGAGAAGCGGCTCGCTTCGTCGGCGCCGCAGCTCAGCGCGCTCGACCGCGAACACCTGCTCCGGTACGGCGACGACTGGAGCCCGGCCGACGTCCCGTTGCTCGACGAGGCCGCCGAGCTGCTCGGTGAGGACGACAACGATGCCGCTCGTCGCAAGGCCGAGCGAGCTCGCGCAATCGCTTACGCACAAGGGTCTCTGGACGTCCTGTCCGGCTCTGGCTCGACCGACTACGACGATGAGGACGAGGCGGAAGTCCTTACCGCTAAGGACATTCTCGACGCGGAGGCTTTCGCCGAGCGGTACGAGGCGGACGACGATCGCACCTTGGCCGATCGCGCCGCGGCCGATCGGCGCTGGACGTACGGGCACGTGATCGTGGACGAGGCGCAGGAGTTGTCCCCGATGGCGTGGCGCGCGATCGGCCGGCGGTGCCCGTTGCGGTCGATGACACTGGTCGGCGATGTCGCGCAGACCGGTGCCGCCGGTGGTGGGACGAGTTGGCAGCGGGCGCTCGCACCCACCTTCGGGGATCGCTGGCGGCTGGCGGAGCTCACCGTCAACTACCGCACCCCGGCCGAGGTGATGGACCTCGCGGCGCACGTGCTGGCCGAGGTCGATCCGACCGCGAAGGCGCCGGAGTCGGTGCGCTCGACCGGCGTACGGCCTTGGTACGAAGAGGTCGGGCCGACGGATCAGGCGCAGTACGTCGGGAAGGTGGCACGCGAGGAGGTGCACCACGGGCAGGTCGGCGTGATCACCTCCCGGTCCCGGCTGGAGCTGGTCCAGGAGGCGATCGGCGAACATCCCGACATCACCGTACTGACCGTGGCCGGCGCGAAGGGGCTCGAGTTCGACTCCGTCCTGGTGGTCGACCCGGACGGCATCATGCTCGAGTCCCCGCGCGGCCTGCGCGATCTCTACGTCGCCCTGACCCGCTGCACCCAGCGCCTCGGCGTCATCGGCCCGCTCCCGCCCGTACTACGGAACGCGGACGGCTGGGATGTCCGGGGTCAGTGATCGGCGCAGCATTTCTGCTGGTGTTCGACCTCGAAGGGGATGAGGACGCCGCCGGCCGCCGGTTGGACCAAGAGGACCACCTGGCCGTCGCGGCGGATCGGGCGGATGAAGTCGAGGGTGTCGATCAAGGTGTCGTCCTCGACCGGGAGTCCGCCGAGGGCTTCCACCTGGTCGATGCCGCAGCGGTCCCGGAGCTCCGCGGCGGTCAACACGCCGGTGGCGTGCTCCGCGCCGGGAAACCGGACCAGCCGGCCCGAGGTACCGAGGGCGCTTTCGACCGCGGCGGCGTAGGCGCCACGGACGAGTCGGCTGGGACCGGACAGCTCCGGCTCGGAGGCGCCAGGTCGGGTGATGGCCGCACCGGCCGACCGCTCCACCGACCAGGCCCGCACCCGAGCGGCCAAGCCGTCGGGTGAGTCCGGTGGGACGGTGACCGAGATGGCGAGGTGGGGGCGGTCGCCGGCGGCTACTACGTGGGTGCAGGCGACGACCGAACCGGCCATCGAGCCGAGCAACTCGTGCAGGAGATGCTCGGCTTCGACGGTGTCGCGGCTGTCCGCGTCGACGGCGATGATCACTTGCTCGGCAGGACCCAGATCGGGTTCGTGTAGAACCACAGGTCCGTCCACGGGTCCGCGTCGCCGACCACGTCGAGCGCAGGGCCTTGCGGGTCGATCGCTGCACCGAGATAGCCCGGCTGGCTGCGGTTGCCGTCGGAGCCGCGGACGCGGACGTAGTACGGCTCCTCCGCCTTGCCGAGCGGCAGGGTCAGCTCGAAGGTGCCACGCTTGCCGGACGTGTCCCACTGCCGGACGACCTTGGTGTCGGGAGCCTTGAAGGTGTCACGGTCGCCGACCGCACCCTTCACGGCACCACGGATGACGTCTACCCGGTTGAGGAGCGGGACGAAGTTGGCCCAGTTCGGCATCGTCTGGGTGGTGATCCGGACGACCAGCTCGACCGGACGGCCACGGCGTACGACCAGCGCGCCACCGAGCGGTTCGCTGTGCTTGCGCCCGACCTCGCGGACCTCGACCTCGACGCCCTTGGCGAGCATGCCGTGGTCGACCCACATCCGTCCGCTGCGCAGTCCCTCCATCACCGAAAGGTAGTCGCGTCGCTCGGCGCCGACATGGGTGCGGCTGTAGAAGCCGGGCCAGAAGTCGGTGGCGAGCGGGTTCACAGTGTTGCCGTAGACCGGGTCCATGTAGCGGCCGTCGCGGTCGAACTGCGCCTGGTCCGAGCCGTCAGGGCGACGCGAGGTCTCGTTCCAGTTCACGTGCGAGTCGGAGTTCGCGCTGACCCACCACGGCTTGCCCTCGGCGAGCAGGCTGTCCCACAGACCGCCCACCGTCGCGGTCATCCAGTCGAATCCGCCCCAGGTGCGGTAACTCTCGGCCGGGTAGCCAGGGAACGAGTTCGCGCTCGGCGCGTTGCCGTACAGGCCCCGGGCGCCGGCGGCACCGATGCCCTTCGGGAGGCCGCCGGCCTGGTGACCGGGCGCACCCTCGAAGCCGATGGCGATCCGCGGGTTGGCATCGCGCCAGTTACGAATCTCATGCGGGCTGTCGACGCCGTTGCGGGCCGGGTGATTCGCCAGGAACAGCGCGTCCTGGACGCGGCGGCGGTCCACCTGCTGACCGAGCCACTGGATCCCGTCCAGCGCGAGCTGCTCGTTGGCCGGCGAGTTCGAACTCGCATTGTTCACACTGCCGTCGTAGCTGTTCTCGAACTGCTTCAGTACTTCGACCTCCCGCGACCCGGGGGCGACGAAGACGGTGCCGTGCTCGGCGGCCGGGATGTTCCACTCCAGGCCCTGGAAGATCAGCGTGTTCTTCAGCTCGGTCCGGGCCGCCTTGATCTGCGGGTTGACCAGCTCCACGCCGATCCGGGCGTGGGTGGCACCGCCGTGGTCGGTGATGACCAGCCAGTCGAGACCGAACGCGGCCGCGTGCCGGGCCTGGTCGATCACCCGGTACAGGCCGTCGGAGCTCAGCTGGGTGTGGATGTGGTGGTCGCCGGCGAGCCAGACCTGCGGCTTGTTGCCGTGCTTGAAGAGGATCGAGTCACCCTTCGGAGCGGCAGCGGCGGCTGCTGCGCCTACGCCGGAGACGGCAAGGGCAGCGGTACCGCCGAGAATGCCGGCCGAGCGGAGCAGCGTACGACGGGAGACCTCGGTCGGTGAGAGGTCGCTGTCCGGGATCGACTCGTCCAGCGCGGCAATCGTCGCGGCGTCCAGCTCGGTGTTCGGGTGGTGATGATCGTGGTCGTGCCCATGCCCGTGTCCGTGACCGGCGCCGTGCTCGTGGTCGTGGGTATGACCGTCGTGGGAGTGTCCCATCGTGTTTCCTCTCGGATGGTGGATCCGGCGGGATCATCGCCCTTCGTGGTGACAACCAGGTGTTGTTCCGGTGAACCAATCGAGCCGCTGCTTGCCCCGGAACCCCTTGTTTGCGACGATGTCGCATTTGCTTGCTCACTCCCGAACGCTGGGGATCCCCCTGGAGGTGGACAACGGAGAGCGACGAGGATTCAATGGCCGCGATGGCTGCCCTCGGCGAACGACCACGCTCTGTCACCCGGCCTGTCAGGAAGGCACGGTGAGGTGGTCCGGATGGGCGGTCCTGGCGGTGTCCGCCGTATTCACCTTGTCGGCCTGTGGCGCGTCTTCACCGGATGCCTCGACCAGACCGGATTCACCGGCGACGCCGACAACCTCACTGACGGTCGCGATCCCTTCAGTACCGACGCCCTCACCGGTCCATCCATTGCCTAAGGCAAAGGTTCCGTATGTGTTCCCGGTCGGCGCCTGCCGTGCTTCGGCATCGCAGAGTCATCACGACTACCCGGCATCTGACATCTTCACCAAGGTCGGCTGCCAGTTCGTCTCGCCCGTGGACGGCCGGGTGGACGAGGTGACCCGGGTCGATCTCTGGGATCCGAAGACCAATGTCGGCCGTGATCGCGGCGGCCTGGCCGTGTCGGTGGTCGGCGTCGACGGCGTCCGGTACTACGGGTCGCACCTGTCCGCGATCGGAGCGGGAATCGCACCAGGGGTGCAGGTCCGGGCGGGACAGCTCCTCGGACTGACTGGCAAGACCGGCAGCGCTCGCTTCACCCCGGCGCACCTGCATTTCGCCATCAGCTGGCCCACCTCTGCCGGCAACTGGTGGATCCGTCGGGGCGCTGTGGCACCACAGGTCTTCTTGACCGCGTGGCATCAAGGCAAGGTGGTCTCGCCAGTCGCCGCGGTGGCCCGCGCCAAACGGGCGTACGGCGTCGACCGCGGCTGCCGCTCCTACTGCTGATTCACCTGAGGCTGCGGAAGAACGCGCGACCGTCCCCCACCAAGAGATCCGGCGCCTCCAACGCAGCGAAGTGCCCGCCGCGGTCGTACTCCTTCCAGTGGGTGATCGTGTGCTCACGCTCGAGGAGGTGCCGCATCGCTGGATCCGTGGGGAAGACAGCGACACCGGTTGGAACCTCCGATCGACCGGAGCCCCCGGACCGGTGATCGGGGCGCTCGGCAACCAGCCGATTCTCGTAGTACAGGTTTGCGCTGGTGGCGCTGGTGTTGGTGAACCAGTAGATCGAGGCGTCGGTCAGAAGGTGGCCGAGGGCAACGGCAGCTTCGGGCCGGGTTTGGGCCGGATCGGTCCAGTCGTGGAACTTCTCCAGGATCCAGGCCAGCTGACCGGCCGGGGAATCACTCAACCCGAACGAGACGGTCTGCGGTTTCGTCGACTGCAGCTCGGCGTACCCTGTCCCGGTCCGCCGGATGTGTTCGGCCAGCCGGAGCTTCGCCTGGTCGCGCGGTTCCAGGTCGTCCAGGTCTCCCGGGCGCGCGTTCGGGAACGCGAGACCGCCGTTGATGTGTACGCCGAGGACGTGGTCCGGGGCGATCCGGCCGAGGAGCGGTGACACCACCGAACCGGTGTCGCCACCCTGCGCGCCGTACCGGCTGTAGCCGAGGCGGTCCATCAAGGTGGCCCAGGGCCCGGGCGATCCGCTCATGGTTCCACCCGGGCTGTTCGAGCGGGACTGAGAATCCGTGGCCTGGTACGGAGGCCGCGACGACGTGGAATGCGTCGGCCGGGTCGGCGCCGTGGGCCCGCGGATCGGTGAGCGGGCCGAGGATGTCGAGGAACTCCGCGACCGAGCCAGGCCAGCCGTGCGTGAGGATCAACGGCATCGCGTTCGGCTCGGGCGAGCGGACGTGGAGGAAGTGGATCGACTGGTCATCGATGCGAGTCACGTACTGCGGGAACGCGTTCAGCCGCGCCTCCCACTCACGCCAGTCGTACTCCAGCCAACGGTCGACCGCCCAGCGCAGATAGTCGACCGGTACCCCGCGATCCCACGCGGCCTGCTCCGGGAGCGAGCGAGGCCAGCGGGTCTGGCGCAGGCGAGCACGCAGGTCATCCACGTCCGCTTGCGGGACCTGGATCCGGAACTCCTCCATCAGCCCTCCGATTGGTCTGGTCCGGCTTGTCGACGAGCCGGTACCCAGTTCCAAGAATGAGGTTCCTGACCGTCAGCAGGAGGTCCCTCCGATGAAACATCGAGGTCTACTGGCCGGACGGTAGCTCGGCGGGCCAGCTCGCCTTGGGGTGGCTGGTCCGCCGGTCCGGTCAGAGGTTGGCGTAATACTCGGGTTTCATCTGGATCAGCTGGACGTAGTTGCCGTCGGGGTCGATCAGGGTGGCGAACCAGCCGATGCCGCGGTCCTCGGGCTCGACCAGCCAGGTGATGTCGAGGGTTCGCAGGTGCGCGGCGGCTGCCTCGATGTCCTCGACGGCGAAGTTGAGCACCACCCGGCCGGGCTCGACGGTCGCGGTCGCGACGTCGTCGCGCTTCTCGATCACCAGGCCGAAGCCGCCGAGATTCAGATTGCCGTAGCCGTCGACCTCGGCGTGGAATCCGTCGAGGTACCACTTCTTCAGCCGGTCGGGATCCGCGCTGCCCAGCAGCATGCTGTTCAGAACAGGCTTGTCCATCTCGATCTCCGTCCATCACGAGAGCTGACGGTCAACTCTCGCCCGAGACGTCGGAGCCGGCCGTCGCCCCTCGACATCGATCGAAGAGAAGCCCTCGGGTCCGCTCCGCTCGTCGAGTTGGCTAGGCCGGTACGACGGGCGCCCGGCTCCCCGCCGTACGAATTGGAAAACGTCCGCACCGCCTCATGCTGGAGGCGGTGCGGACGTCGATAGGGGGGCAGGGGTTGAGGGGATTTTGAGGGGATTTGAGGGCGGCAAGCGAGGGGCAGAGCGCCCGCGCTCGCTTGCCGCCGATCATTGGTCTACCGCGGTGCTACGTCCCACATGCGCTCGCCGGGCAGGGGGTCGGGGAGACGGTCCACTGCCGGCATCGGGTCGTTGGTGACCCGCAGTCCGGCGAAGCGACGGCTCATGGCGTGGGCGTACCGCTCGGCCAACGCCGGCTCGGCGTTGTAATCGGCGATCACGTGCTCACCGAACCAGACTCGTACGCGTCGGCGCTCAGACGTCTGGATGGCGGTGGCGGTTGTCACTGGTCCTCCTGGCTGGTGTCTCTGGTGGTCGGCCTGGATTCGCGGGCGAGCGCGGTGCCGGTTAGCCGTGTGTTCACCGTCACGCAAGGTCCAACGGACGACGCGGACAGTAAGTCACGGGCATTTTTTGGGCAGTTGTCCGAAATATCTGAAACTATTTCGGATTGTCTTCGAACGTTTTTTCGGATGTCGATTCACGGGCAATTCACAGGGTTTCCTCAGCATCGACACGCCGAGCTGTCGGAACGACTCCGTAGGCTGGAAGGCGTGACCATCGAAGACGCTGGAACCAAGGCTCTGGCCGTCCCCGACCGGATCGTGCAGGCCACGGGGATCGCCACTGTCCAGACCGAACAGCTGATCGGCGACGTCGGGGACGCGCTCCGGCTGCTCGACGCGGTGGAGCGGGTCCGCGGACACGCTCACCCCCTGATCCTCGGCCTGCAGGACGCGGTCGGGATGAAGATGCCGGCCGCGCTCGTGCTGAATGCGATCTCCAAGGGCCGCGACACAGCGGTGGGTGTCGCGGAGCAGGTCGGCACGACCCCAGGCGAGGCCGAGCTGGCCATCGCCGAGCTAGCGGCGGTCGGGCTGGTCCGGACCAGCCCGCAGTTGGCTGTCACCGGCCTCGGCCAGGCAAGGCTGTCGCAGCTCGACGGGCTGACGGTCCGCGTCCTCGACGTGATCACCGGAATTCTCGGCCCGGCAGACGCGGCCCAGCTGGCCCGGCTGCTGCATACCGTTGCCGACGGCCTCGAAACCGCCGCGGTCACCAACCAGACAGCCGCACTTAACAACTGAGGACTGCCCTCCGGTGTCGAAGTTCAGGCAGTGGCGACGACGTTTCCGGTGAGAGGCGCCGCTGGGGTGTCTCGGGAGTTGGAGGGTGAGATGTTCAAGGAGACGAAGGCGTTCAGCGGGTTCGCTGTCGACGATGTCGCGACGGCGAAGAAGTTCTACGGCGAGACGCTCGGGCTGGACGTGACCGAGGAGAACGGGATGCTGCGGCTGCGGATCGCCGGCGGCATCCCGGTCCTCGTCTACCCGAAGCCGGGACACACGCCCGCGGAGTACACGATCCTGAACTTCCCCGTGCCCGACATCGACGCCGCCGCGAAGGAGCTCACCGCTCGTGGGGTCGTGTTCGAGCGCTACAACGACAAGCACGACGAGCTCGGGATCTTCCGCGGCGGCGGTCCGTTGATCGCCTGGTTCAAGGACCCAGCGGGCAACGTGCTGTCGATCATCCAGGCGTAGTACCGGTCAGAGGTCGTGCGGGCATAGGTCGTTGACGGATTGGGCGCGTGGATGATGATGTTGCCGGTCGGGGTCTGGAGGCAGGACAGTGCGCCGGGCTAAGTACGGGGATCGACGCCTTGGCCGCGCGACTGCGGACAGCGCCGGGCGACTAGCGCCCGCCGTACGGGCGGTAGTTCCGTTGACGATTGCGCCTAGTTGGTGGGGGCCGGGTCGTTGTATTGGCCGGGGCGGCCCTTGTAGCGGGTGCCGTTGAGGTAGGGCCAGGAGTTCGCGACGCAGCCGTGCAGGCCGAGTGTCTGCTGCTCCATCACCGGCGCGGGTTGGCCCGGCCCCGGGCAGAGCTCGTGGTGATTGCCGAGGCGGTGGCCGGTCTCGTGGTTCACCATGTACTGCCGGTACGCCGTGAGCGAGGCGCCGTAGTTCGGTACGGCGTGGGCCCAGCGAGCGACATTCAGTACGACGTTGTCGCCGATCCGGCAACTCGTGTAGCGGTCTGGGCCGCCGCCGCAAAGGATGTCGCGGGTCTCGGGGGTGACGAGCAGGAGCTTGAAGTTGGCATTCTGGCCGGGGCCTACCTGGCGGAACCGCCATTGGCCGGCTGCGGTCCAGCCCTGCGGAGCACCGTACGTCTTCCGCACGAACTTGGCGAACGCCGGGCCATCGACTCCCTGGATGCCACCCTCGATGGCGATCTGGAATCGCATCAGCTGACCGGAACTGCCGATCGTGGCGGGATCGCCGGGGAGGACCGAGTAGGAGACCGTACCGCGGATCGGATAGGTGACCGGCACGACGCCGTCCGTCGGCGTCGACGCGGAGGTCTTCGTGGACGCCTGATGGCTGGGGTTCTGGTCACTGGGGTTCTGGTCGCTGGGGTTCTGGTCGCTGGGGTTCTGGTCACTGGGGTTCTGGTCACTCGGATCCTGGTCGCTGGGGTTCTGGTCACTGGGATTTTGATCGGCTGGATCCTGAGCGTCTGGATCCTGAGCGCCTGGAGCTTGGGCGCCTGGATCCTGAGCGCCTGGAGCTTGGGCGCCCGTGCCGTCGGGACTGTCCTTGCCGGTGGTGTCGTCCGGGTTCGCCGACGAGTGAGCGACCGGCCGGCCGGGGCCATCCTGGTGGTCGAACGGGCTGGCAGGCAGTTCGTACAGCGCCACTCCCGCGACAGCCGCCACGACCCCGAGCGCGGCGATCCTCGTCATGCGCATCCCAGAAACTCCTCACGTCGCACCCTTCGGAAGAGCGCGTCCTCACCAGTACTTGCCAACCGGGCCGAAAACCCTTCTCTCCCAACCGCTCAAGCGCCCCCACCCGCCGCCTTGGTGCATCACCTGAGCATCCCGCCAGCCAGAAACACTCACGTCGCGCACAAAGGCAGCTCCCACTCCCTCCAACCACCGGCCACCCCGCGGCCTTTGTGCAGGACCTGAGCGTCCCGCCGACCGGAAACACTCACGTCGCGCACAAAGGCAGCTGCCCGCCGGTCAGCGGACCGCTTCCGGACCGGTTCGCCTCCGCTCCACCTATGGATGGAGATCAGCAATCCATCTGCTGGATTTGATACAGGCGTATCAGTTGCTGGAAAGAAGACGGATGTATCAAAAGGGAGCGGATGATGAACGCTGGACTGCCGGCCTCACCGCGGCGACCCTGCTGACCGCCTCGACCCCCGCGATGGTCGCCTGGGCCGGTAACCCCACCGAACGACCCCCAAACGCCGAACCACGCCCGGAGTCGGCCACGGTCACCGGGCGCGGAGGGATCGGGGCGGAGCTGCTCGTTGACGGGGATCGCGACGGAGTGGGGGGTGGACAGCCGGCGCGGAGGGAACGGGGCGGTCACCGGGCGCGGAGGGATCGGGGCGGAGCTGCTCGCTGACGGGGATCGCGACGGAGTGCGGAACCGCACGGCCGGGCGTGGCGGTCGTGGTGGGATCGGGGCGGATCTGGTCGCGGACGGTGATCGCGATGGGGTGTTGAGCCGGGCGGACGAGGTGGGTGAGGAGCGGTGGAGGGCTGGTCGCGGGGCGCTCTTTCTGGCGAATCTGGATGATGACGAAGGGCAGTGCCGGGTCGATCCGGGTCCGGCTGGACGAGATCGGGCGGGCGTTCGACGACGAACTGGCGGCGTGCAACGACGCGGCGGACGAGCGGATCAACGGACCGAAGGATGCCGCGGACTTGGCGCCGTTGCAGGTTGTTGCTCGGGGCAACTTGAGCGATGAGGCGACCGGGCGCCGATGAGACGACGCACGTGGTCCGCGCCGGCAACGCGTGCGGCTGGACGCTCGCGGTCGCCGATCCGAGGCTCGCGGTGGAACTCCTGCGCAAGGCTCAACGCGATGGCGCGGGTGCGGCGCGACTGGCGGCCGACACGAACTCCCCCCAGCAAGCCCGACGGTGAACGAAGTGCTTGCTGATAGCAACGGGCTTGCCGAGGATGAGGAGGCTGCGCGACACATCGACGACCAGGTGGAGATCTTGCTCAAGGCAACTGGGTTGCGGCGGAGCGAGCTGGTGCGGCTGCCGGTGTTGTTCGCGAAGAACGCGCGGACCGGGTTGCTGCGAACGATGCTGCCCGGCCTTGTGAACGGGCTGTCGCTGAGCTCCCGCCACATCGCAGTACCCGACCCGCATGGCCCGAAGGTCGCTGGGCGCTGGGCGCTGGGCGGGACATCTTCCGCGCCGCGACCGAGCGGGCGCTCGGGCGGAACGGCTACGGGTGCACTGGGTTGAGGACTACTTCTGGGCCCATCTCGCGGGTGGCGAGGTGCACTGCGCCACCAACGCCCTGCGCGACACGAAGACCACAGACACCTGGTTGGCTCAGCGGGTTATGGCTAGGCGTTGGGTTTGGTAGTTACTGGGGGTGAAGCCTAGGGACAGGTAGAGGGGTGAGCCGTCGGGGGTGGCGTGTAGGTCTATCTGGCCGGCGGTGGTTTCGTCGCGGTACCAGGTGAGGAGGGCGACCACGCAGGCGCGTGCCAGGCCGCGGCGGCGGAAGGCCGGTTCGGTGCTGACGTTGTAGAGGCTGCCGCGTTGCGTGCTCAGGTCCTTCGGGCTTGGCGGGTGCGCGTTGCAGTGGCCGGCCGCGCCCGCCACCACTCCGGCCTCGGGGTCGTCGACCACGAAGGCAGCGAATGTCTCGGGTGACGAGAGCCCGTCTCTGAAGTAGCTCAGCGCGACCTCTCGCCACGGTGCGTCCGGACCGCCGGTGTCCGTCCCCATCGCCTCGAGCATCAGCGCTCTCAGCCGGACCAGCGCCTCGGCGTCGTCCGGTTTGGCGCGGCGTACCTCGATTTCAGTCACCGGGAAATCATGCCGAACTTTCTACCGCGACAACGAGTCAGACCCGGTGGACGCGACACAGGGGACGCGTCCAGCCGTCCTGTTCCCGGCCATTGAGTGGAGATATGTCCCCTAAGGTGGCTAGAGCCCCGGGCGCGAGTAGGGCCAGACGAGCGAAGCCACGAGCCGCCCGCCGGGCCGGACCGGGAGGCCGACAGAGATTGGCCGGGCCGGCCCGGCCGGCAGAGATCCGCGTTCGGCGCGCTGCTCCTCGCAGTACTGGGTGCTGCAGTGCCCGGTACTGCGTACTTGGTGGCCGGGCGAACTCGGCTCGGCACCCTCGTCACGGGGCTCACGGTCACGCTGCTCGGCGCCGCGGCGTACGTCGGGTCGGCGCGGCGGGACGACGTGATCAAGTGGGCCCTCGACCCGAATCTGCTGCTCTGGATCATCGCCGGGCTCACGGCCGTCGCCCTGCTCTGGGTGACGATCGTGGTCACGTCGTACAAGATGCTCCGGCCGTTGGGGTCGGGCATCGGGGCGCGGCTGGCCGGGGCGCTCGTGATCGGGCTGGTGTGCTGCACGATCGCGTCCGGGACCGCGCTGGGAGCGCAGAACCTGCTCGCACAGCGCGATCTGGTGACGCATGTGTTCGCCGGCGGCAACTCCAAGAGCGCCACCCGGCCGACGATCGCGAACAAGAAGGACCCGTGGGCCCAACTGCCGCGGCTCAACCTGTTGCTGCTCGGCGCGGACGACGGGGCGGGACGGCAAGGGACCCGGACGGACACCGTGATGGTGGCCAGCATCGACACGAAGACCGGCAACACCTCGCTGATCTCGCTGACCAGGAACTTCATGCGGATGCCGTTCCCGGCGGACTCGCCGCTGCACGAGTTCTACCCGACCGGCTTCTGGAACCCGAAGCTCGGCGACGTCGAGCAGGGCGAGTTCTACCTGGACGCGATGTACCGGAACCTCCCGAAACTGCACGACGGCATCCTCGGCCCGTCCGACAACCAGGGTGCCGACATCCTGAAGGTCGCGGTGGGTGAGGCGCTCGGGCTGAAGCTGCACTACTACCTGCAGATCAACCTGTCCGGTTTCGAGCAGATGGTCGAGGCACTCGGCGGGATCACCGTGAACATCAATTACCCGGTCCCGGTGGGTGGCGACGACGACAAGCACATCCCGCCGGGGCGCTACCTGAAGCCTGGCGCGAACCGGCACCTGAACGGCTTCGACGCGCTCTGGTTCGCTCGGGGCCGCTACCAGGTCCCCGGCGCCGACCTCGCCCGGCAGGACCGCCAGCACTGCACGATCCAGGCGCTGGTCGAGCGCGCGACCCCGCAGAACGTGCTCAGCAACTACCAGTCGATCGCCAAGGCCGGCAAGCAGTTGATCCGGACCGACATCCCGCAGAACCTGCTCCCCCAGTTCGTTGGCCTCGGCCAGCGGGTCAAGTCGGCCAAGATCACCACCATCGACCTGGACAAGAAGAAGAACTTCCCCAACGGCCGTAATCCCAACTACAAGGCGATGAGCGAGATCGTCGCCAAGGCGCTGGCGCCGAAGGCCGTGCCGGTCGCTAAACCGACAACCAAACCGACGACCAAGCCGACCGGCAAGGCGACACCCCGCCCGCCCGGCACCGACCCCGGCGACCTCGACAGCTCCTGCGCCTACAACCCGCAGTAATCACCGACTCAGCCGGTCCGAGGTCCGTCGCGACAAGCGTCGTACCGTCTCCCGCCGGAATCGGAACCGGTACTGCGAACGACAGGTCACCTCGGTCAAGCTCGGCCAGCAGCTTGTGCTCGAGCGCGATCCGATCAGGTCCGACGTTGCTGTGGACTCGCAGGACATAGCCGTCGCCACCTACCTGGACCAACCACACCGGGTTGTTGCTGCCACGTTCCGGCCGCGTCACCTCGGTCGGCGTACCCAGGTCCCAGGTCTCGAGCAAGGCGGAGACCTTGCTCAATGCTTCATCGGCGGCCATGGCCGTCAGTCTCTCCGCTGCCGCGAACCGCGGCCACTTCATTTCCGCCCTCGCCGTAAGGCCAGCCGAAGTATAGGTAACCAGGGGAGGATGGGTTTGTGGTGAAGATGGCGGATGTGGCTCGGCGGGCTCGGGTATCGGTGACGACGGTTTCTCATGTCCTGAATGAGACGCGGTTCGTGGCACCTGGCACCCGGCAGGCTGTGCTGACCGCCGTCCGGGAGACCGGGTACGTGCCCAACACGGTGGCGCGGTCGCTGGTGATGTCGAAGACGGACACGATCGGTCTGGCGTTGTCCTCGATCTCCAATCCGTACTTCGGGGAGCTGGCTCATCATCTGCAGGCGGAGGCCGAGCGGCACGGCTACTCGATCCTGATCGCGGACACCCACGACGATCCGGAGCGGGAGCTCAAGGTGGCGCGGGATCTGCACGAGCGCCGGGTGGACGGCATCATTCTGGCAACGTCACCAGATCCGGGGCCGACGCTGGAGTATCTGCAGCTGCGGAAGGTCCCGGTGGTGCTGGTCGACCGCCTGATCGGGGCCGGGCTGGACGAGGTCGGGACCGAGAACATCGAGGCGACCTCGCATCTGGTCGAGCACCTGGCCAGTCGCGGGCACACCCGGATCGCGATGGTGAGTGGGCTGGCCGGGCTCGCCACCACCGTGGAGCGCGTCGCCGGATACAGGCTGGGGCTGGAGCGAGCGAAACTCCCGTACGACGATGCGCTGCTGCGCGGAGGCTCCTCGCACGCCGAGCCGGCTCGCGGCGCGACCGCGCAACTGCTGCAGATGCCGGATCCGCCGACCGCGTTGATCGTCGCGAACAACAAGATGACGATCGGAGCCATGCGGGCGCTGCGCGACGCCGGCTTGTCCGTGCCCGCGGATGTCGCGCTGGTGGCGTTCGACGACTTCGACTGGGCGGATCTGTTCGAACCGCGGCTGACCACGATCGCGCAACCGCATCAAGAGCTCGCCGCCAAGGCCGTCGAGCTGATCACGTCCCGCATCGACGACCCGGACCAGCCGGCCCGCAGCATCAGGCTCGACCCAGTCCTGGTCCACCGCAACTCCTGCGGCTGCTGAGCCCTCGTGCGAGTCCGGCGCCCGGTTCGCCGAGCGGGTGCTGAGCCCAGTACGAGACCGGCGCCCGGGTTCGCGGAGCTGTTGCTGAGCCTTCGTACTACGCGTACCGGATACCGAGGCCGCCGTCGACGGACCAGTTGGCGCCGGTGACGAAGGCCGCGGCTTCGGAGGCGAGGAAGCAGACGACTTCAGCGACGTCCTCGGGAGTACCGATGCGGCCGAGCGGGTGGGCGTCGAGCGCGGTTTCGCGGGAGCCGGGGATTGTGTCGAAGAACTCTTCGAGCAGGTCGGTGGCGATGAAGCCGGGGCTGACCGCATTGACCCGGAGGTTGTGCGGGGCAACATCGAGGGCGAGGCTGCGGGTCATGCCGACCAGACCGGCCTTCGCCGCGGCGTACGGGAACATGCCCGCGGTGGTGAGGTGGGCGTGGATCGAGGCGATGTTGACGATCGAGCCACGCCGGGCCGCGATCATCGCCGGCAGGACCTGACGGGCCATCAGCCAGGCGCCTTTCAGGTCGACGTCGAAGACGCTGTCCCATTCGTCGACGGTCATCTTGGTGGCATCGGCGTACGCGTTCTTGCCTGCGTTGTTGATCAGCACGGTGATGGGTCCCAGCTCGTCGACCAGTTGATCGACGGACCAGCGTACGGCGTTCTCGTCGGTGATGTCCCCGACGGCCGCGGCCACCTTCGCACCGGTCTGCTGTAGGTCTGCGGCTGTCGCCGCGACCTGATCGGCCAGTACGTCGAGCAGCGCGACCGCGGCGCCTTCCTCGGCGGCTTTGGCGGCGATCGCGCGACCGATTCCGCGAGCAGCTCCGGTGACGAGCACAACCTCGCCGGCAAGACGTCCACCCACTTGGCTCCTCCTGAAGATCGGGGTGTTCGGAGCCTAGCGCCGGCACTACGGTCAGCTACGGGCTGCCCGGAGCAGATCGAGCCCCTCGATGCCCAACCGGTGTCCGTCGGGGAGCTGGTCGTGCCGATCCCAGCGCCACGCCGTCACTATCGCCAGCGAGAGGCTCCGGCACAGGCGCAGCAGGTCCTGGTCGACACCCGGATAGTCCTCGGCGACCTCTTCGGGCGCATGGGCGAGGTCGAATTCGACCGGCCCGCGACAACAGGTCTCGAGGTCGATGAACAGCAGCCCGTCCACCGTGCTGAGCAGATTGCCCGGATGAGGCTCGCCGTGCAGCAACTGATCGGCGGCGCCGCGTTCGGCGATCGCGCGCCGCAGGCTTGCCAAGGTGTCGCCGAGCAACTCCCGATCGGCGTCGGCGAGGGCCGGACTGCGGTCGCGATCCGCCACTGTTTCTTGAGCCTCCGCGACGCGATCTGTGAAGTGCGGCGTCGGGTAGTCGACCTTGCGCATACCCGCATGCAGCCGCACGAGTGCATCGGCGTACTCCGGCGGTGAGACGTCTTGAGTCGTCACTGGCTCGTAGTAGGTCCAGAGCGTGACCGTGAAGCCATCGCGCTCGTGGACGCGTGGCTCCGTTCGCGGCTCGAGAGCAGCCACTGGGCACCCGGCCTCGAGAAGCCGCTGGCCGAGCTCGACTTCGAACTGGGCGGCCTGACGCAGCATCGGTGCGACTTGAGCCAGGACGTCACACGGCAACAGCCGCAGGGTGATCCTGTTCGAGTCCTGAAGGAGGATCGCGTCGTCGACCGTCAGACCTTGCACCGAGGCGATCGACCTGGCCGCAGCCACCGCACGCGTGATCTCTGCCGCCTGCATCGTTGGCTTGCCTCTCTCTGGGGCGACTTTCCGAGCGGTACAACCTGGGCACCGTACCAAGTTGTCGACGAAGAGGCGGGGTGATTAATGGCAGGAGCTTGAGGCAACGGTCGTCGCGTTTGCAGGGGTGCGGATGTCTGCGACGTGATCAGTGACAGAGGTACCGGTCGGTTCCCTTGGTCACATTCACGCCTGAGAACTCCACCGAGTGAGGGGATTCACTCCGGAGAGGGAGGTGGGTGCCACTCAGGCAGGAGCACTGTGGTGATGTGACCGCAACGGTGGACCCAGCCAGTCAAACCAACGCCGTATTACGTCCTGCGAGTCGCGGGCAGGCAGCGCTCGTTCACCGTCGTCTCCGGATGCGGGATGTGTTGGCGGTGGGGCGGCCGGCGTTCTGGGTTGTGTCGGTGGTTCCTTATTACGTTGGGGTTCTGCTTGCCACGCATCGGCTGATCCCGGTGCCGCACGACTGGCCGCGGTTGCTCGTCGGGGCGGTGGTGATGGGCCCGTTGCTCTGGTTGTCGGTCCTCGCGATCAACGACGCGTACGACCTGCCCGGCGATCTGCTGAACCCGAGGAAGTCCACTTCCCCGCTGCTCGACGGACGCGTCTCGGTCCAGGCGGCCAAGCGGATCGCGGCGATCGCCGGAGTCGCTTCGGTGGCAGCCGGTCTCGCCGTCAATCCGGTCTTCGCGCTCGGAGTGCTGCTCGCCGTCGTCCTCGGCTATGCCTACAGCGTTCCGCCCGTGCGACTCAAGACCCGAGCTGGCTTCGACGTCGCAGCGAATTCGGTTGCCCTCGGCACCTTTGGGCCGGTCGCCGGCTGGGCCGCAGTGACCTCTGACCTGCACGGATTCCCGTGGCTGATGGCGTTGCAGGGAACGTTGGTTGCTGTTGGCCTCTACTTGCCGACTACGCTGGCTGATCTCGAGGCGGATCGGGCCGCCGGGTACAGGACGATCGCGGTTCGCCTCGGTGCGCGTACGACGTACCGGCTGGGGTTCGCGGCGTGGATCGCGGCCGCCGGACTGTCCGTCGTACTGGCGGCTGCCGATCTGGTGATCCCGCGCAGCATGCTCGTCCTGGAGATCGTGATGGTCCCGGTGCTCGTCGCGGCGTACCGGCGATTCATCGGGCCCGGCCAGACCTTCAAGGGCGTGATCGTTGTCGCCTCACTCTTCCTCTCCCCCTGCGCCGCCTTCGCGCTCACCTACGTCGGGATCCTCTGACCCTCACACACCAGGCCCCCACACCGTTCTACAGGTATGGATTTCGACTGGAAGCAACTGACGGCGGAACTCGAGCAGGTCGGCTGCGCGTTGACGCCGCCCTTGCTCACTCCGGCGCAATGCAAGGAGATCTCCGGGCTGTACGACGAGGTCGAGCGGTTCCGGGCGACGATCGACATGCAGCGCTACCGGTTCGGCTCCGGGCAGTACCGGTACTTCGACCACCCGCTTCCCGAGCTGGTGACGCGACTCAGGGAGTCGTTCTATCCGCACCTGCTGCCGATCGCGCGCGAATGGGCCGATCGGCTGGGCAAACCAGCGCCCTGGCCGGACACGTTCGCCGAGTGGCTCGACGACTGTCACCGCGCCGGGCAGACCCGGCCGACCCCGATCCTGCTCAGGTACAAGGCAGGCGACTGGAACGCGCTTCACCGCGATCTGTACGGCGACCTGGTGTTCCCGCTGCAGGTGGTGATCGGGCTCGACCGCCCAGGCGTCGACCATGCGGGCGGCGAGTTCCTGCTGGTGGAGCAACGCCCGCGGGCCCAGTCTCGCGGCACGGTCACGACGCTGCCGCAGGGTCAGGGACTGATCTTCACCACCCGGGACCGCCCGGTCGAATCCACCCGAGGCTGGTCGGCCGCACCGGTCCGCCACGGCGTCAGCACGGTCCGCTCAGGCATCCGCCACACCCTCGGCCTGGTCCTCCACGACGCCGCTTAATCCGCAGGCGCCGGGCTCGCGGAGTTGGTAGAACTTGGTGGTCCTGTCGAACCTGCACTGGAGTCGCGATGTATCCGGAGACCGAGCCGTACGACCAAGGGATGCTCGATGTCGGTGATGGGCATCGCATCTACTGGGAGGTCTGCGGGAATCCCGATGGGAAGCCCGCGGTGGTGCTGCACGGCGGGCCGGGGTCGGGGGCGGGGAAGTTCTGGCGTAGGTACTTCGACCCGGCGCGGTATCGGGTTGTGTTGTTCGACCAGCGGAACTGCGGCCGGAGTACGCCGGATGCCGCCGAAGCCGAGGTGGATCTGAGCACAAATACCACCTCGCACCTGATCGCGGATATCGAGCAACTGCGGAATCATCTGGGTATCGACAAGTGGCTCGTTGTCGGTGGCTCCTGGGGAGCGACGCTCGGCTTCGCGTACGCCGAGCAGCATCCCGGGTCCGTGTCGGAGATGGTCATCTTCAGCGTCACGAACACCACCCAGCGCGAGGTCGACTGGATCACGCGGGACATGGGCCGGATCTTCCCGGCCGAGTGGGCGCGCTTCCGGGACGTCGTACCGGAGGACGAGCGGGACGGCAACCTCGCGCTCGCCTACAGCCGGCTGCTGCACGACGCGGATCCCGCCGTACGCGAGAAGGCCGCGCGTGCGTGGTGCGACTGGGAGGACACGCACGTCGCGACCCATGCGGGACACAAACCGGATCCGCGCTACCAAGATCCCGTACTACGGCTCCGCCTGGCGCGAATCGTCACCCACTACTGGGGAAACGCGGCCTGGTTGCCGGACGGCGTACTGGTTCGCGAAGCAGGCCAGCTCACCGGGATCCCCGGCGTACTGGTCCACGGCCGCCTCGACATCAGCAGCCCGGCCGACATCGCCTGGAACATGGCCCAGGGCCCTGGCCCGACGCCGAACTCCACCTGGTCGAAACCGCAGGCCACGGCCTCGGCACCGCAAGCATGTCCGACCTCGTCATCACCGCCCTCAACCGCTTCGCCGGACCGGCGTAGATCGCCGCAGGACAGCTCGTGATCACTCAGTGTGAAAGGTGATGCGGGCGCCTTTACAACGATGGATGGCGCGCTCACTCTGTTGGGATGACGTTGACCCGTGGTGAGCTCGAGATCGACTACGACCTGGATCAGGCTTCGATCACCCACTTCGCTGCCGACGGTTTCGTCAAGCTTCGGAAAGTGCTTAGCCCGGCGACGATCGCCGCGTACGAGCCTGAGATCACCGGCAAGGTGATCGAGCTGAATACCCAGCATCTGCCGTTGGAGGAGCGCGATACCTACGGGAAGGCGTTCCTGCAGGTGATGAATCTGTGGCAGAACAGTGAGCTGGTGCTGGAGTTCGTGTCGTCGCCGCGGCTTGCGCGGATCGCGGCGCAGTTGCTCGGCGTACGGTCGGTACGGCTGTACCACGATCAGGCGCTCTACAAGGAGTCCGGCGGTGGGGTGACGCCCTGGCATGCGGATCAGTACTACTGGCCGTTCGCGACGGATCGCTGTGTGACGGCGTGGATCCCGTTGCAGGAAACGCCGTTGGAGATGGGGCCGCTGGCGTTCGCCGCCGGGAGTCAGTCGTTCGACCATGGGCGGGATCTGCCGATCAGCGACGACTCGGAGCGCATTCTCCAGACGGCGCTGGCCGAGCAGAAGTACCCCGAGGTGGTGGAGGCGTTCGAGTTGGGCGACGTGAGCTACCACCGGGGCTGGACCTTCCACCATGCGGGGGCGAACGAGACCGACATCCCGCGCCGGGTGATGACGGTGATCTACGTCGATGCGGAGATGGAGATCGCCGAGCCGGTGAACCGGTTCCAGGAAGCCGACCTGGCCACCTGGATGCCCGGCAACCAGCCCGGCGACCGCATCTCGTCGCCCCTGAACCCCGTCCTGTACTAGAAGCGGCGGCGGTGACCACGGCGGGGAGGCTCAACCCGGCGCGACCGCATCTCGGCGGCGAAGGATCCCTGCAACTCCGTTCTTTCGCTCTGTCATCATGCCCTCAACCTGTCGCAAGTAGCGGCCAGGTTCTGGCCTCTACTGAGATGAAGCCGCCGCGTAGCGAACAGCGAGCTGAGCAGCCGCCGTCTTCAACTCGACCGGCCCGACGAACTCCAGTTCGCACTCGAACATGCCGTACGTCGCGGCCACGCCGGTCCAGGACCAGCCGTTGAGGATCAGCCGGCAACTGCTGTCGGTGATCTCCTCGACGATCGCGTCGCGGCCGGCCCAGCGGGCGATATCGGCCGCCTTCGCCTGAAGAATCGCCTCGCCACGGCACGGCCATTGGTTCTGGCCGGAGAACTTGCTCGAGATGTACGCCGAGACGTCGGCCGCGGGCAGCTCGCGCGGGGTGAAGCGCGGCCCGGTCGGTGTCTTCGGCAACATCCGGTCCACCCGGAACGTCCGCCAGTCGTTACGTTCCAGGTCCCACGCGACCAGGTACCACCGCCCACCCCACGTGACCAGGTGATGCGGCTCGACGCGACGCGGCGGCACCCATTCGGTGACACCCGGCGACGCGTAGTCGAAGCGGAGCACCTCGCGGGCGCGCAACGCAGTACCGATCGCGATCAAGTGATCCGAGTCCACCTTCGTACGGCGTGAGTCGGCGTACTTGTCGACCGTCGTCACCTGCAATGCGTCCACCCGCTGGCGAAGCCTGGCCGGCATCACCTGGCGGACCGTGGCCAGCGCGCGAAGGGCGCCTTCCTCGATCCCGGTCACGGTCGTGGTCGCGGTCTGGAGCGCGACGGCGACCGCGATCGCCTGGTCGTCGTCGAACAGCAGCGGCGGCAGTTCGGCGCCCGCGTCGAGGCGGTAGCCACCGTCCGGGCCCTTGCTCGCACGGACGGGATAGCCGAGATCACGCAGCCGGTCCACGTCACGGCGAACCGTTCGCGGGCTGACCTCCAGCCGTTCGGCCAGCAGCGCGCCCGGCCAGTCGCGGCGCGCCTGGAGCAGGGACAGCAGCGAGAGGAGTCGAGCCGAGGTTTCGGACATGGGTTCAGATTGCCACGAGTAACGGCCAGAACCTGTCCTCTATTGCTGGAAATGTCTTCTGCATCAGCCCCCGCTTCGACGAAGGAGACAGCCAGTGATCAGCACCCGAGAGCTCACCAAGACCTTCGAGGTGAGCCGTACCGAGACCGTGCACGCGGTCCGCGGCATCAGCCTGACGGTCGAACCCGGCGAACTGGTCGCCGTCCTCGGCCCGAACGGCGCCGGCAAGACCACGACGCTGCGGATGCTCACCACTCTGATCGCCCCGACCTCCGGCACCGCCGAGGTCGCCGGGTACGACGTCGTCGCCGAGCCGAGCCAGGTCCGCCGGCAGATCGGGTACGTCGGTCAGGGCAACGGCGCGGGCCATTCGCAACGCGTAGCCGACGAGTTGGCCGGGCAGGGCGTGATCTACGGGCTCGATCGACGCGCGGCGAAACTGCGGGCGGAGGAGTTGCTCGAGTCGCTGGAGTTGAAGGACCTCGCCCGGCGCAAGGTCTCCGAGTTGTCAGGCGGTCAGCGCCGGCGGCTCGATGTCGCGATGGGTCTGGTCCACGCGCCCAAGCTGCTGTTCCTCGACGAGCCGTCGACCGGTCTCGACCCGCAGAACCGGGCGAACCTGTGGGATCACATCCTCCGGATGCGCGCGCAGTACGAGATGACGATCGTGCTGACCACGCATTACCTCGACGAGGCCGATTCAATGGCCGAGCGGGTCGTCGTGGTCGACCACGGACACGTCATCGCGGACGACACGGCCGACGCACTGAAGGCTTCATTGGCGGGCGATCAACTCATCCTGACCGTTGCCCCCAGCAACCACGCGGCCGTACGCCGGTTGGCGGGCCACCTACCTGGCGCGCGAGACCTCGCGGTCGACGGCGACCAGTTCACCGTCCGCGTGACGCATGGCCCGACCGCGCTGCCCATTCTGCTCGGCGCGACCCACCAACTCGGCGTACCGGTTGCTGCTGCGCAGGTGCATCGGCCGACCCTCGACGACGTGTTCCTCAACCTCACCGGCCGCAGCCTGCGCGAGGCCGGTACCAACGGAAAGGCAGCGGCATGACCACCCTCACCGTCCCCACCACCTCCCTCGCGACCACCGAGCCGGCGCAGCGGAACCTCTTCCGCGACATCGCGATCGTGATGACCCGGGAGCTGAGGCCGGTACTGCGGGATCCGTTCTCGCTGCTGTTCGGAATGATCCAGCCGTTGATCTTCCTCGGCCTGTTCGGGCCGCTGCTCCGCGGCTCGATGGGCGCGTCGTTCGGCGACGGCGTCTGGCAGTGGTTCGTGCCGTCGATCCTGGTGATGACCACGCTGTTCGGCACCTCGGCGACCGGGTCGAACCTGCTGTTCGAGTTCCAGACCGGCGCGCACGAACGGATGATGGTGACGCCGTTGTCGCGGTCGTCGCTGCTGATCGGGCGCGCGCTGAAGGAGATGGTGCCGCTGTTCGGTCAGGCGCTGATCGTGATCGCGGTGATGACGCCGTTCGGGTTCGACCTGCATGTCGATGGTGCCGTCGTCGGGCTGGCGCTGCTGGCCGTGTTCGGGATCGGGCTGGGCGCCTTCAGCTACGCGCTGGCGATCGCGGTCCGCAAGCAGGACTGGATGTTCTGGGTGGTGCAGCAGACCTTCCTGTTCCCGTTGATGATCCTGTCCGGGATGCTGCTGCCGCTGGAGACCGGACCCGGCTGGATGCAGGTGGCATCGAAGTTCAACCCGCTGTCCTATCTGGTCGACGCGGAGCGCTCGCTCTTCGCCGGCGAGATCAGCTCGACCGCGGTGCTCTGGGGCTGGCTCGCCGCCTTCATCACCGCGGCGGCCCGGGCTGACGGTAGGAATCCGGACGATGCTGCGCTCGGCTACCTGAGCGGCGCCGGGGTCACCTACAGCTTCAGGAGCGCTTCGCGAAGACCGGTCTCGGCTTCGTCGCCGAGCTTCTTGAACTGGCCGCGGAAGAGTGGCTCGAGCAGCCGGGTCACGCCCTTGAACTCGAACTCCGCCCGGTAGGTGACCTCGGTGCCGGCACCGGTGTCCCGGAACGTCATCGTGTCGAGCGCGGTCACGGTCTTGTTGTCGCCGCGCAACTGGAAGATCCGGTCCGCCTCGAGCTGCTGGACGACGTACTCCAGCTCGGTCTCGCGACCGGCGAACGAGGACTTGTTCTGGTACTTCGTCCCCACGCCGCCGTCGCCGTCGAGCTTGACCGTCGACACCGTCCCCGGATCCCACTCGACGGTGTTCTCGAAGTCGGACAGGTAGCTGAACACTGTCTCGATGGGCTTGCTCACGGTGACGGCACGTTCGATGGTGATCACCCTGGCTACGTTACCGGCCGGTCCACCCCGATCCACCCCGATCCACGGCGAATCTTATGCAGCGATCCGCCGATCCGAGATCCGGGCGAGTTCGGCGAAGTGGGGGCGGGTCGCGGGCGGAGACGTACCTTGGTCAGGATCGGGTGATGGCGATGATCTCGGGGATCGCCACGTCCCAGACCTGGGGTGGCAGTTCTTGACCGGCGCCTTCGAGTGGGACGTAACGGGCGCCCGGGATCTCCCGCGCGAGAGCCTCGCCATGCTCGGGCCGGAACATCGGGTCCTCGGTCCCGTGCATGACCAGCGCCGGTACAGCCGTTGGCAGTTCTCATCGCTGGTTGGGGAACTGTGCTGATCCGTACTGTGGAGTGGGTGTAGCTCCGCTGATCCCCTGCCGAGCCTCGCCTGAGCGGGCGCCTGAAGCGAGGGCGAGACCGAAGGCGATGACACCCAGGGCGCAGGCGATGGCGCGGACGTTGTTGGCCGGGTTCCACTTGGCCAGGTAGTTCAGCCAGTCCGCCGCACCGGCAGCCGATGTCGGGTCGAAGGTCGCCAGCTTGTCGTTCAGCGGGATGTTGACCGCGAAGCTGAGCACGATGACGCCGATCAGGTAGAGCGCGGCACCGCCCACCAGCCACCACTTGCCGGGACTGTTTTGGACGAACGCGATGATCGCGAGCGCCACGCAGACCAGCGCGGTCCCCATGAAGATGAGCAGGAAGAGCGGGTTCTGGATCCGGACGTTCATCAGGTTCATCGCGGCGGCGCCCTGACCGGCCGGCATCCGCTGCAGCGACCCCATCACGGCGGTCCCGAAGGCGAAGAAGACGCCGCCCATCAGCGCGGTGCCGACGAGAGCGGCGAGAGTGAGGATCTTGGTGAGGTTCATGCGGACCACACTCCTGTCTGCGCGGCGGTGCGCGCGTAGTCACGGAAATCGCGGGGAGCCCGGCCGAGTACCTGCTGGACCCCGTCGGAGACGTACTCGGATCGGTGGTTGCGGATCACGGCGAACAGGTCGCGGACAGCCTCGGCGTCCTCCTGCGGTACGCCGTACTCGACCAGTTCCGTCACATGCTCCCCGGGATCGAGGTCGACGTACCCGATCGGGCGGCCGGTCGCCGTACTGAGTTCGGCGGCGACCTCGGTCAGGGTGAGCGGGCGCGGCCCGGACAGCGAGTAGGTCTCGCCGGTGTGCCGCTCGTCCAGCAACGCGGTCGCCATCACCTCGCTGACGTCGTCGACGTCGATCCAGGCCTCGGCGCCGGTACCGGCCGACAGCCGGATCTCGCCGGCCAGGACGTCGTCGAGCAGGAAGTCCTCGCTGAAGTTCTGGGCGAACCACGCGGGCCGGACGATGGTCCAGTCGGCCCCGCTGTCCTTGAGGGCGTTCTCCAGGTCGAGCGAGCTTTCGTAGACCGCGAATTCGCGGCCGGGGCTGCCGACGCCGCGGCCGGACAGCAGCACCACCCGGCGGAGGCCTTCGGCGGCTGCTTGCTTGACGAATTTGCCGGCCTGGGCCAGACCCGTCGGACCGACCGGCGGTGCCAGGTACGCCGTGTCGACGCCGGCCCGCGGTCGCGGACCACGTGCTCTCGTCGTACCAGTCGAAAGGCTGCTCGCTGGAGCGGGAAGCGAGCCGGAACTCGATCTGCCGGGCGGCGAGGTGGCCGGCGACGCGGCGTCCGGTCTTGCCCTGGCCACCGAGGATGAGGATGGGTCGTGTCGTTGTCATGGGTTAATTTCATCGCGGTCCGATGAGACAAACCATGGTTGTCAGGCGCACTTCCATGTTCGAGCGTCTCACCCTCGCGATAAGCTCGGACCATGGACGTGCTCGACGATCTGCTGGCCGGCACCCGTGCGCGCGGGGGCGTGTTCAACCTGACGATCATGGATGCGCCCTGGGCGCTCGATATCCGTGACGAGGCGCAACTGGCGCTCGCGACCCTGGTGCGCGGATCCGCCTGGGTGGTGCGGGACGGGATCGTGCCGACCCGGATGGAAGAGGGCGACGTCGCGATCTTCAACGGGCCCGAGCCGTACGTCGTGGGTGACCACCCGGATACCCGGCCACAGCTGCGGATCCATCCGGGCGGCATCTGCGAACCGTTGCCTGGGGCACCTGTCGACTACAGTGCGCGGCTTGGGGTGCGGACCTACGGCGGACGGCTCGAAGGCGACGCGATGGTTGTCAGCGGCACCTATCAGTTGGAGGGTGACGTCAGCCGGCGGCTGCTGAACGCGTTGCCGTCGGTGCTCGTAGTACCGGCGGGTGCGGTCGCCGGTCACGTGATGTCGATGGTGCTGGGTGAGATCCAGCGCGACGAGCCGGGTCAGCAGAGTGTGCTGGACAGATGGCTCGATCTGGCGCTGATCACGACGCTGCGCGCATGGTTCGCCCGGCCGGATTCGCACGCACCCGGGTGGTACCAGGCGCAGAGCGACCCGGTCGTCGGGCTGGCGCTGCGGCTGCTGCACGAAGACCCGGCGTACCCGTGGAGTGTCGTGGAGCTGGCCGACCGCACGGGGGTCTCCCGCGCCAGCCTGGCCCGGCGGTTCAGCGGGCTGGTCGGTGAGGCACCGATGGCGTACCTCACCGGTTGGCGGATCGCCCTGGCCGCGGACCTGCTGCGCGAGACGGCCGATACGGTCGAGACCATCGCCCGCCGCGTCGGCTACGCGAACGCCTTCGCCTTGTCGGTCGCCTTCAAACGCCTCCGCGGCACAAACCCAACCACCCACCGCCGCACAGCGCTGCAATCTGCCTAACGCCTTATGTAGTTGTGGTGTTGATGAAGTCCAACGCCTGGGGCCAGGAGAGTTTGAAGGCTGCGGCGTTGACCTCGACGTCGTGGCGGGACTTGTCGGAGAAGCCGTGGTCCGCGCCTGGGTAGAACTGGGTGATGGTGGCGCCACTCGACCGGCCCTGGAGTGACGTCTGCAGTGCTTCGAAGTCGGCGACGGGCACCGCGGCGTCGTTGCCCGGGTAGATCACCAGCACCGGCGCGGTAATCGCTGCAGCCTCGGCGATCGTGTCGTACGAGTGGTTCGGCCGCAGCGCGGACGGCGTGGTCGGGTGGTACGCCGTGACGCTCGCGAGCCGGTGCTCCCTTGCCGCCAGCAACAACGCGAAGCGGCCGCCGAGGCACCAGCCGATCACGCCGGCCTTCGAACACCCGAGGTCGCCCAGCAGATGGTCGAGCAACGCCACCTGCTCGGCCAGCACGGTGTCGTCGTCGAGCCCACCCAGCAGCTCGCTCAGCTCTTCCCTGCTCGAGTTGTCCGTACTACGGCCCTTGAACGGATCCCAGACCAGCGCGGTGACCCCACGTCCGGCCAGCTCGTCCGCCCAGTCCCGGAGCTGCGCACCGATTCCGGTGATCATCGGCAGCAGCAACATGCCCGGCCCGGCACCGGCCGAAGCCGGGCGGGCCAGGTAAGCAGTGAGATCCCCAACGGAAACAGTCGACGTTTCGATACTCATGCCGCGAGGCTATCCCTGGACGCGATTCGCCTTCAGCATCCGGAGGCCGGCGACGTTGACCATCACCAGGATGATCGCCGAGAAGATCAACAGCGCGACCTGGTCCGGGAGGAAGGCGACGCCGACGCCGATCGAGAGGACGGGGACCGCGAGACCGGCGTACGCGATCAGGAACAGGGCGGCGAGAACCTCACCGCGCGAGCCGGCGTCCGCCAGCGAAGCGGCAGTCACGACAGCTCCACGGAAGACCAGGCCGACGCCCGCACCGGCGACGACACCACCGATCACGAACAGCCACAGACTGGGAGCCAGTCCGCCGACCGCGACACCGATGAGGCCGACCGACATCAGCACCAGCCCGAGCTGCAACTGCCGCTGCCGGGTCAGCCGCACGAACACGGCCTGGCTCAGCGCACCCGCGACGAAGACCGCGAAGGTCACCACCCCGGCGAGCAGCCGCGAGGTGTGATGCAGGGTGCCGCCCAGGAACGTCGGTGCCAGCGAGGTGAAGAGTCCGAAGATCGCGAAGGCGGCGAACGCTCCGGCTGCGGTCGCGAAGAACAACGGCTTCGCGGCGCTCGGCAAGGCCACCTTCTGCGGCCGGTACGCCGGTCGCTCCTCCAGCCGCTCGACCGTCTCCGGAACCAGCGCGATCCCGACGGCGCTGATCAGCAGCAGGACCAGGAACACCTCGTACGGACGGTCGAGCGGCCTGGACACGTACTCCGCCAGGATCCCGCCGACGAGAGGCCCGAACGCGAGGCCGCCGAGGTTCACCATCGAGGAGATCAGCGCCGACCGGCTCGGGTCCTGCTCCGGTCGCGCGATCTGCCGGAGTTCGGAGAGATGCGCGGTCGCGGTGGCGGTCAGCGCCCCGACTCCGACACCCGAGATGAACCGAGCCAGCAGCAGGCCGGGAACGTCCTGCCAGAGCAGGAAGATCACGGCGGACACAGCCTCTGCCAGTACTGCGAGCAGCGCGACCCGGCGACGGCCGAGCCAATCGCTGACGTGGCCGGCCAGGTAGAGGCTCGCCATCACGCCGACCGCGTAGGTGGCGAAGATGACCGTGATCATGAAGGTCGGGAAGCCGTCCCGGCGCTGGTAGATCGCGTAGAGCGGGGTGGGGACCGTGGAGAAGGCCATCGTGATCAGGAATGCGGCCGCGATCACCCAGAAGCCCGTGCCGTGGGCGAACCGCACGCGCGAGCCGGCCTGGGAGAGCGGTCGGGGGCCGGTCAGTGTTGTCATGTCTCCAGAGTGAGCCGCTTCATCTATCGAGTCCAACGAATCTTCTTGCACTCACTTATCGACGTTAGCGATAATAGACGCTATGGACTCGAGACAGTTGGAGTACTTCGTCGCGGTGGCCGAGGAGTTGAGCTTCACCCGGGCGGCGCAGCGGATGTTCGCGGTCCAGTCCACCGTCTCGGCCGCCATCCGGGCCTTGGAGACGGATCTCAAGACCACCTTGTTCGACCGCTCCACCCGGCGGGTCACCTTGTCCGCCACCGGCGAGGCGCTGTTGCCGGAGGCGAAGGCCGCTCTGGAGGCGCTGGACCGGGCCCGCGCGGTGGTCGAGGAGGCGTCGACCGGGCTCCGCGGCAACATCCGGATCGGCACGTTGACGCGACTCGGGCTGGTGGATCTCGCCGCGCTGCTCGGCGCGTTCTACCAGAAGTACCCGTTGGTCGAGGTCCAGGTGACCACCTCGCCGACCGGTTCCAGCGGCCTGGCCGACGACGTCCGGCACGGCCGGCTCGACGTTTCCCTGGTCGGGCTGAACCCCACCGAGCTGACCGGACTGCAGCCACGCGAGCTGGCCACCGTGCCGTACGTCGTACTGGTGCCCCCGGACCACCGGCTGGCCGGTCGCGACGGGATCCGGCTGAAAGACCTCACCGGCGAACGCTTCATCGACCAGCTGGGCGGGTTCGGCAACCGGATCGCTGTCGATCGCGCCTTCGACAACGCCGGGATCCCGCGCCGGGTGCAGGTGGAGGTCCCCGATCTGACCAGCGTGCCGGACTACGTCCGCGCGGGGTTGGGAGTGGCCGTAGTACCGGCGCTTGATGCCGACGGACAGCCTGGGGTGACCGCGCTGCGGCTTACGGACGTGAAGCTGACCTGGACGCTGTCGGCGATCACGCTGAGCGGCAAGCGACCGAGCAGAGCGGTGACCGCTCTCCTCGACCTGCTCACCGACTCGATCCTCCCCCGCAACGCCTTCTAGACCCAGCTTGGCGCCTGGCTACTGTGGGCTGATGGATGACGGGTGGGATCAGGGCGGGGCCGGGGTTTTGCGGCTTCCGTCGGGGCGGTTGGTACGAGGTCGGGGGCTGCGGAATCCCTTACCTGCTGGACAGTTGCCGACGTACGGGGTCTATCTGCTGGGCAAGGAGCCGCCCGAGGTCAGCTGGGAATCACGCTGGCTCGTGTGGCCGGACTTCCGGTTGCCGAAGGATCGCGTCGAGGCGCGGTCGGTGCTGGTGCAGCTCCTCGATCGCGCGACGTCGGAGCGGGTCGAGGTCGCCTGCGCCAGTGGGCGGGGGCGGACCGGAACGGCGCTGGCTTGTCTGGCCGTGCTTGACGGCGTACCGGCTTCTCGAGCAGTGGAGTTCGTCCGTGCGAACTACGACCATCATGCCGTCGAGACGCCCTGGCAGAAGAGGTTCGTACGCCGCTTCGCCGGCTGAGGCGAGCGCAGTACGGAGTACTGACGGTTTTGACTGGATACTGGCGCGGTGGATGTGTCTGAGGGCGAGGCCCCGCCGGAGCGCGCCGGCTACCGGCGGTCGGCCGGGTCGGCGCGGGGTGAAGCGCGGCGGCTCGAACTGCTCGAGAAGGTGACCGACGAGCTCGGCGTCAACGGGCTTGTCGACTTCTCGCTCCGGCGGGCGGCACGCGCAGCCGGGACCACGCACAAGGTGTTGCTCTATTACTTCGACGGCCCCGAAGACCTGCTCACGCAGGCGGTACTGCGACTTCGCACCCGCCGGATCGACCGAAGCATGGCCGCCGCGGCGGAGGAATCAGCCAGCCGAACGCTGGCAGGGCGAGTGCGCGCGATGTGGCCGGTTCTCGTCGGCGAGGAGGCGTGGGTGCTGGACCAGGCGATCGGGCTGGCGATGTACGACTCGGCGCGGTACGCGCAACTCGCTCGGGAAGCGTCCAAGCAGTACCTGCCGTCGCTGCTCTCGATCTGCCCTGACGATTGGGATCCACGCCGCAAGCACGAGGTCGCCGAGATGATCCTCGGCGTGCTTCGCGGCTTCCTGGTCGAATGGCGCACCAGCGGCGACGGCGACGGCATCAACGCCGGCTTCGCCGCACTCGACCGGGCACTTACCCGCGAAGAGTCCACTCCGGCCTGAGCGTCCCGACCGACAGGTAGTGCACCCCCGTACGGCGTACGCGGGGTACCCGGCAACGCCTGGGTGCACTAGTTGCCATCGGCCACTACCTGTCCATCGGGACAGCTCTGGACAGTTTGCGAACCAGGTGGTTCACTTTAGCGAGAGTGGTCCGGGCTGGAGAGGGAGCTGGTGGGTCTGTGGAGCGGGTGCGGGTGCGGTTTGCGAGTGGGGATGTGGAGTGTGTGGCCTGGCACTATCCGGGCACGAACGGCGGGTGCGTGATCATGGCCGGCGGGTTCGCCGTGACCAAGGAGCCAGGGACCGATAGGTTCGCGCAGCGGTTCCACGAGGCGGGGTTCTCCGTGCTGGCCTTCGACTACCGGCATCTCGGGGAGAGCGGTGGGGAGCCGCGGCAAGTGGCTCGCGTCGGGGAGCAACTGGCCGACTGGCGGGCCGCGATCGAGTACGCCGGGACGCTGCCGGAGGTCGATCCGGGCAAGATCGCGATCTGGGCGTTCTCGCTCTCGGGCGGCTACATCTTCCCGGTCGCCGCGCGGAACCCGCAGCTCGCGGCCGCCATCGCACAGACGCCCAACGCCGACGGGCCGGCCGCGGCCCGGAACGCGGCTCGCCATCAGAAGCCGTCGACCATGCTGCATTTCACCGGCCGGGCGATCCTCGATGCGCTCGGCAGTCTCATCGGCAGGCCGCCGCGGCTGGTGCCGCTCGTAGCTGAGCCGGGCACGGTCGCGCTGCTCACCACGCCAGACGCCCAGCGAACCAATGAGGCACTGAATCCTGGCAACCAGTACCCGGACTGGCTGCAGCTCGTCGCCGCCCGCTCCGCGCTCCGCGTCACCCTCTACCGACCAGGCAGGCATGCGCCGCAGGTGAAGGTACCGCTGCTCGTAGTCGTCGCCGACCAAGACCAATCAGCACTCGCCGCACCCTCGATCGCCGCGGCCGGCCGAGCGCCGCATGCCGAACTCATCCGCGTCCCCGGCGGTCACTACGCGCCTTTCCTGGAACAACACGAGCCCGTCGTCGAGGCCGAACTCGCATTCCTCCGCCAGCACCTCCTCAACCAACCCGCGACCACACCCAGGCAGACCGGCGCAGCAGGCGAGGCACCGGTTGTCCAGCTTCGGCGGGGCGCGTGAAAGAGATCGAATTGCCGGCCGGGACGATCGAGTACGTCGACGTCGGGTCCGGGCCGACGATCGTGTTGCTGCACGGGTTGATGATGGACTCATCGCTCTGGGACGGCCCGGTCGCGGAGTTGTCGGCCGGCCACCGTTGCGTAGTACCGACTCTTCCGCTCGGTGCCCATCGACGCGCCATGCGGCCCGAGGCCGATCTGTCGTTGCCGGGCGTGGCCCGGTTGGTCGAGGAGTTCCTCGATCGCCTGGACCTGAGGGACGTCACGCTGGTCGGCAACGACACCGGCGGAGCACTGGTCCAGTTGATGCTCCCCTCCGACCGCGTCGGCCGGATCGTGCTGGTGTCCTGCGAGGCGTTCGACAACCTGCCGCCCGGGCTCACCGGGAAGATGCTCGCGCTGGTCGGCAAGCTCTCGCCGGGCCTGCTCGGGCTGTTCCTCCAGCAGCTCCGCCTCCGGGCAATGCGGCGGTTGCCGATCACCTTCGGTTGGCTGACCAAGCGAGGCGACGCGGCTACCGCCCGATGGTTACAGCCCGTACTGCGGGACGCGGCGATCCGGCGAGACGCAGTACGGGTACTGCGAGCAGCCTTCGCCGACAAACACCTCCTGCTGAAGGCGTCCGAGGAGCTACCCGCCTTCGACCGGCCGGCGCTCGTGATCTGGGCCGCCCAGGATCGGGTGATGCCACCGGAGCACGGGCGGCGGCTGGCGGATCTTCTTCCCCAGGGCAAGCTGATCGAGGTCGACGACAGCTACACGCTCATCCCCCTCGACCAGCCCGCCCGGCTGGCGCAGCTGATCGCCGAGTTCGCCTGAGCCTCGGTGCCGTGGCGAGTGCGCGATATCCCGTTGACGCCGCCCGGCCTGGTGGCGTTGGGTCGGATGGGTGACGATCGAACGCTCGAACCCTGCAGGGCTGCACGCGACGCCCGGGTATCACCATGTGACCAAGGTCGAGGCTGAGCAGCTGGTGTTTCTGGCTGGGCAGTGTCCGCTGGATGAGGCCGGGGAGCTGGCCGAGGGCGGGTTCGACGGGCAGACCGACCAGGTGGTCCGGAACATCCTGGTTGCCCTCGAGTCGGTCGGCGCGCGCCCGGAGGACGTCGTACGGACTGTCATCTATGTGGTCAGCCCGGTGCGGGAGGACCTCAGCGCGGTGTGGGCCCGGTTGACCGAGTCGCCGCTCGCGCCCGCTTTCAGTACTGCGAGCACGCTGCTCGGCGTCGCCCAACTCGGCTTCCCGGGCCAACTCGTCGAGGTCGACGTCACCGCCGCGCTTTAGAACGGGTGGTTGGGCTGGAGGAGTTCGTCGGAGTCATAACGGGCCCGGAGCTCCCACAGACGCTCGTAGTCCCCCTCGTCGAAGGCGGCTCGGAGGTCGGCTTCGTCGAGCGCGGCGCTGCTGAAGTTGAGCAACCGCCCGATCACCTGGTCGGCGAACGGGTCGAGGATCGCGCGCTGCAACGCGCTCTCGTCCTTCTCACCGATCGAGAGCACAGTCACCGAGTACTGCGCGTCGCGGTGACCCATCGCGTTCGGGACCTCGGGCGCTTTGGCGAGCGCTCCGCCGAGGTGCCGGATGCCGATGATGCAGCGCGCCTTCCGCCCGGTCAGCTTCGGCACGGTGGCCAGCGCCTTCGGGTCGAGCGCGCTCAGCAGGACGTTGCGGGAGCTGAAGGCATCGGCCCGATCCGGCTCGGCGAAGATCTTGGCCGACTCGGTGTACGGCAGCTCTCCGACGGTGTCGACCAACGGCTCACCGATCTGCCGGAGCGGCCGGACCAGGTCCTCGCCGCCGTCGAGAATGCTGAGCTGGAATTGGGCGACGTGCTTCCCGCGAAGCGGCGCCGGGACCTGCGGGATGTCCGGGAACACCAGTACTGCGACCGCCGAGGTGACGCTGTCGGGGACGGTGAGGGTCCACTCCCGCCAGGTTTCGAGCGCACCCGGGTTTGCCTTGAGGTCGTAGTACAAGCTTCCGCCGTACAGGGTCTTGACCGGGAACAGGTCGATCTCCAGGCGGGTGACGATGCCGAAGTTGCCGATGCCGCCGCGAAGCGCCCAGAACAAGTTGGGGTCGTCCTCGGCGTTCCGTAGTACGCCGTCGGGCGTGACGACCTCGATCCGGCGGACGTGGTCGGCCGTGTAGCCGTACTGCCGCGCCATCAGGCCGAGGCCGCCGCCGAGGATGTACGGGATCGCGCCGAGATTCGGGAAGCTGCCGGAGAGAGGCGCGAGTCCATGCGGTGCGGCGGCATCGATGACCTGCTTCCAGGTCGCGCCGGCTTCGATCCATGCGGTCTTGGCGTCCGGATCGATGGTGACGTTGCTGAGGCGGTCGGTGGTGATGAGGATGCCGCCGTCGAGCGGGTTCAGGTGGCCGTGGCCCGTGGCCTTCACCGCGAGCTTGAGGCCGTTCTCGTGGGCAAATCGCACCGCCAACTGGACGTCCTGAGCGCACGTGACGCCCACGACGTACGCCGGCTGATGCGGGTCGAGGCGCTGGAATCCCAGCCGGGCCTCGTCGTACCCGTCCGTGTCCTTCGTCCACAGCGGCCCGTCGATGGTGCTCAGTTCGGTAGTCATATGAAGGGACGCTAATCGCCATTCCGGACTCATCTTGTCCTAAAGATCTGCGACTCTGGATCCTGTGAGTGCGCGAAAGGATCTGCCCGGGCGAATGCTCCGGCTGCTGGCCTTGCTGCAGAGCCGGCGCAAGTGGTCCGGCGCCGAGTTGGCCGAGCGCCTCGGCGTCACCGGCCGGACCGTACGGCGTGACGTCGAGCGACTCCGCGCCCTCGACTACCCGGTCACCGGTACGACGGGGCTCGCGGGCGGGTACCGGCTCGCCTCGGGGAAGAACGTGCCGCCCCTGTTGCTGGACGACGACGAAGCCGTCGCTGTGGCGATCGGGCTCGCGAGTGCGGCGGCCGGCGGAGTCGCGGGGATCGAGGAGAGCTCGATGAGCGCACTCGCCAAGCTGGAGCAGGTGCTGCCGCCGCGATTACGGCCCCAAGTTGCTGCGGTCAGCGCGGCCGAAGTGGTGGTGCGGGACGGGATGCCGCAGGTGGATCCCGGGCTGCTCGCAGTATTGGCGGCTTGTTGCCGGGACCTGGAGATCGTTGCCTTCGGCTACTCGACACGGCGTGGTGAGCCGACCCAGCGGCGGGTCGAACCGCATCGGCTGGTGACGCTGCACGGTCGCTGGTACCTGCTCGCCTACGACCCGGATCGGAGGGATTGGCGGACGTTCCGGGTGGACCGGATCTCCGACGTCGCACCGACCCGCCATCACTTCGAAGCGCGGGAGCTCCCGGCCGCGGACGCCGCGTCGTACCTGGCCGAGTCCTTCGCGTCGGCCTCTTATCGGCACTGGGTCCGGATCGAGGTGGAGCTGCCCTTATCGGCGGTGCGAGCAGCCTTCTTCGGCCTGATCCCGGGCCGGCTCTATCCCACCGGTGACGATGCCTGCGTACTACGGATCACCGCCGACTCGCCATCGCTGCTGATCCAGTACGTTGCCGGCGTGGTCGCGCTCGGCGCGCCGTACACGCTCGAAGCCTCACCCGAACTGGCTGACCTCATCGACAAGGTCGGCCGGCAACTGCACGGCTGACTTCGTGGCCTTCTGAGTGCGGAAGCTTTTGAGGAGCACGACGTCGCGCTTGTGAGTCGGCGCCTCGACGTGCATCAGGACCCGCTCGAGCCCGTCACCCGGTCTCCTCGCCGCCCCTCGCGGCGGGGAGACCATCCGGACGAGACCTATTGCAACAGCTCCTCTCGGTGTCGGGCTGGTGGCTCGGTCAGGCGGTGAGGAGGCCGAGGCCGAGGGTGATGACGCCGATCGCGAGGCTGGCCGCACCGGCGGCGAGCATCCAGATGAACTGGTTCGGCTTGGTCCGGTCCTTGCCGGCGGACGAGGCGAAGAAGCCGCCGGACATCAGGATGGCGGCGATCGGAACTCCGAGCCGGCCCACCCAGAGGAAGAATCCGGACAGGCTGGTCGAGTCGACGTACAGCAGCCCGACCAGGCTCAGGATCACCAGTACGCCGGCATGCCCGTGACCAGCACGCGCGAACGACTTCTGGAACTCGGTCATCGGGACGTCCCCGCGAACGATCTTGGTCATGAACCAGCCACCGAACTCGATCGTGGCGATGGTCAGCAGGATCACCCCCGCGATCATCCGGGACGGGTCGCTCAGTTCCATGATGGTGCTCCTTCGGTGGATGCCTGCCGGGGCCGGCGAGACGCGGTCAGCAGACGCCGTACGGGCGTGCTGTCCGCCGAGCGCGCTACCCAGAGCACGACGGCGATATAGAGAATCTGTTCGGGGATCCGCTGCCAGAGCGGGGTCGCGCTTTCGCCGTTCGCGAACGACACATCGGCGACGGCATCGTAGATGTTGGCCGGGAGCAACATCACGAACAGGGCGGCGAGGCTCAGCCCGGCTGCCCACCTGGTTGACGCGATCATCGGGATCATTCCTTGTCTTGGATAGCCACGCTATCCGTTAATGGACACTGGTACTATCCATCACAGGCGACGAGGAGGCAAGTGGATTTTGCGGATCGCTGAGTTGAGCCGGGTCTCCGGGGTGCCGGTGCCCACGATCAAGTACTACCTGCGCGAAAGCCTGCTTCCCCCCGGCGAGCTGACCAGCCCGAACCAGGCGAGCTACGGCGAGCTCCACGTACGCCGGTTGCGACTCGTACGCGCCTTGATCGACCTCGCCGGCGTGCCTGTCGCCCAGGTGAAGGAGATCTTGGCCGGGCTGGACTCGGAAACGATGTCCCTACACGACCAGATCGGCCGCGCCCACCGCGCGATCATCTCGCGCCGGCAGCTCACCTCAGCCCCACAGGACAGCACCACCGAAGCAGCCGCCGCCCAGGTCGAAGCCCTGATCAAGTCCCGCGACTGGAAGGTCGAGGCCGACGCCCCCGCACTCACGACCTTGACGGAGACGCTCGCGACCATGCGCTCCCTCGGCCAGGATCACCTCGCCAACCTCCTCGACGCCTACGCCGACGCCGTCGAGAAGTTCACCGCCCTAGAGGTCGCCGCCGTCACCTCCGGCCCCGACCACACCACCCCCGGCCAAATCGCCGAAAGCGTCATCATCGGCACCATCCTCGGCGAAACCCTCATCTCGTCCCTCCGCCTCCTATCCCAAGAATCCACCTCAGCCCACCGCTGGACCTAGCTCGATCAGCCGTCGTGGTCCTCTGTGCGAAGTGGGATGAGTAGCCCCGACGGTGTCAGTGGCGTCGATGTCCGCCCGCGTCTTGCGATGCTGCAGAGGTGAAGTCGGGATTCCACCGCACGGCGATTCCGTCGCGGCGACCGATCTGTTCGAGTCGTTCGGTCAGGCGACGCTGGAGCTGACCGAGCTCCTCAGCGCCGGCGGCCTCGGCAGACAGCGCCAGCCCTTCGGCTGTCGCGCGCATCCTGCAGGTTGCTCCGCCGAAGTCGACCAGGAGCCCGCCGTCGTCGTCGAGCTGAGCCTGGATGCCGCCTGGCCGATGAGCGAAGTGCTTGGCGAACTGCTCCAGGTAGCGATCCGCTCTGCCAGTCACCACGAGTGCCTCTGAGCCGGTCATCGCCATCTCTCCTTTCACTTTTACGATACACAGTGTCAAGGTCAATGCGATCTGTCTATAGGCAGGACGAGCTGTAAGGTACAGCTGTGCCGAAGCTGTGGAACGTCACGATCGAGGCGCACCGCAACGCGGTGCGCGACGCGACCCTGACCGCGACCGCAGCACTGGTCGCCGAGCACGGTCCGGCCGCGGTGACGATGTCGCAGATCGCCAAAGAGACAGGCATCGGCCGCGCGACCCTCTACAAGTACTTTCCCGACGTAGAGACGATCCTCACCGCCTGGCACGAGCGGCAGGTCCAGTCGCACCTGGACCAGCTCGCGGCGATCCGCGACCGCGCAGACTCCCCCGCCGAACGACTAGAGGCCGTCCTGGCGGCGTACGCCGTGCTTTCGCACCAGCACCCCGGATCCGACCTCGCCACCTCGCTCCACCGAGCCGACCACGTCAGCCAGGCCCGGCAGCACCTCCACACCTTCATCCGAGACCTACTGTCGGACGCCGCCGCAGCCGGCGATGTCCGCACAGACGTCCCTCCCGGCGAGCTCGCGATCTACTGCCTCCACGCCCTCACCGCCGCCGGCGCCCTACCCACCAAAGCCGCCATCCACCGCCTGGTAGCAGTAACCCTGACAGCCCTCCACCCGTGATCAGCCGTCGTGGGCCATATCCACGAACCGCGAGTAGTGGCCCTGGAACGCCACAACGATGTCTGCGGTCGGGCCGTTGCGGTGCTTGGCCACGATGAAGTCCGCTTCACCGGGCCGAGTGGACTCCCGCTCGTAGGCGTCTTCGCGGTGCAACAGGATGACCAAGTCGGCATCCTGTTCGAGCGAGCCTGATTCGCGGAGGTCGGAGGCCATCGGGCGTTTGTCGGAGCGTTGTTCGGAGCCTCGGTTGAGCTGGCAGATGGCGATGACGGGGAGTTCGAGTTCCTTGGCGAGGAGCTTGATGGAGCGGGAGAACTCGGAGACCTCGAGTTGGCGGGACTCGACCTTCTTGCCGGACGTCATCAGCTGGAGGTAGTCGATGACGATCAGCTTCAGGTCGTGGCGCTGCTTGAGGCGGCGGGCCTTGGCGCGGATCTCCATCATGGTGAGGTTCGGCGAGTCGTCGATGAACAGCGGCGCCTCGGACACCTCGCCCATCTTGCGCGCCAGCCGGGCCCAGTCCTCGTCGGTCATCTTGCCGTTGCGCATGTGGTGCAGCGGCACCTTCGCCTCCGCCGAGAGCAACCGCATGGTGATCTCGTTGCGGCTCATCTCCAGCGAGAAGACACACGACGTCAGGCCGTGCTTGATCGAAGCCGACCTGGCGAAGTCCAGCCCGAGCGTGGAGTTGTGGGTCGGGATCATCGACTTGCCGGCCAGGTACAGGTGGTCGTCGTTGTCGACCTCCACGCACCGCACCGGCACACTCGCGACCGGCTCGACCCGCTCCAGCCGACGGTCGGAATCGCCGATGATGCCGGTCGAGACACCGTGCCCGATGACCTCGCGCGGCGCCGATCGCGGCACCAGCGGAGTCAGCCCGGAGTTGCCTCCCATGGCGCTGTACAGATCCAGCGTCGTGCAGACGACGGACTGGCCTCCGTCCTCGACGACCCACTGGTGGTTCGCGTCGGCGATGAGGGTGGTGTGGTCGGAGAAAATGAGCTCGTAGCAGGGCCGGTCGTACAGCACCTCGGTGGCGGCGACCACCCGGGTGGGGCGGCCGTCGGCGTCGATCAGCTCGTCGCCGGCCGCGACCTCGCCCATCGTGGTCCAGCCGGTCGGTGTCGGCAGCGGGGTGTCCAGCGCCAGCGCCTTACCCATCGCCGGCCGGGCCGCGACGATGACCATCTGGCCGGGGTGCAGGCCGTTGGTGAGCTCGTCGAGGTCGGTGAAGCCGGTCGGGACGCCGACCATCGCGTCACCGCGGGAGTCGATCGCCTCGATCTCGTCGAGGGCGCCCTCCATGATGTCCTTCAGCGGCGCGTAGTCCTCGGTGGTGCGCTTCTCGGTGACCGAGTAGATCTCCGCTTGCGCCTGGTCGACGACATCGTCGACCTCACCCTCACCGGCGTACCCGATCTGGACGATCTTGGTCCCGGCCTCGACCAGGCGGCGCAGGATCGCCTTCTCCCGGACGATGTGCGCGTAGTACCCGGCGTTCGCGGCGAGCGGCACCGAGGCGACCAGGGTGTGCACGTACGGCGCGCCGCCGATCCGCGCCATCTCGCCACGCTTGGCCAGCTCGGCGGCGACAGTGATCGCGTCAGCCGGCTCGCCCCGGGCATACAGGTCGGTGACCGCGTCGAAGACGATCTCGTGCGCCGGCCGGTAGAAGTCCGTGCCCCGCAGGGTCTCGATCACGTCCGCGATCGCGTCCTTGCTGAGCATCATCGCGCCGAGCACACACTGCTCGGCGGCCAGGTCCTGGGGTGGGGTCCGGTCGAAACCCAGCTGTGGGGAGCGCTCTTCGTTCCCGCCGCCGCCCGGCCCCCCGCGGAACTCCGCAACGCTCACTCGTCCGACCTCCTCGTCCGCCACCCGAACCCACATCGCACCCGCACGCGCCAGCGCCGCACAGACGCGGATCCAGCACGTTTTCGAACAACTGATCGAATGGTAACCAGCAGCGCCGACACTTTCTACCGGCACATCCGCAGGCGTTCCCGACCCCGAGACTGCGGGCGGACGGTGTCAGTCACGCGACCGTACGCCCCGGACCCCGGACCCTGGTAGTCAGCCGTCCACAGGGGGTGTGGACAAGCCGTGCATAACCCGCCGATCAGGTGTGCACAGGTTGGGTATATCCCTGTGGATAGTTGGGGACGAAGATCCACAACCTGCCTCTGACCTGCGAGTTTGTCTACCCACAACTGTGGAGAAGAAAAAGATTCGATACCCCCAGGTCCGATGCGCTGTCTCACTCCTTCCCCGCCCCACCACCCCGGGCAGGGACACAGGCGGCGCCAGGCACAATGATCCCCGTGCCCCTTACCTGGCCGGCCCAGGACCGGGAGATCCTCCGGCTGGCCGTGCCGGCGTTCTTCGCGCTGGTCTCCGAGCCGCTGATGCTGCTGGCCGACTCCGCGATCGTGGGACACCTCGGTACGCCGCAACTGGCGGCGCTGGGAGTCGCCGGGACGATCCTGCAGACCCTGGTCGGGATCTGCGTCTTTCTGGCCTACGGCACGACCTCCGCAGTGGCGAGGCGGATCGGCGCGGGTGACCACAAGGGAGCACTCGCGCAGGGCATCGACGGACTCTGGCTAGCCCTGCTGCTCGGCGTAGTACTGGCTGTTGCCGGGCTACTGCTGGCCCCGCTCGCGATAGCCGGGTTCCACCCTTCGCCGGACGTAGCGGACTACGCGGTCACCTACCTGCGGATCTCCTGCTTCGGCATACCGTCCATGCTCCTGCTGCTGGCAGCGACCGGCGTACTGCGTGGTCTGCAGGACACCAAGACCCCCATGGTGGTCGCCATCTCGGCCAACCTGGTCAACATCGGTCTCAACCTCTTCCTGGTCTACGGCCTCAACCTGAACATCGCCGGCTCAGCACTCGGTACTGCGCTCGCCCAGACCGCGGCCGGAGTGGCACTGGTCGTCGTGGTGGTTCGTGGTGCTCGCAAGGACGGCGCCAAACTGCGGCCTGACCGCCCGGGGATCCTCGCCTCGGCGCACGCCGGCATCCCACTCGTAGTACGGACGATGACGCTGCGGGTCGCGATCGTGCTCACCACCTTCGTAGCAACCTCACTCGGTACTACGTCGGTCGCGGCACACCAGGTCGCCTTCACACTGTGGACGTTCCTCGCCCTTGCGCTCGACGCGATCGCTATCGCGGCCCAGGCGCTGACAGGACGATCACTGGGCGCAGGGGACGTCGCAGGCACCCGGGCGATCACCCGTCGGATGATGTGGTGGGGCCTGGGGTCGGGTGTGGTCAGCGGTCTGGCGCTGTGGGGTCTGCGAGACCTCTACGTGCCCTTGTTCACCACTGACCCCGAGGTGCGTCACACACTGGCCGCAGTACTGCTGGTTGCCGCGATCTGGCAGCCGATCAACGGTGTGGTGTTTGTACTGGACGGCGTACTGATCGGGGCGGGCGACGGGCCGTACCTGGCGGTGGCGGGGATCATCGCGTTGATCCTGTTCGCACCGCTGGCGCTCAGCGTGCAGTGGCTCGACGGCGGGATCATCGCGCTGTGGTGGGCGTTCGGTGGGTACATGCTGCTGCGCTTCCTCACCCTGGTACTGCGCGAGCGCCGCGACGCCTGGCTGGTCACCGGCGCAGTCCGCTGAATCAGCGAGCCTCTAGCGCCAAGGGTCGAGAGCATGTTTGCCAGTCGTCCGCCTTGCTTCGAGCTCCCGGAGTACCACTGGCCCGTCTGCCAACGGGTGGAGCTGTGGGCGACCTGGTGGATAGACGCCTTGGGCAACGAGTCCATGCAGTTCGGTGAGCAGCGACCGGTACAGAGCCGGCGCAGCGGTGGCCAGGGCTCCGATGTGCAGTCCTTTGACCTGCACCGGGTTGGTGAACACCAGGTCGCGAGTAGTCAGAGTGGCGTCTCCGGAGGATGCTCCGAACACGACGACTCGTCCGCTGATCGGCTTGGCGACGGACAGGCTGGCCGCGAAGGTAGTCCGTCCCACTGACTCCAGGACCAGGTCAACACCACCGGTCAGGCGGGTGACCTCCACCGCGAGGTCGGCACGCGCACTGTCCAGGACCTTATCGGCACCAAGCGCTAGTACGGCGTCATGCTTGGCTGGTGCGGCAGTAGCAATCACTCGGGCGCCGTAGTGGTGAGCAAGGCGGACGGCAGCCTGACCCACACCGCCTGCCGCGGCGTGGATGAGCACGGTCTCACCTGGCTCGAGTCCGCCCAGGGGCTTCAGTGCTGCTAACGCGGTCGCCCAGTTCAGCACCAGACCGAGGGCCTCGGCATCGCTCCAACCCGACGGCACCGGAAGCACGCCGGCCCGCCGGCAACACGACGTACTCGGCGAAAGCGCCAGGGCCCGCACCGATGACATGGGTACCGATCGGGAAGGTATGTTCGACCTCTGGACCGACGCGGACGATCTCCCCGGCTGCTTCGAAGCCTGCGGCGTACGGCGGCTTCGGTCCTCCCCCGTAGCTGCCGTGCGTCTGCATGACGTCGGCGAAGTTGACCCCGGCAGCACCCACTCGCACCAGGTACTCGCCCGGCCCCGGCTCGGGGCGGCGTACGTCGGTCAGGATCAGGTCTCCCGGTCCGTGGTGCGACTGCTGGACCAGGGCTCGCATCGTCTCGTTGGTCTCCATGCGCCGGAACGTAGAACTCTCACGCAGGCGTCAAGGTCAAGCGGGGCGACCGACTTCGCGCAGGTAGGCGTCGAGCGCAGCCTGCTGAGCAGTGAGTACGGCGACCCGGCTCGCGAGCCGATCGCGGTAGTTCTCCACCTCGGCCACGAACTCGGAGCAGACCGACCCGGCGCCGAGGTTGGGCAGCAGATCCCGCACCAGGCGGACCGGCAATCCGGACTCCAGCAGCGAGCGGATCACCGCGACCCGGTCGATGGTGGACTGGCAGTAGTCGCGGTAGCCGTTGCTGAACCGGCCGGGGACGATCAGGCCTTCGTCCTCGTAGTACCGCAGCGATCTCGCGCTCACGCCGCTGGCCGTGGCGGCCGCACCGATCTTCATACCCGGAACCAACACCGTCCTGGCTCCTCTTCTTCCGGCCGGCTGTTCAGCTGACCTGTCCTTGCGGCATCGTGGTGCCTGGACGGAAGGAGCGGCATGGCCGACGCGGACGACGAGCAGACCATCGGGCTGGACCCGGCGCACGCCAAGGGCGAGGACGAGGGCGCGCCTGGCGCGGAGGCCGCCGGCGAGGACCGTCGCGCCCGGGAGTGGGAGGCCGGTGCCGACCTGGCTGAGACCGCGGCCGTCGGCCCGGCGGACGACGACGCCGAGGCGCGGCGAATCCGGGACGACGAGGATGCCCGCGGCGAACGCGAGCGCCACGACACCCGGCGCCGGGTCGATGTGAACCGGGCCGAGGCCGAAGTGGCGGAGGCGCTGCGGCTGGCTCATGCCGGCGAACGCGGCCGGGACAACTTTCGCTCCCACGCGGACTCCGAGCGCCGGCTCGCGCGGCAGGACTTCGATCGCGCCGCCCGGCTGGAAGCGGGTGCGGCCGGCCGGGATGATCCCGCCGCCGAGGCGGATCGCGACGCGGCCGGGCGGGCGCGTGTGTCCGGCACGATCGAGAACCTCCGGGCCAACCGTGATGACGCCACCGCCGACTCGTACGCCGCGGATGCCCGCGAATACCGCCGCGAGGCCGACGGCCGCAAGCTCGAGCAACCTCCTGCTGCCGAGGCGGTGCGCAATCCCCCGCAGCGCACGCCCCGGGCCCGCAAGAACCTCGGCCGCCGCAAACCCAAGACCAAGGAACTCCGGGACTTCGGCCTGGGCGAGTAGCCCCGCGTACGCGGCCAGGCGGCCGGACGAGACGCCGTACGCCGGTGCGCCGGTGCGCCGGTGCGGGTGCCGAACTGCCCCAGCGCGCGGGCTTAGGCCGTGATGTGGCCGAGCCGGATGACGAGCAGGTTCGCGGCGACGACCAGGACGAAGGCCGCGCCGAGGAGCCAGTGGTCGAGGCTCCACAACGCCAGCCCGGCCAGGCCGAAGAAGGCGACCTTGACGATGGTGGTGACGACCGGACTTCCGTAGTTCGCCTTCGGCGCCGCGAAAAGACCCCAGCCGACGGCGGCCAGGACGGGGAGCCCGATCGCGAGCAGGAGCTTGACCGGCGTACCGGCTCCGGTGTGCCAGCCCCACCAGGCGAAGATTCCCAGTACGGCCAGCTCGACCGCGAATGCCAGGCCCAGGTTGCCCCATCGCCAGATCTCCTGCATCGATCCCCACTCCTTCAATTTTGTGAGAGCACCGCTCTCTCTTGCTTCAAGTGTGCCTGATCGGTCGGCCAAAAGCAAGAGCACCGCTCTCTCAAGTTGCCGGTGCTCACCTGCCGCGCGATGATCGGGGGATGACGACGCCGAGACAACGCGCCCATCAGCAGACGATGGCCGACATCCTCCGGATCGCCCACCAGCAGCTCAGCACCGAAGGCTCGGCCGGCCTGTCCCTGCGAGCGATCGCCCGCGAGCTCGGCCTGGTCTCGTCCGCCATCTACCGGTATGTGCCGAGCCGCGACGAGCTGCTCACCCTGCTGATCGAAGAGTCGTACAACTCGTTCGGAGACGCGGTGGAGGCGGCCGAGGCGCGGAGCCGCCGGGACGACCTGGACCGCCGCTGGCTGACCATCGGCCGCGCCGTACGCCGGTGGGCCGTCGCCAACCCGGCCGAGTGGGCCCTGCTCTACGGCAGCCCGGTCCCCGGGTATCACGCGCCGCCTGAGCGGACCACGGCCGCCGGGAGCCGTGTCCCCCTCCTCATCCTCGCCCTGCTCGCAGATGCCCGGCTGGAGCCGTCCCAGGACGATCCACCGATGACGGCTGCCCTGCACCGCGAGCTGGAGCGCGTCGGTCCCGCTCTACCTGGCGAGCTCAGGCCAGAGATCCTCGCGCGCGGCCTGCTGGCCTTCTCATCGCTGTGCGGCCTGGTGAGCCTGGAGTTGTTCGGCCAGTTCACCAACACCGTCACCCAGTTCCCTGCCCACCTGGACCACCAACTGGCCCGCCTGGGCGCCACGCTCGGCCTCCCAGGCTCCGGCGCCTAGACGCCGTGCAGGTTCGTCTGGCGCTGGTCGAAGAAGAGGCCGGCCGGTGGTGCCTCCACGGGAAGCGGCGGGATCGGGTAGTCGCTGTGCGACCCGCGACAGGCCGCGAACGGCCCGTCGGGATCGAGCAACGCCATCATGTGCGGGTCCGCGTGGTCACGCCACCAGACCGACATGCCGGTCGCCGGGTCGAGGCGCAGGTGCTCCCACGCCCGCCAGATCGAGTCCAGCCGGCTCAGCGCCTCCGCGTGCCGGTACCACTCCGGGCACCAGACGAACTGCTGCCCGATGCGGCGGCAGTACAGGTAGACCAGCCGGTCCTCGACGAAGGCGGCAACGTGTGGATAGAAGAGCTCCTGTTCACCATCCACGGCGTTGCTCCTCGGTCTGCTCCCAGACCGGTGCCGGCGGGCCCGCTGGGCGCAGCCGGCGCAGACGACTGCGGACGGCCGGCCGCTATCCACGCGCCCGCACCGCTCTCGGTGATGGCCGGAGCCGACGCGCCCGGATCGTGGTGAGCGAAAGAGGCCTTCACGGCAGCGGCGTACGGGCCGACCATCCAAGGCACCGTCTTGATCATCGTGGCCGGGATCCCGGACGGGAACACGACCGCGCGTCCCGGTGGCATCGAGGCGAGGTCGGAGACCTCCATGATGTGGTGGCGCTGGGTCTGCCGGCTCGTACCGCGCTCGCCCTTGTTGTACGACACCGAGTTCGAGGTGATGTCGTAGTCGCCGATCAGCTTGCTCAGCCGCTCGAGGAAGTTCGCGTCGGACACACCACCGCCGTACACGCGGATGTTCGCGGCGGACCACAGCTTCTCCATGCCGCGCTCGCCCCAGCACTCCACGCCTTGCGCCCAGGACTGCAGGATCGTCATCAGCACGATGCCGCGGGAGCCGAAGTGGCTGTAGAGGTCCGGCAGATCCTTCCAGCGGCAGACGTTCGCCGCCTCGTCCAGCACGCCGACGAGCGGGCTCGGCATCCGGCCGCCGGCGCAGGTCTTCGCGTAGTCCTCGGCGGCTTCGACCACGGCCACCGTCAACGCGGTGACCAGCGGGCCCGCAGTACCGGCGCCTTCCTTGGACAGGCTGTACAGGGTGCCGCCTTCGCGGACGAACTGGTAGGGGTTGAACTGCGGCCGGTTGTCGTTCGGGCCGTTCGGGATGACCCAGCCGGTCACCTTGCGGTTGATCAGGAACTGCGCGCTCTGCTGGGCCGTTCCGTAGATGCCACCGCGCTGCTTGTCGGGCGCGCTGATGACACCGGCAAGCGCATCCGCGGACAGCTGGAGCCCGGGAGTGGACCGCAGGATCCGCTCCGGCTCGTCGTTCCTCGGATCCGCGAGCCAGGTGTAGATCTGGGTGATCGGCCGCTTCGCCACCGCGGCGGCGAGCAGCAGGCCGGCCAGCAGATCGGTGCCGGCGGCATCGAAGAAGGCATCCGTCCGGGCCGACTCGGACCGCTGCGACGCGACGAAGTGCTCAGCCAACTGCCGGGCCTTGGTCTCGTCGGTGATGTAGCTGAGCGGGTTCCACCACCAGTTCGGCTCCTCGCCGCAGACCTCCTGCGGATCGAAGACCCAGACCGGGCCCTTCGCCGCGCGCGGGTCGCGGGTGGCGTCGACGATGTCCCGCTTGTTCGAGGTAGCCACCACCGCCCCCGGCGCTTCCAGGATCGCCGGCACTGCCCGCGACGTGGTCTTACCGGTCCGGGGGCCCCAGACGTCGACGTGCATGTCTTCCCAGGAGCCGAAGACTTCCAGGTTGTCGCGGACGGTGCGGCCGATCATCACACCGGGGCCGGCGTGGCCGGTGCCGAGGCGGTTGGCGATGTCCTGGGCGCCCTGGCGGGTCAGCTTGTAGATGTCCTTGCGCTTCGACATCAGCTGGGCGGACTGGTCCACCCGTGAGCCGGGCTTGCCGATCCTGGTGACGAGGTAGAAGCCGCCGCCGGCCAGCGCGGCGAGCAGGACGAGCTCCAGCAGCAGTACGCCGGTCGCGGCGCCGGACCATTCGACCCGGCCGTTGATCAGGTCCGTGAGCGCGCCGATCGGGTTGCCGCCGATCGTGCGGGACTTGTTGATCGCCGCGGCGACCTTGAGCGACGACCAGATGCCACCGACGACGACCACGAACAGGCCGATCGCGACGAACACCAGCACCGACTCGATCGACAACCCGCCGGGACCGGTGGACTTCTTGCCCTGGGCCATCAGTGTCCTCCGTCCGGAGTCAGCGCGTCGGCTCCGGTGTTCAGGTGGGTGGATCGCAAGGCGGAGGGAGTGGGCGATCCCTTTTCCATCGTGCGCTTCCGACAATGCGGCGAGGCGCCCGCCTGGGCGCCGGAGACGGCGTGCTGACTTCGGATGGTGGACACTTACTCCTCCACTCCAGTTTTGGCGGCTACTCGGGTGGCGGGATCGGGCGGGGGTGCCAGCAGGGTGCCCGGGTCGGGCGGGGGCAGCGTGGCCGGGTCGTCGAAGGTGTACTCCGCGACGACCTCCTCGGTACCGTCCTCGGCGATCTCCACCTTCAGCGGCCGGCCGTCCGCGCCGGTCTTCCACAGCTTGTTGGTGTCGTTGATCTCGCGCTCGACCGAGGTCAGCGCGACATGCACCGGGATGCCGGGGCGGCCACCGACCTTGACCAGGAAGTTCCCTCGTCCGGGCGGTGCCGACTCCTCACCGGTGGCCGGGTCCCAGGCGGGCGGGTCCTGCCAGCCGATGAGCATGTTCTGCTCCTCGCCCGACAGCGGTACGACGGCGGTCAGGTTCTCCATCTCGGCCCGCGGCAGTCCGCCGCAGATCACCATCCCGGACCGCTCGACGAAACCCTTCGCCTTCATCCGGTCCTCGGAGTGCTCCAGCGCGAGCAGGTCGGACATGGTGTGCGAGATCATCGCCATCCCGACACCACGCTGCCGGTTCAGCCGGGTCAGCGCGTCGACCCGGTCGACCAGACCGCGTCCCGCGCGCAGTACCCGCCAGAGCTCGTCGAGGATGACGAAGTAGTGCCGCCGCGGCTCGAGACCGGCATCGGCGAGGGCCTGCGAGACCGCGACCGCGCCGAACCCGTACGACCAGCAGGCCAGCAGTACGGCGGCTTGCAGGCTCGTCTCGGAGTCGTCGATGTTCGACACGTCGAAGACGACCGGCCGGTCCATCGCCATCGGCTGGTCGGTCTGTTCGGAGAAGATCTCGCCGAGCCTGCCGCCGCCGACCAGGCCGATCAGCGAGGCCTCGAGTCCTTCGGTGATCTGCCGGTAGCGTTCCATGCTGCCGCGGTCCAGCGCGACGTCGCGGACCCGGTCCGGAGCTTCCTGGATCACCTTCAGCAGATCCCGCAGTACGGGGGTGCCGTCGTGGCGTTCGTCGAGGACCTTCAGCGCCTCGTCGATGATGGTCTCTTCGCGGTCCGTCGGCGGCCCCGACCGCATGATCGAGATCAGCGCGGACACCATCGTCGACCGGCGCCCGTGCGCGTCGGCCTGGATCGCCTGCCGGGCGCTACCGGTCAACCGCAACGCGGCCTTGCGGGACTCACCGGGGTCGAGCACGTTCAGGTGGCCACGGCCACGACCCAGCTCGATCACCTGGCCGCCGAGGGCCTCGATCAGGTCCTTGTAGTCCGGCTTCAGGTCGCCGAGCACCAGCGGCATGATCCCGTAGCCGGCCAGGCCCAGCGCCATCCGCCGGATGATCGTGGACTTGCCCAGGCCGGGCTTGCCGAGCACGAAGACCGACGGGTTGGAGATCAGCTTGGCGCGCATGAACCAGCTGATCGGGTCGCAGCACATGGTCGCGCCGGAGAGGATGTTGCGGCCGATCGGTACGCCGACCATCGGGCTGCCGGTGCCGGCCGCGAACGGCCACATCCCGCACACCTGGACCGTCGTACCGCGCCACTCGGCCGGTGCCTGCAGGTACGTCGAGTAGCCGCCGCCCATGCCGGGCCAGCCGCGGGGCATCGGCCGCTTGCCGCCCCGCATGGGGTCGACCGGCTTCTTCTTGCTCACAGGGCCTCCCGCTGGCTCATAGCGATTCCCGGATGCCGGCCGGAACCGACAAGTGGCTGTGCAGGACGATGCCGAGTGGCAGCGCCGCGACGAAGGCGGAGTCCTGTGACCCGTACGCCGGGCGGAGCAGCACCCGGGCGGTGGCACCCAGGTTGTCGATCGCGGCGATCATGTCCGGCAACTGCTCGGCGGACATCACCGTGCCGGTGACCACCATGCCGAAGTTGACCAGACCGGCACCGCGCGCCTCCTCCATCGCAGTACGGTCGGCTGCCCTGGCCTCGGCCATCGAGCGGGCCGACGGACGGGCCGAGGCGGTCGCGCGGAACGAGGCGTTGCGCTTGTCCGCCTCCACCATCCGGGCCGAGGTCGCCGCGTCCAGGGGCCGGTACAGCAGGGTGACGCGCTTGCGGTCGATGTCCGGATGCGGAGCGACCAACTGCGACAGCACGGACGAGAACACCTCGCCACGCGGTGCCTGCGACATCTGCCAGGTCACGGACCACGCGCTGTCGTGCCTGTACTTGTCCCAGAACGACTGTGCACCGGCCGGACCGACATCGGTCCACTGCAGCTCCGGCGGCATACCCTGGCCACGGGCCTCGTCGATCAGTACCGCGGCCGCCGGGTCGTAGGCGATCCGGATGGTCTCGCAAAGCTCCTGTGCGGTCACCGGGCGGGCCGCACCGGCACCGGTGGAGTTCAGGCTCTGCGTGAGCGCCGGAAGCCGGGACGCGAGCTCGCGTCCCATGTCCTCTTCCTTGCGGCGCTTGCCTTGGCGGTCCGTCCCCTTGAACGTCAGGGCGACCCGGGCGGACACCAGCGCGGATCCCTCCGGGTACGTCTGGATCACCTCGGCCAGCATCGCCCGGGCGATCGCGGGGGTGCCGTCCTGCATGTTGTGAGTGACCTCGCGCCGCAACCGGATGCCGGTGTCGGGTGCGCTCTCCACCGTCACCGAAGCGGCGATGATGCCCGGCTCGTGCCCGAGCGAGGCGAGCCACTGCCCCCAGTGCGCGACCCAGGCGTCCACCTGGTCCTCGTCGACCAGCGAGGCGCCGTCCGGCTCCGCGTTGATGATGACGGTGAAGTGCCGGGTACTCGGGTAGTACAGCAGGGCGAACGGCCGGCCGTACGAGTCCTGGTACTCACTCAACTGGGACGCGGCCCCCAGCCCGGGCAGCTGGAACTTGCCCCACGCCGTACGACCGAGCGGACCGGAACGATAGACGTTGTGCTTGGCCATCTTTGCTCGCTGCCATCCAATTCGGGTCGAGAGTCTCTGCAGGCTGGACTGCCCGTGCTTGTCCTTGGAGATCAGCATCAACAAGCTGACGCCGACGATCGTCATCGAGATCACGGCGCCGAGGACACCGCTGGCCAGGGTGGCGATGAGCGTCATCACCAGGCCGCCCATCATGATGCCGGTGCCGAGCGTGCCCAGGCCGACGATGCCCGCCGACGCCGGCTGGCGCCAGTTGCCGTAAGTCCTGGGCGTGCTCCGCACGCTGTCAGCCGCTGCCACTTGGTCCCTCATCCATCGATTCGACTTCGTTGGCTACATCTTTGACCGTGTCGACGCCCTTCTTGACCACGGCCGCGGCTGCCACGACAGCGATCCCGACCGGACCGGCGGCCGCACCCGCTCCTGCCGCTGCACCACCGGCTGCCGCGCCACCGCCGGCCGCTGCACCACCGGCTGCCGCACCACCACCTGCGGCCGCGCCACCGCCGGCCGCGGCGCCGCCGCCACTTGCACCCGCACCGGCTCCAGCTCCGCCGCCACCACCGGCACCTCCACCGGCACCTCCTCCACCGGCACCTCCACCGGCACCTCCTCCACCGCCACCTCCACCGCCGCCACCTCCACTACCGCCGCCTCCACTACCGCCCCTAGGCGGTGGACCGGAGTTCGCAGAGCCGCTGGGAGCGGAGGTCGATTGCGGTGCGGGGCCGGAGTTCTCCGAACCGCTGGGGCCGTCGCTCTGGCCCTTGGTCGAGTTCTGGATGCTGTCGGCCGCCTTGTCGGCACCGACCATCTTGGCGGCCAGCATGCCCGCGCCGGCCCCGCCGGCGGTTGCCGACACCATCGGCACGATGAACCGCATCAAGGCGGGCAGCGCGAACAGCGCGAGCACCAGCATGGTGACGCCGGTGACCATGTTCATGATCCTGTCGCCGTCGGACTGACCGGCGTACGCCAGCGGACCGGTCTTCGGGCCCTTCTCGACGGCCACCGAGGTGAGCTTGATCGCCGTCGCGTAGATCAGCGCGGCGACCGGTTTGTAGAGGATGAAGGCGACCAGCCAGGCGACGATTCGCTTGAACCAGCCCTTGCCCATCTCGGTGTTGGTGGCGGCCGCCGCGATCGGCAGCACTCCGAGCAACAGGATCAGCATCGCGTACCGGATCACCATCAGGACGACCTGGATCAGCGACGCCAGCAGCGCGAGGATGGCGATGGAGATCATCAGGCCGACGCCGAGCGTGCCGGTGGGGGCACTCAGCCCGAGCAGCAGCAGCATCGCATGGCCGAAGGCGGTCGCGTTGGCGTCGTGGTTGGTGCACACCCAGCCGGCCCCGCCCGAGTTCAGCGAGGTCGACACGATGCACTCGGAGAACTTGTCGGTGATCGCGATCAGCACCTGCACGAAGCTGACCGCCATGGTCGACGCGATCGCCAGCGTGATCAGCGACCGGAGCAGCTCCCGGGCCGACTCGCCGCGGTGGGACCACGCCATCTGGCAGCCCGCGACGATGACGCCGATGGTGGCGGCGAAAACCGCTATCCACGCGGTGTGCTGCCAGATCCAGTCGACCGCGAACTCCGGTTTCCCGGTGGTCTCGTTCCCGATACCGGGCGTCGGTACGTACACCCAGAATGTCCCGATGGTGGCCATCACGCTGCCGACCGCCTTGGACAGCTCGTCGAAAATCGGGTCGAAGATCACTTTGATCAGCCCATCGATCGCGAAGGAGACGGCGCCCACCAGCGCGTCCTTGAGGCACTCGAGCCAGCCGTCGTCACAGAACAAGGCGATCACGTCAGCCCCCTGTCTTGGGGGAGACGAACCGCAGGATGGCCGGCAGCGCCACAATGGCGAGCAGCATCATGGTGATGCCTGTGATCACCTTGAGGGTCGCGCCCGCTCCGCCGGCGGGCTGCCCGATCAGGAGGATCGCCGTCGCATAGATGAGAGCGGCCACCGGTTTGTAGATGATGAACCCCACCAGCCAGCCGACCGCGCGTTTGAACCACATCATCCCGGCCTCGGTGTTCGTGGCCGCGGCGGTCAGCGGCAGGATGCCGACCAGCAGCACGAGCATGCCGTAGCGGACGATCATCAGGCCCAGCTGGACCAGGGCCGAGATCACCATCAGGATGCCGATCACGATCACCAGCATCAGGCCGACACCGCTGTCCTTGAGCGGATCCGACATCTTCTCGGTCAGCTTGGCGTCGAAGTCGGAGCCATGGACCGCCTGCTGGATGATCCACGCGGAGAAGAGGTCGGACACCGAGATCAGGGTGGAGGCGAAGGCGACGCCGGCGGTGGACACCACGACCATCGTCAGCAGGCTCTTCAAGATTTCTCGCAGCGGTTCCCCGCGCTGCGAGACGGCCATCCGGGCGCCGCCGATGATCACCGAGATGGTGGCCGCGAGGATCAGGATCCAGAACGTGTACGCCTGGACGAACAGGATCGCGCTGTTCGAACCGATGTCCGGGGTCTTGATGTTGACCCACAGTGAGCCGACCGCGTGCAGAACCGCGATGACGGCATCGATGATGATCTTCTTGAGGGTGTCGAAGAGGAAGCTGAAGAGACCGCCGATGGTCTGCTGGACCGCCTCACCGAGGTACTCGTAGGCACAGTCGAGCCAGTCCCAGGGCCACTTCGAACAACCGAGGGCAATCATCACGCGCCTCCGAACCGTACGTAGCCGTCCAGGGATGAGAGGACGTCCGGTGCGACCGCACCGTTGAAGCTGCCGTCGGGCTGCAGGATCACCTTCCAGTCACCGTCCTGCCACAGCAGTGTGACCGGCAACGAGGCCACACTGCGGAAGTCGACCTGGACCGCCAGCGCGACGATCGCGCGCCCGGGCAGGTAGTCGATGACCTTGAAGCCGGTGAACTGTGGTGCTGCTCCGACGTCCTTCTGGAGCGTCGGCGAAGTCCTGTTCTCACTGAGGGCCTTGGTCCGGCCGGCACCTGGCGCGATCCGGCGCTCCAGCACGGTCCTGGTCAGCTCGGGATTGCGGATCTGCCCGAGAGTGACCATCGCCGCCAGCACCGCACCGGTCGGCGAGTGCGCGAAGCAGTAACGCAGGCCGTTCGCGTCGGTACTCGCCGGGCCGCCCTGAGCCTGCAACGGGATCAGCATGTCCGTGTCGAACTGCCAGGACACCGCGGGCGGCGGGACACGCGGGATCCGCTGGTCCGGGTTCTTGGCCTTGCAGCCGCCGGCGGCGTTGTTCACCGGTGGCGGGGTGACCGGACCACTGGTCGGGTCGCCAGGGGTCGCCGCCGGCTCACTGGGCTCGTCGCTGGGCTGATCGGACGGCAGATCCGTCGGCTCGGTCAGCGTCGGCGTCGATCCGGCGCCGGGCTGACCGTTGTCACCGGCCCCGCCCACCACCAGAAAAACGATCACACACACGACCACTGCCCCGATCACGATCGCCGAGGCGATGAAGCCACGGTTCTCCCACGGAGCCGAGGGACTCGTGGCGTCGTCGTCCCCGTCGTCCGGGTCGGAACGGCCGCTGAACAGAGCCACTCTTGATCAGCCTCCGGCCGGGCCCGGGCAGGGCGGTGCGTGGCCTGGTCATACCAGCGCGTTGACAAACGCCGAGGCGGTACCGATGACGATGCAGCCGGCCAGCACCCAGCCGAGCCGGGCAGCGTGCTCGCCACCTTCACCGCGACGCTGGCCGATCGCCATCATGGCACCGGCGATGATGACGCCGAGGATGCAGAGCGAGATGGCGATCGCGGTCACCCAGTCGACCAGGGTCTTGACCTTCGTCCTGACCTCGGGCGGAAGGTCGGCCATCGGAAGAATCAGGTGAATGAGTAGCGAGTGAATGAGTAGCGAGTGCATGAGAGATCGTGCCTTTCAGTATGGGGCGGGGTAATCCGCTGGGTTCGACGCGCGAAGAGCGTAGATGGATTCAAGTACTTCGAAAACCTCGTCGGGGGTATTTTCCGGCGTGGGGTCTTCCCCCCTTCGCCACTCCTCGATCCACGGGATGTCCCAGACCCTCGGCACCCCGCCGCCGACGATGTCGGCGAAGTCGTCCAGCACCCGGGGCAACCGGCCCGAGGCGTCCGCGATCAGCACCAGGCCGAGCACGGCGACTCCCTGGACCACACCGGAGGCCCACTCGATCGCCGCTCGCTGCGCCGCTCGCAGGCCCGCGCCATGCGTCCGCGCGACCAGCACCACCGGTGTCGGCACCGGCGGCGGCGGGATCGGCCAGCGATGACCGGCCGCCCTCGTCCCGGGCAGCAACTGCGCCATCGTCGACTCGCCCGAGCCGCCGTGCACGCCGACCCACCAGAGCGTGTCGGCAGCGGGGATCGCGAACTTCGGCAGCCGCTGGTCCTCGGCCGGCGCGGACACGCCGTGCTGAGGAGCCGACGGGCCCCTCGGCGTCATGTCCACCGGCTCCGGGGGACCCTGCTGCGGCTGCTGCGGTGCCTGGCTCGGCGGTTGTTGCCGAGTCCATGGGTTCTGCTGCGGTTGCGTCATGGCCCCTCCTCTCGCGGCGTGTCACAGGCTGTCGCCCACAGTATTCTCTCGCTATCCGGGTGTACTGATGTGACCCATCCACAGGCGAGGATGTTTCTACCCCCTTTTCGGGGTCAGACGAGCCGGCCAGGCCCGCGAACTGGCATGCCTGTGGACAACGGCATGTCTTCTGGCGGTAGAAATGCTAGAACGTAGGGCTGAGAGCCGACTACCGAGGGAGTTCTGTGGCTGGGACGAGGCGCGACCGTGGCTGAGAAGGGCATCCCGTCCTGGCCGAAGGTCACGATCCGGCTGTACGACGACCACAACGCCGAGGTGAAGATCGCCGGGCGTAGTCACCCGGTGAATCATCACGATCCGCGCCAGGCCGCGATCGCGCTGGTCGCCGAACGGTCGGCCCAGCTCGGTCGCGCGATGAAGGCGACCGCGGTCGAGTCCGACGGTTCCTCCTGGCCGCTGATCATCCATCCGGACGGTCAGGTCGAGGCCGTCGAGGTGGCGACCAAGAACGACAAGCCGATCTGGCCGATCATCGCCGCTGCCGCGCTGGCCGTCGTACTGGTCGCTGGTACGGCGCTGTATCTGCTGGTGATCCGCGATCACGGCCCGGCCAAGCCCACGTCGACCGAGTCGCCGAAGCTCCCCGAGCTGCCGAAGCCGGAGGTCAAGGCGGACCAGTTCGCGGCCCGGCCCGCGCCGCCTGGCTGGAGCACCAACGCCGCCTGGACGATCGACATCAAACCGGACACCCACCCGGCCGTCTCACCGGACGGTAGCGAGGTCGCGGTGCTCACTGCCGACCAGAAGCTCGTCGTCCTCGACAGCGCCGGGAAGGTGATCTACCAGGACAAGGTGCCGCGCGACACCACCAGTCCGGTCTACACCACTGTCGATTCCAAGCCGGTGCTCGCGGCAACCGCACCGGGTTCCCTGTTCTACTGGCCGGGCGACGGCGCGCCGCCGACCGATATCGAGCTGCCGGACTCGGCGCAGGTGCAGTTCTTCGGATCGTCCCCCCTGGTCGACATGGGCACCGAGGCCGGCGCGAGCGTCGTCACCGGTGGCGAGTTGCAAGCGGCACCGAACCAGCCACGGTTGTCGACGATCTTGCTTGCCGACGGCAACCGAGTGCTGATGGCGCGGTACGCCGGGCCCTTGTACTGGAGTGAGCCGGGCAAGGATCTGGTCACTCTGCAGCCCAAGCCGCCGCCCGGAGCCAAGAGCATCGACCACATCGTCGCGGCGAGCGCCGGCCGGGTGATCGTGCACTGGACCACCGGCAAGGCCAACGAGGTCATCGTCTCGGTGAACTCGACGGCGAACGGCGCCGTCGTGGCGACCTGCCCCAAGGTCAGCCCGGACCAGGCCGACGACTGGCACTGGCTGCCGGACCAGGCGGGCAAGGTGGCCTCCCTCGGCGAATGCCTGATCAACTTCACCAGCGGCAAGACCAGCCTGCTCACCCAGTTCGAGCCGCAGTCGGTAAACCAGACGACGATCTACGGCCAGGTCGGTGGCGACCTGGTCTCGGTCGTCCCGGGCAGCAAGCTCGTCAAGCTCCAGCCCAACACGGCCCGCCCCTGGGGCACCGCCGGCGACCACGCCATCGTCGTCCACGACTCAGTCCTCTACGCCCTGGACAAAAAGTGACCCCTGTACGCCGTGACGCGCGTGGCGGGCGAGAGGCCTGTCCTCGCCCGGAGGGACGGGTTGGCCGACAGCGGAAGGGGTGGCGGCGCGGGGTTGGGGTGGTGGTCGTGCTGGTGGCGTTGAGCGGGTTCGGGCTGGCGCCCGCGGTGGCGGACGACGAGGATCCGCGGCCGACCGACTGGCCGTCCGTCAAGGCGCCGACCGAGGGTGGCGCCGGTCAGTCCGATCCCGAACCGACCGAACTGCCGACCATCAAGAAGCCCGACTCGCCCGGCGACGAAGACCCAGGCCCCACGGAATGGCCAGCTCCCGACCCCACCTGACCGGACCAGCGCACCAGCTGCCGGACAGCAACCGCTGGACCTCGGCGGCTCTTGCCGATGCCGCCCATTCCGCCGACCGCGGAGACGACGATGCCCGGAGACTCCCGATCCGGGTTCTTGATCAGGTCGACAGACCGTCGAGGTGCTCCGATCGGCCGGTGAAGTCGACGATCGGGGGTGGTGGCAACTGCCGCGGTACGCCGTACACGGGGGTGTCGTCGGACTTCGGGCGCCGAGCGGCCTCCACCAACCGGTCACGATCGTCGGCTGCCATCCGGAGGAGGGGTGGTCAGAAAAGCAGGACGGCCCGCTTCCTCCGGGGAGGACGCGGGCCGTGCTGGTGTTCTGGGTCAGACTGCGACCACGTCGAGGCGGACCGTGGCGGCCACCTCGGGGTGCAGCTGCACCGAGACCGCGTGCTTGCCGGTCGTCTTGATCGGCGAACCGATGTTGATGACCCGCTTCTCGAGCAGCGGCCCACCGGCCGACTTGATCGCCGCGGCGACATCCGCCGGGGTGACCGAGCCGAACAGACGACCGGTCTCGCCGGCCTTCACGTCCAGTGAGACAGTGAGCTGCTCGAGCTGGTTCTTGACCTCGCTCGCGTGCTCCTTGCCCTGGATCGCCCGGGCGTCACGCGCCCGCTTGATCGACTGGATCTGCTTCTCTGCTCCACGGGTCCAGCCGATGGCCAGACCACGCGGTACGAGGTAGTTACGGCCGTAGCCGTCCTTGACCTCGACGATTTCGCCGGGGGCTCCGAGGCCCTCGACTTCCTGCGCCAGGATGAGCTTCATGTCTCAGACCTCCCTCAGCGAGCGGTGCTCGTGTAAGGCAGCAAAGCCACCTCGCGAGCGTTCTTGATTGCGGTGGCCACATCGCGCTGGTGCTGCACGCAGTTGCCCGTCACCCGGCGCGCACGGATCTTGCCGCGGTCGGAGATGAACTTGCGCAGCAGCGCGGTGTCCTTGTAATCGACGTACGTCGCCTTGTCCTTGCAGAAGCCGCAGACCTTCTTCTTCGGCTTCCGAATGATCTTGGCCATTGTGGTGCTCTCTTCCTACTACTAGAGCCCGGCTGGTGCCGGAATGGTCACTCGGATTTGTGTTGTGGCCCTGTCACGGGTCAGAACGGAGGCTCTTCCATCGAGCCGCCGCCACTCTGACCTGCCCAGGGGTCGTTCTGCGGGGCGGCCTGGCCGCCCCCACCCTGCGGGGTCGCCCAGGGGTCGTTCTGCGGAGCGCCGCCACCCTGGCCGCCGCCACCACCGAAACCACCGCCGGAGTTACCACCACCGGAATTGCCACCGCCACCGCCACCACCGAAGTCGCCACCGCCGCCACCAGGGCCGGACCGCATGGCCTTGGTGACCTTGGCGGTAGCGCTACGCAGGCTGGGGCCGACCTCGTCCACGTCGATCTCGAAGACCGTGCGCTTCTGGCCCTCACGGTCGTCGTACGAGCGCGACTTGAGCCGGCCCTGCACGATCACGCGCATTCCGCGCTGCAGCGACTCGGCCACGTTCTCAGCGGCCTGCCGCCAGACGGAACAACTCAGGAACAGCGACTCGCCGTCCTTCCATTCACCTGACTGCCGGTCGTACGTCCGTGGGGTCGACGCGATCCGGAAGTTCGCGACGGCCGCGCCGGACGGCGTGAACCTGAGCTCAGGATCGTCGACAAGGTTGCCGACCATTGTGACGACGGTTTCGCCTGCCATTGCCGTTCCTCCTGCATTCGGGTGTGACTGTGTCCACAGCTATCAGTACCGGCTGGTGCCGACAGTTCTGAAGCTGCTGACGACCCCAGGGATTACTTCTGATCCGGACGAAGGACCTTGGTGCGCAGAATCGACTCGTTCAGCGTGAGCTGACGGTCGAGTTCCTTCACGACTGCCGGCTCGGCCGTCAGTTCGATGATCGCGTAGATGCCTTCAGACTTCTTCTTGACGTCGTAGGCCAGCTTGCGACGGCCCCAGATGTCGACCTTCTCGACTGATCCACCTTCCTTGCGGACGATGTTCAGGTACGTGTCCAGCGACGGCTCGACGGTACGCTCTTCGAGCTCAGGGTCGAGGATCACCATGACTTCATAACGACGCATGCGCGAACTCCACCTCCTTCGGACTTGGCGGCCACGGTCTCTCCGTGGCAGGAGGGCGATGCGGTGCTTTCGCCGACAATCGCCGTCGACTCAAGCAGTAAGCCCGGTCGAAGGACCGGGCCAACACTGACAGAATACCAGTCCCCGGATACCCTCCTGACCACTTATCCACAGGCACCGGGGCCCGATTCTCAGGTGTCCGGCTCGTCCTCGTCCACGTCGCCGACAACCAGCAGGTCGATGTGGATCGCGAGCGGCTTCCCGTCCGCGTCGACCGTGCAGACCACCGGGTAGACGCCGTCACCCCACCCCGAATGAGCCAGTACGACGTTCTCGGCCGCCTTCGCGGCAGGCATCACGATGTTGGCGCAGCCCGCGATCAGGTGCTGCTCCGAGTCCATCAGCGAGAACCAGCTGTCGTCGGTGTCGTTGTCGAACACCTCCTCGTACCAGTCGCCGGCCGGCATCGCGGCCGGGATCGCCTCGGCATCGGCGAATCCCACTGTCCCCGCGTCGACGGCGACGACCCAGTACTCCTCGACCGGCAACTCCTCGTCCGACCGGGTCGCCGGTACGACGTCGGCTGCTTCACCGTCGGCGAGCACGACGCTCAGGTAGGCCTCGCGGAGGTGACTGCCGTCCTGCTCGTCCGAGACGTCGGCCACGGTCACCCGCACCGGGTAGTCCCCCGGCGGCACGTCGATGACCTGCCCTTCACCCAGATTCACGAACGGGTCACTCGCCTCGAGCCGCCCGCTGGGCACGCGGAGGATGCCGAGGTCGTGCACGGTCAGGGACCAGGTCTCGTCGTCGACCAGGACGGGTCCGGGCCGCAAGGCGCGGAAACTCTCTGCTGCTGGCATCCGGCAAGGCTAGTGACGACCGCCGACAGCCGCGGACGGTGGGCAGAGACCGCGATCAGTGCTGGGATGGCCAGGGCGATGGCGGCGCCTGACAGGAGCACGAACCCACCTGCGGCGAAGAGCAGGGTGGATCCAGCCGTCGCCAGCGCGGAGACGGCCCAGACCCAGGCTTCCACCTTGCTCTCCAGCTTGGCCTGTGTGGCAGGCGTGGTTGCGGCTGTCCGGCTGAGCAGTGCGCTGCCGCCCAGGTAGCAGAGGTTCCAGCCGTAGCCGAGCAGGAACAAACCGGGAGTGAAGGTCATCCCCGCGGGGCCTGCAACCACCACGGCCGACACGGTGATCGTCACGAGCCCCGCGAGCATCACCGGGCGCGGGCCGGACTTGCCGATCCACCAACCGGTGACGGGTGCCAGGGCGAACATGCCGAGGGTGTGGGCCGACAGCATCAAACCAAGTACGCCGAGGCGCTGCCCCTGGTGGTGCGCGTGCACCGGCACCGACGTCATCAGCGCCACCATCACCAATTGCCCGACCAGCATCACCCCCGCCGCAACCACAGCAGTACTACGCGCCGCCGCGTTGGGTGTTGCCGAGTCGCCTGTGGCGGTTGCCGTTCGCACCAGGGCCGCCGGCTCCTCCGGTACGGACGTCGTCGGCGTGATCCGGCTGGCCGCGAGCAGGGCCGCGAAAGCGGCGATCACGGCGAGCAGGAACGGGCCGGACAGCGACGGCAGTCCCACCGACTCCGCTGCAGCCTTCGCGGGCTCCAGGAGAAATGGACCGCCTGCTGCCCCCGCAGTACTGGCCCAGACAACCGTGCTCATGGCGGCGGCTCGCCTGGCGGGTGTAGCCGCGTCGGCGGCGGCGTATCGCGACAGCAGGCTTGCCGCGTTCCCAGCGCCGAGCAGGAACATGCCGACGAAGAGCAGCGCTACCGGTGCTCCGACTGCAGCCAGGGCGGTGAGGGCACCGCCGGCCACTGCGATGCCGTACCCGGTCCGCAGGGCTTGGGGACGTCCTAGCCGGACAGTCCACCGCCCGACAGCGACAGCGCCCGCCGCAGTACCGAGAACGCCTGCCGTGTTTGGCAGACCGGCCAGCGAAGGAGTCAATTGGTCGGCGATCAGGATGGTGCTCACCGCACTGGCAGCGACCATCGCGGCGTTCATCAGGGCGGCGGCAAGAACGACAGGAATCAGCACGCCGTCAACGCTAGAAAGGTCGCTCCGCTTCTTGAAGGCGACAAGCAAGGCGCCGGGGCTTGCTAAGGATCGATATCGAAGGTGTTCTGGGGGAATGACCTTTCAGGATCGAGACCTGGACCCGACCGACTGGCAGATCCTGGCCGAGCTGCAGGCCGACGGGCGGCTGTCATACAACCAGCTCGGCAAGCGAGTGAACCTGTCGCCGCCGGCGGTCGCGGATCGGGTCCGGCGGCTGGAAGAGTCCGGCGTGATCGTCGGTTACAAGGCCCAAGTGGATCCGGCTCGGGCCGGGCAGCCGCTGGCAGCGTTCGTTCAGATGCGCTGCACGACCGGGCGCTGTCTGCTGAAGACGACCCGCTCCGAGGACTTCCCCGAAGTCCTGGAGATCCACAAGCTCAGCGGTGCGTCCTGCACGATGCTCCGCGTCCGGGTCGCGTCGATGCGCCATCTGGAGGGCCTGTTCGAACGGCTCGGCGAGCACGGTGAGATCAACACCCACGTCGTCCTGTCCACCGAGTTCGAGGGCCGCCCGGTGCAGCAACCCAGTACGGACGCCCGGCCGGTGACTCGTTCGGAGGGTTGGGGGGTCGGCGGCTGAGCCGGTTTGCGGAAGTGTCGGCGGGCGGCCATAGGGTGATGGCATGAGCTTGAAACTTGGTGCGCACGTCGATCAGGACGACCCGCTGGCGGAGGCTGCCGACCGGGGTGCGGACCTGGTCCAGTTCTTCCTCGGCGATCCGCAGGGGTGGAAAGGCCCGAAGGTGTCGTACGCCGACGGCGCCGAGGCGCTGCGCGGGCGGGCGGCTGCGGACGGCATCGATCTGTACGTGCACGCGCCGTACGTGCTGAACGTGGCGACGCTGAACAACCGGATCAGGATTCCCAGCCGCAAGTTGCTGCAGCAGACGCTGGACAAGGCGGCCGAGGTCGGCGTCAAGGGTGTGATCGTGCACGGTGGTCACGTCGGCAAGGGCGACGACCCGGAGATCGGGTTCGACAACTGGCGCAAGTGCATCGAGCGGGCCGAGTTGCCGGTGCCGCTGCTGATCGAGAACACGGCCGGCGGCGACAACGCGATGGCGCGCCAACTGGACCGGATCGCGCGGCTGTGGGAGGCCGTGCAGGACTCGGGCAACGAGAACGTCGCCAACGTCGGCTTCTGCCTGGATACCTGTCACTTCCATGCCGGTGGCGAGGACCTGGACTCCGTCGTCGAGAAGGTGCTGGCGATCACCGGGCGGATCGACCTGGTGCACGCCAATGGTTCGCGGGATGCGTTCGGCTCGGGTGCGGACCGGCACAGCAACTTCGAAGAGGGCGAGATCGACCCCGCCAAGATCGTCTCGGTGGTGAAGGCGGCGGGCGCCCCGGTCGTCGTCGAGACCCCGAACGGCGACCACGGTCAGAAGGCAGACATCGACTACCTCCGCGCACACCTGAAGTAACCAGTACTGCGAGCGCTACCGCGGCTGCCGGTTGGCGCGTGGCTGGGTTAAGGCGTGGGGGGCGAGCCCGTACTACGAGCGCTACCGCGGCTGCCGGTCGGCGCATGGCTGAGGTGAAGGCGGGGAAAGCGCGCTGTACTGCGGACGCTGATGCGGCTGCGGGTCGCTGCCCGGCCGGGGGTTGGCGCGGAGCCGCGTGCTGCGAGTTAGTTGTCGGTGGGGTTGGGGTCGAGGTTGTGGAGCCAGTAGCCGATGCCCCAGGGGAGCAGTAGGGCCAAGGTCCCCGTGTAGTGGTCGGGGAGGGTGGTGGCTGCGGCGATGGCGATCACGAGTGGGGCTACCGAGAGCTGGAGCAGCGTGGCCTTGCCGGCGACTGTTGTGGACAGGTCGACTCGGCCGAGCGCGCACCCGGCGTACAGGGCCGTGAGAGTCAAGGTCGACAGGACCACGAGTACGGCGCCTACCCAGGCGAGGGTGCTGACGGTCGCCGGGCCGGTGACCTTGGCGAGCAGGAACAGCAAGGTCAGGGCGCTCAGGGCCGAGCAGGCCCAGTAGAGGTGAGCGCGTGTTTCGGGTGCCGCCATGGGGCGGACGGTACCGCAGGCAAGGAAGGATAGGGGCATGCAGACCTGGGCGGAGCGGTTTCCCGAATTGTTCGCACCGGCGTTCTGGCACTGGGGTGACCTCGACGCGCAGTTCACCCTGGAGCAGCCGGCGGACGAGCTCATCAGCAACGTGCACGTGGTCGCGCGGACCGACGGCGGGATCGTCGTCTGCCGCAACGACCTCGGCTGGCGCTTCCTGCCGGGCGGGACGCGCGAGCCCGACGAGCCGATCGAGGAGACCGCCCGCCGCGAACTGGTCGAGGAGGCCGGCGCACGCCTGACCAGCCCGCTGACCTGGCTCGGCGGGCATCGGGCCGACCATCGCCGGCCCGCGCCGTACCGGCCGCATCTGCCGCATCCGGTGTCGTACTGGATCAACGTGGTCGCCGACGTGGTGGTCGACCGGGAGCCGACCAACCCGCCGGACGGCGAGCAGGTGGTCGAGGTACTGGTGCTCCCACCGGAGAAGGCGATCCTGTTCCTCGACGAGGACAACGACAACAACGGCGTGATGGCCGACCTGGTCAGGCTGGCAATGGCAATGGAGCTGGTCTAGCCGCCTTCCACGGCAGCACGAATGCGCTGACCAGGCAGAGGCCGCCGGCGATGAACAGGGTTGTCTTCAGGCTGGTGAGCCCGGCGAGTGCGCCGCCCGCCGCCATGAAGGCCGGCTGGACCGTCCGTGACGTGATCGACCAGGACGACTGCACGCGCGCCATGAAGCCGTCCTCGGTCGCCTCCATCCGGTAGGTCGCGAACGACGGATTGAAGGCGCCGGCGGCCAGCAGCAGCCCGGTCTCGACCAGCACGATCAACACCATCCCGTCGATGCCGGGCGTTGCTAAAGGCAACAACAGCAACCACGGCGTCCGCAGTACGCCGAAGACGATCAGCATCCGGTGCAGCCCGAAGCGGCGGGTCAGCGGCGGCGCGAGCCGGGCGCCGATCACGCCACCGAGACAGGGCAGGCCGAGCGCCACGCCGTACTGCCAGGGCTTCATCCCCAGGTCGCGCAGCATGAAGACGGCAAGCAGCGGCGAAGTCATCATCACCGGGCCGCCGAACAGCTGCGAGTTCCAGAACAGGGCGCGCAGCCCGCGGTGCTCGAGGATGTACTTCCACCCCGCACCGAGATCGGGCCGGGTCGTCAACGGCTGCGCGACCGGCTCGGGTTGCCGGATCCGGCGGATGCCGATCGCCGACAACAGGAACGAGACCGCGTCCACGGCCAGCGTCACGGTCACCCCGACCAGCCCGACGAGCGCGCCACCGATCGGCGGCCCCACGCTCAACGTCGTCCAGCTGGTGGCTTCGAACCGGCTGTTCGCCTCCACCCGGCCCTCCACCGGCACCAACGCCTTGAGGTGCGCGCCGCTGGCGGAAGTGAACACGATCAACGCCGCCGCTTGCAGGACTCCGACGACACACAACTGGACGAACGTCAGCAGCCCGAAAGCAGCGGCGACCGGGATGCTCGCCAACGCCGCGAACCGGGTCAGATCGGCCGTGATCATGATCGGCCGCTTGTGCCGCTGCTCGATGAACGCCCCCGACGGCAACGCGATCGCGGCGCCGGCCAAGGCCGACAGCGCGGCCAGCAACGCGACCTGGAAGGTACTCGCGTCGAGCGCGAGCAAGGCGACCAGCGGCAACGCACCGGCCCCGATCCCACTCCCCAGCGCACTGACGGCGAATGCGGTCCAAAGCCGCCGGAAGTCGGGACCCAGCGATGACGACATCGGCCGATCGTAGAAGCCGCCGCCGACAGAAACCGCTCAGCGCAGATTGAGCCCGCCGTCGAGCAGGATCACTTCACCGGTCAGGTACGCGTTGCCGATCACGGCAGCGATCAGATCGGCCACGTCCGCGGGTTGCGCCGCCCGCCGCATCGGGCTCGCGGTTTTCCACAGCTCCTGCGCGTCGGTCCAGTCGGCGGTCATCGCGGTATCCACCAAACCGGGCGCGACCGCGTTCACCCGTACGTCGGGGCCGAGTGCCGCCGCGAGCAACTTGGTGACGTGATTCAACGCGGCCTTGCTGGCGGCGTACGCTATCGAACTCCCCTTCGGTCGCACGCCCGCGTGGCTTGTCACGTTGACGATGGAACCCCGCGATTCGCGGAGCGCCGGCAGCGCCGCAGTACAGAGCAACCATGGAGCGATCAGGTTCACGTCGAGCAGGCGACGCCAGTCGGCCGCGGTCAACGCGTCCAGCTCGGCGTGCGGGACCGGCCAGCTGATGCCCGCGTTGTTCACCAGTACGTCGAGGCGCCCGTGCTCGGCCAGCACTCGCGGCACCAGGCCGGCCGCCTCGTCGTCGTTCTCCAGATCGGCCTGCAGGTACGTCCCACCGAGCTCCGCCGCGAGCGCCTCGCCAACCGAACGACTGGTCCGCGAATGAATCACCATGGTCATGCCGTCGGCAGCGAGCCGACGTGCCGTGGCCTCGCCGATCCCCGCCGCCGACCCGGTCACCAGCGCCACTTTCGTCATGACGCCACCCTAGTTTTCTGCGCACAAGAGTGAGGCACGGTACGCGCGCAGGAGTCAGGCGCGGTAGCGGAGGCCGTCCATCAGGAGGTCCAGGAGGCGGCCGGCCTGGTCGCGGTTGGCGCCTGCTGCCAGAGCGACTCCGCTGAGGCTGATGAGGACGTCACCGGCCGCGACGTCCGAGCGGATCTCGCCGGCCGCGGAGCTCGCCTCCAGCAGCGGCTGGATCGCGCCGACCAGAAGCTCGAAGCTGTGCGCGTACGGGTCGGCGCCGGCCGCGATCACGGCCCGCAACGCGTCGGCCATCCCGAGCTTGCGGGTCATGTAGTCGATGAAGCGGTCCATCCAGGCCCGGGTCGCCTCGGGCCGGCGGCAGGGTCGCGAGCAACTCGGGCGCGGCATCGCAGACCACCGCGAGCTCGTTGCGGTAGGCCGCCTCGACCAGCGCCTCGCGGGTCGGGAAATGTCGGTACAGCGTGCCGATGCCGACCCCGGCCTTCTTGGCGATCGCGTCCAGCGTCGCCTCCAGCCCGCACTCGGAGAAGGCCTCGACGGCCGAGGACAGCAGGAGATCCCGGTTGCGCTGGGCATCGGCCCGCAACGGACGCTCACTCATCCCAGTCCCCCCTCCCGGTCGCTTCGACCCCCAGAACCTAGCCGAATCAGCGCACGAACTGATTTCTTGCTTAGGTTAAGCAGACAGTCGTAGGGTCCATCGGCAGCTGGACCGCCACCAAATCTCCCCGCTCACAGCTCCTGGCTGATCAAGGTGGGATAGGCAGCATCCGGTCAGGTTTCCGGCTCGGCTGGGGTCTTGCGCTGCGGGCCGGTAACCTGACCGACCGTGAGCGACTTGAGGATCCGGACCATCTCCGCCGACGAGCACGCGGCCTATCTGACCGCACAGCCGTCGGCGAGCTTCCTGCAGACTCCGGGCTGGGCGGCGGTGAAGAGCGAGTGGAAGGCCGAGTCGCTCGGCTGGTTCGATCCGGCCGCTCCGGAGCAGCTTGTCGGCGTCGCGCTGGTGCTCTACCGGCAGATGCCGAAGGTGAAGCGCTACCTGGCCTACCTGCCCGAGGGCCCGGTGATCGACTGGGACGCGATCGACCTCGGCCGGTACCTGCGGCCGCTGGCGGAGCACGCGCAGGAGCAGGGCGCGTTCGGGCTGCGGATGGGTCCGCCCGTCCCGGCGCGGCGGTGGACCGCCAAGACGATCAAGGACGCCATCGCCGGTGGTCAGCAGCCGAAGCTCGGTGACGTCCGGCCGGACGTGATCGAGCCGTCCGGCGCGACCGTCGCCGCGCAACTGCGGGCACTCGGCTGGAAGGCGCCGCGGGCCGCCGAGGGCTTCGCGGCCGGCCAGCCGCAGTACGTGTTCCAGGTTCCGTTCGCGGGCAAGAGCGAGGACGATCTGCTCAAGGGCATGAACCAGCTCTGGCGGCGCAACATCAAGAAGGCCGACAAGCTCGGCGTCGAGGTCACCCTCGGGACACCGGAAGACCTGAAAGCCTTCCACGCGCTGTACGTCGAGACCGCCGAGCGGGACCACTTCACGCCGCGGCCGCTGCCGTACTTCGTCAAGATGTACGAGGCGATGGCGAACCAGCCGGGCGACTGCTGCGACTTCCGGCTCTACAACGCCTATCACGAAGGGGACCTGGTCGCGTCGACGATCTGGATCCGGGTCGGCGGGCATTCCTGGTACTCCTACGGGGCCAGCTCGACCGCCAAACGAGACGTCCGTGGATCGAACGCGATCCAGTGGCGCATGATGTCGGATGCGCTCGCTGCGGGCGCAACCGTGTACGACCTACGGGGCATCACCGACACCTTGGACCCGAACGACTCGCATGTCGGGTTGATCCAGTTCAAGACCGGCACCGGCGGCGAAGCCGTCGAGTACGTCGGTGAGTGGGATCTGCCGTTGAACAAGGCGCTCTACACCGCATTCGACCTCTACATGAGACGGCGATAACGACCATGCCCCTGATCCTGCACATCGATTCCGATCGATGGCGCGACCACCTCCGTTCCACGTGGAACCCCGACATCGTCCCGGTCGCCAAGGGAAACGGGTACGGCGTCGGCAACCCGCGGCTGATCGCCGAGTCGCGGGCGCTCGGTGCCCGGACCATCGCGGTCGGCACCTACAACGAGGTGCCGCCGGACTCCAAGGACGACGTGGTGGTGCTCACGCCGTGGCGGCCGTTCCTGGAGGTACCGCAGGGGAAGAACGTCATCCACACCGTCAGCCGGCTGGCCGACCTGGTCTCGATCCCGGCCGGCAGCCGGGTACTGATCGAGGTCCAGACCTCGATGCGCCGGCACGGTATCGGTGCCCGCGAACTGCGGCACACGATGCTGCTGAACGCGCTCGACCGGATCCGGTTCGAGGGCTGGTCCCTGCATTTCCCGATGGGTGCGGGCGGTACGTCCGCGAACGTCCGGGAGGCGCAGGACCTCGCCAAGGCGGCCCGCGCGGTCCGGCCCGGTGCCATCTGGGTGTCGCACGTCCCGGCCCAGAAGCTGGCCGACATCGGCGACGACGTGAAGCTCAGGATGGGGACGGCGCTGTGGCTCGGCGACCGGGGCGCCTTCGATGTCCGGGCGACGGTGCTCGACGTTCATTCCGTCCGCCGTGGCGAGCGGGTCGGCTACCGGCAGCGCCGGGTCACCGGGGACGGTCACATCCTGGTGGTCTCGGGCGGGACCGCGCACGGTGTCGGCCTGGAGGCCCCGACCGCGGCGGCCACCGTCCGGCAGCGCGCGATCGCGATGGCGAAGGGCAGCCTGGACGCCGCGGGACTGGCATTGTCGCCATTCACGATAGAGGGCAAGCAACGCTGGTTCGCCGAGCCGCCGCACATGCAGGCCAGCATGCTGTTCCTGCCGGCCTCGGTCGCTCCGCCGGCTGTCGGCGACGACGTCGGCGTCGACGTCCGCTACACCACCACCACGTTCGACAAGGTGTCGATGGACTGACCCGCTTGACTTCAGGTGGACCTGAGGTTGCACCTTGGCTGTATGGCTGAACCGAGCTTTCTGGACCGGATCGAGCAGACGCCCGGCGCGACAGCGCTGCGGGCCGAGTCGTACCGGCTGCTGGGACTCTCGCCGGGCGATGCGGTGGTCGACGTCGGGTGCGGCGCGGGACATGCGGTGGCCGAGCTGGCCGCCGCCCACCTGAAGGCGATCGGCGTCGATCCGGACCCGGCTGCCATCGCCGTCGCCCGGGCACGTAGTACGAATGCGATGTTTCACGTGGCACGGTCGGACGAGCTGCCGCTGGAGGACGAGTCGGTCGACGGCTACCGGGCCGCCCGGCTCTTCCACCTGCTCGCCGATCCGCTGCCGACCCTCGCCGAGGCCCGGCGCGTACTACGCCCTGGCGGCCGGATCGTGCTGGTCGGCCAGGACTACGGGTTCATCCTCATCGACGGCACCGATCAGGACTTGACCGACGTCGTCCTGCTCGGCCTCGAATCCCGTACGCCGGCTCCGCGAGCAGCCAGAAGCTATCGGGACCTGCTCCTCGACCAGGGCTTCCGCGACCCCGAGGTCGTCGTCCACAACGAGGTCATGACCGACTACACCCAACTCGCGAAGCAACTCCAGGCGGCAGCGGCGGCCGCGGTCGAGAAAGCCCTGATCACTCAGCAGGACGCCGACGACTGGCTCGCCGACCAAACCGAGCGCGGCCGCAACGACCGCTTCCTGGCGGTCCTGCCGATCCTGCTGGTCGCCGCGACCCGTTGAGCGCAATCCGTACTGCGGCGACCGCGCCGGCCGAGAGCCGGGTCGGCCTCGTGCTCCCGCAAGGGCACCCGGCCGGCCGGCAGCCAGGCGTTTCGTCGAACTGGTCAGCTCTGCTTGAGACCGCCCTGCCAGCGGACGGTCGGGAGCAGCGCGGTCAGGTCAACCCGGTCCTTGTTGGCGGCAACGATGTCGAAGAGTGACTCGATCAGCGTGTCCGACAGCAGGTGCGGCTGGAGACCGAGGCCGATCAGGCCGGTGTGCTTGACGTTGTAGTAATGCTCGGGCTGCTCCACCCGCGGGTTGTCGAGGTGCTCGACCTGGACCGGGGCCGGGGAAGCACTCGCCGACGATCTTGGCGATCTCACCGACCGAGTAACTCTCGGTCATCTGGTTGAAGACCCGGAACTCGCCGGCGTCGGCGGGATTCTCGACCGCGAGCCGGATGCACTCGACCGTGTCCCGGATGTCCAGCAGCCCGCGGGTCTGGCCGCCCGCGCCGTACACGGTCAGTGCCTCGCCGAGGACCGCCTGGATGACGAATCTGTTCAGCACCGTGCCGAACACCGCGTCGTAGTCCAGCCTGGTCGCGAGTCTGGGGTCGCGCGCGGTCTGCGGCGTCTGCTGCCCGTAGACGATGCCCTGGTTGAGGTCGGTCACCCGCAGTCCCCAGACCCGGCAACCGAACTCCAGGTTGTGCGAGTCGTGCACCTTGCTCAGGTGGTAGAACGACCCGGGCTTCTTCGGATAGAGCATCCGGTCGGTCCGGCCGTTGTGCTCGACCTCCAGCCAGCCTTCCTCGATGTCGATGTTCGGCGTGCCGTACTCGCCCATGGTGCCGAGCTTGACGACGTGGATCGACGGATCGATCTCGGCCACGGCGTACATCAGGTTCAGCGTGCCGATCACGTTGTTCTGCTGGGTGTAGACGGCGTGCTGCCGGTCGATCATCGAGTACGGCGCGGCCCGCTGCTCGGCGAAGTGCACGATCGCCTCGGGCCGGAACTCGGTCAGCACCCGGTAGAGGAAGTCGGCGTCGAGCAGGTCGCCGGTGTACGCCGCGATGCTCTGGCCCGAGACCTCTTGCCAGGCGGCGATCCGGGTGTCCAGGTCCTCGATCGGAACCAGGCTCTGAACCCCGAGTTCCTGGTCGTAGCCGCGCCGGGCGAAGTTGTCCAGCACCGCCGTCTGATGGCCGGTGTCGGACAGATGCAGCGCGGTCGGCCACCCTAGGTAACCGTCACCACCTAGGACGAGAACTCGCACGAGGGGACTCCTTTACGGCGGAAAAATCATGTCTTGCTCCCCTGTTTACCCATCCCGAGCCCTGATCAGCTGAGTGAAGACTGTCAATTTCCTGTGAATCGGCGCACCTGTTTCCTTCGACGATGCACAATGGGGGCCGTGCGGGTCCTACTTCGCTACTCAGCGTCATCAGTTGTTGCCACCGCGATCAGTCAGCTGGCGTTCTTCCTCTGCTACTGGGTCGGTACTTCGGCGACCGCGGCGGCCGTGATCGCCTTCGCCGCCGGCGCCGTGCCGAACTACCTGCTGAACCGGCGCTGGGCGTGGGGCCGGACCGGCCCGGCCCACCCGACCCGCGAATTGTTGCCCTATGTCCTGATCACGATCGGGTCGGCCTTCGTGATCACGTTCCTGACCACCGTCGCCGACGACTGGATCCGGAACGTGATCGACGCGCACTCGGCGCGGACGCTGCTGGCCGGCACCGCCTACCTGGCCGCCAACGGCTTCACGTTCATCCTGAAGTTCGTGCTGTTCGACCGGTACGTGTTCGCCAGGCCGGTCGACGCCGAAGTACGTACTCACGCCACCAGGTAGTCGTCATCACCCGCGCGTAGTTCGCGCCGTACACCAGCCCGGGACCCTTCTTGCTCGTGCCGTCGCCACGGCGCCGCATGGTCATCGGCAGCTCCACCACCCGCGCTCCGCTCGCCAGTACTCCGAGCAGCAGCTCCGACGACTGGTACTGCGGCTCACGCAGTGTGACCGAGCATGCCAGCGCGGCCCGCATCGCCCGGAACCCGAACGACGTGTCGGTCAGCTTCCGCCGGGTCAGGACCGACGCGAGTACGGCGAAGACCCGTACGCCGAGCCAGCGCAACTTGCTGTCGGCATCTTCTTTGCCGAGACGGCGCGACCCGGTGACGAAGTCGGCCTGCCCGTCCAGGATCGGCTGCAGCAACACGTCCAGCTCACTGTTGTCGTACTGCCCGTCCGCATCCGTTGTCACCACGTATTGCGCTCCGCCCTGCGCAGCCAGCTGGTAGCCAAGCCTGAGCGCAGCGCCCTGACCACGATTGGCAGGCGCCTCGCAGACGAAGGCCCCGTACGCCGCGGCCACCTCCGCCGTGTTGTCAGAGGCACCATCCACCACCACCAGTACGTCGAGCGGCAGCCCTGCACCTGTCTTCGGCATGTTCTGCAGCACCGAACCGATCCCGTCGGCCTCGTTGTAGGCGGCAATCACCACGACCAGCGGTGCGAAGCTAGCTGCGCCGTGAACCTTGCGGAAGTTCTCCACAGCCTCGGAGTCGACCTTGTCGGGGTAGGTGGCCAGTGGAGGCCTCGCCTGGTCCCGGCCGAGGATGGCCGTCAGCCCGATCGCCCCGGCGAGCGGGAAGAGCACCAGCCCCGGCAGCTGGTACCGCCAGGAGAACTCGAAGGCGGCGGACCCCAGTAGCAACACGATCCCGGAAGCTGCAGGCAGCAGTGCCGCAGCGCGGAGCCTGGATTGTCTGGCCCGGCCGAGTCCGGCAGCGGCAGCCAGACCGATCAAGGCCGCGATCCCCAACGCCAAGCCGGAGGTGTAGCCGCCGTTCAGCTGGTAGGCGCGCAGGATCTCCGCCGCGCCTTTGTGCACGCGCGGCGAAGACCCGCCGTACTCCCGAGCCGCGTCGGCGGTGTTCTGGTCGCTCCCGTTCGGATAGGTCAGCTGGAACTGCCACCGATCGAGCGGTACGTCGTCCGGCGAGGTGGTCCGGGTCGGCGCGAAGCCCTTGAGGAAGTCCTTCAGGGCCGCCTTGGTCACGTCCAGCGGCTGGTGCTGGATCACCAACCTGGCGAACTTCGTCGCGAGCTCTTGCTTGGTCGTGCCCGGCGGCAACGGCTGCGGTGGCCAGTTCGGGTCGCCGTAGTGGTTGTGGGCGTACTTGTCGACGCCCAGTCGCTGTCCGAGCGGCTCGACCGGGCAGAACAACTTGGTACCCGCATCGAGCGGCAACTTGGAGCAGTCCGCGACCACGGCGGTCCGGCCGTAGAGCACCTGGTTCTCTGCGCCGGTGAAACCCCACCGGCCGGTCTCCGAGTGGAAGTAGCCGACATAGCCGGCGAAGACCAGCAGGAATCCGGCGATGGCAGCGCCAGTACGCAGTACGAGCCTGGTCTTGTGGTGACGCCAGGCAGAGCCGGCCACGACGAGGTACAGCACCACGCCGAGCAGCAGAGTCATGCCGATCGCGCGTACGGCGAAGGCGGCCCCTAGCAGCAGGCCGACCATGCCTGCCCGCTCCCAGCCGGGCACGCCTCGGCCTAGAAGCAACCAGAGAATGCCGACGAGCAGTACGTCGAACGTGGTCTCGGCCATGATGTTCTGCTCGATCTGGACCTGGTAGGCGTCGAGCAGGACCGGAGCGGCGGCCACTGCGGCCAACCAGCGATAGACCCCGAGCCGCCGGGCAAGTGCGTAGAGCGCGATGCCCAGGCAGAGCCCGACCAGGTGCTGCACGATCACCACGAAGGCCAAGCCGCCCAGGTCGACCAGCGGGCGCAGTACGAGGTCGTAGCCGATCGGGTTGAGCTGATCCGGCTTCAGCTCCTCCATGTTCGCCAGGTAGTGCACGGAGTCTGTGTAGATGATCGCGGGGCGGTAGGCGATCGTTGCAAGTACCCGAAGCAGCGTGCCCACCACCAGGAAGATGGTGAGCAGCCAGTGCTTACGCAGTACCTGCGTCATTATTGGCGAAAGTACTGCCACGTTCGTGCCAGGGCCGTCGGTCAGCGACACACTCGGCCGGTAGCCCAACGACTCGGCACTGGCCGACACGTCGACCACCACTGCCGGCATCTCCCCCGCAGGAGCGTCCACGTGCTCGGCCGGGATCGCAGTACCGGTCACTGCTCGTACGGCGTCGACCAGCTCGAGCACGGAGACCGAGTTGCCCGAGCCGACGATCGCCCGGCCGCTGTAGCCGGTCTCCAGCGCCAGCAGGATCGCTCCGACAACGTCGTCCACGTAGACGAGGTCCCGTCGCTGCAGGCCATCGCCGTAGACCCGTACGCCGGAGCCCGTGAGCGCCGCGCGCATCAGGCGCGGCACGAAGCTGTCCTTGTGCGACATGCCCGGCCCGTAGACGTTGGTGAAGCGCAGTGCCGCAGTACTGAGGCCGTAGCTACCCGAGTACGCCGAGAGCAGCATCTCCCCCGCCGCCTTCGTCGCGCCGTACGGCGTGAGGGGGCGCAGCGGCAGGTCGGCGGTGATCGTCGATGCGCCGACATCACCGACGACGGCATTGGTGGAGGCGAGCACGAACGAGCCGACGCCGCTGCCGCGGGACAGCTCCAGGAGCACCTGGGTGATCGTGACGTTCTCGGCGAAGGTCCGCATCGGGGCGTCGACGGAACGGAGTACGGAGGTCAGTGCGGCGAGATGGACCACGGCCCGGGGTCGCGTCTCGAAGGCCGAGATACAGACCTCCTGTTCGGCGAGATCGCCGGTGATCACCGTGACGCCGTCGTCCCAACCGGGGTCCGGCTGCTCCCGGTCGACGGCCGTCACCGGGACGTCCCGTTCCCGCAGCGCGGCCACGACCGCACGCCCGATGAAGCCGGAGGCTCCGGTGACCAGCACCCTGTCCGCATCCATGCGAGTCAACCTACCGCCGGGCGCCCAACGCGCCGCCGCGGGGAACCGTCCGCGACGAACCCTTGACCAGGGGTGATCATGATGGGCAGGATCACCCCGGACGCGGGCTGACAACCTTGTCATCGGGGCCGCGTATCCATCGGCGATCGGCGCTGCCGCGTGCCGGTCTTCCTGTTCTAGGAGCGTAGATGAATCTCCGCCGCCCTCTGGGGCTCGTCACGTCTCTCGGCCTTGTTGTGACAATGACTGCCATGACGTCAGCGAGCGCCTCCGTGCCCACCGAGTCCCAGGCCGCCGGCCAGCCGGTCGCCACCGGCTCCATCGCGATCGGGTCCTCCTTCTTCACTTCCTTCGAGCCGGGCCAGCCGCAGCCCGGCTACACCGATGCGGTCGAGACCGGACCGGACGGGAAACCCCGGACCGGCGGTGTCGAAGGCCCGACGCCGACCGGGATCGGCGGCAGCGAGATGGACAAGGTCACCAAGGTCGAAGCGAGCGGCGAGAACACCGGAGGCGGTGAGATCGCGACGAACGTGGCCGACGGCGACAAGTTCACCAAGTGGCTGGTGTTCGAGCCGACCGGCTGGCTGACCTACCGGACGTCCGCGCCGGTGACGATCAAGAAGTACGCGCTGACCTCGGCGAACGACGCCGACGGCCGGGACCCGAAGAACTGGACCGTGTCCGGCTCGAACGACGGGACGACCTGGTCCACTCTGGACACCCGGACGGACGAGAGCTTCGAGTCCCGGTTCCAGACCAAGGAGTACACGTTCGACAACGCCACGGCGTACACGTTCTACAAGCTCGACATCACCGCGAACCACGGCGAGAACATCGTCCAGCTCGCCGACTGGTACCTGTCCAACGGCGCGCCGCTGCCGCCACCCGGCGAGGTCGCCGAGTCGCGGCTCGACTCCGGCCCGACCAGCGCCTACAACGCCCGCGCCCGGACCGGTTTTACCGGGGTGAAGTCCTTCCGGTACGCCGGGCACCAGACCGCCGAGGGTCGCGGCTACACGTGGAACAAGATCGCCGACGTGGATCTCAAGGTCGGCAAGGACACCCGGCTGGGCTACAAGATCTTCCCCGAGCACGTCGAGGGTGATCTGAGCTACCCGAGCACCTACGCGGCGGTGGACCTGGCGTTCACCGACGGCACCTACCTGAGCGATCTGAAGGCCAAGGACAACCACGGCTTCCCGCTCAGCCCGCGCGGGCAGGGCGAGGCGAAGGGCCTGTCCACGAACCAGTGGAACAACATCGACGCCGATCTCGGCAAGGTCGCCGCGGGCAAGACGATCGCGCGGATCCTGGTCGGGTACGACAAGCCGTCCGGACCGGCCGACTTCCGCGGCTGGATCGACGACGTGCGGATCGCAAATGGCACAGTCGACCCTGCCTTTAGTGACACAGCGGCCCAGAAGACGGCGAAGAAGCACCCGTCGGACCTGGCGATCACCACTCGCGGGACGAACTCGACCGGCGGGTTCTCCCGGGGCAACAACTTCCCGGCGACCGCCGTACCGCACGGCTTCAACTTCTGGACCCCGGTCACGAACGCCGGCTCGACGTCCTGGCTGTACGACTACGCCAAGGGCAACAACGACCAGAACAAGCCGGAGATCCAGGCATTCTCGATCAGCCACGAGCCGAGTCCGTGGATGGGTGACCGGCAGACCTTCCAGGTGATGCCGTCCACGGCCGACACCCCGACGGCCGACCGGGACGCCCGGGCCTGGGCGTTAAGCCATGACAACGAGATCGCCCGGCCGTACTACTACGGCGTCACCTTCGACAACGGCAACGCCGTCGAGATGGCACCGACCGACCATGCCGCGATGCTGCGGTTCTCCTTCCCGGCGGGCAAGTCGTCGCTGATCTTCGACAACGCCAGCAACCTCGGCGGGTTGACGCTCGACGCGGCGACCGGTGTGGTGACCGGCTACACCGACATCAAGTCCGGCCTGTCCACCGGCGCCGGCCGCCTGTTCGTGTACGGCGTGGTCGACCAGAAAGTGGTTGCCTCCGGCAAGCTTGCGGACGGTGGCGGCGCGAACGTCGGCGGCTACTTCTCCTTCGACCCGTCGGTGAAGCAGGTCCAGCTGCGGATGGCGACCTCGCTGCTCGGTACCGCGCAGGCGAAGAAGAACCTCGAGCTGGAACTCGGCGCGAGCAGCAAGTTCGACAAGGTGAAGGCGGCGGCCCAGGACGCCTGGGACGGCAAGCTCAGCACCATCGAGGTCGAGGGTGCCACCGCGGACCAGCTGCACACCATGTACTCGAACCTCTACCGGCTGTTCCTCTACCCGAACAACGGCTCGGAGAACACCGGTACGGCGAGGAAGCCGGTGATCACCTACGCCTCGCCGACCTCACCGAAGGTCGGTGCGGACACCCCGACGGCGACCGGCTCCAAGATCGTGGCCGGCCAGACCTATGTGAACAACGGGTTCTGGGACACCTACCGGACCGTCTGGCCGGCGTACTCGCTGTTCTCGCAGGACGACGCGGCCGCGCTGGTGAACGGATTCGTCCAGCAGTACAAGGACGGCGGCTGGATCTCGCGCTGGTCCTCGCCGGGCTACGCCAACCTGATGGTCGGCACCAGCTCGGACGTGGCCTTCGCCGATGCCTACCTCAAGGGGATCAAGGGCATCGACGTCCAGGCGGCGTACGACGCTGCGCTCAAGAACGCAGCGGCCCGGCCGCCGACAGACAACGTCGGTCGCAAGGGGCTGGACCGGTCGGTGTTCAACGGCTACACGGCCAACACCACCGGTGAGGGCTACAGCTGGTCGATGGACGGCTACATCAACGACTTCGGCATCGCGAACATGTCGAAGGCCCTGTACGACAAGGCGAAGAAGAGCGACCCGCGCAAGCAGGAGTACCTGGACAACTACAACTACTACCTGAACCGCGCCCGCAACTACGTCACGCTGTTCGACCCGGCGCTGAACTTCTTCCAGGGCAAGGACGAGCAGGGCGTCTGGGGCAACTCGCCGTCGACGTTCGACCCGCAGGACTGGGGTCACGACTACACCGAGACGAACGCGTGGAACATGGCGTTCTCCGCTCCGCAGGACGGCGCCGGCCTGGCCGCCCTGTACGGCGGTCGCGACGGTCTGGCGAAGAAGCTCGACGAGTTCTTCAGCACTCCTGAAGACGCGTTGCACACCGGCGGTTACGGCGGCACGATCCACGAGATGCTCGAGGCTCGCGACGTCCGGATGGGCCAGTACGGCCACTCGAACCAGCCGTCGCACCACATCGCCTACATGTACGACTTCGCCGGTCAGCCGTCTAAGACGCAAGAGAAGGTGCGCGAGATCCTCGACCGGCTCTACCTCGGCTCGGAGATCGGCCAGGGCTACCCCGGCGACGAGGACAACGGCGAGATGTCGTCCTGGTACCTGTTCAGCATGCTCGGGTTCTACCCGCTCCAGGTGGGCTCCCCGACGTACGCGATCGGTGCGCCGCTGTTCACCAAGGCGACGATCCGGCTGGCCGACGGCAAGAAGCTGGTGGTCAGCGCGCCGAAGAACAGCGCGAAGAACCTGTACGTGAAGGGCGTCAAGGTCAACGGCAAGAACTGGACCTCGACCGCGCTGCCGCACTCGCTGATCGCGGACGGCGGCAAAATCGAGTTCGACATGACCGACAAGCCGTCGGCCTGGGGCAGCGGCCGCAACGACGCTCCCCCGTCGATCACGAAGCCGGGCGAGGACCCGATGACGTGGCGCGACTCGACCGAGGACGAGGGCGCTGTCACCGCGTCCGGTGGTGCCGACGTCGCCGCACTGACCGACAACGACTCGAAGACCCAGGTCACGCTGACCGGGGCGACTCCGACCGTGACGGTCAACCTGACGACCGGCCGGCCGGTCACGATGTACAGCCTGACCAGCGGAAACACCGGTACTGCGCCGTCGGCATGGGCGCTGGAGGGCTCGAACGACGGGACCAGCTGGACGCAGGTGGACAAGCGGACCGCCCAGACCTGGGCCTTCCCGGCGTACACCAGGTCGTTCAGCGTGGCCTCGCCGAAGGCGTTCACGCGGTACCGGCTGGTGCTGACTCCGGCCGCCGGGGCTGACGGGGTGACGTTGTCCGAGCTCGAGCTGCTCGGCACTCTGAAGGGCGTCGAGGCCGGGACGCACCCGAGCGACAAGCGGGTGGCAGAGACCAAGCCGAGCCCGACCCCGTCGCAGTCGATCGACCGCAACTTCGGCTGAGCCGAAAACGGCGGCCACCAGAACCTGGTGGCCGCCGCCTGCCTCGCGGGCAAGACTTCCGGCGGAACCTGCCCCTGAGAGGTTCCGCCGGACGTTTGTTCCCGTCGATCAGAAAGAAATGGAGGGGTGGCGACCCCGCCCGGCCTGCCACCCCTTCACACCGTACTGACGACCGAGCCCCCGGATAGGTTGCCTAGGGCCAAATCTGTCCACATCATGGACAGGTACGCCTGGCAACCGAGGTCTCCTCAACCGGTCCAGCGGCCGATGAAGAACGCGGCGGCCCAGACGGCGGCGAGGGGGATCGCCACGGCCAGGTACAGCCGGCCGAGCCATGGTCTTCGTTCGACCAGGACGGCGAGGCCGATCCACAACGGCCACCAGAGCAGCGTCGCCCGGGTCAGCGAGTAGACCCAGAAGGAAGTAGTGAACGCGCCGACCGTCGCGGCGACCCAGGCGGCCTCGCCCCAGGACCGGCGCCAAAGCAGCCAGGCCAGCAGCACGAGTCCGACGAACAGCGCGACCAGCTCGGCGCGGAACATCCAGGTCCAGTCGCTGCGGTCGGCCGGGAAGTGGCCCTTGGTCGCGGCCTGGACCGTGTGCAGCACCGAGGTCCACGGCCAGGTGAACTCGCGCGCCCAGCCCTTCTCCTGCGCCTGTTGCCAGGCGAACCATGACCCGTGGATCTTCTTCAGGTACGCCATGAACGCGACCACCGGGAGGACCGGCAGCAGCAGCCATGGCAAGGAGGCCCAGTCGCGCTTCTTCGAGGTGAGGAACTCGACGCCGAGCGCGAAGATCAGGAAGATCCCGGACACCCGCACGGTCGACGCGAACGCGACCAGGATCGCCGCCCGCGCCCAGCGCCCCTGCCGCGCCGCCAGCCAGGCAGGGAAGGCGAAGGCACAGAACAGGGCCTCGGTGTACGGCGCGGCGAGGAAGACACCGACCGGCGCGGTGAACCAGATCAGTGCTGCCTTGGGCCCCAGGTTGGCCAGCTGGGGAAACTCGTACTGCGCCAGCCGGGCCAGGTAGATCCCGGCGACGGCGCTGGCGATCAGGGAGACCAGGATCCCGCCGCCGACGTACCCGATCCCGAGCCAGCTCGCGGCGCGCATCAGCGCCGGGAAGCCGGGGAAGAACGCCGCCAGCGGTGCGCCCGAAGGCTCACCGTGGTTGTAACCGAACTCCGCGACCGCCTTGAAGTGCCAGACGTCCCACTGCAGCCAAGCCCGCCAGACGTTCGGGTAGTCGGTGCCCCGGTTGAAGAGCAGCGGCGCCGAGATCGAGAGCACGAAGATCCCGATCCGGCTGACCAGCCACCAACCGAGCGTCTCGCGGGCGCTCAGGTCCGACAGATACCGCCGCGGGCTGACACCTTCACGAGCCCGCCGGGCCCGCCTCGGCTGCTCGTCAGCCGTCCGTTCGAACACAGCACTCACCACCCAGGCGCGGACAACCAAGAGGGCGGCTCATGCCCCCAATCGTGCCTCATAACCGCAGGACTACCCCCTACTGGCCGACGGTTCCGCCGTTAGGAGTCGGAGGACCGCCGGTGGGGATGGTGGGCAACTTCGGCGTGTGCGTCTTGGTCGGCTTACCCGTCGGGGTGTTCGTGGGCGGGTTGGTCGGGGTGTTCGTGGGCGGGTTGGTCGGGGTGTTCGTGGGCGGGTTGGTCGGCGTGTTCGTGGGCGGGTTGGTGGGCGGGTAGGTCAGAGTGTTCGTCGGCATCGGCGAATCCTTGAGCGCGTCGTCACTGGGCTGGTCGAACTCCGCCTTGTCCGAACTGCCCAGCGCCGGGTCCATGAAGGCCAGCCAGGTCCGCAGCGGCCAGTTGCCGCCGAAGAAAGCGGGGTCGTCGCTGTACGGGTCGAGGTCGCTCTCACCGGTCTTACCGGCGCGATACAGGACCGACGTCGACAGGCCCTTCGAGTCAGTGGGCGATTTATAGCCCGCCGTGTAGCCGGTCCACCAGGAGGTCAGCGTGTCCGAGCCGTCCTTGCAGCCGTCGCACTTGGTGTTGGCCGCCCGGTGTTCGACACCGACACCACCGGCGGTCCCGGTCTTGCCGGCTACCGGACGGTCCAGATCCTTCGCCAGCTTGCCGGTCCCGTTCGGGCCGTCGACCACATTCTGGAGGACGTAGTTGACCTGATCGGCGACATCTTGGGGGACGGTCTGCTTCCTCGGCAGTTTGGCGTCCGTCCAGTCCTGGGCCTTGCCCGGGTAGTCCACCTTCTTGATGGTGTGTACCGGCACGTAGAGTCCGCGGGCCGCGAAGGTCGCATAGGCGTTCGCCATCTCGACCGGGCTGGCGTACGGGTCAGGGCCGAGCACCGTCGACGGGTTGTCCTTACCCCGCTCCAAGGCGTTCGTCTTCGGGATTCCGGCGGCCTCGGCCGCCTTGACCAGCTCGGCCGGGCCGTTCTCCATCTGATTGTCGACCAGGTCGTAGAAGGCCGTGTTGATGGATTGCTCGGTGGCCTCCTTCAGCGTGACGTCGCCGAAGTCCTTGTTGAACTCGTTCTTGAGCTTGTGGCCCTGGACCTCGATCGGGCTGTCACCCTGGAAAGTGGAGTAGATGTTGAAGTCGTTCTGCAGGGCCGCGGAGACCGCGAACGGCTTGAAGGACGAGCCGGGACGGGCCCGCAGCGTTGCCCAGTTCAACTGGTTCTTGAGGTAGTCGGGGCCGCCGTACACCGCGACCAGCTCGCCGGTGCCGGGCCGCACCGAGGCCATCCCGATGTGCAGATCGCCCTTCTTCTTGGGGCGTTCGGCGATCGAGGCGTTCATCTTCTTCTGCAGATCCACGTCGAAGGTCGTGGTGATCTTCAGCCCGCCACCACTGATCTGGTCATCGGGAACACCGAGCCTGGACAGTTCCTTGCGGGCCATGTCGAGCAGGAAGCCCTGGACACCCTTGAAGCGGTTGGCCTTCGGCTTCTTGTCGAGCGGCGGTACGGCCTTGCTCCACTTCGCATAATCGGCTTCCGTGATCGTGCCAGTCTGCCGCATGCCGTCCAGCACATAGCGATAGCGGTCCAGGACGCGCTGTTTGACCGCCGGCTCGGTCGAATCGGTGTCGAACCGGGTCGGGTTGTTCAGCACGGTCGCCAGCAGGGCGGCCTCGCCGATACTCAACTTCGCAGGGTTGGACTGACTGAAGTAGGCGTCGCCCGCCGCCGCGACGCCGTACGCGCCCTCGCCGAAGTAGATGGTGTTCAGGTATCCCTCGAGGATCTCCTTCTTGTCCTTCTCGCGGCTCAGTTTGGTCGCGATGAACAGCTCGGAGAACTTCCGCGAGAAGGTCCGCTCCTGGGTCAGGTACATGATCTTCACGTACTGCTGGGTGATCGTCGAACCACCCTGCAACTGCTGGCCCCGGGCGATGTTGAACGCGGCGCGGGCCATCCCCGACGGGGAGATGCCGGGGTTGGTCCAGAAGGTCCGGTCCTCGGCGGCGATCACGGCGTCCTGGACGGTCTTCGGGATCTGGCTGAGCGGTACCGAGCGGCGGTTCTGGTCGTAGAAGCTGCCGATCGGGGTCCTGCCGTCGGAGAAGTAGACCGTCGTGGTGTTGGTCGCGAACGCCTTGTTCGGGTCCGGGATGTCGGTGGTCTGGTAGCCGATGAAGAACACGGCCGATACCGCGATCACGCCGAGGAAGAACAGCGCCGCCATCCAGCCGAGAACCCGCAGCGCCCAGTGTCGCTTCCCTCGCCGACGGACCGGGGCGGCTTTCCTACGACCTTCACTCACAGTGCAATCCTCGACGATCTCGCTGAAGTCATTGCCACCCAGAGTACGGGCGATGTGGTAGCGCTCCCTATTCCGCCAGGAATCGTAGCGCCCCCGGCGACCACCCGGCGTCATCCCTTCGGAGGAGCCGGAATTGGTCTGCGCCTCTTCGGCGGAGGTGCTCACAACGGTGGAGAAATCGGTTTCCTCGGTGCCGCTCCGCCCGTGCTGCCGAGACTACCCATCCGGCCGAGACGTTAAGCCGCCGCCGAAGCGGCTGGGGGTGACGCATTGGTCGTCTCGGCTGCTGGCCGAGCGGTTGAGGGTCGGCAACGCGACGGGGCACCAGCACGTTGTTCGCGGCCTTGGAGATCGCCACCGGCACAGTGACCGCGGCCTGCAAACCGCGGCACCGTCACCAGGAGTCCCTGACCTTCCTCAAACAGATCGATCGCTCCAACCCCGACGACGGCACCGGTCAGGAGCTGCACCTGTTGATGGACAACTACGCCACCCACAAACGGGCCGAGATCCGTGACTGGCTGGCCGCGCACCCCCGGTTCAAGGTCCACTTCACCCCCACCTCCGGGTCATGGCTGAACCTGGTCGAGGTCTGGTTCGGCATGATGGAACAACAAGCCATCCACCGCGGAACCTTCACCTCGGCCAAAGACCTCAACACCAAGATCCGCACCTTCATCACCGGCTGGAACGACCGCTGCCACCCCTTCGTCTGGACCAAGACGGCCGACCAGATCCTCAAGAAAGCGGACCGGCACCAACTTCAGAAACGACCCCCTGAGGATCTAGACTGCCTCCGTCTAACGGCGCCAAGTGAGGGGTTAGCTACATGAACAAGAGGCTAGTAACTTCCGCACGAGCTGCCGCGGTTGTCGCGGTCGCCACCACTTTCGGCTCGATTGGGATACCCGCCGCAATTGCTGACACCCCAGACGCATGTCAATACTATGGATACACGGATCTCAACCGCAGAATACTTGGCTGCGACTGGTTGGAATGGACCGGTCTGGACAGTGATCCGACGCGCTACCTGAATCAGAACGGCAGCGTGGAGATTGGCCCGGAGGCTACGTCAGCGACGGGGTGCAAGGTGACCGGGTGGGCAACTCTCAACGGTAACCCAAATTGGACGAGTCCGCGCGTGAGCAGGGACTGCAAGTGGGCACTGAATAACAGGGGCATGGGTCAATATGTGAATTTCTGGGCCGGAACAACCTCTGCAGGCTACGGGACAGGAACACTGTGTATTGATCTCTACTTCAACTCGTCGTCGTCAGGCTGGCAGCGATGCAAAGTCACAGGTATTTCAGCGGGTTAGTTGAATCACTAACTCAGCTTAGCCCAGATATTCCATAGAGCTTCGGCGTGTCGTTGGGGGTCTTTGTTTGGTGGGGTTTGGTTGTTGGTCGGGGTGGTGGCGTGGGTTGGGGCCGACTGTCGCGTCGGGTGGGCGGGGTCTGATGTCCTTGGGTGGTAGGGGCTTGGGGTGGGGGTCAGGTGGCTGGCCAGGGGGCTGTGCGGAGTCGGTCGAATGCGGTTGCGAGTTGGTGGCGTAGGGCCAGTCGGTGTCGAGTCTGAGGCGCCGGCCGCGGGCGGTGCGGACGAGAACGGCGGCGGTGTGGAGGATCTGGTAGCGGTAGGTGGCGGGTTCGGTGCGGGCGAGGGTGCCGGTGAAGCACGGTGCTTGGGACCAGGTGAGTAGGTCAGCGGCGGCCAGCGCGAGTTCGAGCCAGCAGGCGTTGGCTGTGTAGGCGTGGAAGGGCAGGTTGCGCATACCGGTGTCTTTGCCGGTGCGGATCCGGTCTTCGACCCGGGCGTGGGCGCGGTGTTCCATTCCAGGTCGGGGAGTTACTGGCAGCTTGGGGTGTCGGTGAGGAACGCGGTGAACCGGTGCCCGTCGATGTCGGTGAACGTGAGCTGTGCGCCGGGGTGGGGCCGTTCGCGGCGGACGATGACCCGGGAACCGGTCGGCCAGTTAGGCAGGTTGAGCAGCCCTGTCAGTTCGGCCACCCAGGCGCCGCGGCGGGGTTGCCCGTCGGCGTTGTAGGCCGGTAGCCAGGCGTGTTCGGGGGTTGCGAGGATCGCGTGTTGCACGTTCTCGTCGACGGAGAACCCGAGCGAGAACCCGATCCCGTGAGCCCGCAGCGCGGCAGCGAACACGTGGGTCGCTCCGGCCGAATCAGCACTGGCCGTCACCTTCGGCCCATCGGGATCGGCGGGCCTGGGCCGGGCGTGGGCGGGGTAGCGCGGCGATCGCCATGTCCAGCACCGTCACATGATCGGCGGCGGTGTTCGAGCCGGCGTTGCCTGGCCGCAGTAGCCCGGCCAGGGCTTCCCCGCCGGACACGTCGGGCCGGTCCAGGTAACACAACAGCGGGTGGAACCCGACCCCCTTCTTCCAGGTCGGTGCGGCGTTCTCCTTGTCCGAGTGCGCGGTCAGCAGGTCGCGTCGAAATGCAGCCACAGCGGTTCGGCCAGATCCGGGCCCGCACCGACAGCCCACGCCCGCTCCCGGCCTTGCGCGCGTGCCGCCCGCAACGCCTCCAGCCGGGCATCATCGACCTTGTCGACGACCCGCCAGGCGGTTGGGTCGGACACGACCAGCCCGAACAGGCGCGGCTGGTCCCGCAACGTCCGCAGATGCCGCAGTGCGTCGCCGCCGTCGGCGATCGTCACCGCCACGTCCACCAGCACCTGACCCGGTGCGTGCAGCGGCGGCAACCCGGTAAGTGTCGATCAACGCCTCGGTCCGCCCTTCACCAGACCGGTCTCGGCAGCCAGTTCCCGCAGCAGCGCGGTCCTGGCATGCGACACGATCCCCTTACCATCAGCCGACACCTTGAACCCGGCCCCGCCCTTGCTAAACTGCGCCGAGAGTGTCTTCCTGTTCGAGAACTTGGACCTTCGCAAACCCAAATTTTTCCTTACAGACAAGGCACTCGCGCCTTTCTACCTCACGTGTCGCACCAATTTCCGTGAAACGCCGAGGTTAGCCGGTGACGTTGGGTGCCAGTAGCGTCACCGCGATCAAGGCGGCGGGGAAGCAGGCCAGGAACATGGTGAAGGTGTAGCCCATGATGTCGCGGGCTTTGAGGCCGAGGATGGCCAGCGTCGGCAGCATCCAGAACGGCTGCAGGAGGTTGGCGCTGGCCTCCCCTAGGTCGTAGACCACCACCATCCAGCCCGCGTCGACCTTGAGCTCGTTGGCCGCCTGCAGGACGTACGGCGCTTCGATCACCCACTTGCTGCCGCCACTGGGCACGAAGACACCGAGGATGCACGAGTAGATCGCGACGAGCGGCGGGAAGAAGAACTGGTTGCTTGCCTGCACCAACCAGCCCGCGATCCGCGCGGACACCCCGGTATAAGCGATCATGCCGAAGATCCCGCCGTACAAGGGGAATTGGAGCAGTACGCCGGCCGCCGCCGGTGCCCCGTCACGGACTGCCCGGGCCATCCGCCACGGCCGCCAGTGCAGCAGCATCGCCAGCAGGAACAGGATCAGGTTGACCGTGTTCAGGTCGAGTGCGTTGAAGAAGCTCTTGCCGTCGAAGTACCTGACCAGGTAGATCGCGCCGAGTCCGACCACCAGCAGACTGAACAGTGGTGAGTGTTCCAGCCAGTCGCCCGGCCTTCTCGCCTCTGCGTCGACGCGCTGCCCGTTGTACGCGGAGCCTCGGCCGATCAGGGGCTTCAGCTCGATGCCGATGTCCTCGGCCGTCCTGGCGTGGTCCGCGCCGGGTGCGATGAACCACGCCATCGCCACGCCGACGGCGTACACGATCAGCGTGGCCACGATCGCCTGCCAGCTGAAGATGGTGTCGCTGAGTGGGATCAGGCCATCGGCGTGGCCGCCCGCCTTGATGACCTCCTGGACCGGAGCCGGGCTGCTGCTCGCGCTGGCGACCTGGAGAGCGGCCGAGCCGGACAAGCCCTGCGCCCAGACCGTGCCGAGACCGAGGAACGCCATCGCGCCGAGAGCGCGGTAGTCCGCCTTCGGCACGTTGCGCGCGACCTCGCGGGCCAGGATCGCGGCGAAGATCAGGCTGAAGGCCCAATTCAGGTACGACGCGACCATCGCGACCGCGGCCACGAAGGCGACCGCCGTCCGCGGCGACTTCGGGATCCGGGCCAGCCGGGTGATCAGTCGGGCGACCGGGCCGCTGGTCGCCACGGCGTACCCGCCGATGATGATCATGGCCATCTGGAGGGTGAAGGTGATCAGGCTCCAGAACCCGAGACCCCAACTGTCGATCAGGCCGTAGCCCTTGGTCGCGGCCGGGTCATCGGGACGCTTCAGCAGCGGCTCACCGGTGACGAGGCCGAACAGCAGGACGACGAAGGTGCCGACCAGGACGAACCCGAAGGCGTCCGGGAGCCACTTCTCGGTGAACGCTGTGAAGCGCAACGCCGTACGGGCCAGCGGCCCTTCGTCCTCGATGCCGTGCTTCGCGTGCTTCCCATGGCTGTCGGCCATGACCCTCCGCTCCTGGACCACGACGCTGTGTGTCAGTCGAATTAACGCAGATCGGAGCCTGACGTAACAGGTTTTGTGCTCGCGTGGCGTGGCCGAGGTGACAAAGGCCGACTTTGTCAGGAGTTGAGTGGTTTCGGTCGATCTGCCTACAGTGGCGCCACGATGTATCGAGTCGATACATCAAGTCATGACAAACTGGACCGAGGGAGGTGGGTCATGGGAAACCGCAGTGGGGTCCTCGAGCTCGCCGTACTCGGTCTGCTGCACGAAGCGCCGATGCACGGTTACGAGCTCCGCAAGCGCGTCAACGCCCAGTTCGGCTGGGGACGCGTGCTGTCTTTCGGGTCGCTCTACCCGTGTCTGAAGGCGATGCTCCGCAACGGACTGATCTCCGCCGATGCCGGTACGCCGGACGGGCGGAGGCAGAAGATCGTCTACACGATCACGGCCGACGGCAAGGACCACTTCGCGCAAGCGATGCACGACGCCGGCCCGTCGGCGTGGGAGGACGACACGTTCGGCGTCCGGTTCTCGTTCTTCGGCCGGACCGATCCGGCCACCCGGTTGCGCATCCTCGAGGGCCGCCGGACCCGGATGGAGGAACGGCTGGCCAATTTCAAGGCCGCGATGAGCCGGACCGCGGAGCGGGTCGACACCTACACCCTCGAGCTGCAACGGCACGGCCTGGAGTCGGCCGAGCGCGAGGTCCGCTGGCTGAACGAGCTGATCGACGGCGAACGCAGCCGGCAGCGGCCCCCCGAAGAGCATTCCCCGCCTGTTTCACCCCCCAATTAAGGAGTTCCAGATGACTTCGATCCGCGTAGCGATCGTCGGTGTCGGCAACTGCGCCAGCTCGCTCGTCCAGGGCGTGCACTACTACCGCGACGCGAAGCCCGACGAGCGCGTCCCCGGTCTGATGCACGTCCAGTTCGGCGACTACCACGTCCGCGACGTCGAGTTCGTCGCCGCGTTCGACGTGGACGGCAAGAAGGTCGGCCTCGACCTCGCCGACGCGATCGGCGCCAGCGAGAACAACACCATCAAGATCTGCGACGTGCCGCCGAGCGGCATCACCGTGCAGCGTGGTCATACCCTCGACGGCCTCGGCAAGTACTACCGCGAGACCATCACCGAGTCCGACGCCGCGCCGGTCGACGTCGTCGCCGCCCTTCGCGAGGCCCAGGTCGACGTCCTGGTCTGCTACCTGCCCGTCGGTTCCGAGCAGGCTGCGAAGTTCTACGCCCAGTGCGCGATCGACGCGAACGTCGCGTTCGTCAACGCGCTGCCCGTATTCATCGCCGGCACCAAGGAGTGGGCCGACAAGTTCACCGCGGCCGGTGTCCCGATCGTCGGCGACGACATCAAGTCGCAGATCGGCGCCACCATCACGCACCGCGTGCTGGCCAAGCTGTTCGAGGACCGCGGCGTCACCGTCGACCGGACCTACCAGCTGAACGTCGGCGGCAACATGGACTTCAAGAACATGCTGGAGCGCGACCGGCTGGAGTCCAAGAAGATCAGCAAGACCCAGTCCGTCACCTCGCAGCTGGTCGACAAGATCGACCCGCGCAACGTGCACATCGGCCCGTCCGACTACGTTGCCTGGCTCGACGACCGCAAGTGGGCCTTCATCCGGCTCGAGGGCCGCAACTTCGGCGACGTCCCGCTGTCGCTGGAGTACAAGCTCGAGGTCTGGGACTCGCCGAACTCGGCCGGCATCATCATCGACGCGATCCGCGCGGTGAAGATCGCCAAGGACCGCGGCATCGGCGGCCCGATCCTGTCCGCCTCGTCGTACTTCATGAAGTCGCCGCCGGAGCAGTATGCCGACGACGTCTGCCGCGACCTGGTCGAGAAGTTCATCAAGGGCGAGGTCGAGCGCTGACCGCAGTTCCCCTGCAGTTCTGCTGAGTACTCCGTACTTCGAGCGCGGAGTACTGCGGGCCTCGTGGCTTCTTGCCGCGGGGCCCGTTGCGCTTTCCTGTCGGACGGCTTCGATAGCGTCGGCGGCATGCGGTTGCATGTGGGGTGCGCGATGTGGACGCACGCGCCTTGGCAGGGCCGGTTGATCCCCCATCCGCTGCCGCCGTCGGAGCGCCTGCGCGCCTATGCGAGCTGGTGCAACGCGGTCGAGGGCAACACCACCTTCTATGCGACGCCGGCCCTGGCCACGGTGGAGAGCTGGGCCGCTCAGACCGCCGAGGACTTTCGCTTCGTGCTGAAGCTGCCGAAGACGGTCACGCATGAGCGCCGGCTGCGTGGTGCGGACGCAGAGTTGCAGAGCTTCTTCACGGCGATGGAGCCACTCGGTCCGCGCAATCACGCCTTCTGGATTCAACTGCCCGGCTCCTTCGGGCCTGCTGATCTCGGCACGCTGGCGACCTTCCTGTACCGGCTTCCTCGTTCCTATCGGTACGCCGTAGAGGTCCGGCACCCTTCGTTCTTCGACGACGAGCGCTCGGCCCGGCAACTCGAACAGGTCCTCGGTCGCGTCGGTGCCGAATGGGTGCTCTTCGACACCGTGACGCTGTTCGGCACTCCGGCGACCAGCTATGCGGAACGCGAAGCCTGGATGAAGAAGCCCCGCGTACTACGGCGGTCGCGCGCGCTCACCGATCGCCCGATCGTCCGGTACATCGGGCGGGACGATCCAGCACTCACGATGGCGGGCTGGGCGTATCTCGTCCGGGCGGTCGTTGATTGGCTGGCTGAAGGTCGCTCACCGACTGTCTTCCTGCACACGCCCGACAACGTCGATGCGCTGAAGCTGGCTCGTCGCTTCTACGACGAGGTGCGGACTTTGGTGCCTGGGCTCGCACCGCTTCCCGAGCCGCTACCGGCCGCGCCCGAGACGCTCTTCTGAGGTTTATCCACAGCACCTTTATCCACAGCCTGGAAATCCGCGGCTGACTTCGCGGTGCGGCTCCATATGTTCTCCGGCGAGTAGCCAATCCCGGGAGGACAGCGATGGAGCACGAGATCCCTGAGACCGACGAACGACGAGCGCGAGCCGACTGGCTGATCGCCGAGTTGCGCCGCCGCGCGGCAGCCAGTGAGGATCCCACCGAACGGACCGACCTGCGCCGATCCGCCGACTCCCTCGTCCGCCTGGCGACGGCGATGCGCGGATGACCGCCACCGATGAGGTCACTGCGGCGCTGCACCTCCTCAACTCAGCCCGGTACGTCGACCGGTCGGCAGGACCACCCGACTCGCTGCCCGCTCTGCTGGCGGCGCATGCCCGGGCTGCCATCCAGGTCAGCGGCGCCGACCAGACCGCCTGGAACGGCCACGTCATCGAGGCCGGCGAAGGCATCCTCGGCGTCGCCCACTGGGACGGGACGCTGCAGCTGGACCGCGAGTGCATTCTCGATCCCTTGCGAGAGCTGTACGAGTCGCCAGGTGTCAGGCAGCCGGACGAGGCTCTGATCCGTTGCCGGGAGGCACTCGTGACCGTGCTGCATGAGCAATCCCATTTCTTGGGTCCGGCCGGCGCGACCCAGGACGCGGCCAGGGCTGCGTTCCGGTTGCCCGGAGCCCGTCCCTTGGAAGAGGGCGTTGCCGAGGCGTGGGCACAGGATCATCTGAACGAGTACCTCGACCGTCTCGGCATCGAAGAGGTTGCCCCCGGCATCTCGCAGGTCCGCAGCGCACCGTCGTACCAGGCGTTCGTCCCTGCGGTCCGAGTTCTGACCACCGACCTGGACAGGCGTGCCGGCCTGCCTCGAGGCGAGACCCTCCGAGCACTCAACCGGCAGACGGCCGAGGGCCAATGGCCCTTGATCGTCGACTCCGCCTACCGATCGAGCCGTCTTCCCGACCTCGTCCCAGCCGACCGCGAACCAGCCGTCCGGCTCCGGCTCGAAACGACCCTCCGGAATTCCTTCGACTCCCTCGCCCAGTTCGAGACCGAACCCCGAGACCTCGCCGCCACCAAGTCCCTAGCCGCCGGCTACCGAAGCGTCCACCGCCTCACCGAAGAAATAGCCACCGCCGAGGCCATCTTCGAACCACCTCAGCCGCTGTCCCCCACCAGACCGACCGCAGAAACCCTCCCCCTCCGAAAGGCCCTGTCCGGCCTGGCCCCACCAACCGCGCCAGCACAACCAGCTCCAGCCCACCCCGCCGCGCGAGCGGTCACCGGCCCGCACCGCGCCTACTCGGCGGCGGTTCGCCAGGGGGTGGTGTCGAGATCCGGGTAGCGCCGGGTGATGTCGGTGAGGGTTTCCCCGGTCCAGTACGGATGGTCCGAGGCCGGGAAAGCCGAAGAGCTCTAGTTGACGGGGAGTTGCACGATGAACGAACTCGTACCAGCCCAACTCATAACTGCGACCGCCGGACTGCTCCGCGTCGTACAGGCGGGGGTTGTCATCCGGCGAGACGAAGTCGCCGCTGCCGCCGCTGCGTGGGTAGAAGTTCGGATTCATCGGCCGCTCCGCGGTGTGCTCGTCCGGCACCAGGTGCGGCGGGCCGAGTTCCTCGGGAACATCGACGAGGAAGACGAACATCTCGAGATGCTGGTAGCGATCGTCGGTGGACGGCACCAGGATCGTCTGGTTCAGGTGATCCCGATGGAGGTTCTGGTCGTACGACGCGGCGCCGGTGTACTTCGCCCACGCCTCGGCCGACGACAACCGCAGCTTCGTCTGCCCGAGCAAGGTCTCCGCAAGCTCCACGATCCTCGATGCACGGCCGGCAGGCTGAACTCGGTACTGCCGAACGGAACCGCGTCGATCCCGTCGAACTCGTCGTCCACATACCGCCCACGCCGTTCATCCGTTCCGTCGTGGAAACCCTCAGCGGTGGGGAACATCGTTCCCAGCTCACCAAGCGCCGGTGCCAACTCCTCGCCCGACAAGAACCCCGGAAGCACCACGGAACCCCCGCGTCCGCCATTCGTCCGGAACCTCCCGACTCTCCGTGGCAGCCACCTCCCGCCCCTTCATCCACCCCTCAACCGAACTACGCGAGACTTCAGCCATCGCGGCCGGACACAAGCCGCAGTGGAGTCGACAGCGACGTCGATGCCATCACGGAAGGGAGAATCTGACGGTGGAAGAGGCCGAAGGGGATCTGGCCGGAGGAGCCGAAGAGGTTCTGGCCGGGGGAAATGTCGCCGCCAGTGTGGTGCGCATCGGGGCAACGGTGCGTAAGCCCGCCATTCCCGCTACTGCTGGCATCGAAGCGGTGCTGGATCATCTGGCTCGGGTCGGCTTCGAGAGTGCCCCACGCACGCTGGGGAGAGATGGTCGGGGCCGACATGTTGTGGAGTACGTCCCCGGGACGCTTGCCGACACGCTGCCGCCGTTCACCATGAGCGAGTTGCGTCGGCTCGGCAAAGTAGTCCGCGAACTGCATGAGGCGATGGCGAGCTTTCGCCCGCCCGCGGAGGTGGCCTGGGATGTCGTGATCCCGGATCCCACCGGCGGTCGGCTCATCTGTCACAACGACCTGGCACCCTGGAATCTGGTGATCGACGGCGATCGCTGGGTCTTCATCGACTGGGACGGTGCCGGTCCGGGGTCGGCGCCGTGGGACCTCGGGTACGTCGCCCACGGCTTCGTACCCTTCCGAGCGGACGGCGATCCGGCCACGGACGCTCCCAGGTTGCGCGCGCTGGTGGACGGATACGGCCTGGACAGTGAGGAACGCCGGGCCTTTCCCGCTCTGATCGAAGCCCACACGCGTGGGATGTACGACCTGCTCAGGCGTGGGTCGCAGACCGGACAGGAACCCTGGGCCCGTCTGTACGCGGAGGGACATGGCGATCATTGGGGTCCGACCGCGGACTACATCAAGGCCCACCACAAGTCTTGGATCGCTGCCTTGCAGTGAATCGATGAGCTCGGGTGGCAGATAGTTCTGAGGAACGAGGTGCCCGTACGGTGCCGGCACTGCCGTCGATTGTGAGCAGGTCCCCATCCTGCACGCTGCTGAGGATGGTTGGGACGCCGAGGACTGCGGGGATTCGGCGTTCGCGCGCGACGATCGCGGCGTGGGAGAGGCGACCGCCCGTCTCCGTCACTACGCCCGCGATCACGGTAAACAAGGCGGTCCACGCTGGATCCGTGTAGCGGCAGATCAGGATGTCGCCTACGGCAACCTTCGCGAAGTCCTCGGGGCCGTTGACTACGCGCGCTGGTCCGGTGGCAATTCCTGGGCTTCCGCCGGTTCCCCGTAGTAGTAGACCGGCGGCTCCCGCTAGTACTAGGTCTGACCTACCAGCCGCTGCCACCAGCGACTCGGCAGCACCACCTCTCCGCTCGACAGCGTCACCTTTGGACGGATCGTCGATCTGCTGCCCGAGCGTCTTCTGCGGGCTCGTTGCCAGGGCTGCGGTTATCGGTCGGGCCTGCAGGAGCCAGAACTGGTCGCCCTCGACGGCGAACTCGATGTCTTGGGGGCCGCCCAGGTAGTGCGCCACGTCTTCGCCGAGCTTCCTCAACCGCACCACCTGGTCGTCGCTGAGGCAAGCACGCCGACGAGCTTCGGCCGGTACCTCGGTGGTGGTCGTTCCTTCCGGGCTCCGGTCGATCCGGGTTCGCTTGTCACCCAAACGCCGTTCGAGTACGCCGTCCGCGCTCGCCACGTACTCGTCGGGTGTCACCGAGCCTTGGACCACGCTCTCCCCCAGTCCCCACGAGGCCTCGATCACCGATACCTGTCCCGACGCGGAGTGGACGCTGTTGCCGGGGCTGGCTGTGAAGAGGACCCCGGCAACGTCCGCATCGATGTGGCGCTGGATGAGAACGGCAGTCGCAGGAGTAGTAGGTGTCGGCGCATCGGTTCCTGGTGCGGCAGCGAACGTGTGGCGGTAGCGGACGGCTCGTGTGGTCCAGAGGGAGGACCAGGTGGCCAGGAGTTTGGTGGCTACGGCGGCGGGGCCGTGGATGGCTAGGTAGGTGTCATGTTGGCCGGCGGCTGAGGCGTGCGGGGTGTCCTCGGTGGTGGCGGACGAGCGGACGGCTACGGGGAGGTCGCCGAGGGAGCTCAAGGCGTTGGCGAGCTCCGACAGGAGTTGTGGTGGGAAGGCTTGGGACTCGATCAGGCGGCGGACCTCGTCGGGGCCGCGCTGGGCAAGAACCGTGGGGATGTCCAGGTGGGCGACGGTCGATTCGTAGCTGGCGATCGGAACAACGAAGCCGGGCGGGACCGGGAAACCGGCAGTGGCGAGTCGGCCGAGGGTTGCGGCTTTGGCGCCGGCGTTCTGTGGGGTCGCGTCCAGGAGGCTGATGAGCAAGGTGCACTCCTTCGCGGTCGGGGGTGGTGCCGGTGGCGGTCCGCGACCGGCTCCGAGGAGGCGGGCGCCGTGGGGCGGGTGGTCGGCGGGTGGGCGGGTGGTTCGCGAGACAAGCATGACAGGGTTTCAACAGAATGTTGACAACAATCTGTTGATGGCGAGATGGTTCACGGATGGGAAGCGTGGAGCAGGGTGGTGGGCCGGCCGAGGATCAACGGGCGGCTCAGCGGGAGCGGGAAGCGAGGGAGTTGTTGCTCGTGGCGGGGGCTGATGGTCTTGAGCGGAGGCCGTGGCGGCCCGCGCCGGTGCCGCCGTCGGCGGTGGATCTGATTCAGTTCTTTGTCTGGCAGTCGAGTTCCCGGACCGCCGAAAGCACAGAGGACAGAAGCGCCGAGGCGGCCTTGGCGGCGCTGCGGTTGTTGCCGGCGGCTCGGGCTGAGATCGATCAACTGGAAACCGGGTTGCTGTTCGCTGCCAGAGGGCTGGGGCTGACCTGGGCGCAGATGGCGACGGCGCTCGGGCTGAATTCGCCGCAGGCTTGTCAGCAACGCCTCGATCGCCTCCTTGCCCGCGGAGAGCAGCCGGGCGGGGAGCAGCCGCGTGATGAGCAGGCGCGTGATGAGCAGGCGCGTGGCGAGCAGACGCGTGGCGAGCAGGCGCATGATGAGCGGGCGCGTGGGGAGCAGGCGCGCTCTCAGTTTGGAGGGGCGGAACGATGACGCGTCGGTCGGAGGTGGAGTTGTTGGTGTTGCATGCTGTTCGGCTCAAGGGGATGGCTGATGACGAGACTACCGCGAGGCGGTTCGGGGTTGGGCGCGAGCAGGCGGCTGAGTTGTTGCTTGATTTTCAGGCGTTCGGGTGGGTCGGGTGGTCGGAGTTCGCCGGTACGGGCGGGTGGTCGATGACCAGCGCGGGCAGGTCGGAGAACGAGCGGCAGTTGGCGGCGGAGCTCGAGGGAACAGCGGGTGGTCGCGAGGCCGTGAGCGAGGCCTGCGAAGTGTTCCTGCCGCTGAATGGGCGGCTTCAGCAAGCCTGCACCGACTGGCAGCTCAGGCCGACGACAGCGGATGCGTTGGCCTTCAACGACCACAGCGATCCGGCCTGGGACCAGCAAGTGATCGACGAACTGAGCGAATTGGATCGCGGGCTCAAGTCGGTAGTGGACCGGCTGGTCGGCGTACTGGATCGCTTTCAAAGCTACGACACCAGGTTCAGCAGCGCACTCGGCCGGGCGACGGCGGGTGAGGTGGCCTGGGTCGACGGGACAGGTGTCGACTCCTGCCACGTCGTGTGGTTCGAACTGCATGAGGATCTGCTCGCCACGCTCGGCCTGCAGCGCGGGGAATAGGCCTGCGGTTGGTCACCCCGCCAGAGGATGACCAACCGCAGGAGTTCAGGACCGCCGGTTCAGCACGGCCGCGAGGAATCGGGGCGGCCGAGGGGCTCAGGACGGGTTGATGGCGAGGGAGTAGGCCCCGCGGCTCCCGTAGGTGGAGTAGCCGGTGTTCAGCGGGTCGCCGTAGCCGGTGTTGTCGACGCGCAGGTAGTACGTGCCGGGTTGCAGGTTGCTGGTGGCAGTCGCACTGAGCCCGGTGGGCGTTCCGGCGTCGCTCTGACCCGAATCCGGGTTGGCCGAGGTGACGACGGTGCCCGCACTGTTCAGCAGATCGAACTTGATGTCGAGGTCGCCACCCAGCACGGCGGCACTCGCCGTCGCCGTGTAGTTGCCTGCGGCACCAATGGTGATCTTGTAAACGTCCACGTCGGACTCGGCAGCGATCACACCGGTTGCGGTCGCTCCGACGGCGAGGGCGGCAGCAGCCCCAGTGCTGTCACCGACCTCGTCCGTCCGGAGCGACAGACCATGGGTGCCGATGACGTTGTAATCGTCCTCGGTGTTGTTCGCGCCGGAGTACTCGCCCTTGCTCCACTGGCTGATCCCGCGGTAGTAGCCGACGCCCATGATCGGCGCCCAGGAGCCGTGACCCTCGTAGTACCCGACGCTCGCGGTGCCGTCGTGGTTGAGGCCGACGTTGTGACCGGCCTCGTGGGACGCGGCTTCGGCGAGGTTCTTCGCGCCGGTGCCGACACCCTTCGTGAAGACGAGCGCCGGCTGGTAGTAGTCGTGCTGACCGGCGTTGTCGTAGACACCGATGTAGGCGACACCGCCACAACCGCAGTCGGTCTGGTACCAGCCGGTCGGGTCGATCACCACCCGGGTGCCGTACTGCTGATCGTTCGCGTCGGTCCGGTTGATCGCGTCCGGGGCGGGCTGCTGCGTCGTCACGTCGACGTCGAACGGGGCGTAGTCCTCCGCGACCCGCGCCCATACCTCGTGTACGACGTCCTGCTCGGCCGTGCTGAAGGTGCCCGGAGTCCCGTCCGTGTCGTACGGCGTGACGTTGACCGGGTCGACGCCCTTGGACGAGTTCCAGGCCGTGCCGGTGATGGTGTGGCCGTCGAAGTCCAGGTAGATCACCCGGTTCGAGCCGGCCTTGCTGTGCAGCTCGAAAGCAGGCCCGTCGGCTGCGGCAACCGCCTTGGTGGCCCAGTGCGGCGAAGCTTCCGGCGCTTTCTGGGCGGGAGTCAGAACTGGCTCACGGAAGAACAACCGGCCTTGCGGGTCGAGCCAGCTGGTCTTGTCGGTGGCGAGCGTTTCGCGCAGTTTCTGTTCGGTCAGACCGTTGCGCTGGGCGAGCTCCCCCAGCCGGGACTGCACCTTGCCAAGTGCTGCCCGGCCCGGTGTGGGTTGGCCGAGCAACTGATCGAGTGGTGTCTGTTGCGCGTCAGCTTGGTTGCCAGTAGCAACTGCCAGCGCTCCGAAAACGACGGCACCGGCGCCGACGAGCGCACCGGTACGGCGGAATTTGCGATCCATCCGGAATCCTCCTCAAGGATTCCCCCCAACCTCGCTGTGGTCCCCGACCCCGAAAGTCGCTGCTCCCCCCAGGGAGAGCAGCGACCCGGGCAAATCCGTGGTGCAAGTGCTGCGAGCGGGGCGGACCGCCCGCAGCAACCGGCGCGCGCAGTACTGACTAGCTGGTGGTGACGCGGAGCGTGTAGGCGCCGCGGCTGCCGTAGGTGGAGTAGCCGGTGTTCAGCGGGTTGGCGTAGCCGGTGTTGTCGACGCGCAGGTAGTAGCGCCCCGCAGCCACCTGCTGGCGGATGCTCGCACTCAGGCCGGTCGGCGTACCGGAGTTGGACTGGCCGGCTGCCGGGTCGGCGGTCGCGACCACCGCGCCGGCCGAGTTCAGCAACTGGAGCTTGATGTCCAGGTCACCGCCGACAGCCGCCGAGTTCGCCGCGAAGGTGAAGGTGCCGGCTGCCAGGTCGATCCGGAAGGTATCGACGTCGGAGTCGTTGGCGTAGATCCCGTTTGCGGTAGCACCGAGGCTCAGGGCGGTGGCATCGGTGGTGCCGTTTCCGTGATCGTCGGCCCGCAGCGCCAGACCGTTCTGGCCGATCACCGCGAAGTCGTCTTCCTTGTTGTTGGCTCCGCTGTACTCGCCTTTGCTCCACTGGCTGATCGCCTTGGAGTAGCCGACGCCCATGATCGGAGCCCAGGCGCCATGTCCGGAGTAGTAGCCGACCGACGCGGTGCCGTCATGGCTGAGCCCGACGTTGTGGCCGGCTTCGTGTGACGCGGCCTCCGCGATGTTCTTCGCACCGGTGCCGACGCCCTTGGTGAAGACCAGGGCCGGCTGGTAGTACGAGTGCTGGCTGGTGCTGTCGTAGACACCGACGTAGGCGACACCGCCACAACCACAGCCGGACTGGTACCAGGTGGTCGGGTCGATCACGACCCGCGTGCCGTACTGCTGGTCGGACGAGCTCGTGCGGTCGATCGCCGATTCCGGCGGCGCCTGCGTGGTGACATCGACGTCGAACGGCGCATAGTCCTCCGACACCCGGGCCCAGACCTCACGGACCACGGACTGCTCGGCCGCGCTCCAGTTGCTCGTGTTGCCATCGGTGTCGTACGCCGTGACGTTCACGGTCGCCGGTTTGCCGTTGGAGTTCCACGCGGTCTTGGTGATCGTGTGGCCGTCGAAGTCCAGGTAGATCACCCGGTTCGAGCCGGACTTGCTGTGCAGCTCGAACGCCGGACCGGCGGCCGCGGCCGCGAGGGTCTTCTTCGAGACCTTCGAGGAGGAGGTGGCGGCCTTCTCCTCGGCGGTGGCGACCGGCTCCTTGAAGAAGAGCTTGCCGTCCTTGTCGAGCCAGCTCGTCCGGTCGGTGGCGAGGATCTGCTGCAGCTTCAGCTCGGCGATCCCGTTGCGCTCGGCGAGCTCGGCGAGTCGGGGCTGGAGTTTGGCCAGCGCGGTCTTACCTTGCAGCGGCCGGCCCTCGAGTTGCTGGCCGAGAAGCTGGTCTAACGGGACCGGGGACGGACCCTGCTGGGCGTCTGCCTGGTTACCGGCGACGACCGCCAGCGCTCCGAACAGAATGGCACCGGTACCTACGAGCGCACCGGTTCGGCGGAACCTTTGCATACGGGGGTCCTCCTCAGGGACTCCTGACTAGCCTCACTAGTCGTGCACTCTCGCGCACTTTCGGTAGCCTGCCCGAAGGTTGCCTCGCTGTATACGCTTTCACTTCAAATTAACGTTTGCTTGCTCGGCAAGCCTTTTCCAGTTCCGGAACCACAATCTGTTCCGAACCCTTGACGGACCGCATTCGCGCTCAGATAGTTAGGAAAGTTTACTAACTATAGGAGAGGTGAAAGATGCGTACGTTCCGCCCCCTCGCACTCGCCCTCGCAGTACTCGGCAGCCTGTTGCTGGTGCCGGCAGGCATGACGCCGGCGTTGGCCGCGACCACGACGTACCAGGCAGAGAATGCCGCCCGGACCCAAGGCGTGGTCGAGTCCAACCACGCCGGCTTCACCGGCACCGGATTCGTCAACTACGACAATGTGGCCGGCTCCTCGGTCACATTCACGGTGAATGTCGGTACGGCCGGCAGCGCCGCGCTGGCGTTCCGGTTCTCCAACGGCACCACCGTGAACCGGCCGATGACGATCGCGGTCGACGGCACCACCGTCGCGACGCCGCAGTTCGCCAGTACAAGTGTCTGGACCACCTGGAACACCACCACGGTGAACACGACGCTGTCGGCCCGGCTCGCACACGATCAAGACCACCGCGACGACCGCCAACGGTGGCCCCAACCTCGACTCGCTCACCGTCACGGACTCCGGTGGCGGCGGTGGCGGTGCGCCGACCGCGGCCGAACTGCTCGCCAAGGTGACCACCTGCAGCCAGATCTCCAACGGCACCTACAAGACCGACGAAGAACTCGGCCGGACGATCCCGGTCTGCGGCAAGAACGGCGCGGTCTTCTGGAAGGCCGACATGGACATCGACTGCGACGGCGTCCGCACCTCGCAGTGCAACGAGAACACCGATTGCTGCTTCCTGCCCGACACCGCCTTCCACACGTCGAGCGACCAGCCGCTGAACGCGGCCCAGCTTCCGTACGTCGTGGTGCCGAGCCCCAGCAGCACCTGGAACTACGAGAACTTCCAGATCGCCGGCGGCGGTGTGGTCGCGGTGATCTACAACAACCAGGTCACCTATGCGGTGGTCGGTGACACCGGACCGACCGACATCATCGGCGAAGCGTCGTACGCCTCGGCGGTCCAGCTGGGCATCAACCCGGACCCGAGCAACGGCGGCACCGACTCGGGCGTGACGTACATCGTCTTCAAGAACTCGACCATCAACCCGATCGAGAGCCACGACCTGGCCGTCTCCCGCGGTCAGGAACTCGCCCGGACCTTCATCAACAACAACTAGTACTGCGAGGGCGGGGTGGCGGCTAGTACTGCGAGGGCGGGGGTGGCGGCCGGCTTTGCGGCTGACCGTCACCCCCTTGCTCAGAGGACGAGCACCTGTCTGATCGCGGTCCCCGCGGCGAGGGTGTCGAAGGCTTCGTTCAGGTCGTCGAGGCCGAGCGTGGACGTGAGCAGCCGATCGACCGGTAGGCGGCCGGCGCGGTAGAGGGCGATGTAGCGGGGAATGTCGCGGCTGGGGACGGCTGAGCCCAGGTAGGAACCTTTGATGGTGCGCTCTTCGGCTACCAGGCTGACGGCCGGGATGCTCAAGGTCTGCGAAGGATGCGGGAGGCCGACCGTCACGGTGGTTCCGCCACGGCGGGTCGCTTGGTAGGCCTGGGCCAGTACTGCGGCGCTGCCGACGGTCTCGAACGCGTAGTGCGCGCCGCCATCAGTAGCCGCTCGTACCTGCTCGACAACATCGTTGCCACGGGCATCAATCGCGTGAGTCGCACCGAGCTCCTTGGCGAGCTCCAGCTTCTCCGGTACGACGTCGACCGCGACCAGCGGATGCGCGCCGACAAGCGCCGCTCCGAGTAGAGCAGACAGGCCGACGCCGCCTAGACCAAAGACGGCGGCGCTCTGTCCCGCCTGCACACGGGCGGTGTTTACAACCGCGCCCACCCCAGTCATCACAGCGCACCCGAACAGGGCCGCGATCTCGGGCGGGAGTTCCGGGTCGATTTTGACGGCCGACCTGGCCGACACCACCGCATGGTCCGCAAAACCAGAGATACCCAGGTGATGGTGGAGGTCGGAAGGGCTGGGCCCGTCAGAAGACGCGGTGCCGGTGGTGGTCGTGGAGGGCGTGGTGGTGGGCGCGGTCGTGGAAGACGCGGTGGAGGGCGCGGGGTGGGAAGACGCGGTGGAAAGGCGGCGGGTGCCCGTGAGGAGGGTGCCGGAGGTGTTGGCGGTGGCGGCTGGTTCGCAGAGGGCGGGGCGGCCTTCGGCGCAGGGTGGGCAGGTTCCGCAGGCGGGGACGAAGGCGAAGGCGACCGTGTCTCCTGCGGCGAAACCGCGGGCCTCGGAGAGGACGATCTCGCCGGTTGCTTCGTGGCCGAGCAGCATCGGCATCACGCGGGGGCGGGAGCCGTCGATGACGGAGAGATCCGAGTGGCAGAGGCCAGCGGCGCGGATCCGGACCAGGAGCTCCCCTGGGCCGGGTGGAGCGAGCTCCACCTCTTCTATCCGTAGTGGCCGCGATAAGGCGTACGGGCTGGGGAGACCCATCTCCCGCAGTACGGCACCTTGGACGATCATCCGGTGATTCCTTCCAGGGCGGTCCGGATCGCAGGCGGGACCGGGACGGGGCGGCGGTCGGTGCGGGAGACGAAGACGTGGACGAAGCGGCCGGTTGCGGCTGGGTCGGAAGCGCCGGAGCGGAACAGGCCGATCTCGTAGTGGACGCTGGAGTTGCCGAGCTTCGAGACGCGGAGGCCGGCGTCGACGGAGTCGGGAAACGCGAGCGACTGCCTGAAGGTGCATTGCGACTCGACGCAGAGACCGATCACGTCGCCGCCGTGGATGTCGAGCTCACCGGCCCGGATCAGGAAGTCGTTGATCACGGTGTCGAAGAAGCTGTAGTACTCGACGTTGTTCACGTGCCCATAGACGTCGTTGTCCTTCCAGCGCGTGCCGATCGCGAGGAAGTGTGGATAGCCGCTGCGGTCCATCGGCCCACCATAAGGCGCTGAAGCACTGGACATGCCGAACCTACGGTCGCGTAACTTACGGTGCCGTAGGGTGGGGGCAGGTGCCTGGCCGTCGAGGCCGTTGGTGCGCCAGTCGAGGCGCGCCGTCGAGTGGGGCGCCAGGAGGCTCGCGATGGACGCCAAGCTGGTGACGAATCTGCTGCACGAGCTGGAGCCCGTCGTCGAGGAGAACCTCGAACGGCACCTGAAGATCACCAAGGACTGGAACCCGCACGACTACGTGCCGTGGAGCGAGGGCCGCGACTTCGCCTTCCTCGGCGGCGAGGACTGGGCGCCGGAGCAGTCCCGGCTGGACCCGGTCGCCAAGGTCGCGATGATCACCAACCTGCTGACCGAGGACAACCTGCCGTCGTACCACCGGGAGATCGCCACCCAGTTCGGTCTCGACGGGGCGTGGGGGACGTGGGTCGGCCGCTGGACCGCGGAAGAGGGCCGGCACGGGATCGCGTTGCGCGACTACCTCGTGGTCACTCGCGGGGTCGACCCGGTCGAGCTGGAAGTCGCCCGGATGGCGCACATGACCGCCGGCCACCAGGTCGACAAGAACATGCTCGAGGCGATCGCGTACGTCAGCTTCCAGGAGCTGGCCACCCGCGTCTCGCACCGCAACACCGGCAAGGCGACCGGCTGCAAGATCGCCGACCAGCTGCTGCTCCGGATCGCGACCGACGAGAACCTGCACATGATCTTCTACCGCAACCTGGTCGCGGCCGCGTTCGAGGCGGCGCCGAACGAGACCATGCGGGCCGTCACCAACGAGGTCCGCGACTTCTCGATGCCGGGCGCCACGATGGAGGGGTTCGCCCGGAACTCGGTGACGATCGCGAAGGCCGGCATCTACGACCTGCGGCTGCACCACGACGAGGTCGTCGCGCCGATCCTGCGGAACTGGAAGGTCTTCGAGCGCGAGGACCTCTCCGGCGACGGCGAGAAGGCCCGCGACGAGCTGGCCGAGTTCATGGCCGCCCTCGACACCCAGGCCACCCGCTTCGTCGAGCAGCGCACCCGTCTCCTAGAGCGCCAGGCAGCCCGAGCCCAGGCCTGAGCTACGGACAAGGCCTGCCGCGTACTGCGCCGTAGCGGCGGGCCGAGGCGTTTTGTTGTGCCAGCCGGCGGAGGGCCAGCAGGACAGGGCCGCCCAGGGCGGTGACGATGACGGTCGACTCGACGGTGTGAGCGCGGTCGTCGGTCGGAAGGTGGGCGACGTCGGCGTTGCCTACCTGCTCGGCGGCCACCAGATACGTGTCGAGCAGAGTCGAGTCGAGCTGGTAGCCGACCTTTTCGAGGGCGTCCAGCGCACTGGCCAGCAGGGCGCGGTCGGGGGCATTCTCGTCGACCAGCCAGCCGTGGTCGGTCAGTAGTTCGTCGACCTTCTGAAGGGATTCGGGGCTGGCCTCGATGGTCTCGGGGATCAGCGCGCCGTGCGCGGTCCCGAGTACGTCGTGCAGCTCGCGGGTCTCCTCGTCGACGGCACTGAGTACGCCGCGGACGCGGGCCAGGCTGAGGCCGCCTGCCCCGACGAGGGCGCGGATCAGGCGGAGGCGGCGGACGTGCGCATCGTCGTACCGGGCTCTGGTCGCGCCGACCGATTCGCCGGCGGTCAGGAGGCCTTCGCGCAGATAGAACTTGATCGTCGCCACCGGCACCTCGGTCTGCCGGGACAGTTCAGCGATCCACATACTCACTCCCTCTTGACTTTTGGAGAGTATCACTTTCCAATATTAGAGAGTTGCAGTATCCAATAGAGGGGTGGGCGATGAGCGTCATCGAAGGACGGCAGACCGCGGCGTACGACAAGGACCTGGTGGTGTTCCTGATCGGGATGCGGGTGAACAGGCTGCGCGCCTGGCGCGAGTGGCTGCCGGTCGCGAAGGCGATGGGACCGATGGTTCGCGAACTGAGCGCGGACCCGGCGAGCGGGCTGCTCGGCTTCCGCACCTTCGCCGGGCTGCGAACCACCACGATGCTGCAGTACTGGGAGTCGGCCGAGAAACTGCAGGCGTTCGCGAACGACCCGGATCGCACCCACCGCCCGGCCTGGACCAAGTTCTTCAAGCTCGCCTACCAGGGCAACAACGTCGGGATCTGGCACGAGACGTACGTCGTACCGGCGGGCGGCTTCGAAACCATCTACGGAAACATGCCGCTGCTCGGGCTGGGAAAGGTGTCGGGTGTCGTCCCGGCGAACAGCCGGGGTCGCAGCGCCGCCGAACGGCTGGCCAAGAAGTAAGTGCCCTGAGTTGGCTGGTCGGTAGGCGGTTACAGTGCACGCGTGCAGTTCATCCGGGATCTCGGCAGGCTGTTGCGGCGTGGGGATTTCCGGCGGTTGTTCGCGGTCCGGCTGACGTCGCAGTTCGGCGACGGCGTGTTCCAGGTCGCGCTGGCGGCGTACGTGCTGTTCTCGCCGGAGCGGGCGCCGGATGCCGCCGCGATCGCCGGCCTCTTCGCGGTCGCCCTGTTGCCGTTCTCGGTCCTCGGCCCCTTCACAGGCGTCCTGCTGGACCGCTGGTCGCGTCGGCAGATCCTGTTCGGCGCGAACCTGACCCGGGCCGCACTGGTCCTCGTCGTCGGCGCAATCGTTGCCCTAGGCAACGCCGGCGTCCCGTTCTACCTCGCAGTACTGCTGACGCTCGGCGTCAACCGCTTCCTGCTCTCCGGCCTGTCCGCGGGCCTCCCCCACGTGGTCGAACGGGAGGAGTTGGTGATGGCGAACGCGGTCACCCCCACCTCGGGCACCGCGTCCTTCCTGATCGGCGGCGGCGTCGGAGCCGGCGTCAAACTCGTCTCCGACTCGGACCTGACAGTTCTCTGTACTACGGCCGCCGTCTACCTCGCCGCGGCCCTGCTCGCGTTGCGGCTCGGCCGGCGCCAACTCGGCCCCGATCTGACCGGCGACGAGCCCGGTGTCGTCGAGGCGATCCGCGGCATCCTGGCCGGGCTGATCGACGGCGGCCGGCACCTCAAGGAGCGGCGGCAAGCAGCGCTCGGACTGGCCGCGATCGGCTCACTCAGGTTCTTCTTCGGCCTGGTCACGGTCGCGATGATCCTGCTGTATCGCAACAAGTTCTACGGTCCTGACCAGCTGGACCAGGCGTTCGGCGCACTCGCGCTGGCAACCGGAGCGGTCGGCGCCGGCCTGTTCATCGCCGCTCTGGTGACGCCCTGGGCGACCCGCGTGCTGACCCTCAGACGTTGGATCACCGTGCTGTTCGTGGCGGCCGCGGTGGTGACCGCGTTCCCCGGCGGCCTCTATACCCAGCCCGCGATCCTGGTCTCGGGTTTCCTCACCGGCTTCTGCGCGCAGGGCATCAAGATCAGCGTCGACACCCTCGTCCAGACGGGTGTCGACGATGTCTATCGGGGCCGGGTGTTCTCCCTTTACGACATGATCTTCAACGTCGGGCAGGTCTCGGCGGCCGCACTCGGTGCCGTGATCCTGCCCGACGACGGGAAGTCCTACCCGGTACTCGCTTTCGTGGTGCTCGGCTTCTTCCTCACCGCGCTGACGTACTCGCGCTTGTCGGCGCGCCAGCCGTTAAGCACCGCGTAGGGCCGTGATCGGCTGGATGGCCGAGGCCTTCCAAGCGGGGTAGGTGCCGGCGACGAGGCCGATGAACGCGCCCAGGAACGGCGAGCCGAACGACAGCGAGGTGGACAAGATCGGCGTCCAGTCGCGCCCCCACGAGACACCGACGGTGAGCATCACGCCGACCGCAGTACCGAGCAGTCCACCGAGGAAGCCGACCAGCACGCTTTCCACCAGGAACTGCAGGGCAACGTGTCGTCGCGCGGCGCCCAGGGCTCGTCGCAAGCCGATCTCGGAGACTCGTTCCAGCACCGACAAGAGGGTCACGTTCGCGATGCCCAGGCCGCCGACGAGCAACGCGACCGCTCCCAGCAGCAGGAACAGAGCGTTCAGGTCGTTCTGCACGCCCTTCCGTACGCCGCCCTGTGCCGGCGGCGCGTCCACCTTCAGCGTGCTCGGGTTGTTCGGGTCGATCGCGACCGGCGACTGCTTCGCGATCAGCTGAGCCGCACCGACCTGGGTGCGGATCTCCAGCGAGTCCGGTGCCTTCAGCCCGTACGCCGATTTGGCGGTCCCGTTCGGCATGATCACCGAGTCGAGCAGGTCGGCCCGGCCGCTGACCGAGTCGAGGATGCCGATCACCGTGTACGCCTGGTCACCGATGAAGATGGCCGGCTGGGAGTCGACCCGGTTGATGCCGAGCCGGTCGGCCGCGTTCTTGCCCAGGACAACCACCTTGTCACCGCGGGAGTCGTGCCCGGAGTCGAAGTACCGGCCGGTCCGCAGGCTCGCCCGGACCGCGTCGAACAGTCCGGGCGAGCCCGCCAGCACGCCCAGCGCGTGCCCGTCCTTCTGCGCGTCGAGCCCGGCAACGCTGCGGACCAGGTCGTCGCCGACGTCGAGGGCGCTCACCGTGCCGGCGGCGTCGACTCCGCTCAGGCGACGGATCCGGTCTGGGGCGTCCCATGGCAACTGGGTCGCCGCCTCGCCTTGCTGACCGCCCTTGTCGTCGGGCGACACCACTACTCGGGTGGCGGCGGCGAGGTCGAAGCGCTGGGTGATCTGGCCGTTCGCGGTCTGCCCGAGTCCGACCGTCGCAACCAGCGCCGCCACGCCGAGCACGGTGCCGAGCGTGGTCAGAATCAACCGCGTCGGCCGGGCGGCCACGCCCGCTAGCGCCTCGTCCAGCAGATCCCGTACTGCGGGTCCGCCGCTGAGCCGCCGCTTCCTACCGCGGCTGGAGCGAGAGCCTGCGGCTCGCCGCACGAGCCCGGCGAGAGCGAGCCGCGCCCTCCCCAGCACCCTGGTGGGCGGGGAAGGCGAGCGGCTCCCAGGTGGCGAGCCGCCAGGAGTTGGCGAAGCGGGCGCCCCGCCGGGAGGCGGGGAAGTGGACGGCTCGCCGGCGGGATCCGGGGGGCCGGTTCTGGGGGTGGACGGCTCGCCGGCGGGCTCTACCGAACGGCCGGTTCCGGGGGTGGACGGCTCGCCGGCGGGCTCTACCGAACGGCCGGTTCTAGGGATGGACGGCTCGCCGGCGGGCTCTACCGAACCGCCGGTTTGTGGGGTTACCACTGGAGGGTTCCGTCGACTATGCGGACCTGGCGTTGGGCGCGTTGGCTGACGTGGTCGTCGTGGGTGATGACGGCGAGCGTCATCCCTTCGTGGTGGAGTTCGTCGAACACCTGCAGGATCGCCTCCGCGTTCGCGCTGTCGAGGTTGCCGGTCGGTTCGTCCGCGAGTAGCAGACTCGGCTCCGCGACAAGTGCCCGGGCGATAGCGACTCGTTGCCGCTCGCCACCGGACAACGTGCCCGGCCCGAAGTCCATCCGGTGCGCCAGCCCGACCCGCTCCAACGCCACCCGCGCCCGAGCCATCCGCTCCTTACGCGGCACCCCGACGTACACCATCGACAGCGCCACGTTCTCCAGCACCGTGCGGTGGTCGAGCAGGTGGAACGACTGGAAGACGAACCCGATCCGCTCACCCCGCAGGACAGCGCGACGCCGCTCCCGCAGGCTCATCGTGTCCACGCCGTCCAGCCGGTAGATCCCACCGGTCGGGTTGTCGAGCAGTCCGAGCAGGTGCAGCAGGGTCGACTTGCCGGAGCCGGACGGGCCGACGATCGACAGGTACTCCCCCTCCCTGATAGTCAGATCGACCTCACGAATCGCCTGTACCTCGGGCGGCCCGGGGAAGAACCGGCGGACGCCGATCATCTCCACCACCGGCGCCGGCAACGCGACCGCGGTAGCCGTCATTTCCCGACCACCACTTGGTCGCTCTCGTCCAGCTTGGCGTCACCGGTCGGCGTGACCTGCGCGAATCCGTCGGCCGACAACCCGACCGTGACTCCGATCAACTCGATCTTGCCGTTCCGCAGTACTTCGACGCGCGAGCTCCCGTCGGGTCCCGCGGACAGCGCGGCCACCGGTACCGTGAGCACCTTGCCGTTCGTGCTCTTGACCGGGATGGTCACCCGGACGTTCGCATCGCGGAGCAACTCCAACTGGTGCGGGGTCACCGACTTGGGCGCCACCACCACGTCGTACTGGTCCCCGTTGCGGCTGATCCGGCGGACCGTGGCAGGCACGAGCGTGCCGTCGCCGAGGTCGAGGCTCGCCGTCATCCCGGCCTTGAGTCGCTCCTGCGTCTGCGCGTCCACCTTGATCGTGACGACCAGCGAAGCGCCGCTGGCCGACATCACCACGCCGTTGACGGTGCCACCACGCTCGACCTTCACGTCGTCCACCCGGCGCGGCAGCGTCTTCACGAAGACCACCTCGGACACGGGCAGCGGCGTACCGGCCTTGAACTTGGCGTCCGCCAGCGCGGTCTCCGCCTCATCGAGCGCGTCCTGGGCGTCGCTCAGCGCACCCTTCTCGACCGACAGGTCCTTGTTACCCGGGACCGCCTTGGCCTGCTTGAGCGTCCGCTCTGCCTGCCGGACCGCGTTCTTCAGCTGGTCGAGGTTCTTCTTGGCGCCGTCGACCGCCTGGGTCAACTGCTCGCCCGGCTCTGGCGCGTCGTACCCGGCCGCTTGGTAGAGCTGCTCCACGGCATGCGCCGTGTTGCCGTCGTACTTGCTGTCCACCGTGCCCGGGTCGAACCCGAGCCGGTCGAGCGTCTGCTCGAGCTGGAGTACGTCCGGCCCCTTGCTGCCCGGCGCGAGCGTCCGGTACATCGGCAGTACGCCGGCCAACCCGATGACCGGGCGACCGGTGATCTCCAGCAGCGCCTTGCCTTCCTTGAGCGTCGACCCGACGGTAGGCACCTTCCCGGTCACCACGGCCGGGGTGGTCAGCCCGCTGGTCTCGACCCGGATGTTCACCGCGCCGTCGAACGAGGTGTCGCCGCGAGCGACCACCTTGCTGGCGAGCGCCTTCTTCTCCACCGGCACGGTGATCTGGGAGGCCTTCGGCGGTGCCGTCTTGGCGGCCGCGTCCTCCGGCGAGGTGATCCGGCTGCCCGCGGCCACACCGACGCCCAACGAGAGCGCGGCGATCGTGGACACCCCGACCAGCACCCGCCGGCGGGACTTTGGCGAAGCGGTCACCGGTTCGCCGTTCCGTCGCGGTACGCCTCCAACTCGGCCTTGTGCGAGCCGACGAACTCCTTCTCCAGCTCGTACTGCGCCTTCTTGTGCGGCGCGTCGTAGACCTTCGCCTTACAGGTCTGGTCGGCCTTCGCCAGCTCGAGCTCGAACTTCCGCAGCTCGGCCAGCTTCTGCGCGTCGACCTTGTCGAACGACGGCGGGCCGACCACGGTGGCCTTGCCCGGCTTGGGATTCTGGGGTCCGCTGTTGCCGCCGGTCAGCTCGTCGAGTTTCTTGCTGACCTTGTCCCGCGGTTCCTGGACCTTCTTGAACCCGGCGTGTCCGGCATCGGCGAGGCAGTCGGACCAGGCGGCGGTGGCGGCGACCACCCGCTGATCGGCCTCGACCCGCTTGTTGAGTGCTTCGAGGTCCTTGAAGAGCGAGTCGTACTTGCTGAAGTCGGCCAGCTTGTCGTCGCGCTTGCCGAAGACGTCCTCGGCGGCTCTGCCGCGGCAGCCCAAATCCGTCTTGGCGTTGTTGGTGCCCTTCCCATCGGCCGGAATCGCGACGACGTTTCCGTCACCGGTGCCGAACTGTCCGTTCAGGGCCTTGTCGTACGCCTTCTTCGCGGTCGCCGACAGCTTGTTGCGGATGGCAGTGTTCGGGTTGCCGGTGTCCTCCCCGGCCGGCTTGGACCAGTCGATGGTGCTGATGCCGTAGCCGTACTGCTCGGCGAACTTGTCCGGCGGCAGGTTGAACGCGTCGCTGAACTTGGACTTCGGGTTCGACTCCGGCGGTACGGCGACGTAGTCGAAGCCGGCCGTCTTCATACAGGCGGCCGTCGCGTCCTCGACCTTGCGCTGCTTGGCCAACTGCTCCTCGGAGGACTCCTGCGGGCCGCCGGCGGCCCGCACCGTGAACGTCCCGTTGCCACCGCCGGAGAATCCTTCGCCCATGTACTCCGCGAGCGGGCTCTTGTCGTCACTCTCCACCGGTTTCTTGTCGGCTGCGGGACCGTTGACGATCCCGCAGCCGGCCAGTGCCAGTACGGCGACCAGCGCGAGTGCCTTGCGTGAGTTCTTCATGAGGTGGAGCGTGGTCGCGGGGCCGTGAAGAACCTGTGAAGGACTGATCAGCGCCCGATGCTCTCAGCTGATCTTCATCGAAATCTCATCAAGTTCGGCGACAGTGTTGACCATGCCAGCCCGGATCCTCGTCGCCGAAGACGACCGTAAGCAGGCGGAGCTGATCCGGCGCTACCTCGAGCGGGAGGGCCACCTGACCATCGTCGTGCACGACGGACGGGCCGCCATCGACGAGGCCCGCCGGCGCAGCCCCGATCTGCTCGTCCTCGACGTGATGATGCCCAAGGTGGACGGCCTGGACGTCTGCCGCGTACTACGGGCCGACGGTGCTGGTGACAGGGATGTCCCCATCATCATGCTGACCGCGCGCTCCACCGAGGACGACCTGCTGCTCGGCCTCGACCTGGGCGCGGACGACTACCTCACCAAGCCGTACAACCCGCGCGAGCTGGTCGCCCGGGTCCGGACCGTACTGCGGCGGACGCGCAGCCGGGCCGAGGGTGAGATCTACCGTGCCGGAGCACTGGAGATCGACCCGGTCCGGCACGAGGTGCTGCTGGCCGGGGAGCTGGTCGACGTCACCCCCGCCGAGTTCAAGATCCTGGCCTGCCTGGCCGCCTCGCCGGGTCGCGCGTTCTCGCGGCAGCAGTTGCTGGAGCACGCGTTCGGCTTCGACCACTTCGTGTTCGACCGGACCATCGACGTGCACGTGATGAACCTGCGCAAGAAGATCGAGCCGGAACCAGGCAGCCCGGCGTACCTGCGGACCGTGTACGGCGTGGGCTACAAGCTGGCCGACAAGGTGGTGACCTCGGATGCGTCGTAGCGTTCTGCTCAGATTCCTCGGGCTCTCGCTGGCGGTGGCCCTCGGCGCGGTGATCGCGACGGCGGTGATCGCCACCTACAGCACGTCGGAGAAGTTGCAGGGCGAGCTCGACGAGAGCGCCTCCCAGTTGCAGGTCGACGGCGAGATCTACGGCCGGCTCAGCACCTTCGCCGGGGACCACGCGACTTGGTCGGGGGTGGACAAACTCGTTCGCCAGCTGGCCGACCAGACCGGCCGCCGGATTGCACTGATGACTGCCGAAGGGACGACGGTCGTCGACTCGGCCCGAGTACTGGGCGCCGGCCCGGACCTCCCTTCGGTGCCGGCGGCAACGATCGACGCGAAGAACGCCGGCCCGGGCAGCGCCGGGATGTTCGTCGGCGCTGTCTCGGCGACGGCGAGGCAGGGGATCGCCATCGCCAAACCGGCCATGGCCTCGGTCACGCTCGGCTCAGGTGAATGGGGCCTGACCGACGCCGAGCGCCGCCGGCGGGAGCAGCTGGCGGACCAGGCGGTGGCCTGCTATCGGGCACAGGGCAAAAATGTGACCGTCTCGACCAGTACCGACGGCGGACCCTCGCTGGCCTACGAAACGACGCAGGCGGGCGGCTACTCGGTGGCGGAGGTTCCGAAGGCGGCCTTCACCGACAACGATCCCTGCATTCCGGACGGCCTGTACGCCCCGAGCGCGAAGGCCGTCACGATCAATCAGGACGAGGTTCGCCGGTCGGTCGACTGCCTGACCGCGGCCGGCGAGCCGTACACGACGAGCTCCAGCAACAAATCCAACGGACTCCCTGTCGTGACCCCGAAGGACCCCGACAACGCGCCGTCCGAGGAGTTCATCAACTGCACGATGCAGGCCCGGTCCGACGCGCTCGCGCCGTACGTCGCACCGCAGGCGAAGCTCTACCTGGGTGCCAAGAGCACCTTCAATGTTTTCTCCGGTGAAGGACTGCTCCGTACTGCGGCGACCGCGCTCGGCGTACTCCTGATCGCGGCGCTGGTGATGGTGTTCGCCGGGCGGCGCCTGGTCCGGCCGATCCTGGCCCTGACCGGCGCCGCGCAACGGATGACGAACGGCGATCACGCGGCCCGGGTCCCGGTGAACGGCCGGGACGAGGTCGCCAGGCTCGGGCACGCGTTCAACGCGATGGCCGAGTCGATCCAGCACCACGACGTCCAGCGGAAGGCGATGGTGAGCGACGTCGCGCACGAGCTGCGGACCCCGCTCGCCAACATCAAGGGCTACCTGGTCGCCTCCGAGGACGGGGTGGTGCCGCTCGACAAGGAGCTGGTGACCTCGCTGCTGGAGGAGGCCGGGCTGCTCGAGCGGCTGGTGGTCGACCTGCAGGACCTCGCGCTCGCCGATGCCGGAAAGCTGCGGCTGCATCCAGAGCCGCGCGACCTGGCCGATCTCGCCCAGCAGGTGGTCTCGGCACACCGCCCCGCGGCTGACTCGGCAGGCGTCACACTCCGCGCCGAGGTTTCCGGGGTCGCTCCCGCGATCGTCGACGCCGGCCGGATCCGGCAAGCGTTGGGCAACCTGGTCTCGAACGCGGTCCGCTTCACCGACTCCGGCGGCCACGTCCTGGTCGGCGTACGGCGAGTCGGCGACAACTACCACCTGACGGTCACCGACAACGGAGCCGGCATAGCGCCCGAGCACCTGCCCTATCTCTTCGACCGCTTCTACCGCGCGGAACACTCCCGAAGCCGTACTACGGGTGGCAGTGGTCTCGGGCTGGCGATCACCAAGCACCTGGTCGAGGCGCACCACGGCACCATTACGGTGACCAGTACGCCGGACCACGGCTCGACCTTCACCATTCGTGTCCCTGCCCGTCCTTAGACTGTCGGGCATGGCCGGCCGGAAAGCCCGTGTGGCGGATGTGCACGAAGTCGCGAGCGGGATGCCGCATGTGATCGTGGTGCAGGGTGGCGGGGAGAATCCGGTCTATCAGGTCGGTGGGAAGTCGTTCGTGTTCTTCCGGACCCGCCGGCCGGACGCCTTCGATCCGGACACCGGTGAGCGGTACGACGATGTGATCGTGATCTGGGTGCCTTCGGAGGAAGACAAGCTGGCGCTGGTGTCGGATGACAGCAATCCCTTCTTCACCACGCCGCACTTCGACGGGCATCTGTCGGTGCTGGTCCGGGCGAGCCGGCTCGGTGAAATGAGCGCGCAGGAACTCACCGAGGTGATCCAGGACGCCTGGCTCTCCCGCGCCTCGAACCGCCGGGCCAGCGACTGGCTGAAGGAACACCGACTCAGCTGAGGCGGGCCGCGTCCGCTTGTTCCATACGAGCCGGCCGTACTGCGACACTGAGCCGTGAGCACCCCGAACCCACCGGGCCCACCCGGCGAAGGTCAGCCCGGCCCCAGCGGTCCGCCGCCAGGCTGGCAACCCCCTCCCCAGAACCAGCCGCCGGCCTACGGCCAGCAACCGGGGCATGGGCAGCAACCGGGCTACGGGCAACAGCCGGGTGCAGGGCAGCCGGGTGCAGGCCAACCGGGCTACGGGCAACAGCCGGGCATCGGGCAGCCGGGCGGTGGGCAGCAGTGGACGGGGTACGACCCCAATCGGTATCGGCCGCAGGACCAGAATCCCGATCAGACCCGGGTGTTCGACCCGAACGGGCCTGGTGGCTTCAGTGCCCCGCCCGGGTACCAGCGTCCGCCGAAGAACCGGGCCGGGCTGTTCATCCTGCTGCTGGTTGTGATGCTGATCGCCGTGCTCGGCATCGGCGGAGTGGTCGCCTCCAACCTGGTCGGCGACAAGTCGCCGTCACCGGACACCACCACCGAGCCCGGTGGCCTGGATCCGTCGGACATCCGGACCGAGCTCCCGACCAACTTCCCCACCGAACCGCCGACCGAGGATCCCACCCAGGAGCCGACGGCCGAGCCCAGCACGGTGCCGACCTCCGGTGCCGGCAACCTGGCCGGGGCGACCGCGCTGACAAAGAGATTCGTCGCGGCGCTGAACGCGAACAAGCTGGACGCCGCGGCCGCGATGGGCTGCACGGAGTCCAAGCAACTGCTGCCGCTCCTCTTCAAGGCGATGATCGCGCCGCCGACGAAGCTGACCGTCGGCGAGGCGCTCGGGCAGAGCGCCATCATCGTCCGCCTCACCGGGACCACCAAGGGCCACAACATCTCCGGCATCGTCCTCGTCCAGGACCTCGGCGGAGCCCCGCTGTGCGTCCGCGCCATCCAGGTCACCCCGAACTGAACCCCGCGAGCCCGCCCGCCTGATCAGCAGGTTGGACTCATCAGCCGGCCGTGCTGATCAGTTGCCCGAGCTGATCAGCGGACCGGGGCGAGTGCGCGGGCTGTTTCGAGCAGGTCGGTGCCGGTCGGAAGCGCGGCGATGATCGGGGTGTCCAGGCCGTTGGCCACATACGCGTCGATCCGCGCCCGGCAGTCGGCGGCCGAACCATGCACGACCAGCTCGTCGATGAGCGAGACCGGGACCGCCGCCCACGCGTCGCGCATCTCCTTCATCTGCTCGCCCCGGCCGAGCCAGTCGTGGAAGGCCGCGTACCCCGGGACCGTCAGATAGGTGGCGATCAGATACCGGCCGATGTTGCGCGCCATCTCGGTGTCCTCGGTGACGCAGACGAAGATCCGCGCCGCCAGCTCCTTGTCGTCCCCGAGCTCGGCCCGCACCTGCCGTACGTCGGACGCCGACAACCAGTTGGTGATCGCCCCGTCCGCCTCGCGCGCGGCCAGCCGAAGCATCTGCGGTCGCAACGCGGCGAGCATGATCGCGGGCGGGATCTCCGGCGCCTTCTCCAGCTTGAACCGCTTGATCGTGAAGCTGTCGAACTCCCCGTCCACCTTCTCCCCGGCGAACGCGGTCCGCAGGAAACGCAGGACGTCGCGGGTCCGCGCGAGCGGCGGGTCGTACGCGATCCCGTTCCAGCCGGTCACGATCGTCTCCGACGACGCCCCGATCCCCAGCACGAACCGCCCCGGCGCCAGGTCGGCCAACGCCGCCGCACTCATCGCCAACGCGGCCGGCCCACGCGTATGCACCGGTACGACGGCAGTCCCCAACCGCAACTGCTCGTCCCACTCGGAGGCGAGCACCAACGGCGTGAACGCATCGGCGCCGGCAACCTCAGCGGACCACAGATCCGTATAGCCGAGGGAAGCCAGCTCGGTGATCAACGGGCGATGATCCCGGATCGGAACCCCGGTCAACGGAACGGTCAGACCCCAGCGCATCAGATCATCCTCCTCAACAGCGAGACCGGCACGACCTTGATCCCGGGATGCGCCGCGATCAGCTCGTCCTGCAGGGTCTTCAGGCGATCCTCGCGGCGGGCGGTCAGCACCAGGTTGCGCCCCTTGGCGGCGAACTGCCGGGCCATCTCCGCACCCAGTCCGGCGCTGGCCCCGGTGATCAGGATGTTGCGTCGCATGAACGAGCCCTATCTGTAGGAGAGCATGTCGGTGCCGTCGAGGTGCGCGTGCTCGTTGTAGCTGATCACCGTCAGGCCGCTGCGACCGGACACGAGCTTCGTGATCGCGGTGTTGATCGTGACCGGGTTCAGCCGCAGCCAGAGCGTGTCGTCACCGCCGAGCAACCGCCCGGCGATCGCGGCGATCGGGCCGCCAGACGTGAACACGACCGCGGTCTCCCCCTTGCCGAGGCGTTCCGCGGTACGGCGTGCGGCTTGCTCCGAGCGCTCGCAGAAGGCGGCGAAGCTCTCGGCATAGCCATCACCGTCGCTCAACGTCCATCGCTCGGTCGCGGCGGTGAACATCTCCTGGAACGCACGGGTCGGGTGCCCGGTCCTGGCCAGGTCGGCCAGCATCACCGCGCGACGCTTGTACGCCGGTTTGTGCGCCACGATCACCTGGTCGTGGTCGAACTCGTTGAACCCCTCGTCCACCTCCACGCCGGCTTTGAGTCCGGCCGCGGCCAGCGCGAGTTCCGCCGTACGGGCATGTCGTTGCATCGCACCCGTGACGACGAGATCGGGCTTCACTCCACGCTCGGCCAGCGCCTGACCGAGTCGCTCGGACTGTCGCTCACCCAGCGGCGAGAGCCGGTCGTAGTCGCTGCGGCCGAACGACGCCTGCGCGTGCCGGACCAGGTAGATCGCACCCATCTCAGCCCGCCTTGCGGATGATCCGGCGGCAGCGGCGCTCGAGCAGGTTGACCGGCAGCCACAGGGTCTTGAAGCGGGGATTCCTGGTCTGCTTGTGGTGGTAGCGGTAGTAGATCTGCTGGCAGATCACGGCCAGCCGGAACAGCCCGTAGACCTCGTAGAAGGCCCAGTTCGCCGGCTTGAGGCCGGTCTTCTCCGCGTAGTACTGGACGATCTCGTCCCGGCCGATCATCCCCGGCACGTCGGACGGCTGCATCTTGAAGCGCCGGAACGCCCAGTCGTCGTCGGCCTGGACCCAGTACGCGAGCGCGCTGCCGAGATCCATCAGCGGATCCCCGAGCGTCGCCAGCTCCCAGTCGAGCACGCCGGCGACGCGGAGTGGATCGTCCGGATCGAGTACGACGTTGTCCAGGCGGAAGTCGTTGTGGATAACGCAGGTCGCTACGTCGGCCGGCTGGTTCGCGGCGAGCCAGCTCATCACCTTCTCGAAGCTGGGCACGTTCCACGTCTTCGCCTTGCGGTAGCGACCGGTCCAACCGGAGATCTGGCGTTCGACGTACCCGGCGCCGCGGCCGAGATCGGTGAGGCCGGCCGCGTCGGGGTCCACCTGGTGCAGGTCGATCAGCGTGTCGATCAAGGTGTGACCCAGCTGCCGGGTCTGGTTGGGAGTGAGATCGACGCCGAGCTCGGACCGGCGCGGGATGGTGCCGGCGATCCGCTCCATCACGTAGAACTCGGAGCCCAGTACGGCGTTGTCGTTGCAGTGGGCAACCATTTTCGGCACGTACGGGAAGACCGGTGCGAGCGCGGCCTGGATCCGGTACTCGCGGCCCATGTCGTGCGCGCTCTTCGCCTTCGTCCCGGCCGGTGGCCGGCGCAGGATCAGGTCGCGATCGGTGTACCGGAGCAGGTAGGTGAGGTTGGAGGCACCACCGGAGAACTGCTTGACCTCCGGCGGACCGGTGGGCAACTCGGTCCGCGTCCGGAGCCAGGCGTCGACCGCGGGAACGTCGAAAGCGTCCTCCTCGCGGACTTCGCGCGCGCCGGCCGGCGCCTCGCCGCCGCTCTCGTTCGCCGCCAACGGACCCGTCACCGCTCCCCGGCCGTCGGCACCGCTCCCGCACCCGCCGACTCGGCGCCGGTCGATCCCGTGCCCGTCGATCCGGCGCCCTTCGACCCAGCTGCCTTGAAGCCGGCTGTCTTGGCGCCGGCTGCTTCGGCGCGCTCGCGGGCGCGGGTGGCGACCTTGCGCATCTGGCGGTCGTACAGCGGTCGGGCGAAGCGCTTGGTCCGCCAGGCGAGCAGGGCCGGCCGGTCCGGGATGATCAGGAACTGCCGCTTCTTCACCCCGGCGACCACCTTGGCCGCGATCTCGTCCGCGGTCCGCGGCGACTTCTCGATCAGCCGCCGCGCGGTGGCGCCCATCTCGGTGTCGTCGCCCTGGATCGAGTCCGCCAGGTTGGTCTTGAAGAACGACGGGCAGATCACCGACACGCTCACGCCGTACGGGCTCAACTCGTGCGAAAGCGTCTCGGACAGCGCGACGACGCCCGCCTTCACCGTGTTGTACGAGCTCATCATCGGCGGATGCACGAGGCCGGCGGCGGAAGCGGTGTTGACGATCTGGCCGGAGCCCTGCCGCTTGAACATCGGCGTGAACGCGCGGCAACCGCGGACCACACCCATCAGATTGATGTCGACGACCCGGTCCCACTCGGCCAGCGACTCGACGTCGATCCGCCCACCGGTGGCGATCCCGGCGTTGTTCACCAGGATGTCGAGGCCACCCCAGTTCTCCTCGCACCAGGCGACGGCCGCGTCCCAGTCGGCGGCATCGCGCACATTCAGCTGCCGGTACTCCGTGGCGCCGTGCCCAGTGACCTCAGCGGCGACGTCCGTGCTCAGCACCTTGTGGCCGTCGGCAACGAATCGCTGGACCAGGGCGGCACCCAGACCGCTGGCGCCACCGGTGACGAGAACCCTGCTCACTTGGACTCCTTCGTGTACTTGGAGAGCTCGATCTTGGCGACGACTCCACGGTGCACCTCGTCGGGCCCGTCGGCCAGCCGGAGCGCCCGGGCACTCGTCCACGCGGCAGCGAGCGGGAAGTCGTCGGAGAGCCCGCCGCCACCGTGCAACTGGATCGCCATGTCGATCACATCCTGTGCCATCCGCGGTACGGCGACCTTGATCTGGCTGACCTCGCTCAACGCGCCGGCCAAACCCTTGGTGTCCAGCAGGTACGCCGTTTGCAGCACGAGCAGGCGCGCCTGGTTGATCGCGATCCGGGCGTCCGCGATCCGCTCGCGGTTGCCGCCGAGGTTGACCAGCGGCTTGCCGAACGCCGTACGGGTCGTACCGCGTTGGAGTGCCAGCTCCAAGGACTTCTCGGCCAGACCGATCAGGCGCATGCAGTGGTGCACCCGGCCCGGACCGAGCCGGCCTTGCGCGATCTCGAAGGCGCGACCAGGGCCGACCAGGATGTTGGCGGCCGGCACCCGGACGTCGGTGAAGGAGACCTCGCCGTGGCCGTGCGGTTCGTCGTACCTGCTCATCGCAGGCAGCAGGCGTTCGACCTTCACACCGGGAGTACTGCGCGGGACCAGCACCATCGTGTGGCGGGCATAGCGGTGCGCGTCGGGATCGGTGAGGCCCATGAAGATGAGCAGCTCGCAGTCGGGATGGCCGACGCCCGTGCTCCACCACTTGCGGCCGTTGATGACGACCTCGTCGCCGTCGACGACCGCGGTCGCGGCCATGTTGGTGGCATCCGACGAGGCGACGTCGGGCTCAGTCATGCAGAACGCGGACCGGATCGCGCCGTCGAGGAGGGGCTCCAGCCACTGCTGCTTCTGCTCGGACGAGCCGTAGCGGAGCAGCACCTCCATGTTGCCGGTGTCGGGCGCGTTGCAGTTGAAGACGTACGGCGCGAGGAAGGAGCGGCCGGTGAGCTCGGCGATCGGGGCGTAGTCGAGGTTGCTCAGACCTTCCTCTGAGCTGGCACCGTACTGCTCGTTGCCGTGCTCGGAAGGTGGGAGGAAGAGGTTCCAGAGGCCTTGCTTCTTGGCCTTGGCCTGCAGGTCCTTGAAGGCGGGCAGCGGCTGCCACGGGTCGTCGGCCGCCCGGATCGCGGTATGGATCTCGCCCTCGATCGGCTCGATCTCGGTCCGGAGGAAGTCCTCGACCCGGCCGATCAGCTCCTGTGCCCGGCTGGACGGCTCGAAACCCATCACGTCTCCTCAAGCTCGGTGCGAACTCTGACCCCACCCGGCCAGGGGGCGTCCCTTGACGGTAGCGGCTTACTGAGCAATGCTCAATAGCGTGCGCCAGCGACTGACCGCGGAGGACCGCCGCAAGCAACTGGTCGGCATCGGGCTGCAGATGCTGCGGACCCAGCCGATCCACGAGCTGTCCATCGACGCGGTCGCGGCCGAGGCGGGGATCTCCCGCGGGCTGCTGTTCCACTACTTTCCGACCAAGCGCGACTTCTACGTCTCGGTGATGAGCGCGGCCGGGCGCCGGCTGTTGCGGGTCACCAAGCCGGATCCGTCGCTACCCCCTGCCGAGCAGTTGCGGGAGATGCTGCTGGCGTTCGTCGCCTTCGTCACCCGGCGCCGCGACTCCTACATCTCCTTCGTCCGCGGAGCAGCCGGTGGAGACCTGTACGTCGTGGAGATCTACGCCGAAACCCGCGCCGCCCTGACGACCCGGGTGCTCGACCTGCTCGGCGACTCCGCCGCGTCGACCGAATCGGCGTCAACGGTCCGGATGCTGGTCCACGCCTGGCTCGCGTACGTCGAGGATCTGACCGTCGAGTGGTCCGGCCTCCCCGAGGCCGATCGCCCGATCACTGCCGAGGCCCTCGTCGACCAGTCGATCGCAGCCCTCCACGCGCTCCGCGCCATCAACTGATCAGTCACTCCACTACGCCCGATCAGGTCGCTCCGCCCAGCCGAGCGAGTCATCGAGCTGATGCATGATCGCCTTGCGACCAGGCCCGCCACCGTTGGGTCGCCGATCCAGTCGCTCCACCACGCCCCGGATCAGTCCCTCCGCCTCCACGCCTGCTCAGTCGCATGACTCGGGGCGCTGATCAGTTTGGTGGAGCAGTAGAGCCTCGGATGATCAGTTCAGTAGCCAGTTCCACGTGTAGCGCCTCGACCTCGTGGCGGTCCAGGAGGCGGGTCAGCAGGCTCACGGCCATCCGGCCCATCTCCTGCAGCGGCTGCCGGACCGTGGTGAGCAGCGGTGAGGTGGCGCGACTGAGGTCGATGTCGTCGAAGCCGGCGATCGAGAGTTCGTGGGGAATCCGGAGCCCACGCTCGACTGCCGCCTGCATCGCACCGACCGCTGCCTTGTCGTTGAAAGCCACCAGCGCGGTGGGGCGCTGCGGCAGATCCAGCAGTTGCCCGGCCGCGCGGTACCCCTGCTCGGTGGTCGGCTCGACGTAGCGGACCAGCTCGGCGTCCGGGAGGATCCCGCCGTCCGCGCAGGCGGCGGCATGACCACCCATCCGCGCGTCGCTGGCGAGCCACTCGCGTGGACCCGCGATCACGCCGATGCGGGTGTGGCCGAGGTCGACCAGGTGGGCGGTGACCTTCCTGGCCCCGGCGAAGTGCGCGGCCGAGACGGACGGGATGTCCGGCGGCAGGGTGGTCCGTGGGTCGACGACGACGAATGGGAAGCGGCGGGCCCGCAACTGGACGAGCTCGTCGCCCGGCTCGGGCGGAAGGATCAGGATCGCGCCGGCCAGCCCCTGACCGCCGGTCAGCCGGGCCAGCGCCTCGGTGTGCTGAGCTGCCTCACCGGCGTCCAGGACGAGCCGGCGACCATGCCGTTCGAGCGTCTCCGCGATGGACGAGACGATCAGGCCGAAGTAGTCGGTCAGCACGTACGGGCAGCGGACGTAGACCGCGCCCGCCACCGGCTTCGGCTGCCCACCGCGCGGCCCCGGCGCCCGCCGGCCGAGTCGCTCGACGACCTGCTCGACCAGGTCCCTGGTCTGCGGTGCGACGTTGCCCGCCTGGTTGAGCACCCGGGAGACGGTCGCGATCGAGACGCCGGTCTCGGCCGCGATGTCCCGCACGGTGGCCCGCGCTCTAGGCATTTGTTACATCGCTCTGTTTCACAATTGCACCCTAATCCCAGTCTTGACAGTGCGCCAGAGCGGCGGTTTTCTGAGCGAATACAGCTAACTGTGTTTCATTTGTTACAGCCCGTCCGCTGTGAAGGAGAACGATGAACTGGCAAGTGATCGGCGGGACCGTCGCGGCCTCCGCCCTGGCTCTGAGCGGGGTGACCGTCGGCGCGGACGCCGCTCGGGTCCCGGCTCCGTTCCACTCCCCTGGATCCGCCCGGGTCTGGGTCACCACCCCGGACCGCGCCGAGCTGCTGCACGAGCGGGCCCCGGTCGCGTTCGGCAGCGCCGACAGCAAGCTGACGACGATCACGGTCGACCCCGACACGAAGTACCAGACGATGGACGGCTTCGGTGCCGCCATCACCGACTCCTCCGCGGCCGTGTTCTACCGGCTGAGTGCGGCCGAGCGGGAGAAGACGTTGCGCTCGCTGTTCGACACCAAGCAGGGCATCGGCGTCAGCTTCCTGCGTCAACCGGTCGGCTCGTCCGACTTCACCGCCGCCGCGGCGCACTACACGTACGACGACGTAGCGGCCGGCCAGACCGACTTCGCGCTGCGGCACTTCACCATCGCGCACGATCAGACCCAGGTGCTGCCGCTGCTGCGCCGGGCCAAGCAGCTCAACCCGGCGCTCAAGGTGATGGCCTCGCCGTGGAGCCCGCCGGCCTGGATGAAGACCGGCGACTCCCTGGTCGGTGGCCGGCTCAAGGACGACCCTGCTGTTTACAACGCCTATGCGCACTACCTGGTGAAGTTCGTGAAGGCATATGCGGCAGCCGGCGTACCGGTCGACTTCCTGTCCGTGCAGAACGAGCCGCAGAACCGTACGCCGGGCGGCTACCCGGGCACGGACATGCCGGTGCGGCAGGAGGCGGCTGTGGTCGAGGCCCTCGGCCCGCTGCTGCACGCTGCCAGCCCGCGCACCAAGATCCTCGGCTACGACCACAACTGGACGACGCACCCCGGTGACGTCGGCAACACCCCGCCTGGTGAGGACCCGGAGACGGACTACCCTTACCAGCTGCTCAGCACTCCAGCCGCCAAGTGGATCGCCGGTACGGCGTACCACTGCTACTCGGGCAGTGCTGCGGCCCAGAGCGCCTTGCAGAAGGCGTTCCCGGAGAAGGGGATCTGGTTCACCGAGTGCTCGGGATCGCACGGCGCGACCGACACACCTGAGCAGGTCTTCAAGGGCACTCTCACCTGGCATGCCCGGAACCTGGCACTCGGAGTCACCCGGAACTGGGGCAAGTCGGTAGTCAACTGGAACATCGCGCTCGACTCCACCGGCGGTCCGCACCTCGGCGGTTGCGGCACTTGCACCGGGCTCGTCACTCTGCAGGCGGACGGCACAGTCAGCACAGACGCGGAGTACTACACGATCGGTCACCTGTCGAAGTTCGTGAAGCCCGGCGCGGTGCGGATCGGCAGTACGTCGTACGGCACGACCGGGTGGAACGGGCAGTTGATGGACACTGCCTTCCGCAACCCGGACGGGTCGACGGCACTGGTCGTGCACAACGAGAACGACGACCCGCGGTCCTTCGCGGTGGCGGTCGGCGACCAGTCGTTCGAGTACACGCTGCCCGGTGGTGCGCTGGCGACCTTCACCTGGCCGCGTGCGGGCGGCTCGAAGCTGTCCCCGATCTCACTCGCGGGGGCGACGGCGACCGCAGTACCGGCTGCTGACGCGGCGCTGGCGATCGACGCCGACGGGTCGACGCTGTGGCAGTCGAAGGCCGCGCAGGCGACGGATCAGTACCTGCAGGTCGACCTCGGCACGGCGAAGACGATCCGCCGGGTGGCACTCGACAGCGGCGGCAATCTCGGTGACTACGCCGCGGCGTGGAAGCTCAGCTACAGCAACGACGGCACCACCTGGCGACCACTGGCCACCGGTACTTCGGACGGCCAAGTCACCAACGTCGACGTGACGCCGACCCGGGCGCGGTACGTCCGGATCGCGTCGAACAGCACCAGCGACCACTGGTGGACGCTCGCCGACGTGCGTTTCTACAACTAGAGCCGCCCCCTTGATCTCCCGCCTCGTCACTCGGGGCGGGAGATCAGGGCGTTCTCGATCCAGTGGGCGACCTGGCCGGCCGATTGGTTGTCCAGGGCAATGACTTGGAGCCCGACCGGGAGACTGGCCGTCGGCAGCGGGATGCTGTACGCCGGGTAGCCGGTCAGGTTGGCCAGGCGGGTGTTACGGAGCAGCTTGGCGCGGATGTTCGTGGAGTCGGCTCTGACCTCCTCGAACGTCGGCGCGACGAGCTGCACGGTCGGCATCAGCAAGGCATCGACGCCACCGAGGGCCACCCTGAGCTCGGCTGTCAGGGAGCCGACTCGATCACGGGCTCGGACATAGCGCCAGGCCGGTACCTCGGCCGCTTCCCGCAATCGCTCCTGGACGTCGAGTTGGTAGGCGTCGATGTCTCGGCCGACGTGGTTCGCGACCGCCTCAGGGCCCTGCAGGTCGATGGCGACCTGGTTGGTCTCGGTCCAGTCGGGCAGCTGCAGCCTAGTGGTGGCGGCACCGGCCGCTTGGAGTTTCGCTATCGCGGTCGTCCAGAGACCAAGCACCTCCGGTGAGCAGTCGAGGTGTTCCGGGTTCAGCGCCAGCCCGAGCCGCGGCGGGCCCGCAGTACGGCTTGTCTGTTGGCCGGTGAGGGAGTCGACGGCGTACTGCGCGTCGGCGACCGTGGCTGTGAGTACGCCGACGTGGTCAAGGCTCTGGGAGAGCGGGAAGACGCCGTTGGTGGGCAGCGTGCCCCGGGCGGGCTTGAAGCCGACCACTCCGCACAGTGCGGCAGGGATCCGCACCGACCCGGCAGTGTCCGTGCCGATCGCGAGTTGGACGACACCGGCTGCCACTGCAACTGCTGCGCCGGCACTGGAACCACCGGTGATCCGCGAAGGGTCGTGTGGGTTGTGGCACGGCCCTTCCCTGTTGGAGGTGCCAGTGCACCCGTAGGCGAACTCGTGGCTGTGACTGAGCCCGATCACGATCGCCCCGGCCGCCCGCAACCGCCGTACGACGTCCGCATCGCTGGTGCCGAGTCCATCCATCGTGAGCGAGCCACAGCGATACGGCAGCCCTTCGACCTCGATGATCTCCTTCACCAGCACAGGGATGCCCGCCAGCGCACCCGTCCGGTCGTGCCTGGCAGCAGCCTCGCGAGCGCCATCCGCATCCAGATGAACAACCGCGTTCAACCCAGCCGTCTCCTCGGCGCGCTTGAGTGCCTGCTCTACCAACTCGACCGGATCGACAACACCACTTCGGACGGACGCGGCAATCGCCTCGATGGACTCCACACCCAATATCAGAGCACGTCGACGGTGGAGCTCTCCGCGTCAGTCTCACAATGCCTCGGTCCCGCGGTGAGGAAAGCGAAACAGCAGCGTCACGGCTCGTTGCTACCGTCGCGGCCATGACTCTGATCGACGAAGTGGAACTGCGGCCGGCGGTCACCACCGACCCGGACATCGTCACGCTCACCACCGCCCAGCAGGCCGAGCTGGCCGGCATCTACGGCGACGACCAGCCGCTGGCCGGGCTGCACACAGACATCCAGTTCATCCTGCTCCTGGTCGGCGGCACTCCCGTCGGCTGTGTCGGCCTGCAACCGGTCGCACCCGGCCTCGGCGAGATCAAGCGCATGTACGTCGAACCGGCCTCGCGCGGCTGGGGCCTGTCGCGCCTCCTCCTGGCCGAGGCCGAAGCCAAGGCCCTACACCTCGGCCTGACCCGCCTCCGCCTCGAAACCGGCACCGCCCAGCGCGAAGCCGTGTCCCTTTACACCCACCGCGGCTACACCCCCACCCCGCCGTATCCCCCCTTCGAACACGAACCGGCCTCCCTCTGCTTCGCCAAAGAGCTGACTCAGGCCGGCTGAGGAAGGTCCAGGACCAGGTTCTTGCCGTCGGGGTGGAAGCCGAGTTTGTTGAGGTAGGGGGCGGAGTCGCGCATCCGGGGTGAGGCGAGGACCTGCTGGAAGCCGTGGTCGGTGAAGACGTCGCTGCGGCGATAGACGAACTCGCCGGGAGTGAAGTCGCGGTACTTCGGGAGCACGTAGTCCAGGTCGATCTGGGCCCGGCCGTCGCCGGCGTCGTGGGCGAGTACGACGCCGACCGTGCGCTCGCCGCGCTGGACCAGGAAGGCGTACGGGCTCGCGGCCAAGGTGAAGCCCGGGTTGAACTTGCTGATGTCGTTGCCGTGCGCGGTCAGCACGTGGCCGAGGTACGCGTCACCTGCGTTCACCTCGAGGACGGCGTACTCCTCCACGTCGTGGCGGTGCCGGAGCAGCCGCCAGAGGTGGACGAGGTTGATGACGGCCAGGACGGCGTTCATCCCGACCATCGGCCAGACCGGGATGGCGAGGTTGAAGCCGACCAGGATCACGCAGCCGATCAGATTCAGGAACCGCAGGCGAAGGATCCGGGTCTGCAGCAGCGACACCACGACCAGCGCCGATCCGCCCCACCCGATGATGCTCATGAGGTCCACGCCGCGAGACTAGACCAGCAATGCAGGTGGACCGGTCCACGCAGACTGGTGGTGTGACCGAGAACCTGGAACTCAACGGCCTACCGCTCGCACCCGCGGAAGCGAACTACGGATTGCTCCGCGCAGCCACCTACGGACACTTCACCTCGATGCAGGTCCGCGACGGCCGCGTCCGCGGTCTCGCCCTCCACCTCGAACGCCTCGACCACAGCTCCCGCGAGCTCTTCGGCCAGGGCATCTCCGCCGACCGGCTGCTGTCAGCGCTGCGAGGCGCCCTCGACCGCGCCTGGTCGGCCGACGTATCCATCCGCGTCAACGCCTTCAGTCGCGACCGGGTGAAGTTCGGCCAGGGGATACCGGTCGAGCCCGACCTCCTCATCACCGTGTCGGACCCGGTGGCGCCCACCGCTGAGCCGCCGCGCCTGCTCGCCTTCGAGCATGAGCGGCCTGTCCCTCATCTCAAGCACACCGGCACCTTCTCCTTGCTGTACTACGGGCGCGAGGCACAGCTGGCCGGGTATGACGACGCGCTCTTCTACGACCGCTCCGGTCATATCTCCGAGGCATCGATCTGGAACGTCTGCTTCGCCACCGCCGGCCGGATCGTCTGGCCGGATGCCGCCGTCCTCCCCGGCATCACCATGCTCTCGTTGCAGGCCGGCCTGGACGCGCTCGCCGTTGCACGTGAAACGGTCGCTGTCCCGTTGACCGACCTCGCCGGCTACGACGCGGCGTACCTGACCAACTCGATCGACCCCGCGCTGCCGGTCGCCTCCGTCACCACGCCGGCCGGGACCACGCAGTACAAGCCGGACCCGGCCTCGGCAGACCTGATCGCCAAGGCCCACGCGGCGATCCCGCTTGATCTGATCTAGCTTGCCGCGACAAGAAGCGTTGAGGTCGGAATCGGTGGTCAGCCTGGCTGGACCAGTGCGCCGCCCAGCCGCGCCTCAGCACCGACTCCTCACCCGCGGCCGCCATCCGCAGCGCGACTTTGTGCACCGACTGAGCAGATACCGGCCGCAGAATCACAGATCCGGTGCACACAGTCGCAACCCCGCCCGAATCCGGGACGTGCTGCCGGGGGGTGGGACACCCTGCCGGGGGCTGGACAGGATGCCGGGGGCTGGGACACCCTGCCGGGGGCTGGGACACCCTGCCGGGGGCTGGGACACGAAATAGCTTGTCCGAGCCCCCGACATCCTGTCCAAGGTCCCGTCACCAGCCCGGCGTGGCTACACCATCACCGTCCCGCCATCACCGCACCGGCGCACCGTGATCCGCGCGATCCGCGCGATCCGCGCGCAGAACCCGGGGGCGGCGATTACCACCCCAACGTTGCTTGACGAGGCACTGGCTACGGGCGGTTGTTCCACCAGCTGAGAAGGGCTTCCTTCGCGCGGTCCTCGTCGAGAGGGCCCTCGTCCATCCGGAGCTCCATCAGGAACTTGTAGGCCTCGCCGACCTCCCGGCCGGGGCCGATGCCGAGGATCTGCATGATCTGGTTGCCGTCGAGGTCGGGCCGGATCGAGTCCAGCTCCTCCTGCTCGCGGAGCCGGGCGATGCGCTCCTCCAGATCGTCGTACGCCGACCGGAGCGCCTCGGCCTTCCGCTTGTTCCGGGTCGTGCAGTCGGCCCGGGTCAGGATGTGCAGCCTCGAGAGCAGGTCGCCGGCGTCGCGGACGTACCGGCGGACGGCCGAATCGGTCCACTCGCCGGTGCCGTAGCCGTGGAAGCGCAGGTGCAACTCGACCAATTTGCCGACCTGCTCGATCTGCTCGTTGCTGAACCGCAACGCCTTCATCCGCTTCTTCGCCAGCTTCGCCCCGACCGCGTCGTGGTGGTGGAACGTCACCTTGCCGCCGTCCTCGAACTTGCGCGTCTTCGGCTTGCCGATGTCGTGGATCAGCGCGGCGAACCGGCTGATGAAGTCCGGCTCGGTGCCGCCCAGCCGCGGCTCCAGCTCGATCGCCTGCTCGAGCACGATCAGCGAGTGCTCGTAGACGTCCTTGTGCCGGTGGTGCTCGTCCCGCTCCAGCCGCAACGCGGGCAGCTCTGGCAGCACGTGGTCGGCCAGGCCGGTCGACACCAGCAGGTCGAGCCCGATCCGGGGGTACTTCGCACAGACGAGCTTGATCAGTTCGTCGCGGACCCGCTCGGCGGACACGATCGTGATCCGGTCGGCCATCGACGTCATCGCGGCCACCACGGCCGGGTCGGGCGTGAACCCCAACTGGGCGGCGAACCGGGCCGCGCGCATCATCCGCAGCGGGTCGTCGGAGAACGAACTCTCGGGCGATCCAGGCGTCCGGATCACCTTGGCGGCGACGTCCTCCAACCCGCCGTACGGGTCGACGAACTCGTGCGACGGGAGCCGGACCGCCATCGCGTTCATCGCGAAGTCACGCCGGGACAGGTCGTCGGGGAGGTTGTCGCCGTAGGAAACCTCGGGGTTGCGTGAGGTGGGATCGTAGGACTCCGACCGGTAAGTGGTGATCTCGAGGATCCACTCGCCCTTCCGACAACCGATGGTGCCGAAGTCCTTGCCGATATCCCAGACATGGTCCGCCCAGCCGGCCAGCAGCTTCTCCACCGCCTCCGGCCGGGCCGAGCTGGCGAAGTCCAGGTCCTTGCTCCCCCGACCCAGCAGAATGTCCCGGACAGGACCTCCGACCAGGGCCAGCTCATGGCCGGCCGCGGCGAACCGGGCACCCAGTTCGTCGACGACAGGTGCGAGCTCCAGCAACGCTTGGACACCTTTCCGCTGTACTGCGGACAGTGATCCAGGAGTGACAGAACGGTCGGCAGTAGAGGACACGGAGAACTAGTGTGCCGTTGAGGGGAGTACTCGAGTGACGGGGGTGCCCAGGCAGGTGCTTCGCAAGGCGGACAGGCGGCCTCGATGCGGGGTTCATCGTGGCCGCCTGTCCAACGCAGCGAGGTGCCTGCCTGGGTGCTCCCGGCGCCGAGTAGTCCCCTCAACGGCACACTAGGTTACGGTGACGGCGTGTTCAGACGGCGACTGAGGCTCTCCGCGACGACGGCGGCGAGCCTGATGATCGTTGCGTCGGCAACGGTTCTCGCCGCGCCGACGGCCATCGCGAGCCCGGCCGCGGACGACCCGGTGGTCGACGTGGCGATCGATTCGTTCAGCCCGGCGACCCCGAAGCCGGGTCAGGCCGTGACGATCACCGGCCGGGTCACGAACACCAGCAACGCCACCATCGCGAACCCGCAGGCGATCGCCTGTATCGACGAGGAGCGGGTGACCACCCGGGCCGAGATCGCCGCGATCCCGACCGAGCAGAACAAGCCGGTCAACAACCGGAACACCTGCCACGGTCTCGACAACCCCAACTCGACCACCTTCCAGGCTTATACCGACGCGCTCGCCCCCAAGGCGACGGTCAGGTTCCAGCTGCTGGTTCCTTGGGACGAGTGGCACATCGGCAACAAGCCCGGTGTGTACGCGGTAGGCGTGATGTTCCGCGGCAACGTCGCGACCGTGGTCGACGGTGACAAGCAGGAGAGCCGGATCACGGCCGGCCGGAGCCGGGTGCTGATGCCGGTGATCGACGGCAAGCCGACCGCCCGCAAGGTGAACACGGCGGTCGTACTGCCGCTGCGGCACCGGCCGACGATGCTCGGCAACGACCGCTTCGCCAACGAGTCGCTGGCCCAGTCGATGGCACCGACCGGACCGCTCGGCCGGCTGCTCGCCCTCGGCCAGAAGCAGAAGGTCACCTGGCTGGTCGATCCGGCCATGCTCGACGAGGCCCGGCAGATGCGCGACGGCTATCGCGTGGTCGGTGACAACAACATCAGCAGTCCCGGCACCGGCGCGAAGGCGGTCGCGAGCTGGCTGCGGGCGTTCGACGCCACCCGCGCCAAGAACCCGGTCGTCCTGCTCCCGTACGGCGATCCGGACGCGGCCGGCCTGATCGAGGGCGGCAACGGCCTGCGTGACCTGGTCAGCCAGTCCCGGGCGGCCACTGAGCAGTACAACCTCGGCGGTGCCCAAGGATTCAGCTCCGGGCTCTGGCTCGAGAACGCATCGGTCACCAGCCGCAACCTCGCCGCTGCCTCCACCGGGTACGCCGGGGCCAGGTCGGACGACACCACGCTGGTCAGCAGTTCTTCCTGGCCCGCGGACGACCGGCCGAGCCTGTCGCCCTCACCGGTGTACAACGTCCTCACCCCCGAAGGCCCGGTGAAGAGCGTCCGAACGGTGATCGCGGACTCGGCGTTGACGGCCGGCGGTCCCGACCCCGAGGACGCCTCGTCACCGCTCCAGGTCCGGCAGCGCTTCGCGGCCGAGACCGAACTGCTGGCCTCGACCGGCAAGGGCCCGATCTCCGTGGTCGCCATCCCGCCGCGCGGCTGGGACCAGGACGGCCAGGCCACCGCCCAACTGCTGCAGGGGCTCACCCTCCCCTGGATCACGCCGGTCACGCTGAACGACATCACCGCCCCGAAGCCGGTGGTCACCAAGGCGCCGGCCGCAACCCGCCCGGCGTCCGGCCTGACCGGCCCGCAGCTCGATCAGATCAGGCAGCTCAGCAACTCCACGAACACCTTCATCTCGCTGCTGAACAACGTCGAGCAGGCCGACGAGAACCTGCGCCGGGCGTTGCTCCGGGCCGGCTCCTACGGCTGGCGCGGGTTCACCGACGAGGCCCAGCGGTTCATCGGCTACGAGCAGGGCGGGGTGTCCTCGCAGCTCAACAAGGTGCACCTGGTCACCAACGCCGGCGGCGAACGCGGACAGCACCGGGCGATCAAGGTGAACCTGTCCGGCAGCAAGGGCCAGTTCCCGCTGACCGTCGAGAACGGCCTGGACGTCACGATCCGGATCAGCGTCGCGGTGTCGTCACCGAACCGCGACGACCTGCGGATCCAGCCGATCCAGCAGAAGATCGTCCCGCCGCACCAGAAGGCGACCTTCCAGATCAAGGCGAGCGCCGAGCAGAACGGCCTGATCAAGGCCGAGGCCGAGGTGATCTCGTTCCAGCAGGTTCCGGTCGGCAAGTCGCAGGAGTTGGTGATCCAGGCCGCGCAGTACGGCAGTGTCGGCTGGATCCTGGTCGGTGCCGCCTGCGCACTGCTGTTCGGTACGTCGGCGGTCCGCATCTACCGCCGGATCCGCTCGGAGAAGCGGAACCCGACCCCGGCCGAGCCCGGATCGGACCCGCTGCACCCGGCGCCGCTGGACTCCGAAGAGCCGGCCGAGCCGGTCACCGACTCGGTCGAGCCACCTACCGACGAACTACAGCCGCGGCTCACGGTCACGCCTGAGCCCAACGGTCATGCCCAAGAGAACTTGAAAGAAGGAGTCGGGACGAAGGATGGCTGACCGCACCCTGCGCTCCGCGGCGGTGATGGCAGCCGGAACGGTGCTGTCCCGCCTGCTCGGATTCGTCCGGATCGCCCTGCTCGCCGCAGCCATCGGTACTGCGTTGCGCGGCGACATCTTCACCGCCGCGAACACGATCCCGAACAGCCTCTACATCCTGCTGGCCGGCGGCGTCTTCAACACGGTGCTGGTGCCGCAACTGGTCCGCGCGATCAAGAACCACGACGACGGCGGCCAGGACTTCACCAACCGGCTGCTCACCTTCGGCTTCGTCGTACTCGCCGTCGTCACCGTCGCGTGTGTGCTGCTCTCACCGCTGATCGCCGAGCTCTACCTGCCGAAGGAGCTGCACGATCCGTCGCGGGCCTCCGAGCGCGCGTCGATGATCATGTTCGTCCGGCTCTGCCTGCCGCAGATCTTCTTCTACGGCGCGTACGTGCTGGTCGGCCAGGTGCTGAACGCGCGGCGCCGGTTCGGCCCGATGATGTGGGCGCCGATCGCGAACAACATCGTCGCCTGCGCGTCGATCGTGGCCTTCCTCTTCATCTACCGGTCGGGTGCCAACCCGCCGACCTTCAGCCACGGCGAGGAGCTGCTGCTCGGGCTCGGGCACACCCTCGGCATCGCCGTACAGCTGCTGGTGATGCTGCCGTACCTGCGCGCCAGCGGCCACCACTACGTACCGAAGTTCGGCCTGCGTGGCACCGGCCTCGGCCAGACCGCCCGGCTCGGCCTGTGGACAGTGCTGTTCGTCGCCGTCAACCAGGTGACGCTCGTGGTGGTCACCCAGCTCGCCATCGCCGGTAGCGCCTCGGACACACCTGGCTCCAAGGCGGGTCTGGTCGCCTACAGCACGGCGATGCTGATCATCCTGGTGCCGCACGGCATCGTGACCGTCTCGCTCGCGACGGCCGCGCTGCCGCAGATGTCGGCCCTGGCATCGGACGGCGACGTCGCCGGGGTGGCCCTGCTCTCGGCCAGGTCGGTCCGGCAGACGCTGGCCATCGTGATCCCGGCCGCCGCCGCGATGATCGCGTTCGCCCATCCGATCACCACCGTGATCTCCGGGTACGGCGCGGGCAAGGGCAACACCCAGTTGATGGCCTACACGCTGATGGCGCTCGCGCTCGGCGTGGTCCCGTTCACCGTGCAGTACTTCCAGCTGCGCACGTTCTATGCCTTCGAGGACACCCGGACCCCGTTCTTCATGCAGTGCGCGATCGCCGCCACCAACATCGCTGCCGCCCTGATCGGCGTTCGGGTGCTGCTCGACAAGGAGCACCTGCGCTACAGCGGTGTGATGCTCGGCGCGGCGTACTCGATCGCCTACCTGGTCGCCGTACTGCTGTCGCGCCGTGTCCTGGCCCGCCGGATCCCGCACGTGTCCGGGGCGGGGATCGGGCTGCCGATGCTGGCCATGATCATCGCGGCGGTCGCTGGAGCGGGAGTCGGTCGCGTGGTGATCAGCCTGATCGACTCGGTCACCACCTGGAACGGCCCGATCACCTCGGCACTGCTGCTGGCGATCGCGGCTGTCGTGATGCTGCCGGTGTACGTCGGGGTGGCCCGGGTACTACGTATCCACGAGGTCACTGACGTGGTGTCCATGGTCACATCGAAGCTGCCCGGGCGCGGTCGCGGCGCCTGATCGAGCGCTTGTGCACCCCGCTTGACGTGACCGGGGCATTAGCATGGGGCTGCGATCTGACCAGTGCCATCAAGGAGGGCGAGAGACCCCGTGTCGAACCAGACAGTCAGTCCGGGTGCTCTGATTGCCGGGCGCTACCGGATTGCTGAGCTGCTCGCGGAGATCGACGGCGCGCGCGTCTGGCGCGCGGTGGACGAGATCCTGAGCCGCCCGGTGGTCGTGGACGTCCTCCCGGTCGGCGATCCGCGGACCGACCTGCTCTTCGACGCGGCCCGCCGTGCGGCCGCCGCGGCCGACCCGCGATTCCTCCGGGTGCTGGACTGCGACATGCACGAAGGCGTCACGTACTGCGTCCGCGAGTGGGCCGGTGGCCGCCCGCTGGAGCGGATGCTCAGCACCGGTCCCCTGACCGGTCAGCAAGCCGGCTGGCTGGCCAGGGAGGTCTCCGAGGCGCTGGAGAACCTGCACCGCACCGGACACTCCCACGGCTCGATCAGCCCATCCACGGTCGTCGTGACGGATGCGGGCGCGATCAAGGTCGTCGGCCTGGCCACCGAAGCCGCACTCCGCTCCGCCGGCCCCGGTACGCCGGAGGAGGACGTCCGCGCGCTCGGTGAGCTGCTCTACGCCTCCCTGACCGGCCGGTGGCCCAGCTCGGGCCCGGCCTGGGGGCTCCAGCCCGCTCCGGTCGAACACGGCCGGCTGCTCAGCCCGCGACAGGTTCGCGCAGGCGTGCCGCGCTCCCTCGACGACATCGCCGACCGGCTGCTCGGTGACCCGCCCCGGCACCACTCGGCGGCGATCACCAGCGCGGCCGGTCTGTCCGCCGCTCTGTCGGGCGTGGTCGGCAGCTCCCACGAGCCGCCGAGCCAGATGGACGAGACAGTCGCGGTCGCACGGCAGAACGGCAGCGTCGACGACGCCACCCAGGTGGCCCCGCCGGTGCAGGTCCCGCCTGCTCTGGACCCGACACCCACCTACCAGAACGGCAACGGCCAGGCAGCGCCGCAACCGTCGTACGCGACGGCGGCAGAGACCAGGCCCGTACGCCGGCAGCAGCCGCCCAGCCAGAACGGCCACGGCCGGCGCAAGCCCCCGAACGACGAGCCGAAGCAGCGCGGCAGCTGGGGCGGCCGGATCCTGATCCTGCTCGCCATCCTCGCGCTGCTGTCCGTGATCGGCATCGCGCAGTTCCTGGTCAAGGGCGCGATCAACAACGATCAGACCGGCAACGACAACGGCGACAAGGGCACGCCCACCACCAGCGGTCCGCCGCCGGTGACGAACGCGAAGGCCACCATCGTCGCTGCCAAGGACTTCGACCCGCCGCCGGACGGCAACGGCGCGGAGCACTCGGAAGACGTGAAGAAGACCTACGACGGCAAGACCGACACCACCTGGACGACCCAGTCGTACTTCAAGCGGCCGGATCTCGGCGGCCAGAAGAAGGGCGTCGGGATCTGGTACGACCTCGGCCAGGCCACCAACGTGTCGCAGGTGACGGTCACGCTGGTCGGTGACCCGACGAACCTCGAGCTGATGGTGCCGACCGACCCGGGAGCGACCTCCGCACCGACGACGGTCAAGGGCTGGAAGTCGGTCGCCTCGCTCGAGGACGCCGGAGAATCCGCGGTGCTCAAGCCCTCCACGCCGGCCCAGACGCGATTCGTGCTGGTCTGGCTGACGAGTCTGCCCAAGGTCGGCAGCGACTACCAAGGCGAGATCGCGGAGGTCGCGGTCCAGAAATGACGTCTCTAGATTCAGGTCCGACCCCGCCGCCCCGCTCAGAGGTTCCCCGGATCGGCCCCGCGAACGCGTCCCACGCGTCCCACGCGACTTACGAGACGATGGACGACCACGAGCTGCTCCGGCTGCACGTGGCCGGTAACCCGGACGCCTTCGGCTACCTGGTCAAGCGGCACCGGGACCGGATGTGGGCGGTCGCGATCCGTACTCTCGGCGAGCCCGAGGAGGCGGCGGACGCGCTCCAGGAGGCGTTCATCTCCGCGTTCCGCCGGGCCGACTCGTTCCGCGGCGACGCCAAGGTGACCACCTGGCTGCACCGGATCGTGGTGAACGCCTGCCTGGACCGGATCCGTCGCCGCCAGGTGCGGCAGGCCGATCCGCTGCCGGAGGACGAGGACCGCGCGGCCGAGCTGGCCGGACCCGCCGGGGACGATCCGGCCGAGGTCCGCGAGCGCCGGCTCGACGTCCTGCACGCGCTCAAGCAGATCAACACCGACCAGCGCAGCGCGCTCGTGCTGGTCGACATGGAGGGCTACTCGATCGAGGAGGCGGCCGCCATCCTCGGCTGTGCGCCGGGCACGGTGAAGAGCCGGTGTGCCCGCGGCCGGGCCAAGCTGCTGCCGCTGCTGCGGCACTGGCAGACGACCCGCGGCGGGAGCGCCGGAGTACAGGCTGACGCGGTGGCCGAGAAGAAGGCGAAGACGAGCACGGACGCGGTGGGAACCGAATGAACGGGTCTGCCGTCGAAGCGGGGTCGCCCACCCATGACCCGCGATCCCGGAGCATTTCAGCGATGACCACTTTGCGCACCTCCTACAAGGGGGCGAGTTCCCGATGACCGAATCCGGTCTGCCGACCAGTGAGCACCTCGACCATCTGTCCACGGACACGATCGCCGACCTGATCGAGAACCTGCTGCCCGCGCCCGAGGCACATCGCGCTCGTGAACATGTGAAGGCCTGTCCCGACTGCCAGCAGACGTACGACGCGCTGCTGCAGCTGACCGAGGATCTCGCCGACGAGGGTCGGGCCGACATCCCGATCCCGCTCCACGTCGCCGAGCACCTGGACGCCGTGATCGTGTCCGAGTCCGTACTGCGATCCTCGACCATCGGCGTTCATTCCCTGGCCCAGCTCCGCGAGGAGCCGCGTCGCCATCTGCCGAAGGTGATCCTGGCCGCGGCCGCCGTGCTCGCTGTTGCCGCGGCCGGGACCGGTGTGGTGATCAGCACGATGGATCGCAGCAACGAGGGCGCGGCCGGGATCAGCACGTCCCCGCCCGCGGACGCGGTGCCGGCGCTGAGCACCGACCAGGTCGGTCCGCAGGCGCAGCGCTGGCTGGAGAAGGCCAACGGACCTGTCCTGCACGGGGATGTCGCCGAGATCAACTGTGCCAAGGCGTTCGCCGCCGGCAGGTCCAGCCCGCCGCTCCTGCTGGTGCAGCCTACGAAGGTAGACGGTAAGCGCGCCACGATGGTCGGTCTGCAAGGCGCTTCGCCGCGAGACATCCAGGTCTTCGTGGTCACCGGTTGTAGTGACGTTGGTAGCGTCGCCAGCCCGTTCTACGACACCACGGTGACGCTGCGCAACAAGTGATGCCGACGCCGTGAGCCTGCGGCGTGCGGGCGGCGAGGAGTGGGTACCGTGGGAATGGTCGGCCTCTAGGATCCGTTGAGTACGACGTACCACTCGACGACAACCGAGGAACCCACTTCATGAGCGACGCAGTCGTCCGCAACGTCATCATCATCGGCTCCGGCCCGGCCGGATACACAGCCGCGGTGTACGCGGCCCGCGCGCAGCTGGCCCCGCTGGTCTTCGAAGGCTCGGTCACCGCCGGCGGCGCGCTGATGACGACGACCGAGGTGGAGAACTACCCCGGTTTCTCCGAGGGCATCATGGGCCCGGCCCTGATGGACGAGATGCGCACGCAGGCCGAGCGCTTCGGCGCCGAGCTGATCGCCGACGACATCGTCGAGGTCGACCTGACCGGCGACACCAAGTCCGTCACCGACTCCGCCGGCACCGTGCACCGGGCCCGGACCGTGATCCTCGCGATGGGCTCGGGCTACCGCAAGCTGGGCCTGCCCGACGAGGACCGGATGTCCGGCCACGGCGTGTCCTGGTGTGCGACCTGTGACGGCTTCTTCTTCCGCCAGCACGAGATCGCCGTCGTCGGTGGTGGCGACACCGCCATCGAGGAGGCGACCTTCCTGACCCGGTTCGCCGACAAGGTGACGATCGTGCACCGTCGCGACCAGTTGCGCGCCTCGAAGATCATGGCCGAGCGGGCCTTCACCAACGACAAGATCGAGTTCGCCTGGAACTCCGAGGTCGCCTCGATCCAGGGCGAGGACAAGCTGACCGGGATCACCTTGCGCGACACCGTCACCGGTGACACCCGCGAGCTGCCCGTCACCGGCCTGTTCATCGCGATCGGCCACGACCCGCGCTCGGAGCTGGTCAAGGGCCAGGTCCACCTGGACGAGGAGGGCTACGTGCTGGTCCAGAGCGGCTCCACGAACACCAACCTGCCCGGCGTCTTCGCCGCCGGCGACCTGGTCGACCACACCTACCGCCAGGCCGTCACGGCCGCCGGTACGGGCTGTTCGGCCGCGTTGGACGCCGAGCGCTTCCTGGCGACACTGGAACACGCTGAGAACGCGGCGGCCGCCGCGGCCACCGAGCCGGTCAGCGTCTGACTCCGAACCACCGACACCATTTCGAGCAGCAAACCGAAGGAGATCGCCGTGGGCGAGAAGATGAACGCCGTGACCGACGCCGAGTTCGAGGGCACGGTGCTGAAGAGCGACAAGCCCGTACTGGTGGACTTCTGGGCCGAGTGGTGTGGCCCGTGCCGTCAGGTCTCCCCGATCCTGGAGGAGCTGGCCGGCGAGCACAGCGACAAGCTCACCTTCCTGAAGATGAACGTGGACGAGAACCCGGTCACCCCGAGCAACTACCGCGTCACCGGTATCCCTACCATCAATGTCTACGTGAACGGTGAGCTGGCCAAGTCCATCGTGGGAGCGAAGCCGAAGGCAGCGCTGCTCAAGGAACTGGCCGCCTTCACGAGCTGAATCAGCTCAGTACCGGCTGACGCAGTACAGCTTGAGTGCCCGGCCCGGAGGGGTCTGGGCACTTTCCGCCGCACGGCAGCAAGGAGCACTGATGGCCGGGAACTCGTTGGATGGCCCGCATGGCGCCAGGATCTACCGGATCGGCGACAGCGGGGACGCGGTCGCCGAGATCATCGGCAAACTGCAGCGGCTCGGGCTGCTGCAGCCCGGTGATCACTACGTGTACGACGAAGCGACCGCTCAGGCCGTCCGGGGGTTCCAGCAGGCTCGCGGACTGATGATCGACGGGATCGTCGGTCCGCAGACGTATCGCGCGATCGACGACGCCCGTTGGCGGCTGGGCGACCGGCTGCTGACGTACGTCGTCTCGCACCCGCTCACCGGCGACGACGTGGCCAGTCTGCAGTCGAAACTGCAGGAGCTCGGCTTCGCCGTCGCCCGGATCGACGGGATCTTCGGACCGGACACCCAGCGCGCGGTGACCGAGTTCCAGCGCAACATGGGCCTGCCGTCCGACGGCACCTGCGGCCCGTCCACCTTCAAGGCCCTGCAGCGGATCCGCCCGATGGCGACCGGTGGCCGGCCGGATGCGCTGCGCGCTTCCGAGGCGGTTCGGGCGGCTGGTCCGCGGCTGTCCGGGAAGACCGTCGTGATCGATCCTGGCCATGGTGGTTTCGACTACGGCTGGGAAGGCCTCGGGCTGCGCGAGTCGGACGTGGCCTACGACCTCGCCTCGCGGATCGAGGGTCGCCTCGGCGCCACCGGCGTACGGGCTTACCTGTCCCGCGGCCGGGATCAGGGCCCGGATGAGCTGGCCCGGGCGGCGTTCGCCAACGAGACGGACGCGAACCTCTGCGTCTCCCTGCACACCGACGGGTCGATGAACCCGGCTGCGCAGGGCGTGGCGACCTATTACTACGGCGCCGACCTGCATGGCGCTTCGTCCAGCGTCGGCGAGCAGTTCGCCGGCCTGGTCCAGCGCGAGGTCGTCGCCCGTACCGATCTGCTGAACTGCCGGACGCATGCCAAGACCTGGGACCTGCTGCGGCGGACCAAGATGCCCGCCGTACGGCTCGAGATCGGCTACGTGACGAACCCGCACGATTCGTCGCGGCTGGCGGACCCGGACTTCCGGGACGTCGTGGCCGAGGCGATCGTGGTCGCGATCCAGCGGGTGTACCTCCCGCCGGAGCAGGACGCCGCGACCGGAATGCTCCGTTTCGGCCAACTCACCGTCTAGGCCTGCCAATAACCCACCGCTCCGCTATGGTTTTGGTTAGAAACCAACCTGGGGTGGTGTCGCTGTGATCCGAGTACTGAGCACTCTGGCTCTACTGGCCACGCTTGTCACTGGCAGCGTGGCCAGTACTGCGTCCGCCGCGATCTCCACGCCGGCCGCCGAAGTCGGCCGTCTGGTCGCGCTGACCGATCAGCAGTACGAGAACGGCCCGGCGGCGCGAATCCGGTTGATGGATCCCGCGGTCTACGACTGGAACACCGCGGCCGCCCAGAAATGGTCCTGGTCCCCCACCAGCGCCAACGGGTTCAGCGGACTCACCAGCCTGTGGGGTCTCCCGAGCGATGTGAAGCTGAGGATGGACCGCGCGGGTGCCTATGTGGCGGTCGTCGCGGATTCGCGTGGGCTGGCCGGGTTGATCACCTACCCAGGTGGACAGCGGATCTGGGCGGCGAACGTCGGTGCGGCCAACAACCCGCACAGCGTCGAGTTGCTCCCCGACGGCAACGTCGCGGTGGCCGCGAGCTCGGGCGGCTTCGTCCGCGTCTACACGGCTTCCCAGGGCTCGGCGTCGACCAAGTCGGTCAGCTACTCGCTGCCGGATGCGCACGGCGTGCAATGGGATCCGGTCCGGCAGGTGCTCTGGGTGCTGGGCGGGAATCGCCTGGCTGCGTTGAAGATCAACGGCACCGCGGCCGCGCCCACGCTCGCGGAGTCGCTCGTGGTCACGCTGCCCACCAGTGGCGGACACGACCTCACGCCGGTGCTGGAGAACCATGACCGGTTGTGGATCTCCACCGGGTCGAAGGTCTACCAGTTCAGCAAGTCCGCCGGTGCGATCGTCAGCACCGAGAACGTCGGCGCGATCAAGAGCGTGAACAGCATGCCGAACGCTCAGCAGGTTCGCACCACTCCGAAGGCCGGCTGCAAGACCACCTGGTGCACCGACACGGTGAACTTCGCAGTACCGGCGGCGACGCGGACCTTGAGCGGTGCACAGATCTACAAGGCCCGCGTCTGGAGCTCCCGGTACGAGTAGGAGTCAGTCCTTTTCGAGGGCGATCTTCGGTAGTACGCGTTCCAGGCTGCGCGGTAGCCACCAAGCGCGGGTGCCGAGCAGCCGCAGTACGGCGGGAACTATCACGCAGCGGATCAGGAGCGCGTCCAGCAGTACGGCGACCGCGAGGCCAAGTCCGAACTGCTTCAGCATCCGATCCGGGCTGAGCAGGAACGCGCCGAAGACGACGATCATGATCGCGGCCGCCGCCGTGATCACGCTGCCGGTGTGCGCAAGCCCTTCCCGTACTGCGTTCTGCGCGTCCCCGGTACGCCGCCACTCCTCATGGATGCGGGAGACCAGGAACACCTCGTAGTCCATCGAGAGGCCGAACACGATGGCGAAGATCATCACCGGGACGAACGCCTCGATCGGACCCGGCTGGGCACCGAACCAGCCCTGCTGGAACACCAGCGTGATCACGCCGAGCGAAGCGCCGATGCTGAGCAGGTTGAGCAGAGCCGCCTTCAACGGGATCAGCACCGACCGGAACACAGCCATCAGCAGGAGCGCCGAGAGGCCGACCACGACCAGTACGAAGATCGGCAGCCGCTTGCTCACCGCACCGGCGAAGTCGTCCGCCGCGGCCGTCGCTCCACCGACGAGGTAGGTGGCCTTGGTCTGCGTCTCCAGCGCGGGCAACGTGGTGTCCCGGAGCCGCTGAACGAGCTCGCTGGTCGCCTTGTCCTGCGGCGCGGACCTGGGGAACGCCATCACGGTGGCGACCTTGCCATCGGGCATCAACTGCGGCGGAGTGACCGCGGCGATCCCGGGATCCGCGGCCAGCGTCCGGCCGAGCGCGTTCGCGGCTGCCTGGTCACCTTCGGAGACTACGATCAGCGGTCCGTTGAAGCCGGGGCCGAATCCCTTGGCCAGCAGGTCGTACGCCTTCCGGCTGGTCTTGGCCGGGTCGTCGGTGCCCGAGTCGGCGAACCCGAGTCGCATGTCGAGCGCCGGCAGGCAGAGTGCTACCAACGCAACGGTTCCCAGTACGAGCGGAATCCACGGACCGCGTTGCACCAGCGTCGCCAGCTTCCGCCAGCCATCACCGGGAGTGCGTCGCGACTTGGCGGCGTGCTTGCGGACACTGCGCTCGATCCGCTTGCCGAACAGGGTGAGTAGCGCGGGCAACAGAGTCACCGTGGCCAGCATCGTCATCAGGACCGTGAGGGTGACGCCGAGCGCAACGCCTTGCAGGGAACCGAGTCCGAGAGCCAGCAGGCCGAGCAGCGCGATGACGACAGTGCAGCCTGCGAACATCACCGAACGACCGGCTGTGTCGAGTGCCTTGCGGCCGGCTTCGGCGCGATCGGCGCCTTGCAGGAGTTCGCTGCGGTAGCGGGAGAAGATCAGGAGCGCATAGTCGATGCCGACGCCCAGGCCGACCAGCATCATCACCGGCGCCGTGTAGGACGGCACTGTGAACAAGCGCGACGCCAGGACGAGCAGGCCGAGGGTGCTGCCGACGGCGAAGACGGCGGTCAGCAGTGGCAGGCTCGCGGCGAGCAGGGAGCCGAAGAGGAAGACGAGAATCACCAGCGCTGCAAGGATTCCCACGCCTTCGGACGCGCCGCCGCTGCTTTCCTGAGCACCACGAACGAGGTCGCCACCGAGTTCGACCTGGAGGCCGTCCTTCGCGATCTCCTGCGACTTGTGGATGATCGCGCGGACGTCCTCGGCCGGCATGTCGGCCGCCGCGACATCGAGCGCGACGGTGGCGTACGCCGTTCTGCCGTCCTGCGACACGGATCCCTGGCTGGTGAAGGGATTCGCGACGCCCGCGACGTGGGGGAGCTTGCCGATCACGGTCAGCATCTCGCCGATCCGGGCGCGCTGGGGCGACAGGCCGTCGGCGTCGTACAGGACGATCTGGATCGAGTCGGTCGAGGCCTTCGGCTGGTGTTCGCGGAAGGTGTCGATCACCTGCTGGGAATCCGTGCCGGGGAGCGAGTTGTCGTTGCGGTACTCGCTGCCGACGAGCGTGGAGCCGACCGTGACGGCTACGAGCGCGAGCACCCACAGGAACACGGCCAGTCCGGCTCGGCGCATGGCCCAGCCGGATACCCGGTGCAGCAGGCCGCCAGGTGGCTCCTGGTCCGACGCCGGTCGTTGGGTGGTGGTCTGCACGCTCATCGAGATCCCCTGAAGTTTACCTGTCTACATGTAGCCTTTCTACATGTTGTCTCCCGACGATAGCAGCTCGATGAGTAGACTGGCTACATACTGTTTTGGTAGCTTGGCTCCATGAAGGCTGACGCGCTGCGGGGCCACCTCGACCCGATGATCCTGGCCGTGGTCGAGCACGAGCCGCTGCATGGCTACGCGGTCATGGAGGCGCTGCTCGAACGCAGCGGCGGCGAGCTCGATCTCCCCACGGGCACGCTCTATCCGGCCCTTCGACGGCTGGAGCGCGCCGGCTATCTGGCCAGCGAGTGGAGCACGGTCGGTGGGCGCAAGCGGCGTACGTACCAGCTCACCTCGGCCGGGCAGAAGATGCTCGCGACCGGAAAGACCGAGTGGGACGCCTTTCGCACCGTAGTAGAGGGCGTACTACGGCCTCGCACCAACTGACCTCGCTGTTCGCGGATTCGCCGTCAGGCGAGGCAGAGGCGGTGCGCCGCTGGTTAGACGAGGCGGAGGCAGCGGTGCGCTGATCGGCCGACGAAGGCGAGCGGGAGCAGGACGAAACCGATCGCGACTGCGAGTCCGCCTGGCCCGGAGTGCTCGGCCAGTGCGCTCAAGGCCGCCATTGCGATAGCGATCATGCTCACCGCGCCGCTGCTCACCAGGCCGAAGACCGCCGTCGACCTGGTCGCATGGTCGCGGACGGCCGGGTAGCGCAGGCCGATCCCCGAGGCGAGCAGAGCCAGCACGGCTCCGGCGATCGACAGCATCCCGATCGCTCTCACCAGTTCGCCGAGGAACGCCGTGAGCGCCGTCGGCGATCCGCTGTCCTGGTTCCAGGACCAGACGCCTTCTTGCCAGACGATCGGCTGGATGAGCATCACCAGGCACAAGGCCAACGCCGTACGACGTCCTTGCGCGATCCCGAGCTCGGCGCGGTAGCCAGGCACCACCTCGTCGAGCTCACCGAAGTCCGCGACGGCCTGCTGCTCCGCATCCGCGCGGTCGAGCCCGTCGGCCTCGAAGGCTTCGGTCGCGTCCTCGAGGCCGTCCCGGGCCTCGGCCATCAGGTCGGCACGGCGCCTGCGCGGTCCACTCAGGGCGCGGTTCAGCTCGGTCAGGTAGGTCTCGACCGGGCTGACTCCTGTACTGGGCACGGCTACCAGTATGGGTTGGCGCCGGCCGAATCACGTCGGGGTCTCCACTGAACTGTCCCTGACTCAGGCGCGTACCTGGGCCCGCCTGCGATGACGGAGTACGAAGAAGCCGACGTACGAGATCACCAGCAGTGCGAATCCGACCTTCTCCGCCACCCAGGTGTAACCGGCCGGGTAGATGGTGCCGTCGACGTAGTGCTGGATGAAGCCTCCGTCGTACGGCTGCTCACCGCCGCGCCGGCGGAACTCCTTCTCCAGCGCGGTCACCGGGCAGCCGAAGTCGAGGATGACGATGCTGAGGTTCCAGACGCCGACGAACAGATGCGCCCAGATCACCCGTCGCCAGCGCCAGGCGAGGAAGCCGCCGATCAGGAAGAAGACCAGCAGCGCCCCGTGCACCACCATCACCAGGTCAGCGAGGAAGCGGTACACCGTGCCCGGCCTACTTCAGTGGCTCGCGGCTGAGCCCGTCGCGCACGGTCACCGGCGCGGGCGGCGAATGCTCCGGCCGGATAGCGCCCATCAACCGCTCGACCGCGGCCGCCGTCTCGCTGCGCCACGTCACCGTCGACCGCAGATCGAGCCGCAACCGGGGATTGCGCGGATGCTCCCGTACGACGCCGAAGCCCACCGCGCGCAGGAATTCGGTCGGCCAGACGCATCCCGGTCCGTCCCAGCGTGAGTCGCCGAACGCCTCTACCGCGCGGAATCCCCGCTTGAGTACGTCCTTCGCGACCGCCTGGACCAGGATCTTGCCGAAGCCCATCCCGAGATAGCGCGGCTGCACCCGGCCGGTCGCGAGCACGATGGCGTCCGGGCTGACCGGGGCGGTGGGGAACGCCTGGATCCTCGGGAGATACGCGGCCGGCGCGTAGACGGCGTACCCCGCGGGGTCGTCGTCGACGTACAGGACGACGCCGGCTGTGCCCCAGTCGAGCAGCAGTTGGGAGAGCCAGGCCTCCTTCTCGAGGCCGGTGCCACCGGTGCGGCCGGCCTGGCGGGCGGCGACCGGGTCCAGCTCCCAGAAGACGCAGACACGACAGGCCGCCGGCAGCTCGCCGAGGTTGTCGAGCGTCAGGGGTTCCAGCCGGCGGGCCATCAGGACATCCGGGCCGTCATCGCGCAGCCGGGGCCGGTGTCCTGGCGTCAGGTGTCCGGGCCGCCTCCGGAGCGACATATCTCTGCTGCACCTTGGCGGCCGGTTGCCGTCGGAACAGCTCACCGGCGAACCCGGCCAGTACGCCGAGTAGTAGCCCTCCGAGGGTCCAGCCGAACGTCTTGCCCACGCTCATCCCGATCCTGCCTTCCGCAGCACTCCAGGTGTGCCGGGGCCGGGCGGCCGTCTCAGCTACCAGTCGGCAGCATGGTCGAACGTGCCCCTATAAGGCATGGTAGTGAGAGGTAGCGCCGATCGGCAGCCCGGGCACCCGACACGCTCGGCTACTTCGGCGTAATCTGGACCCTTCCCCTCGAGTCCGCCTTGGAGCCCCACCGTGAGTGCTGACCTGCCCGACGTCCGGCAGACCCGTCTCGACAACTACGTCGACCGGTACGCGGCACGGACCAAGGGCATGACCGCATCGGAGATCCGGGCGCTCTTCTCGGTCGCCAGCCGGCCCGAGGTCGTCTCACTGGCCGGTGGGATGCCGAACATCGCCGGTCTGCCGCTCGACGTGGTCGGCAGCGCCGTCCGCGATCTGGTCATCGACCACGGCGCGACAGCGATGCAGTACGGCTCAGGTCAGGGCGATCCGACGCTTCGCGAGCAGATCTGCGACGTGATGCGGATCGAGGGGATCGACGCGCACCCCGACGACGTGGTCATCACGGTCGGCAGCCAGCAGGCGGTTGACCTGGTCACCCGGGTGTTCTGCGACCCGGGCGACGTGGTGATCTGCGAGGCCCCGTCGTACGTCGGCGCGCTGGGCGTGTTCCGCGCGTACCAGTGCGAGGTCGTGCACGTCGCGATGGACGACGACGGCGTCCAGCCCGAAGCCCTGGAGCAGGCGATCGCCGCGGTCCGGGCGGCCGGCAAGAAGATCAAGTTCTTCTACACAATCCCCAACTTCCACAACCCGGCCGGGATCTCGTTGTCGGCCGAGCGGCGCAAGAAGGTGCTGGAGATCTGTCAGAAGGCGGATCTGCTGGTGCTCGAGGACAACCCGTACGGCCTGCTCGGCTTCGACGGCGATCCGATGCGCGCGCTCCGGGCCGACGACCGCGAAGGGGTCATCTACCTCGGGTCGTTCTCGAAGACGTTCGCTCCGGGTTTCCGGGTCGGCTGGGTGGCGGCGCCGCACGCAGTACGAGAGAAACTCGTGCTGGCGCAGGAGTCGGCGACGTTGTGTCCGCCGGTCTTCAGCCAGCTGGCAATCTCGTCCTATCTGTCCCGGCACGACTGGATGGGGCAGGTGAAGCAGTTCCGGGAGATGTATCGCGAGCGTCGCGACGCGATGCTCGCCGCACTCACCGACAAGATGCCTGCGGCAACGACCTGGACGAAACCCGGTGGCGGGTTCTACGTCTGGCTGACGTTGCCGGCCGGCCTCGATGCCAAAGCGATGCTCCCGAGAGCGGTCACCGCCCGGGTGGCGTATGTGCCCGGAACCGCCTTCTTCGCGGACGGTTTCGGCTCCCAGTGCATGCGGCTCTCGTACTGTCATCCGACTCCGGAGCGCATCACCGAAGGTGTCGCCCGGTTGTCCGCGGTGATCAACGAGGAGCTCGAGCTCCGGCAGACCTTCGGTCCGCTGCCGGCCGGTCACGGCCACGACTACGACGCCCCGGGACCGGAGCTGAGCTGATGCCGTGCGCGCAAAGGTTGCGCATGGATCTTCGGGCGGCTCCGCGGTCCACCGACGGGTAGCGGTACCGTTCGAATGGGCCTCGGGACCGGCGCCCCGCCGGAGTCGCCCACGAGTGATCGGGAAAGTTCTATGAGTGATCTGGGTCGAGTGCTGGTACTTGCCGGTGGGCTGTCGCACGAACGCGACGTCTCGCTGCGCTCCGGCCGCCGGGTGGCCGAAGCCCTGCGCAGCGTTGGCGTGGAGGTCGAGCAGCGAGATGTCGACGCGAGCCTGGTCGACCGGCTGCGCAACGATCCACCCGACGCTGTCTTCCCGGTCCTGCACGGCGTCACCGGTGAGGACGGCGCTCTCCGCCAGGTCCTCGACCTGTACGGCGTTCCGTACGTCGGCGCCGACGCGGCTGCTTGCCGGACCGCCTTCGACAAGCCGGTCGCGAGCACGATGGTCGGTGCGGCCGGTCTGCACACGCCGTCGTCGATCGTGCTCGGCCATGACACCTTCCGCGAGCTCGGTGCCGCCGCGCTGATGGAGGCCGTGGTCGCCCAGATCGGTCTTCCTCTGGTGGTGAAGCCGGCTCGTGGCGGTTCCGCCCTCGGCGCGTCGATCGTGCGAGCGGTCGAGGATCTGCCGTCCGCGATGGTGAACAGCTACGCCTACGGACCGGTCGCGTTGATCGAGCGGTACATCGTGGGCACCGAGGTAGCAGTGACGGTGGTCGACACCGGCGACGGGCCGCGTCCGTTGCCCGCCGTGGAGATCCAGCCGGACTCCGGCTTCTACGACTACGAGGCCCGCTACACCGCTGGAGCCACGCAGTTCATCGTGCCGGCCCCGGCTCGGCCCCGCAGTCGCCAAGGCTTGCGCGGACGCGGCGATCACTGCTCATCGAGCCCTTGGTCTGCGCGACCTTTCGCGATCAGACCTCGTCGTGGACGCTGAAGGCGTGCCGTGGTTCCTCGAGGTGAACGTGGCACCCGGGATGACCGAGACCTCCCTCGTACCGATCGCCGCCGAGGCAGCCGGCATCGAGCTAGGCGTACTCTGCCGCGACCTGTTGGCCGCCGCAGCAGCACGTTGAGGTACTGATGCCTGTCGCCCCCACCACCGAACCCGAGCCAACAGCCCCCGCCACCTCGGCGGCCCCTGTTGCCCCCGCGCGGTCGTTGTGGCGAACAATCCTCACCCCACGCTGGCTCGGCCTACTCGCTCTCGCCCTCGCGATCGCGGCCGTGATGTCCGTCCTCGGCGTCTGGCAACTAGACGTCTACCACTCAAAAACAGCAGCCAAAACCGCCGAACGCACAGCGGCCGCCCCGGTCTCCCTACAGTCCCTGTTCTCCATCGACGCCGGCCTCCCCTCAAAAGCAGTAGGCCGCCGAATAACAGTCACCGGCACCTGGGCCGCCGCCTCAGACCAGCTCTACATCTCCCACCGCCCCCGCAACAACCAAAACGGCTTCTGGGTAGTAACCCCCCTACTCCTGGACCCCACCCCCGGCAGCAGCTCGACCGAAGCTGCCTCGAGTGGCGCCACCTCCTCCGGTGCGGTGATGGTGGTTCGCGGTTGGGTCCCCACCGCCTCGGAAGCCGCCGCAAAGCCTCCATCCGGCCGGGTAGAACTGACCGGCACGATCACCGCCTCCGAAGCCCAAGACGCCTCAGGCGACGCGACCAAGGGCCGCATCCTCCAGTCCCTGCGGATCCCGACCATCGTCCACCTGGTCAACTACCGCGTCTACGACGCCTTCGTAGTGATGTCCTCCGCGACCCCGGCCCCCACCGCCGACGCCCCCGCCATCGTCCTGGCCCCTTCCCCGCCAACGGACCACGCCGGCCTCCGCAACGTCGCCTATGCCTTCCAATGGTGGGTCTTCGCCGCCTTCACCCTCTGGATGTACACCCGCATGCTCCGCGACACCCACCAGACCCCCACCACCACCTAGCCCCCTCCCCCGGCGCTCCCCGGCGACTCAGTCCGCACGGGCCAAGTCCGCGCAGTTCCGCCCGGCAAGCTCACGGCCGCGTGAACTGAGTCCGACCAGTTCCACCCGACCAACTCAGGCCACCCGGGCTCAGTCCGACCACTCCGCCCGACAAGCTCAGCCGCGTGGATCGAATCCGACCAACCCCACCCGACCAACTCGGGATCAGTCCGACCAGTCCGCCCAAACAACTCAGGGCCGCACGGAGTCCGAACGGTTCCGCCCAACCGACTCAGCCGCGTGGAGTCCGACCGGTTCCGCCCAACCAGCCCAGAGCCGCGAGGATTGGGTCCGTTCACGTCAGCTCCATCAACCCAAGGCTGCGCGGGGGCGATGCCCGACCGGCTCTGCTGATGGACTCGACCTCGAGCGACTCGACCCAATGATGTGCCCACGGCCGCCCCTCTCCCACCGCGCGCCGCCGCTCAACTTCCCTCGGCCAACCGACCCGGTCCTTCCCCCCACCCGATGAGTCCGGGTCCGGAGTCTGCCGCCAGCCCGGTCCACCACCTCACCTCCCGTCCGAGTCGATCTGGTCTCCCGAGAAACTCGAGGCCACGCTCCGGGTGCTGGAACCCTCCGGCGTCCGGGAGTTGGTGCAGCCCGACATGGTCACGATCAGCCAGGCAGCCACTCCATCCCCGCCCGCACACTCCGCCAACCGCGCGCCGCCACGCCCGACCCCGCCTGACCGACCTGGACTGAGCAGCCAGCGAGTCATCCAGTGCTACGGCCACGGCGGCAGATCTCGCCCGCCCCCGGCTCACCGACTGGGGCGGGGTTGGTGCGGTGGTGGCTAGCGGTACCTTTTCAAAGTGACCTCCCCCGTAGACCCCGCCAGCCCCGCCGGCACTTCAAGCACCAGCACCGGCACCACGCCCGCCATCTCACCGGCGACCCGCAGCGCTCTGACCCGCTACCGAGTCATCGCCTACATCGTCGGCGTCATGCTGCTGGTCCTGCTCTTCGTGGCAATGCCACTCAAGTACCTCGGCGACAACCCGTCGGCGATGAACGTGGTCGGCCCGCTGCACGGCTTCCTCTACATGGTCTACCTGCTAGCGACCTTTGACCTCTTCCGCCGAGTCCGCTGGAGCTTCCCCCGCCTGGTCCTCATCGCCCTGGCCGGCACCATCCCCTTCCTCTCGTTCTACGCCGAACGCAAGACAACTCACGAACTAATCCCTTCCTGACCCACCCCGAACCACCCCACCTCGGCCGATGTTTCACATGAAACATCGGCCGATTCGTCTCTAAATCCCTTTGTCGACAAATCCCTACCGTCGCTGGATAGGCGCGATCCCCCGCAAGCAATCCGCCCATATCCCCCAGCTGACCCCCAAAGCGGAAGGTCAGGCAGACATGGGAGGACTGCGGAAAGACGCGGATTGCGCGGCACCGAGAACGCGGGAGGTGGGAACCGGGCGCCGGCAGGCCATGTTCGGCCGATACCCCAGGCTGTCGATGGGCCGAGGAGCGGGGCAAGTGGTGGATCGCCGCGGCGATCAGTGGAAGCGCCGAGGCTGAGCGGGGTGGAAGCGTGAGCGGAAAGCCGGGAGGCCGGAAGCAGAAAGTTGCGCTCGGGAGCGGGAACTCGGCTGGGGCGGAGCGCGGCCAGCGGGCAGCCCGAGCCGGACCGGGTGGCCGGGGCCGGGGCCCGGTGCCGGATCCAAGCAGGGTGCGGGATCCGAGTGCAGTTCCGGGAGACGGGGGCGGGCGCGAGATCCAAGCACGGGCGCGGGATCCGGGGGGTACACGATGTCGCCGGCCGGCGCCGCGCCCGCCGGGTGCGGGAGACCGGGAGCGGGTGGCCGGGTCCGGGCACGGATCCGGCAGGAGGCGGATGCGGGCGACCGGGGCGGGCGCAGGATCCGGGCGCGGTGCACACGCGAGTGCCGGGTATGGGTGCGGGAGCCGACGGCGGGGCCGGTGCCGGGCGCGGGATCGAAGCACGGGTGCGCCGGTATAGGTGCGGGAGCCCGGGGCGGGGCCGGTGCCGGGCGCGGGATCGAAGCACGGGTGCGCCGGTATAGGTGCGGGAGCCCGGGGCGGGGCCGGTGCCGGGCGCGGGATCGAAGCACGGGTGCTGGAATGGGCGTGGGAGCCGGAGCGGCGGGCCGGTGCCGGGTGCGGGATCGAAGTACGGGTGCGGGATCCGGGTACGGGAGACCTGGAGCGGCAGGCCAGGCGCCGATCCGGCTGCAGGAGGCCGGCAGCGGAAGCCGGATGCGGGAGGCCGGGGTCGGGAGGCGGATGCAGGTTGGCCGCAAGCGGGTCCCGTGAACCGCGAGTCGGCGATGGACGGCGGAGAGGCGGACGGGAGGCGGGCCGAGAGGCATCGCTGTCGGGCAGCGGCACTGGTCACACCCGCTCGAACAGGTCGGATGCTGTGATCACCACATTGCTCAGCCCGAGATGAGAGGCGGAAGCGGGAAACCGGGAGCCGGAAGCGGGTGGGGCGAAGCCGAATCCGGAAGTGGTTGGAGAGCTGGCAAGTGAGGGGCCGGGGATCGGGGCGGCGGGGCGACGAGGGACGGCCTTGGGGCAGAACGTTGGGCCGAGTCGGTAGCGGTCGTGAGTCGGGCGGTTGTAGGAGGTGACTGGGGTCAGGCTGAGCCGATGACTTCAATCTCTAGGCGTGCGCCGAAGAGGCTGATCTGCCGACGGTCGACCGTTGTCAGGCCGGCGCTCTTGGCTTCCGTCACGCGTCTATCCGCGAAGGTGCGAAGAACGAGTGCGCGACCGTCGGGCCGGAGTACTCGCCGAAGCTCGTGCCAGAACCGAGCCGGGTGGCGCTTCCGCGAGCCTGTCGCTCTTACCTGCCGATCCCATGGTGGGTTGGTGCTGGCTCAGTCCACCGACGTGGCGGCCAGCGACAATGGGCCGGCGTCCGCAGCCACCCACCTGGTCCTCGTGCCGGCTTGGCTGTCGATGAGGAGATCGCGTGGGTATGTGACTGTCGAGCGGCGAGTTGTCGTCCGGGGCTGGCTGCTTGGAGGTTGTTGGCCAGGGGAAGTTCAGCGGCTTCGTGTTCGCCTGCCACTGGTGGCTCAGGTTGCGTAGGGTCCCGGTCGCGCGGTCGAGGTCTGTGTCGAGGTGGAGACACGGGTCCGTTCGCGTGACGCCCCACATTTCGCGAGCTTCGGCGTATGGCGCTGCGCGCTCTGCCTCGGCTGCTTTGTGGCTGACGCCGCTGAGGGATTCGCTCATGCCGATGCTGTTCCGCGCCTTCAGGATCCGAACGCTGCGGGCCTTGGCATCGTGGCGCTTCTTTCCCGCTGTTTTGCTCCATGCTTTCGAAGACCGCACCGACCGCGATGCACTCGAAGACGCCGTCGGGCATTCCTAGTTCGCGCTCGACGACGGCGTGGGCGAGATCGTGAGGCACTCAATGCTTGCGCGACTAGGAGAGCAAGGTGAGTTCCGCGCCGTTTGCCCTTCGGATCAAAGTGAGGCACTCGCCACCGCGCGGGTCATGCACGAACGTCAGTCGCGTACGTCCACCCTGACTCCTCCCCTTCCTCACCCCCCAATTTTCGGCAGGCGCCAACCGGCCACCCGACCCGTTTCACGTGAAACTCGACCCATCCGCGCGGGTGCGGCGAAGCATCTGGCGTTGTCGTATTTGTCGAACGTCTAGTGGCTTCCCCGGCTCCGCTTTGCCGCCGTTCCCCCCGGAGACCGCCATCCCTCCCCCGGACACAGTCGGTCCGCGCGTGCTGCGAAGGCAGTGTGGTCCGGCAGTCTCACTGAATGCTCGCATCCGCACCCGCGCGTCCGAGCGGCGGATCTGTCTGCGCTCGTTGGCGGATCTAGATGGGTGGGCGCTGGCGCATCCGCCAGCGGTCCTACCCGCGAGACGAACGCAGCGCAGATCTGCCTGCCCGGCGCGCCGCTGCCGGGCGCCCCCTCGCGTCGCGGCTTCCCAGCGCGGCTTGCCGGCGCCACTACCGGCGCCACTATCCGGCTTCCCGGCGCGGCTTCCAGGTGCGGTTGTCGGCGCGGTTGTCGGCGCGGTTGTCCGGCGCTCCCAGCAGGAGCCCTCTGCCGGAGTCCTCGCCCCGGGCCCTCTCCCGGTGCCCCTTGCCCGCACCGTGGCCCCGACCGTTTGCGAGCTTTTCATGCGTGTCGCCAACGCGTGGGCATGTTTCACGTGGAACAGGATGGCGATGTGCATCGAGAGCAGCTAACACCGTGCACGGCCGGGCACGAGGCCCGTTGCTGGTCAACTTGTGCTGCTTAGCGCACACTGGACGCTCCTCTGCTATTGGCCCGAGTTGGCTTAGGAGGCCGCTCACAGAACTATTCGAGCATCTGCACTCGCGTACCGCCGACTCTCGCCGCCGGGCAGCCACTGGCGACAACCCACGCATATCGCGTCGGCGAGGTGCTGCGGCCAGCGGCGGACGCTTCGTTCTCCGGTAGCCGCACCGGTGATGCCCGCACGGTCGTGAGTGCACTCCGGCTGTCGGGACGGATCGCACGTGGGCGCTGGCTCGCCGAGGGTTGGGTTGGATCGCGCGGGCGGCCTATGGCCGGCGGATGCGGAGTGCGGGCCTCCCAGGTACGAGGTGCCAGGTACTGCCGCACGAGCAGTGCCGAGGGCGATGCCGAGTGCCTAGTGCGGCGCGCGGGTGCGGCGCCGGGCGCGGGGTGCGCGGTGCCGGGCGCGGGGTGCGCGGTGCCGGGCGCGGGGTGCAAGTGCGCGGTAGCGGGCGCGCGGTATCCCGGGCGCGGGGCGCGGTGCCGGGTGCGGGGCGCGGTGCCGGGTGCGGGGGTGCCCGGTGCGCCGTGTCGGGTGCGGCTTCGGCGTGCGGGGTGCGAACGAGAGCCCGTGGTCTGGCCCATGGGGGGTTCGCGGCTGCGTGATCCGGCTTGTGGGGGGTTCGCGGCCAGTCGGCACCTGACGGGATGCGAGGCACGAGACGTGCGGGGCAGGCGCGGTGCGGCGCGGATGGGCGGGTGCGCGGTGCGGATGCGGTGCGGATGGGCGGCTGCGCGGCGCGGATGCGGTGCGGATGGGCGGCTGCGCGGCGCGGATGCGGTGCGGATGGGCGGCTGCGCGGCGCGGATGCGGTGCGGATGGGCGGCTGCGCGGCGCGGATGCGGTGCGGATGGGCGGCTGCGCGGCGCGGATGCGGTGCGGATGGGCGGCTGCGCGGCGCGGATGCGGTGCGGATGGGCGGCTGCGCGGCGCGGATGCGGTGCGGATGGGCGGCTGCGCGGCGCGGATGCGGTGCGGATGGGCGGCTGCGCGGCGCGGATGCGGTGCGGATGGGCGGCTGCGCGGCGCGGATGCGGTGCGGATGGGCGGCTGCGCGGTGCGGATGCGGTGCGGATGGGCGGCTGCAGGATCGGGTCCGCCTGGAGAGTCGGGTGGAGATGGGTGCGCCCTCCGGCCGGGGGGCGGGAGGGCGCTGGTGGGGAGGGGCGAGGTTAGTCGGTGGACTTGTTGGGGTCCATGAGGGTGACTATTCGTTCTAGGTCGTCGATGGTGGCGAACTCGACGGTGATGCGGCCCTTGGTTTTGCCTAGGTCTACCTTGACGCGGGTTTCGAAGCGGTCTGAGAGGCGGTCGGCTAGGTCGACCAGGCGCGGGGCAACCGGCTTGTTGCGGCGGCGGGGTGGGATCGGGTCTTCGGCGGACATATCGCCTAGGGCAACGATCTCTTCGACTGTGCGGACCGAGAGGCCTTCTGCCACGATGCGTTGGGCTAGGCGTTCGATGGCGTCGCCGCTGGGGAGGCCTAGGAGTGCGCGGGCGTGGCCTGCCGAGAGGACGCCGGCTGCTACGCGGCGCTGTACGCCGGAGGGGAGCTTCAGGAGGCGGAGCGTGTTCGAGATCTGGGGGCGGGAGCGTCCGATGCGGGTGGCTAGGACTTCCTGGGTGCAGCCGAAGTCGTCGAGCATCTGCTGGTACGCCGCTGCTTCTTCCAGGGGGTTCAGCTGGCTGCGGTGAAGGTTCTCCAGCAGTGCGTCCCGGAGCATCACGTCGTCCGCGGTATCTCGGACGATCGCCGGGATGGTCGTCAGGCCGGCCAGTTGGGTGGCCCGCCAGCGGCGCTCGCCCATCACCAGTTCGTACTTGTCGTCCTCGAGCTTGCGAACGACGATCGGCTGAAGCAGCCCGATCTCCTTCACCGAGTGGACCAGCTCGTCCATCGCGTCTTCGTCGAAAACGCTCCGCGGCTGCTTCGCGTTCGGCGAGATCTTGTCGACCGCGATCTCAGCGAACTCCGCGCCCGGCACCGCGGCCAGTTCGGGCTGCGGCTTCGCCGGCGGTGCGCCGGGGATCGAGTTGGACTTACTGCCCATGACGGTGCTGCCGGGAGTGGTCGTGCTGGGAATCAGCGCACCGAGCCCACGTCCGAGTCGGGTGTTCATCGACGCTCCCTAGAAATTCGACTGTCCTGAACTGACAACAACTTCGTCATGCCGCCCCCGGGTACCTAAACACTCCAGAACACCTGCGCCACGGTAACCGGTCGACCCAGCCACTCGCCGTCCAACCCCACCATCGTCCGCCGCAAAGACCGGCGTGGACAGCTTCGTCCGGGCGCGTCTCCCCACAGAAAACTAGCCATGGCGAGGTCCTGCCTAGAACGGTCAGGCGTTGTTGCGCATGGCGATCTCGCGGCTCGCCTCGAGGTACGAGAGCGCGCCCGCGGAAGCCGGGTCGTACGCCAGCACGGTCTGACCGTGGCTGGGCGCTTCGGAGATGCGGACCGAGCGCGGGACGGCGGTACGCAGTACTGCGTCCTGGAAGTGGCCGCGGACTTCGGCTGCCACCTCGCCGGCGAGCTTGGTGCGAGCGTCGTACATGGTCAGCAGGATGGTGGAGACGTCCAGGGTCGGGTTCAGGTGCGACTTCACCATGTCGATGTGACGCAGCAACTGGGATAGACCTTCGAGCGCGTAGTACTCGCTCTGGATCGGGACCAGGACCTCGCGGGCTGCCGTCAACGCGTTCACGGTGAGCAGACCGAGCGACGGCGGGCAATCGATGAAGACGTAGTCGTACTTCTCGCCCGCTGCTTCCGTCTCCGCGAGGTGCGCGTCGAGGGCCTTCTTCAGGCGGCTCTCGCGGGCGACGATGCTGACGAGCTCGATCTCGGCGCCCGCCAAGTCGATCGTGGCCGGGACGACCATGATGCCCGGGTGCTCGGCGCAGGGGGCGAGCAACTTGCTCAGCGGCTCCCCTTCGATGACGGCCTCGTAGATACCTGGGGTCCCCTCCGAGTGCTCGATACCGAGGGCGGTCGAGGCGTTGCCCTGGGGGTCGAGGTCGATCACCAGGATCCGCGCGCCGTAGAGAGCAAGGCCGGCCGCGACGTTCACCGTGGTGGTGGTTTTGCCGACCCCGCCCTTCTGGTTGGCGACGACGAAGACCCGGGTTTCGGCGGGCAGCGGGAACTCGCGGCCCATGGTGCGTCCTTCGTTCACGAGCAGGGTCCGTTCGGTGGCGGCGGCGATCGGCGTTTCGAGAAGTCGTCGTTGAAGCTCGTCCGAGGTGGCCCGCGCGGCGATCTGTGCGGCAGTCATGGCGCCCATTCCAATAGGTGCGGGACTCGGCCCGAAGAGGATGTCCGTTGGGGTCGGGGCAGGTTTGCCCCCAGGTTCATCCACAGGCCTCTGTGGATGAATTCCCGCGTGAAGCGGTGTTTTCAGGGGGTAGTCATCCACAGGGCGTGGAGATTCCGGGAAGTCCTCGTCCTCGAGTGCGGGGGCCTCTGCTTCGACCAAAACCTCGGTAGCGGTTTCACGTGAAACAGGAGTCGGCGGCGCTTGGATCGGCTCACTACCGAGACCGAGCGAGGCTGCCGCGCGAAGCGGTGAAGGGGCGTCGTTGAGATCCGAAGACCGGTTCGGAGGCGAACGAAACTTGTCGCGGTCCGCCTCCGGGGCTGGCATCGAACCGGCAGACCGGGACGACTCGCCGACCTCAACATCCGCGTCGCCAGAGTCGCCGCCAGCGTGGGCATCCTCGACGGCAGGAGACTCGGCCTCGGTCACGGCCGTCGTACCAGGGACAACCGCACCACCGATGAGGGCACTGATCGATGGAGGAACAGAGGCGTCGCCGGTCTCGTGGTGCTTGACACCAGACTGCGGCGGAGCCTCCACAGGGCGATCAGCTTCAGTAGCGATGGAGTGGGGGGCATCCGAGGTGTCCGGATCCGGAGTCACCAGACGGACTGCTGCCGGGCCCGGAGTGGGCCAGCCGATCCCCTGTGTGGTCCGGGGTTCCCCGGTGCTCTTGTCAGGCCATCCGAGGGCACGACTCACGAACCCGCTCACCTCCCGCGTCTTCTGTGCTGGGATCCCCGCGCAGCACGTCCGGCCACAATACTCACGACTGTCGTCGGCTGGGCCAGTTCGTCTACACCGAGTTGGTGAACGTGCCATTCCTCCGCGCCGAGAGCCTCCAGCTCCGCTTCGGATCCGGCCAGTTCCTCCTCCGCGGACGCGCCCTTCATCGCCAGCATCAGCCCACCCTCGACACACAGCGGCAGGCACCAGCCGGCCAGCTTGCCCAGTGGAGCGACTGCCCGGGAGGCGACCACGTCGTAGGACGCCGGCGCCAGATCCTCGGCCCGCGCGCGAACGACCTCGGCGTTGTCGCAACCGAGTTGCTCGACTGTCTCATCCAGGAAGGTGGTACGCCGGAGCAACGGCTCGACGAGCGCAACCTCGAGGTCAGGGCGAACGATGGCGAGCACGATCCCCGGCAGGCCCGCGCCGGTACCGATGTCGGCCACCGTCGCGTACTCCGGGATCAAGCGCTCCAGCAAAGCGCAGTTCAGCAGATGCCTCTCCCAGAGCCGCGGCACCTCGCGCGGGCCGATCAGGCCCCGCAGCGTCCCCTCGGTGGCGAGCAACTCGGCATAGGCCGCAAGCCGATCCGCCGCTCGCGGAAACAGCTTCTCCACGAGCGGCGGGGTTTCACGTGAAACGCGATCCGTCACGAGCAGTACACGGCGATCATCGCGCGGGCTGAACGACGACCCGGCGACGCGGCTCCTCGCCCTCGGACTCGCTGGTCAAGCCGGCAGCAGCCACGACGTCGTGGACGACCTTGCGCTCGAACGGCGTCATCGGGTCCAGCCGCACCGACGTACCGGCGGCCTTGACCTCTTCGACGGCCTTACGCCCGACCTCTTCCAACTCGGCCTTCCGGTTCGCCCGGTAGTTCGAGACATCCAGCATCAACCGCGAACGCTCACCGGTCTCCCGGTACACCGCTAGCCGCGTGAGCTCCTGCAGAGCCTCCAGCACCTTGCCGTTCTCGCCCACCAGGTTGCTCAGGTCAGCGCCGACGATCGAGACCGCGGCACGGTCTCCGTCGATGTCCATGTCGATGTCGCCATCGAGGTCGGCGATATCGAGCAGTTCTTCCAGGTAGTCGGCCGCGATGTCACTCTCGGCCTCCAGCGCCTTCAGGTGGTCGTTCGCCGCCGGGGCGGACTTCTCGGTCGCCTCGGTGTTCTGCATGCCGTCGCTCACGGCCACTCCTTCACAGTTCGAGATCCGCCCCACGGGGACCCAGGTCGTTCACAGCAGAGGAAATACAGGCGGTACCGGCCCGGACCGGGCCAGCTATCGGTCCTGCGGGCGGGCCGGTGATCCCCCACCGGGCTTCTTCTGCGCGGCCTTCTTCTGGGCTGCCTGCCGTGCGGCGCGTGACTTCGCGGCCGGCTGACGCTTCGCTCCGGACGGAGTCTGGTTCGCCGCCGCTGCCTTCTTGGCGGCAGGCTGCTGGCCGTTGTTCGCCGGCTTCGTCTGCCCGTTGCTGACAGCGGTGCTCGGCGGGGTGTCCGTCGCGCCCGTGGCACCCGTACGCCGGTCGCTGCGCGACTGACGCTTCGGCTGCTGCCGGGCCACTGGGCGGTTCTCGGTGATCGTGTCGGTCGACGACTCGTCCGCGTCAGCAGGACGGCCGGCCTTCAGGTTGTGCTCACGCTTGCGGGCCTGCATGGAGTCGTACGCCGGCGTCCCGGGAGCAGGGTTGCGGCGGATCACGTAGAACTGCTGGCCCATCGTCCACAGGTTCGAGACGAACCAGTAGATCAGCACACCGATCGGGAAGTTGAAGCCACCGATCAGGAAGAAGACCGGGAAGACGTAGAGCATGATCTTCTGCATCTGCGCCGCCTGGCCCTCGAGGGCCTCCTTCGGCATGTTCTTGCGCATCAGCTGCAGCTGCGTGGTGAACATCGTCGCGGTCATCATGATGATCAACACGATGGCGACGATCTTGACGTTCGTCTCGCCCGAGCCGTTGGCCTTCAGGAAGGTCTGCGAGATCTCCGCGCCGAAGATCTTCGCGTGCTGCAGCGAGTTGACGTGCGGCTCCATGATGCCGCTGTGCGCCTTACCCTTCGACGCGTAGTCGAGCACGCGGAAGAGCGCCAGGAAGATCGGCGACTGGAGCAGCAGCGGCAGGCACGAGGAGAACGGGTTGGTGCCCGTCTCCTTGTACAGCTTCATCATTTCCTGGCCGAGCTTCTCCCGGTCGTGGCCGTACTTCTTCTGCAGTTCCTTCATCTTCGGCTGCAGCAGCTGCATGTTCCGGCTGGACCGGATCTGCCGCACGAAGAGCGGGATCAGCAGGGTCCGGATGACGATGGTCAGGCCGGCGATCGACAGCGCCCAGGCCCAGCCGCTGTTCGGATCGAACACCTGTGACAGCAGCCAGTGCCATCCGACCAGCAGCGCCGACACCGCCCAGTACAGCGGCGTCATGACGGCGTTGAAAATGCCTACGATCCCGTCCCACAAAGCGAGTTCGGGGATGGCCAGAAGAGTCACTCAAGCACCTCGCTGCGCTGGCCCGGCGTCGACAGACGATCCGGGCTGATTGGCGGAGACCGAGTCTCCGCGATCGACATCTATAGCTGGAACGGGGTCGTAGCCGCCGGGGTTCCACGGGTGGCAGCGGGCGAGTCTCCTCGCCGCCAGCCAGCTACCGCGCACCGCACCGTGGCGTTCGACCGCTTCCAGGGCGTAAGCAGAACAACTGGGGTAGAACCGGCACACCTGGCCGTAGATCGGGCTGATGACCTTCCGGTACACCTTCAGGAAGCCGATCAGCCCGTACGCGACGGGAGAGTGCTTCATCATCGGGCGTCCAGGACGCGCTTCAGGGCGCCATCGACATCGGCCACGAGTTCGTCGTACGACGAGGTGGCCGTCGCCGGCAGTGCCCGCACCACGGTCAGGCTGCCCGCGGGTAGTTCCTCGATCCGCGCCGCCATCACAGCGCGCAGGCGGCGGTGAACCCGGTTCCGCAGAACCGCATTTCCCACCGCTTTGTTCACCACGAATCCGACGCGAGCAGGCTCGGCATCGGCCGGCTGTGAGCCGGAGGGGCAGAACAGATGGACCACCACCGCGCGCCGGCCCGCGCGCCGTCCGGAACGGACAGCGCGGCGGAAGTCGTCGGACCGGCGGAGCCGGTTCGACGAAGGCAACACGGGGTGGTCACCGTCACCAGCGGGTGTCGGCCGGGTGGCTCACGCCGCCAGGCGCTGACGGCCCTTGGTGCGGCGGGAGGCGAGGATCGCGCGGCCCGCGCGGGTGCGCATCCGAAGACGGAAGCCGTGCTTCTTGTGCCGACGACGGTTGTTCGGCTGGAACGTCCGCTTGCTCACTGGAATGACTCCGGTTACTCGAGATCACGATGTCGACAAATCCACTGGTAGATCTGTCCTTGGTGGAACTCCTGCTCACCGCTCGAGAAACCAGGGTTCCTCATGGAGCGCAGCACGAAACGGCCGGTTCAACACCGACCGATCCACGGTACGTGGCCGCCTGTGGACAGGTCAAACCAGCCGTCCCCATAGTTTTCCACAGGCCTGTGGAAGAATCGCGTCCCGCGCTCGTCTGCGGCAGCTCGTCACACAGTGACGGAAACCGCTACCAAGCGCGACCGGCCACCATGATTACCCTCCGGCGTCCACCCGACACGCCGGAGGTTGCCCCCAATTTGCCATCCATAGCCTGTGGATGACGGCTTGAAGCGCCATGGCTGGACTTGTTAGCGTCGGCTCCTCACAGCAGAGGTCCCCTCCCCTCGGCTCGGTAACCAAGTAGCTCCGCGCTTCGTTCACAACTGTGGACAACGGTGTGGACAATGAGGAAACCGGCTGAGGAGAACAGCAACTGCACGATGTGGCCAGCACGTCACATCGGCAGGGGGTCGGGTCGAAAGGTCGCGCAGCGGTCGGGCGCTGCCACCGCAGCAAGTGATTCGGGGAGCAACGCGTGGTCGAGGACCAATCCGCCAATGCGGAAATCAAGGCGGACGTAATGGATCTGACCGAAGCCTGGACCCGCGTCCTGGCCGGCCTCCCACCGAACCAGCGGGCCTGGCTGACGAATTCCCGGCCGGTGACGCTGCACGAGAGCACCGCGATCGTCGCCGTACCGGACGACTTCACCCGCGGCCAGCTCGAGACCCGGCTGCGCCCCGACCTGGAGCGCATCCTCTCCGAGAGCTTCGGACGCGACATCCGGATCGCAGTCACGGTCGATCCGACCCTCGACCCCGAACTCCGCGAGCCCGCGCCCGCGCAGCCCGTAGTACAGGCTCCTACCGCGCCGATTCAGTCCGGTGCGCTGACGCCGGGGCCGTCGCTGCAGCAGCCCGGGCCGTTCCAGCCCGGCCAGTCGATCCAGATGCAGCCGGCTCCGCAGCAGGGGATCCAGCACGCGCCGGTGGACCGGATCGGCCAGCCGACCTCGGTCGCGCCGCCGCCGAACGGTTCGCCGATCCCGTCCCTGGCCGAGGCGCAGGGCGAGGCGCGGCTCAATCCGAAGTACACGTTCGAGACCTTCGTCATCGGCAGTTCGAACCGCTTCGCGCACGCCGCGGCCGTCGCGGTCGCCGAGGCGCCGGGTAAGGCGTACAACCCGCAGTTGATCTACGGCGACTCGGGTCTGGGCAAGACCCACCTGCTGCACGCGATCGGGCACTACGTCCGCAGTCTCTACACGGGTGCGCGGGTCCGGTACGTCTCCAGCGAAGAGTTCACCAACGACTTCATCAACGCGATCCGCGATGACAAGGCCGCCCAGTTCCAGCGCCGGTACCGCGACGTCGACGTGCTGCTGATCGACGATATCCAGTTCCTCGAAGGCAAGATCCAGACCCAGGAAGAGTTCTTCCACACCTTCAACACCCTGCACAACGCGAACAAGCAGATCGTGATCAGCTCCGACCGGGCGCCCAAACGTCTGGAGGCGCTGGAGGACCGGCTGCGGAACCGGTTCGAGTGGGGCCTGATCACCGACATCCAGCCGCCCGACCTCGAGACCCGGATCGCGATCCTGCGGAAGAAGGCCGCCACCGAGCGGCTGACCGCCCCGCCGGAGGTGCTGGAGTTCATCGCCAGCAAGGTCCAGACCAACATCCGTGAGCTCGAGGGCGCGCTGATCCGGGTGACGGCGTTCGCCAGCCTGAACCGGCAGCCGGTCGACCTGTCGCTGGCCGAGATCGTGCTGAAGGACCTGATCCCCGAGGGGAGCAAGCCCGAGGTGACGGCCGCGATGATCATGGGCCAGACCGCCTCGTACTTCGGTTTGTCGATCGACGACCTGTGCGGATCGAGCCGGAGTCGCGTGCTGGTGACGGCCCGCCAGATCGCGATGTACCTGTGCCGCGAACTCACCGACCTGTCGCTGCCGAAGATCGGCCAGCAGTTCGGCGGCCCGCGACCACACCACGGTGATGCACGCCGAACGGAAGATCCGGCAACTGATGTCGGAACGCCGCAGCGTCTTCAACCAGGTGACCGAACTGACCAACCGGATCAAGCACCAGGCCAAGCAGCAATGAGCTCCGCGGCCGGGTCGAAACAGCGTGTACGCCGAGCGCTACGACGCGGTCACAGGAACCACACAGGCTGGGGACAGTCCTGTGGATAACTGTGGGTATGTCGGTGGACACTCTCGCTTCGGCTGTGGACGGCCTGTGTGGATCAAATCCGCCGTCACCAGCCGTCCCAAGAACCGCCCCAATTCATCCACAAGTCGTCCCCAGCCACTTTTGGCCTCTGACCTGCGAACTCCCGGCTTTTCCACACTATCCACCGGTGCGAAGAACCCTATGGAATCCCTAAGGAAGTCCCAGTCCACAAAAGGGTGTTGCGGCCCAACCTGGGGAAAACTCGACTTTCGGGCCCATTCGGAGCACTGTCGGAACCACCTGTCAGGCTGGCCCCGCCAGCACCTGACGGACCCGGTGAAGGGCTGGTCCGCGACCCGCCCGAATCGCCACGTCAAGCCCTGTTGGCGCACATCACATCTGTCCGTGGCAGGATCTGCCTGGCACACAGCCGAATCAGGAGGCACCCAGCGGTGAAGTTTCGCGTCGAGCGCGACGTACTGGCCGAATCGGTGGCCTGGGCCGCGCGAAGTCTGCCCAGCCGTCCCAGCGTTCCGATCCTTGCCGGCCTTCTCGTCGAGGCCGAAGAAGGGCAGATCACTCTGTCCGGATTCGACTACGAGACCTCCGTACGCGTGACCGTTCCAGCCCAGGTGGCTGACGCGGGCAAGTGCCTCATCTCCGGCCGGCTGGTCGCCGACATCTCCAAGAGCCTGCCGAATCAGCCCGTGGACATCGCTGTGGACGGAGCGAAGGCTCAAGTCACCTGCGGCACTTCGCGGTTCACGCTCCAAACGCTTCCCACAGAGGAATATCCGGCTTTGCCGGACCTTCCGGCGGCCAGCGGCACCGTTCGCAGCGACGTTTTCGCCCAGGCAGTCGCCCAGGTGGTCACTGCCGCGGGCCGCGAGGACACGCTGCCGGTGCTGACCGGTGTCCGGGTCGAGATCGAGGGATCCACCATCTCGCTGCTCGCGACCGACCGCTACCGGTTGGCGATTCGCGAGCTCCAGTGGAGCCCGGAATCCCCAGATGCCTCCGCAGCAGCCCTTATCCCAGCCAGAGTGCTGTCGGAAACCGCGAAAGCGATGACCGGAACCGACATCACCGTCTCCCTGGCCGCTCCTGGAACCGGTGACGGCATCGTCGGCTTCGAGGGCCAGGTCTCCGGCGGCAACCGGCGGGCCACGACTCGGCTGCTCGACGGCGAGTTCCCGAAGGTTCGCGGCATCATCCCGACCGACGCGGCGATCGCGACCCGGGTGCGGATCGACACCGCGACCCTGGTCGAGGCCGTGAAGCGGGTCGCTCTGGTGGCCGAGCGGAACGCGCCGGTCCGGCTGACGTTCTCCGAGGACACTGTGACGCTCGACGCCGGCAGCGGCGACGAAGCGCAGGCATCCGAATCGATCGAGGCCCGGGTGGTTGGCGAGCCGGTTACCGTGGGCTTCAACCCGACGTACCTGCTGGACGGCCTGAACGCGATCGGCACCTCGGTCGCGCACCTGGCCTTCACGCAGGCGACGAAGCCGGCCGAACTGACCGGCGTGAAGGACTTCGATGGTGAACCGATCAGCGAGTTCCGGTACGTGCTGATGCCGGTCCGCCTGAACAGCTGACACCCAGGACGCCAACAGAACAAGGGGATTCACGATGGAGCTCGGCCTTGTCGGTCTCGGCAAGATGGGCGGCAACATGCGCGAGCGGATTCGCGGCGCGGGCCTGACAGTCGTCGGTTTCGATCACAACCAAGCGATCTCCGATGCCACCGACCTGGCCGACATGGTCGCCAAGTTGACGGCGACGGACCAGCCGAAGATCGTCTGGGTGATGGTGCCGGTCCAGGCCATCGACCCGGTGCTGACCGAGCTCGCGGAACTGTTGTCCGAGGGCGACATCGTGATCGACGGCGGCAACAGCCGCTGGACCGATGACATCCGCCGGGCCGAACTGCTCTCGCACAAGGGCATCGAGTTCGTCGACTGCGGTGTCTCCGGCGGAGTCTGGGGTCTGGAGAACGGCTACGCGCTGATGTGCGGCGGGGACGACGACACCGTCGGCACCCTGATGCCGATCTTCACCGCGCTCAAGCCCGAGGGCGAGTTCGGTTTCGTACACGCCGGCAAGGTCGGCGCCGGCCACTTCGCCAAGATGGTCCACAACGGCATCGAGTACGCGATCATGCAGGCGTACGCCGAAGGTTTCGAGCTGCTCGAGGCCGCCGAGATCGTGCAGAACGTTCCGGACACGTTCGACTCCTGGCGCGAAGGCACCGTGATCCGGTCCTGGTTGCTCGACCTGATGGTGAACGCGCTCAAGGACGACACCCACCTGGACAAGATCCGCGGATACGCCGACGACTCGGGCGAGGGCCGCTGGACCGTCGAGGCCGCCATCGACCACGCCGTACCGGTGCCGGCCATCGCCGCGTCGCTGTTCGCGCGGTTCTCGTCCCGCCAGGAGGACTCCCCCGCGATGAAGGCGATCGCCGCGATGCGAAACCAGTTCGGTGGCCACGCGGTGAAGGGCGCCGAGGACCCGTCGTACGCGACGCCGCCGATCAAGCACTGAGCCTGAGGATCCGCCCAGCAGAGGAATTCCAGTGTCCCGTGAGTGTCGTGGCTTGAACGATGGCGGTGTCCAGGCGCGTGCATCGCAAGGCGGAGAGGCGACCACGATGCCTTTCCATCATGGTCGTCTCTCCAACGCAGCGAGGTGCGTGCCTGGGCCCCGCCAGCGTCAAGCCACGACACTCACGGGACGCTAGGTGTTTGTCACCGCTCTTGGCCTGCTCGACTTCCGGTCCTACCCGCAGGTGGAGGTCCAGTTCGCCCCGGGCGTGACGTCCTTCGTCGGACCGAACGGCCAGGGCAAGACCAACCTGGTCGAAGCGATCCACTACACCGCGACGCTCGGCTCGCACCGGGTGGCGAACGACGCGCCACTCGTGCGGGCCGGCGCCGCCCGGGCGATCGTGCGGACCGAGATCCACAGCGATCACGACCGGGATCTGATCGTCGAGCTTGAAATCAATCCTGGGAGGGCAAATCGCGCCCGGGTGAACCGCTCGCCGGTCCCGCGGCCGCGGGAAGTGCTCGGTCTGCTCCGGACCGTGCTGTTCGCGCCCGAGGACCTCGCCCTCGTGAAGGGCGACCCGTCCGAGCGCCGCCGCTTCCTGGACGAGTTGCTCACCCTTCGGACACCCCGGATGGCCGGCGTCCGGCAGGATTACGACCGCGTTCTCAAGCAGCGCAACTCGCTGCTCCGCAGTGCCCAGCAGGCTCGCCGGCAGAACCGTTCGAGTGCCGCCGACGCCCAGCTGCGAACCCTCGAAGTCTGGGATTCCAACCTCGCCCGAACGGGCTCGGAACTCCTCGCCACCCGGCTGGAGTTGCTGGAATCCCTTCGCCCGTTGGTTTCCGGCGCCTACGATGCTGTTGCCCGAGGCAAGGGAGATGCCCGGCTCGAGTACAAGTCGTCGGTGCCGCTCGAGCCCGGAGTGACGAGTCGCGAGCAGTTGGCCGAGGTGCTTCTGAACGAGGTGCATCAACGTCGCCAGGACGAGCTCGATCGGGGCGTCTCGCTGGTCGGGCCGCACCGCGACGACGTCGTACTCGGGCTCGGGGACTTGCCTGCGAAGGGGTACGCGAGTCACGGTGAGTCCTGGTCATACGCACTCGCGCTGCGACTGGCGTCGTACGAACTGCTCAAGGCGGACGGGGGTGAGCCGGTGTTGATCCTGGACGACGTTTTCGCCGAACTCGACACGTCTCGCCGCGATCGTCTGGCCGAGTTGGTGGCGCCGGCTGAGCAGGTGCTGGTGACCGCGGCCGTCGGGGCCGACGTCCCGCCTGAGCTGACCGGCGTCCGGTACGACGTGGGCGACGGGACCGTACTCCGTGCCTAGCGACGGGGACCTCCGTCCGGACGCGGACCTGCTCGGCGGGTTCGGCATGCAGCCCCTGCCCGACCGGCCCGAACCGAAGCCTCGCGCCGAGCCCGCCAAGGACGGCTCAAAACCCCGGAATTCCTCTGAGAGCGGCTTCGAGAGCGAGGCTGGGGACGCCGCGGAACCGCCGAAAGAGGCTCCCGGGCACGACAAGCAGGGTCTCGATCTGGCCAAGGCACTGGCCGGCCGGCTCAAGGGAATGAGCCCGGTCAAGCCGGTCAAGAAGGCGCGCCGGCGGCGGCCGGGCTTCGGCTCCCAGGTCAGCGGATCACGACCGGACGATCGTGATCCACAATTGCTGACCAACACGCTGGGCCGGCTGATGCGCGACCAGGGCTGGGAGGTCGACGTCGCCGTCCATGGGGTGATGGCCCGCTGGCCGTCCATCGTCGGCCCTGAGATGGCCTCGCACTGCAAGCCGGAGAGCTACACCGACACCGAGCTCACCGTCCGCACAGACTCGACGGCTTGGGCGACCCAGGTCCGCCTGCTCGCCCCCGACCTCGTCCGCCGCTTGAATGCCGAACTCGGCGATGGCACCGTCACGCGGGTCAAGGTCGAAGGCCCCAACGCGCCCAGTTGGCGTAAGGGCCCCCGTACTGTCCGTGGCGGCCGCGGTCCCCGCGACACCTACGGCTGAGACTGCCTGCCACTCAGCTTGCGGCGAGGACCCACGCCTCCCCTAGGATCGGGCGCGATGCGCACGATAGTCGATGGCCTCCGCGAAATGGTCCAGCTGATCACCGATGCCTTCCGGCTCTGGTGGCGCAACCTGCTGCCCTTGGTGACCTGGTTCCTGGCCGGATACATCGGCTTCATGGCGTCCATCGACGCGGCCGTCTGGCTGGCCGAGCACGGCCACTCGAGTCTCGGCGTCGGTGTCTTCTCCGCCGGCGTGCTGTTCCAGATCGCCGCGACCGTGGGCATGATCCGGACCTGCGCGACCTCGCTCTACCGCTGGCGCGATGCCGCCAGCAACAAAGCCGAAGAGACCTCGGACCCGACCCAGCAAGGCTTGATGGAGTTGCTGGCCCTCACCCTGTTGCCGCTGGTCGCGGTCTGGTCGGCCTGGGGCTTCCTCGACGAACGCATCGGCACGCTCGGTGTCTACAACCAGATCATCCGCGGCACCCAGCCCGGCTCCCAGTTCTTCCAGCTCGGTGACGGGCACTGGAAGGGGTACCTGCCGGCCATCGTGACCCTGCTGGTCCTCCGCCGCGTCATCGAAGCGGTGGACGACCGCTGGCCGAGCCGGCCCGGTCAAGTTCGCCCAGGTCTGGGCCGAGGCGTTCTTCCTGCTGCTGACGGTGGTCGTCATCCCGTGGGCCGTGGACGACTTCAAGGACTGGTTCAAGGTCCGGTCCTTCTGGTACTTCTCGGTCGACTGGTGGGGCGGTGTCAAGGACTGGTTCGCCGGTATCCACGTGCCGATCCCGGCCGGCATCGAATTCCTCTGGGGAACCTTCTGGGAAACCCTCTGGCCGCTGTTCAAACTGGGCGTCGGCGAGCCTCTGACCTGGCTGGCCATCACCACCGTCGTCTTCGGGCACCGCGTTCTCTCCAGCGGCGGCGTCTTCCGCGGCACCCGGCTGGAGCGCCGGCTGGGCGGACGTACCGAGGACGCCAAGCCCGCGAACCGCATCGTCGCCTGGACCAATCAGGCGCCGAACCTGGTGCTGGGCGGGATCCGGGAGAAGTTCTACCCGACCCTGAACGCCTTCCGGCTGCTGGTCCGGGTCGGTCCCGTGTTCCTCGGTGTCGTCTGCTTCGTCTACACCCTGTGGAAACTGGGCCGGGACTGGATGCTGGTCGGGCTGCAGCACCTGATCGGCGTCCACGGTTCGCACTGGGGAATGATGAACACCGATATCGCCGGCTGGATCCGGGACGCCACCTTCGACACCTTCCAGATCGCCTTGCTGGCGGCGGCTTTCGACCTCTGCATCTCGGTCGGAGCGGAACGTAAGGCCGAGGCGGACGCGAAGAAGGCCGAGCAGGACGCCGAGGCGGCTCAGCCGGTCGAAGCCTGACCCCTCACCAGGTCAGCAGGATCCGTCGCAGTACGTCGGAATCCGCGTCCTCCACCTGGATGCCGATCAGGTGCGGTACCGCGGACGCCGGTACGACGTACACCTGGGCGATCTGGCCGGTCTGGTTCCGCTCGATCGGCCGGTCGTCGTCGCCGCAGTAGGTGGCCAGGTCCAGGCCGAAGACGCTGGTGTCCTCCCAGACGTTGCCGCGATCGTCGCGAAGCTTCGCCTCACAGGTGAAACCGTCGTCCATCTTCAGCCCATCGAGCGGCGTCACCGACACCTTCACCAAGATGATGACCGAGCCGGCCGGATGGTCGAACTCGATCTCCTTCTTCTCCTTGTCGATCAGCCTGGTGTAAGGCTGCAGGGAGTCGAGCTGCCAACGGATCTTGCCGATCTCGACCGGTCCGTGGCCGTCCACCTCGGTGACGGCACCTTCCCTGAAGACACGCTCCGCGTCGCCCAGATAGTTATGCACGGTCAGGTAGGCGCTGAGCCCGGTGAGCGTGACCAGCAACGAGATCTGCGCGGTCCACCGGAACGCCCGGGCGGAGATATTCATGACGCGACCCTGGTGCTGCGCTTGGGCAGAACGTACTGGTCGGCGGCCTTCTCTGTCAGTTGCTTGGCGACGGCGTCACTAGGGATGGCCAGATCGACGGCGATGTCCCGGACCGGTACTCCGGTGAAGAACTCGATGGTGCGGAGCTTCATCGTCAGACCTTTGACATCGGAGGTGTTCACCTCGAAAAGGAGGGCGCCCGACTCGGCGAACCCCGGCTGCGGGAAGTAGATGGCACTCGAAGCGCCCTGCGCCACCGGCTCGTAGACGGTGCCACCGGCCGCGGTCAGCGTGACGTCGTTGCTGCCGGGGTCGTCGGTGCCACGGACGGCGTCGTACTCGATCGCGACGAAGACCCCATCGGTCTGAACCGGCTTGTCGTCGTCCTCGTGCTCGAGGAACGTCTTGACGAACCGCATCCGGGTCACCGTCACGCTGGCGTCGCCGAAGGGGATCTTCTCGCCGATGGTGCCGTGGACGGTCACCCGGGGCCGGGTCGTCGTAGACCTGGTCGACATCGATCAGCCGGGCCAGTCCGCCGAGCAGGACGAACAGGATGCCGACGAGCACGGTGGCGGGACGGTAGAGCTTCACTTCTTCTCCGTCCTGGTCGTCGCTGGGATGCGGATGACGGCGTCCGCTACCTCGTTGTGCCAGTAGGGCTTGTTGGACAATCCCAGCAACGCGCTGTCCGCTTCGAACCGCTCACCCAGTACGCCGATCTCGACCACCGTCGCCTTGAAGTCGTTCGGCACCTTGAACTCCGCCGTACAGGTCAGCGCGGGGAGTCCGTAGACAAGCTTGTAGTTCAGCTGCCCACGGCAGCTGGCGCCGTCGGACTTGATGGGATCGCTGCCGTCCTCGGGCACCAGCTTGAGCAGATCGCCGGACAGCGACTGACTCGTCTTCTTCTCGCTGTCGACGTTCTTCAGGTCGAAGGTGATCACCAGCCGGGACTTGGCCGGGTCGTACGTCGTCTTCGGGGAGCGGATGATCTCCGCCGAGGTGAAGCCGTACTCGTATCGCCCGGAGGTCAGCGTGACCGGTGCCTCGAGCGTGTCGACCTTGCGGCCCTTCTTCTCTTTCCAGCCGCCGGTGACGAAGATGACCGCCGCCAGGACGAGGATCGCAGCGATCACGATCAGCCACTTGCGGCGGTGCCGATGGATCACCCGATCGGCGATCATGGCGTCGATGACGTCGTCCAGACTTTCCACGGCCATGATCCTAAGGGGCGGTGGGTGCGACGTACCGGGTCTCGTACCCGAGACGGTCAGGGGCGATCCGGCCAGAAGCCACTGAGTGCCGTGAGCGCTTTCGAAGCCCCCTGGGTGCGTGGGGGGACATGGACAGGAGTCCGAAAAGACGCCCTGACCCGAGTTTCGGGCGGCTGGTGGCAGGTTCTGCTTCGGTCGACGGGTAGGATGGAGCTGTTGAAGTAGCCGCCGGTACTGGTAACACAGTACGGCGGCTTGCACTGTGAATCGATGCCCCGCGTAGCCGGGGTCCGAGGAGGACAACAGCCGGTGACCGACGAGCCGACCGAGATCGACGAAACAACGTCCGCAGACATCACCGGCATCGAAGAAGCACCTCTCGGTGAGATTCAGTCCAGCGTCGTCGAGAAGGAATACGACGCCAGCGCGATCCAGGTCCTCGAAGGCCTCGACGCGGTCCGTAAGCGGCCGGGTATGTACATCGGGTCGACCGGTGAGCGCGGTCTGCACCACCTCGTCTACGAGGTCGTCGACAACGCGGTGGACGAGGCACTCGCCGGGTACTGCGACAAGATTCTGATCACCTTGCTGTCCGACGGCGGTGTTCGCGTCGTCGACAACGGCCGTGGCATCCCGGTCGACATCGTCGAGTCCGAGGGTAAGCCGGCCGTCACCGTCGTGCTGACCGTGCTGCACGCCGGCGGAAAGTTCGGCGGCGGCGGGTACAAGGTCTCCGGAGGCCTGCACGGTGTCGGTGTCTCGGTGGTGAACGCGCTGTCCGGCCGGCTCCAGGTGGACGTCCGCAAGAACGCGAAGATCTACACCCAGTCCTTCACCGTCGGCGTCCCCGATGCCGACCTGGCCGAGGTGGGCACGTCGGACTCCGACGGCACCACGATCACCTTCTGGCCGAGCGCCGACGTCTTCGAGACGACGGTCTACTCATTCGAGACGCTCTCGACCCGGCTGCGTGAGTACGCGTTCCTGAACAAGGGCCTTGAGTTGGTGATCCGCGACGAGCGTCCGGACCACACCCCCGACGGCGAGCCGGTCGAGCAGTCGTTCAGGTACGAGGACGGCCTGGTCGACTACGTGAAGTACCTGACCGGCATCCGCGAGACGGTGCACCGTGACGTGATCGCGTTCGAGGCGGCCCAGGGCGACGACAGCCTGAGCCTCGAGGTGGCGATGCAGTGGAGCGGTTCGTTCCAGGAATCCGTGCACACCTTCGCGAACACGATCAACACCCACGAGGGCGGCACCCACGAAGAGGGGTTCCGCGCCGCGCTGACGACGCTGGTCAACTCGTTCGGCGAGGACCAGGGCATGATCAAGAAGAAAGAGGACAGGCTCACCGGTGACGACATCCGGGAAGGCCTGACCGCGATCATCTCGGTCAAGCTCGGCAACCCGCAGTTCGAGGGCCAGACGAAGACCAAGCTCGGCAACACCGAGGTGAAGGGTTTCGTCCAGCGGGTCGTCAATGACCGGCTCGGCGCCTGGTTCGAGCAGAACCCGGCCGAGGGTCGCGAGATCATCCGTAAGGCCACCGCGGCCGCGAGTGCCCGGATCGCCGCCCGCAAGGCGCGTGACCTGGCCCGCAACCGCAAGGGCCTGCTCGGTGGCGGCGGTCTGCCGGGCAAGCTGTCCGACTGCCAGTCGACGAACCCCGAGGAGTGCGAGGTCTACATCGTCGAGGGTGACTCGGCCGGTGGCTCCGCCAAGGGTGGTCGCGACCCGAAGTACCAGGCGATCCTGCCGATCCGGGGCAAGATCCTGAACGTCGAGAAGGCGCGGATCGACCGGGTCCTGCAGAACAACGAAGTACTGGCGATCATCTCGGCACTCGGCACCGGCATCCACGAGGACTTCGACGAAGAGAAGCTGCGGTACCACAAGATCGTGCTGATGGCCGACGCGGACGTCGACGGTCAGCACATCCGTACGCTGCTGCTCACCCTGCTGTTCCGGTTCATGCGGCCGCTGATCGAGCGCGGTCACGTGTACGCCGCGCAGCCGCCGCTGTACAAGATCCGCTGGAGCAACCAGACGCCCGAGCTCGCCTACACCGAGCGGGAGAAGGACGGCCTGCTCGAGGCCGGCTTCGAGGCCGGCAAGAAGCTGCCGAAGGACAACGCGATCCAGCGCTACAAGGGTCTGGGCGAGATGAACGCGCAGGAACTGTGGGAGACCACGATGGACCCGGCCAACCGGGTCCTGCTGCAGATCACCCTGGACGACGCGGCCCGGGCCGACGAGACCTTCGCGACCCTGATGGGTGACGACATCGAGGCCCGTCGGAACTTCATCCAGCGCAACGCCAAGGACGTCCGGTTCCTTGACATCTGAGGGGCGCGGCCCCGCCTTCGCGGGGCTGCTGCCACTCCAGCGCCGACCTCACCGACGTACGACGTCTGACACGAACGGGACGAGCATCAGATGACCGAGACCCCAGTTTCTCCAGGACACGACCGGATCGAGCCGCTCGATCTGCAGACGGAGATGCAGCAGTCGTATCTCGACTACGCGATGGCCGTCATCGTCGGCCGCGCGTTGCCCGAGGTGCGCGACGGACTGAAGCCTGTGCACCGTCGCATCCTCTATGCGATGTACGACGGCGGCTACCGGCCGGACCGCGGCTTCTCCAAGTGTTCGCGCATCGTCGGTGACGTGATGGGTCAGTACCACCCCCACGGTGACTCGGCGATCTACGACACCCTGGTCCGGCTCGCGCAGCCGTGGGTGATGCGCGCGCCGATGATCCAGGGACAGGGAAACTTCGGCTCGCCGGGTAACGACCCGGCCGCCGCGATGCGGTACACCGAGTGCCGGCTGGCCCCGCTGGCGATGGAGATGGTGCGCGACATCGACCAGGACACGGTCGACTTCCGCCCCAACTACGACGGCCGCTCGCAGGAGCCGGTGATCCTGCCCAGCCGCTTCCCGAACCTGCTGGTGAACGGCTCGGCCGGTATCGCGGTCGGCATGGCGACGCAGATCCCGCCGCACAACCTGCGCGAGGTCGCGGCCGCGGCGCAGTGGGCCCTGGAGCACCCGGACGCCACCCAGGAAGAAGTGCTGGCGGCGTGCATGGAGAACATCAAGGGCCCGGACTTCCCGAACGGCGCGCTGATCGTCGGCTACAAGGGCATCGACGACGCCTACCGGACCGGCCGTGGCTCGGTCACCATGCGTGCGGTGGTGGACATCGAGGAGGACGCCAAGGGGCGGACCAGCCTCGTCGTCACCCAACTGCCGTACATGGTCAACCCGGACAACCTGGCGCAGAAGATCGCCGAACTGGTGAACACGGGCAAGATGACCGGCATCGCCGACATCCGGGACGACACCTCGTCGCGGACCGGCCAGCGCCTGGTGATCGTGCTGAAGCGCGACGCCCAGCCCCGCGTAGTACTGAACAACCTCTACAAGCACACGCAGTTGCAGGACACCTTCGGCTGCAACATGCTCGCGCTGGTCGACGGCGTACCGCGCACGCTCAGCCTGGACCTGTTCATCACGCACTGGATCGACCACCAGATCGAGGTCATCCAGCGGCGGACCCGCTACCGCCTCCGCGAGGCCGAGAAGCAGGCCCACATCTACCGCGGCCTGGTGAAGGCGCTCGACGCGCTGGACGAGGTCATCGCGCTGATCCGGCGCAGCCCGGACGTCGAGGAGGCCCGTACCGGCCTGATCTCCCTGCTGGAGATCGACGAGGTCCAGGCGCAGGCGATCCTGGACATGCAGCTGCGCCGGCTGGCCGCCCTGGAGCGGCAGAAGATCATCGACCGGCTGCTCGAGCTCGAGGCCGTCATCGCCGACCTCGAGGACATCCTGGCCGACCCGGTCCGGCAGCGGACCATCGTCCGCGACGAGCTGGCCGAGATCGTCGAGCGGTACGGCGACGAGCGGCGTACGGAGATCATCGCGGCCGACGGCGACCTGTCCGTCCAGGACCTGGTGCCGGACGAGGACGTCGTCGTCACCATCAGCCGCGGCGGCTACGCCAAGCGCACCAAGACCGACCTCTACCGCACCCAGAACCGCGGCGGTAAGGGCGTCCGTGGCGCGGCGTTGCGGGCCGAGGACGAGATCGGTCACTTCTTCGCCACCACGAACCACCACTGGATGCTGTTCTTCACCACCAAGGGCCGGGTGTACCGGGCCAAGGTCTGGCAGCTGCCGGAGTCCGCGCGTGATGCAAAGGGTTCGCACGTGGCCGGTCTGCTCTCGTTCCAGCCGGACGAGGAGATCGCCCAGGTCCTGACGCTGCGCGACTACGAGCAGTCGCCGTACCTGTTGCTGGCCACCAAGCGTGGACTGGTGAAGAAGACGGCGCTGACCGACTACGACTCGGCCCGGCAGAGCGGCATCATCGCGGTGAACTTCCGCGAGGACGACGACGAGCTGATCGGCGCCGAGCTGGCCTCCGCCGAGGACGACCTGATGCTGGTCTCCAAGAAGGGTCAGTCGATCCGCTTCACCGCGAACGACGAGCAGCTTCGCCCGATGGGCCGGGCCACCTCCGGCGTGACCGGGATGAAGTTCCGCGGCGGCGACGAGTTGCTGTCGATGGCCGTCATCCGGGCCGGCTCGGAGGAGGACGCGCAGTACGTCTTCACCGTCACCGACGCGGGCTACGCCAAGCGGACCGCGGTCGCGCAGTACCGGCAGCAGGGCCGTGGCGGCCTCGGCATCAAGGCGGTCAAGTTGAACGACGAGCGTGGCTCGCTGGTCGGTGCGCTGATCGTCGTGGACGCCGACCAGGTGCTCGCTATCAAGAACAGCGGTCAGGTCGTCCGCAGCCGGGTGGACAGCGTTCCGGTCAAGGGCCGCGACACGATGGGTGTGAAGTTCGCCGGAGTCGGGGAGTCTGATGCTGTGGTCGCCATCACCCGTAACACCGACCTCACGGTGAGTGAGGAAGAGCTCGAAGCTGTCGAAGGCACCGAAGAGGGTGTCCAGGATGTGGATGGTTCGCCAACCGAAACAGCCCCCGAGAGCGTCCAGAATGATGACCAGCATTCGACGGACATCGAGGGCGCGGCTACCGTCGAAGACGACGAAGCCGGCCAGGAGGGCACCTGATGACCAACCGCGCGAGGCCGACATGGCCTGACGGGGCGGCTGACAGCTCCAAGTCCCAGACGCCGCCGGGTCGTACCGGCCAGGGCGCCAATGGGAAGGGCCAGCCGACTCCACCGGCCACACCGACCTCCAACGGTCGTACGCCCTCCGGCAACGGCCAGCGGCCCGGTACACCGGCCCAGCCGCAGCGTCCTGCCCAGCCCTTGAACCAGTCGGGGACCGCGGCCAAGCCGGTGCAGCGCCCACCTCAGCAACCGCCGGTCCGCCCGCCTTCGGGCCCGTCCTCGGCCGGCACCCAGGCCGGTACTGCGAGTCCGGTGGCGCCTGTACGGCCGCCGCTGAGCCCGAGTACGCCGGGACGCCCTGAGCCACGCCCCCCGCTGGGTGAGCCGGTTCGGAGCGGCCGGCCCGCGACGCCGGCGTACGGGCAGACCGGCAAGATCGCGACACCGTCGGCTCCGGCCGAGACCTTCGGGGACAAGGTGAACGCGGCGAAGCAGGCTGTGCTCGACAAGGCGGCCGCGGTCAAGGACGCCGCTACGCAGGGCGCCGATCGGATCGGCTCCGACAACAAGACAGAAGCGGCGGCCAAGACCTCCAGCCGGCCGCAGACCCGGAAGGCGCGGCTGCGGCTGTCCAGGGTGGATCCGTGGTCGGTGATGAAGACGGCGTTCCTGCTCTCGATCGCCTTCGGTATCGTCACCTGGGTCGCGGTGTTCATCGTCTGGTCGGCGATCGGCGCGGCCGGCGTCTTCGACAACATCAACAACACGGTCTCGGAGGTGCTCGGTACGCCCTCGGCCGAGCCGTTCCGGATCGAGGACTACGTGAACACCGGCAAGGTGATGGGATTCACCACCCTGCTGGCCTGTGCGGACGTGCTCATCATCACCGCGCTGGCGACCCTCGGATCGTTCCTCTACAACATCGCGGCCACCCTGCTGGGCGGTCTCGAAGTGACGTTGGCCTCCGAGGACTGAGCCTGTCAGCCGCTTCCGGTCGGGTGCTTTGACGGCCCGGCCGGAACCGGTTTGGGAGACAGGCCGTCAGTGCGGTAATCTCTCTCCGGTTCGTCCCCGCAATTGCGGGCCTATAGCTCAGTTGGTTAGAGCGCTGCCCTGATAAGGCAGAGGTCACAGGTTCAAATCCTGTTAGGCCCACCCCAGATCGAAACCGATCCAAGGAGTCCCCGGTGCTGAAGAAGGTTCTGCTGGTTCTGCTGGCCAGCGTCGGTGGATACTTCGTGTACAAGAAGACTCAGCAGTCCCGCGCCGAGCAGGACCTCTGGGCCGAGGCCGTCGACCCGGTCACACCCGGGCACTGATCCCCACGGGGGCGTAGCTCAACTGGCAGAGCACTGCCTTTGCAAGGCAGGGGTTAGGGGTTCGAGTCCCCTCGTCTCCACCCCACAGACAAGCCGGTTCCACCAGGGGCCGGCTTTCTGCTTGTACTGCGAAGTGCACCCACGCACCCTCTGTCACGCATGCCATTGACCTTGGAGGGCGGGCGGTCGAGGGTTTGGTTGTTCGGGGTGCCCTTGCGGACGAAGGAGGCTGTTGTGCGGGCTACGCGCGTCATTGCGAATCTGTCGGTTCCTGATATCGGCGAAGCTCGTGACTTCTATGTCGGGTATCTCGGGCTCAGTGACGAGGGGATCAAGATGGACTGGGTTTCCAGATTCCAGTCGCCCGATGGCGGGGCGGTCGTTCAACTCGTCACCCGCGACGCCACCGCTCCGCAGGATTCGGTGATCTCGGTCGCTGTCGGCGACGACGTGGAGGAGGCGTACGAGGAGGCGATGAGACGCGGCTTCGAGATCGTCTATCCGTTCACCGCCGAACCGTGTGGCATGCGGAGGTTCTTCGTACGCGCTCCTGACGGCAACCTGATCAACATCAACAGTCATAAGGACGACTAGAGCCGGGTACGCCGTACGCGAACTCGGCGCGATCGAGATTGTCTGAGCGCTGGTCTAGCGTGCCGGTCCATGAGTTCTGAAGACTGGCAGGCAGATACCCGGATCTCCTACGACACCGTCGCCGGGAGCTATGCCGAGATGGTGCGTGGGCTGTTGGACGAGACGCCGTACGAGCGGGCGGCGCTGGAGTTGTTCGCCCGCCAGGTTGGTGGTGGGGTGGTTGCTGATGTGGGGTGTGGACCGGGGCGGATCACGGGGTATCTGCGCGGGCTGGGAGTAGACGCGTTCGGGATCGATCTGTCGCCGGCGATGATCGACATCGCTCGGCGGGAGTTTCCCGGCGTACGGTTCGAGGTCGGGTCGATGACCGAGCTTGAAGTTGCTGACGCCTCGTTGAGCGGGTTGGTCGCGTGGTACTCGCTGATTCATGTTCCTGATGAGGAGATCGGTGCGGTGCTGGCGCATCTCAGGCGCGTACTGCGGCCGGGGAGTCCGTTGTTGCTGGGGTTCCACGTCGGTGATGAGACGCAGTTGAAGACGCAGGGGTACGGCGGGCATGCGATGAAGGTCTACGTGCATCTGCGGCAGCCGGAGCAGTTGGCTGCGTGGCTCGAAGAGGCCGGATTCACGGTCGAGATGCAGATGACGCTCAGCTCGGCCGAGAGCCGGCGCGGCGCCATTCTCTTCGCGCGCTGAACGGCCTCTTCGCGCGCTGATCAGGAAGGGACGCAGGTCACAGTTGGGCGTCCTCACATCGTGGTGGGCCGTTTCGTCGGAGGGGTTGTAGACAACGAAAATCGGCTGAGGAGTTCACCATGGACGCACGTTTGAACCTTTACGAAACCCCGTCCGCAGGCAAGGCGCTGAAGCATCTCGTCTCTGCCGGCCGGGCGGCGCTGGAGACGTCGCTCCCCCTTGCCACGCAGGAGTTGGTGCGGCTCCGCGCGAGTCAGATCAACGGGTGCGGCTACTGCACCGACATGCACACCAAGGATGCCGCCGCTGCCGGTGAGACCGCGCAGCGCCTCCACCTGGTGGCAGCCTGGCGGGAAGCCACGGTCTTCACCGAGGCGGAGCGCGCCGCCTTGGAACTGGCGGAGCAGGGCACCCGCCTCGCCGATGCCTCAGGCGGCGTAACGGACGAGGCCTGGGCGAACGCGGCCAAGCACTACGACGAGGAGCAGCTCGCCACGCTGGTGTCGGTGATCGCCCTCATCAACGCCTTCAACCGGATGAACGTCATCATCCAGCAGCCCGCCGGCGACTACCAGCCCGGCCAGTTCGGCTGATCGAGGGATTGGTTGCCGGGCCACGAAGGTTGTTGCTGGGTGCATCTATATGGCGTGACGGTTCGGGTACGGATTGTCACGAGGTACGCATTGTTTGTTTGCGGGTGCGTGCAGATGTCCGGAGTGGCCTAGCGGGCAGTGGAGTCGACGGCTGATCGTCTGTTGAGGAAGCGACATCGGGCGATCACTGACGACGTGTCGACGCGGGGACCTAGTGCCGCGCGTCGACCGGTCGACTACGGAGGATCCGGACACGTGCCCGAGACCTATCGCGGCATCCCGCACCTACTGGACACCTGGCTCGTTCTGATCGCGATGACGCTGCCGGTCGCCATCTCGTCGGCCCAGCGGCTGGGCGGCGTGGTGCCGCGGCTGGCGTCGCTGCTGATGCCGGCGTCGTTCGCGCTGATCCTGGCGGCGACGCTGAGCCTGACCGCGCACCGGCTGACCGGCGTCGGTGTCTGCGGGACGCACCTGACGACGACCGGTGGGCTGACCTCGATGCAGGGCCTGCTGAATGTGCTGCTGTTCGTCCCGCGGCCGGGATGCCGACGCTTGCCAGCGGACGCCCTGCCGACGGGATCGCGGCCGGGATCGGGTTGTCCGCTGCCGTCGAGGCGATGCAGGCGCTGATCCCGCTGGGACGGTCCTGTCAGTTGCACGATCTGATCGCGAACACGCTGGGCGCCTTCGCGGGCGTCGGGCTGGCGGCAGCGGTCCAGGTGGCGACCCGGACCAGGACACTGATCAGCCCCGCGTACGTCGTGGAGCACGGCGCGGTACTCGTATCCCGCAGCCGGGGCCCGGCCCGGCACCGACGGGGCGAATTCGTCGCCCGGTCCGCCCGGCCGATGCTGGCGAGAGCCGGCCGGCTGCACCCAGTCGCCAGGCTCCGCTGAGAGGCGGCTACGCCATGCTCGCAACTCCTCCGTCGGCAGCTCGCAAGGGCTGTCGTCGGCGGGTGGTCTAGCGGAAGTGCTCGGTGGTGGTCGGGCAGGTGGCGTTGGCCTGCGAGCGGGTGGGTCGGCAGGCGTCGCGAGCAGGCGTCGGGAGCTAGCTCGCCAGCGGCCGGTCGGCAGGACGGCGTCGAGAACGTCTGGGTGAACAGTTGAGGGCGGGGTGGGAAATGCGCGCATAGTTTTCCACAGGGTGTGGATGAACCGGGGGATGACGGACCAGCGGGGTGCAGATATCCACAGGTCAGGGGCGGACTTCGAGGCCTAGGGAGGTGGTGATGACGATCGCCTGGGTGAGGTCGACGATCGTGCCTTTGAGCTCGACTGTGAGCGGGTCGAGGGTCGCCAGGTCCGAGCCGCGCAGGTCGCAGCCGGAGAAATCGGCTCGTTGCATCGAGGCTCCGGAGAGGTCGAGATCCCGCAGCACGGACTTGGCGGCGCGCAGGCCGGACAGGTCGGCTTCGCGCAGCTTCACCCCGGACAGCTCGGCCCCGCGGAGGTCCGCACCGGGGAGACCGACGAAGGACCAGTCGCCGCCGGTCACCTTCATCAGGCTGTAGGTGCAGTCGTCGAACACGCTGCCCATCAACTTGCAGCGGGTGAAGGTGGTGTCGAAGAAGGAGCAGCGGACGAAGGTGCAGTTCACGAACGCCGCGTCGGTATGGGTGGAGGCGTTGAACCGGACGCCGCGGAAGGTGCACTCGTCGAACACCCCACCGGAGTTGCTGATCTCGGTCAGGTCCGAGTCGATCAACAGCACCCGGCGGTAGGTCTGCCCGGACGGATCGGCGTCGTCCCAGTCCCGGACGGTGGATTCTGTCGCGGGCCTCTGACGCCCGTGGTTGCGGTCGGCCACAGCACTCCCTCTCGATTCGAACTCCCCTGCATTGTGACGACCTCGACAGACAATATTCAGCCAGTCGTCGAACAAGGCAGGCAGGATTGAAGGGTGACCGGATCAGAACGGGTGATGGTTTTCGGCGCCGGCGGCTTCCTCGGCGGCCGGATCTGCGCGCTGCTGGCCGAGCGCGGGATCGAGCATCGCGGTTTCACCAGGAGCAGTGGCGACCGCTGCCGGCAGTTCGACCTGGCCGTCGATCACAACTACGCCCTCGATACCCAGATCGGGATGTACAAGCCGACCGCGATCATCAACGCGGCCGGCGCGACCCAGGGCGATATCTCGGCCCTGACCAGGGGAAACGTGGTTGCGGTCCAGGCACTGCTCGAGTCGGCGCGGCACCACGCCACCAACGCCCGCTTCGTCCAGATCGGTTCGGCGGCCGAGTACGGCGGGGCGCCGCAGGGGACGAGTCAGGACGAGGACGCGGAGCTCCGGCCGGGAGCGGCGTACGGGATCACCAAGCTCGCAGGTTCGGAGCTCGTACTGCGCGCGCAGCGGAACGGGGCCGACGCCGTCGTTCTGCGCTCGTTCAACATCAGCGGGCCGGGTTCGCCTGCCAGCACGCTCCTCGGCCGGGTGGTACGCCAACTGGGGACGACTGACGCGCTGCAGCTCGGGTCGCTCGAGGCGTGGCGGGACTATGTCGACGTACGGGATGTGGCCGAGGCCGCGGTGGCAGTGGCGACCGTGGCGGACAGGCTGCCGCCAGTGCTCAACGTGGGTTCGGGCCGGGCGGTACTGGCCCGGGAGGCGGTCAACCGGCTGGTCGAGCTGAGCGGGACGGCCACGAAGGTCGTCGAAGGCGTCGCACACGCGGGTCACGCCGGCTCGGCGGCGGAAGACGTCCCGTGGCAGCAGGCCGACACCACCCTGATCCAGAAGCACCTCGGCTGGTCGGCGGCGATCAGCCTCGACCAGTCCCTGAAGGACACCTGGGCAGCCCGGGGTTGAATGGCCGGGTGGAGATCCGCTCAGCCTGCCAACCCGCGCCGGATCGGCTGTCGTCGTCCGTCAACGAGGATCTGGTCCTGACCGGACAGGACTTCGTGGTCGTGCTCGACGGGGCGACGGCGCCGCCTCAGCTCGATTCGGGCTGCCGGCACGACGTCCCGTGGCTGGTCGAGCGGCTTGGCACGCACTTGGTCCTGCCCCTGCTGGCGAGGTCGACGACGCCACTGGCGGACCTGCTGGCTGACGCGATCGCGGCGGTCTGTGCGGAGCACGCGGGCACCTGCGATCTGACCAATGCGGACAGCCCGTCCTCGACGGTGTCGATGCTGCGCGTCGGACCGGATCAGGTCGAGCACCTGGTGCTGGCCGATTCGCCGATCGTGCTGCGGTCCCCGGAGCGCCAGGTGACGGTGCTGGCGGACAACCGGGTCGACCTGCTGCCGGAGTACACATTCGATGCAGTACGGCGGCTACGGAATCAGCCTGGTGGGTTCTGGGTGGCGAGCACGGCGCCCAAGGCGGCGTACGAAGCAGTGGCCGGTACTACGGACCGCGCGGTGGTTGAGGTGGCCGCGGTGCTGACCGATGGCGCATCCCGGTACGCCGAGCGGTATGGGCACAGCTGGGACGAGTTGGTCGACGTGCTTGCCGCGGATGGACCGCAGGGGTTGATCGATCGGGTTCGCGAGTACGACGCGGTGGCGGTGGCGGGGAGCTTTCGGGGGAAGCGGCATGACGACGCGACCGCTGTGCTCTGCCGGCTGAGCTGACCTCTCGATCTCGGTTGAAATCTGCGGCTATTGGCCTGTGGACAACCCCGGCACGCTCCGGTGCTGCGATAACTTGTGGAGTAAGGGGACTGGGGAGGTGGGGAACAAGTGAGTCAGTACCAAGGGCCGTACTCCGGCCCGCCGTCGCAGTCGCCGTACCCGGGACCGCCGGCGGGTCCACCGGCGCAATACCCGCGTCCTCAGGACGGCCAGCACTTCGGGCCTCAGGGGCAGTACCCCGGACCGCAGGCGGGGCAATACCCGGGAGCGCCTAATCCGGGCGGCTATCCGATCGTGCAGACGGGGCCGAAGTACCGGTCGTTGCGGCGGACCGCGCAGGCGAGCGTCGTCCTGATGGGGCTGACCTCGGTGGCCGCCGTGATCCAGTCGATCCTGCTGTGGAAGTCGTACTCGGGCGTCAAGCGCTTCATCTACCTCCAGGTGTCCGAGGACGAGTACCAGCGTGGTGCGGAGCGGATCGCGCACACCGGACCGCTGCTGGACCTGACCAACTACCTTCTCCTCGGCACCGGGATCGCGTTCGTCATCTGGCTCTGGCAGGCCCGGGAGAACACCGAGGTGATCAGGCCAGGCTTCACGGCGAGCTACCAGGGCGGTTACAACTCGCACAGTGGTGCGCACAGGCACGCGCAGGGCTGGACCGTCGGCGGCTGGCTCTGCCCGATCGTCCAGTTCTGGTATCCCCTGCAGGTCGTCCAGGATGTCGTCACCGCCAGCGAGCCGCCGAACGAGCCGGGTGCCGCGAGGCAGGCCCGGCCGCTGCTCTTCAGTTGGTGGGCGTCCTGGACCGCGTTCTGGGTGATCCTGGTCGGCGGCGGCGGATTCGCCGGCGTCAGCTTCATCGTCTGGCTGGTCCGGCTGGTCGACAGCGCGGATGCCGCCGAGGCGACCGGCGACTACGTCGACATCTACGACCTGCAGACCTTCATGGTCCGGGTCGCGCTCGGGGTCGACATCGGATTCACCGTCGCCACGGTCTTCCTGATCGTGGCTGCCGTCACGAGTTCGCTGCTGCTGTTCCGGGTGACAGGCTGGCAGCAGGCACAGGCCGACGCCCTCACGCCGCCCGCGCCGTCAGGCCCCACCGGTCAGCAGCCGCCGGGCTATGCCCCGCCCGGGCAGCCGCAGTACGGATCTCGGCCGTTGCTGGGTTCCACCGGTCAGCCAGGACAGCAGTCGTTTCCGTCCTACGGAAACCCGCAGGAGCAGTTCGGAGACTACAAACCGCGCTCCGACTGACCTGGGCAGAAACTGCGGACGGTGACGCTTGGGCAGAAAGCGACCGCGGTGATCAGGGTCCGGCCGTACACGAATCTCACGGCCACGATCCAGCGGTGGAACGGCAGCGCGTGGGTCACCCACAGCAGTGTGCCGGTTCGGTCCGGCGATGGGACCTACTCGTACACGCCGACAGCCCGCGGGACTCAGACCTTCCGGTACCTGGTGCCGAGTTCGACCTACAGCGGCCTCAAGATCGACTGGATCGCGACCGCTGGTTTCACCCTGACTGTGCGCTGAGCTGGAGCGCGGCTTCGGCGGCGGGGAGGGCGAGCGCCCGATCCGCCGCGGACAGGCCGAGCCGGGTACGCCGATCGAGCAGGTCGTCCGTCGTCAGCGCTCCTTCATGCCGTACTGCGAACTGGAACTCCGCGTGCGTCGTGGCCAACCCAGGTGCAACGGGCTCCAGCAGCGAGGGGTCGCCGGCGATTACGGCGGTCGCCTCGACGCCGTAGCGGTGGACGAAGCGCGCCGGGGCTCGTACGGCGGCGAGCGTGACCCGATCGGCGGCACCGACGAGCGGGATCCGATGGGTCAGACACGGCCGCCGGGCCGTCAGCCGGGTGCTGCCGGCCAGCCCGGCGTCGAGCGCGTCCTGAGCCATTCGCCGGTACGTCGTGAGCTTGCCGCCCACGATCGTGACGAGCCCGTCCGTACCCGTGATCACCGCATGCCGCCGGGAGATGTCCGCGGTCTTGTGTTCACCCCGGTGATGTCCCAGGTCCAGCAGTGGACGCAGCCCGGCGTACGTGCCGAGTAGATCGGATCTGGTCAGCGGCACCTGGACGGCCGAACTGATCGTGTTCAGGAGGAAGTCGATCTCGGCGTCGGTCGCCACCGGCACGTCGCTGACCGGGCCCGGCGCCTCCTCGTCGGTCAGTCCGACGTAGACCCGCCCGTCCGGCGCGGGAATCGCCATCACCACGCGGCGCAACTCCCCCGGCACCGGCACAGTCAGCACCGCGGACAGACCACCGAAGGCGGACTGCGGCAGCACCAGGTGGGCGCCGCGACTCGGCCGGAGTTTGATGCCGGAGGCAACTTGATCCGCCCAGATCCCGGTCGCGTTGATCACCAGCGAGGCATCGACGTCGATCCGCCGCCCCGACAGTTGGTCGACCACCACGGCGCCGCGTCCGGTCACCTCTTCAGCCGCGCAGCGGGTCAGCACACGAGCGCCGTACTGCGCGGCGGTGCGCGCGATCGCGACGACCAGCCGCGCATCGTCGTACAGCTGCCCGTCCCAGGTGAGGAAGCCGCCGCGTAAGCCGTGCGGGCGCAAGGTCGGCGCGTAGCGGAGGATCTCGGCCGAACTGACCCGGCGCGAGTGTGGCAGGTAGTCGTCGCTCGTGTGCGCGAAGGTGCGCAGCACATCACCGCCGAGGAAGGCCCCGCGGAGCATCGCCGCCTGCATGAACCTTGCCTGCGGCAACCATGGCGCGACCTGCGGAATCGGATGAACCAGATGCGGAGCTGTCGTCTTCATCAAGATCCCGCGCTCGACCGCGCTCTCGTAAGCGATGCCGACATGCCCGGAAGCCAGGTACCGCAAGCCGCCGTGGACGAGCTTCGAACTCCAGCGACTGGTCCCGAAGGCCAGATCGTGCTTCTCCACCAGGGCGACGGTCAACCCGCGAGCAGCCGCGTCGAGGGCAACACCGACACCCGTCACGCCGCCACCGATGACCAGCACGTCGACCTGGCCGGTGGTGTCCAGCCAGTCGAGCTCGCGGGTCCGCCGGGCCGCGTTCAGGCTGGCATTGCCGACCGAGATCATGGCTCCAGATACCTCGTCAGCATCGCCCGCAGCTCCTCGTCGAGCTTCGGGTACTCAGCTGCTTCGGCGAGCACCGGACCGGACACGGCCGATGCCAGCGACACCAGGATGATCTGCCGCGACAGCCAGTCGGAATCGCCGGCCCGGATCGAACCGTCCTCCTGACCGGCCCGGATGCCGGCCTCGACCAGCGCGAGGTGGGCGACCGTACTGCTGCCACGCCGCTCCAGCAGGTACGGCGTGAGGAACTCAGGGTCGAGCTCGATGATCTTGCGCATCAACGGATGGGTCCGGGTCTTCGCGACCACCTCGACCACGCCCTCGACCAGCCGGGCGCGGCCGTCCACCGCGTCGGGCTGGAACGCCGACATCAGCGCCGTGGTCCACTCCCGCGTCATCAGCGCGGCCACCACCGCCTGCACGTTCGGCCAGCGCCGGTACAGCGTCGCGCGGGACACCTCGGCATGCCGGGCGATGTCCGCCATCGTCATCCGCCGCATCCCGATCGCCAGCAGCAGTTCGTACGCCGCGTCCAGGATCCGCTCCTCGCCGATCGCGTTCGCGGGAGCGGGCCGGGTCGAACCGGTGGGTTCCGGGGTGCTGGATCCATTGTCGGTATCGCTGATACGCTGAGACATCACACGTCAGAGTGTATCAGCGACTCTGGCGTCCGGGAATGGTCTCGCGGGAGCCGGAGTCAGGGGTCTTGTTCCCGCGAGACGCTACCTCCCAAGCCGACCGATGGGGAGTATGTGATGACCGAGTCCGACCTGCCGGTGGCGCAACTCACGCCCGGCCGCTGGGGCGACCCCGCCCGGACAGTCGCTCTTCCGGCCGCCGCGCTCGAAGCGCTCAAGCACCTGGGCGTATGCCGGCCTGCCGATCCCGCCGATCCCGCCGACCGCCCGGGTCTTGCCGGCGAGGCGATGGAACTCCTGGAGAAGCTCCTCGGCGCCGAGCACGTGAAGACGGACCTGGAGACCCGCTGGGGCCACACCCGCGGCTACTCGACCCCTGACCTACTGCGACACCGTGCCGGCGACACGACCGATATGCCTGCGGCTGTGGTCTACCCAGGCTCACATGACGACGTACAGGCTCTCCTGACGGTTTGTTCGGAGCGTCGCCTCGTTGTGGTCCCGTATGCCGGTGGCACTTCGGTCGTCGGCGGTCTCGCGCCACAAGGAACGGCTTTCATCGCCGTCGACCTTCGCAGACTCGACCGGCTGGTGGAGATCGACGAGATCTCCCGGACGGCGACGATCGAGGCCGGCGTCCGCGGTACGGCCGCCGAGGCGTTGCTCGCCGACCGCGGCTACACCCTCGGTCATTTCCCACAGTCCTACGAAGGCGCCAGCATCGGCGGCTATGCGGCGACGCGGTCGAGCGGCCAGTCGTCGGCCGGCTACGGGCGCTTCGACCAGATGGTCGTCGGTCTGACGATGGCGACCCCGCGCGGCACGATCCGGCTCGGCCGCGCGCCGATGTCCGCGGCCGGCCCGGATCTGCGTCAGCTCATGCTCGGATCCGAAGGCACCCTTGGCATCATCACCTCGGTCGTGCTGAGGATCCGCCCACGTCCGGTCGAGCGGTCCTTCGAGGGCTGGCGGTTCGAGTCTTTCGATCAGGGCCTCGCCGCGATCCGCCGGCTCGCGCAGGACGGTCCGCTGCCGACCGTACTGCGGTTGTCCGACGAGGCGGAAACGGCCATCAACCTCGCCGATCCCAACGTCCTCGGCGGCGGCTCCGGCGGCGTGCTGGCGATCGTCGGTTTCGAGGGCGAGCACACCGCAGTACGCCGTACTGAGGTGGCGGACGTTCTTGCCGCGGCCGGTGGCGAGGCGCTCGGCGAAGGGCCGGGTGAGACCTGGCGGGAAGGCCGCTACCGCGCGCCGTACCTGCGTGATCCCTTGCTCGACGAGGGCGCGCTGGTCGAGACGCTGGAGACCGCCGGCTTCTGGTCAGCCCTTCCGGCCTTGAAGGCGCAGGTCACCGAAGCGCTGGTGACCGCGCTCACCGGGCAAGGCACGCCGCCGATCGTCCTCTGTCACGTCTCCCACGTCTACGAGACCGGCGCCTCGCTCTACTTCACCGTGCTCTGCGCACAGACCGACGACCCGATCGGCCAATGGCAGCAGGCAAAATCCGCCGCCAACACAGCGATCGCCGCCGCAGGCGCCACCATCACCCACCACCACGGCGTAGGCACCGACCACAGCACCGCGTACGCCGCCGAGGTCGGCCCGCTCGCCATTGAGGCGCTGCAGGCGGTCAAGCACGTGCTCGACCCCAACAGCATCCTCAACCCCGGCATCCTGATCTCACCGCAACGCGAGGACGGATCTCCTGCCTGACACCAGAAACCGGGTCAGCCGAGTAGCCGGGTGAGTTCGACTCGGGAGCGGACCTCCAGGCGGGCGAAGATGTTGCGGAGGTGGTGTTCGACGGTTCGGTGGCTGATGAACAGCTGGGCGGCGGCCGACACCGCAGGAGGTGGGCCTCGTCGGCCAGTGACGGGGCCGGGGTGGACCTCTGTCCACAGTGGTATCAACAGCTGTTGATAAGTTGCGTAAAGCAGTCGAACTATTGCGGAAAGTTAACTCCTTCCTTAAGGTGTGGCGCATCTTGCCCCTCGGCCGGTGAACGCGTCGCGTTCGCCGGTCCTCCGCCCCGAGGAAGGTGCAGTTCAGATGGCTATGCCTCGTTTGGCCGCATTCCTGGCGGTCGCAACCGGTACGGCGCTCGCCGGAACCGGTCTGTCAGCCGCCGCACTCCAGTCCCCAGCCCTGTCCCCACCGCTGGCCGCTCCGGCGCTTCAGGCCGTCGGCGCCTCGCTGCCGTTCACCATCATCGAGGCGGAGAACTCCGCCACCAACGGCAGCAAGATCGGCCCGAGCTACGCGCAGGGCACCCTCGCCGCCGAGGCCTCGAATCGGCAGGCGGTCACACTCAACGGCGGCCAGTACGTCGAGTTCACCGCGCCCGCCACGACCAACGCGATCAACGTCGCGTACTCCGTTCCGGATGGCCGGACCGGCACCCTGTCGGTCTACGTGAACGGCCAGAAGCTCTCGCAGTCCCTAGCGGTGACGGCGAAATACAGCTATGTCGACACCGGCTGGATCGTCGGCTCACGAACGCACAAGCTCTACGACCATGCCCGCCTGCAACTCGGCCAGACGGTCAACGCGGGCGCGAAGATCAAGCTGCAGGTGGACGGCGAGAACACCGCCGGGCCGTACACGATCGACGACGTCGAGTTCGAGAATGTGGCCGGTGCGGCCGGCCAGCCTGGTGGCTCGATCTCGATCACCGACCGCGGTGCGGACCCGAACGGCAACAACGACTCGACCGGCGCGATCCAGAGCGCGATCGACGGTGCCCGCGGTTCTGGTGGAACCGTGTGGATCCCGTCCGGCCGGTTCAAGGTCGGCGGCACGATCAATCCGGACGGCGTCACGATCCGCGGCGCCGGGCGCTGGTACTCGACCCTGCTGAGCAGTCACCTGATCGACCGCCCGAACGGCGGCGGCAGCGTGAAGCTCTACGACTTCGCGGTGATCGGCGAGGTGACCGAGCGGCACGACGAGTCCCCCGACAACTTCGTCAACGGCAGCCTCGGCCCGAACTCGATCGTCTCCGGTCTGTGGCTGCAGCACCTCAAGGTCGGGATGTGGCTGACCGGCAACAACGACAACCTGGTGGTCGAGAACAACCGGTTCTACGACATGACCGCGGACGGCCTGAACCTGAACGGCACCGCGTACAACGTGCAGGTGCGGAACAACTTCCTCCGCAACCAGGGCGACGACGCCCTCGCGATGTGGTCACTGCACGCGGCCAACCGGAACAGCACCTTCGCCAACAACACGATCGTGCAGCCGAACCTGGCCAACGGCATCGCGATCTACGGCGGCACCGACCTGACCGTGCGGGACAACCTGGTGGCCGACACGAACGCGCTCGGTGGCGGCATCGCGATCTCGAACCAGTCGTTCGGTTCGCCGTTCTACCCGCTCGCGGGCACCATCACGGTCTCCGGCAACACCTTGCTCCGGACCGGCGCGATGAACCCGAACTGGGGCCAGAACCACCCGCACGGTGCGATCCGGGTGGATGCGTACGACACCGCGATCAACGCGTCGGTCCGGTTCACCAACAACCGGTTGGTGGCCAGCCCCTGGTCGGCGTACCAGTTCGTCGACGACGGCGGCGCCGGGCGCGCAGTACAGAACGTGACTGTGGACGGTGGCTCGATCGAGGGTGCGGGCACCTTCGCCTTCCAGGCCGAGACGACCGGCTCCGCGTCGATCAGCAACGTCGCCGCGAGTGGCGTCGGCCGGGCCGGCGTCTACAACTGCGCCTACCCGGGCGGCACGTTCGCCCTGAATCGCGGCAGCGGCAACAGCGGTTGGGATTCCACCTGGAGCGGCTGCAACTGGGTCGAGCCGGGCAGCGGTGGTGGTAGCGATCCCAACCCGCCGGCGGGGAACCTCGCGGCCGGACGACCGGCGACGGCGACCAGCTCAGTGCAGTCGTACGTCGCGGGGAACACCGTTGACGGGAATGCCAACAGCTACTGGGAGAGCGCCAACAACTCGTGGCCCCAGTCGCTCACCGTCGACCTCGGCAGCAGCCAGAGCGTCAAGCGACTGGTGCTGAAACTTCCCCGAGTTCGGCCTGGGGCGCGCGGACGCAGACCATCGCCGTACTGGGTAGCACCGACGGGTCGTCGTACAGCCAGTTGGCGGGAGCCGCGGGGCGCAACTTCGATCCGGGCTCCGGCAACACCGCCACGATCACGCTCCCGGCCGCGGTGAACACGCGGTACGTCCGGCTCACCTTCACCGGCAACACAGGCTGGCCCGCGGGTCAGCTCTCGGAGTACGAGGTCTACAGCTCCTGATCCCCGATCGGAACGGCCGGGCCGCTGCCCGGTCCGGCCGTTCCGCTCGGCGGCGACACCACGCGGAGGGAGTCCCCCCGACCGACCCCACCTCTGCTCTACTGAATCACCGGGGGTTCGCACGGGCGGGTGCGGACCTCCGGCCCGCGATCTGCCGGTAGCTCTTGACCTCTAGCTTGCTTGAGGTATGAGGGTTGTCGGCATGACTCCTCATTCTTCGACTCGTCCTGTTGCACTGATCACCGGCGCCTCTGCCGGGCTGGGGCTGGCGTTGGCCCATGGGCTGGCCGATCGCGGCTGGGCGTTGATCATCGACGCGCGCGGCGCGGATCTGCTGAAAGACGCCGCCGACGCGTTGGCCGACCGGACCGACGTGGTTCCGCTCGCCGGTGACGTGACCGATGCCGAACACCGGGCCGACCTGGTCGACGCCGTCGGCGAACTCGGCCGGCTCGACCTGCTGGTGAACAACGCGAGCTACCTCGGGCCCAGTCCGTTGCAGCCGTTGGCGGCGGCGGATCTCGACCAGCTTCGCCGCGTCTACGAGGTCGACGTGATCGCGCCGGTCGCGTTGACCCAGGCATTGATCCCGGAGCTGACCAGAGCTGCCGGCACCGTCATCAACATCAGCTCCGACGCCGCTGTGGAGGCGTACGAGGGCTGGGGCGGCTACGGCTCGGCCAAGGCGGCGCTGGATCACGCGAGTCGCGTGCTGGCCGCCGAGCACCTCGACATCGTCGTGTACGCGGTGGATCCAGGCGACCTCCGTACTGCGATGCACCAGGCCGCGTTCCCAGGCGAAGACATCTCGGACCGGCCCGAGCCGGCGACCGTAGTACCGGCCTTCCTGCAGTTGCTCGATTCCCGGCCGGCGAGCGGGCGGTACCGGGCAGCGGAGTTCGCGCCGGCGGTGGCCTCGTGAAAGTTCATCCACGGACGCGATTCACCTTGCCGGACGCGCTGAACGCGGCCGAACCGCCCGAGGCGCGCGGCCTGGCGAGGGACCAGGTGAAGCTGCTGGTCGCGGAGGGGGCGGCCATCACGCACACGCGCTTCGACCGGCTCGGCGATCACTTGCGGGCCGGAGATCTCTTGCTGGTCAACACCTCCGGCACGTTGCCGGCAGCCGTCGACGGCACCTGGATCACCGGCTCAGGTGTTGCTCCGGTGACCGTGCATTTCTCCACGGCGCTCGACGACGGCACCTGGGTGGTGGAGCTGCGGAACGGCGATTCGCCCTTGTTCGGTGGGGCTTCCGGCGATCGCGTCGAGCTTCCGGAGGGTGTGCTCACTCTGCTGGCGCCGTACGAGGTCGACCAGAACCGCCTGTGGCGAGCGCGACCACCTGCCCCGGACGTGGTCGGCTACCTCGGTCGGCACGGGCGGCCGATCACCTACAAGTACGTCGGAAAGCGCTGGCCGCTCGCGCTCTATCAGACCGTGTTCGCCCGCGAGCCGGGAAGCGCGGAGATGCCCAGCGCAGCAAGGCCGTTCAGCTTCGAGTTGGTGAGTCACCTCGCCGCGGCCGGCGTACTGATCGCGCCGATCCTCTTGCACTGCGGCGTTTCCTCGCAGGAGAGTCACGAGCCGCCGCTGCCCGAGCGGTACGACGTACCGGAGCACACCGCTCGCCTGGTGAACTGGGTAAAGGCGAACGGCGGTCGCGTGATCGCTGTCGGAACCACGGCCGTGCGGGCGATCGAGTCGGCCGCCCGCACGGACGGCTCGGTCGCTGCTGCCAGTGGCTGGACCGACCTGGTGCTAGGCCCGGACCACCCGGCCCGGGTGGTCGACGGTCTCGTCACCGGCATGCACGCCCCGGAGGCGTCGCACCTGCTGTTGCTGGAGTCAGTTGTCGGTGGTGAGGTCGTCCAGCTCGCCTACGACGCCGCCCTCGAACGCAGCTACCTCTGGCACGAGTTCGGCGACGTCTCCCTGCTGCTTCGCGACCGGTAGCTCGGTGGGCGGCCCTTCGTTGCCGGGGCGGGCTCGTTTGTCCACCGCGCGCGGGCTCACCGCAGCCACCACCTGGCAACTGCTGGGGTCAGGGCACAGCTCAGGGCATGCGTCATTGCGAGTCCTTCACCTGTCGGTCCCCCGTCGGGACGTCACCGGGTTTGACGAATCAACAGTGCCCAACGTCATGCATCGGTGCGGAACTGAAGCCGTATTGTGGCCTAGGCCCGAATAGTTCAACCCTTGATGGTCAACGCGCAAGGGACTTTCAGCCGGCGGAGATCCAGCTCCAGGTGGCCGGCAGGGCCTCGTCGAGGGGCGGCAGGTCGGGATGCCACTTCAGCTCCCACTCGAGGGAGAGCCAATAGTCGGTGTCGCCCAAAGCCTGCAGGAGCCGGCCGATCGGGTAGTCGCCGGTGCCGATCGAGACCGGTTTGTAGTCCTGGGTGGAGTCGCTGTCCTTGATCTGGACGAAGTCGATCCACGGCCTGAGCAGGTCGAGAGCCTGGGCCGGGGTCTCGCCATGGCTCCAGGTGTGGGCGCTGTCCCAGATCACCTTCGCGTTGTGGCCGGGCGTCTCGGTGTCGAGCAGCCTGCACAACGCGGCCATCCTGCTGCCGGCCGAGTGCGAGTCGTGCGTCTCCAGGAAGATGTGCACGTCCTTGGCTGCGGTGGTGACCCGATCGAGGGCCCGGTACTCGCCGGGGGTCGGGCCCTCCGCAGTACCGGCCGGGTCGGCACCGGCCGGATCGTCGCCCGGGAAGACGCGGACGCCGCGGGCGCCCAGGTCGGCGGCGAGTTCGAGATGCGCATCGAGGGGTTGCTCCTCGACCGCGCAGAGCCGCACGTAGCTGTTGATCGCGAGGATCTCCAGCCCGGCGTCCTCGATCCGGGACCGGAGTGTCCGACGCTCGGCCGCGGTCAGGCCGACGTGGGTGAACTCGTCGTCCGCGGCCCGGAGTTCGAGGCCGCCAATATTGTTGCCTTTGGCAAGCTCAAGGACCCGGTCGAGCGGTGCGCCCGCACACCCGAGGGTGGAGAAGGCGAGGTCGGTCATACCCAGCGTCGGCGGGGGACGGTGCGGGGAGCGGTGTTCTCGGCGTCGTCCGCGGCCGGCGGCTCGGCCGGCTCGTAGGAGTACGGCGTCTGCTGCTGGTACTCGGTAGCGGGCTGCTCCGGCGTGTAGGTGCTATCCGGAGCGGTGTACGACTCGGGGGTGTAGTTCGGGCTGTACGACGAGTCGTAGCTCTCGGTGCCGTACTCCGTGCTGCCGTAGGAATTCTGCGAGTACGAGTCGTACGACGGGCTGTAGCCATCGTACGTCGGCTCGACGGGCGCAGCCGGCGTGTAGGAGTCGTACGCCGGGTAGGTCGGCTCCGGAGCGGTGTAGGTGGTCTCTGCCGGTGCCGGGTAGTCGTAGGACGTGTAGTCGGTGCTGTACGACGAGGACTCGTAGCTCGAGGAGGCGGCCGGGGCTTCGTACGCGTTGTACGTCGTCTCGGGCGTGTAAGCGGGCTCCGGGGTGTAGCTGGTCTCCGGCGTGTAAGCAGGCTCCGGCGTGTACGACGGCTCAGGCCCGTACGACGGGACGGTCGGCAGCGGCTTCGACGGGGTCAGGTAGTCGTCGTCCTGGCCGAGACCGATGGTCGAAGGGCTGTCCACCGCCACCCGAGCGGCCCGGCGACCGGCGCGCGCAACAGGCGCGGGCGCGGGCTCCGGCTCGGGAGCGGCGATCGGCTCCGACGGCGGCAGGTAGTCGGAGGCCGAGGTCTCGTAGGAGTACGGCTCGGAGTACGAGGTGGACCAGGACGGCTCGCTGATCTCGTACGACGTCGAGGCGTACGAGGTGTCCACCAGGGACAGCGGCGGCGGTGCGACCGTCTCGGCCTGCCAGCTCGGCAGCGGGGCCGACAGCAGGTCGTCGTTCGAGGTGGTCGAGTACTGGCCGGCAGGGCTCGCCCAGCTCGGGCTCTCCACACCGGCCGCGGTCGGCTGGTACGACGGGGTGGCTTCCTCGACCGGGCTGGTCAGCGTGCCGGTGTCGTCGCCCCACGACTCGACCGGGCGGTAGTGCGGATTCGCGGGAGCCTGCTGCTGCCAGCTCTCGGCGACCGGGGCGAACGGGCTCCACTGCGGAGGAGCTTCCTCGGCGCCACCGCCGGCCAGCTGCATGACCGGCTCGGGCTGACGCTCCAGGCGCAGGGTGGGTGCGACCGCGATCGGCTCGCTGATCGCCATCTGCTCCGAGGTGTCGTCGTCGGCGTACGTCGGGACGGCGGTCAGCTTCGGCTCGCGCTGGTCCCACCACGGCACCCACTCGCGGCTGGTCTGCATGCTGTTGATCTTGCGGATCACGAAGGTGGCGGCGACCGCGGAGGCGACGGTCAGGATCAGCGACGCCGTACCGGCCAGCGCGATGCCGCGGAGCGAGCCGACGGTGGCGTCCATCCACATCAGGAGGCGGCGGATCACCACGTCGAACGCGAGTGCGCCGACCCAGGTGCACCACCACACCTTGGTGAGGAGGGGCTTCCTGAGCCGGCGCAGGTCGTCGGCGTACACGGGCGTCGCCGGATCGCTGGCCAGCCAGACGTCGTCGACGATCTGCTTGGGGTAGAACAGGTTCGGTCCGGGGCAGAACCAGCTCGCCAGCACCCAGCCGTGGCTGCGCCGGTGGTCGGCCTGGCAGAGCACCTCGGAGTTGACCCGCGCGCGCCAGAGCCAGATCACGAAGACCACGGCGGCGGCGACGGAGATGAGCACGTTCGGGTACGCGGTGATCTTGGCGATCGCGTCGGCGCGGTTCAGGTCCGCGTCATCGACGTTGGGGCCGCCACCCAAGTAGGTGTGAACCACCCCGTAGGTGTTCCAGTCGGACCAGGTCGAGAGCAGATGGGTCACTGTCGAAGCGCCGAGCAGACCGACGGCGATCTTGCCGACCTTGTCGACCTGCTGGAACTCTTCGGCGGCGTGCGGTTGCCACACTTGGGGCTCTTCGGCAGCGGACAGCGCTGCTGGTTGCGGGTGGCTCACGTCTCGCGTCCCTCGCGTTGCTGGAACTCCGTCTGTTCGGCGTCTCGATCGAATCCTGCCCCCGCGTGACCGAGCCACATTGATACCACGAAGTAAGTACCCGTGTGGAGTCGGTGTCAGCACGGAGGGTATCGACTTAACGAGTTCTTTTCGTAGGCCCATCACGACATGTAACGAGCGATTGAACGGTCCGTGACGATCTGTTTGCGGCCGCGGCCTTCAGCGAGCGGACGATCCGAACGGCGGTTGAGCCTGGTCGGCGGCCCACCAGGGCGTCCACGGACGCCGGATCTGGAGCTCGTTGACGCGCTGGATCAGCACCATCACGAGGACGGCAGCGGCGGTCGTGGCGACAGCCGAGATGCTGGACAGTACTGCGTTCGTCCGTAGCCCGCCGAGCTCTGCGGCGCCGTCCAGCGTGCTGCGCTGCGCCACGTTGCCGAGCACCAGCCCGATCACCCAGGTGATCCACCAGGCCCAGACCAGCCGGGTGCCGGGGATACCGCGCAGGAGGTTGGTCTGCGGCGGTGTCCGCGGATCGCTGGCCGCGACGATGTCGTCGACCACCCATTTCGGGTACCAGAGGTTCACCACCGGACAGATCCAGCTGCCCAGCACCCAGCCCCTGGTCAGCCGGTGCTCCCCGCGGCAGAACATCTCCGCGTTCCAGCGCACCCGCCAGAGCCAGACGATGAACACCACCGCCGCCGCGAACAGCGCCAGCGCGGAGACGATGCCCGACGAGCCGGAGATCAGATCGGCCTGGGCGAGTTTCCCGTCGTCGTCCGGAAACGCCTTCAGAGCGCCGTACGAGTGCCAGTCGGACCAAGCCGACGCCCAGCTCGCGACCGTGTCGACGCCGATCAGGATCGAGGCACTGAGGCCCATTGCCTGCTCGGAGGTGAACCAGCGATCCAGCGGTGGCGGCTTCGGCGCCTGCTGTGCGCCCGCCGGCACACGCTCGGAGTACGCCGGTACGCCGTACGGGTTCGGCTCGTAGGCCGACGGACCGGTCACGTGCACCCCTCGTCGCCAGGCCCGGCGCCAGGGATGAAGCGACCGGACGATATCCGCCGTTGTACGGCGGGGAAACAGGAATAGCACAACCGGGCGTAATCGGGCGAGAACCATGCGTGTTGATGGCGCGCCGCCTGGTCGGGGAAGAACTGTGCCCCGTGCTGCGACCGGTGAAAACTGTCGGTGCCGAGGGGCAGAATCGGGGGTGTCGAGGCAGAGAGGACGACCCATGCGCTGGTCCGTGATCGATTCGCCCATCGGTGACCTGTCCCTGGCTGTGGACGACGTCGGGTTGTGCCGGCTGCGGATGGGGACGGCCGAGGTCGAGCCGGGCATCGTCCGCGACCCGGTGCTGCTGCGGGCCCAGGAGGAGCTCAAGGCGTACTTCGCCGGCGAGCTGACCGAGTTCTCGGTGCCGCTGTCGGTGCCCGGTGGGTCCGACTTCGAGCGCGCCGTCTGGGCGCAGCTACGCCGGATCCCGTACGGCGAGATGCAGACGTACGGCGAGGTCGCCAAGGTGGTCGGGGACGCCGGCGCCGCCCGGGCGGTCGGAGTGGCCTGCAATCGCAACCCGATCGCGGTCATCGTGCCGTGCCACCGGGTGGTCGGTGCCGGCGGCAAGATGGTCGGTTTCGGCGGCGGGATCCCGCGCAAACGCCACCTGCTCGAACTCGAGGCCCGGGTCAGTTTCGAAACGCTCTGGGGTTAGTAGCAGTCCCTCGTTTCCGGGGTGATCCGATCGAGGTCTAGCATCACCACCGGTAACGCCTGTACTACGTTCTGCCCCCGCCGCTCCGACCCCTGTCCCCGGAGACGAATGAGATGACCCAGACCCCAGAGAGCTCGTCGCCCAACCCCGATCTGAGCGATCTGATGGACAAGAGTGCCGAGGAGTGGTCCGCCCCGGAGATCCAGAGCGCTGCCCGCTCGGCCCTGCAGTTGCATGCGCCCGATCGGGAGCCGTTGACCTGGATCAAACACTTCGGCGTCCTCCCCTGGCTGCACCGCAACGACGCCGTCTGCCGCGAGTGCGGCGGGACCTATCCGTGCATCACCCATCGCTACGCGACGCAACTGCTGTCCGCAGGCCGGATCACCACCACCCGGACCCCGGCCGACACCGAGGAAGACGCCGACGAGCCGTCGGAGCACCGGGGTCCTGAGTACAACTGAGCCTGGTAAAGACGAAGGCCGCGATCCCCGAGGGGGTCGCGGCCTTCGCCGTTGCGGTCGGTAAGGCTCAGGACTCGGACGGCTTGGAGCTGTTCGTGCCGGTCGACCGGCGCTGAGTGCCGGTCGCCTTCTTGGCGGTTCCGTTCGGGGCCGAGGTGTCGGCGTTGTCGTCGGCCGGCTTCTCGTCGGCCTTCGCCTCGGTCTTGCCGTTGGACGCCGCGACGTCCGGCTGGGCCGCTTGCTCGGCGGGCTTGTCCGCGGCGTGACGCGGCGTAGTACCGGCGGGTGCGGAGCTGTAGTCGCGACCGCTGGTCGGGGTCGACTGCCAGGCCGGCTCCGGCGGGGTGAGCAGCTTCTTCACGGCTGCCGCGGCGAGTGCCCCGAAGCCGAGGAACAGCACCACCTTGCGGAGCTTGTGGCTCTTCTTCGGCACGTCGATCTCACCCCTGAGCGCGGCCTTGGTGGCCTTGCCCCGACGTGAGGTCTCCTCGACGACCGGCTCGGCGGCGGCTGCCAGCGTCGCCAGTGCGGCGGTCACCTTCGGTAGTACGTCGTCGTTGAACCGCTCGCGAGCCCTCTCGGCCGCGTGCTCGGTGGCCGGGCCGACCTTGCTCAATGCATCGTCGATCACCGGGCCGGCCTTCTCCACCGCGGCGTGCGCAAGGGTCGCGCCGCGCTCGACTGCCTTCTCCGCGTACGGCGACACCTTCTCCCGTGCGGTCCCAACGGCCGGTCCGACTCGTTGCGATGCCGATTCGGCGAACGGCCGGACCTTGTCCTTGGCGGACTCGACCCGGCCCTTGGACTTCAACAAACCCACGGTTCCTCCTCGGCGGCGCCCGTCGCTGGCGCCTGAGTACTGGCCCATCGGCGACATGGACGACCTGGTACGGCTCTGGACATTTCCGGCTTCGTCTGCATCGTACGTCGTACCCAGCCGATAAACGCCTCCGGGCGACCCGGACCGGTCCCTGAGCGTGACCACCGGTGCGGAAACCGCTGCCCGGCCGGTCGATGCGGGTCCGGTTGGAGTCGCATGACAGGATCGATGCCGTAAGCCGTAACCGATGAGGAGTATCTCGTGGCCGAAGAACTGTTCGCGACGCTGGAGACGACGAAGGGCGATGTCGTCATCAAGCTGTTCCCCGATCACGCCCCGAAGACGGTGCAGAACTTCGTCGGCCTGGCCGAGGGCACCAAGGAGTGGACCGACCCGCAGACGGGTCAGCCCAGCCATGAGCGCTTCTACGACGGCCTCGGCTTCCACCGCGTGATCGACGGCTTCATGATCCAGGGCGGCTGCCCGCTGGGCACCGGCACCGGCTCGCCGGGCTACTCGTTCGACGACGAGATCCACCCGGAGCTGCAGTTCGACCGCCCGTACCTGCTGGCGATGGCGAACGCGGGCATCCAGTTCGGCCGCGGCACCAACGGCTCGCAGTTCTTCGTGACGGTGGTCCCGACCCCGCACCTGAACCGCAAGCACACCATCTTCGGCGAGGTCGCCGACGACGACTCGAAGAAGATCATCGACGCGATCGCCACCGCGAAGACCGCGCCGGGCGACCGTCCGATCGAGCCGATCGTGATCAACAGCGTCAAGATCGAGCGCAAGACCGTCTGATCCACCGCGGACCGGCCGCTCCGGCGGCCGGTCCGTCCTTTTCTCGACTGTGGAGGACCACGGCGTGACCGAGACCGTCTGCTACCGGCACCCGGATCGGCCCGCCGGGGTGCGATGCCAGCGCTGTGACAAGCCGATCTGCCCGTCCTGCATGAACAGCGCGGCCGTCGGCTTCCAGTGCCCGTCCTGCTTCAACGAGGGAGTCAAGTCGATCCCCCGGACCCGGACATCGCTCGGCGGCATCCAGCGCGGTAACTCGCAGGTCGTCACCATCACCATGCTGGCGCTGAACGTGCTGGTCTTCATCGCAGTCCGGTCCGGCAGCCCACGGCTCGTCAACGACCTGGTGCTCGTTCCGGTGCTGGTGGACTCCGAGCCGTGGCGACTGCTCACGTCGGCATTCACGCACGTACAGATCTTCCACATCTTCTCGAACCTCTTCATGCTGTGGCAGCTCGGCCCGATGCTCGAGCAGATGCTCGGCCGGGTCCGGTTCGCCATCCTCTACCTGCTGTCCGCGCTCGGCGGCGGCGTCGCCGTCTGGGTGCTCGGCGCCCCCGGCAGCGCGACGCTCGGAGCCTCCGGTGCGGTGCTCGGCCTGGTCGGCGCCCTGCTGGTGATCAGCAAGGCCCGCGGCCTCGACGTCACCTGGATCATCGGCTACGTGGCGATCACCGCGGTGCTCTCGTTCCTCGTCCCGAACATCTCCTGGGAAGGCCACCTCGGCGGCTTCGTGACCGGCGCGGCCGTAGCCTGGCTCTTCCTCCAGGAGACCAAGCGCCGCCAGAACACGCCCTAGCCCTCGCCGAGCTCGGCCAGGCGCTGTCGGAGCGAGTCGCGTTCGGCCTTGTTCTCGGTGAAGGTAAGTGCTTCCTCGAAGGCGGCTCTGGCCTCCTCCCGGCGGCCGAGCCGGTGGAGGAACTCGCCGCGGGCGACAGCGGCGTACGGGTAGGTGGCTAGCTGAGGTTCGGTGGCCAGCCTGTCCAGCGCGGCCAGTCCCGCCTCGGGGCCGCCCGCGAATCCGCTGGCGACCGCGCGGTTCAGCGCCGCGACCGGTGAGGGCCGGCGCGCGATCAGTACGTCGTACAGGCCGACGATCTCGTCCCAGTCCGTGGCTCCCCACGACGGCGACTCGGAGTGGACGGCTGCGATGGCCGCCCGTACTGCGAACTGCCCGGGCGGCCGTCGTCGCAATGCCCGGCGGACGAGGCTCTGCCCTTCCCGGATGGCCGCTTGGTCCCACAGGCCGCGGTCTTGGTCGGGCAGCAGGACGGCTGCGCCGGACGAGCCGAGTCGCGCCGCCCGGCGGGCATCGGTGAGCAGCAGGAGCGCCAGGAGACCCGCGACCTCCTCGTCGCCAGGAAGCAGTTCGACAAGCATCCGGGCCAGGTCGACAGCCCTCGAGATCAGTTCGGTGTTCATCAGGTCAGGGCCGTTCGGGGCGACATGCCCGGTCGTGAACAGCAGGTCCACCACGGTCAGGACCATCTCGATGCGGTCGGACAGGTCCTCCGCGTCCGGGATCCGGTAGGGGATCCGCGCGACCGCGATCTTCTTCTTCGCCCGGGTGATCCTGGCGGCCATGGTGGATTCGGTCACCAGGAACGCCCGCGCGATCTGCGCGGTGGTCAGCCCGCAGACCAGCCGCAGCGTGAGTGCCACTTGAGCCTCGGGAGCCAGCGCCGGGTGGCAGCAGGTGAAGATGAGCCGCAACCGCTCGTCGGCGATGTCTTCGCCGTCCGCCGGTCCGCTGGTGGTCTCCTCGTCGGCCAGCAGCGGTAGCGCCGTCCGGAAGAACGCCTCGCGCCGGATCAGATCGATGGCCCGGTTCCTCGCGGTCGTGGTCAGCCAGGCGCCCGGCCGCGCGGGCACCCCGGTCTCGGTCCAGGTCGTGAGCGCTTTGGCGTAAGCGTCCTGAACACACTCCTCGGCCAGGTCCAGATCGCGGGTGACCCGAGCCGTCGCCGCGAGCACGAAGGCCCACTCCTGGCGATGCGCGAGCGCGACGGCCTCGGCGACGGTCAGGTCTTCCCGCATCTCAGTGCATCGGCCGTACTTCGACCGCGGCGTCCCCGACCTCACCGAAGAACGGCAGCCGTTTCGCGACGGCCAGCGCCTGGTCCAGAGTCGCGACGTCGATCACGTAGTACCCGCCGAGAGCCTCCTTGGTCTCGGCGTAAGGCCCGTCGGTGAGCAGGAAATCGCCCTTGCCGTCCTGCCGTACGACGGTCGCCGTCGTCGATGCCTGCAGATGGCCGCCCTCGACGATGATGTCCTTGTGCTCGCGGGCGAAGACCTCATGCCCTTCGTCGAGTGCTTGCCGTTCGTCGGCGCCGGCCGTGTCGTAGTAGGCCTCGTTGTCGTGGATGAGCAGCAGATACCGTGCCATGGTCGGTTCCTTTCGGGGGGACTCTTCTCACCTTGACGACGAACGGCGCGGCCGCGGAATCGACAGTCGGCGGAGTCAGTTGCCGCTCAGCGCGTGCCGGTGAGGTAGCGGGTGATTGTCGGGCCGAGCCAGGCGACAGCTTCAGCTCGGGTGAGTGCGGCCACCGGCTGCAACTTCAGGACATAACGGCAGAGAGCAAAGCCCAGCGCCTGAGTGGCAACAAGCCCGGCCCGCGTGGCGACGGAGTCGCCTCCCGCGGCGCTGGCTCCCGCGGCGCCGGCTCCCGCGGCGCCGGCCGCCGCGGTGTCGGCGCCGATCGGGGTAGCCAGGCGGGCGATCAGCGGGCCGAGTTGCTCGGCGAACAGCAGGCGCATCCGGTCGGCGGCGACCTCGTTGGTGACGCTGGCCCGGAGTAGCGCCTTGAGGGACTCGTCGTCCTCCCAGCGGTCCAGGAAGTGGTTCGTCAACGCTGCCCCGCGCTGCTCCGGCGGCAGCGAGGCGAGGTCGGGCAGCCGCAGGTCGAACTCGGCGGCCGCCGCGAAGAGTTTCTCCTTGTTGCCGAAGTAGCGCATCACCATTGCCGGGTCGATCGCCGCGTCGGCCGCGATCGCCCGGATCGTCGCCCGCTCGTACCCGTCCGCCGCGAACCGCTCCCGCGCCGCCGCCAAGATCCCCGCCCTGGTCCGATCCGACCGCCGTACGCCGCCCCCCGCCTGCTCCGGCTGCGCCATCGCGGCCGTCTCCGCGGCCGCCTCGTCTGCCGGCTCTGCCTGCTGGGCGGCCTGCGCTCTTTCCGTCATGGAGCCACCGTAGGTCAACAAGTGTTGACTTCGCTAGCGAAGCTGCCTACAGTCGAAGTCAACAAGCGTTGGCCAACAAGTGTTGACCTAAAGGAGCCGGAACAATGAACGGAATCCCGGAACGGACCGAGGTGCTGGTGGTGGGCGCGGGGCCGGTCGGGCTGGCGGTCGCGACCTCACTCGCGGGACACGGCCGCGAGGTCACCGTCATCGACCGGCAGGCGGCCGGCGCGAACACCTCGCGCGCCTCGGTCGTGCACCCGCGCACGCTGGAGATGCTGGAGCGGATCGGCGTCGCGAAGCGGCTGACCGAGCTCGGCCGGCACGTCGAGCAGTTCAACATCGCCGACGGCGACCGCACCCTGGTCCCGGTCCGGTTCGACCACCTACCGACCGACTACCCGTATGTGCTGATGATTCCGCAGAACAACACCGAGCAGGTCCTGCTCGAACGCCTAGAGGAGCTGGGCGGCACGGTCCACCGCCCGTACGTCGCGGCCGGCGTCCGCCAGACTCCCGACGGTGCGGAGGTCACGCTGGAGAGCGGCGAGGTGATCAAGGCGCAGTACGTCGTGGCCGCGGACGGGATGAACAGCCGGATCCGCGATCTCGCCGGTCTCGGGTACGACGGCAAGGACGTGCTGCCGCTGAACTTCACCCTCGCCGATGTCCGGGTCGAGAGCGGCTTGCCGGCGGACGAGGTACTGCTCTACTTCTCGCGGCCCGGCATGCTCGTGGCTGCTCCCCTGCCCGACGGATCCTTCCGCCTGGTCGCCGAGGTGGATGACGCGCCGGAGCACCCGGATGTGGCGTACGCGCAGCGGCTTCTCAACGCACGTGGTCCGCAGCAGACGACGGCCCGGGTGACCGAGGTGATCTGGGGATCAAGGTTCCGGATCCACGAGCGGGTGGCGGATCGCTACCGGGACCAGCGGATCGTGCTGGCCGGCGATGCGGCTCACACGCACAGCCCAGCCGGCGGTCAGGGGATGAACCTCGGACTACGCGATGCAGTGACCCTGGGCGATGCGCTGGCCGAAGCGCTCGACAGTGGGAACGAGGATCAACTGGAGGCCTACGCGACCGACAGTCGCGCCGAGGCTCTTCGGGTCGTCTCGCTGGCTCACCGCCTGACCCGGCTCGCCACCGCGCCGGCCGCGGTCCGTCCGGCACGGAACGCGGGGCTTCGCCTGCTCTCCTACCTTCCCGCCTTCCGCCGCACCCTTGCCGAGCAACTCTCCGCCATCGGTCACCGCTGAAGCCGACTGCTCAGGCGGACTGCAGAGCCGACTGCTGAGCCGACTGCTGGGGCCAGCGACTGATTCCCCGCACTGTTGCCGGATCGGCTTCCGCGCGGAGGCCTAGGGCCATACCCTCCAGTTACCCATAGCAATAGCCTCACTACTGGAGGTCACCGTGTTCCATCCCGCCCGATGGCACCGACTTGTCCCCCTGGCGATAGCGGCGGCGGTCGCCGTCGGTGCCGGCAGCCAGGTCCAGGCCGCGGCACCACCCGACCACAAGGCGCAGGCGTACGCGAACAACGAACTCATCCAGCTGCTGCGGATCGACGCCCCGACCACCGCGGACAAGAAGCGGCTGAACACCCTCGACCTGGATCTGGCCGAGTCGGCCGGGAAGGACTTCGTCGACGTGGTTGCCTATGGCAATCAAGATCGGCGGCTCCTGCAGCTCGCGGGATTCAAGTGGACCGTGCTCGAGGACGACCTGGTCGGCGCCGACAAGGAGCGCGAGGCCGCCGACGCGGCGTACGCGAAAGCCGTCAAGAACAAGGCGGTCGCGGCGACTCTGCCGAGTGGGCGTACGGCGTACCGGACACTTGCCGACTACAACAACGAGCTCGCGGCGCTGGCGACGCAGTACCCGACGAAGGTCAAGCAGTTCACGCTGAAGAACGCCTCGCTCGAAGGCCGCACGATCCGCGGTATCGAGGTCAGCCACGACGTGAACACCAGCAACGGCAAGCCGGTGTTCCTGATGGTCGGGCTGCACCACGCGCGGGAGTGGCCGTCGGGTGAGCTGACGATGGAGTTCGCGTACGACCTGCTGAAGAGCGACGGGGTGGACCCGCGGATCACCAACATCCTGGAGAAGTCCCGGGTGATCTTCGTACCGGTGGTGAACCCCGACGGCTTCAACCTGAGCCGCACCCTCGGCTACGAGATGAAGCGGAAGAACTGCCGGATCACCAACGGCCAACTCCCGACCAGCGGCCAGTGCGCGTTGTCGTCGAACCAGTCCCGTGGCACCGACCTGAACCGGAACTACGCCGGCTTCTGGGGCGGTCCGGGTGCGTCCACCAGCCTGACCTCGGAGACGTACCGCGGCGCGAGTGCGTTCAGCGAGCCGGAGTCACGCAACATCCAGGCGCTCGTCTCGGCGAACCAGGTGACGACGCTGATCACCAACCACACCTACTCGAACCTCGTACTGCGTGAGCCCGGCTACGCCGGTGCGGGCAACACCCCGGACGAGGCGATCTACAAGTCGCTCGGCGACCAGATGGCTGCCCAGAACGGGTACGACAGCCAGTTCGGCTACGAGTTGTACGACACCACCGGGACGACGGAGGACTGGTCGTACTACGCGACCGGCGGGCTCGGTTTCACCTTCGAGCACGGCGCGAGCAGCTTCCACCCGGCGTTCTCGAACATAGCCAACTACTACTTCGGCTCCGGCAGTACGGCGGGCAAGGGCAACCGCGGGGCGTACCTGCTCGCGGCCGAGAGCACCATCAACGCCGCCCGGCACTCGATCATCAGCGGGACCGGCCCGGCCGGCGCCGTACTGCGGTTGAAGAAGTCGTTCAACACCAAGACGTGGAACGGCACCAACATCCCCGACGTGCTCGACACCACGATGGTGGTTCCGGCGGCCGGCACCTACAGCTGGCACACGAACCAGTCGACCCGGCCGATCGTCGTCCAGCAAGGCGGCACCGAGTCGTGGACGATGACGTGTGAACGGCCGACCGGTCAGGTCCTGGAGACCCGGCAGGTGACCGTCGCGCGCGGCGCCAGTGTCACCGCGAACCTGACTACCTGCGCGGCTGTCTTCTAGCCACCGGTCGATTCCCTGATCTGCAAGGTGTACGGGACGGTGAGGTCGACGCGGTCGGCCTCACCGTTGCCGGCAGAGTCCCGCCGGCCGGCGGAGCCGGCGATCCGGTCGAGCAGCAGCGCGACCGCGTTCTCGGCCAGCCACTCCTTGTCCGGCGAGATCGTGCTCAGCGACGGCGAGTGGAACCGGCCGTCCTCGATGTCGTCGAAGCCGATCACGGCGACGTCCTTCGGTGCCGACAACCCGGCGTCCGCGAGGGCCCGGAGAGCGCCGATGGCCAGCAGGTCGTTGAAGCAGAACACGGCGTCCGGCGGCTCGGGCAGGGCCAGCAGTTCGCGCATCGAGGCCGCGCCGTCCTCGCGGTGGTAGCCGGGGCCGCCCACCTCCAGCGTCGGATCAACTTCGAGCCCGGCTGCCTTCAGCGCTTTGCGGTAACCCTTCCGGCGGACGGAACCGGTGCCCGCGCCGCCACCGACCCCGATCGCGGCGATCCGGCGCCGGCCGATCGAGATCAGGTGCGTGGTCGCGTCGAAGGAGGCCTGCACGGAGTCGACCGCGACATGGTCGAAGGTGCCGCCCGCGTGCCGCTCACCGAGCAGCAGCAGCGGCTTCGCGGTGTCGGCCGAGCCGATCTTGGCCGGCGAGGTGGTGATCGGCGAGAAGATGATGCCGTCGATCAACTGGCCGCGCATCCCGTCCAGGACGAGCTTCTCGCCGGCGGCCTCGCCCTCGGTCTGGTCGATCAGGACGGTGATGCCGCGCTTCTTGGCGGCCCGGCTGACCGCGGCGCCGAGCTCCGCGAAGTACGGCGAGGCCATCTCGGGGACAGCCAGCGCGATGAAATCGGACCGGCCCTTGCGCAGCGACCGGGCGCTCACGTTCGGGGTGTACTCGAGTTCGGCGATCGCGGCCTCGACCTTGGCCCGGGTGCGCGCGGTGATGTGCGGGTAGTCGTTGATGACGTTGGACACCGTCTTCACCGAGACGCCGGCCCGCGCTGCCACGTCGCTCAGCCTGGTCGCCATCCGATCTCCCTCCACCCGGTTGTTGCCTGAGTGTGCCACGGCTGTGTGCGGCGAACCCTTTACAGCGGATGTCAATCGTTGCAAAACTCTGGGTTAATCGTTGTAAAGATCGTCCTGGAGGACTTGTGGCTCGTCTCGCGGTGGATCCCTCGTTCGTGGTCGGAACGCTCGACCGGCGCCTGTTCGGCTCGTTCGTCGAGCACATGGGGCGCTGTGTCTACACCGGCATCTACGAACCGGGACACGCGGCCGCCGACCCGGACGGGTTCCGCGAGGACGTGCTCGCGCTGGTCCGCGAACTCGGCGTCACCGCGGTCCGGTACCCGGGTGGCAACTTCGTCTCCAACTACCAGTGGGAGGACGGTGTCGGCCCGAAGGACGAGCGGCCGCGCCGGCTCGACCTGGCCTGGCGGGCGATCGAGCCGAACCAGTTCGGCACCGACGAGTTCGTCGCCTGGTCCCGTAAGGCGGACGTCGAGCCGGTCTGGGCGGTCAATCTCGGCACCCGCGGGATTACCGAAGCGGTTCAGTTGCTGGAGTACTGCAACCTGCCCACCGGCACCGAACTGCCGGACCGGCGCGCCCGCAACGGCAGCAAGGAGCCGCACGCCATCAAGGTGTGGTGCCTCGGCAACGAGATGGACGGGCCCTGGCAGATCGGCCACAAGACCGCCGAGGAGTACGCCCGGCTAGCCGAGGAGACCGCGAACGCGATGCGCCGGGTCGACCCGGGCCTCGAACTCGTCGCCTGCGGCTCCAGCAACGCCGGGATGCCGACCTTCGGCGACTGGGAGCGAACGGTGCTCGAGCGCACCTACGACCTCGTCGACCACATCTCACTGCACGCGTACTACGAACCGAAGGCCGGCGACCAGGCCAGCTTCCTCGCCAGCGCGGAGGGGATGGACCGGTTCATCGACTCGGTCGTCGCCACCGCCGACCACGTGAAGGCGCTCAAGCGCAGCGACAAGGAGATCACCTTGTCGTTCGACGAGTGGAACGTCTGGTACCAGCAGCACTTCCCCGGTGAGCTCGGCCTCGACGTCCGCGAGGTGAGCCCGTTGATCGAGGACGCCTACACGGTCGACGACGCGGTCGTGGTCGGCAGCCTGCTGATCACGCTGCTCCGGCACGCCGACCGGGTGAAGATCGCCTGCCTGGCCCAGTTGGTGAACGTGATCGCCCCGATCCGGACCGAGCCCGACGGGCGCGCCTGGCGGCAGACGATCTTCCACCCGTTCGCGCTGACCGCGCGGTACGCCGGTTCGAAGGTACTGCGGACCGAACTGGCCGGGCCCGAGATGGAGACCGCGGAGTACGGCCGGATCGCCGCCTTGTGGAGCACCGCGACGTACGAGGAGAGCACCGGCGAGGTGGCCGTCTTCGTGGTCAACCGGAGCGAGACCGACGCGGTCGAGTTCGAGGTACCGGTCTTCGCCGGTCATCAACTGGTCGAGCACCTGGCGCTGTACGACGACGACCGGACCGCCAAGAACACCGCTGACGAACCCGACCGGGTGGTCCCTCGCCAGATCACCGGCACGTCGATCGCCGACAACATCTGCACGGCCACGCTGCCCCCCGCTTCGTGGCACTTGATCAGGCTCGCTCCGGCGAACTGATACCCACCTCAGAGAGGACCCCGCCCGTGCCTCCCAGACTTTTCCTTGCCGCCGCCCTCGCCGTCGCCGCGGTCACAGCCGGTACTACGGCGGCTGTCGCCGCACCCGGCCCGGCTGCTCCCCCGACCACGCTCAACGCGATCTCGTCGTCCTTCGCCGATACCTTCGCGGACCCGTCGATCATCCAGGGCCGCGACGGCTACTGGTACGCGTACGCCACCTCCGACCCACTCGTTGCAGGTGGCCCCTTCGGCCTGATGCACATGGCCAGGACCAAGGATTTCGGCTCCTGGGAGTACCTCGGCACGGTCTTCTCCGATGCGACCAAACCGTCCTGGGCGGCGCCCGGCTCGTTCTTCTGGGCACCGGACATCCGGTACTTCGGCGGTAGGTACGTCATGTACTTCACCGTCACCGACACCCTCGCCAACCCGGGCGGGGATCCCGCGATCGGCGTGGCCACCGCCCCCACGCCGTCCGGCCCCTGGACCACGACAGACGGGCCGGTGGTCGCCCCGAAGCCCGACGGCAGCGGTGGCTACTTCGGCACGATCGACCCGGCGTTGCTCACCGCCGCGGACGGCAAGCGCTACCTGTACTCCGGTGGCTTCTACGGAGGTCTCTCTGTCACCGAGTTGAGTGCTGACGGCCTGCACTCGGTCGGTGAGCCGACCCAGGTCACCATCGGCGACCGCTACGAGGGCTCGTACGCCGTCTATCGCGACGGCTGGTACTACCTGATGGGCTCGACCTCGAACTGCTGCGCCGGCCCGACCACCGGATACTCCGTCTTCGCCGGCCGGTCGAAGTCGCCACGCGGGCCCTTCGTGGACGCGACCGGCGCGCGGATGGACGAGTCCCGCGTCGGCGGGACGACGGTGATCACCCAGAACGGCAACAAGTGGATCGGCCCCGGGCACCACGCGTTCATCACCGACGCGGCCGGGCAGGACCACATCGTCTACCACGCGATCGACCGCGGCACGCCGTGGCTGACCGACCCGTTCGGGATCAACCGGCGGCCGATGCTGATCGACAACATCGACTGGATCGACGGCTGGCCCCGGACCCGCGCCGGTCTCGGCCCGTCCGACACCCCGCAGCCCGCTCCGGTCACGGGGTCCGCAGCCGGTATCAACTCGGTCGATCCCGCAGCCGGACTCTGGGGTGCGATCAGGCAAGCTGGTGACTCGCTTGGTGGACCTACCGCTTCCATCCGTGGTGCAGCCACCACTCGGCAGGCTGCTCCGGGTGGATCCGTGCGCGTCGAGGCCGACGTGAAGCTGTGCAACAGCTTCACCACCGTGCTCGGCGGTTCCGTGGTCGCCACCCTGAGCGGTAGCAAGATCAGTGTTATCGTCGGCCGCCGTACTGCGAGTGCGACGCTTCCCGCCGATTTCGATCGCAGCCAGTGGAACAAGCTCAGCGTCCAGGTCGTGGGGAACACCGTGACCGTCCGGGTGAACGATGCTGGGCTGGGCGACCTGTACGCCGAGGCGCAACTCGCAGTACCGGGGTTGAAGCTGCGGTCTGCTCCGGTGCGCTGGCTGGGATCGGCTGAGGTGGACAACCTGACTGTCCGGGCCGTGGCTGAGCCGGTGCGACGGCTGGCCGCAGTACCGCGGGCTGGGAAGTTGCTGGTCGGGGACGAGTTCGACTTGGGCCTCGGCGCCGGGTGGAACTGGCTGCGGCAGGACAGCAACGCGATTGTTGCTGATGGCAAGTTGTCCTGGCCGCTGGAGAACGCGGACATGGTCGGATCCGGGAACAACGCCGGATTGCTCTTCCACGACACGCCTGCCGGCGACAGTTGGATCGCGGAGACGCAGCTGCACCTGGAGCTGGGTGAGGGCGATATCCGCAACTACCAGCAGGCCGGGATGATCGCGTATCGCAACGACGACGACTTCGCCCGGTTGGGCGACGTGTCGATCTGGAAGACGCGGCAGACCGAGTTCGGCCGGGAGTTGGTGGCTCGCGCCTCCGATGGTGCGACCAGTTACGGCGGCGCTGCCATCGGCCGCCCGGCGCCGACGATGTGGATGCGGCTCGCCTACCACCGCAACGCGGCCGGCGAACACGTCTACCGCGCGGGCACGAGTATCGACGGCAAGGCCTGGACCTGGGGTGCCTCCTGGGTGCTGCCCGCCGGCGCGACTCCCAAGCTCGGCCTCTACGCGCACGGCGACCAGACCGGCGTGACCCCGCCGCCAGTCGCCACCTTCGACTACCTCCGCTTCTACGAAAGCAAGTGACTGTGCACTTCACGAACCCTGTGTACGGCGGGAGCTTCGCGGACCCGCAGGTGATCGCCGTGAACGACTTGTACTACGCCTTCGCGACGAACGGACCGCTTGGCAATGTGCAGACGCTGAAGTCGGCCGACCTGGTCTCTTGGGACCAGGTCGGCGACGCACTCCCCGAATTGCCGGCCTGGACGTCACCGGGAAGGGTGTGGGCGCCCGAGGTCGCAGTACATGGTCCTGATCGATTCGTCTTGTATTACACGACTTCTGACGACTCGTCCGGCCGGCAAGCGGTCAGCGTAGCAGTGGCCTCGGACCCCAAAGGTCCATATGTCGATAAATCGAGTCGGCCACTTGTTCTCGAGGCCGACGAGGGCGGTTCGATCGACGCGAGCCCGTTCCAGGACTCGTCCGGTCAGCGCTGGCTCTACTGGAAGAACGACGGCAACGCGATCGGTGTCGACACCTGGATCTCCGTCTCGCGGCTGTCCCCCTCCGGGCTGACCCTGATCGGCGAGCCGACCAGGCTGATCAAGCAAACGCTGCCGTGGGAGGGCAACCTGGTCGAGGCGCCGTACATGGTCGAACGCGACGGCGCCTTCCACCTCTTCTACTCCGGCAACGCCTTCGACAAAGCGTCGTACTCCGTGGGCCACGCCCTCTGCGCCACCCCCGAAGGCCCCTGCACCAAATCAGGCGACCCCATCCTCAAGACTTCCCCCGACGCCGCCGGCCCCGGCCACAACATGGTCCTCCACACCCCCACCCAGGACTGGTTCGTCTACCACGCCTGGGATCCGGCCATGGTCGGCACCGACCCCCGCGGCCGCACCATGTGGCTCTCCGAACTCACCTGGCTGGATGGCAAGCCCACCGTCCAGCCACCGCTATGCGAGAACGGTGGCGAGGAGGGATAGGGCGGTCTGGAGGTCCTCGTCGGTGGGGCGGGCGTAGCCGATGACGAGGCCGGGTGGGCCAGGGATGGAGCGGCGGTATTCCGAGAGAGGGGCGACGACCACGCCTGCTCTGCGGGCGCGGGCGGCCACCTCGCGGTCGTCGATCGAGTCTGGGAGGAGCAACGTGATGTGGAGGCCCGCGTCCTGGCCGATCACGCGGCCGTGCGGCGCGAGTACGGCGCAGGTGAGATTGCGTCGATCGGCGTACAGGCGACGGGTTCGGCGGATCACCTGGTCGAGGTAGCCGTCGCGCAGCATCGCCAGGAACGCGGCCTGCATCGGCCAGGCCGGCCAGTCGCCCGACTGCGCCCGGTACGCCGCCAACGCGTCGACCACCTCCGTCGACGCGACCAGCCAGCCGAGTCGCAGCGCGGGGCTGAGGATCTTCGACAAGGTGCCGAGGTGCACGACCCGATCGAGGTCGAGCTGCGCGAGCGCGGGCAGCGGCGCCACGTCGTACCGGAACTCGCTGTCGTAGTCGTCCTCGATCAGCGTCGCTCCGGTGCGTCGCGCCCACCGGATCAACTCGTTGCGTCGGGCAACGGGTAGCCGGCCGCCGAGCGGGTACTGGTGCGACGGCGTCACGTACGCCGCGGCGAGGTCGTCGCCGAGCTCGGAGACCAGCAGGCCGTCCTCGTCGACACCGATGTCGACGACCTCCAACTGGTGATCGCGCGCCGCGACGACCGCGTTCAGATAGCCGGGATCCTCGATCGCGATCCGCTCGCCCGGCCGATGACGGACCGAGAGCAGGAGCCGCAGACCGTGGATGGTCCCGTTCGTGATCAGCACGTTCTCGGGGCCACAGGCAATCCCCCGGACCCGGCGGACATGCGCCGCCATTGCCTCCCGCAACGCAGGCATCCCGGCCGGCTCTTCGTACCCGGGCGGCGGAAGCTGCGCCGACACCTCGCGCCAGGCCCGCCGCCAGCCGGCATCAGCCGAGCCGCCGATGAACGGAATGCCCGCCCGCAACGACAACAGCTTCTCCTGCGGAGCCGGCGGTTGCGGCACCCGCCGGCGCTCGGCCGGCTGCAGCGGTACTACGTCCGCCACGTAGGTGCCCGATCCCGTCCGGCCCTGGATCCACCCCTCGGCGTGCAGTTGGTCGTACGCCGCCTGCGCCACCGACCGTGACACCGACAAGTCGCGAGCCAGGTCGCGGGTGGACGGCAACCGGTGGCCGGCCTGGAGCCTCCCGTCGCGGATCGCCGCGCGGAACTGCTCGGCCAACTGCAGGTGCAGCGGCCCGCTGCCATCGCGGTCGAGGACGAGTGGGAGCGAGCTATCCAAGTGGACTACCTGATTCGGACGGGAATGGACCGTGCCAGCATGCCATTGTCCGGTCACGCTGGTTCCATGACCATCACCACGCCGCTCCAGCCCACCGACCGGACCTCCTTGCGCCGTTCGAAGGAGCGCGCCGGCACCGATCGCGAGGCGTTGCACGCCGTACTGCGGGAAGGCATGTTCTGCCATCTCGGCGTGATCCTCGGGGACGCCCCGCTGGTGCTGCCCACGGCGTACGGCATCGACTTGGACAAGGGCATCGACGGGACTCTTTACCTGCATGGCTCGGTGGCCGCCCGGAGCGTGGTCGCCGCCCCGGAGCAGACGATCTGCGTGACCGTCACCCACGCCGACGGCCTGGTGCTGGCCCGGTCGGCGTTCCACCACTCGGTGAACTACCGGTCGGCGGTGATCTTCGGCATACCGCGTCTCGTCACCGACCCGGACGAGAAGCTGCACGGCCTGAACGTGATCGTCGACCACCTCGTCCCCGGCCGCTCGCACGGCACCCGCCCGCCGAACCGCAAGGAACTGGCCAAGACCTCGGTCATCGCCCTCCCCCTCACCGAAGCCTCGCTGAAGACCCGCGACGGCGAGGCGAACGATGAACCCGAGGACCTGACCTTGGAGTACTGGACCGGCGTCATCCCCCTCCGCGTCGTCGCCGACGAACCGGTCAACAACTCCGACTGCGACCTCCTCGTCCCGGCCCACATCCGTACCCGGGCCAGCCAACTCGGCGCGCCGTCGGCCATGCGCTGACGACAAGTGCCCCGTACCCGGACTTCGGGCACGGGGCACTGATGCGGGCGGAGGTCAGGCCGCGGTGCCCTTGTTGTAGCTCTTCTGGGCCCAGAAGTAGCCGACCAGGGCGATGGCCACGCACCAGGCGAGTGCGAGCCAGCCGGTGCCGCTGTCCATCGGCGCTCCCAGCAGCAGGTGGCGCAGGGTGTCGATGATCGCGGTGAACGGCTGGTACTCGGCGAACCAGCGGATGCCGCTCGGCATCGACTCCAGCGGGATGAAGGTGTTGCTCAGGAAGGGCAGCAGCAAGCTGATCGGCAGCACGATGTTGCTCGCCCCTTCCGCGGTCTTGCTGGTCAGACCCAGCGCGATCGCGAACCAGGTCAGGCTGACGGTCACGGCGATCATCAGTCCGGCCGCCAGTACCCATTCGCCGAGCGACGCGTTCGGGCGGAAGCCGATCAGGACGGCGAACCCGATCACCAGTGCCAGGCTGGCGATCGTCAGGATCACGTTGCCCAGCACGTGCCCGGTCAGTACGGCCGGCCGGAAGATCGCCATCGTCCGGAACCGGGCGACGATGCCCTCGCTCATGTCCATCGCGGCGCCGACCGCCGGCGACATCGTCCCGGACGCGATGGACATCAGCAGGATGCCCGGGGTGAGGAAGTCGATGTAGTCGAAGTCGCTCCCGCCACCGGTACCGCCGCCGAGGCCGGCCGAGAAGGTGTCGCCGAAGATCAGGCCGAACAGCAGGATCATGATGACCGGCATCCCGAGCGCGCCGAGAGACAGACCGGGGTAGCGCAGGGCGTGCCGCAGGTTGCGGCGCAACATCGTGGCGGTGTCGGCGATCGGGTAGCTCACGGTGCTCATTTGCTCGTCACCTTCTGGTCGTCGTTCTGGTGGCTGGTGGGTTGGCCGGTGACGGCGAAGAACACGTCGTCCAGGTCGGGGGTGTGGACGGTCAGTTCGTCCACCTCGAGGGAGGCGTCGTCGATCCGGGCGAGCAGGGCGCGCAGCGACTGCACGCTGCCGTCGTTCGGCACTAGGAGGACCAGCGACTCGTCGTCCCTCGATGCCGCCGGCAGCACCTGGGCCGCCGCAGCGAACTCGTCGGGCGCGGTGAAGCGGAGCCGGATGTGCCCACCCGGTGCCAACCGCTTCAGCTCGGCCGGGGTGCCCTGGGCAACCAGCTTTCCGTGATCCAGTACTGCGATCTGGTCGGCGAGCTGGTCCGCTTCCTCCAGGTACTGCGTGGTCAGCAGGACGGTGACGCCACCGGCGACCAACTCCCGGACGAGCTGCCACATGCCGTGCCGGCTGCGTGGGTCGAGCCCGGTCGTCGGCTCGTCCAGGAAGATGATCCGCGGGCTCCCGACCAGCGTCATCGCGAGGTCGAGTCGCCGCTTCATGCCGCCGGAGTACGTCATCGCGAGCTTCTTGCCGACGTCGGCGAGGTCGAACTGCTCCAGTAGCTCGGTCGCCCGGCGGCGCCCTTCGCTGCGGCCGAGGTGGTGCAGGTCGGCCATCATGATCAGGTTCTCCGCGCCGGTCAGGAGACCGTCGACCGCGGAGAACTGGCCGGTGACGCCGATCGCGGCGCGGACGGCCTCGGGGTCGTTGCTCAGGTCGTGCCCGGCGACCCGGATCTCGCCGGCGTCGGCCGTGATCAGGGTGGACAGGATCTGGACCGCGGTGGTCTTGCCGGCGCCGTTCGGGCCGAGCAGCGAAAAGATGGTGCCCTCGGCAACTTTCAGGTCGATGCCGTCGAGGACGAGCTTGTCGCCGTACGACTTGCGCAGGCCGGTGACGTCGATCGCCAGGGATGAACTGTTCATGCTTCCTCGCTTGTTTTTGGGCAGGGTGAACCTGACCTGATGGCCAAAAGGGGTGATGGGAGGAGATTCAGGGCGTGCGGATCCAGCCGGCCGACCGGTGCCGGCCGCTACTGGGGTGGAGCTTCAGTTGTCGTGGTGCGGGGGATCAGATGTCGAGGTCCTCCACCGCCGGCTGATCGGCGGCTTCCTCGACCAGGGCGTACAGATCGTCGGGGACCAGCTCGCGCAGTTCCTCGACCGTGTCGACGACGTGCAGCGTGGTCTCGCCCTGCGCCATGCTCCAGGTCTGGTTGGTGGCGAAACTGCCGATCCAGGTCCGCCAGCCGGTCAGTTCCTCACCGTCGACGGTCGTGGTGCTGGTGAACTGGTTGCTCCGGTCGGCGTGCAGGACGAACTTCCCGGTCTTGCTCCGATAGACCTTGAAGGCTTCGTAGCCGTTCTTGTTCGAGCGGCCACCTTCGGCGATCAGCACACCGGAGAACCGCTGCTTGCGCCCCGATCCGCGCCCGACCCGAACGGTGATCTCGTCGAACCCCTCGAGCCGGCCCTCTTCCATCTCCACATACCGGCGCAGCGCGGTCGAGATCGCTTGAGACAGGTTCCCGGCCAGTTCCTGGGCCCGCTTGTAAAGTGCCAGGTCGTCGTCGGAAACATAGATCGTCTTGTTCGGCATCTTCTCTCCTCCTACGTAGAACTATACGCACATCTCTACGTAGACGTCTACATATATTCGTCGCGAGCGTTCGAGCGGCTCCCTAGCATCAGACTCGTGACCAGCCCAGAGAGCCGCTATGACGACCTGACGGATCGCGCCTCCGCCCTGTACGACGAGGGCAAGCTGGAGGCGGCTCTGGAGGTGCTGGCCGAGCCGCGTCCCGGGCTCGAGCCCTGGTTTGCCGAGCTCGCCCACTTCGAGGCCTGCTTGCATGGCGCTCTTGGCGATACGGCTGCCGGCGGGCGGGCGGCCCTCGACTGGGCGTTGACCGAGGCACCGACAGCGGCGTCCGGCGTCGTCGTACTAGCTCCGGCCTTGCGGGAGTTGCCTGCCGAGGCTCAAGGACCGTTGACACCCGCGACCGTGCTGATCGGCACGGGCGACGACCTACGCGAGGTCGTGGACGAAGCCGCAGACAAACTGACCGCTTTCGGCCTGGCCGTCCAGCAGCTCCCCGGCCTGGTCCACGAGTATCCCCAGGACTTCGCCCAGCGGTTGGCCGAACTCCTCCCCAGTTGTGGATAAGGCGGTGGTCAAACCTCCTTCATCCACAGATTTCGGCGACTTTCGGCTCCGCGCGGGCCAAAGTCGGGGAAAACCTGGGGACAAGCCGGGGAAAAACTGTGCACACCTGGGGATACCCATGTGGATAACTCCACTGGTGTAATTCGGTTTGCGCGCCGCGGAGCCAGTGCTCCGCGGCGTGGTGCGGTGCTAACTGAGTGGGGTCAGATCCACTGGGTGGAGACGACGAAACCGGTCGCGATCAGGCCCATGCCGATCAGCAGGTTCCAGTTGTTCAGGTCTCTCATCACCGGGATGTCCTGGCCCGCCACGTAGAAGACCACGAGCCAGGCGAGTCCGAGCAGCCAGCAGCCGAGCATCAGCGGCGCCACCCAGACGCGACTGGTGGTGCGGGGCTTCTTCGGAGTCTTCTCCACCTTCACCTTCTCGGCGGAGGACTTCTTCGTTTTGCGACTGCTCGACTCGGGCACGGATTCGACTCCTTGTAGCGGACACTAAGGTGAGTGGTGTCGCCTCGGTTCGCGAGGCCGGCACCAGCCACACCACTGGGTCTGGCCTCGGTTAGCGTAGTGCAGACGGGAGCAAGGGGTTCACGGGTGAGCAGGCTGCGGCGGTTTTCGCTCTGGCGCGCGGGTGCGCCGGTGGCGCTGCTGTGCGCCGGTCTGCTGTTCGCGACCAGTGCCACCAACGCTCGTGGCACCGATTTGCGCCCTAGCCGCAACACTACGCTCGCGGGTCTCGTGGAGGAACAGAGTCGCCGCAGCGCGACCCTGACCCGGCAGCACGCGGCTCTAAGCCAGGACATCGAGAAGCTCCAGGCGCAACAGGGCTCGATCGCGCCGAAGCTGGCCAAGCAGCTGAAGGATCTGTCCGAGCAGGTCGGCACGGTCCCGGTCGCCGGCCCGGGTCTCACCGTCACGCTCAAGGACGCCCCGTCGCAGGTGGTGAAGGACAACCCGGACGTCGACGCCGACTGGCTGGTGATCCATCAGCAGGACATCCAGGCCGTCGTGAACGCGCTCTGGGCCGGTGGCGCCGACGCCATCTCGATCCAGAACCACCGGGTCATCTCGACCACCGGGATCAAGTGCGTGGGCAACTCGGTGGTCCTGCACGGCGTTCCGTACCTGCCGCCGTACAAGATCACCGCGATCGGGGATCGCCGCATGCTGCAGAAGGCGCTGGACGATTCGCAGTACATCGACAACCTGCAGGACTACGTGGTGAAATTCCAGCTCGGCTACGAGGTGAAGACCCAGTCGTCGATCTCGATGCCGGCGTACGAGGGCACGCTGGACCTCCAGAGCGCGACAGTGCCGGGTTTCGAGAAGACGCCGACGGCCAGTCCGTCCTCGTCCACCAGCGGTCGTTGAGCAGGCCTGTCAGAATGGTCCGCATGCCGCGGATTCTTGTCGTCGACAACTACGACTCCTTCGTCTACAACCTGGTGCAGTACCTCCAGCAGTTGCAGGCCGACACCACTGTGCTTCGCAACGACGAGATCACGCCGGACCAGGTCACGGAGTACGACGGCGTGCTGCTGTCGCCCGGACCGGGGACGCCCGAGGAAGCCGGGGCGTGCGTCGACATCGTGAAGGAGAAAGGCGGCCAGGTCCCGATCTTCGGGGTCTGCCTGGGCCTGCAGGCGATCGGAGTCGCGTACGGCGGGGTGGTCGGTCGCGCGGACGAGTTGCTGCACGGCAAGACCAGTCAGGTGTTCCACGAAGGCGCAGGGGTGCTCTCCGGGTTGCCGTCGCCGTTCACCGCGACCCGGTACCACTCGCTGGCGATCGCACAGGACAGCGTGCCCGACGAGTTGCAGGTGACGGCGCGGACCGAGGCCGGTGTGATCATGGCGGCGCGGCACCGGGACCTGGCGGTCGAGGGCGTCCAGTTCCACCCCGAGTCGGTGCTCACCGAGGGCGGCCACCGGATGCTGGCCAACTGGCTCGCGACCTGCGGCGACCCCGAAGCGGTGGGCCGCTCGGCCGGGATGGCTCCCGTCGTCAGCTGAACCAGGACAAACAAAAAGGACCGCGGGACGAATCCCGCGGTCCTTTGTCGTTCTCCGTCAGCGCTCGCCGCTGGGGCTCCGGCCGGGCACCCCGCCGCCGATGATCGGCGTCTCGGTGGTGCTCGGGGGGTCGGTCGGCGTGCTGCTCGGCGGGTCCGTCGGCTCGACCTTGGTCGCGATCGAGAGCACGACCTTGGTGCCCTTGTCCACCTTGCTGCCCGCCTTCACGCTCTGCTTGACCACGGTGCCCTCGGCGATGGTCGGGTCGGTGGTGGGCGCCGACAAGTAGCCGACAACCAGCCCGAGAGCCTTGAGTGCCTGGGTCGCGTCGTCCTGGTTCCGCGTGGTGACGTCCGGCACCTCCACCTTCACACTGCCGCTGGACAGGGTCAGCGTGAACCGGGTGCCGGGCGCATACTGGCCGCCGGCGTCCGGGCTGATGCTGACGACGGTGCCCTTGGGCTTGTCGCTGTCGGTGGTGTTCGTCTTGGACGCCACCTCGAACTTGCCCGGCGAGTTCTCCAGGGCGTCCCGGGCGTCCGACTCGGACTTACCGATCACGTTCGGCACCGCGAAGGTGTTCGGTCCGGCGGACACCACGAGGTTGACGGTGGAGTTCTTGTCGACCATCGCGTTCGGACCGGGGGTCTGCCTGGCCACCGAGCCCTTCGGTACGTCGGTGCTGGCCGCGGAGGTCGAGGCCACCTGCAGCCCCTTCGCCTCGATGATCGCGGTCGCCTCGGCCAGCGACTTACCGACGACACTCGGCACGGAGACCTGGATGGCGACGGGGGGCGCGTCGTCCTTCTTGCCCATGTTCGTGATGATCGCGTAGGCGCCGACCGCGACGGCGACGATCGCCAGGCCGAGCAGGAAGTACGCCAGGCCACGGTTCCGGCGGGCCCGGGCAGCTTCGACCTCGTCGTCCCCGTTGTCCGGCGGCAGCAGGTCGCTCTGCTGCGGCCGGTACGCCTGGGTCGCGGCCGTGGACGGTGCCACGGCGGTCTGCTGGATCGCGCGGGTCTCGGCGACCGCGACCATCGGTGCGGTCACCTGCTGGCCGGCCAGCACCCGGTGGATGTCGGCCCGCATCTCCGAGGCGCTCTGGTAGCGGTGCTCGCGGTTCTTGGTCAGCGCCTTCAGGACGACCGCGTCGACCTCCGGCGGGATGTCCGGATCGTACGACGACGGCGGCAGCGGCTCTTCCCGGACGTGCTGGTAGGCCACCGAGACCGGCGACTCACCCACGAAAGGCGGCCGGCCGACGAGCAGTTCGTACAGCAGGCAGCCGGTCGAGTACAGGTCGGACCGCGCGTCGACCGTCTCACCACGAGCCTGCTCGGGCGACAAGTACTGCGCGGTGCCGATCACGGCCGCGGTCTGGGTCATGTCGGAGGTGGTGTCCGCGACGGCGCGGGCGATGCCGAAGTCCATCACCTTGACCTGGCCCTGCGGGGTCAGCATCACGTTGCCGGGCTTGATGTCGCGGTGCACGATGCCGGCCCGGTGGCTGTAGTCGAGCGCCTCGAGCACGCCGGAGGTGATCTCCAGGGCGCGCTCGGGCATGATCTTGCGGCCCTCGCGGATCAGGTCACGCAGCGTCTTACCGGTCACCAGTTCCATCACGATGTACGGAATGGTGATGCCGGAGCCGTTCGGGTCCGGCTCCTCGCCGGTGTCGTAGACCGAGACGATGGTCGGGTGGTTCAGCGAGGCCGCCGACTGTGCCTCGCGCCGGAATCTGGCCTGGAAGGTGGAGTCGCTGGCCAGGTCGACCCGGAGCCGCTTGATCGCGACCGACCGCCCGAGCCGGTTGTCGATGCCCTTGCGGACGTCGGCCATACCCCCTCGACCCAGCGGCTCGCCCTCTTCGTAGCGGCCGCCGACGAGACGTGCCTGCGATGTCATTCCTCTGCCTTCCAACCTGCGCGGATCGAACTCGGCCAAAACAAACTCAAGCCGCCCACGGTAGCCGGGGTTACCAGCCGGCCCCGGTGCTGCGGACGCTCTGTCACCTGGTTGTACCTCATCGTTGTCACTGGTTCAGCACCGCTTCCATCACGGCCTTGGCGATCGGCGCCGCCAGAGCGCCGCCGGCGATGTCGTTGCGCGGGACGTTCGCGTCCTCGATCATCACCGCGACCGCGATCTTCGGGTCGTTGGCCGGCGCGAACGCGGTGAACCAGGCGAACGGCGGCTTGTCCGGCGAGGTCTGCGCCGTACCGGTCTTGCCGGCCACGTCGATGCCGCTGATCTGGCCCGGCTTGCCGGTGCCGTTCTTCACCACGTCGACCATCATCGCGGTCAGCTGGGCCGCGACCTCCGGCGAGACCGCCTGGTGCAGCGACTCCGGCTTGGTCTCGGAGACCGTCTTCAGGTCCACGGTCTTGATGTTCTGGACGATGTACGGCTTCATCACGTCGCCGCCGTTGGCGATCCCGGCCGCCACCATCGCCATCTGCAACGGTGTCGCCCGGACGTCGAACTGGCCGATCGCGGACTGGGCCGTCTGCGGTGCGTTCGGGTCAGCCGGGAACTGGCTGGCCGCGGCGCCCAGTTCGGGCAGTTGCCGCTCACCGAAGCCGAACTTCTCCGCCTGGTCCCGGAGCGCCTCGGCGCCGAGATCGAGGCCGATCGAGCCGAACGCGGTATTGCACGAGTTCCGCAGCGCCACGGTCAGCGTCGCGTTGTCGCTGCCGCCGCAGTTGCGGCCGTTCTCGTTGGGCAGCTTGACCGTGGTCTGTGGCAGGTCCAGCTCGGCCGGTGAGCGCACCTGGGTCTGCGGGTTGTACTTGCCGCTCGACAGGGCGGCGGCCGCGGTGACCAGCTTGAAGGTCGAACCCGGCGGGTAGAGCTCCTTGATCGCGCGGTTCGACATCGGCCTGTCCTTGTCCGCGTTCAGCGCCTTCCAGCTGGCGCCGACCTTGGTCAGGTCGTGCCCGGCCAGCTCGTTCGGGTCGTAGGTCGGCAGGCTCACCAGCGCGAGCACCTTGCCGGTCTTCGGCTCGATCGCGACGACCGCACCCTTCTTGCCTGCCAGTCCCCGGTACGCCGCCTGCTGGGCGGCCGCGTTCAGTGTCAGCGAGACGCTCGCGCCCTGCTGCCGTCGATCGGTGATCACGTCGACCACCCGGCGGAAGGCCAGCGACGGGTCCGAGCCGTTCAGCTCCGAGTTCTGGCTCAGCTCGATGCCGGCCCGGCCGAACAGGTAGGAGTAGAACCCGGTCACCGGGGCGTAGATCTTGGCGATGTTCGGCGGGTAGGTCCGCTGGTACACGAACCGATCGTTCGACTCCGCGCTCTTCGCGACCGGCGTACTGCCGACCAGGATCGGGCCGCGGTTCACCGAGAACTGCGAGTCGCGGACCCGGCGGTTGTCATTGCGGCCGTTCAGTTCACCGGCCCGGAAGGCCTGCAAATAGGTGGAGTTGGCCATCAGCGCGAGCATCAGGATGATCGCGGCCACGGCCAGTCGTCGGATTGCTGAGTTCACTGCTTCTGCACCGCCATGGCGATCGTCTCGTCGGACACGGGAGCCGCCGGGGTCTGCGGCCGGCGGGCCTGGTCACTGATCCGCAGCAGCAGCGCGATGATCGCCCAGTTCGCCACCAGTGACGTTCCGCCCAGCGCCATGAACGGCGTGGCCAGGCCGGTCAGCGGGATCAGCCCGGTGACCCCGCCGATGATCACGAAGACCTGCAGCGCGAACGACATCGCCAGACCCGTCGCGACCAGCTTGCCGAAGATGTCCCGGCAGCCGAGCGCCGTCCGCAGGCCGCGCTCGATGATGAGCGTGTAGATCAGGATGATCGCGACCAGCCCCGTCAGGCCCAACTCCTCGGCGAACGAGGAGATGATCATGTCGCTTTGCGAGTACGCGGTGAGCTCCGGCCGGCCCTGGCCGAGGCCGCGGCCGAGCGCGCCGCCCCAGCCCTGACCCATCAGGCCGACCGCGATCTGGCCCTGGTCGATCGAGAACGGGTCCAGCCAGTCGGTGATCCGCTTATGCACGTGACCGATGGTCGAGTACGCGAAGTACGCGCCACCGACGAACAGCAGGCCACCGATGATCAACCAGCCGGCTCGTTCGGTGGCCACGTACAGCAGGAACAGGAACAGGCCGAAGAACAGCAGCGACGACCCGAGGTCGTTCTCGAACACCAGCACACCCAGGCTGACCAGCCAGGCGATCCCGATCGGCCCGAGGTCGCGGGCGCGGGGCAGGTCGAGGCCGAGGAACCGGTGCCCGGCCAGCGTCAGCACGTCGCGCTTCACCACCAGGTAGCCGGCGAAGAAGACGACCAGGCACAACTTCGCGAACTCACCGGGCTGGAACGACATCCCGGCCAGCCGGATCCAGATCCGGGCGCCGTTGATGTTCACGCCGAGCCCCGGGATCAGCGGCAGCACGAGCAGCAGCAGACCGGCCAGTCCGGCGGTGTAGGTGAGCGCCTGCAGGCGGCGGTGATCTCTGATCACAAGGATCACCGCCAGGAAGAGCACGACGCCGACCGCGGTCCAGGTGATCTGCTGCGGAGCCGCCGGTGACTTCGGGGTCCGGCCGGCCGCGACCGCGATCGCCCTGATACCCGGGTCGAGCCGTTGGATCATCGCCACCCCGAGGCCGTTCAGCAGCACCGCGCAGGGCAGCAGCACCGGATCGGCGTACGGCGCCCGGTAGCGCAGCGCCAGGTGGGCGATCAACGCGAGCAGGCCGATGCCGGCCGCGTAGTACCCGGTGCTCGCGGGGACCTTGTCCTGCACGGTGATGCCGATGTTGACGTAGGCGCCGACCGAGACACCGATCGCGACGATCAGCAGCATCAGCTCCACCCCGCGACGGGTGCGCGGCATGATCTGGATGACGGACGTCGAGGCGATGCTCATCGCACCCCGTCGCAGTCGTCGGGGCTGCCGTCGGCCGGGGTCGAGGACGGTGAGGCCGGGACAGTCGCCGGCGGCTTGGAGACGGGCGTCTTCGGCGGTGTCGTGACTGGCGGTGTCGTGACCGGCGGTGTGGTGGGCTTCGTGGGCGGCTTCGTCGTCGCCTTGGCCGCGCACTCGTCGGCGGTCCGCTGCAGCTCGTTGACGATGGTCCGGGCGCCCGCCAGGTCGTCCGCCTGGATGCTTCCTTCCACCTGCTCACGGCTGTACGTCGGGAGCTTGTCCACCTGCAGCGTCTGCCGCTCGTAGACGTTGGACAGCGTGAGGCCGGGGAACTCCTGGTCCACACCCTTGAAGATCGCCACGTAGTCGCCGTCGGTGCCCACGTAGTACTGCTTCTGGGTCCAGCTGTAGGCGAACCAGCCGCCACCACCGATGAGTGCCAGCACTACGACGAGCACGGCCAGCCGGCGCAGCCAGAGGAAACGCTTGGGCGCCTGGGGCGCGTAGCGCAGCTCCTCAGGATCGAGCCCCGCACCGCCACCGTGGCCGTCCCCACCACCATGACCCCGTACTGCGATGGTCGGCTCGCCGCGACCGGTGCCGCCTTGGGCGAGCTCCGCTGCCGCGCCGACCAACTGCGGCTGGTCGCCACTGGCAGGCGGGGTCTCGACGACATCCGCGACGACGCAGGTGATGTTGTCGTTCGACCCGGCCTCGAGGGCGTGGGTGATCAGCTCGACCACGACCGAGTCCGGCGTACCGTCGGCCATCGAGGCGACGATCACCTCGTCGCTGACGTAGTCGGGCAGCCCGTCGCTGCACAGCAGCAGCCGGTCGCCCACCTGGACGTCGAGCATCTCCAGGTCCGGATCGGAGTCCGGCCGGCCGTCGAGGACGCGGAGGATCAGGTTGCGGTGCGGGTGGGTGAAGGCCTCTTCCTTGGAGATCCGGCCTTCGTCCACCAGTGATTGCACGAACGTGTGGTCGTGGCTGAGCTGGTAGAGCAGGCCGTCGCGCAGCCGGTAGGCCCGGGAGTCGCCGAGGTGGGCCATGCCGAGGTGCTCGCCGTCAAAGAGCAGGGCGGTCACCGTGGAGCCCATGCCCTCGCGCTCGGGGTCTTCCTCGACCAGCTCGGAGAGCCGCTCGTTGGCCCGGTGGACGGCGCCCGCGAGCGCCTCCATCATGTCCGGACCGGTGATTCCGGACGTGTCCAGCCGGCGGATCACCTGGACGGCGGCGGCGCTGGCCACCTCACCCGCGGCGGCTCCACCCATGCCGTCGGCGAGCAGCAGCAGATGCGGACCGGCGTACGCCGAATCCTCGTTGTTGCGGCGCACCCGTCCGACGTCGGACAGTGCGGCGTAGTCGAGCGACAGGGTCATGGAATGGGCCTACTTCGCGATGTTCAGCGTCGTACGGCCGATCCGGATCGAACCGCCGATCTCGGCCGGCACCGGACGGGTCACGCGCTGACCGTCCAGATAGGTGCCGTTGGTGGACCCCAGGTCCTCGACCCACCACTCGCCCTCGGACTGGAACACCCGGGAGTGCCGGGTGGAGGAGTAGTCGTCGTCGAGCCGGATCTGGCAGTCCGAGCCGCGGCCGATCACCACCGGCTCCGAGGTCAGGGTGGCGCCGACGCCGGCCTGTGGGCCGTCCGCGATCGTGACCGAACCGGGCAGGCCCTTGCGCTTCTTCGCCGGCTTGGTGGCCTTGGGGGTCCGGCCGGCCGGCGCGACCGGCGCGGCGACCGCGCGCGAATCCACCTTGGCGCCGAACAGGTCCGACCGGATCACCGACAAGACGGCGAGGACGAACATCCACAACAGGGCCAGGAACCCCAGTTTGATCAGGGTCAGCGTCAGTTCCGACATGGAAGTCCGGTCACCACCCGCTGCTCGGCGGCTGGGCGATGGGCTCGTCCGCTAGGCGCAGCGTCATGGTGGTGTTCCCGATCCTCACGGTAGATCCGTCGGTCAGTTCGGCCTCGGCGGCCCGGCGCCCGTTCACCAGCGTTCCGTTGGTGGAGCCCAGGTCGACGAGGACCACCTTGACACCTCCGGGGCCCTCGGGCATCAGCCGGATCTCCGCGTGCCGCCTGGACACGCCCGGATCGTTGATCTGGATGTCGGCATCGGTCCCGCGGCCGAGCACCACGCCGGGCGGGTTGATCGGGCGGCGCCGGCCGTTCACCTCGAGCATCACCTGCGGGTGGCCCTGGCGTGCCGATGGTGTGGGCGGCGGCGGGACGGGGGCGCTCTGCATGACGGTCTGGCCCTCGTTCGGATCGGGGATGTACGGCTGCTGGGGTTGCGGCCGGGGACGTTGTGGCTTGCCGATGGTCGCGCTGACCACCCGGAACTTGCCGGTCGGCAGGTCCTCGAGCCGGGTCAGCTCGATCTCGACCGGTCCGGAGAAGGTATACCGCTGGATGTCGGCGTGGTCACGCAGTTCGTTGGCCAGCTCGTGGTTCAGCGTCCGGCCGTACGCGTTCAGCCGTTCGAAGTCGTCCGGCCCCAGCTCGATGGTGAAGTGATTCGGCACCAGCCGCCGGTCCCTGGACAGGATCCGGGCGGTGTTGTCGATCTCACGCTTGAGTGCGGCGGCCAGTTCGATCGGCTCCACGTCACCCTTGAACGCGCGCGCGAAGACACCACTCACGATGCCTTCCAGGCGCCGCTCGAAGCGCTGCAGCGGTCGCACGCGTCCTCCTCCACGGTCGGTCGTCAGCTGGAGCCAACGATCGTGCTTGCCGTCCGGCGGCTCCAACAGGCTCGCCGTACGCCGTGCCCACCGGTGTGGTGGGTACACCAGGTACGACGATCGATCGTATCGGGAGGTTCGACCGAACCCGCAATGTCAGAGTCTGCCTCAGCCCGTGCTAATCTTCTTCCTCGGTTGCAGATAGCGTTTTTCGAAGCTTTCGGTAACCATGCGCGCGGGTGGCGGAATAGGCAGACGCGCACGGTTCAGGTCCGTGTGCCCGAAAGGGCGTGGGGGTTCAACTCCCCCCTCGCGCACAGCGTCTCGAACTCCCGGCCAGGAAACTGGCCGGGAGTTTTTGCTTCTCCCAGGCTCTTGCGATGGCCCGTGACGGGTTCTGTCGGTGCGGCCTGCGATCGTTGGGTGATGACGGGGATACGGATTGCGATCGCCCAGCCGGAGATCACGGCTGACGCGCGGAAGAACGGGGCGGAGGTCCGGCGGCTGATGACAGCGGCCGCCGCGGGGAAGGCACGGCTGGTGCAGTTCCCGGAGGGCCTGCTGTCGGGGTATGCGAAGGAGCAGATCCAGGACTGGGCCGAGGTCGACTGGGACGCGGTCCGGGCCGAGCTCGAGCAGATCATGGCGCTCGCCGCGAAGCTGAAGCTGTGGGTGGTGCTCGGCTCCGCGCATCCGCTGACCCCGCCGAACCGGCCGCACAACAGCCTGTACGTGATCTCCGACCAGGGCCGGATCGTCGACCGCTACGACAAGCGGTTCTGCTCGCAGACCGAGATCACGCAGTACTACAGCCCCGGGTTCGAGCCGGTGGTGTTCGATGTCGACGGGTATCGCTTCGGGCTGATGATCTGCGTCGAGATCAACTTCCCGCACCTGTTCTCGGAGTACGAGCGACTCGGCGTCGAGTGCCTCCTGCTGTCCGCCTACCCGGTCGACTCGATCTTCGAGCTGAAGGCCCGTGCGTACGCCGCGATCAACGCCTACTGGGTCGCCATGTCCCTGCCCGCCCAGACGAACCACCTGATGCCGTCCGGCCTGATCAACCCGGCCGGCACCTACGCGGCCCTGGTCTCCGGCACCGATCTGGTCATCGCCGACCTCAACCGGGACGACCCCGACCTCCATATCCCCCTCGACCTGGCCCGCCCCTGGCGCTCCACCGCCTTGAAGGGCGACCTCTACCGCACCCGCCGGGTAACCGACCCCCGCTCCACCAACCGCACCACCACCTAGCCGGTACTACGCCCGAGGTAGGTGACGACCTCTACTCCCGGGACGGGGATGTGGTGGAAGCCGAGGCGGTCGTAGAACGCTCGGGCCGGGGTGTTGCTGGTGAGCATCGTCAGGTGGATCGCGGGGATGCCTCTGTCGGCAAGGGCCTTCAGTAGGCAGGTCATCAGGGCGCGGCCGTGGCCGGCTCCCTGGTAGGCGGGCAGCAGGTCGATGTGCAGGTGCGCGGGGTAGTCCGCGACCTCGGGGATGACCAGGCGCTCGGGGTCGTGGAGCAGGCCGATCATCATCTCGGTCGGCGTCTGGGGTGGTCCGGTCAACGGCTCGTACTGCGGGACGCGGGGTAGCCACTCGGAGCGAAACCGCCGGGCGAAGTCCGGTGTGTCCGCGCAGCCGATGACGTAGCCGACCGCGCGATCGCCGTCGTCGAGGACGAAGGCCAGCTCCGGCTCGAGGTCGACGTACGGGAACGCGAAGATGCTCGGCATCAGGTCGAGGTCCGGGTAGAGCGATCGGGAATCGCCGCCGTTGTCGGCAGTGCGGACACAGATGTCGCCGACGGCGGGCCGATCGCTCACCCGGTACGGCCGAATCTCAGGCATGGACCCCTCCAATAGACTTGAGAGCGCTCTCATACGATAGAGGATCGCGGTGGCCGACGTCGCCGAGGCCAGCAAGCTCAAGGCGTCTCAGCGGATCCCGAGGCGGTGCAGGATCCGGCCGGCGGGTGCAGCGCGGTGGCGTCCTGACCGGGCGGTGAGTGCGGGCGGGTGAGTGGCGTGCCGGTGGTCGCCCCGGTGCGGGGTGGTGTTGCCGGCGCCCAGCAGCAGCCAGGCGGCGAGAACGGCGGCGGCAGCCAGCCCGACGAGGCCGGCGTAGTCAGTCCAGTTCATGGTGGTTCTCTCTCGATGGCGGCTCGGGCGGGAGTCTCGCGATTGCGTCCTTCACCGGTAGTGACGGTGTGGCGGGAGTTTCGTGATGGCACTCCGGTGCCAGGAGTGCCAGAAGATTCGATGACCCAGTTGTGCCGGATTGTGGACAAAATGCTCGCCACTGCGCTGGATCGCCTGATTAGGTGGAGCTTCGAGCACGGGAGGTGAGGCCACGATGCAGGACGGGTTGCTGGACGAGCGCGAGGAGCAGGCTTACCGGCTGCTGGTCGGATTGTCCGTGGCCAGGCCGGCCGAGCTGGCCGAGGTCGCGGAACTGCCGCAGCAGGAGGCGGACGAGGTGCTGCAGCGGCTGCAGGCGAAGGGACTGGTCGCGATCCAGCCCGGCGACGACCCCGTGTTCCGGCCGCTGCCGCCCGACGTCGCCCTCGGTACGACGCTGCTGCGGCGGCAGGAGTCGCTGGAGTCGGCTCGCAAGACCGTGGCCTCGCTGAGCGAGGAGTTCCGGGCCAGCGCGAGTCGCCGGGACGCGCATCACCTGGTCGAGGTGATAGTCGGCGCGATCCCGCTGCGGGACCGGCTGCGCGATCTGCAGAACTCGGCCCGCGAGGAGATCCTCTGGTTCTGCCGGGCGAATCCGCTGGCGATGCAGGGTGCGGACAACACAGAGGAGTACGGCGCGCTCAGCCGCGGCGTACGGTATCGCGCCATCTACGAGCGGGCCTTGCTGGAGACACCCGGTGAGCTGGACAGCATCGCCGAGGGCGTCGGCTGGGGCGAGGAGGCCCGGAGCCTTCCGACCCTGCCGGTGCGGCTGGCGATCGTGGACCGGGCTACTGCCGTCTGTCCGTTGGTCCGCGACGACGAGCTGGGTATCGGCGAGCCGACTGCCGCGGTGATCGGCCGTGGACAGCTACTGGACGCACTGCTTTCTCTGTTCGAGAGCCACTGGGAGCAGGCGACTCCGGTGAAGTTGCAGGCCGGGGAGCAGCAGGGGCCGGACGGGCTGGACGACTCCGAGCGGTTCCTGCTGTCGCTGCTGGTCGCCGGCGTACCGGACAAGTCGATCGCGTCGCAGCTCGGGATCAGCCGCCGTACGGTGCAACGCCGCCTCGATCGGCTGATGACGCTGGCCGGCGTGGACACCCGTACCGGCCTGGCGTTCCAGGCTGCGAAGCGGAGCTGGTTGTAGAGGGCGCGGGCAGGTTGCTATCTGCCCGCGCCCTCCGGCTACTACTTCAGCCCGTAGGCCCGGATGACCGTCTGGCTGATCTTGTTGCCCGCGTTGTCACCGGCAACAACCCGTAGCGAGACGGTGCCCTTGCCCGCCGGCACTACGGCTACGTAGTGACCGCGAGTCCCTACCGCGATGATCCGGCGCCACGTCTTGCCCTCGTCGAACGACACCTGGGCCTGCAGCGAGGTAGAGCGAGGCGCGGCGACCCCTGCCTGCTGGTGAACCTTGAACCCGATCAGGTGCGTCCGGGCCGCCACTCGCCCGGTCAGATCCGTCGGCACCTCGTAGTCCACCTGCAGCAGCGGTAGTGCCGTCGCCGTGGTCTCCGAGGCCTTCTTGGACCGGAAGTCCCAGACCGTACGGGTGCTGGTCCCCCAGTTCCATTCACCTTCCTCGTCGACCCGCGCTGTCGACAGATCCAGCTTGTACGCCGAGTCGCCGCTGCTGGTGATCACGTCCTGCCAGGCATCGGGGAGTTCGCCGACTACCTTGCCGTCGCGGCTCAGTACGGCCGAGGCGGACGTGGTCTCACCGAGCGTGTGGTGCCCGGCCGCGTCAACGAACGTCGGCACCCGCAGCGACAACCTGTCACCCGTCCTGGTGGACACCAGACCAGGTGCGGCCGCCGGACGGACTACCGGCCCGAACCAGGTCTCCGTGGACGAACCAGGGCGGTAGCTGCGCGGTACGGAGGTCATGCCGCCGCTCAGCGGGTTCATCGAGTCCCAGGTGTAGAGGTGGTGGACCCGGTGCTGCCAGAGCGAGTCGCCGGACGTCACCCACTCCTCGCGGACCTTCGGAGTCTCGATGGCGCGCTGCGAGTCGTTCCAGGAGTACTCCTGCCACGGACGCCAGCCGAACCGCTGCTCCTTGGCCCAGTTGAAGCCACCGTTGTCGGCGTACGCCGTGGTCACTCGCGCGCTGTTGGCGGCAGTGACCTTGTAGGTGATCCTCGCTGGGATCTGCCCGGCCGAGACCTGCTGTACGTCGTACAGGTAGGGGCTGGAGGGGGTCAGCGTGAGATCGATCGTCGCGTGTCCTTCGCCGGCCCGGTCGATCAGCTTCTGGCCGTCCTTGGTGGTCGTCACCATCGCCGGGATGGGTTCGCGATCACCTGTGGGCGTCCAGACGGTCCAGGCCGACCAGTCCGGCGGCCGGACCAGGATGACCCCGGCAGCACCGCCCTTGGCCGCCGCTGCGATCTGGTCTTCCTCACTGACGTCTTCGCTGTCCTTCAGTACCGCGACAGCACCCTTGACGACCTTGGTGGTCAACGGGAACCGCTTCTTCCCGGCCAGGGAAGGCGACTGGTGCAGCAGGTTGATGTCCAGCGGCCCGGTGACGCCCGGGATGGACGCCTGCACGATCGGCGCGGCCAGCTGCCAGCGGGACGAGAACTCGAAGGTTCCGTCGGCGACCGGCTTGGTCGGGGTGGCCAGCACCTGCTTGACCGTGCTGAAGTGCATCACGCCGTGACTGATCTGGCGGCCGTTGCCGTACTCGCGGTGCACGTAGTAGCTGAGCACTGCCTGCTGTTCCGACGGCTTGGGCGTCTCGATCGTGATCGGGACCGCCTTGCGAGCATCGATGACCACCTCGATGTCCTTGGTCACCGCGATGTTCGGATCCGTGAACAGGCTGACCTTCTCGTCCTGCGGGTCGTTGTTCTCGACGATCGAGTGCAGCAGGTACGTGCCTTCCTCGACCGTGGCCTTGAAGGTCCCACCGTCCGGGATCCACGCCAGCGAGTCGGACCGCGCGTTGTCGCCGTACAGCGAGACCACCGGTACGCCGGTCGGCTTGCCGTCGAGGCCGACGGCTCGCAAGGTGACCGTGTGGCTGGGGCCCTGGCGCCAAGCGCCGACTGCCGTGTGCGTGACGACCCCATCGGGGCCGGTGGCAACGATCCAGCCGCTGTGCAGACCACGGTCGAGCTTGGCCGCGTCCAGAGCCACCGGCACGTCGGCGCTTCCGCCTGCGGGCACGGTGACGGTGCTAGGCAGGGTGATCGCATCTGTCTCAGGCTTGTGCGTGTCCAGGTTGTCCACGTCGGCCACGAGGTTCAGCGTGATCGGTGCCCTGCCGTCGTTCCGGTAGGTGACCGTCTTGGTCGATCCACCGGTGGTGGTCTGCAGACCGAAGTCGGCCACGCCGGTCGCGAAGACCTGCTGTGCAATGGCCCGGGCCACATCGACCCGACCGGCTCCCTGCGAGTACACGCTCACGTCCGCAGCGGTCTTCGCAGTACTGACCAGCGCTTCCTTGAGGCGGTCTGCCTTCCAGTCAGGGTGCGCCTGGGCCAGCAGCGCGGCAGCGCCCGCTACGTGCGGCGTAGCCATCGACGTACCCGAGGCCGCCGTGTAGAGGTCGTCCAGCGGCTCGCCCATCGCAGTACCGGCGGCGCGGGCCGCCACGATGTTCACACCGGGTGCAGTGATCTCCGGCTTGAGGCCACCGTCACCGAGCCGAGGTCCGCGGCTGGAGAAGTCGGCCATCTTGTCGTCACGGTCGACCGCACCGACAGTGAGCGCGGCGGCGGCGCTGCCCGGCGTATCGATCGACTCGTCCGCGCCGTCGTTGCCCGCGGCGATGACGAACAGCATGCCGGTACGAGCGGTGATGTCGTTGACGGCCAGGCTGAGCGGGTCGGTGCCGTCGGTCGGCTCGCCACCGAGGCTCATGTTGACCACGCGGGCGCCTTCCGCGGCAGCCCACTCCATGCCGGCGATGATGGACGAGTCGTAGCCGTAGCCGTCGTCGCCGAGCACCTTGCCGATCAGCAGGTCGGCCTTGGGCGCCACGCCCTTGCGGGTGCCACCAGCGCCCGCTCCCGTGCCGGCGATCGTCGCGGCGACGTGCGTGCCGTGGCCGAAGTGGTCCTCGGTGCCGCTGGGGCTCGCCGAGAAGTCCATTGCCTTCTTGATCTTGCCGGCCAGGTCAGGGTGGTTGCCGTCGGCACCGGTGTCCAGTACTGCGACCGAGATGCCTGTGCCCTCGTATCCGGCCTGCCAGGCAGCAGGAGCGCCGATCTGCGGCACGCTCCGGTCCAGCACCGGCCGCACTCGAGCGTCCAGCCAGACCTTGCTGACGCCGCTGTTGAGAGTCCGTGCCGTCTGCGCAGGCTTCAGCGACTGCCAGAGCGAGGTGAGCTCGCCCTTGCCCGCCCGGATCGCGGTGGCGCCGATCGACGGGAGTTGCCGGACGGTCGTCGTACCGGTGAGTGTCTGCGAGCGGGCGTTGTTCTGGTCGGCGTACCGCACGATCAGCGGGAGCGTCGTCGCTTTCGAGTCGCCGAAGCCGTCGGCGATCAGCTCGTTCACGTCGAACAGGTTCGCGTCCAGAACGCCGCTGGAGATGTACGGCACCGCGTCGCTCGGCAGGATCCGCAGGCCGCCGTCCACCTCGATCGTGTGGAACGCGACCTGTTCCCGGCCGGGTGCGGGCTGCACCGACGCGGCCTTCTTCCCACCGCCGGCGTCGGCCACCTGCACTACATCACCGGTGACCAGCGTGACCTTCTGTACGCCGGACGCCGGGCTCGAGGTGGTGCGTGGCGTGGTGGTGCCGCCGGGGTCTGGCGGGGCAGCGGTCGCCGGGACCGCCGTAGTGCTGATTGCCGTAGCACTGATTGCTAGGACAGCCGCAAGGATGGCGGCACGCTTCTTCGGGGAGGACATGGGTGCGACTCCTTCGAGAGGCTAGGGCAGGCACCTCTTCCGAGTGAGTCTGCGGCCGCTACCTACCCCCGCGCCCTGTCCAACCCTGCCGTCCCTGCGCCATGTCCCAACAACGCCAGCCCGGTGCTACTCGCCGATCTTCTTCGAGCGGAGCAGGATCTTGGTGTCGAGGGGGGCCTTGGTTCCGCCGGTGGGCAGTTGGGAGACGACTACCCAATTGCGGTCGTTGATGAGCAGGCGGCCCTTGCCGGTGGCGTCCTGCTCGGTCAGGTAGAAGTAGCCCGCGGCCTGCATGGTGTCCTGGGCGAGCTGGTGGTTCACCCCGACCACGTCGGGCACTACGCCGGACGCGCCGGTCGGGGTCGGTGTCGGAGTGGGCGTCGGTGGAGGCGGGGTGTTGGTGACGGTGACGGTTGCCGGGCCGGCCGGCTCGCCGGAGCCGCAGGCCGCGTTGGCCGCCAGCAGGAGCACGCCGCATCCCAGCACTGAAGCGATACGTAGTACGGGCACTGTGAGTACCTCCTGCCTCGACGGTCGCCGACGCAGGCACTCTGCGCAACCCGACTTGCAACTGAGCGTCAACGAGACACGTGGTGAACCGCTGCGCTCGCCGTACACGTACAGGATCGAACTGGTCCGGTAAACAACTTACCAGCCGTGGAACTGGTCCATTGCGCCATTTGCAACGACAAATGCAGGCGATGCTCCAGGGTGCCAGATTTCGATCAGATTTCTGGACGTGCGCGCTCTCACGACTTAATAACGGATACTACTGAACTATTGACTGGTTAGTCGACTCTGGGCAAAACTCTGCGCCACTGAACGACAGGTTCATACCAGTCAGCCGGGGGGAATCTCCGGCTACTTCGCCAGAGGTGATCCGATGAAGTTCCGTCCCCTTGCCGTTGCCGCAGTCGCGGCTCTATCCCTGACCGCGCTCGCCGCTTGTGGCAGCTCGGACAAGAAGGACGCCGCCGCGTCCGGCCCGACGACCATCGACGTGTGGCTGATGAAGGGCAGCGTCTCCGACGACTTCCTCAAGCGGTTCACCGCCGACTTCGCTGCGAACCACCAGGACATCAAGGCCAACGTCCAGATCCAGGAATGGAACGGGATCGGCCCGAAGATCATCGGCGCGCTGGCCAGCAAGGACGCGCCGGACGTGATCGAGGTCGGCAACACCCAGGTCGCGCAGTACTCCGCTTCCGGTGGCGTCAAGGATCTGACCGACAAGAAGTCCGACCTCAAGGGTGACGACTGGATCGCCGGTCTGTCCGAGCCGGGCAACTTCGACGGCAAGCAATTCGGCATTCCGTACTACGCCGCGAACAGGGTCGTGCTCTACCGCAAGGACCTGTTCCAGGCAGCCGGCATCACCGCCCCGCCGAAGACGCGGGAGGAGTGGCTGGCCGACACCGCCAAGGTGAACACCGGCGGCAACCAGGGCATCTACCTGCCCGGCCAGAACTTCTACGTCCTGTCCGGCTTCATCTGGGACGAGGGCGGCGACCTCGCGGTCAAGGACGGCGACTCCTGGAAGGGTGCGCTGGAGACCCCCGAGGCACTGAAGGGGATGGACTTCTACAAGCGGATCCAGGCGCTCGGCAAGGGCCCGAAGGACTCCGACGAGGCGAAGCCGACCCAGACCGACGTGTTCGCCCAGGGCAAGGTCGCGCAGATGATCGCAGTACCGGGTGCCGCCGAGCTGATCGCGCAGGCGAACCCCGCGCTGAAGGACAAGATCGGCTACTTCCCGATCCCGGGCAAGACCGCCGACAAGCCGGGTGCCGTCTTCACCGGTGGCTCCGACCTGATCATCCCGGAGGCCGCGGCCGACCAGGACGCGGCGTACACCTTCATCAAGGAACTGGCCGGCGAGAAGTGGCAGGTCGACCTGGCCAAGTCGATGAAGTACGTGCCGAACCGGACCGCCCTCGCGTCGTCGGTCGGCGCGGACCCGGGCGTGGCGGCGATGGCGGCCGGTGCGGCCAACGGCAAGGCCACCCCGAACTCCCCGAACTGGGCCGCGGTCGAGGCGAAGAACCCGATCAAGGAGTACCAGACCAAGGTGCTGACCGGCGGTGACCCGGCCGCCGCGGCCAAGGCCGCCGACGAGATCATCACCCAGGCCCTGAACGCCAAGTAGAACTATGGCTGTGGCTGAGATCGACACCACCACAGCGGCCCCCGCCCCCGAGCCCGGTAAGCCGGTCTCGGTCAGGCGGGGGCAACCCCTGTGGGTCCGCGTCCTGCCCTATCTGCTGGTCGCGCCGACGGTCATCGGTACGGCGTACCTGCTGGCCTATCCGTTGGTCCGCAACCTGCTGATCTCGTTCCAGAAGTTCGGCATCGCCCAGCTGATCCGCGGTGGTGCCGAGTTCGTCGGCATCGACAACTACCAGCAGATCCTTTCCGACGACAAGTTCTGGGGTGTGGTCGGGCGGACGTTCGTGTTCACCGCGATCAACGTCGGCCTGATCATGGTGCTGGCCACCTTGGTCGCGGTGCTGATCGGTGCCCTGGGCAAGTGGATGCGGTTCGCCGTGATGGGTGGCCTGGTGGTCGCCTGGGCGATCCCGGTGATCGCCGCGACGACCGTCTTCCAGTGGCTGTTCCAGTCCCAGCTCGGGGTCGTGAACTGGGTCCTGGTCGCGCTCGGCTTCGAGCAGTTCGACGGCAAGGCGTGGTTCGCGGACGGCAACTCGACGTTCGCGATCATCGTGTTGCTGATCGTCTGGCAGTCGGTCCCGTTCGCGGCGCTGACCCTGTACGCCGCGATGACGACGGTGCCGAAGGAACTGCACGAGTCGGCCCAGATCGACGGGGCCGGCTCGGTCAAGACCTTCTGGCTGATCACCTTCCCGATCCTGCGGCCGATGTTCGGGCTGATCGGTTGCCTGGAGGTGATCTGGGTGTTCAAGAGCTTCGTCCAGATCTGGGCGATCAGCCAGGGCGGGCCGGGCAACGCGACCCTGACGCTGCCCGTCTACGCCTACCAGATCGCCCAGTCGCTGAACCGCTACGACCTGGGCGCGGCGATCTCGATGGTCACGGTGCTGATCCTGGCCGTGGTGCTGCTCGCCTACTTCCGGCAGATGTTCAAAGAGGAGGGTGAACTGTGAGGACCCGGCTCAGCCGCAGGCTCACGCTGAACGTCCTGGCCCTCGGCGTCTTCTTCTTCTCGGTCTTCCCCGTCTACTGGATGGTGCTGACCGCGTTCAAGCCGACCAGGGAGATCCAGGCGGAGACGCCGTCCTTCCTCCCGACGAACGTCACTTTGGACCACTTCAGTACGGCGGTGCACGCGGACGGCTTCTGGACCTTCTGGCGCAACAGCGGGATGGTCGCGCTCAGCGCAGTGCTGCTGTCGCTGGTGGTGGCCTGCCTGGCGGCGTACGCCGTCGGCCGGATGAAGTGGAAGGGCCGGCAGGCGTTCATCCTGATGGTGTTCATCGCGCAGATGACGCCGTGGGAGGCGCTGCTGATCCCGATGTACGTGATCGCCCGCGACACCGACATGCTCGACAAGCTGCCGATGCTGACGCTGATCTACTTCATGATGACGCTGCCGTTCACGATCGTGACGCTGCGCGGCTTCCTGAAGGGCATCCCGGTCGAGCTCGAGGAAGCAGCCCAGGTCGACGGCTGCAACCAGTTCGAGGCGTTCCGGCGGATCGTCTTCCCGCTGCTCGCGCCGGGGCTGCTCTCGACGTCGCTGTTCGGTTTCATCACCGCCTGGAACGAGTTCGCCTTCGCGAACCTGCTGATCATCAAGAACCAGAACCAGCGCACGCTGCCGGTCTGGCTCTCGTCGTTCAGCAACACCTTCGGCACGGACTGGGGCGCCACGATGGCGGCGGCGACCCTGTTCATGCTGCCCGTGCTCCTGATCTTCCTCGTCCTGCAGGGACGGGTGACGACAGGCGTGGCCGCAGGGGCCGTCAAGGGTTAGTCGAGCCCCTGGGACCCACGGCCGGTGCCGCGACCTCACCCGAGGGCGCGCCACCGGCCGTTGGCTTCACTCCTCCGGCTCTGCTAGTCAGGGAAGGTCAGCCGGGTGGTGATCCGGTAGCGGTCGCCGCGGTAGATGGATCGGGTGTACTCGATCACGGCGTCGTCCGCGTTGCGGGTGGTTCGCTCGAACAACAGAGCAGGTGAATGCAGTGGTACGCCGAGGAGCTCGGCCTCCTGAGCGTCCGTCACCGTCGGCTCAGTCGTCTGTACTGCGGTCCTCGCGGCCACGTGGTACCTCGACCGCAGCAAGCCGTAGAGGGAACCCACCTCGAAGTCCCGGCCGGTGATGCCGGGCACGAAGGCAGCCGGGATCCGGATCCGCTCGATACACATCGGCGCGCCGTCGACGAGTCGCAGCCGGACCACCGAGACGAGTTGGTCGCCCGGTGAGATCTCCATCCGCTGGCCCAGCCGGGCGCCGGCGGGTTCGAGCTCGAAGGTGATCAGCCGGCTCTGCCACGGCGTACCGTCGGCCGGCGGCACCTGGAAGTGGCCGTCGGGGGTGGGCTCGAGGGCCTGATGGATCTTCCGCGCGCTCGTGAACGTGCCCCGGCCGTGCTCGCGGACGACGAAGCCGTCGCGGGCCAGATCGTCCAGCGCCGCCCGCAGGGTCGGCCGGGAGACGCCGAGTTCTTCGCTCAGGCTGCGCTCGGACGGCAGCGCCTCGCCCGGGCGGCGGATCTCGATCAGCTGCAGCAGCCGATCGCGTGCCTCGGTCCTTCTCATCAGGCAACTCTAGCAATCTTTACCAGTGGTCATACCGAAAGGGAAATCGTTTGCGCTCACGGCAGGTCTTGACTTTACCAATTGGATAGACCAGTTTACGGAGAGACCCTTTGCAATGAGCTCTTCCGCCCCCGAGACGAACAAAGGTGTGTGACCTCCCATGGCTCGTTCACGCAAGCTCCGCATCACCGCCGCGGCCGCAGTACTGGCCGCTCTGGCTGCTGGAAGCATCAGTACTACGGCCAGCGCCCGCCCCGCACCGGACAAGGCCCGCAAGGTGGCTGCCTGTGGCGCGTTCTTCGACGACTTCAACTACAGCTCCCGGACCGACCCGAACTTCACCGGCCACGACTGGAGCGTCCGGACGGGCGGAGGTGGCCCCGGCATCGAGGGCACCTGGACCGCGAGCAACGTGACCTTCCCTGTCGTCGACGGTCAGAAGTCGATGCAGTTGCGCGCCGCGACCGACGGCACCACCGGGGGCACCACCCAGTCGCAGGTCCAGCAGAACCAGGAGCGCTTCTTCGAAGGCACCTACGCGACCCGGTTCAAGTTCAGCGACACCCCCGCGAGCGGCAACGACGGGGATCTGGTGAACCAGACCTTCTACACGATCTCGCCGCTCGACTACGACTGGGAGCCGACGTACAGCGAGCTCGACATCTCGGAGTACCTGCCGAACGGTGGCTGGGGTGAGACCGGGCCGGTCGACTTCATCACCAGCTGGAACACCTACCAGGCCGACCCGTTCGACGGCTGGCGGATCAGCGCCGCGCGCAGGTTCAGCCACGCCGGCTGGCACACCCTGGTGGCGGTGGTTTCGGGTGGCCACGTGAAGTACTACATCGACGGTTCGCTGGCCGCCGACCACACGACCGACGGGGCCGGCCATTCGGTCTACCCGCGGCGGCCGATGACGCTCAACTACAACCAGTGGTTCATCGACCTGACCGGCCACACCGGCGGGACGAGTGCCTACGTGCAGTCCGCGGACTGGGTGTACTACGCCAAGAACGAGGCGCTCTCACCGGCGACCGCCACGGGCCCGGGTGAACTCGTACCGGTCCGCCGGCACCAGGCACGCGGACACGATCAGCTGCTGAATCAGTGACCCGTCAATAGCGTGAGACAGACCCCATACACCATAGACAATCCGTTCCGGACTGAGTACGGTCCGTAACGGCGTCCGCACCACGCCTGACCCGGAATGGGACCCAGTGTCCACATTCTCACCGGTCGGTGAGGTGCTGCCCGCCAGTAGCGCCTCGCTGGTGGACGGGCGAGCAGAACGCGGTGAAAGCCGCGAACTGATGGGGGCCCTGACACCTAGGTGGGGCGGTCCAGCGCCAACGCGCTGCCGCCCCACCGACTCAATGACCGGGGTGGTGGGGCGGGGAAAGTATCAAGTTTGCCGGATCGTCGGACAAAATTATCTCCGGATCACGCTTCCCCGGCCTGCTTGCAGGGCAGACTGCACTGCGACGCCCGTATTTCCACCGCCCCGTGGGAGATCGTTGTGCAGAATCGCCGTGCCTTACGCCCAGCCCTGATCGGAATACTTCTTCTAGGCCTGCTCGGCTACGGCATAACGCCGTCGACAGCGGCCACTACTGCCACTATCTCCGTCAGTACCGCGCTGCAGCAGCAGAACGGCTCCGTGGCCACCGTCGAGGGCTACGTCGTCGGTCAGCCGACAGCGACGAACACTGTTGTCCGCAGCAACTTCCCTGGCGACACTGCGCTGGCGCTGGCGGACTCGAGCAGCCAGACCAGTACGTCGTCGATGCTGTACGTCCAGATCACTAGTGCCTTCCGCGCGCAGTACGGGTTGATGACGAACCCGGGACTGCTCGGTACGAAGATCACCGTGACCGGGACGCTGACGGCGTACTTCTCGCATGGCGGGCTGAAGGACCCGACGGCCTTCACCGGTGGTGGCGGTACGGATCCGGGTGATCCTGGGGATCCGGGCGACTACTACGCGACCGCGGCCGGGAAGACCGGTGCGGCGTTGAAGGCCGCTCTGCACACGATCATCTCCAATCAGACCAAGCTCACCTATGACCAGGTCTGGAACGCGCTGAAGGACACCGACCAGGATCCGGCCAACACCAACAACGTGATCCTGCTGTACTCCGGTCGCTCGCAGAGCAAGTCCACCAACGGCGGTGACCCGAACGACTGGAACCGCGAACACGTCTGGGCCAAGTCCCACGGCGACTTCGGTACCACGACCGGTCCCGGTACCGATGTCCACCACCTGCGTCCCGAGGACGTCTCGGTGAACGCCGCCCGCGGCAACCTCGACTTCGACAACGGCGGTACGGCGGTGTCCGAGTGCCCCGGCTGCACGGCGGACTCCGACTCGTTCGAGCCGCGGGCAGCGGTTCGCGGTGACGTCGCGCGGATGATCCTCTACATGGCCGTCCGGTACGAGGGCGACGACGGGTTCGCGAACCTGGAGCCGAACGACTCGGTCAACAACGGCACGGCGCCGTACATCGGCAGGCTGTCGGTGCTGAAGGCGTGGAGCGCGGCCGACCCGCCGGACGCCTTCGAGAAGCGCCGCAACCAGGTCATCTTCGACACCTGGCAGCACAACCGCAACCCCTTCATCGACCACCCCGAATGGGTCTCGTCGATCTGGCCCTGAGTTGGCCTGTGGACAACCGGCGGTGAGGTCGAACGGGCTCGTATCTTCTAGAGCATGACTGATTCGACCTCACCCCTGCCGCGCTTCCACCTCGCCATGCCCGTCGACGATCTGGCCGCGGCAGCGGAGTTCTACGGCTCCGTGATCGGCTGCGAGCGCGGCCGCAGTTCCGACACCTGGATCGACTGGAACCTGCGCGGCCACCAGTTCGTGACCCACCTCGCCCCCGCGCGGCCTTCCTCGATCCACAACCCGGTCGACGGCCACGACGTCCCCGTCCCGCACTTCGGCCTGATCCTCACCGTTCCCGACTTCCACGCCCTCGCCGACCGCTTCCGAGCCGCCGGCACCCCCTTCGTCATCGAGCCCTACCTCCGCTTCGAGGGCCGGCCCGGCGAGCAATGGACCATGTTCCTGCACGACCCCGCCACCAACGCCCTCGAATTCAAAGCCTTCGCCAACGACGAAGCCGTCTTCGCCACCTGATCACGGCCCCTTAGCCCGTCTCCAGGCAGCCGTTGCCCCGCCCTGCCCCGCCACCTGCCCTTCCTCACCTGGTCAAAGTGAGCAGGATTGGTCTACTCCCACTTGTGGCTTCAACCCAAGGAGGAATAGTGACCACAGGAGCACTGATGGACATTGGCATCCGAGAACTCCGGGACGGGCTCAGCCGGCATCGCGCCGCCTAGTGGCGGGTAGTACAGGTTCTGGTGAATACAGCAAATCGTGTACTGTCGCGGCTGTGGACACCATTGTTGGTAGGGGTGAGGTGCTGGCTCGGTTTGGGCATGCGTTGTCGGATCCGACTCGGACGCAGGTGATGCTGGTGCTGCACGAGGGGGCGAGTTATCCGGCGGAGCTGGCTGAGCGGATCGGGGTCAGCAGGCAGTCGCTGTCGAATCACCTTGCCTGTCTGCGCGGGTGTGGGCTGGTCGTGGCGGAGCCGGAAGGGCGGCGGACGCGGTACGAGCTGGCCGATCCGAGCCTCGGTACTGCGCTCGCCGAGTTGCTCAACGTCGTACTGGCGGTCGACCCCGCCTGCTGCCGCCCGGACGCTGAGGGCGACTGTCGATGAGCGAGTTGTTCGAGCTGAGCGTCCCCGACCGCGGAGCTGAGGAGCGGCGGAAGGCGTTGGGCCGGCGGGCGCAACTGCTGGCCGGCGCGAGTGTCACCTACAACGTCGTCGAGGCGGTCATCGCGATCTCGGCGGGTTCGATCGCCGGATCCGTCGCACTGGTGGGATTCGGGCTCGACTCGGTCGTCGAGGTGGCGAGTGGGTTGATCATCCTCTGGCAGTTCCGGCATCCGCTGCCGGAGACGCGCGAACGCCGCGCACTGCGATTGATCGCACTGTCATTCTTCGGTCTTGCCTTGTACGTCGCGGTGGAATCCGTCCGCGCGCTCCTCGGCCGAGGCGCTGAAGCCGAAACTTCGGGAATCGGCATCGGCCTGGCGATCGCGTCTCTGATCGTGATGCCGCTGCTCTCGTACGCGCAACGTCGTACCGGCAAGGCGCTCAACTCCAACGCGGTAGTTGCCGACAGCACCCAAACTTTGTTGTGTACCTACCTGTCCGCTGTGCTACTCGTCGGATTGCTGCTCAACGCGACACTTGGGTGGTACTGGGCAGATCCCGTCGCCGGACTGGTGATCGCCGCAGTCGCCCTCCGCGAAGGCATCCAGGCCTGGCGCGGCGAAGGCTGCTGTGCGCCGACAGCAGCTACTTGCCAAGACGGCTGCTGCTGACCGATAGGCGACTAGCGGTTGACGGTGAAGGTCGTCGTACCGACCTGGCGGGTGGTGCTGCTACCGCGCTGCCCGTGCCGACCCGACTCGGCGGCGTTGGCAGCGGGCTGGCTGAGCGCAGGCCCCGCAGTACCGGCCAAGGCGACACCCGACTGCGCGGCCGACTGACCAACTCGCGTCTGAACCCAGTCCTGCAACCCAGGATCCGCGACCTTCACCCGCTGGCCGCTGTCCCGAAGCATGCCGCGGGCAACCAATCCCTGACGCGCCGCATCCACCGCCTGCCACTGACCCGGGCCGGCTGCCTGCGTCTCGGCCGGCATCGACAAACCACTCGCTCCCCGTACTGCGACCTTGGCGAGCAGGTCCTTCTCGGCATCGGAACACGAGTTCCACGCGGCCTGGTAGAAGACCCGGGATCGCGCGTTGACCTGAGCAGTCGCCGCCTTGGCGACGTCCGCAGTGATCCCGTACGCCGGTTGTGCCAACTGCAACGAGGTCTCCGCCAGATCCTGTAGCCGCCCGGGATCCCCGTTCGCCGCCTTGAGCAGAGTGTCGACCGCGAGATCCTCGTACCGAACTCCCGCCTGCCGCAGCGGCTCGGTCACCGAAGGCCGGAGTTCGTCATCCGCCAGCGGCCCGCACTCGCGGACGTCGAACCGGTTCGTCACCGCGGTGCCGATGCCGGACATCCCGCCGGACGCGGCCAGCAACCGGGTGGCGGCCATCTCGCCACCCGCGCCGATCAGGTACACCTGTTGCCCGCCCTGCTCGAGATGAGCCGACAACTCGGTCAGCGCGGCGAGATCCCGCTCGGAGGCGACGTCGAGGTTGTCCACCATCAGCAGTACCGGCGTGCCCTTCTTCGCCGACAATTCGCCGAGGTTGTCCGCGAGCTGATTCAGCGTGCTGCCGACGCCGTCCTTGCCCGGCGCCTCCCACTGCTTCTTCACCACCGCCTGGACCGGCGCGACCCCGAGCCGGATCTCCGCGCCGTGCTGCTGGCTGCGGTTCCGCTGGGTGAGGTCCCGCAGGGTCTTCTTCAGCTTGCGCAACGAGAAGAACCCGTGCTTCTTCCGCAGCCCGCCGAGATCCTCGCTGACCGCGCGGACGAACCGGTTCTCCAACGGCTCCCGGGGCGAGGCGTCCACCCGGACGCAGGTCCAGCCGTTCTGCTTGGCGACCTGCTGCGCACGATCGAGCTCGAGGCTCTTGCCCATCCCGGGGCCGCCGGTGAACAGCACCGAAGTACTGGCCGGTCCTCGCCGGTCCAGCGAGATCGGCCGGCCGAGCTGGTCGGTCCGGGTGATCATGTACGCCGGCTGCCGGGGCGTGCCGAAGACCTGGCTCATCCCCCGAGCCTCACCGCCCTACCCGACCCCGACGCGGGCGCTCGGCAACCAGCAGATGAACAGCTGGCTACACCCCCTGCCGGCAGCTCCCAAGTACAGAGGGTGGCGGTTTTCCGCGTGTCGGTTAACCTGACTTAGGTATGCCTAACTATCTGTCCGAAGTCCTGAGAGGACCGTGGTCGCGTGACCAGCCCCGCACCCCGTAACCGCCGCGCGAAACTGGCGGTCGTCCGCCGGAGCGAGCGGATCACCCCGCACATGATCCGGCTGGTGCTGAGCTGCGACGACTTCGTCGACAACGGCACCTCCGACCACTACGTCAAACTGCTCTTCCCGAAGCCCGGCGTGACGTATCCCGAGCCGTTGGACATGGGCGAAGTCCGCGAACAATTCCCGGCCGACCAGTGGCCGACGTCGCGGACCTACACCGTCCGGAGCTGGGACGAGGCCGCGCGTGAACTGACGATCGACTTCGTCTACCACGGCGACGAGGGGATCGCCGGTCCGTGGGCCGCCGCCGCCCAGCCTGGCGACAAGGTCTGGTTCAACGGTCCGGGCGGTGGCTACTCGCCGAGCCCGGAGGCGGGCTGGCACCTGCTGGTCGGCGACGAGAGCGCGCTGCCGGCGATCGGCGCCGCGATCGAGCAACTTCCGCCGGGCGCGCGGGCGAAGGTGTTCGTCGAGGTCGAGGACGGGACCGAGGAGCAGAAGCTCGGCGGCTCCGGCGAGGTGGACCTGACCTGGTTCCACCGCACCGACACTCGTGGCGAGGACCTGGTCCGCGCCGTCGAGGAGCTCGAGTTCCCGTCGGACGACGTGCACGTCTTCGTCCACGGCGAAGCCGGCTTCGTCGCGCGACTCCGCCGCCACCTGCACACCGACCGCGGCCTCCCCCGCAACCGCGTCTCGATCTCCGGCTACTGGCGCCTCGGCAAGAACGAGGACGGCTGGCAGGCCGAGAAGGTCGAGACCTCCCGCAAGGAACGCGAAGCCGCCGGCGCCTGACCCCAGCACGACCGTGTCCGAGGTACCGGCTGAATCCTCAGAGCGTCAGTTTTGCGGCGGCGACCCGGCGGTTCAGGAACTCGGCGACCGCGTCGGCTGGTCCGAGTGGCAGCACCCAGTCCTCGCCGCGGGCCTGCAGGATCAGGGCCGGGCCGGCTGATCCCACCGGCTTCATCGGTAAGGCGATGGGGAACTTGAGCCGCTCGGATCCGGTCAGCGAAGCCGGGAACACGCCGGTCACCTCCGACAGCGGATACGTACGCCGTGCGGCATCCCCGCCGCCCGGTGGCTTGCCGAAGAACCGTGCCCGGACGGTCACCGTCGAGGTCCCGATCTCCAGCGTCGTCAGCAGCACCCCACGCAACTGCAGGACCAGCTCGTACTGCGTACCTGCGAGCTCCGGCCGCAGCGGCGCCATGATCGCCCGTTGCGCGGTACGCCCGAGCAGAGCGCCCAAGAACGCCCCGAGCAATACAGCGGGTGCGATGACCGCGCCCAGCCACCGGACATCCAAACTGAGCGACAGGAGCCCGAGGTAGAGCCAGGAAACCCCACTGAACCACGCGCCGGCCGTGGTCCACCGGCCGAGCTGATACCGCTGTCGCCTCCACAAGAACCAGCCGAGCACGATCACGGCCAGTGGGAACACCAGCGCGGGCCAGGCGAACGGCGACTGCCTGTTCGCGATCAGCACACTCGCCGCCAGGAACGGAAGCGGGAGCGCGAGGTAGACCCGGGCCAGATAGTTCTGAGCCCGCTTGTGCTGCCGGGCCACTGCACGGGCCGGATCGGCCGCCTCCACTGAGCTCACGGGGAAAACCCAAGCACACAATCCCCGCACCACCTACTGTCGGATCTCGCGGAAGGAGTCCACTTGCCCGAGTTCGCAGTACCGGCGGCGCTCCGGGAGATCCACGGAGACCGCCCGGAGTCCCGCCCTTGGCTGGACGCGTTGCCGCAGCTGACCAGCGGCTACCTCGATCAGTGGGCCCTCCAGTTCGACGGCGACCCCCTGTACGGCGCTGCCTCGCTAGTGCTGCCCGTAGTCCGCCAGGACGGCACCCAAGCGATGCTGAAGCTGCAGCCGCTCATCGACGAGAACGCCGGCGAGGCCCTTGCACTGCGTACGTGGAGCAGCGACGACGTGGTCGAGGTCCTGGAAGACGACCCGGCCACTTGCACGATCCTGCTGGAGCGTCTGAACCCCCGGATGCTCAGCGACCTCCCCGACGACCAGGAGGCCACACAGATCCTCGCGGAGCTCCTAGCCCGGCTCAGCGCAGTACAGGCTCCTCCCACGCTCCGGACGCTCAAAGACATCGCCGGCGAGATGTTGGCCGCGGCACCGAAGCAGATCCCGTTGCTGGCCGATGCGAAACAGCAGGCCCTCGTACGCCGGTGCGCTGCGCGGCTGGCCGAGTTGGTAGATGAGCCCGGTGACCGGCTGCTCCACTGGGACCTCCACTACGACAACGTGATGGCCGCAGAGCGCGCACCGTGGCTAGTGATCGACCCGAAGCCGCTCGTAGGTGATCCGGGTTTCGACCTGTTCCCGGCGCTCAACAACCGCTGGAACGATCTGGTCGCGACGGGTGACGTGCCGAAGGCGATCCGGCGGCGGTTCGACCTGATGGTCGAGGTGGTCGGGCTGGACCGCGACCGGGCCGTCGGCTGGACGCTCGGACGGGTCCTCCAGAACGTGCTCTGGGACCTCGAGGACGGCGAGAACGAGGTCGATCCGGTGGAGGTCGCGATCGCCAGGGCCTTGATGAACCTCGACTTCTGATTACATGATTACACGGCAATCAGGAGGAGGATCGGAATGACGACACCGACGGTGTACGAGTGGGCCGGTGGGGTGGACGCCCTCAGGCGGCTCACCGAGGTGTTCTACGACAAGGTGCTGGAGGATCCGATCCTGGCGCCCGTGTTCGCGCACATGAGCGACAAGCACCGCGAGCACGTGGCGCTCTGGCTGGGCGAGGTGTTCGGCGGCCCCAAGACCTACACGGACGAACTCGGCGGCTACCCCGCGATGCTGGGCCACCACCTCAACCTCGGGCTGACGGAGGAGCAGCGCGCTCGCTGGGCCGCTCTGATCGCCGCCAGCGCCGATCCGGCCGGGCTTCCGGACGACCCCGAGTTCCGGTCCGCCTTCGTCGCGTACGTCGAGTGGGGCACCCGGATCGCGCTGGCCAACTCCCAGCCCGGTGCGACCCCGCCGCCGCAGGCGCCCGTACCGAGGTGGGGCTGGGGCGAAGCACCGCCGTACCAGCCCTAATACGCAGTACCAACGGCAGTGCGCGGACGGGTTGGTGGTGTTTGGGACGGGTAAAGGTTGAAGGGTCAGACACCCGCGGGGGCACCGGGGAGCCGGGGCTTCGATAAAGTCGCGGTTCACGACGAACCCGGTGGCGGGGATGCGAGGGTGAACCATTGTGACCGCTCAGCTCGAGTACCCCGATCCGCAGGAGTCTGACGCACTACTGTCGATCCAGGGCCTGTGGAAGGTGTTCGGGCCGAAGGCGGACCGCGTACCGCGACGTCCCGACCTCGCGGCCCTCGATCGCAAAGAGCTCTACCAGAAGACCTCCTGTACCGCGGCCGTCCGCGATCTCAGTTTCGACGTGGCCCCGGGCGAGGTGTTCGTCGTGATGGGCCTGTCGGGGTCCGGCAAGTCCACGCTGGTCCGCTGCCTGACCCGGCTGATCGAGCCGACCGCGGGCAGCATCTACTTCGAGGGCGAGGATCTCCGCGCCGCCGACGAGAAGCGGCTGCGGACGCTGCGGCGGAGCAAGTTCTCGATGGTGTTCCAGCACTTCGGCCTGCTGCCGCACCGGCGAGTGATCGACAACGTCTCCTACGGCCTGGAGGTCCGCGGCGAGAACAAGCCGGATCGCCGCCGCAGGGCCCAGGAGGTCATCGACCTGGTCGGCCTGTCCGGCAACGAGCAGCTCTACCCCGAGCAACTGTCCGGCGGCATGCAGCAACGCGTGGGCCTGGCCCGGGCGCTCGCCAACGACCCCGACGTGCTGCTCTTCGACGAGCCGTTCTCCGCGCTCGACCCGCTGATCCGCCGCGAGATGCAGACCGAGGTGGCCCGGCTGCACCGCGAGGTCGGCAAGACGATGGTGTTCATCACCCACGACCTGTCCGAGGCGCTCAAACTGGGCGACCGGATCCTGCTGATGCGCGACGGCGCGGCCGTCCAGCTCGGTACCGGCGACGAGTTGGTCGGCGCGCCGGCCGACGACTACGTCCGTGAGTTCGTCCGCGACGTACCGCGGGCCGACATCCTCACCCTGCGCTGGATCGTCCGGCAGCCCCGGCCCGACGAGCAGCTGGACGGTCCCGAACTCGGCCCGGACGTGCTGGTCCGCGAAGCGACCAGGCTGGTGCTCGAGTCCGACCGCCCGGTGAAGGTCGTCTCCGAAGGCCAGCTCCTCGGCGTGATCAGCGACGAGGAGATCCTCGCCGTCGTCGCGGACTCGGACACTTCCCCCGCGCGTCCTGCGCGGCCCTGATGGCCTCCATCACCGGCTCGGTCGAGATCCGGGTTCGCAAACCTCGCCGTGCGGTCATCGCCGGCGTGCTGCTGGTCGGCTGGGTGGCGGCCTGGTTCGTGCTGAGCGGGATCGACACGCTCACGATCGGCGGCCAGGAGACCACCGCGCTGCACCGCTGGCTGACCGAGCACCGCGACTTCCTCGGTAGCGGCAACGTGGTCCTGGACGCGATCCGGATCGCGGTCGACCACCTGGTCGTCCTGTTGCAGAACGTGCTCTCCCAACCGGCGTACGGGCGACCCGTGCCGGTGGTCGGCTGGCTCGGCGTGGTGGCCGTCGCGGCGTACCTCGCCTGGGCCTTCGGCAACTGGAAGGTAGCTCTGCTCGCCGCGGCCGGGCTGACCTTCGTGGGGATGCAGGGGCTGTGGCAGGAGACCATGGACACGCTCTCGCTCACCATCGCGGCCGTCGCGCTCTCGCTGCTCGTCGGCATCCCGCTGGGGATCTGGGCCGGCCTGTCGAACCGGGCGTTCAAGGTCGCGACGCTGATCCTCGACCTGATGCAGACGCTGCCGACGTTCGTGTACCTCGCGCCGCTGACCCTGTTCTTCGCGATCGGCCCGGCCGCCGCGACCATTGCGACTCTCATCTACGCGGCGCCTCCGGTGGTGCGGTTGACCGCGCACGCGATCCGCTCGGTGCCGGCCGAGAGCGTCGAGGCGGCCCGGTCACTCGGATCCACTCGCGGCCAGACCCTGATGAAGGTGCTGCTGCCGATGTCCCGCAGTACGGTCGTGGTCGGGATCAACCAGACCATCATGGCCGCGCTGTCGATGGTGACGGTGGCCGCGCTGATCGATGCGCCCGGTCTCGGGCAGACCGTGCTGAAGGCGCTGCAGACGCTGGACGTCGGCGTCGCGTTCAACGCCGGTCTTGCGATCGTCGTGATCGCGATCGTGCTCGACCGGGTGACCACCGCGGCCGGTGACCGACCGTGGCGTACTGCGAGCGTCCGCCGCCGGGTGCTGCTCGGTGCCGGCGGTGTCGCCGCCCTGGTAGCGGTCTGGTTCTCACGGACTTACGTATGGGCGGCCGAGTTCCCGACCGGTGCCAGCATCGGCTCGAGCATCGCCGTCGCTGCCTCGGATGTGACGACCTGGGTCCAGGACGTCTTCGGCGGCTTCACGTACGGCGTACGGGACGCGGTGACCGAGGGGATCCTCAACCCGCTGGAAGGCCTGCTCACCGAGTCGCCGTGGTGGCTCGTGACCGTGGTGATCGTGGCGCTGGCCGCGTTGCTCGGCAGCTGGCGCGGCGCAGTACCGGCTGCTGTCTGCCTGGGACTGCTGGTCGCGACCGGGGTGTGGCACGACAGCATGGTCACGCTCGCCTCCACGTTGCTGGCGACCGTCGTAGTCGTTGCTGTAGGCATCGTTCTCGGTGTGTGGACCGGGCGGAACCAACGAGCAGACAGCTGGTTGCGGCCGATTCTCGACGCGGGGCAGACGATGCCGCCCTTCGTATACCTGGTCCCGTTCCTGGCGCTGTTCGGCACCAGCCGGTTCACCGCGATCGCGGCCGCGGTGGTGTTCGCAGTACCGGTGACCACCAAGATCGTTGCCGACGGCATCCGGGCCGTGCCGGTCGCGACAGTGGAGGCGGCGAACTCGGTCGGCTCCAGCAGCTGGCAGGTGATCAGCAAGGTGCAGCTCCCGGTCGCGCGGCGGGCGATCACCCTCGCGGTGAACCAGGGCCTGATCTATGTACTGTCCATGGTGGTCGTCGGCGGCCTGGTCGGCGCCGGTGCACTCGGGTACGACGTGGCCGCCGGCTTCGCGCAGAGCGAGCTGTACGGCAAGGGCCTGGCTGCCGGGTTGGCGATCGTGCTGCTCGGAGTCATGCTCGACCGGATCACGCAGGCCGCGGCCAAGCGGACCCGGAAGTTCAGTTAAATCATGAGGAGACAACCTGTGGTGACCAACAAGCTGCTGCGTTCTGCCGGCGTGCTGACCGCTCTCGCGCTCGCGTTGACCGCGTGCGGCGGTGCGAAGGTCGGCGACGCGGAGAAGCCGGCCGCGAGCGGCAAGGCCTGCGGCACCGTGAACCTGACGGTCAGCCCCTGGGTCGGGTACGAGGCGAACGCGGCCGTCGTCGCCTACGTGGCGACCAAGGAGCTCGGCTGCAAGGTGGTGAAGAAGAACCTCAAGGAAGAGATCGCCTGGCAGGGATTCAGCACCGGCGAGGTCGACGCCAACCTGGAGAACTGGGGCCACGAGGACCTGAAGAAGAAGTACATCACCGACCAGAAGGTCGCGGTCGAGGCCGGCTCCACCGGCGTCAAGGGCGTCATCGGCTGGTACGTGGCGCCGTGGATGGTGGCGAAGTACCCGGACCTCAAGGACTGGCGCAACCTGAACAAGTACGCGTCGCTGTTCAAGACCTCGGAGTCCGGCGGCAAGGGTCAGCTGCTCGACGGCGACCCGTCGTACGTGACGTACGACGAGGCGCTGGTCAAGAACCTGAAGCTCGACTACAAGGTGGTCCAGAGTGGCAGCGAGACGTCCCTGATCCAGGCCTTCCGCCAGTCCGAGGCGCAGAAGAAGCCGCTGCTCGCGTACTTCTACGAGCCGCAGTGGCTGTTCGACGAGCTGAAGCTGGTCAAGATCGACCTGCCGCCGTACAAGGCCGGCTGCGACGCCGTACCGGAGAAGATCGCCTGCGACTACCCGCCGTACGACCTGGACAAGATCGTCTCGAAGAAGTTCGCGGACTCCGGCAGCCCGGCGTACGAGCTGGTGAAGAACTTCAACTGGACCAACGCCGACCAGAACGTGGTCGCGAAGTACATCGCCGAGGACAAGCTGACCCCCGACGCCGCCGCCGAGAAATGGGTCAAGGACAACCGGGCCAAGGTCGACGGCTGGCTCGGAAAGTAATCCTGTCCACGTCGAAGCGTTCGCCGGGTGGCAAGGGTGCACCTACCGCCCGGCGTAAGGCCTCAGCCTCTGCCAGCAGTACTACGGCCTCGTGGCTGAGGCCGGCACCCGCCTTGGCGCCGGCAAGACCCTCCAGGGCCAGCGCGATCGCGCGTTCGTCACCGAAGCTTTTGGCCGTCGCGTAGCCCTGCTGCTGGAGCTCCAGTGCCCGCTCGTACTCCCCGCGCTGCTCGGCGATGAAGCCGAGTTGCGCGAGGATGAACGCCGTACCGGCTGTGCCGCCGACCTGCTGCAGCCAGCCGAGCCAGTTGGTGAAGTGCCGCTCGGCCTTGTCGAGGTCGCCCTGCCTGCGGGCACTCAGGCCGAGCCCGACCTCGGCGTACTCCTCGGCAGACTTGTTGGACTGCTCGATGGCCAGCCTGCGCGCCTTCTCGTGCAGCTCGTCGGCCCGCGTGTAGTCCCCGGCGAGCAGAGCCATCCGGCCGAGCCCGGCCGTTCGCAGCGAGACCTCCGTCCACATGCCGAGGTCCTCGGCGAGCCGCGCGGACTCGGTGAGCCGCCTGGTCGCGGTCTCGTAATCGCCGGTGATCTCAGCGGCCACGATCAGCGAGTAGTTGGCCTGCTGCCGGCCCCAGCCGTCTCCCAGTTCGTCGAAGATCCCCAGGCTCCGCAGGCCGTCCTGCTGCATCGCGTCGAGGTCCGCGTGGGTCAGCGCGAGCTGCGCGCGGGTACTCAGAGCCGCGGCCAGACCCCATCGGTCGCCATGCTCGGTCATGCTCTCGATGGCCCGATCGACTCGCTGCAAGAGCAGACCGGGATCGCCGTAGGCCCACTGCGTCGCAGTAAGGAACCACTCTGCCCGTGCCTGACCTCGCGGGTCGTCCACGTCTCGGTAGAGAGCCAGGGCCCGCTCGCTCGCATCGGTGAGATTGGCGCTGTCGGCAGCGGTCGCGGCCATCCCCGCGCTCCAAGCGGTCGCCTCCGCCTGCAGCATCGGCGACGGGTTCGGCAGACCTAGTGCTGTCGTCAGCGAGCGCCGGGCTTCGCCTAGCCGGCCGCGGAGATACCAGTACCAGGAGCAGGCGTTGACGAGGCGCAGAGCCAGCTCGGTCGCTTCGGTTCTTGCTGCATGGTCCAGGGCGGTCCGTAGGTTGGCGCTCTCCTGGTCGAGACGCCCCAGCCACACCTGCTGCTCACGACCTCGCAGCCGCGGCTCGGCCCGCTCCGCCAGCGCAACGTAGTACGCCGCATGCCTTCGCCTGAGCCGAGTCTCTTCGCCAGCCTCAGCCAGACGTTCTAGGCTGTAGGCGGCCACCGACTCCAACAGCCGGTAGCGGCCCGCTGTGGCGACTACCAGCGATCTGTCGACGAGCTTGCCGAGCAACTCATCGGCAGGAAGGTCGCTGACCTCACCAGCGGCGTCCAGCGTGAAGCCGTCTGCGTACACGGCCAATCGCCGCAGCATCACTCGCTCCTGCTCAGCCAGCAGGTCCCAGCTCCAGTCGATGGTCGCGCGCAGCGTCCGCTGCCGCTCCGGCACGCCGCGGCCTCCCGCTAGCAGGCGGAATCGATCGTCCAGCCGTGCAGCCAGCTCCTGCACACCCAGAGCGCGGACCCGGGTCGCGGCAAGCTCCAGCGCCAGTGGAATCCCGTCCAGCCGTCGGCAGATCGCTGCCACGGCCTCGGGATCGTTCGCGAAACCGGGCGTTGCTGCAGCCGCCCGCTCCAGGAACAGTCGTGCGGCCTCGGGCGGCTCCAGCGGCTCTACCTCCAGCAGGTGCTCACCAGCCAGACCGAGAGGCTCCCGGCTGGTGGCCAGCACCCGCAGACCGGCCGCGGCAGCGAGCAATCGTCGTACGAGGTCTGCGACCCGCTCTACGACGTGTTCGCAGTTGTCGAGCACCAGGAGGACCGGGCGGGCGGCTAAAGACTCGGCCAACCGATCGGCCAGCTCCCCGGACTCGTCGTCGCGGAGTCCCACAGTCGCTGCGATGGCATCCAGTACGTCGGGTGCGCGGACCACCGCGAGTTCCACCAGCCGTACTTCGGTCGACTGGTCCCGCCCGATCTCGAGAGCGAGCCGGGTCTTGCCGACTCCACCAGGGCCTACCAACGTCACCAACCTCGCCGCGCAGAGCAGCTCGTTGCCCTGGGCCAGGGACTTCTCCCGGCCGATCAACTCGTTCAACGGTGTTGGCAGGTTGGTCTTCGGCCGGCCGGACAGCACCGGGTCGTGCCTGAGTATCGCCTGGTGCAGAGCGGCGAGCTCACGGCCCGGATCGGCACCCAGTTGCTCGGCCAGGGCCTCCCGCAACTCCGCGTACGCCGTTAGCGCCGCCTCCTGCTGTCCGGACCGGTACAGCGCCTTCAACTGAGTACTGCGAAGTCGCTCGCGCAGCGGATGCCGTGCTGTCAGCTCGGCAAGCTCTCCGACCAGCTCGGCATGCTCACCCAGCTCCAGCCTGGCCTCGGCCCGTTCCTCCCAGGCAGCCAATCGCTGCTCCTCCAGGCGGTTCCGGGCAGCTCTGGCGAACTCCTCGTCCGCCACGTCGGCGTACGCCGGACCACGCCAGAGTTCCAGCGCCTCGGTGAGGCAGGCGATCCGTTCACTCAGGTCGCGAGTGGCCTGGGCGTTGGTGACGAGCAGCTCGAACTTGTTGCTGTCGACAACTTCTGGGGAAACCTGCAGCGTGTAGCCGGCCGGGCCGTGGGCTACCAGAGCCCGCGCGCCGGGCTCAGCCCGCGCCAGCGCAGTACGGAGTTGGGAGATGCGGGCTTGGAGTGTGCCTCTCGCGTTGCGCGGCGGGTGGTCGCCCCAGAGGGCGTCGATCAGGCGGTCGGCGGAGACTGGCCGGCCGAGGTTGACCAGCAGGTTCAGTAACAGCGTGCGGACCTTGGTGTCGGGCACGGTAATCGGGTCGCCCGTCTCCGTCCGGACAAGCAGCTCGCCCAGCACCTCGAAGTACACGCCGCAACAGTAGCCAGCGGCACCGACAGCTCACCCGTAGTCGATCCGTAGCGCCTTTGGACAGCATCAAGCCATGAGCACTCACGAAGCAGTCACAGTCATCGGTCTGGGCGCGATGGGAGCGACCATGGCCGAAGTGCTCCTGGCAGCAGGCCACCAGACAACCGTGTGGAACCGTACGCCGGGCCGAGCGCCGCACCTCGTCGGAGTAGAGGTAGCCACGGCCGCCGAGGCAGTAGCGGCCAGCGAGCTGGTCCTGATCAGCCAGGTGGACTACGCGGCGATGGACGAGTCACTGGCCGGTGTCGACCTCACCGGTCGAGTCCTGGTCAACCTCAGCTCCGACAGTCCGGACCGTCTGCGCGCAGCGGATCGTCTGGTTGCGGAGCGCGGCGGCACGCTGATCACCGCAGGCATCATGGTGCCGCCACCAGGCATCGGCAAGCCCGGCTCTTACGCCTTTTACACCGGCCCTCGCCAGACGGTCGAGGCCCACCGCGAGGCGTTGGAGACGTTGGGCCGCATCGAGTACGTCGGAACCGATCCGGGGCTGGCGATGCTGTTCTACCAAGCCATGCTGAACGTGTTCTGGTCGAGCCTGACCAGCTACTTCTACTCCGCGGCGCTGGTGGGCTCCGCCGGAGTCAGCGCCGAGGGCCTTCGTCCGTACGTGGCCGCGATGCTCGCCGACCTGACCGAGGACGGGCCGATGGGTTTCCTGAAGATCCTCACCGCGGAGCTCGAGGCCGGCGTCTACCCGGGCGAACTGAACAGCCTCCACATGCAGGCCGTCGGCAGTGAGCACGTCGTAGCCGCCTTCCGGCAGGCGGGCCTGGACACCAGTTTCCCGGCCGCGCTCGCCGCTGTCTTCGGCCGCGCCGAGGCCGCCGGTCTGGGCTCAGGCGGACTCGCCGGCCTGATCGAGGTGATCCGGAAGCCAGCCGCCTGACACCGGGCTGAAGCGCGATCGAGGTTGTTCTGGGCAGTCGGCAACTATCACGACGCGTTCGAGCAACGCCGACGACACGCCGGAAATCGGACAAGACCGGGTAGCGTCGGTTCCATGATCATCGTGACAGCTGCACTGAAGGGCGGGGTCGGCAAGACAACCACGTCGGTGTATTTGGCCGCGCTGGCGTCTTCCAACCGTCGCACCGCAACCCTGGTCGATGCCGATCCACAAGGCAGCGCTGCCGACTGGATCGAGAACTCCGACGACGAACACCTGGCCAGGATCGAGATCGCCGAGGCGCCGACCGAGCGCCTCCTGACCAAGGCACTGGACAAGGTTCCGCCCGAGGGCATCGGCGTCGTCGACATGCCCCCGTCGCACGAGCGGCTGCTGAACAAGGCACTCGAGCGGGCCCGGATCGTCATCATCCCGACCCGGGTCGGCGGCGTCGAGACGCCCCGGGTCCGGGCGGTGCTGGAGCTGGTTCCGAAAGAGATCCCGGTCGGCGTGGTGATCTGTTCGGCCCGGACCTACACCCGGGCCTACCAGGAGGCCATGCAGCAGTACGCCGCGGAGGAGATCCCCGTCTGGGGCACCATCCCCGAGCGGGTCTCCATCACCGCCGGCCCGACCGGCGTCCTGGCCGAGGACGGCCTGGAGTCCTACCGCAAGGTCTGGCGCAAGATTCTCGCCGCCGCCCGCAGCTGAGGCGGCCGCCGCGAGCCGTCCTTCCAGCCTCCCGAGGCAGGAAGGACGCTTCGGCGCGTACTACGACGCTGAGGCTTGAGGCCCGTACTACGGCCGCTCGGGCTAGGGCTTGATTGCGAGTGCGGCGGCGATCAGCCGCTCCCAGTCGGTCAGCTCGCCGAGCTCCCCGACCGGGCGCCACTCGGCCGCGGGCACCAGACCGGGCGGCAGGATCTCCAGCTCAGGACCGAACAGCGCCAGCAGCTCCTCGTCCGTCCGCCACCGCCCGCGCCCGAGCGAGCCCTGCAGCAACTGCTGCATCTCCGCGCTTCGCGCGTCGTTCTCGCTGCGGAAGTGACTGATGAACACGTAGCTGCCGGACGGAATCCGGTCGACCCAGAACTTGACCAGCCCGGCCGGGTCCTCGTCGTCGTTCACGTGGTGCAGGATCGCGCTGAGGATGATCGCGACCGGCTGATCGAAGTCGATCAACTCCTGGGTTTCCGTGGCCTGGTAGATCTTCTCGGAGTCGCGCAGGTCGCCCTCGATCACCGTCGTGTGCTCGTTCTCGGCCAGCAGCGCGCGGCCATGGGTCAGGACGACCGGATCGATGTCGACGTAGACCACCTTCGCCGATGGCTGGTGGCCCTGGGCGACCTGATGGACGTTGTCCGCGGTGGGCAGTCCGCTGCCCAGATCGATGAACTGCTTGACCCCACTGGTGACGATCTCGCGGACTGCGCGGATCAGTGCGCCGCGGTTGTCGTACGCGATGGCACGCGACCCGGGCAGGTCGTTGATGAACTTGTCCCCGAGCGCACGGTCGACAGCGAAGTTGTCCTTGCCGCCCAGCAGATAGTCGTAGGTCCGCGCGATACTCGGCTTGGTGGGATCAACGCCTGGAATCGATTGCTCCGGCGTGTCTTGCGCTGTCATCGCGAACTAACCTTCCAGGTCAACTGAGGTCTGGCTTCACTCTATGCGATTGATCGGCGACACAGCAGCCGGTCAGCGTTGCAGTGGTGGTTCGCCGCGGACGTAGGAGCGGATCACCGTGGCGGCCGCGCCGCGGGCCCAGTCGTCGAAGGTGTGCGAGCGGAGCATCAGGGTGCAGTCACCGGCGGCACCGAAGGCGTGTTTGGCGAACGCCTGCCGCATCCGCTGGTCGTACAGGTCGTAGTCCGCGACCCCCTCGCCCGCGATCACGACCAGCTCCGGCCCGACCAGGTTCACCATCGCGGCCAGCGCGGATCCGATCACCTCGCCGGCCCGGTCGAACGCCTCCCGGGCATGCGCGTCACCGGCGCGCGCGAGCTCGATCGCCCCGGACAGATCCAGCTCCGGCTGCCCGGTCGTCTCCCGGACCCGCGCGAGGATCGCGTCCGACGAAGCCACCGTCTCCACGCAACCACGCCGGCCGCAGGTGCAGACGAGATCTCCCGGCGCGAGCGGCAGGTGCCCGAGTTCGCCCGAGACGCCGTGCGCGCCCGAAACCACCTCGCCGTTGACGTAGAGCCCGCAGCCGACCCCGGATCCGATCGTCACCACCGCGAACGAGTCCGCGTCGACGCCCACCCCGAACCAGTGCTCGGTCACCGTCAACGCCCGTACGTCGTTGGACACGACCACCGGCACCCGCAGCTTCTCGCCCAGCGGAGTCGCGACCGGCACGTCCCGCCAACCCATGAACGGCGAATCCCGGACCACTCCGTGCAGAGTGTCCACATCGCCGGAGACCGCGACGCCGATGCCGATCAACGGACCGGACGGGTCCGCCTCGTCGTCCAGCGTGTCCATCAGCTCGGTCGCGAGCGACGCGAGTTGCTCGATCACCGTCGCCGCGGACAGGTCCGTCAGTTGCTGGTGCCGGACCGCGAGGATGCCGGCCTTGAAGTCGGTGGTCACGCCGATCAGGTCGGTCGGAGTCACCTTCAGCCCGATCACCGAGACGCTGTCGGCGACCACCGTCAGCGGACTCACCGGTCGCCCGATGCCCAGCTCGGGCCGGCCCTCGGCCGCGTCCTCGGCCAGGGCCTGCTGGTCCGTCACGAACCCGGCCTCGATCAGAGGTGCGACGGCCTTCGTCACGGCCGCCTGGGAGAGTCCGGTCCGGCGGGCGATCTGGACCCGCGGGATCGGGCCCTGGGTGAGGATCTTGGTCAGCACCTCGACCCCGGCCGGCGTACCGAGCGGTAGCGGGCGGTTCAGGCGCTTGGACATGGGAGAAAACTACCGGCTATCAGCCACCAGCACCTGCTACTGACGGGCCGGGGTGAGCGTCGGCGAGGCCAGCGCCCAGCGGATCGTGCGGGTCAGGCCGCTGCCGGCCACCCGGACCATGGTGCTCTCCGCCAGCGGCAGGTAAGGCAACCGCAGCGGCCAACGGCTCCACGACGGCAACAATCCAACCGCCGCCGCGGTCAGCACCCCGTACGCCGGGCGAGCGGCCAAGGGCACCGGAGGATGCACCAGGATGAACCGCGCCGCCTCCCGAGCCTCCGTCGTACCGCGTAGCTCGGGCCGGTACGACTCCAAGGTCGCCCGTAGCTCCGCCTCGGTAGTGGGCGGATCTAAAACCCCCAGTGCGCGAGCCACTCGTGCCGTGTCCTCCACATAGCCGTCTCGCTCGGCAGCGTCGAGCGGCGCAGCGCCGTATCGCTGGTGAGCGGCCAGGAAGCTGTCCACCTCCGCGACGTGCACCCACTTGAGCAGGTGAGGGTCCGATGCCCGGTAGGGCGTCCCGTCCGGACTGGTGCCGCGCACTCGCTCGTGCACTGCCTTGACCCGGGCGATGGCCTCCTCGGCGTCCGGCGCAGCGCCGTACGTCGTGATGGCCAGGAAGTAGCTGGTGCGTTGCAGCCTGCCCCACGGGTCACCGCGATAGCCGGAGTGCGCCGAAACCGCAGCCATCGCGAGTGGGTGGAGCGACTGCAGCAGGAGCGCCCGCAGCCCACCCGCGAACATCGAGGCGTCGCCGTGCACGCGCCGGATCGGCCGGTCCGGCGCGAACCACCTAGGACCGGGGGTGCTGTGGACCCGGTCCCGCTCGGCCGACGGATCCGGCCCGGCCACCTTCGTCAGGATCATCCGGGCCAGGCCGTCCCGCATCGGGTCCAGCAGATTCAGTCGTGACGTGATTGCCATACGACCAGTCTCCCCACCACTCCAACCCCTCGACCATGCTCAACGAACCACGTCCACGAAGACGGGATTCGTATAGAGCCAGGTGTCCAGCCAGGGATCGCCGTCGGCCGGCGGGTGCTGGATCGGCCCAGCGGGGTCGATCTGGCGGCCCAGGTACCCCGCTCCGTTCCGCTTGCCGTCGCTGCCGCGCAGCCGCAGGTAGTGCGATCGGTCGGCCCGGCCCAGCGGGATCCGCAGCGTGTAGGTGCCGGTCTTGCGCTGTACGTCGAGCTGCTCGACCACCCGCGTGTCCGGTGCCTTCCAGCTGTCGCGGTCCTTGGCGGCACCGGTCACGATGCCCCGGATCACGTCCAGGTGGGCCAGCCTCGGCAGCACGCCGTGGAAGTTCGGCCGGGTCGCGCTGGTCACGGTGACCCGTAGCTCGAGTCGCTCGGTGCGGCGAACCTTCAAGCGACCACCCAAGGTCACACCGCGCTGCTTGGACCCGGCAGGAGCAACTCGTACGTCGATGTCGTCGACCAGCTGGCCGTGGTCCACCCAGACCCGTCCGGCGCGCAGCCCGGCCATCACGTCCAGGTAGCCGTACCGGGTGACACCGACGTGAGTCCGGCTGAACTGACCGGGCCAGAAGTCGCTGCCGGCCTGCGGCGTACCGGCGTCGGTCGGGGACGGCTTCCAGCCGAGCGAGTCGAAGTTCTGCCCGGGCGGGAACTCGCCGTCCTTCCAGGTGTCCCAGATGGTCCGGTGGTTGTCGCTGTTGGAGGTGATCGAGAACAGCCGGCCCTCGGCGAGCAGGGAGTCCCACAGCCCGCCCACGGTCGCGGTGGCCCAGTCGAAGCCGCCGTACGTGCGGTACGCATCGACCGGATAGCCCGCCCAGCTCCCAGCGCCCGGGTTGTTGGTGTACTCGCCGCGCTGGTTGGTCGTAGTACCGCGGAACGCGCACCAGGCCGGGTCCGCGTCGCCCTGCGAACCAGGTGCGCCCTCCATGCCGATGCAGACGCCGCTGTCGCGCCAGGCCCGGAGCTCGTGCGGCGAATCGATCCCCAGCCGCATCGGATGGTTGGCGAACACCAGGACGTCGTCGACGAACCTGGTCCGCTTCTGCTCGGCGAGCCAGCTCAGTGCCTTCACCGCGTGCTGCTCGTTCTCGGGAGTGTCCGCCGAGCGGTTGGTGAGCTTGCCGTCGTACTCGCGCTCGAACTGCTGCAGCAAGGCGACGTTGTTCGCACCGGGCGCGACCAGGACCGTGCCGTGCTCGGCGGCGGGGAGGTACCACTCCAGCCCCTGGAACACGAGCATCCGCGGGTTCTCCGCCCGAGCCTTGAGCACCTCGGCGTTCTCCGCCTGCGCACCCTTGTCCGCGTGCCCGAAGTTGCTGTGCTCGGTGAACGCCATCCAGTCCAGCCCGAACTGCGACCCGCGGCAACGCCAGCTGACTGAAGTCGTACTTCGCGTCGTGGCTGTACCGGCTGTGCACATGGTGATCCCCGACCAGATAAACCAGGTCAGGATCATCCCCGTACTGCGAACTGCTCTCGGCCGCGGCGGCCTCGCTTGTCCCCAGTACGCCGGCAGCGGCGAACCCGGCTCCCAGCAACCCGGCCCGCCGGATCAACCCACGCCGCGAAAACCCCTGCGGATCCAGCTCCTCCTCGGGCACGGCCGGATCGGCCCACTCGGGAACCTGCTGCTCAGACGTCATGGCGGAATACCCTCCTTGTGCTGACAAGCCACTGTCAAGGCACCGCATGACGTGAAGATGTTCCCCGGATGAACTACCGGCGGATCAGCGTGGGGTGAGGGAGGCCGTCTCGGTGCTGAGGAGGGAGTAGAGGACCGAGTCGCGCCAGCCGCCGTTGGTGAAGACGTGGTCGCGGAGGTGGCCTTCGTAGGTGAAGCCGAGGCGTTTGACGACGGCGATCGAGGCGGAGTTCTCCGGGCCGATCGCGGCGGTGACGCGGTGCAGGGCCAGTGGGCCGAAGGCGAAGCGGAGCATCGTGCGGGTCGCGTCGGTGGCGTACCCGTTGCCCCAGTGGTCGGCCGCGATCATGTAGCCGAGCTTGGCCGCCTTGCCGCCAGTGCCGGCGAGCCGGATGAAGCCGATCACCTGGTCGTCGTCGATCCGGGTGATAGCCAGCCCGAAGACGGTACGTGGCTCGACCGCGATGTCGGCGATGCAGCCGTCGAGCAGTTGCTGGGCCTTCTCGCGGGTATGGCTGTCGAACGCCATCCAGTTGGTGACCCTGTCGTCACCGGTGATGGCCAGCAGATCATCGAGGTCTGCCGACCGGAAATCGCGCAGGCGAACGCCATCGCCGGTGAGCGGGTCCATGGGCGGGATGCTAATCCTTGAACGGTTTACCGCGGGTAGGTCTGCATCGGCGTCCGGGTGAACAGTTCGATCTCTTCCTGCAGGTCGCGAGCGTCGTCGGCCCGGCCGGACTGCCGCAGGGCCTGGTGCACCCGGCGGGCGGAGTGGACGACACCGTTGATCCGGCGCTCGGTCGGCAGACCGAGGACCGGCGCGATCGCGTCGGCCGCGCCGTCCAGTTCACCGTTCGCGATCCGGGTGATGGCCATCGCGGCGTGGCTGCCGGCGGCGTCGCCGAAGGCCCACTCGGGGTGCGACTGGTCCGTGTACGCGTCCACGGCCTGACGGGAGTACCGCTCGGCGGTCTCCCGCTCACCTGGCAGCCAGGCGAGCGCGTCGGCCGCGTAGTACAGCTGCCGGTTGCGGCCGAAGGTGCACAGACCGCCCATCTCGTCCAGGTCGTCACCCTCGACGACCGTGGACCAGGCGTTTTCCGCGCGCTCCAGCGCGGCCCGGGTGGCGTCGGCGTTGCCCAGCGCGGCCCAGGCACGGGCCTCGCTGACGGGGAGCCAGACGCTGGTGGTGCTGTTGGCCTGCTCGGCGTAGCCGGCGCCCAGCTGGGCGTACCGGACCGAGTCGTGCGGGTTGCCGGCCCAGTAGGAGACCAGCGACTGCAGCCCGCGGACCCAGGCGCGCAGCCCGTGGTGGTCGGCGTTGTCGGCGCAGAGGAAGGCGGTCCTGGCCTGGGTCAGGGCGGCGTGCGGGTTACCGAGATCATGAGATGCCTTGGCGAGTAGACCACCGGTCACTCCACCGAGGAAGTACAGCTGCCGCAGGTGTTCCGGACGCTGCCGGCTCTCCAGCAACGCGAAGACCAGGTCCTGCGTCTCGACCAGCTGGCCGAGGATTTCCGGCAGCGGGCGCTGCGGATAGGCCTTCGCGACGTGTCGGACGTCGTCGTACACCTGTTCCATAGCCTCGCTTCCGAGACCGGTCTGGGCCGCGAGGGCGAAAGCCCGCGCACGGCTGGCAGCCATGTCGAGTACCTCCATCTCATTACCTGTCGTGATCCGCCCACCCGTTGCAGTCACCGGCACCACCTGGGCGGCCTGCTCGGGGACATACGGGGCGAAGAGCTCCTCGACCGGCTTGCCGAACATGCGTTGCAGGGTGCGCCGGGTCTGTGGAGTGGTCCCTGCTCGCTCGCCCGATGCGAGGCGCCGCAGGTGCCGCTCGGTGATGGTTCCACCCAGCTCGACGAACTCGGCGACGATCTCGGAGTAGGTCTGGTTCCGGCGCTGGATCAGGTGCGCAAGAACCGTCTTTGGCGTATACCTACCCGCCATCGTTCCTCCCGTTCACGTCAGATCAGACGTTGTCTCGACTGAATGCCCCACGACAAGGTGCAGATCGGCTTTGTCCGCCAGAGGTCCGGGAGAGGTCCGGCAAAGGTCCGGTCCAGGTCCTAGAGCGGTCACGGTCGGTCTGTGCACCATTACTGCCATGACAACCAGTAAGTCCAACTGGTTGCAAGGCCTGAGAGTTACGGGGTGAGCAAGTAGTGGCAATCGCGGAGATGACGTCGCGGCAGCACCGCCGCAGAGTGCGGGTCTGGTTCGGCGAGCACGTGATCGCGCAGTACGTCGCCGAAGCACCGTTGGCGGCGCGCTACGAGCAGGCGATGCGGAGGCGTTTCACCGGCCTCCGGGTCACCAACGACATCCTCGGGCCGCAGGAACACGCGGACATCTGAGCCTGCCGGGTCCTCCTCAGACCCGGTTGTCACTCCTGGAGTCTCCTCACGTCCAGGAGTGGTAAGTGAAGGTCCGGGGGCACTCCTCAGCCCCCGGACGAAACCAGAGGTGCGGTCCGGAGCTCTCCTCAGCTCCGGACCGCACCGCCCGAAGCCCGGCTGGGCAAGCGGTTGAGTCCCTGTATCGCCGCTGCCCAGCCGTTCCAACCACCTCCTGGCCGACACCTCGGGCCGGGCGGGGCAAGTGGCTAGTGACACCTCACCACTAGCCACACTCCGAGGTGGCCGACTCCGCTGTGTGACCACCGCGCCTGGGTGGTCACACAGCGGAGTTATTTGGGTCCAGGTTGGCGGCCATCCGCCGCAGTACGTCGATCGTCTGCAGGTACTCCGCGTCGACGATGCCGTTGGTGACCCGGCGGCGCTGCGCTCGTACCTTCTCGGTCAGCTGCTCGTGCGCGACCGCTCCGGCCGGCGTCAGCCGATCGCCGTCGAGCCAGCCCCGAGCAGTCAGCGGGCCGGTCAACGAGGCGAGCTCGGCCGGGTCGCCGGACAGGAACGGCGCCAGCGCGACGGCGAACTGTTCTTCCCGGCGGGCCGCGTTGAGGATCTGCCACTGGCGCCGGTTCAGCCCGTCCGCCGCGAGGGTCTGCTCGAACGTCACGTCGAGCAGCCGGTCCACTTCCTTCAGCCACCACCCGATAGGCTTGTTGTCACCTGACATATACATGTCAACAAGCATATATCCGGGAGAGCTCATGGTCGAGCCCGTGGCCGCGGTCGAGACGGCGATGGTGGCGATCCGCCGTCGCCAGATGCTGCGGTTCTTCGCCCAGGCCGCGGGCGTGCAGGACGACTCCGGCCAGCAGGTGATCGACGCGATCGAGGCGGCCGGCGACGAGCCGATCGGTGTGAACGGCGTCGCCGAACGTCTCGGCGTCGACCAGCCGCGGGCGAGCAAACTGGTCGCTGCCGCGGTCGGCGCCGGCCTGATCCGGCGCGAAGCCGATCAATTGGACGGCCGGCGGATCAATCTCGTCCTCACCGCCGCGGGCCGGGACCGCCTCGAGATCGTCCACACCTTCCGCCGCCGCAAGTTCGCCGCCGCCATGGCCGACTGGCCGGAAGCCGACCAGGAAACCTTCGCCGTCCTCCTGACCCGCTTCGTCACCGCCCTCGGCACCCAGTAAAACTCCGCCGACCACCCATCCGGGCGCCCGCGCCCCGCCCGCCGCCGGAGGCGGCTCAGGCGGTTGTTTCGTAGACGGCGAAGGGGGCGTCGGGATGCAAGCCTTCCTTGTTCTCGACCAGCCCCTCCGTGCGGATCTCGCCGGCGTACTTCATCCCGATCCGTTCCATCACCGCCCGCGAGGCGAGGTTGTGCCGTTCCGTCAGCGCGATCACCGACCGTGCGGCCAGCGCTCCGAAGGCGAAGTCCAGCCCGGCCCGGCCGATCTCGGCCGCGAGGCCCTGACCGCGGAACTCGGTCCGCAGGGCCCAGCCGAGTTCGAGCCGCTCGGCCGCCCAGGCGCCGCCGTCGTCCAGCACCTCCGCGATCTGGCGGACCCACTCGTGGTCCGGGTCCAGCCGATCCATCCCGCCCCGGCCGACCAGCGCCCCGCTCGCCCGGTCATAGGCCATCCACTTGCTCACGCCGTTGCTCTCCCAGCGCGCCTGGAACGCGGCAGCCCGGCGTACGGCTTCCGCTGTGGACCACGTCCCGGCGTACCACTCTGCTACCCACGGATCCCCGTGCAGCCGCTCCAGGTCCGCTACATGTCCGGTCAGGACCGGTGTCGGTCCGCTGATCGGCTCAAGCCGCAACCGCGCGGTGAACCTGATCCGGTTCGCGAGCGCCACGATGTCCCGCAGCCGCCGATCACCGTCGGTCCGGTTCACCATCAACAGGTCCAGGTCGTCCGGCCCCACCCAGGCACTCGCGTCGTGCTTGCCGTCCTCGAGCCGCGGTTGCCGCAGATCCCCATCGATGGTGACCAGGTAATCGACCTCCCGGCGTACGCGGCCCTCGTACTCCCACTCCCAGTCGGCAACCGTGGCGTCGATCGAGCGCACCCGCCACCCGGTCTCTTCCTCGACCTCCCGGGCCAGCGCCTGCTCCGGACTCTCGCCGGCTTCGAGGTGCCCACCGACGATGTCCCAAATCCCCGGCAACAACCGCCGCTGCGCCGTACGCCGCTGCACGTACACCCGCTGCCGCTCGTCACGAATCAAAGCCCCGACACAATCCACCGCGCGCATACGAAGCACGCTAGTGCTCCCTATGGGCCAAGAACCCGGCGGCTGGCAGACTGCGAGCATGCGTTTAGACCGGGCGGTGCTCTTCAAGCTGGCGACCAACGAACGGCTCGAGCAAGTGGTGAAGGGCCTGCCGGGTGGCGAGGAGAACGCCTGGCGGGCAGCCTCGCGGTATGTCGCCGGCCGGACCCGGGACGAAGCTCTCACCGTTGCCGATGAGCAGTTGGCTCTCGGTCACGGCATCAGCGTCGACCTGTTCGGTGAGCTGTCCGAGGATTCGGCAGACGCGGACCGCGTGGTCGACGAGTACCTGGAGCTGGCCGAACTCCTTCCGGCTCCGCCCGCCGACGTCTGGTTGTCCCTCGACCTCTCGCACCTCGCCGTGGATGTCGATCCCCAAGGTGCGGCCGACCGAGTCGCCAGGATCGCCGAAGCACTACCGTCGGGCCGACGGCTCCAGATCGGTGCGGAGGACACAGCAAGGACCGACAAGATCCAGCAATGCGTTCTGGACGTAGCGAGCCGCGGACTCAGCGACCGCATCGGCGCGACCGTGCAGGCCAACCTCCTGCGCTCTCCCGACGACATCGACGCCTTGGTAGCGGCCGGAGTGCAAGTACGGCTGGTCAAGGGCGCGTACGTCGAGCCGACCGGCGCACACCCGTACGGCGAACCGACGGACATCGCGTACCTCCAGTTGGCGCACCGCCTTGCGGCCAGTGGCGCCAACTGGTCGATGGCAACGCACGACGGCCGCCTGCGGGAAGCGATCCAGCTCGGCGTCGGCACAGTCCCGGTGGAGCACCTCTTGGGCATCCGCCCCGAAGTACTGGCTCAACTGCGCGACAGGGACATCCCCACTCGCGTCTACATCCCGTACGGCCCCGCCTGGTTCCGCTACTGGCTCCGCCGCGTCGCAGAGTCCCGCGGCGCCTAGGGCGTGTTTCCAACCCCTGTGCGTACTGCGCGGCACTCGGCACGGCACCTCGGCACCTGCTCGCGACTGCACAGGGTTTGGAGACACGCCCTAGTCGCGAGGCTGCTCGGCGACCCTGTTCGGCATGAACATCACGGCGAAGACGAGCAGTACCGCGGCCGCGGCAGCGCCGTAGTACACGTCGTGGATCGCAGGGGCGAGCACGTTGCTGGGGAGCTTCTCCAGGTCGCCGTGTTCGGAGCCGAGTCGACGTGCGACCACACCGTTCGCGACTGCACCGAACACAGCGACACCAACAGCGCTGCCGACCGACCGCGCGAACATGTTGGCCCCCGTCACCACACCGCGGCTCTTCCAGTTGACCGATGACTGTGCAGCGACCACTGAAGGCGAGGCGGTGAAGCCCAGTCCGACACCGATCACGAAGCAGGCCAATGCGAGGTAGAGCACGGAGCTACCGGAATTCACCGTGAGCAGCAGAGCTGCGCCGATCACCACGATCACCGCACCGAACATCATCGTGGTCCGGTACCCGAGCCGCAGATAGATCCGCCCCGCGAGCGACGCCGCGATCGGCCAGCCGAGCGTCATCGCCGCCAGCGCGAACCCGGCCACCAGCGCCGAGGTCCCGAGCACTCCCTGTGCGAACAGCGGCACGTACGTCGACAGCCCGATCATCAGTACGCCGACCAGCAGCGCGGCCGCGTTCGCCGAGTTCAGCACGCGTTGACCCAGCACCCACAACGGCAGCACCGGCTCCGGAGCGCGCCGCTCGACGAAGACGAAGGCGGTCAGCAGCAGTACGGCGATGGCCAGGATCGCGATGCTCGTGGCGGAATCCCACGACCACATCACACCGCCTTCGAGCAGACCTAGCAGCAACAGCGAGCCACCGACCGCGAGCAGGATCGTGCCCGCGTAGTCGATCTGGTGCCGCGTCTTGGCCGCGACCTTCTCCTCGAACCGGCGCAGCAGCACCCAGGCGGCCGCGAGCCCGAGCGGGATGTTCACGAAGAAGATCCAGCGCCAGGAGATGTAGTCGGAGAAGACGCCGCCCAGGGTCGGCCCCACGAACGAGGCGATGCCCCAGACGCTGGCGATGTACCCCTGCACCTTGGCCCGCTCGGCGACGCTGTAGATGTCGCCGACGATCGTCATCCCGATCGGCTGGATCGCGCCGGCGCCGAGGCCCTGGATCAGCCGGAAGGCGATCAGAGCCGGCATGCTCCAGGCGAAACCGCAGAGCACCGAGCCGAGCACGAACAACGCGACGCCGAACAGCATGATCGGTTTGCGGCCGCGCTGGTCGGCGAGCTTGCCGTAGACCGGGACCGAGACAGCCTGGGCCAGCAGATAGATCGAGAACAGCCACGGGAACTGACTGAAGCCGCCGAGGTCCTCGACCACCGACGGCACCGCCGTCGCCAGGATGGTCGCGTCGATCGCCACCAGCCCGATGCTCAGCATCACGGCGAGCAGGATCGGCCCACGCTCCGACCGCAACCCCACGCCGCTGGAGTCGACCCGCTCAGTAGATGTCATGACCTAAAGCAACCTACGTGACTGGACAACGATTCCCGAAGGCAGGACCGGCAGGTGAAACGCGGACAGGAGCACGGGCGAACCGCTGGCTCGATACGCTCCGTGGGTGAGGATCCACGGGCTGCTGAGGGCCATCGTGATTGTCCTGACCATTTCGCTCACCCTGGTCCTGCTGCCGATCGCGATCAACGTTGCCACCGGCGGTACCGTGCCCGTCATCCTCGAGCGGTACGTCGGGTGGGCGTGGCCGGCCATCGGCCTGTTGTGGGTGATCGCGATCGTCACCGGCCTGGTGGAGGTCCGGAGTCGCCGTACGGGCGCGCAGTGGGCGCGGTCCGCCGACCAGCCCAGGAATCGCCCGAACGCGTTGGACCGTGTGGAGCGGTACCTCGATGGCCGGTTCGCCGGCTCGCTGGCCTCCCGGACCAGGCTCGCTCTCGACCTGGACGAGCGGGTGGGTGCGGGGCTCCACCCGTACGACCTGCTGGTGCGGCCCCTCGGTGGCATCGATTCCCAGGTCAGGGAGGGCGGCGAGATCGGGACGGTGTTCGACGAGCTGCAGGATTCGATGCTGATCCTCGGAGCTCCCGGCGCCGGCAAGACCACGCTCCTGCTGGATCTCGCCCGCTCGCTGGTCGCGCACGCTCGCAACGATCGGGAGCGACCGATCCCCGTGCTGGTCGATCTGGCCGGCTGGGCCGGGTCGGGTGCGTCTCAAGCAGGGCGGCCGGAGGATGACGATCCAGCTGACAGCACCCAGCTCGCCGTGTTCGTCCACTGGTTACTCGGCGAACTGACCAGCAGGTACCAGATTCCGGCCCCCGTCGGCAGGGTCTGGCTCCGCAACGGGCAGCTGGCCTTGCTGCTGGACGGCTTGGACGAGGTTGCGATCGGCCACCGTGATCGGCTGGCTCCGGTGCTTGAGGAGCTCCGTCGGCGCTACATGATCACGCAGCTGGCAGTCACCTGCCGGACCCAGGACTACGAACGGTTGCCGCAACAGCTCAGGCTGTACGGCACTGTCGGCATTCGGCCGTTGAGCCGCCGGCGGGTGCTGGACTACTTCGCAGCCGTCGGGCCGGAACTCGCCGGCGCCCGGGCCGCGATCGAGCAGGACGAGGACCTGTGGGGTCTGGTCGACTCACCGCTGATGCTCAACGTGATGGCCCTCGCCTACCAGGGCCGCGACGCCCGCGACATCGTCGCGGGCGACGTCGCGGACCACCGGCGCGAACTGTTCGACACCTATGTCTCCGAGGTGCTGGCGCGGCGTCGCCCGGCCACCGGGCGGTACAGCTCACGAACCACCATGCGGTCGCTCTGGTGCCTGGCCCGGTGGACCCGGATGGGCGAGGGCGACCGGATCGCGCTGCCACGCCGGCTTCCTCCCGGCGGCTGGTACGGGATGTCGCTGCCCGAGGTCAGCCAGTTGGGCCACATGATCTGCCTGCCGGCTCTGCTCGCGGGATTCGTCGGCGGAGTCACGCTGGCCGTGGCTGCGCTGTTCGGCGTACCGGCTGGTTTCGGGTTCGGCCTGATCGGGCTGATTCTCGTCCATCTGCCGCCGCGGACCTGGCGGGTGTTCCGGCGCCGGCCGGAGCAGCCGCGGGCGCTGATCGCGGCGCTGGTGATCAGCCTCGGCGCCATCGTGGGGCTCGTCTTCGGCCTGGCAGCGGTCGGGACCGTGACGTTGCTGCCGACCTGGCTGGGACTCGGCCTCTTGGCGGTCGGCGCCGGCGTGGCCTATCTGAAGGAGCTCGCGGAAATGACGCGGCCGACGCAGAGATGGCGACGCCGGCTACTCGGCCTGCGACTCGTGGTGGTCGGCCTGGTCGGTGCACTGGCGGCCTCCCGGGCACCGTCACCGGACTCGTTCGTCCAGGCGTGCGTGCTCGGTCTGATCGGTGTCGAGGGCGTCCGGTTGATCAAGCGTCTCCCGATGGACCAACTGGAGCGTCGCGACAGCAGCCGCGAGTACGTCGACGGTCCGCGGTTCCGCTGGCGGATGGACCCATGGGTCGGCGCCACCGCGCTGGGTTCGTTGCTAATAGCAACTGTTCTTGGGGCGAGTGCCGGTGTGACCGGACCTGAGCAGCTGCTCGGCCTGTTGCTCGGAGTGATGGCTGGCCAAGGCTGGGATTCCCGGGGTCACCGGATTGCCGAAACCGTCTCGCGTCTGCTGCACGGTCTGATGCTGCGATGGACGAGCTACCTGCCCTGGCGCCGCCGCGCCTTTCTCCAGTACGCCGCCGATCGGCATGTGCTGGCCCGGACCGGGCAAGGTCGCCGGTTCGAGGGTGAGCAGTACGCCTTCATCCACCTCCTGGTGCGCGACCACCTGGCCGAGTGCGACCCGGACACCCTGGCAGCCAAGGTGGACCGGCGAAAAGCAGCCCGCGGATCCCGCGCCGGGCTAACGCGCAGCCACTGACCGGCAGGTGAAACGCTGACGAGCAGCTCGCACCGGCCGCGGCGAGTACGCCTTCATCCACCTACTGGTCCGCGACCACCTAGCCGACTGTGACCCAGATGCCCTTGCAGCAAAGGTCGATGAGCGACTAGCGAAGCGCTAGCGCCTGATCGAGGATGCGCGCCCACTGCCGTACTACGCCCTGTCGGCGAGCCGAGTCGTCAGTAAGCAGGTCGGCGAGCCCCAGCCCCCGGGACATGTCCAGCACCCCCTGCACCGTCTCGCGGACACCCGGAGTGCGCTCACTGACCTCCAGTACGTCTAGTAGCGCGCGGTGAGCCTGCCGCCCGACATTGGCCTCCAACCGCACGATCTGCTGCCGCAACGGCTCCTCAGTAGAAGCAGCGACCCACAGGTGCAACGCAGCACGGAACAGCGGCCCTGTGTAGACGTCCGCGAGCATCCCGACGATCGCCTCGGTCCGCCCCTCGCCGCTGGGCAGGCCAGAAGCCTGTTCACGGATCTCGGCCAACCGCACCTCGGACATGTACTCCACTGCAGCCGCGAACAGGTCAGCGCGCGTCGGGAAGTGATGCTGTGCCGCCCCACGGGACACCCCCGCCCGGGCGGCCACCACCGCGACCGTCGTAGCCGAGTAGCCCACTTCGGCCAGCGACTCCAGCGCAGCCGCCAGCAACTTCTGCCGGGTCGCCCGGCTTCTGTCCTGCTGCGGCTCGCGAAGCGCCTCGCTCACAGCGAATCGCCTTCACTCACGTGCTGCCTCCCGTGCTCGCAGCTCGCGCCGCAGGATCTTGCCCGAAGCAGCCTTCGGGACGGCGTCGATGAACTCGACCTGCCGGACCTTCTTGTACGGCGCGACGCGCTCGGCGACGTACTCCATCACGTCCTCGGCGCTCAGCGCGACGCCCGGCATCGGCACCACGAACGCCTTCGGGATCTCGTTGCCATCGGCCTGTACTCCGATCACCGCGGCATCCGCGATCCGGTCGTCGGTCAACAGCACCGCCTCGAGCTCGGCCGGCGGCACCTGGTACCCGTGGTACTTGATCAGCTCCTTCACCCGGTCCACGACGTACAGGAATCCCCGCTCGTCGACCCGGCCGATGTCGCCGGTGTGCAGCCAGCCCTCGGGGTCGACCGTCGCGTCGGTCTCCGCCGGCCGGCCGAGATATCCCTTCATCACCTGCGGTCCGCGGATCCAGATCTCGCCCGGATCGCCCTCGCCGACATCCTCGCCATCCGCACCGACCAGCCGCATCTCGGTCGACGGGAACAGCTTGCCCACGGCACCTGCCGGTGGATCCAGCTCGTCCTGCGGTACGGCGTGTGTCCCCGGCGACAGCTCGGTCATCCCGTAGCACTGCATGACGGCGTGCAGCCCGAGCCGCTTCGCGCAGGCATCGGCGAGCTCTCCATCGAGCGGTGCTGCAGCAGACGTCACGTACTTCAGAGTCGACAGGTCGACCCCGTCGACGGCCGGGTGCTTGGCCAGCGCGAGCACCACCGGCGGCGCCACGAACGCCCGGGTGATCCTCTGCTCGGCCAGCGTGGTGAGGAACTGCTGCAGGTCGAACTTCGGCAGCACCACCACGGTCGCGCCCATCCGGAGCGGCAGGTTCATCAGGACGGCCTGACCGTAGATGTGGAAGAACGGCAGGATCGCGATGATCCGCTCGTTCTCGTCCATGGTGAAGGTCGACTCGGCCTGCAGCAGGTTCGTCGCGATGTTGCGGTGCGTCAGCATCACGCCCTTGGCGATGCCGGTCGTCCCGCTCGAGTACGGCAGTACGGCGACGTCCTCGGCCGGGTCGATCTCGACCACCGGCTCAGGTCCGGTCGAAGCCAGCAGCTCGGTCACCGACCGGAACCCCTCGGCCTGGTCGCAGACGAAGATCTCCTCGACGCTGGTCCCGTCCACGGCCGCGGTCGCGATCGGCAGGAAGAGCGAGATCGTCACCAGCAGTCTCGCCTTGGAGTCGAGCAACTGCTTCTTCAGCTCGTCCGCGGTGTAGAGCGCGTTGACCGTCGTCACGGTGGCGCCGGCCCGCATCGCGCCGTAGAACACGGCCGGATAGAGGATCGTGTTCGGGCTGTGCAGCGCGATCACGTCGCCGTGCTTGATCCCCAGCTCGGCGAGCCCGGCCGCGATCCGGCGGGTCATCTGGTCGAGCTGCGCGTAGCTGAGCTCCTTGCCGGTGACGCCGTCGACCAACGCCGTCCGGTCGCCGTACTCCTGCGCCCGGCCGAGGACGGCGTCGTAAAGCGGCAGGTCAAGGTTCTCGACCGGCGGGAACTGGCTCTGGATGACCATGGCGGCGGTCCTTTCAGATAGCGGGAGGCACGACTCTGACCTGACTCAGTACGACTTGGGTAGACCCAATGAATGCTGGGCGACGAAGTTGAGGATCATCTCCCGGCTGACCGGTGCGATCCGGGACGCGCGGGCCGCCGCGACCAGCGAGGCGACGCCGTACTCGACCGTCATCCCGTTGCCGCCGAGCGACTGGACTGCCTGGTCCGTGGCGCGTACGGCGGCCTCGCCGGCGGCGTACTTGGCCATGTTCGCGGCCTCACCCGCGCCGAGGTCGTCGCCCGCGTCGTACAGGGCGGCCGCCTTCTGCATCATCAACCGGGCCAGCTCGACCTCGATCTTGATCTGTGCCAGCGGATGGGCGATGCCCTGGTGGGCGCCGATCGGGGTCTTCCACACCTGGCGTTCCTTGACGTAGGCAACGGCCTTGTCCAGCGCGTGCCGGGCGATCCCGAGCGCGAACGCCGACGCCATGATCCGCTCCGGGTTGAGACCCGCGAACAGCTGCATCAGCGCCGCGTCCTCGGAGCCGACGAGCGCTTCGGCGGGGAGTTGCACGTCGTCGAGAAACAGCGAGAACTGCTTGTCCGGGCTGATCAGGTCCATCTCGATCTTGCTGAACTCGACCCCGGCCGCGTCGATCGGCACGATGAACAACGCGGGCTTGAGCTTGCCGGTCTTCGCGTCCTCGGTCCGCCCGACCACCAGCACGGCCTGCGCGACGTCGAGCCCGGAGATGTACACCTTCCGGCCCGACAGCGACCAGCCGTCCGGCGTACGGCGGGCTGTCGTGGTGATGTTGTGCGAGTTCGATCCCGCGTCCGGCTCGGTGATCGCGAATGCCATCGTGGTCGAGCCGTCCGCGAGTCCCGGCAGCCAGCGCTGCTTCTGCTCGCCGGTGCCGAAGCGGGTGATGACCGTGCCGCAGATCGACGGTGAGACGACCATCATCAGCAGCGGGCAGCCGGCCGCGCCGAGCTCCTCCAGCACGATCGACAGGTCGCCCATCCCGCCGCCTCCGCCGCCGTACTCCTCGGGCAGGTTGACGCCGAGGTAGCCGAGCTTGCCCGCTTCCTCCCACAGCTCGGTGGTCTGGCCGCCGGATCGGGCCCGCTCGGTGAACCAGGCGTAGCCATATTTCCGGCCGAGCTCGCGCACCGCCGCCCGCAGCGCGCGGCGTTCCTCACTCTCGACGAAGCTCATGCGTTCTCCTCCACTTGTCCTACGGCCTCTTGTACTGCGGGCTCCACCTGTACGACTGCAAGGACGACCCCGACCTCGACCTGTTGCCCGGCGGCGACGGCGAGCTCGGTCAGAATTCCGTCGGCCGGTGCGGAGATGGTGTGTTCCATCTTCATCGCCTCCAGCCAGAGCAGCGGCTGCCCCTGCTTCACCTGGTCGCCGACCGAGACCCCGACCCGGATCACCGTGCCCGGCATCGGCGCGAGCAGCGACCCGGCCGCGACCTGCTGCGACGGATCCGGGAACCGGTCGACCGGCGTCAATGCCACCGACCCCGAAGCCGAATCCACGCAAACCAGCCCGTCGTACGCCGCCACCGCGAACCGCCGCCGCACGCCGCCGACCTCCAGCACCACCTGATCCGGCGAGGCCTCGACCAGCGTCACATCGCCGTCGGCAAGCAGCCCGTCCCGGGTCAGCCGATACGACACCTCGTACGTCGAGTCACCCGCCGCGAACGTCTTCCGCTGCGGCTGCGACGCCAGATTCCGCCACCCACTAGGCAGCCGCCCCTGCACCTTCGCAGTAGTCCGCCTATGAGCCGCATCCGCCAGCGCCGCCGCGAGCGCCGCCAACTCCTCCGTCGACTTGTCCGCCAACGGCTCCGCCAGCACCTCGAGCCCATGCCGCTCGAAGAACGCCGTATCGGTCTCCCCATCCAAAAACGCCCGATGCCGCAAAACCCGAACCAGCAGATCCCGATTGGTCCGCACCCCATGAATCTCAGCGCGCCCCAACTCGGCCGCGAGCCGAGCCGCGGCGACCTCCCGCGTCGCCCCCCAGACGATCACCTTGGCGAGCATCGCGTCGTAGTACGGCGAAACCTCCGACCCGCTCTCCACCCCCGAGTCGACTCGAACCCACGGCGCGCTCTCTTGCGTCCGAAGAAGCGGAGGGACGTCATCACCACTTCTTCGGACGTAAGCGCGGTGCACGGGGGAGGCGAAGGAGGTGGTGGGGGTGGGGAAATGGAAGCGGTGGAGGGTGCCGGTTTGGGGTTGCCAGTTGTTGGCGGGGTCTTCGGCGTAGAGCCGGACCTCGATTGAATGCCCAACAGCAGCAGGCGGTTCGGCGGGAAGCTCGTGCCCGCGCGCGATCTCGAACTGCAGTTGCACCAGGTCCAGTCCAGTCACCGACTCCGTGACCGGGTGCTCGACCTGGAGGCGCGTGTTCATCTCCAGGAAGTAGAACCGTCCGCTGTCGTCAGCGAGGAACTCCACCGTCCCCGCCCCGAGATACCTGATCGCGGCAGCCGCCTTGCGCGCCGCCTCGAACAACTCGTCCCGCATCCACGGCAGCCGCTCGACCAACGGCGACGGCGCCTCTTCGACCACCTTCTGATGCCGCCGCTGGATCGAGCACTCCCGCTCACCGACAGCCCAGATCGTCCCGTGCTGATCAGCCAGCACCTGAACCTCGATGTGCCGCCCGGTCGCGAGATACGGCTCGCAGAAAACGGTCCCATCCCCAAAAGCCGACAACGCCTCCGCCGACGCCGCCTCGATCTCGCCGGCCAGCTCTTCCAGGTAGTGAACGACCCGCATCCCCCGCCCACCACCGCCCGCGGACGCCTTCACCAGCACGGGAAGCTCGGCCTCAGTCACCTCATCAGGCACCAACTGCGACAACACCGGTACGCCGGCCGCCGCCATCAGCTTCTTCGATTCGATCTTCGACCCCATCGTTTCGATCGCCTCGGCCGGCGGCCCGATCCACGCCAGCCCAGCCGCCTCGACCGCCCGCGCGAACGCCGCATTCTCGGACAGAAACCCATAGCCCGGATGGACCGCATCGGCCCCAGCCTTCAACGCCGCCTCGATCACCAACTCGCCGCGCAGATAGGTGTCACCAGGCGCAGTACCAGGCAGATGCACCGCCACGTCCGCCTCCGCGACGTACGGCGCCAACGCATCAGCCGTCGAATGCACCGCCACACACGACATCCCAAGGGATCGCGCGGTCCGGAAGACCCGCCGCGCGATCTCGCCCCGATTCGCCACCAGCACCGACGTGATCGGCGGTGCGCTGACAAGCTTCAGGACGGAGGTGTAGGCCCCCTGGTCGACACTCTCGGAAGACAACGCCATCACATCCGGAAGACGCCGAAGTTGGCGCCGTCGAAGTCGGTGCCCTTGACCGGGGCCGAGTGGATCGCGGACAAGGACAGACCGAGCACGGTCCGGGTGTCGCGCGGGTCGATCACGCCGTCGTCGTACAGGCGTCCGGACAGGAACATCGGCAGCGACTCCGCCTCGATCTGGCCCTCCACATAGGCGCGCATCTTGGCGTCGCCGTCCTCGTCGTACGGAAGGTTCTTCGCGGCGGTCGCGGCGCGAGCCACGATCGACAGCACCCCGGCCAACTGCTGCGGACCCATCACGGCAGACTTCGCCGACGGCCATGCGAACAGGAACCGCGGATCGAAGGCCCGCCCGCACATCCCGTAGTGCCCGGCCCCGTACGAGGCGCCCATCAGCACCGAGACGTGCGGGACGCGAGAGTTCGACACCGCGTTGATCATCTGCGCGCCGTGCTTGATGATCCCGCCCTGCTCGTACTCCTGCCCGACCATGTAGCCGGTCGTGTTGTGCAGGAAGATCAACGGCACCGCGGCCCGGTTCGCGAGCTGGATGAACTGCGCGGCCTTCTGCGCCTCTTCGCTGAACAGCACCCCGCGCGCGTTCGCCAGGATGCCGACCGGATACCCGTGGATCGACGCCCATCCGGTCGCCAGCGACGATCCGTACAGCGGCTTGAACTCGTCGAACACCGACCCGTCCACCACCCGGGCGATCACGTCTCGCGGATCGAACGGAATCTTCAGGTCCCCCGGCACGATCCCGAGCAACTCGTCGGCGTCGTACAAAGGCTCTTCGTACTGCGCGGCAGCCGGCGGGCCGAGCTTCTTCCAGTTCAGCCGCGACACGATCTGCCGGCCGAGCCGGATCGCGTCCCGTTCGTCGACGGCGAAGTAGTCCGCGAGCCCCGACGTACGGGCGTGCATCGCTGCCCCGCCGAGGGATTCGTCGTCCGCGTCCTCGCCGGTCGCCATCTTCACCAGCGGCGGCCCGGCCAGGAACACCTTCGCGCCGCCGTCGACCATCACCACGTAGTCGCTCATGCCGGGGATGTAGGCGCCGCCCGCGGTCGAGTTGCCGAACACCAGCGCGATCGTCGGGATCCCCTCGGCCGACAGCCGGGTGAGGTTCCGGAACATCGCGCCGCCGGGGATGAAGATCTCCTTCTGGGTAGGCAGATCCGCGCCGCCCGACTCGACCAGACTGATCACCGGCAGCCGGTTGGCGCGCGCGATCTCGTCGGACCGTAACGCCTTCCGGAACGTCCACGGGTTGCTCGCGCCACCCTTGACGGTCGGGTCGTTCGCCGTGATCAGGCACTCGACGCCTTCCACCACGCCGATCCCGGTGACCAGGCTCGCGCCGACGGTGAAGTCCGAACCCCAACCGGCCAGCGGCGACAGCTCCAGGAACGCAGTGTCAGGATCGAGCAGCAACTCGATCCGCTCCCGCGCGAGCAACTTCCCCCGCTTGTGGTGCCGCTCGACGTACTTCTCCCCACCACCCGCCAGCGCCTTCGCATGCTCGGCGTCCAACGCGGCCAGCTTCGCCAGCATCTCCTGCCGATTCTCCTGAGCCCTTGCGTCCGAAGAGGTGGAGGTCCCGCCCCTCGCTGCTTCGGACGTAACGGAGTTTGTCATGCGGTGAGCCCCAGTCGTTTGGCTGCAAGGGAGGTGAGGATCTCGGTGGTGCCGCCGCCGATGGCGAGGATCTTCTGGTCGCGGTACTGGCGTTCCACCTCGGCCTCGCGCATGTACCCGAGCCCGCCGTGCAACTGCAGCGCCTGGTCGCACACCCACGCGCCGGCCTCGACCGCCGTGTTCTTCGCGAAGCACACCTCCGCGATCACGTCGTCGCCCTGCTCATGGCGCCTGACCACTTCGTGCACATAGACCCGGGCGACGTCGATCCGCCGCGTCATCTCGGTCAGCGTGTGCTGCACGGTCTGCCGCGAGATCAACGGCCGCCCGAACGTCTCCCGCGCCCTGCACCACTCCACCGTGAGATCCAGCGCCCGCTGCGCACCGGCATACGCCTGTACTGCGAGGGTGAGCCGTTCTGCCACGAAGTTCTGCGCAAGTTGGATGAAGCCCGTCCCCGGTCCGCCGACCAGATTCGCGAGCGGAACCCGTACGTCGGTGAACGAGAGTTCGGCCGTGTCCGAACAGAGCCAGCCCATCTTCTCCAGCTTGCGCGACACCTCGAATCCGGGCGTATCGCGCTCGATCACCAGCAGCGAGATCCCGTGCGCGCCGGGGCCGTCCGTCCGGACCGCGGTGGTGACGAAGTCCGCGCGTACCCCGGAGGTGATGAAGGTCTTGGCCCCGTTGACGACGAAGTGATCGCCGTCGCGACGGGCCGTAGTACGGAGTGAGGCGACGTCGGACCCACCATCGGGTTCGGTGATCGCCAGCGAGCCGATCAGTGCGCCCTCCAGCGTCGGTCGCACCCAGCGGTCGATCTGGTCCTGGTTGCCTGCAGCAACGATATGTGGAAGCGCGATCCCACAGGTCAGCAATGACGCAACCAATCCGCCCGATCCGCCTGCGTAGTGGATCTCCTCGACCACCGCTACCGCGTTCGCTAACGTCCCGCCGCTCCCGCCCACCTCCGTGGGGAACGCGACGCCGAGCAGTCCGAGGTCGCCCGCCTTCTTGTGCAGCTCGCGCGGCAGCTCGCCATCGCGCTCCCACTGGTCGAGCCCTGGCAGCACCTCGCCCACCATGAACCGCCGTACGGTCGCTCGCAGCGCCTTCTCCTCGTCGCTTGCGTCCGAATACCTGTGGGGCAGGCCCCTCGCCTCTTCGGACGCAACCTCGCTCACAGCAGGACTTCCGGTACGTCGAGGTAGCGCGAACGCAGCCATTCGCCGACGGCCTTGGCCTGCGGGTCGAACCGCGCCTGCGAGGCCACCCCTTCGCCCAGCAACCTCTCGACCACGAAGTTCAGCGCCCACAGATTCGGCAGCACGTGCCTGGTGACCCGGAACGCGGCGGTCTCCGGCAGCAGCTCCTGGAACTTCTCGACCGTCAACGTGTGCGCGAACCACCGCCACGCCGTCTCGTTCCGCACCCAGACCCCGACATTCGCGTCCCCGCCCTTGTCCCCACTCCGCGCGCCGGCGATCCGCCCCAGCGGGACTTCGCGCGTCAGCGACCGAGCCGGTCGACCGGCCGCGACGAGCTGCGGCAACGGCATCGGCAGCGGTGCCCCTTCCGCGGGCTCCAGCGCCAAGGTCTCGGCCGACGGCGCGATCGCCTTACGCGTGCCGTCCGGAAGGACAACGACATGCTCGACCTCGCCGGCATCGACGAACCCAGCCGTGAACACGCCGTACGGCGATGCGTCCTCCGGCGGCGCGGTGACGTGGAAGCCCGGGTAGCTTGCCAGCGCCAGCTCAACGGCCGCACCGGAGAACGAGCGGCCGACCACCTTCTGATCAGGGTCCTTGACCGTGCACCGCAACAGCACACTCGCCAGCTCTTCGCTCTCGGCGTTCGCCTGTTCGGTCCACGCGACCGACCACTTCAGCTCGGCCGGCTTCCGTCGCAGCCCGCGTTCGAGCTGCCGCTGAACCAATTCCGCCTTCGCCTCCAGATCAAGCCCGGTCAGTACGAAGTTCACTTCGTTCCGGAACCCGCCGATCGTGTTCAGCGACACCTTGTACTTCGGGGGAGGTGGCTCGCCTTCGACACCGGTGATCCGGACCCGGTCGGGCCCGTCGGCGCTGAGCTGGATCGAATCCATCCGCGCGGTGACATCCGGTCCGGCGTACCGGGCCCCGGTGATCTCGTAGAGCAGTTGCGCCTTGACGGTGTCGATCGTGACGGCGCCACCGGTGCCGTCGTGCTTGGTGATCACGCTGCTGCCGTCCGCGAAGATCTCCGCGATCGGGAAACCCGGCCGGCCGAAGTCGCGGATCTCGTGGAAGAACGCGTAGTTGCCGCCGGTCGCCTGACAGCCGCACTCGATCACGTGACCGGCGACGACCGCGCCCGCGAGTTCGTCGTACTGGTCCCGCCGCCAGCCGTGATCGGCGGCGGCCGGGCCGACGATCACCGAGGCATCGGTGACCCGGCCGGTGACGACGACATCGGCGCCCGCGTCCAGTGCCTCGGCGATGCCCCAGGCGCCGAGGTAGGCGTTGGCGGTGAGGGGCCGGCCGAGGCCGAGCCGCTTCGCGCGGGGCAGCAGGTCGTCGCCTTCGACGTACGCGATCTTGGGGTGCAGGCCGAGCTTGTCCGCCAGCTCCTGGATCGCGGTGGCGAGCCCGGGCCGGGTTGAGGCCGCCGGCGTTGCTGACGATCCGCACGCCCCGGTCGAGGGCTTCACCGAGCCCGGTCTCGAGCTGCCTGAGGAAGGTCTTCGCGTAGCCGAGCGAGGGGTCCTTCAGTCGGTCCCGGCCGAGGATGAGCATGGTCAGCTCGGCCAGATAGTCACCGGTGAGATAGTCCAGCTCGCCACCCGTCAGCATCTCCTCGAACGCGCTGAACCGGTCACCGTAGAACCCCGACGCATTTCCGATCCGTACGCTGACCGCTTCTTCGGATGTCATGCGAACTGACCTCGTTCGCGGCCCTTGCCCGGCATTCCGGCGAACGCCTGGATGATGCCGAGCCACTCGTCCGCCGCGGCGCCGACAGCCTGTACGTCGAGGTCGTCGCGATGCCGCCGCTGCGTCGCCAGCAGGCAGAAGTCCAGCGCCGCTCCACTCACCCGCTGCTCAGCGTCCTCCGGTCCCCAGCTCCAGCGGTCACCGTCAGGACCGCGAAGTTCCACGTGGAACTCTTCCGGCGGCGGCGGCCGGTCGTTCAGCAGGTAGGCGAAGTTCCTGGTCCGCACCGCCAGATGGGCGACGTGCTTCAGCCGGCTGGTCGGCTGCCGCTGGACGCCGAGCGCGTCCGCCACGTCCTGCCCGTGCGCCCACGTCTCCATCAACCGCGCGGTCGCCATCGAGGTCGGGCTCATCGGCGGCCCGAACCACAGCACCTTCTCGCCGGCCGGCACGGCTCGCAGCGCGGCGGGCAGCTCGCCGCGGGTCTCCCGCCAGTACGCCAGCAGCTCGCCCGGCGGCAGGGTGGCGAGCTCGGTCGCCCCGTCCTCGACGAACCCGGCCGGATTGGCCATCGCCTTCTGCGACTCGGCCTCGAACTCGGCGGGGTCGGTCGCGGCCAGCCGCGACGCCTCGTCGGTCCAGGCGAGATGCGCGATCTGATGGGCGATCGTCCAGCCCTCGGCCGGCGTCGGCGTCGCCCAGTCGTCGGCTCGCAGGCCGCCGACCAGCAGGTCCAGCTCGGCGTTCTCGGCACTCAGATCAGCAAGTACATCGTCCAGTTGCACCCGGGACTCCCTTGCGCGGCGGATCGTCAGCCGAGCGTCCCACTCCAGGCAAAAAGAATCAAGCCTGCTTGTTTTTTTCCTCCGCCTATCTTCGGTGCTGGTCCGCCGGCACGGCAGCGGCACCTACACGGCCCGCCCGAAGGTGGCCAAGTGGCTCGGGATGATGGGCTTCACCGAGGACATCCGCCGGCGCGGCATGCAGCCGGGCAGCAAGATGCTGGAGTTCCGCCGGCAGAAGGCCCGAGCCCGAGCCGACTCCAAGGCCTTTAGCGCTCGCCGGGTGAGGTATAGATCTGGGCCACTCGCCTTCGCTCGGGCCCAGCCGGTGACCGGGGCGGGCCCTGCTCTTCCAGCGCTACATCGTCAGCGGTCTGACGGCGGGTTCGGCGGAGGGCTGAAGGTGCCTGTGTAGCTGACCGATCACGGTGATTAGAAAAGCGGGCCTTAGGCCACTATTTTCAGTTTCGTGGATCTCAGCCGGCCGATCAGCACTGCAATTCCTTCGCTCGACGGGCCTGTCCTGCAGGTCCTGGCGGCTGCGGACCGGGAACTGTCGGGCCGCCAGATCCACAGCCTCGCCGGTTCGGGCAGTGTCGCCGGGGTCCGCCTCGTCCTGCAACGACTGGCCACGACCGGCCTGGTCCACGTCCACGAGTCCGGCAACTCCCTGCTCTACACCCTGAACCGCAAACACCTGGCAGCCCAGGCCGTCGAGATGCTCGCCGACCTACGCACCACCTTCGCCGCCAACCTCGCCGCCGAGTTCGCGACCTGGACGATCGCCCCCATCCACGCCAGCCTCTTCGGCCCCATCGCCCGCGCGGACTCCCCGATCGCCCGCGCCGACGGCACTACCACCCGCACGGACGACGCCACCACCCGCGCCGACGCCACCACCCGCGCCGACGCCACCACCCGCGCCGACGCCACCACCCGCGCCGAGGGCGACCTGGACAGCGAGGTCGACCTCCTCCTGGTCCGCCCCGACGAAGTTGCCCCCGACAACCTTCTTTGGGTCGAACAAACCACCCGCCTGCTCGAGCAGATCGTCGCCCAGACCGGCAACCCCGCCAACCTCTACGACCTGACCCACACCGAACTCACCACAGCCACCCCCACCCCCACCACCTGGCCAGACCCAGCCATTCCCCTCACAGGTCCGCCGCTGGCCGCGTTGCTCCAACCTCTCACCCTGGCAGAAACCAGCTGAGCCACTGCCGACTTGCTTGTACTACGTACCCCCGCACGCCAACGCGTTCCGCACCTCCGCACCTCCACCCCCTCGGCCCAACTCGCTCGCCCCCACGCCCCCCGGGCAGGGACACCCTCCATGACGGTTCACCCCCTGCTGTTGGGGTTAGCCCACTGGCACAACAGTGGGCTAACCCCAACAGCAGGGGGAAAGCACACCGACGGGGTCCGAAGACCGCCTTCGTCGAGTTGGCTAAGGGCGTCTGGCTGTAAAGCGCCTTACTGATCGGTCGGTGGGCGTCTGAGTCGGGTCGGCTGTTCGCCGGGTAGCGCGAAAATAGCTCGTCAGCGGCCGAAGAACGCGCCGGCGGCGGGCCAACCGGCTCTGTGCATGAGGTCAGCGGATCGGCGCGCGGAAGTACTCAAGTCGCGCACAAGGAGCTCGCCAACCGGGCCCCGAATCCGGTCGCTGTGGTGAGAAGCGGTCTGGTTCAGCCGCAAGGGCTCTCAGCGCAAGCTGACTACTGTGGTTCGAGTAAGGATTTGAGGCGGAGCAGGTCCTTTTGATTGGCTCGGCGCATCGCGGCTGCCATCAAGGGGGCGGCGATGCCGGCGAAGCCGGATGGTTCGCCGCGGTTTCTTAGGGTCATCCGGGTTGACTGCTCAGTCTCGGCGGTCCATTGGTAGCTGGTCTCCATCGGGAATGGACCTTGAGCGGTGCGCATCACCAACTGACTCAGTGGGACCAGGTTGGTGACTTCGTAGGTGTAGGCGAGGCGTCGGCCGAGGAAATGGGCGACGAAGTCCAGGCGGGAGCCGAGCGCGACGGGTGGTGGGGTTTGCCAGTGGACCGACTCGATGTTGGAGTACCACTGCGGTGCGTTGGACGGATCGCCGGCGTACTCCGCGACGACAGCCAGGGGCCGGGCGATCACTATTTCGGTGCGTACGTCGACGGCCATTCTCTGAGGCTAGTCCCAGCTCAGGAGAGTTTGGCGGCCAGTTCGGTCAGGACCGCTCTCACGCCGGCGGTCTCAACCACCTAGCAGCGGTGCCATCAATCGAGCGATGCGACTCTCCCGCTTGGTCAGCCTTTCCTCGGCGTCGGCAAACGTCATCGCCCGCAGACCGGCGTTGATTCCCAACCAGCGAAGGGGTTCCGGCTCCCACTGCCGGGACTGATGGCCGACCCACGGCAGCCGAGTGAGGTCGGTATCGCGCCGCAGGATCAGATCCGTGAGTGTGCGCCCGGCCAGGTTCGTGGTCGAAACGCCGTCGCCGACATAGCCGCCCGCCCACGCGAGGCCGGTCGCACGATCCAGCCCGACCGACGCACACCAGTCCCGCGGTACGCCGAGAGGCCCGCCCCACGCGTGCGTGAACTCCACGTCGCCGAGCCCGTCGAACAAATCCCGCAGCGTCGCCCGTAGTGCCGCGAACACCCGCGGCTCCTCGTCGTACGAAGGCCGGATCCGCGACCGGAAATGGTACGGCGCACCGCGTCCTCCGAAGGCGAGCCGCCCGTCGGCCGTCCGCTGGCCGTAGATCACCAGATGCCGATGATCGCTGAACGTCGGCCGCCCAGCCAGCCCGATGCGGTCCCAGGTCGCGTCGTCCAACGGCTCGGTCGCCACCATCAGCGAGTACACCGGCGCCACCGTCCGCGCCTGCCCGGCCAACCGAGGCGTGAATCCTTCGGTCGCCCGGACGACCACATCAGCCCGCACCACGCCGTACTGCGTGATCGCGCGTCCGGGCTCGATCGCGGTCACCGGCGTGCCTTCGTGAATCACCGCACCCAATCGCTCGACTGCTGAAGCGAGACCGCGAACCAGTCGCCCTGGATGGAGCACGGCACAGTGTGGCGTGAATGTTGCCCCGAGCACCTTTGTCGCGTGGACCTGTGCGGCGACCTCATCCGGTTCGAGGAAGCGCAGGTCGCCCGGACCCCACTCGTGCGCCTCGGCCACTTCGGCGCGAGCCCGGGCCAGCTGGACCGGTGTTCGCGCGAGCACGATCGTGCCGCCCTTGTGGTAATCGCAGTCGATGTGTTCGGCGGCGCTCGCCAACCCGACCTCGTTGACGCTCGCCTGCATCGCCCAGTGCATCGCCTGAGCAGCCTCGCGGCTCGACCCAGGCAGCGACGCGAGACGCCGGGAGGAGACCGGGAACAGCGCCGAACACCAGCCGCCGTTCCGTCCGGACGCTCCGAACCCAGCCGTCTCCGCCTCCAGCACGACCACCCGCAACGCCGGATCGGCCTTCAGCAGGTAGTACGCCGTCCAGAGTCCGGTGAAGCCGGCGCCGACGATCGCGACATCGGCCTCCCGGTCCCCCGGCAACGCGGGACGGACCGGTACCGCTGGAACAGAATCGCCGGCGGCAAGGATCGAAGCATCACCGGCAGCCCAGAGCGGGACACCGGTATCGGATTGTCGCCGGCTCAGCGAACGCCCCATGAGCGGTTCATCTCAGCGCACACCCCATGAATAGGTCTGTTTCACCAGCTTGAGGTACACGAACGTCTCGGTCACCTTGACCCCGTCGATCTGCCGGATCCGGTCCGACAGCACCCGGAGCAGGTGTTCGTCGCTCTCGCAGAGCACCTCGGCGAGCAGGTCGAACGAGCCGGCCGTGATCACGACGTACTCGATCTCCTCCATCGCGGCGAGCTTGTCGGCGATCGGTTCGAGCGAGCCCTCGGCCTTGATCCCGATCATCGCCTGCCGGGCGAAGCCGAGTTCGAGCGGATCGGTGACCGCGACCACCTGCATCACGCCGGCGTCGGTGAGCCGCTGGACGCGCTGGCGGACGGCGGCCTCGGACAGCCCGACGGCTTTGCCGATCGCGGCGTACGACTTGCGTCCGTCCACCTGGAGTTCGCGGATGATCGCCTTGGCGGTGTCGTCGAGCAGGCCCTGGGCCTTCTCCGGGGTCGGGTTGCGTCCGGTCACTTGGCTGATCCTGTCAGCGGGACCGGGGGTAGGCAAGTCAGGATTCCGGATTCCGTCGCGAAATAGCTATTCACCTACGGAATCCCTTGTCTTGGGTCAACTGTTTTGACAGTATCGCCCGCGAAGCCAAGTAGGAGGCCCGATGCGCACGAGCCCTCAGACCGTCGTCAGACGCCGGACCCTCCTTCGCGGCCTGGGGCTGTCCGCGCTCGGGCTGAGCGCCGGCGGGACGTTGGCCGGCTGCGGGATCCCCGCCGCCAAGCAGTCCGCCGACAGTTGCGTCAGTACGGACAAGTCGCCCGGCGAGAAGACGCTGATCTTCTCCAACTGGCCCAGCTATATGGACGAGTCCGACGAGAAGGTGAACGGGCAGACCGTCCTGCCGACGCTGGCGGAGTTCGAGAAGAAGAGCGGCGTCCAGGTCACCTACACGCCGGACATCAACGACAACGCCGAGTTCTACGCGAAGATCCGCGACCAGCTCGGCGCCTGTCAGCCGTGCGGCCGGGACCTCATCGTGCTGACCGACTGGATGGCCGCCCGGACCGTCGGACTGGGCTGGATCCAGAAGCTCGACCACACCAAGATCCCGAACGTCGACCAGCACCTGATCAAGCAGCTCAAGGCTCCGGGCTGGGACCCGAACCGCGACTACAGCGTGCCCTGGCAGACCGGCCTGACCGGCATCGCCTACAACGCGAAGTTCACCAAGGGGGTCGGCAGCTTCGCCGATCTGCTCAGCCGGCCGGATCTGAAGGGCAAGGTGACGATGCTCTCGGAGATGCCGGACACGATGTCGTTCATGCTCAAGCTGACCGGCGCCGACCCGTCGAAGTTCAACGACGCCGAGTGGAGCAAGGCGCTGGAGAAGATGCAGGACTACGTCGGCACGGGGCACATCCGGCGCTTCACCGGCAACGACTACGTGCAGGACCTGAACGCCGGCAACATCGTCGCCTGCGAAGCCTGGTCCGGCGACGTCCTGGCGCTGCAGGCGGACAACCCGGACATCAAGTTCGTCGTTCCCGAGGAAGGTCTGGGGATCTGGTCGGACAACATGCTGGTGCCGAACAAAGCGACCCACAAGGGAAACGCCGAGGCGCTGATGAACTACTACTACGACCCGGAGGTGGCCGCGACGCTGGCGGCCTGGGTGAACTACATCTGTCCGGTCGAGGGCGCGAAAGAAGCGATGGAGAAGATCGACCCCGAGCTGGTCGACAGCCCGCTGATCTTCCCGGACGCCGCGACGCTGGAGAAGGCCTCGGCGTTCATGGCCCTGGACACGGCCAAGGCGAAGCTCTACGAAACCGACTTCAACCTCGCGATCGGCGGCTGACCAATGGCATCCAGCGATCTTGTGCTGACCGGACTGGGCAAGCAGTTCGGCACCTTCCACGCCGTTCGCGACCTGGACCTGACCGTGCCGGAGGGTGCGTTCTTCGCGTTGCTCGGACCGTCCGGTTGCGGCAAGACCACCACCTTGCGAATGGTCGCGGGGCTGGAGGAACCGACCCGCGGCACGGTCAGCCTGGGTGAGCAGGACATCACCCGGCTCCGTCCGTACAAGCGGCCGGTCAACACGGTCTTCCAGAACTACGCGCTCTTCCCGCATCTCGACATCTTCGAGAATGTCGCCTTCGGCCTCCGCCGCCGCAAGGTCAAAGAGGTCAAGCAGAAGGTCGAGGAGATACTCGAGCTGGTCGAGCTGGGTGCCTTCGGCAAGCGTCGGCCGCCGCAGCTGTCCGGCGGCCAGCAGCAACGGGTCGCGTTGGCCAGGGCGTTGATCAACCGGCCGCAGGTGCTGCTCCTCGACGAGCCGCTGGGTGCGCTCGACCTCAAGCTCCGCCGGCAGATGCAGATCGAGCTGAAGCGGATCCAGACCGAGGTCGGGATCACCTTCGTGCACGTCACGCACGACCAGGAAGAGGCCATGACGATGGCCGACACGATCGCGGTGATGAACGGCGGTGTGATCGAGCAGCTCGGCACCCCGACCGAGCTGTACGACCTGCCGGCCACCACCTTCGTGGCGAACTTCCTCGGCCAGTCCAACCTGGTCCGGGCCGCCATCATCGGCAAGGCCGACGAGCAACTGGTGGTCGACGTCCACGGCAGCAAGGTGACCGTCCCGATCCCGCGCTGCCGGGTCACCGAGGGCGAGGTCTGGATGGGCGTCAGACCCGAGAAGGTCTTCCTGGCCCGGGCCGGCGAGGAGCAGAACGGCGGCAACGTACTCCGGGGCGCCACCGTCACCGACGTGAGCTACATCGGCGTGAGTACGCAGTACCTGGCCCGCCTTCCCTGGGGGCAGGAGCTCACGGTCTTCGAGCAGAACACCGGCGCCCGCGACGCACTCACCGTCGGCGATCCCGTCGACCTGCACTGGCAACCGGCCCATACGTTCGTGCTGGACGCCGCCCAGGATGCACTGGCGGGTGTCGAAGACATCGCGGTCGACGCCTGATGAGCGCGCTCGGCCACCTGAGTACGCCGGCAACCGTCGAGCCGGCACCGCCTCCCGAGGGCAGTGAGCGCCGGCGTACGGCGTACCTGCTGCTGCTTCCCGGCGGTCTCTGGCTGATCCTGTTCTTCGTCGTGCCACTCGTGTCGCTGATCGCGGCCAGCCTGTACGACCCGAACGGTTCGATCGAGTCCGGCTTCTCGATGACCTGGAGCTTCCACAACTACGTGGATGCGCTCGCTGACTATGCCCGGCCGTTTGGGCGATCGCTCTGGTACTCGCTACTCACCACTGCGTTCTGCCTGCTGCTCGGGTTCCCGCTCGCGTACGCGATCGCGTTCAAGGCCGGTCGCTGGAAGAACCTGATGCTCGCGCTGGTGATCGCGCCGTTCTTCACCAGCTTCCTGATCCGCACGCTGTCGTGGAAGCTGCTGCTCAGCGACAACGGCTTCGTGGTGGACGCTCTGAAGGCAGTGCACATCCTCGGCTCGGACGGGCGACTGCTCGCGACCACCGCCGCTGTCGTCACCGGCCTGACATACAACTTCCTGCCCTTCATGGTGCTGCCGCTCTACGCCAGCCTGGAGAAGATCGACCACCGGCTGATCGAGGCGGGTGGCGACCTGTATGCCAGTGCGTTCACCACGTTCCGCACGGTGACGTTCCCGCTGGCGATGCCGGGTGTCGTGGCCGGGACCCTGCTGACCTTCATCCCCGCGGCCGGTGACTACATCAACGCCCAGCTGCTCGGTACGCCGAAGCAGCGGATGATCGGCAACGACATCCAGCGGCTGTTCGCGGCCGGGGCCTATCCGACCGCTGCCGCGCTCTCGGTGACGCTGATGGCCGCGATCACCGTGCTGGTGTTGTTCTACGTCCGCCGGGCCGGAACGGAGGACCTGGTATGACGAACATCGGTCGCTGGATCGGGCGGCACCTGATCCTCTTCATCGGGCTGCTGGTCCTGCTCTACCTGTTCGCGCCGATCTTCGTCGTGATCCTGATGTCGTTCAACGCGCCGAAGAGCAAGCTGTCGTACCAGTTCGACGGCTTCACGCTGCACAACTGGACGCATCCCTGTCAGCCGTTCGGACTCTGCGACGCGGTCAGTACCAGTCTGCGGATCGGCCTGGTCGCTACCGTGATCGCGACCGCGCTCGGCACGCTGATGGCCTTCGCGATGGTCCGGCACCGCTTCCGCGGCCGGGCCGCGACGAACCTGTTCATCTTCCTGCCGATGGCCTCGCCCGAGATCGTGCTCGGCTCGTCCTTGCTGGCGCTGTTCGTCTCCGGCGGCCTGGGTGGTCAGCTCGGCTTCTGGACGATCCTGATCGCGCACGTGATGTTCTGCCTGTCGTTCGTGGTCGTCACCGTGAAGGCCAGGCTGTCCGGGATGGACACCCGGCTGGAACAGGCGGCGATGGATCTCTATGCGACCGAGTGGCAGACGTTCTGGCGGATCACCTTCCCGCTGGTCTTCCCCGGCATCCTGGCCGCCGCGCTGCTGAGCTTCTCGCTGTCCTTCGACGACTTCATCATCACCAACCTGAACGCCGGCCGGACGGTGACGTTCCCGATGTTCGTCTGGGGATCCGCCCAGCGCGACATCCCGCCGCAGATCAACGTCGTCGGTACGGCGATGTTCCTGCTGGCACTGGTTCTCGTCCTCGGCGGTGAGCTGGCTCGTCGTCGCAGGGCGTCCCGTGCACACTGACCAAGCCTTTGCCGACGCCAAGCGGGCGGTGTTCTGGCTCGACGGAGGTGCGCCGGATCCGTGCGAGCCGCTCGGCGGGAACGAGAAGGCCGACCTGGCTGTGGTCGGTGGCGGCTACACGGGACTGTGGACCGCGCTCCGGGCCAAGGAGCGCTATCCCGACCTGGACGTGGTCGTCCTCGAGGCGGGTGCCTGCGGCAACGCGGCGAGTGGACGCAACGGCGGCTTCTGCTCGGCCAGCCTGACCCACGGGTACGGCAACGGCCTGGCCCGCTGGCCGGACGAGATCGACACCCTCGAACGACTGGGGATGGCCAATCTGGAGGCGATCGGCGACACCATCGCGCAGTACGGGATCGACTGCAACTGGGAGCGAACCGGCGAGCTCACCGTCGCGACCGCGCCGCATCACCTCGACGAGCTGGCCGAGGAAGTCGCAGTACGGCGGGCTGCCGGTGAGAAGGTCGCGTTGCTCGACCAAGCCGAAGTACGGGCCGAGGTCGCGTCGCCGACGTACCTGGGTGCGTTGGCAGAACCAACCCGTACTGCGCTGGTCGAGCCGGCCCGATTGGTCTGGGGTCTCCGCCAGGCGTGCCTCGACCTCGGCGTACGGATCTACGAGAACACTCCGGTGACGGGGCTCCAGCGAGGATTGTTGCTAACAGCAACTGGTGAGGTGCGGGCTGATCGGATCGCCCTTGCCTCTAACGCTTTCCCGTCCCTGCTGCGAAGGCTGAGGCCGTTCACCGTCCCGGTCTACGACCTCGTTCTGATGACCGAGCCGCTGTCCGCGGAGCAGTTGGCCGCGATCGGCTGGCAGCACCGCCAAGGCATCGGTGACGCGTCGAACCTCTTCCACTACTACCGATTGACCAGGGACAACCGGATCCTCTGGGGTGGCTACGAACCGCTCTACTCGTTCGGCAGCAAGATCCACGAGTCCCTGGAGCAGCGCGATGCCATCCACGGCATGCTCGCGCGGCATTTCTTCACCACGTTCCCTCAGCTGGAAGGCCTGCGCTTCACCCACCGCTGGGGCGGCGTGATCGACACCAGCACGCGCTTCTGCGCCTTCTTCGGTACTGCGTCCAGCGGTCGCGTCGCCTATGCGCTCGGCTACACCGGCCTCGGTGTAGCCGCGACCCGCTTCGGCGCCGACGTGATGCTCGACCTCCTGTACGACGAGGACTCCGACCGCCGCCGGCTCCAGATGGTCCGCGACCGCCCGATCCCGTTCCCACCCGAGCCGATCCGGTACGCCGGCATCCGCCTCACCAAATGGTCGATGGCCCGCGCAGACGCTCACGCTGGCCATCGCAACCTCTGGCTCCGAACCCTCGACCGCCTCGGCCTGGGCTTCGACTTCTGACCGCTGACGTCCGAAGAAGCGGAGGGACGTGTACTCCAGTTCTTCGGACGTAAGGAAAGCGGTTAGAGCTTGGTTTCCGCTTCGATCAGGACCGAGCGGAGGATCTGCTCGATCTCGTCGAAGTGGGACTGGTCGCAGATCAGCGGCGGGGACAGCTGGATGACCGGGTCGCCACGGTCGTCGGCCCGGCAGTACAGGCCCGCGTCGAACAGCGCCTTGGAGAGGAAGCCGCGCAGCAGCCGCTCGGACTCCTCGTCGTTGAAGGTCTCCTTGGTCGCCTTGTCCTTGACCAGTTCGATCCCGTAGAAGTACCCGTCGCCACGGACGTCGCCGACCAGCGGTAGGTCGAGCAGCTTCTCCAGCGTCGCACGGAACTCCCCCTCCGTGTCCCGTACGTGCTGGTTGATGCCCTCACGCTCGAAGATGTCGAGATTCGTGAGTGCGACGGCCGCGGCGACGGGGTGACCCCCGAAGGTGTAGCCGTGGGCGAACGAGGTGTTGCCCTGCAGGAACGGCTCCATCAGCCGATCCGTGGCGATCATCGCGCCCAGCGGTGCGTAGCCGGAGGTGAGTCCCTTCGCGCAGGTGATCATGTCCGGCTGGTAGCCGTACCGCTCGGCGCCGAACATGTGTCCGAGTCGCCCGAAGGCGCAGATCACCTCGTCGGAGACGAGCAGTACGTCGTACTCGTCGCAGATCTCGCGGACGCGCTCGAAGTACCCGGGTGGCGGTGGGAAGCAGCCGCCCGCGTTCTGGACCGGCTCGAGGAAGACCGCGGCGACGGTGTCGGCACCCTCGTTCTCGATCGCGACGGCGATCTGGTCGGCGGCCCATCGGCCGAACGCCTTCGGGTCGTCGCCGTAGATGGGTGCGCGGTAGATGTTCGTGTTCGGCACCCGGAAGGTCGACGGCACCAGCGGCTCGAACGGCGCCTTCAGCTCGGGCAGCCCGGTGATGGAGAGTGCGCCGTGGGTGGTGCCGTGGTACGCGATCGCGCGGCTGACCACCTTGTGTTTGGTGGGTTTGCCGGTCAGCTTGAAGTACTGCTTGGCCAGCTTCCAGGCGGTCTCGACCGCCTCGCCGCCGCCGCTGGTGAAGAAGACCCGGTTGAGGTCGCCCGGCGCGTAGTTCGCGACCCGCTCGGCGAGTTCGATCGCCTTCGGGTGCGCGTAGGACCACAACGGCATGAAGGCGAGCTCCGAGGCCTGCTTGGCCGCCGCCTCCGCGAGCTCGGTCCGGCCGTGCCCGAGCTGGCTCACGAACAGGCCGGCCAGACCGTCCAGGTACCGCTTGCCGCCGGCGTCCCAGATGTACGCACCGTCGCCCCGGACGATCACCGGGATGTCGGCGGTCTGGTAGGCCCCCATCCGGGTGAAATGCATCCAGAGGTGTTTACGGGCGGACTCCTGCAGACGGGCTAGGTCAGCGGCGTCGGAGGGCATCATCGGTTCCTCTTCGTTGGCTTGGCCGTTGGTCGCCATCCTCTCCCGGGTTCTGCTGGTTGACAAGTGATTTCGCACTCAGAAGCCCATCTGCCTACGGATGTCGGCCGTTGAAACGCCGCACACCTATCGATTCCGTCGTCATCGAGGCTAGGCTCGACCAGGTCGAGGCACCGAACAGACAGGCACCGAACAGACAGGGACCGTCATGGCTGACCAGCAGACCTTCGCGAACCTCGTGGACGGCAGGACCGTCGGCGCACTGAGTGGCGCTGGCTACGACGTGGTGAACCCGGCGACCGGTGAGGTCTACGCGCGGGCCGCGCTGTCCGGGCCGGAGGACATCGATCAGGCGATGACCGCCGCCGCTCGCGCGTTCGAGTCGTGGCGGGACACCACTCCGGCCGAGCGGCAGCGGATGCTGCTGAAGATCGCCGATGCGCTGGAGACCAGGTCGGAGGAGTTCACCAAGGTCGAGAGCGACAACACCGGCAAGCCGCTGGCTCTCACCGCTTCCGAGGAACTGCCGCCGTGTGTGGACCAGTTGCGGTTCTTCGCCGGCGCCGCCCGGTTGCTGGAAGGACGGTCGGCGGGTGAGTACATGGCCGGGCATACGTCCTTCGTACGGCGTGAGCCGATCGGCGTGGTCGGCCAGGTGACGCCCTGGAACTACCCGTTGATGATGGCCATCTGGAAGATCGCGCCGGCCCTTGCCGCCGGCAACACGGTGGTGTTGAAGCCGAGCGACACCACCCCGGCCTCGACCGTGCTGCTGGCCGAGCTGTGCAACGAGTTCCTCCCACCCGGCGTACTGAATGTGGTCTGCGGTGATCGGGACACCGGCCGGGCGCTGGTCGACCACGACATCCCGCAACTGGTCGCGATCACCGGATCGGTACGAGCCGGGATGGAGGTCGCGAGCGCGGCAGCGCGGAAGCTGAAGCGGACCCACCTCGAGTTGGGCGGCAAGGCTCCGGTGGTGGTGTTCGACGACGCCGACCTGGAGGCCGCGGCCGAGGCGATCGCGGGCGCGGGGTACTTCAACGCCGGCCAGGACTGCACAGCCGCGACGCGGGTGCTGGCGGGACCGCGGATCCACGACGACTTCGTCGCCGCGCTGACCGAGCAGGCGAAGAACACCAAGACGGGCAGTCCGGACGAGGATGTCGCGTACGGCGCTTTGAACAACGCCGATCAGCTCCGCCGGGTCGGTGGCTTCATCGACCGCCTACCGGATCACGCCGCCCTGCAGACCGGCGGCTCGGCTGTCGGCGACCGTGGCTACTTCTACTCGCCGACCGTCGTGTCCGGCCTGCTGCAGACCGACGAGGCGATCCAGGACGAGATCTTCGGCCCGGTGATCACCGTGCAGCGCTTCTCCGACGAGGACGAGGCCCTCCGCTGGGCCAACGGCGTCGAGTACGGCCTGGCGTCCTCGGTCTTCACCCGCGACCATGGCCGCGCGATGCGAATGGCCCGCCGCCTCGACTTCGGCTGCGTCTGGATCAACACTCACATCCCGATCGTCGCCGAAATGCCCCACGGCGGCTTCAAGAACTCCGGCCACGGCAAGGACCTCTCCATGTACGGCATGGAGGACTACACCCGGATCAAACACGTTATGTCGAACATCGACGTCTAGCCCACCGGCGGTCGATCCCACGCGGCTCCTGCGTCGCCGCTCCCCGCCCGGGTTCACCGCTTCTGCGTCGCGGCTCGGCGAGGGCAGCGGTCGGCGTCACCTGGTCGGCGGGTGGGTGGACCTGTTCCGCGTGGCTGGCACCCGCCGCCCCCGGGTTCCCCAGCACGGCGTCTTCGTGAACCAGTTGAGCGTTCCGTCGCCTGAGAACGCTCAGCGGATGCACATAGGGCGGCAACCGACGCCGGCGCTTCGCACCCGGCACCCCGGCACCCAGCACGTCCAATGACGCCCGTACGCCGGGCGGCAGCCCGTTGCGGCCGGCGCGGACCACCTCGGCTGGATCGCGGGAAGTGGTCTACCGATAGTTGTCGAGCTTCGCCGCGATCTCGTCGAAGACGCCTCTCTCGTGCTCCTTGGGCGCGTAGACCACCAGTTCGTCGAAGCCGGCGGCGCGGTATCGCTCGACCAGCCGGGCGAACCCGTCGACGGACTCCCACGGACTGATCGCGCCGTACGCGAGCAGGATCCGCCGGATCTCGCGGCCGCCGAGGCCCTCGCCCAGGACCCGCAGCCGCTCCACCGACGCCTCGTAGAAGTCGGCCTCGGTCGCGGCACCCGGGAAGGTCACCCAGCCGTCGCCGTGCGCGGCCACCACGGCGAGAGCGCGCGGCGCGTTCGCGGCGATGATCAGCGGCACCCGGTCCTGCACCGGTCCGGGCGTCATCGAGGCCTGCGAGTACGGGTAGTACGGCCCGTCGTGATCAGTCACGTCGCCGGCCAACAGCCGCTCGACCACGGAGACGAACTCGGTCAGCCGCTCGGTCCGCTCCCGCGCCGTCCACACCGGCACCCCGGCCATCCCGTGATCGGTCGGCCAGACCCCGGACCCGATGCCGAAATCGAACCGGCCGCCGGCGACGTGATCCATCGTCAGCGCCTGCTTCGCGAGCACGGTCGGCTGCCGGAACACCAGGTTCGCGATCAGCAGCCCGACCCGGATCCGGGTGGTCGTCGCCGCCCAGGGCCGTGACGATGGTCGGCCCGTCGAGCACGGGGACCGACGGATCCCGCGGATTGCGCAGGTTGTCACCTGTCCAGAGTCCGTCGAACCCGGCTGCCTCCGCGATCCCCGCCCACTCCGCCGCATCGGCCCACCCGGCCGGATTCACTTTCAGCCCGAATCGCATAAGGCCAAGCGTGCCACACGAGACGGTGCTCACCCTCGAAGTTGCCTCTTCATGCAACCCCCTGAGTGGTCTACTCGGTTTGCTTTGCGCGCCGCAATCGGCCCACCACAGTTGGGTTGTCGCAGCAGACCGCAGAGGGCGAGGTTCGACGTACCGATGACTGCACAGGTGTCCACCCGAGCCGTCGGCTCCAGGCTGTTGCTGACCACCGCGAGCGAGCTGCGCCGACCTCCGTACGATGGAACGGTGACCAGCGATCTCGATGAGGCGGCCGCGGGTTTCGCCGGCGTACGGCCGCGATTGTTCGGGATCGCCTACCGGATGCTCGGCAGCTCGGCGGAGGCCGAGGACATCGTGCAGGACGCCTGGCTCCGCTGGCAGGCCTACGACCGGTCCAAGGTGATCGAGCCGGCCGCCTTCCTCGCCACCACGACCACCCGACTCGCGATCAACGCGGCTCAGTCGGCCCGGGTCCGGCGCGAGTCGTACATCGGGCCGTGGCTGCCCGAGCCGATCGACACCGCCAACGACCCGGCCCTCGGCGCCGAACGTGACGACGCGCTCGAACTCGCACAGCTGCACCTGCTGGAGAAGCTTTCCCCGACCCAGCGAGCCGCCTACGTCCTGCGCGAGGCGTTCGACTACCCGTACGACGAGATCGCGGAGACCTCCAACTGTCGGAGGCGAATGTCCGTCAACTGGTCAGCCGCAGCCACAAACGGCTGGCGACCGAACGCCGCGATCCGGTCGGCAAAGGCCAGCACCGACGCCTGCTCCAGGCCTTCCTCGCAGCCGCCCGGATGGGCGACCTCCCCGCGCTGGAGGAGATGCTCGCCGAGGACGTAGTGAGCTACGCCGACGGTGGCGGCGTAGCCCGGGCCAGCAAGATCCCGGTCGCCGGTCGGACCCGCGTCGCGGCGTACATCAAGGCTTTCGCACCGCGCTTCTGGATCGACAGCACCATCACTGTGGTCGAGGCCAACGGCCGTCCCGCGGCGCTGATCGCGCGGGACGGCGTCGTCTACGCCATGCTCAACATCGCCGCCTCCGAAGAGGGCATCGACCGCCTGCTGTGGGTCATGCACCCCAGCAAACTCGCGAGGATCTCGACCCTGCTCTGACGCCGATCAGAGGACGAGTTCGGGCTGGAGTTTCTTGGCGGGCCAGATGCGTTGCTTGCGGGCTGCCAGGGAAGAGGCGGTGATGCCGGCGAGTAGCCAGGCGGCCAGGACCAGGAGGTCGCGGCCGAGGCTGTCGCCCGGGCCGCCGTACATCAGGTGCCGGACGCCGTCGATCGCGTAGCTCATCGGGAGGGCGTGGTGGAAGAAGTAGAGCGGGTGCGGGATCGTCTGCCAGGGGAAGGTGCCGCCCGCGCTGACGAGCTGGATCACCATCAGGACCAGGCCGAGGAACTTGCCGACGGCACCGAACCAGGCGGACAGCGCGTGCAGGATCGCCACGAAGGTGAGCGAGGTCAGCATCAGGAATCCGACCGTCAGCCACGGGTGGGCGGTGTCGATCCCGAGTCCGAAGATGACCGCGGTGAAGACGAGTGCGGCCTGGATCGCGCCGAAGATCGCCGGCGGCAACCAACCGCCGAGTGCGACCCGCAGCGGTGACTGGAGCGCGGCGAGGGCTCGCGGCGACAGCGGGCGGACCAGCAGGAACAGCACGTACGCGCCGATCCAGCAGGACAGGCTGAGGAAGAACGGAGCCAGTCCGGCGCCGTAGCTGTCGGCCGTTGCCTGCGAGGTGTTGTGCAGACCGACCGGTGCGCCCAGCGTCTCGGCGACGGCCTTCCGTGCCTCCGGCGACGGGTCAGGAATCTGCTTGGCGCCGTTGGTGAGCGCGGTGTTGAGCTCGGTCGCGCCGCTCTTCAGCTTGCCGATTCCGGTGCTGAGGGTGGTGACGCCGGTCAGCAGTTGCGTCTGTCCCGCGACGGCCTGCTGCTCACCAGTGGCGAGCTGCGTGGCGCCGGTCTGGAGAGTGCCAAGACCGGTCTTGAGCTGGGTCGCGCCGGTGTTGAGTTTGGTCGCACCGGTGGCGGCGCTGCTGATGCCCGAGGTCAGCGCGGGCGTCGCGTTGGCCAGGGTCGCCGCGCCGTTCGAGACCTGCCGGGCCCCGGTCGCCAGCTGGTTGAGCTGCTTCGAGGTGGACTGGATCTTCGTGTTCGCGGTCACCACCGGGCCGCGCAGCTTGGCCGTCTCCTGGAGGACCTGGTTGACCTGGGCCTGGGTGAAGCCGCGTGCTTTGAGCCGCTGGGCCAACGCGGCGTCCAGGCTGGACAGGTCCGTCACCAGCGTGCCGGAGGCGGTCGCCACCTGCTGCCCGATCGTCGCGATCTTCTCGTTGCCATCAGCAACCTTGTCCGCGCCGGTGGCCAGATCCCTGGTCTGCTTGGGCAGCTTGGCGGTCTTCGTCTTCAAGGTGCCCAGCCCGGTGCTCAGCTGGCCGGCCCCGGTGGCGAGGTCGGTGGCGCCCTTCGAGGCCTGGCCGATCCCGGTGGAGAGCTTGGTCGCGCCGGTGGAGAGCTGCTGTTGCGCAGTATTGAGCTGAGTCGCGCCGGTCTTGAGCTGCGTGACTCCGGTGTTGGCCGAGGTCAGTCCGCTCTGCAGTTGCCCGGCCCCGGTCGCCGCCTTGCTGATCTGGCCGTGGATCGTGCTGAACCCGGCCAGCAGCTTGCTCGCCGCGGTCTCGCTCACCTGCGAAGCGACCGTCTTGGTGACCTGGGCGACGACCTGGTTGGCGATGGTGTGCGCGAGGTAGTTGTTCGCGTCGTTCGTGTAGAGCTCGAGGGTCGCCTGCCGTGGCTGGAACTCGGCGCTCGACGCGAGATCCGCCGAGAACGCCTTCGGCAGTACCAGGGCGAACTCGTACTTCCCCTCGGCAACCCCCTTGGTCGCCTCCGCACGGTCGACCCGGTGCCAGTCGAAGCTCTTGGACTTCACCAGCTCGTCGGCGACCTGCGGACCGACCGACAGCTTCTCGCCGGTGGACAGGGTCGTGCCCTCGTCCTCCAGCACGACCGCCGTCGGGACCTTGTCGAGCCGCCCGTACGGATCGTGGTTCGCGTAGAGGTACAACCCGCCGTACAGCATCGGCACGCACAACAGCGCCACCACCGCGAGCTTCGGCAACCGGCCGGCGGTCAACCGCCGCAACTCACTCAAAGCCATCCGGATGGCGGTCATGCCTCAGCCTTCTTCTCGTCACTCTGACCCGCGGTCTTCTTCTCATCAACCGGCCCGGTCTTCTTCGCCTCAGCCGGCACGACGGTCTCCGGCTTCTCGATCGGTTCGGCTTTCTTCGCCTCAGCTGGCACGTCGGGTTTCGGCTTCTCGATCGGTTCGGGTTTCTTCGCCTCGGCCGGTACTGCGGGCGCCGGCTTCTCCTTCACCAGCACGTCTGGCCTCGTCTCCGCGATCGGGTCGACCTTCGTCTCCTCGATCGGCTTGACGGGCTCCACCGGTGCGGCGGATGCGACCTTGACCGGCTCGGGCGGATCCACCGAGCCCAGCTGGGCGGCCGGCACCCCGAGCAACCTCGCCGAAGCGTCCGCGCAGGTGATGATCACCCCGTATCCCCGCGAGGCCAGGTCGCGCCCCACGCCGTACCACTCGTGCGGATCCCCACCCAGCCGGTCCGGCATCGTCAGGATCACGATCTTGACCTCGGGTCGCGCCACTGTCAGCTCCGCGAGCAGCTTGGTGCGTACCGCGATCGGGAGATGCTCGAACCGCTTGTCGGCGTACTCGTGCCAGCCGTGCGCCTGCAGCCACGCCTGCACCGCCTTACTGCCGGCCTTCCGTCCCGCGATCGCCAGCTCCTCGCCGACGACCGACTTCACCGGCAGCGCGTCGTCGGGCTCGGTGATCCCGGGGGCGTCGACGACGGCAACGCGCCGGCGCAGTACGCCGCCGTCGGTCTGACCGTCGAGCTTCACGTCACCGCCGTCGGGCCGGAGCCGGCCCGGACAGGCTGAGCGAGGCCGCGACGTGACCGGGCCCGGGGTATCCGGCGAGCAGCACCAGTTCGTGATCCCCGACGCTGACCGATGTGGCGTTCAGCATCGGCGCGTGCGGACCTCGCACGCTGATCGCATGAGCCTTGAGTTCCATCGTGGACTACTCCGATCCGGCATTCAATACGGTTGTGTATCCAATACAGAACTGTATCCTACGACCTATGGAAACGCCCAAGCGCCGCCGCTCCGCCACCCGGGCCCGCCTGCTCGAAGGCGCGCTCGACGTCTTCGCCGAGCGTGGCTTCAACGGCGCCTCGGTCGAGGACATCTGTGATCGCGCCGGCTTCACCCGAGGCGCCTTCTACTCGAACTTCGCGTCCAAGGACGAGCTAGTGCTCGCCCTCTTCCAGGCGACCACAGACAGGTTGCTGGAGCAGATTGCCGCGCTGCTCCCGGACCTTGCGAATCAACCAGGAACGCTGCTCGACGCAGTACTGGGCCTGCTTGATGACGCCGCACCTGACCAGCGGCAGTGGCACTTGATCTCGACAGAGTTCACCCTGCACGCCCTGCGCAACCCTGAGGCTGCCACGGCCCTGAATCACCAGCGGCGGATGTTCAGAGAGCGGTTGACCGACCTGGTCGAGCAGATCATCACCGCGGGCGACCTGCGCCTCAGCGTCCCGCCAGAGCAGTTCGTACGACTTGTCATCGCCCTGCACGAGGGCGCCCGCTCCCAGAGCCTGCTGGAACCCACAGAGGTCGCCGCCGGGTCCCTCGAGCACACCTTTTTGCCGATGGTGCTCGCGGCGGTCTCCCGCTCTGAGTGACATGACAAGGTCGGCACCGTAGGGTGCCAGTGAGCCGTGCCGCTCAGGTGTGACTCCGTCAGGGGCGCAGCAGTGTGAGCAGGGACGGATGGTCGGGGAAGATCGGCTCTTTGCTGTCGATCGAGATAGACGAGAGCAGCGACGCGGGCATCGTGATCGTCCGCATGGTCGGCGTGCTGTCCATTCCCGCCGTGCCACGCCTCCGGGACGCCCTGCTGAAGTGTGTGGCCGGATCCTGGGGACCTGCCGGGATTGGGATTGCGGGATCGACGAACCCGCTGCGATCACCGTCGCCGACGAACTGGTCGCCCACGCGATCAGCCGATCCACGCAAGATCTCCACCTGAGACTGGAACTCAGGCGAGGGCTGCTGACCATCGCCGTCACCTATGCGCCGACGGTTCCGGACGCACCGCTCGATCAGATCCGCCGACGGATCGTCAGCGAGGTCGCGGATGTCTGGGGCGCCTCGGCCACCGCACGCGGTGACCAGCTGATCTGGGCCGTACTACGGGTCGCCGCGCCGTCGTCCGGGTGGTGAGTCAGCCGACCTTGATGTCGACGCTGTGCAGGCCGGTCGAGCCGTCCGGAGCGGGCGGCGCCTGGCTCTCGATCTGAGGATTGCCCTTGTCGTCGAAGGCGCGCACCTGCAGCACATGATGTCCGCGCGGCGCGTCCCAGGTCCAATGCCACTGCCGCCAGGTGTCGATCGACGCATCGGCGGCCAGCGTCGCCTCCTGCCAGGTGCCGCCGTCGACGCGGACCTCCACCTTCGAGACCCCGACGTGCTGGTCCCAGGCGACCCCGGCGACCGTGATCTGACCCGTCGATGCCTTCGATCGCGGGACGTCGATCCGCGAGGACAGCTTGATCGGTCCCCGTTCGGACCAGCCGCGGGGCGTCCAGTACGCCTCGAACTGGTCGAACCGGGTCACCTCGATCTCCGCGAGCCACTTGGTCGCCGACACGTACCCGTACAGACCCGGTACGACGATGCGCACCGGGAACCCGTGCTCCAGTGGCAGCGGCTTCCCGTTCATCGCGAACGCCAGCATCGACTCGCGGTCGTCCAGCAGCGTGCTCAACGGCGTACCGGCGGTGAAGCCGTCCTTGGAGGTCGACTGGATCGCATCCGCGTCGGGGGATACGCCGGCCTCGGTGAGCAGGTCCTTCAGCAGTACGCCCGACCAGAGCGCGTTGCCGATCAGGTCGCCACCGACCTCGTTGCTGACACAGGTGAGCGTGACCCATTTGTGCACCACGGTGCGCTTCAGCAGGGCGGCGAAGTCCAGATTGATCTCGCGGTCGACCATGCCGTGGATCCGCAGCTTCCAGTCCGCCGGCATGATCAGCGGCACTGACAACGCCGTGTCGATCCGGTAGAAGTCCTCGTTCGGAGTGGCCCACGGCGGAGCGCCTGGAACCTGTACTCCGGTCGGCGGGTCGAGGCTGGGCGGCACCGGGATCTGGAGCGACTCCCGGGCATCCGTGACGGCAGACCGGTGCCCGCCGATAACGTTGCCCAAGGCACCTACTGCGACCGAGCCGAGCGCGACTCCGGCGGACAACTGGAGGAAGCCGCGCCGGGTGACGCCGTCATCGGGGTGGTGCAGCAATCCGGCCAGGCGCTGGGAGAACAACCGCAGTACGAGCAAGGCGACGACGCCGGCGACGAAGGACGGGACGAATCCGGTCTGGCCGGCGTCCGGCCGGGTCTGGGCCGCGATGACGGCCAGTCCCGCGAGGACCACCACGACGGCTGCGCCCGCCACGTACCGCAGTACGGCCAGGACTCCGCCGAGAGCGGCGAAGGCGAGCAGGACGATCAGGATGCCGGTCTTCAGCGCGAGCTTGTCATTCGTCCCGAACAGGGAGATCGCGAGATCCTTCAGCCACGGCGGGGTCCGGTCGATGAACGCGGAGCCGATCGCCACGACGGGCGTCTGGCCGGTACCGAGGAGCGCTGCCGCCACAGCTCCGGCGGCGAGGCCTGCCAGCGCGGCGAGGATGCCGCCGATCGCGGCCCGGACGAGCGTTCCGCGGCGGGGCCGGGGGCGCGGTGCAGCCGGCAGCCGAGGCTGTACCGGAGCTTGAGGATGGTTCACTACTCAACGATTGCTCGGTGGGGCGTCCGGCGCCAGCCGGGCGCCCCATCCGTTAGAAGCGGGTAATGCGATCGGGGTCAGATCCGGTTGGGGATCGGAGGCAGGGTGGGCCGGCCGTTCGGCCAGCGACGGGCATTGTCACGGACCCGGCGGAGCTTGCCGAGGACGAGCTCGCGCTCGTCCGCCAGCTGCGACATCCACAGGCTGTCGATCTCCAGGAGGTGGTCGGGCAGCGCTTCACGCAGCCGTCGCTTGCCCTCCTCCGTGAGAACCGCGAACGACCCACGGGCGTCGTCGGGACAGGGCTCCCGACGCACCAGGCCGAGGTTCTCGGCACGGTCGACCAGCCGGGTGATGCCGCCGGTGGTGACGGTCAACTCCCGGGCGAGTGAGGTGAGACGCTGTCTCTCGCCGTGGCTGCGGGCAAGCCGCAGCAACAGTTCGAACATTGCCATTTGCAGACCACTGCGCTTCAGGGAATGGCGCATCAGGTGATCGAGTTCGGCCGCTGCTTCGCGCAGCAGGCCGTACGCGGTGATCACGTCGCTTTCCCAGGGTTCGGCGGCGTGAGTGGGTTCTGCATCGGCGAGCGCTAGGGGCGAGCAAAGCGGAGGCGCGATGGTCATGGGCGGACTCTATTAGCTGACCCGGTCACTTCGCTACACGGGGTGACCCATCGGCTACAGGTCGGGACACGATCGATGGGGAACTGAGCGTGACAATCGGCTGTGGATAACTTCCGCGGCGGTCCGCCGATCTTTGCGAGGCTGGTCTTCGACAGGTAGTCGGCCAGGCCAGATCGGGGATCGTGATGAAGGCGAACGAGGAAAACTCACCCTACGGACGAGGCTTCATCGCCGCCTGCATCGTGATCGGCGCAGTCCTCCTCTGCGGCGGCCTCCTCCTGATCACCGGCCCTGGTTCCACCAACGCTGGAGCCAGCACCGCGGCCGCGGGCGGCCCCGGTTCCGCGAGATCGGGCGACTCCCGTACTGCGAACGCAGCCGACCCGGATGCCTCCGGCCAGGGCGGAGCCAACTCGTGCGCCGCGGCCGAGGGCGGGCAGCCCTCGTCTGGTGACCCGGGGTCCACCCCTCGGGGGCGGCGCGATCCCGCCACCAGCGATCCCGCCCCCTGCGGCACCTCCTCTGGCGGCGCTGCTGTTCCTGCCTCGGGGGATCCAAAGGTCGGGAGTGTTGGGAAGGGGTGTGGGGCGCCTGCTGGGGAGCAGGTGATCCCGGCAGAAGCGCCTGCGGTTGACGGCTGGGAGGTCAGTCGCCGGGTGGTGGTCCCGCGCTCCTCGGCGTACGGACCGGCGAAGCAGGACTCCGACGGCTTCCGGCGCTGTTTCGCGCACTCGCCGACCGGCGCCGTCTACGCGGCGTACAGCGCCGTCGCCGCGATGGCCGACCAGGCCAAAGCCCTGACAACCGTCAGCAAACTGATGCTGCCCGGCCTCAACACCGACGCCCTGCTCGCGGACCTGCGGAAGGAGCAGGCGGACGAGGACTCGAACCCGACCCAGATCGCCGGCTTCCGCGTCCTCGATGCCACCGCGGACCGAGCCACGGTGCTGCTCGCGATGCCCGTCGAGACCGCATACGTCAGCGCGAACTTCACCCTGGTCTGGCGCGACGGCGACTGGCGAGTGGTGCCGCCCACTCCCGGTGGGTCCGTCGGCGCGCCGTACGCGCAGCAGCGTGACCTCTCCGGCTTCGTCGCCTGGAGCGGTGTCTGATGTGCAGCAAGCTCGATGTCGCCTGTCAGGTCCGCGAGAGTTTTCAGTCGGCCGGGACCAACGTCGCGACGAACATGGTGAACGACCTCGCCGACAAGGTCGGTGAGGCGGCCAGTGCCGGGCTCCAGGCCATCGCCACGTTCTGGATGAAGATCGACAACCCTGTGCTCGCGACCCAGAGCGGCGAACACGGCGAGACCTGGACCGACAGCGGTCCGGTCGCCTACCTGCATCAGTATTCGACGGCCGTCGCTGTCAGCGTGTTCACGTTCGCGGTGCTGATCGCCGGCATACGGACCGCTTGGGAGCAGCGCGCCGAACCGCTCCGAGAGTTGCTCAAGGCAACAATGTTGCTGGTGATCGTCGCCGGCGCCGGGACCGCGACGATCCAGTTGCTGTCCGCCGGCTCCGATTCGTTGGCGCTGGACATCGTCCAGAAGGCGACGCCCGGCGGCAAGGACTTCCACAGCGCGCTCGGAGGTCTCGTCCTGCAGGGTGGGGCGCAGGGCGCCGGAGTCGGCGGGATGCCGCTGATCGTGGCGATGTTCTTCGGCGTCGCGGTGTTCATCGCATCGGTGGTCCAGGTGATCCTGCTCCTGATCCGGTCGGCGATGCTCGTGCTCCTCGCCGGCACGTTCCCGATCGCCGCCGCCGCGACGAACACCGAAGCCGGCAAGGCCTGGTTCAAGAAGTTTTGTGCCTGGGCGCTGGCCTTCGTCGCCTACAAACCAGCGGCCGCCCTGATCTACGCGGCTGCGATGAAGATGAACGAAGCCGGCATGACAAACAAGTCCGGCAACGGCCTGGTCGAGGCGCTGACCGGCCTGATGATGATGCTCCTGGCAGTCTTCGCCCTACCCGCACTCCTACGCTTCGCCGTACCCATCACCGCCGCGGTAGCAGGCGGCAGCGCCGGCATGGGCAGCACCGTTGCCGACCCCGGCAACCTGGCCACCGGCGCCATCAACCTAGGCCGCTCAGGCGGCCGCCCCGGCGGCGCCTCAGGCGGCGGAGGTGGTGGCGGAGGCGGTGGAGGCGGCAGCGCCACGGGTGCGATCGGCGTAGGCGCCAGCGCAGGCCTAGCCGCCGCCGGAGCCGCAGTCGGCGGCGCCAAGAAGGCCGGCGGCGGCCTTGCCGGAGCCGCCTCCCACTCAGCAGGCGAACCCGGCGGCGGCACCCCCACCCCCACCAACAGCCGCCCCTCCACCAGCGCCCGCAGCAGCAACCGCTCATCCAACAACTCCTCCACCAAAACCCCACCCCCCACCGGCCCCACCGGCAGCGGATAACGCGCCAGGCCCACCCCGCCGAACGCCTCCTCCAACCACCACCCCTGCGGCTGAACTGGGGACAGTTGATGATGGGGGGATGGGTTTGGAGCGGATTGCGTTGATCTCGGATGTTCATGGGAACTTGTCGGCGTTGGAGGCGGTGCTGGCTGATATCGAAGCGCGCGGAATCACCAGGATCTTCAACCTCGGCGACTACGTCGGGAAGGGACCCCGTGGTCGCGCGGTGGTGGACCGATGCCGGGAGTTGTGCGAGGTGAACATCCTCGGCAACTGGGACGACTTCCTCCCGGATCCGGACCGCGAGATCGACAACGAAAGCCTGCGCTGGTGGAAGAACGAACTCCGCGAGGACCAGTGGAAGTGGCTGCGGGACCTTCCGTTCAGCCACGACTTCATCCTCAGTGGTCGCAGGATCCGTTTGTTCCACGCCTCCGCGACGACGGTGCACCGCAGAGTCCGGTTCGACCATGACGAGCAGGAGTTCCTCGGCATGTTCGAGAACACCCCAGCCACCGGCGACGGCCCCCTCCCCACCGTCGTCGGGTACGGCGACACCCACGACCCGTTCTACGAGGTCGACCTGGACCGGCGAACCCTCTTCAACACCGGCAGCGTCGGCAACAGCATGAGCGACCCCACCCCGGTCTACGTGATCCTCGAAGGAATCCCCGACACCCTCGACGAGGCCCCCTTCTCGATCCAGTTCGTCCGCGTCCCGTACGACGCAGCCGCCGAACTAGAGCTCGCCCGAACCCTCGCCATGCCCCAACTGGCCGGCTACGAATCCGAAATCATCCACGGCATCTACCGAGGCGACCACTACGCCGACACCCCACCCACCTACCACCGCGCTACAACCAAACCCACCGAGGTCAGCAGCTGAGGAGAGCCCGGGAGCCGGCGGCGAGGCACGGGGACCTGGGGTCGGACCACCCACCGGCCGCGGCGAACACCGCACCAACCGCTACGGCGGGCCAAGCCTGCTGATGTCAGCAGTCGAGGAGAGCTTCGGAGCCAACGGGCGTGTAGTCGGCGGCGCGGAAGACGCGGAGTGAGGCCGCCGAGGTCTGCGGTAAGGAGGGCGTCGGAGCCGACGAGGGTGCACTCGGACCGGGGAAGGCGCGAAGGGATTGCCAAGCCCGCCGGGGTCAGTGGGTGAGGAGGGCTTCGGAGCCTACCGGGGTGTAGCCGGAGGCGAGGAAGGTTCGTAGGGAGGCGGCGTTGCCGGGGCTTACCTGGGCCCAGATGTGCGCATCAGCGGGAATGAGGGCGCGTGCGGCGCGAGCGAGACGACGGCCGTGACCCTTGCCGCGGGAGCCGTCGGGCACCTCCAGCGCGCATTCGAGCCGCCCGGCCAGACCGTTCCCGATCACCACCAACCCGCCGTACGGGTCGGCATAAGCCCGTACGCCGTCGCGATACCGCCGGGCCCGCTGGATCCGCGGATGCGTGTGGTCGGTGAACTCGGTCAATCCGTCGACCGCGATCGCACGCTCGGCAGGATCGGCCAGTGCCGGCGCAAGCAACATCGCGTCGATCGCGTTCACCCGTCGTCCCGTCAGCTGCTCCAGCGCGAACAGGAACGGTGGGTTGAGCGGAGCCGACAAATCTCCAGCCGGAATTCGTGCCGCGACCCAATCCGGATCCACGTCCGCGGCGACCACGATGTGTGCCGTGAAGGCGACCACACCCGATTCCCGCTCGGACGGTGCCGGAACCACCTCGACCTCGAGATCGGGGGCCGGGAACACTCCACCCTCGATCCCGCGCAGAATGTCAGCCAGAGTTGTCATCACCCGCCATTGTGGAGGAGACCCCTCCGGGCGGAGACGAGCACCTGCTCACCAAGCGGGTCGAGACGGAGGCTGAAGGTGCGGAAACCGCAGCAGGTTCGGGCCGAGGGACTGCCCGACCGGGTGACGATCTACGAGGTCGGGCCCCGGGACGGACTGCAGAACGAGTCGGCGATCGTGGATGTCGCGGTGAAAGCCGAGTTCATCCGCCGGCTGGTCGAGGCCGGGCTGACCACCGTCGAGACCACCAGCTTCGTCCACCCCAAGTGGGTTCCCCAGCTCGCCGACGCGGCCGAACTGCTCGAGCAGCTCGACCTGCCCAGCGCAGTACGGGCTCCTGTCCTGGTCCCGAACGAACGCGGCCTCGACCGTGCGCTTGCCGCTGGCGTCGAGGAGATCGCGATCTTCGCCAGCGCCACCGAGACCTTCGCGGCGAAGAACCTGAACTCCACCCTGGACGACCAGTTCGCGATGTTCACCCCCACGATCGAGCGCGCGCTCGCGGCCGGCCTGAGCATCCGTGGCTACGTCTCGATGTGTTACGGCGACCCGTGGGAGGGCGATGTACCGATCGACCAGGTCGTGAAGGTCGGCGCACGCCTGGTCGAGCTCGGCTGCCACGAACTCTCGCTCGGCGACACGATCGGCGTCGCCACCCCCGGCCAGGTGATCAGCCTGATCGAGTCGCTCGGCAAGGCAGGCGTCGGAGTCGACAAGCTCGCCGTCCATTTCCACGACACCTACGGCCAGGCGCTCGCCAACACCCTGACCGCACTACGCGAGGGCGTCACCACGGTCGACAGCTCGGCCGGCGGCCTTGGCGGCTGCCCGTACGCCGAAAGCGCGACCGGCAACCTCGCGACGGAAGACCTGGTCTGGCAACTCGACGGCCTCGGCATCGAAACCGGCGTCGACCTGGAAAGGCTCGTCACCACCAGCACCTGGATGGCCACCCAACTAGGCAAACCCTCCGCCAGCCGAGTGGTCCAAGCCCTCGCCGGCTGACAAGCTCGCATCGAGAAAGCTGGCCGAGCCTCGCATCGAGCAGGTTGGTTGACCCTCGCATCGAGCAGGATTCGGCCCCCTGTCCCCGCGGATCCGGAGCACCGAGGTCGCTCAGGCCTCGGCAGGCTCCAGCGATCGGCGGGTTAGGGGGAGGCGTTCGCGGGTGAGGGCGTCGGTGGGGGTTTCTACGAACATCACCAGGTCGGGGTGGGCTGGGACGGATAGTTCGGTGACGGTGAGGTGTAGCTCGCCTGCGGTTGGGTGGACGACGTGGCGTGGGCGTGGGGTGCAGTCGGTGACCTCGTGCCGCGCCCAGAGTTCGGCGAACTCCGGGCTCAGCTTGCGCAACCGGGCGAGGTCTTCCTCCCAGTCGGCGTCGCCGATGTGTTCCCCGTACGCCGTACGGAGACGCGCGACCAGGTAGGGAACCTCGTCTTCGTAGTTCAGCAACTGTTGCCGGGCGAGCGGCTCGGTGACGATGCACCAGAGCAGGTTCTTGTGCACGCAGGGCAGCGTGTGCCAGTCGTGGAAGAGGTCGCTGAACGCGTCGTTCGACTTCACGATGTCGAAGCGGGTGTTCGTGATCACCGCCGGCAGCGGATCCAGCGCGGTCAGGATCTCGGTCAGCACCGGCTCACTCGCGCAGACGCCGGACCTCGGCCGCAGCGGGGTCGCCTCGGCCAGCCGATACAGATGCGCCCGCTCGGGATCGGTCAGCCGCAACGTCCCTGCGACGGCGTCGAGCACCTGGCCGCTCACGTTGATCGGGCGGCCCTGCTCGAGCCACGTGTACCAAGTCACGCCGACCCCGGCCAGCTGGGCAAGCTCCTCGCGCCGAAGCCCCGGCGTACGGCGTCGTCCCCCAGGCGGCAGGCCGACCTCCTCAGGGGTCACCTGCGCCCGGCGGGCCTTGAGGAAATCCCCCAGCTCGGCGCGATGGGTGCTCACCAGAGCATCCTGACACCCGGCTCCGACAATTTCAGCGGGATTCCGGCGGCCCGGCCGGCGTACCCCACGTCGACAGGCAGAACGGATGACCAGCCGGATCGACCAGCACCCGGAACACCGACGGATGCGGCTGTACTGCGGACTTCGTCGCGCCCGCCGCGATCGCTTCGGCCTCGGCGGAATCCAAGTCGGCCGTCTTGAAGTCGAGGTGACATTGCTGCGGCACCCGCGGATCCGGCCACGTGGTCGCCCGATAGTTGAGGTCGCGCTGGAATCCCAGACTGAACCCGTCACACCGGACTTCCACGAAGTTCTCGGTCGACACCATGATCGTCCCGCCGCCGAGCCGCTGGTAGAACTCGGCCAGCACCTGCGGGTCCGGGCAATCCAGCGTCGGTCCCCAAAACGGCGCGATCACCCGATCCGCGCTCACTGCTCGATGGACCGGGGGGCCCGCCGGACCAGACTCTTGTCGGCGTACTGACCGATCCGGTACGTCGACCAGCCGTCGACTCCGGCTCCGACGGCGCCCCCGAGCAACGGCACCCGCCGGGTCACCGTGATCGCCATCCGCTTGCCGCCGATCCGCGCGATCAGCTCGCCGACGACCTCACCTGCCACCTGCCGGTCCAGCTCGGGGTCGAACACCGGTGCGGTCGCGATCGCCAGCGGCGACGTCACCAGGCTCGCCTTCTTCAGCCGGTCGGTGACGCCGTCCTCGCCGAGCAGACAGGTGATCACCGCGGTCCGTACGCGTGGATCGTCGAGGTCGTAGCCGCGCAGATGGGCGATCGCAGCCACCATCCGGGCCTGCACGATCGCGAGCCCGGTCAGGTTCGCGGGCAGGGCGACAGGCAGCGTGATCAACCCGCCGATGCTGGTCACGAACCCCTGCACGCCGGCCAGCCGGATGTGCTGCTCGATCACGGTGTCGACGGCGAGTTCGGGGTCGTCGCTGTTCTTCGAGAGATGTTTCGCGGCGACCTTCTCCGCGCCGGGGAACCGCTGGTACCCGTCGATGGCGACTTCCAGCACCTGACGAAGGATGCCGGCGGCGGCCTGTGGGGCGAACCGCTGGGCAGCGGGCGCGAGACTGCTGGCGACGAACCTGGCTACTCCGGCCACAGTGCTCCTTCGGAACTCGGGACGCCTTTCCCCGGGTTCCGAGGCTGGGCGCATCCTCAACTCTACGTGCCGCTTCCGAACCCGCCACTCGGGAGAAACCCTGGCCGGTCCCCCGTACTACGGGCGCTTGTCGGTGAACGGACCGTCGGGCGCGAAGGCGTGGGCAGCGAAGTGTTCGCCGATGCGGCGGTGGGCCGCGGTGTCCGGGTGCAGTTCGTCGGGCAGCGGCAGCTCGGCATAGTCCGCCTCGCCGTACAGGTCGAGGCCGTCGAGGTAGTACAGGTTGGGACCCTCGGCTGCCCGGGACGCCGTGATGCGGGCGAGTTCGCGCCGGATCACGCTGAGCGTCAGCTTCCCGGCAGCGACCTCCGCAGGATCACCGGTGGCCTGGAACAGCATCTTGCCGGTGCTGAAGTCCGGGGCTGCCGGACCGGGAGTGTCCTCGTGGATCCGGCAGTAGACCGACGAGATGACGAGTAGCGGCGTGGTCGGGTGGCCCTCGCGGATCGTGTCGAGGAAGCCGTGCACCGCCGGGCCGAAGGCACGCAGCCTCATCAGGTCGGTGTTGACCAGATTGATGCCGAGCTTGACGCTGATCAGGTCCGCCGGAGTGTCCCGCATCGTCCGCGCGGTGAACGAGTCCAGGAGCGCACTGCCGCCGAAGCCCAGGTTGATCAGCTCCACCTCGCCGAGCGCTGCAGCCAGTACCGGCCAGGTCGCGCTGGGACTGCCGGCGTTCGATCCGTGGCTGATCGAACTCCCGTGATGCAGCCACACTCTCCGGCCGCGATCCGGCAGGGCTTCGACCGCTGCGTCGGTTCGCAGGGCGACGAGCTCGGTGGTTTCCGTGTGCGGCAACCAGATTTCGACGTCCTTGGCGTCAGCGGAAAGCCCTTCGAATCGGAGCGTGCCGGCAGGTCCGCGGGTGAGTTCGGAAGACCCGGTGGACCAGTCGTGAGTCAGGACGTTGCCACCGGTCACACTCGCCTGCGCGGTGAGAACGCCGTCGACAACCAGGTCGTACACGCCGTCAGGAACCGGCGGGGCACCCAAATACGCCATCTTGGTCGGGAGCACGTCCAGCTCGATGGCCGTAGCCCGAGTACGGAAGGCCAGCCGTACGCCGGCGGGCTTGGACTCCGACATGGCCAGCTGTCCGTCGGTGTTCTGAGCACGAGCCTGGGCAAGCAGCCGATGCGGTTGTACGCCGTACTCGGTCGGCTCCAGTTCGAGCGCGCCCCGCACGATTTCCGCGGTGAGCCGCGTACTGATCCAATCCGTCGACGGGCGGTCCGGTATGTCGTTGGGCTCCGAGTTCATGCCTGCAAGCCTGCAAGCCAGACCACCTAACCGCAAACGTATTCCGCTACTCACCGCAATCGTTTTCCGCAGCGACAAGCCGAGTCACGGTCGGGAAAGCCGGACTCGGGTGCAATGGGTCACATACGGCATCGTGAGTTGCTTGCGGGCCGCGCAGGTCGAGGTGCGACTCGAGCAACTCGGCGACCTGGTTCAGCAACTCGGTTCGTTCACTGGGCGGCAAGGTGATGACGTAGCTGCGGGAGGCCACCAGGTCGAGCACGTCGGCTCGGGTCAGTTGGTGTTCCCAGCGAACCTCCAGCCGTTCCAGTTGCTCGAACGGCGCTCCGATCTCGGGCTGGGTGTCCATCACCTGCGGTCCGTGCTGATGCAGGATGCGATCAAGCTCGGCCACCCACGGCACGCTCAGATCGCGGTCGTTCCAGACCAGGCCCAACGTCCCGCCTGGAACCAGCACCCGAGCGGCCTCCCGCAGCGCCGCCGACGCGTCGAACCAATGCCAAGCCTGAGCCACCACGACCGCATCGAGGCTGTGATCCGCGACCGGGATCTTCTCGGCGGAACCGTCCATCACAGTGGCGGTCGGCACAGCGGCGAGTAGCTCGTCCCGCATCTCCGCAAGCGGTTCGACCGCGGTCAGCTCGAACCCGCGGTCGGCCAGCAGCCGGGTCAGCTTCCCGGTCCCCGCACCCAGATCCAGGACTCTGCGGGCATCGGCCGGTACCAGCCAATCGACTGCTGAAGCCGGATAGGGCGGTCTCCCTCGCTGGTACGCGGCCGCCGCGTCGCCGAACGACGTGGCCTGTGCCTGTTGCGACCATCTCCGGCTGGCGCCCTGCCGGGTCATGCCGCAGGCCAGTCCGATCTCTTCCCAGCTCGCCAGCCGCTGCGATCGCAGCTGGCTGATGAGTTCGGCCCGCTCCGCTTCCAGCGCGGTCAGCACTGTGGTCACCCGGGTCAGGCCGTCCAGCCCGCCGGCACCGACGACGTCGGCCACGATCCGTCTCGTTGGTTTCACGTCCGCAGCATATGTTGCCTACGGCGATCATGCGCAACATTTGTTGCGCGGAGCCCGGGCAGCTTCGCCGCCAGGGGGTGCGTCAGGATGGTGCGGTGCCGATCGAACCTCCTGCGTCTGTCTGGGACTTCCCGCCGGTCGGGGTTGCCGGGGCCGGCGACGTCGTCGCGGCCGGGGCGGATCTTGAGCCGGGGACAGTGCTCGCGGCGTACAAGCGAGGGCTTTTCCCGATGCCGGACAGCCATGGACCGCTGCTCTGGTGGTCGCCGGTGGATCGTGGCGTGATCGAGGTCGACGGGTACAAGCCGTCGCGGTCGTTGCGCCGGGCCCGGGAGAAGTTCGAGATCCGGGTGAACACCGCGTTCGACCAGGTGATCCGGGCCTGCGCGGATCCGACCCGGCCCGGGTCGTGGATCGACGCGGACATCATCGCGGCGTACACGCGGCTGCATCAGATGGGCTGGGTGCACTCGGTCGAGGCCTGGGACGGCGACGAGTTGGCGGGTGGCCTGTACGGCGTGGCGGTCGGTGGGCTCTTTGCCGGCGAGTCGATGTTCCACCACAAGACAGACGGCTCGAAGGCGGCTGTTGCCGGGCTGATCGAGCTACTCGACGACAAGTACGCGTCCGAGCGGGTGCTCGACATCCAGTGGGTGACCAGCCATCTCGCCACCCTCGGCGCGATCGCGCTTCCCCGCGAGCAGTACATCTACCGCCTGGAACGCGCCCTCGCCTGCCCGCTTCCCGCCGCCTTCAGCTGACTGCCGCCTTCAGTTGACAGCAGGCTCGCGCAGACCGACGAAGTCGGCCATCTGTTCCACCGTGTCCGCGAAGAACGCGTCGGCCGGATCCATCGTCCCGACCAATTGGCCGTACAACTCGAAGCTGATCATCCCGAACAGCTGAGTCCACGCGACCATCGTCCGCGTCAGCACCTTCACAGGCACGCCGGGAGCCAGTTCCTCGAGTGTCTTGACCTGCTCAGCCAGTACGCCGGAACACTCGCGTGCTTCGCCCGGGTCGAGAACGCCTTCGCCGTCGGCCTTGGCCAGCAGCCCTAGCAACATGATCGCAACCCGGCTGGCAGGCTGGATCGTGGTCTGCGGTGCCTGATAGCCCGCGATCGGCGAGCCGTAGATCAAGGTGTACTCGTGCTGGTGGCTCTTGGCCCAGTCCCGTACTGCGTGGCAGACCGCGATCCAAGCGGCGCGCGGATCCTGCCCGCTGGCGCCAACCTTCTCCGCCTCGACGCCGAGCGCGTCGTACGCGTCGATGATCAGCGCGGTCAGCAGGTCGTCGCGGCTCGGGAAGTACCGGTAGAGCGCGGACGACACCATGCCGAGTTCGCGGGAGACCGCTCGCAGGGACAGTCGCTCGGCGCCCTCCGCGGCGAGTTGGCGGCGGGCGGCGTCCTTGATCTCCTGGGTCAACTCGGCCCGGGCTCGGTCCCGAGCGGTGCGTCCGGCGTTCATGCCGGTCAGTCTGCCACGAGCACTGGACTAAATCGAGAGCACTGCACTTGACAGCGCGTCGGCCAGCCTGTTCACTGGTCACAACAGAGAGCACCGCTCTCGAAGACCTAGGGAGCAAGCGCCATGCAGGAGTACAACGACAAGCGAGTGTTGACCTCGGGCCGGCGCAGCATGCTGGCCTTCAACAAGGTGGTCGCCGGCCTGACCAACCTGGGCATCAGCTTGATGGGCAGCCGGGTGCTGGCGGTCCGCGGCCGCAAGTCCGGCGAGTGGCGCAGCAACCCGGTCAACCTACTCACCGTCGACGGTCAGCCCTACCTGGTCGCTCCGCGCGGTCACGTCCAGTGGGTCCGCAACCTCCGCGCCAGCGGCGAAGGCACGCTCCGCGTCGGTCGCAAGGTCGAGACCTTCCGGGCCGAGGAGGTCGCCGACGCGGACAAGCCCGACGTACTCCGCCTCTACCTGAAGAAGTGGGCCTGGGAAGTAGGCGCCTTCTTCGGCGACGACGTCCGCGCCGACTCCAGCACCGAACGCCTCCTCCACATAGCCCCCGGCGTCCCCGTCTTCAAGATCCACACCGCTTGACTCACAGCTCCTCTGGTCCACCAGCGAGTTCGGCCTCCAACTCAGCCACGCTGGGGAGAACCGAGGCAACCTCGTCGGGCAGGGACTCGCTAGCGGCAGTGATCCACTCAGACACTCCGATCGGCGTCCGGTAACCCCGCAACGCGTACTCGGCGACGACGTTGTTCTTGGATCGGCAAAGCAACAGTCCGACGGTCGGCTTGTCATCCTCGGTGGCGAGGATGTCGTCCACCACGGCCGTATAGAGATTCAACTGACCGAGGAAGGCAGGATCGAAACGGACGGCCTTCAACTCGATCACCACGTAGCACCGAAGTTTCAGGTGGTAGAAGAGCAGATCGCAGTAGAACTCGTCACCGCCCAGGTCGAGTCTGACCTGTCGCCCGACGAAGGCGAAGCCCTGGCCGAGTTCGAGCAAGAACTTCCCGATGTGGTCGATCAGTCCTTGTTCCAGTTCTCGCTCGCGCAGCTTCTCCGCGGTGCCGACGAAGTCGAACAGGTACGGATCACGGGTCGCCTGCTGGGCGAGGTCGGACCGCTCGTCGGTGATCGCACTCGCGAAGTTGGTAACCGCCTTACCGGCCCGTCGATGGAATCCGGTCTCGATCTGCACGGCCAGCACATCCCGGCTCCACCCATGTTCCAGCGTCGCCCGCGCATACCAGAGCCGCAGGTCTGGGCTGTCCAGCTTCTCCATCAGGGCCACGTGATGGCGCCAGGGCAATTGTGCAACGCTGCGCTGCACAATTGCCGGATCCGGCCAGGCGAGCGCGAACGAGCGCATGTACTTGAGGTTGCGGGGCGAGTAGCCCTTGGTGCCCGGAAAGCGTTCCTTGAGATCGGCCGACAAGCGGTCGATGACTTTGCTGCCCCATCCTTCCTGGTCCTGGCGGTCGAGGATCTCCCTGCCGACGGACCAGTACGAACCAAGCATCTCGGCGTTGGCGGCGGAGACGGCCCGGCGATGGCCGGAGGAAACGTGAGAGGCGACCGAGTCCAGCAGGTCGGGACACCAGCTGGGCATCGAGGTCTTGGACGGTGGGGTCGCAAAGCGCGGGGAAGTGTCGTTCATGCAGATAGCCTCGCCGGGCCAACGCGTCCGACACGAAGGGCATTGCGGGGAAGCTGAGGGCAGATCAAAAGGCCGTCTGGGTCAGCGGTAGGCGGTGGCCTGGGTTTGGTATAGGTCGGCGTAGTGGCCGTTGAGGGTCATTAGGTGGGTGTGGGTGCCGGTTTCGGTTAGGTGGGCGCCGTCGAGGACGATGATCAGGTCTGCCATCCGGACTGTGGAGAAGCGGTGGGAGACGAGGACGGTGATTCGGCCGTCGGTGCTGGTGCGGGCGGCTTCTGCGTAGCGTTCGAAGAGGGCGTGTTCGGTTTCGGCGTCCAGGGCTGCTGTTGGTTCGTCGAGGATCAGTAGTAGAGGCTTGTCGCGCATGAAGCCGCGGGCCAGGGCCAGTTTTTGCCATTGGCCGAAGCTGAGTTCTGCGCCGTCGGGCCAGGTTGAGCCGAGTTGGGTGTTCAGGCCGTCTTCGAGGCGCTCTATTACGTCGTCGGCTCCGGCCCGCCCCACGGCGGTGGTTACGGCGGTTGGGTCGTCCAGGCGGGGGAGGTCGCCTAGGCCGACGCTGTGCCGGGCCTGAAACTCGAAGCGGAAGAAGTCCTGGAAGGCGCCGGCGATCCGGTCTCGCCAAGCGTCCGCGGGCATCCGGTTCAACGGCTGGCCGTCGAGCAGGATGCGGCCGCTCGTCGGCTCGTACAGCTTTGCGATCAGCTTCACCAGGGTCGATTTCCCGGCGCCGTTCTCGCCGACGATCGCGATCACCTTCCCGGCCGGCAGGTGCAAGGAGATGTTGTCCAAGGCAACCTTCTCGGCGCCGGCGTAGCTGAACGAAACTCCCTCCAGCCGAATCCCGTCGGTGAGCCGCTCAGGCACCGGCAGATCGGCACCAACGTCGAACGAGGCCGCGTAGTTCTCCAACCAGACCAGGCGTCTCGATCCGTCCAGCCAGATCCCGCGCAGGAAGCCGATCTCGCCGACGGTCGCCCCGATGTACGACGAGAGCCGGGCGCCGGCCGCGAGGATCAGCAGCACGTTCCCCACCGACGCGTGGAGTCCGGACGCGACGAACAGCACAGCCCCCACGTACGCCGCTCCGAAGATGGCCCAGGCGGCCGCGTGCCAACCGGCGCTGGTCCACCGGACTTGCGCGATCGGCCCGAACCAGCGCTCCCACTCGCCGCGCCGATCCGTCACCAGCGAAGGACCGATCCCAAGCACCCGGACGTCCTTGCCCGGCGCCGGTGTGGTCGCCGTCCGGAAGAGATGATCCGAAAGCCGTTGGTGGGAAGCGTTCTGCTCCTCGGTCTCCCGTTCGACACCCGGCCGCCAACTGGAGCTGACCACGGTCGGCACCGCGAAGAGCACCAGCAAAGCAAGCACCGGGTGGATCGACATCAGCAGGCCGACAGTCACCGCGAGCCGCAGGATCCAGCCGCAGGTCGAGAAGAGCGACATGTACATGTGGTCGAGCACGAACACCTGCTTGCGCAGTACGGACAGGCGGTCCAGGTAGTCGCGGCGTTCGTGGTGCTCGACAGTGGCGACGGTCGCCTGCAAGCGGGCGACATGGGCCTCCAGCATGATGGTGACGCGATCCCGGAACCGCCGCGAGATCCGCGTCGACAACGTGCGCAGGAACCAGGTCGCGGTGACCGACAACGCCATCCCGGCGGCTGCCACGAACACGGCTGACCGGTCGCCGCGCAGTACGCCGTCAGCCAGGACCTTCAGCCACAGCGCGAGCAGTGCGTCGGGCAGGGCGGCCAGTAGCGTCATCGCGAAGGCGAAGACGAGCAGACCCGGCTCGTGCTGGTAGCCGAGCTTGCACAGCCGCCACATCGCCGGCAGTGCCTTCGGCAGGTCGTCAGAGCGTGTCATAGCTCATCCCCTCCTCATCGACCTCGACCGAGAAACGCTGCGCCTGCAGTTCGAACATCGTCCGATACCGCCCGCCGAGAGCCATCAATTCGTCGTGGCTGCCGAGTTCGATCACCCGCCCGTGCTCCAGGACGCAGATCCGGTCGACATGCCGGACGGTCGAGAACCGGTGCGAGATGAGGATCGTGGTGACACCCCGCGTCGCCGTCAGGATCCGTTCGAAGATGGCCGCCTCGCCTCGAACATCGAGCTGGGCCGTCGGTTCGTCCAGCAACACCAGGCCTGCCCCTTGCCGTACTGCGCACAGCGCCCGCGCCAGCGCGACTCGTTGCCACTGGCCGCCGGACAAGTCCGTGCCGCCCTCGTACCCCGTGGCCAACCGCGTATCAAGATCGGCCAAGTCCCCTGCGCCCGCATCCGCGAGCGCGGCGAGAATATCGGCCTCCGGAGCACCGGCGGGCGCCACGTTGTCCCGCAAGGAGAGCTCGAGACGAAGGAAGTCCTGGAAAACCGCGGCAACCCGCGTGCGCCAGCCGTCCACTTCCAGATCCCGGAGGTCCACCCCGTCGATCTCGATCGAGCCGGTGCCGGGGTCGTACAGCCGGCACAACAGCTTGGCGAGCGTGGTCTTACCCGCCCCGTTCTGCCCGACGACCGCAAGCGACGAACCAGCCGGAATCTCCAACTCCAACCCGTCGAACACCGGCCGCGCGGATCGCGGATAGCTGAAGCTCAGATCCCTGATCTTGATTTCGACCGGACCCCGGGCACTAGCGCCAGAGCCTGGACGCAAAGCTCCTGCCGGAGCCATCGCGGGTTTCAGTTTCTGTACTGCGACCACCGGCGCCGCGGCTCCGTCCAGTACCCAGTTCAACCCGCCGAAGGCGATCGAGCTGACCCCGATCGCCACCTGGGCGAAGACCACCAACCGATCCAGCCCCAGGCTGCCACCGACAGCGGCCGAGCCGAGCGCCCAGAAGACCAGGCCGTTCGCCACGACCACGATCAGCAGACTCCAGATCATCGGCCGCTCCCGCAACCGCGTCGCCGTGTACTGCAGCTCGAACAACCGCCGCCGTCGCTCCGTGAACCGCTCCACAGCCCAGCCCGCGAGCCCGAACAACCTCAGCTCCTTTGCCGCACCCGGCTCGACTGCCAGCTGATACGCATAGTCCGCATGCCGTTGCGCGGAACGGACTTCCGACGTGTTCCGATCCCGCCAGACCCCGCTCTCCCGCAACAACCAATGCGTCGCGCTCCACGCGACCACCAGCACCAACGGCGCCCACCAGTTGAAGCCGAACAACACCACCGTGGCGGCGATCCCGCCGACCATCTCGACCAGGCTGCTGGCCGTGAAGTCCACATTCATGTACATCGGCGGCCCGGTCTGCCCGCGGTCGAACTCGCGCGCGACCGTGAGGTCCTCCATCAACTCCGGATCCTCGAGATGCCCGATCCCCGGCGGCTCCACGCACGCCCGGGCGAGCTCGTCGTTGAGCCAAGCGGCGACCCGGCTGCCCAGATTCGCGCTCACGGCTTGATGGACGGGCGTGAGCACCTGCAGCAGCACGAACGTCGTACCCATCAAGGTCAGCGGAGCGGTCAGCCCGTGGTGGTGCTGGACGGCGCCGACCAGCCAGCCCATGGCGATCGCGAATACCGCCGGCAACGCGCCCCGCACCAGCAGGAGCAGCCACCAGACAGCGGCCAGCACGGGGTCCGCCTTCGGCAGTACGGCGAAGAACTGCCACTCAGGACGACTGCGCAACTGGGCCACCTACCCACCATGGCACCACCCACCCCCAGAAAACTTGAACGTTTGCCGGATCGGGATCCACCGCCCGGAGTACGGGCTGGCAGGATGGCGTCATGATCTCGGCTGGGCAGTTGGCGGATGCGCCGAAGGTGTTGTTGCACGACCACCTGGACGGTGGCCTGCGGCCGGCGACGATCGTGGAGCTGGCCGCTGACATCGGCCACCGGCTGCCACGCACGGACGCCGGTGAGCTGGGGCAGTGGTTCGTCGAGTCGGCGGACTCCGGCTCGCTGGAGCGCTACCTGGAGACGTTCGACCACACCGTCGCGGTGATGCAGAACGCCGAGGCGATCACCCGGGTCGCGAGCGAGTGCGTGCAGGACCTGGCCGCGGACGGCGTCGTGTACGCCGAGATCCGCTACGCGCCCGAGCAGCACCTGACAGCCGGGTTGTCGCTCGAGCAGGTGGTGGATGCGGTCCGCGCCGGGTTCGAGCACGGCATGGCCGCCGCCGAGCGCCCGATCGTGGCGCGTCAGTTGCTCACCGCGATGCGGCACCAGGCGCGCTCGATGGAGATCGCGCAGCTCTCGGTCGCCTACCGTGACGCCGGGGTGGTCGGCTTCGACATCGCCGGCGCCGAGGCGGGCTACCCGCCCACCCGGCACCTCGACGCGTTCGAGTACCTGCAGCGCGAGAACGCCCACTTCACCATCCACGCCGGCGAGGCGTTCGGCCTGCCGTCGATCTGGCAGGCGATCCAGTGGTGCGGCGCGGACCGGCTCGGTCACGGCGTACGCATCATCGACGACATCTCGTACGACGGATCGGCCGGCCTCGACGGGAAGGTCGAGCTCGGCCGGCTGGCGGCGTACGTGCGGGACCGGCGGATCCCGCTGGAGATGTGCCCGAGCTCCAACCTGCAGACCGGCGCGGCCGACTCGATCGCGCAGCACCCGATCGGGCTGCTGGCCAAGCTGAAGTTCCGCGTCACGGTGAACACGGACAACCGGCTGATGAGCGGTACGTCGATGAGCCGCGAGCTGGCCCTGCTCGCCGAGGCGTTCGACTACGGCCTGGCCGACTTCCGCTGGTTCGCGATCAACGCGATGAAGTCCGCCTTCGTCCCGTTCGACGAGCGGCTCGCGATCATCGACGGCATCATCAAGCCCTGGTACGCCGAGGCGCTCGCCTAATCCGTTGGACGGCCCGGCCCCGCGCACCGCAGAGTCGACCGTATGACCCCACATCGCCTCCGCTTCGCGGAGCTGTCTGCGAAAACCATGTCCGCCCTGCTCGCGGACGACCTGGACGCCGCGCGCACCGAATCCGGCGTCGAGCTCGGCGAGTTGTTCGTCGACGACCGGGCGAAATGGTTGTGGAACTACCGGCTCAAGCAACTCGAGACGCAGCCGGAGGCGGCGGGCTGGATCGCCCGGGCCGTCCTCGCCGAGTCGGCCGAAGCTGAATCGGCCGAAGCTGCGCCGGCCGGCGCTGGGCCCGGTGAGGTGGTGGTCGGCTATGCCGGCTATCACGGGCCGCCCGATGCCGACGGGATGGTCGAGGTCGGCTACACCGTTGATCCGCAGTACCGCCGGCAGGGCTTCGCGAAGGCGATCCTGGCCGCGCTGATCGAGCGGGCTGCCACCGAGCCCGCAGTACGGGTGGTTCGCGCCACGATCAGCCCGGACAACGCGGCCTCGCTCGCCACCATCGCCTCGTTCGGGTTCACCCAGAAGGGCGATCAGTGGGACGAGGAAGACGGCCTGGAGCTGATCTTCGAGCGCCCTGCCTGACTACTTGACATCGGGTATACGAATCCTAATACTCGATTTCGAGTAATCGAGATCGAGGAGGTCGATCATGCCCAGGCGCAAGGTGGCGAACCCGCTCGCGTTCGCGGTGCTCGGCAGCCTCGGCGAGCGCTCGATGCACCCGTACGAGATCGCCACGATGCTCAAGGCCCGCGGTAAAGAGGGCAGCATCAAGCTGAACTACGGCTCCCTGTACTCCGTGGTCGCAGCCCTGGAGAAGGCCGGCTTCATCGAGGCGGTCGAGACCCTGCGCGAGGGCAACCGTCCCGAGCGCACGGTCTACGCGATCACCGAGGCGGGCCGGAGCGAGTTCACGGACTGGCTGACCGAGCTGCTCGGGACGCCGGAGAAGGAATTCAGCCAGCTGGAAGCCGGCCTGGCCTACTTGCCGGCCTTCTCGCCGGACCGGGTCGTCGAGCTGCTGGAGCAGCGGGTCGTGGCGTTGGAGGAGCAGATTGCTCAGGCGGTCGCCGCGCACGAGTTCATGCAGGCCAGGAAGTTTCCCCGGATCTTCTGGGTGGAGTCGGAGTTCCGGCTGGCCCTGCTCACCGCCGAGCGGGACTACGCCCAGCGGCTGGCCGGCGAGATCCGGGTCGACGGCCTGGAAGGGAGCGCCTTCTGGCGCAAGACCCACGAACTCGTCGCCGAGTTGGGGATCACGCCCGTCGAGGTGCTGAAGAACCCGGTCAAGTACTTCGGGGAAGACCTGCCTTGGATGAAGGAGGTCCCGCCGGAAGGTATGTAGGACGGCCCTCGACCGAGGCGCGGCAACGCCGAGGTCAAGGGCCGCAGTTCCTCGAGTCGATCCCGCAAGCGAGACCTGGCACCCAAGGCGCAACCATCAGGATAGCCAGCTCGCCCGGATCGGCTCCTCAGCACTCACCTTGAGGAGTTCGAACCATGGCGGCTACCCATGCCCTGGAAGCAACAGAGTTGGTGAAGACCTATCCCGCCGGGCGCAAGAAGCCGCCGCTGCGGGCGCTCGACGGACTCACCTTCGCAGTCCCGGAAGGCGTGGTCCTCGGGCTGCTCGGCCCGAACGGGGCCGGCAAGTCCACCACCGTCAAGATCCTGACCACCTTGTCCCGGGCCGACTCCGGTACCGCGCGAGTGGCCGGCTACGACGTGGCCAAGCAGCAGGACGCCGTCCGCCGGGCGATCGGCTACGTACCGCAGAAGTCCAGCTCGGACCCGATGGCGACCGGGGTGGAGAACCTCGTCCTGAGCGGGCGGATCTTCGGGCTCTCCCGGCAGGACGCCGTACGCCGGGCCGCGGAGCTGCTCGAACGCTTCGACCTCACCGAGTCGGCCGATCGGCAGGTCCGCACGTACTCGGGCGGTATGCAACGGAAGCTGGATGTCGCGCTCGGTCTGGTACACCGGCCGCGGGTGCTCTTCCTCGACGAGCCGACCACCGGTCTGGACCCGGAAGCACGGGCGGATCTGTGGAACGAGGTCGGCCGGCTGGCCGGTACTGAGGGTCTCACCGTCCTGTTGACCACCCACTATCTCGAGGAGGCCGACCGGCTGGCCGGTCAGCTCGCGATCGTCGACCGGGGCAAGGTCGTGGCCGAAGGTAGCCCCGAGGCGCTGAAGGCCGAGCTGCGCGGCGACTCGGTGCACGTGGAGCTGGTCGATCCCGATGCCGATGGCACCGTCCAGCGGCTGCTGTCGGGATTGCCGGGCCTCGGCGAGATCGTTGTCGAAGGCAACACGTTGCGGGCAAGGGTGGATCGTGGCGCGACGGCGGTCCCCGCAGTACTGGGAGCCCTTGAGGAGAAGGCGATTCCGGTCTCCGCGGTGACTGTGTCGCGGCCGTCGCTGGACGACGTCTATCTGCGATACACCGGTCGATCGTTCAAGTCGGCCGAGAAGAACGCCGGCAACGAAGAGGGGAGGGCTGCCTGATGACGACCATCACCGCAGCTCGTACGGCGCCGGCTCAGGTCGGTCGAGGTGGTTTCCTCAGTCACACCGGATTCATCACCGGGCGATGGCTGCGGGCGCAGTACCGGTCGCCCGCGCTGATCGTCTTCACCTTGGTGCAACCGGCGATCTGGTTGCTGCTGTTCGGCCAGCTGTTCAAGGGGGTCGTGGCGCTGCCCGGGTTCAGCGACTCGTCTTACATCGCGTTCCTGACGCCCGGCATCGTGATGATGACCGCGCTGATGACGAGCGGCTGGAACGGCACCACCTTCATCGCCGACATGGAGCGCGGGGTGATGGACCGGATGCTCGCCTCACCGGTCCGGCGGGGCGCGCTGATGGCGGGTCAGCTGATCAGCAACGGCACCACCACGATCCTGCAGACCATCCTGGTGTTCGCGATCGGCTTCGCCGCGGGTGCCCGGTACGACGGGGGCGTGGTCGGCTACCTGGTCACCATCGTGGTGTCGATGCTGGTCGGTACGGCGTTCGGGTCGCTCTCGAACGCGGTAGCGCTGCTGACCCGGCAACAGGAGGCGCTGATCGGGATCTCGCAGTTCATCTCGCTGCCGCTGACGTTCCTGTCATCGATCATGCTGGACCCGAAACTCGCCCCGCACTGGGTCGGGGTGGCAGCCCGCTTCAACCCGGTCGACTGGGCCGCGATCGCTGCCCGCCAAGCTCTTTCCGCCAACCCGGACTGGTCCTCAGCAGGCCGTCACAGCGCCTACCTACTCGCCTTCACCCTCATCGTCGCCTACCTCTCCACCCGAGCCTTCCGCACCTACCAACGCTCCGTCTGACCTCGTACTGCGCCCTCCCGCTTCCGTGGGAGGACGCAGTACTAGCTCGCGGTCTGGAAGGTTCGGCGGTAGTCCTGGGGTGGGACGCCTACTACCCGGCGGAAGTGGTGGCGGAGTAGGGCGGCGGTGCCGAAGCCGGCTTCGGTGGCGATCTGTTCGATGCCGAGTTTCGTCTGCTCCAGCAGGGTTCTGGCGTGCAGGACGCGTTGGGTGGTGACCCACTTGAGCGGGGTCGTGCCGGTCTCGGCGACGAAGCGGCGGGCGAAGGTCCGGTCCGACATCCGGGCCCGGCGGGCGAGCTCGGGGACGGTGTGCTCGATGGTCAGGTGGTCCACCATCCAGTCGAGCACCGGCTGCAGGCTCTCGCCGGACGACTCGGGCACCGGCACCTCGACGTACTGGCGTTGACCGCCGTCGCGCTGCGGCGGGACGACCATCCGACGAGCGATCCGGGTGGCGACCGCGCTACCGAGCTCGCGGCGGACGAGGTGCAGGCAGGCGTCGATACCGGCTGCTGTCCCGGCGCTGGTGATGATGTCGCCGTCGTCGACGAACAGCACGTCCGCGTCCAGCTTCGCGAGGGGGTACTGCTCGCGGAAGAGCTTCGCGTACCGCCAGTGGGTCGCGCAGTTGCGGCCGTCCAGCAGGCCGGCCCGGGCGAGCACGAAGGCGCCGGAGCAGACGGTCAGCAGGATCGCGCCGCGCTCGTGCGCCCGGCGGAGCGCGTCGAGGATGCGCTCGTCGTACTCGTCCCGCCACGTGGTCGCCGGCAGTGCCACCAGATCGGCGTCCTCCAGCTCCTCCAGCCCGTACGGCGCCATCACGGCGGAGTGGCTGCTTGTCTGCAGAAGCTCACCCGGCCGGGTCGAGCACACCTTGAAGTCGAACGCGGGCACACCGTCGTCGGTCCGGTTGATCCCGAACACCTCCGAGAGCACGCCGAACTCGAACAGCGCGACGTCCTCCATCAGGACGACGGCGATCTTTTGCAGCATGCGAGCCAGTATGGCAGGAATTAGTGGAGGACTGTCAATAGTGCCAATTGTGGCTGGATCTAGTTGGTAGCAGAATTACTGCCATGACCGGAATCATCGTCCTCGCAGTACTCGCGCTGGCCGTCATCGCGGCTCTGGAAAGCAGCAACAGGCGTAACTCCACCGGGTTCGAGCACGGCCCGGCCGGATCCTGGGTTGCCGGAGACCGCGACGAGGCCAGGTCCAAGCTCGACCTGCTCGCCCTCGGCGGGATGGCCGAACCCTTCTCCCACAAGCCGGCCGGCACTCGCGCCTCCGTCGTGAGCATCCGCCGCGCCCGCCTCTTCACCCACCAGCACCACGGCCGCCACGCAGCCTGATCAGGCCGACGCCAGGGACGGTAGAGCCTTCGGGTTCTGCCGTCCCTTCGGCTTTGGCCGGTAGAACTCTGCGGAGCCCGCCGCGAGCGCGAGCGAGAGCAGCAGGAACCCGCCGTACATCCGCCACCGCTCAACGGGGTCCTCCCCGTTGACGAGCACCAGGCTGAGCTCGGCTGCCACGATGCCGAGGGCTCCGAGCAGACGAGCCCAGGCCGGCCGCCGGTAGAGCAGTCCGCCGAGCAGGAGGGCCGGCAGGAACACGATCCCCGGCCCGGCGAGGACGACCAGCCAGACCAGGCCGAGTAGCCGCCACCAGCGAGACCGGCCGGCCTGGCGTACGCCGTACAGAACGCCGAACGCGAGTCCACCGATCGCGGTGGCACCGACGATGAAGCCGGTACCACTCCAACTGAACTCCGGACTGCTGGAGATCAGCCGCATCCACACCCGGGCCGCGACACCCCAGCACAATCCCAGGAGCAGCCCGGACGATGCCGCCCGCGGAATGGTCGCGACCAGACGAGACGGCGGCCCCACGAAATCGTGCGTCACCACGACACCGGTAGGCAGGCGAGGCGGAGGCCGGCGACACCGTTCGGATCGGTCGGCTCCTGGTGGATCACGATTGCCCGGTTACCTGGCAGTGCGATGAACGGCACCTTGGTGATCGCGAAACCCGTCCCGGCCCGCGTGACCGTGAAGTCCAGCCAGATCTCCGTGTCCGGTCCGATCCGCGGCGGGACACGACCGGCGACCGTGTCGGAGTTGTAGTGCGGTCCGGCGGCCGCGCCGTCCCCAGCGACACACGGGCCGACGTGCAGATGTGCGCCGAAGGAACGGCCGGCCATGGACCGGTCGATGCCGTTCACCTGCAGCCAGACCAGGCTGCGACCGTCGTACTGCACCATCAGGAGCGCCGCCCGGGCACGGTCGAAGGCTCCGGCGGCAGCGGGCTGCAGGTCGCGGAGACCGCCATGGGCCAGCACTACGCGGGCCTTCGAGGTGCTCGCAGCCGTCTCCGGCGCGGCTGAGGCGGAGATCGGTACGGCGATCGCGGCGGTCATCGCGGCCGCCATCATCACGGCGGTGCGCTTCGTTGCTGTCATGACTCCCCCATTCGGGTCCATGCTGGGAGCAGGGATCACTGCAACAGACGGGTCGTGGTCGCCGGCCGGGTGACACGGCGACGAAGATTTTCGCGCTGTCACCCGTTCAGTCGTTTCGCTCGTCCGTTCAGGTGATGGGGGCTATGGGTACGGCCGCGGAGTTGCCTGCCGCCGGTGTCCGGGTGGATGCCGACGCGCTGGTCGTCGCGTTGTTCCAGGCCGAGGGAGCGCGGCTGGTTCAGCTGGCCCGGTGGTTCGTCGACGACCGGACGGCGGCCGAGGACCTGGTCCAGGAGGCGTTCCTGCGGCTGGCCCGCAACCAGCACCGGATCAACGACCCGGACCGGGCGGCCGCCTATCTGCGCTCGATCGTGGTCAACCTCGCCCGCGACCACAACCGGCGCGGCTTGGTGTCGCTGCGGCACCGGCCACCGGCCGTGGTGGACGACCGGTCGGCCGAGGACCACGCCGCCGTCGACGAGAGCCGCCGCGAGGTGATCGAGGCGCTCCGGCAACTACCCCGCCGGCAGCGCGACTGCCTGGTACTGCGCTACTACCTCGAGCTGTCCGTCGGTGCGATCGCGGAAACGCTGGGTCTGTCGCCGAACTCGGTGAAGACCCATCTGCAGCGCGGAATGCGCGCCTTGAAAGCCGAGCTGGAGGAACTGGGATGACCAGTCAGGCACGACCGGACGACCCGAGCGCGATCGAGCGCCGGCTGACCGCCGCGCTCGGACCGGGTGAGTCCCGGCCGGCTTCGGCAGATCTGTTCGACCGGGTCCTCGGCAGCATCGCCGACGACCAGGTCCGCCGCCGCCGGATCCGCCTCGGGCTGCTGCTCGGCGGTACCTCGATTGTGTTGCTGACGGCAATTACCTGGCTGGTGACCCCCAAGAAGAACGGACAGCTGCTGATGGACTGGTGGATCCTGGAGTTGTTCACGACGGCCTTGCTGATCGGTCTGGCGCTCTGGCTCGGCCCGTTCATCAAACGCTTCGGCCGGGCGTACGCCGCCGACGTGTTCCAAGACAACCCGCAGACCGGGAAGAGCTACATCGTCCTGACGGACATCGTGTACTACCTGATCTTCGCGGCCTACATCCTGTTCACGGTCAACTTCGAGCCGCGGGAGAGCTGGGGACCGAAAGTGCTGGCGGCCCAGGTCAGTTTCGAGGCGGCCCGGATCGGCGGCATCCTGCTCGTCATCGGGGTGCTGCACGGGCTGAACATCGTCTTGATGCCGATCCTCGGCCGGCTGTTCTCCCTCAACCGCAAGCTCTCCGGCAAGTAGCAACACCGCCTGCGCGGAGGGGTAGAACCCCAAGCGCGGGCGGTTCCTCAGCGATGTGGGGCGATTCGATCTAGCTGTCTGAGCCAGCTCCAAACCATACCGTATGGTATGTTTCCGGTGATCTCGGGAGGTGTTCGGTGGTGGGTATTCCCTGGGTGTGGCGGACGACGGCTGAAGAAGTCGCCGCGGAGTACGCCTGTGACCGGTTCGTGGACGGGCCCTCGGTGGGCTTCTTCCGGGCCGCCGATTCCGCCGCGAAGCCGGAGATGGTCTTCCGATGGTTCTGCCAGTTGCGGATCGCGCCGTACAGCTACGACCTCTTGGACCACTGGGGAAAGCCGAGTCCGCGCACGCTCTCTCCAGGGCTGGACGAGCTGGAGTCGGGGCAGCGGTTCATGACGATCTTCCGGCTGGTGGACTTCACCCCTGGCCGGCAGCTCACGCTGCAGATCGACCGACCCGCGGCCCGGCGGCTGTTCGGCAATCTCGCTGTCAGCTATACGGTCAGCCCGGCGGGCACCGGTTCCCGGCTGGTGGTCAAGCTCGCCGTACCGGCAGGAGGCAATGCGGTAGGGCGTTATCTGCTGGCCTGGGGTGACCTTCTGATGATGCGGAAACAGACGGTCAAACTGGCCGGCCTGGCAGCACAGGCTGAACTCGACGACTGCCCTTCGGGGTCGTAGCGCTTGCCTGATGGCGACGGCGGGGCGCCATGACATCCCGTAGTACCAGGAAAACCAGGCGCGTGGTCGGCGGTGGTGTGCCACAGTCGGCGGGTGGATGACTACCGCGTGGTGAATCGGGCGAGCTGGGACGAGCGGGTGCCGGCGCATGCCGCGTCGGCGGGCTACAAGTTGGCCGAGTTCGAACGCGATCCGAAGTTCCTCAGCGATGTGGTGCGGTTCGATTTACCGCTGCTCGGGGACATCTCCGGCCTGCGCGGAGTTCACCTGCAGTGCCACATCGGGACCGACACGGTGTCGCTGGCCCGGCTGGGCGCGCGGATGAGCGGGCTGGATTTCTCCGGTCCTGCGGTCGCCCAGGCACAGTCGTTCTCGGATCAGTTGGGCGCGGGAGTCGACTTCCATCAGGCGGACGTATACGACGCCGTCGAGGTGCTCGGCGCCGCGCAGTACGACCTCGTCTACACCGGCATCGGGGCGCTCTGCTGGATTCCGAGCATCGAGCGCTGGGCCGAAACCGTGGCCGGGTTGCTGAAACCGGGCGGGCGGCTGTTCATCCGCGAAGGGCATCCGATGCTCTGGGCGCTGGATGGGGATCGGGTGGCCGGCGAGGTGACCCTCGACTACCCGTACTTCGAGACCGAGGAACCGCTGGTCTGGGACGAGGGCGGGACCTACGTCGAGACCGAGGCGGAGTTCTCGAACAACCTGACCCACGAGTGGAACCACGGGCTGGGCGAGATCGTGACGGCACTGTTGAACGCCGGCCTGGACCTCACCGGTCTCGCCGAACACGACAGCGCGCCCTGGACCGCGCTGCCCGGCCACATGACCGAAGACCCCGAAACCGGCGAGTGGCGGCTCACGGAGAAGCCATTCCGCCTGCCCGCCACCTACACGTTGCAGGCGGTCCGCCGGTAGCCCGTACGCCAGCCGCTCCTGCCGCACGTCGCCAGCGAGGCGCGCCCTTCACCGGGGCGCGCCTCAGCTCGGCGGGCCGATCTGGCTCTCGCCGGGTGAGGTAGCCAGCTCCTAGTGAGCGCTACGCCGCTGCTGGACCTTCTGGAACATCTCCTTGGCCTTGCGCTGGTTCTCCGGCTTGCTCAGCTCACGCTGGGCGACCTGCAGCAACTTCGCCACCACAGCACCCTTGACCAATGTCTTCACGAAACCCATCAGGTCCCTCCTTCTCTCTTCCTAAGACGGTAGCGGTCCCCGCAACCGTCCCGTATGGGTGATCCACCCGAGCGACCCCCGGAAATTGACCCGGGAATCTGTCCACGGTGTGGGGCACACTTGGGGAGTGCCCGAGTTGCCGGAAGTCGAATCGCTGGTGGAGTTCCTGCGGGAACGTGCCGTCGAGCGGGCGATCGTGCGTGCCGACATCACCGCGATCAGCGCCCTGAAGACCTACGACCCGCCGATCTCGTCGCTGGCGGGCCTGCTGATCGACGACGTGCAGCGGCACGGGAAGTTCCTGGACATCTCCGCGCAGGGCATCCACCTCGTCATCCACCTCGCCCGAGCCGGCTGGTTGCGCTGGCGGGAAGAGCAGTCGACGGCGCTGATCCGGCCGGGCAAGGGCCCGATCGCGCTCCGGGTGACCCTCGACGACGGCTCCGGTTTCGACCTGACCGAGGCCGGGACGCAGAAGAAGCTCGCGGTGTACGTCGTCCGCGACCCGGCGGAGGTGCCGGGGATCTCGCGCCTCGGGCCGGATCCGTTCACGCTGACCGCCGAGGAGTTCGGCGCGATCCTGAAACGCGAGGGCCGGGTCCAGCTGAAGGGCGTCCTGCGGAACCAGTCCGTCATTGCCGGGATCGGCAACGCGTACTCCGACGAGATCCTGCACGTGGCGAAGATGAGCCCGTTCAAGCCGGCCTCGAACCTGAGCGACGACGAGCAGAAGATCCTGTACGACGCGATGCGGGAGACGCTGACCGATGCGGTCGAGCGCTCCAAGGGGCTCGCGGCGCAGGACCTCAAGTCCGAGAAGAAGAGCGGGCTGCGGGTGCACGGCCGTAAGGGCCAGAAGTGCCCGGTCTGCGGCGACATCGTCCGCGAGGTCAGCTTCGCCGACTCGTCCCTGCAGTACTGCGCGACCTGTCAGACGGGCGGCAAACCGCTGGCCGATCGCCGCCTGTCCAAGCTGCTGAAGTAGCCCGAAGTACGCAGTACGGGGAAGTGGCCGGGGCAGCTCATACCTGCCCCGGCCGGCGCCGATCTCAGGTCATCTGGTCGAACATCGTCTTCACGTCGGGAGTGTTCGGCGTCGACAGCAGGTACGCCGGTCCGCTGGTCGTCCGGCGGGACGTGACCGCGAAGACATAGCCGAGGTTCGCGTCGATCCGGTCCTTCAGCCACGGTCCGCCGCTGGCGCCACCGTTCATGTTGGAGCTCATCGCCGCATCGGTCGAGCCGTACGAGAACGTGTTGCCGTCCTGGTAGTACGGCACCTCGCCGTTGAACGGCGCCTCGGCCGGCCAGCCCCAGATCCGGGTGTTCGCCTGGTCGCGGGTGTTGCCCCAGACCAGACCGTTGCCGCCGACCGCGTCGATCAGGTTGGCGCCGTTGCGCTGGCCGAAGGTGACGAACGCCTGGTCGTGGCTGAAGTCGCTGCTGCTCATCCAGGAGTCGAACGTCCGTGCGGTGGACCAGTTCCACAGCCCGGCTCCGGACGCGCCGTTGTAGTAGCTGGGCGCGAACACGATGTTGCTGTGCCAGTTGCCACCTTGACCGCTGTGGACGCAATGGCCGGCCGTGATGATCAGGTTCTTGTAGTTGTTGGCGATCGTCGCCGCCGAGCACACGTAGTTGAGCCCGTTGTCGCTGAAGAACAGCTTGCCCGCGGTGCTCGGCACGCCGTCGTTCAACACCTGGTGCCCAAGCGGCGCAACGGGACGGGAGGCGATGCCCGACGTGCTGTTGCCGTCGGGCGCCTTGTTCGCAGGAGGTTTCGCGTCACCCGGCAGATCGGCCGGGATGGCACTCCGCATCTTCTCGGCTGTCCAGTAGCCGGTTGCGTCCAGCGCGCCCGCGGGCGCGGACTTCGGCAATGCAGGCGCTCGTACTCCGGTCGTGGCAGCAGCCTGTACTTCGGGCGCAGGTGCTGCGGGTGCGGCGACGGCCGCGGACAGTGGGGCGGCGGTCAGCAGGACGGCCGCGACGGCGAGCCGCAGCATCCTGGGCATGGCTGACTTATTCATGATGGTGACTCCTCATTCGGGGCGGAACAGAGTCGTCACAGTGCGGCCGTGTCACTCCAGCCGCACGAGTGATCACGCACAGTAGAGGACAAATGACAACAAAATACAACCCGTCGGCGAAACTTGCTTACCTCAGAAGATGAGGGTCAGTCGGCGACGCGGGTCTGCCAGCGGTCCAGTTCGGTGAGGATGTTCTCGATCTGCGGGTACAGCGCGGCGACGATCTCGGTCGGGGTCTGGCCGTCGTGGGTGCGGCTGCCCGACTCGCTGATGATGATCCGGAACACGCCGGCCAGGGCGAGGCCGTCGAGGCGGGCGAGCTCCGGTGCGATCGAACTCGTGTCGCCGATGGATGCGGCCAGTGCGGCGGCCAGGCGGTCGGTCGTCTCCAGTGCCAGCCGGTTGACGGCCGGGCTGATGGCGGCCAGATAGCCGAGGTTGCCGCGGGCGGTCTCCGAAGGCCTTCCGTCGATCTCCGACACCGTCAGCAGGACGAAGTCGCGGATGGCGGCGGCAGGACTCGTCCCGTCCGGCCGGGATCGGATCAGTTCGCTCAGCCGGTCCTGGATCTGCTGCTCGCGGTCGGTGACCAGCTGTTCCTTGGTCGGGAAGTAGTTGTAGAGCGTCTGCTCCGCCACCTCGGCCGCGCGCGCGATCTCGCTGACCGCCACTTTCTCGTAGCCCCGCTCGGCGAAGAGCCGGGCCGCGGTCTCGGCGATGTGCCGCCGGGTGCGTGCCTTCTTGAGCTCGCGAAGTCCGGTCTCAGCCATGCCCGAAGGCTATCAAGCTACAAATTTAGAGTCGACCCAAGAAAATGGTGTACGCTCTAAAAATAGATCCAGCTACATCGCCTGCTCGAGAAGGGAGCGAACATGAGCCACAACCACGAGGTGACCGCGCCTCCCCAATCCCTGCCGGAGGCCTGGATCGCCCTGGCCGGCCTCTCCGCGGTCTTCCTGTTCGAGATGCTGGACAACTCGATCCTGAACGTCGCGCTGCCCACGATCGGGCGCGACCTGCATGCTTCGACGGTCGCGCTGCAGTGGGTGACCGGCGCGTATGTGGTCCTGTTCGGCGGATTGATGCTGCTGTTCGGCGCGATCGCCGACCGGTTCGGCCGCCGCCGGATCATGCTCATCGGCCTGGTGCTGCTGGGTGTCGCGAGTCTTGCGACAGCCTTCGTCACCTCTGCCGGGCAGCTGATCGCCGTACGAGGCGTGATGGGCGTCGCGGCGGCGATGACCACTCCTGGCTCGATCGCGCTCGCCTTCCGGCTGTTCGACACGGACAAGCTCCAGGTCAAGGCGATCACGCTCATCTCGACCGTTGGTCTGGTCGGCCTCGCTGTCGGACCGACAATGGGTGGTTTCGTGCTCGCGTTCGCTCCGTGGCAGGTGCTGCTGCTGGTGAACGTGCCGATCGCCGTGCTCGCCTTTGTTGGTGTGCGAGCAGGCATCGCCGCCGACGATCCGGCTGAGCTGCACCACGACCCGGTGGATGTCCTCGGTGCACTGCTGAGCACGGCGACGATCGTGCTCGCGCTCCTCTCACCGACGCTGTTCGTCAACGAAGGCTCCGGTTCGTGGGCGCCGTGGACGGTGACAGTCGCAGCTGTCGTGGCCGGGATCGCCTTCGTCGTACGGTCCCGCACGGCGCAGTACCCACTGCTCGACCTGAAGCTCATTGCCCGCCCGTTGGTGTCGAGCGCCCTTGCCTACAAGGCCGCAGCCGGCCTGGCGGTCGCCGGCCTCGGCTACATGGTGACCCTGCAGCTGCAGCTCGACTGCGGCTGGACGCCCGTGCAGGCTTCCCTCGGCATGCTGCCGCAGGTCGTGGTCCTGGTCGCGGGCGGCAGGCTCGTCGGTCCGTTCGTGGAGTGGGTCGGTGCCGATCGGGCCGCCTGGAGCAGCTCAGCGGGTGTCGTGTCCGGCCTTGCCGTCTTCGGCCTCTTCAGCCGCTTCGGATACGTCTGGGTCGCCATCTCTCTCGTGCTCGTGGCTGCCGGGATGCGGGTCATCGGCACTGTCGCCGGATTCAACGTGCTCCGCGGTCTGCCGAAGAACCGGACCACGATCGGCGCGGCGCTGCTCGACACCGCCACTCAGGTCACCCCCGGCGTCGGTCTGGCCGTGACCGGCACCATCCTCGCGGCGCTCTTCACCGGCGACATCGCCAGCTCGAACTGGACCACGCAGCAGACCTCGCAGTTCGAAGAGGCGGTCACCATCGCCGGCCTCACGCTGACGGTCGTCTCCGGACTACTCGTCGGCTGGGCGATCCTGCGCGCGCGGGGCGTCGCCGACGACGCGTCGAGCGAGCCCGCTGCCGATGCTCTCGAGGTGTAGTCGTGTGGACCGTGTGTGGTGACCGGCGGGGGAGGCTGCGATGATCAGGGCATGTTCCAGAATCCGCAGATTCCCGCCGTGGGCGTGGCCGACCTTGACGACGAGTTGCTGGCCGAGGCGTTCGTGCTCGATGTGCGGGAGCCGGACGAGTGGGACCGCGGCCACATCACCGGCGCGACGCATATCCCGCTCGGCCAGCTGCAGGAGCGGGTCGGCGAGGTGCCGCTCGACCAGAAGGTGGTCTGCGTCTGCGCCGTCGGTGGCCGATCCTCGATGGCGACCCAGTTCCTCGCCTCCCAGGGCCGGGACGCGATGAACTTCGACGGCGGGATGCAGGCCTGGGAGGCCGCCGGCCGCCCGGTCGCCGTCAGCTGACCACCCTTTACGTCCGAACGGCTGAGGGGTCTGACCCTCGCCTCTTCGGACGCAAGCAAGATGCAAGATAGATAGAAACCTTCCGGTGGACGGCTGAAGACGTTACTTTGTCACCGGTCGGTCGATCGGCGTACACCTGCGCCTCACCTGTCGGTAGGGCTCTCGGCGTCGGATGGCCGCGTCCGTCCATGCCGAGGAGGCCGCTTTGTCATCGTTCCGCTCAACCCCACCGACAAGGCGACGGCGTACGGCGGTCAGCGTGCTGGCGGGCGGTCTGCTCGCCACCACCGTCTTCACCCCGGCGCTCGCTCACCCGGCACCGGATCCGGGCCTGGCCCCGGTCGAGGCGCTCCAGCACTCGTCGGCCGCGTCGGACATCGCCGACATCGCGATCGCTCCGGTCGGCGAAGGCCTCGTCACGAGTCGCCAGGACAGCCCGGTCGCGCCCGGCGTGAACCACACCGCGTTCGAACGACTCGACGCGCGCGGCTGGCTGCGAGGTGACTTCCTGGTCGCGGATCTCGACAAACACGGTGTGACCGTGGACTACGTCAACACCGGCAAGGTCTCCGGTGGTCAGCCGGTCAGCCAGCAACTGGCTCGCAAGGGCGCGATCGCCGGCGTCAACGGCGACTTCTTCGACATCAACGACACCACCGCCCCGCTCGGGGTGGGCATCGACAACGGCCGGCTGATCAACGCGCCCGCCGCCGGGCACAACGACACCGCGGTGATCGGCAAGGACGGTCTCGGCCGGATCGCGCAAGTGTTCCTGCAGGGCACCGCGACCGACGACGACGCCACCAAGCTCGATCTCAGCAACCTCAACTCGCCGACCGTCGGCGCGAACGGCATCGGCCTCTACACCCCCGAGTGGGGCGACGCTCCCCGCACCCGCACGGTTGACGGACTGCCGACGGTCCGCGAGGTCGTCGTGCGCGACGGCGTCGTCGTCTCCTCGAACACCACCCCCGGTACTACGCCGCTCGCCGCCACCGAGCTTGCCCTGATCGGCCGCGAGACCGGCGCCACCGCGCTGGCCGCCTTCGAGATCGGCGACAAGGTCGAGGTCCAGTACGGCCCTCGCGCCGACGCGGCCGAGATCGCGACGGGGATCAGCGGCAACGTCCAGCTCGCTCGCGACGGCAAGGTGCTCGACGATGTGCCGGATGCCGATCTGGCCCCGCGCACCGCGGTCGGGTTCACCGACAACGGCCGCCGGATGGTGCTGCTGACCGTTGACGGCCGGGCGACCGGATCGCGCGGTCTGTCGCTCAAGGAGATGGGTCAGCTGATGATCGGCCTCGGCGCCGACGACGTACTCAACCTGGACGGCGGCGGCTCCTCCACGATGCTGGCCCGCTCGCCCGGCAAGCAGGCACCCGAGGTGGTCAACGACCCGTCCGACGGCGGCGAACGCCTCGTCCCGAACGGCCTGGGACTCCTTCCAGGCAAGGGATCCGGCCAACTCAAGGGCTTCCAGGTCGAGGCCGCTGGTACCGCGGCGGAGCGGCCCGACATCGACGTCTCCAAGAGTTCCCGCGTGCTGACCGGCCTCAGCCGGGTCCTCACCGCACGCGGTCACGATGAAACCTACGCGCCGGCCAGCGGTACGCCGCACTGGTCGGTCGGGAGCAATGCGCGCGTCACTAGCCAAGGCGTGGTCACCGGCCGACGTGCCGGCGACGTCATCGTCACGGCGGAGAAAGGCCAAGCCCGAGGTCGCTTCCCGATGACGGTCCTCGGTACGCCGATCCGCCTGGCGCCTTCGACCCGCCAGGTGTCGTTGCCAGACGCAACTTCTAAAGGATTCTTCACCGTCAATGGTTTCGACGCGGACGGCTTCTCCACCTGGGTGGAGCCGCGCGACGTCCAGCTGACCTACGATCCGGCGCTGATCAAGCTAGTTGCTAGCGGCAATGGCTTCGAGGTGACCGCGGTCGGCACCGATGCGGTCTCCACAGTCGTCACGGCGAAGGTGGGCGCGCTGACCACCCAGCTCAGTGTCACCGCCGGCCTGAGCAGCCAGGTGGTGGACGAGGTCGACGATCCCGCCAAGTGGCAGGCGAACGCAGTACCGGTCGGTGCCGCGACGGCTTCCAGGTCGGTTGCCGAGGGCCACGATGGCGGCCAGGCGATCGCGCTGGATTACTCATTGACGGGCAGCACGGCCACGCGCGCGGCGTACCTCTCCCAGACGCCGCAGCAGACATTGCCCGGGCAGCCGCAGAAGCTCGGTGCCTGGGTGTACGGCGATGGCAAGGGCTCCTGGTTGCGAGCCAACGCGTACGACGGCGCCGGCGGTTCGGCGCAGACGCTGAACCTCGCGGCGACGGTGGACTGGACCGGCTGGAAGTACGTCGAGGCGGCCATCCCGCCCGGGCTGACGATGCCGCTGAGGTTCTGGCGCATCTACGTGGTGGAGACCGTGCCGACCCGGCAGTACTCCGGCCGCATCATCATCGACGACCTGACGGTCCGGGGCGCTCCGCCGGTGACCGTGACGCCGCCGGCCAAGGTGATCGACCCGATGGTGGTCACGGACGGTCTCATCTCCAGCGGACGTTGGAGGTTCGCGGTGATGTCGGACGCGCAGTTCACCGCGGACGCCCCCGAGTCGGACTACGTGAAGCAGGCCCGCCGGACGATCCGCGAGGCGCTCGCGCAGAACCCGGATTTCCTGGTGATCAACGGCGACTTCGTCGACCGCGGCTTCGCGAACGACATCGCGCTGGCCAAGAAGATCATCGACGAAGAGGTCGCCGGCAAGGTGCCGGTGCACTACGTACCGGGCAACCACGAGAGCTACGGCCCCGGTGACCTGTCCGAGTGGACCAAGGTGTTCGGCGCCCCGACCAGCACTTTCGACCACAAGGGCACCCGCTTCGTACTGCGGGACTCCTCGCTCGGATCGCTCCGGGCCGGTGGGTTCGACCAGATCCTCGACCTGCGCAAGCAGTTGGACGACGCGGCCACGAACCCGGCGATCCACAACGTCGTGGTGATGGCGCACCACCCGATCGACGATCCGTCACCGACGCAGAACTCCCAGCTCGGAGATCGCAAGGAGGCCGAACTGCTGGTGCGCTGGCTGGCCGGCTTCCGCGCCTCGACCGGCAAGGGCGCGGCGTACATGGCAGCGCATGCCGGGACCTTCGCGGCGACCCGGACCGACGGCGTACTGCTTCCGCTGACCGGCAACTCCGGCAAGAGTCCGGCGGCCGCGCCCGACGCGGGTGGGTTCACCGGCTGGGCGCTCGTCGGGATCGACCCGGCGGCCCGACCGGCCGACAAGGCGCAGCGGAACTGGTCGGCGCCGGAGCGTGCGTGGTTCCAGGTCGAACTCCGGCCGCATGTGGACTCGCTCGAACTGGCGGCTCCGGCATCCCTCCGCCGAGGCCAGACGGCGCCGGCGGCAGCGACCGTAGTACAGGAAGACCGGCGCGTACCCGTGTCCTTCCCGGTCTCGGCCGACTGGTCAGGCTCGGCCTTCCTGCACATCGGCCCGGCCAAGACCGCTCCGTTCTGGGCCGTTGCCTCCTTCGACCCGGCGACCGGCCAGCTCACCGCACTCCGGCCCGGCACGGCTCAACTGAGCGTCACCGTCAACGGCGTCAGCAAGACCAGCACGGTAAAGATCGACTGGTAGGTGCGGCGGGCCGACGGGCGGGATACCGTCGGCCCGGTGACTGAGGTGAGGAGACCGGCGCGGTTGGTGGCCGGGGATCGTGTGGCAGTGGTTGCTCCGGCCGGTCCGCTGAAGGTCGAGCGGCTGGAGATCGGGACGAAGTACCTGCGGGACTGGGGTCTCGAGGTCGAGGTGATGCCCTCTGCCCTCGGGCGGCACGACAAGTTGCCGTACCTGGCGTCGGAGGACACGGCTCGCGCCGCGGACTTCCGGACGGCGTGGCTGGAGGCGGACTTCAAGGCGGTCTTCTGCGGCCGCGGCGGGTACGGCGTACAGCGCACGCTCGAGCACCTCGACGTCGAGGAGCTGGCCGGGATCGACAAGATCCTCGTCGGCTTCAGCGACATCACCGCCTTGCACGAGGTGCTGAACGCTCGCGGCCTGGTCACGATCCACGGACCGATGGCGGCCGCCGTCGAGCAGCTCGGCTCCGAGCACGGCCACGATCGCCTGCGTGATCTTTTGTTCACGCCCGAGTCGGTGACCGACCTGCTCGCTCCTGTCGGCGCCCGGACAGTCGTCCCCGGTACTGCGGAAGGCCGCCTCCTCGGGGGCAACCTGGCTCTCCTGGCCGCCAGTCTCGGTACGCCGACCTTCGCCAAGCCGGCCGGGATCGTCGTCCTGGAGGATGTCGGTGAGGATGCCTACCGGATCGACCGGCTGCTCACCCAGTTGCTCAGATCCGGCTGGTTCGACGAGGTCAGCGGCCTGGTGATCGGCGACTTCACCGAAGCCGACGACAAGGATCTGGTCGCCGAGGTGATCCAGGAACGACTGGTTCCCCTCGGCGTACCGATGATCGACGGCGCCGCCATCGGCCACGCCGAGGTCAACCTGGCCATCCCGCTCGGCCTCCCGGTCCGGCTGGAAGGCACCAGCCTGATCCCGCTGCTACCCGCGCTGAGCTAGCTGTTCGGCGAGGCCAGCTGTTCAGCAAGGAAGGCGAACGCCTGCGGGTAGGCGTCGAGGCGGTTCTTGAGTTTGGCGAGGCCGTGCCCCTCGTCGGCGTAGACGAGCAGCTGGCAGGGGATGTCCCGTTTGGCCAGCGCCTCGGCGATCTGCTCGGCTTCGGAGAGCGGGACGCGGGGGTCGTTGGCGCCGTGGATGACCAGCAGCGGCGCCTCGATGTCGTCGGCCCGGTTGAGCGGGCTCGCCTCCTCCAGGAACTCGCTGTCCTCGGTCAGCGAGCCGTACTCGCGCTCGCGCACCGCGCGCCGGTAGTCCGACGTGTTCGCCAGGAACGTGGTCAACGAGGCCATTCCGACGATGTCGACTCCTGCTGCCCACAGCGAAGGCTGGAAGGCGAGTCCGGCGAGCACCATGTACCCGCCGTACGAGCCACCCCAGAGCGCGACCCGGTCCTGGTCGACACCGACGCTCGGCAGCCACGCGTGGATCGCGGCGAGATCCTTCACCGAGTCGAGCCGCAGCGCCTTGTCGTCGAGCGAGTACCAGCGCTTGCCGTACGCCGCGGAGCCGCGCACGTTCGGCACCACGACGGTGTGCCCCGCCGCGGCCAAGGCGGTGACGATCGGGTTCCACGTTCGCAGGGCCGCCGCCTCGGGACCGCCGTGAATCACAATCACGGCCGAACCGTCGCCGCCATCGGCCGGCCGGTAGACGAAGGCGGGCACCTGCTCGCCGTCGAACGAGGTGATCCGATGGCTCTCCGGATGAGCCGGACCGGCCGGAAGAGCCGGCATATCGGGCACCTCGACGACGAACAGCTCACCGGTCTCGCGGGAGTAGCGGATCACCGACGGCGGTTGGATCGGCGAACTGTAGTTGATCAGCGCGTAGCTGCCGTCGGCCGACCAGAGCGGGTCCGGTGACACATGCGATCGAGCTGCCGCGCCACCTGTCGGTAGACCGAGCGGCACGGGTGAACCCTCGCCGGTGAGCTTGTGCAGAGCGACCGAGATTTCACCGTCGTCGGTGGTGCCGACCAGGAGATGCTCGCCGTCCGGGCAGACCCAACCGGCCAGGTCGTGGGCGTCGTCGGCCAGCAGGTCGCTCCAGGTGCCCTGGGCGACGTCGTACTTCCGCAATGCCAAGCGGTCCCGGCCCGCATCGCTCGAAACGATGAAGGCGGAGGAGTCCGGCAGCCAGGAGACGCTGTCCTGGTAGTTCGCGGCGTCGGCGGCGGTGAGCTCCGTGACGGTCTTGGTGGTCGCGTCGACGAGCAGCAGTTGGTACGAGTTGCCTGGACCGTTCGCGACCAGGATGGTGACCCAGAGGTCGTCCGGTGACGCGGTGACCGTCGCCAGGTAGCTGGAACTCTCGTACAGCACCGTGTCCGCACCGGTCTCCAGGTCCCGCGCGACCAGGTCGAAGTCGGTGCCGTTGCGGCGGTTCGTCGAGAACAGCACCCGGGTCGCATTGGCGTCGATCAGCCAGTGCAGGTACGCCGGGTCGTGAACCAGCTCGACAGGCTCCGGCAGACCGTCGGCCCCGAGATCGAGCAGCGACAACTGGCCCAGCTCGTTGCCGCCGCTGTCATGCTCGATCACGACCCGCCGGCTGCCCGGGATGTACCGCGCGCGGCGGACCGTGCTGGCCAATTCGGTCAGCGTCCGCCAGTTCCCGTCCGGCGCGATCTCGTGCAACTGCCGGATGCCGCTCCCGTCGTACCCGACCAGGAGACGGCCCTCGCCGTCAACGTCGAAGGCCAATACGGTCGGCAGCGAAAGCAACGTTGTCAGCACAGCTGATCCTCACACGCGCCGGGTTCGCGCCGCCCCGGCCGGGCGGCGCGAACCCGCACCCTCAGCGGTCTCCGTGCCAGGAGTGCCAGAGGGCGGCGTACGGGCCTTCGGCGTCGACCAGTTCGTCGTGACCGCCCAGCTCGACGATGCGGCCGTCCTCGACCACGGCGATCACGTCGGCGTCGTGGGCGGTGTGCAACCGGTGCGCGATCGCGACCACGGTCCGGCCTTCCAGTACGCCGGCCAGCGACCGCTCCAGATGCCGGGCGGCCCGCGGGTCCATCAACGAGGTTGCCTCGTCGAGGACCAGCGTGTGCGGGTCGGCCAGCACCAACCTGGCCAGTGCGACCTGCTGGGCCTGGGCCGGCGTGAGCGAGACCCCGCCCGAACCGACCTCGGTGTCGAGACCGTGCTCGAACCCGGCCACCCACGCATGCGCGTCCACCGATCGCAATGCGGTCCACAGCTCCGCGTCACTCGCGGCCGGCCGAGCCAGTCGCAGGTTGTCGCGGACACTGCCGACGAACACGTGGTGCTCCTGGTTGACCAGCGCGACGTGACTGCGGACCTGCTCGGCCGACATTCGGTCCAGGGCCGCACCACCCAAGGTGATGTCGCCCATTCGCGGCGAGTAGATCCCCGCCAGCAACCGGCCGAGGGTGGATTTCCCTGCACCAGAAGGGCCTACCAGTGCGACCCGTGCGCCCGGCTGCACCGTCAAGGTGACGCCGTGCAGCACGTCCCGGCCTTCGAGGTAGCCGAAGCGCACCTCGTCGGCCAGCACGGTCCGCCCGTCCGGCTCCTTGTCGTCGCCTGCCGCGGCCGCCTCGACCTCACGGACGCCGACCAGCCGGGCCAGCGAGACCTGGGCCACCTGCAACTCGTCGTACCAGCGGATCATCATGTTGACCGGCTCGATCAGCATCTGGATGTAGAGCGCACCCGTGGTCAGCGCGCCGACGGTGATCCAGCCCTCGATCGCCAGCCCGCCGCCGATCATCAGGACCGCGGCCAGTGCGACCGTGTGGGTCATGTTGATGATCGGGAAGAGGATCATCCGCAGGTACAGCGTGTACCGCTCCCAGGCGACCCACTGGCCGATCCGGGTGTCGCCGAGCTTGATCCGGCGGTAACCGAGCCGGTGCGACTCGACGGTCCGGCCGGCGTCCACCGTCTCCGCCAGTGCCGACGCGACCGCGGCGTAGCCCGCCGCTTCCGACCTGTACGCCTTTGGCGCGCGGCGGAAGTACCAGCGACCCCCGATGATCAGGATCGGTGCTGCGATGACCACGGCGACTGCCAGCTCCGGCGCGGTCACGATCAGCGCGCCGATCAGCAGCCCGGCCCAGATCACCGCGATGGTCAGCTGCGGAACCGCGTCGCGCATGGCGTGCGAGAGACGGTCCACGTCTGTGGTGATCCGGGACAGCAGGTCGCCGGTGCCGGCCCGCTCCAGTACGCCGGGCGGCAGGGCGACAGCTCGGACCAGGAAGTCCTCTCGCAGGTCGGCCAGCATCTCCTCGCCCAGCACCGCACCGCGAAGCCGGGTGAGCCGGACGAACACCGTCTGCACGGCAAGCGCGCAGACGAAGCCGAGCACGACGTACGGAAGGTCTACGTCCGTCCTGCCGAGAGACAACTTCTCCACCACGTTACCGAGCAGCCATGGACCGACCATGCCACTCAGCGCCGCCACCGCGTTGACCACTGTCAGCCAGCCGAACGCACGGCGATGCCGGCGGAACAGGGTCTTCAGATAGGCCCGCACCGTCGCAGTACCGGCTACCGGCAGGCGTGCAGCTTCCTGCGGTGCTGCCGGGTCGTACTCAGGGCGTTTCACGCCGACTCCTCGAGGGTTGGCTCGTCTTCACGGGTGACCACTGCGCGGTACTGGCTGTGGCTGTTCACCAGTTCGTGGTGGGTGCCGATGGCCTCGACCCGGCCGTCCGGCACGAACACGACCTGCTCCGCGCGGTCCAGCATCAGCGGGCTGGACGTGAACACCACGGTGGTCCGGCCGGCTCGCAAGAGGCGCAGACCGTCAGCGATCCGTGCCTCGGTGTGTGCGTCCACCGCGCTGGTCGGCTCGTCCAGCACCAGCAGGGCCGGGTCGACGAACAGTGAGCGGGCAAGAGCTACGCGCTGACGCTGCCCACCGGACAGTGACCTGCCGCGCTCGGTTAGCAGCGCCTGCGTGGCATCCGTGCCGCCTTCCGGCAGCGTCTGACGCAGTACGTCAAGGATGTCCTCGCACTGAGCCGCGTCGAGAGCAGCCTCTACCGTCACGTCCCCGCTGGACGGTACGTCGAACAGGTCGCGGACGGTCCCGGACAGGAGCACCGGGTCCTTGTCCTGCACGAGCACGGCGGTCCGTGCTGAGTCCAGTGGCAGCTCGTCGAGCGCTACGCCACCGAGCAGCACAGAAGCCTGCCCTGGCTCGGCGTCCGGGCTGTGACCGCCGAGGCGATCCGCAAGCCGCCCGCTGGCGTCTGGGTTGCCACAGACCACAGCAGTGAAGCTCCCAGCCGTCACGGACAGACCAGTGACCGGGTCGAACAGATCACCCGTCGGCACCTGGGCGGCAGCGGTCTCCGCCTGGCCGTCGGTGCGCTGCAACGACAGCACGCGCGCGGCACGACGTGCGGACACCTTCGAGAAGATGAACGCGCTCGCCGTCTCCTCGAACGTCTGCAGCGGGACCAGCATGAAGGTGATGAAACCGTACGTCGTGACGAGCTCGCCGACGCTGATCCGCCCTTCCGTCACGAAGTTGATGCCGAACCAGACGATCACCACCAGGAACAGGCCGAACAACAGCACCTGGAGCGCAGCGATCAGCGACCACATGCGGGCCGACCGGACCGCGCTCGACCGGTACTCCTGCGAGGCCTCGCGATAGCGGTCCAGGAAGAGCTGCTCGCCGCCGATGCCGCGCAGTACGCGCAGACCGGCGACCGTGTCGGCGGCGAGCTCGGTGGCCCGGCCGCCCTTGGCGCGCTGCTGATCGGCCCGTCGCTCGGCCGGACCCATCAGCGGCACGATCGAGAAGGCCAGTACCGGGACGGCGATGGCGACGATCAGGCCGAGCTTGGGCTCGTAGAAGAGCAGGCCGATCACCACGGCGAAACAGGTCAGCAGGGCTGCGATGAACCGGCCGAGCACCTCGACGAACCAGCCGATCTTCTCGACATCACCGCTACTCACGGCAACGACCTCACCAGCCGCGATCCGCCGGGTCAGCATCGAGCCGAGCTCGGCGGCCTTGCGGGAGATCAGCTGCTGGATGCGCGACGCCGTACTGATCCAGTTGGTCACCACGGCGCGGTGGAAGAAGGAGTCGGCGCCGGCTTTGGCCGCGCCCATCCCGAGCAACAGCAGGCCGGCCAGCAGCAGCCGGGACCAGGACTTGTCGATCACGGCCTGGACAGCGATGCCGACCGCGACCGGGGCGGCGGCGATGCCACCGAAGTACAGCAGGCCCCAGCCGACCGCGACGACTTGTCCGCGCAGTTGCTGGTGCTCGAGCCAGAGAATGAGTCGGAGGCCGGACCGGGTATCTGGCACACCCGGGTCGGCGAAGGGAATGAGGCGCAGCGACATGACGTCCCAAAGGAGGCATAGAATAGAAGGTTTTGAAGGGAATACAGGAGGGGTTTCGGAGCACCTGACCAGGCGTATGCATCCAGCGTAGGCGGCCTGGTGAGGGGCCCGTCAAACCCTTTTCGGCCGTCCGGATTCTGGGCCGGTTGGAGAGTCTTCAACGTTTGAACTGGATCGGGGAGTGCAGGCTGAGCGGGTGGGCGAGCTGACTCGGCAGCGGCGGCTGCTCGTGCTCAGGATCTGCCCTCCGCGTCGCCATCGTCGGCACAGTCCTCACCGCCCGCCTCACCGGCTCCTTCGAAACCGGCTTCGTCCCTGCCGCCCGCCTCAGCTGGTACACCATCGCCACCTGCGGAGCCCTGGTCCTCACCCTAGGCCTCATCACCACCACCCCCTGGGCCCGCGCCACCGCCACCAAAGTAGCCACCGAGTTCTCCTGACCAACTGCTCAATACTTTCGGTCGAAGAACGGGAGGTGTTGACAGGGTGTGTTTGGGCGGCTTCGATCTGAATCGAAAGACGTGTGGCTGACCCGGCGCCCGGGCACGATCAGGGACTGATGCCGACACGCCCAGACTGGGGACGAGATGCTGCGGATCATCTTCACCGAGCGCGACCTGAACCGGGTTCGCCTCGCCGGCACGCCTGATCCGCTCTGGGAGATCACCAACAGCCTGCACCGCCTGCAGACCCGCCGCGGCCGTTGGGCCTACGCGCGCTGGTACCGCTCGACCCAGGAAGCACTGACCGACCAGATCCTCCAGCGCATGGTCAACGACCTGCTGCTCCCCCTCTTCCCGCGCACGGCGTATTTCCCCGACTTCCTCACCCCAGCCGCGGCCCTGGAAGGTCTCGACGCCGGCATCGAGGCGATCCACGCCACTCCCGAAGCACGCGTCACCCGCGAATTCAAAACCCTCGCGCTCGTGCACAGAGCCCCCACCTGGGGAAAGCGCCTCGCAGCCGGCGAGATGCGAACAGAACTCGGCACCGCTCTCCGCACCTACCACCAGAAGGTGATCGAGCCGCATCACGACAGCATCGAGGCAGCAGTCGAGGACGACAGAGTCCTGCGATCGCGAGCATTGATGCGCGGCGGCGTCGACCAGCTACTCAAGAGCTTCTGGCCGCTGATGCGCTGGCAATACCCAGTACTCGAAGTGCAGTACCCGTACGACAGGACCCTCCACCTCAGCGGCCGCGGTCTGCTGCTCTCACCGTCGTACTTCGCCTGGCACTACCCGGTTGCACTAGCCGACGACGAGCTATCACCGATGCTCAGCTATCCCCTACTCCACAAGGCCGACAGCGATGACCCCGAACAACACCGCCCGTCAACAGCGGCACTACTCGGTACTACGAGGGCGGCGGTCCTGCAGGCGACCAGCGAAGGGCTGACGACCGGCGAGGTAGCAAAGCGCGTCGGGATCGGTGCACCGACCGCCAGCCACCACCTGACCGTACTGCGCGACAGCGGGCTGATCGCGAGCCAGCGACACCAGAAAACGGTGCTGCACGTCCTCACCCCACTCGGCGCAGCCTTGCTCCGGCAGAACTCACGCTGACCGAGCACCCGCAGTACAGGCAGAGCCGCAGTACGGGCAGTCAGCCTTCGAGCAGCCCGGCGCGGACCAGGGCTTTCAACCGCCCGCGGAGGATCTTCTGCCGGCGCTCCTCCTCCGGGAAGAGATCCACGTACTCCGACCCCTTCGCTGCCAGCAGGTCATCGTCCAGCCTCCGCACAGTCCCCGCCGGGAACCGATGCGTCATCGCCGCCTGCACCGCCGCACTGTCGGTCCCGCGGAGCAACTCGGTCAGCTGCTCCTCCGTCGTCACCCCGAGGCTGGCCAGGATCCCCAGGATCCACGCGTAATGGTTCGTCTTCGCGTGCGGCGCATCCGGATACCGCCTGGTCAAATACGTCGTCAGCGTCGGCGTCGTCAGATCCATCGGCGCCGCGTCGGGCTCGGCGGCGGCCAGTTCGCGGTACAGCTTGTCGATCTCGGCGAACTCGTTGTCCGCGAGCTCCATCAACGCGGCCCGCGAGCAGGAACCGCCGATCGAACTCGGGCTTGCGATCCGGCGGGATGTCCAGCTTGTACCGGATGTCGTGCTCGAACTCGGCCCACGCGTGCTGGACCGCCGTCCGGACCTGGATCTCCATCGTCAGGTTCTTCAGTACGGCGTACTCCGGCAGCTCCCGCCGATGCGCGTTGAGCCTGACCAGGTAGTGCTTGCTCGCATACCCGAACGCGCCCTGAGCCCGGGTGTGCGCGCCCATGTCGGTGTGCTCGACGATCTCGAACTCGGACTCGATCACCTCGCAGACCCGGTCGACGGCCTCGACCAGGAAGGTGATGATCCGGGCCGCGACCAGGTCGGTGATCTGGTCCAGCGGATCGTCGTACTTCGGTTTGGTGGGATCGTCCGGATGCGGTTTCGACGCCTTCAGCAGGAACGACTCGGGGTCCTTCGCCCGGGCGGTCGCGGAGAGGTAGTTGATGCCCTCTTCCTCGCCGATCAGCTCGTTGATCAGCGCTTCCAGCTTGCGCGCGCCCCCGACGTACTGCTGATACGTCCGCTCGTACTGCGCAGCGGCTCGCACGGTCCACTCCCGCACCTCAAGCCCGCCCATGCGCAGACCTTAGTGCGCCGATCGGCCCGCACGCCGCACGTCCCCCCGGATTCCGCTGCAAGACTTCGTCAAATGCCCCACTTCTCCGACTGGTCCGGCTACGCCGCTAAGGCTTGATATCGGCGTCTAGTGAAGTCTAGTGAAAATGCTAGATAGCCATGATCTTTGACAGAGAAGCGACACGCTCTGCGGGTGACTAGCGAAATCTAAGGAAAACGCTAGACGCGCTCATAGAGTGGAATGCATGGATCCGATCCGGAATCCCTATGCGCCCGGCGCCGGTCAGCGACCTCCTGAGCTGGCCGGTCGCGACACCGAGGTACGGCAGTTCGAGGTGGTGCTCGAACGCGTCGCCGCCGGCCGGCCAGAGCGAAGTCTGGTGCTGTCCGGACTGCGCGGCGTCGGCAAGACCGTGCTGCTGAACACCTTGCGCAGCCAGGCGATCAAACGCGCCTGGGGCACCGGCAAGATCGAGGCCCGCCCCGACCAGAGCATCCGGCTGCCGATCGCGCAGGCGATGCACACGGCGATGCGGGAGCTAGGGCACAGACACCGAGACGACGACCGGGTCGACCAGTTCAGCGCAGTACTGAAGGCCTTCGCGCTGCGGACCGCCCAGAACGACCGCAAGGGCATCCGCTGGCACCCGCCGGTCGACGTCGCGGCCGCGAAGGGCCGGGCCGACTCGGGCGACCTCGAGATGGACCTGATCGAGCTCTTCACCGACGCCGCGGACCTCGCCGGCGACCTCTCCGTCGGGGTCGGGCTGTTCATCGACGAGATGCAGGACATCAGTGCCGACGACCTGTCCGCGCTGTGCGCCGCCTGCCACGAGATCTCCCAGCAGAGCGCGCCGCTCGTCGTCGTCGGCGCCGGGCTGCCGCACCTCCCCGCAGTACTGTCCGCCAGCAAGTCGTACTCCGAGCGTCTCTTCCGCTACATCCGCGTCGACCGCCTCGCCCGCGAAGCCTGCGACCGGGCGCTGATGGTCCCGGCCGAGAGCGAGGACGTCCGGTACGACGAGGAGGCGCTGGACGAGCTCTATGCGCAGACCGACGGCTACCCGTACTTCGTCCAGGCCTTCGCCCACGCCACCTGGGACCACGCGCCGGCCAGCCCCATCACCATCAAGGACGTCGCCGTCGCCGCCCCCGAAGCATCCCGCGAACTCACCGTCGGCTTCTTCGGCTCCCGCTACGAACGCGCCACCCCCGCCGAACGCGAATACATGCGAGCCATGGCCGAACTAGGCATCGGCTTCGACGACGGGGCAGTCCCCACCGCCGAAGTCGCCACCACCCTCAGCCGCAAACCCCAATCTCTCTCCCCCGCCCGGGACGGCCTGATCAAAAAAGGCCTGGTCTTCTCCGCCGAACGCGGCACCGTAGCCTTCACCGTCCCCCACTTCGGCAAATTCCTCCGAACCCGCACAGCCTGACTCCCGTACTATGCGGGAAGAGCACCCACGCACCTCCTGCGTCGGCGCTCCACCCACCCGAGGTCGCCGCTCCTCCGTCGCGGCTCAACAACCACATCCGTGGGGCGCATCCGGCTACCACCGGTGGTGACCGGCATCAGCGTCCGTGGCCAAAGTCGGTCAGATGACCCATCCCCAGGCGGACCCCCTCAGACGTCAGGCCCCGAGTCCCAGGCAGCGGAGATCTAGCGAGCTGCTACGAGGCCGCGGTCGCGGAGGCTCTGCCAGGCCCGCTCCACATGCGGCGGAGTAAACAGACTCGACTTGCGGTCGCTCCAGCTGCGGACCGCGGCGTGGGCGACGGCGGAATCCTCGCGGGCGGCATCGTCATGTGACATCACCCAATGCACTGACGCCAGGAGTTCAAGACCGTACGCACTTTCGAACCCGGCGATCTCCTCCATCACCGAAGCGATGCGTGCCGCGGTATCCGGGTGGTCAGTGATGTAGTCCTCGACCTTCCGGATCGCCTCCGGCAGTATTTCGATGGGGGCGGCGTCGGCGACTCGCGCAGACCCGTCACCCGAACCCGGTGATGTAGTGCCCTTCCATCGCGGACAGCGCCCGGCGCAGAGTGTCGGCATACGGACCGTAGAGGTGAGGCTTGAACTCCATCTTCAGATCCTCGCCACTCAGTTGGGGAAAGTAGGCGAGCTTCTGTACTTCGATCAGCGTTGGCGGACCGAAGGTGAACTGGACGTACGCATGGATCAGAGCCAGCATCGCCGATCTGGTCGAGTTGAGCGGAGGTGGCGTCTCTCTGTTGAGCATTGACTTGGCCTCAGGTGCACCGGCCGGAGTGGCGTCCAGCAGAGTGGTGTACGGCAGGCCCGATAGGGCGTGGCGTAGACGTGTGAAAGCGGTCATCGCGTGATCCTTTGGAAGACCTCTCACAGTGCTTCTGAAGGAGAACTACGCGATGACCGCGAACACCAGTATCGACCCTGCCGAGTTCCTGCAAGATCACCTGGCGGCCGCGTCGCCGGATCTGTTGCGTGACATGTTGACCACGTTCATTCAGGCGCTCATGTCGGCGGAGGCCGACGCGGTCTGCGGCGCCCCGTACGGCGTGGCGAGCCCGGACCGGACCAACTCGCGCAACGGGTACCGGCACCGTGATTTCGACACCCGCGCCGGCACCGTGGACGTGGCGATCCCCAAGCTCCGCTCCGGCTCCTACTTCCCCGACTGGCTGCTGGAACGGCGCCGCCGCGCCGAACGGGCCCTGACTACGGTGGTGGCGACCTGTTACCTGCTGGGGGTGTCCACGCGCCGGATGGAGAAGCTGGTCGAGACCCTCGGCATCACCCGGCTCTCGAAGTCGCAGGTCTCGGTGATGGCCGCCGAGCTCGACGAGCAGGTCCACCAGTTCCGGACCCGCCCACTGGATGCCGGCCCATACACGTTCGTCGCTGCGGACGCGCTGGTGCTGAAGGTCCGCGAAGGTGGCCGGGTCGTCAACGTCCACGCGCTGGTCGCGACCGGCGTGAACGGTGACGGACACCGTGAAATCCTTGGCCTGCAAGTGACTTCGGCCGAAGACGGCGCCGGCTGGCTAGGGTTCCTGCGGGACCTGACCGCGCGCGGCCTGACCGGGGTCAAGCTCGTCACCAGCGACGCACACAGTGGACTCACCGCGGCGATCGGCGCCACCTTGCCGGGCGCTTCGTGGCAGCGCTGCAGAACCCACTACGCCGCCAACCTCATGTCCGTGACCCCGAAGGCCAGCTGGCCGTGGGTGAAGACCCTGCTGCACTCGGTCTACGACCAACCCGACAAAGACGCGGTACACGAACAGTTCGACCGGGTCCTGGACGCGCTGGCCGACAAGCTGCCCGCGGTCGTCGACCACCTCGAGCAAGCCCGCGCCGACGTGCTCGCGTTCACCGCGTTCCCGAAGGAGATCTGGCGACAAATCTGGTCCAACAACCCCCAAGAACGGCTGAACCGTGAGATCCGCCGCCGCACCGACGTGGTCGGCATCTTCCCAGCCCGAGACGCCCTGATCCGCTTGGTCGGCGCCGTGCTGGCCGAGCAGCACGACGACTGGATCGAGGGCCGCCGCTACCTCGGCCTCGACGTCCTCGCCAAGTCCCGAATGACCCTCACCGAGACCACCGAGGAGGCCACCACCGACACCGAAATCGCGGCGCTCAGCGCCTAACCATCCCAAGGATCACGCGACACAACCGCTACACCATCCAAATGGACTTGACCCCGGCCGGCGGAAAGATCCGAATGTCAACCTGCTCGGCGACAGGCGTCAAGCGGCTGTGAATCAACGGTTCGCTCGATACGATCCGGGTGCTCAGGCACTGGCACACATGGTTCCACTGTCATCACCTTCCAGTCGACCATCTCGGTCAGCCGGTTGTCATCTGTCGAGTGTTCGGCATGGCTCAGTACAGCGTTACGGTCAGTCGCCAACCAGGGAAGTCCCGCATCTTGGATCCGCTGTGTGTGGTCGCCAGATAGATCAGGCGCTCGCATCCATCCTGATAGGACGGGACCTTGCCCTTATGGATGTTGTGCATCATGGGGCTGCGCGGTGCGTAGTAGAACGGCACGTAGTCGGCGACTGTCCCGCCGGCCCCGGACGCACAGGTGTTTCAGCTCGTCGCTGTTTGATCGGCTGCTGACCAACCTCGATCCGCATGAGACCTGCCTGCTGTGCCAGCGTGTCGCACAGGAGGCCTTCGGAGAGGATTTGTGGCGAGGTGTTCCATGCGAGTGAAGTGGTAGACCTTGGTCGGGAACGGTCTGCTCACTCCATCTCCAAGTGACCGCTCACGGATGCTGTTCCTGCCGCGAGTCTGAGGGTAGTGCTGTCATCGTCGATCACCATACTGCTCGGCCAGGCTGACCGGGTTCAACCCGGCACCTCGGGAATTAGGTCGACCAGCGGCCGACGCGAAGTCGCGCCTCGGCGGATCGGTTCCCCTGCTCGCCTGGCCGATTCAGGCCTCGTTGGTCGTGCGAAAGGATGATGTTGGGGCGCTGGGCTTTGGGTAACGGTTCGGAGTCGATAGGGTCATCGGTGATGGCCACCAGGCGGAGGACGCAGCGTCAAGGGACGGGTGCGCGTGGTGGGCGGCATACCCGGAAGCAGTCGCACAAGACGCAGTGGTTTTCGGTGACCGCGTTGGCGATGCTCGGGGTGGTGATGGTGCTGCACCCGGAGGCTGGGCGGCAGCAGAATCTGGCTTCACAGTTCGGCGCCGGCGACCAGCGGGTAATCGCGAGCGACGAGCCCAGCGACCAACCGACCGTGGCGCCGACGCCGGTGCCGACGGCAACGTTCACGATGCCGTTGCGGCCGGCACCGACCTTGACCAGGCCGCCGAAGGGTTCGAAGCCGAACGTCACCGTGTCGAGTGGCCGGCTGGCCGTCGTGGCCGGGTTCAGCAAGGCCAACGGCGTCCGGGACAAGCTCACGTACCGGGTCGAGATCGAGGAAGGGCTCTCGTTCAACGGGGCGGTGGTCGCGGCCGCGATCCACAAGACGTTGACGGATCCGCGCGGCTGGCAGGCGATTCATCCGGTCAGCTTCGAGCGGACCGACCGGGCCGACGCCGACCTGCGGATCATCCTCGCGACGCCGACCCTGACGGACAAGCTCTGCCTACCGCTCGACACCGGCGGCGAGGTCTCCTGCCGGGTGGACAACAGGGTGGTGCTGAACGCCAAGCGCTGGATGTACGCCGTACCGGCCTATGCCGCGCAGATCGACCTGTACCGCAGCTACCTGGTCAACCACGAGGTCGGCCACGCTCTGGGTCACGGTCACTCCACCTGCGCCAAGCCGAACACGCCGGCGCCGGTGATGATGCAGCAGACGAAGGGCCTGGCCGGCTGTCTCCCCAACGCCTGGCCGACGATCAAGGCGACCTGACGCCCCTGCCGTGAGAGCCTGAGGTCAGCACGTACCAGGGCCGAGCCGAGGGAGCAGCGATGTCGTCACCCCAGTTCCCCACCTACGGGCGCGGTGACGACCCGGACGAGCCCGAGTCGAAGCACTACGCCGAGCCCGCCCCGTACGGCAGTGACAGCCCCTACGGCAGCAGCAACCCGCACGCCGCCCCGTACGGCCAGCAACACCCTGGCGAGCAATACCCGCAGCAGTACCAGCCACCCGGCTACGTCCAGCCACCCGGCTACCGCCCCGGCAGCCCGTATGGCCCACCTGTGCACCCACAGGCCCACGAGATCCCCTCCTACGGCCGGGACCAGCGCCCCGCAGCGCCGCGGGACCCTCGCGCGGCTCGGGTAGTCATGCTCGCCATCGTGATCGCGGCCGTCTACGGCCTCCTGGTCATCTCGGTGCAGCGCGTGTCGATCCGCGAGATCGCCCAGCTCCCCGGCTCGCCCCTGAACCACCCGCTGCGCACAGACGTCATCGACACCATCGGCCAGCTCCTGATCATCTTGGTAGGCGCTGCCGCGCTCGGCATGTGGCTGCGCGACCTGCTGAACCGCAGGAAGGCCGGTCGCGAGCTGGAGCCGGTTGAGCTGATCGGTCTAGGCCTGGTCGCCGTCTCGCTGATTCCGCTGCTGGTGTGGTTCGTGATGGTGCTGTCGACCGGCATGGGTTCCATCGACGACTCCCTGGACCGCCTACCCACGGCGTACGGCTGGGGCGGCACTGGGCTGCTGATCCTGGCTGTCGGCTTCGGACTCGGGTACCGCGAACTGCGGCCACCAGTAGCGAACCCAGTCGTGCAAGCAGCCCCAGACCGCCCGCCCTGGGAATGAGCACGTCGGTAGTCCTGGTGCCGGGGCTAGGACTCGGACCGGAGTCCTACGCGCCCACACTGGAGTACCTCGACATGCAGTACGACGTGGTCACGCTGCCCGGGTTCGGCGAACGCGCGGCTCGGGGTGCTGATCTACGGACAGCCGCGCAGGCCGAGCGCCTCGCAGTACGGATCAAAGAGGCCCCGGTAGTCCTAGTAGCTCACTCCGCGAGCTGCCAGATCGCAGTCACCGCAGCTGTAGCGCACCCAGGCCTCGCCAAGGCACTAGTGCTAGTAGGGCCGAGTGGCGATATCACCGCATCGAGCTGGTCGGCGCTGGCCAGCCGTTGGGTACGCAGCGTGGTCTGGGAGTCCCCGCGGCTGGTCCCGACGCTCACCCGCCAGTACTTCCGAACCGGTTTCCCCTCGATGGCGCGGGCGATGGAGGCGGCCCGGCACTACGACCTGGCCGCAGTCTTGCCGACTTTGAGTACGCCGACCGTCGTCGTCCGGTCCAAGCACGACCGCATCGCGCCGCCGCGGTGGGCCCAGCAGGTCGCCGACAAGTCGTACGGTGAGGCCTGGACCTTGCCAAGTGGGTCACACATGCCGGTGCTCACCAACGGGCGGGAGTTGGCGGCGCTCATCCACAGGTGTATACAAAGCGACTGACGCGTTATCGTTGACGCAGTAACAAACTTCCGCGGGAGCTCGCACCGTATTGCGGGCTGAGAGGGCGACAAGCAGGGTCGCCGACCGCATGAACCTGACCGGGTAATGCCGGCGTAGGGAGCAGGTCAGATGACCACAACTGCTGTGCGTGATGATGCCCAGGGCAGCACCGAGGCACCACTCGTCCTCACCACCGACGCCCCGCGCACGCTGGGCTTCCTCGACCAGTTCACCCTCTGGGGCAACTTCGGGATCTCGCTGTTCGGCCCGGTGACGGGTGCCCTCGTCGCGGCGTACACGGGCTCGCTGGTCAAAGGCCTGATCGCAGTCGTCGTCGGCTGCGGGATAGGCGCCTTGGTGCTCGGTGGTGCGGCCGTGTTCGGCTCGCAGACCGGTGCCCCGGCGATGGTCTCGTTGCGAGGGCTCTTCGGACGCCGTGGCTCGGTGGCGCCGACGGTGCTCAACATCGCGCAGAACGTCGGCTGGGCCACGATGGAGATCATCGTCATCTCGCAGGCCGCGGTGGCGGTGACGAGCGAGCGTTGGCGGTGGCTGTTCGTACTCCTGGCCGGAGCGATCGCCACGGTGATGGCTGTGCGGCCGCTCGGGAGCGTGAAGCTGCTCCGCAAGTTCATGGTCTGGCTCGTACTGATCGCGTCGATCTACCTGTTCATCGCGGTGCTCAGCAAGCCGGTGCACTCGCTCCCGCAGAACGAGGTGTTCGGCTTCTGGCCGGCCGTCGACCTCGCCGCGGCCGGCGTCGTCTCGTTCGCGCCGCTCGCCGCCGACTACACGCGTCACTCCCGTACGAACAAGGCGGCCTTCGGCGGCTCCGCCCTCGGATACGGGCTCGCGGCAATCGTGTACTACGGGCTGGGCGTGCTCGCCGTCGCAACCCTGCAGACCAACAGCACCGACGTGATCACCGCACTCGTTACGTTGCCGGCCGGCGCGATCGCGTTGTTCGTCCTGCTGGTGGACGAGGTCGACGAGGCGTACGCGAACGTCTACTCCACCACGATGGCCGCGCACAACCTGATCGGTCACATCGATCGCCGCTGGATCTCCGTCGTCATCGGCGTACTGGCGACGGGGCTCGCGCTGTTGGTTGATCTGGGCAACTACACCCAGTTCCTGTACCTGATCGGCTCCGTCTTCATCCCCTTGTTCGCGGTCGCGATCGCCGACTTCTTCGTGGTCAGCAAGATGCAGTGGGACGTCTCCGACACAGCCCGATTCCGCTGGCAGCCCACGCTCGCCTGGGTTTTCGGCTTCGTCGCCTACCAGTTGGTCAACCCCGGCACGGTCGACGGCTGGTCGCCGTTCTGGCTCGACCTGCAGAGCCGGATCTTCAACGGGCACGCGGTTCCGGGCTGGCTCGGGGCGACGTACACGTCCATCGTCGTGTCGATGCTGGCCGCGATCGCCTTCGGCCGGCTGGGCCGTCAGGGGTCGGTCGGGTCTCGATCTGGCACCTGATACTGACAGTAGCCAGCGGGCCCGGGATACTTGCGCAATGCTGAACTCTGCACTGCGCAGCCGGGCCGAGTACGAAGAACTCGGGGTCGAGGGGCTCGCCAGTCGCACCACGCCCGAGGCTGACGCCGCCGTCGTCAAGACCGTCGAGGAACTCCTCGAGGGCCGCGAATCCGTCCTGGACCTCTGCTGCGGCCACGGCCGGATCAGCCTGCCGCTCCGCCGGGCGGGCAAGGTCGTCCGCGCCCTCGACATCTCGCCGAACCTGATCGAGGCCGGTCAGGCGAAGGCCGCCGAGGAGGAGCTGTCGATCGACTGGGCGATCGGCTCGATGACCGACCTGCCGTACAAGTCGGACTCCTTCGACGCGGTGATCTGCCTGTGGACCGCGTTCCACGAGCTCTTCGCCGAGGACGAGCAGATGTCCACGCTCTGGGAGATCTCGCGCGTACTCCGGCCGGGCGGGCTCGCGATCATCGAAGGCCCGATCTGGGGACCGGCGACCGCGTCCGAGATCGCGAACGGGATCCGCCAGGGCCCCGAGCACCGGATCGTCACCACCGAGCACTTCGACACCAGCAGCGTCCACTTCATCCACGACGAAGCCAGCTACGCCCGCCTCTGCACCGCCGCCGGCATCGAGAACTTCAAGGTCTACAAACGCGAATGGGGCGGCCGCCGCCGCCTCATCCTGGAAATCCACCAACCTTCCACCGACTAACCGGTACGACGTGCCCCCACGCACGCATCGGCGCCAGAGTTGCACCTCGTGCGTGGGGCTCCTGCGGGCTGCCTCGTTTCCTAGCGCCCGCGGCGGTCGCGACGCCGACGGCACTTGCCTACGGGACTAGTTCGGCGCCGGTTGGGCTGAGGGTGTGGCGTACTGCGGGGCCTACTCGGTAGGTGCCGCATCCACGCGGACAGTTGGCCTCGCCCGACCAGCCGCGACAACTCGGTCGCCAGCCGAGCCGTAGGTGTCTGAACAATCGCCGCCAGCCCCTGCTCGAATCCGTCCGCACTCTCCGACGGAGTCAGGAAGTCCGGCGAGTACCCGTCGGGCGGCGCCAGGTCGAGCAACCGGCGATCGCCCGCCGGCAGTTGCCTCCGGACATGCCTGCGCCACCGCCCGAACAACAGTTGATCGTCGTCGCTCTGCAGCAGATGCAGGCTGAGTAGTACTTCCCACAACGGATCGGGCTCAGGCGCCACGATGGTGCGTGCGAGATCGTCGCAGGTGAAATGAATCCTCAGGCTCATCCGTCCACCCCCAAGATCATGTTCGGATCGCCGCTTCCACGGTAAGCAGCGAACCCACCTGCCCACGTTGCGGTCCGGTCTCAGATCCTTGATGTGAATATCTGTGCAATTTCGCCGTCAATGCCTTTCGGCAACACCCGAAAGGCGGCCAGGACATTTCGGGGATTTGTGAAAGGTCTGGTCGGCGACCGCGGGATACGGCCAGCTTGGAGGCATTCAGCACTCGAATCACGGAGGTCAGAATGAACGTCCGCAAGCTTGTCTGCACCGCTCTCACCGGTTCCGTCCTGCTGGTCAGCGGCCTGGCCGCGACGACAGTCCAGGCGGCTGCCGCACCTGCTCCGACGACACCGGCGGCGGCACCCGCGACCGTCTCCGACAACTGGGAGTTCGTCGGGTACTACTACTGGGAATCCGACTGCCACACGGCCGGTCAGGGCATGGTCACCCGGCATGAGGTCTCGAAGTACCGCTGCGACGACGGCAGCTGGGTCCCCGGCGACGACTACGAACTCGAAGTCGTCTGGAATCGTTGACAACTCAGTAATCGCCCGGCCAAGCCGACGGTTGGGCATTACAGCCAAGAAGAGGCAGGCCCCCACTCCACACTGGGGGCCTGCCTCTTCGATGGAATCAGTGTAAATGAATGAGTGGGACCGATGGAAAACTTAACTTTTCGATTCAAGATTCAGCAGGAAACGTTTCGCGTCCAGGCCGCCCGCGTATCCGGTCAGGTTTCCGCTCGCGCCGATCACCCGGTGGCAGGGCAGTACGACGCAGAGCGGGTTCGCGCCCAGCGCCGTACCGACCGCCCGGGCCGCCTTCGGCTTGTGGATCTCGCCCGCCAGCCGCCCGTACGTCGTAGTACGGCCGTAGCTGGTGTGGAGCGGCAGGTCGGTCAGGACGAGTCGCTGGAAGGGGGTGGCGAGAGTCAGATCCACTTCGAGGTCGAACGAGTGCCGCCGGCCGTCCAGGTATTCGTCCAGCTGGCGGCGTACGTCGTCCAGGGCGCCCGGCTGCCGTAGTACGCGAGGGGAGATCGCCCGGGCCAGCCGGGTCGTCATGGTTTCCTCGTCGCCGAAGGAGCTGGCCACGATCCGGCCCTCGGCGATGGCCAGCAGGAGCGTGCCGATCGGGGTGTCGTGCAAGGCGTAGGAGACATCGGCGGCGGGTAGCACCGGTGGTCGCGCGCCGGCGGGGATGGCGAGGCGGCCGAGCCGGCTCTCGAGGTCAGTCATGGTGTACTCCGAGTTTGGTGCGCAAGGTCGCGAGCGCATCGCTGACGAGTCGGCGGGATGCGGCGGGCGTGGTTTCCAGAGCGGCGGCCACGCCATGGTGGTCCAGGTCGCCGACGTACTTCAGCGTGACAGCTAGCCGTTGCCGTTCGGGCAGGTTGTTCACGGCCTGCCAGAGGTCGGGGTCGGGCCACTCCGCGGCGTCCGGTCCGGCGACGGCGATCGGCGGGGCGTCGTCGAGAGGTGTCTGTGGTTTGCGGGCGCGATGGACGTCCGTGGCGCAGCGGGCGGTGATGGTGAGCAGCCAGCTGCGCAGGTTCTTGGCCGAGGTGAGACCCGGGTACGCCGCGAACGCCTTCTCCCAGGCGCGCTGAGCCACGTCATCACCATCGACCGGCCCAGCCAGCGCCCGGGCAAGCCGGATCACGTCCCGCCAGTGCTCATCGACAAGCACCTGGAACGGCGGCAGCCTGACCTGCTCCAAAACCATCACGCCAGTACAACGCACCACCCCCCAACCCTGTGAGCCCGCCACCCGTACTACGTCGCTCGGGTCGTCCCAGCGGGCGGCAATTTCGGACAGCTGTTCCGGATGGCGAGATTGTCTAGTTATTCAGTCGACTTAGATGAGACAGTTGCTGACATGACGACGACTTCGGCCCGGACCTCAGGCGGCACTGTGCTGCCGGTGCTCTGGCCAAGACGCTGAAGTTGAAGCCGGCGGACCTGCCGCTCGACCGGCAGCTACCGGCCGACCTGCCGGACGAGGACGAGATCGAAGGGGCGAAGAGCCGCTACACGTTGATCGTCACGCTCGCCCGCCGGGAGAAGCTGACCGTCCGCGAGCTGATCGGCCGGCTCGGCGGCGGTCGTGGACACCGCACCTTCAGCGGTACGCCGGAGCAGGTGGCCGACGCGATCCAGGACTGGTTCGACGCGGGGGCCGCCGACGGGTTCAACATCATGCCCGCGGTACTGCCGTCCGGGCTGGAGGCGTTCGCCGACCAGGTGGTCCCGATCCTCCAGCAGCGCGGGCTGTTCCGCACGGAGTACACCGGCACGACATTGCGCGACCACTACGGCGTCGTTGCAAGAGGCAACGGCCTGAGAAATCTCTCTCTGCACAGGGACTTCGCCGGGGCTGATCAGTTGACCCGGACGACGAGCTTGCCGACCGCGCGGCCGTCCTCCATCACCTGATGAGCCTCGGCGATCTCCTCCATCGCGAAGACGCGATCCACCCGGATCGGCAGCCGGCCGTCCGCGACCAGGTCGACGTACCGCTGGAACGCCGCCGCCGGTAGGTCGCTGCTCTCCCCGCTGTACGCCGTCAGCCGGACGCCGTTCGGCAGGTAGTCCATCGGGTAGAAGTCGGGGATCGTCCACGCGTCGCTCAACATCCCGGTGAAGCACACCGTGCCGTGCACCGCGGTCGCCTTCAAGGTGTCGGGCAGCACGTTGGTGCCGACGAGCTCGAGTGCCGCGTTGACGCCGTCCGGAAACAGCTTCCGCACGCTTTCCGCGAGGTTTCCGTCATCGAGCAGCGGGTGGTCGACGCCCAGCTCCCGGAGCAGCTCCAGTCGCTCCGGGTTCCGCGTTGTCGACAGCACGGTCAGCCCGTGATCCTTCGCGAGAACGGCCGCCGCGACGCCGACCGACGAAGTGCCGCCACGGACCAAAAACGTTTGCCCCGGCTGGATGTCGAGCCCTGTGTACAGCGACCCGTGGGCCGTCTGCAGCATCTCCGGCAGCGCCCCGAGCGTGGCCCAGTCCAGCTTCGTCTCGACCGGGATCACCGAGCTCGCCGGGACCACGGTGTACTCCGCGTAGCCGCCGTCGTACTGCCGGCCCATCCCGCCCATCATCGCGACCACCTGCTGCCCGGGCGTGAACTCCCCGCCCGGCGCCAGATCCACCGTCCCCGCGGCCTCGATCCCCGGAATGACCGGGAACCTCGCCCCGGTCGCCAGCCCGGCCCGCAGGTGGTACTCGGACCGGTTCAGCCCGAACGCCTCCACCTTGATCCGGACCCAGCCCGGCTCCGGCTCGGGCACCGCCACCCGCGAAACCCGCAACTCCCCGGCCGCCACCGGCCCGTCCAGCACCACCGCCCGCATCTGCATGCGTCCATCCTCGCCCAGCGGGCTCCGAACCCACCGCGACGGCACCCTGGCGACGCCTCGGAGGCCCCGGCGCACGGGATGTAATCGGTTTCCGGCCAAATAGCGTGGCTGGGTGAAACGTTGACCAGCGGCATGCCAGAGTTCTCCTCATGGGGAAACGCCCAGCAGTCGTGGCCCATCGTGGCGCGAGCGAAGTCAGTCCCGAACACACCCTGGCGGCGTACCGCCGGGCGGTCGAGGCGGGGGCGGACGGTCTCGAGTGCGATATCCGGCTGACCGCCGACGGCCACCTGGTCTGCGTTCACGACCGGCGGATCGAGCGGACCTCCAACGGCCGCGGTGTGCTCTCCACGATGCGTCTCGACGAGCTCGACAGTTTCGACTGGGGCTCGTGGAAGAACCCGTGGGCCGAGCTGGACGAGGAGGCCGAACTGCCTGATCCGGACATGACGAAGGTGCTCACGCTGGAGAAGCTGCTGGCGACCGTTCGCGACGCCGGCCGGCCGCTCGAACTGGCGATCGAGACCAAGCACCCGACCCGGTACGCGGGCCTGGTGGAGCGCCGGCTGATCGAGATGCTGGACCGCTTCGGCTGGGCGCACCCGAAGGTCGGGTCGGAGTCGCCGGTCCGGGTGATGAGCTTCTCCTGGCTGTCGCTGCGCCGGATGCGGGTGCTCGCGCCGGGGCTGCGGACGGTGTTGCTGATGGACCGGGTGCCGCTGCGGTTCCGGGACGGCTCGCTGCCGACCGGCGTCTCGTACGCGGGCCCGAGTCTGGAGATCGTCACCGCGCACCCGGAGTACGTCGATCGCGCCCACAAGCACGGCCACCAGGTCTATGTCTGGACGGTGAACAGCGAGGAGGACGTCCGGCACTGCCGCGACATCGGTGTCGACGCCCTGATCAGCGATCGCCCCGAGCTGGCGCTGCGGACCCTCGCGGAGGATCCGGCGTTCGCCCCGGCCCGCCAACTGGACCACCGCAAGACCCTCAAGGACCGGCTCCGGCCCCGCCGGTAGCCGGTTGCGGAGAGTTCCGGAACGCCGGGAGGTGGCTGTCCGGTTGCGTGACCGGATGAATGCGCGCGGTTATTTGCACGTTCAATTCAGGGGCTTATATCTCGGTTTCTCTACTAAACGTGTGATCTTCAGCGCCGCTATGTAACGGAATACCAAAGGGTGTTTTCGGAGGCTGGATCGCGGGCAGAACTGCAAGTGCTGTTCCTTTGACTGAGGAGACCCTGCTTGTCCTCTGCGACCTTGCCCGCCGACGTGAGTGTTGTGGACGTCGTACTGCCGCACGAAGTGTCCGCGGTAGCAGATGCCCGCCGCCGTCTGGCCGGCTATCTGAAGCGGTACCGGGTCACCGGAAATGCCTGCGACGACGCGCAATTGGTGCTGTCGGAGTTGCTGTCGAACGCGATCCGGTACGCGCCGGCGCTGCCGGCCGGCGAAGTCCGTGCCACCTGGTGGATCGACAAGGCCGGAATTCACCTCGAGGTGACCGACGGCTGCGGCGACACCGAGCCGCGCCGGGTCAGCGACCCGCACCCCGAATCGATCGGCGGCCGTGGTCTGGCGATCGTCGACGTCCTCACCTCCGAATGGGGTGTCCGGACGGCGAAGTCGCGGCGGACCGTTTATGCCGTCGTCCCCGGCTGACCGGACTCCCGCCGGCCCGATCCGGCGCTGACTAACTCCCCGTTGCGAGATCCTGCAAGACTGCGGGCATGGGAAAGAAGTCGCGCAACCGCGCCAAGAACACCACGACCGTCACGCTGGACCCGGCCGACCTGGTCGATGTCGGCCCCCGCGAGCCTTGTCCGTGCGGCTCCGGCAAGCGGTTCAAGCAGTGCCACGGCCGTGAGCAGGCCCAGGCCGCGGACAGCTTCGTGGTCCGGCCGTTCGAGGGCCTACCGGCCGAGTGCGACCTGATCGCGTTCCGCGAGATCGTCCCGGCCGGGACCGTGGAGGTGACGCTGGCCGGCGAACACAAGGGCAAGACCGTCAACCTGGTCACGTTGCTGCCGATGGCGATGCCGGGCCTGGTTCGCGACGACGAGACGATCTGGATCGGCCTGCAGACGCACGCCTCGTCCGGTGACCCGAGCCGCGACCTCGGCCACGCGATCACCGCTGCCCTGCGGACCGAGCCCGGCAACCCGATCCAGCTGGGCGACCTGCTCAAGGACGGCCCGCGCCTGCAGGACCTGATCGACACCTCGAAGCCGATCCAGGTGAAGGTGCACGAGGGCTTCGACTACTGGGTCGGCGAGAACGTCGAGGACCCGACCGGCGAAGTTGCCGCCGGACTGGAGCGGGCCAACGCGGCTGCTTCGCCGACGGTGCGGCTGGAGTCCGTCGAAGCGGCGTACTGGACGCAGATCGGCGACCGTCGGTACCTGCGCTGGGTGCTGCCGCACTCGGAGGACACCCTGCTCGACGCACTGGCCCGGCTGCACGCCGCCGGCTCGTCGACGCTGGTCGACGGGAGCCGTCTGATCGGGTCCTTCCGTGCCCTTGGCGTGCTGGCCCCGGTCTGGGAGCTGCCGGCCGATGCCGAGGCCGCGGACCTGGAGAAGCCGGTCGCGGAGTTCGCGGCCGCGCTGGACGAGGCGCTGGCGACGGAAGCCCCGCTCACCATCGAGGAGCGGGCTGCCCGCGCCGGGCTGGCGAGCCGGCAGCTGACGATCCGTTAGGACATGACAGAGGGGCCCTCGCTGTGCGCGAGGGCCCCTCTGTTTACGTGGACGGCCCAAGTCCTGCTGACGGGGGAGCAACAGGGCCTGGGCCTAGGCATGAAGAGTACTCATAACCCGCCCCGACGACAACCCCCGATTTCACTCCGCGTGTCGTCGGGCTCACGAAGGCCTGGGATCGATGCCAGGCCCACCCTCCCGGAGCCGGCCCCGGGAGTCCGCTCAGAGGCTGGTCAGCGGGTCACGCAGTACCGGGCAGGACATGCAGCGCGGTCCGCCGCGGCCGGAGCCGAGCTCCGATCCGGAGATGCGGATGACCTCGATGCCGGACTCCTCCAGCCGGGCGTTGGTCTCCACCGTGCGCTCGTAGGCGATGCAGACCCGCGGCGCCAGCGCGAGGGTGTTGTTGCCGTCGTCCCACTGTTCGCGCTCGGCGGTGACCGGGTCGAGGCCGGTGTCGATCCGCCGCAGGGTGTCGATCCCGAGGGCCTTCGCCGCGGCGACCAGGAACGGCTCCGACTCGGCGACGTGCAACTCCTCGCCGTCGGTGGTGACGGCCAGGGCCCGCATCTCCTCGGCCATGTTCGGATACATCAGCACGGCGTCGACGTCGACCATCGTGCAGACGGTGTCCAGGTGCATGGTCGCGCGCTGCTGCGCGATCGGTACGGCGAGGACCGTGTGCGCGAGGCCCTTCGCGAACACCCGTCGGGCCAGTCGCTCGACACCGGCAGGCGTCGTACGCTCGCCGACACCGACAGCCAGTACGCCGGGGCCGAGTGCGAGGACGTCACCGCCTTCGACGTGCTCGAGGGTGTGGTCGTAAACCTTGTCCGCACCGGCGAACCGAGGGTGGTACTTGTAGATCAGCTCGGTCAGCTGCGTCTCCCGGACCCGGGCCGGCATCGCGAGGGACGTGACCGCGACCGAGCTGGAGATCCAGACGCTCGAGTCCCGGGTGAAGAGCAGGTTCGGCAGCGGGTCGATCAGGAAGTCCTCGTCGGCGAGCAACGAGGTGACCAGGCCGCCGGCCCGGACCTCGTCGTTGCGTACGCCGGCCATCAGCGCTTCGGCCAGCGCGGCCGGGTCGAGCGCGGCCAGCCCGTTGCGCAGGTACTCGCGCAGCGTGTCGCCGAGCCGGAGGTCCTCGATGGCGCCGTCGACCGCGGCCGCGCGGGCGCCCGGATCGTTGAGCGCCTCGGTCAGCAGGCCGCCGAGGTAGAGCACCTCGACATCGCGCTCGCGGAGCGCCTGGGCGAACGCGTCGTGCTCGTCCTGCGCCCGGCCGACCCACGGGATGCCGTCGAAGAGCAGCTTGTCGTTGTTGCGCGGAGTCAGCCGCCGCAGCTCGTTGCCGGGCCGGTGCAGCATCACGGTCCGCAGCGGCCCGACCTCGCTGTCGATGCCATACGCCTCAGTCATGCCCCTGCCCTCTCGTCCGTCGCCGTCGTCTCACCCAAGCTACGGCAGCCCTGCCGCCAGCGCCCGATCCACGCGCAAATCTGTCTGATTGTCCGACAATTTTCGCCAAACACCAATTCGTCGGCCAGGGGATGGGGGATATCGGCCAGGTGGCTGATGTTCTGGGCTGCGAGCGGCGACAGGATTGTGGTCAAGAGGACGCCGCGAAGGTGGCCCGAACCGGAGGAACCGAAATGACGCAGCACACCCGCACGGTGACCGGCAACATCACGCTCTCGCTCGACGGCCGGATCAACGGCGCCGGCGGCGACTACGACATGAGCTGGATCGTGCCGCACGCCATCACCGAAGGGGCCCGCGACCACATGACGCGGGTGACCAGCGCCGCCACCACCGCCCTGATCGGCCGGAAGAACTTCGAGGGCTTCGGCGGCTACTGGCCGGGCGTCGCCGACGACGAGAACGCCGCCCCGCAGGACCGGGCCTTCTCGAAGTGGCTGAACTCGGTCGAGAAGGTCGTCTTCTCGACCACCCTGACCGAATCCCCGTGGCAGAACTCGCGGTTCGTCAACGCGGACCCCGCCGCCGTGGTGAAGCAGCTCCGCGACGAGCCGGGCGGCGACATCGTCGTCCTGTCCAGCAGCAGCGTCATCCGGGCACTGCTCGCCGCCGACGAACTCGACCGCCTCTCGATCACCCTCGCCCCTGAGCTCGTCGGTGGCGGCGCCCACCTCTTCGACGACGGCATCCCAGCCACCTCCTGGAAGCTGACCGCCTCCACCCCCACCGACTCCGGCGCCCTGATCCTCCTGTACGACCGCACCCGCGCCTGACCCCTTCCCGGCTCTTCTTCTCCCTCGCCGCCCGCTACCCGCGGCCGAGCGACCGCACCCGCTGGTCGTTCGAAAGAACGAGATATCCACAGACGGGTGGTGCTGAGGGCGGGGATCGGCCGGGGAACAACTAGGCTGCGGTGCTGTGTCCGGTACTGATCTGCCTCCCGTCGAGCCCGTCCAGGGTGCTGTCGCCTGTGTGGTCCCGGCGAAGGACGAGGTTGAGCGGATCGCCGCGACAGTGGCAGCAGTGCAGAAGATCGCCGGTGTGGACCTGGTCGTCGTGGTTGACGACGGGTCCACCGACGGCACCTCGGCGGCCGCCGAGCAGGCCGGAGCGGTCGTCGTACGGCACGAGCAGAACCGCGGGAAGGCAGCGGCGATGGAGACGGGGGCGGCGGCCGTGGCGGAACGGGACGGCGCCCAGCCGCGGCACCTCCTGTTCCTGGACGCCGATCTGACCGACTCCGCGACCGGCGCCGAGCCGCTGATCGAGCCGGTCGTGGCCGGTCGCGTGGACATGACGATCGGGACGTTGCCGGCCCAGGTCCGCGCCGACGGCAGCAAGGCCGGCGGGCACGGATTCGTCGTCAAGCTGGCCCGGTCGGGGATCGAGCAAGCCACCGGCTGGGCGCCTGAGCAGCCGTTGTCCGGCCAGCGCTGCCTGACCCGGACCGCCTTCGAGGCGGCGCTCCCGCTGGCGCGCGGCTTCGGCGTCGAGACCGCGCTGAGCATCGACCTCGGCCGGAAGGGCTTCCGCATCATCGAGGTGCCGATCGAAGTACGGCATCGCGCCACCGGCACCGATCTGCGCGGCCAGCTGCATCGAGGCCGTCAGTTCCTGCACGTACGCCGCGCGCTCGCCGCGCGGAGCGCCCTCCCTTCGCGGAAGCCGCCCCAATGAGCACCGAGCCAGTCGTCGCGGACCAGGCCAAAGGGCTGAAGGACGGCCGCCGCGCGATCGCGCTGTACCTGGCCTCGACGGCCCTGATCGTCGCCGCCGGCCTGCTCGGCCCGTCCGTCGTGGTGCTGACTCTGACCAACCGGCACCCCTGGCTCCCGTCGTACTGGTTCAACACCAAGGCGAACGACTGGCTCGCCTCGGTGCTGATCTATGTCGCGATCCTGCTCGGTGGGTTGGGCGTGTACCTCGCGACCCGCGCGCTCAAGAACGGCTGGGCACCGAGAGTCGACCGATTGGTTGCCCTAGGCATCGGTACGACGGCGGCCATCAGCCTGGTCCCGCCGATGGCCTCGGGCGACGTGCTGATCTACGCGGCGTACGGGCGGATCATGTCGCTCGGCGGCAACCCGTACACGACCGCCCCGGCCGACACCATCCGGCTCGGCTACGACCCGGTGATCGCGGCGACCGAGCGGCCCTGGCAGGGCGCGAAGAGCGTGTACGGACCGATCGCGACCTGGATCCAGTGGTTCGCCTCCTGGGTCGGTGGCGACTCGATGCAGCTGACCGTCTGGATGCTGCAACTGTCGGTCGCGATCAGCATCGTCGTCACCGGCTTGCTGCTGCTCAAGCTGGTCGGGCCGAATCTGCCCAACCGCCGCCGGGTGGTGCTGCTCGGGATGGCGAACCCGCTGATCCTGTGGGCCGTGCTGGCCGGTGCGCACAACGACGCGATCGCGGTCATGTTCGCGGTCTTCGCGCTGGTGCTGTTCCGCCGGCATGTGTTCGCGGCCGGGATCATGCTCGGCGTCGCAGGCTGCACCAAGCTGTCGATCGGCCTGGTCGGTGTGGCGATGCTCTGGTCGCTGCGCGCGGATCGTCGCCGGGCGATCTTCTTCTGCCTCGGTGGCGCCGTCTCGATGGGCGGCCTCTACTCGATCGTCGGGCTGCAGGCGTTCCAGCAGGCCAGGTCGCAGACGTCGTTCATCTCGACCGGTACGCCGCACAAGGTGATCCTGAGTCTCTTCGACCTGTTCCTCCCCGGCGCCCTGGTCCGCACGCTGCTCGCGATCGCGTCCTGGGCCGGGCTGATCCTGGTCGCGATCCTGCTGTCCCAGGTCTTCCCGAAGTCGCTGGTGCCGCAGACGCATCCGGAGGACCGGACGCCGGACGCCATCCGCTACACCGCGATCTACGCGATCGCCTGGCTGGTGACCGCGATGTACTCGCTGCCCTGGTACGACCTGATCGCCTGGATCGCGCTGGCGGCGGTGGCGTCGTCGAAGGTCGACAAGCTGATGGTGATCCGGACGACGATGCTCGCGATCGCCTATGTGCCGGGCCGGGATCCCAATGCCCGCCAGGTGGCGGCGTCGCTGTCCGACTCGCTGGAGTGGTTCAGCGCCCGGCTGCGGGACACGATCTGCCCGGCGATCGAGCTCGGCGTACTGATCGGCCTGATCATCTGGGCGCGCCGCGGCGGTGCCCGCTGGTGGCCGTACGACTGGCCGAAGCGCAAGGCGAAAGCTGTTACGGAAAAGGCGTCCGCCCACTAACATCGGCCAGATGCAGAAGCTGTCAGGGGCGGGCGTCTTTCAGAAGGCGGAACCGAATCACTTCGCGGAACACCTGCGGACCGAATCGCTGTCGGTGGGCACGTATTCGCTGCTCGCGGGAGCGGTCGACGACCAGGCTCCACACCACGAGGACGAGATCTACGTCGTCACCAGCGGCCAGGCGACGATCGTGACGCCGGGCGGGTCCGAGCAGGTCGGTCCCGGTGATGTGCTGTTCGTCGCCGCCGAGGAAGAACATCGCTTCGTCGACATCACCGAGGACCTGGCCCTGCTCGTCTTCTTCGCGCCGCCGTACTCCGGCCGCTAGCTCCGGCCGGTGAGCTAGCTCCAGAGGTCGTGGCCGGCCGCGATCGCCTTGGCCAGGATGTTCTTCACGGGTCGCTTCAGCACGGCCGCGGCCGCCGCCACATCGTCGTACTCCGGTTGCACGTTGACCACCTGGCCGCCGTACCGGGCGATCTTGACGTGGATCCGCTGGCCGTCCACGTCGACACTGGCGAACTCCCGATCGGCCGCGTGCTTGCGGATGTCGAACTCGCGCAGCCCGATCGCCGACGTCTCGGACAGGATCACCGCCCGGACGATCTCGGCCTTCGGGCGGCTCACCAGCACGGACAGCGTGTGCGCCGGCCGGCCCTTCTTCATCAGGATCGGGGTCAGCCACGCGTCCGCCGCGCCGGCCTCCATCAACCGCGCCAGCACCTGCGGCCAGATCCGCGGGTCGAGGTCGTCGACGTTCGTCTCGTAGACGAGCTCGGTGGTCGGCTGCTCGGTCGACTCGCCGATCACCACCCGGACGATGTTCGGCACCTCGATCGGGTCCCGCCCGCCGGCGCCGACGCCGGTCTGCTGGATCCGCATCGGCGGCATCAGCCCGAACTCGTCGGCCAGCGAAGCCAGCAACGCGGCACCCGTCGGCGTGGTCATCTCGTACGGCGCGGTGCCGCCGATCACCGGAGCGTCCGCCTCGGAGAGCAGATGCAGTACCGCGGGGCCCGGCACCGGAATACCGCCGTGCTGCCCACGCACCTGGCCACCGCCACCCAGCGAGATGGTCGAAACCACGATCCGGTCGAGCTCCAGCGCGACCGACGCCGCGGCGACCCCGACGATGTCGGCGATCGCATCCAGCGCTCCGACCTCGTGGAAATGCACCGCGTCCGGCTCGACGCCGTGCGCCGACGCCTCAGCCCTGGCCAACCGCGCGAACGTGTCCAACGCCCGATCCCGCACAGCCACGGCGAGTCCGGCCGCCTCGATCAGCCCCCGAACCTGAGCCCAGGTCCGCGTCGGCCCACCAGCAGCCTCATCGTGCCCGTGTCCGTGACCGGCGTCATCAGCATGTCCATGGCCGTGCCCGACGTCGTTCGTGACCGCCGGGCCCTCCGGGTGCAGCTCGCCGTTCACTCGCACCGACGCTTTGGTGGCGGCGATCTGGTGGCGGCTGGTCTGCTCGACCGTCACCGACAACGACGCGTCCACCGCACGAACTGCCGCGTTCACCAGCTCGCGATCTGCGCCCGCGCTCAGGAACGCGCCGAGCAGCATGTCGCCCGAGGCTCCGGCCGAGCAGTCGATCCAGGCGACCCTCATTGCGTCTTCACCTCCGTCGGCGCAGCGCGGCGCGCGACGCGAGCCGCGAACACCCCGGCCCCGAACCCGTTGTCGATGTTCACCACGGTCACGCCCGGCGCGCACGAGTTCAGCATCCCCAGCAATGCGGCCACTCCACCGAACGAGGCGCCGTACCCGACAGACGTCGGTACTGCGACCAGCGGCACTCCCACGAGTCCGCCGACCACACTCGGCAGCGCGCCTTCCATCCCGGCCACCACGATCAGGCAGTCCGCCGCGGCCAGCCGCTCGCGGACGCTCAGCACCCGGTGCAGCCCGGAGACGCCGACGTCGGTGATCAGATCCACGGCGGCGCCGAACACGCCTACCGTCGTCGCGGCTTCCGCCGCCACCGGAGCGTCCGACGTACCGGCTGCCACCACAGCGACCGTGCCGCGGAGAGCCGGCGCCGAGCCGAGCACCGCAGTACGGCCGACTGGATCCACCACAGCCTCGGGCAGTGCGGCGGAGACGGCTTCCTGGGCCTCGGTGCTCAGCCGGGTGGCGAGCACGGCATGGCCGGGGTGGGTCTCGTGCAGGGTGCGCAGCAGTTCCACGACCTGCGTGGGCGTCTTGCCGGCGCCGTAAACCACCTCGGCGTCGCCAGTACGCTCCAGCCGATCGGTGTCGAGCCGGGCGTAGCCGAGATCGTGCACGCCTGGTTGCGGACCTGGGTCAGGCAAATGAGTCACGCCGCGAATCTACGTGGCCCAGCAGGAAATCGCCGATTCGGTCCTGTCATCCGTACGCACCGCACCCGGTTGACCACGCAGCCATTAGGCTGCCATCCGTGTCTTCGACGTTAGCCGGCGCTTTCGGGATCGCCGCCCTGTTCGTGGCGGCCCTTGCCCTCGTGTTCGCCATCCAGGCGCTCCGGGCACAGTCCGGTGCTCCCAAGAACACCCAGAAGCTGCCCGCGACCCCGGCCCAGGCCCAGGCAGCGCGGGCGCAGGCCCAGGCACTGCAGACCGAGCCCGAGCCCGAGCCGGAGCCGCAGAAGCCCGGCACGGTGAAGTCCGAGCTGCGGAGACTCAGCAAGGAGCTGGAGGACGCCCGCAACGAGCTGCGGGAGACGCTGCAGCACCTCGCCGTGGTCCGGTACGACGCGTACGGCGACATGGGTGGCCGGCTGTCCTGGTCGATGGCGCTGCTGGACGACAACGGAGACGGCGTCGTCCTGACGTCCATCAACAGCCGCAACGACGCCCGCTCGTACGCCAAGGAGGTCTCCGGGTTCGAGAGCGATTCGAAGCTCTCGCCGGAGGAGGAAGAGGCGATCGAGACGCTCCGCAAGGAGGCGTCACCGGCGCTTGGGGACCCGGACCACCAGTGAGCCCGGCTCGACCTCGGCCGTGAGCCACCGGCCCATCCCGATCCCGTCACCGTCGAGCTGACGCTGGACGTCGGCCGCGGCGTTGATCTCGACCTTCCGCCCGGTGAAGCGTTCGAGGTACATCTCGGTCCGCTTGGTCCGGGTCATCACCCGCCAGAACACCAGCGGCCACTGGGTCACCCGCCGAGGCGCGATCACCACCACGTCGATCAGGCCGTCGTCCGGCCGGGCGTCGGGCAGCAGCGGGATGTTCGCCTGCAGCATGCCGACGTTGCCGATCACGACGGTCCGGACCCGGCGCTCGACCGGCTCGTCGTCGTCCAGCCGGATCCGGACCTGGACGGACGGATGGTTGATGTTCCTGGCCGCCGAGACCAGGTACGCCGTCCAGCCGATCTGCGCCTTCAGGTGGGGCGGCGCCTCCGAGATGATCGCGGCGTCCAGCCCGAGGCCGGCCATCACCGCGAACCGGTCGGTGTCCAGGCCGTCGCCGTGCACCTTGACCAGGTCGATCCGCCGGTCCCGGCCGTCCAGGATCCGCTCCAGCGCGTCGTCCAGGTCGAGCGGGATGTGCAGGTTCCTGGCGAGCAGGTTGCCGGTGCCGGCCGGGATCACCCCGACCGGGATGCCGGTGTTGGACAGCGCCGCGCAGACCACCCGGACCGTGCCGTCGCCGCCGGCCACCAGGACCAGGTCCGGCTCGTGCTCGATCGCGCGCTTGGCCATCGCGTTCCCGGCGTCGTCGATCCGGGTCTCCAGCCAGAGCGGGTCGTCGTACCCGCGGACGGCCAGCGCCCGGGTGATCTTCCGCCGGAACGCGACCCCGTCCCCGACCTTGATCGGGTTGACGATCACCGCCGCCCGTAGCGGGGACGAGTCGCCGGCCGTGATGGTCCGGCGCCGGCGGCGGCGCAGTCCGGGGCGAAGACCGAAGCCGATGGAGGTGGCGGTCAGGATGGCCAGGCCGAGCGCCCAGCCGCCGAGCACGTCCGAGACGTACTGAACGTCCAGCACGACCCGGTCCACCGAGACGATCCAGACGACGGCGATGGTCGGCAGGGTGACCAGCAGGCGGAACCGCCGCCGCCAGCCGCGTACGGACGGCAGCACCACACCGAGTGCGCCGGCGAGCACGAAGGCGGCGGTGGCATGGCCGGATACGTAGGACCAGCCGTCAGCCTCGACGAGCATCTCGACCGGTCGTGGCCGGTGGAAGATGTGCTTGACGGCCTGGGCCAGGCCGAGTTCGGCGCCTGCCGTCACCACCAGCCAGACGGCCAGCAGACGGGCCCGGCGATGCCACAGGTAAGCCGCCACCACCACGATGATCCCGCGCGCGGTCCACGGCACCGTGACCGCCGAGACCACCTCCCAGAACCGGACGACGTTCTGGTGCGTGGCCCCGTACTCCGCGACCTCGGTCGCGACGGACAGGTCCCACCGGCGCAGCGGCGGCCAGGTGTTGAAGACGAGCAGGGTGATCACCGTGAACGGCAACGCACCCAGAACGACCGTCACCGCACGGCCGAGATTACTGGGTGGATGATGATTCATCGCCCGCTCGATTCCCCCTCGAAGTACCGGCGCAGATCGCCTAGTCGGTGTCCCCGCCCGGGGCGGGACACAAGCTCATCATCCCGAATAGACTTCGCCGCCGCAGACACGCCCCGATACCCTCTGGGTGTGATCGATGCCAAATTGCTCCGTGAGAATCCCGATGTCGTCCGTGCGGCCCTGACCAAACGCGGCGAGAGTACCGGCCTGGTCGACCAGGTTCTGGCGGCCGACGGTGATCGTCGATCGTCCATCGCGGCGTTCGAATCGTTGCGGGCCGAGCAGAAGGGGCTCGGCAAGCAGGTCGCCCAGGCCAAGGGCGACGAGCGGACCGCGCTGCTGGAGCGGACCAAGGCGCTGTCGGCCGAGGTGAAGGTGACCGAGGCCGCGGCGAACGAGGCCGAGGCCCGGTTCGACGAGTTCTCCCGCGCACTGCCGAACCTGGTCTCCGACGAGGCTCCGGTCGGCGGCGAGAAGGACTTCGTCGTGCTCGAGGAGATCGGCAAGCCGCGCGACTTCGAGGCCGAGGGCTTCGAGCCGCGCGACCACCTCGAGCTGGGCGAGCTGCTCGGCGCGATCGACATGGAGCGCGGCGCGAAGGTGTCCGGCGCCCGGTTCTACTTCCTCAAGGGCGTCGGCGCGCTGCTCCAGCTCGGCATGCTCCAGCTGGCGATCGCCCAGGCGGTGGAGAACGGCTTCACCCCGATGATCACGCCCAGCCTGGTCAAGCCCGAGGTGATGGGCGGCACCGGCTACCTGAACGCCCACGACGACGTCTACCGGCTGGAGGAGCCCGAGCTCTACCTGGTCGGCACGTCGGAGGTCCCGCTGGCCGGGTACCACATGGACGAGATCATCGACCTGTCCAACGGCCCGGTCCGGTACGCCGGCTGGTCGTCCTGCTACCGCCGCGAGGCCGGTTCGCACGGCAAGGACACCCGCGGGATCATCCGCGTCCACCAGTTCGACAAGGTCGAGATGTTCTCCTACTGCAGCCTGGAAGACGCCGCCGCGGAGCACCAGCGGCTGCTCGGCTGGGAGAAGGAGATGCTGGACAAGATGGAACTGGCCTACCGGGTGATCGACACCGCGACCGGCGATCTGGGTGGTTCGGCGTACCGGAAGTTCGACTGCGAGGCGTGGGTGCCGACCCAGGGCGCGTACCGCGAGCTCACCTCCACCTCGAACTGCACCGACTACCAGGCCCGCCGGCTGAACATCAGGCACCGCGATGCCGACGGCAAGTCCCAGTCGGTCGCGACGCTGAACGGCACGCTGGCCACCACCCGCTGGCTGGTCGCGATCCTCGAGACGCACCAGCAGGCGGACGGCTCGGTCCGGGTGCCGGCCGCGCTGCGACCGTACGTCGGTGGCCGCGAGGTCCTCGAACCGGTTGCCAGATGACCAACGGCTGGCGGCCCAAGGCCGTTGCCCTCGACATCGACGGAACGCTGATCGACCACGACGAGCGGATCTCGGAGGCCGTGATCGACGCCGTCCGCCGGGCGGCCGGCCAGGTGCCGATCATCCTGGCCACCGGCCGGGCCTACCAGACCACCCAGCCGGTGGCCGAGCTGCTCGGCCTGCCGGACGGATTCGTTGTCGCCAGCAACGGTGCGCGAACCGTCCGGTTTCCGTCCGGCGACGTGGTCGACGAGCGCACCTTCGATCCGTCGACCGTGATCGCCTCGGTGCGTGAGCACGCGCCGAACGCCCGGATGGCCGTCGAAGAGCACGGCCACGGCCGGCACGGCTACCGGGTGACCCAGCCGTTTCCGGACGGCGACCTCGGGACCGGTGCGGCGATCCGGGTGGTCACCGACGCCGAGCTGGCGCCGGAGCCGGTGACCAGGTTGATCATCCGCGACCCGGACGCGTCGGAGGCGGACTTCGTCCAGCTGGCCGGGCGACTCGGCCTGCACGGGGTCAGCTACTTCGTCGGCTGGACGGCCTGGCTCGACATCGCGCCCGAAGGCGTGGACAAGAGCACCGGCCTGAAGGTGGCGCTGGCGCAGCTCGACCTGGAACCGGCCGACCTGCTGGCGATCGGCGACGGCCGCAACGACATCGAGATGCTCGTCTACGCAGGGCTCGGCATCTCGATGGGCTCGGCGCCCGACGAGGTGAAGGTGGCCGCCGACGAGGTGACCAAGTCGGTCCAGGACGACGGCGTCGCGGCTGTGCTCAACCGCTGGTTCTGACGCGAACTATCGCACCGGGTGCCGGATCGCGCCAGCTATTCGATCCTGGTGCAATTGTTCCCCGGACAGGCCTTCGCTGCTGATAGTCCGCTGGCGGGCCGAGTATCAGTGACCGTCTTCAGGAATCAGGCGACGCGGGTGGTGCCTGGTCGCGGCGCCCGGCAGGGCTGGTCCACCACGGCGTCGAACGCGTCCAGGACGGCGCTGACCTCCGGGCGGCGACGCGGGGCCTTGCTGGCGGGGCTCTGGCCGCGCCGGGCCCTGCGCAGGTGGCGCTTCACCGTCGACAGCGAGCATCCGAGCCGCATGGCCAGGGACTCCAGGCTGTCGTTCGGGTACTGCGTCCGCAGCCGCAGGACTTCTTCGTGGCTGACCGGGCGACGCGTACCGCGGGCGCCGGCCAACTGGTCGAAGTCGTCGGTCTGGACCTCGACGTTCAGCAGGTTACGCATCGACCTGCGCTGTGCCGCCGTGGTTCCGGCGACGAATCCGCTGACATCGTGCTCGGCAACGGCGCTGAACAGGCAGTCGGTGAACAACGGGCAGGACGCGCAGAGCGTCTTGGCCTCACGGACCAGCTGGTCGTAGCGCTCCCTGGTACGCCGGGTCGCGGACGCGGGCGGCGGCTCTTCCATCAAGCGGTGCTGGAAAATGTCTGTCCGGGCACTGCAGCCGGTCATGGCCCCTTCCATGATGGAAGATGTGTCGACAGCCGCTCGGGAGACGCTGCTCCCTTGCCCCGCTATCGTGGCGCTGTTGACAGTCATCGTGGCTCCCCAAGTTCCAGGACTCATATGAACGAACGATGAATCACGCCCGAACAAACCGAGTCCACTAGCTGATGGACCGACCGTCTGTTGCCGACCCACCCTGTCGTCCGGCGCGAGACGCACCGATCCATTACTGTTGACGTCGCTGATGTGGATTTGGTTGCACCAAATTCAGTATCAGTTCCGCGACGCTGTTCGCCGGGATGGGACTGCGCCAGATCTTGCGATCCAGAACAGGCGTACGACGCGGGTGAATCGCCCCCGGTTCCCCACTGGCCCCCGCATGAAATCACGCGCAAACGCTGCTGTGCATGGGAACTAGCTGCCTTTGCAGCATCCTGCCGTAACGGTCTGGTGACGATGTTCAACAGTCAACCAGATTGCAGGGAAAACGATGTCCAAATGGTTGCGCCAGGTGGTCCGGTAGGAGTATTGGAGCACCCTGGAGGACCAGTTACGGTGGTCTGGTGTCAGAGCAGAGAACGGACCGCCCACCGCGTCTGATCGCGACCGATCTTGACGGAACCTTGGTACGCGACGACCGTTCGGTCTCGCCGCGGACCAAGGCCGCGGTCCTCGCGGCGCAGGAAGCCGGCAGTGTTTTCGTGATGGTCACCGCGCGGCCACCTCGTTGGCTGGACGAACTGGCCGACCTGGTCGGCGCGCACGGTGTCGCGATCGTTGCCAACGGCGCCATTCTCTACGACGTCGTTCAGCGCAAGGCGATCCGGACCCGGATGATCGATCCGGCCGTCGCGTTGTCGGTGGCGCGGGCGATCCGGGCCGAGATTCCGGACGTGGAGTTCGCGATCGAGCGATCGAACCGTTACGGACAGGAACCGAAGTACCTGAACCGCTGGCCGATGCCGGCCGACACCCTGGTCGCCGAGTTGGACGAACTGCTCGCCGAACCGGCCGCGAAACTGCTGGTCCGCCATCCCAGCTGGCACTCCGACGACCTGCTGGCCCGGATCCATCCACTGGTCGGGCAGCGCGTCGCGGCCAGCCACAGTGGCGGCCACAGCCTGGTGGAGATCGCTGCGAGCGGAGTCTCGAAGGCGACCATGCTGGCCGATTTCGCTGCGGAGCAAGGGATTTCGGCCGCCGAGACGATCGCGTTCGGGGACTCGCTCAACGATCTGCCGATGCTCGCCTGGGCCGGTACGTCATACGGCGTGGCGAACGCGCACCCCGAAGTACTGGCAATGATCGACGTCGTCTGCCCGGCAAACAACGAGGACGGTGTCGCCACCGTCCTCGAAGAGCTCTTCGCGCTCTGAAAGCGCTACAACTGCTGTTGTTTTACAAGGGTTCTGACCGCTACAGCTGGCTCGGGTTCACAGGTACATCCCGCCGCTGCCGGGGCCGTCGGTGTTGCCGGCCTGCGGGGAACCGGGGAACTGGCCCTCTTCCGGCGGCAGTTGCTGGCCACCTGGCAGTGCGCGGCGCATCGACTCGAGCTGCTGCCGGGCCGCCATCTGCTGGGCGAACAGAGCGGTCTGGATGCCGTGGAACAGTCCTTCGAGCCAGCCGACCAGCTGGGCCTGCGCGATCCGCAGTTCGGCCTCGGTCGGCGTGCTGTCGTCGGTGAAGTCGAGGCTGAGCCGTTCCAGCTCTTCGACCAGCTCCGGCGCCAGGCCGCTTTCCAGCTCCTTGATGGAGGCCTCGTGGATCGTTTTCAGCTGCTGCCGGCTGGCCTCGTCGAGCGGCGCGGACTTCACCTCTTCGAGCAGCTGGCGGACCATGTTCGCCACCCGCATCACCTTGGCCGGCTGCTCGACGAGCTCCGTCACCGAGCGTGGCTCCTCGTCGTGCTCATGGTCGTCCTCGGCGCGCGGCGGCCCCTCGACGGCCATGCCGTCCGGACCGACGATCAGGATCTTGCCGTCCTCGGTCTGGGCGCCGGCCATCGGCATCCCCTGGCCCTCGCTGCTGCTCTCGCTCATTCAGCCATCCTAGATCCCTGGTGCTAGCGCATCGGGGGCTAGTGCCTGGAGCGGTGCCTGCGGACGGCGTCGCGGTTGGCGCAGGCGGGGCTGCAGTAGCGCTGGCGGCCACCGCGGGACAGGTCGGCGTACACGTTGTCGCAGCCGTCCGTGCTGCAGCGGCCCAGTCGCGTGATTCCACGGCCGGCCAGGTGCAGGGCTGTGCCGGTGCTGATCAGCGTCGCGACCAGGCGCCCGACCGGAACGTTGTCGGGGCGGTAGTGCATGTGCCACCCATCGCCGGCGTGGTTCGTCAGCCGCGGATGCTCGGTGTACTTCGCCAGCATCTCGTTGGCCAGCTTCACCCGGGTCACCTCATCCGGCGCATCGACTACAGCCAGCCACTCGTCGAGTGCTACCCGTACTGCGGCCAGGTCGGCCTGGGTCACCTCCCGGTTGCGGACCAGGCGGCTTTCGACGCCGCTCTCCTCGCATCGCTCGGCCAGCTCGGCCGGAGTAGCGGCCGGGTTCGTCACCAGGTTGACGGCCAGTAGGACCGCGTCGGCGCCGTAAGGGTTGAGATGCACAATGGCATTACATCACGATGGTGCCATGAGTACCAGAGAAGCCACTCCAGCAGCAGGCCACCGGCACCGGTGGAGCGTCGAATCCGCACATCAGGTCAGTGAGGGCCTGCTCGTCTACCAGCGCTGCGAGTGCGGCCGGCGACGAGTCGCCAGTACGCCGGCGTACCCGGTCGCCTACCCGGGCCTCGCCGCAGTCGATGCCTGAGGGGGCAATCGTGGCGAGGCCGGGAAGGCTCTAGTCGATCCGGCTGACCATGGGCAGCCGAGAGCGGGTCAACAGCCAGGCGAGCAGGCCCGCGGCCAACGGGATCACGACCACGATGCCACCCAGCTCCCGCCACGGGATCGCGAAGTACGGCGAACCGAAGGCGACCCGGGCCGTGTAGCCGTACAGGGCACCGACGAACACCCCGAGCACGCATCCGAGTTGGCCGATCAACCAGGCCTGGGCAGCGGCGAGGCTGCGCCGCTGGCGTGGTTTGGCTCCCACCGCCGCCAGCGTCGCGAGGTCGGCCCGGCCCTCCGCGGCCGACAGCGAGACGGCGATCGCGACACCGAGCAAGGTCACCACACCGGCGGCGGACAACAGGATGACGAGCGCCAGGTCGGCCGGACTCTCGTAGCCCTTCTCGATCTTCAGGGCGTCCTCGGAACCGAGGAAGTTCGCCGCGGTCTCGAGTTCGGTCTTGGTCGGTTCGCGGGTGAGTGCGAGATGTGTCTGCTGGACGGTGATCGTGCCGAGCGTCTTGGCTGTCTGCGTCGCGACCAGGGCCTGCCGCTCGAAGGCTGCGAGTTCGTGGGACGGCTTCAGCTTGCTGACGAGGATCTGTCGTTCCTTGCCGGACGCTGTCCCGGCCCAGGTGCCCAGCCGCGCTTTGTCGCCTTCGAAACCGGGCGTCTGGACGATGATCTTGCCGGCCCGAAGTTCAGCGGCCATCTCGGTGCCGTTGCCACCGAGACTCGCGATGAAGTCCGGATCGACCGCCAGCAAGGGCGCGGCCGCCATGTGAGCGCCCAGCGGGAACGCCACCAAGGGATCCGTGTAGACGAACTGGCCCTGCCGCTCGGAGTGGGCTCCCGGCGGGTTCACCGGACCGAGCCGGCTGATGCTCTTGGTCGGCAAGGCGCCGGCCACGTTCCGCTCCAGCGCGGCGGTCCAGATCACGGTTCCGGTGTTGCCCGTGCTCGTGTTGTCGCCGTTGTACCTGACGATCGCGTCGCCGTCCCGCCCTGTCGGCACATAGTCCTTGGCCGACGCCGCGAAGGAGTTGGCCAACGCGAAGGCCATCGCCGCGGTCCCCGCGACCGACATCATGATCGCGGCTGCGGCCGGACCGGTCCGGTGCCGGTGCCGTGCGGCGTCGCGGAGGGCGAGCCGTCCGCTCAGCGGGAGCGCTTTGCCGATGGTGGCGGCCCGCGCGATCAGATTCGGCAGCACCCAGACCAGGCCGGCGATCACGCAGGTGATGCCGAGCAGGATCAGCGCGATCGGCTGCTCCGGGGTGATCCCGCCCTGGTAGACGTTGGGATCGGCGGCCGCGTCCTTCTTGTGATGTGCATAGATGGCTGCCATCCAGCTGGTGCCGAGAACGACGGCGACGACGCCGCCCGCGACCAGGAGCAGCGCGGGCCGCCGCAGCTTGGTGGCCCTCCCGGACGTCGCGAATCGCCCGGCCAACGCAGCCATCGGCGGCTGCTTCGCGGCCGTATGCGCCGGTACCACGGCCGCCAGCAACCCCGCGATGGCGCCGATCGCTCCGATCAGCAAGAGCCGGCCGACCGGGAACTGAATCTCGGTGATCAACCGGCCGGTCAGCGATTCCCACAACGGCTTTCCGGCCACCAGCGCGACCGCTGCCACCGCGATGCCGCCGCCGGCGCCGACCAGACCGATGACGATCCCCTGCGCGAGCACGATGCGGCGGATGTCGGCCGGAGTGCCGCCCGTCGCCGCGACGAGGCCGAGCGTCCGGGTCTGGCGCCGGGCGCCGACCGCGAACGCCGTACCGGCGAGCAGGACGATCTCGAGTACGCCGAAGCCGATCACCAGCATCATCACGGCGATCCCGCTGCCGGCGTACGAGTTTTCGAAGCCGGCCGGCGGGTCGACGATGACGGCCCGAGGCGTGAGTACGACCCCTTGGCCGGCCAGTTTTTCCTGCAGGGCTTGCAGCTCCGCGGTGGCGGGAAGGTCCGCCAGATACCCTCGCTCGGCGTCCGCGCCCTGGCTGGCCAAGGGCGAAGTGGGCGGTGCCCAGATCGACCTGGCCTTGGTCGCGGCCGGGGTCTTGGCGATGCCGACCACCTGGTAGCTGGGCCCGTCCTGGGCCGAGATCTCGGCGCCCGGCTTGAGTTTTCCGCCGGTCAGCAGGCCGAGATGTTTGGCGAGTGCCGGGCTGAGGGCAACCTCATTCGTTGCTGATGGCAATCGTCCCTGGTCCAGCAAATAGGTGCCGGTCGACAGGCCGGCGGTCCCGTCCACCAGGTCGACCGGGTAGGAGGCAGCGGCCGAGCCGGTGGTCCTGATCGTCGTCGTGGAGATCGTGCTGGTCCGGGCGGCCAGTTTCGTTCCGGCGGGAAGGAGCTGCGACAGGTCGACCTTGCCAGGATCGCGTTGCACGTCCTTGCTGGGATCCTGGCTGTACTTGTAGCCGCCGTTCTCGACCTGCTGGTAGTCGACCGTGACGGTCTGGTGGACGGTCACGACAACCTGCGCATCCGCCTTGCCGATCAACTCGGTCGCCCGCGCTTCTCCGGTCGGGGACATGCTGAGCGCCAACATGCCGAGCCAGCTCGCGGCCATTACCGGCAGGCCGATCAGCGCCGCGATCAACGCGGTGCGGCCGGGCGAGCGAAGCGCGGTACGGCGTGCTATCCGGAGGGCCGGTCCCCAGTTGTGTCCCATCAGCGGGCTTCCAGCAGGACGTCGGCCTCGGGCAGCGGGCCGGCCTGGCCTACCAGGACACCATCGCGCAGGTAGACGACGCGGTCCGCCCAGGCGGCGTGCCGGGCGTCGTGGGTGACGAGGACGCCGCCGATGCCGTGCTGGTCGCAGCGGTCGCGGAGCAGTTGGAGGACTGCCTCGCCGGTGTCGGAGTCGAGTGCTCCGGTCGGCTCGTCGGCGAGGAGGAGCCGCCGTTCGCCGACGATCGCGCGGGCGATCGCGACCCGCTGCCGCTGCCCACCGGACATGTCGTCGGGAAACCTGTCGGCCAGCTCAGGGATGGCCACCTCCAGCAGGGCAGCTTCGGCGTACTTGCGCGCGGTACGGGCACGGGCACCGTCCAGTTCTAGCGGAAGTGCGACGTTCTCGGCCGCGGTGAGTGCGGGGATCAGGTTGAAGTCCTGGAAGACGTAGCCGATCCGGCGGCGGCGCAGGGCGGCGACGGAGTTCCGGCTGAGCGTCGTGATGTCGTTGCCGTCGATCAGGATCTCGCCGCTGGTCGGCTGGTCGAGTCCGCCCGCGCAGGTGAGCAGGGTCGACTTGCCGGATCCGGAGGGCCCCATCACCGCGACCAGCTCGCCGGTGGCGACGGCCAGATCGACGCCGCGGAGCGCGTACACGGCTTGGTCGCCCGTGCCGTGCTGCCGGGTCAGCTTGCGGATATCCAGAATGCTGTTCATCGTCGGACCCCCGGGTCGGTGTTCTGCGGCTTGCTCACGGACGCTTTTTGAGGCTGTGTTTTCTGATGGCGCGAGAGCATCGCCTCGCAGTGGTCGAGCCAGCGGATCTCGGCCTCGGCGGCGAAGATCATCGACTCCAGGACGAGGCGCCAGGAGATGTCGCCGTCGCTGCTCTGGCGCTTCAGCCGGGTCATCTCCTGCAGCGCCTGCATCGTCGAGCCGCGTTGCCGCTGCACCACCGCGGTCACGTTCACCCCCGGTACTGCGAGCGCGAGGGCCAGCTTGATCGCCAGCTCGTCCCGCGGCCGCGACTCGCGCGTCACCGGGGTCTCGAACCAGTTGATCAGCTCGGCCCGGCCGGCATCGGTGATCTCGTACATCGATCGGCCGTCGCCGTCCCCCTCGCCGTGAGCGGCCGCGACGAATCCGTCCCGCTCCAGCCGGGTCAGGGTGGTGTAGACCTGCCCGATGTTCAGCGGCCAGGTGGAACCGGTGGCGGCTTCGAACTCCCCGCGCAGTTGGTACCCGTACTTGGGCTCTGTCCGCAGCAGGGCCAGCAGCCCGTGTTTGATCGACATAGATACTGAGTATGCATACTCAGTATCTGCTGGTCAATGGTGCGTTGTGTGTGCCTACTCGGATCGGACCAGGCGGCGGACGATCTTGGCGGTGATGGCGTCGATGTCGTACGGGCGGCCGGTGCCTGGGGTGAGTTGGTCCAGGACGAGGCCGTCGAGCGCGAAATGGAGCAGCCGGACCTCTTCGGCGCCGCCCGGCAGGCCGGCTTGGACGTGGAACGAGACGTCGGTGTCGAAGCCCTGCCGGAGGGTGCGCGCCAGGATCTCGTGCAGGCCTGGGTTGCGGGCGGCTTCGAGGCGGAGATCGAACAGGGCGAGTGAGAGCTCGGGGCGGCCGAGGAGTCGCTCGACGATGTAGCGCACGTAGTCGACGACCAGGTCGATCGACGGCTCGCGTTCGGCGAGTGGTGCAAGTACTGCGTCGTCGGGGGCGAGGCGTTCGAAGATTCGCTCGCCGAGGGCGCCGAGCAGGGCGTCGCGGGTGCGGAAGTAGTTCGACGCCGTACCCGCGGGCAGGCCGGCCGCAGCATCGACCGCGCGATGGGTCAGGCCGCGGGCGCCGGACTCGGCCAGTACGGCGAGGCCGGCGTCGGCCAGCTGGGTGCGGCGTTCCGGGTTCCTGGGCACGTTGACAACTGTAGCAGCTATGTACTACAACTGTCGTGGTCAACAACGACAGTTGTAGTAGTCAGGAGAACGTATGCAACCCGCCGCCTTCGGCGCCACCGTGGTCACCTCCAAGCCCGCTGAGGTCGCCGCGTTCTATCAGCAACACTTCGAGCTGCAGATCACGATCGACCTGGGCTGGTTCATCTGCGTCCGCCGGGGCGACGCGAGCTGGGAGCTCGCGATCACCGAACGCGGCCACGAGTCGGTGCCGGCCGCGGTGTCCGCAGCGAAGGACAGCACGAACGTCTTCGGCTTCATCGTCGAGGACGCCGACAAGGTCGCCCAGGCGCTGACCGAGGCAGGCGTACCGCTGGAGGGCGAGGTCGTCACCGAGGTCTGGGGCCAGCGCCACTTCCACGTCCGCGACCCCGAAGGCACCTGGATCGACGTCATCCAACTGGTCGCCCCTGATCCCGACTGGCTGGCGGCCAATCTGCCCGCCTCCTGAAAGACCGGGGCCCGCAGTACGGGGGTCTTCAGAGGGTGAGGAGGACCTTGCCGATCTGGGTGGATTGTTCGAGGGTCTCGTGGGCCTGGGCGACGGCGTCCAGGGGGAAGGTGCGGTGGACGATCGGGCGGACCTTCTTCGCGGCGACCAGCGGCCACACGTGGCCGACCACCTCGGCGAGGATGCGGCCCTTGTCCTCGACCGACCGGACCCGTAGCCCGGCCCCGGTGATGGAGCCGCGCCGGCTCATCAACCGGCCGAGGTCGATCTCGCCGCGGGTGCCGCCCTGCATGCCGATCACGACCAGGCGGCCGTCGTAGGCGAGCGTCTTCACGTTGTCCGACAGGTACTTCGCGCCCATGATGTCGAGGATGACGTCGGCGCCGGCCTTGTTCGTCGCCTCGTTCACCACCGACGCCCACTCGGCGTCCTTGTAGTTGATCGCGACGTCGGCACCGAGCCGCGTACAGAAATCCATCTTGTCCGTACTTCCGACCGTGCAAATCACCCGGGCACCATGCGCGACACCCAACTGGATCGCCATCGTGCCGATCCCCGACGCGCCGCCGTGGACGAGCAGCGTCTCGCCTTCCTTCAGGTGCGCCGTCATGAAGATGTTCGACCACACCGTCGCCACCACCTCGGGCAGCGCCGCCGCACTCACGAGGTCGATACCTTCCGGCACGGGCATCACCTGCGGAGCCGGTACTACAACCTTCTCGGCATATCCACCACCCGCGAGCAACGCGCAGCACTCGTCACCGATCGACCAGTCCTCGACCGCGGAGCCGACCGCGGAGATCGTGCCGGACACCTCGAGCCCGATCGTCCCGGGCGCACCGGGCGGCGGCGGGTAGTTCCCTTGCCGCTGCAGCAGATCGGCCCGGTTGACCCCGGCCGCAACCACGTCGATGACAACCTCGTCCACCGCCGGCGTCGGATCCGGGATCTCGCCGACCCGCAGCACCTCGACCCCACCGGCCCCATCACACACGACAGCTCGCATGACCCCCACCGTACCGGCCCCTTGCGCACCTCACCGCCCCAAGCGAGCGGCTACTCCACTGATCACGCCCCTCCTGAGGTCGCGTGTTTCAGGGCGTGTCCGGTGGGTGAGTGTTCTCAGGGCCTCGCCGGTGGGGTGAGGTCGGCCCAGGTGTCGGCGTCGTCGGCGGTGGAGGTCGGCTCGCTCCAGCTCAGGTCGAGCCCGGCGAACAACCGTCGTACCGACTGGTTGCGCGGATCACCGAGCGCTTCGACCGCGGCGCTCAACGCAGTACGCCGGTACGCGGCCGCGAGCCACTGCTCTCGCCCACCGCTGTCCCGCAGCCCGTACCCGTCATGCTCGCCCACTCCCGCGACCAGACTCGCCACCGCTGCCTCCGTCAACCACGGCAGATCACACGAAACCACCACAACCACAGCCGCTTCGCCATTCCCCAGCCCCGCGGCGATCCCCGCAACAGGCCCACCAGCAGGCGGTTCCTCAACCGCCCAGTCAACCTCCCGGCAAACCTCCCGCCCAGGACCCACCACCACCGTCGAGCTCGCCAGATTAGTTGCCCTCAGCACCCGATCCAGCAGCGTGACTCCATCCACCCGCACCAACGCCTTGTCCACACCCCCGAACCGCGCAGACGCACCCCCCGCCAACACCACCACATCGAACTCCACCCCCACAGTCTCCCCCACCAACCCCCGCGCGCTGCGGTTTGGTGCGGGTGTCAGTCCGTTGGCATCAAGGCTGTTCGTCGGGCGGTCATCTGTTGGAGGTCTTCAGCGGAGAGGGCTTCGGTTGCCTTGCGGCGGCTTTCGGTGGCGGCTTCGAGCTCCGCCGGGGTCATCGCCTCCCCGCAGTGCCCGGCGGCGTTCGTTCAAGTCGTCGAATTCTTCTCGCGTCAGTGCACGCGTCATCGCGGTCATCCCTTCGATCAGTTCGATCAACTTCTCCGTCGACGGTTCCGTCGCCTGGTCGAGGCCGTCGAGAACACCGAGCAACGTCCGCCGCAGCCGGTTCGCCGTCGCGAGTTGCTCGTCCACTTGTTCCAGCTGCCGCCGGACGAGCTCCCGCGGGTCGCCGAGTTCGCCGTCCAGCACCTGACCGATCTCGGCAGCGTCAGCCCGAATCCGCGCAGCGCGACGACCCGATGCAACCGGCGTACGTCGGCGCCGGAGTACAGGCGATGCCCCGCACCACTGCACCGTATTGGCTGCAGCAGCCCGATCGCGTCGTAGTGATGCAGCGACCGCATGCTGACCCCGGTCGCCTTGGCCAGCTCGCCGATCCGCCAGGTCCTGTCGTCGGTGTTCATGCTTGACGCTAGGACCTGACATCGCGTCAGGTTCAAGTACTGCGCGGATGCGGCACCATGGAGAGGTGAAGATCGCCGTGATCCAGACCGCCAGTACGCAGGACAAGGCCGCGAACCGCGACCTCCTGATCCAGCTCGTCGCCGACGCCGCGCGGGACGAACCTGACCTGGTCGTCCTGCCCGAGGCGATGATGGCGGACTTCGCCGCGGACGGCGGATCGGTCGGGCCGTTGGCCGAACCGCTGGACGGCGAGTTCGTCAGCGCGCTCCGGAAGAGCGCGGCCGAACACGGTACGGCGATCGTCGCGGGCATGTTCGAGCGCAGTTGTGACGAAGCGCGGCCGTACAACACGCTTCTCGCGGTCGGCGCCGATGGCGAACTGCTCGGCGCTTATCGCAAGATCCACCTGTACGACGCGTTCGGATACCGCGAATCGGACCAGTTGACCCCGGGCGACGTCGCGCCGGTGGTGGTCCGGATCGCGGGTCACAAGGTCGGCCTGATGACTTGCTACGACCTACGTTTTCCGGAGTTGTCGAGGGCGCTGGTCGATGCGGGCGCCGAGATCCTCGCAGTACCGGCGGCCTGGGTGCGCGGTCCGCTCAAGGAGCACCACTGGACCACCCTGCTCACGGCCCCGCGCGATCGAGAACACCTGTTACGTCGCCGCGGCCGCCCAGAACGGCAAGAAGTACTCCGGTCTGAGCCAGGTGATCGACCCACAGGGCATCGCGATCGCCGCGGTCGGCGAGGCCGATGGACACGCCGTCGCCGAGATCTCCGCCGACCGCCTCGCCAAGATCCGCACCCAGAACCCCTCCCTCCAAAACCGCCGCTACACGGTCACCCCCCGCTGACCCCACCTCACGCCACCCATCAGCACCCCGGCCCGATCCGACCTCGTCGATCGCGGCCCCCGGACCCACCAACGCCCCGCCGGTACTCGGTCGCACGGAGTGTGGTGGGCGGGTTAGCCTCCTGGGGTGATGGATCGCCTGGATGGGTTCGACCTGGAGCACCACGGTGATCTCGAGGTCGGGGGTGGGCTGGTCGACCTCGCGGTGAATGTGAGGGCCGGTACGCCGCCGCCCTGGTTGCTCGACGAGATCAGCGCCGGCCTGACCGACCTCGCGTCGTACCCGCGTCAGGACGCGGCCCTCGCCGCGATCGCCGCCCGCCACGGCTGCGCGCCCGAGCAGATCCTGCTGACCGCCGGCGCCGCCGAAGCGTTCGTCCTGATCGCCCGCGCCTTCCGCCCGAAGCACCCGGTCGTCGTGCATCCCCAGTTCACCGAGCCGGAGGCGGCGCTCAGATCGGCCGGTCACCTGGTCGACCGGGTCGTACTGCGCCCCGAGGACGGTTTCGTGTTCGACCCTGGCGCGGTTCCGGCGGACGCCGACCTGGTGGTGATCGGCAATCCCACCAACCCGACCTCCGTCCTGCACCCCGCCGACGACCTCCGCGAACTCGCGCGCCCCGACCGGATCCTCGTCGTCGACGAAGCCTTCATGGACGCCGTACCGGGTGAGCCCGAGTCGCTGGTCGGAGCGTCGATTCCGGGTCTGGTGGTGATCCGCAGCCTGACGAAGACCTGGGGGCTGGCCGGGCTCCGGATCGGCTACGTCATCGCCGCTGCCGGGTTGATCGAGCAGCTCGCCGCAGTACAGCCGCACTGGCCGGTGTCCACTCCTGCTCTGGCTGCGGCAATTGCTTGCAGCAACGAACGCGCAATGGCCGAATCGGCTCAGGCCGCGCTCGATCTGGACCGCCAGCGAGCTCACCTGCTGGCTGGTCTCGGCGCCGACGTTCGCACGTACGGCGTACCGCGGGGGCCGTTCGTGCTCGTTCGGGTGGAGGGGGCGGCGGCGATCCGGGAAGCGTTGCGGGAGCAGGGTTATGCGGTCCGGCGAGGGGACACGTTTCCGGGGCTCGGGCCGGATTGGCTGCGGATCGCAGTACGGCCCGAGACGGTCACGGACGGGTTCCTGAAGGTGTGGCGGGACGTGCTCGGCTGATCGCTGCTCAAACGAGTGGTTGCTGTAACTCCCGAGAGGGTTTAGCCCGGGTCTACTTTGCGCACAGGGGGTAGACCGAAAGCACATCTCGAAGGGAGCAGCATCATGGGCCTCGAAGGCGATGACATCACCACCTCGTCCGGCGACGGTGAAGGCTTGGCCGACGGCGGCGCGACACCTGGTGCGCACGACGGCGGTGCCGATGGCGGCTCTGACGGCGGAGCGGACTACGGCAACCCGGGTTCGGGCAACGAAGGACCTGCCGACGGCGGGGCAGCGGCCGGTGCCACCGATGGTGGAGCTGATGGCGGCGCGGAGGGCCCCGCGGACGGCGGTGCTTCGTCTGGCACGAGCGATGGCGGTGCCGACGGTGGTGCGGAAGGTCCCGCGGACGGTGGCGCCTCGTCCGGTGTGAGCGACGGCGGCGCGGATGGCGGTGCCGACAGTGGTGCCGGCAGCGACGGCAATGCCGGTTCTGAAGGACCTGCGGACGGCGGTGCATCGTCCGGGACGAGCGATGGCGGCGCTGACGGTGGTGCCGGTGGCGGTGGCGGCGAGGGACCTGCTGACGGCGGCGCCGATCCCAGTGCGACCGATGGTGGAGCCGACGGCGGTGCGACCGGGAGCTCCGGAAGTTGGTGACGCTCCAGCCGGAGGCCGGGCAGCTATCGGACGGGCAGCTGCCGTCGGAGCGGTGCCCGGCTCTCCGGCGTTGCGTGACGGGCGACCTCGAACAGTTCGCCAGCAGCTACTGGGGGAGCCAAGCTCTGCTTTCGCCTGCGCCGGATCTTCCGCCCGGCGGCTTCGCTGATCTGTTCAGCCTGGCCACGGCCGATGAGCTGCTGTCGAGCCGAGGACTCCGTACACCGTTCCTGCGGATCGCCAAAGACGGCACGGTTGTCGGCGACAGCCAGTTCACCGGGGCTGCTGGAGTCGGTGCGGAGATCGGCGACCAGATCCGCGACGACAAGGTCGCTGCGCTCTTCGCCGGTGGGCACACTGTGGTTCTGCAAGCGCTGCACCGGACTTGGCCGCCGCTGGTCGACTTCGCGACGCAACTGTCGGTCGAGGCCGGCCACCCTGTGCAGATCAACGCGTACATCACACCGCCGGAGTCGCAGGGCTTCTCGGCGCACTACGACGTACATGACGTCTTCGTACTGCAAGTAGCCGGCGAGAAGCACTGGACCGTCCACGCTCCGGTCCATGTGGACCCGCTGCGCAACCAGCCGTGGACGGACCATTCCGCAGCAGTTGCAGCCGCCGCGCGCGATCAGGAACCAGTAGTAGATGCAGTACTGCGCCCTGGCGACGCCCTGTATGTACCGCGCGGATTCCTGCACTCGGCCAAAGCCCTTGGCGGAGTGAGTGCGCACCTGACGGTCGGAATGCACACGCTGACGCGGTACCTCCTCGTGCAGGAGCTGGCCGCGCTCGCCGCGAACCAGGTCGACCTGCGGACTGCCTTGCCGCTCGGGTTCGACCCGGGTGATCCGGCTCAGGTCGCACAGCAGTTGGATAAGGTGGTGCCACTGCTGGCCGAGCAGATCCGATCAACCTCCGCCGAAGATCTCGCAGTACGCCTGCGTCGCCGTACGTGGTCCGGCAACCGTCCGGCGCCACTAGGCCCGCTCGCCCACGCGGCAGCCATTTCTTCGCTTGCTATCGGTACTACGATTCGCCTGCGCGCGGGTCTGCGGTATCGGCTGGTGCCAGGCGATCCCGTGCTCTTGCAGCTCTCCGATCGCACCATCTCGTTGCCTGCAGCAACCAATGAGGCGGTGGCGAGGATCTGCTCGGGCGACGAGGTTCGGGTCGGTGACCTGCCGGGGTTGGATGAGGCCGACCAGTTGGTCGTCGTTCGACGGTTGATGACCGAGGCAGTCGTTGTCGCGAGCGCGCACTGAGTACCGTGGGATGCCGTGACTGAGTCGAGGTACCAGCCGGACACCGGCTGCGCGGCGACGGCTGAACAACGCGGCGACCTCCTGATGGCCACGGCCCCACCCGCCGAACGCTGGCTCCTGATCGAAAGCCGCCTCCCCTGGCCCCGCGACGCCCTCAGCGTCCTCGGGGCGTCGGGTGGTGGGTTGGGGGTGGAGGTTGCGCGGTTGTGTCGGGAGGCGCGGGTACGGCCGGTGCTGATCCGGCGGTACGGGCGGATCGATCGGACTGTTCCCCGGCGCTGGGCGATGGTCGACAGCCGTCCAGGGCAGGAGTCGGTCCGCTGGGGTGAATTGTCGACGGATGAGCAACTGCTCGACGTGTTGTCCGGCCAAATCGAGGGTGAGCCGAGCACCGAACCGATCTACCTCGTCTGCACCCACGGGCGCCATGACGCCTGCTGTGCCGTCCGCGGACGTCCGGTAGCCGCAGCCCTCGCCGCGGCCTATCCAGACCGGACCTGGGAGTGCAGCCATGTCGGTGGAGATCGCTTCGCCGCGAACATCGTGCTCCTGCCGCACAGCCTCTTCTACGGCCACGTGCAGCAGTCGCAGGCGGTCGACTTGGCCAAGCAGTACGACGAAGGCGTTGTCGTCCCCGAGTACTACCGCGGCTCAGGCGCTGTCTCTGCTCCGGTCCAGGCCGCGCAGCACTTCGCCAGAACTGTCGGCCATTCCCAGGCCGTCGCGGCTCTGCGTCCGATCAACGTCCGGCAATCAGCCCCCACCCGTTGGCAGGTCACTCTCGCTGGTCCTGACAGCCGTCCCTTCCTGGTTGAGGTAGCCGCTCACACCGTCACCATCGACGCCCGGATGACCTGCGCTGCCCAACCGCCAGGCCACATCCGCCAGTACACCTTGGAATCACCGCTACCCCGTGCCTGACGTAGCGCCGTTCACGTGTGCGTGTGGACCGACCAGTACCGCGTCGCCGATGAGTGCTGGATGATCGGCCCGGCCGCGCACCAGGGCGTTCTCCATCACCACACTGTTCTCTCCGAGGTGGACCTCGCCGTTCTCCGCGGTCAGTACGGCGCCGTGCAACACCCTGCTGCCTTCGCCGAGCACAACTGCTCCGCAGAGCACTGCCGACGGCGCCACATAGGCGGAGTCCGGCACGACCGGTCGCCGGCCGCGATGTTCGTAAAGCATCGGCACTTCCTCTCGTCCCGCGTCACCTCGACCTTCCTGGTAGTCAGTTCTACAGTCGCCAAACGGTTCCCACAGCCCGGGCCCTCACTGCCCGGGCGGCCATCGTCCGCATCGGCCGTCCACATCTTGGTGGGAGGTTCGGCCGGGAGGACGAAGGTATGGGGTGGGAAGCGATGGATCCGCGAGCTACGAAATGGACATTAGAACATCTGTTCGAGCGATGCAAGAATCTCTGACAAGTCAGTCTGTCGCGTCTCGGCAGCCCGCTGGAAGGACGATCGAGACACCCTGCGGAGACGAAGTACCCCCGACTCGGACGGTACTAGTCGCGACGGACAGCCGCGTCGGGGAGAACCCGCTCGAGCGCGACGATCGTGCCCACCGCGACCAGCGCCAGGACCGAGATCGCCAGCCACGGGAATTCACGCCGTACCTCGAACAACTGGGCGAAGAACCCGGGCGCCAGCACGCTCGCGAAGGTGAAGGAGTACTGCCAGTACGACAGGTACTTCCCATGACCCACCTTCGGCGCAACGGCGGCTGCCAGTGCATTGCCCGTCGCCGCATGCAGCACATCAGCGCCGGCAAACACCACAGTCGCCAACACCAGACCAGGCACCACCAGCCCAGCCGGGAGGTGGAGCAGCCCAGCCATCAGGACTCCCCAGACTGCCCACAACAGTCCAGCCAGTACCAGCACGTGCGTCTTCCGCCGCTTCTCGGTGTGCCGTACCACCAGCGTCTGCCCAGTCGCCAGCACCACAGAGATCGCAGCAAGCAGGACGCCGACCATCCACTTCGGGGCCGGCAGAGCTTCGCTGACGTAGACCGGTAGTCCGACTCCCATCACCATCGTGCAAAGCGCGAGGATGGTGTTCGCCCCGATCAGTACCAGGAACGCCTTGTCCTTGCGGAGTAAGGGGGCGGCGCCACCCGCGTCCGCGGCCGCAGTACGGGAGTGTGCGACGTGCAGCCGCAGTAGTAGGACTCCGGCGATGAAGAAGGTGACAGCGTTCGCCGCCATCGCGATCAGGAACGGCCGGTCGCCGTGGAAGCTTAGCAGCACGCCTGCCGCGAGCGCGCCTAGCCCGAAGCCCGCCGCTTGCATCATCCCGCCGAACCCGAACCACCTGTCCTGGTCACCCGGATCGGAGACATCCGTCAGCAGGCTGAAGATCGCCGACCAGAACACCCGCTGCCCGATCGTTGTGACCAGCGCGCAGAGGAAGAGCAGCCACAGTGAACGGCCGAAGAAGAAGCCGACGAAGGCGAGCCCTTGCGCGAACTGCGCGCCGATCACCAGGTTGCGCGGCCCGACCCGGTCGATCACCACGCCCACCGCCGCGGGTGCGGCGATCGAGAAGAGGGTCGCGACGGTCAACAGCACACCGGCCTTACCGAGCGGGATGTCCGCGACCCGCACGAAGTACAGGAGCAGCAGGGGTCCGGCGCAGCCGCCGCCGAAGGAATCGATCATCAGTGCGGCGAGGAGAGGGAACCGGCCGCGGATGTTCGGCAGGCCGAGGGCCGTGGCTGTGGGCATCAGGCCGAAGACACTAGCAACCACCATCCGGCGGCCCAACCCTATTTAGTGTCTGCTCGCACGGACACGTGCCGTAGCGGCCGCCACGCCACTGCGGTCATCACGACCATCGCTACGAACGCGACCAGGAACGGCGCGACCAGACCGAACCGCTGTGCCAGTACTGCGCCCATCAGCGCTCCCAGCGCGGCACCTCCCACCGACGCGAGCAGGTAGACGCTGTTGACCCTCCCCATCAGCGCTTCGGGCGTGGCGAGCTGCCGCGCGGTGGTCGACACGATGCCCCAGACAACAGCGTGTACGCCGAACACGGCCATCGTCGTACCGGCCACCCAGGGGTTCCGGGTGAGCGCGAGGATCAGATGCACTGCCGTCTCGATCACCAGGCCGGCGCGGAGCAGGGTGAGGCTGCCGATCCGCGGTTCGAGCAGGTGGTACACCGGCATCCCGGCGAGAGCTCCGATCGCACCGGCCGAGATCAGCAGCCCGTACTGCGTATCGGTGAGGCCGAGGCGCTCGCGGGCGTACAGGACCCAGGTCGCGAAGGCGGCGCAGAAGGTGATGTTCATGACCAGGATCGCCCAGGCGAGGGTGCGTACGCCGGAGTGGTTCCAGAGCCAGTGAACCCCTTCCCGGACCTCGGTCAACAGCGGAGTACGGACTGTCGGGACGACTGGCGGCCGACTGGTGACTCGGGAGATCAACGCGGGCCGCCGCGGCGAACGTGATCGCATCCAGGATGAACGGCACGCCATTGCCGAGGGCGAAGAGAAGTGCGCCGATCGGTGGGCCGCCGAGCTGGTGGAAGAGCGGGCCGGTCGCATAGAGCCGGGCGTTTGCTTTACCGAGTTGCGTTTTCGGCACCGTGGTGAAGAGCAGTGCGCCGGCTGCGTTGTCCGCGAGGGTTTCCGCAGTACCGAGCAGGAACAACGTCAGATAGATGGCCCACAACGGCGAATGGTTCAACAGGACGGCGAGTCCGAGCGTGCCGATCACGACGGCGCGAAAGGTGTCGGCGGCAACGATCATCAACCGGCGGTCGAGCCGGTCCACCAGGGCGCCGCTGAACAAGGCGAACAGGAGCCAGGGGAGTTGCTGGACGAAGGCGGCAGCGCCGACCGCGGCCGGTTCGTCGGTGATCGAGGCAACGAGAAGCGGCCCGGCGGCGAGCATCGCACCGTCACCGAGGTTGGAGATGGCCGAGGCGGGCCAGATCTTGCGGAAGTCCGGCCCGAGTTCGGCGGGCAGGACTTTGGACAGAAGAGATCGCATCGGAACTCCACGAGGGCATGACGAAGGACAGGACGGGCGACGTCGCTCGACGCCGCCGGACCGCCCGGTCGATGCCTGTCGTCAGCTGCTGCTGATCAGCGGCCAGACCGGGTGGTGTGGGCCGTGCCCTTCGATGACCTGGACATTGCTTTCACCTCCCGTCTTCGTTAGCAGGCGGGTGATCCGCCTCTGGTCAGAGCCTAGCGGTCCGTCGCGCTGTCGCTTGAGCCATTTTCGCCGCGGGGGATCAGGCGATCAGGGCGGTGACGAGGAGCACGACGGGCACGCTGGCGATGGTGCTGACGAAGATCGCGTCGCGGGCCAGGAGCGCCCCGCGGTTGTAGCGGGAGGCGATGACGAACACGTTCTGCGCCGTCGGCAGCGCGGACAGGACAGTGACGGCGAGTAGTGCGGGAGTGTCGAGGCCGATGATGAAGCGGCCGATCAGGTAGGCCGACATGGGCTGCACCACCATCTTCAGACCCACCACCAGACCGAGCTGCCCAGCGCTGACGCCGCGGCCTGGCAGCGGCCCCAGCCGCAGCGATACGCCGTACGCGAGCAGCATGGACGGCACCGCCATCCCCGCCACCAGCTCCAGCGGGTCGTTCAGTACTTGCGGGAGCCTTACGCCGGACACAGCGAGCGCGAGGCCGAGTGCAGAGCCGACAGTGATGGGGTTCTTGAACGGCCGTGCCAGCACCGCGCCGACCGACAAGCGAGTGGGGCTCACTGCGGCGTCCAGCAGGGTCAGTACGAGCGGCTGCAGGAGCAGGAGTTGCAGTAGGAGCAGCGGAGCGACCAGTGCCGCGTCGCCGAGCACGTACGCCGCGATCGGGAGCCCCAGGTTGCCTGCGTTCGCGTACGCCGCACACTGCGCCGCTACTGTCGTGGTCGCGAGGTCCTGCTTGCGTACTACGGATACGGTGACGATCACCGCCACCGACACCGCCACTGCGCCGGCCAGCGCGACCACGTTCCCGGAGAACACCGCCCCCAGGTCGCTGGACTCGAGCACAGTCAGCAACAGCGCGGGACTAGCCACGAAGAAGGCCAGCGTCGAGAGCGTTTTCTGCCCGGCCTCGTCGATGATCCCGAGGTGCGCGAGCAGGATTCCCAACCCGATCAGCAGGCCGATCGTCGCGAACCCGACGAAGACACCCTGCACCCCCACACACTATGTGCTGACCAACTCGCCCCACCCGCCGGTCCACACCTCGAAACCACCGCAACCGAGTGCGCCGGTCTTGAAAACCGGTACGACGGGCCACCACTATCGCGGCTACTCACCCCGAAAGCGCTATCCTCGACCCTCGGCAGCCGATGTCGTTCTACCGACCCGGCCGCCTGGAGGGTTCGCATAGTGGCCGAGTGCGCTGGTCTTGAAAACCGGTATTGCGGGTGACCGTAATCGTGGGTTCGAATCCCACACCCTCCGCCAGTCCACCTTCGGCACGCCTGGCACCGGCGAGTTCGTAGTGCGGGACGGGAAGGAAGCCACCGTCTGATACCGGCCGGCTCCTGACCAAGCAGTCGGTCAGGAGCTGCCGGTGGACCTCACGCGAAGTCGGGCTTCAGCTGACTTGCTGGATTCGGAGGAGGTTGCCGGCGGGGTCGCGGACGGCGCAGTCGCGGACGCCGTACGGCTGGTCGGTGGGTTCCTGGACGATCTCGACATCGCTGGCCTGGACCTTCTCGAAGGTGCCTTCGAGGTCCTTGGTGGCCAGCAGCATCCCGCCGTACGTGCCCTTGGCCATCATCTCGGTGATGACGCGGCGCTCGTCGTCGGTGATGCCGGGGTCGGCGGCCGGTGGGTGCAGGACGATGGAGGTGCCGGGCTGGCCGACGGGTCCGACCGTGAGCCAGCGCATCCCGTTGTAGCCGACGTCGTTGCGGAGTTCGAAGCCGAGGACGTCGCGATAGAAGGCCAGGGCAGCGTCCGGGTCGTCGTGAGGCAGGAAACTCGCGTGAATGGTGATGTCCATGGCTGTCACGATAGGTGCGCCTCGGGGACCGGCGCTTCTCGATTCCTGATCGGTCTGGTCACCTGTTTCGAGAAGTAAGTCGGCATCCCTTCCGTCGCGGTCCCTACCTCGCGCCGGTAGACGCTCGGCGAGATGCCGACCAGCTCGGTGAATCGGGTGCTGAACGTGCCGAGCGACTGGCATCCGACCGCGAAGCAGACGTCGGTGACGCTGAGGTCACCGCGCCGCAGCAGCGCCATCGCGCGCTCGATCCGGCGGGTCATCAGATAGGCGTACACCGATTCGCCGTACGCGAGCCTGAATTCGCGGCTGAGGTGTCCCGCGGACATGTTGACGCCACGGGCAAGTGCTTCGACGTCCAGCGGCTGCGCGTGCTCCCGGTCGATCCGGTCGCGGACGCGGCGCAGGAGCGCGAGGTCCCGAAGGCTGGTCACCTTTGAAATCGTGCCATGCCGGACCCCTAACAGGCCATCATCTTCTGGATCGCCTGCCGGCTGACGCCCAGTTCGCGGGCGATATCGGACTGGGAAACGCCCTGGTCGAGCAGACTCTGCATCAGATCCCGCCGCTCGACCGCGAACTGCCGGGCCAGCCTGGTGTGATGAATCGCCTGCGCCCGAGCCTCTTTGATCCGCACGACGGTCGCCTCATGCGCGGAAAGATCAGCCATACCTCACACGATGACAACCAGGGGTTGTCAATGTCAACCCCTGGTTGTCAAACCCGTAGGTGTTCAGTCGGTGCCGAATTCCATGGCGGCGCGGTCGAGGAGTTCGTCGTCGGCGTCTACCTCGCCGCGGGAGGCGATCGCGTCGGCGCCACCTTCGGGCATCTCGCCGATCAGGTTGGTGTCGCCGGTGCCGAGGAGCTCAGCGTGGGCGGATCCGATCATGCCCAGCCCGACGTACTGCTCGAGCTTGGCGCGCGAGTCGGCGATGTCCAGGTTCCGCATCGTGAGCTGGCCGATCCGGTCCAGCGGTCCGAAGGCGGAGTCCTCGGTGCGCTCCATCGACAGCTTGTCCGGGTGGTAGCTGAAGGCCGGCCCCGTGGTGTCGAGGATCGAGTAGTCCTCGCCGCGCCGCAGCCGCAGCGTCACCTCGCCGGTGATGGCCGCCCCGACCCACCGCTGCAGCGACTCCCGGAGCATCAGCGACTGCGGGTCGAGCCAGCGCCCCTCGTACATCAACCGCCCGAGCCGCCGGCCGTCGTTGTGGTACGCCGCGACGGTGTCCTCGTTGTGGATCGCGTTCACCAGCCGCTCGTACGCCGAGTGCAGCAGCGCCATCCCGGGCGCCTCATAGATGCCGCGGCTCTTCGCCTCGATGATCCGGTTCTCGATCTGGTCGGACATCCCCAGCCCGTGCCGGCCGCCGATCGCGTTGGCCTCCAGCACCAGGTCGACGGCGTTGGCGAACTCCTTGCCGTTGATCGTCACCGGCCGGCCCCGCTCGAAGCCGATCGTGACGTCCTCGGTCGGGATCTCCACCGACGGGTCCCAGAATTTCACGCCCATGATCGGCTCGACCGTCTCGACGCCGGTGCTGAGCTGCTCCAGCGTCTTCGCCTCGTGGGTCGCGCCCCAGATGTTGGCGTCGGTCGAGTAGGCCTTCTCGGCGCTGTCGCGGTACGGCAGATCGTGGGCGAGCAGCCACTCGCTCATCTCCTGCCGGCCACCGAGTTCGCCGACGAAGGCCGCGTCGAGCCACGGCTTGTAGATCCGCAGGTTCGGGTTGGTCAGCAGCCCGTACCGGTAGAACCGCTCGATGTCATTGCCCTTGAAGGTCGAGCCGTCGCCCCAGATCTGGACGTTGTCCTCGAGCATCGCCCGGACCAGTAGGGTGCCGGTCACGGCGCGGCCCAGCGGGGTGGTGTTGAAATACGCCCGGCCGCCCGAGCGGATGTGGAACGCGCCGCAGGTCAGCGCGGCGAGACCCTCCTCGACCAGCGCCGCCCGGCAGTCGACCAGCCGCGAGATCTCCGCGCCGTACGCCTTGGCGCGACCGGGGACCGACGCGATGTCGGGTTCGTCGTACTGGCCGATGTCGGCGGTGTATGTGCACGGCACAGCGCCCTTGTCGCGCATCCACGCGACCGCTACCGACGTGTCGAGCCCTCCGGAGAAGGCGATGCCGACCCGCTCGCCGACGGGCAGGGATGCGATGACCTTAGACATAGGGATAAGTATGCACTCCACTGCATGATCATGCAACTCACTCACCGATGTCGAGCGCGATGGGCTGGTTCCGACGTCGCAGGGGTAAGGAAGACAGTGAGCAATGGAGGTGGATCGTGCGGGATCTGGTGGTGACGCAGAACATCACGGTGGACGGCGTGATCGAGGCGACCGAGGGGTGGTTCGGTCCTGCCGACGGAGATATGTCGGATCAGTTGGCGGCGGTGAAGGAGCAACGCGAGGCGGCGGACGCGTTCCTGGTCGGGCGGCGCACCTTCGAGGACCTCCGCGGCTACTGGCCGAGCCAGACCGACGACGAGACCGGCATCTCGGCGTACCTCGACGCTGTCGCGAAGTACGTCGTCTCCAGCACGATGCAAGATCCCCAGTGGAAGAACAGCACCGTACTGCGGGATCTCGGTGCCGTCTCCGCGTTGAAGGACCAGCCGGGCAAGGACATCGTCACCACCGGAAGCATCGACCTGGTCCACCAACTCATCGGGGCCGGCCTGGTCGACGAGTTCCGCCTCTTCGTCTACCCGGTGGTCCTGGGTCGCGGCCGACGTCTCTTCCCCGACGACGTGGCCTTGCCGAGGCTCCGCTTGGTCGAGACCAGAGCCTTCAGCTCCGGCGTGACGCTGACTCGCTATCGCACCGATACTCCTTGAATTGGTTTGAAGGCTCTTATCTCTGGCGGCTTCGGCAAAGCGTTGGGAACCAGCTAGTCCTGGTGCCGGGTGCTCTGGTCGTCGTTGTGGACAGCGATGAGCGAGTGCTCTTCCAGCGACGTCAGGACTCGCGACCGGTGTGTTCCAGGCTCGCTAGCCGGCACGGCGACGACTCAGAGCTGGCTGGACGCCGTGATCCAGCGGCGCAGGGTGTTGGCTGCCTGACCTGTGTCGATGGCTTCGGAGCAGCGCGTGTAGTGGGAGGCGAGTTGTTCGGTCAGAGGCGCTGCGCTGAGGGTGGCTGTGGTTAGGGCTGCGGCGGCGTTGAGGAGTACTGCGTCGCGGACGGGGCCTCGTACGCCCGCGAGTAGGCGGTGGAGGATCGCCTCGTTGGTGAAGGGGTCGCCGCCGCGGAGTTGGGATGGGTGCGACAAGGCGAGGCCGAGGTCGCGGGGGTCGAACGTCCTCGGCGTACAGGTGCCTCCGTGGACGATCCAGACTTGAGAATCTCCTGTGGTGGTGAGCTTGTCGAGGCCGTCGTCGCCTCGGACGACCAAGGCCGAGGTTCCTCGGGCGGCGAGGGCTGAGGCGATGACGGGTTGGATGCGCGGGTCGGCCACTCCGACTAGTTGATGCCGCGGTTGGGCTGGGTTGAGCAGTGGGCCGAGGACATTGAAAACAGTCGGCACTGCGAGGTCGCGGCGTACTGCGGCCACGTGGCGCAGAGCCGGGTTGAAGCGTGGGGCGAACAGGTAGGTGATCCCCGCCTCGGCTGCGATCGCGGCGGCACGATCGCCGGGTAGGTCGAGGGGGATGCCTAGGTGCTCGACCAGGTCGGCCGATCCTCCTGTGCTGGACGACGCGGCGCGGCCGCCGTGCTTGACGACTGTGGTCCCGGTCGAGGCGACGACGATCGCGGCCATGGTCGAGAGGTTGACCGCGCCGGTCCCGTCGCCGCCCGTGCCGACGATGTCGACGAACGTTCCCGGGATCGTGACCGGGGACGCGTGCGAGCGCAGTGCGTCGGCTAGTCCACCGAGTTCGGTGGCGGTTTCGCCCTTGGCTCTGAGGGCGATCAGGAATCCGGAGACCTGGGCGGACGTCGCCGTACCGCGGACCAGGTCGTCCATCGCCCAGGTCGCATCCGCCGCGGTGAGATCCCGGCCGGCGAGCAGTGTGGTGATGAGTCCGGACCAGGTGCGTTCCGTCGTACGGAGAATCGTTGCCATCGGCAATCCTCGGGAGTGTGGGTCGCCCCGACGAGGAATGACAACGGCTGCCTCATCGAGGCAGCCGGTTGGGTTCGAGCAAGAGCAGGGGCCGCCTAGTCGACGGGCCACCAACTGCTCAGACGCGTGATCACCTCAGGAAGATAACACTCTCGAGGATCGGCCGCGGATGTGGTCGATGATGAACTCCGGGGTGTGGTCCGCGGGGCCTGGCCAGTCGGGGAAGTCGAAGACGGCGAGCATGAGCTGCATCGGGTACGCCGGTGGGCTCGGGCAGGTGCGGACCAGGGCGCCGTCGACGAAGAACTCGGCGCGATCGGGCGACCATCGCACGGAATACGAATGGAACTCCTCGATGTCGATCGGCAGCCGGACGGCCTCGAAGTCCTCCGGCACGGACGGGTCGCGGAAACTGTGCAGGCCCATTCCGACCGCCGCGGAAACTTGCTGGATCGAGTTTCCGAAGATTTCCATCACGCAGATTTCCGCGCAGCGCTCGGGCTGATCCTCCAGCCCTACCAGCCAGAGGGCGACCATCGATCGGGACGAGACGACGGCCCGGGCGCGGAGTTCGATCTCGCCGTACTGCGGGGTCCAGCCCCAGAATGGCTCCTGCTCCTCGCGGACGACCACGCCCTCGCGGTACGGCTGCTGGCCGATCGTGCTCCCGACCGGACCTGAGAAGCTGCCCGACTGGATGCCGGAAACGCGCAGCGCCGGCGTGTGATCGTCGGCACACCACAGACCCTGATCAGGCGGGATGCTCAGCCGCAGACAGGAGTCTTCCAGTTCGTAGGTTGCCGCCGTTTCCGCACGGGAACTCCACTGGGGCAGGTAATACGGTGACCAGACGCCAAGGTCGAGCGAGGGTCCGTCGAAGTCGTCCTCGAAGTCCGGCATGGCTAAATCATCAGCGTCTCGGCCGCTGGTGTCACATCATGGGGGTTCGCGCCGTCAAGGTGTTGACGGAGTAAGACGGGAGATCGTGACCAGTGGAGCTAGCCGACCAACTCGCTGACCAGTTCGAGGCGAACCGTACTCAGTTACGCGCTGTCGCGTACCGGATGCTTGGCTCGCTCAGTGAGGCCGAGGACGCTGTACAAGAGGCCTGGTTCCGGTTGAACAGGTCCGAGGTGAGTGAGGTGGCGAACCTCGGCGGTTGGCTGACGACCGTCGTGTCGCGGGTGTGTCTGGACATGCTGCGCTCCCGCAAGTCGCGGCGGGAGGATTCCCTCGAGGTCCATGTCCCGGATCCGATCGTGACGAAGCTGGATCCGGAGGAGGACGCTGTCCAGATCGACGCGATCGGGCTGGCGATGCTCGTCGTGCTCGACACCCTCGCGCCGGCTGAGCGGCTGGCGTTCGTGCTGCACGACATGTTCGGCGTGAGCTTCGACGAGATCGCGGAGATTGTCGATAAATCGCCTGCCGCCACCCGCCAGTTGGCCAGCCGGGCACGCCGCCGGGTTCAGGGCGCGCCGACTAGCGATCGCGACCCGGGGCGGCACCGCGAGGTCGTCGATGCCTTCATCGCCGCCTCGCGCAGTGGAGACTTCGAGGCGCTGCTCGCGCTCCTGGATCCGGACGTTCTTCTTCGCGCAGACGCCGGTACTACGGATAAGACTGTCACCGGCCCCGCTCGTACCAAGCTGGTCCGCGGCGCCCTCGCGGTCGTCGAACAGGCGCTCACCTTCACGAAGATGGCGCCCTACATACAGGTCGCCCTGGTCAACGGCACCCCAGGCATCATCACCGTCGTCAACGGGCGGCTGATGGGCGTCATGCACCTGACGATCAGGGCCGGCAAGATCACCCAGCTGGACATCCTCGCCGACCACGCCCGCCTCGCCGCCCTCACCGCCTGACCTCAGTGGGCGAGGGTGGTGAGGACCCGCTTTGCCTGCTCGGTGTCGGTCCCGGGTGGGTTGCGGAGGAAGGACGGTCCGCCGGGCCGGAGGAGGGTCAGCCAGAAGATCGACCAGAGCTTGCGAGCGGTCAGCAGCCGCTGCGGGTCGACCTCGAACCGCGTCAGGAAGGCGGTCCAGTCGGTCTGCCGGGCCGAAAGGTGCTCGGCCAGGTTCGCCAACTCGACCGCCACGTCGCTCACCCCGGAATCCTCGAAGTCGACGATCCGGACCCGCTTGCCGTCCCACAGATAGTTCGCCAGATTCGGATCCCCGTGCCCGATCACGGCCGGCGCCGGTTCGAGCAGCCGATCGAGCTCGGAGCCGGCCAACCAGGAGACCGCCGCGAAATGGGCCTCCGCCACGGTGTGTTCGGCGGGGTGAGCGTTCTCGCCGATGGCTTCTTCAGCGAATGCGGCCGCCGCGCCTCGGACACGCTCGATGAAGGCGGGAAGCTGACTTCGCAGTACGCCGTCCGTCGGCAGCGACCAAAGGGTCCGCAGCGCTTCCTCCAGCCCGTCGAGTTCGGGCTGGCTCAAGACGCCGGCCAGCGGGCGCCCGGGCACGAGTGACATCGACAGCGAAGGTCCGGCAACAAGCTCCAGCGGTGTCGGCACCAAGTCGGCGTCGAGGGCCGAGATCGCCCGAAGCGCGGCCCACTCCCGAAGGTGCTCGTCGCGGTCGGTCGCCACATAGGTCTTAATGACGACCGAGCCCTCAATGCTCACCCCATGCGTCTGCGTCATCGCTGGACTGTAGTCCGCGTGAGTTCCACCGAAAAAGTTCTGCGCAGAGTGTCAATAAGAGGCGGAGCTCTTCGACGTCTAGGTGAGAGGCAGCGACGGCGAAGGGGTTGTGGGATGAGCGTGCAGGCGATTGTCGAGCGGGTGGCCGGGACCGACGAGGTTGTGGCGGGGCTGCTCGGAAGCGGGTTCAACGGGGCTGTGCACCGGCCAGGCGACGCGGAGTACGACGTACTGCGGCGATCGGTCGTGGCCTCGTTCGAATCGCGGCCGTTGGTGGTTGCCGAGGCGAACGGGCGGACCGACGTACAGGCGGCGGTTCGGACGGCTCGGGAGTACGGGCTGCCGCTCGCAGTACAGGCGACAGGGCATGGGACCAAGGTCCCGGCTGACGGCGGCATTCTGCTTCGGACTTCGGCGATGGCGTCGCTCCTGATCGACAGCGAGCGGATGATCGCCAAGGTCGGCCCGGGGACGCGATGGGGTGCCGTGATCGACGCGGCCGCGCAGTTCGGTCTGGCGCCGCTGGCGGGATCTTCGCGCGACGTGGGCGTCACCGGGTACACGCTCGGTGGTGGGGTTGGTTGGCTGGCCCGCAAGTACGGGTTCGCGGCCGACAGCGTCGTACGGGCTGAGGTCGTGACCGCCGACGGCCGGGCCGTCACCGCGAGCGCGGATGAGCACCCCGATCTGTTCTGGGCGATCCGCGGCGGCAGCGGCAACTTCGGGATCGTCACGTCGCTCGAGTTCCGGCTGTACCCGGTCCGCCAGGTCCGCGCCGGCATCGTGTACTTCGGCTTCGACCGCGCGGCCGAGCTCCTCCGCTACTACCGCGACTGGTCCGCCACGATCCCCAACGAGCTGAGCACGGCCGTCGTCCTCACCCGCGTCCCCGACTCGGCCGACTTCCCGGCGGACGTCCGAGGCCGACGTGCGATCGCGATCAAGGCCCTGTACGCCGGGGAGGCGGATCTGGCGGAGCACATCCTCAAGCCACTCTTCGAGGTGGCCGGGCCCCGGCTCGCGGGAGGTCTCCGGACGATGCCGTTCGGCGAATCCGCGATGGGCGGTACGCCGGCCCGCTACCTGGACCTCGTCGACACCCTCCCGGACGACCTGATCGACAGCCTCGCCGACCTCCCCGACGCGACCGTCGAGATCCGTCACTGGGGCGGCGCGATGGCGCACCCCGGCCCCGACGCCGGCCCGGTCGGCCACCGCGACGCGACGTACTCACTGATCATCGACCAGGAGCTGCCCCACCTGACCGACGTACTCCGAACCACCGGCCGCACCTTCGTGAACTTCCTGGCCGACCCGACCCACACGCAAACGGCCTACACCCCAGCCGACTACAACCGCCTACGCACCATCAAGCGCACCTACGACCCCACCAACTTCTTCCACCTGAACCACAACATCCGCCCCTGACAGCCGCGACGGGGAGCGGCGGATCAGGCGGTGCCTTCGTTGCCGTACACGGTGACGTGGACGTGGTCGTAGTGGTTCGCGGTGGTGCCACCGCGGTCCTCCATCGCGCGCCAGCCTTCGCTGCCGCGCTGGACCGTCCAGATGTGCTGCTCCCAGATGAGCTGGCTGACGCCCATCTCCTTGCGGTGAGCCTTCAGCCAGTCCGCGATCTCCTGGCCCTTGGAACCGCTGACCATGATGTCCAGCGCGTGACCGGAGGAGTGTTCGCTGCCGCTGTCGCCGCTGCGCAGGCCGCCCGCCGTACTCGGTGACCGAGGGGAACAGGTTGCAGATCGCCCGGTGGACCCGGATCGCGTCCGCGGTGAGGCCGTCCTCGACCGCGGAACCCGACTTGCAGGCCGCCGCGGAGGCGGTGCCGCCGACTTCCGTGACCGGCTTGGTCGCGGCCAGGTACTGCGACTTGACCCAGCGGGCCGCGCCGTCGCGGACGATCTGTGCCCAGATGCCCTGGACCTGACCGGTGACGGAGACCTTGCTGCCCTTGGGGAGGACCGTGAGGAGCGTCTGCCCGGGTGCGGACCAGACGTTCAGGTCCGTGGTGGTGAACTTACTGCCGGTGACCTTCGGCGGCGCGACCGGTGCGTTCTCGGAGGCGCGGGTCTTGGTCGACCCCGGCTTCGGGATCGGAGCCTGCTTCTTCAGGTGCTTCGCGACCGGCGTGGTGGGTGCCTGGGTCGGGAGGTTGAGCGGCGGCCGGAGTGCGTCCCGGCTGATCTGTGCGTCGCGCGCCAACTGCAGGGGAGAGCTGGCGATCGGCACATTCGTCGAGGGGGCCTGGTCGGGGAAGGCAACTGCCGACCCGGTGGCCAACAAGGCCACTGCCGCGCCGGGTATCGCAACCTTCACGATGCCAGGGCGGACTACCTGACGGCGCGGTTGACGGTGCCGCGCCTGTCTATGCCGTCCTTCAGCCACTGGACCACCCAATCTGCCGAGATCAAAACGTTATCGACCGGAGGAGTCAAGCACAGATCCCGGCGGGTCTCACAACTGACGGGCAGTTTTAACGGATTACGTACATGCCGCACGCTCGACGGCGGCGATTCGAGCTGGTTATCGGACTGTGATCCGCCTTGCGGCGGCCCAGAACCGGATCTGTTGGACTGCCCGTATGACGGCCTGCGGGCCGAGATCGATACGCCGTACTGCGGGCTGTAGTCGGCCCGCTACACCCGTACTGCGGGTCTCTGATTCAGGTCGTTTCAAGGTGGGCACCAGAGTGTTGTGCCGCCCATTTCCGCCCGGGCGGCCTGCCTAGAAGGAGGCTCCATGCTTATTCTCGGACTGATCCTGCTTTTGCTGGGATTCCTGCTTGGTGTGCAGATCTTGTGGATACTGGGCATCATCCTGCTGGTGGTCGGCGCAGTGTTGTTCCTGCTCGGCTCCACCGGCCGCCAGGTCGGTGGTAGACGCCACTGGTTCTGATCGTCTGAGTTCGCTCGGCAGAGCGGACAGTACCCCGCGGGCATCACGCTCGCGGGGTACTGCCGGCCGTGCTGGCTACGATGCGACCGTGAACTATCTCGTGCTGATCTACGGGCAGGACTGGACGCCGGAGCAGGCCTCGCAGGGTGTCCTGGACCTGACGGTGGTGAAGGACGAGCTGGCCGCGAGTGGTGAGCTGGTCAGCTATGCGCCGCTGGACCTGCCGACCGAAGGCAAGGTGGTCCAGATCCGCAATGGTGTCCAGGTGGTCACCGACGGGCCTTTCGGTGAAGCCAAGGAGCAGCTGGCCGGCTATTTCATGATCGATGTCGCCGCCGACGACCGCGCACAGCAGGTCGCCGGGCGGGTTTCGGCCATCGTCGGCGACCGGGTCGAACTCCGCGGCGCCGCCTTTCCCGGTTGACCACGACCCGGCTGACTAGGACGCGACGACCTCGAGCTGCTTGGCGGATCGGGTGACCAGCAGACTCGTACCGATCAAACCGACCGCCACAAAGGCCCAGCAGGCCGCAAAAGCGACCCGATAACCACTCGTCATCGCGACGGGCGTCGATCCGGTCGTGTTAGCGACGGCGACTGCGGAGAGTACGGCGATGCCCAATGCGCCGCCGATCTGGAAGGACGCGTTCTGCAATCCTGACGCGACTCCCGCGTCCTCCCCGGCGACATCACTCAATGCGGCGATCGCCCCGGCCACACAACCGGCGCCAAGGCCCGCTCCAAAGATGGTCAGTCCCCAGAACGCGACTTCGAAGTACCCGGAATCCACTGTCACGCGGCTCATCACCGTCGCGCCGATTCCCGACAGCAGGAGCGATCCAAGGGCCACGCGGCGCAGACCGATCCTGGTCACCAGGTTCTGCCCCACGACCGATCCGATGACCGCCATCGCGGCCAATACGGCGGACATCAGCCCGTACTTGATGGCCGAGGCCCCGAGCGCCAACTGCTCGTACTGCGTGTAGATGAAGTTCAGCCCGAACGCCCCCAGCCCGAAGGCGATCGTGATCAGGTTGCCGCCGACCAGCGCACGCGACCGGAAGATCCGTAGCGGCAACAGGGGAGCAGGCGACCGCTTCTCCACCAGGACGAACACAGCGAACAGCGCAGCCGACAAGACCGCCAGCAAGGTGGTCCGCCCTGCCGACGAGTCGGGCGCCTGGATCACGGCGTACACAAGGACGATCAGCCCAGCAGTAACCGTCACTGCACCGGCCACGTCGAACCCACGCCGACCAGGCCCGCGGCTGTCCTTCAGTACGAGCGGAGTCAGTACTGCGACCAGTAGGCACACCGGCACGTTGATGAAGAAGATCCACTGCCAGCCGAGCCCATCCGTCACAGGCCCGCCGACCAGCGACCCCGCAGTACCGCCTACACCGCTGACAGCGCCCCAGATGCCGAGTGCCTTGTTCCGCTCGGCTCCTGCAGGGAAGGTGTTCATCACGATGGACAGCGCACTAGGAGCCAGTACTGCGGCCGCGATCCCCTGCAGACCTCTGGAGAAGACCAGCGCGTCGCCGCTCCAAGCGAAGCCGCACAGTAGCGAGGACCCGGCGAACATCAGTACGCCTGCCAGGAACACCCGCCGTCGGCCGAGCAGATCCGAGATGCGGCCGCCCAGCAGCAGCAATCCGCCGAACATCAGCGCGTAGCCGCTCGGCACCCACTGCACCCCGCCGGCGGAGAAGGTGAGGTCGCGCTCGATCGAGGGCACCGCGACCAGCACGATCGACGCGTCCAGGATGATCATGAACGCGGCCAGACAGAGCAGGGCGAGTGCGAACCAGCGCTTCGGATCGGGCGTGTTCGACATGGTGCGGGTCCTCCAGTACTACGAGCGCCCGGGCTGGGCGCCTCTTGGCAGGGACGTCGGGCCCGGCGACGCCAACTCGACACTTTTGTCGAGAACGGCCACCCGGGCTTCGACGTACCGGGTGGAGAGGGGCTCGCACCGGACCCTCGTGACCGTCAGGATGGTGACCGTGAAATACATGCTGCTGATCTACAGCAACGCGGAGAGCTGGGCAGGCCTGTCGGCGGAGCAGCGCGAAGGCCTGAGCAGGTCGCACCTGGAGCTGAGCCGCGAGCTGACCGAGCAGGGTCTGCTGGTCAGCGCGGCCGGGCTGGCCGACCCGATCACCACCCGGACCGTGTCCGTCCGCGACGAGGGCCTGACCACCACCGACGGACCGTACGCCGAGGCCAAGGAGCACCTGGCCGGGTTCTATCTGGTCGAGTGCGAGACCATCGACGAGGCGATCGGCTATGCGGCCCGGATGCCGGACGCGCGGTACGTCGCGGTCGAAGTACGGCCGGTGATGGATACGTCGGGGCTGGAGATGTGAGCGACTTCGAACCGCTGCTGCGGGAACAGACCCCGCAGGTCCTGAGTGCGCTGGTCCGGCACTACGGGCACTTCGACCTGGCCGAGGAGGCCGTGCAGGAAGCCCTCCTCGCGGCGGCCCAGCAGTGGCCGGAAGAGGGCGTGCCGGACAACCCCAAGGGCTGGCTGATCCGGGTCGGCTCGCGCCGGCTGATGGACCTGCTGCGCAGCGACACCGCCCGGCGCCGCCGCGAGGAGAACGCGGCGAGCCTTGCCGCGCCGGAAGAATTCGTTGCCTCAGGCCCTGAAATCGACGACCTGGGCGGCCGGGACGACACGCTCACCTTGTTGTTCCTGTGTTGCCATCCCGCCTTGTCGGCGGCCTCCCAGATCGCGCTGACGCTGCGGGCCGTCGGTGGTCTGACGACTGCGCAGATCGCGGCCGCGTTCCTGGTGCCGGAGACGACGATGGCGCAACGGATCAGCCGGGCCAAGCGGAGTATCAAGCAGGCCGGCAGCTCGTTCGAGTTGCCGCCCGAGGCCGAGCGCGACGCCCGGATGGGCGCAGTACTGCATGTGCTTTATCTGATCTTCAACGAGGGTTACACGGCCTCGTCCGGTACTGATCTGCACAGCGCGGAGCTGACGGGTGAGGCGATTCGGCTGGTCCGTGGCGTCCGTCGGTTGCTGCCCGACGACGGTGAGGTCGCCGGTCTGCTCGCGCTGATGCTGCTGACCGACGCCCGCCGCCCGGCCCGGACCGACGCCGACGGCGGGTTGATCCCGCTCGCCGACCAGGACCGCTCGGTGTGGAACAAGGAGGCGATCGTCGAAGGCGAGGCGCTGGTCACGGACGCGTTGTCCCGGACCAGGCTCGGGCCGTACCAGGTCCAGGCGGCGATCGCGGCCGTCCACGACACCGCCAAGCGGGCCGAGGACACGGACTGGGCGCAGATCGTCGCGCTCTACCAGGTGCTCGAGCAGATCTCCGACAACCCGATGGTCACCCTCAACCACGCGGTCGCGGTGGCGATGGCCAGCGGCCCGAAGGAAGGCCTTGCCCTCCTCGAACCGCTCGAGGCCGACGGCCGGTTGGCTGACCACCACCGGTTGGAAGCCGTTCGCGCCCACTTGCTGGAGATGTCCGGCGACCTCGTCGGCGCCCGGGAGAGCTACCTCCTCGCGGCCCGCCGGACCACCAGCGTGCCGGAACGCGACTATCTCCAGTCCAAGGCCGATCGCCTCGATCCCTGATCCACGGACCCGGGTCGCGCGGGCTTCGGCGATGTGTCAGGTTTGAGGGGTGGATCTCACCAAGGCCGCCGTCCTGCGGGAGCTGCTGACCGGTACCGAGCTGGCCGGCCGGACGACCTCGTTCGCGCATTCGCTGCGCAGATTCACCACCCGCGTCGGTGGGCTCCTCCTGTTCGGACCGCCTGAGGACGAGCCGTGGCACCTCACCGCCCACCTGGACGACGAACTCCACCGCGCCGGCGTCGAGAACGTCCGGCCGTCGCTGGTCCGCTGGGCGCCGCCACCGGACGCGCCGCCGCACCTGGCGATCGGCCTCGACCGCCTCCGCGACTCTGGCCGCGGCGAATCCCTGCTGGTGATCTCCGAGCAGACTCCGCCCGACCAGTTGCTCCAGCGCATCGGCGACGTACGCCGCCGTGGGACGACCATCTTCAGCATCGACAACGGCAGCAAAGATCTGGCCGACCTCAGCCATGAGTCGCTCGTCCCCGAGTTGCTGATCCCCGCCACCTTCGGCACCGGCTGGGTCAGCCGCCCGATCGGCCTGCCGGACGACGCGGAGCCGGTGGATCATGACGAGCCGGACCACGGGCGGCACGCAGTACCGGAGGACACCCTGACCGCACTGCGCGACGCCGTCGCCGGTTTCGAGATGACCCAGCACCTGGTCAGCCTCGCCGTCGCCGACGACGACATCACCCAGTCCGCCTGGCGCCGCCGCCTCCGCACCTTCATCGAACGCCTCGGCGGCGAACCAGCCTGACCTGGCGCCTCGTCAGCAGCGTTGGGGGGCAGTGCTGAGGCGGCTGGGTGAGGAGTTTCCCCTTGTAGCGTTGGGAAATCGGCGAGCAACGATCTGGCACTGTCTGCTCACTTACTGTAATATCGAATGCATGTTCGAATCCAATCTGGAGGAGCTCGACGCCAGGGCGACACTTGCCTCGGCGGCGCACCTCCATGAGCAGCGCAAGCGGATCGACGTCGCGCTGATCGAGCATGCCCTGCACTTCGCCGACCTTCATCCCGACCCCGCGACCATCCCCGGCCACCCGTCACCAGCACCGGGTGGGGAGCGTGGCAAGGTCTACGGCGGCCACGGCTGCCCGGGAGTCGCGGAGTTCGCACCCGCTGAATTCGGGGCAGTGACCGGCCGCGGGAAGGTCGCCGCCGCGCACTACATCGGTCAGTCACTGGCGTTGCGGCACCGGCTTCCCGCTACCTGGGAACAGGTCCGCAACGGTCACGCCACCGAATGGAAAGCCCGCCAGGTCGCCACCGCCTGCCTGGGCCTGACCGAAGACGCCGCGGCGATCGTGGACCAGCGGGTCGCGCCCATCCTGGACACATTGACGCCTTTGCGGGTGGAACGCATCGTCCGGGCCGCGAAATGGCAGGCCGACCCTGAAGCGGCCCGCGCCGAAGCCGAGGAGAAGGCGTGCGCACGCGGAGTGTGGCCCGGCCCGCACCGATGACCACGGCACCACCACCTTGTTCGTGCGTGCCGCCACCGGTGACGTGATCCGCCTCAACGCCACCATCACCCAGATCGCCGACGCCCTCGTTGCGCTCGGCGACATCGACCCGCTCGACCAGCGCCGCGCCAAGGCCATCGGCATCATCGCCGACCCCGCTTTGGCCCACCACCTCCTCGAAGTAGCCCAGCACCTGGCCACCTCCGCGGCCGTCCGCAACTCCACCCCCGCGGCGGCGACCCCCGGAACGCCGAACGACCCGATAAACAAGCCAGAACGAGACCCTCGTCCCGAGCCGGTGTTCGCGGCTTGGGATTGCGAGGCCGAGGCGGAGGCCGATCGGGACACACCACATCCGAGTACCGCGGGGCATCCACTCGATGGCGGGACGCTCCGCGGCACCGTCACGCCTATCCCGATCCGGTTGCCCGAGGCCGAGTTGGCGCCCGGCCCTTCGGCAGAGGAAGCCGCGCGACGAGAGCTTGTCCGGAAGGTAGCGGCGATCAAGGACGCCGCTGACCGTGAAGGGATCAGCTCCAACTGCAGCCGTCGCCGGCCCGCTCGGACCGTGTTGTACGTGCACGTCACCGACCAGACCCTGCTCCGTGACTATGGATTCGCGCGTGTGGAGGGGTTCGGACCCGCACTCGTCAGGCGACTCAGCGAACTCCTCGGCCACGACCGGGTCGTGATTCGGCCGGTGATCGATCTCAACGACGACACCGTCAGCGTCGACGCCTACGAGATCCCGGACCCGATCCGCGAACGCATCAAGCTCGAATACCCCATCGAGCAGTTCCCGTACGGGACCGCCAAGACCGGTATCAACACCGATCTCGACCACATCGAGCCGTACGTCAAGGACGGACCACCAGGCCAAACCTCAACCAAGAACCTAGCCCCGCTAGGGAGACTCAGCCACCGAATCAAGACCCACGGCGGCTGGAACGTCGCGCGCCTAGACAGCGACACCATCGAGTGGATCACCCGCTACGGATTCAAGCTCCACGTCACTCACCGCGGCACACATCTGGTCCACAACGACTGACCCATCGGCGTACCGGAGTCGTCAGTCGGTGAGGAAGAGGGCGGCGAGGAGCGGGAAGCGGGTTCTCAGTTCGCCGGTGTCGTCGAAGTCGAAGTTCTGGCCGGCCGGTACGGCGGGGACCTCGATGTCGGCCGCCTCCCAGTACCCGGTCTCGCTGCCGGTCGCCGACTCGTAGGCGCCGACGGCGACGCCGAGCATCCCCTCGCCGTCGAAACCCTCGAACTCCTCGCCGAGATCCTCGTCGACCACGTCGGCCAGCGAGTCCGGGTCGGCGAGCGCCGCCTCCCAGACCTCCTGCCCCTGCGCGACAAGCCAGCCGCGGAAGTGGTCGAACCCGTCGTCCGAGGCGCCCCCGTTGATCAGGTACGCCGCGCCCCACAGATCCCACCGGTACGCCAGAGCCTGCAGGCGCTCGAACTCCGCACCGAACCCGACGATCTCGTCGGCCGGCAACTTTCCGAGCGCGTCACCCAACGCGTCGGCGACTCCGTCGGGATCCGCGACCGTGTCGTCGACCTCCGCGCGCGCCGCCTCCACCAACTCCCAGAACCTTTGACCGTCCACCCCCAAATCGTGGCACGACACCAGCCCCGACAGGAACCGTTCCCGCCGAATTACCAGGCCTGGTCGAGGAGGTTGCGGGTTTCGGTGGGGAGGGTCAGGCGGGCGCCGGTGAGGGCGGTGGTGAGGTAGGCGGGGGTGGACATGCCGACGATGGGGATGACGGAGGGGGTGTCGCCGATGAGCCAGGCGAGGACTATTTCGCTGCGGGTGACGCCTAGGTCGGCGGCGGCTTTGGCGAGGGCTTCCAGGCGGCGCGTCGTACCGGGGTGGTCGAAGGCGGCGTGGATCGGGCGGTCGTCGCGTTCGTAGCCGCCGGACATCAGCGGGCTGTAGGCGAACAGGTCCTGCTCCGGATTGCGGTCGGCGTAGTCGAGGACCTCGTCGGTGATCCAGCCGAACCGGTGGTCGTGCGCCTGGTCGCGGACGAACGGCCGCGGCTGCAGGTAGGAGTACCGCAGTTGCAGTGCGGTCGGTCCCATCACGCCTTGCTCGAGCGCCAGTCCGCGAGCCCGTTCCACCCGCCAGAGTGCGTAGTTCGAGAGTCCGATGCGCCCGATCGTACCGGCCTCGGCGTGCTTGCCGAAGGCGGCGACGGTCTCGTCCAGTGGGGTTTCCAGGTCGTCGCGATGCGCCCAGTAGAGATCGATGTGGTCGGTCTGAAGGCGACGCAGCGAGGTCTCCACAGCAGCGTCGATCGCCTTGCGGGAAAGGCCTTCCGCGTGCTCGGGGAAGCTGCCCGGCCACAATGGTTCGCAGCCGACCTTGGTGGCGAGCTTGACCCGGTCCCGTACTCCGGGCCGCTGCGCGAACCAGCGACCGAGCAGTTCCTCGCTCTGTCCGCCGTGGCCGCTCGGGTCCTGCCAGAAGGCGTAGCAGTTTGCTGTGTCGATCCAGGTTCCACCGGCATCGACGAACGCGTCGAGCAGGGCGAAAGAGGTCTTCTCGTCGATCCGGGTGCCGAATTCCATCGCGCCGAGGGCGATCCGTAAATCAGTCATGGCCCCCACCCTCTGACCTGGAGCGCGCTCCAGGTCAAGCCCTAGCCGTTTCCGCGGGTCGAGGTACGGACCACGAGCTCGGGAGTGAAGGTGACCCGCTGGTGCTCATGGTCGGGATTGCTGGACTCGTCGAGCAATAGCTCCGCCGCAGTACGGCCGAGTAGCTGGCGGGGCTGCCGCACCGAGGTCAACGGCACCGCCGCGGCCGCGGCGAACTCGATGTCGTCGTACCCCACGATCGCCAGATCGTCCGGCACCCGCAGCCCGAGGCTCACGCATTGCTGCAGCAGACCCAACGCCAGCAGGTCGTTCGCGCAGAAGGCGGCAGTCGGGCGACGCGCGGCCGGCAATCCAGCAAGGCGTTGCCCAGCACCTCGACCTTCGGCAACCGTCAGTGCACCGGTCACCAGGTCGACCAGATCCTCGGCCGGCCGGCCGGCCCGCTTCATCGCGCGCCGGGCACCTTCGCGACGGTCGGTGACCTGGCCGATGTTGTTCGGCCCGCCGACGAAGGCGATCCGCTCGTGCCCGAGCTCCAGCAGGTGACTCAGTGCGACCTCGCCACCGAACACGTCGTCGACCGCGACCGAGCAGTGCGCGCCGTCGTCGATCGACCGGTCGACCACGACCACCGGCGTACCGCGGGCCGGCAGCTTGCTGAGCCGGGCCGAATCAGGATCGACCGGAGTGATCAGAACGCCCTGGACCCGCTGCTGCTCGAGCAGATCAAGATAGTCGGCCTCGCGGTCGGCATCCTCGTTGCTGTTGCAGAGGAAGACCGAGAGTCCGGCCGCGCGGGCTGCCTCCTCGACGCCGCGTGCGACGTCGGTGAAGAACGGGTTGCCCGCGTCGAGCATCAGGTAGGCGAGGATGCGGCTGCTCCCGGCCCGGAGTTGCCGGGCCGACTCGTTGCGCACGAATCCGAGCGTGGCCATCGCCGTCTCGACCTTGGCGCGAGTGGTGGGGCTGACCATCTCAGGCCGGTTCAGCACGTTCGAGACGGTGCCGAGCGAGACTCCGGCGGCGGCCGCGACCTCCTTGACCCCGGCGGCGGTGGGGCGCGTCGGCCGGGCCCGGTCCGCTGTGCCGCTCGGTGCCATCCGACCTCCCCGGTTTGAAACGTGACAGCTGCCGAAGCTTACCCCGCTTCCGATCGATTCCCGCCGAGGTTGTCCACAGAACCAGCCCAGACTCTTGACGTCCGGCCGCGCCCTCGCTTACTTTCATGCAATCTTCTTGAAACCTTTCATTAACGCGGGACGGAGGCGACCATGAGCGAAGCGACACCGGTGCTGCGGATGCGCGAGGTGTCCAAGTCGTTCGGCGCGGTCGCGGCCGTCCAGAACGTGTCCTTCGACCTGTACGGCGGGGAGGCGCACGCCCTGGTCGGCGAGAACGGCGCGGGCAAGTCAACCCTGGTGAAGATGCTGGCCGGCGTGCATCGCCCCGACTCCGGCACGATCGAGCTGGACGGCAGCCCTGTCGAGCTGGCCGGCCCGGCCGACGCGAAGGCGGCCGGGATCGCGGTGATCTACCAGGAACCGACCCTGTTCCCCGACCTGTCCGTCGCGGAGAACATCGCGATGGGCCGCGCGCCACTGGGTCGTTTCAAAACAGTCGACCGTACTGCGATGCTTCGCCAAGCCGAGCAGCTCTTCAAGAGGCTCGGTGTCTCGATCGACCCGGGCCCGCCCGGCGCGCGGTCTGTCCATCGCCGATCAGCAACTGGTCGAAATCGCGAAGGCGCTCTCGGCTCAGGCCCGCGTGGTCGTGATGGACGAGCCGACCGCGGCGCTGACCGGCGTCGAAGTGGAGCGCCTCTTCGCAGTGGCGCGATCGCTCCGCGACGACGGCGCCGCCCTGGTCTTCATCTCGCACCGCTTCGAGGAGATCACCGCGTTGTGCGAGCGGGTCACCATCATGCGCGACGGCAAGCACGTCTCGACCGACCTGCTCACCGACGTCAGCGTGGACGAGATGGTCCGCCGGATGGTCGGCCGCGACCTCGGAGCGCTGTTCCCCAAGCAGCAGGTCGAACCGGGTGCGGTCGTGCTCAGCGTCGACGGCCTGAGTCGCGATCCGGTCTTCGCCGACATCTCCTTCGAAGTACGGGCCGGTGAGATCGTCGCGCTCGCGGGGCTGGTCGGCTCCGGCCGGTCCGAGGTGGTCCAGTCGATCTTCGGGGTCGATCCCCGCGACGCCGGCACGGTCAAGGTGCTCGGCAAGACACTCAAGGCCGGCTCTCCGAGAGCAGCGATGGCCGCGGGCGTCGCGCTGGTACCCGAAGATCGCCGCCAGCAAGGTCTGCTGATGGAACTCTCGATCGAGCGGAACGTGACCCTGCCACGCTCGCGAGCCCTGTCCCAGTTGGGATTCCTCACTGGCTCCAGCGAGCGCCGCTCCGCACTGGAATGGACCAAGAGACTGAAGACCAAGTACGGAAAGCTCAGCGACGAGGTCGGCACGCTGTCCGGCGGTAACCAGCAGAAGGTCGTGCTGGCGAAGTGGTTGTCGATGGCACCGAAATTGCTGATCGTCGACGAACCGACCCGGGGCATCGATGTCGGCACCAAGGCCGAGGTGCACCGGCTGATGTCCAGCCTCGCCGCGGAAGGAGTCGCCGTACTGATGGTGTCGTCGGAGCTGCCCGAGGTGCTCGGGATGGCCGATCGCGTCCTGGTGATGCGTGAAGGCCGCCTCGTCACCGAGCTGGATCGCGACCGGGCGACCGAGGAGTCGGTCATGTTCGCCGCCATGGGTCAGGAGGTCTCGCTGTGACGGCCGTCGAATTGCCGGCGGGCGCGACCGCGCGGACGTCCTCGCTCGATCTCGTCCTCCGGGCGCGCGAGCTGGGTATCGTCCTCGCCCTCGCCGTCCTGGTCGCGGTGACCACGCTGTCGAACCACCGCTTCCTGTCCGGCCAGAGCATCCGGGACATCCTGCTCGGCACCGCGATCCTGGCCGTACTGGCGGTCGGCCAGGCCGTGGTGGTGATCACCCGCAACATCGATCTGTCGGTCGGCTCGGTCCTCGGGCTCAGCGCGTTCACCGTCGGCACCCTGCTCCGTGATCACCCAGGTCTGCCAGTCGTTGGGGCCTTGCTGATCGGAGCCGCTGTCGGAGGCGTCTGCGGCGCGGTCAACGGAGTCCTCGTCCGCTACGGCAACGTCCCCGCTCTGGTGGTCACCCTCGGCACCTTGTACGTCGTTCGCGGCATCACCTACTTCTGGGCCGGCGGCCAGCAGATCAACGCGGACGAACTCCCGTCCGGGTTCCTCGACTTCGGCAACGCGACCCTGCTCGGAATCCCTTACCTGGTGCTGATCGCGGTGCTGGTGCTGGCCGTGACAGGCGTCGTACTGCGGAGCTACCGCGTCGGCCGCGAGCTCTACGCGATGGGCTCGAGTCCGCAAGCGGCACGGCTGGCCGGGATCGCGGTCGGGCGGCGTACGATCGGCGCCTTTGCCGTGAGTGGCGCGTTGGCCGGCCTGGCCGGGGTGCTGTTCGCAGCAAGGTTCGGCACGATCGACGCGGCCGCCGGTACGGGGTACGAGCTGAACGTCGTCGCTGCCGTAGTCGTCGGCGGAGTGGCTGTCTTCGGTGGTAGTGGTTCGGTCTGGGGTGCGGCCCTGGGAGCGTTGCTGCTGACAACCATCGGCAGCTCCCTCGCGGTCCTGGAGATCAACCAGTTCTGGCAGCAGGCGATCGTCGGCGGCCTGATCCTGCTGGCGATCGGCGCGGACCGCCTGGTCGCCGCCCGGGTCGCCGCCTCACTAAAGAAGCGGGGCTCCCATGTTCACTAAGTTCGCGAACTGGAACGTCGCCATCATCGGCGTCACCATCGCCGTACTGATCATCGCCGCGGCCACCGTGGACAACTTCGGTACCGCGCAGAACTTCGGCTTCCTGATCCTCGACCTGCTGCCGATCGCGCTCGTCGCCCTGCCGATGACGCTGGTGATCGTGACCGGCGAGATCGACCTCTCGGTCGCGAGCACTCTCGGCCTGTCCAGCGCGGTGATGGGCTATCTGTGGAACCAGAACCAGCCGATCGAGACGATCATCCCGCTCTGCCTCCTGCTCGGGGCGGTGCTGGGCGCGGTCAACGGCTTCTTCGTCACCGTGCTCGGTCTACCCTCGCTGGCCGTCACCATCGGCACGCTGGCGCTCTACCGCGGCCTGGCCTTCGTAGTACTGGGGGATGGCGCGGTCGCGGACTTCCCCGCGCAGTACACGGATTGGGTCACCGGCAACATCGGCGGTACGTCGATCCCGAATGTGCTGATCGTGATCGTCATCCTCGCTGCCGTGTTCGGCGTGATCCTGCATGCCACTCCGGTCGGCCGGGCCGTGTTCGCGGTCGGCGCGAGCGAGCAGGCCGCCCGGTTTGCGGGCGTCCGGCCGGGGCGACTGAAGTTCTGGCTGTACGTCGTCAGCGGTGTCGTCGCCGGACTCGCCGGTCTGCTCTGGACGCTGCGGTACTCCAGCGCCCGTGCCGACAACGGAGCCGGCCTGGAACTCGCGGTCGTCGCGGCCGTCCTGCTCGGCGGCGTCTCCATCTTCGGCGGCAAGGGCGCCCTGCCCGGAGTCATCGCGGGCGTCCTCCTGCTGGCCTCGCTACAGAACGCACTCCGTCTCTCCGATGTCTCCAACGAGGCGCTCAACGTCGTCACCGGCGTCCTGCTCATCGTCTCCGTCCTCGCACCGAATCTCGCAACTGCCGTCCGCAGCTCCCTGCAGCGGCGGCGCCACCGTCCCGAACCCCTGTAAGGCCACCTGTCCAGAAAGGACAAAGTCATGACCTTCCGTATCTCCCGCCGCATGGCGGTACCACTCTCGACGGTGGCCGTCGTGTCCCTCGCGCTGACCGCGTGCGGTGGCGGCACCACCAAGTCCAGCAGCTCCGGCGACACCTCCGGCGCGGCTGCGACGACGGCGGCCAAGGCCGACCCGAACGCGCCGCTGAAGGAAGGCCTCAAGATCGCCTACCTGCCCAAGCAGCTGAACAACCCGTACACCGATGTCGAGGTGGGCGGTGGCAAGGTCGCGGTCGGCGAGATCAAGGGCGACTACAAGCTGGTCGGCCCGAACGACGCCAGCGCGTCATCGCAGGTCAGCTACATCAACACGCTGATCCAGCAGCAGCAGGACGTGATCGTGGTCGCGGCCAACGACCCGAACGCGGTCTGCCCGTCGCTGAACCAGGCCCGCAAGGCCGGGATCAAGGTTGTCTCGTTCGACTCCGACGCCTCCAAGGACTGCCGCGACGCCTTCATCAACCAGGCGACCACGCAGGGCATCGGCGAGAGCCTGGTGAAGATGGCCAGTGAGCTGGCCGGTGGCGCCGGTGAGATCGCAGTGCTGTCCGCGACCCCCAACGCGACCAACCAGAACTCGTGGATCGAGGTGATGAAGACCGAGCTGGCCAAGCCGGAGAACGCCAAGCTCAAGCTGGTCAAGGTTGCCTACGGCAATGATGACGACCAGAAGTCGTTCACCGAGGCGCAGGGTCTGCTGCAGTCCTACCCGAAGCTCAAGGTGATCGTGTCGCCGACGACGGTCGGCATCGCCGCCGCCTCGCGGTACGTGAGCGCCTCGTCGTACAAGGGCAAGGTCGCGATCACCGGACTCGGCCTGCCGAACCAGATGCGCCAGTACGTCAAGGACGGCACGGTGAAGAAGTTCGCGCTCTGGAACCCGGCCGACATCGGCTACCTCGCGGCGTACGCCGGCGCGGCCCTGAAGTCGGGCCAGATCACCGGTGCCGAGGGGGAGAAGTTCAAGGCCGGCAAGCTCGGCGAGTACACCGTCGGCGCGGCCGGCGAGATCGTACTCGGCCCCCCGACCGAGTTCACCGCCGCGAACATCGACAAGTTCGACTTCTGACGAGGCACCCCTTGAATCGCTACTGCTTCTGCCTCCAGGTCCGGCCGGACAGACGGGACGAGTACGTCGACCGGCACCGCGACGTCTGGCCCGAGATGCAGGCCGCGCTGCGGGAGTCCGGGTGGCACAACTACTCGCTCTTCCTGCGCGACGACGGCCTGCTGATCGGGTACGTCGAGGCCGGCGACCTGGAGGCCGCGCAGAAGGCGATGGCGGCGACCGAGGTGAACACCCGGTGGCAGGCCGAGATGAGCGAGTTCTTCACCGGGACAGACGGCAGGGCTCCGGACGAGTCGTTCCTGCTGGTGCCCGAGATCTTCCACCTGACCCCGAGTTCCGAGGACTGAATATGACCAGCGTGACTGATGCCCTTAGCCGTCAGGAGATCGAGCTGCCCTCCTGGGCGTTCGGGAACTCGGGCACCCGGTTCAAGGTGTTCAGCCAGCCGGGCGTGCCGCGTTCACCGGAAGAGAAGATCGCCGACGCGGCGGTGGTGCACAAGTACACCGGAGTCGCGCCGAGCGTCGCCCTGCACATCCCCTGGGACCAGGTCGACGACTACGCGAAGCTGACGGCGTACGCGAAGGAGCAGGGGGTCCGGCTGGGGGCGATCAACAGCAACGTCTTCCAGGACGACGACTACAAGCTGGGCAGCGTCACCAACCCGGACCCGCGGATCCGCCGTAAGGCCACCGACCACCTGCTGGCCTGCGTCGACATCATGGACGCCACCGGTTCGCAGGACCTGAAGCTGTGGTTCTCGGACGGGACGAACTATCCCGGCCAGGACGACCTCTGGGATCGCCAGGACCGGCTCTCCGCGGCGCTGCACGAGGTGTACGACCGGCTGGGCGACCACCAGCGGATGCTGCTCGAGTACAAGCTGTTCGAGCCGGCCTTCTACGCGACCGACGTGCCCGACTGGGGTACGTCGTACGCGCACTGCCTGGAACTGGGGCCAAAGGCAACTGTCTGCATCGACACCGGGCACCACGCGCCGGGGACGAACATCGAGTTCATCGTCGCGTTCCTGCTCCGGGCCGGGAAGCTCGGCGCGTTCGACTTCAACAGCCGGTTCTACGCCGACGACGATCTGATGGTCGGGGCGGCCGACCCGTTCCAGCTGTTCCGGATCATGAACGAGATCGTCCGCGGTGACGCACTCGACCCGGACCGCGGGATCGCCTTCATGCTCGACCAGTGCCACAACATCGAGGCGAAGATCCCGGCCATCATCCGCTCGGTGATGAACGTCCAGGAGGCGACTGCGAAGGCGCTGCTGGTCAACCGCGACGTACTCCGCAAGGCTCAGCAGGAAGGCGACGTGCTGGCCGCGAACGCCGCGCTGATGGACGCCTACAACACCGACGTACGACCGCTGCTCGCCGATCTCCGGACCTCCCAGGGGCTGGACCCTGACCCGGTGGCCGCCTACAACCGCAGCGGCTACTTCGAGCAGATCACCAAGGACCGAGCCGACGGCCAGCAGGCCGGATGGGGAGCATAGAAACGTGAGTGACACCGCGGCCGAACTCGTTGCGCGTAGCAACAGACTGGGTGCCGACCCGCGCAACACCAACTACGCCGGTGGCAACACGTCCGCCAAGGGCACCGCGACCGACCCGGTCACGCAGCAGCCGGTGGAGCTGGTCTGGGTGAAGGGCTCCGGCGGCGACCTCGGCACGCTCACGACGACGGGTCTCGCAGTACTGCGGCAAGACCGTCTGAACGCACTCGTTGACGTCTATCCAGGTGTCGACCGTGAGGACGAGATGGTCGCGGCGTTCGACTACTGCTTGCACGGCAAGGGCGGTGCCGCGCCGTCGATCGACACCGCGATGCACGGCCTGGTCGACGCGCCGCACGTGGATCATCTGCACCCGGACTCGGGCATCGCGCTCGCGACGGCGGCCGACGGCGAGAAGCTGACGGCCGAGTGCTTCGGCGATCGCGTCGTCTGGGTTCCCTGGCGCCGGCCGGGCTTCCAGCTCGGTCTGGACATCGCGAAGGTGAAGAAGGACAACCCGCAGGCGATCGGCGTCATCCTCGGCGGCCACGGCATCACGGCCTGGGGGAGTACGTCGGAAGAGTGCGAGGCCAACTCGCTCGAGATCATCCGGACGGCCGAGCTCTTCCTGGCGCAGAACGGAAAACCTGAGCCGTTCGGCTCCGTAGTACCGGGGTTCGAAGCACTGCCGGCCGCGGAACGTCGTGCCAGGGCAGCCGAGTTGGCGCCGGTGATCCGTGGGCTGGCGTCGACCGACAACCCGCAGATCGGCCACTTCAACGACTCCGAGCCCGTCTTGGAGTTCACCGCTCGCGAGCGGCTCGCTGAGCTGGCTGCTCTCGGCACCTCCTGCCCCGACCACTTCCTCCGGACCAAGGTCCGCCCGCTCGTCCTGGACCTGCCGCCGTCTGCTTCGATCGAGGAAGCGACCACCAGGCTCAGGGAGCTCCACCTGCAGTACCGCGAGGACTACGCGGCGTACTACGACCGGCACGCGCTGCCGGACAGCCCGCCGATGCGTGGCGCGGATCCGGCGATCGTGCTGGTGCCTGGCGTCGGCATGTTCAGCTTCGGCAAGGACAAGCAGACTGCCCGCGTCGCTGGTGAGTTCTACGTCAACGCGATCAACGTGATGCGCGGCGCCGAGGCAGTCTCGACGTACGCGCCGATCGACGAGAGCGAGAAGTTCCGGATCGAGTACTGGGCTCTGGAAGAGGCCAAGCTGCAGCGGATGCCGAAGCCGAAGCCGCTCGCCACCCGGATCGCGTTCGTCACCGGTGGCGGTTCGGGCATCGGCAAGGCGATCGCGCAGCGGCTCGCGGCCGAGGGGGCCTGTGTCGTGGTCGCGGATCTCGATGCGGCAGCGGCCGACGCGGTCGCCAAGGAGATCGGCGGCCTGGATCGCGCGATCGCCGTAGGCGCCGATGTGTCCGACGGGGCAGCGGTCGAGGAAGCGATGCGGACCGCGGTACTGGCGTTCGGCGGGGTCGATCTGGTGGTGAACAACGCCGGCCTCTCGATCTCCAAGCCGTTGCTGGAGACCACCGAGAAGGACTGGGACCTGCAGCACGACGTGATGGCGAAGGGTTCCTTCCTGGTGTCGCGTGCCGCCGCGAAGATCCTGATCGACCAGGGCATCGGCGGCGACATCGTCTACATCTCCAGCAAGAACGCGGTCTTCGCCGGTCCGAACAACGTCGCGTACGGCGCGGCCAAGGCCGACCAGGCCCACCAGGTGCGACTGCTTGCCGCGGAACTCGGTGAGTACGGCGTACGGGTGAACGGGGTGAATCCCGACGGGGTCGTTCGGGGATCCGGAATCTTCGCCAAGGGCTGGGGCGCTCAGCGCGCCGCGGTGTACGGCGTACCGGAGTCCGAGCTCGGGGCCTTCTACGCCAAGCGGACGCTACTCAAGCGAGAGGTTCTGCCGGAGCACGTCGCGGCGGCCGTCTTCGCCCTGGCTGCTGGGGACCTCTCCCTGACCACCGGCCTCCACGTGCCCGTCGACGCCGGTGTAGCCGCCGCCTTCCTGCGCTGAAAGGAACCCATCATGTGGAGCACTGACCCTCTAGCGCGGGTCGAGCCGCGGAAGACGCGGATCGGCCTGGTTGCCGGCGGCCTCGGCGCCTACTGGCCGCAGTTCCCCGACCTACTGCCGCAACTGCAGGCATCGGCGCGGAGGGTGTCGGAGCGGTTCGCGGACCTCGACTGCGAGGTCATCGACGTCGGCTTCATCTCCGACGCCCAGGAAGGCGCTGCCGCGGCCGAGAAGCTGCGGTTGGCGGACTGCGACCTGATCGTCGGCTTCCTCACCACCTACATGACCGCGTCGATGCTCTTCCCGGTCGCCCAGCGCAGCGGCGCGCCTGTGCTGCTGCTCAACCTGCAACCGACCGAGTCGATGGATCACGCGTCCTTCGATACCGGCGCCTGGCTCGCGTACTGCGGTGCCTGCCCGCTGCCCGAGATGGCGAACGCCTTCGAACGTTGCGGCATCGACTTCCGCTCCGTCTCCGGGTACGTCGAGGACGAGCGCGCCTGGGACCGGATCGGTCGCTGGATCCGGGCCGCCGGCGTCCGGGCCGCGCTCCGGCATGGTCGGCACGGCCTGCTCGGGCATCTCTACCCCGGCATGATGGACGTGATCACCGACCCGACCCTGGTCTCCGCGCAGCTCGGCGGACACGTCGAGATCCTCGAGATCGATGACCTGCGGGTCCGGGTCGAGCAGGTCACCGAGGCCGAGACGGCAGCGCGGATGAAGGTCGCCCGGGAGATCTTCACCCTGGACGACTCCGTGATCGAGGACGACTTCCGCTGGGGCGCCACCGTCTCGGTCGCGCTGGACCGGCTGGTCGAGGACTTCCAGCTCGACACGCTCGCCTACTACCACCGCGGCCTGGCCGGCGAGACCCACGAACGCGTGGCGGCCGGGATGATCCTCGGCGCGTCGTTGCTGACGGCTCGCGGCATACCAGCGGCGGGGGAGTACGAGCTGCGGACCTCGCTGGCGATGCTCGTGATGGACAGGCTCGGTGGCGGCGGATCCTTCACCGAACTGCAGGCGCTGAACTTCCGCGACAACGTGGTCGAGATGGGTCACGACGGTCCGGCGCACCTCGCGATCAGTTCGGCCAAACCGCTGCTGCGCGGGCTCGGGGTCTACCACGGCAAACGCGGCTGGGGCGTCTCCGTCGAGTTCGATGTCAAACACGGTCCCGTCACCATCCTCGGCCTCGGTCAGCTCCGGGACGGCACGTTCCGGCTGATCGCCTCCGAAGGAACCGTCGTGCCCGGCCCGCTGCTCCAGATCGGCAACACCACCTCGCGCGTCGACTTCGGCTGCGACCCGGGCGAGTGGACCGACGCGTGGTCCGCCTCCGGCGTGGCCCACCACTGGGCGCTCGGTACCGGTCACCAGACCAAGAACCTCGCCGCCGTCGCCGACCTCCTGCACCTGGACCTCAAGATCGTCGGCCCGGAGCTCCGATGACGCGGCTCCGAGTCGCGGCGGTCGACCTAGGCGCGTCCAGTGGACGCGTGATGGTTGGCGAGGTGGGCCCGGGCGAACTCGAGCTGACCGAGGTGCACCGCTTCTGGAACGGTCCGGTGAAGATCGCCGGCACCTTGCACTGGGACATCCTGCATCTGTACCGCGAAGTTCTCGTTGGGCTCAGCAAAGCCGGCGGTCCTTTGGATGGGATCGGGATCGACTCCTGGGCAGTGGACTACGGCCTACTCGATGCCGATGGCAAGCTCCTGGGCAACCCGGTGCACTACCGCGACGACCGAACCAACGGGGTGCTGGAACGCCTTCTGCAGAAGGTTTCCGCAGACGATCTGTACGCCGTGACCGGGCTGCAGCAGCTGCCCTTCAACACGATCTACCAACTCGCAGCCGAACAGCGCCTCGACCAGGCCGAGACCCTGCTGATGATCCCGGACCTGCTCGGCTACTGGCTGACCGGCATCGGCGGCGCGGAGGCGACCAACGCCTCGACGACGCAGCTGTACGACGTACGCGAGCGTGGCTGGAGCGAAGGGCTTGCGGAGCGAGTCGGGGTGCCGCACACCTTGCTGCCACCGATTCGTCAACCAGGTCAGGTGATCGGGCCGCTGCTTGCCGACGTTGCTGAGGAGACCGGGCTTGATCCGGCGACGCCGGTGATCGCCGTGGGATCGCACGACACCGCGTCCTCGGTGGTGGCCGTGCCGGCGGTCGACGAACGGTTCGCCTACATCTCCTCCGGGACCTGGTCGCTGGTCGGCCTGGAGCTGGACGAGCCCGTCCTGACGCCCGAGGCCCAGCAGGCGAACTTCACCAACGAAGGTGGGGTCGACGGCCGGATCCGGTTCCTCCGGAACGTGATGGGCCTGTGGATCCTGCAGGAGTGCCTGCGCGAATGGGGCACCGACGAGCTGGCGCCGGTGCTCGCCGAAGCGGCCCAGGCGCCGGCGTTCGCAGTACTGATCGATCCGGACGATCCGTCGTTCCTTGCCCCAGGCAACATGGTGCGGAGGATCGCCGAGTACTGCGAGCGCTCTGGCCAGGAAGCGCCCGCATCGCGAGGAGTGCTGGTGCGCTGCGTGCTGGAGAGTCTCGCGCTGGCCTATCGCCGGACGCTGCGGCTCGCGCAGGAGATCGCCGACCGCGACGTCGAGGTCGTACAGGTGATCGGCGGCGGATCGCAGAACGAGTTGCTCTGCCAGTTGACCGCCGACGCGTGCGGTCTGCCCGTGCTGGCCGGCCCGGTCGAGGCGTCCGCGCTGGGAAACGTGCTGGTCCAGGCGCGGGCCCTCGGTGCGCCGCTGCCCGACCTGACCGCGATGCGCGCGCTGGTCCGCGCGACCCATGAGTTGCGGAGCTATCAGCCGCAATGCAAACCGGCCGACTGGGACGCCGCCGAGTCCCGGGTGTTCGGAGGTTCAAGATGACCGTCCTGCAGCACGAATCCCGCCCACGCGTGCACCGGGAGATCAGCCACAACGACCTGCAGTTGCTCCGGCTGCTGGCGACAGGTCTGCCGGTCGACTCGGTCGCACGCCGTCTCGACCTGTCCGAGCGCACCGTCCGCCGCCGTACCAGGGCCGCCTGCGACCGCCTCGGCTTCGGTACGGCAGTAGAAGCCATCGTCTGGGCCGCCCGCCGCGGCCTGCTGTGACCCGCACCACCCCGCACCACTTGCTCCCCTGCAGAACCCGTCCAGCTGTGAGGAGTCCGCCCCGATGTCTTTCCGCTCCCGTCTGACCTGCCTGTTGGCAGCAGCTCTCCTGCTCGCACCCTTGGTGCCTGCCACCGCCGCTCCACCCCGGTTGGCCTGTCCGCAGGTGTCGAACCTGAAGACGAACAGCCTCACCCATCCGCTCGGAGTCGCCGCCGCGGCACCGCGACTCAGCTGGCAACTCGACGGCACCCGCCGCGGCACGACCCAGACCCGGTACGAGGTCCACGTCGCGTCCACCGCGGCGAAGACCGGTAAGCCCGATATCTGGAACAGCGGCGTCGTCCAGTCGGACCGCTCGGTCGACATCGCATACGGCGGACCTGCGCTCACGCCGTACAAGGCCTACTTCTGGACCGTCCGGGTCTGGGACAACGCCGGTACTGCGTCCGAGTGGGCGCCCGTTGCAAGCTTCGAGACCGGCGCGCTGCAGCCGTCGGACTGGCGTGGCGACTGGATCGGCGCGGACAGTCAGCCCGGTCCGGAGTGGACCGACTACACCGTCGACACCGACCTGACGCTGACGAAGGACGCCCTTGGGGTCTTCTTCCGATCGCGCGGCGGCGCGGCGTACATGTGGCAGCTCAATCAGATGACCGATGATCGTCCACTGCTGAGGCCGCACGTCCGGAACACCACCGGCGGGTACGCCGTACTGGCCGAGATCCCGCTGGCCGTCAACCTCAAGCAGCAGCACCACCTGCGGATCACCGTGGCCGGGCAGACCATCACCACCTGGATCGACGGCACCCAGGTCGATCAGCGGCAGCAGTCCGACCAGAACGGTCCCGGCCTGATCGGGTTCCGGACCAATGGCGTCGAGGAAGGCATCGTCCGCAACCTCAAGGTCACCAACGCGGCCGGTCAGGTCCTGGTCGACACCGCGTTCCCGGCCGGCGACCAGACCTTCCCTGACGGAACGGTCCTTCCTGGCGGTGGGCTGCAGCTCAAGGGAAACACCGATCTGATGCTGCCCGGTAAGGCGATCCCGGTCTTCCGCAAGAGCATCTCGTTGCCGAAGCAGGTCCGCAGCGCCCGGATGTACGGCGCGGCGCAGGGGATCTACGAGCTGAGCCTGAACGGCAAGAAGGTCGGCAACTCCGAACTCGCTCCTGGCTGGACGGACTACGCGCATCGGATCCAGACCCAGGCGTACGACGTGACCGCGCTGCTCAAGTCGGGTGCGAACACGCTCGGCGCAGAGGTCGCGAACGGCTGGTTCGCGGGCAATGTGGCGATGTTCGGGCCGAACAAGTACGGCAGCCGGACCGCGTTCAGCGCGCAGCTCCGGGTGACCTACACCGACGGCACCACGAGGGTGTTCGCCACCGACTCCAGTTGGCAGACCGCGCCTGGCGCAGTACAGGCGGCTGATCTCCTCAATGGTGAGAGCTACGACGCACGCCGTACGCCGTCGTCCTGGTCGCCCGTGCAACTGCGCCCGAGCGCGACCGACAAGCTGATTCCGCAGACCGATCAGCCGGTGCGAGTGACCCAGGAACTGAAGGCCAAGGCGATCGCGTCACCGACGCCTGGTGTCTACCTCTACGATCTCGGCCAGAACATGGTCGGTGTCTCCCGGCTCACCCTGACCGGTACGCCTGGCCAAGCGGTCAAGATCCGGTACGGCGAGGTGCTGAACCCCGACGGCACCCTCTACACCGACAACCTCCGCTCGGCGAAGGCCACTGACCGCTACACGTTCGCGACGAGCGGACCCGAGACCTATCGGCCGCGTTTCACCTTCCACGGCTTCCGCTACATCGAGCTGAGCGGTCTCGCCACCGCACCGCCCGAGTCGGCGGTAGTAGGAGTGGTGATGGGCACGGACGGCGCCCAGACCAGCACCTTCAACACCAACTCGGCGCTGGTGAACAAACTGCACAGCAACATCGTCTGGGGGCAGCGCGGCAACTTCCTCTCGATCCCGACCGACACCCCGGCGCGGGACGAGCGGATGGGCTGGACCGGCGACATCAACGTGTTCGCGCGGACGGCCGTCTACAACCTGGACTCGCAGGCGTTCCTGACCAAATGGTTGCAGGATCTCCGCGACTCCCAGAACGCGGCCGGCGCCTATGCGAGCGTCGCACCGACCGTGCCGAACTCGTTCGACGGCGGTCTCGGCAACGCCGGCTGGGCCGACGCCGGGGTGAACGTGCCCTGGACGCTGTGGCAGGCGTACGGCGACACCTCGGTGATCCGCCAGCACTACGACTCGATGCGCCGCTACGTCGACTACCTCGCCGCCAGCTCGACCGGATTCATCCGTGGTGGCGGCGACTACGGCGACTGGCTCAACCTCGACGACCCGACACCCGGCGACCTGATCGGTACGTCGTTCGTCGCCAAGGGGGCCCGCCAGCTCAGCCAGATGGCGGCCGTGATCGGCAACACGGCCGACGCCGCGAAGTACCAGAAGCTGTACGACGATGTCCGGAACGCCTTCGTGGACAGGTTCGTCGCGGCCGACGGCAAGGTCGGTTCGGACAGCCAGACCGGCTACATCCTTGCCTTCACCAACGACCTGATCCCGGCCGATCGAACCGCGGCAGCCGGCCAGTACTTCGCGAACGCCATCCTGCGGCGCGACACCCACCTGTCGACCGGCTTCCTCGGGGTCGACGGACTGCTCCCGGTACTGACCAAGATCGGTCGCTCCGACCTGGCCTACCAGTTGCTGCAGAACACGTCCTACCCGTCGTGGGGCTACGAGATCGGCAAGGGCGCCACCACGGTCTGGGAGCGCTGGAACTCGATCAACCCCGACGGCACCTTCAACGATGTCGGGATGAACTCCTTCAACCACTACGCCTACGGCGCGGTCGGTGAGTGGATGTACCGGACGCTCGGCGGTGTCTCCGCGGCCGAACCGGGCTATCACAAGTCGCTGATCGCACCGGTGCCCGGCAACGGGATCACGACTTCCGACTTCGGTCTGCAGACGCCGTACGGGCGGGTGGCCAGCAAGTGGAAGCAGGACGCGGACGAGGGGCTCACGCTCGAGGTGACCGTGCCGGGCAACACCACCGCCACCGTGCGGATCCCGACGCTGAACCCCAACCTGATCACCGAGAGCGGACGTCCGCTCGGGCAGGCCGACCACGTCAGCGGGGTCGTCGACGAAGGTGCCACGGTCGCCATGACCGTTGCCTCCGGCACCTACAAGTTCGTGGTCTCGCCGCCGCCGATCGGACTCAGCTCGGCCGCGGCGACACCCGCCTCGGGTGAGCCCGGGACCACGACGACGGTGGCGGCCGTGGTCAAGAACCGCTCGACAGCTCCGATCACCGGTCGGCTCGAGGTCGGTACTCCGGCCGGCTGGGCGGCCCCGGCGCCCTCGGAATCGGTCACCCTGGCCGCGGGCGCGGAGCGGATCATCAGCGTGCCGGTCGTCACCCCGCTCGCCGGGAACGCGGCGCCGGTGGACCTGACCGCCAGGTTCGTCGATCCACGCGGTGAGGTGGCCTCGGCGCGGGTGCCGTTCACCGTGACCCAGTCGCTGACCCCGGCGAACGCGATCGACTACGTGGATCTCGGCGAAGCCACCTCGGAGTCGGCGCACGCGCTGACGGCCGCGCCCTCGTCGGCCACCAGCGTCGAGGCGGGGCCGGAGCAGACGGTACGCCGGGATGAATGTGCCCGGGGCATGGTTCGAGTTCACCGTCGGCATCCAGGCCGGACAGCCGTTCGCCCTCCGGCTGGTCGAGACCTACGACCATGCCCAGGTGAAGGACTACGAGATCCTGGTCAACGGCACGGTCGTCCACCACCGGGTGATCAACAAGTCAGACGGTGGGCTGGCGACGTACCAGTTCGTGGTCGACGACCCCGCGCTGCTGACCGGATCGACAGTGCGCGTACGGATCCAGCACAACGCGACCGCGTCGGGCTACGACCCCTCCCTCGCCGACGCCTGGTCCCTCCCCCTGACCTGACCCCTCCTCCCTCCTCCAAGCTCGTTGCGTCCGAACAACCGTGGGTCAGGCCCCTCGGTTGTTCGGACGCAAGCGTCAGATCAGGTAGCGGAACTCGGGGGAGTCGGGGTTGACGCGTTCGATGGTGAGCGGGGCCGCGTCCATCCGGGCGAGCAGACCGGGCAGGTCGGTGCGGCGGCCGATCTCCAGCCCGACCAGGGCGACTCCGGTCTCGCGGTTGTTGCGCTTCACGTACTCGAACAGGGTGATGTCGTCGTCGATTCCGAGGACACCGTCGAGGAACGACCGCAGGGCGCCCGGCTCCTGCGGGAAGGTGACCAGGAAGTAGTGCTTCAGGCCCTCGTGGACCAGCGATCGCTCGAGGATCTCGCCGTACCGGCTGACGTCGTTGTTGCCACCCGACAGCAGGCAGACCACGGTCTCGCCCGGCTTCACCTCGACGCCATGACCCAATGCCGCCGCTGACAAGGCGCCCGCGGGCTCGGCGATCAGGCCGTCGGTCTGGTACAGCTCCAGCATCTCCGAGCACACGAGCCCCTCGGGGACCGACATCATCTCCACGCCGGCCGTGGACACCAGCGGCAACGTCGAGTCGCCGACCCGCCGTACGGCGGCGCCGTCCACGAAGCTGTCCAGGTGCGGCAGGGTGACCGGCTCGCCCGCGGCCAACGCCGCAGCCATGCTCGCTGCCCCCGCAGGCTCAACACCGACCACCCGTACGCCGGGGTGCCGCGCGGCGAGCCAGGTGGCCACGCCGGCCACGAGGCCGCCGCCGCCGACCGGAACCACCAGTACGTCGGGCGCGCGGCCTAGTTGGCCGACCAACTCGACGGCGACGGTGCCCTGTCCGGCGACGGTTCGCGGGTCGTCGAAGGCGGGGACCAGCGTCGCCCCCGTCCTGGTCGCCTCGGCGAGCGCTGCCGCGGCCGCGTCGTCATAGGTGTCGCCGGTCACGACCACCTGGATTTGATCGCCGCCGAGAGCGGCTATCCGATCGCGTTTCTGGCGCGGCGTAGTACGGGGAACGTAGACCCGGCCTTGAACATCAAGCGTGTGACAGGAATACGCGAGTCCTTGGCCGTGATTGCCCGCACTGGCACAGACGACGCCGGCCTTTTTGGAAACCTCGTCCAGTTGAGCAATCAGGTTGTAAGCGCCGCGCAGTTTGTACGAGCGGCCGATCTGCAGGTCTTCGCGTTTCAGCCAGACCTCCGCGCCGATTCGCTCCGACAGCCGGTGGTTGCGCTGCAAGGGGGTCCGGATCGCGACCCCGTCGAGACGCTTGACCGCGGCCTCGATCGCGGCCGCGTCGACGGTCGATCGAGCCGCTGTTTCAGCCCCCGAATGTGCGGCTGCATTACTGCCCTGCATGCGCTTCCTTCCCGTGCATCTGCACGATTCTTTCATTTCGCTCACTGCACAAGACGCCCTAGGTCCAAACTACGGACCGCCGGACACCGTTGCGCAACAAGGTCATTTTTCATGCGTGAAACAGGTCGTTACTGGGCAGTCTAGTTTTCATACGCTCACTCGGTGTAACGCCCAGGGTCCTGGACGGGATGAGCCGAGTAAACCGGTCAACGGGGACTGGAGGGCAGCTATGGAATCGATTCCGTTCAGTCTGTGGGGAGACGCGCTGTGGTGTGGTCAGGAAGTCGTCCGGGAGGCTCCGCACGAGCAGGCGATCCGAAGCCTGTTTCCTGATCCCATTCCGGCTCGTGGCGCAGATCTGGACACGGACGCGGATCTCGTCCCGGAGCCGCACAACCGTTTCGACCCGCGCTCGATCGCGGTGCGGGTGCAAGGCAAGACCGTCGGCTATCTGCCAAGGGAGGATGCGCACAGATATCACCCTGTTCTGTCGGAACTGGTGGGTCAGGGTCTGCAACCACAGGTGCCGTGCCACCTGTGGGTCAGTGAGTGGGAGCCGGCCGACTGGGAGGGCAAGACCGACGGCACCGAGTTCCACGCCAGTGTCGCGGTCGCGCTCGGTCAGCCGCACATGCTGGTCCCGGTGAACCTGCCACCGCCGGGGAGCTACCAGCTGCTGCCGATGGGCAGCGGGATCGTCGTACCGGGCAGTGAGGTGCATCCGGACGTGCTGGCGCCGTTGTTCCGGCCGGAAGGCGAGTGCTGGGCGTACGCCACGATGCACGCCATCGAGGAAGAGGACGCCTTCGCCGACCGGAACAGGATGGTGGTGGAGATCAGGCTGGACGACGAACCCGTCGGCCGGCTCAGTCCCCGCCTCAGCGCCGAATTCCTGCCGGCCATCCACTACCTGGCCGACATGCGGGCCGAGACGGCCGCCCGGGTCATCGTTCGCGGCGACGGAGGAGCATCGGAGGTGATCTTGTACGCGGCCCGGAGTCACGACCTGCCGGCTACCTGGCCGGATGGTCTGACCCGATCCCCAGTCGCTTCTCCAGCGTGGCACTACTGGGCCGGTAAAGAGGCCAACTGAGTTCACGGGGCGGACGCGCAGTACTCACCAACCAGGTGGTGGCGGGTAATGCAGGTCTACCAAGGACTCAAGGTCTCTCCGACCGTCGCACACACTGTGGGGCCGCCGAACATCTCGGCGGCCCGCGCAGTAGCCCCTTCCGGGCTCAACGCCGGTCCGACATGGGTGACGACCAGACGCTTCACTCCTGCACGCCTGGCCAGCGACCCGGCATCTTCTGGAGTGTGGTGGACCGTGCTGGGCGCGTCCACATCCGCCTCGCACAGCAGTAGGTCCACGTCCGCTGCCAGCTCGTCCAGCGCAGTACAGGGCGTGCAGTCGCCCGAGTAGGCCAGGCTGGCGCCCTCTGCCTGGGCTCGGAGCCCGTAGGCCTCGATGCCGTGCTCTACCAGCCTGCTGGTGAGCGTGAGGCCCCGTAGCTGCAGCTTGTGGCCGTCTGATAGCGACTGGAGGTCTAGTACGTCGCTGACGAAGTCGGCGTCCGGCTGCTCGAAGAAGCCGGCCAGGCGAGTTGCAAGGGCTGCCGGTGCATAGACGGGGAGCGGCACGGCCCGCGATGGCAGGTGGCCGTAGCTGAGGGCGTAGTACGCATTCAGCAGGTCGCCGATGTGGTCCAGGTGCAAGTGGGACAACCAGACCGCGTCCAGTCGATCCAACGAGGTGTGCCGTAGTAACTCGGCCAGCGAACCCGGCCCTGCGTCCACCCAGACCCGTGCGCCACCGCCCTGCAGGAGATAACCCGAGCAGGGGCGGTCCGGTAGCGGGTAGGGGGCCGCAGTACCGAGGATCGTCAGGCTGGTCAGAGCTTGGCGCCGATCTGCTGGTAGATCTCGTCCATCGCGCCCGGCAGGTCGTCGTGGCCGAAGTCGGGGTACAAGCGGACCTCCTTGGCGGAGGTGATCTTGTTGTACGCCGCGTACTGGGTGGACGGCGGACAGGTCTCGTCCTCCAGGCCGACGTACAGCGTGACCTCCGCCTGGATCCGCGGCGCCAGGTGCTGTAGGTCGATGTACCCGAGGGTGGTGAAGACCTCCTCCTCGCGGAGGTGGCGCGGATCGCGCTTGCGGAACCAGGTGGTGATCTCGTTGTACGGATCCTTGTCGAGGTTCAGATCCCAGGCCCGCCGGTAGTCGGTCAGGAACGGGTAGACGCTCGCGGCGTACTTGATCTCCGGGGTCAGCGCGGCCGCGACCAGGCTCAGTCCGCCGCCCTGGCTCCAGCCGGTGGTGGCGACGCGCGCCGGGTCCACCTCGGGCAGTGCGCGGATGATGTCGGCCAGCCGCCGGGTGTCGAGGAAGACGTGCCGGTAGAGCAGCCCCTCCGGCCCGTCGTCGAGGCCCTCGACCAGGTGGTTGCGCAGCGAGAAGCTGTTCGGCTGCTGCGAGGTGGTCCGGAACGCGACCTGCTCGCGGACGTCCAGCGCCGCGATGGTGAATCCGCGCGCGGCGTACGGGAGCAGGTCGACCCACTTCGGCTGCTCACCGCCGTACCCGTGGAACATCAGCACGGCCGGGCCGGTCGGGTTCTGCGGGCGGATCACCTTGGCGTGCACGCGGTAACCGCCGGTGCCGTTGAAGTACAGGTGCTCGGCCCGCGCGAACGGCAGCGGGAAGTCCGTCGCCGGCTCGAACGCGGTCTCCGGATCGATCCCGCCCAGCTCGGCCAGGCCCTTCTCCCAGTACTGGTCGAAATCGTCCGGCCGGGGGTTCGTCCCCTGGTAGGCGATCAGTTCCTCGTACGACAGTTCGAACGAAAGCACAGCCGGACTCCCAAAGATCAAGCGATCGAATCGTTGCTGCCTATTCTGGGCGATCAGCCTCGTCGGGGGCAGTGCCGTCCCAGATTGTGTAACCGTTGGCCTTGTTCAGCCGGTCCCGCAGGTCGGCTTCGAGCTTGTCCGCCTTACCCGGCGCCAGCCAGCGGAGCGGGACCAGGATCGTCCCGTCCTGCTGCTTGGTCCGCAGCGCGATGGACGGGCCCTGGGTGGTCTCCATCCGCCCGACCTCGGTGATCTGGTCCCAGCCGGTCTTCAGGCCCCGGACAGCGACGTCGTCGGTGCCGAGCTTCACCAGGATCGGAGGGAAGGCGAGGATCCACAGGCCGGCCAGGACGACGAGGCCGCCCAGGGTGGCGAACACCGCCACCACGACGGACGGCAGCCCGATCGCCCAGACGATCGCGGCCACGCCGAAGATGATCAGACCCGCGGCCAGGACCCCGACAAACCGCCCGGGCCGCATCCGGTACGTCGTACGCATCCGGTAAGGATCTCAGCGACCCTTCGTCATCCCTTGGCCGGGTGACTGTTATCCCTTGGCCGGGTGGTAGGCGCAGGCGTCCTTCAGGTCCTCGGTGCCGCCGGCCGGGGTCTTCGCCGGGGTCGTCTTGGTGCTGCCCGGCTTCTTCGTGGTGGTGCTGGACGGGGTCGAGGCGACCGGCTTGGTCTTCGTCTCGAGCGCGTTCTTGACGATCTCGCGCATCGCCTCGTAGTCCGGGTTCTTCCCGCTCGGGAAGTTCTTGTCCTTGTCCAGGTCCACGTTGGAGACGTTGGCGCCCTTGACCTTCCTACCGAGGTCGATGAACGCCGGCAGGATCTCCTGCGGGATGTCGGTCCGGAGCAGCTTCTTGCTAGCCGAGGCGAGCTGCTGGTACTTCGTCACCAGGTTGGCCGGGTTCGCGCTGTTCACGATCGCGTGGATCGTGCACCGCTGGCGCTCCTGCCGGGACGGATCGCTCAGACCGTACCGGCCGCGGGCGAACCAGAGGCCGTCGTGGCCGTTCAGGTGCTGGTTCGGGCCGGGCTGCAGGTAGCGACTGGGGAGAGTGTCGTCGGCCGAGCCGGGGCCGCGGTAGTCGCCGCCGATCGGCACCTTGTAGTTGATGTTGACGGTGATCCCGCCGAGCGCCTCGATGAGCTGCTCGAAGCCCTGCAGGTTGACCTGCATGTAGTAGTCGAGCTTGAGGCCCATCGCCTCGCCGACCGACACCTTGAGTACGTCCGCGCCCTCGTTGTCCGACGGACCGAGCGCACCCGGGTGGGCCAGCGGGAGGTTCCGGTACATCGCGTCGAGGTAGAACTCAGGCTGCTCGACGTTGCCGAGGCTCGGGTCCCAGAAGCCCTCCGGGTAGAACTTGTGCAGCGGCGAGTCCTCGGGGAACGGCATCCGCATGAAGTTCCGGCTCAGCGAGATCAGCTTCGTGTCGCCGGTCTTGGTGTCGATGCTGGCGACCATCACCGTGTCGGTCCGGGTGCCCTCGCGGCCGGCGCCGTCGTCCGCGCCGAGCAGCAGGATGTTCAGCCGGGGAGTGTTCGCCCAGGGGTCCTTCTTGTTGACCTTCGGCCGGGTCGCGCTCTTGGAGTCGCCCTCGGACTGGAACACGTTGCCGACCAGGTCGCGCTGCGCCATCACGGTCTGCGCGGCGACGGTGGTCGGGACGGCGATGCCGAAGCAGAGCAGCCCGACGAACGCGGAGCCGGCCAGTCGGCCGACCGCACTCACGCTGACCGGGCGGAGCAGCTTGTGGGACGAGACGACGACGCAGATCCAGCAGAAGCCGAGCAGTACGACGACGGCGGTCGCGATCAGCAACCGGCTCGGGTCGACGGCGAGCTCGACGACGGAGTCACGGTGTGTCAGGCCGATGAACGCCGCGAGGCCGAGCAGGCCCAGGCTGAGCGTGATGATGAACGCGCCCAGCTTGGTGCGGCCGCCCATCACGAAGCCGGAGCCCGGGATGAGCGCGCTGATCAGGGTCAGCCCGATGGCCTTCGAGGCAGAACGGGCCCGGTGCGCCTTCTGACGTGATCGGCTGCCTCTTGGCGCGGACCTACGTCCAGCTGCGCGAGTACTCCGCGACATGGCTCCGTTCCCTGATCGACGACGTGGCGGCGGTTCCGGACCGATGATGAACCGGCCCTCGGTACTTCAGACGCCGACACGGCCTCCTTGGTTGACCTCGACCCCCGTCGATTCGGCCAGATTACAGGGCACCAGGGCGACACTCCCAGCGAGTCCGGTACCCGCTTTGCCGCTGAGCCACTTGTCCGGATAGTGTTGGCCGTCGTCGTGTCCCGCAAGGACCGTCGGAGGAGGCGTCGCCTAGTCCGGTTTATGGCGCCCGCCTGCTAAGCGGGTTGAGGGTAATCCCCTCTCGCGAGTTCAAATCTCGCCGCCTCCGCACAAGACGAAGGGCCCCAAGTCGCCGCAGGCGCGCTTGGGGCCCTTCGTCATGTGCGGAGAAAGGCGAGCATTTCGGGAGGCGTAAGCCGGTTCTCGCCGCCTCCGCACGAAAAGGCCCCCAAGCCCGCCCTAGGCGAGCCTGGGGGCCTTCTTGCTTTGTTACCCCACCAACCGCGCGGCCTCCGCCAACCGCTCGACAGACCGAGGTGTGACCGGCTCCACAGCGACGATCAGGTGATCGACGCCCAACCCCCGGTAATCCCTCAACGCCGCCGCCAGTTCTTCGACAGTCCCCTCCACCGCCCCCGGACTCGGCTCATCGATCGCCGGCTGCTCGGGATCCCGCACCGCGATCCCGACCGTCCGCGCCACCGCCCCGTCCGGCCGGTCGCTAGCATCGGTCGCCGCCTTCAACTCACCCAACCGCTCCTTGACCCGCTCATCCACCACCCCGAACCACGCCGTGTTCCAGGCATCAGCCCACTGCGCCGTCAGCTCCAGCATCCTCGGCCGTCGAGCCGCCACCAGGATCGGGATCTCCCTGACCGGCGCAGGCACCAGCTCCGCATCCCGCACCTGGTGATACTTCCCATCGAACGTCACGTTCTCTTTCCTGAGCAGCCGCGCCAAAATCTCCAGCCACTCGGCGAACCGCCCGACCCGGTGATCCGTCGGCAATCCGAACGCCTCGTACTCCGGGTCGTGCCACCCCGCGCCGACACCGAGGATCAACCGCCCGCTCGACACCAGATCAAGCGTCGCCGCCATCTTCGCGGTCAGCCCCGGATCCCGGAACGACCCGCAAAGCACCATCGTCCCGAGCTCGATCCGATCCGTCACCGCGGCCACAGCAGTCAGCAGAGTCCACGCCTCATGCATCCCGTACGTCCGCTCGTCCCCACCACCCGGCCGGTACAGGAAGTGATCCGCCAGCCAGACCGAGTCCAGCCCGTTCGTCTCCACAGCCTGCGCAATCGCGCGAACCTCCGCCCAGCTCGGTACTCCGCCGTCCGGTCCTTCGTTGTCGCCGACCGGAAGCATCACGCCGATCTTCATGCCTTCACCCACGGTCCGACGCCGGAAACCTTGTCCACCGTGATGTGCGTGACGTACCCAGCCGGTACGTCGTCACCCGGCAGAAAATCCGCATCGGGTCCTATATAGGTCTTGGCCAGCTCGCGCAGAATCTGCACCGCCCCACCCTCGGTGATCCGCGCGGTACCGGTGATCACCAGGTACTCGACCAGCCCCATCTCGTTCATCCGGTCCGTCTCGAGCGAAAGCACCACCCGCGCGTCCCGCCGGATGTTCTTCACCTTCCGATGCTCCGGGATATGCGCGGCGATGATCTCGTCACCGTCCACCCCGACCCAGACCACCGACACCTGCGGACTGCCGTCCGGGTTGATCGTGACCAGATGCCCCAGCGCATCCGACTCCAGTACCTCGCGCGCACTCTCCGGTATCACCATGCTCGCCAACCTAGCCCGCCCCACCCCAGCCTCAGGCGGACCTGAGGCCGGGCGGGCGGAGGTTCGGCCGAGTCAGCTGAAGGCGAGGCTCAGGATTCCGCCTGAGAAGGTTGGCCGGAGTACGGCCTCGACCCGGAACCGCTGTGCCCGCACCGGCGCGAACCGAACGCCATTGAAGGCATCACGCAATACGCCGTACTGCGTGGGCTGGTCGACCGGGCGCCAGGTGTTTCCGTCGAGCCACAGAACCCGCCACGACGCGGGAACCCTGCACTGCCCGGTCCCGGTGTCATCGAACCAGTACGCCGAAGCCTGCGAGATCTCCCGGCTCTCGCGCAGGTCGTACTCGATCCACTCCGTCGAGCCGCGCCGATCCCACCAGGTGAAGCGCGGGATCGACTGGTCGGCAGACGAGGACGGAACGCGTCCGTCGTCCGCGGCTTCCAGCGAATCCCCGTCGTTCACATGCGACGCGGTGATCCGCCTCCGGCGACGCCATTGGATGCCGTTGGCATCGACTGTCGGGAACGAACTGATCCGCAACCGAGCCGCCCCCATCGGAATCAGCGTGATGTCCTCCATCGGCTGAACCGACCGCGCCGGACTGCCCTGCAACAGCCCGACCACACCCTCGCTATCAGCCTCCCACTCCGGAATCCGCCGTCCCCGCGCCTTCAACTCCAGCGGCACCCCCTCCCGAGTAAACGGATCAGCCCCCGCCGCCACCCGCCGCCGAACAACCTCGAACCCTCCGCGCCCGCCACCACCTCCGTCCGCAGCGCCACCCCCATCACCCGCGCTCGGCGCGGCGACATCCGCGCCACTCACTCCCGACCCGGTCGCGCCGTGAGCAGCGGTTGCCACCAAGCCGTAGTTCCAAGGGGAAGCCGGGTAGACGGCGAGTTCGGGCCACTCGGTGGTGCCGCCGATGGTTTCGTAGCGCTCGTCGATCGCCAGTGAGTAGGTCAGCGGCCCGCGGTCCACCGAAATCGTTTTCTGATTTTCCGTCCAGACGCGAGTAGTGACCCGCATCGGCAGCACCAGCTTCACCCGATCGCCCGAGCGCCAGGTGCGATCGAGCTTGACCCACCCGCCTTGGGCGGCAGCGGGCACCCGGGCAGAGTTCACCGACACGGAGAACTCCGTCGCCCAGCCAGGAATCCGCAGGTACAACGGAAAACGTGTGCTGTGCGCCGCCTGCACTGTGAAGCTGATCGTCTCGTCGAACGGGTACTCCGTGTCCTGCACGACAGTGACCTCGGTCCCGACTCCCGAACCGACCCGCGCGGTCACCTTGCTCGCGGCGTACATCGAAGCCGCCAACCCGTTGTCGGTCGTCGCCAGCCACAGTTCCTGCGCGTAGTACGGCCAACCCATGCCGTAGTTGTGCGGACAGCACCGGTACTGATGGACGCCGTACTTGTAAGCCTGCATGGCGAAACCGTTCTGGAACTGCCCGTGCTTCACCGTCTCGTCCAGCTGGATGCTGTTGGCGCAGGTGATGTAGTGCATGACCTGCTGACGCGGGTCGTACGACGCAGGCAACGAGTTGAATGCGAGTTCCTCGCACCGGTCGATCCAGTCCGTGTCGCCAGTGAAGCGGGTCAGCATCTCGAACGTGTGCATCAGCTCGACGATCCCGCACGTCTCGAAACCTTGGCGTGGATCACCGAACCCCGGCCGGGAGTTCTCGTCCCCGGCGAATCCACCGCCCGGGAACTGCCCGTACTGGCCCATGATCGTCGCGTAGTTCCGGTACGTCGCCGCGCTGTACTTCTCGTCGCCGGCCAGAAGTCCGTACTGCAAGGGTTCACGGAACCCCTGCGCCAGGTTCACGTTGTGCCAGTTCGGAATGCCGTTGGTGTAGTCGGCCGAACCGGCGTGCATCTTGCGGACCAGGTCGAGCAGCCAGGCATCACCGGTGCGGTTGTACAGCCAGTACGCGCTGTCGATGTTGTCGCCCCAGCGGAACGCGCCCCAGGACCGGTTGAACACCTCCGGCGGCTGCGTGTTCTGGAACTGCAGATAGCGCGTCATGAACGGGATCACCCGCTCGTCGCCGGAGTACTCGTACCAGGACCTGAACGCTGCCAGCAAAGGCATGCCCGGCCAGAAGTCGGGTCCGTTCTCCAGCGAGGTGCGCAACCGTTCTGGGCCGAACCAGCCGTCGGCAGCCTGGGTGTCGATGATGCCGTGGATCCATCGCTTCGTCTTGGCGAGTACGGCGGCGTCGCCGGTGACGTACCCGAGATCACCGAGGCCTCGCAGCCAGTACGGGAGTTCTTCCCAGGCGTCCTTGGCCGGGTCGACCCAGCCGTTCGTCGTGTAGACGAGGAAATCGGAGACCTCGTCGTACCGGCCGCAGAGGCCGTTGACCTGCAGATCGAGTTGCTGCGCCAACCAGCCACGCGGCTCGATCGCTCCCGGTGGCAGCTTCTGGAACGGCACCGGCTGCAGCGGCGTGCGGTTGGGGACGTAGTACCCGCCTCGGGTCGCGGGCGGCATCGAAGCGCTCACCGCCCCGGGCTGAGTGGCGGCGGCGGGCTGAGCGCCCCCAGTTGGTTCGGCGGCTTCGGCCGGGGTCGCGGTCATACCGACCGCCAGGCCGCCGGCGGCGGCGAGAGTGGCACCGAGAAAGTCACGACGGGGCATCCCTTCGACAGGGGAATCAGGCATGGCAGGTCCTCTTTCGCGTGATGTAAATGGGCGGGCATCACACAGGGGACGGAAAAACCGCAAACGTTTTCCGTGCTGACAACGTAAGACCGTGCCGAGTCTTCGTCAAGACCAGATCCTCGTTCCGTAAGGGGAATCCGGCTGATCCTGCTACAGTCGTCGGCACGTTCCCGGACAGCGGAAGGAAACATGATGGTGGAGAGGAAGCCGGTGCTGAAGCAACAGCCGGCACGCATCCTCGATGTCGCCGCGCTGGCCGGGGTCTCTGTCGGGACAGCCTCGAAAGCACTGAACGACACGGGTCAGCTGAGCCCCGCCACGCGTGAGCGCGTACGCCGGGCCGCGGACCAACTCGGCTTCACACCAGATACCCGCGGGCGGGCCTTGCAGTCAGGTCGGACCTTCACCGTCGCGCTGCTCACCACCGACAGTTCGGGCCGGTTCAGCAACCCGATCATGCGTGGCGTCGAGGATGTGCTCAGCGCCGGTGAGTTGGCGACCATCCTGTGTGACACCCGGGACGACCCACTGCGCGAGCAGCACTATCTGCGCTCGCTGGCCGCGCGAAGAGTCGACGGGATCGTCGTCACCGGCCGGCGCACCGAGCCACGGACTCCGATCGACGTCTCCCTGCCAGTTGTCTACGCGCTGGCCGCGTCGACAGATCGGGCCGATACCTCGGTGATCGTCGACGAGCAGCAAGGTGCGGCTTCCGTCGTCGAGCACTTGCGGGGTCTCGGCCGCACTCGGATCGCGCACGTGACCGGGCCCGACAACCACCGCTCCGCGGCCGAACGCGCGAGCGGGGTCGTCGATCACGCCGGGACGATCTTCGCCGGCGAGGTCCTCTTCGGTGACTGGAGCGAGCAGTGGGGACGGCAGGCCACGGATCTGTTGCTGCGCAGGCATCCGGAGCTTGACGCGATCACCTGTGGAAGCGACCAGATCGCCCGCGGGGCCTGCGATCGCCTTCGCGAACTCGGCCGGGCTGTTCCGGAAGACATCGCCGTGACGGGCTACGACAACTGGCCGGTGATGGCACTCGCGAGCCGGCCGCCGCTCACGTCGGTCGACCTGCAGTTGGAGGAGTTGGGTCGCCACAGCGCACAACTGCTCCTCGAGGCGATCGCCGGCACTCGCCGGCACGGCATCCTCGAACTCCCCACCCGGCTGGTCCCGCGAGAGTCGACCCTCGGCCTCTGACACCGCTTGCGTCCGAAGGGGCGAGGGGCAGGACCCTCACTCGTTCGGACGCAAGCGGTTGTTGGGGACAGCGGAACGCCCCGGTCCGAAGACCGGGGCGCTGCACCGAGAAACCAGCGACTCGTAGTACGAACGGGTCGTAGTACTAGCCGAGGCGGGCCTTGAGTGCGTCGAGTTCGAGCTTGAGCGCCGCCGGGACCTTGTCGCCGAGCTTGGCGAACCACTCCTCGATCAGCGGGATCTCGGCCTTCCACTCCTCGGCGTCGACGTGCAGCGCCGTCTGCAGCGCCTCGACTGTCAGGTCCAGCCCGCTCACGTCGAGCGCGTCGACCGTCGGCACGTGCCCGATCGGCGTCTCGACCGCGGCGGCCTGGCCCTCCAGCCGGTCGATGACCCACTTGAGCACGCGGCCGTTCTCGCTGAAGCCCGGCCAGACGAACTTGCCGTCGGCGTCCTTGCGGAACCAGTTCACGTAGAAGATCTTCGGCAGCTTGGACGCGTCGTTGTCCTTGCCGACCGTGATCCAGTGGTTCAGGTAGTCACCGGCGTTGTAGCCGATGAACGGCAGCATCGCCATCGGGTCGCGGCGAACCACACCGACCTGGCCGACCGCGGCCGCGGTGGTCTCGGACGACAGGGTCGCGCCCATGAAGACACCGTGGTCCCAGTCGCGCGCCTCGGTGACCAGCGGGACCGTGGTGGCCCGGCGACCGCCGAAGAGGATCGCTGAGATCGGTACGCCGTTGGGGTCCTCGTACTCGTCGGCGATGATCGGGCACTGCTTGATCGGAGTACAGAATCGGCTGTTCGGGTGCGAGGAGACTTCGCCGGACTCCGGCGTCCACTCGCGGCCCTTCCAGTCGGTCAGGTGGTTCGGCGGGGTCTGCGAGTAGCCCTCCCACCAGACGTCACCGTCATCGGTCAGCGCGACGTTGGTGAAGAGCGAGTTGCCCTTCTCGATCGTGCGCATCGCGTTCGGGTTGGTCTTCCAGCCGGTACCTGGGGCGACGCCGAACAGCCCGAACTCGGGGTTCACGGCGTACAGGCGACCGTCCTCGCCGAAGCGCATCCAGGCGATGTCGTCGCCCAGCGTCTCGACCTCCCAGCCCTCCAGGGTCGGGTCGAGCATCGCCAGGTTGGTCTTGCCGCAGGCGCTCGGGAACGCGGCCGCGATGTAGTGGACCTTCTTCTCCGGCGAGATCAGCTTCAGGATGAGCATGTGCTCGGCCAGCCAGCCCTCGTCGCGCGCCATCGCCGAGGCGATCCGCAGCGAGTAGCACTTCTTGCCCAGCAGCGAGTTGCCGCCGTAGCCCGAGCCGTACGACCAGATCGTCCGCTCCTCGGGGAACTGGACGATGTACTTCTCGTCGTTGCACGGCCACGGCACGTCTTTCTGGCCGGGAGCCAGCGGTGCGCCGACCGAGTGCAGACACGGTACGAACTTCGAGTCGGTGCCCATCTTGGCCAGTACTTCGGCGCCGCTGCGGGCCATGATCCGCATCGAGGCGACGACGTACGCCGAGTCGGTGATCTCGACGCCGAACATCGGCTTCTCGGCGGTCGACGGGCCCATGCAGAACGGCACGACGTACAGAGTCCGGCCGCGCATGCTGCCGCGGTACAGCTCCGTCATCAGCGCCTTCATCTCGGGCCGGCGCCATCCAGTTGTTGGTCGGGCCGGAGTCGGCCTCGTCGACCGAACAGATGAAGGTGCGCTGCTCGACCCGGGCGACGTCGGACGGGTCGGTGCGGGCCCAGAACGAGTTCGGCTTCAACTCGTCGTTGAGTCGGACGACGGTGCCGGCGGCGATCAGTTCGGTGGTGAGCTTCGCGTACTCGGCCTCGGAGCCGTCGACCCAGTGGATCCGGTCGGGCTGGGTGAGTTCGGCAACCTCGGCAACCCAGGCCAGCAGGCCCGCGTGCTCAGTCGGGGCGTGGCTCAGGTCGAAGGTCGGTGGGGTGACCGGGCTCTCGACACCGAGGGCAGTCTCGGTATGGGCAGGGCTGGCGGTTGTCGTCATCGGCGGCTCATTCCCTCTCGCGATCGGGCCGACGGCGGCTGGCCCCTCGCCGTTGAGGAGGTACGACGTCGGCCGCCGGGGTCTCCGGCGGTTCGATTCAGCTGGCTTGACGGTGCGTTTCTCGCAGACCAGTGTGCCCAGTGGGCATATACCAGTGTGCAAGTGGTACTAACCGTACGCGACTGGAAGTGGTGTTGAGAACCGCTCGCGAGTGAGGCCCGTCACAAATTTCCGCCGACAATCGCTTTCCGCACGAAAAACACCGGTACGCACTGTGATCGGCCAGGTCCTCCGGGCGTTTCGCCGGTCTTGGCCGCCGCGTCGCCTACCGTGACGACATGGCGAAAGGCAGCAAGGTCGACTCGTTCCTGACCCTGGTCGTCGGCGGTGGTGCCGGCTTCGGGCTCCTGGTGCTGACGTCGAAGTCGTGGAAGGCGTGCGGAGTCCACCTCAACGGGGTCGGCAACGGTCCTACCCTGTTCTTCGTCGGCATCCCGGTGGCGTTCGTGGTGAACCTGGTCCTGTTCAACACCGTCTACCGCTTCTCCCGCAAAGGCCAAGGCTTCTTCACCGCCCTCCTGGCCGCGATGATCGCCATCGCCATCGCCGACCTGGCCCTCTACTCCTGGGCCGGCACCCCCAACTTCACCCCCGCCCCCATCTGCCCCGCCAACGTCCCCCCGTGGTGGCCGACGGGCATCCCCACCTAGTACTACGTACGCCCGCTTCGCGGCTCCTGCGTCGCCGGCTCGACCCACCCCAGGACGCTGCTCCTTCGTCGTGGCTCAAGGGAAAGCGGAGTGGTTCGCGGATCCGCCGAGGTGTGCTGGACGGGTTGGCCAGCCCCGCTCGACCCGGTCGCCGAGTCTCGGCTCTTGCTTGTGGCTAGGTGGGCACTGGACCAGTGCGTCAGATGACGGAGGTGTCCCGGATCCGGGCGGCTGTGGCTCGTTCTTGCCTACTCAGGGAACCCGGGTCGACTCGTCTGATCAGGGACCGGTGGTGGCCGACCGGGCAGCGTTGGTAGCGCACTGGGCCTAGGCGGATGGCCTTGAACGAGCCGAGTGCCATCCACTTGGTGGTGAACAGGTGTCCTGCCGAACACCGCACGATGCTGTCGAAACGCGAGCTCATCGGTCCCACACTCCTCGGTGGTCCTGGGAAAGGGCCCACCATCGAAGTTACCGCCTGCCGCCGAAGGTCCAAGGGAAGACTTCTGTACTGCGTTCGCCGGGCGGCAGCAGGTTCGCGGCGGACTCGAGGTCTGGGGCTTCGACCGTGGCGGCGTGGCCGAGTCGCGTTCGGCCGTCGAGGGTGAGCAGTTCGCCGTACACGATCAGGTGTTTCGACGGGACTGGTGCGGGCTCGCCGGTAGTGATGACGAGGAATCGGTCGTTGCCCTCGACCCCATCGGTGAAGTCCCACATCTTGCGGCCGAGGAGATTGTCGAAGCGGCACAGCAGTACGGACTCGAAGGCGCCGGCGAGGTAGTACGGCTCCTCGTAGGCGAACGCGTGAGCGGCCTCGGCATCCGGGAGGTCGACGATGTGCAGACTGCCCGTCGACTCGGCGTCGTCGCCTTGTCCGGTCAATGTCGGCCCGCGCGCGACCATCCCCTCGGCGTACTGGTCCATGAACGCCCAGTGCTCTTCAGCCAGCCTCTGCTTGAGCGCGCCGGCGCCGGGGACATCGCGGCCATAAACGAAGTACTCCACAACCGCCAACCTATGTGAACGCGGTGCCGGCGCGCACCGAGTTTCACCACTGCCTGAGAATCTGCGCGGTTTCGCGGCTGAGCAGCCGGAGGGAACGGAAGCGGGCGTGGCCGTCGACGAGCTTCAAAGTGTCCATCTAGTTCTCGATGGGGTGGGCGGTGGTGCCGCCGGTGGTCCAGGTGAGGTCGCGGATGACGCGGGTGACGGTATCGTCGAGGGTGCTGGAGATGTCGATGACTTGCTCGCCTGGTACGCCGAGGAGGTCGCAAGGGTTGTACCAGTCGCGCATCTGCTCGGCGTTGACGACCTTCGCCAGGGGACGGGTGGAGTGGCGCCGGATCGTCTCGTCGAACGGCAGTTGGAAGTAGTACACACCGGTGATGCCGGCGTGGTCGGCGATCAGTTGCCGCACCATCTCGCCGTAGTGCGGGGTGTAGAAGATGCCTTCCAGTACGACGTGATAGCCGGCATCGAGCGCGTACCGCGCTGTTTGGTCGATCAGGCCGATGTTCGGAACGCCTGGCCGGTCGTGTTCGCGGAGCAGGATCCGGCGCAGATAGTCCTGCTCGATCCAGGCGACACCGCGGCCGACCCGCTGCCGGATCTCCTGTGCGGTGGTCGATTTCCCGGATCCAGAGTTGCCTCGTAGTACGGCAAGCCGCGTCGTCGCATCCCCAGTTTTCGGCACCCGGGCGAGCTTAGTCGCCGGCGCTCGACGCGACGCTGTCGCCGAAGGGAATGACCATCGTCCAGCCCTCGACCAGCGTGTCGAGGATTTGGCCGAACTTCTGGACCGCCTCGTTCTGGATATGCGTCTCGAAGGCTTCGCGGTCGGTGTACGCCTCGTAGCCGTAGACGACGTCTGGTTCGGCTTCGACCTCCCACGCGTCGATCCGCAGCGTGCCGGGCTCACTCTCCTTGGCGATCCGGGCGCTCCACCGCACGATCTCCAGGAACTCGTCCCGCTTGCCCGGCTTCACGACGAACCTGGCCAATCCTCCGTACATCATCCCTCCCGATCCTCGTACCCGTGTTCTGCCTCGGAAACTACAGGACCACAGGGCGATCGCCGAGGCCGTTGCCCAAGGCATCGGAATTCGAGGTTCGGCTCAGGTCCCGCTTCCGGTGGTCTGATCGTCGATTAGTCTGCGCGGATGGCTGACCTGGGATCCGTCGCTTGGCCGCCTGCTCCGATCAGGACCGAGCGGCTCGTACTCCGTGAACCCGAGGTCCGCGATCGTACGGCGGTCATCGAGCTGTTCACCTCGGTTGAGGTCGGGATCTACATCGGTGGACCTCGATCGCGTGACGTACTCGAGGCCGGAGTGTCAGAGGTGCCCAGGCGGCGCCCTGGCCTCTTCGTTGTCGATCTCGACGGCGCGATGATCGGCACGGTCACGCTCGACCGGCACGATCCAGAACGCCCTGAGGCCGAGCTCGGCTACCTGTTCCTGCCGAAGGCGTGGGGATACGGGTACGCCGCCGAGGCGTGCGCGGCGACGCTCGACTGGTTCGCCGGCGCGCTTCCCAACGAGTCGGTCGTACTCCGCACCCAGACGGCCAACGCCCCCTCGATGCGCCTCGCGGCGAAGCTGGGCTTCACCGAGGTAGAGCGGTACGAGGACTACGGCACCGAGCAATGGCTCGGCAGGTGGTCCTCACCCGCTGAACTCGCCGGCCGATGACGAGTTTGCTCCCCTGACAAGGTCGGCCAGAAGTCCGCGGACCCGCTCGGGGAACCAATTGCGGTGTCGATCCGCAGGGTAGGCCTCTTCGGGCGCCCGCTCCGTGTAGAAGCTCTGGCAGAAGTCGTCGCCACAGCCGCACGTCTCAACGATGCGCAGCCCGTCCACTTGACTGGCCAATCCGGCCTGATTGTCGCGGGCGAGCGCATCTTTGAGCTGGCCGGCAAGTATCGGCCACCGATCTACGAGCCTAGGCGCATCCGCTTCCAAACGGGGAGGCTACGACCAGCAACCCGTGTGGACCACCACACCTGCCCCGATCGCTTGCGATGGCATCCTGGTGGGCGTGGAGCGGGTTGTGGTCTTTGGCTGTGCGGGCAGCGGCAAATCAACCCTGTCCAGGGAGTTGGCCACTTGCACCGGGTTGCCTCTGATCGAGCGCGATGCACTCGGCGTACTCGGGCCGCGTGACTATCGAGAAGCTCTCGGCGAGCTGGCCCATCAGCAGCTCTGGATCCTGGACGGCGCTCCGTACTACGAAGACGATCTCATCTACGGAGCGGCCGACACCGTGATCCTTCTCGACTACCCGAAGCTGCTGGTGATGTGGCGGGTGCTGCGGCGAACGCTCCTCATTGAATTGTCCCGCCGCTGGCTGGGCCAACTCCGCCGCTCCTGAACTCGGCTGCGCCACGCGGCGGAGATCCCGTGGAAAACTCTTGGCGTCGGTTGTCGAATCAGCCGGATGCCGTTCGTAGCGTAGGTGGAGGCGGACGTAGGGTCCGCTCGACCCGAAGGAGCAGCCATGCCCGAGTACCTCATCTACTTCAACCAGCAGTGGGTGGGTGACCACACCGAGGAGTGGTTCCGCGGGCGCGGGCCACTTGCCATGGCGGTCGTGAACGAGATGAAGGCCGCCGGCGTCTACGTCTTCGCCGGCGGCCCTGGAGGAAGACGACGGCCCGATCTACAACGCCGACCCCACCAGCGGCGACATGGTGATCACCGACGGCCCGTACGTCGAGTCCAAGGAGTTCCTGGGCGGCTTCGCCCTGGTAGACGTCCCCGACGACGACACCGCCAAAGTCTGGGCGGCCAAGATCGCGGACGCATGCGGCTGGCCCCACGAAATCCGCCGCTTCAAACCACAACCCAAAACCAACTAACTCCACCGCTCGACTCCCTCTTCGGAGAGCAGAAAGAGGAGTGACATTGAGGTACGGAGGGGTGGCCGACCAATCGGCCGCCCTTCTGTCACGTCCCGGAAAACACAAAAGCCCAGATCATCCACCTGAATGACTTGGGCCTAGTGCAGCGCGCTCGGAGGTGTTGTGGCTCAACACATCCCGGACGGGTGTCTCACGACATACCGGACTGATGTCTCAAGACATCGGCGACACTTCGTGGACAGTCGGGCATGTCGAAAGCGCGTCTGGTGATTACCGCGGTCGTGGTGGAGAAGCGGTCTGTGGCCGAGGTGGTCGCCCAGTACGGCGTGTCCAGGTCGTGGCTGTTCGAGCTGCTGGCCCGCTACCGCGTTGAGGGCGAGGCGGCGTTCGAACCACGATCACGCCGGCCGAAGGCCTCACCACGAGCCACCGCCCCGGCGACGGTGGAACTGGTTGTTGCTGCTGCGTCGGCAGATGCGCGACACTCGTCTGCCAGGTGATCTGCGACAGCCGAAAGGCACGGATCGCGGCGTGAGCGGACGTTCAGTTGACGGCCGCGTGTCCGTGCGTCTTTCGTGAACCGGGCATCGAAGCCGACAAGCAGGCCGGGCCATGCATGCTGTCTGCTGGCGATCGGGTCGGAGAAGCCGACTAGCTGTCCCTCGTAGCCAGTTCGTGGAAGTACGTGACGCGCTTGCCCAATGCGTCGGCGTACGCGATCTCGCGGCGGGTGGCCACCCCGATGTAGCCACCGGGGTTCACGATTCGCACCTCATCTGCGAGGTCGATCCGGCGGAGGTGCAGCTCTCCCAACGCGCGGACGAGCAAAGGGTCCAGCACAGACGCCTCGGTGGCCTCCGGAGCCAGGACGATCGCCAGATCGAGCGTCAAGCGCGTGCGCTCGGTCGCAAACTCCCTGCTGAAGCGCAGGGAACCGCACAGACAAACGATCTTCGGGCGAGCAACCGGCACGTTGGACATAGACACCTTCAAGATCCAAAGGTCCCCCAGCATTCCATGCCGCCGATGATGCCTGGCCAGCCAACCTCTGTGAAGGCTAGCTTTCCGCTCATCGGCAGATCCGTGCGTTGCTCCGACACGTGGAGAGATTTCTAGCCTGTCGCACATCAGTTGGCGGGCGGTGGCCTTCCGCTGGAACAGGGCACCCGATGGGTAGTAGCTCAGGTCGAGGGTCCGGACGTGCTGGAATCCGCGCTGCTCGTAGTAGCGATGGAGGCCGACGTTGCCGGTCCACACGTCAATCCGGACCCAGTTGTTGCCGAGATCACCGGCTCGCTTGCAAGCCCACTCGATGACGTCGGTGCCGAGTCCGGAGTACTTGCGCCGGACGATCAGGCGGTGCAGGTACATGGCGGCTCGCGTTGCTCCTCGGGCGTCCAGAGCTTGGCCACGCGGACCGTCCGTCACGCTCCGGGTCTACGCCCATGTGATCTATCGCTGAGGTGTTCGCCGCTGCGGCCCGACCAGGTCTACGAGGACCTGGGCGAGGACGAAGACGGCCCGGAGGCGTCAGGGTTGGTGCCGTATTAGCAGCAGCGTTAGCAAGTTCGCTCCGGAAACGCGAAAACCCCGGGTCATCCACCTGGCTGACCTGGGGTTTTGCTGGCGCGCTCGGAGGGATTCGAACCCCCAACCTTCTGATCCGTAGGAGCCTGCGCCGACAGCTCTCCAGCAGCATTGGTGCTCAGCGCGTGGGCTGTGGATTGCGTTCGCAAGCTCCCTGTGAGCGGCCGTTGGGGTACGACTGGGGTACAGGCCCGCCAGCTTCAAATTCATGCCGCCGTCTCGCCTTCCAGTGCTGAAATCTTGACCCTCAGATGCCATCTGCCTCAGCGCTCGGTCGCATGACACCGCAGAGCGAGCCATTCCCGGCGGGGGGATCAGGGACCGTGGAGCGCGCCGGAGGTTGCTGAGTGCTCCTCGCGAGCGGTGACCGCTCAAAGAACTACCAGATCGGTATGCACTCGCCCTTCACAATCCGGTCACTCTCAGTAGACTCATAGCGGGCCTGGGGGGCCAGAGCGCGCATCTAATTGTGGGGGAATAATGTCTGAAATTGAAGTTGCCCAAGATGATTCCAAGCTTGGCGCGGGACTTACATGCTTCGTGATTAGTCCTATCGGTAGCAAATTCCTCCCTCTCGGAACAGAGTCGAGAACGACCTACGAAAATTCGGTCGTCATGTGGGAACAAGTTTTCGAGGCGGCTTGCAATCAGTTTGGCCTCACACCGACACGCTCCGACAAGATTGCAGAGCCCGGAGAGATAACCGAGCAGATTTTCAAGCTGCTTCGAGACGCTGACATAGTTATTGCGGATGTTACGGGCGGGAATCCCAATGTGATGTACGAATTGGGGGTTCGGCACACCAGAGACAAAGTGACAGTCCAGCTCGGCGAGCATGGGCGCCTTCCCTTCGACATCAACACGATCCGAACGATTCAGTTCCAACGCACAGAGGCTGGCCTCATTGAGGCCAGAAACAACCTCATTGACACTCTGAGAGACGGCCTAGCCGGCAACTATTCGCCTGTAACTGCGACGCGTGTATGGAACAAGCTCGCGCCCGAGCCGGGAGAACCTGCATCGTATGGTCCGGAATCTGCCGCGTTGGACCCAAACTCCTCAGAGGTTGAGCCGGATGTCCCTGGGTTCATTGATGTGCTGGCCGAGGGCGAAGAGGGGACGACGGATATCGGCGTGCGCCTGGACGCGGCCGCGAAACTCATTGAGATCATTGGCGAAGTTGTCTCTAGTGCAGCAGCTGATCTGAACGCGCCAGATCAACAAGCCAAGGGGTTTGCACATCGGCTTCAGGTCGCTCGCAAGCTCGCACAGGATCTCGATCAGCCGGCGTCTGACCTAGAGATTGAAATCAATGGGTTCGCAACGAGCATTAACTCAGTCGATGCCGCCACCCAGTACATACTCGGCGTTCTCGCCGAGGACCCCGAGCAGCTTGAAGGCTCCCGCGAATATCTCACAGCTATCACGGGCCTAGCGGATGTGGCAGAGGGAACGACGGCGGCGGTAACAGAAATGATGCACAACTCGCGGGATCTTCAGAAAGTAGCCAAGGATCTCAAGCAGGTCGGTAACAAGATTTCTGGTGCCCTTAGTCAGTACCTCCGCGGTGTCGCAATTATCGTCAGCTGGAGAGCGAAGGTTCAGGAGCTGCCTAGCTGACCGCTCGAACGCCACATCTGCCCCGTCCCCCTGATAGCTGCCACCCCAGGGCAGGGCGTCGTGGGTCAAGAGTCGGCTTGCCGATCCCGCAGGGACGTGAAGCGCTCTTGATGCGCGGCGGTCTGACCGGACAATCGAGCGGCCAGGGGGACGAGGCCAAACCGCCGGCCAGTACTTGGCGCACGGAGATGAGCCGGACCGGCAGCCGCGGAAGACCGCTTGAGAATCCGGTACGCCGTTTGGCCTGTCGGCGGGGGTGAGGGCGTCGGCCCGCAGGTCGTAAGCCCGGCTCCCGCCGCTTGCGGCGCGCCTTGATTCTTAAGAGGTCAACTCGGCAGCCGCCATCTGGACTCTGCTTGATGACACACCACAGCCAGACGCTTCTCTGGTCATAGAGCCGCGCATTCGGAACCACTAGTGGATCTGGAACTCATTGATGAGTTGCCGGAGGAAGTTTACCGCCCAGGTGAGTCGACCCATGGGTACGTCGAGGGCAGTGCCGTGATTGTCTTGGGGACCATGCACCAACCGGTTTCGCATGTCCTGGAGCATGCGCAGGTTTCTGAACGTCTCGTCGTCAATCACGTCGTGCTCTAGGGCTGCCTTCACGGTGCTTGCGAGTGGCCTTCGACGCTCGCTGGGAACGCGGACAGCCAGCGCCTGCTCAAACTCAGCCCAGGTCCGGATGAACTGCTCGAAGGCGACGGCGTGCTCATTGCTCTCGTAGAACGTTTCGGGCTGATTCCTACCGGACGGGTGACGCGCTGCTGACGTGGCGCGGCGATAGGCCTCGTATTTGTCTAAATCTCCGGAGAGCATGAGGTCACTTAGCTGTTCCGCCACAGGCCGTTGTTCGAAGTCGTTATCGAGCTGTTCAAGATATGGCGCGATGGCCTTTGCTCGGGCAAGGTCCTGTTCCGAAAGAAACTCAAAGAGGATATCGACTCGGCCAAGCGCTGCGTCGGTGAGGTGGTGCCCGATGATTGAGCGTTGACTGCGAAGAAACTCGGCGAGCTCAAAATGGTCACGGAATGGAGTCTCCGCCTCTGCAACACGTCGGTCACCAGCAAGTTGCAGTTGCTCAAGGGCGATCTCTCCAGCGAGGACCAAGCCGTTGAGTTGATCTAAAAGTGCATACTCAGCGGACGAGAGTTCGCCATCCAGCGGCTTGTACACGAGGTCGTGCTCTACCTCGGACCAAGCATGCATGAGGACGGAGGCCACCTGTATCTCGATGAGAGCAGTGCTATAACGAATCTCTTGCTCAGGCAGCACCCCTTCGGGAATCCGGACACGAAAGTGACGTGCGGCATACCCTGAGAAACGATCTTCCTCACGGCGAGGAGGCGAATCTCGCGGAAATTTCTTCTCCCCCTCCACGTTGAATAGGGATCGGATCAGTTGTTCAGCCTCTTCCGTCTGTCCCGGGAAGTACAGCGCTACTCGTACGCCTGCGAGGTCGACAACATCCTTGGTAATTTCCTCGACAGTCCTGTAGTGCTTCTTTTTGTTGCGCTGGCGAACTTTTTCTGCCAACCGGTCTACCGACTTCGCCCTGCTAGTCGCGATCGCGCGAAGACCTGAACTGTTCATACCGGCCTCTAGCATCAACCGGGCTCTTTGCGCGGCGCCCTCCCAGTAGTCAAACTGGCGTTCATAAGCGGCAAGATATTCCTCAATGACGCTCATCTGACTCCTACATCCGGCGCGGCCTCAGCGTTCAGTGGAGTCTAGAAGGAATCAGGGCAACGATGCCCCTCGCCGCACCAACTCGTTGCGATATGAGCGCAGTCAAGGCTTCGGCGGAACGACCCGACTTCTCGCGTTCTGGATCCACGACACCAAGTCACCAGGCTGACCACCACATGTCATGTCTACACGGATCCCACCACGCCAACGGGCAACGTGTTTGAAAGGTCGCGACCCCCGGCCGGCGAGAAGACCGACCGAGGGTCGCTGGCGGGGCAGGTCCCCAGCCCGTGAGGTGGTGGGCTGTTGAGGAGTGGGACCTCCTCCCGCCGGAGAACGGCTCACTCGGGGTCCGAAGCCGTGAGCCGTTCAGTTGGAAGACAGAGCGAGCGCGGGCGCAGGGACCGGCACGCTCGCTCCGTCGATCAGGGGGCGGGGTTCATGAAGAGCACCTTCCCGCCGATGTGGTGCTCTAGGTGGGCCTTCATCACGACCGGATTGCCCAGTGCAGCTAGGTGGACCACGCTCGGCACGATCACTGTCTTCACGCCGTCTCTCCAGACGTTCTGGACCATCTCCCCGAATGCGGGCCGGCGCCGTCTCCGGCTCCTCTACGAAGGTCATGAGGAGGATGAAGCCGCGGGCGGTGGCGAACTCTGCGATGTCACTTTTCAGCCTGGGTAGCGCGGAGTCCGTGGGGAGCGTCTGCGCGCTGACATAGGCGACCGCGAGCGGCTTCGGGAAGGCGTCGATCATCAGTCGTCCCGGTAGTTGCGGGCGATGTCGCGGACCATGCACACCGCCAGTACGGCGGTGATGCAGATGACTGCCCACATCTCAGGGATCACGCGGTCTCGCTCCGTCGGTTGGCGATTTGGAGCTGGATGAACCAGCACCTGTAGCGTTGCGCGACGGTGACCGAGAGAGAACAGTTGCCACGTTGCGTGACTGTTGAGCGACACTGTCAACGGTCGAACACAGCACGTAGCCTTGACTTGCGGGACGGTGAGGAGACGGCATGGGTGACGGTTCGTTCGCGGCGGTACTGCGCGTTGCGGCTGTCGCGCGGCATGTCGCTTCGGGAACTTGGTCGTCAGATCACCTACGACTACAGCCACCTGTCGCGGATCGAGAGCGGCAAGTCCGTCCCGAGCGCGGGCGTGGCCGAGAAGGTAGATGACCTTTTCGGCGCTGAGGGATACCTGACTCGGCTGGCGTCCGCGGAGCGCGCTGCCCTGGAGCTGCACTCGCGGAACTCGGAGGAACGTGACGACGTGGACAGAAGAAGCTTCCTAGGCGCCGCCACCGGCGTAGCTGCATCCGCCGGCCTGGACGGACTCGAAAACGTCAGGCGCGTCCTGGCGGACGGCCACATGCGAGGACCCGAAGAATGGGAATCCATCGTCCGCGACTACGGCCACCTCTACCACGTTGCCGCTCCCTCGGTCATGCTGCCTGCGATCTCCGCAGACCTCGCACTGCTGGGCAAGCAAATCAACGTGCCGTGCGACGCGAACGCTCAGCGCCAGCTGTCTCGGACGGCTGCACATCTATGCGCCTTGATGGCTCAGGTCCTCGCGAACTCCGGCGACCTGGTGGCGGCTCCTCGCTGGTGGAGAACTGCCCGCCAGACCGCCGACGCATCCGGCTCGAAACAGGTTCAGGTGTGGGTACGCGGGCGTGATGCAATGCGCGCACTCTACGAACGGCGATCCCTTCCGGATGCCCTCAGGTCAGCACGTGAGGCTGTGCAGATCTCCTTGCCAGGAACGGTTGAGCGCGCCTGCGCACTTGCTGCGTACGCCGAGGTGGCCGGCCGACTTCACTTGCAGCCTCAGGCTGTCTCCGCCCTACATCAACTCGCAGATGTCCAAGCTGCCCTACCTCGCGACGTAGTCCGCGAAGAGGCCTCCCAGTTCGGCTGGCCGGAGTCGCGGACGACCTTCACTGAGCTGTACGTCTATACATTCCTGGGCGATGCCAAGAACGCTCTTCGCGTTGCTGACGCTGCACTTGCCGGACTGCCCCCAGAGCTAACCCGCCGGCGCGGCCAAGTTGAGTTGCAACGCGCCACCGCGATAGTCCAAGACGGCTCCGTAGACGAGGGCGTGCAGCATGCCTTCAGTGTTCTAGCGGGGCTCCCGAAAGAGCAGCGGATCAATGTGGTGACCGACCTAGCCTGGGACACGTACAGGGCGGTTCCCGCGGTCGATCAGATCAAGCCTGCGGCTCGCGAGTTTCGCCAGTTCCTACAGATGGAGACGACGGCATGACCCGTGCAGTACTCGCCTTGGGGTCGAACCTGGGAGACCAGGAAGCCAACTTACGCAAGGCGCTCGACGGGCTTGCCGAGCACCTGGTGAAGGTGTCCGGGAGTTACTGGACGCCGCCATGGGGAGATCCCGACCAACCTGAGTACCTGAACGCCGTGGTCCTGGTAGACGGCGACGAGATCTCTGCGGATGGCTGGCTCGAGCTAGCACATGAACTCGAGGAGGCCGGCGGACGAGTCCGGGACCCCGAACGTCAATTCGGCCCGCGGACTCTCGACGTTGACGTAATCGCGGTCTGGGATGGCAACGAACAGATTGTCCAGAACAATCCAGACTTGACCCTGCCGCACGCCCGAGCGCACTTACGCGCCTTCGTCCTAGTGCCCCTTTCAGAGATCGCGCCGGATGTCGTTCTGGCGGGTCACGGATCGATCGCTGAGTTGCTAAAGACCGAGGCGGTTTCCGCGGATGTTCCCACCGTTAGATCAGGCGGCTCACTCGAAGGCCCCACGCTCACTGACCAATGATCGCAGACTGATCCTTTGCCTATACGTCGCGCTGGACTTGGAGGCAGGCACGGTGGTCCAGCTCAGCCCAAGTAGGCTAGCTGGATCTGCGCCGTGCCTCCAAGTCCACCGCAGTGCATTTCGGGTGATATTGACGTTCACGAGACCCTCAGTCAGCGAATTAGCTACCTCGCCACTTGCAGAGCCAGCGTCAAATCCTGATTAGTTGGTCTCGGTTGGGCTGATGAAGCCAAATATGTATTGCTGGTCGTAAATTACAGCACGGTATTGGCGTTTCCCCGGCCAACTGTAGTTGTAGCGGAACTGGCCTTGCGAATCTGTCGTGAAACTCTTCAACACAGTCCAGGTCGTCCCGCCGACAGGTCGATATTGGAATGATCCCGCTGCGCCACCCCAGGGGATGTAGTCATTGGGGGTAATGGCGTATCGAATGCCGTGAACCCAAAGCCCGATCGTGCCACTCGATGGCGGGTACGTGACCAGATCCACGAATGAGTCCATGCGTACATCGGTTTTCGGAGTGTTCTGAGCAAGAGAAACACTTGTCAGTCGAGGCTGAGTCGCACTGGCATGGCCAGGAGTCGGGGTTGCGGCAGCGTTGCTCGCCTTCTGCAGGGTTGCGTCGCCAGATCCTAATGCTCCAACGGGCTGCCATGTCCAGATGGCCAAAGGCGCGCCATTAAATATGTGGAGAGTTTCGGCGTGACCGAAGCGGAAGAAGGTTTTGTATGCAAGAACGCCGTCGGGTCGCCTTGCTTCCCATCGTGCTTCGGTCACCCCGGCCGTTAGGCAGTCGCTACCGGCAGGCATCGGAATCCCGACGTATGGTGAATGAATAGCGATCTTCGTCGGCATGGTAAGGGTGCACGTATTCGCAACAACAGTGCTGGTTGACGTGTCAGAAGTACTGCCTTGGCTTCCCAGGTGGACTACATATGCACTTCCGATCGCTAGTGAAAGAAGTGGTATGAGTAGCTTGGGCCGCAGTCTCAGGATCTTAGTTACCAAGGTCGTCTGCCTCTTCTTCGAGATTGATCCATGACATTGATTGCTCGTTGAGTTGGATACGATAATCTGGACTGTTGCCGCGTAGTCCATCAATCGTCGCTTGCAGCAGTCCTTCAAGCGAAGGCGGAAAAGTATAGAAATCGTAGAGAGCAGGTGGCGCATCAAAGAAGATCTTGTAGAGTTCATTGGTGCCATCACCGGGCGCAGCTAGGTAACAGCCGCCTGGATCAACCGCAAACGGTATGAGTGGGAGAGGCCCCAACAGATTCGACATTTCTCGCCATTGCTCGTAGCGTTCGATCGCAATTTCGACCGGGAGCGGATACCACTCGGCGATGAAGGAGAAGCGGTGAAGACCTCGAACTTCAGTCCCGTCATGAATGGCGTACATCTCCCGCAAGTTCGCCGGAAGTGGCGCATCGACGCTTCTGCTCCAGCGGTCGAGGTCGTTGAGTGACGCACCGTGCCGCAGGCTCGATAGTACGTCTGGCCTCGTCGCCAACTCAGCCTCGGCTTGGCTCCAGAAGATATCAGCTCTCATGGCCTGATCCTATTCGCCGTAGGCGACCACATAGAAGGGGTCATCTTCGAGAATCCGATCGTCCACATACCAATTGCCTCGTTGGGCACCTTCGGACGAGTTCTGGCTCGCGTCAACTGCCTCGACCGAGTAGTCGTTCTCGGGTTCATTGAAGCTTCCCTGGTACGTTGATGCGAAAGGATACTCGTCGCATGACTCGTCAGAAGGAATTGGCTTAATCCATTTCCGACATTGATATGTGGCGCGGTCGCGCTGAGCGTTGGTCAACTGGCTATCTGTCGTTCGGTTCAATAAGTTTGGGATGATCTTGTTAGCACCGACGTGGATCAAGCCATGAGCGGGGTTCTCGACGGGCCCTCAGCCACCTGGGGGCTAGCGGCATGAGCCTCACCACACCGAAGAGCAGCCTTGACCGGTTCCCGTTGGACGTCGTCCGGGACCTGGCCGTGAGTAACGGCGTGTGCGTGCGCCCGATCCTCAACAGGGTGTTCGACACCGAGACCGGCACCGACCGAGTAGTCGGGGTGTCGTGTGGTTCCACGCTGGTCAGCAAGTGCCCTCCCTGCGCCGACGCGAACCGGCGCCTCCGCATGCAGCAATGCCGCGACGGCTGGCACCGCGACGCCGAACGCGAAAACCTCAACGACGACCAGGCCGAAGACGGGCCCACCGAAGACGACGAGGACGGCGAAGACCAGACCCGGCGTACCCGCTCCACCCGGCGCAGGCAAGACGCGGCCGACCTGCCCAAGGTCACGATGGACAACCGCACCATCGGATCAGCGTTCACCGCTCCCAACGGCAAGACCTACCGGCCGTCGATGGTCATCACCCTGACTCTCGGCTCGTATGGCGCAACCCACCGCCTCCCGCACCGCGTACCGGGAAAGGGCCTGGCCCCGTGCGACTGCGGGGTCTTTCACGGCCAAGCTCCCCGTTCCTCTCCACTCCGGTCGACCCTCAGACATACGACTACCGCCGAGCTGCGCTCGACGCGCTGCACTTCCCGAAGCTGGTCGACCGGTTCATGCAGAACCTACGGCGATGCGCCGGCTACAAGGCCCAGTACTTCGCAGTGGTCGAGCCACAGAAGCGACTCGCGCCGCACCTGCACGCCGCAGTACGTGGCACCGTCGCCCGCGATGTTGTCCGCCAGGTCGCCAAAGCCACCTATCACCAGGTCTGGTGGCCGAGCCACAGAAGACCCGTCTACGGCTCCAACCTGGACGCGGGCCTCCCAATCTGGGACGAACTGTCCGAAGCCTTCGTAGACGCCACGACGGGCGCCGTACTTCCGAGCTGGGACGCCGCACTCGATGACCTCGGTGCCGATCCCGCCGTCAAGCCCGCGCACGTCGTCCGCTTTGGCTCGCAGGTCGACTACCAAGGGATCGTCGCGGACTCAGAGGCCAAGGTAGGCAAGGCCATCGGCTACCTGACCAAGTACCTCGGCAAGTCCATCGGAGAGACCTACGGCGCCGACTCAGCCGACATTCACCCGGCCCAGCTCGCGCACCTCAACAGACTTCACGCTCACGTACAGGTCTTGCCCTGCTCGCCGGCCTGCGCCAACTGGGTCCTTTACGGGATCTCGCCGAAGGACGCCTCGGCGAGCACGACTCCCGGCCGGTGCCAGTCCAAGGCGCACGACCGGGCACACCTCGGCCTTGGCGGTCGTCGTGTCCTGGTCTCTCGGCAGTGGACCGGCAAGACCCTGACCGAGCATCGCGCCGACCGGGCCGAGGTGGTCCGCCAGACCCTCGCCGCTGCCGGGGTCGAGATGGATGACCAAAACGAACTCTCCACCCACAACGACGACGCCGAAAGTCCGCGGTTCATCTGGCAACCGATCCGACCCGGCGACGAAGACGTACCCACGCACAAAGAAGTCATGGCGCACGCCATCACGAGGCGCATCCGCTGGCGCACGCAGTACGAGGACGCCAAACAACGAGCCAGACCACCGAATGAAACCCGTTCGGCAACTGATGACGACAGATCCGCCGCAACAGCGGCCTAGCTGGCGAGGAGCCAACCATGCAAGACGATTCGCGTTTGCTGAAGGTCGAAGAAGCGGCGGAAGTCCTGAACGTGTCCCGCTGGACCGTCTACCGATTGATCAAAGAGAAGGACTTGACCAGTGTGAAGGTCCGCAACGGCCGGCGGGTGCCGGTCGAATCCATCCGCGCGTATATCGCCGGTCTCATTGAGGACGCCGCCTGATGACCACGGTTGCATTCCTCGCCCCGGACGAGCCCGAAGAACCTCGCAAGCCCAAGACGAAGCCCAAGGCCACGAAGGCCGCGACGCCCAAGACCCAGAAGGGTAAGCGCAACGTCAACGGCGAGGGCAACATTCGCGAGCGCTCAAACGGTCTGTATGAGGGTCGGGCCTACGTCATCACCACGGATGGCCGCGAGGTGCGTAAGAGCGTCTACGGCAAGTCGTGGGATGAGGTCCATCAGAAGCTGACCAAAATGCAGGCTGACACCATGTCGGGCAAGCGCGTGGCGTCCAGCTCGCAGACCGTGGCCGAGTACCTGGATTACTGGCTGGAGGAGCACGCACGGCATCGGGTCCGCGATACGACGTTCGTTAGCTACAAGTGGCTCATTACGAAGTACCTCGTACCGCTGTTCGGCAAGAAGAAGCTCACCACCCTTCGGCCGAACGACGTACGACGCGGCCTGTTCCAGCTTCAACAGGTCTGCCAGTGCTGTGCCCAGGGCAAGGACAAGGCTCGGGAGGAGCGCGCCGAGGTCGAGCGGGAGAAGCGGGCAGGGCCGGCCACCCCGGAAGAACGCCAAGGTCATCAACGGCGCAAAGTGCTGCGCTCTGGTCCCGCAGGTCTGCTGTCGGTCGACGGTCTCGGACGGAACTGTCAGATATCTGCACCGTCTGCTCAGGGCGGCTCTCCAAGACGCCGTATCCGAAGACGAGATCCGGACGGAGAACATCGCCAAGAAGCTCCGGCTCAACCACAAGTACCGGCCGAAGTTCAAAGCGTGGAGCCGCGCCGAGGCAACCAAGTTCCTGGAGGCCATCCGTGAAGACCGGCTCTACGCCCTGTACGCCGTGGCGCTGTCGCTCGGCCTCCGTCGCGGTGAAGCCCTCGGCCTGCGCTGGTCGGACGTCGACCTGGACAACGGACTGATCCGGGTCAACCAGGCTCTCCACCGGGTCGACGGCGCGCTCAAGCTCGGGGACGTCAAGACGGACGGGAGTACCCGCCTGATCGCCGTACCGAAACCGCTCGTATCCGCGCTGCGGGTTCACCGGGCCACTCAGGCTCAAGAGCGGACGAACGCGGGCAAGTCATGGCAGGACGGCGGCTTTGTGTTCTCGACCATGATCGGAACCCCGATCGAGCCGCGGAACATGAACCGCCACTTTGACCGGCTCTGCGAGAAGTCCGGCGTACGGCGTATCCGGTTCCACGATCTCCGCCACTCGTGCGCCTCGCTGCTCTACAGCCAGGGCGTGCCGCTGGAGAACATCCAAGACGTGCTCGGGCACAGCTCCCCGACCGTCACCAAGGTCATCTATGTCGACGTGGCCGAGGACGTCACGCGGGACGCCGTCGACAAGCTCGACTTCCTGTTCGGGGAGCAGAAGGAAGAGTGACGTTGGGGTACGCGTGGGGGTACGGAAGGGTGGCCGAGCAGTCGGGCCGCCCTTCTGCCATGTCCCGGGAAACACAAAAGCCCAGGTCATCCACCTGAATGACTTGGGCTAAGTGCGGCGCGCTCGGAGGGATTCGAACCCCCAACCTTCTGATCCGTAGTCAGATGCTCTATCCGTTGAGCTACGAGCGCCGGACAACGTCGAAAACGATACACGGCTGGACGGAGTTGGTGGTAATCGGGGGCTGGAGGGGTAGGTGAGGCGCCTGGGTGGGTGGGGGGCTGCGTGGTGAGGGGCCGCGGGTGGCGGGTGGCGGCTAGGGGCGGGGTGGCGTGCGGCGCGTCTTGGGGGAGTTGGGGGTGGGGGCGGGTGAGGGGGCAATAGCATCCGGGGATGGGACTTGAGGATTTGCTGGGTGGGCGGGATCTGGGGGATGTGAAGAAGGCGGTCGGGTTCGTGATGGAGAACTCGGACGACTTCGAGAAGGTGCTGAAGCTGGTTCGGGGGTTGCCGGACGATGCGCTGGGGTTCATCGGGCGGTTGCCGGATCTGATGAAGGCGCTCGGGTCGGGGCTGGCGGAGGCGGGTGAGCAGGCGGCTAAGGCGGCTAACGCGCTGGTCGGGGATGACGGCGAGGGTGGTGCGCGGCGGGCATTGAGCGGGAGCGCCGACACCATGAACGCGGCCAAGGACAAGCTGAAGGATGCCGCGGGGATGCTGGCGGGGCTCGCGGGTGATCTGGACAAGATCCCGGGGATCGGGAACGCGGCGGCCAAGCGGCTGAACGACGGGAGCGGGCAGATCGGCGGCGTCGCGACCGAGATCGAGAGCCTGGCGAGCAATCTGAGTGACCTGTCCGGGATTCTCTCGAGCGTCGGCGAAGCCCTCTCCGGCCTCGGTGAGAAGCTCACCGAATCCGGCGGCTCGGTCAAAACCCTGATGAGCTGACCTCGTCAGCTCGCCGAGCGGGTGAGCTCGGGTACGCCAGGCGGGTGGCCTTCCAGAGCACCTCGAAGGGCTGAGTCCGCGCAGGCGGACGGCTCGCCAGCGGACCGTACGCCGGGTGCCGGCCACCAGCTCATCACGACCGCACAGCCCGCAGTGGGTGCATACCGGAGTACCGGCTGCGCAAGGTGGAACCAATCGCCTGGCCTGCTGAAGGCGGCTGCGGTGAGCCCGGCGGCCCCGTCCGCAGTAGCTCGCCGAAGTGGGTCGACCCGGGGCCGCCGAGCGGGCTGGGCTCGGGTGCGCCGAGCAGGCTTGGGCTCTCCGGAGTCTGCACTTCCGTAGTACAGGGGTCTCGTGGTTCAGGGCGCCCCGCACTGCGGGTGGGCTACGGCCAGGGGGTGGTTTGTTGTTTGGCGCGGAGTTCGTTCAGTAGGGCTGGGGTGATGGGGGTGCCGGCGGCTGCTTCGGTGGCTATTTCTCGGAAGTAGTTTTCGTAGCCGGCGGGGGTGAAGATCGTGGTGAGGGTCGCTGGGGCTGTGGTGGCGTTGCGGTAGCCGTGGGGGCGGCCTCGGGGGACTGAGACTGAGCCGCCGGCGGACATGGTGAGTACGCCGTCGGCGGTGTCGAAGGTGACTTCGCCGGAGGTGACGAGGAAGTACTCCTCGTGGGCGTGGTGGATGTGCGGCGCGGCGCCGAGGGCTCCGGGGGCGAGGATCGACTCCACGACCGAGAGCGCGCCGCCGGTCTGGTCGCCGGAGATGCGGACGGTGAAGACGCCGAACGGCAGGTCCAGTACTTCGCCGTCGCCGGGCGCGCCGGGGACGATATCGGGGAAGGCGGTCACCCGGGCAGCATAAACAGGCGCGCCGGATCTCGAAGGGCAAGTCGCCGGAACCGGATCCTGGTTGTTCTCGTCCAAGCCCGCGTGCTGGGGATGCCGAGTGGGCAGGTAGGACCTTCGGATGGCTAAGGTTCCGACCGTGGCTAGTCGACTGGTGCGGAGAACTGCGATCGCCGCCGGGATCGCGTTGGTCGCCGGGCTCGGCCTCGGGTTCGCGGCGGGGAAGCCGGTCGACCCGACGGACATCCTCCCGGCGCGACAGTTGCCCGCGGATCTGTGCGCCCGCCTCGGCGACGTCTCGAGTCTGTTGCCCAAGGCATCCAATGGCGCCGCGCCCAAGCTGGTGAAGACCGGCAGTACGGCGATCCGCTGCTCGGTCAAGGCGGACGAGGCGGCGCAGACGACCTACAGTTCGGCGACGCTCGAGGTCCTCATCACGCCGTACGGCGGGAAGGACGCGGGTGCCGGGAATCCGCCGCTGAAGCCCGACCAGGTCGCCCGCCAGACGTTCGACCGGCGCGCGATGAAGCCCGACCCGGACCGGAGTACGGCGAAGCTGGAGACGCGCAGCGGCGCCGGCGGTGAGAGTTGGACCGCAACAGTGGTGGAGGTGCATGCCGACGTGATCGTCCAGGTCGACTACACCGCCCAGCCGATCGCGCAAGCCGCCGCCAAGTCCGCTGCCCTGGTGATCGCGGACCGGGCGATCTGGGAGTCGCAGTGAACAACCCGCCGCAGATCCAGGGGTACCAGTTCGACCAGCGGTTGCTGGTGCATCCACTCGCGGAGATCTGGCGCGGCCGTTCCTTCACCGGGATGGAGGTCGTCGCGCTGGTCCTCAGTACTGCGGGCGCGGCCGACCCGCAGGTCCGCGAGCGGCTCGGGAACTCCAGCCGTAGCGCAGCACTGTCGCCAGGGCGGCAGGAGACCCCGCTGTGGGCGGCGAACCTCAACAGCGACCATCCGTACGCGATCACTCAGCTGATCCCGGGACAGTCCGGCGCGGAACGCCTGCTCGACCCGCTGGACGGCCTGCTCGGCAACGACGAGCAGTCGCTGGACGCGGTCCGCAGCCAGCTCTCCCAGTACGGCGGCACACCACCCGAGCAGACCCACACGGCTCCAGAGCTCCCGTCGTACGGAGCACAAGATGCGGAACAACCCGCGGCCGAGCGCTCCGTAGTACAGGACACTGCGGCAGCGGTGCAGCCGGTCGGCAAGGTCGAGCTGGCTCGGGAGTACAGCCGCAAGCTCGGTTCCTGGGTCTATGTGGTCGTCGTGCTAATTGTGCTGATCGCGTTCACCATCACGTACTCCGTCGGTGCCGCCGTCGGCAGCGCGGTCAAGAAAGAGGCGGCCGCGCCGATCTCCGATCCGGTGAAGCCCGCGGCACTTCCCACTTCGGTGCTGCTCCCAGGGGTCAGCAAGGTCACCACAGCCGCCTACATACGCACAGGCGGCCCTGGTTTGGTCGGCCAGACCTACCCAAGCGGCACTGACGTCCAGGTGATCAAGAACCTCGACCTACCCTTCGCGTTCGGCTGGCCTCGGCCGCCGTCGGTACGGGAGTTGGGCGAGTCGAGTACGACACTCTACCGGCAGGTGCAGACCGTTGGATCGGTCGTCAATCCCACCAAGTCTTCTTCCGCCCTGATCGCGAAGATCGCGGTCCGGCAGTGCCGGGATCTGGCCGGTTGTCTGGGGGTCCGGACCGCGTTCGACGAGGACTGGACGAAGGCGTTCAGGGCGCCGGCGCCGCGAACCGCCAAGGACGCGCGCACCTGGTACTCGGTGTCGAACACCGACCCGTACACGCTGGTGATGACGCGGGCGTACAGCGACGCCGGCCGTTGGTGGCTGGTCGGCGTGGCAGTCAGCGCAGTTCCGGAAGAGGTGCCGTCGGCGCAGGGGGTCTTCAACGACATCTGGCGCCAGACCAACTGAGCGGTCGAGCGACAACTACGAGTCCTCGTCGAGTTGCCTGCGTTCCTTGCGTTCGGCCCGCAGTACGTCGGACACCCGCTCGTGGTCGGCGTCGGAGGCCCGCAGCTCATGGAGCCAAGGGTAGGCAGGAACAGGTCTTCCGGACACCGTCGTAGTGTTCGAGGAGAGCGCAAGGAACATCGACGGGTCCGGCCGGGTTGGTCCGAAGAACGACTAGTTGGGAGCACAGGTGAGCATTCGCATCGGGTACAAGGCGTCGGCGGAGCAGTTCGGGCCGCGGGATCTCGTCGAGTACGCGGTCCGGGCCGAGGAGCTCGGACTCGACAGCGTGACGGTGTCGGACCACTTCCTGCCCTGGCGGCACAACGGCGGGCACGCGCCGTTCGCGCTGGCGTGGATGGCGGCGGTCGGCGAGCGCACCGAGCGGGTGCTGATCGGTACTTCGGTGCTGACGCCCACGTTCCGCTACAACCCCGCCGTGATCGCGCAGGCGTTCGCCACGATGGGCGTGCTGTACCCGGGCCGGGTGATGCTCGGAGTCGGCAGCGGCGAGGCGCTGAACGAGATCGCGGTCTCCGGCCGCGAGTGGCCCGAGTTCAAGGAGCGGTTCGCCCGGCTCCGTGAAGCTGTCGACCTGATCCGCGACCTGTGGACCAAGGAGGGCGTCAGCTCCGACGGCCCGTACTACAAGACCGTCGACGCCTCGATCTACGACCGCCCCGAAACCCCTGTCCAGGTGTATGTCGCCGCAGGCGGTCCGCTGGTCGCGAAGTACGCCGGACGCGTCGGCGACGGGTTCATCGCGACGTCGGGCAAGGGCATGGACCTCTACACCGAGAAGCTGATCCCTGCCGTGAAGGAGGGCGCGGAGAAGGCCGGCCGCGCGTTCGAGGACGTGGACAGGATGCTCGAGGTGAAGCTCTCGTACGACCGGGATCCGGCGCTCGCGCTGGAGAACACCCGGTTCTGGGCGCCGTTGTCGCTCACGCCCGAGCAGAAGCACAGCGTCGACAGCGCGACCGAGATGGAACGCCTCGCCGACGAGCTCCCGATCGAGCAGGTCGCCAAGCGCTGGATCGTCGCCTCGGATCCCGAGGAGGTGCTGGCACAGCTCCAGCCGTACCTCGATGCCGGCTTCAACCACTTGGTCGTCCACGGCCCCGGTCACGACCAGGAGCGGTTCCTCACCCAGTTCACCTCGGACGTCGTACCGCTGCTCCGTAAGCTTGGATAGTTTCCTGAATAAATATGTAATGTATTGCAATAAATGCAGAGGCGTTCCTAAGGTCTGAGAGTGACGACTGCCGCTCTGATGTACCGCGCCCGGCCGGTCGCGGATGTGGTGGACTTCGACGGCTGGGTGGCCCGCCACTGTGGCGGGCGGCCCGCAGTACGGGATGTCAGAACAGACGCTCGGCCTTGAGCACTGCCGGCTCCTCGAGGTCGAGGAGGAACTGCTTGCGCTTGAGACCACCGGCGTACCCGGTGAGCTTGCCGTCCTTCCCGACGACGCGGTGACACGGCACGACGATCGACAGCGGGTTGTGGCCGACTGCCTGGCCGACGCGCTGGGCGAGTGCCTTGTCACCTAGCCGCTCCGCGAGTTCGCCGTACGTCGTGGTCTCGCCGAACGGGATCTCGTCGAGCATCGCCCACACCCGCTGCTGGAAATCGTCCCCGTGCAGCGCCAGCGGCAGGTCGAATCCGTCGCGCTCGCCGGCCAGGTATTGCACCAGCTGGCGAGCGGCCTCGGCGAGCAGCAGGTCGTCGGACAGCTCGACCTCCGCGCCGAGGGCAGCCTGTGCCGGCTTCACCCAGTGATGCGGGAAGTAGATCCCGGTCAGTGTGCCGTCCGACGCCACCAACGTGAGGTCACCCAGTTGCGTGGCCGCGATCGCGTGCCGGTTGTACATCTCGAACTCCTTCATCAGAACTGTGCTCTCCCGGATAGAACGCGGCGGAGGCGGGTTGTGTGAGTAGGCTCGAACGGTGGGCGTCCAGGAAGTACCGGTCGAGATCGTGGCGTTGGTCGTCTCGTCGGTGCACGCGTACGAGGGGCGGCCGAAGGATGGGCCGAGCCCGGATCCGGAGCCGGTCGCGCGCGAGCTGGTGACTGTCCGCGCGGGACTTGGGCTGGTCGGCGATCGGTACTACAACCAGCGGGCCCACCGCCGCGCTGCCGTCACTGTGTTCGACGCGGAGGCGCTGGATGACCTGGCCGCTGAGGTCGGGTTGCTGGAGGTGCCCGATCCGCTGCTGACCCGGCGCAACATCTCGCTGCGTGGGTTCCCGATCGATGAGCTGGCATCGCGGCGGAGGCCGGATGGTAGCCGGACTGTCGGTGCGATCTTCAGTTTGGACAGCGGCTCCGGCGCGATCCGATTCCAGGCGCATCGGCCGGCCAATCCGTGTGCGTGGATGGACGTCGCGCTGGCGCCGGGAGCCTTCAAGGGGCTGCGGGGACGAGGCGGGGTCCGCTGCGAACCGCTCGACGACGGTGAACTCCGGCTTGGTCCGGCTGTGCTCACGGTGCTCAGCGGCTAGGAGCCGCTAGGAGTTGGCTCAGCCGCTGGCCTCTCGGTGGAATGCAGTTTCCCGTCGCGGCCTGATGCGGGAGGATCGCCGGGATGGATATCGAAATCGTGCGGGACGACGACCCGCGGATCGCTTCGCTGGAGGCGGCCGGATATCGGGTAGTGGGCGAATCCTGGGCCGCGCGATTGCGGAACCCGGATCGCGAGCTGCTTGCTTCCGCAGTACTGCGTGCCTCGACCGCCGGCCTGGTCGTGCGCGAGCTCGATCCGTCGTACGCCGAAGCGTTGTTCGCACTGGAGTCGGCGAACGAGAAGGCCGCAGGAGGCCGGGTTGTTCAGCCGGTGACCCAGTTCGAGGCGGTAGAGACCGGCGTCGTGGTGGGCCCAGTCGACGAGGGCTCTCAACGCGTCCCGCGCGACGCCCTGGCTGCGGACGTCGGCGATGGTCCAGTACCAGGTCCAGCCGACCTGGTGCCGGTCGATGTTCGTCACCGCCACACACCCGACCGGGTGATCGTCGGCATCCGCGACGGCGTACACGTGCCCGTTGTCGAGGTCGGCGACCCGGCCGATCCAGTCGACCGCGGTCGCCCGGTCCCGGATCCCGCCCTGGGTCGCCATCTCCGGATCCTGGTGCGCCGTCGTCAACCGCAAGGCGTCAGCCACTCGCCACCGGCGGAGTTCCAGCGTCGACACGTCATACCCCATTCACCGAATCTACCGCCGCATCCCGTGCCGAAAACCCGCCTCCGGCGCGGCTCCACCGCCGAACCGAGGCCCCGCGTACGGCGTACGGCGTGCTTCTCCGGGCCTGCCCGCGACGGCTGCGGCAGGATGAGGGCATGGGTTTTCTCGACTTCACGGATCAGGTTGTTCTCGTCACTGGGGCGAGTAGTGGGATCGGTGCGGCGGCCGCGGTCGGGTTCGCCGAGGCGGGCGCGGTTGTCGCCTTGCATTACCACCACAACTCCGATGGCGCTCAGCACACACTCAACGCAGTCGGTACTGCGGGGGGCCGTGCCTCCGTTCACCAGGCTGACCTCGCAGCGCCGGAATCCGCGGCAGCGCTGGTCGACGAGGTGCTGGCGAAGTACGGGCGGATCGACGTACTGGTGAACAACGCCGGCGATCTGGTCAAGCGGTCGCCCGTCGTCGACGTACCGGATGAAGAGTTCCACCGGATCATGGACGTCAACCTGACCTCGGTGTTCGCGATGTCGCGGCGGATCGTGCCGGTGTTCCGCGGCCAGGGCGGCGGCGTGATCGTCAACGTCACCTCGATCGCGGGCAGGCACGGCGGCGGCGGCGGATCGGTCGTCTACGCGACCAGCAAGGGTGCCGTCAGCACCTTCACGCGCGGCCTCGCGAAGGAACTCGCCCCGGACGGCATCCGGGTGAACGCGATCTCGCCAGGCGTCATCAGCACCCCGTTCCACGACCGCCACACGGGCGAGCAGCAAATGACCGGCATGCTCACCACCATCCCGATGGGCCGCGCCGGCACCCCCCACGAATGCGTTGGCACCATCCTCTATCTAGCCTCCGACCGCATGAGCAGCTACGTCACCGGCCAGATAGTCGAAGTAAACGGCGGCCAACTAATGCCGTAGGCCCTCGGCCGGGCTTGGTCAGGGTGATGCGGCTGGGGTTCGGCAGGCGGTGTCCAGGGCGTCCGGCGACTTGTGGTGGCAGTCGGCGCAGGGATCGCCTGGCGGTACGCCGTACACGCCGCCTGGATGTTGTCGCCAGTCATGGGCGCAGTCGGGGCAGTTGCCGTAGAACCAGAACTGTCCCCAGGTCCGCTTCCGCCAGCGCCGGGTATGCCGGACCAGGATCCCGACGCCCACCAGGAGAGTGACGAGCCCGGCCGCACCCCACCCGATCTGCTCGCTCCGATCCGGCGGTACGCCGTTTTCGCGAGCGAGCAGATCCCTTCCGTCCACCCGGTACTGAACCCGGATCCGCCCACCCTTCTCCGGCTTCGGGTAGTCGAAGAAGTCCGTGATCGTGGTTCGGGCGACTCGCCCGTCCGGCAGTGAGACGTCGACTTCGAGGTACGGACCGCCCTTGGCGAAGCGCACGACGTCGGTGATCACCGCCGGCGCGCCCGGCGCACCCTCCAGCCGGCGATTGTCGTCGTAGTCGACGTAGGCGATCCCGAGAGCCAGTACTGCGAACAGCAGGCACCCGAACGCCCAACGCCGCACCAGCACCCAGTCCACCCAGCCCTTCATGGCACTAGTGTGCGTGGTCCTTCGCCGAGGGAGGATGAGGTTGTGGAGGACGAGCCGCACGATGACGTGGATGTCAGAGTCGCGCGGTCGCTGCGGCGCCCCTGGTGATTGCTACTCGCAGCGGTGGAGGGCGACGACGACCCAAGGGACTGGCTTGGGTGACTCCTCCGGAGGCAGCGAGAGCATCCAGTTCCGCATCCGCTCAGCATCGTGGTGCTGGTCGAACAGGCCGAGCTGGTTGATCCTGGCACCGAGTTCGCGTTGAGCTGTGCCGAGGTAGTCGTGGCAGTGCCAGGAGTGGAACTGCAGTAGTTCTTCGACTCCGACGACCTCGTACCCGAGCGCGGTTTGCCGCCGGTGGCATTGGCGACCGTTGGTTGAGCAGCGAGTAGGCGAGCTCGACCGCGTCCACGCTGAGGTTTTGGTCCTCTGTCAGCTGTGCAGCATCCTGTTCGCGGAGGCCGACCGCAACCAGGTCCAGGTTGCCGGACCAGCTCGCGCGGGCATCTTCGGCTTGCTGCCTGTCTGTGTACCAGTCGCTGAATTCAGGCTCTGGGACGCGATCCTGCATGCAGCTGCTGATGGTCAGGAACGGATCTGGCAAGGAGCCGCTCTGCCAGGTGTCCCGTTTCGTCGGCGCGGTGAGCACGTAACCACCGAGGAAGATGTCGTCAGGCATCAGGAGCCGGTGGTGCCGTCTGCTAGTTCTCGGAGGGCGTCCAGGTGGCCCAGGTGACGGGCAGTTTCCTCGAGTAGGTGGGAGACGATCCAGCGGAGGGAGACCAGTTCGAGGCCGGGTGGGGCAGAGGCTTCGAGTTGGTCGAGGTCGTGGGTGGCGGTGATCTCGCGGGACCGTCGCGCGTTGCCAGTCCAGCCAGCCGGACAGCATCGTCCGTTCGCCGGCGTCGCCAGGTGGTCGTTGTCGCGGGTTCACCTGGCGATCATCCATCACGCGGGTGGCGAGGTGCACCCGGGTTGTCAGCCGTTGAGGAGGTCCTCGAAGGAGACGGGGTTGGCGTACGGGTCGATCTGTACGGCGGGGCGGGAGTTGCTGATGGCATCGACCAGCTCGGTCGCCGCGCGTTCCACCCGAGCGCGAAGGGCCACAGCGTGCGGGCCCCAGTCGGACGAGGCCGCGTACACGCCGGTAGGGACCACAACGGCTTGTAAATAAGCGAAAAGCGGCCGCAGGGCGTAGTCGAGGACGAGTGAGTGCCGCTCGGTCCCGCCGGTCGCGCCGATCAGGACGGGCTTGCTGACCAGCGCATTGTCGTCGAGCACATCGAAGAACGTCTTGAACAGCCCGCTGTACGACGCGCTGAAGGTCGGCGTGACCGCGATCAGCGCATCAGCCCCGAGGACGAACTCCTGCACCTTGCCGAGTTCCTTCGACGGGAACCCGGTGAGCAGGTTGTTGGTCAGGTCTTGCGCAAGCTCGCGGAGCTCGAAAACCTTTACCTGGTAAGGCGTTCCGCGGCCGTTCAGGTTGTCCCGGACCGCGGCGGTCAACTGGTCGGCGAGCAGCCGGGTCGACGACGGGGTCGTCAGACCGGCGCTCACCACGGCGATGGTGCGTTCCGTCATTACTTGGTCTCCTCCACGCCGACGACCGCCGGGCTGACGGTCTCCAGAGTCTGGGCGCGCTCGGCGGCTGCCTTCAGGGAAGCATGGGTCGGCGCCTCGGGAACATGGGCCGGCCGCAACGAGTCGAATTCCTTACGCAGTACCGGGATGACCTCTTCGCCGAGGATGTCCATCTGCTCCAGCACCGTCTTCAACGGCAAGCCGGCGTGGTCCGCGATGAACAACTGACGCTGGTAGTCGCCGAACTTCTCCCGGAAGGTCAACGTCCGCTCGATGATCTCCTGCGGACTCCCGACCGCCAGCGGCGTCTGCTCCATCGTGTCTTCCATCGACGGGCCGCCACCGTAGATCGGCGAGTGGTCGAAGTACGGCCTGTACTCCGCTCGCGCGTTCTGCGAGTTCTTCCGCATGAAGACTTGGCCGCCGAGTCCGACGATCGCCTGATCCGCGGCCCCGTGGCCGTAGTGCTCGAAGCGCTGGCGGTAGTAGTTGACCAGCCGGGCCGTGTGGTCGGCCGGCCAGAAGATGTTGTTGTGGAAGAACCCGTCGCCGTAGTAGGCCGCCTGCTCGGCGATCTCCGGGCTGCGGATCGAGCCGTGCCAGACGAACGGCGGTACGTCGTCGAGCGGGCGCGGCGTCGAGGTGAAGCCTTCGAGCGGCGTACGGAACTTGCCTTCCCAGCTGACCGCGTCCTCGCGCCACAACCGGCGCAGCAAGGCGTAGTTCTCGACGGCGAGTGCGATGCCGTCCCGGATGTCCTTGCCGAACCACGGGTACACCGGGCCGGTGTTGCCGCGACCCATCATCAGGTCGACCCGGCCGTCGGCCAGGTGCTGCAGCATCGCGTAGTCCTCGGCGATCTTCACCGGGTCGTTGGTGGTGATCAGCGTGGTCGAGGTGGAGAGCAGGATCTTCGAGGTCTTGGCGGCGATGAAGGCGAGCAGGGTCGTCGGGGACGACGGCACGAACGGCGGGTTGTGGTGCTCGCCGGTCGCGAACACGTCGAGGCCGACCTCCTCCGCCTTCAGGGCGACCGTCACCATCTGCTGGATCCGTTCGGCCTCGGTCAGGGTCCGGCCACTGACCGGATCCGTGGTCACGTCGCCAACGGTGAACACACCGAACTGCATCTGCACTCCTCGATCGTCAGTAATTCACTATTAAACTATCTTGCTCTCCTCAACGCCAATCCCCGGCGAGTCATTCCAGTGTCTGCGACCGCGGAGCGAGCCGGGGTCTTGCCACTAGTACCATCCAGTGAAACTATGTCCCGCCACGCGGAACCCTCAACGCCCCGAGGAGTGCCGTTCATGACTGTGTCCCGTCGTCTCCTGCTCGGCGGCGCCGCCGCGATCCCCGCGGCCGCCGCCCTCTCGACGAGTTCCGCTAGCGCTGTTCCGGCAAGCCCTGCCGGAACTGTCGCAGCCAAGACTCACGACCTCTCCGAAGAACTACTCGACCAATGGGCCGACGCCGCCGGCGCTCACCCACTCATCCCGGACATCAGCCACGCCGGGTACGGCGGGGGAGAGCGCCCGCGCCGCCCGAGGACGATCGCTCGCGTCACCGACTTCGGCGCATGTCCCGGCAGCACGGAGGACGCCGCACCAGCCTTCACCGCAGCAGTCCAGTACGCCGGTACACACGGCGGCGGCACTGTTGTCGTACCCGCTACTCAAGGGATCCGGGCGCGACCGCACGATCCTGCACTTCACCACCCCGCTGGAGCAGAGCTACCGCCCGAATCTCCAGCCGAGTCTGCAGAGCTGCTGGTCCGCCACCTTGCAGTGGCCGGTGCGGATCGAGGCAGTGCTGGGGGATCGCCTGGTGAGGTTGGCCCAGCCGCTGCGCTACGACCTGCGCCGAGTTGGCCGTCGCCGACTCCGGGACATCGGCCTGACGCTGAGTCCGCAGCCTCCGAGGAAGCCATCTCGGCTTCCTCGAAGGTAGCTGATCAGGACGCGTCGAGGGTGGCGACCTGGTCGGCGGTCAGGGTGAGGTCGACCGCGGAGTAGGAGTCGCGGATGGTCTCCGGGCGGCTGGAGCCGGGGATCGGGATGACGACCGGCGACTTGGCGAGCATCCAGGCAAGGGTGAGCTTCTGCGGGCTCACGTCGAGCTCCGACGCGAGCTGGTGGAACGCCGGGTGCTTGCTACCCAGGTCGCTCGCCTTCGAGATGCCGCCGAGCGGCGACCAGGGCAGGAAGGCGATGCCGAGCTCGTCGCAGAGCTCCAGCTCCGGCTCGCTCGACCGGAAGGCCGGCGAGAACTGGTTCTGGACCGAGACGAGCCGGCCGCCGAGGATCTCGTTCGCCTGCCGGATCTGGTCCGGGTTCGCGTTCGAGATACCGGCCTGCTGGATCTTGCCCGCGTCGAGCAGGTCGCGGATCGCGCCGACGGACTCCTCGTACGGCGTCTTCGGGTCCGGCCGGTGGAACTGGTAGAGCCCGATCGCGTCCACGCCGAGCCGCTTGAGCGAGTCCTCGGCGGCCTGCTTCAGGTGCTTGGGGGAACCGTCCAGCGTCCACGCGCCGTCGCCCGGGCGGAGGTGGCCGCCCTTCGTCGCGACGAGTACGCCGGACGTGTCACCGCCGTACGAGCTGAGCGCCTTCGCGATCAGGGTCTCGTTGTGGCCGATGTCGGAGGAGTCCAGGTGGTACGCGTCGGCGGTGTCGATCAGCGTGATGCCGGCGTCGAGGGCCGCGTGGATGGTCGCGATCGACCGGCTCTCGTCGGGCCGGCCCTCGATCGACATCGGCATCCCGCCGAGCCCGATCGCGCTGACCTGGACGTCGCCGATCTTGCGGGTGGTGGAGGTATCAGTAGCCATACTTTCAACCTCCCGCAGCCGGACTCATCTTTCCAACAGTAAAAACCACTGAGAGCCAGTAGTCCGGGTACTGAATGGCTAACTGTCGGAGCCGATGGCTAGCTTGGTGCCATGAACCGCACCGACCGTCTCTACGCCTTGGTGGAGGAGCTTCGGGCGGTCGCGCCCCGGCCGCGGAGCGCGCATCGGCTGGCTGAGCATTTCGAGGTCAGCGTGCGCACGATCGAGCGGGACATCAGCGCGCTGCAGCAGTCCGGCGTACCGATCTACGCCGAGCCCGGCCGCACGGGCGGCTACTGCCTCGACAAGGCGCGCACGCTTCCACCGGTGAACCTGACCCCGGGCGAAGCCGTCGCGATGGCGCTAGCGCTGCGCCGCCTGGACGGTACGCCGTTCCGCTCGGTCGCGGGCTCTGCGCTGCGCAAGCTCGTGGCCGCGATGCAGACCGACGACGCCACGGCGGCCCACGAGCTGGCGGGGCGGGTCCACCTCTTCGCTGATGACGAGGCACCCGCGACCGCCGTACCGCGGCTGGTGGCCGACGCACTGTCCACCCGCCGCGTCCTGCGCATCGCGTACGCCGATCGCGAGGGTGCCGTCACGGCTCGCGAGATCGAGCCGCTGGGCTACGTCGGCAAGGCCGCCCATTGGTACCTCGTCGCCTGGTGCCGGCAGCGGGATGCCTTGCGGGTCTTTCGTACGGACAGGATCACCTCGGTCTCCGTCACCGCCGAGACCCCCGCGCCACGCGCGCTGCGGCGGGAGGATCTCGACATCCCGGCGGGGAAGCTCAGTCAGCTGATGCTGGCCTGACCGGTGGCGTGAACACCGAGAAGTGATTGCCTGCCGGGTCGAGCAGGTGTGCGAACTTCACCCCGACGGGATTGACCTCCGGCGCCCGCTGGATCTGGCCGCCGGCCGCTTCGGCTTTGCGGCAGGCCGCATCGACGTCCTCAACCAGCACGGTGAAGACCGCATAACTGGGCAGTTCCCCCTTGGTCGCGAACAGCCCGCCGCGCATCCCGTCCCCATTACCGGTGCTGAAGAACTGGTACGCCGGATCAGTGCTCACCGCGTCGTCGTGCGCGACCTTCCAGCCGAACACGTCGCCGTAGAACCGCTCGGCCGTCGCCGGGTCGTCGGTGCCGATCTCGAACCAGGCAACGCTGTTGACTACAGGCATCTCATCCCTCTCTGTTTCGCGCCGGGGCTGCCCCGACCCATCCACTCTCGTGGCTGGTCGCGACAACCCCCTGTCGGTGTTTCCGCGAAGTGGGTGGCCCGGCAGGATGTTCGTATGCAGACTGACGAGCGGATTCGCCGGGCCCGGCCGGATGACGTGCCGGCGATCGTTGAGCTGGTTTACGGGCTGGCCGAGTACGAGCGGGCGCCGGACGAGTGCCGGTTGACGGCCGACCAGTTGCAGACCGCGCTGTTCGGCGAGACGCCGGCTGTGTTCTGCCATGTCGCGTCGGTCGACGGCGAGGTGGTCGGCTGCGCGCTGTGGTTCCTCAACTTCTCCACCTGGCGTGGCGTTCACGGCATCTATCTGGAAGATCTCTTCGTCAGCCCTGACCAGCGCGGTTCTGGTCTTGGCAAGGCGCTCCTCACCGCACTCGCCCAGGAATGCGTCGCCAACGGCTACGAACGCCTCGAATGGTCCGTCCTCGACTGGAACACCCCCGCCATCGACTTCTACAAGTCCCTGGGTGCCGCTCCTCAAGACGAATGGACCACCTACCGCCTGACCGACAAAGCCCTGGCAAAGCTCGGTTCCTGAGTGGTCTGGCCGGGTCGGTGGACCGGGCGGTCCCTAGACTCGCGCGGAAGTGTCCGCTCACCACAATGCTCGGGGATTCTGATGAAGAAGAAGCTTTTGGTCGCGCTCAGCGCGTTCGCACTGCCCGTCGGACTATTGTCCGTCAACGCGCTTCCGGCGGAGGCTGCCGGTGGTCCGGTCAAGTACGCGCAGGCGTGCGAGGCCCTGGGGTACAAGACGGTCGCCCAGGTGATCAGTCTCCGTAAGGACGGCTTCGGCAACAAGATCGGCGAGCTCCGGACGATGCGCAAGACCGGCGCCAGCAAGAACAAGTGGTGCACCTACCTCAAGAAGACCGACAACACGGTCGGCAACAACAACGTCGTTCGGCTGAGGGTGGAGGTGCTCACCAAGTCGTCGGGCAAGTTCACCACCAAGAGCGCGTCGCTGACCGAAACGGTGAAGTACTACTCCTCGAGCTTCACCTACACCTCGCTGGAGGGAACGGCCGGGACGAGCCACCGGACGATCCTGTACGCGTCCACCGGCATGAAGTCAGCGAGCTCGAGCACCTGGTACACCACCGCTACAACCATGGTCGGCTGACCGACTGGGCTTGCGGGCTTCTTCCTGGAAGGCGTCCGCGGTGTCGGACCCATCGGGTCGTCAGGGATGATGGCCCGGTGGATGTCCGCCCGCTACTGTTCAGTCGCATCTTGAACGCCTTTGCGTGGCTGGCAGTAACGGCCTTGGTGCTGGAACCGCTGGTGACCGGTGGCCTCCCGCGCGGAGTGGCGATCGCGGGCACTGTCGGTTGCGTGCTGATCGGGGTGCATCTGGCCGTCCGCGGCTACTGGGCGGGAGCGGTGCTGGAGCCGGAGACGCTCGTGGTCCGTGGGTTCTTCCGGACCCGCCGGATCCCGAAGGCATCGATCACCGGGATCACCGAGTTCCCGGCGGTGCGCTGGAAGCGGGCGGACGGTAAGGCGCGCTGGTCGCCGATCATCGCGTTCTGCGAAGAGGGTCAGCGAGTCCCGTCCTTCGTGCGCCGCCACAACGAGATGTCGATCCAGCGCCTGCGGGAGTGGGACCACCGGCGGCATCTGAAAGCTCGCCGGAGCCCGGCCAAGAAGCGGCAGCGGGGTTAGTTCTTCAGGCGGTGCCGGCGTTTGGCTTCGTACATGGCGTTGTCGGCGGTGCGGAGGAGTTCTTCCAGGTCGGCGGCGTAGGGGCTGACGACCGCGGTGCCGATGCTGGCGGTGACGGGGACGTCGATGCCGTCGAGGGGCCGGCTGATGGACTCGTCGATGCGGCGCATGAGCAGATCCAGTGCGTCGCCGTCGATGTCCTCGGCCAGGATCGCGAACTCGTCGCCGCCGAGGCGGGCCACCGTGTCACCATGCCTTACCTCGGTCAGTAGGCGATCCGCGATCTCCCGCAGCGCCCGGTCGCCGGCCTCGTGGCCGTACTCGTCGTTCACCTGTTTGAAGTGGTTCAGGTCGCAGAACAGCAGCACTCCACGCCGTCCGGTCTGGCGGGATCTCTGCAGGGCCGAGTTGAACCGGTGCTGCAGCAGCCGCCGGTTCGGCAGGCCGGTCAGCGGGTCGTGCGCGGCGTGGTGCTGCAGTTCGCGTTCGGCGTCCTTGCGGGCGGTCACGTCGTCGATCTGGATCAGCACGATCCGCGGCTGATCCTTGCCCTGGTCAACGATCGCCGCCGTACCGCCGAGCCAGATGTCGTTGCCGTCCGTACGCCGGAAGGTCCGCTCGAAGCGGTACGGACCGTGCCCGGCCCTGAGCAGCTCGATCTCGCGGTGGGTCTGGCCGAGGTCCTCGTCGCGCAGGTAGTCGACCAGGATCGTCCCGATCAGCTGGTTCGGCGTGTACCCGGTGATCCGGCAGAAGGCGTGGTTGACGCGCACCACCCGGCCCGCCTCCGGGCCGTCGAAGGCGATCGTGGCCATCCCGTTGCCGGCGCCTTCGAAGACCAGCCGGAAGGTGGTCTCGCTCGCCTCCAGCCGGGCCTTCTCGGCCAGCAACTGGTCGGTCAGCCGGGCTTTGTCGATCGCCAGCCCCGCCTGGGTGGCGAAGATCTCGAGCAGCTCGCGATGGATCGACCCGGGCCGGCGCTGGTCCTCGGGCAGGTCCACCGACAGCATGCCGAGCAGCTCGCCGTCCGGCGAGTTCAGTGGGGCGAACAGCGCGTCGAGCGGATGCCAGGCGTCGGGCTCCGTCGACACCGGGATCTCGGGCACCCAGCCGACGACCTCGCCCTCGGGCAGCCGCTCGTGCGGGACGAACCGGAGCGCGCCCCACTTGTCCGCGATGTCGAACTCGGCGTCGAAGATGTCGGCCGCGCTGACGGTGCCGAGCAGGGCCTGCTTCGCCTCGGGCGAGCCGGCCACCGCGATCACCTCGAACTTGCCGTCGGCGTGGCGCAGGTTCAGTACCGCGATCCCGAAGCCGAGGCCGTCCACCACTCCGTCGACCACTGCCTGCAGGGTTTCGGCCAGGCTCCGCCCGGCGCCCATCCGGGCGCTCACCTCGTAGAGACGGCGTACGGCCGTCATCCGCACAGTGGGCTCGTTCTGCACGTCTGGTCTCTCCGGCGTCACGGCATCGGCGGCCTCATGGGACCCCGCCGTGGTGGGGGCCCCTTACAGAGTGACAGATCAGGCCAGCGGGACAACGCTCTCCGACACGCCGGGGCGGATCGATGGCAGAGACCTGACGCCGCTTGATACCACATCTACAGTACTCTGAGTACGCGATCCATCACAGCCGGTACCCAATCTCGCCGGCCTCGCCCGTCAGAAGCGCATTTCGGCCAATGATCGATAGCTCGTCCGGGCGGAGACCCACGGGTCGGTCGGTGCGTCGTGCTCGACCAGCCACTGCCGTACGCCGCCTCGCTCGGCGTGGGCGAAGATCGCCGGGAAGTCGAGCCGGGCCCGCTCCGACGTCCTCGAACGAGCCGTCGGCGGCCATGTCCTTCACGTGCAGCGCGGGGAACCGGCCCGGGTACTTCGCGAAGTACTCGATCGGGTCCTTGCCGCCGTTCACAGCCCAGTACAGGTCGAATTCGAAGCCGAGCAGGTCGGGCTCGACCTCGTCGAGCAGGATGTCGAACAGCACCTGACCGTCGACCTCGTCGAAGTCGTGCCCGTGGTTGTGGAAGAGCAGCTTCAGCCCCTCCTTGCGCGCCGCCTGGCCGGCCTCGTTGAAGGCGGCGGCGGCCGTCCGGAAGCCGTCCGGTGTCCGTAGCTCGGCGGGGAGGGACGGCACGACGATCCACTCGCCGCCGAGTGTCCGGACGTCCGCCAGGGCGCCCTCCCAGTCCTCGCTCAGCCGGTTGTACCCGACGTGCTCGAGGACGATCCCGAGCCCGGTGTCATCCGCGAAGGCCCTGATCTCCCGCGCGGAGTGCCCGAACCGGCCGCTCACCCCGATCGTCCGGTAGCCGATCTCCGCGAGCCCGCGCAATGTGCCCGGGTAGTCCGCGGCGAGCGGTTCGCGCATCGTGTAGAGGTGCATGCCGATCCCGTCGGCGGGAATGGTTCGGTCGCTCACGGGGAGAGTGCTCCTTCGAGTGATCGTTCGATTGCTTCAGGCAACGTGCTCGCGGTACCTCGCCAGCGCGAGATCGAAGACTTCCTGCCCTGGCGCGTTCCACAGGTCCTGGTTGAAGATCTCGACCTCGACCGGCCCGTCGTACCCGGCCGCGTCGCACGCCTCGCGGAGCCGGCGCAGCTCGATCGAGCCGTCGCCCATCATGCCGCGGCCGAGCAGGGTGTCGGCCGGCAGCGGGACCACCCAATCGCTCACCTGGTACGAGCAGATCCGTGCACCGGCACGCTCGATCTGGCGGTAGACGTCCGCGTCCCACCACAGGTGGTAGGCGTCGATGATGACGCCTACCTGCTCGACCGGGAACTGCTCGGCCAGGTCGAGGGCACCACCGAGTGAGGAGACGACGCAGCGGTCCGAGCAGAAGATCGGGTGCAGGGCTTCGACAGCGAGCCTGACTCCGTGTTCCTGCGCGTACGGCGCAAGCTCGGCGAGGCCGTCCCGGACCATCGCCCGGGCGCCGTCGAGATCGCGCGAGCCGGCCGGGAGTCCGCCGCTGACCAGCACCAGGACGTCGGTGCCGAGCGCCGCGGCCTCGTCGATCGCCCGCCGGTTGTCCTCGATCTTGGCCTTGCGCTCCACCGCGTCCGTCGAGGTGAAGAATCCGCTTCTGCACAAGGAGGAAACCCGCAGCCCGGCATCGGCGACCAGCTTCGCCGATCGCTCGACGCCGTACTCCTGGATGGGCTCGCGCCAGAGGCCGATCCACGAGAGGTCGGCCTTGGCGCTGGCCGCGACGACTTCCTCCAGTGACCAGTACTTCGTGGTTGCCTGGTTGAGGCTGTAGCGGTTCACGCGTCGACTCCACCGACGATGAGCAGCTTGCGGAAGCGGTCCACTGCCAGCTCTGGTGACGTCAGTACGCCGGCGGCGTCGGCCAACCGGAACGTGTCCGCGAGGTGTGGCAGGGATCGTCCGGTCTGGAGTCCGCCGACCATGCCGAAGCCGGGTTGATGACCGTTCAGCCAGGCCAGGAAGGCGATTCCGGTCTTGTAGTAGTACGTCGGACCCGAGAAGATCTGCCGGGCGAGTGGGACCGTCGGCGCGAAGACCTGCTCGTACGTCGTGAGGTCGCCGTCGTCGAGTGCTTTCAACGCTGCCGCCGCTGCGGGAGCGATGGCTGCGAAGATGCCGAGCAGCGCGTCGCTGTGGTGCTCGCCGTCGCCCTGGATCAGCTCCGGGTAGTTGAAGTCGTCGCCGGTGTAGAGCCGGATGCCTTCGGGGAGACGCTTGCGCAGGGCAATCTCTTTGCTTGCGTCGAGCAACGAGACCTTGATGCCGTCGACGTGCGCCGCGTTCTCGGCGATCAGGTCGACGACGACATCGGCCGAGGTGTCGAGTGAATCGCTACCCCAGTAGCCGTCCAGCGCCGGGTCGAACATCGAACCGAGCCAGTGCAGGATCACCGGCCGCGAAGACTGGCTCAACAGCCGGTCGTACACCTTGCGGTAGTCGTCGGAAGAAGAGGCTGCCGCGCACAGCGCCCGGCTAGCCATCAGAATTGGCTGAGCCCCAACCTCCTCAGCCAACGCCAACTGCTCCTCGTAGGCCGCAATCACCGCATCCAGCGGATGCACCCCAGCACCAAGCTGGTCGGTGCCAACGCCCACCGCGATCCGCTTCTCCGCGCCGGAGGCGCGATCTGCGCCGTCCGCGCCCCGCGCGCCAGAGGCGCCCCCCGCACCGCTCCCACCGCCCGCGCCGGAGACGCGGGTTGGTGCTTCGGCCGCGGAGCGGCGGATTAGTTCCTTGGTGGCCGGCCAGTCGAGGCCCATGCCGCGTTGGGCGGTGTCCATCGCTTCGGCGACCGACAGACCCAGCGACCACAGGTGTTGCCGGAACGCCAGCGTGTGTTCCCAGTCGATCGCTGCCGGCGCGCCCGGGGAGTTGTCGCCGAGCGGGTCTGCCACGACGTGCGCCGCAGCGAAGGCGAGGCGGCTCGTGGCCGGCTCGTAGGTGCCTTGGGCAATCGGCGTACCAGTGAGCTGGTAGGTCTCCAGGCCGCCGTCGAGGGGCAGCCGCAGCGACAGGCTCATGCCTCGGACTCGATGTCGAGCGCCGGGACCTCCAGCTTGCGGCCTTCGCGCCACGACTGCAGACCGAGCTCGGCGAGCTGCACGCCCTTGGCGCCCTCGACGAAGTCCCAGGTGAAAGGAGCGTCGTCGATAACATGCCGCAGGAACATCTCCCACTGCACCTTGAAGCCGTTGTCGAAGACCTCGTTGTCCGGCACCTCGGCCCACTGGTCGCGGAACGAGTACGCCGCGGGGAGATCGGGGTTCCAGACCGGCTTCGGCGTCGCGGAGCGGTGCTGGGCGCGGCAGTTGCGCAGCCCGGCGACCGCGCTGCCCTCGGTTCCGTCGACCTGGAACTCGACCAGCTCGTCGCGGAACACGCGCGTCGTCCAGGACGAGTTGAGCTGCGCGATGATGCCGCCTTCGAGCTCGAAGACGCCGTAGGCGGCGTCCTCGGGCCGTGGCGGTGTAGGCCTGGCCTTGCTCGTCGTACCGGGTCGGGATGTGGGTCGCGCCCTGGCAGTAGACCGACTTCACCGAGCCGAAGATCTGGTCGAGCACGTACCGCCAGTGGCAGAACATGTCGACGACGATGCCGCCGCCCTCTTCCTGTTTGTAGTTCCAGGCCGGCCGCTGCGCCTCCTGCCAGTCGCCCTCGAAGACCCAGTAGCCGAACTCACCGCGGACCGAGAGGATCTTGCCGAAGAAGCCGCCGTCGACGAGCCGCTTGAGCTTGCGCAGACCGGGCAGCGAGAGCTTGTCCTGGACCACACCGTTCTTCAGCCCCGAGTCCCGGACCAGGCGGGCCAGGGCGACAGCGGCGTCCAGGCCTTCCGCGATCGGCTTCTCGCAGTAGATCGCCTTGCCGGCCTCGACGGCGGCGCGGACGCCCTTCTCCCGCAGCTGGGTCAGCTGGGAGTCGAAGTAGATCTCGACGTCGGGCTCGGCCAGTGCCTCGGAGAGGTCCGTGGTCCAGCGGGTCAGGCCGTAGGTGTCCGCGATGTTCTTCAGCTTGAGCTCGTTGCGGCCGACCAGGATCGGGTCCGGGATGATCATCGTCCCGTCGGCGGCGGGGATGCCGCCCTGCTCGCGGATCGCCACGATGGAGCGCTCCAGGTGCTGGCGCAGGCCCATCCGGCCGGTGACGCCGTTCATCACGATGCCGACGCGTCGATCGTTCACTGTGCTACCCCTCTTCGGCGCTTCATCTGCGCCGGTCGGCCGGATGCACGGCTTGGAAAGGGCTTTCCCAGGCTCGTGTGGGCAACCTTAGGTGGGTCGTCACGGGGAGTCAACCTGCAGCGGAATCCAATTGGAAAGCGGTTGCACCGGGTGCTTGGCCGGATGCGTCCGGCGGCTGCGTTTGGGTGCGGCGCACCGGCGCGCGTTAGCGTCGTCGTGACCGATGAAAGGACAACGGTGCCCGAGGCCCCCGAGCCATCCCGCGAACTCTCGACCGAGAGTCTCCAGTCACACCGCCCGCCGGGGCGGGAGCTGGATCGAACCGACGCGCCGGTTGGCGACCAGGTGAGCGCCGACGGCGCCGCGGTGCAGGCGGGCGGGGAGCCGCGGCGGTCGGATGAGACGGAAGCGCCCAGGCGTCGGCGCGACGATCGGGATCGGGATGCGCAGCGGGAGTTGTATCGGGCGCTGGATCTGGCGTTGCGGATCGGGGAGGTGGTGCTGTCGAGCGGAGCCGGTACGGCGGATGCGACGGCCACGATCCTGTCCGTGACGGCTGCCTGCGATCTGCGCGGGTGTGAGGTGGACATCACCTTCACCTCGATCGCGATCTCGTACCAGGCGGCGCCCGACGTCGCCCCGGAGACGCACATGCGCGTGGTCCGGTACCGCGGCCAGGACTTCTCCCGGCTGACCGACGTCGACCAGCTCGTACGGCGGCTCGCCCGCGGCGACGTGACCCGCGAGGACGCCAGCCGCGAACTCGCCCGGATGGTCTCGGCCGGGCCGCCGTTCCCGCGCTGGAGTTCCGTGCTCGCCTGGGGCGTGATGGCCGGCGGCGCGACCCTGTTGCTCGGTGGTGGCTGGCTGATCACCCTGGTCGCCGTCGTCACGGCAATATTGATCGAGCTCAGCAACCGGTGGTTCAACCGGCAGCGCCTGCCCGCCTTCTACCAGCAGGTGGCCGGCGCGTTCGTCGCCACCGCGGTCGCCCTGGTTCTGTACGCCGTCCACGCGCCGGTGAAACCATCGCTGGTAGTTGCCGCAGGCATCATCATGCTGCTCGCCGGGATCGCCTTGACCGGTGCCGTTCAGGACGCGATCACCGGGTACTACGTGACCGCGGCCGCCCGCAGCCTCGAGGCGATGCTGCTCACCGGCGGGATCATCGCGGGCGTCAGCCTCGGCCTCGCCCTGGGGATCCGGTTCGGTCTGCCGGTCGCGATCGAGGCGCAGACCATTCAGCTCGCCAACCTGCCGATCATGGTCGGCTCCGGCGCGCTGATGGCGGTGGCCTTCGCCTTCGCTTCGTACGCGCCGCTGCGGTCGCTGCTGCCGGTCGCGGCGGTCGGTGCGGCGGGATCGCTGGTGTTCACGCTGATGGCGCGAGCGCAGTTCGGGCCGGCCTGGTCGACCGCGGCGGCAGCGTTCGTGGTCGGACTCGGCGGGTACTCGCTCGGCCGGCGGTTCGGCGTACCGCCGCTCGTCGTGGTCGTGTCCGGTACGGTCCCGTTGCTGCCCGGATTGACCATCTACAAGGGCTTGTTCGAGGTCATGAGCAACGGCAACCTGACCGGGATCGTCAGCCTCGCCACCGCGGTCGCGATCGGCGTCGCCCTCGCGTCGGGGGTGATTCTCGGTGAGTACGTCGCCCAGCCGATCCGCCGCGAAGCCCGCCGGCTGGAAGATCGCCTGGCCGGCCCGCGACTGGTCGGTCCGCGCCGCCCGGTCCGCCGCCGTACCGGCCGGACGTCCCACCACCGCACCCGCCGAACCCGCCGCCCACCAGCCTGACCGGCCGCCCACCAGCCTGAGCCGGCCGCCCATCCGCCTGAACCGGCCGCCGGTCTGAACCGGCCCGATCCCGCCGGCTCAGGCCGGTCCGCTCCGGACTTAGTGCGGTTCGAGGCCCCGTTGCCATCGGCCAACAAACGGCTGGCTGGAATGGTGTCCGGTCTCGGGGTCGCGTACGAGTTGCCGGGTGAGCATCCGCTGATCGGGCAGCGGATGCCGACCTGGACTTCGGTACTACGAGCGTCGCGGAACTGCTTCGAGGTGGGCAGCATCTGCTGCTGGAGTTGACCGGCTGGCCGGGGGCGGCGCGGGTCGTCGTAAGGCCGGAGGGCTATGTGTTGTGGGCCGCTGACCAGCCGGATGCGAAGCTGCCGGAGCTCGCTGGTCCCCGTGGGCTCGTCGGTCAGGCTTTGACGGTTCGTTCGAAGGCGTCGGCTGCGGCGGTGACGCCTCCCTCGGAGTTGAGCTTGCCGGCGAGGTCGCGGGCGCGCTCTGCCGAGCCGTTGGTCAGCACGGGTTCGAGGGCCGCGAGTAGGGCGTCCGACGACAGGTCGGCGAAGGCGAGGGTGCTGCCGACGCCGAGTGCGGCGAGTCGGGCGCCCCAGAACGGCTGATCGGCGAAGACGCCGCAGATCACCGTGGGCAGGCCGGCTCTGATCGAGCTGCCGGTGGTCCCCGCGCCGCCATGGTGGACGGCCGCGACGCACTTTCGCAGTACCGTCTCGTGGTCGAACTCGCCGACCACCCGCACCCGCCCGCCCGGCGCAGTACTGAGATCGAGGTCGTTCCAGCCGGCACCGATGAGCGCGCGGACGCCAAGCTTGCCGCTGACCTGCTCGATCAGAGACAGGGCGGCCTGTGGATCAAGGATCGGCATGCTGCCGAAGCCGAAGTACACGGGCGGATCGCCGGCGTCGAGCCATCGGTCGAGCTCGGGATCGACGGTGCCGTTGAGCTTGGCCTGCTGCTCGTCCGAGGGAAAGAGGAATCCGGTGATGGGGCGGCGCGGACCCCATTCGGTCAGTTCCGGAACCAGATGCTGGCTGTAGATCTGCAGTTCGAGCGAGCCGGACCGTTCCAGCCGCGCGGAGGTCCCCAAGGTCGCCGGCTCCAGACCGACCTTGGCGCGCAGGGCGTTGACGAACGGTTCGAAGACCGGCCAGTTGCCCTTCTCGACCTGCTCGTAGGTCTCGAGGTTGCGCTCCGGCGAGAAGACTTCCCGTGACACCACCATGTGCGGATAGGCGCTGTTGCTCCGCATCGGGGCGTAGTGAACCGCCACGTACTGCGCGCCGGCGGCCTCGGTGATCACCGAGGCCTCCAGTTCAGTGACAGAGCCGGAGATCACCACGTCGGCGTCTGCCGTGTGCTCGATCAGCTTGGCGTGCAGCAGATCGGCGATCCGGCGTTTGTAGTCGAGCAACCAGCGCACGTACGACGCCATGTCGCCGGACGCGAGCCACTTGCGACCCTGCTCCGACTCCATGAACTCGCGAGCATTCAGCTCCAGGTCGAACGTCGTCACACCGAGCCGGTCGCCGAGCCAGCGCAGGTCGGTGTTGAGAGCGAGCTTCACGTCGTGACCGCGACCGGCCAACTCGGCCGCCAGCACCGCCATCGGCTGGGCGTCGCCCCGGGTACCCATCCCCACCATCGCAACGCGCATGCCCACCCCAGAGCTCGGTTCCCGCCGAATCCGCTGCAGAACTTCCGATGCTAGAGCCGCCCAGCCACTCACAACGCAGTACGCGGCGCGCCTTGCCTGCAAGGGCATCGGCGTCAAACGTTTGCGTGATGCCCGGCCGGCTCGCCTGGGGTGGCTCGGTTGTCGCTGGAAACTGTCGGGGGCGTGCGCTAGAACGGACTATGAGATTTGGGGTGATTCTGCCAGGGGGTAGTGCGAGCGAGCAGCTTGAGCAGGGTGTGCTGGCTGAGGAGGCTGGGTGGGATGGGGTGTTCGTCTGGGAGGCGGCCTATGGCGTTGACGCCTGGGGTTTGCTGACGGCGATCGCTGCCCGGACTTCCCGGATCAGGCTCGGGACGATGCTTACGCCGTTGCCGTGGCGCCGGCCCTGGAAGGTTGCCAGCCAGGTGGTCACGCTTGATCAGATCTCTGCTGGACGGGCGACGCTGGCAGTCGGGCTCGGCGCGATCGAGACGGATCTGCCGCGGACCGGGGAGGAGTTGGATCTGCGGACCCGGGCGGCGATGCTTGACGAGGGCATCGATTTGATCCGCGAGCTGTGGGCCGGGCGTTCGCAGTACCACGGTGTGTACTACGACTACTCGTGCCCGCGGGACGATCTGGTCGAGGTGGGGCGGCCGGTGCAGGACCGGATCCCGATCTGGGTCGTGGGCGCCTGGCCGAGACCGAAGTCGATGCGGCGAGTGCTGCGGTGCGACGGGGTGCTGCCGCAGTTCCGGTCGGGCGAGGACAGCCCTGCCGAGATGCGAGTACTGCGTACGTGGTTGAGCGAGCGCGGCGCTGCTCCAGAGCTCGACGTGATTGCTGAGGGAGAGACAGCGGCCGACGATCGCGAGGCCGCAGTACGGGAGGTTGCTCCTTGGGCCGACGCGGGCGCCACCTGGTGGCTCGAAACTCGGTGGGAGATGCCGCACCATTCGGCGGGGCGGATGCGGGACGTCCGTGAACGGATCGCTGCTGGTCCGCCGCGGGCTTGATCGGCGGCCTTGGTTAGCTGGCTTCCAGGTGTGGAAGGTCTGCTCGGATGGCGTCCATGTGTGCTGTGAACCAGTCGCCGCCGGCAGCAAGTTCCCAGTGGAGGACCATCAGAGACCAGGCCACCCGGTAGAACGTGAGTGTGCGGTCGAGTTCGGGGGGTCTGTTCGATGGCGTAGCCGTTGAGCAGGGCGGTTGTCGGCGCCGATCCGGCTCGGGAGAAGCGGCCGAGGTCGAAGAGCGGATCGCCGAAGGCTGCGTCGCCCCAGTCGATGATTCCGGTGAGTTTCCCGTCCGCTGCGTAGGGGTGACGGGGATGTAGGTCGCCGTGGAGCAGGACGGGCTCGACCGGCTGGACCTGGTCGAAAGGCTTGAGGGCCTGTAGACGTGCCGCCAGGTCGGTCGTGATGATGCCCGCGGTGATCAGCTCGTCGAGTCGGTCGAATGGTTGCCGGATCACCTCGGTCCAGGTGTCGCGGACACCTTCGTGGAGGAATCCGTGGCCGTCGCCCGCGATCGAGTGCAGGCGGCGGAGCTGTTCGCCGACGGCGGTCAGGATGGTCTCGTCAGCGGCAGAAATGGGCTGGCCGGGGATTGAGCGTTCGATCAGATAGGCGGTCGGGAGGGTCGCTGGCTGGAGTTCGGCGGTGAGGACGAGCGGCGCCGGTACGTCGACCTGGCGAGCCTGCTCGCAAGCCCAGGCCTCGGCCCGGATCATCTCTGGCGCACCTGACTTCAGATAGACCGTCTCGCCGTTCTCGGTCAGCAGCCGAAAGCATTCGTTGCCGACGAAGCCCTGAACACGCTCAACCGCAGCGATCGAGCCGGTCAGCGGTTTGGCGACCTCAACGATCAATCGAAGCTCAAGCATCAACTGCACGCTACTGCGTCTGCCTGGTTAGTGCCGGGCTATTTCCACAGCCTGATCGGTGCTGTGGACAACTTGGCCAGATCTCGTACATCGTGGAATCCCTTGTCCACAAGGGATTCGCGGGTTCGGAAACTGTCGGTGGGCGGGTCTAGTGTTAGCTGTATGGAACTCCTCTCGGACGCGCGGCCCGCGTGCATGATGAGTGGCGAGGAAGCAGTCGCCGCTCTCGACGCGCTGCATGCCGAGTCCGCGCGCCGGGAGACCTACCGCCTCGAAGTCATCGCCCGACTCGACGAGACCGGCCACACCCAAGAGATCAGCGGCCAAGGCACCACCCGGTTCATCGCGACGCGCCACCGGCTCAACCACCCCGAGGTGAAACGCGACCTCGCCCTAGCCACCGCCCTCACCAAATACCCCGCCGTCACCGCAGCCCTGCCCGACCCGCACACACCCGCCGGTGACGACCCGGCCATCCACTACACCGACGCTTCCGGTAAGACCGACGCTTCCGGCGAGACCGGTGAGACGGGTGACGAGCCGGCCATCCACTACGCCGACGCTTCCGGCGAGACCGGCGAGACCGGCGAGACCGGCGAGACCGGCGAGACTGGTGAGACCGGTGGTGACCCGGCCGGCGCCGGCGCCGCGCCAGCCCGGACCGGTCATTCAGCCGACGTCGACGCCGACGGCGACGCCGAGCCCGGCCCTGACCGGTGCCCCGGCCGATGAGCCAGCTGACGCCGAACTGCTGGCGGTGTTGCTGCATCCGGCCCAGGCCGAAGCGATCGTGTCCACACTCGAAGCAGTCCCGGCGGCCGCGATGGTGGCGGTGGAGACCTTACGGGTCGCCGAACAGCAGATGGTCGAAGCCGCCCGGCACCTGACGTCATGGGAACTGAAACGACTCGGCAAACAGGTCTGCGAGGTCCTCGACACCGACGGCCCCGAACCGGCCGAAGACGCCGCCGAACGCCGCGAAGCGCTCCACCTCACCAACGCCGACCGTGGCGTGAAATTCTCCGGCTACCTGGCCAACGCCAACGCCGAACTGTTCAAGACTCTCATCGAAGCCGCCGCGAAACCCCGCAAAGTCGACGGTGAACTCGACCCGCGGTCGCGCGACAAACGCCAGGCCGACGCCCTCACCCAGGTGCTGACCGTCGCCGCCGGTACCGGTGACCTTCCCGGCCACGGCGGCGTGAAGCCGCATGTGACCGTCACCATCGACTACACCGACCTGAAACAACAAGGCCGCGACGCGACCGGGAACCTCCAGTTCGGTGACAGCCTGTCCGCGGCAGCGGTCCGCCGCCTGGCCTGCGACGCCGCGATCATCCCGATCGTGCTCGGCTCGGACTCCGAACCCCTCGACGTGGGCCGCGAGGAACGTTTCGTCACCACAGCGATCCGACGCGCCCTGAACAAGCGCGACAAAGGGTGCGTCATCTGCGGAGCGCCACCGCGCTACTGCCACGCCCACCACGTCATCCACTGGATCGACGGCGGCCCCACCTGCCTGGAAAACCTCGCCCTGTTCTGTGGTGTCGACCACAAAGCAGTCCACGCCGGCCACTACACCGTCACCATCACCAACGGCACCGTCCACATCACCCGCCCCACCTGGGCTACCCCACCCCGCCACACCCAACCACCCCGCACCTCACCATCACCACCTGAGTGTGCCAGTCTGATTTGGCCCCACTTGGGGCGGTAGTGATGGCTTGATTTGGCTCCACCCTCGACCATCCAGTCCTCTACGTTCGTGTCGTCTGCCAAGGCGATCACGAGAGGTGGAGGGGTTGAAGGAGAGATCGAGAGTGGAGCAGTTCGAACGTATCCGACGCGAGCGTCGAGATGAAGGTTTGTCGATCCGGGCACTGGCGCAGCGCCACCAGGTCCATCGGCGCACGGTGCGTCTGGCGTTGGGTGATGCGGTGCCTCCGACGCGGAAATCTCCAGAGCGTGTGGCGCCGGTGCTGGGCCCGCATCTGGCCACGATCGGTGGCTGGCTGACCGCGGACCTGGACGCCCCGAAGAAGCAGCGGCATACCGCTCGCCGGGTCTGGCAGCGGCTGATGGAGGAAGAGGGTGTCGTGGTGGCCGAGTCCAGCGTGCGGGGGTTGGTCGCCCAGCTGAAGACCGAGATCGGTGGGGACCGGGCGCAGGTGATGGTGCCCCAGACTCATGGACCGGCCGAGGAGGCCGAGGTCGACTTCGGGGAGTTCACTGCGGTGATCGCTGGGGTGGTGATGAAGGTGTTCATGTTTTGCCTGCGGCTGTCGCATTCGGGCAAAGCGGTCCATGTTGCCTATGCCAATCAGACCCAGGAATCGTTCCTGGATGGGCATGTGCGTGCGTTCGAGGCGCTGGGTGGGGTACCGACCGGGATGATCCGTTACGACAACCTCAGGCCCGCGGTGATCCGGGTCGCGCTGGGCCGGGAACGGTTCGAGCATCCACGGTTCATCGCGATGCGCTCCCACTACGGCTATGACTCGTTCTTCTGCGCGCCAGGCTTAGAGGGTGCTCATGAGAAGGGCGGTGTCGAGGGCGAGATCGGCCGGTTCCGCCGACGGCACCTCACTCCTGTCCCGCACGTGGCATCGTTGGCCGCGCTGAACCAGGCCCTGGCCGCCGCCGATGCCCGCGACGACGCGCGCCGCATCGGTGCCCGCGCCGAGACCGTGGGAGCGGCCGCGGCCCGTGAACTGGTCTTGCTGAACCCGCTGCCGAGTGAAACCTTCGATGTCTCGGCCCCGCTGTCATGCCGGGTCGACGCCAAAGCACGGGTCTGTGTCCGCCAGTCGTACTACTCGGTCCCGGCCCGGTTCGCTGGTCGCCGGCTCGAGGTTCGTCTCGGCGCCACCGCGGTGATCGTGCTCGACGCAGGCAAGGTGATCGCTGAACATACCCGGTCGCTGCACAAGGGCAGCGAGGATCTCGTTCTGGACCACTATCTGGAAGTCCTCACCCGCAAACCCGGCGCCATGTCCGGGTCCACCGCCTTGGTCACCGCGCGAGCATCCGGGGCGTTCACGGCGGTTCATCAACGGTTCTGGGACGCCGCCCGCAAGCAACACGGCGACGGGCCCGGCACCCGCGCCCTGATCGGGGTGCTGTTGCTCCACCGCACCATGACCGCGACCGTGGTGAGTGCGGGCATCGAAGGCGCGCTGGTGCTCGGAAACTTCGATCCCGACCTGGTCGCGGTCACCGCACGCAGCGCGATGACCTCAGCCGGCGCGACCTCCCCGCCGGTCCCGGTTCCACCCACCGCGTCCCACGCTGCGACGACCCAACGGCCGACGCCATCACTGGCCGACTACGACCAACTACTCCAGAAAGAAACCGCATGAGCCCCGCCACGAAAACCGCGCCAGCCGCCACCCCGACGACCACGGTGACCGCCCTGTCTGACCCCGCCGCCGAGGCCGCGATCCACGCCGCTTGCCGACTACTCGCACTGCCCACCATCCGCGCCGAAGCCATCGCGATGGCCGAGGCCTCAGCCAAGCAACGCCTTACCCACAAGGCATTCCTGGCCGAAATCCTCACCGCGGAATGCGACGAACGCGACGCCCGCCGCCGGATCCGGCGAGTCAACGAGGCCAAGTTCCCCCGCACCAAACGCCTCACCGAGTTCGACCACACCGTGCTGCCCGACCTACCGGCACCGACGCTGGCACACCTGGCCGGCGGCGGCTGGATCGACGCCGGACAACCACTGGTCCTGCTCGGCGACTCCGGCACCGGGAAAACACACCTGCTCATCGCACTCGGCACCGCAGCAGCCGAGCAAGGACGCCGGGTCCGCTACGTGACCACCGCCGCCTTGGTCAACGAGCTCGTCGAAGCCTCAGACGACAAACAGCTGTCCCGCGTCGTGGGCCGCTACGCCCGACTCGACCTGCTCTGCCTCGACGAGATCGGCTACGTCCGCCTCGACCCACGCGGCGCGGAACTGCTCTTCCAGATCATCACCGCCCGCGAAGAACGAGCATCCATCGCCTGCGCATCCAACGCCCCATTCTCCGAATGGGGCGCCACCTTCACCGACCCCCGCCTCGCCGCCGCAGTCGTGGACAGACTCACCTTCAACGCACACATCATCCAGACCGGCACCAAGTCCTACAGACTCAACACCACCCGGCAAACCCGCAGCCGAACCGCCACCAACTAACCCAAGACAACACCACCAAAACAAGCAGGGTGGGGCCAAATCAAAGCATCACAGCGGGGCCAGATGGGGTTGTCATACTCAACCACCAGCCGACACCGCCGACACACCCCACCGCGACGCCGCGTCACGCCCCACCGAGCACACCACCAACGACCCGTTCAGGCGACAAGACCGTCCTGACCGTCCTGACCGGCCTGACCGGCCTGACCGGCCTGACCGGCTTGACCGGCCTGACCGGCCGGGACGCCCGGTCCGTGCCTTCCCCCTGGCCAACGACCCGCCACCACCAGCCACCCGACCCCCGGCCGACTACGACCCCTGGGCCCCCGAAACCCTCGACACCGGCTAACCCCGCCCCCCGGGCCGCCACCCCGGGCCCGGCACCGCAACACCCCGCCACCCCGGGCCCGGCACCGCAACACCCCGCCACCCCGGGCCCGGCACCGCAACACCCCGCCACCCCGGGCCCGGCACCGCAACACCCCGCCGCGCCCACCGGTTCGTACTGCCCGGCCCGGGTGCCGAGTTCTCGGGCTGGCCGGAGCGGCGCACGGGCGCACCAGCCGACGTCTCGTGCTGCCGAAAACCGGGGCGCCGCACCAGTACGCCGGCCGCCGTGTCGTGCTGCCTGGGTCGGTCAAGGCCAGCTCGCCAGCCGCTCACGCCGCCCGGATCGTGGTCGCGGCACCAGGACTCCGGCCGCTGCGTGGGTGCCGTCGCGGCTGCAGATCACCGTCACCCGGGACGCCCTGTGCCGCCGGGGTTGGGGTGTTGATGCCCGCGCTGCGGCAGCCGCCTCATACAGGTCATGTCACCGGATCGTGATGACCGCTAGAGGGCCGCGCACCAGAGCCGAGCGGCCACTTCGGTCGAGCGATGCGAGTGTGCCGGCTCCCGTCCTGTGCTGCCGGGACCGGGCGGCGACAGCAGTACCGCGATCGCCACCTTGTGTCGCCCAGGTCGGCCAAGCAACCTCACCACGTCCACGTCCACACCCACGCCAACGCCCGTGTCCACACCCACGCCAACGCCCGTGTCCACACCCACGCCAACGCCCGTGTCCACACCCACGCCAACGCCCGTGTCCACACCCACGCCAACGCCCGTGTCCGCGCCCATGTCCGCGCCCGCGGGGCCGCGCCGTCGCCCACGGCCGTGGCGCGGGCCGGACAGCGCGCCAGTCTCTTGGCCGCCGCCCCCGAGCCTCGCCCAGATGAGGGGCGAGGCCAACATGTCGGTTGCCCCGGCCTCGGCCAGGCTCGGCCCACTTTTCGGTCCCGGGCGAGCCCGGGATGGCGGGTGTATCTCGATGGCGGGGCGACCGTTGGGGAACGAGGTGGGTTTGTGGCGGCGGCTGGGGTCCTTGTGGTTCTCGGGGATGGTCCGCTGGTGTGAGCGGGGTGGACATCGTGGGGCTGGTGAGTAGGCAGGCGGGTTGGGGTGGGGTTGGGAGGGGCGGGTTGGGGTGGGGTTGGTGGGTTGGGAGGGGCGGGTTTGGGGTGGGTTTGGAGAGGGCTGGGGGGTGGGGGTGGGGCTTCAGTGACCTTGGGTGGGGTGTGGCGTTAGAGTTACTGACTGGAAACATCGGCTGATCGCCGGAGCATGGCCCGGCGGGCTCGGAGGATCGACGTGGCACTGGGTAGGACGTCCCCGCGGGACCTGCCGCTGTTCGCGGATCTGTCCGGACGGGAGATCAAGGACATCTTCCGCGCCGGTGAGGAGGTCTCGGTACCGGCCGGCTGGTCGCTGATTCTCGAGCAGACGCCACCGGACGCGGCGTACCTGATCATCAGCGGTACGGCGGCGGTCCGGGTCAAGGGCGAGGAGATCGCCGAGCTCGGGCCGGGCGATATCGCCGGCGAGGTCGCGGTCCGGCAGAACCGGTTGCGGACGGCAACGGTGACGGCGAAGAGCCGGTTGCAGTTGCTGCACTTCACCAGGGAGAAGTTCGACGACCTGACGAACCGGCTGCCGAACTTCCGCGACGCCATCGACGCGACGATCGCCGAGCGGCGCGGTGACAGACCCACCACCTGACCTGTCGAGTGGCGCGGTGACGGACCCCCACCTGACCTGTCGAGTGGCGCGGTGACGGACCCACCACCTGACCTGTCGAGCGGCGCGGTGACGAGCTCGCCTCCTGATCTGTCCGCGCTTCGGAGTGCTGAGGCGGAGCTGGGAGTGGAGCCGGATCTCGCCGGGATGCAGAAGGACTTCGAGCAGGCGTTGCTCGGCGGCGAGCGGAAGTTCACCCGGATCGAGGTGTCGGCGCGGGCCGGGATCTCGATCGAGCGCGCTGAGCAGATGTGGCACGCGCTCGGGTTCGCCACCGTGCCGGATGACGAGATCGCCTTCACCGACGGGGATGTGGAGGCGCTACGGCTGGTTTCGGCGCTGGAGGACGACGGGTTCATCGACCCGGCGGTCGAGTCGTCGCTGGCTCGGAAGCTCGGTCAGACGCAGTCGCGGCTGGCGTCCTGGCAGTCCGCGATGTTCCTCGAACTGCTGGCCGGCTCGAAACTCTCGGCCGATGACGCGATCGAGGTCGCCACATTATTGCTACCGGCAATGGAACGGCTGCAGACGTATGTCTGGCGCCGGCATCTGGCGGCCGCGGCCGGTCGCGCGGTGGCCGGCTCCGACGAGCTGGCCCGCGGCGTACGGGTGGTCGGGTTCGCGGACATCGTCAGCTACACGCGGTTGACGCGGCGGTTGTCCGAGGTGGAGCTGGGCCAGCTGATCGAGCGGTTCGAGGGGATGGCGGCCGATGTGGTCGCGCTGAACGGCGGCCGGGTGATCAAGTCCATCGGCGACGAGGTGCTCTTCGTGACCGATACGCCGGCTCAGGGTGCGGCGGTCGCGCTGGCATTGCAGGACAAGGTTGAGGCGGCTGGGGACATGCCCGAGCTGCGGATCGGCCTTGCGTACGGCAGCATCCTGATCCGCCTCGGCGATGTGTACGGTGAAGTGGTCAACCTCGCCTCGCGCCTGACTTCGGAGGCCAAGCCGGGCAGGGTACTCGGCGACCGGGAGCTGGCCGCCGCGCTGGACGGCCACCCGGCGTACCGGGTTCGCAAGCTCCGCCGCGTTTCCGTCCGCGGCTACCACCACCTCAGTCCCTACGCCATCCAGCGCGCAGAGGCCGGGCACTAGTCGGCCGCGGTGAAGTAGGCGGCGCTCTCGGGGTCGGCCGGGTAGTAGGACTCGATCGCGACCTCGTCCAAGGTGATGTCGAGCGGTGTGCCGAACGTGGTGATGGTCGAGAACAGTCGTAGTTCGCGGCCGTCGAGACGGATGATCATCGGGATCATGATCTCGGACTCGACCGGATGGCTCGCCTCGTCGGGGCCGGCGGCCAGCAGTTCCTCGTAGAGGGTGGTGAGCCCGGGATCGGGAGCAGCGCCGAGCTGGCGCCTGATCCTGGTCCGGAACATCGATCGTACGTCGGCGAGGTTGGCGATCAGCGGCGCGAATCCGCGCGGGTGCAGGGCCAGCCGCACCAGGTTCATCGGTGGCCGCAGGAGGTCGGGGTCGACGATTGCAAGGAACGGATCGACGGCGCGATTGGTCATCACGAGGTTCCAGCGCCGGTCGAAGACCACCGCGGGGTAGGGCTCGTGGGCGTGAATCACCCGCTGGATCGCCTCGCGGGCGGCGGCCATCGCCTCGCCGTCGAGAGCATGCTCGTCGTACCGCGGGGCGAACCCGGCCGCGACCAGCAGGCGGTTGCGATCGCGCAGCGGCACATCGAGCTGATCTGCGAGCCGCAAGATCATCGCGGCGCTCGGATTGGACTTCCCGGTCTCGATCAGGCTGACGTGCCGGGCCGAGACGTCCGCGGCGATCGAGAGGTCGAGCTGGCTGAGTTGCCGGCGGTGCCGCCAGTGCCGCAGGAGCTCTCCGATCGTCTGCACGACGTCGAGAGTACTCAGCCTGCCAGGCCGGGCGCGATGAAATCGGAGTTCATCGACAACGCGGTCCCGCTGCGGAAACACTGCGGCCATGACGATCGAGAACCTGACGACAGACAACAAAACCATCATCCAGCAGGCTTTGGCCGACCTGCTCACCTCCGGCAGCACCGAGGGCTTGGAGCCCTTGCTGAGCAAGGATTTCGTCCATCACCGGCCCGATCGGACCTCGACCAGATCAGAATGGCTCACCTCGATCCAGGCCGCGCTTGTTCCACTGGCTGATCAGCAGGTAGAGGTCTTGCACCTGCTGGCCGACGAGGACCACGTCGTGGTGCATACGCGGCGGCGGCTGCCCGATGGCGGGCCGGAGATCGTCGTCGTCGACATCCTGCGCTTTGCGGCTGGCCTGGTCGTCGAGGCCTGGGAGACCATCGAGCCGATGGCCGAAGCGGCCTCCCATCTGACCTGGTGGCAGCTAGTCCGGTAGGTCTGCGATCCGCCTGGCCACTTGCTCCAGAACGGCCAGCTCCTCCGGACTGAGATGGTCGATGAAACGCGCGCGGACAGAATCCAGATGCCCGGGAGCCGCCTGCGCAAGGAGCTTGAAACCCTGGTCGGTCAGGTGGTAGATCGAGCCGCGGGCGTCGGCCGGGTCCGGTTCGCGCTCGATCAGGCCGCGGGACTCCATCCGGGCCGCGTGGTGTGACAGCCGGCTGCGGGACCACTGCATCTTGTCCGCGAAGTCCTTCAGGCCCCAGCGCCGGCCGGGCTTCTCCGAGAGCGTGCTGAGGACCTCGTAGTCGGCGCTGGACAGCTCCAGCTGGTTCAGGTCCCGGGCAAGCCGCGAGGGCAGCACGGTCAGGAGTCGCCGGACCGCCCGCCAGGCACGGTCCTCGTCGGCATCGAGCCATTGAGTCACGACGACGATCGTACTTCTTTGACATATCAAAGAACAGCGTTACCATCGTTGACATGTCAAAGAAAATTCTCGTAGTGGTGGCGAGCACCCGGCCAGGGCGGCTTGGGCCGGCGGTGGCGGAGTGGTTCGTCCGGGCAACAGCCGGTACGGCGTCCGCTCTCGGCGTCGAGGTCGAGGTGGCGGATCTGGCCGAGGTCGGGTTGCCCTTCCTCGACGAGCCCGAGCATCCGTCGACCGGGATCTACCTGCACGAGCACACCCGCGCCTGGAGCCGGCTCGTCGACTCGGCGGACGCGCTGGTGTTCGTGACCAGCGAATACAACTTCTCGATGCCGGCGACGCTGAAGAACGCCTTCGACTATCTGAGCGCGGAGTGGGCTTGGAAGCCGTGCCTGTTCATCGGATACGGCAACACCTCGGCCGGCACTCGCGGAGTACAGATGGCTCGCAGTGTCGCGGCCACGATGCGCATGCTGACGATCGGCGGCGACATCTTCCTGCGGATCGCCGACACCTTCAGCGACGGCAAGGTGATCGAGACGGAGCGCCTGGCCGGCCGTGCCCAGGAAGCGCTGACCGAGCTCGACCATGTGGCCGACGTACTGCGTCCGCTCTACCGGGCCGAGCGGGAAATCGTTCCGGCGGTGCTGGCTGATGCGGCGGAGCTACTGGTGCTGCAGCGCTGCTGCTGGGTCGAGGAGGCGCTGGCCAACGACAGACTCGATCTGCCGGCCTTGCTGGAGTCCGAGCACGAAGTACGGAATGCGTTGCGGGACTGGACGACCTGGGTCGTGCGGCTGAACGGCCGACTCGTCGGCTCGGCGCGGGCGAAGCGCGACGGCGAGAGCTGGCTGATCGGGCGACTGATGGTCGCCCCCGATCAGCGCCACGACGGTCTGGGGCGTCGCTTGCTCGCGTACGCCGAAAGCCAAGCGCCGGCAGGTGTCACGGCCGCGAGCCTGTTCACCGGAGAGCGAAGCGAGCAAAATATCGCCTTCTACCAAAAGGCCGGCTACTCGCTCAGCTCCAGCGGGGACGAGACGCCGCCGGGTGCCGTCAGCCTTCGCAAGCCCCTCTAAGCTTGCGGAGTGCGTGAGGTCTCAACAAAAGCAGAGCTGGCCCGGATCAGCGCCGGCGACCCGATGATTGTCTGGGCCGGGCAAGGTGAACTCGGTGGACGAGTCCGAGCCTGGTACTACGGGGATGCGGTCGCCGTCGCATCGCCGCAACTGTCCCAGCATGATCGGCTGGCCGTCTTCGGTCCGATCGACGAGCTGGCGGTTCTGGTCGAGTGGGTGTTGACCGAAGTAGATCCCAGCCTGCGGACGTTCGGTGACGAGGAACTGATCCGGCAGTTGGTCGGACGGGTTCCGGACCTGAACTTCGCGGCGGCCTTCGGGTGGATGCACACGGCAACGATGCCTGCCGACGTCACCACGGCTACGTGGTTGGCGACCGACGCCGGGGTCGAGGAGTTGCTGGCAGAGGCCTCGCCCGAGTCCTACGCGTGGCCCGGGCGATCCGGCGTACAGAGGTGGGCCGGGCTGACGTCCGAGAGCGGGGAGCTGCTGAGTATCGCGGCCGATGCCTGGAGCGCGCCGGAGATCGGCTTCCTGGCCGGGGTGGCGACCAGGTCGTCGGCGCGAGGTCAGGGGTTGTCGCGGCAGGTGTGTGCGTTCGCGACGGCCGAGCTGGTCAAGCGGCACGGGCAGGTCGGGCTGATGGTCCACAGCGACAACGCAGCGGCGATCGCCGTGTACCGGAAGCTGGGCTACACCTACCGCGGGGTCGCCGCGGCACATGTGTAGCCCAGTCGCGTCCTACCTGCTTGGCGAGACCGACAGTGTGGCGCCAGGCTTCGGTGTGACCGGAGTCGTCGGCGGCTTCGAAACGGAAGTCGGTGCGCTACCAGGCGTTGCCGAGTTGCCGGGCGTCACCGAACTGCCAGGGGTGGCTGTCGGTGTCGTCGGGGTGGTGGCCGGCGCCGGCGGTGGGACGAACGGGGCCTTGGTGGTGTCCTTGCAGGTCTCGGCATCGTAGGTACCGTTCGGGTCGTCCTGTATCGCTACCAGCGGGAAGAAGTTGCTCGACTCCGACACGGCGTTGCCGTACGTCGTCGCGCAGTCCTGCTTGTCCAGGTCGATCGGCCTGCCCTGCTGGTCGTACAGCCGGACCTGCACCTGCCTGCCCTGCTCGTCGAACGGGTAGATGTTGGTGATCCCGTTGCCGTTGAAGCTCAGACCCGGCGGTGTGTAGCTGGTGGGGCTGCCGCGGTAGTTGTTGTAGTTGTTGAAGATTCCGCTCGGTCCGCCGACGAAGCTCGAGGCCAGCCACGCGGGCACGATGATGGTGGCGACGATGTTCAGCGGTACGACGTACCAGAGCCAGCGGTGGTCCTGCTGGGTGCGGCGGCCGATCCAGATCGACACGGCGGCCCCGGCCAGTGCGCCGACGACGGTGACGGCGCTCGCTCCGAAGACGGCGAAGAACGCGCCGCCGCCGACCGCGCCGCGGGCGACCCACCACACCGGCTGACCGATGGTGACCAGCTCACGGCGGACGTTCGGCGGGATCTGGTCGATCGACTCGCGGATCCAGGCGGCCGTGCTGGCGCCGCGCGGAGTGTCCAGGACGATCCGCGGGTCCTGGACACGGAGTGCCCGGACGCCCAGGTAGGCGCTCCCGAACAAGGCGGCGAGACCGACGAACCCGAAGAACGCGCTGACGCTACGCGACGTGTTGAGGATCGCGATGACCAGGAAGAACGGGCCGACGGTGGCAGCGATGAATCCCCAGCGCAGCGCTGAATTGGCTGCCCTGCCGTCGGTGGCCTTGCGCGTCGGCGGCGGATAGCCGGCCGCCGTCCGCAGCTCGTCGGCGTACTGGCGCGGGGTGCCGAGGCGGTCCTGCAATGCCGTCGCGGTCGGCTCCTCGCCGAACTCCGCGGCGACCTCGCTGAGGTGGCCGGCGACATCGTCGAGGACGTCCTCGAGCTCGCCCGGCGGCAGGTCGCTCAACTCGGCCCGGACCTGGGCCAGGTAGGTCGCGACCGCTCCGGTCAGGGTGCTGTTCACGCCGCCTCCTCTTGGAGCAGCACCGACATGGTGTCGGCGAAGTGGTTCCAGGTCTTTGTCGACTGGGCGAGCAGGTCGAGGCCGGTCTTGTTCAGCCCGTAGTACTTGCGGTGCGGGCCTTCCTCGCTGGGTTGCACGTACGACGTCAGCGCGCCGGCCGCGAACAACCGGCGCAGCGTGCCGTAGACCGAGGCGTCGGCGACATCCTCGAGCCCGGCCGCGCGCAACCGGCGCAGTACGTCGTACCCATAGCCGTCGGTCTCCCGGAGCACGGCCAGTACGGCGAGGTCCAGGACGCCCTTGAGCAGCTGGCTGGTGTCCATCGCCATCACCCCTCGAAGTTCGATCGGTGCACCGCGAGGTCAGGACCCCTCAGACCGGACCTCGCGGTGCTCTGCCGAGCACACTACTACACATCACGGAGTACTCCGCAATCCTGTTTGACCCGACGCGGAGGGAGTCAGCGAAATCGATCAAGTCCGGGGGTGGATTCGCGGGCACAGTAGAGACATGAACTCAACGGATGTGTTCGCCGGCTTCGTCGCCGCGGTCGTCGACAGCCTCGACGAGCCGGAGACGACCGGCTGCGATCTGGCCCGGCAGGTGCACCTTTCGCGCTCGCAGTTCGATCGCGTGGTCGCGGGCCGTCGCCGGTGAGTCGCCGTCGGCGTTCCGGCGGCGGGTGCTGCTCGAGCGAGCGGCGTACCGGCTGCTCGCGGAGACCTCCGGCGTACTCCACCTCGCGATCGACGCGGGGTACGGGTCGCACGAGGCCTTCACGAGGGCGTTCGCCAGGGCGTACGGGATGCCGCCGCGGGAGTGGCGGCGGGAGCCGTCGCGGCGGTTCTTCCTGGCAGCACCGAGTGGGGTTCATTTTCAGCCACCGGCAGGCCTGCGCCTGCCCGCAACGAAAGAGGCGAGAGGGATGGATGTACTGGTCCGGATGGTCGAGCACCACGTGTGGCTCACCGGAGAAATGATCGAACGCGGTTCTCAGCTGCCCGCTGAAGAGCTGGACAAGCCGATCGAGTTGTCGGTGGAGGGCATCGACGACGACGTGTCGATCCGGTACCTGCTGGATCGCCTGGTCTGGCAGGAGGAGATGTGGCTGGCCTCGGTCGAGGACCGGCCGTTCCAGGTGCCGGAATGTGGCAAGCAGGTGATCACCCCGATCGCCGAGCTGCGGACCAGGCACGCCGAAGCCGGCTCGCGGTTCGTCGCCCTGGTCACCCGGCTGAACGAGGAGGGCCGCTTCGACGAGAGCTTCGTCGACACGACCTGCGAACCGCCGCGGGTCTTCACGTACGGCGGGATGGTCGCGCATGTGCTCACGTTCGCCGCGCACCGTCGTTCGCTGCTGGTCGGTGCGTTCCACACGGCGGGGATCACCGACCTCGGCTTCGGTGACCCCATGCACTTCGTTGCCGGCTAGCTCACTCGGTGCTGAGGTGGATGGTTGCTCCTGGCCCCAAATCCACCTTGATGCCCTCATCGCCCAGCCGGATCTGAAGGGCGTTTGAGGCGGCGCTCGAAGACGTGATGGTGGCGCTGCCGAGGCGGCCGGTCTGCCAGCTGACGTCGACGGTGTAGCCGCCGCGGGCTCGGAGACCCTGGACCGAGCCGTCGGCCCACGAGGTGGGGAGGGCCGGGAGAAGATTCGATCTCGGTGGTCGTGGATTGGACCAGGAGCTCGGCGAGGGCCGCAGTACCGGCGGAGTTACCGTCGAAGGAATAGATGTTGTGTTCGGCACCGGCGATGCCGCCGGCGGAGTACGACATCAGGTTGTGCTCACTGGCATCGCCGATCAGGCCGCGAAGGTGGTGCAGCGCGCGATCGCCTTGCGGCGGGCGGGCGTAGTACGCCATCAGGTTCGCCTCGACCCACTCGGTCTGCTCCCAGCCGTCGGCGCTCTGGCGGCGTTCGATGACGACCTCGGCGGCACGGGCGAGGTCCGGGGTGTCCCGCGGGGTGATCTGGCGTTCGGGGTAGACCGCGATCAGGTGGCTGGTGTGGCGGTGGCTTGGCGCGGCCTCGTCGAAGTCGGCGAGCCATTCCTGGAGTTGGCCGTGCTTGCCGATCATGAACGGCGGCAGCTTCGCCCGGGCTGCCGACAGTTCGTGGCGAAGGTCCTCGTCGATATCGAGCAGTTCGGAAGCCTCGACGCAGATGCGGAACAGGGCTTCGACCAGTACCCGGTCGGTGGTGTTGCCCATCGAGATGGAGCATTCATCACCGGCCGGGGACAGGTACCAGTTCTCCGGTGAGTCCGACTCGGTCAGGTACGAAAGGAAGAACTGCGCAGCCTCTTTCAGGATCGGGTAGGCCTGGTCGGCGAGGAAACCGAGGTCCCGGTTGTACTCGAAGTGCTCCCACAGTTGCAGGGAGATCCAGATCCCGCTCGTCACATGAAGTCCCCAGCCGAGTCCCCAGCCAGGAGCCGACTAGCCCCACGCGTTGGTGACAGTGTGCGAGACCCAACCCGGCGCGCCGTACAGCTCGGCAGCGGTTCTCCTGCCGCTCTCGCGCAGGCCCTCGATCAGGCGGAACAAGGGCTGCTGGCATTCGCCGCGGCCGGTGATCTCGGCGGCCCAGTAGTTCTGCTGGGTGTTGATGTCCAGGTGGAAGTCGTTCGTCCAGGGTCCGCCGGACGCACGCCCGTCGTTCCAAAGTCCCTGCAGGGCAAGGGGAAGCGGCGATTCTCGCGTGATCCGGCGATCGTCAGATACCGGCCGCACTGGAACTACAGCGCGACCAACTCGGGATCCTCGCTACCCTTGGCGAAGAGTGCCCGCCGGTCCGCAGTGGGCAACGCCCGTACTGCGTCGTCGCTGCGACCCAGGTCGAGCGGGACCCGCCGTACGAGCGGGGTGTAGTCGGCAAGATGGGCCTGCCTGAGCTGGTCGAATCCCGCCTCGGTGGCGTGGTCCAGCACTCGGCTGGAGTAGGCGGCGGCGTCGTCACCGAGCCAGTCAGTGCCTACGGCAACGATTACGGTGGCGGTGATCGCGCCCTTCACCAGCAGGTGATCGGCTGCCTTCGAGACGGTGCCGTCGGTGATCACCCACGCGCAGATCTCGTACGCCGAACCGGCCTCGCCGTTGGAATGCAGCTCCTCGTAGGCGTGGCCGCGGAGTACGACTGTGTCGTCCACGGTGGAGATCTCGGCCGTGATCGCGCCGTCGGCGAAGGAGACCTTGAAGTCGCTCGGCGAACTGGTGGTCGACCGAACGACGATCACCTGGTCCGCGTGCGACGCGAAAACCTCACGATCAAAGGCGATCCCGCCTCGCACGAAGCTTGTCCGCACGATCACGTCGGCAAGGTCCAGCGACCGCTCGTACCCGGTCGTCTCGCCATCGCCTGCGAAGGAGAGGAGCAACTCCGGCAGTGAGACGTTGGTGCCGAACGACGATGGTCGGCCGAGGAGGTGTTCACCGGCGAGGGCCTGCGCTTCGGCGTACCGGGCTCTCGAGAGGAGTTCGCGGATCCGGGGCAGATTCTGCAATCCGGTCGGGCTGACGTCGGTGGTCGCCGCGGCGCCGGACCAGGCGGTCGACTCGGAGAGCCGGATGCGCTCGACGGAGTCCCCGGAGTGCACCATCCCGCCGAGCCGCCCGGTGCCGATCGGCAGGGCCTCGAACCATCGAGTCGCCGGTTCGGAGTACCACAACCGCCCGCGCTCGCCGGTGCTCTCCGGCGCAACTCCAACAACCTCGTGCCTCAACATCCGTGCGCACTCCTCCGCAGGGGAATTACTTAACAGCAGCAATTATGCTGCGAAAGCTGCCGGAGCGGCAGGTCAGAGGCCGGCCAGGCTGTGGCCGAGGTCGGTGCGCAGGTAGAGCACCTGCTTGCCCTGGCGGTTCCTGGTCAGCAGCCCGGCCTCGTGCAGCACCTTCAGATGGGCTGAGATCCCACCCGGCGCCAGGTCCAGCCGGGCGGCGAGCTGGCTGGTCGTCTGCGGGGCGTCGAGGAGCATCAGCATCCGGGCCCGGGTTTCGCCGAGCAGCCGGACCAGCGGTTCCGCGGTCGGGGCGACGGATCGTTCCCAGAGCGTGCCGATCGCGCGGGCCGGGTAGTACATCGAGACCGGCGACTCGGGCCGGACGGTGAACGCGGGCAGCCTGTCCAGGAAGATGCTCGGCGCGATCGGCATCCCGTCGCCGCGCAGATCGAGCTCGAGCTCGCGGCCCCATTCCATCTCCAGCCGTCCCTGCTGCCAGCGCAGACTCGGGTGCAGCTCCGCGAACATCCGCCCCGGCCCGTAGTCGGCGAGGGTCCGGGTGCGGTAGGCGATATCGGCCTCGAGCAGCGTCCGCATCTTCGGCCAGACGGCCGCGATCGTCAGCTGCCACCAGGCCTCCAGCGCTTCGACGATGCCTGGGAGAAACCGCTCGGGGTCCGCGTGGATCTGCCGGCCCAGGTCTGTCAGCGGGCTCTGCTGATGAGTCACTTCCAGATCGGCCCGCACGGTGTCGGCAGGCGTCGCGGCCAGCACCGACAGCTCGGCTCGCAGGGTGGTCAACGGGGTTTGCGGAGGCGGGGTCAGGAAGTCCGGGAGCCAGGCGCCGGGCCGGATCAGAGCGGCGAGCAACGTCCGGTGCGACCGGAACTCCGCGGACTTGTCGGCTCGGGTCGCGGTCTTGATCCAGGGCAGGTGGATGGCGTGCCGGGCCGGGTCGTGCACGGCCCAGCGGCTCGTCACCGTCTCCCAGACAGGCGAGATGGCGAACCTGGTGGCCGCCAGGTCGTCCGGGCCGAACCGCGTGATCAGCACGGTCCAACTCTAGAACGATTCACCCCAGCCTAAATCGTTCGCGCCGGGTTCACCGCCCGGCTTTCATCGATCCATGACCGCCGACAGTCCACCAGGACGCTTCAGCCGCCTGTTGCCACCGCCCGGCCTGGCCCGCCGGCTCTGCCTGCAATCGGCCTTGTACGCCGTCGGATCAGGCGTCTTCCTCTCCGGCAATGCCGTCTTCTTCACCCAGATCGTCGGCCTGTCCGCGGCGCAGGTGGGAGTCGGGATCTCGATCGCCGGCGTCGTGGCGTTCATCGCCTCGGTCCCGGTCGGCTCGCTGGCCGACCGCCTCGGACCGTTGCGGACCTGGCTATTGGCCGCGCTGGCCGAAGGCTGCGTCTACCTGGCGTACCCGTGGGCTCGCGGTCTGGCGGCCTTCCTCGCGATCGTGGTCGTGCTGGCCCTGGTGGAATCCGCCGGCAATTCAGGCCGCGGCGCCTACACGCTGGACGTGCTCGAACGCGGTACGAGGGTCAAGGTGCTCGCCTACGTCCGGTCCGCGCTCAACATCGGATTCACCGTCGGCGCCTTGCTGGGTGGACTCGCACTCGCGACAGGCAGCCGACGGGCGATCATGGCCGTTCCGCTGGCCGCCGGAGTGATGATGCTGGTCAACGGCCTCCTGATCTCCCGGCTGCCCGAACCGGAACAGCACGAGCAGACCGGCCCACGTCCTTCCAGGCTCGCAGCTCTGCGGGACCGTCCCTTCCTGGCGATGTCCGTCTTCAACGGTCTGGTCGGCTCGCACGGTGTCCTGTTGACGGTCGTGTTCCCGCTCTGGCTGGTCGAACGCACCAATGCTCCACATGTCTTGCTGGCTTGGCTTTTCGCCCTCAACACGGTGCTGGCCGTGGCTCTGCAGGTGTGGGCTGCCCGCGGCGCCGAAACGGTGGCGGGTGCCGTTCGCGCTTGCCGAATCGCTGCCGTCTTTATGGCGGTCGGCTGTGTGGCGGTCATGTTCACGGCCGGTACCACGCGGTTGGTGACGATCCTGCTTCTCGTCGTCGCCTATTCGGGCATCACCTTCGGCGAGCTCTTCCAGTCGGGCGGCAGTTGGGGCTTGGTCAGCGAGCTCTCGCCCGCCGGACAGCGCGCGCAGTACCAGGGGGCGTTCCGGCTCGGCAATCAGCTCCAGTCGATGCTCGGGCCTGCGGCCTTCACCGCGCTCGCCGTCGCCTGGAACCCGATCGGCTGGCTGCTGATCGCCGTACTGATCGTCCTGGCAGCGCTCGCACTAGGGCCGGCCGCGATGGCCACGGCCCGCGTACGGAGTACCGAGCTCAGCGCAGCGGGTCGTGCAGATCGGGGCGCTCGGTCGGGGTCGTGATCTTGACCTCGATCGGCTCGACCTTGGTCGGCGCGGCTACCCGGCCGGCGGTGACCGGGAGGTTGAGCTTGCTGCTGGCCAGGTCGATGTCGATGCTGGCGCCGGTGTCGTTCGGGGTGGTCCACTCGGTGTCGCTCAAGGTCACCGCGAGGCCGAGGACGCGGCCCTTCGGGATCACCTCGTCCTGCGCCCGCAGCGGCACCGTGATGGTGGTCCAGCGGCCCGGGGTGAGCGGCTTGGGGTGGCTCAGCGAACTGCTGTGCGCGGCGTCGATCCAGCCCCGGCTGACGATGCCGAAGTCGCTCGCCTCGGTCTCCTTCTCGACCGTCTTGTAGCAGGCGTCGTCGAACTCGGAGTCCTCACCGGCACAGGTCTCGTCGTCGGTCGTCCGGATGCCCGCGTACCGCTCGGCCTCGCCGTACTCGATCAACCGGGCGGTCACCGGGGTGGTCTCGGAGTCCGACCGGATCCGCAGCGTCACCGTCGGCGTACCGCTGACCCGGATCGAGGCCGGCAGCGGCGCGGACAGGAACATCTGCCGTCCGGCGATCACATCCGTGGGCATTGCCACGATGGTGTCCTCGGTCAGCGCCGGGTCGTCGGTCACCGTGACAGTTCCCTTGCCTGCGGCCCCTAGTTTGCCGTCGGCCAGCGGCACCGGGACGGTCTTGGTGACGGCCGGCCAGGTCGGGTACTGACGCCAGACGTCCGGGGCGGCCTCGACGGTCGCCATCGGCTCGCGCATCACGTTGTTCTGCAGGCCTTGCAGCCAGTAGTCGAACCACTTGTGCAGCTCGTCCACCCACTCGGTCCGGCGGAAGTCGAACGGGTCGACGTGGGCCTCCAGGCCGAGCCAGATCTTCCGCGGCACCTTGTTCTGGGCCAGCGCCGCCCACCACTGCGCGAAGTGGTTGGTCTGCACGTTGTAGTCGCTCAGGCCGTGCGTCATGAACACGGACGCCTTCACCTTGCGGGCGTCCTTGACGTAATCACGGTCGGCCCAGAAGGCGGTGTAGTTGCCGGTCTCGTCGTCGTCCTGCTCGCCGAGATCCGCACGGACCGCGTCACAGGCCGGGGTGTCGTGACCGACGTAGCCGCCGAGCCAGGGCATGTAGTCGACCGAGTACGGCACGCCGCCGGAGCGGGAGTAGTCGTACCACGACGAGATCGCCGAGATCGGCACGATCGTCTTCAGACCCCGTACGCCGGTCGCCGCGACGCCGTTCGCGAGCGTGCCGTCGTACGACTTGCCGATCATCCCCACGGCGCCGGTGGTCCAGTCGGCCGTGACGGGAGCGCCGTCGAGCGTCTCCGCGGTGTTTCGCCCGTTCAGCCAGTCGATCACCGCGACCACGGAAGCGATCTCGTCCTTGCCGCCGACATCACCGCAGCCGTCGGAACGGCTCGTACCGACAATGTCCACGCCGACCACCGCATAGCCGCGCGGGACGAAGTAGTTGTCGTAGTACAGCGGCATCTTCTGGATGACGCCGTTCTCGTCGTAGGTCTTCTTCTCGCCCTCGTTCCCGCGTCCACAGCAGGAGTAGTACGGCGAGGCGTCCATGATGACCGGGATCTTCACGCCGGCGGCCTGGGTCTCGCGCGGCCGGACGATGTCGACGGCGATCTTGTCGGTCTGCCCGTCGGAGTCGGTGTCCAGGTGGGTGTCCACGTCGACGGACTCGCGGATCGCGTTCTCGTAGTCGTAGACCGGCTGGGTGCTGTGCGTCCGCGCGTCGACGTGCGCCGGCAGCCCGGTGACGCTCGGCGCGGCGACCTGCGGAGTCGGGGCGCCCGGTCCGTCGGGCATCCTGGCTGCCGACGCGGTACCGGCAAAAGCCCCCAGGCAGAGCACAGTGGACGAGACCAGGATCGTGACCCTGGCGTGGACGGTCGTCATGGCTCGGAAGGCTAGTCATTCCAGGCTCGCAAAGCCAGGTCCTGGCGACTTTGGCAGACACTTCTCAGCTACGAAGGGTGATGATGGCCTCGTGTCCGATAGTGTGACCGCCACCCAGGGGGAGAGCGGTACGGAAGGTGGGTAACCAGTGAATCTGCGAGCACCGGTGACATTGCTGGATGTGGCACAGCGTGCGGGAGTGTCGGTGGCGACAGCTTCCCGCGTGCTGAACGGCGGGGACCGTGTACCGCGCCCGGAGCTGCAGGAACGCGTCCGGGACGCCGCTACCGCGCTCGGCTACACGCCGAACGCGCAGGCCCAGGCGCTGGCGAAGTCGTCCACCAACGTGGTCGGCATCCTCGTCCACGACATCGAGGACCCTTACTTCGCGGCCATCGCGAACGGCGTGATGCGAGCGGCGGACGAACGCGGCCTGCTGGTGATGATGGCCAGCACGTTCCGTGACGCCGACCGTGAGATTGCTTACCTGTCTTCGCTGCGAGCGCAACGGGCCAGGGCCGCGGTGATGATCGGCAGCCGCCGGACCGACGCCGAAGGACTGGCCCGGACAGCGACCGAGATCGAGAATTTCCTCGGCTCCGGCGCCGGGCTGGCGCTGGTCAGCCAGGCCGGGATGCCCGCGCACACGATCGAGCCGGACAACCGGGCCGGAGCGGCCGAACTGGCCTGCTCGCTGGTCGGGCTCGGGCTGCGGAAGTTCGCCGTACTGGCCGGGCCGGAGGCCCTGGCGACGGCGGTCGACCGGCGGGACGGGTTCATCGCCGGCCTCGCCGAGTCCGGGATCGAGCCGGTCGCAGTACAGGCCGGGGAGTTCACCCGGGACGGTGGACATGCGGCTGCCGGTGAGTTGCTCGACCAGAAGGCCGAGCTCGACTGCCTGTTCGCGGTCAACGACGTGATGGCGGTCGGTGCGATGTCTGCGCTGCGGGCCCGTGGCGTCGACGTACCGGGGGAGCTGGCGGTCGCCGGTTTCGACGACATCGCCACGCTGCGGGATGTCTGGCCGGGGCTGACGACGGTGCGGTTGCCGCTGGAGCAGATGGGGCGCCGGGCCCTGGAGCTGGCCGTCGAAGGTGGCGACCCGGCCACGGAGACGTTCCGGGCCGAAGTCGTCCTGCGGGAGAGCACCGCGCGGCACTGAAATAGGCTCGCACCTGTGACCGAGCCCGAGCAGATCTCCGAGTTGTTCGATCCGTCGGCCTGGAAGCAGGTGGACGGCTTCGAGCTGACCGACATCACCTACCACCGGGCGGTGGACGCCGGAGTGGTGCGGATCGCCTTCAACCGGCCCGAGGTACGCAACGCCTTCCGGCCGCGGACTGTCGATGAGCTGTACCGGGTGCTCGACCACGCGCGGATGTCCAGCGACGTCGGCTGCGTGCTGCTCACCGGCAACGGGCCGTCGCCGCGTGATGGCGGCTGGGCGTTCTGCTCCGGTGGCGATCAGCGGATCCGTGGCAAGGACGGGTACAAGTACGCCGAGGGGACCACGGCCGACACGATCGATCCGGCGAAGGCCGGCCGGTTGCACATCCTCGAGGTGCAGCGGCTGATCCGCTTCATGTCGAAGGTCGTCATCTGTGTCGTCCCGGGATGGGCCGCGGGTGGCGGGCACAGCCTGCACGTGGTGGCCGACCTGACCTTGGCCTCGGCCGAGCACGCGCGGTTCAAGCAGACCGACGCTGACGTGGCCTCGTTCGACGGCGGCTTCGGATCGGCGTACCTGGCGCGGCAGGTCGGGCAGAAGTTCGCCCGCGAGATCTTCTTCCTGGGCGAGGAGTACTCCGCCGAGGACGCCTACCGGATGGGCATGGTGAACCGGGTCGTGCCGCACGCCGAGTTGGAGGCGGTCGCGCTCGACTGGGGCAAGAAGATCTGCGCGAAGTCGCCGACGGCCCAGCGGATGCTCAAGTACGCCTTCAACCTGATCGACGACGGGCTGGTCGGCCAGCAGATCTTCGCCGGTGAGGCGACGAGGCTCGCCTACGCGACCGACGAGGCCGCCGAAGGACGCGACTCGTTCCTGGAGAAGCGGCCCGCCGACTGGTCGCCGTACCCGTACGCGTTCTAGGCAGGCCTTTAGGGCTTGTGCCAGACCTGGTTGGCAGCGCCGAGCTGGTCGAGATCTTCGAGTACCACGCCCGCGAGCAGGCGAGGGCTTCGGCAACGGCCGGTCCGCGCGGCAGATCTTCCAGCAGATGACCGAACGGCAGGCCCATCGCCTGGCCGGGATCACCGCCCCCACGCCGGACCAGCTGGTCAGCCTGGAGGCGGCTGATATCCCGATGGATTTAACAGCTGTTCGTGAGTAGTTCTCGGAAATAAGTCTTCGAACTACTGACAGTTCACGGTTAATCTCTTACGGTCACTGGTCATGGACAACATTTCCCGCCGTGGGCTGCTCACCGGAGCCGGCGCGATCCTCGCCGCCGGCTCGCTCGGAGCCCCCACTGCCGTCGCCCGCCCTGTCCGTACCGATGCGCTCACTCCGACCAAGCGGTTCAAGATGAGCGCGACCACCAACGAGTTCTTCCGCTCCAAGCCGTTGTGGGGCCCGACCGTGATGCAGTCGTTCGCGTTCGACACCCCGAACAACCGGCTGTTCACCGGGCAACTGCGGTCCGGCACCGTCGAGAACAGCGGTGACCTGACCCTGAGCCAGCTCAGCTTCTCCGGCACCGTGCTCGGGCACATGTACCTGACCGGCTTCGGGCACGCCGTCTCGATCGGCGCCGAGGCGGTCGGCGGTACGACGTACATCTGGACCGAGACCGACGCCGACACCACGAACGGGCGGGGCCGGCAGATCGCCCGCTTCCCGTGGCAGAACGGCGCCACCCTGACGAAGGATTCGGCCTCGCTGAAGAAGTGGAAGCCGGTGTCGAACGGCAGCGTCTTCACGCCCGCCGTCGACCAGCGCTACGGCCGGCTCGGCGTGCGCTACTCGTTGTCGGACGGCATGCACATCAACGTCTACTCGCTGGCAGCCGCGCGGGCGGGTGACTTCTCGACCGTGCTCGAGTCCTTCAAGCAGCCCGCGCTGACCGCCGGGGTCGACTTCCAGGGCTGGACTCTCTACGGCTCGTACGCCTATTTCTGGGAAGGCGAGGCCTACCCCGGTGCACCGGACGAGACCAAGGCGAACTCGAAGCTGTGGTGCTACGACATCAACGCCGGAAAGATCGTCGACTCGTTCCTCACCCTGGCCGGCAAGAGCCTGACCTATCGCGAGGCCGAGGGAATGGCGGTCTACGGCTCCACCGACGCGACCGCCCGCCTGTACTTCGGCTTCGCCTCCGGCGTCACCGGCGACCGCCGCGCCAACCTCTTCTACCGCAACGACCTCGTCTGATCCCTTACGTCCGAAGAAGTGGAGCAGACGTCCCTCCACTTCTTCGGACGTAAGCGGCTACTGGGCTACGCCGTAGAGGCGGTCGCCGGCGTCGCCGAGGCCGGGGACGATGTAGCCCTTCTCGTTCAGGTGCGAGTCCATGCCGGCGATGACCAGGTTGACCGGGATGGGCAGGTCGGCCAGCTCGGCCTCGATCCGCGCGACGCCCTCAGGCGCCGCGAGCAGGCAGATCGCGGTGATGTGGTCGGCACCGCGATCGACCAGGAACCGGATCGCCGCCGCCAGCGTGCCGCCGGTCGCGAGCATCGGGTCGAGCACGTAGCACTGGCGGCCGGACAGGTCCTCGGGCAGCCGTTCGGCGTACGTCGAGGCGGCCAGCGTCTCCTCGTTCCGGATCATCCCGAGGAAGCCCACCTCGGCCGTCGGCAGCAGCCGCGACATCCCCTCGAGCATCCCGAGACCGGCCCGCAGGATCGGTACGACGAGCGGCTTCGGCGACGTCAGCCGGATCCCCTCCGCCGACGCGACCGGCGTGGTGACGGTGATCGGGCCGGTCCGGACGTCCCGGGTCGCCTCGTACGCGAGCAGCGTGACGAGTTCCTCGGTCAGCCGCCGGAAGGTCGGCGAATCCGTCCGCTCGTCCCGCAGCGTGGTGAGCTTGTGGGCGACGAGCGGATGGTCCACGACGAGGATCTGCATGTGCCGAACGCTACCGTCGGCGATTCGTTCCGTGAAAGCCGCGGCCCTTTTAGGATTGCAGTGCAGCCCGGAACAGGGCAGTCGATTTAGGCCGGTCGGCTCCCGCCCCGGGGCGCCTTTCCCGAACCGACGAGGATGGTGCCGCCGTGCCCGAGAACACCGGGAAGTCACCCGAACAACTCGACCGCCTCCGCCGCCGCGCCGCCTTCCTCCGCGAACTCGAAGAGGCCCGCGCCCTCCGCGCCCGGATCTTCCCCCGCCGAGCCAAGGTCCGCTACCTCCGCGCGGCCATGCGCCGAGCCACCTACCACCACTGAGTGGCCGGAACCCGGCGTACGGAGAGTGAGTGGTGGTGCCCGAGAGCTACGGTGAAGTCACCGTGGGTCAATCGGAGCGGCACCGATACCTCGTCGAGACCGTGGACACTCCCCACCGGCTGCGGGAGTCTGCGACCATGAATCCGTGTCTGATCCCACGGCTGGGCCGATGACCACCACCGAACTCGACTTCGCGGTCGCCGCATACGCAGAGGACGGGGTCTGGACGGTCACTCCGCTGGTACTGCGCGGGGAGCCGGATCTGTCCGAGCTGGTCTCGGCGCTGCGGCGCTATCCCGGTGAGTCGGGGGTGATCGGGATGATCTCGATCGACGAGGACTTCTTCATCGTGCTCCGCGTGATCGGCGGCCGGGCCCGGCTGCTGATGTCGGACGTGACGGCGGCGACCGAATGGCCGCTGGCCAAGCAGGTGCTGGACGAGCTCGACATCCCGCTCGCCGATGACGACGAGGAGCAGGTCCCGGCCGGCGATCTCGGCATCATCGCGGACCTCGGGATGAGCGCGATGGACCTCGGTGCGCTGATCGACGACGTCGACCTGTACCCGGAGGAGATGCTCGAGGAGATCGCCGACGCACTCGGCTTCGGCAACCAGTTCCACGAGGCGATCGAAGCCATTGGCTAGCCCGCTGGTGAACAAGCGCTGGGCCGAGCTGATGGGCCTGGCGCTGGCGGAAGCCGAGTTGGCCGGCTCCGACGTGCCGATCGGGGCGGTGGTGGTGGACGCCGACGGCCAGGTGATCGGCCGCGGCCACAACGAGCGCGAGGAGACCGGTGACCCGACCGCGCACGCCGAGGTACTGGCGATCCGCGAGGCGGCCCGGCACGTCGGCGAATGGCGGCTGACCGGCTGCACACTGATCGTCACGCTGGAGCCCTGCACGATGTGCGCGGGGGCGATCGTGCTCGCCCGGCTGGACCGGCTGGTGTTCGCCGCGTACGACGAGAAGGCCGGCGCGGTGGGGTCGCTGTGGGACGTCGTACGGGACCGCAGACTGAACCACAGACCCGAGGTCGTGAGCGGCGTGATGGCCGACGAGGCGGGCGCGAGGCTACGCGATTTCTTCACAGGCCATAGGTCTTGATAGCCTCTGCGGCGGTGGCGTGTCCGAGCGGCCGAAGGAGCGCGCCTCGAAAGCGCGTGAAGGGTACCCCCCTTCCGAGGGTTCAAATCCCTCCGCCACCGCCAACCACCCCCGGGTGGCAGAAACACCGAGGACCCTGATGCCGTGTGACGCGTCAGGGTCCTCGCTTTTCCAAAACGCCACGCCTTTCCCTCAGCTTTTTGCTTCGTGCCGTGATTCGTTGCCGGAGGCACGGCTCCACTAAGCTGCAGTCCCCGACCCGAGAGGGCCGCTGTGGACGTCACGGAACTTGACCGCATCCTGCTCGCCGGCGCCGCGGTGCTGCTGGTGGCGATCGTCGCCGTGCGGCTGTCCGGGCGGTTGGGTCTTCCGTCGCTGCTGATCTACCTCGGCATGGGCGTGCTGCTCGGGGAATCCGGCCTCGGCGTCCAGTTCGAGGACGCGCGGCTCGCGCACGCGCTCGGGTTCGCCGCGCTGGTGATCATCCTCACCGAGGGCGGCCTGACCACCCGGTGGAACGAGGTCCGCCCGGTGATGCCGCTAGGCGTAGTACTGGCGACCGTCGGCGTAGCAGTCAGCGTCAGCGTGGTCGCCTGCGTCGCCCACTACGTGCTCGGCCTGGACTGGCAGATCTCCGTCCTGCTTGGCGCCGTCACGTCGCCCACCGACGCCGCAGCGGTCTTCTCCGTACTGCGCCGCGTCCCGATCCGCCCGCGTCTTCGTGGCGCACTGGAAGCCGAGTCCGGCCTCAACGACGCCCCGACCGTGCTCCTGGTGACGCTGGTGAGCACCGGCGGCGTCGGTGAGAAGGGTCTCTGGCACTTCACCGGCCTGGTCGTCTACGAGCTCGTCGTGGGCGCCCTGTTCGGCCTACTCGTCGGCTGGCTCGCGGTGATTCTCCTCCGCCGCGTGGCCCTCAGCTCAGCCGGTCTGTATCCACTCGCGATCGTCTCCCTGGCCTTCATCTCGTACGCCGGGGGCAGCGTGCTCCTGCACGTCTCCGGGTTCGCGGCCGTCTACGTGACCAGCCTGGTCATCGGGAAGGCCGATCTGCCGCACCGGATCGCGACTCGGTCCTTCGTCGACGGGTTCGCCTGGCTCGCCCAGATCGGGCTCTTCGTCATGCTCGGGCTGCTCGCCTCGCCGAGCCGGATCCGGCTGAACGACGTACTGGTGGCGCTCGTGATCGGGATCGCGGTGACGGTGGTCGGCCGGTTCGCGGCGGTGACGATCTCGGCGACGCCGTTCCGGATCCCCTGGAGCGAGCAGACGTTCATCGCCTGGGCGGGCCTTCGTGGTGCGGTCCCGATCGTCCTGGCGACGATCCCGTTGGCCGAGCAGGTCCCGCAGGCGGACAGGGTGTTCGACGTCGTGTTCGTACTCGTCCTGCTCTTCACGCTGTTGCAGGGCCCGTCGCTACCTTGGCTGGCCAAGCGGCTGAAAGTCCTCGACGACAACGCCGCACACGAGGTCGACATCGACGTCGCACCGCTGGAATCCCTCGGCGCGGACATGCTCCAGGTCCAAATCCCGAGCGAGTCGCGCCTGGCCGGTGTAGAGATCGGTGAACTCAGATTGCCGGCGGGCGTCTCGGTCTCCCTGGTCATCCGCGGCCAGCAGGCATTCGTCCCCGAGCGCCGCACCGTACTCCGAGCAGGTGACGCCGTCCTCGTAGTCGCCCCAAGCCCACTCCGCGAACAAACAGTCCGCCGGCTCCGCGCAGTCAGCCGAGCCGGCCGCCTAGCCGGCTGGTTCGGCGAACGAGGCCGCGAACAAACCTGATCCCCCGGCGAGCTGCTAGTTCGGGTTTTCGCCGGAGGGGATGGACTGGCTGGGGCGGATCGAGGGGAGGCAGACCATGCTGTCCGTCGGGACCGCGATGGAGGCGACGCCGCGGTTGTTCAGGCGGGTGTACTTGACGCCTACGACGAGGTCGACGGTGTGGTCGCCGCGGTCGTCGCCGACCTTCTCCGGCACCTGGCTCAGCTGGCCGAGGACCAGTCGCAGCTCGGGTGAGTCCGCTGCCGCGCCGCGGACGGCGACGACGTCGATCTTGTCGCCCTTCGGCTCGTTCGCGACCTTGTGAACGTTGAAGCCGCGCTTGCGGAGCTCCTCGGCGGCCCGCTGTGCCGTTCCGGACCTGGCGCCGCCGTTGTAGACGTTGACCACGACCTGCTTCGGCACCAGCCGGTTGTTCGGCAGTTTCTGCTCGACACAGTTCTGCTCGGCGCTGCTGTTCGTCAGCGAGTTCCAGCCCCACCAGACGCCGCCGATCAGCACGGCCAGCAGGATCACCATCGTGATCGGCGTCCGCCAGTGGATCGGGTGTGGCCGTGGCTGCGGCCGCAGAGCGCTCATCTTTCAGTCCCCCGACTCATTCAGCTACTCCACGACCAGGACCCGGGCGTGCAGGACCAGGCGCTGCTGCAGAGCGGCACGAAGCGCGCGGTGCAGACCGTCCTCCAGATACATCTCGCCCTTGAACTCGACCACGTGCGCGAACAGATCGCCGTAGAAGGTCGAGTCCTCGTCGAGCAGCGCGTTCAGGTCGAGAGTGCCCTTGGTGGTGACGAGCTGGTCCAGCCGCACCTGCCTCGGAGGCAGCACAGACCAGTCCTTCGGCTTGTACCCATGGTCCGGGTACGGCCGCTCCTCCCCGACGCGCTTGAAGATCACCCACCGAAGTCTAGCCACAGAAGAGGTCTCGCGAGTCGTCGGGAATGTCACCGGGAAACTCGCCGGTTCGACTCAACCTTTCGGGGCGCTCAGACGTCCAATGGGGTTAAGTGCTGAAACAGGGGGTGCTGTGATGAAGACACTGAGCAGGCTGGGCGTGGGGGCGGCCGCACTGGTGGTCGCGATCGCCGGTGCGACGATCCCGGCGAGCGCGCTGACCGTCGCGCAGAACAAGGCGGCCCAGACCCGTCTGAACAACCTCGGCTGTACGTCAGGCCCGGTCGACGGCAAGGTCGGCGCGATGACCCAGGCCGCGACCACCAGGTTCCAGTCGGCCAGCAAGCTGACGCAGAACGGCTCACTCGCCGGTACGACGTACTCGCGGCTGATGGCCACGTCGGCGAAGCGCTGCGATGTCCGGGCGGTGCCGGCCGGGACCGGCGGCGGTCGCCGGATCGTCCTCAGCCAGTCGCAGAACTGGCTCTGGCTGATCGATGCCCAGGGCAAAGTCGTGCGCCAGGGCGGCGTCATCGACAACCCGGCCTACCTCGACCCGGGGACGTACACGTCCGGGTCGAAATGCGGCCGGGCCGGCCGGATCAAGCGGAACACCGACGGCGGCAGCCTCTACCTGAACAACTTCGTCCGGTTCGCGTCCTGCGGGATCGGCTTCCACCAGATCCCGACGTACAAGTCGAACGGGGCCCAGATCCACGCCGACTGGCTGCTCGGGACCAACTCGCGCGCCTCGCACGGCTGCATCCGGGTCTCCAAGTCGATGTCGGACACCATCTGGTCCTTCACGACCGGTGCGACCAAGGTCGTCGTGATTCGCTGACCCCGAAAGTCACGCAACCGCATTAGCATGCCGAGCGCAGGGAAAGAAGTTTCCGTTCGCTCGTGAAAGGCATGACATGGCCGAGACACCCGACGTCGTGGGGACCGTCAAGCAGGGGTACGCGTTCGAGGGGCCGGCCATCGAGCTGGGCGCGCTGCTGGTGGACGGCGAGCCGAAGCCTGACGCGGCCGTCCGGATCCCGCTGTCGATGGTGAACCGGCACGGCCTGGTCGCCGGCGCCACCGGTACCGGTAAGACGAAGACGCTGCAGCTGATGGCCGAGCAGCTCTCGGCGGCCGGGGTGGCGGTGTTCGCCGCGGACATCAAGGGCGACCTGTCCGGCGTCTCGCAGCCCGGTCAGGAGAACGAGAAGCTGCTGGCCCGGACCAAGACGATCGGCCAGGAGTGGACCGCGACCGGCTTCCCGACCGAGTTCTACGCGCTCGGCGGCCAGGGCACCGGTATCCCGGTCCGCGCCACCATCACCTCGTTCGGTCCGGTACTGCTGTCGAAGGTGCTCGGACTGAACGACGTCCAGGAGTCCTCGCTCGGGCTGATCTTCCACTACGCCGACTCGCAGGGCCTGACGCTGCTCGACCTGAAGGACCTGCGCGCGGTCATCACGCACCTGACCAGCGACGAGGGCAAGGGTGATCTGAAGGACCTCGGCGGGTTGTCGGCCGCGACGGCCGGGGTGATCCTGCGCTCGCTGATCGGGTTCGCCGACCAGGGTGCCGAGGCGTTCTTCGGTGAGCCGGAGTTCGACACCGCCGACCTGATGCAGGCTCGCGACGGCAAGGGCGTCATCTCGCTGCTCGAGCTGCCGAACCTGCAGGACCGGCCGGCGCTGTTCTCCACCTTCCTGATGTGGCTGCTCGCGGACCTGTTCCACGACCTGCCCGAGGTCGGCGACGTGGACAAGCCGAAGCTGGTGTTCTTCTTCGACGAGGCGCACCTGCTGTTCGCGGACGCGTCGAAGGCGTTCCTGAGCTCGATCGCGCAGACCGTCCGGCTGATCCGGTCGAAGGGCGTCGGCGTCTTCTTCGTCACGCAGACCCCGAAGGACGTGCCCGACGACGTACTGGCGCAGCTCGGTTCGCGGGTCCAGCACCAGCTCCGGGCGCACACGCCGAACGACGCGAAGGCGTTGAAGGCGACGGTCTCGACCTTCCCGACCTCGTCGTACGACCTGGCCGAGGTGCTCACCCAGCTGGGGATCGGCGAGGCGATCGTGACGGTGATGAACGAGAAGGGCGCGCCGACGCCGGTCGCCTGGACCCGGCTCCGCGCGCCGCAGTCGCTGATGGCGCCGGCGACGGCCGAGCAGCTGACCGCCGCGGTGCAGGGGTCGCAGTTCAACGCGAAGTACTCGCAGCTGATCGACCGCGAGTCGGCGTACGAGAAGCTGGCGGCGGCCGTGCAAGCAGGTGCGGCGCAGGCCGAGGCCGAGAAGCAGGACCAGCCCGCCCCGGAGCCGAAGGCGGCCCCGCGCCCGCAGAAGCACGAGAAGTCCATGGTCGAACAGGTCGTCGGCTCCTCGGCCTTCAAGCAGTTCGCCCGTACGGCGGGCCGCGAGATCGTCCGAGGCCTCTTCGGCGCCGCCCGCCGCAAACGCTGACCGACCCGTACTACTTCGCGCGCCGCGGCCGGCAAGGCCGCGGCGCGGCCCTCGGTGATCGATGATCGTTGATCAAACGACTGAATTCTCAACGAACTGACTTCGTTTCCAACTCGTCATCGCCACCGCGCCGTCGCGGATTGGGACCGACCCCTTACAGGTCGTACCGTGGGAACTGATGGTTGCGCAGAGTAGGCGGGCGTTGCGGAAATGGGCGCTGTGGACCCTGACGGTCCCGGCGTTCTGTGTCGTGGTGCTCGTCGACCTGGGCGCACTCGGGTACGGTGCGAAGGCCTTCGCCGACCTGCCCTCCTGGCGCGGCCTCGACATCGTTTTCACGCTGACCGTTTCGGCGCTGATCTCGGTCGAGGGAGCGCGCCGGGTGGAGAGCCGGCGCCGCCGCGGTGGGGCTCTGCACAAGGACCTCGCCTCGGCCTGGATGATCGCGGCCGCGTTCGTGCTGCATCCCGCGCTCGCGATCCTGGTCGCGGTGCTGCTGCGGATCTGGTGGCGGATCCGGGCCGGCAAGTGCATCCCGTATCGCTGGGCTTTCTCCACCGCGGTGCACGTGCTCGCGGTCGGCGCGGCGCATGCGGTGTTCGTGAACGCGCGGGCCCTGACCGGCGACAACTCGCTCGGCCTCGTCGCCTCGATGGTGGCGGGAGCCGCGGCGTACGTGGTGACCGACATGCTGCTCTGCGGTCTGGCGATCTCGCTGATCGTGCCGGGCAGCAACCGTCGCGACACCGTCGGGGACAAGGACGACTGGTGCGTCGACGCGACCGCCGCCACGCTCGGCTGCCTGCTTGCCGCGGCCACCATGGTCAGCCCCTGGTTCGCCTTCATCGCCATCCCGATCACGCTGACGGCCCAGCGGGCCCTGCTGCTCGGCCAGCTCGAGACCGAGGCCCAGACCGACCCGAAGACGAACCTCGGCCGGGTCGACTGGTGGCGACGCCGGACCGAGGAGATGCTGCGGAGCGCGCGGACCCAGCGCGAGCCGATGGCGGTGCTGCTGATCGACATCGACCACTTCAAGCAGGTCAACGACCAGCTCGGTCACCTCGTCGGTGACGAGGCGCTGCGCGCGGTCGCGACGATCCTGCGCAGCGCGATCCGGACCAAGGACGTGATCGGCCGGTTCGGTGGCGAGGAGTTCGTGATCGCCCTGCCGGACGCCGACGTGGCCGACGCGACCGTCACCGCCGACCGGCTGCGGACCGCCGTCGCGGGGAGTCCGCTGGCCGCGATGTGCGCCGGCGTCCTGGACGATCCGGACCTGGACCCGGACACACTGCACCTGACCGTCTCGGTCGGGGTCGCGGTCTACCCGGCCGACGGCGTGACTGTCGACGACCTGCTGCAACGCGCTGACAAGGCCATGTACGCCGCCAAGGCCGCCGGGCGCGACCGGGTCCGGCTGGCCGGCGACCTGGTCAGCTCGGATCTACCCCGGTCGCTGTCCGTGAACCTACAGTCGACCCCTCTGCAGCACCGCTGAGGACAAATTCTCAGCGCGAACAGAACCTTCGCTGCCGGGTCCGCGTCCTTCAGTAGAGGAGCGGGTAGCAGACGGAGGATGAATGCGGCAGTCGTTGGGGCGAGACGAGGACTTCAGCGCGTTTGTCGTCGCCAGGTCCGGGCGTTTGGTGCACCTGGCCCGGATGCTCTGTGGCGACGCCGGTCTCGCGGAGGATCTGGTGCAGACCGCCCTGGAGAAGGCATACCTTCGGTGGGACCGGATCGAGATGGGCGACCCGTTCGGCTACGTCCGGCAGGCCGTCGTCAACCAGCATCTGTCCTGGCTCCGGCGGCGGCTCTGGCGCGAGCAGCCCAGCGGCGGCGCGGCCGAGCTCGACCTGGACTTCAACCGGTCCGTCGCCGATCCGGCCGACGGGGTCGAACGCAGGCTGGTTCTGCATGCCGCGCTCGGCACGCTGACCCGGCGGGAACGGACCGTGATCGTCCTGCGATACGTCGAAGACCTCACCGAGGTCCAGACCGCGGTAGTTCTCGGGGTCGCGGTCGGCACGATCAAGAGCGCACACTCCCGGGCCATGCAGAAGCTGCGGGTGGTCCCAGAGTTGAGCACGTACTACGTAGGAGGGAAGACATGAACGACAACGACCTCCGGGACTTGTTGCAGGCCGACGCGGCCCGAGCCGGCCTCGCTGGACCCGTCCCGGGTGATCGCCGCCGCGCACCGGCGCCGTACCAGGGGAGTGCTCACCGCCGGGATGGCCTCGCTGGCGGTCGCGGTAATGGTTGGTGGGAGCGTCTCTATGATGGCGGGCCTGGGCGGCCGGGAGCCGTTCTCGCCACCCGTCGCCGGTACGCCGACCGTGCCGCCGGTCCTGCACGGCTCGCATTTCGTGTTCCAGAACGGGCCGCAGGCCGTCGGTACGTTGGCGGCGAACGGTTCGGTCGAGGTCGGCGCGGGTCTGACTTTCCAGACCAGGGGCACGCAGTGGGCGTTGGTGAACCATCTGCCTGGTGAAGCGACGTCGTTCGGCTGGCGGGCGACCGTGGGGAACGACAACATCGGCGACGGCACCAAGCCTGGGATCCAGAGCACGGCGTCGCGCGGGACCATCGTGGTCAGCTCGGTGTTCAGTAGCAAGAAGGTCGCGACGGTGGTCTACACCAGCGGCACGAAGGCCTGGTATGCCAAGGTCGAACGGCTCGGCGGCATCCCCGGCTGGGTCGGGTCCAATGCGGTGCTGAACGGCGCGATGACCACGAAGACCGTGACGCGGACGCCCGGCCTGACCGGGAACGACGTCGCGGTCTTCGTCTACGACGCGGCGGGCAAGCTGCTCACGCAGTTCCCGGACAACGCCGAGAACCCGCTGCCGAAGTAATAGCGTGCATTGAGCCAGTCCTTCGTACGCGCTGGCGTTCACGCGCAACCACACGTTCGTGGCACGGATCCGCTGGCGAAGTGAAGAACCCTTCCCGTTGGTACGGCGTCCTTGGAGATGTAGAACCAAGTCGATCCTTGTGGAGGGCAACGAAATGAAGCAGTCGAGAACGTCGGGCCGCGCGGTCCGGTTGACGGTGACCGGAGTCGCGGTCGCCGCGGCAGCCGGCCTCGCAATCACCGGAGTGGCGGTCGCCGGTACCGACAAGCCGGCCGATGCGGGACTTCCGGCAGCGGTCGGCGTACCGGAGGCCGCCGCGGCACCAAAAGCTGCGGCTATGAGCAAGTTCGTGTTCCAGAACGGGCCGCAGGCCGTCGGTACGTTGGCGGCGAACGGTTCGGTCGAGGTCGGCGCGGGTCTGACTTTCCAGACCAGGGGCACGCAGTGGGCGTTGGTGAACCATCTGCCTGGTGAAGCGACGTCGTTCGGCTGGCGGGCGACCGTGGGGAACGACAACATCGGCGACGGCACCAAGCCTGGGATCCAGAGCACGGCGTCGCGCGGGACCATCGTGGTCAGCTCGGTGTTCAGTAGCAAGAAGGTCGCGACGGTGGTCTACACCAGCGGCACGAAGGCCTGGTATGCCAAGGTCGAACGGCTCGGCGGCATCCCCGGCTGGGTCGGGTCCAATGCGGTGCTGAACGGCGCGATGACCACGAAGACCGTGACGCGGACGCCCGGCCTGACCGGGAACGACGTCGCGGTCTTCGTCTACGACGCCGCGGGCAAGCTGCTGGTGAAGTTCCCGGACAACGCGGAGAACCCGCTCAAGAAGTAGCCGCCCGCTTTGCGTCCGAAGTACTGGCGGCCAGTACTTCGGACGCAGGCGGTCGTCAGCAGGCGCCGAAGGAGCCGGCGTTGATCCAGGCCTTCGAGACGTACATGCCGGCGTTCACGCGCAGCCATACGTTGGTGGTGCCCTGCGAGCCGGCCACGCTCTGGCCGGTGGTCTGGCACTCGACGGTCACCTGCGCGGACTTGCCGGCCATCCCGACTACGGCGCCGCTCGAACTCGAGGTGCTGCGGAGGTTGAGGTAGCCGGACGAGATCGAGACCGTCCCGCGACCACCGGTGCCGGTCCACAGATAGGTCGCATCCACGAAGCCGTTGTCGCCGAGTGCCAGCGCGTCCCAGAACACGCCGTCGGCCAGGTCGATACCGGCCGGGTTGGCGACGGTCCGGCCGAACTGGTCCTTACCGCCGTTGTAGCCACTCTGGTACGCCGCCTGCGCCTCCGGCTTGCCCTGCGGCAGGTCCTTCCACATCTCCCGGGTCGCGCTGGGGTTCCAGTAGTCGTCCTTGGTGTTCCACGGACCGACGTCCCAGACCGGCTCGAACGCACACCGGCTGCCGCTGGTGGTGCAGACCTTGACGGTGTAGGTGCCGGAGCCGTTGCTGGCCAGTCCTCGCCGCGACGGCAGAGCGACGAAGTGGTCGCGGCTGGCGATCACGTGCCCGTTGGCCGTAGTACCGCCGACCAGGCCTTCCCTGGTGGCGTAGACGCGCGATTTCAGCGCCGCGGCCTGGAGGGTCATCTTGCCGGCCTCGACCGTGTTGGTGGGCTGGACGCTGACGTTGCTCACCCAGGGCTTGGCGCCCTTCGGCGGGGCCAGCACGATGATCCTGAGCTGGACCTGGTCACTGGCGGCAGGCAACGCGGTCGGCGTACCCGAGGCAGCCGGAGTCCATTCGGACCACTGGTTCTTGACGAGAGCTCGTACGTCGACTTCGGCGGTCGAGCTGTCCGGAGTACCGGCCTGGTAGCCGACGACGACGGCCGACGTGGCGGCGCCGAAGTGGACCGGAGCCAGGTTGGCGATGCCGGAGCGCTGCCGGATTTCGACGGACCCCATCGTGGCCGCGCCGTCGCCGAGGATGATCCGGCTGCCGTCGACCGTGACGTTGGTGGAGCCTTCGACCGGCTGGGCGACGACGCTGACGGGGGACGACCCGGCGGCGAAGCCGGGGCTGATCGAGGCGGCCAACGGGATGGCGGCGAGGGCGGCCGCGAGACAGAGTGCGGCCTTCGGTTTACGGGTGATAGGCATGGGCGGAACCTCCGGGGCGGTGAAGGGACTGCTACCGGGCGCAACGCCCGGCCCACCTAATGTGACAAACATTCGGTAGGTCTGTATAGCTCGTGAATAAATTTCTTCCAACTAGTTCGTGCACAGACAGAACCGAAGTGGTGACCCAGCGGGTTTGGACCGGTGTGACAGAGGCAGAGGAGAACCGATGACCCGGACCGCGGACGCCGACTTCGAGCGATTCGTGCAGGCCCAGTCGACCCCGTTGCTCCGCTTCGCGGAGATGCTCTGCGGCGACCGGCACACGGCCGAGGATCTCGTCCAGCAGGCGCTGATGCGGTCCTATCCGAAATGGCATCGGCTGGACGGTGATCCACTCCGGTTCGTACGCCGGGTGCTGGTGAACCGGTTCCTCTCGCAGGCTCGCCGGCGCTGGTCCAACGAAGTACCGAGTGACCCGGTCGAGAACGACTGGGACCAGCGGTCCGTCGCGGACTTCGCCGGTGAGGTGCAGACCCGGGAGGCCGTGCTGTCCGCACTGGCCGGCCTGACCGTCCGGGAACGGGCAGTGGTCGCACTGCGGTACTCGCAGGATCTCTCCGAGGCAGAGACCGCCGAGTTGCTCGGCATGGCCACCGGGACGGTGAAGAGCACCGCGTCCCGGGCCCTGGCCAAGCTGCGTCTGGCACCCGACTTGATCGAAACCACTGTTGGAGGAAACGCATGAGTGACGACTCCCGGGTGCGGAGCGCCCTCGAATACGACCTGGATCCCTACCAGCCGGACCCGGCCGACCTGATGCGGCGCGGCCGCCGGCTGGCCTGGCTCCGCCGAGGACTGGCCGCGGCAGGCGTGACTGCTCTCGCCGGCACTGTCGCAACGGTGTCCGCCGCGGTCGGCGGACCTGTCGACGTACGGAACCTGCTCGCGGGTGGCAGCAAGCCGCCGGTCGAGCTGCCGGGCAAGGTCGACACGACCTGCCTGCCGTCGGTGAAGGCGCCGGACAAGGTCAAGGTGGACGCGAGCGTCAAGGTCACCGTGACCGTGCCGCACCCGAGCAAGCCGACGCTGCCGACCGGTAAGCCGTCGCTGCCGCCCAAGCCGCACCTGCCGGGCAAGCCCACGCTGCCGACCTCGACGCCGTCGCTGCCGGGCAAGCCCACGCTGCCGCCGGTCCCGACGACGAAGCCGACCGGTACGCCGTCGCTGCCGGGGAAGCCGCACCTCCCGACCATGCCGACCGGTACGCCGTCGCTGCCCAGCACGCCGCACCTGCCCGGCAAGCCCACGCTGCCGCCGGTCCCGACGACGAAGCCGTCACTGCCGCACCTGCCCAGCACTCCTGGCAAGCCTGGCAAGCCGACCCTGCCGCCGGTGCCGACCACTAGGCCGTCGCTCCCGGGGAAGCCGTCACTGCCGCCGGTCCCGACCGCCACGCCGTCACTGCCCGAACTGCCGCCGTGCGTGAGCGACGAGCTGCCGCAGGTCCCGACCGGTACACCGACCCTGCCTGGCAAGCCGACGCTGCCGCCGGTGCCGACCACTAAGCCGTCACTGCCTGGTAAGCCGACCCTGCCCGGTAAGCCGACGCTGCCGACCGCGGTGCCGTCGCTGCCTGGCAAGCACGGTGTGCCGCAGCTTCCGACCGTCCCGCCGACCGGCAAGCCCACGTGGCCGACCACCACGCCGAGCCTGCCCAACCTGCCCACGCAGCCGCCCACCGCGCTGCCTTCACACCGGTAGAACCCCTCCTCTATTCGCCGGTGCCGCCGTCGGCCAGCTCGCGGGCAATGTCGAGCTGGCCGACGTGCCGGGCATATTCCTGCAGGACATGAAACAGAACCCAGTTCAGCGTCGGTGCCTTCTCTTCGGCGCTGAACCTTCCGCCGGCGGCGGCGTGCTCGGCCAGGTCGTCAGCAGCCTCGACAACCTGGCGGGACCGTTCGCCGCCGGCCCGCAGTTGCGTCAGCAAGCTGTCGGGAGTGTCGTCATCCTCCAGTCGCCAAGGTTCGTCCTCGACGCCGCCGGAATCGCCCCAAGGTCGCTCGAACGGCTCGGCCGCGAATCCCCAGCGGATCCATCGCCGTTCGATGTGGACAAGGTGTTTCACCAGTTCCAGCGGTGACCAGCCCGACGGCAGCCGGCTGGCCCGTAGGTCGGTCTCGCTCAGCCCGGCCAGCTTGCGTTCGACGGTCTGCCGGTAGAAATCCAGCCAGGCCAGGTGCAGCTCGCGGGTGTCGCCGAGCTGGTTGTCCGGGAGCTCCATCAGAACTCCCGGAGGAGTTCGGCGGTGGCGTCGTCGGCCGGGAAGAACTGCTCGATCATCAATTCCGACACGGTGACGTCGACCGGCGTACCGAAGGTCGCGATCGTGCTCAGTAGCGACAATTCGTGCTCTCCGTGCCGTACTTTCATCGGTATGACGACCTCGGCCGGTCCTGGCTGATCCGCTCGCGTTTCGGCGTCGGAGTACCCGAGCAGTTCGTCGTACAGGTCCTGGAGCTCGGGGTCCGCGGTACTGATGATCTGGCGTTGCAAGCTGGTCAGCACGTTGGCGCGGATCTCGGCGAGGTTGGTGATGCGTCGCGCGAGGCCGTCGGGGTGCAGTGTCAGCCGGAGTACGTTGATAGGTGCCGTGAGCAACTCCGGCGCGACACCCTCGGTGAACAGGGCGATTCCGGCGTTCGCCTCGACGAGGTTCCACCAGCGATCCACCACCATCGCCGGGTACGGCTCGTGGGCCTTCAGCAGCCGACGCAGCGCCGACCGGACCGCGAGCATGGCCGGCGAGTGCAGCGAGGTCTCGGTGTAGATCGGGGCGAACCCGCCGGCCAGCAGCAACTGGTTGCGATCCCGCAGCGGTACGTCGAGATGCTCGGCGAGACGCAGCACCATCTCGCGGCTCGGCTTCGACCGGCCGGTCTCGACGAAACTCACGTGCCGGGTCGACACCTCCACCTGGTTGGCCAGCTCGAGCTGGCTGAGCCGGCGGCGCTCGCGCCAGCCGCGGAGCAGTTCGCCGACCGGGCGCTGGAAGGTGTCCTCGACTGTCGCGGTCATACCCCAGACCGTAACCGCCGAGGTGATCACCGCCATTACCTCCGACGTCATCGACCGGATCCGGGGTCCGGCGGCAGAGTTCTGGTCATCAACCGAACGGATCCCCAAGGAGTCACCATGACCAGCACCGCCGCCCTCGCCGAGCAGTACTTCGCAATGTGGAACGAGGACGACACCGACGTCCGGGCCGGCATCGTCGCGAACCTGTGGGTGGACGAGGCGATGTACGTCGACCCGAGCTTCGACGTCACCGGCCACGACGACCTGACCAAGATGGTCGAGACGGCCCACCAGATGTTCCCCGGCTACCGCTTCACGCAGACCGGCACCATCGACGAGCACCACAACCGCCTCCGCTGGACCTGGGAACTCGCCCAGCCCGGCCACCCCGCGGTCGCCGGCGGCACCGACCTCGTCACCATCGCCCCCAACGGCAAGATCCTGGAAGTCGTCGGCTTCCACGACTTCGCCCCCTCCCACTGAACCACCAACACCACAAGGCCCTCTGCGCCGACAGTCCCCCGACTGCCGGCGCATTGCCACGCCCAGCGGCGTACGACCTGGGGATGATGGCGGGCCCTTCCAAAGGGTGATGAGGGGGTGGGGGTGATGGTGAATAGGTTCGGGGTATGAGAATTTCGGTGGTGGGGCGGGGCAGGCGAGTGGTGGGGATGGTGGTTGCCGGGGTGCTGGCGGTGGGGGTGGTGCCGGCGGGAGCAGCGGCGGCGACCGAGGGGTTGCAGTGGGGTAAGTGTGCGGAGGAGTCGCAGGCGGAGTGTGCGAAGTTGACCGTGCCGCTGGACTGGTTGAAGCCGAGTGGAGTGAAGACCGAGTTGCTGGTGGCTCGGCTGCCCGCGAAGGATCAGGCGCACAGGCTTGGAGTACTGGCGTTCAATCCGGGCGGACCGGGTGGGCCGGGTGCGACCGCGATGGCGACGGGGGCTGTTGGCGAGGTGTTCTCGCAGCTTCGGGAGAAGTTCGACTTCGTCAGCTGGGATCCGCGCGGCACCGGTCAGTCGAGTGACCTGGACTGTGGGCCGGTACTGCGCCCCGGCGTACCGGTGTTTCCCAAGTCGAAGGCCGAGTACGACGCGATGGTGAAATCGAGTCGCGCTACCGGCGAGCATTGCCTGAAGCAGCACGGCGACCTGATGCGCAATCTCGACACCAGGACCGCGGCCCGCGACCTGGACGCGTTCCGGGCAGCGCTCGGGGTCGACAAGCTCAACTACTACGGGCCCTCGTACGGATCCTTCGTCGGGACCGTCTACGCCCAGCTCTTCCCGCACCGGATCAACCGGATGGTGATCGACGGGATCCTGGACCACGCCGCGGGCTCGACCGGGTTCATGCTCACCGAGGCGCGCCAGATGGAGTACGGCTTCAACAAGTTCGCCGCCTGGTGCAAGACAGCACCGGATTGCGCGCTGCATGGGCGTGACGTGGGCAAGGTGTACGACGCGGTGGTCCGCAAGGCGGACAGGAAGCCGCTGCCCGGCGACTCGACCACGACGATCAACGGCGACGCGATCCGGATGTCGCTGCCCGTCTTCCTCCCCGCCGTCGGCGACTACGTCACCCCGTGGACAGCGCTCGCAAAGGCGTTGGTGGACGCGGAGAAGGGCGACGGCTCCGGCTTCGTCGGCAACAGCTATGTGGGAGATCCCGGTACGACTTACGCCGCGGTCTCGTGCATGGACTTCCCGCCGGAGTTCACCTCGTACGCCGACGCGAAGGCGCGGCTCGCTCTCGCCAAGGCAGTCGCGCCCCACGTCGGCGCGGCGGTGGAGGGCTGGGCGATCTCCGCGGCCTGCGCCGGCTGGCCGATTCCGCCGAGCAACCCGTGGCAGCCGACCCCCGTCAAGGACGCGCCGCCGATCCTGATCGCCGGCAACACCCACGACCCGTCGACCCCGCTGGAATCGGCGCGCGGGTTGCAGCGGCAGCTTCGCGGTAGCCAACTGATGATCACAGACGTCTACGGTCACACTTCGTGGTTCAACTCTGACTGCGCGCGAACAGAAATCACGAAGTACCTGGAAACCGGCGTGATGCCGCTGAAACACCTGATCTGCCACTAGCGCCAGGATCGGCCGTCAATGGCAGTTCGTTGCGATTGGTGGCCATCTGGTCTCCCGTTTTCGGTATCGGGCGGACCATGATGTGCAGCATGGGCGGATGGGAAGACCGGGGATGAGCAATCTGCAGTTCGACCCGGAGGTTTCACGGCAGATCGAATCGGTCTATACGACGCCGGATGTGATCGAGCAGCGCCGGGTGGTGCGAATAGCGCTGGCCTTGCGACCGGGCGACCGGGTGCTCGATGTCGGCGTCGGCCCCGGGCTGCTGGCGGCCGAGATGGCCGCCGAGGTCGGCGCGGACGGACGGGTCTGTGGGATCGACATCAGCGACAGCATGCTGGCGATCGCCGGGTCCAGGGCGTCGGTGCCGGGCGGGCCGAAGATCGAGCTCGAACTCGGTTCCGCCGGCCGGCTCCCGCACGGTGCCGAGACCTTCGACGTGGTCGTCTCCACGCAGGTCCTCGAGTACGTCGACGACGTGGCCGGGGCGCTCAACGAGATCCGCCGGGTACTACGGCCTGCCGGGCGCGTCGTCGTACTGGACACGGACTGGGACTCGATCGTCTGGCACTCCCGCGATGTCCAGCGCATGGGCCGGGTGCTGACGGCGTTCGAGGAACACCTCGAGAATCCGCATCTGCCCCGCACCCTCGGCGACTCGCTGGACAAGGCCGGTTTCACCGTCACCCACCGCGAGGTGGTCCCGATGCTGAACGCGCGCTTCGATCCCCGCACCTACAGCGCCGGGCTGATCGACATCGTGGCCGGCTTCGTTCCCGGCCGGGCCAAGGTCACCGAGCCGGAGGCACAGGCGTGGGCGGACGATCTCCGCAGCCTCGGAGACTCCTACTTCTTCAGCCTCAACCGCTTCCTCTTCGTCGCCTCAGCCCTTTAGCAACCGGCTGACGGTCGCCGAGCCGATCTCACCCAGTGCCTCGGGTGTCATCTCGGTCTTCATCAGGAACTGCAGGCCCTGCTGGATCGCGAGCAGTAACCGGCCGAGCTCCCGCCGATTCGTGTCCTCGGGCAGATCTCCTTCGGCCACCGCCCGCGCCACCGCGTTCGTGAAGCAGTCCTCCACCGCCTGGTACGTCGCTCGCGCGCAGCCGGTGACCTCGGGATCCCGCGCTGCCAGTTCGGTGGAACTGTTCGCCAGGAAGCAGCCGCGGGTCATCGGCACCGGCCCGTCCTGGCCATCAGCCGGCTCGGGGATGAAGAACCCACGCAGTACGTCGATCGCCCGTTCGCCCCTGGCGACCGCGTCGCAGACACCGTCGGCCGTGTCGTGCGCATAGCTGCCCAGCACCTTGAGGAAGAGTTGGTGCTTGTCACCGAACGCGCCGTACAGGCTGCCCTTCCCCAGTCCGGTCGCCTTCATCAGGTCGTCCATCGAGGTCGCCGCGTACCCACGACGCTGGAGTACTTCGGCGGCAAGCTCGACATCTTGGTGAACAACGCCGCGGCCGATCAGGCCTACCCGCAGGGCGCGACCTCGATCCCGGACGAGGCGTGGCTGGCTTCTTTGAACATCAACTATCTGAGTGCCGTCCGGGTGACCGATCGGTTCCTACCGGCCCTGATCGAGGCCAAGGGCGCGATCGTGAACCTCTCGTCGACCGTCACCCTGGACAACGTTCCGGCGCTCGCCCACTACGCGGGGGCGAAGGCCGCGCTGGAGAAGTACAGCCAGACCCTCGCCGCCGAGCTGGCTCCGCAGGGCGTCCGGCTCAATGTGGTGATTCCGGGCAACGTGACGACGCCGGGCGCGGACAAGATCCGGCAGGATCTCGCCGACGCGGCCGGTATCCCGGTCGAGGCGATCACCGACGGTACGCCGCTCGGCCGCAAGGGCATCCCGACCGATATCGCGGAGGCGGTCGGCTTCCTCGCCTCCGGCCAGGCGGAGTGGATCACCGGTACGACGTTGCTGGTGGAGGGCGGGGCATCGGTCGGCCTGGTCGCCTGACACACGCTCTCACCCGGCCTGCTGTCGCGTTTCGTCAAGCAGGCGGTCGATGTGGGCCCTCCGACCCAGGGGCGGGCGTACCGTGGGATACGCCCGCCACCGTCGGTCGTCCTCCCGCCCCTCAGTGGGAGAACTCGCGGCTCGGTGAGCACCACCCATGCCCGAATGGGGCCGACTGAACCGCGGGACACGTAAAGAAGTACCCCATCGGCGTGGCCGTGAACCAACCCGGGGCCGAAAACTTGACGTTCCTCAAACCTTCGGCCGGTCGACCGGCCGTGGACGGGTGGGCCCACTGGCACCTACTCTGAAAAACGGTTCCGTGGCCGGGGGAGGCTGTGGGCGCTTCAAAGGGGGAGGGGAACATCGATGACGGACGTCTTCGCAGCAGTCCACGAAGATGAGCTGACCGAGGAAGACCTGGACGTTCTGGAGGCGCTCGGCGCCGCCGAGGACGCGGACCGGATCCTTGGAGAAATAGATGCCTGAGGCAAGGGTTATCTGGCGGGGCAAGCAGCTGAACCAGCGGACCGTGGCGATGATCCAGGCCGCGGAACGGCTGGCGAAGTTCCAGTTCACGATCATCCAGGGGTCCTACAACAAGGGTGGCGTAGCAGCCTCGGCCGGCACCCACGACGGTGGCGGTGCGGTCGATGTCGACTGCGACGACCTCAATCCGGCCCAGCGGAAGGCCGTCGTACTGGCGTTGCGTCAGGTCGGGTTCGCGGCCTGGCTGCGGACGCCGGCGCAGGCGGGCTGGCCGTACCACGTGCACGGCATCGCGCAGGGCGACAAGGATCTGTCTCGCGGCGGGGCCAACCAGGTCGCGGAGTACAGGCGCTGCCGCAACGGACTCGCGAACCGCGGCAAGGACGACGGCCCGCCCGGGTACTACGGGATGACGTGGGAGCTGTTCCTGCACTACCACCCGAACCCGGCGCCCGGAGTACAGCAGCCACCGGTGCCGAACACCACGATCTCGATGGGTGCGATGGAGTACGCACGGACGCACGACTCGATGAACGGCGTCTGGGGCGCGGATCGGGCCCAGGTGCTCGCGTGGGCGGCGCATCCGAAGATCGCTGCGATCAGCAAGGCCGAGACGCGACCGCCGGCCGGGGTGCCGTGGCATCTGCACTTCCAGCAGATGACCAAGAAGATCCAGGTCAAGTTCAAGCTGCCGGCGACGGGCGTCTTCAACGCCGCGACCGCGGCGATCATGAAGCGCTACGGCTACACGATCATCGCCTGAGCCTTCTTCGGTCGCAGGGCACGTGACAAGGCCCCACCGGTAGCAGCCGGTGGGGCCTTATTGATCCACTACCACCCGGCATTCCGGTGCAGCTGTGGAGGTGGAGAGCGGAACCGACGCCGATACAGGGGTCAAGACGTCAGCTCCGCTTGTCTGGGGTTATCTCGGGTCGACCGCCCACACGTGGGCCTGGTGGAACTCGAGCTGCTGCCGCATCCCGCCCGGTGCTCCGACCGCGCCGAGGTGCTGAAGAGTCGGTACTACGACCGCCCGTACGTCCGTCCGCTTCGCCTCGTCCAGCAGCGCGTGGAACGCGGCGGACTCGGCGGCGTCCCGCTCGGTGTAGACCGTGCCGAGGGTGTACCCCTCGATGCTGGCGAACAGCGCCAGCGAGTCGGTCGCCGCGGCCAGTTCCTCCGCGCAGCTCAACGCGTCGGCTCTTACGTAGCCGAGCAACGTCGGGCGGGTGGTCATCGCGACATTTCCGGGGCGGACATCGCCGTCACCAGAACCGGCTCACTGGTCACTCGCAGCGACGCGAACCGGCGGCGCATGGCTTCTTCGTACTGCGCGGCCTGATCTGCGGCGGTGGTGTGATCCGCGATCGGGTGGGCGCCGAACCAGACCCGCACGCGGCGGTGCGGTGCGGTGGTCTCGAACGACTCGGTCATCTTCGGTCCTTCGTCTGCGGGGGCGGTCTCCTTAAGAGAAGAAGACCGCAAAAAGGCGGGCCGGGGAATGAACGGGCAAGGACCTTTACAGAGGCCTTACGCCACCGCCGGAGATCGCGGGGCTGCGGGTCTGGTGACAACGGTGAAACCCCTGGTCAGAGCGGTTGGGACCGGTTTCGGGCCGGATTCGGATTTGGCCCTGTCAAGAATGTTCGCAGGGATTTACCAATAACGATTCGAACACCGCGGTTGTTCGATGGAGGTGGAATTGTCGGACGTCCTGGTAACCCTTGGCGGCCGGCTGACCACAGAGCGATTCATCGTGTCGCCCGGGTCAGCGCGGCGGGGTGCGCCGGGACGGCCAGCAGGGTGACCGGGGCGGCCAGCAGGGCCGAGACGGCGAGGAGATTCAGGGTCGCCGGGAGGTCGGTGAGCTTGATCAGGGCAGGGGCGATCAGGGCACCCAAAATGACTGAGAGTGAATCCATCGCATAGAAGAGCGCGCCGATCCGGGCCAGCATCCCGGTCGGGGTGACGCGCTGGACGGTGGTCTCGGCGGTGATCAGAAGGACGCTGCCCGGGATCCCGATCAGCGTGCCGGCGACCACGGCCCAGCTCAGGTCGGGTGCGTTGACCAGGGCGACGTACGCGGCCGCGGTGGCGATCTGGGTGGCGACCAGGAGGTTGCGGACGCTCAGCCAGGTCTGGGCTTTCGTACTGATCGCGGCGCCGAGGAGGAAACCTGCTCCGAGGCCGGAGATCAGGTAGCCGATGCCGTATCCGGGCGCGTGCAGGCGTTCGACGGTCAGGGGCACGAGGAGAGCGGTGATTCCGGCGTTGGCGGTAAGGAAGATTCCGTTGCCGACCAGGATCCCGCGCAGGATCTTGCTCCGGCGGAGGTATTTCAGGCCGTGCAGGGCGCCTCGCGCCTCTTGCTGTTCGGTGGGTCTCGGTGCCCGGCGCCGGCTCACTGCCGCGATGATTGCCGCAGACAACAAATAGCTGATGATGTCGACGGCCAGCACGAACCGGATGCCTGGGCCCGCCAGCAGTACGGCGCCGAGCGGTGGCGCGACGAGGCGGATGACGCTGCCCGAGAATGCGGTCAGGGAGTTGGCGGCGGCGAGGTCTTCGCCGGTGCCGACGACGGTTGGCGTCAGTGCGCGAGCGGCGGGACGGAAGACTGTCGTGGCGACGTTCTCGGCGAGGACGGCGACATAGATGATCCACACCCGGTCGGCGCTGTCCGCGAACAGGATCGACGCCACCGCCATCGCGCCGGCGAGATCGGCCAGCCACATCGCGCGGGACAGATTCCACCGATCCAGCAATGCGCCTGCCCAGGGTCCGATCACCAACGCGGGAAGGGATTCCAGCGCCAGCGTCAGTCCGGTCGCCGCTGCCGATCCGGTCAAGGCGAACACCTGCACCGGAATCGCCACCACCAGCAGCCATGACCCGATTCCCGAGATCGCATTGCTGGTCCAGAGCAGTCTGAAGTCGTGGTTCCGGAGGATTCTCACTTGCCGGAAAGTATCTCCTGAGAACACTGATTGGCAATAGTGTTTTGTGAGGATAGAGTGTTCCGGGTGGACGAACTCGAGCTGGGCAGCGCACTCCGAGCCCGCCGCAAGGCAACCGACCGCACGATCGCCTCAGTCGCCGTCGACGCCGGCCTCTCGGTCCCCTACATCGCCAACCTCGAGAACGGCCGCGGCAACCCAACGTTGGCCGCCCTGACCCGCCTCTCCGCTGCGCTAGGCGCCACCCTCACCGTCTCCCTCGGCGACACCCCCGCCCCGCCTCACGACGAGGCGGTCGCCTCTCTGGTGGACAACTCAGACCGCGCCACGCGAGTGATCCGCCAACTAGCCGTCTCCCGGGGCACCACCCGCCGCGCAGTACGAGAGCACCTGATCACCGCCCTCGAAGCACTCTCTCCCCTACTCCCCAACACCCCAACGACCGCCGACCTCCACCGCCTACTGGACCTAACCCTCCTCGCGGACTAACCCACCAGTTGGGGGAGTGCGGGCTAGGGTCGTGGGGTGGAGATCGGGGCGCGGATCGCATCCGCTCAGTTGCAAGGGTTGATTCGGTCGCGGCGGCAGATCGTGGCCGGGCCGCTGGTGGGGTTGTTGAGCGACAGCGACTTGTGGTTCTTGTCGACTGTGGTGGCAGCTGAGCCGGGGACGGCGTTCGACCCGGAGGAAGTGCCGTGGGCGATCGACACGATCCGGAAGGCGTTCGCGGCTGAGGGGCGTTGGGTCAGTGCGGAGTTGATCGAGGAAGCCAACCCGGGGCTGGCCGACGCGCTCGCCGCCAACGGGATGACGATCGTGTCCCGTCCGCCGCTGTTGGTGGTCGAGCCCGCCGGCTTGGTCCTGCCCGAGTTCCCCGAGGGCGTGACAGCCTCGGTCGTCACCTCTGCCGAGGAGCGGTCGCAGGTGGACGCGATCGCTGCCGATGCGTACGAGCTGGACCTCGGCGAGAATCCGTTCCAGCCCGACCCGGCCAACGGCGCGAGTGTGCTGATCCGGCTGGACGGCGTAGCGGTGGCTACGGCTGTCTGGACCGCGGTGGCCGATGGCGTCACCGAGGTCGCCGGAGTCGGCACACTCCACTCGCACCGACGGCGTGGGTTCGGCGCGATCGCCACGGCGTACGCGACCCAGCAGGCATTCGAGCTCGGCGGCGCGACCCTCGCGTGGCTGACTCCCGGCGACGATGGCGCGGACCGGATCTATCGGCGACTCGGCTACGCGCCGAAGGCGACCGCAGTACACCTCGGCGATCCAGGCGGTCATCTGGCGGACCTGCGGTAACGCCTCGCACCTGAACGACGGCAATCACTTCCGAGCACGTGTGCGGCGCTGTGGTGCCGCTCGTACTCGTACCTCTTGGCCCGCAGCACCACAAACCCGCCGGACAGCATGAGCTGTACCTGACCACCCTCCAACTGTGGGCGTGTTAGGTGAGGGGTCGGGAGTTGGGTGGACGTGTGGCAGCGGCCGGCGCCTTCGGGGAAGGGCCGGCCGTTGGAGGAGTGTGGTTTAGCGGACGGTGAAGCCTGCCTTGCGGAAGGCGTCGGCCAGAGAGCCTTCGTCCATGGGGGTTTCGGGTTGGGGGGTGCCTTGGGTGCCGCGACCACTGCCGCCCTGACCACCTCGGCCGCCGCCGGGGCCCCGACCGCCGCCGGAACCACCCGGTCCGCGTCCGCCGCCTCCGCCGCCTGGGCCGCGACCCTGGCCACCGCCCTGTCCGCCGCGACCTTGACCGCCTTGACCGCCCTGGCCGCGGTTGTCGTTGCGCGCGCCGCCTCGGCCACCGCCCGAGGTGGGGGCGCCGATCTCGTCGTCGAGGCGGAGGGTGAGGGAGATGCGCTGGCGGGGGATGTCCACCTCGAGCACCATGACCTTGACGATGTCGCCGGACTTGACCACCTCGCGCGGGTCCTTGACGTAGTCCTTCGACAGCGCCGAGACGTGGGCCAGCCCGTCCTGGTGGACGCCGATGTCGATGAACGCGCCGAAGGCGGCGACGTTGGTCACCTGGCCTTCGAGCCGCATCCCCGGCTTCAGGTCGCCGATCTTCTCGACGCCCTCCGCGAAGGTGGCCGTCTTGAAGGCGGGTCGCGGGTCGCGTCCCGGCTTCTCCAGCTCGGCCAGGATGTCCGACACCGTCGGCAACCCGAAGGTGTCGTCGACGAACTGCGCCGGCTTCAGCGTCTTCAGCGCTGCCGAACCGATCAGCGCCTTGAGCTCCTGCCCGGTCGCGTCGAGGATCCGCCGGACCACCGGATACGCCTCCGGGTGCACGCTGGAGGAGTCGAGCGGGTCGTCGCCACCAGGAATCCGGAGGAACCCGGCCGCCTGCTCGAACGCTTTCGGCCCGAGCCGCGGCACCTTCTTCAGCGAGGTCCGCGACTTGAACGGCCCGTTCTGATCACGGTGCTGGACGATGTTGTCGGCGAGCACGGAGGTGATCCCGGAGACGCGCGTGAGCAGCGGCGCGGAGGCCGTATTGAGGTCGACGCCGACCGCGTTCACACAGTCCTCGACCACGGCGTCGAGTGAGCGGGACAGCGAGTTCTCCGGCAGGTCGTGCTGGTACTGCCCGACACCGATCGACTTCGGGTCGATCTTCACCAACTCGGCCAGCGGATCCTGCAACCGCCGCGCGATCGAGACCGCGCCCCGCAGCGTCACGTCCATCCCCGGCAACTCCTGCGAGGCGAAGGCCGAAGCGGAGTACACCGAAGCGCCCGCCTCCGACACGACAGCCTTCGTCAACTTCAGTTCGGGGTGCTTGGCGATCAGCTCGGCCGCCAGCTTGTCCGTCTCCCGCGACGCCGTGCCGTTGCCGATAGCAATCAAATCGACCTTGTGCGCGGCGGCCAGTGCGGCCAGCTGGGTGATCGACTTGTCCCACTGGTTCTGCGGGACGTGGGGGTAGATCACGCCGGTCGCGGTGACCTTGCCGGTGGCGTCGACGACGGCCACCTTGACGCCGGTCCGGAAGCCCGGGTCGAGGCCCATCGTCGCGCGTGTCCCGGCCGGTGCTGCGAGCAGCAGGTCGCGCAGGTTCGACGCGAAGACGCGGACCGCTTCGTCCTCGGCGGCCTGCCGCAGCCGCATCCGCAGGTCGATCCCGAGGTGCACCAGGATCTTGGTCTTCCAGGCCCAGCGAACCGTCTCGACCAGCCACTGGTCGGCCGGGCGCCCCTTGTTCTGCACGCCGAACTTGCGCGCGATCGAGGCCTCGTACTCCGTCGGTCCCTCGGCCGCCTCGACACCAGCGGGCTCGGACTCGACGGTGATGGTGAGCACGTCCTCCTTCTCGCCGCGGAACAGCGCCAGGATCCGGTGCGACGGCATCTTGGCGAACGGCTCGTCGAAGTCGAAGTAGTCGGAGAACTTCGCCCCGTCGGTCTCCTTGCCCTCGCGCACCGCCGAAGCCAGCCGGCCGCGGCTCCAGAGTCGCTCGCGCAGCTCGCCGATCAGGTCGGCGTCCTCACCGAACCGCTCGACCAGGATCGACCGGGCACCGTCCAGCGCGGCCTGTGGATCGGGGACCGTGTCGTTCACGAAGACGCTCGCGGCGGCCAGTGGCGGCACCGTCGGGTCGGACAGCAGTCCGTCCGCCAGTGGCTCCAGCCCGGCCTCGCGGGCGATCATCGCTTTGGTCCGGCGCTTCGGCTTGAACGGCAGGTAGATGTCCTCCAGCCGCGACTTGGTCTCCGCGGCGAGGATCGACGCCTTCAGCGCGTCGTCCAGCTTGCCCTGGCTCTCGATCGACTCGAGGACGGTCTGCCGGCGTTCCTCCAGCTCGCGCAGGTAGCGCAGGCGTTCCTCGAGGGTACGCAGTTGCTCGTCGTCGAGCTCGCCGGTGACCTCCTTGCGGTACCGCGCGATGAACGGGACCGTCGAGCCCTCGTCCAGCAGCCCGACGGCCGCCCGGACCTGGTGCGCTCCCACTGCCAGCTCTTCGGCGATCTTCTGCTCGATCGACTGCAAAACCACTGTGCCGCATCCCCTCTACGTTCAATGTCAGACGAGAATTCTGCCGCCCCTGCCGGAGCCCCCCGTCATGACCCTCATCCTTCCCTATCCGCCCGACACTTCTCGACCACCGCCACCACCCTGTGGACAAACCAGTACTGCGGGCTCCCGCGCCGAGGGGAACCCGCAGTACGTAGTACGGAAGGTCAGGCGGCGGCCAGTTCCTCGGCCTCGTCCGCCGTGACGACCTCGGCCGAGCGAGCCGGCCGCATCAGCGTGCAGGCGATCACCACAGCCGCGGCCACGATGACCCCGGCGATCGCGAAGGAAAGGTGGAACCCGCCGGTCAGCGCCTCGAGCGCGGGCTTGCCGGCCGCGGCCAGGCTCTCCGTACGAGTAGCCGACAGCGTCGCCAGCACGGCCAGCCCAAGCGCGGCGCCGACCTCACCCATCGTCCCCATCAATCCGCCGGCCAGCCCGGCGTCCTCGGGCTTCACATCCGCCATCGACAGCCCCATCAGCGCCGGGAAGCAGATACCGCCACCCAGTCCCAGCAGCGTCAGCACCGGCAGTACGTGGATGAAGTAGTTGCCGTTCACGGGCGCCTGGGTGAACAGAGCCAGCCCGACGACGATCAGCACCAGCCCGGCGATCATCGGACGACGCGGGCCGAACCGCATCACCAGCTTCTCCGAGTAGCGGACCGACAGCAGACCCATCAGGACCGTGGTCGGCAGGAAGGCCAGCCCGATCTCCAGCGCGTCGTACCCGAGCACCCGCTGCAGGTAGAGCGAGCCGAGGAAGAAGATGCCGAACATGCCCGACGCGGACAGCGCCTGGATCAGGTTCGCACCGGTCAGGTTGCGGGACCTGAAGATTCGCAGCGGGACGAGCGGGTTCGCCGCGGTCGCCTCACGGACGACGAAGCAGACCAGCAGCGTGAGGGTCAGCAGGCTCAGCGCGATCGTGCGGGGAGCGGTCCAGCCCAACTCGGCCGCGGGCTTGACGATGGTGAAGACGCCGACCATCAGCGCGGCGGTGATCAGGACAGCGCCCGGTACGTCGGTGCCGCGGCCCATTCCGAGGCCCTTGTCCTTCTCGATCAACTTCACGGCCAGCGCGACGGTGACGATGCCGATCGGCAGGTTCACGAAGAAGATCCAGTGCCAGTTGATCGCCTGGGTCAGGACGCCGCCGGCGAGCAGGCCGATCGAGCCACCGGCGGAGGCGACGAAGGCGTAGAAGCCGATCGCCTTGGCCTGCTCGCGCGGTTCTGGGAAGAGGGTGACGATCATGCCGAGGATCACCGCGGAGGTCAGCGCGCCGCCGACACCCTGGATGAAGCGGGCCGCGACCAGCACCTCCTGCGACTCGGCCAGTCCGCAGAGCGCCGAGGCGGCGGTGAAGACGACCAGGCCGCCGACGAAGATGTTCCGCCGGCCGAGCAGGTCGCCGAGGCGGCCGGCCAGCAGGAGCAGCCCGCCGAACGCGATCAGGTAGGCGTTCACCACCCAGGCGAGGCTGGAGCTGGTGAAGCCGAGGTCGTCCTGGATGGCCGGCAGGGCCACGTTCACCACCGTCACGTCGAGCACGATCATCAACATGCCGGCGCAGAGCACATAGAGAGCCAACCAGCGTGAGCGGCCGCCCAACGCGGCCGGCGTCGTCGCCTGGGATTCGGTCGTCGCGTACATCGTGGTTCTCCTTCTGGTCCGAGTGGGCCTTTCACCCATACGTCGGACGAGAAGGGCTCAGATTGACACGTTGCCCGAATCTTTTTTGCCACGGGTGTTCGTGGTCCGGGAGATCCAGTACGCGAGCAGCGCCGGAACCAGGCCGGAACCGATCACGAACAGCGTCGGCAGCCGCGACAACAGGGCGAACCAGGTGAACAGGGCGATCACGCCGCCCGCGACGCCCATCGACCGGCGCAGCAGGAACAAGTTGGCCGCGCGGAACAGGCTCTTCGGCGTACTGTCCTCCGGCGCCTCAGGCAGTACGGCGAGCGCGCTCAGGTAGAGCCCGATGATCATTCCGGTCAGCGGGATCAGGATCGCCAGCGCCACGATCCGCATCGGGCCGTTGGTCGAGGCCCAGAAGAGCAGCCCGAAAGCGAGCGCGACGCTGCCGGCGTACAGGGCGAGCCCGACCAGCCAGAAGCGGCCGAAGGCCCACTTGAACTGCCGCCAGAACCGCCGCATCAGGGCCGGATGTTCCTGGCCGATCGCCTCCGGCAGCACCCGTTGCAGCGCGAACGCGGCCGGGTACAGCGTGACGATGCCGACGCTGCAGACCAGGAACACCAGTTGCAGCATCAGCAGGTCGCCGATCAGCGACAGCTTGGACAGCACGGCGTTGGTCCGGCCCACTCCTCCTGCGTCACTCACACAAGTTCCTTCGGCTCGGCCAGCACGTCACAACCACATGATCGTATGATCACAAACAATCACACCCGGACAACAGACAACAGCTCAGGGGACCGCATGCTTGCACCGGAACGTCACGAGCTGATTCTGCGGAGCCTGCGCCGGCACGGCCGGCTCCGGGTGGCCGAACTGGCCGCCGAGCTCGGCGTCTCCGCGATCACAGTACGCCGGGATCTCGCCGAGCTGGACCAGGCCGGACTGCTCCGCCGGGTGCACGGCGGCGCGGTGGGCACCAGCCAGATCGGCGCGAGCCAGAGCGACCAGCTCACCATCGGCATCGTCGTGCCGAACGCCACCTTCTACTACACCGACGTGATCCGCGGCGCCGAGGCGATGGCCGAGCGGTACGGCGCGCGGCTGGTGCTTGGCGTTTCCGGGTACGACGTGGCGGTCGAAGCGGAGCGACTCGAGAAAGTGCTCGGCATCGGCGTCGACGGGCTGCTGCTCAGCACCGCACTGGGCGACGGCCAGGCCGGCGAACTCGGCTGGTGGCTGGACGACATCGACGTACCGGTGGTCCTGATGGAGCGCGCGTTCGGATTTCCGCATGTTGAGCGCGAGTACGACCATGTCCGCACGGATCACGCGTACGGCGCCATGCTGGCCCTGCGGCACCTGGTCTCGCTCGGCCATCGCCGGATCGGGGTCAACCTGAACGCCACCGTCACGGCGTACTGGCTGCGGCAGGGGATCGCGGAGGCGGCGGCGAGCTTGGGCGTGGACCTGTTCGACTCGTCGGTTTCGCTGGCCGCGGCCGGCGAAAACCCGATCCCGTCCGCCCAGCTGGACGCGTTCCTGGCCGAGTGCGAGTCGTTCGGCGCGCGCGCGGTGCTGGTGCATTCCGACGAGCCCGCCGCGCGGTTGGTCGAGCGGGCGATGGAACGCGGACTGCGGATCCCCGACGACCTGGCGGTGATCGCCTACAACGATGAAACCGCCGCGATGGCAGTAGTCCCCCTGACCGCCGTCTGCCCGCCGAAGCTGCTGCTCGGCGAAACCGCCTGCGAACTGCTCATCCGCAAGCTCCGCGCCGCTCCCGGTCGGCCGACGGCCACCCAGCACCTCAGTCTGCTCCCGCAGCTCCGCGTCCGGTCCTCCTGCGGCGCCCTGGTGGCGGGTGCGGCAGGCCTTCACGCCGGGTAAATCGCGGTCGTCGCCCGATCTGCTCCGCGAATTGCCGGTTTCGGCATGGAACTCTGATCGGACGACCTCCATCGATGATCGATTTTGATCATTCGAGCGCCGGGTATTGACGGGGAAAGCCCTTTCCAATACTTTCGCTGCACTCGGTGGTCCGGTCGCGTGATCGGCCGCCGACCGTGCTCGGCAGCGAAGGAGCTTCCCTGTGAGACGTGGCGCCAAGAGTGGACTGGTGGTGCTGGCCGCGGTACTCGGCCTGGCCGCGAGCAGTTGTGGCAACGGGGTGATCGACAAGTCCTCGGACGGCGTACCGCCGGCCGAGGCGACCGGCACCTTGCGGGTGCTGCTCCCGTCCTTTCCGCCCAGTACGAAGGGCCGGACGGCGTTCGACAAGGTCGTCGAGGACTTCAGGAAGACCTACCCGAAGATGAAGGTCGAGCCGGACTTCGCGACCTACAACACGTTGAACGAGAAGATGTCCACCTCGATCGCGGCCGGCATCCCGTACGACGTGATGGTCGCCGGCGTCGGCTGGATCCAGCCGTTCGCGTCCAAGCGGATCTTCGCCGACCTCGCGCCGTACGGCGTGACGCCGGAGGTGATCGAGGAGAAGAGCATCGGCGCGCTGGTGCCGGCCGCGACGTACGAGGGGAAGCTCTACGCCTACCCGCTGGTCGCGGACGCCCGGGCCGCCGCGCTCCGGATCAGCGCCTTCAAGGAGGCCGGCCTCGACCCGGACAAGCCGCCGGCCAACCTGGAAGAGCTGAAGGCCGCCGCGGAGAAGCTGACCGTGCGGAACTCGAAGGGGACCATCACCCGGTCCGGCTTCGACATGGCGGCGCCGACCAGCTTCCGGCAGACCTACACGACGCTGCTCGCCTCCACCGGCACCCAGCTGTACGTCGACGGCCAGCCGAACTACAGCAACGAGAAGGGCCTCGAAACCCTGAACCTGCTGAAGTCGCTGATCAACAAGGTCCAGCCCTACGGTCAGCAGAACGCCGCGCAGCAACCCCTCGTGCTCACTGGTGAGGCCGCGATGGGCATCGTCGGCGGTGCGGTCGATTGTTCCGACAAGGGCATCGGCAAGAAGAACTGCGACGACCTGAAGTTCTTCCGCTTCAACAGCGGCAAGGAGGTCGAGTTCGTCGGCGGCGACCTGGCCTCGATCGGCTCTCGCAGCCGGCACAAGGAGGCGGCCTGGTCCTTCATCCAGTCGCTCACCAAGCCGAGCTCGCTGGACGCGATCGCCAAGCTGAACAAGAAGCTCCCCGCCTACAAGGACGCGGCGAACTCACCGCAGGCGCAGTCGAACCCGCTGAGCAAGTTCGTCGCCGAAGGCCTGCCGCTGGCCATCTACGAAGGCGGTTCGGCCAACTGGCTGGAGATGCGCGCCAACTTCGACTCCCAGCTCACCCAGGCGGTCCTCGGTCAGAAGGATCCCGCCAAGGTGCTGGCCAACCTGGCAGGACAGTCCCGATGAGCGCAACCCTCGAACGCCCCGCGCCGGCCGTCGCCCCGCGCCGGACCGCTCCGGCCAAGGACAGCCGCAAGCTGATCCGCGGCCAGGTCCGGGCCGGCTGGCTGTTGCTCTCGCCCGCGCTGCTGCACTCCGGGATCTTCATCGTGATCCCGGTGGTGGCGGCGATCGTGCTCAGCTTCACCGACTACAGCTTCGGCGACTCGTGGTCCTGGGTCGGCTTCGGCAACTACGTCGACCTCTTCAAGGACCAGGACTTCCGGGCCGCCCTGGTCAACACGATCCTGTACGCCGCCGTGGTGATCCCGGTCTCGATGGCGGTCTCGCTCGCGGTCGCCACCGGCCTGAACCAGAAGATCAAGGCGATCGGGTTCTTCCGGACTGCCTTCTACCTGCCGACGGTGACCGCGACGGTCGCGGTGGCCACCATCTGGCTGTGGATCTACAACCCTGGTTCGGGGCTGGCGAACGGATTCCTCAGCCTGTTCGGGTTCGCCCCCGGCCGGTGGCTGTCCGACCCGAACACGGCGCTGCCGTCGCTGATGCTGGTCGGTATCTGGCAGGGCCTCGGCACCAAGATCATCATCTACCTGGCCGCCTTGCAGGGGGTTTCCCGCGACCTGCTCGAATCGGCCTCGCTGGATGGTGCGAACCGGTGGCAAAAGTTCGTCAACGTCACCTGGCCCGCTCTCGGGCCGGTCCAGTTCTTCGTCCTGGTCACCTCGATCGTCGGCACCTTCCAGGTCTTCGACCTGGTCTACGTGATGACGAAGGGCGGCCCCGGTACCGAGACCACGGTGCTGGTGCTGGACATCTATCAGAACGCGTTCCAGGCCCTGCGACTCGGTTTCGCGTCCGCCGAGACGGTGATCATGATGCTGTTGATCGCGATCTTCATCGGGCTGGGACGCCTGCTCCAGAAGGCGGATGTCAATGACTAGCGCAACTGTTACCGGGCCGATCGTGGGTTCGAAGGGCGCGGGTCTGCGGCCCGGCCGGATCCTGCTGTACGTCGTACTGGGTATCGGCGCGCTGCTGATGATCACACCGTTCCTGTGGATGGTGCTGACCGCGTTCAAGAGCGACCTGGAGATCGCCAAGTTCTCCTGGCTGCCGGGCGAACTGCGCTGGCACAACTTCGTCGAGGCGATGCGGACGGCGCCGTTCCTGCGCTACTTCCGCAACAGCCTGTTCATCGCCGTCGGCGAGACCGCGTTCACGCTGGCCGTCTGTACGACGGCCGGCTATGCGCTGGCGAAGCTGCCGATCAAGGGATCGAAGGCGCTGCTGAGCTACTTCATCCTGCTGCTGCTCGTGCCGTTCCAGATCATCCTGGTGCCGCTGTTCCTGATCGTGAAGTCGATCCCGCTGTTCGGCGGCAACAACATCCTCGGCCAGGGCGGGATCGGCTGGCTGAACTCGTGGTGGGGCCTCATCATCCCGCTCGGCGCGGCACCGCTGTTCACGTTCCTGGCAAGGCAGTTCTACGTGTCGGTGCCGAACGAGCTGGCCCAGGCCGCGCGGGTGGACGGGCTCGGTGAGTTCGGGATCTTCTGGCGGATCATGACGCCATTGGTGAAGCCGGCCCTGATCACCATCTGCGTCTTCCAGATCGAGGCGGCCTGGAACGGATTCCTCTGGCCGCTGATGATCACCACCACCGACGCGATGCGGCCGCTGCAACTGGGGCTGGCGATTTTCGCGCAGAACCCGGCCGAGGTGCAATGGCCTTATCTGATGGCCGGTACGGCGCTGGCGACACTGCCGATGATCGTGATGTTCGTCTTCGCCCAGAAGCGCTTCGTCGAAGGAATGGCGAACGTCGGCATCAAGGGCTGATCGGCTTCGCGGCTCAGCCGCGGTCGGCCCCCGCTGCAGGTGCTCACCCCGCCCCGGGTGAGCACCTGCTGGGGCCCCCTCCACAATCACCGGTGGTCCCGAAGAAACACCGGAGCGCCCACTAAGCCCCCCGGCTTGGTCGCTCAACCTTTTATCGTCACAACCTCAAGACCGTTACACGTTCTCCTATTTTTTCTCTATTTCCCCACATTTTTCCTGCGCCGTCAGCTTCTCGCCACCCATTTGCTACCCCCCGAACCCACCTTCTGACAATCCGTGACAATTTCCGGATCAAGCCAGGTGGGTGTGAGTGATGTGGGCGATCAAATCGGTGGGGCTGTTGCCGCGGAGGTTGAGGATGTCGAGGGCGTGGGTGGCGCGGAGGGTGGCTAGGTCATGCAGGTTTGTCCAGAGGGCCAGTGCGCTCGGGCGTCGGTGCTTTCGGGGAGGTCGATCGCGAAGCGAGACGCTGTCCATGTACACATCGTCTGCCCGCGAGCGAGTCTCGACTTCGAAATCCAGCTTCTTAGGACTATACTTCTTAGAAGTGTAGTCCTAAGGATTGGACCTTCTGATGGCCGCAGTCCAAAAGCCGGCGCAAGTCTTCGGCCGAGCTGCCGAGTGGGACGGGCTCGTGTCTTTTGCGACCCGGCCAACGCCGCAGGCCATGCTAGGCGTCGTCAGTGGTCGGCGACGGATGGGCAAGACCTATCTGCTCCGTGCGTTGACCGAGCAAGTGAATGGCTTGTACTTCGGGGCGACCGCCGCCACGGCAGCCGAATCGCTGCGGCAGTTCGGTGCCGCACTGGCCGCCCATTCCGGTTCCCCTTCGCCGTTCTCTTTCGCGAACTGGGACGACGCGATCGCCTATCTGTTCTCGCTGGGGACTGCCGACCGCGCAGCTGGGCCGCTTTTGGTCGTGATCGACGAATTCCCGTATCTGTCGAAGACCACACCTGAGATTCCATCGCTGATCCAGCGAGAGATCGACCGTTATCAGGTCGAGCACAATTCGATGCGGCTGATGTTGTGCGGCTCCGCAATGTCGGTCATGGGCGGCCTATTGACCAGTACCGCGCCGCTACGCGGTCGTGCACAACTCGAGTTGGTGGTGCGGCCCTTCGGCTATCGCGAGGCGGCCGAGTTCTGGGGGGTTGCGAAAGACCCTGCGTTGGCCGCGCGGCTGCACGCGGTACTGGGTGGAACTCCTGCATACCGTCGCCAGTTCCTCGCAGATGACACGCCAGCCGGTCTCGAGGATTTCGATCCTTGGCTGACCCGTACGGTGCTCTCTCCGCTGAGCCCACTTTTCCGCGAGGCGCGTTACCTGCTGGCGGAGGAGACCGATATCAGGGACACCGCGATGTACCACTCGGTCCTGGCCGCCGTTGCGGAAGGCAACGCCACACGGGGCGGTATCGCGAACTACATCGGCCGCAAATCGGTCGATATCTCGCACCCCCTGACGGTTCTCGAGGACAGTCACCTGCTGGAGCGGGGAGAGGATCTGTTCAGGTCGGGACGAGCGCGGTACCGGATCTCCGAGCCGCTGATCAACTTCTACGAGGCGGTGATGCGCCCGGCTTGGGCGCTGCTCGAGAGTGGCCAGGCGACGCAGGTGTGGTCACAATCGGCAGACCGCTTCGCATCCCAAGTAGCAGGTCCCCACTTCGAGGGCCTCTGCCGCGAGTACATGCTCACCTCGGGTCAGTTCCTGATCGGGAGACCTATCGGCCAGGTTGGACGTGGTGTGGTCACCGATCCCGCCGCTCGCCGCCAGATCGAGATCGACGTCGCGGTCACGGAATCTCGAAGTCCGGGCGCGAAGGCCGGCCTGGCTCTTCTAGGCGAAGCGAAGTGGGGCACTGTGATGGACCTCCACCACCTGAACCGTTTGAGCCACGCCCGAGAACTCCTCATCGGGCGCGGAGCCGCCACCCCCGCCACCCTCCTCGCTTGCTTCAGTGCGAAGGGATTCGCCGCGGAGCTCCAAGCCGAGGCTGCGCGCTCCGATGTCGTGCTCGTTTCCCTCGCCGATCTCTACCGCTGATCCCGCCGCGGAATTCTCTGGGTTTGAACCGCGTGTGTTCTAAGATGCCCTTATGACTGCCGGGTCGGCCTTGCGCCGTGAGTTCGTTTGGTTCCCGGCTGCGCGCTGAGCGCCGGTTGGGCCGCTAGGGGCCCACCCCTTCTTCTTACCCTGAACGCCTTTTGGGCGTTTCTTCATGCTGCCCTGAACTCTGCCCGCCTTCCATCGCGGGTACTTCGTCATGCCTTTTGCAGAACACCTCGACCAGAAAGTAGCGAATGCCGACCACCTTTACCGAACAGCTCATCACCGAATTCCGCGCCAATGCAGGTCAGGTCAGTGGCCCCTTCGAGGGTGCTCGCCTGCTCCTGCTCACCACCACCGGCGCCCGCTCCGGTAAGCCGCACACGACCGTCCTCGGCTACTACCCCGACACGGCGCCGCGCGTCTTCGTCGTGGGGTCTGCCGGGGGCGGTCCCAAGCACCCGGACTGGTACCACAACGCCCTCGCCAACCCGCGTGTCACAGTCGAGACGGGTCTGTTCACCTACGAAGCCGACGCCGTCGTACTCCGCGGTGCCGAGCGCGACGAGATCTTCGAGCGTTTCGTCGAGGCGGACCCGGGCTGGGGCGAGTACCAGTCGAAGACGACCCGAACCATCCCGGTCGTCGCCCTGCAGCAGCTCTTCACCGGCCCACCCGGCAGCGGCGGCTCGTTCGCCGACACGCTCCGGTTGATCCACACCATCTTCCGCCGCGAACTCGCCCTGATCCGCAAGGAGTTCGCAGCCTCCGGACCATCACTCGGCGCCCAGCTCCGGATCAACTGCCTGACCCTCTGCCAGGGCCTCCACAACCACCACGCCGGCGAATCCACCGCCCTGTTCCCGTCCCTCCTCAAGACCTACCCCGAACTGGCACCCACCATCAAGCAACTAGACGCCGACCACGCCAGGATCGCCGACCTCCTCGCCGACCTCCAAGCCCTCATCACCACGACCACCGCGCCGGCCGACGCCCTCGCCATCTCGACCACCTGATCGACGACCTAACCGCCCACCTGGACCACGAGGAAGCCCAACTCCTCCCCCTCCTCTAACAAATTGCCGCCTCAGCGGGGCGAGGAGATATCGGCAAGCTTTTGCAGATACTGGCAATGTTGCTTGGTCTGAGACCTGCTCCATCTAGGGTCGTTGAGTGAGCGATGAATCGTGGGGGGACCTCAGGGCGCGCTGTGTGGTGCCGTTCTATCAGCACATGATGGGCATCAATGCGCTGGAAGCGGCTCCGTCGGTTCTGGCCGAGGTTGCTGCGCTGGTCGACACCGTGGAGCCCGATCAGGTCGTCTACTTGCTCAGGTCCGGGTGGCGAGAGCAGGTGATCGGCGCCTGGCTTTCGTTGGCACACCCGTACGACGAATCGGTGCTCGCCGCGGTCAGGCACGCCCTCGAAACCAGCAACGGCAGCCTCACCGCGCCTTGTCTCCTTGCCGTCTTGGTTGCCTCGGACGCACCCACCGCTATCTCGCTGATCCAGGGCTACTACGAAGCCGACGTCGCCCGCAGCTGGGGCTCTGCCGGCCTGGCCCAGGCTGCCGCGGCGACCCTTCCTGATTCGCCGCTACCCGCCCCGGCAGCCGACGACACCGAAACCTTCATGGCGCTGTCGATGATCGCGAACTGCCTGAAACCGGCCACGGACCAGACCGCGGCCAACAGCGACTCGTAGTACGGCAGGGGTGGTGGTGCCAGCCGGCCGGGTTGCCGCCGTCAATGCGGCGATATCAGCCGCGTTGGTCGTCACCGGGAACAGGAACGTGGACGATCACGGCGACCCACCAGACGACCACGAGAATCTCGGACCACGGCCGGGCAACCGCCACCGGGACTGACACCAGTACGACGGAGACGAGCGCGGAGAAGACGGCGAGTCTGCGCCGACCCAGCAGCCAATAGCCGATCCCGGGCAAGCGCTCGGGTCAGGAGCGCAGACGGCGCGCGACGGCGGGAATCACGATCGCGGCGGCGACGACGTGGGCGAACATCAGCAGCGCCTTCGTGGCCGGGGCGGTGTCCGACAGCAGATCGGGAACGAAGCTGAGGAAGGTCAGGGCGATCGTCGTACGGACGAATGCGCGCCGCGGGCTGCGCGCCTTGCGAGCCAGTACCGCGGCCGGCGCCAGCCCGACCAAGGAGAAGAGCGCGGTCAAGGTGGCGAACCCGGCGACCGGAATCGGCTCGCCGGCCTTGTCGAGGCTGATTCCGGCGGCGTGGCCGACAGCGGCGACGACGGACGTGGCGACGGTCGCGATCGCTGCTGCGGCGAAACCGGTCTTGGCCAGGGAGCCGCTGCGCGGGGTGGCGGTACGAGTCATGGTCATCGGGCTGCTCCTGACAACCTCCGATGTGTCTGCGGACCGGCTCCTTGCCGGCCTCTCATCAATACGTCGAACGGAACCGACGCATCTCGACACGTCCGTCAAAACTCTTTCGTACCCCGCGCAGCGGCCCCGACGTCAGGCGCTGGTGAGGATGACGAGCCGCTGGGTCGCTCTGGTCATCGCGACGTAGCGATCGACCGCTCCCTCGATGCCGTCGCCGAACGAATCCGGGTCGATGAGGACGACCAGGTCGAACTCGAGCCCCTTCGACAGTTCCGGCGTCAGCGAGCGCACGCGGGACGTAGTACGGAAGGTGTCCTCTCCGCCGGCGCTGATGACACAGGCGATCCCGTCCGCGTTCTCGGCGAGCCAGGTCTTGAGAATCGAGTCGAGGTCTCCGGCGGATCCGTGCAGGACCGGGACACCGCTGCTGCGGATGGAGGTCGGCACGTTGGCCTCCGGGAGCGCGGCGCGGATGACAGGCTCGGCTTCGGCCATCACCTCTTCGGGCGTCCGGTAGTTGATGCTCAGCGAGGCCAGGTTGACCCGGTCGAGCCCGGCCCGCTCGAGCCGTTCCTGCCACGACTCGGTGAATCCGTGCCTGGCCTGGGCGCGGTCACCGACGATGGTGAAGCTCCGGGACGGGCAGCGGAGCAGCAACATCTGCCATTCCGCGTCGGTCAGTTCCTGCGCCTCGTCCACGACGATGTGCGCGAATGGTCCGGCCAGCAGATCCGGGTCGGCGGTGGGCAGCCCGCTCACGTCGATGAGGCTGTCCTGGATGTCGCGCCCGCGCAGCATCGGCACCCAGCCTTCGTTGTCGTCGTCGGCCTGGATGATGTTGTCGATCACATCGGCCATCCGCTCGCGTTCGACCGCGGCCGCAGCCTTCTGCCGGCGTTTCCGCCGGGAGGCTTCCGGGTCGCCGAGTCGCTGCCGCGCCGCGTCCAGAAGCGGGAGGTCGGACGTCGTCCAGGCCTGAACGTCCTTGCGCTGCAGCAACTTGACCTCATCGGGGCTCAGCCAAGGAGCGCACATCCGCAGGTAGGCGGGCACCGACCAGAGGTCCCCGACGAGATCGGTCGGCTCGATCAGCGGCCAGGCTTTGCTGAAGGCATCGATCAGATCTTCGTTCTGCTCAAGGGATTTGCGCACCAGGTCGATCGAGAGGTCCTCGTCCTCGTACGCCTCCTCGTGCTTGTCCAGCAGGATCGTGAGCAACTCCTCCCAGACCTGGTCGCGCGCCTCGTTGTGCGGAGTACTCGGGTCTGCCGATCCGAACGCTTCGGACCAATCGGCCGCACTGAGCCAGATGTCGGACCAGTGCGTCTCGACCGTCATCGGCTTGGTGGGCGGCTCTTCGTACAGCTTCACCGCTGGTTCGATCGCCTTCACCATGTCCGCGGTGGCCTTCAGACGGGCGATTTCCGGGTCTCGTTCGTCGGATGCCGTGGCGCCCTCCGGGAGGAGGTCCCGCAGGGTGCAGGTCTGCACACCTTCCTCGCCGAGGCTGGGCAGGACATCGCCGACGTACGCCAGGTAGGGCTGGTGCGGGCCGATGAACAGTACGCCGCCGTGCCGGTGGCCGAGCCGCGGATCGGAGTACAGGAGGTACGCCGTACGGTGCAGCGCGACGACCGTCTTCCCCGTACCAGGGCCGCCGTCGACGACGAGCGCGCCACGGGAACTCGCCCGGATGATGGCGTCCTGGTCGGCCTGGATGGTGCCGAGGACGTCGCGCATCCGGGGCGAGCGGTTGCTGCCCAGGCTGGCGATGAAGGCGGACTGGTCGTCGAGCGACGCGGCGTGTCCTTCGAGGCCGTCGTCGGTGAAGATCTCGTCCCAGTAGTCGCTGATCCGGCCGCGGGTCCAGCGGTACCGGCGTCGGCTGACCAGGCCCATCGGGTTGGCATGGGTCGCGCCGAAGAACGGCTCGGCCGCGGAGGAGCGCCAGTCGATCAGGAGTAGGCGGCCGCTGCTGTCGGTGAGGCCGAGGCGCCCGACGTACAGGGTCTCGTTGTTCTCCGCGTCGACCATGTGCCCGAGGCAGAGGTCGAGCCCGAAGCGTCGCAGGGATCGCAACCTGGTGGTCAGCCGGTGGATCTCCAGGTCGCGATCCAAGGCCGCCTGGCCTTCACCACCAGGGGCTTTGCGGGTTTCGTCGAGACGGTCGGACAGCTCGGCGATGGTCTGCTCGAGGCTCTCCGCGATCGCCGCGAAGTGCGACTCGTCGCCGGCGATCAGGGTCGGGTCGGCCTTGGCGGCCAGGTTCTCGGGGAGGTCGAACGCACTGGTGGTCATCTCAGTGGCTCCCTTCAAGCAGCAGCTTCGCGGCAACCGCTGCGCCGTCTGTTCGGATCTCGTTCTTCAAAGAGGCGGCCCGTACTGCGGTGTCGGGGGCCAGCGCGGCCTCGAGCGCGGCCGACAGCGACTCGACGGTCGGAATCGCGCCGTCGTGCGCCACACCGATTCCGAGCTCGGCCACTCGACCGGCCCAGTAGGGCTGGTCCGCCAGTTGCGGCACAACCACCTGAGGCCTGCCGGCCCGGGTCGCTGTCGTCGTCGTACCAGCGCCGCCGTGGTGCACGATGGCGGCCACTCGCCCGAACAGTTTCTGCTGGTTGACCTCGTCCACGGCGATGCAGTCGTCCTGGTCGTCGACCAGGGCCAGATCGGCCCAGCCGCTCTTGAGGATCGCGCGCCGGCCCTGAGCGCGGATCGCCGCGATGGCGACCTGGGCCGCGTCCGTCTGGCGCACGGGCATGCTGCCGAAGCCGACGTAGACCGGCGGCTCACCGGCTTTGAGGAAGGCCTCCAGGTCGTCCTGGAGCGGGCGGTCGTCGGGCAGGATCCACGCGCCGGTCTGTACGACGTCTAGCTCCGTGGGGTCCAAGGTGGGATCCGTCGCAAGCCACGGCCGGTTGCCGATGACGTAGTTGCGGACGTCGTCCACCGGCGGCAGACCGATCGTTTCCCTGTTGGTGTCGAGCACCTGCCGGAACAGCTCATTGTTGCTCTGGGCATCCAGCTTCCGCAGCTCCTGGTTGTTCGTCACCTCCGGCGGGAACGGCCTGCCTTGATAGGCCAGTGGCGGGTGGTTCGGCGCCGGCAGGGTCAGCTGCTGGAACGTCACCGAGACGGACCGGATTCCGAGCTTCTCGGCCACGGACAGCGCGCCCGCGGCGGCCGGCATCATGCCGGTCACGACCATCGCGTCACAGCCCTTGGCCGCCTCCGGGATCACCTCTAGCTGGCCGGCGATCAGGTACGCGGCCCGCTGGGACATGGTCGACGACGGCGGAGCGGCCTTCGTCCAGGCCCGCGCTGACGGCCCTACCGGCACCAGCTCTACGCCGACGGCGGCCAACCGGCGTACGAAGTCGTCATCCGGCGGCGCGCACACGGCCACCTCCGCCCCGGCTTTCCGCAACTCCACCGCCAGCCCCGCCAGCGGCTCGACGTCTCCCCTTGACCCGTACGTCGACAACAAAACACGCACTCTGCGACTCCCCAGTGTCCGGCAGATTTCAGCTACAGCCGATGATTGTGCGCCCGGAACGGGGCCTTGCGGCAAGTCCCCCTGTGCGTTATAACTTAGACATGGCAGGGAGAGCTTTCTCCTTGCCTTTTCGTTTGGGTGCACCCGGCAACCAACTCACGTCGGTCGCGATTTCTGGCCGCGCCCGGCGCGTAGGGTGCGCGAATGGTCGGCATACCAGAGGCGTTTGCGCGGAGCACGGTCGAGCGTGAAGGTGAGTCCGGCGCGGCCTGGCTCGCTGAGCTGCCGGGGATCGTCGACGAATTGCTCGAGCGCTGGGGCTGCGTGCAGGACGGCTCGGTGATGCACGGGGGTGTCGGGGTCATCGTGCCGGTAGGCCGCGGCGCGCTGAAGGTGTCCTTCCCGCATCCTGGCAACGTTCATGAACCGGACGCCTTCGCCGCGTGGAACGGGCGTGGAGCGGTCCGGCTGTACGAGCGCGACGACTCGCAGTACGCGATGCTGCTGGAGCGGGCCGAGGCGTCGACGCTGGCCGGGGTCGAGGATCACGATGAGGTCGCGACGGTCGCGGGCCGTATCAGCCGCCGACTGGCGATACCCGCTCCGCCCGACCTGCCCCGGTTGCGGGACGAGTCCGAGGCCTGGGAGGACCAGTTGCTCCGCGATGCCGCCGAGCTGGACCACCAACTTCCGCAGTACGTCGTGGACGCAGCCCTCGCGACCATCCGCGAACTAGGTCCGACCCAGCCGGACACCCTGATCCACGGCGACTTCCACGCAAGAAACATCCTGCGCGCCAGCCGCGAGCCGTGGCTGGCCGTCGACCCGAAGGGGTACGCGGGAGACCCGGCCTACGACGGCGGCACCCTCCTCAGGGTCCGCGCACTGAGCTTCTTCGAATCGGACGACCTGGCCAAAGGCGTACACCGCTTCCTGGACGCCTTCACCGAAGCAGCCGAACTTGACCGTGACCGCACCCAACGCTGGTCCCAACTCCACGCCGTCCAAGCCGCCTTCTGGGGCCGCCGCCACGGCTTCCGCATCGCCCGCACCGGCCCCCACCTGGACCCCCTCGTCAACTACGCAGACCACCTGTCAACGCTCCTAACCGGTGAGGCATAGGGCTGTGTATCAGCCGGCACGTTCTACGTACGCTCGCCCCGAGCACCTCACGCTCAGCCGTGACACCTTCTCCAACGACCTACCAGGCAGCCTGCGCAGCGCAGGAGTCGACCTGGCGACCTCACAAAACCAGTCGGGACCTCGGCCCCGCGACTTCCGTGGCCGGCCCGCACGCCAGGTCTGCGTCTTGCGGGGCAGCCAGCCAGGGGAACCTGGCTCGCACCAGCGTGCGAGCCGATGCCCGGCTCACACCAGCGGCTCACACGGCGGCCCAGACGCCCTGACCTGCGCAAACCTCGACCCGGCGTGCTGCTCACACGCGGAACCGGAAGGAGCCCGACGCGCAGGCGCGCGCCCGCGCGTGGGCCGCGACGCCGTAGTGGCGTTAGAGTCGCTGGCCATGGGACTCCTCACCTTCAGCCTCAACCTCACCCTGGACGGTTGCGTCGACCACCAGGAGGGGATCGCCGACGACGAGACGCACGCCTTCTTCACCCGTCTCATGGACGAGGGCGGGGCAATGCTGTGGGGTCGCGTCACCTACGAGATGATGGAGAGCTACTGGCCGGCCGTCGCCCGCGGCGACGAGGAGGCGCCGCCGGCCCTGCGCGAGTGGGCGGTCAAGCTGGAGGCCAAACCCAAGTACGTGGTGTCGTCGACGCGCACGGACTTCCCGTGGACCAACAGCCACCACATCGCCGGCGATCTGCGCGAGGGCGTGCAGAAGCTCAAGGACGCGACCCCGGCCGGTGTCCTCCTCGGAAGCGGCAAGCTCGCGACCGAGCTCGACCGGCTGGACCTGATCGACGAGTACAAGCTGCTCGTCCATCCCAGGATCGCCGGCCACGGCCCGACGCTGTACCAGGGCGGGCTGCCCGGCACGCGCCAGCTCGAGCTGCTCTCGGCGGAGCCGCTCCGCAACGGCGCGGTGGCCATGCACTACCGCCGCGCGCGCTGAATCACAGGAGCCATCGCCTGATCGGGCCAATTGAGATTACCTACGGAACCGGCCCAGTCGCTGATGCGACTGGGCCGGTTTACGATTTGTGCTCTGTGAGGTGATGAACCACGCTCTGACCTGCGGAAACGTGGTTCTCTGTGCCTCTGGAAAGCTGGCGGAGGATACGAGATTCGAACTCGTGAGGGGTTGCCCCCAACACGCTTTCCAATTCCTTCGACCTGTGTTCGGCAAGGTTCAGGGGATGGCTTTACGGCTGCCCGGCGCGTCGGCGAAGCGGTGGTGAACTGTCCCGAACGCCTGCGAATGAGCCACAAATGAGACGGTGGTGGGCGGGATGTGCGCGGTACCAAGCACGACAGGAACGCGATCATGATCTACGGCTGTAGTACTAATGCGGCACGAGTGACTGATGTTTGAACTAGCAGTTCCATGTCTGCTGGATCGTGCCAGTACGCATCGTCATCCGGCGGGGCATACAGCATCGCTCCCGATATGAATTTCAGGCACAGATGGCCGAGTCGGATTAGCGCGCCCTACAGCGGGTCCGGATGCTGGCGCAACCTCAACAATCCGGGCGATGCGATCAGCAGGCCGAGGCCGGCAGCCACGAGCGGAACGAGCAACGCGGATCTGAAGCCCTCCACTGTCAGTTCGTCCGCCGTGGCGAGAACGGCGGCGACCACGGCGAGTCCCAGCGCCGAACCGAACTGGAACGAAGTCGTCAGTACTCCGCCCGCCAATCCCTGCTCCTGTTCGGGAATCCCGTCGGTAGCGGCAATGGTCAGCGGCCCATAGGCAAGCGAGAACGCCAGCCCCAGCAGGATGAACGACGGGAGCATCGCCGGGTAGCTCCATTGTGCGCTGAGCGGCAGGAAGGCTGCATAGCCCAATGCGGCGAAGGTGAATCCACCGAAGATCACCCGGCCGTTGCCGAAGCGATTCACCAGCCAGGGCGTCAACGTCGGGGCGAGGACGGAGTCGATCCCGATCACCGTCAGCGCGAGTCCGGTCTGGAGTTCTGTCCAGGACCGCAACTCCTGCAGATAGAGCACCGCGATGAACTGGAAGCCGACGAAGGAGCCGACCAGGAGTACCGCGCCGAGGTTGGCCCGGACCAGAGAACCGTTGCGCAGAATGCCCAGCCGGATCAACGGCGCCGCCACCCGTCGCTCGATCCCGATGAACGCGGCCAGTAGCGGCAAGCCGGCGATTGCCGTGATCGCCGTCTGCGTCACTGGTACGTCGGGCGCGCGGACCAGCGTGGTCACCAGCAGGAGCATCGCCGCGGTCAAGCTGACCGCGCCGCCGAGATCGAAGCCGCTCTCCTGCTTGCCCGGGGCAACTTCCCGGGGGAGGAGGGTGAGCGCGCCGGCCAGGATCAGTGCGGCCAGCACGACCGGCGCGAAGAAGACCCAGCGCCAGTCGATCGCCGTGAGCAGCCCACCAGCCACCATGCCGAGCGAGAAGCCGGCGGCCCCAGTACCGGCGTACACGAGCAGGGCTTTGTTGCGTTGTGGTCCTTCGGGATAGGTGGTGGTGATGATCGACAGGCCGGCCGGGGTCATGAAAGCGGCGGCGATACCGGTGACGAAGCGGGCCAGGATCAGTACCCAGCCTTCGGTCGCGAAGCCGCCGAGGCCGGAGAAGGCAAGGAAGATGATCAGCCAGGTGATGAACATCCGGCGCCGGCCGAGCAGGTCCGCGGCCCGGCCGCCGAGCAGGACGAACCTGCCGTAGCTGAGCACGTAGGCGCTGACGACCCACTGCAGTTCGCTGGTGGACAGGCCGAGTTCGGCCCGGATGGAGGGCAGCGCGACGCCCATCATCGAGACGTCGATGCCCTCCAGAAAGATCGCGCCGCAGAGGACGAAGAGAACAGCCCAGGCCCGGCCGGTCAGCCGGTTCTGAGTGGTGGTTGATGACACGGAATTGCTCCGGTTCCTCGAAGTGGGGGTCGGTTACCTCTTGTAACTGATCTCATCCTCAGGAACCATCGGGGATTATGGAAGAAGGCACTTCAAAGGAACCGAGTCACTCCTGCTGCACCGAGGATGCATTCCAGTGGGACACCCGCGAGGACTGCGAGGTCCGGCAGATCCTGGATCGGATCGGCGACAAGTGGTCCCTGCTGGTGATCGCCTTGCTCGACAACCGCAAGCTGCGCTTCACCGAGTTGAAGAAAACGATCGACGGCATCAGCCAGCGCATGCTCACCGTGACGCTCCGCCAACTGGAACGCGACGGCCTGGTGCGCCGTACGGTCTACCCGGTCGTCCCGCCACGCGTCGACTATGAGCTCACCCCGCTGGGCGTCACGCTCCACGCCACCATTCAGTCCCTGGTCACCTGGACCGAGACTCACCAGCAGGAAGTAGCCGCCGCCCGCGCGAACTACGACACCCGCGCAGCCCTCACGGAGACTTCAGCCGGCTGAGCTTCGCCAGCTGAGGCAGTACTGCTAACAGCGTCACGAGCGCAGCCAGTCCTGCGAAGAGTGCGACTCGACCGCGAATGGGACGAGCAGAGCCGTCACCCCTACTCTGCCGGCGCTGCGGGCAGTAGCCCGGCTGGTGCCCACAGCAACCATCGCGACCCGGCTCGTACCGGTGCGTCGCCTCGGGCGAGGATGCCTCCCGCGTCCCGACGGGCAGGGTGCCCAGGCCCTGGGCACCGTGCGTACCTCGTCATCGGCCGAGACCAGCCTCCCCCTGCGTGCTCTCCGGATCCCATCCCGACATTCCATCAATTCAAGTTGATCCATTCATCCGAGTTGATGCGTAGTTGGTGATCGTGAACGTTCCACACACAGGTCCGGACGACCCGCCGCCGACGTTCCTGCGGTTGGCGGAGCATGACGTGCGATGGCGGCTGCTGAGAGAACTGTCACGCAGCGACGGCCGCGTTCGTGAGTTGACCCTTCTGCTCGGTCAGCCGCAAAGCCTGGTGTCCTACCACCTCAACAAACTGCAAGCCGACCGATCCATGTATTGAATCGCACCACTTGATGGCGGTAAGGGGTGCGCTTCGATACACAGACGTGCTGAGACTGCTGGCGGGTCCCTTGTGTCTGCACTGGGGACATCTGGGACAGGCCCGATCTACTATGTCTCAGACATCCGCGCTGGTCAGAGGCATGTCTGTGACATTGGGACACCTGGGACAGCGCGACTCCAGGACAGGTGCCGACTAAGTAGGCGGGAGGTCCCAGCCCGTCGGTAGCTCCGGCAGCGACCAGGTGGGATCGGGGACGAAGTCGCAGTAGGTCCCGTCGAAGGGGAATCTGCCTTCCTCGGCCAGTGCGATGACACTCCGCCCCTCAGCGCGGGCGGCAACTGCCTGTGCGGCGGTCCAGTAGCCCGGGGCGTCGGTGAAAGCCGCGAAGTCGTCTTCGTCCTTCCAGCACCAAGTCCGGTCGGGATCGACGACGACGTCGAGGCCCATATCGGCGACATCTATGCCGCAGCGCTGACCGTCGCTCCAGCGCGGTCCGCGAATCTCCAGGTTGACGTACCAGCCGGTGAAACGCTTCGCATGGAAGAACCACCACAACGAGTGCGCGGCACCGGCCGGATTCCAGATCAGCACGCTGTTGTCCTTCCACTCGCCTGCTACAAGCGGACGTGCCACGACGACGTCGATCGGCTCCTCGCGTGTCGCCTGTCCTTGATCATCAGCGCGGCACCCGAATCCCGAGCCCACCGGTAGCCACAACAGCAGGCCGTACTCGTCATCGCGTACGACTCGTGTGGCTTGTACCCACGTAACGGCGAGACCGCGGCGCGACCGTCGCAGTACGACGTCGCCGTGGTTGTAGTGACCGACTCCACTGTTCTTGCGGGCCCACGCGTCAGTGATCACTCGATCGATCCTGCCAGGGTGAATGGATTGGACATTCGGCCGCCCGCTGCGGTTCCACGACCGGGCCGGCGTGCTGGATCCGTGGCCAGTCGTGCGGGGTTTCGAGCTTGAAGCGCCGCTTGAGATCGAGACCCTGACGAAAAAGGTGGGCCGGTCGCATCGCGACCGGCCCACCTTGTGTTCGTCCCCTGTAAGTGACCACATCATGCGCTGACCAGCGGAAACACCGATCGGGTGGCCACTCAGCAGAGTGGCGGAGGATACGAGATTCGAACTCGTGAGGGGTTGCCCCCAACACGCTTTCCAATCCCCCGATTCGGCATTCGGTGAGGTTCTGCAACGGCCGCCTGAGCGTGGATGAGGGGGCCCAGAATCTCTCTGAACCGCTCTGAACGTAGGCGGATGAGACTAGCTTTGAGACTGGCCCTCCTGGTCCCGAAGTGGTGCCCACGATGGGCAGCGCGGCGACAGCGAAGTGCGTGCAGTTGCGAGCGATTCGAGGCAAGATCTACGTCTATGGAAGAAGAAGGCATTAAGGCTGCGCGCGAACTATTCCAAGGGCGGTTGGCCGGGGCTATCAGCGAACTTGCAGCGTTCGCGCCGTCAAACGATGAGATGGATGCGCGCCCTGGCCATCGTAGGCTGCTAGTGGGGCGTGTCATTAATTAGGTAACGGTTGGTGGTGGGTCAGAATGGGGTATGGCGAACCGTCCTGCTGCCGCGTTGGTGCTTCGTGAGGGTGATCGGGAGCGGTTGGTGTCGTTGACGCGGTCGACGACGGTTCGTGCTGGGTTGGCGTTGCGGGCGCGGGTGGTGTTGCTGGCTGCGGGTGGGGTATCGAATACGGCGATCGCGGAGCAGGTGGGGTTGTCTCGTCCGAAGGTGATCGGGTGGCGGCAGCGCTACGTGCGCAGCGGGATCAAGGGTCTGGATGATGCCGAACGGGTGGGCCGGCCGCGCGAGATCGATCACGCGATGATCGTGGCCGAGACGTTGAAGCCGCCGCCGAAGCGGCTGGGGGTGACGCACTGGTCGTCTCGGCTGCTGGCCGTGCGGCTCAAGGTCGGCAACGCGACGGTCGCGCGGGCGTGGCGTGACTATGGGGTGCAGCCGTGGCGCAGTGAGACGTTCAAGTTCTCCACCGATCCGGAGTTGGTCGCCAAGGTCACTGATGTGGTCGGGCTGTATCTGGCGCCACCGGACAACGCGATCGTGTTGTGTGTCGACGAAAAGTCGCAGATCCAGGCTTTGGACCGGACTCAGAAGATGCTGCCGATGCAGCCTGGTTTTCCCGAGCGCCGCACCCATGACTACGTCCGGCACGGCACCAGCACGTTGTTCGCGGCACTGGAGATCGCCACCGGCACGGTGACCGCGGGCCTGCAAACCCAGGCACCGCCACCAGGAGTTCCTTGCGTTCCTCAAGCAGATCGACCGCGCCTACCCCGACGACGGCACCGGTCAGGAACTGCACCTGGTGATGGACAACTACGCCACACACAAACGGGCCGAGGTCCGTGACTGGCTGGCCGCGCACTCCCGGTTCAAGGTCCACTTCACCCCGACCTCCGGGTCATGGCTCAACCTGGTCGAGGTCTGGTTCGGCATCATCGAACGACAAGCCATCCACCGCGGGACCTTCACCTCGGTCAAAGACCTCAACACAAAGATCCGAGCCTTCATCACCGGCTGGAACGACCGCTGCCACCCCTTCGTCTGGACCAAGACCCCAGACCAGATCCTCAAGAAAGCCAACCGTCACCGAACTTCAGAAACGCTCCACTAGATGCACTACAGAGGCTCAACGGAGCCTTTGACCTGCGTACCGAAGCGGGGGAATCGCTCTTCAGCGTCTTCGATCAGGGGGTTGTGTACGCCTTCTTGGAATCGGCGCGAGCTATCCCAAATTCGGAAGAGTGGCCCATAGATGCAGCTTATGACTTGGCGGTCCAGGTTGACGAGTATCTATCAGAGCATCTAGTTAACTTGTTACCCTTGGCTGACCGACGCGGCTGGGATAAAACTGACCTGAACAGCCTCTACTCTGCCGCAAAATCCTCCATGAATGGAACTCGCCTAGAGCAAGAAATCGTTGCATCGAGGACGAAGGTAAATCTAATTGTTGAAGATGTTCAACAGGCGGCGGGCGTCGTGGCCGATGGTGAGTTGGCGTCAGCTTTCAATGATTATCAGAAAACTGAGATCAAATCTGCAAACTATTTCCGAGGAGCAGCGATTGGGCTGCTTGTTGCAGTCATGGCGTTCTCCATTTATAGTGCAACCAAATTGCCTCCGAGTCTCGGTTCTTCGTTAGCCCACCTCGGTATAGCGGTATCCGGACTCGCAGCATTTGCCTATCTTGCCCGGGAGTCGGCGCAGCATCGGAACGCAGGACGGTGGGCCGCGATCATGTCGGTTCAACTAAAAACCCTCAGTGCATATTCAGCAGACATGACTGTCGCTGAGCGAGAGGAGTTGCGGGGAGTCTTCGGCAGACGGGTCTTCTCTGAGCTTCCGTCATCATCTAAGGAACCCCAGCAAGGACTGACAGACATTGCTCCGACGCTCCAGGCGCTGATTGACGTCATCAAGTCCGTTCGCGGTGGAGGCTGAAGCGGCTTGTGACCCCCGGAAAGAGTCAAGGAGTAGGCAAAGAGGTGCGGGCTGACACCTGGGTCTGTGGCGTGCAAAAACAGCACTGCGGCCGCTCGGTGGGTCGTCATACCGCCGTCCGACGGTATCCGAGAGTGCCTGCGGAGCTCTTCGACTGGCTGAGGTGAACCTCAGTTAACGGGCCTGCACTGGGACGGATGAGACCCACTTTGAGACCCCTGTCTGCGCCTCTAGCCTTCGATCGGGTCGAGGCGGATCCGCCTACGCTCTAGCCTTAGCCGATGAGCATCGCCGTCGATCTGGTGAAAGAGGCTGGCCCCTACGTGCTAGGGCCTGGCTGGCATGTACGCGACCTATCGCAGCGGTTCGCGACAAGACCGCAATTCTCGGCACAACGCCCGAGTAGAAACGCTCTACCTGGAAATGCTCAATGCCTACAATTTCCAACTGCGCGCGTACTACAGCTATCTGACTAGTGGAGAAGTGCGCGCAATCGAGGGAATCAGCCCAGCGGGACTTGCCGATCGGGTCGAACTCTTCGCGCATCCGCAAGTTCAGACTGCGTGGAACAGTGCGCTCGACCGGTTAGGTGAGCGCGCAGATGCCGCGAGTGACATGCCTGAAGCCAATGAAAGTCTCCATCGCTCCGACCTTTGGCTCATCTATAAAGAGTGCCTTGAGTCGCTCACAATGGAGATGCGAACAGATCTTGGGATTCCCCAGCATAGAGCTCGCCGCCAACGTCTAAAACGTCAGGCTCGGCGGGAGGAGTGGAAGATCCTTCACAAATGGAGTTGATAGCTACACGTCAGCGGGATCCGAGAAATGCTTGCTGTGCCTGACGACCGGGTCAGGCGGACCCCAGCGAACGGGCCTGTACTGGGATGGATGAGATCCTCGCTCGCGTCGCAGCACTTGCTTGAGTCAAGAGACTCAACACGCTGTTCAATCCCCCAATTCGGAATTCAGGGAGGTTTTGCAAAGGTCGCGGGAGCGTGGATGACAGGACTCGCAACCTCGCTGAACGTCCTCAAACGTGGGCGGATGAGACCAACTTTGAGACTGCGCTCGGCCGGTTCCTGGCTGCCGTCAGGGGTCGCCTAGGGTGTTTGTGACATGTGCTGGTATCGCGCTAGGGCTGTCCTCACGAGCGCATGACTCAGTTTTGTCATGCGTGTCACGACATCCTCATTCCCAGTAATCTGCAGCTCGGCGATCCCCGCGCCGGCATCTTTTAGGCCGCGCAGTTCATACCCGTGCATGACAGTCCAGTGCCTGCCGTGTGCAAGGGCCTGAAGAGAGATGCCACAGCCTCAGCCCGTCCGCGCCGACGGCACCCACGGCGGTGCACGCTCCCCCGATGACTGCAGTAGCGCTCAGGTTTGCAGCTACCTTGCTCTTATCAATCCCAAGGCCGACCGCGAGATCGCGAATCTCTTCACAGCGCTGCAATGCGGTCTTTCCTTTGGGTCCGGGATTCGACGGTTTGATGGTCTCGTATCCGACCCGGTCCCGCATGTCGCGGTGGTGGGCTCTGAGTGCGCGGTACAAGCGCTCTTGCTGGTTGCTGGGATGGGTCAGCCAAAGGGCCAATCCAGCTTCTTCTAGAGCTGCACGGAGCAGAGTGATCGGCGCTGCGGCGTGAAGGGCCTGAGCCTTCATAATCAACTGGCGAAACGCGTCAAGGTGGTCTATAGCGCCACTGATGCCAGCCAAAATTAGGTGGGAACCTGGGTACACGCCCAGTAACTTATTGTCACTACCCAACGCTGATCGTGGCGTAGGTTGCCCGAGTGATCGTTGCTCCGCCGCATTCATCCAACTTTCGATATCGGAAAATAGTGGGATGAGATGATCAAAGTTGGCGGATCCTCCACTTGGCATGATGCGATCTTGGCTAACTGGCGCAAGTATCGCAACCCCGTTTGCGATGAGACCTAAGACGCGGACGGTCGGCCGAGTTCGTAGGACATCTGCTTCGCGGTTGGTCCGCACACCCCCTGTACCCAGGCGCGGTGGTAGAGATTGCGCCAGGTCCGGGCGGCCTCTCGGCTTTCTCCGTACATCTCGCTTCTTGCCTCTTCGTATTCAGATTGAGTACCTCCGATCTTTGCGAGGATTGCAGGATTGTGGGCAAGTATTTTCTGTTGAGTAACCTCCCAAAGGTCCGCGGGTGAGTCCTCAATTTGAGGCGAGTCGGCAAGATGGTCGAGGTTGTAGAAACGTCCGCTTTTCGCGTATCTGGTTAGCGTTTGCATGAGGCCATTGATCAATGGGTTGGTTTCTGTCTCAGTTAAGCAGTCTTCAATAATCCCTGGAGAGGTGGCCAGGCTGAGTCTCTCGCGAAATAGGCCACGACAGCGATCATCCAGTCTTGCGATGTCATGTCCGTAGTCGTTTACCATCTCAGACTTTGATGGCCACGTCTGGTGGGTTTCCGTGTGGATGAATCCCGCCGTCAATTTCAGCAATTTCTCCGCGCCTATCGACCAGACTGTGAGTAGGGGTTCCAGACTCCTTGCGGCGAATTCGAAGTCTCCCAGAACGGTATCTGCGTGGTTCAGCAGTGACATTGCAGCGGATATTTCTCTGACTTGAAAAGACCACTTTGGTGCATTGTTCATGCGCCAAAGATAGGGGCTCCTGGGCGTCGGTGTCACTGGCTGGTGGTCCCAGCACCTTCAGGCCAGGTGCATCCGCTCGAGGAGTGGAAGGCGAGACGCACGCGGTTCTCAGGGCTTCACACGCGCGCCTCGCCGGTCTAGTCGTCCAGCCACTCCGCGCCATCGGCCGTCCGGTGAAATCCCTTGTGCTCCCCGAGGACGCACGGCCTGCTGGTGACGGGGTGGAGGCCATCGCAAAGGTCGGTCCTGGTCCACTCCACCCCGTCTAGTTCGCGCCCCGCACGTGTCCCGTTCATGCGTTCAGTTTGGCAAACACGCAGCGTGAGATCACCAGTTCCCGCGTATCCCTCGTGCTCAGGATGCAGGGATACAAACCCATGAGGGACACTTGCAAGGTGACCTTCGGACACCGGCTGAGGGAGTACCGGCAACACCGAGGTTGGTCCCTGGCCGATCTCTCCAAAGCCACGCATTACCACCGGTCGTATCTCTCGAATCTGGAGAATGGCCGCAAGCTCCCGAACGAGGATCTAGCCCGCGTCTGCGACGAGGTACTACGCGCCAAGGGCGAGCTGATCTCGGCCGCCCGAGGTGACACGGTCTCCAAGCTCGACCAGACCCCGTGGCAAACCGCGGAGCTCCTCCAGCGCATACAGGCCAGCGACACAACAGCGGGAACTCTGGAGAGCTTGCACTCAACCGTCGAAGAGCTGTGTTGCCAGTACAACCACCGCGACGCCCTTGAGTTGCGCCAAGAGGCGCATAGCTGGCTTCAACACGTGGCAGGTCTCCTACGTCGCCCTGTCGGCCTGAAAGCGCACGCGGAGCTCCTGGTGGCTGGTGGATGGCTTGCCCTGCTGGCTGGATGCGTCGAGTACGACCTAGGGATGCGCACGGCCGCCGAGTCCACTCGGACCGCAGCCATGCAACTTGGCCTAGAGGCCGGCCACCCAGAGATCGCCGGGTGGGGCCACGAAATGACCGCCTGGTTCGCTCTCACCCAAGGCCGCTTCCGCCAGGCCGTCGACGCCGCCCAGAAGGGCCAGGGCCGTCGCGCAGCACAGCAGCGTGCATGTCCAGCTCATCGCCCAGGAAGCGAAGGCCAAAGCGCGTCTCGGAGAGACCGGCCTGCACCCATTGCTAGAGAGCGGCAAAGAGGTTCTCGAACACCTGCCATACCCTGACCGGCCGGACAACCATTTCAAGGTCGATCCTGCGAAGTGGGACTACTACGCGATGGACGTCCACCGCATCGCCGGAGACGACGAGCTGGCCACCCAGTACGCCCGCACCGTCATCAACGACAACATCACCCCAGACGGCCACGAACTAAGCCCAATGCGAGTCTCCGAATGCCGCATCACCCTCGGCATCGTCGCAGGCCGTGAAGGTGACCTAGAGCAAGCCGTGGGCCTCGGCATATCTGGCCTCAAGGACGGACGCCAAAGCAAAGTCCATCTTCAGATGATCGCCGGGGAGTTGGATCAGGAGCTTCGCCGACGCTTCCCCAGCGAAGGTCTCGTCACAGAGTTTGAAGAGGCTCTACGTGGGATCTAAATCTGCGCACGTATCGAATCGCACCCCATGAGCCTAGCGAGGGTTCGGATTCGATACACAGCACGGCACAGCAGAGCAGAGCAGAGATCAGAGGACAAGCTTCCCGACTCCGAGTAGTGGCTTCGTCTCCAGTTCGCGCGAATTTTCATCGATCAATTGCTGCATTGGTTGCGCTCGGGTCATGCAGTTGAAAGCCGAGTTGGTCCAAAGGAGGCTAATCGCGATGGTGCCTGCAAGCTGATTGAACTGTGTCGGGTCTGTGGAGGGCTCAACTCGGAAGGCTAGGCCGGGCGGGTCTAAGACCTCTGCGATCCATCTTTCGATGAGAGGTATACCCGAATGTGATCCACTGCTAAGCGATCTGTAGATTATGTATAGCGATGAGTCGCCGTCATTTACTGCCTCGCAGACATCTCTAATGTTCTTGGGAGCAACTTTCTCGTACTCGGTGACATCGATATGCTCGGCTTCGAGCAGGTGCTTGAAGGACTGCGAGACTCGGAGGGTCTTGGTGAGCCTCTCTCGGTGGAGTTCGTTGTCTGTTAAAAGGGAGGAGTGTGCCGTGGGGTTCATTACTAGCCATTGACAGTGCATTGCGCATTCAAAGATCAGTCGAGTCAGAGGTGTCGCAGAAGCGAAGCGCTTTCGCTTGGTCAAGTCGATTGCGTCGATCGCTAGATCGTTGGCATGCGCGGCTAAGTCGTATGCGGCAACATAGCGCTGTGGGGCAACGTCTACCTCGCCGGTTAGGCTCTGCTGTTCCTGTATCGCCTTGAATGCCTCCATTTGGCCATCGGCAATTTTGAGTAGATCCGGGATCATAGTTTTCCTTTCCTGTCTGATATCACACGCACACTGCGCGACTAGCGAGTCCTTCGTTGGAACAGTGCGCCACTCATGCGGCCAGCAATATTGCAGGTCCGAACGTGTTCGAAGCTGTGTGCGATGTAGTAGTCATGCAATCTGGTATTGGTGCTCCAACAGTTCAGGCGGACCCAGTCCTTACGGTCGCGGGCTGCGATATCTACGACTGCTTCGAGCAGAGCTGAGCCGTAACCGTGGCCGTGTTCTACGACGAAGAAGCGGCTGATGTAGGTCTGAGGCTCTGCGAGTTCTTCGGGTGTCCAGAAGTCGGCTTCTGGGTCGATGATCGCCATCATCGCCACTACGCGGCCGTCGACCTCCCAGCCGACGAAAGGGAAGTTGTCAAAGTCGTCGTCGATGTTGGCGTGGACCTGAGCCATGTCGAGGCCGCCTCGGTATTGGTCGGTGCCTTTGGTTGCGAGCCATTCGCCTGCCTCGTCGCGGACCTGGTGGACGAGCTGGCGGTGCGATTCGTCCAGAGTGATCAACATCAGTCGTCCGGGTTCAGGTCGTAGGAGACTTCTACGCGGTCGGCTGCCATGCGGGAGACCATGTAGCGCACGGGACGCCCTTCGGCGTCGTAGCCGATTCGGCTGTGGATCAGGAGTGGGGTGCCCGGGGCCATCATGAGGCGCTGCGCTTCGTCGGCGCTGGGCATGCGGGCTGTGAGGAGATCGTGCCAGCGAGCCTGCTTGTGGCCGGTGGCGGCGAGTAGGCCGCCCTGGACTCCGAGGTCACTGGGATTCCAGAACAGCTCGTTTCCGTCTGTGACGAACGGCGGGAAGTAGGAGTCGCTGAGCTGGTGGGGTTCGTCGTTAACCCAGCGGAGGCGGTTTCGCGCCTGGATCGCCGTACCTACAGGGATCTTGAGCGCTTCGGCGACATCGGCCGGCGCCTGGATACTGAGGATCTGCAAGTCGTTTTTGGGGATCCCGCCTTGGGCCCTGATGGTGTTGGACCAAGCGTCCCCGTCGTTGTTGTGGGCCTTCTCCCACTCGGTCATCTTCCATTCCCAGCGATGAATTTTGCGGACTTGCCGAGTCCGGCCTTGGCTACTGGTGATGAGCCCTTCCGCCTCCAGCGCGGACAGCGCGGCACGAACCGTGTTCCGGCTCGCGCCGTAGCGCTCCACCAACTCGGCCTCGCTGGGCAGGGCTGAGCCCGGCTCACCGAGTGAGTCGCGGATCAGGCGCGCAACCCGCTCTTGCAACGTCTCTGGCATCCCAATTCCTCTCGTCTGCTTGACAAGCTTATCCAGCTTGTTCCAACATGTCACTCACGTAACTTGTTCCAACAAGCCACATAAGCAGACCAAGGCCGATAGGACCCGACGTAGCGACGCCCCGGCGGTTGCACCCACCGAGGCGTCAGGGGTCGCACCCATCCGTTTCACCAGAGGAGCACGCAACCCATGAACATCATCGCCCTTCAGGCCATCGCCAGCGAAGGACCAAGTGCTGCCGACCTGGCCGAGATCGAGCAGGAATGGCCGCTCATTGCGGCCGAGCTGGACTTGCTGGACGCCCAGATCGCGTACATCAACGCGGGTCGGGCCCCGTCCGTTCTGGACCGGCGCAGGGTGCGCCGGGCTGAGCGTCGCGTCTTGGACGTCAAGCACCAGTTGGCGACCACCGAGGACATCAATGGAGACGAGGTCGCGTGATGAGCACTCCGCTTCGTACGACGTATCCGGTGCCGGTTGAGGATCTGATCCCGGCCGCCCGCAAGCTCGCTGCCGAGCTGGGCACCGTGCCGTCACAGAACCGAATCAAGAGCGAGTTCAGGATCGGCGCTGACAAGGCCCGTGTCATCCTCACCGCACTCACTGAGCCCACCTCGGCGGCCACTGAGCCTCACCTGCACGCGGTGCCGGACCAGTCTGACCCTGAGTCCAGTGTTGGTGACGACGAGATGCCCCCCGCGCCAGGGGAGGAGGCATCTCCGCAGGTCGCAGCACCCGTAGAACCGGGAATCGTTGCCGGAACCGCTGAGTCTGAGGGTGTTCCCGCGGCTGTCCCCGAGGACGCTAGCCCGGTCCGTTCCTGGCCGGTTCTGTTGCTCGCCTTGCCTGCGTTCGTCGCGGTCTGGTCCGGCTGGGTCGGGCTGGGCACGCTCACCGGTTTCGGGGTGATCCACCCGCTGCCCGGGATCGCGGACGGTTTCACGATCAACTCCGCCATCACGTTGCCAATCGGGGTTGAGACCTATGCCGCGTTCGCGCTGCGGATCTGGCTGTCCGGCCGTGTCCCGGCATCAGCTCGCCGGTTCGCGAAGTGGTCCGCACTGGCCGCCCTGGTCCTCGGTGCGCTCGGTCAGGTCGCCTACCACCTGCTAGAGGCAGCCGGGGTCACCCGAGCGCCGTGGCAGATCACCACCGTCGTCGCCTGCCTGCCCGTCGCCGTGCTCGGCATGGGTGCCGCCCTTGCCCACCTGGTCCACGCCGGACCGCAACCAGTCCGCCAGTCGAGCTGGTTCCGCCCGCTTCGCGCCCGCCTGATGAACGGAGCCAACTGACCATGACCGCCCTCAGCATCTCCGCGCCGGTCCCTACGTTCAGCCTCTGCGAAATCGCCAACCTGATCGGCGCGCTCACATCAATACAGCCCGCCGTCCTGGCCGCAATGCCGGAGTGGACCACGCACTATCGCGAGGCCGTCACCAAGGCCCTGGAACTGGTCTCGGTCAGCAGCCTGGACGAAGTCAACCTGACCTACATCTACGTCAACGAGTTCCGAGTGAGTACGCAGACCGCTTGCAACTGTGAGGGGCACTAGCCATGACTGAGCTTCCGAACAACGTCCCTGAGCCGATCGACTTGGACGCGCGCCGTGCTCGCCGTGACGAGGCCCCGAAGGATCCGGCTGAGATTGCCGGCAAAACGGTCCCTCTGTCTGCGGGCGAGGTCGAGCGGATGGATACCGCGTACGAAGTCGCCCTGGACGACGACACTGACACGTCGCCTGGCGCGAGCAAGGTGCTCGTGCCGGTCGACCAGCCGGGCACGCCGGTTGCTGTCGCGCCGGGGGAGCGGCTGCCGATCATCCCGGTTCACCTGCGCCCCCAGAACCTGCCCGCCACCGCACGGCGTGCACTGGCCCGGTCCACCCACGTCGCCGCGTATCACGGTGTCCGCTCGCCCTGGTACGGAGTCAAGCTGTCCTGGTTCGCCGGACGTGGCCTGTTTCGCCTTGTAGGCAAGCAGATCGCCTGGTGGTGGGTCCCCAACTCCGTCGCGCTGGAACAGGCAGCGGCCGATGACCGGGAGCTGAAGGAGTGGGAGAAGATCCACCGCCAACTCAAGGCAACCCGTCTATGGCGTGGCTGCGTTCTGACGGCCCAGAACCTCGGGCTAATGATCAGTGCACCGATCGCCTGGAACGCCGCTCCCGCAGGGCTTCTAGCCGCAGCCGGGGCGGGTGTGGTCGCTGCACTGGCGCACTACGGCCGCCCGGCCGGTCAGACCTTGGTCGGCACAGCGGTTGTCGCGCCGAGGTTCCGGAAGCTGAACTCTGACATCGTGCTGCGCGCCTACTACGCGGCCGGACTCGGCAAGCCGGACAAGACCGATCAGGAGATCCGGTTCGGTTCGCAGATGTCCAGGGATGCCCGCAACACCGGGTCTCAGGTGCTGGTGGATCTCCCGTACGGCAAGGGCTGGTCCGACGTCCAAGGCTCCCGCGAGAAGATCGCGTCCGGCCTGGATGTGCACATGAACCAGGTGTTCTTGTCCCCGGACAAGTCCAGCTCGCGCCGCCACACTCTGTTCGTTGCCGACAGCGACCCGCTCGCCGTCCCGGTCGGCCGTACGGACATGCTGGACTGCAAGCCGCGCTCGATTTGGCGTCCGGCGAAGTTCGGCAAGGACGAGCGCGACGCGCCGGTGTCGCTGTTGCTGATGTGGATCTCGCTGCTAGTCGGTGCGCAGCCGCGCAAGGGCAAGACGTTCGCCGCACGACTCATCGCGCTACATGCCGCGCTGGACCCGTATGTGAAGCTGATCGTGGTCGACGGCAAGAACTCCCCGGACTGGCTGAAGTTCAAGCTGGTTGCCCACCGCATCGTCTTCGGCACCCACCCCAGCCCGAACGACCCGGACCCGATCGCCAACCTGATGGCCATCCTGGACGAAGTCCTCGCACACATCGACCGCGTCAACACCCAGCTCGCCGCGCTGCCGGTCAGCGTGTGTCCGGAAGGCAAGCTCACCGAAGAACTCGCGAGGGATGCGCGGTACCCGGATCTGCGGGTGCTGGTGATGGTGATGGAGGAGTTCCAGGTCTACTTCGAGACCGAGGACCAGGAGGTCAACAAACAGATCGCCGCCAAGCTCTCCCGCATCCAAGCCGTCGGGCCATCGGCCGGTGTGGTGATCGTGTCGTGCTCGCAGAAGCCCTCGGGTGTCGGTGCGGGTGATGTGGCCCGTTTGTTCAACCGGTACAGGGATAACCACGCGGTCCGGTTCGCGCTGAAGTGCGGCAACCGCGTTGTCTCCGAAGCCGTCCTCGGTGGTGACGCGTACGCCGAAGGGTTCGACGCCGCGACCCTCCCGGTCGGCGACGAGTACCGAGGCGTCGGCTACCTGTACGGCGCAGCGGATGCGACACCGACCGTGCGGACGTTCCTAGCCGACCACAGCGACGCCGAGAAGATCCTCACCGCCGCCCGAGCCCACCGTGAACGAATGGGCCTGCTAACCGGGATGGCGGCCGGGGAAGAAGTCGAGCGGTCCACCAGGGATGTGCTGGCCGACATCCTCACCGTTCTCGGTGCCGACACGGCCGCGCACTGGGAGGCGATCGCCGGACGGCTCTCGGAGCAGATGCCCGAGCAGTACGACGGCACCACAGCCGAAGCGATCAGCGCTCAGGCAAGGGCGCTGCGGGTCCCGAGCGTCAACATCAAACGCGACGGCGCGACCCGCAAGGGTGCCCGCGCCGACGACATCCGGCAAGCGATCGGCCGCCGCGACACCTGAACCGCGGCTGCACAGAGAGTTACCAACTCGATAGGGGTTGCGGGGCGGTCTAGGTAGCGGCCGGACCGCTACCGGTAGCGGCTGCGCTACCCGTCCCGCTACCCCGAAACCCGAACCTGACCAGGCCGTTCATTCCCGCGTAGCGGGTAGCGGCTACGGCTCCTCACGCCCAAAAACAGCCTTTCGGAGGCATCCCATGCCCATCGTCGCCGCTACCACCCTCCTGACGGGCGCTACCCACGGTAGCGGGCTCACCGCCAGTGTTCACACCCTCGCTCAGGCCGCCACTGTGGCGCTCATTGTCACCGTGAGCATCGCCTTCTACCTCCTCACCTGCCTTGTCTGGCCGTTCGGGAAGTGCCGTCGCTGCAAGGGCGCGGGCAAGTTCAAGTCCCCGCTCGGCAAGGCCTACCGCCACTGCGGCAAGTGCCATGGCTCCGGGCTTCGGATCCGGATCGGGCGTCACGTCATCAACCACATCCGCGCCACCAGGGGCGCTGGAACCAACTCCACCAGCAAGAGCAAGTGACCACCGCTCACCGTCTGACCGTTGCCTGAAATCCCTCGAGGGAGATCCACCGATGAACGACTTCCTGACTGCTGCACTCGCCGCTGCCGAGCGGGGCTGGCCGGTGTTCATGCTCGGCCGTTCTAAGCGCCCGGTAGCCAACTGCGACGCCTGCCGTACCGCGACCGATCACGACCCGGCGACCTGCGGACACCTGACCTGCCACGGCTTCTACGCCGCGACCACCGACCCGGCCCGCCTCACCGCGATCGTCGCCGCTGTCCCGCGCGGACAACTCGCCGTCCGAACCGGCGCAGTCTCCGGGCTCCTG